>NZ_LMUF01000041.1:136472-151466 GCF_009766085.1 Burkholderia sp. S171 | reverse complement strand
AGCAGCGGCACGGTGACGCTTGATCGTGCGGCGAAGAAGGGCACGCTGGATGCGACTATCGACATGACGTCGATTGATATTGGCAATGACAAGCTGAATGGCGAACTGAAGAGCGCGCAATTCTTCGACGCCGACAAGTTCCCGACGGCGACCTACAAGGGTACGTCGATAAAGTTCAAGGGCGATGTGCCGGTTGAAGTGATCGGCGAGTTGACGCTGCATGGTGTTACGAAGCCGCTGAACCTGAAGATCGAATCGTTCAAGTGCTTCACGAACCCGATGATGAAGAAGGAAGTGTGCGGCACGGAATCGACGGCGACGTTCGATCGCGGCGACTTCGGCGTGGACTATGGCAAGGCGTACGGCTTCAAGATGAAGACGACGCTGCATATTCAAGCTGAAGGCATTCGCCAGTAAGCCAGACGTTCTTTCCCGCTGGTTCTTTCCCGCCAGATAAGAAAACCGCTTCTGACCGAAGCGGTTTTTTTTCGCCCCCGGTATTGCGAGCATTTCGATCCTGATTTCGGTGTGGCACAGTCGGCAGCGTTTGCACTTTGGCCGACAGCCAGTCGTACCGACAGGAACAGGACCATCTTTCATGGGACCAGAGTAAGCGCTGAAGCGCCAACTCTGGCCGACACACGAATTGGAGAAATGCATGAGCAGTACGCCCGCAGCAGTACCGATCAGCCGCCCCGCCGCGTGGCGCGCGGTGGTGGCCGCGTCCATAGGCAACGCGCTCGAATGGTTCGACCTCGTGGTCTACGGGTTCTTCGCGGTCGTTATCTCGAAGTTGTTTTTCCCGTCGGGTAACGACTCGGTGTCCATTCTGCTGACACTCGGCACGTTCGGCGTATCGTTTTTCATGCGGCCGCTTGGCGCCATCGTGCTCGGTGCGTATGCCGACCGGGCAGGGCGCAAGGCCGCGCTCACGCTGTCCATCCTGTTAATGATGATGGGCACGTTCATCATTGCCGTATTGCCCACTTACTCATCTATCGGGGTTGCAGCGCCGTTGATCCTGGTACTCGCGCGCCTGATGCAAGGCTTTTCGGCCGGCGGCGAGTTTGGCAGCGCGACGGCGTTCCTGGCCGAGCATGTTCCCGGCCGACGCGGTTTCTTCGCAAGCTGGCAGGTCGCAAGCCAAGGCTTGACCACGCTTCTCGCGGCGATATTTGGCGTGGTGCTGACCGGCAACCTGTCGCCCGAACAGATGAGTTCATGGGGCTGGCGTGTGCCGTTCATCTTCGGCTTGCTGATCGGTCCGGTGGCGTACTACATCCGCACGCGCCTCGACGAAACGCCGGAATTCCTCGCGGCCGTTCCCACCACCACGCCTTTGCGCGACACCTTCGCGTTGAACAAGGAACGCTTGCTGATCGCCATTGGAACGGTGGTGCTGGGCACGGTGGCGACGTACCTCGTGCTCTTCATGCCGACGTATGCGATCCGGCAGTTGGGACTCGCGCCATCGGTGGCTTTCGCGGCCATCCTGCTCACGGGCGCAATCCAGATGGTGCTCTCACCCTTTGTAGGTCATTTCTCCGATACCCACGGCCGCACGCGCGTCATGCTGATCTCGGCGGTGTTGCTGCTCGTGTTGATCTATCCGCTGTTCACGTGGCTGGTCGGGCATCCGACCTTCGGCACGCTGCTGGTCGTTCAAGCCGTGCTCGGCGTGTTGATGACCGGGTATTTCGCGGCGTTGCCGGGGTTGTTATCCGAGATGTTTCCGGTTGCCACGCGCACGACCGGAATGTCGCTGGCTTATAACATTGCGGTGACGGTGTTCGGCGGATTCGGGCCGTTCATCATCACGTGGCTGATTGCATCGACCGGATCGAAGGCCGCGCCCAGCTTCTATTTGATCTTTGCCGCAGTGGTAAGCCTGGTCGCGTTGATGGCGGCCCGCAAGCGGCTGGGATTCAAGTGACGGTGCTGCGCGCACGTATTCGCCGGTAACTGCCCCGTGGTCTATGAGTGCTGCTTCTGCTGCGCCAGCATGTAGGCGCGCAGAAGTTTGTTGATCCGCGTTTGATACCCCTGGCCTTGTTCCTTGAACCAGGCCAGGACGTCAGCGTCCAGACGCATGGTCACCGCTTGCTTGGGCGGCGAATGAAGTTCGGCGCGCTGGAAGAAGTCGTCGCCCAGTTCGGGCATTTCGCTGGTGTCGATACTGGAATCCGGCATGGTTTCCAGGCGTTTCCAATCCGTCTTCGTGGCTTTGCTCATGATGTGTGCTCCTACCCTTGTTGCCGCGAGGCGGCAGTAGAGCGGTTCAATAAAACGGTTCAATGTACAAACGCGTGTCCGAAGCGCTTGGTTTCGGGCCGCGTTGCTTTGCGCGCCGAGATGATCCGAACGGTGTCACCGCTACGCTCGACATAGACCACCACAGCGACTATTAACTGCATCCATCCGAGTGCAATCCAGCGATCCTCTCCAAAGTCTTCCCTGCCGTCGGCCGCGGTCAACACCGTATGCTTGAAAATTTCGACCGCGTCAGTGAAGTCGATGCCGTGCTTGCGGATGTTGCTTCGATTTTTCGCTTCGTCCCATTCGAATTGCATGCGATCATCTGTATTTACGATTGTACATACAATGTACGGAGTTAAGGCATTAATTCGCGGCGCGCATGCGATGGGATGCGCAATGACCCCACCATCCACGAAATGTTGCAATTTCCGCCCCAAAAGCAAAAAAGGCCGATTCGCGAGAATCGGCCTTTCATACTTTCAAACCCTGAATGTCAGCGTTTAAACCTCACATCTTGAAGCCTGCGATCAAACCTCTGCACCTGCATTTGGATCGGTAGGATCGTATTTCGGCTTCTTGTCTTTCACCAGGTCTTCGCGCTTCACGCCCAGCCACATGGCGAGCGCAGCCGCGACAAACACCGACGAATAGATACCGAACAAGATACCGACCGTCAGCGCCAGCGCGAAGTAATGCAGTGTCGCCCCGCCGAACAGGAACATGGACAGCACCATCATTTCCGTACAACCGTGGGTGATGATGGTTCGCGACATCGTGCTCGTGATAGCGTGGTTGATCACCTCGATCACCGTCATCTTGCGCTGCTTGCGGAAGGTCTCACGAATCCGGTCGAAGATAACGACAGACTCGTTCACCGAATACCCCAGCACCGCGAGAATGGCCGCCAGCACGGAGAGCGAAAACTCCCACTGGAAAAACGCGAAGAAACCGAGAATGATCACCACGTCGTGCAAGTTGGCGATCACGCCGGCTACCGCATATTTCCACTCGAACCGGAACGACAGGTAGATCACGATACCGATCACCACGCACGCCAGCGCAAGCAGCCCGTTGGTCACCAGCTCTTTACCGACCTGCGGGCCGACGAATTCAACCCGCTGCAACTGCACCTGCGCGTCCTGATTCTTCAACGCCGCCATCACCTGATCGCTCTGCTGCGCCGACGTCAAACCCTGCTTCAACGGCAGACGAATCAGTACATCACGTGACGTGCCGAAGTTCTGCACTTGCGCATCGGGATAACCGAGCGCGCCCAACGTGCCGCGTACCGGTTCAAGCGGGACCGCTTGCGGATATTGCACTTCCACCACGGTCCCGCCGGTGAATTCCACCGACAGATGCAGCCCACGATGCACGAGGAAAAATACAGCCGCGAGGAAGGTGATGAGCGAGATCGCGTTGAAGATCAACGCGCGCTGCATCAGCGGTAAGTCGCGGCGAATACGAAAGAATTCCATGATTTATTCTCCGGGACTCAGTTGGACGAGCCGGGTTTTTTCGGTTCAATGCCAGGACCCGAGCGACGACGCACAACGGGCTTGCCGGTGCGCGCGGGCGGCGCGGCCTGCTTTTGCGAACGGGCCGGAACCGGTGCTTTGGGGCGGTTAGCGGGCATGACGACTTGATCGACCGCGGAGTCATCGCCACGCTCGTTCGCCAGGTAAGCGGCGGTGGCCGCAGCGGTGTCACTGCCTGCCGGACGCCAGACCTGACCGATTGCGAGCGACTGCAACTTTTTCTTGCCGCCGTACCAGAGGTTCACGAGGCCGCGCGAGAAGAACACGGCCGAGAACATTGACGTCAGGATGCCGATAACGTGCACGACCGCGAAGCCGCGCACGGGACCTGAGCCGAACGCCAGCAGCGCCAGACCTGCGATAAGCGTGGTCACGTTCGAGTCGACAATCGTGGCCCATGCGTGCGCGAAACCGTTCTGGATAGCGAGCTGCGGCGGCGCGCCGTTACGCAGTTCCTCGCGAATCCGCTCGTTGATCAGCACGTTCGCGTCGATCGCCATACCGAGCGCCAGTGCAATAGCGGCAATACCCGGCAGCGTCAGCGTGGCTTGCAGCATCGAGAGAATGGCGATCAGCAGCAACAGGTTCACCGACAGCGACAACATGGAGATCAGGCCGAACAGCATGTAGTACGCGATCATGAAGACGGCGATCGCGGCGAAACCGTATTGCACGGAATCGAAGCCCTTGCGAATGTTGTCGGCGCCAAGGCTCGGGCCGATCGTACGTTCTTCGATAATGTCCATGGGCGCTGCGAGCGAACCGGCGCGCAACAGCAGGGCCAGGTCGGCGGCGGCTTGCGGCGAAGGCTGGCCGGTGATCTGGAAGCGGTCGCCGAGTTCGGACTGGATGGTCGCGACCGTCAGCACTTCGCCCTTGCCCTTCTCGAACAGGATCATGGCCATCGGCTTGCCGATGTTGTCGCGCGACACGCTGCTTACCGCACGGCCGCCGGCGGCGTCCAAGCGAATATTCACCGACGGACGCTGGTGTTCGTCGAAGCCCGACGATGCGTCGATGATCCGGTCACCCGTGAAAATCACCTGCTTTCTCACGAGCGTCGGGCCGTTATTGCCCTGCGTGAAAAGTTCGTCGCCAGGAGGAACCGGGTCGTTCGGGCCGGGATGCGTGTTGGTCGGGTCGGCGAGCCGTGCTTCCAGCGTTGCCGTGCGGCCAATGATGTCCTTCGCCTTCGCCGTATCCTGCACGCCGGGCAATTCGACCACGATGCGGTCTGCGCCTTGCTGCTGGATCACGGGTTCCGACACGCCGAGTTCGTTCACCCGGTTATGCAGCGTGACAATGTTCTGCTTGAGCGCGCTGTCTTCCGCCAGCTTTTGCGCCGCCGGCGTGAACGTACCGACGACTTGATAACCATCGCCACCCTGACGTGTCGCCCATTGCAATTCGCCCAGGCCATTCGACAGCGTGGTGCGCGCGGCATCGGCTGCTGACTGGTCGGCAAAGTTGACCACGACTGACTGATTCACACGATTCACACCGCCATCGCGGATGTTTTTATCGCGTAACAGCGCGCGGGCGTCCGCGGCGTTCGAGTCGAGCTTCTTGTTCAGCGCACCCGCCATGTCCACTTGCAACAGGAAGTGGACGCCGCCGCGCAAATCGAGGCCGAGGTACATGGGCAGCGCGTGCAACGCGGTCAGCCAGCGCGGCGAAGCGGCCTGCAGATTCAGCGCGACGATGTATTGCGGATCGGTCGGATCACTGTTGAGCGTTTTCTGCAACAGGTCCTTCACGCGCAACTGGGTGTCCGTGTCTTTCAGGCGCACGCGAATGTTGGCGTTCAGCGACGAATTGTCGAACGTCACTTCATCCGGCGTCACCTTGTCGGCCGCCAGCGCGTTTTCGATGTTGGCAAGCGTCGTTGAATCCAGCTTGACCGTTGCCTTGCCGCTCGATACCTGCACCGCCGGCGCTTCGCCGAAAAAATTGGGCAGTGTATAGACGAGGCCGATGACTAGCGCCACCAGCATCACGGCATATTTCCAAAGTGGGTAGCGATTCATGGGGAATGGCCGAACGGCAGAGTTGGCGAGGAGGGGTAAGCGATGCGTCCGGCGATGAGCGCGGGCTGTTGGCCACGGGGGCCACGCCACTGAGGCTGGGCCACGCTGGCCGCGCCGGACGCGAGAAAGTTGGCCTTAGAGCGACTTGATCGTGCCTTTCGGGAGGATAGTCGTGACAGCAGCCTTCTGGATGGTAATTTCCGTACCTTCCGAAATTTCGACACCAACGTACGCGTCCGTCACCTTCGTGACCTTACCGACGATACCGCCGTTCGTGACCACTTCATCGCCCTTCGCCATCGCGGACAGCATATTGCGATGTTCCTTCTGACGCTTCATTTGCGGTCGGATCATGATGAAATACAGCACTGCAAACATCAAAATGAGCGGCAAAAAACTCATGATGCTCGACTGCGCGCCATCAGCGCCGCCGCCGAATGCTTTTGAAATAAAATCCACGTTGGTCTCTCCGTTATAACGATCAGAAAATTAGCCCGCTATTCTATCACCGGGCTACGCTAGCCAAGCGCGGAATGCGCTTTGTGATCAAGCTGTTAAAGCGTCGCGTAAAGCAATTGTAATGTTTCTTGGGCTGATTGCAGATTCATGGCTGCACGTTAGCCATCCGGTCAGTCAATTCCGCGCGCCCGATCCTCTTTAAACCGCTTCACGAATGCGTCAAACGCGTGATTTTCGATCGAATCGCGGATTTCCTGCATGAGCTGAAGGTAGTAGTGCAGGTTGTGAATCGTGTTGAGTTGCGAGCCGAGAATTTCGCCCACGCGGTGCAAATGGTGCAAATAGCCGCGTGTGAAGTTGCGGCAGGTGTAGCAGCCGCAGGTTTCATCGAGTGGCTTGAGCGAGTTCTTGTGGGCAGCGTTGCGGATCTTGACGTCGCCGAAACGCGTGAACAGCCAGCCGTTGCGTGCGTTGCGGGTCGGCATTACGCAGTCGAACATGTCGACGCCCGATGCCACGCCCGCGATCAGGTCTTCCGGCGTGCCGACGCCCATCAGGTAATGCGGTTTGTCGGCGGGAAGCTTCGGGCCGATGTGTTCCAGCACGCGCATCATGTCTTCCTTCGGTTCGCCGACGGACAACCCGCCGATCGCGAAGCCGTGGAAACCGATGTCGGCGAGACCCGCCAGCGACTCGTCGCGCAAATCTTCGAACATGCCGCCTTGCACGATGCCGAACAGCGCGTTCGGATTTTCACCTTTGGCGAATTCATCGACGGAACGCTTGGCCCAGCGCATCGACATGCGCATGGAATCGGCCGCGTCCTGGTGCGGCGTGGGCACGTCGTTGGTTGCATACGGCGTGCATTCGTCGAACTGCATCACAATGTCCGAGTTCAGCACCTTCTGGATCTGCATCGAAATTTCCGGCGATAAAAACAGCTTGTCGCCATTGATAGGTGACGCGAACGTGACGCCATCTTCGGTGATCTTGCGCAGATCGCCGAGTGAAAAGACCTGGAAACCGCCGGAGTCGGTGAGGATTGGGCGGTGCCAGTTCATGAACCGATGCAACCCGCCGTGCGCGGCGATCGTTTCCAGTCCCGGGCGCAGCCAGAGGTGGAATGTGTTGCCGAGGATGATCTGGGCGTGCATTTCCTCGAGCTCGCGCGGTGCGACGGCCTTGACCGTGCCGTACGTGCCGACGGGCATGAAGATCGGCGTTTCAACTACGCCGTGGTTCAAGGTGACGCGGCCGCGTCGCGCCTGGCCGTCGGTGGTGATCAACTCGAACTTGAGGCCGTTCTCGGGGCGCGCGGGCGCGTCGATTGTGTCGACGGTGTTGCTTGCTTCGGTCATTCAAATGCTCCTGTGCCACCAGAGAACAGTCTGGCGCAATTGGGTAAGGTGTTCGTGGGTTTGTACGCGGCCACGATCATACGTGGCATGTCCCGCTCGGCAGACAGCGTTCAGGCCGCCGCTTGCCGCGTGAGCAGCATGGCGTCGCCGTAGCTAAAGAACCGATACCGCTCGTCAATCGCATGCGCGTACGCCGCGCGAATCGCGTCCATGCCGGCGAACGCGGAGACCAGCATCATCAGCGTGGATTTCGGCAAATGGAAGTTCGTCACGAGCCGGTCGACCACGCGGAATTGATACCCCGGCGTGATGAAAATATCCGTCTCTGCACTGGTTTCCGCGAGCGGCCGGCCAGCTTCGGCGGCATCGCGCGCGGCCGCTTCAAGCGCCCGCAGCGACGTCGTGCCGACCGCAATCACGCGATTCCCTCGCGCCTTGGTTGCCGTGATCTTGTCCGCCAGTTCCTGCGGCAGCCGATACCATTCGCTATGCATCTTGTGCTCCGCGAGATTCTCGACGCGCACCGGCTGGAACGTGCCCGCGCCCACGTGCAGCGTCAGCGTTGCGCGCTCCACGCCGCGTGCGTCGAGCGCGGCAAAGAGCGCCGGGTCGAAGTGCAGGCCGGCGGTGGGCGCCGCAACCGCGCCGGGGTTGGCTGCATAGACCGTCTGATAGCGGGTTTCATCGAAGGAATTGGGATCGTGTTCTATATAAGGCGGCAACGGCAAGCGGCCATATTGTTCGATCAGCGTCAGGCAATCGGCGGGGAAATGCAGCGTGTAGAACGGCTCCACGCGCTCGCCGACCGTGACCTCGAATGCGTCGGCTAGAACGAGTTTTGTGCCCGGCAGCGGAGTTTTGCTTGCCCGAATCTGTGCAAGCGCGGTGGTTGCGCCAGTCAGGCGCTCGACCAGCACCTCGATTCGGCCACCGCTGGCCTTCTGGCCGAGGAACCGAGCCTTCAGGACTTTGGTATCGTTGAAGACGAGCAGGTCGCCAGGTTCGAGCAGGCTGGGCAGTTCGGTGAAATGGCGATCGGTAAAAGCGGCCGTCGCGGTGTGGTTATCTACGTGGAGCAAACGGCTCGCGCT
The DNA here is from genome assembly GCF_009766085.1 of Burkholderia sp. S171. Lineage (GTDB taxonomy): Bacteria > Pseudomonadota > Gammaproteobacteria > Burkholderiales > Burkholderiaceae > Caballeronia. The sequence continues at coordinate 142,737 of NZ_LMUF01000041.1, read as the reverse complement.
GCGCTCGGTGAGCGCCGTTTGCGCGATTAGCTCGGGCGGCAGATTAAAATCGAAGTCGGAAAGCGTGAACATGGGGAAAGCAGGTCAGTGCGCGATGAAACGCGCGTTATTTTGGCCAGGCGCTTGGCAAGGCTGCGCAGGTAGGCGCGGGTTCAGTGCGTTAGTGCGGTTCGCGGGCCGGTTGTCTGATCGACCGTTGCAACGGGTTCAAATAGCGGCCTCGCGAAATCCATCGGCAGCTTGTAGCTCAAGCCCTGAAATGCACCGGAATCCGTCATTTTCGCCGCTGCGTTCCATATGGCAAAAAGCGAAAAACAGTCGCGGGCCGCATGTTCAGGCGCTTTAACGAACCCGTAGATGCCGCGCGGCGAGCGGATGATGACCGCATCGCCGTGCTGAACGAAGCCGATATTGTACTTTGAAGAGATTAGATGCCCTTGTCCGACCGCCGTTTGCTTGCTGCTCCCGACGCTGAAGACGCTCCCGATGCAGCCGGTGATCCAGACGCGCCCGTTCAAAAACGCAAGCGCGGGCGACCGGCAGGCGCGAAAACGCTCGCGAATCTGGAGATTGCCGCGGACAAGGTCCAGCCGCTGAAACCCGCCGCCGCGCCGCCCAAACCCGTCGATAAACTCGCGAAGCTCGGCCTGAAATCCGATATCGATCTCGTGCTGCATTTGCCGATGCGTTATGAGGACGAAACCAGCATCACGCCGATCGCGCATCTGATTCCCGGCGACAACACGCAGACCGAAGGCGTGGTGTTTGACAACGAGATTGCGTACCGGCCGCGTCGTCAGTTGCTGGTCAAGATCCACGATGACGCTGGCGACGAACTCACGCTGCGTTTTCTCAATTTCTACGGTTCGCAGCTCAAGCAGATGGCGATCGGTGTGCGCCTGCGGGTGCGTGGCGATGTGCGCGGCGGTTTTTTCGGCATGGAGATGGTGCATCCGGCAGTGCGTCCGGTGGATGAAGACACGCCGCTGCCGCAAGCGTTGACGCCGGTGTATCCGAGCACGGCCGGGGTATCGCAAGCGTATTTGCGCAAGGCCATCGACAGCGCGTTGTCGCGGGTTCATCTGCCGGAGTTGCTGCCGGAAAAAATCGCTCGCGCGCATCTAAAGCCGCTGAACGTCCCCGCGTTGCTCGATGCCGTGAAAACGCTGCATCACCCGCACGCCGATTCCGATGAAAACGCGTTGATCGACGGCACGCATCCGGCGTGGACGCGCATCAAGTTTGAGGAATTGCTCGCGCAGCAGTTGTCACTCAAACGCGCGCACGAGGAGCGCCGCACGCGCGCCGCGCCGGTAATGCCGCGGTTGCAGGACGTGCCCGAATCGCTGGTCGCGAGGTTCATCGGCACGTTGCCGTTCAAGCTGACTGGCGCGCAGGAACGCGTGTGCGCCGAGATATCGGGCGAACTCATGTTGCCGCACCCGATGCAGCGTTTGTTGCAGGGCGATGTAGGCAGCGGCAAGACGATTGTGGCGGCGCTCGCGGCGGCGCAAGCCATTGATGCCGGTTATCAGGCCGCGTTGATGGCGCCGACTGAAATTCTCGCCGAGCAGCATGCGCGCAAGCTTCGCGCGTGGCTTGAACCGCTGGGCGTGACCGTGGCATGGCTCGCCGGCAGTTTGAAGGCGAAAGAAAAACGCGCGGCGCTGGAAGCGGTGGCATCGGGCGCGGCGCATTTGGTGATTGGCACGCACGCGATCATTCAGGAGGCGGTGGAGTTTGCGCGCCTTGGATTTGTGATCGTCGATGAACAGCATCGGTTTGGCGTGGCACAGCGGCTGGCGTTGCGAGCCAAGGCGCATAACGCCGCTGATGGCGTGCACAACTTCCAGCCGCATCAACTGATGATGTCGGCCACACCCATTCCGCGGACGCTCGCCATGACGTATTACGCGGATCTGGATGTATCGACTATTGATGAATTGCCGCCGGGGCGCACGCCGATCCTGACCAAACTAGTCGCCGATAACCGCCGGGAGGAGGTGATTGCCCGGGTTCGAGAAGCGGCGCTGACCGGGCGGCAAGTGTACTGGGTGTGTCCGCTGATTGAAGAGAGCGAGACGTTGCAATTGCAGACGGCGGTCGAGACGTACGAGACGCTTGTAGCCGCGTTGCCGGAGTTGCGCATAGGGCTAGTGCATGGGCGTTTGCCGCCGGCAGAAAAAGCCGCAGTCATGGATGCGTTCACACGCGCCGAGGTCCAGTTGCTGGTCGCGACGACGGTGATCGAGGTGGGGGTAGACGTACCGAATGCGTCGCTGATGGTGATCGAACATGCGGAGCGGTTTGGTTTGGCGCAGCTGCACCAGTTGCGTGGCCGCGTGGGGCGGGGCAGCGCGGCGTCGGTGTGCGTGCTGATGTATGCCGGGCCGTTGTCGCAGACGGCGCGCGCGCGTTTGCAGACGATGCGCGAGACGACTGACGGCTTCGAAATTGCCCGTCGCGATTTGGAGATTCGAGGTCCGGGAGAGTTCCTGGGCGCGCGTCAGTCGGGCGCGGCGATGCTGCGCTTTGCCAGTCTGGAAAACGATGGCTGGCTGATTGAACCGGCGCGGGCGGCAGCGGACCAGATGCTGGCCCAGTTCCCCGAGGCGGTGACAAACCACTTGGCGAGGTGGCTCGGCGCGCGCGAACAATATTTGAAAGCGTGAAGGCGGAGCTCGCACCGCTCGAGGTTGGCAAAGGGTTGGCAAAGTAGAACAGCTACGTCCAGATGGGGGGAGGTTATCCGCGGATAGCGCGGGATGTCCCTTGGGCGGGTTCAGTCACTGGTGGCGAAGCGTGTCAGAACCCGTATTCGGAGAAGGAGGGTTTCACACATCCGTGGCTCTGGCGAGCACCGTGCTTTTGGGGCACCTATGAATCAAAACTGCACGCTGTGGACACTTAGGGTAGCGTGGTTTGAAAGCGTTTTCTTTGCTTCGTTTCTTTGCCGCTTTGGGCAAAGAAATGACGTGCCGCCACGCACAGTGGCTAACAGTGATAAAGAAATTAGAAAACTCAAGCAGACCACTAACGCTGAAAGCAGCGACCCAGCACCGACCCAGCAAGCAGACCACCTCGCGAAACATTCCGTCCACCGGTGCGAACGAAACCCCTCTGATTAACTCCAAACCCCACCGCGGGTTGGCGAATCCCCCCGACGGGTGTATAAGTCAAATCCTATCGATTCAATGACTCTGATTGGCCCCTAATGACCTTAACCGAATTGAAGTACATCGTTGCGGTGGCGCGCGAGCGGCATTTTGGCCGTGCGGCCGAGGCGTGTTTCGTGAGTCAGCCGACCTTGTCGGTAGCAATTAAAAAGCTCGAAGACGAACTGAACGTACAGATTTTCGAGCGCGGCACCAGCGAAGTCAGCGTTACCCCGATCGGCGAACAAATCGTCACCCAAGCACAGCGCGTCCTGGAACAAACCCTCGCCATCAAGGAAATCGCCAAGCAGGGCAAAGACCCGTTGGTTGGGCCACTGCGCTTGGGCGTGATCTACACCATTGGGCCGTATTTGTTGCCCACGCTCGTCAAGCAGATGATCAAGCGCGTCCCGCAGATGCCGCTGATGCTCCAGGAAAACTACACGCTCAAGCTGATCGAACTGCTGAAGCAGGGCGAAATCGATGTCGCCATCATGGCGCTGCCGTTTCCCGAAACGGGCTTGATGGTGCGCGCGCTATTCGATGAACCGTTTGTTGTCGCCATGCCGGCGGGCCATCCGTGGGAAAACCGCCCGAAGATCAATGCCGATGACCTGAAGCTCGAAACCATGCTGCTGCTGGGTAGCGGCCATTGTTTCCGCGACCACGTGCTCGGCGTGTGCCCCGAACTGATGCGTTTTTCGCAGAACGCGGACGGAATCCAGAAGACGTTCGAAGGGTCATCGCTGGAAACCATCCGGCATATGGTCGCCAGCGGCGTTGGCATTACCGTGCTGCCGCGGATGTCGGTGATGGAGGTGAAACCGCACGCGGGCGGCGTAGATGCCGGTTTGCTGAGCTACGTTCCCTTCGATGACCCGATTCCGGATCGGCGAGTCGTGCTGGCGTGGCGCAAGAGCTTCACGCGGATGCCGGCTATCGAGGCTGTTTGCGACGCAATCGCTGCCTGCAATATTCCAGGTGTCACGCGGCTAGAGTTGCCCGCCGCCGTCAACTAAGTCCGTCAACTAGTCCATCACATAGATGGATTTAGCTTGCACCGCGTCCAGAACGGACGCGGTTTCCGGCACCATTCCCCGCTTTTCCCCAAGCCGCGTGAACCTCACATTTGCTCGACCTATCGCATAGATTAAATTAATTGAATTCGATATTCGAATAGTCTTTGATATTCTCACCTCCATGGATCGACCCCGATCCACCAGAACAACACCGGAGGAAGCCATGACGCACATCGCCCGCCAGGCCACGCAACTGACCGCCGCTTATCGCGAAGCCAAAGGCGTCGTGGTTGACGTGCTAGCCAGTTTCGCTCGCACCTGCTGAAACTTCCCCGACATAACGTTTCGTCCCAGACAATTTCACGGAGCAATCGATGACCAATCGCATCCTCACCACTGCAGCAGGCGCGCCAGTCGGCGATAACCAGAACTCGATGACCGCCGGTCCGCGTGGTCCGATCGCGTTGCAGGATTTCTGGCTGCTCGAAAAGCTCGCGCATTTCGACCGCGAAGTGATTCCTGAGCGCCGTGTGCACGCCAAGGGGTCGGGCGCGTTCGGTACGCTCAAGATTACGCACGATATTTCCCGCTTCACTAAGGCAAACGTATTCGCGGAAGTCGGCAAGCAAACGCCGTTGTTCATGCGGTTTTCGACTGTTGCCGGCGAACGCGGCGCGGCTGACGCTGAGCGCGACGTGCGCGGTTTCTCGATCAAGTTCTACACGGAAGAAGGCAACTGGGACGTGGTCGGTAACAACACGCCGGTGTTTTTTATCCGCGATCCGCTGAAATTCCCTGATTTCATCCACACGCAAAAACGCGATCCGTACACCAACATGCGCAGCAACGTGGCGGCGTGGGACTTCTGGTCGCGGCATCCGGAGTCGTTGCATCAGGTCACCATCCTGATGAGCGATCGCGGCATTCCGAAAAGCTACAGGCAGATGCACGGTTTCGGCTCACACACGTATTCGTTTATCAACGCGAATAACGAGCGCTTTTATGTGAAGTTCCACTTCAAGTCGCAACAGCCGCTGGAGAATTACACCGACGCTGAAGCGTCAGCGGTCGTGGGCGGCGATCGGGAAAGCGCGCAGCGCGATCTGGTCGATAACATCGATCGTGGCAATTTCCCGAAGTGGAATTTCCGTATCCAGGTGATGACGGAAGCGGAAGCCGCGACGTACCGCATGAATCCGTTCGATATCACCAAGGTCTGGCCGCACAAGGATTTCCCGCTGATCGACGTGGGCACGATCGAACTGAATCGCAACGCAGGCAATTATTTTGCTGATGTCGAGCAGTCGGCCTTCACGCCGGCGAACGTGGTGCCGGGGATTGGTTTCTCGCCGGACCGCTTGTTGCAAGGGCGTTTGTTCTCGTACGGCGATGCGCATCGGTATCGTCTTGGCATCAATCACCATCAGATTCCGGTGAACGCCCCGAAGACCGCTGTGCAGAACTCGTTTCATCGCGATGGCGCCATGCGTACCGATGGCAACAGCGGCGGCCGCGTGAACTTCGAGCCGAATCGCTTTGGCGACTTTGCCCAGGACCCGAGCGTGAACGAGCCGGCGTTGGCTGCAGGCGCGGTGGAACGTTACGACCATCGTGAAGATACGGATTACTACAGCCAGCCGGGCGATCTGTTCCGCCTCTTCGACGACGCGCAAAAGCAGCGGTTTTTCGGCAACATCGCACGGCACATTTTCGGCGTGCCGAACGAGATCGTCGCGGTGCAGATCGAGCACTTCCGGCGCGCTGATCCGGCGTATGCCGCGGGCGTTGTCGCGGCGCTGGCAGCATTGGGCCAGAAGGTTGAAACGGCTGACGCGAGTGCGGAAGCCGCAGTGAAGTAAGCAGGACGGGACGCGTTTTCAGAACGCGCGTCCCCGCTGATTGGACACGCGAGACTTAAGCGCAGGACTCAAGGAGAACGACGATGACACAAGCGATCATGACACTCGAACGGGCGGTGAGCGGTATCGAGGTGAAGAGCCTCAATGCATCGCGCGGCGTACGGCTCGCGATCGGTTTCGGCGTCGTCGCGGCGAGTTATGCGGCGGTGATTATCGAAGGATTGCATGGCGT
>NZ_LMUF01000041.1:55373-136381 GCF_009766085.1 Burkholderia sp. S171 | reverse complement strand
ATACCCCCTCTGACCCGCCTCTATGGCGGGTCGCGCCGCGTTTCTAAGATAAACTGACGAACGCTCGGCAGCCCCGGCAGCAGCTTTAACCGGGGCGCCCGCACCGTTCGTATCACTCTCACGGAGTCACTATGGCGAAGAAAATCGCATCACCGGCTGTGAACATCGGTATCAGCGACAAAGACCGCAAGAAGATTGCCGATGGTTTGTCGCATCTATTGGCCGATACCTACACGCTTTATTTGAAGACCCATAATTTTCACTGGAACGTCACGGGGCCGATGTTCAACACCCTCCATTTGATGTTCGAAGGGCAATACACGGAACTCGCGCTGGCGGTTGATTCGATCGCTGAACGCATTCGCGCGCTGGGCGTGTACGCGCCGGGTAGCTATCGTGAGTTTGCGAAGCTGTCGTCCATTCCGGAAGCCGATGGCATTCCCGTCGCCGAAGAAATGATTCGCCAGTTGGTGGAAGGGCAGGAAGCGGTCGTGCGCACGGCGCGCGCGATTTTCCCGCTCACCGATAGCGCCAACGACGAACCGACGGCTGATCTGTTGACACAGCGCATGCAGATTCATGAGAAGACCGCGTGGATGTTGCGCGCGATGCTGGGACAGTAAGATTTTGAAGTTGATCGCCACGGATTGATCGGGCGATTGGAAAAGCCCCGTGTTCGACGAATGCGGGGCTTTTGGTTTTTTGGGGTTTCGGGTCTTTATGCGGATGCGGTTTATAGCGCCGTTTTCAGCGATGCGATCAGACCCGTCCGCACCGGCGAAAACCGAAAACAAGCCGTTTGGTTCGTCTGCCTTAAAATACGGTCACCGCTATTCGCCGTCGCCCATTCGCCATGCTCGCTCGCCTTCCGCTGTATCTCCGCCTCGTCCGGATGGACAAGCCCATTGGCAGCTTACTGTTGCTGTGGCCGACGCTCAATGCGCTGTGGATTGCATCGAGCGGTCGTCCATCGCCGATGCTCTTGCTGATCTTCGTGCTCGGCACGCTGCTGATGCGCTCGGCGGGTTGCGCGATCAACGACTACGCAGATCGTGACTTCGATAAACACGTGAAGCGCACCGAAAATCGCCCGATCACGTCCGGCAAGATTGCTGCATGGGAAGCGGTGGCGCTGGCGGTGGTTTTATCGGCAATAGCGTTCTTGCTGATCCTGCCGCTCAACACGCTGACGAAAGAGCTCTCGGTGTTTGCGCTTTTTGTCGCGGGAAGTTACCCCTTCACCAAGCGGTTTTTCGCGATCCCTCAGGCGTATCTGGGCATCGCATTCGGCTTCGGCATTCCGATGGCCTTCGCCGCCGTGCAGGACCACGTGCCGCCGCTCGCGTGGATCATGCTCGCCGCGAACGTGTTCTGGTCGGTCGCCTACGACACTGAATACGCGATGGTCGATCGTGACGACGACATCAAGATTGGAATACGCACATCCGCGCTGACGTTTGGACGCTTCGATGTGCTGGCCATCATGCTGTGTTATGCCGTGACGCTCGGGATTTACGTGTGGATTGGCATGACCTTGGCGTTCGGCTTGGTGTACTGGATCGGCTGGGCGGCGGCGGTGGCCTGCGCGATCTATCACTACACGCTGATCAAGAACCGCGAGCGCATGCCGTGCTTCGTCGCGTTCAAACATAACAACTGGCTCGGCGGCGTTCTGTTCGCCGGCATTGCGGCGCATTACGCGTTCATGCGGTAAGGCAATTCAACTCAACAGGCGCTTGAATTGTTTCAAGTCGGTTGCATTCGCACGACGCCAGGATTTCTTCGCGCGGAGCCGAGCAACGCAAGGACGCTAACGCGAGCGCGTCTGACCGGTAGCCTGACCGATAAGTCCGGTCACAAGAAGCCACGACCCTCGTGGCTTTTCTCATCGATCGGACCGACTCAAGCCTTCCCCAACTCCACGCCCATTTCCTTCGCCCGCGCATCCGCCGCCAACGCGCCACGGACGATCGCATCCTTCACGCCTTGGGCATCGAAGGAAGCTAAAGCTGCGGCCGTTGTGCCACCCTTCGATGTCACGCGCTCCCGCAACACACTCGCCGGTTCACCCGATTGCGCCGCGAGCTGAGCCGCGCCGGTGAACGTAGCCACCGCGAGCGCGCGCCCTTGCTCTTCGTCCATGCCGAGCTGCCGCGCGGCTTCCTGCATCGCTTCGATGAAGTAGAACACGTACGCCGGGCCGCTGCCAGAAATGGCGGTGACCGCGTCGATCTTCGTTTCGTCGTCGAACCAGACGATTTCACCCACCGCTTCCAATACCTTCGATGCCAGCGCCTTCGCTGCATCATCGACACCCGGCAACGCGGCCAACCCCGTCACGCCCATGCCGATCAACGCGGGCGTATTCGGCATCGTGCGCACGATCTGCGTGTAGCCGCCGAGCCAGCGCGACAAATCGGCGGCGCGAATGCCCGCTGCAATACTGATCACCAGTTGCTTCGACAAAACCGGTTGCAAGGCTGCAGCCACGTCCTTCAACACCTGCGGTTTGACGGCAAGCAGGATGGCGTCATAGTCCGCCAGCTTCGAATCGATCGCCTCGCCTGTCGTAATACCGAACTGCTTGTCAACGCGCTGCCTGGCTTCTTCGCCGGGATCGACAACGTACAGATCCGCCGGCGCGACGCCGCGCTTGATCAACCCGCCAACGAGCGCCGACGCCATGTTGCCGCCACCGATAAATGCAATTTTCATGATGAAGTAGAAGTGGTCGAGAAGAATTAATGGGAATAATCGCGGGCGCCGAAGATCGCCGTGCCAATACGAACCATGGTCGAGCCTTCAAGAATGGCGGCTTCAATATCCGCCGACATCCCCATGGAAAGCGTGTCGAGTTCGAGTCCGTCCGCGCGCAACGTGTCCATGATTTCACGCAGACGCCGATGCGGCGCGCGTTGTTCATCGAGCGTGCCGGCCGGTTCGGGAATCGCCATCAAGCCGCGTAACCTGAGCTTCGGAAGAGCGGCAATGGCGCGCGCAAGCGCCAGCGTTTCGTCGGGCGTCACGCCACTTTTCGATGCCTCTCCGCTGACATTCACTTGCAGGCAGATATTAAGCGCAGCCATGTTGTCGCCACGCTGATCGGACAAACGCTCGGCAATCTTTAGCCGATCCACCGAATGCACCCAGTCGAAATTCTCGGCAACTACCTTCGTCTTGTTCGACTGCAACGGTCCGATGAAATGCCACTCGACCTCGCTGCGCAAATCCGCCAGCTCGCTTATTTTCGCGACCGCTTCCTGTACGTAGTTTTCGCCGAACGCGCGTTGTCCGGCGTCGAAGGCAGCGCGGACGTCCTCGGCAGGAAAAGTTTTCGATACCGCGAGCAACGTGACCGAGGACGCGTCGCGCGAGGCATCCGCCGCCGCTTTGGCGATCCGCTGACGGACTTCGTCGAGGTGACGGGCTACATGAGAGGAAGACATGGAATCGGACGCCGCATATCGAGTAAGCAGAGTGCCGATTATACGGACGCGGCGCCACGATTCAGCCAACGCCCGCCAGCGTTAGCCATACAGCAGATGTTCGACCAGTTGAATCCAGTGCACGACGGGCGTGGACGTGCCGCTTTGCAAATGCGCGATACAGCCCACATTGGCCGAGACGATCATCTGCGGCTCGAGCTTGTCGAGCGCATCGAGTTTCTGGTCGCGCAATGCGTACGAGAGTTTGGGCTGCAGCACCGAGTACGTTCCAGCCGAGCCGCAGCACAAGTGGTTATCGGCGGGAAGATGCACTTCGATGCCCAACGCTGTCAGCAAGTTTTCCACGTGACCGCGGATCTGCTGGCCATGCTGCAGCGTGCACGGCGGGTGGAACGCGACGGTGTGCACGGCGCGACGCCTCGCCATCGCGGTTAGTTCGTCCTCGTATTGCGGCAGGATTTCCGACAAGTCTCGCGTCAGGTCCACGATCCGTGCGGCCTTCTCTGCGTAGACCGGGTCATTGCGCAGCAAATGCGCGTATTCCTTCACCGTCGCGCCGCAACCGGACGCGTTCATCACGATCGCTTCCACGCCGTTTTCGACATACGGCCACCACGCGTCGATGTTGTTGCGCACGTCGTCCAGCGCTTCATCGTTGTAGCCGAGATGCAGGCGGATCGCGCCGCAACAGCCCGCGCCCGGTGCGGTCAGGATCTGGATGCCTAATGCATCGAACACTCTTGCAGTCGCTATGTTGACGTTCGGCATCATGGCTGGCTGAACGCAGCCGGCGAGCATCAGCATCGTGCGCTCATGCGTGCCGGTTGGCGGTTCGAGCGGCCGTTGTGCGACCGGAATCTTGGTCCGCAAGGCTTTGGGCAACAGAGGCCGGAACTGCTGGCCGAGTTTCATCGCGGGCGTGAAAAGCTTGCTGTTCGGCAGGAAGTTGGCGAGGAGTTTGCGTTGTACACGCTGGCCGAACGGCCGCTCCACTTTTTCTTCCACGACCTTCCGGCCAATCTCCACCAGCCGTCCATACTGCACGCCTGATGGGCACGTAGTTTCGCAATTGCGGCACGTGAGGCAGCGGTCCAGATGCAGTTGCGTGCTGCGTGTAACGGGCGCGCCTTCCAGCATTTGCTTGATCAGATAGATCCGGCCACGCGGGCCGTCGAGTTCATCGCCCAGTATCTGGTAGGTCGGGCACGTCGCCGTGCAAAATCCGCAATGCACGCACTTGCGCAGAATGGCCTCGGCTTCTTCGCCATCGGCGGTGTCGCGCATGAAGTCGGCGAGGTTGGTTTGCATTGCGTGTGTCTTCAGTTCAGAAGTCGGGGTAGAGGCGGCCGCGATTGAAAACGCTCGCGGGATCGAATGCAGCTTTCAGGCCACGATGAATCTTCATCAACGGGGCGGGCAAGGGCGTGAAGACGCCTGCGTTGCGGTCATACACCGCGCCCGATCGGAAGATGGTCGCGTGGCCACCGGCCTGCTTGGCGCTGATGCGCACGGTTTGCGGATCGGCGTCGGTGATCCACCAGCGTTGCGCGCCGCCCCATTCCATCAGATGCGGGCCGGGAAGATGCATCGGCTCGGCAATCGATGGCAGCGACAGCCGCCACAAAGCGGACTTCGGCGGGATGACGGCGAAAAACGGATCGGATTGCTCGCGCAAACCGCACCAGAAACGCTCGGCTTCGACCGCGTCCACCACTTCGCCGCCCAACGATGTCCGCGCTGCTTTCACCGCCGCTTCCGCGCCACCCAGGCGCAGCGCGAGCGTGTGGTCGCGCCACGCACTGCCGGTCAATGGCAACGGATGGCCGCTCCACTCGTTGAGCTTGCGCACGGCATCCGTGTCGTTCATTTCGAACTTGAGCGTGGCTTCGGCGACAGGTTTCGGCAGCACTTTCACCGATACTTCCAGGATCAGCCCCAGCGTGCCGAGCGAACCGGCAAGCAGCCGCGAGACGTCGTAGCCCGCCACGTTCTTCACGACCTGACCGCCGAAATGCAGCACCTGGCCCTGGCCGTTCATCACCACGGCGCCGAGCACGAAGTCGCGCGGCGCGCCGGCCGCGGCGCGCCGCGGGCCGGCGAGTCCGGCTGCAATACAGCCGCCGAGCGTGGCGTTTGGGCCGAAGTGCGGGGGTTCGAACGGCAGCATCTGACCGCATTCGTCCAGCCGCGCTTCGATCTCGCTGAGCGGCGTGCCGGCTTTCGCGGTGATCACGAGTTCGGCCGGGTCATATTCGATAATCCCGCGATGCGCCCGCGTATCGACTATCTCGCCTTGCAGCGTCTGCCCGTACCAGTCCTTCGTGCCGCCGCCGCGAATCCGTAGCGGCGTGTTGCTTGCCGTCGCGGCGCGTACACGCTCGGACCAGCTCGCAACAATGTCTTCCTCTGTCATGGTGTCCCGCGTTTTATGGCTCTTGGGTCAGTGTATCGGCGTGTTCCCACACGGCCACTCGTATAAACGTGGATACCTATGCGGACTTGAACGGGTTTGAACGCCTGGAACCACCGCCGATGCCTGAAAGGGACGTCTATCTACACGCAACGTTTACAAGCATCGCCTAAACACGCCGTTTAAAAGCGCGGTATCTCGGGATGCGGCAGCAAGCCGCCGCGAATATGCATTTTCCCGTACTCGGCGCAGCGCGCGCGCGTCGGGATGCCTTTGTCGGGATTCAGCAGGCCGGGAGCATCGAAGGCACGTTTTATCGCGTGAAACGTATCGCGTTCTTCGGGCGAAAACTGGACGCACATGGAGTTGATCTTTTCGATACCCACGCCATGCTCGCCCGTCACCGTGCCGCCCAATTCCACGCACGTTTCCAGGATGTCCGAACCGAATGCCTCGGCCCGATGCCATTCGTCGAGATCGTTGCCGTTGAAAAGAATCAGCGGATGCATGTTGCCGTCGCCGGCATGGAAAACGTTCATGCAACGCAGTGCGTACTTTTTTTCCATCTCTTCAATACGCGCCAGGAGCGGCCCGATCTGGCGGCGCGGCACGGTGCCGTCCATGCAGTAATAATCAGGCGAGATACGGCCGGCAGCCGGAAAGGCGTTCTTGCGGCCGGACCAGAATTTCAGCCGTTCTGCTTCCGAGCGCGAAATCTGGATGCGATTCGCGCCGAATTCGCGCAGCACGGCCGTCATCCGCACGATTTCCTCCATGACTTCGTCGTGCGTGCCGTCCGATTCGCAGAGCAGGATGGCCTTCGCGTCGAGGTCGTAGCCCGCTTTCACGAACTCTTCCACGGCGCGTGTCGCGGGCTTATCCATCATTTCGAGCCCGGCGGGAATGATGCCGGCCGCGATGATCGCGGCGACCGCGTTGCCGCCTTTGACGACGTCGTCGAAGCTCGCCATGATCACCTGGGCCGTTTGCGGCTTCGGGATCAGCTTGACGGTGATTTCGGTGACGATGGCAAACATGCCTTCACTGCCGATCAACACGGCCAGCAGGTCGAGCCCAGGCGCGTCTAACCCAAGCGAACCGAATTCAAGGATGTCGCCTTCCATCGATACCGCGCGCACCCGCATCACGTTATGACACGTGAGGCCGTACTTGAGACAGTGGACGCCGCCGGAATTCTCGCTGACATTTCCGCCGATCGTGCAGGCAATCTGCGATGACGGATCGGGCGCGTAGTAGAGCCCAAAGGGCGCCGCGGCTTCCGATATGGCGAGATTGCGCACGCCCGGCTGGACCGTTGCAGTCCGTGCGTACGGGTCAACCTCCACGATCTTGCGAAAGCGCGCAAGCGACACCACGATGCCATGACGGATCGGCATGGCGCCGCCCGACAAGCCCGTGCCGGCGCCACGCGGGACGATAGGCACGTCGAGCCGTGCGCAGATCTGCACGACGCGCTGAACCTGTGCTTCGGTTTCCGGCAACGCGACTGCAAGCGGCAGCCGCCTGTACGCCGCAAGCCCGTCGCATTCGTAAGCGGCCGTGTCTTCCTCGCGATACAGCAGGCAATGCGTCGGCAGCACGGCCATCAACGCCTGGACCACTTCGCGCTGACGTTGCGCCAACACTTCAGGCGTTAGCTCGGCGGGTGCGTTCATGTGTTCTCCCGGCGGTGTTTGTGCTCTCTCTGGAGTATTTCCAAAAAGCAGAGGGTTGATCTTGCACCTGCGCGTGGCTGCCGTCGATCGGGCTAATTACGGGGACGGAGCATGTTTTTGCGCGGGCGCGTTGTTCGCGCCGCGCCGTTGCTCGCGGCTCGGTTATCCCGAATTAATCAACCCCGTTCGATCAAGCGTCGTACGAGAAAATCTTGCCCGGGTTCATCAGGTTTTTCGGGTCGAGCGCATGTTTGATCGAGCGCATCACGCTGATCGCGTCTTCGCCGTGTTCCTCGATCATGAAACCCATCTTGTGCAGTCCGACGCCGTGCTCGCCGGTACAGGTTCCGCCCATGCGCAGCGCGCGCTCCACAATGCGATGGTTGATCCGCTCGGCTTCTTCGAATTCCTCGGGCTTGGCCGGATCGAGCAGCATGGCGACGTGGAAATTGCCGTCGCCGACATGGCCGACGATCGGGCAGGGCAGCGTGCTTACCTTCAGGTCCTGCTCCGTTTCGATCACACATTCGGCCAGCCGCGAGATCGGTACGCAGACGTCGGTTGTTACGGCGCGGCAGCCGGGCTTCAGTTGCAGCATCGCGAAATAGGCGTTGTGACGCGCGTTCCACAGGCGGCTGCGGTCTTCCGGCCGCGTTGCCCATTCGAAATCGGTGCCGTTATTTTGTGCGACGATTTCCTGCACCGTTTCCGCCTGTTCCTTCACGCTGCTTTCCGTGCCGTGGAATTCGAAGAACAACATGGGCGATTCGCGGAACGTGAGGTTCGAATGGCGGTTGATCGCACGCACGGCCAGCGAATCCAGAAACTCGACGCGGGCCACGGGCACGCCCATCTGGATCGTTTCGATGGTGGCGCGCACGGCGTCGCCCATTGATGGAAATGCGCACACCGCCGCCGATACCGCTTCCGGCTGCGGATAAAGCCGCACGGTGATTTCGACGATCACGCCAAGCGTGCCTTCCGAGCCCACGAACAATCGCGTGAGGTCGTATCCGGCCGACGATTTCCGCGCCCGGGTGCCCGTCTTGATGACGCGGCCATCGGCTAACACGACGGTCAAGCCGAGCACGTTCTCGCGCATCGTGCCGTAGCGCACGGCGTTGGTCCCGGACGCACGCGTTGCCGACATTCCGCCAATGCTCGCATCCGCCCCGGGATCGATCGGGAAAAACAGTCCGGTGTCTTTCAGCGCTTCGTTCAACTGCTTACGCGAAATGCCGGGCTGCACGGTGACCGTCAGGTCTTCGGCGTCGATCGACAACACCTGGTTCAAACCCGACATATCGATGGATACACCGCCCTGAACCGCCAGCAAATGACCTTCCAGCGACGACCCGTTGCCATACGGAATGACCGGGACATTGTGTTCGGCGCAGAGCCGGACCACCGTCTGGACCTCTTCCGTGCTAGTCACGAAAACGACCGCGTCAGGCAGTTGCGGATCGAATGGCGATTCGTCGCGGCCGTGGTGTTCGCGGACCGCGGTGGTGGTGGAGACACGTTCGGCAAACGCGGCTTTCAGCGCGTCGAGCAAGGCGGCGGGGAACGTGCGGCGCACGGCGAGCGGTGGGACGGGGTGGTTCACGGCATGTCTCCGGACATCGGTGTGATGGCATTTTGGGATGCACGAAATTTCGCATCGAAATGCGGGAATCGTGCGTTTTATGGTCTCATTTTACGCCGTTAGCCCAGATCGAGCCTGCCTCGAGCCCGCCCGTCGGGCGATGCCCGCACGTTGCCTATAATGAGCACGGATGCTGACCGGCGTTCCGCGCAACCTGGAGAAGATCATGGGCAATCGCCTGAGCAAGATATCGACGCGCACCGGCGACGACGGCACGACCGGCCTCGGCGACGGTAGCCGCGTGCAGAAGGACGACGCACGGATCACGGCGATCGGCGATGTCGATGAACTGAATTCGCAGCTTGGCGTGCTGCTGTGCGAACCGCTGCCGGATGACGTACGCGCCGCGTTGTCGGCCATCCAGCACGATCTCTTCGATCTCGGCGGCGAGCTCTGCATTCCAGGCCATTCGATGATCGAGAAGTCGCATCTGGCTCGTATCGATGAATGGATTGCGGGGTACAACGCGACTTTGCCGCCGCTGAAGGAGTTCATCCTGCCGGGCGGATCGCGCGCGGCGTCGCTCGCGCATGTTGGCCGGACGGTGTGCCGGCGCGCGGAGCGGTCGATTGTCGCGCTAGGCCGGGTGGACAAGATCAACGCGGCGCCGCGGCAGTATGTGAATCGGCTATCCGATTTGCTGTTCGTGCTGGCGCGCGTGTTGAATCGAGTGGATGGTGGAACGGACGTGTTGTGGAACCACGAACGGAAGGTCTAAAAGCGTAGCGCGTGTTCGGCGCAGTTTGCTCTGCTGGACACCACAATCAGCATCGTCTTATATCCCTGCGACAAAACGCGCGGATAAGCAGCTCCTTTAAAGATGTATTATAAATGCATCTTTAAAGGAGCTCATCAATGACAGCCTTGACCGCCGACCAGATTGCCCGTGTAAAAGCCACCGCTCCCGTGCTCGCTGAACATGGCGTGACCATTACTCAACACTTCTACAAGCGGATGTTCATCCACCATCCCGAGTTGAAAAACGTGTTCAACCAGGCGCATCAACAGAGCGCCAGCCAGCCGCAGGCGTTGGCGCGAGCGGTGTACGCGTATGCCGCGAACATCGATAACCTCGGTGCGCTCGGATCGGCCGTCACGCATATCGCGCACAAGCACGCGAGCTTGAATATCCGGCCGGAGCAATATCCGATCGTCGGGGAAAATCTGCTGGCAGCTATATCTGAGGTGCTGGGCGATGCTGTCGATGAACCCACGCTCGACGCCTGGCGAGCCGCTTACGCGCAGCTCGCCGAGATCTTTATCGAAGCGGAAAAGGGGCTGTATGCCCAAGCCGCGTGGAGTGGTTTCCGGCCGTTTGTCGTGTTTCGGCGCGAACAGGAGAGCGACGAGATCACATCGTTTTATTTAAAGCCATCCGATGGCGGTCCGGTCTGCCATTTCGAGCCGGGCCAGTACATCAGCGTGAAGCGATTCGTGAAGGAAATCGGCGTTGACCAGCCGCGTCAATACACGCTTTCCGACGCTCCGAACGGCCAGTGGCTGCGCATTTCGGTGAAGCGCGAATTAGCGCAGGATCTGCCGGCTGGATACGTGTCCAATCTTATGCATGACGGGATGGAAGTCGGCGGGATTGTTGACGTCAGCGCGCCGATGGGCGAGTTCACACTCGACCGGAGCAAGACAACGCCTGTTGTATTGATCAGCGGCGGCGTAGGTATTACGCCGATGGTGTCGATGCTCGCGTCCCTGACCGCTCAGGACACCAAGCGGCAGATATCGTTTGTCCACGCTTGCCGGAATGGCCGCACGCATGCGTTCGGCACATGGCTGGACGCGATTGTCGCAAAACATCCGAACGTGTCGCGGACTGTGTTTTACGAAAAGACTCACGCCGATGACCGCCCAGGAACCGATTTCGACTTCGCGGGACGCCTGGATTTCGCCCGCATAGCCGATAAAACCCTGCTTCCCAACGCCGATTATTATCTTTGCGGCCCCGTGCCCTTCATGCGCGCGCAGCAAGACGCGTTGATGGCCGCGGGGGTATCGAAGGCACGGGTGCGTACCGAGATTTTCGGTTCCGGCGAGGCCGCTTAGCGTTAGCGCGTTCGGGATCAAAGAGAGGGCTGCCGGAAATGGCAGCCCTTCGATTATCAAACCACGCTCAAGTCAATCAGTTCCTCTTCCCGCGTGAAAGACGGATATCTGCCGCTCAGCGAAAAATTATCTGTGATGCCAAGTGTTAAGAACGAGCGTAATTGCCGAAAGTAAAATCGCGAGCAACGACAGTCCGGATGCGAGTATCTGTGTCCAGTAAATGACTTTAACCTGAAGCAGACTTTGATCACCGTCCCAAGATACCTTAAGCCATCCGCTGACTGAGCACGCTGCAAAAAATGAATACGCTGCCGCTGTGAATAACCACAGAGTGTAAAATGCATCATCTTGAAGAAGTGTTTTAAGAGCTAATGTGATCCCTATAATTGATATTCCGCCAATGCATGTCGACAAATGTGCAACACGCCATCGCTCAGTGTCGTCTGCGGTTCCTCTCCGCTTGGAGAGCCCGTGCGGGATGCCTAATAAGGTTCCAGCGCAGAACAAGATAAATCCCAACAAGTAAAAGATCTGTTCGTTCATGGATGTAAGAAAAAATAAAATAATAGCACGATCGTGCGCTTAAATATTATCCATTGCATTTGAGAAAATGTTTTCGAAATTTTTTCTTGCTGATCGGAAATGCAAGCGGTCACCCGTCAAATTGTTTAGGGTCGAATGTCGGGAAATTCCTAGAGGCGACGCCCGATGGTTCGCATTTTTAGAGAATGTATACACAGCGAAAAATTATTATTGAATAACAATTGGCAATATTTTGCTTTCGTATCATTGAATTTTTGTTGGCCAATCAAACAAAAAAGGGCTGCGTAAAACGCAACCCTTTTGGGCATGTCGTCAAACTAAGCCAATCAATTCCCATTCCCCCGCGCCACGCGCCGTTGCTTCACGGCTTCGGCCAACCCTTCGAGCACGTTCAAGCTATCTTCCCAGCCGATACACGCATCCGTGACGCTTTGCCCGTAGGTCAGCTCGCAGCCTTCCTTCAGATCCTGCCGTCCGGCGACCAGATTCGACTCCACCATCACGCCGATGATCCGCTCATCGCCGCCCGCGATCTGCCGGCCGATATCGGCGCACACCGGGATCTGGTTCTCATGCTTCTTCGAACTGTTCGCATGGCTCGCATCGATCATCAGGCGCGCGGCCAGTCCAGCCTTGCTGATGTCGTTGCATGCGGCGTTCACGCTTTCCGCATCGTAGTTCGGCGCTTTGCCGCCGCGCAGAATGATGTGGCAGTCCTCGTTGCCGGCCGTCGATACGATGGCCGAATGGCCGCCCTTCGTCACCGAGAGGAAATGGTGCGGCTGCGATGCTGCCTTGATGGCATCCACGGCGATCTTCACGTTGCCGTCCGTGCCGTTCTTGAAGCCGACCGGGCACGACAATCCCGACGCCAGCTCGCGATGCACTTGCGACTCCGTCGTCCGTGCGCCGATCGCACCCCATGAAATCAGGTCAGCGATGTATTGCGGGCTGATCATGTCGAGGTATTCCGTGCCGGCCGGCAATCCCAGTTCGTTGATTCGCAGTAGCAATTCGCGCGCGGTCCGCAGGCCCTCGTTGATCTTGAAGCTGTTGTCCATGTATGGGTCGTTGATCAGACCTTTCCAGCCGACCGTCGTACGCGGCTTCTCGAAATACACCCGCATCACGATTTCCAGCTCGCCCTCAAAGCGCTTGCGCTGCTCGACAAGACGGCCCGCGTATTCCAAAGCCGCTTTGGTGTCGTGGATGGAGCACGGTCCGACGATCACAATCAGGCGGTCTTCCATACCGTGCAGGATGCGATGCATCGACTGGCGCGAGTTGTAGATCAGGTTCGAAACCGGCTCGGCGCAGGCGAACTCACGGATCAAGTGGGCGGGGGGCGTCAGTTCTTTCAATTCGCGAATTCGGACATCGTCGGTGTTGTGCGGGGGCATGCTGGTTCTCCAGGAACTCGTTTTGGTGCTGTGTTCGTTGGTCGTTACGTCCGACAGATCAGGACAGCGCAAAAAATCATCAAAAAAAGCGGGCATAAAAAAACCGCCAGGCTACGCTGGCGGTTTTTCGGGAAACTTGGGTTCTACACAAACGACTCACCCCTCTCGATCCGCCAGCGGCTTGAGATGCCAAAAAAAGTAAAAATAAAACTTGGCGGACATGATGGTTTAGGTCTTTTGCTAAAAATTGAACGTCTGGCTTTATAACCCTAAACACGCGCGGTTGGCAAGTTGTCAGCCGCAAGAATGCGGAAAATCCGCGTTACGGGGGTAAATTCCGCAGTAAATGTGAGCCGAAGATGCGGTTTTCCCGCGCGGCGTGCTCGTATGTCTCACAATGCGCGGCGCGGGAAATTCACGGCTAAATGGCAGACTACACGGTCAAACTGTGCCGCCCACCGTCATCTTTTCGATCCGCAAGGTCGGCTGACCGACGCCCACCGGCACGCTCTGGCCTTCCTTGCCGCACACGCCCACGCCGCCGTCGAGCGCAAGGTCGTTGCCAATCATGGTCACGTACTTGAGCGATTCCGGGCCGCTGCCGATCAGCGTTGCACCCTTCACCGGATACGTGATCTTGCCATTCTCGATCATGTACGCCTCGGACGCGGAGAACACAAACTTGCCGTTGGTGATGTCGACCTGACCGCCGCCGAAATTCACCGCATACAAGCCATTTTTCACCGATGCCAGGATTTCACCCGGGTCTTTGTCGCCGTTGAGCATGTACGTGTTGGTCATGCGTGGCATGGGCAAGGCGGCATACGATTCGCGCCGCGCGTTGCCCGTTACCGGCATCTTCATCAGGCGCGCATTCAGCGAATCCTGGATGTAACCCTTGAGAATGCCGTCCTCGATCAAGGTCGTGCATTGCGTGGGATTGCCTTCATCGTCGATATTCAGCGAACCGCGCCGGTTCGGCAGCGTGCCGTCATCGACGACCGTCACGCCCTTTGCCGCCACCCGTTCGCCCATGCGCCCGGCAAACGCCGACGAGCCCTTGCGATTGAAGTCGCCTTCCAGCCCGTGGCCGATTGCTTCGTGCAACAACACGCCGGGCCAGCCCGGTCCGAGCACGACGGTCATCGCACCGGCAGGCGCGGGACGCGCGTCGAGATTCACGAGCGCCGCGTGCACGGCTTGATCGACGTAGTGGGAGAGGATTTCGTCGGTGAAATAGGCGTAGTCATAACGCCCACCGCCGCCGCCGCTGCCCATTTCGCGACGTCCGTCCTTTTCGGCGATCACCGTAACGGACACTCGCACGAGCGGCCGGATGTCGGCGGCCATCGCGCCGTCGCTGCGCGCGACCAGCACGACGTCGTATTCACCCGCGAGACCGGCCATGACCTGGACGATGCGCGGATCGCGGCCACGCGCCATTTTCTCGACACGTTCGAGCAACTTCACCTTCGCGGTGGCGTCGAGCGACGTGAGCGGATCGGACGGCAGATAGAGGTCGCGGCCGAACACGCCGGTCAGCGAACTCGCCGACTTGATCTTGTGCTTGCCGCCGCCAGCTTTTGCAATCGCGCGCGTGGCGACCGCTGCCTGACGGATGGATTCCGCCGACAAGTCGTCCGAATACGCAAACGCCGTCCGGTCACCCGACACGGCGCGCACGCCCACACCTTGATCGATGCTGAAGCTGCCTGATTTGACGATGCCTTCTTCCAGGCTCCACGCTTCGCTGCGCGTGGACTGGAAATAGAGATCCGCGTAGTCCACGCGGTGCGTGAAGATCTCGGCCAGCGTGCGCGTAATCGTGGATTCGTCGAGGCCGTAGGGCGTCAGCAGGATCTCTTTCGCGGTGGCGAGATTTCGGATGCCGGGTTCGATGATGTTCATTCGTTGCCTGTGGCGAAGTCTGTGGGGATTAAACGCATTCTAACGTTGGAGTATTTATGCCACACCCTAACCAGATGGAGGGGGGCTCCGAAAAAACAAGCTAGCCCAACACGCGATGCCGCAGGGCCGGAAGGCTTTGTCGGACGGACGCAATACGCGCGGCATCAATTGCTCCGGCTGCCACGCCCGCGCCTTCTTCCACCACGGCCACGACCTCGCCCCATGGGTCGATCAGCATGCTGTGGCCCCAGGTCCGTCGGCCGTTTTCGTGTTTGCCGCCTTGCGCGGCGGCCAGCACGTAGCATTGGTTCTCGACTGCACGTGCCTTCAGCAGCGTTTCCCAGTGTGCCTCGCCGGTGGTGTACGTGAACGCGGACGGCACGACCATCAACGCGCAATCGCCCATTTTTCTGTAGAGCTCGGGAAAGCGCAGGTCGTAACACACCGACAATCCCACGCGTCCGAATGGTGCATCGAACGTACGCACTTCGCTTCCCGGACGGATCGTGCGGGCTTCGTCGAAGGATTCCGTGCCTTTCTCGAAGTTGAAGAGATGAATCTTGTCGTAGCGGGCAACCTGCTTGCCGGTTGGATCGAAGACCAGGGTGGTATTGAGCACGCGCGCCGCTTCAGGCGATTCCAGCGGCAAGGTCCCGCCGATCACCCATACCTTATGTTCACGCGCCGCGTCGGACAAAAACTGCTGGATCGGACCGTGGCCGGGCGTCTCGCGGATCGCGAGCTTGTCCGTGTCCTTGAAACCCATGTAGCAGAAATATTCCGGCAGCAGCACGAGTTGCGCGCCATCGCGCGCAGCTTCGGCAATCAGCCGCCCGGCTTCCGCAATATTGCGTTCACGATCCGGCACGCTCACCATTTGCAGCGCGGCGACGCGGAACATCCCGGGAGTGCCTTCGCTTGATTTTTCGCTCATGTCAGCCTGCTAAAAAAGGGGCGCGATGATAGTCGAAATCGCCTGCCGCAAGCCAGTGGGCCTTTGCCGGAAGCCCAAAAAAAGCTCAGTTGGGCACGGCTTCAGCAGGAGATTCGATCTTACCCTGATCGCCTTTCACCCGCTGGATGATGGGTTTCGACCAAGAACCGGTAATGGAATAGTTAATCGTGAATGCCTTTCCAATCGACTTCGAAAGCACGAGATCGGCCACTAGCGTCCCGAGCCCGAGCAACGGATTGATCACGGCTGCGCCCAGCGCCACAGCGCCCGCGCTGATGGTCGGAATAACTTTGGCGTGCAGGTCCTGGGTTTCCTTCGGCAGATCGACCAGCCCTTTCAGCTCGACGCGTGCAGGCGCCGTGATCATCGTGAAATCATTGGTGCGGCCGATGCCATTCTGAACCGTGCCCGAGCCCGTGATCTTTTCGAACGGCAGCCCCTTGCCAACGACGTCCTGGAAATTCAGCGTGAGGAAGTGCGCGAGACTTTGCAGGCTGAGCACGCCGAGCAGCTTCGCCGCGCCCGGATTGACCTTGAGAATCTGACCGTGATGCAGGTCGACATCTAGCTTGCCGTTGAGCGTGGGCAGATCGACCGCGGCCGGACTGCCGTCCCAGCCAAACTGGCCGGTCACGGTGCCTTTGCCGTTCTTCACCGTACGCGGCAAGCCCAGCCGTTCAACCAGCGCACCGGCATCCATGATGTCCAGCTTGAAATCTACCGCGGTGCGGCGGGGGGCGTTGTCGTCGGCGTCGGCCGGAAAACCCACGGGACCGCTGATCGTGCGCCAGTTGGCCGTGGCAGATAGCTTGGCGTCCGGGTTGCTCAGGTCCAGCTTGTCCAGATACCAGACTGGCACCTTGTCTTCCACATCATTGTGGGCATCGACCTCAAGGCGTCCGAGCGTGCGCCCGCGCACCACGAGTTCGTTCACGATCAAATCGATGGACGGCATGTTGGCCGGCGGTTTGCGGATCATCTGTCCGACCAGGTCAGTTTCCTGTTTGCCCGGAATCACGACCTTCGTGAACCGCGCCTGCAACGCGCCCGGACTGCCCTTCGTCGCACCCGGCATCCATTCGGCATTACCGGTGACCTGATCGGACGCAATGTTCGCCTGCCACTTGCGGTCATCGCCGAGATTTGCGCCGATCGCCACATCCTCCCAGCGCCGATTGAGCAGTTTCACCGTGGCGAAATGCAGTGCGAAGCGCTTGGGGATGAACTGCTTCGCGACCTGCGATTGCATCTTCGGATCCGGTTGCGGCAGGGGGCCCAATTCGGTGATCAGTTTGCGCCACGCATCGGCATCGAGTTCATCGATATCCACCGCGGCCGTCACGCCCTCCGTCGGCAGATCGGCCGGTTTGTTCACGCCGATAGCACCCCGTTCCACGATCGGCGCTTCCTTGCCGGTCTGCTTGAGCAAGTAATGCGCATTCACTGGCCCGAGCGTGAGTTTCGCGTCGTGTTCCTGCACGGATCCCGCAACCGGCGCGAACGTGAACGCAAAGGGCATGGCCGTGCCCGCGCTCTTGTTGAAGGGCGCCGGGAAGTCCAGCCCGAGGCCGGTCAAATCGGAGTTGGCCTCGACTTGCGGCAACGCGTTTTTCACGCCGCGCACGCGCAGGTCGTACGGTGCCGTGCCGCTGATGTGCTTGAGAATCTGCGCTGCTTGCGCCTGATCGTGCGCGTTCAGGCTCTGGGCCGCGTCGCCACCTATGCGGCCGCTTACATCGAAGGCATAGCTGCCGTCGGGTTTCACGCCCCCGGTGCCGCGTACATCGCCGCCGAGAAATTTCGCCGTCAGGCCATCGAGCGATGCAGTCTTTTCACCGAACCGCGCCCGCCCCTTGAGATTCGATAGCGGCGGCAACGCGCCGTACGCAAGGTCGTTGCCGTTGAACGTGAGCGCGCCTTTGTAACCCACGTGCGGCCTTACGCCCGGCGGCGGCGCGACGCGCGGAATTTCCAGCTGCAGCGCGAGCGCGGCGTTACCGGTTGCATGGATCTTCGTCGATACGTGGTGTGAGAGCGCGCCGAGCGAGCTGTCTTCCACGTAACGCAGCATGTCGGTGATCGGGCCGTGCGCGTCGGCGTCGATCAGCAGCTTCGATTCGCGATTGCCCAGGTCTTCAATCCGTCCCGTGGTTTTGACCACGCTCACGCCGAGATAATGGCCGCGCGAAATATCGAAGCCCAGCTTGTTTTCGGCGAGATTAAACGTTCCGTCGATACCGTCAAACGCCGGCCACACATTCGGCGTGCCGTTTGCCATGGTCTTGGGCGGATAGGGCGTTGGCTCGAACTTGCCGCCGAAGAAGGGCGCGACGATGCGGAATTGGCCGGCATCGGGGAAACGGGAATAGGGGAATTTCGTCAGGTCGCCGTGAATCTCGATGGTGGCGTTGCGCGAGATGCCGGCTTGCAACGCGTGGCCCAGATACAGACGCAATTTTTCGCTGATGCTGGTTGGCAGATAGTGCACGAGGCTCGTCACATCCAGACGTGCGGCCTTTGCCTTGAGATCGAGTGAACCCCGGCCTTCGCCCTCGTTCTTGTAATCGGCCGTCGCACTCGCTTCGGCGTCGGCGTTCTTGACGTGCAGCGACTCCACGTGCGCGGTGATCGCCTTGTGCGCCTTGCCGGGCGCATCGGTGAGCGTCCAGGTCACGTGGCCGTCGATCTGATCGAGCACGAGACGCGGGTTATCGAAGACGCCGGGCAGCGTGATCGCAGTATTTTTCGTATCGATGACCACGCTGCCGTGATCCTGGTCCGCGTCAATACTGCCCCACAGGTTCTCGACGCCCGGAATCCCGGCCCGCGGGTGGTTGTTGATCGTCAGTCCCGGCGGCGGTTCCTGGGCCTGCACGCTTACGCCGCGCAAGTCGCCCTTGACCGTGTAGCGCATCGGCGGCTCGGCGCCGGTTTGCCGTTGTGCCAGCATTTGAGCATGGGTCGCCGGTCTGGGCCGCTCGGTTTGCAGCGTGTAATTGGCTATCTGGCCACGCGGGTTAAAGCGGATCAGATCGTTTTGTGCCTTCGACGGTAACGGCAGCGCGCGCGCGAATTCGCCGAGGATGCCGAGATCGACAACATCGCCCGATACGCCGAACATCTGCCCGCGCTGCAAGCTCGCCGCGCGGTAATGGCCGGTCAGCGTATGCAACGCCAGCAGGCGAGACACCGGCGTGCCGTCGGCGAGCGGCGGCTGGCCGAGTTCCGCGTGCAGGTTCGCGAGCTGCAGCGTGTATTCGTCGTCCTGTTGCGCAAGATCCCAGCGGAAGTTCGCGATCGGCACGTCGAGGCGCGGTTGCGTTGGACGCACGCGCAACGCGATGTCCGAACCGGTCAGGTCACCGCCCGCTGTTTGCAGCTTGCCGCTCGCGAAGTCGATCCAGATACGGTTGTCGAAACGGCCGCTGTAGGTGGCGAACGGCATCTTCACGTATTGCGAGAGCATGGGCAGATCGACAGGACCCGTCGACAGATACGACTGACCCGTCCAGTTCGCCGGCCGGCCGGGCACGCTGAAGCGGGGAGTCGTGAAGTCCGCGCGAAAGTCGAGCGGCCCGTGCAGCAGGTCGCCGTCGGGAGGCGCCTGCAACGCCAGCCGATGATGCGTGCCGTCGTTGAGAATAGCGAGCTTGATACTTTTGAGCGCGAGTTCCGGCGCGTCGCGCTCGCCATCGTGCCAGCGCAGCGTGCCGTCGCGCAGCACGATGGCTTGCTGCCTCAACAGCCAGGTCATGAACGCGTCGTTGCCCGTGTGTTTTGCCTGGATCGGCACGCCGGCCACGCTGAAGGTTCCGTCGGCGGCGCGCGAGATCACTACGTCTGGGCCATCGACGGTGAGATTCGAGAGCAGCGGAATGGGACCTATCAGTGAGCGCCACGCGACTGTCGCGCTGGCATGCGGCACGGCGAGACCGGGCGTGCCGTCGGCCGCTTCGATCCGGAGATTGTCGATATCGAATGAAGGCTCGAAGCCGGACCACTTCGCCGTGATGCGCCCAATGCGTAACTGCGCATGGATCTTCGACGAGACCATTTGCTCAACGCGCGGCCTGAACGCATCGATCTGGGGAAGCACGGCGTAACGCAGCGTGAGATAGATCCCGGCGACCGCGAAATAGACCACGGCGACCAGCACCAGAAGGACTTTGAGCACCCGCGACAAAGCGAGCTCGGCGCGACCACCTAGCTTCACGGGTACAGCTTCAGGTGGGTCGGTGAGTTCCTTTCGGTCGGACATGCTGCGGCGGGTCGGCGATATGGTAGGTTTTCGAGATTTGACGTTGAAATGTAACACAGCGCGCAGTGCAAAAAACTGCGGGAACACGCTACGATGCGGCCGCTAAGCCGCGCCGGATGGCGTTCTGCACACCTCGCGCCAATTTGCGCAAAAGCCCCGGCGCACTGCCGGACTTGTTTGTGAGCAATGACTGAGCCCGAACTTTCATGACCGACGCCGTTTTGCTGAGTGCCAGCGCTTCCCACTATGCCGCGCGCGTGTATGCCGCGCGCCCCGAATTGCCGGCGCTGGTGGCCGAATGGTCACAAGCGCCGATTCGCCGCGCCTGGATAGAAGCGCGGCTGAACGCCTTGTGCGACGCGTGTTCAGCGCATTCGACCCATGGCCGGCTTGATGAAGCCGCGCTCAAGACTGCGCTCAGGCGGTTGCGCATCGAGGTCTTCTGCACGGTGATGGAACGCGATCTCGCGGGCCTCGCGCACGTTGCCGAAGTCACGGGCGCCATGACCGATCTTGCCGAGCTGACCATCCAGCGCGCGCTCGCCGTGTTATCGGCGGATCTGGAAGTCACGTTCGGCGAGCCACGCGGGCCTGACGGACAGCGCTTGACGCTGGGTGTGGTGGGAATGGGGAAGCTCGGTGGACGTGAGTTGAACGTGTCGTCGGATATTGATCTGATCTTCGTCTATGAAGAAGACGGTGAGACGGCAGGCGGCGAACGCGCGGCGTTATCGACCCAGGAATATTTTACGCGGCTCGGCCGCAAGCTCATAGGCGCTTTGGCCGAGGTGACGGAAGACGGTTATGTCTTTAGAGTCGACATGCGGTTGCGGCCGAATGGCGATGCCGGTCCGATCGCTTGCGGGCTCGGCATGCTCGAAGAATATTTCTATGTGCAGGGCCGCGAGTGGGAGCGGTACGCGTGGATCAAGGGGCGGCTGGTTTCCGAGGGTGAGAGCGAAGCGGCGCAACGGCTGGCCAAGCTGCTCGATGCGCTCGCCAAGCCGTTTATCTACCGGCGCTATCTCGACTACGGCGTGATCAGCGCGATTCGTGCGCTGCATGTGCAGATCAGGCAGGAAGCGCAACGGCGCGCGTCAATGCGTCCCGACAAAGCTGACGACATCAAGCTTGGCCGCGGCGGCATTCGGGAGATCGAGTTCAGCGCGCAGGTGTTTCAACTGATCCGTGGTGGGCAGATTGCGGATTTGCGGATTCGTCCGACTTTGTCCGTGCTGAATCGCGCGGCGGCGCACGGGTTGATATCGGCGACTGTATGTAGCGAACTCACTGAGGCTTACTTGTTCCTGCGCAAGCTTGAGCACCGCTTGCAGTATCGAAACGATGCGCAGACGCACGCCATGCCGGTCGCGCCGGACGACCGCACGGTGCTCGCCGATGCAATGGGTTGCGCCGATTACCCGGCGCTGACCGACGCGCTGGAAGCGCATCGGGCACGTGTGGAGCATCAGTTCGACCAGATCTTCGCCGATAAAGTGAAGGGCGACGGAGGCTGTGCCGTCGCGGAAGATTCGGCGGCGTCTTGGGTCTGGAGCAGCGCGCTCGCCGACGACAGCGCCGAGGAACAACTGGTCGAGCGCATGACCGAACTCGGTTTCACCGATGCCACCGCTGTGCTCACGCGTCTGCGCAATGTGTGGAAATCGACGCGATACGAAGGGTTGCCTGAGCGCAGCCGGGAACGGTTCGACATCGTCGCGCAACGTGCGCTCGAGGCTGCGAAGGCCGTCGAGCCGCCCGAGCGGCGCGGCGACA
Organism: Burkholderia sp. S171; assembly: GCF_009766085.1. Classification (GTDB taxonomy): domain Bacteria; phylum Pseudomonadota; class Gammaproteobacteria; order Burkholderiales; family Burkholderiaceae; genus Caballeronia. The sequence goes on along the minus strand of NZ_LMUF01000041.1, from coordinate 114,306 downwards.
CCATTGCCCGGCTGTTCGACCTGCTCGAAGCGGTCAGCCGGCGTGGGGCTTATCTCGCGTTGCTCACCGAATATCCGGCGGCGCTTGAGCGGGTGTTGTCGGTACTCGGCGCGTCGCGTTGGGCGGCCGGGTATTTGATCCGCCATCCGCAGCTTCTCGATGAATTGCTCGACGATGAAGTGATCGCGAGCCCCTTCGACTGGGCGCAATTCCGCGAATCCTTGCGCGCCCAGATTGCCGCCGCCGATGGCGCCGAGCAGCAGATGAACTTGCTGCGGCACGCCCATCAGGCTGAAGTGTTTCGCATTTTGCTGATCGACCTGGCCGGCAAGCTGACCGTTGAGCATGTGAGCGACCTGTTGTCGGCGCTGGCTGATGCTGTGCTCGATGTCACTATCGAAACGGTCTGGTCGCAGTTTCCCAAGCGTCACCGCGAGGTGCCGCGCTTTTCCGTGATTGCTTATGGGAAGCTGGGCGGGAAGGAGCTGGGCTATGCGTCGGACCTTGACCTGATCTTCCTGCACGACGACCCCGACGAGTCTGCTGCCGATATCTACGCAACGTTCGCACGCCGGCTGATCACGTGGCTCACCACAGCAACGGGCGCGGGCACGTTATTCGATGTCGATTTGCGGCTGCGTCCGAATGGCGAATCGGGTTTGCTGGTGACGAGCCTGGAATCGCTCCGGCGTTATCAGATTCGTGAGGGCGATGCCGCGAATACAGCGTGGGTCTGGGAGCATCAGGCGTTGTCGCGGGCGCGTTATTGCGCCGGCGATGCCGAGATTGGCGAGCGCTTCGAGGAGATTCGCGCCCAGGTTCTCACGATGCCGCGAGATGCCGTTGCGTTGGCGCAGGAGATTGTGGTCATGCGTGAGCGGGTCGATGCCGGGCATCCGAACCGCAGCAAATTATTCGACCTGAAACACGACCGCGGCGGGATGGTGGATATCGAGTTCATCGTGCAGTATTGCGTGCTGCTGCATGCGCGCGAAGACGCTGAATTTGTGCGGAATATGGGCAATATTTCGCTGCTGCGGCTGGCCGCGGGGTTCGGGCTGATGAGTGCGGAGGAGGCCGAAACGGTGGCGGCTGCGTATCGGCGTTATCGGAAATTGCAGCACACGCTCAGGCTCGACGGGATGGAGAAAGCCCGGGTTGAGCCCGAGGTTGTTGTTGCGGAGAGGGAGGCGGTAACGGGGCTGTGGAAGCGGGTGTTTGGGAAATAGCGGCTTTGTTTGACCGCTCTTGCAGGGCTGAACATTGCAACGTGGTCTCGGCTTCGGCCGGGATTTTTGATTGCAGCGCCCGCTCGCTACTTCACCAAGCTACTTCACCAAGCGAATCGGGCTCGCTTTGTACTCAGCGACCGTTTCGTCATTTGTCAGCAAGGTGATGCCCTCGACTGTCGCTTGCGCGATCAGCAGCCGATCGAAAGGGTCTTTGTGATGGTCGGGCAGGTTGCCGACGGCAGCAGTGTGCGCGCTGCTGATGGCCAGCTCGATATAGCCGTTGTCCAGCAGCGCCCGGCGGAACAAGTGCGCGTCCACTTTGAAGTCGGGTCTGCCGAGTCCGTTCTTGATTGCCACTTCCCAGACGCTTGCCGCGCTGAACAGCAGTTCGTTTTCCTCATCTTCGATTAGCGCGCGCGCTTCGTTGGATAACGAGCCATTCGAGCGAACGTCCGCGCTTGCAACGGACGCCCACAACAGTAAATGCGTGTCGAGCAACAGCTTCATTCGTCGCCGCCAAACATGGCGGCGATTTCGTCATGGCCCAGATCGTTGAATGCCTGCGCACCAGGCACGGTGACCTGACCTGCGAGGAATCCGATCCGCTTCTTCTTGGCCGGAAGCTGAGCGTCTATGGCAACGATCCTCACCATCGGCTTGCCGGCTTTGGCGATTACAACGGATTCGCCCTGCACCGCTTTCTCGACCAGCCGCGACAGGTTCGTTTTGGCCTCGTGCATGTTGACAGTGATGGTGGGCATGGCATTCTCATTAGCTTAGCTAGGTTGGCTTAGTCTATCATGCGTCCGAAGAAGAGGGGATGGCGGCCGCAGCTGCGGTGTGAATTGAGCGCGATGCCGAACCGCAGCACGACCATCGTCAATACATGTCAAAAATGACGAACTTCGGGGCAATGAGCTGGACGTTTTTGCGTGCGACCCGCTTAACGTGGCGCTCCGACAGGCGGCGATGCCAGGACCTGCAAGACGACGCTTGAATGACATGAAGGTGCGCCCACAGCGTCGCTGGCGTGTGCGTCGCGACGGACATGCCAGCAAATAGCCGCGCTCCGCATTTATTCACCGCTCACGCCGCCAGCATTTCCTTCGCATGCTTGCGCGTGGTGGCCGTGATTTCGAGGCCGCCCAGCATGCGCGCGACTTCCTCAACGCGCTTTGATTTATCCAGCGGCGTAACGGTGCTGACCGTTCCCCCCGCTGAGTCTCCGGCCTTCGCCACCTGGAAGTGGTGATCACCACGTGCCGCGACTTGCGGCAAATGCGTGACGCACAACACCTGCCGGTCGCGGCCGAGTTGATGCAGCAAACGTCCTACAACTTCCGCGACCCCACCGCCAATCCCCGTATCCACTTCATCAAAGATCAACGTGGGGGTCGGGCTCGCCGTGCTTGCAATCACCGCCAACGCCAGACTGATCCGCGCGAGTTCGCCGCCGGACGCGACCTTCGCCAACGGCCGCAACGTCACGCCCGCATGCCCGGCCACCCGGAATTCGATCTGCTCAAGCCCGTTTGCACCGCCCTCCGCGAGCGGTACGAGCGCGACTTCAAAGCTTCCGCCTGCCATCGATAATTCCTGCATGCCCTTGGTGACTGCCTTGCCAAGCGACTTCGCGGCTTTCGTGCGCGCCTTCGACAACACCGTCGCATCGGCCAGATAAACCTCTTTGGCCTTGGCAACCGCCGCGCGCAGTGCATCGAGATCAGCGGCGGCATCGAGCGCTGCCAGCTGTCTGCGCCGTTCGGCGTGCTCCTCGGGCAGCGCCTCGGGCTGCATGCGGAACTTGCGTGCGGCCGAATGCAGTTGTTCCATCCGATGCTCGACTTGCGCCAAGCGGTTCGGGTCAAGCTCGAGCCGCTGCGCGTAGTGCGAGAGCGAATACGACGCTTCCTGCAATTGAATTTCGGCAGGTTCGAGCGAAGCCAGCACGTCAGCCAGCGCAGGGTCGATATCGACAAGACTGCGCAGCTTCGAAACGATCGCGGAAAGCTGCGTGATCATGGCTTCGTCGGACTCGGACAACGCGTTCAGCGCGCCCTGCACACCGTCGATCAAACTCGCCGAATGCGACAACCGATGATGCTCGGCGCTCACGTCTTCCCACTCGCCCGGTTGCGGCGCAAGTTTGTCGAGTTCGTTCAACTGCCATGCCAGACGCTCGCGTTCCAGTTGCAACTCGCGATCGCGGTTCTGCGCGAGTTCCACCGCGTGCGTTGCGTCGCGCCAGACCCGATGCGCCCGCGCTACTTTCTGTGCCGAGTCGAGAAGACCCGCGTGGGTATCGAAGAGTTCGCGCTGGGCGTCCGGGCGCATCAGCAATTGATGCGCGTGCTGGCCGTGGATATCGACCAGCATTTCGCTCAGTTCACGCAATTGCACAAGCGTAGCCGGCGTGCCGTTGATAAACGCCCGCGAACGTCCGCTGGAATCAACAACCCGGCGCAGCATGACCGTGTCGGCGTCACCGACAGCCAGCGCGTGCTCGTCCAGCCAGCGCGAGACTTGCGCGTGGGTCGAAAACTCGGCGGTGATATCGGCCCGCGCTTCGCCGGTTCGCACGATGCTGGCGTCGGCGCGCGCCCCGAGCGTGAGCGCGAGGGCATCGATGAGAATCGATTTGCCGGCGCCCGTTTCGCCTGAGAATACGGTGAAGCCGCGCTCGAACTCGAGGTCTAGCGCGGCGACAATCACGAAGTCGCGAATCGAGAGATGACGGAGCATGGGCGTCTTATAGTTTCGTGGCGTCTTCGTGCGAGGGATATTCGTTCCAGTGCAGCTTCTTGCGCAGCGTGGCGTAATGGCTATAGCCGACCGGATGCAATACCGGCACGGTATGGCGCGAACGCCGCACTTCAATGGTGTCGTTCAGTTCGACCGCGGTAAATGACTGCATGTCGAAATTCACGTTCACGTCGCGCCCGCCAATAATCTGGATATCCACCTGCGAGTCGTCGGGCAGAACAATGGGACGATTCGACAGCGAATGCGGCGCGATGGGTACGAGTACAAAACCCTGCAATTGCGGATGCAGGATCGGTCCGGACGAGGAGAGCGCGTACGCGGTAGACCCCGTGGGCGTGGCAACAATCAGGCCGTCCGAGCGCTGGTTGTACATGAAACGCCCGTCCACCGACACGCGCAGTTCCGCCATGCCCGAGAAGCCGCTCCGATTCACCACGACGTCATTGAACGCCAGCGCGTGATAGATCGGCCGGCCGTCCCGGACAATGCGTGCTTCCAGCAAGGTCCGCTCTTCGCGCTCGAAGCTGCCAGCGAGCATTTGCGGCACCAGCTCCTGCATTTCGGCCAGCGTGATGTCCGTGATGAAACCGAGCCGCCCGTGATTAACGCCGATCAGCGGTGTGCGATACGGCGCAAGCTGTCGGCCAATACCAAGCATGGTGCCGTCGCCGCCGAGCACGACCGCCACGTCCGCGCGCGCGCCAATTTCCGGCGCGGTTAATGCGGGATAGTCGGTCACGCCGACGTCATGCGCCGTTTCCGCTTCGAACACGACGTCAAAGCCGCGTTTCAAAATGCACGCGGCGAGCGCCGTCAGCGGCTCCCTGATGCCGGGTGTATTGTTGCGCCCCACGAGCGCGACAGTCTTGAATTGGGTACCAATTTCCATGCCGGCATTACACCATAGGTGAGTGTCGAAAAGAACCGCGCGCCACGTCCGCGGCGCCTACGCGTTGTGTGTATACGCTAAGCCCGGGCGTGACGGGGAATTGTCGTTAGAATGGTGCGGATCATGAATTAATGACGGGTGAATGACAAAATAACGTCAATCGTCGTCGCTATATTGGCTTCGCTCGCTGTTTCCTTACACGTTGAGCTAAAATTTCCCGATGCTAGACCCACGTGCCCAGACCCTCCTCAAGACGCTGATCGAGCGCTATATCGCCGAAGGTCAGCCGGTCGGTTCCCGCACGCTGTCGCGTTACTCTGGACTCGAGCTCAGCCCAGCCACTATCCGCAACGTCATGTCGGACCTGGAAGACCTCGGGCTGGTGGTGAGCCCGCATACGTCCGCGGGGCGGATTCCCACGCCGCGTGGCTACCGGCTCTTCGTGGACACCATGCTCACCGTCGAAACCACCGACGACGAAGCCATGACCTCCGCCGTCAAGATCAAGCTGCAGGGCGGCGAGCCGGCGAAGATCGTGGCCGCCGCGGCGAGCGTGCTGTCGAGCCTGTCGCAGTTCGCTGGCGTCATTCTCACGCCGCGCCGCAGCCACATGTTCAAGCAGATCGAGTTCATGCGCCTGTCTGATAAACGCATCCTGCTGATCATCGTGACGCCGGAAGGCGACGTGCAGAACCGCATCATGGCGACCCAGCGCGACTATTCGCCGTCGCAGCTCACCGAGGCGTCGAACTATATCAACGCCAACTTCGCCGGTTTGTCCTTCAACGAAGTACGCCGCCGACTGCGCGAGGAAATCGATGCGTTGCGCGGCGACATGACCTCGTTGATGCAGGCAGCGGTGGCCGCGAGCGTTGACGAAACGGATCAAGGCGACACCCTGCTGATTTCCGGCGAGCGCAACTTGCTGGAAGTGGCGGATCTTTCCTCCGACATGGCGCGGCTGCGCAAGCTCTTTGACGTGTTCGACCAAAAGACAAGTCTCCTTCAATTACTCGATGTCTCGAGCCACGCGCAAGGCGTGCAGATATTTATCGGCGGCGAGTCGAATCTCGTGCCGATCGAGGAAATGAGCGTGGTAACCGCGCCCTATGAAGTGAACGGAAAGATCGTGGGCACGCTGGGCGTGATCGGACCCACGCGGATGGCGTACAACCGCGTGATTCCCATTGTGGATATCACCGCGCGCTTGCTCTCCCTCTCGCTCAGTAGCCAACAATAGTGCAATAAGCGTTCAATAAGCCGTCTGCCGGTGCGCTCCGGCCCGCAAAATGCTGCGGATCCCTCCGGCGGACAACCCATCTTGCCTTGCCGCAGCCCCATGCACCACTCGGCCGTTCGGCCGATGTTGCGTTCCGAAACCCGCCGCTATAATGGGTTTCACTACTTACATGGGCTTCGCAGCCTCTTTCCTTTATGCGCTACGACCTCGAGTTGCCTTCGCAGCCTTCCGCTTCGCATCGCGTTGCGGTGCTGCTGATCAATCTCGGCACGCCGGACGCGCCCACGCCCAAGGCCGTGCGCAAGTACCTCGCGCAGTTTTTGTCGGACCCGCGCGTGGTGGAAATTCCTGCGCTCGCGTGGCAAGTGATCCTGCGCCTGGCCATCCTGCCGTTCCGCGGCAAGGCGTCCGCGAAGAAATATGCCCAGGTATGGCTACCCGAAGGCTCGCCGCTGCGGGTCAATACGGAAAAGCAGGTGGAAGGGTTGCGGCGTTTATTCGTGGTGAACGACTATCACGTGATCGTTGACTACGCCATGCGCTACGGGACGCCCGGCATTCCGGCCATGATGAATCAGCTCAAGCTGGAAGGCGCCGAGCGCGTGCTGCTCGTGCCCATGTATCCGCAATATTCGTCGTCGACCACGGCCACCGCGTTCGACGACGCGTTCAACGCCCTCCGGCGCGTACGCAATCAGCCGGAGCTGCGCACTATCCGGCAGTACGCCGATCATCCGGCCTATATTGGCGCACTGGTCGAGCAGGTTCGCGACTATTGGCGGCATCACGGCCAGCCGGACTTCGCGGCGGGCGACCGGCTGGTGCTGAGCTTCCACGGCGTGCCAAAGCGCACCATGGATCTTGGCGATCCGTATCATGATCAGTGTCAACAGACGGGCTCGTTGCTCATGGCGGCGCTCGGGTTGTCGCCGGTCGAATGCCGGGTGACATTCCAGTCGCGTTTTGGCAAGGCGGAATGGCTGCAGCCTTATACCGCGCCCTCGCTCGCCGAACTTGGCGCGGCGGGCGTGAAGCGGGTGGACGTGTTTTGCCCTGGTTTTACGTCGGATTGCCTGGAAACCATTGAGGAAATCGGCATTGAAGTGCGCGATGAATTCCTGCACGCTGGCGGCAAGGAGTTTCACCGGATTCCCTGCCTGAACGCATCGCCGGCCTGGATCAAGGCGCTGGGCGAAATTGTCGCGCAGCACCTGCAGGGCTGGCCGGTGCAAGCGCCGCAAACGCTGAGCGCAGCTGCATAGACCGAGCTAATGAACTACCAGATCTCAACCGACGCCGGCGCGCGCCTTCGTATCGATAAATGGCTGTGGGCAGCGCGCTTTTTCAAAACGCGCTCACTGGCTGGCGACGCTGTCGAGAAGGGCCGTGTGCGAATTGGCGGCGCGAACGTGAAGCCGTCCAAAGATGTGCGTGTTGGCGATCTCGTGGAAATCGAGATTGAACACGTGCTTTGGCAGGTGAACGTACTGGGAATTTGCGAAGTACGCGGTCCTGCGCCCATTGCACAGACGCTTTACGCTGAAACGGACACTGGACGGGAAAAACGCGTGGCGGAGAACGAGCGGAGGAAGACGTATCGTGAGCCGGCAGCCGCATTGCAGGGCCGCCCGACCAAGCGCGACCGCCGCATTATCGACAAACTTTCAGGCTCGGACTGAAAAAGTGTTCCATGGTGGCCGAGACGCCACCGTATTCCGTGGTGTGGTCGTTGACCGCGCCGGACATGCAAATGGTCGTGGTGCCGCCAACGAGTACCAATGCGACTATCGCAATAGCAAAGGTCAGTTTCATGGGCACCCCCTGTAACAACTCAACAGCTCTAAAATCGGGCGCTAGAGCTGACTTGAAGCAAGCTTTAGCGATTAAAAGACTTGGATTCGGGCATTCGTAAGATTAGGGTTAACTAGAGCTTTCGAAGACATGTTCGAAGTGTAGGCGACCAAGTCAACCGGCTCAATCTGAATCTGATGACAGGCCCAAAATGGTTGTAACCGGTCATTTCTGCAGCCTAGAATTAGCCCCGGAAAGCACGTGCAACCCCTTGAAAACGCTCATCTGAGCCTCAGATGGGTTTCTTAGGACGAACGCAGGATGTCCCTCGCTTTACTCGCACTGTCCGCAGTTCATACAGTTGTGTTTTTGCAACGTTGAGTTGGCGGTTATCATCGGCAGCTTTTCGATGGGCCGAAACCGCAACGTTGCGTTCGATTTCATCCGTTTTCACCCATAGCAAAATCTCAAGCGACATGGAAAACACGCAAGATAATTCAGCGAGCCAGAACCCCGCGCCCGCCGACAATTCCGCGGCGGCTCAAACTATCCAGCAACCCGGCACGCCAGACGGAGCTTCCTTCCCGGACACTGTCGACACAAACGAAACCGAGGCATTGCTCGCCGAAGCGCAAGCGAAGGCAGCATCGTTGCAAGAAGAGTTCTTGCGCGCGAAGGCCGAGACCGAAAATGTGCGGCGCCGGGCGCAGGAAGATGTGCAGAAGGCGCATAAATTCGCGATCGAAAATTTCGCGGAGAACCTGCTGCCGGTGCTCGACAGCCTGGAAGCCGCGCTGACGCATTCCTCTACCGACCTGGCAAAAGTTCGCGAAGGCGTTGAGCTGACGCTGCGCCAGCTGACCGCCGCGCTCGAAAAGGGCCGTGTGGTCGAGGTGAATCCGGTTGGCGAGAAATTTGATCCGCATCGCCATCAGGCTATTTCGATGGTGCCGGCCGAGCAGGACGCGAACACGGTGGTTTCGGTGTTGCAAAAGGGCTATGTGATCGCGGACCGCGTTTTGCGTCCGGCACTGGTCACCGTCGCTGCGCCGAAATAAGCGTTTCGGCCAAAGGCGCGGCTGCTGTGGCCAATATCCCTGTCGACGCCACCGCGTTTGCCACTTTCGACATGCAGGAATTGAGCGCCGAGACGTTCGACGCCGGTCTTCAGTCGGCGGCGGACGAACTGGCCGTCGTGTTTTTCTGGGGTTTCGAGTGCTTCAATTGCGAAATCGCGAAGAAGGCGATGCTCGCCAAGCCGGACGAGATCCGGGCGCTCGGGCTGAAATGGTTTCACAGTAACGTCTACGAGCATCGTGATCTCGGCCGCCGTTTCATGCTGCATGGCGTGCCAACGTGGTTTTTCTTCTACCGCGGCAAGCGCCTTGGACGAGCAACCGGCTGGCATGGGCTTGGCCAATTCGAGGCTGCTGTCGCGGCCGCCCGCGAGAAAATCCGGGCGCTCGATGCGAAAGTGTGAGCCGGTCAGCCAGAAAAAGTTTCAGATCGGCTGAAAAAAAGCGGGAAAGCGTCAGTTTTTGGTCTTGAAAACGATGCGAACGCTCTTATTTGGCGTACAGGGTTAAATTTTGGGCATCCGGCTAGCGGATTCGAGTGTCAACCACGTCGAAAACGCAAAAACGGACCTGCTGCAATCAAAGTCAGGAGAGTGATAAAAATGGGCAGAATCATTGGTATCGATCTGGGCACGACGAACTCGTGCGTCGCGATCATGGAAGGCAACACGGTCAAGGTGATTGAGAACGCGGAAGGCACGCGCACCACGCCGTCGATCATCGCCTATGTGGACGACAACGAAATTCTCGTTGGTGCGCCGGCGAAGCGTCAGTCGGTCACGAACCCGAGAAACACGCTGTACGCAGTCAAACGGCTGATCGGCCGCCGTTTCGACGAAAAGGAAGTGCAAAAGGACATCGCCCTGATGCCCTACAAGATCGTGCGCGCCGATAACGGCGACGCCTGGGTTGAAGCTCGCGATCAAAAACTGGCACCGCCGCAAATCTCGGCTGAAGTGCTGCGCAAGATGAAGAAGACCGCTGAAGACTATCTCGGCGAAGAAGTGACGGAAGCCGTCATTACGGTTCCGGCCTACTTCAATGACAGCCAGCGTCAGGCGACGAAAGACGCAGGCCGTATCGCTGGTCTGGACGTGAAGCGCATCATCAACGAACCGACCGCAGCCGCGCTCGCGTTTGGTCTGGACAAGAACGAAAAGGGTGACCGCAAGATTGCGGTGTACGACTTGGGCGGCGGTACGTTCGACGTATCGATCATCGAGATCGCGGACGTTGACGGCGAGAAGCAGTTCGAAGTGCTCTCCACGAACGGCGACACGTTCCTCGGCGGTGAAGATTTTGACCAGCGCATCATTGAATACATCATTGGTGAGTTCAAGAAGGATCAAGGCGTCGATCTGTCGAAGGACGTGCTCGCGCTGCAACGCCTGAAAGAAGCCGCTGAAAAGGCGAAGATCGAGTTGTCGTCGGCCGCCCAGACCGAAATCAACCTGCCGTACATCACGGCGGACGCGTCGGGTCCGAAGCACTTGAACCTGAAAATTACGCGTGCGAAGCTTGAGTCGCTGGTCGAAGATTTGATCGAGCGCACCATGGAACCGTGCCGTATCGCTATTAAAGATGCAGGCGTGAAGGTCGGCGAAATCGACGACATCATCCTGGTCGGCGGTATGACGCGTATGCCGAAGGTGCAGGAAAAGGTTAAGGAATTCTTCGGCAAGGACCCGCGTCGCGACGTGAATCCGGACGAAGCCGTGGCGGTTGGCGCTGCGATTCAAGGCCAGGTTCTGTCGGGTGACCGGAAAGACGTGCTGTTGCTGGACGTGACGCCGTTGTCGCTGGGTATTGAAACCCTTGGCGGCGTGATGACCAAGATGATCAACAAGAACACGACCATCCCGACCAAGCACGCACAGGTGTATTCGACGGCTGATGACAACCAGAGCGCCGTGACGATCAAGGTGTTCCAGGGCGAGCGCGAAATGGCAGCGGGCAACAAGCTGCTGGGCGAGTTCAACCTTGAAGGCATTCCGCCGGCATCACGCGGCACGCCGCAGATCGAAGTGAGCTTTGACATCGACGCGAACGGGATTTTGCACGTTGGCGCGAAGGACAAGGCAACGGGCAAGGAAAACCGCATCGTCATCAAGGCGAACTCGGGTCTGTCGGACGCTGAGATCGACAAGATGGTAAAGGACGCCGAAGCGAACGCTGAAGAAGATCACCGTCTGCGTGAACTGGCCGACTCGCGCAATCAGGGCGATGCGCTGGTGCACAGCACGAAGAAGGCCGTGGCTGAATACGGCGACAAGATCGAAGCGGCTGAGAAAGAGCAGATCGAAGCGGCGTTGAAGGATCTTGAGGAAGCGCTGAAGGGCAGCACGGCTGACAAGGCTGCGATTGACGCGAAGATCGAAACGCTGGCAACGGCGTCGCAGAAACTTGGCGAAAAGATGTACGCCGATATGGCCGCAGCACAAGGTGCGGCGGGCGCGGCAGCGGGTGGTGCAGCGGGCGCAGCAGGCGGCCCCGGTGCGCAAGCGGCGCCGGAGCAGCACGACGATGTTGTCGATGCTGACTTCAAGGAAGTGAAGAAGGACTAAGTCGATTGAACCGCATCAGCGATTCGTCGATGAAGGATCCGGTCCCGCGTAGCTTTGGTGTTGCGCGGGACCGCGACGAAAAAAGTCTTGCGTGCGGTTGAGCGCACGGACGAAGAACGCGCCTGGCGAGCCGAATGGCTTCCCGGGCACGTTGTTTTTTAGAGGGCGCTGCGCTTTGTGCGGGTTAATTTGCGTACGGGTCACTTATTGATCGCGCGAATCACGCATGGCGGCCAGGCGTTGACGAACCACATGAGTCGCGAGACTCCAGGCATCCAAGAGGGAGCTGCCGGCCCTGATCTCTGATCAGGCGCGGGGGCGCTGAACCGATATGGCGAAACGGGATTACTACGAGGTTATGGGCGTCGCGAAGAATGCGAGCGACGACGAAATCAAGAAGGCTTATCGCAAGCTTGCGATGAAGCATCACCCCGACCGCAATCCGGATAACAAGGATTCGGAAGCGCGTTTCAAGGAGGTCAAAGAGGCCTACGAAATGCTCTCGGATCCGCAAAAGCGCGCAGCCTACGATCAATACGGGCACGCCGGCGTTGATCCGAACATGGCGGGTCCAGGTCAGCAAGGTTTCGGTGGATTCGCCGATGCCTTCGGCGATATTTTCGGCGACATCTTCGGCCAGGCGGCCGGCGGTGGCGCGGGAGCCAGCCGTGGGCGCGCGGGCCCGCAGGTTTATCGCGGCGCGGATTTGCGCTACAGCATGGAAATTTCGCTGGAGCAGGCGGCGCACGGCTACGACACGCAAATTCGCGTGCCGAGCTGGGTGAATTGCGAGATTTGCAAGGGCTCGGGTGCGAAGCCCGGCACCAAGCCTGAAACCTGTCCGACGTGTCAGGGACAAGGCACCGTGCGCATGTCGCAGGGTTTTTTCAGCATCCAGCAGACTTGCCCGAAGTGTCATGGCACCGGTACTCACATTCCTGAGCCTTGCGGTCATTGTCATGGCGCGGGCAAGGTGAAGGAAACGAAGACGCTGGAAGTGAAGATTCCGGCGGGTATTGACGACGGCATGCGGATTCGCTCGTCGGGTAACGGTGAGCCGGGCATCAACGGCGGTCCGAGCGGTGACTTGTACGTCGAGATTCACATCAAGCAGCATTCGGTGTTCGAGCGCGACGGCGACGACCTGCATTGCCAGATGCCAATTCCGTTCACCACGGCGGCGCTTGGCGGTGAAATCGAAGTGCCCACGCTTGCCGGCCGCGCGAGTTTTACCGTGCCGGAAGGTACGCAGTCGAGCAAGACGTTCCGGCTGCGTAGCAAGGGTATCAAAGGTTTGCGCTCAAGCATTGCCGGGGACCTTTATGTGCATGTGCAGGTCGAAACGCCGGTCAAGCTCACCGACCCGCAACGCGATCTGCTTAAGCAGTTCGAGCGTTCTTTGACGGAAGGTGGCGCGCGTCATAGTCCGCAAAGCAAGAGCTGGTTCGATCGGGTGAAGAGTTTCTTCGACTAAGATTCTCTCGACTAAGGCATTGATCATGCAGCAACGCAGCGAGGTTTTTGCGCTGCTCGACGATTGCGACTCGACCGCCGAAAGGCGGTCGAGTCGCCTTTACGCCAGCTTCGTGCACGAACGGTCATGTCATGACGCCGCGCAACTCGACGAAGTGTGCGCGAGTGTTGAAGCAGACCTGCGCGACGGATTGCACGCCGTCGTGCTCGCAGATTATGAATTCGGCCGCAACCTCCAGTTAGCGCAGCCCGGCGATGCCGCGCTGCGCTTTTTGTTGTTCCGCGAGTGCACGTTGTTATCGCGTGAAGAGGCGAATCAATGGCTTGTCGCGCGCGATAACGGCCTGGCCGACCGGCCATCGGTGGCGGGTGTCGCGAACGTTGAAGAGAGCGTCACAGGCGACGCGTTCGAGCAGGCCATCGCGGCGGTTCAGGACGCGTTGCGGGCCGGCGATTCCTATCAGATCAACTACACGTTCCGTCTCGCCTTCGATGTCTTTGGCTCGGCCGTTGGGTTGTATCGACGGCTGCGGGAGCGGCAGCCGGTGCAATACGGCGCGCTGATTGCGTTGCCCGATGGCCGCGATGTCCTCTCGTGCTCGCCCGAGTTGTTCATTCAGCGCCAGGGCGACGTGCTGCAGGCGCGGCCGATGAAGGGCACGGCGCCCCGCAGCGCGGACCCGGAATGGCTGCGCCTCGATCCGAAGAATCGCGCCGAAAACGTAATGATCGTGGACTTGCTGCGCAACGATATGTCGCGTGTCGCGGTCACGGGAAGCGTGCAGGTGCCGCGCTTGTTTTCGGTCGAGGCGTACAACTCGGTTTGGCAGATGACATCGACGGTGGAGGCGCGGTTGCTTCCGGGGGCCACCTTCGCCGACATATTACGGGCGCTTATGCCGTGTGGGTCGATCACGGGCGCGCCGAAGCATAAGACGATGCAACTGATCGATGCGCTCGAAAGCACGCCGCGCGGCATTTATACGGGCGCAATTGGCTGGCTGGATACCCACCAAAACTTCTGTTTGTCGGTGCCGATCCGGACGCTGGAAATACAGCACGGCCGAGGCAGGATGGGCGTGGGCGCGGGCATTGTGCTGGATAGCGTTGCCGCCGATGAATACGAGGAGTGCGAATTGAAGGCTCAATTCCTGACTGGATCGGATCCAGGTTTCCAGCTCTTCGAGACCACGTTCGCCACTAGGGAAGAAGGGATTCGCCATTGGGATCGCCATCTTTCGCGGCTTGAAACCAGCGCGCTGTGGTGCGGATTTCCGCTTGATCAAATAATGCTGCAGGAACGTATTGAAGAGACCTGCGCGAGCTTCGAAGCGGAGACGGGCTATCGGTTTCGGATTGCGTTGGGCAAAAGCGGTGAGATTGTCGTGACGAGTGCACCGCTCGTGCCGGTGGCGTCGTCAACGGTCGACGTTTTGCTGGCATCGGAATATGGCTTTGCACCACGATTGGCGGATGATCCGTTGCTCAGGCACAAGACGACGTCGCGTGAGGACTATGACCGTGCATGGCGGGTGGCCGAAGCGCAAGGCGCGTTCGATATGTTGTTTTTCAATGAGCGCGGAGCGTTGACGGAAGGCGGCCGGTCGAACGTGTTCGTGAGACTCAATGGCCGTTGGAGCACGCCACCGCTCGACGCAGGATTGTTGCCGGGCGTGATGCGCGGCGTGTTGATCGAAGAGCTGGATGCTGAGGAGCGCACACTGACGCGTGAAGACCTGGAGCATGCGGAATCGTTGATGATCTGCAACGCGCTTCGCGGCGCCATGCCAGCGCGATTGACGCGGTTGAGCTAAGTAGAAGGTAGCCGCCGGCGATCTCGTTTTCGCGGCAGCTTCCTTAGCGATTCGAAGAGGAAGTTCCCGCTGCCAGGCTCGCCAGCTTGAAGTCGCGAACAAAAACGCAGCCTCTGACAGAACAGCAAAACCCCCTTAAAACGTATGCTCCGGCCCGGGAAATGTCTTCTCCCTGACGGCGTGAACATACGCCTCAACCGCTGCAAGAATACTCGGCTGCCCTTGCATGAAGTCTTTGACGAAGCGCGGCCGTTTGCCGGGGAAGATCCCGAGCATGTCGTGCAGCACCAGCACTTGGCCCGAACACTCGATCCCGGCACCAATGCCAATCGTCGGGATAACCAACTGCTGCGTCACCTCGCTAGCCAGCAGCGTAGGCACCGCTTCGATCACCAGCAACTGCGCGCCTGCATTCTGAAACGCTAAAGCATCGCGACGCATCTGCTCGGCACCGGCGTCGGTTTTCCCTTGCACCTTGAACCCGCCAAACGCGTGCACCGATTGCGGCGTCAACCCGACATGTCCGCAAACGGGAATTGACCGGTCAACGAGAAACTTGACCGTATCGGCGACCCATTCACCGCCTTCAATCTTCACCATCTGCGCGCCCGCTCGCATCAACTGCACGGCGTTCGCATAGGTTTCCTCGCGCGAGCCCACTGTACCAAACGGCATATCGGCGACAACCAGCGCGTTCTTGTTGCCCCGTGCGACCGCGGCGGTGTGATACGCGATATCGGCCAGTGTCACGGGCAGCGTCGTGCCATGCCCTTGCAGCACGTTTCCAAGCGAATCGCCAATCAGCAATACATCGACGCCCGCGCGATCCAGCAACGCGGAAAAGCTCGCGTCGTAACACGTGAGCATCGTGATTTTTTCGCCGGCTTCGCGCATGGTCCTGAGCTTCGGGACGGTGATCGCGGTGCGGCTGCTTTCCTGCAAATACGCCATGAGAATGTCCACATCGACTAGATAAGAGACGGCACGCCTACGCGCAAGCCGGACGGACTTAAAGTGACGTGCCCTTGACAAAGAATTCCTTGCGCCCACGCATGGTTTCAATGCGGTCTACCAGCAGCGCCAGATCGGCGTCCGATTCCAGCGGGTTCAGATGCTCGGCGTTCACCGTCAACAGCGGTGTGGCGTCGTAGTGATAGAAGAAGTCATTGTAGGCGTCGCAGAGGGCGCGCAGATACGCGTCGGGAATTTGCAGTTCCATTGGCACTGCGCGCTTTTGAATGCGCGCGAACAATACCTCGGGACTCGCCTGCAAATACACGACCAGATCCGGCGCGGGTGCTGACGTGTCAACCCGCTTGGCGATCTCCCGGAACAACTCGAATTCGTCGTCGGGAAGCGTGAGGCGGGCGAACAAGGCGGTTTTATCGGTGAGGAAATCGGTGATGAGCGGCGCGCCGGCGTTTTGCCCCAGATGTCCCGGTGCGCCCAGCAACGCCGCAGCAATCTCCTGCGTTTGCTGCGTGCGCTGCAACGCGAACTGCAATTGCGTGGGCAGCGCGTAACGCGTGTTGTCGCGATAAAACCGCTCGAGAAACACGTTCTCCTGCGGGCGCTCGAACAGCGTGCGCATTGACCAGCGTTCGGCGAGCAAGCGCGCCAGCGTGGTCTTGCCGACGCCAATGGGCCCTTCAATCGCGATATACCGATGCGGCGGCCGCAACTGCGGCGCGGTGACGGTGAGGGGCGACATGCTCATGGGCTATTCACCTTTCAGGCTTCGCGTTGCGCAATCTCAGGCTTCGCGTCGCAAATTTTTAGGCTTCGCGCCGCGAAGTGCAGCGGGAAGCGAATAGCGGGCACTGATGTGTCGCCACTTTTTCAATCCGTTGATCCTGAACCGAGGCGAGAAATGCGTCGGCACGGCCGCGTTGTGCAATGACGACATCGCGGTCGAGTTCGACCAGCGGCACGAGCGTAAACGCGCGTTCGGTGAGACGGGGATGGGGCACGACGAGATCGGCTTCCTCGATGCAGGAATCGCCGTACAGCAGGATGTCGATATCGAGTGTACGCGGCGCGTTTCTGTACGGCCGCTCGCGTCCGAAATGGCTTTCTATGCCGTGGCACAGCCGCAGCAACTGGCGCGCGGCCAGCGTGGTATCGATCTTGACGACGCAATTGATGTAGTCGTCGCCACCGGCGTCCACAGGCGCAGTGCGATAGAGGCTCGACTTCGCGAGCACGGTGATCGTGTTTTGCTGGGCAAGACACACCACTGTGTCTTTCAGGGTCTGGCGCGCGTCACCGAGGTTTGCGCCCAGGCCCAGATAAGCTACCGTCATGGCATGAATCCTACAACTGTCGTTTGGCGTTACACGACTCACGCGCGTTGATTAAATCAAGGCGCGCAGGGCCCGTGTCAATCGTCGCGCTGGCCACCGCTTTCGTCGCCATACCGCACGTCACGCACGTCACGCACATCACGTCCGTCACGCTCTTCGCGATTGTCGCGAGCTGACCCTGCTTCCACGGTGCTCGCGCCGCCCTCCATTCCGTCACCCGGCCTGCGGCTTTTGGCGTTGCTGCTACGCCGCCGTCGTTTCTTGACGGGTGCCCGGTCCTTCCCGCCTTGCGAAAGCAGTGACTCTCGCGCGGCAGCGTCCCCTTCAATGAAATCCGTCCACCACTGACCAACTGATGCATCCAGTTCGCCGGATTCGCATCGCAGCAGGAGGAAATCATAACCCGCCCTAAACCTTTGGTGTTCCAGCAGCTTCATCGCGCTTCTGCCCGAGCGTTTTTCGAGCCGATGTTGCAGGCCCCATATCTCGCGCATATCCGATGAAAACCGCTTGTGGATAGCGAGTTTTTCGGTCTGCATGTCGAGCACGTCGTCCATCGCGCGGTGCAGTGCGGGCACGGGGAATTCACCGGCCGCCGTGTACTGTTCCCAGCGCGTCTGCATGTCGTTCCAGAGCAGCGTGGCGAACAGGAAACCTGGCGATACACCCTTGCCGGCACGCACGCGTTCGTCGGTATTGGTCAACGCGAGCGTGATGAATTTCTCGCCGTGCGGTGATTCGAAAATCACGTCGAGCAGCGGCAATACGCCGTGATGCAAACCTTCCGCGCGCAGCCGCGTCAGGCATGCGAGCGCGTGGCCTGAGAGCAGCAGCTTGAGCATTTCGTCGAAGAGACGGGCGGCCGGAACGTTGCTGATCAGGTCGGCCAGTTCCGCGATCGGCGCGCGCGTGGCGGGCTCGATCTCGAAGCCGAGCTTTGCTGCAAAACGCACGACACGCAGCATGCGCACCGGGTCTTCGCGATACCGCGTGGCCGGGTCGCCGATCATGCGCAGCAAACGCGCGCGGATGTCGGCCATGCCGTCGTGATAATCCAGCACGGTTTGCGTGGCCGGATCGTAATACATGGCGTTGATCGTGAAGTCGCGGCGCGTGGCGTCTTCGTGCTGCTCGCCCCACACGTTGTCGCGCAGCACGCGGCCGCTGGCATCCACGGCGTGCGTGCGCGTGTCCATCTCACCGCGTCGCAGACGGGGCGGAGGCGGTGAGGGCGGTGCATCGGCGGGGGTATCGACGAGCGCGCGAAATGTAGACGTCTCGATGATGTCCTGCCCGAACTGCACGTGCACGATCTGGAACCGACGGCCAATGATGCGCGCGCGGCGGAACAGTTTCTGCACCTGGTCGGGCGTGGCGTCCGTTGCAACGTCGAAATCCTTCGGCGCGACGTTCAGCAGCAGGTCGCGCACGGCGCCGCCCACGATAAACGCACGATGCCCGCCTTGCTGCAGGCCATCGGTCACGCGAACCGCGTTCTTCGAGATCAGCGCCGGGTCGATGCCGTGCACCTCCGCCGACAGGATCACGGGCACGTTGGGATCGCGCTTCGCCACGGCGGGGGCAGCCTTCTTGCGCGTGCTCTTGCGGGCGGGTTTTACATCGTCGGAGAGCGGGGCGGTTGCCGGGGTCTCTTCTTTGGCGCTTTCCTGGCCGAACAGCTTGCGGATGAGTTTTTTAATCACGTGGGGAGAAGATTTCCAGGATGCGCCAGCCGCGGACCTGCGCATGCGCGCGCAGGGTGTCGTCGGGATTGGTCGCGATCGGGTCGGTGACTTTCTCGAGTAGAGGAATGTCGTTGTGCGAGTCGCTGTAGAAGTAGCTGTGTTCGAAGTCGTTCAGGCTTTTCCCCATGGACGCGAGCCACGTTTCGGTGCGCACGATCTTGCCTTCGCGAAAGCTCGGCGTGCCCGTTGGGCGGCCGGTCAGCTCGCCGTTGGGGATATTGTCGACCGTTTCGACCTCGCATGCGATCAATGCTTCAATCCCGAACGCCCGGCCGATCGGCGCCGTAATGAACGCGTTCGTGGCGGTGACGAGGCAGCAGAGATCGCCGGCTTCCTGGTGGCGGCGCACGAGTTCCAGCGCCGCTGGAGCAATGGCCGGCGTAATGATTTCGCGCATGAATTGCGCGTGCCAGTCGTCCAGCTGCGCGCGCGGGTGCTGGGCGAGCGGTGAAAGCTGGGCGTTCAGGTAGGCGTGGATATCGAGCGTGCCAGCTTTGTAATCTTCGTAGAACGCGTCGTTTTGCTTCGCGAACTGATTGGCGTCGACAATGCCGAGCTTCGCCATGAAGCGACCCCATTCGTGGTCGCTGTCAGTCGGGATGAGCGTGTGATCGAGATCAAAAAGGGCTAGGTTCATGGGAGCGCATTTTACTTGAAGCGGGTGGAAGCGTTCGCTGGCTGCTCGCGGCGGGTGGTGTGACCAAGAAAAACGCTAAAAAAGCTCGGTCTGCGGACGGGTCGCATCGTTGTCTGCGTTGCCTTCTTTTGCAGCGAGCATCGTACGTAATAACGGCAGCGTTACGGCGCGCTTTTGTTCCAGCGAAAAGCGGTCGAGTTCATCGAGCAGGGTCATCAGGCTGGGCATGTCGCGTCGAAAATGCGTGAGCAGGTAGGCGGGGACGTCGTCGGCCAGTGCAATGCCGCGCTCGCGCGCCGCGTGTTTCAGCGCGCTCGCCTTGCTTTCGTCGGAGAGGGGCGTGAGCTGGAAAACCAGTCCCCAGCCGAGGCGCGTGCGCAAATCTTCTCTCACCGATAACCCCAGCGGTGCCACATTGCCCGTTGCCACCAGCGCGCTCGCCGGATGCGCTCGCACCTCGTTGAACAGGTTGAAGAGCGCGATTTGCTGCGCGCCTGAGAGCCGCTCGCAGTCGTCGATGGCGTAGATGCTCGCCGTGGTGTCGAAGGTGAACGCGGCCAGCGGTGCTTGCGGGCTCAGGAAGCGCGCCCGGCCGTTCGCTTCGTGCACCAGCGCTTGCAGCAGATGGCTGCGGCCGCTGCCCGCTTCACCCCAGACATAGAAGGTCCGGTCGGCCATGGGGCCGGCTGCGAGCGCACCGTCGAGTTCGCGCAGGCGGGTCACCAGTTCGTGGTTGCCGGCGGCGAAAAAATTATCGAAGGTGGCGAGCGGCGGCGTGCCGAGATCGAGCGTCAGTTGGCGTTGCACGGGCAATCGGTTCCGTCAGGGCGTATCTTGAAAAGCGGCGCGCTCAGTATGCCGATGCCCGGTTTATGCCGTGGCGAAAGGCGTTGAGCGCAGGGTCGAGTTTCCAGCCGGATAGGCGCGAGTCTCGAAAAGGCTTTGGTACGGTCTTTTGGAGTCAGGGCCGCGAACTGCGAGAAATCCGGCCGGGCGGCTGGCATCGGTTAAAATCTCATTTTACCGACCTTCTCGCCGATCCCCCATGAATCAACCGAAATCCGCCCCAGACGCCCAAGGTTTGTCCTATCGCGACGCGGGCGTGGACATCGATGCCGGCGACGCGCTTGTCGACCGGATCAAGCCCTTTGCCAAGAAAACCATGCGCGACGGCGTGTTGGGGGGAATTGGCGGATTCGGCGCGCTGTTTGAAGTGCCTAAACGATACAAAGAGCCGGTGCTGGTTTCCGGCACGGACGGCGTGGGTACGAAGCTGCGGCTGGCGTTTCAACTGAACAAGCATGACACAGTGGGCCAGGATCTGGTCGCCATGAGCGTCAATGACATCCTGGTGCAGGGTGCCGAGCCCTTGTTTTTCCTCGATTATTTCGCTTGCGGCAAGCTGGACGTGGATACAGCCGCGACCGTGGTGCAGGGGATCGCGCAGGGTTGCGAGCTGGCCGGATGCGCGTTGATTGGCGGTGAGACGGCTGAAATGCCGGGCATGTATCCGGACGGTGAGTACGATCTGGCCGGATTTGCGGTGGGCGCGGTTGAGAAGAGCAAGATTATTGACGGCTCGACCATTCAGCCTGGTGACGTCGTTTTGGGGTTGGCTTCTTCCGGCATTCATTCAAATGGGTACTCGTTGGTGCGCAAGATCATTGAGCGTGCGCAGCCTGACCTGAATGCCGATTTCGATGGCCGTTCGCTCGCCGATGCCTTGATGGCGCCGACGCATATTTACGTGAAGCCGTTGTTGTCGCTGATGTCGCAGATGGCCGTCAAGGGTATGGCGCATATCACCGGCGGCGGGCTGGTTGAGAATATTCCGCGAGTTCTGCGCGATGGGCTGACGGTTGAGCTGGATCGCCGGGCGTGGCCGTTGCCGCCGTTGTTCTCGTGGCTGCAGAAGCATGGCGGTGTGGCTGACGCGGAAATGCATCGGGTGTTTAACTGCGGGATCGGGATGGTCGTGGTGGTGGCCGCTGGCGACGCTGAAGCCGCTACGGGGCTTTTGTCGGCTGCCGGGGAGCAGGTTTGGTCGATCGGCGTGGTACGGGATTCGCTTCCGGGGGAAGCTCAGACTGTAGTGGTTTAGGGTTTCGCTCGCGCCGGTGGACCGGAGGGGGAGGTGTTGGGTTTTTAGGTTTCTGGGGGGGTAGCGGTCGGGGTCAGTGCTGGGTGGTTGCTTTCAGTGTGAGTGGTGTGCTTGACTCGGCTTTTCTCTTTATCACTGTTAGCCACTGTGCGTGGCGGCACGTCATTTCTTTGTCCAAAGCGACAAAGAAACGAAGCAAAGAAAACGCTTTAACCGCACTACCCTAAGTGTCCACAGCGTGCGGTTTTGATTCATAGGTGCCCCAAAAGCACGGTGCTCGCCAGAGCGCAGGATGTGTAAAACCCTCCTTCTCCGAACACGAGTTCTGACACGCTTCGCCACCAGTGATTGAATCTGCCCAAGGTTCACCCCGCGCTATCCGCGTCAGCCACCCACTAAATAGGTTCGCATACCGAACCATGCGGCAACCCACCAAGAAAATGCGACATAAAAATGCGTGAGGCCGCAGCCGGCAAAAATAGTATGCGGGCTAAAAAACGCTCAACATAAACGACGCAGTCAGTCTGCATCCGGCCGAAATGTAGTCCATGAAATTGCTGGGCAGAGCTCGCAACCAACTGCCAAAACTCAGGAGGTAGCTGTTTCCACGGGTATTGCTGCGCAAACTGGGCGGCTAATTCATAAACGAAGTGGCGCTGCACAAACGCGTGGGGCCGTACGGGTTCATTGGCAAGGGTGCTTGCCCGAGAGCACGGGTGGCGAAGCGTGTCTATGTCGGGATTCGCGAGAAGGAGGGGTTCACACATCCGTCGTTCTGGCGAGCACCGTGCTTTTGGGGCACCTATGAATGAAAACTGCACGCTGTGGACACTTAGGGTAGTGCGGTGAAAGCGTTTTCTTTGCTTCGTTTCTTTGTCGCTTTGGACAAAGAAATGACGGGCGGATTCAACCGGTCGATGCAACACCTCTGTTCCAATACGGAAATCGGAGGATGAGGCTATGAAACGACAAGCAAAACCGTGGTTGACGTCGACCCAGAAGGGGGAGATCTGGAAGCGCTGGCGCGCAGCGGAGTCTGTCAGCGAGATTAGTCGGGCGCTGGAGCGTGAAGTGGGCTCGGTGCATCGGATGCTTGCTAAGCGCGGTGGGATCGCACCGCCGCCAAGAAAGCGCTCGCCACGTGCACTGACGCCCGAGGAGCGCGAAGCGATCTCGCGTGGGCTGAGCGCGAACTGGTCTTCAAACCGCATTGCAGCGAGCCTGAACCGAGCGCCATCGACGATCAGCCGGGAGATCGAACGCAACGGCGGACCGATAAAGTACCGCGCGCAACAGGCCGACGCCAATGCCTGGAAGAACGCGCTACGGCCCAAAGCGTGTGCTCTTTCAAACCGGGCGCGACTACGTATGCTCGTGGCGAGCAAGCTCAAACGACAATGGGCACCTGCCCAGATATCGGGCTGGCTCAAACGGCAGTTTCCAGTCAATAAGCTCATGCATCTATCACACGAAACGATTTACCGAAGCCTGTATGTACAAGCCCGGGGTGTCCTTAAAAAGGAGTTGATGGAGCATTTGCGCACCCATCGCGTGATGCGGCGCGCTAAAAAAGCCACGGGCAGCGGACAAAACCGAGGGGCGATCATCGATGCTGTATCAATCAGCGAACGTCCTGCCGAAGTGGAAGATCGAGCGGTTCCCGGGCACTGGGAAGGTGACTTGATATCGGGCTCGAACAACTCGCATATTGCGACCCTGGTTGAACGCCAATCGCGCTTTGTGATGCTGGTGAAAGTCCAAGGCAAAGACACTACAAGCGTCGTGTCGGCACTGATCAAGCAGGTGAAGAAGCTGCCTAAGGAGTTGCGCCAAACGCTCACGTGGGACCGTGGCCGCGAACTGGCAAGCCACAAGACGTTCACACTTGCCACCGAGGTCGACGTGTATTTCTGCGATCCACGAAGTCCTTGGCAACGCGGTAGCAACGAGAATACGAACGGCCTGCTACGTCAGTACTTCCCTAAAGGCACACGCCTGGATGGGTATTCACACGCTGAGTTGAACAAGGTCGCCGCACTTCTGAATGGAAGACCGCGTAAAACCCTCGACTTTATGACGCCAGCCAATAAACTTGCAGAAGTTATAGGTGTTGCATCGACCGGTTGAATCCGCCCGTGCCGCCACGCACAGTGGCTAACAGTGATAAAGAGAAAATCCGACTCACGCAGACCACTGACATTGAAAGCACCAACCCGGCACTAACCCCAACCGCTACCATCAGAACCTATCACCCCGGCATAACCCCAAACCGCTAACCCCGGGTGCCAACTCAAACCACTGGCATTGGCGCCAGCAACGCCTCAATATCCTCGGCAGAAAACTTCGCTGCCCCAGCCGCGTCCTCACGCAAAATACTATCGGCGAGAGCGGCTTTACGGCCCTGCATTGCCACAATCCGTTCTTCAATACTCCCCGCCACAATCAGCTTGTAAACGAACACCGGCTTCAATTGCCCGATCCGATGCGCCCGGTCCGTCGCCTGATTCTCCGCCGCCGGATTCCACCACGGATCGTAATGAATCACCGTGTCTGCAGCGGTCAAATTTAACCCCACGCCGCCCGCCTTCAGGCTGATCAGGAACAACGGCACCTCGCCGTCCTGAAAACGCGTCACTGGCGTAACCCGGTCTGTCGTATCTCCCGTCAATGTGACGTAAGGAAGCCCGGCTTTATCGAGCGCGGCAGCAATAATCGCCAGCATCCCGGTGAACTGCGAAAACAACAACACCCGGCGCCCTTCCTCAAGCAGCTCCGGCAGCATATCGAGTAACAAATCGAGCTTCGCCGATTCCTCCACACGCCCCGCCCGCGCCAGCTTCACCAACGCCGGATCGCAGCAAACTTGCCGCAACTTGAGCAACGCCTCGAGCACGACAATATGGCTGCGCGCCAAACCCTGGTCCGCCACCGCCATCCGCACTTTTTCCTGCATCGCGATTCGCACCGTCTCGTACAGATCACGCTGGGCACCTTCAAGCGCCACGGTCCGTACAATGGTCGTTTTCTGCGGCAACTCCTTCGCGACCTCATCCTTCCTTCGACGCAGCATGAACGGCCGAATCCGGCGCACCAGTAAATCGCGCCGTACCGGATCGTCGTATTTCTCGATCGGTGTGCGCCAACGCTTCGTGAAATCTTTCTGTGTGCCAAGGAAACCGGGCAGCAGGAAATCGAATTGCGCCCACAGCTCACCCAAGTGGTTTTCCAGCGGCGTGCCAGTCAGACACAGCCGATGCCGCGCGCGTAAATCGCGAATACCCTTTGCGGCCTTGGTCGCGACGTTCTTCACTATCTGCGCTTCATCAAGGATCAGCAGGTGGTACTCGTGCAACGACAACATCGCCTGATCGCGCCATAGCAGCGGGTACGTGGTCAGCACGAGATCGTGCTCGGCAATCTGATCGAAACGTTCCTTGCGCTGCGGACCATGCAGATCCAGCACCCTCAAATCTGGCGCAAACTTTTTCGCTTCCTCACGCCAGTTGTGAACCAGCGTGGTCGGCAGCACCACCAGCACCGGCCGGTCCAGCCGTCCCGACTCTTTCTCGACCAACACGTGCGCCAGCGCCTGCACGGTTTTGCCGAGGCCCATGTCATCGGCGAGAACGCCCGACAGATTGCGCTCGCGCAAATACTGCATCCAGTTGAGCCCCTCGCGCTGATACACGCGAAGCTCGGCATTCAAACCTCGCGGCACGGGCACTTCCCGCAGCCCCGGACCTTCCTGCAAACGCTGAGCCAGCTCGCGAATGGAAACATCGCCGTGAAACTCCCAGCGGCCCGTGTCGCTGAGCGCTTCCAGCCGTCCGGCGTCCTGTTCGGAAACACGCAGCGGATGCGTGCCGAGGGTATCGAAGAGATCGATCAGTACGCGCACCACCGGCTTGATCCGCGACGCCCGCACCCGCAGCCGCTCGCCAAGATCGGTCTTGAGCTCGATGCCTTCGTCGTCGTGGATTGAATCGATAGCGCCAGCCAGCCAGCGCCGGTCGCGCTGGAACAGGTCGGCCAGAAGCGGTTCGAGCCGAACGCTCCGGTCGCCCACGGCAATGCCGAGTTCCAGGTCGAACCAGCCGTCGGTGCCCTGGCGCGCGGTGCCCTGGATGTCGTCGATCTCAATGAAGTCGAAGCGAAATTCCGGCGACATGCTCACGCGCCAGCCGTTCTCGCGTAACTCGGGCAACGCGTCGTTGGTGAACACGGCCCATGCGTCGGGCACGGGCAAGCCGAGCACGCCATTGGGAATGGGCTTGGGTCCAAAACGCTGATGCGAGGGAATCTGGCGGAAGCCGAGATCGTAGAGCGAGGCGAGGTAACGCGCTTCCACGTCGTGACGGCGCCTCACCTGAACCATCTCTCCAGACGCGGAGCGCATGACCGTGGTGGCGCGCGTGGGGTCGATGCTGAAACCGTCGTAATCGAACGTCACGAGGGCAAAGTCGAGCACGTTCGCGGCCGTGCGCTCGTCGCGGGACCGCCAACTGCTGTTGACGGGCCGTGTATCGAGCAGGAGCACCGGCACCGGCTCCTTATCGATAATGCGGACGTTCAGCGTTTCCGGCTCCGGCGGCGGCGGCAGGTCGGAGTCGACCTCGCGCAGCATCGCGCTGACCAGCGGCGCTTCGGCAAGCGAGATGGGCGGCATCGACAAATAATCGGCCAGTTGCCGCGCGGGTTGCGGCATATCGACGACGCCCGCTTCACGCGTTTGCGCGTCGACGAACCACAACGGTTCGGTGGGAATGACCAACGTGGCGGGCGGCTCGGTTTGCAGCACGGGACGCACGCGATCGTCCGGATCGGGTGTCCACTCGATGCGTCCCGGCCGTTTCGCGCCTTCGCGCACCGGCCGGCGCGGCTCCGAGGCGTCGTGGTCGGCCGGCATGGCGCTGAACAATCGCCCGGTCGCCAGCATGCGATGCATCAGGTCCGCACCTTCTTCGCCGTGCAGCCCGTAGCCACCGAAATCGTTGCGGGTACGTCCAATGAGGAGCCCCCGCACGATGGTCATGTCTTCATCGCTGACGAACTTCGGCTGCTTGACCAGCGCCGCGTCCAGATTGGTCCAGGGCCGGTCGAGCGTCTGGAACGAGCCGTCCGGACTGAGCCGCACCTTATGCAACGCGACTTCGGCAGTGCGCATGATGCGCGATGTTCCCAGCACATAAACGAGCGCGAGCGCACCGCCGGAGTCCCCTGGCTTTTTTGCGGAGGCGTTGCGAGTGGAGGCGAACCGCGAGCGGAATCCTTCAAGCCAGCCCGCCACTTCCGGGCGCACGGTTTCGGACTCGCGCGGTCTGTCCGCGGCGCTCGCGAGCAATACGGCGGCTGCGTGCTTGCAGCCGAATACTACCGGGCACGAACAGTGGCCTTTTGCTGAAAGCTTGCCATGCTGCTCGTTAAACACGACCTCCACGGTATAAGGCCGGCGTTGTGTGCCTTGGACGTAGGCGCGCAGGATATCTTCGTCCCAGTGCAGACGCGTCACTTCGTCCACGTACCCGCGTGCCTTGGCAACGGTATGCGAACCGAGCCACTTAATGATTTGAGCCGTGTCGTACGCAAACGCCGGCATCAGCAACCCCGTCCGTGCATGGCCGTTCCTGTCTCACCCTGGTCACCCTGTCTTGCCGCCATCTGCTTAATCACCGTCTACTCACCGTTCCCTGCGTTCCAATAATTCCAGCAAACCGCGCAGCGCGTACGCCGCCGCCTGGGTGCGAATCTGCTCGCGATCGCCCTTGAATTGCTGCGTCTCTACCGCCGTGTGCAAGCGGTTGCTCCACGCAAAAGACACCATGCCGACGGGCTTCGTTTCCGTGCCGCCGCCCGGTCCGGCCACGCCTGTAATTGATAGCGACACCTGCGCCCGGCTGTTCCTCAGCGCGCCTTCTGCCATGGCTTTGGCAACCGGTTCGCTGACTGCGCCGTGGCGATCGATCAGCTCGGCCGGCACGCCGATCATCTCGGTCTTCGCCAGGTTCGAATAGGTGACGAAGCCGCGCTCGAACCACGCGCTGCTGCCGGAAATATCGGTCATGGCGGCGGCGACCATCCCGCCGGTGCACGATTCGGCGGTCGCGAGCATCAGCCGCTCGTCGCGCAATTTGTTGCCGGCACGGATGGCGAGCTGGTGGACGACTTTATCGGTAGCCATGGCAAAGCCTCGGGTGGGGGCGGTCGAAAACGTGAGATGCAGGCGAGACAGAAATCAAATGGTCATGCGCCATAGCGCGATCACGAGCAGCGTGAAGAACGCAGCGGCAATATCGTCGAACATGATGCCGAAACCGCCTTTCAACCGGCGGTCGAAATAACTGATGGGCGGCGGTTTCACCATGTCGAAGAAACGGAACACGATGAACGCCCACAACTGCCCGGTGAACGTGGCCGGCGTGACGAACAGCAACACCAGCCAGAACGCGATGATCTCGTCCCACACCACCGGCGACGGATCGGAAATGCCCATTTTCTTCGCCGTGAAACCGCAGAACCAGCAGCCGGCCACGAAGCCGACGGCGATCAGCACGGCCCATTCGGCGACCGTCAGGTGCGGGTTGAACACCACGAACGACACCCACGCGAACAAGGTGCCGACCGAGCCGGGCGCGATTGGCGACAAGCCGCTGCCGAAGCCGAGCGACAGGATATGCAGCGGATGAGACAGCATGAAGCGCGCGCTCGTGCGGCGCGATGGCTTCGGGGGTGGTGTGTCGTCGATTGTGTCGATGATCGGATCAGTCTGCATGAAAATGGTCGAAGCCCGTGTCTGGGAAAGAAACCGGACCAGTGTTGTCGCGCCAGTCGATGGCCGGCAAGTCAGCCGGCAAGTCGCGAGGCGCGCCCGTTGGGGCCGCGCTGGACGCGCCAGATGCCGCTTGTCCCTCGGCGGCCGGACCCTCGATTGTACCGATACGCGTCAACAAAACTTTCTGCGCCGTTCCTATCCGCTCGATTTCGGCCCTCACGGAGACGGGCGCGGTGAAGCAGAGTTCGTAGTCATCGCCGCCCGCCAGGATGCAATGCACCTGCGAGGTTTCGGGCAGCGTGGCGAGCATGCCGGAACGCGGTATCTGATCGATATTCACCGTCGCGCGGACGTTCGAGCGCTTCAGGATATGCAGCAGGTCGCCGGCGAGACCGTCGGAGAGATCGAGCGCGGCGTGCGCGATTCCCCGCAGCGCGATGCCGAGCGCCACGCGCGGTTCCGGCTGTTCGAGCGCCTTGATTGCAAGGGTTTCGTCCGCTGGATCTTTCATCGACCATTCGCCGCGGCGAATACCGAGCCCGGCGCGTGCACCGCCCAGGACGCCGGACACCCAGATGTCGTCGCCCGGGCGCGCCGCGTCGCGCCGTAGCGCCTGCGCAGCCGGGACATCGCCGAATACGGTAATGCTGATGCACACGTGCGGGCCGCTGGTTGTATCGCCGCCAATCAGTTCGCAGCCGTGCTGGTTCGCCATATGGAAGAGACCGCTGCTGAATGCTTCGAGCCAGCTTTCATCGGCCTTTGGCATCGACAACGCCAGGGTGAACGCGCGCGGCTTCGCACCCATGGCGGCGAGGTCCGACAGGTTCACCGCGAGCGCCTTGTAACCGAGCGCCCACGGGGCGACATCGGGGAAAAAATGGCGGCCCGACACGAGCATGTCGGTGGAGATTGCCAACTGCTGGCCGTGCTGGGGGGCGAGCAGCGCACAGTCATCACCTATACCCAGCGTCGCCTTCGGCTCGTCGCCCGTTGCCGGAAACGCGGCGGCGGGCTGGGAGAAATATCGTTCGATCAGGGAAAACTCTGAGAGCATCGGCGATCCGGCAATGTCGAGGGAAAGTTGAGGACGATGCGCGCCTGTTGATGCGCGTTTCATCTCAATAAGGGAATTTTGTGGCGTGAACGCGCTGCCGGCTTGGCGGTCATGCTGCTTTTCCAGGCCTTGTCCAAATGGGCTATGCGCCGCTGATAGCCGGTATTGCCATCCGGAGAGCCTGTTGATTGGCGCTACAATGCGTTCGAACATCTATTCTAATCTCGCCTAAAGCCAGACGCCTCATGACCACACCTGCTGATCTCGCCAAAGCCAAACTCCGCGAAGCCGCGCTCGATTACCACGAGTTTCCCACTCCCGGCAAAATCGCGATTGCCCCCACCAAGCAGATGATCAACCAGCGCGATCTCGCGTTGGCGTACTCACCGGGCGTGGCGTTTGCGTGCGAGGAAATCGTCGCCAATCCGCTGAATGCCGCGCGTTTTACCGCGCGCAGCAACCTGGTCGGCGTTGTGACAAACGGCACGGCAGTGCTTGGGCTCGGCAATATCGGCCCGCTCGCGTCGAAGCCGGTCATGGAAGGCAAGGCAGTGCTGTTCAAAAAGTTCGCCGGCATTGACGTGTTCGATATCGAGCTGAACGAGATGGACCCGCTAAAGCTCGTCGACGTGATCTGCGCGCTCGAACCCACGTTCGGCGGCATCAACCTGGAAGACATCAAGGCGCCGGATTGCTTCATCGTTGAGCGGGAATGCCGCAAGCGCATGAAGATCCCGGTGTTCCACGACGACCAGCACGGCACGGCGATCGTGGTCGCGGCCGCTATTACCAACGGCTTGGTGGTGGTCGGCAAGAAGATTGAAGAAGTGAAGCTGGTCGCTTCAGGCGCGGGCGCGGCAGCGCTGGCCTGTCTGGACCTGCTGGTTGAACTCGGCATGAAGCTCGAAAACATCATGGTGACCGACCTGGCCGGCGTGGTCTACAAGGGCCGCGTGGAACTGATGGACCCGGACAAGGAACGGTTTGCGCGCGAAACCTCGGCGCGTACGCTCGCCGACGTAATGGAAGGCGCCGACGTATTCCTCGGCCTGTCCGCCGGCGGTGTGTTGAAGCAGGAGATGGTCAAGGGCATGGCGCAAAAGCCGCTGATTCTCGCGCTCGCCAACCCGACGCCGGAAATCCTGCCGGAACTCGCGCTGGAAGTGCGTCCGGACGCCGTGCTTGCCACCGGCCGCACAGACTATCCGAACCAGGTCAATAACGTCCTGTGCTTCCCGTTCATTTTCCGCGGCGCGCTTGATGCGGGCGCAAGCACGATCACGCGCGAGATGGAAATTGCCGCCGTGAACGCGATTGCGGAACTGGCGCGTCAGGAACAAAGCGATATCGTGGCAACCGCCTATGGCATTCAGGACCTGTCGTTTGGTCCCGAGTACCTGATCCCGAAGCCGTTCGACCCGCGCTTGATCGTAAAGATCGCGCCGGCCGTGGCCAAGGCCGCCATGGACTCAGGTGTGGCCACGCGTCCCATTGAAGACATGGACGCGTACGAACAGCATTTGCAGCAGTTCGTCTATCACAGCGGCACGACCATGAAGCCCGTGTTCCAGCTCGCACGGAGCGTGGAGCCGGACAAGAAGCGCATTGTGTTTGCCGAAGGTGAAGAAGAGCGCGTGCTGCGCGCCGTGCAGATCGCGGTGGACGAGAAGATCGCCAAGCCAATCCTGATCGGACGTCCGGCCGTGATCGCGCAACGCATCACGAAGTACGGCTTGCGTTTGACGGCGGGCGTGGACTTCACCGTGGTGGATACGGATCACGACGAGCGGTATCGCGACTTCTGGCAGACGTATCACACCATGATGGCGCGCAAGGGCATCAGTGCGCAGATGGCGAAGCTGGAGATGCGCCGCCGCACCACGCTGATCGGCGCGATGCTGGTCAAGAAGGGCGAAGCGGACGGCATGATCTGCGGCACGATCAGCACGACGCACCGCCATCTGCATTTCGTCGATCAGGTGATCGGCAAGAAGGAAGGCTGCAGCGTCTATGCGGCCATGAATGCGCTGGTGCTGCCGGGCCGGCAGATCTTTATTGTCGACACGCACGTGAACGTGGATCCGACCCCCGAGCAGCTTTGCGAGATCACGATCATGGCGGCGGAGGAAGTGCGCCGATTCGGTATCGTGCCGAAGATCGCACTGCTGTCCCATTCGAACTTCGGTACCAGCAACGCGCCGACGGCCATCAAGATGCGCGACACGCTGGCATTGCTGCGCGAGCGTGCGCCGGATCTGGACGTGGACGGCGAAATGCACGGCGACGTGGCGCTGGATGCCAATCTGCGCCGCGAAGTCCTGCCGGAATCAACGCTGGTAGGCGACGCGAATTTGCTCGTACTGCCGAACATTGATGCCGCGAATATTTCGTACAACCTGTTGAAGACGGCCGCCGGCAATAACATTGCCATTGGGCCAATGCTGCTGGGCGCGGCTCAGCCTGTGCATGTGCTGACGGCGTCGGCTACGGTTCGCCGGATCGTCAACATGACGGCATTGCTGGTGGCGGACGCCACGGCTGTGGCGCGGTAAGGGTTCGAAAGCCCGGGTTCAACGCTCGCGGGGCTAAAACCCGCCGGATCAGAACTCGCGCAGGGCTGGCAGGTTCAAGTAGAGCTCCGGCAAGAAGGATTGAAGGAATAAAAAGAGGGATTGCGACACGTGGTCGCAATCCCTCTTTTTCATTTCCGCGACGATTGCACCGCATAGG
The DNA here is from genome assembly GCF_009766085.1 of Burkholderia sp. S171. Classification (GTDB taxonomy): domain Bacteria; phylum Pseudomonadota; class Gammaproteobacteria; order Burkholderiales; family Burkholderiaceae; genus Caballeronia. The sequence continues at coordinate 82,122 of NZ_LMUF01000041.1, read as the reverse complement.
TGCAGCAACTCGTCGACTTGACGATCAGGTTCCTGATACCCACGCTCGACGCCGAAGCGAAAAAAAAGCGTGCCGGATGATCCGACACGCCACGAGGTATGCAAGGGGATTTGCTTTCTCCTCCAAACAGCGATGGTGCCGGTTTTTACACCGTGGGAGCTTCGCGAGAGAGGCGACGCTGGTTCCACTCCCCAAACCATGCATGAAGCCATTATTCACCTGAACGAGATAAAAATATCTCAGACTGATCCTAAATATGATCGAGGCCTATTTTTCTTGTCATCGATGAAAAAGCGCTTGGGAGCCGCATGTAACGGTCCGATACGAAGCAAAAAGCGCCTGAAAAACGGGCATCTTCCGAACCAACATTGATTCCCGGTGTCATTAGCGATACCCTTACGTCTTTCATGGTCGTCATATTTCTGGGTTCAAAGCGGGGACAGGTTTCGTGAAGCGCGCGTGGTTTTGTGGGTTCATCGTGGCGCTTTGTTTGGTGCTGAGCGGCTGCGGGAAAAGCGGGCCGGATTCCCAAAGCACGGCCGCGAACACCTCAGCAGGAGCGTCGCAGGCGGAACCGCCGCACGTGTTGCAAGACAAGGACAAGCTGAAAAGCGATCCGCGCGCAGAGAGCTGGCGCGATGCCGCATCAACGGGTTCGGAACCGTCGCAGACTACCGTCGACGCAGCACAATTGCCGAAACAGGCCATTGTGACGCTGCAGCGGATCGAGGCTGGCGGGCCGTTCCCGTATGAGAAAGACGGCATTGTGTTTGGTAATCGCGAGCGTGTGCTGCCGCCGCACCCACGCGGCTTTTACCACGAATACACCGTTCCTACGCCGCGCGCCCGCGATCGCGGCGCACGTCGGATTGTATGTGGCGGGCCCCGTCGGCAGATCGACAACTGCTTCTATACCGACGACCATTACGTGAGTTTTAAACGCATTGCGGGATTAACTTCGGGATGAACGGCATGAGCGACAACATCTACGCGCACGACAACGGTGTCGCGGGTGATCTTTTCGCCGGCGATGGCAACATGTTCCAGCGAGTTTTGCGACTCCGCACGACAGACGAAAATCGACCCGACGACGAACAGAGCACGGCGCTGTCATCATTGAACGAGGGGTCTATGAGTCTTTTCAAGACGGTACGATCGAATATCGTGCAGTCGATCCGCGCTTTCAGGGTCCAGGATCTCGCCGACGAAGCGAGCAAGCTGGGCCAGCATTTTCTCTACGCGTACTGCGGTCAGGCCCAGAGCAAGCAGGAAGTGCTCGAAACCATCGCCACGTCGTTCTTGTTTCCCAAGCACTTTGGGAAGAACTACGACGCGCTGTACGACAGTCTCACCGACCTCGTGCACAAAGCGGGTTCGCAGCCGGGTTTCGTGATCGTGCTGGAAGCGCTGCCGGTCGCGCAGAAATTTGACAAAGAAGGGCGCGAGACCTTGCTCGACGTGTTTCGTGAAGCGTCGGAATTCTGGGCGGAGCGACGTGTGGCATTCAGGGTGTTTTACTCGTTCGCCTGAACCATTTGCGTCGACGCAAGCGGTCGACGCACGAGTTCCGCACTTAAACCGCTGCGTTTTCTCGGCGAAAAGAAGTCAAAAAGCCGGTCGTCGTCTGTTGAACAGGGGCGCTGACCGGCTTTTTTGCGTTTGATTTCGGGATGGATCGCGACGAGGCAGCGGTTAATTCACCACCCGCCCCAGCGCGCGGCGAGCGCGCCTAAGACGGCTATGCCCGCCGTTTCGGTGCGTAAGACGCGAGGTCCGAGACCCAGTGTGGCAAAACCGGCATCGACCAAGGTCGCTTCCTCTGCCGGCGAAAATCCGGCTTCCGGCCCGATCGCGATGGTCACGGGTGCGCTGGGCGCGCTCGCCGGCAAAGAGGCAAACCCAAGCTGCGCGCGCGGCGACAGCAGCAGCCGCAACTCGCCATCTACGGCGGGCGGCAGGTTGCCGAGCCATCTATCTAGATCCTGAGGCGCCGCTACGTCCGGCACCCGATTTCGTCCGCATTGCTCGCACGCGGCTCGCACCAACGCCTGCCAATGTCCTTGCCGACGCGCCGCGCGTTCGCCCGATAGCCGCACCACGCCGCGTTCGGCAGTGAGCGGAACGACGGACGTGACGCCCAGTTCGACCGCCTTCTCGATCAGCCAATCCATTTTGTCGCCGCCCGCCACACCTTGCGCCAGCGTGATTCGATACGGCGGCTCCGCTTCGCGATCGATGAATTCATCGAGTTGCACGGTCGCCGTCCGCTTGCCGATTTCAACCAGACGCGCGCGATATTCACCGCCGGAGCCATTGAACAAATGGACCGTGTCGTCGGATTGCAGGCGCAGGACGTGAACATGGCGGACGACATCGTCCGGCAAAGGCATGATTTCGCCCGCGACAAGCGGACTAGCAACAAAGAAACGTGGCATGAAGTGACTCGCCCGGACGCTAAACAGCGCGCGGGCAGGGAAGTGATGAGTGCTTGAACGCTATCCGTTCAACCTTCGACTCGCGATGTAGAGCGCGATGGAACGCGACGGACCCAGCCTAATTCAAATGCCGGGCGATTGCCCAGCGATACCCGTCCGGGTCTTCGAACTGCGCAAAACGGTCGCCCCAGTACTGGTCTTGCGGTTCGATCAACGGCTTCGCGCCAACCGCGACTGCACGCGTGAACGCGGCGTCCACATCTTCGACGTAGAGATAGAACGATTGCGGCGCCATCAGGCCCGTGCTTTTCGGTGTCTTCGCGTGCGAGCCGTACGCGCCTTCCGGGGCGAACATCAGGATCAATTGTCCGCGATACGTCATCTCGACGTGGATCACGGCGCCGTCGTCGTTGACGCTGTCACGCACCGCAAAACCTAGCGCCTGTTCGTAGAAACCGGTGGAAACACGGGCATCGCGAACGGTCAGGTAAGGCGTGAGCCACGGCACATCGGCGGGGCGGGGGTCGGACATAGGGCTTCTCCTCGAGCTCGGCTTGATGGATGCATTGTGCCATGGCGCCCTTTGGCAGAAGGGCTGTGCGGATTTCTATTGCTGCTCTACGTCGCGTCGGCTCTATATGTCGATGCAGGGAGCGTGCCCGCGCGCGCCATTCGTTATGATTTACGTTTCAGACGATCAATGTGTTCTCGGCGCCGCCCGGGCGCGCTTTGGCCCTCGCGCCAGTGCTTCAAGGTCGTCTGCTAGAATAACCGGCTTCCGATCCTCTCCGTTTCTCGTCGCTCCGGGTGTTGAAAACGAGGTCTTATCGTTTGCTCCGGTGCGCCGCCGAGAATCATCCCAGGATCTTTTCAGGACCTACCGGACTCGACATGACGACCCCGAATTCCAGCCAGACCAGCCTGATGGCCAACGCAATCCGTGCGCTGGCAATGGACGCTGTTCAACGAGCCAACTCCGGTCATCCGGGCATGCCAATGGGCATGGCGGAAATCGGCGTCGCGCTCTGGTCGCGTCACCTGAAGCACAACCCGAGCAACCCGCACTGGGCCGACCGCGACCGTTTTGTCCTGTCGAACGGTCATGGTTCCATGCTGCTGTACTCGTTGTTGCACCTGACCGGCTACGACCTGCCGATCAACGAACTCAAGAACTTCCGCCAACTGCATTCGAAGACGCCAGGACACCCGGAATACGGCATCACGCCGGGCGTTGAAACCACCACCGGCCCGCTCGGCCAGGGTTTGGCGAACGCGGTCGGCATGGCGCTCGCCGAAGCGCTGCTCGCGGCGGAGTTCAACAAGGACGGCACAAAGATTGTCGACCATCACACGTACGTGTTCCTCGGCGACGGCTGCATGATGGAAGGCATCTCGCACGAAGCCTGTTCGTTCGCCGGCACGCTCAAGCTGCACAAGCTGATCGCGCTGTACGACGACAACGGTATTTCCATTGACGGTCACGTGGAGCACTGGTTCCACGACGACACCCCGAAGCGTTTCGAAGCGTACGGCTGGAACGTGATCCGTGCGGTGGACGGCCACAACGTGGACGCGGTGGACGCGGCCATTGCGCAAGCGAAGAACTCGGATAAACCCACGCTGATCTGCTGCCGTACGACTATCGGCAAGGGTGCGCCGACCAAGCAAGGCAGCCACGATTCGCACGGCGCGCCGCTCGGTCTGAAGGAAATCGCCGATGCCCGCGCAGGAATGGGCTGGACCTGGGAACCGTTCGTGATTCCGCAAGAAGTCTACGCAGCGTGGGACGCGAAGGAAGCGGGTGCGCGCGCGGAAGCGGAATGGAACAAGCAATTCGATGCGTATCGCGCGAAGCATTCGGCCGAAGCCGCCGAATTCGTGCGCCGCATGAAAGACGAACTGCCGGCCACGTGGGCGCAGGACGCGAAGAACATTATTGAAGCCGCGAATCAGAAGGGCGAAACCATTGCCACGCGCAAGGCTTCGCAGCAGACGCTCGACGGCCTCGCTGCCGCGCTGCCTGAACTGCTTGGCGGTTCCGCCGACCTGACGGGCTCGAATCTGACCAACTGGAAGGCATCGAAGCCAGTACGTGCTGGTGAGATCACGACCGACATCCAGTGGGGCAATCACATCAATTACGGCGTGCGCGAGTTCGGTATGAGCGCGGCTATCAACGGCATCGTGCTGCATGGCGGATATCGGCCGTTTGGGGGCACCTTCCTGACGTTCTCGGACTACAGCCGCAACGCGCTGCGCGTGGCTGCACTGATGAAAGCGCCGTCCATCTTTGTGTTCACGCACGATTCGATCGGTCTGGGCGAAGACGGCCCGACGCACCAGTCGGTGGAACAAACGTCGAGCTTGCGGCTGATTCCGCACTTACAAGTGTGGCGTCCGGCGGACACCGTCGAGACCGCTGTGGCATGGACGCACGCCATTGAGCACAAAGGTCCTTCGGCGCTGATTTTCACGCGTCAGAACCTCCTGTTCTCGGCACGTAACGACGTGCAGATCGCGAACATTGCGAAGGGCGGCTACGTGCTGCGCGACTGGAACGACGACATCCCGGCACGCAAGATCATCCTCATCGCGACGGGCTCGGAAGTCGAACTGGCGCTGAAGGCCGGCGAGAAACTGGCGCAAGAAGGCATTGGCGCGCGCATCGTGTCCATGCCGTGTACGAACGCGTTCGATCTGCAAGACCAGGAGTATCGCGACCGCGTGTTGCCGAAGGGTGTCGTGCGCGTGGCGATCGAAGCCGGCGTGACCGATTTCTGGCGCAAGTACGTGGGTCTCGAAGGCGGCGTGGTGGGTATCGATTCGTTCGGTGAATCCGCGCCCGCTGGCGAGCTTTTCAAGTATTTCGGCTTCACCGTCGAGCATGTCGTGGAGACGGCAAAAGCCGCCCTCGCGGGCTAATCGGTCGCTGGGTAGGAAGCTTCACGGCAATAACCCAGCGAATCCGGCAGCAGCGAACTGGAACTTTTTTTCAGCCATCAGGAGATAGACCATGACGATTCGCGTTGCAATCAACGGCTACGGCCGGATCGGCCGCAATACGCTGCGCGCCTTCTATGAAAACGGCAAGAAGCACGACATCGAGATCGTTGCGATCAACGACCTCGGCGATGCCGCCACGAACGCGCACCTGACGCAGTACGACACGGCGCACGGCAAGTTCCCGGGCGAAGTGTCGGTGGACGGCGATTACCTCGTGGTGAACGGCGACCGCATCCGCGTGCTGGCTAACCGCAACCCGGCCGAACTGCCGTGGGGCGAGCTGAACGTGGACATCGTGCTGGAATGCACGGGTTTCTTCACGACGAAGGAAAAGGCCAGCGCGCACATCAAGGGCGGCGCGAAGAAGGTCATCATCTCGGCGCCGGGCGGCAAGGACGTTGATGCGACCATCGTTTATGGCGTGAATCACCATGTGTTGAAGGCATCGGATACGGTGATCTCGAATGCATCGTGCACGACGAACTGCCTGGCGCCGCTGGTCAAGCCGTTGAACGACAAGATCGGCCTGGTGAACGGCCTGATGACGACCATCCACGCGTACACGAACGACCAGGTTCTGACGGACGTGTATCACGAGGACCTGCGCCGCGCGCGTTCGGCCACGCACAGCCAGATCCCGGCTAAGACGGGCGCGGCGTCGGCGGTGAGTCTGGTGCTGCCGGAATTGGCGGGTAAGCTGGATGGTTACGCTATTCGCGTGCCGACCATCAATGTGTCAATCGTGGATCTGTCGTTTATTGCTGCACGCGACACGACGGTTGAAGAAGTGAATTCGATCATGAAGGAAGCGTCGGAAGGCTCGTTGAAGGGCATCCTGGGCTATAACACCGCGCCGCTGGTGTCGATCGACTTCAATCACAACCCGGCTTCGTCGACGTTCGACGCGACGCTCACAAAGGTGTCAGGCCGTCTGGTGAAGGTGTCGAGCTGGTACGACAACGAGTGGGGCTTCTCGAACCGCATGCTGGACACGGCTGTGGCGCTGGCTAACGCCAAGTAATACAGCGAAGTAACACAGCGAAGTAAAGCAGTGAAATCAAGCTGAAAAAAAGCCGCCGGTTTGCAAGAACCGGCGGCTTTTTCACGCTTGGCGCGCCAACGTCACGCGCATGAACGGTCGATCAAAATCAGTTTTTCCTGTGCGGGCAATGCTCCTTCGTGCACGTGCCGTACAGTGCGAGCGCGTGCTCGTGCAGCTTGAAACCGCGTTCCTTCGCGATATCCTGCTGACGGCTTTCAATTTCAGCGTCGAAGAATTCTTCCACCATGCCGCAGTCCAGACACACCAGATGGTCATGATGGGTCCCTTCGTTGAGCTCGAACACAGCCTTGCCCGATTCGAAGTTACTGCGCGACAGCAGGCCGGCTTGCTCGAACTGCGTGAGCACGCGGTAGACGGTCGCAAGACCGATGTCGAGTTCCTCATGCAACAGGTTTCTATACACGTCTTCTGCAGTCAGGTGACGCACAGGACTATGCTGGAAAATCTCAAGTATCTTGAGCCGGGGCAAGGTCGCCTTCAGCCCGATATTTTTCAGATCGGCGGGATTGGTCATCGCTAGGCATCCCTAGAGTACAATTCAAGGTTCTCATAGTAATGCGTTTTTACCGTTCCGGTCACCATCCGAACGAAATGGCGCGATCTCCGAAAGACTCCGAAACTTCTTGCGCCCCCACGGGCGATGGGCCAGGCGAAGGGTGAAATGAAGGGTGAAATGTTTCTAAAATCTTTATTGAATAGCCGGGAGAGCCGTCGTATGCGCGGAACTTTGATCGCTGCCGCCACTATGACCGTCCTGGCTGGTTGTTCCACTTACGATAGCGTTACGCAGAGTTTCGCGCAGCACATCACACCGTATCGGATTACGGTTGTACAAGGGAACTTCGTTTCAGCGGAAGCGGCGAGCCAGATGAAGGTCGGCTTGACGCGTGACCAGGTGAAGACGCTGCTCGGCACGCCGTTGCTGGCAGACATGTTCCACGCGGATCGCTGGGACTACGTTTTCTACTTCAAGCGCGGTTCCACGTCGATTGTGCAGCAGCGTGACTTCGTCGTGCTGTTCGCGGGCAATACCGTGGCGAGCTGGTCGGGTGGCGAAAACCTGCCGTCGAACCTCGAATTGCTGGCTGAAATTGACGGCGACAAGGGTCGTAAGCTGACCGCCGCCACCGCTGCAGCTACGGCCGCTTCTGCCAATGGCGCCAGCGCAACGGACGCGACAGCGGCGGCGGGTACATCCGCCAGCGGTGCTGCGGTCGCTGGCGCGGCCAGTGCACCGGGCATTCGGCCGGACGCATCGAATGCGGCGAACGCATTTGCCGGTGACGCCAACCAGCAAGCCGCCCAGGCTGCCAACCGCGCGACCGACGCCGTGCAGACACCTACGGGCCGCACCCGCTCGTCGGCCATGCCGACTGTGCCGGGCAACCCGGGATTGCCGCCGAACGTCAATGCCGCAGGCAACTCGCAGATCCAGTTGCAGCGTCGTCCGACTACCGTCACGATCCCGGACAGCAGCGCTGTGGGGCCGCAGGGCACGTCGCCTGCCCCGGCGAACACGAGCAACGGTCTAGGCGCGTCCTCCGTGCCGGCGACGACCACCAACTAAGCAGAACGGCGGGCTTCGTCCTGCCTGTTTCACCTGCTTCGCTTGGGTTTCGTCGAGACCTGTCCTGTTCGGGCGGCCGCGCGCCAAGCGGCCGCCGTATTGCTTCCCTGCTTCTGACTTCGTAGCTCCAACTCACGCGAGACACGCCATGAAAATCGCCATCGCCGGCGCATCGGGCCGCATGGGCCGCATGCTCATAGAAACTGTTCTCAAGGACGCCAACGCCACGCTGGCTGGTGCGCTCGACAAAACCGGATCGACGCAACTTGGTCAGGATGCAGGCGCGTTCCTCGGCCAGGAAACGGGCGTTTTGCTGACGGATAATATCGAGCAGGTTTTCGCCAACGCGGACCTGCTGATCGACTTCACGCGTCCCGAAGGCACGCTCGTGCATCTGGAAGCGGCGTTGCGGCATAACGTGAAGATGGTCGTCGGGACCACGGGTTTCGACGATGAACAAAAAGCCCGGTTGCGCGCGGCGGGTGAAACAATCGGCATCGTGTTTGCGCCGAACATGAGCGTCGGCGTGAACGTGACGCTCAAGCTGCTCGAGTTCGCCGCACGGCATTTCGCCGAAGGCTACGACATCGAGATTATTGAGGCGCATCACCGGCACAAGGTCGACGCGCCGTCGGGCACCGCGCTTGCGATGGGTGAAACCATCGCCCATGCGCTCGGCCGTGAGCTGAAAGATTGCGCGGTGTACGGCCGCGAAGGCGTGACGGGCGAACGCGATCCGTCCACCATCGGTTTCGCGGCGATTCGCGGCGGCGACATCGTCGGCGATCACACTGTGTTGTTCGCCGGCATTGGCGAGCGAATCGAGATCACGCACAAGTCGGCTAACCGGCTGTCTTACGCGCAAGGCTCGTTGCGTGCCGCGCACTTTCTCGCGGGCCACGAACGCGGTTTCTTCGACATGCAGGACGTGCTCGGTTTGCGCTTAGCCTAAGCCTGAGCTCGATCTTGAGCCTGATTTGAGCCACCCAAACCCGGGGTTTCCTTCCGATGGCTACAACCGGCATCATCCATTACTTGCAGAGCAGCGACGGCATCACGCATGGCGTCGCGGGCGTGCTTCTGGCCATGTCGGTGGCGAGCTGGTGTTTTCTGATCGTGAAGGCGTGGGTGCTGGTGCGCGCGAAGCGTCAGGGACCGCGCGCCGTGCAGCGTTTCTGGCAGGCGCCGACGCTGGCCGAAGGCATCGCGGAGCTGCGCAAAGCTGATAAGGAACGCGTGTATTTGCCGCTAGCGATCGCTGCGTGGCGGGCGTCGGAGGCGGAAATGCCCGGCGCGTTGATTGCGCATGTGGAGCCCGGCGAGCGTGTATTGCGTGCGTTGCGGCATGCATTGCTCGCGTCGCAACGGCGGCTTGAATTCGGGCAGGTTTTGCTGGCATCGGTGGGGAGCACGGCGCCGTTTGTTGGTTTGCTGGGCACCGTGTGGGGCATTTATCACGCGCTCGGCAGCATTGCCGCGAGCGGGCAGGCGATGATCGAGAACGTGGCGGGGCCGGTTGGCGAGGCGCTGATCATGACGGCGTTCGGGCTGGTCGTCGCCATTCCGGCGGTGCTTGCGTACAACGTGCTGGGACGGATGGTGCGGCAGATCTCGGAAGAACTCGACGGTTTCGCCCACGACCTGCACGCCTACACGAACGGCGTGGCGCCACGCCGCGTCAAGAGCGCGCCCATTGAAGATCGCGTAGTTTAAGCATGCTTTAATCAAGGCACGAGCCGACCCTTCACACCCCCGCACCCGGACGAGCACATCATGGCATTCGGAGGACTGGACAAGAAATCGAACGGCGCTCCCATGGCCGAGATCAACATGACGCCGCTGATCGACGTCATGCTGGTCTTGCTGGTGATTTTCATCATCACGGCGCCGTTGTTCACGCACGCTATCCGTCTTGATTTGCCCAAGGTCGCGTCGCAAGTGGCGCGCGAAACGCCCGAGACCATCACGCTTTCCATCGACGATACAGGCAAGATCTACTGGAACGACACGCCGATTACGCTCGATCAGATGCGCACCCAGTTCGTGGCTGAAGGCAAACGCGCAACGCCGCCGGAGATTCACCTGAGGGCATCGAGTGCGACGCGTTATGACGTGATCGCGCAGGTGATGGGCGCGGCTCAGGGCGCGGGGCTGAGCAAGATCGGCTTCGTGACCGATCAGGTCAAGCAGCCGGCGCATCCGTGACCCGTTCGGGCAACGCCGCCGAGACAGACCGGCGAGCGTACCGCTTCGCCGGGATAAAAGCCCCGGGACTCGCCTAAAGCCCTCGCATCGAGCGCGGCGCGCGTTCAGGCACGGCAGCAGTCCAGCGCAGCGGACACGCGTAGCGCCAGAACCTTCTGCCTCAACGGTATGCAACGGTATAATTGGCGCTTTGGCCGCGCGGGCGTGCCCACCGGGGTTGGAACGGCGCGAGGCAGCGGCCCGACAGCCGCGATCCCGGTAAGAGCCTGCAAAACCCTGTAAGACCCGGGCAAAACCGCAAACCGACGCCAGCCGAGTACTGCCGCAAGGCAACCTCGCCGCCAAGGCAGTACTGCCGCAACGCCGAAAGGCAAAACCGCCAAAACCACACCATGCAAGATAAATACGTACCCGCCGACGTCGAATCCGCAGCGCAAAGCGACTGGCGCGCGAAAGACGTCTACCGGTCGACCGAAGTCAGCGACAAGCCCAAGTTCTACTGCGTCTCCATGCTGCCGTACCCGTCGGGCAAGCTGCACATGGGGCACGTGCGTAACTACACCATCAACGACGTGATGTACCGGTTCCTGCGCATGAACGGTCATAACGTACTGATGCCCATGGGCTGGGACGCGTTCGGCATGCCCGCGGAAAACGCCGCGATGGCGAACAACGTGCCGCCGGCGAAGTGGACCTACGACAACATCGACTACATGAAGAAGCAGATGCAGTCGATGGGGCTGGCTATCGACTGGTCGCGGGAAATTGCGTCGTGCAAACCCGAGTACTACAAATGGAACCAGTGGCTGTTCCTGAAGATGCTGGAAAAGGGCATCGCGTATAAAAAGACCGGGACGGTGAACTGGGACCCGGAAGATCAGACGGTGCTCGCCAACGAGCAGGTGATCGACGGGCGCGGCTGGCGGTCGGGCGCGCTGGTGGAAAAGCGCGAAATCCCGATGTACTACATGCGCATCACGGATTATGCGGATCAGTTGCTCGGCGACCTGGAAGGCCTCGGCTGGCCCGAGCGCGTGAAGGTCATGCAGCAGAACTGGATCGGCAAGAGCTTCGGCGTGAATTTCGGCTTCCCGTACGAGATCGACGGCGAAAGCAAATTGCTGCGCGTGTTCACCACGCGCGCCGACACCATCATGGGCGTGACCTTCGCTGCCGTTGCTGCGGAACATCCGCTGGCAACCCGCCTTGCTCGCGATAACGCTGCTTTGCAAGCGTTCATCGAAGAATGCAAACGCGGCGGCGTGGCTGAAGCCGACGTCGCGACGATGGAAAAGAAGGGCATGCCCACGGGCTTTTTCGTCACGCATCCGCTGACGCAGGAAAAGGTCGAAGTGTGGATTGGCAACTACGTGCTGATGAGCTACGGCGAAGGCGCGGTAATGGGCGTGCCCGCGCACGATGAACGCGACTTCGCGTTCGCCAAGAAATATGCGCTGCCGATCAAGCAGGTGGTCGGGGTTGAAGGCAAGACCTACAGCACGGACGAATGGCAAGAGTGGTACGGCGAGAAGGGTACGGGCACGCTGATCAACAGCGGCAAGTACGACGGCCTCAATTTCGAAGAAGCGACCACGGCAATCGCGGCTGACCTGAAGGCGCAGAACCTCGGCGATAAAAAAATCACGTGGCGTCTGCGCGATTGGGGTATTTCCCGCCAGCGCTATTGGGGCACGCCGATCCCGATCATCCACTGCGAAACCTGCGGCGACGTGCCGGTGCCGGAAGCCGACCTGCCGGTCGTGTTGCCGGAAGACCTGGTGCCGGACGGCACGGGTAATCCGCTCGCGAAGTCCGAAGCGTTCGTGAATTGCACGTGCCCGAAGTGCGGCGCGCCGGCCAAGCGCGAAACGGACACCATGGACACGTTCGTCGATTCAGCCTGGTATTTCTCGCGTTATGCCGCGCCCGACGCGACGTCGATGGTCGACGAACGCACCGATTACTGGATGCCGATGGACCAGTACATCGGCGGGATCGAGCATGCGATTCTTCACCTCTTGTATTCGCGCTTCTGGACCAAGGTCATGCGCGACCTGGGTTTGGTCAAGTTCGGCGAGCCGGCGAAGAACCTGCTCACGCAGGGCATGGTGCTGAACGAAACCTACTTCCGCGAAGATTCGGCGGGCAAGAAGACGTGGATCAACCCGGCCGACGTGACCGTCACTCACGACGATAAAGGCCGCCCGGTCGGCGCGGTGCTGAACGCCGACGGCAAGCCGGTGGTGATTGGCGGCGTGGAGAAGATGTCGAAGTCGAAGAACAACGGTGTTGATCCGCAATTGCTGATCGATGCCTACGGGGCGGACACCGCGCGTCTCTTCGTGATGTTCGCGGCACCGCCCGAGCAGTCGCTCGAGTGGTCGGGCACGGGCGTGGAAGGCGCGAGCCGCTTCTTGCGTCGTGTGTGGCAACTCGCGCATGGCCGTGCCGCTGTCCTTAAAACGCATGCGAAGCTCGATGCATCGAAGTTCAACGACTCCGATCGCACGCTGCGCCGCGAGATCTACACCATCTTGAAGCAGGCCGATTTCGACTACGGCCGCTTGCAGTACAACACGGTGGTATCGGCGGCCATGAAGATGCTGAATGCCGTGGATAGCGCGAAGGACGCAACGCCCGCTGTTCTCAACGAGACCTTCGGTGTGCTGCTGCGCGTTCTGTACCCGGTCGTGCCGCACATCACGTTCCAGTTGTGGCAGGAACTCGGTTACGCCGATCTGCACGGTGGTTTGCTCGACGCGTCCTGGCCGAAAGTGGACGAAGCCGCGCTCGAACAGGCCGAGATCGAACTCGTGCTCCAGGTCAACGGCAAGGTGCGTGGCTCGCTGACCATGGCGAAGGATGCATCGCGCGAGGACATCGAAAAGGCGGCGGTCGCGCATGAGATGTTCGAGAAGTTTTCGGAAGGGCGCGCGCCGAAGAAGGTCGTCGTGGTGCCGGGCCGACTGGTGAACGTAGTCGTATGAGCCGGGGATCGCGCGCCATGAAAATCCTGGAGGACGTTGTGAGCAGGAAAGCTGTCAGCTTGAGTTCGACCAATACGAAGACGAAGCGCGCGATCAGCCGGCGCTCGGTCCTGACGCTGGCGTGCAGCGCGGTGCTGCTGTCGGCATGCGGTTTCCAGTTGCGCGGGCAGCAGGACTATGCGTTCAAGCGGCTCGCCATTAACGGCGGCACGCCGGAGATGCTTGGACGCCTCCAGCGTGTAGTGGAAGGCGGCAGCGACACCGTGATCGTCAAGGCGTCTGAAAAGCCCGACGCTATTCTCTCGCTGAGCGGCGGCAACGGCATGAAGACGCTGAGTCTGAACGCGCAAGGTGTCGTGCAGGAGTACGAACTCGACTACAACCTGAATTACTCGATGGTGGGCGCCGACGGTACCTTGCTGATTCCGCCGAGCGTGATTTCGCTGAACCGCGCGTTGACGTATAGCGATCAGTTCACGCTGGCGAAGGGTATTGAAGCGCAGACGCTGTATCGCGACATGCAGTTCGACGCTGTGGACCAGTTGACGCGCCGGCTTGCCGTCGTACGTTCGCTGCATCCGGCGCCGAGCGAGGCGTTACCGGGCATCGCGCCGCGTGCGCCGTTGCCTGTGCCGCCGCTGTAAGCGCCGGGACGCCGCCAAACACCATGCAACTTCGACTCGACGCGCTCGACGCGCACCTCGCGAAAGGGCTGAAAGGCTTGTACGTTGTCTATGGCGACGAGCATCTGCTCGCGCAGGAAGCATGCGACAAGATTCGCGCGAGCGCCCGGGCGCAGGGTTTCACGGATCGCTCGGTGTTCGTGGTCGATCGTTACTTCGACTGGAGTTCACTGCTGGGCGCGAGCCAGTCGATGTCGCTCTTCGGCGACCGCCAACTGGTCGAGTTGCGCATTCCCACCGGCAAGCCCGGCAAGGAAGGGGGCGAGGCGCTGAAAACCCTCGCCGCCGATAACCCCGACGTCCTCACGCTCATCACCTTGCCGCGGCTCGACGCAGCCACGCAGAAGTCCGCGTGGTTCACGGCGCTGAGCGGCCCGGGCGTGATGATGAAGATTGATCCGGTTGAACGCGCCCAGTTGCCTATGTGGATCGGCCAGCGTCTGACGTTGCAAAACCAGCGCGTCGCACCGGGCGAAGACGGGCGGCGGGCGCTGGTGTTTATCGCGGAACGGGTGGAAGGCAATTTGCTCGCGGCGCATCAGGAAATCCTGAAGCTGGGTTTGCTTTATCCGGCGGGCGTGCTCAGCTTCGAACAGATCCATGAAGCCGTGATGAACGTCGCGCGATATGACGTCTTCAAGCTCAATGAAGCCATGTTGACCGGCGATGTAGGACGGTTGGCGCGCATGCTCGATGGCTTGAAAGGCGAAGGCGAAGCCGGAACGCTGGTGATCTGGGCGCTGGTCGAAGAAATACGCACGCTGCTGCGGATGAAACGCGGTGTCGCGGCGGGCAAGCCGCTTGCCACACTGCTGCGCGAGAACCGCGTCTGGGGGCCGCGCGAACGGCTGATCGGCCCTGCCCTTACGCGCGTGACGGAAGCGGCGCTGGAGAAGGCTCTGTCGCTGGCGGCGAAGCTGGATCGGCAGGTGAAGGGCTTGTCGGGTGGCACTGGCCCGCGAGGCAGCGCGAACTCAGGCGATCCGCCGCCCGATCCGTGGGACGGCATGTTCGAACTGGCGATGACCGTCGCGTCGTCGGGCAGTCCGCTGCAGCGCAACACGCCAGCAACGGCGTCGGCGAAGCGCCCAGTCTGACAACAGCATAAAATCGACGTTCTTCGGTGACGAAAGCCGAAACCCGCTCCACATCGAGCGTCGAACAAACCCAAGAGAATGACGATGACCGACATCGACGACTATATGACCGACCTTGGCCGCCGTGCGCGCCGGGCTTCACGCGCCATGGCGCGTGCATCGACGGCGGCGAAGAACGCCGCGCTCGACGCGGTCGCAAACGCGATTGAACGCGAGCGTGCCGCGCTGAAGGACGCGAACGCGCGAGATCTCGCCCGCGCTCGCGACAAAGGTTACGACGCGGCGTTCATCGACCGCCTGACGCTCTCCGATAAAGCCATGAACACGATGATCGAAGGCCTGCGGCAAGTGGCCGGGCTGGCTGATCCTATCGGTGAAATCAGTGGTCTCAAGTATCGTCCGAGCGGGATCCAGGTCGGTCAGATGCGCGTGCCGTTGGGCGTGATCGGGATCATTTACGAATCGCGGCCGAATGTGACTATCGATGCCGCCGCGCTGTGTCTCAAATCGGGCAATGCCACCATTCTGCGCGGCGGTTCCGAGGCGCTGGAATGCAACACGGTGTTGGCGAAATTGATTGGCGAGGGGCTGGAAACGGCCGGCTTGCCGCAAGACGCGGTGCAGGTTGTGTCGACGGCGGATCGCGCGGCCGTGGGCAAGCTGATCACCATGACCGAATACGTCGATGTCATCGTGCCGCGCGGCGGCAAGGGCCTCATCGCACGGCTCATGGAAGAGGCACGCGTGCCGATGATCAAACACCTCGACGGCATCTGCCACGTCTACGTGGACGATCGCGCCAATATGGCGAAGGCGCTCAACGTCTGCGATAACGCCAAGACGCACCGGTACGGCACCTGCAACACCATGGAAACGCTGCTGGTCGCTCGAAGCATTGCGTCGGAAGCGCTGCCCGTGCTGGCGAAGGCATTCCACGCGAAGGACGTGGAGTTGCGCGTGGACGCAGCCGCGCGTGCTGTCCTTGAAAAGGCAAACTTCGACGGCCCGCTCGTTGACGCGACCGAAGCCGACTGGAGTACGGAGTATCTCGCGCCCATTCTGTCGATCAAGCTGGTGAACGACCTCGACGAAGCGATCGACCACATCAACACGTATAGCTCGAATCACACCGACGCCATTGTCACCGAGGACCACGACCGCGCCATGCGTTTCCTGCGCGAAGTGGATTCGGCCAGCGTGATGGTCAATGCATCCACCCGTTTCGCCGATGGTTTCGAATTCGGCCTCGGCGCTGAAATTGGTATTTCGAACGACAAGCTGCACGCACGCGGTCCGGTCGGACTGGACGGTTTGACATCGCTGAAATACGTGGTCTTAGGTCACGGCGAAGTACGAACATAACGGCGAGAAAACACCTCCGATGCTCTGGATCAAATCGCTGCATATAGTATTAGTGGCCTCGTGGTTTGCGGGCCTGTTCTACCTCCCGCGCATTTTCGTCAACCTCGCGATGGAAACCGAGCCGGCCGCCATCGCCCGCTTGTTGACGATGGCGCGCAAGTTGTTCCGCTTCATGACGTTTATCGCGGTGCCGGCACTCGCCTGCGGTTTGTGGCTCTTGCTGGTGGTCGGGATTGGCCAGGGTCAGGGCTGGATGCATGCGAAGCTGGGTATCGTGGTCCTGATCATCATTTACCACGCGTATTGCGGCGTCTTGCTGCGGACGTTCGCGCGCGGTGAGAACAAGCGCTCGGACAAGTGGTACCGCATGTTTAATGAACTGCCCGTGCTCGGGCTGCTTGGCGCAACGCTGCTGGTCGTAGTCAAGCCGTTCTAAGCAACGCAAGCCTGTTGCAGTAAAAGAAACGCCGGCCGCACGTGTCGGCGTTTTTGCGTCTGAAAGTCGTTCGACATAACCGCTCGTAGCGGAGGCACTTGCGTTGTTAGCCGATGCGGCGCGCGTCGTCCAAGCCGCCATTCATCTCCGCGATGATCTGTTTCACCAGGTCAGCCGAGGTCTCCACGATCGCGTATTCATCCTGCCCCGGGCCGCCCATTTTTACGCGTTCATTGCGATACCGCATGCCGCTCGCAAAAGGCGTGCGGCCGGACGTGTGAAATTCGATGCAGCCCGTTTCAGCGACCAGCCGTGCGATGTTGTTCAACCGTACGCCTGCACCGGGCATGACGACCAGCCGCTCGCCTGCTGCCTCACGCAGCCGGCTGATCAATGCGGCGCCTTCTGGTGCGCTAGCTTCCTGGCCGGAGGTGAGGAGGCGATTGCAGCCCGCCTTAATAACCTCCTCCAGCGCTTTAAACGGATCACGCGCGACGTCAAACGCGCGGTGGAAGGTCACCGGCAGGGGCGTGGCCAGTTCAACGAGCGCTTTGGTGCGGACCACGTCGATATCGCCGTCAGCGGTCAGTAGTCCTATTACTACGCCGTCCACGCCGAGTTTTTTGCACGCGACGATATCCCGTTCCATCACTTCAAATTCGACATCGGAATATAGAAAGTCGCCACTACGCGGGCGGATGATCACGTTCAACTGAATCCGCAGCTTTTCCCTCGCGCTAGCGATCGCGCCATAAGAAGGCGTGGTTCCACCTTCGAGCAGGTTGTCGCAGAATTCCACGCGCGACGCACCGCCTTCTTGGGCCGCGAGACACGAAGTAACAGAACCGGCACAGATTTCCAGCAGAAGAGAGGGCACAGACATGGAGAGGTTTTCCTGGTTATGCGCAGCGTTGCAGCTTAAAGCATGCTCGACCGTATTTCAGCTTGCGTTCAAGTCATTCGCACGCGGCGAAACATAACGTTTAGATCAGTCGCATTCCGTGCTCAACGAATCGCCGGTTCCCGGTCTGTTCCGAGCAGCGTTAGGGTCGCTATAAAGCGGTTCTGATCCGCTGCAGTATCTTGCAATTGCCGAAACTCCGGCTTCCAGCGCGGGCGTTGTCGCGTCTGGTTTCTGCTCCTCAACCCCCGCCGTTGCTCACGCTCCGCTGCATCAGCTTCCGGTTCTGCTTCAAAAAACCACCTCACTTCCCACTATCCGGCATCCGTTTAATTAGGACGTTTCTCATGGTTGTCCGAGGCCTCGACGCCGAGAATCAACTCATCGCATTAAGTCAGTGCGCAGAGCAGCAATTACGGATTCCTTTCCCTGTTTGTATTTAAGACGTTTCCGATTTTCCGCGTCCTAGCCCGTGCAGATAATGCACCCGCTGAAATAAATGCATCCCGCGATGAATCTTTTCGCGTCGTCCAGAGCGACGTACCCACCCCGGCCGGTTCGGAGGCTTATGCCTCCCCACCGGACGCTCAAAAGTCAAATGCCATGAAAAATGAAGTACCGGGCGCGATAACGCCCATGCAACCGGACGGCGGCGAGGAAAAATTTACACTCACCACGAAGGTTGACGACACCCTGCTGCAAAGCCTCGTATGGATGGCGGCCTATCACGGCAAGCCCACCAGCGAAGCGGCCATGTTGTCAGGACTCCCCGCTGGACGATTCATTTCGCCGAAGCAAGCACAACTCGCCATGGAGCAGTCCGGCTTCTCGGTGGGTGTCATCGAACGTCAGCCGCATGAAGTTTCGCCCATGCTGTTACCCGTCGTGTTGTTCCGCAAGGATCACGGTGGTTGCGTATTGATCGGCCGTTCGCCGACCGACGTCAAGCTCATCAAGCCAGCTTCGGAAATGAAGGAGGGCGAGCAGCCGCAAGACCAGATGGAAGCCGCGTACCTCGTGGTGCTGCCGGAAGCGGGCTCGAAAGTCGTTGCTATCGGCGTGAGCCAACTGAAGGCGAACTACTCCGGCTTTGCGATGCTCATAAAGCCAGTCGGACGCGTCGACACGCGCGCCGGCAAGCCGGCGCCGAAGGAAAACGGTCACTGGCTGCTGAGCACATTGTGGCGGTATCGCCGTTATTACTGGAGCGCTGCGCTCGGCGCTCTGCTGATCAACGTGCTTGCGCTGGCCGGTACGTTCTTCACCATGAACGTCTATGACCGTGTCGTGCCCAACCAGGCCTTCGTGACTTTGTGGTCGTTGGCGATTGGTGTGGCGATTGCCATGTTGTTCGAGTTCATCTCGCGAAATGTTCGAGCGCACGTGCTGGATGTCGCCGGCAAAAAAGCCGACTTGATCATGGGCGCGATGCTCTTCAAGCAGGCACTGTCCATCCGGATGGAACACAAGCCGGCGTCGTCGGGATCGTTTGCCAATCAGTTGCGGGAGTTCGAATCGGTACGCGATTTCGTGGCGTCCGCGACGCTCGCAACCATCTCCGACTTGCCGTTCACGTTCCTGTATATCGCGGTGATCTTCATGATTGCCGGCCCGCTTGGCTTCATTCCGCTGGCGCTGATTCCGGTGATCATTGGTGTGAGCTTGTTCATTCAGTGGCCGCTCAAGAAGACCATGAAGGAAAACCTGCGCGAATCTTCGCTGAAGCAAGGTGTCCTGATTGAAACCGTAGAAGGTATTGAAACGCTCAAGGCAACGGGCGGCGAACGTTACATGCAGGAACGCTGGGAACTGTTTTCCGCGAAAGCGTCCGATACCTCGATGAAGTCTAAGCGCCTTTCAGCGCTCGCCACCAACTTCGTTTCGTGGATCACGCAGTTCGAGACCGTGATGATCGTGGTCGCCGGCGTGTACCTGATTGCCGATGGCAAGCTCACCCAGGGCGCATTGATTGGTTCCGTGATTCTGGCAAGCCGTGCGCTGGCCCCGCTTGCTCAAGTGACCGGTCTGGCTGTGCGTTTCCAGCAGTCCAAGGCCGCGCTCGATTCGCTGAGCGGTTTGATGAAGAAGCCGGTCGAACGTGACCCCGAAGTGGATTACCTCGATGGCCCGGTTGTCACGGGTGCGATCGAACTGAAGGGCGTTGGTTTTCATTACCCGTCGCCGGGTGGCATGAAGCCGCCTGAGTTTCTCAAGAACATCAACATCAAGGTTCAGGCGGGCGAACGCATTGCCATTCTGGGTCGCGTGGGAAGTGGCAAGTCTTCGCTGCTGCGGGTGATGTCGAATCTTTATCGTCCGACGAGCGGCCAGGTGTTCAGCGACGGCATCGATCTCTCGCAAATCGATCCGTCCGACTGGCGCGCCTCAGTAGGTTACGTCGCTCAGGACAGCCGCTTGTTCTACGGCTCGCTGCGCCAGAACGTCATGATCGGCCGTCCCGAAGCATCGATTCACGAATTGCTGCGCGTTGCAAAGGTCACGGGAATCGACGCTCTCGCAGCGAGCAATCCGCAAGGCTGGAACATGCAGATCGGCGAAAACGGCGACGGCTTGTCCGGCGGCCAACGCCAGCTCGTGGCCCTTGCCCGATGTCTGCTTGCCCGTCCCAAGCTGCTGCTCATGGACGAACCGACCAGCGCGATGGATACACAAACCGAAGCCGCGTTCATCCGCGACCTGGCAACGGCAACCGTTGGCACGACGCTGATTGTCGTCACGCACAGGCCTTCGCTGTTGCAACTGGTGGATCGAATCATTGTCGTCGATGAAGGCAAAGTCGTTACCGACGGCCCCAAGGAAACCGTGCTTGCCGCGCTACGTACGCCGGCTGTCACACAAACGGCGCAGCCAGGCATTCAAGCGGCCGGCGCTACGAAGGAACAAGCATGAACTCACTCACTAAACTGGGCCGCTGGGTCCGAGGACTGACGCCGGCTGGCCGTCGCAAGAATGCTGAACCGCGCATGCATCCGGCGCACGCTGCCTACATGAACGATCTGCGCGAGTCGCAGCTTGCACAAACGATCCCCGGCACGCTGGTCGTGCTGTATCTGGTCGCGGCAATCCTCGTCTGCGGCGTTGTATGGGCGAAATTTGCCAAGGTCGAGGAAATCACGCAAGGGCAGGGCAAAGTCATTCCCGTCAGCCGCGAGCAGGTCATCCAGTCGCTGGAAGGCGGAATTCTCGCCGACATGCATGTGCGTGAAGGCGATGTGGTCGAAAAGGGGCAACTGTTGCTCAACATCGATCCGAAGCGGGCCGATTCGAACTATGCAGAAGGTCTGTCGAAGCTGATTGGCTTGCGTGGGAAAGTTGCTCGCTTGAAAGCTGAAGCGTTTCACACAGCGCTGGTATTTCCTCCGGACGTCCTGGCCGACAAAAGTGTCGTGCAAAGCGAAACCATGGCCTATACCGCACGCCGCCAGGCTTTGGACGACAGCGTGGCATCACTTCAGCATAGCTACACGCTCGCCATGGACGAGCTCAACATGACCGAGCCGCTGGCCGCGCGTGGACTTATTTCGGAAACCGAAGTGATTCGCATGAAGCGCAGCGCCAATGAACTTCAATCGCAGATCGTGGATCGCCGCAACAAGTATCAGGCCGACGCCAACGACGAACTCTCGCGACTCGAACTCGAACTCGCGCAGACGAAGGAAAACCTGGTTGGGCGCGCTGACGTATTGAAACGTACGACGCTGGTTGCACCGGTGAAAGGGACGGTCAAGGACATCAAGGTGACAACCGTTGGCGGCGTGATCCAGCCGGGTCAGCAAATCATGAGCATTGTTCCCTTCGCGGATCAGTTGATTGTTGAAGCGCGTATCAAGCCTTCCGATGTGGCGTTCCTCAAGCCGGGACTTCCGGCCATGGTGAAGATCTCCGCCTACGACTTCGGTATTTACGGTGGTCTGAAGGGACACGTTCTGAACGTGAGCCCGGACACCTTCGCCGACGACAAAGCAGCACCAGGAAAAGCCGATGCCATTTACTACCGCGTTGAAGTCCTGACCGAGAAGAGTGAGCTCACCGCCGCTGGCAAGCACCTTCCGATCATCCCGGGCATGACCGGCAACGTTGAGATTCGCACTGGCGAAAAGACCGTTCTGTCGTACTTGCTGAAACCGATTTTCAAGTCGCGTGAAGCGTTCCGCGAGAGATAAGCACCATGTCAAATTCAATCCATACCGCGCGGATAGATCGTCGCGAAGAGCAACTCATCAAAGATGTAGTCCGTCGCCGGCCGCTGTTTTCTGCATTCAGCGTGTTGGTGGGAACGGGAGCAGTAGCATTGTCGGCACTGCCGGCGCAGGCTCAGGCGAGATCCGCGCTTGACGACATGCAGTGGGCTCCGCAGCAGCACGCCCCGTTGACTCAGGCACCCGCCGTGGCGCAAGTCGCAAGAACCACGCTGGACGAAGCATCCAGCATGTCGAATGACTCCGTTCGAGCGATGTCGCCGCAGCCGGGCGCAGTCAGCAACCCGGTTTCGACCACGATGCCTTCTGTACCGAAAGCAGATACCGCGACCACGTCCACATCAGTAGCTTCCGCCCGGGCGCTTGCACAGAAACAGGTGGTAGCGTTCAATGCGGCGCCTCAGGGCCGCGTTCAGCCAGCGCCGCCGATGCCGCGTTCGCGAGGTTTCGCCGATGCAGGTTTGGTGCCGGAAGATAACTTGCAGCCGAGCTCGAATGACGCCAATGAGGCGCAAGCGGCTCAGCAAGCGGCTCAGCAGACGGCTTCGGTCGCACGCAACGTCGCCCCGGTTGCCGTCCCGGTTCGGAATGAGCCTGTGCCAGAGCTGCGTGCACCCGTGGCAGCGCCGGTCGCGGCGCCGTTGGGTCTCTCCACGTCGCCAATTCGTCCGGCACTCTCGATCAAGCGTGCGCCTGATATGCAAGCGGACATCATTTCGTTGCGTGGAAGTATTGCCTCAGGTACAGCGAACAAGTTCGACGGCAATGAGGTGTCTTCAATGCCGTCTGACCAGGCCGAGTCCTCGATCCGTCGCGGCGCACCTTCTGCGCGAACGGGCGATACAAATATCGCTGGCCCGCTTGCCAATGGCGCCAACGCACCGATGCAAAAGGGCCTGCGCAAGGGTCGCGGCGTTGAGGATAACTATGCCGACTGGCTGGACGACGGTCGCAGCACGAAAGCGGTTGCCGATACAGCCGTCGTGCCGGAGCAAGCTATCCGTGCCGCGTTGCGCAACGCGGCGGACGCTGCGGCGGC
Organism: Burkholderia sp. S171; assembly: GCF_009766085.1. Lineage (GTDB taxonomy): Bacteria > Pseudomonadota > Gammaproteobacteria > Burkholderiales > Burkholderiaceae > Caballeronia. The sequence goes on along the minus strand of NZ_LMUF01000041.1, from coordinate 59,124 downwards.
GCGCAGCCCTGCGCTGAAGCAGGCTCGCAATGACTGGGACGCGGCAAAGTTCGACGTCGACCAGGTGAAGGGCCAGCGTTATCCGCAGATCCAGGTCGGCGCGAATTCGCCTTCCATTACCGGCGATAGCGCGAGTTTCAACCAGTACAACCGCCCGACCGCCAGCGTCGCGATCACTACGTTGATCTACGACTTCGGCAAGACGAGCAAGAGTATCGACAGCCGTAAGAAAACAGCGCAAGCCGCGGAGTTCTACTTCCAGACATTGGCGCAGCAGAATGCGTACGAGACATCGAGCAGCCTGGTCGAACTGACCAAGAACCGTGCTGTATATGCAATTGGCGAGAACTACGTCAAGCGCATGTCGCAACTGGTGCAGATGCTGGATGAGATCGTCAAGATTGACCCAGGTCGCCTGAGCGAGCTGACGCAAGCGAAATCACGGCTGCTGCAGGCCCAGACGTCGCAGGAAATGGTCGCAGCGCAAGCTCGCACGCAGGAGATTGCGGTCCAGAAACTGGTGGGTGCGGAGCCTACGCCCATGCCCGCCGGCACGCACTGGCAGTTCATGCTCGATGGTGTTGATTCGTCGGTCGCGGCTGTCGCACAGAATCCGGCAATCGCCCAGGCCGATGCCGAGGCCGCCGCAGCGAAGCTGAGTGCGCAGTCGGTGCACGCGGATTCCTTGCCCAAACTGAATTGGGTAATCAACAAGAACACGGCGCCGGATGTGTTCGGCAATCGGCAGCCGTGGTCGACCATGCTGCAACTAAGCTGGACGCCGTTTCAGGGCGGTAGTCAGCGCGCGGCTGAGCGTGCTGCGCTTTCTCGCGCATCGTCTAGCCTGGACAAACGGGACCAACTGGCGCTCGACTCGGAATTCAAGGTGCGTGACGCTTATCACGACGCTCTGGCCATGAGCACGCGCGCCAAACTGTACGAGCAGCAGTCGACGGAATCGGATCTGATCCGGAAGCAGTTTTTTGAGCAGTGGTACCACTTGAACCGCCGGACGTTGCTGGATGTGTTATCGGCTGAAAGCGATTTCTATAACAACCAGGTCAGCGCAACGGCAACCCAGTTTGATGCCTATCAGGCAGTTCTTAAAATTCATCTTAATAATGGTACGTTGAATCAGTGGTTGCAGGAGTCTTGACAAGAACCACTTTCGAATAGGTGTATGAAAGCTTGTTCCGGTGTTGAAGTGCAGCGCTGTATTTTAAGATATCGATTATAGAAAGCCATTGGTGCCTAGCGCACCAATGGCTTTTTTCATATAAACGGGCGTGTTATAGAAAGAAGCTGTCTCAAATAAAATTCTAAAAAAATAAAGCAAGCTCATTTTTGTAGTTATTTGTCGCATGCGCACTGGGTAACGGGTTGTTTCGATGCAACGGTTTAATTTTATAAGACTAATCCTAGTATCTCGATAATATCGGAAAATCGACCCGACATAATGAGTGAAGTCTTTGCCAGCAAAGCTTTGGCGGCTTTGGCTATGTCGAAATGAGAGCTCGTTACACGATCTTTTAATTTAGAAACACCTGATTTTGTTTTGCGCCACGCAAATTAGGAGTTTTCGCATTAAGCGGCTCGCCTTCCAAACCTATAGTTCGTTTGCGGTCACAAAAACCGGGCCTGAGTTGCTACCCGGTCTCAGTGCTTCAGTGCGAAATCTCTGAAAGGCAATGAACGTCAAGCGTTAAGCGGAAGCCCTTAAAACGGATTGCATCTCATAAATAGATCGATCCCTGTCTCTGCCGAGCCGCAAGGCGATTTTCTTATTTTTGTAAAGGTACATAGCATGAACAAGTCATACAAATCGGTTTGGAATGAGTCGACGGGATCATGGGTCGCTGTTTCAGAACTAGCAACGGGTCGCAGCAAGAGCAAGCGTGCGAAGACGGCAATCTCGAAGGCAATCCTGACGCAAATCGCTATTGGCGGCATGAGCCTGGCAGGCGCTTCGGTCGCGATGGCTGATCCCATGACGCCGGGTACGGTCAATGTGGCTGGCGGTGTTGCGATCGGCACGGACTCGGAAGTCGATGTAGATCCGGCTAACGCCAGCAAGACGGGTGGCGTCGCTATTGGCGACTCGTCGTACGCTATTGGCTCCGGTGTTGCAGTCGGCCAAAACAGCTCGGCGAGTTCAGATAGCCTGGCATTCGGCGCGAACGCGGCTGCGGGCAACGGCGGCACGGCAATCGGGGCTAATTCAGCTGCCTACAACACCGGTGCAGTGGCCTTGGGTCAAGGCGCTTCCGCAGGTGGCGCAAATTCCTTGGCGCTTGGCACGAACAGCGTCGCAACGGGCTCGGGCTCGGTCGCGCTGGGTCTGGGATCAGTCGCAACGGACGTGAATACGGTTTCAGTCGGTAACACAACAACGCAACGCAAGATCGTGAACCTGGCAGCAGGCGCGGCAGCAACGGATGCAGTGAACGTTGGCCAGTTGACGGCAGCAGGCTTGAACATCGACACAACGGGTAAAGCCACGAATTCGTTCGTAGCGTACACCGGCACGACCAAGGATCTGGTCACGCTGGGCGGTACGGCAGGCACGAAGCTCTCGAACGTCAAGGCCGGCACGACTGCCATGGACGCAGTGAATCTGGCTCAGTTGACGGCAGCAGGCTTGAACGTCAATACGAGTGGCGTAGTTACCAATCCGCTCGTAACGTACGACGACACGGCGATGAACACGATCACGCTGAAGGGCTCTGCCGGCAGCACGAAGATCACCAAGCTGACCGCCGGTTCGCTAAGCGCAACCAGCACGGACGCAGTCAACGGTACGCAACTGTTCAACGCGGCATCGAGCGCAGCAGCGGCAATCGGCGGCGGTTCAACGCTCAATCCGGCTACGGGCACGATCAGCAAGCCGTCTATCTTGGTTAACGGCACGACGTACACGGACGTTGCAGCAGCAGTCACGGCAGCAGGCGCGGCAGCAACAACAGCACTGACCGGATCGACCAACGCAGTCCAGTACGACGACGCATCGCACGCAAAGGTGACGCTGGGCGGCACAGCTGCGACGAAAGCGGTCACGTTGTCGAACGTTGCAACAGGCGTAGCTAACACCGACGCAGTGAACGTTGCTCAGTTGACCGCTGGATTAAACACCGTGACTGACAGCACGAAGCAGCTCGCCAGTTCCATCAAGTACATTGGATTTGGTCCGAGTGTGGCGTCAGCTGCAAATGCAGGCAGTACCGATTCAATCGCTTTGGGCGGCAATTCGTTTGCTAGCTCTGACCGTGCGCTTGCCATTGGCTTGAACGCCCGTGCAGGCTTTGCGGACTCGGTAGCAATCGGTAGCTACTCCGTTGTCAGCGCTGCTAACACGGTATCTGTTGGCTCGGTCGGTTCAGAACGCCGCATCACGAACGTCGCTATTGGTACAAGTACAACGGACGCAGTGAACCTGGGTCAGGTAACGAAGATGCTGAGCGGCCTGACGCCGACTCAATCGCAGCAAGTGTTGAAGTCGGGTGTTGCGATGTCGATGTTAGGTGCTTCGGCACAAAACTGGACAGACGTGCTGGCAACGGGTGATACGAACAAGTTGGGACAGACGCAGGCGGTCGGTACGGACGCAATGGCGATTGGCCTCAACACGCACGCTACAGATGCGCAAGCCACGGCAATTGGTCAGAATGCGTACGCTACAGCGCAAGGCTCAGTCGCAGTCGGTAATGGTGCGATTTCGAACGGTATCAACGCAACGGCAATCGGCGTAAATGCT
>NZ_LMUF01000041.1:15153-55363 GCF_009766085.1 Burkholderia sp. S171 | reverse complement strand
CGCTTTGTCGGCTGGCTTTACTGCGGTCGGCGACGGTCAAGATTCGATCGCGTTCGGTTCGAATTCTTTGGCGTCTGGCACCTCAACCGTTGCAATCGGTACCGGTGCTACGGCGATCAAGGCTGCGACAGGCTCAATGGTGATGGGCAATGCATCCATCGTACGGGGCACCAACACGATCGTGCTGGGTAGCAACATCGACTCAGCGGGCAACAACAGCGTTGTGCTCGGGAACGGCAGCGATGGCTCGCTGGACAACGTTGTGTCGGTTGGTGGTACGGCAGCAGGAACGCAACGCAAGATCGTGAACGTGGCTGCTGGTACCACGACCACGGACGCTGTCAACTTCGGTCAGTTGACAGCAATGGGCGCGAAGATTGACACGAGCGGCCACTCAACGAACGCATTCGTGGCTTACGACAACAACACGTCGATGGACACGATCACGTTGCAAGGCACGGCTGGCAGCACAAAGATCACGAAGCTGACCGCCGGTACGCTGAGCGCAACCAGCACGGACGCAGTCAACGGTTCGCAACTGTTCAACACGGCGTCGAGCGCAGCAGCAGCAATTGGTGGCGGTTCGACGCTTAATCCGGCTACGGGCACGATCAGCAAGCCGAGCATCTCGGTTGGCGGCGTGACGTACACGGACGTTTCAGCAGCAGTTACGGCAGCAGGCACGGCAGCAACAACAGCACAGACCGGGTTGCTCAACGCAGTCCAGTACGACACCACCGCGCATTCAAAGGTTACGTTCGGCGGCACGGGTTCGGCTGTGACGTTGTCAAACGTTGCAAAGGGCATGGCGCTCACCGACGCAGTCAACGTAGCTCAGTTGAACGCAATGGGCGGCAAGGTCGACTCGAGCGGCAACCCGACGAACGCGTTCGTTGCCTACGACAACAACACGTCGAAGGACACGATCACGTTGCAAGGCACGGCCGGCAGCACGAAGATCACGAAGCTGACCGCCGGTTCGCTGAGCGCAACCAGCACGGACGCGGTCAACGGTACGCAACTGTTCAACGCGGCATCGAGCGCAGCAGCGGCAATCGGCGGCGGTTCAACGCTTAATCCGGCTACGGGCACGATCAGCAAGCCGAGCATCTCGGTCGGCGGCACCACGTACACGGACGTTTCAGCAGCCATCACGGCAGCAGGCACGGCAGCAACGACAGCGCAGACCGGATTGGTCGACGCAGTCAAGTACGATACCGCGCTGCATAACAAAGTGACGTTGGGCACGGTAGGTTCGCTGGTGACGTTGACAAACGTTGCAGCGGGCACGACCACGAACGACGCCGTCAACCTCGGCCAGTTGAACTCGGCCATTGCTAGCGTCAGTGGTGGTCTTTCGCCGAACGCCGTGTCGTATGACACCAGCGCTCACGACAAGGTTACTTTCGGCGGCACGGGTCCGGCGGTGACGTTGTCGAACGTTGCTAAGGGCGTGGCGCTCACCGACGCAGTCAACGTGGCTCAATTGAACGCAATGGGCGGCACGGTCGATTCGAGCGGCAACCCGACGAATGCATTCGTGGCTTACGACAACAACACGTCGAAGGACACGATCACGCTGAAGGGCACGGCTGGCACGACGAAGATCACGAAGCTGACCAACGGCACGCTGAGCGCAACGAGCTCGGACGCAGTCAATGGTTCGCAACTGTTCAACACGGCATCGAGCGCAGCAGCAGCAATTGGCGGTGGTTCTACGCTTAATGCGGCTACGGGCACCATCAGCAAGCCGAGCATCTCGGTTGGCGGCACCACGTACACGGACGTTTCAGCAGCCATTACGGCAGCAGGCACGGCAGCAACAACAGCACAAACCGGATTGCTCGACGCAGTCAAGTACGACACGTCGGCACATAACAAGGTCACGCTGGGCGGCACGGGTTCAGCGGTTACGTTGTCGAACGTCGCAACTGGCGTAGCCAACACCGACGCGGTGAACGTTGCTCAGTTGGCCGCTAGTATCAGCACGGTGACGGACAGCACGAAGCAACTGAACAATGCCTTGAAGTACGTCTCGTTTGGTCCGAGCGCGGCAGGATTTGCCAACGCCGGTGGTACAGATGCAATCGCTTTGGGTGGCAATTCGTTTGCTAGCTCTGACCGTGCGCTTGCCATTGGCTTGAACGCCCGTGCAGGCTTTGCTGACTCGGTAGCAATCGGTAGCTACTCCATTGTCAGCGCTGCTAACACGGTATCTGTTGGCTCGATCGGTTCAGAACGCCGCATCACGAACGTCGCTATTGGTACAAGGTATGCGATCCATCAACGACGCCTCTCTGGGGGTGCACGCCGTTGGAGTGTGGATGATGTAGGGGGCGCGCGATCAGGGAATGTCGGCCGGCATCTTCCAAGGAAGCAGCGCGTCGTATTCATCGACGGTATTTGCAAGTGGTAGCCGTTGAAACAGCCAGGTAAGGTAACGATAGGGATCAATGCGGTGGGCGCGACAGGTCTCCACGATTGAGTAGATGTTAGCGCTGGCGTTTGCGCCCGCAACGGTGTCTGCAAAGAGCCAGGAGCGGCGTCCTACACAGAATGGGCGAATCGAGTTTTCACAAGCATTATTCGAGATGGGCCAGTTGCCATTCTCGGTGTATCGAATTAGTTTCGGCCACTGTCCTCGCAGGTAAGTTAGCGCTTTGCCGAGGAGGCTATTTGGCACCACACCGGGAGATTGCTCGGTCAACAGCTTATGAATCACATCGAGCACGCGCCTACAGTACCGTTGTCGCAATCGCTGTCGCCGATCGACGGCCCATTGCGCGCTGCGTGCCTCCACGGCGAACAACTTTCCGATTAGCTTGATGAAGCGCGTGGCGAGCAGATCGGGCGAGCGCGCTGCTTTGGGCACATTTTCCTCTGCCTTGATGAAGTATCGTCTTGCGTGAACCCAGCATCCAAGATGAACAAGCTGGTATCGCTCGGCGAGGCCGTTATAGGGTTCATAGCCGTCCGTCATCAGGACCGCACCTTTACGAATGCCCGTGAACAGCTTGTCGGCCAGGTGCGCACCGCGACCGGGCGTGTACGTGAAGCAGCGGATTGGATTTCCTGAATCCGTCATCTGCGACCAGAGATAACTCTTCGTCTGAGGCTTACGCCCCTTCTCCTTCAGGACCTGGAATGTCGTCTCGTCGCAGTAGACCAGCTCCGCGTCGAGCAGTGCATCGCGCATCAGGTTAATCACGGGCTGTATTGCCAGACCGACGCGAACCATGCTCGCGGCAATCGTGTTGGACGAGATGTCGCCGCCAAAGCGCCGCAGCAAACCGGCTTGACGATAAAGTGGCATTCCGAACTGATACTTGCCCGTGGCGATCCACGCAAGCGCCGATTCGGTAAGCAGTCCACGAGGGATGATACGCGGGGGCGCCGGCGTGACCTTGATGCCGAGATCGCAGCACGGGCAAGCATACTTTACGCGTTGATGCTGAATCACGCGAAGCTGCTCTGGAATCACATCGAGCTGCTCGCTAATCTCGACCCCGATTTCCACGAGCGCGTGGCCGTCGTTCGTGCAGAAGCGTTCGGCCTCGGGGAGATCATGTCGCACAACCTCGCGTGGCAGATTCGGATCGAGCGGTTTGCGATGACCACGCCGCTTGCGCTGATGCATACCAACTGTCGTCTCCGGAGTGTCTTCCAAGGCGGCCGTGCTGTTCGCACTGAGCGCTTCGGCTTCGTTGAACAGACCCAGTTGATCGGAACCCCGCGCTTCGCTCTTCGCACCAAACAGTTCACGACGATAAGCACGGAGCCGCTCCTCGGCAAGATCGCGTTCCGCTGTCACGAGCCGCAACGCGCCACGTAGCGTTTCCTGTTCTTCTCGCAGTGCGCGAGCGGCCTCGCGCTCAGCGAGCAGCTCTTTCAATTCGTCGGCGGTGATCGTGACCTCGATTGGCATACTGCTTAGACTAATATGCCAAGGGCGCGTTCAGCTAACGCGGAGATATTCTCGCTTTGTATGTCGCCGGATCGCCGTAATGTCATCGCCGTCGAGCAGCGCGTGCAGCACCTCGCTTGTCATCGTCACGACCGCGGCCTTGTTGTCCGGCCAGATGAAGTGGCTCGTCTCCAATCGTTTGATCATTAGCCAGAAACCGCTACCATCCCAGAAGAGAATCTTGATGCGGTCACGACGCCGATTCCCGAAGATGTAAAGAGAGGAGTCCATCGGGTTCAATTGCATGGACTGCTCAACGAGGATTGACAAGCTGTTCATACCGTAGCGGAAATCGACAGGATCCCGGTGCAAGTAGACCTTCAGCTTTTCGTCGAACCTGAACACGGCAACCTCCCCAGGATCTGCACTACGGTCGTCAGTTCGTCGATGGTCGCGATCGAGTTGCCCAGCTCAAGTTCGACGCCGTTCGATAGACGTACATGCAGCGCCAGAGACATCGTCATCGGGGGTGGCGCAGCCGATGGTGGCGTCGCCGCATGGGCGACCGCAACAAATGGCGCAGCGCGGTCGTTGTACGACATCGTTAGCGCGGCAGGCACCGCAATGTCGATCATCACTTCGTCCGATACCTCGGAGACTTTAGCAACCGATTCTGTGGCGGCTTGCCGCTGCCGATACTGCGTAACCCAGGTGCGCAACAGATTCGGGTTGATATCATGTTCCATGGCTGTTCGGGCAATCGATACGCCTCGCTTCAGACACAGACAGATAAGTTCATCCCGCGCTTCCTCATCGTATTCGCGTCGGCCATCGCGCTTTTGGCCAATCACTAAACGGCTTCGCAAGTCATTTTCTTCTGTCATCGGTACAAATCCTCTAAGTGTCCACGTGGACACCTAGCATCAGAGTGCAGCGATTTCTACACAAGGGCGCTACTGATGGATCGCATACAAATGATCGCGCGAGCTAGATTTTATTTCGCCACAGTCGATGCCAGTTGATTCCCGCAAGCGTTCCTTCGCGCTACCTCACCATCGAGGCAGCCTGTTCGCTGGTGCAGATCGCGCTTGCCATTGCCGCTGTCCGTTGCGCGTCCGATGTCTCACGGGTGAGTGCGAGCCGTGATTCCACATTTCACCGGCGCGGGCGATGCCCAGTTGATTTTTCGCAAGCGTTCCTTCGCGCTACCTCACTATCGAGGCAGTCAGTTCGTTGGCGCAGATCCCCTTTGCCATCTCGCCGCTGTCCGTCGCGCATGAATGTCTCACGGCTATGCGCGCAAGCCACGAAGCGGCATTTCTCCGTCGCGGTTGATGCGCAGTCGATATCGACCGGTTGCTCCCGCTAAGTTGCCGAAGCCCACCAGGCATCTCGCCACTTCCCGCAGCGCACGAATATGGCCCGTGTGTGTAGCGGACAATTCCCTTAGCCGCGATCAATGGCATCGAAACAACCAAGGCACCGAAGCAAAGCACGATCATTGTGCTTCCCTCGCGCCAATCAGAAACCCATCAAGTAATCACACCCACCTGCCACGGTACGAACTCGTTTTGACCGTAACCGTGCGCTTCGCTCTTCGATGCCACGCCCGACGCGCAGTCCAGCATCATCTGAAAAATGGCTTCTCCAAGCTGATCGATGGACGCGGTTCCGTCGACAACCCCACCGCAGTTGATATCGATGTCTTCTTCCTGCCGCTCCCACAGCGCTGTGTTCGTGGCGAGCTTCAACGAAGGCGAGGGCGCACAGCCGTAAGCCGAGCCACGCCCGGTTGTGAAGCAGATCAAATTCGCCCCCGACGCAACCTGGCCTGTCGCCGAGACGGGGTCATACCCAGGCGAATCCATGAACACAAAGCCCTTCGCATCGATAGGCTGAGCGTATTCATAAACCTCCACGAGTTTCGTCGTGCCACCCTTCGCCACCGCGCCAAGTGACTTTTCGAGAATCGTCGTCAAGCCACCGACCTTGTTTCCGGCCGATGGATTGTTGTCCATCGCTGCACCGTTTCGCGCGCAATAATCCTCCCACCACTTGATGCGCGTCAGCAGTTTTTCGCCGACTTCCCGGCTCACCGCGCGTCGCGTGAGCAGATGTTCCGCGCCGTAGACCTCGGGCGTCTCCGAGAGAATCGCCGTGCCGCCATGCTGAACCAGACGGTCGACGGCCGCGCCCAGCGCCGGATTTGCCGAGATCCCCGAATAACCGTCCGAGCCCCCGCATTGCAATCCGACTATCAAGTGCGATGCCGGTACCGGTTCGCGTTTGACGCGGTTGGCATCGGCGAGAAGTTCTTTCACCATTGCGATGCCGCGCTCGATCGTCTTGCGTGTGCCGCCGCTGTCCTGGATCGTGAAGCTGCGCAGTTTCGCGCCGTTATCTTTTAGGCCAGCCGAACCGAGGATGCCGGAAATCTGATTCGTCTCGCAGCCCAGGCCGATGAACAGCACCGAATGGAAGTTCGGATGGACGGCGTAACCGGCGAGCGTACGACGCAAGATCGCGATGCCGTCGCCGAGGGAATCAATGCCACAGCCCAGCCCATGCGTCAGCGCGATCACGCCATCGACGTTCGGATGATCGGCCAGCGCCTCAGGACGGACATCGCGGCGAAAGTGATCGGCGATAGCCCGTGCGACCGTCGCGGAGCAATTCACACTCGTCAGGATACCGATGTAATTGCGCGTGGCCACCCGACCGTCTTCGCGACGAATACCCATGAATGTAGCGGGTTTATCGACGAAATGGGTTTCGCGCATATCGACGCCGAACTCATGTTCGCGCTCGAAATCCGCCATACCGAGGTTGTGGACATGAACGTGCTGGCCACGCGAGATGTCATCCCGAGCCACGCCGATAATCTGGTTGTAGCGCCGCACGGGTTCACCTTTGGCGATGTCGCGCGTGGCGATCTTGTGGCCCGGCGGAATCAGCCCGCTCACCACCAGCGGTTCGACTTCAGACGTAATGCGCGCGCCCGACATGAGCTGACGCGTCGCGATCACGACATCGTCGTTGGGATGAAGGCGGATCACGGTGTGATCGGTAGACATAGTATGGATTCCTTATGACAGCGCAGCGACAAGCCGCCGCTGGTCAATATTCAAACCGAGTTGATGCGCAAGCTCGACAGCCTGTTTGAAGCGGCGTTGCTTTTTCTCTGCGTGATTTCGCGCGATGTCGGAGAGCCGGTGATCCAGAAACGGATTCTCGAAGCGGTCCCGGACATCGACGAGATAGGCGCGCGCGGCGTCGTGCTCACCGAGGGCATCGAAGACGGGCAGCACTTCGTCGCGCCATGTCGATTCCAATGTCGTACGCCACGCTTCATTGCGCATGGCGTCGCGAACGTTTGTGTCGGAAGGGGCAAGATCTGCGAGCCAGAGTTCGGCGAGCATCGTATGGCCGAGATTGAGCAGGAGAAGTTTGAGGCGCTCGTAGTGGGCGAGGTCGTCGGTGAGCACGATATCTTTGTGCTCGCACGGCAGGACCATGCCAGGCTGTCGCTCGATTGCCCATAACGCGTAGGGTTCGGCAATCGCGCCAACGGGATGGATCGGTTCCGAGACAATGCGGTCGACCAGCGAGTTCACCCATATGCAATCGTGTTGCAAATAACGGATGAACGCGCCGTCTGCTCGCCACTGATTGGCAATGCTGACAACGAGATCGCGCAACGTGTCGCCGTTACGCGATACCAGTTCGCAAGGGAACACTGTCACCGGTTCAGCGCCCGCGACAAACCGGTCGTGCAGCAGCACAGCGAGCTTGGCGGGAAATCCACGTGGGACCGAATTATCCCCAAGGGTTCGCGCAATGTCTTCCTCAAAGGCGGCGTAGCCGGTATCGCCGGTGTTCGACACGATCACCTTGACGTCGTGGCGCATGCGTTCGCGCAACGTCGGCCAGTCATCGGCGGCGTTGAGGGCTTCGGTGATCGCGTCGCAATGAACGGTGAAGTCGACGTTCGCATCGCCTTGCCGGCCGCGAATCCGTACCGGGTACACGCTCGATGCGCGCAACGCGTCGATCCGCGCCCGGCTTTGCGCATTCGATGTGCTCTGCACGACGGTAATCCGTCCGAGCGCATGCGACGGCTCACGTCGCGCAGCTTCCGCTACGAACAAATCGACATGCGCCTGAAGAAAGCGGCTCGTGCCGAACTGGAGAATCGGATTGCTCATCGTCTGTACGGTCGTGTTAGCACTCGACCAGTGCCTTGATCACGCCTGCAGATGGATCGAGTAGTTTGGAAAACTCGCTTGGCAAATCACTCAGCTTGAGCGTATGCGTGTTCAGCGCCGCCGTGGGAATGAGTCCCGCACGCATGGCCTTTAGCACGGTTTCGAAGTCGTCCGGCGTGGCGTTGCGGCTCGCGAGCAGCGTGGTCTCGCGTTTGTGAAATTCGGGATCGGCGAACGAGATCCGGTCACTAACAATCGATATCAGCACGTATTTCCCGCCATGTGCAACGAACTCCAGACCGCGTTCCATTGCTTTCACGTTGCCGGTGGCGTCGAAGACGATATCGAAAAACTCGGTGTCGGTAAGCTCCGCAAGTTGTTTTGCATCCGCCGCGGCGCCGGTCGTATCCAGACGCACGACGTGGTCAGCGTTAAGTTGCGTCTCGCAGAATCGCAAGCGGTCCTCGCGACCATCCATCACTGTCACTTCTGCCCCGCGCAGCTTCGCGAAAATCAACGCGGCCATGCCGATCGGTCCCGCGCCTACCACCAGCGCGCGTTGCTTCGGCTGCACGTCGGCTCGCGCGACGGCGTGCGCTCCGATAGCAAGGAATTCGATCATCGCGGCCTGATCGAGCGTCACGCCATCGGCTTTGAACACGAACGCCTGCGGCACGGCGAGTTGCTCGACCAGACCGCCATCGGTATGCACGCCCAAGACACGAATATTCATGCAGCAATTCGGCTTTTTGGCCCGGCACGCGATACATTTCCCACACGCTAGGTAGGGCATCACGTAAACCTGATCGCCCTTTGCCACGCGCGCGCCGGCCGGCGCCGATTCCACGATCCCCGATAACTCATGCCCCATTACCCGCGGATACGATAAAAACGGCTGATTCCCGGTGTAGATATGCAGGTCCGTTCCGCACACGCCGACACGCTTGATGCGGATCAGAACGTCGTCGATACCGGGTTCGGGCGACGGGCGATCAATCAGGACGAGCGAGCCGGGTTGTTCGCAGATGACAGTTTTCATGGGATAGGATGATTTTTTTGGCCTTACCAGAACGCATGTTAATTTCCTAAAACGGAACTGGTCAAGCCAATTAGCATCGGATAGGGGTTTGGCCTGACCATCGGCGGCATCGTTGTTTAGAATTCAGCCTTTCCGCCAATGCGGCCCGCTTGCCCAGATAAGGAGCCTTCGTGGCTGTCAAACCCATTGAGACGCGTCGTCTCTACCTTCAGATCGCCGATAAACTGCGCGCTCGGATCGAAGAACAAGGCTTTGCGCCAAATGGCCGCCTGCCATCCGAGCGCGAGTTGGCGCTGATGCTCGGGGTGTCGCGGCCATCGGTGAGAGAGGCGCTGGTTGCGCTGGAGCTGGAAGGGCGCGTGGAAATCCGGATGGGATCGGGCGTCTATATCTGTGCGCCGTCCGCGTCGGGATCGCGACCGAATCTGCCGCCGGGAACGGAGTTCGGTGAAAGTCTGCTCGAAATCATGACCGCGCGGATGGTGATCGAGGGCGCGATCGCGGCGAACGTTGCGGCGTTCGGAAAACCGAAAGCGCTCAAGGCGCTGCGCGAGATCTACGAAAGCATGGCGCGGGAAGTGGCGAACGGGCAAATTCCGCTGGCGGCGGACCGCGCTTTTCACTTAGCGGTGGCGCAGATGTCAGGAAACGATGTGCTGGTGCGCACGGTACAGGGACTTTTCGACGAACGGCATAGCCCGCTGTCATCGAAGCTGCGTGTGCATTTTGAGGGGGAGGAAACGTGGGCGGCCGCGTTAAGCGAGCACAAGGACATACTCGACGCGCTCGAAGCACGCGATGCCATTCAGGCCCAGGCTTCTATGCAGCGCCATTTGAAGGCGTCGTACGAGCGGTTGATGACGCGCCGCAAGCACTGAAAAGAATCATCAGGCCAGTCCGCATCAACCCGGACTGGTCTTTCGAACAACGGAAAGCAGCGCTCAACCTGGATAAGCCTCGTCCACTTTCAGCCCGGCGAGCTTGAAGATCACGCGCAACGTCTGTGGTGCAATCTCGCGCCTCGAGGCGAGGGTCGTCAGCACGAAATCCATCACTTTCGCGTACTTGAGCATGGTCAGGCACGTTTCCATGTCGGTGGTGCCGTCGCGCATGACTTCTGCGAGCCGCAACATTTCGCCGGAAATTTCTCGAGCCATTTCGAGTTCAAGTTGCTGCTTTTCGCTCCATTCAGGCATCGACGTAAGCTTTGCAAGCATTTCCTGAAACTGTTGTTCGGCTTTACTGTCTCGGATTGGGTCCATCGCCGTCCTCATTTTGTTCGCGTGTTCCCCGAGGGAACGCGCCGTGTTCGTTAGGTGTTACGTAACAGACCGTGCCCGACGATCGCCGGTGTCTTTCACCGGCATGGCCTCAAGCTTGGTCGAGGTCATTGATTCATCGCGCTTGGCCTTGCTACCAGGGCGTCCAGCTATAAAAGTCGCGACTTTGTGCCGCCGTAATATCCGTCCATCCCGTTGGTTGTCCCGATCTAAATGCACGAAATGTTCCATCTGAAACCCAAGTTCCTCAGTGCTGCGTTGAGGCGACTCGAACCGCTGTCAGTTCCCGATGCTGCGTCATGCGGGAGCGTCTATGCGCTTTTGGGTAAACTTGCCGATTTACATTCGATACAACCAGCGGTTAGCGCACACTTCGCGCCAAAATTCCGCATGACCCCGACTACAGAATCACTACGGTATCCAGACGATGGCCAAGAAGTCCCGGGCGCCGAACGCGCCCATTGCATCAACGGATTCGTCCGATAAAAAGCCGGATACTTCGGCCAAACACGACATTCGTCCCGGTCAGTCCCTCGAACTTTTAAAGGAACTGCACATCTTGACGCGCGACAGCAAGATGAATCAAGACAGCCGTCGAAAGTTGAAACAGGTCTATCACCTGTTTCAGTTCATCGAACCTTTGCTTGCGGAAATTCATGCAAAAGAGGGTTCGGTGTCGCTGGTCGATCATGGAGCGGGCAAGTCTTACCTTGGCTTCATTCTCTACGATCTCTACTTCAAAGCTCTGCGCGATCGGTCACATATCTTTGGTATTGAGACACGATCGGAACTGGTCGAAAAGTCCGAGGAATTGGCCGCACGGTTGGGATTCGAGGGCATGTCGTTTGTGAATCTATCGGTGGCCGAATCGACTACGTCAGACCGTTTGCCTGAAACAGTGGATGTCGTCACGGCGTTGCATGCGTGCAATACCGCTACCGACGACGCGATTCATTTCGCTTTGCAGAAGAAAGCGAAAACGATTGTGGTGGTGCCGTGTTGTCAGGCTGAGGTGGCTTCGGTTCTACGCAAGAACAAAGGGCATTCGCTCTCGAAGAACGTGTTGACGGAGATGTGGCGGCATCCGCTGCATACGCGTGAATTCGGCAGCCAGATCACGAATGTGCTGCGCTGCCTGCAACTGGAATCGCATGGGTATCAGGTGAGCGTGACGGAGCTCGTCGGCTGGGAACACTCGATGAAAAACGAATTGATCATCGCGCAGTTCAAGGATCTGCCGCGCGGAAAACCGGCGCAGCGTCTGTCCGATGTGCTCGAAACGCTCGGTCTGGAAGAGATGCGCGAGCGGTTCTTTACGACTTGATCTCGTCTTCGCGACGCATGTGATCGACCCAACCTGTATGGCCGAGACGGCGTAGCGTGGCCATGTTGCGTTCATAGATATCGGCGGCGTCGGGGAATGCTTCCACCGCACGTTCGATGCTTGCCTCTCGCAGCAAATGGAAGATCGGGTAGGGCGCGCGATTCGTGAAATTTTCGATGTCGTCGGATTCGGCGTCATCGAATTGATAGTCCGGATGAAAGCTCGCGATCTGTAGTTCACCTTCCAGCTTGAGTTGCTTGAGGAGGGTATCGGCGAAGTGAAGGGCGTCGTTGTAGTCGCCGAAATCGTTGAGCGCGTGCGGGACGATCAACAACGTCGTGTCAGTTCTTTCTGGATCCGTGTCCGCCAGATGCTTCAGTTCGGTTTCGATATCGGCAAGCACCTCTTCGAACGTGCGCGCCTCGCTGACGGCGTAGCGGATCTGGTCCTTCACATACACGGCTTTCGCAAACGGGCACAGGTTCAGGCCAATGACTGCGCGCGTGAGCCAGTGCCGCGTTGAATCGATAATCGCTTCGTTCACAGTTCGATCCTGTCTTCACCACACGCCGCTTGCACGAGCAGCGCGGCTGCGGCGGGCGCTGCGCGCATGGGCCCGCAACCAGGGCCGAACGTCTGACTCGCGGCATATACGCCCTCTACCAGCAACGCGAGGGAATCGGCGAGAAGTTGAGGATCGGCCGCGCCCGCCGCGGTGGATAACTCCAGCAACCGGGTAATCAAATATTCTTTGTTGTTCGCCACCGATACCCGCGCCGGATGCTCGCGATCCGCAAATTCGCAGGCCACGTTCACGAACGGACAGCCGCGATAATCCGGATTCGATGCCCGCTCGACAAGGTCAGTCATGCTCTGTACAAGCGCCTTGGCCGGTTGACCCGGATGTTTGGCGATACTGCGTTCGATCCGCTCCCGAAAGCGCGCGTCCATGCGCGTGAGATACGCCACCACCAGATCGTCCTTCGACGAAAACTGCCGGTACACGCTCATCTTGTTCACGCCGGCGCGCTCGACCACCGCGTCCACGCTGATCGCCCGAATGCCGTCGCGATAAAACAGCTGCTCCGCGGCGTCGAGCAATTGCTCCTGCGCGGTGGCGCCGTCCATGTGCCGACGGACGGTTTTTTTATCGGCGACAGTGTCTTCATTCGATACACGTACCACGGTCATGTCCTTTACTTCCGAAGGGATTCTTGACATGTTACCGAGCAGTCACTAAGCTCGCAACCTAAATGTGACTGAGCGGTAACGTCCGTCGAAATGTTCGTTGCAGGATAACCAGAAGAAACCGGAGCGAAGGATGAATTGGGCAGCCAGGCGGCTTTCGGGCCGCATGCATTACGCGTGGATATCAGTAGGCGTCGTGTTTCTTGTGTTGCTCGCGGCGGCCGGCACGCGTGCGACGCCCAGCGTCATGATGTTGCCGCTCGAACAGCAATTCGGCTGGAGCCGCGCGACCATCTCGCTCGCGATTTCCATCAACTTGGCGTTGTACGGCTTGACCGGGCCATTCGCCGCCGCCGCGATGCAGCGTTTCGGCGTGCGCCCGACATTGCTTGTCGCACTGGGGGTATTGGCGACCGGCGTGGGGTTGTCGGCGCTGATGACCGCACCGTGGCAGATGATCCTGGTCTGGGGCGTGCTGGTGGGCGGCGCGACCGGCGTGGCCGCCATTACGCTGGCTGCGACGGTGGTGAATCGCTGGTTCACGTCGCATCGCGGGCTGGCGATGGGGATCCTCACCGCCAGTTCGGCCACCGGTCAGCTCGTGTTCCTGCCGATGCTTGCAGCGATCACCGAGCGCTTCGGCTGGCGTCCCATGGTGCTGGTCGTTGCTGCGGCCGCGGCGGTGACGCTGCCCCTGGTGGCGTGGCTGCTGCCCGAGCGTCCCTCCGATCTCGTGCTGCGCCCGTTCGGCGAGGCCCCAGACGCGCCACCGCCCATTCCTGTCGCGCAGAAAAATCCGATCGCGCTGGCTTTCGGCACGCTGGGCATGGCGAGCAAGACGCGTGATTTCTGGCTGCTGTCAGGCAGCTTTTTTATCTGCGGCGCGAGCACGAACGGGTATATCGGTACGCATTTGATCGCAATGTGCGCCGATCACGGCATGACCGAAGTACAGGGCGCAGGCCTTCTCGCGGCCATGGGCATTTTCGATCTCTTCGGCACGACGCTGTCCGGCTGGTTGTCCGACCGCTTTAACGCCCGCGTGCTGCTGTTCTGGTACTACGGCTTGCGCGGGTTATCGCTGATGTTCCTGCCGCACGCGTTTGGTATCGATTTCTACGGTTTGCCGGTCTTCGCCGTGTTCTATGGGCTGGATTGGGTGGCCACCGTGCCGCCGACTGTCCGGCTCGCCACGGATGTTTATGGCAAGGAGTCGGCGCCTATCGTATTTGGCTGGGTCGTGGCGGCGCATCAGTTCGGCGCGGCGTTTGCCGCGCTTGGCGGCGGCATGCTGCGCGCGAGCCTCGGCACCTACACCGTCGCAACGATGATTTCCGGAAGCCTGTGCATTGTCGCGGCCGTGATGGTTTTGCGGATCAACAAGGCGCCGCGCGCCTTGCAGGCGGTGGCGACCTGACAGGGGCTGCTCGCCGGCGTGTTGGCGTGCCGGCAGACTCGCAAGTTCGATCTCGCAGCGCGGGTTTGCCAGCTTGGTTATTCTTATGGTCTCGCGGCGTGCATGTGAGCGCACGTCGTCCGGATCAACCAACCAGGGATTGCCGCATGACCGAAAAAATCGCACCTACTGAAGTCGCAATCGATGCGCTGCTGGCCGGGCGCTGGAGCCCGCGGGCGATATCGAACAAAGCGGTGAGCCGCGAGGAATTGCATAGCGTGCTGGAGGCCGCGCGCTGGGCGCCGTCTTCGTACAACATGCAGCCGTGGCGTTTCCTGACTTTCGATCGTAACCACGACGATGCCGCTTTCCAGAAGGCTTTCGCCACGCTGGTGCCGTTCAACCAGGGGTGGAACGCGCATGTTCCCGTGCTGATTTGCGTGCTGGCAAAGACCTTGACGCCCAAGGGCGATGTGAGCCGGACGGCTCAGTACGATGCGGGCGCGGCGGGAATGGCGCTGACGCTTCAGGCTCACGCACTGGGTCTGGCCGCCCACCAAATGGCCGGTTTCGATACCAACGCGTTCCGCGAGGCGTTCTCGCCGCCGGACGATGTCGAAGTGATCGCGATGATCGCGCTGGGACATCATGGCGAACCCGCTTCGCTCGATGCCGTCCTGCTGGAGCGCGAAAACGCACCGCGCTCGCGCTCGGCGCTGGGCGAAATCGCCTTCGATGGCGCTTGGGGCAAGGCGTTCAAATAAGATTTTGAGCTAGCAGCACATGCATGCTGAAAAGGGCGGTTGTCGGATAGACGCCGCGATCTTGAATCCCCGGAGCCCGACGTTTCGGGGATTTTTCATTCTTGGCTCGTTCTTGGCTATACGAACGCCCCAACAAACGCTCACTCCCCCTCCGCCGATGACAACGGCCGCGCCACATCCTCCAACGACTTGCGTTCCGCCGATACCCCCCAGATTCCAGCCACAACCGCTGCCAGCACCATCAGCGCAGAGCCGATCAGATAGCCCACAAACACCGCGCCGCGCTGATGCGTGTCTATGAGCCGGCCGAACAGCGCCGGCCCCACAATGCCGCCCAGCGCCGTCCCAAAGGCATAAAAAATGGCGATGGCCAGCGCACGAATCTCCAGCGGAAAGGTTTCGCTCACAGTGAGGTACGCCGAACTCG
This sequence comes from Burkholderia sp. S171, assembly GCF_009766085.1. GTDB lineage: Bacteria > Pseudomonadota > Gammaproteobacteria > Burkholderiales > Burkholderiaceae > Caballeronia. Next base: position 39,836 of record NZ_LMUF01000041.1, on the reverse strand, counting down.
CCGCCGACGACGCAAAGAAAAAGATCACCATCCAGGAAATAGTCTGCGTGGTGCTCGTCAGCCAACCCTGCTCGAACATGTATCCGCTGACGGTCAGCAAAACGCCCGACATGCCGTAGGTGAAGGCGATCATCTTGCGCCGGCCGAGGACATCGAAGAGTTTGCCGAGCATGATCGGCCCGAGGAAATTGCCGGCGGCGAACGGCAACACATACCAGCCAATGTGATCCCCCGGCACACCGTAGAAATCGGTCAGCACCAGCGCGTAGGTGAAAAAGATCGCGTTATAGAAAAACGCCTGGGCGGTCATCAGCGTCAAACCGACCAGCGAGCGCCGCCGATGCGAATGAAACAGCGAGTGGAACACTTCGCTGAGTTTCGTGTGATCGCGGGCGTGCAGACGCAGCGGCTTGATGGGATCGGTGGAAAGAGTCGCGCCATGTTCGCGAAACTTCGCCTCGATGCCTTCCACAATTTCCTTCGCCTCGTCCACGCGGTTATGCGTGATCAGCCAGCGCGGACTTTCAGGTACCCACATACGCATGAAAAGGATCAGCAATCCCAGGATTGCGCCGATCAAAAAGCACGCCCGCCAGCCGTAGTCGGGCGGCAGCAAGCCCGGATCGAGCAGCACGATCGACCCCGCCGCGCCCAGCCCCGCGCCCACCCAGAACGTGCCGTTGATCGCCAAGTCGGTCCAGCCGCGCACGCGAGCGGGGGTGAACTCCTGGATCGTCGAATTGATCGCTGTGTATTCGCCGCCGATTCCCGCGCCGGTCAGGAAGCGAAACAGCACAAAACTCGCGAGATTCCATGAAACGGCCGTGGCCGCCGTGGCCGCCACGTACAAAAACAGGGTAATGAAAAAGAGCTTGCGACGGCCCAACCGGTCTGTAAGCCAGCCGAACCCCAGCGCGCCGATTACCGCGCCCGCAATGTAGGCGCTCCCAGCGAACCCCACGTCCGCGTTCGAAAACTTCAGCACGTGACTGGATTTCAACGCACTAGCCACTGCGCCCGCGAGCGTCACTTCAAGCCCGTCGAGCAGCCACGTGATTCCGAGCGCGAGCACAATCAGCGTATGAAAGCGTCCCCAAGGCAGCCGGTCGAGCCTTCCGGGCAGATCGGTTTCAATGATCTTCGCCGGCGCTTCCTTTTCTCCTTCAACTGCGCGGATGGTTGTAGCGTCGTTCATACTTTTGGCCGATAACGTGGGAATAACCGGCTGCACGCGCCTCCGGCAGAGAGCATTAATTACCGGGTTTTCGAGCAAAATCCATTCCCCCGGCGATGTTTTTGATTGGTTGTTGATGTACTGCGCGTTACGTGCTAAAAACGCGCTCCACTTTTTGTTTGCGACGCCGGCGGCGTTCACGCTGCCGACGCTCACCTCATGACCTATTGCGCGATCGATTTCGGCACGTCGAATTCAGCGGTCGCATTGCCCGACGGGGCATCGATCCGGCTTGCGCCGGTCGAAGGCAGCGCCACCACGTTGCCGACCGCTGTCTTTTTCAACACGGACGAGGACGAGCAAGCCTACGGGCGTGCTGCGCTCGAGTCTTACATCGACGGCTTCGACGGCCGCCTGATGCGCTCCATGAAGAGCATTCTCGGCTCCCCGCTGGCTGAGACGAGTACGGACCTGGGCGACGGCTCGGCAATTCGCTACGTCGATGTCATCACGCTGTTCCTGCAGCATCTGAAGCAGAAGGCGCAGGCCGTTTCCAGCACGCCGATCACGCGTGCGGTGCTGGGCCGCCCGGTATTTTTCGTCGATGACGATCCGCGTGCCGATCAGCTCGCCCAGAATCAGCTTCAGGCGGCGGCTCAAGCCATTGGTCTAACGGATATCCATTTCCAGTACGAACCGATTGCCGCCGCTTTCGACTACGAAGCGCGTTTGACGAAAGAAGGTCTGGTGCTGGTCGCGGATATCGGCGGCGGCACGTCGGACTTCTCGCTGGTGCGGGTCGGGCCGGCGCGGGCCAAACTGTTGTCGCGAAAAGACGACGTGCTCGCGCATTACGGCGTCCACGTGGCCGGAACGGACTTTGACCGGCGTGTGGAGCTCGCGACAATCCTTCGGGAACTCGGCTATCAGTCGATGGCGCCCGAAGGCCGCGAAGTGCCGAACCGTGTCTATTTCGACTTGGCCACCTGGCACCTGATCAACACGGTCTACGGGCCGAAACGCGTCAACGAACTGCAGTTGATGCGCCACCTCTATGGCGACTCAAAGCACCATGACCGCCTGATGCGCGTGGTCGAGCGCCGTCTCGGACATGCGCTGGCGTCGCACGCAGAGACCGCGAAGATCGAAGTGGCGGCGGGCGGCGAGACCACTATCGGCATGGAGGAGGTGGAAGAGGCGCTGCGTATCGGTTTCAATGAGCAGCAACTCATTGACGCAGGGCTGGAAGAGACGCGGCGGATCGTGGCGGCTGCCCGGGAAACGGTGCACCGCGCGGGCGTGGCGCCCCAGGACGTGGGTGCGGTCTACTTCACCGGCGGGTCGACGGGTCTTGGTTTCCTCTCGCAATCGCTCTCCAATGCGTTTCCGGAGGCTGAAGCGGTGTTTGGCGACCGGCTGGCCAGCGTGGCCACCGGGCTCGGTATTTATGCGCGCCGGCTATTCGGTTGATCGGTATTAATTTCTATTGCCATTCTGTCGGGCATTTAAAGTAATTTCTCATTAACTACTGATAAACCCGCTAAGCAAAAAGAAAAACCCCGCGAATGCGGGGTTCTTTACTGCTATTCAAACGGCAATAAAACTTACGCCGGCTTGATGTTTGCAGCTTGCTTACCCTTCGGGCCGGTCTTCACTTCGAAGCTGACCTTCTGGTTTTCCTGAAGCGTCTTGAAGCCTTCCACGCGAATTTCAGAAAAATGTGCGAACAGGTCTTCGCCACCGCCGTCCGGCGTGATGAAGCCAAAGCCCTTTGCGTCATTGAACCACTTGACGGTACCGGTTTCCATGTTACGTGTTCCTAAAGATGTTGAATAAGGCCGAAGCCCGGTTGTGCATGAAAATCAAGGAAGGGGCAATGGGAGCAACCGGAGTACCGTGATGGGCGAACTACGAAAGACCAATTCACTCGCCACTTGAAATCCTGCAAGACGGTTTATACGGCGAATCAAACCCAAGGTCAAATAATATCCGACCGTAAACCGGGGTTTCTCTGAGACATTTTCCCGACATACAAGTGGTTATATTACAAATCTTTCGGTAGATTTTTTCTGTTTGAATCGGACTTGTTCAAAGCTCAGTCGTAACAGATAGAGCGTGATGCAGGCGCACCCGTTAAACTACGCGCCACGTTGGGGCACGGCATGGATTTAGCTGAAGGTTTCGCATTATCCGTATAAGGTATTTGAAAGTTTTCTGACTGAAGGAGACGTATGAAGAGTTCTATCCAACGGAACATTGGGCCGGTTGCGCTGCTGCTGACAGGCCTGGGGTCCATCATCGGTTCGGGCTGGTTATTCGGCGCCTGGAAAGCGGCCAAGATTGCAGGTCCTGCGGCTATCGTCGCATGGGTTATTGGCGCAGTCGTCATTCTGGCCATTGCGCTAACTTATGCTGAACTGGGCGCAATGTTCCCGGAGTCGGGCGGAATGGTCCGATATGCCCGCTATTCACATGGCGCGCTGGTTGGATTCGTTAGTGCCTGGGCAAACTGGATTGCGATCGTTTCGGTCATTCCGATCGAGGCGGAAGCATCGATTCAATACATGAGTACCTGGCCCTATTCATGGGCGCATGCACTATTTGTTAATGGATCGCTAACGCCGGTAGGATTAGGATTGTCGGCATTATTGGTGATCGTCTATTTCCTGCTGAATTACTGGGGCGTTAAACTATTCGCCCGCGCCAATTCCGCCATTACCGTATTCAAGTTCATTATTCCCGGTGCGACTATTCTCGGTCTTATGCTGACTGGTTTTCATCGCGAGAACTTTGGGACGAGTTCGAGTTTCGCGCCTTATGGCTGGTCCGCAGTTCTGACCGCAGTGGCTACCAGCGGTATCGTATTCAGCTTTAACGGTTTTCAGAGTCCGGTGAATCTCGCTGGAGAAGCGCGCAATCCCGCGAAGAGTATTCCATTCGCGGTGATCGGCTCGATCCTGATGGCACTCGTCATCTATGTGTTGCTGCAAGTGGCGTATATCGGTGCAGTGAGTCCTGGTGATGTGCTGAAAGGCTGGAGCAACTTCAACTTTGCATCGCCATTCGCGGAACTCGCGCTGGCGCTTAACCTGAACTGGCTCGCGTTTCTCCTTTACGTCGATGCATTTGTCAGCCCGAGCGGCACCGGCACGACCTACATGGCGACCACCTCGCGCATGATCTACGCAATGGAGCGCAACAACACGTTGCCGAAGATTCTGGGCTACGTCCATCCGCTCTACGGCGTACCGCGTCCGGCGATGTTCTTCAACCTGGGCGTCGCGTTCGTCTTCATGTTCTTTTTCCGCGGCTGGAGCTCGCTGGCGGCGGTGATTTCGGTCGCGACGGTGATCTCGTACCTGACCGGGCCTGTGAGCTTGATGGCGTTGCGCCGTGCGGCCACGGACCTGCATCGGCCGCTGATGATCAAGGGTATGTCGATCATCGCGCCGTTCGCGTTCGTGTGCGCTTCCGAGGTGTTGTACTGGGCAAAGTGGCCGCTGACCGGTGAAATCATCCTGCTGATGGTGGTCGCGTTGCCGGTGTATTTCTACTATCAGTCCAAGACCGGTTTTCACGAGTGGAGCGACGATTTGAAGGCGGCATGGTGGCTGATCGTGTATTTGCCGGCGATGGCCCTTGTTTCGCTCATCGGCAGCAAGGAATTCGGCGGACGCGGATTATTGCCGTACGGCTGGGATATGGCGTTGGTCGCCGTCATGGCGCTGGCGTTTTATTATTGGGGCGTGCAAACCGGGTATCGGTCCCAATATCTCGAGGAACGTGAAAGTCACGACGATATCCGCGCCGAAGCCGGTGCGTGATAGCCGGCTCTAAAAACCCGCAACCTCAATTAAAAAAAACCCGCTTGAGCAATCAAGCGGGTTTTTTATTTCCGTTCGTGGCAAATCGCCGCGTTTTGTGGGGATTCAGGCATCGCTGAAAACGTAATTTGTCATGGCCAACGTTTTCTGAAATGTACCGAGTGACTGAATACCGAGTTCGAAATCATCGTCGGCGGCCCCGAGCGCGCCGAAAATGGGCAGCAAATGTTCATCCGTCGGGTGCATCAGCACGGCGTGCGGCGCCTGTTTCCGATAGTCCAGCAACGCTTCAATGTCCCGTTTCGCCAGCCGATCTTCAAACCAGCCGGTGAATTCGGTCACGCGCGGGTCGGCGTCTTCCGGCCGTGCGCTGAAATCCGCGGTCCGCAGATTGTGTGTGATCTGTCCCGAGCCTACGACCATCACGCCATCCTCCCTGAGCGCCCGCAACGCGCGGCCCACGCGGTAGTGGTGAGCCGGATCGAGATGCGGTTGTATCGACAACTGCGCGACCGGAATCCCGGCGTCAGGAAACATCAGCAGCAGTGGTACCCAGGCGCCGTGATCAAGACCGTGCTCAGTGATCGCCGACGGAATGCCCGCCTGAGCCAGCAGCGTCGCGGCTTGCTTACCCAGTTCCGGCGCACCCGGCGCACGGTACTGGATCTCGTAAAGGGCGCGCGGAAAGCCGTAGAAGTCGTGGATAGTCTCCGGTTGCTCGGCTACGCTCGCCACCGGCTGTGCCGTGCCCCAATGCGCGGAAAGCATGAGGATCGATTGCGGGCGCTCGAAGCGCGTCGCGAACGAAGCGAACTCGGCGGAAGGCATCGACGGGTCGATGGGCAGCGTGGGCGCGCCGTGGGAAATGAAGACGGTCGGAAGGCGGGTCATGGCAGCGGATCTCTGAGAGAGGGGTTACCACGACTATAAAGACGGTCGTTGCGTTGATAAACAGCCGGCAAGGCAATGAATTGTGTCGCCAGTGTTGTTAATGATCCATGTCTTTCAATCCCGGCCAAGCTGCCGCGATCGGGTTGCCGAGCGCGAACATGTCGATCACGCGGTCGACCGTCTGATCGACCATTTCATCGATTGAACCCGGACGATGGTAGAACGCCGGCAGCGGCGGGAAAATGACGCCGCCCATTTCGGTGACCGAGGTCATGTTACGCAGATGCGCGAGGTTGAAGGGCGTTTCGCGCACCATGAGTACCAAACGGCGACGTTCTTTCAAGACTACGTCGGCGGCGCGGGTAATCAGATTGTCCGATAGCCCGAGCGCGATGCTCGCCAGCGTTTTCATCGAACAAGGCGCGACGATCATGCCGTCGGTGGCGAACGATCCCGATGCGATGCTTGCACCGACATCGCGGACGTTATGCACGACATCGGCAAGCGCGTGGACGGCGGTTTTATCGAGATCCAGTTCGTGCTGGACATTCAGCCAGCCCGCGCTGGAAATCAGCAAATGCGTTTCTACGCCACCCAGGCGGCGCAGCGTTTCCAGCAGCCGGACGCCGTAAATTGAACCCGTTGCACCCGTGATGGCGACAATCAGCCGTCGTGGCACGGGCGCTGTGGGCGACGAACGCTCGGCGGACAATCTCAGGCAGCGGCGAACAGTTGTTGCAGTTCGCCCGATTCGTACATCTCCATCATGATGTCCGAACCGCCGACGAACTCACCGTTCACGTAAAGCTGAGGAATGGTCGGCCAGTTGGAGAATTCCTTGATGCCCTGGCGGACGCCGTCGTCTTCAAGAACATTGACGGTCTTGATCTGGGTCACGCCGCAAGCCTTCAAGACCTGGATGGCGCGGCCGGAGAAACCGCACATGGGGAACTGCGCGGTGCCCTTCATGAACAGCACGACGGGTGCTCCTTCGACGATTTCCTTGATGCGTTCTTGCGTATCCATGGCGTTTCCTGCGAGGCGTTGTAATGCGGGGTTGATTTTGGGTCGAGCGGTGAGGCATGCGCTACTTCAAGCGAAATTTCACACGTCAACGTGTCTGAAATGATAGCGGATTTCAATCGGGGCGGCTTGAGGCGGTCGGAACGGGCTGTAACCGTTTGGAGGCGCCGTTAAGGGGCATCACGCCGTGAAAACCCCGCCGCTCACACGTTCGATACCCGCCAGATCATGCTCCGAGCGTACGTCGGAAAAGCCGCGCGCCGTCAGCAGCGCGCGTACGTCTGCGGCCTGATCGTAGCCATGTTCCAGCCAGAGCGAGCCGCCCGTCGCCAGGAAAAACGGCGCCGTTTGCACGATTGTCCGGATCGCGGCGAGTCCGTCGGCTTCATCGGTGAGCGCGGTGCGCGGTTCGAAACGCAGATCGCCTTCGGACAAATGCGGATCGTTTTGCGCGATATACGGCGGATTGCTCACAATCACGTCGAAGCGCAGCGCGGGATCGAGGGCGCTGGTCCAGTCGCTTTGGAGCAGGTTCAGAGGCCGGTCCACGCCGAGCAGCTTGAGCGCATTGCGGGCGGCGACAGCCAGCGCTTCGGCAGACTGATCGACCGCCCAGACTTGAGCGCTGTCGTGGGAAAAAGCAATCGCCACCGCGATTGCGCCGCTGCCCGTGCCCAGATCGAGCACTCGCGGAGCGTCGATCCCGGTTATCTTTTCAAGCGCGATTTCCACCAGCAATTCAGTTTCCGGTCGCGGGATCAGCACGTCGGGCGTGACGTCGAACGCGAGACCAAAAAACTCCCGCGTTCCGACGAGTTGCGCGATCGGTTCACCCGCCGCGCGCCGTTGCGCCAGCGCGTCGAAACGGTCGACGCTCTCAGCCGCCAGTTCCTCGTCGTCGCGCGTGATCAATTCGGTACGTCGCCAGCCAAGCACATGCTCGAGCAGGATCCGCGTTTCGAGCGCGGGCAGCGTAGACGCGCGCATCAACCCGGCAACCGTCGTCATTCCGCGTCGCCCAGTGCCGCCAGCAATTCGGCCTGATGTTCGCTGACGAGCGCCGCAACCAGGTCGTCGATATCGCCATCCATGATCGCGTCGAGCTTATACAGCGTCAGGTTGATCCGGTGATCCGTCATTCGCCCCTGCGGGAAGTTATACGTGCGGATCCGTTCCGAGCGATCGCCCGAGCCGATCAGGCTCTTGCGCGTGGCCGCTTCCTTCGCATGCTGCTCGTGATACTGCTTGTCCATGATCCGCGCCGCGAGGACCTTCAACGCGCGATCCTTGTTCTTGTGCTGCGAGCGGTCGTCCTGGCATTCCACAACAATTCCCGTCGGCAAATGCGTGACGCGCACGGCTGAATCAGTCTTGTTGATGTGTTGGCCGCCCGCGCCGGAAGCCCGGAAGGTATCGATACGCAAGTCCGCCGGATTGATCACCACTTCGCCAATTTCATCGGCTTCGGGCATCACGGCCACCGTGCACGCCGACGTGTGAATGCGCCCCTGCGTTTCGGTCGCCGGCACCCGCTGCACGCGATGGCCGCCCGATTCGAACTTCAGCTTCGAGTACACGTTCTGGCCCGCGATCCGCACGATCACTTCTTTATAACCACCGAGATCGGAGCCGCTTTCCGACATCATTTCGACCGCCCAGCGATTACGCTCGGCGTATCGAAGATACATGCGCAACAAGTCGCCTGCGAATAGCGCGGATTCGTCGCCGCCCGTGCCCGCGCGGATTTCGATGAAGATGTTGCGGTCATCGTTTGGATCTTTCGGCAGCAACATGGCTTGCAGATCGCGCTCGATGGCAACCATCCGCTCACGCGCCTCGCCAATTTCTTCTTCGGCGAAATCGCGCATGGACGGGTCGGAGAGCAGTTCCATGGCGGTGGTTTCGTCGTTCGACGCTTGCCGCCACAACGCGTATTGCTCCACGACCGGCCCGATTTCGGCGTTTTCGCGCGTGATCTTCCGATACTGATCCATATCGGCGGTCACATCTTCGCGGCTCATCAGGTCATTGAGTTCGGCCAGCCGGGTAGTCAACTGGTCGAGCTTGTTTTGCATGCTCGTTTTCATGGAGGGCTGGAGCGAAGCTCCGGAGAAGACAGCGATCAGGAACGCGACCGCAAAAATGCTCGCATGCGGTGCAGCCGAAGAGGAGAAGCGAGAGGGGCGCTAAGTTTCCGACGGATCGGATGGTTCGTTCGATCCGGACGGATGGCCGTGTTTGTAAAGTCCGCCCATCAGGTCGATGAGCTGGTCGCGATTCTCGCGGCTGGCACGGCTGAGCGCGTGCGTGGGGCCGTGGATCAACTTGTTCGTCAGCGACTGCGACAGCGCTTCGAGCACCGCTGCGGGGTCGTCGCCACGCGCGAGCATTTTGCGGGCGCGTTCGACTTCGGCGCGGCGCATTGCATCGGCTTGCGTGTGCATGTGGCGGATCACCGGCACGATGCTGCGTGCGTCGAGCCATTGCATGAAGTTCTGCACGCGGGTGTCGATGATCGATTCCGCCTGCGCCACCGCCGCCTGACGGGACGCGCTGCCTTCGCGAACGATGGCGCCGAGGTCATCGACGGTATAGAGGAAGACGTCCTGCAGCTTGCCCACTTCGGGCTCGATGTCGCGCGGCACGGCGAGATCCACCATGAAAATCGGCCGATGACGACGCGCCTTGACGGCCCGTTCGACCGCGCCAAGCCCGATGATCGGCAAGGTGGATGCCGTGCACGACACGATGATGTCGAACTCGTGCATGCGCGCGGGCAGCTCGGAGAGGGGAATGGAGCGGCCGTTGAAGCGTTCAGCGAGCTTTTCGCCGCGTTCCGCAGTGCGGTTCGCGACGACGAGTTCGCGCGGCTTTTGCGCGGCAAAATGCGTCGCGCATAGCTCGATCATTTCACCCGCGCCAATGAACAGCACGCGCTGGCCCGAAATGTTTTCGAAGATGCGCTGCGCGAGGCGCACGGCCGCAGCAGCCATGGAAACAGATTGCGCCCCAATTTCAGTTGTCGTGCGCACTTCCTTCGCAACGGCGAAAGTACGCTGGAACAACTGGTTCAGATACGTGCCAAGCGCGCCGGCTTCGGACGCCGTGCGTACCGCATCCTTCATCTGGCCGACAATCTGCGTCTCGCCGAGCACCATGGAATCGAGCCCGGAGGCGACGCGAAACGCGTGCCGCACCGCTTCGGACTGCGGCAGCGCGTAGACGTGCGGTGCGAGTTCGGAGACCGCCAGGTTGTGATACTTGGACAGCCAATGGATGGCGGCGTCGCGGGCAGCTTTGTCGTCGGTGGCGCAATACAGCTCCGTGCGGTTGCACGTCGACAGGATCGCGGCTTCCGGCGCAGTCTTCCCCAGCGACCCCAGCCACAGATCTTTCAGCGCGCCGAGCGCTGGTTTGATCTGATCGAGCGGAAACGCCACGCGTTCGCGCAAGGCGACAGGCGCAGTGTGGTGGTTGATTCCGATCGCGAGGAGCTGCATGTTGTGGGCCTGATCCGATGGCCTTGGGAACCTTGGAATTTAGCCCGATATTATAGCCTTTCGCGGATTTCTTCAGTTCCTGCCGGGAAACCTATGCCAGGCATGCCGCCAGGAATATAGTCCGGTTCAATCCGGTCCAGCTGGTAACCGTAGCCGTACAGCGGCGTCAGCCGGTAACCGGTGTCTGGCCGAAGATGCAATTTCGTGCGTAGGCGTGACGCGTGGGTATCGAGTGTCCGCGACGCCATGTCGCTCCCGCGTGGCCACACCACTTCCATGATGTGTGCACGAGACACGGCGCGCGACAGGTTCGTGAACAGCAACCGGGCGAAGCGGAATTCCTTCGGTGTGAGCAAAACTCGATGATCCAGGAAACTGACGCTCAACTCCGACGCATTGAACCGATACTCGCCGAAATGCTCGGCGGCGGGCGTGCGGACGGCGCTTCGGCGCGCGAGCACTTCCACGCGGGCGGCCAGTTCGACGCAGCGCACGGGTTTGGCGACGCAATCGTCGGCGCCGGCTTTCAGGCACGCGACCATGTCGTCTTCGCTCTGGCTCGCCGCGATCAGCACGATGGGAAGCTGCGGCGCCAGTTGCCTGACCCGTTCGATGATTTCCGCGCCGATCATGTCGCGCGTTTCATTGGCCGCGATCAGCAGGTCGAATGTGTCGTGCCTCATCCGGTCCAGCAAAACGGGCGCGGTGGGGAAGAAATGGCAAAAATGGCCGTCCAGGACAAGCGTCCGGCGGATGAGTGCGGCGTGCTGAACGTCCGCGTCGATGATGGCGATTCGCATGATTTCCGACGTTGCCGCGCGCGGTGAGCGCAGGCCGGGCGGCGCGGCACTTGCTTGCCATCGCCATTCCAGCCCCCTAAACTCATCCGCTACGCTGCAAACGCCTTCCAGACCTTCTAGGTTTACAGAACCGAAAATGCTAGTTCACCGATCCGATTCAACCCATAGGTTTAATCTTAATTCCGCTGGAACGCGCCGTTAATGGGGTGGCCTGGGATCGTATTTCTCGGTTTGGTGGTCGGGCTGGCCGGCTGGTGGCTGCATCCGTTGCGGCGTTTGGTCTCAAGGCCATTCGGCAGGCTTTGGGCGGCGGGACTCGCGGGCATGATGGCGGCGATGGTCGCGAAAATGCTCGGCAACATCACCGGCGCATTCCACGATGGCGACTCCCTTGAATGGCTTGCGTGCGCGCTGTTGGCGCTGATCGCCGTGACCGTCACGGTAGGGCTGGCGTCGCGGCGCTGAACGCTGCTGACCGCTGCCGGTCTTATGGTTCGACTTGTTCGACGTAGTAAAAAAATTCTGCAGGTGACTCCATGAACGATCGACTGAATTCCCCCGATGGCCAGACTTTCGCCCGGCGTATCGAATTGCTGCGCGGCGCCATGGCGCGTGAGGCGCTGGCTGCCGTGCTGGTGCCTTCGTCGGACCCGCACATCTCCGAATACCTGCCGGAGCACTGGCAGGGGCGGCAATGGCTGTCAGGATTCACCGGTTCGGTGGGAACGCTGGTCGTGACCGCCGATTTCGCCGGCGTGTGGGTCGACAGCCGTTACTGGACGATGGCCGAGGCGCAACTGGCCGGGACCGGTATCGAATTGATGAAGATGATGGCCGGGCAGCAATCCGCGCCGCATGTGGACTGGCTCGCGGAGAACGTGGCGCCCGGCGAGACGGTGGCCGTCGATGGCGCCGTGCTCGGCGTGGCGGCGGCGCGGGCGCTGAAGGAGGCGCTGACGGCGCGCGGGATCGTGTTGCGCACGGACCTGGATCTGCTCGATGCCGTCTGGCCGGAGCGGCCGGGTTTGCCATCGGAGAGCGTGTACGAACACGTCGCGCCCCAGGCGAGCGTCACGCGTCCGGAAAAGCTGGCGGAAGTGCGGCGCGTGATGCGCGAGAAGGGCGCGCAATGGCATTTCATCTCGACGCTCGACGATCTCGCGTGGCTGTTCAACCTGCGCGGCGCCGATGTCACCTACAACCCCGTGTTCGTGGCGCACGCGTTGATCGGACTGGATGACGCCGCATTGTTCGTCGGCGATGGCAAGATTCCCGCTGATCTCAAGGCGTCACTGCTGACGGAGAACGTGCGCGTCGAGCCGTATTCCGCCGTTGCCAAAGCGCTTGCCGGGTTGCCCGCGGGCTCCACGTTGCTCATCGATCCGCGCCGGATCACATTTGGCTCGCTCGAGAAAGTGCCGGCGGAAGTGAAGATTGTGGAAGCGGTGAACCCATCGACATTCGCCAAGTCGCGCAAGAGCGCAGCCGACGCGGCGCATATCCGCGCGACCATGGAACAGGACGGCGCGGCGCTCGCCGAGTTCTTCGCGTGGTTCGAAGAGACGCTTGGGCGCGAGACGATCACGGAACTCACCATCGACGAAAAATTGACGGCCGCGCGCGCGCGCCGGCCAGGTTTCGTGACGTTGAGTTTTGCGACTATCGCCGGCTTCAATTCGAATGGCGCGATGCCGCATTACCGCGCGACCGAAGCCTCGCATTCGGTGATCGAAGGCAATGGCTTGCTGCTGATCGATTCGGGCGGTCAATACGTGAGCGGTACGACGGATATCACGCGCGTTGTGCCTATCGGCACGATTACAGCCGAGCACAAACGTGACTTCACTATCGTACTGAAGGGGACGATCGCGTTGTCGCGGGCGCATTTCCCGCGCGGCATTCGTTCACCCATGCTCGACGCCATCGCTCGCGCGCCAATCTGGGAAGCCGGCGCGGATTACGGACATGGCACGGGGCATGGCGTCGGCTATTTCCTGAATGTGCACGAAGGCCCGCAGGTCATCTCGCACTACGCGCCGGCCGAGCCGTACACGGCGATGGAAGACGGCATGATCACGTCGATCGAACCGGGGCTTTATCGGCCGGGGAAATGGGGTATTCGGATCGAAAACCTGGTGATGAACGAGCCCGCCGGTAAAACCGAATTCGGCGATTTCCTCAAGTTCGAAACGCTGACGTTGTGTCCTATCGACACACGCTGCATTGACCTGACGTTGCTGCGCGACGACGAACGCGCGTGGCTCAACGATTATCACGCAACGGTCCTCGCACGCGTCTCGCCGCATGTGTCCGGCGCGGCGAAAGCGTGGCTCGAAAAACGCACGCAGGCAATCTGAACGGAGCTCTAAGCGAATGGCGATCAAGGCGGTGGTGTTTGATTTCGGCGGCGTGTTGATCGACTGGAATCCGGAGTATGTGTACAGCCGGCTGATTCCCGATGCCACTGAACGACGCTGGTTCATGGACAACGTGGTCGCGATGGACTGGGTGCTGCAGCAGGACGCAGGGCAAACTATCGCCGATGGCAACGCTGAACTCATCGCCAGGTTTCCCGAGCATGAAGCTCTGATCCGCGCGTTTTACGAGCGCTGGCAGGAAATGTTGGGGGGCGTGTTGGAAGACGGCGTCGCACTGGTCGACAAGCTCGAAGCGGCTGATGTGCCGCTGTTCGGCCTCACCAACTGGTCCGCTGAAACGTTCCCTTGGGCGTGGGAGCGGTTCCCGGTGCTGCAGCGTTTTTGCGAGGTGGTGGTGTCAGGGCGCGTGCTGGTTGCCAAACCCGATCCGGCGATTTTCGCGTTGATGTGGGCTGAGATTGAAAAGCATCTTCCGGGCATTCAGCCACAGGAAATCGTTTTTATCGATGACAACGCGAAGAACATCCAGGCCGCCTCCGCGCTTGGCTGGAACGCTGTACATCACACGAATCCTGAGCAGACCGAAGCGCGATTGAGGGCGCTCGGTTTGCCCGTGTGATCACTTTCCGAACAGATTCTTGAGCGTGTCGCCGATGCTTTTCACCACGCCGCCGGCGTTTTTAGCCACGCCTTCGGTGTTCACGCCCACCACCTTTGCGAAGCCCGTCGCCAGCTTTTTCATCAAGCTTTCGTTGAGCAAGAACTTGGGATCGCGCAGGTCGCCGTCGAGCTCGAAATCCAGCTTGATCTGATCGTGATTCTTTAGCGCGGCAACCGCTAGCTTCGTCGGAATGGTGAGGAAGGTGTCGAGCGGATTACCGCTATCCGATAACTGCAGCCGGTTCAGCGTGACCGAACCGGGCGCGTGGATACGGTAGTCATGCACCGTGGCGTCGAGCGTAAGGTCGAGCGTACCGCCCGTGATGCTCGTCTTCGCGCCCGCTTTCCTCAGCAGATACGGATCGAGCGTAACAATGTCGACGTTGTGCAAGGTCGTGTGCGTCTGCGAATCCTTGTTCGCTATTTTCATCCAGCCGTTGAACGCGACCGTGCCCGTGTGCGACGGTCCCTTGATCGAACCGGTCATATCGAGCGTGGTCGGATCGGTGAGCGCGGGGAGATGCAGGTTATCGACATTGGCCCGCGCGTCGGAAATCAGGATCCTGTAGGGCGGCGTTTGCACGGATGCATCGAAGAACTCCATCGCGCCGCGTTCAAACGTGACGTGATCGATCAGCCGGTCTTCCTGCGCGTGTGCGGCGGCTTCGCTTGACGCCGCCTGGGCCTCGCGCGTCGACTGCCGGAGATTGGGCAGCAATTCGACGCGGCCATCGGCGAAACGGGCAACCGAGAGATAAAAGCCGTCCACCGTCACGTGTTGCAGATGCACGCGATTGCTCAGAAGGGCGCGCATATCGATATTCAACGTCACGCGCTCGGCGCGCATCGTGTCGTCGGTGGGCCAGCCTTGCGGGCCGCGCAGACGCACGCGGCTCAACGTGATCCGCGCATAACCCACATCAATATCCTCAACCGAGCCGAGCGGCCCGAGCGCTTCGAGCACGCGCGCCTTCATTTCATGCGCGACGAGAAATCCGCCGCCTATGGCCGCCGACAGCAACACCACGATGACTGCGCCCACCCACAGCGCCACGCGTTGCGCCTTTGTACCCGCCATCCCGATGTCCCCCATCCAGGCCGCCCGAGCGGGCGGCGATCCGGTGCGTTGTTGTCGGCCCTTGCCGTGCTTATCGGACGATTGGCTTATAGCGCAGGCGTTTCGGCTTTGCCGCCTCTTCGCCCAGACGATTACGCTTGTCGGCTTCGTACTCTTGATAGTTGCCGTCGAAGAAGGTCACTTGCGAATCCCCTTCAAACGCGATGATGTGCGTCGCGATCCGGTCGAGGAACCAACGATCGTGCGAGATCACCATCACCGATCCCGCGAATTCCAGCAACGCGTCTTCCAGTGCGCGTAAGGTTTCAACGTCCAGGTCGTTCGACGGCTCATCCAGCAGCAGCACATTGCCGCCTTCAATCAGCGTCTTCGCCAGATGCAGGCGGCCGCGTTCACCGCCCGACAACGCGCCGACCGTTTTCGCCTGATCGCCGCCCTTGAAGTTGAAGCGGCCGATATACGCCCGCGACGGCGTTTCGTACTTGCCCACCGTCAGCACGTCCGCGCCGCCCGAAATTTCTTCGAACACGGTCTTGTTGGCGTTGAGCGCATCGCGGCTTTGATCCACGTAAGCCAGCTTCACGGTCGGCCCGGTCACGATCTCGCCCGAATCTGGTTGCTCCTTGCCTGTCAGCATGCGGAATAACGTGGATTTCCCTGCGCCATTCGGCCCGATAATTCCGACAATCGCGCCTGCCGGGATCTTCATGTTCAGGTTATCGATCAACAAACGGTCGCCATAAGCCTTACTGACGTTCTTGAATTCGATAACCTCATTGCCCAGCCGCTCGCCAACCGGGATGAAGATTTCCTGCGTTTCGTTGCGCTTCTGGTATTCCTGGCTGTTGAGTTCCTCGAAGCGGGCAATACGCGCCTTCGACTTCGCCTGACGTCCCTTCGGGTTCTGGCGCACCCATTCCAGTTCTTTCTTCAGCGCCTTCTGACGCGCCGATTCCGTCGATTCTTCCTGCTTCAGCCTGTCCTGCTTCTGGTCGAGCCAGCTGCTGTAGTTGCCCTTCCACGGAATGCCGTGGCCGCGGTCGAGTTCGAGAATCCACTCGGCGGCGTTATCGAGGAAATAACGATCGTGGGTGACCGCCACGACCGTGCCCGGATAGCGCGTCAGGAATTGTTCGAGCCAGTCCACCGATTCAGCGTCCAGGTGGTTGGTCGGTTCGTCGAGCAGCAGCATGTCGGGCTTTTGCAACAGCAATTTGCACAGCGCCACACGACGCTTTTCGCCGCCCGACAAATGTTCGATCTTCGCGTCCCACGCGGGCAGCCGCAGCGCGTCAGCGGCGACTTCGAGCTGTTGCTCGGGCGTGCCGCCGTCGCTGGTCGCGAGGATGGCTTCGTATTTGGCTTGATCGGCGGCGAGGGCGTCGAAGTCTGCGTCCGGTTCCGCGTAGGCCGCGTAGATCGCATCGAGATTCTTTTGCGCGCTGAAAACTTCGCCGAGGCCGTCTTCAACGGCTTCGCGCACGGTTTGCTGCGGATCGAGTTGCGGTTCCTGCGGCAAATAGCCGATGTTCAGGTTCGGCATCGGCGTGGCTTCGCCTTCGATGTCCTTGTCGACGCCCGCCATGATGCGGATCAGCGTCGATTTACCCGAGCCGTTCAGGCCGAGCAGGCCGATCTTGGCGCCCGGGAAAAACGACAGCGAGATGTCTTTCAGGATCTGGCGTTTTGGCGGCACGATCTTGCCGACGCGGTTCATGGTGAAAACGTATTGGGCCATTTGCGGATTCGCTTGTCTTGAGGTTTGCGGTTTTCGGTTTGCTGCGGGCTTCGGCCGGGCGAATATCGGTTTTTAAGCCTCTGCCGGGCAGCCCTGGATTCAGTACGCGACGATGCGTCTCCCGCAGCGCGCGGGAAGTGACGACATTGTACTTCGATGAATATGGCTGTCCGACGGGCGTTTATCTGCTTTGCTGCCGGCGCCCAGCGTTCTCAGCGGTTCTCATCGCCAGGCTGCGACACCGCCATGGCGCGAACACGTGCCGCTGCGATGCCGGCTGAAGCTCCACGTGCCGTCGCGGCATTGGGCGGTGGCGCCATCGGGGGCTTCGCCCGAGCGCGAATGCGCCGGGGAGTGGACGGTTTCGCCGTCGTGATTGCGATAGGTCTGGTGGTTGTCGAGATCCGACTCGTTCGGGGCGGAGTACGCGTAGGCGAACGAGGCGGCGCAATTGAGCGCGAGAGCGGCGGCTAAAAGGATTGAGGCGGTACGGCGATAAAAACGTGTCGTCATTATTTTTGTTTTGGACTCGATGAGCGTGAATGCTTGCGCTGGTCGTTTAGGATCGCCGCATTATCGGTTCGGCGATCCGCTGGAAGCAATCAGGAATCGAGCGCTGCCGGATTCTTCGCGCGTGTCTTATCTTCCGATGCCAGCCGGCGCGTGACCTTTTTCACGTCCTCCGCCGCAGGCAGCGTTTCCGGCCGGATGCCGCGTTCAAGCAGGGTCTTACGAACCGCCCCATTGTTGTTGATGTGTTCCCGCGAGATCGCTTCTTCGCTTCCAAGTTTGTTTTCGCGGGAATTGAAGATGGTGATTTCGGCCGCGAAATCCTTTGCCTTGAGAATGATCGTGGGCGCGAAGTCGGCCAGTGGCCGCTTGGCGGGAACCTTCCAATGCGACTTCATTTGCTGGGTCGATTTTTCGAACAAGGCGTGGTCGCCTTTGCTCCGGATCATGCCGAAATCGTCGTTTCCACCGGTTTGTTCGAAAATCACTTCGGATAGCTCCTTTTCCGTGCTGGTCAATTTCATCCGGGCGACAAGACGTTCCGAGTCGAGCAGACGTTGCTCGATCAACTCGGCGCGTCGAGTTTGGACGGCAAAATAGGTCTGTGCAAACGCAATCTCGTGCTTCTTGGGATCGCCGTTTTGCGCGACCAGATAGCAAGCGTAGCGGGTGAGCATGATGTCATCGACTTCGCGCTGGCTACCTGAGCCGAGGTCGACCATTTTCCTGACGTCAGGAAAATGGTCTGCTGCCGCATGCCCCGACGTTTCGCAGGCAATCTCGGCTTTGTTCACGACCTTGACGAAGTTCTCCCACTCGCATAGCCAAGCAGATGCTGAAGGTCGCGAGCAAGCCAGAATTCGACGCCGTTATTGGTCTGCTGAGCGTGTGCTTCGAAATGCTCGGTCAACGAGTAAATCAGTTCGGTCTTCATGTACACCGTCCAAGGTGGGTTGCGCGCGGCTAGTGAGCCGACGGTCGGCGCGAAGCAATAAAAAAAGCGAAATCCCCTTTATCAGGGACCCCGCTTTTAATCACAACCTCGAACAACCTAGGACGACAATTTATTACATCAGACGTTAAACAAGAAATTCATCACGTCGCCGTCGTGCACGACATATTCCTTACCTTCGGCCCGCATCTTCCCGGCTTCCTTCGCGCCTTGTTCGCCCTTGAACGCGACGAAGTCATCGAAGGCGATGGTCTGCGCGCGAATAAACCCGCGCTCGAAGTCCGTATGAATAGCGCCGGCGGCCTGAGGCGCGGTGTCGCCGATATGAATCGTCCACGCCCGCACTTCCTTCACGCCCGCCGTGAAATACGTCTGCAAGCCGAGCAGCTTGTAACCCGCGCGAATCACGCGATCCAGACCCGGCTCTTCCATGCCGATATCGGCGAGAAACTCTTGCTTGTCGGCGTCGTCGAGATCCGCGATTTCCGCTTCGATTGCCGCGCACACCGCCACCACCGGCGCGCCCTCGGCGTCCGCGTGCTTACGCACGGCGTCCAGGTGCGGATTGTTCTCGAAACCGTCGTCCATCACGTTCGCCACGTACATGGTCGGCTTGGCTGTGATCAAGCAGAGCGGCTTGATCAGCAAAAGTTCATCTTCGCTCAGGTCCAGCGCGCGCACGGGTTTCGCCTGATCAAGTTGCGCCTGGATCTTTTCCAACAAGGGGACGAGCTTCGCCGCTTCCTTGTCGTTGCCCGAGCGCGCCGATTTGGCGTATCGGTGATGAGCTTTCTCGACCGTCGCCAAATCCGCCAGCGCCAGTTCCGTATTGATGACTTCGATGTCCGCGAGCGGATCGATCTTGTTCGCGACGTGAATCACGTTTTCGTCTTCGAAGCAGCGCACGACGTGCGTGATGGCGTCGGTTTCGCGAATGTTCGCGAGGAACTTGTTGCCCAGGCCTTCGCCTTTGCTCGCGCCGGCCACGAGGCCCGCGATATCGACGAATTCAACAATGGCCGGAACCACGCGCTCGGGATTGACGATTCCCGACAGCGCCGCCAGCCGTGGATCCGGCACTTCGACCACGCCGACATTCGGCTCGATCGTGCAGAACGGATAGTTTTCGGCGGCGATGCCCGCCTTGGTCAGTGCATTGAACAGTGTGGACTTGCCGACGTTAGGCAAGCCGACGATGCCGCATTGGAGGCTCATGGAATCCTTCGAACTGGTGAAACGGCGTGCGCCGCGTGGGTCAACGCTGGATGCGCGTGTCGCGGGTTTCACAACCCCGAACCCACGCGCATAGCGGGCGGCCACGTCGTGCGGGCCGGAAAAACCGCTATTGTAGCGCCACGGCCGGGTCGGCTGGGCGGGCGGGAGGGTAGCTACAGCGCAGCTTCAGGGCGTCGCACCTGCCGAAACGCCGCATTGCGCATCGAATCCCGAAATACCCCGGCGGCTATAATGCCCACATGACTTTCCACTCACGAAATTTTCATGCGATCGTGGTCGGCGGCGGGCTTGTCGGCAAGACGGCGGCGCTTGCGCTGACGCAATCCGGTCTACGCACGGCGCTGCTGGCAACGCCCGCTGCGGCCGCGCCCGCCGCCGACAGTTTCGATTCCCGCATCTACGCGCTGTCATCGAGCTCGCAGGCGCTGCTGGAGCGGCTGCGCGTCTGGCAGGCGCTGGAGCGCGACAAGCTCGGGCCGGTGCTGGACATGCGCGTTTTCGGCGACGCCTTCGCCGAGCTGCATTTCTCCGCGTTCCAGGCTGCCGTGCCGCAATTGGCGTGGATTGTGGAGTCGTCATTGATCGAACGATCGCTCGATGCCGCGCTGCGTTTCCAGCCCAACCTGACGTGGATTGACTCACGCGCGCAGGGTCTGACGATCCACGACGACGCCGCGCATCTGACCCTCGCGAACGGCGACACGCTCGAAGCGGACCTGGTGGTCGGCGCGGACGGCGCGCATTCCTGGGTGCGGGCGCAGACGGGCGCGAAGATGCAGCGCCGGGATTATCGGCAAACAGGGGTGGTCGCGAACTTCAAGTGTGAAAAGCCGCACGGCGAGACGGCGTACCAATGGTTCCGCGATGGCGAGATCATCGCGTTATTGCCGTTGCCTGGAGACAACGTCTCGCTCGTGTGGTCCGCTAAAACTGAACACGCCGATGCCCTCCTGAAACTCGATCCCGCCCAACTCGCGGCGGAAGTTGAAAAGGCCACGCAAAACATGCTCGGCGCGCTCGAATGCGTGACGCCGGCGCAGGGCTTCCCGCTCGCATTGCAAACCGTGGACCGACTGATCGGCCCGCGTGTGGCGCTGGTGGGCGACGCCGCGCATCTGATTCACCCGCTGGCCGGGCAGGGCATGAACCTGGGTTTGCGCGATGTCGCCGCGCTGGCCGAAACCCTCGCCAACAAGGAAGCATTCCGATCGGCCGGCGACCCTGTTTTATTGCGTCGATACGAACGCACCCGTCGCGAGGACATCCAGAAACTGACGCTCGCCTGCGACGGCCTGCAGAAACTCTTCGCCATGCCCGGCACGCTCGCTCGCGGGCTGCGCAACACAGGCATGGCGCTCGTGGGTGCACAGCCGCTGATCAAGCGCTGGCTAGTCTCTGCGGCGCTTGGTTAAGACTTGGTCAAGAACATCCCACCTACTTCAGATTGACGGAAACTCGAATGAAAATCACTCTTCGCCGCGCCCTGGTCGCTGCTGCCACGCTGGCAGCGGTGTTTGGTATCGGCATCGCGGCGCAAGCCGATCAGACCACCGACAAGATCAAGGCCACGCTGCAAACGCGCATTGGTGACGCCGACATCAAAAGCGTCGAGAAGTCACCGGTTCCGGGACTCTACGAAGTCAATCTCGGCGCGCAGATCGTCTACACGGATGCCACCGGCAACTATCTGCTGATGGGCGATCTCGTCGATACCCGCACGCGCACGAACATCACCGAAGCGCGTCTCGCGGAAACGAACAAGATCGATTTCGCCAAGCTGCCGTTCGAGAACGCGGTCAAGGTGGTGAAGGGCACGGGCGCGCGCAAGATCGCCGTTTTCTCCGATCCGAATTGCCCGTACTGCAAGCAGCTCGAAACCACGCTCAAGTCCGTCGATAACGTCACCGTCTACACCTTCCTGTATCCGGTTTTGTCGCCGGATTCGTCGGTCAAGTCGAAGTCGATCTGGTGCTCGAAGGACCGTTCGGGCGCATGGGAAGGCTGGATGCTCGACCACACGGCGCCCACCGCCGCCGCTAGCTGCGACACGACCGCCATCGACAAGAACCTGAAGCTCGGCCAGTCGATGAACGTCACCGGCACGCCGACTGTTTTCCTCGCCGACGGACGTCGTCTGCCCGGCGCAGTGCCGGCAGATCGGTTGGAGAAGGAGTTGTCGGCGGTTCGTTGATTGAGCTGGCTGAACTGTCTGAGTTGACGATGAGTCGGCCAACGACGAAGGAGGCGCGCGAAGCGCCTCTTTCGCTTTCATGAAGTTGCGCGACTGGTTCCGTCATGGACCGCGCAGGCACTGAACGCCGGGCTGAACAGCCAAACCGGTGACAAGAAAGAACAAAGGACCTCGACGCATGAACGCCATCCGCTACACCATCGTTCCGAAAAATCCCGCTGCGCATCTGTTCGAAGTGACGCTGACCGTCACGCAACCCGATCCGTCGGGCCAGCGGTTTGTGCTGCCTGTGTGGATCCCAGGCAGCTACATGATTCGCGAGTTCGCCCGCAATATCGTTACGTTGCAAGCGTTCAACGCGGCTGGCCGCAAGCTCGCCATCGATAAAACCGACAAGCACGCGTGGCAAACCGCACCGCACGATGGCCCGATCACGTTGCGTTATGAGGTTTACGGTTGGGACCTGTCGGTGCGCGCAGCGCATCTCGACGACACCATCGGCTTTTTCAACGGTACGAGCGTGTTCCTCGCGGTGGAAGGGCAGGCGGATGCGCCGTGTTTCGTCGACATTCAAAAGCCCGCGGGCACGCAATACGCGAACTGGCGCGTGGCGACGGCATTGCCCGAGGCGCGCGGCACGAAGCGCTATGGCTTCGGCGCTTATGAAGCGCCGAATTACGATGCGCTGATTGATCATCCGGTGACGCTCGGCGAGTTCGCGGTCGGTTCCTTCGATGCCTACGGCGTGAAGCACGACATCGTGATTTCAGGCCGCGTGACCGGGCTTGATATGCATCGGCTGGAAACCGACCTCAAGCGCATTTGCGAATCGCAAATTGCGTTGTTCGAGCCGCGCACGAAGAAGGCGCCGGTTGATCGGTATGTGTTCATGACGGTCGCTGTCGCCGATGGTTACGGTGGCCTGGAACATCGTGCATCGACGGCGCTGATCTGCAATCGCGCCGATCTGCCTGTTGCCGGGCGCCCGGATGTGACGGACGGTTATCGCACGTATCTGGGTCTTTGCAGCCACGAATATTTCCATGCGTGGAACGTGAAGCGCATCAAACCCGCTGCGTTCGCGCCGTACGATTTATCGCAGGAAAACTACACGTCGTTGCTGTGGTTATTCGAAGGTTTTACGTCGTACTACGACGATCTGATGCTCGTGCGCAGCGGCCTGATCAGCGCGAGCGAGTATTTTTCGCTTCTCGGAAAGACGCTCGGCGGCGTGTTGCGCGGGTCGGGGCGGCTCAAGCAGACCGTGGCCGAAAGCTCGTTCGATGCGTGGGTCAAATATTATCGGCAGGACGAAAACGCGGCGAACGCGATTGTCAGCTATTACCAGAAGGGTTCGCTTGTCGCGCTCGCTTTCGATCTGTCGATCCGCGCGCAAACCGAAGGCAAGAAGTCACTCGACGACGTCATGCGGCTTCTGTGGCAACGCTACGGCCGGGATTTTTATCACGGCCAAGCGCGGGGTATCGAAGAAAGCGAGGTGGAAGCGTTGTTCGCCGAAGCTACCGGCGCCGACCTGAAAAAGCTGTTCCGCGAGGGTGTTCACGGCACGCGCGATCTGCCACTCGATACTTTGTTCGAGCCCTTTGGCATCAAGTTTGCGCCGGATCTCCCGACCAACGGCACGGCGGCGAAACCGTCGTTCGGCGCTCGGATTCGCAACGGCGCGGATTGCGTGCTCGCGGCTGTCCACGAGAACAGCGCGGCGCAGAAGGCGGGGTTATCGGCGGGCGACGTGCTGGTCGCAATCGACGGCTTGCGCGTAACGGGATCGAATCTCGACACACTGCTTTCGCGCTATTTGCCCGGCGCGAAGGTGGAGGTGCACGCATTCCGGCGCGACGAGTTGCGCGTCACGCAGGTCAAGCTCGATCCGCCGGAAGTATCGCGATATGTGGTTTCTACCGACGATGGCCGCGGTCCGTCGAGGCAATGGCGCGAACGCTGGCTGAAAGGTTGAGGGGCTAGCGGCAGGTTAAAAGCAGGGCTAAGGCGGATTGTTCTATTACTGCAACAATCCGTCACGAGTGCACAGCTTGTTCCCGGCGTCGTAAAAAAGAAGAATGCGTCCTGTCAGAGCGCGATCCGTGCTCGAACTCAACAGACACAGGAATCATCATGACGACCATTCTTCAAATCAATTCCGCCGCTCGCTCGCAAGGCGCTCAATCCACGTTGCTGGCTGACGAAGTGTCGGCGAAGCTGCAGCAAGCGCACCCGGGTGCGAAGCTGGTAGTGCGCAATCTTCTCGCCGACAACCTCCCGCACCTGGACGACGCTACCCTCGGCGCATTCTTCACGCCCGCCGACCAGCGCACAGCAGAACAAACCGCGATCAATGCCAAGAGCGAAGCGCTTATCTCCGAATTGCAAGCGGCCGACGTGGTCGTGATCGCTGCCCCGATGTACAACTTCGGCATTTCGTCGCAATTGAAGGCGTACTTCGACTGGATCGCCCGCGCCGGCATCACGTTCAAGTACGGCGCGAGCGGCCCTGAAGGCCTCGTAACCGGCAAGAAGGTGATCGTTGTGTCAGCACGTGGCGGCAAATACAGCGGCACGCCTAACGATTCGCAAACGCCGTATCTGAAGTCGTTCCTGGGCTTCCTGGGCATGACCGACGTCAGCTTCATCTTCGCCGAAGGCCTGAATATGGGCCCGGACGCTGCCGGCGCTGCTTTGGCTACCGCTCGCGACTCGATCGCCGCAC
>NZ_LMUF01000041.1:0-15047 GCF_009766085.1 Burkholderia sp. S171 | reverse complement strand
CGTTTGAAAAAAACCGCCGTGTCGTGAGACATCGGCGGTTTTTTTATGCAGGTGTGTCAGGCAGACGCCAGTCGATGGCGGGTCGCCCGTGTTCCTCGAGATACTTATTCGCCGACACAAAATGCCCGCAGCCCAGAAAGCCGCGATGGGCCGACAGCGGAGACGGGTGGGGCGCCTCCAGCACGCAATGCGCTTTTCCAGCCGCCACCGCCGACGCGATCAACCCTCGTTTCGCCTGCGCATGCGCGCCCCAAAGCATGAACACAAGATGTTCGTGCCGACGCGCAAGTTCGTGAATCAGCGTGTCGGTGCAATGTTCCCAGCCGCGTTTGGCGTGACTGCCGGCTTTATCGCGTTCAACTGTCAGCGATGTATTCAGCAGCAGCACACCTTGTTGCGCCCAAGCGTCGAGGCAACCGTGAGCGGGCGCTGTAAAACCAAGACTGGCGTTGATTTCCTTGAAGATATTTTTCAGCGATGGCGGCGGCCGAACCGGCGCCGGCACCGAAAACGCCAAGCCGTGAGCCTGCGGTGCACCGCGATCTTCGCCGTGATACGGATCCTGTCCGAGAATGACGACCTTTACGTCGCCGGGACGAGTCAGGCGCAAGGCGCGGAAGACATCGGCGGGATAAACGGTCTTGCCGGCGGCGCGCTCGGCGTCGACGAACGCGCACAACGGAGCGTAATGCGGGCTATCGATAAAAGTCTTCAGATGTTTGCGCCAGTCGGCCGGCAACGCGTCGAACTGACTTTCGAGCGACGTAAAAGGCTGGGCTTTCGATGTCTCAGCTTCAAACAGTGACGCCTGACTCATTTCACGCCGCCGTTGGATCCGGCCACTTTGGGCTCGCACAGGTCGTAGCCCCGGCGTGCTTTGCTGGCGTCTTCCGGCTGGAGATACAGGAACGCTCCCCGCATTTGCGCGGCAAGGGCGTTCAATGCTTCCTCGTTGCCGGATTTCAGTTCGAGTTCGAGTTCGCTGATCGGCGTGGTCAGGCGCTCGCCGTCTACATCCGCCACGACCTCGCCGAGATCCAGCGCGGCTTCAATCTGCGCACCGTCAATCTCGACGTCCCAAATCACGCGCGAGAAATCGGTACGGAATAGCGCAATCAATTCGGGCGCGGCGTCGCTGAGCGCGTTGGCAGCCTGCTCGTCGTCGCAGATTTCAAGCAGCGCGGGGATTTCCAGCGCCTCGCCGGCTACGGGCTGCTCCCACTCGTGCCGGTTATGCAAACCGCCCGTCGATTCACCCGCCGTCTTGTACGTTTGCAGCCACTCATCCGGCGTGCGGCGCAGGCGAACCGCACTTTTCGCTTTGGCGAGCGCGCGATCCGGAGTGTCGAAGTACACGTTGGTGAGCTGGATCTTGCGGCCTTCCTGACCGGTGCGTTGCGTCAGGTCTTTCGCTATTTCACCGTGTTCCGACGTGGGCAGCGCCAGTTTGATCTCGCGTTCAATACTCAAAATAAACTCCGTGCAGCAACGTCAGAAGAACATCCGCGCCAGTTCGGTACCGGGGTCGTCGGCGCGCATGAACGCTTCGCCGACCAGGAACGTTTGCACGTCCATGGCGCGTAGCCGGTCGACATCGACACGGCTCAGAATGCCCGATTCGGTTACCACTATACGATCTTCGGGAACCATGTCCAGCATGCCGATCGTCGTTTCAATCGATGTCTCGAACGTGCGGAGATTGCGGTTATTAACGCCAATTAATGGCGTCTTCAAGGTAAGCGATTGCTCGAGTTCGTCACGATCGTGAACCTCCACGAGCACCGCCAGCCCGAGCGAGTGCGCGTACGCTTCCAGATCGCGCATTTGCAAGGGCTGGAGCGCGGCGGCGATCAAGAGGATGCAGTCGGCACCCATCGCGCGGGCTTCCAGGATCTGATAAGCATCGACAATGAAGTCCTTGCGTAGAACCGGCAGGCTGCAAGCGGCGCGTGCCTCTTCAAGATATGCAACGCTGCCCTTGAAGAACTGCACGTCGGTCAGCACCGACAAACACGCGGCGCCGCCTTGTTCGTATGACTTTGCGATATCGGCGGGGACGAAGTTCTCGCGCAGCACCCCCTTCGACGGACTCGCTTTCTTCACTTCCGCGATGATCGCCGGCTTCCCGGCGGCGTGCTTCGCGCGCAATGCGCCGACGAAGTCGCGCGAGTCGCGCGTGCTCGCCTGCAAACGCAGTTCCTCAAGCGACACGCTTTCCTGCGCTATACGAATTTCACCGCGTTTGACTTCGATGATGCGGTCGAGAATGTCACTCATGTCCTGGCCTCTTTATTTGGCGAATTGCTGCGTGAAGCGCACGAGTTCATCGACTTTTTCGCGCGCTTGCCCGCTCGCGATCACCTCTTTCGCGACGACCATGCCGGCCTCGATCGATTCGACCACGTTCGCGGCATACAGCGCCGTGCCTGCATTCAGCGTCACGATTTCACGCGCGACGCACGGCTTGTTGTTCAGCGCGCCGAGCAGCATGGTCTTCGATTCCTGCGCGTCGGCCACTTTCAGCGTTCGGTTCGACACCATCTGCAGGCCGAAATCTTCCGGATGAATCTCGTACTCGCGCACTTCGCCGTTGCGCAACTCGCCGACCACCGTTGCCGCACCCAGCGATACTTCGTCCATGCCGTCCTTGCCGTACACCACCAGCACGTGCTTCGCGCCGAGACGCTGCATCACGCGCACCTGGATGCCGACGAGATCCTCATGGAACACGCCCATCAACTGATTGGGCGCGCCGGCCGGGTTGGTGAGCGGACCGAGAATGTTGAAAATCGTCCGCACGCCGAGTTCACGACGCACCGGCGCGATGTTTTTCATCGCCGGATGATGGTTCGGCGCGAACATGAAACCCATGCCCGTTTCGGCAATGGATGCCGCCACTTGTTCCGGCTTCAGGTCGATATTCACGCCGAGCGCTTCAAGCACGTCCGCGCTGCCCGATTTACTCGATACCCCGCGATTACCGTGCTTCGCGACCTTCGCGCCGGCGGCCGCCGTGACAAACATGGTGGCCGTCGAGATGTTGAAGGTATGCGAGCCGTCGCCACCGGTGCCCACGATATCGACAAGATTCTCGCTATCCGGCACGCTCACGTGATTCGCGAACTCGCGCATCACTGTAGCCGCCGCGGCGATCTCGCCAATGGTTTCCTTCTTCACGCGCAAACCCGTGATGATCGCGGCGGACATCACCGGCGACATCTCGCCGCGCATGATCATGCGCATCAGGTGCAGCATTTCGTCGTGGAAAATCTCGCGATGCTCGATTGTCCGTTGTAGCGCTTCCTGGGCCGTAATAGTCATGATCGGATCTCGGTTCACGCGCGAATGCCTTGCGCCGGGCTCTTGACGAAGTTTTCGAGCAGCGCATGGCCGTGCTCGGACAGGATTGATTCCGGGTGGAATTGCACGCCCTCGACCGCGAGCTCCTTATGACGCACGCCCATGATTTCACCGTCGGGCGTCCACGCGGATATTTCCAGGCAATCCGGCAGCGACTCGCGTTCGATCGCGAGCGAGTGATAACGCGTCACGCTGAAATGTTTCGGCAGGTCGGAAAACACGCCGCGGCAATCCGTTTCGATCGTGCTGACTTTGCCGTGCATGATGGTTTGCGCACGCACCACGCGTCCGCCGAACGCCTCGCCAATAGCCTGATGGCCGAGGCAAACGCCAAGAATGGGGATCTTTCCGGAAAACTCGCGCAGCACGTCGAGCGTGATGCCCGCGTGTTGCGGATTGCTCGGCCCCGGCGAGAGGCAGATCCGTTCGGGATTGAGCTTCGCGATTTCATCGAGGGTAATTTCGTCGTTGCGGAAAGTCCGCACGTCCTCGCCCAGTTCGCCGAAATACTGCACCAGGTTATAGGTGAACGAATCGTAGTTGTCGATCATTAGCAGCATGGTCTGTCTCCGGATCAGAAGTCGCTATCGAGGCCGTCTTGCACCTGCTCGGCGGCGCGCAGCACTGCTCGCGCCTTGTTCTCCGTCTCCTGCCATTCCGACTCGGGCACCGAATCCGCGACGACACCCGCTGCCGCCTGCACGTACAAATTGCCCTTGTGGATCAGACCCGTGCGGATCGCGATGGCGAGATCCATCTCACCCGTGAACGACAAATAACCGCAAGCGCCGCCGTACAGCCCGCGTTTCACGGGCTCCAGCTCGTCGATGATTTCCATCGCCCGCACTTTCGGCGCGCCCGATAACGTACCGGCGGGGAAGGTGGCGCGCAGCACGTCGAAATTGGTCGTGCCGGGTTTCAGCTTGCCTTCCACCGAACTCACGATGTGCTGAACGTGCGAGTACTTTTCGATCGCCAGCTTGTCCGTCACCACGACCGATCCCGTCTGCGCAATCCGGCCCACATCGTTACGTGCCAGATCGATCAGCATGACGTGTTCTGCTACTTCCTTCGGGTCGTTCAGCAATTCGGTGGCGAGTTCGGCGTCGCGTTCCGGCGTGTTGCCGCGCGGCCGCGTGCCGGCGAGCGGGCGAATGGTCACAATCCGTTCGTCGCCACGTTTTTCCTGCCGCACCAGAATTTCCGGCGATGCGCCCACCACATGAAACTCACCGCCGAAGTTGTAGTAATACATATACGGCGATGGATTCAGCGAGCGCAACGCGCGATACAGCGAGAGCGGGTTATCGCGGAACGGCTTAACCAGCCGCTGGCCGACCTGAACCTGCATCAATTCGCCCGCCGCGATGTACTCCTTCGCCTTGCGCACCGCGTTCAGGTAATCGTCCTTCGCGAACTCTCGATACGTCTCCGTACGCACGCTAGCGGAGGTTACCGGCGGCTGCACGGTCGTGCGCAAACGGGAGCGCAATTCGCGCAGGCGCTGCTTGGCTTTCGTGAAGGCTTCGGGCGTGGTCGGATCGGCGTAGACAATCAGATAAAGCTTGCCGGCGAGGTTATCGATAACCGCCATTTCTTCGGTCAGCAACAATTGGATATCGGGCAGGCCGAGATCGTCGCGCGGAGCCGAATGGGCCAGCTTCTTTTCGATATAACGCACGGCGTCATACCCGAAATACCCGGCCAGACCGCCGCAAAAGCGCGGTAGTCCCGGGCGCTGCGCAATCTTGAAGCGCTTCTGAAATTCTTCGATAAACGTCAGGGGATCGGCTTGGCTCGTTTCAATGACGTTACCGTCCTTCACCACTTCCGACACGCCGTTCTGCACACGGATCATGGTGCGGGCCGGCAAGCCGATAAACGAGTAACGCCCGAAGCGCTCGCCACCCACTACCGATTCCAGCAGGAACGAGTTGGCGCCATTGCGCTCGGTTTGAGCCAGCTTGAGATAAAGCGAAAGCGGCGTTTCGAGGTCGGCCAGCGCCTCGGCGATCAGGGGAATGCGGTTGAAACCTTCATTCGCCAGCGATTGGAATTCGAGTTCGGTCATGTTCTGATCCTTTACGTGTCGCTTGTTGGATTTGGCGACATCGAGCACACACTGGGCGCTGCGGACAATTTACCGCACGGCGCGAATCTCGCTCTCGTTTGTGCGTTGCCTGATGCTTCAAACGCTGTCCCGATCGTTTAGGCGGTGGTAGCCATTTGCTAAAACGGCACGGCCGCAAAACGGAATTTGGGCGCAACGAATGATGCGGATCAAGCCAGGCATCAAGGTAAAACAAGTCGGCGGGATCGGCGCGCGGTATGCGCAGCG
This sequence comes from Burkholderia sp. S171, assembly GCF_009766085.1. Lineage (GTDB taxonomy): Bacteria > Pseudomonadota > Gammaproteobacteria > Burkholderiales > Burkholderiaceae > Caballeronia. The sequence continues at coordinate 9,349 of NZ_LMUF01000041.1, read as the reverse complement.
AAACAAAAAACGGTTGCCGAAGACGAGCTTCAGCGACCCTCGGGCGAGGTTAGCGCGACCAGCGACGCCAGGGCCAGGCTCCCCGGTCGATGCTGCTCAGACTCCGTTTTTTGTTCAGAAACATGAGGATTGAACTAGTCAGTCGATGTTGTCGCGCCGGGTGCTACGGGCGCGGCCATGGTTGCTGCTATTGCCTGTGCGGCAGCTAGCAGGGAAGAAACTATACCATCGGATTTCACCAGGTGCACGGGTTTGCCGTGGTTGTAACCGTAAGGCACCGTAAGCGTCGCCATGCCCGCCGCGCGACCCGCCAGCGCGTCATTCTCCGAATCCCCAATGGCCACAGCTTCGCGCGGCAGCACGTCCAGCCGCTCGCAGGCAATCAGCATAGGCGCCGGATCCGGCTTTTTTTGCGGAACGGAGTCCCCGCCGAGCACAACCTTGAAGTATTCGGCCAGGCCGAATTTCGCCAGCAATTCGACAGCGAACCTGTGCGGCTTGTTCGTCACGCATGCCAGCGGCAAACCGAGATCCCGCAGCGCTTTCAGGCCTTCCGTGACTTCGGGATAGAGGGTGGCGCTTTGTCCATTGATGCGCGCGTATTCGGTCTGGTAGATCGCGAGCGCGTCCTCGAACTTCGTGGTTGCTTCCAGTGCTGAAAACCGCACGGCCAGCACGCTGCGGATCAGGTTCTCCGACCCCTTGCCGATAAATCCAATGACTTCGTCCCGATCCGTGGCCTTCGTGCCAATTCGCGCCAGCATGCCGTTGAGCGCGGCGACGAAATCGTCGGCGGTGTCGATCATGGTCCCGTCAAGGTCAATGATCGCCGCGCGCAGCGTCTTGTTCGTGAACGCCGGAAGCTCGGCCGTGAGTTCGCTCATCGCGCTTCCCCGGTATTCACTTTGGCCAACTCGGCGCGCATTTGCGCGATCACGTCGTGGTAATTGTGGTGGCCGAAAATGGCCGATCCGGCCACGAACGTATCCGCGCCGGCTTCCGCGATTTCCCGGATGTTGTCGATTTTGACGCCGCCATCCACTTCGAGATGAATCTCGCGCCCGGTCCGCTCGCGGTATTCGTCGATACGCCGACGCGCTTCGCGCAGCTTGTTGAGCGCTTCCGGAATGAACGACTGGCCGCCAAAGCCCGGATTCACCGACATGATCAGCACCAGGTCGACCTTGTCCATCACGTGGTCGAGATGATTCAGCGACGTGGCCGGGTTGAAGACAAGGCCTGCTTTGCAGCCGTGATCGCGGATCAGCGAGAGCGTGCGATCGATATGATCCGAACCTTCCGGATGAAAGCTGATCACATTAGCGCCGGCTTTCGCGAAATCCGGCACGATACGATCGACCGGCCGCACCATCAGATGCACGTCGATAGGAACATCCGTATGCGGACGCAGCGCCTCACAGACCATGGGGCCGATTGTCAGGTTCGGGACGTAATGGTTGTCCATCACGTCGAAGTGGATCCAGTCCGCACCGGCGGCGACCACGTTGCGGACCTCTTCGCCGAGGATGGCAAAGTCGGCGGACAAAATACTGGGGGACAGGCGAAATTGCGTCATGACATCAGCCGGTTGCGAGCGGAAAATGCATTTTACAGCGTGACGACCTTTTTGACCGCTGGCCAAATGGCCTATCCCCCGTCCTGCGGCCTTCCGCAGATGTTTTGCGCATTTGACAAAGCCCTTGCGCGCAGCGGCGTTCTGTTGCGGGCACTGGCTGCATCAAGCAGAATGCGTCACCTGACGTTCACGCAAATTTGCGCAACCCGCGCCGGGCCTGGGTCCGCCAAGGGTTCGAACCCGCGCAGCATATTTTTGAATTGGAAAAGCGATGAGCCAGTATGAATTCAGCGTATCCGTCCAGACGCAATATCTCCCTGAACAATCGGATCCGGACGCCCACCAGTTTGCGTTCGCCTACACCCTGACGATCCGCAATACCGGGCAGGTCGCGGCGCAACTGATCTCGCGCCACTGGATCATTACCGACAGCGACGACGTAGTGCAGGAAGTAAAGGGACTTGGCGTGGTGGGGAACCAGCCATTGCTGCCGCCGGGCGAGAAATTCGAATACACGAGCTGGGCGGTCATTGCGACGCCCGTTGGCACCATGCGTGGTTCGTATTTTTGCGTAGCCGAAGATGGCGAGCGTTTCGAGGCGCCCATTGCCGAGTTTTCATTGCACATGCCGCGTACGCTGCATTGACCAGTAGCGCCCGAGCAGGTGCGGTCAAAGGCGCTTGCGTTTGTTCTCCTAGCGCCTGTTTTTCTTCTTGCCCGAAGCCGTCCACACGACGATAAAGATCAGCAGAAGCAGCGCCAAGAGAGACTCGAGCGCAAAAATAAGCATTGGGTATTCGTCGAATAGATCAGACATGGCGGTTCTCATCAAGAACGAACATTGTATGCGTTTCACTCGCTCGCTCGCCGGATTGGCAGGTTGGGCGGCATCGATCACAGCAGCCGTCCTGCTCGCTTCGTGCGGTGGTGGCGGGGCTATCAAGTCCGGATATCTTGCGCCACCAACCGGTGCGCCGATCATTACGGGACAGCGCGCCGCGAACCGGCTGACTGCGGTGAGTTGGCAGCAGGTGCCCGGCTGGCAGGACGATTCGCTGCTCGGCGCAACCGCGGCGATGCGCCAGAACTGCAGCCGTCTTGCGCAACAGCCCGCGTGGCGCCGGGCGTGCGCGGCGGCTCAACGTCTCGACGATCTCGACATGAATGCCGCCCGCGAATTCTTCGAGGCGTACTTCACGCCATTCCAGTTGGCCAACACCGACGGCACGCTCGACGGTCTCGTTACCGGTTACTACGAGCCGTTGTTGCGGGGTTCGCGTACGCGTCACGGGCCTTATCAGTACGCTTTGTATCGATGGCCGTATCGGTTCAAATCCGGTACCGCGTTGCCCACGCGCGCCCAGCTTGAAAGTTCGGGTGTGTTGAACGGCAACGAACTGGTTTGGGTCGATGATCCTATCGAAGCGTTCTTCCTGCAGATCCAGGGCTCGGGACAAGTCGTGATGGAGGATGGCGCCACGATGCGCGTCGGGTTTGGCGGGACGAACAACCAGCCGTACAAATCGATCGGGCGTGAGCTGTTGGATCGGCGTGAACTCACACCTGCACAGGCCACGATGCAAGGTATCAAGGCGTGGGCGAAAGCGAATCCATCGCGTGTCGATGCATTGCTCGACGTCAATCCGCGCTTTGTGTTCTTCCGCGAGATGCCCGGCACGGAAACGCTGGCGGCCGGCGTGGGAACGGGGCCGGTGGGCGCCTTGGGTGTTCCGCTTACGCCCGAACGTTCGATCGCCGTCGATCCTTCTTCTATCCCGCTCGGCACGCCCGTTTTCTTGCAGACCACTCGCCCATTGAGCAATGCGCCAATGAACCGGCTGGTGTTCGCTCAGGACACCGGCAGCGCGATCAAGGGCGGCGTGCGCGCGGATTATTTTTGGGGCCTGGGCGACGATGCAGGGGATCTCGCCGGCCGGATGAAGCAGGGGGGCAGGATGTGGCTGCTGCTGCCGAATTCGTAGACGGGTTGTTTGGAGATGTCGCTAGGGTAGGCGTAAGCGTCGGCTTTGACCGGCGCTTACGCAATCAACTCGCTGCTTTGCGCGCGGACGATCATTCGCGGATCGGCCCGAAAGAGCCGGATCTTGAATGCGTGTACCGCTCGCGTAACAAGCGCAGGCTACAGAATCAACTCGCTGCTTTCCGCCGGTCGATCACGCGCCGCGCCTTTCCAACCGACCTCTCAATACCGTTCACACCCAGTACCTGAATCACTGCACTGACACCGATCAAAGCCTTGATGTCATAAGCGAGTGCGGCTTTGGCCTGATCGAGAACACCGGTATCCGGGGCCGTTTCAGGACAAGGTTCGACATGCAACGTGAGCACATCAAGCGGACCTTCTTTCGTCAGCACGATCTGGTAATGCGGTGCGAGCGCGTGCTGCTTGAGCAACAGCTCTTCAATTTGCGTTGGAAATACATTCACGCCGCGCACGATCATCATGTCGTCCGAGCGCCCCGTGATTTTTTCCATCCGACGCATCGTTCGTGCGCTACCGGGCAATAGCCGGGTGAGATCGCGCGTCCGGTAGCGGACAATCGGCAGCGCTTCCTTGGTCAGTGATGTGAATACGAGTTCGCCTAGCTCACCGTCCGGCAAGACCTCGCCGGTCTCTGGATCAATGATCTCGGGATAGAAATGATCCTTCCAGATTGTCGGGCCGTCCTTTGTCTCGACACACTCCGACGCCACCCCGGGTCCCATCACTTCCGATAGTCCGTATATGTCGACAGCGTCGATGCCCATCCGCTTCTCGATAGCCGTGCGCATGTCGTTCGTCCATGGCTCCGCACCGAAGATGCCGATGCGCAGCGAGCAATCGGCAGGATGAACGCCCTGGCGCTCGAGTTCGTCGGCGATCGACAGCATATAGCTGGGCGTCACCATGATGATGTCGGGACGAAAATCCTGGATCAGTTGCACTTGCTTTTCGGTCTGGCCACCGCCGAATGGGATCACAGTCAAACCTGCACGCTCAGCGCCGTAATGAGCGCCGAGGCCACCCGTGAAGAGACCATAGCCGTAGCTGACGTGCACTTTGTCGCCGCGCCGTGCGCCCGCAGCGCGGATGGAGCGCGCAACAAGATTGGCCCAGGTGTCGATGTCCTTCGCCGTGTAACCAACCACAGTGGGCTTGCCCGTCGTCCCCGACGAAGCGTGGATTCGCGAAATCTGGTCGTGCGGAACGGCGAACATCCCGTACGGATAGTTATCGCGGAGATCCTTCTTTGTTGTAAACGGGAAACGCGCCAAGTCGCCCAGCGTTTTCACGTCATCCGGATGCACGCCTGCTTCGTCGAACTTGCGGCGATACACCGGCGAGTTTTTATACGCATGGGCGAGCGACCACTTGAGGCGTTCGAGTTGCAGCGCCGTTAGTTCGTCGCGGCTGGCCGTCTCGATCGGGTCCAGCGGAAGCGCGTTGGTCATTGAATGTCTCCTTCTTGATCGTCAATCAATCGCCCGAATCAAGTTCGTATGGGCGCGATGTTTTTGTAGAGTGGGTCAGGATTCCACGGGAACCAGATTGCCCTTTATCTGCGACGACTTGCCGCGAAACATCGCGACTGTTTCGCCTTCACGGTTCGTGACGCGAATGTCGTAGATGCCGGTTCGCCCCGTCAGTGATTGTTCGACAGCTTCTGCCGACAAGCGGTCGCCGCCCTTCACCGCACGCAGAAATTCAATGGAACAGCCTGCCGCGACCGTGTTGATGTTGTACGAGTTACAGGCAAACGCGAACGTTGAGTCGGCCAGCGTGAAAATGAGTCCACCGTGGCAAATGCCGTGACCGTTCAGAAAGTCGTCGCGGACGTTCATTTGCATGCACGCGTAACCGGGCCGAACTTCCTTGAGTTCAAGGCCGAGCGCACGGCTGCACGCATCCGCTTCGTACATGGCTTGCGCGGTCGCGTTGGCGAGATCTTGAGGCGTCATTGTTGCGTTCTCCCGGAGTTTTCTGATCGAGATTCAGAGGCCGTCGAAGCGGGGCGCACGTTTTTCCTTGAAGGCCGCGACACCCTCGGCATAGTCGTATGAGTCACCTAGTTCGCGTTGAATGTCTCGCTCCAGATCCAGTTGCTGATCGAGCGTATTGTTGGCGGCGGCGCGGATAGCGTGCTTGATCGCAGCGATAGCCTTGGCGGGCTGCTGCGCGAGTTGCGCGGCAAGCTTCAGTGCGGCGCTCTGCAATTGCTCGTCGTCGACCACTTTCCAGACCAGTCCCCACGTTTCAGCTTGTTCGGCGCCCAGCTTGTCGCCGGTCAATGCAAGGCCCAGCGCGCGTGCTTCGCCAACGCGCCGCGGCAAGAGCCACGTACCGCCGGAATCCGGAACCAGGCCAATTTTCACAAAAGCCTGAACGAAACTTGCCGAGCGCGCCGCGACGATCAGGTCGCACGCCATGGCGAGATTCGCTCCGGCACCGGCCGCGATACCGTTGACGGCGGCAATCACGGGCAACGGCAACGTCTGCAGGCGGCGCACGAGCGGGTTGAAATGCCGGTCGATCAGGGCGCCCAGGTTGGTCATCGCCCCGGGTGTGAAGTCAAGATCGGCTAGATCCTGGCCCGCGCAAAAACCGCGTCCCGCCCCCGTAATCACCAATGCTCGGGCGTTGCTTTCTTCAACCTGGTCGAGCGCCTTGCTCAGTTCCTCATGCATTGTCCGCGTGAAGCTGTTCAGCTTGTCGGGACGATTGAGCGTCAGCGTGGCGACGCGCGTGTTGGCGTCGATACTGATGACGATTGAATTGCCGTTGTCGGACATGGTGTCTCCTTGCTCGCTACGTTGTGCAAATACGCATGCCTTCGATCCTAGCCGTGTCCGGCGCCGCGTTCCATTCGGCCGAATGGCCTATGTCTCCACGCGGCGTTGCGGGCTGGGCACCTATGCCGTTTGGCTAACTGTTGCCGGCGCGGTCTTGGGTGCAACATGCACTCTGCTTTGAACAACGCGGAAGCGGTTCGCGACGAACGCTGCGTCTGACAACGCCGAGTTAGCGGCAGGGTTAGCCCCGGTGCCGTGGAAATCCGAGTACGCCGCTGTCTGGTTGACGAACACGCCACCGGTCAGATTGATCGAGAGCGCGACACCGCCTCGAATTGCTGCGTCGTAGGCTGCGTCGACTACTGCATCGTCTGTGCTGTACACGGAGAACGTGAGCGCACCGTGTTCCGCAGCAATCGATCCCGCCAGGTCGAGAGACTGCGCAGTCGAGTCCGTGGCAATGACGAACGAGATTGGGCCGAACCATTCCTGGGTGAATTTTGCGGCGTCGGTGCGAACGTCCATTTTTAACATGAGGGGAGAGCGCACGTGGGCGTCAGGAAACGCGGGATGAGCGAGCGATTGACTATCTGTGAGCACTTCGCCTAGTTGCCGGGCGTCGGCAATGCGCGCCATCACGCCATCGTTTTGAATGGCGCCCGTCAATTCGACCGCGCGGGCCGGATCGGAGACCAGTTTTTCAACGGCAGCCGCGAGCGCCTTCGCGACGTCGTCGAAGCCCAGGTGGCCGTCGCTCGTATGGATGCCGTCGCGTGGCACGTAAATGTTTTGGGGCGCCGTGCACATTTGGCCGGAGTACAGCGCCAGCGAGAATGCGATATTACTGGCAACGGCTTTGAGGTTGTCTACGGAGTCGATCACGATCTGATTTACGCCGGCCTTCTCGGTGTAGACCTGCGCCTGATGCGCATGACGCTCTAGCCAGTTGCCGTTTTGCGTACTGCCAGTGAAGTCGATCAGCTTGATTTCGGGGCGCAGCGCAAGATCCTGAACGAGGAGGCCATCGTTCGCCTCGGTCGCGAGCAGCGTGACCACGTTCGGGTCGAATCCGGCTTCGCGCAAAACATCGCGAGCGATGCGTACCGTAATTGCCAGCGGCAGGATGGCCCCGGGATGCGGCTTGACGATGACCGTGTTACCCGTAGCTAGGTCGGCGAACATCCCCGGATAGCCGTTCCAGGTTGGGAAGGTGCAGCAACCGAGCACAAGACCCGTGCCGCGCGGCACGATGGTGAAACGCTTGTGCAACGCGAGCGGAGGATTTTTGCCTTGTGGCTTTTCCCAATAAGCATCGGCGGGAATTCGGCGGAGCTCGTCCCACGCGTAGGTCACTGCTTCGAGCGCGCGATCCTGTGCATGCGGACCGCCAGCCTGAAAGGCCATCATGAAGGCTTGCCCGGTCGTGTGCATGACGCTGTAACCGATCTCGAAACTCGCCTTGTTCAGCCGGGTCAGTATTTCGAGGCTTACACCCGCCCACGTGTCGGGGCCGGCCGCGCGCCACTGACTTTGAGCCGCTCTGGATGCAGCCAGTAGCGCGTCGACGTCCGCTTTCGGATAGCGAATTCCGAGCGCGAGCCCGAAGGGCGACCGCTCATGGCCAATCTTCTCGCCGGTTGTCGGCTGGTCCAGATCGAACGTCCGGTTCAGGTGTGCTTTGAAGGCAGCCTCGCCGTCCGAACTAGCCGTTTCACCGTACACTTTGGGGCTCGGCATTTCGGGAAACGGGCTCCAGTAGCCACGTGTTGCAATGGCGGCAAGCGCTTGATTGAGCGTCGCTTCGTGCTTCGTGAATAGCGGATGTGTCATGGCGGCAAGGGATGAGTAACGGTGATGGACGCTTGGTCAATTAATTGACCGACCGGTTGGTTTGCGAATGTTAGCATTTTCGGGACGCGTGCGCGAAGCGTTTTCGCGCGAGTTCACATAGGAGGAATGCATGGCTTACGAGAATCTTTTGACCGAAGTCCGCGGACGAGTCGGCTTGATCACGCTGAACCGGCCTAAAGCGCTCAACGCGCTAAACGACGCCTTGATGGATGAGCTCGGAGTCGTGCTGAAGCAATTCGATGCCGACGAGAACATCGGCGCGATCGTGCTGACCGGCAGCGAAAAAGCGTTTGCGGCAGGGGCTGATATCGGCATGATGGCCGGCTATTCCTATATGGACACATTCAAGGGCGACTACATCACGCGCAACTGGGAGACGATACGAACTATTCGCAAGCCCATCATCGCAGCGGTGTCGGGTTTCGCGCTTGGTGGTGGTTGCGAACTGGCCATGATGTGCGACATCATCATTGCCGCCGATACCGCCAAGTTCGGTCAACCGGAAATCAAGCTTGGCGTGATTCCGGGCGCTGGTGGTACGCAGCGCTTGCCTCGCGCAGTGTCGAAGGCGAAGGCAATGGACATGTGCCTTACCGCCCGCATGATGGGCGCCGAAGAGGCGGAGCGCGCTGGCTTGGTATCGCGCGTTGTGCCGGCGGCAAGCTTACTGGACGAAGCAATGGAGGCAGCATCGACAATCGCGAGCTTCTCGCTGCCCGCGGTAATGATGGCGAAGGAGTCCGTTAATCGCGCATATGAATCGACCCTGGCAGAGGGAGTTCATTTTGAGCGTCGCATGTTCCATTCACTCTTCGCGACTGAAGATCAGAAGGAAGGAATGGCCGCGTTTGTTGAGAAACGGAAGCCGGTTTTTAAGCACCGTTGAAATTCTTTTCACGAACCCCTTGCGCAAGGGTGCAACGGGCACTAGAATTCCGTTCCTTCGCTTCCCAAAGAGGCGAAGGGAAGTGAGAAAGTGCAGTAAGCGTGGCGCTTAAGAGGATGCCGCGGAGCCAAGCAGGACGGGCTTTGCAGCGAATCGGAAAGTTCGGGTGAAGTAAAAAACCTGTTGACGAAAAGCGAAACGCACGACATAATCTCGTTTCTGTGCTGCAGATGCAGCGACGCGAA
>NZ_LMUF01000040.1 GCF_009766085.1 Burkholderia sp. S171 | reverse complement strand
ACGGTGCGCGTACTGGCCGATGTAATCGGAAACCCCGCGATGCGCTTGAAATCGGTAAAACCGTTATTGCCGCCGAAGCCCGTTTCGTTGCGATAGAAGAGCAGCATCGCGGCGAACGTCATCGCCTGCGTGATGATCGACAGATACACGCCTTTGACACGCGAACGGAACGTGAAGAAGCCGAACACCCAGGCGAGCACGCCGGGCACGACAATCACCAGCAACAACGCATACCAGAGGTGCTCAGTGCCCTGCCAGTACCACGGCAGCTTGTGCCAGTCGAGGAACACCATGAAGTCCGGCAGATCGCTCTGATAGTTGCCCTCGCGGCCAATGGAACGCATCAGGTACATGCCCATCGCGTATCCGCCGAGTGCGAAGAACAGCGCGTGGCCCAAGCTCAGGATGCCGCAATAACCCCAGACGAGATCGAGCGCAAGCGCGCCGATCGCGTAGCACATGAGCTTGCCGACAAGCGTCATCGAATACGCGGAGAGGTGGAACGTGCTCGATTCCGGCAGCACGAGCGCGGCGATCGGCACGCAGATACCCATCGCGATCACGAATGCGATCAGCGCAATCCAGCCGCTGCGAGGTAAGAGTGCCGCACGCGGCGGCAGGCCGAGCGCAAAGCCTGCGCGCCTGGCCTGCTCGTCGGGTTGCGGTGCAAGATCGAGATTCGCTGAGACGTTGGGTGTAGTCATCTCAAACCTCGGCGCTGCGGCCCTTCAGGGCGAACATACCCTGAGGACGCTTCTGGATGAACAACACGATCAGCACGAGCACCGCGATCTTCGCGAGCACCGCACCCCAGAACGGCTC
>NZ_LMUF01000039.1:189606-234519 GCF_009766085.1 Burkholderia sp. S171 | reverse complement strand
GCTACCCGCCGCACAGTCCCAACCCTCAGAACCCTGCCGCTTTCGCGTCGCTGCATCTGCAGCACAGAAACGAGATTATGAAGAATCTTTTTCTCCTTGTCAACAAGTTTGTGAGCGTTTGCTTTCAAACTTACCGACTTTGGAGGCCACCTGTTTCTTTAGCGGCCCTCGTTGCGAAACGAGGAGACGAATAATAGGCGATGGCACCCACTATGGCAAGGACATCTTCAAACTATTTTCGGGAAAGTCCGAACAACCGTTCAACGACCCTTCGCCAGCCCCATTTCGTCGATGGGAACGGCTTCCGACATGGCCGCATAACCCGCGTCGCTAGGATGGATATGGTCGCCGCTGTCATAGCGTCGCTGGAGACGATCCGGATGGGCCGGGTCGCGGAGTGCCTGGTCGAAGTCAATCACGCCATCGAATGCATGGCTTGAGCGGATCGAGTCATTCACTGCCGTCCTGATCGCCTCACGTTCCGGAGGCAGCGAGGCCGGCGTCAAGGTCGCGCCGTAGATCCGGACCCCGCGCTGGTGCGCCTGCGCAATCAGCCGTTGATACCCGCGCAACAGCGAATCGGCGGTCACGGGCGTATGGGGATCGTCGCAATCCAGGCCGGCGTGGGGGGGCATCGCGGGGAAATTGATATCGTTGATGCCGATCATCAGGATCACCGTGCGGACCCCGGGTTGGCGCAGCGCGTCGCGGTCGAATCGCGTCAAAAGCGCATCGCCGTAGCACGGTGACCCGCTCAGCAAGCGATTGCCGCTGATTCCCGCATTGACGACCGCGGTGCTGTCGATGCCCTTTTGCGTCAGCCGGCGCCCCAATGCGTCGGGCCAGCGACGGTTCGCGTTCGGCGTCGAGCGCATGCCATCGGTAATGGAGTCTCCGATTGCTACCAGCGCCCGCGCAGGCGTTGCGTCGACGGAAACGCTTGTCAGCCATACAAATTGCGTGAAGCGGGTGCGAAACGCGGCGGCGTCGGTATCGGAGGAATGGTTGCCTGGCGTCGATACGTAATTCGTCTGGTTCGCCACCCTATGCCACGCGGCCATTTTTTGACCCGCTCCCATATAGGTGCTGACGGCGAGCGGCTGGTGGGCGGCGACATCGAAGGTAATCGGGTCGCTGTCCATCTGGCCACCCGGCGCGATGGTCACGCTCGCCTTGCCCGCGAACGTCACAGGACGGCTAGTGCCCGCTCGGATCGCCGCCGCGCCGCCGGACACGGCGCGCGCTACTTGTACGCCCTCGATCACCAGCGGCGCCGTGCCGTACACATTGCTGAAGCGCAGCCGAACGTGGCGGCCGTCGATGGCGGGATACACAATCTGCCGAACCGTCCGGCCGCCAATCTCAGGCGCGCGATACAGCGCCGGCAAATCCGTCCGCTGCGGAATGGCCTGCAACGCCGTGCCCCAGGCGCTGACCCAGTGTTCGGCCGGTGCGTCGTCGGCGAGAGCGCAGGTGGATGACAGCAAGGAAGCAAGCAGCGTCGCGGCGGCAACGGCGGAAAGGGCGCGAAGGTTCATCGGGGAACGGGTGTTTTTGAGGGAAAAAACGATTGTGCCTGAACAGGCAAACCAGGCGCTTACAGTTCAGCGGATGATTCGCGGCGGCAGATGTGCGGTTTGGCTCGGCCTTGTGGCATGGCTTTCAGGACAAAGAGCCGCGGCGTCGTTCGGAGACCCGGAGACGGGGAACTCCGCGTACCGGAATCGAATTAGCGCCTGCGTTCATCCGACGCTAAATGTGCAAACGGACCTGCTTTCGCGCCGGTTGAAATCCCGTGGCGCAATTCCCAAACGTGTCTACCAGACGTCTTTTGTCGTCGAAAATCGGACCATTTTGTGAAAAGCCCTCAGAATGTCGGCATTCCGCCTCGCGGTTCTCACTTTGTCCGGTACTTATTCAGCATGCATTCCAAAACTTCTCCCAGCACCAGCGCCGCACCCTCCCAGATCCAATGGGAGGAAAAAGGCGAGAACCGTTCGGCGCTCTGGCACTCGGAAAGCGGAATCGCGCCGCCCAAACGCGTAGTGATCGGCGATGACCAGATGACCGCCGACTCCGCCTATCGGCTAGCTTGCGAAGGCACGGCCATTCTCTGGCGCGGCGATTTCCAAAATGCACGCCAATTGTTGCAGGCGGTTGCCCGACGCATCGAAACGCGGCCGAAAAAGTCCGCCAAAGCCAAAGCGAAGGAACGCAGCGCGGCCCCCGATGCACCGCCGGCCGCGCCGCCCGCCCCTGCAGAAGCGTTCAATTTGCATCGGCTCGCCCAGTCGCAGCGGGCGCGCACGCTCGGCATGCTGCTGTTGCCGCTGGACGCCGAATACGCCATTCCGCTGCGCCGTGCGCCGGTTGTGAAGGAGGCGTGTGAAGAGGCTTACGGCGCGGCAGCTGGTGAGTCGGTTGTGTCGCTGCGGGAAGTGCTGGGGCTGGTCGGCGCGCACGAGTGGCGCAAAAAGGGCGTGGACGTCGAGGCGCTCGGCGCTCGGATTCATCCCTACTACGGCGTGTTTTCGCCGGTGCGCGGCGAGTACATCAAGCTGATCGCGGATCAGCCGTTGCCATCGAAGGAACTGGCTTTCGATATCGGCACCGGCACGGGCGTGCTCGCTGTCTTGCTGGCCCAGCGTGGCGTGAAGCGGGTGATTGCGACGGAAATCGATGCCCGGGCGCTGGCGTGCGCACGCGAAAATATCGAATTATTGGGATATGACCAACAAGTAAAGGTGATTGAGGCCGACCTGTTCCCGGAAGGCCGTGCGCCGTTGATTGTCTGCAATCCGCCGTGGCTGCCGGCCCGGCCCAGTTCGGCGATTGAACACGCGATCTACGATCCGGAAAGCCGCATGTTGCGCGGATTTCTCGATGGCCTTGCTGCGCATCTGACGCCGGGCGGCGAAGGCTGGCTGATTCTTTCCGATATAGCGGAACATCTTGGTTTGCGAACGCGTGCGGAATTCCAGGAGTGGGTCGACCGCGCCGGATTGAAGACGGACGGCCGGATGGATATTCGTCCGCAACACCCCCGCGCCGCAGATAAAACCGATCCGCTTTATCACGCGCGTTCGGCCGAGATTACGTCGTTGTGGCGCCTCGTTCCGGCCTGAGCTTGTAGTTTCACGCGGGCGTTTGAACCCGGTTCACGCCCGCTGCTGCACATAAGCCAGCGCCGCCTCGCCCGCCACCAAACCGCTCGCGAAACACGCCGTGAGCAGATAACCGCCCGTCGGCGCTTCCCAATCCAGCATCTCGCCCGCGCAGAAAACGCCGGGCAGCGCCTCGAGCATCAGGTGCGAATCGAGCGACTCGAACCGCACGCCGCCCGCACTGCTGATCGCCTCGGCGATCGGCCTTGGGCGCGTCACGGTCAACGGCAACGCCTTGATACGTTGTGCAAGGCGTTCTGTATCGGCGAAATCTTCGCGGCTCAACACCTCTCGCAGCAAACCCGCCTTCACGCCCGTCAGGTTCAGACGACTCTGCAAATGGCTCGACATGGACCGAGCGCCGCGTGGATGCGTCACTTCATCGTGAACACGCTGCGGCGTCAGAGCCGGCAATAGATCGAGGAAAAACGTGCCATCGCCGGCGGCCAGGCGATCGCGGATACGCGCCGACATCGCGTAGATCAGACTGCCTTCAATACCTGTCGATGTCAGCAAACACTCGCCCGTGCGCCAGTCGATACCACCCTCCTCTCGCGGCAAACCGATCGCCACGGCTTTCAGCGGTTCGCCTGCAAAACGACTGCTGAAATGCTCGCTCCAGTCGATATCGAAACCACAGTTGGACGGCTTGAACGGCGACACGCCCACGTCCCGCGCTTCCAGATGCGGAATCCACGCGGCGTCCGACCCAAGTCGCGGCCAGCTTGCGCCGCCCAGCGCGAGGACAACGGCGTCAGCTTCGACCGAGCGCTCGCCCTCCGGCGTAGCGAACCGCAAAAGGGGTAAAGCTTCATCACCCCAGCCAAGCCACTTATGCCGCATATGGAACCGTACGCCCGACCCGCGTAGCCGATGCAACCAGGCTCGCAGCATCGGCGCGGCTTTCATGTCGGTCGGAAATACGCGGCCCGAACTGCCAACGAAAGTTTCCACGCCCAATCCGTGAACCCATGCGCGTAACGCGGTGGTATCGAAACGACGCAGCAACGGTTCAATTTGCGCCCGGCGCTCCGCATAACGCGACAGGAATAGTTCGGCAGGTTCCGAATGCGTGAGATTCATGCCGCCCTTGCCGGCCATGAGGAATTTGCGGCCGACCGACGGCATGGCGTCATATAGATCCACTTCTACGCCACCCGCCGCCAGCGCTTCCGCGGCCATCAAGCCAGCAGGGCCGCCGCCGATAACGGCAACGCGCGCGCGACGAATTTCTGAGGAGGAGGGCGATGACGGCATGCGGGGGAAGACGGTTGAAAGCGAAGCCGCATTGTCGCATTCGGCGTCGGGGAACCGCGACCCTTCCCGGGCTAGTGCCGAGGCCGACTGAGTAAGCCACGTCTCCCGCTGAATGCTCTTGGGGAAAATTACAGGCGGGTGTTTGAAGCGGGTGTCTGAACATTAGGCCGTTCAGATACTACCGCGTCAAAGTCACGCTATTCAGGATAGGGAACACCGCTGCTCTGCCCTCATCCCGCCCATCTCAAAAAAATAACTATTAACCGACCGGACGGTCGGCTTATAATTGCAGCACAGTGACTTCCTAGAGCGAGCGATCGTCATGTACACGCAGTCCCTCGATATCCCCGGCAACGTGCAGTCCATCGATCCGGCGTCCACATCGCCGGAACTCAGCCGTTTTGACGCCGTGATGGCCGTCGACGGCAAGATCGAGCCTCAGGACTGGATGCCCGAGGCTTACCGCAAGACGCTGGTCCGCCAGATCTCGCAGCACGCACATTCAGAAATTGTCGGCATGTTGCCCGAGGGCAACTGGATTTCGCGCGCGCCGAGCCTGAAGCGCAAGGCGATCCTGCTCGCGAAGGTGCAGGACGAAGGCGGCCACGGCCTCTATCTATATAGCGCGGCAGAAACCATGGGCGTGTCGCGAGACCAGCTCGTCGATGCCCTGCACGCTGGCAAAGCCAAATATTCGAGCATTTTCAATTACCCGACGCCCACGTGGGCGGATGTCGGCGTGATCGGCTGGCTGGTGGACGGCGCGGCGATCATGAACCAGATTCCGCTCTGCCGCTGCACGTACGGCCCGTATGCGCGCGCCATGATCCGCATCTGCAAGGAAGAGTCGTTCCATCAACGGCAAGGTTTCGACGCCCTGCTTTCCATGATGAAGGGCACCGCTGCGCAAAAGGAAATGGTTCAGCAAGCGGTTGACCGCTGGTGGTGGCCGGTGCTGATGATGTTCGGTCCGAGCGACAAGGATTCCATCCACAGCGGCCAGTCGTTCAAATGGGGCATCAAGCGGATATCGAATGATGATTTGCGCCAAAAATTCGTCGATGCCACCGTCGAGCAAGCCAAGATTCTCGGCGTGACGCTGCCCGATCCCGACCTGAAGTGGAACGAAGAACGCCAGGCGCACGACTACGGCGAGATTGACTGGGAAGAATTCTGGCGCGTCGTGAACGGCGACGGCCCGTGCAACAAGGAACGCCTCGCCACGCGAGTCAAAGCGCACGATGACGGCCTTTGGGTTCGCGATGCCGCCCTCGCCTATGCCGCAAAACAAGCCGCGCGCGCCCAAAAGCAAGCTGCATAAAGTAAGGAGCAAAAAATGAACAACGAATGGCCGATCTGGGAAGTGTTCGTGCGCAGCAAGCAGGGCCTTGACCACAAGCATTGCGGCAGCCTGCATGCGCCGGACGCACCGGGAGCGCTGCGCATGGCACGCGATGTCTACACGCGGCGCCAGGAAGGCGTGAGCATTTGGGTTGTGCCGTCGGCAGCAATCACAGCCTCCGATCCCGCCGATAAAGCCGAGTTCTTCGAGCCCGCTGGCGACAAGATCTACCGTCACCCGACGTTCTTCGTGCTGCCCGACGAAATCAACCACATGTGATTGAAGGGTCAAGCCCATGACGACGCCCCAACATCTGTCCTACGTGCTGCGCCTCGCCGATAACGCCCTGATCCTCGGTCAGCGCAACGGCGAGTGGTGCGGCCACGGCCCGGTGCTCGAGGAAGATATCGCGCTGGCCAATATCAGCCTTGATCTGATTGGCCAGGCGAGATTGCTTTACTCGCACGCGGCCACGCTCGATGCCGAACTTTACGGCACGAAGAAAACCGAAGATGACTACGCGTATTTCCGCAACGAACGTGATTTTCGCAATTACACGCTGACGGAGTTGCCGCACGCGGGTCCGTTATCGGGCACGGCGCGTTCAGATCGGGACTACGCAGTGACAGTCGTGCGCAATTTCCTTTATTCGACGCTGATGGCGCATCTGTGGACAGCGCTCACGCAATCGACCGACGCGCAACTTGCCGCAATCGCGTCGAAGTCGATCAAGGAAACGCGTTATCACCTGAATCACGCCAGCGACTGGCTGCTGCGTTTCGGCGATGGCACCGACGAATCGCATCGTCGGGCTCAGGCCGCGGTGGACTACCTGATGCCGTACACGCGCGAGTTCTTCAGTACCGATGACGTGGAAACGAGCATCGCCGATGCAGGTATCGGTCCGCTCACCGCGGATCTGGAAACCGCGTGGCGTGAAGACGTGGACGCGACGCTTGCGCAAGCCACGCTGCAAAAGCCCGTCGATGCCAAACACGTGACCACCGGCAAGTTGGGCGAGCATTCCGAGCACATGGGTTTCCTGCTTGCGGAATTGCAGAGTATCGCGCGGCAGCATCCAGGCGCCACGTGGTGAACGCGACGATGACCACCGCCGAAGCTTCGCTCGATCGCGTATGGGAAGTGCTGGACGCCGTGCCCGATCCGGAAATTCCGGTGGTATCCATCCGTGAGTTGGGCATTCTCCGCGATGTCCGCCGCGCCGCCGACGACACATTGGAAATCGTCATCACGCCCACGTATTCGGGCTGCCCGGCGATGTACCAGATCGCCGAAGACATTGGTGCAGCATTGAACGGCGCGGGCTTCACGAAGCATCGTATCGAGACAGTTCTGGCGCCGGCGTGGACCACCGACTGGATGACCGACGCAGCGCGCGACAAGCTCAGGCAGTACGGCATCGCCCCGCCAATGGGCAATTGCGGTTCAAACGAACACGCGCCGCAAGAACGGCCAATCCGCTTCGTGCCACGCGTCGTGGATAAACCCGCGTGCCCCCGCTGCGGTTCATCGCATACCGAACGCCTTGCCCAATTCGGCTCGACGGCATGCAAGGCGCTGTATCGCTGCATGGATTGCCGCGAGCCGTTCGACTACTTCAAACCGTACTGAAAATGACCATGGCGACTCCGCAATTCCACTCGCTGCGCATCCGCGATGTCCGTCCCGAAACCGCCGACGCCGTCACGGTTTCCTTCGATGTCCCCGACACCCTGCGCGACGCATTCCGTTTCACGCAAGGCCAGTTCGTCACGTTGAAGACGCATATCGACGGTGAGGAAACGCGGCGCTCATATTCTATTTGCGTCGGCGTGACCGATTACGACCGCGACGGCGAATTGCGGATTGGCATCAAGCGCGTGCGGGGCGGCCGCTTCTCAAACTTCGCTTTCGATACGCTGAAGCCCGGTCACGAAATTGAAGTCATGACGCCTGATGGCCGCTTTTTCACGCACCTGAACGCCGATCACGTGAAGCACTACGTGGCGTTCTCGGGCGGTTCGGGCATCACGCCGGTGCTCGCGATCGTCAAGACGACGCTGGAATCCGAGCCGACGAGTCGTTTCACGCTCATCTACGGCAATCGCAGCGTCGACGCGATCATGTTTGCCGAGGAGCTGGAAGACCTGAAGAACCGCTTCATGAGCCGGTTCTCGCTGTATCACGTGTTATCGGACGATTTGCAGGATGTCGAGTTGTTCAACGGCGTGCTGAACCAGGAAAAGTGCGCGGCATTTCTAGAAGCGCTCGTTCCCGCCGATGAAATCGATGAAGCCTTCATTTGCGGTCCCGGCCCGATGATGGACGCCGCCGAAGCCGCGCTGAAAAGCGCAGGCGTATCGCCGAAGCAGGTCCACGTCGAGCGGTTCGGCACGCCGCTGCCGCAAGCCGGTGTGCCGGCAATCGAAATCACCGACGACACCCCGGCAGCGGATCTGGAACTGATCATCGATGGGAAAAAGCGCAAGTTGCGTCTGCCGTATCAGGGCGTGAGCGTGCTCGACGTCGGGCTGAAAGCCGGGCTTGCGCTGCCCTATGCGTGCAAGGGAGGCGTGTGCTGCACGTGCCGCGCGAAGGTGCTGGAAGGCGAAGTGCGCATGGAGAAGAACTACACGCTGGAGCAGCATGAGATTGACGCGGGCTTTGTGCTGACTTGCCAGTGCCACCCGATTTCGGATCGCGTAGTTGTGAGCTATGACGAACGTTGAGCGCTGTGTTGGCGGATTGGGCTGATTCGATTCGCTTACACTAGGGGCCGCCCGTTCCGAATGCGGTGTGCCGCGCCTCGTCGCCGCACTCGCCGCGCGCGGGCAGCCTACTTACGTTTGCGGTCACCGTTACTGATGAGCACCATTCACGTTACCAACGGCGATCACGCCGCCGATATTCTGCGCGAAGCCCTGCAAACAGCAGCCCGCGACGAACGCGTCATCCCACTGAAGGACGACCTTGCGGTCGGCCAGCTAAGAGGCATAGACGACAACCCGGAAACCCGGGCGCTGTTCTGGCAGCAGGTGCTGAACGAACAGAAGTTCGACTTTATATCGAAGCTCAAGGAACAGGACGCGCTCCTGCGCGATCTCGCGCAAGACAACGGACAGGTCGTGGTCTGGCACGGCCAGAGCGCCAGTGATCAGCTCACATTGCGACGAGTGGCCTACACGCTGCGCAACGCGCCGCAGCGCTTGAACGAAGCCAAGCTCACCCACGAAGACCTGCCCCTTGTCACCGCGAGCGACGGCACGCAGCAGCGCCGCGGCCGTGAAGACGACGCGACGGCGGTCGGCATGTTCACGGTGGCCGAACTGGGCGCCAAGCTGCCGACGGCCGCACCCATTTCGGTGCTGCGCATCAGCCGCCTTGCGCTGGAATGGCAGGAGGTGAAGCAGATCAACAGCGAGACTCGCCGATGGCGTGACAACACGTTTATTTCCGGCACCTATTCCGACGTCGATGAAACCATCCTCCAGATAGCCAGCGACGGCTGGCAGGAAGCGCGCCGGCTCACCGGCCAGGTGATGGGCACGAGCTTCGGCTTTCTGGTCAGCGATTCCATCGCGTTCTGGCGCTGTCGCGAACTTGTTGCGGCGGGCAAACTGGAGATTCGCGGCGATCTCGCCAAGATAGCCGAGGCCAAACTTCGTCGCGCCACGCATTAGAATCCCCGATCGACCCAGCAATTCTCCGAGACTCAATGGCCCGTACAAGAGCGCCTGACCACGACACGCAACGCGAGCAGATTCTCGAACTCGCCGCAGCCAAATTTGCGCAGACCAGCTACCCGAGCACGTCGATGGCCGATCTCGCTGCGGCCAGCGGAACCTCCAAAGCGCGGCTCTATCACTACTACGCCAGCAAGGAAGCCATCCTTTTCGACCTGCTCGACCGCTACACAAAGCGGTTGATGCTGATCATTGCGGAAGTGGAGGGAGCAAGCCAACGGCGCGGATTGACGGAGCGCGAGGCGTTCGCCGAGCTGATTCGCGCGTTCCTTGCAGAGTACGAAACGTCCCATAGCCGGCACGTTGCGTTGCTTAACGACGTCAAATATCTTGAAGATACGCAGCGTGAAATCGTGCTGGAGCGCCAACGCGGCATTGTCGCGGCGTTCGCCCGGCAACTTGCGCGCGCGTATCCGAAGCGTGCGACGAAGGAGAACCAGACCGCGCTCACCATGATGGTGTTCGGCATGATCAACTGGACCTTCACGTGGCTCAAACCGGACGGGAAGCTGGGTTACCGAGAGTTCGCGGAACAGGTTGTGGGCGTGATCGAGCACGGAATGAACGGCGACAATTGAGCGAAATGGTGCGATGCGTCATTTCGTCGCCGCACAGCCGTCTGATTCACGCAACATCATCCAAGTCTTTGTTTATAAACAAAACATATTCATAATACTTGAAAGTTAGACTGGATACTCCATAGCGTATTACGGGTTTTCCCTAGTACTCCCACCGTGGTTCGGCTAAAATCCGTTTTGCGACGCACTATGTCGCGCGACGAATCAAGGAGCCACCATCGTGAACATGCCTTTCAACCGCAACACTGCATCGATCTTCGCAGCAGCCGATCGTTCGCAACCGGCTGCCGGTCGTTCGCCCGTTCTCGTCCGTGAGTTGTCCTCGAGCGATCGCGAGCGTCTGCTCAAACACTTCCTCGCTCTCGACGAAGACGATCGCCTCCTGCGTTTCGGCCAGATCGTGCCGGATCGTGTGATCGAGAACTACGTCGCGAATATCGATTTTTCGCGCGATACGGTGTTCGGCGTGTTCGACGAACAGTTGAACGTGGTTGGCGTCGGCCACTTGGCTTATCTGCCGGCTGAAGGCGACAAGCGCACGGCGGAGTTCGGTGTGTCGGTGCTGGAAAGCGCGCGTGGCAGAGGCGTGGGTAGCCGCTTGTTCGAGCGCGCCGCCATCCGCAGCCGCAACACGCATGTTTCAATGCTCTACATGCATTGTTTGTCACGCAACTCGACCATGATGCACATTGCGAAGAAGTCGGGCATGAAGATCGAGTATGCGTATGGCGAAGCCGACGCTTATCTGTCGCTCACGCCCGCCGACCAAGGCAGCATTCTCACGGAGATGTTGCAGGAACAGGCAGCGGTCTTCGATTACGCGGTGAAGCGCCAGGCGCGCCGGGCATCGCAAATGTTTCAGGCGTTCATGCCTACTGCCGACGCGGCCTGATCGGGACCTCGAGTTCTGATTCCCAGGCACACATCAGCAAGCATGCGCAAAAGCACGAAAGGCGGCGAAAGCCGCCTTTTTTGCGTCTGCAGGTTTTGGATCGATTACGCGGCGCAGCCGGGGACTTATCGAATGGGAAGCGCCGTCGTTTCCTTGAAGCGCTCCAGCGAGAAGCTGCTTTTAACGTCGATCACTGATGGATGGTGCAGCAACTCGTCCTGCATGAAGCGCGAAAAGTGCTCCATGTCTTCCACCTGGACGCGCAGCAAATAATCCATATCGCCGGTCATGGCGTCACAGGCCACGACTTCCGGCCACGCGCGAACGGCTTCGCGAAAGCGGTCGGCGTGCGTCGGCGGGTTTTTCATCCCCGCAGATACCGGCGTCCCGCCGCGTTTTTCCAGCCGCACGTTCACGTACGCGAGCAGCCCGAGTCCGAGCAGACGCGGCTCCAGCAGCGCGACATAACCGCGGATCACGCCCTCTTCCTCCAGCCGACGGATGCGCCGCAAGCAGGGACTTGGCGAGAGGTTCACCTGATCGGCGATATCCTGGTTCGACAGCCGCCCGTTGACCTGAAGAATGGCGAGAATTTTCCGATCGATGGCATCGAGTTCGACTTGAGCCATTTTCTGCCCTCAATAGCCGTATCGACGGCATGAACATGCGCCATCGTAGTAATACGCGATTTAATTCGCAAGTATCCACCGCGCTTCCGTCGATAAACTTTGTCCCAATAACCGCCGATTAATCATCGAATCATCCTCACGGTTCAGGAGACAAAGCATGCAGGCAACGACTTGGGACAATCCCGTTGGCACGGATGGTTTTGAATTCATCGAATACACGGCGCCGGATCCCGTGGCGCTCGGGCAATTGTTCGAGCAAATGGGGTTCACCGCGATTGCCCGCCATCGTCACAAGAAGGTGACGCTTTATAGACAGGGCGAGATCAACTTTCTGGTCAACGCCGAGCCTGATTCCTTCGCGCAGCGGTTTGCGCGTTTGCACGGCCCGTCGATTTGCGCGATTGCATTCCGTGTCGCCGATGCGGGCAAGGCGTACAAACGCGCGCTCGATCTCGGCGCCTGGGGCTTCGACAACAAGACCGGCCCGATGGAACTGAACATTCCTGCCATCAAGGGCATTGGCGATTCGCTGATTTATTTCGTGGACCGCTGGCGCGGCAAGAATGGCGCGGAGCAGGGCAGCATCGGCGACATCAGCATCTACGACGTCGACTTCGAACCCATTCCCGGCGCCGAGCAAAATCCGGTCGGCCACGGCTTGACGTATATCGACCATTTAACGCACAACGTTCATCGCGGACGGATGATCGAATGGGCCGAGTTCTACGAGCGCTTGTTCAATTTCCGCGAGGCGCGTTACTTCGATATTGAAGGCAAGGTGACCGCGGTCAAGTCGAAAGCGATGAGTTCGCCGTGCGGCAAGATCCGCATCCCGATCAACGAGGAAGGCTCGGATACGTCTGGCCAAATCCAAGAATATCTGGACGCTTATCACGGCGAAGGCATCCAGCATATTGCGCTCGGCAGCGACGATATCTGCAGCATCGTCGACAATTTGCGCGGCGCCAAAATCGCGCTGCTCGACACCATCGATACGTATTACGAACTCGTCGACCGGCGCGTGCCGAATCATGGCGAATCGGTGGCGGAACTGCGCAAACGCAAGATCCTGATCGACGGCGAGCGGGACGAAATCCTGCTGCAAATCTTTACGGAAAACCAGATTGGCCCGATCTTCTTCGAGATCATTCAGCGCAAGGGCAATCAGGGGTTCGGTGAAGGCAACTTCAAGGCGCTGTTCGAATCGATTGAACTCGACCAGATACGGCGTGGCGTAGTGAAGGACACGAGCGCCAGCTAAAAGGTGTGGTGCGAATAAAAAATGCCGGCGATTCAAAGATCCCCGGCATTTTTTGTTCATTTGCGCGAACTGTTCCTCGCGCATCCAAACCCTCAGGCGTCAGCGTCGTCCTTGTTTTGCGCCGTCTGTTTATTCGAAACCTGTTCAACCCGAACCTGCGTCATTCGCGGTCTGCCGGAGATTGTTACCTCCGATCCAGCCGGGGTGCCAACGCGAACGGGCGCGTTCATCGCAAAAAATGCTGCGGAAACCATCAAAAAACTTTGGATGTATCGTTGTTTCACTGCTTTCTCCTTCAACTGCGTGCATCGGTGTGTCCAGCAATCGTGCTCGTCCCGCCGGCAAAGCCGACACGAATGTGCATCGATCGCGGGTTTGAAACCCCTCGGCGCGTGCGGTTCCCCGATGACATCGAATGACATCCAAATCCGGCCGTTTTTACACGTCGTAACATCGGTGCAATGTTGAAATTACTTTTCAGCGGGTTTTTACCAGTGCTGAAAAAAAGTCAAAACGGGCACACTCAGAATCCCGGCCGACGCGTCCACAAGACGCCAAGGCCCTAAAGTGCTTTGGTGATCCCAAACGTTGGCGGAGAGACCCCACAATGAATGCCCCTCTTGACGCGGAACAAAAAGCTTCCCTAGAAGCCGCGCTGAATTCCGTCACTCTCGACGACAAATACACCCTGGAACGCGGTCGCGCGTACATGAGCGGCATACAGGCGCTGGTTCGGCTGCCGATGCTGCAACAACAACGCGATCACGCCGCGGGGCTGAACACCGCCGGCTTCATTTCCGGCTATCGCGGTTCTCCGCTCGGCGCACTCGATCAACATCTGTGGAAAGCGAAGAAACATCTCGCTTCGCATCAGGTCGTGTTCCAGCCCGGCGTGAATGAAGACCTCGCGGCCACCGCCGTGTGGGGCTCGCAGCAGGTCAATCTTTATCCCAGCGCCAAATACGACGGCGTGTTCTCGATGTGGTACGGCAAAGGGCCGGGCGTCGACAGAACCGGCGATGTGTTCAAGCATGGCAATTCGGCGGGCTCATCGCAGCATGGCGGCGTTCTAGTGCTCGCCGGTGACGATCACGCCGCCAAATCCTCCACGCTCGCGCACCAGTCCGAACACATCTTCAAGGCGTGCGGGCTACCGGTGCTGTTTCCATCGAATGTGCAGGAATATCTGGACTTCGGCCTGCATGGCTGGGCGATGAGCCGTTACTCCGGCCTCTGGGTCGCGATGAAATGCGTGACCGACGTAGTGGAATCATCGGCTTCGGTTGATATCGATCCGCATCGTACGCAAATCGTTCTGCCCACTGATTTCGCAATGCCCGATGGCGGTCTCAACATCCGCTGGCCTGATCCGCCGCTGGTTCAGGAAGCGCGGTTGCTCGACTACAAGTGGTACGCGGCGCTCGCCTACGTGCGCGCGAACAAGCTGGACAGAATCGAGATTGAATCGCCGAATGCGCGCTTCGGCATCATGACGGCGGGCAAGGCTTATCTCGATGTGCGTCAGGCGCTGAGCGATCTCGGTCTCGACGATGAAACCTGCGGGCGCATCGGCATTCGTTTGTACAAGGTCGGTTGCGTGTGGCCGCTTGAAGCGCAAGGTGCGCACGCGTTCGCGCATGGGCTGCAAGAGATTCTGGTCGTTGAAGAAAAGCGTCAGATCCTGGAGTACGCGATCAAGGAAGAGCTCTATAACTGGCCCGATGCGCAACGACCACGTGTTTTCGGCAAGTTTGACGAGAAGGATGGCGCGGGCGGCGAATGGTCCGTGCCGATGGGCAACTGGCTTTTGCCGGCCCACTACGAATTGTCGCCGGCGATCATCGCGAAGGCGATTGCCACGCGGCTCGACAAGTTCGATCTTCCCGCCGATGTCCGCGCCCGCATCGCCACGCGTATCGCGGTGATCGAAGCGAAGGAAAGAGCGCTGGCGCGGCCCCGTGTTGAAGCCGAGCGCAAGCCCTGGTTCTGCTCGGGCTGTCCGCACAATACATCGACGAACGTGCCGGAAGGATCGCGCGCGTTGGCCGGCATCGGTTGCCACTACATGACCGTCTGGATGGACCGCAGCACGAGTACGTTCAGCCAGATGGGCGGCGAAGGCGTCGCGTGGATCGGCCAGGCGCCGTTCACCCACGACAAACACGTGTTCGCCAATCTGGGCGACGGCACGTACTTCCACTCGGGGCTGCTCGCGATCCGCGCGGCGATCGCGTCGAAGACGAACATCACGTACAAGATCCTCTACAACGACGCTGTCGCGATGACCGGCGGCCAGCCCGTAGACGGCGTGCTCACCGTGCCGCAAATCACGCATCAACTGGCGGCCGAAGGCGCGACGAAGATCGTGATCGTCACCGATGAACCCGAGAAATATCAGGCAAACGTGGGACTGGCGCCGGGTATCGATGTATTTCATCGCGACAAGCTCGATGAAGTTCAGCGCGCGCTACGTGAGATCACCGGCACCACGATCCTAATTTACGACCAGACGTGCGCGACGGAAAAACGCCGGCGCAGGAAACGCGGCGCGTACCCCGATCCGGCGAAGCGCGTGGTCATCAATGAAGCCGTGTGCGAAGGCTGCGGCGATTGCTCGGTGAAATCGAACTGCCTGTCGGTCGAACCACTCGACACTGAATACGGCACGAAACGCCAGATCAACCAGTCGACCTGCAACAAGGACTACTCGTGCGTGAACGGTTTCTGCCCGAGCTTCGTCACGGTTGAAGGCGGACAGTTGAAGAAGCCGAAGGTATCGAGTATTTCCGGCGATGCAATGCCGCCCTTGCCCACGCCCGAACTACCGTTGATCGATCGGCCGTACGGCGTGCTGGTCACAGGCGTAGGCGGCACGGGCGTTGTGACCATTGGCGCATTGCTCGGCATGGCCTCGCACTTGGAACAAAAGGGCGTGACCGTGCTCGATGTCACCGGTCTCGCGCAAAAAGGCGGCGCGGTGATGAGCCATGTGCAAATCGCCACGCATCCCGGCGATATCCACGCCACCCGCATCGCGATGGGCGAAGCGGATCTGGTGATCGGTTGCGATCCGATCGTCACCGCCAGCGACGAATGCGGCTCGCGCATGCAACCGGGCCATACACGCGTGGTGGTCAACAGCGCTGAAACGCCGACTGCCGAATTCATCAAGAATCCCAATTGGCGCTTTCCCGGCGCGAGCGCGGAAGCCGATATCCGCACGGCCGCGGGCGAACACGTTGCACTCGTCGATGCAAATCGCTTCGCTGTCGCGCTCCTCGGCGACGCCATTTACACCAATCCGTTCGTGCTCGGTTTTGCGTGGCAACGCGGCTGGGTGCCGTTGCGGCATGAATCGTTGGTTCGCGCTATCGAATTGAATGCAGTGCAAGTCGAAAAGAATCTCGCTGCGTTCGAATGGGGTCGCCACGCAGCTCACGATCTGGACAGCGTGAACCGGCTGGTCAAGGCACAAGGTCGTGGCGGGATATCGTCAGGATCGGAAGGGGGCAGCAAGATCATCGCGCTGCATACGCCGAAGGCGCTGGACACGTTGATCGAAAAGCGCATCGCTTATCTCTCCGATTACCAGAACGAAGCGTACGCGGCACGTTACGCCCGGCTCGTGACCGAAGTGCGTAAGGCGGAAGCGGCGCTCGGTTTAGGCGACGGTCAGTACGCGTTGACCGAAGCTGTCGCGAAGAACCTGCACAAGCTGATGGCGTACAAGGACGAGTATGAAGTCGCGCGCCTTTACGCCGATCCGGCGTTCGTGGAGCGGTTGAAGGGCAGCTTCGAAGGCGAGTGGAAAGTGAAGTTTCACCTTGCGCCGCCCATGCTCTCGAAGAAGGACGCGCACGGTCATCTGATCAAGAAGCAGTACGGCCCGTGGGTCTTGTCCGCCATGAAGGTTTTGGCGAAGATGAAGTTCCTGCGCGGAACATCGTTCGATATCTTCGGCAAGACTGAAGAACGGAAGATGGAACGGGCGCTGATCGCGGATTACGACGCGCTGGTGAAGGAGTTGATTGGTGGATTGACAGCGGAGAAGTTGCCGCTGGCAATAGAACTGGCGAACCTGCCCGATTCAATGCGCGGTTACGGTCACGTGAAGGACAACAACGTGAATGCGGCGCGTATAAAGTGGAATGCGCTGCTCGCGAAGTGGCGTACGCCGGCAGGTGGTGAGACGCGACAAGTAGCCTAAGTTCTTAGCGCAACGCACGACAAAACAAAACGCCCGATAGCAACATCGGGCGTTTTGTCTTCCAAGGTTCCTGGATTCAACGCTTACGCGACTCGGCGCGCACCGTAATATCGATGAGTCCAATAGGCGCTTTTCATCGATTCGATGCGAACGAACGCACCTTTCTTCGGTGCGTGAATAAACTGATTCTCACCGACGTAAATGCCAACGTGCGTTGCTGTACCGCGAGTTGTATTAAAGAACACGAGGTCACCGGGATGCAAGTCGCTTTGCGCCACCGCCACGCCTTGACGGCTGATTTGCGCTGAAACTCTCGGCAATAAAATTCCCGCTGCCTTCGCGTAGACGTAGCGCACGAAGCCGCTGCAATCCAGTCCCTGCGCCGGTGTATTGCCACCCCACACGTAAGGAACGCCAATCATCGTCTCGGCCTTTTCCAGAACCCCCGACAGTCTGGCACTGGGCGCAGTCCCGGCTATGTCCTGTTCCTGGGTGGCAGATTCCTGATTTCGGGCAGGATCATAAAGTAACGCATCGCCATCGAGAGAAACCGGCTCCCTGACTTCAACCGCGCCCGCCGCGATATGTCTATTGCTCGCGAGCTCCAGTGCCGGTGATAGTGATAGCGACCGTGCCCGCGCGAGTGACTGCGACGGCGACAGTGCCGTTGCCGGAACCGACGCAAAGACCGGTCGCTGCGCCAACAAGCTCGCCAAATCCGCCGTCGATGCCGATACAGGCGCCGATGCTGCGGCGACGATCAATCCGCCGACCACGGTCATTAACTGGGCCGAATGCGTTTTCCGCAATCCGTTTCTGACATGTATGCCTGGCGATTGTCGACGCACACCATGAGACAGATCGTTTTTCATTTCAGTCCGCCTCATGACAACGACCACAATCGAAGATTTGTTGCTTGTGCAGTCTTCGACGGAGCCGCTAAAGGAATGCCACGTTTCCGTTCAAAAAGCTTGTAACCGTCCGCTGGTTTTTGACTAATTACTTCACGCTTGGTGGAGACCTCGTTCAATACCGATTTATATTTCCTTTTCATGATTTATACGTATTCCTAATATATTGATTGATTTTAAAAACTACGGCGGATTCAACATATTTCGGAACCGCACCTCTTACAAACGCCTGGCCAGCAGTGACGCCGCCTAAGCTTTCCTCTATTTGTATTTTATTGGGAGGTTATGAGAATCCTCATAGGCGCACTCCCAAAGAAATCATTGAATGAGGGATATGGTCTGTTCAACTCAAGCGAACACCGTGACGTCAAAAAAGGGCGATCCAAAATTCGGATCGCCCCTCTTACTTCGTGGAACAGCGGGGTTTAAAACTCGTAGCCCGCTTGAGCACGCACGCCTGCGTCACCATTCGGCGTAACCGATACCGCCCCGTTCACCAGCCATTTGCTGTTTTCCGATCGATACGTCGCACCGGCAGCAAACGCGTTGTAGCCCTTGTAGTTGGCCACGCCCGCACCGACTACCGTCTTGCCAGGTGAGCTCGGCATCAGGTTCGGCATTGCCATGGCTGCAGCAACGCCACCCAGTGCAGCTCGTCTTAGCGACGTCATGCTCGTGCTCACATCATCACGCAAGGCGTTCAACTGGTTCACGTTTGTCGCGTCAGTACCATTCACGCCTGGCGCTACGTTGGTCACGCGGCGCTCGTTGCCAGCCGATCCGACAGACACCGTGTTCGCTTCATCGGCGACCGAATTCGCGCCCAACGCGACCGAGTTATCAGCCGTCGCGCTGCTGTTTCCACCGAATGCAACCGAACCGCTTCCCGACGCTTGCGAGTTTCCACCGATCGCGACAGCGTTGCTTCCCGAAGCCGCGGCGTTTCCACCGAATGCCGCCGATGCATCGCCGGAGGCTGTCGCATTAGCGCCGGCTGCGGTCGAGTTATCGCCAGAGGCTGTGGCGTTGCCGCCCATTGCCGTGGAGTCGTTTCCCGATGCCGTCGAGTTCGATCCTGCCGCCATTGAGCTGGCGCCAGAAGCGTCCGCATTTGTTCCGATTGCCGCTGCCCCGTCTCCTGTGGCTGACCCTGTCGATCCTGCAAAACCCGAGCTCTCGAAGTTCGTGATTGCGGTTTCGACTGCCGAGACGCGTGCGTTGGTCGCGCCAAGTTGGCTGCCGTTGACTGCATCCGTGCTGGTCGCCGAAAGATCCCCGTCCGCTACGTTGGTCAACTGCACGGCGGCACTTGCATCGGTTCCGCCGAGCGTGACCTTGCTGTGATCGGTGGAATCGTAGGCCACTGCGTTCGCAGCCGTCTTCGATACATCGGCGAGATCGCCTTTCATGCCTGCGATGTCCGCGCTATTTTGCGTGACGCGTCCATCGAGGTTGCTGACGGCTGAACCGACATCGCTGACCTGTTTGCCGTCGACCGTGTACGAGGGCGCCGTGACGCCGCCGTTTGCGTCGACGCCTGCGCCGCCACCCAATGCCGCGGCAACGCTTGTCGATGAATGGAACAATTGCGAGCCATTGACCGCATCCACACTAGCGCTGTTCACCGCACCGTTCGCCACGCCGGTGAGGACGCGAGCGCCATCCAGCCCGGCGAAGCTGAATACGCTGCCGCCCGTATTCGCGCCGACGCTGAGCGCCAGGGTGTCCGCATCCTGGCGAACGAGCCCGGACGTGCCGTTGTTCAAATCGTTCATCGACGTGTTGAGGCTGGCGATATCCGCGGTGTTTTGCGTGACGTTTTCCGTGACCGAGTACAACTGCGAACCGTTCACTGCGTCCAGGCTACTCGCCGATACATCGCCGGCCTTGACGTTCGTCAGCGCGACCGGTCCTGCCGTCGGATCGCCGAGCGTGATCTTGTCGTGACTGCTTGAGTCGTAGCGAACCGAGTCGGCGAGAATCGCGCCCTGCTCGCCGACGCTTTGTTGCACGGCGAACAATTGCGAACCGATCACGGCTTCCGTGCTGTCAGCCGTCATTTGTCCGGCAGCGACGTTCTTGATAACCGTACCGGCCGTGCCGGTGAGGGTCATCGAGGCGTGTGACGCGTCATCGTATTTCACGGCGTCGGCCATTTGCGTGTTCAGCGTGCCGATATCGCTGGTGTTTTGCGCGATGGCCGTTACGTTCGTCGCGATATCGCTCGTGTTTTGGGCGATGTTGCTCGTGTTAGCAGCAATCGCCGACGTGTTTTGAGCCACGCTTTGGTTCGTTGCGTAGAGCTGCGAGCCGTTTACCGCGTCCGTGCTGGTAGCCGATGAAACATCGCCTGCCGCCACGTTCGTGATCTTCGTTCCACTCGTGCCGCCGAGCGAAATTGAGTCGTGCTCGGCGCTATCGTATTTCACCGCATCGGCGATTTGCGTGTTCAGCGAACCAACCTGCGTGTTGATCGAGCTGATATCGCTCGTGTTTGTAGCGATGGCCGACGTGTTGGTCGCAATGTCGTTCGTGTTCGCGGCGACGGCCGAAGCGTTGGTCGCAATGTCACCCGTGTTCGCGGCAATGGCCGAAGCGTTGGTCGCAATGTCGCTCGTGTTCGCGGCAATGGCTGAAGCGTTCGTCACGATGTCACTTGTATTTGCAGCAATCGCCGTTGCGTTCTGAGCCACGCTTTGGTTCGTTGCGTAGAGCTGCGATCCGTTTACCGCGTCCGTGCTGGCACCCGCAGCGCCGTTGGCGTACGATCCGTCTCCTAACGCGTTGTCGGCAGGACCCACTGTCGTGGCCCCATTGCCACTGGTAGTCGATGCCATGACCCCGCCGGCAGCGAGGACCAGCGCTACCGCTGCCACCGCCCGCGCCACCTTCCCGCCGCCCTTCCCGCGCCCGCGACACAATTCCGATGCAGCAACCCAAGCACCGAGAGCTTCGCTCCAAACTGATTTAAAGACCTTGTTCATACTGAATACCTGCCAAGAGTTGTGCGGAATGTGTCTGACGCGAAACAAATCTACGAAACGACTTGTCTTTACGAACAGGAAAGTGAAACGATCCGCGACTCTACTCAGCACAACTTGACATTCGAATCAGATTTGTCCTAATAAGAAAGGTGCCGTTGTATGCGCCACACCCTTTCTATCTCTTTAAAGATTCATCAAGCGTCGTTAGCGCATTTGCGTTACATGTGGCGAGGACATGCCCAAAAAAAGCGGTGACCCATACCCTCGGTCACCGCTTGGTCCACATCTCAGTCAACCGTTATCCAATAGTCAGGATGACGGATAAATTCTCCTGCTTACCCCCCGTTGCTCACCGCCTTCCCCACCCGCGCATTCGCCGACGCCACCGCCGTCATGTTGATGATCCGCCGCACGGTCGCGGCCGGCGTGAGAATGTGCACCGGTTTATCCGCGCCAAGCAAAAACGGCCCAACCGTCACGCCTTCGCCGCTCACCATCTTGAGCAGGTTGTACGTGATATTCGCCGCTTCCACGTTCGGCATGATCAGCAGATTGGCCTCACCCGTCAGCTTCGACGCCGGGAACGCAGCCTTGCGCACAACCTCCGACAACGCGGCATCGCCGTGCATCTCTCCATCCACTTCCAGATCCGGCGCACGCTCGGCGATCAGCTTGCGCGCCTCGGCCATGCGCTTCGATGAAGCCGTCGGCACGCTGCCGAAGTTCGAGTTCGACAGCAACGCGACCTTCGGCGCAATCCCGAACTTCTCGATTTCACGCGCCGCCAGAATGGTCATATCGGCGAGTTGCGTGGGCGTTGGGACCTCGTTGACGTAGGTATCGCTGATGAAGAGGTTGCGTCCCTGCAGCATCAGCAGGTTCATCGCGGCAAAGTTCTCCACGCCTTCCGCTTTTCCCAACACTTGCTCGATGAATTTGAGATGGTCGTGATACGTGTCGATCATCCCGCAGATCATGCCGTCGGCATCGCCCAGACGAACCAGGATCGCGCCGATCAACGTATTGAACTTGCGCAGCGCGGCCTTGGCGTTGTCCGGCGTCACGCCCTCGCGTGCAGCAATATTGTGATATTCCTGCCAGCACTTCTGGTAACGCGGATCGTCTTCCGGATTCACTATCTCGAAATCGGTTCCCGGTTTCAGCTTGGAGCCCATCTTCTGCAGGCGCATTTCCACCACCGCCGGCCGCCCAATAATGATCGGCTTCGCGATCTTCTCCAGCAGCACGAATTGCGCAGCGCGCAGCACGCGCTCGTCTTCGCCCTCGGCAAACACAATGCGCGCGGGCGCTGACTTGGCCGCCGCGAACACCGGCCGCATCACCATGCCCGTACGATAAACCGTCGTGCCCAGTTCCTCCCGATACGCGTCCATGTCGTGGATCGGACGCGTCGCCACACCAGAATCCATCGCTGCCTGTGCGACGGCCGGCGCGATCTTGATGATGAGTCGCGGATCGAACGGCTTCGGAATCAGGTAGTCCGGACCAAACTCAAGCGAATGACCTTCGTAGGCCTTCGCGACTTCATCGCCTTGATCCGTCTCTTCGGCCAGTTCCGCGATCGCGCGCACGCACGCGAGTTTCATCTCTTCGGTGATCGTGGTCGCGCCCACATCCAGCGCGCCGCGGAAGATGAACGGGAAGCACAGCACGTTGTTGACCTGGTTCGGATAGTCCGACCGGCCAGTGGCGATGATCGCGTCCGGGCGCACTTTCTTCGCTTCTTCCGGGCGGATTTCCGGTTCCGGGTTGGCAAGCGCGAGGATCAACGGCTGCGTGCCCATGACCTTGACCATTTCCGGCTTGAGCACGCCGGCGCTCGAGCAGCCGAGGAACACGTCGGCTTTGTCGATAGCATCGGCGAGCGTGCGGTCCGTCGTATTCGCGGCGTACCGTTCCTTCGATGGATCCAGGTTGCCGCGTCCTTCGTAGATCACGCCTTTCGAATCGCAGACCAGGATGTTGGCTTTGTTCAAGCCCAGGTGGACGAGCAAATCGAGACACGCGATAGCCGCAGCGCCCGCGCCGGAACAGACCAGCTTCACTTCGTCCAGCTTCTTGCCGACCACTTTCAAGCCGTTGAGAATCGCCGCCGATGCAATGATCGCCGTGCCATGCTGGTCATCGTGGAAAACGGGGATCTTCATGCGCTCGCGCAGCTTCTTCTCAATATAGAAGCACTCCGGCGCCTTGATGTCTTCCAGGTTGATGCCGCCGAGCGTGGGTTCGAGCATGGCGATGGCATCGACGAGTTTGTCCGGATCGGTCTCGGCGAGCTCGATATCGAACACGTCGATGCCCGCGAACTTCTTGAAGAGACAGCCCTTGCCTTCCATCACCGGCTTGGCGGCGAGCGGCCCAATGTTGCCGAGACCCAACACAGCCGTACCGTTGGTCACCACGCCGACCAGATTGCCGCGCGAGGTGTATTTCTGGGCGTCGAGCGGATCGTCGAAGATTGCCATGCAGGCAGCGGCCACGCCCGGTGAGTAAGCCAGCGACAAATCCAGCTGGTTGGACAAGGGCTTGGTCGGCGTGACCGAGATCTTGCCGGGCTTCGGATACTGGTGATACGCGAGGGCGCTGAGCTTCAGTTGTTCGTCCATGATTGACCTGAGACGTTTAGGAAAAGAGTGAGAAAAATAGGCGAAATGGAGGGCTAGGACACTGCGCTCGGGACGGTCAAATCTCATGTGGCCGCCCGGCCAGTCTGATGACGCTGCGCACTGGCGGGGCGTATCGGAGACAAGCGCGTGTGCGCTGACAGTGAAACACCTGGCCGTAGCATTTTTCGGGGATAAATAGTGTACACCGCGCGAAAAAATTGACGCGCAGCACCATTTTCGACAGAAAGAGCGCGTAAGCACGCCAAAGCGCGTGCACCGATTGCTCAGCAAGTCGCGGCAACGCCAGAAACAACAAGACAAATTCCGGCAACGAACGGCGGTTTTGCGTTTCGTTCGTGTCATGTCAGTCGGGTAAAATCCCGGCCTACGCGCGCATCGAACGCCGTCGACATCTGCTCGACCGGACACTACCGCTGCGCCACGCCGTCGCTTGATCGCCGCCCCAGACGGGCTCCCCGCGCCAACTCAAAATTGCAAGGATTCGCCCATGACAGGCTTCGACCGCCAGACGATCTCCGACACCACCGCCAAGATGCTGCTCGAAGTCCAGGCCGTGCATTTCAACGCGGACAAGCCGTACATTTTTACGTCAGGATGGGCGAGCCCGGTTTATATCGACTGCCGCAAGCTGATCTCGTATCCGCGCGTACGACGCGCCCTGATGGAGATGGCCGAGACCACAATCCTGCGTGACGTTGGCTATGAGCAAATTGACGCAGTCGCAGGCGGCGAGACGGCCGGCATCCCGTTTGCCGCGTGGCTGTCGGACCGGCTGATGGTGCCCATGCAATATGTGCGCAAGAAGCCGAAGGGTTTCGGCCGGAACGCGCAAATTGAAGGGTTGTTGACTGAAGGCCAGCGCGTACTGCTGGTGGAAGACCTGACCACCGACAGCCGCAGCAAGATCAATTTCATCAACGCGCTGCGCACGGCTGGCGCAACAGTGAATCATTGCTTCGTCCTGTTTCACTACAACATCTTCAAGGAAAGTGTCTCGGTGCTGAAAGATATCGACGTGGAATTGCACGCGCTCGCCACGTGGTGGGACGTGCTGCGCGTCGCGAAGGAAGCGGGCTATTTTGAGACAAAGACGCTGGATGAAGTCGAGAAATTCCTGCATGCGCCGGCACAATGGTCGGCCGCGCATGGTGGCGTAACCGTGGCACCGCAATAATCCCGTTTCGCCTAAATATTGTGTAATAAAAAAAGCCGCCCGTTTTTTATAAACGGGTGGCTTTTTTATGCAACAAGACAAATGATAATTACGTATTCACGGGAATAGTATCGTCGAGATTTCCATCACCTACATATGCCGATAGATTCAATAAACCATTGCTCTGGGCATATTGAAACAATTCAGAATCCCGTTCAATTCCCAGCTTGCGCATGGCGGTATTCTTTTGCGTACTGATCGTTTTAATACTGCGTTTCAACTGGGCGGCAATTTCAGTAATGGTCATGCCGGACACGAATAAACGCACCACTTCCAGCTCCCGTTTCGACAACACCACGTCGCGCTGCTGGCCACTCGCCGACAAGCCCATGCTGTCGAGCGCCAGACGCACCGACGGCCCAATATATTCCTGCCCTCGCATGACGTGAACGATGGCCAGTCCGATGTGGCTCAGATCGTCAGATTTATTGATCACGGCCGTCACACCCACCTCGCGCAAGCGTTTCAGGAGCGCGGGATTTTCCAGCATGGTGAGCACGACGATGCGCACCGTCGGAAACTGACGTCCGATATAACCCAGCAATGGCATGCCGTCGCCATATTGGCCGCCCGGCATCGCAAGGTCGGACACGACCACGTCGCAGGGCGATTTTTGCAAAAGCTGAATCAATTCCGTCGATTGACGCGCTTGCCCAACCACTTCGATCTCGGGAAACTTCAATAGCGCCTGCGCGGCGCCAAACAGAATAACAGGATGGTCATCGGCAATAATGACTTTTATCCGTTGACCCATTATTTACCCCTCGCTCGTAAATGAACAAATCCCTCGCGCATTATAGGCAATGTGCTCTTACTCATTACATTGGCCCTTCAGCCGAATGAGCGAAACTGCGGCTAAACCCGAAGTCACGGTGTTGACCCTTACTGAGTCTTGTTTTTAACATTTGAAAAATTTTGTCCTTTCCCGCGATGTTAAACTTGAATCCAGCTCTAAGCCAATTTCTGAGACAAAATACATCGTTACAGTGGGTGAAACGCCAGATTTGGCCGCGCCCGTGACCGGAGAACTCGCACCATGCGCTTGGGGATCGGGCTTGTGGTTTGTGCTGTGTACCGCGCTGTTGATTGGCGTGTCGATAAGTTCCGAATTTTCCGCCGGGTGGTGCTGCTGCCGGTTTTCTGCGCCGCGATGGTATCAAATGCGCCGCGTGCGGTCGCTGAAGTTATCGCCACGGCCCCTTTCACGTTGACAAGTACCGACCTCCGCCCGAACCAGGCCGTGCCGCTCGCGCTCGTGTTCGACCAGACCGACTGCAAAGGCGGCAACCGTTCGCCGCAATTGTCCTGGCGCGGCGCGCCTGCAGCCACGCAAAGCTTCGCGGTCACCATCTTCGACCCGGACGCCCCCGGCCGCGGCTGGTGGCACTGGGCCGTCGCGGGCATTCCCGCGAACGTCTCGCAGTTGCCGTCGAACGCAAGTGCCTTGGGCGTCTTGCGCAAGATGGGCGCAGTGGAATCGCGCAATGACTTCGATATCGACGGTTATGCAGGCCCCTGCCCACCACCGGGCAAACCACACCACTACATCATCACGGTCTACGCACTCAACAGCAGCGACTTGCGCCTGCGCCAAAGCAGCCCTTCGCTCATGTTCGAGCACGAAATCCGAACGACAACCATCGCCAGCGCGCAACTCGTGGTGACCTACGGGCGCTGAACGTCCTTCATGGCCTGTCGGCAGGTCCAATTTGGCTTTGCTAGACTCGCCGGTGAACTGTCGTTTGCCAGCGTCGTTTTTTGGCAGCCGGCAAAGTTATCGCGAAGACGCATGGTTCCGGTTGTTCTTGCGCAACCCGCGGCATTGTGTCGCAAACGGGGAAATGAAATGCCG
The DNA here is from genome assembly GCF_009766085.1 of Burkholderia sp. S171. Taxonomy (GTDB): domain Bacteria; phylum Pseudomonadota; class Gammaproteobacteria; order Burkholderiales; family Burkholderiaceae; genus Caballeronia. The sequence continues at coordinate 207,838 of NZ_LMUF01000039.1, read as the reverse complement.
AAAATCGTTATCGTTTATCACAGCGGCTACGGCCACACGAAAAAAGTCGCCGAAGCCGTGCTGACCGGCACGATCGACGCCGGCGCGGACGCGAAGCTCCTTGCCGTCGGCGACCTGGACGACGCCGGCTGGGCCGAGCTCGACGCAGCGGACGCCATCATCTTCGGCACGCCCACTTACATGGGCGGTCCGTCAGCAGACTTCAAGAAATTCGCCGATGCCAGCTCCAAACCGTGGTTCGCGCAATCCTGGAAGGACAAGATCGCGGCCGGGTTCACCAACTCGGCAACCATGAACGGCGACAAGCATTCGACCATTGCCTACCTCATCACGCTTGCGATGCAGCACAGCATGGTCTGGGCCGGCACCGGCATGATGCCGTCGAACACAAAGGCGGCCACGCGCAACGATCTGAACTTCGTCGGTGGTTTTTCGGGCTTGCTGACGCAATCGCCGGCGGATGCATCGCCTGACGAAGCTCCGCCACCCGGCGATCTGGAGACGGCCAAAGTGTTCGGCGCACGGATCGCGGCCGTGACCGCGCGCTGGAACGCAAAGTAGTTTTTTCGGCGGCATTGCAACGTTTTTCAGGCCGATCGGCTGATGTGCCCGGCAATGCCATCGCGTTGTCGCGGAAGCGCATTAAAATGGTGTTTTGACCGCGCTCGGACACCATGACGTCCGGGCGCGACCGACCCAGCGAGATCGAGATGACCACGAAAGTATTTGTCGACGGACAGGAAGGCACCACCGGCCTGAAGATTTTTGAATATCTGTCCGAGCGGCGTGACGTCGAGGTGTTGCGTATCGATGAAGCGCGGCGCAAGGACGTGGAGGAGCGCCGGCGGCTGATCAACGCGTCGGACGTTACGTTCCTGTGCCTGCCGGACGCGGCTTCGCGCGAATCGGTTTCGCTGGTGAACGCGGAAAATCATCGCACGGTGGTGATTGACGCCAGCACGGCGTTCCGCACGCACGACGACTGGGCATACGGCCTTCCCGAACTCATGCCGGCGCAGCGCGAGCGTTTGCGCACTGCGAAGCGCATCGCGGTGCCGGGTTGTCACGCGTCGGCGTTCCTGCTGGCCATGAAGCCGTTGGTGGCAGGTGGACTTGTTTCCACCGATTTCGCCGCGCACGCGTATTCCATCACCGGTTACAGCGGCGGTGGCAAGAAGATGATTGCGGACTATGAAGCGGGCGGGAATCCGAAGCTCGACAGCCCGCGGCCGTACGCTTTGGGGCTTGCTCACAAGCATCTGCCGGAAATGGCGGTGCGTTCGGGACTGAAGCACGCGCCGGTGTTCACGCCTATTGTCGGCAACTTCCTGAAGGGACTCGCCGTCACCACGTACTTGTCGCCGAATCAACTGTCGCGCGCCGCCAAGCCGCAAGACGTACAGGCATTGTTGGCCGAGTACTACGCGAATGAACCGTTCGTGCGCGTGCTGCCGTTCAACGCGGACAGCAATCTCGACGATGGCTTCTTCGACGTCCAGGCTTGCAACGACACCAACCGGGTCGAGCTGTTCGTCTTCGGCAACGAAGAGCGATTCGTCACCGTTGCCCGCCTGGATAACCTGGGCAAAGGTGCGTCCGGCGCGGCGATCCAATGCATGAACCTCGCGATTGGTACCGACGAGGAATCCGGGCTCGCGCGCTAAGCGACTATCTGGTCGAGTAAAAGCTGAGCGCGTCAGGCGCTCAACTTAGCCAAAAGCCAAAAGAAAAAGCCGGTTTCCGCCATTGTGCGAAACCGGCTTTTTCACGCCTGCGTTTTCCTCGGCCGCATTTCCAATCACTCGATCAGCACCTCGGCTTAGTTTTCAAATCCCGGCCTCGCAATTCTCAGGCAGGTCAAACAGAACTTCCGTCGCGTTTTCCATAGGGATTATCCTAATTTATTTACGAACGTTCGTTCGTCGATGATTACGCGTTTTCGCACTTAAACCTTCTTCGTTTTGCATCTTATTGCGACAGATTTTCTCCAATTTACCTTACGGATAAACTTTTGTTTCAATACGCCGTCAGCGCCTTATCAGTCAAGGCACCGCCGGAACACTGCTGTTTGAATCGACGTTTTAGACGTTTCAGTCGATTGACACACGAAAAGACGACAGCGAAATTACACGCGCAAAACTAGATAAGGGAGACAGCGGTATGCCGTATGCCATTTCGAAAGGACTCGCGCTCGCACTTGCGACCGCGCCGTTGTTTGTTGCGTGCGGTGGCGGCAACGCCGACAACCCGGGTCCGATCAACACGCCGCAATGTTCCGGCGCGAGCTGTGGCACGCAAGGCGCGCCGGCTGTCGGTGCGGGCGCCGCGCCGTTGTGTCCGGCTAACGCGGACATTGTCTCGAGTACGTATCTGGGCGGTGCGGGCAGCGGCGAGATCGTGAGCCTGAACATCGACGCCGTGAACATGAAATACACGCTGAAGTGGCTCGAGTCGCCCATTCCGCTTGTCACCGGGACCGTCAACCCAACCCGCAAGGGCACGACGATAGTCGGCGCAGTCGTGCACCCGCCGGCAGGCACGCTGCCCACGGCGGAGCAAACGCGTTGCGCGTTCGTGCTGACTCCGGGCGGCGGACAGGCATCGGATGGATCGATCTACACCACGGCGGCCGCGTTCAACCAGGCGAATCCGCCGACCATTTTTGTTGGCCAGGGCGTGGCCGGCGGCGGCATTCCGGGTGCGACCGTCCAGTACAACGGCGCGACGCTGACCGCTGACGGCGTCCACGCCATCCCCGGTTTCCCGCCACTGTTCCCGGTACCGAACCGTCACTTCGACTTCTATCCGTTCATCGGTTTTTCAACGGTGAGCACGAACGTCGCGGACCTCAAGGGCACGTATAACGCGCTGCTGTACCACTCCGTTCCGTCGAACAACTACTCGACCACGACCACGCAGGCGCAAGAATCCTTCGATACCGCCGGCAATTGCACGGTGCCCGTGCCGGCATCGAATACGTCTTGCCAGACGACGGGCGGCGCGTGGACAACCAACGCCAACGGCCCGTACTTCACCAGCGCAGTCGCGCCGCAAGTGCAGGGCAAACGCTCCTCAGCGGCGTTGACGGGCCTCGGCTTCCCGGCGTTCCCGGCGGTTGCGAACGCGAACATGGTGATCGGCAAGGTCAACGGCGTCATCGTGCCGATTGTCGTGCGCACCGGTCAGGTCTTCGTGCCATCGCCGCTCACGCCGCTGAACGCGACCGCATCACAAGTCGACGATGAATCCGGCATCGCGATGCTTGCTCCGAACACGGCGCTGGCGTCAGGTGCGTTCGATGGCGGTTACGTCGGCGCGGATTCGAACTTCAAGTACACGGCGACGCTGCTGCAAGGTCCGGTCGGCTCGTTCATCAATCCATCGACGCAGGCTTCCGAGACCGGTTTTGGCATGAGCTACGCGCAGCAGTTGCCCGGCTTGATCGGCGTGCAGGACCAGAACGGCGGCCAGGGTGCGTTGATCTCGGCGGGCGGCTTGTACGGAATTTTCATTGCCGGCAGCACGGTGAACGGCGGTCTGACTTCCACGTCCGCTAACGCCGATACCCCGGCAAGCCCGTACTTCGGCATCGGTGCGCTGCTCAGCAAATAAGCAGTACCGAGCACTCAAGACCAGGGTAGCCGGCACGCGCCGGCTACCAACGAACGAACAAATGTGGATGGAGACAGCAGTATGAAATGGAGAATTTTTGCGTTGGGTGCGATGGGTGCGTCAATCGCCAGCGTCACGCCGTTCCTTGGCGGCTGCGGCGGCGGCAGCGATGCGCCTCAGGCGCCGGTCGTCCGGCTGTGCCCGGCATCGCTTGACTACACGACCACCTTCACCGGTGGCGGCGGCAGCGGCGAACTCATCAAGCTGCAACTCGACACGACGAAACTCACGTGGCAAGTAACCTACGTGGAATCTCCAATTCCGGCAGTCACCGGCACGGTCTCCCCGACCCGCGCCGGCACGTCGCGGAACGGCACGCTGACGATGGAAACCGGCTTGCCCACGCAAAAGCTCAATCAGTGTGCGTACCAGTTGAACGGCGCGACGCTCGATCCGACGCGTCCCGCGCGCATCTTCGTGGGCGAAGGCGTAGCGGGCGGCACGATCCCGGGCAAGGAACTGCAGTTCGGCGGGATTCTGGGCCAAGGCGTTGTGCCTGACCGGGTCTTTCCGTACTACCCGTTCATCGGTTTCTCGACGATCGAGACCAATCTCGCCAACGTCGCCGGGACGTATAACCAACTCGGTTATCACGAGATTCCGTCGCAAAACTACGCGCGTATCTCCGTCGATTCGAAGATCACCATCAACGCCGACGGCACCTGGCAAGAGTGCGACAACACCGGTGTGAACGCCGGCAAGTGCCAACAAGCCGGGTCGAACTTCGCGCAATCGCCGGATGGCAGCGGCGCGTTCGTCACCAACAACTTCCTTGGGCAAGGCAACCCGACACTCGCAGCCGGTCCGCTGGGCAAGGGCTACATGATCGTGGGCAAGCTGCGTGGCCAGAACGTGCCGATCCTCGTGCGCACGGGCACGGCGAACGCCACGATCACCACGGGCATTCCGCCGTTCGCCGACGACGAATCCGGCATCTCGATGATGTCGCCGCAAACCAGCGTGGTATCGGGATCGGTGAACGGGGAATACGTCGGCGTGGATAACGCCTTCGATTACCGCACGACCGCGCTCGCCGGCACGCAGGCCACCTTGATCGATCCGTTCCAGCCGTCGCAGGTCGCGTTGTCGCGCGCGCTGAATCTGGATTACACGGAAGCGGTTCCGGGTCTGGTGACATCGACGGTGGTGGGTGCGTCGACCGGCACGACGCCGACCGGCAAGTTCATCTTCTCCGGCGGCGTGTTCGGTTACCTCGACCAGAGCGACCCGACGACACCGTATTTCACCATCGGCTCATTTGTGCAGTGACGCAGTGACCGTCTGGCAGCCCATCAAGAACGGCTGCATGCGAACAACGCCCGTCTTTACGAAGACGCGCTGCGTTCGCATGACGGCCTGTAACCGAAGAGAGATGAAATGAAAAAGCTTTTGGCTGCGGGAAAACCGTTGGCGGTAGCGGTAGCGGCATGTGCGTCGCTGTCCGCCCATGCGCAAAGTGCCGGCGATAACGTCGTGGGACTCGGCTGGTTTCACGTCATGCCGCAGGATTCGAGCGACGAGCTGACCACGCATGTGGCGCCCACGCCGATCAATACGCCGCTGCGCTTGCCGTCGCAATTCACGTCGGCGGGAACGAGTTTGTCGACGAAAAGTGCCGATACGTTCGGCCTCGTCTTCACGCACTTTTTCACCGATCACATTGCGACCACGTTTGTAGGCGGTGTACCGCCCGAGTTCGAACTCGATGGTCACGGCACGATTCAACCGCCGGGGCCGGCGGGCGCGCTGGGCAACCAGAATCTCGATCAGACCAATCCGATCGTGAAAAGCGTGCGGCAATGGAGCCCGGCGCTGATTTTCCAGTATTACTTCAATGCGCCGACTGCTGCGTTCCGGCCGTTTGCGGGGATTGGCGTGTCGTATAACTTCTTCACGAACATCAAGCTCACCAACGGTTTCACGACATCGACGCAAAATAATCTGGGCGCCGTGCTGGCCGCGGGCGCGGGCAAACCGGGACCGACATCGGTGGAGGCGAAGGCTTCATCGTCGTGGCAACCGGTGTTCAATCTTGGCGCGACGTATGCCTTCGACAAACACTGGGGTTTGATTGCTTCGCTAACCTATATTCCGTTGAAGACGACATCGTCGTTGATTATCAAGGCGGCCGATGGGAGCGAACTGGCTACAACGAAGACGCGGCTGAAAGCCGATCCGCTGATTACGTTCCTGGCGGTTTCGTACCGGTTCTGAGGGCTTTTTTCGGATAAAAAAAAGCCCGCCTAAGATGGGCGGGCTGAATCCATATCAGTGGAGACATGGAGGAGACAACCCCACTGTACCAAAACCATTGGTGCAGCGCAACATCTCCGCATCGATCCACGTTAATTTGTTGCGAACGCACAACATCAAGGCTGCGTCATCGACAGAATAAAGCCCAACTGATCGATAGAAACCGGTTTCACCAGATGAATATCGAAGCCCGCTTCCTGCGTCATCGCATGATGTTGCGGCTGGCCCCAGCCAGTCAGTGCAACCAGTAGCATCGCCGCACCCTCGGGCAATGCTCGCAAAGCACGCGCAGCAGAAAGGCCGTCCATTGGCGTCATGCCCAGATCCAGAATCACCACATCGGGCGTGAATTGCCGCGCCACATCGAGTGCCTGAACGCCGCACGACGCCTGCGCCACTTGATGGCCCAGCCCCGTCAACAAGTTCGCGAGGCAACTCAGGGCATCGTCGTCATCGTCGGCTATAAGAACACGCTTGGTCACGACCGTCCCCTCATTTGCCCGACACCGCGAGCATCAACTTTCTACCACCAACGGTCGTTGCCGTAATCTGCGTGCGCTGCCCGCGCGCACCCATATAAAAATGCTGCCGAACCGGCGAGTTCTGATCGTGTGTAGCGTCCGGCAAGCACGCGGCAATGTCCGCTGCCACGCCTTGCAAGGCATCCGCCGCCGAGCCGGCGTTCGCCCCCTTCGTCCACGTGCAGCTATACGTGCCGGCTTTCGTCGTGCACTGCGCGTCGCGGCCATAAGGCTGCGCGACAGCTTTGCCATCGTCGGGACGCAGGGAGGTGAAACCATCGGGTGCGGCCGCCACAATGCGCTTGAGGGCGTCGCAGGGATTAGGGGTGTCGTCGGCGAGAGCGATCGCTGGCGTACTCAGACAAGCCCATGCAAGGCCAGCCGATGCAGCCACGAACATGAGGCCCCGAAGAGTGCTTTTCATAATGGGCGCTGTCCCGTCTCCGCTTCATCTTTTTATAAGCTGGCCTGGAAACCGACCGGAAACCCGCTTCCCAGCTGGTTTGGTCGCCGACGAGACCTTTTGAAAAGCCTGCACCGGCGGCGTGTGTCCGTATGTGCGCCACCGAATGCTGTCCAGAATGCTGTCGAATTCGAAACGATCTCGAGCCTGAGGCAAACGGCGCGACAAGTATAAGGAACGTTCCCGACCATTGCCTCTATTTATCGTCGATACAACGCCGCTGCTTCCGGGCTTTACTTTTATCGGTGAGCAAAAATCAAACCGGATTGATCACACCTTCTTCCCCGCGCGCCGCGCTGCGACCTTTCCCAGCACGGCCAGATCCTTGTCGCCATCGCCCTGGGCAAGAACGTCGATCAGGTTGTCGCGCACCAGGCTTGCCACGGGCAGCGCCACGTTCACGGCATCGCCGGCAGCGAGCGCGAGCCGTACGTCCTTCAAGCCGAGCCGGGCCTTGAACAACGCCGGTTCATAGCGGTTGTCGGCGATCATCCGGCCATAACCCTGGTACACCGGGCCCGGGAACAGCGTGTTCGTGATCACGTCGAGGAATGCGTGCGGATCGATGCCATGCCCCGCCATCAGCGATGCGGCCTCAGCGGTTGTTTCGATCGCCGACGCCAGCATGAAGTTCGCCGCCAGCTTGAACACATTTGCGTGTTGCGGTGCAGTACCGACGCGCCATGTCTTTTGGCCGATGACATCGAAGACAGGTTGCACACGCGCGATGGCGTCATCGGCGCCCGCCGCCACGATATTCAGCTTGGCCGCCGCCGCCACGTCCGGCCGCCCGAGCACGGGTGCCGCGACGTACGCTATGCCGTGCCGCTCGTGCAGGCTCACCAACTCCTCGCAGAACGCCACCGAGATCGTGGCCATGTTCACGTGGACCAAGCCTTTCGGCGCGCGCTCGAGCAGGCCGCTGTCCAGCAACACGGTGCGTAATGCGGAGTCGTCGGCGAGCATGGAGAACACTGCGTCGCCCGCGAAGGCTTCATCCGCCGATGCAACCACGCGCGCGCCTTGTTCGGCGAGCGCTTTCGCGGCATCGGGCGAACGGTTCCAGACGCGCACCGTGTGGCCCGCCTTTAACGCGTTTAGCGCCATCGCGCCGCCCATGCTGCCGAGTCCAATAAATCCAATATCCATGTCGTTCTCCTTGCAACTTTCGTTGCGGTTGACGAATACGCTACCCCCGCGACTTCCCCGCATCTACGCGCTTCAAAGCAGCCGCGTCAAAGCGATGCGATACTCGAATCCATGACGACTGCCACGTTCCGTTTTCATCGGGAGTTGAATGAGTTCCTGGCGCGGCCGCAGCGCGAACAGGCGTTTGCGTGCGTGTGTCCGGTGGCGTCGACGACCAAGCATATGATCGAAGCACTCGGCGTGCCGCACACGGAAGTAGCGCTGATTCTACGCAACGGCCTGCCCGCCGGCTTCGATACCCTCATGGAAGACGCCGATTCTATCGATGTCTATCCGCCCGGCTTGATGCCTCGCGCGCTCGAAATCGTGCATCCGTTGCGTGCGCCGCTGCGGCTGGAAACCCTGCGTTTTATCGCCGATGCGCATCTTGGCGGCCTGGCTCAACTGCTTCGGCTTGCCGGTTTCGATACCCGCTACGACAACCATTTCCCCGACGATGAAATCGAGCAGCTTGCGCTCGCCGAACATCGCGTGGTGCTCACGCGCGATCGTGAATTACTGAAGCGCCGCTCGCTGGTCCACGGCTGCTACGTGCGCACGTTGCAACCCGATGCGCAATGGCGCGAAGTCGCGACACGGCTCGGACTTGCGCAGCATGTCCGCCCGTTCCGCCTGTGCCTGATGTGCAACGCGCCGCTGCGTAGCGCGAGCGCGGATGAGGTGAGCGACCGGGTGCCGGAAGGTGTACTTGAACGGCATGCACGGTTTGTCACATGCGATGTGTGTCGGCGGGTATTTTGGGAAGGATCGCACTGGAAGCGGATGCGGGCGCGAATCGAAGAATTGATGGAGGGCGCGACCGGCAAGCCGCCTGTTCCGGCGTCCGGCTAATCGCCCAATAAAGGCTCAAAGCTGGCTCAAGCCCGGAGGTGCGTACAATACGCGCCTCGGCCCTGTGCCTCTATAGCTTTTGGAGCTTCGCGTGAAAAAATTCGATATGGAAAAAAACAAGGCGCTCAAGCTCGCCAACGGCCTGAAGCAAAACAGCGCGTCGAGCTTCGGCCCGCAAGCTGGCCAACCCAAGCTGGACAAGCGCGAACAGCGCCGGCTGGATCAGGAAAAAGGACTCGTTCCGTTCGCCTGCAAGCTGGACAGCGATCTCGTCAGGCAATTGCAGGAACATGCCGCCAAGCATGAAGGCGGAATGTCGGAAGCGTTGTCGGAGCTGTTGGTGAAGGCTGGCCTGGAACGCAAGGCAACGGTTTAAGCCGCCCGAATCGGCGCAGTTCGGCTCAAAGCGGCGTTATAACCGCAGATTATTGTGGAGCGAAAGCGCCGCGCGGATATATTGTCTGCTGAATAAAGAGCCGTTCCGGCGTATCGCGGGACGGTTTTTTTACGCGCTTCGTCAGTCGAAGCGGCGCTCGCCAGCCTGAAAATCACCGCAAATCCTGCATGCGTAGAAGCCAAGCGCGCTCTCTAGCCGGTAAACCTCAGCATCCGCGCACGACCCTATTTCAAACGCTCCCTTCTTTCTCAATCACCAAAATTCGCGCGATACCCACCGGCTCGGCGACATGTTCATCGCCGATCTGGGCGTGAAAGATATCGCCAGCATCGAGCAGGACTTCTTCCTCCACGCCGTCTCGCCTCACACGCATTCGCACTTGACCCTGCATGACCGCGAAGACTTCCTCGCCGTCGTTGACGTGCCATTTATAGGGCGCGTCCGTCCAGTGCAAGCGGCATGAGACGCCGTTCATCGTGGCGATATCAAGTGCGCCCCACGCGCGCTCGGCAGTAAATTCACGGCTTTTAACAACTTTCATGGGTCATCCGGCAAGAGATCGAAACATCAAAACATCAGGGACAAGACCCGGATGCGACGCCGAAGGTCGCGGTGGTCAGGAGGATCGAAGAATAGTCTCTGGGGGTGCGGAAGAACAGCGTCGAGATCACGACCGTCATGAAGCTGGAGACCACGAAGTCATACCCTTCGAGCGCGTTGCCAATCACGGCCGCCACGACCGCGCGCCTGTTCGGCGTTTTGCTGCTGCCTGATCTCACCATCGCCATGTCGCCTTCGCCCGTGGGACGTTTCGGTTGCGCTGGGTTGTGTCGCGCCCGGTCTCCGATGCCTTCGCGAGCGTAAAGAGCCCTGAGATCGTTTTCAAGCGACGATAAAAAAACGCGCCCGGCCTGTCTGGCGGGGCGCGTTTCGATGATCATCGCCTACGTTGCTGGTCTGTTCCGGGCTGCTCAGGCTTTCTTGTTATAAGCGTTGCACCAGCCCTTCGATGCAACCTGCTTACCCGCGAACATCGGGCAGCCGGCAAAAGCGTCCGTGGCCTTGCCTTGATAGAACGAGCAATTGCCGCAATCCTGGCCGGCGGCGTAGCGCGGGAATTTGGCTTTATCGACGGTTGCGGCATCGAGCTTATAGCCGAGGCTTTGCGCCATTGAATCCGATTCCGCCAGTTTGACGGGGTCAGCAAATGCGGTACGCGATACCGCCAGTGCAGATGCCACGCCAATGCTCGAAATCAGGAACGTGCGTCGTGATGACTTCATGAGATGTGCTCCGTTGTATTGTAGTGGGGGTGTGCGCCGTTCTTGTCGACGACGATCTCCAAAGCATATCAACGCGAAGCACGACAAACTAAGCCAAATCTTATAGATAACCGATGACGAAAGGTCGCAGCGGACGTTGCCCTCAACCCAGCATTTTCGCGACCTTCTCCGCAATTGCCAGCGACGCCGTCAACCCGGGCGACTCAATTCCGAACAAGTTCACCAGCCCCGCCATGCCGTGCGCCGCCCGTCCCTGAATCAGGAAATCGGCCGCCGGCTGCCCCGGCCCGGAAAGTTTCGGCCGAATCCCCGCGTAAGCGGGTTGTAGTGCATCGTCGGGAAGATTCGGCCAATACGCACGAATAGCGGCGTAAAAACTCGCGGCGCGTTGCGGATCGACGGCGTAATCGATCTTCTGGATCCATTCCACGTCAGGACCGAACTTCGCCTGCCCACCCATATCGAGGGTGAGATGCACGCCGAGTCCGGCTTCATTGGGCATCGGGTAAATCAGGCGATCGAACGGCGTCCGGCCGCTGACGGTGAAGTAATTGCCCTTCGCAAAATACAGCGGCGGCACATGGCGAGAGTCAAGTCCGCGGATCGCGCGCGCGATCCGGTTCGCCGATAACCCCGCGCTGTTGACCACGCAGCCAGCCTGAAAGGCCATCGGCGCCTCGCCCCCCGTTTCCACGATAAACGCACCGTCGCGGGCATCGATATCCGTGACCGGCGTATGAAACGCCACCGTCGCGCCGTCGCGTTCCGCGTCGCCTTGCAGCGCGAGCATGAATTGATGGCTATCGATAATGCCGGTCTGCGGCGAGAAAAACGCTTCCACGCACTGGAGTTGCGGCTCCATCTCCATGGCTTCGGCGCCGCTTACGCGTACCAGGTCCGTTACCCCGTTTTCGACAGCCTTGTTCTGAATGGCCGTCAGTTGCGCCAACTGGTTGCGCGCGGTGGCAACGAGTAATTTGCCGCAGCGGTTGTACGGGACGCCATGGTCGTCGCAATACTCGTAGAGCATCGCCCGGCCGCGCACGCACAAGTCAGCCTTCAGCGAGCCGCGCGGGTAATACAGCCCGGCGTGGATCACCTCGCTATTGCGCGAACTCGTGCCTGTGCCGACCGCTTCGCCCGCCTCGAGCACGATCACCTCGCGGCCGCGCGCGGCCATCGCCCGCGCAACAGCGAGTCCAACCACGCCGGCGCCAATCACCACACATTCGATTCTGTCCATCTCACTATTCTAGGCCAGCCTGCAGGACCGCTCCGCCCGCTTTATTGCGCTTTTTGTGCGATTGGCAATACTGAGCCGCATAAGGCATCATTTTCCGAAATAATCCGGGCCAAATCAGGAAATATGGCCTTTTTGCCCGGAAAAAGTCAGTTTCATGCCATATTTTGAAGGGTTTTTGCAGATTTCTCCAAAACGCCCCGTCAAAACCCGATCGATTTCTTTCGTCCACCATTGCCTAATTCGATGTCCCGGGCCTGCACTTCATGCCGGTTATCAATACGGGCGTTGCCAAAAGCATTGAGCATGGCGCGCCGCATGGCTCGCGGGGAAGCCTGCGTCAACGCGTCGAGCGGCGCGTCGCCGAGTGTTTCCGGGAAGCGTGCGCCCCACGCATGCGCGCTACGGATCTCGTGATAAATCGACTGCGCGATACGGCGCGCGCCATCGCGATCCGGCGGCGCGATCTCGTAGACGTTCATCCGGTTCAACAACGGTTCGGGAATCGTGTTTGCCTGATTCGCCGTCGCGATCCAGACCACATTCCCGGCATTGATCGGAATTTCAGCGAATTCATCGATAAAACTCTGCGCCGTATCGTGTTCCAGCAGCGCGTATAACGCGCCGAGCGGATCGTATTGGGCGTCGCCGGTGGCTTTATCGATTTCATCGACGGTCATCACCGGATTGGCGTAACTGCCGTTCACCAGCGCGTCGAACACCTTGCCCGGCTTCGCGTTGCGCCATTGCGACGACGCGCCCGACAAGATCCAGCCCGCGGTCAGCGAACTCATCGCGAGATAATGGCTCGACGTGCCGAGCAAGCGCGCCAGCTGTTTCGCGAAATGCGTCTTACCAATACCGGGATCGCCGAGCAGCAGCATGGGCATCAATTCGAGCCTGTCCTCGGTTTCAAGGCACAGCGCGATCTGCTTGCGGATGTCGTTGAGCGGCTCCTGGAAATTGGGTAAATCCGCCACCAGATCGTCTATGGACGGCATCCGGTTCGGTTTGACGCAAAAGCGCAGATTGCCCGCTTTCAGCATCTTTTCGTACGTCGCGCGCAGCGCCTCGCTGCCCCCTTCGCTCAGGTCGTTCAACGCAGTTTCGACTTCGTCCAGGTCGTAGACCTTGCTGAACGACGCCACGGCGAGTTCTTGTTTGACTACGGCGGTGGTCATCGCGTATCCCCGGTTTTGTTGATCGGCAAATCCAGTTTATCGGCCATAAAGATGCGCGCAAGCGAGCAGTCCCGGGCGTCTGCTGCTAATCGCTTAAAAATGCGATGGCTTCGGCAGACGGGCCCAAGCGCTTGTATGATCGTCAGGTTGCGCTGCGGAAAAAGCCGCTGCGAGCGGGTGCGAAACGTGCGTCGCGGGATTGAATGAAACGCACAACGTTGCTGCTGGTTTTGCGTTTGCTCGGGCTTTTGTAAGCACCCGGCGATGAACCCGCGCACCGCACCGTTGTCAGAAACAAGCTACCCGGATCGAACGGGCCATGGCCCAGCCGCAATAAGGGATCAGGAGAAAAGCACACATGTTGAAACACCCTATGGCAGCGCTTCTGTTCTGCGCCGCAATCGCCGCGCCTTTCAGCGCCCTTGCACAAGGCACGCAGCCACAGCCGGTCAAATGGGAGCTGCAGGTTTTGCAGGATGGTCAGCAGATCGACAGCTTCACCGGCACGACCAGCGTCGGCCAAGCCCGCACCGACACCCATCATCACGTGGTAAAAAACAACGTAGGTTGCGCGGACAAACCCGCCGGCGACATCGACCTGCAGCGCACCCTCACCATTTCCCCCGTCCACGCCAACAGCGACGACATCACGTTGCAGATCGACGCGCAGGAAACCTTGCAAAGCAATGACGCGCCGGTGACCGTGGCGGGTTGCAAGCTGCCGCCCCAACCGCGTCAGGTCAGCGCCACGCACCCCGGGCTGGTATTGAAACCGGGCGAATGGTCGACGTGGCAGATCGTCGATAAAAATCCGTCGCTCACCTACAAGGTTCGTGCGACGCTGGCAACGGCTGCGCAGTAGCGCGCCGCGCGTCGGTTACTTGACGCCGCCGCGTCCCACACCGCGACGTTCATCTTTGCGGTCAACTCGCGGTTAACTTCGCGGTTAACTTATTCATCGCATGCGAAATCCAGAACATTTCACTTCCGGCATTCCCTCCGTTCGCGACACACCCGACTTCGTGGCCGTGAGCTGGAACCTGCACAAGGGCCGCTCACCGCTCGGCCTCCAGGCGTGGAGCGCGATGCAGCGCTGGGTTCAGTCAACCAAAGCCGATGCTTATTTCCTGCAGGAAGCCATGGCGCGCCGGATGCCGCAACCGGTGCTGGCAGCGAGTTTCGGCAATCCGCTCGATGCCCCGGTCGATGACATCTGGCATTGCCAGGCGACGGAAATCGCCACATCGCTCGATTTGCAGATTGCGCTCGGGCAGAACGTGTTCAAACCATCGTGGCGGCATGGCAACGCAATTCTTTCGCCGCATCCGCTGGATCTGGGTGGAAGGTGGGATATCTCGGCGCATCGGTTCGAGCGGCGTGGCTTGCTGGTCGCGCGCGCCACGTTTGCCGGGCGCTCGGTGACGTTGTTGTGCGCGCATCTCGCGTTGACGCGGGCGGCGCGGCTGCGGCAAATGAACTGGATCGCGTTGTGGATTTCGAAGGAAGCGCCTGAAGGGCCGCTCGTTTTGGCGGGCGACTTCAACGACTGGCGCAATGATTCGGTGGGGGTCTTCGGCGAACTGGGGATGAGCGAAGTGGCGACCATGCTCGGTGAATCTGGGCGGACCTATCCGGCGTTTTCACCCGCGCTCGCGCTCGACAAGATGTTTGTGCGCGGAATGAAACCGGTTGAATGGATCACACCGACGCAGGACACCGCATGGCTGTCCGATCATCTGCCGTATATGGCGAAGCTGCGGGTGGAGTGAGCCAAGGTTTACTTCGAGCCGCCTGCAAACGACGCGGCGATCACGGTTTCTATCGCGGTGAACGACACGGGTTTGACCAGATGATGATCAAAACCGGCGTCGCGAGCTGCCTTCTTGTCACTGTCCGCGCCATAACCCGTCAACGCGATCAGCAACGCTGTTTTAGTCACCGCGCGCGTGCGCATCTCCCGCGCGACTTCAAAGCCATCCATGCCCGGCAAGCCGATGTCCAGGATCACGACATCGGGCGCGAAGTCATCGACCATGGCAAGCGCGCTCGGGCCGTCGTGCATCACACGAACTTCGTGGCCTAGCGTTTCGAGCAGCATCGACATGGCTTCTGCTGCATCGACGCTGTCATCGACGAGCAAGACCCGGCGCGGTTGGGTCGATTCGCCTGGCGCGCTGTCGATCGTCGTCATGATACTTTCCTGGATTTTTGAGAATTCTGAAGGTGCTCGCGCGCCCAGTGAGACAGGCGTGCGGATAATTTCAGGATGATACCGGGAAAGTGGAATCGTTCCATTTAGCGTCAGGTTGAGCGGACTCGCCCGGCATCCAGCTGAAGCGCGCTTGCATCGTTTCTCCGGGCATTAACACCCCGCCGCCGATGTCCTCTCGCGGCGCATCGAGATTCAGGAAATCCACCGTATTCGTGACAGGTTCCACGCACAGCAGGTCCGGATGCGAGGCGGGCGCGAAGAGGACCATGTGATCGAACGGCGCGTCGGCGCAAAGCGTCACGCTACGGTGTTCATCCGGCCAGTCGATGGTCGCCGACCTCGACCAGCCCGCGAAGTTGTTGTCCAGATCGAAAGCATTAGCGGCCAAGCCTTCCGGCGACGCCAGCGCATCAATGCACGGATGCGCGCCAAGAAACGTCGGCAGGAGATCCTGAGTGGCGTGCCACATCGCGCGGACGTTCGTGTGGATCCGCGTAGCCGGCGTGCGAGGGTAATAGGGATGATGGCCCATGCCGAACGGCATAGGCTGATCGGCGAGATTGCGTATCGACATGGTCACGAACAGGCCTGAATTATCGAGTTCGAAACGCTGTGTGGCTTCGTATCGATACGGCCAGTGATGCGCCGGTTCGCTGCCGGGTTCGTGGTTCAGATGCAATTCCACCACATTCGACGACACCAAACCCACGCGCCATGGCCGCCGCCACGCGTGCCCGTGCAGCGCATGATCGAATGGGTTGCCATCGGCGGAAAGATCGACCTCGCGGCCGTCGAAAGCAAACCGCGCGTCGCGCAGACGGTTGCAGTACGGCAGCAACGGAAAGCTCGCCATGCCGAGCGGATTGCACGCGGCGAGCGCGTCGGCCGATGCAGGGCGCAGCCAGTGCAATGCTCCACTATTTTTGCCGCCATCCGGCAGATCGTAGAACGCCGCGATCGCGCCGCCGACGTGCGGCGCCAGCAACACCCGCCGATCCTCAAAGCGCAACTCGATCAGCGCAGCATCATTCAACGCGATGCGAAATGCGTCGTCAGCGGCCGGCGCGGGCTGAGTGGGCTGGGTGGATTGAGCAGCGGCGCTTTTATCCGCGCTTGCCCGTTGATCGGTGTTCAATATGCAAACCGCTGATAACTTTCATCGAAGGTCCGCGACGTCTTGTCGACTTGCGGGCTATAACGCAGCAACCGTTTCGCGCGGGCAGGCAGCGCGGCGAATACGTCGCGCGGCACTTGCACCTGCACTTCCGGCCTGAAATACCACGAACGGCTATAACCAATCACGACCATCGGACGCGGGGTATCGGTGAGATTCGGTGTCCCGCGATGCAAAGCGCGCACATCGCGGATCATCACGTCGCCGAGTTGCATGGGAACGCGTTCCGCCGGGAATCGGCCCTCCGCCAAACCGGCAAGCGCGTCCTCACGCGATATCCGATGCGTCCCGCGCGTGGTCTCCAGCGATCCGTTCTCGTCATTCACATCGATAAGCGGAAAATTCACCGCCAGCTGGAACGATGGCGTTTCCGGCACGCTATCGAACAAAGGCGGGGTGTCGCGATGCCAGTCCTGAAAGTTGGAACCGCGCACGGGGGTATCGGTGGCGAGCTGGCACATCACGGGGTCCGGTCCGGCAATTCGCTCGACGATCCCCAGTACGTCGTCGTCGCAAAAAATGGCCGGATCGGCGAACTCACATTCAAACGGCAACGTGACGTAATAGCGACCCGGCCCGCGATTGCCGCTGCCGCCCTGCTTGCGCGCCGCGGTTTCATGCGGCTGGAACAGCGGTGTGAAAGCCGCGCGCCACGCTTCAAGCGTCGCGCGCGCGAAATGTCCGGGCAGCAGCACGCAGCCGTCACGTTCGAAATCCACCGCAAGCGCATCGCGAGCGCGCTCGTCGTAGCGGGCCATCGTCGTCTCCTTAATTAATTGCGCCACGCGAGCAGGGCGCGGTCGGTACACGTGGCTTTCATTGATCCGACAGCCCCGCGTGCGCCCCGAGAATCGCATGATCGCCACGAAGTAGTCAATATTATTAGTAATAACACTTAGGCCAATCACAGTGCCGATGAAGGTAATACGGGCGATGGTTTGTGAGCGTTGTCGGTAGAAAATATTAGTGGTACCGTCGTTGGCATCCGCAGAACGTTTCAGCGCAACAACAACGCCGCCTTTTTGCGGCCTCAAACAATGAAAAAATCCACGCAACGCCGTCCGACGATGACCGACATCGCGAAGGTGACCGGCGTTTCGCAATCGACCGTCTCGCTCGTACTGAACAACGCGACCGGCGCGAAATTCTCCGATGCTACGCGCAACAAAGTACTGAAGGCGGCACAGGATCTCGGCTACCGCATGACGTCCCGCGAACCGCTGGACGCGGCGATCACGGCGAACGAGAAAAACCTGATCGTGTATCTGGCCGATGAAATTTCCACCAGCCCGCATCCGGTGGTGAACATAGACGGAGCACGCGATACAGCGTTCGCCAACGGCCGGATGCTTGCCGTTTACTCGACGCACGGCAACGCGGAGATCGAGCAGCAAGTGCTCGACGCCACGCTGACAAACCCCAACGTGCTCGGCGTGATTTACGCGACGGTCTACACGCGCAAGGTGACCTTGCCGGCGGCGCTTTCGAAGGTCCCAACGGTCTTGCTGAACTGCTACACCAGTGACTCCGAACTTTCGTCGGTGGTGCCGGCGGAAGTCACCGGAGGCCATACCGCGACGGACTATTTGCTGAACGCGGGGCATCGAAGAATTGGGTATGTGAATGGCGAACCCTGGCAAGACGCGTCGCGTGACCGGCTCAAAGGTTATCGGATGGCGCTCTCCACCGCGGACTTGCCGTTCGCCGCCGAGCTTGTCCGCGAGGGCGACTGGAGTTCCGGCTCCGGCTTCGAACACACGCTCTCACTGATGCGCCAGCCCAACCCGCCAACGGCC
>NZ_LMUF01000039.1:117545-189460 GCF_009766085.1 Burkholderia sp. S171 | reverse complement strand
CCCACCCGCCGCTGTCCACCGTCGTCCTGCCCAACTATGAACTGGGCCGATGGGCGGTCGAGACACTGCTCCAGGAAGAGCACAACCGCGCCGCCGGTGCACCCGTGCGCCGGCGCACGGTGAAGCTCGACGGGCCACTGGTAGAACGCGCGTCGGTAAGGGTAATCACCGTGGTCAAACAACCCGCAATTAATAATATTAGCGATTGACCAATAATAAAATAGAGTGGAATAATCATCGCACCTCGACTTATTGAGATGAAGCGCGGAGGACGCAAAACACAGCAGGACCGAAGCATTTAAAAAAGCAGGACCATCCATACCGGAGGAAGACATGCTGTCGCTTGAAAACTTGAACAAACGCAAATTCCCGTTGCGCGTGCTGGCCACGTCCGCGCTCGCATTGTCGATGGTGGCGGGCTTCAGCATCGCCCACGCCGACGACTCTCCCCTGCCCAAGCTCGCGAACAAGAAACCCTTGCGCGTCGGCTTCGCTCAGACGGAAAGCAACAACCCGTGGCGTCTCGCCGAAACCAAGAGCTTCAAGGACGTCGCGGCGAAGTGCGGCTGGCAGATGGTGATGACCGACGCGAACAGCTCGGCATCAAAACAAGTCGCTGACATCCAGAGCATGATCGCGCAGCACGTCGATTTGATCGTGTTCCCGCCGCGTGAAGAAAAGCCGCTCGCCCCGATCGTTTTGCAAGCGAAGAAAGCGGGCATTCCGGTGATCCTGGTCGACCGAGACGTGGATCAATCGGTGGCGAAAGCGGGTAAGGACTACATCACGTTCATCGGCTCCGACTTCATCAACCAGGGCCAACGCGCGGCTGACTGGCTGGTTAAATCGACCGGCGGCAAGGCGAAGATCATCGAACTGGAAGGCTCGACCGGTGCATCCGCTGCGAACGATCGCAAGAAGGGTTTTGACGACGTGATCGCGAAGAATCCGGGCATGCAGATCATCGCGTCGCAAAGCGGTGACTTCGCGCGCGACAAGGGCCGTCAGGTCATGGAAACGCTGCTTCAGGCGCATCCGGACGTGACCGCCGTGTACGCGCACAACGACGAAATGGCGCTCGGCGCGATTGCGGCGATCAAGGCTGCGGGCAAGCAGCCGGGCAAAGACATTACCTTGGTGACTATCGACGGAACGAAGGGCGGCATGGACGCCATTGCTGCCGGTGAACTCGGTGCGAGCGTGCAGTCGAGCCCGTTCTTCGGCCCGCTTGCATGCGACGTGGCGCAGAAGTTCGCGAAGGGTGAAACCGTTCCGCCGTGGGTGAAAGTTTCCGACCGCTTCTACGACAAGAGCAACGTTAAAGAGAGCATGCAGTACGGTTATTGAGCGAACGCGTTCAGTGAACGTTGCATGAAGTTACGAAGCTTGGTCTATTGAGCAACGAAGGTGTTCGAAGCGGCGCGCCCGGTCTTTTGCGGGCCGTCGCTTCTTTTGTATCCGGCGGACTGAAACGCAGGCACTGCGTGAAACCAGCCGTCAGGGAGACGCACTTGATGAACACGCCGAATTCTGGAACACCCCTGCTCGAGATGCAGGATATCGACATCAGCTTTGGTGGTGTGGCCGCGTTGCGGCACGCCAGATTGTCCGTGACCGCGGGAGAAGTGCATGCGCTGATCGGGCAGAACGGCGCGGGTAAATCGACACTGATCAAGATCCTGACGGGCGCGTATCGACGCACCGCAGGCACGATTCGTTTCGATGGCCTCGAAGCCGATTTCCGAAGCCCGAAAGAGGCGCGCGAAGCCGGTATCAGCACGATCTACCAAGAGATCAATCTGGTGCCGTTCCGCTCGATTGCCGAGAACATTTTTCTTGGCCGTGAGCCGCGCCGGTTTGGGTTGATCGACTGGAAGACGATTCATCGGCGCGCGCAGGAATTGCTCGATTCGTTCGGATTACAGATCGATGTGAGCAAACCCGTGCGGGAGTTTTCGACGGCTATCCAGCAGATGGTGGCGTTGGCGCGGGCGGTATCGTCGGAAGCGAAGATGGTCATCATGGACGAGTCCACCTCCTCGCTCGATGAACGCGAAGTCGAGTTGCTCTTCAGCGTAGTGAGACGTTTAAGGGACGACGGCCGCGCGGTGATTTTTGTCTCGCATCGGCTGGATGAACTGTATGCGCTGTGTGACCGCGTCACCGTCATGCGCGATGGGCAAACCGTCGCGGAAAGCCCGATGGCCGCGCTCGACAAGCTGCAACTCGTCACCACCATGCTCGGCCGCACGCTCGCCGCCGTCGTGCACGAGGACAGTGCGGTCAAGGAAGCGAACCTCGCCAAACGCGGTTCGACGGCGATCAGCGCGACGAACCTTGGTGCGGGCGCGAAGGTGTCGGACGTATCGCTCGATGTCCACTCAGGCGAAGCCGTGGGTCTTGCGGGGCTGCTCGGCTCGGGCCGCACGGAAACCATGCGGCTGATGTTCGGTGCGGATCCGACCGAGCGCGGGTCGCTTTCCATCGATGGCAAGCCGGTCACGCTCAAGTCGCCGCAAGACGCCATTGCGCGCGGGATTGCGTATCTCACCGAGGACCGCAAGGGCGAAGGCATCGTGCCGGAACTGTCGGTGCGCGACAACCTCACGCTTGTGTGTCTGCGGACGCTGACCAAACGCGGTGTCGTCGATGTCGCGAAGCAGCGCGAGATCGTGGACCGGTTTATCGAATCGCTCGGGATCAAACTGCGGTCAGCCGATCAACCGATCCGCGAATTGTCGGGCGGCAATCAGCAGAAGGTTTTGCTCGCACGCTGGCTGGCCACGAACCCTGGCTTATTGCTACTCGATGAACCCACGCGAGGGATCGATGTCGGCGCGAAAGCCGATGTCGCCAAGATCATCCGCGAACTGCGCGACTCGGGGCTGGCGGTGTTGCTATCGGCGTCCGAGCTGGAAGAACTCACCGCGGTAGCCGATCGTGCTGTCGTGATCCGTGATGGCAAGACCGTCGCCGAACTCGACGGTGCGCGCATGAGCGAGGCGTCGATCATGGATGCGATCGCGTATGGATCGGGTGAGGAATCCGCGCTGGCGGAAGCCGTTGATGCTAAAGAAGGTCAGCCATGAATCAGAAAACTCAACCGGCAACTGCCGCGCCGCTTGTGCAGGCCGCGCAGAAGAAAAAATATCGAATCACGATTCAGCGTGAGATCGCCGTGCTGCTCGCGATGATCGTTTTCAACCTGCTCTTCACCCAGCACTTCTGGTCGTTGCAGACCTTCAACGTCAACCTGACGCAAGTGGTGACGATCGTGATCGTCGGCATCGGGATGACACTGGTCGTGGCGACGGGCGGTATCGATTTATCGGTAGGCGCTTCCATGGCGATTGCCGGTTCGCTCGCGCCGATGATCTTCATGAACGTGGCCGGGCCGTTCGGCATTGCATTAGCGTTTGTCCTGCCTGTTTTGGCCGCCGCCGTCTGCGGTGTGTTCAACGGCTTCCTCGTCACCAGGCTCTCTGTGCAGCCGATTGTCGCGACGCTGGTGCTGTTCATCGCGGGGCGCGGCATTGCGCAGGTGTTCACCGATGGCAGCCTGCAAGCGTTCGATAACCCCGCGTTCCAGTGGATCGCGCTGGGCCGCGTGGCGGGCGTGCCGGCGCAAGTGTTCCTGATGCTCGCACTCGTGGCCGTGTTCGCGTGGATCGTGCGCAAGACCTTGTTCGGCCAGTACTTGCTCGTCACCGGCGGCAACGAGCGCGCAGCGTACCTGAGCGGAATTCCGACGGCGCGCGTCAAGATGATCGCGTACACGTTGTGCGCGGGACTGGCGGGGCTCGCAGGGTTGATATCGATCTCGGTGAATTCCTCGTCGGACGCCAACGTGATCGGCCTGGGCTCCGAGCTCGATGCCATTGCCGCCGTGGCCGTGGGCGGCACGGCGTTGACGGGCGGCAGGGCTTACATAGTGGGCACGCTGATTGGCGCGCTGATCATCCAGCTGCTGCGATACACGCTGCTCGCCCATGGCATTCCCGACGCCGCCGCGCTCGTGGTCAAAGCCGGCATCATCATTGCCGCGGTGTATGTCCAGCGGCGTCAGCGATAGGGCGATATCGACATGAAAAAGAACCTTCCCATTCTGTTGGCGTTAGCGGCGTTACTCCTGCTCGGCGTGCTTCGATACGACCACTTTGCATCGGCCTACAACATCAATTCATTCTGGCGATACAACTCGATGTTCGCGTTGATATCGGTGGGCATGGCGTTTGTGATCATCACGGGCGGCATCGATTTGTCCGTGGGAACGGTGGCGGCGCTGGCCAGCGTGGTGGCCGCGTTGGCGAGCCCGTATGGCGGTGTGGTCGCTGTGCTCGCGGGGGCGGGCGCGGGGCTCGCTATCGGCGTATTGAACGGCCTGGTGATCACGCATATGCGGATACTGCCGTTTATCGTCACGTTGGCGACGAGCCTGGGGGCGCATGGATTGGCGTTGCTGCTGGGACATAACGATGCTGTATCGATTGCGGCCACGTCCAGTTTCGCCAACTTTGGCCAAGGGGATGTATGGGGTCTGCCGATCCCGGGAATCGTGGCGGCGGTGGCGGCCGTGTTGGGCTGGCTGGCGTTGAGAAGTACGCGCTTCGGGCGACACGCGCTGGCGATAGGCGGCAGTGAAGAAGCCTCGCGTTTGATGGGCTTGAACGTGGACCGGACCCTGGTCGCAGTCTATGCGTTGAGCGGTTTGCTGGCCGGCATAGCGGGCGCGATATTGGCGGCCCAATTCGGCGCCGGGCAACCGAACGAAGGCGTGGGCTGGGAGTTGTTCGCGATATCGGCGGTGGTGCTGGGTGGAACGTTGTTGACCGGCGGACAAGGTTCAATCGCGATGACGATTGCCGGCGTCGCGTTACTTGGTCTGGTCTTTAACCTGCTTAACTTCGAGAATGGACTGGGCTTTATCAGCCTGTCGGCGTATTGGCAATCGGTGATACGCGGCGTGTTCTTGTTGCTGGTCATCGTGCTGCAAGCACGCGTGCTGAAGAAGCGGGTGACGGTGACGAAGCTGGCTCGTTGAGAGGGCAAGCCGCCATACAACGTGGCGGCTTATAAAAACAGGTGAGCAAGTTTCGGGAAAGAGAATCTGCTAAGTTATTGTCACTGACACTGACCTCGCAGAAAGCCCGAAGGCGAAAATCACCGCCATGTTCGACCTCTTCGACGACATCCCCAAGCCTGACATCGACTGGCTGCCTGACTGGCTGGACGCGCCGACGGCGTCGGACACGCTAGCCGCTTTGCTCGATGAAATCACCTGGCAGCAGGATTCGATGAACACGCCCGCCGGCAAGATCCCCTTCCCGCGCTTGACCGCGTGGCAGGGCGACCCCGGCGCGGTGTACGTGTACTCCGGCATTCGCAACATTCCGAAACCGTGGACACCGACGGTTCTCATGTTGAAAACAAAAGCCGAAGCCGCCGCTCAAACTGCATTCAACAGCGTGCTGATCAACCGCTACCGCACGGGCATGGACAGCATGGGCTGGCATGCCGATAAAGAGCGTGAACTCGGGGCACAACCGGTCATTGCGTCAGTAAGTCTGGGCACGACGCGGACCTTCGACTTTCGCCATACCAAGACGCGGCAGACGCATACGCTGCAACTCTCGCACGGCAGCTTGCTAATCATGCGCGGGCGCACGCAACTGGACTGGGCGCATAGAGTGCCGAAGGAACCGGAAGCGCGCGGCGAACGGATCAATCTGACTTTCCGGTACGTGGACGAGTCGGCATAACCTAAGCGCCCGTAGATCAACTCACCGCTTGGCGACGAAATCAATCTCAACAAGCGCATCGCGCGCCAACCCCGTCACGCCAATACAAGTACGCGCCGGCAATGGCTTAGGCAGAAAGTAGCCTTTATAAACGTCGTTCATCGCGGCGTAATCGCGTTTGAATTCCGTCAGGAAAATCCGCGCGCTGACCACGTTATCCAGCGATAACCCGATCCCTTCCAGCACAAGAATCAGGTTATCCATCACGCGACGCGTCTGGGCTTCCACGCCTTCTGGCAAGGGTGCGGTGTCATCGGTGGGATCGGTCGGCATTTGGCCGGTGAGGAACACCCAGCCATCCGCTTCGGCCGCGTGAGAAAAAGGACCGACCGGCGTGGGTGCGGTATCAACCATGGAAAAGGTGGGTAGCGTCATTGTGTCTCCTTGGAAAGTGCAGGCCGATACCGTAACGGATCAAAAATCATGCCGCCGGGCCAGACGTTCACAATGCGCGATGGCTTTGCGGCACTATCAAGGTCAGCGACAAGCATCCACCGCCGAACACCTTCATTTTCATTACAACACAACGGCATGCGGCTTGCTCCAGTCAAGCACCACAGGACGATCTCATGCCCAAGAAAAAGAAATTCAAGCTTCCCAGCCCCAACGATCGTCAGGCGCTGCTCTTTGAGCGCCGCAACATGAAAATGGCCGAATCCGCGCATGCCTACGTGCGCGGTAGCACGACCAAGTTCTATGAATGGCTCGATGGCATCGAAGGTCATTCGCTCCCCGAAGGACCGGCTATCTGGATCTGCGGAGACTGCCACACGGGCAATCTTGGGCCCATCGCGAATGCCGACGGCCGCGTGGAGATTCAAATTCGCGACCTCGATCAAACCGTGATCGGGAATCCGGCGCACGACATCATCCGGCTGGGGTTATCGCTGGCCACGGCTGCGCGCGGCTCCGACCTGCCCGGCGTGACGACGGCACGCATGATGGAAGCGCTCGCTCAAGGCTACGAACACGCCTTCGATCGTTCAAGCCATCGCTCCGCCAAGGACACGAAACCCGAAGAAGTACGGGTCATGATGAAGGAAGCGGTGCGCCGCACGTGGCAACAACTGGCGATCGAACGCATTGAAGACATTGAACCGAGCATTCCCCTAGGCAAGCGTTTCTGGCCGCTCGACAAGACCGAGCGCACAGAGATAAAAGCGTTGTTCCAGCAGCGCGAGATTGCCGATATCGCGACCGCCTTGCGCAAGAACGCCGACGAAGAAAACGTCACCGTGATCGATGCCGCGTATTGGGTGAAGGGCTGCAGCTCGCTTGGACGGTTGCGGTATGCGGTGTTGCTGGACATCGACGGTGGTGCGATTGAAGGCGACGATCTTTGCCTGATCGATATCAAGGAAGGCGCGAAGGCCGCTGCACCGCGTTATACGGATGCGGGCGCGACGAAGCGCATGCCGCGCGATAACGCTGAACGCATCGTGGAAGGCGCGCGGCATTTGACGCCGTGGCTGGGAGAACGAATGCGCTCGGCGCGCTTGAACGACCGGTCGGTGGTGATTCGAGAACTGTTGCCGCAGGACATGAAGCTGACGGTCGAGCAATTGACGCAGGATGAAGCGATGAAGGCCGCGCGCTTCCTGGCCATGGTCGTTGGCAAGGCGCACGCGCGGCAGATGGATGCGGCGCAACGGCGCGCGTGGTTATCGGAGTTGCGACGGGCTAAGTCGAAGTCGCTCGATGCGCCGTCGTGGCTATGGAAAAGTATCGTGGAGTTGGTGAGCAGTCACGAAGCCGGGTATCTTGAACATTGCAGGCGGTATGCGCTGGCATCGGCTTCGTAACGAAACCTGCGTTCATCGGCCAACAAAAAGAAGGGCTGCTCCAACTAACGCTGGGGCAGCCCTTCTTTCTCTTGAACAGTCCGTCGTCAATACTCAATAGCCGTAGCCACGACGTTCACGCCAATGATTCTCGCGCCATTGTTCATGGCGCCATTCGCGGTGACGCCATTCGCGTTCGCGCCATCCTTCGTCGCGATAACCACCGTAGCCGCCATAGCCATAACCCACGGCAACAGGCGGCGCAACATACACCGGCGCTGGCGCGTAATAACCCGGTACGCCTATCCCCACGGCGACATCCACATGAGCGGACGCTGCCGCCGACACCATCAATACGCTCAAGCCCAGTACCGCACCCAGGATCTTCTTGTTCATTGCGTCTCTCCGTGCACATGGTGTGCAAACGTGTTGTTTACGTAATTGAGTGTAGGGAGAAGAGTCAGATACAAGTGCTACCGGACTACGATAAAAGTAACTGGACGTATCTCCTTTTAAAACCCCGCCGCCAGCCCATCCCGGCGGCTATCACTCGCCGCGACATACCCACGCTCCGGATCGTTCCGATCCAGCTTCCAGATGTACTGCCCCGACCCAAAATCCATATAAGGATCATCAACCGATTTGATCGTGTGTCCCATCGCTTGCAGCGCCTTGACCGTTTCACGATCGAGTGTCGATTCCACATCGACGGTGAAATCGCGATTCACCTTCCAGCGGGGTGCATCGCAGGCAGCTTGCGGTTGTTGTCCATAATCAAGCAGACGCACGATGGATTGCAGATGGCCTTGCGGCTGCATGTCGCCGCCCATTACGCCAAAGCTCATCACCGCTTCCTGCGTGCCATTCACGTCCTGCGTAAGGAACGCCGGGATGATGGTGTGGAACGGACGCTTGCCACCTTCCACCACGTTCGCGGATTTCGGGTCCATCGAAAAACCAAAGCCACGGTTCTGCATCGCGATACCTGTATCTGGCACGACCACGCCCGAACCAAAGCCCATGTAGTTCGACTGGATGAAACTCACCATCATGCCGCGCTCGTCCGCCACCGACATATAGATCGTCCCGCCCGCTGGCGGCATGCCGAAATCGAAGTGCTTCGCCTTGTTCGGATCGATGAGCTTGGCGCGCTCGGTGAGATACGCGTCGTCCAACATCTGTTCGGGCGTGACGTCCATGGAACGCGGATCGGCGACGTACTGATAGACATCGGCGAACGCGAGTTTCATCGCTTCAATCTGCAAATGCTGCGACTCGATCTTGTCGACGGTCAGCGACTTCACATCGAATTTATCGAGAATGCCGAGCGCGATCAGCGCAGCAATGCCCTGCCCGTTCGGCGGAATCTCATGGACTGTATGCCCGCGATAATCCTTCGAGATCGGCTCGACCCAGTCGGCCTTGTAATTGCGCAGATCGGCTGCGGTCATCGCGCCGCCGCCCTGCTTCGAGAACGCCGCGATCTTCTCGGCAATCTCGCCTTCGTAGTACGCACGCGGTCCGTGTTCGGCGAGCGCGCGCAAGGTCTTTGCGTGACCGGGATAACGCATCAACTCGCTGATCTCCGGCGCGCGGCCACGCGGCATGAAGGTATCGGCGAAACCGGGCTGGTCTTTCAATTCCGGAATAGCCGCCGCCCATTTATACGCAACGATGCTCGCCACCGCGTGACCACGCTCGGCAATTTCGATAGCCGGTTCCATCAGGTCGCCGAAAGGCAGCGAGCCGAACTTCGCGTGCAGCGCTTCCCACCCCGCGATCACGCCGGGCACGGTGACTGCGTCCCAACCGCGTTTCGGCTGGTTCGCCAGGCCGTTTTGCTCGCCGTATTTGCTCTTGAAGTAATCGACGTTCCAGGCGGCCGGCGACACGCCCGATGCGTTCAAACCATGCAGCTTGGCGCCGTCCCAGACGAGCGCGAACGCGTCGCCACCAAGGCCGCACGACACAGGCTCGACCAGCGTGATGGCTGCCGCCGCCGCGATAGCGGCATCGACGGCGTTACCGCCCTTCCACAACATGCGCAAGCCGGCTTGCGCGGCAAGGGGATGCGATGTGGAAACGATATTGCGAGCGAACACGGGCAAGCGCGGCGTGGGATAG
Organism: Burkholderia sp. S171; assembly: GCF_009766085.1. Lineage (GTDB taxonomy): Bacteria > Pseudomonadota > Gammaproteobacteria > Burkholderiales > Burkholderiaceae > Caballeronia. The sequence continues at coordinate 179,757 of NZ_LMUF01000039.1, read as the reverse complement.
GGGTTCTGCCAGTTGAAGCGGGTCATGGGAAACTCGTCTCTTTGATTGATGATGAAAGTTGTTGGGGCACAGGTTACAGCTCGCGCGGATCGAGCGCGTCTCGCAGTCCATCGCCGAGAAGATTGAAGCCGAGCACGGCCAGGAAGATGGCGATGCCCGGGAAGATCGACATCCACGGCGCCTGGCTGACGAAGTCCTTAGCAGTGTTCAGCATCGATCCCCACGATGGCGCAGGCGGCAATTGCCCGAGGCCGAGGAACGACAGGCTGGCTTCCGCGATGATCGCCATAGCAACCGTGAGACTCGCTTGCACGATGATGGGCGGCAGCACGTTCGGGAAAATATAGCGGACGATAATGCGAAAGTGCCCCAGCCCGATAGCGCGTGCACCTTCCACATAATCTTCGGCTTTGACGCTGATCGCCTGACCGCGCGTGAGACGCACGAAACGCGGCATGGCCGAGACGCCGATAGCGATCATCGCGTTGGTGAGGCTCGGTCCGAGGAACGCGGCGAGCGCGATGGCGAGGATCAGGAACGGGATGGACAGCAACGCGTCGGTGAAGCGCGAGATCACGCCATCGACGAGCTTGCCGAAGTAGCCCGCGAGCAAACCAAGCGGCACGCCGATGACCACCGCAATTCCCACCGATACCACGCCCGCCAGCAACGAGGCGCGTGCGCCCCACAGCAAGCGCGTGAACACGTCGCGGCCGAGTTCATCGGTTCCAAACCAATGGCTAGCCGATGGCGCTTGCCGCACCGTCATGAAGCTCGCTTGAATGGGATCGTAGGGCGAGAGCCACGGCGCGAAGATGGCTACGAGAATTACCAGCAGCACGATTACCGCGCCCGCCACAGCGGCACGATTGCGCATGAAGCGACCTAACGCGCGATTGCGTTTGCGCGGCAGAGGGGCTGTTTCCACTTCCAGAATAGTCGCCATCAGCTTTTCCTCAGCCGCGGGTTGAGCAGAACGTACAAGACATCGGCGAACAAATTCACCACGATAAATCCCACCGCCGTGACCAGCACAACACCTTGAACGACGGCGTAATCGCGGTTGAAAACGGCATCGACGACCAGCTTGCCGAAGCCCGGAATGGTGAACACTTGCTCCGTCAGCACCGCGCCTGCAAGCAACTCACCGAACAACAGCGCAAGCACCGTGACGATCGGAATCAACGCATTGCGAAAGCCGTGCTTGACCACTACCGTGCCGCGCAAAAGCCCTTTGGCACGCGCAGTCCGAATGTAGTCGCTGCGAAGAACGCTCAGCATCGCGCTGCGCGTATGTCGCATCAACTGCGCGCCGAGCGCCGCGCCCAAGACGAACGCGGGCATCAACATGGTCTTGATGCTCAACCAGAAGTCCTCGGTCGGCGATACGTATCCAGATGACGGCAACAACTGCCATTTCACTGAAACGATAAAAATCAGGATGATCCCGAGCCAAAAGTTCGGTATAGACATGCCCGTGAGCGCAAGAATGTTCGCGCCGTAATCGAGCGCCTTCCCCTTGTTCGCCGCCGATAAAACCCCAAGCGGTATGCCGATGCCAATCGCGAAAATCATCGCCATGACGGCCAGTTGCAACGTCACCGGCAATTTCTGCGCGATAAGCTTGGTCACCGGCACATCGGTCCTGAGCGACGCGCCCAAATCACCGTGCAGAATGTCCTTCACCCACAACGCGTATTGCACCGGCACGGGTTCATCGAGGTGATACTTCAGCCGTAACGTTGCTATGACCTGCGGGTTCTGGTCTTCACCGGCCATCGCCAGGACCGGATCGCCGGGTAGCATTTTTTGCAGGCCGAAGATCATCATCGACACCAGGATCAGTGTCGGGATTGCGACAAGCGCACGGTTGGCGATGATTCGCAGCATGAGCGTATTACCCCTTGATGCTCACGCCACGCAGACGGATCAGCCCGTCCGGATACGGCGTGAAGCCCTGCACTTTCTTCGACAACGCATACGGCCACGGCTGCGCGTAGAGATAGATGATCGGGTCTTCATCAACGAGGATCTTTTGCGCCGCATCGTAGATCGGCTTGCGCTCGGCGACCGTCGCTTTTACGCGGGCATCGTCGAGCAGCTTGTCGACATCCGGATTGCAATAACGCCCGTAGTTCAGATTGCCCTTGCAGGTCACGAACTGATGCAAGTTGCCATCCGGGTCCGTGCGGCCCGACCAGCCGAGATACAGCAATTCAAAGTCGCCTTTCGTCGATGCATTCAGCGCGGCAGCGTAGTCAGTCGGACGCAACTTCAGGTTGATGCCGGCCTCCGACAGCATGGCTTGCAGCATCTGCGCCATCTGGTTCGATACCGTGTTATTGCCGAAAGTCAGCTCAACATTAAGCTGCTCGAAGCCCGCGGCCTTGAGCAACGCTTTCGCCTTCGGGATATCGCGTTTGGTCGTCTTGATCGATGCATCGAAGTACGGGCTGTTTGACGGGATCGCCTGGTTGATCGGTGAGAAGATCCCACCGCCGATCACCTGGTTGATTGCATCGCGGTCAATGGCGAGTTCGAACGCCTGACGCACGCGTTTGTCCTTGAATGCCTTCGGCGCACGGGCTCCGTTCGAAACGTTGAACGTGAGGTCATAGAAGCCCAGGCCGCTCATCGAAATGAAGTTGAGATTCTTATCGCTTTTCACCGATGCAACGTCGGACGGCGCGAGCCGTTCCAGCATGTCGAGTGATCCTGAGCGCAAGTTCGCGAGGCGCACGGTGCTGTCGGGAATCGGCTGGAAGATGACCTTTTGAATCGGATATTTATCGGCGTCCCAGTAGCCCGCGAATTTCTGCAGCACCACGCGGTCGTTCTGCACGCGCTCAACAAATTTGTACGGGCCGGAGCACACCGGATGCGTGGAAACGCTGGAGTCGTCGGCGAGCGTCTTCGGCGCGAGCATCATGCCAGCGCGGTCGGTGAGCGTGGCGAGCAGCGCAGCGTCAGGCGCTTTCAACACGATCGCGACGGTGAATTCGTCGACCACATCCACGTGATCGATGGATGCCAGCTCGCTCTTGCGATTGCTCGCGGACATGGACCGCGCGCGGTCGAGATTCGCCTTCACGGCGGCAGCGTTGAACGGTTCATCGTCGTGGAATTTCACGCCGTGGCGCAGCTTGAACGTGAGCGTCTTGTTGTCGGCGCTCATGCTCCAGGAGAGCGCGAGCATGGGCACGATCTTCAGATCCGGGCCAATATCCACCAGCGAATTGCACAGCGAACTAAACACTATCCGGTCAACCACCTGACTGCTGCGCGCCGGGTCCAGCGTACCGATATCGTCCTGCAAGCCGATCCGGATAGTCGAGTTCGACTGAGCCATCGCGGCACCGCTACTACCGACACTCGCGGCGAGCGCCGCAGCCAATAAAATCTTTCGCATCTGGACTTTCCCCGTTTACTGTTTATTCGATTGTTCTTGCACAGCGCCGTCGACCAGCGCCTGACGTTGCCGATACACAGCGAGCCGCTCGGTAAGCTTTGGGCTGACGATGGAAACGAGCGGCGCGCCACCGCCTGCGTTCTGAATCTCGCGCCAGAAATGGCATGCGACCCGATGACCGTTCTCCAATGTTTCGCTGACCGGTTGCTCATCGGCGCAACGTGAACGCGCATGCGGACAGCGTGGATGAAAACGGCAACCCGAAGGCGGCGCGGTCGGACTCGGCAGGTCGCCGGTCAACGAAGGTTTGCTGCGGCGCTGACGTGGGCTGCTTGCCGGGATCGCTTGCAGCAGCGCTTGCGTATAAGGATGCAGCGGCTGATCGAAGAGATCGTCCACATCCGCCATTTCCACGATCTCCCCGAGGTACATCACCGCCACGCGATCGCTCATATGGCGAATCACCGCGAGGTCATGCGCGATCATGATCAGCGTCAAGCCAAGCTTCTGCTTCAGCGACTCAAGCAGGTTGATTACCTGTGCCTGCACGGAGACATCGAGCGCGGAGACGGGTTCATCGCCGACTATCAGCTTGGGCTCGCCCGCCAGCGCCCGCGCAATGCCAATACGCTGACGTTGACCGCCCGAAAACTCATGCGGATACCGTTCGGCGTAACCGGGTTGTAGTCCAACCGTGCGCAGCAATTCAGCCACACGCTCATTAAGCGCAGAGCCTTTCGCTAGTCCATGCAACGCGATCGGTTCACCGATAATCTGCCCCACCGTCATGCCCGGATTCAGCGAAGCGAACGGATCCTGGAAGATGATCTGCATCTCGCGGCGCAAGCGGCGCATGGGCTCGGTGCCCAGATGCGTGATGTCTTTGCCTTCATAGATCACGCGGCCTTCAGTGCTATCGATAAGACGCAGCAACAGGCGTCCAAGCGTCGACTTGCCGCAACCCGATTCCCCGACAATGGCAAACGTCTCGCCCTTCTGCACGGAGAACGAGACACCGTTCACCGCGTAGACCGTCGGCGTCCGCGTGAACAAGTTGCGCGTCCCGCCAAAGTGCTTGGTCAGGTCCTGCGCTTCCATGATGGGAGCGTTCGTGTTCATGCCGCCGCCCCGCCAAGAGCAAGTTCAACCGGCGCAACCCAGCACGCCACCCGATGCGTTCCATCCAGTTGCGTATCGGGTGGAACGGAATCAGTACACCTTTCCTCCACAAACGGACAGCGTGGCGCAAACCTGCAACCTTTAGGCATCTGCTCCGGCGACGGCACGGAACCGCGAATGGTGGCGAGCGCGCCTTCGCGTTTTCCCACCGATGGAATCGCGCCCATCAAACCGATGGTGTACGGATGCTGCGGGTCATCGAAGATTTCATCCACCGAGCCATATTCCACGATTCGTCCCGCATACATCACCGCGACGTAATCGGCCACTTCGGCCACCACGCCAAGGTCGTGCGTGATCAACACCATTGCCGTGCCGGTTTCGGCTTGCAGGCTGCGCACCAGCAATAAAACCTGCGCCTGGATGGTGACATCGAGCGCGGTCGTGGGTTCGTCGGCGATCACCAACTGCGGGCGATTGGCCAGCGCCATCGCGATCATCACGCGCTGGCGCATGCCGCCGGACAGCTCGTGCGGATACGCGTCGAGCCGTGTTGCCGGCGCGGGAATGCGCACGAGGCGCAGCATATCCAGCGCTTCCTTGCGCGCCGCCGCACTGCTCAAACCGCGATGCCGCTGCACGCATTCCGCAATCTGATGCCCGACGGTGAACGCGGGATTGAGCGAGGTCATCGGCTCCTGGAAGATCATCGACATCCGGTTGCCGCGGATATCGGCGAGTTCGCGTTCGCTCAGCGTGAAGAGATCGCGGCCGTCGAAGATCGCCTTCCCCGCGACGATATTGGCCGGCGGGCTGGGCAGCAAACCCATCAACGCCAGCGACGTCACGCTTTTGCCGCACCCCGATTCCCCGACGATGCACAGCGTTTCGCCCGCATTCACGGAGAACGAGACGTCCTCGACGAGATTTGGAACATGCGCGGCGCGCGAGAATTTCAGCGAGAAACCGCTGACTTCGAGGACGGGATGCCTGGCAGGCGGACTGGCCTGATCGGGGAGATCAGGTTTGTTCAGAGGCAGCTTGCTTAACGTCGACAAATTCAATACTCCGCTGCGGGGAAAAACAGGCGGCTAGCCGGTGCCTTTAAGTCTGTGTCGGCGTCGGTGTCTACCACCCGGCGGTCGCCCGTCGCCAAAACTTTCAATGAAGTAATTATGTCGGCCTAAATGCATCAGGAAATATTAAACTTTCTTTTTGATGCTTAACTTTTCCTTGAATGACTCATGTCACTAATTTATGCCGACAATTCGAATGCTGAAGACGTTCCGGGCAGTGGCGCGGACGGGATCGTTCGCGGCCGCGGCAGACAAAGTCGCGCTCACCCAGGCCGCAGTCAGCTTGCAGATGCGTGGGCTGGAGCAAGCGCTTGGCAGGCAGCTTTTTGACCGCAGTGCGAGGCAGATTACGCTGAGCCGACAGGGGCATGAGATCCGGCCGAAGGTTGAGCAGATACTGGATCTGCTCGACGAACTTGAGGCTACGCCGGCCGGATCGATGCAAGGGCCGGTGGCGATTGGCGCCGTGGTATCAGTCATTCAAGCGCTCTCACTGGGCGTCGCCCGCCTAAAGACGGCTCACCCCGGATTGGACGTCAGACTCCTGTCCGCCCGTTCGGACGAGCTGACAGTCATGGTGGAGCAGGGAGAGGTCGACATTGCGGCGGTCGTGGCGCGTCCCGACCAGACCCTGCCTGAGACGCTCAAATGGACGCCGCTCTACACGGAGCCGCTGATGCTGATCGTCAGTCACGAGATCACCGATACGGACCCGCGCCGGATTTTGGCGTCGCATGGATTTTTACGTTTCGACCGGCGCGTGCGCACGGGCGTGGTCGTCGATCAGGCGCTGACGACGCTTGGGCTGGAGGTGATCGAGTATCTGGAGCTGAACTCCATCGAGACGATCGTGGCGCTGGTGAGGAAGAACGTTGGGGTGACGGTGCTGCCGCAGTTGCATCGGGCGGGATGGCAGACGGACCCCTCCCTGCGCTTGATTTCGATTGCGCAGCCCGCAATTGTTCGCACGGTAGGGATGGTCGAGAGGGCTTCGTACGGGCGGACGGGAATCACGGCGGCGATTATCGAGACCTTGCACGATTAGATTCCTCAGGCCAGATGGCCCCCAAAACCTCTATCTCATTATTAGCAGATTCCGAAAAGTTAATTGCATGCTATCGATACAATACTTCGATAGTAAGGGTATACACTGCATTTCATCGACGCAGTGAGCAGAAAAAACAAGCCGCTGCGCCCCTTAACACTCATGCAAATCGGAGCACATCATGAACAAGAATCTTATCGCCGCAGTATTGGTCGCCGCTTCCGCAGCTTTGGCTGCCCCCGCATTCGCCAGCAGCGGTTACGGCCCGGCACCGTCGTACAACCCGACGGTCGGCGCACCGGCATCGCAACGCGGCCAAAGCGCACAAACCGTTGCAGCGGAACAAGCGCAAGCTAACGCAAACTCAACGTCGTACGGCGGCGTGCAAGACACGCAATCGCAATCGGGCAGCCGCGTGAATCTGAGCAACGAAAAGTCGCTTTACTCGCACAACTAATTCCAAGGCTCTACGACCCGGAGCGATCAGTCATTCGATCAACATCCGCTCCGTCGTAACGCCGAAGAGTGCAAAAGCCGAAGCCCGGAAGAACGCGAGTTCTTCCGGGCTTCGGCTTTTGTACGTCTGCCGTCGCATGCAGAATAAGCTTGGCTGATATCACTATCGATTTATTATCGATTTGGCCTATCTGGGATCTGCCTGTATTTTCCATTACATCGCCCTCCGGCCCAATCCCCTGATGCCGTTGCGCGCTTCAATCGTAAAAACAGCCCCCAAAACAAGCCATGAATTCTTCCGTCATTACCGTCTGCGTCGATGCTGTGCGCGACGAAGCCCCCGGCATTCGCTCCTATGCCATCTCGCGCGTCGACGGCGCGCCGCTCGACGCTTACGAGCCCGGCGCTCACATCGACGTAACCAGTCCGTCCGGCGTCACGCGGCAATATTCGTTGTGCGGTGACCCGGATCTAAGAGAGCAGCATGTTTTCGCGGTCAAGCGCGAAAACGCGTCGCGTGGAGGATCGCGTTCGTTGCACGACCACGTGGCAGCCGGCACACGGCTGACGATAGGGCCGCCGCGCAATCTGTTTCGGCTCGACGCAACGGCCACCGAACATATCCTGATCGCAGCCGGGATCGGCATTACGCCGCTACTCAGCATGGCGTATCGCCTGGTTCACCAGAATGCGTCGTTCAAGCTGCACTATTTTGTTCGCGACCGGGCCAGTGCGGCATTCATCCCGTTGCTCTCGCAGCCGCCATTCGCCGATCACGTGGCGCTTCATTGTGGCGTCGAGCCGGATCGAGTGGATGCAGAAGTCGCGGCGTGTCTCGTAGGCATCGAAAGCAATGCCCACGTCTACACATGCGGCCCTGGCGCGTTCATGGATTGCGTGGTGAACGTGGCAGAACAACATGTCCCCGCTGAATCAATCCATCTCGAACGGTTCGCCGCCGATCCCGCTACGACCACCGCCGCAGCGTCCACTCTCGATTTCTTCGACGTGGAAATCGCCAGCACGGGGTCCAGGGTGCGAGTGAACAAGGGCACGTCGATAGTGGCAGCGCTCGCGTCCATCGACATCCTTGTCGATACATCGTGTGGCGAAGGTGTCTGCGGCACCTGCATGGTCGATGTCGTCAGCGGCGAGCCGGAACATCGTGATCATTGCCTGAGCAAATCGGAACGCGCGAGCGGCGCGGTCATTTGCTGCTGCGTATCGCGCTCGCGGTCTCCCGTGCTGGTCCTCGACCTCTAGGCGTCCGCCTGCGGAAACTGATCGAAGGTCTGCACGCGCTCGGTCAGCAGTTCACGAAGCCAGACGTTGCCTTCGTCGTTGTCGAAGTTTTCGTGCCAATGCATCGTGACGGTCGCGCCGGGCAACTGCACCGGCAGTTCGTAGATCTGGAAGCGGCCATCGCGGTTAAAGATCTGGGCCAGCCGGCGCGGCAGAGTCGCGTAGTAATCCGTGACGCCGAGCACGCTGGGCAACGCGACGAAGTGCGGCAACTCCAGCAGCGTATTGCGCCCAACGCCTTGCGAGCGGAACGCATCTTCCAGTGCGTGATGGCTGTGCTCGACCGACAAGACCTGCACGTGCGGCGCTTGGGTGAACGCGGCCAGATCGATTTGCGCGCCGCGCGGCAAGCCGGGGCGCTTACGCGTCATGCAGACATAAGTCTCATCGAATAAAAGCCGATGGCGCGTTCGCGCCGTGAGTTCCGGCAAATTGCCGATCGCGAAATCGAGCCGGCTTACTCTCAGCGCTTCTTCAATCTCCTGCACGGGCGTCGGCTCGATCCGCAGCTTCACGCGCGGCGCAAGCCGCTGCAATGCCGCGCAGATCGGCGGCAGATACGCCAATTCCCCCGCATCCGATAACGACAATCTGAAGGTCCGCGTACTGATGGCCGGATCGAACCGTTCCGCATAACGCAGTGCTTCGCGCACCGTATCCAGCGCCCGCGCCACGATAGCGGCCAGTTCGAGCGCGATGGGCGTCGGCTGCATGCCGACACGCGTGCGGATAAAAAGCGGGTCATCGAAAAGCGTACGCAGGCGGCCGAGCGAATAGCTGACCGCCGGCTGCGACAACGCCAGCCGCTGCCCCGCCCGCGTCAAGCTGCGCTCTTCAATGATCGCGTTGAAGACGCGCAGCAGGTTCAGGTCGACATGATCGATGGAGGTCATGATATTTGCCAGATTGATGAACCTACCGATTTTAGATGAATTTGACCTATGGACACCGGCGGCCGACACTTCAATCCATAACTAGCGGCACTGCCCTCCCCACTTTACTCAGGTCATCGATGAGCGATTTCCCCCCAACGGCCTATCAGGCCATCGACACGAGCGCGCTCTACAAACGCGCGGAAGCTGACCGCGTTTCGCCGTCGCTTTACAACGATCCGGCGATCTTCGAAGCGGAACTCGAACGCATCTTCTACAAGACGTGGGTCTGGGTCGCACATGAAAGCGAACTGCCGAAACAGGGCGACTTTCGGACGACGACGATCGGGCGCCAACCGGTGATCGTGGTCCGTGACAAGACCGGCGAAATCAATGTGCTCGAGAACCGTTGCCGCCATCGCGGCGCGACTGTCTGCGAGCAGCACAAAGGCAACGCGCGCGGCTTCACCTGCCCGTATCACAGCTGGACGTACGGACTCGACGGCGCACTGCGCGCGCTGCCGTATGGCGATGGTTACGAGGGTATTGTCGATAAGACCGAGCTGCCGCTGAGGAGCCTGCGCGTCGGTATCTACCAGGGCCTGATTTTCGCGAGCTTCGATCAGTCGATTGAACCGCTGGAGGATTTTCTCGGCGGAGCGAAACCGTGGATCGACTTGTTCATGAAACAGGGCGCGGGATTTCCGGTCAAGGCGAACGGCGAACACAAGTTCAAGTTCAAGGGCAACTGGAAGATCCAGCTCGAAAACACGACCGACCTGTATCACTTCCCCGTTGTCCACAAGTCGTGGATGAAGACCATCGACGACGAAACCGCTGCCGCCATCACCAGCTTCATGACCAGCGACAAAGCGTTTTGCCGCTCGTTGGGCAACGGCCATAGCCTTGCCGTTCTGGTCCCTGAGATTGTTGACCTGGACGAAGACAACGGTGCCCCGATTCCGGCGCGTTACGAAGCCCTGGCAGAGTCTTTGGCCAAGGACTATCCGCCGGATCAGGTGAGGCGAATCGTTCGCTCGCTGATGGGCGTCGGCTTCAACCTGAACCTGTTCCCGAACCTGGCGTTGTCGATGGCATTTTTCCGCGTGCTGCGACCCATTTCCGTCGAGGAAACCGAGATCCGTCATGTGGCGCTCGGCATGGACGGCGGTCCCGAGGAAGCCAACCGCGCCCGCTTGCGCGTGCATGAACATTTCCAGGGTCCATTCGGTTTTGGCAGCCCCGACGACGCCGAAGCGTGGGAGCGTGTGCAGCGCGGCTCGCATGCGGGGCCCGACGTACCGATCCTCGTCAATCGCGGATTGAACCGCGAAACCACGGCGGCGAACGGCGAGAAAACGGCCCACGCCACCGACGAAACCGGCATGCGCGCCGCCTACGCGAAATGGCGCGAGATGATGGAGCAGCAATAACATGGACGATACCAACGCCCTTCTCACGCAGCCCGTGTTCGCGAAAGCCGTGCAATTCATCTGGCGTGAAGCCGAGATTCTGGACCGAAAGGATTATCGTGCGTGGCTTGAGCTCTGGTCACCCAAGGGGTTCTACGTGGTGCCCATCGATCCGCTTGCGACCGACTTTGCCGCAACGCTGAACTACGCCTACGACGATGACGCGATGCGCACGTTGCGCGTGCAGCGGCTGAGTTCTGGCTACTCACCGAGCGTCACAGATGCAGCACGCACGGTACGCACCGTATCGCGCTTCACGATGTCAAGTGACTCGGCCGACACGGTCGACGTACGCAGCGCGCAAGTGATCGTCGCGTACAAGCGCGGCGTCAGTACGCTGTTCGCGGCCGACGTGGAGCATCGCATCGATCTGTCCGACGGTGAGCCGCGCATCGTGCAGAAAGTCGTGAGGCTGATCGATTCCACCGACGCGCTCAACGCGATCGGTTTCCTGCTCTAACTCACCATGCCAACGCTCGAAGTATTTCTTCCCGAAGGTCACACGCCGGCCGTCAAGGCTGGGTTGATCGCTGCGCTGACGACCGCGACCGTCGACTCCATCGGCGCGCCGGCTGAATCGGTTCGCCTGCTGATCAACGAGTTGCCCAGCACGAACTTCGGCATAGGCGGCAAGACAGCGGCGGACGGTGCCTCACCGTCGCTGCCCGTGATCCTCGCCATTCTGATTGCGGGGCGCACGGAGCAGCAGAAGGTGGCATTGATCGCCGCGTTAAGCCGCACATGTGCCGAAACACTGGACGCGCCGCTGGCAGCGATCCGCGTGATGATCAAGGACATACCGAACACCGACTTCGGCATTGCGGGCACGACAGCGAAGGCACTCGGGCGCTGACCGCGCTCGCTACACTGGCGGTCCGATAAAAATTTCAGGAGAGATCCACCATGGTGGACACCGTATCGTTGCCTCTGCGCGTCCTGTTTTGCTGCGGCGTGACGCAGAATTTCTTCGACCTTCCGCGCGAGCAGATCGGCACGGTCTGGCAAGCGTATGGCGTGATGCTGAAGAGCATCGAGGCTATGGAAGGCGTCAAGGTCCTTGGCATCATGGACGACGACCGCGTGGTTGTGGGTCAGGCTGACGGTGCGCCGTGGACCTTCTACATCATGGCCGATGTCGACAGCTTCGACACTGCCGCCGCCGTCTGCAACCTGTACCGAACCACCCCCGTGGGCGAATACAACCTGTGGCGCTACGGCAAGATCGAAGCCCGCATAGGCCGGGCACTGACCGTGCCGAACCCGACATGAACGAACCGTCGAACGAGCTGATAAACGAGACGCTCGCCGCTCTAACAGCGCGGCTCGCCGTGCTCGAAGCCGAGCGGGCGGTACGCCGGACCATGATGCGATACATGGCGCTCTGCGACGTTCCATCGGGTGGCCAACCGTCCGAGACGCTCGCCGAGCTGTTCAGCGACGATGCCATATGGCAAGGCATCGGCCCGGAGTACGCAGCGAAGTTCGGCGCACTCACCGGCCGAAAAGCGATCGTCGCGATGCTTGCGCGCTATCTGCCGCCCACGCCGCATTTCACTGTGAACACGCACTTCATGACATCGGAGACGATCGATGTCGATGCCGCCGCGATGCATGCCACAGGGCGCTGGATCATGTTGCAGGCATCGGGCTATGTGGAAGGCGGGGCCGAGCTGGTATCGGCGAAACTTGAAGTGGATTTCGTGCCGGCCGCCGATGGCGAGCGCTGGCTCATCAGGCATTTCCGTACGCAGCGCCTGTTCAATGCGCCCTGGCAGGTTCATCCCTCTTCGGCGCCTTCAGGCAATCTTAGGTCATGAACGAATTCATCAGTGAATTTACGCTTGGCGACGCCGACGGCCCGAGCATTGCGCTCAAGGACACGATCGACGTTGCGGGTTATCCGACTACGGCGGCAAGCCGCGCGCTGCTGGACGCACCGCCCGCGCAAAGTCATGCTGAGGTGGTGGACCGTCTGCTCGCGCAAGGATGGCGCGTGGTCGGCAAGACCAACATGCACGAGCTGGCGTTCGGCATGACCGGGATCAACGACTACACCGGCACGCCCGAGAATCCGCAGGACGAAACGCGTATTCCTGGCGGCTCGTCGAGCGGGTCAGCGGCGGCGGTCGGGCTGCATCTGTCGAACGCGGCGCTCGGCACCGACACCGGCGGCTCGGTGCGCGGTCCTGCTGCTTGCTGCGGCGTGATCGGTATGAAGCCGACGTTCGGTCGCGTATCGCGACGCGGCGTTGCGCCGGCACGGAGCACGCTCGATTGCGTTGGACCGTTCGCACGCGACATGCAGACGCTGATCGATGTGATGGCTGCCATCACACCTGGCTTCGATGAAGGCGTGGCGAATACGTTGCCGTCTTCGCTCAGGATCGGCGTGGTGTCAGCCGATGCAAGCCGCGAGATCAGCGACGCCGTGACGAATGCGCCCTCGCTTGCGGGCTTCGCATCGCAGAGCATCGAGTTACTTAACTTGCGCGCCGCGTTCGACGCGGGCCTGACCGTGATCAACGCCGAGACGTGGGCCGCGTTCGGGCATCTGCTCGAGACGGGCAAGCTCGGTGCGGATCTGGATGCACGCCTGCGGGTGGCGTCGAAGACAACAGCGGCTGATCTTGCCGTCGCGGAATCGGTACGCGCACGCTTTACCGCCGAGGTCGATCATGCATTGCAAAGCGTCGATGTCATCGTGCTGCCGACACTGCCGGCGCTACCGATCACGCTTGAGGCGGCGAGGAACGGTACGTCGGTGATCGCGATGTCGTCGTTGATCCGGCCGTTTAATCTCAGCGGTCATCCGGCGCTTAGCCTGCCCTTGCCGATTGCAGGTTCGCCTCTGCGAGCCGGTTTGCAGATCGTCGGACGCAAGGGCGCGGACGAACTCGTTTGCGCTATCGCTACGTGCTTTGAAGCTTGTTTTGAAGGAGCGTTCGCTCAATCATCGGAGACGGCATGACGGACAGGGTAGTGCTAGTGACTGGTGCGGCGCGAGGTCTCGGCGCAGTGATTGCGCGGCGCTTTCACGCTGCGGGATATCGCGTGGCGATCGGTGACATTGCGCTCAACGCCGCGCAGGAACTGGCAAGCGAACTCAGCGCCGATCGCTCGACGGCGTTTGCATTGAATCTCGACGTGACATCGAAGGATGATTTCACCGCCGCGCGCGATGCGATCCTCAACAAGTGGCAACGCATCGATGTTTTGGTCAACAACGCGGGCGCGTCGAAGGTCGTGCCGGTGATGGAAATCACGGCGGAGCAATTCGATCAGGTCATCCATGTGAATCTGCGCAGCGTGTTGTTCGGCTGCCAGGTTTTCGGCCAGCATTTCGCCGATGCAGGCGCCGGGCGCATCGTTAATATTGCATCGCTCGCGGGGCAGAATGGCGGCTCGGCAACGGGTGCGCACTACGCGGCATCTAAGGGTGGCGTCATTACGCTCACCAAGGTGTTCGCGCGTGACCTCGCCTCGCGCGGCGTCACGGTCAACGCCATTTCTCCCGGCCCGATAGACTTGCCCATCGTTCACGAAAGCGTGCCCGCTGACAAGTTGAACGCGGTCATCGCGAGCATTCCAGGCGGACGTCTTGGCTCGGCCGATTACGTCGCCGATGTCGCCGTCATGCTCGCCGCGGAGAATGCTTACTTCGCGAACGGAGCATGCTGGGATGTGAACGGCGGCTTGTTCATGCGCTGAGGGTTGTGCTTTTAAAAGGCGACGGAACCGCGTGATCCCATCGCCTTTGCCACATTAAACCGGCTTGCCTTCACTCGATGCCCAGTTCGGCATCAACGTATTTGTCGGCAAGGTTTCATCGACCATTTTCTTGGCCGTCTGAATGCCCGCGACCGGCAAGCCTGTGGGATCGAGCGCGCCGATCTGCACCAGCACTGAAGCCTGGTCCCAATAGATATGCTCGTTGTACAGCTTGTCGCCGCGAAAACAGATGACCGCGAGCATGGGCACTTCGAAGTATTTTCCTGTCGGCTTGAGCCCCGGCAACAACCAGTCGATTTCCCGATCATGCGTCGCGCAGAACACGAACTCGTCGACCACGCGATCCGAGCCAATCGTGCGTGACACTGGAATCAGGCGCGTGTCGGCAGGATTCGAATCGACGAAATGGTACTTGTAGAAACGCTTGAGCTGGTCATGGCCGACACCGCCGGTCATCGTCGGAACATGGTTGACGTAGGGCTGCGCCACCATGGTCGGCATGACGGCGTTGACGTCACGCGTGCCGAATTCGTAGTAGCAATGCATCTCCCAAAGCTGGTTCAGGTCGTACACGGGACCGAGCACTTTACGCAGCAACGTCATGGTCCGCGAGTACGCCATCATGGCTGCGGGCTTGTCAAAGTGTTCGCGCTCGGGCGTGGCGAATGCGTGATCGCAACCCGGATACACGTAGGTTTCAATCGACGGTTTTTCCTTCAGCGCCGCGATGATCTTTTCACGCGATGCCGTCGGCGTCATCACGTCGTTCTCGGCGAAGTGGAAGATCATCGGACAGTGAATCGCCGGGATCTTGCTCAGGTAGGCATCGAGTCCCACGCCGTAGTAACTCACCGCGCAATCCACGTCGGTGCGTGCGGCTGCGAGCATCGCAAGACGGCCGCCCAGGCAATAGCCGATCGTGCCGACCTTGCCAGCCTGCTCGGGCAATGCACGAATCGCGGCGATGGTCGCGGCAATATCGTTGACCGCGTTCTCTTCGTCGAGCCTTTCGTTATAGCCGAGGGCTTCCTTGAAATCTGCTTCGCCGTAGCCGAGTTCCACACCCGGCTTCATGCGCCAGAATAAATCGGGAACGAGCACGACGTAGCCTTCCTCGGCATAGCGGTCGGCCATCGATTTCATGTACCCGTTGATGCCAAAAATCTCCTGCAGCAACACGAGCCCAGGACCCGACCCTTGCGCCGGCTTCGCGAGATACGCCGAGAACTTGCCGCCGTCGTACGCTGTCACCTGTATTGTCTGACCGCTCATCATCTCTCCTCCGTCGATGTTCAAAGATAACCCGCGAACTGCTTCTGGACCGCATCGCGATCGGCCGCGAGACCCGCGCTGACGCCTTGCGCCATCGCGCCAACATACACCTCGTCGGGACCATTCGCGAGCGCGGCGAACACGGCGTCGACCACTTCGGTGACCGACAGTTTGGGCGGCGGAAAGTCGCGGCTCATGTCGGTATCGATCGCGCCGGGCAGCACGCCGAGCACACGCACATGATGTTCCGCGAGTTCGGCACGCAGGCATTCCGTCATGCGCAACGCCGCCGCCTTCGACGCACACAACGAGCCCATCATCGGTAACCCGACGCGCGCGAGAATCGACAGCATGTTCACGACCGCGCCGCCATTGGCGATCAACGCGGGCGTGAACGCGCGGCACATGCCGAGCGTGCCGAAGTAGTTCACCTCCATTTCGGCGCGGGCAGCGGTGTCATCGCGGGGAAGAATGGCTCGCTCGAGCCGGTTGCTCCCGGCGTTGTTGATCAGCAGCGTGACATCGCCTGCGGTTGCCGCGGCTTGAGCCACCTGTGCGGGGTCCGTGATGTCGAGCGTGATCGGGACGATCCGCGAGTCGCCCTT
The DNA here is from genome assembly GCF_009766085.1 of Burkholderia sp. S171. Lineage (GTDB taxonomy): Bacteria > Pseudomonadota > Gammaproteobacteria > Burkholderiales > Burkholderiaceae > Caballeronia. The sequence continues at coordinate 163,400 of NZ_LMUF01000039.1, read as the reverse complement.
TGAAACGGCGCTGCAATCGCGCGCGGCGGCGTACACCTTGCGCGCGCCGCCTTCGAGCAGGCTCGTGACAAAGCGCGCGCCCACGCCACGATTGGCGCCTGACACGAAGGCGACGGAATCTTCAATCTGCATCGCATGCTCCTTGTTTAAGGGGACTCAAATCGAGAGACCGCACATTACTTGCGCTTGTATTCCACCGGCAGGATATAGCCGCTATCGAAAGTCTTCACATCAATATTCGATCGATACGCAATCGTGGTCACCGCCTGCAGCAAGGGCACGACCCACGATTTCTCCGACGCCTCCTGACTCAGCGCGCGATACCCCGCCATGCGCTTTTCTTCATCGACCTCGGTCATTAGCGCTTCGACGCGTGGCGCCAGCGCGTCATCTTTCCACGCAGAAAACCGCAGGCGCGGATCGAGAATGCGGCCCGTGTAGTTCTCGGGGTCGCCGGTCGAATTGGCCCAGCTATAGAGCAGCACGCCGCTCATCTTGGTCGCCTGGATCTCGCCAATAACCTTCGCCATGGTGGTTTGCGTGAGGTCGGCCTGGATGCCCACGCGTTGCCACATACCGGCGATCGCGCGCGCCATGTCGTAGTCGCTCGGGAACGTGCCGTTGGTCGTGAGGAACGGCACCTTCACCGGTTTGTTCGGGCCGTACCCCGACTTCGCGAGCGCCGCGATTGCGCGTTGCGGATCAAAGCCGATCTTGAAACCGGGCACGTCCGCCGGCGAACCGGGCGTGGCCGTGACTGACAACGGCACGGCTGCGCCGCCGTAGAACGCTTTGGACAGCGCGGCGGTATCGATTGAGTAATGCATGGCTGCGCGCACGTTTTCGTCATCGAACGGCTTGACGTAGTTCGGCATGCGCAGCATGTAGATCTCGCTGTACGGATAGATCTTCGTCGTGATGCCCGGCGTCTTCGCCAGGCGCTGCGCCTCGCGCAATGGAATCTGCACAGCCACGCCCGCGCGGCCGGACTCGACTGCGGCTACCCGCGCCGACGGTTCCGTCGTGATCTGGAACGTGACGTTCTTGATGGCCGGAACACCGCCCCAGTATTTATCGAAGGCTTCGAGCACGATGCGCGAACCGCGCTGATAGTCGACCAGCTTGTAGGGTCCGGCGCCGATCGGCTTCGCCAGGAAGCCGTCGGTGCCGACTTTCTCCATGTACGCCTTCGGCACGATGTAACCCGCCAGGAACGCGAGATAGATCGGCGCGGCCGGCGTCGGTTTGGCATACACCAGCACAGCGCGCGTAGGCGAAATGATCTCGACGTCCTTCAGCGTCTGGAACATGCCGCCGACCGCCAGCTTCTTGTCAGCGGAGGGTCGATCGTGAAGACTGTATTTCAGGTCGACGGTCGTGAGTTTCGAGCCGTCGTGGAACAGGATGTCGTCACGCAAGGTGACTTCGAGCCGCTGGTCGGTCTTGTCCTGCCACTTCCACGCCGTGATCTGGCGCGCTTCCAGTTTCAGATTGGGCGAGTAGCGCAACGGGGAATCGAAGACGGTCTCATAGATGGATTGCGCCTGCGGCACCGTGATTGCCGTCGGGTCCCAGGTTGGCACATCGGAGATGTACGCAATGTTCAATACCTCATCGCTTGCCGAGCCCTGCGCGCGCGCGAAGTCCCACGGCACTATCAGGCCTGCCCCTGCGGCCAGCGAGCCCAACAACAATTGCCTGCGCTTCGCATCGATCTCGAAACTGTCCATCGGTACTCCTGTGTCCCGGCATCCCGCCGGATGAAGATGCACGAAAGCGTGCCGCGACCTGACCAACTTGATTCGCAGCACGCGTGAAGATGAATTATTGACGGTCAGAAACGATGGCGCAGCCCCAATCGCACTTCAATCTGGTTGGGCGTGCTCGACCGCTGCAAAACCGGCGCGAGATCGGCGTATTGGGCGTCACCCGCAGCGTGCATGTACGTGGCCTGCAAGTAGGTATCGGTACGTTTCGAGAGGAAGTAGTCCACGATGGCATCCACGTTGTGATACTTCGGCTTCTTCGACGTCGCCGAGACCTGACCTTCCGTATAGCTGTATCCGGTGCCGAGCTGCAGCGACGGCGTCACGTAGTAGCTCGCCACGACTTCAAAGATATTAAACGACACATGGCCGCTGATGTTGGCGCCGACTGTTGGGTCCAATCCGAGGAATTTCGTGTTCGTATAGTCGGCGCTGATTTTTGCGTTGCCGAACGAGTACTGTCCGCTGATACCGAACGACTGGTACTTCGACGCAGCCAGCCCATAGTTGCCATCGACCGCGTTGGTCGCCGTCCACACGCCTTCGGGCACGGCTTCGGCCGGATGATCGATCGATGTGTACGCCGCCGCCAATGCGACCGGGCCGCCCGCGTATTTCACGCCGACCGACTTGACCGCGTCGCGGTTGGTCGCGCCGGCCACGTTCCCGAATCCGTACAACGCCGAGGCCTGGATGCCCGAGATGACTGGCGAGGTGTATCGGACAGCATTGTTGATACGAAAGTCGATGCCGGTGTTGTCCAGATCGCCCGGGTGCGGGAACAGGATGCCCCAGTTGCCGTTGGCGGTGTACAGGCCCACGTAGTCGCCCATCATTTCGTTCTGACGGCCGAGCGTGACCGTTCCCAACGTCTTGCTCGACAAACCCACGTAAGCGGCACGGCCGAATTCGCGGCCCTGCTGCAGCAGCTTGCCTGAGTTGATGTCGAATCCGTTCTCAAGCCGGAAGATCGCCGACAAGCCGCCCCCCAGATCCTCAGCACCTTGAAGCCCCCAACGGCTGCCCTGCGAAATACCGCTTTGCATCTGATACGACTTGTTGCCAAGCTGATTGTTCGAGAAGGTCAAACCTTCGTCAATGATCCCGTACAGCGTCACGCTGCTTTGAGCGTACACAGAGCTGCTCGCGCACAACGCGGCGAGCGATGCAGCAATAAGAGGAGTTTTCACTTGGGTTCCGTTAAAGATCATGGGTGGATGACGAGATTTCTTGATGTCGCGATTTCGTTTGTTAGTGACGTCACACTTCGGACTTCGGGTAGAACTCGCCGCGCCACGCAGATCCCTGCGCGGATCCCACGGAAGGCAGCGTCAATGCGCGTGAATGTTTTGTGCTGTCATCAACATTCTGAATTCAGATTATTTCAGTAAAAATTGGACGTCAAGAACTTGCCAAAATTGTTTTTCGGGCGAAGGTTCGAGAAGGGCTGAGATGCTCAGTCGATAGAGCGAGGTTGTTCGCGCCTCGCGACATAATCCGTATGAAACGGAACATGAGGGACGCGGCATTTATTAGCGGCCGAGGCGACGCGATTGTGGCGTAGATTCGACGGAAGCACTGCGCTCAAGGCACTTTCGCGTTCAAACCGCGCTTGTTGAGACCACGCGTCCTTGCTACCCTGACTGACATGACCGGTTTTGATGCGAGGAAAGGACACCGACAAACATCGCTGCACCGCGGCGAACTTTTCTTGCAGCGTGCGTGCCCCACGACGATCGGTTTTCGCACAAGCACAACGCATTGCACGCGGTCCTTGACACGCGAATTTTCTGAATTCAGTATTCTTCAATAATCGTCTTCGATCTTAAGGAGCACGTCTTGACCGAACTCACCGCGAATCCAATGCGGCTCGCTCACGCGTTCAAGCTCGGCGTCTTTGCAGCCAACGCGGATCGTGGCCTCTCGTTCACCACCGTGCCCGAGCAATGGCGCGCGACGTGGGACGACGTGCAGCGCGCCGCCATCGCGGCCGATGAAGGCGGTATGGACTTCTTCCTGCCCATCGCGCGATGGCGTGGTTTCAACGGCACCACGCATGTTCGCGAGTGGTCGTTCGAGACCTTCACGTTCGCCGCGGCGCTTGCCGCAGTGACGCGTCGCATTGCGTTGTTTTCGACGGTTCACGTGCCGCTCGTGCACCCGCTTTATGCGGCAAAGGCGCTGGCAACCATCGACCACATCAGTCACGGCCGCGTGGGCCTGAACATCGTGTGTGGATGGAACCCGGATGAGTTCGACATGTTCGGCGTGAAGCTGAATCCGGAGGCCTACAAGCAGGCAGCGGAATGGTCCGAGATTCTGATGAAGCTCTACACGTCGGCCGAGCCCTTTGATTTCGAGGGCGAGTTCTATCACTTGAAGGGCGCTATTTCACGGCCCGTGCCGTTGCAGAAGCCTCGTCCGGTCACGATGAACGCTGCGTTCGGTGCGCCGGGCCGCGACTTCGCGGCACAGTATTGCGATTACCTCTTCACCACGTTTTCGGAACTCGACGCAGGCCGAGAACATGTCGCGGATATCCGTGGGCGTGGACAAGCAGCAGGACGCGATATAGGCGTGTACACGGTGGCGCATGTGGTATGCCGCGAGACTGCGCAAGAGGCGCAGGATTACTACCATCGCTATTCCGTGGAATATACCGACGAAGCCGCGCTCGACTATCACATGAAGCAGAAGAAGGGCTTCAGCAACAGTCACGACGACCGCGCGTTCACTGAGTATCGGCAGCGTTTTGCAGCCGGGACCGGGAGTTTCCCGTTGGTCGGCACCCCGGTTCATGTAGTCGATGAACTCATCAAGATTCACGAAAGCGGGTTCGCGGGCGCCGCGCTGACCTTCGTGAATTACGCCGATGAACTGCCCTTTTTCTGCGAGCAAGTCATGCCCCTGATGCGCGAAGCGGGTTTGCGCAACGACATCGACTGACTTGTTCGTGATTGAAGTGATTTGAGTTATCTGAAGCTATTTGGTTTATCCGAGTACAGCGCTTTTGCCTGAACGGGCGTCACTCGCTCGTTCGGGAAGCGCTCGTCCGAACGCGTTACCTCACTCTCGCCTTATGACATCGACCTCGCCTTATCTCGCGTTCAAGCAAACCGCGCTTCAGTATCCTGACAACGATTTTCTGCATATTCCCGCCTCCGCTCGCAAGCATTACGCAACACCCGAACCGCTCACGTTGAAATACGGCGAAACGCTGGTGCGAATCGATGAGCAGATCGAGCGCTACCGAGATGCGGGTTATCGCGCGAGCATGCGCGTGGCGTTACTGCTTGAGAACCGGCCAGAATTTTTCTTTCATTTCTTCGCGCTCAATGCACTCGGCATCAGCGTGGTTCCGCTCAACGCGGATTCGCGCCCGCATGAAATAGCGTATGTGGCTGAACACAGCGAGATCGTGCTGGCGGTTGGGATCGATACAACGCAGCCGCTTCTGCATGCCGCACTCCAGGACAAAGTGCCCGTAGCCGATGCGAACGCCTCCACGCTGCCGAGGATCGGAAGCGCTGGCGGCACGTCGGCCATACCGTCCATAGACGATGAATGCGCGATTCTTTACACGTCAGGAACCACGGGAAAACCCAAAGGCTGCATCCTCGACAACCGCTATTTCTTGTCCATTGCCGAGATTTACATCACGGAGGGCGGCTTGTGCGAAGTCCGTCCGGGTGTCGAACGGCTGATCACTCCGCTGCCGCTATTCCACATGAATGCGCTCGCCTGCTCCACCATGGCCATGGTGTTGTCCGCCGGCTGCGTGGTCCAGCTCGACCGGTTTCATCCGCGAAGCTGGTGGGCGGATGTGGCAGAAAGCGGCGCGACCATCGTCCATTATCTCGGCGTCATGCCTGCGATTTTGCTAGGCATGGACATCGATAAACCCGTCGGGCATTCGGTTCGATTCGGCTATGGTGCGAACGTCGATCCGAAACATCAACGGGTGTTCGAACAGCGTTTCGGTTTTCCGCTTATTGAAGGATGGGCCATGACCGAGACGGGCGGCGCCGTGGTGATTGCGTCGAGTCGCGAACCGCGTCACGCAGGCGCGCGATGTTTCGGCCAGCCGCGTTCGGGCATGGAAGTGAAGCTCGTGGATGCCGAATACAACGAGGTCGCGAGCGGTGTGCCGGGCCACATGCTGGTGCGACGTGAGGGACCCGATCCGCGTCTCGGGTTTTTCCGCGGTTATCTGAAAGACGATGCCGCAACGGAAGCTGCATGGCAACACGACTGGTTCCATACCGGCGATATCGTGCGTCGCGGCGACGACGGCAGTCTTCATTTCGTCGACAGGCAGAAGAACATCATCCGTCGATCGGGGGAAAATATTGCGGCGCTGGAGGTTGAAGCGTGCCTGCTCGATCATCCCGATGTGCGTCAGACAGCAGTGATTGCAGCGCCCGATTCCCTGCGCGATGAAGAAGTGATGGCCTGCGTGATCGTGTCGCCGGGAACGGTGCGTAGTGAAGCCACCGCACGTGCGTTGCAGGCGTGGTGCCTGGAGCGGCTCGCCTATTACAAGGCGCCAGGATACGTTGCGTTCGTGGACGCATTGCCGGTGACATCGACGAACAAGGTGCAGAAGACGCAGCTTGCCGCGTTCGGCGCGGACCCGTTGAACGCGCCGGAATGCTTTGACTTGCGGGCGTTCAAGAAGCGGGTGAGTTAGCCGCTGAAACCAGCAATGGCGCCGTCGCTTTCGAGGCGAAGCGAGACGACGGCGCCCGGTGCAAGCAAGCGCTCAAGTCGCGCAATCACGCGCGGCCCGGCTTGAGTCAGCACCGTCGCAATGTAAGCAATATCGCCGCCCGCCTTCCCCGCCCGATGATGCAACGTAGTGACGTCTTCAACGCACCCTTTGCACGCATCCACCTCAACAAATTCATCGCGCCCGCACGACGGACAGAGCAAGCGCCGGGGAAAATCGACCTGCGCGCACGCTACGCAAGCAAAGACTTTCATTGCCCAACTCCCCGTTCGAGCACGACGGCATTCGCGCACATGCCGTATCGATACTGCACCATGCCGTATCCGCTCACCGCCGCGAAACGCGCGTCGTCCACCTGGCGCGCACCGGCCTCATGACGCAACTGAGTGATCGCTTCGACAAGTCCATGCATGCCCGCCGCCGCACCCGCTTGTCCCGCCGACAATTGCCCGCCCGACGTATTCACAGGCAAGCGGCGTGACGCAATGCGGTCGTGGATAAACGCGTGCAAGTTGGGCTGGTTATCCGCGAACCCGAGGTCGCTGAGTTGCGCGAGAATCATCGAAGGATAGTCGTCATAGACCGAGACGAGGTTCATGTCGGCAGGCTGAAGGTTCGCGTCGCGCCAGAGGGAATCGCGAATGCCCGCAAGCCCCGTGACAAGCCCGTCGCCATGCTGATGATCGACGTTATACGATGCACGCAGCGCCCGTATGCGAACCGGCGAACGCTCAGCACAACGATGCGTCGATGAAGTCAACACAATCGCATTTGCCCCCGACACCACCGGCACGCAATCGAAGCGGCATAGCGGTTCAGCTACAAGCGGCGCGGCCAGATACGCATCGAGCGTCAATGGCTCACGATAGACGGCTAGCGGATTCATCGACGCCCACTCGCGTTGCGCGATGCACAGCGCCGCGTAATCCTCGCGCGTCAATTGCGCGGCGCGCATCTGGCGTTGCGTGAGCATCGCGAACAGGGGATTCGGGCCGCCCGTGTTCAATGGCCGAAGATGCGTTCGCGTAGTCACGTTGTAATTCTCGACCAGCGACGTGAAATCCGCCGCCTCGAAATGGTCCCCGCTGACCAGGACGATCACGCTTGCGTCACCAGCCTGAATGGCACGCGCGGCATGCTGCAGCAGGTTGATCCCGCTCGCGCCGCCGTGACAGTCGTCCATGCACCAGCCCACACGCAAACCGGCGCGCCACGCGAAGTCAATCGCGTGATCCGGCGGCAAGGTGAACGACGCAACGCCGAGACCATCGACTTCATTCGTCGACAATTCAGCCTGCGACAGCGCGGCCTTCAAGGCCTGAGCGAGCAAACCCGCTGTAGTCGTGCCGGCCGGCGCATGACGCGTGTACGGCACTTCGACCGCGGCCACGATCGACACGCCCCCGAAGTCGTTCATCGCGTGGACGCGTCAGACTGCATCGTCACTGTTGAGAAAATACTGCTGCTCGGCGTCATCGATAAAACCCTGGGTCGCCGAGCGCACCGTCATGGCATCGCGATCCACGAAGCCTTTCAGCAGCACCTGCATGCCGTCGACAATCAGCTTCATCGTGCCCGGCTTCGTCATGGTTCCATGACGCACCTGGCGCGTGTGATCGGCGAAACGCAGGATCGTGCCTTTCAGCCGCGTGTTCAACACGCCTTCCAACCAGATCGCGCGGAACTCGACATTGGCCTCGGTCATCAAGCGGATGTCCTTGCGCTCGAACGCGCGGCGGCATTTGCGATAAGCCGCGCCCATGCCGGCGAGTTGTTCATCGGTGAGGACCGCTGCGGCCGCTGCCGCCGCGCCCGGTTCGAGCATGCGGCGCACTTCGAAGATCTCGCGCACATCTTCAGCGGTCAGCGCAGGCGTGATGAAACCGCGCGTGGTGCCGACCAGATAGCCCTCATTCACAAGGCGTAGCAACGCCTGCCGAACCGGCATGCGCGTGCACTCGAATTCTTCCGCGATCTCGTAATCGAGCACGCGGTCATCGGGGCCAATCTGGCCGCGCTGAAGGCGGCCCAGCACTTCCTGATACACCGACTCCATCAATGTGGCCGGGCGCAGCGCGGTACGTCGCGGCTGCTTGATAACCGTCGGGTCGGCGGTTGCCATGGTGTTCTCCGTTGTCTTGTTCCGCGTTTTCGTATGCCACCGCGATGGCGGCCGTGTCACGCTCTCAATAATTGTACTGGCTAGCTTCCGGCCAGCCTCTCAAAGCCCGCCACGCATGATGCCCATGCCGTTCATGCCGCCTCCTCCAGCTCCGCGGGCGGCCACGGCGTTCCCGCGTGATCGCTCGGCACCGCGTCGATCAATGCGCGCGTGTACGGATGGCGCGGCGCCGCAAACACTTCCTCGGTCGGCCCCTGCTCCACCACTTCACCGCGACGCATCACGAGCACGCGGCTGCACAAGTAGCGAACCACGGACAAATCATGCGAGATAAGCAGCAGCGCAATCTGGCGCTCGCGACGCAATTCCAGCAGCAGATTCAGGATCTGCGCCTGGACGGATACGTCGAGCCCCGACACGATTTCATCGGCGACAATCAATTGCGGCGATGCACATAGCGCACGCCCAATATTCACGCGCTGCTTCTGACCGCCTGACAACTGCGTGGGAAAGCGCGTGAGGGTATCGGCGGGAAGCCCCACGTCGCGTTGAACCGACTGCGCCCGAGCCAACCGTTGCTTTGCGTCGAGCGACGCCACGCCGGCCGCTTCCAGCGCTTGCGTCAACAGTCGCTCGACTGAGCGGCGCGGATTCAGCGCCGACTGTGGATCCTGAAAGATTATCTGAACCTGCTCCCGAGCACGCCGCACGCGCTCCGCGCTGCCATGCGTCAAATCTTCGCCGCCGATCATCACCCGGCCGTCGGTCGGTTGTTCGATACCCATCAACAACCGCGCCACCGAGGTCTTGCCACTGCCGCTTTCCCCCACGATCCCCACGAACTCCCCGGGGAAAATCTGCAGCGACAGCGGCTTCACCGCATGGAACGAAGTCTTGCGCTGCCCGAACACTCCGCTGCGACTCGTGTACGTCAACGATGCCTCGCGCAATTCCGCCACCGGTTGCGCGCCCATGACGGGCGCAGGCGGCAACAGGGGCGCCTGCGAATTGTCGACCAGGGGCGCATGTTCGCACGCCTCACTGCACGCGACCCGATGCCCGTTAGGCGCCACGCGATTCTGCAACACAGCCGCGCACGCAGCGCCTGCGCTCGGACAACGCGGTGCGAAACGACACCCGGCAATACCAGCGAGCGCGGACAAGCCCGGCATTTGCTGAGCGAGTACCGGCAAGCGGCGCCGTGGTCCGGTGAGATCAGGCGTCGCGTATTTCAACGCGCGCGTGTACGGGTGACGCGGTTCATCGAGGACATCGCGGGCCGGACCGTACTCCACCAGATCGCCGGCGTACATCACGGCGACGTCATCGCAGACATGCGCCGCCAGCCGCAGATCGTGCGTGATGAGCAATACGGCAGTCGAATGCACGCGCTGCTGTTCCGCGAGCATGCGCATCACGCGGGTTTGCGTGACGACATCGAGCGCGGTCGTAGGCTCGTCGGCAATCAGCAGCGCCGGATTGCTCGCGAAGGCCATCGCGATCAGCACGCGCTGACATTGCCCGCCCGAAAGCTGGTGCGGATAGCGCTTGAGCATGTCAGCGGGCACCGGCAGTTGCACCGATTCAAGCGCCTTGCGCGCCGTTTCCCAGCGTTCGTTTGACGGCACGCCCACGCGCGCGAGATGTTCATTGAAGGTATCGGCGATGGTCCACAGCGGGTTCAACGCGGTCAGCGGTTCCTGCGGGATGAACGCGATTTTTCGGCCGAGAAGCGCGCGGCGTTTGCTCGCCGACATGGCAAGCATGTCCTGTCCTGCGAAGTACATGCTGCCGCTTGTCACCGTGAAACCACCGGGCAACAAGCCCGAGATCAAGCGCGCCAGCATGCTTTTGCCCGCACCCGATTCACCGACCACGCCAAGCACGCGACCCCGCCCTATCGATAAGGTCAAATCCCGCAGCGCCGCGACCGGCACGCCGCCCAGCTTCGCGGTCAGCGTCACGCCATCCAGTTGCAGTACGGCTTCGATGATTTGCGTTGCCATGATCATTCTCCCTTGCTGCGCATGCGCGGATCGAGCGCGACGCGCAGGCCGTCGCCAAGAAGGTTGCAGCCAAGCACCGTGATGACGATCGCAAGCACCGGGAACAATAATCCGGATAACGAATCATGCATGGTCACGCGTGCGTCCGCGATCATCACGCCCCACGCGGTCACATTGGCCGGCACGCTCAGGCCGATGAAACTCAGCAACGCCTCCACCGTGATCGCAACCCCCATTTCGAGCGAGAACAGCGTGATCATCAACGGCAGCGCGGCAGGCAATATTTCGCGCAGCATGATCCGCAGATGCGTGAAGTTAAGCAGTTGCGCCGCGAGCACATAGTCGCGTTGGCGCACGACCATTACCTCGGAGCGGACAACGCGGCAAAAGCGCGTCCAGTCCACCAGCACGATCGACAGGATCACGTTCTCTATACCGACGCCGAGACTCACCATCAGCACCAGCGACAACACGACCGGCGGAAACGACATCCACAGGTCCACCAGATAACTGATGCTGCGATCGACCCAGCCTCCGAAATAGCCCGCGAGAATCGCCAGCACGCTGCCGACAATACCCGCGCCAAACGCGGCAATCACCGCGACCGTCAGCGCGATACGGCTGCCATATAACAAGCGCGATAACACGTCACGGCCGAGGCTGTCCGTGCCGAGCGGAAACGCTGCGTCACCGCCGGCCATCCATGCGGGCGGCGACAACATGTGCAGCAGATCCTGATCGAGCGGGTTATGCGGCGCGAGCCACGGTGCGAACACGGCGCAGAAAAGCACGCCCAGCACGATCGCGCCGCCAAGCCAGAGGTTGACAGCTGGCTTTCGGCGCGCACGAGGCGATTTGCCCACAACCGGCACAAGCGGCGTAGCGGCTTCGGGCGATGGCTCGACTGAAGTGGATTCATCCAGCATGTCAGCCTTCATATCGTGCTTCGAACTCAACGGGGTCGTGGACATGTCGTGACTCTTCGTACGATTCAAGCTGTTTTGCGCAAGCGCGGATTCATGATCACGTACAGCGTGTCGACAATCGCGTTGATCACCAGCATCAGCGCGCAGAACACGATCGCGATGCCCTGGATCAACACCAGGTCGTTGTTGCGCACCGCCTGCACCATCAGATTGCCGACGCCGGGAAACGAGAAAATCATCTCGACGAGCAACGCGCCGCCGAACAGGAAACCAAACTGCACACCGATCATGGTCAACGCGGGCAATGCCGCGTTCTTCAACATGTGACGCCACAAGATCCGGCTCTCCGATACCCCGCGCAACCGCGCCACGCCCACATATGATTCATTGCGCTGATCGAGCAGGCTGGAGCGCAGCACGCGGATCACGAGCGGCGCGAAGCCGAACGCCAGCGCGAGCGATGGCAGCACGAGATGACTCGCCGCACTCAGCCAATCGCTGAATTCGCCCTTGATCAGGAAGTCGATCAGCAGGAAACCGGTGAGATGCGGCATCGGAATGCCATCGCCTACGCGCCCGGAAAACGGCAGCACGGGCAAGTACACACCCAGCAGCGCGATCAGCAACAAGGCCCACAAGAACGACGGCACGGACTGCATCAGCACGACGGCAAAGCTGACCGGCAACTCGCTGCGGCGATCGGTGACGGCGTATGCAAACACGCCGCCCGGCACGCTGATGATCAGCGAGATGACGAGTGCCGAGAGACAGAGTTCAAGCGTGGCGGGCAAGGTCGAGCCGATCAGCATGGCGACCGGCTGCTGGAACGATATCGATGCCCCCAGGTTGCCGTGCAGCGCATTCACGAGCCAGATCAGGAACTGGCTCGGGATCGGTTTATCGAGGCCGAGTTGATGGCGCAATAGAGCGGCATCGGCGGGCGTGGCGTTGGGCGGGAGCATCATCGCGAGCGGGTCGGCGGGGATGAGGCGCAGCACAGCGAACACGATCAGCGAGAGCATCAGCAACGTGGGGATCGCGGCAATGAGCCGGCGCGAGAGAACAGTAGAGATCAGCCGCAGCATCACAGCGCTCCAAGGGGGCTCGACTGGCCCGGCGCTGTGTCAACGAACACCTTGCCGGGGTTGAGCAGGTTTAAGGGGTCGAGGGCGCGCTTGATGGCGCGCATTGCGCCGATCGCACCAGCGTCGCGGGTGTAGCCCAGATACGCGCGCTTCTTGCCGCCGATCCCATGTTCCGCGGAGACTGCGCCATGCCATTCGCGCGTGATTTCATAGACGGCGGCATCGACATGTTCTTCGAGATCGGGCGGCGCATTCTCCAGATGCGCGATGACGTGCAGGTTGCCATCGCCGAGATGGCCGTACACCAGCGTGCGTATATCGGGCCAGCGCGCATGCAGCATGGCTTCGCATTGCGCGGCAACCTGGCCGATATCGGCAATCGCAAAGCTGATGTCGAAGCCGATAAGACCCGGCAGAAGGATAGGAAATTCAGCTGGCGCGTCGCGAACGGCCCAGAAGCGGGTGGCATCGGCGGCGGAACTGGCCAGCGATGCATTCTCGATCACGCCGGCATCGAGCATCTCGCCGAGCATGGTCTCGAACTCTTCGGCTTGTCTTTCGGCATCGGAACCCATGCTCTCCAGCAGCACGTAGAAAGCATGCGTGGTGTCGAGCGGCGCGCGCACGGTCTTCACGTTGGCGAGCACGTAGTCGTAATAACTCGGCCACATCACTTCGAACGCCGAGACGCCGCCCGACATCCGCGCGCGGGCATGCTGCAGCAAACGCGTAACGGCCGCGAAGTCAGGGAGCCCGCACCACGCCGTCGATACCCCCAACGGCTTCGGCGCAAGCCGCATGACCGCGCGCGTGATAACTCCTAGCGTGCCTTCGCTGCCGATCAACAGGTTCTTCAGGTCATAGCCGCTATTGTTCTTGATCATCTTGTGGAGATCGCTGACCACGGTGCCGTCTGCGAGCACGGCTTCCAGACCCAGCACATGATCACGCGCCATGCCGTATTTGATGACGCGATTTCCGCCGGCGTTGGTCGCCAGGTTGCCGCCGATCGTGCAACTGCCGCGCGCGCCGAGATCGAGAGGAAACATCATCCCGGCGGCATCGGCGGCTTCCTGTACGCGTTGCAGCACCGCGCCCGCCTGCACGGTGATCGTGCCCGAGACGGTATCGACTTCTTCGATTGCACTCATCCGTTCAAGACTCAACGCCACCTCGCCACCGAACAGGTTGGCGCCGCCCGCGAGACCGGTCAACCCGCCCTGCGTGACGACCGCCTGCTGATTGGCATGGCAAAACGCGAGCGCTTGCGATACCTCTTGCGTCGAGCGCGGCCGGATCAACGCGATGGGCTCGGCGCCCGGCGTTCCGCTCCAGTCCCGCACCCGCCGGGTACCGAGATCGACGCCGGGTGTCACCACATCAGCGCCCAACTCGGCCACCAATCGTTCGACGAAACTGCGCGAAGATGACGTCATGATCGGCTCAGTCTTTGAGCGCGAAAACGGCTTGATCAAACCCGGCACGCACTACTTCAATGTCGCTCGCGGCCACGACGAAATCGAAGCCCAGCGCGCGAGCGGCAAGCGCGTCCTGCGTCGACCCGGTGTAGATACCGCACGGAAGATGGTTCGCGCGCGCGGCTTTCAAAATGCGCGCGCAGTCCTGCTCGATTACGTCCGGTGCGGCATCGCCCCGCGACAAGGACAAGTCGCCGGTGCCGATAAACAGATAGCCCAGCCCTTCCACGGCGGCGATCGCTTCGACTTGCTCCACGCCCGCAACCGTTTCGATCATCACGCCAATCGATATCCGCTCGCCATCGTTTTTCATGGCTGCCATGCCGGCAATCAGCGGCCTGACGCCGCCTGCCGAGCGCTGTCCGAAGGGCGGATAGCGGCCGAAGGAGACGGCGCGGCGCGCTTCATCGGCGGTTTCGACTAGCGGAACCAATGCCGACGCCGCGCCGGCATCCAGCGCTTCGGCAATCGCCTGAGCGGAGTTTTCGCCCACGCGAACGATCACCGGAACCTGATACCGCACCTGGCCGATCACCGCTTCAAGCGCCGTGCGTTCCCACAAGCCATGCTGCCGGTCAATCACGATCAGGTCCGGCTCGGCGGTCATGCCAATCTCTACGAGCGGCGTACTGCCCATTGCGAACCACACGCACGACAAAGCGCGTTTTTCCGCGAACACTTTTTGCATCGACTGGGGCGCGGGGCGGACATCGGGAATTTTTTGCATCGTATAGTTGCCAGGACTTCTTCAGAAACCGGGTTGGATCGCGCGGGTCGAAACTCGATCATTCAACTGACCTAAAACCGCGTTTACGACATTCTGAATTCAGATTATTGGGTTAAAAATTGGGCGTCAAGCGTTTTCAACTTCGGTCATCCATGTTCAACACGATTCGGCCGCGCGTGATCTGACCCGCTTCAAACTGGCGCTGTGCGTCGGCTGCGGCGGCGAGCGGGAGCGTGGCCATCACGCCGGGTATGAGCACGCCGTCGGCGGCGAGTTGCGCGACGGCATGGAGCGCTTCCGGCGCGTCGGAGATCATTGCGCGCGTGACGGTGACGCCGTATTTCTCAGCCTGGTTTTCGAACGGCATCGCGGTTAGGTAGACAAGCTGGCCGCCCGCTTTCAGCACCTGATACGACCGTGCATGCGTCTCGCCGCCAATCAGGTCGAACACAGCGTCGAAATCACGCAGCACGCTGAAGTCATCGCGATCGTAGGCCACCGCCCGATGCGCGCCGAGCCCCAGCACATAGTCGATATTCCGCGCGCGGCAGGTTGTTGTCACGTTGAGTCCGAGATGACGCGCGAGCTGGATCATCTGGCCACCAACCGCCCCCGCGCCGCCATGAATCAGCAGGCTCATGCCTTCTGAAAGCATCGCGGTCCGGCACATCGAGATCCATGCGCTGACGCCGGGCTGAAGCAGCGCGGCGGCTTGTGAGGTCGAGAGGTTGGGCGGCTTTTTCACCACGCGTGATGACGCACAAACAATTGCCTCGGCGTAGGTTCCGCTGCCGGTCGGATCGGCCGCGACGCAGACTTCATCGCCAAGGGAAAGCCCTGTTACGCCCTCACCGATTTGATCGATAACACCCACGCCGTCACGGCCCGGAATCTTCGGGAATGTCAGCGAGAAATGCGCTTGCAAGGCGCCGGAGCGGAGCTTCGCATCGATCGGCGATACCCCCGCGGCCTTCAGGCGAACACGAACTTCGTTCGGTCCCGCGATGGGATCATCGAGCGTGACAAGTTCGAGGACATCGGGCGCGCCGTACCGCGAATACTGGATCGCTTTCATGTCGGCGCTGCGTCGCTGTCACGACCCGATTCAAGCAGCGCCCGGATCAGGAACATCTCGGTTTCGTGCGTCGAGCAGATTTGCGCCCATGCGTCGTCGGATTGCGTTGCCAGCCGCCACGTGAGAAGCGTGATGACTGCCGTGCCTTCGGGATGCCCCAATGTCGGGCCATCGAATACGCGCGCGGCATTGCGAAATCGCAGACCTTCTTCATTGCCGCCGACCTCGTAATCGATCGTCAATGCAACCGGATCGGCATGAATCCGCACCCAGGTTTCAGCGCCCGTGAACACCGATTCCCCAACGAACGTCTGCGCCCCAACCGTTCTGCGCTTCCAGCTTCCCAGCGCCCATCGGCCTTGCCGCTCGCCGTCGGCCATTAGTAAGAACGCGCGATGGGCGTCGGCCTGAACGCGAATGCTGCTGCTATGACAATGTGCGTCGATCACCTTGAGTTTCCGGATAGATTTTCAAAAAGGGCGTGGGCGCGAAAAATCGCCCTCAAAGCTTTTTGCAACATTCTGAATTCAGATTATTATTGGAAACACAGTTCGTCAAGCGACGTTTCCAAATCGTTTTCAGCCTGTCCAACCGGAAGCAAAACTCATGGATGTCTGCCTCTTTCTGATTGCGACCGAGCGCGCCGCGACCGACCTCACTCAAACGGTCGATCCGCAGGCGATTCACTCCATTGCCGCGACCATGCCGGGCATCAAACGCGCCGTGGTCCACGTGCCCGTGGAAGGCGGCGCGAACGACCCGTATCTGCACGCCGAGGCACCGCCGCGTTGCACGCTGCAGCTGTATTTCGAGAGTATCGATGCGCTGGAAAACGTCTTGTGCGAAGGCGGCAGCGCGCATGCGCTAGTGACGCTGACAGGATTGAAAGAGTGCGATCTGACGCAGCAGGTCATGGCTGTGCGGCGCTTTCCGGTACCCGACCTCGGCTCGCAACCGGCCGATGCCCCTCGCTGCACCTATATGGTCAGCTACGAGGGCCCTGCTGAAGATTTGAACGCGTGGCTGGGCCATTACATCGATAGTCACCCGCCGATCATGGCGCGTTTCCCCGGCATTCGGGAGATCGAGATTTACACGCGGATGGACTATCGCGGCGCGCTGCCGGTGGGACGATCAAACGCCATGCAGCGCAACAAGGTGGTCTTCGATTCGCCCGACGCGTTGAACGCCGCGCTGGCGTCGCCAGTTCGCCACGAGATGCGCGCCGACTTCAAGAACTTCCCGCCATTCAGCGGTGCGAACCTGCATTTCCCGATGATCAGCGTCGCGCGTGACTTCACGAACAACTGACCGGCGCGCGAAACGTGCGCTACGCCTTCAGCAAGCAGCCGGCGCCCTCTCCACCCGCGCCAGCCGATGAAAATCGCGATCGAAATAGATCAGGCCGTCGCCATCGTGGCGCACCACCATGTCGGCGATTTCCACGAACATGACCGAGTGCGACCCGACCGTCTTCCGCTCGACAATCCGCCCTTCGAGGCTCGCGAGGGCATCGGTCAGAACGGGCGTGCCAAGAAGTCCTGATGTCCAGGTCTGCTGCTCGAAGCGGGCGTTCATCGGCAGCTTGGTCATGCCGGCGAAGTGCCGCGCAAGCTCTTGCTGATTCCCGGGCAGCACATTGATGCAGACCTTGCCATTCCCCGCGAACACCGCATGCGCGGCGCTCGACTGGTTCACGCAGACGAGCATGGTCGGCGGGCTATCCGTTACCGAACAGACCGCGCTTGCCGTGATGCCGCAGCGGCCATGCGGGCCATCGGTCGTAATGATGTTCACGGCCGCCGACAGATGCGCCATGGCTTCGCGGAACAGCTTACGATTATCGACTTCATTCATGCTGCCTCCCGGCTTACGGATACGGCGTGATCGTGGGCGCGATGCCCGCGAAAATGGCGCCGGCGCCATCGTAGGTCGCTTCGCCCAAAAAGGCGTGCTGCGTGACGACCATGGAGTCGCGAACGAGGCGCTGCATCCGGTTGTTCCGATAGATCGCCGCGACACCGGCCAGGCGGTAAGCCTGCTGGACCACGTCCGCACACACATGGGCGGCGTGCGTGGCGCTCAGGCGCAACAGGCTCGCCTGCTCGGGCGTCACCGGGCGGCCGGCTATGATCGAGTTCCAGGCATCATCGGACGCTTGATAGAAGAACGCGCGGGCGCTGCGCCACTGCGCTTCGGCACGACCCAGCTCGATGCGAAAGTACGCACGATCTGCCAGACGTGGCGCGCCGGTCGTGGTTTTCGTACCGCCGGAAATCTCCGCAGCCAAGTCAAGCGCCGCCCGCGCCAGCCCGACGTTGACCGCCGCGTGAACTTCGGCCTGATACGACACGGCGGGATATTTGTACAACGGTTCATCGATCACCGCGCCGCCGCCGCGCACGAAGGTCCACGGATCGGCGACGAATTTGTCTTTCAGGCGCAGGTCGTGGCTGCCCGTGCCCTGCATGCCGACCACGTTCCAGTTATCGACGATCTCGACTTCTTCCGCGCGAAACACCGCCGTCAGCGGCTTGCCGGCGTTCGGACTGTCGCTGCCTGCTGGCAGCCCGCCGATGCCCACGCCGATCCAGTCCGCGCCCTTGCAGCCGCTCGCGAAGTGCCATTGGCCGCTCACGATCCAGCCACCCGCTGCGGCAGCGGCAGGTTGTACGGGGTACAAACCGCCCGCGAACACCTGGTCTGGGCCGCTCGCATAGATTTCACGCTGGGTTTCAACGGGCAGCGCGGCGAGATAAACATTGGCCGAGCCGAACGCAGCCACCCACGCGGTCGACCCGTCCGCCACCGCGATGCGTTCCAGCACGCGCAGGAAATCAGCGGGCGCGAGCGCGTCGCCGCCGAAGCATTTCGGCGTGCTTGCGCGGAAAATGCGGGCGCGCTTCATGGTCGCGATCATGTCGCGGGGAACGTGCGAGAGTTGATCGAATTCATCGCGGCGCTCAGCGATTTCCGCGATCACATCGTCCAGCGCGAGCGGATTAGCGATAGCGCTCGATGCGCGGGTGAGGGTCGCCAGTTTGGGATCGTCTGCGAGATTCATCGGGGCTCCGGCGTGATTTTGTATCGGTTGAATGGCTTGCCCTCAAGATAGAATCGACCCACATATGCGTCAAATTCGCACCAATAATGGATGCCATGAACCAGACGAATAGCGGTCTCACCGACCTCAACCTGTTGCGCGTATTCCTCGCAATCTGGGACTTGCGCAGCCTCACCGCGGCGGGCGAACGGCTCGGTCTGACGCAACCCGCCGTGAGCCATTCGCTGCGGCGCCTGCGCACCTTGTTCGACGATCCGCTGTTCGTTCGCACGCCGCAAACCATGGTGCCGACCGAGGCCGCGATCCGCCTTCACGGTCCGCTCGATGAAGCGTTCGGCATCATCAGCCTTGCCATGCAGGCGCATGGTCACTTCGATCCCGCGACCGCATCGCGCGTGTTCAAGATATCGATGTCGGATATGTCGGAGTTCTACTTCCTGCCGCCCTTACTCGCCGCGCTGGAAAGCACGGCGCCGAAGGTGCGCTTCGAGGTCGTGCAACTCGCGTCCGAGTCGGCGGGCGCGGCCATGCGTGCAGGCGAGATCGATCTCGCGCTCGGCTATGTGCCGGGGCTGGAGGAAGGTTGCATAGGCGACACCCTGTTTTCGGACGAACACGTGTGCCTGGTTCGCACGGGACATCCGCTGAAGGGAAAGAAGGCGTCGAAGCAGGATCTGGCCGGTTTGCGATACGTCTATGCAAGCACGAACGCCACCGGGCATCGGATGATCGAGCAGTGGCTTGCCGAACTCGGCATGGAGCGCGATATCGTGCTGCGGCTGCCGCATTTCATCGTGGCGCCGGAGATTGTCCGGACCACGGATCTCGCGGTGATCTTTCCGCGCAGCATTGCCGAGCGCTTCAATCGCGGACACGCGTTCCGGTTGCTGGCGCTACCGTTCGACTTGCCGGCCATCGAAGTGAAAATCCACACGCATGTGCGCTTCTCAAGCGATGCCGGCATCCAGTGGCTGCGCGATGTCCTGATGGACATGTTCGCCGTGCAGCCGTGAGGCGGTTTTGGCGGTGTTACTGCCTGTAGCTGGTATCGGTGCGGTCCAGGCGGCGAATCAGTGCGTCCAGGACCTGATCTCCGCCGCCGAAGCGCGGATCGTATTGAAGCGCGTCGCGGGTCGAGCGCTCACTGATTTTTGGATCAACAAGCAGCGTTTTGCCGCGCATGGAATGCGTTGCGAGCTGGATTTCGCAGGCTCGGTTCAGCGTCCAGATCAGCACGAACGCGTGGCCGAGCGTGGCACCATGC
Organism: Burkholderia sp. S171; assembly: GCF_009766085.1. GTDB lineage: Bacteria > Pseudomonadota > Gammaproteobacteria > Burkholderiales > Burkholderiaceae > Caballeronia. The sequence goes on along the minus strand of NZ_LMUF01000039.1, from coordinate 143,158 downwards.
GCGAGCAAGCCGTGATTGCGCAGGATCATCAGCCGCTTGTTATTCAAGGACGCCACCATGCGCGATTTCTCTTCATCGTGGACGGTCGTGCCTTCGAACGTGTGATACGCGACCATGTCGTGCAGTTGCGACGAATAGATATTGTTGTCCTCCAGCCCCTCCTCCATGCAGGCGACCGCGACGCTCGCCGTGGTGTGGATATGCATGACGCAATGGGCATCGGGAACGTTCGCGTGCACGGCGCTGTGGATGGTCAGGCCGGCCGGATTGACGGGGTACTGGCTGTCGCTGAGGATCTTGCCGGTCAGGTCGATCTTCACCAGATTCGACGCGGTGACTTCGTCGTAAGCGAGTCCGAACGGGTTGATGAGGAGTTGATCGTCGGTTCCGGGTACGCGCAGCGTGATGTGGTTGAAGATCAGTTCGTGCCAGCCCAGCATGAAGAACACGCGATACGTCGCGGCTAGTTTGAGGCGCGCGGCCCATTCGGCATCGGTGCAAATAATCGGACGAGTTGCGGCGGTTTCCACGACGGTCATATTCAGCTCCAAGCCAGCTTTGTATAGTTTCAAGCGAATCGGAAGGGGATAAGGAATTCTGAATTCACTTTATCAGAACGAATTTTTTGAGTCTATTATTCGTTGCATGGCTGGGCGAGCAGCGAATGTGCCGCCTGGAAAGCTGGGGTCAGTTTGCTTACACGGGTAAGAGAGACGGGGTGCGCTGAGGGGGTGATTTGCGCGGCTTAATGTTCTCTTAAGTCTCGCGTCTTACGATGCGTTTCATTGATCCCCCTGTAGTACCCCTCTTCAGGCCGCTTTTGCGGCCTTCTTTTTTAGGTACGACGGATGAAGACCCTTTGGCGTTTGTGCGCGGTAGCCGTATGCCTGGTCGGCGGCGTCGGCATTGCGGTATGGCTGTTTTCCGTGATCGTGCGGATTGTCTGATCTGTAACGCTTGACCGACTCTTACGCTCCTTTCATCTGCGCCTGCATATTGAACGCGAGTTTCATCGGCTGCCATTCAGCGCTCGTCGCACCCGGCAGCGGACGTTGAAAGCTTGCCATTAACGCATTCCACTCGGTCACGCGCGGATGAACATCCGCGCTTGCCACGAGTTTGTCGAAGCTGAAGTCGGGATCGGTCTCAAGCAACATCACCAAGCGCGTATCGCGGCGCCAGATCGTCATATCGATGATGCCTGACGCTCGCAGCGCATCCAGCACTTCGGGCCAGACTGCCTCGTGATACCGGTCGTATTGCGCGATGACCTCGGGGTCATCGCGGAGATCGAGTGACAGGCAATGGCGCATGACATTCGTGCTCATGGCTTTAAGCCGCCGCGCGGGCATCGACGCAAACATGCGTGCGCTGCATCGCGTGAATGGCATCCCAATCCCAGTCGATACCAATCCCCGGCTCCATCGGTGCGACCGCATAACCCTGTTCGATCTGTACCTGCTTGCCGGTCAACGCGTCGAGTTGCGGGATGTATTCGAGCCACGTCGCGTTCGGCACGGCCGCGCACAAACTCACATGCAGCTCCATCAGGAAGTGCGGGCAGATGGACACGTTCATGGTCTCGGCCAAATGCGCCACTTTCAGCCACGGCGTGATTCCGCCTATGCGGGCGACATCGGCCTGAACGATCGAGCATGCATCCGCCTTCAGATACTCGGCGAATTGTGCGGGGTGATACATCGATTCCCCCACTGCAATGGGCACCGAACTCGCGGCGCAGAGGCGCTGGTGTGCCGCGATATTTTCAGCGGGCATTGGCTCTTCTAGCCATGCAAGGCGCAACGGTTCGAACGCATGCGCGCGGCGGATGGCTTCGGATAGCGTGAAGCCCTGATTCGCGTCGACCATGATCTCGAAGTCATCGCCCATTGCGTTGCGCACGGCCGTGAGCCGCCGTGTGTCTTCGGCTAGGTGCGGCCGGCCGACCTTTATTTTCGCGCCATGAAAACCGGCATCGCGCGCTTGCATGGTTTGATCGACGAGCTCTGTTTCCGATAGATGCAGCCAACCGCCTTCGGTGGAATATGTCCGCGTGCGCGGCTTCGATCCGCCTGCTGCGATCCACAGCGGCAAGTTCGCCACGCGCGTGTTGCGGTCCCATAGCGCGGTATCGATTGCAGCGAGCGCGAGGCTCGTGATCGCGCCGACAGCGGTTGCGTGCGTATGGAAAAAGAGGTCGCGCCAGATGGCTTCGTATTGGGCGGGGTCGCGGCCGATTAGCAGCGGCGCCAGGTGATCGTGCAGCAACGCGACGATGGACGAACCGCCCGTGCCGATGGTGTAGGTGTAGCCGGTGCCTATGCTGCCGTCGCTGCAGTGGAGCGTGACCAGCACGGTCTCCTGTACTACGAAGGATTGGATCGCATCCGTGCGTTTGACTTTGGGTTGAAGGTCGATTTGGCGGATGTCGACGGTGTCGATGGATGTCATTAGGGGGTTCCTTTAAGTGCTGTTGCGGAATTTTTCTTTTAGGGTTTTGGTGGTTGTGGTTTGGGGCGGGCGGTTTTGGGGGTGGGGGTAGGGGTCGGGGTCAGTGCTGGGTTGGTGCTTTCGGCGTTAGCGGTCCGCGAGAGTCGGATTTTCTCTTTATCACTATTAGCCACTGTGCGTGGCGGCACGTCATTTCTTTGTCCAAAGCGACAAAGAAACGAAGCAAAGAAAACGCTTTAACCGCTCTACCCTAAGTGTCCACAGCGTGCAGTTCCCATTCATAGGTGCCCCAAAAGCACGGTGCTCGCCAGAGCCTCGGATGTGTGAAACCCTCCTTCTCCGAACACGGGTTCTGACACGCTTCGCCACCAGTAACTGAACCTGCCCAAGGTTCACCCCGCGCTATCCGCGGACAACCTTCCTCCGAATTCGTACGCATGCCGAACCACGTCGACAACCTACCTCGAAACGAGGCCGCCGGATGCGTTAGGCCATACCGGACGAAATGTCCATGCAACTCACCAATCGGCTCACCAACGATTGAAGCAGTAAATACATCAGGTTGTGATGGGCGAGGTTGGCCTCGCGGCTCCCTGTGCGGAGCACTCGGAGCGCTCAACCAAGCTACCAAGAAACGAGGCCTCGAAAGCGTGTGGAACGGTGCGGGTCCCTTGAAAAATAGTGCTTGCCCGAGAGCACTGGTGGCGAAGCGTGTCTATGTCGGGATTCGCGAGAAGGAGGGCTTCACACATCCGTGGTTCTGGCGAGCACCGTGCTTTTGGGGCACCTATGAATCAAAACTGCACGCTGTGGACACTTAGGGTAGTGCGGTTAAAGCGTTTTCTTTGCTTCGTTTCTTTGTCGCTTTGGACAAAGAAATGACGTGCCGCCACGCACAGTGGCTAATAGTGATAGAGAGAAAATCCGACTCTGGCAGACCACTAACACTGAAAGCAGCAACCCGGCATAAACTCAGACCGCTAACCCCAAAACCTCGCACACCAACCCCTCCCCCCACCCAAGTGCGAACGAAAATCTCCTTTCAACCTTTCACCCCACCAAGCGTCAACCCCGCTATCAAATGCTTCTGCACAATAAACGTGAGCACGATTGCGGGAATAATAATAATCACGGCCATCGCGCACATACCCGCCCAATCGACAGAAAACTGCGCGGTAAAGTCCATCAGCCCCACGGGCAGTGTCTTCGTATCCGGGCTTCGGCACAATTGCGTCGCCAGAGCAAATTCATTCCAGCTAGTGAGAAACGCAAAGATCCCCGCCGATGCAATCCCGCTTTTCGCCAATGGCAGCTCAATGCGCCAAAACGCCTGCCAGCGGTTACATCCATCGATCTGCGCCGCCTGCGACAACTCGATCGGCACCTCGCGAAAGAAGCCATCGATCAGCCATACCGTGAACGGTACATTCATCGCGAGATAAACCAAAATCACGCCAATGCGCGTATCGAGCAGACCAGTCCATGCCCAAAGCATAAAGATAGGCAACGACAACGCAATGCCCGGAATCGCGCGTGTGAGCATCAACGCCACGAACATGACCTTCTTGTGCCTGAACTCAAAACGCGCGAACGCATAACCACCAAGCACACCAACAGCAAGCGCAGCGACCGTACTCACACACGAAATGATCAGCGAATTGACGAAGTACTGGCTGATAGGCAGCGACGCCATTTGCCCATAGCCGAACATGCTTTTAAAGTTATCGAGCGTGTAACTCGCACCAACCAGCGGCGATTGATTCGATAAAATCGCCACGTTCGATCGGAACGCATTAAGCACGACCCACAGCCCCGGCAAACAGATGATCGCCATCACGATAAACACGCCGAACCAGATCGCTGACTTGCGCATGAACGCGCCCTTGATTGCCATATCGCTCATGATGTCAGGCAGGCCCCATGTGTTTGCGCGCGCCGCTTAACTTGCGGAAGAAGTACAGCGTGAAAAGGATGGACACCAGCACCGAGACATAGGCAATTGCGTTGGCGTAACCCATGCGCGAGTCGTCGTAGGCAATGCGCCCGACCATCGTCCAGAGCAATTCCGTCCGTCCACCCGGGCCGCCGTTCGTCATGATCCTCACGATGTCATAGGCTCGGCCTACATCGAGAGAACGGATCGTCATGGAGATATAGATAAACGGCATCAGATACGGCAACGTTACATAGCGGAACGTCTGCCAGGAGGTACAGCCATCCACCTTCGACGCTTCTATCGGATCTTTCGGCAACGCCATCAAACCGGCGAGCAGGATCACCGCGAAGATCGGTGTCGAGTTCCATACCTCGGCCGCGATCAGCGACGCGAGCGCAGAGTTGGCATTGACGAGAAACGGGAACGCCGACTTTGCGCCGAACAACGTCTGCATCAGGTTGTTCACAATGCCCGTGCTGTCATTGAGCATGAACTTGAACTGGAAGCCGACGAGCACGGGCGAGAACATCATGGGGAACATCATCACCGTACGCAACGCGCGCTGACCTCTCGTCACTTGATTGAGCAGCAACGCCACGCCGAGGCCCAGCAAAAGTTCAAGATTCAGCGCAATGGTGAGGAACAAGATCGTGCGGCCAAACGCAGCCCAGAAATCGCCATTCGCAAACGCACGTTCGTAGTTACGCCAGCCGATCCAGTGCGAAAGGGTGTCGGGATCGGTCAAGCGATACGCCGTAAAGCTCGTATAAAACGAGAACAATAGCGGCAGGATCACCACGATCCCCACCGCCAGGAACGCGGGCATTAACAACTTGATCGGCAGCGGTATCCGCTTGGGCGGCGTCGCTAAGGCGGGCTCGCCGCCGATCGAATAAGGCGTGTTGGATTGCATAGTGATCGTCGGTTACTGGTTGTCGGCCGCGTCCTGCATGATGTCCGCGACCTTCTTCGCCGCGTTGTCGAGCGCTTGCTGCGAGGTTTCGTCGCCGATGATCGCCTTCTGCAATTCCGGCCACAGCGCATTGGAAATCTCATTCCATTGCGCAATGCGCGGCGGGGTGAACGAGTCTTCCTTCGCGGCCTGACTGAAGGTCGCTAGCGCGTCCGCCATGAAGTGGTCGTCCTTCGCCTTGAACTCCTGCACGATGGCCTGCTGTGCATCGATACGCGAAGGAATCGAGCCGAGACGCGCTTCGACCATTTGCGAATCCTTGCTCGTCAGGAACTGAATGAAGCTCGCCGCCACTTCCGGCCGTGCACACACTTTCGTGATCGAGAAGCTATGCGAACCCGACCAGCCCGGCCGCTTGTTGGCCGCGCCCAGCGGTGCACGAACCACACCTACGTTGCCGGCCAGCTTCGATGTTTTCGGGTCGTTATAGAACGATGCAAAACCCGGCCAGTCGAGATCGAGCGCGACCTTGCCCGACGCGAAATTGTTGCCAAGATCATCCCAGACGTAGCTCGGCACGCCCTTCGGTACCACGCCCGCCTTATACAGATTGACGAACCAGTCGAGCGTCTTCACCCCCACCGGCGAATTGAACGTAGGCTGCATCTTGGCATCGAGCAACTGGCCACCGTTTGCTACCAGCAGCGAGTAGAACGTGCCCGTCAACGCCTCGTCCTTGCCCGGGAATTGCGTCCCGTAGAAATTCGGCGCCTTCGTAAAGAACGTTGCCTGCTGCGTGTACTCGGCGAAGGTCTTCGGCGGCGTCAGGTCCGTCCCGAACTTCTTCTTGTAGGCATCGCGATTCGCCGGATCGGCGTAAGCGGTCTTGTTGTAATAGAGCGCTTCGATATCCGTTGAGCGCGGGATCTGGACAAGTGTCCCCTTCACCTCGGACTGCTTCAACAATGCAGGCGCAAACGCGGCGAGATAGCTCGCCGGAAACAAGCCCTTGAGGTCGCGGAAGATGGGGTATTGAGCCGAAAAATTCGTATGATTCGACGACACGCAATAGTCGATATGCTGTGACGCAATGTCCTGCTTCAACTCGCGATCCAGCTCGAAGTGACTCTTGCGCGAGACAATCTCAACCTTCGCGCCGGTCTCCTTTTCCCACAGCGGAATGCGCGTGTACAGCGCTTCATATTGCACGCCGCCAATCAGCTTGACGCGCAGCGTATAGCCTTTGTATTCGTTGTCGGCGCGTGCTGCAGTCGTGGCGACCAGACCCGCTAAAGCCAATACGGACACCGCGATCTTGAGGCCGGTTTTCATCGAATCCCTAACCATGATTCATCTCCTTTGTTATGTGCCGTGACGTCGGGCGAGACGGCTTGCGTGTGGTGGTTTCTAGCTTTCTAGCGCAGCCGGCGGCTGGTGCTGGTATCGAAGACAAGCGTGTTCTCAAGCTCGGCATCAAGGCGGATACCCTGCTCCGGGCGCAGCAACAAACGGCCGTTCACAATGACGCAACAGCGCTGTCCCGCGACCGTGCCAAACAACTCGGTCGAGGCACCCGTCGGTTCGACTACGTCGACGTTGAATGGAATGCCACCCGTCTGCGCCACCACAAGATGCTCGGGTCGCACGCCGACCGTGACCTCTTGACCGTCTTTAGCGTTGACCACGGGCACTTGTATCGAGAAATCGCCAATGCGCACGCGCGCGCCATCGTTTTGCAACTCGTAGCGGCCGCTAAAGAGATTCATGGAAGGCGAGCCGATAAAACTCGCGACAAACAGGTTGTCGGGGTCATCGTAGAGTTCAAGCGGCGCGCCAATCTGCTCGATCGCGCCCGCATTCAGCACGACGATACGGTCCGCCATCGTCATGGCTTCAATCTGATCGTGCGTCACGTAGACCGTCGTTGCACGCAAGCGCTGATGCAGTGCCTTGATTTCCGCACGCATTTGAACGCGGAGCTTCGCGTCGAGGTTCGACAAGGGTTCGTCGAAGAGGAAAACCTTTGGATCACGCACGATCGCGCGCCCCATTGCCACACGTTGACGCTGGCCGCCGGACAAGTGGCGCGGATATCGGCCGAGCAGGTCCTGAAGCCCAAGAATGGTCGCGGCCTGATTCGCGCGCGCCGCGATTTCATCGGGCTTCAGGTCGCGCAACTTCAGCGCAAACGTGAGGTTCTCGAGCACGCTCATATGCGGATACAGCGCGTAGTTCTGGAACACCATCGCAATGTCGCGGTCCTTTGGCGGCAAGTCGTTGACCACGCGGCCATCGATCAGAATCCGTCCATGCGTCACGCCTTCCAGTCCCGCCAGCGCACGCAGCAATGTCGACTTTCCGCACCCGCTCGGCCCCACGAGCACGAGGAACTCACCGTCCGCTACGGTCAGGTCGATCTGCTTCAACACCTGTACGGCGCCGAACGACTTCTGCACCTGTTTGAATGCCACTTCAGCCATCAGCGCTCCCTTATATGTCGACCAGAGTTGGCGCGTCGACTGTCTCGCATGTCTTGCGGGCCATTTTTTCACCCATGCAAATCATTTTAAAGATAAAACGATATTTCATACATGAATTTTCATCGGTGTTTTCCCGATGCTTATTCGCGTTCGTTTTCCCTCAACAATGGCGTCAAGCGCAACGGTTCCACGATCTACAATCACGCCATGCGGTTACCGGGCCTCGTCACGTTGAGACCGGTGTTGAGACCGGCGAAGACGGACATCTGGCTTGAGAGCAAGGAGAGATTTTGGACAACACGCGATACTCAGCGCCGGCGCTCGAAAAGGGGCTGGACATCATCGAACTGCTGGCGAGTCATCCCGAGGGCCTGTCACTGGCTGACTTGGGGAAGACGCTCGGGCGCACGACCGCAGAGATTTTTCGCATGGTCGTCACGTTGGAGACGCGCGGATATCTGCTCGCGATAGGTGACCGGTACGTGTTGTCGTTGTTGCTGTTCCAGCTTGCGCATCGTCATCAGCCGGTGCGCTCGCTGGTGACTACTGCGCTGCCATTGATGACGCAACTGGCCAACGACGTGAAGCAGTCGTTCCACCTCTGCGTGTATCAGGACGGGCGCGTGTTGATTGTCGCGGGAGTGGAGAGCCCGGAACGCTGGGGCTTTTCGTTGAAGGTGGGCACGCTGATCGGTATGACCGATACGGCTTCGGGACAAGTGCTAATGGCGTTTCAGGAAGAACTGGAACGCAAGCGGATGCTCAAGCTGCACGTCCCCGTCGATGGCGAACTCCCAGTCGATGCAAAGCAGCTTGCAGCAGATCTGGCGCGGATCAAGGAACGTGGACATGCACGCATGCCGAGCCGTCAGGTCAAGGGCGTCAAGAATCTGGCTTACCCCGTGTTTGGGCGAAACGGGCATGCAATTGCTTCGTTGACCACGCCGTTCATCGAACGCATTGATCAAGCGCCCGTGCCTGCCATGAACGAGGTGGGGGAAAGGATGAAAACGGCAGCGCAAACGCTGACCGAGTTAATGGGGTTAAATGTGTATTGGGAGCCGGGCGTGGGCAGGAGTTGAATCATGTCCCGCTGCTTCGCACGTTGCCGCTTCGAAATTAATTGAGTGGAGAGATGAATATGAACCAAGGTTCGGGGCGAACTCGTCTGACGCTTGCACAGCAACTGGCCTGAATAACTGCGCCTGAATAAATAGCCTTAAATAAGCGGTTCTATACTTTGCACCTCGACCTCCCCAAGTGAGAACATTGCAGCGAGTCCGGCAACCAGGCGTCTCGCCACGCCCAGCCGCCGGCACGCCACCTCTCCCCTCGTTAACTATTTAATTCGCTTCGTTTCACTGACTGCTTCGTTTAACTTACCGGCTGAGCGCCCCCGTTATTCCATCCTCGTCGCGTTTTCACCGGTTACCCCTGCTGAACTTAGTGTCAGCTTGTCCCCGTCTGATCCTTTGGACTTCCGATATTGGCCGCGCAAACGTTTGTATGCGGCACGGCGTTGCTTTATTGCTTCGGGTAGCTTAGGACTTTTTTGTTTGAATCGTTAGGCTCATTTAGCCACGAGATTTCGCGAAGCGCATCCCTACTAAAGCAGGCATACATATGTGCGTATGCGCGCTTGCGGAAGCGCGTGGGCAGCCCAGGCGAGCCGGTCCAGACAAGCCGATTCAGGCGAACGATGCACTAAAACCGCGCCATCGATGCCGAGAAGATATTCAACTCCGGTGGCAGCGCTTCAACCGCATACCCACGGCGTACCCACTCATCCAGGCCGCCGGATAAAACGCGAACGTTCACGACCTTTTTCCCGAGCAACTGCTTGCGAATTTTCCTGACGGTCGCGTCGTTCGAATACATGCCGTACACAACAATGTTGCTTGCCGACAGATTCGCATCCATGGTCTGCAGCGATTCAACATCAAGCAGTAACGCCCCCGCGATTCGATACGACTTGTCGCGCCGGACCGAAACGGGACGTGCATCGAGAACTAAAGGCGGCGTGCTTGAGCGCATCATCCGGTCGAGCCGCTCGGGCGAGACAATCCTGCGGCTCAGCCATTTCCGGAAACGCCAACGCAGCAGGTATCGATACGTCAGGTAAAGAACGGTGGCGATAAACAGCACGTCGAGGATCGATCCTCCGTGGGGCCGGAGCACGCTTAGCAACATCCCGAGTTGCCGCTCGAACAATGCGCCGCCGAGCAACCAGAAAGACGCCCACGCCACCGTGCCCACCGCGTCCCACGCAACAAAAACAACCGGCGCGATTGGCGTGGTGCCCATCAGCGGCGGCGTAATAAGTGCAAGGCCCGGAACAAACTTCGACACCGCCACAATGACCACGCCAAAACGTTCGAACAAGGAACGCGTGGTACGCACGCTTGCATCGAGCGATAGCGACATCCGCGCGAGAAAGTCAGTCAAACGGCGGCCGTAAACACGCCCCGCAGAAAACCACGCACCGTCGCCGAGCAACGCAGCAACGACCGCAGCACACAGCACGTGGGAGAAAACCAGATTCCCGCCCGCGATCGCGGAGCCGGCAAAGATCAGTACAGGGATAGCCGGCAGCGGTACGCCCAGCCGCGTGGCCAGCACGTTCGCGAAGACTGCAGCGCTTCCCCAGTTCTCGATTGCCGAGGGTGGAATTTGTATCAAGTACTCGCCTCCTGAAGCATTCGGCATCGCGACCGCCGCCACTTGCGTTTCTTGGTACCTGCAAAGCTCATCGCTTCATGAGTGCAGGATCGACATCGTTTTCTTGCTCGTTTCTTTACTTCGTAACTCATTGCCCCTCCGATGCCACCAGCGTCACCGGAATACCGCCGCAGCCCGCGCTTCTCGCCACCTCCAGACCCCGCCACGGCGATGTCTCCCCGTGAGCTGCGATCATCGGCTCGATTCGCTTGTCCGGACGCAGCACGTTGAACGGCCATGACGGCCGCAGCAAGCGCTCGTGGACAAGCGAGCCGAGCCAGATCGGCGTGGGCGGCTGCCCGCCCCGATACGCCACCGCATATTGCGTCGGCCAGAATCGCAAGACATCGCGCTCGTCCGCGCTCAGGTGAGCGCGCGTAAATACCAGCACCGATGGTTCGCCATTGTTCAACCTCGGCAGCACGGGAAGCGCCGTAGCCGCCACGTCCGGGGAAACGAGAGACAAGATGCTATGCGCCGATAAACGCGACCCTTCGGTCCACCCGCGGCGCTCCAATTGAGTCCTGATCTCCCCCGCCGTTGCCGACCATTGAATGGTGATGGGCTCGAGCCGGTCACCATCCATGCTTGACCGATAGCAAGAAAAGGTCCGCCACACGGTATCCGTCCATTGCAACGACGTCACCACGATAGCCGGCGGCGTCGGTTCGACCGCCATCGCGTCAAGGCTTGTCTTGAGCTGCAGCGCGACGCTCCCGCATACGACCATCAGGACGATGACCGGCATCATGACGCGAGGCGCCGGTTTCGCGGGGTATCGCCACACGGCGGTAAGTGCAACGAGGAACACCCAGGTGGCGGCAAGTGCGGCGCCGCCGACTGCATCGGAGAAAGTGAAGTGGCCGAAATACAGTCCCGAGAAAGCGACCGCAACCAGCACGGCGATGGTCGCCATCGCGACGAACACCCTCGCCACCGCACCCACCCGCCGCGCCAGCAAGAATGAAAGAAAGCCATAGATCACCACACTGGCCGCGACGTGATTGCTCGGAAACGCGCGCAAGCTTGACGCGACCGCGCCTGGAAGCGGGCGCTGGATCGTGATCTGGATTGCCAGAATCAACAGCTGGGAAAACGCAACGGCAGTCAGCCAGTAAGCGACCGTGCGCCAGCGGCGTTCAACCGCCATCCATACGACGACCAGCACCGTCAGCGCCGTGAGTGTCGGCACGCTGCCCAGCGTGGCGAGGACGGCCAGGACCGCGTCACCCCATGACGACCGGAACGATTGCAGGAAGCGATAAACCGAGACATCGACTTGAACCAGCGGGTCGCCGTGAGAGACGTCGTGCAGCGTGGAAAAGAACACGGTGGCTGAAGCGAGCAACAGCACGGAGATCACGGCGATAAGCGCAGCCGCCTGGTGCTTCGGGTCAAGGATACCGAGTACTGCGCGGCCAATTGCGCCAGGATGATGACGCGCCCAAAGCAGCAGGTTTCGGCGCGAGGAGTCGGTCCACGCCCGTGCGTGCGACACGACAAGGCTCGTCAGCCTGAACGTCAGCCAGGTCCCGGCAACCAGGATGGCAAGCACCGCGACGAGCCGGAACGACACGGCGCCCGCCAGTTCGATCGATGCTCCGAAGACAACGCCCGGAAGAATATGCACGGGCGCCCAGACGAGCGCCGAGACGATGTTGATGACCAGGAATCGCACCGGCCGCATTCCCATCATGCCGGCCACGACGGGCACGACCGCGCGCAGCGGTGCAATAAAGCGCGCGAAGATCACGCTTTTGGCGCCATGCGCCTCGAAGTAGCGCTGCCCCGCCGTCAGCATGCCGGGGTGCGTGCGGAACGGCCACAACTTCGCGATGGTTTCCTTGTGGCTGCAGCCGAACCAGTAGCTTGCGGCATCGCCTGCCACGGCCCCTGCGAGCGCGCAGGCGAATACCCAGCCGAGGTTCAGCGAACCGGTGCCGACCAGCGCGCCTGCAACAAACATGGCGGTGCTGCCCGGAACAAACGTGCCGATAAACGCAATGGATTCAAAAAATGCTGCGAGCAATACGACCGTGAGAGCCCATGCAGGATGCCCCGAAAGCAGATGCAGCAATTTGAAGTAGGCATGCTCCATCGGCGTCTCCGGACCGTTCTTTCCTTTCAGCAGATTTTAAGTCTGTTCTCGCGAGGCCAGAAGCGGTGTTGAATCTCGCTGTATTGCTGCGCGGTGCTGGTTTGAATGGTGAGTATGTTCCTGCGCCGCTTTTATTGCGTGGATCCGGTTAGCCAGGCTATTTTGGCAGGAGCGCATGACATAAGGAAAATCGTGCATAGAGTCAGCGTTTTGCTGCGTGTGATCGCACGAAGGAAGCCACGGCCATGCCCGACGCACGCCAACGCAACGTCGCTTAAGCTTGAGGTGAAATTCAATAGCCCCGACGGCTCTCATTTAAAGTCGATAGCAAGACTGCGACCTGCTAGCGCAAGCGGTCACGAGCGCAGCACGTTCCAGAACGGCATCCAGATATCGGAAAAAGAACGCACGCGATCCGCAGGCGCCGGGTCCTCTTCTTGCTGCGAGGTATGCGTATCTTGAGAAGCGGGAGCATCGGGCGCGGCCGCTTCGGGTTTCGTCGACGCAGCCTCGGCCTGTCTGGACGCGTGCAGCGCGAGAGCGCTATCGGCAATACGACACGCAAGGTCGTCGGTGCAATCGTGGGCCAGCAACACGCCGCGGACGACGTCGCGATTATAGCCCTGCGTCGCGAAGCGCATTGCCAGCGCAACGCGGCTGGCGTATTCCGCTTCCTGCGCAGCGCGCACCGCGGCTTCGCATTCAGCCCGCTCCTGTTCTTCACGCAGCCGCTCCGCTTCTTGCTGGTTCATTTCCTCAGCAAAAACGGAGTCGTAGACTTGCCTTTGCGCGGGATCGGACAGAATGGCGTAAGCATGTCGAACGTCGAGAAACGCAGCGCGTGCGGCCTGCTCCTGACCGACATTGCGATCCGGATGCCACCGCATGACTGCCTTACGGTAAGCCCGTTTTATCTCTTCGGCCGTCGCATTTTCAGGGACGGACAAGGTGTCGTACAAGGTTGTCATCGCGAGGCCTCAAACTTATCCGCGAGACATCCTAGCACGGGAAAAAAGACATTTTTATAGCGTGGCAAGATCTAACCACACGCAGTGCCCAGATGCGTCCCAAACGCAACTAGCACGCTCAATGCGCCCGCCGCCCGTTCACAAGCAGAGCGACGCTCCTGTAACATAAACGCTCGAATACGCGAAATGGTTAATGGAATGCACAACCCATCTTTGGAAGAAAAACTTCGTTTGCACGCATACCATCTATGGGAAGCGGACGGTCGTCCTGAAGGACGGTCAACGGAGTATTGGGAGAAAGCACGCGCCTTGCTAGAACAGGAGCCCGCTCGCGCCATACCGCCCAATGAATCAAACGAAGCGGATAGGGTCGCCGCGAAGCCCGCGAAGAAGACGGTCAAGGCGAAGTCAAAAGCGACGTCGGCTAGCGAGGACGGCGCCAAAGTACCAAAGGCCAAGTCCAAAGCTGACGCAAAAACTGTTGCCAAGGCTCCTCGCAAGACGGCCGCCAAACCCAAGACGGCCGACACCGACATAGCGCCGAAAAAACCAAAGACCGCCGCTAAAAAGACCGCCACTAAGTCTGCGGCCAAGCCGAAAGCAATCGCTGAAGTCGAAGAGAAACCTGCTAAGAAAACGGCGGTCAAAGCCGCGGCGAAGGTTTCGAAGACTCCGAAGAAGTAGCAAGGGCGCCGTGTTTTTGCTTGGGACGTTGGTCTCGGGCGACATCACTTTGCTCGTTTTATCGCCGGATAGTGCATCGGCGAGCCATGGTTCTGTTTGTATTTTTGTGGAGCACTTATGCGAAGATTTCTCGCGGTCGTCTTGTTGACCGCTGCAGCGAGTGCCGCCATTCCCACGGTGGCTGACGCTCGGCCCCGGCAGGAATGCCGGCGCGTCTGGGTCCATGGTCACTACGTGCGGCGCTGCCGACCGTTGCCGCCGAGACACCATCATCATCGCCCGCCGCCACGCCATCGGCCGCCGCCTCATCGGTATTAGAGATCGCCATCGAGCGCGCGCTGGATCCGCGTGCGCGGCACAGTACTAGCGGCTTGCCGGTCGTACAGATCCAGACCGCTAAACCGAATGTCTCCGATGCAACACACCTCTTTTACTTCTGCGGTTCGTCCTTCGCGCAATCATGGCAGCTGGACGTTCGTTCCCTCGATAACCGCGTTCGACAGGTCACTGGTCCGGCGTTTCGCAAACTTGCATCGATATCCTGTGCATTTCCATTCGAGCCGAATCGATGCCGGAATCGTGCGACCGAATAACGCAGCACAGTCTGCAAAAGACCTGCACTTCTTCCGTGCTTCTTCCATTTTTAATGCGCTGCAAGCCGGGTGAATCTGAGCCTGAGCATTCAGCGGGTGAGGCCTAAAAGCCTCGTCTTTTTGTCATGGATTGAAACAAACTGTATTAAGAGATGCGTACCTTTAATACCAAGCCCTATTGCCCGCTTCCGAAATCGGAGAACGCATGGCATAGTGCGGGCAATCACTCTTAAGGAAACCATAATGCCTACTCTGGAACAGATTCAAGCCAAGCTTAAAAAGCTGCAGGCGCAAGCAGAAGCGATGATCGCAAAGCGTGCGCAATCCGTACTCGACGACATCCGCAAGCTGATGGAAAAACATGGATTGACCACCGCTGATATCGACGCACATTCTTCCACGAAGAAGCGGCGCGGCCGACCTGCGGGCAAAACATCCAAGGCTGGCGCAAAGGTAAAAGCGGCGGCAAAACCGAAGCTGCCCGCCAAGTATCGCAATCCCAAGACGGGTGAAACATGGAGCGGTTGGGCTCGCCCGCCGCTTTGGATCAAGGACGTCAAGGACCGCACGAAATTCCTGATCGATGGCCACAGCGACAACCATGCCGCTGTAGCAAGCGCGACAAAACCCGCAAGCAAGAAGGCCGCAAAGAAAGCGACGGTTAAGACGCTAAGCGCAAAAGCACCAAAGAAAGTTGCCGCCAAGAAAGCGTCAGCCAAGAAGGCGACTGTCGCGAATACCCCCGCGAAAAAAGCAGCCGCCAAGAAAGCGCCCGTGAAACGCGTGTTAGCCAAGAAGGCTTCCGCTGCGAAGAAATCTGCAACCGCCGCTAGCAAGACGACACCTGCGGTTAGCCAGGATTCCGCATCAGCCGTAGCGGTTACGCCTGCGGTTTAACGAAAAGCCAAAGCACGAAAAGCCAGAGCGGCCCCTCATTGGTAATTGAGGGACCGCTCTGGCTTGAGCATTTTGATTTCAGTTTTGATTGCAGCTGGTTTAGTTCAGCCACATCGGGTCTGGAA
This sequence comes from Burkholderia sp. S171, assembly GCF_009766085.1. Classification (GTDB taxonomy): domain Bacteria; phylum Pseudomonadota; class Gammaproteobacteria; order Burkholderiales; family Burkholderiaceae; genus Caballeronia. The sequence goes on along the minus strand of NZ_LMUF01000039.1, from coordinate 127,295 downwards.
AATTTGACCGGGCTTGTGAGAATAGAAGAGAAGCTTTACCGGCATATGCAAAATGGGGCAACGCGTGGCGCTCACGCCTCTTGCTGTGTTTCGGGATGAGTGCGTGGCGCAGCCAAGTCCCTCTCGGGACGTCTGACTACCGCCAAACTATCCGACGAGCAGGACGCAACAGAAGTTGGCCTACGGCTACCGCCGCGTCGGCCGTCTCCGCCCTAGCCGCGGCCGCCGCCGTGTCCACCACCGCTGTGCCCGCCGCCGCCCTGCCACTGTCCGCCACCGCCACCGTGCCCGTAGCCGCCACCGTGGCCCCAACCGCCACCGTGATAGCCGCCGCCGTAACCGTGGTTCCAGCCATGCCAGTTCACGCCATGGTTGTAATAGCGGCCGCCGTACCCGCCGCCGCCGCCAACGTAAATACCGCCGCCGTAGACAGCCGGATAACCGGAGTAGTACGGCCCCCCATAACCCGTTGCGTAGGGGTCGCCATATCCGTCGTATCCATAGCCGTAACCCGGTGCAACGGCACAGCCGCCCAGACACGCGACGAGTGAAAATAATGCAATTGGTTTAAGCATGTGAGGTCTCCCGCGCTTCCTAAGTAGGAGCCGAAGAACCTCGCTTAGTTCAAGCGCAATTGTGTCTCTCGATTACAGACCAAAGCGCGTGGTGGAGGACCTATTCGTCGGCTAAATCCCCGCACGGGTAATGCTGGTATTGCGGGTGATGCTTAGCGTCTTTCTGTCACGCGCAATATCCGAGCCTTATATTCGGCCGGAAACACTCGCGGCTTACTGCACCAAGTCGATGCCCTCGATACAAACGAAAGCCAGCTCCTGAATCGTGATGCCCTTGCGGCAAGCCTCGCAGCGACAACACCACGCCGAGGACAACCGGGGACTATTCCCGGCGTCCGGCATCCGGCGCTCGCTGGCATGACACTGCCCTACTGCACGTTCGATGCAACAGTCTTGGCACTGTTCGACGGCATTGCGCTCATGTCGGCACTGTTTTGCATCGCCGAGTTTTGCATATTGCCGGGCATGGAACTGGTCGGCGTGGCGACCGGATCACCCCAGTGCGTCATTCCTGCCGTTGCTGCGCCGTGTGCATTACCGCCGCCCGAACCGCCGTTCCCGTTGCCGCCGCCCTGCGCGAATACTGTCGCTGAACCGCACAAGAACGCCACCGACACGCCCGCCACCATCGCTTTCCGCATTGCCTTGTTCATGGTGTTTCTCCGTTAGCCGCGAGTGCTGGATTGCGTCGCGTCAAGGCTATATACGGGGCTGACGCCAACATGGATGCACAATGGATGCAACGCATGCCTAAATGAAGAAATGGGAGAAATCGAAGAAAACCGCCGCTCAATGAATGTGACGATGATGAATATCCGGGAAATGTCCATGGGTGTGCGTCACCGGCACGTGTCGATGAGGATGGGTGTGCGGCTCCTCTCCATCCCACTTGAAATCGTGCGAATGTTGATGATGCTCGTCATGACGATGCCGGTGATTGTGGTCCATCAACACGTGCGTATGCGCGTGCTCGTGGCGCTCACGAATATGCAGCCACACGCCGAGCACCATCAACGCGGCGGCCACCCAGAACAGCGGGCCCGGCAGATCGGGCCACAGGATCAGCGAAAGCGTCACGCCGAAGATGGGCGCAACTGAAAAGTATGCGCCGGTGCGCGCAGTGCCAAGGTTGCGCAACGCGACAACAAACAAGACCAGACTGACGCCGTATCCACCCAGGCCGGTGAACATGGCTGCCGCCGTCCTGACCAAACCGGGAAGATGCGCGCCGAGCACAAGCGCAATGCCAAGATTCACCGATCCTGCGATCAGCCCCTTCAAGCAGGCAATGACCATGGCGTCATTTGTCGATACCTTGCGCGTCAGGTTGTTATCGATCGCCCAGCACACACACGCGGCGGCAACAAGCAGCGCGCCGGCGGATACACCGGCCGCGCCCGGCTGCCACGAGAGCGCCACGCCGCCCGCGACAATTGCGACCATGCCGATAAAAATCTGCGCATCGACATTCTCACGAAACACGACCCACGCGATCACGGCCGTGAATACGCCTTCAAGATTCAGCAATAGCGAACTCGTCGCGGCGGGCGTGGTGCTCAGGCCAAACATCAGCAATACAGGCCCTGCGATACCGCCAGCGGCAATTGCGCCGAGTAACCAGGGCACTTCGGCCAACTGAATCCGGCTTTCGTTAGCGCGTTCCTTTTGGGACCGCCTGATGCGCTGGAAGCCGATAGCAACGGCTAGTCCTACACCGCTGCCTAAATAGAACAAGCCTGCGACCATGAACGGCGACATTGTGCCAAGAAGGGTCTTGGCAAGCGGGGTCGTCGCACCGAAGAGCGCGGCTGCGAGAAGCGCCGTGAACGCAGCGTTGTAGCGTAGAGACATGGATGTTCCTGACTCTGGATTTAACTACGATTCTAAAGAAAATTGCGGCGCTCTGTCCGCGCGGTCCTCGCGCATTAATGTCCTGGCACCAAGACCTTGCGCGCGTGCAGAACCATCAGAATCTTATGTCACTTTGCCCGTTGTATTCGACAGGCCGCGCTAACCAGCGCGGCCTGTCGACATAAAGTCCCGCCACCCCGCGCTTGCGGTCAGCCAGAACCGTTTGTGCGCAGCAACGTATCCATCCCGCAGCTTATTGCTTTTGCATGGTCACAATAGTCATCGTGCCGCCCACGTTCTCAACGCGCACTTTCACTTTATCCCCTTCGTGAGCCTGCTTAAGCATCGCGGCGTCCCGGGCTTTGAACGCCATGGTCATCGGCGGCATACCGACATTTTCAAGCGCACCGTGTTTGAGCGTCACCATGCCGGATGCCGGATCGACCTTCCTGATTTCCGCATCGGTCAAAGCGGATTTCGACGGCGATGAACTCATTGCACCGGTACTCATTGCGCCGGAACTCATTTTCATTCCGGCCATATCGTCGGCGACTGCGGACTGCTGAACAGCAAGTACAGTGAACGCAACACCCATTGCAAACGCGACGTAAGTCAGCTTGGTCATTTCATTTCTCCAGTGTGAATAGAAGGTACATGCGAAGGCACATGCGTGCCGGGAGGACCATCGAATTCGCTACGCGCTTGCGCCGCGCGCCGCACGTGGCGACGCTTAAGCAACAACCACGCAGCGGGGATAACGAACATGGACAACAGCGGCGCGGTGACCATGCCGCCGACCATTGGCGCCGCGATGCGCTGCATCACTTCCGACCCGGCTCCATGGCCGAGCATGATCGGGATAAGACCCGCGAGGACCACGGCAACGGTCATTGCTTTCGGCCGCACGCGCAGCACGGCGCCTTCACGGATGGCATCGAAGAGAAGCGCTTCTGTCAGTACCGCGCCGGCGTCGAGGCGTTGCTCAAGCGCACGTTTCAGGTACAGCAGCATCACCACGCCGAACTCCGCGGCCACACCGGACAGCGCGATAAAGCCAACCGCGGTTGCGACGGACACCGCGTGACCCAGCGCCCATATCAGCCAGAACCCGCCGACCAGCGCGAACGGAACCGTCGACATCAGCAGCAACGCGTCAGCAGCCGAATTGAAGGTCAGGAACAGCAGCACGAAGATGATCACGAGCGTGACCGGGATCACGGTACGAAGCGTCGCCGATGCGCGTTCCAGGTACTCGAACTGACCCGACCATGCAATGGAATAACCCGCAGGGAGAACCACTTTCTCCGCGACCGCGCGTTGCATCGCGGTCACTGCTGACTGCAGATCCGTGTCGCGGATATCGACGTACACATAGCCCGCAAGCCGGGCGTTCTCGCTGCGAATCATGGGAGGTCCATCGGCGATACTTAGGGTGGCGACATCGCCGAGCATGATCTGCGCGCCTCGCTCCGTCACAACCGGCAGGCGCCTTAGATTTTCGAGCGAGTCGCGAACGGCGCGTGGGTATCGGACGTTGATGGGAAAGCGCTGGCGCCCATCGATGACTTCACCCACGTTCTCCCCGCCCACCGCCGATGAAACAACCGACTGAATATCCGCAATGGCCAGTCCGTACCTTGCAGCTTTCAAGCGATCGATATCGACATCGATATAACGCCCGCCATTCAAGCGCTCCGCGAGCGCGGAGGAGACGCCCGGGACCGTCTTTACCACGGCTTCCACTTGCGTTGCGATGGAGTCAATCACGCTCAGATCCGCGCCCGATATCTTCACGCCCACCGGTGTCTTGATACCTGTCGACAACATGTCAAGGCGGTTGCGTATCGGTGGCACCCACACGTTCGATAACCCCGGCACCTTCACCGTGCGGTCCAGTTCATCGACCAGCTCTTCCGGCGTCATGCCCGGTCTCCACTGATCGCGCGGCTTGAACTGGATCGTGGTCTCGAACATCTCCAGCGGCGCGGGATCGGTCGCGGTATCAGCTCTACCGGATTTGCCGAATACAGTCGCAACTTCTGGCACGGTCTTGATGAGGCGATCCGTCTGCTGCAACAATTCGGATGCCTTCTCCGCCGAAATGCCGGGCAACGCAGTCGGCATATACAGAAGATCGCCTTCATCGAGCGGCGGCAGAAATTCGCCGCCTAGCCGCGACAACGGAATCAGCGTGAGAACAAGCGCAATGACAGCGATGCCGATCGCAGCCCACGGCCGGCGCAACGTCGCTTCAAGCAATGGCCGATACAAACGGATCAGCACGCGGTTGATCGGATTCGCGTTCTCGTGCGGAATACGGCCCCTGACGAAATAGCCCATCAGCACCGGCACCAGCGTGACCGATAGCAAGGCAGCCGCAGCGATCGTGTAGCTCTTGGTGAACGCCAGCGGCGAGAACAATTTCCCCTCCTGCCCCTCAAGCGAGAACACCGGAATGAACGACATCGTGATGATGAGCAGCGAGAAGAACAACGCAGGGCCAACCTCTGCCGCCGATGTCGCTATGAGCTCCCATCGCTGAGATGCTGTGATCGGTTGATCGGGATGTGCGTGATCAAAAGCTTCCAGATGCTTGTGCGCGTTTTCGATCATCACGATAGCGGCGTCGATCATCGCGCCGATCGCAATCGCAATGCCGCCGAGCGACATCAGGTTCGCGTTTACGCCCTGATAGCGCATCACGATAAATGCTGCGAGCACACCCAGCGGCAACGACAAGATGGCGACAAAAGCACTTCGCAAATGGAACAAAAACAGCGCACAGACCAGGCCGACGATCACAAACTCCTCAATCAGCTTGTCTCGCAGATTGCTGACGGCGCGTTCGATCAGCTTGGATCTATCGTAGGTCGTGACGACTTCAACGCCGGGCGGCAGCGACTTCTTCAGCGTATCGAGTTTCGCCTTCACGGCCTCGATCGTCGTGAGCGCATTCTTGCCAGAGCGCATCACGATCACGCCACCCGCGACCTCGCCTTCGCCGTTCAGCTCAGCAATGCCACGCCGCATCTCGGGTCCGATCTGAATACGCGCAACATCGCCTAGCAACACGGGTGTCCCCGTGTCGGTAGTGCGCAAGACGACGTTGCGGAAGTCATCGAGTGAATGCAGATAACCCGACGAACGCACCATGTAGTCGGACTCCGCCAGCTCGACAACGGAACCACCTGATTCCTGGTTCGCTTTCTTGAGCGCATCCGTGACTGTGGCTTGCGTAATGCCATATGCGCGAAGCTTGTCCGGATCGAGTACGACCTGATACTGCCGCACCATTCCGCCGATAGACGCAACCTCCGACACATCGGGAACGGCCTTCAGTTCGAACTTGAGAAACCAGTCGTTCAGCGCGCGAAGCTGACCAAGATCGTGCTTGCCGGTGCGATCGACGAGCGCGTATTCATAGACCCAGCCGACGCCGGTTGCATCGGGGCCAAGGGAAACACTCGCGCCCTGGGGGAGCCGGCTCTGCACTTGGTTCAGGTATTCAAGTACACGTGAACGCGCCCAGTATTGGTCGGTCTTGTCGTCGAAGAGGACGTAGACGAATGCATCGCCGAAGGAGGAGTAGGCGCGAATCGTCTTGGCGCCCGGCACGCCGAGAAGCGTTGTAGTCAGCGGATACGTCACCTGATCTTCAACAACCTGTGGCGCCTTGCCAGGATACGAAGCCTTGATGATGACCTGGGTATCGGAGAGATCGGGAAGTGCATCGAGCGGTGTTTGAGTCAGCGAATAAACACCCCAGCCCGTGATCAGGACAGTCGCTAGCAAGACCAGGAAACGGTTGCGGATAGACCAGCGGATGAGTTGCGCGATCATTTGGCGCCTCCCATTGGTTCGACCTTCGTCAGTTCGTATCCATCGTCGGATTGCTTGAACGCGAAGTGCACGGTTTCGCCGGCTTTCACGTCGGGGAATGCGGTTGCGGAGGGCTTGCTGAACGCCATCGTCATCGCACCCCAGCCTAGTGCCGATACAGGCTGATGCGAAAGCGTGATGTCGTGGTTGGTGACGGCTTCGACCTTGCCCGTCGTCTCGTAGGTTGGAGGTGCAGCGCTGGCAACCGCAGCGCTCGCCGGCCCACCCTCAAGTCTCGGAAGAACAGACTTTAGGCTCGCTTCAGAGTCGATCAGGAACTGCCCCGACGCAACCACCTGCTCCCCTTCGCTCAAGCCGCTCAGCACTTCGGTATCGCTTCCGGAATCGTTGCCGGTCGTCACGGTGACAGGCTGAAGCCGGCCATCTGCTTGCTTCACGATCACGATCGAGCGCTTGCCGGTCGTGATCACCGCCTCGGACGGTACGACCAGACGCGACACGGTCGTCGCCCCGCCAATGCGTGCACGCATGAGCATGCCGGGCGTCAGCGACAGATCCTTGTTATCGACGGAAAGGCGCACTTGCAAGGTACGGCTGCCGGTACTGATGCCCGGCAGGACTTCGCGAATGTGTCCGGTGAAATGCTGCGCGGTGTCGCCCGCAAACACAGCGTCCACGCTCATGCCCGCCTTGACTTGCAACGCGCGCGCCTCAGCCACGTCGATCACGAGCCATAACGTGCTCAAGCCCGCGACCTTGGCGAGCGTCTGGCCGGGCGCAACCATCGCGCCATCGCGGACATTCAGTTCGGTGATCACGCCAGACGACGGCGCTGATAACGTGACGTGTGTCTGGACGCGCCCAGTGCGATCGAGGTTGGCCACGACCGCATCCGGTATCGATAAAGCGCGCATGCGTTCACGCGACGCCGCGAGCATGGTGCTGTCCATGCCGCTGCGTCTGAGCGCCAGATATTCCTCCTGAGGCGCCAGCCAGTCCGGTACAAACAGCGACGCAATGGGAGCGCCTTTCACCACGCGCTGCATCGGCGCATTCGCATACAAGCGGTCGATATAACCCGTCACGCGCGACTGGATCACATCGGCCAGTGACTCATCGAACTGCGTTGTACCAACGGCCTCGAAGCTTGCGGCTACATCGACGCGACGTGCAGTGGCGTATCTAATGCCAAGGTTTTGCTGGAGACCCGGGTCGATCTTCACACCACTCGACGCGCCTTCGTCCGCGAATACAGGCTCCAGTTGCATGTTCATGAAGGGCGACTTGCCGGGTTTATCGAAGTGCTGGTTCGGCATCATGGGATCGTGCCAATAGAGCACCTTGCGGGCCTCCTCCTTTTCACTGCCCATCGATGCAGTCGTCATTGCCGCCGTTGTATTGGCGTGCCAGGTTCCGGCCACATACCCCGAAGCAAGCAACGCCATCGCCGCAATGACAGCGAGCGTCATCAGTTTCTTGTTCATCGTGTTCTCACTGTCAGTAGGTCATGGAAGGCGGCACGACCTGGTACTCGAGTTGAGCCCAGGTGAGCGATACGTCGCGTTGGAGATCGAGCACTTGCAAACGTGCGTCGAGCACGGCGCGCCGGGCGGCGAAGGTATCGGCCAGCGATCCGGCGCCGCTTCTATAAGCCGCTGTCGATAGCTGCAAGCGCTGGTCCGCTGCAGGCAGCAGCGATGCGTTCAGGTTGGCGATACGCTCGCGCCCGCTAGCCAGCGTGGCGGAGAGGTTGCGGATATCGGCATCGACTTGACGCTGCGCGTCTTCGTACATCAAACGCGCCTTCGTGCCCAACTCGGCTTTCTCGGCGGTATCGCGGTCTTGCCTATCCCTTCTGTTCAACGGGATAGGAATGCTGACGCCGACCGACACCATGTTCGAGTACTGACCACCTCGCTGCTGGTACGCGACTTCCCAAGTCCAGTTCGGGTTGCGATTGCTATGGGCGACGGCGGTGTCGGCATCGGCGACCGCGATCTCCGACGACGCATTGATCAGCGCAGGCTCGACACGCTGAAGCTCCTCAGGCGGCAGCGACGCCACCACCGACTGCGGCGCAGGCGGCTCGCCGGAGATATCGGCAACAGGTGCCGCCGTCCATCGCGACAAGCCGATGAGCGCCGTCTGAAGTGTCTGCTGCGCCTTGAGCAACTGGTCCCGCGTCTGCGCGAGCATGAGCTGCGCCTGGGTCACATCGGCGGCACTGGCTTTAGCGCCGCGATAAGACGCCTGCGTCGCCGATAACTCGTGCGCCATGTGATCCGTCAGCTCCTGCTGCAGCGAGCGCGCCTTCTTCGCGTAGGCCGCGTTGAGCCACGCGGTCGCAGTCTGCTCGCGCACGTTGACTAGCTGAGCGAGATAACCCGCGCGTTCGCGGTCGACTTCCTGATTAGCCAGTTCAGTGCGCAGTCGCCGCTTTTCCGGCGACACCCACTCCTGTTCGATGCCGATGCGCCGCATCGTCATGAAATCCTGCCCAATGGTAAATGCCTGCGAACCATTAACGGGCAGGTTATCCACGCCCGCCTTGAGCGTGGGATCGGGTAACTGGCCGGCTCTGACAACCGCCTGTGAGCTTGCGCGAACGGACGCTTGCGCCGCCTGCATGGAGGCGGATCGATCAGTCGCGGATTGCAGCGCGGCGTCCAGCGTCAACGCGCTTTCTTGCGCCTTGACCGCTGCGCCGCCACTAAGAAGAAATATAAATAACGCTAGCGCGGGCGCACGCGCGCATCCACGCCGGAATACCGGCGCGGTAATAGATGAATGCATTTCTCAACCCCAAACGGTCGAATCCCATAGGGAATCACGTCCTGGATGCAGGACGACCTCACCGCTAAAGCGGCAAACTGGTGACGGAGGGAGTTAGAGCGCGCGAGGAGGTTTCCACAAGCCGTCGGGCTCGCGGACAAACAGCGACTGGGTATAGTGAAAGAACATCGGCCGATAAGCGCCTGCACTTCGGGCGATGCCGGGAGCCGACACCGGAATGCTCATGCAGCCCATCTGGCACTGCATGGTCATCTTGCACGGCGAGTCTTTCGACTTGCTGTCCTGACCAGCAGGCATTGCCATCGATTCGCAATCCGGCATGGCCGCGGACATCGTGCTGCCCGAGTCGGACGTCATGGACTGCATCGGACATTGTCCGGCCGAGCCGCTAGCCGCCAGCCCCGTTAAGGGCAGCAACGCGCAAAGCCACAAGACGAACAAGGTACGCAGGATTTTCACGACGGCAAGTATATATCAGCGCTTGATTTCAGATAAAGCCCTAAGTTAAGGGGGATTCTTAGCGTTGGGGCGTCAAGCGCGCTAAGCCTTTAATAGCGATTGAGCGGCGGAAGCGGCGACTGCTCATTACTTTTTTTACGAGCGCGCTTGGTCGCCTTGCGCAGCGCGCCCTCTGCTTTGCTCCAGTCAAGCTTAGCGTCGGGGCTATCCGAGTAATGTGTCGCGACTGTGT
>NZ_LMUF01000039.1:57915-117344 GCF_009766085.1 Burkholderia sp. S171 | reverse complement strand
CCCTTGCGCGCGGCGGCACGCAAAACCCGCCACGCCGGCGCTTCTCCTTCCGCGTAACAATTCCGTGCCGTAACCAAAGCGCGCTTAGCGAGCTTGTAGCTAGCGAGCAGCCTTGGATACGCCCAAACCATCGCAAGCATGAGAGCCAAAACCGCGCAGACGATCAGCGCTCGCGACCGGTCGATAACAATGATCCGATGTGCCCCGCCCTTGGACAATGCATCGAGGGGAATATCGAAGAGCGGCTTTTCCCTGACAGCAGCCGCCGAAAAACTCACGGCAGGCAACACGATCTTTTCTCGTTTTTGCGTGGTCGTATTCCACCATTCAATGGTCACCGGTGGAAGTTTGAATCTGCCGCTGCGATTGACGACGTAGGTCACTGTGTCCGTGCGTTCGCCCGCGACCAATCCTGCCCGGTCCTGCATGATGTTCTTCGTCGCGGCCGGTTTCGGGTAGCGCTTAAGGCCATCGACATCGCCGAACTTGACCGGCGGAATCAACATGGACTCGGTTCCGGTCGCGTTCTGTGTAATGGTGCGAGTCAATGCTCCGCCCACTTTAAGATCATCTGGCGAGGGTTCTATCGCTTGCGTGGCGCTCAGTTTTTGCGTCGGAAAGAAAACCCTCATACCTTCTGCGCCGGCGGGAACCGTAGCAACGAGTCGTAGCGCCGGGGTCGTTAAGATCGCCGGGACATTCGTGCCGCCTGGGTACACCGTGATCGCGAACGAGGGTATGTCGAGTGTGCCGGCCGTCTGAGGGATGACTCGATACGCCCTGCTCACGCCATACCAACTCACCCCGTTAATGACTTCATGCAGATTTTCGGCTTGCTCGTCCGGCAGATTGACAATTGCACCCGGCACCGTAAATAGCGGCCAGTTCGGCGCATCGGTGAACCAGGTTGTCGTCAGGCAATCGACAATGAGCTTGACTTCGCTTCCCGCTACAACCGTCCCGGACGGTTCGATACGCGCGCGCACCAATAGCTGCGGCGCGCTTTGAGCCGCCGCTAAGCCGGATAGAAAAAACGTAAGAATAAAAAAGATAAACCCGCGTACGTTCATGGCGTACCCGTACTATTTTGGTCCGACTCCTGCTCGAATCGACGATGTAAAAATGCAGCCGGCGACGTGCTCAGGTTGCGCATCCATACGTCCTCGGACGGCTCCATGATGATCGTACTTTGTTCGACCTTGCCCTTCTTCTTTTCAATTTTCACTTCGTCCGATTCTTCGTCCTCTTCGTCCTTTTGAGGTTCCTGCTTAGGCTGCGCTATTAGCTTCTTCATCAGGTCGCGGTTCACGGCTGCTTGGCGCAATCCGGGTTGAAGCGCTAAAGCATTGTTGAAAGCCTTGATGGCGGACGGGTAGTCTTCAAGATGCGCCAGCGTGTTGCCCATGTAGAAATAAGCCTGAGCAGTCTTTAGTCGCGAGAATGCTTCCAGCGCGCCCGCATAATCTCCGGCAAGGTATAACGTGCGACCTTTCCAAAGCGGGTCATCGAAACGTTGCGCCGCTGCGTTGAAGTCACCACGCTCGAACTGCCAGCGGCCTTGCTGATCGTGTGTGGCAAACAAGTCCAGCCAGTTCCATGAAGCGGCGTGCGCGTCGCGAGGCGTCGCGCTAAAAGCCAGCGCGATCAGCACGACAGGCAGCCACTTCACGGTCCAGCCCTTGCGGAAACTCCAAAGCCCAAGCACCAGTAGCGGCAGCACCAGCCAGTAGCCCGCCTCCTTCCAGCGAGGCGCACGTTTCGATTCATCCACTTCTGCCAGCCAGGTCTGGGCGCGGCGTTGCACCCACGCGACGTCATCGTTATCTGCACGCACGCTGGCAAGCGGAATACCGGCATCTTGCGCGACCTTGCGTATTCCATCGGCGTCGAAAGTGCCCATCAGCGGATGGCCTTCATCGTCCATCGCAATGGTTCCATTCGGACCGAGAATCGCTCCGCCGTTCTCCGTGCCAACCGCAAGCCACAGCAGTTGATGATGAGATTGTTTAGCCTTCAGGACGAACGCGTCCGTCTGGTTCTGGTCGAATCCATCGCTGATAAAAACGATGGTCCCGGCCACGGGATCTTTCGCCAGAAGCTTCTCGGCAATGTCGAGACCTGCATTCACGTTCTTGCCGTCGCGCGGCATCAACGAGGGTGCAAGCGCTGGCAAGTACAGCTCGATCATGGCTGGGTCTTCAGTGGGCGGCACAACGAGATGCCCTGTAGAAGCGAACACCACGAGCCCGGTTCGCGCTCCTTTGCGCGCGGCCGCCAGGTCCAGCACCTTTTGTTTGGCGCGCTCAAGACGCGTGGGCGCGACATCGGTTGCGTCCATTGAATGGGCGAGTTCAAGGACGATCACGAGCGGCGCCTTGTCCTGGTTAAACGGGGGACGCTCCTGTTGCCAGGTTGGACCCGCAACCGCAATCGCTCCCATGGCGATAAGCACTGCCAGCGTATGGGCCGGTTGAATGCGTCGGCCTGCTGTATCGCCGACTATCAGATGTTCAAGCAACAGAGGGTCGATGATGTTGCGCCACCGAGCCCGGACACTGTTACGTCGAAACCAGATTACGGGCAACAGGGCAGCGGGGACGAGCAACCATAACCATAGAGGCCGCAGGAAATGAAAGGCGGTCAGGTCAATTTCCATGGCTCGCTCCGTCAATCTCCATGGTCTTTGGCCCTTGCTTTCGTCCCGGTGCACGAAGCGCGGCAATCGCTAATGCAAGACAGTGATATAGCGTCAGGATCGACAGCGCGAGAGCCAGCGGTATCCAGAAGAAATCGCGTTGCGGCCGATAAATTTCCCGCTTCACTTTCTCGGGCGTCATCTTGTCGAGCGTCGTGTAGACGTCCGCGAGTTCTTGCGGGTTGCCTAGCGCGTGGAATGCGCGACCGCCTGTTATATCGGAGATTCGCTGCAACGCGTCCAGGTCGACCTTGTCCTCGCCCGTCGCACTCGGGTCGCCGATACCGACCGTATGTATCACCAGCTTGTTGTTCTTCGCTATGTCGGCGGCACGCTCGGGTGGGATGGCGCTGCTCGTGTCGTTGCCATCGGTCAACAGGATTAACACCTTCTCCTGTGCCGGCGAATTCTCCATCAGCTTTACAGTCAGGCCGATAGCGTCGCCTATTGCCGTACGCGGACCCGCCATGCCGATCTGCATCTGATCTAAAAGCAGAAGCACGCTGTCGTAATCGAGCGTTAAAGGCGCTTGTGGATAAGCCGCCTCGCCAAACACCACCACTCCAATGCGATCCCCTTTGCGCTTCGCCACGAAGTCCCTGACCACCTGTTTGACTGCAGTCAGCCGGTCCATGCGCTCGCCGGTTTGCGGATTCACGAAGTCGCGCGTGCTCATCGATTCAGACAGGTCGATCGCCAGCATGAGGTCGCGAGCGGGTTCATCGCGCGTGACAGGCGGCTCGACGAACACAGGTTTCGCAGCGGCAATCACGAGCAAGATCCATAGCAGCGGCATCATCAACCGTTGCACTACGTTGCGGCGCAAACGGACGCCGCCGGGCGCCGGTTGCTCGCCGGCCGCTTGCGCCATCTCGTGGAAAAACGGCATGCGGATCGCCGATGTAGTTGCGCGCCATGCGGGTGCCAGCCACCACACGAAGACCGGCAAGGGCAGCAGCAGGAACATCCACGGGAAGTCAAATTTCCACATGATGGCGCTGGATCCAGTCGCGGGTGACGCTCACCAGGGTCTCGACTTCGAGCGGTGTTATCGAGGCGATCTGTTCAGCGGGTGCGTAGCTCACGAGTGTCAGGAGGGCGCCGCTGCGTTCGTCGAATCGTCCTCGCGTGCGCTTGAGAAACGCGAGCCATTCATCACCGGACAGCGGCGCGACACGTTCGCGCGGAGCGGCAGCGAGCGAAGTGCGTTTGATGAGCGACGGGATGGCGGCGAGCGCGACCGTGCGCCGTTGCGCATCGCTTAGAGCCACCTCGATGTCCGCCAACTCCGCCAGCGCCACTCGCCGGTAATGCTCCCGCTTATAACGACGCCAACCCATCCAGGCGGCCCAAAGCGCGGCCACTATCAGCAAGACCGAAACCGCCGCCCATCCGATGGTTTGAGGCGCCCAGGACACCGGCTCGGGCAGCGGCAACTCCTGCAGCGGCTTGAGTGCCGCAGGCGTATCGGCGGGCGTTAGCGAGGTTAAGGGCGACGCATTCATAAGCCGCTGCCCGTGGTCGGCCTGACGCGTTCACCGAACAGACGTCGAACCTGATCCACGGTGGGTTCATCGGTCGATAACGCCATCAGCGGCACACCACTCGATCGCAGCAGATCCGCCACCTCTGCGGTGCGGCCTTTGAACATGCTTGCAAGCGGCGCTCGGACCTTCTCCTGCTCAATGCGCAGTTCCACTTGAAGACGCCCTTCGCTGACCACCAGCGCGCGGCGCTCGGGCATGCGCTGCCAGAGGGGATCGAAGACCATCGCGGCGATAACGTCATTGTGTTTCGATAGCTGGCGCAACAGCTTGCGAGTACGTTCGCTCGCACCCGCAAAATCGCTCACGATACAAATAAGGTAGTCATGTCCCGCAAGCTGCAGCACGCCTTGAAGCGCGGTATCGAGCTGACCGTAGTTCGTTCTGGACGCGCTCTCGGCATGCAACGTTCTGTTCATCCCCGCGATTGCACCGAACAGCACCTTGATCCGGCTGCGGCTACGCAATGGCCTTACGCGGACGACGTGGTCGTCATCGAAGATCACGCCGCCCACGCGATCACCGGCGGCGAATCCCATCCATACCGCGAGCGCTGCGGCCTCCGCCGCCACTACCGACTTGAACGCACGGCTCGACCCGAAAAACATGCTCATGCGCTGATCGACAACCACAAGAAGCGGCCGGTCCCGCTCTTCGGTGTAAGCGCGAATCTGCGGTTTGCCGAGACGCAACGAAACCTTCCAGTCGATGTGACGAATATCATCGCCGGGAAGGTAGCTGCGAATCTCTTCGAAGTTAAGGCCACGGCCGCGCAACCGCGACGCGTGGTTGCCCGACAAGATGCTGGATAACGGCGCAGGCGCGACGAAGCTCAATCCGCGCGCACGAAATTCGAGCTTCGCGAGATGTGCCGCGTCGACATACACGCGGCCAATAGCAGCTTCGGATGCCACGGCCATTGATCGTCCTCTAGCGTGTGAGCGCGACTCCTGCGCTAAGCCGGCACGGCAACTTTCTCAATCAGGCGGTCGATCACATGGTCCGCGCTGACGTTGTCCGCGTTGGCATCGTATGAAAGTATCAGCCGATGCCGCAGCACCGGATGGATGACGGCCCGCACGTCGTCGGGCGTCACGAAACTGCGGTCCTGAAGCCACGCCTGCACACGGCTCGCACGGTCGAGCCCGATCGCGCCACGCGGACTCGCACCAATTTCGACCCACTTGCCGAGGTCCGCGTCGAGTTCGCCACCATGCCGCGTTGCATTGACCAGCGAGACAATATATTCGTCGATAGCCGGCGCCACCGTGATCTGCCGCACCGCCTGGCGCACGGCGAAAATGACATCCTGAGACAGGGCATCGGTCACTTGAGGCGCGTCGTTGCTTTCACGTCTAAGCAATCGCAACATCTCGCGCTCGCTTTCCGGCGACGGATAAGTAATCAGGACCTTGAAAAGAAACCGGTCCATTTGCGCTTCCGGCAAGGGATACGTCCCTTCCTGTTCAATCGGATTTTGCGTGGCCATCACCAGGAACAAATCCGGCATCTTGTGCGTTTTTCCGGCGACGGAAATCTGCCGTTCTTCCATGGCTTCGAGCAATGCGGACTGAACCTTGGCGGGCGCGCGATTAATCTCGTCCGCGAGAATCAGGTTGCCGAAAATGGGGCCCGGCTGGAATGTCAGCGTTCGCTCCGTGCCGGACTGCAGCAGCGTTTCCGCACCCGTGATGTCGGAAGGCAGGAGGTCGGGCGTGAACTGAATGCGGCTCATGGTTGCCGCCAGCCGCGTAGCAATGGCTTTGACGGTGCGTGTCTTTGCAAGCCCCGGCAGGCTCTCGAGCAGTACATGGCCGTCCGCCAGAAGCGCTATCAACACCTGCCGGACAACGGCTTCCTGACCGACGATTGCTTCATCGACGCTGGCTTCAAAGCGAAGGATAGTTTCACGCATGGGTACCGATCCGTTAACCGTTTCATTATTGGGTACGCGGGCACTGACGCTGTTTCACTGAGACCTTCGCGCAGACGTTAAAGCACACCACGCCGTTCGTCAAAGATTCAGTACCTCTTAAAAAATCATGAAAAAGGCGTGGAAAAGTTGTTGCCTGCTTTTAACAAATATGAGATTGGTGACTACTATCGAAAGCCAAGTTACGCGTTTGTAAGACGCAATGGTGCGACCCATGTGCGCGTGAAAAAACACGCCGCGGGGTAGCTGTTTGCGTCCGGACGCTATCGAGCAGATCACTGGAATAGCGATAGATACAACTGCGCACATATAACGACAGTGTTTAGTCATACTTATTTTCTCTTGGCGCAGCGAGAGATGAATTTATCAAGAGTCCATGCACGATGCCCTGACCGGCGTGAGGTAACAGGCCATGAGTGTACAAAAACGGTTATCGCCCAAAGCGGGTGAGACGAACGAAACCCCATCCAGCACGCCGACAGACGCTAAAGCACGCGCGAAACCTTATCGCAAGCTGCTGCTTTGGGGCGCGCTGCTGGTGATCCTGCCGGCTGCTGTCGGCGCTGCGGTCAGCTTGGCGGTTACGTCCCGTGCCGCGCCGCATCCGCAGATCGTCTACGGCGACGGCACGCGGGGCCCGCTCGACATGGCCTGGGTACCGGCCGGGCAGTTTGAAATGGGAAGCGACTCCAAGCAGGCTCAGGCCAATGAGCGTCCTGCGCACAAGGTCCGCGTGCACGGCTTCTGGATGGACCGTCACCACGTAACCAATGCTGAATTCGCCAGGTTCGTGGCAGCCACCGGCTACGTAACAACTGCCGAGAAAAAACCGGACTGGGAGTCACTGAAAGTCCAGCTTCCGCCTGGCACGCCGCAACCGCCCGACAGCGCGATGGTGGCGGGCGCGATGGTTTTCGTAGGGACGACTCAACCGGTACCGCTGGAAGACTATTCACGCTGGTGGCGTTACGTGCCTGGAGCGGACTGGCGCCATCCTACCGGTCCGGACAGCAACATAACCGGCAGAGACGACCACCCGGTTGTGCAGGTCTCGTATGAGGACGCGCAGGCCTACGCAAAGTGGGCGGGCAAGCGGCTGCCGACCGAAGCGGAATGGGAATTCGCGGCGCGGGGCGGCCTCGATCAAGCCACCTATGCATGGGGTAATCAGTTCGCGCCGGACGGCAAGCAGATGGCCAATGTCTGGCAAGGCCAGCAGCTCCAGTCGTTTCCGGTGGTAAACCCGAAGGCCGGCGGGGCGCTCGGGACCAGCCCGGTCGGAACGTTCCCGGCCAACGGTTACGGGCTGTCGGATATGACCGGCAACGCGTGGCAGTGGACGGCCGACTGGTATCGCGCGGATCAGTTCAGACGCGAGGCTTCCACAGGAAACGTGATCGACAACCCGGCGGGCCCCAAGGATTCCTGGGACCCGGCAGACGCAAGCGCGGGTGTGCCCGTGCAGGCGCCCAAGCGTGTGACACGCGGCGGCTCGTTTCTCTGCAACGAGGCTTATTGCCTGAGCTACCGGCCCAGTGCGCGGCGCGGTACGGACCCCTATAACAGCATGTCGCATCTCGGCTTCAGGCTCGTGATGGACGAGAGTACGTGGGCGGACTCGCATCAGCGGCAACAGTTTGCACGCGCCGACGTCCCGGCCAAATAAGCTCACGTTCCCCACGTCCCGCACTCACTGGTTTTGATCATCGAATGGCGTCACTTGCAAGGGAGTCCTGATGCAGCTTTACCACCGACGACGCGACTGGTTATGTCGCGCCTCCGCTCTCCTGGGCGCCGCGCTGGTTGCCGTGTCGCTTGCAGGCTGTGTCGGTGTAGACAGCGCGGGCAGCACCAACGCAACGCAGCCGGTGTCGCCAGCCACGGCCGACGCCTTGCCGTCCTGGCGCGATGGAACCGCGAAGCAGACGATCACGAAGTTCGTCGGCGACGTCACGCGCGAGGGGTCGCCGAGCTTCGTCGCGCCGGCCGAGCGTATTGCCGTGTTCGATAACGACGGCACGTTGTGGAGCGAGCAGCCGCTGTATTTCCAGTTCCTCTTCATGCTCGATCAAGTCAAGGCTGCGGCGCCCAGCCATCCGGAATGGAAGAGTAATCCCGCCTTCAAGGCGCTGCTTGCCCACGACTATCCCACCCTTGCCAGTCACGAAAAGGAGTTGCTGCAACTGGTCGCGGTTGCGAACAGCGGCATGAGCGTCGACGAATACGACAAGACCATCCGAGACTGGCTGGCGACAGCACGACACCCCAAATTCAAACGGCCGTACACCGAGCTTGTGTATCAGCCGCAACTGGAACTGCTCGCTTATCTACGCGCAAACGGGTTCAAGACGTTCATCGTTTCGGGAGGCACGATCGAATTCATGCGTCCGTGGGCCGGGAAGGTCTACGGCATTCCGCCCGAGCAGGTGATTGGTTCGAGCCAGCTTGTCCGGTACGAACTGCGCGATGGTCAGCCGACGCTTATACGTTTGCCCAAGATCGATTTCGTTGATGACGGTCCGGGCAAGCCTGTTGGCATCTATCGGAACATTGGGCGCAAGCCGATTCTCGCGTTCGGCAATTCGGACGGCGATTTGCAGATGCTGCAGTACACAGCCTCAGGCAGTAGTCCGCATCTCGCGCTGCTGGTCCATCACGACGACGCCGCGCGGGAGTTCGCCTACGACCGGCAATCGAAGGTAGGAAAGCTGGATAAAGCCTGGGACGAAGCAGTTGCCGATGGATGGACCGTGGTGAGCATGAAAGACGACTGGCAAACGATCTATCCCGTTTCAAAGCCGTAGCGGACGAATAAGCGGCAAACAAGCAGCACGAGAGAAACATCGATTCGCAAAGTACTTGCGGTTCGAGCAAGCCAATCCGCATTGCCCCGACAGGGTAGTGCGGAGACTGGAATCAACGTCATTGGAGCAACACGATGAGACCTTTGTTCAAGAAAGGGCGCTACGCAGCGGGGGCGTCGCTTATAGCCTTCGCTGTGATTTGCGCTTTGATCATCCCGCCGACCAATGCACCGGCTCAAACGCAAGGTGCGGTTAAACCCGCTACGCCCGCAGCAACGAGCGCGGCCAAACCCGCTAATCAAAATAGCGCCAAGCCGAACATCCTTGTGATTTTCGGCGATGACATCGGCCAGTCGAACATCAGTGCTTACGCGCACGGCGTGGTGGGCTACAAGACACCGAATATTGACAGTATTGCGGCACAAGGGATGATGTTCACGGACTACTACGCGGAAAATAGCTGTACCGCTGGCCGCTCGTCGTTCATCACCGGTCAGGTGCCGCTGCGCACGGGGCTATCCAAGGTGGGCGCGCCGGGTGCGCCCGTCGGTCTGCAAAAAGGTGACATGACCATTGCGCAGGCGCTCAAACCCCTTGGTTATGCAACCGGTCAGTTCGGCAAGAACCACCTCGGCGACCGGAACGAATACCTGCCGACCAATCATGGTTTCGACGAGTTCTTCGGCAACCTCTATCACCTGAATGCCGAGGAAGAGCCCGACCGCCCGTACTGGCCGCAAGACAAGAATAACCCTTACGTGAAGAACTTTTCTCCACGAGGCGTCATTCACAGCACGGCCGACGGCAAGGTGGAAGATACCGGTCCGCTCAATGCGAAGCGGATGGAAACCATCGACGATGAAACCGGCGCCAAGGCGGCCGACTTCATCACCAAACAAGCCAAGGCCGGCACACCCTTCTTCGTCTGGATGAACTTCACGCGCATGCATGTGTACACGCACGTGCGGCCCGAGTTCAAAGGCAAGAGCGGCATGCCCGGCAATGAATACGCCGATGGCATGTGGGAGCACGATCAGGACGTCGGCAAGTTGCTCAAGCTGCTCGACGACTTGAAGATTGCGAAGAACACCATCGTGGTCTATACGACTGACAATGGGCCGAACATGTTCTCCTGGCCCGATGCCGCCATGACACCGTTCCGCAGCGAGAAGGACTCCAACTGGGAAGGCGCGTTCCGTGTCCCGGCGATGATCCGCTGGCCGGGCGTGATCAAGCCGGGCGAGGTATCGAACGAACTGTTCTCCGGGCTTGACTGGTTCCCGACGCTGCTCGCCGCAGCAGGTGACGGCGGCGTAAAGGACAGGCTGCTCAAGGGATGGGCGCCGAAAGCAGGTGGCACCAGTTTCAAGGATCACCTCGACGGCTACAACCAGCTACCGTATCTGACAGGCAAGGCGCCCAAGAGCGCGCGCACGGAGTTCTATTACTTCGACGACGACGGTCAGTTGGTCGCCATGCGATGGGAGCAGGACAACATGGCCTGGAAGGCAGTCTTCTGCGAGCAGCGCGCGCCGGGGAACCTGAACATCTGGCAAGACCCGTTCGTCTGTCTGCGTTTGCCGAAGATCTTCAACTTGCGCATGGACCCGTACGAACGAGCGGACATTACGTCGGATCAGTACAACGACTGGCTGGCCAAGAACGCTTATCTGACCGGCATCGCGACCATGAAGGCATCGACCTTCCTCCAGACCTTCGTCGCCTATCCGCCTAGCCAGAGACCGGCGAGCTTCAGCGTCGATGGCGTCCGGCGGCAAGTGGACAAGAAGATCGACGAGTCGTTCAAGAAGCGCGGGCTGGAGTAAGCCGTCCCCTGCCGCGTCCGCCGGTTTCAGAGCCGGCGGACGCGGCTTCATTTTCGATGAACCCATGACCCAGACGCTCGCTACTCGTGCCAAGGCGACGCATCGCGAAAAACGCGAGCGTACGCAACGTGAGACCCGCACGCATGAGCGCACGCAACCGGCCGTGCCTGATGCGCCGGGTTTGCACGCCGCATGGGCGGCATTGCTTCTGCTGGCATCGGGTGCGGCATCGCTGATCTATCAGGTCCTGTGGATCAAGCAACTCACACTCGTGGTCGGCGCCGAAGTACTGGCGGTCACCACAGGCGTCAGCGCCTTTTTTGCGGGTCTCGCGTTGGGTGGATGGATATTCGGCCGGCTCGCCGACCGCCAGCACCATCCGCTGCGCGTCTATGCAAGCATGGAAATCGGTGTGTCGATATTGGCCGTCGGCGCAACGCTCGGCCTCGCCCACTCAGCTCAGCCGTTCGCGGCGCTACAAGATCATGTCGGTGCGCTGGCCTGGTTGCTGCCCTTCGCGCTCGTCGGCATTCCCGCCGTCCTGATGGGCGGTACGCTGCCGGTCCTGATGCGCGCAGTCGCGCCGTTATCCATGCATATCGGCCGGGCCGGCGGTCGTTTGTATGCGGCCAATACCGCTGGTGCGATCGCCGGAACGCTAGTCGTTCCGTTTGTACTGATTCCCGCGCTCGGTGTGTTGGGCAGTGCCTTCGCCGCCGCCGCGCTGAATGCTGCTGCGGCGTTGACCGCGCTGCTTCTCAACCGCCGCGTGCATGCGCCAGTTGTGGTCACGGCCGCGCCACCTTCAGCGGCTCCGGCTACGGATCGCGCCCGCCTCGCCCTCGTGCTGTATGCGCTCGCCGGGGGCATCGCACTGGGCTACGAGGTCGTGTGGTCGCAAGCTATCGTCCAGTTCATCAGCACCCGAAGCTTCGCCTTCTCGATCGTGCTGGCCACCTACCTGTGCGGTCTCGTGCTTGGCAGCGCATTGGTGTCGCGTCATGTCGACCGCGCACGCGATCCTTGGGGAGCGTTCGCGCTGCTGATCGCAGCGGCAGGTCTCGTTGCGCTGCTCGAGATCAGCTTCCTCGGCGAATGGTTGTTGCAAGGACAGGCACGGGTAGCCAGCGCAGTCTTCGCGGCTACAGGAAACATGTTCGCTGCCATGTGCGCGCGCTTCACGCTGGCAGGTCTCTGCATCGTCTTCGTGCCGACCTTGTTGCTGGGTGCTGCGTTCCCCTTCGCGATCCGTCTTGGCGTGAACAGCAGCCGTGTAGGACGCGATGTCGGGATCGTCATCGCGATGAACACAGCGGGCGGCATTGTGGGCACGATGCTCGCCGGCTTCGTCCTGGTGCCAAAGCTAGGCATCGTTCATGCGCTTGCGGCACTGGCCCTTTCGGCGAGCGTAGTCGGATTGATCGCAGTCTTTCGCGGTTCCGGCGCCCGTTTATTCGCGCGCGGGTGCGTCCTTGCGCTCGCCGCATGCGCGCTATGCGCTGCGGTGTTCACGCCTTCAGACCGGCTCGCCACGATGCTCACCCAAGCCCGTGGCGGTGACCTGACCTTCTATGCGGAAAGCGAAGGGGGAACCGTTGCGGTCGTCGCGCAAAGGTCAGGCGAAAATCGCTTTAAACGCCTGTACATTCAGGGCGTATCCAATTCCGGCGATGCCATGACGTCGCTACGATACATGCGCTTGCAAGCCATGCTGCCGCTGATCATTCATCGCGGCACGCCGCGCTCGGCGCTCGTGATCGGCATGGGGACGGGCATTACGGGCGGCGCATTGTTGCCTTATCCCGGTCTCGAACACCGGGTGGTTGCCGAATTGCTTCCGGCTGTGGTGCGTGCAGTGCCGCAATTCAAGGGTAACTATGGTGTGAGCACGGACCCGCGCATGGAGATCCGGCTGCACGACGGGCGGCGCGAACTACTGCGCGACTCGCAGCGCTACGACCTGATCACGCTGGAACCACCGCCGCCATCGGCCGCGGGTGTCGTCAACTTGTACTCGTCGGATTTTTATCGATTGGCGGCGTCGCGCCTGCAAGCGGGTGGGCTTGTTGCGCAATGGTTGCCCCTGCCGACGCAAAATGAGGAAGACACGCGTGCGTTGATCAAGAGCTTCGTCCAAGTGTTTCCCTACGCCACGATGTGGACCACCGAGCTGCACGAAATGATGCTGGTAGGTTCAATGGAACCGATTGAGCTCGACGTGCCGCGTATTCGCGAACGCTTCTCGCAACCGGGTGTTGCTGCGGCGTTGCGCGAGGTGGGTATTGCATCTCCGGCGGCACTGCTTGCGACATGGATAACGGATCGCGCCGGCCTCGAGTACTACGCCGCCGATGCGCAACCCGTAACGGATGACCGGCCCGGCATTGAATACGCTGCGTGGGTGCGCAGCGCCGACTTCCCCAAGGTATTGGCCCAGTTGCTGGCGTTGCGCAGCGAGCCCCCGCTACAGGGCGCGGATAACGCGTTCCTGGACTCCGTGCAAACCGAACGCACCACATTGCAGGCTTTCTACGATGCGGGGCTCGCGGCTTATCGCGGGGATCGCGATGCGTGGCAGGAAAATATACGCCGGGTCATGCGCGACGACGAAAGCAATCCGTATTACCGGTGGTTTGTCGGTGTGGGTGGTTGAGCACTACCGCGAGGGAGTGGACTTTGCTTGAGTCTTGCGATGAAGCTTGCGTCCCGCTGCCAGTTGAATGGACGAACGCTCGCGTGCAGGTGTCGGCCGGGCCCGCGCGCGAGCTCCGGGCCGACCATCAAAACTACTGGGCGGGCGCGTTCGTGTTCGTTCTCGTCAGGAATCCATATACGTGCTCCGATGCTCCAAGACAACGTGCTGGGTAATGCGACCGGTTTCCCCTCCAATGAATCGAACGCATGGCGGTCATGCGCACTCGCGGTCACGCTCCTGATGACGCGCATGCAGAGCATGTAAATGGACTTTCGCGCGCTCAGCGGCAACCAGTTCGCGCTTGCCTTTCAAGGTCGCGCTTTTGAACCGCGGGTCGCCCATCGCTGCGACATACTTGTCCCATCGATGCTTCTGATAGCGGCGGAAGAAATCCGGCCCGGGCAGGCCGTTGTCGCATGCAAGCAGCACACCGTAATCAATATCGGGCCCATCGTTGAGTTCCCGCAGAGCGGCGTCGAGCACCTCGTATCGCCGGGTCAACGGGACCGTGCGCTCAAACAGGACATGAAAACGTTTATACGGTAATACCGTACTTTGCAGCGCGGCCCGTTCAAGTGCTCGGATGACAAGGGGCAGCGGATTCGGGTCCATACGAGTCTCCGGTTGAACAACAATCATCGCCATGCACGACCGGCTTGAACGTGAATTGCGTTCCGCCAGGCCCGTGCGGTTGAGTAAAAAATTTACGCGTGTCTCCTGATCCACGATCGCGCCATCTTTTCAGCCCGTTTTTCCAGTAGGGAAATTCGATGACCTGTCGAGGCGATCGGGCCGAACTCCGTGCGTTGCATCGAGGAACGAATTTCCAGGCCGACACGCTGCTGACTATTGCGAATTCGAAAAAAACGTTGCGTAAGCGTCCAGTGATCGAGCTTGATCGAGCGGATCAGCGTACGAACTTATAAAAGCATCGCACTACGGACGATCAGCAATGATCTCTCGCATTTCGCCCAACCGGTCTCGAGTAATGAAAGAACCGGCTGGGCTATCGACACCCATCATCTGGGCGCCGTAACAACGACGTACTGCACTTGAGTTCCAACGTATTGCGGCTGATACCAGTTCGGCCCGCAATGCTGGTAAGCAAGGCCGTTCACCACGATGCTCGAACAGCTCGGCGGCAACGATGCAACCGTCGCGCCGACCACCACGGCAGTCGTCACGCCAACCGCTACGCCCACTGCCACCGGGTTCGCGTACCAACCGCCGTCGTGATAGTGATCATCGTCGTGGTGATGATCATCATCGTGATGGCCGTCGTCGTGGTGACCGTCGTCATGGTGGTCGTCGCCACCGCCGTTGTGGTGGTCGTCGCCTCCGCCGTTGTTACCGCCACCGTTGTGATTGCCACCACCGTTGTTGTGATCGCCCCCGCCGTTGCTGCCACCGCCGTTGTGATCGCCTCCACCGTTGCTGCCACCACCGTTATGACTGCCACCGCCGTTGCTTCCGCCACCGCTGTGACCTCCGCCACCGCCACCGTTACTGCTATGGCCCACACCGCCGGGATGCGCACCCATCTGTTGGCCGCCGCCCGGACCACCGGGGTGAAAACCGCCACCACCGCCACCCCCGCCGCCGCCATGAAAACCGCCTCCTGGCGGTGCGTGGATACTCGTGCGTGCGCCCCCGCGGAAACCAAACGCGTGAACGCTCAACGACGTCGCCAGAAAGACGCCGGCAATACCCGCAGCCGCCAGTTGTTTTGTGCGTGACATCATTCGCTCTCCTCATACGGCGTATGCGTAGCAGGCTTCAGTTCGATCGCTTTTGCATTCGCCGCGGGCCGGAAAGTAAAGGTCGACGCAGAAAAATCGGGATTGAGTTTCCAGTGATAAGTCACGACGTGTCGTGGACGTGCGTCCTGGGTTGTATCGACAATCTCCATGCGGCACGGCAACGGGCGTGTTCCGCTCTGAATCCAGAGCTCCCAGTCGGCGCCCTGCTGCTGATACGCGTAGTGATTGCACCAGCGCGTATCCACGCGCTCCAGCCCGATGAAAAGCGCTGACGTCAACGCCGCGTCATCGACCTTGCCGTCGCCCCAGTAAAACAAATCCGCGAGCGGGGTATCAATGTTGTACACGGTCGACAACTCGCGAACCAGCAGGTCGATCGTGGCCGGCGCAGGGTTCTTCGAGTAGTAGCCCTCGGACGTATTGAAGATGGTGAATGTCCTGCCGTCGTAGATCAGCCCTTTGTCGCCGCGACTTCCGGTGATATCCGCCCTCATGCGATTCGGCCGCTCCACCTTCAGGTCTGTTTCATGAAGAAACGCGACGGTCTGTCCACTATCGAGAACGGCATCGGTCGCGGTCGACGCGGTCACGTCGAGGCGGCTCAGCGAGCGCAGATAGCGTCCCATGGACGACAACGCATCTAGCGCCTGCTGCTGGCGCTCGGGTTGCGCAGCAGTCGCTGCGGATGTGGCCACTGCAGCGCTCGCCGGGTCGGGGCTTGTTTGCGCGAATGCATTGACCGCGCTGATGCCCAACGCGATAAGCACGCCGCGTATTGGTCGGTGATAGTGTCTTGGCACGTCGCCCCCTTTATTGGAAAGTGGCGCTGATTGAAAGTTCGACCGCATTTCCCTTCGGGCGGTTACTCACTGCAAATTCATTGACCCATCGCAGCGATGCCGACACCGGCGTGCTGCTCAGCTTCCCTGACCACGTCGCCGTTGGACCGATCCCCAAGGAATGACCACTGGTGCCACCTGTCAAGTTGGCGATGCCGCCGGTGTCATCGCCGAGCTGCTGAATCCAGCCGCCGACCACACCCACACCCCATCCTCCCGTGAAGCGCTTCAGCGCAAGCAGGTCGAGCACGCTGATCGGGGCGTTGTGGTAGTGCGTCTGGTCGTTAGCCGTATAGAACTCGACACCGTAGTTCGCTGACAGTTCGACGTTATGTTCAGGCAGGAGCTTCGTGTACGCGACAGTCGGAATGAACGTCCACGTGTTCTGTCCGGCGTTGGCAAGACGGCTGGTGCTGTAAGCGCCGGTGGGTGCATACATCTGGACGCTCAACGCAATATGGTCAGTCTTGGTCAGGTGGTATCCAGCCACGACCGGCGTAAAGAAAATATCCGCGAATTGCGTGGCCTTATCGTTTGGCAGCCGGCCATTGAACGACGACACCGACGTGTATTGAAATGGCACGCCGAACGACGATGCAAAGTTCCATCCCCCGGCTGTGATACCCCACGTCTTGACCGCGTTAAGGATGGTGTATGAGACGTGGAAATTGAGACCAGCAGTAACCGTCCCCGCGATTGGGATTGATTTACTTTTCCCGAACGATCCTTCGTAATAGATGGTCGAGACGGAAAAGATCCAGTCCGACGTGGGCGGCACGATGCCGGCATAAGGCATGACCTGCATACCGGTTACCGGTCGCCCGATACCCCCTTCTGTCGCTCGGGCAACAGTTGGAATGCCGAGCACAACACTGGCTAACGCGACCGCCGTCAGCTCCCGGCGCACGCTCTTGCGCGCACCGGCCTGCTTGTTGTACGTGTCCATACTGGCTCCTTCGCTAAGTGGTTTCGCGGTCAATTACTGGACGGTGTATCCCCGCCCCTGCATGCATGCGCCGTAGGCACGCCAGTACGTGTTCATCTCAGCTTGCTGGTTAGCTTGTGCGTTCTGCGCCTGGGCGGCATGTTGCCGACGGCTACGTGCGCCGCCTACTACTGCCCCAGCGGTCGCACCAACGGCCGCGCCGTGTCCCGGGTCGTTGTGGTTCACGTCGCCAATGAGCGCGCCGGCCGCTGCGCCGCGCCGCCTACTCGCGCGCCCGTGGGTCCCTGAGGCGGCGGCGGCGTGCCGGCAACGACCGCGGGATCGATGCCCGTGTTTTGCTTGGCCCACGCGTAGCACGCGCCGTCATCCTGCGACTGCTTGCTGGCGCTTTGCCCATGCGCCGGATACACAGCAGGCTTGGCTGCAAACGCAGTGCTGCCCGTCATGGCAATCACTGCAGTCAATAAAATTCCCTTCATGCCACCCTCAATATCGATTAGTAAAACTTATCTTCCACCGAATCTCGATCGACTCGATGTTAACCTCCACCTGCTTTCTTCGGCTTCACGAGTTGCCATGTTCCATCCAGCACTGCGGCGTTCGGCCCGTAGATGCGCGTGATCAGCGTGTAGGCACCCGTGGGCGCCGGCAGCCAGTTCGCTTCTTTTCCCTTGCCCGGCGATTCATGCTGGACGTAAATATCGAGCGAGCCATCGGCGCCATACTTCAGGTGTTTCGTGCGATCGCCGATCGAATAACGATCGATCGGGTTCGCGACAAGGTGGCGTCCCGGCAGGTCGTACAGCGTCATTGACCAGAAGAACTTGGCAGGCGGAAGGTCTTTCTTGTCGAAGTGCAGAACGTAGGGCTGCGTTCCTACGAGTTGCTTGTTGTCCGCATCGACGTGATACCCGACATACACCGCTTCTTCCTTCGTATTGCCGTAGATACCCATTGCGGCCGCGACCGCACGCGTCATGTAGTCGTTCTTCAAGTCGTCGCGCGAACCGAAGAGACCGAAGGAACCGGTTGTCGATTTCTCGGTAGCGGCCAACGCCTGCTTGCCATCGGTCACACCGCGTTCCAGTGCTTCGCGGGTTGCCGGATCAAGCTTGCTAGCCTCGAACGGCTTGCCCGGCGCAATCCCGATCTTGGCAAAACGCTGCATGAGATCGGCCTCGGACGGATTGGGCGGCTGCGTGAATTGCAATAGAAAATTCAGGTAACCAATGAAGTCGATCGAGGTCGCCCTCGCCTCGTTCCACTTGGGAAAGGTCACGCTTGCGACAGCCGGCGGCGGCGTGGTGTGTTCGAAGCTTGAGAGCGGCGTCAGGCCGTACTGATCCTGTATGCGAACGACGTGACCGACATCGGAGGGACCATTGAGCGCGGTACGGCCAAGCGTCAGAATGAGATCGGTCTCCGACTTGAAGACCTTGTCGATACCCGGCGGCGTCGATCCGCTCCAGCCTGGACCTGCCAGCAAGTAGTGGCCAACGCCGTTGCCGGTCGCGCGAGAGCCGACGTAAGCAAAATTGTAGGTGTACAGGTCAATCCACTGAAACACGTAATAGCGATCGTCGGGAAGTTTCGGAACCGACAATACCCAGGGCTCACGGCGCAGATCCAGCCATGCCCACGAATACGGGGTGTCGTTGTTTGGCGTGACTATTTCCTTGTTGTCAGGCCCGTACACTTGCGAATAATGGCGAAATTTACCGAATCCGCCGATATACGCCTTTGAGTTCCTGTCCTGCGTCTGCTGGTAAAGCGTCTTGTAGTTGAACAACATAGGGTAGGCATAAATGAATGCCTCCTTGGCGATAGCCTCCGTTTCCTGAGGCGTCACGCTGCCCGACTCCTGCTGCGCGGTTGCAGGTGAAATACCAGCAAGCACCACCGTAATCATTAGTATTCCGAATTTAACGAGATATCTAAGTTTCATGGAAGCACCGTCAGTCATTTGCCGAACGTCATGTTCAAGCCGGCAAAAATGGTGAATTGCGGAACACCGCGCCCTGAATGTGCGACCGAATACTGCGGCTCTATGTACGCGTTGTAAATGGTCGAACCACTTTTCCATGCTTTGCCGCCGCCCAGGCCGACGGGGATGTAATAGCTCCCTTGCTGCAGGTCGAACGTCCAGGTGCCGGTCGAGCGTATATACCAGCCACCCGGCAAGTTAAAGATACCGAAAGGCTGGGCCGTCAGCGACTGAACAGCCGGGCGACTATCCTGCCCGGCAAACGAGTGCTGCCACTGCACCAGCGCGCCCAGCAACCGTTCTTTGGTCGCACTCACCGCGACTGCCGCCAGACCGGCTTGCCACTTACCCGTCCCCAAACTTGGGTCGGTGGCGGTCGGCAGGGTAATCAGCGGTCCGACGCCTATCTGAACGCCTTCCTGAGAGAGCAAGAAGATATCGAAAAGGTTGAGATCGCCCAATCCCGTGTTGTATCCGCCATTGGGATCAGGGCGGGTACTGACAGGCAAGGTTCCGCGAAAGATTTGCGGTACGCCTATCACGCCGTTCGGCCCAATTGGAATAGTCGGGCGCAGCAACAAATCATTAGTGTGAGAACTCGTACCGAATACGCTGGGCGTGTAGTAATTTTGAATATTGAATGAAGCAGCCAGATTCAGCGGATTATTGCTTTTATTAGCCTCATCTGCGGCGCTCTGCGCGAACGCCAGATTCGCCCAGGCCGCAATAATCAAGCCAGACAGCGATCTTCGGACGAATAACCGCCTATAGCTGCTCATGGATCTTTCCAACGTTAATTTCACAAGATGCAGATAACCCTTCAGCGTTATTAAAATAACGCTTTTCGGGCACACGAACGGAACCGCTTCCTGGCATGCCGGGAAGCGGTTTTCCATGATTCTATAAATCGGTTTTCCGCGATAAAAGCGGAAGGACGATATGGTTTAAACGAACTGCGTGGAACGAGAAATAGCCATACGTTAGTCCTCTCAGAGACATAACAGGGCACGTGTGTCCCGTGCGGATCTGCTTTGCGCAGTGCGAAAGCAGGATTACATTTGTTACGGATGCTAGCAAACGTTTTACGGTTTGCCAATATTATTTTGTAACTGACGCAGGCCACATTCAATCGGCCCGATACGTTTCATAAAAACGTTAGCAAACGTTCGTCAGGGCAGATAGGTCATCACGCGCGTTAGACAAGATTCCAGTAAATTTCAAGTAAGAAATTTTGTACAAAAGCGACCCCAAATCTGAAAAAAACAGATATTGGTAATGAACTTAACCTCCGGGAACGCTATTCCGACGGCTGGCGCAACAGCGTAATTAACTGCGTTAATAGTTATTCGCCTGACGGATGTCCCCGGATATTTATGTTCTTTTGAAAATCGAAACAGAGGGCCGGAGTGTTTCAAAACAGAGATCTGGCCGCCCTGGCGAGCCGGAGTTAAAAACGAGCGGCGACGGACTGCCGTGCATTCCTGATGAGACAAGGACGAGTGCACAGATGCTTTCTCAGCCCGAGAACCTTCCAAGCGTCGTACGCCGAATGACGGCGGGACAGATGCTGCTCGACGGGGCGTCGCTGGATGACGTTGCCGAGCGCCTTCATCTGTCGATGGCGACAGTGAAACGCTATAAGGCGCTGATTGACGCCGGTGGCCTGGACGCGTTGAAACAGTTGGGCGTGGGCGGACGTTCTTCCGTACTGGATCAGCAAGCCCTCGAGTGGATATCCGCGGCGCTTCACAGTTCAGCCAGGGATCATGGTTTCGACAGTGAGGCGTGGACCAATGCGCGATTGCGGGCATTGATCGAGTCGAGATACGGCGTCCGTTACTCCCGCGTGTACATCTGGCAGATAGCGACCAACCTCGGGCTGGGCCACTTGCTGTCCAAGTCGCGCAGGTAATCACGTACGCAGGCACAGGCATCACACCCCGGCGTTTCGCCGGTCATCCGCATCCATCAACATCGCAACGAACGAAAGGATTCCCTAATGACTCGCAAACACCCGTCGCGGATTTTCAGCATCAACACACTCACGGCAGCAATCGTTGTTTCCGCCCTGTTTGCCGCTCCGGCGTTTTCACAGAACGCAGCCTCTGCCGCCGGTCCAGGCGGAGTGGGTGGCGCCGCCACCGCGGAAGTCCAGGCACGGGTGGTCGGCATCGACACTGCATCGAATAGTGTCTCGTTGCAGGGCGCGGGCGGCAGAGTCGTCGATATTGCCGTGAATCCCGAAGTAGGCGACGTCAGCAAGTTGCAGATCGGCGATGTTGTGCATATCCGGTACGAAAACGCCGTGCTGATCCGCGCCACCAAGGTGGCATCGAACGGTATTCGCGAGCGGGTCGACGAAACCGCGACCATCCCGGCATCCGGCGGCTCGACTGCGACCGCACGTCGGGTACAAGTGCTGGCAACGGTTCAGAAGGTCAACCCTGCAAAGCGGACCATCACGATTCGCGGCCCGAATAAAACAGAAACGTTGCAAGCGGGACCCGACGTTTCGCTCAAGGGAATAAAGGTCGGCGACAGCGTCCACGCCGAATTTATTGAAGCGACTGCCGTACTGGTGACACGCAACGGCGCTCCAATCAAGTAACCGGCTAGCCGGAAAAGGAGCCGTGATGCGGACCGGCCGCTCGTGCAAGGCGACGTGCGGCCGGTGCGTGACCTGAGCAAACAACGTGAACAAGCGGCGTAAGCAACATAAAAGGGGCGTAGATGGCGGCTGAAAACAAGACGGCGTCGCGTATGGCAGCGGGAAAAGCGCACCGCGAGCACATGGCCCGTTCGGCGCACGCCAAGATTGGAACGATCGACCGCGACCCCATTGAACTGCTTGAGCAAAACAGCAAGGGACGCGTAGAACGGCTGATCCCGCTCAGATACGGGCGGATGATGGCATCGCCATTTACGTTCTTCAGGGGCAGCGCGATCCTGCAGGCTAACGACCTTGGCAAGATATCAAATACGGGCTTGGTCATGCCCATTTGCGGCGACGCGCATTTGATGAACTTCGGCGGATTCGCGACGCCGGAACGCCAGCTCGTGTTCGACCTGAATGATTTCGATGAAGTCGCGCTCGGCCCGTGGGAATGGGATCTCAAACGACTGGCTGCAAGCTTCATGGTGGCCGCACGGCACATGCGCTTAAGCCGCCTGACAGGCGAGAGTCTGATCGAATCCCTGGTGACGCAATACCAGACGCGCATGCAGGAATACGCACGTTATAGCGCCCTGGAGCTTTGGTACGAGCGCATTACTTTCGACCGGATGCTTGAGACCGCCGTGACGCCCGAGCGCAGGCGCGCGTTGCGTAAAGGCATGGAAAAAGCAGCGAACCGCACACACGACAGCATGCTTGAGAAGGTGGCTGAATTTAATGACGAAACCGATGCCTGGACTCTTCGCGACATGCCGCCGGGCATGTTCCACGTGCACGGCACGAACACGCTGTTCGAAGCCGATGATGACTGGGTCAAGCTGGGGAACTGGCAAGCGTTGATCAAGGGGATGTTTCCGCAGTATGTGAAAACGCTTAGCCACGACCGACGGGCGCTGCTTAAACATTTCACTGCGCAGGATCTTGCGTTCAAGGTAGTGGGCGTCGGCAGCGTGGGGACTCGCTGCCTGGTTCTGTTGATGATGGATGAACTGGGGAAACCCATGTTCCTGCAGATCAAGGAAGCGCGGCCCTCCGTGATCGAACAGCATTCCGATGCCGAGCGGCTGGACCATGCCGGCGAGCGCGTGGTGCGCGGCCAGCGCGTGATGCAGGCCGCCAGCGACATCTTCCTTGGCTGGGCGACCGGGCCATCGGGACGCCATTTCTATTTCCGGCAGCTGCGGGACATGAAGCTGTCGGCGAACATCGAATTATTCGATATCGACGTGCTGGAAGGTTACGCCCGCTTATGCGGCTGGATACTCGCGCGCGCTCATGCAAAAGCGAGCGGCAAGGCTATCGAGATCAGCGCCTATCTGGGCCAGGGTGCTCAATTCGCTGAAGCGCTGGTGACCTATTCGAAGGACTATGCGGATCAGGTTGAACGCGATTTCGACCTGTTCACCCAAGCCGTCCGAAGCGGCCGGATAGTCGCCCGGACGGACGAGGATATGGCGGCAGACTTTCATGTTTGAACGGCCGGCCAAGTCCAGTGGCAAGCCGTACTTTAAGGAAGCTTTATGCACAATCGATCATCCTCGTGGGGCCGCGCCGGCTGGCTTCGGTTAGCTATTTGCAGCGTATTCCTAAGCTATGCCGCGGGCTCCTACGCAGCCAATCTTGGCTTTCTGATGGACACGCCGATTAGTTATATGAAACAGCGTGACCTGCAGCAACTCAACCATGCTGCACGAACGGCCCTGGACTCGAAGCAGGACGGTGAAGCGCTTGACTGGAACAATGACGGCACCGGAAATCCGGTTCATGTAGAGGGCAGCATTACGCCGCTCAATACGCGCAAGGAGGGTGACCGGAATTGCCGGACGCTTGCTATCGTCGCCAAGGCAAAAGGCCAGACGCAAACCTGGGCGCCGACTGCTTGCAAAGACGGCGGCCCGGATAGCAAATGGCAATTGCTTAAACAGTAGAAAGCGCGGAACGCCAAAGGCGTGCTGCTGCTGATACTTGTACGCAAACCTATTCCGAACTAGGGATGACATCGATTTTTAAAAACTTTGACCTACACTGAATTCGTGCCCAAGCGACCTCACTCCGGGCGCGACTCGATCGCACAACAAGCGATGTTGTAGATGCACTGCATCACGCACTCCACAGGCAATTCGTCCGTATCTACCGCTGCGCGTGCATAACAAGCGCGCGGGTGAGTCTTGTGGCAAGGGCCGGCCAGACACATAACTCGAAGCAGAAACGGAAGCAGGATTGACGACAAAAAAGCAATGCTCTTCGTGAAGCGCAATTGTCACTTCGCGCAATCTGGCCAATTCGTATTGAAACCGTTACCAATCTTGGATGGCACATCATGCGATTACAACAACGTCTTGCCGCGGAAATGTTTGGCACGTTTTGGCTAGTACTTGGCGGTTGTGGCAGTGCCGTTCTCGCGGCCAAGTTTCCCGGAACCGGAATTGGATTTGCAGGCGTCGCATTTGCGTTCGGATTAACCGTCCTGACCATGGCTTACGCATTGGGACATATATCGGGTTGCCACTTGAACCCGGCGGTTAGCGTAGGCCTGGCTGTCGCTGGCCGCTTTCCTCCCCGCGACCTGGCGCCCTATATTGTCGCGCAGGTTGTCGGCGCGACCATTGGGGCATTCGTGCTGTATCTGATTGCGTCTGGCGTGCCCGGATTCGATGCGGCGGCCAGTGGATTTGCATCGAATGGATATGGCGCGCGTTCACCCGGCGGTTATTCGATGGGAGCCGCGCTGATCTGCGAAGTCGTGATGACGTTTTTCTTCCTGATGGTCATTCTCGGTACAACCGACGGACGCGCCATCAACGGTTTCGCGCCGCTAGCCATTGGTCTCTGCCTGACGCTGATTCACCTGATATCCATTCCGGTGACGAATACCTCAGTCAATCCCGCACGCTCGACCGGACCCGCGTTGTTCGCCGGCGGCGCTGCATTGGGACAACTCTGGCTTTTCTGGGTCGCGCCCATCATTGGGGCATGCATTGCGGGCGCGTTATATCCGCGGCTCTTTCCCGAGAAGGTCATGGCGATTGCCCCGGCGCCTTTGGCTATCGATGCGCCTTGATGCGGGGCTGCTGGACGGGCTGATAGGGCCGTAGGGCCATGTTGTGAGCATCCCCGGACAACGGCCGCTCGCAGCGTCTGCGACCTAGCCTGTCCTGATGCAGCAAAAAAACGAATGGCCCGCCTAAGCGGGCCATTCGGTCATGCAATCAAGCCGGGCTGTAACGAATTACAGCGGCTGGATGTTCGATGCTTGCAGACCCTTCGGGCCTTGCTTCGCTTCGTAGCTTACTTTCTGATTTTCCTGGAGTGTCTTGAAGCCTTCCGAGCGGATCTCAGAGAAATGCGCAAAGAGGTCATCGCCACCGCCGTCCGGCGTGATGAAGCCAAAACCCTTCGCATCATTAAACCACTTCACAATACCTGTTGCCATTTGCTGATTTTCCTAGAAGAGACGTAATTCCGTTTGGTAGCGCCACCGGCCGTCAATCGGCCAAGCGTTGCAGACTCCTTTTACCACGCGAAAATGACAGTCTGCAATTGGATTCTGCCCGATGTTTCCAAAACAAAGCTCCAAAAACCGTCACGTGCGCAGTCCGGAGATGCTTCGCGCCAACAATCCGGAAGTCAGATAATAAATAAAACATTTGGTA
The DNA here is from genome assembly GCF_009766085.1 of Burkholderia sp. S171. GTDB lineage: Bacteria > Pseudomonadota > Gammaproteobacteria > Burkholderiales > Burkholderiaceae > Caballeronia. The sequence goes on along the minus strand of NZ_LMUF01000039.1, from coordinate 91,991 downwards.
AGACAAAGAAAAAAGTCTATTTTTAGCTGTCATCGAGGGTCCTGAGAGCACCTGTCCATGAAAAAAGTGCTGGATATCGGCATTTGCAGCGCCGTTTTGGTATCGGAAGCGCTGTCCGGAACCGCCCATGCAGCCTGCAGTTCGACTGCGCCGACGACCGGAACGACGGTTGTCTGTACCGGCACCGGCATTCTCCCGATCGCAGCGGTGGCCGGTTCGAGCGCGGTCACCATTGGAATTGACTCCACGGTGTCCGCCGCCCTGTTCCGCGCGAGCGCGCCGGTCGCATTTAGCGTCGTGGGCGCGAGCAGCCTGTCCAATAGCGGCGGATTGACGTTCACGGGCGGCGGCGGGTCCGGCACCAACCGTGGCGCTGTCCTGCTCGGCACGGGCGATGGAAACCATCTCACGAATACGTCGACAGGCAAGATCACCACAACCGGCGCCTACAACGACGGCATGGCCGCTAACGGCAGCGGCAATACCCTGACCAATAACGGTGCGATTGCTACATCTGGGCCGAATGCGTACGGGATGTCGGCGGCCTGGGGACAGACGAACGTAGGGCAATTAAACAACACCCTGGTCAACACCGGCTCCGTTGCAACGTCGGGAAGCAACGCCCGCGCGGCCTCGATCATCGGCGGCAGCGGGACGATCAACAACAGCGGGAGTCTATCGACGTCAGGGGCGAACAGCCCCACCGCCTACCTGCAAGGCAACAACGACTCGTTGGTCAACACCGGCACCATCACGGCGACCGGCGCGGACTCGGACGCCGTGTTCTCGAACACCGCGGGTTCCAGCTTTTCAGCGACGATTGAAAACCGTGCGGGTGGCCAGATTTTCAGTCAAAGCGGGGCGGCGGTCAGAACCCTGAACGGCGCCAGCACCGTCATCAATGCAGGGCTTTTGCAATCGGGTGGAACCACGGCCGTCTCCATGGGTAACGGCGCCAACACGTTGATTCTCCAGACGGGTTCGCAAATCATTGGCGCCGCTGACGGCGGTGGCGGCCCGGGCGCGAGCACGGTGATTCTGCAGGGAACGGGGACGGCATCGAACGCGTTCACCCGGTTCCAGACCTTGCGCATGTCAGGCGACGCCTGGACCTTCAGCGGCACGGGCGACTTCAATCTTGCCGAAGTACAGACCGGCACGCTCACCCTGACCGGCCTGTTCGCGCCGACAACCGTCGCTCTGGTCGATGCCCCCGGCACGCTCCGGGCGACCGCGCAAAACATGCCGTCGACCGTCACCGACAACGGGCTAGTGCAGTTTGCGCAAACCATCGACGGCAGCTACGCCGGCACCCTGTCGGGCACGGGCGCGGTGGAGAAAGATGGCGCGGGCACGCTCACGCTCGCCCCGGCTGCCGCTGGCGGTAATAGTTACTCCGGCGGAACGACGGTCAACGCAGGGACGCTCGCGATTGGCGCAGATAACGCGCTCGGCGCCCCGACGGGCAGTCTCACGCTCGATGGCGGCACGTTGCGTTTGAACAACGCGCTGGATCTGGCGGCAACGCGTCCTATCGCGCTGGGTGCGGCGGGTGGTGTCATCGATACACAAGGATTCGATACAACCGTCGCGCAGGGAATTTCAGGCACCGGTTCGCTTACCAAACTTGGCACCGGACAATTGCTGCTTCAGGCACCCAACACATTCTCCGGTGGAACGACGATCAGTGCGGGCACGCTCGCTGTCGGTGATATATCGCATTCAAGTGCGACGCTTGGTGGCGGCGGCCCCGTTTCGGTAGCGGCCGGGGCAAACCTTGGCGGGTATGGAAGCGTGGTCGGCGATGTGACGAACAACGGCACTATTTTTGCGGCGAATGCGCTCCCGGGGTTTGCATCGTCGGCATCGGGGACGTTTAGCGTCCAGGGACAGCTCACCAATAACGGACTCGCCCAGATTGCCGGGGCGGGCGTGGGCAATCAGCTTGTCGTCACGGGAAACTATGTCGGACAAAACGCCCGTATCGCGCTCAATACGGTCGTCGGGCCTGACAATTCCGCTTCGGACCGTCTTGTGATCAACGGTGGCAATGCCAGCGGCTCCAGCACGCTGTTGGTGACGAACATTGGCGGTACGGGGGCCGCGACCGTCGCCAACGGCATACAGGTCGTTCAGGCCGCCAATGGCGCCACCTCTGCCCTCGGCGCGTTTTCGCTCCCCGCGTCCATTCAGGCGGGCGCGTATTCGTACTATTTGGCGAAGGGCGGCGTGACGGCCGGGACCAGCGAGAGCTGGTATTTGCGCAATACCGTCGCCCCCGCACCCGTGGTTCCACCGATGCAACCCGGCACGCCATCAGGTTCAGGTTCGACGGCGCCGGGAGCGCCTGCCGGTACATCGCCGGGTGCCCCCACGGGCAGCTCACCCACGGGTACCTCACCGGGCACACCCACGGGCAGCTCACCCACGGGCAGCTCACCCACAGGTAGCTCACCCACGGGCACGCCGCCCGAAAGTACGGCCGACACCGGCCCGATTGCCGCCGCCGGTTCTCCGCCCTTGCCTGCCCCGCCGCCGGCCGGCTCCGCGCCGATTCCCTTGTATCGCCCGGAAGTCGCGCTGTACTCCGCCATTCCCATGGTCGCCAGGCAGATCGGCATTCAGCAAATCGACAACTTCCACGACCGGCAAGGCGACCAGTCCTTGCTCACCGATACCGGCGCGCTGCCGGCCGCGTGGGGACGCGTCTGGGGCGGACATTCGGTCAGCAGCCAGGACGGCGCGGCGAACCCGGAGTTCGATGGCTCGATTTACGGCGCGCAAGTAGGCCACGACCTCTACTCGGACGTGACGGCGTCGGGTCATCGGAACCACTACGGTTTGTTCGTCGGCTTCGCCCGCGCAGTCGGTGATGTCGACGGCTTTGCGCTAGGCTTTCCCAATGTCGATGTCGGCCATCTGGCGGTGAACGCCTATAGCCTCGGCGGATACTGGACGCATGTCGGTCCGTCGGGCTGGTACACGGATGCGGTGCTGATGGGATCGTCGATCACGGTGGACCCGTTATCGAGTCAAGGGACCAGCGCGGGAACGCACGGCACAGCGGTGACGGGCTCAGTCGAGGGCGGCTTCCCGATCGCGCTGGGCGGGGCGATTGTCATCGAACCGCAAGCGCAGATCATCTGGCAAAACTTGTCCCTCAATGACTTCAACGACGGCGTGTCCTCCGTGTCGTTCAACAACGGCAACACATACACCGGCCGCGTGGGCGTGAGGGTGCAGCAAACGTTCAGCAGCGCGGGAATGACGTGGCAACCGTATGCGCGTGTGAGCGTCCTGCGTGCATTCGGCGAAGGCGACAGCACGACCTTCGGCGGAACGACCGTGATCCCTGGCAGTGTGGGACAGACGGCTGGGCAATTTAACGTGGGGCTGGTCGCTCAGGTCACGCGGTCGGGCAGCGCGTTCGTCACGGCGAGCTATCTGACGAATCTGGGCGGTTCACATCAACGGACTATCGGCGGCAATGCGGGCGTCCGGTGGAAGTGGTAGATGCGCTCAGGTTCCCGCCGTCATGGGTGGGCGCGCTTTTCGGCGCGACTTCTACGCTTGGCTCGGTGATTTGCCGCGCTCTGGCTCATTTGCCGGCGGTCTGAGATCGCCCAAGGGCTATGCCCGCTATCACTGACCGAGTTTTGGCGCGTTGCAGTCGGGCGCGCCGTTACTCTTCAGCAGCGGCGTGATGCCATGGCTTTCTGCAATCAGGTAGCGGCAACCCGTTTCGTGATCCGTTTCCACCTGGATGTTGATGTCCTCGGTGGTCTCGCGGGTGAATCGCGGTGATGAGTCGGCACCGGCAGCATGCTTCGGTTCAGCGTTCTCAGCATGTGCGCTGTATCCAACCAACGCTGCAAACGATACAAGTAGCCACTTCATATTTGGTGCTCCGTGATTGGCAGTCCGTGATTGCAGTCCGTGAGTCTTAGCGATATAGCCCCTTAGTGTACGAGTGTATCGACAAGGGTAAAGCGTCAGTGCGACACGGCACTGACCCGCGAGGGGATAGGTCGACAAACCTGGACCAATCGACTGCTCCCCCAGTGGTTTTACTTCGTACCGCGCTCGAGCAAATAGTTCTCAAATATTTTCAGTATCTCCGGCATGTTTCGACGCCCAAAGCCAATACGGAAATGCGCATTGCCATGATCGAGCAGCGTGCTGGGAAGCAGAAGCACGCCGGTGTGTTCGAGGACTTCAGCACAGAAAATCTCTGCGCCCTCTCGCTTCAGTCTGGGAAAAGCGACCGTCCCTGCTGACGGCCGGCGCCACTCCAAAAGCTCGTGATGACGTTCGAAGAACGAATCGAGGATAGCCAGATTGCTCCTGACAATCGACGTATTGCGTTCGATCAACGCGCTGGTGTGACGCACCGCAATGGCCGCGAGATACTCGCTGGGCGCGCTATTGCAGATAGTCAGGTAGTCCTTGAACGTGCTCATGGCAGCGAGCACATCGCGGTCCCGCGTGGCGACCCACCCAACGCGCAGCCCCGCCAAGCCATGCGACTTCGATAAAGCCCCGAGCGATATCGCTTTCTCGTAGACATCGCACGCGGCGGGCAAACGCGCTGAGGGATCATGCTCCAGCCCTCGATAAACCTCGTCGCTGAATAGCCATAGACCACGTTGCCGGCAGAAATCGACGATCGCGTCAAACCGCTCGCGATCAGGCAGATAACCCGTCGGATTGTGCGGCGCGCAGATCACCAATGCCTTCGTTTCCGGCCTGACGAGCTTCTCCAATTCGTCGGGATCCAGGGCCCAATTCTCCGATTCGCGTGCAAACCACGGCGACACGGAAACACCCGCCGCTTCAGCGATCGAGTAGTGCGACTGATAACCGGGCATGTGGACAATCATATGATCGCCTGCCTTGAGCATCGAATGGACGAACGAGAAAATCGCTTCCTGTGCGCCCGTGTGCACGATGAGATTGTCTATGCCAATTGATTCGTACAACGTCGCAATTTCCCGCCGAAGTTCGGGCGCACCCGGATATTCGGTGTATCCGAGGCGCAGGCTGCCAAGCCCTTCCAAAGAACCGGGTTCGAACGCGAGCAGTTCCGCAATCGACATGGATTCCGGGTCGGAACTGCACAGCAGATAGCGTGCGGTGAATTCGTGAACGGCGAAATAACGCTCGAGTTGAAACGGCGATGGAGTCATGGTTTTTCCGGGAGAGGGTGCTGTCTTTGCAGCGGGTAGCGAGGCGCGCACGAGCGGCATCCAGAGCCTTGGGCCGGTAAAAAGGCCGGTGGACGGGCACTACCAAGAGGCGTAGTCTGCCCCTCATCGTTGCTTAAAAGAAGCTAACTTTCCTAATGCGAGTTAAATTTTCCTAATGTTAGATTACGCCTTGCTCGATGCACTCGGCGCGGTCGTGCGCCTCGGCTCGTTCGATCGCGCCGCGCGGGAACTGAACGTGACGCCATCGGCCGTTTCACAGCGGGTGAAGCTGCTGGAGGAAAGAGTCGGAAGCGTATTGGTGAAGCGCGGTCAGCCCTGTATTGCCACGCCGCCAGGCACGTTGCTCTGCCGTCATATAGAACGCGTGCAGCGTCTGGAAACCGAACTGGGCGGGCAGATGCCGACCTTGCCGGGCATGCTCGCCGGGAAGTGGCCGACGTTTCGCATGGCGGTCAACGACGACAGCGTCGGCACCTGGTTCATCGATGCCATCTCCAGCTTCTGCGCCGAACGTGAAATGCTGCTGGACCTGGTTATCGAAGATCAGGAATACACGGCGCAACAACTCCGCGACGGCAGCGTACAAGGGGCGGTCACCACGCAGGCCGAGCCGGTGCAGGGATGCCGCTCGACCAAGCTGGGGCGCATGCGCTACCTGCCTGTTTGCTCACCGGCGTACTTTGACCGGCACTTCAGCGCGGGGGTCACGCGCGATGCGCTGCGTCACGCGCCGCGCGTCGACTTCAGTCCGAAAGATCAGATGCAAAAGCGCTTCATGCGGCGGATCACGCGGGCGGATCTCGATCCGCCGCGGCACCTGATTCCGCACGTTGCGGGCTATCTGCGCGCGTGCCTGTCTGGCATGGCGTGGGGCATGTGTCCCACGCAGATGATCGGGCCGGCGCTCGCATCGGGAGATCTGGTTGAAATGGTGCCGGGCGCGCATATCGACGTCGATCTGTATTGGCAGAGCTGGCGGCTGTCCATCGGCTGGCTCGATGACTTCAGGGCCATGCTTCAGCAGCGCGCGACTGAGTGTCTTGACTGAATTCTCGATTGACACGCGCGACTGAAGAACCTAAAAGCGCGATGCTGTGAGGCCATCTATCATGTCTCCCAAGCGCGAAGGGCTCGCACCGAAGAGCCGGCGGTTTCCAAGGAGGATGGCTGACATGAAGAAGCTCATCAACGACGTCTCCGCGGTCGTGCCCGACATGCTCGACGGACTCGCCGCGCTCAACCCGGGCTTGTCGTTGCTGCAGGGCAGCACGATCATCGTGCGCGCCGATGCCGAGGCGGCCGCCGCACGCGGCGAAGTGGCGCTGATCTCGGGCGGCGGCGCGGGGCACGAACCCGCTCACGGCGGCTACGTAGGTCCCGGCATGCTCAGCGCGGCGGTAGCCGGCGAGGTCTTCACGTCGCCCTCGACCGATGCCGTCCTCGATGCCATCCGCGCCGTAGCCGGACCGGCCGGCGTCCTTCTCATCGTCAAGAACTACACGGGCGACCGCTTCAATTTCGGCCTTCCCGCGGAGATCGCGCGGGCTGAGGGCATTGTGGTGGAGATGGTGATCGTCGCCGACGATGTCGCTCTGTCGGCACACGGCGAGCACGCCGGCCGGCGCGGTCTTGCAGGGACCGTGTTCGTGCACAAGATCGCGGGTGCCGCTGCCGCCGAGGGCCGGCCGCTTAGCGAAGTAGCGCAGATTGCACGCGACACGGCGGCATCGCTTGGCACCATGGGCGTAGCCCTTACGCCGTGCACGGTGCCGGCCGCCGGCAAGCCGGGCTTCCAACTCGCCGACGATGAAATCGAATGGGGTCTCGGCATTCATGGCGAACCCGGCGTGGAACGCGGTGCGCTCGAACCGGCGGGGCAGATTGTCGGGCGGCTGCTTGCGAAGATCATCGACGATCTTGCATTGAAGCCCGATGACCGCGTCGCGTTGCTCGTGAACAATCTGGGCGGCACGCCGTCGAGCGAGCTGAGCATTGTGGCGGGATCGGCGCTGCGATACCTTCGCGAACGTCAGGTTCAGGTCGAACGCGCATGGTCGGGCACGTTCCTGAGCGCGCTCGAGATGGCTGGCGTTTCCCTCACGTTATTGCGCGTAGACGATCAGCGTCTCACATGGCTCGACGCAACCGCGCAGACCACTGCGTGGCCCGCGTTGAGCGGTCGCGTTGCGAAGGCATCAGTCAAGCCGGCACCTGTCGCGCCGGTGGCGGCTAGCGGTGCACGACTCTCGCCTGACTCGTCGTTGCGCCGGGTTATCGAAGCGGTATGCGCGTGTCTTCTCGAAGCGGAACCGGTCCTGACCGAGATGGATCAGCGCGTGGGCGACGGCGATCTCGGCATCAGCTTGTCTCGCGCGGCCCGTAGCATCCTGCACGAGATCGATACCTATCCCTCGGAGAACACACCGGGCGCCGTGCTGCGGACCCTGTCCGCCACGATCCGGCGCGTCGTCGGTGGCACATCGGGGCCGCTTTACGCGGTTATGCTGTTACGCGCGGCAGCGGTTATCGAACAGTCTGGCGAACCCACCGCGAAGGATTGGTCGGCGGCGTTCACTGCGGCTGTCGATGGCGTGACGGCGCTGGGTGGCGCGCATCCCGGCGATCGAACGATGGTCGATGCGCTGCATCCCGCCGCCGTCGCGTTGCAAAACGCGCTCGCGAAATCAGGCGGTATCGGCACGGACGAGGCGTTGAAAGCAGCCGTCGATGCAGCGGCATCAGGCGCGGCGCAAACGACGTCGATGACCCCGCGGCTCGGACGGTCCAGTTACGTGGGTGACCGTGCGCTAGGTTTTGCCGATCCGGGTGCGCATGCGGTCGGGCTCTGGCTTGCCGCGATCCGCAGCGCGCTGAACACTTGAACCTAAGCTTAAGCAACTAAAAGGAGACGATAAAAATGGATCTGAATCTGCGCGGTAAGGTTGTCGTGTTGACGGGCGCGAGCGTTGGCATCGGGCTCGCTGTAGCAGAAGCATTCGCGGCGGAAGGCGCGAACCTGCTGCTCGCAGCGCGACAGGAAGATCGGTTGACCGAGGCTGCCGCGCGTATTGCGAGCGAGTTCGGCGTATCGGCGATACCGGTCGCTTGCGACGTTGCCACCACCGCAGGCGTCGACAAAATCGTTGCTGCTGCGAGCGCAAATTTCGGCGGCGCCGATATCCTCTTCAACAACGCGGGCACGGGCAGCAACGAGACCATCATGGACGCGCCCGATGAGAAGTGGCAGTCGTATTGGGACCTTCATGTGATGGCGGCCGTGCGCCTCGCGCGCGGTCTCGTGCCGTTGATGAAAGCACGTGGCGGTGGCGCGATCCTGAACAACGCGTCGATCTGCGCGACGCAGCCGCTCGGCTACGAGCCCATCTATAACGTGACGAAAGCCGCGTTGATGATGCTCTCGAAGAACCTCGCGAACGAATTGATCAAGGACAATATCCGCGTCAACACAATCAATCCGGGCCTTGTGCTGACACCTGACTGGATCAAGACGGCCAAGGAACTGACACGCGATTCGGGCGGCGACTGGGAAGCGCATTTGCAAAACGTCGCCGATGAACACGCGCCTATTCGCCGCTTCGCCACGCCCGCCGAGCTGGCGAGCTTTATCGTCTTCCTGTGTTCGGAGCGGGCGAGCTATAGCGTGGGATCGACTTATTTCGTCGATGGCGGGATGTTGAAGACCGTGTGACGCGCGCCCAAACGCTCAACTATCTTTACGGCTGACCGGCAAATTATTCTCCCGTCGGATCTCGCGAATGAGCGCGCTATGGTCGAGATCGCCGTCGCCGTGATCGACCATTGAAGCGAACAGCGCGTCCACGATGTGCGCCACCGGCAGCTCCAGCCCGAGGGACCGTGCCCGCGCCAATGCGGTGCGCGTGTCCTTCAACTGATACTTCGCCGCGCCGCCGGGTGCAAACGATTCGTCGATCATGCGTTGGCCGTGTTTGCGCAGGATCGGAGAATCGGCAAAACCACCAGCAAGTGCTTCGATAACCTTCGCCGGGTCCGCGCCGCCACGCTCCGCAAACAACAATGCCTCGGCCACGGCAGCAATCGTGTTTGCCACGATCAACTGATTCGCAAGCTTGGTCTGCTGCCCGGTTCCGGCAGGGCCCACGCGCACCGGGCGGCCCATCGCGCCGAGCATTTCGCGCGTTGCCTCGAAGGTGTTCAGTTCGCCGCCGGCCATGATGGCGAGGGTTGCATCGATCGCGCCTTGCTGGCCGCCTGACACCGGCGCATCAAGATAACGATAACCACGCTCGGCGCTTATCCGCGCCTGTTCGACCGCGGTCTCTACGGGTATCGAACTCATCACGATCACCGTCGCGCCGGCGCTAAGCGCAGTCAGGACAGCCTTGTCGTGGAAAACCACGGCGTCGCAAGTGGGGCCATCGCTTAGCATGCAGATCAGCACGTTCGCGCCTTGAGCGGCGTCTGCCGGCGTGTTGCAAACCGCTGCCCCTTTCTCAGCGAGCGCGGAAGCCTTCTCCTTCGAGCGATTCCAGGCTCGCACGCCATATCCGGCCGCCAGCAGATTACGCGCCATCGGCTCGCCCATCAGGCCGGTCCCTAGAAATGCAATTACCTCGTCCTTCATGCGTCACCTCGTTGTTCGATAGTCGTTATCGGCATGGTCGCCCATCCGGGACGGCGCGGCAACCGCGACGCACGCAAAGCTCTGGATAACTCCTGCATAACTTCGTGAAGTCCTGTGGGCGAAATCTTGATAACTCGGGTGCTGTATATGAAGCGCCGAAAGTTATCCTTCGGCCAAGTGCCAGCTCCACATTTGGTACGCGAGTTACCTTTTCGCTAGAGCGTTGATCCGAAGGGAGATTGACCGCTTATCCACAGAAAGGGTCGATGCTTGTTAACTATTACTATGTATACATATCAATCCATTAAAAACCATAAGACATGGATGCGCATCGTGACTTGATGCTGCCTTTTTTGTGAGCGCAGGGTCGGAATGCGATGACTCACGACATCTCCAGACAACACGCCAACCCTCCGTAGTTAACATATGTTGTAATTTATTTTGTTATGGCAACATATGGTTATGGTGCTGCGAAGCGCTATCGATAACCAACGGAAGACTGAGGAATGTCATGAACCGGACCACATTGCTCGCAGCCGCCGTGATGGCCGCTGTGTCCACGGGCGTCTTCGCACAGGATGCTCAAACCACCTTGGCGAAGATCCAGGCCGCCAATACGATTGCAATCGGACATCGGGAGACTTCAGTCCCCTTCTCCTACATCGATGCCAACAATGAGGTCATCGGTTTCTCGCAAGATATCTGCAACAAGGTGATTGATGCGGTGAAGGCGAAGATCAAGAAGCCTTATCTCAAGGTACGTTTCATTCCGGTCACGTCGCAGAACCGGATTGCGTTGGTGCAGAACGGCACAATCGATCTCGAATGCGGCGTCACTACGAACCTGAAAGCGCGTCAGGCCCAGGTCACATTTTCTGACACGTTCTTTGTCGCGACGACTCGCCTTCTGACGCGCAAGGACTCGGGTATCAAGGACTTCGCTGACCTCGCCGGCAAGACCGTCGTCACGAATCAGGGAACCACGTCCGAGCGAATTCTCCGCAAGATGAACGAGGAGAAAAAGATGAACATGCAGATCATCAGCGCGAAGGATTATGGCGAGGGCCGCCTGACGCTGGAGACAGGGCGTGCAGTGGCCTACATGATGGACGACGTGCTTCTAGCGGGTACACGCTCGCTGGCGTCCAAGCCATCGGACTATGTGCTGGTCGGCACGCCACAGTCTTCCGAAGCCTATGGCTTCATGCTGAGAAAGGACGATCCCGAGTTCAAGAAGCTGGTGGACGACGCCATGAGCGAAGTCATGAAGGGACCGGAGATTAAGACCCTGTACGCCAAGTGGTTCATGCAGCCGGTGCCGCCGAAGAACATCAGCTTTGATTTTCCGATGAGCGACGCGCTTCAAAAGCTGTACGCCGATCCGAACGACACCGCGTTCGAGTAAAGACTCGTAGCGTTAAAAAGCCACCTTCTTTGAGGAAGGTGGCTTTTTTATTGGACGCTTGAAGCGGCGTTATTCCGGGAACGGCAAGGTGGTCTGCCCTTCGGCGCGCATGCCGAACGTGTTCAGGGTCATCGCGACCAACGCGTAGTAACCGAGCAATCCGACCAGATTGATGATGACCACATGCTCGAAACGCGCGACCGCTGCTGCGAATGTTTTATCCGATACTCGACGGGTCTCGTATAGCTCGGTGGCGAATTCATAGATGAGCGCGTCGTCGGCATCATCGAATTCGGGACGCTCGCCTCGATGGATCGCATCGGCAACGGCCTTCGGAACGCCGGCATCCAACGCGATGGGGTAGTGGATGAACCACTCCCCTTGCGATTGCCAACGCGCGGCGGTAACAAGAATAGCCAGCTCCGACAAGCGCAGCGACAAGCCCGTCTTGTATCGACAAAACGCGCCGAGCCGTTGAGCGTGGTCAGCCAATTCCGGGCTATGAATCCATCCCAGGAATGGACCGTTCAAGTTGCCGCGTGGACCGCTCAGAATGCTTTGAAGAACCGTTTTTTGTTCGTCCGTGGCGTTGGCGATATCGAAGTTCGGAAGGCGATTGGTCATGGGTTGTCCAGAGTTTGATTGTCACTTAACGCGTGCCCGGCGCACCGATCGCGGTCAATGCACCATCTATGGCGTCGGTCAGGCGTGCGCCGATTTCATCGATTTGTGCGGCCGTAGTGATGAACGGTGGCGCGAGGAGCACGTGGTCGCCAACGGCGCCGTCCACTGTACCGCCCATTGGATAGACCATCAGGCCGCGCTTCATCGCTTCACTTTTTATCACTGCGTGCAATTTCTTGCTGGCGCCGAACGGTTTTTTCGATGCCCGGTCCTGCACCAGCTCGACGCCGATAAACAAGCCCCGGCCACGGATATCGCCAATGAACGGATGCTTCGCATAATGCGCGCGAAGCAAGCCACGGAGTTGCTCGCCTCTTGCCTGCACATTGTCCAGCAGCTTCTCGTCCGCGATCACCCGCTGGACCTCCAGCGCCGCCGCACAAGCCGTGGCGTGACCGATGTACGTATGCCCGTGCTGGAAGAAACCGGAGCCGTTGACAATGGTGTTGTAGATCTCGTCGCTGACCAGCGTCGCCCCAATCGCCTGGTAACCGGCTCCCAGGCCCTTCGCGATCGTCAGGAGGTCTGGGACCACTCCATCCTCTGCGCAGGCGTACAGGTGGCCGGTACGCCCCATCCCGCACATGATTTCGTCCAGGATCAGCAATACGCCGTACTTGTTGCAGACCGCGCGGATTTTCTTGAAGTATTCGCGCACTGGCGGCACTGCGCCTGCGGTTGCGCCTACAACCGTTTCGGCGACGAAAGCGGCGACCGTATCGCCACCGAGTTCGAGGATTTTTGACTCGAGTTCGTCGGCGAGGCGCTGCGCGAAAGCTTCCTCGGTTTCATCGGCGCGCTGCTCGCGATAAGCGTAGCAGGGGCTTACGTGATGAGCTTCAATGAGGATCGGAAGAAACGGCTCACGACGCCACGCGTTTCCGCCGATAGCAAGCGCGCCGAGCGTATTGCCGTGATAACTCTGGCGACGAGCGATGAAATGACGCCGCTGGCCTTGGCCCTTCTCGACGAAGTATTGCCGAGCAAGTTTGAGGGCAGCTTCTATTGCTTCGGAGCCGCCGGATGTGAAGTACACGTGGCCCAGGCCTTCGGGCGCGTCTGCTATTAAGCGGTCGGACAATTCTTCCGCGACAGCCGTCGTGAAAAAAGAAGTGTGAGCGTAGGGAAGTTGCTGGGCCTGCCGCTTGATGGCATCGATGACGCGCTGATTGCTGTGGCCCAGGCACGATACGGCGGCACCGCCCGATGCGTCGATGTAGCGCTTACCTTCCGAGTCGATGATCTCGATTCCATCGCCTGCGACTGCGATAGGAAGTTTGGCTCGCGGCGCGCGATGAAAAACGGTTGTCATTCTGACCTCAACGTTTGTGACGATGCCCGGGCGTTCGTCGCTTGGAGAATAAGGGTTCTGAGTTGGTGTTCGCGTGGCTTAAGTGACGTTGCTCAAGCATTGGAGGTCGGGCTTAGGCAACCTCAAGCAATCAGTAACATGCGATGCCTTATTCTCCATTGTTACAACATGTGTTGTCAATCCGGATATTCCGTGACCGTACGCGAGTCGATGTTCGTTATAGGGGAGAAACAGGCGCACGTTGACGCAACGGCTGGGTGCTTTCCATGGCGGATTTCATGGCAGCCGAGAAATTCGGACGTGCGAGACCCACGCAAGCGACTGCGCCACGTCCTCGTACTTCAACCATCCTTACGACGAGTAAGCGCCCTTCGCGTGAAGCGCGGATTCGGCTTCTTCGAGCAATTCGACGGCCGATCGTCCTTCAAGCGCAAGCAGATGGGCGACCAAAGACTCCGCTATCGCAGACGCGGCGACGAGCGATGGAAAAAACGACGGGCTTTCGTGCGAAAAAATGAGCACATGGTCGGCGTTGAGAGCCAGGGGTGACACGGCGCTGTCGGTGATGGCGATAAGCTTGCAGCCCTGCTCTTTCGCCGCTTGCGCGACGCGCACGGCTTCAGCCGAATACGGCGCGAAACTTGTTACGACTGCGGCATGCCCTTTTGCCATGCCGCGTAACTGCATTTCCAATGTTCCGGCCTCCCCGTTGATTAAGCTCACCGATGACCGAAATAGCCGATAACCGTAGACAAGGCTAAACGCGACCGGGTAACACGAGCGGAATCCTGCCACGTGGACATGCGGCGCTTTGCGCAGCATCTTCGCGACCTCGACGATCTTCATGCCGTTCTGCGCGAACGTAACTTCTAGGTTGTGGCTTTGCGCGATGGCGAGTTCCTGGACTAGTGATTCGCCGGAGCCGCCTTTGACTAGCGCGCGGGCCTTGGACGTAAGCGCTTCCGGCCGCGTACGGACACGCGCGACAAATATTTCGCGGAGTTCGTTCCAGCCTGGAAAGCCCAGTTGTTGCGATAGCCGCACGAGGGCCGCGGGTTGCACGTTGGCTCGTTCGGCCACCTTCCGCATTGAAAGAACCGCGACCTCGTCGGGGAAGTTCAGCAGGAAACCAGCGCCCGCCTGGAATTGCGGACTGAACTCGGGAAACTTCGCACGTATCGATGAAACCAGGTCTTCGAAATTGGACGACACGAACAAGCCTCGTTAGGTTGACAACATTTGTAGTTTAACGAGGTTGGGGGCGGTGAGGGTGTTGTATGGATCTTGCCGCCGATGAATGTCGAGAAGCAGTCATTTCTCAGCCGGCGTCAGGCTCGGTTCGATTGCGAAGGCAGAGGAAGGAGGATTGGTGATCGGAGTGATATTAATCTTTCGATTTGCCAGCGATCATGGCGGATATTTAGGCGGCAAATTCATGTAAAAAAAACCAGTGCATACATATAGATAGCCGATTCATGGCGAATCCTGTGGCGGATACAGCGACGTAAAACCTATCCGTCTTTCGCGCCGCGAAAAGCATGTCGGATACGGCGTTAGAGAAGTCCAGCGACGGGCAGTTCTCAAGGCAGACCCGCGCATTTGCGAAACGTCTATGGCACTAGCTCGTTTTCGCTGCGCAGTAACTTAATGTGCGGACATGTCGTGCGCTTAGAGCAAGTTTGCGACACCACCATCATCTTGGCGATTGCGCCCGCTTGGTTCAAAGCCTCGTAACGATGTGCGTCATATCGCGCTGGCCGCAATGTCCATCAGCTTTACTCCTTCGTGGCCGGCTATGTCTTTTCGAATTCGCCCGAGGCGTGGGCTTTCTTGGCAATTTTTGACAAAAATTCTCAAGCATGGCGGTTACTCTAGAGAGAGCACTGATTCGGAGGGCAGTGTTCACTCACATAGGAGACTTAAACATGTCAGAACAACAGAAGAGTGAAAGAACGTACCTTTTTGCAACCGTCGGTTCGCGCACTGGCCGCGGCGGACGGGTCAGCCGGGCAACGACTAAAGCAGAATATCAAGGGATGGCATTTGCCCGAGTCGGCGATGTAGTCACCTACGACGACGGCAGCGAGGCCACCATTATTGACGGCGCTGGGTTTGCCGCCACCTGGGAGGACAAGCCATTTGCCCTCGTTGGCTCTCGCCTGAGCAACGGCGATACGATCACTGAAACGTTGCAGGATGCATGCGGTATCGAAGTTCGCGATGCTGAACAGATTCCCGGCCTCTTTGACGACACCTATACGCTTTCCCAGAGCGCCGCACACGGCGGAAGCACCCATGCGTAAGGCGGCAGTACGGCACGGCGACTCAACGACAACCGGCGGCTTTGTCACTGCGTACTCGTCTACTATTCACGATGGTGGAAAAAAAATCGCACTCAGCGGCGATGAGGCAACTTGCGGTCACTGCAAGGGCCTATTCAAGATGTTCGGCACGGGCAAGGGAATTTCCCAGAAGGCGCGATCCATCGTCGTTGACGGCGACTTGGTGCTGTGTCCGTGCGGAAAGAACAGAGTCATCGTAGGCGCTAATCCCCGGGTCTTTGTCAATACACACTCGGGTTCGGCAGTTACGCGCAACGCGGGTGCTGCAGTCACTTCGGAATCTTCTCTCCCGACCGGCATGTTTGACGAGCAGGTCCGCGCCGCCGCAAGCGTTGCACTTGACGGTTATCCGTACCTTATCGAAATGGTCGACGGGCGGACGTATGCTGGACGAGTCGATGCAAGCGGCAAGTTACCCCGCATCGTCACTGATGATGGTGACGAATACACCGTGTATTGGGGCGATCAAGCCCTTTCAAAACAGGGTGGAGTCTGAGCTATGCCGAACGAGAAAACAGTGGTCCGAACGAACTCAACGCCTAATTCTGTCAAGGCGGTGTCTCTTAATGTATTGAGCTTCCAAGAACTATGGGACACCTACGCGACCGGCGATCCGTACGATGATCCAAACGGGCAGTACGGGAATCAATGTGCGATTCGAATGAGTGTGACTTTCCATCGAGTCAACATCGAGATGAAGTCGTTCTCACAGAAGATGATTAAGCCGGCTCCGGGTAAGGCGAGCATTGGCCGAATTTTGCTCGACGGCAAGCCCACCGCAACGAGAGCCGACGAGTTGGCAGAGTGGCTAGAATTGCGGCCAATCGCAGGGGTTGCGTTAGCAGAAAACATAACGGGACCGGACTGGCAATCCAAGATCAAGGGCCGAACCGGCATCATTGCTTTTTCGCGATACTGGACCCGCGATGGAGAAAAATCGGATGATGCGAGCGGGGGACATATTGATCTTTGGAACGGAACGCGTCTCACAATCAGCGGTCCGGTGGACTCGCTTGCAACGATCGGTCGAAGACTGGGCATGACTTCGTTTTTCGGTGGACGCCGATTTGGATTCTCTGATTTGGGACAGTCCAAGCAGATCTTATTTTGGGAAGTGAAGTGAAAAGGCTCCTAGCAATCCTGTCCTTTGCCTTCGCAGGGCTGGTAGCAGGTTGGTTCACTGCAAATTTGCTCCTGGCGTTTACTCCGAAGTGCGGATACGACTGTGAAACCCGGGCGTTCGGAGTATTTTTTATTTCCGCGGTAGGCGGCGGCTTTGGATTTGTCTTGATTGGCCATCTCGCAACACGAAAGCGCCGCCTTACGATCAGGTTAGTGGCAGCTGTTAGCCCTGCATTGAGCGTGCTTACGCTGCTTCCGGCAGGGGGTCTTTACGTTTGGAAACTGCATGGACACTACGCAGAAGCGGAAGCAGCACGACCGGTTAAACCAAGTCTTGATTTCCTGCACATGACCATTGCGACACGTGCTATACAAGCATATACCGGCAGTGATTTTGGTCCAGTCAAGCGGGTGCGAATAATTCCCCAGTGGCAGCGCTGCCTAATTGGTACGGCGCAATGTGAAAAGCGGCCAAGACAGGCGCAGATGCTTTGCAAGGATGGAGTTGTGTACGTGAATGAAGCGGATTGGCGCGCATTCAGTCTTATTCCCAGCGAAAATCTGCCGGATGCTATAGCGCTTCGTTCAATGGATCTCTGCGCTGGTCAGTAGTTAGTTCAACCGGCGTCAACTGACTGCGAGTACCCAGCTACCTTGAGGCATGTCTTTGTATAGATGTCACGCGTCATCGTCGCGAGGGGCCTGAATGGTGTGGCGACATCCGTAGTTCGCTGTGTGCCGATAAAGAGGTTTTCGTCGCGGGCTCGCAGTCGCTCTTACGGCACGGACATCCATCCAGTGAAGCAATCAGGCGAATAATTGACTAAGCGCGTTGAGCGTCTTCAGTTTGGGCGCGATTGACAAACAATGGTGCTCTTGTCATGTTGCAGACTTTTGCACTACATTAAAAATGCCAACCCGCCCCTACGACTCAGATTTGGGTAAGTCGAAGAAAATTCTCTTTTGGGATATGAAGTGAAGCGACTTTGGGCTGTCATATCGGCTATGACGCTTGGGTTTCTTGCAGCATGGTTTTTTGGTTATGTGACAAGTCGGATTGATTGGTCCACTTCAAAAAGGCTCGTGCGGGGATGCTACGAAATTGATCATTGCGATGTACCTTGGTGGGTCATGACAATTTTTATTTCATGGTTCGTTGGTCCAGCACTCGTGTATGGGACAACCGCTTTCGTCGGCATCGGTAAGCGATGGTCTTTCGCGAGATGGATCGCGACGTTCGTCGTCCTTTTATTGATTACTGGCTGCTTGTATTTCTCGTGGTCCGCTTACCGGCCGCTTGGTTGATCGCTAGCACGGCGGGACCCCACCAGTGAGAAGGGAATGAAGTGGGATCTACGCGGCAGAATTCGGGAATCCTGAAAATACTCAAAATATGACCGTGATAGTTTGGAAACACCGCGAATACGTGGGTTGCATCGGCGGAAAACATGACTGGAACCAACTGGCAATCCACGATCAAGGGCCAAACCGGCATCGTTGCTTTTTCGCGATACTGGACCCGCGATGGAGAAAAATCGGACGATGCAAGCAGGGGCATACTGATTTTTGGAACGGAACGCGCCTGGCCATCGGCGGTCCGGTGGACTCGCTTGCAACGATTGGCCGAAGGCTGAGCTTTACGGCTCGATTGGCGGCGGTGGTTAGCACGGCATTGAGCGTGCTCATGCTGCTTTCGGCAGGAGGGCTTTGCGGTTGGAAACTGCACGGACACTACATAAAAGCGGAGGCGGCACGGCCGGTTACGCCGAGTCTTGAATTCCTGCACATGACCATTGCAACTCGTACGGTACAAGGATTACAGGCAGTGATTTTGGTCGAGTCAGCGCGCTGCGAACGATCCCTCAATGGCAACGCTGCCTAATTGGCATAGCGCAATGTGAAAAGCCTTTTGGTCGCCTCGGAGAGCATCGACGTCTTGAAGTCGCGAACGCAAAGTAAGCGACGTTAAATTTTTTGCAACACTGGTCCTTATTCAAAGAGTTGTCGTGACAATAATTAGCAAAATTTTCGATGGACGCGTTATTAGCCGCCGGGGCTTCCTGAGCGCATCGGCCGGTGCGATCACATCCGCGTCACTTCTATCGAGCGCCGTAGCGCAAGTAGTGGCGCCTGCCTCCAGGATACTTACCTACACCGATCATGAACCTCTAGGTGGGATGCGAACTCGGTTCATCAACGACGTTCTCTTTCCGGCCATTGGGAAAGAATCGAACGGGCGCCTCAATATAGTGGGTCATTGGGAGGGGCAGCTTGCCGGCAGTTATGATGCTTTGCGCGCGGTCGGGAACACAGGTGTTGCGGATATGGCTATTGTCGTGCCGGAATACACCGCCAAGGAACTGCCATTGCATCAAATCTTCAAGAGCTTTCCGAAAGGCCCGTCCGCGAGCAGACAAGTTGATTTCTTCCGCTCGGTGTACGCAGAAGCGCCAGCCTTTTCGGAAGAACTTAAGAAGAATAACGTCGTGCCTATATTTCTTGCGACCGGATACCCGGTCGCTTTTTTCAGCACCAAACCGTTAAATAACCTGAACGGCCTAAAAGGGGAGAAGTGGCGGTCTGCCAGCTTCTGGCATCAGGATTTCCTGAAGAATGCAGGCGCTACCCCGGTTTCGATGCATTGGGGACCGGAAATCTACGACGCCTTAAAGGCGCGGACGCTGGATGGTTTGATGGTAAACGTCGACAGCGGGTACATGCTAAAAGTTCACGAGGCTGCACCGTATGTGCTGGTTTCAAAGGATCTGTGGCTGGGCCATCTTTATGTTCTAGCCATGAACAACGATATTTGGAACGGACTTGCGCCAGAGGATCGGGCGGCTATACAGCGCGCTGCTGAAACGTCCTACCGCACTTTGGGGTCGGTAATGGACCAAAACTTCGATGCCCAGGTAGATGAATTGAGGAAAGGCGGCGCCAACGTCCGGATACTAGATCCGAATGAACTGGAACGCTGGGGGGCTGCCACAAAGTATAAGGACGTACAGGATGCTTGGGTGCGAGAGCAGCAACGCAAAGGCGCTACGAATGTTGGTCCTGTCTTCGAAAAGGTTAACTCGATAATGAACGATGTAATGGGTTAGCAGTTGCTATTAGCTAAACCACGCTGAAACTGGCTTTGATGCAAACCCGAGGAGCCAGTAGGTTACGCTCGGGTTTTAACGATCGCGAGCACGCAACGAGTCAGCTTTTCTGCTGGCAATCGATCCGCAACAGGAAGTTAAAGAAGCGTCGCAACTTTTCGCGCAATCGCTGTCCAACACCCACCGCCCTGGTGGCGACGCAAACGTACTGCCTGGCGAAGACGTCGTTTTCGAGAGCGGCAACGTGCAGATCCTGCTCGATGCGTTGCCGCCCTTTACCGGGGGAATGGATTGCAGTTTTTCACGCCACCCGCTTACCGATAGGAGATAAGCCTCATGACTAGATCGACCGCGCTCATTACTGGCGCGAACAAGGGAATCGGCCTTGAAATCGCGCGCCAGCTCGGTGAACAAAATTTCGCCGTGTGGCTGGGCTGCCGCGATCAGGACCGTGGCGAGGCGGCAGCGGCAGGCCTGCGCGCAGAAGGGATCGAAGCAAACTGTCTGGTGCTGGACGTCACCGACGCCAACAGCATCCGGTCCGCCGCTGAGCATCTGCAGGACCAAATTGGCGCGCTCGACGCGCTCGTCAACAATGCCGGCATGAGTTTTGGGCGTCCGTCGCCAGCCAGCCAGGAGTCAGTCGACGATATGCGCGCCATTTTCGACGTGAACGTGTTTGGGGCGGTCAGGGTCACCCAAGCGTTTGTGCCCCTACTGCGCAAGTCGGCAGCGGCGCGGATCGTGATGATAAGCAGCGGCCTGGGCTCGATCGCCTCGACGCTCGATATGACAAGCGAGAACTGGAACGTAGGCTCTGCTGGCTACTGCGCGTCCAAAACCGCACTCAACATGTTCACGGTCAAGTTCGCCAAGGAACTGGCGGCGGACGGGATCAAGGTCAATGCCGCCGATCCAGGCCTGACCGCGACTGATTTGAACGGTCATATGGGCAGCCGCGCGCCTAGGGACGCGGCCGCTATCGCCATCCGGTTAGCCACGCTGGATAAGTTCGGCCCGACCGGCGGCTTCTTCCTCAACGAGAACGCCGACACTCGTCCTCCCAGGCAACCTTGGTAAGGCGAGTTACTCGCCCATCCCGCTACATGAATCTGCAAGTAAGTAGCCATGGGATGCCCGGCAACTATACGTTGGCTAAAAGTCGCCTTTTGTTGCCGGGATTGAGAAATGTAGGTGTCCGCGACAAGCTTTATTTCGGGTGTTATTTTCATGCAAAAGAATCCGTACTGAGTAAAGCTAGGCAGCTCGACCCGTAGTTCATATTCACGCGGGAAGGATTCAATGGATTCCTGTGGGGGCTTCGAGTTCCTTCCGTTCGGTCGCAAGCGAATCGTTCGATAGTTCGCCAGATTTTCCGCTGTGCACAAAGTATTGACGACCAACGTGTCGCTGACGCATTTCTATCCTGTGGTCAGCAGCTGAACGGGCCACAGGTTCGCAACGTTATTCTCACGAACCCATCCCCTCACTCCACTGTCACACTCTTCGCCAAATTCCTAGGCTTATCCACATCCGTCCCTCTCGCACAAGCCGTGTGATAAGCCAGCAACTGCAGCGGCACGACATGAAGAATGGGCGACAGCAACCCATAATGCTCAGGCATCCGAATAACGTGAATCCCATCCTCGCTAACAATCCGCGTATCGGAATCGGCGAAAACATAAAGCTCGCCCCCACGCGCCCTGACCTCTTGCATATTCGACTTAAGCTTCTCCAGCAGCGCGTCATTAGGCGCCACCGTCACCACTGGCATAGCCTCCGTCACCAGCGCCAACGGCCCATGCTTCAACTCCCCAGCCGGATAAGCTTCCGCGTGAATATACGAAATCTCCTTAAGCTTCAACGCACCCTCAAGCGCGATCGGATAATGCAGTCCGCGTCCGAGAAACAGCGCATTCTCCTTGCGTGAAAACTCTTCCGACCAGGCGATAATCTGCGGCTCCAGCGCCAGCACGCTATTGAGCGCCGCCGGCAAATGCCGCAACTGCGTCAGATATTCCGTTTCCTGCTTTTCACTCACATGCCCGCGCAACGTCCCAAGCGTCACGGCCAACACAAACATCCCGACCAACTGCGTCGTAAATGCCTTAGTAGAAGCCACGCCAATCTCAGTCCCCGCATGCGTCAAAAACGCGAGCTTCGTCAACCGGACCATCGCGCTGGAAGCGACATTGCAAACAGCCAGCGTATGTTTATGCCCCAGCGACTGCGCATGTTTCAACGCGGCCAGCGTATCGGCGGTCTCGCCCGACTGCGAAATCACTACAACCAAAGCCCGTGGATTCGGCACCGATTCGCGATACCGGTACTCACTCGCAATCTCCACTTGCGTCGGGATCTTCGCAACCGATTCAAGCCAGTACTTCGCCGTCATTCCCGCGTACGAACTCGTGCCGCAAGCCAGGATAAGCACGCTGTCGATATCGGCGAAAACTTCTGCCGCGTCCGCCCCGAACAACTCGGCGGAGAAGCGATCGGTTTGAGGAATGGTGTCGGTGATCGCGCGCGGCTGCTCGAAGATTTCCTTCTGCATGAAGTGCCGATACGGCCCAAGCTCAACCGCACCGCCATACGCCGCGACCACGCGCACTTCACGCTGCGCAGGCATTCCATCGCGATCGACAATCTTCACGCCGTCCAGCGTGATCTCGACCACATCGCCTTCATCCAGGAACGCGAAACGGTCGGTGCTGCCGGCAAGCGCGAGCGCATCGGAGGCGAGGAAGTTCTCGCCATCGCCTACTCCAACCACCAGCGGCGACCCCTGCCGCGCGCCGACAACCGTATGCGGCTGATCCTTGTGGATCACGGCAATGGCGTACGCGCCATGCAATTCCTTCACGGCGTCACGCACGGTCTGGAACAGATCGCCGCGATACATGCTGTGGATCAAATGCGCGATGACTTCGGTATCGGTCTGCGAGACAAACTCATAGCCCTTCCCGCGCAGCATGGTCCGCAACGTCTCATAGTTCTCGATGATCCCGTTGTGCACCAGCGCGAGTTCGTTGCGCGAAAAGATGGGATGCGCGTTGTCGGTGACGGGCGCGCCGTGCGTCGCCCAGCGCGTGTGCGCAATGCCGGTTGCGCCTTCCAGATGCGTATCGCGGACCTGATCGGCGAGATCGGCCACGCGCGCCACGCTGCGCGCGCGCTTCGGTTCGCCATCGGCAATCACGGCCACGCCGCAGGAATCGTAGCCGCGATATTCAAGCCGCCGCAGACCTTCGACCAGCACCGATACGATGTTACGTTGCGCAACCGCGCCGACAATTCCGCACATGGCGTCGTCCTCTACAGATTGTTTTTGAATCGCTCGAAAACGCCCGGCGCTCGCCACCCAGGCCCGCGCTCAAGCACTCGCGCACTCGCTATTTGTTCAGGGTTTTCTTTACAGGCCGTACGTAACCGCTCTTGCTGACCTGAGTTTTTTCGTTCAGCACGAGTTGGTCTTCCGCGACATCCTTCCAAACGGTCGTCCCGGCCGCGATGGACGCACCGCGCCCCACGCGCACGGGCGCAACCAGTTGGGTATCGGAGCCGACGAACACGTCGTCCTCGATCACCGTGCGGAATTTGTTCGCGCCGTCGTAATTACACGTGATCGTGCCCGCGCCGATATTCACTCGCGCCCCAATATCCGAGTCACCGATATAGCTCAAATGGTTCGCCTTCGACCCACGCCCGAACACCGCGTTTTTTACTTCGACGAAGTTGCCCACGTGCGCTTCGTCGCCGAGCACCGCACCCGGCCGCAGGCGCGCATACGGTCCCAACACGACGTTCGCGCCGGTCGTACTGCCATCGATGTGCGTGAACGCATCAATTCGCGTCCCCATGCCGATCGACGCATTGCGAATCACGCAATTCGGGCCGACGGTCACGTTATCCTCCAGCGTCACATTGCCTTCGAAGACGCAATTCACGTCGATAGACACATCGCGTCCGCACGTCAGCGTGCCGCGCACATCGATGCGCGCGGGGTCCAGCAACGTGACGCCGGCAACCAGCAGCGCCTCGGCAACATTGCCCTGGTAAATCCGTTCGAGTTCGGCGAGTTGCTGCTTGCTGTTCACGCCGAGCGTTTCCCACTCTTCGTCCGGTTGCGACGTGACCACTTCGATGCCGGCTTCGAGCGCACGCTCGACGACATCGGTGAGATAAAACTCGCCCTGCTTGTTGTCGTTTTTAAGCGATGCCAGCCATTCGCCAAGCTGCGCGGTCGGCGTAATGACAATGCCGGTATTGATCTCGGCAATCGTCAACTGCCCGGCGTTGGCGTCTTTCTGCTCGACAATGCACTGCACGGCGCCCGTCGGATCGCGCACAATGCGGCCGTACCCGGTCGGATCGTCCAAAGTGACTGTCAGGACGCCGTAGCGGCCGCCGGATGCTGCATCGGCCAGGCGTTGCAGCGTGCTGACGCGGGTGAGCGGCACATCGCCGTAAAGAATGAGCGTAGGCACGGAAAGGTCGAGCAGCGGCAGCGCTTGCTGAACCGCGTGGCCGGTGCCCAGTTGCTGATCCTGCACGGCAAATTGGACATCGGGAGCACCGACCGCCTTCTGAACCTGTTCCGCCCCATGTCCGATCACGACGACAAGCCGTGTGGGCTTGAGCGCACGCGCAACGTCGAGCACATGGGAGAGAAGCGGCCGGCCAGCCAGGGGATGAAGGACTTTCGGCAAGGCGGAACGCATGCGCTTGCCCGTGCCTGCCGCCAAAATAACAATGTTCATGGCGTCAGCTTCGCTGAAGTGTTGGGAGCCGCCAATATAGCACGCGGGGGTGGGCGGCTAAACCCGGTGCGGCCTTGCTGAGCAACGATTCTGGGGGCTTCTCGGCCGGCGTCAAATATCGTCGAACTGAACAATCGAAATAGTCTGCGAGGTTGACTCCGTCGAACACGGGTCTTCATCGAACGCGATATCCCCGGCCGGATCCGCCACGCCCGTCGCGCGCAATCCGGCAAACGGAAACAGCCCGTGATCCATCAAATGCGATGGCACCACGTGCCCCAGCGCGTTGAACATGTTCTCCACGCGGCCCGGGAAACGCTTTTCCCAATCGCGGATCAGCGCCTTCATTTCCGCGCGCTTCAGGTTCGGCTGACTGCCGCACAGGTTGCACGGAATGATCGGGAACTCGCGCAACTCGGCGAACTTCTCCAGATCCCGTTCCTTCGCGTATGCCAGCGGCCGAATCACGATGTTCTTCCCATCGTCAGATTGAAGCTTGGGGGGCATGCCCTTCAGCTTGCCGCCGTAGAACATATTCAGCAGCAACGTCTGCAAAATATCGTCGCGATGATGGCCGAGCGCAATTTTCGTCGCCCCAAGCTCACCCGCCACCCGATACAAAATCCCGCGCCGCAATCTCGAACAGAGCGAACACGTCGTCTTGCCTTCCGGCACGAGCCGCTTGACGATGCTGTACGTATCCTGATTCTCGATATGAAACGGGATATCCAGCTTGCGCAAATACTCGGGCAGCACGTGCTCCGGAAACCCCGGCTGTTTCTGGTCGAGATTCACAGCCACGATCTCGAAGTTGATCGGCGCGCGCTCGCGCAGTCGCATCAGCAATTCGAGCATCGCGTACGAATCCTTGCCGCCGGACAGGCAGACCATGACCTTGTCGCCGTCCTCGATCATGTTGTAATCCGTGACGGCCTCGCCCACCTGACGCGCCAGCCGCTTGAACAACTTGTTGTTCTCGTAGGCCTGTTTCTGCTCGCGGCGCGTCAGCGGTTCACGCATTGTCGGGACGGATACCGTCTCCTGAACCACCGGCGTTTCCGCTTCCGTTAGCGAACTCATGCTGCCACCTCTTTGATGCGAAAGACTTCAACGCCCACGGCATCGCAGTCGGGATAAACGTCCGGCTTTTCTGTGGAAACCACCACCGCCCGCACATTCGGATGTTCGAGCAGCGCGGCAGCGACGTCATCGCAGAGTGTTTCCTGCAAGTGGATATGCCCTTTGCCCACGCGCTTGGCGATGGTCGAGCGCATGAAATCGTAATCGACGACTTCGCGCAGCTTGTCTTCAGTCGGCGTCGATAACGCCAGCGGCACGAACAATTCCACGTTAATCACCACGCGTTGCTCGCCCCGCTTTTCGAAATCGTGCACGCCAATGTTGATGCGCACTTCGTAATTGCGCAGAAAAAGCCGCCGGCAATCGGCGAGCCGGGGATGCGAAAGTGCGGCAAGCATGGTCGTGTCCTGGTGATTCAGATTAACTTACTAAAAGCGACGAATTAAACGCCGCCCGAAGCGCGGCCTGCGGTCAAAAACATGATGTCGCGCGGCGACGGCACGAGATGCTGCCCGCCATCGACTACGAGCGTCGTGCCCGTCACGCCCGCTGCGTCGGCGAGATAACAAGCGGCCGCAACCACATCCTCCACCCGCGAAGCCCGGCCCAACGGCGTTACCTTGTGCGCGGCCTCAAACTCGGCCGACGTCATGTCGGCGGACGGCAGCGTAAGGCCCGGCGCCAGCCCGACCACGCGCAACTTCGGCGCAAGCGCCTGCGCCAGCGCGACGGTCGCGTTTTCCAGCGCCGCCTTGGTCAGCGTGTACGACAAATAATCCGGATTCATGTTGTACAGCTTCTGGTCGAGCACGTTGATGACGCAGCGGCGTTGGGTTTCATCGTCGGCGGCGGCATCGGGCGTGGCGTCGAACAGCGCGCGCGCCAAGGCCAGCGGCGCACCGACGTTGACCGCCATCATCTCGAGCAGCCGCGGGTAGCTGAAATCGCGCGCGGTATCTTCGACAAAACTCGACGCGTTGTTCACCACGCAATGCAAACCACCCAACGTTTCGATACACGCCGGCACCAGCCGCGCCACGTCGCTTTCCACGCCAAGGTCCGCGTGCAGCGCGACGGCTCGGCGGCCGAGGGCGCGGATCGACTGGACGACTTCCTGCGCCTGGCCCTCAGAACCGCCAAAATGCACGGCGACGTCCCAGCCACGCGCGGCGAAACCGAGCGCCAGCCCGCGGCCGATGCGTTTTGCCGCGCCGGTGATCAGCACCACACGGGTTTTCGGCCCGGAAGAATCTGGAGAAGTGGACGAAGAAACGCTCATTTACAATGCCGGAATGAATCCAAAAGCTCACGAATCCGACAGTTTACCTGTTCCCGGCCCCGACGCGCTCGCGCAGTCCGAGGCGCTGACGGCACGCATCCGGGCGGAAATCGCGTCGGCGGGCGGCTGGCTGCCGTTCAGCCGGTATATGGAACTGGCACTTTACGCGCCCGGCCTCGGCTATTACACCGGCGGCTCGATGAAATTCGGCAAACGCGGCGACGACGGCAGCGACTTCGTCACCGCGCCGGAAATGTCGCCGTTGTTCTCGGCCACGCTGGCGCGGCCCGTCGCTCAGGCGTTGCGCGACAGCGGCACGCGCAATTTGATGGAATTCGGCGCTGGCACAGGAAAACTCGCCGCCGGCTTGCTGAACGCGTTGAAAGCGCTGGACGTTCCCTTCGACAATTACGCGATCGTGGATTTGTCTGGCGAATTGCAGGAACGCCAGCGGGCGACGATTGAAGCCGATGCCCCCGAACTGGCATCGAAGGTGACATGGCTCAGCGTTTTGCCGGCCCACTTTGAAGGCGTGGTGATCGGCAACGAAGTGCTCGACGCCATGCCCGTGCGCCTGGTCGTGCGAAAACTGGGCGTGTGGCATGAGCGCGGCGTATCGTGGACGAACAACCGTTTCACGTTCGATGACAAACCCCTGCTAGCCGCGCTCGATGACCCGCTGCTGGCCGAAATAGATGCCACCATCGATGAAGTCAACGACGAGCCGTTTATCGAATACTTGAGCGAAACGCACGAAGCGGCGCTGGCTTTCACGCGCACAATTTGCACGATGCTCACGCGCGGCGCGGCGTTTTTCATCGATTACGGCTTTCCACGGCGCGAGTTTTATCACGCCCAGCGGGCGCAAGGCACGGTTATGTGCCATTACCGGCATCGGTCGCACGGCGATCCGTTCTTGTATCCCGGGCTGCAGGACATCACGGCGCACGTGGAGTTTTCGGGGATCGCGGAGGCCGGCACGGACGCGGGCGCCGATTTGCTCGGCTTTACATCGCAGGCGCGTTTCCTGATGAACGCCGGCATTACGGATGCGCTTGCGGACCTCGATCCGAGTGACGCCCGGCGCTTTCTGCCCGCTGCGAATGCCGTTCAGAAGTTGTTATCGGAGGCGGAAATGGGCGAGTTGTTCAAGGTGATTGCGTTCTCGCGGGGTATCGACGACACGCTGCTCGCATTCTCGTCCGGCGACCGCTCACATACCTTATGAAATCATGATCCGCTGGGTACTCACCACGTTCATTGCGTTGTCGATTCTCTCGGCGTGTTTGCCTTGGATGAAGAAACTCGGCATCGGCAGGTTACCCGGCGATTTCACGCTGCGCCTGTTCGGACGGGAATATCCGTTCCCGTTCATGTCGACCATTTTGCTGTCGCTGGTGCTGTCGTTGCTGGCGCGGGCGCTTTGATTTGATTCAAGGCTAAAGCTTTTGGAGCACGGCCTCCACCGCCGTCACGCGTGCTGCGTGAACCGCGTCCTTGATCTTCGCCGGCTGGTCTGCGTACTGCTGCGCGACAGCGCCGGCATCGACTGCACGCGCCGCCACCAATGCTTCACGCAAACGCTCGGCCTGCGGATACGGTTGCTGGCTCAAACCGAGCCGGCCGCGGGCATCGGAGACACAGGCTTGCAGCGCTTCGGCAAACCGCGCGGGCTTGCGCAGCGCGTCGCAACGCTCGAACAAACGCACCAGCGCCGCCGCCCCAAACTCCATCACCCGATGAATATTCCCGTGCTCACGCGCCACCAGCAGCGCGAGATCCCGACATTCGTTCGGCACGCGCAAACGCTCGCACAACGGCTTCAGCAGATCGACACTACGCCCTTCATGGCCGATATGGCGCGGCAGGATGTCGTCGGGCGTGGTCGCCTTGCCGAGATCGTGAGTCAGCGCGGCGAAGCGCACCGGCAACGCATAACCGTGCGCAGCGGCGTAATCCAGGACCATCATCACGTGCACGCCGGTATCGACTTCCGGGTGATAGTCGGCACGTTGCGGCACACCCCACAGCGAATTCACCTCCGGAAGAATCCGCGCGAGCGCGCCACATTCGCGCAGCACCTCGAACATCCGCGATGGCGTTTTTTCCATCAAGCCACGCGACACTTCCTGCCACACGCGCTCGGGCACGAGCGCATCGACTTCACCGTCCGCGACCATGCGTTTCATCAGCGCGAGCGTTTCGTCAGCGATGGTGAAATCCGCGAAACGCGCAGCAAACCGCCCGATGCGCAGAATTCGCACCGGATCTTCGATAAACGCCTCACCCACATGCCGGAACACCCGCGCTTCCAGATCAGCGCGGCCATTGAACGGATCGATCACCGGTCCAGTCAACTCGCCGTCCGGCCTCACTTCCCGCGCCATTGCGTTCACGGTCAGATCGCGGCGGGCGAGATCTTCTTCGAGCGTTACGTCAGGCGCGTAGAAAAACTGAAAACCGTGATATCCCGCCGATGTCTTCCGCTCGGTCCGCGCAAGCGCATATTCCTCGTGCGTGTGCGGATGCAAAAACACGGGAAAATCCTTGCCGACCGGCTTATAACCTTGCGCCGTCATCTGCTCGGGCGTGGCACCGACCACGACGTAATCCCGGTCCTGAACCGGCAGGCCGAGCATGTCATCGCGGATCGCGCCGCCCACGGCGTAAATGTTCATTGCTCGTTCCGTGCGCCTTCGATCCACTCGGCGACAATAGGCAGAGCCGTGATGCGGGCGGCGTAAGCGAGCGCCGTTTCGCTCAGCTTGGGCGCGTAGGAATTGAAGCGCATGACGACCGGCGCGAACATCGCGTCTGCTATACCGAACTCCTTGCCGAACAAGAACGGGCCACCGTGCGCGTCGAGGCAATTGCGCCAGATCAGGTCGATTCGCTTGACGGTGGCCAACGCGCCCGCCGTGAGTTCTTGGCCGAACGCCTGCCGCTGGATATTCATCGACATTTGCTCGCGCAGATCAGCGAATCCCGCGTGCATTTCCGCGCTGATGCTGCGGGCGTGCGCCCGCTCGGAGGCATCGCGCGGCCACATGGCGTGCTGCGGGAACAGTTCAGCCAGCGTCTCCATGATCGCGACGGATTCCCACACGGCGTCGCCGGCATCGGTCACGAGGCAAGGCACTTTCCCCGATGGCGAATGCGCGAGGATATTCGCGGAGGAATCCGGCCGCGCGAGGCGAATCATCACTTCCTCGAAAGGAATGCCGAAGTGCTTGAGCACGAGCCACGGCCGCATGGACCATGACGACATATTCTTGTCACCAATAACGAGTTTCATCGCAAATATCTGAGGTTAAATAACTAGCAAAAATCAACGCCCGGCGGACGCGCGAAACGTATCGAAACGCGAGCGTGACGACGATCCTGTGAGATACATCGGCGCAATAGCTTCGATGCTCGCCGGTTCTTCAATACCGAGTTCCGGCGCCACCGGCCCGGTTGCTACGCTAGGCGTTTTCATCGAATCGAGATTATCGCGCGACATCATGGGTTCGCCAGGCGCGAGTTCAAGCGACATCGCCTGAAGGCGCCCGAGGCTGTTGGGCAACCGGATGATCTTCGCGTTTTTGCCGATCGCCGCGCCGCTGAACCGGACCAGTTCTTCGAGCGTGTACACCGTCGGTCCGGCGAGTTCATACACGCGGCCGCTGGCGGCATCGAGATCGAGCACATTCGCGAAGGCCTTCGCAACATCGCCGACAAAAACCGGCTGAAACTGCGCTTGCGAACACGCCAGCGGAATCACCGGAAAGATCCGCTCGAGGAACGCGAACTGATTCAGGAAGTTGTCTTCGGGACCGAACACCACGGAGGGACGAAAGATCGTGGTCGCCAGATTCGATTCGCGCACGGCCTTTTCGCCATCGCCTTTCGAACGCAGATACATGCTCGGCCCTGACGGATCCGCGCCAAGCGCGCTCATGTGAATCAAGCGCCGCACGCCCTTCGCCTGACACGCCGCCACAATCTTGCTGGGCAGCTCGACGTGCGCCTTGGCGAATTGAGGACCGTAAGGGTCGCCGCGTTTGCCTTGCAGAATGCCGACCAGATTGATGACTGCGTCGGCTTGAGAGACAAAGGCGGCCAGCTGGACGGGATCGAAGACATTCGTTTCGATCACATCCACAGGCAGCAGCGTCAGATGCGCTGCATTCTCGCGACGCCGCGTGGCAACACGCACGTTCTTGCCAAGCTCGACAAGCGCGTTGACCAAATGACTGCCGATAAACCCCGATCCGCCGATCAACGCAATGGTTTGATGCCGCATGTTCGCCTCTGTAAGTGGCGGTCCGCGAAAGCGTCAGGGCGGCGGCGCCGCGCGTGACTTTCGACTAACCGTATCGACCGGAAAAGCGAAACGCGCGGCGGGTCTTGTTGCTGGGCCCTTATGGCGCGATATAGCCGAGCCGCGTTTTCAGCGATTGCGGACGGCCTTCAAACAGCGCCGCGTAGTACACGGTGTTCGAAAGCACGTTCTTGACGTAATCGCGGGTTTCCGTGAACGGAATGGTTTCAGCAAAAATCGCGCCCTCTACCGGTGCGTTGAGCGTGGAACGCCATTGCGTCGGGCGTCCCGGGCCCGCGTTGTAACCGGCGGTGGCGAGAACGGCGGAATCGTCGAACTGGTTGTAGACCATGGCCAGATAATTCGTGCCGAGCAGGATGTTGGTGTCGAGGTCGTTCATCTGTTCACGCGATACGGGTCCCATGCCGATTTTCTTCGCCACGAGTTGCGCGGTGCCGGGCATCAACTGCATCAGGCCGCCCGCGCCCACTTCCGACTTAGCGTTGATGATGAAACGCGATTCCTGGCGGATCAGGCCATAGGCCCATTCGACATCGAGTCCGGTGTTCTTCGACTCACGCTCGACCACATCACGATACGGCGAGAGATACCGCAGCGAGAAATCGTGTTCGGTCTTGGTTTTGTCCGCCGTGTTCACCGCGCGGTCGAACAATTCGATGCGCTTTGCGTACTGCGCGGCTGCGATCAATTGGCGGTCCGTCATGGTACGCAGCGGCCAGTTCCATTCGCGGTTGCCTTCGAGCCGAAGGTTCATGGCGTAAAACTTCTGCGACAGCGCAAAACCCGGCACCGATGCAGCCTGGGCGATTTCGGCGTCGCTCACTTCCGTGCGCGGCGGCACCGTGATCTTCTGGCCAAGTTCTTCGGACGCCAACTGACCGTAGAAATTGAACTGATCCGCGATGCTCGTGAATTCCTGATTGGCCGTGGCAACGTCCCCCGCTTGCTTCAGCGAGCGTGCGTGCCAGTAGATCCACGCGGGCTGGTTGCGCAGCGTCGGCGGCATTTGTTCGATCGACCAGCGCACCATGATCCAGTCGCCGGCAAGCAATGCACTGCGCGTGCGCCATTCATAGGCGGGGTTCGACAACGGCGCATTCACCGAAAGCCGGTACCAGTCCACCGCGCTCGGCATGCGCTTCACCGCCGCCTGATAACCAATCGTGCCCCAGCCGACAGCGCGTTCCGACGGCGTCAACGCCGGTGCAACCGAGCTGAACGATGCTGCGGCCATGGCCGGATCGTTGCGCGCCATGCGCGTGATGGCGACGAGTGCCAGTTGATGCGACGACGTGTCGCGACCTACGCCGCGTGCGAGATACAGCGGCGGGGTGCTGGCGGCGGTATCGAAGACGCTTTGATCCGGGCGTTGCTGGCCCAGCGCGTCCGCGATCTTGCTGCCGGTGTTCGTATAGTTTTGTTCGTAGGCGAGGCGGATTTGCTGCCAGACGTCGTCGGCGGTGAATTGCTGCGAGACGGCCAGTGCGTTGATCAGGTCGACGCAACCATCGCCATACCATTTAGGATCGACGAGCAGAGCGCGCGCGGCGTCCGCGACATTTTCTCCGCGCGACGCCCGTGCTTCGAGCGCGTAGCATTTCACTTGCGTGTCGTCGTTCAGTACGAAGCGCGGGTATTGATCGAGGAAATTGCGCCAGTCGTGGCGAGCGCCGAGCACGGTCAGATAGTCGTTGCGCATACGGTCGGCGATCGCCTGGCCGTCATAGCGCTGCAGGAACGCGAGCACCGGCTCGTCCGGTGCGTCAACGCGCGCGTGTCCTTGCGAGTCGAAGAGTTGCGGCTTGATGGTGTAGTAATCGATATAACCCGGCGCCGGATAATTCGGAATTTGCGCGGCCAATTGCATGGCACGGCCGGCGTCATTCGAGCGCGCGGCTTCGCGCAACTGGATGAAGATGCGGTCGTCGGGCGAGAGCGAATAATCAGCGGCTGTAGGGCGCACGGCGGATGCGGTACCGCATCCGATCAGCGTGATCGCGGCGAGCGCGGTTGCAACTGCGAGATATACTCGTTTGAGACGTTTTGACATCGTTATTTCTGGAGCGCGAAGTGATGCAAAGCATAGCACGCAACCCTCTGCTGGAAACCAAAAGCGCGCTGCGTGCAAACCTGCTTGCAACCCGCGAGGCACAAGGCGCTCGGGCCGATCAAGATGCACGTGGCGAAGCGTTGGCGCGGCGTCTGATGGAAGCGGTCGCACGCTTTCCCGATGCCTCGTGCATTGGGTTTTATTGGCCGGTGGCCGGAGAGTTCGATGCGCGCGATGTGCTGACTGTCTGGCTGGCGCTGAATGCATCGCGGAAGGCCGCTTTGCCGGTGGTGGTTGCGCCGAGGGCGCCGCTGGTTTTTCATGCGTGGCAGCCGGGCGCGGCGATGAAGAAGGGGCGGTATGGCATTCCCGTGCCGGAGGAGGAGCGGGTGGTTGTGCCGGACTTGCTCGTTATTCCGTGTGTGGGTTTCGATGCCGATCGGTATCGACTGGGATATGGCGGGGGGTATTACGATCGGACGTTGGCTAATTGGGCGCGGGGCCTGACGCCGGCGACGATTGGGGTGGCTTTTGAGTCCGCTAAGTGCGATGCCCTGCCGAGGGGGGAATTTGATTTGCCTCTCGGGGCGATTGTGACCGAATCGGAGGTTTATTGAGTGTTCGCACCGGTGGACGGTTTGGGGGTTTTGGTTTGGGGGTCGCGGTGAGTGTCAGGTTTTGAGGGGTGGCGGTTGGGGGCGATGCTGGGGTGGTGCTTTCGGTGTTAGTGGTCGGAGTCAATGCCGGGGTGGTGCTTTCGGCCTTAGCGGTCTACGAGAGTCA
>NZ_LMUF01000039.1:57346-57905 GCF_009766085.1 Burkholderia sp. S171 | reverse complement strand
ATTTCTTTGTCCAAAGCGACAAAGAAACGAAGCAAAGAAAACGCTTTTAAAACACGCTATCCTAAGTGTCCACAGCGTGCCGTTCCCATTCATAGGTGCCCCAAAAGCACGGTGCTCGCCAGAGCCACAGATGTTTGAAACCCTCCTTCTCGCGAATCCTGACATAGACACGCTTCGCCACCAGTGCTCTCGGGCAAGCACTATTGCCAAGGAACCTGTAATACCCCACGCGTTTTCGAGGCCCCGTTTCTTGGTAGCTTGGTTGAGTGCTCTGCGCAGGGGGCCGTGAGGCCAACCTCGCCAATCACAAACTGATGTATTTACCGCTTCAATCGTTGGTGAGCCGGTTGGTGAGTTGCATGGACATTTCCGTCCGGTACGGCTTCACGCATCCGGCGGCCTCGTTTCGAGGTTGGTTGTCGACGTGGTTCGGCGTGCGTACAAATTCGGTGGAAGGTTCTCCGCAGATAGCGCGGGGTATACCTTGGGCAGGTTCAATCACTGGTGGCGAAGCGTGTCAGAACCTGTGTTCGGAGAAGGAGGGTTTCAAACATCCTGC
>NZ_LMUF01000039.1:32657-57039 GCF_009766085.1 Burkholderia sp. S171 | reverse complement strand
CCGCCAGCGCCCCAACCGCCAGCGCCCCAACCGCCAGCGCCCCCCCTAAACCCCTCCCTACCCTTGCGCCCCAATCAAATTCATCACCTTGATATTCCGCGTATCCGGCACTTCCGCATACGACAGCACCTTCAACTGCGGCAAGCTGCGTCGCAGGAAACGCGCAAGCATGGCGCGCAACGAATGCTGCACCAGCAATACCGGCGGCAATCCCATGTTCTGCTGACGCAGAATCGCGTTTTGCGTCGAGTTCAACAGCGTCTGCGCCAAGCCCGGTTCGAGCCCAGGATTCGCGCCCGTCGCCAGCGCCTGCGACAACACGCGCTCCAGCGCCGGATCCAGTCCCATCACCTGCAACTCACCGCTGCCCGGATACCATTGCTGCGTGATCGCGCGACCCAACGCCAAACGCACCGCCGCCGTCAGCTCATAAGGATCGGATATCTTCGGTGCATGTTCCTGCAATGCGTCAAGGATCGTGCGCATATCGCGGATAGGAACGCCTTCGTCCAACAAGTTCTGCAGCACCTTCTGCAAGGTGGTCAGCGCCAGCGTCTTCGGCACCAGATCGTCGGTCAACGAAGGCGTGTCCTTGCCAATGCGCTCCAGCAGCGCCTGCACTTCCTGACGACCCAGCAATTCGGCGGCGTGCGTCACGACCAGGTGGTTCAGGTGAGTGGCCACGACCGTGCTGGCATCGACGACGGTATAGCCGTAGACCTGAGCCTGTTCACGCAAGTTTGTATCGATCCACACCGCCGGCAAACCAAACGCCGGATCCTGTGTCGGATTCCCCGGTAACGTGGCCGAGACCTGACCCGGGTTGATCGCGAGCCATTGGCCCGGGAATGCTTCGCCTACGCCCACTTCCACACCCTTCAGCGCAATCCGGTAACCATTCGGACGCAACTCCAGGTTGTCGCGAATATGAATCACCGGCGGCAGGAAGCCGATTTCCTGCGCGAACTTCTTGCGGATACCCTTGATCCGTTTCAACAACTCGCCATCTGCGTTCCGATCGACCAGCGGTATCAGCCGATATCCCACCTCGAGCCCGAGCGGATCGATCATCGCGACGTCGTCCCAGCTCGCTTCCGTATTTTCGAGCGGTGCGGCGGCGGCCGGCACAATGTCGGTAACCAGCGACGCTTTCTTCTTTGCTGCTAAGCGCTGGTTCATCGAACGCGCTGCGTAAACCAAGCCGCCGCCCAGCAGCAAGAATGCGAAGTGCGGCATGCCGGGAATCAACCCCATGATGCCGATAATCACGCCGGTAATCATCAACACGCGCGGGTTATTGAAGAGCTGCCCCGTCAACTGCGTGCCGATATCCTCTTCGGTTGCCACCCGCGACACGATCACGCCCGCTGCCGTCGAAATGATCAGCGAGGGGATCTGTGCGACGAGGCCATCGCCGATGGTCAGCAACGTGTAGTTCGTGGCCGCGTGCGCGAAGTCCATGTCGTGCTGGAGCATCCCGACAATCAAGCCGCCCACGATGTTGATGATCATGATCATCAAGCCCGCGATCGCGTCGCCGCGCACGAACTTGCTTGCACCGTCCATGGAGCCGTAGAACTCGGCCTCCTGCGCGACTTGCAAGCGGCGCTTGCGCGCCTGGTCTTCGTTGATGAGGCCGGCGTTCAAGTCGGCATCGATAGCCATCTGCTTGCCCGGCATCGCGTCGAGGGTGAAGCGCGCGCCCACTTCGGCAATCCGGCCCGCGCCCTTGGTAATCACCATGAAGTTGATGATCATCAGGATCACGAACACCACAATACCGACCGCGAAATTCCCGCCCACCAGGAAGTGGCCGAACGATTCGATCACCTGGCCGGCGGCGTCGGGACCGGTATGGCCTTCGAGCAAAACGATTCGCGTGGACGCCACATTCAGCGACAAACGCAGCAGCGTGGAGAACAGCAGCACGCTGGGGAACGCGGCGAAGTCGAGCGGCTTTTGCGTGTACATGCTGACCAGCAGCACCATCACGGACAACGCGATGTTGAACGTGAACAGCAAGTCGAGCAGAAAGGCCGGCAACGGCAAGATCATCATGCCGAGGATCATGCAGATCAGTACCGGGCCGGCTAAGGCCCGCAAGTTCTGCGATCCCAATGCGTCAGGGCGCTTCGAGAAAAATCCGGCGCGCGCGTTCATGCTCTGCTTCCTTTCATCGGGTCATTTCCATCATTGCCGGCTGGGTTTGCATTGTCCGGAGCCAGCGCTTCGGCGGCTTCCTGGTCGGCTTCCGATTCGGGGACGCTGCCTTTATCGAGTTCGGGCGGAACCTCGAGATTCTCGGGTTCGTCCGGTCGGCTGCCGCCGTCTTTCTTGAATTTGCGCAACTGGTACACCCACGCCAGCACCTGTGCAACGGCGCCGTACAGCGCGCCGGGAATCTCGCGGTCGATCTCGACGTTGTGATACAGCGCCCGCGCAAGCGGCGGTGCTTCGAGCAGCGGCACGTTGTGTTCGAGCGCCATCTCGCGGATGCGCGCGGCCACGAGGTTCACGCCCTTCGCGACGACCTTCGGCGCGCGCATTTCGCCATCGGCATATTTGAGCGCGACGGCGAAGTGGGTCGGGTTGGTGACGATCACGTCGGCGGTCGGCACAGCGGTCATCATCCGGCGGCGGGCCGCGGCGCGTTGCTGCGCGCGAATACGCGCCTTGACCGCCGGGTCGCCATCGCTTTCACGATGCTCGCGCTTTACTTCCTCCTTGCTCATGCGCAGCTTCTTCGCGTGCGTCCAGAGCTGGTAGGGGACATCGAGTGCGGCTACAAGGAACAGTCCGGCGATGGCCGAGCCGCAGCACACCACCAGCAGATGCATGGTGTCGGCGAGTGCGAGGTTCAGCGGTTTCGCGACGAGGCCCAGCACTTCGTCCTTGCGGGTCCACATCGCCCAGCCGGCCAGTCCGCCGACCACCAGGGTCTTCAGGATCGACATGCCGAGCGCAATCGGCCCTTGCACCGAGAAGATCTTGCCAAGCCCGCTGATAGGGTTCAGGCGGCTGAACTTCGGCGACATGACCTGGGTGCTGAGCAGCCAGCCGCCAAGCGCCATGGGCGCGCCGACCGCGGCGAGGCCCGTCAGCGCGAGCACGGGCAGCAAGGCCATGAAACCTTCCCGGCCGGCGGCGGATGCGCCAATCAGCATCTGGTTGGTATCGAGGACGGTCTCGTGATTGAACGTGAACGCGCCGCGCAAGATGGCCTGCATATGCTGGCTGACGGGACCTGAGAACCCCCAGACGCCGCCGAATCCCGCTGCCAGCAAAGCGAACGACGTAAGTTCCCGCGAGCGCGCGACCTGACCTTCCTCCCGCGCCTTTTCAAGGCGCTTGGGAGTCGCTGACTCGGTCTTTTCGACGTCGCTCTCTTCTGCCACTTCGCTTTGCTCCGACGCTGCGGGGCTTCGGCGAGGCCCTGACGCATTGATCCAGTGAAGCGATTATTGCGAAAAGCAGCCAGCGACCATTGCCTGATCAGGGCGGAGAAACGGGGGTAATTCGGGCGATGGAACGAGCGCGAAGCACGAGCGGCCAGGCGAAATGAAAAACGCGCCGGTCCCGAGGTGGGACACGGCGCGCAGTGCAATGCTGTGAATCGGCGGAACAGAACCGCTTTTAAACTCCGTAGATCCCGGGCACGCGGCCATCGGGACCATAAAACGATGACTTCGGCGGCGCCATGGTCAACGCGGCAAGCGCATTGCGGGTGTATTCCATGCGCGAGCGGATCAGCACGCCGATGCTGTTGTTGCCGCGCCGAGCACGTCCCGCCGCCGCGAGCAATTCCTGCCAGTGCGAGGCCAGCGCTTCGTCGCCGGTAACGGCTTGTTCCATGCCGATAAAACCCTTCGGCAGCCCAAGCGCGTCAAGTTGCTCGTCGCGCTGGCGTTCCAGCGCGGCAAGCTGCTCGGTGATCGCAGTTTTTTGTTCGATGATCGAAGGCAGCGTATCAAGCGGCGAGGCCGCAATCAGCGCTTTCTCTTCGTGGACCAGCAGCGACTCGAACGCCTGAACAGCAGCGGTTTCGTCGATAACAGTGGCAAGCAGGGCGTCTTTCATGGGCGACTCGCTAAAAGATCCGGCCCGCGTTCATCGCGGTGCCAAGGTCAAAAAAAGCCGCCCGGCGCTGCATCGTGGAAACGATGCGTCTATCTGAAACCTATCGTCTGTATGCCGCGGGCGCGCTCTGGACGCCGCCTGCAACACATAGCCGCTATGCTCAGCCGCCGGCCGGCGGGGTGTTCGTTTGCATCAGTTCTCGTGCGCTGCTCAGCATGCCGTCGGCGATCTTGCCCGAATCGACCTTGTAGCTGCCGTCGTTCAGCGCGGCCTTGATCGACGCGACTTTCGCCGTATCGATGTCGGCGCTGCCCGACGTGCGCAAATCCGTCGATAAAGCCGACAAGCTCACCGTCGAATTCGAGCCGCCGGTGCTGCTGGTCGTGCCGCCCGTCGTGCTGGTGGTTTGCGCGTCGGTTTGCGCCGCACGTTGTTGTGCAGCTTCCTGCAATGCTGCGATCTGGCTGGTGTTGCTGGAATCGATTTTCACGATGGTCTTCCCTGACGATGTGATCCTTTTATCGGCGGACCGATGTAAAAACTTTAACCTTCCCGCCGCCCAGACCACGCGCCAGTCAGCCTTATCTCCCGCTCAGCCTTATCGGATAAGCCCGATAAGGAATTGCAACAATTTGAAACAAGTGAGGGATAACCCACATAGGGCTCCACCGGACCCTTTTTCAAAGCTGGATCTCCACGGTCGAACCGTCTTTCACGACGCCGGAAATGATCTGTCCCCCGGCCGTTTTGACGCGAACTTGCTGACCGGGTGCCGCGTTATTCATGGCGCTGCCTTCCGCCGATATCGAAAAACCGGCGCCGTTGGTCACCACGTGCACGCTCTGTCCGATGACCACGGCGCCGGCGCCGCGCAGCATGTCGGTGCGCAGCGGCAGCCCCGCCGCGAGCCGCGACAACGTCACCGCGCCTACGGCCTGTGACGGGTCCGTGACGATGGCTTGCGGCATGGCGGTGAGATCGCCATCGCGGGGAATCAGGTCGGCGGCGGTGAGCACTTCGCCGGGCGCAACGGCGCGGGCCGCAAGGTAATACGTGGCCATCACCGAGACGCGCGCTTGCAGATAGAGCGTCCACGGCCGGTCGCCCGAGCACCGCACGCCGACCGTGGTGCGGCCCCAGAGACGCGATCCCGCCGGCAGGAACGGCTCGAGTGTCGAACAGGCTGCGAGGCCGCGGGGAAAGACGGGCGTCACGGTGATGTCGGCCTTGCCGGGCAAACCGGCCGCCTGCTGCGTCAGGAAGACGAGCGCAGCGGCGCGTACCGAGTCGCCGTCCTGTGTGAGCTGATTGGGTGCGCCGGCCATGGCGGGCGCGGGCTGGAGCGGGGCGCGGATGGGCGCCGGGGTGCGCATCGAAACCGACATCATGCCGGCGACCGGCGTGGCGGGCGCAGCCGCGATCGGTCTCGCCTGGAAGCCTCGCGAGGCAATGCGGGGGGTGCCCTGGACCGATGCGCTGCCGTCTGTTGCCACGACCACGGGCATCACGTCGCGTGAGGATGTGGTGACGCGGGGAAGGGTATCGGCAACGGGGGCTCGGGCGTTGTTTGCAACGTTACTAATAGTAGTAGGCGCTTTCGGCTCGCCATTGCCGGGAATCTCGATCATTCCGCTGGCATTGGGGGCATCGTTCGATGCAGCCGCCGTCCGGCTCGGCGTCATCGCCAGCCGGGGCGTCGCCGCCACGGGTTTCGGTGCATTGGCTTCGCCCGGTCCCGGAATCACGATGAAACCGCTGGTATCGGCGGAAGAAGAAGACGCGTCGGCGGCGTCGGCGTGGGCATCGAGCGCCTGCGCGGCGGCACGCATGGCGGCATCGGCTGCATGAGCCGCCGCGGCGTAACCCGCGGGATGCGAGGTGCGCACGGGTTGAGCCGGGCTCGCCGGCTGACTCGCACTGCCGTCCACCGTCATGCCGGCATCTTTCGCCATTGCCATGACGGCCGCCGGATTGGTTTCAGCGGGACCGGCAATCATGATCGTGCCGCTGCCGCCACTCGCTTCCTGCGCGCGCGCCGTCGTCACGCCGGCCGTCATCAGCGCCCATGCCAGCACGCACAGCGCAAGCGGACCGCTCGGCGCAACACGGCGCGCCAACTGAGCGCGGGCTTTCACCAGGCCGTTCGCGGCCGGGCGATGAACCGCCGGCTTGCGAGCAGGCGCAGTGAAGCTGTGCATTGTGTTTCTCCCAAACAAATCCAGCGAATCCGGCCAACCAGCAACGAGAAACCCCTCATCCAAAGTCGGTGAATTCTTCAAACGATCAACCCACGAGACGAATTCTAGATTTCGGCGGCTAAAGGCAAGCGTCGAATAGAGGCCCCCTTTCCCTGTTATTCGTCTGATTGCATCTTGCGTCTCGCTCCTAAGATTCGTCTCATGCAAAAGTCTTCGATAGCCAATGGCAACCCGCCGTCACCCATCGCAAGACACGCAAAAGCACCCAAAGCACCGCAGACACGATCCGAAGCTGAAGGAGGACCGCCATGTTGGACAAGCTAGACCAGGAATTTGCGTTTGGCCGCGAAGCGCTGGATGTGCGCGCGTACCGGCAGGAACTGTTGTCGTCGAATATTGCGAACGCCGATACCCCGGGCTACAAGGCGCGTGACGTCGATTTCTCC
The DNA here is from genome assembly GCF_009766085.1 of Burkholderia sp. S171. Lineage (GTDB taxonomy): Bacteria > Pseudomonadota > Gammaproteobacteria > Burkholderiales > Burkholderiaceae > Caballeronia. The sequence goes on along the minus strand of NZ_LMUF01000039.1, from coordinate 50,318 downwards.
AGCGCCCTCGCAGGCGCACTGAAGAAGACCGGCACGGCGGCGGACGCGACAGCTTCCGGCACCGCGGCGTTGCCCATGGCGCAGCCGGTGAGCGTGTCGAGCAGCTCGGCGCTTGCGACGACATCGCCGGGACATATGTCCGGTACGACGACGCTCACCGCCAGCGGTGGCAGCACCGACGACTACGGCCGCCTCGCGTACCGGATTCCGAGCCAGCCGGCGCTTGACGGCAACACCGTCGACATGGATTCAGAGCGCGTTCAGTTCGCGGACAACGCGCTGCATTTCGAAGCCGGCATGACGGTGGTGTCGTCGCAGATCAAGACGATGCTCTCGGCGATCACGTCGAACTAACCACGTCGAACTAAACAGCGCACTAACGTAAAAGCGAGGATCAGCAATGCCCTCTTTGATGAACATCTTCAACGTTGCCGGTTCGGCGATGTCCGCGCAGGCGCAGCGCCTGAACGTGACCGCCTCGAACCTGGCGAACGCGGACAGCACCACCGGCCCGGACGGCCAGCCGTACAAGGCGAAGCAGGTGGTGTTCGCGGTCGACCCGCTCGGCGGCGCGCGCACGGCGTCCGGCCAGCAAGTGGGCGGCGTGCAGGTGACGGGCGTGATCGACGACCCGACGCCGATGAAAACCAGCTACGACCCGACCAATCCCGCAGCCAACCCGGACGGCTACGTGACCATGCCGAACGTCGATCCGGTGCAGGAAATGGTCAACATGATTTCGGCGTCGCGTTCGTATCAGGCGAATGTGGAGACGCTCAATACCGCCAAGCAGCTAATGCTTAAGACCCTGACGATCGGAACCTGAGGACCAACCCGTGACAACCAATACTTCGATCGGCAACACCGGCACGACGATGTCGCAGACGTTGCTGAACACCATGAACGGCACGTCCAGCTCGTCGGGTACGTCGTCGGCCAGCTCGAGCTCCAGCACGACGGGTACGCAGTCGCCGGCGGACCTGCAGAACACCTTCCTGACGCTGCTCGTCACGCAGCTTCAGAACCAGGATCCGACCAACCCGACCGACAGCTCGCAGATGACCTCGCAACTCGCGCAGATCAGCACGGTGTCGGGTATCGGCCAGTTGAACACGTCGTTGAGCTCGCTCGCGACGCAGTTGTCGGCTGGGCAGTCGTCGCAGGCTGCGATGCTGATCGGCGCAACCGTACTCGCCCCTGGCAACACGATGACCGTGAGCGGCGGCAAGGCCAGCGCCTTCGGCGCGCAGACGGCGAACGCGCTTGGCGACTTGACGGTGAGCGTGACGAACAGCGCCGGCCAGGTCGTGAACACGATCGACCTCGGGCCGCAGGCTGCAGGCACGGTGCCAATCTCGGGCTGGACGCCAACCGACAAGACCGGCGCGACGTTGCCAGACGGTACGTACACCATCACGGCGGCAGGCACGATCAACGGCGCTGCGGCCACGGCGACCGCGCTGTCTTCCTCGGTGGTGCAGAGCGTGGTGCAGCAGGGCGACGGGACGGCGGGCGTCATGCTCTCGACCGGCAAGTCGGTTCCGTTGACCAGCATCGCGTCGATTCTCTAAGCCCCTATTTATTAGCTCTTTCTTCTAGAAGCGGAGACCGTCATGGGTTACCAACAAGGTTTATCTGGTTTGTCCGGCGCGTCGAACGATCTCGATGTGATCGGCAACAATATTGCCAACGCGAACACCGTCGGCTTCAAGCAAGGCCAGGCGCAATTCGCCGATATGTACGCGAATTCGGTGGCCACCGCCGTGAACAACCAGATCGGCATTGGCTCGCAGATGTCGGAAGTGCAGCAGCAGTTCGGCCAGGGCACGATCACCACGACCAGCCAGGCGCTGGATGTCGCGATCAACGGCAACGGCTTCTTCCAGATGTCGGCCAACGGCGCGAACGTGTACTCGCGCAACGGCGTGTTCAACCTCGCGGCGAACGGCACGATCGTCAATGCCGCCGGCCAGACGCTGATGGGCTATGCCGCCAATGCGCAGGGCGTGATCAACAGCTCGGCGACTGTGCCGCTCGTCGTGCCGAACTCGAACCTGCCGCCGTCGGCGACCAAGAACGTGAGTTTCGCGTTCAACCTGAACTCGCAGCAAGCGCTGCCGACGCAGACGCCGTTCGACCCCACCAACGCGAACACGTATAGCGCCACGAGCCAGATCAACGTCAACGACTCGCTCGGCGGCACGCATGCGGTGAACGTGTTTTTCGTCAAGCAGTCGACGGGATCGTGGGAAGCCTACGCGACCAGCGGCACGGCCAACACGCCCGTCACGGGAACGTCGACGGGTGTGGCCGGTGATCTGGGCCAGGTCACGTTCGACCAGTCGGGCAACATGATCCCGACGCCGCCCGCCACCGCCATTGCGCCGTTCTCCTTTTCGATTCCGAATGGTGCGTCCAACACCGCCGGCGCCACGCAAACCATGTCGATGTCCTTCACAGGCACGACCCAGTATGGCGCCACGACCGGCCTCGTGAGCAGCACTCAGGATGGCTATTCATCGAGCGAACTGGCGGGCTTTTCGGTCGGCACGGACGGCACGCTGACGGGCACGTACACCAACGGCAAGACGCAAGCGCTCGGTCAGATCGCGCTGGCAACGTTCGCCAACAACAACGGCTTGCAGGACCTGGGCGGCAACAACTATCAGCAGACCGCGGCATCGGGCCTCGCACAGGTGTCCGTACCGGGTTCGACTAACCACGGCTCGCTGCAAGGCGGCGCGGTGGAAAACTCGAACGTCGACCTGACCAGTTCGCTCGTTGACCTGATCACGGCGCAGCGCAATTACCAGGCGAACGCGCAGACGATCAAGACGCAGCAAACCGTCGACCAGACGCTCATCAACCTGTAAGCGCCGCCGCCACGCCGGGCACGAGAGAGTCATAAATGGACCGTCTGATCTATACCGCGATGAGCGGCGCCGCGCAGGCGCTCGAGCAGCAGAGCGTCACGGCGAACAACCTCGCCAATGCATCGACGACGGGGTTTCGCGCGCAGCTTTCCGCGTTTCGACAGGTGCCGATGAGCTTCGAGAACGGCGCGGCCGGTGACGCGACGACGCGTACTTTCGTGTTGTCGTCCACGCCGAGCGCCGATTACACGCCGGGTCCGATCCAGCAGACCGGCAATCCGCTCGATGTCGCCGTCCAGGGTCCGGGCTGGCTTTCCGTGCAAACGGAAGATGGCGGGGAGGCTTACACGCGTGCCGGCAATCTTCACGTCGATGCCAACGGCCAGCTCGTCACGGCAAACAACCTGCCGGTGCTTGGCAACAGCGGTCCCATGTCGATCCCGCCGGGCGCGGCAGTCACTATCGGTAAAGACGGGACGGTGACCGCGCTGATGCCGGGCGAGCCGGCCACCGCTATTGCGACGGTCGACCAGTTGAAGCTCGTCAACCCCGAGGCGGGAACCTTGACACGCGGCGACGACGGCCTGTTTCGCACCGCCGACAACCAGCCCGCCGATGCCGATCCCACGGTGACGGTGGCGCCCGCGTCGCTGGAAGGCAGCAACGTGAATGCGGTGTCCGCGATGGTCGACATGATCACCAACGCCCGCCAGTTCCAGATGCAGACCAAGTTGCTCGACTCAGCCAACTCGAACGATCAGTCGGCTAACAAGCTGCTCGACTTCAGTTAATCCGCAGTACCAGGATAAAAAACCATGAACCGCTCTCTCTACATCGCCGCAACCGGCATGAACGCGCAGCAGTCGCAGATGGACGTGATTTCGAACAATCTCGCCAACGTCAGCACGAACGGCTTCAAGGGTTCGCGCGCGGTGTTCGAGGACTTGCTGTACCAAACCGTCCGCCAGCCGGGCGCGAGCTCCACGCAGCAGACCGAACTGGCGTCGGGCAGCCAGATCGGCACCGGCGTGCAACAGGTCGCAACCGAACGCCTCTACACGCAGGGCAACCTGCAGCAGACCGGCAACTCGAAGGACGTCGCCATTAACGGCAACGGCTTCTTCCAGGTGACGATGCCCGACGGCACCACCGCTTACACCCGCGACGGCTCGTTCCAGACCAACGCGCAAGGTCAGCTCGTCACGTCGAGCGGTTATCAGGTCACCCCGGCCATCACGATCCCCTCGACGGCGACCAGCGTGACGATCGGCTCGGACGGCACGGTCACGACCACGGCGCAGGGCAGCTCCGCCAACACGACGGTCGGCCAGTTGCAGCTCGCGACCTTCGTCAACCCGGCCGGTCTCGATGCACGCGGTGAAAACCTGTTTGCGGAAACGGCTTCGTCCGGTACGGCGAACGTCGTGACGCCGGGTTTGAACGGCGCGGGACAGTTGCAGCAGGGATATGTGGAGTCGTCGAATGTGAACGTGGTCCAGGAACTGGTGAACATGATCCAGACCCAGCGCGCCTATGAAATCAACAGCAAGGCCGTGACCACGTCGGACCAGATGCTGCAGACGCTGAGCCAGATGCAGGTTTGAGTTGCATCAACCGGCATCACCCGCATCAGCAGCGCAATTCCGAAGGACCACGAAGATGTCATCACAATTTTCACGCATACGCAGCATATCGGTGCTGGCGCTGGTCGCCTTGGCGGCCTGCGCGCTCGTGCCCAAAGAGCCGATCACCCAGCAGCCGATGACCGCGCGCCCGCCGGCGCCGCCGCTCAATTCGGCATCATCCGGCGCGATCTACAACGCGGGCTACGCGGGACGGCCGCTGTTCGAAGACCAGCGCCCGCGCAATACCGGCGACATCATTACTATCGTGATCGCGGAAAACGTCAACGCGACGAAGTCGTCGGCAGCGAACGCGGCGCGCAACGCCAGCGAGGCGTTCGCCGTGCCGGTCACGCCGGGGATCTTCGGCGGGCTGTTTCACAACACCAACCTGAGCGCCGCCGGTTCCAACGGCTTCAACGGCGCGGGTGGCGCGAGCGCGGCCAATACCTTTAACGGCACGCTGACGGTCACCGTGACCGGCGTGCTGCCCAACGGCAACCTGGAAGTGAGCGGCGAGAAGCAGATGCTCATCAACCAGGGCAACGAATTCGTGCGCTTCTCCGGCGTCGTCAATCCGACGACCATCTCCGGTACCAACACGGTCTTTTCCACGCAGGTGGCGGACGCGAAGATTGAATATTCGGCGAAGGGTTATATCGATGAATCGCAGCAGATGGGCTGGCTTCAGCGCTTCTTTCTTAACGTGGCGCCCTTCTGATCATGAAACTCTTCCTTCGCTTGCTTCTTCGTTCGTTCGTCATCGCGCTGGCGTTTGTTGCCGCGCTTCCGCAGGCCGCTCAAGCGGAGCGCCTCAAGGACCTGGTTTCGTTCCAGGGCGTGCGTGACAATCCATTGATCGGCTATGGCCTCGTGGTCGGACTCGACGGCACGGGCGACCAGACCACCCAGACACCGTTCACCACGCAAAGCTTGGTGAACATGCTCGGCAACCTCGGCATCACGCTGAATGCCGCGACCACCCAGAACATGCAGTTGAAGAACGTCGCCGCCGTGATGGTGACGGCTGTGCTACCGCCGTTTTCGCGGCCGGGCGAAGCGATTGATGTAACCGTGTCGTCGCTGGGTAATGCCAAGAGTTTGCGCGGCGGTACGTTGCTGATGGCGCCGCTCAAAGGCGCCGATGGTCAGGTGTACGCAATGGCGCAGGGCAATCTCGCGGTCGGTGGAGCGGGTGCCAGCGCCAACGGCAGCAAGGTCCAGGTCAACCAGTTGGCGGTTGGCCGGATTCCGGGCGGCGCGCTGGTCGAACGGGCCGTGCCCGCCGCGGTGACGCAAGCCGGCGGCGTGATGACAATGGAACTGAACACGCTCGACTTCGACACCACGCAGAAGATCGTGGCGGCGGTGAACAACGATTTCGGCATGGGCACGGCGATCGCGCTCGATGGCCGCACGATCCAGTTGCGCGCCCCGGCCGATCCGTCGCAAGTGGTGTCGTTCATGGCGCAGCTTGAGAATATCGATGTCAGGCCGTCGCAGGCCGCAGCAAAGGTGATCGTCAATGCGCGCACGGGTTCTATCGTGATGAACCAGATGGTCACGCTGCAGAACTGCGCGGTCGCGCATGGCAATTTGTCGGTGGTGATCAACACGACGACCGCCGTGAGCCAGCCGGGCGCGTTCTCCAACGGACAAACCGTGGCCGCGAAGCAGTCGAATATCCAGTTGAAGCAGGACTCGGGCGCGTTGAAGCAGGTAGCAGCAAGCGCGACGCTCGCGGACGTGGTCAAGGCGTTGAATGCCCTCGGGGCGACGCCGGCGGACTTGATCTCGATTTTGCAATCGATGAAAGCGGCGGGTGCGTTGCGCGCCGATCTTGAAATTATTTAAAGGCGACAGGTCATGAACGCGAACGGGACCGGTACGACAAGCAACGCGCTCGCATCAATGAACACAACCGACACGAGCAGCGGCCTGGGTTCGTTGTCGAACCGGTTTGCGCTCGACGTCCAGGGCTTCGACGCCATGCGCGCCCAGGCCAACGCGAACCCGCAGCAGGGATTGAAGGCGGCCGCCAAGCAGTTCGACGCCGTTTTCACGCAGATGATGTTGAAGAGCATGCGCGACGCCACACCGTCGGACAGCCCTTTCGATTCGAACGACAGCAAGACCTTCACGTCGATGCTCGACCAGCAGCTTTCGCAGAACATGGGCGCGAAGGGCATTGGCGTCGCCGACATGATGCTCAAGCAACTGATGCGCAACGCAGGCGCGACGCCGTCCGCTGATGGCGCGAGTGCGGGCGCGAGCGGCGACAGCAGCGCGAACGCCGGCAACATGGCCGCCATGAACGCGATGGCCAAGGCGTATGCGAATGCGGCGGGGTCATCGACGGCGTCGTCGAAGGCATCGCTCGATGGCAACGGCTATAGCGCCGACAGCGCGCTGACGCCGCCCGCACGCGGCGTGGGATCGGACAAGGTCGCGGCGTTCGTCGACCGTCTTGCTGCGCCGGCGCAGGCCGCCAGTTCGGCGACCGGGATTCCGGCGCGATTTATCATCGGCCAGGCGGCGCTCGAGTCCGGCTGGGGCAAGCGCGAGATCAAGAACTCGGACGGCAGTTCGAGTCACAACGTGTTCGGCATCAAGGCGACCAGCGACTGGACCGGCAAGACCACGAGCGCGGTGACCACGGAATACGTGAACGGCAAACCGCAAAAAGTGGTGGAGAAATTCCGCGCCTACGACTCGTACGAGGACGCACTCACCGACTACGCCACCGTGCTCAAGAGCAATCCGCGCTACGCGCCGGTCGTGGAAGCCTCGCGCGATGCCGCTGGTTTTGCCCACGGAATGCAGAAAGCGGGATATGCAACCGACCCGCAATACGCTAAAAAGTTGATTTCGATCATGCGGCACATTGCTTGAACGAGTGCGGACTGGCGCACCTTTTGCTGCATGTATATAGGTAGACGAAACGTATTACGAGTAAGGTGTAAAAAGCGACGGGGCCAATGTCGCACTATAAGACGATGCAGGCTGACGGCGAGAAACGGGGGCATGGTGCGCCCGGAAGGCGCCGGCCCGGCTGCAAGGCATCGAAATGGAGAGAATGTGCTGGTTCGTTTCGATTTGCGCTCTTTGCGAACGTTTTCGGCCGCCGAATACGAGATTAGGGAAGTTTTTTTACAGCCAACCCTAAATATTCGATCCCGGTTGCCGCTAAATGAAACATCGAAGTGCCGGATCCACGGGGTCCGGTTGGACGCTCAAACAGTCTCGGGAATCGAGGCGCGAGCGAGCAAACGAACACGGCAAGCCCCATGAATATGAATCCGCCAAACGGTTCCGACATACCAGACGACGACACCGATCTTCCTGATTTCGGCCGGCGTAATCCGCTGGAAATCGGCGTCTCTTTACGCAACCTCGTTAATCGAGCTGATTTTCTGACCGTCGATCACGGTACGGGACAGATCGTTACTCGCCTGCTCGACGTGAACCCGGCCGCGCGCACGTTCATCTTCGATTGGGGTGGCATCCCCGAGCAGAACCAGGCAATGCTGCGCTCGGAAAACCTGATGTTCCACGCGAGTCCCGACGGAATCCGCGTTGAATTCGCCACCGGCACACCGCGTGAAATTCTGTTCGAAGGGCACCCGGCGTTTGAATCGGATTTCCCGCCGGTGCTGTTCTACATGCAGCGGCGTGAGTATTTCCGCGTGGAAGCGCCTGTGCTCGATCCGTACATCTGCAGCGGCGAATTGCCGAATGGCGAGCGTTTTCGCTTTGAAGTGAACGACCTCTCGCTGGGTGGCGTTGCGCTGCGGACCATGGATGAGCGGGTTGCATCGATGGAAGTCGGATTGATCCTGCGTGCCGTGGAATTGCACTTCAGCAACCCGGGCAAAGTCGTGCTCGACCTGCAACTGATGTCGAACCGGCAGACCGTGAATTCAAGAGGTGATCTGCGCTACACGCTCGGCTTCAAGTTCATGAGCTTGCCAGGGTCAGCCGAGAACACGCTGCAGCGCTTGATTACGCAACTCGAGATGAAACGCCGGTCACTGGCGCGGTAACGTTGATGCGGCGGCGAGCCCCGTGCTCGCTCCGCCCGCGCAGTAGTACGTAGCTTCCTCCCCCGTAACACCTCTTCCATTCGGCGAACTGACGCCCAATTTCCCCGCTGCTTCACCAATTGCTCCGATCAATGCCGGGGAATAATCCGTCATGGCGCGGTGCGCTTGCGGGTTTCATCGGCACGGCGCTTAAACCACGCGCGTCCGGTTCACCGCGCCGGGATTCAACTTTTTCTGCAATCGGCCGATATACACCAGTTGTCGTCACACAGCGGCGGCCCGGGCTTCGTGCCTTTACCAGGATTCCTTGCATGTCCCTATTCGATATCGGCGTCAGTGGTCTTAATGCAGCCCAATGGGGTTTGACGACCACCGGACAGAACATCAGCAACGCTGCGACTCCGGGCTACACCCAGGAGAAACCGGTGTACCAGGAGGCGTCGGGGCAATACACGACGTCGGGTTATCTGGGCTCCGGCGTCCAGACAGCGACCGTCGCGCGTTCCTACAGCTCGTTCCTGACCACGCAGCTCAATGCCGCGCAGTCCAACAGCAGTTCGCTGAATACCTACTACTCGATGTTGTCGCAGCTGAACAACCTCGTGGGCGATCCGACCACAGGTATCGGCTCCAGCATGACGAGCTACTTCACGAGCTTGCAGTCGGTGGCGAACAGCCCCGCCACGACGTCGACGCGCCAGTCGCTGATGAGCAGCGGGCAATCGCTCGTCAACCAGATGACCGCCGCGGCCGCGAACTACAGCCAGCTCCGCTCCGGCGTCAACCAGTCGCTGACCAGCGCGGTCACGCAGATCAACAACTACACGAACCAGATCGCTACGCTGAACGGCCAGATTGCCGCCGCAAGCGCGCAGGGCCAGCCGCCGAACCAGTTGCTCGATGCACGCGACACGGCAGTATCGAACCTGAGCCAGTTGACGAACGTGCAGGTCAACACCGTCAACGGCATGTACAACGTGTCGATCGGGACCGGCCAGCCGCTGGTGTCGGGAACAACGGCGTATCAGTTGCAGGCGGTGACATCGACGTCGGACCCGAGCGAGTTGTCGATTGCGTATGCATCGCCGGACGGCTCGACGCAGACGCCGGCGCAAACACAATATCTGCCCGACTCCACGTTCGGCGGCGGCACGGTCGGCGGATTGCTCGCATTCCGCAGCCAGTCGCTCGATCCGGCGCAAGCTCAGCTTGGCTCCCTCGCGACCAGTTTCGCCGCGCAACTGAACCAGCAAAACGCGTTGGGCGTGGACCTGAACGGCAACCCCGGCACCGCGCTGTTTTCGACCGGCAGCCCGACCATTTATGCGAATTCGCGCAATACGGGCACGGCTCAGCTCGACGTATCGATTGCGAATCCGACTCAGGCGCCCAGCAGCAACTATACGCTGTCCTACAACGGCACGAACTACACGCTCAGCGACAGCGCGAGCGGCGCGTCGCTCGGCACCCTCACGGCTGACCCGACGACCGGCGCGGTCAGCGGCACCGTTGCGGGCCTGAACATCTCGGTGGCAAGCGGCACCATGAAGGCCGGCGATTCGTTCAACATCCAGCCGACGAGCGGCTCGCTTGCGGCCTTCTCGCTGGTCACCACGAACCCGACCGCAATTGCTGCAGCCTCGCCAGCGGTGGCATCGGCGGGAGCGAGCAACGCCGGCACCGCGAACATTTCGGCGGCCACAGTCACCGCGGGTTATTCGATCCCGACAACGACCTTGACGCTGACGTATAACTCGACCGCCCAGCAATTTACGTCGAACCTGCCCGTCACGTTGCCGAGCGGCACGACCGTTCCGGCAGGCACGGCGTTCGCCTACAACCCTGCCCAGGGTCTCAAGCTGTCCTACGGCACGAATGTCAGCGCAACGATCAGCGGCACGCCGGCAAACGGCGATACCTTCACCATCGGCGCGAACAAGGGCGGCAGCAGCGACGGCAGCAATGCACTCGCGATGGCGAATCTCGGGACGGCGAAGTCGCTGAACGGCGGCACGGACTCGTTGACGAGCGCGTATGCGAACTACGTCAACCAGATCGGTAACGAAACCAACAATCTGCAGAGTTCGAGTACGTCGGCGACCGCGGTGCTCACGCAAGCGACGTCGGCGCAGCAGTCTGTGTCGGGCGTGAACCTGAATGAAGAGGCCGCCAACCTGATTCAGTACCAGCAGTTGTACCAGGCCAACAGCAAGGTCATCCAGACCGCTTCCACGCTGTTCACGACGCTGCTCGGCATTTTCAACTGAGGCTTTCACGATGCGCATCTCTAGCTCCCAGTACTTCACGATGAATGTCGAGACGATGAACAATCAGCAGGCATCGCTCGCCAACATGTATGCGCAGATCTCGTCGGGCAAGGCCTTGCAGACCGCCGCCGACAATCCGCTTGGCGCCGCGCAAGCCGTGGCGCTGACCTCGCAGGCGGCCAACCTCGCGCAGTACTCGACCAACCAGTCGTCGGCGCTGACCTCGCTGCAGCAGGAAGACTCCACGCTCACCAGCGTGACGAACGTGATGCAGAGTATCCAGTCGCTGGTCGTGAACGCCGGCAACGGCACGCTCAACGACACCGACCGCAGCGCGCTTGCGACCCAGCTGCAGGGTTATCGCAGCACGTTGACGACGCTCGCCAACACCACCGACGCCAACGGCAACTACATCTTTGCCGGTTTCCAGGGCGGCTCGAAGCCCTTCAGCGACAACGCCTCGGGCGTTGGCGCGACCTACGACGGCGGCCCCGGGCAGCGCCAGGTACAGATTTCAGACACCCGCACGATCAACGTAGCCGATCCGGGTTCAGCGATATTCCAAAGCGTTTCGTCGAACGAAAGCTCGCCGGTGACGTCGGGATCCGCCGCGAATACGGGCTCGGGCACGATCAGTCCGGCCAGCGTGAGCAACAGCAGCGATCCGGCCAACTCGTTGATCTACACCATTACGTTCGGGACGACGACTAGCGGCACGCCGCCCACGAGCGTCAGTTCGTACTCGGTCACGTCCTTGGATCCGTCGACGACGCCCCCGACCGTGACCGCGCCGACCACGCCGACGCCTTATACGGCCGGCGGGAACATCACGGTGGGTTCGCAGACCGTCGCTATTTCCGGCACGCCGGCATCGGGCGATACGTTTACTGTGTCGCCGGCGAACACCGGCAACATCAGCGATACGGACATTTTCACGACGCTCGATTCGTTGGTGAATGCACTGAAGCAACCCGCCGATTCGGACGCCCAGCAGGCGACGTTGCAAAACGCGCTGACCACGGCGGGCTCGAAAATCAGCAACACGTACAACAACGTGCTGACGACGCAGACTGCGGTAGGTGGCCGCGAACAGGAAGTCACGGCGACCCAGACCGCCATGCAGACGACTTCGACGCAAACCGCCAACAATCTGGCAGACCTGGTCAGCGTCAATTTGCCCAGTGCGATCAGCCAGTACGAGATGACGCAGAATTCGCTGCAAGCTGCACAGCAGGCTTTTGCGCAGATCCAGAAAATGTCGCTGTTCAACTATCTGAGCAGTTAATTGAGCAGTTAATCGCCGGGGGGCGAGCAGGGAAGGAATTGATGTGGGTTGCAGGATGTGTTTTGGGCCGCCGGTTTGACGGGCGGCCCTTTTTATTGGGTTTTATTGAGTGATGCCGATGCGTTAGAACCCCTTCCGCTGAACGCGTGCGGTGAATAGCGGTTTTATTCTCCGCAATTAATGCGGTGAATAAATCACCCTTTGCGGTGATTACGCCTCATAATCACCGCATGAAACGCGGAGAATGGACTTTTATCTGGGAAGATCCTGACTGGCCGGCCTGGCGCTACGATCTGTCGACGATCGCGGCGCCGCTGGCCGCAGTCAGTCGCGCCCAGGGTTTGCTGCACGGCCGCCTCGCCGATGTCGGTTTGAACCTGCGCAATCAGGCAAGTCTGGCCGCGCTCACCGAGGACGTGCTCAAGACCAGCGAGATCGAAGGGGAAAGGCTGAATGCGGATTCAGTCCGGTCGTCTATCGCGCGCCGGCTTGGGGTGGATATCGGAGCGCTGGCGCCGGTCGACCGGCACGTGGAGGGCGTCGTTGAAATGGTGCTTGACGCTACCGCTCGCTGCGACGCCCCGCTGACCCGCGAGCGCTTGTTTGCGTGGCACGCAGCGTTGTTTCCGACCGGCTTCAGCGGGATGTCACGGATCCAGATCGGCGCTTGGCGCAACGACGAAAACGGCGCCATGCAAGTGGTGTCCGGTCCCATCGGCCGTCAGCGGGTTCATTTCGAGGCGCCGCCGGCCGATCGCCTCAACGCCGAGACCACGCGTTTTCTCGACTGGCTCAATCGCGACTCGGCTGTGGCGCCGGTGATCAAGGCCGGGCTGGCGCATCTGTGGTTCGTCACACTGCATCCTTTCGACGACGGCAACGGCCGTATCGCCCGCGCGATAGGGGACTTGCTGCTCGCCCGTGCCGATGGCAGTCCGCAGCGTTTCTACAGCCTGTCGGCGCAGATCCAGTCGGAGCGCAGCGCTTATTACGACATCCTCGAGCAGACCCAGCGCGGATCGCTCGACGTCACCGCGTGGCTTGCGTGGTTCCTCGACGCGCTGCATCGCGCAGTGGATAACGCCCAGCACACGGTGGACGCGGTGCTGGTCAAGACGCGTTTCTGGCAGCGCTGGGCCGCCGCGCCGTTCAACGAGCGGCAGATCAAGCTGCTGAACCGGTTGCTCGATGGTTTCGATGGCAAGCTGACCAGTAGCAAGTGGGCGGCTGTCGCGAAGTGTTCGCCGGATACCGCGTTACGCGACATCGGCGAACTGGTGGCGTTGGGAGTGCTGCGGAGATCCGTGTCGGGCGGGCGCAGCACCGCATACGAACTGGCTGATTGACTAGCTTGGCCGGCTGCTAAAGCGCAGCCGCCACGCGCCCCATCTGGTCGATACCGCTATCGAAAATGCGTTGAAAGAACGGGATCATGTTGGGGATCATCAACTGGATCAGCAGGAATCCGACCAGCATGGTGACCGGAAAGCCCACCTGGAAAATCCCGATCTGCGGCGCCGCGCGATTCAGGATGCCCAGCGCGAGGTTGGCGATCAGCAACGCGGTGACCACCGGCAGCGACAGCAGCAAGCCCGTCGAAAACACGCTTACGCCATAGGTCGCAAGCGTCTGCCAGCCGCGAGCGAACGTGGCCGAACCCAGTACATTCGCGCTCACCGGCACGCTCTGGAACGTCTGCACGAGGGCGCTGATCATTTGCAGGTGGCCGTCGAACACAAGGAACGCCAGCATGGCGATGGTGTTCAGATACCGCGATATCACCACCGAATTCCCCCCGGCGCGCGGGTCGTAGAGCATCGCAAAACCCAGGCCCATTTGCATGCCGATAAACTCGCCGGCGGCATCGATGGCAGCGAATGCAATCTGCATCGTCATGCCGAGCGCCGCGCCGATCAGGAACTGATTGATGATGATCATCACGCCATCGGCGGAAAACACGGTCACTTGCGGCACTGCGCCGATAGTCGGCGCCACGATCAGCGCCATGAACGCCGCGATCGCCACCTTGACGCGAATCGGGATGGCTTGATGGCTCAGCAATGGCGCGGTGGCAATCAGCGCGAGGATGCGCGTGAACGGCCAGAGGAATGACGTCAGCCAGACATTGAGCTGCGCGTAAGTGACGGAGAACATCGTTAGCCGGTGATGGCGGGCGTGATGGTGAAAACGTGGCGCATGTAATCGAGCAACGTTTCCAGCATCCACGGGCCGGCGATCACGAGCGTCAGCGCTACCGCAAGCAATTTCGGAATGAACGAGAGCGTGCTTTCGTTGATCTGGGTCGCGGCCTGGAACAGGCTCACTACCAGGCCGACCACGAGCGCGACCAGCAACAGCGGAGCCGCGAGCAACAGCGCCACATACATGGCCTGATGCGCGATCGACATGACGGATTCGGGTGTCATCGTGTAATTCCTGACGCTATGAAACGAAGCTCTGCGCGAGCGAGCCGATCAGCAATTGCCAGCCGTCCACCAGCACGAACAACATCAGCTTGAACGGCAGTGAAATAGTCGTGGGCGATACCATCATCATCCCCATCGACATCAACACGCTCGCTACCACCATGTCGATGATCAGGAACGGAATGAAGATGGTGAAGCCGATCTGGAAGCCCGTCTTGAGCTCGCTGGTCACAAACGACGGCACCAGCAGCGAGAGCGGCACGTCTTCGGGACCGTTCATCGGCGGCGCTTTGGCGATCCGGGCGAACAGCGCGAGATCGGCTTCGCGGGTCTGGCGCAACATGAATTGCTTGAACGGCGCGACGCCGCGCGTCATGGCCTGATCCATCGTGATCGTGCCGTCGGAGAAAGGCTTGTACGCGTCGACATAAGCCTTGTCGAGGACCGGCGACATCACGAACAGCGTGAGAAACAGCGCGAGTCCGACGAGCACCTGATTAGGCGGCGTGCTGGTCGTGCCCAGCGCTTGCCGCAGCAGCGACAACACAATGATGATGCGCGTGAAGCCCGTCATCATCAGCAGCATGGCCGGCAGGAACGACAGCATCGTGAGCAGCAGCATCGTCTGGACGCTGAGCGAATACGTCGTGCCGCCGTTCGGACCGGCGCTGGTGTTGAACGCGGGAAGTCCTGCTGTGCTTTGGGCAAAAGCGGTGTAGGGGAGGGCCAGCATGACGACGGGTAGCAACAGCCCCGCCAGTCTCACGCACCGTGCAAAAAAACGAGCCTGCATTACTTGCTCCCGCCTGCGAATTTTTGCAGACGTTTGTTCGCTTCGCCGGCGAGGGCATCGCGAAAACGTTGACCGAAACTGCCTTGCAGCGCTTGTCCGCCGGGAGCGACGCTCGCGTCCGTGCTGTCGAGTTTGAGTTCCGCCGATCCCGCCGGCATGGTGTGCAGCAGCCGCACATTGCCGGGCGCTGCGCCGAGCACGAGCCATGTATCGCCGATCTCCACCACCGAGACGCGCTCCTTGTTGCCAAGCGACGCTCCGCCGATCACCCTCACCAGCCCCGTGCGCTTGGTGCCGGCCACGCCGAACTTGCGTGCGAGCCACGCGCAGCCGAACACGAACGCAATCACGATCACGAGGCCGAGCAGCGTCTGCAGCACCGCGCCCACGCCGAGTGACGGCACGGCCGTGCCCGCGCCAACGCCCGATGCAATCTGCGCCGCGTGATTGACGGCGTTCATGTCGGCGGCGTGCGCGGTGTGGGCGGCAAGCGTCATGGCAAGCGCTGCCAATGCTGCAAGCGCGGCGGCAAAGCGTTTCATCGATTCAACTTCCTGATGCGTTCGGACGGCGTGATGATGTCGGTGAGACGGATACCGAACTTGTCGTTGACCACCACGACTTCGCCCTGCGCGATCAGGCAGCCGTTGACCAGCACATCCATCGGTTCGCCGGCCAGGCCGTCGAGTTCCACCACCGAACCCTGCGCCAGTTGCAGCAGGTTGCGGATGGCGATCTTGGTCCGCCCGAGTTCCACCGTCATCTGCACGGGGATATCGAGAATCATGTCGATGTCATTGCGCGTCGAGGGTGCCTCAACCTTCGACAAAGGCTGGAACACACCCGCCGATGAAGCCGCCGCCGGCGTTTCGTTGCCGTTCTGCTCAGCCAGCGCGCTCGCCCAGTCGTCCATGCCGAAGTCCTCGCCCTTGAGCGGATCGGACGGCAGCGTGCCCGGTTCAGTTACGTCACTCATATCCACCTTCCTTCATCGTGTCGGTTGCGCTGATCATCTTCTGGACGCGCAACGCGTATTGACCATTGAAAATTCCGTAGCCGCATTCCATGACCGGGACGCCGTCCACTTTTGCCGTGACTAGTTCGGGCACGTTGATGGGCAGGACATCGCCTGCGCGCATGTTGAGGATCTTTTCGAAGGTCGTGCCGATCTCCGCCAGATCCACTGTGAGCTCCACTTCGGCCGCCTGCACTTGCTGCGACAGCACGCGAATCCAGCGGCGATCCACCTCGAGCGCTTCGCCTTGAATGGGCGAGGAGAGGATGTCGCGAATCGGTTCGATCATCGAATACGGCATGCAGATATGCAGCGTGCCGCCCGTCGTACCGAATTCGATGGAAAACTGCGTGACGATCACGATCTCGTTCGGCGTGGCCACGTTCGCGAATTGCGTGTGCATTTCCGAGCGCACGTATTCGAGGTTCAGCGTTCTCACCGTTTTCCACGATGCCGCGTAGTGTTCGAACACGAGATTCAGCAGCTTGCTGATGATGCGTTGTTCGGTCTGCGTGAACTCGCGGCCTTCAACGCGCGTGTGGAAACGGCCGTCGCCGCCGAAGAGGTTATCGACGACGAAGAACACCAGGTTCGGGTCGAACACGAACAGCGAGGTGCCGCGTAACGGCTTCACGTGGACGAGGTTCAGGTTCGTCGGGATCGGCAGGTTGCGGGTGAATTCGCTGTACTTCTGTACCTTCACCGGACCGACGGAGATTTCCGCCGAGCGCCGCATGAAGTTGAAGATACCGACGCGCAAGAGGCGCGCGAAGCGGTCGTTGATGATTTCCAGGCCCGGCATGCGGCCCCGGACGATGCGTTCCTGCGTCGCGAGGTTGTAGGGGCGCACGCCATGGAAGCGTGTTTCGTCGGCGACTGCGTCGACTTCCCCGGTGACGCCCTTGAGCAGGGCATCCACCTCCTCCTGCGACATGAACTCTTCGTGGCCCATGAGTGATCCTTGGTTCCTGTGCGCGGTTGCTTGGTGCTTGGCGGCTGCGCCTCGTTGCTTTGGCGGCGCGTTAGCGTTTGCGTTTGCTTGAGCGGTTGAAGGCGAGGGCTGTCGCGCGGATTATTGAACGACGAATTCCGTGAACAACACTTCCTGGACACGCGCCGGACTGTCAGGGGAGCCGCCGGTCTTCTGGACCGTCTCCAGCAGTTCCTTCGCGAGTTCACGCTTGCCGTCGATACCCGCCAGATCGTCCGGCCGTTTCGCCGATAACAACATCAGGATGTGGCTGCGAACTTCGGGCATACGCTCGGTCAATTCGGCTTGTGCCTTCTGATCGGGCAGCTTCAGGGTCAAGCCGATACGCAGGTAATGCATGCCATCG
>NZ_LMUF01000039.1:0-32488 GCF_009766085.1 Burkholderia sp. S171 | reverse complement strand
CCCGCCGGCACCCAGCAATACGATGAGTCCCAGCACGATCAGCAAGATGCGTTTCATCTTGCCGCTCTTGACGGTGACGATAGGTTGTTGAGTTGCGGTGGTACTTGCCATGATTGCGGACCTCTTTCTGTAGCCTGAATTGTTGGCGATTTTGCTGCTACGCGATGAGGGGAATAGAGGGGGAAATTGGGGCTAACTCGTGAGTTCGGGTTTTGTTCGCACCGGTGGACGGGTGGGTTTTGCTTGAGCGTGGGGGATTTGAGGGAGGGGCTTGCGGGGGGAGGGGTTGCGGCTGGGGCGGGGTGGGGGGGGGGGTGGGTCTATGCCGGGTTGCCAGGGTCCGACGCTAGCGGTCGGAGTCTATGCCGGGTTGCTGCTTTCAGTGTTAGTGGTCTGCGTGAGTCGGATTTTCTCTTTATCACTATTGGCCACTGTGCGTGGCGGCACGTCATTTCATTTGTCCAAAGCGACAAAGAAACGAAGCAAAGAAAACGCTTTTTACCACGCTACCCTAAGTGTCCACAGCGTGCGGTTTTGATTCATAGGTGCCCCAAAAGCACGGTGCTCGCCAGAGCCACGGATGTTTGAAACCCTCCTTCTCGCGAATTCCGACATAGGCACGCTTCGCCACCAGTGCTCTCGGGCAAGCACCCGCACCCAGGGACTTGTGCCGTTCTCACAGCACTTCGCAGCCGTCAATTTGCAGGGCGGTATGATCTTTAATCCGTCTCGCGTCCCCGCTCAAGCAAACGTATCCACCAACCCCACCTGCCTGCGCACCGGCATGCTGATCGCGCTCAGCCCATCCGCGCTTCCGCCGTTATCCACACCACTTATTCCGCCCGAGCCTTGACCGCCTCGACCGGTATTCGATGACCCTCCATCACCCCGCTGGCCCGACTGCTGACCCACGAAACCATCACTCACGCTCGTACTGCCAAGCGATATCCCGCTGCCTTGCATCGCTTCACGCAATGTCGGTAACGCCGCTTCCACTGCCGCCCGAACCTGCGCATGCGTCGATACAAACAACGCGTGTGCATGGTTGTCGGTGACCTGCAATACCACCTGCAACGGCCCCAGATCCTTCGGGTTCAACGTCAATTCAGCACTCTGTTGATGACCGTTCGACAGAAACACTACCTTCTGGCTAAACGCCTCATCCCATCCGCTCGACCCGACGTGCGGCGCAATCGCCGCGCTGCCAGCCGCCGTTGCTGCACTCTGGGCCGGCGCGCTTCCCGCTGTCGCCGACGCTGCCTGCATCGAAGCGGAATGTGCAGCAGCTTCCGCCGTCGCTTTGTAGGCAGCACTGCCGTCATCGGCCGGTGTCGCGGCAGCCTGAGCGCTTGCATCGGCTCGTTGCGTAGCCGATGTCGCGCCAGCCTGCGTGGTCGTCGATGAACGGCCTGCAGCATCGCCCGCAGACGCTGTCAGCGATATCGCCCGGCCCGACTGCCTCGAACCACCACCCTTGCCACCGGCGTCCGCGTTTGCACTGTTGGCCACATTCGCAGTGTTCGCCGCAGCCGCGGCTGCCGCCGCTGCCGCATCAGGCGATGGCGTCGCAGCACCCTGCGGATTCGCCACCTGCGCGAGCGCAGCCTGAAGTGCATCGTCCGCCGCTTTGGTGTCGCTCGGCTTGTCCTTCGACTGCGTCGAAGACGTCGCGCTTGTCGCTTCCGCATTCATCGCCGCTGTAGCCGGATCAGTCGCAACCGTGGCCGGATCAGCGGCCGCACCACCGCGCGCCTTCAACATGGCCGCAGCGGTCGCAGCCGCAGTAGCCGCCGCCGCTGCCGCCGTAACTTCGGGCTGTGCCTTCGTGGCATCCGCATCCGCCTGAGCCGCCTGATCCGCAGCCGTTGCGTTAGCCGCATTAGCTGTAGCCGCAGCCGCAGCCGTCGATGCCGCAGTCGAACCCGTCGATGCCTGCGCTTGATTAGCCGCCGAAGAGCCCGGCGCAGCAGAAGCAGCCGATGACGCCGAAGAAGTCTGATCCGCTGCCGTCGACGGGTCCGCGCTCTCGGCCTGCTCCGCCGCCGCCTTAGCCTGCGCAGTTGAAGCGTCGTCGGGCTTGGGGGCGTCGTGAACACCGCCGCGCGCAGCCGATGCCGCCGCCGCAGTTTTCGCGGCCTGCGCCTGTGCTTGCACCCGCGCCCGAGCCGCTGCTTCTTCGTTGGCCTTGGTGGTGATGTTATGCAGCGTCGAAACAAACGATGCCGCCGCACTATCACTCGCCGACGTCGCCGCCGCGTTCCGCGATTGGGCAGCGCTCAAGCTAAGCATCGTGCTGGCAGAATTAACGGTCGACATACTTGGCCTCTTGTATCTTATATACGATAAAAATCGCTAAAAACGTCATGCCTTTTCGGCGCGCATCCGCAACATCTTGGAGGCGTGTTCATCGGAATCACGTTGTTCAATCCGCGCTTCCTGCTTCGCGTGCACCGCGTCGCCGCGTGCCGCCAGCACTTCATACGAACCCAGCTTCTGCTTGCGCTGCTGCCACTCAGGCTTGGCCGCTTCCAGGCGCTGGTTCGCGCCCACGAGCAACACGCGCTGCTGGCTGATGGCGGAATCGAGGGTATCGACGAATGCCTGGAAATTGCGCAGCGTCTGCGCGGTCGTGCCTTCCTGCGCCGACGCCGTAAAACGCGCGTGATACTCGTCCCGGTACGTAACCAGCGAGTTCAATTGCGCCTCCACCTCGTCGCGCTCTTGCTGGAGCTTGCCAAGCCTTTTGGTGGCAGCCTCCAGTTCTTCTTCCGCGAGGTTGATCAGGGTCTTGATCGGCAGATGCTTGGACATGGACGTCAGATTCCTAAATTATCTTTATTCGAACAACGCATCGAGTTGGGCCAGGCTCGGTTCAAACATGGCCTGCTCACGAAATCCTTGCTGCAAAAACGCTTCGATCCGCGGGTACAGCGCAATCGCCCGATCGAGTAACGCATCCCGCCCCGTGGAATACGCCCCGACATTGATCAAATCGCGATTGCGCTGGTAGCGCGACAACATTTGCTTGAACAAACGCACCCGGTCCAGGTGCTTGTCGTCGATCAGCGCCGTCATCGCCCGGCTGATGGAAGCTTCAATGTCAATGGCCGGGTAATGGCCCGCTTCGGCCAAGGAACGCGACAGCACAATATGGCCGTCGAGAATGGCGCGCGCTGAATCGGCAATAGGATCTTGCTGATCGTCCCCTTCCGTCAAGACCGTATAAAAGGCCGTGATCGATCCAGCGCCTTCCCGACCGTTCCCGGTCCGCTCCACCAACGCCGGCAGTTTAGCGAACACGGAGGGCGGATAGCCTTTAGTGGCGGGGGGTTCGCCGATCGCGAGCGCAATCTCGCGCTGTGCCATGGCATAGCGCGTGAGCGAATCCATCAGCAAAAGTACGTGTTTGCCCTGATCACGAAAATATTCGGCCAAAGAGGTCGCGTAGGTCGCGCCCTGCATCCGCAAAATGGGTGACACATCGGCGGGCGCCGCGACCACGACCGAACGCGCCAGACCGTCCTCGCCCAGAATTTGCTCGATGAATTCCTTCACCTCGCGGCCCCGTTCGCCAATCAGTCCGATCACGATCACCTCGGCGCTCGTATAGCGCGCCATGGTGCCGAGCAGCACGGACTTGCCCACGCCCGAGCCCGCGAACAGGCCCATGCGCTGGCCGCGTCCCACGGTCAACAACGCATTGATCGCGCGCACGCCGACATCGAGCACCTTGTGAATCGGCTCGCGATTGAGCGGGTTGATGGTCGGCGCGGTCAGCGGCGCATCGATCTTCGAGCCAAGAGGCCCGAGCCCGTCGAGCGGCTTGCCCGACGCATCGACCACACGGCCGAGCATTTCCCAGCCGACCGGCAGACGCTTGGCGCCGGCCATCGGGTCGTTGATCGGTGCGCTTTCCAGCGGATACACCCGCGCGCCGGGCAACAGGCCGGAGACTTCGGTGGTCGGCATGAGGAACAGCTTGTCGCCGGAGAAACCCACCACTTCGGCCTCAGCCATGGGGATCGAACTGCCGGCAGGCAACTCGATCATGCATTCCGAGCCCACGCCCAGCTTCAATCCCACGGCTTCCAGAACCAGGCCGGCTGCACGCGTAAGACGCCCGCACGCACGCAACGGTTTGGATATCTGGCTGCGCGCCTTGCTGGCTTCGAGTTGCGCGCGCCAGCCATCCAGATGCGGGTTGTTCGCCATATCGGCGAGATCGACGATGGTCTGGGCCGCGATTTCTTCGATCGTCGGTTCGACGTCGTCGTCCGCGGCGAGCGGCCCGAACGACGCGCGCGCGAGTTCCTGTTCGAGCTCGCTCAATCCTTCCTGCGTGACGCGCCGCGCCGCGCTCGCATTGACATGGGTTGAGACATGGACTGAATTCACCACGGTTGTGACCTCCCGAGCGCCGCCGCGACGCGCTCCCAGCGCGTGACATTGGTTGCATCGACTTCACCGCTTGCCGCGTGCGCCCGGCAACCGCCACGTTCAATATCCGGGTCGGTCCTGACCGACCATCCCGCTGCCTGAAGCTCTTCCAGCAAATACGCTTCGACAATCGGCAGATCCGCCGGATTCACGGTCAGGTACGGCGCGCCCGCCAACGCCGGCTCGGCCGCGATCACCGACCGCGCGACCGCCAGCACCGCGGTCGGATCGAGTGTCAGATGCTGCGACACCACCTGCTGCGCGATATCCAGCGCCAGCGCCGTCAGCGCCTCGGCAACGACTGCGTCTGCGGCTTGCAGCGCGATCTTGAAGGTATCGGCCATCTGCGCGAGCCGCGCGGCTTCCGCCCGCGCGTCGCGGCGGCCTTCTTCCACGCCTTGTTGGTAACCCTGGTCGTAACCGGCCTTGTAGCCCATTGCCTGACCCGCCACATGGCCCGATGCCAGTCCCTGCGCGTGCGCTTCATCGCGGACACGGCGCAAGTGCTTTTCCAGCGCGGCTTGATCGGCGCCGCTGCGATCGACCGGAACCGGATCGAACGACGCCATCTCCCAGCGCTGGTAAGCGGACATGCGAGCCTTCTTGGCGGCTTCGGCAGCGTCAGACATATGCGTCCTCGGCCTTGCCGCCTAACTGGATCTGACCCGATTCGGCCAGGTTGCGCACAACTTGCAGGATCTTGCGTTGCTGCGCTTCCACTTCCGAAAGCCGCACCGGGCCGCGCGAGTCGAGGTCTTCGGCCAGCAATTCGGCGGCGCGCTGCGACATGTTCGCGAGGAACTTCTGCCGCAGCGGCGGCTGGGCGCCTTTCAGCGAGACGATCAGCGTTTCGGATTCCACTTCTTTCAGCAGCAACTGGATTGCGCGGTCTTCCAGTTCGAGCAAATTCTCGAACACAAACATCTGATCGATAATCTTCTGCGCCAGTTCCGCATCGAATTCCTTTACGTTTTCGATCACGGATTCTTCGTGCGCCGTCGACATGAAGTTGAGGATTTCCGCCGCCGTGCGGATGCCGCCCATCGGCGCGCGCTTCAGGTTGTCGCTGCCGGAGAGGAGCGTGGTCAGCACGTCGTCGAGTTCGCGCAGCGCCGCCGGCTGGATGCCGTCGAGCGTGGCAATGCGCAGCAACACGTCGTTGCGCAAACGCTCCGTCATCAGCGCCACGATTTCGGACGCCTGGTCGCGGTCCAGGTGAACCAGGATCGTCGCGATAATCTGCGGATGCTCGTTCTTGATCAGTTCGGCGACCGCTGCCGAATCCATCCACTTCAGGCCTTCGATACCGCTCGTATCGCTGCCCTGCAGGATCCGGTCGATCAGCGCGCCCGCCTTGTTTTCGCCCAGCGCCTTGGTCAGCACTGCCCGGATATATTCGCTCGAATCGAGCGACAGCGCGGTGTGCTGCTCGGCTTCCTGGACGAACTCGGTCATCACGTTGTCGAGTTGCTCGCGCGTCACGTTTTTCAATGTCGCCATGGTCGCGCCGATCTTCTGCACCTCGCGTGGTCCGAGGTACTTGAACACTTCCGCCGCCTCCGATTCACCAATCGACATCAGCAGGAGCGCAGCTTTATTGAGGCCTTCAGCGTTCATCGGACACCCAGTTCTTGACGACCGTCGCAACGATTCTCGGGTCCTGGCGCGCAACCATGCGCGCGTAGTCGAGATTGCGTTCGAACTTGGCCTTGTTGCTTTCGTGACCGAGCAAACTGACCTCGGCATCCTTTTCTTCGTCCGACGCCGACTTCGGCATCGATGGTCCGTCGAGCAGCGACAGCTCATCCGGCGGCGGAAGCGCTGCCGGCTCCGCGGGCGGCGGGAAGGCGCGGCGCAGCGCCGGCTTCACCATGCTGAAATACAGGAACAACGCCACTGCACCTATCCCCGCGTACTTCGCGAGCTGGATGGCGCGCGCGATCATGTCCGGCGTGCGCCACCACGGCACGTCGGGAATCACGGTCGAATCCACCAGGAAGGTGCTGTTGACCACGTTCACCGAATCGCCACGCTTTTCGTCGTAGCCCATCGCGTCTTTCACCAGCTGCTGTACCTGCTCAAGCTTGTCGGCGGCCAGCGGCAGCATTGTTACCTTGCCCTTGGCATCGACTTGCTTCTGGTAATTCACCACGACGGCGACGGACAGGCGCTTGATGCCGCCCATCGGCTGCTCGTAGTGGCGCACGGTGCGATCGACTTCGTAGTTGGTCGTGGTGTCCTTGCGCATGCTGACTGGCGTGGTTTTGCCGCCGTCGGCGCCGCTCGCAGCAGCGTCGACAGGCGCGGACGATGCGGCCGGCGGCTGGTTCGACAACGCGCCCGGCACCCCACCGGCATTGGCGCCGCCGCTGTCATTCGAGATACTCGACTGCTGGCTGCGGATCGCCGTGTTTTGGGGGTTGGCGTTCGGACCGTAACTTTCGGCGGTTTGTTCCAGCTTCGAGAAGTCGATATCCGCGCTCACCTGCGAGTGCGCATTGCCGGCGCCGAACAGCGGCGCGAGGATGGCGTCGATACGCCCCTGGGTGTTGCGCTCGATCTGCTGCACATATTTCAGCTGCGACGCGTCCAGGCCGTTCGCCGCGCTTTGCTGCGTGAGGAGGTTGCCGTCCTGATCGACGATTGTCACGCCCTTCACCGGCAGGTCCGGCACGCTGGAAGACACCATATGCTGGATCGCGAGGATCTGCCCCTCGTCCAGTGCGCGGCCAGGGTAGAGATTCAGCATGACCGACGCCGTCGGCAGTTCTTTTTCCCGCACGAACACGGTGGGCTTCGGAATGGCGAGATGGACGCGGGCTTCACGCACCGACGATATCGACGCGATGGTCTTTTCCAACTCGCCTTCCAGCGCGCGCTGATAGTTGACCTGTTCGGCGAACTGGCTGATGCCGAATTTCTGGTTGTCCATCAATTCGAAGCCGACCGAGCCGTTCTTCGGCAGACCCTGCGACGCCAGGCGCAGCCGGGTTTCGTGCACCGCGTCGCTGGGAACCAGGATTGCGCCGCCCGATTCGGCGATCTTGTAGGGAATATTGCCTTGCTGCAGCGCAGCGACAATCGCGCCGCCGTCGCGGTCGGAGAGGTTGCTGAACAGCACCCGGTAATCCGGCTGGCGCGACCACATCACGAGGCCCGCCACCACCACGGCCAGGATGGCCACGGCGATGATCAGCGGCATGCGCGGGTTGTTGCGGAACTGGTTAAGCATCGGCATGCGCGGACCGAAGCCGCCACTGCCACCAAAGTCCGCGCCGCCCGCGTAGCCGGCTCCGCCCGTCCCTGCGGCGATCGACCCGGCGGCGCCCGGCTGCGCGCCAGTCAGACCCATGCGGGCGTCCGGGTTGATCAGGTTGGTTGTGGAATCCATGCTTCGAAACTCTCCGAGTCTTGCGTTTTCTGCGAGGCGCACCGGCGATAACCGTGCGCACTGCAGGCACTTTCATGAGAAGAATTATCCGTAAGCACGATTGAGTTGATCCAACGAATAGAAGCGAGTTTTGGTTTCCTTTCCCCGCTTTGCAAATTGGCGCTGCTGCTAGACTTTTTCCTAATCGGTCAAGCCATAGGGCGAACCGCCCAGGCTCCGGCGCAGACGCCGGCCTGAGGCCCGGGACAGGCCCCGGTTCGAATTGTCCCTGAAGTACCGCGTTCCCTATGTTGCCGCCGATTTTCAGTTCCTTTCCGTTCCTTCTGGAGACCCCATGAATGCTCCTATCAGCCCGTTGAGTTCGGCGCTCCAGCAAATGCAGGCCATGGCGACGCAGGCCGCGGGCGGTGCCGGCAACGTGGCGAGCGGCAGCGTCGTGCCCGAATCGGGTGCAGCGAGCGCCGGTAGTTTCGCCGACGCGCTGAAGTCGTCTCTCGACAGCATCAGCAGCAGCCAGACGAAGGCGGTCAACGAATCGCATGCGTTTGAAGTGGGCGCGCCAAACGTTTCGCTGAACGACGTGATGGTGGACATGCAGAAGGCGAACGTGGGCTTCCAGTTCGGTCTGCAGGTCCGCAACAAGCTTGTGTCGGCCTACAACGACATCATGAACATCTCGGTCTGAACGCTGCTCCGCCGGTTTTCCGCACCATCGACCTTCCGACTATTTCCCTTCCTGGAATTCGTTGTGACGCAAAGCACGCCTAAAGCTTTTGCCGCTTTCTCCGATAACCCAGATAGCAGCACGATAAACGGTCAGACAAATAGATGGGTTCTGACCCGCTTATCGGCACCGGTTCATCACGGTTTCCGTCAATAAGTGCGCTGGCGTGCAGCGCCTTTGGGCGAAACGCCCATGAGACGATGGAAACATGGGACCAGAGTAAGGCATGGGACCGGAGTAAGCGCTAAGGCGCCAACTCCAGTCGGCACGCCAACTCGGGTCGACAAAAGGAGAGGGTCGGATGTTTTCCCAGGCACACGGTGGAGCTAACGCTTATGCACGCGTCGGCGTTCAGACAGGCGTAATGGGCGCGAGCCCGCACAGGTTGGTTTCCATGCTGTATCAGGGTGCGCGACAGGCAATTGCCCAGGCGCGGATGCACCTGCAGCAGGGCAATATCCCGGCGCGTGGCGAAGCAATCACGAAAGCGATCAGCATCATTGAAAGCGGATTGCAGCAGTCGCTCAACAAGGATATTGGCGGCGACATCGCGGCGCGCCTGGATGCGCTGTACACGTACATGTCGCACCGTTTGCTGGAAGCGAATGTGCGGCAGAGCGAAGAAGTGCTGGTGGAGATCGATGGCCTGCTGGCGACCCTGGAGGAAGCCTGGATGGCGATTGCACCCGATGCAGCAAAAATGGCTGCGGCGTGAAGCCGCGAAACATGCTTGCACATAATGAAAACCACACAAGAATATTTCGCTCATTATGAAGCGATTGCCGCACTTTCTGCGTGCATGCTGGCCGCAGCACGCAGTGGAGAATGGGGTGAACTGAAGACGATGCAGAGCACGTACCGGGAGTTGGTCGACGGCTTGAGAGAAGTCGATGCCAGTTCCGAACTGGACGACACCGCGCGTGCCCGCAAGCTCGAACTGGTGCGCCGGATCCTTGCCGACGACGCCGCCATTCGCGATCTCGCCGCCCCCAGCCTCGCGCGTTTGTCCGCAGCGTTGTTCACCGTGAACAGGCCCGTGCGAGTTTTGAAAAAGATGATCGGGTTCCGCTAGACGCGTTTTGACGCGTTCGCGGCTCATTGAAACCGGTGGCCGGCCGTTCGGCTGGATTGCTGACCCGAGGATATTGGCATGACTGGACTGGACTCCGCCGTCGCTGCGCTGCTTGCCAGCCGCACCGACATGCTGTTGTCCGCGCTCAATACGCAGACCAGTTCGACCGCGCCTCAAGCCAATACCTCGCAACTTTTAGTCGATACCCCGCGGGTCGCCACGCCCGCGGCCGTTATCAACGCGTATGCCGCGCCCGGCCCGTCGACGCAGACCGCGTTGAGCGAGATCGCACGTACACTGGACATCATTTCGCGATTCGGCGGCAGTGCGACGCCCGCTTTGCTCGGCAGCTCGCCGTTGTGGCCAACCGCGCCGCGCCTCGTCGTGGCCGCCAGCGCGTTCGAGAGCCTGTCCGGGTCGTTGTTTTCCTCCAGCTCGGCGAATGCCGCGAGCGCCGTCAACCCGCCCGCGCCACCTTTGCCCGCGCCCGTTTTGGCGGCCATGCTGGCGCGGACTGTGGCGGACAGCGGCCTTTTCTACGAAAACCATATCGCGCTCTGGCTGGGCGGACAGCGTTCGCTCGCATCGATGCGAAATGAACCCCAGGCGCGCGTGGACAGATTGGCAAGCGAATTGCCGCCGGATTCTTTCCCGGCTGCGGCGGACGCGGCGCCCGATGGCTGGATCGATGAAACGCTGTTGCCGCCCACCTTCGCCGCCGCCGATACCCCCGACGCGCCTAATTCCATGCGCCCCGTCCCGACGCCGCAAACGCCCCAGCAGGCGGCGGCGATGGCCGCGTCAGTGCGCGCGATGCCCACGAGCGTGTTTTCACCGGCGGCGCAGGGGGCCGCGCTGGGAGCGGGGACAGCAGGAACAAGCGCGCCGCCTTCGTCCGGGCATCAACAGGATTCGGCCGTGCAGGCGGCGATTGCCTCCGGGATTCATCCATCGACTATTCCGCTGGTCCGCCAGCAGCTCGACGTGCTCGCTTCCGATCAGTTTCGCTGGTCCGGCGAAGCGTGGCCGGGCGCGAAGTTCGATTGGGAAATCCAGCCGCAGAACCGCGCTCCGTATGGGCGCGATCCGTCTCAGGAGAGCGGCGGGGGGACAAGATCAGCCGATACGGACCGCGCCTGGCACACGCGCGTCACGCTGAGCTTGCCCACGCTCGGTAATGTGGACGCCGATCTCGTGCTCACCGGCCAGCAGCTCGTGGTGCGGTTGAATGCGAGCGAGGGCGGCGCCGCCCGTCTTGCCGCCGATGGCGATCATTTCCGGCAACAACTCGACGCCGCGGGATTGCAACTCGCCGGACTGTCGGTGCACGCCCGCGACGCGCTGGCCGACCTTGCCGCTGATCCGGCGTTTCCCCATTTCGCCGATGTCATCCACGTTACCGATGCCGCTAGTCCGGCGATATCAGCATCAGCATCAGCATCGCCATCGGCTGGGAGCGAAACGTGAGTCTGCGCAACGATTCGCGCAAGCAGGCAACCGCGCTCACCTACGACACCAAAAACGCCGACGCCGCGCCGCGCGTGGTCGCGAAGGGCTACGGGCTGGTTGCTGAAATGATCGTGCAGCGCGCAAAGGACGCGGGGCTGTACGTGCATGAATCGCCGGAGATGGTGTCGCTGCTGATGCAGGTTGACCTGGATTCGCGCATTCCGCCCGCGCTTTATCAGGCGGTGGCGGAACTGCTTGCGTGGTTGTATCGGCTGGAGAACGGGGTGGAGGCGGGCCCAGTGCCAGAAGTGGACCCGACAATTCCAGTGCGCAAGGGACGGAGCCGCGCGGCTTGATTCATCGAGTGCTACGTTTTCGCGCTATCCCCTCAACTACCCCGCGAATGCACGCTCGATCACTGCGTTGAAATCAAACGTTGCCTGCAGCGTTCCGTACACGCGATTGACGGAACCACGCGCATCGCCGAGACGCGTTTCGATGAACGCCGCCGCCACGTCCGCCGGCGCGTGCTGCGCGAGCAGAACCCCTTGCGCGGTGAGCACCAGTTGTTGCGCGATCCCCCGCGCCGACGCTTCCCGCGTAGCCGGGTCACCTTTCAGCATGGCGAGCAGCGCCTTCAGCGCATCGCCGAGTACGCGATGTTCACCCGCCACCGCCTGCCACGAATCGAATAGCGCACGGGCCGCATCGGGTTCGCGTTCGAATGCCCGCAGCACGTCGAGGCACATCACGTTCCCCGATCCTTCCCAGATCGAATTCACCGGAGCCTCACGATAAAACCGCGCCATCGGTCCCGTTTCGACGTAACCGTTTCCTCCCCAAACCTCCATCGCTTCACCCGTGAATTCCAGCGCGCGCTTGCAGACCCAGAACTTCGCCGCCGGTGTCACGATACGGCGCCACGCGCGTTCTTCCGGCTTCGCTGAATTCTCGAAGGCGCCCGCGAGTCGCATGAACAGCACGGTGGCTGCTTCGGATTCCAGCGCGAGATCGGCGAGAACGTTGCGCATCAGCGGCTGGTCGATGAGCTTCGCGCCGAAGACCTGCCGATACCGCGCGTGATGAACCGCCTGGATCAGCGCGGCGCGCATCAACGCGGCGCTGCCGATCACGCAATCCAGACGTGTGAAGTTCGCCATTTCGATGATCGTCGGTACGCCGCGCCCTTCGTCGCCAATCATGATGCCGTAGGCGTCGAGGAATTCGACTTCGCTGCTGACGTTCGAGCGGTTGCCGAGCTTGTCCTTGAGTTGCTGGACCTGCACGGCGTTCTTCGATCCATCCGGCGAGAAACGCGGCACATAGAAGCAGGAGACCGGGCCGT
Source organism: Burkholderia sp. S171 (assembly GCF_009766085.1). GTDB lineage: Bacteria > Pseudomonadota > Gammaproteobacteria > Burkholderiales > Burkholderiaceae > Caballeronia. The sequence continues at coordinate 20,070 of NZ_LMUF01000039.1, read as the reverse complement.
TTTCCTGGGTATCGTCGCCGGTGCCTGCAAGCACGAGATGCGCGTCGCATTGAGGTGCCGAGAAGAACCATTTATGGCCAATCAGCCGATATTCGCCGCCCCGTCCGCCCGCACCCGTCGCCATCGCGCGGGTCCGGTTGCTGCGCACGTCCGAGCCGCCTTGTTTCTCGGTCATGCCCATGCCGATCATCATCGATTGCTTGCCGGCGTCGAGCGGGATATCGCGTGGATCGTGGTGGCGTGAAAGCAATTGCGCTTTCAGCTTTGCGTACAACGCGGGTTCCTGCTGCAACACGGGAATGCTCGCGAACGTCATGGTCAGCGGACACAACGAACCGCTTTCCAGTTGCGCGTGGAGAAAATATCCGGCGGCGCGCGCGGCCATGGAGCCGGCTTTCGGCACGGCAGTTTCAAACGGCAGCGAATGAAGGCCTTGCTCGCGCAGCATGGAAAGCAGCGTGTGCCACGCCGGATGGAATTCGATTGCATCAATACGCTCGCCGCGCGCGCTGAACGGGAGATGTTCGGGCGTATGCCGATTAGCCAGGTCGGCGAGCGCAAGCGTATCCGGATGGGTGAGCGCCAGGCCGTCGCGGCTGAGGGTATCGAGGTGCCACGCCGCGCCTTCGCGCTGGATCGCGCTGACCAGCGCCCGGTCGCTTGAGAGCGCGTTGTAACGCTCGAGCGGCGCAGCCTGATTGGTGACTTCGTGTGTTTGGCCGTAGGTGGATGAACGCATCATTTGCCTCCGTCACGCGTTGATTCAGTTTGCTCGCTTGTCTCAATTTTTGCAAAAAGCTTGATCGCCGTCATGTACCGCTGCTTCACCAAATGAAATGAATAGCGCGAATTAACCTTCATTCAATATTTGTGATTCGATTACTGCATCCCTGCGATGGAATTCATTAGTAATTCGAGATATTTCAAGAATCGTCTCAAATTTTCCGCTTTGAGGTATTTCTGATTTTTAATCCGTAGTCCTTGCTTCCCTATTGCCGAATCTATAATCTGCTTCGCTCAATGTGGGCGGTTAGCGCAATCACGCAAGTAAGGAAAAGGCAATTAAATGAGCATCAATGTTATTCAGCTAGTACAGGGCGCTTTGACCGAAAGCGTGTTGCAACAACTCGCTACAAAATTGGGCGTTGCTCCCGAAGCAGCGAAGCGCGTGGTCGGCATGATCGCGCCCGCACTCGTCGGGTCGCTGATGAACAAAGCGGCATCGCCTGAAGGCGCGCGCAGCTTGTTCGCGTCGATCATGTCGCCGGATTCGAACGCCAATATCGTCGATATGCTGCCGCAACTCGTCCACGGCGACGGCCTGCAATCGTTGCTCGCGTCGGGTACGCGGCTCGCGAGCGGCGTGGCATCGGAAGACCGGGTGAACGCGCTGAGCAACGCGGTGGCAGCGAAGACCGGCGTATCGGTTGGCGCCACGCACGCGTTGGGCGGCATCGTCACGACAGCATTGTTCGGCGTGCTAAAGCATTACTTCACGAAGTCCGGCGGCAATGTCGGCCAGTTGCCCACGCTCCTCGGCCATCAGTTGCCGATGGTGAAGGCAAGCATGACGGAAGACATCGCCAGTGCGCTGGGTCTGGGCGGCGCGGGTAGCTTCCTGTCCGGCGTCGCGGCGCAGATGAAAGCGGTGTCGTCGCATCTTGAACACCCGTCAACAGTGGGCGGCACGTCGTCAGCCGTGAATCCTTCGCTTGACCGCATCGTGGTGGAAGAGAAGGCTCGATCGAAGAAATGGTGGTGGCTGGCCGTGGCCGCCGCTTTGGCGTTGCTCGCGCTGCTGTTTGGCCGTAGCTGCGTCAACCAGGCGCCGGTCGCACCGGCACCCGCTGCGGCTCCTGTAGCAGCGTCTGCCGCAGCGCCCGTGGTTACATCGACTCCGGCGGTTGCAGTTGAAGCGGCGTCGGAAGCCGCTCCGGCTTCGGCACCTGCTGCCGCACCGGCACCTACGAAGGACGCGCTGCTGACGTTCACCGTCGACAAGCTCGGCGCACCGGCCATTCACGCAACGGTCGGCAGCGAAGAAGAGAAGGCCAAGCTGCTCGCCGCACTGACGGCGAAGTTCGGCGCGGATCATCTGAACGCGACCATTGCCGTTGACCCGGACACCAAGCCGGCTAGCTGGCTCGACAAGCTCGACGGCCTGTTGCCGCTGATGCAATTGCCGGGCGCGGAAGCCAAGTTGTCGGGTGAGAAGATCGAGTTGAGCGGATCGGCTGCCGACGTGCGCAACGGCTGGATGGACAAGTTGAAGACGTTGTTTGGCGCTGGCTTTACCATCGGCACGTTCAACGTCACGCAAGCAGTTGCAAGCGCGAAGGAATCGTTCATGAGCGCGTTCTCGTCGTTGAGCGATGATTGCTCTGCCACCGATGTCACCAAGGTCCTGAACCTGCAAGTCATCAACTTCCGTACGGGCTCAGACGTGCCGCCGCAAGACGCGCAACTGGCGTTGGCAAAATCGGCAGAAGTGCTGAAGGCGTGCGAGGCGAAGGGCAAGGCGGTCAAGCTGAACGTGGGTGGTTATTCGGACAATGTCGGCCAGCCGAGCACGAATTTGGCGTTGTCGAAGAAGCGCGCGGAAGCCGTGCGTGCGTTCCTTGTGAAGCATGGCGTTTCTGCTGATTCGCTGACGGCGCAAGGTTTCGGCGATGCTAATCCGATCGCTGATAACGCAACGGCCAGCGGACGTTTCGCTAACCGCCGCATCGACTTTTCAGTGCAGGAATAATCGCCGGACCGGACGCTGGAATGGTCCGGTACTGACGTAGCAAGCAAAAACACCCTGTCCCGCGCGAGCGGGACAGGGTGTTTTTTTGGTACTTGGTGACTTGTTACCGTGGCGCGGCGTTGCGCACGCGCGCCGGGAATCGTTCAGCGGGACCTTGCAGGAAGTCATCGCCGAGATTGGCCGGCAGTGTTTGCCGTACAACCTCCAGCCACGCGCGCGCCGCGTTTGACAAATAGCCGTTGCGCCGCCAGCCCACGGCCATGTCCCAATGAATTTCTGGCGCGACCACCGGCCGGCAGGTGAACGCGTTGACATCGAGTCGCCGGCAATACGGCGCCGGCAGCAACGCAATGCCAACACCCGCCTGCACCAGCGCCGCCATGAAATCCCAATGACCGCTGCGCCCCACGATAGTCGGCGTGAACCCCACTTCGTGACAGGCGTTGAGCACGAGATCCGACAACGCCAGGCTTTCACCGTAGAACACGAACGGCTCCGGCGCGAGATCGGCGAGCGGCACGTCCACCAGCGCATCCCAGCGCGAGCCTTTTGGCGCAACGAGCCAGAGTAACTGGCGGCTGATCGGCAGCACGTCGAACGTGGCGAGATCGACCGGTTGCAGCACGCCGCCGAGCTCCATTTCGCCGTCGATCAACGCCGCTTCAATGGCTTTGGAACCGCGTTCGAAAAGCTTCAGCTCCACCTTCGGATACCGCTTCTTAAACGTTGCTATAGCCGGGGTGAACAGCGATCCGCCCATCGGCGGAATCCCGATAGTGAGCGTGCCGCGCCCGAGTTTGCCGAGATCGTTGAGTTCAGCTTCGAGTTGCGCGTGCGCCGCGAGCACTTCGAGTCCTCGCTGATAGACGATCTGGCCGGCGTCGGTGAGCACCATCTGGCGACTCTCGCGCAACAGCAGCGGCGACCCTATTTCGTCCTCGAGCGACTTCACCATCTTGCTGATGGTCGGCTGCGTAACGAACATTTTCTCTGCCGCAGCGGTGAAGCTTTTTTGCTTCACGACCTCGACGAAATACCGCAACGATCGCAATTCCATACAGATCCCCTGAATTCCAGATTGGAATGCATTCGATAAGTTTAAGTCACTTTTATTATGTTGTGGCGCGCGTTATAGGTTTTGGAGCGCGGGGCTATCGTCCGCACGCGGGTAAAACAAAGTCCACGCGCAAACGCGCTCCCTCCATCCCAATTTGCTACAATCCGAACTCGCTTCGAGGAGCGTTGCGACGGCTTTCAACAACGAAGGCCGCCAGGCTCGAAGTATTCAATCGGACGGAGTGACCGGCGCTTTCAGATCAGTAAGCGCTTGTTGAACCACCGCATCGAACGGCGCTCACGTCAAATTTCTATATTTCCATTTAGAAAGGAGGGCGTGATGAACGCCGCAGTTCTCGATTCAAACACAAACAAAGATTTCGTCGTCGCCGATATGTCTCTTGCTGCCTGGGGCCGCAAGGAACTGAACATCGCCGAAACGGAAATGCCCGGCCTTATGCAAACGCGTGAGGAATACAAGGTATCGCAGCCGCTGAAGGGCGCGCGTATCGCGGGTTCGCTGCACATGACCATCCAGACCGGCGTGCTGATCGAAACACTGACAGCACTCGGCGCGGACGTCCGCTGGGCATCGTGCAACATTTTCTCGACGCAGGACCACGCTGCCTCGGCAATCGCCCAAGGCGGTGTGCCGGTGTTCGCATTCAAGGGCGAATCGCTCGACGAATACTGGGAATTCTCCCACCGCATCTTCGAATGGCCGAACGGCGAATTCGCCAACATGATCCTCGACGACGGCGGCGACGCCACGTTGCTGCTGATCCTCGGCTCGAAGGCAGAAAAGGACCGCTCGGTCATCGGCAAGCCGGAAAACGAAGAAGAAGTCGCGCTGTACAAGTCGATTGCGGCTCATCTCGATATCGACCCGACGTGGTATTCCAAGCGCCTCGTGCACATTCAGGGCGTGACGGAAGAAACGACCACGGGCGTGCATCGTCTGTATCAGATGGAAAAGGAAGGGCGCCTGCCGTTCCCGGCCATCAACGTGAATGACTCGGTCACGAAGTCGAAGTTCGACAACCTGTATGGCTGCCGTGAATCGCTGGTGGACGGTATCAAGCGCGCGACCGATGTGATGATCGCCGGCAAGATCGCGGTGGTTGCCGGTTACGGCGATGTGGGCAAGGGTTGCGCGCAATCGCTGCGCGGTCTGGGCGCGACGGTGTGGGTCACGGAAATCGACCCGATCTGCGCGTTGCAAGCAGCCATGGAAGGCTACCGCGTAGTGACCATGGAATATGCCGCCGACAAGGCCGACATTTTCGTGACCGCTACGGGCAATTTCCACGTGATCGGCCATGACCACATGAAGGCGATGCGCAACAACGCAATCGTCTGCAATATTGGTCACTTCGACTCGGAAATCGACGTTGCCTCCACGCGCCAGTACACATGGGACAACATCAAGCCGCAAGTCGATCACATCATTTTCCCTGACGGCAAGCGCATCATCCTGCTGGCTGAAGGCCGCCTGGTGAACCTGGGTTGCGCGACGGGGCACCCGTCGTTCGTGATGTCGGCATCGTTTACCAACCAGACGATCGCTCAGATCGAATTGTTCGTGCACGGCGACAAGTACGAAAACAAGGTCTACGTTTTGCCCAAGCACCTTGATGAAAAGGTTGCGCGCCTGCATCTGGGCCGTATTGGCGCTGAACTGACCGTGTTGTCGGACTATCAGGCGAACTACATCAGCGTGGACAAGATGGGTCCGTTCAAGCCGAACCACTACCGTTATTGATTGCGGCTGTGTTGTCGTAGCTCTTTCTCGTGTGCCCGGGTGTACCAACATCCGGGCACACGTCCCTTCAAGTACCAGGAGACCTTCGATGTCCGTGCTGCTGACTTGGCTGATCAACGCGCTCGCGCTGTTGATCATCACCTACCTTGTGCCGTCGATTCACATTCGCAGTTTCGGCACCGCGCTGATCGTCGCGATCGTGCTCGGGCTGATCAATACGTTCCTGCGTCCGTTGCTGGTGCTGCTCACGCTGCCGGTGACCATTCTCACGCTCGGATTGTTCATTCTCGTCGTGAATGCGCTGTGTTTCTGGCTGTGCGCTTCGTTGCTGAAAGGCTTCGAGGTGTCGGGGTTCTGGTCGGCATTCTTCGGCTCGATTCTGTACAGCATCGTGTCCTGGCTGCTGTCGGCGCTGATCCTCGGTCAGCGCAACTTCTAAGAACGCGAACGCCTCGCGCGCGCGTTCCACTCTTCCCATGAAACCGATCGAACTCTCATTCGAGTTTTTCCCGCCGAAGACGCAGGAAGGAATCGAGAAATTGCGCGCGACTGGCGCGCAACTCAAGGCGCTCAACCCGAAGTTCGTCTCCGTGACGTTCGGCGCGGGCGGTTCCACGCAGCAAGGTACGCTCGATACCGTCGTCGAGATGATGAAGCAGGGGCTCGAAGCGGCGCCGCATTTGTCGTGCATCGGGTCGTCGAAGGAGAGTCTGCGGGCCATTCTCGGCAGCTATCGCGAGCATGGTATTCGTCACATTGTCGCGTTGCGTGGCGACTTGCCTTCGGGCATGGGCGAAGTCGGCGAGTTGCGGTATGCGTCGGAACTGGTTGGATTTATCCGGGCCGAGCATGGCGACTGGTTCAACATTGAAGTCGCGGCGTATCCGGAATATCACCCGCAGGCGCGTTCGCCCAAATCCGACATGGATAACTTCGTGCGCAAGGTGCAGGCCGGCGCGAATTCAGCGATCACGCAGTACTTCTTCAACGCGGACGCGTATTTCCGTTTCGTCGATGACGCCCGCAAGCAGGGTGTCGATGTTCCTATCGTGCCGGGCATCATGCCCATCACGAATTTCTCGCAGCTGATGCGTTTCTCGGAGATGTGCGGCGCGGAAGTGCCGAAGTGGATTGCACGCCGCCTGGAAAGTTTTGGTGACGATAAAGAAGCGATCCGCGCATTTGGATTGGATGTGGTGACCGGTTTGTGCGAGCGGCTGGTGAAAGAAGGCGCACCGGGACTGCATTTTTATACGCTGAACGGCGCAGCCGCGAGCAAGACGATTTGCGAGCGGTTGGCGTTGTCGGGGAAGTAAAAGTTTAGCTGTACCCGCGCGGCATTCGCCGCGCGGTTCTCATCGTCGTTTCGTATTTACCCTCCCTCGTGTTTAATCACCTTGAAACATTGTGCATAACGAAACATGATGGACTCATGTTTTCGGCGCGCAACAATCCTGATCTTTAGCTTAAATTTACATTTCTTTCGTGCTACGGTAGCGCCCGAATTTGCCGTCGCGCGTGAGTTTGCCGACCCAGCGTGAATCGATGAAAAACGCGCTGAATCGACCAAAAATCTCCGTAACTCGTAGAAGTTAAGCGAAAACGCCGCTTTTTCAACCCTGTTGCCTGGCTTGCCGGACACGCGGGCAGAAGCAATTCCCCATAGGGAATTTCGTCGCCTTGTTCCCCCCGGCAAAGCTCAGTAATATCGCGCTACGCTGGTTTTAGCCGGCATCGATCCTGGAGGAAACATGAAGAAAATTGGCCTGTTACGAGCCGCTCGACTGTCGATGGCTTTAAGCGCCGCCATCGCGGCCTCGCTCGTAACCGCGAGCGTCGCTCAAGCTGCACCCATTCCCAACAAAACGCTCGTTTACTGCTCAGAAGGCAGCCCGGCCGGTTTCGATCCCGCGCAATACACCACGGGCACCGATTTCACCGCAAACACCTTCACGGTCTATAACCGCCTCGTGGAATTCGAGCGCGGCGGCACGAAAGTAGAACCGGGCCTCGCGGAAAAGTGGGATGTCTCGCCCGATGGCCTGACGTACACGTTCCATCTCCGTCATGGCGTGAAGTTCCAGACCACGTCGTTCTTCAAGCCCACGCGCGACTTCAACGCGGACGACGTGCTCTTCACGTTCAACCGCATGCTCGATCCGAACCAGCCGTTCCGGAAGGCCTACCCGACGTCGTTCCCGTATTTCACGGACATGGGCCTGGACAAGCTGATCACGAAGATCGAAGCAGTCGATCCGTACACGGTCAAGTTCACGCTGAAAGAAGTCAACGCGCCGTTTATCCAGAACATGGCGATGGAATACGCGTCGATCCAGTCGGATGAATACGCTCAACAACTGCTGAAAGCGGGCAAGGCCTCGGATATCAACCAGCAGCCAGTCGGCACGGGTCCGTTTATTTTCCGCAGCTATACGAAAGACGCGACCATCCGTTTCGACGGCAATCCTGATTACTGGAAGGCCGGCGCAGTCAAAATTTCGAAGCTGATTTTCTCGATCACGCCGGACGCCGCCGTGCGCGTACAAAAGCTGAAGAGCAACGAATGCCAGGTGATGAGCTATCCGCGTCCGGCTGACATTGCGCCGCTGAAGGCCGACACGAACCTCGACACGCCGTCGCAACCGGGCTTCAACGAAGGCTACGTCGCGTACAACACGACGAAGAAGAACGTCGAGAACGTCGATGTCCGCCGCGCGCTGGACATGGCGATCAACAAGAAGGCGATCATCGAGTCGGTGTATCAAGGCGCAGGTCAAGCCGCGATTGCACCGATCCCGCCGACCGAATGGTCCTACGACAAGAACCTGAAGGTTCAAGCGTACGACACCGCCAAAGCCAAGGCATTGCTCGCGAAGGCCGGTTTCCCGAACGGCTTCGAGATCAACCTGTGGGCCATGCCGGTCCAGCGTCCGTACAACCCGAACGCGCGTCTGATGGCCGAGATGATCCAGGCCGACTGGGCGAAGATTGGCGTGAAGGCGAATATTGTGTCGTATGAGTGGGGCGAGTACATCAAGCGTGCCCACGCAGGCGAGCACGACGCCATGCTGATTGGCTGGACGGGCGATAACGGCGATCCGGACAACTGGCTCGGCACGCTGCTCGGTTGCGAAGCGGTCAACGGCAGCAACTTCTCGCACTGGTGCTACAAGCCTTTCAACGATCTGGTGATCAAGGGCCGTAATACGTCCGACCAAGCGCAGCGCACGCAGGCTTATATGCAAGCGCAGCAAATTTTCGCTGATCAACTGCCGTTCTCGCCGATCGCTCACTCCACGGTGTATCAGCCGACGAGCAAGAAGGTGATCGGCATGAAGATCGAGCCGCTGGGTTACCTGCGTTTCGACGGCGTTGGCGTGCAGTAAGCTGGTAGCAGTACGCTTCATGCACTAAAACTAAAACTAGTCGAAAAGGTCCGGCGACAAGGGTCACAAGCCCGCGTCGCCGGTCGCATTTTTCCTCCCCAAAGAGACGAACCATGTTCCGATTCGTTCTGCGGCGCATAGGCATGGTGATCCCGACGTTTATCGGCATCACGATCCTCGCGTTCGCGTTAATCCACCTGATCCCGGGCGATCCCATTGAAGTGATGATGGGCGAGCGCGGCGTGGACCCGGCCATGCATGCCGAAGCAATGAAGCGGCTCGGGCTCGACCTGCCGCTTCCTGTTCAATATCTCCACTATGTCGGACACGCGCTGAAAGGCGATCTCGGCATGTCGATCATCACCAATACCAGCGTGATGGGCGAATTCATGGCGCGCTTTCCCGCGACGCTCGAACTCGCGATCTGCGCGATGATTTTCGCTTTGGCGATCGGATTGCCGGCCGGCGTGGCCGCTGCGTTGAAGCGCGGCACGGTCGTCGATCATGGCGTGATGGGCACCGCCCTCACCGGTTATTCCATGCCGATCTTCTGGTGGGGTTTGATCCTCATCATGTTCTTCTCGGCCAAGCTGGGATGGACGCCGGTTTCAGGACGTATCGCGGTGGAATACGACATTCCGCATCGCACCGGCTTCATGCTGTGGGACGCACTCTTTTCTACCGATGAAGGCGCGTTCAAGTCCGCCGTCAGTCACCTGATTCTGCCGACCATCGTGCTGGGCACGATTCCGCTCGCCGTGATCGCACGGATGACGCGTTCATCGATGCTCGAAGTGCTGCGCGAGGACTACATCCGCACCGCGCGCGCCAAAGGGCTCGCGCCGGGACGTGTGGTGATCGTGCATGCGCTGCGTAACGCGCTCATTCCTGTGGTGACCGTGATCGGCCTGCAGGTCGGCACGCTCCTCGCAGGCGCTGTGCTCACCGAGACGTTGTTCTCGTGGCCGGGCGTGGGTAAGTGGCTCATCGACGCCATCAGCCGGCGCGATTATCCCGTCGTGCAGGGCGGTATCCTGATGATCGCTACGCTCGTTATTCTTGTGAATCTGGTCGTCGACTTGTTGTACGGCGTGCTGAATCCGCGCATTCGCCACACGAGGTAAGCCCATGGCCGATATCCAAAACAATCCTGGGGCGCTGATCCCCGTCCCGAGTGGCCGATTCCTCGCCGGACGCGAGTTCTGGGCCAATTTCTCGCGCAATCGCGGCGCCGTGGTGGCCGGCGCGATCGTGCTGATCCTCGTGTTCATCGCTATTTTTGCGCCGTTGATCGCGCCACATTCTCCGATTGAGCAGTATCGGGACAATGTGAAAATCCCACCCGCGTGGCTCGATGGCGGTAACTGGCGCTTCGTTCTAGGTACCGACGAAGCCGGCCGCGACATCCTCTCGCGCCTGATGTACGGCGCGCGGTTGTCGTTCTGGATCGGCTTTGTGTCGGTCGTGCTGGCGTTGATTCCGGGCATCGTGCTGGGCTTGATCGCGGCGTTTTTCCAGAAATGGGCCGATACCCCCATCATGCGCATCATGGACGTGCTGCTCGCGCTGCCTTCGCTGCTGCTGGCGGTCGCGGTGGTCGCGATTATCGGGCCGGGGCTGATGAACACCATGCTCGCCATCGCGATTGTCGCGTTGCCGGGTTATGTGCGTTTGACGCGTGCGGCTGCGCTGGGTGAGTTGCAGCGCGAATACGTGACGGCGTCGCGCGTGGCCGGTGCCGGCACCGTGCGGCTGATGTTCTCGCAAGTGCTGCCGAACTGCGCCGCGCCGCTGATCGTGCAAGCTACGTTGGGCTTTTCGTCCGCCATTCTGGATGCCGCCGCGCTCGGCTTTCTCGGCCTCGGCGTGCAACCGCCGGCGGCGGAGTGGGGCGCAATGCTCGCGTCGGCGCGTGATTACATCGAAAGTGCGTGGTGGATCGTGACCATGCCTGGGCTTTCCATCCTGATTTCGGTCCTGGTGATCAACCTGCTCGGCGATGGTCTGCGCGATGCACTCGATCCCAAACTCAAACGGATGGCGTGAAAATGAGCGATCTTCTAACCATCCGCAATCTCGCCGTGAGCTTCAATGGGCTCCCGGCGGTTGATCGAATCGATATATCCGTCAAACCCGGCGAAGTGGTCGGCGTTGTCGGCGAATCGGGTTCGGGCAAAAGCGTCACCATGATGGCGCTCATGGGCTTGATCGATGCACCCGGCATTGTCACTGCCGATCAGGTCACGTTCAACGGGGTCGACTTGCTGAAGGCGTCGGCGCGGCAACGCAGGAAGATTATCGGCAAGGACATTGCGATGGTCTTTCAGGACGCGTTGTCGAGCCTGAATCCGAGCTATACGGTCGGCTATCAGATCAAGGAAGTCCTCAAGCTTCACGAGGGCCTGAGAGGCGCGAAGCTGCAGCAACGCGCGATGGAATTGCTCGATCAAGTGGGGATTCCCGACGCGAAGAGCCGTATCGATGCCTTCCCGCATCAAATGTCCGGCGGCATGAACCAGCGCGTGATGATCGCGATGGCGGTTGCCTGCAATCCGAAGCTGCTGATTGCCGACGAACCGACCACCGCGCTCGACGTCACCATCCAGGCGCAGATCATGGAGCTGCTGGTCAAGCTGCAGAAGGAACGCGGCATGGCGCTCGTGCTGATTTCGCACGATCTCGCGGTCGTGTCCGAAGTCGCGCAGCGTGTGGCCGTGATGTACGCGGGCGAGATTATCGAAACGAATCACGTGCCGACTATTTTCAGCGAGCCGCATCATCCGTACACGGAAGCGTTGCTGGCGGCTATTCCCGAACATAGCCGCGGCGCCGAACGGCTCGCGGCCTTGCCGGGCATGGTCCCGGGCCGCGATGATCGTCCGACCGGATGTTTATTCGCCCCCCGTTGCAGCTACGCCGTCGACGATTGCCGCAAGGCGCGGCCGGCGCTCTTTCAACTCGCTCCGAACGATCCTGCAGTGCGCGCACGCTGTATCAAGCCGCTGAACATGGAACTCGTGGCAGAACATGGAGGCGCGCGATGAATGCCGTTCCTGAGACTTTCGCTAAAGACGCTAAAGACGTCGTCCTCGTCGCCGATAAACTCGCCAGGCACTACAGCGTCAAGCGCAGCATGTTCCAGCAGGGCACGGTGAAGGCATTGAACGGCGTGTCGTTCTCGCTTGAACGCGGCAAGACGCTTGCCGTGGTGGGTGAATCCGGCTGCGGCAAATCGACGCTTGCGCGCCAGTTGACAATGATCGAAGCGCCTACGTCCGGGCGTTTGCTGATCGACGGTGAAGACGTGGCGAACGCGAGCCGCGCGAAGGTGGCCGACTTGCGGCAACGCGTGCAAATGGTGTTCCAGAATCCGTTTGCTTCGCTGAATCCGCGCAAGACCGTCGAGCAGACGCTGGGCGAACCGCTGGCGATCAACACGAAGCTCTCGTCCACTGAGCGCGCCGAACGGATCGCGCACATGATGCGGACCGTTGGCCTCAGGCCCGAACACGCGACGCGGTATCCGCACATGTTCTCGGGCGGCCAGCGCCAGCGGGTTGCTATCGCGCGTGCGATGATTCTCGATCCGCAGATCCTGGTAGCCGATGAACCCGTATCCGCGCTGGATGTTTCCATTCAGGCGCAGATTCTGAATCTGTTCATGGACCTGCAGCAGCAGTTCGGTACAAGCTATGTGTTCATCTCGCACAACTTGTCGGTGGTGGAACATATCGCCGATGACGTCATGGTGATGTATTTTGGCGGTGTGGCCGAACTTGGCGACAAGGCAACGATCTACGCACGGCCGCGTCATCCGTACACGCGTGCGCTGATGTCGGCGACGCCTGCCTTGTTCGAAGAAGACCGGCGCATCAAGATCCGGCTGCAGGGCGAAATGCCTTCGCCGCTGAACCCTCCATCAGGTTGCACATTTCATCAGCGCTGCCCGTATGCAATCGATAAATGCCGCGTGGAAGAACCGGCGCTGCGTTTCGTCGATGGGCGGCACGTCTCGTGTCATCGCGCTGAGGAAGTCGGGGAGATCGATGCCTGAACCGCAAACGGCGCGGCAGGTTGCGCGCCGTTTTGCTGTGGGATTGGCCGTGGCGGCGCTGGCAGTTTTTTGCCTCGCGCCGCGTTTGGCTTTTGCCGTGACCGGCGCGCGTTCGCCGCCCGGCGCCGCGGTGCCGCCCACTTCCGGTAGTTCGCTGCCCGGTTCATTGCCTGGTCTAAGGGTGCCGCCTGCGCGCCCGGCGCCTCCCGATGTAGACCGTTCCGACGGGACCACCGCCAGTGGTCCGGTGCAGACGCAGGCGGCGCATATGCCGTTCTACGTTGCCACCAAAGGCCAGGTCACTATCTACGTGCTGGGCACGCTGCACGTGGGTTATGCCGACGACTATCCCGCCAGCCAGCCGTTCCGCAAGCCGATCCTCGGCGCACTCGACGCATCGCCCATTCTCGCGCTGGAAATCTCCCCCGACGACCTGCTTGTGTCGGCGGATGAAGTTAGCAAATACGGTGCATGCCGGTCGCCGTGCCTGCCGCGATATCTCCCCGACGCGCTGTGGAAAAAGCTGGAAACACGCATGCACGGCAGCCCCGCCATGCTCGACGATATCAGCCGGTCGAGGCCATGGCTGGCATCGATGCTGGTCGAAACCGTCGATACGTTAAAGGCCGGCTTCCAGACCGAGTTCGGCACAGAAACGCAATTGCAGAATGTGTATTTGCGGCCGCGCGGGCGGGTTATCGGCCTGGAGACGCTCAACGAACAGATCGCCGCGTTCACGCGGCTCACGCAGGCGCAGCAGCGGGAAATGCTCTCGCAGGATCTCGTGCAGACGCCGGCTGAGAATGTTGCCGATGTGAAGGAGTTGCATCGGTTATGGCGGATTGGCGACGCCGATGCGCTGAAGGCGTGGGACGACGCCAAGACGGAGAAACTGGCGCGATCGAAGCAGCTTGCCACGCAGATCGATAACCGCGTGGTGGTCGACCGGAACTACCGGTTCGCGGCGCGCGTGGTCGCCATAGCCGCGCCGAACAAGCCGGTGTTCATGGCTATCGGCGCGTTGCATCTTGGGGGGAGAAGAGGGGTGCTGGCGTTGCTTAGAAAGCGCGGGTTCGTGGTGGATCCGGCGTGAACCCACGCCTTGGGTTTATAAAAACATCAGCCAGTTCAGCAAGAAGATATTCACCACCAACATGGACAGCGCCGTTGGCACTTGCACTTTGATCACCGCGTTTTTATCGGGTAATTCGAGCAGCGCAGCCGGCACCATGTTGAAGTTCGCGGCCATCGGCGTCATGAGCGTGCCGCAGTAGCCGGAGAACATGCCGATCGCGACCATCGTGGCCGGATTGCCGTGGAATACGCCGACCAGGATCGGCACGCCTACGCCGCCCGTCATCACCGGGAACGCCGCGAAGCCGTTGCCCATGACCATCGTGAAAAGCGCCATGCCGATGCAATACACAGCGACCGCGACCAGACGGTAATCGAGGTTCACATACGCCGTTGTCACGTGCGCGACCGCCTTGCCCACGCCCGCATCCGAGAACACCAGGCCGAGCATGCCCAGCATTTGCGGAAGCACGGCGGCCCATGAAAGCGCGTCGACCAGACGGCGCGTTTCTTTCATCGATTGCCCGACGGTATCGCGCGTCATCACGCAGGCCACACCCAGCGCGACGATACAGCCGATGCCAAAGCCCATCAGCGTGACGTTCTTCGGATCGAGCAGCGGCTTGCCGCCGAACACCAGGTAACTCGCGCCCAGCGTGAGGACCACCGTTACCACAGGAATGGTCAACGCCGGCACGAACAGCTTGTTGCCAAGACGCAGGGCGCTGTTGCGGCGCGCTTCGTCGGAGAGCATTTTCGGCTTGCCGGCCGTGACGCCGCCAAAGCCTGCTATCAACGCCATGGCGACAACCAGCACGCCGACCACATTAGCCGGCAGCCAGTCGCCGACCAGGAAAATCGACGCATACACGAGCCAGAACGTGCCGGTGGGGAAGCGGCGCGGATGCTTCTTGTCGACATAGATCATGCCGGCGACAACGACCAGCACGATGCCCAGCAGATAGAACAGATAGTTGAGCGTGAGTGTCATGCAGTTTCTCCGCGAACGTTTTTGGTCAACGCGCCGAGTTCGCGATTCAGCCGTCGATCGAGCAGCCATAGCCGGAAGCCGTGAATCAGGAATGCGCAGATCGCGGTGGGGATGCCCCAGACGGCGACGTGCAGCGGTTCGACGACGATGCCCGCTTCCTTCAGGAAGGTCGTCATCAATACGATTGCGCCGAACGCGACGAAGATGTCTTCGCCGAAGAACAGGCCGACGTTGTCGGTTGCGGCGGACCACGCGCGCAGCTTGAAACGGGTTTCATCGGAGAGCTTGCCGAAGCGTGCTTCCGCCGCGCCTTCGGCCATGGGCGCGAGCAGCGGCCGGACCATTTGCGGATGTCCGCCGAGACCGGTCAACCCAACCGCCGCCGTCAATTCGCGGACCAGCAAATAGACGATCAGCAGACGCCCGACGGTTGCTGCCTTGATGCCTGAAATCCAGATTTGCGCGCGTTCACGCAGGCCGTGCCGTTCCAGCAAACCGATCACGGCCAGCGGCAGCAAAATGATGAGCGGGATGTTGCGCGTCTTGAGGAAGCCCGTACCGATCGCGGTGAGGATGCGATCAATCGGGAAGTGCGCCGCAAGCCCGGTGATGATGGCGGCGGCGGCCACGATCAGCATCGGATTGAAGCGCAGGATAAAACCCACGATGATGACGGCCACACCTATCAGTGGCCATAGGTTGACAGCGGTTCCCATAAGATCTCCAAGTGATCGGGGTAATGCCCCGGTAAGGGCTGCTTCCATCGCCGGACGAACCGCTTGCATCGAGCGGCCCATTCCATTGGCTTGATAAAACGGCTCTGTGGCCGCTTACGAAAAAGCCCCGCCAAGTCGCGAGGCATTCAGGTTCATTGAGGCGTCAATTCGGCTCTCTGCGGGCGATGGCGGCGCAAGCAGCGGGTCGGCCAATACGCCAACCGCTCATCCAACCTCGGCCGCGTGCGCAGCGCGAACTTCGATGCCCGCCGTTTCAAGCGCTCCGCGAATACGCTTGGCGAATGCGAGCGCATGCGCGCCGTCGCCATGGAGACAGACCGTCTGCGCGTTGATCGGCACCCACTCTCCGCTGACCGCCTGGACGCGATGTTCCGTCGCCATGGCCAGCGTGCGAGTGAGCACGGCTTCCTCGTCCTCGAGCAACGCGCCGGGGTCCTTGCGCGGCACGAGCGACCCATCCGCCCGATATCCGCGGTCCGCGAACACTTCCTCGATGGCGACCATGTTCGCCTTGCGCGCGGCATCGACGAGATTGCTGTTCGCGAGCCCGAACACGAGCAATGAAGGATCGAAATCACGAATCGCCGCGACGATAGCGTCGGCAATCTCCGGATTTTTCGCGGCCTGGTTATACAGCGCGCCGTGCGGCTTCACGTGCGACAAGCGGCCGCCTTCGGCCTTCACGATCGCGGCCAGCGCGCCCAACTGATACAGCACGCCCGCGTAAATGTCGTACACGGGAAGATCCATTTCCTTGCGGCCGAAATTCTCCGGGTCGTTGAAACTCGGGTGCGCGCCAATGGCGACACCTTTCGCGACCGCCCAGCGCACGCAATCGCGCATGGCCGTTGCCCCGCCCGCATGCCAGCCGCAAGCAATATTCGCTGAGCTCACGAGATCGAGCAGCGCTTCGTCGGTTCCCATACCTTCGCCGAGATCGGCGTTCAGATCGATTTCCATCTTCGTTCCTTGTTCACTTACCGGCCGAGGCGTTCCGCGTGCATCGCGATAGCCGATTCGACCTGTTTTACATACATGCGCTCTTCCGCCAGCGCGTGACGCGCGGCTTCCACCGTTGTTTCGATAAAGCGCACACCGCTGCTGAGCCGCGCTTGCGCGAGCTTCCACAGGTCGGCCTTGATCACCGAGCCTATTTTTGGATATCCGCCGGTGGTCTGGGCGTCCCCCATCAGCACGATCGGCTGACCGTTCGGCGGGACTTGAATCGTGCCGGGCAACACAGCGTGGGAGAGAAGGTCGGCTTTATCGCCGCGTTCCAGGACCGTGCCGGCGAGCCGGAAACCCATGCGGTTACTGTTCGGCGTGATCGTCCACTCCTCGTTCCAGAAGTCGCGCAAGGCCGTTGCCGTGAAGGTCTCGTATTCCGGACCGCGCAGGACGCGGATCGGCAGCGACCACGAATTGCCCGGCGTGTGTTTGCCGCGCCGCACCGGTTCTTCCACGTATACGAACTTGCACCACGCGGGCGCTTTCACGCCAAAGGCCGTTCCCGCCGATGAAAACACTGCGCTCTTGTTCGGCTGCGGCACGCCTGTGGCCAAACGATCGCCGTCGCGTAACGCCCGGCCGCCGAGACCGCCAAAACACGCGCCGAGGTCGGTACTGCGGGAACCGAGCATGGGCAGGACGTCGATACCGCCGGCCACGCACACGTAACCGCGCATGCCGTGCTTGGCGCCGCGCAGGGTCAATTCCTGGCCGGCCTGGACTGGCAGGCTCCACCACGAATAGACGGGTTTATCGTCCAGGGTCGCAGCGAAATCCGTGCCGGTGATCGCCACGCGCGTGGCGCGCGTGAAGCGCAGGGTGGTGGGTCCGAGCGTCAGTTCGATGCCGGCCGCGCCCGGCATATTACCCACGATCCGGTTGCCAATTTCCAGCGACAGCGCGTCGAGTGCGCCGCCCGAACTGACACCCAGGTGCCGATACCCCGCGCGGCCGAGATCCTGCACTGACGAGAGCATGCCGGCGCGAATGACGTCGATCATGCGAGCACCTCCAGCGCGGTAAAACGCACGTGATCGCCGGGTTGCATCAACGTGGGCGGGTTGCGCGCGGGATCGAAGAGCTTGAGATCCGTGCGTCCCAGCAGTTGCCAGCCACCCGGCGACACCGCCGGATAAATGCCCGTTTGCTCCCCGCCGATACCCACCGACCCCGCCGGCACTTCCAGCCGCGGTTTGGGGTGGCGTGGGGCGTGCAGCGTGGGATCAAGGCCGCCGAGGTAGGCAAAACCGGGCTGAAAGCCGAGGAAAAATACGATGTAATCGGCTTGGGTGTGCCGTTTCACGAGTTCATCGATGCTCAGGTCGAGCGACTTTGCCAGCGAGGCAAGATCGGGTCCGTCAGCGCCGCCGTAGTGCACGGGAATTTCGATTTCCGTTGTGCCTACCTCGACTTCGGCTGCTTGTTCCCACGCGTTTTTCAGTTGCTGGGCGAGGTCGGCGGGGTCGGCCTGGAGGGGATCGAAGACGAGTGTGAGGTTGTTCATGCCCGGCACGACTTCCACGACGTGCGGCCACAGGCGCGCCGCGTCGGCGAGCGCCCACATTCGGCGCTGGCATTCGAGCGTGGCGGGCGGCGGCGCTTCACATACGAGCGCGGTGTCGCCGAGTGGGTGAATTTTGGGTGGTGTCATGCTGGGTTTTGCCGGTAATCGAGCGCGCGCATGAACGAAAGGCGAAAAGCAAGCCGTCTCGACGCTAGCTCAGGAATGTACATTGTCAATAATTTATCGACAATTTATCAATAAGAATTTAGACCTGGCGGTAAATTTCGGTCGATACGCTACACTCGCCGACATATTGTTCCGTCTAGATATTTATGCCCCGTCATCCGACCAAGATCGTTTCGTCCGAGCATCTCGTCTCTGAAACGAGCGCCGAGTTGTCCGAGTTCGAATATGGCCTGATCATGGCCAGCAATGCGTTCAATCGCTGGATGGTTCGATGCATGTCGGCGGCGGGCGCGAAGGACATGACGGCGGTGGAGGTATCGCTGCTGCATCATGTGAGTCATCGTGACCGGAAGAAAAAGATTGCCGATATCTGCTTTGTTCTCAATATAGAGGACACGCACGTTGCCAGCTATGCCATTAAGAAGTTGATGGTGCGGGGGTATGTGAAGAGCGAAAAAGTGGGCAAGGAAGTGTTCTTTTCTGCAACGCCGGCGGGAAGGGAGTTATGCGGGAAGTATCGGGAGGTGCGGGAGAGTTGTCTGATCAGCACGTTGAAGGAGAGCGGGCTGACCAATGAGCAGATAGGCGAGGCGGCGCAGTTGCTGCGAAATGCTTCCGGTCTTTATGATACAGCGGCGAGGGCTGCGGCTTCGTTATAGGTTTTTCGTTCGCACTGTTTGGGGTTTGGTTTTGGGGTTATCGGTCTGAGTTTATGCCGGGTTGCTACTTTCAGGGTTAGTGGTCTGCCAGAGTCGGATACTCTCTTTATCACTGTTAGCCACTGTGCGTGGCGGCACGTCATTTCTTTGTCCAAAGCCCTCCATGTCAGGCTAGTTGTCGCGTCACCCGAATTTACTTTTAGTACAAACTGGGGGCGGCAAGCGAATGGAAGATGAAGTCTTACACCGTGGAATTCAAAGAATGGGCAATGCGTCAGATGATGCCGCCCTTAAACCGGGCCGTCATTGAGATGTCTGGCGCCACGGGCGTGTCGACGGTGACGCTCCACACTTGGCGGCGTCACGCGCGAAACATCCGTAACTCAGGGGAATACATGCCGGGCAATGGCAAGACGAGCGATCAGTGGTCGAGCGCCGAGAAGTTCAGAGTGGTGCTGGAGACGGCTTTGTTAAGCGAACCTGAGATCGCCTATTACGGTCGTGCCAATGGCATTTATCCTGAGCAGATCCGGGAATGGCGTGATGCCTGCGAGCGCGCTAACGTGCCGCTCGTAGCGAAGCTGAGTGGGCCCGAACGCGCTCAGGCCAAGCTTTCAGCCAAGCGTATCCGCGAACTGGAACGGCAGCTCAAGCGCAGTGAAGCGGCCCGTGCGGAGGCCTCTGCGTTGGCGACGATGTTAAAAAAAGCCAATGCGATCTGGGGCAAAAAAGAGGAAGACTGATCAGCACCCGGGATCGCAGTAAAGCCATGCAGTTGATCGATGAAGCGGTACAAGCCGGTGCCCACCGCGCGAGCGCCAGTGCGTGCCTGGGGGTGAGCGTGCGCAGCGTGCAGCGTTGGAAGCACAAGCCCGAAGATGCGCGCACGCTGAGTGGCGGGAGG
>NZ_LMUF01000038.1:173866-278844 GCF_009766085.1 Burkholderia sp. S171 | reverse complement strand
ACCTTGCCGGTAGCGCGCATCTTCTCGTCCAATGCCGGGCACTGGCTCACCAATTCCTTGATTTCGTCTGGCGCCATCGCCGCGAATTTTTCGGGGGAGAAGTAGGCCAGGCCGACGTATTTCATGGGAAATCCTTTGAATGGGGTTCACTAACGACGAATATGATGATCGAAAATCGACAATGCTCTAGTTAGTTTGTAGCGGGTTTCACCAGCCTGTCCGCTTCGGGTCCCCTCTGCCCGACGTAGACGGACGGATGGGAAAGACTTCAAGATTCGAGAGGACGTGGTTCGGCAGGAAGAGACCTTCAAAACAATTCACAAAGATTGGCGAGAATCGAACGGCCTCAGCGCGAGCTCACTCCGTTAGATTGCGTGTACAAAAATGCCGCTAGCAAGCTCAAACCTGGACGGGGACTAAAAATGAGTATGGCTGCACAAGTGCTTGGAATCGCTATCATTGCAGCGTTTCTGCCGCTGGTACGGGTGCAACAAAAAGGGCTGCTAAGTTATCTCGGGGATGCGCGAAAGGCTGCTAGGGACGAGCGCGGACAGCTACAGTCAATCGACGAATGGTTACCAGTGCGCGAATACCGGTGGCATGTCCCGCTATCGCCGAGGCCCTTCACGGCCGGAATTGCCCCTCGTCGTCGGTGACAAAAATATTTCGCGCTGGGGCGATAGCGGCGAGGGCTTCAAAGATCCGTGCCAGGGCTTATTATTTTTCGTCATAACTTCGCCGGGTTGCATGCGACGATCAGCAGCACGCCAAAGACGATAGGAAGGATCGACACCAGCGCAAAAGCCATATAAAACGTGCCCGTCGCATGGACGATAAAGCCGGTAAACAGCGGCGCGACAATACCTGCCGTCGAGCCAATGCCCGTAGTCAAGCTCGACGCGGCGCCACCGTGTTCCGGGCAGGCGTCGATCGGGATGGCGAAGAACACGGGGTTCGCAATGAAATTGATGAAACTCGCGACGCTGATCAAGGCGACGATCGCGTAGGTATCGGACAGGATCAGCGTGAGGCTGATGATCGCGCCGGTCAGGATGAGACACGCGCCCGCCAGGTAGCTGCGCGCCCACCGCAGATTTTGCGTGCGCCGGTAGACAAAGTCGGATACCGGCCCGGACAGTAGTGCACCGGCGGTCATGGAAACCCACGGCAGGATGCCGAGAAAGGACACATGCGCGAACTCGATATGGCGTTCGCGTACGAGCCACGTCGGCAGGAAATTGAGCAGGAAATACAGCACATACGCCGATGAGAAAAACGCGAGCCCGGTAAGCCACAAGGTCTGGCTGCGCAGCACGAGTCCCCATGGCACCGGCGCCGCGTCGTGCTCCGCTACGGCGCCACCGGACTGCGCATTCGCCGCCGCTTGCGGCGTGTCGTGCACGAACAGTTTGCACAATACGGCCCATGCAATACCCACTACCCCAAGCAGAAGAAATGGCGCCTGCCAGCCGTAGTTCGCGGTGAGCCACACCGCGCAGGGAATAACGAGCAGCGACCCCAACGGGATACCCGCGCCCATCAGTGACGCGGCGCGCCCATGTTCTTCTTTCGTGAACCAGTTGCCGATCAACTGCGAGCCGCTCGGAAACACCACGCCTTCGCTGACGCCGAACAGCAACCGCAATGCAAAGAGGCTCGCGAAACCGGTTGCAACCGCAACCAGCGAGATGGTGCACGACCACAGCACCGAGAACCAGACATAGGTACGCTTGGGGCCCAGCCACGAGACGATTCCGCCACCGAAAAACACCATCACCACGTAACCCCAGCCGAACGCGCTCGCGATGATGCCGAACTGGCGAATGTCGAGATTGAAGGTTTTGATCAACACCGGCGCGACCACGCCCAGCACTCCGCGATCGGCGTAGTTAATGATCGTGATGATGAAGAGCAGCCAGGCGATGGTCCAGCGGTTGCCTCGGCTCGCAACGGCCGTCTGTGCACTGTAGTCCGAAGCTGCCATGTCTCCTGTCTCCCCGATTCTGTCCTGCTGATGGGCCGACGAATACACGCCCCGCGGGCAAAGCCGCAAGGTGCGTAAAAGCAGACTAGGAAACGTCTTCAATAATGTCAACAATTTTGTTTGATCGGCAAAAAATTCTCGAAAATAAACTTTAAAACCTCTGCAAAACAGCGCTTATTCGATTCAGACAATATTGTTGACAACCTGATATCAAGTTACTACCATCGGTTGCAACACGTGGATACGGACAGCACATGAAACGGGATAGCACCACCAGGCGGGGTAGCAGCCCACAGGGGTCTGCGGTTCCGAAAACCGGTAAGGCGGCGAAGGGCGGCGAGCAAGCGGTGGCTAAGCCGACGTTGAGATCCGTGAAGCCCGTCGGGCAAGTAACGAAGGCGGCAAAGGCTGCAAAGCCGGCAAAGCCCGTCAAGAGCGAAGACGTCTTTCAGATGCTGCGCGACCAGATTGTGTCGCATCAGATTGCGCCGGGCAGCCGGCTGCGCGAGCAGGAACTCGCCGACGAACACGCCATTCCTCGCGCAAAAGTGCGCGACGTGCTGGCCATGCTGGAGCAGCGCGGTCTTGTCGAGCGCATTCCGAATCGCGGCGCGATTGTGGTCAAGTTCGACGTCTCGCAGATCTTCGAGTTTTACGAGGTGCGCGAAGTGCTCGAAGGTCTGCTCGTGCGCCTCGCGACAGAGAAAACCGCTCCTGCCGACTGGCAAGATCTGGTCGAGTTGTTCGCTGGGCCAATGCAGACTTACGTCGATAGTTGTAACTACGAAGCATTTCTCACAGGCTATTCTCTGTTCCGCCAGCGTATTCTCGGTGCCGCGGGCAACCCCGTGCTCAGCGCAATGATCGACGGCATCTATGAAAAGACGCAGGCGGTGATCCGACGCGTGATCATCTTGCCGGGACGCGCCGAGCAGGGACTCAAGGAGCACCGCGCGGTGCTCGACGCAATGCGCCGTGGGGACGCGCAGGAAGCCGAGCGCTGCCGTCGCGAGAACATGAAAAGCGCGCGTGAATTCATCAAGCGGTACAAGAACTTCATCGTCTGAATAGTCTGTATGACGCACAGGCGCGGCCGTCGTGCGGCGCCGGGGAGTGACAGATGTCGGAGACGCAAAACGAAGGTGGGCCATTGCGGCAAGGGCCGCTTGTCGGTTTGCGTGTGCTCGAACTCGGTTCGACGATCGCCGGACCGTTTTGCGGCAGGCTGCTCGCCGATTTCGGCGCCGAGGTGATCAAGATCGAGCCTCCCGAGGGTGACGCGCTGCGCACGATGGGCAAGCAGTACAAGGGGAAGTCGCTGTACGCGGCGAGTTTGCTGCGCAATCGCGAACTCGTGTCGATCGATCTGCGTACGCCGGCCGGGCAGTCGCTCGTCAAGCGGCTTGCCGCGCGCTGCGATTGTCTCGTTGAAAACTTTCGGCCCGGCGGCCTCGAGAAATGGGGCCTCGGCTACGACGAACTGTCTGCAGTGAACCCCGGCCTCGTCATGGTACGCATCAGCGGATTCGGCCAGACCGGACCCTACCGCGAACGCGCAGGCTATGGCGTGATCGGTGAAGCGGTCAGCGGTTTGCGGCACATCACCGGCGACCCGGACCGGCCGCCAGCGCGCACGGCGGTGTCGTTGACCGACTATTGCACCGGCCTGTACGCGGCCTTTGGCGCGGTAATGGCATTGCTCGCTCGCGGGCGCACGGGCGTTGGCCAATGCGTGGACGCGGCGCTGTACGAATGCGCGTTCAGCTTCATGGAGCCGCATATTCCCGCTTTCGAAAAGCTGGGAGTCGTTGCCGGTCGAACCGGTTCGCGGCTGCCGGACAGTACACCGAACAATCTGTATGCATCCGCCGAAGGCGAATTCATCCACATTACTGCGATGGGCGATGCAGTCTTCAAAAGGCTTACACAGGCGATGAGGCAGCCGGCCCTCGCCGACGATCCACGTTTCAGCAGCGGTCTCGCCCGTTCGGAACATCACGAGGCGCTCGACGATCTGATCGGCAACTGGGCCGTCATGCATCCGCTGGCCCGACTCGAAGATTTCCTGCATGAGGCGGACGTGCCTGCCACGCGCATCTACACGATGAAAGATGTCTTTGCCGATGCTCACTTCAAGTCGCGCGACATGCTCGTGCCGGTCGCCGACGATCAACTCGGCACCGTGACCATGGCGGGCGTCGTGCCGAAGCTGAGCGATACGCCCGGCCAGTTGCGGCTCAGCGGCGGCGCGGTCGGCCGCGACACGCGGCGAGTATTGCAGGAACTCGCCGATGTGTCGGACGAGGAACTGGCGAGTCTCGATGCAAGCGGCGTGATTCACATCGCCAGGAGCGTCACGCCCGCGAGTTCCGCTTCGCTCTAAAAGTCTTGCCACTTAAGGCCACGCCGTGAAGTCATCCGATCCCCGTCAAGACGCCGCTTCATCGGGAAGCAAATCGACACCGACGCAGGAAAGCGACTTACAAACCGAGTTTGCGCGCCGGCAAGCGGTAGCGCTTGCCATGGGCGGTCCGGCGAAGCTCGACAAGCGGCGCGGGCAGGCCGTGCTGAATGCACGGGAACGAATCGAGCGGCTCGTCGATGAGAACAGTTTCATCGAGTCCGGATTGTTCGCGACGTCGTCCGTCTCGGAAGCCGACCGCAGCCGCACGCCGGCGGACGGCAAGATTGTCGGCTATGCACGGATCAATGGCCGCGAGGTTGCGGTGGTGTCGAACGACTTCACGGTGATGGGCGCATCGAGTAGCGCGACCAACGGCAAGAAGATTGCGCAGATGAAGCGCGTTGCGACGCAGCGCGGTTTGCCTTTGATTTTCCTGGGCGAATCGTCAGGGGCGCGGATGCCCGATACGATGGGCGCGCGTGGCATGGGCAGCATGCTCGGAGCAGACCCGACGCAATACCAGCGCACCCGCGAAACACCGTGGGCCGCTGCGGTGCTTGGCTTCTGCTATGGATCGTCGACGTGGTACACGGCGCTTTCCGACTTCAGCGTCATGCGCAAGGGCGCGATTCTCGCGGTGTCCAGCCCGCAGTTGGTATCGCTCGCGGTAAAGGAAGCCATCGATCCGGAAGAGCTCGGCGGCTGGCGGCTGCATGCGCAGATCACCGGGCTGGTTGACCGCGTGGTGGATACCGACGACGAAGCACTCGACGCGATTCGCACGTTCCTCGATTACCTGCCGAGCCATTGCAACGAAGCGCCACCGGTACACGCAGTGCCAGCCGGCTCCGGTACAACGACGCGCGATATCGGCGCGCTGTTGCCCGAGCAGCGCACGCAAGTCTACGACATGCGCGACATTTTGCAGGCGGTAGTCGATCGCGACAGTCTGTTCGAACTGAAAGCGCGTTTCGGCAAGTCTGCGGTCACGGCGCTGGCCCGGTTAAACGGGCGGTCGGTTGGCATTATCGCGAATAATCCGCTGCATAAAGGCGGCGCGCTCGACACCGACGCGTGCGAGAAGATCACCCGCTTCATCGTGCTGTGCGATTCATTCAACATCCCGCTCGTGATGTTTGTCGACACGCCGGGCTTCATCATCGGCCTCGACGCGGAACGCAAGCGCGCCCCCGGCAAAATCATGAATTTCATGAGTGCGCTGGCGCTCGTGACCGTACCGAAGCTGTCGATCATTTTGCGCAAGAGCTACGGTCAGGCCTATCTGAACATGGGCGGCGGCCGCAATTCCGATGAAGTGGCCGCGTGGCCGAGCGCCGAGATCAGTTTCATGAACCCGCATTACGCGGCGCAGATCGTGCACGGCCTCAAGCCCGGCGACGACGCCTTCGACGACGTGCTTCAGCAGATGGACAAGGACAGCAGTGCATACGACATTGCCGGCAACTACGGCATTCAACATGTGATCCTGCCGCAAGACACGCGCGACTACCTGATCCGTATGCTCGACGTGCATCGTTTGCGTTTGACCAATGGCGTTGGCGCGCATCTGATGCATACCTGGCCGTCCACGTTCTAGGCGCAGCGGTATCGAAAATCATAATGAGGAACCCGAATGAGCACGTACGAGATGAAGGCGGAAGTCACGGGATCGGTCTGGAAGGTGCTGAAAGCCCCAGGCGATGCGGTGGCCGAGGGCGAAGTGCTGATCATCTTCGAATCGATGAAAATGGAGATCCCGCTTATCGCCGAGGACGCGGGCACTGTAACGGAGATTCTCGTCGCCGAAGGCCAGTCGGTCGCTGAAGGCGACACGGTCCTGCGGCTTGAATTGTCGTAGCCCGTCCTTTGGACATAACGGGGAATGCCTAGCAACGGAGCACGAGAACATGGACGAGCACTGGCAGGCAGAAGCAGATGAAATTGCGTTGCGGCACCGATGGGCCGACGAACTGGGTGGCGCTGACGCAATCGACCGTCAGCACGCACAGGGACGGCTGACGATCCGCGAACGCGTGGAACGGCTCGTTGACGTCGGCTCGTTCGAGGAAATCGGCAAGCTCGCGGGGAACGGAGTCTATGAGAACGGCACGGTTCAGAAAGTGGTTCCCGCGCCCTACGTCTGCGGTCTCGCGAACCTTGACGGCCGGCCGGTCGCGATCGGCGGCGAGGACTTTACCGTGCGCGGCGGAACGAGTTGGGGCGGTGACCGGAGGAAGGGGGGGCAGGGCGGTTTTGTCGAAGATCTAGCCTACAACTATCGTATCCCGCTGATCAATCTGATCGACGGCGCGGGCGGTACGGTGAACACCGCGAAAAGAAAGGGCCACACGGTATTCCCGGGTGTGCACGGGTTCGAACGTTCGGTGCAGCTGCTCGGCGTGGTGCCGGTGATCAGCGCGGTGCTCGGCACCGCCGCGGGCGGCCCGGCTGGACGCGCGATTCTGTCCCACTGGTCAATCATGATCAGGGACACGAGCCAGGTGTTCGCCGCTGGGCCGCCCGTGGTCGAACGATCTCTCGGTCAGAAAGTGAGCAAGGAAGAACTAGGCGGCGCGCACATGGCGGTCGATATCGCCGGCACGATCGACAACGCCGCCGATAGCGAGGTCGACTGCTTCGCGCTGATTCGCCGCTTTCTCAGCTATCTGCCGCAGAACGTGTACGAACTGCCGCCCGCGCTGCCTAGCGACGACCCGCCCGATCGCGCCGATGAAGCCTTGCTCAGCATCGTACCGCGCGATCGCCGCAAGCCCTACAACATGCGTAAGCTGATCGGCATGGTGGTCGATCGTGATTCGCTATTCGAAATCCAGCCGAGCTTCGGCAAGGCGCTGATTACCGGTTTCGCGCGTCTGAACGGCAAGGTGGTTGGCATCGTCGCAAACAATCCGATGGTCGCGGGCGGCGCGATGGAAGTGAAGGCCGCACGCAAGCAGGTTCATTTCATCGAGCTGTGCGATACGTTTCATGTGCCGCTGGTGTTTCTCGTCGATGTGCCGGGCTTCATGGTGGGCACCCAGGCCGAGGCCGCGGCGACGCTGCGCGAAGGCATGCGTGCCGTGTATGTCGGTCTGCAGGCCACTGTGCCGATGCTGACCGTTGTGATCCGCAAGTGCTACGGCATGGCCGGCATGGGCACGACCGATAAGAACGGACTCGATCTCAAGCTCGCGTGGCCGTCAGCGGAGTGGGGGTCGTTGCCGGTCGAAGGCGGCGTCGCGGCGGCATTCAAACGCGAGATTCAAGGCGCGGCAGATCCGCTGCTGCGGCAGCGAGAACTCGAAGAGGAGTTGCGTGCGCTGGCTTCACCCTTTCGCACCGCCGAAGCATTCGGCGTCGAGGACGTGATCGACCCGAGACAGACACGGCGTTATCTGTGCCGTTTCATCGACGCGGTGCAAGGGCGCATGAAAGCCGACGTCGGACCAAAACTGCGTGCGGGCGTTCGGCCGTGAATGATGACCCGTGTACGAAGCCGGCTCGTCCTTGGCCGATGAGACAGCCATGTTCAACAAGGTCCTGATTGCCAACAGGGGGGCGATCGCCGCGCGTGTCGTGCGCGCGCTGCGGCAGATGAAGATCGCCTCGGTTGTCGTGTATTCCGAGGCGGATCGCGATCTGCCCTATGTCGTGCAGGCCGACGAGGCGATCTGCATTGGCGAGGCCGCGCCGGCAGCGAGCTATCTCAACGTCGACGCGCTGAGCGCGGCGATCCGCCAGAGCGGTGCAGATGCCGTGCATCCGGGCTACGGTTTCCTGTCGGAGAACCCTGACTTCGCAACCGCCGTGAGCGCGCTCGGCGTCACCTTCATCGGGCCCGACGCGCGTTGGTTGCGCGCAATGGGCCGCAAGACCGAAGCGCGCGCGTTGATGGCGAGCCTGGGCATGCCCCTGAACCCAAGCAGCGGCGTGCTGGCCGGCACGCCTGACCAGCAACTCGCGGCAGTTCGAAACGTCGGCTTTCCGGTGCTCGTCAAGCCAGTCGCGGGCGGTGGCGGCATCGGCATGCTGCCGGCCCGCGACGAAGCGCAGGTGATCGATGCGCTGGAGCGCGCACGGTCGATGTCGCAGCGCAGCTTCGGCAACGCCGACGTGTATGTGGAGCGGCTGATCGAGCGCCCGCGCCACATCGAATTTCAGTTGCTGGCCGACAAATACGGCCAGGTCAGACATCTGTTCGAGCGCGACTGCTCGATCCAGCGCCGTCATCAGAAGGTCATCGAGGAATCGCCCGCGCCGCATCTGCCGCGAGCGTTGATCGAAGAAACCGGTACGCGTATTGCGCGCATCCTCAGCGAACTCGGCTACGACGTGATCGGCACGGCGGAGATGCTGTATGGCCAGGATGGCTCGCTCAGTTTCCTTGAGATGAATACACGTTTGCAAGTCGAACACGCGGTGACCGAGGCGATCACTGGCATCGACCTTGTGCAGGCGCAGATCCGTCTCGCAGCAGGCATGCGGCTCGACGCAGTATTACCCGCTTCAATCGAGGCTTCAGGGCACGCGATTGAAGTGCGTGTCTATGCCGAGGATCCACGACGTTTTTTCCCGTCGCCAGGGCCACTGAATGTATTCAGGCCGCCCACGGCGCGCGGCGTGCGTGTTGAGACGGGCTACGCCGAAGGCAACCGCGTGACACCGTTCTATGACCCGATGCTCGCCAAAGTCATCGTGCATGAGGCGACTCGGGAGCAGGCCATCGCGCGGATGCTCGACGCGCTCGCGGACTTCGAGGTGGTCGGCGTAAAGACCAATATTCCATTTTCGGTCGACGTGTTGCGCAGCGACGCCTTTCAGGCCGGCGACGTGCACACGCAACTCGGTGCTGCGCTGACGCGAGCATAAGCTGAGGAGCCCATGACCGACCCAAATGATGCATCTAAACGTCCAATGCTTTATTCGCGAGGAAAAGCGGGCGTTACCCAATGCCATTACCCTTCCTGCTCCTCGCGCCCTGGGCGTGCGCCCACGTATTCGTAATTTTCAGTATTTAAACGGGATACGCGAAGCTCGACCGCACAACGATGATACGAGTAGGCGATCCGCCGGATTTCCAGTAGCGGTGTGCCGAGGTCGAGGGACAGTTGATCGCTTTCCATTTTGTTCGCTCGCGCAACGGTTA
The DNA here is from genome assembly GCF_009766085.1 of Burkholderia sp. S171. Lineage (GTDB taxonomy): Bacteria > Pseudomonadota > Gammaproteobacteria > Burkholderiales > Burkholderiaceae > Caballeronia. Next base: position 269,310 of record NZ_LMUF01000038.1, on the reverse strand, counting down.
CGCGCTCGTCCGTCTCAACCACGTTGATTGCAAATACGTCTTGGTAAAAGTTGTAGAGCGTATTCGAGCGATTGCGCAACTTCGCCTCGGTCAGCCCCGGAAAGTGGGCCTCCGGAAGCGTGATGTGTTCGACGAGAACAGTCGAACCGTGCAGTGCAAGGCCGTTGATAAACTGAAACACGCGTGCGCCGGCTTCGATGCCGAGCACCGCTGCGGCTTCGCGCGAAGCGCGCGCTTTGCGGAATTCAATTAGCGTGACAACGGGGTACGCCTTCTCTCCATCTCGCCGGACAATGCGAAAAAACCGAAAAAAATGGCGGTCGCGCTGATGCATGGAGACGAAAGTCCCCAAGCCCTGATGCCTGATCAGAATGTTCTCAACGCACAGTTCGACGGGGCGCCGTGTTCAAGCGCCCCTAACTATTTAAGGTGTAAAAACGCCTCGGCGGCCCATCACTTGGCTGCAGCTTCTTCCGCCACTTTACTTTCTGCCAGCAACGAAAGCTTTTCGTCCGTGGCTTTTTCCTCTTGAAGTGTCTCGAGCAGCAGTTTGACGGCTTCCTTATATCCGAGCTGCTTCGCTAGCGCTGCAAGCGTGCCATAGGTCGCGATTTCATAGTGCTCGACCTTTTGCGCTGCGCCGATCAGGGCGGCGTCGAGAACCGGACCCGCTTCGATTTCCTCGATCTGCTCCTGTCCTTCCTCAACCAGTCCCTCCATCGCAACACACTTGATACGCTTGAGCTTGATGCCACACTCCTCGACGACTTGGTCAATTCGCTCGATCTGACCATGCGTTTCCTCCAGGTGGGTCTTGAAGGCTGCGGCCAGCTCGGGATTCGTCGAGGCACGAGCCAGCTTGGGCAGCGCCTTTGTCAGTTGCTTCTCTGCGCTATACACATCGGAAAGAGCGTGGATAAACAGGTCTTGCATTGTCTTAGCGGCCATGGGTAACTCCTTGGTAAATTGAAGGTTGAACAGGTCTGCGCCTCGCGCTAGGGTCGAAATGCAAACTGCGTACCAGACAGAGAACCGGTTGATCCAACTGAATGGTGGATGCTGTCTGGATACGAAGATTAAAAATTTTTGGTCGAATCTCTTGAAATTTTTCCACGATCTCCTATTTTCGATTCCGTAAGCAGTCGCGGTGTTCGCGCTGCGTGTTTCGATTGGTTTGTCCGAGGCTTGGGCAGGCGGACTGGAGCGCGTATGCCGGTTCGTCTCCTGCCGCAATATGGGAGATAGCAGCCATGAGTGACCTTCTTTTCAATAACAGCCTGTTCGATGAGTTCGACCGTTTTCAGCGCCAGATGTCGTCGTTGTTCACCGGCCTGCCATCAAGCATCCGCGCGTCGCGGCTAAGCAGCTTTCCGCAAATTAACCTCGGGAGCACGGACGAGTCCGTGGAGATTGTCGCGTTTGCACCAGGGATCGATCCGGCCAAACTGGAGCTGACCGTCGACAAGGGGTTGCTGACCATCAGTGGCGAACGTACGCGTGTGCAATCCGAATCGGAGGGACGTTCTTATGCGCAAGAACGCTTTGTCGGCGCCTTCCGTCGCGCAATCGAGTTACCGCGCGATGCCGACCCGGACAACGTCAAGGCGCGCTACGCCAACGGTTGCCTCACGATCAGTATCGGCAAGCGCGAGACGTCGCGCCCGCGCACTATCGCAATCCAATGACCCACATTTCACATCATTCGAGGAGAGCATCATGCACACTCAGACCCAGCTCGCCGAACGCAATACCGGCACTGTTGCGCGCAATGGAGACACCCAGGCGCAAAAGGGTCCCGCGATTGTTCCAGCCGTCGATATTCACGAGGACGCGCATGGCATCACGTTGTGGGCCGACCTGCCGGGCGTATCGCGGGACCGGTTGAACGTCCACGTACAGGATGGCAATCTGTTCATTGAAGCCCAGGCGTCGATCGACACGCCGGACGGGTTGCGCCTGCATCACGCGGAGATTCGTGAGCCGCGCTTTGCCCGGGCGTTCTCGTTAAGCGCTGACTTCGATATATCGAAGATCGATGCGAATCTCAGCGACGGCGTGCTTAAGCTCAGCATTCCGCGCCGCGAAGAAGCACGGCCGCGCCGGATTGAAGTGAGCGTTGACTAAGTGCCTGGAGGCGCCCGCGAATGGTGGACACCGATCGTGGACACTGATTGCGGGTGCCGCATCGACAGACCAGATAACCGGAGCCTGCTATGGAATTTGAAACCGACTGGAAAACCTTGGGCAAACACCGGGTCCGCTTGCGTGCGACTCGCGGCTTTCCCACCGAGACCCTCCATACGGTGGCCGACGTCGCACGTCTGGCCATCGAGAACAACATGAGTGCTCGAGCAAGACTTGTTGAAGTGGTCTATCGCGACCAGGACAAGGCCTATGACGTTTTCGTGGGAACCACAATGCCCGATGACCGGCGTTGCGTGGCTCAGTTGGAAGTAGCCATGGCTACCGTACTGGGCTTGCTGCCCGAACAGGTCACGATTACGGTTGATGCCGTCGAGCAGAGGGAAGTCGACCTGCACTTTGGCGTCTACGAACGGCTGCTTTCTCAAAAGATGGGTTCAGTTCCGCCGATCCAGTGACCTTGGCTGGAAGCCATGTCTTGACTGTGACGTCACGAGGCGTGAACGCGTAGACGACCCTCGGAGCGGTGCGTACTCAGTGACCTGAGTCCTGCCGATTGATTCGTGCCGTACACGCCTTGAAACATCGGTTCGACCGGTTCAACGATACGGTGTTTCGATCGACAGGAACGCGATTGTCGGAAATCACAGCGGCGTTCGATCATGGCGATGAATATGTCGATAAACACTCGGTTACGACGTAGTTGGAATAGTGGTTGCTGAATAGATCATGTCGAGCGATTCTTCGGGCCCTTTCCTCACGAGCCTCGGCACATCGTTATTCAGGAGCTACAAATGAGAGCGCTTCGCTGGCATGGCAAGCACGATATCCGGTGCGACACGGTTCCGGATCCCACCATAGAGGAAGGGCGCGACGCAATCATCAAGGTTTCGACCTGCGCGATTTGTGGCTCCGACCTGCATCTGTTCGATGGCTTTATGCCGACTATGGAAAGTGGCGACATCATGGGCCATGAATTCATGGGAGAAGTAGTCGAGGTAGGTAAGGATAACAAAGTGCTTCATGTAGGCGACCGGGTCGTCATACCCTTCACGATATTTTGCGGTGATTGCGACCAGTGCAAGCGCGGAAACTTCTCCGTCTGCGAGCGAAGCAACCGCAATAAGGAGAAGGCTGACAAAGTCTTCGGCCACGCGACTGCCGGGCTTTTTGGGTATTCCCATTTGACCGGCGGATATGCCGGCGGACAAGCCGAATACGTTCGCGTACCAATGGCCGACACGACCCACGTGAAAATCCCGGATGGTCTGACTGACGAGCAGGTCCTGTTTTTAGGGGACATTTTTCCGACTGGCTGGCAGGCGGCGGTCAACTGCGATATTCAGCCTGACGACACTGTTGCGATATGGGGCGCGGGGCCTGTTGGCCAGATGGCGATTCGCAGCGCCGTGCTCCTTGGGGCGAAGCAGGTTGTGGTAATCGACCGGGTGCCAGAGCGGCTGGCGATGGCAAAGGAGGGGGGCGCCATCACGATTAACTTTGATGAGGAAAGCGTGCTTGACCGGTTGAAGGAATTGACCAATGGTAAGGGGCCGGAGAAATGTATTGATGCGGTGGGCATGGAATCACATGCCACTCGATCGGTTGATGCCATGTATGACCGCGTCAAACAGGCCGTCATGCTGGAAAGCGACCGCCCGCACGTACTGAGAGAAATGATTTACGTGTGCCGTCCTGCGGGCATCCTGTCGGTGCCGGGTGTCTATGGCGGCTTGATTGACAAGATTCCGTTTGGCGCCTCAATGAACAAAGGGCTCACATGGAAAATGGGCCAGACGCATGTGAACCGATGGACAGACGACTTACTGCATCGAATCCAGGAGGGCCAGATCGATCCATCGTTTGTGATTACGCACACGGTCCCCCTGGAAGACGGCCCGGGTATGTACAAGACATTCCGCGACAAAGTAGACGGCTGCATCAAGGTCGTCCTCAAACCCTAGCGGAGACACAAGACACAGGCCAGTGATTCACTGCCGCGGTCCACTGGCCGATCTGATTCTTAACAAAAAAAGCGGGGCGCTAAAAAAACGCCCCAAATCACCCCCCATATGTACGCTGTTGCCCAAACCCTTGCTCTCTGCGAACTGCTTTAGCTGCCCCGTTAATCCGGATGCGTCGCCAACTCATCCAGATGGTCCAGCAGGTCGGCGGGATCTCTGTACACGCGGATCGCACCCGCTTCCCGGAGTTCCGCTTCCCCGACACCACCCGATGTCAGTCCTATTCCCAATGCATGGCATCGACGAGCGCCGAGCAGGTCCCATATGCTGTCGCCAACGATGTACGCGCGCTCGATCGGAAGGCCCAAACGCTCGGCGGCTTTCAGAAACAGATCCGGCTCGGGCTTGCCGTGCTCGACCTCGTCACCCGTGAGCACCAATGTTTTCGACGCGTCTAGGTTCAGCTTTTCCAGGTTGGTGGCTGTCGCCTCGGGACTGCCGCTGGTGGCGATGGCCCACGGTATGTCGGCTTCGGTCAATGCCGCAAGAAGTTCACGCGCCCCAGGAAGGGGCTGAATCTGGCCATTCACCCGGTCGAACGCCTCTCCCTGCCTGTTCTTGATTCGCTTGACGCGATCCGTATCGATATGACCACCGACCTCTCGCAGAAGCTGCTTCGTGAAAAGCTCACTGCTCATGCCGATCTTGCGGTGGATTCTGGAGACGGGCAGGCTCAGCCCTTCGCTATCCAGCGCTTCGCTCCACGCGATCACGTGTTGGTAGACGCTATCGATGAGCGTGCCGTCGAGATCAAATATGAAAGCCGACTTCATTGGAGATCACGCGGTGCGCGCGTTCGGGGGCGCAGAGCCGACAACACCGCCAGTGCCGCAGCGCCTACCAGCGACGCTGTAAGAACGGGAAACGCTCCAGCGCTATTAATCGCGAGTTCGGCCGGACGGCTGGCAACAAGGTGGGCGCGGCGAGTGTTCATCCTGGCGCCCAAGCGCCGAAGGTCGCGCGCCAGGCTTACCTCGGCCATTGGCAGCAAGATCGTTTCCTCATCAGCTACGTGATGAAGAACTTCACGCATCAACTCCATGAGCGTGTCGTCGTATGCAGTTGCGTCTGGATTCATCTCACGAAGCTTCGCAATGCTCTCACGCATTGCATTATGTTCTGGGACGCTTTTATCGAGCGCGATCGCGGTCGGGTTGGCAGCGCGAAGTGCGGGGTAGAAGACCTCCTCCTCCAGCTGTGCATGGATCTCGAGGGCGGCACAGATAGTGTTGACGATTGCTGCCTTGCGCCAGTGAGGCGCGTCTGTCCGATATCGATGAAAAGCTGCCAATACGTGGGTGTGATCGAGCTTGATCATCGTGGTAATGCGAGGGGACGCTCCGAACGATTCGAAATCCATGGTGTGTCGACTGCTCAGTTAAAAAGCGTTGCGTGCACGTATGCGAGACCGACAGTCGGCCTCTAGTGTCTTTGGTAAGCAATGGTCACGCGCGGAAGTCCAACCTCGTTGGAAGGCTTCGTACCTCGGTAGGACGGCCCGCGAAGCGGGCCATCCTTTTAAGCGAGATATCATGACGCTGCTATCCAATCGACCTTATTTCGCTGTAGTCGCTTGACCTGCGCCGAGATCCGCGCCGGTTGTTGGATCAGCGTTGGCGTCTGAAGCCGTACGGGTTGCCATTGCCTGAAGGACGTCGACGTCAGCCTCCGTTACGCCAACCGTTGCAAGCCCGTCACCGCCGTCGACAGCCGGTTGCGGGTCGTCAACGAACTTCCAGTCGCCGCCTTCGTTCCACGGGCCACGGATGTCATCGCCCTTCGACATATTGAAGTAGACGCTCGTGAACTCGGGCATGCCCGGAAGCTTGCCCTGGGGGAAGTTCGGCTGGATCGAATGCAGCGCTTTCTCGAACGACTTCTGATGGGCGATTTCGCGCGTCATCAAAAAGCCCAACGCATCCTGAATGCCCGGATCGTCAGTGACGTTGATCAGGCGCTCGTAGACAATTTTTGCACGAGCTTCCGCCGCAATGTTGGAGCGCAGATCGGCCGTGGGTTCTCCAATCGTGTCGATATAAGCCGCGGTCCAGGGCACGCCGGCTGAATTAGTCAAGGCAGGTCCACCGCCATAAAGCAGGGCCGTCGTGTGCGAGTCGTTGCCTCCTCCAGTGAGCGACCGATACAACTCGGCCTCGGACTCAACGGCTTCGGCAAGCTGACCCTTCGCGCCCTTGTTCAGCATTGCAACGATGCAGCCGATGATTTCCAGATGGCTCAACTCTTCGGTAGCGATATCAAACAACATGTCTTTGCGACCCGGATCATCTTCGCTAACCGCTTGAGTGAAGTACCGGCATGCGGCCGCTAGCTCGCCTTGGGGGCCACCGAATTGCTCGAGGAGGAGGTTCGCCAAGCCCGGGTTAGGGGCCGCTACGCGGACGGTGTATTGCAGGCGCTTATTGTGTACGAACATTTATATCTCCAGTCTAGGTTGAATGAAACATTTCGCCATACGCATGCCAAAAACGCGCAAAACAGAGGTGCGAATCATTGGGTCGAGCGGCGCCGCGTTAGACCGCGCAGCGCACCCAGTGCTGGGCGCTCGATTCTCAAGGCTTGCTGCCCTGGCGAAGGTTGCAGTGATTAAGAAAGGGGATGCGGAGTGTTCTATGCAATCGACGTACCACCGTGGCCTCGAAGGGGCTTTTTACTCAAAATTGCGCATTCGAATGTGTAGGGGGCCCCATTGCAGGTGAAAGCCATATAGAGTCAACGTCAAGGCATTGCGGAAAAATCTGAGGGCGGAGGATCTAGCTGTCGGTCAAATAAGCCGAAATTCGGAACGCGAAAATGAAGGGGTAAGTAGACTTTGACCGAAGACAGAAGAGGATTGAACACCGACAGGAACTGCGAAACAAAAATGGCAAAGGTCGACTCGAATTGGCGTAGCCCGAAAAAATATCTATCGAGGAATCCTGACCGATGAGGAACGTTTCAATTGTTGCGTTGCTCTCCTTGGGCCAAGGTATCCCGGATGCCGTCGATAAAGTTAAGAGAGACAAGCGGAAGCCGGAAAGATTCGGCCTTCCGCAGCCACGGCAGTAGTAGGCCATTCGAATTTCGATTGGGAAAAATGACATGCTGGATAGCCGAATTTTCAATTCAGCGGCGAAGAACTCAGCGGTTTGCGTGGGCAACGAGGCCATAAGCAGCGGTCTGCGGCGCAAACGGGCATTGAGAAAATAATATGAACCGAACAGTGACTGAATCGCTCTTCTCGGCGTCTGGCTTTAAGGAGCTCTGGATCGCCGGCGGTATCGCAAACGCGATGCTTTGGCTTGAGGTGCTGGCCGCTGGCCTTTTCACTTTTCAGGCGACCGGCTCCGGGCTCGCCGTTGCGATCGTCTCTGCTGCGCGAAGTTTTCCGCTGCTGTTGACGGGCGCATTCATTGGAGTTTTGTCGGAGGCAGTCAATCGCAAGCGGATCGTAGTCGGTGGCTTGTTCCTAACATCAGCCAGTTCCGCTTCGGTAGGTGCGCTTGGCCTGTGCGGCGTACTCCGCCCCTGGTATGTGGGCGTCGCCGCTCTCATTAGTGGACTTGTCTACGCGACGGAAATGCCGGCGCGACGGAGAATGATTGCAGAATGCGCAGGTGATGAGGCGAGGCCGCGCGCGGTTGCGGTGGACAGCATGACGAACTATGCGACGCGATGCGCTGGGCCGATACTGGGCGGGGTTGCCTACCAAAGCTTGGGGCTGCCACGCGCATTTCTGATGTCCGCTCTCTGTAGCTTAGGCGCTGCTGCTGTCGTCTCGCGGGTTCCCTATTTTCAGAACAAGAACCGGCAGCTTCCGATCCGGCGCGCCCTGACAGATCTTCGGGATGCCGTTGCTTTTGCCCGCGCCAGTAAAACCCTTGCGGCGCTCCTCGGGATCACGGTCATCACCAACCTCTTCGGTTACAGCTATGGTGCGCTCGTCACGCCTATTGGTTTGCAGGTTTTTAAGGTGTCGTCAGCGATGGTGGGGGTGCTGGCGTCCGCCGAACCCGCAGGATCGCTCGTCGCCGGTCTGGTGATCGCTGCCCGGACTCCGCGCGAGCGGCCCATGTTTTGGCTGGCGACCGGCGCCGCCGGCCTTTTCCTCGCGCTCGTTGTCGCGTCACTCGTCGGGCGGTCGGAGCATCCTTTCGTGCCCGTCCTGGCTGTCTTTTTCGCCGGGGGATTCGCTAGTGCGCTCTATGCTCTGGGCCGCCCTGTGCCGGTTGTCATCGGACTCTGTTCGCCCAAGAGCGGACCGTCAATTACCGCACGGAAATCGTTGGTAACCCTACTCGCCGATCGTGTCGAGCTATGATCCCCACTGCAACGACGACAAAGAGAAAGGACCGTGCCAACGCCATTTACTCAGTTCCAAAAAGGTCAAGTCCACATGAATGAAAGCGAGCAACAAGTCGCCGTCGTGACCGGCGCCACCGGCGGCATCGGTCGCTGGATCGCGCTGGGGCTCGCCCGTGCCGGGCATCACGTGGTCATGATCGCCCGCGACGCCGCGCGAGGGGACGCCGCCGCCGCGTGGATTGGGCAGCGCGTGCCGGGTTCCAGCATCGAAGTGAAGCTGGCCGATCTGAGTTCGCTGGCTGCGACGCAGCGCGTCGGGCAGGAGATAGCGGCAAGACATCCACGCGTCGCGCTGCTCGTCAACAATGCGGGCATGTTCACCGCGCGTCGGCAGGTCACGGCCGAAGGCCACGAGCGCATGCTGGCAGTGAATCATCTTGCTCCCTATGTCCTTACCCATGAACTCGAAGCCGCGTTGTGCTCAGGAGCGCCATCACGTGTGATCAACGTGGGCTCCTCGACCTCGGACCGCGCAAGCATCGATCCCGATAACCTCGAACTCGTGCAGGGCTGGGGCATGGTGCGTGCCTATAGCCAGTCGAAGCTCGCGATCATGATGTCAACCTTCGCGCTGGCGCAACGCCTGCGAGGCTCTGGGGTGGTCGCTCATGTCGTACATCCCGGCGCGGTCGCCACGGGCCTGATCCGGGAAAGCGGGCTGATTGGCATCGCATGGCGACTCATGGCGCCATTCATGCGCACCGAAGAGCAGGGCGCTGACGCGCCCCTGGACGCTGCTCTCGCGCCTGAGTGGGCCAACATCACGGGTGCCTATGTGAAGGATCGCGCGGCGGTGCGCCCGAACCGGCGTGCGCTCGATCCGGTTCTCGTCGCCAAGGTGGACGCAGCGACGCGCAAGCTTGCCTTACAGGGACTCGAAGGCGGCCTAAGGTAATGCGGGCCGTGTGCTGTTAGATCGAGCTGTCTTCCGCCGCCCGCACGGAGACGCCCTTCGGCTTGCGCCCCGCCTTGCCGGTCAGCCGGGCAAGCATGCGCAAGACGCTTACGTGTGTGCTCGTCGAGCGTGCCTGCGAGTCGAACGCGCCCCTGACCGGAGAGGCTTGGTCGGAGGCAGCGAACAGTGTCGGGCGGTGCCGCGCCCACGACTCCGCGTGGCCGGCCAACTGGGCCGAATAACCCAGCCTGCGGATTGCGCGGCTGACTAGGCCCGGCATAAGTCGTGAGCAGATGGAAAACAGCACCGTGGTGAACGTCACCGACATCTCGCGACGCCGGGTGATCGCAGCCAGGTGGATCGCCTCCGCAATGATCTCGGGTTGATAGACGGGGCACATCGGCCGTCCCATGCGTCCCATGTGAGACACGGCGTGATCGAAGAACGGCGTGTTGACGGCAGGCGGGAAGACGGTGGTGAGGAACACCCTGCTTCCTTCCTGCGACAGTTCGGCCTGTATGGACTGGTCGAAGCCGCGAATCGCGTGCTTGGCACCCGAGTACGAAGACAGCAGCGGCATGCCATGAAAGGCGACTGCCGAGCAGACGTTGACGATCCTGCCGTGATCGCGCGGCAACATGCGTTGCAACGCGACCCTCGTCCCGTTCGCCGTACCGAGATAGGTGACGTCGGTTACGCGCCGGAACTCCTCGGCGGGGGTATCGAGAAACCGTCCATAGGTGCCGTTGCCGGCGCAATTCACCCAGACGTCGATTGCACCCAGGGCTTCTTCGATAGCGGTCGCAGCCGCTTCCAGTGCGACCGGATCCGTGACGTCTGCCTGCGCCATCGCGACAAGGGCGCCGTGACGCTCCACATCTTTGCATGCGGCCTGCAGTCCCGCCTTCCCGCGGGCGATCAAACCGACGCGCCATCCGTGCCGAGCGAAGAGACCCGCGGTGCAGCGCCCGATCCCGGATGAGCCGCCTGTGATTACCACGACGGTTCCTCGGCGTTCCCTCGCTGAAGTGGCCGCGTTGGCAGGATCGATCGAGGCTTCGGGTTCTTGTGACATTCAACTGTTCCCGCCGGTTGAGGTTGACTGCGTACGACTGAGAATCGATAAGAGGTAGCCGGGTCGTTCGCGGGTCGCGAGCGCGCGTTGCCTTCGATTTCTCGTGTCGCGGCAAGGTCGTGCACCAGCCAAGAAGCATCGAAGCAGCAGCATAACCCGTTAGACCCGCGCGACGCATGTCGCAGACCACATGGCAGCCTGCGAAGCCTCTTTGCCGCGGCTGCGAAGGTCAAATAGGTGGGAGCTGCTGATTCAACCAGCACGAAGAAGCAACCGTTCAAAAAAAGGGTAATGCTGGATCACGGCATATGATGTAGTGACCTCTTCCGCACGTCTCCAAGACGTGGATGAGCTTCACGGGCCTTTTGACTCCGGGAATTCTTGCGCTCCTGACAGCACTCGTTTCGTTCATTACGTTGACGCTCATTCCGATTCCGATGATCAGAGAACTGGCAATCACGGCGTCGATTGGTGTCGGCTACAAAATCGTCACTAACCTCATCATGCTTCCCCTGGCTGCGTCATGGTGCAGATTCCCGCCGAGCTACGCGCAAAAGGTTCTCCGCAACCGCAACAAGCGGGCCAATCTGCTTCGGCCGCTCGCCAAGCTCGCTCGTCCCTGGAGCGCGATCGTCGTGGTTCTTGTCGCTGCTGCCGTGTTCGTCGCTGCGGTGCATGGAAGTCAGGGGCGCGTTATTGGGACCTTGCAAGCGGGAGCGCCAGAACTCAGGGCTGATTCGCGCTTCAATCTGGACGCGGTCTCGATTGCGAGTGGTTTTGACATCGGTTTGGACTGGCTATCCGTTGTGATCGAGGCGCCTCCGGATTCGTGCAGCAACCCCGCAGTAGGCGTGTTTGACGACACACTTGTCAACCGCCTCCGGGGAGTGCCCGGTGTGGTCTCAATCACCTCGTATTCGTCGATGCTACGCGCGTACAACTCGGGCTACAACGAGGGCAATCCAAAAATGAGCGTGATCCCCATTGATCCTGTCAACTATGGTGCGTTGACCGCCGAGATAGCTCGGGTACGCGGATACGTCAACAACGATTGCAGTATGAGCGCTGTTCACGTCTTCTTGGCCGATCACAAAGCCACGACCATCAATGGTGTGATTGCGGCGGTCAAGGACTTCGAAAGTAGCCACGTTACCCCTGGCCTCAGAATCCGGCTTGCGGCCGGCAACGCCGGCATCCTTGCGGCGGTGAACGATGAAGTCGAGCATAGCGAATTACCAATGCTGCTCAACGTCTATGGGGCGATTGTAATTCTGGTGTTCGTTGTGTATCGGGATCTCCGGGCCGTGCTCGCGTGCTGCCTGCCTTTGACCCTGGGGACATATATTGGCTACTGGTTCATGAAGGAATTTGAAATTGGACTGACGGTTGCGACGCTGCCGGTCATGGTTCTCGCGACGGGTATTGGGGTGGACTACGCTTTTTACATCTATAACCGGCTGTCACATCACCTGGCAGATGGAGAATCCACAGAGAGTGCGGTTACGCATTCGATACTCGAAGTTGGCGTGGCCACCATTTTCACCGCGATCACGCTCGCAATAGGCGTCGCGACGTGGTCATTTTCGTCGCTCAAGTTTCAGGCTGACATGGGCAAACTGCTTGCTTTCATGTTTATCGTGAATCTCGTCATGGCTATGACGGTGTTGCCAGCGCTGGTCGTCGTTCTGGAACGAGTTTGGCCGCGCAAGAAGGCGATGAGGGCGTCCAGCGCTTTCACCCACTAAATCAAGGTTGATAACGATGAACTACTTTCCGTCTCAATTCCGCCGGATTGCGCGAATCAGCGTCTTTGCAATGTTGGCTGTTTCACTCAGTGAGACCCGTGTGGTGGCCGCCCCTGGGCCAGCATCCGATGTACACGTACCGAGGCTCGATCCGCGTCTGCCTGCCGAGCGACTTGAGTCAGCGCAAACATCCGCCATTCTGGGTGCGGTGCGTGCCGGAGGCCGGATAGTCTCAGTGGGAGAACGCGGGGCTGTCTTGCTGTCCGATGACGACGGCAAGACCTTTCGCCAGGCAGCCTTCGTTCCAACACGTGCGACGTTGACTTCCGTGTATTTCGCAAATGACAGGGTGGGATGGGCCGCGGGACACTGGGGGGTCGTCCTCCATACTGAGGATTCGGGTGAGCATTGGACGGTCCAACGAAGCGACGTGAGCGTGGACCGGCCGCTATTCTCCGTGTACTTTAGATCACAGACGGAGGGCTGGGCCGTAGGGCTCTGGTCTCTGATGCTGCACACGACGGATGCGGGACGGACGTGGACTGAAGTTAAACTTCCGGTGCCCGCGGGGGCTACCAAGGCCGACGGTAGTCTCTATGCAATGACGGGCAGGGCACAGGGATCGCTATATATCGCGGCAGAACGCGGGCTCGTGGTCGAGTCGAAGGATGGCGGCGTCAGTTGGTCCTATTCCGATACTGGCTTCAAAGGCTCGCTTTGGTCTGCGATCGTACTGAAAGATAACGTGGTGCTTGTCGGGGGATTGCGCGGAGGAATATTTCGCAGCTCGGACGGAGGCGAGACATGGACGGCAGTTCAGACGCAATTTAAGGACTCCATTACCGGAATCGCCCAAAATCCTGATGCATCAGTCACTGCGGTTGCTTTAGACGGTGTGCAACTTGTCAGCCGGGACAATGGCGTCAGCTTTAGCGGATCCCAGCGTGCGGACCGCGCCACGATAACTGCGGTGGCTCCGCTCGGTGAAGGGGGGCCGCTCCTTTTCTCCACCGGAGGTCCGTTAAAGGCAGAGTGAAACTATTGTCAAAACAAAGGGTGGTTTCGCAGTTAGCGAACGCACCCTTTGTTATTTTTCTCAGTATCGTCGCGTCTACGTCTTTGGCTGCTGGTCCCCCAATACGCCCTATGTTGCCGGACAGAAACAACGCGACTCTGTGCGGGCGCAGTGCTACCGAGGACGGACCACGTGCCGGAGCTCCTGATAGCTTCGCAAGCCAGCTATTCCAAGTTCGCGCCCGATACCGCTCTGTCCCATCCCACCCCAGCTTGTCTGTGGGAAGATAAGCTGAGGAGTGTTAATCCATACTAGCCCGACCCGGAGTTCGGCTCGCATGTGTTCGGCACGGGCGGCGTCACGTGTGACCACGGTTGCCACAAGCCCATATTGCGTGTCATTGGCAAGACCGATGGCTTCTTCGTCCGATTGGAAAGGTTTCACACAAGCAACGGGACCAAAGATTTCGTCGCGCCAAAGCACGTTGTCTATGTCGGGGTCCGCGATCACCTGGGGGGCGAGAAAAAATCCTTCACGCACCTGATCATCTATCGTTCCTGAAAACGCCAATCGAGCGCCATCCTGAAGTCCGTCGGCAACTGCGTTTGCAACGCGCGATAGCTGCGCGGCTGAGACCAATGGCCCCATTTGGCTTTTGGGATTGCTTGGAGGCCCAACGACCATCGATTTAACAACCGCTTCAAATCGAGCCATGAAGTCGTCATAAAGCGACGAATGAACCAGGATACGCGAGGTAGCCGAGCACATCTGGCCTGCATTGGTGAAAGCCCCCGCAACCGCAAGCGCCACAGCATCTTCAAGATCAGCATCTTCACAAACAATAAGTGATGATTTGCCACCCAGTTCAAGGGTCAAGCGCGTCATGCGTTCCGCCGAAGCAAGGAGCACTTTTTTGCCGACAATGCTGCTTCCGGTAAATGAGATCTTTGCGACATCGGGGTGGGCCACGAGCGCTGCGCCGACGTTGGCCCCGCCATTTACGACGTTTACTACCCCGGGCGGAACGCCTGCCTCATCAAAAACGTCGATCAGGGCGTCCTCCGCGAGAGACGTCAGTTCGGACGGTTTAAGGACGACCGTGCAGCCCGCAGCCAGCGCTGGTGCAACTTTCCAAGCGGTTGTCACCATTGGAAAATTCCACGGTATGATGAGCGCCGCCACGCCGATGGCGTCATATGAGCTCGCCGCGTGGATGGCGTCTTCGGGGATTGCGACGGACACTTCGGTAAAGAGTGAGCCGGCGAAACACAGGTCAGCGTAATAGGCAAAGGTAGCGATGACATCATTGACGTCCGCCACAGCTTCCAAGCGCGGCTTACCGCTAACCAACATCTGCAACCTTGCAAGCTCTTCGCGGCGGCCGTTCACGAGGTCGGCAATGCTGCGCAGGATTGCACCGCGCTCTGCGGGGGACGTCTTGCGCCACGCGCGAAACGCGACGGTGGCTGACACGACTGCGTCGTTGATCAGCGCTTGGCTGGCTGTGTGTTGCCATGCGAGGACCTCGCCTGTTGAGGCGCTTAACACCGGCGTGGTCGGAGGCGCCTCGCCTGAGACGGCAGCGCGGCCGTCGATACGCGCGGCTGCAATGGACTTGATATCTGAAGATGAGTACCACATTGAAGAAGTCCTTATAGTGGTATCGAATCCCGCGTCATACTCGTCGATGAGCGGACCTGTTGTCGCGTCCTGACGAAATGGCGGATTACCGATACGTCACGCCGGGCATCACGCAGAGCATCTCGTAAGCGAGGTTAGCGCCAACCAGAGCGGTCGTTCCACTTTGGTCATAGGGCGGCGAGACCTCAACGAGGTCAGCACCCACGACGTTGAGGCCTTTCATTCCGCGAATGATTTCCAACCCTTGCTGCACAGATAGTCCGCCCACTTCAGGCGTGCCTGTGCCGGGCGCGAAGGAGGGGTCGAGACCATCGATGTCGAAGCTCAGATACACAGGCGTGTCTCCGACACGTTGGCGGACCTGCTCCATAAGCGGGCTGAGTGAGCGATTCCAGCACTCCTCTGCCGTAACGACCGTGAATCCCTGTTCTCGACACCAGTCGAAGTCGTCTGCGTGATAGCCGGTGCCACGCAAACCGATTTGGGTCACCTTGTCGCATTGAAGAAGGTCATCCTCTACTGCACGACGGAATGGTGTTCCGTGAGCAATCTTTTCTCCGGACATCGTGTCGTTGACGTCGGCATGTGCGTCCACGTGAACTACCGCAACCTTTCCATATCGTTTATGTAGCGCTCTCAGGATCGGCCAAGCAATCGTGTGGTCGCCGCCAAGTGTGATCGGCCTACATCCGTTGGCGATGATGCCGTCGTAAGCTTCCTCGATAAGACGGACTGAGTCCTTCAAATCGTATGGGTTCGTCGCCACGTCGCCGATATCTGCGACTTGCAGCGAGTCAAACGGAGCTGCCCGGGTTGCCATGTTGTAGGGTCGAAGCAACACGGACTCGCTGCGGATCTGACGGGGACCGAAGCGAGCGCCGGCGCGGTTTGACGTTCCAATATCCAGGGGTACACCGACAAAGCAGACGTCCAATCCGTTTGCCGTCGGTGCATGAGGGAGTCGCATCATGGTTGCGATGCCGGCGAAACGCGGCATCGCGTTGCCGCCCATGGGCTGGTTGAATTCGCGTGTCATAGTGTTCAAACCGTACTCCGATTGGGAAACATCAATGTCGCGATGTTAGTGGCGAACGCGGCTAGCCAAATACCGAATCGACGACGTTCACATTAGACGCCATCAATGTTCCGTGCTCAGCTCGTGATGAGCGGGTCGCTCAGCAAGCGGCAATTGCTTTTGGCTGTTTCTAAAACGCGCGGGCCGACCATTTTATTTGGCCTACTTAGGCTGAGGTTGTCGTACGCGCGATTGACGGGATGCGACACGTAGTCACCTTACTACCAGTTAAGTCTGAGTCCGGCCTCTGTTGCACGGTGCCGATCGTCGTCGTCCGCGTGCAAGTACTGGCTAGTGGTCGAGATCGATTCGTGTCCCAAATTATCCCGGACGTATCGCAGATCGACTTGGCCATCCATCATGCGAGAGCCTGTGGTGTGCCGCAGCCAATGGGCAGATGCCCGGCGCAGACGTTCTGCTGCGCGCTCATGCGTTTCTCCCGTCGATTGCAGGTGTCCGATCGCATTGTCGAACACCTGTTTGATGATCAGGTGCACTGCGCCGCGTGTCATCGTCCGTTGTATGCCTCCGATCGGTAGCAGCAACGGTGTGGTTTCGCCGCCATAGGGCAGGGAAGCCAGCCCGTAGTGTTGTCGATAGCGTGCGAGTTCCGCCATCAGTTCGGTCGTTGCCGGCAGCAAGCGTTCCTTGTCGCCCTTGCCGGTGATCGTCAGCCACCATCGGTCTAGGCCTTCGCGATCGCGCCGTCTAAAAAAGCCCCCCATCGGATTGTTCACGACTTCCGAGATGCGCAGACCCATCAGATACAGGATCGAGATCAGCCAGCGCACGCGTGCGTAGTGCTCCTGCTCCCGTGCGGTATCACGGGGCATCGCCTCGATTGAGGTTTTGACGGCCTGCCAGAGATCGTCTTCGAGGAAGCGTGTCACGCGCGGCTTAGCCTTGCGTGCTCGCTGACGCGATAGGGACAGCGGATTGCCGGCCAGGTAACCCGCGTTGACCAGCCACGCGAAAAGGGTATTCAGAATGACAAACGCTTGTCGCTCGCTGCTGGGGGAGAGCGGTCCCGCGAACGGCCGCCAGAATGGGTCCACGCGAGCCACTTTGCGACCGGTCATGACCCAGCGTTGCGCTGGCTGCGGGTCCGCCAGAAACCGCCGGTAGAGGAGCAGGTCTTCGTGCGTGAGTGAGGAGAGCGGCTTGCGCAGTTCGGTGGTTGACCACAGCAGCAGGCGTTCGGACTCCTTGCGGTAGGTGTCGAACGTCGCCTTCGTATCGATGAAGCGCGCGAGCCACGCCCTGATCGCGTCGACGTCATTTTGCGCCGCGATTTGAGGACGGGTACCGAGTGCGCGGTTCGCTCCATGGCCACCGTCTAGTTCGGACGATAGAGATAACTGCTCGAGCGGCACAAGGACGCCGTCGGACACTAAGAGGGGCTCAGGAAGCGGCATGTTTGGGCTAGGAGCGCGCAATTCACACAATGCGTCATTTTACTCGACATTATAGTCATAATGTCTAAATTCAATATCCGATTTCATGATAATCAACGTTATACGTTATATTATCCATCAATTAACTCCCCGAGATTGCTCGCCATGGAAGCTTCGCCCGCTCTGGAGCCCCAACTGCACGCGGAAATCGACCAGTTGCGCGCGCAGTTTCCGCGCACGCAGGAGCTGTATCGCGAGGTCTGCGTGCTGCTGTTTTTTAGGCACGGCATCACGCCCACCGCGAACCGGCTCTATCAACTGGTGAAGAAGGGCAGCATGAGCGCGCCGGCCGAGGCGCTGGCGCGCTTCTGGATCACCCTGCGGGAAAAGAGCCGGGTGCGCATCGAGCACCCCGACCTCCCCGCGGAACTACAGTCCGCGACCGGGGAACTGGCGGTCGCGCTCTGGACGCGGGCGGTCGACATGGCCCAGGACCAGCTAGCCGCCGCGCAGCTCGAGGCGCAACGATCGGTCGCGGAGGCGCAGGCGAGACAGATTCGGGCCGAGGCCGAGCGCGACCGGTTGCGTCAGGAGCTGACAGGCAGTGCGACCGCGCTGGACGCAGCGCAGACCCGCATCACCGAACTGGACCAGGCGCTGGCCATCTCCATGGCCGCGACGTCAACGCTGCAGGATCAGCTACGAGCCGCGCAAGAAGGCGAGCGGCAGTTGCAGCGCGCGCTCGTGACCGCGCAGCGGGACTTCGCCTCGGAACTGGACAAGCTGCGTGCCGACGGCAAGTTGGCGCAGGAGCGGCTCAAAGCCGCCGAAACCCGGGCCCTGCTGGAAATCGACCGCGAGCGGCAGGCGGCCGCACGCTTACAGAAGGAACTGGACGCTGCCGTGCGCAAACGAGAGCAGGGCGACGCCCGGTATCGCGCCGAGCTCCAGGCGCTCCACGTGCAACTTGGCGATCTACGCCAGCAGGTGGGTGTCCTGGAGGGCAATCTCGCGTCGGTTCAAGTAGCGCACGCGCGGGACGCCGACGAACTGGCACGCACACACAAGCAACTGTCGCTGTCGCGGGCGAGCGCCGACACACGGCGACAGACGCCACCGACGAAACCCGTGGCCAAGCGCAAGGTGCCGCGGACGCCAAGATCCTGAGTCACCGCGCTATTTTCAGAGGCCCTTGGTGAACATTGGAAAGCGCTATAAACCGGGCCAAAAGCCGAAGTTTAACGGTCCATATTCCAAACTATGGTGCGACACGTGTCGCCGTCAGCCGCGCGTTAAGCGGCATGTAGTTGGCGGTAAAGTTCGTTTTTGTCTTGTCGCGTTTGATCGTCGAAGCATGGCGGTTGGGATTCGCGATGCTGGACTCGCTCAAAGGTTGGGTGCGGTTGATCCGGTTATGGCTTGACCGGCGACGGTCGTGTCCGGTCTGTCGGCAGATGATCACGAAAACCAGTGGTTGGCGTCTCTACCACGTGGAACGAACGATCGATGGCGGTAAGGACACGAACCGAAACTTGGTCATGTTGCATCCGGAATGTCATCGGACTGCGCGTGCTCTCGGACTCTCGGTGGTGAAATGCCTTCAGTTGGGCCCGGTCGTGCTCGTTGTAAGCCGGCGCGTGAAGGCAGTGCTTACTGGTTGTAAGCACTGCGATTCCGACACTGGCCCCTTTTGCGTTACAGTGCGCCACAACCTTTTCGTTCAAGAGGCAATGGTGACGATCAACACGAATCGCAATGAAGTCGCCCTCGCTTGCCTTCCGGTGCATGCGTCAATATCAGCGCCACCAGTTCGACCCACGAAACCACTCGGTTCATCTCGTCGAGGAACTCCCGCTTACGCGTTCGTTTGGTCGTCAAATCCAATCCCTGCAACGGGACCATACGGGGCCAACGTCGTGCCTTAGGCAAAAGCGATGAGTGGCTATCGCACGACAGGTCTCGACAAAATGCAAGCGCCGCTGGTTTGATTGTCACCATTGCGCTGCACAAGCGTCCTTCGTCTTCGCCGGGCAAAGCCACGTAAGCGCTGTTCCGACTATCATCAAGGGTGATGAAGCGCTGAGCTCAATTGAACTTTGAAGCCGAGGGCTTGGGAATGAGCGACATATTCCATGTAAGCAAGTTAATTCGATTCCAGCATTGCGATCCGGCGGGAATCGTCTTCTACCCACAATACTTCGTGCTTTTTCACGAAGTGATTGAAGACTGGTTTTACAACGGACTTCAGCTGAAATTCGCCGACCTCATCGTGGAAAAAAGGTTTGGCGCGCCTACGGTAGATATTCGAGCTCAGTTTCTTGCGCCGAGCCGGCTCGGTGAGACGCTCGAGTTTTCATTGCTGGTAAGAAAGATCGGCGGGCATTCCATAGACTTGAACCTGGCTGCTTCGGCAGGAGAAAAGGTGCGTGCTCGGATTGAGCAGACCCTGGTGCTTTTCTCCTTCGACACCGGTCAATCCATTCCGGTGCCGGACGACTTGCGGGAAAGCATGCTGCGCTTTTGCAGCGAGAAAGCTTGAGCGGGCACCCTCGATCAGATCCATGAAACACCCGAAAAAATGGCGCCTGGCAACGTAATCGAGGGGTGAGACACCTTCGCTTTTGAGACCTCTGCGGGTTATACGATCGCGCTGCAATTTGAATAAGCAGCTTCGCAGGCCATCGATTCAATGATTCAAAGGTGCAAAAGCATTCATTCCCATCATCGGACGATCGGATCGGGGCGGGAAGATACTCCAGTGCCCCTCGGCGTTCTGGAAGAAGAACAACACATGCGAATCCGCACCATCGCACGATTCCACGCGCGCGGAACGAACCCGTGATGACCCTGTGTACCGGATCAGTGTGACGTGGACCGAGGTATCGAGACGCGGCATCAGCCATTTCTCTACCTGGGCACGGAGTGAGAACTCGCGTTCGGCTTTCATGAGTCGCTCTCCCTGCGCCGCCGGGAAGTGGAATCGACGATTCCCGGAAAACGCTTCGTGATGTTTCGGCTCCTGGCGAACATCGCTCCAGAAGGTCGGTCCGGCACATCGTGGAAGCTCGAACGAATGACCCGGCCTGACGAGTGGAAGATAGATCTTTGGCGGCGCGGGGCCTATCGTTCGAAGGCCCTACATCGAAAGTCGTAGACGCAATCCGGACCGTGACCTTTGCCTGTTCGCGCGGCCTCTCGCATCCCGCGCGGATGCCGGGAGAGGCCGCCGCGGAGAGGCCGTCGCGCAATCCAGTCAGGCGGCGTTCACTGGCCCTTGTAGATATCGCAGAAGGTTCGGGGCGCGCAGTCGGCCTGCTTCCCATAGGCGTCCTTCGCCGTCGACCCCGCAGCGCTCTGATTCGTGGCCCCGCCGTAGCTGTTCGAGTCAGGCGGCGGCGTCGTGGCCGCGCCGTTTTGCGAAGCGGTCATGTTGGCGCCGTCGGGCGCTTCCTGGGCCTGCGCGACGCTCATCGAGAGCACGCTCAGGACCGACGCGAGCAGAAGCAGTTTGTTGCTCATGGCAATTCTCCTTACGAGATAACGTGGGTGACTGCCGTTTGCCGGCAGCCGTCTGGAACAGCAAGCGCTCGACCGTTTGATGATGCGTGGAATCGTGACCGGCTGCACGTGAGTAGTCCGATCGGATTCCATGCAGGATGAATGGTGCAAGTCGGGAGGCCGCCCGATATGCGTCGGCGTCTGAGCGACTCATGCTGTGGAATCGCGAATGACGCAATGGCGCTGTTGCGCAGAGAGACTGCGCACAAGGAAGACGAGCGAGCCGCGGCGCAAATGAAAAATGAAGCGGCTTGGCGCGCGCAGCAGCCGAACGAAATCGACCCTGCAAAGCAGGTCTTTCCAACGTGCAGTAGCATCGACAGATATGAGCTTGCGCCCGGCTGCCCAAAGCACCCGGTTTTGAACGCGAGGGCGTGGCGCGCGCCTGTCCGAGAATCGACGGCCCCTGGAAGGATCATGTGCCGGCGCCTCTCATCAACCCGGCCGAGGCCTGCAATTCCATGAACATCTTGCTCACCGGACCAGCGGGGCTCTTTCTCGAAGGCGTCGCGGCCCTGCTGCGCGACGTCGTGCCCGACGCGCACGTGACGGTCCGCAACAGTCTGGAGCGATCCGGGCCCGAGGCGGACAAGCCCGATTGCATCGTGCTCGACGGCGACAGCCTGCGCGAGCCGGGCAGTGAACTCGATACCGCGCGCGAGCATGCGCGGCTCACACCGGTCATCGTGCTGGTCGACCGTGCGCGGCGCCAGCAAGTCGAAGAACTGATCGTGGCGGGCATGGCGGGTTGCGTCGAGAAATCCGCATCCGCCGACGTGCTGTTCGGGGCGGTGCGTATCGCGCTTGCGGGCGGCGTGTATCTGCCTCGACCGCTGCTCGCGATGGATTCGGACGCGGACGATACGCGCGCGGCGCGCAAAGCCGAGCAATCCAATGGAAACCTGCATCTCACTGCGCGACAGATCGAAGTGCTCGCGTTGCTTGCCCGCGGCCGCTCGAACAAGGTAATCGCGCGTGAACTGGATGTGGCCGAGGCCACCGTCAAGACCCACCTCACGACCATCTTCAAAGCGCTCAATGTATCGAGCCGGGGCGAGGCGAGCGCAGCCGCGGCCCGCATCGCGAAAGTGCGCGACACCCAGGCGAGCGTAGCGCTCAACGGTCATGTGCCCATTGGCCGGCTGCTCGCGAACATGGACGCGCGGCATTTCCGCGCGAATGAGGTCCTGTTCCGCAAGGGCGATCCAAGCGGCGCGCTGTTTTACGTCGAAAAAGGCACCGTGGAACTGCGCGAGTTCGGCATCGAGCTGGGAGCGGGCACGGTGCTTGGCGAGATTGGGCTGTTCTCGCCAGAGCACCGGCGCACTTGCACGGCGGTTTGCCGCTCCGTGTGCGAGATGCGCGTCGTGTCCGCCGCCGATGCTGTCCGTCTCTACTATCAGGAACCCGAATTTGCGCTGCACCTGCTGCAGCTCATCGTACGGCGCCTGCAGGCCGATAGCTTGCGTCACGGCTGATGGCTGATGGCGGGCGGCGCCCGCACACCCGCACACCCGCCGCCGGTTCACGCGTGCGCTTCCAGCGCGAGCAGGTTCAGCACGACCAGAATCGCGTCGCGATTCTCGGCCGCGATCTCGATGCCGAGCGTGTCCGTGATCCAGCGGCCGATTCGCGTGGCCGCGAATTCATCGGGCGTGGTGGATTTCCTCGTGGTGACGCCCAGCTTGCGCGCGCGATAGTGATAGGACGGCACATCGTTGGCGTCGGCGACCGCTTTAAGTCCGCCCGGATGATTTTGCGCCGCTCCCAGGCTGCCGGCGAAGATGATGCGGTCCGGCGCATCGAGCGCGGCGACAAACGCATGGGCGAGCTCGCGCACGCGCGCTTCGCTCAGGCCATGCTCGGAGAGCGTGGCGGCAACCGGATCGCCCGGCGCATGGCAGCGCGAATCCACTTCGGCCTGCACGCCGTCCATTTCTATCGACACGTTGCGCTGCACGCTCGCGCTGCGCAGGCAATCGATCAGGAACCGGCGGAAGTACGCGCACAGCGCGTAGGCGGTGGAGGGCGCACTGTCCGCGGAGGCATGCGACGCGCGGTGTTCCAGGTCAATGCGCAGCACCCGCGAATAAAAGAACTGGGCAATCAGTTCTTCCTTGTCTTCCGCCAGTCCGCGCAATTCGGACGGGTAGTAGGCCCTGAGCGCATGGCAGACCATCTTGTAGATCTGGCAGGTCTCCAACTCGCTCAGTGCCGTGCGGCGATGCCAGAGGTCGATCAGCGTGGCCGCATCCAGCACGAAAGCGGCGGACTCGCGGTGGATCAGCGCGTCCATGATGCCGCTCCGGAGAACCGTGCGCCTGCACGCTGAACGTAGGGTGCATCAACGTAGGGTGCATCAACGGCTACGGGCGACGCGGATGGCGCCCGGGTGGAAGTTTGCGCGGTCATGGCCTCTCCTGACGAGTCTGAAACGCTGCCGGCGTATCGCTGGCGAACGGAAACGGCTCGGGGCTTCGGCATTGCATGCCGTTGTGGTGAGCCGGCGTTTCAAAGGTACGGATGCGGGGAGCGCCGCAAAATCGGCCAGAGGGTCTACATCGAAAGTCGTAGAAGGCGATGTCGCGCGCACTCGTGAGGGCGCGCGCGAATCGCCGCGGGTCATGGAGTACTGTCGTAGTCGACGCAGAAACCGTCGTCCACGAGGCAGTCGGAGTTACCACCAGAGTTACCACCGGACTCGCCGCCGCGCGTGGTGCGCAGGCCGCTGCCGTGCGAGGCCAGGTTCAGGCCCGCCGGCAGCAGCACCCATAGCCGCGCCGGCGCCTTGAGCGTGCTGGCGGCCCTTTCGGCGTCCATGCCCGACCCGGAATAGAGGTCTGCGCGCTGCGCGCCGCTGATCGCGCCGCCCGTGTCCTGCGCGATGAACAAGCCTTTGAGCCCACCCGTCGCCCCGGTGCGCGCGGACAGGTACACGGGCGCGCCGAGCGGGGTGGTGCGCGGATCGACGGCGATCGAGCGGCCAGCGGAAAGCGGCACGCCGAGCGCGCCGAGCGGGCCGTCGGTGTTGTCGCGAATCGGCTTGAAAAACACGTAGCTCGGGTCGGAGGTCGCGAAAAGGCGGGCCGGGGCGGCGAAAGGCGCTGCCGGGGACAACTCGGCAGCGGCGCTTGCGCCGGACGCCGGACGATGCACGCTCACACGGTGGGCCTTCACGACGCCGCCATCGCCGTCGGAATCCGCAGCGCCGGGCAGCGCCACCGCGCCCAGGTTCGTGCGGCCGCCGGATGCCGGCTGGCGTGCCCGCGTGGAACCCGCGCCGCCCGCCGGCTGAAGGTCTGCGAGCAGGTAAACGCTGCGTGACTGGCCGCCGGTGCGCGCACTCGCGGCGGGCACGCCGGCGCCGGAGCGCTGGTCTTCTTCCACCGCGCCCGCCAGCAGGACGGGGGCGCTGCCCGGCGCCGCGGCGTCGCGCGCGTCCGCCATGCTGCTGGCAAGCGGCTCTCGCGTCGCCATCGATGGCGCGCTTGCTTGCATATTCGCCGGCATATTCGCCGGCGTTCCAACGCCAGCGGTTGGCGCGGTTGCGCTTGCGTCCGCGTCGTCTTCCGCCACATCGACTTCCATGCCGCGCAGGACGAGGTGTTGTACGCTGCGCGCGCCCGCCGCAACGACCGACGGGCTGAACGGATGTCCGTTCTGGTCAGCATAAGCGACGCGCACGACCGACTCGTCCTGCAGGACGATCTTGCCCGAGCCCTGCATCTGGATCGTATAGAGCTGCGCCGGATTTTCCACGTAGGCGATGACATCGGCCTGCAAGCCGCGCTGCTCGATCTCGGCACGCGTGTAGTACGGCACGATTCGTCGCCCTGAAAGGCGCATGCGGATTTTCTTGTCGCGCAGGTCAGGCACTGCGCCAGTGAGATCGAGTGCGAACACGCCGGACATCGAGCCGGTTGACACCTGGGCCAACGGAACCACCTGGCGGCCCACGATGCGCGCGACCGTCAGCGTGCCGAGCGCGTTCGGCGGTACGCGGTGCGCGTCGAGATAAAGCATGTCGCGCGGCACGCCATACACCGGGTACACGAAGCGCCCGCCATAGCTGCGGCTGCCGTGCACGACCGGCTCGAAGTAGCCGGTGAGCAGGCCGCCCTGTTCGCCTCTCGTGCTCTCCACCCGATACACGACGAAGTGCCGTTCATAGAATGCGCGGATTGCGGCATCGTCGGCGGCATCGACATTCGCGGCGTCCGCGCAAGTCGATGCCCACGCCGGGCGGCTTCCCAGCACGTGGCAACTGCGCAGGAACGCCTGCCACGATTGATCGAGGCGATCGCTGCTCCAGCCCGGCAGCTCGGCGAAACCGACCGGCGTGTAGACGGCGTGTTGCGTGGCAACCGGGGTGGCGGTTCGTGCGCGCGCGGGCGGCGCTGCAGCCGCGGAGCGCGTCGGAGCGGGTGATATTGACGATGCGGACGATGCGGCATCGGTCATGGCGCGTGTTGCAGGCCCCGCCGCAGCGGGCGCGGTCGATGCGGTCGATGCCGCGACGGGCAACGGCGATGCACTGGGGCTTGCGGATGAGACACGCGTGGCGTCCTGCTGTATCGCGCAACCGGCGAGCGCCGTGCACATCGCCAAACCTAAACTCAGGCTCGCGCACGCGAGCGGCAGGCGGAAGACCGGCTGCGAACCTGATTGGGAGTTCATCGTCTTCATCGTGTCCTCGTTGCGGAAAAAAAGGCGGCTCACGATCATCTGGACGAGCGGACGACGTCGATTTTGAAGTGCGCGACACCGTATTCATCGGGACAGGACGGCTCTTGCTTGCCACACTCCGGCCGCCCCGCATAGGGCGATGCCGAATCGGCCGACAGCGTGGCCGGCGCGCGTGCCGGGTCGAATACGCCGAACACCGAATCCTGTGTGAGCAGCGAGGTGTCGAACGCGCGCCGCGAGCGCGACACCAGCACGAAGACGTGCAGGTCACCGAACGGCTCGCCAATGACGGTCGCCCATCGCGGCTTGGGCAACACGAGCGGGCGACCCGCCGCGATTGCGTTGTCCTGGTCGATCTCGTTCGGAAAGAGCATCTGGTACTTGCCGTTTGCATCGACGAGAAAGAGATAGACGTAGCCGTCCTGCGAACTCGTGAGCGTAAGCTGAAGCCGGTCCCGATCGGCGATGGCACGCGTGGACGGCGGGTCGGCGCGAACGCGTATCGATGCATCGGCGTGCAGCGCTATGCGCTCGAGTTCGGCGAGCGGCGTCCAGCGAACCGGCGGCGTTTGATGCACGGCTGGTTCGTGCGATTCATGCGGTTCATGCGCTTCGTGCGCTTCATGCGCTTCATGCTGCACGGCCGGTGCCGATGGACTCAGCGGCGCCGCATTCGATCGGGCCGGCTCGACGATCGTATCGGGCGGTGCGCCCCCGCGCTCCACCGGGTTTGGCCCGACCAGCAACGCCCCCGTGAGCGCCACGGCCGCCAGCGCAATCGCGGTACGCGGACGCGCGAGGAGACGCATCGTTGAGATGCCGTGCGATGTGTCCGCTACTTTTCCCATCGCTTTGTCCGCTCGCCGCTTTCGCTCCCCACGCTCCCCACGCGCCGCGCCGTCTCCCGCGTCCAGGTTGGCCGCGAACGCCTCGATACTGCGCGTGCGCTCGGCCGGCCACAGCACCAGCGCTTCGTCGAAGGTTCTGAGGAGCGCGGCCGAATAGCCGGATGGCGCGGCTCGCGCGAGCGGCACGAAGCCGTCCTCGACGATCCGGGCCACGGCCGGCGGCGGCGTCTTGCCGAGGATGGCGAAATAACCGAGCGCGCCGAGCGCGTAGACGTCGCTCCACGGCCCTTGTCGCAGCGAAGGTACTTCGGCGTACTGTTCGATAGGCGCATAACCCGGCTTCAGGAAAGCGGTGAGCGCTTGCGTCATGTCGCCGATCACGCGCCGCGCGGAGCCGAAATCGAGCAGCACGGGCCGGCCGCTGCCAGCAAGCAGCATGACGTTGTCCGGGGCGATGTCGCGATGCCAGCAATGTTCCCGATGAAGCGCGCCGATCGCATCGACGAGCGGTTCGAGCACGGCGCGCAGCCACGCTTCGCCGGGCGGCTCGCGCATGGCGCGCAGGGTATCGAGCAGGGTCGCGCCTTCGTAGTAGGGCATCGCCATGTAGGCCGTGCCGTGACCTTCCCAGAAACGGAAGACCTTCACGAGCGACGGATGGTCGAAGTGCGCCAGCAGACGCGCCTCGTTGATGAAGCTTTTCAGCCCCATGTCGAACGCGTCCGCGTGCCGCTCGGATTTCACTTCGACGTTCGTCATGCCGATGCGCGAGGCGAGCATCGCGGGCATGTACTCCTTGATCGCGACATTGCGATGCAGCGAGATATCACGCGCGAGATAGACGATGCCGAAGCCGCCTTCGCCGATCAGCGAAACGATCTCGAATTCGGCGAGCCGCGTGCCGGGCGTCAACGCGTTGCCCGAGCTGCCGGGGTGCGAGGCCGCGCGCGCCGTGGGCGGTCTCGCTGGCGGCAGTGCGCCGTTACCCCGACCCGGCGAGGAGACGATGATCGTCTTGTCGTAAGCATCGGAATTCATGGCCGTCCGTCCGTGAGCATGGCGACGAAAAGCTCGGCGTCCGGCAGGCCGGGCGCCACCCACAGCGCATGCGCGGCGGCGGGGCCGGGGAGCAGGTCAGGAGCCGAGTCAGGGAGCAAGTCAGGACGCGAGTCCGCGCCGGGTGCGAGCGCTGCCCAGATGCTGAGCTCGTCAAGCAGCGCGCCACGATACAGCGAGCCGTGCGCCGGCCGGCCATCAGGTGGCGGACGCAGCGCCAGTTGTGCTTCGAGCCATGCCACCGGCTGATCGAAGCGCAGCACCGCGAGCGCGATCCGTTCGATCTCGCCGAGCCAGCGCCACAGGTCGGCGAGCGCGTCGCTGCGCACGGGCGCGGCCTGGAACGGCGCGGCGATGGTGAGCGGGAAATAGCGTCCCACGCTGTCCACCGACGGCATGACCACACCGCTCCAGCACGCCTCGCTGTCTTTATCTGCGGATGCGAGCGCGCCCGGCATCAGGAAGAAGCGCCATACCGGACTCGTCAGATAAGCGTCGAGCCAGGCGTCGCCGAGGCGCTCCCGGCTCGACGCCAGACCCTGCGCGAGCCAGCGGTCCCACGACGCGACAAATCGCGCCGGCAGCCGGCGCGACGCAAAGTCGCCGAGCGCGGGCAGCTTGCCGTACCAGCCGGGCGCGCGCGGCTCGCCCGCTTCGGGTGCGCCGGCCGGATCGAGCGAACTCATAGTCCCTCCGGGCATCGGAACGCGCGCAACTCCGCGAGACCGAACGGGCTCTGCACGCTGGCCGCTGACACTTCCAGGCGCACCTGCCGCCCTTCGACGTCGAAGGTCGCGAAAAAACGCTCCGGCTGCGCGGTGGGTTCGATCTTCATGCGATCGAGCATGCGAAAGAGCGCCCAGGGTCCGTCATAGGAGAGCGGGCCGGCATCGCTGCCGGGCGCCGGCGTGAGCTGCACGCTGACACGCGAGGCGCCGTGCGCGGCGGGCCACTGCACGGGAGTCGCGAGTTGCGGGCCGTGCGCGTAGCTGACGAGCTGCCCGTCGATGTCGAGCGTGAACTGCAGAATCGACGGGTCCATCTCGACGGGCTTGAAGCTCAGGGACAGCACGGATGTCGGGCTGCCCGCCGCGAAAAACACCGCGCGGATGGTCGCGGCGCGCTCGAAATCGGCGAGCCCCGCGGCGTTCGCCGCGCTCGCGCTGCCGTCGACCTTCTTGTAGGCCCATGGATGCGCCGAGGTATCGACATCGGCGGCAAGGCTCTTCTGGAAGAACGTGTCAAGCCTGCCGTTGGGCGCGAAGAGCGTGTCGAAATCCTGCGGCGGCACCTCGGCGCGCGCGGACGGATCGAACGGATAGCGCCCGTCGACGACCCGCTTGCACCATGCCGTGAGCGACCTGAGATCGTTCGATGCAATGCCGCGCTTCGTCTCCTGCGCGCGCTGCGCGCCGCTCTGCCCGAGCTGGATGAGTAGCGTGCGGAGCGGCTCGGGCAATTGCCCGGCGAGCGCGCCCAGCCGCGCGAGCACGTCCGAGCTGGGTGGCGCGACTTTCTGCTGCATGGCGCCGTCGAGCGCGCTCAAATAGACGTAGACCTCGTTGAGCAGCGCCATCGCGGCGACGATCGGCGCAGGTTGGCCGGGCGCGGACGCATCGACGAGGGCATGCAGACGGTAGAAACGAGTGTCGACGTCTTGTTCCGGACCGGGCGCGGATGCCACCGACGCCTCCGATGCCGCCGCTCCCCCCAAGTGCTGCTGCACGGTGTTGCCGATGGCGTGAAAGGTCTGGCCGGCCCGCTCGGTGAGCGAGGGCGCACCCTTGGGCGCGTCCGACAGCGCGGTTTCGCGCGCCGCCTCACGCACGAAAGCGAGCAGCGGCGAGTCCGGCGCCGCCAGCAAGCGCGCCCGCTGCGCGCTTTGCGCGAGGTCCTGCACCGGTACGAGGCGAATGCTGCCGAGATAGTTCTCCCACTCGCGGATGTAGTCCTGCGCATAGAGGCGCCGCACACCTGTCTTCAGTGCCTCGGGTGCGCTGTCCGGACCCGACGCGCCCGGTCCGAGCACCCATGACGCCTCGTCGTGCACGTCTTTCGCATATTTGTCGATCGCGCCGAGGAAGGGGCCGTAAAAACACTCCCGGGTATATAGGCCCGGCACGCCCTCGGTGAGCGGTGCGCCATTCACGCGCTCGAAGACCAGCGGCGCATTCGGGCCACCCGCGCGCGCGATCGTGAACGGCGTGCAGCCGTTGTCCACGCCGGCGGTTCTGATGCGCTCGTACACCTGCTGGTCGAGCGCCACGCGCAGCAGCCGCGCGCGTGTCGCCGCGACGAGGGGTGCGTCGAACGGCCGGCTCGAGTGGACAGCGCCGTGTTCGAACAGGGCATCGACGTGCTTGCCGAGCGCCTGGCGATCCGTACCGCCCGGCTGCGCGCCGGGCAAGCGGTTCGCGTCGGCGAGCAGCCAGGTGCGCAGCGCCGCGCTGTCCTGATGCTGCGTCTCGAAGAGCGATACATAGGTCTTCAGCGCGTCGTAGGCTTGCGCGGACGTGCCGCGCGCGGCCTCGCGCAAGTTTACTTCCGCACGTGCTGACAGGTACGGCAGCAGCCAGCCGTCGAGCAGGCTCGCATAGGTCGCTTGAGCCGCGTCATCGAGCTTGGCTCCCTGCCATACGCCCCATTGCATCGTCAACGGCGCATGCGCGGCGTCGATGGGCGGCGCCGAGGCGAGCGCGCGCGCGACCGAAAGCAGCGTCAGGGCACGCGTCAGATGCGCGGCGTCGCTGACGTTGCCGTTGCTGTTGCCGAGCGCCGCGGCCTGCGCGCCGAGCGTATGCGCGGCCTGGTCGACGGCGGCAACATAGGTGCGGTTGCGCAGATAGCTCACGCTCCACAGGCTCACCGCGAGCGCGGCGGCGAGTCCCATCGCGGCGAGGCCGGCCAGGCGCAGGAGATGGCGCCGGCGCATCCATTGAAGATTGCTGCCCGCGAGACCTTGCTCCGCGAACACGACCTCGGTCAGCATGCGACGCACGAAGAAGCTGCGCGCGGCGGTCCTGAGCGGCCGTGGCGCGGCGCGTTCCAGCCGCAGCGCGTCCTTGAGCGTGGCGAGCACGCGGTCGATCGGTGCGCCTCGCTGCGTGCCGCTCGTGATATAGACGCCGCGCATGAACGCCGCGTCGCGCGCCGGGGATTGGATGAAGACATCGGCGAGGAAGGTTTCGAGCAGCGGCCGGAACGCCGCGAACTGCTGAGGAAAACCGATGATCGCGGCGCGCGCCGCAACATTCGGCTCCTGATCCGTACGCGCCAGCACGCGCGCGACCAGGCGAGCGTCGAGTGCTTCCAGCTCCTGACGCACCTGCGCCGCAAGGTTTTGCTGCGGCGCAGGTGCGGCGGCGGGTGTGGCGTGTTCAAGCGGAAGCGTGAAGCCGAACACCTGCGCGCGGGCGTCGCTGTCGAGGTCGGCGAAGAACTCGGTGAAACCCGGCAGCAGGTCCGCCTTGGTGACGAGCACGTACACCGGAAAACGCGTGCGCAAATGCGCGCACAGTTCGTGGATGCGTGCGCGCAGCGCGGCGGCGGTGAGCGCGCGCTGCGCGTCGTCCGCCTCCAGCAATTCGGCCACGCTCACGGCGAGCAGCACGCCGTTGATCGGCTCGCGCGGACGCGTGCGCCTGAGCAGCGACAGGAACCCGTGCCATGCGGCGGCGTCGGCGCGCCGGTCGCTTTCCTGCGTCGTATAGCGGCCGGCGGTGTCGATCAGCACGGCGCGGTCGGTGAACCACCAGTCGCAATGGCGCGTTCCGCCGATTCCGTCGATACGGCTCGCATGCCAGCCGCCCCCCGGCGCGGCCGGCGCCGGACGGCGCGTGTCTGCGAGCTTGTCAGTGAGCGTGTCAGCAAGCGGAAACTGCAGGCCCGAGTATTCGAGCACGGTGGTCTTGCCCGAGCCCGGCGCGCCGATCAGCACATACCACGGCAACCGGTAAAGATACTGCCGCCCGGACATCGAAAGCCAGTCGCGCCACCCGGGCCGGCCGCCCGCCGCGTTCACGCGGGCTTCGCGCAGCGCCGCGACCGCGCGGTCGAAACGCCGCCCCAGTTCCACAATCTCTTCCGCGCCCGGCTCAGGCTCGGCGTGCGCCTGCGGCGCTTCGTGCGCGGCTCGTCCGACGAGTCCGGCCGCCAGCACATGATTGCGCCAGATCGCGCGCGCGACCAGCCAGAGCCCGCGCAACACCACCACCAGCACAAGCACGCCGATCGTGATGCCTCGTGCCCGTTCGCTGTCCAGCGGACGGTACGGATCGGGCGCGCCGATCGCGATGAGCGGGCCGATCCACCAGATCAGCGCGCCGGTCATGCCGAGCGCGAGCGCGATCAGCAACAGCGGATGAAACAGGATCGATGCGATCTTCTTGAGCACGGTGATTCTCCTGATATCGGTGCGAACGGTGCGGGCGCCGGCCGGTGCGCTCAGCCCGGCTGCGCGAACAGCGTGATCTCGACGCGACGGTTGCGGGCGCGTCCGGCGGGCGTGTCGTTGCCGGTGACGGGTTCGGTCGCGCCAAAACCTTGCGCCTCGACGCGGGCCGCATCGAGCGTCGTGACGATGACCGCGCGCACGCGTTCCGCGCGCTCGCGCGAGAGCTGCCAGTTCGACGCGTAGCGGGCCGAATGGATGGCGATGCTGTCGGTATGCCCGCCGACCAGGATCTTGCCGGGCAACACCTTGAGCGCCTCGCCGATGCGGCCCACCAGCGCCTCGGCGGACGGGTCGAGCGTGGCGCTGCCGGGCGCGAAGTCCGCGTCGCCGGCGAGCGTGATGACAGAGCGGCCCGGCCGCGACGCGATGCTGATGTGCCCCGCGGCAATGTCCGGCGCGAGCAGGCCGGCCAGGCGCGCGGCGCCGGCGGCGGGCGCCGCGTGCGCGAACGGCGCGGCGCCGGTCGCGGGTTCACTGGGTTCGCCGGGCGCGTTCAGCGAACGAATGGCGGCGATATGGGCGAACACCGGATCCGACGCGCGGTTGATCGATACATCGAAGCCGACGAACACCGCCGCGAGCGCGAGCGCCATGGCCGCCGCGACGAGCCACGACGGCACCACGTCGCTGACGCGGCGCGGCGGCGCGCTTGCCGGCCGCCAATGCGGCGCAAGCTCGGCATGCGGCACGCCGCGCTGCTTGCGGATCAGGTCGGAGAGACGGCGGCGCAGCGCATCCAGGGCGTGCTGGCCGTTCGCGTGTACCCGGTACTGGCCCTCGAAACCGAGCGCAAGCGTGAGCGCGACGAGTTCGAGCAGGTCGATATGGCGCGCCGGATCTTCCGCAAAACAGGTGAGCAACTGGAACACCTTGCTGCCGCCGCGCGCCTCGTTGTGGAACATCACGAGCAGACTGTATTGCGGCCACGCGGTCGCGCCCCACGGCGTGCTGCATGCCGATTCATCGATCAGCGTGCAGACGATGTAGCGTGCCGCCAGCACCGCTTCGTGCGTGATGCCGCGCGCACGCGCTTCGCTCTCGAAACGGCGCACCGCGCGCGCGAGCGTGTCCCTGAGCGCGGCGGGATCGGGGCAGCGCGTGCACAGGCGCAGTTGCGCGGCGGCCTGCATGAGCGGCGCGCAGGCCTGCACGAGCGGATTGAGCGCGCCGCCCGAGCGGAACAGCTCATCGAAGTCGAGACCTGCGGTGAAGGCCGGTTCGCGTCGGCCGATACCGTCGAAATCATTGAAGTGGTCGTGCGGGTCGTGCGAGAAATCGGCGACACCGGAGGCGCACGGTGGCTTGCTCCCGCCCGCGCCGCCGTTCGCCGCGAGTGTTTCCGGTGAAGGCCGCGTGCCCGCGTGGAGCCGGCTCGACGGATTCGGCTTGACGATGGTGTGCTCAGGATGGGCCGGAGCGATGAAATTTTCATCGTGCATCATGGAAAGCCTTTATAGGGGAATCCTGACTGACAGAAAGCGGCGCTCAGAGCCGCACCGCCCAGCATTCGACTTCCAGAGCGGGAAAGTCGCCGAGCACCCGCATGGCGAGCTGACCGCTTTCCTGGAGCTGCCGCCACAGATCGCCACCCGGTTCCAGTTCGAAATAGTCGAAACCGGCGTGCACAGGAATCTGCGGCGGCACCGTTGACAACGCCCGCAGCGTGATGCCCGGCAACGCAAGCGTGACGATCTCCTGGATCCGCTGCGAGGGCGCGACCTTCGCCTGTGCCGCAAAACGCACGCGCAGGGCTTCGGAGGACATTTGCGCCCGCGCGGCGAACACAATGCGCGCGCGCTTGAGCAGCTCGGGGTCGTGCAGGGTCGCCTGACGCTGGCCCGGCGCGGTCTCGACAATCTCGATGGGCTGCGCCGCGCGCTGGATGCGCCAGGCGGATGCACCGCGGATCATATTCATCAGCATGCCGAAGCAGTCCGCAAGCGCGTCGTGACGATACGCCACACGCTTCGCCGGGCGGCGCTGGGATTCAAAGGTGGCGAGTTCCCCGGCCAGCTCGCGCATCGCTTCGAAAAGCTGCTCGGGATGCAGGACCGGCATCTCCTGCAGATGCTCGGCACGTGCTTCGTGCCGATTCACGAGCATCAGCAACATGACGTCGACGATCTCCGCGACACCGCCGCCGCGCGCCTCCGTAAAGCGCAGCGCGAGCAGATTGCCTTGCGCCCGCAACAGCGCGCACAGTTCGCGCAGCCATCCCGCGAGCGCGGCTTGCCGGCCGACATCGAGCGACGGCGGAATGAAGCCCGGATCAAGCGTCACGCGTCCGTCGGCGCCGCGCTCGAGCACGCGCGCCACGCCGATCGTGGCGTAGGCGGCGGTGGCATCGCGTTCGAGCATGAGACGCAGGTTCGGCGCCGCGGTCTGCATCTGGGCGACCTGGTTCGAACCCGCGACGTTGTCGGTCACTTCCGCTTCGCTCATGCAATAGCGCAGGCCGTGCGGCTGGCCGTTCGCGTAGCCATTCCCGTCGATCGCGCCGAATGTGATTTCCGGCGCATCGGCCAGGCGCTGGCCGATGTCGAATTCCTTCGCGCCCGGACGCGCCATCGGCACGCCCAGCAGCACGGTTTCGCCACGCGTATCCGGCGGAATATCGAGCGGCGTGGGGGCGGGTGCATCGTCGGGAAAAGAGAAATGCGTGCCGTCGGGCAGGTGTCCTTCGGCGGCGACCAGCGCGATCTTGCCGAGCTCCAGCGCGAGCGGATCGAGCGCGAGCGACAGGGTGCCCCACATCCACGCCTCGGACGCGCGGGCATGCGAGCGCAACTGATGCTCGATAAAGCGATCCTGCTGCTGAAGGTGATGCGGCTGGAGAAACAGCCCTTCGGACCAGATGACGCGTTGGTGCCAGGTCATGAGTACGCCTCCTTGCCTTGTCTGGATTGCGGCTCGTTGCTTTGTGCACCGCGGGTGCTGCCGCGCGACGCGCGGCTAAATCGCTAAATTCAATCGCTAAATTCATGCGGTAAACGAAAGAGCGGCGCGGGTTTGCAACAACATCGTCCGTCCGGCTCGATCTGGATCGAAACGCACCGCCAGTTCGCGTCATGGCGGCCCGATGGTCACGTCGAGATCGTCGATGCGCAGTCCGAACGCGGTCGTCTTGTGCAGCGCCACCGGATGCACCGCGCGCCAGCGCGAGCGCTCGATGTCCCGATAAGCGGCGACAAGCGCCACGTAACGCGTGTCGGGTTGCAAGGTCTGTTCAAGCTTGAGCACATCGCCGGGACGCAGCATGTAGTCGCGTCGGGTGTTGAGGTCGGTGCCGAGCGTGGCCTGATCTTTCGCCTGCAGCGTGAAGAAGTCGACGGTATCGATGGTGCCGGACGATTTCAGCTCGTAGATGCGCACCGCGACGGGCGAGGGCCGTCCGCTTGCGTCGCGATTCATGGTTGCCGATGCGGAAAGCGTCAGCTTGAGCACGGTCGGCCGCGAGTCGGCGGACTTGCAGCCGGGTAAAACCGTGAGCACGAGCATGAGCGCGAACAGGGGCATGAGCATCCGCGTCGCAACCCGTGACGCGAGACGAGACTCGCCTCGCGGCCTTGAAAGCGCCGCGCCGCGCGCGTCTTTTAAAAAAGATATCGCCATCTCGGTCCCCCGCTGAGTCGACGCAAGACGCGCGAACGCTTGCCGCGCGCTTCGGTTAAACGAAGTGCGCGCACTTCGTTTTAAAAGCGCCCCGAACGATTCGTCTTGCCGCAGTAGTCTCGACGCCGGATGCAATCACCGGCGTTTCCCCTGGACGAGTGAGCGGAGAACACGGTGAAGACCAAAGCGTGCTTCGAACATCCCGGTGGCAGCGGCCGCGCTGTCATTCCCGACTTGCGGCGCCGGCGCGCGAAAGCGCTGGAGAGTCGGCTAATGAGTGGGCTAAAAAGCGGGCTGATGAGCGCATTCAGCGCACTGAGCCTGCTGGGCGCTGCCGCATCGTGGAACTGCGCCGCCGCCCAAACGCCCCCTGTGCCCGCCGCGCCCGCCGCGCCCGCTGCACCGGCGGCATCCGATCGCATCGAGCAAGCCCGCCAGAGCGATACGGAAAGCGTGCGCGCGCTGACCGCCGACGGCCGGCTGCTGCTCACCCGCGATCGTGTGAAGCTCGACGGCTACGCTTACTGCAGCATGGCGGTGGCGGCGGCCGAGCGTGGCGATTTCAGGCTGAGCATCGAGGCGGCGTCGCGCATTCTGGTGCTCGCGCAACAATCCGATAACGGGAACCTGCAGGCGCTTGCCTTTCGCGATCTGTCGATTGCCTACAGCTACGCCGGCGATCTGCGCGATGCGCGGGTCTACGCGCAAAAGGCGCTCGATGGCAAGCCGAAAGATCCGGCGCAGGTCTATGCGCCGGCGCATAAGGTGCTCGGCGACGTCGTGCTGCGCGAGGGCGACGCAAACGCGGCGATCGATGCGTATCGCGCGGCGCTCGAGACGGCCTCGCCGCGCTACCGGCCGCTCGTGCTGGCCTCGCTTGCAAGCGCCCAGATTGCAGCGGGCGACACCACCGGCGCGCGCGCCAATCTTGCCGCATCGGGCGGGGCGCCGGCGCCATCGCTCGAACCGTTCTTTCGTCGTATCGAAGGCAATCTGCTGCTCGCCGAACACGAGCCGCAAAAGGCGCTCGATGTGTTCTCCGCCAGCCTGGTGAAGCCAGGCGCGGAGCATGCCGAGGACGCGGACTACGACGATCTCTGGGCGCACGAAGGCATGGCCCGCGCGTGGCTCGCGCTCGGCGACGCCAGGCAGGCCCGCGCCGCGCTCGCCGCTGCGATCGCGGATTCGGAAGCCATGCGCGCGCGCTTTCGCAGCGACGAGTTCAAGACCGGCCTGTTCGCAGACGTGCAGGGTGTGTTCGATCTGGCGATCGGCCTTGCCATGGATGATCAGGATGACGAACATGCGTGGGCGCTCTCGGAGCAGAGCCGGGCGCGCGCGTTGCTCGACACGGTGCGCAGCCGCGTGGACGCCGGAGTGAACCCGCGCCAGCTCAACGGCGACGCGCTCACGCTCGCCCAGGTGCGCAACACGCTGCGCGACGACGAAACGATGGTTGAATACCACGCGTTGCCGCACCGCATGATCGCGTTCGTCGTGCGCCGCGACGGGCTCACCACGCATGTGCTGCCGATCGAGCGGCGCGACCTGGGCAGCGCGGTGGACGCGTTCCGGGCTGCGATCCTCGACCAGCAGGCGATCGCACGGGCGTATGGCGCGCGGCTCGACAAGCTGCTGATCGAGCCGCTCGGGCTGCGCGAGCACGACCGGCTCATCCTCGTGCCGCACGGTGTGCTGTACTACATGCCGTTCCAGGCGCTGCGCAATGACCAAGGCTATCTGATCCAGCGTCACGCGCTTGCGCTCGCGCCTTCCGCGAGCGTCGCGGTGCAGCTCGTCACACGGGAGCGCACGCTTGGCAGCCACCTCGTCGCGTTCGGCAATCCGCATTTTTCCGACAGATGGGATCTGCCGGCCGCCGAGCGGGAAGTGCGGGTCATCACGCCCTATTTCAGCCAGAGCACCGCGTGGCTGCGCGACGACGCCACGCGCGCCCACTTCTACGACAGCGCGCCCAACGGCCGTGTGCTGCATGTCGCCGCCCACGCGGAGGCGGATTCTGTCGATCCGCTTTACTCGAACATCAAGCTTGCGCCGCCGGAGCATCCGCCCATCGGACCGGACAAGCTCAGTGCGCGCGACATCTACAAGCTGCGGCTCGACGACGTCGGTCTCGTCACGCTGTCCGCCTGCGATACGGCGCTCGGGCGTCTTGGCCTTGGCAACGAGATCGAGGGCCTGACCCGCGCGTTCTTCTATGCGGGTGCATCGAGCGTGATCGTCTCGATGTGGATGGTCGACGACGAAGCGAGCGCACTCACCATGAGCACGTTCTATCGCTCGCTCACCGCGGGCCACGAAGCAATCGACGCGATGCGCGATGCACAGCTCGCCGTGCTCGCCGATCCTCGCTTCGCAAGCCCGTATTACTGGGCGCCGTTCGACCTGACGGGAGGCTGGCGGCTTACGGTCGCCCGGTGACACGATGCAATCATCCCCAAAATCCAATCCTTTTGCGCGGGCCGCCGCTTGCGCGATGCATGGCGCACGGCGCCGCGGAGCCGCGGCAATTGTAATTGTCGTGAAACCGGAATGCGGCGACACGCCGGCCGCCGGCGCACGCGGGCAGCAACCGGCGCGGCGCGCGTCGTGCCCGGTCGCGGCGCTTCGGCTCGCGGCGGGCATGATGGTCGCCGCCGGCATGAGTCCGCTCGCTCAGACCGAGGCGCAGGCGCAGACGCCGCCGCCCGGCGTGAATTTACCCGCGCTGCCCGCGCTGCCGGGCGGCCTGCCACGTGCGCCCGACGCCGGCACGCTGCTCCAGCAAGCACAGCCCAATCCGAACCCTGGCGCGACGAGCCCCGACAACGGCGACGCGAGCCTGCCCGCCGTCAGACCGGCCCAGCCCGCCCAGCCCGGATCATCCGCGCAGGCAGTCACTCCAGGCGCGCCGGGCCAGTCATTCGAACTGCGAAGCATCACCTTCGCGGGCAACGACAGCGTGTCCGCCGCCGACCTGCTGCCGCTCGCGTCACCGTGGATCGGCAAGCAGGTGACGTTAGACGATCTGCAGGCGGTTGCCGCGCGCATCACGCAGTCGTATCGCGAGCGCGGTTATCTGCTTGCGCAAGCCGTCGTGCCGCCACAGGACGTCACCGACGGCAACGTGCAGGTCACGGTACTCGAAGGCCGCATCGGTCACGTGCAAATCAATCTGGCGCCCGCCGCGCGCATTCGCGAGAGCGCCGTGCGCGCCCGGCTCGCGGCGATCACGCCCGGCGCGCCGCTCCAGGAACACGCGATCGAGCGCGCCATGCTGCTGCTGTCGGACTTGCCGGGCGTGCGCGTCTCTTCGTCGCTGGAGGCGGGCGAGGCGCCCGGCACGGTCGACCTGACCGTCAACGTGGAAGCCGCGCGGCCGTGGCAGTTCGCGCTGACCGGCGACGACTACGGGACGTCGAGCGCGGGGCGGGTACGCATCGGCGCAGTGGCGCGGCTGAACTCGCCATTCATGATCGGCGACAACCTCGACGTCAACCTGCTCGCCGCTGAACGCTTCGATACCGCCTACGGGCGGGTCGGCTACGACATGCCGCTCGGAGCGAACGGCACGCGCATCGGCGTGGCGGCGTCGCATCTGTACTACTACCTCGGCAAGCAGTACTCCGCACTCGATGCAACCGGCGACGCCGACATCCTGACCTTCTCGGCGTCGCAACCGCTCGTGCGCTCGCGCCAGCACAACCTGCTGCTGCGCGGCTCGGTGGAGTACCGGCACCTGGTCGACAGGATCGGCGTGATCGGACAGGACAGCCGCCAGACGCTCTGGGCCGCGAACGGCGCGCTTACCTACGAAGGCCGCGACGCGCTTTTCGGCGGCGGCTTCACGAGCGCCGAGATCCAGCTGACGGCAGCGAGTCTTCACATCGATTCGGACCCGCAACGCACCTTCGACCAGGGACCGTTCGGGCGCGACACGCAGGGCGCGAGCCTGCGCGCGACGATGTTCGCCAACCGGCTCAACGCCATCGCCAACCGGCTGAGCGTGTTCACCGGGGTCTCGGGGCAATGGGCGGGCCGCAATCTTGACAACTCGTCGCGCGTGGCGCTCGGCGGACCGCGCGCCGTGCGCGCCTATTCGCCATCGGAAGCAGTCGTGGACGACGCGCTCATTGCCACCGCCGAGCTGCGTTTTGCCGTGATGCCGAGCCTCACGCTCTCGGCGTTCTACGACTTCGGCATTGGCTGGTACAACGCGCGTCCGGTCGGCGGCGCACCGGATAACCGCGTGACGCGCGGCGGCGTTGGCATGGGCGCTTTCTGGAGCGGCCCGTGGGGCGTGTCGGCCAACGCCACGCTCGCCTGGCGCACCGGCACGAAGGACAGCACCGGCGATGACAAGGTGCCGCGTTTCTATTTGCAGTTGACCAAATCGTTCTAAAGAGAAGAGACCGCGCGGACCGCGCAGACCGTGGCCGCAACCGATGTCATGCCGCGCGCGCGGCGGGAGATTTCGATGAAGACACAGCTCGCCCTGAGCACGCTGGCCGTCGCCGCGTGGATGCTCTTTCAGGCGCAGGCGCAAGCCGCGCCACCGGTGCCCGCGCCCCTGCCTGCGCCCGCGGCCAACGCGCTGCCGGTGCAATGCGGCACCAATCCAGGCATCAGCGTAACGACGGGCAAAGACCCGCGCACCCTCACCATCAACCAGAGCGCGCCGACAGTGGTCAGCAACTGGACGAGCTTCGATATCGGCTCGCAGGCAAGCGTGGTCGTCAAGCAGCCAACGACGAACTCGACGCTGGTCAGCCAGGTGGTCACGAGCGCACCCACGCGGATCGCGGGCGCGCTGACGGCGAACGGGCGCGTGTTCGTGATCAATCCGGCCGGCATCACCGTGTTCAACGGCGCGACCATGACGGCGGGCGCGCTGGTGCTGTCGACCTTGCCGCTCGACCGCAAGACGCTCACAAGCAACAACTTCGGGTTCAACATGAACGGCGATGGGGTTGCGGGCACCGTCGAGAATCACGGCAATCTCATTGCCACCACGCCGCAGAACACGCCGTCTGCGACGCGCACCGTCGCCTTGATCGGCGGCAACGTCATCAACGGCACCGACGGCGTCGTCAGCGCCAATGCGGGCACGGCGGCGCTCTTGGCGGGGCGTAACGTAACGCTGGATTTCGCCGCCGACGATCTCACCAAGATCGTTGTCAACGGCAACGCCTTGCGCGCGGCTATCGAGAACCAGGGCATGATCGTGGCCGACGGCGGTCAGGCGCTGATGACGCTGCGCACCGCCGATGACCTGATCTCGACGGCGCTGAATCAGGACGGCATCGTGCGCGCGCGGTCAGTCGCGACGCGCGGCGGGCGCATCGTGCTGGACGGCGGCTCGGGGATGGTGCAGGTCACCGGCACGCTGGACGCCAGCGGCGGCGCCAACGGCGTACCTGCGCGCGGCGGCAACATCGATGTCACGGGCGGCACGGTGCACCTGAGTTCAACCGCGCTCGTCGATGCGAACGGCACGGCGGCCACCGCGCAAGGCGCGGGCGGCGGGCGCGTGCGAATCGGTGGAATTGGCGAGAGTGCGCTGCAATCGGGCACGGCCGTCGATCTGACCCGCGCGGGCAGCGTGCAGATCGATGCGGGCGCGCGGGTGCGCGCCGACGCCGCCGCGCCGGCCGCTGCCAGCAAATATGTGCTGGCGGGCACCGAAGCGCCGGCGGCGGGTGCCGGCGGCGAGGTGATCGTGGATGGCGCGGCCGCGACCATTGCCGGCACGCTCTCGGCCTCGGGTGGCGCGCTGGGCGGGAACGGCGGCACGGTCGAAACGTCGTCGCCCACGCTCGACGTGAGCCAGGCGCAGGTCAGCGCGCATGCGGTCAATGGCGCCGCGGGGCAATGGCTGATCGATCCGGCGGGGGTCGACATCGACATCGTCGCGAATCCGCCGCTCGTGGCAACGGGTAGCGGCGGTGTGCGTATCGTGGCGGACGAAGCGCCTCCCGCGCAGGGCCAGGTGAGCGCCGATGCGATCGACCGCGCGCTCAGCAATGGCACGTCGGTGACGGTGCGCTCCTATACGGGCGGCGCCGTGGTGGCGGCCGCGCCGCAGTACACCACCGTCGCGCCGCAGCCGGCCGGCACGATCTACCTCGATGCCTCGATCCTCAAGAGCGCGCAAGGCGCACCGAGCAACGTGCAATTCGCGCTGCAATCCTATGGAAATATTGAAGTATCGAACGAAGGCGCGACCTCGGTGAGCGCCGCGCCCAATGCTGGCGCGCTCGGAGTATCGATGCAGACGGACTATCACAATCCGGCCACGCCGTCCCACAGCGTGACGCTCGACGCCGCGAATTTCGTCACGA
Source organism: Burkholderia sp. S171 (assembly GCF_009766085.1). Classification (GTDB taxonomy): domain Bacteria; phylum Pseudomonadota; class Gammaproteobacteria; order Burkholderiales; family Burkholderiaceae; genus Caballeronia. The sequence continues at coordinate 227,388 of NZ_LMUF01000038.1, read as the reverse complement.
ACGGCGGGGACTTCAGCGTGCAGGCGCCGGTCATCGGAATGAACGGCGTGAGCATCGACACGCGGGTCCTGAACGGGCTGGCGACCAGCGGCGCGGTCACCATGACCGGCACCAGCATCGCCATGAACGACAGCAGCATCACCACCTCCAGCGGCTCGATCGGCCTCACCGCAACAGGTGGCGGCTTGTCGATCGAGTCGTATCCACCCAATCTCGATGACCCGTCCGCGACGCTTGTTTCCTCGAGCAAGCTGACAAGCGGCTCCGGCTCGATCTCACTGTACGGCAGCAAGGTGTATGCGCCGCCAGTGGCGGAGATTGCCGAGCTCGCGGCACTTTCGTCTCAGTCTGGCGTCTCGTTGCAGAACGTGTCGGTGAGCACGCAGGGCGGCGCGATCGACGTGCGCGGGCTGGGCTTGCCTCTCAAAGAGACCGGCAGCGTCAACGGTGTCTCGCTCAACCAGGCGTCGATGTCCACCTCGGGCGGACCGCAAGCCTATGTCGCGCTGTCCGGGCAGGGGACGGGCGCGGGTGCGGGCATTGTCGCGCGCGGGTCGACGATCGGCGGCGCCGGCCAGCAGGGCGACGTCATCCTGCGCGCGCAAGGCGGCACGAACGGCGGCGCGCTCGACCTTGGGACGAGCGGCACGCAGAACCGCTTCGCGAGCACCGGCAATCTCGTCGCGATGCCAGGCGGCGTCGATGCGAACTTTGCCCTTGCCGCCGCTAACGCGACGTCAATCGTGATCGGCGAGCCGTCGGGCGGCTTCGGACTTTCCCTCACCGATCTCGCGCAGATGACCGGCGTAGACACGCTGATCGTGGGAAGTGCGACTCACACCGGGCGCATCACGGTTGACACGGCCAGCCCGTTTCTCACCAATCTCACGTTGGAGAACACGGGGGCGGGCAGTCAGGGCATCCTCGCTTACGGCGCCGTGAACGTGGCGGGCAAGATGCTCGCGCTTGCCTCGGCGGGCGCCGTTACGATGCCGGACGCGGTGACCGCCAATGCGCTTCTGCTGAGCGGACCGGGCGCGTTTTCGCTGACCAGCGCGGGGAATTCGGTCAACACGCTGGCAATGTCTGGCGCGGGCAGCGTCACGTTCGTGAATGCGCATGGGTTCAATATCGGCGCGCTCAAGGGCTCGGCGTATGGCAGCGTGGCGCAGAACGGGCCGGCGAATGTGATCGACGCGTCGAACTCGACCGTGAACGGTGCGCTGTTCGCACGGGCGCTGACGGGAAACATCGGGCTTGGCGGTGGTTCCGCGCAGTTGCATGGCGTTGGCGACCGGCTGGGCGCGAGCGGCGCGACGATCGTGAACCTGAAAACGGGCGGTGCGTTCGATCTTGTGATGGACGGGCCGGGTGGCCACTTCGTCAATGCGGGTGCGGGCAACGTGTCGTCCGGCGCGACCTGGCGAATCTGGGCCGACACGCAGACCGGTGAAACGCGCGGAGCGGTGTCGCCAGGCGGCACGACGCCGAACGTGTATGGATGCGTGTATGGCGCTTGTAATCCGGATATGCAGGCTAATCATTTCCTGTACGCGGGGAGTGAGGGCGGCGACCCGGGTAACGGCGGCCCAGGTAACGGCGGCCCAGGTAACGGCGGCCCGGGCAACGGTGGCCCGGGTAACGGTGGCCCGGGCAACGGTGGCCCGGGTAACGGTGGCCCGGGCAACGGCGGCTCAGGCAACGGCGGCCCAGGCAACGGCGGCTCGGGCAACGGCAATAACGGACCTATCGGCGGCACCAGTACGGCCCAAGACCCGAATGGCGATCCCATCACCAACCAACAAAACGCCCCCGGAACCTTATTCACCCAAACCGGCCTGCAATCCTTCTTCACTGACGCACAGCATTCGTTCCTCTACGACAACAACCTCGCAGGCGTGATGTCGCGCGGCGGCACGTCGGTGTGCATGGGCTCGAATCAGCCGCTGGCGTCGAACCTGCCCGCGGATACCGCGCCCGATACGCTCGCCGTCGAATGGCGGCGCGTGCGCTCGCAGCCCAATCTGAACAATTGCATCATCGTCAACCGGCCACACGGCTGCGGCGATTTCTGAGGACGGCACCATGACCTACACACGAGGCATCGACATGCAGGAATCCGAATCGATCAACGGACACGCCGGCACGTTACTGTACGAAACGCTCGAGCCGATGCTCGAGCCCGTGCCCGGCGCGGCGCCGGGCGGCCCGAACCTCGAAAATGACCGTGAGTTCCTGGCGCTCGAAATCGACGTTTTAGGCAGCCCCGAGAAGAGCATCGGCAACGACGTGAAGCCGGCGGTGCCGCCGAACTGGATCGACATTCAGGCTCGCGCTGAAAACCTGTTGATGCGCTCGAAAGACCTGCGCGTGGCGCTCATCTACATTCAGGCGGCTGTCGCGCTCAACGGCCTCGCCGGCTGCGAAGCGGGCTTGCATCTGCTGCACGAACTGGTGGTGCGCTTCTGGGACACGCTGCACCCCGAGCTGAAAGCGATCACGAATGCGCCCGGCGAATTCGACGCGTCGTGGCGTTGCAACGTGCTGACTACGCTACGCGGCCCCGCCTTCCTGCGCGCGCTGCGCGACCTGCCGCTCGTGCAAATGCGCAGCCCGGTTCCGACGGTGCGTGAAATCGAGCGGGCGGAGCGCGACGAGCTGCCCGCCCCGGCGCTCAATCAGTATCACAAGCAGCTCGACACCGCCGTGCGCGATCAGCGTGCAGGATTGGAGGTCGCGCTGCGCCTGCCCGGCGCGGTGTCCGCGCTGGAGGACGCATTGCACGAGCGCTGCGTCGAGCCGTCGGCGCCGCGCTTCGAGCAGCTCGCGCAGACTGCCGAGGCGCTTGCGCAGGCCGTCGGCAATGCCTTCGCGCGCCAGGCCGAAAAAGCCGCCGCCACGGCAACCGAAGCACTCGGCGCCGCCATGTCACCACCGGAGGCGAACGGGAGCAACCGCGAGCGCACGCCAGCCTTGCCAGCCGCGCCACGCGGTGCGCATCCGGCCACCGGCAAGCTCAATTCCCGCGCCGACGCCATCGCCTGGCTCGACGCGGTGAGCGCCTTTCTGGAGCAGTCCGAGCCGGCGCATCCCGCGCCGCTCTTGATCCGTCGCGCGAGCGCGTTGCTCGGCATGGATTTTCTGGGCGTGATGCGCGAACTCGTGCCGGACGCGCTGCAACAGGTTCGCGCCATCGCCGGTGTCGGCGCCGAGCGCAATTGATGTCGCCGAAGTCCAGGTTTTTTTCAATACGCGCGATGTGAATCGTCTTGTCGACAGTCCCTTGACTGTCGTCTTTTTGGAGGATGCAAATCATGGATAGTGGACAGAAATGGATCAGCCGCAACCGCGAGCCGCGCGTGCAGATCGAAATGGATGTTGAGGAAGGCGGCGCGGAGAAACGCAAGGAACTTCCGTTCGTCATGGCCGTGCTGTCCGACCTGAGCGGCAAGACGACCGACACCGTACCGCCCGTCAACGATCGTGACTTCCTGGAATACGACATCGACACCTTCGCGGGACGTCTGGCAGCCATGAAACCGTCCGTCGCCTTCACCGTGAAGAACACCCTGACCGACGAGGACAATCTGCAGGTCGCGCTCACCTTCACGTCGATGGATGATTTCGGCCCGGGCGCGATCGCGCGCAACGTGCCCGAACTGAACGAGTACCTGAAGGTCCGCATGCAACTCGACCGCCTCAAGCTGATGCTCGACGGCAGGGGCGGGGCGGAGAAGGCGCTCACCGAAGCGTTGAGGAATCCAGATTATCTCAGGCTGCTGGCCGCCGGCCGGAACGACGCGGCCATGCCGGGTGCATCCGATGACGACGCCGCGGACCCAGCGAATCCGGGCGCAGCTTCTCCCAACGATCAATGACCAACCCTCAACGATCTTCATGACTCGCCAGCGAGGACTTTGCCATGCCCGACACCATCACCAATCTTGAGACCGCGGCGCTCGCGCCCGAGGCGGCTGACGCCAAATTCGACCTCTTCTACAACATGCTGCAGAAGGAATTCCGGCCCCGCACCGATGAGGCCGAACGCGCCGTGCAAAGCGCCCTTCAGACACTCGCGCAGCAGGCGCTGCAGGAGGATTCGCTTGTCTCCGACGACACGCTGCGCACCATCGATGCGATGATCGCGGCAATCGACGAGAAGCTGACCCGGCAGGTCAACCTGATCCTGCATCACCCGGATTTCCAACGGCTGGAAGGCGCCTGGCGCGGACTCGACTACCTCGTGCGCAACACCGAGACCGACACCAAGCTCAAGATCCGCGTGCTGAACATCAAGAAGCAGGAGCTGGGCGACATGCTGCGCGGCGCCATGGGCGCGGGGTGGGATCAGACGCCGTTCTTCAAGCGCGTGTACGAGCACGAGTTCGGCGTGCTGGGCGGCGAGCCGTATGGTGCGATCATCGGCGACTATTACTTCGATCATCATCCGCAGGACGTCAAGCTGCTGGGCGAGATCGCCAAGACGGCCGCGGCCGCGCATGCGCCGTTCGTGGCCGCCGTGGCGCCGTCGCTGCTCGGTCTCGATTCGTGGCAGGAACTCGACAACAAGCGCGATGTCAGCAAGATCTTCGTGACCGACGACTACGCGCCCTGGCGCTCATTGCGCGATTCCGACGATTCGCGCTATCTCGCGCTCACCATGCCGCGCTTTCTCGCGCGCCTGCCTTACGGGGCGAATACCGATCCGGTGAGCGCGTTCGATTTCGAGGAAGACGTCGACGGCACCAACCACGAACGCTACGCCTGGGCCAATGCCGCCTATGCAATGGCGGTGAACATCAACCGGTCGTTCAAGCTGTATGGCTGGTGCACGCGCATCCGCGGCGCTGAAAGCGGTGGCAGCGTGCCGAACCTGCCGCTCCACGCATTCCCGACCGACGATGGCGGCGTGGACTCGAAGTGCCCGACGGAAATCGCCATTTCCGAGCGCCGCGAGTTCGAACTGTCCAACAACGGCTTGCTGCCGCTGATCCATCGCAAGCACAGCGACGAAGCGGTGTTCATGGGCGGGCAGACCTTGCAGAAGCCGGCCAAATACAATCGTTCCTTCGCCAACGAGAACGCCGAGTTGTCGGCGCGGCTTCCCTACGTGTTCGCATGCAGCCGGTTCGCGCACTACCTCAAGCATCTGTGCCGCGAGCAGATCGGCTCGTTCAAGGAACGCGAGGACATGGAGAAATTCCTGAACGGCTGGATCAGCGATTACGTCGACGGCGATCCGGCCAATTCGACGGTCATCACCAAGTCGCAGAAGCCGCTGGCGGCCGCCAAGGTCGAGGTGCAGGAAGAGGAGGGCAAGCCGGGGTATTACCGCGCGACGTTCTGGTTGCGGCCGCATTATCAACTGGAAAAGCTGGGCGTGTCGCTGCGGCTCGTATCACGCTTGCCGGAAGTGAAAGGCTAGGAAAGGCTGTGCGCGAGCGCACGGCTTCGCAGGCCCCGCCACGCCGGCGGGGCTTTTTTTATCACGTGATCTATGAAGCGATTTATGAAGTGATCCTCACACCGCGAGTCTGGGCCGCGGCCGGGTCGTCCGGCTTCAAGGCCAGGATCGTCACCTCTCTCGGCGCGCCCGCCCACACGGCAACCGCGCTGAGGTTGTCTGCCTGCGGCGGCGCGACACGCCGCACGCGCGTGGCGAGCGCCGCAAGCCAGCCATTGGCGTCGTTGGCCTCGCCGATCGACTCGATCATCTCGGCTTCGTCTATGTGTTCCCACAGCCCGTCGCTGCAGACGAGGAACGTGTCGCCATCCGCGATCGCGAAGGGCGAGGTCGCCGCCTCCACTTCCAGCGCATCGGTCGTGCCGAGCGCGGCGAGCAGGAGGCTGCGCATCGGATGGCCGCGCATTTCGTGCGAGGCGAGCAGACGCGCATCGACCAGGTTCTGCACCATGCTGTGATCGACGGTCTGCAGCGCCGTGCGCCCCTGGCGAAAACAGTAGATGCGCGTGTCGCCGCAATGCGCCCAGGCGGCGCTCGCGGTGAGCGGATCAATGGCGAGGACTGCGGCGGTCGAGCGCATGTGCGCTAGGACGCCACCGGCTGCCTGGGCCTGCACGATGGCGCGATTCGCGGCGAATAGCGCATCGGCCAGTTGCGCGGTGCTGATGGCGGTGTGCATCGCGCATTGACCGAGCACCGCGCAAACGGTGTCGACGGTGAGTTGCGCCGCGACGTCTCCGCCGCCGTGGCCGCCGGCGCCATCGGCGACGACGCCCGCCAGCAGCCGTGTGTGCCGGATAAGCGCGAGCCGGTCTTCGTTGCTCCGGCGTCCGCCGCGATCCGTGATGCTGGCAAGATCGAAACGCATCGGGTTCCTCTAATCTTGATGTTTATGCTGCTCGGCGGATTCCTCGTATGCCGAACGAAATGCCGCACCGAACAGCGTGAAAAAATCTTCTTCCGATTCACCTACGAGACGCGCATAGAGCGCCGCGAAGCTGCGCCACCGTTGCGCGTCGCGCAGGACCGGCAGAAGGTTCTGCGCATTCGAGGGCGGTGGCAGCAGCGCATCGATGCGTTGCGGCGAGAAGCGTTCGAACATTCCGCCGATAGCGCCGCGCAAGCCCGCCAGAAAGCCAAACTGATGCGCTCGCAAATCGTTGCAGGCATCGCGCAAGGCGGCGCTGCCGCCCAGATAGCCGCGCCGCGGTACGCCGAGCACGCTGCGCAGCGCTGCATCGGCATTGGCTGCATGCTTGAGGGGATTGTTGTCGCGCGGCTCGATCAGGGTGAGTCGCGCGTGCAGCATCTGTTTGACCGCCTGACGCGCGATGAGCAGATCGACCGTGCCCTGCAAGGCTTCGCGCAGGAGCGCGCCGAGCCGTTCGGCGAACTCGGGGGTGAATTCCGCAAGGTCCGCGTCATCGATGCCCGCGCCGTGTGCGAAAGCGGCGCGCAGCGACAGCGCGCTCACGTCCCTGTTCACGTCCGCGTCCACGTTGACCTGAGCAACCGGCGCCTCGTCGCGTGCCGGTTTGGCCACGCTCGCGCGCGGCGTCGTTAACTCGGGCGTGATGAACGCGCTCTCGATGCCAAGCCCGCTTTCCGGCAGGGCGCGGGGCGGCACGTCCTGCGTCGCGCGCAAGAGGCTCTCCAGCGGGTTGTCGCCCTGGTGTGTGTTGGGCGCGGACACCGGTTCGGCGAGTGGTGACGCAGCGGGCTTCGCTGCGCGCCGGGCCACGTGTGCCGGCATGAAAAAGCGCAGTGGATCCGTCTCGGTGTGGCCGGGTATGTCGAAGCTGCTGTCCGCGTCGGCGAACTGGGCATGAGACGACTCACAAGACGACGCGGAGCAGGCCTGCGCCGCTGAGTCGATGCGCACCATGATGTCGTAAGCGCCTATCTGCACGGCATCGCCGTGCTCAAGCGCGACCTCGTCTCCGGCCGCGACCGGGCGGCCGTTCACCAGCACGGGATTTGCGCCGTGCTGCGCGAGCTGCCAGCAGCCCCCGCGGCGCTCGACGCGCGCATGCACGCGCGATACGAGCCGCTCGGGATCGGCCAGCACGAGCCGGCTGGTCTCGGCACGGCCGATGGTGCCACCTTCGTCATCGAACGAGGCGCTAAGCGGTTCGGCGAGCGGCTGCCCGCAGCAGGCGGTGACGGTGAGCGTGAGCATCGGTCGTGCTTCCTTGAAAAACCCGCCTGGCGCGCAAGGCTGGAAAAACCCGTGCGCAGCGAGTGACAGGGTCGTGGGTGCGTTCATTCGAAGCTGTAGTCGAAGTCGCCGTCGCTCACGGCCAGCCCGATGTGCGTGAGCGGCGCGCCGTTCGCGATGCGGCTGAGGAGCTCGGTCGAGATGCGCGGCAGCACGGTGTTGGTAAGGAGCGCGCCGATCGCGCGTCCGCCCGCTTCCACATCGTTGCAGCGCGCGACGATCAGCTCGACCGCGGCCTCGTCGTACTTGAAAGACACGTGATGGTGCTCGACCACGCGCCGCGCGATGCGCTCGAGCTGCAGCCGCACGATGCGCCCGATCATCTCGTCGCTGAGCGGGTAATACGGCACCGTGACGAGACGGCCGAGCAGGGCCGCGGGAAACACGTCGAGCAGCGGTGCGCGCAAGGCCGCGGTGAGTTCCTCGGGCGAGGGCAGCGACGCGCTCTCGCGGCACGCGCGCTGGATGAGCGCATCGCCCACATTCGACGTAAGCAGGATGATCGTGTTCCTGAAATCGATACGGCGCCCCTCGCCATCTTCCATCGAGCCTTTGTCGAAGACCTGGTAGAAGAGCTCGTGCACGTCGGGATGCGCCTTTTCGATCTCGTCTAGCAGCACGACGCTATAAGGCCTGCGCCGCACCGCCTCGGTCAGCACGCCGCCCTTGCCATAACCCACGTAGCCGGGAGGCGCGCCCTTGAGCGTCGACACGGTATGCGCTTCCTGGAACTCGCTCATGTTGACCGTGATCACGTTCTGCTCGCCGCCAAACAGCGTTTCGGCAAGCGCGAGCGCGGTTTCGGTCTTGCCGACGCCCGAGCTGCCGCACAGCAGGAATACGCCCACCGGCTTGCACTGCTCGTCGAGCCGCGCACGCGCCGTCTGGATCCGCCGCGCGATGGTCCTGAGCGCATGGCGCTGTCCGATCACGCGCTGGTCGAGAATGTCCGGCAGCTTCAGGATGGTGTCGATCTCGTCGCGCATCATGCGGCCGAGCGGGATGCCGGTCCAGTCGGCGACGACGCTCGCCACCGCGCCTTCATCGACGCTGGAGAGCACGAGCGGCGTTTCGCCCTGCAACGCACTGAGCCGGGCCTGACAGTCGCGCAGTCCGGCGAGCAGGGTTGCGCGCCGGTCGGCGGCGGCAGCATCGGAAGCGCCGGGAACGCCGGGAACGCCGGCTTCGGTGGGCTCGCGTAGCGCCGCTCGCGCGGCGAACACCTGTTCGACGAGCGCGCGCTCTTCCTTCCAGCGCGCCTGCAGCTTGTCGAGCGCGGCTTGCTGCGAGGCAAGCTCGTCATTGAGAGCCGCTGCGCGCCCGCCGCGCTCGAGCCCGATGCTCCGTTCGCGTTCGAGGATCGCGGCCTCCACGCGCAACGCCTCGATGCGCCGCTGCAGGTCCTCGACCGCGGCGGGCGTCGCGTGCTGGCTCACGGTCACGCGCGCGCAGGCGGTGTCGATCAGGCTCACCGCCTTGTCGGGCAACTGGCGTGCCGGAATATAGCGATGCGAAAGGCGCACGGCGGCTTCCATGGCTTCATCGAGCAGATGCACCCGGTGATGCGCCTCCAGCACCGGCGCGACGCCGCGCAGCATGTCGAGGGCGCGCGCTTCGTCCGGCTCGGCGACCTGGATTGCCTGGAAGCGCCGCGTGAGCGCCGGGTCCTTTTCTATGTATTGCTTGTACTCGGCCCAGGTCGTGGCGCCGATGGTGCGCAGATTGCCGCGCGCAAGCGCGGGCTTGAGCAGGTTCGCGGCATCTCCGGTGCCCGCTGCACCGCCCGCGCCCACGAGCATGTGGATTTCATCGATGAAAAGGATGATGGGGCGCGGGCTCGCCAGCACTTCGTCAATCACCTGGCGCAGGCGCTTCTCGAACTCGCCCTTGAGGGCCGCGCCCGCCTGCAGCAGGCCGAGATCGAGCGCGAACAGCGCGACGTTCGCGAGCGCCGGCGGCACGTCGCCGCTCGCAAGCCGCTGCGCGAAGCCTTCGACAATCGCCGTCTTGCCGACACCCGCCTCGCCGGTCAGAAGTGGATTGTTCTGGCGGCGGCGCATCAGGACGTCGACGATCTGGCGGATCTCCTCGTCGCGGCCGGTGACCGGATCCAGCTCACCGCGCGCGGCCCGTGCCGTGAGATCCACGGCGTAGCGCGTGAGTGCATCGAGCCGGATGTCCGATCCGGCGGCGTGTGGCGATTGACCGGATTGCGGCGATTGTCCCGATTGAGGCGCCTGCCCCATCGACGCGGCGTTCGCGAACACCACGCCATCCTGCGCAATCAGGCCGTCCTCGGCGTCACCGTGCGTAATGGCGTCGAAGTTGTCACGCAGATTGTCCAGCTTGATGCGCTCGAACTGCTTCGACATCGCGAGAAGGACCATGCGCTTCTGGAACTTGTCGAGCAGCGCGATCAGCAGATAGCCGCTGCGCACCTGCGCATCGTGGCAGACCAGCGTTGCATGGGACCAGGCCGCGTCGATGGCGTCGATGAGCGGCGTGGACGGCACGGGTTCCAATGTCCGCCCGCGCGGCAGACGCTCCAGCGCGTGCGTCAGGTCGGCGGCAAGGCGCGCGGCATCGATGCCGTAATGATCGACGATACGCATGAGATCGCTGCCGGCATCGCGTAATAGCACCTCGAACAGGTGCTCGAGTTCGACGTAGGGATTGCGCCGGCTGGCGCAGAAACTCGTCGCTTCGATCATCGCATCGTGCACGAGCGGATTGAACTTGCCGATATACATCGCGAAGGTGGTGCGGTCCATGATTTCTCCCTTTCGATCGGTTCTTGCCAAGACTTGCCGAGACCTACCTAGACGAATTGCCCGGGCGCGGATTGGAACGAGGTTGTGGCGGCGGGTGCGCGGGGCCGGGCAGCGGCACGCGCATTTCCGCGTCAATGAGCGGGCCGCTTGCGGCTTGCGTGTCGCCCGGGCGGCCTGCAAAGAAAGTGGTCCAGCCGAGGCGCGCGCCGCGGCCGAGCCGGAGTTCCGGCACTTCGTCGCGTTGAAGCACGAGATGCACGTCCCACGCGAGTTCGCGATTCAGGTATTGGCGCACCAGCGCCGTGAGCACCGGCAGGCGCTCGCCGCCCGGCAGGAGCGAGACGAATTCGGCGAGCGTGAGCGCCCCGGCGATCAAGCGGAACCTGAACTGGCGCGTCAGCACATGCGCGCCCAGCACGGTGCTTTCGCCAAGCCGCCGGCTCGCGCCGAGCGTGAGCCGCTCGTCGGCCGCCACGGCAAGGCGCTCGCAGACGAATGGTTCCAGGCGCAGCGGCACCCGCAGGCCGTCGGCAAGTATCGAGAGCAGTCCCTCGGGCGGGCGCGTCTCCTTGGCGAAGTGCATCGCATGGCGCAGCTTGAGGTGATCGTGCGCGGCGTCGCGATGCTGGCAGCTTGCGTGGCCGATTCCAAACAGCGCGCCAATGAACCGGCCGAAGCGGTCGTCCCCGGCGCGGTCGAGACTGGCGGCCGGCTGCGCCTGCGCGAACGCGCGATAGAAAAGCAATGCGTAACGATGCGTGAGCAGATCGAGAAAGCGCGCAAGGGTCTCGTCGTGCTCATGCAACAGACGGTCGCGCGCGTATTCGGTGAGATGCAGCGGCAGCGGCCCGTTTGGCCCGAGCAGGCCGAAGAAGTATTGCGACAGCCGCGCGGGGCGGGCGCGAGTGTCGGCATCGGCATCTGGATTTTCATCCGGATCGAAGGCGCACTCGAGCGACGCGATCGGCGCAGGTGCGAACGCGAGTGACGGCGTCTGCGCAATGCGCAGCGGCTCCTGCGCCGGACGCGGCGCGCACCCGAGGCGCGGCAAGCCCGGCGTCAACGCCTCGACGCGCCGCAAGACCTGGAAAAAGTGATGCCGATGCGGCGCGAGCGCGACCTCGCGCAGATAGTCCGCGAGTTCGCGCGCACGAGTGTCCTCGTGCGGGACGCTCAGATCGTCGGTCGGCCGCCGCATCGCGGGGATCCTGAGTGAATCGTGCGCCCGTCCACGCTGCGCACGGTGGTTTGAACAAAGGAATTGATCGATACGTAACGCGCGAAGAATGTATCGAGCACGCGCGCGAGCAGGTGCGCGCCCGCGCCGGCGAAAGCGGTTTCGTCGAAGACCAGCTCGACGGCGAGGCCGCGCCCGAAGGTGATCGGTCCGGGTATCGCGAGACGGCGCACCACCGGCACCGCGCGCACCGAGCGCACACCGGCGGCCTGGGCGGCGGCTTGCGCGTCGCCGGGCGCCACGTGCAGCATCAGAAGCGCGCGCAGGGCAGCGGCGCCTTCCTCGGCGTTCGCATCGAGCAGGGACAGGTAGTTAAGCGAAAGATGATCGACGAGCCGCCAGCCGTCCTGCGCGTCGAGGATCGCGGGAATCGGGCGGGACGGCCCGCACACGCGGCGAATGGCGCACACCGGCGCGGCGCAATCGAGCGTGAAATCGCCCTTGGCGCCGCCAAGCGGCAGGGCCAGCGGCAGGTCCCGGTTAGTGCAAAGCGTTTCGAAGGCGAGCTGGCGCAGCGTGCGCGGCCACGGCGCCTGCCGCGCGTCGACGACCGACACGAACATTTCGCTGCCGACGTAACCCGTATCGATGCCACCCGCGCGACGCACCGTGGCCGCGCCGCGCGGTGCGCGTTCGCTCGTGAAATAGGCGGCATGGTCGGTGCGCGCGTCGTGGAACGCGGCGTAAAACGGCTGGAAGACCTGCTCGCCCGTCACGCCGCCGTAGCCGCGCACCCCGCAGACCGAATGCACCTCGAAATCGAGCGGGCGCGAGCGGTCGGGCACCACGTGAAAATTGGTGCTCTGATCGGTCACGAGCGCGCGGTCGGCCTGCTTCGGGAACAGGTTGACGGCGGGTACGCAATGCAGCAGCACGTGCTCACGGGAAACCGTATGTTCGAGGGCGGCATCGGCCCGGTCAATGAGCACGTTGATCTCGAACTCACGCCCTTCGATATACGGCAGCGCCTGCGCAAGTCCCGCGATGCGAAGGAAGCGGAAACGCGGCGCGAAGGCGAAGTATTCGCGCAGATGCCGGTAGCCGCGCAAGCCTTGCGCGGTGACGGGCAGCAGCGCTTCGTCATCGTCGAAACCAGGATGGGACACGGCGCTCGCCGCCAGCGGAAAGAGCCGCTGCAGCGGGCGCGCCGGCGCGCTCACGGTGAGCGCGAGCGCATGCGACGACACGGCTTCGTGCAGCCGCCACGCCACCGTTTCGTCGCCGCTGAAAAAGAGCGTGAGTGCATCGAGAGCGAGCATGTCGACGCTCATTCCTTCAGGCACGCAGAGCCGCAGCCGCAGCACGCCGCGCACGCGGTTCACGAAGGGCGCGAGCGCCTGTGCGCCGGCCAGCGGCAGATCGCTCGCGCGTGGCAGCCACGCCGCTTCCGTGACCTCGAGCGGCCAGAGCGACAACGCGCAGCCGGTCCGGAACAGGCAGGCGGTGCGGGTGTTGAGCGCCTCCTTCGAGGCGAGCATCGCGCCGCGCGGCAGCGTGAAGCCGCGCGCCAGATTCGGGTTGCTGAAGTCGGGCTGCAGTTGCGCGACGAGCATCGACGGCGTGGGCGCGAGCGCCTGGGGCATCAGCGTTTGCATCATGCGTTGCGTGAAGCGCGGGAATTCCTCTTCGAGCCTGAGTTGCACGCGCGCGGCGAGAAACGCGCTGCCTTCCAGCAAGCGCTCGACATAAGGGTCGGCGACTTCGGTGCTGCCGTCGTGCTGCAAGCCGAGGCGGCCGGCGATCTTCGGGAAGTCGCGGGCGAACTCGGCGCCCATCTCGCGCAGATAGCGCAATTCCGTTTCGTAGTGGCGCAGCAGGCGCGGATCCATGGCGTCACGCTCCCGCTTCGTTCACGGTCACAGCGCCGTCTTCCAGATCGATCTGCGTGCGCAGAACGATCGCGAGCGGCGCGGGGCGAAACCACAACAGCGCGCGAATCACGAGCGCGATCTGTTTGAGGGATTCGTCCGCCTGGTCGCCGCCCGCCCGCTCGATCTCGATTGACGACGGCAGGATGCGCGGCTCGAAGCGCACGATGGCCTCGCGGATCGCTGTGTGCAGGCGCGGCACATCGACGCTCACCGCAAAGCCGCCGACGAAGTTCGGCAAGCCGTAGTTCAGCACGGAGTCGCTCGCGTACGGATGAAGACTGGCGTCGATATCGCGCGGCTGCCCCGCCGCGTTGAAGAGCCAGCGCAGCTCGCGCAGCACCGACGTCCGCAGCCCTTCGCCAGACATGAGGCGCGCGTCCAGCGGCTCGCTCTTGCGCTGCGGATGCTCGTCGGTCAGGCGATCGAGCAGTGATGGCTGGAGGCGCATGCCGCGGGTCGTCTCGATCATGTCGCGTGTCTCGTGTCTTGTGCAGGGGGAAGGCGGGTACGGCGCGTACAGCGCATACGGCGCCGTGCGAATGCGCCGTCTGCCACAGGACGATCCATGTGCCCGCGCTTTGAAACTCAGCAACGCGCGCGCCGCGGCAACCATTACAAGTCGCGGAGCCGGCTGCTTTTCAAAAGAACCGGTCCACGCCCGTCTTGCCGATGCAGTTCCCCCTGACTTTCAAGCGGAGTCCTCAATGGCAAACGATATCTATCTCAAGATCGACGGCATCGAAGGCGAAAGCGTCAAAAAGGGCGCCGAGAAGACCATCCAGTTGCTGAGCTGGAAATGTGGCGTAACCAACAAGCACAGCGCGGATCACGGAGGCGGTCTCGGCAGCGGCAAGGCCGAGCCGCACCACCTCGAGTTCACGCACCACTACGACAAGGCGTCGCCCGTGCTCCAGCGCCATTGCGCCGCGGGCAAGCATTTGCCGACCGTGAAGCTCGTCGTATCGAAATCGGGTGACGGCCAGAAGGAGTACCTGACCGTCACGCTCAAGAACGCATTCGTCACGCACATCTCGCACGACTGCCAGACCGACGCGACCGTGAGCACCGTGCACCTCGCTTATGAAGACATCGAGCACGAATACAAGCAGCAAGGCGATGACGGCAGCATGAAGGGTTCGGTCAAGGCGGGCTGGAACACCAAGACGCACGAACTCCGCTGAAGCGGGCGCACGCCTCGTTCACGACTGGTTTCACGTCTGCTTTCACGTCTGCTTCACGATAGCCCTCGGGGGTGCATGCATGACTTCTGCTGCGATGAGCATCGATACGCCGCTCGGCCAGGACCTGCTGTTTCATACCTTGCGCGGCACGGTCGAACTGGGGCGTCTGACGCGCTACGACGTGATCCTGCTGTCCGCGCGCGGCGACATCGAGCTATGCAAGGTGCTCGGCCAGCGTGTGACGGTGCGCATCGCGCTGCCCGACGGCGGCGAGCGGGCGATGCCGGGTTATGTCGTCACCTTCCGGCAATGCGGCATGCGCGGGCGGATGCACGCTTACCGCGCGTGCATCCGCCCGTGGCTGTGGCTGCTGACCCGGCGCACCAACTGCCGCATCTTCCAGAACATGGCGGTGCCCGATATCGTCAAGGCGGTGCTCGCGGATCCGATGTACCAAAGCCTCGAGCAGGGCGAGATCCGCTGGCAGGCCGATGCACGCCATCACCCGGCGCGCGAATACTGCGTGCAGTACCGCGAGTCCGATTTTGCCTTCATCAGCCGCCTGCTGGAGGACGAAGGCATCTGCTACTGGTTCCAGGAGCGCGACGGCAACGAAACGCTCGTTTTCGGCGATGGCGCCGCGGTGCACGAATGCACGCCGGGCTACGAACAACTGCCGTTCCGCAGCTCGGAGGCAGGCGTGCCTTTGATGGAGTTCGTGACGCAATGGGAAACGCATTACGCGATTGAGACGCGCAATTTCGTACTCACCGATTACGACTTCGAGAATCCCACGCGGCCGCTGCTCAAGCAGTCCGTCAAGGACATGCCGGGCTTCGACGACTTCAGCGATCTCGAGCAGTTCGACTATCCGGGCGGCTATGTCGCGCCCGACTACGGCGATAGCCGCGTGCGCACGCGCGGCGACGAAGCCAGCGACTACGACGACAGCGGGCCGGACTGGCATCGCGTGGAAGCGCTCACCAATGCGCGCGGCTTGCAGGTCGGCGCGCTCTTCACGCTTGAAGATCATCCGCGTAAAGAACAGAACATCCAGTACCTCGTCACGCGCGCCGAGTTCGAGATCGATTACGCCGATTACGAGAGTCTCGGCGAAGGGCACGCGACGCGCTTCGCCTGCCGCTTCAGCGCCATCGACGCGAAACGGCCGTTCGCACCCGCCCGCATCACGAAGCGGCCGACGGTGCGGGGCCCGCAGACCGCCGTCGTGGTCGGGCGCAAGATCGACGAGATCTACACCGACAATCATGGCCGCGTGAAGGTGCAGTTCTTCTGGGACCGCGTTGGCAAGTCCGATGAAAACAGCTCGTGCTGGATTCGGGTGAGCCATCCGTGGGCCGGCAAGAACTGGGGCATGGTTGCCATTCCGCGCATCGGCCAGGAGGTGATCGTCGATTTCCTGGAAGGCGATCCTGACCGGCCGATTATCGTCGGGCGGCTGTACAACGCCGATCAGATGCCGCCGTACGACCTGCCCGCGAACATGACGCAGTGGGGCGTGAAGAGCCGGTCGACCACGGGCGGCACCGGCGCCCATTGCAACGAGTTGCGCTTCGAGGACAAGAAGGGCCACGAGCAACTCCTGATTCACGCAGAGCGCGATCACAGCCTCGAAGTGGAGGCAAGTGAAACGCATTCGGTGGGCTACGACCGGAGCAAGACGATCGGCCACGACGAAACCGTGCACGTGGAGCACGACCGCACGGCGAGCGTGGATCGAAACGAGCTGACGACCATCAAGGGCACGCGCACCGAAACCGTGACCGGCGACGAGACGCTCACGTTCCAGGCGAACCGCATCAAGTCGATCACGAACGACGAGACCGCGAGCGTCGGCGGAAACCATCATGAGTCGATCAAGGGCAACGACATCGTCGCCGTTACCGGTGACCGCAGTGTCACGGTGACCGGCTTCAAGCGCGAGACGGTATCGAAGTCGAAAGAAGAGACGGTCACGGAGGGCAAGAAGCTCAAGGTGGGCGCCGACTACGACCTGAACGTGGACGGGGCGCACAACGCGGTGGTCAAGGGCGACCAGAGCGAAATGATCAACGGCGCGCATAGCGTGACGGTTGGCGGCGCGCAGGCGCTGCACGTGTCGGGAGACCAGAACATCGGCGTCGCGCAGAAGATCACGGTGACGGCGGGCACGTCGTTGAAGCTCGTGTGCGGGAAGTCGACGATCGAGATGGACAACGAAGGGAACATCACGATCAACGGCGAGAACATCACGTCGAAAGGGGCGAAGTCGCACACCATCAAAGGCATGACGGTAAGTTGCTCGGCCACCGTGAAGAACACGGTGGAAGGCACCGTGCTCATGCTCAATCCGTGAGCCGCGAGGAGCCTGGTCATGCCGCCCTTCACGCCCACGAATGCGGTCGAACGCCGCCTCCTCGACGCGCACGCCGACTGGCTCAGCTTCATGCACAACCGCGATGCGCGGCTTTTGCTGTGGCAAACGAGCGAGCCTGATCGGGAGCTCGTCAAGACCTACTTCGGCGCGGGCGAGCAGATGTCGAGCGCGGTGCTGTGCCTGCGCACACCGTTCGAGCAACCCGCGCGCTACGCCGATGCGCTCGCCGCCGACATCATTTCGTTCTACGAGGAGCGGCGCGCCGGTAGCGAGAAGAACGGCATTGTCGCGGACTGGCGGCCGCCCGTGCGTCAGCGCGAAACCGGCGTGCGCTATCTGCTGCGTGTGGTCGAGAGTCTCATGGACCATCACGCGGATCTTTTCTTCGTGATGGTGCTGGTGTTCGTACCGGGCGAAGCGCGGGACGACAAGGCGTTTTCCGCCTGGCTCTCCACGCTGCTCACGCAAGACCGGGACCACGACTCGTTCGCTTTGCGGCTGCGTTATGCCACGCATATTCTCGACGAAACACCGTGCGCGGATTTCGTGCGGCAGTGGGCGGAGGCGGTGCAGGTCGTGCATGGCAAGTACCACATGCAAGCGGTGCCGCGGGAACTCGTGGCGCAGTCCGGCGAGCGCGGTCCGGGCGGGCAGTTCAGGCGGTTGTTCGTCGAGTTGGCCGAGACGCTCGAACACGACGATCCCGCGCGCCTCAAGCGTCTGCGCGCTGCGGCGCTCGCGGTTGCGCAAGAGGCGAAGTGGTTCGATCAATGCGTCGTCGTTGACCTTCTCGCTGGCGCGGCGTTTCTCAAGTGGCGCGATCACGGGCAGGCGCTGGACGCGTATCGCGGTGCGTTCGCGAGCGGCGCGAAGGCGATCGAAGCGGGTCATCCGGCTGGCAACAAACTCGCGGCCAATGCGCTTTTCGGCGAGGCGAGCGTTCACCTTACGCGCAATGAACCGCTCAAGGCAGTGCCGTGCTATGAGCGCGCGGCGGCGCATTGCGAGGCGGCAGAGGACGCCATTCTCACGGTTGAAGCGTGGCGCATGCATGCGTGGTGCCTGGACCGGGCGCACTGGCGCGATGCGGCGCTCGAGTCGGGTTTCAGGGCGCTGGCGGCGGCCGGGCGCATGGATGCCCCGATGCGCGCGCAGAGCAATGTGCCGGTCGTGGCGCAATGGATGCTCGAGCGCATCGGCCCGCTGCATGAGCGGCGCGATGCGCTTCACGTGCGGCTCGTTACGCTGTTCGGTCCGCGCTGGCGCGAGAGCTTGGGCCCGGGCCTTGGCGAACCACGTAGCGCCGCCCGGACCAACGTTCAGGTGCAAGCGCAATGAGCGTCCCCGCCGCGAAACATTTCGACCCGGTGGCGGGCATCGACATCCATATGGTGATCGTGCCGCCGTCGCCCGTGCCGGTGCCGATTCCCCATCCGCATGTGGGTTTCATTCTCGACCTCGACGAATACTCCAACGCGGCCAAGGCCGCGATAGGCGCGATCGAGGCCGCGCTCAAGGAAGCAGCGATAGAAGCCGCGATGCAAGCCGTGCTCGAGAACAGCCCGCTTGCGCGGCAGGCGATGGACGCGGCGAACGGAGCGATGGCCGCGGTGGGCAGCGCTGTGGAGCGGGCGAAGAAGAACCGCTTCGTTGCCGCTGCGCTGAAGGCGAAGGCCGCCGCGGATGCCGCGAAAGAGAAACTCGACGCCATCAAGAACGCACTCGGCGCGGGCGCGGGATCAGGCGGGGGCGGTCGGCCGATTCTCGTGAACGGCTTGATGCGCACGACCATCGGCACGCATACGTATCACATGCCGGGCCTGCATTTTCCGATAGGCGCAAGCTTTGGCGGCCCCGACATCAAGATTCCGTCGCACGATTCGGAAGCGTTCATGGGCAGCAAGACGGTGCTGGCCAATAACGATCCGATGTCGTTCGCGGCGCTGCCCGCGCTCTCGTGCTCGGCGGTCGGCCTGAAGCCGACCGACAAGAAGGGCTCGCACATGCAGCGGAGTTATTTCTCGCTGCCGACCTCGGTGATGTTGCCGATTCCGGCGGGGCGACCGGTGCTCGTCGGCGGCCCGCCGATGTTCAACATGGCCGCGGTCCTCAAGGGATTGTTCGATGCGTTTCGCGGCTCCCAACTCGCCAAGGATCTCTTCAAGAACTGGCCATCGGGCTTCATCAAGTGCGTGATTTTCGATGCCGAGCCGGTGAATTCTGTCACGGGTGAAGTGGTCGTGCAGCAGAACGATTTCACGGTGGCCGGACGGTTGCCGCTCGAGTGGAACCGCTATTACGCGAGCCACGACTCGTTTTGCGGTATCGCGGGGCATGGCTGGCAGACGCCCGCCGACACGCGGCTCGAACTCGCGCTGTGTGAAGGTGATGTCGTCGCTTACGCGGCCTTTTGCGACCACCTGACCGCGTTCGCGGAGTTGCCTGTGCAAGCGGGATGGGATTCGCGCGTCTACGACTGGCAGAACGGGCACGCGTTGTATCGCGACGGGGATGACCTCGTGCTGCGCACGCGGGAGAGCCACGAGTACCGTTATCCGTTGCCGCGCACCTGGAAGGAAGAGGTCGAGTTTCTCGCGCCGCATGCGCGCCTGGTTCTGCGCCTGTCGCGCTTCAGCGATCTGAACGGCAATGCATGGCAGTTCGAGCGCGCGCCTGACGGAGCCATCCGCAGCGTCACGGAATGGTCAGGCGACGCGCCGACCGGACGCAAGCTCCTGGTCGATGCCGGCCGTTTCACGCTGGCCGATGCCGAAGGCCTGAGTCATCCGCTCGTGCGTTATGAGCTGGATGCGGCACGCAATCTGGTCGCGGTCTTCGATGCACTCGATAAGCCGTATTGCTTCGAGTATGCGGCGCGCGGCAACATGGTTCGCCATACGGACCGTAACGGGCTCTCGTTTCATTACAGTCATCAGCTTCACGAGGATGGCCTCTGGCGCGTGGATCACGCGTGGGGCGATCACGGTCTGTTCGATTATCGCTTCGTGTACGACCTCGAGCGGCTGGAGACGCGGCTCACAAATTCACTCGGCCACACCACGGTCTTGCAGTATGACGACCGGGGATTGCCAGTGGCGCGCATCGGTCCGCTTGGTGATGTCTACAGTTATCAGTATGACGAACAATGCCGGACGTCGGCGGAGATCGATCCAGCGGGCAACAAGACGGCATGGGATTACGACGCGTTCGGCAATCTGCTTGAACTGACGCGACCGGACAAGAGCGTGATCGCCACGCGCTACGACGAGGATTTAAAGCCGGTTTGCATTGTCGATCCGGAAGATGGCAAGTGGCGGCAGGAGTGGGATGCACGCGGCAACCTGCTCGCGCAGACGACACCGCTTGGCCTGCGCACGCGCTTTCGCTATGACTCGCGCGGGCAGCTTGTCTGTGTGATCGATGCGGCGGGACAGGAGACGCGGCTTGATTTCGACGCGTATGGATTCGTCGCGCGGCTCATCGATCCGCTTGGTCATTCGACGCGTTTTGCTCACGATGCGCGCGGGAATCTGATCCGACAGGTCGATGCGAACGGCGACGTGAGTCTGTTTCATCACGATGCGAAGAACAGGTTGATGTCGTGCGTGTTGCCGGGCGAGCGCAGCATCCGCTGCGACTACGACGCGGAAGATGATCTCACGCGTTATGTCGACGAGCTGGGCCGCGAGACACGCTTCGAGTACTTCGGGCAGGGGAACGTCAGCACGCGCATCGATCCTGATGGAACTCGCGTGGGGTATCGATACGACACGGAAGAGCAGCTGACGGGCGTCGTGAATCAACGCGGCGAGCTGTGGCGGCTTGTGCGCGATGCGGGCGGACGATTGACAGAGGAGGTCGATTACTGGGGACAGGCGCGGCGCTATGAGTACGACATCGCCGGGCATCTGACGCGCGCGGTCGATCCGTTGGGGCAGGCGCTGGCGATGAAGTGTGATCCGCTGGGGCGCATTGTGGCGCGTCGCGCGGGGGATGGCGAGCAGGAGAGCTATGCGTACAACCAGCGCGGTCAACTGGTCGAAGCACGCAACCCGTTTAGCCTCGTGCAGCGTGACTACGACGCGGATGGGCGGCTCGTGCGCGAAGCGCAACGCCAGCAGGGCGGCGAGGGTACGCTCGATTACACCTACGACGCGGCGGGGCGGCTTGCGTCTCAGACGCAATCTTGGCGTCACGCGGGCGCAGATGAGGATGCTTTCTCGCAGACGCAGCGCTTCGGTTATGACGTGCGCGGCTCGCTCACGAGTCAGCAGATAGGCGAGAGCGAGCCGCTACGCTTTGCGTTCGATTCGGTCGGGCGGTTGAGCGCGCAGCGCGTCAATGAGCGGTTGACGTATCGATTCGGCTACGACACGGCGGGGCGTCTCGCGCGCCATGCGACCGAGCGTAGAGGATGCGCTGACGATAGCACCGAGTATCGGTATGACGCAGCAGGAAATCTCACTCAGCGACGCGATAGCCGGATGGGCGCGGATGCGTATCGGTATGACCCGCTCGGGCAGGTCGTCGCGCATATGGACCCGGCGGGGAACGTGCGGCGATTTGTGTTTGACCGGGCGGGGGATCGGTTTGCGGTGGTGCGGGAGGATGGTGATGGACGGGTGTTGCGGCATCACGATGGGACCGCGCTGGAGATGGATCGCGCCGGGCAGACGGTCGCGAGGAAGACGCCGGACGGCGCGGAGCAGGCGTTGCAGTGGGATGCTTTCGGGCGGCTGCGGCGGTTGGTCAACGAGAAGGGCGAGCGGTGGGAGTATCTTTATGACGCGTTGAGCCGGCGGGTTTGCAAGGGGAAGCAGGGTCAGCCAGAGCGGACGTGGTTCGTGTGGGATGGGGATGCGCTTGGCGGGGATGTGACAGGTGGAGGGAAGGCGCAAGTGTGCGCTCGATTTTTTGCGTATCGGTTGAGGACTTTTGAGCCGCTCGCGATGCAAGTGTTCAGGGGCTTTGGCGACAGCTCGACGTTCTACTATCAGAACGATCCCAATGGTGCACCGGTTCGGATGCGATCGGATGATGGGAGTGTTGTTTGGGAAGGACGGTACGGCGTTATTGGCGGAATTGATTCCGTTGGGACGCAGAGGATCGAACAACCGATCCGGTTGCAGGGACAGTATTTTGATGGGGAGTCGGGGTTAAGCTATAACCGATATAGGTATTTTGATCCGGACACCGATAGCTTTATCTCTCAAGATCCCATCAGGTTTAAAGGTGGCATCCATCCATACGGGTTTGGACCTAACGTTTTAGGTTGGGCAGATCCGTGGGGTTTAGCGGTAGTAGATGCCACATTCCGGATGGCCGGACAAGTGTTTAGCGGTACGAACCCACTTGACCGTGAATCACGCAGCGACGGGCCGACTTTACCGGGATTACGAGGTCCCAATGTTTCGCGTGGAGACATGCACGCCGAAATTGAAGCGATGCTACAGGCGCATGACGCCGGCTTACGAGGTGGATCAGCCGAATTGACTATAGACGGAAAAGTGGCCTGTTCTCGTTGCAAAGGGGATATCAAGACCATGGCTCGTGCACTTGATCTTGATGAGCTTACTGTTCACAACAATGGTGAGACAATTAAATTTACCCGTTGTGAGCTACAAACCATGAAGAAGGGTGGAAAGGGTTGGAAGGGTAGCAAGTAACGAAAATCTTGGAGAATTCGAATGACAATCAAGGCGATCGCTCAGTCGATTGATATAAGTCTCAACGATGACGAAGCTCTTTCTTCGCTTTATATAAAATGGGGTCCAATTGGTCAATATATTGACATTACGCGAGAAGATGACGATGGAGGAATTTATTGTGAGGTATCCGATCAGGCCAACGGAGCTGAGTTCGAATCCATTAAATTTAAATATTCAAAGAAATTGCTTGTTCTCGAGGTAACGCCTCCCGAGACGTTGATTCAAGGAACGCAAGAATATCAAATCGACATTGATCTAGACGGGGTAGCGTTCGATGAACAAAAATTTGTAGAATGTTTGATACATTTGTTTCGAAGGCTAGATTAAATTCAGCGATGTGAAGTCAATACCGATCGTTTCAGGTTGTTTTGGAGGTCACAACGCCTCAAGCCGAGAATCGTCGATCGCCGGAAAAAGGCGCCGCAGACGCTTCACGCGTCAATGCAGGTTGAGTGCAGGGCCCGATGGCGGATAACGCCGGCGCAATGGCGGATAGTTCCGGCCGCCTTCGTACCGCATCGGGCTGCACAGAAAAATAAGCGAACAACGCATGCCGCTTCAATCTGCCTTGTCTACGGCCAGCGCCACCACCCGCCCGACCACGGACAAGATCGTCGTGGCAATTCACGGCGTCGGCCGGGTGTTGCACAGCGACGCGATACGCGCCGCCGTTCGTCGCGTCGGTGCGCGCGGCGAGCCGCCGGATTAAGTTTTCCGTGTGAGCTTATGCGCGTAGATAACAAAGCTCGTTTCTTTCCAGGTTCGGAGTTGAGCCGACCGAAATTCATCGCTATGGATGCACGCACTCATCATGGTGCGGGCCAATTCTTGACTTTCACTTTTTCAACATCTAGGTTAAGAGCAGCCTAAAGATGCTCGTGAACGTTGGCCGCGCCGGTAAAAATTCCATCGATATGTTGTACAAGGTGGCGAGCGCCTTCCACTTCGAACCTTAGCGATTAAGAAACCGAATTGATATGCGAACGTGCGAGCAAATTCGGCGGCCTGCCACGAATACATATGGCGGTCAACCTCGCACGGAGAGAGTCGCATCGAACCCGATGCACAAAGCATGAACAACTGGATCCAATCCTGGCCTACGCCGTCACCGGCCATGGTCGCGCAAGCGCTCGCGCTTCCTGCGAGGACGCAAGAACGCAACGAGCAGCTCAATCATTTTCGATTGCCAAGGCTGCGCTCGAATCGTGGCTGACTTCCAGTCGCTCGTAAAGCATCGACATACCGGCGGTAACCAGATCCATCGCAGCAAACAGGGCAGGGCGACTCTCAAAGAAGGAGCGCAAAATGAATCTGATCCGAATGACGGGTTCGTGCGCCGTTGCCGCGGCGCTGTCCACCATGGCTCATGCCCAGAGCGCAGGCACCATCTTTTTCAGCGCGGGCTGGTATCACGTCGCGCCGCAGGACAGCAGCAACAATTTCAGGTTCACATCCGTGGGCGGATCGCCTGTCAACGTCATCGTTCCCAATACGGGTGTGGCTGTGTCGAACGCCGACACCTTCGGCATGACGGGCGGCTATTTCTTCACTGATCACATCGCCGCCGAATTCCAGTTCGGCGTGCCGCCAAAGTACGACGTCAGCGGAACAGGAGCGCTCGCGCCGTTCGGCAAGCTCGGCACGGTCAGGGAATGGGGCCCGGTTCTGTTGTTCCAGTACTTCTTGCGCGACGCACAAGCGAAATTCAGGCCCTACGTCGGCATCGGCGTGACGCGCACGTGGTTCAGCGACGCGAGAAGCACTAACACGGCATTCGAAACCGAAGCCCTCGGCGGACCGACCACGGTCGAGTCGACTGCGCAGTGGGCGCCGGTTTTCAACGTCGGCTTTACCTACGCATTCACGGAACACTGGTTCGCGGGCTTTTCTGTGCTGTACGTTCCGATCAACACTACGAGCACCTTCACCACCCAGGCACAGACGCCAGTGGGCACGCTCACGCGGCGCGCTGAGACCAAGGTTTCGCTCGATCCTGTCGTGACGTACCTGCGCGTGGGATACCGGTTTTGACGGGAACACACGCACCGCGAACGTAGACTTGAAGTTGATCGAATGTCCGGCACCAGCCTCGCATCGCACGTAAATGCAAGCGAATTCGAGTCCGTCGATTCGGCGAGCATGCCTGTCGATCAATTCATCGTTAGCCGAGGCTTGGCATTCCCCTGCCTCTGCATACGCCGGCATGATCCACCTCGCGAAGCGCGATCTGTAGCCAGTGCGCCGCGTGAGCCGGACTGAGCGAACGAGCGCGAAAACTTCTTGTATAACTGATTTTCAGCGCCATACTTCGAACTTAACCATTCTTTCAAATTTGCACCCGGGTTCACGTCTTTGACCTGTATCACAACGTGGCTCGCTTCCAGTCGTCACTTGGCAATCCGAATCGTCAGAAGATAAGGTATGACCCGTAATGGGCCGTGAATGCCGCGACATCCATCGTCATTCGTAACCGGCCGTTCGTGTAGTGATAAGGGCTGATGAAGCGCGCCACTGTTGACGCGCCGGCGCGTAAGCAGTGGCGCGGCCCGGATCGAATCTCGCAATGTGTACCGATCAAGCGATCTGTTGTCGACATCCGCGCGACGCATCGGCAAACGTGCGTGCCCGGGCCCTAAAGGAGGAAAGAATGGAACGCCCGGACTACATCTACACCAACGGCTCACCGCTGCAGCGCACGCCCATGCATCTCAGCGAATCTGAAATGTATGGCTTCCTTATCAAGGGAGATAAAGAAAAACTTCAGGCGACCGTCGATAAGACACTCAATGCAGTGGCCGGAAACAAGGCAATATTCCACGTGTTGTCACCGTACGTCATGCTGACGTTCACGCAGGTGAACCACGCACAATCGGGCTATGAAGAGGATAACGAGCGAGGCTGGGGCAAGGAGTGCGACATCATTCCCTGGATTATGGTCGGGCAAATGGATGAGCGTGACGGCGAGGCCCGATTGCAGCGCATCTTTCTTCATCCGTCGTACACCTGGGTCGATGTGACCACAGCCGTCTCCATCGGCCGTGAAGTATTTGGTTATCCGAAAAGCATCTGCAAACTCGAGATGCCCGGCGCGGATGACGATCCGGACACGTTCAAGATTGCATGTGAAGGTTGGGAGCCGTTCAGTCCCGAATCGCAGTTGGGGATCCATCCTCTGCTGGAAATCGTGGCGACCGACAAGACGCATGATCATGTGCCGGTGTCGGGGTTTAGGAAGATCGTCCTCGAGGGTCTGAAGCTCCTGCGATCGGAGCCGGATTTACTTTCACTCGACATCGCGGGTATCAAGGATATGGTGTCGATGTTGCTCGAACCGCACGTCGACCAGCTCTTTCTCAAACAGTTTCCGGACACGAGCGGCATGAAGGCTGTGTATCAGGCCGTGGTGAGTGCACCCGCGATCATCGACAAGGTGCACCACGGCAGATTGCTCGGCTATACCTACGAGTGCACGCTCCACCAATTCGACAGCTACCGGTTGGATCAAACGCTCGGGTTCCAGCTTGGACCACAGCGCGTGCTTTTACCGTTCCATATCAGCATGGACTTCACGGTCAACGCGGGGGAAGAGCTGGCCGAAAGTGCGGAGTCCGGGCGCGAGACGATCGCGGCCGCTCCAGCCGATGAAGCAGCGCCCCTGACCGCTGCCCGTGCGCCGCAGTTTTTCGCCGCCGTCCAGGCCGATGAACGTGTGCCCGCGGACCGGCCGGACGGGCGCGAAAAAATCGTGATCCTCGGTGGCGGGCCGGCCGCGATGACCGCCGCGTTTTATCTCACTGATGAGCCTGACTGGCGCACCCGCTACGACATCACGGTTTATCAAATGGGTTGGCGCCTCGGCGGCAAATGCGCGAGCGGACGAAATGCAGACATGGGACAGCGGATCGAGGAACATGGCCTGCACATGTGGTTCGGCTTCTATAACAACGCTTTCGATCTGATGCGAAAGGCCTATGACGCGCTGGACCGCGCGCCCGGCGCGCCGCTCGCGACCTGGCAAGACGCGTTCAAGCCGCACAATTTCATCGTGCTCACGGAGTTCATCAAAGGCAGCTACAAGTTCTGGCCCATGCAGATGCCGATCAAGCCGGGCACGCCGGGAGCACACAACGGCGAACTCACCGTTCTTGGCATGACGGCGACGCTGACGGCGTGGATCCATCAATGGATTGCACGTCTCGACCAGCACCTGATCGAGGTCATACGCAAGAACCTCAAGGAAGACATTAAGCATGTCGAAAACATTGCGCATGACATCCGGGATTCCGCACGGCGCCTGAAAGATTCGTTCCACCTCCTTGCACACAAGAGCAGGGATTCCGAGATTGGCGGGTTGCAGGTGCTGCGCGCTTCCGTTTTCGATTCCGTCCACCAGTTTCTCGACCAGGACGACCCGACGCGACATCTCTTCATTTGCATCGATCTCGCCATCACGGCGCTTATCGGCATGCATGCCGACGGCATCATGCACAGGAATTTCGATGTCGTGAACGACATCGAGTTTCGCGCCTGGCTGCTCAAGCATGGCGCGAACGCAAACTACTCCGTCAATTCCGCGCTCGTGCGCGCGCTCTACGATCTCGCATTCGCATTCGCATACGTCGACGGCGACACGGCCGCGCCGAACATCGAGGCGGGAACCATGCTGCGAGGTATATTGCGGCTCAACATCGACTATCACGGCGGCTTTATCTGGAAAATGCAAGCCGGCATGGGTGACACCGTGTTCACGCCTCTTTATCAGGTACTGAAGCAGCGCGGCGTGAAATTCGAGTTCTTCCACAAGGTGGAGGATCTGATTCCCGAGGCGGCCGGCAACAGCGTGAGTGAAATCGTCATCACGCAACAGGTCGCGCTCAAGGCGGGCCTGAGCGAATACGATCCGTTGGTCGCAGTGGCCGGTCTGGACTGCTGGCCGAGCCGTCCGAACTACGATCAGATCGACGCGCAGCAAGCCGAATTGCTAAAGAATAACGACGTGGACCTCGAGTCGCACTGGAACGACTGGGCGCAAATTCATAGCGCTCAATTTCAGAAACCGCTGCCGGTCAAACGGCTTAAGCGTGGCGTGGATTTCGACAAGATCGTCTTCGGCTTGCCGGTCGGGTCCTTGAAGTATGTCTGCCCGAAAATCATCGATTACAGTCCGGCTCTCAACGCCGCATGTCAGAACATCAAGACTACGGCGACGCAGGCGTATCAGATGTGGCTCAGCGAGGAACTGAAAAACCTGGGCTGGAAGCATTTCGGCTCGGAAGGAGAAGATCCGATCCTGAGTTCGTTCAGCGAGCCCTTCGACACCTTGACGCCGATGAATCAACTGCTGTCGCGGGAAACCTGGCCGGCGGGGCGTTCGCCGCAAAGCGTCGCTTATTTCTGCAGTCCGATCCGCGTGCCGGACTTTCCCCCTGCCACGGAAACGGGCTTCCCCGTGAAGTGGACTCAGCAGGTGAAGTCCAACGCATTGGACCAGTTGAAAAAGCAGGCGTCCAACCTGTGGCCGTCGGCGGTCGTCGGCGGCATCTTCAAGTGGGACTGGCTGATCACGCTTGGCAAGCAAACCGGAGAGGATCGTTTCGACGCGCAGTATTGGCGCGCCAATGTGAATCCATCCGACTTGTACGTGCAGTCCGTCGTGGATAGCACCAGGTACCGGATAACGAGTGACCAATCCGGCTTCAACAACCTCTATTTTGCGGGCGACTGGCTTAAGACGGGTTTGAACGCGGGCTGCGTTGAAGGCGCCGTGATGGGCGGCATGCAGGCTTCCCGCGCCATTTGCGGGCATCCATCCTACATCCGGGGCGAGACGGACCGCTGCTGACGCGCATCGCTGACGCGCGTCGCTCACGTGTGCACGAACGGCGCGCCGATGCGTTCGTGCTGCATGCGTGCCTGCTCCAGGAACTCCGTTCGTTCGGAACTGCCCTGCGGACTCTGGTTACCCAGTTCATAGAGCAGCAGCGCCTCGTCGTAACCGGCGCCGAGTGCGCGCGCGAGCACGAGCCCCCGGCGCCAGCACGTGAGCGCGCGCGGCCTGTCATGGCGCGCCGCCGCGATGCGGCCCGCAAGCAAAGCGGCGCGCGGGCCGGCCGGCCGGGTTGCGCGCGCGTATCGGGCGAGAATGCGGCACGCACGCCGGGCGTCGCGCCAGCTTGTCAATCCGCAGGCGGACGCATCGATCAGCGTCTGCGCGATTCCCGCGATCCCTTCGGTGATGTACCACGCCACCGGCACGCCTGCCGACAGGTCGTGGAGACCTGAGAGGGCCCATTGCACCGCCCGCGAACGCTCGCCCAGCCGCCAATGGGACGCGGCGGCCAGACCCTGGCAAAAGATCCGGTCGAACTGGGGAAGTTCGCGCGCGCCGATGACCTTGTGCAGGCAGCTCACGCGCTCTTGCAAGCGCTCTCCCTGCATCAGCGCGAGGCAGGTATCAAAGCCATGCACGTAAGCGGCGATTTGCGCCGGCATGTGATGCCGGGCAGGACCGAGCTGCTCCAGCAAAGCCCTCGCTTCGTCGAGTTGTCCGCGCGCCAGTGCAATCGCGCACAGCCCGCCGATTGACTGTTGACAGCGTTCTGTCGCGCCGAGCCGCGCATACAGCGATGCCGAATAAGTCAGGCACTCGATCGCGTGTTCCCAGTGGCCGTCGGCGGCCCAGTAGACGCCGCCGACGACATTGGCATAGGCGATATCGTCGATGCCGCCCTGTTCCGTTGCCAGCGCCAGTGAGCGCCGGTTGTAGACCTGCGAAAGCCAGCGTTGCCTTGACCCCGCGAAGCCGATGGCCATTGCAGCCAGACCCTTCACGGCCTCGCGAACGCTGCCGGAGCGTTCGGCAAGATTGAGTGAGGTCAGCGTCGCATGCAGAAGCGACAGCGTGCCGCTGTTGAAATACGCGATCTCGCTGAGTTTTTCGTGAATCTGCGAGATGCGCGGCAGCAGCGGATCAGCGCTCCGGCCGCGCGCGAGCCCGGCGCGCGTGCTCAGTTGCTGCGCCAGTTGCCAGGCCACGTCGAGCGTCATCACGGCGGCGCTACGGGGCACCGGGCGGCCTGCGCACACCAGCGCGCGATTGAAATGATGCTTGGCCGCGCCATATTGGAACGACTCGCTATAGGCTTCGCCGAGGATCGTCTCAAAGCGCATTTCGCGCTGCGGATCGGGCGCAAGTCCCGACTCCCTCGCGAGCTTGAGCGCGCGGTCCGCCTGCCGGATGGCGTCGCAGGTCGCGTAACGCTTCAGCGAGTGCTCGGCGGATCTCTCCAGGTAGGCGACGGCGGCGGGAATGTTCAGCGCACGCTCCCAATGGGATGCGAGCGCGGCGAAATGCGGTTCGAGATCCTGCGATTCGTGGGCTTCGATCCAGTTGGCGATATCGCGGTGAAGCTCCTGACGCAATGAGCAGGGCAGCAGTTCGTACACCGCGTCCTGCAGCAGCACGTGCTTGAAGCGGTAACGATCATGGTCAGGATCATGGCCGGGGCTAGGGTCGGGGTCACGATCATCGGCGGCGGGATAAACCACGTCCTCGCGCTCGAGTTCATGGGCCAATGCGACGAGATCCGCCGTGCCCTGATCGACGGGAAAAAGATCCCGGAGCATCTTGAGAGAGAACTCGGGGCCCACCACCGCGGCGATCTTCAGCAGTAGCTGTTCGGCGCCGCCGAGCGTATCCACGCGGCTCACAATGATGCCGCGCAATCCCTCGGGCAAGGTGACTTTGGCTTCGCTGGCGGTATCCGCGACGAATGCGCCAATGCCATCGGTCACGTCGAGATAGCCGGAGGCGTGCAGCGCCGAGACCACCTCTTCGGCATAGAGCGGATTGCCTTCGGTGCGTTCCGCGACGAAATCCACGAGCTCTTCCGTCGCTTCTTTCGCTCCCAGGCGATGTGCGATCAGCACGCCCAGCGCGTCGGACGTCAGACCCGGCAGATGAACGCGGCAGCGCGACTCGCGCAGGACCTGATGCGCCTCCGGCGCGCTCGAACCGTCGAGCGGCCGCGTAGCGCTTAATAACAAAAGTCCCGGCGGCCGCATGATCGCCAGCTCCAGCAGCAGCGCGGCCGATGCGCCGTCGAACCAGTGCAGATCATCGGCGATCAAGAGGAGCGGAGTATCGAGCGATGAGCGCGAAATGATCGTCGTGACGAGCTTTCGTACACCCTCGGCGCGCGCATGGCCTGCCATCTCGCGCGTGAGTTCGGTATCTTCGAATGCGAAAGGCAGGATATCGTTGAGAAGCGCGAGCCACGATACGAGGCATTCGTCGTGCGGTACAAGACTCGTGGCGACACGGCGTGCGATGGACGCATTGAACTTGCTGGTGCCGCACAGCAACTGCGCGAGGATGGGCCGCCAGACGTGATAGACCGACATCGATTCCAGCGCGAACCCCGCGCCCCAGACTACCACGACGCCGCGCTCGCGCGCATGGGCGGCGACATCCGCGATCAGGCGCGTTTTGCCGAGTCCTGCCTCTCCGCATATCAAGAACGCGTCGCCGGTTCCGGCGACCACCTGATCGAGCGCGTCCGACAATTGGTCGAACTCCGGCTCGCGGCCGACCGACACGCCTGTGAAGAAATGTCCCTCGCCCTGCGGATCGGTCCGCGGCCGCCACACCGCGACGACTTCGTTGATGCCTTTGGCGGGGACCGGACCGCAGGCATCGAACAGAAACTCGTGGGCAGCGGCGTCGCGGGTGCGTTTATCGCACAGTATGTCGCCGCGCGCGGCCATCATCAGTCTCGCCGCCCGGTTGATCACGCCGCCTGTCAATCCCGCATGACGACGCTCGTTGCCGCCGCGATCGGAATAAAGCGCGAGTCCCGTCGTGATGCCGATACTGACCGCAAGCTGGCGTTCGTGAAGGGCGTCAAAGAGCGCCCGGCCGGCCGCCACCGCGCGTACGGCGTCGTCTTCGTGCGCCATGAACGGCAGCCCGAAGACCGACAGCAGCGTGAGGCCCTTGTCGTCCGAGGAAAGCTCGGTGAGTGCGCCGCCAAAGCGGGCATGCATGCTCTGCGCGCATTCCACGGCGGCTTGCAATTGCGGCAGCGCATCGTCGCGGGAGCAATCGATGCGCGACAGGCCGATGAATAGCGTGCTGATGTTTCTGAACTCCGCGAACCAGCGGCCACCGCCCATGCGCACGCGTTCGAGGAAGTGTCGCCCGAGAAAGCTTTCGAGCGCGCTGGACGGCGGTCCGAGGGCCTGCGTTGGCACGACGGGCGTCAATGCGGGGTTTAATCCTATGGAGATTGCGACGCCGCTGCCGAGCACCCGTCGCGCCTCGAGTTGCCCGCGGACCTTTTCCCATAGAGACGGACATACCACGACCTCATCGGCCCCGCCTTCGTGATTGGCCGACGCTGCTTCGGCCGCCGGGCCGCCCGCGGTGAGGCAGTACCATTTCCCGCCAATACCGCCCACGCTCAGATGCGTGAGTGTGCCTTCGGCGAGGGAGATGCGTTGACGCATTGCTACGCCCGTTTCCGTAATGATCCCGGGCAGGGAACTCTGGAGTTTCAGGCCGCACTGCACGGCAAGCATTGCCGTCTCGGGCGATGAAGCATCGTATTCCCAGATCACGCGAATCGCGTCTCCGACAAAATCGAGCACATCACCTCCGTGCTCGATCGCGATTGCCGTCATTCTTCCGAAGTAACGGTCGAGGATCACGGACAAGCGCTCGGCTCCCGCCACGCCCTGGCGGGCGAACGTTTCTGTGAGTTCCGTGAAGCCCGCGATGTCCACCATCATTGCGACACCTTCGAAATGCCGCGCACCGGGGGCCTCGCATGGGCCGGCGTTCAGGACATGTCGCGGCAAATAACGCGAAAGCGCTTCCGGCATGAATGCATTTGCGTTGTCCACCTCGGTTCTCCCGCAGGCGATACCCACTCCACGCACTTTAATTCCTTCAAACACATTTCGGCGCGAAACTTGCGCCGCGCAGCGGGGATGTTGCCATTAAGCATCACTGAGCAAAAGAGGATGGTTCGCTCCAGTATTCTCGAGGCGAAGTTTTCACCTCGACGAATCGAGGTCGACCTATCCCTCATGAGGCCGCCCACAAACTGCGTAGTTTTTTGTCTAACGCATCGTAGCTCGCGGCGTCCATCCACATCCGCCGAAGTGTCTTGCGAAGGACACTTTGAAATGGGATGTTGTCATTCCACCAAACCCTCAACCATACTGGCGGGCGGACGGTTGCCGATATGTCCACACCCGGCACGCCCATTAATGCACCCGGAAACTTTATCTCGAGACTGCCCGATTCAGACGGTTTTAGCCGGCTATAAGGCGCAAGCATGTCCATAGCGCGCCTTCCCTCCTCGCTGATCAAGTCCTCGGCGCGACGTGCATTCACGCCGTCGGCACGCAGCGTCGCCGCGAGTTCCCGATAAGCCCGTCCCGGCGCGGATTCACGAAAATTTTTGGCGTGCTCGAGAAGCTCCTGAACATTTCCGGGTGCTTGGTCACCGCTCAGCAGAAACGGCAATACCGGCGGTATTGGGTATGATCGTTTCATTGCGACTTCGCGCCCTTGTAATCGTGCTTCTGTAGCATCGAATATGGTAGTTTCCTCATCCGCCGTGCAACGCTTCGCCAGATCGGGGGTTGCGGTCAGGCCAAGGAATAGGCGAGCACGTTTGGGTTGAATATAATGTGTCGTACTGCTCGCTTGCGCGAAGCCGCTGAAGATAAAACCGCTGAGCAAAAATTGCGCGACTTCAAGGGGCGCCTGTTCCAAAACGCTTAATTTTTCGTGTAATTTAGCGGCTAGCGGACCATCTGCCGATTCGAAGATATCGGGTTTCCAGTCATAGCGAAGAATCTCCTGCTCCACGAGCGCATTGCTTAGATCAGTTAGCTGGCTGAAATCGACTTCCGACAGACTAACGAGAGCACCTTTTTTTATTGATTCGTATACGTCGAGACTAATATCAATGACTCGTGTCTGCTCGCCTAAGATCGAGTCAAGCGGAAGTTCCACGGTCTGTTTCATGAACGTCGCGTAATACCCGATCAGCGGGATTGTGTCGCGCGTGACGATCATGTCAAAGAAATCGACTATCCCGCCCATGTTGGCGGCAAGAGAACTCCATACTTCACTATCGGTTCGTCCTAGCTTTAACGATCCGCTTCTGCCATTCAAGAAGATCTCGCCCGCGCGAAGAATCATCGGATCGGGAACGAAGCCGATTTCGTCGGCATATTTCGTCCAGTTCAAGAATGAATTTTCAGCAATAATCAACGGAGTCATCGTTCGCCCTTTACTGAATGCGGTTAAGGAAAAAGGCTGTGGATCGCTCCATCAAACATCCCATGTCGAGGGATTAGCGAGCCAGTGTTCTTCAATATCGGAAGAAACGAGTAGTGAGGATTTCAGGCGGGGAGTATTCCTTATCCCCAGTTGCTAAGGCTATATTCGCAAACGTTTGCATTTTCCCGACGATCTCATCGTATTCGCCTGATCTCTGTGCGTTGTCGCACCTTATTCGTTGATTGTGCTGTATGCATAATGGCATGCGTCAGCCCAGCTGGTTATTGCACTGCTCGAAGATCGTCAAACCGCGAGGAGGTTGACGTGAGCACGCTGCTGCGCATCGATCCACCATGCCTGAGGCTCGGGATTCATCGGGTCAGGAAGTTGGAGGAAATTGTCGCGCGCGCAATGTTGCGCCGCCGCTTGCAGGTCCGCGCCGGAAACGTTCGTCGCCCGCATCCATTCGCCCAGCCCCGTGCCCGTCAACAGATTTCAATCAGCATATTAGATTGACGGGACGAGTTCGGCATCGCGTTTCTACCAATTGAAAGACGGGTTGCCGCGAGGCGGTGAAATCCTGAAGCGCCATCAATGTCATTCGATATCCAAAGTATTCCAGCTAAAGAAGCTTCGTTGCGACAATCGCGCCCATTGCCTGCGGGCGCAATTTATTGTCGATTGACATCGTTTTGTTCAGCCAAAGTCGACGCTTTGTCCGCCATTTGTTTTGCTTGCTGATGCGGATCCATATAAATTCATCGATATCCGTTCGTTCTATGGAATGGAAGCCTGCGACTCAATTGAGCATCCGACGCCCATACCGAAGCGATTTGCCTTGCGTATTTGTTCGAATCGCCACATCTTCTTCGAGGAACAGCGTATGCGTACAAAGACGGCAATGCTCGCCCTTCTCGGGACTGCGATGCTTTTTGGTTGCGCGTCGCATGAAGCGTACAGGACCAATGTGGTGAATCCTTGGCTGGACAAAACCCAATGTCCCGCCGACCGCAATGGCAACACAGACGCCGGGTGTGACAATCGTACGCCGGAGCTCGTCGATGGCAAATACGAGCTGCATTACGTGGAATTCGACGATCAAGGCTGGCTGCATCCTGAACCGGCAACGGCTTCGGATGCGACAGCGGCATCGCCGTCGGACGCAGCGCCGGGCGCGGGCGTCGACCATTCGGCGCAACAGATCGACGCGCTGATGGACGACTTGAAGCAGCATCTCCGCGCGAAGACGGACCTGAAGGTGATCGTGTTCGTACACGGCTGGAAGCACAGCGCGCAATCGGATGACGACAACGTGATGAAGTTCCGCCGCTTGCTCGAACGCGCGGCCTCGGACGAGCTGTATCAGTCCGCGAAGCGTCAGGTCATCGGCATTTATGTCGGATGGCGCGGAAAGCCGTGGCTCGTGCCCGATCCGGGGCTCGATCTCTCTTTCTGGAGCCGCAAGGACGCGGCGTCGCGCGTCTCCACCGGCTCCGTGCGCGAGCTGTTTGCAAGACTGCGAAGCATGCAGCGCTACTTCAACTTGCAGGCGCTCGGAGAGCACCGGCGCCCCGCCATGCGCACACTGATGATCGGGCACAGCTTCGGTGGACTGATTCTTTACGCCGCCACATCCGGCCCGTTGATCGAGTCGCTCACGGCGCAAAGCGATCTCGCGGGACTGCCGCCGTTGCACTCGGGCGGCAACGAGTCGAAGGACCGCGCGGCAGAAGCCCAGGCAGAGCGTGTCGCCGACTTGATCGTGCTCGTGAACCCCGCATTCGAGGCATCGAGGTTTGAGGCGCTTTATCGCGTGGCGAACCGTCAGCAGCACAAGTGCTATGTCCCGCCGGTGCTGGTGTCGATCACGTCCGAGACCGACCTCGCCACCGGCATGGCATTTCCCGCCGGGCGCTTCTTGAATACGCTCTTCGAGCGCCCGGCTTCATCATCCGATCAGGCAACCGCAATCAAGCGTACACCGGGAAACATGGATCGCTATGTCACCCATGTGCTGCATGGTCCTGCATCAGAGGCAACCGGCGCCGGCGCGCAAAACGCATTGCCGGCGGCAAACGCGGTTTGCGAAGGATGGAAGCCGGGCAGCGCCTTGTTGACACTCACGAACCAGGACCTCGAGCAGGCCGTGAAGGACAACAAGACGCGTGAGGTGAAACAGTCGCAAGACTTTATCGCCGGACTGAACGCCTCCGCGACTTTTCCAGCGACATGGAAGCGCACGTTTTGCGGCGGAGCCACGCTTGAAGTCAACCAGCAGGAGGGTGAGAACAATGCGCAGACGCTCGTGTGGAACATCAGGGCGGAGCCGAGCATCATCAATGGACACGGTGACGTGATGAATCCCGCGCTCCTCGATGTCGTGCGCCAGATGTTCGGCGATACCGATCTTCCAGGCAATCAGACCGATCAACCTGATCAACCCCGTCAACCCCCGCCGCCTCAAGAGTGCGAAAAGGGGTGAGGGGTGAGGGGGTGAGGGGTTGAGGGCTTAAGGGCTTAAGGGCTTAAGGCGCCGATCATCCCTCGCGGCCGCGTATCCGCCGCTCTGAGCCGGGCGCGAAGAAAAAACAATTGCAGTTCTAAACGAACGAGGCGGGCGATGACAATTCCTGACGCGCAAGCGCCGAAGAACGACGGAGCGGGTATTGCGTTCGAAACGGTGATGCAGGACGAAATCAAGCACATCGATCTCACGAGAAATGCGCTCGATATGGGCGCGCTTCCCGCTGCGAACTCAGCGGGCGGGACTCGGCTCACGGGGCTTGCGCTGTCGGGCGGCGGCATCCGCAGCGCGACGTTTTGTCTGGGCGTGATTCAGTCGCTGTCCGAGAACAAGCTGCTGCGCCACTTCGATTATCTTTCGACCGTGTCCGGCGGCGGCTATATCGGCGGGTGGCTTTCGGCGCAGATTTATCGCCGTTGCCCGTCCGGAACACCGGCTGAACTGGAGGAAATACTCAGTCCGACCCAGAACGGCTGCCAGAAGGACGTAGAGGATCCGTCGATCGTCTTCCTGCGCGAGTACAGCAACTACCTGACGCCCAGGCTCGGCCTGCTCAGCACCGATACGCTCGCCGCCATCGCTGCCTATCTGCGCAATCTCACGCTGATCCAGGGCATGCTCATCCTGCTGATGAGCTTCCTGCTGCTGGTGCCGAGGGCCGTTTTCTTTCTGGCGAGCTTGACGCAGCATCTGGCCGCGCGCGAGGCCGCGCAGGCGGCCGGCCAGACGGTAACCGGCATGCTCGCGTTGGTGGGCGTGCTGCTGTGGCTAAGCATCTGGGCCATCCGTCGCAACATGAACTCCGGGGACAGCGAGCTCACCGGCAGTACGGGCTTTGTGCTATGGCTGATCCTTGCGCCCGGCGTCGTCGCCTCCTTCATCCTGGCAGTGGCGATGGCGATCCTCGCGACGCTTAAGACGCCCGCCGGGGCTGATACCGCCGTGCACTGGATACTCGTCTTCCTGTTCATCTTCGGCGTCGGCTCGATACTGATTCCCGCCGAGCGCAAGAGCGTCGCCTTCGATTTGCCGGCGCACGAACCGAAGCCGGAGCCGAAGCCGGAGCCGGAGCCGAAGCCGGAGCCCTCCGTTGCGGCGAATGGCAACGGCGCTGCGCGCCAGCGTAATCGCATCTGGATCGTGTTGTTCGGACTGCTTGCCGGAGGGGCGGGAGGATTCGCGCTGTGGCTCGTGCGGGGTCTTGTCAGCGCCGCCTATGCGACGTTCGGCGGCGACGCTTCAGCGGTGGACGCGACCCTGTGGGTCGCGATTTCGGTTGCGCCGTTTCTTATTCTGAGCGTGCTCTCGCTCATCATCGTCGTGCATCTCGGGCTCGTGGGCCGCATGTTCGAGTACGAAGTGCAGGAATGGTGGGCTCGCTACGGCGGCTGGCTGATCGCCATCATCGTTTTCGTAGGTGGAATATTCGTGGTGTCGGTGTATGGGCCGGCGCTCGTGGTCTTCGGCGAGAACTGGGCGCGAGCCGGCGGTGCGGCATGGCTGCTGGCGTCGCTGTGGGGCGTCCTGAAGGGCGCGTCGGCCAAGACGAGCGGCGAGGGGCCGTCCTGGACCGAACGCGTGCTGGTCGTGGTGCCCTATGTCTTCATGGTGGGGCTAATGATCCTGCTTTCGTACGCGATCCACGAGATCTGGCAGTCCGCGCTGCACGCGCGCGAGGCGGTGCACGCATGCGTCGAGCCGGCGAAGGGCCAATCGCAGGCGTACCTTTGCGTGCTCGACGCGATGATGAACGAAATGACGGAGCAGACGAGACATCCTGTTGCCGGACCCTACGTGCCTGCTGTCCTGATCGCTATGGCCGGCGTGGCGGGTGCGTGGACGTTGCTGGCGTTGCGCGTGGACGTCAATCTGTTTTCGCTGCATAACTTCTATCGCAACCGTCTGATTCGCTGTTATCTCGGTGCGTCCCGCAGTGCGTTGAAAACGCGCAAGCCGGACCCGTTCACCGGCTTCGACCCCGCCGACGATATTCCGCTCGATCAGCTGGCCGCGCGCAGGACTTCGCCTGAAGCGACCGGCACATTCGTCCAGCGGCCGTATCACATTCTGAACACGACCGTGAACCTGACCGAAGGCGAGAACCTTGCCTGGCAGCAACGCAAGGGCGGCTCCTTCTTCTTCTCGCCGCGCTATTGCGGGTTCGGGTTGCCACAGGCTTATGTCTCCGGGCAGGAGCAAGCGGGCACCTTCTTACCGACCGCGGACTACATGCGCGGGAAGTCCCGAGGCGGCCACGAACGCAGCACGACAAGGCAAGTTGGGACGCTTTTCGATGTCGGGCCGATGCTCGGCGGCGCCGTGGCGATCTCGGGCGCGGCGGCGAGTCCCAACTGGGGTTTTCATACCGACCCGGGCGTGGCGTTCCTGCTGACGATGTTCAACGTGCGTCTGGGCAGATGGTGTCCGAACCCGGTCCGCTATGCGTTGGAAAAACCAGTCTCGCCGAACCCGGTGTTCAGCGGAACCCTCTACATCAACGAGTTGTTCGGTCACGCGAATGGCGATTCCAACTACCTCTACCTGTCCGATGGCGGGCATTTCGATAATCTCGGACTCTACGAGCTCGTGCGCAGGCGGACCCAGGTGATTGTCGTATGCGATTGCGGCGAGGACGCGCCGCTGCGCTTCGATGATCTCGCCGATACGATTCGCAAGTGCTCGGCCGATTTCGGCGTCGACATTGTCATCGATGTGGACCCGCTGCGGCTTAAGGACCTGCCCGACAAGCGGCCGCCGCCGCAAAGCGGCGCGTATGTGGTGGATGGTGTCATCAACTATCCCGCGATCACCACGGGCACGAAGGCGCCTGCGTTCAAGGGCACGCTGCTTTTGATCAAGCCCACGCTGACAAAGGATGTCATTTCCAGCGCATCCGATCTCATGAATTACGCGCTGACCAACACGACCTTTCCGCAGCAGACCACGCTCGATCAATGGTTCGACGAAGCGCAATTCGAGAGCTATCGCAAGCTGGGCTACCTGATCGGCCGTCAACTGCAGACAGATACATTCAAGAAGCTGTTCCCGGATGGCAAATCGCTTGAGGAACTTCTGCGATATTGCACAGGCGTCAAGTGATGTGTGCCGCGATGTGTGCCGCAACATCGCCTGCCGGGCGGCGATGACGATTCACGCGGTGTTCACTCAGCAAAGCCGCGTGTGTCTGCGTGTGTCTGCTATCTAGAGGTCTTCCGGCGTGGTTCAAAACGCGTGTTTTTGGCGTTACACCGACGAGCTGAACTGTCCTGCGTTTTCAGGCAGGATTAATATGTAATGCGAATTAGTTCTAGGCCTGCAACCTCAGGCGATCAACTTTGCCGGGGCTGAAGCGGCCCGAGTCCGAGCAGCGTCAGCCAGTGAGGATGCTCTTCTCCCGTCATCGCTTCACGCGGACTTTTGCCGATCCGCTCGCTGCACCGGCTGCGCATGAAGCGGCGGTGATTGAAGAAGAACTGCTGCAGGCCCAGCCAGGCGCGGCTACCGTTCAGATGGCGCCGCAGCGTCAGGCAGTTGCGCAGCCGGGAATTGAGGTTTTCGACCAGCGAGCTGCTGCGTGGCGTGCTCTGCATGGCTTGCGAGACCGCGCTCCAGACCCCGTAGAACTTGCGCCCCATGGCGGCATGCAGCCGGTTCCAGCCTTGCCAGAAGGTGCCAGAAGTGTCGGGCTTGCGATGCAGCAGACACGTTGCGCGGACCAGAAAGTCCGGCACTGCCGCTGCGCGCGCGATGGCGGCCAGCTTGTCATCGAGCACCCTGGCGAAGGCGAGCAGGACGTCGCGCTGGTTCTGCAGGGCGACGCGCATCGTGCCGATGCGTGATGGATCTTCAGGCTCACGTTGATGAAGTTCATCGACGATGAAGTCGAACAGCTCCTGACGGGCGGCCCGCTCAGGACCCGCCAGCGACAGAATGTCACGTTCGAGCCACTGGGCGAGGGTGCGCAGGTCGTCCGCCCGCTGAGACGAGCGCGCTTCAAGCTG
This sequence comes from Burkholderia sp. S171, assembly GCF_009766085.1. GTDB lineage: Bacteria > Pseudomonadota > Gammaproteobacteria > Burkholderiales > Burkholderiaceae > Caballeronia. The sequence continues at coordinate 186,740 of NZ_LMUF01000038.1, read as the reverse complement.
GCGAAGCGCGACCAGCTCAGCCACGAGCAGGTGATCTTGGCAGCGCCGGCGCGGGTTGGCGAGCCGGGCTTCGAGGGCTTCGCGTAGCGAGCGTACGCCGCTGGCGATGCGTGCCCAGATATTGACGAGGGTTTCGAACTGCTGATGGATGTGGAACACGTCGCCATGACACGGAATACCGGGCCAGGCGAGTTTCTGGCCGGCGCGCAGACCCGTGCCGGCGTCGGCAATCGTGTAATCGGGATTCAGTCCACGCGCCTGAAGGTCGAGCAGATGGACGGCCCAGGTGTCACCGTCCCGATGGTCTTCGGCGGCCAGCAGATAGCAATAGGTCGAGGCGGCGTCGATGCCGGCGAGCACGGGCTGCGAGCCCTGAAAAAGCTCATCGTGCAGTCCCACCCGGATCGCCGACAGGTCAACGCTGTCGTTGATGACGACGGCGCGCTGCGCCGCCCGCTGGTGGATATTGTGCACGGTGCCCAGACTGATGGACACGCCCAGCACATCGCGCATGAATTCCACGACACCGCGCATCGAGGCATGAGCGATCATCGTCAGCCCAAGCGTGGCCTGCTCCAGCCATCGTTTGGTGACCGACAACGAGAAAAGCACCTTGTTCTGGTCGTCAGTCTGCTCAGTCGAAAAGAGGTCATCCAGCGCGGCACGGGTTCTGCACCCGCCAAAGCCCGAACGGCCATCATCTTGCGTTCGTTGGTAGCCACTTTTGTGGGGGCAGCGCAAACGGATTGATTCATGGCGATGTGGCGTTGAAAATGGGGCCATATTATCCCGCATTATTCTTCGTCCCTCGCATGTGTAACGCAGCGTTGAACCTCGCCCGATGGTCTATGAGCGCGGCTACCGCGGCGGTCAGCACCACTTCAGACACCTGGTTTCGCTTCATCGTCCGCGCCCGGTGGCCGAGGCGTACCTTCGGCTTCGCACCTTGCCTGGGGAGCAAGCTCAATGCGACTGGGGGAGCTTCGGCCACCTGCAGATCGGCCGTGCGCGCCGACCCCTGATGGCCTTCGTGATGGTGCTGTCGTGGTCGCGACAGATCTACTGCACTTCTTCCTCGATGCGCGCATGGACAGCTTCCTGGCCGGTCACGCCGGGGCCTTCGCGGCATGGTCCGGTGTCTCAAGGGTCGTGCTGTACGACAACCTTAAAAGCGCAGTGCTCGAACGTCGGGGCGACGCGATCCGCTTCAACCCGACGCTGCTCGCGTTCGCCGCGCATCATCGCTACGAGCCCCGTCCCGTGGCCGTATACCGAGGAAATGAGAAGGGTCGCGTCGAAAGGGCTATACGGTTTGTACGCGAGAATTTCTTTGCCGCGCGCAAATTCGTCGACCTTGACGACCTCAATGCTCAGGCCGCCCTCTGGTGCGCTGGACCTGCGGCTGATCGACCGTGCCGGGAAGAGCCCACGATCACCGTGCGTGAGGCCTTCGCCCGCGAACAGCCCAGCCTGCTCGCCTTGCCGGCGAATCCGTATCCGTGCGAGCTGCAACTGGCCGTGAAGGTCAACAAGACCCCTTACGTACGTTTCGACCTGAACGATTACACAATCCCGCATACGCACGTGCGGCGCACGCTCACAGTACGGGCCAATCCGCACCAGGTACGCATTCTCGACGGTGCCGATCTGCTCGCCACCCATGTGCGAAGTTACGATCGTGGCGCACAGATCGAAATTGCCACACATATCGACGCCCTCGTTGCACGCAAACGCGAGGCCCGTCACCATCGAGGCCTCGACCATCTGGCCCAGGCGGCACCGGCCAGCCAGACGCTGATGCTGCGCGCCGCTGAACGAGGCGGCAACCTGGGCAACATCACAGCCAATCTACTGCGCCTGCTTGACCGCTATGGTGCCTCCGAACTGCAGGCGGCCATTGAGGAGACTCTCGCCAGTGGTGCGGCGCCTCACCCGAATCCGGTACGTCTAGCGCTGGAGCGCCGGCGCGAGGCGCGCAAGCTGCCTCCGCCAGTGGCCATCCCGATGCCGGAACACGTGCGCAAGAAGGACACGCTGGTGACACCCCATCGGCTCGACATTTACGACCAGATCACGGGAGGCACTGATGAGCTCGCCTGATGATCTGCAAAACCGCGCACACGCCTTGCGCCTGTATGGACTCATAGCACACTGGCCCGATGTGGTGGCCGAGCCGTGGGTCGCGCCATTGCTGCAGTGGGAAGAGGACGAGCGCGGACGCCGTTCTCTGGAGCGACGTATCCGCGATGCCCATCTGGGCAGCTTCAAACCGCTGTGCGACTTCGACTGGGCATGGCCCAAGCGGTGCGATCGCGCCGTTGTCGAAGAGTTGATGGCGCTTGAGTTCGTCAAGGACACCGCGAACGTCGTGCTGATAGGCCCAAACGGCGTCGGCAAATCGACACTGGCACTCAATCTCGCCTATCAGGCAATCGTGCATGGCCACACGGCCTTGTTCACGACGGCCGGCCAGATGCTCGGTGAACTGGCCGCGCTCGATAGCGATTCGGCCTTGCGCCGCCGACTGAACCGCTATGCCGCGCCCGACGTCCTCGTGATCGACGAGGTCGGTTACCTCTCATACTCGAACCGCCACGCGGATCTGCTGTTCGAACTCGTCAGCAGGAGATACGGGGTTGCATCAACGGTGGTCACGACCAATCGACCGTTTGGCGAATGGCATGAGGTGTTTCCGAACGCGGCTTGCGTCGTCTCCCTTGTTGATCGACTGGTGCATCGTGCGGAAGTCGTCGTGATCGAGGGAGAGTCCTATCGCGTGAAGGAGGCGCGTGAACGCGCTGAGCAACGCACGAAGAAACGTAGTGCGGCAAAGGCCGAGAAGAAGACCTCATGACGCGCCTTCATCTACCTTCTGGAATCACTTGTGGACTCGACTTCCTGATCCCCGACGACTGGTCCGCCGATCAAGCGCTCGCCGTCGTCGAACTCATCGACGATCTACGCGAGCGAATCTGCATGCACTATCAGGTCCAATTGCACGAACAGTTGCACGAACAACGCGGCCCTCCCGTGAACGCTCACCTGAACGACGTCAACGATCCATTCTGATGACCATCACTCGATAGTAGGCGCCGGTAACGACTCCCACTCGTTGGCGCTCCTACTCAACCTTGCGCCGCCGTCTAGTGCCAGATATACACCGCCGCTAACACCACCCATTGATGAGCGGGACGCGCCGTTTGAACTGCCTCATGGCTGTCTCCGGCTTGCATGTCGCGTAACTTTTAAGTCTCGCGATCTGGGACGCAAGCCGGAAACCGCGTTTTTTAGGGGGATGCTATTAGATGGACCGTCAGAATATTCGAAGAGCTATAGCAGCAGACGCCGAAGCGCTAACCGCCTTGATGCGATCATCATCGGCTTACTCGGGCATGTTTGCGGCGATGTTGAGTGCCTATGTCGTTTCACCGGAGCAGATCGCCCGAGATGAAATTTTCGTTGCGCAAGGTCGTGGACAACTACTTGGCTTCTACAGTTTGATCGTTGGCGAGGCCGTGGAATTGGACTTGATGTTTGTCGCGGACGCGGCGCAAGGCAAGGGCGTTGGAAACGCGCTTTTCCGTCACATGCGGGATCGCGCCAGAGCGTTGGGGGCGAGGCATGTGAAGATCGTGTCCCACCCTCCATCCTTGGGCTTCTACGAGCGAATGGGCGCACAGCGGGTTGGAGTTCAACAAGCTGCGGGAAGAATCACATGGACTCGACCCGTCCTGCAGTTGGAACTATGAGGGACGTCGATGGCATGTCGCGTAACTTGTAAAACCCGCGACATTTTTCGGGTGCCCGTTGCATAAGGCTTTTGCGTGTCGCTTATCTTTGTCGCGAGTGTTAGAATTTCTGCGACATATATTGCGACAGGTGCAACATGGTCAAGAAGATCGAAATCGGGCCTCTGATCGGCTATGCCCGAGTGTCCACCCAAGGCCAGGATCTCGCCCAGCAACGAAGCACATTACGCGAAGCCGGCTGCACACGGATCTTCGAAGAAAAGGTCAGTGGCGCAAAACGCGACAGGCCCGAGCTTAGCCGTCTGCTTGAGCATCTCCGCGCCGGCGACGTGGTGACGGTCACCCGTCTTGATCGGTTGGCCCGGTCTACGCGTGACCTTCTGGACATCGCGGAACGTATCAAGGACGCCGGTGCGGGTCTGCGATCGCTGGCTGAACCGTGGGCCGACACGACCACTCCGGCCGGGCGCATGGTCCTCACCGTATTCGCCGGTATGGCGGATTTCGAGCGCTCCCTGATCGTGGAGCGTACCAGCGCTGGACGGGTTGCCGCCAAAGCGCGCGGCGTGCGCTTTGGGCCGACTCCATCACTTGACGCTGGACGCATCGTCCACGCGCGCCAGCTTATCGAGCAAGACGGAAAGCCTGTAGCTGAGGTTGCCCGCCTGCTTGGTGTCCATCGCGCCACGCTTTATCGGGCTCTAGAACGATGACGAGAAGGCATTGAACGGACGAGCGACCAGTCACGTCGGACACTGCTAGCGTACGATTTTTTCCGAATTCTGAGACGACCCCAAATCAGAACAAACCGCCGCTGTTTCCAGCATCGCGGGTCAAATGCCCGCCTGCCTATGCATTACACGCACATTGAAGCGACGGCCCGTTGCGTCTTCTAAGCGTTAATCGGGATCTCGGCGAGTACCCATCTCGGGCAGTGGTGCGGCCCTGCAACGTCGATAAAATAAATGGTCACGGACAACAACAAAGGTCGCTGATAATACGAACGCCTTTACAGAGTGCTACAAACTATGCACTATCCACATCGCATTGCTACCAGTGATGAGACCCGGAGATAATGTGGCTAAGAAGGAAGCGAATCCTCGCCCAACTATAAGCAGAGCCCTCGAAGTGGCCCTGTGTACCCAAGTTAGCGAAGCGTGCCCGAATTGTGGTAAGCCGCTCTTCAAAAAGAAGGGGAAGACCACATTCCGGGAGTATGAGATTGCACATATTTATCCGCTCAATCCGACCGACGATGAGCTTGAGCTTTTACAAAGTCAGAAGAAGTTGTCAGAAGACGCGAACCATGAGGACAACCTGATTCCGCTATGTTTCACATGCCATAACATTTTCGACAATCCAAAAACAATAGAGGGCTATTGCGATCTGGTAAGAAAGAAGGAAAACTTGATCAAACAATCAGAGCAGATTGAGATATTTGGCCAGTATCAACTAGAGTCAGAGATAATAGACGTTATCAATTCACTGATCGACAGCAATGTTCAATTTGACGAATCGACTGAATTTGAGGCAAAAGATATTGATGCAAAACTCAATAGCTCAATTCGACCGATTACTAAGCGAAAAATAAAAAACGATGTGTCTTCCTTTTATTTGTTTGTTCGAGACCGTTTTGCTGATCTGGAAAGAAACGACCCGACGAAAGCAGTATTGATCGCCTTGCAAGTGAAGACGTTTTATGTCAAGCAAACCACTGTGACCAGTAGTCAACAAGAAATTTTCGAAAATACCGTTGATTGGATTCGACTAAAGCACGAACTTGCGTCAAAGGAAGCAGCAGAGGTAATCGCGGCTTTTTACGTGCAAAATTGCGAGCTATTCGAATGATCACACCAAGTAAATTTATACCTCTCAAGGACTCGATAATCGGAAAACTGCCCCTTCTTCGGCGCGGCCCCGGTGAGATTAGCGTCCATGAACTTTATATGTCGGTTGCTGAGAAATTTGAGGGGATCGACGAATTTCTCTTTGCCGTCGATGTGCTCTATTTGCTAGACAAAATTGACATAAACTTCGAACGAGGCGTGGTTAATTATGTTGAATGAAGTTCGCTCCACGGTTTTACGACAAGGTGTCATTAAGTTTCGCGAGGGATTGAACGTTGTATTAGGCGACGATAATGCCGCGAATTCTATCGGCAAGTCCACGGCCCTTATGATCGTCGACTTCGTTTTTGGAGGCGATTCATTCTTGTATTTGAACCGGGATGCTATCAGAGAGTTAGGCGAGCACTCGTATCAATTTCGTTTTGATTTTGACGGAGAGGCATACTTCTTCAGCAGAGAAACAATAACGCCAAATTTCGTACTTCGCTGTGATTCAGATTATCGAGCCGTCGAAGAAATCGACCTTCGGACATACACTGAATGGCTAAAATCATGTTATTTTCCAGCGAAGCAGGGCCTGAGTTTCCGAGCATTCGTAGGAACCTATTCTCGCATCTGGCCAAAAGACAACGTTTCGAACGTCCGGCATCCGCTGCATGCCATCCCTAATCAGGGGGCACGCGAGTGTATTTCGATTCTAATAAAGATATTTGATCGCTTCGCAGAGATTGAGAGCGCGCAGGCTGAGTTATATCGGAAGGAAAGCGAACGGAAGGCGCTCACTCAAGCTGTTAAATTCTCGATTGTCGAAAAAATTGGCGCGCGACAATACTCAAAAAATCAGGTCGGGTTGGAAAGAATTCTCCAAGAAGTAGATGCCATTAAGTTCGATCTCGCAAAATATGCACTGAATATCCGCGAGGTCGTGGATAAGGACTTACTCGACCTGAAACGCGCAAAGGATGCTCTTCTCTCCCAACTGCTACGGATCAAGGAGAAGTTGCAGAGGACCGAGCGAAACTTGAATGATTGTCGATACATTCGAAGTGAGCAGTTTGAAGCGCTCCGGGATTTTTTTTCCCCTCGGTTAATGCCGAGCGGATAGCGTCAATTGAGACCTTTCATAGTTCACTAGCTGCGATTTTAAAGAAAGAACTTGTCGAATCCGCCGCCGATTTAAAAGCACAGCAGGCGGGATTGAACGCGGCTCTTGCGGAGATAGACGAGCAAATCAGCGCGCGACTGAAAAACTACGATAATCCGACGGCACTGATAGACCGTGTGACGATGTTGTCTGAACAGTGGACCAAGCTTAGACGTCAAAATGAATATTTTGAAAAGAAAATCGCAATAGACGGGGACTACGGCCTTCTTAGTGAGGAACTATCAAAACTTAAAACGCAAATTGTGTATGAAATTCAAGGCTCCATCAACGCGAAAATCCACGAAATTGTCGAGCGCGTCTACGGGGAGAATGCCAAGTCGCCATCTCTTGAACTAGGCGAAAGTAGCTATTCATACCAAATAGTCGATGACACAGGCACGGGCAAAGCATTTGCAAATTTGGTGATTTTTGACTTGGCGATCTTTGAGTTGACAGACCTGCCCATCCTGATACACGACTCGCCATTGTTTAAAAATGTGGAAAATCGCGCCGTGGCCCGCTTTATTAAAGAGTACGAGCGATTCTCAAGCCAGACATTTATCGCTCTCGACGAGGTTTATAAGTATGGCGAGGAGACCGCAGCCACCCTGCAGAGACTAAGCGTCGTCCGTTTAAACAATACCGGACTGCTATACGTAAAAGACTGGCGAAAACAATAAGGTCACGCCTCCGTGTACTGTGCGGAGGTGCTCGCGCGATGCTTGTGTAGGCACTGGGTGTTTAAAGCTCGGACGAAACAGCAACGGCGTCCGTCGCGGGCGATCGGTCGATTCATCCCGGCACAAAACGCGCTTACGAGGCGAACTGCGAACTCGTCGACGTTCACCACCTTCTGCCGTCGCTCGACCCTGAAATCGAGGCGTCAAGGACCGGCGCAACATTCGCCCCCTCGCGGAGATCAAAGAGTGCATCGCATACGGGTGCCGGCGAACCCGGCGATGGCGCTCGTTAGAAGTTCGCGCTGGGTGGGACTCAACTGAGCTTTGGTGCAAGCGAAAGTAGTGTCGACCGCTACCCGCCGGGATATGAGGTGTTCTGCGCATCGCCGTCGATAGCTTCGCTTGGTCTCTTCTGCCGCTGATCTCGTGCACGCGGCTGCCCGTGACAGTCGCACGTTGAGCGAATCCCCGGAGACTAGATGTTGTTCCCGCAGCGACGACAGATCGCAGTTTATGGCTGTCACATGTTGCCAGTTCATCGAACCCGTAGCGTCCGGGCGCGTTCGTTCGGAGTCTTACTGCGGAGTATCATGCCGTGTGCCATAACTGGATCCACACCGCATGTACGGTCAGGAGCGCTCAGGTTCGAGGGTGGGACCTTCGGTCTGCCGGATAAACCGCGTTGCCCATTTCGATCAGGATCGAGCGAGCACAATCGAATCGAGCAAGTTTTCAATCGATCTTCATGTCAGAACAACGCTATTAAAAAACCATGAAAAGAGAAATTCCCACTGCCAACGAAATGCCGTCCGTTTTAGACCGGGAGATCGCAGACGCTCAACTCGATGCGTTTGGTCATCGTCATTTTGCGCTCGCGTTACGTAGTCTGATCGAGTCGGGGAATCACTCGACGCCGTTCAGCATTGGCCTTCTCGGTGGCTGGGGTACGGGTAAGAGCAGCATCAAAGAGATGTACATGGCAGAGCTTCGAAACGATGCCACCAAGCATCAGGGCGCGAGGCGATTGGAGAAGATTCAGTGCATAACCTTTAATGCATGGCGCTTTGGGGGCCGCGACCAGGACATCAAGCGGGCACTACTACGCCACGTATTCCTTGAGCTCGGTGGGCACGAGGAAAACCTGCAGGACCGACTCTTCCGTCAAATCAGCCACGTCACGGAACAGCCCAAGCCAACGCTCAAATACTTCTGGGAAACGCTTCGCTCCTGGATGCTGCCGATTCCCGCTGTGCTGGCGGTTATGGCCGCATTCATCGTCATTCTCGCTGCCAGCAACTGGTTCCTTGGCGCCGGTCATGACGCGACCAGAGTGACGTTGATGTTGTGTGTTTCGGTTCTCTTTGGATACGTGCTGAAGCACGTGAAACCACCAGAAGTGAAGGCCGCGTCTGCCATGACGCGGGTGATGCTTCCCAGCACCGGTTCGGAGCAGTACGAGGACATGTTGCTTGGGCAGCTGGCCCGCTACAAGGAGGGAGAAGACAAGTCCCCAGATGGTCGGGATGGGAAGAAATGTGAACGGCTGGTTGTGTTCGTCGATGATCTGGACAGGTTGTCGGCGGAAGAGATGGTGCTCGGTCTGGATGGCGTGCGCACGTTCATGGAGATTCCGAAAGGTCGCCTGCCGCATGGACTTGGTCTGGTATTCGTCATTTCGTGCGACGAGGGGAAGATTGCGGACGCGCTGGCCAAAGGCCGACGTTCCGCCGATTTGCCCGCGTCAGTGTTCAACCGGTTTGATGCTCGGCGGTATCTCGACCGGATTTTCCAATTCCGCTTGGAGATTCCACCGTCACCCCGTAACGACATGCGAGACTTTGCTACCCGGAAACTGGAAAGCATGCGCGGCGTTGCAGCCGATCTCGCAGCGCGCGGTGTGCCGCTGGCGCCCGTTGTTGACAGAATGATTCATGCGGGCGTCCAGGATCCACGAAATGCGCTGCAAATTGTCAACGCGTTTGAGCAGTCATGGTGGCTCGCAAAAAAGCGTGAAGCCGACGGGGTTGGTAGCGATCGCGCAGGCGGTTTGCATGAAGGGGCTGTCACCGACCATCCCATATCACTCGGCGCACTTTCAGCCCTGAAGGTGAGCTTCCCGGATTTTTATCGCGAACTGCAGGACGACCCTGAGCTTCTCTTTCACCTCACAGAAGTCGTCGTGAGAGGGCAGAGTTTGTCTGAGCGTCCGGAATCAATCCGGCGAATCCTCGCCGACAAGTACCTGATGCCCGAACCTTCTCCGGTTGGGGAGGGGACTGCCGCTCAACAGAAACCGCAGTTGCGATCAGAATACAGGCCACTTCGTCAGTTTCTCGCTGGGCTCGTAGGCGTTCGATGGGCTCAGCCACTGGAAAGCTTGCTACTGCTCTCAGAAGATCCTATTACCCGGCGGCTGGGGCCGAAGATTGCCCCGTTGCGAAACGCATTCGTATCCGGCGACACCGATGGCGTTCTCGAGGGACTGGGTAGGCATTATGATGTTTCGCCGTTGAGTGTGGAGCAGGCAAAAAATCTGTATAACCTTTTTGAAGATATGAGAGGCGAAACGGAAGCGCGCCGCACGAATGGTGCACGCGTGATGGCGGACGTAATCGAGCGAATCCCGGATCCTCCTCTCACACAGGTGCTAAACGAGCTTTGCAGGACGCTTGACGACAGTCCGAGCCTACGTTCGCAACTGGGACCTGTTCGGATAAAGGGTTTGCTCATCAAAGCGTCAGGTTCCGACAAACGTGCCGTGACTTCCCGCCTCATCGGCGACGCGATGGTAAGTGACGAGGATCTGGGCTTCAAGCTTGACTCCGGTCAGACACCAAGTCTGGACGAGGCGATTGGGATGGTGAGAACCATTGTCGCGCTCGCTATCCGTGTGCGTGCGGAACATGGCCTGGAAGCAAGGGAAGATGGACTGTTCCTAAATTGGTTGCTGGCTCGAAATGTTCGCGTCCACAGCGCATCCAGACAGCTCGGTTTTGAGGAGCTGGAGGCGTGGCTCTCAACTGATATAGGTAGCATCGCTAGTTCTTTGGGGACGCGCTACGTGGACGCGCTTGCAAGTGAACTTGAAAAGGACGAGCCGGCAACATTCGACATGGACGCCGCGATGCAACGTGCTAACGACGTGTTCTCTGCGCAGATGCCGGTTGGAGAAGAGACACGGCGAGCGACGTGGCCAATCGTCTACCGGTTTATGGGGCTCAGTCAGCCGAGCGCAGTCAGAACCGCCTGGCAAGTCGCCGTGTCAAACGAAGGGCTCGCGACGGATGTTGAAATCTCGTCGTTTGTCAGCGCATTTGCCACCCGTCTGCTGCACGACCTCACGGGCGACAGTTCCGAGGTCGATGTTCATGAGGCATTCCCTGAGCTGATGAAGTTGGTTACGGCGCGGATAGAGTCGCTCGACGACAGCGCGCTGCAGGGTCTGGTCGTGCTTGCAACAGCATGGAGTCGCAAGGATGCTCTTGCCCGGCAAGCGTGCGACGTCGTTTCTCAACTGCGTCGGGTGAACGCTCCCGTAGCCACGACAGTGTTGAGTAACTGGGCTCCGCGGGTTATTTCGGACCTTCCACTGCCCTGTATCGAGATGCTGACGGATCTTCTGCCTGCAGAAGATGACAGCCTCAAGGTCGCGGCCACGAACGCAGCGACCACTATTCTGAACGCAGAACCGATTAACGATGCCATGGCAAACCGCTACTCAGCGTTCGTCCGCGGGCTTCCCGTCTCCAGCTGGGACAAGGCGCCATTTAGGGGGCATTTGGACAGCGCTTTGAACAATCTCGCGAACCGGAGCGCAAACGGCAACTATCTTGAAGCGATCTTTCCACCCATAGCAAAAGTGCTCGCCCATGCAACGCCCTCAACGCTTGGAGCCTCGCTGCAGCAGCTCTTCCAGCAGGCCAGAAACTATCCCGGTCACTACGCGCTGTTGCATCGACACATGGTCGGTCAGTGGCCTGCGCCTGGCCCGACGCTTGTGCCGTACGACCCGTCTGTACTCTTTGGTGAGGCCTGTGCGACTTCAATCAGCCAAGCCGCAACAGTGAGAGACGATGTGCTCGGCTCCGCTTCCGACATGTTCGACCGCGGTGTGGTCGGGCAGGACAAGCGTGCGAGTCTCATCGAGACCGCATGCGCTCTCTGGAAGGTCGAGCCTCGTCTAGCGCTACCGTTCTTTCGGCGATATCCCGGCCTGTCAGTCGAGCAGATTGATGCGCTCGTAAGCACGTTGAAAATCAGCGAGCCGGAACAGATAGCGACACTCAACGAGGCATGGCAGATCGTCTCAAGACACATCGAGGATGATGCGCGTCGAGCAGTTACCGTGGCTCTGCTTCGTCGCGGTGCCGTTCAGACCGGTGGGGACGCAGACCTAGCCTTGAATGTGTGGCTTTCTGCTCAGGATGACAGCGGACGTGCGTTGCTGAAAGACCTGCTCGTCGACGCCAACATTGCTGATGAGCTAAGGGCAAGACTCTGGAGACAAGCCATTTCACGCTCCGAAATATTTAGCAGAGGATTTTTTGTTGACCTAATTCCCCGTTCTTTGGACGTGCCGAGCAGCGAGGCCACCTCGGCCGCGATTTTCGACAGCGAACAGACCATCGAAAAGTTAATAAACGAGGGCAAGGCACGTTCGGACCTGGCCCTCGGCCTGATGGGCCGGTTCCATGAGTTCGGGACGGAAACGATCAAGGGCCGGGCATGTGCCATGGCGAACCGGCTTGTCGGCAACGTTGCGCTGAAGGGGCTGAGCATCGAAAATCTGACGGCAAGCGATGTTGCGATTCTCTCCGGTGCATTTGGAGCGTCCAAGGAATTGGGCCGGATCGAAGACCAGATCCATAAAAACAGTTAGAAGCGTGCTGGCTCGGGCGAACTGTTCACTCATCGGTTCGCCGCGGTCCCTGCGAAAGCTAACAGGACTTGTGAGGCCTACATAGGTGCGGACCACGGCGAAGCCTGGCACCTATCGACGTACCTTCTGTATCCCCGGGCAAGGAGCTCTGCGCAAACCTGAGTCACAAAGAACTTAAAAATCCGATGGCTATGAACTTCGGGAAATGCTGGAAGGATGGGCAATTTATTACCCGCGACAAGGGCCTTAACAAGGTGCTCTGCCAAATGCGGGGCGATTTGTTGAACGTGCGCCCTTTGCTTTGCATGTGGGCACCGATGCACCTCGATTGGCACGAAAAGGCGGAGCCGCTCTTCGTTATGCCCGCGGGGAAGAATCCCGGTAATTTCAAAGTCAGTATGACTTTCGTGGCAATAAGGGCTGGCCCCCGCGTGAGGTGCTAAAACGCGCGGGTTAGCATAGAGCCAGAGCCGTAAAGTGTGGGCGTACCCAGCACTCGAAGGTTTTATTTCCAACACGGAGGCCAGCATGCAAAACGTTAGCACGTTGTTCGTCGGACTGGATGTCCACAAGGA
>NZ_LMUF01000038.1:155873-173856 GCF_009766085.1 Burkholderia sp. S171 | reverse complement strand
GAGCCCTTACCAAACTTGTCACACCAGCATCGGATCGTCTCGTATGTCACGATCACGCCGCGCTCGAAAAGCAGTTCCTCGATGTCGCGCAGGCTCAACTGGAAGCGGAAATACCATCGAACAGCGCAGCTGATGACACCAGCTGGGAAACGGTGACCGTGATAGAGCGATTTCGACTTCTTCATCGCGCCATCTTATCCCACGAGTCACGCAACCTGACAACGCCCATTCCAGGCAGCGGGCGCAGCGGTATCCTTGAGGCCCAGATTCTCGAGATTGAACCACCCCTTGCGAATACGATACGTCAACTCGACTGGGACACTGTCACATAATTTTACATAAATACAATTATAATTGTGGAATCCTAATTATATATTGAACTTGGATGCACTATAAATTGTTAGATTTTTGCTCGCGAACCCGAACAAATTGTCTCTCAGGAAACCGAAGTTTTCTGTTGCCGTCCATATCGATAAAGTGATCGGCCGCTTGCCGGTCCGACCGATAAGAAGCCGTCAAGGATCGTATAGCCACGCGGCTCATCCGCATTGCCTCGCGGACCGGCGTCAGCTACGCCGAGAAAAATTCAAGTAGGTCCGCATTTACGCGGTCTGCCTCGGTAGTACACATGCCGTGAGGAGCACCTTGATAGACTTTGAGTGTCGCGTCTTTAACAATCTTCGCCGACAACATTCCAGAGTCTGCTATGGGCACGATCTGGTCGTCGTCACCATGCAAGATAAGTGTGGGAACGTCGATCTTCTTCAGATCTTCTGTGTAATCAACTTCAGAAAATTGCTTGATGCATTCATACTGGCCTTTGATAGCGCCAAGCATGCCCTCCCGCCAGAATTCGTCGACGACTCCTTGAGAAATCTTAGCGTTCTGCCGATTGTAGCCATAGAAGGGTATTGCAAGATCGCGATAAAATTGCGACCGGTTTGTTGCTACCCCGCTTCGAATTCCATCAAAAGTAGAAATGGGCAAACCGCCGGGATTCGCTGCTGTCTTAACCATGATCGGCGGAACGGCGCCAATTAATACCACCTTCTTTACCCGGCGACTCCCGTGCCTTCCGATGTACCGCGCGACTTCTCCGCCGCCAGTTGAATGCCCCACCATCATTGCGCCTTTGATATCAAGTGCGTCCAGGACTGCGGCCAAATCATCGGCGTATGTGTCCATGTCATTGCCAGTGCTTTTTTGCGATGACCTTCCATGACCACGCCGGTCATGCGCGATTACCCGATAGCCGTGCTGAACCAAAAACAGCATTTGGGAATCCCAGGCGTCCGCGTCGAGTGGCCACCCATGAGAGAAAACGACAGGCGTGCCATTGCCCCAATCCTTAAAAAAGATACGAGTGCCGTCTTTCACGGTAATAAAATCCTGCGGGTGATTTTCGTCGTGGTGCGGCAATTTGTCTTGACTTGATGCAGCCGAGGCATTTCCAAATGCAGCCATAGAAGTTGCCGCGGCGGCGACCGTCGCGCCTCCCCAAAGCGCCTTACGACGAGACAGTGACGTTGCCGAAAAAGACAATGCTCTTTTCATGGTGCTGTTTTCCTGGATCAGATTGGTTGATAAGTGCGCTTATATGTACCCATGTAATTGGGCATCTAAACTTCATTAACTTCTGCTGCTTTGAATATTCGGGTATTCAACAAAAAGATCCTCAGTTTTGGGCGGACTGAGGGCATTCCCGACGACTGGGGAAGGATGTTTCACCGGGATACGAATTGCTATCCGCAGCCCATTTAGAGTAAGGCAGCGGGTTTTACGTTTTGTCTCCTACATTGTCCTGCCGGTAACTGATTGCACGATTTCGCGGTTGCGCTGTTCGGGGGACACGTCGCTGCCGCTTGACGACTTGCTCTTTGGGGCATCGTTGTCAAGGTTGGCCTCACTCGCCGACGGCGTTTGCGAGAGACCTCCGGCGCAGGCCGCACAAGCGCCGGTTAGTAAGAGTAGGGTGACGATTTTCATAATGCTGACAAAATGACTCCGCTTCATTGAAATGTCCCTATCCAGAGAACGTGTTGAGACGATTCGTCTGTGCCGGCGATGCTGACTTGTGGCCCGGGGTCGGTTTGATGCGATACCAGATGGCATAGAGCGCGGGCAGAAAAAGGAGCGTGATGACCGTCCCGACGGCTGTACCGCCGATCAACGTGAAAGCCATGGATCCCCAGAAAACTGAAAAGGTCAAAGGTATAAACGCCAGCACCGCCGCCATGGCCGTCAGCACCACGGGCCGCGCGCGTTGAACGGTCGCTTCAACGACTGCATGGTAGGGATCGAGTCCAGCCTTTTCGTTCACATGGATTTGCCCGATCAAAATGAGCGTGTTGCGCATCAGGATCCCTGACAACCCGATAAGCCCCAAGATCGCGTTGAAGCCGAACGGCTGGTGAAAGAGCAACAGGGTCGGCACCGTACCGATTATTCCGAGAGGCGCAGTGAGAAACACCATCGCCATGGCGGAGAACGACCGTACCTGGACAATGATGACCGCGAGCGTTAGCAAAATCATGATCGGGAAAATCGGCGCCAGTGCGGCGTTGGCTTTGCCGGCTTCTTCAATCGAGCCCGCGGTCTCGATCCGGTAGCCGGGCGGCAAAGCAGCGATCACCGGCGCAATGGTCCGCTCGATCTCGCGAGAAACGTCTGGCGGCTGGAACGACTCGTCGATGTCTCCTCTTACCGTGATGGTAGGCGTCCGGTCTCTGCGTTTAAGAATCGGGTCTTCGTAGCGCGTCTCCATGTGACCGATCTGGGAAAGCGGAATTAGATGCCCGTCGCTGCTGGTCAGGTCGAGGTCCCCGAGCCGGGACGGGTCGAGTCGTTCAGGACCGGTACTCCGCGCGACGACATCGACGGTACGGATGTCTTCGCGGAACTGGGTAACGGGAACCCCTGTCAGCAGGAATTGCAGTTGTTGTGCGGCATCGGCGGAAGTAAGACCGATGGCACGAAGACGGTCCTGATCGAGAACGAAATGGACTGTCGGCGCACGTTCGCTCCAGTCTTCGTTGACCTGGCGCATATGTGGGTTGGCACGCATGATCCCGGCCACACGCTTGGCGATGACGCCAACCTGCTCGTTATCGGGGCCCATCACTCTGAAGGCGACGGGGAAGGGCGAGTACGGGCCGAATACCAATTGCGTAACGCGGATGCGCGCCTCCGGCGCAAGTCCGTGAGCGACGACTGCGCGCAGGCGGACCTTGAGATCGTCACGTGCGGCCTCGTCGGGCGTGAGCACGACAATCTTCGCAAACGAAGGGTCGGGCAGTTCGGGGTTGTATGAAAAGAAGAAGCGTGGAGCGCCCTGGCCGATATAGCTCGTCACTACCTTCGCTTCCGGTTGTCGCTTGAGCCAGTCCTCGACCTTCGCCGTCGCGGCGCTGGTTGCCTCGATGCTCGTGCCCTCCGGCATTTGCACTTCGACCAGTACTTCGGGTCGGTCCGATGTCGGGAAGAACTGCTGCTTCACCACGGCCATGCCGGGCCCGACCATCATGAACACCAACAATACGGCTCCCGCTACCCAGAACTTGCGACGCACGGCCCACGCGACCATCGAGCGGAATTTTTCATACCGCGGGGTAGCGTAGATAGCCGCATGACCCCCTTCGACGGGCTTGATTTTCGGTAGTAACTTCACACCGAGGTAAGGCGTGAAGGTCACGGCCACGATCCAGGAAGCAATCAGCGCATAACCAACGATCCAGAAGATGTTTCCGGCGTACTCTCCGGCCGTCGATCTTGCGAATCCCACGGGCGTGAATCCAATGATCGTCACCAGCGTGCCGGCCAGCATGGGAGCCGCCGTGTGACTCCAGGCGTACGAGGCGGCCTTGGTCCGTTCGACCCCTTCCTCCAGCTTGACCACCATCATCTCGATGGAGATGATGGCGTCGTCGACAAGGAGCCCGAGCGATATGATCAGTGCGCCCAGCGTGATGCGGTCGAACACCCGACCGGTCATGAGCATGATGACGAAGACCACGCCAAGTGTGAGCGGCACGGCGGCTGCGACGACAATTCCCACCCGCCAACCGAGACTAACGAGGCTGACGAACATCACCACAGCGAGCGCGACAAAGAACTTCAACATAAATTCGTCGACGGCCTCGCGGATATTGACCGCCTGGTCCGTGATCTTCTTGAAGCCATAGCCGACCGGCAATTCAGCCGATATCTGTTTCTCCTCCACTGCGAGGGCCCGGCCCAGATCGAGCCCGTTCCATCCATCCTGCATGACGACGCTCAACACCTGGGCGTTCTGCCCGTTGTGCCTGATCAGGAAAGTGGCCGGGTCCTCGTACCCGCGCGTGACTTCGGCGACATCCGACATCCTGAACGTGTGTCCGTTGGAGACGATGGGGATCGTCTTGATCTGCTGCAAGTCGTCGAACGCGCCATCAAGCCGGATGAATACTTGCGGACCGTTGGCGTCGATCGATCCCGCTGCGGTCAAGGCGTTTTGGCGCTGCAGGGACTCGAATATGTCGCGTGCATTGACGCCCAGATTCGCAAGCCTTGAATAAGAGAACGCCACGAAAATTCGTTCTGGTCGCTCGCCGAGAATGTCGACCTTCTTTACGCCAGATACGTGCAGCAGACGCTGCCGGAGAGATTCCGCTTCTCTCGTGAGAAGCCGCGGCGGCAATCCCGCTGCTTCCACCGAATACAGGGCGAAGCTGACGTCCGAGTACTCGTCGTTGACGAAAGGACCCAAGGCGCCGCTTGGCAGCTTGGGGCCTTCATCGCCCAGCTTTTTGCGCGCCTGATAGAACTGTTCCTGCACCTGGTCCGGAGGCGTGCTGTCTTTCAACGTCAGCGTAAGCAAGGCCAGGCCGGGGCGCGTGATGGTTTCGGTACGGTCGTACCATGTCAGTTCCTGCAGACGTTTCTCGAGCGGCTCGGCCACCAGATTCTGCATCTGCTCGGCGGTGGCGCCTGGCCAGACGGCGGATACCGTCAGCACTTTGATGGTGAACGCAGGGTCCTCGGCTCGGCCAAGCTTCAGGAAGGCGAACACGCCGGACAGACTGATTGCGATGATCAGGAACAAGACCACAGCCCGCTCGCGCACCGCGAGCGCGGAAAGGTTGAACCTGTTCATTTTGCGTCCCCGTCCGAGGACACGAGCATGCCCTGCCTGTTGATGGACGCGACCCGCACCTTCTCACGATCATGAAGCAGATGCGCACCGAGCGCCACGACGCGATCGCCGGATTGGAGGCCGCTGGAGATGTGCGCCTCTTCTTCCCCTATCTCGTCTACCTTGACAGGCCGAAACGCGATCGTCGAGGTTTTCGCATCCAGCAGCCATACGCCTGGTCCTGTTCCGGGATCGTAGAGCGCGGACACCGGCAAGGAGAGTTGTCTCGTCCTTTCGCGGTTGCTCAAGCGCACTGTTACGGTCGCGCCCAGCGGTGGATTCTGATCCGAACCTTCCAGAACAAATCGTGCGGCATAGGTGCGCGTCTGCAAATTGGCAGCGCTGGAAAGCTCGCGCAATCTTGCGGTGACCGGTGCCTGGTTGACGCCATAAATGGACGCGACGGCTACGGTTCCCAGGACCGGACGGACGTTTTCGGGGAGATCGACGGCTGCTTCGCGCAAACCGTCACGTGCGATGGCAACCACCGTTTGCCCTGCGGCAACGACCCTGCCGGGGTCCGCAAAGGTATTGGTCACGATGCCGTCAACATCGGCGACCAGCACCGTGTACCGATCGGCATTCTTCGCGACATCTGCCTGCGCCAGGGCCGCGCTGAGTTGCGCTGCCGTGCTTTTCTCGGCGGCAACTACCTGGTCGTATTGCTGAGCCGAAATGGCCCCCAGTTCGACCAAACCCTTCAGCCTGTTCAAGTCCGCCTTCGCCTGAACCGCTTTCGCCCGTGCCGCCTCGACTTCGTTCTGCTGCGCGGTCGAACCGAGTGACAGGTCGACCGGGTCCAGCCGCATAAGCACCTGACCTCGCACGACGTGCTGCCCCGTGTCGACTAGCCGTTGAATGACCTTTCCGGCGACGCGAAAGCCGATCTCGCTTTCGAAGCGCGCGGCGACGACGCCCGTGAAACTGCGCTGGAGATCGGCGGCCGAGGCGACTGTTGCCACGGCCACGAGCGGCACTTCCGTGCGCGGGTCCTGCGGGGCGGGTTTGCTACACGCGGCCAGTGACAGGGCAACCACTAAGCCAATGAACGGCGGGGACCAAAGTTGACGAACTCGCATCGGAACTCCTGTATGTGCCGGGAGTATGATTTTTAGTTACGCTTTCGTCAATACGTTACTATTTCATTTTTCTAAGAGTTCGATAGCGCTTCGCCTGAATGGCCATCTCACAGGAATTTGTCGCGTTTTGAGCCGATTATGCGTATTAATGAGGGGTCCGTCTCAGTGACGATCTAACGTATCGCCTTGACTTCAAGTAACGGTAATATACACTCGTAACTCTTTTTGACCGAGCAGACGCATGTCCTCCCCAACGTTAAAACGCCAGGTGTTGTCAGTAATGTTGCTTCCGGTCTTTGCCTTGGCCGGGTGCGCAGTCGGCCCGAACTACGAGGCGCCGAGCGTTCCGGCGTCGTCGGCTTTCAAGGGCGGCTCAGCGGTCAATGAACGCGCAAGTGCGCCCGCGCCGGAGTTGTCGCGATGGTGGACAGGCTTCAACGACCCTGTGCTGAATCGTGTGGTCACAACGGCGCTTGCGCAGAACTTGACGCTTGCGCAGGCAACCGCTCGAGTCACGCAGGCAAGAGCCTCGACGCAGGCTTCCCGCGCGGCGCTGTTGCCTGCGGGCCAGTTGAATGCCCAGGCCGCAGGCGCGCATCAATCGTTGGAAGACCCTTTAGGAAGAGTTGAGAATGCGCAACCTGGCTTCGATCGCAACTCGAGGCTCTACCAGGCAAGCGCGGGTGCGACTTGGGAACTCGACGTATTCGGCGGTCTTAGGCGAAGCGCCGAGGCAGCACAGGCTGACTATCAAGCGGCGCAGGCATCGAGCATAGCTGCACGGTTATCCGTGATTTCCGAAACCGCTGACACGTACATGCTGGTACGGACAATACAGGCGCGCATCGCGTTGGCTCGGGAGCAAACGGCAACGCAAAGCAGACGCGTCGAGCTCGCGCAACTGCGATACGGCAGGGGCGTCGCACCTGAGCTGGAGTTGCGCCAGGCGCAAGGCGAGCTTGCCATGACCGCGGCCACCATTCCTGCCTTGGAAACGGCACTCGTATCGGCGCGCAATGGTCTCGACGTCTTGATGGGTATCGAACCGGGTACCGCTGACGAGGCGCTGGATTCCCCGCGGCCGATTCCGCAGCCACCGGGAATCGAGACCGCCGGAGGTCCGGCTTCGCTGCTGCGTCGACGGCCAGACGTGATTGTCGCCGAGCGGCATCTGGCTGCATCGAATGCACGGATCGGCCAGGCGCTATCCGAGTACTATCCGAAGATTTCCTTGTCCGCGCTGGTTGGGTCCGCTACGACGGTTGCCGGGAATTTCTTTACGGGTGACGCGGCGCTCGCTCAAGGGGCTGCTGGACTGAGGTGGCGCTTGTTCGACTTCGGCAGGGTGGATGCCGAGGTTCAGGCGGCAAAAGGGAAGAACGCGGAAGCACTGGCCGCTTATCGTTTGAGCATCCTTCAAGCCACCGCCGACGTCGAAGACGCCTTTTCGTTAGTGGTCAAGCGTGAGGCTCAAGAACAGCAACTGGCGTTAGGGGAAACTGCTCTAACCAGGGCGCGCGTCTCCGCACTGGCGGCTTATCAGGCCGGGTCCGAAAGTTATCTGCAGGTGCTGGATGCGGACGATCGATTGCAGCGTGTACAGGACGCGAGAATCGTCGCTCAATCCGATGCTGCACGCGCCGCTGTTGCTTCCTTCTTGGCATTGGGAGGTGGTTGGGACGAGTAATCTCAAACTCGCGGATTGCCTTCTGGTCCCGAAGTGGCAAGGTGGGACGAGGTAAAATGCGTGCCGGGCGCTATATTTCGCGATTGATCGCAGGCGATTGCCCGGCGGGCCGCTGGAATCGACCGGTCGCCTTTCTTAATGCAATGCCACTCGGCAAATGAAGGATATGGCAGAGTTCATCGAAACAGCTGACAGCGCGCCTACCGGTCAACGAGGACCCGCAGACCATGAGCGACGTGCTCAAATCCTTAAGGCGGCCGACGAGCATTTTCGTCACTATGGCTACTCGAAGACAAGCGTCGCCGCTCTTGGACGTGCAATCGGTGTATCGGCCGCGTATATCTATCGCTTTTTCGATTCCAAGCAAGCGATCGGCGAGGCAATCGTCACACACGTATTGAGCGAAATGGATGCGGGTCTGCTGGAGATCGCCGAAGGACCCGGGCGCGCCACGGCCCGCTTGCGTCGATTGCTCGCGACCATGATGCAATGTAGTTGCGACCGATTTCTGAAGGATCGGAAGGTCCACGAGATCGTTACCGTCGCGATGGAAAACAACTGGTGCGCCACGGTCGACCATCAGGCAGCGGTGGAGAACGCGATTCGTCGGGTGATCGTAGATGGTCGAAAGTCCGGAGAATTCGAGAAGAAATCCCCGGTGGATGAAATATGCAGCGCGATCGTAGCGGCGTCGATGTGTTTTTCGCACCCCAGATTGCTCGAATCAGAGCCGGCCGAGGAGCTTGATCGTCGTTTGAACATTGTGACGAGCCTAGTGCTACGAAGCCTGGCTCTTTAGACCGGATGGCGCTCCGAATATGGCGTCGATCACCAGGCGATGTGACAAAAGACGTTGGAACGTGTTAACTTGACATAATCTTATTGACCGATTTTTCGTATGCGATTAGCTAAATGACTGACCATCGAAGCTCAAAAATCTTTTTGAGGTTGACGGCTGTAGTTGCCCATAGTTGCGATGCCGCAAATCGGACGACTTCCGAAAAGGAGCGCTTGTTCAATGGTGCTACCGCGCGTCGGGCACGGTAGTTTTGCGCTAAAGCGCGGAGTGGCTTGGTCCACGCACCGAGGCAGCCGGATTGCGCGATACTTCCTGGCCGATCACATACAGCCGCGACATGCCCACGATTGACGCGAAGCCGACCAGCTTGCGTCAGGCCAAAATCCGGCCACCTCATGCGGATAGGCGGGGGGTATTCGGTCATCCATGTCTTCGTGTCTCCCGGCCGGTCATCGGCGATTGCGGATGTTGGAGATATCGTCTCCGTCTTCGCGAATGCCGGCTTCAGGGGACAAGATGAACTGGCGCTATCGGCCAATCTGAGTCACTCCCGACCTACGTATGAATGTCCCATGCCGAAGTATGAAGGGACATTCGTTACCAGTCCGACGGCTCAGAAGACCTCAGCAGAAGGACGCGGTCGGCCGTCGCCTGGATGATAAAGATCCACTGGACCTGACGCCTCGCTAACCCACGAGCAGCGGGTGCAAGTCTATATCGCAACGTGTCGTTGAGCTGCTGTAACAACGTAGGGGCGCTTCAAGGCGCTCAATTCTACGCGCGGTTGAGTACCCATCAAAAAACGTCGAGAAGGGGTCTCAGAATGCTGAAATTCCGAGCCGCTAAAACGGATAGGCACGTGACGCGGTCTGGATGGTCAACCAACGAAGATCCGTGAATTCCGCGATACCAGCTTTGCCGCCGAAGTGTCCGAATCCACTCGATTTCATTCCTCCGAATGGCATTTGGGCTTCATCGTGTACGGTTGAGCCATTCACATGACAGATGCCTGCTTCGAGCCTACGGGCGACATTCATGGCCCTCGCGAGATTTTGACTGAACACGGACGACGAGAGCCCATATTCATTGTCATTCGCGCAATTGACCGCCGCTTCGTCGCTATCTACTCGAACAATGGCTTTTACGGGTCCAAATGACTCAGTGCCGTATATATCCATTCCCGAGGTGACGTGGTCGAGCAGCGTTGCGGGCATGAGTGTGCTGGTCGAGATTCCTCCACAAACGAGCGTTGCTCCCTTGGATAGCGCATCTTCAATTAGGCGATTGCATCGCTCCACTGTGGACGTGTCAACGACCGAGCCCAATACGACTGACGTGAAACGAGGATCGCCCACAGGTAATCCCTTCGCTTTCTCCGCGAGTTTTTGGACAAATTCGTCAGCTATTCCCTTGGCAACGATAATCCGCTCTGTCGACATGCAGATTTGGCCTGAATTCGCGAAGCACCCAAACGCTGCGGCGTTGACCGCTTCATCGAGATCGGCGTCGTCAAGGACAATGAACGGCGCTTTCCCGCCCAATTCGAGCACAGCTCGCTTCAAGTGCTTGCCGCAGAGAGCTGCCACGAGTTTGCCAACACGGGTAGAGCCCGTGAAGTTAACGCGTCGGACGGCCTGATCGGAAACAATCGCTTCGACGATTTCCGCGGCGTCCTCAGGCGCGTTCGTTACAAAATTGATGACACCCCGCGGAAATCCCGCGTCGAGCATGGCATCGATAATCAACTCATGCGTCGCCGGACAAATTTCGGAGCCTTTGAGTACGACAGTATTGCCACATGCCAAAGGCAATGCGACCGCGCGTGTACCCAGTATGACGGGGGCGTTCCAGGGGGCAATGCCGAGAACGACGCCAGCCGGTTGGCGAATCGCGAAAGCGAGATTATTGGGTAAATCCGAAGGAATGATCTCGCCGTGGATTTGAGTGGTAATTGCGGCCGCTTCGCGCAATCCGTCAGCGGCAAGCCTGACATTGAAGTGCGCCCATGCACTGGACGCGCCGATCTCCGCTTGCATCGTGATGACAAAAGCCTCGGCTCGTGCTTCCAGCGCTGCCGCCGCACGAATCAGAAGGGACCGCTTTTCTGTTGGACCAGTCGACGACCAGGCCGCGAACGCACCCGACGCGGCGCGGACAGCTGAGCGCGCATCAGCAGCCGAAGCCGCGGGAGCCCGTGACGCTACCTGATTGTCGAGGGGACTCCTGCGTTCAAATTGCTTTCCGCTGCCTGCCGAGACGCATTTGCCATCGATTACCATCATCACGTCTTTCACTGTTTGTCTCCCACTTTAATATTGATGTTTGCCGCGACCACGGCGTGCCAAAGTTTGATTCGGTCAATGCGACACGACGTTCGTATCCTTCAAGGAGCGCGGCTCATCGGGCAGAGGGCGTGGTCAGGAAAGATGGAACGCTTGCGCTCGACCGCCGGTGCCGGGCCACGCTAAAATCGCAGTGACACAGGATAAGGTTTTAACGACCGCCCAATCGCTCGTCATAGTGGTACTGCGAAAGACGTTCTATGCCGCTACCCGTCACCATCACTTGCTCTTCGAGCTTCACACCTTCCCCGCCGCGTTCGTCGCCAATGAAGCTCTCGATGCAGATCGACATGCCCGGTTCGAATACTCCATCGGCGTCATGTCCCACGCTTTCCCAATCAATCTTGTGAGCCACGATCGGATATTCTCCAGTCATACCGCAGCCGTGCAAGATTGACAGGTAACGGTGCTTTTCGAAGCGAGAGGGAATCGGCCAAGCCTTCTCCGAGAATTCCCGAAAGGAAATGCCGGGTCGTAGCAGATCTGCGTTGAACTCGATCTGCTCCCGGGCAAGCTGATAGAGATTGCGTTGCTCCGCCGTTGCGGCAACGTCGCCCGCCAGAAAGGTGCGCGAGAAGTCACTGTAGTAGCCATAGCAACCCACGGCATCCGTGTCAAACGCGACCAGATCGCCCGCGTTAATAATCCGTTCACTCGTTTCCTGAAGCCAAGGATTGGTATGGGGTCCTGATGTTAGGAGGCGCGTCTCGATATACTCACCCCCGCCGGCGATCAAAACCCGGTGGAGGTGTGACCACAGTTCGGATTCACTGATACCCGGCCGGAGTTGACGTTCCATGAACCCGACCGCGGTTTCCGTCAGACGCAATGATGCTTTGATCAAGTCCACTTCGCCTTCGACTTTAATGCTCTTTGCCAGCTCGATCGGTATCTGCGCGTCTGACACGTCGAAGCCGGCGTCGATGAGCGCGCGTATCGACGCCGGGACCTACGGGTCGTTCAAGATGGGACGCCAGTACGACTCGGTGGTGGACTATCTCGCACCGACCACGGCTAATGGAAACTGGGCGGGTTACCTTTTCGCTCACCCTTACGACAATGACAACACGGACAATTCATGGCGAGTAAGTAACTCGGTGAAGTACTCGAGCGGGAACTATGGCGGGTTCCAGTTTGGCGGCTTGTACGGTTTTAGTAACGCTCCGGGACAAATCGCCAACAATCGATTGGTTAGCGCGGGTGCAAGCTATACCAACGGACCGGTTTACATCGGCGCTGCCTACATGAATATCAACAACGTGGGGATTGGTTCAAGCGGAGCAGTTGCAGCAAACGATGCGAGCTTCTTCGCAGAACATCAACGCACTTTTGGAGCAGGCATCAACTACACGCTGGACAAAGCGGTATTGGGGTTTGTGTACACACATTCGGCAATCGATAATCCGACCGGCAACGGTTATCTCACGCCGTCGGCGTTTCCAACCGGAATTAGCGTGAGTTCGATCAAGTTTGACAATTTTGAACTGAATGCAAAGTACTCCTTCACTCCATCTTTTTTCGTCGGCGGCATGTACACATTTTCATCGGGAAAATATGAAGGCAGTAACGGCACCGCTAGCCCGAAATGGCATCAATTCGGCTTGATGGCCGACTACAATATTTCGAAACGCACCGACATATACGTCCAAGGAGTGTACGAGCTAGTCGCAGACGGAGGCACCGGCACCGCCCTCGACAAAGCGTATATCAACGGGACCGCCAACTCGTCGTCTACGACAAGACAGCTGGCTGCTCGCGTGGCGCTTCGTCACTTCTTCTAGTAGCAATGGCGGCAGAAGGGAACATGGCACAGGACCGGCTTGCAGCTCTCAGGAGCTTCGTCTTTATGCCTGTTCCCTCGTTCACGTTGGTATCCCTGACGTGTGCGATCGAAGTGCTCCGAATGGCGAACCATCTTTCGGGGTCCCCGGTTTATAAATGGACGATAGTGAGTCCAGGCGGAGGGTGGATTATTGCGAGCAATGGTCTTTCGATAGAAACATTGCCTGCTGAGTCGGTGGATTCCGCAGACGTCGTGTTTGTCGTCGGAGGCACCGATATCAGGTGCTTTTCTACGCGAGACCACCTTGCTATGCTGCGGCGCTTTGCGAGACTGGGCTGTGTGATGGGAAGCTTATGCACAGGGGCTTACACGCTTGCGCGAGCTGGCCTCCTTTTCAACTACAGTTGCGCGTCGCATTGGGAGAACATCCCGGCGCTGACCGAGGAGTTTCCAGATACACACTTTGTTAAAGAGTTGTTCGTTATCGATCGTGACCGCATCAGCTGCGCAGGGGGCATTGCACCGCTCGATTTGATGCTGAACATTATCGTCGCCACCGGCAACGCCGAGCTTGCGCAAGGAATCGCCAGACAGTTTTTGATCGAGGAGATCCGCAACGAAAGCCATAAGCAGCGCCCAGCGGCACTAAGCCATGTGGGTTCGCAAAATCGGCCACTGTCGAACGTTATCAGCCTGATGGAAGAGAGGATCGAGGATCCTTTGTCTCGTGCAGAGCTCGCTCGATTATCCGGAATGTCCCAGCGCCAGCTCCAGCGCCTGTTTCGGTCCAAACTCGGGCAGACGCCGACCCGGTACTATATTTCATTACGACTGCATCGGGCCCGGCAGCTTTTGCTTCAAACGACTTTGCCATTGCTGCAAGTGACAATGGCGTGTGGCTTCCGTTCGTCAGCACGATTTAGCAAACAGTACAAGGATTTATTTGGCCTGCCGCCCACGCATGAGCGGCGACGTCAGTTGTCGGGCACTCGGGCGACTTCGGCATTCTAAGCGTGGGTCTAATTTTTCGAAGGAGCCGCATATCTGCAACCAAGTACGGAACATCCAAACGTCCGCTCTCTGACGCGATTCGGGACATTCATCTCCCATTGCCGAAGGACTCTTGTGGGTCGATCACGGCCAGTCGAGGGGACGTCTTGCCCGGGATGTAAATGGAAAAATCAACTAACGGTCTGCTCAACTGACTTCATCTTCACAAGACTTATGATCTGCGAGCGGCTGTTGATTTGCCATCAAGAAGCCGGCGAAGCTATCGGCCTGAAAAGAAAATAGGGCGTACCAGGGCATTCACGTCCTAGGCTGCTCACCGGCGGGGATCACTTGTCAATGCGCACGACGGCGTCGCCTATGCTGATGCGGCCCCGCGCAAGTACTTTCGCCGTTATGCCACCAAAACCACGCGTCGCGTTATAACCGCCTACGCCAAGCGTTTCCTCGAGGCGCGAGCAGGGATGACATTCGCCGGTCATCTCGAGCACGGCATCGCCGATGCGGAACTTCCGATCTTTCAACGCCAATAGGTTGATGCCGCGCGTAACCAGATTGCGACGCAGGACCTCTGGCGCGAGCGTTTCCACTCCAAGGTGACTTGCGATAGCCGCGAGACTCTCGGCCTGGATGAGCGTGACTTGCCGTATTCCTGCATCGCGACTGTAGTGATCACCTTCCATGCCGACATGCGGATCCAGGATGGCTTCGTCGACGGGGCACATGGCCAAGCGGCGCTCAGGCCGCACGCCGATCCATATGAGCACTCCGGATCTAACGGGCGCATTGAAAAGCCGGGTGAGCGAGGATTGTGGGTTGAGCGGCATGAAAAGAAATCGTGTTGAATTGTGCGACGCGTACTAGGCGGCCTTAAATGCATCCCGAAACTGTCGAGCCCGTTCAACTTCGTCGCTGTGCAAATAGGTAGATGTCGTCGATATAGACGCATGACGCAGATTATCCCGAACCGAGGTCAGTTGCGCACCGCGCATGAGCGCGTGGGTCGCGTGCGTGTGTCGCATCCAATGCGGGCCAGCTAGCCGGAGCTTCACCGCGAATGCCGGTTTCTCCGCCTCGACGAGGGTCGCCGTTGTCTCGAAGAACCGCTTCAGAACCGTCCAGAGCCGCACCGTGCTTAACCCTTGAGCGTCGATATTGTTGAGGTCGGAGATGAGTGCAGTCGCGGGTGCCCAGCGTTCTGGGGAGACAGGTAGACCACGCTCAACCAGGTAGCGTTCTAACGCGGCGCGAGCCAGCGGAGGCAGCGCCACTTTCCCCGCTTTTTGGCCCTTGCCGACGAGCTCAACCCAATGATCTCCCTGCGCATCGGTGCGGATATCTTTCAGCGTGACGTTCACGAGCTCGCTTGCGCGCAACCCCGTGGCATATCCGAAATCCAGCACAAAGCGCAGCCGTTGCGCGGCCGGTGCTTTCCAGCCATAAGACCATTCGAGCCCATCTGCAATTGTCCTGAGCAACGTCCACTCGCCTTCGGTGAATGCGTGCGATGCATCGAGCGCGGCGCGCTCCGTACCTTTGCCCTTCACACCAGAAAACGGGTTGGCCAGTACATATCGTTGTTCGATCAGCCATCGATACAGCGCACCCAGAACCATCAGCGAATAGGCGACTGAGCGCGGTGCCAGGTTGCCCGTGAACGGTCGCCATTGCGATGAAGTTCGCGCGCGCGTCGGTCCAACCCAGCGATCGCGGGGCGTCGGCCGGCGCAGGAACGCGCGATAAGCGATGGCGTCTTCCGTAGTCAGGGAGGAGAGCGCCCGGCCTCGTTCGACTATCGCCCAAAGGATGAGGCGCTCTGCCTCCTTCCTATAGGCTCGTTGTGTCGAGGGCGACTCGTGCAGCGACAACCAAGTCTGGACCGCGTCGTAATCGTTGTTGGCATCGAGCGCGCAGCTTTCTCGCGGTGCTCTGAACACGCCGCAGGATCCGTCGATCTCATGGGGGAGGCGCACGTTTTCCCAAGGGACCACGATCGGCGAACCGGTGGACTTGATCAACGAGCGAGCGCGTTCAGTGAGTGCCGGGTGCGCAGCAAAAAACGCCTCGATCTGCTGCGCGCTGGTTTGCCCGAGCTTGGGGATGGCCGTCCACCATTGCTTGCGACGCGGAATGCGCAGTGTCAGTTCGGCGAGCGTCTTGATGCCGTGAGCGTGAAGTGCGTGAACAGCCCGTGGTGGCAGCCAGCGCTCGATTTCGTCGGTGATCGACGGCGTCGCCACTGTTGCGACGCGAAGCACCTCGATGGCCTTGGCCACATGCCGTGCGTGCCTGACGCGTTCGGCTGTCCGCACAGCAAAGAGTTTGGCGAGGTCGTCGCGATGGCGGGTGAGGGCACAGCGGATGAGCTGGCGGCGAATTTCGCTGAGCACGCCGCGAGCGGATTTACCGGGTGTGAGCAAATGGGGAAGATATCGAATGACCGCATCCCGTGTGGGGACGCCTTCATACCACGACCTCAAGGCAGCGAGGGCGTCGCCATCGGGCAATTCACTCGATTGGCCCGATAAGTGGGGTCCGAACAAAGTCTCATGCGTTTCCATGGGTGTGAGTTTAGCGCAAAAAAATGGCTATTAGGATAAGGATAGTTATCTTAATAGCCGGATATTTGTGGAGTTTTCTGCAGATTTCATCTGCGCTTACGCAATCGAAGACGCTCTGGTCGATGAACGCGCTGTCTTTAGCCGAGTTCACCCCAAGCATCGCGAATGGCAGATCGGCCGTCGCTTTGTCCAACCCTTCAATGACCAGCATCTGTTACGCACTTGCATGGCACACATTCGGTCCAGCCGGTGGCGATGTCAGTCAACGTGAGCGTATGAACAAAGTCACCGTCGGTCTTCAGGCTACCGGAGTGTTCGACCATGTCGATTTCGAAGAAGCCAGGTGGCGGATCGCGCCAGTCATCAAATGTGCGCACCGGGATGCTTCGTCGAATCGCTGCACCCACCCCCTTGCGGCGCTTACGTTAGCCGTCGGTGTGCAGCCGCGCATCGGCCAACATGCGATCGATAGTCGCCGCGCTGCTTTGAACGGGCTTCGATTTGACAACGGGATCCAGGTCAAGTGACCATGCCGTTCCACGGCATCAACCAACATTGGAATAAGCGCTTTCAAACGGTTGCCGAAAATTCTATCAGCCGCTTCCCGTAACACAACCAATGCTTGGCGCACGGCGTCGTCATAGAAACGATTCCGTGCGGGTGTTCCTTGCTTAAGGGATGCCTTCTCCCGCAGCAGCTGGATAGCATGCTTGCGATGATACCCAGTCAATGCTACGGACTCGTCGAGATTTTTGATCCGATCACCGAACTCACGCTGCTATACCGCAATTGCGATGCTGCAACCAACTCCTTGTGTGCCGTCATGCTGATTTGCCTCGTCACCTCGTGCCGCTCCGGCCGGACAATCCGTCTTCGGACGGCCAGAGGTATCGGGACGGCGGACAGATTAACTTCGGGCTACGGCACCCGAGACGATCTGTTGAAACTTTGCGAAGGGAATGGCGTATTCCCTTCGTGACGATGCAGGTTGTCAGTCCGTTGCGTATCCAGCGTTGCCTTCTTCAAATCATTGCGCCTGCCCTAAGCTCGGCCAATGGACGAGGTCTATTTGTGGACATGAGGGGAGCACCCTATTGCGAATTCACGTGATCAAACTGCACCGTGACGACTGACCCCCTATCTTTGAGGGGATTTATCGTGGACCAACCGGAGCTAGCAATGAAACCAATCAATACATTCAAGCTGATAAGTAGCGCATTCATCGTTGTGGTATCTATCAATGCGTGGCCGCAGACTAGCGAATCCACTGCGACGCCGACTCAATCCAGCATGACGCCGACAGGTGGGGGAAGTGCGAAAGCGATTCGGCAGGCGAATCGCGCTCTTAGCAAAGAAGTGCTTCGTGCACTTGTGAAAGGAGGCATCAAGACTAACGGAATCAGCGTAATTGCGAAAGGCGGCGCAGTGGCGCTTGCGGGATCAGTTCCTGACTCGACCCAAGTTAGTAAGGCGGGCGAGGTGGCGAAAGGGGTACCCGGGGTGACGTCCTTGGATAATTCTCTGACGATCAGAGAAGTGGGTCAGTGATCCTTA
>NZ_LMUF01000038.1:0-155863 GCF_009766085.1 Burkholderia sp. S171 | reverse complement strand
AGCGTAATTGCGAAAGGCGGCGCAGTGGCGCTTGCGGGATCAGTTCCTGACTCGACCCAAGTTAGTAAGGCGGGCGAGGTAGCGAAAGGGGTACCCGGGGTGACGTCCTTGAATAATTCTCTGACGATCAAAGAAGTGGGTCAGTGATCCTTCTTGATCCAGTCGGCCGGTTCGCGCCGGCCGGATTATATCGTAGGGGAGCTTGCAAAAATGTCATTTTCCTACGCGAGGCTTTCGCGGCACGTAGCAGAGTCCAGTGG
The DNA here is from genome assembly GCF_009766085.1 of Burkholderia sp. S171. Taxonomy (GTDB): domain Bacteria; phylum Pseudomonadota; class Gammaproteobacteria; order Burkholderiales; family Burkholderiaceae; genus Caballeronia. The sequence continues at coordinate 155,603 of NZ_LMUF01000038.1, read as the reverse complement.
TGCTGTTTATGCGTACCGTTGAGGCAGGCGGAAACGCTCGCCTCAGCAGCTTTAGTTTCTTTGACACCGGTGGCCGAGTTGCGCGGACGGGCAAAGCCCAAAGGCGGTGAAGCGTTCGACATTTCGGCATCGTTGCGCAAAATGGCCACCGGGGCCAAAAGTGGTTGAGGAATCTGGAGAAATCAACAGCGCCTAGGCGGCATGCGTCTTTGCGAAACGATGCTATTAGAAAATCTTATTAAATCAAATACTTCGTGTTTGGTCACTTTCCGGCAGTGGGAACGCCTTCGTAGTGCCCGCAGACGCGAAAATGTGCCCTCAAAAGCCGTGGCTAGGGACAATATTGGGTGCCCTACGCAACGTGATTGGCTCCCTCAGCGAGCATGTGCGCTATTGCTGGGGCCCGCGCGGTTCACGCGTATATCGACGGACCGACATGAGTGAAGTTCTCACGCTCAGCTACGGCTATACCGCGAAAGATCTCGCCGCGGTGCGCGAGTACGTCCAGCGCGCGTGGGGCCGGCCATCGTCGCGAGCACCTATCGCGATACCGGACGAAGATGGTCTTGCCGCGAGCCCGTCGGCGATGAAGCGACACCTGCGCATGATGCTCGACAGTCTTGTGAAGCTGTGATCGCGCAAGGCTCGCCCGCGCTCGCGGGGCACTTGCGCGTCGGAACGTAAGCACGGCAAACTGAAACTGACGGCCGTGACCTTCCCCATGGTCACCGAGAGGTGCCGACGCTTGCGGCTGCCCCACCTGACGCATCGCACTCGGTCGGTGGTTCGTCCGCGCATCGCAAGCCGCTTGAAGGGGGAGATCGCAACGATCGGCGTAGTGATCGCGTTTGCAAACGGCGCGGCGGCGGCTGGTGGCCGCTCGATTTTGTACATCAGCCGGGGCGCACAGCAACTGTGGTCGCCTGGCTGCGCCGTCACGAAACCGACCTCCGATTGCGGGTCGACGCGGACGTTGATACTCGCGATCCATTAATGGTGGCCGAGTTCATCCAGGTGCGACCCGTGGGATACGACTACTTGGACGCGGGTGGAAGGGCGACCCGCCGCCGTAGCGAGACTAGCGTTTGCAACGCTCCAAAAGGATGACGGTGCCGAACTCCCAGTCGGGCGCCGAAAAACACCTCGATGCTAGACGCCCAACCCGGTTACGCAAGTTTTTTAGCCCTCCCGCGCAACAGTGACGTTTTATCTCGGTATCCGTGCTCGAACTGAGAGCGCGTGGCAATCCGTTCCTTTCAACGTTGTGACTTCTGGACTTGTGCTTGGTTCGCAAGGATCGTTGCTGCAGCCTAACAACATGAAGATCGGGTAAACGCCGGTTGATGAAATGCTACCGAAATATAGAATTAGTACCTATGAACGTAGCATGATTCATGGAACGGAGACAATTAAACACCCGCCTAATACGGTTTACAAGGTGAAGAAAAAATAGTCGAATGCAAATGTATCGAAAACGTCGTGCGCGCACTTGCGGAAGAACAGCTGGTATCAATGTAGATTCAGCACATCTCGTTCGTCTTGATGATATGTATAACTAAGTGTATGGATTGGAGATATGACAAAGACAACGGCAAAAACAGTCATCATGGCTTTGATTGTGACGTGGAGCGGATTCGCTGCCGCTCAGAGCAGCGTAACGCTCTACGGTGTGATCGACTATGGCATCAACTTTGTCAATAACGCACAGACTCCCAGCACCGGCGCCAACGGGAGAACCGGAGGTAAGCAATGGAATACGAGCAGCAGTATTATGAGGGGCAACCGTTTTGGCTTTAAAGGAAATGAAGATTTAGGCGGCGGCTACAAGGCGTTGTTTGTGCTGGAAAACGGATTCGACGTTGGAACTGGAAAATTCCAGCAAGGTGGTACTTTCTTTGGCCGACAGGCATATGTGGGACTTAGCAATGGATATGGATCATTGACGTTTGGACGCCAGTATGACGAGATGGTCGATTATCTCGGCCTACTACAAGGGTCGCCTGGCGTCGGTGCATTCGGTGATCATCCAGGGGATGCCGACAACACTGGTAACGACTGGCGAGTCAACAATTCTGTCAAGTTTACGAGCCAAAACTACAACGGCTTTCAGTTCAGCGCCTTGTACGGATTTGGCGGGACGGCCGGGAACTTCGCGAATAATAGTGTGAGATCGTTTGGAGCATCGTATGCATACGGCGGGCTGGTCGTGGCAGCAGCTTACCTAAACGTTAACAATCCTAACCAATCGTTTTATGGAAACAATCAGAATAGCTCGGCGACAGGAAATAACCTGGGAGCTGTGACGGGAGTGACAAGCAACCCGATTATCGCAGGATTCGCTTCGGCCCGCACATTGGAAACTTACGGGGCTGCCGCTCGCTATTCGACCGGAGGTTTGTTATTTGGACTGCAATATACCAACATCAAATTCAAAAACCTGAATAATCCAGAGTCAGGAAGTCTCACACTGACTAATCCTCTTGGGTACAGTGGCAGTACCCATTTTGACAACTATAACGCCTATGCTACTTACTATGTCACGCCGTCCCTTTCTCTTAACATCTCATACGACTTCTTGATTGGCGGCCGTATTGATAATAAAGGACAGGCGAGCTATAACATGCTGAATGCTGCGGTCCAATACTTTCTCTCGAAACGAACCTTAGTCTATGTTGTTGCGTCGGGTCAAAAAGCATCCGGGACGGATTCCACGGGGCAAGCTGCTGTCGCGTCGATGGAGGCTGTGACCCCTTCGAACAGTAATAGGCAGATCGTGGTCCGAGTCGGGATAAGCCACTCTTTTTAGAATCTAGGAGCCACATTCAAAATACCGGTTAGCCTCGCTCGGAAGTGAAGATGCGTCAAAGTATCTGCGTCATGGATTCGACGCTGCTTTGGCAGGAGTTCGCGTAAATTCAAGAGTCGTTATCGTTGAAAAAAACGAGGCATCTCTGTCGTTGATATCAATTCAGCACGGATATGTGCTGCCGTTGGAAGCCGTTAGAGAATCCGGACGGTCTAGTCCCGAGTAGATTATTGAGCCCAGCCAACGGCCGAAAGAACGGTTTTCTCCACGAGGATGCGTTGCTTCCCAACGAGTTACCCAGGCGCTGCGAACCTTGATCGTTTGACTGGACGGTGGTCGAAAAAAAAGGAGGCAAAGATGCTGGATAGCGCTGTGCAGCGTGTTGTGGACGACTCGGTGGATTTGAGTGCTAATGCGTACCGAAAAATTACGTTTCGAATCGTACCGTTCTTGTGCGTATGCTATCTGTTCGCATACCTCGATCGCGTGAATGTGGCTCTGGCTAAGCTCGAGATGGCGCGAGATCTCGGCATGACGGAAACAATGTATGGTCTGGGCGCGGGGTTATTCTTTATTGGATACGCGCTCTTTCAGGTTCCGAGTAATCTTATTCTTCTTCGCCTCGGGGCTAGAGTCTGGATCGGTGTCATCGCCATTCTTTGGGGCTCCCTTTCCATTTGTACCATGTGGATCCATACGTCTCCCCAGTTCTACGTCGTCAGGTTTTTGCTGGGTACCGTCGAAGCTGGCTTTCTGCCCGGTGTGGTGCTTTATTTGACCACTTGGTACCCGGCCAGTCGGAGAGCAAAAGTAATGGGATGTTTTGTCGTTGGACTGCCCGTGTCCAGCTTACTGGGTAATCCGCTGTCCGCATGGATCATGTCGACCTTTGCGCAATCTCATGGCCTTGCTGGGTGGCAATGGCTCTTCCTCCTTGAGGGTCTTCCCTCGATTGTTCTTGGAGTTCTCGTGTTTCTGTTCCTCCCATCGGACTTACGTTCAGTATCCTGGCTCACTAAAGAAGAACTCGATGCGGTGTCAAGCGAATTGAGCGCAGATACGCCAGTAAGAGAAGGCTGCCAGGCCTCCTACGCGTTTTCCGATAGCAACGTATGGAAGCTGGCATTCGTTAACATGACAGTGGCTATGGTCTTCTATCTGGTGGGCTTCTGGCTGCCGACGATAATAAGGGAGACTGGGGTGAAAGGTGAATTCACCAATGGTTTCTTAAGCGCGATTCCGAGTGTTGCAGCAATCATTTTGATGTTTTACATGGTTGCCAGTTCCGATGCTCACGGCGAATATCGGCGGCATCTCGCCCTATCTCTGACCGCTGCGGCAGCGAGTTTGATCTGTTGCGCGGCATACGGGGGTGGCACCGTCGTGACCCTGATCATGCTGACGATAGCCAACGCCTTCGCCTTTGCAGCTATCCCTATTTGTTTGTCAATTCCGGGGCGAATATTGCCATATAGAGCCGCCGCTGTCGGGATCGCCGTCGTTAGTGCGGTAACGAACCTCGGTGGCTTCCTTGCGACCTATTTGATCGGTTGGATAAGGGATCTGACACACGGAATCGGCCTCGGTCTGATTATTTTTGCAGTTCTGTCGCTGATCGCCGCTTTTGTCGCCTTGCGGATTCGGGCACCGGGAGAGACGCCCGAAGTACTCGGCTCGGGCGAACCTGTTCAAGGAGCGAAGGAATGATGTTTGGGATGCCGAAATTGGCCCGTTTTCTAAACTGTACTCTTTACCACTCGCGATGATCCATCCTTCCGATTTAGAGTTCCATCCGCGTGATCCCACGGATCGCAGTTGGACCGAAACCACCTATCTGGCATTCAACGTTCCAGAGGCTGCGTTGCATGGGACGTGCTATGTGCTTTGTCGCCCGAATCTCGGTATCGCAATGTCTTCTGTAGTCATAGCGCGTGGGGTGCGGCGCCGTCCCTATGAGGTCGATTTCTGCGACCCGCAGATCCATCTTCCGGGTCCGACATCGAACGCGAAGTTCAGCCTTGAGAACGGACTTTCAGTGGAAGCACGATCGCTCACCGAATGGCGTTTCAGCTATCAGCATAAACTTGATCATTGCAACTTTGATCTGGCATTCCATGGGTTGCATCACCCATACGACCCCGCGGATCCGGCTATGAAGCCGTCTGTATCAAGCAATTCGTCGTCTGTTTCCGATCCGCGCATAGGCGATGCGTGGTCCAACGGGCACTTCGACCTGAAGGGCCGAATTAATGGGACGTTAACGCTTCGAGGGCTCCGCTATGAAGTGGACTGCTATGAGGGGATGGACCGTAGTTGGGGTCCACGTAATGAAACACCTAACCGTGCAACTGCGTACATATCGGTCAATTGTGGAGAAGTCCTCTCCATGTGGCTCACTATGACGTTGGATGTAACACTTGACGGCACAGTGCGCTACGACAGCCTCAATTCAGGTTTCATTGTCGAAAACGGTACCGTGACGCCTTTGATCGAGGCAAGCGTGACGGCGACCACTGTAGAAATGCTTGCGATCAGCGATCACATCGTTGTGACTGATGAGCGCGGTATGCGGCATGAATTCTTTGGTGCGGCGATCGGTACAAGGCCAATGGGCTCGGTCAATCCTTCGATTGCAGCGTTTGTCTCCCTGATGCGCTACCGGTACGGCAATCTCACAGGATATGGCGGTCATGGAAAGTTGTTCGGGCTGTCATTCCTTGCCCAACGTCTGAACGGAGAAGAACAGTGATCCAAATCCATTGCGCATCGAATATTCAGGGCGCGCCAGACGTTCGCGACAATCCGAGTGATGAATTCATTGAGGAATTGCGTCGCCGGTTTCCGACGGAGCAGGAAACCGATCAACTTCTCACGCGGAAAATGCGGCGCCGCAGTGGTCCCGCATACAACCATGTCACGTTGCAGGTATTTCTTGACCGACTACATGTCATGCTTACGGATGTTATCGGGGGCGGATTCCGTGTAAGAGATCCGCGATGGCTCACAGGTGGGGCATCGAAGCTGCAGGTGTATTTCGTTCTTGATTGGACCGCGCCGGATCGGGGTGTCGTGAGCGACGAGCTTGTTGTACGTATGGATCCAGCCGAAGCTTCCAACACGACCAGTAGAGTGCGAGAGGCGGAACTGCTTGCAGCGTTTGAAAGCGTTCTGCCTGTTCCGAAGGTACTGTGGATAGACCGCGATGCGCGGTGGTTTCCAGAGCCCGTCATCATCTATACCTTCGAGCGCGGTGTCGCGAAACCGAGAGGCTCTAGCGCCGGACATGTGGTTGGTCTCGGGACGGACTTCGGTTCACGACTGCGGCAATTGCTTGCCCCGCAGTTTCTCCGCCATCTCGCGGTAATCCATACCGCTGACGTTGGATCGATACGCTCCGCAAGCATGCAAGTTCCATCGGTCGGTTCAACCGAGTGCGCACGATGGCAGCTCAATCGCGCACGACGCGTATGGGAGGAAGACCGCGGTGAGGATTTTCCTTTGATGGACGTCGCTGTGAACTGGATGGAACGTCACCTGCCAGCTCTCGATCGAGTCAGCGTGGTCCACGGCGATTTCCGCAGCGGCAACTTTCTGTTCGATGAGTCCACTGGAGAAATCACGGCGTGGCTCGACTGGGAACGCGGCCACCTGGGAGATCGCCATCGCGATCTGGCCTGGATGATGCAAAACGAAAAGGGTCACTTTGCCGAAGACAACAAGACGTATTTGGTCTGCGGGTTGATTCCGCTTGAAGAATTCTATGATCGCTATGAAAAGGCATCGGGCCTGACTGTGGACGCCGAGCGATTGAAATGGTACCGCGTGCTCAATTGCTTTCAGGTTGTCGCTACGACAATGGCAACCATGTATCGCGTTGCCAAGCTCGGCAAGTCTCACCAGGACATCCTCTTGGCCCGGCTGAGGGCTATAGCCTCGGTAGGAGCCCATGAGCTTTGCGAACTGCTACAAGGAGAAGTCTGATGGACCAAATTCCCGTTGGCTTGCGTGCGGCAAGTCGGGCGCTATCTGACGTCGTTGCGCCAGCGGTGGATGCTACCCACGCGCAGGCGCATGATCAGCTTCGGCTTGTGATTGAATACATCGATTTTGTAATCCAGCGGCTGGACCATGTTCACGATCTGGCGCACTTTGAGCACCGCCATAATTATTTAATGGCAACGGAGCTGCAGAAGATCGTCGTTCACCACGGACTTCTGCCAAACGAAGTGTTGGCTACATCAATTGAACATGCTGAGCGCTTTATGCCCGTGGGCGCCCCGCCGTTGCAGGCGATTCGCGATGCTACCGCGTCTCTCGCGTTCGCTGTTGCGGATGTGGTTCGCGGGGCTCCGGCGCTGGAGTCCGAAGTGCGGCGCGAGGTCGAGCGATGTGTTTTGAGTGCGAGCGCAACCCGCATCGGTTTCGAGCGGTCCTGGTATTTGCCGCTCGAGTTGGACAATGCTCCGCATGAGGTCTTGCCCCTCTCTTGCCTGCTGCCAGCGTCTCCCGTGTGAGCCCAGCCGAGCGCGTCGGAACAAGTTGGTATCCTGTGCGAGATCGTTGCAGAACCGGTCGGCGATGATTGCGTCGGTTCAGGCTCTGGGAGCTTTGGAGGAGTATGCTCCGGATCGTAAGTGACTACAGCGAAGAAGTTATTGATTCGAATTATGTAGTATGATTCGCGACGCCCGCGCCGCTATCAGGTACTCTTTAAAACGGACGGATGGTTGTCCTGATTCGGTGCCGAACGCACGGACAGGAAGCCGGGAAGCTTGGCATGAAAATAAATCCGCTTATCGATCTGCTCGGTGGAACGCTTGATGTCTGGCGCGAAGGCTACGCCGAAATCAGCTTGCCCATGGCCCCATGTGTCCTGAACACAGCGGGTGTCCTGCATGGCGGGACAGCGGCCGCGCTGCTCGACACCGTTTGCGGGCTCGCCGGGCTGTATAGTCCAGATCAAGGCGTGCGGCGTCTCGGATCTACGTTGTCGCTAACCCTGTCTTATCTAAACAAAGGTGTTGGATTACGGGTAATTGGTAAGGGGCGTTTGCAGCGCATGGGGCGGTCTGTGTTTTTCGCGAGCGGGGAGGCCTGGTCCGACAGCGGCTTGTTGATCTGCAGCTGTCAAGGGGTATTCAGCCACCAAATCGCGCATTCTTTGCAATGAGAGCTTGCCCGACAGCGCTGATGAACACCGATACTTGTGGGCTGATTGCCAGGATTCACGGCAGTTGATCAGCCTCTAAGATGCCTAACGCTGCGGGCGCTTCACGCTTAGCTTGAAAGGATTGATCGTTTTTTGGCCAATAAACTCAATTCAGGAAGAGCGGTATGAGTAACTTGTTATCCAATGAGGTGGAGTCGCTCGACGACTCCCGAGGCGATGCCGAGCAAGTCGACCGCGTCAGCCCGGGGAGCGCGCGCTCACTGCTGTTGACGCTCCTCGGCGAGTTTGTCCTGCACGAGAAGGCGCAGGTATGGACTGCCACCCTGTTACATGTTCTTTGCGGTGTCGGCATAGCAGAAAAAGCGGCTCGTCAGGCCATTGCTCGTGCAGCTGCCGCCGGCTGGATTGAAAATGTGCGTGATGGAAGACGCGCCAGCTGGACACTCAGCGACCGGGGCCGAGATCTTATTGTTGCTGGCTCACAGCGTTTGAAATCGTTGGCGGGAGAGGCATGGGATAACGACTGGCTGATCCTGCATCTCTCGTTGCCCGAAACGCATCGCACGATGCGCGTCAAGGCATATCGCGCGCTTAGCTATTTGGGCTTTGGCAATCCGTCGCCTGCACTATGGGTCAATCCACATGTCAACCGTCAGGCAGAAACAAAGGTTTTGATCGCAGAACTGAACCTGGCTGACGTGGCCTTCGGTTTCGTAGGGAAATCGTTTGATCTCGGTGTCAACGATGCGCAGCTGGTTGCGCGGGCGTGGGATCTCGATGCTGTATCCGCACACTACCGAGAATTGGCATCGAATTTTCAGAAGCTTCGTCCCCGTTCTGAAGACGCCATCCTGTTCGCACACGTTCAACTGGTTAACCAGTTGCAACGACTGCCGTATATCGACCCGGGATTGCCGGAGGTGTTACTGCCGGCCGGCTGGAAGGGGCGCGACGATGCGGCCAAACTCGTCGCAATCCGTCAGCGTTGGCATGATGCAGCCCATGCGAGGTGGGCGGCACTGGCTGACACCGCCCCCTCACGTTAGCTGTCGAGTGGCGCAATAGATTGATCGGTTTGAGCGGGGCTGGCTGGCTCGATCTGAGTGGCATTTTCCGGCCAGTGCGCGATCAATTCGCTTTTGACAATTTTCCCTGTCGCGTTGGTCGGTAGTGCGTTATATCGCAGCCACCAGCGTGAGGGAATCTCAAAACGGCCGAGATGCGCGCCAGCATGCGTCTCCAGATCCTCAATCTGCACGATCGCACCGTGACGCAGAACGACGGCCGCTCCCACCTCCTCGCCAAGATCTGAGTGCGGCAGCGCGACAACCGCAACTTCGAGTACATCCGGATGCGCGGCGAGGCAGCGTTCCACGTGAGCCGACGCGATGTTCTCGCCGCCGCGAATGATAATGTCTTTCGATCGGCCGACCACGTAAAGCAAATTCTCTTCGTCGAGGCGGCCGAGGTCGCCGGTCCGAATCCAGCCATCCGCGTCAGCAATCGAAGAACCTTCTCCCCAGTAGCGGCTTGCTGCCGAGGGTGTACGTGCACAGATTTCACCTACGCCATGCGTATCCGGGTTATCGATACGGATCTCGACCACCGGCAATGGATGGCCCACGCAACCCGGCCGCCCCTGCAACTGCGCGCCCGATGCCGCGGCGAGCACGCCTCCCGCTTCGGTCAAACCGTACAGGCTGTTGACGCGTCGTTTGATGAGCGGAAACGCGGACTGGATTTTCGCACGCAACTCCGGCGAGACGGCCGCGCCGCCCATGGGTATCGACTTGACACTGGACGTATCGTAGTTGGCGAAGTGTTCGAAGTCGACCACCCGTGACACCATCGTCGGGATACCTCCCCACACGCGAACACGTTCCTGTTCGATCAGGCTCAATACTTTTTCTGGCGTGAAGCGGCCTTCGAGAAAGATCAGCGAACCACCGGACAGCAACGTGGAGAAGCTGATCTGAATACCCGAAAGATGAAACAGCGGCACGGTCAGCAAGCTGGTGGTCCCGGCGTGGTCCGGACCGAGTTCATCCGGCAGGCGGCCGGTCAGCACGAGCAGGTTTTGGATGTTGGCGATCACCGCGCGATGCGACATCACCACAGCCTTCGCTGCACCGGTCGTGCCGGAGCTGAACATGAGAATGGCCGGATCGTCTTCCGCGACTTCGACGTCGGGCAGACGAAACATTGCGTCGATACCCTGTTCCGCTTGTAACAGATCGAAGGCGAGCCGCGCATAACCGGCGGGAAGGGCGCGGTTCGCCGGACGGTCGGTGACGATCAGCGACGGTTTCACCAGTTCCACGGCGTGGGCGGTTTCCTCATCGCTCCACCAGGCGTTGCCGAGCGCTGTGACGGCCCCCAGACGCTGGATCGCCCAGAACGCGAGCAACCACTCGACGCGGTTGAACCCGAGCAGCATCACGCGGTCACCGGCGCGCACGCCGGCCGCGCGAAGCTGCGTCGCCACCACGCTGACGGCGCGCGCATGCGTCTCGAAGCTCAAGCGCCGTTGTCCCTGGACGAGAAATGGCCGCTCGCCCCAGCGCAGGCTGTCAGTCAGCAACTCGGCGAGCGAGCGGGGTCGGTGGCGATAGGCGCGGCATGCGTGCTGATCGACCACGATCGATTCGACATCACGGCCCCATCGTTTGGTTTGGCCGGTTTGGGCCATGACTTCCGCCATCTTCGTTACCTCATCAATTGGATATCACACATGCGCGGCGCGTGGGCGCCGCATCGAGCAGCTCACGAATCGGCGCCTCGCTACGCGAATGGTCCGAGCGCGCCGAGGACTTCTTCGGTGTGTTCGCCGACGGCTGGCGATGCCGCCACGTGCTTACGGCGCTTGCCGTCAAAACGGACCGGCGCTTCGACGGATTTCACGGTTGTCGAACCCGAGCCAGTGTCCACGTCGACCCAGGCGCCCGTGGCGGCCGCCTGCGCGTCTTCGATCAGATCCGCCGGCGTCTGCACCGGAGCCCACCACACCTCGTTTTCATCGAGCACTTTAGCCCAATGCGCGAGCGGATGCGCGGAGAACGCCGCGTCCAGAATCGGAATGAAGTCCGCGCGATTCTTTGCGATCGCCCGCGCGCTTTTGAAGCGCTCGTCGGTCATCAAATCGCTGCGGCCGATTGCTGCGAGCACCGAAGGCAGATGACGCTGCGCCTCTACGCCGACGAGGAAAAACCAACGATCGTCTGCGGTTCGATAGGAGTTGTACAGAGGGGTCCGCGACTCGCTGCGCGGATACGGCGGCTTCGGGTTGCCACCCATGGCCTGTACACCAAGCTCGCCGCACAGTGCCCACATGCCGGTGCGCATCAACGAAGCCTCGACGAATTGCCCCCGGCCGGTGCGTTCGCGTTCCAGCAGCGCCGCGAGCGTGCCGCTCGCGGCGGTCATGGCAGTGAAACTGTCGCCGATGCCTTGCATCAGGGCAAGCGGCGCGCTGTTCTGCTGTGTGATCTCGTGTGAGATGCCGGTACGCGCAAAAAAAGCCGCGACGTCGTAGCCGGGCCGGTTCTGGTCGGGACCGCCCCAACCGTATGCACTGACCGAGCAGTACACGAGCCGGGGATAACGCTCGCGAATCGCCTCGGGTGTCAGTTCGAGGCGCATCAAGGCGTCCGGGCGCAGGTTGGTGATCAACACGTCCGCGGTCGCCAGCAAGGCGTCGAATGCACGCATGCCTTTTTCGGACTTGATTTCGAGTTCCACCGAGCGCTTGCCGCGATTGGCCGCCAGAAATGCACCGTTGGGCGCATCGCTGCGCGCGCCGAACGATGAGAACAGCGCACGCATTGGTTCGCCGCCGGGCGGCTCGATCTTGATCACGTCCGCGCCCCAATCTGCCAGCAGCCCGCCCGCGAGCGGGCCGGCCATCCAGTGCGCAAATTCGATCACACGTAAGCCTGCCAATGGCTGTCCGCCTTGGTCGTGCTGCGGTTCGGTGACGTGCGTTGTCTCGCTCATATGTGTTCTCCAAGGTTTTTCAGAAGCTTCCCGTTTGGTGCAATTCAAAGCGGTGGCGACGCGAACAGCGCATCGAGCCATCATTGAAAAATACTACATTCGTTGATACTATTAGTCAAACAATGTAGTATTTAATCTGGGTGCCGGCGTAGCAAAGACGAGTGAACGAGCGGTGGCCCGGTCCCGGCAGCTAGCAGACTTTTACATGGAGCTATGTATGGAACCAGCGATCCTGGTCGAGAAAGACGGTCCGGTGGCGCGGTTGATCCTCAACCGCCCCGAAAAGCACAATGCGCTGAAGTTCGACGACCTAGACACGCTGGTCGAGGCGCTCCACGAAGCGGAGGCCGACGACGACGTCAAAGTCATCATCCTAAAGGGCCGGGGACCGTCATTCTGCTCCGGACACGATTACAACGACGCCGTGCGCTCATACGGACTAGAAGCGGCCGAACCCGGTGTGAAACCGCGCCGGCCCAGTCAGCGCTCACGATTGCTTCGCGATCGTAAGCTCGGCGAGAATTACATGGCGTTTCAGTACTCGCTAAAGCCGGTGATTGCGCAGGTACAGGGATGGTGCACGGGCGCCGGGCTCTACCTGGTGGAATTGGTGGATCTGGCGATCGCTGCGGACGACGCACGCTTCAGCCATTCGGAGCAACGCCTGGGACTCGCCGGCAATACGTGGCACCTGAATACGCAGATCATGACCTATGGTCCGAAGAAAGCGCGCGAACTGCTGCTGCTCGGCGACAACTTCGACGGTCCCGATGCCGAACGCCTCGGCCTCGTGAATCAGAGCGTGCCGCAGGATCAGCTCGAAGCCACCGTCGAAGAATGGGCGCGCCGCGTCGCCCAGCATCCGCGCGACGCACTCGTTACTGGAAAGGCGATGTTCCAGATGGCGCTCGACAGTCTCGGTGGCTCGCAGCAGTTCTATCGTGGCTACGTCGGGCACACACTCGGCACCAATCTTCGTCTCGAAGAAGACGAATACAACTTTTTGCGTGAGCGACGCGACAAGGGCACCACTGCGGCCTTCAAGGAGCGCAACAAGGTGTTCGATTGATTCGTCGAAGGTTTGCAAACATCAGCGGCACCGTGACTGAGCGCCGGTCGCACGCACAATAGAGGAGACGAGAGCATGGATCTACATGTCACGGAAACGAGCAAGGAAGACGGCGTCGCGATCGTGCGCCTCAGCCGCCCGGGTCGAGGAAACTCCTGGACAAAACGCATGAATGAGGAATATCGCTGGCTGATGGCGAGTCACGACGCAGACCCGGAGGTGCGTGTCATCGTGGTGACGGGGGCAGGACGGCAATTTTGTGTCGGCGCCGATTTCAAGGCGCTCGATCACTATGTCGATGCGAAACAGGATTATGTGGAAAGTACTAATGCGCAAGTATTGCCGCAACCCGGGCATGGTGTGCGTGAAGAATTCGACCACGAGATGGTCTGGCACTGGGGTTTGCAAAAGCCCGTGATCGCGGCGATCAATGGTGCCTGCGCGGGCATCGCGGTTGCGCTCGCGTCATTCTGCGACCTGCGCTACGCCGTAAGGAATGTCAAACTCACAACCTCCACGCCGCGGTTGGGGTTGCCAGCGGAGTATGGCCTCGCGTGGATTCTCCCGCGTATCGTCGGGCTCACTCATGCGATGGACATTCTCATCTCGGGTCGCGTGCTGACGGCGGAGGAGGCTGATCGGATGGGCTGGCTAAATGGCCTGTTTGATGCGGAGACATTCGATGCACAGGTCATGCAGATTGCGAAAAACCTCGCGAAATCTACCTCGCCGATTGCCGTGAAGACCGCAAAACGACAGGTCTACGCAGAAATATTGAGCGCGGATGTTGGTGCAGCCGTGGAAAATTCAAAGCGACTGATTGGAGAGTTGATGAAATTTCCCGACTACCTCGAAGGGGTTAAGTCAGTGCAGGAAAAGCGGTTACCGGAGTTCGCGCCGCTGGCCTCGCGCTCCGCCCCCTGAGCGGAGGCGACGTCGTGCAAGCGGCGATACATTTGACGATCAATTTGCCAGCTCCAAGAGAGCTGGTGGAGGAGGGGCAGAATGCAAGGTGAAATCACGCTACACGAGTCATATTGGCCTGCGGACCGCTCGTTTGCACTGTGGGAGAAAACGCTTGGTGATGTGCTCCGAAGCGGTGCACAGCAAGTGCCCGACCGGACCGCATTCGTCGAGGGTAATGCGGCTACGAAATGCACGCGGCGTTGGACCTACCGGGAACTGCTGGTTGATGCGGAACGGGTCGCACGTGCGCTTTTGACGCGTTTCTCGCCAGGTGACAGGGTTGCCGTCTGGTCGCCAAATTCGGCGGAGTGGGTCTTGCTGCAGCATGGCGCCAGCCTCGCGGGTCTCGTGCTGGTGACTGTTAATCCTGCCTATCTGGCTGACGAGGTCAGGCACGTACTGGGCAGTGCCAGGGCGGCTGGCGTTTTCTTTACAGAAGCGTACCGCAATACGAATCAGCGCCAGGTAATCGAAGCGATTGCGCCGGGACTACCCCATCTGCGCGAGATGGTCTGCTTCGCTGACTGGGAGGCTTTCTGTGCCGCCGGCGATGCGGGCGCAGATCTACCGCACGTGCAACCTTCCGCCATGGTGCAAATCCAGTTCACCTCGGGGACCACGGGGTTCCCCAAGGGCGCGTGTCTGCATCATCGTGGTCTGGTCAATGCCTCGCGTTTCGCGTCGCTCCGCGCTGATTTTCCGGAGGGCGGCGTATGGGTCAGTGCAATGCCGCTCTTTCATGTAGGCGGATGTGCGGGCAGTCAGTTGGGCGCTTTCACACGGCTTGGCACCTTCGTGATGTTGACCCACTTCGATGCGGCGTACATGCTCGAACTGATTGCCCGTGAACGCGGCAATCACATTCATGCGGTGCCGACGATGGTGATCGGACTGATGGAGCACCCGAGCCGGCCGAGCCTGGATCTCTCCAGCCTGAAGGTCATCATGAGCGGCGGCACACCGGTTCCCGCGCCGCTTGTGGTGAAGGTTATGAAAACATTCGACTGTCGCTTCACGATCACGTTCGGTCAGACGGAACTGAACGGTGTCATCTGCCAGACGTTTCCAAATGATGCACCGGAACGTCAGGCTGAAACCATCGGCCGGCCAGCGCCGCAGATGGAAGTAAAAATCGCTGATCCGCAGACGGGGGAGACGTTGCCGATTGGCCAGAACGGCGAGATTTGGGCCCGCGGCTACCAAACCATGCTCGGCTATTTCGACTTGCAGGAAGCGTCAAGAAGCACGCTGCGCGTTGATGGCTGGCTGCGCACCGGTGACCAGGCGTGTATGGATGAACGCGGTTACCTGCGTATCACAGGCCGGTTGAAAGACTCGATCATTCGCGGTGGGGAGAACATCTATCCCCGCGAGATTGAAGATGTGCTCTGGACTCATGACTCTATCGCGCAAATCGCGGTAGTCGGTGCGCCGGATGCAAAGTGGGGTGAAATCGTTGCGGCGGTTGTCCGTTTCAAGCTCGGCTCTCCGAGACCGGGAGCCGACGAGCTGCACTCATTCTGCCGTGCGCGGCTTGCTGCATACAAAACACCCGCGCTCTGGTTTTTCGTCGATGAGTTTCCGGCTACCTCGTCCGGGAAGATTCAGAAATACAAACTGCGCGAGCAGATCGCTGCCGGCGTATTGGTCAGTGAACCCCCTATCGTGTCGCATACGGGGTCAGCTCCGCGTGCGTCAGCGGTGTAATTCATAGTCAAACAGTCGACTCCATGAAAATCGTCCGAACCGTGCACGAACTGCGCGACCAGTTGCGCGGGCAAAATCGTACCGCCTTCATCCCGACCATGGGCAGTTTGCATGAGGGCCATCTCTCGCTGATGCGCCTCGCGCGCCAGCACGGCGATCCGGTGGTGGCGAGCATCTTTGTCAATCGCTTGCAGTTTGGCCCGAATGAAGATTTTGATAAATATCCGCGCACGCTCGAAGCCGACATCGACAAACTGCCGAATGAAGGCGTCTACGTGCTGTTCGCGCCGACGGAACGGGATTTGTACCCGGAGCCGCAGGAGTACCGTGTGCATCCGCCGCACGGCCTGGGAGACATTCTCGAAGGCGAATTCCGGCCGGGATTTTTCCAAGGCGTCTGCACGGTGGTGATGAAGCTGATGTCCTGCGTGCAGCCGCGCGTCGCGGTGTTCGGCAAGAAGGATTACCAACAGTTGATGATCGTGCGCAGCATGTGCCACCAGTTCGCGCTGCCGACCGACATCATCGCAGCGGAAACTGTGCGTGACACCGACGGTCTCGCGCTTAGCTCGCGCAACCGCTTTCTGCAAACGGCCGAGCGTGCCGAAGCTCCGAAACTGGCCGCCGAGCTCAATCGCGTGCGCGATGCGGTGCTGGCCGGTGAGCGCGATTTCGCGAAACTTGAAGAGACAGCGAAGGCGGCGCTCGCCGCACGTGGTTGGCAACCCGACTACGTCGCCGTGCGCAAGCGTCAAAATCTGCTGCCGCCGGCCGCGCAGGACAATGACTCGCCGCTAGTCGTGCTCGCAGCGGCCAAATTGGGTGCGACACGGCTCATCAACAATCTCGAAATCTGAAGCGCCCTCGGCTCGGAGGACTATCGACGATCGCGCCTAGCGTCGCCGTCACCGCAGCGATGCACATTTGTGTCGGTTCTTTCCCGTCCGCAGGCCTGCATTTGCGTCTCGCCACGGTGCGGATTCGTGACCTGCACTGAACTCACTCAATTCACTCGCCGACGCGGCCGCTAACGCGAGCAGAAGTGTGCGACGCCGCGAACAATCGGGAAAACTCGCGAAAACACCTACATACTACAAATTAATAATTAAAGTATCGTTATAAGTAGCACGAAGTGAAAGACGGCGGAATGAAATCGACCCTTCACTCGGCTAAGTTGCTGGCAATGCAGATGAGTGAGTTGTGATTGGTCGAGCCGCTACGCCAGGATGAATTCGCGGTGCTTTTGAGCGGTTCGATCGATCAGCGCCCGCTGGCGCTGCCGTCGGATAATAAATGTGCCGCGAGGCTATGCTGGAGACGATATGGATATGCATACAAAACCAATGATCGCGTCTGACGGAGAGGGACAGGAAAATCTCGTTCCCATCAGCAGACCAAAAGGCCATAACCTGAGATGGGGAATCGTAGCAATCCTAACTATTCTGATGTTGACCAATTACCTCGACCGCGGAAATCTCGCGGTTGCCGCGCCGCTGATCATGCGCGATCTGCATATCAGCAACACAATGATGGGCGTCATCCTGTCAGCGTTCTTCTGGCCTTACGCATTGATGAGCTTACCTGTCGGGTGGGCCACAGACCGCTTTGGCGCGAAGGTATTGATGGCGTTCGCTGCCGGCGCGTGGTCGATCGTCGCGATTCTTACTGGATTTGCCAAATCCGTGCAGACATTCATATTTTTGCGGCTGGCACTTGGCGTAACCGAGGCACCTCTCTTTCCCGCGAGCCTCAAGGCGACCGACGCATGGTTTCCTGACCACGAGAAAGCCGCCGCGTCGAGCATTTACCTCTCTGCCTCCCAGTTCGGGCTCGCAATCGTGCCGCCTTTGTCTACTTTCCTGATGATGGAATATGGCTGGCCAGGTATGTTCATGATCATGGGTGCGTTGGGAGCAATCGGCCTGCTGGGATGGCTGGTTCTGTATCACGACCCCAAGGATCATCCGTGGTTGAGCAAACAGGAACTGGCCTACATCAGGGCAGGACGGTTGCACTCCGCTAACGAGGCTAAACAAGGCAGCGAGCCAGTGGTCGCAAGCCCATGGCTTTCGCTCTTTCGATACCGCACGACGTGGGTCATGCTGATCTGCGCCTTTTCCTTCCAGTATGTTCTGTGGTTCTACATTTCGTGGCTGCCCACTTATCTTCAGAAAGGCCAGGGTATTACGATCGGCCGCGCGGGAATATTGGCGTCCATTCCCTATATCGCTGGTGGGATTGCAGTGTTGCTGGGCGGCCGGCTTTCGGACATGCTAGTTCGTCGCGGATATCACCCATTCACTGCCCGGCGAACGATGATGGCGATCTCGGCTGTGCTGACAGGACTCGCCATGTTCGGCACGGCTTATTGCACGACGCCAACAACTGCAATCGTCATGCTCACCGCCGGGATGTTTGCCTACAGCCTTTCTACCGCGAATTACGGAACGCTCGCCGCGGAAGCAGTGACCACCGGGCGCATGGTTGCGTCGCTCGCAGGCATACAAAACTTCGGCGGGTTTTTAGGGGCGGCCTGCGCGCCATTGGTGACAGGCATTGTTGTGGACCGACTGGGGGGCTTCTTCGTGGCCTTGGTCTTGACGGGTTGCCTGGCGATGTTTTCGGCTGTGATGTACGCGCTGGTCCTGAGAAAGCAGCTACCAGTTTAGTTCGATGCCAGGGCGGTAAGAAGGAATCATCTGACGAGCGGCCGCCATCGGCGTGGCAGTCGCTTGACGCCGCTTTCGGGTCTGCAACCTATTCAACGCAGGCTCTCTAGGCAGCGGCTCCGCTATCCACAAGCAATGCCGCTTTTAGCCTGGCGATCTGGTCCCGGCTTACGCCGCATGCATCCCGGAGATATCCAGCGATCGAGCCGTATGACTCGTCGATCTGATCGAGCGCGGCTTGCAAATAGCTTCGGTCGACACCGAGGATCGTGTGAACCACTTCTTCCGCCGGCATGACACTGATCTGCGAGGCGATCAGCGTTCTGACCTCGTCGAACGTGGCCTGCGCAAAGCCGAACTTCGAAGTGAGCAGATAGTCCGCAAAGATCGTTCCGATCGGGACGTCGAGCGCGGAGAGCAGAACTGCGATTACAAATCCAGTGCGGTCTTTTCCGGCTGTGCAGTGAATCACCATCGGAAGCGCGGGAACTGTCATTCGATCGAAAAGCTGGCGCAAGTGTGGTGCGAATGCTGATGGGAACGACCGGTAGATGGACTCCATGACCTCGCGAGCGCCGGCTGCCGTTGGCTTTGCAATCAGTGGCTCGAACACGGATTTCCGAGCCCGGATATCCGCAGCGACCGGGAGATGAACGTAGTGCCCTGTCCAATCAGGAGGCATCCGGTTCGGGTTTCGAAGGCTTTCAGCTTTGCTGCGAAGATCGTACACAGAGTGGATCCCAAGCGCCCGCACGATGGCAATGTCGGCGAGCGAAAGGCAGGAGAGGCGCTCCGAACGGATACGCGGTTCGGCAACAGGGCAAGTCCTTCAGTTGTCCGAATACCGCCGACATCGCGGAAATTGGGTGCGCCTTGCAGCGCGATAAGATGGGGATTGAACATTGGATGGGATCGGAAAGAGCCGCCTGGCGCACGCGAAGCGTGACTACGACGGCATTCGGAGAAAGGCTTGGCAGGGGTGCCAATCTGCGGCGAGCAGGCGCTCAGGCAGTAGATTCGCTGGATGCATCGGGAGCGACAAAATTCGTGGAGAGAGAAAGCTCACTCCATTTATCAAGCTCGGCACGAACGAAATTGGCTTTGTCGCTGACCTGTTCGAGAGCGTCGCGTCCCAGTGGCAGGCGTAGCGGCGGATCTTCGATGTCAACAAGGCGCGTAAGCACGGCGCCGAGCAAGGCTGGGTCACCTGGTTGTGTGCCATGCCGCGTGGAGAGGTAGTCGCGGGTCGCGCCGCTGGTCGAGGCGTAATCTTCGATCATGGTCTGCGATCGGGCAAGAGAGCCGCCGGCAAAGTCACTTCTAAAGCCCCCGGGTTCGATCATCGTTACCTTGATACCCAATGGCCCGACTTCCTTCGCCAACGACTCCGAGAAACCCTCAACCGCGAACTTGCTGGCGCTGTAGAACGCAAAACCAGGTGCACCGACAAAGCCGACCAGAGAAGAAAGATTGATGATGTGACCACGTCGGCGGCGGCGCATGCCTGCCAGTGCCGCTCGCGTAACTTCGACGAGCCCGAAGAAATTAACCTCGAACATGGGTCGGTACTCATGCGAATCGATTTCCTCCGCAGCGCCGACGAGACCGTAACCTGCATTGTTCACCACGACATCAATGCCGCCGAATTCTTCTTCGGCTTGCTGAACCGCTTCATGGACGGCTTTGCTATCGGTCACATCCAGATGGCGGGATAAGCAACGAGTGCCGAATTGCTCGCTCAGGGCACTCTTGCCATCGGCGGCGAATACCGTGGCCACCACCCGATCGCCTTTTTCCAAAGCCGCCTCGGCGATTGCATAGCCAAGTCCTTTGTCGCAACCAGTAATAAACCATAGACGCTGCGAAGTTGGGAACATTCAAGTCTCCTTGTTACCGGGCTGCATTGTCGCTACAACCCGATATCTGATCACACGATTTTGATGGTGACTGCCTTGACCTCGAGAAAGCTCTCAAGATGCTGGACGCCCGACTCGCGCCCTTGGCCGCTCATTTTGTAACCCCCGAATGGAACGGCAGGGTCGAGATTCGTATAGCAGTTGACCCATACTGAGCCGGCAGCAAGGGCGCGAGCAGTCCGATGAGCATTGTTTATGTTGTTCGTCCAGATGCCGGCGGCTAACCCGTAAGCGGATTGATTGGCGCGGGCGATCACCTCGTCGATGTCCGTAAAGCGAATCGCCGATACCACCGGCCCGAAAATCTCTTCACGAGCGATGGTCATGTCGTCTTTCACGTCGGCAAATACTGTTGGCTGCACGAAGTATCCGTTATTCAGCGCAGGATTCGCATGGCGCTCGCCGCCCACCAGCAGCCGTGCGCCTTCGCGGACTCCGCTTTGCATATAACCGAGCACGCGTTGCATTTGCCGATCGGAAATGAGCGGGCCGATTTCGGTTTGCGGATCGAGGCTGTCGCCAACCCTCAGCTTTTTTCCGTGGGCTGCGACCCGGTTGACGAACTCTTCATAAATACCGTCTTGCACAAAAAGCCGGGTTCCTGCCGCACACGACTGACCCGAGTTCGCGAAGACCGCCATCGCCGCGCCGGGCACGGCGGCTTCGAGATCGGCGTCATTGAAAATGATATTGGGCGACTTTCCGCCTAACTCGAGCGAAAGCCGTTTGAGATTGCCAGCGGAGGCTCGCACGATTGCTTGTCCTGTAGCCGTGGATCCAGTGAACGTGATCTTGTCGACGTCCGGATGGTCCGCGAGCGCGGCGCCCGCGGCCACGCCTCCCGGCACGATATTCACGACACCGTCGGGAAGGCCTGCTTGCTGGAGTAGCTCCCCGAAGCGAAGGGCGGTGAGGGCTGCCTCGGTAGAAGGCTTCAGGACGATCGTGCAGCCGGTGGCAAGCGCAGGCGCGATTTTCCAGATCGCCATGTCGAGCGGCGCGTTCCAAGCGAAGATGCCACCGACTACGCCGACAGGTTCTCTTAGCGTGTAGCTGAATGCGTCGCCAGGGATCGAATTTTCAATCGTTTCGCCGTGAATCGATACCGCGAGGCTCGCGTAATAGCGAAGCAGTCCAACGTGACGCCGGCGCCTGCCAACAGTCCGACTGATGGGACCGCCATAGTCGAGGGATTCAAGTTTGGCCAACTCGTCATAGTTGTGATCGAGCAAGTCGGCCAGTTTCAGCAGTATTTGTTGCCGGTCGAATGGCTTGAACTTTCGCCACGGCCCCTCGAACGCTTTACGGGCCGCCCGCACGGCGTGCTGGATATCTTCCGGGCCAGCTTCCGCTACCACTGCCAGTGCTGATCCCGTGGAGGGGTCAATACTGACGAACGTTTTGCCGGACTCCGACACGACCCACTTGCCGTCGATCAGGAGAAGTTTAGGGTTACCGTCGAGGAAGGGGTGCGAGCGGTCAAAGGGTGTCTGTTGTTGCATGGTTCGGTCCGGTTGTCCAGGGCGGGAGATTGTTGAGGCAGACGGCAACCACCGCGTTTCAGGGGTGGGTCGTCACTCCTGCGGTCTCTCCGAGAAGCTGCCCAAGATCATAGGACGTGTTTGTAAATCCGGTACCTTTGAAGAAGGCCAGTTCACGATTTCCCTGATTGATCGATACCCCTCCAATAAGCGCGCGAGCGGCGTCCGCGTCTGATGTCGAACGTCGGCAGAGTGCGTTGAAAATTTGGGCGGTCAACTGTTTCAACCGGCGGTTCTGGCCAATCAGTTCGCTCAACCGGATCACGGCTTCTTGCGGTGCCGGCCCCGGTTCGCGAAGCACATGTTGCACCTGCGCGCGCAGCGCCTCATCGTTCGGAAGATCGCCGGAGGCATCGAGCATGCGACTGACTAGCGCACGGTATTCTGCATTTTCGACGACCTCATAACGGTATTGATGTTCATGGGTTTGCATAAGCCAGTCGAGGGTCATGACAATGAAAGCCGCCTGTTCACGCGCGAACGTTGCGTCTTCGTTGATCTCGGGAATGATCGTCTCTTCCATTCGAAGCTTCATCGACTGGAGTTGCTGGGCAACGGTCGGGTTCATAATTATTTCTCCACTACAAGGCGATTGAGCTCGCCGATGTCAAATCCGCCTTTGCCGGCAATTAAATTGTACATAACGTCAAGCTGTGTCAAGCGCGCGTCTGCGTTCCGAATTGCTGTTGCGTAAAGCGCCACCGCAGACCAGTAAATTGCAAACACAAGATAGTAGTGAAGACGCGTGCTGTCGACTTTCAGCCCGGAGACTCGTTCGTATTCAGCGATGAACGCTTCGGTGTCCATTAACCCGGAGTTCAGAAATTTTCCGTCGGGGCCGTCGTGTCCCCACGCGCGGAGCATGGTGTAGCCAAGATCGCAGTGCCGGTCTCCCAGCGAACACAGCTCCCAGTCAAGGACGCCCGTGATTTCTCCGGTCTCCGGGGCATAAAGAAAATTGCCGTTACGGAAATCCCCGTGCAGAAGTGACACACGGTCGACGATAGGCCGATTGGCCCAAAGCCAGTCTCTCGCCAGAAGCATCGTGGGGTGCTCTTCAATCTTGTCCTCTTCCCACACCCGGTCCCAGAAAGCGAGCCGCCAATCAATCGCATCTGTGGTGCCTGGACGCGGTTTGTCGAAGTGATCAAGATTGCACGTCTCCCAGTCGAACGCGTGCAAGGTAGCTTCGTAACGAACGAATTGAGGTGCGAGGAGCTTGCGCAATGGTTCGCCGTAGCGCGTTCCCATGCCCGTTGCTTTAACGACCGCAGAAGGAGGCGCCTGGATTCCCGGCACAAAACCGCAGATCAAGGCCGGAGCACCGAAGTGTGCGTGGTCCGCTGCCACCCAATAGGGCTTGGCAGTCGGCAGGACGCCGAACACCGCCTGCATCATCTGAAATTCGCGTGGGACATGCGTTTCGCAGCAGGCGCCGAGCGCCTTAATTCGAAGAACCAGGGTCTCAGAAAGATCGGCGCGAACGAGGTTGAATCGATAAGACTCGTTAGCGCCGCCTCCGGACATGCGTTTGAGGTTCTGAACGGCGAAATGGTGTTCTATGTTGTCGCCAAGAAATTTCTCCAACTGAGCCTGTATTTCTTTGAGGCTAACCTGTCCTGGCGAGACCGCGGCGCTTTCGCGCCGACGGAGTCTTTCGGAAAGCAATTCTTCGAGACTACGTTCAATGCGGCGAGAGGCCTCCGCAGACACGATTCCAGTGTCGGTACTATTCTCTGTGTGCTTCATGGTTGCGAGATTCATTCGTATTTTCCCTACGTTAGGACCGTTTGAGTCACTAATGCCGCGTGAGTGCACCAGCAAAAGATTGATACCGGGTCGATGAAACCGGGCAAAATGCGACGTGGCATTACCGAAGCGAATTTGCAACCGACTTCCAGGTCGTCGCTGACGAATTTGATTCACCCAAAGCTTTCTGATGGATTTTCTCTGCCAAGGAGCAAGGGCCTAAAGTCCGTATCAACGTATCCGCCGTATTTGCTACTTTATCTAGAACATATTGATCATTCGTGTAGAATAAATGAAGGATATTCCGAGAATCGACGACATTCGATCGGGGTAAACGCCGACCTTAGCCAAATATGGTGACTAGCATCTTTCAATGGAGGTGGCAGCCGGCTACTTCTGGCTTTGGTGCAAATAGGTTCGGTGGATCGGTTAAAGTACTCAGCCCAATAATCTAGCGACCGGTGATGAGCAAGCTGAAGGGTTTAGAGCAGGCGTTCGAAGGACGACATTTTGATCGGGAAATCATCATCCTCTGCGTGCGCTGGTACCTTCGCTACAAGCTCAGTCTGCGTGATCTTGTCGAGATGATGACCGAGCGGGGTTTGTCGCTGGCACACACGACGATTATGCGCTGGGTGAAGCGTTTTACGCCGGAGTTCGTCAAGCGTTGGAATCGTTTTGGCATACCCACAGGGCGATCATGGCGTGTTGACGAAACCTACCTGAAGATTCGTGGCGGCGTTGTCAACTTGAGGGAAGTGAGCGATATGGCGGTCGTTGGACGATCTGTCAGAAAGCAGAGGACGGATCTTGGGTGAGTTCAGTGAATTCGCGCCAGGCGACGAATCGGGCAGCGAGTTGTTTGCGATAGAGTGAAGCGCACAGCAGATGTCGCTTGAGCGCGAAATGTTGCCGGATCGGCCCGAAGCAAGAGAGGAATTTCTGCGTGCATTTCGCGTCTCGAAAGCCGCGCATGCGACGCTCGCGTTCGCGTGTCGGTTGGTGGCTGTTCTCTGCCCGGTTGTTTAATCGGGCTGCCGCTTTGACGAACACGTGCTTCACCTTCGCAAGTTCCGAGATCTCGGCTTTTGCCGCCGGATAGCTGCGCAACTGATCGGTGACGATCTTGCGGGGCACCGGGTTCGAACGCAGCAAGCGCTTGAAGAAGCGTTTGGCGGCCGCCTTGTCGCGCCGCTTTTGTACCAGGATATCGAGTTCCGCGCCATGCTCGTCCACCGCACGCCATAGCAAATACGGCTCGCCACGCAGGGTGACGAACATCTCGTCAAGGTGCCACGTACTACCGGGCTTGCGTCGCGCGGCTTTCACCCGGTGAGCAAAGCCTTTACCGAACTTGTCGCACCAGCAACGGATCGTCTCGTAGGTCACGATCACCCCGCGCTCAAAAAGCAGTTCCTCGATGTCACGCAAGCTCAACTGAAAGCGAAAATACCAGCGCACCGCGCAACTGATGACCTCGGCTGGAAAACGGTGACCGTGATAGAGCGATTTCGATTTCTTCATCGCGACATCTTACGTGACCGACCCAACAACCTGACAATGCCATTATTACGAGTCTAATTCCGTTTTTGCCTGGATTATTGTGAATCAGAGCATTAATGCCAGCGCGTATCTGCTTGCCAGGATGACCCACGGCAAGGGCAAACTTGTTGATCCGAAAGCCCTTCCTCCGGCAAAACTCTACGCGGGCGTCTCACGATGCCTCTTTTTCAGCCCGCGATGCGACTTCCTCTGCCTCGAGTGCCATGACCATCTCGTCTGCGGCCAGTTTGAGTTCGGGTACGGAGCGACGTTTTGCTTCCGCAAGCGTGACTGCACGCGATGAAAACAAAACGTTCAGACTCGCGAGCCCTCAGAAGCAAACACTCCCGCTCCCTAATCTCAAATCCGCTTTCCGTCGACGTACGAATACCTTTCGTTAGCGTTACCTATTAAAAATATAGGGCGCTGTGTATACCCTCGGTGTCGAAATTGAAAAGTGCTTTGTCGCAATCGATTATTTTAAAAATTGGCGAACTTCTACTATTTGCTCCACGAACTCACCTCGTCACCAAGGAGCAAGTGGATGGAACTGAAGAATCTGATTCGAATCGAGAATGGCGAAAAAGTGAAGCACACATTCTCGGACGCCGAATACGCCGGCCGGCAAAGCAAGCTTCGAGAGCTAATGAGTCGCGAGAACATCGACGCGGTGTTGTTCACCTCGTATCACAACCTCAACTACTACGCCGACTTCCTGTATTGCTCGTTCGGGCGCAAGTACGGGCTCGTGGTCACGCAGAAGAAGGTCGTGTCGATCTCGGCGAACATCGATGGTGGTCAGCCATGGCGCCGCACAGTGGGCGACTACAACGTGGTCTACACCGACTGGCAGCGGGATAATTATTTCCGTGCAGTGCAGGGCGAGATTGATAACAAGGGCCGCGTGGGTATTGAGTTCGACCACGTACCGGTGGATGTGCTGGCTAAGCTGAAAGCGGCGCTGCCTGATGTCGAGTTTGTCGACATTGGCGCGCAGACCATGCGCCTGCGCATGATCAAGTCGGCCGAAGAAATCGCGGTGATTACCCACGGCGCGAACGTTTGTGATGTAGGCGGCGCCGCACTTGCTGCAGCGGTGCACGAAGGCGTGCCGGAACATGAAGTGGCGCTCGCGTCGACCCAGGCGATGGTGCGCGAGATCGCCCGCCGGTTTCCCGATTCGGAGTTGATGGATACGTGGACGTGGTTCCAGTCCGGTATCAATACCGACGGCGCTCATAATCCGGTCACCACGCGCAAGGTACAAAAGGGCGACATCCTGAGCCTGAACTGCTTCTCGATGATCGCGGGGTACTACACGGCGCTCGAGCGCACGATGTTCTTCGACCACTGCTCGGACGAACACCTGCGGCTCTGGAAGGTCAACGTCGAGGTGCACGAAGCGGGCCTCAAGTTGATCAAACCGGGCGCACGTTGCAGCGACATCGCGCATGAATTGAACAAGATCTACGACGAATACGGCCTGCTGCAATACCGCACGTTTGGGTACGGTCATTCGTTCGGGGTGCTGTCGCATTACTACGGCCGCGAAGCGGGGCTTGAGCTGCGCGAAGACATCGACACCATTCTGGAACCGAACATGGTGATCTCGATGGAGCCGATGATCATGCTGCCCGAGGGCATGCCGGGTGCGGGCGGGTATCGCGAGCATGACATCCTGGTGATCGGGGAGAAGGACGCCACCAACATCACTGGTTTCGCGTACGGCCCTGATAAGAACATCATCAAGGCTTAACTATCCCGAAGAAACCCTGCGGCGACAGCCGCAGGGCGAAGCAGCTCAAGTAGCTCATGTAGATTAAGCAGGAGGCATTTAATGTTTTCAGTACAACAAACTATAGCCGGGTTTGATCCGGATCTGTCCAACGCGATGACGCTTGAGCGCCAGCGTCAGGAAGCTCATATCGAGCTGATCGCGTCAGAAAATTACGCAAGCCCGCGCGTGCTCGAAGCACAAGGTTCCGTGCTGACCAACAAGTACGCTGAGGGCTATCCCGGCAAGCGATATTACGGTGGCTGTGAGCACGTTGACGTTGTGGAGTCGCTGGCAATCGAGCGTGCCAAGCAGCTCTTTAAGGCTGACTATGCAAACGTACAGCCGCACAGTGGTTCGCAGGCGAACGCCGCAGTTTATCTGGCGCTGCTCACGCCCGGCGACACGATTCTCGGCATGAGTCTCGCGCATGGCGGCCACCTGACGCACGGCGCGAAGGTGTCGTTCTCGGGCAAGCTCTACAACGCGGTTCAGTATGGGGTCGATACAAAGACCGGGCTGATTGACTATGACGAGGTCGAGCGGCTTGCGGTTGAACACAAGCCCAAGATGATTGTGGCGGGTTTTTCGGCCTATTCGCGTGTGCTGGATTTCGAACGTTTTCGGGCAATAGCGGACCGAGTCGGCGCCTATCTGTTCGTCGACATGGCGCACGTCGCCGGGCTGGTTGCAGCAGGGCTCTATCCGAACCCCGTACCGTTTGCCGATATTGTCACGACGACCACGCACAAGACTTTGCGCGGCCCGCGCGGCGGTCTGATTTTAGCCAAAGCCAACGCCGAGATCGAGAAAAAGCTCAACTCGATGGTCTTCCCGGGTACCCAGGGTGGCCCGCTCATGCACGTGATTGCGGCAAAGGCGGTTGCATTCAAGGAAGCGCTCGGACCGGACTTCGTCGAGTACCAAAAACAGACCATCGCAAACGCGCGAGCAATGGTCGCGGTATTCATCGAACGCGGCTACGACGTTGTGTCCGGTGGCACGGACGATCACTTGTTTCTCGTCGACTTGGTCGCAAAGGGGATGACCGGCAAGGACGCGGACGCGGCGTTGGGCCGTGCTCACATCACGGTCAACAAGAACGCGGTGCCAAACGATCCGCAATCGCCTTTCGTGACGAGCGGCATCCGAATTGGAACGCCTGCGATCACGACGCGTGGTTTCAACGAGTCCGATGCTGTGCTGACGGCCGCGCTCATGTGCGATGTGCTCGACAACTTGGGGGACACGCAAGTTGAGGAGCGTGTCCGCGAACAAGTCGCGGCACTATGCGCGCGCTTGCCTGTGTACGCCGGACTCTAAGAGAAAAGCCATGAACGTCAGTACCTTTGATCTCTTCAAAATCGGCATCGGACCGTCGAGCTCCCACACGGTGGGGCCGATGATCGCGGCTTGCCGGTTCGCCACACGCATGCTTAAGGCGCAGACGCTGAACAAGGTTCGTGCGATCCGCACAGACTTGTATGGTTCACTGGGTGCGACCGGCAAAGGCCACGGCACTGACAAGGCGGTTTTGCTTGGGCTTGAGGGAAACCTCCCGGACACCATTGATCCCGACTACGTCGATAACCGGCTTGCCCACATTCGTGCAACGAAATCGATCGATGTCGCCGGGGTCCATCGGATTGCCTTCGAGGAAAAATCGCAGATTGTGTTTCTGCGTCGCGAGGTGCTGCCGTTTCATTCCAATGGCATGCGATTCACCGCGTTTGATGAAGGCGGAAAGGTACTCGATGAGCAGGCCTATTACTCTGTCGGGGGCGGCTTTGTTGTAGACGATGCAGGAGAACGGCTCAACGGTCAGGAAGGCGTGGCGCAGGTTCCTTACCCGTTCAAGACAGGCCTCGACCTGTTGCGCATGTGCGGGGAGGGCGGTATATCAATCGCGCAACTTATGGTCGCCAATGAAACCACTTGGCGCACACCTGAAGCAGTGCGGCAAGGGTTATTGAAGATCCGGGACGTGATGTCAGCGGCGATCGCCCGCGGCTGCGCGATGGAAGGTCACTTGCCCGGACCGATGAAGGTCAGGCGTCGAGCGGCGGAGCTCTTTCAACAGTTGAAAGCCCAATCTGAAGAGAGCCTGCGTGACCCGCTGTCGATGATCGACTGGATCAACCTCTATGCGATGGCGGTGAACGAGGAAAACGCGGCCGGCGGCCGCATTGTGACGGCGCCGACAAACGGCGCTGCGGGGATTATCCCGGCGGTGCTGCAGTACTACATGAAGTTTGTCCCGGGCGCGAACGATGACGGCGTTGTCACATTCCTGTTGACCGCCTCGGCGATTGGCCTGCTGTACAAGGAAAACGCTTCAATCTCAGGTGCTGAGGTTGGATGCCAGGGCGAGGTCGGTGTTGCCTGCTCAATGGCTGCCGCAGCGCTTGCGGCCGTGATGGGTGGCTCCCCGGAGCAGGTTGAAAACGCCGCCGAAATTGGCATGGAGCACAACCTCGGCATGACCTGCGATCCGGTTGGGGGCCTCGTGCAAATCCCCTGCATCGAGCGCAACGCAATGGGCGCGGTGAAGGCTGTGAATGCCGCACGCATGGCGATGCGAGGAAACGGCAAGCACTACGTGTCGCTCGACAAGGTCATCAAGACCATGCGTGAGACGGGCGCCGATATGAAAACCAAGTACAAGGAAACGTCTCGCGGGGGCCTTGCGGTCAACGTGATCGAGTGTTGAAGGAGAAAATCATGAGTCGGTATTCGATATTCAGTCTGGTGCGCAATGCTTTGTCGTATCACGAGAACTGGGAGCGGGCGTGGAAGAGCCCGGAGCCCAAGAAGGAGTATGACGTGGTCATCGTCGGGGGAGGAGGGCACGGTCTGGCGACAGCTTACTACCTGTCGAAAGAACTCGGCGTGCGCAACATCGCGGTGCTGGAAAAGGGCTGGATTGGCGGAGGCAACACCGCTCGAAATACCACCATTGTTCGTTCGAACTATTTGTGGGACGAGTCTGCTGCGCTTTACGAGAAGGCGTTGAAGCTGTGGGAAGGTCTCTCGCAGGACATCAACTACAACGTGATGTTCAGCCAGCGCGGTGTAATGAATCTCGCGCATACACTGCAGGACGTGCGTGACACGGAGCGCCGCGTCAATGCGAACCGGTTGAATGGCGTCGACGCTGAATTTCTGACACCGGCACAGATCAAGGAGATCGTACCGGTGATCAACCTTCAGAGCCGCTATCCCGTGCTGGGCGCATCGTTTCAGCGGCGCGCCGGCGTCGCGCGACATGATGCGGTGGCGTGGGGCTATGCGCGTGGCGCGGATCACCATGGCGTAGACATCATCCAGAACTGCGCGGTAACTGGCATCCGTCGTGACAATGGCGCCGTCACCGGGGTCGAAACCGTCAAAGGGTTTATCAGGGCGAAGAAGGTGGCGGTGGTTGCCGCCGGCAATACAAGTGTTCTCGCCGAAATGGCCGGTATCCGTTTGCCGCTCGAGAGTCACCCGTTGCAGGCGCTGGTGTCGGAGCCGATCAAGCCGATTGTCAACACGGTGATCATGTCCAACGCCGTGCACGCCTACATCAGCCAGTCCGACAAGGGCGATCTGGTGATCGGCGCGGGCATAGATCAATACACGGGTTACGGTCAGCGCGGAAGTTTCCATACGATCGAAGCCACGTTGCAGGCGATCGTCGAGATGTTCCCGGTGTTCAGCCGAGTGCGTATGAACCGCCAGTGGGGTGGCATCGTCGACGTTTCCCCGGACGCGTGCCCGATCGTCAGTAAGACAGACATCAAAGGTTTGTACTTCAACTGCGGCTGGGGCACGGGTGGCTTCAAGGCGACGCCAGGGTCGGGCTGGGCATTCGCCCACACGATCGCCAACGATGCGCCGCATGCGCTAAACGCGCCGTTCTCGCTCGACCGGTTCTACACCGGCCATCTGATTGACGAACACGGCGCCGCAGCCGTCGCGCACTAAGCGCGCACTACGACTAAGCAGGAGACCTTTATGTTGCTCATCCAATGCCCTTGGTGTGGTCCGCGCGCCGAATCGGAGTTTTCATACGGTGGGGAAGCCGACATCGTGCGACCGCTTGATACAGAGCATCTCTCCGACAAAGAGTGGGGCGATTACCTGTTCATGCGCAAGAACACACGCGGCATGCACCGCGAACAATGGAACCATGCGCAGGGCTGCCGGCGCTGGTTTAACGCCGAGCGCGACACGGTGACCTATGCATTCCGGTCAGTCAGCAAGATCGGCAGTTTGAATGATGGAGAATCAGCATGAGCCAGCAGAACCGTTTGCAATCGGGCGGCCGAGTCAATCGTGCAACCCCTCTGACCTTCACGTTTAACGGCCGCACGTATCAGGGCTTCCAAGGCGACACGTTGGCCTCGGCATTGCTCGCGAACGACGTACACTTTGTCGCACGCAGCTTCAAGTATCACCGGCCCCGCGGCATTGTCACCGCAGGGGTTGAAGAACCGAACGCGTTGGTGCAACTCGAGTGTGGTGCTCACACGATTCCCAATGCTAGGGCGACCGAGATCGAGCTCTATCAGGGACTCGTTGCGACGAGCGTGAACGCCGAGCCGAGCCTCGAGCATGACCGCATGGCGATCAACCAGAAGTTTTCGCGCTTCATGCCGGCCGGGTTCTATTACAAAACGTTCATGTGGCCGCGCAGCTTCTGGCCCAAATACGAAGAGCGCATTCGGCACGCCGCGGGTCTGGGCAAGGCACCCGAAGTCCTTGACCCCAGCCGCTACGACAAACGCTTTGCGCATTGCGACGTTCTGGTGGTGGGCGCAGGTCCCTCGGGCCTCGCTGCGGCGCGAACGGCCGGGTCAAGCGGCGCACGGGTCATTCTCGTCGACGACCAGCCTGAACTGGGCGGAAGTCTGCTGTCGACCGGCGAAACCATCGACGGCCGACCGGCCAGCGCGTGGGTGCAGGCCATCGAACGCGAGCTCGAGAACATGCCCGAGGTGACCGTCCTGACGCGTAGTACTGCGTTCGGCTATCAGGATCACAACCTGGTCACGGCAACGCAACGTTTGACCGACCACCTGCCGGTTTCGACGCGTGGCGTCACACGCGAGCGCTTGTGGAAGATTCGCGCGAAGCAGGTGATTCTTGCAACGGGGGCGCATGAAAGACCGCTGGTATTTGGCAACAATGATCTGCCCGGAATTATGCTGGCGTCCGCGATCACGACATACATCAAGCGATACGGTGTCGTGCCAGGACGGCGAGCCGTGATTTTCACCAACAATGACGAAGGGTATCGCGCCGCGCTGGATCTTAAGGCGTGCGGTGCTGATGTCACAGTGGTGGATGCACGCAGCGCGAGCACCGGTGAATTGCCCCGACATGCAGCGCGCAATGGCGTCGCGATTGTCAATAACGGGGTAATTACCGAGGCGAAGGGTAAAGAGCGAGTCAAGAGCGTGTCCGTTTCACAATATGCCAACGGGCGTGTAGTCGGGCATATGGCTACGCTGGGTTGCGACCTGGTGGGTATGTCCGGAGGCTGGAATCCGGTGCTGCATCTGTTTGCCCAGTCGGGCGGCAAAGCCGCATGGAAAGACGACAACGCGTGTTTTGTGCCGGGCGCGAGCGTTCAGGCCGAATGCAGCGTTGGTGCGGCGCGTGGCGCCTTTCAGTTGCCCGAAGCGCTCGCTGACGGCGTCGCTGCGGGCCGGCAATCGGCAAAATCTTGTGGTTTTGCACAGTGCACCGTACCGCAATGGCAGGCGAAATCCTCGGGTGAGACGCCGCTATTGCCGCTGTGGCTGGTAGCAAATTTAGGCGAGGCGTCGCGGGGGCCGAAGCGGTTTGTCGACTTCCAAAACGATGTGTCCGCGGCTGACATCCTGCTCGCCGCGCGGGAAGGCTATCACTCTGTCGAGCACGTCAAGCGCTATACCGCGATGGGCTTCGGCACCGATCAGGGCAAGCTCGGCAACATTAACGGCATGGCGATTCTTGCCAGCGCGCTGGGCAAAACCATTCCCGAAACGGGCACCACCACCTTCCGACCGAACTATACCCCGGTGACCTTTGGGACAATCGCCGGACGCGAATTGGGCGACTTTCTGGATCCGATCCGCAAGACTTGCATCCACCCCTGGCACGAAGCACACGGTGCTGCATTCGAGGACGTGGGTAACTGGAAGCGCCCCTGGTACTACCCGAGGAACGGCGAGGACCTGCACGCAGCGGTCGCGCGCGAATGCCTCGCGGTGCGCAACAGTGTGGGCATTCTGGACGCATCGACACTCGGCAAGATCGATATCCAGGGCCCGGACGCCGCCACACTGCTTAACTGGATGTACACCAACCCGTGGAGCAAGCTGGAGGTAGGCAAATGCCGCTACGGCCTGATGCTTGATGAAAACGGCATGGTGTTTGACGACGGCGTGACCGTCCGGCTCGCCGAACAGCACTACATGATGACCACCACAACGGGCGGCGCCGCAAGGGTGCTGAACTGGATGGAGCGGTGGCTTCAAACGGAATGGCCGGACTTGAAGGTGCATTTGAATTCGGTCACCGATCACTGGGCGACATTCGCCGTGGTTGGGCCCAACAGCCGCAGAGTGCTCCAAAAGGTGTGTGCGGACATCGATTTCGCAAACGCGGCGTTCCCATTCATGACCTATCGCAACGGCACGGTGGCCGGGGCAGCCGCGCGCGTCATGCGTATCAGCTTCTCCGGTGAACTGGCGTACGAAGTCAACGTGCCGGCGAATTTCGGACGCGGCGTATGGGAAGAACTGATGAGCGCCGGTCGCGAATTCGACATCACGCCCTACGGCACGGAAACGATGCACGTGCTGCGCGCGGAGAAGGGCTACATCATCGTCGGCCAGGATACGGACGGTTCAATCACCCCTTTCGATCTCGGTATGGGCGGGATGGTTGCGAAAAAAGACTTCCTCGGCAAGCGGTCGCTGACGCGCTCGGACACACAGCGCGAAGGACGCAAGCAACTCGTTGGGCTGAAGAGCGTCGACCCGCACATTGTCTTGGCCGAAGGTGCGCAGATTGTGACGACGTCGTCAGCGCCGGGCATTGCGCCGATGTTGGGCCACGTTACGTCAAGCTACATGAGTCCAATCTTGCGACGCTCGATTGCTCTTGCCGTGGTGAAGGGCGGCCTCGAAAAAATGGGCCAACGAGTCTTTGTGTCGATCTCCGCCACGCAGTGCGTCGAAGCTGAAGTTTGCAGTCCTGTGTTCTACGATCCGGAAGGAGTACGGCAACATGTTCAATGATCTGATTCAGGAGTCGCCGCTGGTCGGCATCGAGCCGATAGTCGCGTCTTCCTCGAGCGGCATGTCCGGGCGCTTTCAGCTCACCGAGCGACCGTTCATGACGCTTCTGACATTACGCGGCGATGGCGCTATGTTCCACGCGGCGGTTGAGCGGGTGTTGGGCGTCGCGCTGCCGACGTCGTCTGGCGAACGCGCGGTAGCAGGCGAACGTGTGGCGATCTGGATGGGGCCAGACGAGTGGCTGATCCAGTCGACCCAGGATATGGCCGCCGATCTGGAGCGAGGATTTCGCGACGCACTCGGCAGTCAACACTACGCAGTTGTCGACGTCAGCAGTGGCTATACCGTGATCGACATCGAAGGGGCGAATGTGCGCGCTGTGCTGGCAAGTGGTTGTCCGCTTGATCTCCATCCGCGTGCGTTCGTTGAGGGGCAGTGTGCGCAAACGCACTTTTTCAAGGCAGGCATCACGCTGTGCCGCAATGGCGACGATCGGTTTCAGGTCATCGTGCGGCGCAGCTTTGCCGAATACGGCTGCCTCATGTTGCTCGACGCGGCGCAACCGTATCTTGTATAGCACCCGTGTTCGTTGCTGCGCTCGCCATACAGAGGAGATCAATCGATGAACCCGACCGAAGCCCTACCAACAATCGAATGGGAGGTCGTGATCGATCAGTTGCGAGCGCAGACCCGGGTCGGGATCTACGGCCATGAACGCGTGTCGCAACCAGTGGTAATCGATGCGGTGCTGCATTGTCGAAGCCTGGCGCTGCCGGAGCATATCGAAGATTGTCTGGATTACGACGCGTTCTGCCGGATGCTCTGCGCTTACCTCGACGAACAGCCACACACAGATCTGGTGGAACGGCTTGCCGCCGATCTGCTGGCGTTGGGCTTCGACCGCTTCCCAATGTTGGAAGACGCCGTGCTCACGCTCTACAAGCCACACGCAGTGCGCTCCACTGAGCGGGTTGGTGTACGCCTGCGCTGGAGTCGTCATGACTATCTGCGCTGGCGTGCCCACTTGGTTGCGCTCTCTGTCACCAAAGGCGGGCGCGCATGACACATCCGACCCACGGAGTCGCAATGACTGAAACAATTACGATGAGAGCGAAGCGAAGCCCCCAATTTGCGCTGACCGTTACCTGTCCAAGTGCACCCGGGCAGGTGGCCGCCATGGTTCGCTTTCTCGATGAGCACGGATGCTATATCGACGAATTTAACGTGTTCGACGACGACTCAAACGCGCGTTTTTTTGTACGCTGTATTTTTCACGCAACTTCTTCGCACGAGTTGCAAGTCGACGCGTTGCGGGCAGAGTTCGTGGCGGTCGCCCAGCGTTTCGACATGATTTGGGCGCTCCACGACGTCTCTGTCAAGCCGAAGGTGCTGATCATGGTGTCGAAGCTTGATCATTGCCTCGCCGACCTGCTGTTCCGCTGGCGCATGGACGAGTTGAAGATGGACATCGTCGGTATTGCATCGAATCATCCCGACCTGCAGCCGCTCGCGCTCGCGAATGGCATCGCGTTTCACCATTTGCCGCTGACCGCCGATACCAAGCCGCAGCAGGAAGCGCAGATGTTGGCCCTGATCGAACGCACCGGTGCCGAACTGGTTGTGCTCGCGCGCTACATGCAGGTGCTCTCAGCCGAACTTAGTGAGCGGCTCGCGGGGCGCGCCATCAATATTCACCACTCGTTTCTGCCTGGATTCAAAGGCGCAAAGCCCTATCACCAGGCCCATGCCCGCGGCGTGAAGCTGATCGGCGCAACAGCGCACTTCGTGACCAATGATCTCGACGAAGGTCCGATCATCGAACAGGTCGTGGAACGGGTCAATCACGCGTATGACCCCGAGCGGCTGCTTGCAACGGGACGCGATGTTGAATGCCTCGCGCTTGCGCGCGCGGTCAAGCTCTTCGTCGAACGTCGCATTTTTATCAACGGTAACCGAACCGTCGTACTTCAGTAGTTTCAGCAGGTCGAGGCCGGTGAAGTGGCCCGAAGAGCCGCAGCCGAAAACGCAGCAATCTCACGATTCATGTTTGGAGACACCAAATGAGTACCAAGAAAGCGGTTTCAGGCCGGTCAGCGGCTGCCGGCGTCATCTCACGGCCGGGCATACCTTTCCCGTCGGGAAATGGCCAGGCAACGCCGGCGCCAGACGGGCGTCTGCTTAAGCGCGCGGCGATGGCGAGCTTCATCGGGAACTTCGTCGAGTGGTTCGACTACGCGTCCTATGGCTATCTGGCGACCATCATTGCAGTAGTCTTTTTCCCAAAGACTGATGCCGCAACGGGTCTGCTTGCCGCCTACGCCATCTTTGCAATTTCGTTTATCGTGCGGCCGATCGGAGGTATCGTTTGGGGCCACTTTGGCGACAAGATCGGTCGTCGGACGGCACTTTCGCTATCCATCTTGATCATGTCGGCCTCGACGTTCGTGATTGCTTTCTTACCGACGTACGCCCAAGTCGGCATCCTCGCGCCGATTCTTCTATTGGTCGTTCGACTTGTCCAGGGGTTCTCCGCCTCCGGTGAATATGCGG
Organism: Burkholderia sp. S171; assembly: GCF_009766085.1. Taxonomy (GTDB): domain Bacteria; phylum Pseudomonadota; class Gammaproteobacteria; order Burkholderiales; family Burkholderiaceae; genus Caballeronia. Next base: position 118,880 of record NZ_LMUF01000038.1, on the reverse strand, counting down.
GAGCATCCGCATTTCTCGCTGAATACGCGCCGGAGGGCAAGCGGGGCATCTATACGAGTATCGTTCCCGCCAGCACAGCTGCGGGTCTTTTGTTCGGGTCGATTTTTGTAGCCGTACTACACGCGGTCCTCACGGCTGAACAAATTCAGTCGTTTGGCTGGCGCCTGCCGTTTCTGCTTGCCGCGCCGTTCGGGCTGATCGGGCGTTACATTCGAGTACGTCTGGAAGATACGCCGAAGTTCAAGGCACTCGAAGCGTCGCAACACGTCGCGCGTGCGCCCGTCACGGAACTGCTGACCGTCCATCGTGGAAAGATGTTGATCGCGTTTGGCGTCACGTGTCTGAACGCAGTGGCGTTTTATCTGGTGCTGAGCTACATGCCCACCTATCTGTCGACCGAGATGGGCATGGGAGAAACGGAATCATTTATCGCGGCGACCATTTCTCTCACCGCCTATATTGGCTTCATCTTCATCATGGGGGCTCTTTCGGATCGTTTCGGTCGCAAAACAATGCTGATCGGTGCTTCGGTCCTGTTTGTCATACTGACGGTACCGCTGTTCAAGGGACTTGTCGGTGCCAGCTTCATGACAATCGTGATGATCCAGATTGCGTTCGGTGCACTCCTGACGATGAACGACGGCACGCTGCCATGCTTTCTGTCGGAGATTTTTCCGACGCGCGTCCGGTATAGCGGGTTTGCCTTCTGTTTCAATGCTGCAAACGCGTTGTTCGGTGGCACGGCGCCCTTCGTTGCGACTTGGTTAATCCATACGACGGGTAGCAAGCTCGCCCCAGCGTGGTACATGGTCGGCGCGGCTCTCGTCGCTCTAGTTGCCATGCTTGCTAGCCGAGAAACATCACGAGCGCCACTCGCAGACGACTAGCTATTCCATTTGATTGCGTGGACTCGCGTCGCAATGGCGCAGCTCCTGTCATCAGCGTTCATCACCGGCCAGACCCTGTCTTTTCGGCATCGCGCCTAGCGAAGGTGGGGAGATGCCAGTGATAACGGAGCGAGAAGAGACGCAAGCCCACGCATACAAGCGTGGCAGCCCATGGGGTCCACGGTTGTGACAGGCCAAATTCCTCGCAGGCGACCAGGATTGCCGCGCCCAGCAGTGCCGCGGACGCGTAAATCTCCCTTTGCAGGATGACTGGTACCCGTGCAAGTAGCACATCGCGTAATGTTCCGCCGCCTACGGCGGTCGTCACCCCCAGCAATATCGCGACTTCGGCATTGTGACCGTAAGCAAGCGCCTTTTGGGCGCCCGATACTGCAAACAGCCCGAGGCCGATAGCGTCAAAGAAAAGCACCGGGTGTCGCATCCGCCTCACTTGTGGGTACGCGACGATCGTCGTCAATGCAGCGACCATGGCGGCAACCAGATAGCGCCAGTTGGACAGCCCCGCTGGCGGCACCGCCCCAATGCACACATCACGCACGATGCCTCCGCCACATGCGACAACGAACGCCATTACAACAACCCCAAACAGGTCAAGATTGCGCTGTTTCGCTGCCACGGCCCCGCTGATGGCAAACACGAACGTGCCGATCAGATCGAGTAGCAGAAACAAGGCATGTCCGGTCACGTAGAAACTTTCTCTTCACAGAGCCACTCCGCTGCAGCGCACAACATGGCCTGTAGTCCCGTTTTCAACGTGGGATTTAAGGTTGGTGCGTATTTCGGAGAATGGTTGCTGGGCAGCAGATTGAGCTGCTTGTCTGCCTTCGCCTTCGCATAAACCTGCGGATCCGTGCCACCGACGATCCAGAATACGTACGGCACCTCCCAGCGACGGCCAAATACGCTGAAGTCCTCGCTTGCCGCGGCAGGAGGGGTTTCATGGGCGCGGTCGCCGAACTGTGTCTCGAACGCATGCGCAATACGCGCGGTGGCTTGCGCGTCGTTCTCGGTTAACGGATAACTGCTTAGCGTGGTGAACTCAGGTTCCTGCGGCGAATTGGAGGCTGTGCATTCGGCGCAGCAGATACGCCGGATCGCTGACAGCATGTAGTCACGCACGTCTTCGTCATAGGTTCGAATGTTCAGCTTGAGCGTCGCATCATCGGGGATGATGTTTTCTTTCGTCCCCGCTTGCAGCGCTCCGATTGTCAGCACGGCACTGTCGCTCGGCGCGATTTCGCGCGAAACAATAGTTTGAAGGCGCATCGTCGTCGCTGCCGCCATGATCACCGGGTCGATCGATGTTTGCGGTTGCGAACCATGCGAGCCGCGCCCGAATAGCTTCACCTTGATGCTGTCGCCTGCCGAAAGAATCGTGCCACTGCGGTATCCCACAGTGCCGGCCTCTCCTACCATCACATGTTGTCCGAGAATAATGTCGGGCTTTGGAAACCGCTTCGCCATGCCGTCGTCCATCATGCTTTGCGCGCCGCGACCAACTTCCTCGCCTGGCTGAAATACAGCCAGGATTGTTCCTTTCCACGATTCCCGGTGCTCGGCCAGCAGGCGTGCAGCACCCATCAGCCACGTCACGTGCAGATCGTGCCCACAGGCATGGGCGACGCCTACCTCGACGCCATCTTCATCCTTGGAGGTGGCGATGCTCGCATAGGGCAGACCAGTCGCCTCCTTCATCGGAAGGGCATCCATGTCCGCGCGCAGCATGACCGTCGGGCCTTCACCGTTGCGCAGCACGCCCACCACACCTGTCACGCCGACGGCGCGCGTTACCTCGAATCCCTGCGCAGCCAGGTAGTCGGCTGCAATGCGCGCGGTACGCACCTCCTGCATCGACAGTTCCGGGTTTTGATGCAGATCCTTGTAGATCGCTTCGAGTTCCGGGAGCAGTTCGTCAACGCGAACGGTCAACGCAGTCATGAACGAATTCATATGTCCACCTTCAATGGTTACAAAGCTTGCATTGCCATAGGAACACCATGGCGGGGACGCGATTTTTCGCGCCAAAGCTGAAAGATGCGGAGTGCCTGCCGGCAGTAGACGCGGACGGCTACAATTAATAAGTCTACTTCCACCTTCTTCGAGGTGACAATCGCGCCGGGTGAGATCACCTATCGAGTCTAGGCTGCCGGGGTGCCGGACGCTTGAGAATTCCCTTTGGGTATTGTCCGCATGATGGCGATCATCGCCACCACGACCATCAGCACGTTGAACAGCAATGCGATGGCGGCCGCATAGCGCACGGCAAGATTGTTGGTTCGCCCAAGGGCGATCTCAGCCATCGGAGAAAGACCCTCCATGTGGCTTAGCGACGTAAAATCGCCGCCGAGATAGCCACGCCAAAGGCCGCACCCAGCGACGAAGCCATTCTGTAGATGCATGAGGCCGATCCTGCCTTGTCGTTGGGGACGTTGGACAGAGCAGCATCGGTCGACGGCTCGCTGAAAAGTCGTTCGACTCGCCAACTTGAAGCCGCGATCCGCGATTAAATTGATAGCTATGACGAAAATCTTCGACCGTTTATGTGGGAGAAATCAGCCGACGAAATCTTGGCTATCGCGCAGTTTGAAAAAGTCGAGGCGTAAACGCTATGAACATCAACACTGACGCAACCGATAAGGTTGTATTAGCACTCCTCCACTCAACTTGACCTTGCACGATCGTAATCGGGCATGGAAGGACGTCGACAGGGCTATGTTGAATCGACCCTACAAAGGAGGCCTAATCAGTGACCCAACCACCAAAACGAGGTCAGTGATCGTGACTGAGACGAGGGCTTACGAGAGTCCGAACGGCTCTTTAACCTGCATTTCGATGCCGGCGGCGCTCGCGAGGAACAGCGGCCGCCACGCCGGCCGCCAGGAGGCGTGATTCGTGATGAGCAATATCCGGAGCTTAGCGCCTCACCGGCAACACCATCCCGCGGCACTCCCCAAATCCGATGCGTGCAGCGCCGGCCGTTTCGCACCAGCCGCGCATGATGATGAGGTCGCCGTCTTCGAGGAAAGTCCGCTGTTCGCCGTCGGGCAGGCTCAGCGGCTGTTTTCCGCCAGCGGTGAGTTCAATAAGGGCGCCGGCCTGATCCAGAGAGGGGCCGGAGAGAGTGCCGGTGCCGAAAAGGTCTCCGGGCTGCAGGTTGCAACCGTTCACTGTGTGATGCGCAACCATCTGCGCGATCGTCCAATAGGCATGCCGGTAACTCGTGAGGCTGAGCCGTGCGCCTGGCCTGCCGGCCGCGCGCATCGCTTCCGTTTCGAGACAAACTTCGAGTTGCACGTCGATCGCGCCAACTTCGCGCTGTTGTGCCGAATCCAGATAGGGCAGAGGCTGGGGATCGCTTTCCGGCCTTGTGAAGGGGACACGGTACGGCGCAAGCGCTTCCAGCGTGACGACCCAGGGTGAGATGGTCGTTGCGAAGTTTTTCGAGAGGAATGGTCCAAGTGGCTGGTATTCCCAAGCCTGGATATCACGGGCTGACCAGTCGTTGAGCAGGCATAGGCCGAAGACGTGCGATTCAGCCTCGGTGATCGGGACCTGCGTTCCTGACTCGTTGCCTGTGCCGATAAAGATTCCAAGTTCCAGTTCATAGTCCAGGCGCTTGCTAGGACCAAACTTTGGTTGCGTTGCCCCCGGAGGGAAGGTCTGGCCAATAGGACGTGAGAACGCGTGGCCGGAAACGCCAATGGAGGACGCACGGCCGTGATAGCCGATTGGTACCCATTTGTAGTTTGGCATCAGGGGACTGTCCGGGCGAAACAGCTTGCCGATATTGGTCGCGTGATGCACCGACGTGTAGAAATCTGTGTAGTCACCGATGCGCGCCGGAACGGTGTACTCAGCCTCCGCTTGTGATACCAGCTTGTCCGAAAGAATCGTTGCCTCTGGCGCACCTGTGCGCAATGCCCGAGAAAGGGCGAGCCGCAGTGCGGACCAGATTGCGGGTCCCATGGCCATCAGCCGGTTCAGGCTTGCGTCGCCGCACGCAGCTGCGGCGAAGGCCGCCTCACCCGAGAAAACGCCGCTTCCTGCGGCTGCCCCGAGATCGACGATCCGGTCGCCAATGGCTACGCCAACGCGGAATGCCTCGTCGCAACCCTTGCGGCGAAACACGGCGAAGGGAAGATTTTGAATCGGGAAATCACTTCCCGGCTCGTTTGCTTGCGCGACCCAGCTCGTAAGAGTCGGGTCGTGCGATTCATTGAGCATTGACATGCGGTATCTCCATTGTGCGAATTCAGAGCTGCGCCGGATTGAAATGCTTTTTCAAGCCTTGCCAGCATTGGTAGTACTCACTTTGCAATTGGGACGATTCGAGCGCGTAGCGCGTCGGTCGGATGACGGCAGGCGTTTCGAACATGAACGCCATGGTGTTCGTGACGTGGTCGGGCCGAGTCGTGTCAGCTGCGCTCGCCTTGGCGAATGTATCGGCGTCCGGGCCATGCCCGCTCATGCAATTGTGAAGCGACGCGCCACCAGGCGCGAAGCCTTCAGCCTTCGCGTCGTACGCACCATGAATCAGGCCCATGAATTCGCTGGCGAAGTTGCGGTGGAACCACGGCGGGCGGAAAGTGTTTTCCATCGACAGCCAGCGCGGCGGGAAGATGACGAAGTCGATTGCGTCGACGCCAGGTGTGTCGGTGGGGGCCTGGAGCACCAAAAAAATCGACGGATCGGGATGATCGTAGCTGATCGAGCCGATCGTGTTGAAGCGGCGCAGGTCGTATTTGTACGGCGCATAGTTGCCGTGCCACGCGACCACGTCGAGCGGGGAATGGTCAATCTGGGCGTGCCAGAGATTGCCTTCGAATTTCGCGACCAGTTCGAACTCGCCTTCACGGTCTTCGTAGGAAGCGACCGGCGTGAGGAAGTCGCGCGAATTAGCCAGGCCGTTGGATCCGATCACGCCGAGGTCCGGCAGCTTGAACAGTGCGCCATAGTTCTCGCAAACATAGCCGCGCGCCTCGCCATCTGGCAATTCCACGCGAAAGCGCACGCCGCGCGGGATGACGACGATCTCCTGCGGCTCCACCTCGAGCAAACCCATTTCAGTCGCCAGGCGCAGCCGTCCCTGCTGCGGCACGATGAGCAGCTCGCCGTCGGCATTGTAGAAGAAACGGTCGGTCATGGAGCAGTTGGCGGCATACAGGTGGATTCCGCATCCGCTCCCTACGTCGGGGCCACCGTTGCCCGCCATGGTCACCAGGCTCGACACGAAATCCGTTGGTCCATCGGGCATCGGCAAGGGGTCCCAGCGCAGCTGATTCGGCGGTGTTGGTACTTCGTCGAAGCGGCTCAGCAGGCGAGCGTTCTCGATACGCTCGAACGGCAAGTGCATGGCGGCCGGACGGATCCGGTACAACCACGAACGACGGTTGGTATGGCGCGGCGCAGTGAATGCCGTGCCCGAGAGTTGCTCGGCGTAAAGCCCATAAGGCGCGCGTTGCGGAGAGTTGCGCCCCACGGGAAGCGCACCGGGCAGGGCCTCGGTGGCAAATTCATTGGCGAAGCCGGTTTGATAGTTAAGTGTCATTGTTTCGATCTCCTGCAAAAAACATTGGCCCCCTTAGAAAAGGGTGGCGATGCCGGCCGCGCTTGCATGCGTGGCCGGCGACCCGTCACTTATTCAGACATCCCCTCGCTCGCATCGTCGATTAGGTTCAGCGCGACGGCCGGGTCGTCGATCGTATCGATCGCGAGCATCGCGAAACGCGCGAGAAACAATGAAGTGTTGGCCTCGCCTACTTGGGTCATGGTCTTGCACAGTCGGGTGTAGACGTTATCGAGGTCGCTGTCGGTCATGGCGTTCTCCTTTATCGGGTTGGTCGTGATCACGAGTTAAGGGCGTGGTGGATGGCTGTCGCAATATCTGCGGCTGCTGCCGCGTGCCAGCGCCCCAGCACATGACCGTCCGGGCGAACGAGATACACGGTGCCGGGTCTGGCGCCATACATGGCAAACAGCCGACCCGTATGGTCCCAGTTGTGATCGCTTTTCGTCTCAGGGTGCAGATGCGAAGTCACAGGGATTAGTTTGAAAGGTAGCTTCTCGCCTTGAAGTGTTGCTTCGAGCGCAAAGAATTCTGTAGGTATCCTACCGTCTTCGCTAAAATGCAAGGCTGTGAAGCAGGGGGTGACCAGGTCTGTCAGGTGAGCTTCCCTCGCGTTGCCGCCCTCGACGATCGTCAAGGGACACTCGGGAAGTACTGCGCCCGGCACAGGACCTGTCGTAAATGCGCCCGGCTCTATCTCCGCAGCATTCAGCGGTGACGCGGTATAGGTTATTGCCGAGGTCTGCCGCGGGTTGATCAAGGAACGCACGCGTTCATGCTTGATCGCCAAACTCAAAACAGCTTTGCGCATCAACTCGAAGGCGAACGACGGCGGCGCCATAAATTCGGTACTCTTGGTGCCGTAACTGAGATTTTCGTGGGCGGCAAAGACGCGCTCGGCTGAGTAGCTGTCGAGAAGTCCCTCGGAGGCGAGGCCGCGGACCACGAAGGCCAGTTTCCACGCCAGATTGTCCGCGTCGTCGATTCCTGAGTTTGCGCCGCGTACGCCAAAAATCGGGACTAGGTGGGCTGCATCGCCGCCGAACAGCACGCGGTCATGACGATAGCTTTCAAGGGTCAGGGCATTGGCCTTGTAGATCGTGATCCAGATCGGGGCCCAGTCACCACGCTCGCCCATCATGTTTAACAAGCTCTGCACCCGCGGGAATACGTTTTCCGGCTTCACCGCCTGCTCGGCGTCTTCGCCGTCACGCAATTGATAGTCGATGCGCCAGACATTGTCAGGCTGCTTGTGGACCAACACAGTGGAACCCGGGTTGGACGACGGGTCGAAGTAGGCCAGGCGCTCGGTCGGCCGGTCGCTCTCAAGCTCGATATCGACGATCACATAGCGGCCCTCGTAGCTCGTGCCCTTGAGCTGCAGCCCTAGCGCCTCGCGAATCGTGCTGCGCCCGCCATCACAGGCGACGACCCAGTCCGTGTTGAGCGAATAGTCGCCTTCGGGAGTTGCAAGGTTAAGGGTGGCGCCGTCCACGCGCGATTCGATGGCGGTCGCCCGTGTCTGCCAGCGGATATCGATCAGGTCGGATTTCCGTTGCGCGGCGTCCAGCAGAAACTGCTCGATGTGATATTGCGCAAGGTTCACCATCGGCGGCAGTTTCTGGTTGTCGTCCTGCGGCATTTTGAAGTGCAGCACTTCGGTGTCGCGGTAGAAGCTTCGCCCACCGGCCCATGGCAGCCCGGTCTTCAGAAACCCGTCCGCTGCACCCAGGCGCTCGATGATTTCCAGACTCCGGCGCGAGATACAGATGGCCCGGCTCCCAGAGCAAACGGAGTCGTCGGCTTCGATCAATACGGAGGGAACGCCATGGTTGGCCAGTCCGAGGGCCACCGTCAGACCGACTGGACCTCCGCCAACGATCGTAACTGCATGTCGCTTTGTTTCAATGCCGTTGTCCAGCTTCGGCAACTTGGCAGCGTATTTTTTTGCAGTAAAAGGGTAAGGTTTAAATTCCATCGTTTGCTCCTTAACGAATTCTTGAACGAAGTGCGGCTGGGATCGTGGTTGGCCCGTCCCTCGTCGCTAGACACTTCGCCATAGTTTGAGTCGAACAGCCGGCGCAGCGAGCACCGTCTAGCTCACGCTGCTTGCCGGTTCAGTGCGGCGCTGGCGCGTCGGCTCGATCGGCAGTACAGCCACTACGACGGCGCCAATCACGAGCAGTGCAGCCGCATACAGCAACCCGGCCGAGAAACTATGCGTCAGGTCTTTCAGCCATCCCACCACCAGTGGATTCAAGGCCGAGCCGATATTGCCTGTAGCATTGATCACTGCGATGCCGATCGCACGGGCTCGGAAGCTCAGCGCGTGATCGGGGGTCGTCCAAAAGATGGACATGGCGGTGTACGATCCTGCCGACGCCAGGCAAATACCCAGCATTTGAACCACGGGCTTTGCCGAGTAAGCCGTGCAAAGCCAGCCAGCAGCGGAGAAGAGCATGGGCAGCAACAGGTGCCACTTGCGTTCCTGCTTACGATCAGAACGCCTTCCCCACCAGATCATCGCGACGATCGTGCAGATTTGCGGGATCGCAGCCATTAGACCGACGGTGCGGTTGCTCGCGTCGGTATTGAAGCTCTTCACGATCAGCGGTGTCCAGACGGCGACCATGGCGAGCGTGTTGACGAGACAGAAATAGGCGAGCGCAAACTTGATAACGGTCGGCGAGACGAGTTCGCTGAGAAGGCTTCTTTCTTCCGTTGCCGATGTGCGCGGCACGGGATCGACCCGGTGCTCCGCGGCGAGCGTGAGCGACAGCGTGCGCTTTTCATCTGCGCTGAGCCAGGTCGCCTTTGCCGGGCCGTCGTGAAGATAAGCGAACACGACGAGTCCTAGGATTGCCGAGGGCAAGCCTTCAAGAAAAAACAGCCATTGCCAACCTTTAAGTCCGAGAGTCCCGTCCAGTGCCAGAATGTATCCCGACAGCGCGGAGCCGACAGCGGCCGTCACCGGCATTGCGATCATGAACAAGGCATTGGCTCTCGCGCGATATGCGCTCGGAAACCAGTAGGTCATGTAAAGCAAAATGCCTGGCAGAAAACCGGCCTCCGTCACGCCGACCAAAATGCGCAATAGATATAACGTGCCCGGGCTGGACGCAAACATGGTTGCCGTGGATGCCAGACCCCATGCGATCATGATGGTTCCGATCCATTTCCGCGCACCGATGCGCGCCAAAACGATGTTGCTCGGAATGCCGAACGCGATGTAGGCGATATAGAACAACGTTGTGGCCAGACCGAACTGGACTCCGGAAAGGCCGAGGTCCTTCATCATGGTTAGTCCGGCAAATCCAATATTGATTCGATCCAGGAACGAGACGAAGAACAGGACGAAGAGAAACCAAAGCAAGTGTCGAGAAACCTTGGCAATGACATGCTGCTCTTGCAGTGAAGCGCCCGGTCCAGCACCGTTCGCCGGACCGCCAGGCAGTGGGCCGCGGTCGGCCGATGGGGTGGTTTCCATGTAGGTCGTCTCCAGAATCAGGTCTATGTCGAGCGCCACAGCGCTCAATGCAATCGCATCAGGTTCGTCAGGGCGGCGAGGTATGGCGATGACTGGAGTATGGGGTGCCACTAGCTCGCGCTGTCCCCAAAATGGGTACGACTTGAAGGGCGAGATGGGATGGGGGAAACCCTTAACGTCACGCGACCAAATGGACAGTCGACGTCGGATTGACGGGACAGTGCAGGATCAGTTTCTGCCGGGAGCCAGGCACAAGGCGAACAACTGACGTTGGCTCGAAATGCCGAGGCGGCGGTAAGCGCGCTTCTGGTAGGTCACGACGCTGGAGGCCTTGACGCCCATCAGTTCGCCGATTTCTTGCGCCGTGCGGCCCTCCAACACGCCGCAGAGCACATCGAGTTCTCGCTTGGATAAGTCCGGGCAGATCCCACGGACCCGCGCCAACATGAGCTGCGGAATGCCGGTCTGAATTTGGCCACAAAGCGCGTAATGATGCTTGGCGGCATTAGCGATCAGCGGGGCGAAGGCTTCGATCAGCGCGATTTCGCTCGGGTGAAAATTTCCCCGCCTACGATCCCGATAGAGATTGACTGAGAGCCAGATTTCCTGTGACGGTTGCAGCAAAAGGGAAAGTCGGCCCGACACGTCGGGCTGGTGATAGCACGCGGCCCGATAGCCCTCATGCAAGATGTCTTCGCTGCCTTGCTGGTGTAGCAAGACGGATGAGCCGAGCTTCTGGGGACTGACCGCCGAGATAATCGTTTGGTTGCCGTCCAGGGCGTAGAAGCGCTTGGCGTACGTATCTGCCACGTCACGCAAATATCGGCCGCCGCGGTGATCCGCCACGGAGATCGTCCTGGGGCGATTGCCGAACTCGTATGCAAATACGGTGCACTGTGAGATTCCCGCGGCATCCCCTAACAACTTCAAGACTTCCGCGGCGAACGCATTGGAATCTTCACACCCGATGGATGAGACTAGGCTTGTCGCTCCGGACAGGTCTAGGTGGCCCGTCGGACTTGCGCGATCGAGACGCCATGAGCGCATGATTGGCTTCCGAAACCGTGAATTACCCGCCCGCTGAGCGACCGGTGTCCGATCATGTCGCAGATAGAAACCCATATGCGAGGGCGGCGACGACGCACCAACACGCATGACGACAAGTGATTATCACAGGCTGGGGGACATTTTGTTAGCCGAGGAATATGCTCGTTTCGGCCTCCGCCGGCGCCTCACAGTCAAATGTTGCGGATGCATTTTACTCGCGATCAGCAAGGGCGGCGATTTAACTGGATTTCCCAGCGGGACCAAGACAGTGGGGCGCGCGCTCTAGGCCCTGCTCGACATCGGGTCAGTCGAGTCCATCGCAGTGGGCGGCGGGTTCGTCCGATACGTAAGGGGCCGCGATCGCCGTCGTTGAATCGGCCGCCGCGATCAAGGCAGTTACCGTGCGGGGAAGGGGCTTCGTCTCGGTTGCATCCAAAGCCGGAAGCGCCGCAGTAGAAAAGCTCAAACCCGCCGCCCACACAGGCCTGTCCTAGTTCGCGAGCCGCGAAGCGCCGAAACTGGACCGCCCGAAACGGATGTCGATGCACCTCGTCGTGCCGGCCGGCCTCGGTCTGAGGCGACGAGAACTACGCGAAGGTGGTGGGCGCTCGCCGACAAGCTCAAAGCGGCATTGGGTGCCTCGCGTACCGCGGTCGATGCTGGCTTCGCGCGGAAGCATTGTCTGCCGGGCCAGATCGACAAGATCGTCGCGCCACACCTAGATGTCGGCGTCGGTACCTCGGGCTCGATCCACCACCTGAGCGGCATGGAAAAAGTCTAAGGTGATCGTCTCGATCAACCAGGATCTGAAAGCGCCAATTACCAGTGCCGCCGACGACCGGTGTAACTTAATTTGACATAAAGCTAAAATTGACCGATTTTTAGTATTTAGTATATACAAATACTTGAGTAGCTAATCGCTGTGGCGCGTGCTGAGGCGGCTCCGTATACGTCGTTCAAGTCACTAATGCGAACGCTGCCATATAAAGGATCGTCTTCGAAAGCTCAGCCGTATGAACAGAGCAATATTGACGATTGCATCAAAATTGTCGGTGATTGCCACCTGCGGTCCGGAGAGTTTTGAGCGCAACGGTACTCGCTTGCCAAGCAGCGAAAGATCGGCTATCCCCATCAAAGCCGCGCTGCAGCCGACCCACTCGCCACGGCCGTCACGCCCACAATCAGGAGCCCATAAACAATCGCCCACAAGCCGGCTCCTGCGCCTGTCGCATTCAACAGCGCATTGATCAGAAACAAAAAAGCAGGCCGCGCTCCAGACACCAGACGGACCCGCTCGGCCGCCCGATACCTGCGTGCCGCCAATCACCACGACGGCGACCGATAAAAGCACGTCGTCCGCGCCCATGTCGAGCGTTGCGCCGCCCGAGAATGCTGCCAGCAACAAAGCCGCCAGCACCGTGTCGTCTGGCCCGTAGAAGGCAGCCGTTGCCACTGGATAGCCCAGAAGCCTTTGGCCCGTTTTTTTTGCAAACTTGTCTCGGTGCCACTGAGCCTTTAATGTTGTGATCCCTTCGTCGCATGTCTAGCCAAGTGACGTAAGCGGTGTTCCGGAAGTTCAAAAGCGTAGCAAGCTTCTTGCACCTTGACATACGCGGAACGAGTCCATCAGTTCGATCTCGTGGAGATCCGTTCAAGCCTTCGGCTAAACTACGTTCCGAACTAGACGGTTAAAGCTGTTCGGAAATCTGCAGCGCCACGTCGAGCATCCGATCGAGATATCTATCGACCACTTTCTCGCTCGTCAGGGCAGAAGAAAACCACGTCAGCCCAATCGACGCGGCGACGAATTCCTTCGCCATCACCGGCACGGCGATCGTGCCGGACACCGGCCGAACGGTGGAATCCCGCAACGCGTATCCCCGTCCACGAGTTTGATCGAGCATCGCTTGCACCGCTTCGCGATCCTGGGCGAGCCGGTCTTCGGGATGATGGCTTTGCCGCACCACTTCGAGCAGCATCTCCTGTTCTTCGGACGAGCAGAACGCCAGATACGCGCGTCCCAACGCACGGGAGACAAGGCTCAGGCGCATGTTGATCGACGAATGCAGCAGCGACAGCGGCGAATAGGGAATCGTGCTGTAGCGCACGACCAGCGCGTCGACATCGAGCATGGCGACAGCGATGGGCCACTTGATTTCTTCAGTGAGTTTGCGCACGAGCGGCGCAGCGATTTCGACCACACGCGGCACATGGTGATAGCCCGAATTAAGTGCGTTGACGCCGTCGAGCAGACGGTATTCGCCAGGGCGCGCGCCGCGTGCGGCGAGGCCCAGTTCTTCGAACGTCCGCAACAGCCGGATCAAGGTGGGCTTGGGCAGTGAAGTCGACTGATGCAGGCTGTCGAGCGTCGAAACGGGCATCCGGTTCAGTGCGCGCAGCAGGGTAATCGCTCGCTCCACTGCCCGGATCGAGGACTCGCGTTCCGCCATCTTTTCGCCTTGCATGGTCTCAGTGGTCGGCCGCGCCGGATGAGTCAGGCGCAGGCTCCTCGAAAAACGCGAATTATCGCAGTTTTTCGGTGGCCCCGAGGCAAGGCGAATACCTAGGCCATCAACGTCAGCGCGCCCTTGCGAAGCAGCGATTGATCCGATCCGATCACGAACCACGAGGCGCCCATCTGCTCGAATTCGGCGCATTCGCTGACTTCGCCGAGCGCGACGCCGGGCGTCTTGCCGGACCGCCGCGCGATGTCGAGTACTTCAACGGTGGCTCGCATCACGTCGGGCGCGCGGGCGCTGGTAAGCCCGAACGACAAAGCCAGATCGGCGCGGCCGACGAACAGACCGGACACGCCCTCCACCTCCGCGATTTCACGCGCGGCTTCACAACCCGCACGGCTCTCGATCTGACACATGACGACCGTGCCGTTGCCGGCCGCGATGGCCGCCTGCATCCCGAGCGCGCCGTAACCGGCAAAGCGCGGTGAACTCGAAAAACCGCGCTCGCCGTCGATGAACCGGGTGCGCGCGACCAGTGTGCGCGCCTGGTCGGCGGAGTCGACGTGCGGCACCAGCAGCCCCGACGCGCCGAGATCGAGCGCGGACTGGATCGTCGCGGCGTTCATGTCGGGAATCCGCACGAACAGCGGCAGCTGCACGGAGCGCGCGGCGATCACCATGACGTCGAGCGTCGCTCGATCGAACGGTGCGTGTTCTGCGTCGATCACGGCGAAATGAAGACCCGCGGCGCCGAGAATCTCGATGATCTGCGGCGCGCCCGTCTTGACGAAAGTGCCGATCTGGCGTGCGGTGTGGTCTTGCGTAGAAGTGGACATGGACGAAAGCAGAAGGGAAGGGCCGTATCAGAACGCGGCAGGATTGAGCGGCTCGCGAGCGCTGTTGAACTGCATCGCGAGTGCGGTGCAGCCGAGCAGCAGCAGGCACAGCGCCGGCAGCAGCATCGCGTAACCGGGGTGGCCGAGCGTCTTGCCGATCCACGGCATCGCGTTCTGGGCGAGAAAGCCGCCGAAGTTGCCGATGCTGCTGATGATGGCGAGGCTCGCGGCGGAGCGCTTGCCGCTGAAATACTTCGATGGCAGCGACCAGAAGCACGGCAGCAGCAACGACGTGCAAGGCGTGCCGACCACGAGCGCGAGATAGCGCAAGGTTGGATCGCTCACCAGCAGGCTGACCACGAACGCCACGCAGCCGATCATGCCGATCGCCGCAGCGGCCACCCGCACGTGACGCTCTTTCGTCAGCAGGCGCGGCACGATCAGCAGTAACGCGGCGGTCAGCGCCCACGGAATCAACGTGAGCAGGCCGTTCATCGAACTCGAGACGCCGAACCCCTTGATCACCGTCGGCAGCCAGTAGATCAGCCCGTAGAGCGACGTGAGCAGCAACGTATAGCCGAGCGAGAACGCCAGCACCCTGCGGTCCCACAGCACGGACCACAGGCTGCCTTCGTGATGCGCGGCCGGCGCTTCGTCGGCGACCATCCGCGCAAGGCGGCTGCGCTCCTGCGGATTCAGGAACGACGCGGTCTCCACGCTGCGCGGCAGATAGAACAGCACGATCGGTGCGAGCACCAGCGCCAACACGCCGGTGACGATGAACACCCACTGCCAGCCCGCGTGATGCCAGACGCCGTCGAGCGACAGCAGCAAGCCGCCGAACCCCGAGCCCAGCATGTTGCCCAGCGCGCTGCCCAGCGTCAGCAGTGCGAGCGCGCGCACCTGATAGCGGCGCGGAAACCACACGGTCAGGTAATAGACGATGCCCGGATAGAGCCCGGCCTCAGCCGCGCCGACCAGGAAGCGCAGCGCCGCGAACATCGAACCCGACGAGGTGTACGCGATCAACAAGGTCGCGATGCCCCAGCTAAATACGATGCGGAAGATCCATTTCGGCGCCCCGAAGCGGTGGACGCCGAGCGCGCTCGGCAGCTCGAAGATCAGGTAGCCGATGAAAAACAGCGACGACGCCAGGCCATAAGCCGTTTCGGTCAGGCCGATCTGATGCACCATTTGCAGCTTGGCGAAGCTGACGTTCATCTTGTCGATGACCGACACCAGGTAGGTCACGAGGATCAACGGCATGATGCGCCACCAGACGCGCCGGATCAGGCTTTCGTCCTGCGCCACTTCAGGGTGGGCCGCCTGGGCAACTGAAATCTGCATGTCTCCTCCAACGTAGCGGACCGGCTGAACGGCGCGCAAGACACGCGGCGCGGCACCGGTTTTATGGGGTGACCCCGGTCGGAACGGCGCGGGGTCAATGGCGAGCAATACTACGTCGCGGCCAGCGGTCGTCCAAGTGCGAATCATGAAAATTTCGCGTGGCGGAATCGATATCGGGAGGATGGAATTGAGGGCCACACGGCGACGCATGCTTTTCGCGGTGCGGAAAGTTGCGGAAGCGCGCTTGGCGCAGCCGGGTTCGCATGAAACCATATGAGGCATCGAAGGTTGCGCTGCCAACGTAATGGCGGCCGGCTTTCGGAAGATCCGTCATGCAAGCGCGAACGGGCCAACATATTGTGAGGAGACCCCACATGAAAAAATCGCTACTTCTGATTGCCGCCTGCGGCACCGCTGTCACCGCACATGCGCAAAGCAGCGTGACGCTATACGGCATCGTCGATGCCGGGTTTCGCTACAACACCAATGCGGGCGGCAAATCACAATTCGCTATTGCCGGCGGCAACGAGAGCGCGTCGCGCTTCGGCCTGAGCGGTGTTGAAGATCTGGGCGGCGGCTATAAAGCGGTCTTCACGCTGGAAAACGGTTTCACCACGACCACCGGCGCACTGCAAGGCGGACTGATGTTCGGCCGCCAGGCTTTCGTCGGACTTGGCACGCCTTACGGCACGGTGACGCTCGGCCGCCAGTACCTGACACTGTCGAGCTATCTGGGACCGTTTGCGTCCGGCACCGACTGGGCGGCGCGTGGCGCCGGCTGGGGCTATCACCCGGCCGGCCTCGACGACGTCGACGGTACAGAGCGTGCGAACAATGCGGTCAAGTATGTCAGCCCGCGTTATCACGGAGTGCAGGTCGGCGCGACGTACAGCCTCGGCGGCGTAGCGGGCAACGCCACGCAGAACGAGATGATTTCCGCCGGCGTGGATTACGACGGCGGACCGTTCAAGTTCGCTGCGGCCTACCTGTACCTGAAGAATCCCAACTACTCGCTGTTCGGCAACAACGCTACCAGCAGCGCGACCGGCAACAACTTTGCAAGCCCGATCTTCAGCGGCTATGCGACCGCCGCTTCGCAACAGGTGGCGGGCGCCGGTGCGTCGTATGCGTTCGGATCGTTCACGGTCGGCGGCATCTACACGAACACGAAATTCTTTAATATCGGCAGCGTTGCTGTCGCGGGCTCGAAACCGCCGGCAGGCGAAGTCGGCCAGACCGCGACGTTCAATACGGCCGAAGCGAATTTGAAATATCGTCTGACACCGTCGTTGCTGCTCGGCGTCGCTTACGCGTACACGCGCGCGAGTTCGTACAACGGCGAGAGCGGCGCGAGCTATCAGCAATGGAATCTCGGCGCGGACTATGCGCTGTCGAAGCGGACCGATCTGTATTTCGTCGTGCTGCGTGAGACCGCCGGCGGTTTCGACTCGACCGGCCATCGCGCGGTCGCCGCGCTGACGTTCGCGACGCCGTCGACGAGTGACGCGCAAACTGGCGTCACCGTGGGCATCCGCCATATGTTCTAGACGTGACGCGCGCAAGGCCGGTGATCGAGCGCGACTGCCGGCCTTGGTGCCTGATCCGCTTTTGCACCCCCCGTACTTCATTGGAGACATCATGCCTTCCCCGCAAGACAACACGAATGCCGCTGCTGGCCAGACCGTCAAACTGTTCGACTCGCACGCGCATCTCGTGGCCGACGACCAGGTGCGATATCCGCGCAATCCGATGAAGCGCTCGCCGAATGCGCCGCCGCGCCTGCCCGGCGTGATCGGGCTGCCCGGCGGCAAACACGGCGAGCATCCGGTCAACGAAGTGCCGGACGTGGCGCGCATGCTGCCCTGGATGGCGGATGAGCGTGTCGAGGGCGCGGTGGCGGTGCAAAAGCGCATGGTCTATCGCTTCGACAACAGCTACATCCTCGATTCGTCGGATGAGCATCCGGAGATCTTTTCCGCCGTCGTCATTCTCGATGCGGAAGACGAAGGCACGCCGTCGCTGGTGCGCTCGTACATCGAGAAACACGGCCTCGCGGGCGTGCGCCTGTTCGGCGGCCGCGAAGCCGACGGCACGATGCCGTGGCTGAATTCGCCACGCGCGTTGCAGACGTGGGCCGTGGCCGACGAATACGGCATCGTGATGGATCTGGAAGTTCTGGCGATTGGGGGCGGCGGACCGTCGGTGCCGGCCATTATCGAATTGGCGCGGCGCTTCCCGAATCTGCGGGTGGTGCTCGATCACATGCTCGAACCGGAGGTCGAAGATGACAACTACGGTTTCGACGAGCGCTTCGTGCCGCTCGCGGCCGAGCCGAACATCTTCTTCAAGTTCACGTCGATCAACCTCGACATCTATCGCGAGACTGATACGCCGGCGGATCAGGTGCTGCGCCGTGCGGTCGATATGTTCGGCGCCGACCGGATCATGTGGGGTTCCGATATCGGCACGTCGTCGGGCACGTACCAGAACATGGTGCAACGCATCCTTGACGCGACTGTTCTGCTGACCGATGCGGAGCGCCACGCCGTGCTGTACGAAACGGGCAAGAAGGTGTTCGTGAAAGGCGGCGTACGCGCCTGAGGGCGCCAGGTCCGCACAAGGAGATAACAATGTTTCTAGACCCGGCGGATACGCCCGGCTTCAAGCGCACGCTGTTCAACGCGATCGTCGCACCGCGCCCGATTGGCTGGATCAGCACGATCAACGGCAAAGGCCAGGTGAATCTCGCGCCGTTCTCGCATTTCAATCTTGTCTCGACGTCACCGCCGGTGGTGATCTTTTCGTGCAACGCGCCGGCCGACCGGCACGAGAAGGACACCATCGCCAACGTGCGCGAAACCGGTGAATTCGTCACGAACCTCGCCACCTGGGATTTGCGCGAGCCCATGAATCTCAGTTCGATGAACGCGCCGTACGGCGTCGACGAGTTCGAACTGGCCGGCCTCGAAAAAGCGCCGAGCGTGATGGTCAAACCGCCGCGGGTCGCAGCGTCGCCGGCGAGCATGGAGTGCCGGTTGCTGAGGATCGTCGACATCGAGCCGACAGGGCCCGGCGAAACGTTCAGCAACGTGGTGTTCGGGCGCATCGTCGGCGTGCATCTGGACGAGCGTTTCGTCGATGCAGACGGGAATTTCGACACCGCCCGCGCCGAGCCACTGACCCGCATGGACGGCAACCGCTATTCGACCGTCGGCCGCATGGACATCCTGGGCCGGCCGAGCCCGCGGCGCGACTAACTCCACATAATATTGAAGGAACCAACATGACGACTACAACCGAAACCGGCGTGCGGGAAACCGCTGTCTACGATCTCGCACCCGGCGCCGTGGCGCGCGGCCAGAACTTCTTCGTGCAATGGCTGGAAGGCGACGGCAAGGTGTTCGAAGCGCACAGCGCGCATGAAATGCTGCTGCTGCTTCCCGGGGACGGCGCTGAAGTGCGCATCGGACGCAGCGGACAGAACGCCGCGCAAACGGTGGCGGGCCGCAGCGTGTGCGTGCTGCCGGCCGGCGAGATCGCCGTGCAGCCGCACCACGGCGCCCACGCGGTGCTGATC
The DNA here is from genome assembly GCF_009766085.1 of Burkholderia sp. S171. GTDB lineage: Bacteria > Pseudomonadota > Gammaproteobacteria > Burkholderiales > Burkholderiaceae > Caballeronia. The sequence goes on along the minus strand of NZ_LMUF01000038.1, from coordinate 99,653 downwards.
GCGTCGTCGCGTGAGGATCTTGCGCCCGGCACCGCGCGCAACGACCACGACTATGCGTCGCCCGACGCCCGGATTATCGGCAGCGACGCCGGTTACCGGCGCACGCGCGGCAACGGTGAACTACAGGTGATCGCGATCGACGGCATTCAGCCGCCGGCTGACAAGCCGCGTCTGAAAATGCTGCAAACGGACACGCTCAGCATCAACTGGGTCGAGTATCAGGACGCGCGTGACCGCTCGAAATTGAGCCCGCACAGCCACGGCGAGTTCGAACAGGGCTCGCTCGCCATCGACGGGCATTTTGTTCATCACCTGCGCGTGCAATGGGGTGCCGATGCGAACCAGTGGCGCGACGACCAGCATCTCGAAGCCGGCCCGGCTTCGATGATCACGGTGCCGGTTCAACTGATCCATACGACCGAAGGCGTCGGCGCGGGCCGTCATCTGCTGATCGACGTGTTCTCGCCGCCGCGCAAGGACTTTATCGACAAAGGCTGGGTCGCCAATTCAGCCGACTACACGCCTGACTACACGCCTGACTCCACGCCTGACTCCACGCGCGGCTGAGCGCTCGTGTCCGAATCAGCATCAGAGAGAGCGTGCGCCATACAGGCCGGCTTGCGCCGCGCGCAGGCGGCTCAGCGCAAATACGGTCTGCATCAATGGCGCCTCGAAATCGAGCCTTGCAGCACACTCCAGCGGCGCGCCGAGAATCGCGTCGAGCTCGACGCGGCGTCCGGCCTCCAGGTCCTGCAGCATCGAGGACCTGACCGCGCCGAGCTGGCGCGTCTGGGCAATGCGTTGCGCGATGTAGATGTCGAGCGTGAGACCGGCGCGCCGGCCGAGCGCGAGGCATTCCGCCATCAGGCTTGCGAACAGCGCGTGCGTGCCGGGATCGTCGAGCAGGCGGTCGGTGCTTGCCTGCGTGATCAGGCTGAGCGGATTCGAGCACACGTTACCGAGCAATTTGATCCACAGATCGCGGCGAATGTCGTCGCTGGCGTGGGCGGGCAGGTCCGCGGCCGTCAGCACTTGCGCCCAGTCGCTTGCGCGCGCGCTAATGCCGCCGCACGGCTCGCCGATCACGATCTTGCCGCCGCTGTGGTGATGCACCACGCCGGGCGCCGGCGAACTGCACGACGCCATCACGCTGCCGCCGAGCACCTGTTCGAATGCCAGTGCCCGCTCGATACCACCGTCCGGGTCGACACTGGCGAGGCGCAAGCCTTCGAGCGGGGCGCTGGATTGGGTGGATTGGCCTGGCGTGAGGAAGTACCACCACGGCAAGCCGTTTCCGACCGGCAGTATGACGGTTTCAGGCCCAAGCAGCGGCGCGAGCGATGCGGCGATACCGGGCAACTCATGCGACTTCAGCGCGATGATCACCAGGTCCTGCGGCCCCATGTCCGCACAATTTGCGTGGGCGTCGACCGGCACGGTGCGTTCGGCTTCGCCGGGGCACGTATAACGCAGTCCGGAAGTTGCCAGCGCTTCCAGCGTCGCGCCGCGTGCGAGTATCGACACGCGATGGCCGGCGAGCGCGAGACGCGCGGCGAAATGGCCGCCGATCGCGCCCGCGCCGACGATGCCGATGCGTCGCGTAGTAGTGAGGAGTGGATTCATGGTGGCCTCATTTTTATCGATGGAATTCGCCTATTGTCGCTGCGCCGCCCGTTCGGCCTCCGCGTTTTTACGGGCTTTTCTCCTGGCGGAATCCGGCGCGCTCGCATGACATGCGCCGGCCGTGGCCGGCCCGGTTATATCTGAAGGAAGCACGACAATGTCTATTGACAGCTCGATTCTCAAGCGCGTCACCGCGCAACTTTACGAACGGTCACTCAAGGCGATACCCAACGATACGCGCGCGTTTCTGCAGCGCGCGTCGGGCGCCGAGACCCATCCGACCGGGAAGGCCACGCTGACCATCATGCTGGAAAGCGCCGACGGCGCGAAGCGCGACGGCACGCTGGTGTGCAGCGACGTCGGCATTCCGACCTACAGCATCAAGATCGGCACCCGGGTTCAATTCGACGGGCCGGTGCGAGCCGCGATTCGCGAAGGCTTTGCCGAGCTCGCGGCGAACATCTCGCCACCGATCCTCAAGATGGTCACGAACCCGCTGACGCACGAACGCAGCTATGCAGGCAAGGACATGCCGATCGTCGCCTTCGACGTGATCGACGACGCCGACTACGTGGATATCGTCTGCGCGCCGAAGGCGATGGGCACGGGCCGCTGGGAAGCGATCGAAGCGTTCGTGTATCCGACGCTCGACCAGATCGAGCGCTTCGTGCTCGACACAATGCTGCGGGCCGGCTCGCAGCCCTGCTTGCCGCTCGTGATCGGTGTCGGCATAGGCGGCACCTTCGACTACGCGGCGCGGCTCGCGAAAGAGCAGATGCTGCGGCCGTTCGGCCAGACCAATCCCGAGCCCATTCTTGCTCGCATGGAGCAGCGCCTGCTCGACGCCGTCAACGCGATGGGTTTCGGACCGATGGGAACCGGCGGGGATACCACGGCGATGGCCGTGCACATCGACTATGCCGCGAGCCATGGCTTCGTGCCGATCGCGGTGTGTTTCAACTGCTGGATCAACCGGCGCACGGCGGCCCGTATTCACGGCGATGGCCGCGTCGAATTCATGGAAAGCTGATGATGAGCAAATTACACGATCTACGTTTGCCGCTCACGCGTGACAGCGTGCTCGATCTCAAGCTCGGCGACATGGTGCGGCTGTCCGGTGAGATCACCGTCAGCATCGGCCTGCCGACCCACTGCCGGCTCGCGGAGGCAGTGACGCAAGGCGCGCCGTTGCCGATCGACCTGCGCGGCGGCGCGTTCTTTCATCTGAGCACTTATGTTGACGAGACTGCGGACGGACCGGTGCCGCTTTATCTGAACCCGAGCACCAGCACGCGCTATAACCCGTGGATGCCGACACTGATCCGCGGGCTCGGCGTGCGGCTGGTGGGTGGCAAGGGCGGCCTCGACGAAGCCAGCACGACGGCGTTGCGCGAAAGCGGCTGCGTCTATCTGTCGTTTCTCGGCGGCGGCGCGAATCTGCTGTCGCGTGCGCTGCGCCGGGTCGTGGCGATGAACTGGACCGAGTACATCTCGCAGTTCCGGCTGCTCACGCTCGAAGTCGAGCAGCTCGGACCGGCGACAGTCGCGATCGACGCGCATGGCAACAGTCTCTATACGCAGCTTCACGAGCAAGCCACGGCGCGGATGCCGGGCATTGTCGATACGCTCGGGCATCGCTGATCGTTGCTCGCTGACCGGTCAAATGGTCAGCGAGAGTGAATTTACAACGGACTCCGAAAGAGCGAAGAGCGGACTCAGTTCAGGGACGGGACGAGAGCAACGCCGGCTCGCTGTCCGGGCTGGCGACGACCATGACGCGAGCCAGGCCCCACGCGCATACCGACAACGCGCAGGTGATAGCGGCCAACGCCAGCAGGCCGTCTTCGACATGTCCGGTGCGCTGACTGATCCATCCGATCAGCACGGGACTTGCGTAGCCGCTGAGGTTGCCGACGGTCGCCATCAGCGCGATCGCCGCGCCGGCGGCGGTACCGCTCAGCAACGTGCCGGGGATCGCCCAGAGCACCGCGAGACCGCCCAGCGCGCCGGACAGCGCAAGCGCGAGACCGGTCAGCGAAAGCACCGGCATGCCCGCCGAGACGGCAGCGAGTGCAAGGCCGGCCGCCGATGCGAAAGAACTCGCAATCAAATGGAAACGCCGTTCACCGTGGCGGTCCGAGCTGCGGCTGATGACGAGCATGGCGATCGAAGCGACGACAAACGGCAGCATGGTCACGAGTCCGTTGGCCATCGGGTTGCGCACGCCGAGACCGCGAGCGATCTGCGGCAGCCAGAACGACACGCCATAAGTATTACCCAGCAGCGCAAAGTTCACGGCGGTCATCAGCCACACGTTGCGATTGCGAAAGGCATCGGCGAAACGGTGTTGGGATTCGCCGGCGCGGCTCGTATTCTCCTGTTCCAGCGTGGCGGCAATCCGCTCCCGGTCAGCGGCCGGCAGCCACTTCGCCTTGGCGGGGCCGTCGTCGAGCCAGAACAGCGTGACGACGCCGAGGAGTACGGCGGGCAGGCCTTCGAGCAGAAATAACCAACGCCAGCCGTGCAGTCCGTGCACGCCTTCGAAGATCGTCAGAATCCCGCCCGACAAGGGTCCGCCCACGACACCCGAGAGCGATATGCCGAGGAAGAATAATGCGCAAACCTGCGAACGCAGCCGAGCCGGAAACCAGAAGGTCAGATAGAAGACGACCCCCGGATAGAATCCCGCTTCGGCGACACCGAGCACGAAACGCGCAATGAAAAACTCGCGCTCGGTCGTGACGAACATCATGGCGACCGAAATGGCGCCCCACACGATCATGATGCGGGCGATCCACACGCGTGCGCCGAAGCGTTGCAACGCCAGGTTGCTCGGGATTTCGCAGATGCAGTAGCCAATAAAGAATATGCCGGCGCCTATGCCAAACGCGGTGTTGCTGAGCCCCAGTTCCGCCGACATGCCCGCCTTCGCAAACCCGACATTGATCTTGTCGAGAAACGAAACGATATAGAGCAGCATCAGGAACGGCAGCAAACGCGTGGCGACGCGATTGTAGATTCGATCGTCGACTGGATCGTCGAACGAAGCGGCGGTGAGAAATCTCATCATGTCTCCTTGCGCACGCAGGATGTGCGGTGCGAGTGGCCGGTCGAGCCGGCTCGTATCGTGAGTTCGGTCTGTCCACGCCATGAATGACGGGCAGGGGTGTCCCGCCGCGTTCGACAGATCGGACGCGGGCTTGGGCGTATTCAATAGATGCAGCGGGGTTGCAACGACTTAAGGCCGGGTGAAGCAACCTGATGCGTTTGAATCAGCTACGGCCGCAAACGACAGCAGGTTTCCTGCGCCCGGGCAGGCTATCCAGCAGGCGGCGCGAATTCCTGCCAATACTGCGGCCGGTCATTCTGTTCCTGATAGGTTTCGACGCGGTCGGCGGCCGAACCCAGCAGTTCTTCCACCGATTTTCCGCGTTGTTTTACGTATCCATCCAGTTCTTCGATCGCCTCTGTGAGCACGCGATAACCACGCGTGAAAACGGCCGAGGTCATTTCAGTCGCAGCCGCGCCCGACAGCAGAAATCGCGCGACATCGAGGCCATTGCGGGCGCCGTTCGTGGCGAGCAAGGGGAACGACGTGCCCAGCTTCTTGCGTGTGAGCATCAGCCAACGCGCCGTCAGCGGCAATGCCCAGCCGCCGCCGATAGCCGCCGATGTGCCCAGCACAGGCGCGCCGGTATCGAGGTCGGGCAGGAAGCCCATGAAGCGCCCCATCATCACGACCGCGTCCGCGCTGCCCCGTCTCGCGGCATCCGCGAGTGCAACGACGTTCTCGCTTTGACCCGTCAGTTTGATCCACAGCGGCAGGCGGATCGCGGCACGTACGCGGGCCACGATTATTTCGATACGTTCGACATCGCGTTCGAGAACGATGGCGCCCTTTGCGGCCTCTTCGCCATGCGGCGCGCCGATGTTCAGCTCGAGGACACGCAGCCCACGCGCTTCGATCCGCTGCGCCTGTTCAACGCAGCGATCCAGGTCGGCGAGAATCAGGCTGGGGATCACGTAGGCGTTACGCTCGGCAGCTTCTTTATCCAATGCCGCGAGCTGGTCGAGCCACGGCTCGAATTCGCTCTGCACGAGACCCGAGCGGCAGAAGAGCGACGCATCGGCGGGCGGCTGGAAATTCCAGGGCAAGCGCGTCCAGTTGCTGTCGAAGAGCGCGTAATCGGTCTTGTCGAGCTGAGCTTTGGCAGCGTTCGATTCATTGGTCGATTTCGCCACCACGGCGGCCGCGCCAGCCTCGAGTGCGGCGCGGATGCCGGCGGCCGTCATGGTGTGCTCGCCCGATCCGCAGATCACCGGGTTTTTCAGCACGATCGACCCGATCCGGGTGGTCAGGGAGGTCATCGGTGATTTCCTGCTAATGCTTTTGTCTGGTCACCCACGGTCGACGGCAGACCGGCGCGACGATATTTGTCGCAGTTAAGCCGCTCGCTCAATTCGGCGGCGGCCTGCTGCACGTGTTCAAGCAAGGCCGGCGGCGGCGGCGACGGCACGTCGTGCGTGGGACCGATAATGCCAATTGCGCCGACCATCACGTCGTTGTCGCGAAAGATCGGCGCGCTCAGCACGTTGATGCCGTCGATCATTTCACCGTTCGCATCTTCGTACAGTTGCGCACGCACGGCTTCGAGGCGCCTCGCCAGCACCACCGGGTCCGTGATCGAGCGGGCCGTGAACCTTTGCAGCTTGCGGCGCAAGATGCGCTGCTGGTCCTCTGGCGGCAGGAACGCCAGCACGAGCCGTCCCTGGGCGGAGCAGTGCGCCGGCACCCGGTTGCCCGGCTTGACCGTGATGCACACGCCGTTGTTCGAGTCGACCGCCGCGACAACCAGTGCCGAATCGTGCGTGACGACCGACAGCACCGCGCTTTGACCGAGTGTGTCGCGCAACTTCGTCAGATACGGATCGGCGATGGCGCGCAAGTCGAACTGCTCGCTGGCGGCTGTGCCGTAAATAACGAGCTTCGCCCCCAGCCGGTATTTCTCGGTCGAAGGGTCCTGTTCGACGGCGCCCATTTGCCGCATCGACGCCAGATGTCGGTACACACGTGGCTTCGGCTCATCGACGATATCCGCAAGCTCGGTGACGCCGAGCGGCCGGCGTGCCGCCGACAGCTCGTCGAGCAGCCTGAACACGATGGCCACCGATTCGAGCAGCGCGGGGCCGCTCTTGTCGATCGGCGTGGTATTGCTGGCCTCGATAGCCGGCTCTGAAGGCAATACGGCATTCCTGGGACGGGGCAGACTCTTGGGCAACTCGATCTCCTGTGCCGTTTTCGTGATGGTTGGCGGGGGATGCTCAGCGGGACGCGGGCAGTTCAATGTTCATCAATCGCGCCGCATTCGTGGAGGTCATCTTCCGGATGTCCGCTTCACTATACCCAATGTCGAGCGCGGTTTCGATCACGCTGCGAAAGCCCTCGACGATTGTCGGGTTGCCCTTCTGACCGAGGTCGGAGCCGAGAATGGTGAGATCGACTGTGCCCGCTTCGATGACGTCGCGCAGGAACTCTGGATCATAGAAGCGGAACTTCGAGCCCGGTACCCACATGCACATGGAATGCTCCATGTACACGCCTTCTTTTGCGAGCTGGCGCATGTCGTCGAGTGTCGCGTCCACCACATAGGTCGGATGATTCACGAGCAGCCGCTTCACGCCGCGTTTGCGCGCTTCTTCGAAGAGCGGCCAGATTTCAGTTATGTTCAGGTGCCCGGCTGAGAGAACAATGTCCGCATCCGCGATGAGATCGAGGATCGCCTTGACTTCCTCCTTGAGCTTGCCGTCGCCGTCGAGCACCGAGAGCGGAATGGGAGCAAGCATCTTCTGCGTGGTCTGCGGGAATTTCTGGTCGAAATGCGCGTCTTGCTTGTGATGGTTGATGTGGTTCGCCGACGAGAACGTGGGCATCCACACAAGCCGCGCGCCCAGCTTGATGCCGTGCTCGACCGCGTGAACATTGATGCCGCCGACCGTGTTGTTCAGAGGAACGCCAGAGAGCATCAGCACGCCGAGATCCGCGAAGTGCTTGTTCAGCAGCGCCGTAACGGGCGTTGCCGAGTAGTAGTGATCCTTGAGCAGCACCGCGCGCAGGCCCGCCGATGACGCTTCGCGCATTGCTTCGATGTGGTCCAGGTAACGCGGCATGACTGAGGGGCCGCTATGACAATGCAGGTCGATCGTGCCGCGCAGCAGGCTGCCGATATAGGCCGGATCGCGCGTGGTGCGGGTGTCGTCTAGTGTGGACATGAGATTTTCCGTCTGGTTGAGCACGTCGTAACGGCTATTGAATTTGGCTGCGCAGTTCGGCAACGCTCTGGCTGAGTTTGCTGAAGCCGCTGCGCAAGAGGCTCTGGTCTGATCCGATCACGAACAGCGTGACGCCGAGGGCGGCATAACGGGCCATCGCCGCGGTATCGGCGACGAACATGCCAACCGGCACGCATGCCGAGCGCCCAGCCGATGCCACGCGCTGAATTGCACGTTCGACCTCGGGATGATCGACGTCGAACAATCGATACGACACCGAGAGATCCGCGCGGCCGATGAAGAGGCAGTCGATGCCCGCCACGCCCGCGATCTCGTCGATTGCCTCGACGGCTTCGCGGTCTTCGATCTGGCAGAGCACAGCGGTTTCACTATCGCTGCGCTCGATGTGTTGGAGCATCGAATGGCCACCGTAGGCACCGGCGCGCGGCGAGTTGCTGAAGCCGCGCAACCCGTCCCGGTAACGCGCGCTCGCGACAATCTCACGCGCCTGCCGGGCGGAAGTGACGTGCGGCACCAGTACGCCGGTAGCGCCCATATCGAGTGCCTGCAACACGTCAGAAGGGCTTGATTGACGGAGGCGCACCAGCGATGCAATGCCCGCGGCGCGTGCGCCGAGCAGGCAATGATCGAGTTGGGCGGCGGAAAAGGGCGCGTGTTCGCTGTCGAACACCACGAAATCAAGCCCCGCGAGACCGGCGATCTCCCCGTGATGCGACTGCGGCGTCTTGATGAACGTGCCGCCTAATAATTGCCGGTCCCGCAGTCGGGCCGCGAAATGCTGGCTCATTCAAACACCTGTGCTTGCGCGTTGTGGTTCGAATTCCGCGGCTTGATATTCCACCAGATGCCGGTAGTCCTCACGCAGCGGTGCAAATACGTCCAGGTTGAGCACGACCTCGTCGCCAACCGGTTCTGCGTAGTGCATGACATGCGGCGGGATGCGAATCATGGTGCCCGGGCCGCCTTCCACCACCTCGTCGCCGAGGTGAAACCGCACCCGGCCCTGCACGATGATGACGAGCTGTTCGAAAGTATGGCTATGCGGAAAAACCGTCATGCCGGGCGTCAGCCAGTTCATCACGCACATGGCGTTGTCGCCGCGGAAGCCAACCCGCTCGACTCCCTTCCGAACGACTTCACGGGGCAGGTCATTCCAGTTATGCAGCAAGTCTTGAGTTGTCATTCTGGCTGTCTCTCCATTCTGTTGGGGGCGGTCGGAAGCGACCCGTCTCGTCGCTTTCCGATGATCTTTTAAGTTCTTTTCAAAAGAATCGTATTTCGTTTGTAGAAACAATACTAGACATCGGCCGATGCGGTGTCAAGGCGCTTTAGTGCTTCGGTAACCTTCTTTTTCCCGTTAGAACGTATGGCGCATGCCGAACGTCAGCACGGTTTGCTCGTTGCTCGTAGAGGGGGTCGCGAACGTCATGGCGGCGACGGCGGGTTTGCCGGTCGAATCAATGCCTGCGGCCTTTTCGTGGAGCCCGACGAGATACAGGTCGGTCCGCTTCGACAAGAAGTAATCAGCGCCGAGACTGAGCTGCTGGTAGCTCGCGCCGCTCTCCCCGGCATACGAGCTTGCCCGGGTGTACGCGTACATCACGCCAAGCAGAAAGGACGGGGTGAGCTGGTACTTGAGATTGATTTCGGCGGTATTGAAGGTGGGCGATGAACCGGCGATGGCCGTAGCCGGCTTCGCACCGTTGATGACCGTGCCGCCGATGTCCTTGAATTGCGTGCTGGTAAATATTCCGCCGACCGTTGCCCGGCCGATGGTGTACGACGCACCCGCGCCAAATTCCTGCTGGGAGGCCGCCGATGCATAGCCTCTGAACACGGGACTGGTGATGTTGATGGCACTCGCGCTCGTAGGTGCATTGCTGGTGCCGTTATTGCCGAACAACGAAAAGTTCGGGGCCTTGACGAACAGGTAGGCCGCGGCAAAAGCAAACGGGCCATTGTTGTACGCCAAACCCGCGGAGAGCAACTCGTTCTGCGTCACCGCGCCGGCTACGCCGCCGAAGCTGTAGGTGGCGCCCACGCGCAAGCCGCGATAGGAATTGCTGGTGAATTTGATTGCGTTGTTGGCGCGCTCGGAGCCGTCCACATCGTCCAGGCCGCCAGGGTGATAGCCGTAGCCCGATCCGCGCGCCGCCCAGTCCGCGCCCGCTTCGAACGGCGTGAGGAACGCGGTCAGCGTCAGATACTGGCGTCCCAGACTGATCGTGCCGAATGGCCCGCTCAGTCCGACAAAGGCCTGACGGGCAAATTCGAGTCCGCTCGACATCGTGCCGTTGGCGAGATTAAACCCGTTCTCCATTGTGAAGATGGCCTTCAGCCCGCCACCAAGGTCTTCCGTGCCCGAAAAGCCAAAGCGATTCGCGCTCTGGTTACCCCCTGTAAGCGCCGTTAGCGGTTTGCCTCCCGCGTTCGTGTTGATGAGAATGCCCGCATCGACAATTCCGTACAACGTGACGCTGCTTTGAGCGAATGCGCCACTTGCAAAGGCAGAGGCGAGCGTAGCAACGAGTATTTTCTTCATCAAGGGTCTCCGGTTTTTTATATTTCTTAGAATGACTAAATAAATTAAAAAAGATGCATTGAAGTAAAGCCGATGTCACTATCCACGCGCCGCGAAATTCGCGGCGCCTTGATCGAAAAACGAATGGTCAGGCCGGACGAGTGAACCGGGCGGCGTCAGGCTTTAGCGGGGAGCGCCGTCCGCCGGGTGCGAAAACGGATCGCGCCGATCGCCAGCACAACGAGGCATGCGGCCGGGACGTACATCGCGGCGCCGGGAGTGCCGGCCTGTTTAGCGACCCAGGGCATGATGTTTTGGGCGAGAAAACCGCCAATGTTGCCGAAGCTGCTGATTGCCGCAACGCTTGCCGCCGCTTGTGCACCATTGAAATATCGCGGCGGAATCGACCAGAAACAGGGCAGGACAAGCGAGATGCAGGGTGTGCCGATGGCCAGCGCAATGAAGCGCACCATGACGGAATCCGCGCTGATGCTGACAAGGAAACACACCACGCCGAGCGCGGCGATTGCTGCCATGGTCAGCAGTACCTCCTGTTCGTCGCGCAAGCGCCGCGGCAGGATCAACAGCATGACCGTGGCGATGCCCCAGGGAATCGCATTGAGCAAACCATTGAGCGAACCCGTCGCGCCGAAACCTTTGATGACCGTCGGCAGCCAATAGATCACGCCGTACAGGGAAGTCAGGATGAGCACGTAGGCGAAGGAAAACAGCAACGTGCGCGGGTCGACAAGGGCGGACCAGATACTTGCATGCCCGGTAACAGGGATGCGTTCACGTTCGATCGCGGCGAGGAGGCGGGTTTTCTCCGGGCTCGTCAAGAAGCCGGCGCGCCCTGGTGTGTCCGGCAGATAAATCCATATCAACGCGGTGACGATCAGGGCGGGAATGCCGGTGGCGATAAACACCCATTGCCAGCCTGCGAAACCAAGCCAGCCATTGATGTCGAGAAACAGGCCGCCCATGATGGAGCCAGCCATGTTGCCGATCGCGCTTCCGAGCGTCAGCACGCCTAGCGCGCGGACCTGATAGCTCCGCGGAAACCACAGCGTCAGGTAATAGATGAGACCCGGATACAGTCCGGCCTCGGCGGACCCCAGGAGAAAGCGCATGGCGGTAAACATCGAGCCCGATACGCAGAAGCCGAGCAGGATCGTGAGCAATCCCCACGTGAGCACGATGCGCGCAAACCATACCCTCGCGCCAAAGCGGTGGACCGCAAGTGCGCTCGGCACCTCGAAGACGAGATAGCCGATAAAGAATAGCGACGAGGCGAGGCCATACGCCATTTCACTCATGCCGAGCGCATGCACCATTTGCAGCTTGGCGAAGCCGACGTTCTGCCGGTCGATGACCGCGACCATGTACATCAGCATGACGATGGGCATTACCCGCCAGAACACGCGATTTAGCAACGCGTGGTCTGCCGGCGAATCGGAACTTTGCATTTTGAGGCGTCTCCTGCGGGCCGTTTTGTGTGACACGGAGCGGTATTACTCGTGCACTTCATTTTTTTGTAGAGAATTACGTTCTCTTGGGCGAAACAATATGTTGATCATTTGTTTTTGTCAAGGACGAGCTTTGCGACGAGCGGCGGGAGCCGGCAGGCGGCCCAGAACAGCGCGGGTAGATTGGGTATTGCTGAGGGAATACGAGCATGCGCCTCGCGGGCATGATCGGGCCGCCTTTATTGGAGAGGGGCGGTTGCGCTTACCCGAACGGGCTGCCGGGTGAGGGCATATCTGGATATGCGCACATCCAAAACAGTCCCTTCCTCTTAATTTCGCCTTACGTCGTCTTGATTTTCTCAAGCGCCAACTTCATATCCGCCACGAACGCAGTCACGAGACTCGACGCAGGCGATCCCACTGCACTAACAAGATAAAGCTCATCAGCGATAGCCGGTTCGAACCGGCGAACTGCTACGCGCTCACCTGCAAAGCTCGCCGTGACCGGATCGATAAGCGCGACTCCGGCGCCTTGTGCCACGAATGCAACGATGGTCTGCGAGAGTTGCGCTTCGACTGTCATCTGCCGCGCCACACCGTGCTCAACGAACACCCGGTCGATCGTGCGGCGGGCGTCGAAGGAAAGCGGAAATGACACGAAAGGTTCGTCGCGTAAATCTTCCGGTTTCAATACGCGCTTGCGCGCCAACCGATGGCCCGCCGGCAGAATGCAGCGCATGGGTTCGTGCGTGAGCCGGTCGAGCCGGACGGCAGGATGAGGCATGGCTTCGGCAATGAAGCCGATGTCAATTCGTTGCGACGCCACGAGCTGGACAACCGTCGATGAACTGTGGGTCAGGAGCGTGATATCCACACCCGGATGGTCGCGCGCGAACGACGTCAACAAGCGCGGCAGCCATTCCAGCGCCACCGCCGGCGAGCCTGCGATGCGCAGGGAACCGCGTCGCATCGCGCGTATTTGCTGCGCTGCCTGGGTGATGGAATCGAGTCCGACAAAAGCCCGCTCGACCTCCGTATAAAGCACATTCGCCTCGACAGTCGGCAACAGCCGTCCTTGCTGCCGCGTGAACAATGCAAAGCCGACGCGCTCCTCGAAATCGGCGATAAGACGGCTCATCGCCGGCTGCGAAATATGCAGCATCTGTGCGGCGCGGGTGACGGTGTGCCGCTGCATCAGCGCCCGGAACGCTTCTACCTGGCGAATCTTGAGGTCGGGAGAGGCCATAACATTTGTGAATGGTTGACGAAAAAAATGGTATTTGACCACGCATTTTGTATCACCGAAGCTCCGGATAAGCTTGTTTTAGCGCATAAAAGGCTTCCATGGTTGTTCATAATAGAAATCTTAAGCGATGCACTCGTTGAGCGCTCCCGGCAACTTCGACGTCGTGGTCGTCGGCGGCGGGCTCGTGGGCATGGCTATCGCATATGGCTTGGTGCGTGAGAAGCTGCGCGTAGCGGTCTGCGACGGCGAAGACACGTCTTATCGCGCGGCACGCGGCAATTTCGGACTGGTATGGGTTCAGGGCAAAGGCGGGCGCTGCCTGCCATACGCGCAGTGGTCGCTCGAATCGTCACAACGCTGGTCGGCGTTTTCCGCGCAGTTGATTCGCGAAACGGGCGTCGATCCCGCGTTCGAACGTCCGGGTGGTTTCGAACTGTGCGAGACGCAAAACCAATTTGCCGATGCCCAGGCTTTGCTCGCGTCGCTGCATGGTCGCGATGCCGGGCTCACCTACGAGGTCTTCAGTACCACCGAGTTGCGTCGCAGGATTCCGGCGGCATCGCCCGAGTTGACGGGGGCGCTCTATTCCCCGAACGATGGCCACGCCAACCCCCTCACTACGTTGCGCGCCATGCACGCGGCGTTTCAACTGCGCGGCGGCGCCTATTTGCCGGGGCGTAAGGTATCGGAGGTTCGGGCGCGGGTGGGTCACTTCGAGATTGTCTCGGCAGAGGGCGTTTTAGAAGCGGGGCGGGTGGTTCTCGCCGCCGGCTTGGGCAACGCCGAGCTCGGCCAGATGCTCGGTTTCGATGCGCCGATCAAGCCGCTGCGCGGCCAGATCATGGTGACCGAGAAGCTCGCGCCATTCCTCGCGTATCCGACGCTTGTCGTGCGTCAGACACGCGAAGGCTCGGTGATGATCGGCGATTCAGCCGAGGACGTCGGTCTGCACGACGGAGTGAGTACCACCGTCATGGCTGATATTGCCCGTCGCGCGCAGAACGCGTTTCCCATGCTCGCCCACGCGCGCATTGTCCGCAGTTGGGGCGCGCTGCGCATCATGACGCCGGACGGATTGCCGGTCTATGAAGAATCACCGACGCATCCCGGCGCATTCATCGCGATCTGCCATAGCGGCGTGACGCTCGCCGCGACCCATGCGGATTGCATCGCGCCGTGGATTGCGGGCGGCGTGCGACCCGCCGCGCTGGACACGTTCAGTAGCCGTCGTTTTCACATTCAACCTGGACCGATCCATGTTTGAACTGCTGCCTCTTTCAGAAGGGGCGAAGGTTTGCGTCGATATAAACGGAGAGGCGCATGTCGTTTCCGGGCATTTGAACGTTGCGGCCGCGATGCTCGAGGCGGGACTGCAGGCGTGCCGTACGACCCCCATCAGCGGCATGCCACGTGGCCCGTTTTGCTTGATGGGGGTGTGCTTCGATTGCCTTGTGGAAATCGATGGCGTGCCCAATCAACAGGGCTGCATGGTGCAAGTCCGCGATGGCATGCGAATCCATCCGATGCATGGCAAAGCGAGGATTGCATGACCAGTGACGCTAGCACGGGGACCGGCGCGGCCCGCTGCGACCTCCTGATCGTGGGCGCCGGCCCGGCCGGGATGGCAGCGGCCATTGCCGCACGCCGGTACGGCTTGTCGGTCGTCGTCGCCGAGGAGGGCACGGGACCGGGGGGACAAGTCTATCGGCAGGCCAGTGACTCGCCCCTGGCCGATGCCAGCCTGCTCGGGCGCGACTACGCGCATGGCAGACCGCTGATCGAGCGTTTCAGGCAGAGCGGCGCGTCGTTTCTCCCACAGACGCTTGTCTGGCAGATCGGTAAGGATGGCGAAGCGATGCTGACACGCCGTGGCGATTCTCCAGGCACGCTGCGAGTTCAGGCAACCGCAATCCTCCTCGCCACCGGCGCGCAGGAGCGACCATGGCCCGTGCCCGGCTGGACGCTTCCCGGCGTCATGAACGTGGGCGCGGCGCAAACCCTACTCAAGTCGGCCGCCCTGGTTCCTGGCGCGGATACGGTGATTGCCGGAAGCGGGCCGTTGCTGTGGCTCTACGCATCTCAACTGATCTGCGCGGGCCGTTCATTTCGCGCAATCGTCGATACCGCGCCGGAAGGCGCGTACTGGCGTGCGATGCCGAAATTACCGCGTGCGCTGCGTGCAACGAGTTATCTGGCAAAAGGTTTGAGCATGATGCGGGACGTCCGCCGCGCCGGCGTAAGTATCTATCGCTCGGCGCAGGCGGTGGAAGTGCTCGGAGAGCAGCGCGCCGAAGGCTTGCGCTTTCGCGTGGGCGCCAAGACGCATGAAGTCGCGGCTGGCCTGGTACTGCTGCATCAGGGCGTGATCCCCGGGACGAACCTGAGTCGATCCGTCGGCTGCCGGCATCGATGGAGCGAGGCGCAAGCATGCTGGCATGCGGAAGTCGACGCTTTCGGCCGTACGAGCGTACCGCTTATATGGATTGCCGGTGACGGCGCTGCGATTGGCGGCGCGCAGCTTGCCGAATGCGATGGCGAGATGGCTGCGCTTGATATAGCGCGGGTGCAGGAACGGATCGATATGGCCGCGTTCGAGCACGCCATCAAGCCAATCCGCGCCCGGCGTGTGCAGCACGCTGCAATCCGGCCACTGCTCGACGTTTTGTACACGCCGCCGCGCGCGCAGCGCCTCCCCGCCGACGATGTCATCGTCTGCCGATGCGAAGAAGTGACAGCGGGGGACATCCGCAAGATCGCCGGACTGGGCTGCACCGGCCCGAACCAGATGAAAGCGTTTTCTCGCTGCGGCATGGGGCCGTGCCAAGGCCGCTGGTGCGGCAGCACAGTCACAGAACTGATCGCCGATGCACAAGGGCGCACCCCTGGCGACGTCGGTTATTTCCGAATCCGTCCGCCGGTGAAGCCCGTGACGATCGCCGAAATCGCGGCAGCCGTTCCCGCTGATGCTGTCCTGCATCGAGGCGAGTTTCCAAGTTGACGACATCGGATCATTAACTGGATGGCCAGAGACAAAGTTATCAACAGCGACTGCAGTTTCTTTATCCTTTCCCTGCCGGAGTGATGCAATGAAAACAAGCCTCAAATTGAGTGTTTCCGCCGCGCTGCTTGCGTTGTCTTGCGTTGCATCGGCGAAGGACTGGACGACGATCCGCATTGGTGTGGACCCGACCTATGCGCCATTCGAATCGGTGGCGCCGGATGGTCGTGTCGTGGGATTCGACGTGGATCTGGGCAATGCACTTTGCGCCAGGCTCAAGGCGAAATGCGTCTGGGTACAAAGTAGTTTCGATGGTCTCATTCCTGGCTTGCAGGCGCGCAAGTTCGACGTGATCCTCTCGTCGATGGCCGCCACGGCAAAGCGACGCGAGCAGATCGATTTCACGAACCGGCTGTATCGCAATCAGACGAAACTGGTGGCGCGCAGGGATTCCGGCGTGAAGCCGGAGGCGTCGTCATTGCAGGGCAAGCATATCGGCGTCGAGCAAGGTACCGTGCAGGAAACCTACGGACGCGAGAAATGGGCGCCATCGGGCGCACAGATCGTTTCCTATCAGAACTACGATCAGGCATACGACGATCTGACCACGGGCCGGCTCGACGGGGTGCTGATGGATGCGGTCCAGGGCAAGCTCGGGTTTCTCGATACGCCGCGTGGTAAGGACTACGCATTTGTCGGCGACACGGTGTATGACCCCACGATCATGGGCGACGGCGATGCAGCCGGGATCCGCAAGAGCGATTCCGATCTCCGCGACACGCTGAACACAGCCTTTGCCGGTTTGCTCGCCGACGGCACCTACAAGAAGATCGAAGCGCGTTACTTCGACTTCGACATGTATGGCAAATAAAATGCGCAGACCGGCGGTGCGATCGAGCTTGGAGGCGCTTGACTCTCGTGGAAAGCATTACCTCTTTCATTATTGAGAGTCTGCTCTGGCTCGACACGAGCTACGTCTTAGCATGCTCGGAGTTCGGTCGCGCTGATCCCGATACGAAGCCGATGTATCTTGGCCAGGATGGAGTCGGCGGGAGCGGTCCATACAAACGCGTTGCAGTTGTCGCCTACGGAGTGACGAATTGGTCGAATTCGCTTTATCGGTTGCCTCGCCGCTTGGGTTGTTGTTTGGCGTGCATGCCCCGAAAGCAACCAAGCTCTATCAAACGCTGGCTGACCAATTTCTCGCACCCGGTCGTAGTGCCCGGAAACCCTCGAAACTCGGATACATGAGGAAACAAGCCGTCACATAAAGTCAATTGAAATCCGCGCATCACTGGCGTCAAATAACGGCGAACGCGGTCCCGTCTGTGAGGCGCTCGGAATTAGCAAGACGACGCTATGGAGAAAGTGGATCGGGATCGCGAGGCGTACCCGCTGACTATTCACCAGTGCCGTCTCAGTTGACGGAATTGAAGTACCCCTTTTTAATTGACGTCGCCTCGTGCGCCTTCACGCCCATTGGACCTGTACGTTCTCGAAGCCCGCGATTGCCCGAGGTTGTCGATACCCGGATAATGAGCTTTTGATCAACGGCAACCGTAGAGACTGCATGACCAATAACCTGCCCAACGATTCGTGGGGCGAAGACTACAGACGCTGGCTCGCTGAACTTAAACAGAGGGTCGAGCGAACCCGACTTCGCGCAGTCACGAGCGTGAACCGCGAACTCGTGACGCTGTACTGGCAGATTGGCCGGGAAATCCTGGATCGTCAGCAGCGCCAGGGGTGGGGCGCCGCAGTAGTTGACCGGCTTGCCCGGGACCTGAAAGCAGCGTTTCCCGACATGCGCGGTTTTTCCCCGCGGAACCTGAAATATATGCGCTCGCTGGCGCAGGCGTGGCCCGACGCGGAATTTGTGCAGCAGCCTGCTGCACAATTGCCTTGGTTCCATCTTTGTACCTTGCTGGACAAGGTCAAGGATCCGGAGCAACGAAGCTGGTATGCCGGCAAGACGCTTGAGCATGGCTGGTCGCGGCAGGTGCTGACGATGCAGATCGAGACAGCCGCCTATACGCGAGCCGGCAGCGCCGTGACCAATTTCGGGGAAACCTTACCACCGCCACAGTCCGATCTTGCCCGGGATGCGCTGAAGGATCCATACATCTTCGACTTTCTTGGTCTGACAGAAGATGCGCAGGAACGTGACATTGAGCAGGCGCTTACCCGCCATATCACCCGGTTCCTTCTTGAGTTAGGCGCAGGATTCGCGTTTGTCGGGCGGCAATACCGGCTGGACGTCGGAGGCGACGAATTTTTCGTTGATCTCCTGTTCTATCACCTGAAGCTGCGCTGCTACGTGGTGGTTGAACTGAAAACGACCCCATTCCGTCCAGAGTATGCGGGCCAGCTTAACTTCTACCTTTCCGCGATCGATGCGCAGGTGAAAGCACCGGATGATCAACCTACGATCGGCTTGCTCCTGTGCAAGGAAAAGAATCGGCTGGTCGCGGAATATGCGCTGCGAGGCGTCGCCAAGCCAATGGGCGTGGCCGAGTACCAGCTGCTTAGGCAGGTGCCCGAATCACTGGAAACAACGCTCCCGTCGATCGACCAGATCGAAGCAGAGCTTCGGCCAGATTTGCCTGACATTTAATGCAGGCGCACCAGCAGGTGCGTGAATACATGAGTGTGCTCCGGGCTCGTTCGATCATAATTTGACATAAGGTTATTTATCAACATTAAGTAATTGGAGACGTGATAGGGTTGTTTGGACTCGAATGCATGTAGTTCGGCGCCCGGCTACATGTCAATCATCCCTCCCGAGCGCCGCGAGCTGGTAGGACGGTTCGGGCACCGGCCAGATATGGGTCACACGGTCTTGTGCGATTAAGCTGCTATAATGGTGCAAATATTGTGCGTCCCGGATTAAAAAAATGGATACGTCACTATCACAAGCTGTCGGTCATCGGGCAAGCTTCGACCAATTCATGGAGTCCCTGCGTGACTCGGACTCGCCGGCCTTGTCTGCGCGGGCATTCGGGCAAGCGCTGAAAATTGACCTGCAAACCTTGGCCCAGCAAGCCCATGTGCACCGGAATACGCTCAGCCGGGCGCCTGGCTCTGAGAGCGTACAACGGTTCTTGCGCGAAGCGGTACGAGTCCTGCGTGCCGCAAGCGATGTTTCCGGCGACGTTGAGCGAGCGTTGTTTTGGTATCGAAACGAACCTCTGCCTGTATTTGGCTATAAAACTGCTGAACAACTCGTCTCCGACGGTCGGGCTGACGATGTGATTCGTTATGTGGTATCGCTCGAAGCAGGCGCGGCCGGATGATTGTCATTCTCTGATTTAATGCCACCCTATACACCGCGATAAGCAGCCGTGTCGGCATATTAACTATGCGCGTGACCGGGCTTTCGCTGCCGACACACAACCACTTAGTGTTACTTGCGCTGCCACCCTCATAGAGTGTCAACTACGCCATTTTTGTGTAAAATAGATGCCAAATGGCAGGTTGGAGGAGTGAGAAATTATGAGCGCTATAGAGACTGTTTCGGCAGACGCATTACTTGGTGGACGAGCGGTATTTGCCCGCGCCCCTCGGTCAGGCCTTGAATGGGTCGATGTGGTCCGCCATGGTATCTCCTCGAGAGCCCTCGATTCAATGCTGAAGTCGATCGGCTTGTCGCAGGCGGAACTTGCGCAGGCACTGGATATTCCCGAGCGGACCTTGGCGCGGCGCAAGCGCGAAGGCGTGTTCAGCCGTGAAGAGTCTGCGAAACTTCTCCGACTCGCGCGGACCGTAGCTCGGGCTGCGGAGGTATTCGAGGGACTCGACGCAGCGCTCAATTGGCTAAAAACTCCCATTGAGGCTTTGGAAGGTGCGACACCGCTCAGTCTTATAGATACCGATATCGGGGCGGATAGTGTAATGGACACGTTGGGCCGCATTGAGCATGGTGTGTTTGCTTGATGCGTACGGTATGGCGAGTGGTCTCGCAACGATACGCAGATACGGCCTTTTCGGGTGAAGGCGCGCGATTGTATGGCGGGCGGTGGAATCCCAAGGGCTGCGCGATGGTTTATACGGCTCAAACGCAGTCGCTTGCTCTTCTAGAAATGCTGGTGCAGGACGCGCCACTTCATGCCAGTTACGTGATGATTCCAGTTCGCGTGCCGGAGCAAATCGTTACCCACATCGATCAAGCAACATTGCCCACTGACTGGCGCGAGCTTTCCGCTAGGAACGAGCTTCAACAAATTGGGGCCGCCTGGGTGCGCTCAGAAACGAGTGCCGTGCTTGCAGTTCCGAGCGCGGTCGTGCCTGCAGAGTTTAACTTTCTACTCAATCCCGCTCATCCCGATTACCCGCTGCTCGAGATCGGGACGCGAACAGAGTGGTTGACTGACCAGAGGTTATTGCGGCGCGCGCCCGGTCCTAAATAGCGCGCCCTCGGGTACTGGTCTGGACCGAGATCCCAACCACCCCTGACCCGGCGCGGAATACCCCCAGCCTTTGCAAAGCTGCTTGCTGGCATCGCCTTCCTTTTCTTGAGTACCGATTCTTCATAGAAATACAGGAGAGATCAGGGCCGCGTGTTGGTCGATGCTGTAATGGATGACAGTTAGTTGTATTACCGTTTCCTTCGACGTTGGAAAAAGAACAAGTCTGACGGCCAGGACAACTGCTCCGGGTCGGTGCCAGCAGTTGCCCCCAACATGAAATGCCGAGGCGAGCCAGTGAGTCACCCTCGCTCGTTGCTCCTTTGTGGCTGCTGCCGCTTGAAAGCTTGAAACATTGTCGTGATTGCCCCCATGACAAGCCCGACACCGACACCCACACCCGCGTCCCCGATCCAATTACCTTGGGCCATAGAATGCTAGCCCGGCGTGTCCATGCAGGACTCATGAGAGCGTCGTGCGCGACATCGAGCGATGTTCACAATCGTGGCTATCGTGGAACCGCACGACACAGTTTCACCATAAAACTTGGGCCGCGCATAGGCGAGAAAAGTCCGCGCATTCAGATGGACAGGCGGACATGTTATGCGGAAGAGAAGGACTACCGCGAGGTTGCCTTGCGCCAAGTCCGTGCTTCGCTGCAACTGGCTTGGCCAACACGATCTCGATGTCGCCCCGTCGTTTCAGCATGTCCAACCCGTGCCAGGCATATCACCCGAGGTCGGCCGCGACATTGCGATCTTCTGCCCAGAGTTCAATCAACTTGAGTTGCGCACGGCGTTCATAGCGTGAAATCCGGCGTGGTAAGGCAGGGGTATGCTCGTCCTGTCCGACGCCTCCGGGCAACTTTTCCCAGCAGGAACGCGTAACCGGCCACGACATCTCTCCCGTATCTGAGGAAATCCTTTCCGCCCGAGCGACGAGTTTGCATCTTTGGAGGTCACAGACGCGCCATTGATGGCAAAATGAGCTGTATGGACGTACAGTGCGCCTCATCAATTGCGAAGCATGGGGGTTTCTCTTTGGCTTCGAAGCGGCGAGGTCAAAATAAACCTCAGCTCCGTGGCAGACGGATTTCAGCGAAAAGGCAGAGGTGCAAGATGGACACAACTAACGTTTCCGAAATTGTCCTCGCAACCGATGGAACCGCAGTCGAATTTCCGATTGTCGTTGGTGGTCGCGAGGTTCGTTGTGTGCTAACGCGAGATGCGCTGGAACAGTGCTTTTGGCTGCCATCTAATGCCGACGAAGCTCGTTTGCTCAAAGCATTCGCAGACGGGCGCAACCGCATCTTCGCTTTGGCCGTGCGTAGGGCAATGCAGACCAAGACTGATTCTTTGAAGCTTACGGCTAGTGACTTTGAGCGATAGTCGCCCTGTCGTCTGTTACTCACATGTTGCGGATAATTCTCGTGGACTATTACTACGAGGGGCTTTGGTGCCGTTGAAACGCGAAGAGCCTACGCCTGTCCGTCGACGCTCACCGGAAGCTCAGGCACTTGAACGAGTAGCCGGGGCAGCGCGCGAGGTGCAGGCTGCGTCCTCTGTATTAGAGCGTCGCTATGGCGAGCGCGATGCTCAGCAGCCGTTACTCCTTGAGTTAGCCCGTTTCTCGGCTGCGATGCAGGAGCTAAAGGATGCGCGAGAAGCGTTCGACTTGCTTTTAGCTGGCGGGTCCCCTCCTCCAGCAGCGTAGCTGCGCTATGCCGAGGCGTGTTCAGAATTTTCTTATTGTTGCAGCCTACGAGCGTTGAGACAGGCGCCCTACGCACACGCGCAGCGCCTGCGGCGAAGCGAGTTAAGCTAAACGCTCGTTTAAGCCGGGGCCCGTACGTACAGGCTACCAACTGGCGAGCAAGGACTGTTACATGACCACTTCGCCGTCTTCCTCGCCGTCCCAGTAATGGAGGCGTTTCGCAGTCACTTTGATCAACACGACACCCGGCGTATTGAAGCCTTCCTCGAACCAGCGATCAATCTCTTTCGACCAATGCGCCTTGATCGCCGGCTTCTCGCGGATCAACTCGGCACGGCCTTCTATCGAAAGAAACACCCCGGGCTTGCCGAGCAGGTGCTTTGCGCCCGTGAAGGTCAATCCGACCATGGGGTCGCGCTGAACGTCTCTGACTGTGTGTGATTCTTCGGAGGTGAAAAAGTAACTGTCACCATCGTATTCGACGTCGCCGTTGTTGCTCATCGGGCGGCTGGCGATCTCGCCATCCGCCGATCGAGTCGAAAGCATCGCGAAATCGATTTTCGCCATTGTCTTGGAAATCTCAGCTAGGGTCATAGCAGTCATGTCTGCTCCGGTAGGGTTATAAGTCACCCTCCCCTTGCAAGCGCCGTTCCTCACGCGCCCATACACGGCTCAAAGGGCGCTGGGCTGAGCAAAGAGTTAACGCCTACGCTCAGATCGCCGGACGGCGACGTACGCATGACGTTCAAAGACCGCTCCTTACCCAATTGGACGCAATGATCTTCCCGGATCCGCAATCGGATTGGAAAAACAAGTCGCGCCATTCCTGCCGTGAGTCACGCGAGGGACGACGCGAGGTGACCTAATCCTGTGAGCAAACGCAACGTTGATATGGCGCGCGCAGCCGCACGATCAAAGTTTGCGGTACGTTAGGTCCGAAACTCCGATACCTTTTCGATATTCCACGTGCACTTGAGTCGCCAGCGAGTATCGTCACCGCAGCCAAGCGGGATGAACCTGCAAAACCGCCGACGGGCGATATCAATTGCCATATCAAATGAGATCAAAGCAATACGGCTTGTCGCAAGAGTTCCAAGGCTTTCAATTCGTCCAGGCGACCTGTGCGTGCTTTGCCCGCGAGCGTCTTTAGCAGCGCCTCCGCGATTGGTGCAATGCCGAGCAAATCGTCCAACCTGGTCGTCGGAGTGAGGCGGGAAAGCTCTACTGTGCCCTGCATTACGGGGGTCGGCGCACGCTGCTGACGGACAGTGGACAACGAGACGCCACGATCAGCGGAGTGCCGAACTGCAGATTCGGCGGCCGACGAGACCGTTTCATCCTTTTGTACTGCCGGCGCATCTGCCCCGGACGCGACACCCATTGGATCGCTCGTGCCATCCGTATCATGGAGTGGGACGACTCGAGCGCCCGCTGTCCGCGTCTTGGTGTTCGCAGGCTTCTTTGCCATTGTGGCTTTTGGCTCAGCCACGGGCGGCAGTTCTTCCTGAGTGATCGCGTTTAGACGCGGCGGAGGGACAAGCAAGTTCGAAACTGGCTCAGGAATGTCCGTTACTGACCGAGGTACGTCCAGCCAGCCAGTCGGCAGACCAAGGCGATCCGTGAACCGCTTTGCTTCGACATCATCTATGCGTTTTTGTCCATAGAAACGATTGGCCATGTTCGGGCCACTAATTTCCATCACTGCGCCGAGCCGCACCTTCGATCCCTTGACGGTCGTGAGTATGTGCAGATTGGCGCGACGAATTTTTTCCAGAGCGGCGACGTCGTTCAACGGCAAGGATTGCTGAGCCCCCGACTTTGACGGCGCTTTGACTTTCGCGGGGGCTGTTTCCGGCGGCGTTACCTTGGCCGGTGTTGCCGTCGTCACATTGCTTTTGGCGACTGCCTTGGGTGACCCGCCATTTGGTTTCTTGGGCATTTCTGGTTCTCTGGACAGAGGATCGATAAGGGTAGCGTCGTGATCGGCCTGAGTGTCGGGAGCCGGCCTGATAGCATCCACGTGAACAGATTCCGGCTCAACGTTCGCATGAATGAAGTCTAGCGGCGAACTTAAGCGAGCGATGATTTCGGGTGTAAGGACAGGATTTGGCTGATCGAAAAACCCATCCGGCAGACCGAGCGTCGTTTCCATGTGAAAGGCTGTCTCGGGCGTGAATCTTTCGCCATTTACCAATTCAGCCACACGCGTTAAATTGGAGTCGAGTCCTAGCGCGATGTTCTCTGCGCCCACGGCATCGACCAACAGCTTAAATGAACGCGTCTTGAAGATGGACGCCGTTTGCGCCGGGTCTCGAGCAGTCGAAGCTTTGATGTATGGCTTGTTCTGTCGGTGGGATGTCGTTTTTGAAGGTTGGCGCGATTGACGCTGGCCATTGTCTCGAGATCCCGAGTATCGCCCGTGTGCTTGACTCATAAAGTGGGGCTCCCCGCCGTGAAATCACTATCAGTTTTGGCATTATAGGCGAGGGTGTTGACACACGACTCGCCGTAAGCCGATGAACCATTCTCGTAACCCGGGTGCTGACTGTCTTGTGTCGGTGACCTCTATGTCAGGATCGAGGGGCAGCGTTCGCTAAATAATTCGTAGATGGCGAATCTTGCCGATGCGCATGGAGCGCTTCAGGATGAGATCAGTGATGTACTCGGGAAGAAGGGCGCGCGGAATGTTCGCGGGCACGCCTTCGACAACCTGCGACGGAACCTTGGCGATGTAGTCATCGGGCGCGCTCGCCAGGCTGTGCTCGTAGCTGACGCGATAGTCCATGATGCGGGAGAGTCCGGGGAAGGTCGTTGTCACGCCGGATTTTATCAGCGCGGTCGTTTGCCGGCTCCTTTTACGGTGACATTCCGGCTTACGTTTTCGGCGTCCACATGAAGCCGCCGTTCATTAGGCGCTTCACCCACGCTCCACGGTTCCCGTGTTTCGCCATCAAATGAACGAGGCCTCTGCGAAATACGGCTTCGTTTTTGACGCACGCGTAGGCCTCTGCAAGATCCTGAAGAAGTTGGAACGCCTGACCGTATGCGTGGCCGGACCCGCGCTCTAGTGTGGTGTCGATACGCTCCCATATCGTGCTTTCGTGCTCGATCAGCGAATCCAGATAGCGGCGACGTTCGGCAATACGGCGCACCTGTGCAGCGTCATTTGCTGCCCGTTCGCGACGTAGTCGAAGCGCGCGGGCAGCATCGCGTCGAGCGTCTATTTCAGCAACCGTCCGACGCGTCACTGGCTCGGCCCCGCCGGGATTACGAGTGCGATCCCAGTTTAGAAACCGAGTGCGCAAACCACGTTCGGTTTCCTGAGCGTTCCCACGCAGCAGTTGGCGCAAAGCATCGCGCATTTCCGCTGCGGTGAGTGCAAGCAACCATGGCTCGAAGCGCGCGTCGTCGTCGACGTCGGCCGATAGAGGCGGGCTGGTTTCGGCTGCAGCTGCGAGCCAGTCTGGATCGAGCATCATGAACTCTGCCAATGACGCCTGCGCAGGCGTCAGTGTTTGCAGCCCGTTCGGCAACGGGGGTTCACGGTCGCTGTCGCGGAGTTCGCCATTGCCTAGCCGGGCGAGCCAGCCGAGGTACAGGGGGCGTGTGTCGCCTCTTAGTAGTTCATCACGCAAAGGCAACAGCCTTTCCATCCACCCCGGACCGTCCGCCTGTTCATAAAATCTGGCGTGTTCGCCGGAATCATCATTGAACGACAAATCAAGAATCGAGTGCTGAGCGGTTCGATTTACCTCGAAAGCCGTCGGCATGGAAGCACTCGCCGAGAGACCTGGGGTGCCGACGCAGTCGAGTAGGAGCTTCGCGTCGATGACGTCCCGTGGGATACGGAGCAGCAGGCGGCAATTTCCCCAACTCGAGGAATAGACATGGGCGTCGAAAAACCGCTCGACCCAGTCAAGCGGTTCGCCCTTCAGATTGCCCCAGTGATATTCGTTGATAAAGCACGATGCCGTGATCGTCGCCCGTGTGGAGCGGCTTCTCAATTCGGATTGAGCTTGCTCCGTCAGTAGTTGGTCAACCGCGGCAAACTCATAGTATTGATATTCGCTCATGACCTATTTCGTAGACGTGTTCGGGACTGGACAAGCAGGTCGCACTTCAAACCACGCCAAGTCTAATTTCAGGCACGAAGTTGTTCAATTAGCGGGCCCGGCATCGGCACACGCGGCTCTCAGCTTCAATTAGATTCGCATTGCGTCACCGGCCGAAACAGCACGGCAGTATGTCGAACTTGATTGTGGCCACCACACTCAGATCTCGTCACTCGGATCGCACACTTCGAGCTTGAACTGCCAACCTTCAAACGGCATCAGCATGCGTCCGAGTTCGTCCCACTCGACGCGGCGACCATCTATGACGACGCATGGCTTACGAGAATTCTCGACACCGTCCCATTCGATTCTGCCTCGGACGGTCTCGTCGACGATCCGCAATCCGAGATCGCCATCCTTTATGTGGGAGACCGCAAGCAAGCGGCGCATCTTTTCAATCAGCTTTCCCAGCAAAACAAATTGATCCGATAACGGATCGCCGAGGATCTGAAAGCGATATCCCGATGGTTCTTCCTCGCTCGTCGAGTCGAATGCCTCCAGAGAAAGTTTGTCGCCAAACAAAAGACTTCGAAAATGGTACTCGTGGACGGTTCCACTGGCATCGGACAGGTGGACCGGTTTAAATTTGACTTCGCCGAAACCATCAAGATCGGTGTGGTGAGCCACTTCTCGGTTGAAGCAGGCGGTGCACAACAATCGGTCGCCATGTCCCTCGCTGACGGTATTGACGGTGTCGTACTGCGGCACGATGGCGCCGCACGCTGCGCATTGGCTGACGGACATGACGGAGCTCCAGGTGAATCGGATAGGCAGCGCGCTGTTCACCGCATGCCACCTCGCGGTGCCGTGTGCAGCACAAAAGATCGGTTTCGTCTGCGATGTGCCTATTTTCTCACGCCTGAGAAGACACTGGAGCCTGACTAGGCGCCGGCAACGTGCACGACATCTCGAGTTCGTGTTGCTCTATGGCTGATCTCTGGCGGCCAAGCGCTGAGCGCGAGCTGAGTCGACTCAATCGGCGTGTTTATCGGGTAGCTCGCGCCAGCCGGTCGGCTTTGTTCATTGATAAAGATTGCTTACTAAGGTTGATAATTTAGTTTGAGGAGCAGTCGGCTTGGGCTCCGTCGTGCGAGTCATCTGCTGGCGTAGGAAATGGATAAATGAAGCTGAATAGAACGATCGCTCAAATGTTGTTAATGTTAATTATGTAAAATCAATCGGGAAGGTGGCAGTAACCATCATTGATGGCGTCGCCTGTTTAACAGTGCTGCCTCTCACCCGGCGGTTGGCGATTGTCTGGCGCAACGCAAGGAAGTATTGCCCATAAGTCGACGGCAGAACGCAACTCCATCCATTGCGACGTCGAACGGTTAACGATCACGAGGGCTGGTTGCACCTCCTTCGCGTCGGCCAAGCCCGCATCCCCGTTGACGGCGGTCTCGACACGATACCCTTCGAGTCGAACAACCATCGCGTGTTAGAAACTGTTTTAAGCCGTTACGCGATCTGGACGTCGGCTAGCTACTTGCTCATACAGTCATTAATCTGAAAGAAATATAATTTTTGTGTATCCGTACGGTATGGGGGCCGCAAAGCCTTAGTGAACCGGCGTTCTGACGCCGGCCCGAGAATCAAAGTTATATAATCACCGATGCTGGACTAGCTTAATGGCGCCACGAACCGTGTGGCAACTCGACATCGCGCTGGGCTTCCGCCAATTTCTGCTCGAGTTCCGCGCGCGTCAAACGGATGCAGTAAGACGGTTTTGCGCGTTCGAAGCGCCATCCTTCCGACAGTGCGCCAACGTCGACCGTATCAAAGCCAAATTGGTCCATCAGTTCGGCGACCACGCATTTCGCCTTCTCGTCGTCGCCTGCCATGGGCAAAGCCCGCCGGTCCGCCGTGCCGGGAACTTTGCCGTCCGTATCGAGATCCTTCGCCAGAATCGCGTTCGAAGCCTTGACCACCCTCGCACCTAGCAGTTGCCCTGCGATGAGTTCACTAGTCGTGGTGTCGTGCCGATCAAGCGCACCAATGTGCCCATCACGTTGTGGATAGTAGTTGCATGTATCGATGACGATCTTGCCGTTGAGCGCCGCGTACGGCAACGCCGAATAGTTGCGTAGAGGTACAGCGACCACGACCACGTCGCCAAATTCCGCTGCTTGCTGGGCGGTACCCGCCCGGCAGCCGATCGCTGCCACGGTGCTTGACAGCGTTTCGGGGCCGCGCGAATTGCTCACCATGACCTCGTGACCGGCGTTTGTTGCCAACGTAGCAAGCGCGCGACCTATGAACCCCGCGCCAAGAATCCCAATTTTCATCGTAGTTTCCAGTTGTTGAAGTTATCGGCCTCATTGCATGGAGCTCCTCTATGCTGAAACTTGCCGCCCTTCCCTTGCTACTTGATACATGGGCCCCTCGGAAATATCGCGAGACAGCTGTTTGACGCGTCGTTACTGGCCCTATTTGTTCGAACCACTCGAAGCCGACGGGTGCGCCCTAAACCTGCACCTCCGATGGCTGGGTTGGGCCCGACGCGTTGCGCAAGTCGGGGCGCTTAATGAACCGGAGAACGCAGATTGCCGCGATCACCATCAGTATCGAAATCACATAGAGCCCGTTGTCCAGACTGCCCGTTGCATTCTTGATAAGGCCCAGCAAATACGGGCTCAACACACCAGACATATTCGACAGACTCGCAATGACGGCGATGCCCGCGACGCTTGAGCGCACCGACAGTTGACTCGTCGACATGGCCCAGAATACCGGCAACGAAGAGACAATGCAGGCGCGCGCCAGGCCGAACATCGCGAGCGACATGCCGAGATCCTGGCGAAATAAGGTCGTGGCGCTTAACGCCAACGCACCCAGCAGTGCTGCGATCGCGAAGTGCCAGTGGCGTTCCGCATGTTTGTCAGAATGACGGCTATATAAAAGAGTCGCGACCGCGGCTATTATCTCCGGGATAGTGGCGTACAAGCCGACCTGTTGCATGCTGGTTACGCCCAGTTCGTGGATCACGGTCGGCAACCAGAAGCTGAGCGCGTAAGAACCGCAAAGTACGCAGAACAGCACGAAGCTCAACAGATACACCTTTAGGTCGAGGAACGCGTGATGCGAACGCTCCCGTTCGGGGACCCCCTGAGCTGCCGTAGCCGACGCGACATCACGCCTGACGAGCTCTTTTTCCGCGTCGCTCATCCAGCGCGCGGCGGCCGGGCCATCGGACAAGTAAAGGTATGTCAGGATACCCAGCGCGCTGCTCGGCAGGCCTTCCAGCAAGAACATCCATTGCCAGCCAGCCCAGCCATTCACGCCGTTCATGTTCTGCAGGATCCAGCCTGACGTGGGGCCGCCGATGAGGCCAGCCGCCACGGTCGCAAGCATGAACAGCGAGACTACGCGCGCGCGTCGCGCCGGCGGATACCAGTAGGTGAGATACAGGATGATCCCGGGAAACAGTCCTGCTTCGAAAACACCCAGCAGGAATCGCACGATGTAAAACTGCAAAGAGGTGGTAACGAATAGCGTGGCTGCCGACATCGCACCCCAGCAGAACATGATCCGCAAGATTGTCTTGCGGGCACCTATCCGATTGAGCAGCAGGTTGCTCGGCACCTCGAAAATGAAATAGCCAAGAAAGAAAATCCCCGCACCCAGACCATAGATAGCGTCGTTGAAATTGAGCGCATGTTTCATCTGCAACTGCGCATAGCCAATATTCACGCGATCCATGTAATTGAGGGTGTAGCAGATAAATAGCAGCGGTATTAGGCGGAGCGTAATCTTGCGATAAGTCGCGTCGGCAGGAGAACGGTCAGTCAGAGTCGATGAGGCGGGTTGCAAGATGTCTCCATTTATTTTTTGAATGCTGGTGCGTTGGTTCAAAACGCAAACTCGATCACGCGGCGGATAGCTTCATTGCTTTGCAAGGCATCTCGTGGAACCGGCTTTTTTTTTGCGACATGACAAGGCCCGACTCCAATATATATGCCGTCGCAAGTCTCCCGGTAGAGCGATTTAGCTATCGCGTTATACCGAATCGGTATAACGCGCCTCGTTGCACCCGCTGCCGGGCGCGCACCCTTGCCCGCGGTGTAATTTTCCGACAAAGGCCATTTACTCTGACTGGTGAAATCCCCTAGGTACGCCGCGGCTATATGCGCAACAAGCGAGCGCTTCCTGACGTTTTGCCGGCCAGCGCCCATACATTCAGTTATACGTCATATGCCACGACACGGGATTGAATTATGGCCCGTGGGAACCTATGATTTTTCGTGAAACCGCCGTATTACTTACAGTCTCAATCGGGAACACAAAGCCACATGCGTGTTCAAGATTACAGACGAGTGCGGAAATCAGGAGACATTGCGTGGCTGAACAGATTCAGGAACTCGACGACCGGTCCGTCAAGGAAACAATTATAGAGGACTCCATTACATTCTTTCCGATGAATGCGCTTGCAGCTACGCTCGATTGTGCTGGAACGAGCGACGACCTTCCGCCACTATGGCACTGGCTTTATTTCCTGTCCGCCGCACCGGCTGTGGACATCGGAGCGGACGGGCATCCACGCCGAGGCGGTCTGCTGTCACCGGGGCCGCTGCCGCGGCGCATGTGGGCTGGCGGGCGCATCACCTTTCACGCGCCGCTCAAGCTCGGCGATACCGCTACAAGGCGCTCCAGCATAGCCGCCATCGAAGACAAGACGGGCCGCTCCGGGCGCTTGATATTCGTCACGGCGCGGCACACGGTTGAGGTCGGCGGCGCGTTAAAGATAGAGGAAGAGCAAGACATCGTGTATCGCGGGGCGCCTCAGCCCGGAGCAGCGGCGCCGCAACCGGCACGTGCGCCGGACGACGAATCGTGGCATAACACCGTCATCCCCGACGCTGTCGTGCTGTTCCGCTATTCAGCACTGACTTTCAATGGTCATCGCATTCACTACGACCACCCCTATGTGATCCGGGAGGAAGGTTACCCAGGTCTTGTCGTCCACGGGCCGCTTATTGCGACGCTGCTTGTCGATCTCATTCGGCGCGAGCGCAAGCACGCCACGCTTCAGAGCTTCACCTTCAAGGCACTGCGTCCGGCATTTGCGGACTGCCCGCTTACGCTTTGCGGCAAGCCATCCGACGACGGCAATACCGTCGACCTTTGGGCAAGAGACCACGAGGGTTATCTGACGATGCGCGCGACCGCCACTCTTTCCTGATCTCTTCAGATCTTTCCCGACTCGATCACTTCCCAATGCAAACTACGCAATCAGATTCTTTTCAAGACATTCGTGAAGCAATTGGCGATCTGTGCAAGCAATTTGCCGGCGATTATTTCCGCAAGATCGACGAGGCGCGTGGCTACCCCGAAGCGTTCGTCGACGCGCTAACGAAAGCCGGTTGGCTTGCCGCGCTGATTCCCCAGGACTACGGCGGTTCAGGCCTTGGCTTGACAGAGGCCTCGGTCATCATGGAGGAGATAAACCGGGCGGGTGGCAATTCGGGCGCCTGCCACGGACAGATGTACAACATGGGGACGCTGCTGCGCCACGGTTCAGAAGAGCAAAAGCGCAGGTACCTGCCGCAGATCGCATGCGGCGAACTTCGACTGCAATCGATGGGCGTCACCGAACCCAGCACCGGAACCGATACAACCAAGATCAAGACCACCGCCGAGCGGCGCGGCGATCGCTATGTCATCAATGGCCAGAAGGTTTGGATCTCGCGAATTCAGCATTCCGACCTGATGATCCTGCTCGCGCGAACCACGCCGCTCGCGGACGTGACCAGGAAGTCCGAGGGGATGTCGATTTTTATCGTCGATCTGCGGGACGCCATTGGGCACGGCATGACGGTGCAGCCGATCCTCAACATGGTCAATCACGAGACCAATGAGTTGTTCTTCGATAATCTCGAGATCCCGGCCGAGAATTTGATTGGCGAAGAAGGTCAGGGCTTCAGATATATCCTCGACGGCCTCAACGCGGAGCGCACGCTGATCGCGGCCGAATGTATCGGCGATGGCTACTGGTTCGTCGACAAGGTCAGTGCCTATGCCAAGGAACGCATCGTGTTCGGACGGCCCATCGGGCAGAACCAGGGCGTACAGTTCCCGATCGCGCGATCGTTCATCAACGTCGAGGCGGCAAGCCTGATGCGTTTCGAGGCAGCCCGGCGTTTCGATGCCCGCGAACCCTGCGGCGCGCAGGCGAACATGGCGAAACTCCTGGCTGCCGATGCCTCGTGGGAAGCGGCCAATGCCTGTTTGCAATTCCATGGCGGATATGGCTTTGCGTGCGAGTACGACGTCGAACGCAAATTCCGTGAGACACGTCTTTATCAGGTCGCGCCGATTTCGACCAACCTCATTCTTTCTTATGTGGCCGAGCACGTTCTTGGTTTGCCGCGCTCCTTCTGACAGGCATCGATATGAAATTTCCATACTACCTGGGCAGCGCGCGCTACTCGGTTCTCGAAGTACGATCGGTCGGCATGCGGGCAGAGGCATGAGCGCCGCATTGCCGCGTTCCTACCTGTTCGTTCCGGGCAACCGCCCGGAACGCTTCGACAAAGCTCGCGCGGCAGGCGCTCACGCGGTGATATTTGATCTCGAAGACGCGGTGCAGCCCGACCGCAAAGCCGACGCGCGCGCGGCCGTGCTCGCGGCCGCGGACGCCGCGCGGCCGGCTTGGGTGAGAATCAACGGCTCGCAGACGCCGTGGTTTGCCGATGACATCGCTGCGCTCAGCTGCATCCTCGGCGTGGCCGGCATCCTGCTGCCTAAGGCCGAGACCGGCGATCAGGTGATGGCGGTACTAGAGCACGCGCACCCGGCTTTGGCGATCGTGCCAATGATCGAGACGGCGCGCGGATTCGGGAATCTTCGGGAACTGTGCGATGCGCGACATGTGAGCCGAATTGCGTTCGGGACCCTTGATTTTCAGATCGATCTTGGCATCGACGGAGACGCCGAAGAGCTCGATTTCTTCCGGTCTCAAATCGTGGCCGCATCGCGACTGGCCGATATTGCGCCGCCCGTCGATGGTGTCTCTACCCACATTATGGAAGAGGACGTGATCGAAGCCGAGAGCCGGCGCGCACGGCGCTTTGGCTTCGGCGCCAAGCTTTGCATACACCCAGCGCAGATTGGCGCTGTGCATCGTGCATATTCGTGGAGCGACGCAGAGCTGGCGTGGGCGCAGCGCGTGCTCGCCGCAGTGGACAAAAGCATGGGCGCAGCAGTGGCTGTTGACGGCAAGATGGTCGACCTGCCCGTCATGCTAAAAGCCAAGCGAATCGCGTCAACGGCTTGATAGGCGAGCAAGCCTCCCGGGTTCGACAAGTCTCATCCGCTCTCCTGGTCGACTATAACGCTCATGCTGATTCGTATCTGTATTTCTAAACCGCTGCGTTTGTGCGAAATTGCGCTTCCGTTCGACATGACGTGCTGCGTTGAAGGAGGCACGCATTCCTTCAGATACGACCGGCGGCTGGAGCGCGCCAGCAGTCGCGATATACTGAGGATTCCCTCTTTCGTACAATTCGACTATGTCGCCGAACCCGACAATCAAGGCGGTGCATCGGCAACATGGGAAATCGACTTAACGACCATCACCGCCATAACAGACGCAAAGCCCGTGCAACGCGAAAGCGGGACGCTGGTTCACGCGATCAAGCGTCATATCTTCTGCGCACCGGAATATGAATGGACTTGCGGCGAAGTCGCAACGAGACTCGGATGCACGCAGTCAAAACTGCGTGCGCTGCTCTTCGCACAGTGCGAGAGCTTCAACGGCATCGTTCTAAAACAGCGACTGATGCGCGCGCTGCTGGGCCTGCTTCACGAGCGCGCCTTACGCGACCCGACTCTTCGGATGTCCGGCATGGGCGATGCAAGGCGTTTCTCCGCCGCATTCGAGTCCACGTTTTCAGTCAACCTAGGCAATGTGCTTGACGCTTTGCCATCGCGTTCGATCACGACGTTGTCTCGCTCATCACGGGCTGAACGCCTACCCGGGCAACTCCGCCCTGACATCGCACCCTGGTGGCCTCAAGCGCCGGTTTGATCAGCCCGAAGGCAACAGCGTGCCCGTCCACGTATGGTCGCTCACGCCCCGCACTATTGCATCGGATATTTCAGTTGTCATTGCACGCGCGGCAAGCGTTTCCTGCTTTAGCGAGCGCACTGCCACGCTGAGCCGCCAAGGCAAGGCAGGTTGGGAGATGGGGATATAGCGGAGGACCCCTCGCTGTACATCGTCGTGAACGCCGTTATAGCCCAGAAACATATAGCCCATGCCCTTGCTGACCAGCGCTTTTGCCAGCGTGATACCGTCGACTTCCATGACCACGTTCGGCGCCACGCCCTGACGCAAACAGGCCTCTTCGATAAAGCGCCGCAGTTCCTGGTTTTCTCCCGGCAGGATCAACGGAAGCATAGCGGCTTGCTCGAGAGTAATACTCCTCGCGCCATCGTTTGACATGACTTCCGGACACTGACAGTCCGCCGCGCCGATAACCCCCATTTCCAGGTCGATCAGCCCTTTCAACTCCACTTCGGGAAGTCTCGGATTGCCATATATCAAAGCAAGGTCGAGCTTCCCGGCCACCAACTGGTTGCACAAGTCCGAACCATAACTCTGAACCAGATGCAGCGACACGCGCGGATACTTTTCCATATAGCGCTGTACCACGCCCGGCATCAGATATTCGGCTGTAGTGATCGGAATGCCGACATTGAGACGCCCGCTCGGCTCCTGCACGGAGGGCCCAACAGCGTGCTTGAGCGCGTCCATCTGGTCCACGATCTTTTGCCCTTGCGCGCGCAGGGTTTGTCCTGCCTCGGTGAGGAGCGACCTGCGGCCGTCCCGCCTAAACAATCTAACGTTGAGAGCGCGTTCCATCAGAAGGATTTGCCGACTTACCGCAGGCTGCGTGATCTGCAGATGAAAGGCTGCTTCCGAATAACTTCCGTGGTGTGCGACTGCCAGGAAATAGCGAATTGATCGCACGTCAAACTCGTCCATTCATGTCTCCTGCTTCTCATACTTTTAGTTATTAATTATATGCCTCGCTTGTGCGTTGTGCTATGTCCTTTCGATGCCTAACATGAGTTGAATTGCTGCAAGGGCTCGTTATGAAACTGCGTTCGAAGGTCGTTGAGATATCCACGCAAAAATGCGTTCTTGGAGAGAGTCCGCTCTGGTGCGCAGCAGAGTCGGCGCTGTATTGGATCGACGTAATCGGACTCGCCGTTTTGCGCTGGGACATGGCCAGCCAGATGACTCGCCGGTTCACCCTGCCGAAGCCACCCGCTTCCATTTTCATCAACGAAACAGGGTCCCTGCTTGTCGCTATGCGCGGATCGCTCGCCTTCATGGACACGACGAGCGGCGATCTCTCCGCCCTTCCGCTCGTGTTACCGCCCTCCACTAACGAGCGTTTCAACGACGGACGATGCGATCACCGCGGACATATTTGGATCAGCACAATGGACCGGGCGCTCAAGAGCAACATAGGCTCGCTCGTTCGTGTTGATTCCAGGCTGAACACGGCCGTCTCGCCAACCCACGCCATATTAGGCAACGGCGTGTGCTTCAGTCCCGAAAATGACTCGCTCTATTTCTCCGACACCTTCGAACGGACTCTTTACCGATACGAACTGTCCGCGGGTGACACCACGAGCGGCGACCGTCTCGGGAAACGCCACGTCTTCGCGCGACTGGATGGCGACGCGGGGCGACCAGACGGTTGTACCGTCGACGGCGAGGGCTGTTTGTGGAGCGCGCGCGTGGGGGGTGGCCGAATAGACCGATATTCACCCGACGGACGGCTGGTAGACGTACTGGAACTTCCCGTTTCTCATCCAACCCATTGCACCTTTGGAGGCCCGGATCTGAAAACGCTGTTCGTCACCAGTTCGCGCTACCCGCCGGACAAGCCCGCCTTTGCCAATGAAGCCGCCGCCGGCGCTTTGCTCGCTTACCAGGTAGACGCGCAAGGCCTTCCCGAACATCGGTTTATCCCAAAGCACGACTAGCTAATATCCAAACAAGGAGACATTGTGAGCGCATTGAGCATCCCGCTGGAGAAGCGGGTTTTCGGCCAGTTGATTATCGAGCGCGTCGAGATCGACGCAGAACGCCCGTACCTAAGTTTCCAGCAAAGCCAGTGGACCTACGCGGAATTCTTTGCCGAGTCGCAGGCGCTCGCAAAGGGCCTGAAGAAAGTGGGCATCGGTCGTCAGGATCCTGTCGTCCTTCTGATGAACAACCGCCCTGAATTCATGGTCGCTTACTGGGCGCTGACGTTTTTGAACGCCATTATCGTTCCGGTCAACACGGCTCTAAAGGGTGACACACTCGCTTATATCCTGCGGGACAACGGCGCGCGGGCAATCCTTGCGGACGCGGATCTAGTTGCCAACCTGATAGGCTTGGGACCGGAACCGATGGCTAAAGTCGACGTTCTAGCTGTGGTCGGTGGCGGCCCCGTTTCCCATCCGGACCTCGACATAAAATGCATCACATCGTATGCAGAACTTGTCGATGCAGGCCAAGCAACCGGCATAGTGTGCGACCCCGCGCATTTCGACGACGTTCATATCATCCCCTACACCTCGGGCACAACGGGTCCGTCCAAGGGTGTCATTGTTCCTTACGCACAAACGGTCCATACGTCACTGACCTGCATCGACGCAGCCGGAATAGGTCGCGACGACATCATCTATGCGCCGTTGCCGCTCTTTCATGGCATGTCCCGCACGATGGGCACGATTCCGGCGCTGCTGCTCGGAGCACATGTGCATTTGGCGCCGCGGTTCAGTGGCTCGCGCTTCTGGCAGGAAGTAACCGAGGCCCGCGCGACGGTTGGCGTCACTATCTTTACCATTCCACCGACACTCAAGGCCTTGCCACCGTCGCCCCTTGACCGCGCGCATAGTCTGCGCGTCATGTTCAACGCTCATCACGACCGCGAGTTTGAAGAGCGTTTCGGGGTTCGTCTGGTCGAGGCGCATGGGATGACTGAGTTGGGCCTGACCGTCTACAGTCCACATCCTGAGCGGCGCGAAGGTTCATCGGGACGGGCCGCGCCGGACTGGGAAGTGCGCGTGGTGGATGAACTCGACCGCGATGTGCCGGCGGGCGAAATCGGCGAACTGGTCATGCGTCCAAAAATGCCCTCGCTGATGATGAAGGGCTACCTGAACAAGCCCGCCGAAACGCTGGGTGCCATGCGCAACCTGTGGTTTCACAGCGGTGACTACATGCGCCAGGATGAAGAAGGCTATTTTTATTTCGATGGCCGAAAGAAGGAGCGTATTCGCTGTCGCGGCGAGAACGTATCGTCGTACGAACTTGAAGGAATTGTCATGCAGCATCCAGCAGTAGTCGAATGCGCGGTCGTCGCGCACCCGGCGGGCGACGGCGAAGACGATATCAGACTGGTTGTCGTGATTCAGGAGCAGGCGACGCTGGCCGAAGCCGGGCTGGCCGAGTGGCTCGATTCGCGACTGCCCAAGTTCATGCTGCCGCGTTATATCGAGTACCAGGCTAGCCTGCCGAAGACCGCCTCGGGCAAGATAGAGAAATTTCGCATCATGGACGCTGGCCTGCCTCCGTCACATTGGGACCGCCGCAACCTCGCGGGTAGTGTCTCAGCCACCCTTGAAGCCAAGGTGCCGCATGGCTGAAAAAATGCGCAGCAAGGCGATAGTGACGGGTATCGGCGCTACGAGGTTTGGCGTGCTGCCCGACGAGGACGCTTATTCGCTTGGCACGAAAGCGCTCACAGAAGCGCTTTCCGACGCGCGCATCGATCGGAGTGATATCGATGCGCTGATTGTTGTCCGTATTCCCGACTATCAGCAGTTCTCTGAAGGCTACGGCGTCGACCCGAACCTTGCATTTGCTTTGCAGGGACAAGGAC
The DNA here is from genome assembly GCF_009766085.1 of Burkholderia sp. S171. Classification (GTDB taxonomy): domain Bacteria; phylum Pseudomonadota; class Gammaproteobacteria; order Burkholderiales; family Burkholderiaceae; genus Caballeronia. The sequence continues at coordinate 61,392 of NZ_LMUF01000038.1, read as the reverse complement.
GCATGACCGGCGTTGCAATGCAACTCGGCGCCTCGCTAATAGCATCTGGTGCGGCGCGCACCGTGGCTATCGTGTACGGCAACGACGGTCGCTCGGCCGGCGCGAAGTACGGCGGTAAGGCCGACGGTTACGGGAGCGGTAATGCAGGTATCTGGCGGGCCTACGGGATGACCTCGCCGGGCGCGGTGCACGCCATGATGTTCGCCCAGCATGCGCATGAGTACGGAACGGACCCGCTTGCGCTGGCCAACATTGCGGTGACATTCCGACGACACGCATCGCTCAATCCGAACGCGGTCATGCAAAAGCCAATCAGCGTGGCGGATCATCAGAACTCGCGGTTTATCGCAGAGCCGCTGCGTTTGTTCGATTACTGCCTGATCAACGACGGTGGCGTCGCAGTCATTCTTTCTAACGCAGAGACCGCAGGAGATCAGCCGCATCCTCCGGTCTATGTGCGCGGGATTGGTACGCAAACCAAAATGGTCGGGTCCGGGTTTCCTCCTGCAGATTATTGGCGGGCACCGATGCAGGCGGTGGGCGAGTCGGTCTATTCGATGGCAGGTCTCTCGCGCGACGACATGGACGCGCTGATGATCTATGACAACTTCAGTCCTACCGTGTTGTTTTCGCTTGAAGGTTTCGGCTACTGCGAGCCGGGTGAGTCGGGCGCCTGGGTGGCCGAAGGGCATCTTGCGCTGGGCGGCCGTTACCCTGCCAATACCAATGGCGGACATCTTTCGGAAAGCTACATGCAGGGGTGGGGCTTGATAGCGGAAAGCGTGCGTCAGGTAAGGCAATCGGCTGGCGCGCGGCAAGTTAAAAATGCCCACAATGTTCACTACATGTGCGCATCGCCGCTGTGCAGTTCGATCATCTTTTCGGATACGCCGTGAACATGGAGCAAGCATGAAGGCGTATCGTTTTATCAACGGTGGCGCTATCGAGCATCTGACGCTTCATGATGAACCGATGCTACAGCCGCAACGCTCAGAGGTACTTATTCGCGTGCGCGCGGTATCGTTGAACTACCGTGATCTGGCGATGATCAAAGGTTCCTACCCTCGAGGGCAGCGCGCGGGATTGATTCCGGTCAGCGACGCGGCAGGAGAGGTCGTCGCAGTGGGCGCGGACGTCGACCGGTTCAGCGTCGGGGCACGAGTCATCAACTCGTTTCATCCCCGTTGGTACGCCGGAGCGCCTCCTTCGACCTTATCGAAGGATAGCTATGGATCGGCTCGGGACGGCTGGCTTGTGGAATACAAGACCGTAAATCAGGAAGCACTGGTCCCATGTCCATCTCATCTTTCGTTCGAGGAGGCTTCGACGCTTCCGTGCGCCGCCCTCACCGCATGGTCCGCACTGACGGACGGTGCGCCGATTCGCGCCGGCTGCACAGTGTTGACGCAAGGAACGGGTGGCGTTTCGATCTTTGCCGTGCAGTTCGCCAAGATGTTGGGGGCGCGCGTGATCGCCACCACATCCAGCGCCAGCAAGGCCGAAAAACTACTAACACTCGGCGCGGACGAGGTCATCAATTACCTGGACCACCCCCGTTGGGGCGAGAAGGCGCGCGAGCTCATGCAAGGAAGGGGTGTAGACCGTGTTGTGGAAGTAGGCGGTTCGGGAACACTTCCGCAATCGATCAGGGCGGTGGCCGCCGGTGGCGAGGTTGTGCTGATCGGCTTCCTCGACGGCTCCAGCCCCGAGGTGGATTTCCAGGAATTATTCCGGAGTGCAGCATTAATTCGTCGCAGCTCAGCGGGCAACCGGGCGGCGCTCGAGGACCTGATCCGCGCGCTTGAATACACGCGCGTCAGACCGGTAGTTGACCGCATTTTTCCGTTCAAACACGCAGCCGATGCACTACGATTCTACGAGCAGCGAATGTTCTTCGGCAAGGTCGTCGTATCGATGGGGAATTCATAGACATGCCTCGCGTTCCAGTCGTTCCCTGTGTTCCGGCGCGGCAATGTCTATCATTCGGCGGACCCTGCCCTTGAGGCTCAGGCCCCGTAGATCGGCAATGCCGTGCTCGGTTATCATGACTCCCGCGTCGCACCGTGGGGTAGTGGTGGGGCCGGACAACGCCGCGACAATGCGGCTGCGCTCGCCTGCCGTGGCTGGCAACGCGATGACCGGCAAGCCACCCCGACTCAGCTGCGCGGCGCGCAAGAAGTCCGGCGCGCCGCCTACCGCGCCAAGATAGGTACCGCCGGCCACTTCGGCATTGACCTGGCCGGTCAGGTCCACTTCTATCGCAGAATTGATCGCAACAAAGTGATCTATGTGACTCAGTACCGATGCGCCGTGTGTGTACTCGGAGCCGCGCAATTGCAGGGCCCGGTTGCAGTGCGCGAAGCGGAACAGACGCTGGCTTCCCATCAGGACGCCCGCAACGCTGCTGCCGGGATCAATGCTCTTCCGGGCGTTCGTCAGCGCGCCACTTTCCGCCAGATCCACCAAACCGTCGCCAATAACGCCCGAATGTATCCCCAGATCGCGCCGCGCTGTCAGCAGGCCGAGGACCGCGTCCGGGACGCTTCCCAGGCCCACTTGCAAAGTCGCGCCGTCGTCGATCAGAGAGGCGACATGACCGGCGATCTTCATATCCGTATCCGACGGGCGATCCAGCCGATGTTCCAGCGGGCCAGACCTTGCCGGCACCATCAGGTCGACATCCACCGAGCGTAACGTCCGCGCGCCGTACGTCCAGGGCACGTCCGGATTCATTTCCGCGATCACGACCCGCGCACTGTCCAGCGCGCCTGGCAGCAGGTCGTTCGCCAGGCCAAGGCTGTGACGCCCTTCGTGGTCGGGTGGAGACACCTGCACGAATACCACGTCGATTTTCAGCGCGCCGTCGCGCAGCCAGCGGGCCAGCTGCGAATAGGAACAAGGCAGGATATCGAGCAATCCCGCGCGCGAAAGAGCGCGATTCGCGCCCGTGCCACAGTAGCTGACAAAGTCGAAGCTGTCCGCGTGTTCGGGCTTGAGCGTCTGGCCGAGACCAATGCCAAGGATGAGCCGCAGCCGCCCTATGCGATACCGCTGCTCGACCAGCGCGCGTGTTAGCGTGAGCGGCTCGGCCGTGGCTTGCCCCCACAGGACGGTGTCTCCGCTGCGCAGATACGGCGTCAGGTCTGGAAGCATGTCATCGCGCATCGTATCCCCTATGCGGCGTCGACCAGACGACCGACCACGCCTTTATCGACCAACCGTCCAAGCGCCGCGCCGCTCAAACCAAGCACGGACGCCAGCACCTCCTCGGTATGCTGGCCGAGAAGCGGTGCCGCGCTTGCGGACAACCGCTCGAACGCGGAAAAATTCAGCGGGGACCCCGGTGCGAGGACGCGTCCGACACCGGGTTGATCGACGTGTGAAAAAAGCGGGTTCGCGGTTGAGCAAGCAGGGTCGTCAAGCACCAGTTGCGACACTGTCTGGTACTTTCCCCAACAGACGCCGTGGGCCTTGAACGTGTCGGCAACATATGCAAAGGCACGCGCGGATATCCACGGTTCGATCAACCCGGCGATCGCCGCCCGGGCGATGAAGCGGTTGCCTTCCCTGTCGAGATCTAGTCCCGTGTTCGCCGCCAGTTGGGCGATAGCCGGCTGAAGCTCCGTCGCGCGACAGAGCGCTTTCCACTGCTTTCCGGTCAGCGCCACGACCATGACGCGGACTCCATCCGCGCACACGAAGTCACGGCCAAACGCGCCATAGAGGTCATTGCCGGTGCGCGCGCGCTTGGTGCCCAGTTGCGCCTCGGCGATAAAACCGAGATGCCCCATGACAGCTAACGCCATGTCTTCCAGCGCAAGCCGTATGTGTTGCCCTTCGCCTGTCATTCGCCGATGCCGCTCGGCCGCGAGCACGCCGACCGCTGCCATGTGACCGGTAACGAGATCCCACGCGGGGAGCACATGATTCACGACGCGCTCGGCACTAGCATCCCCAGTTAAAGACGGCATGCCGACGCGTGGATTCACCGTGTAGTCGACTGCGGAACCCCCTTCGCGATCGCCGGAGATTGTTAGCTGGATGAGATCGGGACGCATCGCGCGCAACGCGTCGTAGTCGAAGCAACCTCGTGGCGGAAAGTTGGTCAGCAAGATTCCCCCAGCGTCACCGGGTGCCGCGATCAGCGCCGATGCCAGTTCACGCCCCTCAGGTCCTGACAAGTCGATCGTCACTGAGCGCTTGCCCTTGTTCAACCCGCACCAGAAGAGACTTACGTTGTCATCCGTGACCGGCCATCGCCGGTAGTCGAGGCCGCCTCCAAGCGGGTCGATGCGAATGACATCGGCACCCATCTGCGCGAGCGTCATGCCGCCCAAAGGCGCTGCGACAAACGCGGAAGCCTCGACCATGCGCAAGCCCGCCAGGATCCCCCTGCGCTCAGTCATGGAGCAGCCCAAGTTTCTGTTCCAGCAAGTTTCTCGCGATAACCTTCAGCGCCAGCGTCTCCTCGGCTCCTTCGAAGATCGACAGGACCCGCGCATCGACGAAATATCGGCTGACCGCGCTTTCCTCTGCGTAACCCATCCCGCCGTGTATCTGCATTGCATCCCGCGTCACTATCTCGGCCGAGCGGCATGTGAGCAGCTTCACAAGACTCGCCTCCATTCGACCCGCTCCGGACTCCAGTCTCCGACCGACCGCATAAGTCAGGCGCCGGCACGCTGCAAAGCGCGCCGCCATGCGCGCGATTTTCACCTGCGTAAGCGGGTAGTCGATCAACGCGTGGCCGAATACACGGCGGTCGCCGGCGTAGCGCGCAGCTGCGCCCAACGCCGCGTGCATCACGCCTACTGCGCGCGCGGCGGTCTGCATGCGACCGCCGACCATGCCGGCCATCGTCAGATAGAAGCCCTTTCCTACCCCGCCCTCCTCCCCAATCACATGGCTGTCGGGCACGAAGAACTCCTCGAACGCGAGATCAAACGAATGCATCCCGCGATAGCCAATAGTCGGGATCGCGCGGCCCTGAATCCGGCCGCCGCCCTCCTGGACGAAGTCGAATTCGTGTCCGTCCGACGAAGGCTTCTCCACCAGCATGATGCTCAGTCCGCGATGCGCCGCCGCGCGCTCGGCACTCGTGCGCGCCACGACCATCAGCAGCCCGGCCTTGCCGGCAAACGTGCACCACGTCTTGGCACCGTTTAACAGCCAGCCGCCGCTCGTGGGCGTGGCTCTCAGGCTCAGGCTAGCCACGTCCGAGCCGAAATCCGGCTCGGTGATCGCTATCGCGCACAGCGGTTCGCCCACTGCTATTTTCGGCAGCCAATGCGCTTTCTGGCGTTCGGTCCCTCCGCTCAACAGCGCGCGCGCCAGGATTTCAGGCCGCGTAATGAGACTGCCTGCTGCCGCGAGCGATGCAGCGGACAGCGCTTCTGTTATAGCGATCATCATCAGCGCGTCTCCCGCGCCCTCGCCTTGCGCGCTGCCGCCGTAGGTCTCTGGTATTGACAAGCCGAAGACGCCCATTTCGCGCAGTGGTTGAAGCAGTGCTTCGGGTACGGTCAGGTCGTGCCTGTGGATCTTCTCGGCCTGGGGTGCAACCACCTCCGCCGCAAACCGGCGAAACGCGGCCTGCGCCATTTCAGTCGAGTCGTCGAGCGTAACCGCGCCGCAGTCGCCATCGGCTTCGGCAACGGCTCGGCCGATCATCGTCAATGCAGCATTGCTGGCCGACGCGCGCCGCAGCGACGCGAGCGTCGCATTTGCCGCCAGCGCCTGTAGCGCAGCGCTGTTGACGTCGAGCTCAAAAAAGATCACCTCGAGTTTTTGCAGCACCACACTAGCCGTATCCGATAAGAAAGCAAATGCCAGCGCGCGATCGAGCGGCGAACAATTGGCCACGTCCAACAGCGCATTCTCGGCAGCCAATAATTCGGCGGCGGCTAGCGCGAGTTCATAACAGACGTATTGATGCGCATCGAGTCGTGCCGGGTCTAGTCTTCCATCTGCGGCGCACACGCTTGTCACGGCCTGCGCCGCCTGGTCGAACAGATGACGGAGGTCGGAAGAGACGGAATGGGCGAGACCATTGATCTCGTCAAACGACAACGTCGGTATTGTGTTCATGGCAACTGCGGGTTGTATTTCACGGCCGGGCCGAAGCCCGGAGCCGGCGAGGGACGACGTTTCCATTTCTCAAGCGTTTCCGTAGGGGTGTTCGGTCAGGCCCGTCGCCGGTACGCGTGCGGCAAACACGGAACCTGCGAGGGGGTTGTCTTCATCGCCGGTACAGCGCGTCGTGATGAAGAGGACGTCGTTGGCTACGCCGCCGAAGCACACCGACGTTGGTTTGAGCGCCGGCACGCGAACCGCCTGATCCAGCTTTCCCGCCGGCGTGTACCGTGCAATCCGGCTACGGTTGACTTCGGCGACCCAGACGCAGCCGTCGGTATCGATCGTGCAGCCGTCCGGCTTCACGCCCGTGCCTTCGTAGTCCACGAGGAGCGTACGGCCGCCCAGGCGGGCTTCGGCCAGATCGAATTCGTAGGCCCACAGACGGCCGGGCAGCGACTCGACGAAATACATCGTCTTGTTGTCAGGGCTGAAGCGGATGCCGTTCGCCAGCGTGATGTCGGTCGCCTTGGTCGAGACGCGTCCGTTCTCAACGCAGTAGATGCAGCCGATCGCCGCGCTCAGCGTCGGGTCATAGGTCGCGGTCCAGAAGCGGCCGCTCGCGTCGCACGCGCCATCGTTGACCCGCACCTCCTTCGGTATCTCGAAATCGGTGGCCAGCGGCGCGAAGACATCGCCGTCGTAGGAACCTATGGCGGGCCCTCGCGTAAAGGAGAACAGCATCTGTCCGTTGCGGCAGGGCGTGACGCGTGATGCCCGGTAAGGCAGGTCTCTTTCGACCGATCTTCCGGAGATTGGATCGCCCTTATATAGCTTCCTGTTGACAAGATCGGTCCAGTAAAGCGCTTGTACCGAGGCGTCCCAGAGCGGGCCCTCTCCCAGATCCATGCGCATCTTGAAGGCAACCTCTGCATCGACGCTCAGAACGGCCTCAGCCATGATTGATGTCCTTTCGTTCGGGTGCGAAGCGACGCCGAGCGCGGCTTGGAATCGCCTGACGCGGCCGCATTTCGTTGATTAGTTAGGCTGACCAAGAATCAGGGCGCTCTTGTGCCCCGTGCCCCCGCCACTCGTGACAAGGCTGTGCCGGACACCGGGAACCTGCAGAATTGCGTCGCCTCGTGCCTGGCGCGTTGCTTCTATCACCAGATTCAGCCCATGCAGATAGGCCTCCGAGTGCAATCCCCCCGCCGTGTTAATCGGCAGTCGGCCACCTTGCTTCAACGCGCCGGACTCGATGAACGAAGCCACTTCGCTGCGTTCACAAAGGCCGTAGTCAGTCAGCCCCATCGGGATCAGGCCGGTGAATGCATCGTAAATCTGAGCAACATCGATATCGCCAGGCGCAAGACCGGACTGCGCGTAGATCGCCTTGGCGACTTCCTTGGAGTTGGTCGTGGCATAGTCTTCGATGGGCATGTTATGCGAACCCATGGGGCCCAGTGTCCACCTCGGGCCGCTGGCTTGCGCCGCCCCCAGGATAGGCACGGCGGGAACCTGCAGACGGTCGGCCAGGTCCGCCGTGGTGACAATGACCGCGCAGGCCCCGTCGGTTTCAAGGCAGCAGTCGTAGAGCCGGAACGGATCGGCGACCATCCTCGATGCAAAGTACTCTTCCCGGTTGAGCGGCCGGCCGCGCATGACCGCCCGTGGGTTAGCCTGGGCGTTGGCACGCAGGGTCATCGCAATGTCAGCTAGATGCTCGGACGACGTCCCGCATTCCATCATGAACCGCCGGTAGGTGAGCGCCACCATCATGCCCGGTGACATCAGGCCATAGGGTGCGACGAATCCACCCCACAACGGCCGGGCGCGATACTGACCATAGCGCTCGTATTGCCCCTGACAAATCGATCGATACACCACGGCATAGCGGCACTGCCCGGTAGCAACCGCCATGGCCGCGAGCATGACGGCGCCCGAACATCCGCCGCCGCCGCCGCCCCACACAATCGACGCGTAGCGCAGCAACGGCGCTGCGAGCGCGGCCTGCACGACAGCGGGTTCGTGCCGTTCGAATCCAAACGATGCAAAGCCTTCGATCTCGCTCGCGCTAATGCCGGCATTGGTGGCCGCCGCGTTGATGGCTTCGAGACACAGCGACAGCTCTGTCCGGTCGTCAAGACCACCGCGCTTCGCATAAGCGGTCTCCCCCACGCCAACAATGCAGGGCTGTAGCTTGCGTGGCCAGTCGGTCATTGGAAATGTCATGCGGCGCTCCCTGACCCGCCGACGTCCGAAGTCGTCCGCCTGAAGCGCGGCAACAGTGTTCCGTTGCCGGCGTCTTCCCAACATACGGTAACCGGCATGCCAATGGATAATTCATCCGGGGGCACGTCTACGATATTGGTGACAAGCCTGACGTCATCGGCATCGTCCAGCAGTACTACGGACACGTTGTACGGGGGATGTCCCTTGAGGGCCGGGTGAACGGCATGATAGCCAACGGAATAGGTGAAGATCGTGCCGTTCCCGCTGAGTTCCCTCCAGCTGACGTGCATCGAGCCGCAGCGAGGACAACTGGGCAACGGGGGATGGAAGTGGCGCGAGCAGTTGTCGCAAAACCTGATCTTCAGCTGTTGATCCTGACACGCCTGCCAGAAAGGCGCGTCTTCCGGCCCAGGCTCGGGAACAGGCATGCCCGTGGGAAGATAGCTCATAATTTTGTCTCCTTGGTTGGGGGGTGAAACGTTCTCCCCAGTCAAAACAACTATAAGGATTACCTTGCAATTTCGCTAGCGGCGGAAAAACATGACTGCCATACGTTCAGGAGATACCCGTTCAAGCCGGCGCGAACGCCCGTGCGACCGTTGTCACCCACGCATCACATGAGGACTTCCAGGCCATGCGCCAGACTTGGCAAGCCGCCTGATTTCAGTGGCAATCAACTCTGACATCAACTGCACGGTGCGTAAGCGACTGTGTTCTCGCGTAGACGCCAGAGTGAGCGCGATCGACATGCCCTGCTGGGCCAGCGGAACGGCCATCAGCTTGCCCGACGCCACCTCATCCGCCACGGCGCCGAGTGTCAGGACGGTATAGCCCAGCCCTTGCGCCACCATCGCCTTCAGGAGCGTAATGCTGTTGGCCTCATATGCCGGGACGAGCGGCGCGCCGATTTCGGAGAATGCGTCCTGCAGCAGGACGCGCACGGTCTGCCCAGCGCTGGGCAGCACGAGCGGCAACGTTGCGATGCTTCTTACGCCCGGCCGCTTCAATTCCTGCCATGCCGGGCCCGGAGCGCCGACGAGATAAAGCCGGTCCATCAGCAAGGGCGTGAGAATCAGATCGGCGTCCACCGGAGGGTCATAAAGAATAGCGAGCGACAGTTCGCGGTCGCGCGCGAGCCGGCTCAGGACGTGGCTCACGCCCTCCACCAGACTTACCCGAAGATTGGGCCATTGCGCTGCTACCGCGGGAAGAAGGTGAGGCGCCAGCAGCGTGCCGGCGACGTGCGTCATGCCGAGCGTTATCGTCCCGGCCACGACCTGGCCCGAGTGCCTTACTTCCTGCTTCAACTGCTCGAGCTGATGCAGGATTCCCATTGCCCGGGACGCCAGCAACTCTCCGGACTGCGTCAATTCACAGCCCCGGTTGGTGCGGGTGAAAAGCGGGGTTCCCAGCACCTCCTCCAGCCGTTTCACCTTGCGCGTGACAACCGGTTGCGCAATACCCATGCGCAACGCGGCACGTGAAAAGTTCTTGGTTTCAGCGACCAGGCAAAAAGTCGCGAGCAAGTCGGGATCGAGCATCTCTGTGTCGGTCGCCGGAAGCAAATCTGTCATGCCGGATCCGTATATCAGCGACGATATCTTTATATTAGTTTGATGACAGCCGACAATCGGCGCGCGTCTCATGCGCTCGGTAACTTTGCTCCGTCCGTGGCATCCCTTGAACTCGGGATCGCGGGCACGCCCAGCAACACAAACAGAACTGCCACAATGAGCAGCCCCGAGATCACGTAAAGCCCGTTCGCGAGGCTACCGGTCGCGGTCTTGATAAGTCCCAGCGCGTACGGGCTGAAAACGCCGGCCAGATTGGATAGACTGGTGATGATCGCAATTCCCGCCACGCTTTCGCGTGCTGACAACTGGCTGTAGGACATCGCCCAAAACACCGGCAATGCACCACTGATCCCCGCGTTCGCCAACGCGAACAGCGCCAGCGAAAGCCCCAGGCTGTGGCTCGTCATCGTCGAAACGCAGAGACCGAATGCAGCAGCGACAGCGGCCAGGGCGAAGTGCCATCTGCGCTCCACGTGGAGATCGGAATGCTTGCCGTAAAGAATCATCGCGACGGCGCCGACCGCGCTCGGGATCATCGAATACAGTCCGATATGCTGCATGTTCGAGACGCCCAAGCCGTGAATCACGGTAGGAAGCCAGAAGATCAGCGCGTAGAGACCGCAAAGCACGGCAAACAGCGCAAACGACAACAAGTAGACCATCGGGTCGAAGAACGGCTGACGCGCGGGGTGCGAGCGCGCCGCGCTCCGCAGCGCGACTGCGGCGGCGATATCGCGCGACACAAGCTCCTTTTCCTGTTCGCTCAACCAGGACGCGTTCGCGGGCCGTTCGCTCAGGCACACATAGGTAACGATTGCGAGGACGCAACTCGGGATACCTTCGAGCAGAAACATCCACTGCCATCCTTGCCAGCCGTTCACGCCGTTCATGTTCTGCAAAATCCATCCCGACACGCCTCCTGCCACTACGCCGGCAACAACGCCCGCGACGAAGACGAATGAAACCATCCGCGCTTGCCGGGCTGGTGGGAACCAGTACGTTAGGTAAAGGAGCACTCCTGGGTAAAACCCGGCTTCGAATACCCCCAGCAGGAAACGCACGACGTAGTACTGCGTGGGCGTCCTGACGAACATGGTGCTGGTCGAAGCGAGTCCCCACAGGAACATTATCCGAAACAGCGTACTTCGCGCGCCGACCTTCGGTAATAGCAGGTTGCTCGGGACTTCGAACACAAAGTAACCGATGAAGAATATGGCCGCGCCGAGTCCATAGATCGCATCGCTGAAGTGCAGCATCTCCTTCATTTGAAGCTGCGCGTAGCCTACATTGAGGCGGTCCATGTAATTCATCAACGCGCACATGAAAAGCACAGGCGCCACGCGCCGGGTGATCTTGCCGTATGCGATATCCGCAAGCGGATTTTCGGCGCCCGGTAAAGAATTGGATTGCATGAATGTCTCGTATATTGTGTGTGAAAAGCGCTGTGTGCGCGGCTCCTCATGCCATTCGTTCGTCAGGGTTTCAGAATGATGCGTCCCATGACGCCGGAGCGCTCGAGATCCGCGTGAGCGCGACCTGCCAGAGAAAGTGGCAGCGTGGCGCTCACCAGCGGACGGACGAGTCCGCGCTCAACCAGCGTCAGTGCATCCTCAAGTTGACGTCGGGAACAACTGACGGCGCTAAGCAGCGAAATGTCGTGCAGAAACATTTGCGCGGTATTGAAGGGCGCAGTTTCTCCCGACAGTGCCCCGACCATGATCCAGCGACCGTGCTTCGCCATGCTGCGGCGCACCGGATCAAAAATCGCGGCGCCTACATTGTCGATAACAACGTCAACGCCGCGGTCGCCGGTGACCGCTCGCACGCTTGGAGAGAAGTCTTCTCCATGTGGCGAAACAATCACTTCATGAGCGCCCAGTTCGCGCACCGCGGCCGCCTTGGCTTGCGTCGACACCACAGCGATGACATGCGCGCCGCTCGCCCGCGCGATCTGCACCCCGTGGGCGCCCTGGCCACCGCTTGCGCCTGTAATCAGGATGTTTTCGCCAAGCCGCAGTTTGGCCACGTCTCGAATTGCATTCAGCGCGGTGCCGATCGCGCACGCCACGATCGCGGCCTGGTCCAGCGGGATAGAGTCGGGCACGACCGCGACACAATTTTCACTCACCGCAACCTGCTCAGCGTAGCCGCCGTTCAAACCCGCGTCGCCCATGAACTCCCTGTTCGTGCAATTCACTTCGAACCCATCCCGGCACTCCCTGCAATAGCCGCAAACCGAGCGGCGCTGAAGTGTGCAGACACGGTCGCCAACGCGCAGGTGACGAACGGACGAGCCCACCTTCTCGATCACGCCCGATACTTCATGGCCAGGCACAAGGGGCCTGTGCACTAGACGCCGAAAAATGCCATTTCGCACGACAACGTCGTGATAACACACGCCGCAAGCCGCGATACGAATCAGCACGTCCGTGGGCCGCACTTCCGGCTCCGGGACCTCGCGAAGCTCCAACACTTCCGGACCGCCAACCTGCTCCTGGACGATGGCTTTCATGATCGCCCCCCCGATAATTCCTGCGCGCTCGCCGGGATTGCTCTGAGCATGGCTCTGTTCGATAATGTCGCGCATGCAACGCTCCGCGCCGCCTTCCGTGTTCGAGAAACGTTCAGACAAGTCATATTGGTTCAATTATCTCTTAAGGTATCGTTCGCAAGCGTGCGCATCTAAGCCGCCTAGAAAAAATGCCGGATCGCAAAGCGAATGGCCGCTTGGTGGTCGGTTGACGACGGCGTAAGCACATTGATCGCCGCAACCGCAGGAGCGCCGTTCGACTGGCGCCCCGAAGCTCGTTGATACACCGCCGTGGCATACAAGTCCGTTCGTTTCGAAAGCGAATAGAGCGTACCAAAATCGAACTGGTTGTAGGTCGCGCCGCCCGCGCTGCCAACCGAGCTGCCGTGCGTATGACTAAACTTTGCCGCCAGCAGAAAACTTGGCGTGAACTGGTACTTCAACGTACCGTCGATGCTGTTGAACGTCGCGGTTCCCCGTACTGCCGCGGGATTCAAAGGCCCGGCGACGCCGTTCATGTCTTTGAACTGGGTATTCGAATAAGTGCTTAGCAGGGTTGCATTGCCGACCGAATAAGAGGCTGCCACTTCCGCGAGTTGCTGCGTTCGCGCCGACGCGTAGCCACTGTCGGCCGGCGAATAGAAGTTGTTGGTCGCAGCGGTGCCGTTCGTGGCGCTGGTAGCCCAATACGACGCGTTAGGATTGCGGATATTCATGTACGCAACGCCCATGTGGAACGGCCCGCGTCCGTAAGAAGCACCCATAGAATAGATCTGGTTCTGGGAGAAGTTTCCCGAGATGCCGCCAAGTGCGTACAAGCCGCCAAACTTCAGACCGCCGTAGTCAAGACTCGCAAACTTCACCGCGTTATTAATGTGATTGGCGGCGGTGAAGTTCTCCATATCGCCAGGATTGGCGACGATATATCCCGCCCATTGATTCGATGCTGACAGCGGGCCGACGTAATCGATGGACGAATCATACTGACGACCTAGTGTAATAGAACCGTAGCGATCGCTCGTCACACCTACGAATGACTGACGGCCGAACAAGAGCCCTCCTTGGCTTGCTTTGCCGCTATTGATGTCGTAGCCGTTCTCCAGTGTAAAGACCGTTTTGAAGCCGTCTCCCAAGTCCTCAACGCCGCGAAAACCAAATCGGCTTCCTGACAGTACGCTCGAGGCCAGATAGTATTGGTGATGCCCCCCCGCGTTACTGTTGAAATTGATGCCTTCGTCGGCAACACCATAGAGTGTCACACTGCCCTGTGCGAGAGCAAGGCAAGGACATGCCCCCATTAACGCGAGAAGCAACGTTAGCTTTTTCACAGATTCTGTCTCCTTGACAATCGTTTTTATGTTTTCGCTACAGGGTTGCCACGTATCAAAAAGCTAAATTGGTATCTACTAATTAATTTGTTGTCCTAAATCAATGGTTAGATTTGCTGAACCTTGCTAGGGCCTGCGGTTTTTTCGGGCACCGTATCGAGAGTTCGACGCGTCGGCGTTTCCCGGGGTCAAACGCTCCGCCTCCATGGACGCGCCCCTTTGGATCATCATAGGCACCGAGTTTGGGCCACACAATCCGCGCGAAGCACATACGAGTTATAACCAAAAGTATGATGCCGGTAAGCAGCATTCTTAGCCTAACGGCCCCGCCGTGAAACCTAGGAGCAGCGCGGTTGTAGCGCTTTGTTGCGAGATTTCGCGCATTTGCTGTAACGTCCGCAGTAAGACGGATATCAGGGAAAACCGCGATCTCCCTGCTGCTATGCATACCCCCGCATTCAGGTGCTGATCCTGGGCCGCGCGACGACCGCGCAGAAGTCTAGGCTCTAGTGAGTGGTTTCAATGCGCAACGGATACGTGGTCGCTTTTGCTATCTTCATTCGTATCGCTCAACCTTAAATTCGGTTATGCAATGTATGTCGCACTTGCGGATTGAGCCGCATCGGCCGCGAACCTATCATTTCTACTTGATTGACCGGTTCGGACGCATTTGCGGAGCTGGAAATCGCAAAGCAAGAAACACTCGACACCCAATACAAGGCTCAACTGGGCACAAAAAGGAGAGACTCATGCAAGATGATCAACGACCTGCGATCACCGTGTCGGATCAAGATTTGGGATTCTGGTCGAAGGTTCGCAGTGGCCAGCTCGTCGGCGAGAAGTGCCGCGAATGCGGCAAGGTCAGATTGTTTCCCGCGCTACATTGCTCGGCTTGCCTGTCTCAGAAATCCGACCCGCTTTACCTGACCGGCCAAGGGGTCATTGCTAGCGCATGTCGATTCCATCGGGCTTATTTCAAGGAATTGACCGATGCTGTTCCCTATACGGTCATATTAGTCCGTCTTCAAGACGGACCCCTCGTGTATAGCAATCTCGTCGACGAGCCGGATTCGCCACCAGTAATTGGTACCAAGGTCCAAGCGGTGCTAAGACCGTACCAGGAAACAGCCGGGCTTGTTCTCTTCGAACCAATGTTGCTTTAACACATCTTCGGTCAACAACATCGACGTATGACGAGGAAACTGTCAATGTTTCGCGTAAAAAAGCTCTCTATAAGGGCCCCTCTCTCTGCCCTTCGGTCGGTCGGAAGCGGTACGAAAATCAGTCAACCTCATCGTTGAGCAGCCGACGTCAGTAAGAACCGCGAGGCCCTGATGACGAGGGCATGTCTTTTTAGACTTGGCGATTTAACAATTACGCCACGCCAGACGGCCGAAAAATTGACGGTGATGGGCCCATTCCGCGTCGGTCAGTCTGTCGAGTTTGATCACTATTCGCATACGAAAAATTGAACATTTAGTTTATGTCAAATTGCTTGTAGACCCGACGTGAGCTTCAGACCCGAACTAACTTTCCGTTTGCGACGCGGTCCCATTTGCGCAGCCGGCCTCAGGCTCGCGTCGGACGATAATCAATATCGTCCCGTAGCGACGCGGTCGATCTCGTACGATCGCTGATATCGGTTCAGAAAAAACTTGGGCTTGGCTTTTCCAATACAAAAAATGCGAAACCTCCGGGACTAATGACATCAATCCTAATCGGACTCGGCAACCCGTCTGGCTGTTTGTGCCATTAACCCGTGTGCCAGGCATCGATGACTTAATGCGCTCTTGACATGGAATCCGCTGACTGATCTCGACGAATTAGTTTCGTCATGTGCAGTAGCGGTATCTAAGAAAGTGATCCTAAAGTGCCGCCCAAAATTGGCAAGAACCCACATAGCGATCAAATACCATTGAGACGATCGGGCAGGATAACGAGACGCACCAGGATTGCCAACGGCAAGCGCGAGCAAATAGAATGGACCTTCGTCCTGCTGGGTAGTAACTAGACGCACTCGCATCCGTCGCCCATCGGCAGCTAGCACAAAAGACATCGAAACACACCCAAACAGGCGTTGTTGCAATAAAGAGATCGGTGCAGAGATGACGTTTACGCGCAACGGTCTTGGCACTGCCTCTGTTAACTCAATGAGGAACTGCGTAGATTCTCGATATTTGGCGGGAAGATGCGCAAGGACAAACGCAAGAGCCTCGAGCCGAAAGGCGTTTATCGAGTCAGGAACTGGTCGGAGTACAACGCCGGGCTGATCGCCCGAGGCAGCTTGACCATGTGGATTGACGAAAGCGCATTCAGGAGTGGGAGCGAAGCGGGGCCTGTCAGACGCGGTAGGCCGCAGGTCTACTCGGACGCCATGATTCAGGCCGTGCTTACGCTTAAGCACGTTTATCATTTGACGCTTCGAGCCTTTCAGGGCTTTGTGCAAAGCCTTCGTGAACTTGCGTTTGCGAACCTGATTGTGCCCAACTATACGACGCTGAGCCGCCGCGCACAGCACCTGCAGGTGAGATTGCCCGAGATGTCGAGCGGGGAACCGGTTCATCTGGTTGTCGATAGCACGGGCGTGAAGCTCTACGGCGAAGGCGAATGGAAGGTGCGCAAGCACGGCTACTCGAAGCGGCGCACGTGGCGTAAGGTCCATCTGGGACTGGACGTAAAGACGGGTCAGATACGCGCGGCGCTGATGACGCATCAGGATGTCGACGACGCAAGTGCATTGCCCGGTTTGTTGGCGCAGATTCCTGTCGATGAACCCATCGATACGATAGGCGGTGACGGTGCATACGATACAAAGCAGTGCCACAAGGCGATCACCGAGCGCGGCGCTACGCCGTCGATTCCGCCGCGCGAGGGCGCGAAACCTTGGTCGGAAAGCATACCCGGAGCAAGCTGGCGAAATGAATCCATCAACGGTATTGCGCGAGACGGCCGAGACGAATGGAAGAAGCGCAGCGGCTACCACCGACGTTCGCTGATCGAAAATACGATGTACCGCTATAAAACGCTCACAGGGAATTGTCTTTCGGCGCGATGCATACGTTCGCAAGCGACGGAGGTCGCCATCCGTGTTGGCATCATCAACCATATGGTCACACTTGCACGCCCGCAGTCCGTGCGTATCTCATGAATTTAGGATCGCGGGTGAACGCTCGCCTGCACCATCTATTTTTGCAACAACGCCACCCAAACATGAAAAAGCTTGTAGGAAAGGTAGCAGTCGTTACCGGTGGTAGTGCAGGCATTGGGTATGCGATTGCGAAGCGGTTTGTTGCCGAAGGCGCAACCGTTTTTATCATGTCTCGACGTCAGACGGAATTAGACGCAGCCGTTCAGGGTATAGGGAAAGGTATAACCGGAGTTTGTGGCGATGTAAGCGTTATGGCGGATCTCGACCGTCTGTATGGACTTGTGAAAGACGAAACGGGACACATCGACATTCTCTGCGCCAACGCAGCCTGCGGATCTTATGCGCCGATCGACGCCGTAACGGAAGGCCATGTCGATCAAATGCTCTCAACTAACGTCAAAGGCACCGTCTTTACGGTGCAAAAAGCATTGCCTCTTATGACCGATGGGGGATCGATAATACTAACCGGTTCGATGGTGTCGATCGTCGGCACACCGATGTTGGGGATTTACAGCGCCACTAAGGCAGCGGTTCGCAGCCTTGCAAGGAGCTGGATCTTGGATCTGCGCCCGCGTCGCATTAGGGTCAATGTGGTCAGCCCTGGCCCGACGCGCACACCGGGGCTTTTCTCGATGTTGCCTGCGGAGAATCTGGAAGCGGTGATGCAAGGAGTGATCAATGGCGTGCCTTCAGGACGTGTTGGCGAACCAGAGGACGTCGCTAACGCGGCGCTATTCCTAGCATCTCAAGAAGCGAGTTTTATCAACGGCATCGAACTTTTTGTCGACGGTGGCACTGCACAGATCTAGAAATCGAGTTTTGCCGGCCATTCTCGGTTGCGCGAAGTGCCAAATTTTCTTCGCGCAATATGGAGTTTCGAGGGGCACTCACCGGCGGAACCCCTTCGGACCATACTTTGTGTCACGCATTTCTGCCGTATCGGCTTTTCGCTTCGTTAAAAAAGTCGCATTGGGCTTGTCGGCGTAATAGCAGAGCGATAGGGTATGGGGTGGTCTGCAAGTTCCGTCTGCCGAGTAAGCTATGCGTATTGTCGAGAGCCTTGGGTAGGGTCGATGACGCAACTCGGTCTTGGTCTGGATCTGTTGGGGACAGTTCCGTTCTCAGTCATCTGCAGACGCGAAGACGCAAAGATGCCTCCACGTGCTGCGTTATGGGGCGATCATCCTTTGCGTGACATCGAGCGAACGAGCCGGGCATCGCGCATTCGGGATAGCCATTCCGGGCAACGAGTGCGCACCGCGAGAGGAGTGGACTACTGGCCGCTTATCGTTATCAGCCACCGACTCGACAGCCAGACCATCATGGTATCGACGAGATTAGCATCTGGTCGCGCGCGGATTGATCCGCTCACAGCGAAACCGTCGAAGCAGTCGATTACCGGCGACAGATGCACCTTGCCGGCTCGGAGCTGGAATTCGGTGATGTTGGTGAGCAATTTTTGATTCGGGCGGTTGCATGGAAATCACGATTGATCGGATTTTCCGGCGTGGGGCTCAATTCTCTACGATAGGAGTCGTAGCGACGTCGCCGGGTCGTGGCAGCGGCCAGACCCTCGTGTCGCATCAAACATCGCACGACCTTCTCCGAGATGAACACCTGCTGTCTGCTCAATGCCGCGCGGGCTCGACGATAGCCGTAGCAGCGGTGATTGCATTCGAAAATGTCTGCGATGACGCGACGCGCGCCAGCATCCCTGTCAGCGATGAGAAGACGTGCACGGTGATAGAAGTAGGAACTGCGGGCAAGCCTCAGGACGGATAACTGCTCTGGCAATGGATAGCTTTGTTTCAGGGCATCAACCAGCATCATCTTCTCCCGGTTGTCCAAGAGCGGCGGGTCGATGCCCATTTTTTTTTGCCAGTTCGATCGCCTTCTTGAGGATGTCGTGCTCGAGCTGCAACTTTTTGATGTCGAGTCGAAGCGATTCGACCTGTCGTTCCAGTTCCACACGCTCATGTTCCGGTGCTGGCTTCTTCTTGCGTTTCATGGATGCTGAAACCTCTCGACCGAGTAGCTGGCTCTTCCCGCTTTACAGCAACGGCCCGCTCACGCGTGTTTACTGAGCAACCACGCGTGCGCTAAGCCCTCAGGGTTGCCGCGGCACAACGGTCATGGCTCAGACAATGATCGACGGCAGCCTGCTTTTGTTCGGCCGAATACCTCGGCGTAGCACGAACATAGCTAGCTCGTAGTTCATGACAATGTTCGTATTCACGATGCCAAGCCTTCCGGGAAATGTTTGTCGGCTAACCCAACTGCCTGATCGTCACCTTGATGCGTTTTCCGTAAGCGCCCGGCAAAGTCAGGGGTGAGCTCAATCAGGGGACAGTTGGTACCCAGTTATGCGGAAGCAATTCGGCGATCTTATCGGCCTGCTGTGTTGGCAGCCGCGTGAGGACGTCTTTTAAGTATGCGTATGGGTCGTGCCCGTTGAGCTGTGCGGAACGCACCAGACTCATAATGGCCGCAGCTCGTTGACCTGCGCGCAGAGAACCTGCGAATAACCAATTCGCCCGTCCAATTGCCCAAGGTCTAATCAGATTCTCGATTCGATTGTTATCGATGGGCACGTGAGGATCGTCGAGATAGCGCGTGAGCGCCTGCCAACGCTTGAGGTTGTAGTCCAGTGCTTTGGCGATCGGCGAGCCCTCTGAGACAAGTTTGCGCTGTGCGAGCATCCAGACGTGCAACGCCTGCGCAATTGGCCGGCCTCGCTCCTCACGAATCGCTCGTCGTTGCTCAGCGTCTAAGTCGGCGGCTTCGCGCTCCACGTCGTAGAGCGCCACGAAGAATTTCAATGCCTGCTCGGCGATCTGGCTCTTCTTGCTCGCATGCAGATCGAAGAATTTTCTCCGCGCGTGCGCCATGCAGCCAATTTCCGTGATGCCCAGTTTGAATCCTGCTTTATAGCCGCTGTAATCGTCGACGACTAGCTTGCCACGCCAGTTGCCCAGGAAGGCGCGGGCATGTTCGCCAGATCTGCCGTCGGCGAACTCGTACACGACCGCGCGCACCTTTGCGAACTGAGTCGACGTGTAGGCCCATAAATAGGCGCTATGCGTCTTCCCTTTGCCGGGGCTCAACATCCGCACCGGCGTTTCGTCTGCATGTAAGACGCTGTGGCGCAGCAGTTCCTCGCGAAGTGCGTCGACCAAGGGCTGCAAACGTACACCGCATACGCCCACCCAGCCGCCGAGCGTCGATTGTGGAATTGCTAGGCCAGCCCGGGCGAAGATGCGTTCCTGCCGGTACAGAGGAAGGTGGTCGCCGTATTTGGCAACCAACACCTGCGCGAGCAAGCCATTCGTCGGAATCCCTTTGTCGATCACATGCGGTGGCACCGGCGCCTGGATCAACGTCTCGCACGCTTTACATGCCCACTTCCCACGGATGTGGCGCTCAACAGTGAACACGCCCGGAGCGTAGTCGAGCTTCTCGCTGACATCCTCGCCAATACGCACGCGCTGGCAGCCACAGGGGCAGGTTAACTCCGTCGGCTCGTGATGGATGTCGGTGCGGGGCAACTGGGGCGGCAACGGCAAGCGTTTGGCCCGCTTGCGAGGTTTCTCCTGCGGCGCGTCCGAGCGCAGTTCATCCAGCTCGGCCTCAAGCGCTGCCAAATCCTCATCAATCGCTTCGTCGAGCAAGCTTAACTGCTCGGCGGTGAACTGTTCGCTACGTCTGCCGAATTGCAGGCGTTTGATGACCGAGAGCTCATGGGTGAGCTGGTCAATGCGCGTTTGGCGGTAGTGCGATTCACGCGTCTTCTCGTCGACCTGGGTCATCAACTGCCGCGCGAGTGCGCGCAGTTGATCGGGGTTCAGGGCATCGAGATCAGTGGGTGAATTCATGCCCCAAGTTTGCCAGTACCTGCAGGCTGGGGGAATCGAAACAGTTTACGTCATTTGCTATACCACCGCGATTACGTGGTCGTGCGCCAACGTCTGCCAGGGCAGCCCGATCACGAGTGCGCGCAATTGCTCAGGATTCAATGTCTCAGCGACCTCACTATGGCCATTGGCCCAAACGAAATGACCTTTGTTCAAGCGCCGTGCAGCAAGCCAGACGCCAAATCCGTCGTACACCAGGACCTTCATGCGCGTCGAGCGCTGATTGGCAAACAGATACGCATGGTGAGGCCGTGCGGACCCAAATACCTTCACCACGCGCGTAAGAATGGTATCGGCGCCGGCACGCATATCGAGAGGTTCAGTCGCAAGCCAAATGGCGTCGATGCGGATCATCGCAGCACCTCCCGAATCCAAGCTGCGCTGTCGCTCAAACAAAAGTGCGGCCACAGCACCGACACGGTTGTGCCGTTGCGCTGAATGTCGATTCGCACGTTCGCTTGCGCCGCGTCGGGCGCTTGAGCTATCGGCACGGTCATTGGCAACGCGACGAAGGCAGGCTTTACGTCGACAACAACCGATTTGGGTGCAGGCGGCGCAGCGTCGCTGGAATCGGCGGCATCTTTAATCCAACGCCGCAGCACATTGGGGTTCAGACCATGCGAAATCGCCACGGCTGAACATGAGACGCCGACCTGGCGACATTGTTCGATAAGCTCTGACTTAAACGAGGTGCTGTAGGTGCGCCGTGTGCGCCCGGTCGGAATGTCTTGGGAAATAGTGTGCACGTGTCCGCTTCCTGATCGTGGAAACGTATGCTCTTACGCCAAAGAATAGAAAACCAGATGAGATTGCCGGGTGCTTACCGTTTTCCCAACTTCAGATAGAGCCGAACCGCTTGAACGCGGTCTTTGTACGAGCATGGACTACATCCAGGTAGTCCAACATTTTGTCCGCACCCCCTGCCTTCTATGTCAGACACAGAATGGTGTTTCAATCGCGGGTAAGCGCATCGATCAGCGCCTGAACCCGAGAAGGACGTGTGCGGGCGCCAGGTAGTACTAGACTGACAGATAGCGAGGTAGGCCGGCATTGCGGAAGCAGTTCAACAAGAGCACCACGTTCTAAGTGCTGGCGCACCATGAATTCGGGCGTCTGCGCCAAGCCAGCTCCGAGCAATGCGGCTTCGGCAAGTGCATCGCCATGATTGATATGAAACCGCGAAGATGGGGAAAGCGTGACTTTTTTGCCGCCTTCAATTAATTCAACCGGCCGATCGCGGCCTGTTGTTGGCAATCGGAACGTCACCAACAAGTGACAATTTAAGTCCGCGACCCGTCGGATCGGTGCATGTAAAGCAAGGTATGCAGGACTTGCGCATAGGACGAGCTCTTGCGAATCGATTTGACGGCTAATCATGCTCGAATCATCAAGTTTGCCAAACCGGATCACGGCGTCCAGTCCGTCCGCAAGCAAGTCGACTCTCTCGTCAGACAGGCGCAAGTCGATATCGAGGGCTGGATGGGTTCGCTGAAGGTCTGTCAGAATCGGAAGTATGACGCGCGTACCATAGGCGATTGGAGCGCCAATGCGCAATGCGCCTGTGGGCTCTACCTTGGTTCCTAAATCGCGCAGTTCCAGCGCTTCGATCTCGTCAAGCAACCTCGAGCATTTCGCATATAACTGCTGTCCCTCGGCAGTCAAGTGGACCGAGCGGGTCGTTCGATGAAAGAGCCGTGTATCAAGGCTCTGTTCTAGCCGCCCCACGCTCTTAGCCACAGATGATGGTGCGAGGCTCAGTTCACGTGCTGCTAGTGCGAAGCTTCCGTGCTTAACCACAGACGTAAAATGAAGCAATTGACTAAGGTTCTTCATTCATTGGTCCTTCTCCGCCACTTTTGCTCAAGCGGCTCAATGTTATTATCAGACGAGGCAAAATGGAAAGCCCGACGTTTTCTTCCCCAAGTCAAGCGTCAGCAATAACGTCCATGAGAAGAGCGGCAAGCTCAAGCGGCATGTCAACCATCGCATCATGGCCGCACGGGAGCTTGGAGACACGCCAATCTGGTTTTCCAATGAACCGCTTCGCATAATACGGAAAAGGGCTGGGATCCCAACCTTCGGCAAGGATAAACAGGCGAGATTTGATTGCCGCTCCGCGGCCGGTGAGGAGAAGTTGATTTTCGAATGTAGCGAATGCCTGAGGTGTGCAACGGCGGTCTATCCAAGCGCGACTACCCATCTCGACATTGAAGGCGGCCGCTGGGACCGGCAGCGTCAGCCCACAGTTGTCGACCATTGCGTTTGCTTGAAAAGCGGATAGATACGCGGCAGCGTTCTCTTCGGACAGCGTCAGCTGAATGCAGTCGTTGAACGATTGTGCATGCTCGGGCACGAAGGCATCCAAGTACACTAACGTTTTGATGCGATCGCTCATGCGATCAGCCACGCCAGTAATAACCATGCCGCCATAGGAGTGGCCCACAAGGATAACGTTGGAAAGCTCTTCCGCATCCAAAACACCACACACATCACGGATGTGCGTTTCGAGTGTGACAGCATAGGTATTTAGATGTGCCCGCTCCCCAAGGCCTGTGAACGTTGGGGTATAGACGGTATGACCGGATTCGCGGAGCGCCTGTGCAGTATAGCGATAACACCAGCCGCCATGCCAAGCGCCGTGCACGAGAACGAAAGTTGAGGGCTCTTTAGTGCATGAATCTTGATTCTCACTTTCCAGTACCATGACGACTCCAATTTAATATGCCGGTTGCAGAACTTGGCGTACATCTCAAGGTTCGCCTGAGTTGTCGTCGCGGAAAGAAGCACACGTCGGACAAAGTTTTATTAGCGTGCATCTGTTTCAGTCGTGAGATATGCACGCCGCGCCAGTTTGTGACGACGATATCAATAGGCAACGAAAATTCAAGGATATTTGATAGCCGTAGTACAGAGACGACGGCCCCACGAAGAACTAACGTGTATAAACGCAACACGCGATATCTAGATGAAAGCTGGTTTTCGGCACACGTCCGTTTCAGCCCAAGGCGCAACGATTTGCAATACGGCGTCATCCAGACGGCAGGGTGACCGTGACGATGGTGGATCCATGCAGGCGCTCTGCGAGATCCGCGTGTACAGGTCGATCGCGCCACCAGCGCGGAGCTGCATTTCGCGGACGATGACCCACGATTACGATGTCTGGAGCTAAGGCTTCGGCATAACGGGTAATTGTGTCCACTGTGCGCCCGAAGGCAACTTTGCCGTTCGCGGTGATGCCCTTGTTTGTTAAATGATCGATCGCCGTTTTCAGCGCGCGTCGGGCAACCTCTTCCAGGTAGGTGTGACCAAGATCTGAAAGATGACCCCCGCAGGCCGCATTTGAGCTAGCCGTATCAACGACGGACATGACATTAACGTGTGCCGACAGTGCAACCGAAAGTTCCGAGCAGCGCTCGAGTGCCACCTGGCCTTCGTCGGTCGCATCGAAAACAAGGAGAACGCAAAAAGGGGAATAACATGACTCAATCCGTTCCGGCGGCTTGTGCCGTGGATGCGTTGCCCCGGCGCTCATGAGCGTTTGCCGAGTGCGACCAAAATGTCGTCAATCGCGAGGCGCCTTGAATAGTCCTCGTCGACGAAGGCCAGACGGATAGTTCTGCTCTGGTCGATGACAAAGGTCGCTGGCAACGCCAATGTGTTCGAGCCCAATGATCCATTTACTATTTCGAGGTCGTGGCCTCTTTGTCGATATACATCCAAAAGATCTTCAGGCATCTCGTAGACTATTCCGAAAAGCCTTGCGACCTTGTTTCCGAAGTCAAAGAGCAATGGAAACGTCAATGGAATAGCGTCGTCTGGAGTAACTCGCATATCGGGATACTCTGGAGACACTGCCACGATTGTTGCACCTAGTTCTGCGATTTGAGGACTCGCCTGCTGTAACGCCCGCAATTCGATGTTGCAATATGGGCACCAACTCCCGCGAAAGAAGCTAAGAACGACGGGACCATTGTCCAGTAATGCTCGCACATTAACCAAATTTCCGCGACTGTCAGGCAGAATGAAGTCAGGGATGCGATCTCCGGCTTTCAAACTAGATTCGCGAATTTCAGACGAGATCAAATCTTCGATCGCGCGGTCCATAACGCAGGTCTGGGTTGCAGGCACGTATTGATCACGCAGCCCACGTATCTTTTGCAGTTCCGAAATCATGTCGATCATGTAATACCTCTTTAAAGCTCGCTCGTTCCGATTGCTTATCATTGCTTTCACTGAGCGCTCTGACAGCTGGCCCGAATGCACGGACGATATGCTGCAATGTCACCGCCATAGTGGATTTAGCCTGACTGACCTGCTATATGGCTTGAACAACGGATGACGCAACGGTTTCCTTTAAGAAGTCCGCCGCTCGTTCGCCGATGACTACGCATGGCGCCATGGTGTTGCCACTCGTCACCCGAGGCAGAACGGATGCGTCCGCCACTCGCAAGCCCCCTATGCCGTGAACTCTTAGCTTCGCGTCTACGACCGACATACTGTCGAGCCCCATCCTTGCGGTGCCGCTCTGATGCCAAAACGTCGTTAGACCATTGCGAATGTACAAAGCTAGATCGGCAGGATCGTAGGACCACGGTGCCAACTGATTTTTGCTCGACCCTGCCATCGAAGCCGCACGGCCCATTTCGCGGGCAAAATGCAGTCCACTGCTCAGGTCGGTCAGATCCTCCGACGCGGCAAGGTAGTTGGCATCGATTCGGACCGGGTCGGTCGCATGGGTTCCCGTCAGATGGATACTGCCTCGGCTAAGTGGCCGCATCCCAATTACCTGGGTCCAGCAGTCCTGCGGAGGAACGATGCCCGGTGCATTTTCCGGTGTGAGATGCGCGCCAGATATGGCATAGCTATAAAAGTTGGGGCTGTCGAGCTCGGACCGGCTTTTCCAAAATACCGCTGTCTGGCTGCGTGGATAGTTACCCAGCATCTCGCCTTCGCTTGCCCAGACAGCAGCGAGGGAAACGTGATCGTGCAGATTGCGTCCGACTCCTTCGAGTGCCTGTAGCACCTTAATGCCGGCGCGCCGCAACTCGTCCGCAGGGCCAATTCCAGATTGCATCAGAAGCTTAGGCGTGTGAATTGCGCCCAATGACAAAATGATTTCTCGATCCGCTTCGGCTGTCAGCAGCTCACCCTTGTAATCAAATTCGACCTTACTTGCATGATGACCATCGAAGAGGACGCGAGTGACATGGGCTCCCGTAAGGACGGTCAGATTGGGACGGGCCATCAGCGGATACACGTAAGAGCGAAAGATCGACTGTCGCCTTCCGTCGCGCACCGTTTCATCGACCAGTGCGCAGCCACCCGCTGCTTCCATCATGCGCCCGTTGGCGTTCGGAAAGCGCGTGAGACCTAGCGATTCTCCGGCCGCCATCAGCCGTTCTGAAAAGGCAAACGGTTCCTGTGCCGGCTGAACGTGGACTGTTCCGCCGGTGCCGCGATAGTCCAGGTCCGGTTCACCGGACCAATTTTCAATGCGATTGCGGTAAAGCTCCAGAACGGCTGCGTAACTCCATGCATCTTCGTGCGTCAACTTGGCGTAGAAATCCCAGTCTGCCTGATGCCCCCGCGACCAAGTCGACACATTGATGCTGGACCCGCCCCCAAGACCCTTTCCCATCGAGTAGGCGAGCGATCGGCCGTTCAACCGTGGGTTGGCTTGTGCCGAAAAAGCCCAGTCCATCTCGCTGCCCAGCGTCATCGGCCAGCGATTGGGGTCCTGCACAAGCTCGCTCTCGTCATCGCCCCCCGCTTCGAGGAGCAGCACCCGCAAATTCGAATCTTCCGCTAGCCTTGCCGCCAACACACATCCTGACGTGCCCGCACCGCACACGATAAAGTCGTAAGGCGCTCTGATTTGAGCCGCGAGCAACGCCTGATTGCGCAGGACATTGTCGGCGAGTTCTTCGTTCAATTTCATTACCACTCCGTCATTCAAATTTAGATCGACGCATGCAAATCGTGTTATTAGAGTAACGACCTCTTCGTTGAGCGTGAATGCGGTCGCGTCTCAAACTTCTACTTGGTCGTCTCATGTTCAGGCAACAAGGACGCCACTTCTCTTCACACCTCGAACAGTAGATACAAGGGCGAAGCTAAGGCGTGTGTACGTCAAGCATCGGACGCGTTGAGCCCTAATTCAGTCCACCTTGCGTTGTCGCTGGCTTGCACTGCTGACGTTTGGTCGACGACGTAAAGTAGCAACTAGATTCGTCGCGCGAAGTTTAAAGGCGGGGGCGTTCGATTCCGTTTAAGCCAACTTTGCGCCGAATATCTAGGTCGACGTGGAAAATGGCAGAAGCAGCACGTTTGTTTCACGAAGCTATCGCGACGATGTTGCGGCATACACGGGAACAATCGTGGCGTCACATTCTTGACGACGCCAGATCGAACAGTCGGGAATCGAGATTTGGTCTTAGTTTGCCGATTTCATGAAAGCACATGACTTGGCGCGACATCGCCCCTCTACGCTCACGATGCTATCCGGTCAAAACAGCATGGAGTCTGAGTGCGCCGGCATAGTTCCCATATCGCAGTTCAATGGATTTGAGGGCATGGGTTCTCCGACGGAGCGTGCAAATCAGATTTCCGTGATCTCTGACCGGGACGAAGCGCGTGTCGCACGGTGATCAGTTGCTGGCGTGACAACGAGACAACGAGATCGATGCAGGTTTGAAGTGTCGTCGATCGAACGTATTCCCGACCGACTGTGCCAGCCAATCGGCAGGGTACCGGCTTGGCGTTAGAGCCTTCACCGGGCTGACGCATTCACTTCGCTGGGCGGAAGCAGAGTGATACCAAATTTTGGTGCTGCCGCCCGCATTCTTTCCTTCGCAGCAGCGCTCGGCGCCGGAAGTTCGAACGGTGCAAACAGCGGCTCTGCACACGTTTCAACGAAATCGTCGAAACCTGCCGGTGCGCAAATGACGAGGTATCGCGCACTTCGATTCGACTGGTTGATCAGTTGATGAGCTGTGCCCCGCTGAAGCAGCAAGGTCTCGCCCGTACCTAACGTATGTACCTTTCCCTCAATATTCACAGAGAGTTCCCCATCAAGGACGTGGATGGTCTCTTCCTCGTGCTCGTGTTTGTGGTTAGGGGTGGCACGACCTGCAGGAGAAGTAATCTCAAGCATGCAGTACGATCCCGCAGACTGTTTGCCTGAGACCAACATGCGGGCGTGGGAGCCGCCAAAGTCGTAGTCGACCGCCGGGATGTTTTGGAAACGCATCGAAGATCCTTTTACATTGAGTTTGAACACCGAATTTATCCCGAAACGTGCTGCCGCACTGACCACATTTCTGTCGTTTCACTGATGACAAATTGTCGGGAATGCCTTAAACGACATTACCTCTGGCGTGGGAATCCACTGGCTACGACCGAAATTCCGGCGACATGCGTAACCGAAATGGATCATCAGCATCGTGAAAAAAAGTTAACCGCCGCGTGCGAAAGCGGTGAATTCAATGGTCATCTCGCAGATGTAAACACGTGAATGGACCACCACGCCCACCCTGCTTTTTCTAGATCAGACCTTACGCTAGGGCGTGTCACAAACGATTCGGCGTCCTTCTCTCGCGAACCAGGCTGTCCATACTCTGCGATCTACGTCAATTTCTTCAGATACGAGCCGTGGTGGATTTCGGTGAAAGGTAGTGGGTAAGGAACTGGGCATCGCTTCCGCACCCGACCTGTCGCAGCGGTGCATTACTGGAACCTGCTTCCAGCTTAAGCGGACCACGTTCAACACTGAGGGACCTGAGACGAATGACGTTCTTTCTGAGTCGATTGCGGATTCACAGGATAACGCGTGCTAGCTAAGCTCCGTCTGTACGACTGCTAAAAACAAGGGTCGATTGATCAGGAGCTGACGCAATGCCATCTTTCCAAACTTTATTACCGTTTTTCGGAATTTCAGTTGTGCTTGGTTTGACTCCGGGTCCAGACAACCTCTTTGTATTACTGCAGTCGGCAACGCGTGGCGCTCGGTCTGGCATGGTGATCGTATTGGGACTCTGCACGGGCCTTATTGTGCATACCTTGGTCGTTGCGGTCGGGCTTGGCGCTCTTTTGGTGGCGTCCAGCGTCGCATTTACGGTACTCAAGATTGCTGGTGCCGTGTATCTGGTCTTCCTCGCATGGCGAGCATGGCGTGCGCCGGTAAGCACAACGCCGGGCAAAATCGCGAATGCCGATGCGGCGGGTCTGTATCGGGGTGGCCTAATCATGAATCTTGGAAACCCGAAGGTCGTGATATTTTTTCTAGCGTTCCTTCCGCAGTTCGTCTCGGCACAACGAGGACACATTCCGCTTCAGATTATCGTCCTCGGGATGACGTTCATTTGCGCGAGCTTCATTGCTTTTGGAGTCATCGCAATTGCTTCCGGCATTGGCGGGAGAATGCTTTTGGGATCGACACGCGCACAGCGAGCGCTTAATCGCTTTTCGGGCCTCGTGTTCGTCGCGCTAGCCGCAAAGCTTGCGAGCAGCCGCGTCTGAAATTTGGGCCGTCATCCGCATGCGTCGAGCGGTTGCTTGCAGAGAAGTCGCGAGTGCTACGCAAAAAATTCTCGAATGCAAGCGTCGCCACCGCGTCATTTCTTATCGACCTGAATTAGGCGATGAGTACCGAAAGAAACTTGAGTGCCGTAGTCATGCGCACATTCAGTCGCACTAAAACCGGCCCTGTTATCGCGGCGTGAATGCTCGCGCCGGGGTTAGTACAGGCGGGAATGCGCGAGCGGGACCTCATTTGAACGTAACTTCAGCACGGCTCGGTAACAACTCGAGGTTTGATCGAGAGGACTGCGGTTGGTCGGCGAACATCTGGTGACAAAAACAACGTCACAGCATGTTGACCATTCAGGCGCCATGGTGCCAAAGCTGACAAGCCGGCGCGATACCCATGTGCCGAGCCGGTTCACCCATGTAAGATCGTCCCATCAGCTACACGTTTGCCTGAAGAGTCCCGGCCCGACGCCATACGCATCTTTGAAGTTTTTGCTGAACGCTGATTCGGATTGGTATCCGACATCGTCGGCGATCCGTCCAATGCTTTTCTTTGTACGTGACAAAAGAGCGGCTCCCAGTTGCATGCGAATACGTGTTAGCAGCGACATCGGCGAGTCGCCTGTCAATGCACCGAAGGCGCGAAGGTAAGTGGCCCGCGACATAGCCGACAGCTTGGCCAGCGTTTCAATTGTCCACTTGTCCGATGGACGATCGAGCATAGCGAACACGGAGGGTCCCAAGCGCGGATGTGTCAACAGGGTGAGAAAATTGTTCGTGACCGGTTCCGATTTGAGATGCTGTCGTATTAGAAAGGTGAAGAGCGTGATGGATAATGCCGAAACCACCGATCGCGCCCCCTGCCCGTCGACGCTCGCCTCCTTGCGCATCATCGCTACAAGGGTTGCTAGACCCGCAATGTCGTTGCGTTCGAACGTCATCTTGACCATGTCGGGAAGCATTTCGATAACTAGCGAATTCGGCGTATAGGTAAATAAACCACACAACAAATCGAACGGCGGCGGCCCGGGCATGACATTCTCGTGTTTCTTGAGTCTACTCATGGCGCATCCGTTGTTGTCGATATTAACGCTTTGCAGCGTTATAAGCGAGTGAGCGCCGCCGCGAGGCAGCATCACGATTTCACCTTCGACTAATACGGTGTCGGGCCGGCCGCGCATGCGCAAAAGGCATTCACCGTGTAGCACGACATAATAGATAGCTTCGCCCAGAGGGGGACGTTGGCTCTCGAGCGTCTTTTCGCTAAGAAGACTACCGTGCTGTTTCACGGTCCCCTGTACTTGGGCCAATTGAATCAAGCGATCGAGCGCATCCATATTGAGGTCCACCCATGAAAATTGACCGTATAAGCAATCGGCGCAGTTGAGGACCATTAAAGCCCGCAGCCAGAGCGTGATCCCCGCGGTTGTCGGTTACAACCCCCGCGGACCGCATCCTGGCGTGAAAACACGATACCTCTGGTTATTCCACGGGCCTATTCGACCAACGGCTGCTGCTTGACGACCATTGCGGGGGTTCTGCATACAAAGGTATGGCTTCGACAGAACCGGAGGCGGTCAGCTACGGACAAAAAAGATTCGATGGTTGTCGGTCGCAGATGCTAGAAGGTATTAGCCGCGCATTACCGGATTGGAATCCCAAATGGGGGGCGACGAGCAATGCGGTAATCGGTTTCGGCGCTTAAGCGCAACCTCTTCAGAATGGCGACACCTACTAAAGCATAGGATGCCGCGACCAATGCTCAATTTGTCGCTGGCCGCGAAGCGATTAATGTTGCGGTGTTCGCAACTCGCCAAGACGACGGTTTGTGCAGGAACGACGTGGGATGTCGGGGCATCGACGCAGGATGCGTGTGTCCTTGACCTATATCCCGCGACAGTTGCAGCGTCTTTCAAGCTTCGGGCGATAGATTTCACTAGGAGACACAAATGGTCAAGCTAAGCACCATCGCCCCTGCACTCTTTGTGCTTATTTGGTCGACAGGACTCGTCGTAGCACGGGCGGTTGTACCCCATGTGTCGACCGAAATGTTTCTCTTTGTTCGGATGTCTTCAAGCGCGGCCTTGTTGGCCGTGCTGGCCTTTCGTGGAGGTGAACAGTGGCCCCGCAGAAGCCAGTTGAAAATGCATTTGCTGGCCGGCGCAATGTTGCATGGTGTCTATCTGAGCGCTGCGTACTGGGCAATCGCGCACGGAATGCCGGCCGGTGTCATGTCGTTACTTGGGAGCATGCAACCTCTCGTCTCCGTGATCGCCTTGTTTATGATCAACGGGGACCGTCCGGCGTCATGGACGGTGGTCGGGCTGGGTGCAGGAATCGCAGGTGTGGCGCTCGTATTATTCCCTGCGCTCGCCGGCACCGGCCATCAACAGATCACTGTGTGGACTGCATTTATCGCGATCCTTGGAGTGACCGGCATGAGCGTCGGCACAATACTCCAACGCGGCCGGCTTGCGAAAGACGGCGTGCGCGTTTCAGCGAGCGTACAGAACGCTGGAGGCGCACTGGTTGCGGTCGTCGGCATGCTGGCGGGCGGTTCATATGAATGGACCGAATCGCCCACGCTGTGGTTTGGCCTGCTCTGGTCGGTTTTGGGATTGTCGGTTAGCGCGACACTGCTGTTAGTCTGGATGGTGCGGGTCCACGGTGTGACGAAAATGAGCGCGCTGCTGCTTGCAGTGCCCGGACTTGCGGCCATCGAAGCCTGGCTTCTATTCGGCGAAAGACTAACCGTTGTGCAAATTGCCGGCTTTGCGCTAGCCTCTGTGGGCGTTGTGCTCGCCCGCAGCACGGTTCCGAGGCTCGCAGGCGGCCATAGGCCTTGTCAAAGCGAAGCGGGGTGAAACCTCAGGATGAGCGATGACGCCAATTTCCGCACAAAGGGTCAATCGCTCACCGTCGACTCTCTGGATCTTGCCGAGGTACCTCAGCTTTCCGACGGCAACGATTGTGGGCGCCGCGCCGATCGGGAGACGGATCCCGCAGCACGCTCTTGTAGCAACGTACGCGCGCAATCGGCCATTACGACGACTGCTCCCGCCAGCATCATCGTGTCCTTGATGATGAGGCGCCCCATTCCTGACAAATACGGAAAACCATGCTGTGCGTCACCGAGCGCAGGCACCCATGCCTCAGGCGTGGTGACCAGGAAGGACAAAGTGACGAAGGGTGTAAGAAATGACAAGAGCCCACCGATCAAACCTACCCTTCGCGAAATCGGATTGAGGAGCACCATTAAAGCAATGAAAAGTTCAACGCTTCCAAGCCCGCGCGAAAATCGATAAGTGTTGTTCTCATCTTGCCAGGCGCGCGCTGCTGGGACGAGCTGGCCTTCTTTCGTCATGTGCTCTTTATACTGCTCAGGATGCTTATAGAAAAAAAACATGACCGGGCTCCGCGCGACCATTGGCGTAATGCTGTCGGCTTCGAATGGAACGAATTTGAGTAGACCAATCCAGATGAAGACGATCGCGATTGAAATCCGGATGAGGTTCGCCCCTAATTTGTCCGCGCGGCTAAGGGAAATGAGAATTCGATCAAAGGTGGACACTATGCGGCCTTAAGAGTTAGCAGGAGCCACCGAGTGTGAAACACAGGGACCGCTTCATCTAGTGTCTGCGGTCTCAGATTGACGTTTGATCGTCTCAATCCGGCGAGTCGACATCCATCCCTGAAATTTGCAGACCACGTCGGTTGTTCTTTGGTTTCCCGAATACAGACATCCCGCTCTTAGGGAAGACGGGCGATCAATTCATGATGCGCTGTCACGCCGACTGCCCCGCGCTCGCTGCCGTGCGGCATGTTGTCCGAGTGGTACACGACAAGGACGGCGTTTGCATGATTCATAACCGCGGGCGCGATCATCGACGCGCTTGCCGATCCTCGCGAGTCGGCCGCAAAGGAGTTCGCATTTCCTGTCCCATCGAGCGGCGTAAATCCAGTGGGGTTCTGGTCGAAATGATTTTCAAACAAGCTGAATTGCGCACCGGGCTTTAGTCCGTGCAAAACCACGGTCACGTCTTCGCGACCGTCCGCTCGCGGTACTAAGGTCACGCTACCCCGAGCCTGCAGCCATTCCTTCAGGGTCATGTTCAAAGGCAATCCGTCCGCGGTGTATAGATTACTTGCCGAAGGATCGTCGACTTGCGCATTTCGGACGCGGGCGACATGCTCAATACCTTGCCATCGGCGCGCCGCGGGGGCGCTTTTGTCGCTAACGAAAACCTGCGGATCTACAACGATCGGCAGGGCCACCTCTCTGGAAAAATATGCGGCATGTGTCTCGAACGGCAGCGTCACAGGCGGGGTAGTTTGTGCGAACGCGCACACAGGAAGCACGAAAAGAGCGCCGATTAGAATGTCAGCTGTTTGCATTATTACCCATGAAAAGTTGCTTGAAAACGTCAGCTGTGTAAAAGAAGAGCCCGAAACATCTAATGAACAGGCCCGCGCAAATCAACCGTTATCTCAAGTGCGAGTCTGCCTGAATAGAGCCGGCGGAACCCCATATGCGGCCTTGAAGTTCTTGCTAAACGCTGATTCGGACCGATAGCCCACGTCGTCGGCGATGATTGCAACGCTCTTGCCCGTGCGCGACAACAGCTTCGCTCCCAGCTGCATCCGAATGCATGTCAGCAGCGACATGGGCGAGTCGCCTGTCAAGGCGCCGAACGCGCGCATGTAAGTGGCGCGCGACATTGCCGAACGACTGGCAAGCATCGCTATCGTCCAATTCTCTGCCGGACGCTCGAGCATTTCCACTACCGATGCTCCAATGCGCGGATGGGCCAGCAACGCAAAAACATCGTCGGTCGATGGCCGCAGTGCGAGGTGCGCGCGCACTAACAGCGTGAAGAGTGCAGTCGACAGCGATGACACAACTGACTGCCCACCGGGTCCCGGTTCATTCGCTTCTTTGCGCATCATTGCGACGAGGGTCGCGAGACTGCGGGCCTCACTGCGTTCAAACGACATTTTGACAATATCCGGAAGCACGCTGATCAATAGCGCATCCGGCGTGTAGCTGAACCGGCCACACAGTAAGTCAAGAGCCGGCGGCCCCGAAGATATATTCGTTCGCACCGTGACTGCGCCGTTGAAGTGAGTGTTCATGTCGCCGATTTCAGCATCGACCGGTTTTCCTTTCAGCATGGTGAGCAAATGGGCGTCGCCGCGCGGCAACATCGCAACGTGGCCTGCGACAAGCAGCGTGTCCGGATGGCCGTGCACACGTAACGTGCATTCGCCGCTTAGAACGACGTGGTAGAAGGCTTCGCCTTCGGACGCACGCGGATGCGCCAGCGCCCATTCGCCGCCAAGCAAACAGCGCTGTTCGAGTGCCCCGTGCAAACAGGTCAGTTCAATTAGCCGATCGAGTACATCCATATCTAACGCTCACTAAAGAAACATCCCCACGCCACGAAGTAGTTCAAATGATAAGTCACCGATCTCTGCGCTAAACCCCGCATTTGGATCAAATTGCTGCTCCGTCGTCTCAAAGCTGGCGGTCCGTGAATTCAGTAAAGCGACGAAGCGTCGGGCTGTTACCATGTTGCTCATTCCTTGGAAAGTCAAAAGACAAGACGCGTCCCGGTCTGCCGCGTTACCATACAGTCACGATAGGAAATTCAGGCCCCGGCTAACTCTGTCAGGCTCATCGGCTTCCCTCCTCTCATGTACACCAAACCTGGCGAAGTCGAAGGGGAAACCTCAAGCAACTGGCGTGAGTCGGAGATGTTATTGCTGCAACAGGTCATGGCGCTTGTCGGCAAAAACCTTTCCCCCGTCCCCGTCCTTCGTGAAATGCTCCACCTGATGTCAGAGCTGCTCGGCCTGAATCGCGGCCGGGTGGTCTTGCGCGACGAAGGCGCCAAAACCTCCCGAATCAAGCATGCCTACGGCCTCACACCCCAAGAAGTCGAGTGCGGTTGCTATGACGAGGGCGAAGGCATAACGGGCCAGGTTTTGCGCAACGGGCACCTAATCATCGTGCAGGACATCGATGCCGAGCCGGGGTTTCTTGGCCGGGCAGTCGAACGCTCGAAGCTGCCGCCGGGACCGGTATCGTTTATCGCGTTGCCGATCATGGGCGGGCAATTTGCAATCGGCGTGCTGGCGTGTCATCGCATCAGGACGCGCACCCGCGCCCTTGCCGACGATGTCACGCTCCTGCGCATTCTCGCCACGCTAATCGGCCAATTGCTGCAACTCGAAGCTAACCTGATGGAGAAGACGCACGCGCTCGAACAGCGCAACGCCATCCTCGCTCAAGCCCTGGCGTCGGGCAGCGCCCGCTACGGAATCATAGGAACCTCGCCGAGGTTGTTGCGCGCGATTTCCGAGCTGGAGCGCGTTTCAGATTCATCGGCGAGTGTTTTATTGCTGGGTGAATCCGGCACAGGCAAGGAGCTGTTCGCGCGCGCGTTGCATCTGGCGAGTCCGCGTCGCGACAAAGCGTTTATCAAGATCAATTGTGCGGCCATCCCCGAAACCCTGTTCGAATCCGAGCTATTCGGGTACGAACGCGGTGCGTTCACCGGTGCGGCGACCGCGCGTGCGGGATGGTTCGAGCGGGCCGATGCCGGCACGATCTTCCTCGATGAAATTGGCGAAATGCCGCTAACGCTTCAAACAAAATTGCTGCGCACGCTTCAGGAAGGCACTCTAACTCGCCTTGGCGGGATACAGGAAATTCGGGTCGACGTTCGGCTTGTCGCCGCCACGCATCGTGACCTGCTGAGCGGCGTGGCGGACGGCACTTTCCGCCAAGACCTGTACTACCGGCTCAACGTCATTCCGATCAACCTGCCGTCGCTTGCCGAGCGCCGCGAAGACATACGGGAGTTGGCGCTTCATTTCATCAGTCATGCGAACCAGGTCAATCAGCGAAACGTCAACCTGACGGCGGCCGCACTCGCGAGGCTGCAGGATTATTCGTGGCCCGGGAATATTCGTGAACTGGCCAACCTGATCGAGCGGATCGTGCTGCTCGCGGAGCAGCCGTTACAGGAGGCCGCGGATATCGAGCGGTATTTGCCTCGCGAGAGTGACGCTATGGAGAAGGAACAGTTTGCGGCTTCATCGATGCCTGCCGCACCTCATTTGCCATTGCGTCCTTACGGCAGCGTGGATTCGCACTCCGCCGATGTCCTGCACAACGCTCTCAAGCAATGCGGCGGCAACAAATCACGGGCGGCGCAACTGCTGGGCATGACGGCGCGGCAGTTTAATTATCGATGGAAAAAGCTTGCATCATAGCGACTTACATAATGTCGACATTGTTAACAATGTCGACATTTGCAGCTTCGATGTTAGGGGCTTGGCGTCTTTTTTCGGAGGTCCGTAGCCGGCCAAAAGCTTTTACCAACAAGCTTTGGCAGAGTTTAAAAGCAAACTGGCATACCTGTTGCATAAGAGAGTTTGCGGCCGCATGGAATCAATGCCTAAGCGCGGTCAGCAACACTCTCACATCAGGAGTCAGCCTTGACCTCAACCACAACCTCCACCGTTAGCGCCTTCCTCAGCCCAATCGATCGCGATGGCCTCATGACCTTCGCTGCAAAAGGCCGCAATAATCCGGGCGCGCGTGGCAAGAACAATGTCCGCACCGTCATGCAGGGCAAGTACCGCTCACTAAGCTATGTCGGCAGTCACGAACCCGTCGTGGTCGATGAACCCCCGCATCTTTTTGGTGACGATACCGCGCCCGCACCCGGCGAAATCGCGTTGTCCGGCCTGGGCGGTTGTCTCGTCGTCGGCATCACGGCCGTCGCCACATGGAAGCAGGTGAAGCTGTCGAAGCTTGAAGTATCCCTGGAAGCGGACATTGGGAATCCAGCGGCGTGGGGCGCGGGCGGGGCGGAAATGCAGCCCGGTCAAATGGGTTTCCAGGCTATCCGCGCGAACGTGCTGATTGAAGGCGATGCCCCGCGCGATGTGCTCGACGAGATCGTGCGGCAGGCCAACTTCTACTCGCCTGTCGCCAACACGTTGCGCAACCCGATCCCCATGACGGTCACGCTAGCCGACTAGGCAACGCGCGCCGCGAGTTGGCTTTCACCTTCACCCTCGCAACGCCCTTCGACACTCCAAGGAAATCATCATGGAAAGCGCAATGCTTGCCGACGACGCGCGCGTCGAACGCTGGACGGACGACGCTGTCATCGAACAAGTGGAACGCATTTCGAACGGCCCGCTGAAGGCTGCGGCAGTGCGTATCGACGAAGGGCATTATCCGCTCGACATCCTGGAAGCGCTCGGGCGAGCAGGCGCGCTTGGTGTGCATCTGGACCGTCACGGCGCGCGCTTCGGCTTGTCTTTAGCCGCCATGCAACGGGCGAGCCGTGCGTGCGGCGCGACTGGTTTCCTGATGTGGTCGCACGACGTCTGCGGGTTATACATCGAGCAATCTGGCAATCCCGCATTGAACGGCGAACGGCTCGCGGCGCATGCCGAAGGCCGCGCGTTCGGCGGCACGGCGCTGTCAAATCCTATGAAGGCGTTCTCCGGCATCGAGCCGATGATGCTGCGCGCAACCCGCGTTCCCGGTGGCTACCAAATCAATGGCACGCTGCCCTGGGTCAGTCATATTGCAACAGGGCAATATTGCGGCGCGATAGCGGGCGTGCAACGCCATGACGGCTCGGTGTCGCATGAAGTGATGTTCATGCTCGATTGCGACGAGCGCGTCGAATTGCGCCCCTGCCCCGTGTTTTCGGGCATGGAAGGCACTAGCACTTGGGGCGTGAAGCTCACTGATTATTTTGTTGGCGAACAGCAGATCATAGCGGACCCGGCGCGGCCGTTTATTGCGCGGATACGGTCGGCTTTCATCTTGCTGCAAGTCGGCATGGCGCTCGGCGTGACGCAGGGCGCGATCGACTCGAGCCTCGAGGTCGAGCCGATGCTCGGCCACGTCAACCGCTTTCTGAGCGATCGTCCGGACGAACTGCGAGCCGAACTCGACGATGCTGTCAAGCAGGCGCAACGCCTAGCAAGGACTCCATATGATGGCAGCAAGGACTATCTGATGGAGGTCCTCGATGTCCGCGCTCGGGGCTCTGATTTGGCGTTGCGAGCCGCGCAAGCATCGCTGCTGCATCAGGGCGCGCGCGGCTATTTGATGAGCGCCGCCCCCCAACGGCGCATCCGCGAATCGCATTTTGTGGCGATCGTCACCCCTGCGCTCAAGCACCTGCGTTTTGAAATGGCGCGACTCAGCCGAGAGGAGTTTCCAGCATGAATGCCATCGTCTGCGACTGGAAGCAATACATTTGCCGCGCGTGCGGAGTGATCTACGACGAAGAAGCGGGTGACCCCGACAGCGGCCTTACGCCCGGCACGCGCTTCAACGATATCCCCGATGACTGGGAATGCCCGCTGTGCGGCGTGCAGAAAAGCGATTTCGCGCCTTATGAGCCGGCGGCGGTATCGAATGTGGAAAGCACCGCCGTCGTGTCGCGTGAAAAGGGCGTCGTGATCGTGGGCGGCGGTACGGCGGGTTGGGCCGTCGCCGAAGCACTGCGCGCCCTTGATGCCGACGTGCCCATCACGCTGGTCACTGCCTGCAAGGGCGACCGGTATCGCAAGCCGGAATTATCGGTTGCATTGAGCCAGAATAAGACCGCCCAGTCGATGATCGCCGAGGCCGCGACCGCCGCCGCCTCGCGCCTTCAGGTGCGCCTGCTGAGCAATACCTTCGCGGTCGGACTGTCGCCCTCGCTGCACCAGTTGCGCACGACGTCCGGCCCGCTTACGTACACTCATTTGGTGCTGGCACAGGGCGCGTGCCCTGCAATGCCCACCGCGCTGCCGAAGGACCTGTGCTGGCGGATCAACGACCTTGCGATGTGGAGCGGCGTGCAGCGCGCGCTTGCATCGGGTCCGAAGCGCATTACCGTGATCGGGGCAGGCTTGATCGGTTGCGAACTGGCCGAAGATTTTGCCCGCGCGGGTCATTGCGTCACGATGCTCGACGTGAACGCCGCGCCACTGACGGGCCTCTTGCCCGAGCATGCGTCGGCGCGCCTGCTCGACTGCTGGGCACGGACCAACTTGCATTATCGGCCGCGCAGTATGGTCACGGGTGTCACGCAGAAACGTGATGGAGCACGTATCGTACAGATGGCAAACGGCGAGACCTTGCATGCCGATCTCGTACTGTGCGCGACGGGTCTCGCCACCGAACCCGGGCTTGCGCATTCAGCCGGATTGCGGTTTAAAAACGGCATCGTGGTCGATCCGAAAACCTTGCAGACGAGCGCGCAGGATATCTATGCGCTCGGCGATTGCGTCAGCCTGCAAGGTGCGCCGTGCCGGTTTATCGAACCAATAGCAGGGCAAGCGGAAGCCATCGCGCACTCCGTGCTCAAGCGCGCTCACCGGGGTTATCGCCATCAAGCTCCCGTCCTGCGCGTGAAGACGCGTTGGCTGCCCATCGTGATGCGTGGTGCGCCGTCGCGGGATCTTCAGTGGCAGGTCGTCGACGAAGATGAGCGACAACTTTCCATGGCGCAGTATCGCGACGGCGTCGTCGTCGCTTCGCTGAAAGTCGGTCAGCGCAGCCTCGAGCTCGCAGCGTGACGGTCGCGCTGCCCACGCGGATCATTCAGGGAAATCAGATGGAAAGTGATAACCGTTACCGTCCTTTCGATAGCGACTCCACGTTAGGCGGCTGCGCTTGCGGACAGCATTCGAGTCAGGCCGAGCATGTCGGCGCCAACGCCATCGACACCGATGCACGCTCGCGCGACTTCGTGGAAGCGGCTGCCGTGCGCGCCTTATTCCCCCGCGATACCGCCCGTCGCGCTTTCATCCGGGCGGTCGGCAAGCGCGCGGCGATCGCAGCTGTGTATAGCGTGCTGCCGATTGCGTCGATACAGGAAGCGTTCGCGCAAGACAAAACGGGCAACCTGGAAAAGCGCGATTTGAACGTAGGATTCTTGCCGATCACGTGCGCGACTCCGCTCATTGCCGCGGAACCGCTCGGCTATTACAAGGAGCAGGGACTCAACGTCACCTTGCGCAAAGTCGGCGGCTGGGCGCTCGTGCGAGACCGGATGCTGAACCACGAACTGGACGCGTCGCACATGCTCGCGCCCATGCCGCTCGCCATATCGATGGGGATTGGTTCGCAGCCCTCACCCACTCGCGTGGCCACGATCCAGAACGTCAACGGTCAGGCGATCGTCCTTGCGCTGAAGCACAAGGACAACCGCAACCCGCACAACTGGAAAGGCTTCAAGTTCGCCATCCCCTTCGATTTTTCGATGCACAACTTCCTGCTGCGCTACTACCTAGCGGAGCATGGCATCGACCCTGATCGGGACGTGCAGTTGCGCGTGACGCCGCCAGCCGAGATGATCGCGAACCTGCGGGCAGGAAACATCGACGGATTCCTTGGACCGGACCCGTTCAACCAGCGCGCGGTGTTCGATGAAGTCGGCTTCATCCATGTTCTCTCGCGAGACATTTGGGCCGGTCATCCGTGCTGTTCATTCAGCGTGCCGGAGGGGTTTATCCAGCAGAACCCGAACACGTTCGCCGCGCTGTATCGCGCAAACCTGAAGGCGGCGGCCTTCGCCCACGATGCGGCCAATCGCGCCGCGCTGGCAAAGATGATCTCGACGCCGGCCTACCTTAACCAACCGGAACTCGTTGTGCGCCAAGTGCTGACCGGCACCTTCGCGGACGGCCTCGGTCACGTGCAGCGCGTCCCCGATCGGGTCGATTTCGAACCGTTGCCGTGGCGCTCCATGGCGGTGTGGATGATGACGCAGATGAAACGATGGGATTACATCAACGGCGACGTGGACTATCAGGCGCTCGCTGAAAAAGTCTTCCTCATGACCGATGCCGGCAACGCCATGCGCCAGATCGGCGAACCTGTCCCCGCCATGGCGACCGCTGGCAGTGATCGGCCTATCACGGTCATGGGCCGCGCGTTCGACTCAGGTCGTCCCGGTGACTATCTCAACAGCTTTGCCATCAAGCGCGCGTGAGCGCAGGAGAATGACCATGTCCATGTCAACGCCTTCATCGCTCAGGCAAAGGGCTGCGCTATGCTCGCTCGCGTTGCTGATCGTGATGATCGGCATCTGGCAAGCCGCGACGTTACCCGATCCGACACCTGCCGGAAGCAAGACGGGGGCAAGCGCCGAAGCCGTCGAGTACGCCATGCTCATGGGGAAGACTCCCGAGACAAATAACGCGGGTCCGACGCCAGCGAAGGTGACAGGGTTTCCATCTCCGGCGCAGTTCGCCAGCGAGGCCGCAAAACAACTCGCGCATCCCTTCCGAGATAACGGCCCCAACGACAAAGGCTTTGGGATTCAGATGGGTTACTCGCTTGCACGCGTCGCATCTGGATACGCCCTCGCACTGCTCATCGCCTTGCCATCAGGATTCGTCATAGGAATGTCGCGACTTGCATTCATGACGTTCAATCCGTTTATCCAGGTGCTCAAGCCGATTTCGCCTCTCGCATGGATGCCGATCGCGCTCTACACCATCAAGAGTTCGTCGGCGTCCGCTGTTTTCGTGATCTTCATCTGTTCGGTCTGGCCCATGCTGATCAACACCGTATTCGGCGTGGCGGCGGTCCGGCGCGACTGGCTCAATGTTGCCCGCACGCTCGAAGTGCCACCGTTGCGGCGAGCATTCACCGTCATTCTGCCGGCGGCCGCGCCGACCATCGTGACAGGCATGCGCATTTCGATGGGTATCGCGTGGCTTGTGATCGTTGCCGCCGAGATGCTCGTAGGTGGAACCGGCATCGGGTACTTTCTCTGGAACGAATGGAATAACCTTTCGCTGTCGAACGTGCTGTTTTCGGTGCTGCTTATCGGCCTGGTCGGCATGGTCCTCGACGTGCTGTTTGCTCAACTTCAACGCAAGGTGACCTATGTCGATTGATAAGGCCAACGCGTCCGCACAGCACACGAATGCGGCATCGTTCATTAGCGTCGAGGGTCTTTCCAAGCGCTATAGGCACGACGCCCCGCCCGTTTTCGAGAACGTCAGCTTCACTATTGAGCAAGGCGAATTCGTCTGCGTTATCGGGCACTCAGGGTGCGGAAAGAGCACGATCCTCAACGTGCTTGCGGGCCTTGAAGAAGCGTCCACCGGGCACGTGATCATGGCGAACCGTGAGATCTCCGGACCGAGCCTGGACCGCGGCGTAGTGTTTCAGGGACACGCGCTGCTACCCTGGCTTACGGTCGAAGCGAACATTGCGTTCGCCGTGCGCTCGCGGCACCCGAAATGGACACGCGCGCAGATCGCGGAGCACAGCTTGCGGTTCATCGATATGGTGGGACTCAAAGGGTCGGAGAAGAAAAAACCCTCGGAATTGTCCGGCGGCATGAAGCAGCGCGTGGGTATTGCGCGCGCGTTCGCCGTTGAACCCAAAATGCTTTTACTCGATGAACCCTTTGGTGCGCTCGATGCGCTCACGCGCGGCGTCATCCAGGACGAACTGCTGCGAATCTGTGCCGCGACCCGGCAAACCGTTTTCATGATCACACACGACGTGGACGAGGCCATTTTGCTCTCCAGCAAGATCATGCTGATGAGCAACGGGCCGCGCGCGCAGATCGCGGAGATTGTGGTGAATACGCTGCCGGCGAATCGCCGGCGCGAGACCATTCATCACGATCCGCAGTTTTATCGGATACGTAATCATCTGGTCGACTTCCTCGTGCGCCGTTCGCGCGAATTCCGGCCGTCCGATACCGATCAAACCCAGCCGCGCTTGGTGCGTCCGGGTGTCGAGGATGGCGACGCGCCTAGCGCCGGTTCCGGAGCACTGATTAGCGCGGTTGCCTG
Organism: Burkholderia sp. S171; assembly: GCF_009766085.1. GTDB lineage: Bacteria > Pseudomonadota > Gammaproteobacteria > Burkholderiales > Burkholderiaceae > Caballeronia. The sequence continues at coordinate 18,226 of NZ_LMUF01000038.1, read as the reverse complement.
ACACTTCGTTTCTCAATCAAGGAGCATCACCATGATTTCCAGCCGTACCGACGTAACCCAGATAATCGTTTCCGCGAAAGTCGCCAAGAACTTAAAATGGGGCGATATCGCCGCGAAAGTCGGGCAGAGCAAGGAATGGACGACCGCAGCGTGTCTCGGCCAAATGACGCTGAACAAGGCGCAGGCCGAAATAATGGGCGAGATCTTTGGCCTGTCAGACGAGGCCGTGGCGTGGTTGCAAATTGTCCCGTATAAAGGGTCGTTGCCCACTGCAGTACCTACCGACCCTTTGATCTATCGCTGGTATGAAATGGTCAGCGTGTACGGCACTACCATCAAGGAATTGATCCACGAGGAATTCGGCGACGGCATCATGAGCGCCATCGATTTTTCAATGGATATCCAGCGCGAGGTCGACCCGAAGGGCGACCGCGTGAAGGTCGTGCTGTCCGGAAAATTCTTGCCTTACAAGAGCTATTGAGCGACGCGTCATCATGATTTTTCGACAGTTCTTCGATTCCGCTTCAAGCACGTTCACGTATCTCCTCGCCTCGCGCGAAGGAGGCGAAGCGGTGATCATCGATCCGGTGAAATCGGAACTGGCCACGTACGTAGCGGCTATCGACATGATCGGCGCGCGGCTTGTCCACGCTATCGATACCCACACGCACGCCGATCACATAACCGCGCTCGGCGATCTGCGTGACGCGACGGGTTGCGTTACGATCATGGGCGAAATGTCGAAGGCATTATGCGTGTCGCAGCATTGCGCGAAGGCGATGTGCTGCGAGTCGACGGGATTGCGTTAAAAGCGATTTATACACCCGGCCACACCGATGAATCGTTCAGCTTCGTGCTGAACCCGGCCAAACCGGAAGCCGTCTTCAGCGGTGACGTGCTGCTGATTCGCGGGAGTGGCCGCACCGATTTTCAAGGTGGAAACGCGAGTCGCTCGTGGGATTCGATCGTCAACAAGCTCTTTACGCTGCCCGACGAAACCGCGCTCTACCCGGCGCACGACTACAAAGGATCCACCCGGTCGAGCATAGGAGAGGAGCGCCGACTCAATCCTCGCCTGGCTGGGAAGACAGAAGCACAATACATTGCCATCATGGAATCGCTTGACCTACCAAATCCACTACTGATGGACGTCGCCATCCCGGCTAACCTTGCTTGCGGGCAATGACCGAACAGTAGGGACGGCGCATCGGGCCGTGAGACGAGGACCGACTGAACGGGATTCCAGGAAAAAATAATGCACGACCGCGCTTCCATATGCACTGGTGACGTGGGTCGCTTTGACGGCTTCTTGCGCGTTTGCCGATCATCTTTCGAGATCGGCTACGCCGAACCGCAGACCGGATCTGCGCTCGCCTTGGTAATGACCTTCAATACGGCGCGCGACAGGCATTGGACAAAGCGAACGAGCTCCACATCGTTGCGACGGGACCATTCGATTAATGGTCTATCCGGCGAAATATCGTTGACCAAAAAGGCGATCTGCGCACTTCTCTCGTCGGCTTTTTGCGAGTAAGCGGCGGCAAGTGCAATCCGATCATTTTCGTTCGCAATTAGAGAGGCTAATAAAAAATGATTTCGGGCGTTCCCTTCGTCAAACGGCCTTATCCCGAGTAAGCATACTAATACGCTGGAGATCGACATTGCCGCCTGACACCATGACACCGACCCGCTTACCTTTCACATCGAGGTGTCGACCGAGTGCCGCCGCTGCGGCCAGGCAACCTGTCGGTTCGACCAGGATCTTCATGCGCGTTGCAAAGAATGCCATTGCCCGGACGAGATCGTCGTCGCTGACAGTGACAATATCGTCTACATGATGTCGGATCACACGAAATGTTAAACGCCCCAGTTGTTGAGCCTGCGCACCGTCGGCAATGGTATTGGGAAGAGAAATACGCACGATTTTCCCGCACCTCAGACTCTTCTGCCCGTCGTTTCCCGAGACGGGCTCAACGCCGATAACCTTGCATGCCGGACTCATGGCTCTGGCTGCAATGGCACAGCCCGATAGGAGGCCGCCTCCACCGAGTGGGACAATCAAAACATCCAGCGCACCAGTATGTTCAAACAATTCTTTCGCGGCCGTTCCCTGCCCTGCCATTACGTCGGGGTGATCGTAGGAAGGTATCAGCGTCAAGCCGCGATCTTCCGCCAATCGACGCCCGATGGCTTCTCGATCTTCCGTGTGGCGATTAAAAAGCACGACCTCGCCACCATACGCTCGAGTCGCGTATACCTTGCTCTCAGGCGCATCGTGAGGCATCACGACAATTGCGGTTGTGCTCAATACTCTTGCCGACAGCGCAATGCCCTGCGCGTGGTTTCCTCCGGAAAATGCAACGACGCCCCGGGAGCGCTGATCGTCCGTCAGGGCAGCAATCGCATTGCACGCCCCGCGAAATTTGAATGCGCCGGTGCGCTGGAAATTTTCGCACTTAAAGAATAGCGTTGCATCGGCGAATTCGTCACCCGTCGCAGAGGTGAGAACCGGCGTTCGGTGCGCATGTGCTGCAATGCGATCATGTGCGCGCACGATGTCATTGAAAGAGATAGCGAGATCGAGCTTTTCGTTAGTTGGATCGACGCGCAGAGGATTGGACATGGTATTCGTGCCTGAATTGAGCCGATGCGAAAGACGTCGATCCGGAGAGTCACTTTCATGACGGGCGGTGAGACAAACTTCAGATCACGTCGACTACTACCTTTCCTTCAGCGGTCCCGTCAACTATCAACTCATAAGCCAAGTACGCCGAACCCAGATCGAAGCGGCGAGGGTCCAGACGCGGGACCAATTTATCTGCTTCGGCCAGCGCCGTGGCCTGGCGCAAAATCTCGCCATGATGTGCCCGGTGTTTTCCGCTCAACAAGGGATGCAGGCTAAAGACGCCCGAGTAGCTTGCCTCACGAAAGGAAAGCGGCGCTAACGCATGAGTGCCCCATCCAAGTGCACTGACTACGTGTCCGAAATGCTTGACTGCCCGAAAGGATGCGTCGAGCGTCGAGCCGCCGACCGTATCTACAACCAGATCGAATCCCTCGCCCTCCGTGCACTTCTCCACATACTGTTCAACTGTTTGCGCCGCATAGTCGATCGGCGTCGCGCCAAAACCCGCGACAACGTCCTGGTTGAGGGCACTCGCAGTCGCGAATACGATTGCGCCTCGCGCGCGGGCTATTTGCACGGCGACATGTCCCACGCCTCCGGCGCCTCCCTGAACGAGCACCGTCTGGCCCGCCTGCAAATTCGCGCGATCGACCATTCCGCACCACGCGGTAATGAATGCCAGGGGCAGCGCAGCGGCCTCGCGCATGGAGAGATTGACTGGCTTTCGCGCTAGCAAACTGGCGTCGACCGATGCAAATTGTGCGAGCGAACCCGGAATACCGCCCACGCCCCCGGTCATTCCGTACACCTCGTCACCGATGTCGAATTCGGTCACACCTGTTCCGACTGCATCGACGACGCCGGCGACGTCGATGCCGAGTATCAGCGGCAGAGGATGTCGAGCATGAGCCGCCGCGCCCGCTCGAATTTTCGTATCCAGCGGATTTAAACCACTTGCTGCGATGCGAATCCGAACTTCTCCTGCTGACGGTGCAGGAATCGCGATAGCGGTAAGTTCAAGGGGACCGTCGTGACGGGTGAGTACAAGCGCTTGCATGTCCATAATCAATCCTTTAAGTGACCTTCGAGGTCTCAAGAAAGTGTGGGCAACAGTGGAATAGTCACCACAAAAGCTTTATTTATGAGGCGCGAAGGCCGGTCAACCGCCCTTCGAATAGGTATAGCCCCGGACCTGAAGATCGACCAAGAACGACACTACGCTTGGTACCAGCACGGCGTCCGGTATCAGATTGTTGGTCAGATCGGCAGCGATCTTGTCAGCCGTATTGCTTCCATTTGCGGCGGAGCTTTGCAACATGCGGGCAATGGCGTGGATCGAATCATGACAAGCTATGAATACTGTGCCACGCCGTTGCAAGGAAACTATATTGTTATTAGCCGGCCCATAGAAGCCGCTTACCTCCTCCACGCTGTCGCGCATCGACACCTTTGGCTTTTCGACGATCAGGGTGTTCCTTTCAAACTTTGGCCCCGCAAGGGTAGCTAGGTTGTATTTGTCCCACATTGCCTGTGAGAACAGCGCAAGATGAGCAAGACCATGCGTCGCGGAAACCGCCAGGAAATTCGCGTTGCCGTTTCCGAACACTTGGCCATTCACGGCTTCACGCATCAGTCCCGGCCACGGGCCAGCAAGGTCGGTGTTTTCCCATACCTGACGCGCCTTGGGTCGATACGACAACACTTCGGTAGCAGCCTCATAATCCCAAAAGGCTCGATCGGTCAGCATGAATGGCACCGAATCGAAACTGCGCCGACGCGGGGAAGCGGCGAGACGCTTGCCGAGTTCGCTGAGCTCATTGGCGCCATCCGGCGACGACGGCATCTCGACCACTGCGGCTTCCTTCGCGACGGCCTGCCGATGAGGCAAAAGCGCGCCGATCGACAGCGCTGTCCATCCAATCATTCGAAGCGCGTCTCGACGCTTGGGTCCCTGAACAGTAACCGACATATCAAACCTCATTATTTAAGTTCATCATATTTTCGGAGGGCCAGCACGACGCCGTACCGGCCAGACTCGACATACCGTCTTAGTACGCGCTGCTCGATTTGCGGACAAGTTCAGCGACCGCGTTTTTCATCTTTGCGATCGTTTGTACGTCATGAATGCCGTAGCGTTCCGCCAGCCGATCAAAGTTGTTGTAACTGACCCATGTGCGGCCACGCTCGTCTTCCCACACAGACACACGAATCGGCAACTCGCTTGCAATACCCGGTTGTTCCTGCATCAGCTTTGTTCCAGCCGCAGGATTGCCAAAGACGATTACTTCGGTGGGCCGCAACGGAAGTCCGGCCTGCTGCGCGTTCGCCTGGTGATCGTAGTGACCGAAGACTTGTCCGTTGCCCGCCTTTATGTTTTTCTCGAGTCGAGCTACGGTCTCCTTCACATCGAATACGCTTTCATAGGTCGAGGTTTGCGCGGGATCGTTTCCCGAACCCAGCGTTGCGTCGTATGCAGCGGCTATGCGACGCGCAAGATCGGTGAGGTCAACGTTTTCGGTATTGGCGAGCAAGGTAACGCACACCAATTCGTTTGGATCGGTAAAACGACTCAGATACGCGCTATAGCCAGGCGCATTACCCTTGATATCCATGAAGCCTTTATGCTTGGTGAACTGCCAGCCGGCCATGGCGGGTACCACGGTGCCGTTTTCAAGCGTGGTGGGCTTGTACACGAGGTCGCGGTGCGCGGCGTCTTTAATGACTTCGTTGCCGGCGAGTGCAATGTCCCAGGTGCTGACGTCTTCGGCGGATGCCCATAACGATCCAAAAGCAAACTGGCTGGACGACGTCGCCGATGGGATTGCCGTCAGCTTCCCATTGGTCACGCGATATCCGGCAGCAGGTTCAACCGGATTGATATAACGGCCGTCTGTCACGAACAGGTGATGGCGCATACCGGTTTTTTCGACTGGATCGATGCTGGCGTGCGCAGGAAAGTCCTCTATGAACATCGTATGGGTGAGTCCGAGCGGCTTGATCTGGCCATTCCAGATGAAGTCGTGATAGCTCATTCCACTGGCAGCTTCAATCGCCAGACCGAGAAGAAGGAAGTTCGTGGCACTTTGAGCAATCTGGGTCCCGGGCTTGAATGCCAGCTTTTCACCCTTGACCATGTCGATCAGTTGCTGCGGCTGATACTCCTGGGCGGAGTTGAACCCCGGCGAGCGTCGATAGTCCGCGATGCCGGTTGCGTGCTGCAATAGCTCCATGATGGTTAGCTTCGACCATGACGATGGCAGGCCTTGAACATAGGTGCCAACCGGCGTTTGCAAATCCATCTTTCCCTGTTCAACGAGCTGCATGATGGCCGCAGCTGTGAAGCCCTGCGTGATTGGGCCGATGTTCCAAAGGGTGCCTTGAGAAGCCAGCAGCTTCTTCGACATGTCGCTCTCGCCATATCCTGCGACGCGTGGAATGTATGGCGCTTCGACGATAGCCATTGTCAAGCCGGAAATGTGCTTCTCCTGCATGAAATCGGCAATCATCGTATCGATGCTTTGCCCGTAATACTCCAGGCGAGCGTCGCCTCGTGCAGCATTAGCTGAGGATGACGAGAGCGCAAACACGGCACCAATAGCCATGGCGGTTGCTAAAACCTTGAGATAGGACGATTTCATTTTTTGTACTCCAAAAAAAGGTTTATTAGAAGAAGGTAGGGCAGCACGCTTGCGTGATTTCGCTTTGATCGACGGCTTATATCCATGGATAAACCGGTGTTTGGAAACGCTGTTTCGAGTGATCTCATACCAAACAGCAAGTGGCTTTTCTTGCCCTGCTTGGATAGCAGGCGGTTTAAATATCGACATTTGCACCGTGAAATCAAGATACGTTTCAATGAGTTGGCCGTCTATTCGACCAATGTCTGCTGCGCAACCGACAATAGAAGAGACAGAGCCATACAAAGGTCTGGCTTTGATTTGATTACAGCGGACAATACCCGTCGGCAGAACGCCCAGCTACCGCGGACTCGTCTCGCGCGCAGGCATACGTTCGTACAGGGCTCACTACTCGAAGGGAGTGTCTCCTGAGTCTTTTGTGCAATAGGATTGCCGCGCTTGCAGACCTACGATAGTAACCAAGACGAACGGTAATGCAAGGTAATCGCCCAAGCGTTGTAGCGTTTGACGAGCCGGCATTCCCCCGCCTTGGCGTTCGACGACCTTTGGTTATCGGGGCGATCGAATTATCAGAGTCTCGGCATACCAAAGGATGTCCATCATGCGCCCGATTTTGCACAACTGGATTTTGATCAGCAGTAACGCTTACGACGAATACACCTATGTGTCGTGGCTCGATCGCAATGTATATCGGCGAACGGTGGACCTGACGAAAGTTTGCCTGCTTTAGGTGGTTTCGAAACGCCTCGAGTCGTTACATACCCACGAAACTTTTGAATGGCGGAAAAAATGCAGATGATCAAGTGTCTTGAGCTATTCAAAGCGGTAGCCGATCATAAAAGCTTTTCGGGAGCCGCTCTTGCAAATAATCTCGCGCCAGCCGCGGTTACCCGTGCGATCCAGGAGCTCGAAACAGAGTTGGGCGTCAGGCTGATACACAGGACAACACGAAAACTTTCGGTGACGGACGTAGGCATGACCGTTTACAACCGGGCGGTTCTACTCCTCGAGAGCTTTACGGAAATCAAAGAGATTGGCGATGCGAGCTCGCGCACCATGAGTGGAACAGTGCGGGTAGCAATACAAAAGCTTCTCGGGTTCAACGCGCTCTCCTCGCTTCTGGAGGGATACATGCAATCCCACAGCAACGTAACTGTGGACGTCGATTTCTTCGACGACGGAGACGATCCGCTTAGCCGCGGCGCAGACATTGCCGTCTCCTTGGAGCATGAGGTGCGAGACCTCTACATCGCCAAGAAAATCGGTTCGTTAAGCATGTCACTGTTTGCTGGAACCCGGTTTTCGACGAATACAAACGCTGGTTCGCCGTACGACCTTTTGCCGCAAGAACGCATGTCCGTTGGCGGAAGTCCATGGGATTTGCTTGCAGAGGGTTCCGGCAAACGCCTGCTCCTTCCTTGCGGCTCGCGGTTCCGCTCCAGCAGTCCGCAGGCAATAGCCATGGCCGCCATCCAGGGCATAGGAATAGCATTGCTCCCGCCGGATGCAGCGAAGCCTTACGTGGACGCGGGTCAGCTTTTTCCGCTGTTTGACGCTTGGCACTCAGAGTCGGTCCCGATCGCGATCAGCTACCGTTCGCGTCAGTTTGTCCCCGAAAGGGTTCGTAGCCTGATTTCACACGTTAGCGAGAATTTCGATCTTCGTGATCGGCGAAATGTCGACCGAGCTATCCCCATGAAGGTTGCATGCAGTCGGCCCACGCAGATGGACGACATTTCACTGCTGCTAGCTCTCGATTCTTGACGGCTAAGACCTCCAGGGTCTGCTTCCAGGTGCAACGGAAATCTGTTTAGCAGTACGATTAAGCCCAGGTATCCAATGTTTTGATTGGTGTCCCGGCGCACAGATTTCGCTATGTTTGCCAGCCTCCTGAGGCACATCAAGTGCGTTGCAGTGGCAACGCGACCGGACTGGCACGTAAATTTAGACATCGATTCGTCAACATGTTTGACAAAACCTGCTTGTCTACGACGGCAGGCCCGGGGCCGGATGCGCGTTGACCGGTGCATGCATCTTTCGGCGGCGCTCTTAGCTTCGGTCGACGTCATATCCGCGGTTGATATTGAACATCTCAACGCGGTCTCGGGAGGCCTGCTTACAGGGGATACGCCGCACACTTCCATCTGCAAGCCGAGCGCACGGTCAGCGGTGCGATAACGCGATTCAAGAGTCACCGGGTTATCGCGCGTGGGCATGTTCAAATCGGTGCGTGGGACGAAGTACTGCCGCGCCATGCCGTACTGTCGAGCTCAGATATGGTGATGATCAGGCAGCAGGCGCGTAAGTCCGTGCCCCGTTGGTGGATGACACGTCCCACGTACGTTTGTGTCGCGGAGCGATTGGGGATATCTGGTGACGGTGACGTGCGTGTAACCGCAGTTGGGTGAATCGCCTACACAGGATTCAAGGCAATGCGAAGATCTCTCGGAAGCAGCCGGAGCCCGGCTTACCCTTAGGCAGACTGCTACTACCATCTCATTATTCGGGTCAAGAAGATATGCCCCGTTAACATTGACCCCTGGCAGGGCGTCTTGCATCCCGGTATCTGCCCTTAAGCATTGATAAATTAGTACGAATGGCCGAAGGACGCACGACCGAATGCGATGGCGTACGTCAGTTTGATCATTGTGTCAATGCATAGCACCGCAATCTCAGGGCCAAGTAGTCCAGCTCCGCCAAATACGCGAATACAAGAGAACAGAACGCCAATGCAGCACGAGAAGGCAAAGAGCAAATGCGCCGGACGGCCGCAATTAATCATGACAATGCCGAGCAACACGAAAACGCATTTGCTCAGCAGCGCGATCACGAGGGGTGCGTAACCGGGCGAGAAAGTGAGTTCGAGAGGCGCCGTCAGCAGGGATACACCACATGCCAGAAACGCTAACGTGAACATTGCTTGCTCCTGACCGGCGGCAAGGGCGGCTGAGCGCGGGACGTAGTCCATGATCGTGAAGCGGTCGTCGTAATTGGATGTGGCTTGCTGCATCGGAAAACGTGGGCCGGGTCTCATGAAGTGAACTCGAGGTCAGCGCTGCTACGACTAAAAAAACACGCTCCATGCACCGTCTCGTGAAACGACAAACATTCACGACTACCTGCTGAAGAGCGCACTGTGTACCGCGAGACAACGATACGTCGAGACAAACGGTTCGCCCATTAGACCAACAGATGCCCTATACCCGATGCGAGGATGGTGGTGCCACACCTATGTATAGCTCCCGGGAAGTGATGGTGATGGAGCTGCAAGCGATTCTCATAACAACTGTACGCAAGCGGCAAGCTTGTAGACCGACTGAACTTTTTATATCGTACAATTGTGCTGGTAGCAGCCACCTTAGTTTAAAAGTATCAGCTGATCGCGGAGCGCTCGCAAATTCATGTCGAGGCGGACACCATGACCAAGTGGGGCTTGCTGCAGCGGCTAAGAATCCCAGAGCACGACCCGTTCACCTTTGGACATCACGCAAACTGTTTTTGCGGGTTGAACCGATTCACGCAAACCGCGCGTGAGACGGTCGGCCCGAGCGCACCCTCTCGGACCAAGGAGCGGTCAGATGAATACACAACAATCAGGCTCGAGCAAAACCGCTGCGCATGAACCTGCTGCAATCGTCTATGTTATTGACGACGACGAATCGGCGCGGCGGGCGCTCAGCGGCTTGCTGCGGTCGGTGGATCTCGCAGTCGAAACGTTTGCGTCATCGCAGGAATTCCTGGCCCGCACGAAGCCTGCGGGTCCCAGCTGCCTGATCCTTGACGTGCGTCTGCGCGGTGAGAACGGTCTTGAGTTTCAGGATTCAATGACACGCAGCAACCTGTACATGCCGGTGGTATTCATTACCGGTCACGGTGATATTGCCATGACGGTAAAAGCGATGAAGGCCGGCGCCCAGGACTTCCTTTCAAAACCATTTCGAGACCAGGATTTGCTGGATGCGGTTGACCATGCACTGGCAAAGGACCGAAAGAGATTGCAAGCAGCGCACTCGATTTCATCACTGCGCATGTCCTACGAATCACTCACTCCTCGCGAGCGCGAGGTAGTGGGCTTCGTTCTGGCCGGTCTTCTTAATAAACAGATTGCTTCTGAGATGAGCATTTCGGAAGTGACGGTGAAGATGCACCGTGGCCAGGCCATGAAAAAGATGGCGGCCCGTTCGGTGGCCGATCTGATCCGCAAAACACAGTCCCTGGGAGTTGAGCCTCTGCGCACGCAATAACGCTTAGGTCATAACACAGAACAATGCAGTAAGCCGGAATAGTCAGCATGGCTTAGCAATAAGCGCGGGCACAGACAACGCCGGTCAAAACAACCAATACGCGTGTCACGGCCACCATGACAGACCTGTCAGACTACTCCCTCGTATTGCTGAGATCGTCGAAACTCAAGCTGTATCGAGGCACTTGCACAAATTCGGAACCCGCTCTGTTCGTAAAGCTGGACGAATTAAATACCGACAGCGAGGCGTCCCGCCGGCTGCATCACGAATATGAACTTCGCGCGGAATTGCCAACGCAGTGGGTGCTTCGCCCAACTGCGCTTCTGCACTACAACGGTCAGCCGTTGCTCATGCTGGATGATCCAGGCGGGGACTTGTTGCGCAAGTTATGCGATGTACCCATGTCAATGGACCGCTTCTTTCCGCTTGCGATTGGGATCGGAAAGGCGCTGAACGCGGTGCATGAGCGCGGGATCGTTCACTGCGACCTCAATCCTGACAATATCCTCGAAATACGCGAAGACAGCAGCGTGCGCCTGACGGGTTTTGGTTGTGCGTTTCGCGACACCCCGGAACATCGTCAGGGCGCCCTGCACCATTCGAACTACGGCACGCTGGAATATATGGCCCCGGAGCTCTGCGGCCAGATGAACTGTCCCGTCGACAAGCGCGCGGATCTGTACTCGCTCGGCTGTACGTTCTACGAAATGTTGACGCACTCGCTGCCCATCAGTGGCAGCGACCGTTTGGCTCTCGTCCATGCGCATCTCGCGCGCTCCCCTGCTTTGCCGTCCGAGCTGGTGCGCGGGATTCCGCGGCAGGTCGAAATGATCGTGATGAAGCTGCTCGCGAAAGATCCGGAGGAGCGATACCAGTCTGCTGCAAGTCTTGTTGCGGATCTCGAGCGGTGTTCGGCAGCCCGGCCCGCCGGTGACCGGGTTGCGCTGTTTCCACTGGACATGCCCGCGCTCCCCGGGCGTCAGCGGGTCTCGCCGCGGTTGTATGGACGCGAGGACGAGACGAAGGTGCTGCACGCTGCATTTGAGCGCTGCGCCGCGGGTAAGCCGGCAGAGATGATCCTGGTGTGCGGCTATTCGGGCGCAGGTAAGTCTTCCCTTGTGAATCAGTGGATCAGTCAGCGTGTTACGTCGCCGCACCTTTTCGCGGTGGGCACCTGCGAGCAGGTCAACAGTGCAACGCCTTACACGGCACTGCTCCAGATTATCGAGCAACTGGTCCGCCCGATTCTTGGACAGGATGAAGAAACATTTTTCGCGTCACAGCGCCGTCTGCTCGACGCGCTTGGAAACAAGGCCAGAGCGCTGTGGACCATGGTCCCTGACCTGAAACTCGTTCTGGGTAACCAGCTCTCCACGGAGGATGCAGGGCTTCCCGTAGATCGCGCTCAATTCCTCAAAGCCGCAGCAGATCTGATCAAGGCGTTCTGCACGCCAGAGTGCCCGCTAATACTTTTTTTCGATGATCTTCACTGGGCCGACGAAGGCACGATCAGCGCGTTCGCATATTTGAACAACCTAGCCGACGCGCCCTACTTGATGCTGATCGGCGCGTATCGCAGCAACGAAGTCCGCTCAGACCATCCGTTGCTGCAACTCACGCAAGGCCCGGCCTGTAGTCGTCTTCAACTCTCCCCGCTCAACAGAGACGACACCGCGCTGCTCGTAGCCAGCACGCTTGGATGTTCGCTTGAACAGGCGGGTCCGGTCGTCGATCTGGTCAAGACGAAGACCGGCGGCAATCCGTTTTTTGTCACGCAATTTGCGATCGAACTCGCCCAAGAGGGGTTGATCGAATTCGAGCACCAGTCGACGCTGCAGGTGCGCGACATCGACCGGATTCGAGCGAAGGCGTATACGGACAATGTGGTCGACCTGATGTTGCGTCGCTTCGATCGCCTCAATCCTGCCACGCAAGATGCGCTGCGGCATTTCTCCTGCCTCGGCAGCGTAGCCGCAGTCCCGGCATTGGCAAAGGCGATGGATTGCTCGCCGACGCAGCTTGATGCCGCGTTTGGCGAAGCGTCGGCGTCCGACCTCGTCTATCGCAATGGGGACGCATACCAATTTCGCCACGACCGGTTTCGCGAGGCCGCCTACGGTTCCATGGACCATGCCGAACGCGTCGCCATGCACCTCGATATCGGGCGGCGCATGGTCGCTCGCATCGTGGACGATGACACGTGCGAGGATATCTACGAGATCGTCAGCCAGATCGATCTGGGTAGTGACGCCGTGAGCTCCGAACCTGAACGACGGCGATTCGCGAGCCTGAATGTCGTTGCGGCTAAACGCGCGAAGAACGCGACCGCCTACGCTTCGGCATTGACGTACCTCGTCGCGGCAGCAGAGTTCCTGCGTACCGAACCGGACGGCGACGCAATACAGTGGATCGAATTCTGGCGCGCCGATTGCGAATGCCTCATTGGCAAGCTGGAGCCTGCCAAGCAGCGCCTCGCCGCATTGGCGGCACTTGACATCAGCATGCCGCTCAGAGCCGAGATGACCCGTCTGGCAACGGGTCTACACACCGCACAGAACCGGCCAGACCTGGGGATCGAGGCCGGGCTCGACTTCCTGCATCGACTGGGACTTGAGTTGGAATTCAAGCCGACCGACGCGCAGGTGGACCAGTCTTTCGCGCGTTTTTTGGAGCGTATCGGCGAACGCTCGATTGCAGACCTGGGCGCAATCCCCATGATCAGCGACCCGCTATGGCATAGCGCGATCGACGTGCTGGCAGACTTAATTCCGCCGGCGCTTTTCATCGATGCCAACCTGGTCGACATGATCCTGCTCCACGTCGGCAACTTGAGCGTGGAACACGGTCTCTGCGATTCTTCCGCGTTTGGATTCGTATTCCTGAATTTCGTGTTTGGCGTGCGTTACCACGACTATTGCAAAGGATACGAGTTCGGCAAACTCGCCGTGCAACTGGTCGACCGCTGCGGTCCATCGCGCTATGCATCACGCATATACATGCGCTTCGGCACCTTGGTCATTCCCTGGTTCCGGCCGCTGGGAGAAGGCGCGCCGTACGCTGAGCGGGCCTATAAAATATCGGCGGAAATCGGCAATCTGGTCTTCGACGTATCCAGCGCCAGGAATGTTTCAAGTCTCCTGATGCTCGCCGGTGCGCCGCTCGAAGATGTTTACCGCGAGGCCGAAAAAGGCGTCGCCATTGCGCGTGCTTCCAAGTTTGCGCTCTACCTGAATGTGTTGGGCACGCAACTCGATCTGGTCAATGCGTTGCGCGAAACAGGAATCAAGCTTGACGACGACGGTACCGTGTCGGCAGGCGCGTTCAACAGCGACCTGATCAGCGTGTCGCCGCATAACACCACCAGCGTCGCGTTCTCGCAATGGAGTTACAGACTCCAGGCTGCTTGTATTTTCGGTGAGATTGCCGTGGCGCTGGAGGCCGAGCAGATGTGCACGCTGTCGCTGCGTGCATCGAAGAGCATTCTTGAAGTCATCGACTTTCACTTCTACAGCGCACTGAACCGCGCAGCCGCCTGCGCCGCCGCGGACACCGGCTCCGAAACGGGAACTGCTCACGCCGCGAGCTTGAATGATCACTTCTCGGAACTATCAGTGCTGGCTGAATCGTGTCCGGCCAACTTCGCCGGCCGTCACGCGCTGGTGGGTGCGCTGATCGCGCAACTCGATGGCAACTTCACGCTCGCGCGGCAGTATTTTGACGAAGCCATTCAACACGCCGAATCCAACCGGTTCCTCCAGGTTGAAGCGCTCGCCAACGAACTGGCGGCGGCATTTTGTGCCGATCTCGGTCTTGAACAGAACGCCCGCACGCACCTGCGCGCCGCGCGCAATGCGTATGCGCAGTGGGGAGCCCGCGCCAAGGTCGACGACCTGAACAACCGCCATGGACTGCTGCGTGAAACGCAAACTCCAGCTGCACTAAGGCATGCTGATGAATTTTCATATCAGCAACTCGATATTGCGGCAATCATCAAGGCGTCCGGCGCGCTTGCAAGTGAAATCGTCCTGATCAATTTGATCGAAACGCTAGTGACGACAGTCGTGCAGCACGCCGGGGCCCAGCGCTGCATTCTGGCACTCTCGCATGGGACGTCGCTGAGAATAGAAGCCGAAGCTCATGTCCGGCCGGAGGGCATTGACGTCAGGATGGCCACGTCGGAAATGTCGCCGGCGGATTTGGCGGTCTCCGTGGTGCACGCTGTCGTGCGCACAGGCAGGCATATTGTCCTTGATAACGCGTTCGAAAGCGGCCCATTTGTCCGCGATGAATACGTCAGGCGCAATCGCTCGCGTTCCATCGTTTGCACGCCGCTGATCAAACAGACAAAACTGGTCGGCGTGCTTTACATGGAGAACGACCTGGCTGTTGGCGCGTTCACCGCGGACAAGATCGCCGTACTCACCCTGCTGGGAGGACAAGCCGCGATCTCGCTTGAAAATGCGCGTCTCTACGAGGACCTGATTGAACAAAACCGCGCGAGAGCCGAGGCTGAAGAGGCACTTAGAGATGCGTTGGCGAATCTCGCCCGGGTGACGCGGCTCACCACCATGGGAGAGCTGGTCGCATCAATCGTCCATGAAGTCAGCCAGCCATTGATGGCGATCCAAACATCTTCGGGCGCCGCATTGCGCTGGCTTAACCGTGACGCCCCTAACATTGCCGAAGCGAAGGACATGATCAGCAATGTGGTCGCCGACAGTATCCGCGCGTCCAAGGTGATCCAGGGCCTGCGAGCGATGGCCAAGCAATCCGAACCGGTCATTGCCGTCTTCGATCTCAGCACGGCTGTGTTCGAAGTCCTTGCCATGTTGCGCGGCCAGATACAAGACCACGACGTGGATGTGATCAACCAGTCTGAGACCGATTTGCTTGTCAAAGGCGACCGCGTTCAGGTACAGCAGGTCGTGCTGAACTTGGTGGTCAATGCAACTGAAGCCATGGCGACGATCAACGATCGACAACGTCTGCTGAAGTTGTCCTGCGCAGCAATGAACGACAAGCGCATACGCGTCAGCGTGACGGACACCGGTCCCGGCCTTGACGCGGAAGTGGCACATCGAATATTCGAGCCGTTCGTGACCACCAAGGCGTCCGGCATGGGCATGGGGCTCTCTATCAGCAACTCGATCATCGAGGCGCACCACGGACAGCTATCGGTCGAAACAAGCGAGCCGTTCGGGACCGTCTTCAGTTTCACCCTCCCGGCCGCGGGTCCCGTGAAAGCGAGCAGCGACTCGTAACGGCAAGTGGGCGCCTGTTCGTAGACTGAAAACATGCAAGAACTCTGGCATGACGCGTCCCTGTCAACATGCCCGGGCACGAAAGCTTTGGGGCACCTACCCAGACCTTGGTATCAGGTCCCTCACCGAATAGCCGGGCGCCACCAGACGTTCGGAGAATAGCATCGGCCTCATGGCCCCTCTACGATGGTTACAGCACGGCAAAACGCAAACGCCGACACACGGATCGCAAAACCAGGTGTCAGGCATTCGCCGTTTTGACGTCGTGCTCCGCCTCGCCGGTTCACCCCGGCAATCAATCGCGCCGACCGCGCTTAAGGAGTTGCCATGAAGTCGTTCACTTCCGTTGTCCTCGCAGCCAGTATCCTTCTCGTCCCGTTGAGCGGGTTCGCACAACAATCCGGCAGCATGATCACACGCGCCCAGGTCCGCGCAGAACTGATTCAGTTGGAAAAGGCCGGTTATACACCGTCGACCGGCAATGAGACAAACTACCCCGCTGATATTCAGGCAGCCGAAGCGAAAGTGAGTACTGAATCTGCAACTGTGGCTACAGGCAGCGTGGGAGGTTCCGAAAACCGCTCCGACTCAGGGCAGCGCGCAGGCCGCACAATCGCCAGCTCTTGCGTGGGCCGTGTCAGCTTTTGTTCGACGTATTTCGGCAGTTGAAGAAGAAACCATGCAGCCGGCCAGGATGGCAGATTCCGGCAGGCTGCAAAGTCACCCACGCGCAGCCGCACTGGGCAGCACTTGCCCACACCTGGCTCAAGGCAAGCGCGCGGATCAATTGATGATGCGCAGTCTCGCCAAGCGACCCTCGCTCCTTCCCGTGCGTCACGTTATCAGAGTGGTACACAACGAGTACAGCATTCGCGTGTGTCATCTGTTCCGGCGCGGTCAGTGTGACGCTTGCCAATCCCTGGTCATCCGCTGAAAAATAGTTCTCGGTTCCGCTGCCGTCAAGCGGCGTAAATCCAAAAGGCTTTTGATCAAAGTGGGTTTCGAATAGGCTAAAACGGCCGCCCGGCTTTAGCCCGTGCAGTGCCACCTTGACGTCTTCCCGTCCGTCGACGCGCGGTTCCAATTTCACGTTGCCACCAGCGTGGAACCATTCCCCCAGGGTCATGCCCAGCGGCGAACCCGTCGTATTGTAAATATCGCTGCCCGGCGCATCGTCCGGATTCGCATTACGCTCACCGGCAACATGTTCGATGTTCTGCCAATGACGCTCTGCAGGGGCGTTCTTGTCGAGCACGAACACCTGTGGATCGACCACAGATGACGACGCTACTTCCCTCGAAAAATAAGCAGCATGGGTCTCGAATGGCAGCGTAATCGATGCGTGGTCCTCGGCGTAGGCGAAGCCTGACGACATCAGAAGCGCGCCAATAAGCAAGTGAGTTAATCGCATGGGATTGTGTGCATCGGAACGTTTGAGTGGATGAGCCTTCTGCTGGTGACTGATAAAACACGGCACTTGTCAGTTGCAGATTAACGAGGACCTGTACAAACGCCCATGCTCCAGCGGCTTAGATCCCCGTTCATTCGTCTCAAGTTCTTTCTACACCAAATGCGAATCGTTGCCCACTTAAGCCCATCTCTTTATACACAACTCGACACTTGCGGCAACGATGGTGGAGTAAAAAAGTAGCCACAAGGGGGTTGTTAACTGTGCGGATTTCGCGTTTACTCTCGGATTTTCAGCATGAAGATCCGAGACGACGCAGGAGCATGGGTGGACGAGGAATTTGAGACGCTGGATTTGGGTGATCCACGGCGAGACCGGCGCGCGAAGGAACTGCTCAAACGGTTCGCCAGCCGGCCCACGGCCAGCATTCCGGGCGCGTGCGAAGGCTGGTCAGAGACGATCGCTGCATATCGCTTTCTGGGCAATGAGCACATCGACTGGCGCGACATGATGCAGCCGCATTGGGACCGTACCACGGCACGCATGGGGCAGTTGCCGGTGGTGCTGTGCATTGCCGATACGACAGAGCTGAACTTTAACGGTCAGGATATCGAAGGGGCTGGCCCGCTCTGTTATGAAGCACAGGTAGGCATGTATCTTCACGCGACCTATGCGGTGACACCGGACCGGGAGCCGCTGGGTGTGATGAACGCATGGATGTGGGCGCGCGAACCACGCGATGCAAACGGCAGGCGTGGCGGCGTTAAGGAAAGTGCGCGGTGGATCGAAAGCTATGAGATCGTGGCCGAACAGGCACGGGCCCTTCCTGACGCGCGACTGGTGTATGTGGCCGATCGTGAAGGCGACATCGCCGCGCTCATGCAGCGTGCGCAGGAACTGGGTCAACCGGCGGACTGGCTGATGCGCTCGCAACACAATCGCGCGCTCAAGGGCGAAGCAAGTTTGTGGGAGACGGTGCACGCCAGTAAGGTGCTCGGCCACATCAGCTTCGTGCTGCCCGGGCGCAGCGGACAGAAGGCGCGTGAAGT
>NZ_LMUF01000037.1 GCF_009766085.1 Burkholderia sp. S171 | reverse complement strand
CGTGGTCGGTGCGAGATAGTCCACCACCGAGTCGTACTGGCGTCCCATCTTGAACGACCCGTAGGTCCCGGCGTCGATACCTACCAACGCCTGTCTGCCGAACATACGGCCGCCCTGGTTGGAATTGCCTGTGTTCAGGTCAAAACCATTTTCAAGAGTAAAGACCGCTTTCATGCCACCGCCAAGGTCCTCCGAACCCTTCAACCCCCAACGGCTGCCATAGGCGTAACCGCTTTCCATCTGGTACGCCTTCTGGCCTCCGACATTATTCGTATAGTTAAGACCCTCGTCTATAATTCCATAGAGCGTGACGCTTCCTTGCGCATGGGCAACCACATACCCTAACGATAAAGCGAGACCAACCGAGATTTTCAGGATTTTCATTTGGATTCCTATATTATTGAGTTGGATGCGTGACAGAGAAATAAGAAATGATCATGCTGTTAAAGTTAGGCACCTCCCGCAGAGAAAGGATGCTACCTCCGAGGACTACGCGTGTTCGAAGAATCGCCTCACGTAGTCGTTCGCTGGATTCTCGCGAATATCCGCGGGCGATCCAACCTGTACAAGCGCCCCGTCCTTCATAATCGCGATCTTGTTGCCAATGCGCATGGCTTCATCAATGTCGTGGGTGATAAAAATAATGGTCTTCCTGAGTTCCTTTTGCATCGCAAGAAGCACGTCCTGCATGTCCCATCTGATCAGCGGATCCAGAGCGCTAAAAGCTTCGTCCATCAACAGGATGTCGGGATCTGATACCAGTGCTCTCGCGAGACCGACTCGTTGGCGCATACCCCCGGAGAGCTCGTCGGGATATCGGGTTTCATAACCGTTGAGACCAATCCTGCCGTTGATCCACGTTCGAGATTTTCCAAGGGCATCCTTCTTTCGATCGCCTCGAAGCAGGCAACCGAAGGCAACGTTCTCGAGGACCGTCTTGTGGGGAAGGAGGGCGAAGCTCTGAAATACCATGCTCATACGAGTGCGCCTGAGCCTGCGAAGCTCGTTCGTGGTCAGCGAAAGTACGTCTACCCCATCAAGGAACAGACTTCCTTCGGTTGGTTCGATCAACCGATTGAAGTGGCGCACAAGAGTCGACTTGCCGGATCCAGACAGGCCCATGATGACAAAAATCTCGCCCTGTTCGATTTTCATCGACACATCCCGCACCGCCACGTTGCAGCCCGTGTCTTGAAGAATCGCGTCCTTGGTGGCGCCCTGCTTCGCCTGGACGACGGCCTCTCGCACTCGAAGTGAGGAGCCTCCGAAAACCTTGTACAAATGCCTCAATTCAAGCGCGCTCATTTTCCACTCCGCGGGCTGGTGTGTCTTCAATCAACTGTTTTCGAACTGACTTCCGTATCGACTTCGAAGGCATCTTGCGACGGTTGCGCCGGCCGGAGCTAAATCCTTGTGTCACCCGATCAAATACCACCGCGAGAATGACGATCGCCAGTCCTGCCTGGGCGCCAAGACCCATATCGAGATTGTTGATGCCCGCGAGTACGTCTTCGCCTAGCCCCCTGGCACCGATCATCGACGCCACTACAACCATTGCAAGGGACATCATTACGGCCTGATTCAGACCCGTCATGATCGAAGGCAATGCGAGCGGCAGTTCCACCTTCAGCAGCTTTTGTATTGGATGAGCCCCGAACGCATCGGCTGCCTCCAGGACGTCCGCCGGGACTTGCCGCAGACCTAGTTCAGTCAGACGCGTGAGCGGCGGCAAAGCGTAGATTGTCGTCGCGAGGATTGCCGGCACCTTCCCAAGACCGAAGAGCATTAGAACTGGTATCAAATAGACAAACGATGGGAGCGTTTGCATCAAATCCAGCACAGGATTCAGCACCCGCCGCAAACCGCTCGATTTTGCCATCCCTATCCCCAATGGAATCCCCAAGACTGTTGTTATCGCAAGCGAAACCAGCATGATCGCCAAGGTGAGTATCAATTTTTCCCATAACCCGAGGCACCCGATCAAGTAGATCAACAGCATCAAGAATGCTGCCTGAAGAAGTTTCCGGTTTCCGACCCATGAAATGATTCCGATCAGGAAAATCAAGAGGGGTGCGGGTGTCAGGTGAAGCAATGTCTCAACTGGATTAAGCCCATACACGAGGAGCCGAACGCTAACTGCGTGAAATAAATCCCCGTAGCGTGCAACTACGTCGGCAAAGAAGACATTTATCGTGTTCGCAAAATTCAGGTGCAAAAAGAAGTCGGTCATGTCCGCTGCGTTGATCACGCCCTCACTGGGATTTCGAGGCAAGAACCTTCTCGGCAATGCCAGATGGCAACCACTGCTTAACCGATTCCGGGTTCGCCTGTATATAGTCATCTGCCGCCTGACGCGCAGTCATCTTGCCGCCATCGAGCTTGGCGAGTTGCGCCTGAATACTGTCCATCGTCAGCGACACATTGTTCGCAAGTGCGAGTAACTGCGGCTCACTTGCGCTGATTTTTTGACTGAGAATCGCCTTTACCGTGTTGGGGGGCGAAGCGGAGGGACACGGAGCTGCTGTGGCCTTATCCGAGATCGTCTTCCAGCAGGCCTCGTTATAGGGTGCTTCGGTCAAGCGGATGGCCTTGTACTTGCCGAGAATCGAAGTCGGCTGCCAGTAATAAAATACGATCGGCTTTCCGCGCTGGAATGCCGAAACGATCGTCGCGTCAAGTGCGGCCCCCGTTCCTGGATGGAAGTTCGTGTATTTGCTCGCGAGGCCGTATGCTTTTATCTTCTGTGCGTTGTCGGATTCGCACTGCCAGCCGATTGGGCAATTCAGGATGCGCCCCTTGCTCGGGTCTTCGTCGTCAGCAAAAATAGTCGCGTACTTCGCCAGTTGCGGCACGCTTTGCAAATCTGGTGCCAAGGGTTTGATGTTGCGGCTCACGTCACCCTTAATCACATACTCAGGCACGTAGAAACCCTCCTGTATACCTCCCTGGAGAAGGTTGCCGACCAATTTCAATTTACCTTCGGCCGCCGCTTGCTCGACGGCGAGTGTCCTTCCGGTCGGATACTCGGCGAACACGTCCAGATCGCCCGTAATGAGAGCGTTTTGTGAAATTGCATTGGTCCCGGGAATCGACTCGGTCTTGCAGCCATAACCTCGTTCGAGGATCACTCGAAATAGTTCGGTATAAAAACGCCCACTGTCCCACCCCAGTTCCGCGAACTTTACTGGCGCGCCCTGATTGCAAATGGGAGGCGCGGCAATGGCAGATCCGTTCGCAAGGAAAGACATCGCGGCGACAACGAGTGTCTTAAAAAGAATGTACTTACGCATGTGATAAGCTCCTTTTATATTAAGTATTTAAGATGGCGGAGGCGGTTCCTCCGTTGACCATGGACAAAGCGTATGCGGGACAATTTCTGCAAACAAACCAAAGTTGTGGTTGTCTTGCATGCAAATTTCGCATGCAAGCGTTGGATGCACGAGGTGGTGCCGCGACTGGACTGTCTTTGCCAGCAAGGACGCGGTTCGGCCTTGCTGTTCGAAAACGCTGGGACTACGTGATTACCCGCATGCAACATTCGTCGTCATGCGATCGCCGCACACGGGGCGAATGGGCTGACGGCTTGCTCGGGATGGCCTACTGCCAAGTGCTCGTCTTAGCGTAACCAACGATCCAATTCAGAAACGTGCGCGCGTCATCGGATAGATCTGCTTTAGAAGTCATCGTGAGAAACTCGGAGTATCCAGTCTTCAGTCTTACGGCGAGAGGACGAACGAGTATGGTCTCGCGAACGTCTCGCGGAATCCCATAATTCCACCCCAGAGCGACACCTTCGTTGGCACATACTGCGCGATGCGCCAAGTCATGATTGGACACCCTTATTGCACGTCGCGCCGGCTGCATATCAATACCTTGCATTTCAAACCAGCTTTCCCAGCAGCACGATATTCCATCGTCCAAATCTATCAACGTTTCCGAGAAAAGGTCGTTCACACTGTTAATCGTTCTGGTTTTCAAATATTCCCGGCTGCATATGGGAAAAATGATTTCGTCAACTAGCCATTCTTTTTCTACACCTGGCCAATTACCGTCACCATAGCGAATTGCAAAATCCACCGCCTCCTTTCTCGGATCGACCGGTTGATTCGAGGCGATAACTCGGACATTTATTTCAGGGTGCAAACTTCGAAAAGCAATGACAGCCGGCATCAGCCAAAAACTTGACATCGCAACGCTGGCGGCGATCGTCACCGTGTTGGTCTCAAGCGCCTCTATCACCGCAACGGCTCGTTTGATCGACGACAAACTCTGACTAATGGCCAGTTGGAAGATTGTCCCAGCTTTGGTCAGTTTAATTTCCTTGTGATTTCTACTAAACAGCGCAACACCCAAGCGCGCTTCCAAAACCTGTACTTGACGGCTGATTGCACCTTGCGACATATGAAGTTCGTCCGCTGCCTTGGTAAAACTCATCAATCGGGCTGACGCATCGAAGGCAGTGATCGTGTTGAGTGGCGGCAACCGCTTCTTTGAATGTAGTGCCATGGTTTGCTGTCCTCCTCTGCTACTTACTGGTTTGTGCCTTTCCCTACCGCGCGCAAAACACATTAGCGCATGCAGAATTCCCAGTCTACTTAGACATCTAGTTTTGTCAGCGTAGCTCGACAGCGGCTTGCATGCAAATTCTGCATGCATAGCACCACGAAATTTGCTTTGACGATCCGGCACGCGCGCGTGCACGATTCGAGCACTGATCAACGGCGCGGGCGATAGCCTCTGACACGGTTTAGAGCTCAAACCTGGTCGGCCGCCCATTCCGCCCTCACCGCGAGTGAAATCAAAATGAAACCCCCCGATACGCAGATCGCATTGAATGACCTCGTGAATGTTCAAAAGTATCCGATATACGGCCGGGACGACCCTCTTTTACAAGAGAAGATCGGCGCCTTTCGCGAAGAACTCGAACTTACCGGATGCGCTGTCATTCGTGACTTTATTCGCCCAGAGAGGATCGAGGTCCTCCAGAACGAGAGCCGGCAATTATCCAGGTTCGCATATTTCAGTCACCGGAAAGTGAACCCGTATGCCACACAAGAGGACCTTTCGCTGAATCCGGATGACCCACGACGTACCTTTCAGGCCTTTAGCAACGGTTTTGTCGCACGGGACGTGATTCCGCCCGGCTCGATTACCAGTCAGCTTTACCACGACCTCGCGTTTCAACGGTTCGTCGCAGATGTATTGAACCTCACGACGATTCACGAGTACGCAGATCCTATCGCAGGGCTTGTCATTAACGTAATGCCCGACGGATCGGCTTTACCTTGGCACTTCGATACAAATGACTTTGTAGTCAGCTTATTGACCATAAAACCCGATGACGGTGGACTGTTCGAGTATTGCAACGGTTTGCGGAGTCAACATAACGAGAACTTCCCCACCGTCAAGTCCGTTTTAAACGGCGACCGGAAGCGGGTCGTGTCGCTCGAACTTCAACCTGGCGATGTGCAGTTGTTCAAAGGACGAAACTCTTTGCATCGAGTGACCTCGACAACTGGAGAGCGCCACACGTTGCTGTTCGGTTATGCAACACAACCTGGGGTCATCGGCCGGGCAGAGCGAACGCGCGTGGTGTACGGCCGGGTTCACAAAGCGCATTTGGAAGCGGAAGCCCGATCCCGGGCTGACGGACTCCTGGACTAGGGGAAAAATAATATGCAGGAACAGTCATTGTTCGAACCAAAAAGCTTTTGCAACATTGACGAGGCTATCGTTCGCGGTGTGGAGGCAAGTCGCTTGCAACGTGTTCGCGATCAACTGTTGAGGGCCGAAATATCCGTGGCCGTAATCTTCGACCCGATCAACATCAGATACGCGTGCGGTGCACGAAACATGCAGGTATATTCCGTGCGCAACCCAGCACGCTATCTGGTCGTTCCCGCGGCGGGTCCTGTTACTTTGTATGAGTACCGTTCCTGCGAGGGCCTGGCTGCCCATCTAGACACGATCGACGAGATCAGGCCGGCGCAACCCATCATGCCGCTGCATTCTGGCGAGAAACACACGGGATTCGTCAGCGCGTTCGTCGACGATATTAGAGAAGTGGTTCGGAATCACGGTCTGTTCGGGAACCGCGTGGCCATAGAAGGAAGTACCACTGGAGCAGTACGCGCGCTCATCGACGCCGGCTTCGACGTGTCAGACGCGCAGATACCGATCGAGCTGGCAAAGAGCATTAAAGTCGAA
>NZ_LMUF01000036.1 GCF_009766085.1 Burkholderia sp. S171 | reverse complement strand
TATAGCAAGTTCATCGCGGCCACCGACACGAACGTATCGGTCGCGGCGTATCGCTTCTCGACGGCGGGGTACTTGAACCTGAACGATGCGGCCACGGTGCGCGATATCGCGGATCACGGTGGCGATATCAACTCGATTTACAGGCAACGTAACCGCATGCAGGTGTCGGTGAACCAGAAGCTGGGCGACCACGGCACGATGTTCGTGACGGGCTCGTCGCAGAACTACTGGAACCGGGGCGGCGCCGACACGCTGTTCCAGGCCGGCTACACGAACGGGTTCAAGTACGGCACGTACAGTTTGACGGCTGGGCGCACGCG
>NZ_LMUF01000035.1:237355-269340 GCF_009766085.1 Burkholderia sp. S171 | reverse complement strand
TGCGCGGTGAACTTCTTGAACTTGCCTTCAACCGGCACGTTCATTTGCTTCGATGTCGCCGTCACCGTGCTTTTGGTCGTATCGACCTGGGCTTGGGCAAAGGCGGACCCCGCAGCGACCAGCGATGTGGCGCAAACGCCTGCAAGCAACCAACGGGAAAATTTCGCGTGTTTCATGTATGTCCTGAGGCCACCGGGGAAAACCGGTTGAGCCGCTATTGAAAAGTCAAACGCAATCCAGCGCAACCTGTGCGGAGGAAACTGGCTATCAACAACAAGGAATCAATTACACCTCATTTTCATTGAATGCGAACGGACAGTGCTTATCGGAGGAACGGAAGCATGCGTGCAAGCAGACCGTCGCGATCGACGAATTGATGCTTCAACGCCGCCAGCACATGCATCACCACGAGCACCAGCAACGTGTAATTCAAGTAGATATGGACCATCTTCAGCGTGACTTTCAGCGCGGTATCCGGTCCGATGATTGTCGGCAGCGGCACCAGTCCGAGATACACGACTTGAATGCCGGCCGCCGAGCTATAGAGATACCCGGAGGCAGGAATCACCAGCATCAGCGCATAAAGCAGAAAGTGCGTGAGGTGGGCGACCCCTTTTTGCCACGTCGGAATGCGTCGCGGCATGGCGGGAGCCTTATGCGTGGCGCGCCAGAGCACGCGCACGACGGCGAGCGCGAACACCGTCACGCCGATCCATTTGTGCCACGAGAAATATTTGAGCTTGGTTGGCGTGAAACCGGGAATATCGGTCATGATCCAGCCAAGATAAAAGCCGCATACAATCAGCAGCGCGATCAGCCAATGAAGGCCGATCGCGGTCCCGCTGTAGCGCTCGGAGCTGGCGAAATTCGGGCTGCGTTCCATACGTGGTCCACCAGAAAAGAATGCGGAATTGATGACTTGACCCCAAGCGGGTTATCGCGCGGCAACCGCAATAACCCGATGACAAGGTCTCAAGGCCGCCATCCTACCCGAACAAGTAAAAACCGGCTTTTCGATAAAGAAATAGTTGCCGACCCGTCCACGCCCGCGTTACAAATCTGGTATCAGTGACTTGCCATCCAGATTAAACGGGCCACGCACGCCGACAATTCCATTTGGGCGAGGAACCAACCAAAGTCCGCTCATCAGCGTGGGTTCACGCCACAACGCCTTGGCTTTGACGGGACGGCAAGTCAGGTCTGCGCGCCTCTTCCGCGCGGCAGCCCGCCGTTTGTTACCATGCCCGCTGGCCCGGCCCTTGCTCTTGTAAGCAGCCGCCCCGGAACCACGACGTTCAAGACACTAAAACAACACGCCAGTACGAGCCCAGTATTTCGCCTATGGAAGAAGACGATCTGATCGCATGCCATGAATGCGACACGCTGTTTCATAAGCGCGCCCTGCCATCCCGCAGTTCCGCGAAATGTACGCGCTGCGGTGCCACGCTCTACCAAAGCGTGTCGTCGAATCTGGACAAGCTTTGCTCCATTACGCTCGCCGCGCTGATCACGTTTTTGATCGCGCAGGCGTTTCCTATCGTGGAACTGGAAACGAACGGCATCACGTCCCAAACGACCCTGATTGGTGCAATCGTCGCGTTGTGGGGTGAGAACATGGAAGTCATCGCCACCATGGTCTTTTGCGCGACCATCCTCTTCCCGCTTACCGAACTAATTGCAATGCTGTATCTGCTCGTGCCGTTGCGCGCGGGTTTCATTCCGGCCGGCTTCAGCCAGGTGCTGCGTGCGATCCAGTTCGTGCGGCCGTGGGGAATGATCGAAGTGTTCATGCTGGGGATACTTGTCACGCTGGTGAAAATGGTGAGCATCGCGCGCGTGATTCCGGAAGCGGCGCTCTTCGCGTTCGGCGCGCTAACCTTGCTGTTCGCTGTCATCCTCACTTTCGACCCGCGCGCGCTGTGGGAAATCGCCGAGCGTGTGGGAGGTCACGGACCGTTGCGGTACACGCCTTTCGGCGGTCTCCGGTCCGGCGGGGTATCGGCTTATTCAGCCGCCCCGCATTCCGGCTCCTCCTCCGACCTGCTGCATCCTTTCGCGCCGACGCAAAGCACGACTGGCGGTGCGCCGCCCGACGCCGCCGCTCCACCGACGAAATCATGACCGACCAGCCCCAATCCAGTACCGCCGACACGCCCGACGCCTCCGAATCGCCCGAGCCGGTATTCACCACGGCCAAGGAGGCGGGTCTGATCGCCTGCCACGCGTGCAACCGCGTGCAAAAGCGCGTGTTCACGGTCGAGCGCCAGCTTTGCGTGCGCTGCGGCTCACCATTGCATCGGCGTAATCCTGACTCGGTTGCGCGGACCTGGGCGTTGCTGTTGTCTGCCGCGATCCTGTACATTCCGGCAAATTTGTATCCGGTGCTGCATACCTCGTCGATCGTCGGTTCCGAAGACGACACGATCATGAGCGGCGTGGCGATGTTCTGGAACGATGGCGACTATCCGCTCTCCGCGATCATTTTTATCGCCAGTATTCTCGTGCCGATGCTCAAGCTCGGCACGCTGGCGTTTCTCACCTGGGCCACCCAATCGGGCTCCAAGTGGCGTCCTCGCCAGCGCACGACGTTGTATCGAATCGTCGAAAAAATCGGCCGCTGGTCCATGCTCGATATCTTTGTCGTGACACTGACCGTCGCGCTCGTGCGCTTCGGTTCACTCGCCGTCATCACGCCGGGGCCGGGCGCACTGGCGTTCGGCTGCGTGGTGGTGCTCACCATGCTGGCCTCCATGCAATTCGACCCGCGACTGATGTGGGATCACATCGAACCTTCAGGAAAGAAACATGACTAGCCCGCAAGGTCCTTCGAACAACACCGTCAAAGGCCCGAACGAGCCGTCGCGAAACGCGGGCGGCGGTGGTGGCTTGCCGCCCAATCTGCCTGAACCGGTCATCGAGCCGCGCAGCCGCTGGATACCCTCGCTCGTCTGGGTGATTCCGCTGATCGCCGCGCTGATCGGCATTGCGTTGGTGGTGAAATCGGTGTCGGGACGTGGACCGACGATCACCATCAGTTTCGTGAGCGCCGAAGGCCTTGAGACAGGCAAAACCAAGGTGAAATACAAGGACGTTGATGTCGGCACGGTCAAGGAGATCACGCTGTCGAAGGATCACTCGCGCGTGCTCGTCGACGTCCAGTTGACCAAGGTCGCCGAGGACTTCGCGGTGAAAGACACGCGCTTCTGGGTCGTGCGCCCGCGCGTGGCCGCCAGCGGCGTGACCGGGCTCGGCACGTTGTTGTCCGGTGCGTATATCGGCGTGGATGCAGGGAAGTCGAAAGAAGACGAAACCCATTTTGTCGGACTCGAAACCCCGCCCGCCGTGACCGGCGACCAAAAAGGGCGGCAGTTCACCTTGCGCGGTGAGTCGCTGGGCTCCATCGATATCGGCTCGCCCATTTATTACAGGCGTGTGCAGGTCGGGCAAGTCGTCGGCTTTTCACTCGACAAGGACGGCACGGGCGTCACCATGCAGGTGTTCGTGAACGCGCCGTACGATCAGTATGTTGGAACGAACTCGCGCTGGTGGCACGCAAGCGGCGTCGACCTGCGGTTGGATGCAAGCGGATTCAAACTGAACACGCAGTCGCTTGCGACCGTCGTGCTGGGGGGGATTGCCTTCCAGACACCGCCGAATCAGGAACCCGGACAGCAGGCGCCGGACAACATGACCTTCCGCCTCGGTTCGGACGAACAGGACTCCATGCGTGATCCGGACGGCCAGCCAATCCGCGTGGTCATGAATTTCAACCAGTCGCTGCGTGGCTTGTCGGTGGGGGCGCCAATCGATTTCCGCGGCATCCTGCTCGGCAGCGTGACGGGTATTGGTATCGAATACGATCCGAAGACGCGCACCTTCCAGATGCCGGTGACCATGAATATCTATCCGGAACGGCTGGGCAAGCGCTTCCGGGAATCGGTACCGCGCCAGAACACCGTCGCCGGGCAGGAACTGCTTCAAAAGCTGGTGTCGAACGGTTTGCGCGGGCAATTGCGTACCGGCAATCTGCTGACCGGGCAGCTTTATGTCGCGCTCGATGTCTTCCCGAAAGCGCCCAAGGCCACGGTGGACGCCACAGCCGATCCGCTCGAGTTGCCAACCGTGCCCAATACGCTCGATGAACTGCAACTGCAGGTGGCTGACATCGCGAAGAAACTGGACAAGATCCCCTTCGACGAAATCGGCAACAACCTGAACGGCGCGCTGAAGAACGCGAACAGCCTCTTCGACCAGCTCGGTACGCAGGTTGTGCCTGAAGCGCGTGACACGCTCACCGCCGCGCGGAAAACGTTCGGCGAGGCGCAAAACACGCTGCAACAGGACTCACCGCTGCAGTCGGATGTTCATCAGGCGCTGCAGGAACTCACACGGACACTGCAATCGCTCAACGCGCTCGCCGATTATCTGGAACGTCATCCGGAATCGCTCGTACGTGGAAAACCAGGAGATAAGCCATGAGCTTGGCCAGAGTATTGAGGGCCGTCGGTGGGGTATCGGCGATAAGTCTGGTCGCCGCGCTTGCCGCCTGCAGCAGTTCGCCGGCGAGCCGCTTTTATACGCTCGGCGGCAACGACGCCGCGACCAGAATCGCCGCGCCCGCTTCGTTTTATCTGGAAGTGTCTCCGGTGGACATGCCGCCGCAAGTCGCGAAGAACCAGATGGTCGTGCAGGACGGCTCGGCGCAAGTCCGGGTGCTCGAGGACGAGCGCTGGGCGTCCCTTCCCGCCGATGAAGTCCGGCGCGCGCTATCGGCGGATTTGTCGCAACGGCTGGGCGCCATCGACGTCTACGGCACGCCGTATCCCGAAGGCGCAGCGGTGTATCGCGTGAAGGTGAATGTTCAGCGCTTCGAGTCATCGCCGGGCCGTCGCGCGCTGATCGACGCGGTCTGGAGCGTGCGCGGCGTGAACAACCAGGCTGTCCTGACGTGCCGGACGCAGGCTGAACAACCTGTCGATGGCGGATATGACGCGTTGGTGGCGGGGCATCGGCGAGCAGTCGATCAACTCGCCAGCGACATTTCTGCGGGGATTCGGACGGTGAGTTCGGTGCCCGTGCCCGCGTCGTCTTCCGCACCGGCCGGCAAAGCCGGAAAAGTCGCAACTCGCACGCCGGCGGTGCTTCCCTGTCCCGCAGCCGCCATGTCCGCAAACGCCGCCCCTGCTCAGTAAGCATGGCTGATACGGTCGCGCGCTACGCGTCTGGAAGACGCGGCGTATAAACCGGAGCGCCTGTCATGGGCGCGACCTCGTGCCGCCAGACAGCAACCCGGTTGCACCGAAAGGTGCACCGGGTTTTTTGTCGCCCGACCACAACGCCGCCATCTTGAATTTACAGTCGGCGCGCGTTCGGGCGGTTAAGATCCATCTCCGTGACTACTCTTTGCAGAAACGACAACACAGATGATGAAACTGATCGGTTCGCTCAACAGCCCGTACGTTCGAAAGACGCGGATTGTGATGGCAGAAAAGAAAATCGACTGCGAACTGGTGCTCGAAAACGTCTGGGCATCCGATTCGAAAATCCATAGTTTCAATCCGCTCGGCAAAGTGCCGTGCCTGATCCTGGACGATGGCGAAGCCGTGTTCGATTCGCGCGTGATCTGCGAATACGTCGATACGCTCACGCCGGTCGGCAAACTGCTGCCGCAGGAACGCCGCGAGCGCACGGAAGTGCGATGCTGGGAGGCACTCGCCGACGGCATGCTCGACGCCGCCGTTCTGATTCGCCTGGAAACCACCCAACGCGAGGAAGGGCAGCGCAACGAGGCGTGGGTGGCGCGCCAACAGCGCAAAATTGACGACGGCCTGAAGGCGATGTCGAAAGGTCTCGCCGCCAAGAACTGGTGTTCGGCGAATCACTTCACGCTTGCCGATATCGCTTGCGGTTGCGCGCTGGGTTATCTCGATTTCCGGATGCCTGACATGAACTGGCGCGAGGAGTATGCCAATCTGGACAAGCACCTTCAGCGTTTGTCGCTGCGTCAGTCTTTCATCGATACCTTGCCTGCCTGAAGGCTTTTGAGACTTCGTTCGTCGCAGTGAAAATGATTCGTACAAAAGCCCCACGCGCCTTGCGGCGCGTGGGGCTTTTGCTTGCCGGTGATTGCCAGCGCGCGTACCCGCTTATTTCGCCAGCGCCTTCTTCAGCACGGTGTTCGCCTGTTCGATCGCAGCGCGCGTGGCCGGGGTGTTAGCCAGCGCGTTCAGCATCACGAAGTCGTGGATCGTGCCGGCGTAGCGCACCGCCGTCACCCGGACGCCGGCCTGCGACAGCTTGCGCGCATACGCTTCGCCTTCGTCGCGCAGCACGTCGTTTTCGTCGGTGATGACGAGCGCGGGCGGCAAACCCTTCAACTGATCAAGCGATGCACGCAGCGGCGACGCCGTGATTTTTTCCCGATCGGCGGCGTTGGGCGCGTAGGCGTCCCAGAACCATTTCATCGCGTTTTTGGTGAGCCACGGACCCTCGGCGAATTCGTTGTATGAGCCGTCGTCGAAATTCGCATCGGTGACCGGGTAGAACAGCACTTGGTAGCGCAGCGCCGGGCCGCCCTGCTCCTTCGCCATCAACGTGACAGCCGCCGCCATGTTGCCGCCGACACTGTCACCCGCCACGGCCATGCGCGTCGCATCGACGTTGAATTGTTTTGCATGCTCAGCCACGTAGCGCGTGGCGGCGTAGGCCTCTTCCGTCGGCACCGGGAATTTCGTCTCCGGCGAGCGGTCGTAATCCACAAAAACCACCGCGGCCTGTGCGCCGTTCGCGATCTCACGGATCAGGCGGTCGTGCGTATTCTTGTCGCCCAGCACCCAACCACCCCCGTGGAAATACATGATCACGGGCAGCACGCCCTTGGCGTGAGCGGGACGTAAGATGCGGATCGCGATCTTGCCTGTCGGACCTGCATCGATCACGCGATCCTCGATCTGCGCGGCTTCCTTCTGCACCGGCTGCGATTGAGCGCCAGCGAGGACGTTGCGGGCATCGGCGGGAGACAGGGTGTAGATCGGCGGACCTTTTTGAGCGGTGAGCGCGTCTATAAACTGCTGCGTCGCGGGTTCGAGCACTGGCGCGGCTTGCGCGGCGGCGCTTGCGCTAAGCATTGCAGCAACAGCGGAGGCGATGGCGAAGGATTTGAGCTTGTACATGGTTCACTCCTGTTAGCGAAGGTACGGCGGGTTAGGGCCCGGTGCGAAAACCGGGTTGTTGCGGTTGAGTGAGACGGGTAATGCCTGACTGCCTAAGACTTGCGACGCGAAACGGCTGAATTACGGAATGCTGAAAACTGCGTACTGAAAACGAAGCAGCGAAAGAAGCACCATGCACTCAAAATTTTATCTACTCATAGATAGATAACTTAATAACTTGAGAAACCGCGCTAACCCTTTCGTTAGCTATCGCATTGCCTACACAAGCAAGGCGACAAAAATTGACGAGAACGATTACGTGCCGGCATCCGACAAGCGCTCAGCGAATTAACTGAACCAGCCCCAACACGACTGACTCGGCATGTTTGACTAAAAGACGAAACCGTCGATATCGATTCCCCTTTGGGGTGCGGAATCACAGCCCGTTTGACTAATTTCGTCGATGCTTTTTGGGTGACGGTAAAAATAACTTCCAAGCAATTTAGGTATAGCTAAAAATCGGCAATCAAAATCTACCTACTTGAAGATAGATAACTTCATAAATGCAGATTTTGGCATACGCTAAATCATTATTAACAATATTCCCAACGATGTTGGTAGAGCGACCTCGGCTGCGCTCCCTTCCAACGCCCTGTGCTTGATATCTGCCCTATTTATTCGGCAGCCCTTCGCACGGTACTCAATTTTGTTCGCGCCGAGGTCGAATACCCAATTCCAAGCAGCGCGCTAACACTCACATCGTGGATTAACGTTTCACAGTTTGGGTGACTTCATCCAACCGTACCTTCGTGTGAAATAATCGACAGGCAAGCAAACTGCCTTGATACGCCGCGAACAACGCACGCGCCGCTACGTCAGGCTTTCCGTTCACCCTCAGGGTTTCTTGCTTCTCGCCTTCGGCCAGCACCTTTGCCAGCCAAGTTTCGTTAGCTTTAAAAAAAGCCTGCACCGCATGGCGGACACCTTCGGGAAGCGATTCAATATCGGCGGCAAGCATTCCGCAAAGACAAACCTGATCGCCCTCGCCTACGATTTTGCCGAACAGCTTTACATACCGGTCGAGCTTTTTCTCGGCCGAGGCCGAGCTATCGATGGCGTAAATAGACGACATCACGTCCGCGCTGTACGTATTCACCGCTTCGAGCACGAGATCTTCCTTCGACGGGAAGTAATAATGAATGCTCGAAGTCTTCACACCGACCAGCGTCGACAAATCCCGATAACTGAAACCGTTGTAGCCGCGGGTCATTAGCAAAACCTGCGCGTGATCGAGCAATTGCTCGCGCACGGTATTTTTGTCGGGGGTTTTGTCGCTATTCATTTCAGTTTCGGCTCGCTACTTCCACAGGGTTGTTGCGCTCGTGCGGCGTCGTTGTGCAGGGTGACGATCCAGCCAACAGTGTCCATGTCACCACACGAAACTCAGGCGCATCTGTCGTTCACACCGTGATCCATAGCCACAATTTATCTACTAGAAGATAGATAGTCAAGATCTTTGTGCGATTTTTTCGGACGTTTTTCACCACATAGCCTCAATTTTTTCCCACTGGACTGCTCAGAAGAGGCCCAAAACCTCACCGGGTATGTACCGATTTTTTGTGAATTACTGTTTTATGCGTATTTCCTGGCGAACTCTACGCAACAAAAAGCGGGCCGCAGCCCGCTCCCAACCAGCGAAATGATCTGAAGAAAGCCTACCTTGCCGTGAGCAATGCAGCTCCCGCATCGCGGCGCACAGGCTGGGCAGTCGCAGCCGATTCAATGATCGCGCCGCCCAGGCACACATCGCCCTGATAGAGCACGGCCGATTGTCCTGGCGTGACGGCCCATTGGGCGTCGTCGAACCGAAGTTCGAAGCGACCATCCGCCGGCTCCGACGCCCCCATCACGCAAGGCGCATCCGACTGCCGATACCGCGTCTTGGCCGCGCAAACGGTGCCTTCCGCCGGCGCGGCGCCCGCGACCCAACTGGTATTGCCAGCCACGAGCGAGTGCGACAGCAGCCATGGATGGTCATGCCCCTGCACCACGTACAGCGTGTTCGATGCCATGTCCTTGCCCGCGACAAACCACGGGTCGCCGCTGCCGTCCTTGCTGCCGCCAAGCCCGATGCCTTTACGCTGACCAAACGTATAAAACGCCAGCCCGACATGCTCGCCGATCACTTTCCCGTCGGGCGTTTTCATCGGACCGGGTTGCGTCGGCAGATAGCGGTTCAGGAACTCGCGGAACGGCCGTTCGCCGATAAAACAAATACCGGTGGAATCCTTCTTCGCCGCATTCGGCAAGCCGATCTGCGCCGCAATTTCACGCACCTTCGTCTTGGGCATCTCGCCGAGAGGAAACAGCGTCTTCGACAACTGCGCCTGATTCAGCCGATGCAAAAAGTACGACTGATCCTTGGTCGAATCGGTGGCTTTGAGCAGTTCGAACAGCCCGTCGCGCTCCCGCACGCGGGCGTAGTGACCCGTGGCGATGGTTTCGCCGCCAAGGGACATCGCGTGGTCGAGGAAGGCTTTGAACTTGATCTCGGCGTTGCACAACACGTCCGGATTAGGCGTCCGGCCGGCCGAATATTCCCGCAGGAACTCGGCGAACACGCGATCCTTGTACTCGGCGGCGAAGTTGACCGCTTCCACGTCGATACCGATCAGGTCCGCCACCGACACCACATCGATCCAGTCCTGCCGCGTCGAGCAATATTCGCTGTCGTCGTCATCTTCCCAGTTCTTCATGAACAGGCCGATCACGTCGTAGCCCTGCTCCTTGAGCAGCCATGCGGTCACCGACGAATCCACGCCGCCCGACATGCCCACCACGACTTTCTGTTTTCCGGCCTTGCTCATTTCGCTCTCTATATTGCTTGCCTAGGTTGAAAACCAGCCTAGGTCCCAGCCTGCACCGGCGCAACCGAATGCGTATGAATGAAGTCGAGCGGCACGCGGCGCCCGGCGAGGTAATGATCGAGACATTCCAGCACGGCCGGCGACCTGTGCCGGTCAGCGCATGCTCGCAGTTCGTCGGCGGTCAGCCACATCGCCCGGACGATGCCCGAATCCAGCGTCATGCCCGGCACTTCGCCCGACGTCGTGCCACAGAACGTAAACCGCAAATACGTGACCGACCTTCCCGGCCGCTCGAAGTGCGTCAAATACGTGCCGACAAGCGCCTGCGGCTCGAAATGGTGCGCGGTTTCCTCGAGCGTCTCGCGCTTCACGGCGTCGACGAGTGTTTCTCCCGCTTCCAGATGCCCGGCGGGCTGATTAATCTTGAGCCCGTCCGACGTGTGCTCCTCGATCACGAGAAAGCGTCCGTCCCGTTCCACAATTGCCGCGACCGTCACGCGCGGTGTCCATCGTTCTGGTTTCATGGGACGGTATTTTACCGTTTTGCGGGTTTTTACGCCGCCTGCAGGGATCGTGCACGTTGTTGCCCGATCGCGTCATTTTTCGCGAATGTTTCGGTTACAGTGACGATCAGTCGCAAATAACAGCTTAAATAACCGCTTAATCACGTGCACAGGCGTCTCTCCTGGCAACAGCGCGAGCGACTGCACACGGCCAAATCAAAAACTAGAACGTGAGGAGGATTGAAGATGCATATCGGAGTGCCTGCCGAAACGCGGGCGAACGAGGCGCGCGTCGCCGCCACGCCGGAGACGGTCAAGAAGCTCGTGTCGCAAGGTCACCGGGTCACGGTGCAGCGCGGCGCGGGTGTGCCAGCGAGTTATATCGACGAAGCCTTCGCCGCTGCCGGCGCCGAGCTAGTCGATGCCAACACCGCGTTTGCCGCTGATCTCGTCCTCAAGGTTCATTCGCCCAATGAAGCCGAATTGCTGC
Organism: Burkholderia sp. S171; assembly: GCF_009766085.1. GTDB lineage: Bacteria > Pseudomonadota > Gammaproteobacteria > Burkholderiales > Burkholderiaceae > Caballeronia. The sequence continues at coordinate 258,329 of NZ_LMUF01000035.1, read as the reverse complement.
TGCTGAAGTCCGGCGCGGTGATTGCCGGCATGCTCGATCCATTCAACGCCGAGAACAACGCGCGCCTGGCCGCGTCCGGTATCACCGCATTCGCGTTGGAAGCCGCGCCGCGTACCACGCGTGCACAGAGCCTGGATGTGTTGTCGTCGCAGGCGAATATTGCCGGGTACAAGGCCGTGCTGGTCGCGAGCAATATCTATCAGCGCTTCATGCCGATGCTGATGACCGCCGCCGGCACCGTGAAAGCGGCACGCGTGCTCGTGCTCGGCGCGGGCGTGGCGGGCTTGCAGGCTATTGCCACGGCCAAGCGGCTGGGTGCGGTGATCGAAGCCTCCGATGTGCGTCCGGCCGTGAAGGAACAGATTGAATCGCTGGGCGCGAAGTTCCTCGAAGTCCCCTACGAAACCGATGAAGAACGCGAAGCCGCAGTCGGCGTCGGTGGTTACGCTCGCCCCATGCCGCCAAGCTGGCTCGCGCGGCAATCCGTGCTGGTGGCCGAACGTGCAAAAAACGCCGATATCGTCATCGCGACCGCGCTGATTCCCGGCCGACCCGCGCCTACGTTGATCGCGGCGGAAACCGTCCAGGCGATGAAACCGGGCTCGGTCATCGTCGATCTGGCGGCGGGACGCGGTCCTGAATACGAAGGCCGGCGCGGCGGCAATTGTCCGCTCACCGAGGTCGATCAGGTCGTGATGAAACATGGTGTGCATCTGGTCGGCTACACCAATCTTGCTTCCATGGTCGCCACCGATGCCTCCGCCCTCTACGCCCGCAATCTGCTTGATTTCATCAAGCTGATTGTGACGAAGGAAGGGACGTTGAACATCGATATGGCCGACGATATTGTCGCCGCGACGCTCCTGTGCCGCGACGGCCAGGTCACGCGCGGGATAAAAGGAGACTGACATGGAACTGGTAAATCACACGGTCATCAACCTGATCATCTTCGTGCTGGCGATCTATGTCGGCTATCACGTCGTGTGGAACGTCACGCCGGCGTTGCACACGCCGTTGATGGCGGTCACGAACGCAATTTCGGCGATCGTGATTGTCGGCGCGATGCTCGCGGCTGGCTTGACGATTGGCGATGCAGGCAAGTTCTTCGGCACGCTCGCGGTGTTATTGGCAGCGGTCAATGTGTTCGGCGGGTTCCTGGTGACGCGGCGAATGCTCGAGATGTTCAAGAAGAAAGCGCCCAAGCAGGTCACCCACGCTTCGAAGGGGACCGCGCAATGAGCATGAGCGTCGTCACTCTCCTGTATCTCATCGCCTCGGTGTGTTTCATCCAGGCGCTCAAAGGTTTATCCAATCCGAAGACGGCGCGCATCGGCAATACGTTCGGCATGGCCGGCATGGCGATCGCGATTCTCACGACCATCGCGTTGATTGTGAAGCAGGCTTCGGCGCTGGGATCAGATCTGTCGCTGGGCTTGGGCTTGCTGTTCGGAGCGCTCGTGGTCGGCGGTGCGGTTGGCGCGTATGTCGCGGCGAAAGTCGAGATGACGAAGATGCCCGAACTCGTCGCCGCGATGCACTCGTTGATCGGTTTGGCTGCGGTGTGTATTGCGTATGCGGTTGTTTCGGAACCCTCAGCGTTTGGTCTTGCTGCGTTGGGTGACCCGATTCCCGTGGGCAATCGCGTGGAATTGTTTATCGGCACGTTTGTGGGTGCGATCACGTTCTCCGGGTCGGTTATCGCGTTCGGGAAGCTCTCGGGCAAGTATCAGTTCCGCTTGTTCAAGGGCGCGCCGGTCGTGTATCCCGGTCAGCACATGATCAACCTGCTGCTCGCCATCGCGATGCTCGGGTTCGGCATTATCTTCATGCTGACGCAATCTTGGCTGCCGTTTGTAATCATGACGCTGATCGCATTCGCGCTCGGCGTGCTGATCATCATCCCGATCGGCGGCGCGGATATGCCGGTAGTCGTGTCCATGCTGAATTCGTATTCGGGCTGGGCGGCGGCGGGTATCGGCTTCTCGCTGAATAACCCGATGCTGATCATTGCCGGATCGCTGGTGGGTTCGTCGGGTGCGATTCTGTCGTACATCATGTGCCGCGCGATGAACCGCTCGTTCTTCAACGTGCTGCTGGGCGGGTTTGGTAACGAAGGCGGTGCGGCTGCAACGGGCGGTACGCAAGAGCAACGCCCGGTGAAATCCGGTTCCGCCGATGACGCCGCGTTCATGCTCGGCAACGCTGAAACGGTGGTGATCGTGCCGGGTTATGGGCTGGCCGTGGCGCGCGCTCAACACGCGCTGAAGGAACTCACCGACAAGCTGATCGAGAAAGGCATCGACGTGAAGTACGCGATTCACCCGGTGGCTGGGCGCATGCCGGGGCATATGAACGTGTTGCTGGCTGAAGCCGAAGTGGACTATGAACTGGTCCACGAGATGGAAGATATCAACGGCGAGTTTCAGCAGACGGACGTGGTGCTCGTGCTGGGGGCGAACGACGTGGTGAACCCGGCGGCTAAGACGGATCCGAAATCGGTGATTGCGGGCATGCCGATTCTGGAGGCTTATCGGGCGAAAACGATTATCGTGAACAAGCGGTCCATGGCGGCGGGTTACGCCGGGCTGGATAACGAATTGTTCTATATGGACAAGACGATGATGGTTTTCGGCGATGCGAAGAAGGTGATCGAGGATATGGTGAAGGCGGTGGAGTGAGGGTACCTGTAGCCTGAAACGAAACGCCGGTGTGCTCGCGAGAGACACCGGCGTTTTGTCATTCTTCATCCCGCCGGAACACGAACAGCGGCGCTCGATCTCTGGCCCTCAAGGCAAAGACAACCGAGATAAAAGAGAACCTTTAAAACATCGCTTCCAGGCCTTTACGATCGACCAGATCGAGCAGCTTCAGCGACGGCCCGTTAGGCCGCTTCTGGCCCTGCTCCCATTTCTGCACCGTCGATGCGCTCGTGTTCAGACACGCCGCGAACACCGCCTGACTAGCCTTGTTGCGCTGGCGTAGCCGCTTGATCTGCGCGGCGCTGTAACCCTTGATCGGCGGCAGACATAGCACATCGAACTCCCGCAGCGTCACGGCGTCCATCGTTCCAGCCTGGTGTAGCCCTTGCGCCGTTTCGTGCAGCGCCTTCAGCAATTTGTCACTCATCGCTCTCCACCTCGTGTAACTCGCCCGCGCGCAGCGCCTGGGTCAACGTGCGGGCGTCATAGCCCAACAACTGCGACCCCAGCAGCTTCAACGCCGCCAACCCCTTGCCGCTCACGTTGGCCCGCTCGTTCTTGGCAAACCCGAACACGAAGAAGGCGCGCTCATCCACCCGAAACGCCAGCAGCGTACGTAGTGCGCCGCGCTTGCCGCGTCCGTTGATACCCACTCGCTTCTTGAATACGTGCCCGCCCAAATTCGCATCAATCAGACCCCGGCTCATTTCATCGACGGCACTCAGCAGCGCAGCATCGGCCACGCCCTCCGTATCGGCCCAGCGTGCAAACCATTTGGTCTTAAAAATCCGCATCGCCTTCCTTCATAAACTATAGCACTTAGTGCGATGCTTCCTGGGTTGTCCGCCCTCTGTCATTGATTCACGATATCGATTTGTGGGTTACGAGGTAACTAGCCAATCGGCTAACGTGAACATCGAACTCAGTAACGGAAGCGCTCGAATTCGCTTCTGCTTTAGCGAGCTTTCGAAAACCTCCTGCCATTGCGTGGCTGGCTAACCCATCGTCGGCCCCTCCCCCGCGTACAATATCCCCCTTCGATTCCCAAAAAAGCACCGCCCCATGGCCACTACTTTCCTTTTCGACTGGTTTGCCCCCTGCCCGCGCGGTCTCGAGGCGCCGCTGGCCGCCGAACTCGCCGAAATCGGAGCGAAGCACATTGAGGGCTCCCAGTTCAGAACCGGCAAGGAAGTCCCCGGCGGCGTGCATTTCCGCGGCTCCTGGGCCGCCGGTATAGCTGCCAACCTCCATTCGCGCATCGCGAGCCGCGTGTTGCTGAAACTGGCCCAAGGCCCGTATCGCAGCGAACACGACATCTACGAACTCGCGTATCAGCAGCAATGGGAGAAATGGTTCTCGCCGAACGAAACCATTCGCGTCGACATCACCGCGATCAAATCCCCTTTGCGCAGCCTCGAATTCGCGACCTTGCGCGTGAAGGACGCCGTCTGCGACCGCTTGCGCGAATTGACCGGCAACCGTCCGAGCGTCGACACCGCGCAACCCGACGTCCGCGTCTTCGCATTCCTCACGCTGAACGAATGCACGCTCTACCTCGATACCTCCGGCGATCCGCTCTTCAAACGCGGCTGGCGACTCGACAAGGGCGCCGCGCCCCTGCGCGAAAACCTCGCGGCGGGAATCTTGCGTCTGACCGGCTGGACGCCCGGCACACCACTGTTCGATCCGATGTGCGGCAGCGGCACCTTCCTCGCCGAAGCAGCGCAGGTCGCGTTGAACATTGCGCCGGGCGTTGATCGCAGTTTCGGCTTCGAAAAGCTGAAGCAATACGATGTGAATGCGTGGCAAAAGCTGAAAGGCGCAGCCGTCGAAGCGAAGCACGCGGCGCAGTCATCGCGTGAGGATATTCAGATCTACGGCAGCGACATTTCCGGCGATATGCTCGACAAGGCCTACGCGAACCTGGAACGCGCGGGTTTGCCGGAACTATCGTTGAAACAACTCGATGCGCGCCACATGACGCCGCCGTCGGACACCCCCGGCATCCTGGTCGCCAATCCACCGTACGGTGAACGGATCGAAGTACGCGGACGTGGTCCACGCGGCGAACTTCGCGAACCGAAGAACCGTGGTCACGATGAGGACGAGGACGCATTCATCCGTGCTCAACCCGATCCCGCCGACCAGGAGTTTTTCATCTCGTTCGGCAACGCGATGAAACAGCGGTTTCCTGGCTGGCGCGCGTATGTGCTGACATCGGATCGAAAACTGCCGGGCATGCTGCGACTGCGTGAATCGACGAAAACGCCGCTTTTTAACGGTGCGCTCGAATGCCGGTTGTTCCGCTTCGACATGATCGCCGGCAGCGTGCGCAATCGGCCGGCAGCAGCGGAACCGGCCGCCGATCAAACGCCCGACGCTGGGGAGTGAAGCATCGCGGAGGCGGCGCTACAATCGCTGAATGAACTCATCGACTGAAGCCCAATCCTTATTAGCTATCGACGTCTATCGCAGCCGCCGTGACCGCGTCCTCGCGGCGCTGCGGGAATCGGGCGGCGGCGTGGCAATCGTTCCGACAGCGCGCGAAGTCATGCGCAACCGCGACGCCGATTACCCGTTCCGCCACGACAGCTACTTCTATTACCTCACGGGCTTCGCGGAACCGGAAGCAACGTTGATCCTCAACGCCAGCGCCGACGCCGCCGATCCCGCCGCCATCCTGTTCTGCCGCGATAAAAACGTCGAGCGCGAAACCTGGGAAGGTTTCCGCTACGGCCCTGAAGGCGCACGCTTGGCGTTTGGTTTCGACGCGGCGTTCCCCATCGAACAACTCGATGCGGAAATGCCCCGCCTTCTCGCCGATAACCCCGCGCTGCACTATGCGCTCGGCAGTTCAGCCGAGTTCGACGAGCAGGTTCGCGGCTGGCTCGCAGCCGTTCGGGCACAGAGCCGGATCGGCGTGAAAGCGCCCACGAAAGCGATCGATTTGCTGCCCGTGCTCGACGAAATGCGCCTCATCAAAGACGCGCACGAACTCGATATCATGCGGCGCGCAGGCACCATCTCAGCCGAAGCGCACCGGCGCGCGATGCAAACCTGTCGTCCCGGCATGCACGAATATGAGATCGAAGCCGAGCTGCTTTACACGTTCCGCCGACGCGGCGCGCAAGCGCCCGCGTACGGAACCATCGTCGCGGCCGGCGCGAACGCGTGCACGCTGCATTACCCCGCCGGCAACACGATCGTGCGCGAGGGCGACCTGATCCTGATCGACGCCGCGTGCGAGCTCGACGGCTACGCGTCCGACATCACGCGCACGTTTCCGGCGAGCGGACGGTTCACATCGGCGCAACGGGAAATCTACGACATCGTGCTGGCCGCGCAATATGCCGCCGTCGACGCAACCCGCGAGGGCGTCAGTTTCGACGCACCGCACGAAGCTGCCGTCCGCGTATTGGCGCAGGGCTTGCTGGACACCGGGATCATCGACCGGGATAAATTCGCGACGGTCGACGACGTCATAGCCGAGCGGGCTTATCAGCGCTTCTACATGCATCGGACAAGTCACTGGCTCGGGATGGACGTGCACGATGCCGGCGATTATCGCGATGCCCACGCGCAACTCGACGACCAGGGCGCACGCGCGTGGCGCACGTTGAAGGCGGGCATGACGCTGACTATCGAGCCGGGTTTGTACATTCGCGCCGCCGAAGACGTGCCCGAACGGTATGCGAACATCGGTATCCGGATCGAGGACGACGCGATCGTCACAGCCGTTGGCTGCGAATTGATGACGCGCGAAGTGCCGGTGGATGCCGACGAAATCGAAGCCTTGATGCGCGACGCGCAAACGCCAGATGCAAATTGAAACCGCGGAAACTATCGGCCATGCCCCGCCTGCCGATTATCACTTCGATATCGCCATCGTCGGCGCGGGTCCGGTCGGGCTCGCGCTCGTCGGCTGGCTGGCTAAACGAAGCGCGACGTCGCGCTTGTCGGTCGCATTGATTGATGCACGCGAGCCTGGGGCAGCATCGGCTGACCCGCGTGCCATCGCGGTGTCGCATGGCAGCCGGGCGATGCTCGAATCGTCGCTCGGTTTTCCCGCCGATGCCACGCCAATCAAACGCATTCACGTTTCGCAACGTGGCCAGTTCGGCCGCACGCTGATCGATCACGACGAACACGGTTTGCCCGCGCTCGGCTATGTCGTGCGTTATGGCTCGCTGGTTACAACACTCGCGCAAGCGGTCAGCAAAACCGGCGTGCACTGGTTCACGGAAACCACCGCATCGACACCCTTGCACGACCACGAGGGCGTCACGCTCCCTATCCATTCGGCCACCGGGGACCGCACGATCCGCGCGCGCATTCTGGTGAATGCCGAAGGCGGTTTGTACAAGGAAGCGGACGCCTCCTCCGCTCTTTCCGCCGAGGTCAAGAACACGCGCGATTATGGTCAGACGGCTATCGTCGGAACGGTGAGCGTATCGTCGCCACAACCTGGCGTCGCGTGGGAACGCTTCACACCGGAAGGGCCGATCGCGCTGCTGCCGTGTGGCGGCGCACGTCAGGCGGACTACGCGCTCGTCTGGTGCTGCGAGCCTGAAGAAGCGGCCCGCCGCTCGCAACTCCCCGACGATCAATTTCTCGCCGAACTCGGCTTGGCCTTCGGTGAGCGCATGGGCCGCTTTACGCGAATCACCGGACGGGCGATGTTCCCGCTCGGACTGAATGCGCTGAATGCGCTGGTCGATCGACGTACGGTCGCTATCGGCAACGCTGCGCAGACGCTGCATCCCGTTGCGGGGCAAGGGCTCAATCTGGGCTTACGCGATGCCCACGCGCTCTGCGACGCGCTATCGACGAACGGCCCGACTACGGTCGCGTTGAGTCTTTTTGCGCAACGGCGCGCATTGGACCGGCGCATGACGATTGGCGCAACCGACACGCTTGCACGTCTTTTCACCGTCGATTTCGCGCCACTCGCCGCGATGCGCGGATTAGCGTTGAGCGCGTTGGAACTCGTCCCGCCGATTAAAACCGTGCTGGCGCGACAGATGATGTTCGGGCAACGGCGCTGACTCGGGGCGATCCTTGCAGCGGCTTCGGGCGAATACGGCGTGCGACGTGGTTGCTGCGAGGGAATTCTTCTGAATCAATCACGCTGGGAACAACGTCGGGCGCGGCGCGCTCTCACGGTTCATGCAGTGAGCCTTTTGAGCGCTTTGCGAGAGCATGGTCCGCGCACTCGCCCCACCGCACCGATCACGTCAAACATGCGTTCGCCGCACTGCATTCATCTGCCCATAGTTGAGCTTTTCCTCTATGACGTTCCCGTTATTCATAGAAGATTTAACAACTTGCGCGTCGATTGGAGGTAATTGACTCAGCGCGTTCGCGTTAAAATAGGCGTTTCCTTAAGCGCTTTTGCGTCCCTTTATTTGGGAACGCTGCGAGTTTCATGCCCATTTCCACCCCGGCCATCGGCCCCCACATTTTGCGCAACAACTTGTTTGTCGCCCCCATGGCCGGGGTGACGGACCGCCCGTTCCGGCAGTTGTGCAAACGCATGGGCGCGGGTTACGCGGTGTCCGAAATGGTTGCGTCGAATGCGCAATTGTGGAAAAGCGAGAAAACGCTCCGTCGAGCGAATCACACCGGCGAAGTAGAGCCTATTTCCGTACAAATCGCCGGCGCTGATCCGAAAATGCTCGCCGAAGCCGCGCGTCACAACGTCGCGAACGGCGCGCAGATCATCGATATCAACATGGGCTGCCCAGCCAAGAAAGTCTGCAATGTGGCGGCTGGATCGGCATTGCTGCAAAACGAAGCGCTGGTCGCGCAGATCGTGCAAGCCGTGGTGAACGCAGTCGGCGTGGGCCCGGACGCCGTGCCCGTCACGCTGAAGATCCGCACGGGCTGGAATCGAGAGAACAAAAACGCGCTGAATATTGCGCGCATTGCGCAGGACGCGGGCATTTCCATGCTGACCGTGCACGGGCGCACTCGCGCCGATCTCTACAAGGGCGACGCGGAATACGAGACCATTGCCGCCGTCAAAGCCTCCGTGCGCATTCCGGTGGTGGCCAACGGCGACATCGCCACGCCCGAAAAAGCGCGTCACGTGCTGGCCATCACCGGTGCGGACGCGATCATGATTGGCCGCGCCGCGCAGGGGCGCCCGTGGCTCTTTCGCGAGATCGAACACTTTCTGGCAACGGGCGAACATTTGCCGGCGCCGCGTATCGACGAGATCCAGCAACTGATGAATGAGCATCTCGAAGATCACTATGATTTCTATGGCGAATTCACGGGCGTTCGTACAGCGCGCAAGCACATCGGCTGGTACACTCGCGGCCTTTCCGGCGCCAACACGTTCAGACATCGGATGAACACGCTGGATTCCACACGAGAACAATTGCTCGCCGTGAACGAATTCTTCGACGCCCAAAAGGCGTTGTCCGACCGTCTCGTCTATGTCGAAGAACTCGACGCAGACGGCGACCGCGGCGGCAACGACGAAGCCGAAGAATCGTGCGACGGGCAGAACCACACAGACCGACTAGCCGCATGAGTAGACATCACATAGAACAATGCGTCCGCCAGAGCCTGGACAATTATTTCCAGGACCTGGACGGTTCCAAGCCGCACGACGTCTACGAGATGGTGATTTCGTGCGTCGAAAAACCGATGCTGGAAGTTGTGCTGAAGCAAGCCGAGGGCAACCAGTCGCTCGCGGCCGAGTTTCTCGGCATCAACCGCAACACGCTGCGCAAGAAGCTGCAACAGCACGGACTCATTTAAAGCAGTTGTTTTAATCCGGACCGTCGCGGCGTACGGCGGTCGACTCGAATTTCCTGATTCCCCTCGACTCCCCTACCGGCTCCCGCCGTTCCCATCATGATCAAGCAAGCGCTCCTTTCCGTTTCCGACAAGTCTGGCATCGTCGAATTTGCGAAATCGCTGTCGGAGCTAGGCGTTAGCCTGCTTTCGACCGGCGGCACCGCGAAACTCCTGGCTGATGCAGGTCTGCCTGTCACTGAAGTCGCCGACTACACCGGTTTTCCGGAGATGCTCGACGGCCGCGTGAAAACGCTGCACCCGAAGGTTCACGGCGGCATTCTGGCGCGCCGCGATTCTCCTGAACACATGGCCGCGCTCGAACAACACAACATTCCGACCATCGACCTGCTGGTGGTGAACCTGTATCCGTTCGTGCAGACCGTATCGAAGGAAGAATGCTCGCTGGAAGACGCGATCGAAAATATCGATATTGGCGGCCCGACCATGCTGCGTTCGGCGGCGAAGAATCATCGTGACGTAACGGTGATCGTCGATCCCTCGGATTACGCGATCGTCCTCGACGAAATGCGCTCGGCGAAAAACACCGTCAGCTACGCGACGAACTTCAAGCTCGCCACCAAAGTGTTTGCGCACACAGCCCAATACGATGGCGCGATCACGAATTACCTGACGAGCCTGACCGACGAGTTGCAGCACAAGAGCCGCAACACCTATCCGTCGACGTTCAACCTCGCGTTCACCAAGGTGCAGGATCTGCGTTACGGCGAGAACCCGCATCAAAGCGCTGCGTTCTACCGCGATCTCACAACGCCCGCCGGTGCGCTCGCGAACTACGAGCAATTGCAGGGCAAGGAACTGTCGTACAACAACATTGCGGACTCCGACGCTGCGTGGGAATGCGTAAAGACCTTCGACGTGCCAGCCTGCGTGATCATCAAGCACGCGAATCCATGCGGCGTGGCGATCGGCGCGGACGCGCACGAAGCGTATTCGAAGGCGTTCCAGACCGACCCCACCTCCGCGTTCGGCGGCATCATCGCGTTCAATCGTGAAGTGGATGAAGCAGCGGCACAGGCTGTGGCCAAGCAGTTCGTGGAAGTGCTGATGGCGCCTTCTTTCAGCGATGCGGCCAAGCAGATTTTCGCGGCGAAGCAGAACGTGCGTCTGCTGAAGCTCGATCTCGGCGACGGTCACAATGCGTTTGACCTGAAACGCGTGGGTGGCGGGTTGCTCGTTCAATCGCTGGATTCGAAGAACGTCCAGCCGCACGAATTGCGCGTAGTCACGAAACGTCATCCGACGCCGAAGGAAATGGACGATCTGCTGTTCGCGTGGCGTGTCGCCAAGTATGTGAAGTCGAACGCTATTGTGTTCTGCGGCGGCGGCATGACGATAGGCGTAGGCGCGGGCCAGATGAGCCGCGTGGACTCGGCGCGCATTGCCAGCATCAAGGCGCAGAACGCGGGCTTGTCGCTGGCCGGATCGGCCGTGGCATCGGACGCGTTTTTCCCATTCCGGGACGGCCTCGACGTTGTGGTCAACGCTGGCGCAACCTGCGTCATCCAGCCGGGCGGTTCCATGCGCGATGACGAAGTGATCGCCGCTGCGGACGAGCACAACATTGCGATGGTGTTGACTGGAACGCGTCACTTCCGTCACTGAGCTCGTTGCACGTTCCGGAAGCCCGGTGGCCGGCAGGCGCACCGGGCTTTTTACTTTTTGCGCCGCGCTGTTAGTATCGCAAGCACTACGTTCCAACGGCACTCCATGAGAATTCTCGGTATTGACCCGGGCCTGCGCGTAACGGGGTTCGGCGTCATCGACAAGACCGGTCAAACGCTGACCTATGTGACCAGCGGCGTCATCAAGACCGCCGACGCGGATTTGCCGTCGCGCCTCCACACGATCTTCGAAGGTATCTCGACGCTTGTCCGGCAACACGCGCCCGACCAGTCCGCGATCGAAAAAGTGTTCGTCAACGTTAATCCGCAATCCACCTTGCTGCTGGGCCAAGCGCGCGGCGCAGCCATTTGCGGTCTGGTCGCCAGCGGCGTGCCGGTCGCCGAATACACGGCGTTGCAGTTGAAGCAAGCCGTGGTGGGTTACGGCCGCGCCACGAAAGAACAAATGCAGCAAATGGTCGTGCGCTTGCTCGCGCTCACAGGGGTGCCGGGCACCGACGCCGCGGACGCGCTCGGCATGGCCATCTGTCACGCACACGCCGGTGGCGCGATGACCGCACTCGGCGAGATCGCGCCATCGCTGGCTAAAAAGGGCCTGCGCGTTCGGCGCGGTCGTCTTGTCGGCTAACTCCACTACAAGCTCCTCACCATGATTGGTCGTATTGCAGGCGTTTTGCTGGAAAAAAATCCGCCGTACTTGCTCGTTGATTGCGGCGGCGTAGGCTACGAAATCGCCGTCCCAATGAGCACCTTCTACAACCTGCCGAACAGTGGCGAAAAGATTGTGCTGCTGACCCAGTTGATCGTTCGTGAAGACGCGCATTTGCTGTACGGCTTCGGTACGCAGCAGGAGCGCACGACCTTCCGCGAACTGCTCAAGATCAGCGGGATCGGGGCGCGCATGGCGCTGGCCGTGCTGTCCGGCATGAGCGTTCAGGAACTCGCCTTGGCTGTGACGATGCAGGACGCCGCCCGTCTGACACGCACGCCCGGTATCGGCAAGAAGACGGCCGAGCGCCTGTTGCTCGAACTGAAGGGCAAGCTTGGCGCGGATCTGGGCACGGCAGCGGGCACGGTGAGCGGTCCCGACCACGCGAGCGATATCCTGAATGCATTGCTGTCATTGGGTTACTCCGAAAAAGAAGCGCTGTTGTCGGTCAAGAATGTTCCGGCCGGCACGGGCGTATCGGAAGGCATCAAGCTGGCCCTGAGAGCGCTGTCCAAGAGCTAGTCAGGCCAGTCTCCCACGCAGCTGATCCGGCCAACAGTCGGCCAATCGGCCAGCTTTTGGCGTTCGAGCCACGCGGTACAATCGACGCATGATAGAAACCGACAAACTCGCTGCCGAACGCATCATTTCGGCTACTCCCGTCTCGCCGAACGAGGAAGTGTTCGAGCGCGCGCTGCGACCGCGCGATCTCGAGGAATACGTCGGGCAGGAAAAGATCCGGGATCAGCTTCAGATTTTCATCGAGGCCGCGCGGCGGCGTTCCGAGGCGCTGGATCACGTTCTGTTGTTCGGGCCACCAGGTCTCGGCAAGACCACGCTCGCGCACATCATCGCGCGAGAGATGGGTGTGAATCTGCGGCAGACGTCCGGACCAGTACTGGAACGCGCCGGCGATCTCGCTGCGCTGCTGACCAACCTCGAAAAGAACGACGTGCTTTTCATCGACGAAATTCACCGGTTATCGCCAGTCGTCGAGGAAATCCTGTATCCGGCGCTCGAGGATTATCAGATCGACATCATGATTGGTGAAGGTCCGGCAGCACGCAGTGTAAAGCTGGATTTGCAGCCGTTCACGCTGGTCGGCGCGACCACGCGGGCGGGCATGCTGACCAATCCGTTACGCGATCGCTTCGGCATTGTGTCGCGACTGGAGTTCTACACCGCGAGCGAACTAGCTCGGATCGTTACGCGCTCAGCGTCGCTGCTCAAGGCGGATATTGTCCCGGAAGGGGCGTTGGAGATTGCGAAGCGGGCGCGCGGTACACCGCGAATTGCGAACCGGCTGCTTCGGCGCGTACGTGATTACGCCGAGGTGAGAGCGGACGGCAACATCACAGCCGACGTGGCCGATGCCGCATTGAAGATGCTCGATGTCGATCCGGTTGGCTTCGACCTGATGGACCGGAAACTACTGGAAGCCATCCTGCACAAATTCGATGGTGGTCCGGTCGGGGTGGATAACCTCGCAGCGGCTATTGGCGAAGAACGCGACACCATTGAAGACGTGCTTGAGCCCTATTTGATCCAGCAGGGATATTTGCAACGCACGCCGCGTGGACGCGTTGCCACGTTGCTCACGTATCGTCACTTTGGCCTCGCCGCACCGGACGCCGGCCCGGTCCGCGAAGTGTGGGACGCCAACACCGACAGTTGAGCCGCCAGCCGCATCAGGTGCATCAGGTGCATCAGGTGCATCAGCCGCATCAGGTGCAACAGACTGTCGCCGACAGCCGCCCCGATGTCCGATCAAGCAAGTCCGCGCCCTTTCATCCCGTTTCGCCGGGCCATTGGTCAAGCCAGCGTACTGTTCATGAACACGATGTGGACCTGCTGCTGCCTGACTGGGCGCAATCGATGCTCGCATTCGGCGCTCTTGCACCGCCTATGGACACGGCCGGGCATCAGGATGATTGCGCTGTTAATACGCTGGGCGCTAAACAACGGGCCTGTCCAAGCGAGCCCAGCGCCGCAACACGATGAAGCCCGCTTAGCGCGGAACTTCCTTTAGGTCGTCGTCGCTTCCGGGAGAAGAAAGATGCGCGACATCGCCCCAAGACACAACCTTCGTTTGACCGTTCTCGAAGTCCACCACGTTAATGCTGGAATTCAGCAGCAGCCAGTCACGCGGCACGTCGAGCGGCAAGCCACGTACGAACCGATAAATGCAGTCGAGCACGCCACCATGAGCGACGACTGCGATCCGTCCGTCTGGATGCGCGGCCGCGATCGGTGCGACAGCATCCAGAACACGTTGTGAGAATGCTCGTTGCGATTCACCGCCCGGCGGCGCGAACTCGGGATTATGGCTCTGCCAGTCGGCATATTCAGCAGGGTACTTCGCGCGGATTTCTTCACCGCTGTGACCTTGAAAGTCACCATATAAACGCTCGCGCAAACCTGCGTTCAGGTTCAGCGGCAAGCCAAGCGCGTCCGCAAACGGCTTGGCGGTTTGCTGAGCACGCAGCAGATCGCTGCAATACACCGCGTCGAGCCGGGCGCCGGCCTTCGATTCCCGCAAGAGACGCTGCGCAAGCTGCCGTGCCTGCACTACGCCAGTCGCAGCCAGCGGAATATCAATATGCCCCTGAATACGCTTGATGCGATTCCAGTCGGTCTCGCCGTGCCTGATGAAGAGGACTTGCGTGGTCATGAGATGCGTCAGATTCCGGAAGATGCGCCCAAAACGATGTGCGCAGTGACAAAACTCGGGGGACGTTTCGAGGACACCTCAGGAACGGACTTGGAGCCAGAAAGTGACCGGCCCGTCGTTGACCAGGGACACCTGCATGTCCGCGCCGAACTCGCCTGTCTCAACAATGGGATGCGAGGCGCGTGCCTGCGCAACGAAGTAATCAAACAACCTGCGGCCTTCCTCCGGCGGTGCAGCCGGCGTGAAGCTTGGCCGCAGCCCGCTTGAGGTATCGGCGGCAAGGGTGAATTGCGAAACCAGCAGCACGCCGCCCGCACGTCCTGCGCCGTCCATATCCCGCACCGGCAAATTCATTTTGCCGGCGGCATCGCTAAAAACGCGATACGACAGCATCTTCGCAAGCAGCTTGTCCGCAACGGCCTGGGTATCGCCGCGCTCCGCGCACACGAGCGCCAGCAAGCCGGCATCGATCGCACCCGTCACGCGGTCGCCTACGCGCACGTCGGCCCGCAAGACACGTTGAATGAGTGCGATCACGCGCTTACGCCGCCAGCGTGACGCGCGCGAAGCGGCGCTTGCCGACCTGCACCACGAACTCACCCGCCTCGATCTTCAAGCCCTTGTCCGACACCGTCGCGCCGTCGATCTTCACGCCACCCTGTTCGATATTGCGCAACGCCTCGCTGGTTGAAGGCACCAGCCCGGCTTGCTTCAACAGTTGCCCGATGGCGAGCGGTGCGCCGCTCAGCGTCACGGATGGAATTTCGTCCGGCACGCCGCCCTTCGCACGATGGTTGAAGTCCTCCAGCGCCCGTTCCGCGTCAGCCGATGAATGGAAACGCGCGACGATTTCCTGCCCCAGCAGCACCTTGAAATCGCGCGGGTTACGACCACCCTCGGCTTCGCTCTTGAACCGCGCAATCTCTTCGATACTTCTAAACGACAGCAACTCGAAGTAGCGCCACATGAGCGTGTCCGAGATGCTCATCAGCTTGCCGAACATGTCGGTTGGTTTCTCGCTAATGCCGATGTAGTTGTGCTTCGACTTCGACATCTTCTCGACACCGTCCAGCCCTTCCAGCAGCGGCATGGTCAAGATGCATTGCTGCTCCTGGCCATATTGCTTTTGCAATTCGCGGCCAACCAGCAGATTGAACTTCTGGTCCGTGCCGCCGAGTTCGAGATCGGCGTTCAGCGCAACCGAGTCGTAACCCTGCATCAGCGGATACAGCAGCTCATGGATCGAGATGGGCATGCCGCCCTGATAGCGCTTCGTGAAATCCTCGCGCTCAAGAATCCGCGCGACCGTGTAGCGCGAGGCCAGCTTGATCATGCCGTCAGCGCCAAGTGGCATCGACCACTCGCTGTTGTAGCGCATCTCGGTCTTCTCACGATCCAGCACGAGCGCAGCCTGCTCAAAATAGGTCTTCGCGTTCTCCTCGATCTGCTCACGGGTCAACGGCGGGCGCGTGGCGTTACGCCCCGACGGGTCCCCGATCAGCGAAGTGAAGTCGCCGATCAGGAAGATCACCGTATGGCCGAGATCCTGTAACTGACGCATCTTGTTCAGGACAACCGTATGGCCAATATGAATATCAGGCGCGGTCGGATCGAGGCCAAGCTTGATGCGCAGCGGCTTGCCGCTCGCGGCGCTGCGAGCGAGCTTCTGTGCGAACTCGGCTTCGATCAGCAACTCGTCACATCCCCGTTTCGCGATGGCAAGCGCGGCCTGCACTTCGTCGGTGAGGGGCAAGGTTTTCGCAGCCGAAGCCGGAGAGTCGTTCGGTTCAGTGGTCATGCTTGCAACTTTTTCGGGTGATTTATTCGGGGCGCTAACTGGCGCCGATTAGGCAACAACCGCTGTTTCCGAATTCGTCCACAGTCGCGTTCGGACACGGAAGATCGTGCGGCTTTCGCTTGTTCAGGCAACGGATTTTACGTGATGTCGCCTGCCTTCGCCCCGTTTTCCCCGCATGTGAGCCGTGCGTTGACCGTTCGGCCATGTTTCGAACGCCTTGGCTCCTGAAGCGGAGCGCGAAACATGGCCGAGTGGCTAACGGCTTAACGAGTGGCATCGATGTGTGGATAATCGGTCCATCGCGGTCGCTTTGGCCGCAAGAATTGCATCGATGACTGCTCAAGCAGGGCCATCGGTGAAACCGCATCGAACAGGAGAGCAACGTGGCGCGACGGACCGAGGCAACGGAAGCAGGCGACATGGCGGACGGCGTGTACTTTGGGCTGATGTCGGGCACGAGTATGGATGGCGTAGACGGCATTGCCGTCCAGTTCACCGCCGGCCAGCCGCCCGTTGTGCTCGGCGAGGCTCACGTGGGGTTCTCGCAAGGCCTGCGCGACGCGCTTTTCGCCCTCCAGGCCCCCGGCGACAACGAACTGGAACGCGAAGCCCTTGCAGCGAATGCGCTGGCGACGCGCTACGCCGTGTGTTGTCACGAACTGGCGAGCATGAGCGGCTACTCGTCCGCGAAGGTCCGCGCGATAGGCGTACACGGTCAGACCGTGCGGCATAGGCCAGAAAAGGGCTACACGCGGCAAATCAACAATCCTGCGCTGTTGGCAGAAATGACCAACATCGACATCGTTGCCGACTTCCGTAGCCGCGACGTCGCCGCCGGCGGTCAGGGCGCGCCCCTCGTCCCGGCGTTTCACGCGACCATTTTCGGCAGCAAGGATGAGACGCGCGTGGTCTGCAACCTGGGCGGCATCAGCAATATCACCATTCTCTCGGCCAACGGCAGCGTCCACGGCTTCGATTGCGGACCCGCGAACGCATTGCTGGACGAATGGGCGCACCGGCATCTGAAACGCCCCTTCGACGAAGCCGGCCGATTCGCGGCACAGGGCCAGGTGAATCGTCCGCTGCTGAACGCGCTACTCAACGAACCGTTCTTCGAACAGCAGCCGCCTAAAAGCACCGGCCGAGATCTATTCAATCCTGGGTGGCTTGACGCCAAGCTCATCGGTTTTGAGAAAGTGTCGCCCGAAGATGTGCAGGCCACGCTTGTTGCACTAACCGCCATTACCGTTGCACGAGAAATCGAGCGACATGCTTCCGATTGCCGTGCGGTCTACGTATGCGGCGGCGGCGCCCGTAATCCGGTGCTGATGCAGGCTATTCAGCAGGCGCTCGGCGAGAGCGGCGTGGCCGGCGTTCCCGTGATGACCACCGAAGCGCTCGGCGTACCGCCGCAGCAGGTCGAGGCATTGGCGTTTGCCTGGCTTGCGATGCGCTGCGTGGCCCGTAAGCCGGGCAATGTATCGGCAGTAACAGGCGCTGCAGGGGAACGAGTTTTAGGGGCGATTTATCCTCGGTGAGGGCAACCTGCCGCTAAGTACCGGGGGTCGCGAAGAGGCTATTGGTGCAAAGGGAAAACTGATGGCCCTTTCAGGCGATTTGCCGAAAACCTGACCCCCGTGCGTCATAGCCTCAGTTTTTCATCAAAGTGCACATCCGACCAAACGCGCGCACAAAACAAAAACGGAGCCCGAAGGCTCCGTTTCACATCTGCACTACGCGGCGCAATTAGCCACGCAATCTAATCAGAATCACGCCGAGAACGACGATCCGCAACCGCAGGTGCTGGTCGCGTTCGGATTCTTGATCACGAACTGCGCGCCGTTTAAATCGTCTTTGTAATCAATCTCAGCGCCAACCAGATACTGGTAGCTCATCGAATCGATCAGGAGCTGGACGCCAGCTTTGTCCATCACAGTGTCGTCTTCGTTGATAGCTTCGTCGAACGTAAAGCCATACTGGAAACCCGAACAGCCGCCGCCCTGCACGAACACACGCAGCTTCAGTTCCGGATTGCCTTCTTCGTCGATCAGTTGCTTGACCTTGTCAGCTGCTGCGTCGGTGAAAACGAACGGCAACGGCATTTCGGTCGTGGGGGTATCGGTGACAGCGTTCATTCGAACTCTCCAAAAAAGCTTCCAGGGACTATTGTAGGGCTGATCTCAATATCGTGCTGGAAGCCCATGTAATCAATAGGCTATCGCCTCACACTATCCCGAAATTGCCGCGGCTGCTTGGGACATCACTGAAAGACTGCCGCGATCCGTGACCATTAGCGACGAAAAAAGCCGCCAGCGCATACACGCAGGCGGCTTTTCGAGCCATTTCGCCGTAGCAACGACGAAACCGCCAAACAGCTTAACGCTTCGAGAATTGTTTCCTGCGACGTGCCTTGTGGAAACCAACCTTCTTACGTTCAACTTCACGAGCATCGCGGGTAACGAAGCCAGCTTGCGACAGCGTCGGCTTCAGCGTTGCGTCGTAGTCCATCAGCGCGCGGGTGATGCCGTGGCGAACTGCACCGGCCTGACCCGTTTCGCCGCCGCCATTCACGTTGACTTTGATGTCGAACGTGGTGGCGTGGCTCGTCAGTTCGAGCGGCTGACGCACGATCATCAGCGACGTTTCGCGCGAGAAATAATCAGCAATGGGCTTGCCATTGACGATGATCTGACCCGTGCCGGACTTGATGAACACGCGGGCAGTGGCGCTCTTGCGGCGACCCGTACCGTAATTCCAATTACCGATCATATGGGCTCCCTTTAGATCTCGAGCGCTTTAGGCTGTTGAGCCGTATGCGGATGCGTTGCGCCAGCGTAGACCTTGAGCTTCTTGATCATCGCGTAGCCGAGCGGACCTTTCGGCAACATGCCCTTAACGGCTTTCTCGAACGCGCGGCCCGGGAAGCGTTCTTGCATCTTGTTGAACGTCGTTTCGTAGATGCCGCCCGGATAGCCCGAGTGACGGTAGTACTTCTTGTCAGTACCCTTGTTGCCCGTGACGCGCAACTTGCTGGCGTTGATGATGACGATGAAATCGCCAGTGTCGACGTGCGGGGTGAACTCGGGTTTGTGCTTGCCGCGAAGTCGGGCGGCCACTTCACTGGCGACACGTCCGAGAACCTTATCCGTCGCGTCAATCACGTACCATTCACGCGTCACCTCATGGGCTTTTGCGGAAAACGTCTTCATGATCGATCCAAAAAATAATTCTGCCCTGCTTTGTCCCGCTTGTATGTTCGTGCGCATCGAGGCGCGTGCGGGCTCTCCCTGTTCCCGTCCGCGGGCATGGTGCGGATAGAGAACTTTGAATTATAAGGGAAATTTCGATGTGAAGTCAAAACTTGCCTGTCGGGCAAGCAAATTCACCCCGGTTCAGCGCTGGCAAGGTCGCAATGTGAGACGGTTTTGCGAGCGAACGACAGGCCCGCCACGACCGAATTCGACGCTGGAACAGACGAAGGCAGACGAAAAAAAGCCCGAGCCTTGGGCTCGGGCTGAATCCACCTAGGAGGAGGTGGAGGAGACAGAGCAAGTATATGAAGTGCTTTTGTGCAAAGCAAGTAAATTTGCATTATGGGATTGAATTTCATAATGCAAAATACTGACAAAATCAAAAAATAGACTATTTATTGTTTATAATCAAATACTTATCTAAAATTAAAAAAACCTCACAGGCGCAATTCGCAGCTGAAACTCCTTATCAGCAGTAGGGAAATCGCGAATTTGTCTTAGGTATCGCAATGCAACAATGCCGCACGACCGGCGCTAACCCTGGCACTGCTTCGATTCCTACAATCAGCTAAAACGCTACAATCGACACGATTAGACAAGTGTCTTATGGCACCGGAGTTTTCTCATGGAATGCAAAGTTAGCTGGATGGGACAGGACGGAATGGCGTTTGCCGCGGAAACGGGCAGCGGCCATCTGGTCACAATGGACGGCGCACCGGAGGGCGGCGGCCGTAATCTTTCGCCGCGGCCAATGGAAATGGTCCTGCTCGGCACGGGCGGCTGCACCGCGTACGACGTCGTGATGATCCTGAAGAAAAGCCGTCAGGAAGTCGTGGGTTGTTCGGTGGCGCTCAAGGCCGAGCGCGCAAGCGAAGATCCGAAGGTGTTTACAAAGATCCACTTCCACTTCACGGTGACAGGCAAGAACCTGAATCCCGCGACAGTCGAACGCGCGATCACCCTCTCTCACGACAAATACTGCTCGGCGTCGATCATGCTGGCGAAAACCGCCGAATTGACGCATTCCTTCGATATCGTCCCGAGCTGAGTTCCGGGCATCGAAGAAAGAACGAAGCAAAAACGAAGAAAAAAAGCCGGCGTCATCACTGACGCCGGCTTTCTTTTTGAATCTCACAAAGCAGGCCGATAAGCCGGATTCTGTGCACGCCTCACGCCCGAAAGCGTGACGCGCGTAGCAGTCATTCCTCTAGTCGCGCCATTACTGGCGCGCTCAAGCTTCCTACCCGCAGACGAGACGGAGGCACCGTCCTGCATCACGAGGATGCGCGCCTGCCTATTTGGAATTGCTCCGGGTGGAGGTTACCTTGCCGGTCTGCCTTGCAGCAGCCGCGGTGCGCTCTTACCGCACCGTTTCACCCTTACCTGATCCCCGAAC
>NZ_LMUF01000035.1:163947-237225 GCF_009766085.1 Burkholderia sp. S171 | reverse complement strand
CCTGGTGGAGTCCGGACTTTCCTCGCCCTCTCCGGCCGAAACCGGATCAGCCGCGACTGCCTAGCCTACTTTGCGGGGCTGATTTTAGCATGAGGGATCGTGCGGACTTGCGGCTGCGGGCTCATAACGAAGGCTAAGTGCGCGATCGGCGGCCGGATCGGAAGACCTGGGGGTCATCGTAGAAAGATGAGGCTTCGTTTTCAGGCCACCAGCCCGGCACGCCCAGCACCGGCAGTGGCGTGAAATATCGGCTGGAAATGGCTTCGCTGTTTAGCCGTTCAGACACGGCAAGGTCGAGGATCGCGCGGCGCCTGGAATCGGTGGCGGAGAAATACGCCGGCTCGACTTCCACGATCCACGCGTGCCCCGTGCACGCCTTGTACGGGGCGACGAGCTTTTCCAGCAGCGCATGGCCGAAGATGCGCGCCTCGCATCGATGGCCCCAGGCTGCGCGTTGTTCGACGAGCAACGTGCGCCAGTCGAAGGCTCGAAGTGCAGCGACGAGCGACGCGTCTGCGCAGGCAAAGAGAATCGCGTTTTCATCGAAGAGTGTTAGCGCGTCGCGCGCTGCACCTCGTGTGGGACCGATGCCGAGCGCATCGATTTCCGCAGCCTGCCGCGCATTCAGCGCCGCCTTGATGCGTGGATACTGGAACCAGATCGCGCCGTTGAAGAAATCGTGGAGGTTGTAGCGCGTGGGCACGCACCCGGTCTCGGCGATATGCCCTTCATACGACGCGCCCGCCGGCAAATCGTCCTGCGCGATGAACGACAGCGGCTTGCCGCGTCCCGTTACGCGCGGTTCGGTGTGTGCGTCGACGGTAAGAGTGGAAAGATAGGCTGAGTAGCTAGTTAGTGCGGACTGGCGCCAGCGCTCGCCACGCTCGGCGAGTGGCGCAAGCCACGGGCGGGACCAGTCGATATCCATAAAGGGACGCGCCGCGAGGGTATCGGTTAGCGCCGACGCCGCTTCCGCGTTTTGAGGTTTCAGTGAATTTTCCCGGTCGGACATGCGAGTCGCTCGAGAGGCGCGGGGTTTTGCGCTCGGACCTGCTCAAGCGCGCCCCGGCAACCGTCATTCCATGCGCCAGCCAATCGATTCGCCGCCGCCCAGCGGCACGATCTCATCACCGCCCGCCATGAATTCCGCCGGCAGCGTCCAGGGCTCGCGACGCAGCGTCACGCTCTCTGTCGAGCGCGGCAAACCGTAAAAGTCCGCGCCGTGGAAACTCGCGAAACCTTCGAGGCGATCGAGCGCACCAGCCTGATCGAAGGCTTGCGTGTAGAGCTCCATCGCATGCAGCGCCGTGTAGCAACCCGCGCAGCCGCAAGCGTGCTCCTTCAGCCCCTTCGCGTGCGGTGCGCTGTCCGTGCCGAGGAAAAAGCGCGGATTACCCGACGTAGCCGCCGCGAGCAGCGCCACGCGATGCGTCTCGCGCTTGAGCACCGGCAAGCAGTAGTAATGCGGCCGGATTCCGCCGACAAACAACGCGTTGCGGTTGTACAGCAGATGATGCGCGGTCAGCGTGGCACCGGTCGGGCCGTCGGCATCGCGGACGTAATGGGCGGCGTCCTTCGTCGTGATGTGCTCGAACACGACCTTCAGCGCGGGAAAATCGCGGCGCAATGGCGTCATCACGCGATCGATAAACACCTTCTCGCGATCGAACATATCGATGGCCGGGTCGGTCACTTCGCCATGCACGAGCAGCGGCAGGTCGTGCTTTTGCATCGCCTCCAGCGTCTTTGCGCACTTCGCGATGCTCGTGACACCGGCGTCCGAGTTGGTCGTAGCGCCGGCCGGATAAAGCTTTACGCCGTGGACAAAACCGCTTTCGCGGGCGAGACGAATTTCGTCGGGCGGGGTGTTGTCGGTGAGATAAAGCGTCATCAGCGGCTCGAAACGCGCACCGGGCCCGTCTTTCGGCAACGCGGCCAGAATCCGCTCGCGATACGCCGCCGCCATCTCGGTCGTTGTCACGGGCGGCCGCAGGTTCGGCATGATGATCGCGCGGCCAAACTGCCGCGCCGTGTGCGGCAGGACAGCGGCGAGCACGGCGCCGTCGCGCACGTGCAAATGCCAGTCGTCGGGACGCGCAAGCGTAACGGAGTCGATGGAAGAGGCGGACGAGGCGGAAGGCGTGGGAGCGGACATTGGCGTGATAGCGATGAAAATAATCGGATGACGAAGACGCAGGGACTGTGACGGCCGCGAAACCAAAAAAGCATAAACGCGCACGGGAAACACAAGCGAGACTGAAGCACCTGCAAGCGGCGCAGCTTCGCCATGAATATCGGCCGGCTGGATCAGTGAATCAAGCGACTCGTGCTTAATAACATAGCTAACCCGCCGTAGCTCCTAACCCAATCGGTCAGTATTTCTCCCGCGTGCCGGCCATACCGTGGAAATTCCACAACGATCCACCCGCGGTCGATAGCCGCGATTTTTTGGCGGTTTCGTCGGTGCTATGCTTTGGCTACCCGTATTGTAACGGTTAGCTCCATTCACCCAGCCTGCAGCCTCAGCAATGTGCCAACTTCTCGGAATGAACTGCGCGGAACCAACGGACGTGACTTTCTCGTTCACCGGTTTCGCGGCGCGTGGCGGCGTTACCGACCATCACGCGGACGGCTGGGGCATTGCGTTCTTTGAAGACAAGGCGTGCCGCCTTTTCATCGATCACCAGTCGTCGGCCAGTTCACCGCTCGCCGAAATGGTAAAGCGTTATCCGATCAAGTCGAAAAACACGATCGCGCATATCCGCAAGGCCACGCAGGGCCACATCCTGCTTGAGAATTGCCATCCGTTCATGCGCGAGTTGTGGGGACGGCACTGGATTTTCGCGCACAACGGCGACCTGAAAGATTTCAAGCCCTGCCTGAACGGACAATATCAACCGGTCGGCACCACCGACAGCGAGCTGGCGTTCTGCGCTTTACTGCAAGGTCTGCGACGCGAATTTCCCGGCTGCCAGCCACCGCTGGACGAACTGTTCGCGGCGCTGGAAAAGCTGACGCGCGAGATCACGCAATTTGGTGTATTCAACTTTCTGATGTCGAACGGGCAGGCGCTGTTCACCCATTGCTCCACGCACCTGTATTACCTCGTGCGCAGCTGGCCGTTCTCCACGGCGCATTTGATCGACGCCGACATGTCGATCGATTTCGCGAAGTACACCACGCCGGAAGATCGCGTTGCGGTGATCGCCACCTCGCCGCTCACCGACGATGAAATCTGGACGCGTTTCGCGCCCGGCGACCTCGCGTTGTTCCAGCACGGCGCGTTGCTCAGAACGGTCAACGTCCCCGTGCCGGCCGATGTCGCGGAGAAAGCGCGCGAACCGTTGTGCAAGGTTTGTGTTGAATCGGTGCTGCGCGTTGAGGCCATTGCAACGACCGCGGATGTGGAGACCGAACTCGGGATAGAGTAAATGCGGAGTAAATGCGAAGTAAATGCGGAGTAGTTTGAAGTAGTTTCGTGGCTGAAGGATCACCTGAACTCACGCTTGTTCCACACTCCAGGGAGCTTATGCAATGTCAGGAAAATTCGTCATCGACCGTGCCCGCAACGGCCAGTTCTATTTCAACCTGCGCGCAGCCAACGGCGAACCGATCCTCAAGAGCGAGACGTATGTGACGCGGGCATCGGCCGAACATGGCATTGCGTCGGTCAAGGCGAATGCGTTGATCGACGAACGCTACGAGCGCAAGACGGATAAAAGCGGCGCGCCGTATTTCAATCTGAAGGCCGGCAATCACGAGGTTATTGGCGTGAGCGAGGCGTACAGCAGCGCAACAGCCAGGGATGCCGGCATTGAATCGCTGAAGAAAAACGCACCCGATGCCGTGACCCAAGACAACACGAAAGCAGCTTCGACCAGCCACTAGCGCTGGTCCACAAAGACAAAATGGCCGTTTCCAGCTTATGCCGGAAACGGCCATTTTTACGTCGCGTGCTTCGTTGAAACATTCGCAGCAACACGCGAGGCTGATTCGGCCTTAGCCGATCAGCCCGCATCAGACAATCAATGCAGGATCTTCGCCAAGAAGTCCTTGGCCCGATCCGACTTCGGGTTCTCAAAGAACGCGTCCTTCTTGTCGTCTTCCACGATCAAGCCCTTGTCCATGAAGATCACGCGATGCGCGACCTTCTTCGCAAAGCCCATTTCGTGGGTCACGCACATCATGGTCATGCCTTCCTGTGCGAGTTCGACCATCACGTCGAGCACTTCGTTGATCATTTCCGGATCGAGCGCGGACGTGGGTTCATCGAAGAGCATGGCGATCGGATCCATCGATAACGCCCGCGCAATCGCCACCCGCTGCTGCTGCCCACCGGAAAGCTGGCCGGGGAATTTATCGGCGTGAGTGGAAAGGCCCACGCGCTCCAGCAGCTTCAATCCCTTGGCCGTCGCTTCGTCCTTGGAGCGCCCAAGCACCTTGATCTGCGCCAGCGTCAGGTTTTGCACGATCGTCAGATGCGGGAACAATTCGAAGTGCTGGAACACCATGCCGACCTTCGCGCGCAGCTTCGACAGGTTGGTTTTCTTGTCGCCAATCGATTGCCCGTTGATCGTGATCTCGCCCTTCTGGAACGGCTCGAGTCCGTTCACGGTTTTGATCAGCGTCGATTTGCCCGAGCCCGAAGGACCGCACACCACCACGACTTCACCCTTTTTGACTTCCGTCGTGCAATCGGTGAGCACTTGAAACGGGCCATACCATTTCGAAACATTCTTGAGTGAGATCATCGAGCGACCTTTTTCTGAAGACTTTTGACAAGACCCGATGCGACCAGGCAAACCACGAAATAACAGGCGCCGGCGAACAGCACCATTTCGACGGTCGTACCGTCGCGATCGCCCACGTTCGTTGCCGTGCGGAAAAAGTCCGCGAGGCTGATCACATACACCAGCGACGTATCCTGGAACAACACGATAGCCTGCGTGAGCAGCAGCGGCACCATCGCGCGAAACGCCTGCGGCAGCACGATCAGCTTCATCGACTGCGTGTACGTCATGCCGAGCGCGAACGCGGCATTCACTTGCCCGCGCGACACCGCCTGGATCCCTGCACGGATAATCTCCGAATAATACGCGGCCTCAAACAGCGAGAACGCGACCATGGCGGAGGCTAAGCGGATATCGATTTCCGGCGATAACCCCAGCACATTTTGCAGGAATTGCGGCACGATCAAAAAGAACCACAACAGCACCATCACGAGCGGAATCGAACGAAACAGCGTGACGTACCCTTTCGCGAACCATTCGAGCGGCTTGATGCCCGAGAGGCGCAGCAGCGCGAGCACGGTGCCCCAGAGAATCCCGAACACGAGCGCGAGGATCGTGATCTTGAAGGTGATGATGGCGCCGGTCCAGAGCGTGGGCAGCGAGCCCAGCACACTGCTCCAATTGAAATGATGCATCACTTGCCTCCAATGTAGCCGGGCAGCCGAGTCTTGGCTTCGACCACTTTCATCAGTTGCATGACGATCAGATTGATCAGCATGTAGGCAAGCGTCACGGCGATAAACGACTCATACGACTGCGCGGTGTAGTCCACAAGTTGCCGCGCCTGCGCCGACAATTCGAGCAACCCGATGGTCGACGCCACGGCCGAGTTCTTGAACACGTTCAAGAATTCCGACGTAAGCGGCGGCACGATGATCCGGTACGCAACCGGCATCAGGATGTAGCGATACGTCTGCCATTCGGTGAAGCCCATGGCGAGACCGGCGGCGCGCTGTCCGCGCGGCAAGGCCGCAATGCCCGAGCGCACTTGCTCGCACACGCGTGCTCCGGTGAACAACCCGAGGCAGATGATGGATGACGAATAAAACTGCACATTCGGTGGTAACTGTTTAAACCAGTTGCCGATGGAAACGGGCAGCAACTCCGGTATCACGAGATACCAGATGAAGAATTGCACAAGCAGCGGGATATTACGAAAGATAGCGACATAACCGGTGCCAATAGCAGCCAGCTTCCTGTTGGGCACGGTGCGCATAATGCCGAACAACGAGCCGACCACGAGCGCCACGATCCATGCCGCGAGCGACACGGTAACGGTCACCCAGAAACCGGATATCAGCCAGCCGAGATAGGTGGTCGGCTCGCCGGTTGAGACGGGGCTTAGGAAAACACCCCAATTCCAGTGGTAGGACATGGACTCCCTCCAAAAGAAAACGGAAGAAGCAGCGCTCCTTCCGTTTCCATCAATCAAGCAGAACCGAAATTAATCGATTGCCTTGTCGTTCGGGTTCTTGAAAAGCGCCTTCATGTCATCGCTTTCCGGGAAGTTCAGGTTAAGACCCTTCGGCGGAATCGGACTTTCGAACCACTTCTTGTAGATCTTGTCGCCTTCGCCCGAGGTTTCTACCTTGGCGATGGCGTCGTCGACTACCTTCTTGAACTCCGGATCGTTCTTGCGCAGCATGCAGCCGTAAGCTTCACGCGATTGCGGCGTA
The DNA here is from genome assembly GCF_009766085.1 of Burkholderia sp. S171. Taxonomy (GTDB): domain Bacteria; phylum Pseudomonadota; class Gammaproteobacteria; order Burkholderiales; family Burkholderiaceae; genus Caballeronia. The sequence continues at coordinate 230,759 of NZ_LMUF01000035.1, read as the reverse complement.
CCGACAATCACGAAATCCTGCGGATTGCTCGACTTCGCACGTTCGCCGGCCAGCAACGCGTCGTCCATCATGAACGCAACGGCGCGTCCCGTCGACAACGTCAAAAACGAGTCGCCGTGATCCTTCGCGCTGATGATGTTCATGCCCATGCTCTTGTCCTGGTTCATCTTGCGAAGCAGGCGCTCGGACGTGGTTCCAGCGGTCGTCACAACGGTCTTGCCCTTCAGGTCGGCGAAGTCCTTGATTCCCGAATCCTTCTTGGTCATCAGGCGCGTGCTGATCACGAAGATGGTGTTGGAGAACGCGACTTGTTGCTGACGTTCGAGGTTGTTCGTGGTCGAACCGCACTCGAGGTCGATCTGGTTACCCGTCACGAGCAGCAGGCGGTTTTGCGACGTAACCGACTTCTGTTGAATCTTCAGGTTCGGCATGTTGAGCTTTTCCTTGACGGCGTCGACCACCTTCAAAGCAAACTCATACGAGTAACCGATCACCTGTTGCTTGTCGTCGTAGTACGAGAACGGAATCGACGACTCGCGGAAACCCAGGTAGATGTTCCCTGAATCCTTGATCTTCTTGAGCGTATCGTTGTTTTGCGCTTGCGCACCCGATGCGAAAAGGCCCAGTGCGGCGAGCAGCAGCGCGGCTTTTTTAATCTTCATAATTTGTGATCTCCTTGGCGAAAACGGCGCAATTTTAGCAGGGTAATAAATTTGAAAGAATGAATGTTGTCCACAGTTGTTATTTTTGAGACACCCGCTCTAATGTCCGGCTGAGCGGGGTTTCAGCGCTTTCAACCGCCGTTGGTTCTGCCCTAATTTTCTTGTCTTTTATACGCGAAAAGCCCGTCGATGTCCCGAAGGACGCCGACGGGCGTTTCGATGCTGTTCAGACGTTAACGCCGCTTATGCAGACATGCGCTCGCAAACGTTTTTGATACCTGAAATCACGGATACAGGCCGCGCATTTCGCGCGCTTGCAGAATTCGCGTACACGCGACAATAAACGCCGCCGTCCGCACTGACACCGAATGCTCGCTCGCCACTTGCCACACAGCCGCAAACGCTTCGCGCATCACGCGTTCGAGTCGCTGGTTGATTTCGTCTTCAGTCCAGAAGAAGCTCGAGAAGTCCTGCACCCATTCGAAGTACGACACCGTCACACCGCCCGCATTCGCCACCACGTCGGGGATCACGAGAATGCCCTTGTCGTGGAGAATGTCGTCGGCCGCCGTTGTGGTCGGGCCGTTGGCGCCTTCCACCACGATCTTCGTCTTGATCTTCGGTGCGTTTTCTTCCGTGATCTGGCCTTCGAGTGCGGCCGGAATCAGGATATCGCTTTCAATAGTCCAGAACTCGTCCTTGCTGATTGGATCTACACCTTCAAAACCACTCACGCCGCCGTGCTTGGCCACGTGTTCGAACAACGCGACGGCATCGATACCCGACGATTTGTACAGCGAACCGGTGTGATCCTGCACCGCCACCACTTTCGCGCCGGCTTCCTGGAACAGCCGTGCAGCGATCCCGCCGACGTTACCAAAACCCTGCACGGCGATACGCGCGCCTTCGATATCGAAACCAATCCGGCGTGCCGCTTCCGAACCCACGACAAACACGCCGCGGCCGGTTGCTTCCTTGCGGCCAAGCGAACCGCCGAGCGAAATAGGCTTACCGGTGACCACGCCGGTTGCCGTCTGGCCCATGTTCATGGAGTACGTGTCCATCATCCACGCCATGATCTGTTCATTCGTGTTGACGTCCGGCGCGGGGATGTCCTGGTTCGGTCCAATGATGATCCCGATTTCACTCGTGTAACGACGGGTCAAACGTTCGAGTTCGCCACGCGACAACGTACGCGGATCGACACGAATACCGCCCTTTGCGCCGCCGTACGGCACGTTCACAGCCGCATTCTTCACCGACATCCACGCCGACAGCGCCATCACTTCGGAAAGCGTAACGTCCTGGTGATACCGCACGCCGCCCTTGCCTGGACCACGAGACATGTTGTGCTGGACCCGATAGCCTTCAAAGTGCGTGACCGTGCCGTTATCGAGTTCGATAGGGCAATCGACGATCAGGATGCGCTTCGGGCGCTTGAGCGTTTCAATCCAGCGCGACAGCGAGCCGAGATACGGCGCGACGCGATCGACCTGCTGGAGATAGTTACCCCAGGGGCCGAGATGCGTGGAATCGAGGTAGGAAGGAATGGCGTGCTGAACGACGGGAACAGCAGAAGCGGTGCGGTCTTGTTGCGGCGATGACATCGAAACCCCAGCGTTGTGTGGAATGGCTTCATTGTCGAAAATTCGGATATTGAAATCCAATGCCGTTTCATCATTGCGTTATGTTTATCTTGCATAACGTCTGTGAGGCTTATGTGGCAGGGGTTTCCACGGGCCTTGAGACCTCTTCGCCCACTGCTTCCCAAAGATTACGCATCAGGGCCTGCCGCGGATCGTCACCCTTCGACGCCATTTTGTCGCGATACAAACGGATTTCCATCGTGAGCGTGAACTGACCCGCCGGTGCTCCGCGAGTACCCCGGTCGAGCCGGATCAAGCGGCCTTCCTCGACTTCGTTGGCCACCGCGCTGTGCGGCAGGAAAGCCACGCCGTGACCGGCCAGCGCCATCGCCTTGAGACCTTCGGCCATGTCGGTTTCGTAGACCTTGTCGAGATAAAGACGCGTTGGCGATGTCGCGATGATCATCTCCGTCATGCGGCCGAGATAGGCGTTAGGCGTGTACGAGAGATACGGCGCGGGGGCATCGGCGGTAGCGGGCAAGGTATAGCGCGCGCGTCCACCTTTATTCACCGATGAGAACGGGCTGATCGGTTCGGTACCAAGCGTCAGCATGTCGTAGCGGGCGGGATCAAGCGCTACGGGATGGCTCGGATGGTGATAACCCATCACCAGGTCGCAACCACCTTCCACCAGCGACAACACGGCGTCATGCACGTTCAGCGCGCGCAAACGCGTGTTGATGCGCCCAAGCCGCGCTTCGATGTGGTGTAGCCAGCGCGGGAAATAGGTCAGCGAGAGCGTGTGCGGAACCGCGAAGTCGATGGTCGCATTGGGCACGCCGGTCTGCCCGCGCAAGAGCGTGCGCGCTTCGTGGAACTGCGACAGCATCGCGAGCGCCTGCTCGTAGAACACCTGACCGGCTTGCGTGAGGCGCGTCGGGTAGACGGAGCGGTCGATAAGATCCGTGCCCAGCCAAGCTTCGAGCGCCTGGATCCGCCGCGAGAAAGCCGGCTGCGTGATGTGCCTCAGCTCAGCGGAGCGGCTGAAACTGCGCGTCTCCGCGAGCGAGACGAAATCTTCGAGCCATTTCAGTTCCATGCGGCTCCTTCGGCCTGGTTGGGGGTGCTCCCTGAACGCTTTTACATTTTACCGTTCCGTTCGCGAGGGCTTCGTATGACAGCACGAGGCACCCGGCACCATTCTCACGCGGTTCACACACGCTCGGTGCTGCGTTGCAGCGATAGCAGAGCGTACGGTGTCTCGTTCGATCTGCCTTGAATGCGCTAACCGTCAGCGCCTGTTGGCCTTAATCCGTGGTTTGCGCCACGGATAAAGTCGCGGGGCTCAAAGCAAAAAGCGTCGATGCCCAAAGGTATCGACGCTTTTTTGTTGTGTTCCGGCAGCCTAGCCAGTCCGCTTCAAGTTGCCACGGCGTTTCAAGCCCGTGCCGACTCGCCCACCTCAACCGCATCGTTCGCACCCTCTTCCGGCTCCGCTGCCTTCTGCTGTTGCAGCGCCCACATCTGCGCAAACAGCCCTCCGGCGCGGACCAGTTCAGCATGCGTGCCGCGCTCCACAATCCTTCCGTGATCCATCACGATAATCTGCTGAGCGTGAACCACCGTCGATAACCGATGCGCAATGATCAGCGTCGTCCGTTCCTGCGCGATCAGGTCCAGCTCATGCTGAATGGCCCGTTCCGATTTCGAATCGAGCGCGGACGTGGCTTCATCGAAGATGAGAAGCGGCGGGTTCTTCAACAACGTCCGCGCGATAGACACCCGCTGCTTCTCCCCTCCCGACAACTTCAACCCGCGCTCACCAACAGGCGTCTCATACCCCGCCGGCAAACTTTCGATGAACTCATGAATATGCGCAGCCCGCGCCGCCGCGATCACTTCATCGCGTGAAGCCGATGGCCGGCCATAAGCAATGTTGTAGTAGATCGAATCGTTGAAGAGCACCGTATCCTGCGGCACGATGCCAATCGCCGCACGCAGCGAATCCTGCGCGACATCGCGGATATCCTGGCCATCCAGCAGAATCTGGCCCCCTTGCTCACGGTCGAGATCATAGAAACGAAAGAGCAGACGGCCGAGTGTCGATTTGCCCGAACCACTATGACCGACCACCGCCGTCGTAGTCCCCGCCGGAATCGTGAAATCGACGCCATGCAGGATCGGCCGCGCGCGTTCATACGAGAAGCTCACGTTCTCGAACCGGACCTCCGCGCCCTTCACGACCAGCGGCGGAGCGTTCGGCACATCCGGCACTTCACGCCCGGCGCCGAGCAAGGTGAACATGCGGTCCATATCGGTGAGACTCTGCTTGAGCTCGCGATACACCACGCCCAGAAAATTCAGCGGGATATATAACTGCAACATGAACGTGTTGATCAGCACGAGATCACCAAGCGTCAGATGCCCCGCAATAACGCCTTGCGTCGCGCGCCAAAGAATGAACACGAGCCCCGTGCCAATAATGAATTGCTGTCCGAAATTAAGTACCGACAACGACCGCTGCGAGCGAATGGCGGCCGTGCGATAGCGCCGCAGGTTTTCATCGTAACGTTGCGCTTCCCACTCTTCGTTGCCGAAATACTTCACGGTCTCGTAGTTCAACAACGAATCGATGGCACGCGAATTCGCCTTTGAATCGAGTTCGTTCATCGTGCGGCGGAAGTGCGTGCGCCATTCGGTAAGCTTGATCGTGAATACGATGTACGTCACCAGCGCGATCAACGTGACGATCGCGTAATACGCTTCGTATTTCGCGACAAAAAATCCGAGCACGAGGCCGACTTCCACGAGCGTCGGCAGGATGCTGTAAAGCGAATACGAAACAAGTTGCTGAATGCCGCGCGTGCCGCGTTCAATGTCCCGCGACATTCCGCCGGTTTGCCGGTCAAGGTGAAACCGCAGCGACAGCGAATGCAAATGCCGGAACACTTTCAGCGCGAGTTGCCGCACGGCGCTTTCGGTGACCTTCGCGAACAGCATTTCGCGCAATTCGGTGAAGAGCGACGTGGACAGGCGCACGATTGCATAAGCCACGACCAGCAGGCCCACGCCGCTCACCAGGATGATCGCAGCCGAATCCTGTGCGCGTCCGAGCGCGGTCAGATGCTGGATGGAACTGAGGCTGTCGATGACCTTTTTCATCACGATCGGCACGCCCAGATTCGCGACTTTTGCGCCGATCAGGCAGGTCAGCGCGAACGCGACGCGCCATTTGTACGTGGCCAGGTACGGCAACAGCGACAGAATGGTCTGCCAGTCGTTACGCGGACCTTTAGCGATGGGAACCGGTTCGGAGGGAGAATTGCGGCGCATGAGTCGAGGTCTGCAGAGGTCCGTGCCGCCTTTAGAAACGGCGTCGGACGAGTGAGGTATCGCGGGCGGGCGCCCGTCTCAAAATGCGGGCTTTCCCGTACAATTCGATGTTTCCCGGCGTGGGCCAAGCGTGGTCATCGACCAGCCAATCCTGCGCCAAACGCCGTAAAAACACGCTAAAACGGGTGTGAGTTTGGCCAAATTCAGGCCAGATTCAAGCCGAACTCAAGCCAGACTCGTTCGAGCGTAAAGCAACATCGTTTAATCCTGCATTGTCGCAGAAGGTGCCACGGCGCGCTGACCGCCGGCATCCCGTCACTCTTTATGGAAATCCGCTCGTGACCCAATCCCTGCAACTCCCGAACAAACCGGTCGCGCTGCGCGTGGTGCCGCAACCTTCCGATGCCAACGTCCATGGCGACGTCTTCGGCGGCTGGATCATGGCGCAAGTGGACATCGCCGGATCGATTCCGGCCAGCCGGCGCGCAAACGGGCGCGTGGCGACTATCTCGGTGAATTCGTTTGTCTTCAAGCAGCCGGTGTTTGTCGGCGATTTGCTGAGCTTTTATACGGATATCGTGAAGACGGGGAATACGTCGGTGACGGTATCGGTCGAGGTCTATGCGCAGCGCATGAGCCTGGCGGAAGACGTGGTGAAGGTCACGGAAGCGACGCTGACCTACGTGGCCACCGACAGCGACCGCCGTCCGCGCGCACTGCCCGCGCTGGACTGATCGAACACACTGTCGCGCACGCCGAGCTGCCGGCTGGTCCGGCTGTTCAGCAGCAGCGCGGGAATCTCGCCGGCCGGCACCGGCTGCGAGAAGAAAAAACCCTGCATCTCGTCACAGTTGCGGGCAATGAGGAAATCCAGTTGCGCCGCCGTCTCCACGCCCTCCGCGATCACCTGCAACTCGAGCGAGTGAGCAAGCGCGATGATCGCTGAAGTAATCGTTTCATTGCCTCCCGACATGCCGATATCCGCCACGAACGAGCGGTCGATCTTCAACCGGTCCACCGGAAAGCGCTTCAGGTAACTGAGGCTTGAATATCCGGTCCCGAAGTCGTCGATGGCAATGCTGATCCCAAGCGCCGCCAGTTCCGTCAACGTGGTGACGGTGTCTTCGCCGTTGCGCATGATCGCGCTTTCGGTGAGTTCGATTTCCAGGTAATGCGGCGCAAGCCCCGTTTCCTCCAGCACGGACGTGACGAGCACGCGGATATCGCGTTGCTGGAATTGCCGCGCCGACAGATTCACCGACATCCGCGCCGGCGGCAATCCTTCATCCTGCCACGCCTTGTTCTGCCGGCATGCCTCGCGCAGAACCCACTCGGACAATGGCCCGATCAGCCCGCATTCTTCGGCCACCGGAATAAACGCGCCCGGCGAAACCAACCCGAACTCCGGGTCCATCCAGCGCACGAGCGCTTCCATGCCAACAATCTCGCCCGTCGTCAGCTCCACTTGCGGCTGGTAGTGCAGCAGGAATTCGCTGTCGCGCAACGCCCGCCGCAAACGCCGCTCGACGTCCATCCGTGCGCCCACGCTCGCATTCATTTCCGGCTGATAGAACTGGTACGTGTTGCGGCCCATGTCTTTCGCGCGATACATCGCGATATCCGCTTTCTTGAGCACCGTTTCGGCGTCGTCGCCATCTTGCGGGAACAGGCTCGCGCCCATGCTGCAGCCGACGTACATTTCCGTGCCATCGAGCCAAACCGGGTCCGAAATGGCGGTCCGCACGCGCTCCATCCAGGCAATCAGCGCGCTTTCGCCCACCATGTCCGGGAGCACGATCACGAACTCGTCGCCGCCGTGGCGCGCGACCGTATCGCCGGCACGGCCACAACGTGCCAGCCGCTCGGCGACCACCGCGAGCAACCGGTCGCCGACGCTATGACCGAGGCTGTCGTTGACGTTCTTGAAGCCATCGAGATCGACGAAAACCACGGCCAGCGTGGTGTCCTCTTCGCGTGCCCGATCAATCGCGTGTTGTAGCCGGCTACGCAGCAGATTGCGGTTGGGCAGCCGCGTAAGCGTGTCGTAGTTTGCCTGATATTCGAGCTGCTCCTGATAGCGGACGACCTCGGTGACGTCGTTGATTACGCCGACGTGATGCGTCGTATGGCCCTGCGCATCCGGCACGGGCGCGATGAACAGCTGGTTCCAGAACAGCACGCCATCCTTACGATAATTGCGCAGCACCGCACTCGCTTCGCGGTTCGCGGCCAGACCCGTACGGATTGCCGCGAGGCCTTCCTGGTCGAGATCGTCGCGCTGGAGGAAACGGCAATCGCGGCCCACGATATCGGCCGGGTCGTAACCCGTAATGCGCTTGAACGCCGGATTCGCGTATTCGATCACGTTGCCCGTGGCGCTCGTACCGGTGATCAGCACGGCGTTCACGCAGGCATCCAGCGCCCGGCTTTGCAGGCGCAGCGCCAGTTCGGCGCGCTTGCGCTCGGTCGTGTCGTCGAACGAACCCAGCACGCCGATAATGCGCCCCGCCCCGTCGAGCAGCGGCATCTTGCTGGTGATCGACGCGCGCACTTCCCCCTCACGCTCGACGTCGCGCTCCAGGTTCATCAGCGGCTGGCCGGTCGCAATGACGCGACAGTCGTCCTCACGAATTTGCGCGGCCGTACGCCACCAGGGCAGCTCGGAATCCGTCATGCCGACCACGTGTTCTTTGCTGGCGAGACCTGCATCGCGGGCAAATGCTTGATTGCAGCCCAGATAGCGAGATTCGAGGTCCTTCCAGAAGATTCGCTGCGGAATATTGTCGATAAGCGATTCCAGCATCTGCTTCGAACGCCGTGCCTCGGTCTCGGCATTGATACGGTCGGTGACATCGTTGGCGAGCATGAAAATGCCCGGCTGTCCCGAATAGGTCAGCGCATGCGACGAGATGTCAGCGCTCACCTGCGCGCCGTCGCGACGCTTGTGCCGCCAGACGCCCGCAGGCCGTTGCGCGCCCGTCTGGCGCGGCTGACTGTCCGTATGGATGCGCGTATGGCTGGGCGTGTGGCGCGCGAGAAGCGTGGCGAACCGGTCGAAGTCGTCGCCGGCGTGCAGGTCACGCACGCTCATCGACAGGAATTCGAGTTCGTTGTAGCCGTAATGCGCAAGCGCCGCCGGATTCACCGCAACGAAGCGATACGTCGCGGCATCGACAATCCACATGGGGACCGGATGGGCGTCGAAGAGATCGCGGAAACGCTCGTTGCTGCGCTGCATTGCCCGGGCGATGCGCAACTTGTCCCGCGCCGATTTCTCGTGGCGCGCGAAGGTGTAGATCAGCGCGCCGCCGCCGGCGAGCATCGTGAGGATCAGCAGGATCAACGCGTGGCGCGACGCCCGCGCCGATTCATTGAGCGTGGCCGCGAGCGAATCGGCTTCCCTCGCGCGCAGCACCGCCAATTCGATATCGAGCGATTGCTGGTCTTCGGCAAGCCGGCGGACCGCTTGCCGGGTCCAGTCCCGGGACGCGCCCAGAGCGTCTGCATCGGCACGTTCGAACGCCGATTGAGCGTCGCGTTTCGCGATGCGCGCGCTTTCGCCAAGCAGGTAGAACGCGCCTTGCATGTCAGGTTCGTAATCGAACTGGGCGCGCAGGCCGCTTTCCAGCGCGTTGATATGCGCTGCACGCGCCTCGCGAACGTCAGCCGGTTTCAGCACGCCGCTTGCCTCGTACCAACTGATTTCCGGGAGGAGTTCGCCGAGCGCGCTGCGGTACTCATCGAGGTCGCGCATCAGGCTGAGCGAGCGCTGCGTGCGCGCGTCGGCATCGCTTTGGTGGTCGATTTGCTGGTACGCGACGAACGCGTTCGCCCCCATGGCGATCAGAACGACGGCCAGGTTCACCAGCAGACGGCGGGAAAAAAATGAGTTCATGGGTTCGATCGCCGTCCGGGACGGGGCTGAGAAGACCGGGCGCGTCTTCGCATCGATTTCCTTGCATCGATAGTTGATTATCGGCAGGTGTTGGGGGGAATTTAGGGTGGGCGCTTAAAAGACGCCTTTTGGAGGGGTAGCCGGGCGGGTGGGCAAGCGCTTTTACGGCTTGCAGCGGCCAGTGGCAGTCTGACGCAAGCTGCGGTTTTTCCGGTGGGTGCGGCTGGCGTGAGGCGGTTCTGCCAGCGGCGAATTTGATCTCGCGCTGTAACGAGATTGACGGCCAGTGCGATTTCCATCCCGCCCCGGGTTATGCACGGCAGCCCCGTCCAAGAGCGCGAGTAACAACTCAATCAGCTAGACCGAACTCCCGCATCGCCGGAACGAAGTCGTGGTTGACATCGGCCTTGCGCGATAACTTCGCCAGCGCATAACGCTGAAACCGGGAAAGCTCCGACCATCGTCCAAGGCTTGGTGACCCAATCCCGCACAAACTGCTCTGGCGAATCACCGTTTCAGGCACGACGTCGGTATGCGCCCAGACTGGGTCGGCGTCAGGGGCGAAGGTCTCAGGCGTTGCGTCGGCGTGGGTTCGCAGCATCTCCGCCAGCGCCTGATCGAAATTGGTTTCGATCGCGGCGTCGTCTTCAACGGGAAAACGCGCGAGCAGTTCGCGGTCGCTGTGCGGCAACCTTCTCCACTGGTCGAGCGAAATGATCTGGCCGAAGCGGTCCAGGTTAAAACGCACGACGAGCGGAATGAAGCTCAGATTCTCAGTCGACTCCAGTTCGAATCCGAACAGGCGCGGAGCGTCGTAAAGTGCCATGGAGGTGCCTCGTTGGCGTAATGGACAAGGAAAGCGGGTGAGGCCGCGGTAGGTTATCGTAGGGCCTTGAACGGCTTTGTAGTGTGTCTGCTGCCCCATAAAGCAGCAAGCGTTATGCCCGAATTTGTCTCGTAAATGCGCATGGCAACGGGCTAAAGCGGCTAAAACGCGACATCGAAAGCAATCAGCAAGTGAGCCATGCAATGAATGACACAGACATCGACGATCAACCTGGCTACGTACAGCGCCCGGTGCGGCGGCACCGGCTGGGCGAAACACGCGACGCCGCCGACGACGTGGGCCAGGAATGGCCCGTCGCGCTCGTGTACAACGGCATTTCGCACGCGGTCATGATGTGCACGCCCCGCGACCTGGAAGCGTTCGCGGTGGGCTTTTCGCTGACGGAAGGCATTGTGGAGCGCGGCAGTGACATCCACGACATCGAGGTATTTTTCCACGATACCCCCGCCGGCGACACCTTGCCACACGCTGAAGTGCATCTGCAGGTAGTGCAGCAGGCGTTTGTCGCGTTAAAGCAGAAGCGCCGGGCATTAGCCGGACGCACGGGATGCGGGGTGTGCGGGATCGAGAGTATCGACTTGCTGGATCTGCAGCCTGAACGCGTACCCGATACGGGCTTTTTGAACCGTCTAGCCAGTAATGCCATTGCTCATGCTGCGCATGAATTGCCCGCGCACCAGCAGTTATCGAAGCTGACGGGTGGATTGCATGCTGCCGCCTGGTGCGACGAAAACGGCGCGGTCAAATACGCCTTCGAAGACGTGGGCCGCCATAACGCGCTCGATAAACTGATCGGGCACTTGGTGCTCCAACGGGTGGACACCACGCAAGGTTTCGTATTCCTTTCGAGCCGGGCAAGCTATGAACTCGTGCGTAAGTCGGCGCGGGTCGGTGTGCCGATGCTCGTCACCATTTCCGCGCCTACGTCGCTGGCGATTTCCATCGCCGAGAAAGCGGGGTTGCGGCTGGTGAGTTTTGCGCGGGAGAACGGGTTTGTGGAATATGGGCACGTGGACGGCGCCGCGAGTTGAGCGAAGCTTTGGTGCGCTTCAAACAATGTTCAAAACACGCCACCGTCCACGGGACGGGAACCGCTTGAGCCCTCCCAGGAGCCCAAGCCGGTCATCAATTAAACCGGCTGAAATCCGGCTTACGCTTCTCAAAGAACGCCGTGAACGCTTCCTTCGCCTCGGGCGCGGTCAGCATGTGGGCGAAGTGTCCCGCCTCCGCCGCCATCTGCGCGCTGACTTCGCCGGCCTGAGCGCCCTTCATCAACGACTTGGTCGCCTTCAGTGAAGCGGGCGGCAACGCTGCGAGTTTCTTCGCCTGTTTCAGGGCGAACGCGTCCACTTCTTCCGCCGATAAAACCCGGTTCACGATGCCCATATTCGCGGCTTCGTTCGCATCGAACGGCTCGCCGAGCAGCAGCTTTTCAGCCGCCCGCTGATAACCCGCAATGCGCGGCAGCAGCAAGCTCGACGCCGCTTCCGGACACAGCCCGAGCTGCACGAACGGCAACGCAAATTTCGCTGTAGACGCTGCGTAGACGAGGTCGCAATGCAGCAGCATGGTCGTTCCGATCCCCACAGCCCCGCCCGCCACCGCGGCCACCACCGGCTTCTGCGCGGTACTGATACGGCGCAGGAACTGGAACACGGGCGCGTCCGGGTTCGCCGGCGGTGCCTTCATGAAATCTTCCAGATCGTTGCCTGCGCTGAATGTATCGCCCACGGCGCGAATCAGCACGACGCGCACGGCGGGATCGTTTTCGGCGTCGAAGAAAGCATCGGCCATGCTTTGATACATCGCGGCCGTCAGCGCGTTCTTGCGGGCCGGACGGTTGATGGTGATGCTCAGCACGCCGTCGGTATGTTCGGTGATGATGTCCATTCCTGTCTCCTGAATGAATCCTGAAAGAAACAACGGTCCGCGAACCGGATGGTGCGCGAACCGTTGTTTTTACGTTTTAGCGAACCCCGTTCACATCCGTTCGATAATGCCCGCCGCGCCCATGCCCGTTCCCACGCACATGGTCACCATGCCGTACTTCAGGTTGCGCCGGCGCAAACCGTGCACGACCGTCGCGGCACGAATGGCGCCCGTCGCGCCCAGCGGATGACCCAGCGCAATCGCGCCGCCAAGCGGATTGATCTTCGACGGATCGAGTCCCAGGTCCTGGATCACAGCCAGCGATTGCGCCGCGAATGCTTCGTTCAGTTCGATCCAGTCGATATCGTCCTGCGTCAAACCTGCCGCCTTCAACGCTGCGGGAATCGCTTCCTTCGGCCCGATGCCCATGATTTCCGGCGGCACGCCACGCACCGCAAAGCTCACGAACCGCGCGAGCGGCGTCAGGTTGAATTGCTTGAGGATCTTCTCGCTGACCACGATCAACGCACCCGCGCCGTCGGAGGTTTGCGAGCTGTTGCCCGCCGTGACCGAACCCTTCGCGGCAAAGACGGGACGCAGCTTGGCGAGCCCTTCCAGGGTCGTGCCCTCGCGCGGGCCTTCATCGTTCTTGATCTCGCGAGCGTTGACTCGGATCTCACCCGTTGCCAGATCCGGGAAACGTTCGTTCAGCGTGAACGCCGCGATTTCATCGTTGAACTCGCCGGTGCGTTGCGCTTCGAGCGCACGCCGATGCGATTCCACCGAGAACGCGTCCTGCGCTTCGCGACTGATCTTCCAGCGCTCGGCCACGCGTTCGGCCGTCAGGCCCATACCGTAAGCAATGCCGACGTTCTCGTCGCGATCGAAGATATGCGGCGACAGCGACGGCTTGTTGCCCATCATGGGCACCATGCTCATGGACTCGCATCCGCCGGCGATCATCACGTCCGATTCACCGACGCGAATCCGGTCGGCCGCCATTGCCAATGCGGTCACGCCCGATGCGCAAAAGCGGTTGACGGTCACGCCGCCGACCGAGTTCGGCAGACCGGCCAGCAACGCGCCGATACGCGCCACGTTCAGGCCTTGCTCGCCTTCGGGAATCGCGCAACCGATGATCGCGTCTTCAATCAGCTTGGTGTCGAGCCCCGGCACTTGTGCGACGGCTGAACGGATCGCGTGGACCAGCAGCTCATCGGGCCGCGTGTTCTTGAAGATGCCACGCGGCGCTTTACCGATAGGCGTCCGGCTCGCGGCGACAATGTATGCGTCCTGCACTTGTTTGCTCATTTGCAGCTCCTATGTCGACCAGAGTTGGCGCTTTAGCGCTTACTCTGGTCCCATGCACTTTGCGCCGACCGGTGATGGCGTGTCGGCTGGAGTTAGCGCTTTAGCGCTTACTCCAGCCCCATAGCGCTTACTCCAGCCCCATGCCTTACTCCCGCCAACGCAAATGTTAAGTTGCGCGCGTTAGTTACGAACCGGCTTGCCGGTTTGCAACATGCCCATGATCCGTTCCTGCGTCTTTGCAGTGCCGAGCAAGTCGACAAACGCGCGACGTTCAAGCGCCAGCAACCACTCTTCATCGACGAGACTGCCTGCTTCCACGTCCCCGCCGCACACCGCTTCCGCGATACGGCTAGCGATCAGGAAATCGTGATCGCTGATGAAGCGGCCATCGCGCATATTCACGAGCGACGCCTTGATGGTCGAGATCGCCGAGCGTCCGGCAACGGGAATCTGCGTGACGCGCAACGGCGCGCGATAACCCGCCGCCGAAAGAGCCCGTGCTTCCTTCTTCGCGATATCGAGCAATTCGTGCACGTTGAAAACGATCGTGTCGGACGGTTTGAGATACCCCATCGAACGCGCTTCCAGCGCCGATGCGGAGACCTTAGCCATCGCGGCGTTTTCAAACGATTTCTGCAGGAATTTCAAGAGATCGCTGGTTGCGTTCACGGCGCTGGCCGCAGTCGCCGCACGCAACGCCGCTTCCTTCAAACCACCGCCCGCCGGCACAAGCCCGACGCCCACTTCCACCAACCCCATATAGCTTTCGATGTGCGCAACACGCTTCGCCGAATGCAGCGCGAGTTCGCAACCGCCGCCAAGCGCGATCCCCGACACAGCAGCCACCACCGGCACGCTCGCGTACTTCACGCGCAACATGCCTTGCTGGAACATCTTCACAAATGGTTCGATACCCTTCGCGCCGCCCATCATGAACGCGGGCATGGCTTCTTCGAGGTTCGCGCCGGCCGAGAAGGCTCCGCCCGGATTACCGAGTTTCAACGCGGACGTTTGCCAAATGACGACGCCCTTGTAATCGGCTTCAGCGAGTTCGATCGCCTTCGTCAACCCTTCGATCACCGCCGGCCCGATCGTGTTCATCTTGCTTTTGAACGAGACGATCACGACATCGTCCTCACCTGCACGGTCATCGACCCAGGCACGCACGGCGTCGGTTTCGAACAGCGTCTTGCCGTAGGTTTTCGGATCGACACCCGTCTCGCCGATCAGCGGTGCGCGGAATACTTGTTTCTTGTAGACATCGAGCGATGAACGCGGAATGAATTTAGAAGCCGTTGCCGACCACGATCCTTCCGCCGTATGCACGCCGCCTTTCTCGGCCACAGGACCGTCGAACACCCACGATGGCAACGGCGCTTTCGACAACGCCTTGCCTGCATCGATATCTTCCTGAACCCACTTCGCCACTTGCGTCCAGCCAGCCGCTTGCCAGCCTTCGAACGGACCTTCGTTCCAGCCGAAACCCCAGCGAATCGCGAGATCGATATCGCGGGCATTGTCCGCAACCGATTCCAGATGCACGCCGATGTAATGGAACACATCGCGGAAAATGGACCACAGGAATTGCGCTTGCGGATGCTGCGATTCGCGAAGCAGCTTCAGGCGTTCCGCCGGCGGGCGCTTCAAGATGCGGCCGACGAGTTCATCCGCCTTGCCGCCGCCATCGACGTAGGTTCCCGTCTTCGGGTCCAGCACCTTGATTGCTTTGCCTTCTTTCTTGTAGAAGCCAGCGCCCGATTTTTGCCCCAGCGCGCCGTTCTTCACCAAGCCAGCGAGCACGGCCGGCGTTTCGTACAACGCCAGGAAAGGATCGTCGGAGAGATTGTCCTGCATCGTCTTGATGACGTGCGCCATGGTGTCGAGGCCGACCACGTCCGCCGTGCGGAACGTCGCCGATTTCGCACGACCCAGGCGTGCGCCAGTCAGGTCATCGACTTCATCGAAACGCAGTCCGAACTTTTCGGCTTCGGCGATCACCGCGAGAATCGAAAATACGCCCACGCGATTCGCGATGAAATTCGGCGTGTCTTTTGCACGCACGACACCCTTGCCGACCACGCTCGTCAGGAACGTTTCCAGCTGGTCGAGAATCTGCGGTTGCGTGGTGTCGGTCGGGATCAGTTCGACCAAATGCATGTAGCGCGGCGGATTGAAAAAGTGCACGCCGCAAAAACGCGCCTTGAGTTCGTCCGAAAATCCCTTCGACAACTCCGTGATCGACAGCCCCGACGTATTGCTGGCGAAGATCGCCTTCGCGCCAATATACGGCGACACCTTCTTGTACAAGTCGTGCTTCCAGTCCATGCGCTCGGCGATCGCTTCGATCACGAGATCACATTCCCTCAGCTTCTCGATGTCGTCGTCGTAATTCGCGGGCTGGATATATTGCGCGTCGTCCTTCACGCCGAATGGCGCGGGCGACAGCTTTCTCAGGTTCTCAATCGCTTTCAACGCGATGCCGTTCTTCGGACCTTCTTTAGCCGGCAGGTCGAACAGCAGGACCGGCACCTGGGCGTTGATCAGGTGCGCAGCGATCTGCGCGCCCATCACGCCGGCGCCGAGCACGGCCACCTTGCGTATGTTCAGATTGCTCACGTTGTGTCTCCGGGAGGGGTATTCGGTAAGACGATGCGCCACGTCCGTTGAAGACGCGGCGCAGTGCAAAAGAGGCCTAGAACAAGGCTTCGTCGTAGTCCATCAGCGTCTTCGATCCGGCGCGTGCAGCACGAATCGTCGATGCCGTTTCAGGCAGCAGCTTGGCGAAATAGAACCGCGCGGTGGCGAGCTTCGCTTTGTAGAACGGATCGCCTTCGGCTTCCTTGTCCAGCGCAATACGTGCCATGCGCGCCCAGAAATACGAGAACACCAGATGTCCGACAGTGCGCATATAAGGCACGGCAGCGGCGCCGACTTCGTCCGGATTCTGCATCGCCTTCATGCCGATTTCCATGGTCAGCTTCTGCACCTTATCGCCGATATCCGCGAGCGGGTTGATGAACTCCTGCATCTCCGGCTTCACGCCTTCTTCTTCCACGAAGTCGGTCACGAGCTTGCCGAACTTCTTCAGCTTCGCGCCCATGTCGCCGAGAATCTTGCGGCCGAGCAGGTCCAAAGCCTGAATCGAATTCGTGCCTTCGTAGATCATGTTGATGCGGGCATCGCGCACGTATTGCTCCATGCCCCATTCGGAGATGAAACCATGGCCTCCGTAGATCTGCATGCCCATGTTCGTGCCTTCGAACGCGTTGTCCGTCAGGAACGCCTTGATGACCGGCGTGAGCAGCGCGACGAGATCGGCGGCGTCTTTACGCGCGGTTTCATCGGCGTGGGACAGCTCTTTATCGATGTTCAGCGCAGCCCAGTACGTGAACGCGCGGCCCGCTTCGGCGTAGGCCTTTTGCGTGAGCAACATGCGCCGAACATCCGGATGCACGATGATCGGATCAGCCGCTTTCTCCGGCGCTTTCGGGCCGGTCAGCGAACGCATTTGCAGGCGTTCCTTCGCGTACACGAGGGAGTTCTGATACGCGATTTC
The DNA here is from genome assembly GCF_009766085.1 of Burkholderia sp. S171. Classification (GTDB taxonomy): domain Bacteria; phylum Pseudomonadota; class Gammaproteobacteria; order Burkholderiales; family Burkholderiaceae; genus Caballeronia. Next base: position 213,700 of record NZ_LMUF01000035.1, on the reverse strand, counting down.
CGTCAGCCCCAGCCCTTGCATGCCAACGCCCAGACGCGCGGCGTTCATCATCACGAACATGGCGTTCAAGCCCTTGTTCGGTTCACCGACAAGCCAGCCCTTCGCTGAATCCAGGTTGATGACGCACGTTGAATTACCGTGAATCCCCATCTTGTGTTCGATGGAACCGCACTTCACGCCGTTGCGTTCACCGGGAGCGCCCGCGTCAGTCGGAATGAACTTCGGCACGATGAAAAGCGAGATGCCCTTCGTGCCAATTGGTGCGCCCGGCAAGCGAGCCAACACCAGATGCACAATGTTCTCAGCTAGATCATGTTCGCCGCTGGAGATAAAAATCTTCGTGCCGCTGATGGCGTAGGAACCGTCGCTGTTCGGCTCGGCCTTCGTGCGCAGCATGCCTAGATCCGTGCCGCAATGCGGTTCCGTTAGGCACATAGTGCCGGTCCAGGTACCGTCCACAAGCTTTGGCAAGTAGGTTTTCTGCAACTCGGGCGCACCATGCGCGTGAACGCATTCATACGCGCCATGCGACAAGCCGGGATACATCGTCCAGGCCTGGTTCGCCGAATTCAGCATTTCGAACAGCGCGTTGTTCACGAACGCGGGCAAGCCCTGGCCGCCGTATTCCGGATCGCAACCCAGTGCCGGCCAGCCCGCTTCCACGTATTGTTTGTACGCTTCCTTGAACCCCGCCGGCGTGCGCACGACGCCGTCGCCTTCGTACGTGCAGCCTTCGCGGTCGCCAATCTGGTTCAACGGGAAAAGCACCTCGGCGCAAAACTTGCCGGCCTCTTCGAGAACCTGATTGATCGTGTCCACGTCGAGGTCGGCATGCTTCGGCATGTTCTTGACCTCGGCTTCCACGTTGAGCAATTCATGCAAGACAAATTGCATGTCCCGCAGCGGCGCTGTGTACTGTCCCATTTTTCTTCTCCAAGTGTCCAGGAAGCTTGGGCCTTGGTCGCCACCGAATCTGCCGTATTGCTTGCCCTCTGCTGATCCGCCCGACGCCTAATGGCCGTTGCTTTGATACGAAACAATCGTTTTTTCCAGCGCGTCCCGCGTCAGTTGCACCGCCTCCGGCAAGTGCAGGAAACGCGCATCATGATGCAGGCCGAGCGTGAAGCTATAGAGTTCAAACAGCATCAACGCCGGATCCGTATCCGAGCGCAGATGCCCTTCATCTTTCGCCTGGTTGATCGCACGCGTGAGCGCCGCTCGCCAGGTGGTCACGCTGTGCACAAGTTGCTCGCGGACCGCGCTGTCGGCGCGATCGTCGTACTCCACCGCACCGCTGATGTAGATACAGCCTGTCGTCACTTCTTCAATGCGCTTTTCCATCCAGCGCGCCAGCATTGAACGCAAGCGCGGCAAACCGCGGGCTTCGCGCAAGCTCGGGTAGAACACTTCGTCTTCAAAGCGACGGTGATATTCCTTCACCACCTCCACCTGAAGATCCTCGCGCGAGCCGAAATGCGCGAATACGCCGCTCTTGCTCATTTGCATCCGTTCGGCCAGCAAGCCGATCGTCAAACCCTCAAGTCCGTCCCTGCTTGCCAGGTCCAGCGCAGCATCGAGGATCGCGACGCGTGTCTGTTCGCCTTTTCGCATGATCTTTACCGTTTTCATTGAATCGAAATAAAATCGAACGGCCGTACTATTGTTATAGCTAGCCGTTCATGAAACAAGCTTTTTATTAGAAAAGCGGGTCTAACTTCTGACCACATCGATCGGATGAGTCTTAGTTTGTCCCGGTTTATAAGCAGACAGCCAGTCGGGCCTGCCCGGGTTTGACCGCGCGGCGTTTTTTACGCCTTAATCGTAGCGGCCGATGGTGAGCATTTTCATCATCGTGCGATACGCGTTGTACGCAAGCCAATTAAGCAGACGCTCACCAACCGGGCGCGCCGCGTATTGCTCGACGGTAATCGGGCGGCCGTCATGGAAGGCTGCCAGGATCGCGTCGCGCAGCTTCACGATCTCGTTCTCGTGGTTCACCAGCACCATGTTGGCCTCATTGTTCAGCACGAGGCTCAATGCGTCCAAATTTGACGATCCGACCGTCGCCCAGTTCGAGTCCACCACCGCCACTTTGCCGTGCAACATGGTTTTCTCGTACTCCGCGATCCGCACGCCATACTTCAGAAGATTGCGATACAAGAACGGCGTGGCGTAATCGAGTGCGACAAACTCCTTTCTTCCAATCACCAGTGTGACGCGTACGCCACGCTGTGCAGCACGCGCCAGCGCGCGGCGCAGCTTGCGCCCCGGCATGAAATACGGATTCGCCAACATCACTTCTTTTTCTGCGTGCGAAATCGCGGCGAGATACGCCTTTTCGATTGCACGCCGGTTGAGCAGGTTGTCGCGGGCGACGAACGCCACGCACGGCTGATCGACCGCGTGGATCAGGCCCCGCCGCGCTCGCAGGCGCGCTCGCAATGCGCGCCGGTTCGTTCTCGACGATGCAGCCGGCGAAGCCTGCTGATCCTGCGGCCGCGGCGCCAGCGGCTTCACGCCGAGGCGAATCCGCTGCCATTGAAGATCGAAGGCTTCCCGCACGTCCTTGACTACCGGGCCTTGCGCCTCCAGCGAGAAATCCCAGCGCGCGTGGTCAAGATGGACGCCGTTCTGCTCGAAGTCATCGACAATATTAATGCCGCCGCAGAATGCAATGTGATGATCGATGACCACCAGCTTACGATGCGTGCGCGAAAAACCAAGCTGTCCGAACAGGTGCGGGTTGTACACGCGATGCTCGACGTTCGCCTGTGCCCATTCGTCGAAGAGCGGAAGCTTCGCGGTGCCGATACCGTCCGTGATCACGCGTACATGCACGCCGCGCCGGGCCGCGTTCATCAGCGCGGTGGAAACGGCGTGGCCGGCTGCGTCGTCACAGAAGATGTAGGTTTCAAGCGAGACGTCGTGCTGCGCGGCGTCGATGCGTTCAATCAGCGCCGGGAAAAATTCGACGCCGGATTTGAACAGCCGCACCGTGTTGTTGATGGTGAAGCACAACCGTACTGGGCGGCGTCCGCCAAACAGCGCCAGCTTGAGTCGGGCGAACCGCCGTTTGGGCGTGCCGAAACCGATCACCGGTTGTGCTCCGCGAGGCGCTCGGGCAATTGCAGGATCGCCTCACGATTCGACGAAGAAAAACACTTCGCCGCCGCCTCGCGAAGCGGCAGCCAGAGAAAGGCGGTGTGCTCACGCGGCGCTAGCGTCACTTCCACGCAATGCGGCACGAGCAGGCTGAACTGGTGCTCGACGTTACGCACGACGCCTTCGGCATAGCGATGCCGCCATTCGGGATAGATGTCGTATTCAATCCGATGATGCCAGTCGATCAGCGAGCGCTCCGGCACGCCCGGGCTGCCGACCACGATCCCCGTTTCTTCGGCGACTTCGCGCGCAGCCGTCAGGGCCAGCGGTTCGTCGATGTGATCTTTTGAACCCGTCACGGACTGCCAGAAACCCGGCCGGTCGAAGCGCTCAATGACAAGCACCTCCATTTCGGGCGTATGGATGACAACGAGGACAGATTCGGGGATTTTCGGCGGCTTGGACATGGTCGGAACGTTGCGGCCTTTCTAAGAGGCTGGCCGAAGAATGTAACCTAAAAATGGAAAAAGGCGCACCGGGCCGTGGTTTCGTTTCGTCTGTTGCAAATGGGGGACGGGGCAGAGTGAGGCGTGAACTGAATTGAGACGCTAGCAGCTCCATCAACCCTCCGTCCATCTGATTCCTGCAGTCGGTCAAAAATCATCGCAAAGGTGCTTTCAGTCAACGCACTGCCTTACCGTACTGAGCCGCCCACGCAAACGTCAGCCGCCTCATGTGAAGTATTCGCCTGGTCAAGTTTTTTGGGCGCAGCCGCGTGCCTTGTTAAACATACGTAACTTGCGTATATTCAATGAAACTCACCTTTATCGAATTGCCTGCGTTCAGCCGGTACCGCGAAGACTATCTTGACGATGACGAATATCGCAGGCTTCATGCAGAACTGCTCGCTCATCCCACTGCGGGCGATGTTATTAAAGGCACCGGTGGCCTCCGTAAGCTTCGCTTCGGCAACAGCAAGCGGGGAAAAGGAAAGCGCAGCGGAATCCGCGTGATTTATTACTACTGGGTTTCGGGCTGGCAAGTCTGGTTGTTTACGCTCTACGGCAAGGACGAAATGGACGACCTATCGAATGACGACCGCCGGGAATTGGCGTCCGCTTTGAGCACCGAAGTGACTCTGAGGAACAACAAATGAAACGCAATCTATTTGCGGAATTAAAGCAAGGCGTCACCGCGCTGGAAGATCAGCGTAAAGGCAAATTGACCCTGCGGACAATCGATATGGAGATCCCGTCGCCAGTGGAAGTTTCGGCGGAAGAGATCAGGGAAATGCGTACTAAAATGAATGTTTCACGAGCGGTGCTAGCTCACCGGTTGCGCGTCAACCCGCGCACGCTCGAGAACTGGGAGCAAGGAACTGCAAAGCCTAATGCTCAGGCCGCAGTGCTGATCAAACTGGTCAAGCAGCACCCTGAGACATTCGACTATCTGGCCGCGCTATAACGCATTCGCCGAGTCTGACGCGGACGGAGAGTTTTCAGGACTGTTCCAGAGACCTGATAAACCGAAAAAGGCGCCTGCGGCGCCTTTTTCGTTTCTTACGTTGCTACTCGTTACGCTTACTGCGGCTTCGGCTCCGGCGCACGCAAACGAATATGCAGTTCCTTCAACTGCTTTTCGTCCACTTCGCTCGGTGCCTGCGTCAACAAATCGGTCGCACGCTGCGTCTTCGGGAAAGCGATCACGTCGCGGATGGAATCGGCGCCTGCCATCATCGTGACGATCCGGTCCAGCCCGAACGCGATGCCACCATGCGGCGGCGCGCCGTACTGAAGCGCGTCGAGCAGGAAGCCAAACTTGATGCGCGCTTCCTCTGCGTTAATCTTGAGTGCGCGGAACACCTTGCTCTGCACTTCTTCCTGATAAATCCGCACCGATCCGCCGCCGATTTCCCAGCCGTTCAGCACCATGTCATAGGCCTTTGCAAGACAACGACCCGGGTCCGTTTCCAGATATTCCAGATGCTCGTCCTTCGGGCTCGTGAAGGGGTGATGCGCAGCCACGTAACGGTTGTCTTCCTCGTCGAATTCGAACATGGGGAAGTCGGTCACCCACAGCGGCTTCCAGCCCTTTTCGAACAAACCGTTCGCACGGCCGAATTCCGAATGACCGATCTTCAGACGCAACGCGCCCAGGCTGTCGTTCACGACTTTCGACCGATCCGCCGCGAAGAAAATGATGTCGCCGTTCTGCGCGCCGGTCCGCTCGATGATCGCGGTGATCGATGCATCGTGCAGGTTCTTCACGATCGGGCTTTGCAGTCCGTCGCGGCCCTTCGCGATGTCGTTCACCTTGATCCAGGCCAGCCCCTTCGCGCCGTAGATGCGCACGAATTCCGTGTAACCGTCGATCTCGCTGCGCGTCATCTCGCCGCCACGCGGCACGCGGATCGCCGCCACGCGGCCGTCCTTGGAATTGGCCGGTGTGCTGAAAACCTTGAAATCAACGTCGCGAACGGCGTCCGTCAGGTCCGTGAATTCCAGCTTCACCCGCAGGTCCGGCTTGTCCGAGCCGAAACGGCGCATGGCTTCCGAATACAGCATGACCGGGAATTTCTCGTCGAGCGAGACGTTGATCGTTTCCTTGAAAACGTGACGGATCATCGCTTCGAACAGATCGCGGATTTCCTGTTCCGTCAAAAACGACGTTTCACAGTCGATCTGCGTGAATTCCGGCTGACGATCCGCGCGCAGATCTTCGTCGCGGAAACATTTCACGATCTGGTAGTAACGGTCAAAGTTCGCCACCATCAGCAATTGCTTGAACAATTGCGGCGACTGCGGCAGCGCGAAGAACTGACCCGGGTTCGTACGCGACGGCACCAGGTAGTCGCGCGCACCTTCCGGCGTGCTCTTGGTGAGCATCGGCGTTTCAATATCGATAAAACCCTGCGCGTCCAGATACTTGCGCACTTCAATAGCCACGCGATAACGCAAACGCAGGTTCTGCTGCATCTGCGGACGGCGCAGGTCGAGCACGCGATGCGTAAGGCGCGTAGTTTCGGACAGGTTGTCGTCGTCGAGCTGGAACGGCGGCGTCACCGACGGGTTCAGCACATTCAGCTCATGGCACAGCACTTCAATCTTGCCGCTCGTCAGCCCGGCATTCGCCGTGCCTTCCGGACGAGCACGCACGATACCCTTCACCTGCACGCAAAACTCGCCGCGCACGCCTTCGGCGACCTTGAACATTTCAGCGCGATCCGGATCGCAAACGACCTGCACGAGGCCCTCGCGGTCGCGCAGATCGATAAAAATAACGCCGCCATGGTCGCGCCGGCGATGTACCCAGCCGCACAGCGAAACGCTTTGGCCCAGCAGAGCTTCGGTCACCAGACCGCAGTATTCAGATCTCATCGACATGATGTTGTGTCTTTCGTTATTCATTGATCAACGGTGCGCGCGCACAAGCTCTCAAGCGTTGTTCGCAGCGCGCCGGCATTACAGCGGCGGATCGACGGGGCGACGCGGCGCGGCCTGCGCTTGCGGCATGGACGGCGCGACTACTCCCATAGATACGATGTACTTCAACGCAGCATCGACAGACATGTCGAGCTCGATGACTTCGCTTCTCGGCACCATCAGGAAGAATCCCGAGGTGGGATTCGGCGTGGTCGGCACGTAGACGCTCACATGATCTTCAGTCAGGTGATTGACCACATCGCCGCCGGGAATGCCCGTCAGGAAACCGATGGTGTAGGACCCCGAATGCGGGTAACGGATCAGCAGTGCCTTGCGAAACGCGTTGCCGCTGCTGGAGAGCAACGTGTCCGACACTTGTTTAACGCTGGTATACAGCGGTCCGACCACGGGAATGTGACGCACGATCACATTCCACCACTCGACCAGCTTCTGGCCGACGAAGTTCTGCGTGAGCAAGCCCACGACGAAAATAAAAGCGAGCGTCAGCACAGCGCCGAGGCCCGGCAGATGAAAGCCGAACAGCCGCTCGGGTTGCCAGGATTCTGGCAGCAGCAGAAGCGTCTGGTCCATGGTCCCGATCACAAGCCCGATCACCCACAGCGTGATGGCGAGCGGAACCAGCACCAGCAAGCCGGTCGCGAACACGGATTTCAACGTAGTCTTTTTGGTCGTCATTTACACAGCCGGAAGGCCGCCCCGCGTGGGCTTCAACGGTTTGGCTGGTTCGCCGCCCGATGCACATTCATGGCTTCGGGCGGTCATCTTCTTGCGTGCGATCGGACAGATCGAGCAGATCGTGCAACTGAGCGAGCGAGAAGCACGGGGCCCGCGAGATTGCGTTGCAGGCTTCGCGCTTCGCTCCAGCCACAAGCGTCAGGCGCCAAGCGTCAATTCGATGCAGGCGACGCCGGTTTGCTCGATGACGCAGCGGCCGACGTCGTGCTGCTCGACTTCGAGCTGTCTGCTGCCGGCGCGCTTGCTGTGGACGAATCGGTCTTCGACGACTGATTGCCCGAATCCTTGCTCGACTCTTTACTCGAATTGCTCGAATCCGATGCGCCTTCGCTCTTTGTTTCGGCTTTGGCGCCCTCGTCCTTCTTGCCGCCCTCTTCCTTCCGGGCCGCAGCGGCGCCATTATTGCCACCGCGGAAGTCGGTCACGTACCAGCCGGAACCCTTCAACTGGAAGCCCGCGGCCGTAACCTGCTTGGCAAATGTGTCTTTCCCGCACTGCGGACAGTGGGTGAGCGGCGCATCGCTCATTTTCTGGAGCGCGTCTTTTTCGAAGCCGCAGGACTCGCAGCGGTACGCGTAGATCGGCATGTCACTCTTCCTACGATTAACGTTTCGGCGCTTGCAAAGCCTTGAATTATAGCCGCAAACCATCGGCCAACCCTTAATTTTGGGCTCGCAGGCCTAGGTTTCAAGGGGATGCGGCAGGTTTGCGCAGGTTTCTTTTGTCGAAACACAGCGTAGGCAAGCCTAGGCCGATTGAGGCAAATACAGGGTGCGTCAGCCGCTGCGGGCCATACCCCGGATCCGACGGATTCGAGCAGCAAGGTTCGCTTCCTACGCTCGCCGACGCCAGGTAAGCCAGCGTTCGCGTCCCGCGAAGACGTCGATGGATCCGGTCACTTCATGCTCTTCCACGAGCTCGAAATACGGCGTCAGCAAGGCATCGAGCGCGTCCCGATCAATACCGAACGGCGGCCCCTTGGGTGTCGCACCGAGGAAGAAGAACCCCGCCAGCAGCGCACCGGGCCGCAACAGCTCGGCCATGCGCACGGCGTAATCCTGCCAGCGGTCTCGCGGCAGGGCGCACAAAAATGCCCGCTCATAAATCCAATTCGGGTCAAACGGCGGCTTGTACGTGAAAAAGTCGGCTTGCTCAATCACACCAGCGTGTTCGCCAAGTTGCTCACGCGCCGCCGCAACCGCGCTGGGAGAGAAATCGATCGCCCTGACCGGCCAGTTCTCCCTTGCAAGCCATAGCGCTTCGTACGCACTGCCGCAGCCGGGGATCAGCACGTTTGGCAAGGTGTTTCGATGTCCGCGGGCAAACGCCTTGAACGCTTCAGGCACGCCGGCCTGATCCCAGGGCGTAAAGCGCTGGTCGAAGCGCTCGTTCCAGAACTCAGGGGAATTCGGGTCGCGCGTGCCGAAGCTGGGCGGAACAGCAGGCCCAGCGGGTTTGCGAGTATCGATCATGGTGGCCTCAACCTCCGTATGCAAACACCTGCCAGAACTGGGCAATCACCGCTCCCGCCCCAACCGCCAGGCCGAATATCAGCAACGCTTGCAACAACCGATTCGTACGCTTCTGCTCGAGCAGGATCATGCGCATGAGCTCGTCGTTGCCGCCGCCGGGCTGATCGTGCCGGTCGGCCAGCACTTGGTGGATCAAGCGCGGCAACTGCGGCAGCGTCTTGCTCCATTGCGGCGCTTCCAGTTTCAGCCTTTCGTACCAGCCGCGCCAGCCAACCTGCTCGTTCATCCAGCGTTCGAGATACGGCTTGGCGGTCTTCCACAGATCGAGTTCGGGATCGAGCGACCGGCCAAGCCCCTCCACGTTCAGCATCGTCTTTTGCAGCAGCACGAGTTGCGGTTGAATCTCGACGTTGAAGCGGCGCGAAGTGGAAAAGAGCCGCATCAGCACCTGGCCCAGCGAAATATCCTTTAACGCCCGGTCGAAGTACGGTTCGCAGACGGCGCGGATAGCACTTTCCAACTCTTCGACACGCGTGCTTGGTGGCACCCAGCCCGACTCCAGATGCAGCGTGGCCACGCGGTGATAGTCGCGCTTGAAGAACGCCAGGAAATTCTGCGCCAGATAGTTTTTATCGAAGTCGGACAACGCGCCGACAATCCCGAAGTCCAGCGCGATATATCGCCCGAACGTCTCTTGCGCGAGACTCACCTGGATGTTGCCAGGATGCATGTCGGCGTGGAAAAAGCCGTCGCGAAATACCTGCGTGAAGAATATCTCGACGCCTTCCTGCGCCAGCTTCGGAATATCCACGCCGGCCGCGCGCAGCACTTCTACCTGGCTGATCGGCACGCCGACCATGCGCTCCATTACCAGCACGGTGGGCGCTGAATAGTCCCAATACATCTCGGGCACCATCAGCAAATCAAGGCCCGCGAAATTGCGCCGCAATTGGCTGCCGTTCGCCGCCTCGCGCATCAGGTCAAGTTCGTCGTGGAGATATTTGTCGAACTCGGCAACCACTTCGCGTGGCTTCAGCCGCTTACCGTCCGCCCATAGCCGCTCGGTCCAGTATGCAATGTCGCGCAGCAACGCGAGATCCGAGTCGATCACGGGCAGCATGTTCGGCCGCAACACTTTCACCGCCACGGCTTTGCCCGCATGCGCGCCGGTCTTGATCTTGGCGAAGTGCACCTGCGCGATTGATGCGCTCGCCACCGGTACACGCTCGAAGTCGTCGAACAAAACGTCAATGGGCGAGCCCAGCGCCTTCTCCACAAGGCCGATAGCGACACCCGAATCGAATGGCGGCACCTGATCCTGAAGCTTGGCGAGTTCGTTCGCTATGTCGACCGGGAGCAAATCGCGACGCGTTGACAGCACCTGCCCGAATTTGACGAAGATTGGCCCAAGGCTTTCGAGCGCGAGACGCAGCCGCACCCCGCGTGGAACGTCGAACTTGCGGCCGAATGTGGTGACGCGCATGAGCAGGCGGACACGCCGGTCCTGGATGCCGCTCATCACCAGTTCGTCGAGCCCGAATCGCACTACGGTGAAAAAAATCTTGAGGAAACGCAGAAGACGCATGGTTCAGCCCATTACTTGCTCGTGCCGCGCGCTGACGCGGCGCCGGACGCTGACGCGCCTCGGGCTTCGGCTTTTTGTTCGAGTCGCTCGATGCGTTTTTCGACGCGCGCAAGCGCGTCCCGGGCGACCGACAGTTCTGCATTGAACGTGTCGAGGGCGCTGCGGCGCACGAGTTGAGGTTGTTCGTCGAGCAGGTATTCGGCCACCGATTCAAGCAGATTGCGTCCCGAGCGGCGCGCTTGTTCACCGACCTTGCGCACGGTCGAGCCAATGCGGTGAGCGGGACCGTCTCCAATTACACGAGCCAGATCTTCTTCGGGCTCCCAGCGCAGATGTTCGGCCAATTTCGCGATCGTGGTCGCGAACTCCGCGTCGCCTTCTATGCGGACGTGCTTCATCGCAGCCGCCTGGCCGCCTTGCAGGAACGCCGGGATGGCTTCGGTGGGAACCGAGAGGGTAACGTCGAACGTGCGCGCCTCGGTTTCATCGACGGCGGCAATCAGCCCGTCCGGCTGGACCATCAGCAACAGTGAAAACGGTGAGAGTGCCAGCCGCGCGGTCTTGCCGGCGTACGGCGTAAGACGCTCGCGAGCCCAGGATTCGCGCGCGAGCATGTGGTTCACAGCAGCCGCGAACGCTTTCGATGCGGTTCTGGCTGCCGCCTGAGTGGCAGAAGGTGCGGCGGGTTGGGCGAATTCGTCTGCGTGCGTCATCGGCTCTGAGATGAAAAAACCCGCGCAAGCGGTCACTCGCGCGGGTTTCTATTCTACCTTTGCAACTGGCGTTGTCGTTCGGCCCCTGGCAACGCGAACGTCACGTTAGCCTCACGTTAGCCATAAGGCCTACCCTCCAACGCTCGGATGACCGGCTTTTTCAGCCCGTCATTTGGCCCAATTAACTGACCTGTTGGATCCCGGCCAGCAACCAGCCTTCGTTGCCGTACTTCTGCTTCGACAGATTCCAGATCTCGATGAACGGCTCAGCGGCAGCGCCTTCCGTTTCACGAATCAGGCCGTGGAAACGCACACTGGCAAGGCTTTCCGTGCCGCGCTCCTCGACGCCCAGAATGTCCGCGTTGAGTTGGACGACGTCCGTGCGATTCGGCTGCGTACCGCGTGAATCAATGTCCAGCTTCACTTCCGCGAACATTTCCGGCGTGGTGAATTCGCGGATGTCGTTGGAATTGCCTCGATCCCATGCGTCCTGCAAGCGCACGAAATAAACCTTCGCGTTACGCACGAACGCTTCGCTGTCGAAACCTGCGGGGACCTCGACTTGCGGAGCGGCGTCCACGGTGTTCGCGCTGCTCAGCGCAGCCGCGGACGGACCATAACCGCCCTGCGCCGACGGCGGCACATAGCTGGGCTCTTGCGAGTTGAACCCGGTACGTGCCGATCCGCCGAACGGCGAACCTGAGCCTGCGGCTGCATACGCCGGTGTATTGGCGTTTTTCCTGCGGTTCATGATGAAGCGGAACAGCATCACGGCAGCCATCACGATCAACGCGATCATGATCATGTTTGCCATGGCGCCGGCGAACGCGCCGCCAAGACCGAAGTGCGACAGCAACGCGGCAATACCAAGGCCCGCGGCGAGACCGGCGAGCGGCCCCATCCAGCGGTTACGCGCCGGCTGCGCTGCGGCGGCGGCAGGTGCCGCTGCCGGTGCTGCACGCTGGGCATTGGCAGCCTGGCTCGACTGCATGGACTGCGACGGCGGCGTAGCTTGATTCTGTTGCGCTGCACTGGTTGATTGACGCCCCATGCTGCGGCCACCGCCCATGCGGCGTGCCTCAGCATCTTCTGTCATTAAAGCGCCGGCCATGATTACGCCAGCCAGCGCAACGACCCCGGCTTTCCTGAATAACGACTTCAGGAAACCCCGAGTTTGGGGTAAGCGCGAATCGGACATTTCGAATCCTTATAAAAGTGGAACACTAAAATTTTGTCCCGACGTGCAACGCTACCACGCCACCTGACAAATTGTAATATTCGACTCGATCCAATCCTGCGCGTTCCATCATTATTTTTAAGGTTTCCTGATCCGGATGCATCCGGATCGACTCGGCGAGGTAGCGATAGCTATCTGCATCTTTCGCGAATTTGTCGCCAAGCCAGGGCAAAAACTTGAAACTGTAGAGATCGTACGCCTTCTTTAAAGGCTCCCATACCTTCGAGAACTCCAGAACCAGGACGCGGCCGCCCGGCTTTAAAACACGGTACATTTCGGCTAACGCACCATCTTTGTGCGTCATATTACGAAGTCCAAAGGCAACCGTAATGATATCGAAATAATTATCCGGGAACGGGATCTTCTCCGCATCGCAGATCAGGGTCGGCGTGATCACACCGCGATCGATCAGCCGATCTCGTCCGACGCGCAGCATCGATTCGTTGATATCCGTATGCCAGACTTCGCCTTTTTCGCCCGCCTGTTTTGCGAACGCTTTCGCCAGATCGCCCGTCCCGCCTGCCAGATCAAGCACTTTGTAGCCTGGACGAACCTTCGCCTGACCGATCGCGAAGAACTTCCACGCGCGATGCAGCCCGCCCGACATCAGGTCGTTCATCAAGTCGTAATTGCTCGCGACCGAATCGAAAACGCCCGCCACCTTCTTCGCTTTTTCCTGTTCGTCGACCGTTTCAAAACCGAAGTGGGTCTTGCTCATCGCGTTCGTCCTTATCTTGTTCGTGTTATTGGCCGAGCCCGAATGCGGACTGTGGCCGGTTGCCGCGACAAATTGCCGCCGCAAGGTAAAAATCGGTCAGTGGCGATGCCCACCGGACGCTTTTGGCGTCATTGGCGTATCGCGATCCATGCCTGCCGCTTCCAGTTTGGCGAGATAGTCAGCCCAGAGTTCATCTTGACGGACCGCAAGGTCGTGCAGGATGTCCCAGGAATACAGACCGGTATTGTGGCCATCGGAGAAAACGAGTTGCAACGCGTAGTGGCCGACCGGCTCGATCGCGGCAATCAGCACGTCACGCTTGCCCGTTTGCAGCGTTTCCTGTCCCGGGCCGTGACCCTGAACCTCCGCCGAGGGCGAATATACGCGCAACAGCTCGAACGGTATCCGATACGTCTTATCGTTCGCATATTGCAACTCCAGAGCGCGCGTTTTCGAATGCACGACGATGCCCGTCGGAATCGGCGTTTGTTTGGTCAGTCCGCTCATCGTGAGCCTTTATTGAATCAGATAGTCAGTTAGCCGGAGGCCGCCTTGGGTCAGAAGCTCAGCCTCAAAGCCTCAGCCGAACGCCAGCGTCATCTCGGCGCGTACCGCTTCTCGCAGCAAGGTGGCCTGCGCCCGTCGATTCGATAACAACGCCTGAGACACCGTGCGTTGACGCGGCGCCCAGACGGGCAGCGGGAAACGGGAATCGTTGGAATGGCGCGGGATGACGTGCCAGTGAACGTGAGGAACCTGGTTGCCGAGGCTTGCAAGATTGATCTTCGCCGGTGCGATCACGCGACGGATCGCGCGCTCCACGCCATTCACCGCCGTCATCAACTTGAGGCGCGCGGCGTTGTCGAGATCGGACATCTCCGCCACGTGCGCATGCCAGATCACGCGGCAAAAGCCCGGCCACTCGGGCTCATCGGCGAGGACGACGCGCACTGCGTCGTCCGACCACAAGACCTCGCCGCCGTCTTCACGGCAAAAGACACAGTCCATCATTTTCCTCTAGCGAAACAACCCCGGTTCCGCTATTACACCAGCACGCGCTCGATACCGCCATCGTTAGCGCGCGCCACGTAATCTTCCATCCAGCTCGCGCCGAGCACCTTGCGGGCAATTTCCACGACGATGTAATCCGCTTCTATGTTCGCGTCCTCGTTATAACGCGACAAACCCTGCAGGCAGGACGGGCAGCTCGTGAGAATCTTGACGTCGGTCCCGGTGGATTTAGCGCCATCGCCTGCTTTTAGCACTGAACCCGGTGCAGCGCCCGCCGTTCCCGCCGACGCGTTCGCCAGATTGATGCCGTTCGCACCCGCTTCGCCGACGAGCGGAATGTCGCGCAGCTTGGCCGCGCCCTTGCGGATTTCCTCTTCCTTGCGGAAACGCACTTGCGTGGAGATGTCCGGCCGCGTGACCGCGAGCGTGCCCGATTCGCCGCAGCATCGATCATTCTTCTCGATCTTGTAGCCGTCGTGCGCCGAACCCATGATTTCATTCACGAGCTTGATCGGGTCCATCGTCTTGATCGGCGAGTGGCAGGGATCGTGATACATGTAGCGCGTACCCGTCACGCCTTCCAGCCTGATGTTCTTTTCCAGCAGGAATTCGTGGATATCGATAATCCGGCAGCCCGGGAAAATCTTCTCGAATTCGTACCCGGCCAGTTGGTCGTAGCAAGTCCCGCACGACACCACCACCGTCTTGATATCCAGATAGTTCAGCGTATTGGCCACACGGTGGAACAACACGCGGTTATCGGTGACGATCTTCTCGGCTTTATCGAATTGACCCGCGCCGCGTTGCGGATAACCGCAGCACAGGTAACCCGGCGGCAGTACCGTCTGCACGCCCGCTTCCCAGAGCATGGCTTGGGTGGCGAGACCGACTTGCGAAAACAAGCGCTCCGAGCCGCAGCCCGGGAAGTAGAAGACCGCTTCCGTGTCCGAGGTCGTGGTCTTCGGATTGCGGATGATCGGGACGATCTTGTTGTCCTCGATATCGAGCAACGCGCGCGCCGTCTTCTTCGGCAGGTTGCCCGGCATCTTCTTGTTCATGAAGTGGATGACTTGCTGCGTCACCGGCGGCTTGCCGACCGTTGCCGGAGGTTTCGCCGTCTGCTTCTTCGCAAACTTCTTCAGCACTTCATTGCCTAGGCGCTGCGCCTTGTAACCGACGCCCATCATCGCCGTGCGGGCGAGGTTGATGGTCTGCGGGTTCGTCGCATTCAGGAAGAACATGCCGGCGGCGTTGCCCGCGTTGAACTTCTTCTTGCCCATCTTGCGCAGCAGGTTGCGCATGTTCATGGTGACATCGCCGAAATCGATCTTCACCGGGCACGGCGTCACGCACTTGTGGCAGACGGTGCAGTGATCGGCGACGTCGTTGAATTCGTCCCAATGCTTGATGGATACCCCGCGGCGGGTCTGCTCTTCATACAAGAACGCCTCGACCAGCAGCGATGTCGCGAGGATCTTGTTGCGCGGGCTATAAAGCAGGTTCGCGCGCGGCACGTGGGTCGCGCAGACCGGCTTGCACTTGCCGCAACGCAGGCAGTCCTTGATGGAATCCGCGATCGCGCCAATATCCGACTGCTGCATGATCAGCGATTCATAACCCATCAAGCCGAAGCTCGGCGTGTAGGCGTTGCGCAGATCGGCGCCTGCGAGCAGCTTGCCCGCGTTGAAACGGCCTTCCGGATCGACGCGTTGCTTGTACTCGCGGAACTCCGCGATTTCGTCTTCGGTCAGGAACTCCAGCTTCGTGATGCCGATGCCGTGTTCGCCCGAAATCACGCCGTCGAGATCCCGCGCCAACTTCATGATGCGAGCAACGGCGACGTGCGCGTCCTGCAGCATCTCGTAGTTGTCGGAGTTGACGGGAATATTGGTGTGGACGTTGCCATCGCCGGCGTGCATGTGAAGCGCGACGAATACGCGACCACGCAGAACCTTCTTATGGATGTTTTGCGCTTCTTCGAGGATGGGCTTGAACTCGCCGCCGTTGAAGATGTGGCGCAATTCGGCGCGGATTTCCTGCTTCCAGGAGATGCGAATCGTGCGGTCTTGCGCGACGTCGAACACGCGGACGCCCGGCTGTGAATCCACGCGATCGGCCATCTTCTCGGCCAGCCCTTCGTAGCCGAGCTGAACCATATAGTGCTGCGCTTCGCGCAACGGCAGATCCAGCTTCTCGCCGACAAACGTCCAGCGTTCACGCACACGCTGAAGCAGATCGAGCGCTTGCTGCACGCGGTCTTCGAGCAATTCTGCGCTCGGGATTTCGTTGGCGTCGTCGCTCTTTCCGAGCGGCAGCTTGCCCGTCTTGAAGAACGTTTCGAGGGCATCCACGAGTTGCAGCTTGTTCTTGATCGACAACTCGATGTTGATCCGCTCGATCCCGTCGGTGTACTCACCCATGCGGTTCAGCGGGATCACGACGTCTTCGTTGATCTTGAACGCGTTCGTATGCTTGGCGATAGCGGCCGTGCGCGAGCGATCGAGCCAGAAGCGTTTGCGCGCTTCGGCGTTCACCGCGACAAAGCCTTCGCCGCTCTTGCCGTTCGCCATGCGCACGACTTCTGACGTGGCGTGGGCGACTGCATCGGGATCGTCACCGACGATATCGCCAATCAGCACCATCTTCGGAAACGCGTTGCGCTTGCTCTTGGTCGCGTAACCGACAGCGCGCAGATACCGTTCGTCGAGATGTTCGAGACCGGCGAGAATCGCGCCGCCCTTCTTCGATGTCTCGAACAAGTAATCCTTGATTTCCACGATGCTCGGAATCGCGTCGCGCGCCTGACCGAAGAATTCGAGGCAGACGGTGCGCGTATGCGCGGGCATTTTGTGCAGGATCCATCGCGCCGATGTAATCAGCCCATCGCAACCTTCCTTCTGCACGCCCGGCAGACCCGACAGGAATTTATCTGTCACGTCCTTGCCAAGCCCTTCCTTGCGGAATTTGCTGCCGGCAATATCGAGCGATTCGGTACGCAGCAACTTCTCGCCCGGCGCCCGCGATCCATCGAACCAGTCGAGCCGGAAACGCGCCACGGGGATGTCGTGAATCTTGCCGCAGTTGTGATCCAGGCGCGTGACTTCGAGCCAGTCGCCCTGCGGGTCGACCATGCGCCACCAGGCGAGGTTATCCAGCGCCGTGCCCCACAGCACGGCCTTTTTGCCGCCGGCGTTCATCGCGACATTGCCGCCGACGCACGATGCATCCAGCGACGTAGGATCGACGGCGAATACGAAACCGGCCTGTTCGGCAGCTTCCGTTACGCGACGCGTGACCACGCCCGCGCCCGAGAAAATGGTCGCGACTTTATGGTCGACGCCCGGCAGATCCGTCATTTCCACGGGTCCGAGTTGCTCGAGCTTTTCGGTATTGATAACAGCCGCGAACGGCGTCAAAGGAATCGCGCCGCCGGTGTAGCCCGTGCCGCCCCCGCGCGGAATCACGGTCAGCCCGAGTTCGAAACACGCCTTGATCATGCCGGCGATTTCCGCCTCGGTGTCCGGCGTCAGCACGACGAACGGATATTCGACACGCCAGTCGGTTGCGTCCGTCACGTGGGAGACGCGCGACAGGCCATCGAACTTGATGTTGTCTTTCTCGGTGACTTTGCCCAAGACCTTCGATGCCTTCTTGCGCAGATCGTAGGTTTGCTCGAACTCTTTCTTGAAATCTTCCACCGCCCGGCAGGCAGCGCTGATCAGTATTTCCACACGCGCTGCGCGATCCCGCCCGGCATCGTCCTGATGCTGCGACAAATCCGCTTTACGACGCTTTTCGATATCGCCCAGGCGGTGATTCAACGCTTCGATCAGCAATGCGCGCCGTTTCGGGTTATCGAGCAGGTCGTCCTGCAGATACGGGTTACGACGCACAACCCAGATATCGCCGAGCACTTCGTAGAGCATGCGCGCCGAGCGGCCCGTGCGGCGTTCGCTGCGCAGAATGGCCAACGCGGCCCACGCTTCCTCGCCCAGCAGGCGAATGACGATTTCGCGATCGGAGAAAGACGTGTAGTTATAGGGAATTTCGCGCAGGCGCGGCTCGGTATCCAGGGCCACGGCATGCGCGGCGCCGTTCGGATCGAAGGCTTGGGGTGCGTTCATATTCGACAGTTCGGTGAGCCGGCCCTTGCGCTGACGATAAGGTCACGAGCAGCGCTATAGCCGGCATTGCGCGGGGAGGCGCAGATTTTCGAGTGATACTTTTTTGTGAAGGTGCTCGCCGGCAGGGGGTGGCGAACGATGCAAAACCTTCGGAGGTGCCGGAATCAGCGGCACGATCGCTGATGACGCGCATGCCGTTCCGAAGCCGCGTGGATAGCGCAGCAGAGCGCGCAGCACTCGCGTAGAGCGTCGCGGGGAACATGCGTCAAAAAGCCGGTCCGGGACTGCCGTTGCATCTTCCGATCCTGTATCGAAAAAGGAATTCTAACCCATCGGGATGTTTGCCGTTCGCAGCCGGTAGCGGGTTGAAGGGCTTTATGCATGCCAATTTTCGACGGATTTTTGATGGTTTTTTCACCGTCGCGTGGGATTTTCGCGGGCATTGGGGGCCGGAGCGTGACGGTCGGGGTTGAGGCCTCGGGTTGGGAATGACGTCAGGCTGCTGGTTGGCGGGTCCGTGGTCGAAGTCAACGCCGCTACGTTCGCCGGCGTGCCCCTGCGCTATTATTGACGTTTTCGCTCACAAAAAATGGCGCGCACAGCCGCGCGCGAACGGCTCCGGAATGACACACCCCGATTACCTCAAGAAAGTCCTGACTGCGCGCGTCTACGATGTCGCCCGCGAAAGCGAGCTCGAACCCGCCCGCAACTTGTCCGCGCGGCTGCACAACTCGGTCTACCTGAAGCGCGAAGACAACCAGCCGGTGTTCTCGTTCAAGATTCGCGGCGCGTACAACAAGATGGTGCAGCTTTCCGCTGACGTGCTGGCACGCGGCGTGATTACGGCGTCGGCGGGAAATCATGCTCAGGGCGTCGCTTATTCAGCCACGCGGCTCGGCTGCAAAGCGGTCATCGTCGTGCCGGTTACCACGCCCCAAGTCAAGATCGACGCCATGCGCGCGTTCGGCGGCCCGACCGTGGAAGTCGTCCAGCATGGCGAATCCTATAGCGACGCGTACGGCCATGCCGTCAAGTTGCAGGCAGAGCGCGGCCTGACCTTTGTTCATCCGTTCGATGACCCGGACGTTATCGCCGGCCAAGGCACCGTCGCGATGGAAATCCTGCGACAGCACCAAGGCCCGATCTACGCCATCTTCGTGCCCATCGGCGGCGGCGGGCTCGCGGCGGGCGTCGCGGCGTACGTCAAAGCGGTGCGCCCGGAGATCCGCGTCATTGGCGTGCAGGCCATCGACTCGTGCGCGATGAAGCAATCCATCGAGGCAGGCGAGCGCGTCACGCTGGCCGAAGTCGGGCTGTTCGCCGATGGCACGGCGGTAAAACTCGTCGGCGAGGAAACGTTCCGGCTGTGCCGCGAGTTGCTCGACGAAGTCATTACAGTGGACACCGACGCCCTCTGCGCCGCAATCAAGGACGTCTTCCAGGACACGCGCAGCGTGCTGGAACCGTCGGGAGCGCTGGCGGTTGCGGGTGCGAAGCTATACGCAGAACGCGATGGGCTCGAAGCGCAGACGCTGATCGCCGTGACGTCCGGTGCGAACATGAACTTCGATCGCATGCGCTTTGTCGCCGAACGGGCCGAAGTGGGCGAAGCGCGCGAAGCGGTGTTCGCGGTGACCATTCCGGAAGAACGCGGCAGTTTCAAGCGGTTTTGCGAGCTTGTCGGTACCCGTAGCGTGACCGAGTTCAACTATCGGATTGCCGATGCCCACGCCGCCCATATCTTCGTCGGCGTGCAGATCAAGACGCGCGGCGAAGCGGTGCAGATGGCGAACGCGTTTATCGAACACGGATTTGCTACGGTCGATCTCAGCCACGACGAGTTGTCGAAGCAACATATCCGCTACATGGTGGGCGGCCATTCGCCGCTCGCGCAAGACGAACGGCTGCTGCGTTTCGAATTCCCCGAGCGCCCGGGCGCGCTGATGAAATTCCTCTCGTCGATGGCGCCGAACTGGAATATCAGCCTGTTCCACTACCGGAACCAGGGCGCGGATACGAGTTCGATTCTCGTTGGCGTTCAAGTGCCGGCGACGGATAACGCGGCGTTCGGGCAATTCCTTGCGACCTTGGGTTATCAGTGGTGGGACGAAGGCGCGAACCCCGTCTACAAGCTGTTCCTGGCCTGACGAGCGGACGAGCGCATGGCCTTCACGCTGGACGACAAGCTGGTGGTCGCGATTTCATCGCGGGCGCTGTTTGATTTCGAAGAAGAGAACGAAGTCTACGAAGCCGGCGACTTGCGTGAATACGAGGCGCTGCAGCGTTCGCGGCTCCATGTTCCGGCTACGCCGGGCATTGCGTTCTCGCTGATCGAGAAGTTGCTTGCGTTAAATGTGGACGGCGAGCGTCGCGTCGAGGTGGTGATCTTGTCGCGCAGCGATCCCATCAGCGGCTTGCGCGCGTTCAGTTCGTGCAAGGAGCACGGCTTGGCGATCGAGCGCGGGGTCTTTACGCGCGGTGAATCGCCGTTCCGGTATCTGGAGCCGTTCCAAGCCTCGCTGTTTCTATCGGCCAATTCCGCCGATGTCCGCGATGCCCTCGCCGCCGGCTTTCCCGCTGCGACGGTCGTGCCGCGAGCGCCGCTTGCCGCGAGCCGGTATCCTGACGAAATTCGGATTGCTTTCGACGGCGATGCCGTGCTTTTCTCCGACGAAGCCGAGCAAGTGTTCCAGGCGCAAGGTCTGCCCGCGTTTGTGGCGCATGAAGTCGGCAAGAAAGATCTGGCGTTGGCGAACGGTCCGCTGAAACCGTTGCTGGAAGCGCTTCACAAGCTGCAAAAACTTAGCCACGACACAACCCGGATGCGGATTCGCACGGCGCTTGTCACGGCGCGATCGGCGCCGGCGCACGAGCGGGCGATCCGGACGTTGATGGACTGGAACATCGAAATCGACGAAGCGATGTTCCTCGGTGGATTGGACAAAGGCCCGTTCCTGGGCAAGTTCGAACCCGATTTTTTCTTCGACGACCAAATTGGCCATTGCGAGTCGGCCCGCGTCGTGACAGCGACGGGGCACGTTCCGAATGGCATATCGAACGCATCATCATGAATACGCCCGAACACTCTCCTCTTGGCAAGCCGGTTCAGTACGCCGAACGGTACGATCCGACGCTGCTTTTTCCCATTGGCCGAAAGTCGGGCCGCGACGCGCTCGGGCTCACGGGTCCGCTTCCGTTCTTCGGCACCGATATCTGGAATGCCTACGAGCTTTCATGGCTGAACAAGAAGGGCAAACCGCAGATCGCGGTGGCGACGTTTATCGTGCCGGCGGATTCGCCGAGTATTGTCGAGTCGAAGTCATTCAAGCTGTATCTGGGATCTTTCTCGCAGACGGCTTTTGATTCTATCGATGAGGTTCGTGCGGCGATTCGCAAGGACGTTTCCGCGGTGTGCGGTGCGAATGTGTCGGTGCAGCTTGTCGCGCCTTATGAGTTTGGCGTGAAGCTCAAGATGGAAGAGTTTGAGGGTTTGTCGCTGGATCGGCTGGATCTGGATGCCGATGTCTATGCCCCCGATCCCTCGTTACTGCGCGCGTCTTTTGGCGAATCGCCGGTCGATGAGACGCTGTTTTCCAATCTGCTGAAATCGAATTGTCCGGTGACCGGGCAACCGGATTGGGGCAGCGTGCAGATTCGTTATGTCGGCGCGCCAATCGATCACGCGGGATTGCTGCGATATATCATTTCTTATCGCGAACATACCGGGTTTCATGAGCAATGCGTTGAACAGATATTTCTGGATGTGATGCGCGAATGCAAGCCAGAAAGATTAGCCGTCTATGCGCGATACACCCGGCGCGGCGGTCTGGATATCAATCCGTTTCGGACTAACTTTAATCTGCCATTGCCGAATAACGCGCGGTTGGCGCGGCAGTGAGAGTGTCGTTCATTGATACGTGAATGTGAACGTGGCCTTGCCGACCACGGTTCCCGGGGTCAGTGGTCCTACTCTTATATAACGAGCGGTGAACGGGATGTGCGTAACGCCGGACATCACTCCTAGTCCGATAGTGTTAATAGTGGCGACATTACTGTTGGTGTACGTATAAGGCGCTGGACTGTAGTGTACAAGGGTTCCATTAGAAAGAATCTGGATAGCAACGCCGGTGGCAGTCGATCCGGGTGCAAGCGTTAATTCGGTTGTTTGATTTGACGGATTCGCAACATCGGTAAGCGTTATCTGCGGATTTGCGCTTCCTTCGCAATTCAGGTCGATGCCAAAGGCGGTCGGGTAAGCGGTAGATCCTACAGCGGGAAGTTCCGGCACATGAACGTTTTGAAGCGGCACGACTATATCGACGCCCAAGACTTTGCAGGCAGGAACAGTAGCGGAAGTTATCGTATAACTAAAATTTAAGCCACTTTTGGTCGCGTTGCCGGCATTTGCATATTCCGTGCTCGACACGGTAAGGTAGCTTGAAATAGTGAAGGTACCAAGATCCACCGATGCCGTGATCTTGACCAGCTCGAACGCGCCGCCAATTACGCTTGTGCCAGTTAGGGTTGCAGGGCCAAAATCGAAAATACCGGAACTCGTACGCGCGATAAGCGATCCATCAGCGCCTCTGATACGAAATCCTATGCCCGCTCCCATTCCAGTAGTCGTATAAACGTTCGTAAGGCCAGGTACAGGAGTCGCTGTCGCGGTTCCCGCCCACATGACCGCGACCCAGCGCTTCCCTGCGGCGAACGTATTGGTACAGGTAATAGCGACATTAAAGCTCGCTGCCGCGCCCGGAATAGGCTGCCCGACGGCTAACGTGACAGGCACCCCTACGTTAGGTAGATTGACGGCCATAGGCAGGGGTGCTGTGCAATCGCTGTATATAGCAAATGCCGAACTCGCGAAGAAAAGCATCTTCAGCACGAGGATGCCACGTAATAATCGTGCAAGTCGACTGGAAAGCATTGAAAGCACTCTGAACGATCAACATCGACCAATTCGACCAGTATTACTTACGATGTCCACATCGTCATCCGGATCATACGAAAAAATATTTACTCATGAAACCTATTAAACTTCGTTTAATAGAATCGAAATTTTCATCGAAAGATTATTTCACGCTAGCAGCAAATCTATCGCACAGTCAGTGCTAGCGTAATAATCACTTCGCGTCAGAAGCGCGTGCAGCCGACTTCTTATACGCCACGCAATCCACTTCAACCTTGCAGTCGATCACCATCGAAGAAACCACGCAAGCGCGTGCCGGCGGATGTTCACCAAAGTATTCCTTGAACACTTTATTAAACGAAGCGAAGTCGCGCGGATCATCGAGCCAAACGCCGCAACGAACAACATGTTCAGCGCCATACCCTGCTTCCTTCAAAATCGCGAAAACGTTTTGAATAGTTTTATGCGATTGCGCAACAATCCCGCCTTCAATTACTTCGCCATTTTCCATCGGCGTCTGGCCGGAAACAAAAAGCCATCCATCCGCTTCAACAGCCCGCGAAAACGGCATGACCGCGCCGCCTTGTCCTTTACCGCCTTCCACGCCATATCGTTTCATCGCATTACTCCAGGAATCAATTAAAAATGTCCGAGCGCATCGAGTTTGGAACCCTCGCCACGCG
Source organism: Burkholderia sp. S171 (assembly GCF_009766085.1). Classification (GTDB taxonomy): domain Bacteria; phylum Pseudomonadota; class Gammaproteobacteria; order Burkholderiales; family Burkholderiaceae; genus Caballeronia. The sequence goes on along the minus strand of NZ_LMUF01000035.1, from coordinate 189,965 downwards.
CCACAAAATGTCCTGCTCTCAACCCCGTCACCGCGCCGTCGAGATATGAAAGCACCCCATTCACCCAAACCGCATCGATGCCATCAGCCGCCTGCCGAGGCTCGGCGAACGTTGCGGTGTCGCTAACCTTGTCGGCATCGAAGAGAACGAGATCCGCGTGATATCCCACTTGAATCTGACCGCGCTCGCTCAAACCAAACCGCCGCGCCGATAACCCCGTCATCTTCCGCACCGCTTCTTCGAGCGCGATCAGCGACGTATCCCGCGCGTAATGCCCCAGCACCCGTGGAAACGCACCCCATAGACGGGGATGCGGCAGCGGATCATTCGGCAAACCATCAGAACCGACCATGGTTGCGGGATGCGACAGAATCCGCCGCACATCGTCTTCCGACATGTTGTGATAAACCGCCCCCGCCGGCTGCAAGCGCTTGCCCGCCCCCGGCTGCGTCACGCCCCATTCGGCTGCAATCGCGGAGATCAACTTCCCCGCCATCTCCGGATGCGGCTCCGACCACGTGATCGTGATGTCAATATCGCCGGTCACCTGTTTCACATCGAGCGTCGAAGAACTCCGGTTGTACGGATAACAATCGCATCCCACCGGCTGCCCCTCGCGCTTCGTGTCAAGCGACTGCAATACTTCAACGCTACGCCCCCAGTTCGATGGCCCCGCGCACTTCAAATGCGAGATCACGACAGGAATGCGCGCGTGCTTGCCGACCTGATACGCCTCATCCATTGCGTCGAGGATCGCGTCGAATTCGGTGCGCATGTGCGTGGTGTACAGCGCTCCGGCCTTGGCTAAAGGCTCGGCCAGCGCCATCACTTCTTCCGGCGGTGCACTAAACGCCGAGCCATAGGCAAGACCGCTGCTCAACCCAAGCGCACCGTGCGACAGCGCTTCTTCGAGCTGAGCGCGCATACCATCGATTTCCTCCGCCGAAGCGCCGCGATCAAGCCGGTCCATATGGTTGTTGCGCAACGCCGTATGCCCGATCAACGCGCCCACGTTCACGGCCGGCCGCGCGTGATTCACCGCATCGATATAAGCCGCAAACGTCGGATACTGAAAGTCGCCCTGAGCGCCGAGCAGGTTCATCGGATCGGGGGGATCGCCCTTCAACGTTACCGGCGACGCGCTGATGCCGCAATTGCCGACAATCACTGTCGTCACGCCTTGCGATATCTTCGGCAGCATCTGCGGCGATCGAATGACGTGGGTATCGTCGTGCGTATGGACATCGATAAAACCCGGCGCCAGCACTCGGCCTTCTGCTTCAACGACGTTCTCCGCCGTCCAGCCGGTTAGCTCACCGATCGCGACAATCCGGCCATCCTTCACCGCCACATCGCCCTGCCCCCCCGGCGCACCCGTTCCGTCGATCACCCGCGCGCCTTTGATCAGCGTATCGACGTGCTCTCCATCCGATGTCATGCTCTATCTCCTCAAAATTTGCGCGTTTGTTTGAGCGCAGGTCAATCGCCCAAAGGCTGACGTTCATCGACGCCACCACCACGATAAGCATCCAGCGCGTGTTTCATGCGCCGCAAAAGCTCGCGGCTCGTATCGCCTTGCTTCACGGCAAGTTCAGTGACGAGCAGATCGAGCGCCATCAACATGGCGTAACGCGACGTCGAAGGCTTGTAAATAAAATCGGTTTCTTTCGCGATGATCGGAATCAGCCAGTCGGCCAGTTGCGCGAGCGGCGACGCGGGCGCCGTCAGCGCAATCACCCGCGCACCGTACTCCCGCGCGATCCGGCAACTCTCGACCATTTCGGGCGTCTGCCCCGTCACCGATAACGCCACCACCACATGCTCACGCGAGAGCGTTGCGGCGACCATCCGCTGCAGCAAACCATCCTGATACGACGCCACCGGGCGGCCCAGTCGAACCAGGCGAAAGCGCATTTCATCGGCCAAAGCGGTCGAGCCTCCGCCCATGCCGAACACGTAGATCATTTGTGCATCGGCGAGCGCATCGGCGGCGGCGGCAATTGGCGCGGCTCGCAACGCGCCGCGATTGTGAGCGAGCGTGGTCTGGATATCGTCGAAAATACGGGCGGCGAGTGAATCGGCGGGATCGTCGGCGCCGGTTTCATCATACGAACCGCCGCGCAAAAACCGCTGGCCGACCGCCGCCGCCTGAGCCAGCCGCAATTTGAGCTCGCGCACGTCATGGCATCCGACCGCCTTCGCGAAGCGCGTCACGGTCGCAATGCTAACCTCGGCTTTTTTTGCGAGCGCACCGATGCTGGCGCGCGATGCGCCGGTCAAATCGTCGAGAATAAGCGCCGCGACCTTTCGCTCCGCCGAACGCAATTCGGGCGCGCGCTCGGCAATCCGGGCGACGATATCGAAGGCTGGCGGTTCGGACGACATGTTCATGAAAACCCTTTCGGCACGCTTGGTACTAAATAACAATGTCTGGGGCATCGTACTTTCTGTACCATTGTCGCGTCAATCTCGATATTGAATCGAATGCGGCAAAACAAGCCTTCGACTCTATACAAACGAACGATGGAGTAGCAGCACATGAAAGTTACAAACTATCAAAGCGCGACAATCGACCCATTCGGCAAGGGTCTGGGCATGGTACCGGGCGTCAGCGTGCATCTGGTGGATGCCGCGCGCCTTGACTGGAATCTGCTGGACGAGGACGTGAGCCTGCCGGCCGCCGTGCTGTACGCGGACCGGATCGAGCACAACCTGAAGTGGATGCAGGCGTTCGTGGCCGAATACGGCGTAAAACTCGCGCCGCACGGCAAGACGACCATGGCGCCGCAATTGTTCCGACGCCAGTTGGATGCCGGCGCGTGGGGCATTACGCTGGCCACCGCGCATCAAGTGCGCGCGGCGTATCGCGGCGGCGTGCATCGCGTGTTGATGGCGAACCAATTGGTCGGCAAGCGCAACATGGGCATGATCGCGGAGTTGCTCACCGATCCGGATTTCGAGTTCCATTGCCTCGTCGATTCGGCGGACAACGTCGATCAGCTCGGCGCGTTTTTCAGCGATGTGAACAAGCACGTGAACGTGCTGCTGGAACTGGGCGTGGCGGGTGGCCGAACGGGTATTCGCGACGACGCGCAGCGCGACGCGGTGCTGGCCGCCATTGCACGCTGGCCCGACGCCGTGAAGCTCACCGGCGTCGAGATATATGAGGGCGTGCTACAGGACGAATCGAAGGTACGGGCGTTTCTGCAGCACGCGGTGGATGTGACGCGCGCGCTGGTCGCCGACGGCAAGATCGAGCGCAAGCCGGCCATTTTGTCGGGCGCGGGGTCTGCCTGGTACGACGTTGTCGCCGATGAATTCGCGAAAGCGAATAGCGATGCAATCGAAGTAATCCTGCGTCCGGGCTGTTATCTGACGCATGACGTGGGCGTGTACAAGAAAGCGCAGAACGAGATTTTCGCGCGCAACCCGATTGCCAAGAAAATGGGCGAAGGATTGAAACCCGCGCTGCAGTTGTGGGCCTATGTGCAATCGATTCCGGAGCCGGATCGCGTGATCATTGGCCTGGGAAAACGCGATGCCGCCTTCGACGCCGGCATGCCCGAGCCCGCTCGTCATTTCCGTCCCGGCACGCAATGGCCGCGCGACATCCAGACGGATGAAGGCTGGGAGATCTTCGGCATGATGGACCAGCACGCCTACCTGCGGATCAAGCCGGGCGACGACATCAAGGTCGGCGACATGATCGCGTTCGACATCTCGCACCCTTGCCTCACCTTCGACAAATGGCGCCAGATTCTGGTCGTCGATACAAAATATCGCGTGAAGGAAGTGATCGAAACGTCGTTCTAAGATTCAAGCGTCGTCGGGAACGGCGTTGCCCAGCTCGCCTGGGCCGCTCGCTTCGGCGGTTCCGGCGGCCACTTCCTGAATGCGCTGTTCAAGCGAGCGCAGCGCGCCGGAGAGCGCCGTGACGGCGTCGTCGGGCAGCGTCGACAGTGTCTCGTGAAGGAAGGCATTGCGGCGCGGCATGCCGGCTTCGGTCACGGCGCGGCCGGTATCGGTGAGAATCACGTTCGATACCCGGTTGTCACGCTGGTCAACACTGCGCGCAATCCAGCCCAGCGCCTCCAGCGTCTTCAACTGCCGCGTGAGCGCGCCCGGGTCCACGCGCAGCCTCTCAACCAATCGCTTCTGCGACAACTCGCCCGCATGATCGTGCAGCGCGAGCAGGATGCGCCAACGTGGCATGGGATGGCCGACCTGCGACTCGAACGCCTGCATGAACGTTCGATAAGTGCGCCCAAACTGCTGTATGAAGGCGATACGTTCCGTCTCGTCCATGCTGGTTGATTCCCGGCTGACTGCTTTCATGCTGATTGCTTCGGTGTTGCGCGTTTGTGCGCCGTTCTTCGCGTGCTTGCTTGCTGTTATCGAACTCATTCGGCCACTATCGCCGGTTCGATCTTCACGCCCTTCAAGCGCACGGGCGGCACGCGACGCGATTGCCATACAGCCACCACCGCTACCACCGCCGCCACCGCCAGACCAATGTGAATTGCCGCGACCAGCGACTCGCGTGCCGATTCAAGCAGCATCGCGCCGTTATGACCCGCGGCCGCGAGTTGCGAAAGCAACGTGGTTTGCGCGTCGTGGTTGATGAGAATCTGCGGATCGCTCAGGTCGCCGAGCCAGTGAGTGGCACTGTCCTTGTCGAGCGCGAGCTGCACGCCGCTCGCATACAGATGACCGATCAGCGTGCCCGTCAACGCCGTGCCAATCATCCCGCCGATCATGCGCAGCGACTGCAGCAGCGCCGTCGCAATGCCCAGATGTTCCCTACCCGCGGTCAATTGCGCGAACACGGTCAGGTTCGGCATGACAAAACCCAGCCCCATGCCGCCCAGCACCATGAACACCATCAATAGCGGACGCGGCATTGAGCGCGTGGCGATCACCACGCCAAGACACGCCACCGCGAGCAGCGCGAAACCGACGAACAGCATCGCGTTGGGATTCTTCACGCGTGTTACGATCCGGCCGTTCACGATACTGCCGATCGTAATGAACACCACCAACGGCGTGATCATCAGCCCGGCGTCTTTCGGCGACATGCCAAAACCGCCCTGGAACAGCAAAGGTGCGTAAAACAGCAGCGAAAACATCGTGAAACCGCCGAGGATCGCCAGCGTGAACAGCGCAGACAGGCTCTTGTTGCGGAACATATCGACGGGAAGAATGGCGTAATCGCAGCGCCGTTCCCACTTCCAGAGCGCATAGCTAGATGCAACGCTCGCGACCAGCAGCATCAGCGACTCTGCCGACAGGCCGTGCTTCGGCAACATTTCGACAAACAATTGCAGCGAACCCAGCGCAATCGCGATCAGGCCCGCGCCTTGCCAGTCCAGACGCATCTTGCCCTCATGCTTGACGTGCCGAAGATGCGGCAGGAAGCGCCAGACGAAGAACACCGACAGCAGGCCGACCGGCAGATTCACGTAGAACACGGAGCGCCAGCCGTAGTATTGGGTCAGAATCCCGCCAAGGGACGGCCCGACCGCATTCGCAATACCGAACGCCGAACTCATCATCACCTGCCACCGGAGACGCACGACGGAGTCAGGAAACAGATCGGCAATGCATGCAAAAGCGGTGCCGACCAGCATGCCGCCGCCAATGCCCTGAAGGCCGCGCGCGAGCACGAGGAAGAGCATGTTGTTGGCGAGACCGCACAGCGCGGACGCGACGGTGAACACGACAATGGACGCGATCACGAACGGTTTGCGGCCGTAGTAATCGCCGAGCCGGCCGAAAATAGGCACGGTAATGACCGATGTAAGCAAATACGAGGTGGCGACCCAGGCGTAAAGGTCAAAACCCTTGAGTTCGGCGACGATAGTGGGCAATGCAGTCCCGACCACGGTTTGATCGAGCGCGACCAGCATGGTCACGAAGCAGACGCCCAGCATCGCCATCAGCGATTCGCGAAACGGGAGCACTTGTCCCGCGGAGTGGTGCTCGGCAGTATGAACGGCCATTTTTTTGATACCGCAATGATTGACTTGTCAACAGAATATGAATTCTAGCACGGTGAAAGGCTCTAATCCAAGGCCAGACGCCTTCTCAATCTTTTTCTAAAATTGCCATGGAACCGACGCCAATCGCCGCTTCGCCCCTCTCGCAGGAAGATCTCGCGACCTTGCGCCGCGCCAAGGAAGCACTGGAAAGCCCGTCGCTTACGATGAAACTGGCGAGCGTGGTTGGCTCGCCCATCGAAAAGCTGATGGCGCGGATGCCGACCGTCGCGCAGGAAAAAATCGACGACGCAACCCAGGCCGCGCTTAAGAAATGTCTGCAACTCGCGCTGCGCACGCTCAGTAAAACTACGGTCAACGGCGTCGTGCTGCCACCCGAAAAACCCCACAACCTGATGCACAAGCTGGCCGTCGCAACCACGGGCGCGGCGGGCGGCGCGTTTGGGCTGTTCGCGTTGCCGGTGGAGTTGCCCGTCACGACCACGCTGATGTTCCGTTCAATCTGCGACATTGCGCGTAGCGAGGGCGAAGACGTGCATCTGATCGACACCCAGTTGCAATGCCTGATGGTGCTCGGCATGGGCGGCCCCAGTTCGAGCGACGATGCCGCCGATATCGGCTATTTCATTGTCCGTGGGACCTTGGCGCAATCGGTATCGAAGGCGACGAGCGAGCTGGCGGCGAAGGGTTTGAGCGGACACGGCTCGACCGCGTTGCTCAAGTTCTTGCAGACGGTGGCGTCGCGGTTTTCGGTGCAGGTCAGCGAACAGGTCGCCGCCAAGTCAATTCCGGCGATCGGCGCAGTGCTCGGCGCCATGGTCAACACGGTTTTCATCGATCACTTCCAGCAGATGGCGCACGGCCATTTCACCGTGCGCCGGCTGGAGCGGGAATATGGGCAACTGGCGGTTGAGCGCGCGTTTCAGACTATCGATATAACGAGCGGGAAGTGAACCGCTAGCTTGTTTGCGACGTTTCCACGGCCTGCGGAGCCGTGACCCGGCGCACGAACCCGGCCGCCTGCGCCAGCGCGCGGTTCGCCTCGGGCACGAACGGCGCGAAGATCTGGAAGACGTGCGGCATCTTCGGCCAGATCTCAATCTCCACGCTCACGCCCGCTGCACGCGCTTTCTCCGCCACGCGCGTGGAATCGTCGAGCAGCACTTCGGTATCGCCGACCTGGATGAAGAGCGGCGGCAGGCCGTCGAACCGGCCATAAAGTGGCGATACGTAGGGGTTGCGCACATCGGCATCGCCCGTATAAAGCTTGCCCGCCGGCGCAAATGCCCGGCCGTAGAACATGGGATCTCGGCCATCGTTGGTCGTCATTGACGCGCCGGTCGCCGCCAGATCCGTCCATGGCGCAAACAACGCGGCGCCTGCGGGAAGTGGATCACCGGCATCGCGTAAAGCCAGCAACGTCGCGAGCGCAAGACCGCCGCCGGCCGAATCGCCAGCAATCACTATGGACGCAGGCGACACGCCATCGGCCAACAGCTTTCGATAAGCAGCCAATGCGTCGTCCAGCGCGGCGGGAAACGGGTGCTCTGGGGCAAGCCGGTAATCGAGGGAAAAGGTTCGCGCGCCTGAGCGTCTCGCGAGGGGAAAGACGAGCCCGCGATGCGTCGTGGGCGAGCAAAAATAATAACCACCACCATGCAGGTACAGGATCGTGATGCCGGACGGCTGATCGGGCACCAGCCACTCGCCACGAAGCGGGGCATCGTCCAGGCCGTATCGCTCTTCAAGACGCCATCCCGATGGCACTTTCGGCAACCACGCGCGCTTGGACGTCAACGCCCGCGCTCGTGCAACATCGATACCCGGCTTAGCCGTTTCAGGGCGCATCCGGCGACGTAAAACCCAGCAGGCCAACGCACTTTGCCAACTCATGGCGGCTCCTCTTTTCGATGAACGTCAATAGTACGATCGTTCGCGAAGTCGCGTGTAGAGAAGGCGGCAGTGCGCGTCCTGCCAGCAAAACGCCTCGTCAGTTCGCCGGCATCACCTGGCCGCGAATCTCTCCCGTCGGGTTCTGCCCGGTATGGATATTGAAGTAGTACTGGCCAGCCAGCAGGTCGGTCGCTTGTTGCTCGGAAAGCGTGGCCTGTCCGGCGATAGGACTGGGCAGCGCATTCTTGTCGATAGGAACCTGCACCTTCGCGTTCTGTCCCACGGGCGCGGGGCCGTGGAAATGGGCCATGGTCGCGGGTCCCGACAAGTCGGCGTACGTCACGGTCCACTGCAGCGTCTTGGTGGTGGTGTCGAAGGTGGCTTTCAGCGCCCCATGCCCCTTGCTCACGCGCGGCGGCACTTCACTCGACGGTTGCAGGTTCGCTTGCAAAGCGACGGTATCGGCGAAAGCTGCGCTCGACGCCATTGACGCGACAGACGACATCAACACCATGCTCAAACCCAACACGCTGTTACGCAGACTGAATCTCGTGAACATGTTTGCTCTCTCCTGGGTGACTGACGAGTGGACGAGTCGTCTGCTCATCGACGCGCCATAGTAGAGCATTTGCGTGTCAAGCCGTTGCCGGTGAACCCGAGTAGTCAATACTAGGCTGGAAATGCGAAAAGGCGCCGTGAGGCGCCTTTTCGTTACTAGCTTTGTTACTACGTCAAACGTTCAGCACTTTAGAAGCGGTGACGGATACCCGTCGATACCACAACCTGGTTGCCGTGAACCGAGTTCGCGTTCGTGCCATACACTTGCGCTTCAGCACCTTGCTTGCCGAGTTGCACCACGCCTTCCGCGTAGATGTCCGTGCGCTTCGACAACGCGTAGTCCGTCTGCAAACCGAACTGATGGAACTTCACGTGGTCGTTGTTATCCGGACCCGCGGTGTAACCCTTCACATCGGTGTACGTGTACGCGGCGCCAAGTGCCAATGCCGGCGTCAATGCATAACGTGCATTCACTTCATAGTTGTTGAAGCGTGCAGTCGAATCGCCGCCTACGAACTGGAAGCGGCTTTGCGTCCATGCACCGCCAACCGTCACCGGACCAATCGCGTAGTTCGCGCCAACACCGTACGTACGTTGCGTCTGCACCGACGCGCCCGCAGCGCCGGCCTGGCTTGCCAAGGCGCCGGCGTCCGTCATCGCACCGCCGTTGTTGCTGGAACCCGGATTTTGCAGTTGCAGGTAAGCCGCTGCAATCTTGAACGGACCGTTCGCGTACTGTGCGCCCGCGCTGTAAGCACGGTTGTTGGCAAATCCACCAGCCTGATTCGAGAAGCCATACAGGCCGCCGAACGTGAGGCCCGAGTAGTTCGCGCTTTGGTACTTGACCGAATTGTTGACGCGGAACGAATTCTGCGTGTTGTCGTTGTCGAACGGATGCGAGAAGTACGTACCGCCCCAGCTGCCGTTTGCCGTCATCGGCGCGAGATAGTCAACTACTGAGTCATACTGACGACCCAACGTTACCGTACCCATCTGAGCCGACGAAATACCTGCGAATGCCTGACGACCGAATTCAGTTCCGCTGGTGCTGCCGTTCTGGCGTTGAAGCGCCTGTCCGTTGCCCATGCTGAAACCGCTTTCCAACGTGAAGATGGCCTTCATGCCGCCACCGAGGTCTTCCGTGCCCCTCAGGCCCCAACGGCTACCGTTGAGGTTGCCGCTCGACAGGCGGAATGCTGCAGCGCTGCCCTTGGCAGTGTTCGGAGCAACTTCATTGTTCACATAGCTGAAACCAGCATCGATAAGGCCGTACAGCGTAACGCTGCTCTGCGCATTGGCGGCGGTCGCAAAAGAAGCGGCAACGGCCGCGACGATCAGAGTCTTTTTCATGTGTGATCCCTTTAATGAGTCTAACGACTCGACTGGTTGCAAAACGCGGCGCCTTCCTGCGTAACACCAAGGCGACTCGTTTCCGGTCTTAACCGGACACCGTGATTCGGCTGAAACAAAGTTTAGGGCGCTGGCTTTTAACCAAACCATCAAGACGCACACAAAAGGCTTTTTGAATAAGTCGAAAAATGGACTTTCTTTTCGCTCAAACGCTTGTTCCATCAGGCTTTGCAGCTATCTCGAATTAACTTCTGGATACCTAATTACTTGCACGCGTTGCACAGTTGCGACAGTAGCAACCGCACGACACAAGCGCGCTTTCGTCGACTTTCGTCCTATTCCTATTTCACCGATAACCCCAGCGCATTAGCATCGCGCACGCGAGTGGGAGGCTTGAGAAAGAGTGCCCGCACTCGTGTCTTTTCGGCCCTGAGGCGTGGCATACACGGGGCGACTCTTTGTTCATCGGTAAGTCATGAATCATCTTCAAGCCATGCGCGTCTTCGTGAAGGTCGCTGAAACCGGGTCGTTCGGCCGGGCGGCGGCTGCGCTGGATTTATCGAATGCTGTCATCACGCGTTACGTCGCGTTGCTCGAGGCGCACCTCAATACGCGACTGCTCAACCGCACGACGCGAAGCGTGTCGCTCACTGAAGCCGGCGCGTCGTACGCCGAGGGCTGCCGGGCGGTCATAGAACAGGTCGAGGCAATTGAATCGACGGTGTCGCAAACATCGTTCGATCCGTCCGGTACGCTGAAGCTCGTGGCATCGGCATCGTTCTCGCTGTTCGGGCTCACGCCGCTGCTGTGTGAGTATCGCGATGCTTTTCCCAACGTGAAGTTGCGGCTCACGTTACTGCATCGGCCGGTGGATCTGGTGGATGAGGGTTTCGATGTCGGTATTGTCGTGCCGCGCATGGTGAACAGCGGCACGCTGATCAATCGGCCCTTGTTCAAGGTGACGCCGGTTATTGTGGCCGCACCACAGTACCTCGCGAAACACGGTGTTCCGCTGCGGCCCGCTGATCTTGCCGCTCACGCCTTCCTGTCACCGTCAGCCGACATACACGGGTCCACGTGGTCGTTCACGGGCGCGAACGGCGAGGACGAAGATATCGTCATCGATCCGGATTACACGGTCAACAATTCCCAAATGCTTCGACAAGCCGCGCTGTCCGGAATGGGCATCACAGCCCTGCCGGAAAGCCATGTCGCAGACGATCTTGAACAGGGCGCGCTCGTGCGTTTGCTCATTGACTACGTGGTGAATAACGCGGACAAGGAAGTGTCGCTGGTCTATCCGGGACGCCGTCACGTGTCCGCAAAAACACGCTCGTTTGTCGATTTCGCGCTCGCGCATTTCAGGAAAGATACGGCGGTGAGCGCATTGTTTTAACGGGCGTGAAAGCGCAGACATGACGAACAAAATGGGCCGATGCCAACATGTGTTGGAATCGGCCCATTTTGTTTGCAACGCCTGATTGAAACTTCAGCGTTGGATCGTCATGCGTTTATCCGAACGGCAAGCGCAATGGCATGAACAGACCCGCGCCCCGCTCCGCATACATCACGCCATCTCCGCGCATTGCGCTTCTATACGCTCAAGCAGAGCCTCGCAGCGAGCGATCAGCACGGCACCATCTTCGCGTCGAAGTGCTTCCGGCTTGTCGACAAGATCACGCCGGAACCTGTCGAGCGCAATCTGCAACGGCCGGTACTGCAACACGCTAGCCGCGCCAATTACCCGATGGTGCCACTCGCGCAACTGCGTGACGCTGCCGCCATCGAGAAGAGCTCTGAGCGTGTCGAGATCATCGCGGAACGACGACACGAATGCGTCGAGCAACGCCTTGACCGTGGTCTCGCTGCCCCAGAGTTGCGTCATGTAGTCCAGATCGACTTCATCGGTTTCTACGTCGACGGTCTCAACATCCTGTTCCGCGACAACCACCGGTTCCAGCGCCGCCGGTGTACTGTCCATTACACGCCACCGGTTCAAATGGTCGCGCAACGTGGCGAGTCGCGTGGGTTTGACAAAGCAGTCGTCCATGCCAGCCTCGCGGCACATGGACAACTCCTCGGGCGCGGTGCTCGCGGTAATGCCGAGGATTGGCAATCGCTTCGACAACCCGAGTTCACTGGCCCGCACGCGCCGCGCCAATTCATAACCGGTCATGTTCGGCATGTGGCAGTCGGTAATGAGAAAGCCGTAGTGCGTCTGCTTCAGTGCCGCGAGCGCTTCCACGCCGTCCGGCACCACGTCGCACGCAAAACCCAGCAGCGCCAGTTGATGGCGAATCAGTTCCTGATTGACAGGATGATCTTCCGCGACGAGCACAAGCCGCCCCATGCGGATTGCGCGCTCACGATCGGGCGGTTCGTTGTTCGTATCGATACCGCGCGTCGCACGCGAGACAAGCTGCGGCAACCCCGTCAACGCGGCCACGCATGCAGCGCCCAAACCGCGCCACGAGATTGGATTAACGCTTACGCGAATGTCGTTGTCGAGAATGCGATAACCCGTCGGCTTCGGTTTCTCCGTGACGTGAATTACGCGCGTTTTCAGCGGCAGTGCTTGCGGATGGGTGTCGCTGAGAAACACGAGATCGATGTCATCGAAGGTATGCGGATCGCGCAACGCGGCGTCGTCGCTGGACCGGATTGCCAGTTTGAGGCCGAGCGCCTGACCATAGTCAACAAGCGCACGCGCCACACGCTGATCGTCGATAGCGATAATTCCGCTCTTGCCCCGCAAGCCATCGATTTGATAGTTCGTCGTCTCGACCGGCATGTCGAGCCGCACGATCATGCGCGTGCCCACACCCACCTGACTTTGCAGCTCCAGCGTTCCGCCCATCAGTTCGACCAGCTTGTGACAGATCGTCAATCCGAGACCCGTGCCGCCGAAGCGGCGGGTAGTAGACGATTCCGCCTGCACGAACGGCTCGAACAGACTCGCCTGCGCGTCCGCCGCAATCCCGATTCCCGTGTCTTCCACACTCAGTTCGACGGTTTGCACGCCGTGCGCGCTGCCGACCAGATTCACCGTGAGCGCGACCTCGCCTTTCATCGTGAACTTGATGGCATTGCTTATCAGATTGAAAAGTACCTGCCGCAGTCGAACGCTGTCACCGCGCAAACTCGCGGCAATATCAGGCGATACGTCCACCCGCACTCGCAATCCTTTTTCGTGCGCACGTCCCGCGAGCAGACCGATGGCGTTATCGACCAGTTCACGCAGGTCGATCGGCATCGATTCAATGGTGAGACGCCCCGCCTCGATCTTCGAATAATCGAGCAGATCGTCGAGAATTTGCAGCAGTGCGCTCGCCGAATCCTGGATCATGCCGAGCATCTGCGATTGATCAGGATTGAGTGGCGTGTTCTCGAATACTTCCACCAAGCCGAGCACGCCGTTCATGGGCGTACGGATTTCATGGCTCATCATTGCGAGAAAATCATCCTTGGCGCGGGAGGCCGCTTCGGCAGCATCGCGCGCCGCGGCGAGTTCGTCGGCCCGCGCGCGCTCGACACTCGCGTCGACCCAATAGCCATTCCAGACCACCGCGCCATCCGCCTCGCGATGCGCCACGAGATCCGCACGAACCCAGCGACGGCCTTCGTCGACGATCGAGCGAAACTCCGTGTGAACCGGATCGAGCGTGAGCGCCGAACGTTCGATCGCCTCGCGCACACCGCGCTTGTCGTCGGCGTGAATCAGCGATAAACCCGCCACCTGGTCATTGCCGAGCGCCGCGAGATCGGTGCCGAATAAATGACGTGTATCGCCGCCGATATACGGGAAGCTGTACGACCCATCCCTCGCGCGCCGCAACTGAAACACAACAGCGGGCAGCGAGCGTGTCACGTCGTGCAGGCGGCGTTCGTTTTCGCGCGCGCGCATTTCAGCGTCGCGGATGTCGGTAATGTCGATCATCGTGCCAACGACACCGGCCATCGCCCCATTCGCGGCCGTAAACGCCCCGGTCCAGAAGAGCCCGTGACGCGGCGCGCCATCGAGATTGTGAAAGTTGATTTCGACCTCTTCGCGCCGCCCGCTCGCGATACTCATGCCCACGAGATCATGCAGGCGCTGGCTGTTATCGGGTCCCCACGATTGAACCTCGAGCGTCGTGCGTCCGATGATGTCCTCGCGCTTCAGCCCGAGCGTCTTTTCGAACGCGCGATTCACCGCTATATAACGATTCTCCCGATCCTTTGCGACGAGCGGATACGGCACCACTTCCATCATGGTCTGCTGGAAACTGAGTTGCGTCGCGAGGCGTTGCTCGGTTTCCACGCGCCTGGCCATTTCGCGCTGGAGGAGGACGAACGCACGCAACGTGACCGCCAGCACCACGCCAATAGCAATCAGCGCCGGCAGTAGCCGCATGGCGCTGACGCTCCAACCGCTTGCCGGCGGGTCGAGCGCTGCCTGGCGGACGGCGGGGATGCGCTGTTTGTCGGCGTCGGGCATGGCGCTCAACGCTCGGTCGATCAGTGGCACGAGCCGGCTGAATTCCGGACGCAGCGCGAAGCTCATATGCTCGAAGTTACCCGCCGGTCCGATGATCTTCAGTTCGTCCTCGTAACGCGCCGCGAGCGCGATATCGACAGCCACGAGATCGCCGACGAACAGATCCGCCTCGCCCCGGGCCACGCGGTCAAGTGCGGCATTCACGTTGGGCGCGATGATCAGCGCCGCGCCCGACGGCACATTGCCGAGCCGCCCGCTAGCCGCCAGACGCGCCGTCACGACAATCCGCCGCGATGACGCATGCTCGATTCCGTTTATCACCGGTTCATTGGGCCGCCCGACTATGACCAGCGGATAATCCGCCAGCGCTCCGGTCGAGATTGCGCCGGCAAGACGCGGCGTCTCGCGCTCGGTGGTTGCGAGCATGTCGATCTGCCCGCGAGCAAAGGCGTTCAATACATCGGCCCAGCCCGGATACACGCGCCGGTCGAAATCGATAGCCAGCGCCTTCGACAAATAGGTTGCGTAGGCCATTGCGATGCCTCTCGACTCGCCGCTGGAATCCACATAGGTGAACGGCGCCCAACTGGCATCGACGCCCAGCGTAAGGGGCGGCAGCGAGCGCAAATAGGCGCGTTCGTCGACGCTCAGGCTTAGCGTCCGCGACGGTTCGGCACCGGTGCTTCCGGGTGTGGGTTCCAAGCGGGGAGCTTGGGATTCGTCGCGGGTCAGCGTCGAATAGTCTTGCGTAGTTTGCTTCACGTGTTCAGCACGCAAAGGCTCGGCTGAAACGCTCGATGCTGCCCACACGAGCACGAACAGCGTCATCAGGCGAACCAGACGGAGGATGGAGGAAGAGGACATGATGTGCGCGCTCGTTAAGACAACTGCTTGTCGAGCACGCCGTCGATACGGCCAACCTGTGTCAGCCGCTCGCTCTTACTCGTTGCGCTGCGCTGAAGCATGGGATAGACAAGGCCTGCCAGCACGCCGCCCGCAAGGGGCGCCGCCCAAAACAGCCAGAGCTGGTCCAGCGCCCACCCGC
This sequence comes from Burkholderia sp. S171, assembly GCF_009766085.1. Classification (GTDB taxonomy): domain Bacteria; phylum Pseudomonadota; class Gammaproteobacteria; order Burkholderiales; family Burkholderiaceae; genus Caballeronia. Next base: position 174,646 of record NZ_LMUF01000035.1, on the reverse strand, counting down.
CCGCCACGAGCGCGGCCCCAGTGGAACGAGCCGGGTTCAAAGACCCATTTGTCACCGGAATGGCGAGCAAGGAACACAACGTCAGCGACAGCCCGATCAGCACGGCGCCGTTGAAGCGCGCTTGCCTGCCGGACGCGACCGAAAGCGTCACGAGGACAAACGCGAAGGTCATCAGCGCTTCGACGATCAGCGCGGCGTGCAACTGATACCCGGCGGGCGAATGAGCGCCGTAGCCATTCGCGCCGAACGCGATGAGATCAGGCGAGACGCCCGTGCGTCCGCTCGCGACGATATATAAGAGCCACCCGCCGACGGTCGCGCCCGCAACCTGCGCGGTGATGGTCGGGACCAGGTCGCGCACGGGAAAACGGTTGGCAATGGCGAATCCGACGGTCACCGCAGGATTGAAATGAGCGGCGCAAAGGGGACGTAGGACGTAGACAAGCGTGGTTGCCGCAAGACCGAAGGCCATTGCCTGGCAGACGAGTCCCATGTCGGGGCGAAAGTAGCCACTCGCTAATGCGGTGCTGCCGCAGCCGAAGAAGACAAGCGAAAAGCTTCCCACGCACTCGCCTATCAGTTTCTTGAACATGCCGTCACCCCGTCTGAATACGCCCTCGGCCGACACACGCCCGACCGCACAGAAAAGATTGGCGGGGTCACGCGTGTTGGCGAAGTAAAGCGTTCAAGTCTGGAGCGAAAGGCGCATCGATTTAATCAGAGCATTCCTAAACATTTCTGAGAAACAATGAGGTCTGTTCGTTGTCAATGCAGTTCTGGTGGCGCACGTTGCAAAGAGAATGTCGACTTGGTTCGGCATTATGCGAGGCCAACTTGCCTCAAGTAGTCGATCAGTTCAGTCTCAGTTTTCAGCCCAAGCTTACGCATCGCGCTGCGCCTTTGCGTACCAATGGTTTTCACGCTGCGCTCCAGACGTTGCGCAATGCTGATCAGCGACAAGCCGCTCGCATACAACTGAAAAACCTCCCATTCGCGGGCGCTCAGTACGCCGGCGCGACCGGTGACATTGACGAGTTCGTTGCCGAGGAGCGCGCCCGCGCGCTTCGAGACGAAACGTCCGCCATCGATCACCTCGATAACCGCCTGGTTCAGCGCTTCCATGCAATCGCGCTTGTCGACCAGGCCGTCCACGCCCAACTCCAGCAACCCTGTCAGCATTTGCGGCTGCGCGATCATGGTCACAGTGATCACCTTCGGCCGCTGTACTTGCCTCAGGAAACATCGCAGATACGCTATGGCGTTGTTTTCGCCGTTGATGCCCCGCATGCCGATGTCGGATATCACCACCTCGCACGGAAAACGGTCTATCCGGTCTGCGAGCGATTCGGTATCTACAGCCGTAGCCACTACCTTTACTCGCGGGTCCCGTTCAAGCCAGATGCGGATCCCCTCCCGCACGACCGCATGATCGTCTGCCACGATAATCCGGATTTTCGAATCCATTTTCTTATACGCCTGGTACGTGATGGCCCACGTGTCTCCTGGACCTGATGTGTACAAGTCCTACTTGTATAACGACGGCTTGCAACGCCGCTGGCTAAACCCCCAGCCGTTGTGCCTGGACCAGACCACTGTCGAATGCAAACCGGTAAAGCTCGGCATCCGTCGATAAATCGAGCTTGCGCATGGCGGCGCATTTTTGCGCGCTGATTGTCTTGACGCTGCGTCCGAGTTCGCGCGCGATTTCGGTGACGTTGCCACCGCGCGCATAGCGGGCAATGACGTCGAGTTCACGGCGCGTGAGTTTCTGTCGAATGAGATCTACCTGGTTTGCCGAACTCGCGTCCGCGAGCAGTGCGCGCACGGACGGGCCAAGATAATCCTCGTGCGCGAGCACGGTCACGATCGCCACATAGATAAGTTCCAACCGGTCCTGCTTGCTGACCACCGCGTTGGCGCCGGCATCGAGCGCACGCGCGATCAGGTCCGCATCCGTTGTCATGGATAAAACGACAATTGCCGCTTTCGAATGATGTTCGACGATGTATTTGATCAAGTCGATACCATCGCCATGCTCCCCACCCGGCATGTAAAAATCCATGATGACGACGTCACATTCCTGCTTCTCGAGTGCTTTTACCAGCCCGGTTGAATCCTGCGCGCGGCACACAATTTCAATGTTCTGCACATTTGCAATCAGGCGCTCGATGGCAAGAACAACTAATGGATGATCGTCCGCTACCGCTAATTTGATTCGTTGAGTGAACGCAATCATTTACTAACCTCTTCTAACCTGAAATTCGCCCAGGTGATGCGTCCGCTCGCGGCGGGTTTCAATTTTCCGGTGCTTGCACGGCCCGCTGAAGGATCGTTGATCCGCGCCGTCATCAACATAAGATGCCTCCGAAAGCCTTTCGCAATCTGCAACATCACGTCATCCCGTGCGCGCGTGCAAACGCGAATAGTCCCGGATCGTTCTGGACGCCGAGCTTGCCCATGGCGTCACGCTTCTGACGGCTGATCGTGCGGACATCGCGTTTCATGAAACGCGCGATCTCGGTGATCGACAAACCGCTTGCGAACATCCGCACGACTTCGATCTCCCGCGGCGAAAGGCGCGGGCTCTCTCCTAGCGCGTCGGTTTCTGCTCCGGCCACGGCCAGCGCCGAGACGATCGACGTGCTCAGGTAACGACGTCCAACGCCCGCAAACTTGACTGCTGCCGCAAGCTCGTCCATGGATTCGACCTTGTTGAGCAAGCTCATTGCGCCAGCGGCCAGGATTGAGCGCAGGATGGCGACGTTGCTCATGCTGGTTAGCACGACGATGCTGATGGCCGGCCAGTCTCGCCGCAAGCGCTTGATCAGCCGCAGGCCGTCTTCCGCCTGCAAGCCTTGCTCTGGCATGGCGAAGTCGGTCACCAGCACGTCGCACGGGGTGTACGCCAGCAGCCGCAGCAACTCTGCTGCGCTCGCAGCCTCGGCCACGACTTCCAGATTTTCATCCGTGCTGAACGTTGCTCGAATACCGAGCAAAACGAATGGATGATCGTCGGCCAGAACGATTCGCAGTTTCAATGCGGCCTCTCAGTTTTTTTGTATGCACTTCGGGTTGAATCCGCACCGATTGGCAACGATCAATTTGCTAATGCGCGGTTGCACATAAGAACACGGCGATAAGCCGCTCTATATAGGAACACTCTCAATGTTCCTGTAGAGGGCGCGTCCATTCCAAGACTTGTCTTATTGCGGCGCGGGTCGGCGCGCTCATCTGCCGGGCTTTTTGCCTACTATGGGCGGCTTGTGGCCGACATGCTGCATCGCGGGGTTCAACGTGGGCCAGAGTAATTTTCAAATAGCCGACCCTCCTATACGAATTATCCTAATCCTTTCGGTTTAGGAATAATTCTCCAACTCGTTTCTCTATTCGCAACCGACGATCGCGCGAAAGGCAGCAATATGTACCGGTCACTCGGAGGGGTGGACGAAAATTGAGCTTTACTGAGATTCTTCGCGCAATGGCACGATCATCTGCCCGCTCGTCTTTTATCGTGGTCACGAATAGACCGGAAGCCGCTCTATCTGGAATCTACTTCGGCGCTAGGCGAGGTGAGCGCAAATATGTCCGGCGTTACACATCGGACATTTTTTCTCGGTGTTTATATTTTTCGGCCATCACGTGCTGGTCGCTGGCAAGTGGCGCGATTGCAACGCTTATTTCCCGACACCATCGGTCGAGCGTCACCGTCCCGCTCAAATGCGCTGAACGCCAGCGACTGATTGATCGTGACCTGGGCATACGCACAATGCAAAAAGCCCGCTCGAGGCGGGCTTTTCAATCAAACGCAGCGAAAACTGCGGGTACTCAGATCAGAACGGAATATCGTCGTCCATTTCGTCAAAGCCACCACCTGCCGGTGCGCTCGGACGGCTTGCGCCGCCTGCGTTACCGCCGCCCGCAGGACGTCCTGCCGCTGCCCCGCCGCGGCTAGCACCACCGCCGCCGCTACGCTCGGCAGGCGCACGGCTGTAGCCTTCATCACCGCCACCGCCGCCTGCACCGCTGCGTCCACCCAGCATCTGCATTTGTTCAGCGACAATCTCAGTCGCATACTTTTCCACGCCCGCTTGATCGGTGTACTTGCGCGTACGGATCCGGCCCTCGATATACACCGACGAGCCCTTCTTCAGATACTCGTTTACGATCTCGGCCAGCCGCCCGAAAAACGACACGCGATGCCATTCCGTCAGCTCCTTCATCTCGCCGGACGTTTTGTCCTTGAAGCGATCGGTGGTGGCAAGGCGGATGTTGGCCACGGCGTCGCCGCTTGGCAGATAGCGGGTTTCAGGATCGGCTCCCAGATTGCCGACGAGAATGACTTTATTGACGGATGCCATGATTTCTCCTGTTGATTCAATTCAATTCAATTTGACCTGATGCAGTGCGCTCGCAACGCAACACGCGGTGGCAGTCGGCCTGTTCAGCACGACCGGCAAAATCCGCACACGCCTCATGCGCCACGCTGCGGCAAAATTTCGCCAATACGGCAAAATACGCCCGACAAAAAACGACAACGGCTTAAGCCGTGCGCCGGACTTTTTGCGGCGGCGGTTTCATGTTCGCCGCCACGATCAGCCATGCAAAAACCAACCCCGAGCACGCGAAAAATACAGCGCTCTGCCCGTCTACTTTCAGCAGCCAGCCGCCGATCACCCCGCCAATGGCGAGGCCGATCGACTGCGTTGTGTTGTAGACGCCTGCCGCCGCCCCTTTTCTCGTGCCAGGCGCGAGTTTGGAGACAAGCGACGGCTGCGACGCTTCCAGCACATTGAAGCCCAGGAAATACACGAACAAAACTGCGGCCACTGACCACAGGGTATGCGGAGCGGCGCCGAGTAACAACTGGCCAATCAGGATAAGACCTATGGCGCTGACCATCACGGCCTTCATTTTTCCGCGTTTTTCCGCGGCAATAATGGCCGGGACCATCATGACGAACGCCAGGCCCATCACGGGCAAATAGACTTTCCAGTGGGCTGCGACCGGCAAACCGCCCGCTTCCAGAATGCGCGGCACAACGAGAAACAGCGCGGTTTGCGTCGCGTGCAACACGAGCACACCGAAGTTCAGGCGCAGCAATTCCACGTTGTGCAGTACTTCGGCAAACGGCGCTTTGACGTGCACGGGAGGCTTCGGCGCGTCCGGGACGACCCAGATCACAACGCCGACCGCGAGTATCGATAAAAATCCGATCAGCGTGAACAATCCGCTCATGCCGACCCACTCGAACACGATCGGCGCGCCGACAATGGCCACAGCGAACGAGACGCCAATGCTCGCACCCACCATGGCCATGGCTTTCGTGCGGTTTTCCTCAGAGGTCAGATCGGCGATAAACGCAATCACCGCCGACGATACCGCCCCCATGCCCTGGATCACGCGACCGACGATGATCCACGTCATGGAATGGCCGACTGCCGCCACAAAACTGCCGATGGCGAACACGATCAGCCCGAACGCGATCACTGGCTTGCGCCCGAGCTTGTCCGAGACCCAGCCATAAAAGATGTACAACAGCGACTGCGTGACCCCGTAAGCGCCAAGCGCGATGCCGACCAGCAGCACGTTGTCGCCGCCGGGGATGGTTTTCGCGTAAATGGAAAACACCGGCATGATCATGAAGAGACCGAGCATGCGCAGCGCAAAGATAGCGGCAAGCGACACGGTCGCACGCAACTCGGGCGCGCTCAAACGTGTGGACGTAACAGACGGATTGGACATCGGGACGAGGTAATGTGGAAACGCGTCTGGCCGTGCGCGCGGACGCGGAACTCAGGCACGGCCGCCTTGTGGTTGCCCGGAACGGCACTATATGAGACGGGTGGCTGGAGCGTCTGGACCTGCTTCAAACCTTCGCCGGCGCGGCACGCAAAACTTGCGCGGATATTGCCCGAGCGCCGCGTGAACAATCCGCCAACACCCTTCGCAACCCCGCCGCACGCTTGATCGACGCCGATGAGCGCGGGCAACGCGCCCTCGAAAAGTCGTTATAGTAGCAGGTTTAGCCCCCTTACTTTCCGCCCGGTTCATGGAAGAAATTCGTATTCGTGGGGCTCGCACCCACAATCTTAAGAACATCAATCTCGACTTGCCGCGTCACAAGCTGATCGTGATTACGGGCTTGTCGGGTTCGGGGAAATCGTCGCTCGCGTTCGACACGCTCTACGCCGAAGGCCAGCGCCGCTACGTCGAAAGTTTGTCGGCCTACGCGCGTCAATTCCTGCAGTTGATGGAGAAACCGGACGTCGACCTGATCGAAGGATTGTCGCCGGCAATTTCCATCGAGCAGAAGGCGACTTCGCATAATCCGCGCTCGACCGTCGGCACCGTCACCGAGATTCATGACTACTTGCGCTTGCTGTTTGCCCGCGTCGGTACGCCGCACTGCCCGGACCACCACATTCCGCTCGAAGCGCAAAGCGTGTCGCAAATGGTCGACGCCGCGCTCGCCATGCCCGAGGAAACGAAGCTGATGATCCTCGCGCCCGTGGTGGCGGATCGCAAGGGCGAGCATCTCGAGTTGTTCGAAGCCATGCAGGCGCAGGGTTTCATCCGGTTTCGCGTGCGTTCGGGCGGGGGCACGGCCAATGAAGGCGTGGCGAAGATCTACGAGATCGAGTCCCTGCCCAAGCTGAAGAAGAACGACAAACACACTATCGATGTTGTTATCGACCGGTTGAAAGTGCGGCCGGACATGAAGCAACGGCTCGCGGAATCCTTCGAAACAGCGCTGCGTCTCGCCGATGGCCGAGCGATCGCGCTCGAAATGGATTCGGAGAAAGAGCATCTGTACAGCTCGAAATTCGCCTGCCCGATCTGCTCGTATTCGCTGCAGGAACTCGAGCCGCGCCTGTTCTCCTTCAACAATCCCATGGGCGCGTGCCCTGAATGCGACGGCCTCGGCCAGATCACGTTTTTCGACCCGAAGCGGGTGGTCGCGCATCCGTCGCTTTCGCTCGCGGCGGGCGCGGTGAAAGGATGGGACCGGCGCAATCAGTTTTATTTCCAGATGCTGCAAAGCCTGGCGTCGTTTTTCGACTTCGATATAGACGGGGCCTTTGAGGATCTGCCCGAAGACGTCCGCAAGGTCCTGCTGTTCGGCTCAGGCAAAGAGGTCATTCCTTTCTCGTACATCAATGAGCGCGGCCGGACGACGGTCCGCGAGCACGCGTTCGAAGGGATCATCCCGAGTCTGGAGCGCCGTTACAAGGAAACGGATTCGGCGGCGGTCCGCGAAGAACTCGCGAAGTATCAGAACAACCAGGCCTGCCCGGCGTGCGAAGGCACGCGGCTGCGGACCGAGGCGCGCAACGTCAAGCTCGGCACGGGCGAGAACGCGCGCGCCATTTACGAAGTGAGCGGCTGGCCGCTGCGCGAGACGCTCGGCTATTTTCAGACGCTGCATCTGGATGGCTCGAAGGGCGAAATCGCCGATCGGGTCATCAAGGAAATCGTCGCGAGGCTCACGTTCCTGAACAACGTCGGGCTGGATTATTTGTCGCTGGAACGCAGCGCCGAAACGCTCTCCGGCGGCGAAGCGCAGCGTATCCGGCTGGCATCGCAGATTGGGTCCGGCTTGACGGGCGTGATGTACGTGCTCGACGAACCGTCCATCGGCTTGCATCAGCGTGACAACGACCGGCTCATCGCCACGCTCAAGCACTTGCGCGACATCGGCAATTCAGTGATCGTGGTCGAACACGATGAAGACATGATCCGTATGGCCGACTACGTGGTCGACATGGGGCCGGGAGCGGGCGTGCATGGCGGCGAGATTGTCTCGCAAGGGTCGGCGAAGCACGTCGAGAACGACCCGAATTCGATGACAGGACAGTACTTATCGGGCAAACGCAGCATCAGCTATTCGACCGACCGCACGGCGCCGGACGAACGGCGGCTGCGGATCATCGAGGCCTACGGCAATAATCTGAAGCACGTGTCGCTTGATCTGCCGGTCGGATTGCTGACTTGCGTGACGGGCGTGTCCGGCTCGGGCAAGTCCACGCTCATCAACGACACCCTGTACCACGCGGTTTCCCAGCATCTCTACGGTTCGTCCGCCGAACCCGCGCCTTACGAGTCGATTGAAGGGCTGGAGCACTTCGACAAGGTGATCAACGTCGATCAATCGCCGATCGGCCGTACGCCGCGCTCGAATCCCGCGACTTACACCGGTCTTTTCACGCCGATCCGCGAGTTGTTCGCGGGCGTGCCGGCATCGAAGGAACGGGGCTACGATCCCGGCCGTTTCTCGTTCAACGTGAAGGGCGGACGCTGCGAAGCGTGCCAGGGCGACGGCGTGCTCAAAGTCGAAATGCACTTTTTGCCCGACGTCTACGTGCCGTGCGACGTCTGCCACGGTAAGCGCTACAACCGCGAAACGCTCGATGTCCAGTACAAGGGCAAGAATATCCACGAGGTGCTCGACCTCACGGTGGAAGCCGCGTACGAGTTCTTCAAGCCCGTGCCAATTGTCGCGCGCAAGCTGAAAACCTTGCTCGACGTGGGTCTCGGGTATATCCGGCTCGGTCAGTCGGCGACTACGCTGTCCGGCGGCGAAGCGCAGCGCGTCAAGCTTTCTTTGGAACTGAGCAAGCGCGATACAGGTCGGACGCTATACATTCTCGATGAACCGACCACCGGCCTGCACTTTCACGACATCGCCCTGTTGCTCGAAGTGATTCACCGGCTACGAGATCAAGGTAATACTGTCGTAATCATCGAGCATAATCTGGATGTAATAAAAACCGCGGATTGGGTCATCGACCTCGGTCCGGAAGGCGGCGCCGGCGGCGGCCAGATCATTGCGCAGGGGACGCCGGAGCACGTCGCACAGACGAAGGCCAGTTTTACGGGCCGATATCTTGCGCCTTTGCTGCAAAGGCCGAGATCGGCGGCATGACAGATTAGCCCGCACCGCAACAAGGAGCCGCGCGCCGTCCGGGCCGCGGCAGTTGATAACCCGTTAGCGGCAGGAGACAGAAGGATTCATGGCAAAGCGCAACGAAGCGGCCGAAACCAGGCCCGCTGTCCGGCCCGTCCGGCTGACGAGCGACATGAGCATGCCGAAGTTGTCGGCGGTCGAGATTGGCAGCTATATCGCCGCGTTCGCGGGTATGTTCCTCGTGCTGCATTTGCAGTTGCTCGGCGCGCTGCTGGCGGGGATGCTCGTGTTTCAACTCGTGCACGCCATCGCGCCCCTGATTGAAAAGACCATGACGAGCGGGCGAGCGCGGTGGGTTGCGGTCGTGATTGTGGCGGTGGTGATCGTGGGCGGGCTGGCGGGCGGGACGATCTTGCTCATCGATCATTTTCAGCGTGATGTTCCGAGCGTCCAGAAGCTGCTCGATCAGTTGATGAAGCTCACGTCGCATGCTCGCCTGCAGGTGCCCGACTGGATCGCGAACTACCTTCCTGTCGATGCCGAGCAGATGAAGGACAAGGCGACCGAGCTGATGCAAACGCACGCCGCCATGTTGCAGCAAGGCGGGAAAGACGCGGCGCGCGGTTTCGGGCATGTGCTGATCGGCATGATCGTGGGCGCGATTATCGCGGTGGGTGTGCCGCGGACGACGCATCGTTTGCCTCTTTCTACTGCGCTTGTGACGCGCGTGACGCGGTTCTCAGAAGCATTTCGGCGGATCGTTTTCGCGCAGGTCAAGATTTCCGCGATCAACGCGACGTTCACGGCGTTGTATTTGCTGGTTGCGCTGCCGGTGTTTCACGAGCGGCTGCCGCTATCGAAAACGCTGGTGATGGTGACGTTTATCGTCGGGTTGTTGCCGGTGATTGGCAACTTGGTCTCGAACGCGATTATTGTGGGGATTTCATTGTCGGTGTCGTTCGGGACTGCTGTGGCTTCGCTGGTCTTCCTGATCGTCATTCATAAACTCGAATACTTCTTGAATGCGCGGATCATTGGCGGCCAGATCGAGGCGCGCGCCTGGGAATTGCTGCTGGCCATGCTCGCGATGGAAGCTGCTTTTGGACTGCCAGGAGTGATCGCTGCGCCGATTTTTTATGCGTATCTCAAGCGCGAGCTGGTTTATTTGAGGCTGGTCTGAGGGGGGTGCTCGCGCCGGTGGACGGGGTTCTGGTTTCGGGGCGGGCGGTCGGGGTTGATGCCGGGTTGCTGCTTTCATTGTTAGCGGTCTGCGAGAGTCGGATTTTCTCTTTAGCACTGTTAGCCACTGTGCGTGGCGGCACGTCATTTCTTTGTCCAAAGCGACAAAGAAACGAAGCAAAGAAAACGCTTTAACCGCACTACCCTAAGTGTCCACAGCGTGCAGTTTCTATTCATGGGTGCCCCAAAAGCACGGTGCTCGCCAGAGCGGAGGATGTGTGAAACCCTCCTTCTCCGAACACGGGTTCTGACTCGCTTCGCCACCAGTGACTGAACCTGCCCAAGGTTCACCCCGCGCTATCCGCGGGAAACCAGCAGCCAAATCATTACGCACGACGAACCACGTCGCCAACCCACTAAGCAATCAAGCCGTAAAAATACGTGAGGCCATAACCCAAGAAAATAGGGGTGACAATCACGCTGACCAAGCAGCTAACCCACCAAGAAACGAAGCCGCCTATACGCGTGAGGGTGGGCAGGATCCTTGGCAAGGGTGCTTGCCCGAGACCACCAGTGGCGAAGCGTGTCTATGTCAGGATTCGCGAGAAGGAGGGT
>NZ_LMUF01000035.1:34935-163821 GCF_009766085.1 Burkholderia sp. S171 | reverse complement strand
GTCGCTTTGGACAAAGAAATGACGTGCCGCCACGCACAGTGGCTAATAGTGATAAAGAGAAAATCCGACTCACGCAGACCGCTAACAATGAAAGCAGCAACCCGGCACTGATTCCGACCGCTAACGCTAGAACCTAGCAACCGGGCATTGACCCCGACCGCTAACCCTGGGACCGAGCCCCCCCCGAACCCTCCCGCCCCAAACCCCAAACCCCAAACCCCAAACCCCAAAAACCAAGTGCGAACGACCTACTTAAAGACCACCGTCTTGCTCCCATTCAGCACAATCCTGTGCTCAACGTGCCACCGCACCGCGCGCGCGAGCGTCACGCATTCCACATCCCGCCCAATTGCCGTCAACTGATCCGGCGCCATGCTGTGGTCCACGCGCTCCACTCCCTGCTCGATGATCGGCCCTTCATCAAGATCCGTCGTCACGTAATGCGCAGTAGCACCAATCAACTTAACGCCACGATCAAACGCCTGGTAATAAGGCTTCGCGCCCTTGAAGCTCGGCAAGAACGAGTGATGAATATTGATCGCCCGGCCATTGAGCGCCACGCACATTTCCGGCGACAAAATCTGCATATAACGCGCGAGCACAACAAGATCAATCTTGTGCTGATCGACAATTTCCAGCACGCGCGCTTCCTGCGAAGCCTTCCCCTCGGGCGTGGACGCCATCAACGGCAGATGATGAAACGGTACGTCATAACTCGCCGCAAGCTGATAAAACTCACGATGATTCGAAACGATCGCCGGAATCTCGATCCCGAGTTGCCCCGTGCGATATCGGAACAGCAAGTCGTTCAGGCAATGCCCGATCTTCGACACCATGATCATCACGCGCGGTTTCACCGACGCATCATGCAGCTCCCACTTCATGCCGAATTCATCGGCGAGCGCGCTGAACGACGTGCGCAACGCTACGAGACCAGGGTCGCCACCGACCTGCTGAAAATGCACGCGCATGAAAAATTCGCCGGTGTGGCTGTCGCCGAATTGCGCGGAATCGAGAATATTGCTGCCGAGATCGAACAGGAATCCGGACACGGCATGCACAATGCCGGGACGATCCGGACACGACAACTTCAAGATGAAACTATGTTCGGTCGACATGAACCGATACTCCTTTGAGATGTTTCAAAGCACGTTCAACGCGTGTTCACCGGGTGTTCAAAACACTGGCGGTAAATAAATCTCCGCCATGCCCTCGCACGCTTCTTCGTCTATCCAGTTGCGGCGCAGCAGGCAATCCAAAGTGGCCAAGCTGGCATCGACCGTCATTGCGCCTTCCTCAATCCATCGCGCGACTTCATCGATACCGGCGAGCCGGTGTTCGCCGACTTCGCCATCCTGATTGCGCGGCGCGAAATCGGCAGGCAAGGTCAGGTCGAAAACGTAAATCAGCTCTGCCTGGGTACCTTCGGGCAGCGATTGCAGCACGTAGAATTCGCGCCCGCGAATGGCTTGGGCAGCAAGCTGCGGCTGCATACCGGCCTCCTCCCAGCACTCCTTCACGAGCGTTTCCTCGATCCCCGTCCCCCAGCCGATACCGCCCGCCACCACGTTATCGAGCATGCCTGGATCGGTCGCTTTTGTTTCGCTGCGCCGGGCGATCCAAAGCTCCGGCGCGCGGCCTGGCTCTTCGACAATACCGTTCAGATGGACAGCGTACGTCATTGTGCCGAAGAACCTCGAAGCGGCCCGTTCGATGAACGCAAGAGGCTCGGCATCGAAGGCATTGCGGATGGCGTAGGTTTCGTTGCGCCAGCCGGGAATACGACCGTCCGCGGCCAGCATGCCGATGACTGCGCCAAGCGCGGCGCTGCGCGCGTTGAGATCGGAGAAGGTACTGGAGAGACGGATCGACGTTTGATCGATATGAAACACGTCCGGCCATGCGTGCAGCGCGGGCACATCGGTACGCCGAATCCAGCCGACCCGTTCACGGTCGATGTAAAACGGCAGGTGCGCCGAAGCATCGAAACGACGCGCGGCAACGATGGCAGGCAAGCTCATGATGGACCCCGGCGGCGGAAAGCCGGAAATTGTACAGGGGGTTTTGTTCGCTGCAGGTCAGGGTTTCGGGATCGGGATCGGAATCATGGCAGCGGATACGCCGGAGCAATCCGGAGCCCGAATGCGAACGAAACCTGTCCTAATCCTTAAACGCCACGCGAATCCCCAGTCCGATAAATGTCGCCCCGGCCAGCCGGTCGAGCCACACGCCCACCTTCGGACGCCGCTGCAAATAAGCCCCAATCATCCCGGCGGCAACGCCAAAAACCGAGAACACCGCGACGGTCTGCAGCATGAACACGCCGCCAAGCTCGAACATCTGCAACATGACGCTTTGGCCGCCATGCGGATTCACGAACTGCGGCAGGAACACGATGAAAAACAGCGTGACTTTCGGATTCAGCAAATTGCCGATCACACTTTGCCGAAACACCACGGCCAACGGCTGGCTAGGCCGCTCGTGCGCGCTCGACAGACCCTTGCTACGAATCGCCTTGATGCCGATCCAGACCAGATAAGCAGCGCCAGCCAGCTTGACCGCTTCAAACGCTATCGGGGAAGACTTGAGCAACGCGGCCACACCGAGCGCGGCAAGCGTCGTGTGAAACGAAATGCCGGCAGCAAACCCAAGCGCCGCGACCAGTCCAGCCGCGCGCCCCTGTGAAATGCCGCGCGCGAGCACCTGAAGATTGTCCGGACCGGGCGCTGCGGTAATCGCAATGGACGCCGCGAGAAACAACAGGAAATTAGGCATGGGGCAGAGAATCCCGAGAAAATTCAGAGTAATTAGTGGCCGCTAAATTCGCAGACCGTATAAAGCGGCAAACCCGATTCGCGCAGGAGTTTTGACCCGCCAAGCTCCGGCAAATCGATAATCGCCGCGCCCTCGACCACCACCGCGCCAAGCCGTTCGAGCAACATCTTGCCGGCCATCATCGTGCCGCCGGTCGCAATCAGGTCGTCAACCAGCACCACGCGCTCGCCCGGTTTGCACGCGTCTTCGTGAATTTCAACGGTCGCGCTGCCATATTCGAGCTCATACGATTGCGACAACGTCCGGAACGGCAACTTGCCCTTCTTGCGGATCGGCACGAAACCCAGGCTCAATTCGTAAGCGAGAATTGGCCCGATGATAAAACCACGCGCATCAAGCCCGGCAATTGTGTCGATACGTGCATCTATATAGCGCTGCACCAGCAGGTCGATCAGTGTCCGCAACGCGCGCCGATCCTGCAAAACCGGCGTGATATCGCGGAACTGCACGCCGGGCTGCGGCCAGTCCGGCACAGTGCGAATCCGCTCGCGGATAAAACCGGCAGGATTGGATAAATTCGATACCGAGGGCGCTGCGAACTCAGACATGAAGATGTCTCCTGGAAAACGTCAGGCTACCGCGCCCGCACGGCGATTGCGCGACAGCCGTTCTTCCGCCTGCTGCAGCGCCTCGGGCAAACCGCGCAGCACCACAATGTCGCTCGCACGCAGCTTGGTGTCCGGATCAGGCGCCACGCCCCGAATCCCGTGCCGGCGAATAGCCGTTACTTCCACCCCGTCGCCCACCAGGCCTAGCTCATCGAGCGTACGGCCGACCGCGTCGGCGTTTTCATCGACGGGAACTGATTGTAGCCGGACCTGTTCGCGACGCTCGTCGTCGTCCTCATCCGCGCCGTGAAAATATCCGCGCAGCATGCTGTAACGCTCGTCGCGCATTTCTTCCACGCGCCGGACCACGCGCCGCATCGGCACGCCCATCAGCACCAGCGTATGCGACGCCAGCATCAAACTTCCTTCCACAATTTCGGGAATCACTTCCGTCGCGCCAGACGCGATCAGCTTTTCCAGATCGGCGTCATCGACGGTACGCACGATGGTCGGCAACGTAGGCTCAAGCTCGTGGATGCTGTGCAGCACGCGCAACGCGGACGGCGTGTTCGCGAAGGTAATGGCGACCGTGGCCGCGCGATGTATGCCGGCTGCGACCAGCGCCTCGCGCCGGCCGGCATCGCCGTAAACCACGCTTTCACCCGCCGCCGCCGCTGCCGCCACGCGATCGGGGTCCAGGTCGAGCGCGACGTATGACAACCCCTCGTGTTCCAGCATCCGCGCCAGATTTTGCCCCGCCCGGCCGTAGCCGCAAATGATCACGTGGCCGCTCTGCTTGATGCTTTGCGTCGCGATGCGCGTCATTTGCAACGACTGCCGCAACCATTCAGTCGATGAAAGCCGCAGCACGATCCGGTCGGCGTTCTGGATGATGAACGGCGCGGCCAGCATGGAAAGCAGCATCGACGAAAGGATGGCTTGCAGTAGCACCGGCTCGACCAGGTGTTTATCGAGGATCAGGTTCAGCAGCACGAAACCAAACTCGCCGGCTTGGGCCAAGTTAAGGCCGGTACGCATCGCCACGCCAGGCGGCGAGCCGAACAGCCGCGCGAGGCCGGTAATCATCACGGCTTTCAGCAGAATCGGCAGGATGAAAAACGACGCCACGAGAAACGGGTGTTCCCAGATCACGCGCGGATTGAGCAGCATGCCCGTGGTCACGAAAAACAGCCCGAGCAGCACGTCGCGGAACGGCTTGATGTCCTCTTCCACCTGATGCCTGTAAGGTGTTTCCGCGATCAACATTCCCGCTATAAACGCGCCGAGCGCGAGCGACAGGCCGAATTTATCGGTAATGAACGCCGCGCCCAGCGTGACCAGCAGCAGGTTCAGCATGAACAGTTCTTGCGAGCGCCGGCGCGCGACAATATTGAACCAGCGCGTCATGAACTTCTGGCCGATGAACAGCAGCACCGTCAACGCGACCACAATCTTCACGGCCGCAATCGCGAGCCAGAACGCCAGCTCCTTCGAATTCCCATTGCCGAACGCGGCAATGATAATCAGCAGCGGCACCACGGCCAGATCCTGGAACAGCAGCACGCCGAAGATGTTCCGGCCATGCTCGGATTCCAGTTCAAGCCGTTCAGCCAGCATCTTTGAAACGATGGCGGTAGATGACATCGACAACGCGCCGCCCAGCGCGATGCTCGCCTCCCACGACATGTCCGTCCAGAAGTTCGCGATCCACCCGAACAACAGCGCCAGCGCAATCGTCCCGGCGACCTGACTCGCGCCAAGACCGAACACGATCCGTCGCATCGATCGCAATTTCGATAACGAGAATTCAAGCCCGATCGAAAACATCAGGAACACGACGCCGAATTCCGCCAGATGCTGCGCGCGTTCGCTATCCGGCGCGATGCCGGCGGCGTGCGGTCCGACGATGATCCCGACCGCCAGGTAACCCAACATGGGCGGCAGGTTGAAAAAGCGGAATACGACGACCCCTGCCACTGAACACAGCAGCAACAGCAACGTCATTTCAAGCGGGGAAGTCATCCGTCTAGCGTCCTCGTTTGTCGGCGGATGGCGGCTCAGGGAGCACATCCGGATCTTGTGTTTTTTTAACGCGCGCAAGCATTGCGCGCAAGAAAACACACGGCCTTTCGGGGGCGGATGAACGGCTGAAGGCCGCCCCGTGTCCGGCGCGGCGCAAAGGTGCCTTTGTTATACTTCGCGCATGATAGCGAAAATCAATGGCGACCGGGCACTCGCGCTGGCTCGCACCGTGCTCGAAATTGAAGCCGACGCTGTGCGCGGCCTGTCCGCGCAACTCGACGACAACTTCACCGGCGCCGTCGAATTCCTGCTCGGATGCAAGGGCCGCGTGGTGGTATCGGGCATCGGCAAATCCGGGCACATCGCCCGAAAATTCGCGGCAACGCTCGCGAGCACCGGCACGCCCGGCTTCTTCGTTCATCCGGCCGAAGCGAGCCACGGCGACCTCGGCATGGTGACCGCCGACGACGTGTTCATCGCCCTGTCGAACTCGGGCGAAACCGCGGAACTCGTTGCCATTCTGCCCATCATCAAGCGCCTCGGGGCAAAATTGATTGCCATCACCGGGCGGCCGGAATCAAGCCTCGCGAAACTGGCCGACGTGCATCTGAATGCGCACGTCGATAAAGAAGCCTGCCCGATGAATCTCTCGCCGACCGCCAGTACAACCGCCGTGCTCGCGTTGAGCGACGCGCTCGCGGTCGCCGTCCTCGACGCCCGCGGTTTCGGCCCGGAAGACTTTGCGCGCTCCCACCCGGGCGGCGCACTCGGCCGGCGCCTGCTTACTTACGTACGCGACGTCATGCGCGTCGGGCCGGAAGTGCCGGAAGTGCCGCTTGACGCCACCGTCTCCGACGCCCTCTTCCAGATCACCGCCAAGCGCATGGGCATGACGGCCGTGGTCAACGAAAAGCGTCACGTTGAAGGGATCTTCACCGACGGCGACCTGCGCAGGATCCTTCAGCGCGACGGCGATTTCCGCGAATTGCCGCTGATCGATGTCATGACGCGTAATCCGCGCACGATCGGTCCGGATCATCTTGCGGTGGAAGCGGTGGAACTGATGGAGCGTTATCGCATCAATCAGATGCTGGTCGTCGATGAAAACGCGATCCTGATCGGCGCCCTGAACATGCATGACCTCTTTTCCAAGAAGGTAATCTGATGTCGACCTTGTCTTTCACGCCGGATATTGCCGCAACGGAAAACGCGCACGATCGCGCGAGCCGCGTGAAACTGATGATTTTCGACATCGATGGCGTGTTCACCGACGGCAGCCTGTTTTTCACCGCCGACGGCGACGCCATGAAGTCCTTCAATTCGCTCGATGGCCACGGCGTGAAAATGCTGCAGTCCGTGGGCATTCAAACGGCGATCATCACCGGGCGCAACTCCGGCATTGTCGCGGCGCGGGCACGTGAACTGGGCATTACGCACCTGCACCAAGGCGTCGCCGACAAAACCATCGCGCTCGCTCAACTGCTGCAAACCACGGGTATCCCGGCAACCGAATGCGGCTATATGGGCGACGACTGGCCCGATCTCGCCGTGATGCGGCTGTGCGGTTTCGCAGCGGCGCCGGCCAACGCGCATGTCGAAGTGATGAACCGCGTCCATTTCGCCACCGCCAAGCGCGGCGGCGAAGGTGCGGTGCGTGAAGTCTGCGACGCCATCCTGCGCGCGCAGAATCGCTACGACGGCCTGCTTGCCGCGGCTATCGGAGTCTGAATTCCATGCAACGACCCAAGAAACTGTCCTCGGCGCTGCCCGTGGTCGCCATGGCCGCGCTGGCTGGCGTCACCTACTGGATGCTGCAGGCTACGCTGCCCAAGCCCCTGGAACCGGAGCGCCCGAAGGAACACACACCTGACTACTTCGCGAACAACTTCTCCGTCTCGGAACTGGACACCACGGGTACAACGCAGTATCGGCTGACTGCCATTTCGATGGTGCATTACGAGGACGATGAAGTCAGCGACCTCACCAAACCCGCCATGCGCATGTTCCAGCCGCTGCGACCGACCGTGACGGCAACGTCCGAGCGGGGCACGGTGAACGGCGATGTCTCGATTGTCGACTTGTACGAGAACGCCCACATTTTGCGCGTGGCGGGCTACGGCGACCCGCAGATGACGGCGGATTCCGTGCACTTTCGCATCCTTGTGAACGACGATGTCATCGAAACAGAAAAGCCGGTTAAACTTCAGCGCGGTCCGTCCGTGATGACGGGCGACGGCATGAACTACAACAACGCGACCCGGGTAATGAAGCTGTTTGGGACGGTACGCGGCCAGATCGCTGCCTCCGATACCCTCGGCACCTCATCCAAATAACCCCGGCAGTTCCGACGAATTGCGCTTAATCCATTCAAGTGTGACTGCATGAACAAACCGTTTCTCCGACCCGAATCCGGCCGTCTGTGCGCAGCGCGCGCTGCATTTTTGCGCCGCGCCGCACGTATCGTGCAATTCGGGATCGCGGCGACATGCGTGGCGTTGCCCTTGGCGGCCTCGCTATTGGCCTTCGCCCCGGCCGCTTACGCCGAACGCGCCGACAACGACAAGCCGCTGAATATTGAAGCGGACAACATGACCTATGACGACCTGAAGCAGGTCAACATATTCACGGGCCACGTTGTCGCGACCAAAGGCACGATCATCATCAAGGCCGACCGTGTCGACGTGACGCAGGATCCGCAGGGGTATCAGTACGCAACCGGCACCTCTACCGGCGGCGCCCTCTCATATTTCCGCCAGAAACGCGACGGCCTCGACGAATACATCGAAGGCAATGCCGTGCGGATCGACTACGACGGCAAGCAGGATCTCACCACGCTGACTACCCGCGCCGTTGTGCGCCGCCTCGTCGGTCTCACCAAGATCCAGGACGAAGTCCACGGCAGCGTGATTACGTACGACGGCCAGAAAGACTTCTATACGGCGAAAGCGGGAGCTGATGTCGCCGGTCCAGGCAACCCGACTGGCCGCGTGCGCGCCATGCTCGCCCCGCGTAACGGCGGCGCCGCTCCGCTGACCGGCGCGCCGGCCACCCTGACGCCGTCCACCAAGATGCAAGGAACGCAGCAGCCGTGAATTCGCCCGCCATGCCTCATCGTAAGCCGGCCGGCACGAGCAGTTCGCTCACCGTCCGCAACCTGAAGAAACGCTACGGCTCGCGCACGGTCGTGAAAGACGTCTCGCTCGACGTGAAAAGTGGCGAAGTGGTCGGGCTGCTCGGGCCGAACGGCGCGGGCAAGACCACGTCGTTCTACATGATCGTCGGACTGGTGCCGCTGGATGCCGGTGAAATCCTGCTCGATGGAACGTCAATCAGCCTGCTGCCCATTCACAAGCGCGCGCGTCTCGGGCTCTCGTATTTGCCGCAGGAAGCGTCCGTGTTCCGAAAGCTGACCGTCGAGCAGAACATTCGCGCGGTGCTTGAACTGCAGACGGACGAGAACGAAAAGCCGCTCTCCAAGCAAGCGATTACGGATCGCGCGGAAGCGTTGCTGGACGAACTTCAGATCGCGCATCTACGTGAAAACCCGGCCTTGTCGCTCTCGGGCGGCGAACGGCGGCGGGTGGAAATTGCCCGTGCACTCGCGACCAATCCGGCGTTTATCCTGCTGGACGAACCGTTTGCCGGCGTCGATCCAATTGCCGTGCTCGAAATCCAGAAAATCGTGAAATTCCTGAAGCAGCGCAACATTGGCGTGCTGATCACGGACCACAACGTGCGCGAGACGCTTGGCATCTGCGACCACGCTTACATCATCAGCGACGGCAGCGTGCTCGCATCAGGCGCCCCAAGCGATATCATCGAAAATGAGAGCGTGCGGCGCGTTTATCTCGGTGAACATTTCCGCATGTGAGCGCGGGGACACAGCGTCCTGCGCCCCATGCAACTCCGTTGTGGACGGCGTCCCGCGCTCCCAGCAGATCTTACGTGCCGCCCGCGAGGCGGCACTTGTTTTTGGTCGATCCCCGCGAGGTGTCGCGCCCGTGGCAAACTCTCTACAATGATTAAAACCTTGCCATGAAAGCCAGCCTCCAACTCCGCCTGTCGCAGCATCTTGCGCTCACTCCACAACTGCAGCAGTCCATCCGGCTGCTGCAGTTGTCGACGCTCGAACTGCAGCAGGAAGTCGCGATGGCTGTCGCGCAAAATCCGCTGCTCGAGAACGAGGACGACTGGACTACCAGCCCGTTGCGCGTGGCAGCGGACGGCTCGCTGATCACGTCGGGGGCGTCGGTGAACGCGCCGGACCCCATGATGAGCAACGGCACGTCATCGAGCAGCAGTAGCACGACCACGACCGACCGCTCCGAAAACGGTGAGCCCCAGGGCGTAGACGAATACAACGGCATGAGTTCGTCGGACAACGGCCCGGATTCGAGTTCGTGGAATCTGGAAGATTACGGCCGCTCGAATAGCGGCTCGGACGACGACGACCTGCCGCCGCTGCAAATCCACGAATCCACTACCACGCTGCGCGACCACCTGACTTCACAACTGCGCATGACAAAGGCGAATCAGCGCGATCGTGCGCTGATCACATTCCTGATTGAATCGCTTGATGAAGACGGTTACCTCACGTCGTCGCTCGAGGAAGTGAAGTCGGATCTGCCTGATGAACTCGAAGTCGATGTCGACGAACTGAGCGCGGCGCTGGCGTTGCTGCAGAGTTTCGATCCGCCGGGAGTGGGCGGCCGTTCGGCGTCCGAATGCCTGAAGCTGCAGTTGTTGCGGCTCGACGCATCGCCCATCCGCACGCTGGCGCTCGATATTGTGATGCACCATCTGGAACTGCTGGCGGCGCGCGATTTCACGCGGTTGCGCAAGCAGCTCAAGGCATCCGACGACGCATTGCGCGACGCACACTTGCTCATCCGTTCGCTGGAACCGTTCCCTGGCGCCGCGTTCGGGAAAAGCGAAGCAGATTACGTGGTTCCCGACATCCTCGTGCGAAAGATGTCCAGCGGGTGGACCGCAGAATTGAATCCGGAAATCGTGCCGCGGCTTCGCATCAATCACCTCTACGCGAATATTTTGCGCAACAATCGCGGCGATCCGGGCAGTGGTTCGTTGCGTCAGCAGCTTCAGGAAGCGCGCTGGTTGATCAAGAATATTCAACAAAGATTCGAGACGATTCTCCGCGTTGCACAAGCCATTGTGGAGCGTCAGAAGAACTTTTTCGCGCATGGTGAAATTGCAATGCGGCCCTTGGTTTTGAGGGAGATTGCTGATACGCTGGGTTTACACGAATCCACCGTCTCACGTGTGACAACCGGTAAGTACATGCTGACCCCATTCGGGACGCTTGAATTTAAGTACTTCTTCGGATCGCACGTTTCAACCGACACGGGTGGCGCGGCATCGTCCACGGCGATCCGGGCACTCATCAAACAACTGATAGGAGCCGAAGACTCAAAATCTCCTCTTTCAGACAGCCGCATCGCAGAGTTGCTGGCAGAACAGGGATTCGTGGTCGCGCGCCGTACGGTGGCCAAATATCGCGAAGCTCTGAAAATCCCGGCAGTGAATTTGCGAAAGTCTCTGTAGCCCGCTGCATGTTGCGGCGGGCCTTTACCGGCCGCGTCGCAAAAGCGCGAGCGAGCTGGCCGATGCGTTTTCCCGTTCCGTACCGCCGTTCAACAGAATGGACACGTACGGGCAAGCAGCGACCGGTTTCGGCAGCGTGATAGCGTCCAGGCGGCCATTAGCTTGGAGAGCAACTATGAATCTGCAGATCAGTGGACACCATCTCGAATTGACGCCTGCGTTGCGAGAATATGTGATCACCAAACTGGATAGAGTGCTACGGCACTTCGATCAGGTGATCGACGGCAGTGTGGTCCTCTCGGTCGACAATCATAGGGAAAAGGACAAGCGGCAAAAGGTCGAAATCAACCTGCATCTGAAGGGCAAGGACATTTTCATCGAGAGTTGTGACGTTGATATGTACGCGGCGATCGACCTGATGGTCGACAAGCTGGACAGGCAAGTGCTGCGCCACAAGGACAAGATCCAGGAGCATGCGCACGCCACCATGAAGTACGGACACGAACCGCTGGAGAGCGAAGTTCCGGCGCCGTGAGGTCCATGAACGGTTAGAGGAATGATTCAAACGGGTTGAACGGCGCATCGGCTGGAGCTTTTTTGCGATGCGCCGGATTCCGGAACAATGTGGACCGGAACCCGTCAGTCCGATAGTCGGCACGAGCCGCCTGAAAGCAGGCGGCTTTTTTGTCGCCGCACGATTCGGACGGTTTTTTGCGGCAACCAGGGGTAAATTGGAGCAAAACAGCAGGCGTTGCGTTAAGCGCAACAAACGCGCCCAGTGTATGGCGCGGCGCACCATCGTTTGATTACGCTGATCTATAATGGTCCGGTTAGTACCGGGATTGTTAATCGGAGTGAAGCGAGACTTTCGTCTCCCGCGCATTCCTTACCAAAATCGCCGTGAGCGTTTAGCGCAGGTTCTGCAGCCGCCACGATGAGGAGAATTCAGGCCACGCATCTGCCTGCCAACATGAATCGTTTAGCCAAATTTCTTCCCCTCGAAAATGTCGTCCTCGGACTGTCCGTCACTAGCAAGAAACGTGTATTCGAGCAAGCGGGCCTGATCTTCGAGAACCAGAACGGCATTGGCCGCAGTACCGTTACCGACAATCTCTTTGCGCGCGAGCGCCTTGGCTCGACCGGTCTCGGCGAAGGTGTCGCCATTCCCCACGGACGCATCAAGGGCCTGAAGCATCCGCTCGCCGCCTTCGTGCGCCTGGCTGAGCCGATCGCTTTCGAATCGCCGGACGGGCAGCCCGTGTCGCTGCTGATCTTTCTGCTTGTTCCCGAGCAGGCCACGCAACAGCACCTCGAAATCCTCTCGGAAATAGCGCAGCTACTGTCCGACCGGGAAGCACGCGAACGCCTGAATACTGAAGAAAACCGTGAGGCGCTGTATCAGGTGCTCACGCAATGGCAGCCCTGAGCTCTCCCAAGCCAGTCCTCGTGCTGGACTTGAAGCCGGACTCGGCGCGAAAGACCAGGCCCAACGGCCCTCTCGCGCCGGCGGCCCTTCTAGCGCACAATCGGTCCTATTGAGCGAAGCATTTAAGAGACCAAATCCGGCTCTTGAATTGCCCCATGCTCGCGGCCTCTCTCGGAGTTCCGGCCTCATGGATACGTCCAGCATCAACGCCCAGAGCATTTTCGACGACAACGCAGCCGCACTGAAACTAAGCTGGCTAACGGGTCACGAAGGCTGGGAGCGCGGCTTTTCGACCGAAACCGTTGCCAATGCAACGTCAAGCGCCGATCTCGTCGGGCACCTGAACCTGATTCACCCCAACCGTATCCAGGTACTCGGCGACGCCGAAATCACCTACTACCAACGCCAGTCCGACGAAGACAGGTCGCGCAACATGGCCGAACTGATCGCGCTGGAACCGCCGTTTCTGGTGGTTGCAGGCGAAGTCGGCGCGCCGCCCGAACTGGTTCTGCGATGCACCCGCTCGTCCACGCCGCTCTTTACCACGCGCATGTCGGCGGCGGCGGTGATCGACAGCCTGCGCCTCTACATGTCGCGGATTCTTGCTCCGCGCGCCACGCTGCACGGCGTGTTCCTCGACATCCTCGGCATGGGTGTGCTCCTGACCGGCGACTCCGGTCTTGGCAAAAGCGAACTCGGGCTCGAGTTGATCAGCCGCGGTCACGGTCTTGTCGCTGACGACGCCGTAGACTTCGTGCGCCTCGGTCCGGATTTTGTCGAAGGCCGATGCCCGCCGCTGCTGCAGAACCTGCTGGAAGTGCGGGGTCTGGGCCTGCTGGATATCAAAACCATCTTTGGTGAAACCGCCGTTCGGCGGAAAATGAAGCTGAAGCTGATCGTTCAGCTTGTGCGTCGTCCGGACGGTGAATTTCAGCGGCTGCCACTGGAAAGCCAGGCGGTCGACGTGCTCGGCTTGCCGATCAGCAAGGTCACTATTCAGGTGGCTGCCGGCCGAAATCTGGCCGTGCTGGTGGAAGCGGCGGTGCGCAACACGATCCTGCAATTGCGGGGTATCGATACGTTGCGCGACTTCATGGATCGTCAGCGCCTTGCCATGCAGGACCCCGAAAGCCAGTTTCCCGGCAAGCTGATCTGATCGGTTTGTATGGCAAAACCGGCGGCATCGCGTACTGAGTCAAAGTACTGAGCCGCCGCCTGGACCCGAACTTTTTGCGTGCTTTTATCTCGAGCGAACGAGTCCTTATTCATGCGCATTATTCTGATTACCGGTATTTCCGGCTCCGGCAAATCGGTTGCCCTGAACGCGCTCGAAGACGCCGGCTACTATTGCGTCGACAACCTGCCTCCGCGCTTCCTGCCCGAGCTCGCCAAGTATCTCGACTCGCAAGGGCAGGCGCGTCTGGCCGTCGCTATCGACGCGCGTTCGAGCCGTTCGCTCGACGAAGTGCCCGCTATCATCAAAGACCTGTCGCAAGCGTTCGACCTGCGCGTGCTGTTTCTCAACGCGAGTACTCAGTCGCTGATTCAGCGCTTCTCCGAGACGCGCCGGCGCCATCCGTTGTCGGGTTCGTCCAATCACAACGCCGACGTGGGCCTGCTGACGTCGCTGGGTGAAGCGATCGAAAGCGAGCGCGAACTGGTGTCGGGACTGGCCGAATTTGGCCATCAGATCGACACCAGCAATCTGCGGGCGAACGTGTTGCGCGCGTGGGTGAAGAGTTTTATTGAACAGGAACAGGCCGGGCTAACGTTGATGTTCGAATCGTTCGGATTCAAGCGCGGCGTGCCGCTGGACGCCGATTTCGTCTTCGATGTCCGTACGCTCCCAAATCCCTATTACGATCACCAACTGCGGCCGCTGACGGGCCTGGACAAGCCGGTTATCGACTTTTTGTCCGCGCAGCCGATGGTCCACCAGATGATCGACGACGTGGGTACGTTCATCGCTAAATGGCTGCCGCAATTTCGTGACGACAACCGGAGTTACCTCACGGTGGCAATCGGCTGTACGGGCGGCCAGCATCGCTCCGTATTCATCGCCCAGGCGCTCGCCGCGCGCTTCGGGGACAAGGCTAATGTGATTGTGCGGCATCGCGACGCACCCATCGCTGTGGATGGACACGTCGCGCCCTTGCAAACCTGATCGCCTTCGGGCGGCCTTTTTTAAAGAAGCGCGCGATGTCCACTAATCCCCTTCTCGCCGACCTGCCGCTGTTTCCGCTGCATACCGTGTTGTTTCCGGGCGGCCATCTCCCCCTGAAAATCTTTGAAGCCCGCTATCTCGACATGGCGCGTGCGTGCTTGCGCGAAGGCACGCCATTCGGCGTGTGCCTCTTGAAAAGCGGTAATGAGATAGCGTCACCGGGGGCCCCGTCGGTGCCCGAAAGCATCGGCTGCCTGGCCGAGATCACGCAATGCGACGTGGACACGTTCGGCATGTTGTTGGTCCAGGCGCGTGGCACGACACGCTTTCGGCTGTTGTCGCATCGCGTGGAGGCGAGCAATTTGCTCGTGGGCGTAGCGGAAACCATTGGCGACGATACGCCGATGGACGACGCGCAAGCGTTGGTGAAATTTGGTGCGTGCGCGGAAGTGCTGGAGCGGATCATCGATGCAATCAAGGCGCGCGAGCCGAAGGACCTGCCGTTCACGGAGCCCTTCCTTCTCGACGATCCGACGTGGGTGTCGAACCGTTTATCCGAGATCCTGCCAATCCCCATGCGCGCCCGGCAAAAGCTGATGGAACTTGAAGACGCGGCCGCGCGAATCGATGTCGTGCATCACTATATGCAGCAGCATCAACTGCTTTGACGTTGCTTCAGGCTTGAGCGTCCCGCCCTATCAAATCAGCGAGCCCTGCAGTGCATCAAGCAGTTTGCGCACGGGCGCGGGTACGCCGTACGCATCGATATTCGCAAGCGGCGCCCACACGGTCTGGTTATCGGCAGCATCGGACACGCCGTTCGCCTGCCCGAGACGCGGCTCGATATCCAGTTTGAAATGCGTGAACGTATGCGTGAAAGACGTGAGCCGCTGAAGCTCTCCCGACCCGCCGAAGCTATGCGAAACCGCCGCGAGTGCTTCTTCATCAGCGGCTTGCGGCAAGCTCCATAGACCGCCCCAGATGCCCGTCGGCGGACGCTTTTCAAGCAGGACGCTATCGCCATCCTGCAACACCAGCATCCAGGTCTTGCGAGTCGGCACGGTCTTTTTCGGGCGGGATGTGGGCAATTCCTTTTGCCGCCCGGTCACATTCGCCACGCAATCGGGGGCAAACGGACAACGCGCGCAATCCGGCTTGCCACGCACGCACAGCGTCGCGCCGAGATCCATCAAACCCTGCGTATAAGCGGTAACTTCGTCCTTGTGAGCGGCGTCGGGAAGCAGCGATTCGGCCAGTGTCCACATCGTGTTTTCGACGCGCTTTTCGCCCGGAAATCCTTCGATACCAAACACCCGCGCGAGCACTCGCTTAACGTTGCCATCGAGAATCGTCGCGCGCGCGCCAAACGCGAACGACGCAATGGCGGCCGCCGTCGATCGCCCAATTCCCGGCAGTTCAGCCAACGCATCGACGCCGCGGGGAAACTCGCTGCCATGCTCTGTCGCCACCACAAACGCGCATCGATGCAGATTTCGCGCGCGCGAGTAGTAGCCGAGGCCGGCCCAGAGCGCCATGACGTCGTCGATCGGGGCGAAGGCGAGCGCGTTCACATCGGGGAAACGGTCGAGAAAACGCGCGTAGTACGGGATCACCGTCGCCACCTGCGTCTGCTGCAACATGATTTCGGACAACCAGATCCGGTAGGCATCGCGCGTGTTTTGCCACGGCAGGTCGTGGCGGCCGTGAACACGTTGCCACGCGATCAGGCGCGTGGAGAAGTCGGTAAGCTGGAGCATGGAGCTAGCGCTGGCAGCGCGGGCAGAAGTACGTGGATCGTTGGCCTTGCACGATTTGTTTGATGGCCGTTCCGCAAACATGGCATGGCAATCCGGCGCGATCATAGACGAAATAATCGAGCTGGAAATAGCCTGACTCGCCATTGCTGCCCACGAAATCGCGCAACGTGCTGCCGCCCTTTTCGATGGCCGCGGCAAGCGTCGTACGCACGGCGTCGGCGAGGAGATCGTAGCGCACGAGCGAGACGCGCCCGGCGGCGACCGTCGGCCGGATACCCGCACGAAACAGGCTCTCGGACGCATAGATGTTGCCCACGCCGACCACCATCGTGCCCGCGAGCAAGGCCTGCTTGACGGACACCTTGCGCCCGCGCGTCTGCCGGTACATCAACGCGCCGGAAAATTCGGCAGTGAATGGCTCTACGCCCAGACCCGCCAGCAGCGGATGGTCGAGCACGTCGCCGTCCGCGCGCGCATGCCAGAGCACCGCGCCAAAGCGCCGCGGATCGCGAAAGCGCAAAATGAATTCATCGAAGATCAAGTCGATATGATCATGCTTCGCCGCATCTGGCGGACGTGGCACGTTACGGAGAACGCGCAGCGTCCCTGTCATGCCCAGATGCACAATCAGCCAGCCTTCGGCGGTTTCGAACAACAGGTACTTGCCGCGTCGCTCGACCTTGTCGATTTTCAGCGCTTTCATCGTCTTCGCGAGATGCGGCGGAATCGGCCAGCGCAGCGCCGGCGTACGGACATCGACACGCTCAACCCGGCGTCCGGTAACGAACGGTTCGATCCCGCGTCGGGTTACTTCGACTTCCGGCAACTCTGGCATGTTTTACTGGTCTGTAACTTGCTGTGGGATGTGCGCGTATTGTAGCGAGCGCGTTACAATCGACTGAAACATTGATCGGATTTCCATGAACTTGTCCTTCGTAAAGTTGTTTTCGAAGCAGCGTGCAGCGACCGCTCAAACGAGCGCCGCACGCGGTAAGCCGGTCTACTCAAGCAAGCTCGCGGCCGCAGTGGCGCTCGCGGTGGCCGCGTTTGCGCTTGCGCCTGCCTATGCGCAAAGCCCCGCGCAAGCTCCCTCGCCTGACGACGATCAATCCGCCATCAGTGCCGCGGACCTGATCACCGCGCCGCCCACGGGCAAGGAAGTACAGGACTTGCCGAATGTGGCCGCGTCCAGCCAGATTGTGTTCCAGGTGCTCGCGGCCGAAGTCGCGTTGCAACGCAATCAGGCAGCGCCCGCCTATCAGACGTATCTCGCCCTCGCGCGCGATACGCACGATCCACGCTTCGCGCAGCGTGCGACCGAGATTGCAATTGCCGCACAAAGTCCCAACGACGCGCTGACGGCCGTCCAGCTTTGGCAGCAGTTTTCACCGAATTCGGAACGCGCGGCGCAGTTGAGCGCGTCGCTGCTGATCCTCTCCGGCAAACCTGACGACGCCAAGCCGATCCTCACCACCGAGCTCGCGAAAGTACCGGCGGAGCAGCGTGGCGACGCGATCCTTTCGCTGCAGATCCTGCTCTCTCGCGGACCGAATCGCGTAGGCGGGTTGAATGTGTTGAAGGATCTGGTCAAGAACGATCTGGACCGGCCGGAAACGCAACTGGCGCTTGCCCGGCAGGAAATTGCCGCCGACGACCAGCCGGGCGCGAAGGCATCGCTTGAACAAGCGCTGAAATTGAAGCCCGACTACTTGCCTGCCGCGTTGACGCTTGCGCGCATGGGGCCGAACGAACGCAATGAAGGTATTGCTTCGTTCGAGAAATACCTTGAGAAGGATCCGAAGTCGCACGACGCACGGCTTGCGCTGGCGCAACTGTATTTGTCGGCGGATCGTCTCGACGACGCCCAGAAGCAGTTCGAAATCATGCGCAAGAACGACGCGAAAGATTTGACGCCGCTGATGGCGCTCGCGCTGATCAACATTCAGAAGAAACAGCCGGACAAGGCGCAGGATTACCTGAAACAGTACGCGGCGGCGGCTGAAAGCACGCCGGGCGCTGATCCGGGACAGGCTTATATCTACCTCGCGCAGTTGTCGCTGGAGAAGAAAGACGACGTGGCCGCGAACCAGTGGCTCGACAAGATTCCGCGCGCGAGCCAGCAGTATCTGCCGGCACAGGTCACGCGCGCGCAGATCCTCGCCTCGCACGGCAAGGTCGACGAAGCGCGCCAGTTGCTGGGCAGCCTGCAGACATCGGATCCCCGCGACCTGGCGCTGCTCGCGCGCACGGACGCCGCCATGCTGTTCCAGGCGCAGCGTTATCCGGAGGCGGAAGCGGCGTTAGCGAAGGCATCGGCGGCGTTCCCCGATGACCCGGACATTTCCTACGACTACGCCATGGCAGCCGAGAAGAACGGCCATTACGACACCATGGAAACGCAGTTGCGCAACCTGATGAAAGAGCAGCCGGACAATGCGCAGGCGTATAACGCGCTCGGCTATTCGCTCGTCGATCGCAACGAGCGGCTGGACGAAGCGGAAAAGCTGATCGAGAAGGCGGTGTCGCTTGCGCCAAACGACGCGTTCATCATGGACAGCCTCGGCTGGGCGAAGTATCGGATGGGCAATTCCATGGAAGCGGCCAGCATCCTGAAGAAAGCCTATGACCTGCAGCCGAACGCTGAAATTGGCGCTCATCTTGGCGAAGTGCAGTGGAAGTCAGGGCAGCAGGACCAGGCGCGTAATACATGGCGCCAGGCGCAAAAGCTCGAACCCGGCAACGACACATTGTTGAAAACGCTCAAACGATTCCAGGTGAACGACCTTTGAACTTGATTGCAACGAATTTCCTGACCGGTCAGCGCGCACGTCGCGGCGCACTGGCGCTGATGGCAGCGGGTGTGGTGGTGGTGTCGGGGTGCGCGATCAAACCGCGCGTGCCGACAACCTCAAATGCAGCAACCGCGGTGACCGCACAGACCAGCCGCGCTTATCACGGCCGGTTCGCGGTGCAGTACAACGACCAGAACGGCCAGCAGCGCAACGCGTACGGCAACTTCGACTGGCAGGAAACCGGCGACACCGTCACCCTGCAATTGCGCAATCCGCTTGGGCAAACGCTGGCTATCGTGACGTCGTCGCCGTCTTCGGCCACGCTCGAACTACCGAACCGCGATCCGCAGACCGCCGATAACGTCTCCGACCTCATGGGCACCACGCTCGGCTTCGCGCTGCCTGTGGAAGGCTTGCGGTACTGGCTGCAGCCATCGCCCGCGCCAACGTCGCGAGCACGCACGACCATGGATTCGTCGTCGGAAAACGGCCGCCTGAAGGAAATCAAGCAGGACGGCTGGACCATCGACTACGTGGCCTACGCCGACGCGCCTGCAACCGGCGTGAAACGCCTGAATCTGTCGCGTGCCGAACCTCCGCTCGACATCAAGCTCGTCCTCGACCAGTAACGCTTAGTTCAATCGCATGCAGTCATCTTTATCGCGTTCGTCGCCGGGTCAAGCGGGTCCGCTGGCCGATGTTTCCCTTCGCGACTGTCTCGCGCCGGCCAAGCTCAATCTGTTTTTGCACATCACCGGGCGCCGCCCGGACGGCTATCACGCGTTGCAGACGGTGTTCCAGTTACTCGACTGGGGCGACCGGCTGCACTTCACCCGTCGTGACGACGGCGTGATCGCGCGTAAAACCGATGTTCCGCGCGTGCCGGAAGCGGATGACCTTGTTGTCCGTGCTGCGCGTCTGCTGCAGTCGACAACGGGCAGTCCCCTTGGCGTCGACATAGAAATTGATAAAATACTGCCCATGGGCGCCGGTCTCGGCGGTGGCAGCTCTGACGCCGCGACCACGCTGCTGGCCCTGAATCGATTGTGGGGCGTGGATTTGTCGCGACAAGCGTTGCAGGACCTGGCGTTGAAACTTGGCGCCGATGTGCCGTTTTTCGTCTTTGGGCGCAATGCTTTTGCCGAAGGCGTGGGCGAGGCGCTGCAGGTGGTCGATTTACCGACGCGCTTCTTCCTGGTGGTGACTCCTGCGGTGCATGTTCCAACTGCTGCGATTTTCTCGGAGAAAGCGTTGACAAGGGACTCAAAAGTCCTCACAATTACGGACTTCCTTGCACAACATAGTTCTGACGCAGATTGGCCTGACAGCTTCGGCCGAAATGATATGCAGGCAGTTGTGGTTGAGAAGTACGCGGAAGTAGCTAAGGTGATTGAGTGGTTTTCGAATCTTTCACCTGCGCGAATGACCGGATCTGGAGCGAGCGTGTTTGCCGCTTTTCGTAGCAAAGCCGAAGCTGAGATGGCGCAAGCCAAACTCCCGGCAAGCTGGAAAAGTACAGTGACCGAAAGTCTGGATTCGCATCCTCTCTTTGCTTTCGCGTCGTAAAGTTTTGTTTCGCCGGGTTTGTCCTACACTACCCGGCAGGACTCAAAGTTAGTGTAGGGGAGTCGCCAAGTTGGTTAAGGCACTGGATTTTGATTCCAGCATGCGAAGGTTCGAATCCTTCTTCCCCTGCCATAATTTCTCGCGTTTTTCCTCTCGCCCCAGCCAAGAAACAGGTGCACGATGAGCAGTGACGGCCTGATGGTATTCACTGGCAACGCGAATCCCGCGCTTGCACAGGAAGTCGTCAAAATCCTTGGAATTCCTCTTGGCAAAGCAATGGTCAGCCGTTTTTCCGACGGCGAAATCATGGTCGAGATCCAGGAAAACGTGCGCGGCAAAGACGTGTTCGTGCTGCAGTCAACCTGCGCGCCGACCAACGATACGCTGATGGAACTCATGATCATGGTCGATGCGCTCAAGCGCGCATCTGCTGGCCGGATCACTGCAGCCATCCCGTACTTCGGTTATGCCCGTCAGGATCGCCGGCCACGTTCGGCTCGCGTTGCCATCTCGGCGAAAGTCGTGGCGAACATGCTGGAAATTGCCGGTGTGGACCGTGTCATCACCATGGACCTCCACGCCGACCAGATTCAAGGTTTCTTCGACATCCCGGTCGACAACATCTACGCCACCCCCGTGCTGCTCGGCGATCTGCGCAAGCAGAACTACGAGAACTTGCTGGTGGTGTCGCCGGATGTGGGCGGTGTGATCCGCGCCCGGGCGTTGGCGAAGCAACTGAACACCGATCTCGCGATCATCGACAAGCGTCGCCCGAAGGCGAACGTCGCTGAAGTGATGAACATCATTGGTGAAGTGGAAGGCCGCACGTGCGTGATCATGGACGACATGGTCGACACCGCCGGCACGCTCTGCAAAGCAGCACAGGTTTTGAAGGAACGCGGCGCGACGCGAGTGTTCGCGTATGCCACGCACCCGGTTTTGTCGGGCGGCGCAGGCGAGCGGATCGCAGCGTCGGAACTCGACGAACTCGTCGTGACCGACACCATCCCCCTCTCCGAAGAAGCGCGTGCCTGTACCAAGGTTCGTATTCTGTCGAGCGCGGGATTGCTGGCTGAAACGTTCTCGCGGATCCGTCGCGGCGACTCGGTGATGTCGCTGTTCGCGGAAGGTTAAAAAGTATTTGCGGTTTAGCGGAGGGTCAAAACTCTGCTGAATCGCGTAATCGGTTCAGGCGAACGAAGGCCTGAACCGTTGCTCTGGGGCTGAACGCGAACACGCGGACAGCCCCGTTTTCACTGCCTGGTCGCGGGCAGATTATGGAGTTGAATCATGAAAGTAGTCGCTTTTGAGCGCAATCTGCAAGGTACGGGTGCGAGCCGCCGCCTGCGTAACTCGGGCAAGACCCCGGGTATCGTATATGGCGCAAATGCTGAAGCTCAAGCTGTTGAGCTCGATCACAACGCACTTTGGCACGCGCTGAAGAAAGAAGTGTTCCATTCGTCGATTCTTGACCTGGAAATCGCTGGCAAGTCGCAACAGGTTCTGCTGCGCGACGTGCAATACCATCCGTTCAAGCAAATGGTTCTGCACGTTGACTTCCAACGTGTTGATTCGACGAAGAAGCTGCACACCAAGGTACCGGTGCACTTCTTGAATCAAGAAACGAATCCTGCTGTGAAGATCGGCGGCGCGGTTATCTCGCACGTTCTGAATGAAGTCGAAATCGAATGTCTTCCGGCTGACCTGCCGGAATTCGTCGAACTCGATCTGGCGAAGATTGAAGCCGGTCACACGCTGCACGTGAAGGACATCGTTTTGCCGAAGGGCGTGGCGCTGGTCGCTCACCTCGACGCAGAAAACCCGGTGATCGCTTCGGCGACTATCCCGGCTGCTGTCGTGTCCGACGAAGCTGCTTCGGGTGGCGCTGCTGCTCCGGCTGCAGGCGACAAGCCGGCTGCATAAGTCTGGCTGAAACCTCCGCTTGAGTCCGCCTAGGGTCCGCCCAAAGCGGACGAAGTGACCCGCCGTTGCTCTGCTCCGGCGGGTTTTTTTTGGCCTTTTTCTGGTGCGGTTGACGTTGCTACGCCGCCAAGATTGAACATGATCAAACTGATCGTCGGGCTCGGTAATCCGGGCGCCGAATACACCGCGACCCGCCACAACGCCGGCTTCTGGTTCGTCGATCAACTGGCGCGCGACGCCGGTGCATCGCTGCGTGACGAGCGCCGGTTTCACGGTCACTATGGTCGCGGCCGGCTGAATGGCCAGGAGATTCATCTGCTCGAGCCGCAGACCTTCATGAACCGGTCAGGGCAATCGGTCGTGGCCGTGGCGCAATTCTTCAAGATCCTGCCGGACGAGATTCTTGTTGCACACGATGAACTGGACTTGCCGCCCGGTACCGTGAAGCTGAAGCTTGGCGGCGGCAGTGGTGGGCACAATGGTCTGAAGGACATTTCCGCGCATTTGTCGGTGCAGCACTATTGGCGGTTGAGGATTGGCATCGGGCATCCGCGTGATCTCATTCCCGAAGCCTCGCGTGCCGGTGCGAAACCGGATGTGGCAAATTTTGTGCTGAAACCGCCGCGCCGTGAAGAACAGGACGTGATCGATGCATCGATTGAACGCGCCCTCGCCGTCATGCCGTTCGCGATCAACGACGAGATGGAGCGTGCAATGATGAACCTGCATCGCAACGCGCCATAGAGAACTCGTAGCACCCCGTCCCGAAAGGACAAGTAAGGGACAAATTAAGGAGCGAACCTTGAGCCGTTTCTGGAGCGATATCGTCAATAAGCTGACGCCGTATGTGCCGGGCGAACAACCCGCGCTAGCGCGTCCCGTGAAGCTCAACACGAACGAGAACCCCTATCCGCCCTCACCGCGCGTGATCGAGGCGATCCGGCGCGAACTCGGCGAGGACGGTGACTCGCTCCGCAAATATCCCGATTCCACAGCGCATGCGTTGCGCGCGGCCCTCGCGCAGCATCACGGCCTGCGCGAGAGCCAGGTGTTTGTCGGCAATGGCTCGGACGAGGTTCTCGCACACACGTTCCAGGCGCTCCTCAAGCACGACAAGCCCATCCGTTTTCCGGACGTCACGTACAGCTTTTATCCTGTGTACGCGCAGTTATACGGCGTAGCGGTCGACGTAGTGCCGCTCAACGCGGATTTCGGTATTGATGTGGACGACTATCGCGCGCCCAATGGTGGCGTGCTGCTCCCCAATCCGAACGCGCCGACTGGGCGCGCGCTGCCGCTCGCCGAGATCAAGGTGCTGCTCGCGGCGAATCCTGATTCGGTTGTCGTCATCGACGAGGCGTATGTGGATTTCGGCGCGGAATCGGCGGTGACGCTTATCGATGAAAATCCGAATTTGCTGGTCGTGCAGACGTTATCGAAGGCGCGTTCGCTCGCCGGTATGCGGGTGGGATTTGCGCTCGGACACGAAGCGTTGATCGAGGCACTGACGCGCGTGAAGGACAGTTTCAACTCGTATCCGCTCGACCGGTTGGCGCAAGCCGCAGCGATCGCGGCTGTTGAAGACGACGACTGGTTTCGCGAAACTTGCGCGAAGGTGATCGCCAGCCGCGATCGGCTGACGGCGGACTTGCAGGCGTTAGGATTCGATGTGGTGCCGTCGGCTGCGAACTTCGTATTGGCGCGTCATCCGGAACACGATGCCGCCATGCTGGCCGCGCGCTTGAAGGAGAAAGAAATTTTCGTGCGGCATTTCAAGCTGCCGCGAATCGATCAGCATTTACGCATCACGATCGGCACCGATGCCGACTGCGACACGTTGCTGGCAGGACTGCGCGCGCTGCTCTGAGGGCACGCACGCCAAGGGCGCTGGAGGCTTAACCTGACGCTTGGCGTTAAATCAAGCGCCCTTCGCTTTCATCAACACGTGATATTTCGCCATCAGCTGGATGGCGTTTTCCTCGTGCGCCGGGTCGCGTGGAATGCAATCCACCGGACACACTTGCTGGCATTGCGGTTCGTCGTAGTGGCCGACGCATTCGGTGCACTTATTCGGGTCGATCACGTAGATGTCGACACCCATCGAGATGGCGTCGTTCGGGCACTCGGGCTCGCACACGTCGCAGTTGATGCACTCGTCGGTAATGAACAGGGCCATGCTTTACTCTCTTCGCCCGGCCTCTCAGCCGGCTTTTGCAGTGCCCGCGCGACTCTGAATGAGAGCGCGCGTTAGTGAGCGCCTGGAACGCTCACGGCACCGTTGGGTCTTGCGCGATCGGACCGACCTTGTCCTGCAAGCGCTTTTCCACCGATGGGAAAACAAACTTGCTGACATCGCCGCCGAGTTGCGCGATCTCGCGCACGATCGTGCCCGAGATGAATTGATATTGATCCGATGGCGTCATGAACATCGTTTCGACGTCAGGCAGCAAATAACGGTTCATGCCCGCCATCTGGAATTCGTATTCGAAGTCGGAGACGGCACGCAGGCCCCGCACGATCACGCGAGCGTTGTTCTTGCGCACGAAATCCTTCAGTAGCCCCTTGAAGCTCATCACCTGCACGTTCGGATAATGCCCCAGCACATCGTGTGCAATATCCAGCCGTTCCGCCAAACTGAAGAACGGCTTCTTGTTCCGGCTATCTGCCACTCCGACGACCAGCGTATCGAAAATACTCGATGCACGTCGCACGAGGTCTTCGTGACCGCGCGTGAGCGGGTCGAACGTTCCGGGATAAACGGCTACAACCATGGCGCATCTCCTCTTCTGATACTTCTTCTGGTATGTCTTTCGCTACAGATTGGGCCGCCGTCGGCATCGACAAGACCGGAAAACGTCTCCGATACCTTGCCATCTGCCAAGTCCATCACGCCTCGTCCACGGTCGGCCGAACATCGCCCGGCAGACATTTGGGAACGCGCATTATTCCTCATTTTCGCGCCGCAGCAAATGATAGCGGACCGCGCCAGCCTTGCCTTCGCGGGTAATCGCCCATCCGGACAACGCAGGCGTTTGTGCAATATCGACGGGTTCACCCGATTCGATGTACAGCGCGCCGCCCGCCGACACCAGCGGCACGGCCAGCTCAATGGCGCGCTGGAGCATGGCGGTGTCGCCGAAAGGGGGATCGAGGAACACGACATCGAAAGAATTCGGCGCGAGGCCCGCGACGAGCCGCAGCGCGTCCGCTTCCACGATTTCGATGTTTTTCGCGGCCAGGCGCGTCTGGTTCGCTTTCAGTTGCGCCACTGCGCGACCGCTGCGTTCCACCATGAGCACGCGGAGCGCACCGCGCGACGCCGCTTCGAAGCCTAACGCGCCGCTGCCGGCGAAGAGGTCGAGGCAACGTTTACCATCGAGCGATTGGCCGAGCCAGTTGAACAGCGTCTCACGAACCCGGTCGGGCGTCGGACGCAGGCCGTCCAGGCTCAGAACGGGCAGCGGCGTGCGCTTCCAGTCGCCACCAATAATTCGGATTGAATTTGCCTTGCCGCCGCGCGATGGCGCAGCTTCACGGACTTTCGGAGCGCGTTCCGCGGTGCGCTCGGCGTTGCGTTCGCGATTTCGCTCGGGATTTCGCTCTAATGCGCGGGTGATCGAGGAACGGGACATGGACGTGCGTGGGGCGTAAGTGGAGGCGGCGGGATGACCCGCGCGGGTCGGTTGAGAACGTGATCGGTTTGCGACAATTCGCGTGTCGCCGATGCGGGCACGTTACCACAGCCCCGCCGCGCCCGATGCAGGGGTTCGTCATCGGTCGCCATCGGGCCGGGCGCTACGATCGGTGCCGGCTGATAAAATAGGCTGCTTTCGCTTTTTTCGCACACACGCCCGGCTCTTCCCGCTGTTTCCGGCGGTCTTTCGCGGCATCGTAGCCATCGCCACCTTTGCGTTTGCGCATTGTTTGCGTTCTGCGCTCGTTCGACGCAGGAACGCGGTTGCGACGGCATCGATAGAACGCGCCACCCCCACCACTGCAGACCATGTTCAGCTTTTTCAAACGATTAATAGGCAAATCGACCGACACCGATATTGATGCCGATGCGCCCGAGGAAAACGAAGCCGAAGACGTTGCCGAAGCGCATTCTGATGGCGCTGAAGGGCTCCGGCACGCGACTACACCGGTGACGCCGGCGCAGCCGTTGGAAACCGCGCGGGAAGGCGCTGCGGCGGCGGATCGGGCGTCGGAAACGCAATCACGCGGGCCGGTGTTGGCTGCTGGTGCGCCGCGGATGCCGGATGCACCGGCAAGTGGGACGAGGTTCACGGCTGAAAACGGGGCATCCAGCGCGCCTGTGGAATCGCTTGACCCGTCGGCGCGTCCGGCTAACCTTGGCGGATCGCGTTCGGGATCGGTTTCAGTTTCATCGGCGGATTCGGCTCAGAGCGCGCCTCATGCCTCAGATTCTTCGATCGATAGCGGAGCGTCTGCCGGCACAACCCCGTCCGCATCAAGCGCTTCGCTGCCGCACGCTACGACGCCGGTTACGCCAGCGCAGCCGGCCACGGTTGTCCAGCCAGCCAGCCCCGCCGCATCCACCACGCCAGAAGGCAAACCCTACTGGCAAGGCCGCACGGCGTCGCAATGGAAGGCGCCGGCAGAAACCGTCGAGATCGTGCCGCCGCCGGAACCCGAAGCGGGCGCGAAGCGTACGTGGCTCACGCGCCTGAAAACGGGGCTATCGAAGACCAGTTCGGGCCTGACGGGGATTTTCATCGGCGCGAAGATCGATGAAGATTTGTATGAGGAACTCGAAACCGCATTGCTGATGTCGGATGCGGGTGTCGATGCCACCGAATATCTGCTTGAAGCGTTGCGTGAAAAAGTGCGCAGCGAACGTCTCACCGATTCGATGCAGGTCAAGGCCGCACTACGTTCGCTGCTCGCGGACCTGCTGCGGCCGCTTGAGAAGTCGTTGATGCTCGGCCGCGCCCAACCGCTCGTGATGATGATCGCCGGCGTGAACGGCGCGGGCAAGACTACGAGCATTGGCAAGCTGGCCAAGCATTTGCAGCGCTTCGATCAATCCGTGC
The DNA here is from genome assembly GCF_009766085.1 of Burkholderia sp. S171. Lineage (GTDB taxonomy): Bacteria > Pseudomonadota > Gammaproteobacteria > Burkholderiales > Burkholderiaceae > Caballeronia. Next base: position 136,172 of record NZ_LMUF01000035.1, on the reverse strand, counting down.
TGCTCGCCGCCGGCGATACCTTCCGTGCTGCGGCTCGCGAACAGCTCACGGTTTGGGGGCAACGCAACAACGTGACGGTGGTATCGCAAGAGAGCGGCGATGCTGCCGCCGTGATCTTCGATGCGGTCGGCGCCGCGCGTGCCCGCAAGATCGACGTGATGATGGCCGACACGGCGGGCCGCCTCCCGACCCAGCTTCACCTGATGGAAGAACTGCGCAAGGTGAAGCGCGTGATTGCAAAGGCGCAGCCCGACGCACCGCACGAGGTGCTGCTGGTCATCGATGCAAACACGGGTCAAAACGCGCTCGCCCAAGTGAAGTCTTTCGACGATGCGCTCGGCTTGACGGGTTTGATCGTGACCAAGCTCGATGGCACTGCGAAGGGCGGCATTCTCGCGGCAATCGCGCGGCAACGGCCGATTCCGGTCTACTTCATTGGCGTGGGCGAGAAAGTCGAAGACTTGCAGCCATTCAGCGCCGACGAATTTGCAGACGCATTGCTCGGAAGCTAAACCGGCACCGCGGCCTGGCGCTCAGCCAATAGCCAGACCGCGGTCGCGCCCGTCACACGTCCTACCGGGACACGATCAGCGCCGCAGCAATCCACCACATCACAATCCCCACGATCACATCGAGCACTCTCCACGAGATATCTTTCTCGAACAGCGGCTGGAGCAGGCGAGCACCGAACCCGAGCCCGGTGAACCAGATGATCGACGAACACATTGCCCCTGCGGCAAACCATGCGTTCCCCGGCCACCCGTACCGTGCACCAATGCCGCCGAGCAGCACGACGGTATCGAGATAAACGTGCGGATTCAGCAGCGATAAAGCGAGCACCGTTGTAACCGCGCTCAACGCTGTCTGTGACTCGCCGTTCTCGGTGTGTAAATGCCCCGGCCCCTTCCACGCCGCGTGAAAAGCCCGCAAACCGTAGAGGAACAGGAACACCGCTCCCGCCCATCGAATCACGCCAAGCAGCACCGGCGCTCGCGCAATCAACGCCCCCATCCCGCCAATACCCAAGCCGATCAGCAATACGTCGATCAGCGCGCAGATAAAAACGACCAGGCCCACGTGCCGCCGTTTCAAGCCTTGCCGCAACACAAAAGCGTTTTGAGCACCAATCGCGATAATCAGACTTGCGCCAAGCCCGGCGCCGGATAGAAAAACGGCTGTCGTCATTCCGCGTCCGGTTGTTGCCCAGGCGCGGCACGCGCGAACGCATCGATTTGCCCCGCGTGATCGGCGATACGTTCGATCGTCGGATAACGGCTCATATCGAGATTAAAGCGCCGCGCATTGAACACTTGCGGCACGAGGCACAGATCCGCGAGCGTGGGGGTATCGCCGAAACACAGCTTGCCCACGCGCGAGTCGTTCGCGAGCCGCTTTTCAAGCGACTCGAAACCCGATTCGAGCCAGTGCCGGTACCACGTGTCTTTCGCTTCATCGCCGACCTTCAGCGTGTGCTTCAGATACTTCAGCACACGCAGGTTGTCGACAGGATGGATCTCGCACGCAATCTGAAGCGCAACCGAACGGATGAACGCGCGATCCAGTGGCGTACCCGGCAATAACGGCGGCTCGGGATGCGTCTCTTCCAGATATTCGATGATCGCAAGCGACTGCGTGAGTACGTCGTCACCATCGATAAACGTGGGCACGATGCCGTCCGGGTTCAGCTCCCGATAATCCGGCTTCAGTTGTTGCCCGCCGTCGCGCAGAAGATGGATCGGCGCGTACTCATAGGCAAGCCCTTTGAGATTCAGCGCGATGCGAACGCGATACGCCGCCGAGCTACGAAAATAGCTGTAAAGCTTCATGGATCCCCTCCGCTTTTATAGTCAGACCACGCGCACGGAGAACTCTCCGATTCCGTCGACACCGCCCTTCATCAGGTCGCCCTTTTGAATGGCGCCGACGCCTTCAGGCGTGCCCGTGAAGATCAGGTCGCCGGGGAACAACTCGAATAGCGTGGACAAGTAGGCGATCGTGTCGCCCACGGACCAGATCAGTTGCGAGATGTCGGATCGCTGCTTCTCTTCGCCATTGACGGTGAGCCAGATCGCGCTTTTTTCCAGGTGCCCGACCTTCGCGACGGGATGAATCGGACCGAGCGGCGCTGAGTGATCGAAGCCCTTGGCCGTGTCCCATGGACGGCCTAGCTTCTTCGCTTCGGCTTGCAGGTCGCGGCGCGTCATGTCGAGACCGAGCGCATAGCCGTAGACGTAATCGAGCGCTTTGTCCGCGGGAATGTCCTTGCCTTGCTTGCCGATTGCGGCCACGAGTTCCATCTCGAAGTGGACGTTCTTCGACTGCGACGGATACGGGAATTCGCCGGTCGCACCCGGCGCGACATAGAGCACGGCGTCGGTGGGCTTACTGAAGAAAAACGGCGGTTCACGATCGGGGTCATGCCCCATCTCGCGGGCGTGCGCCTCGTAGTTCCGGCCGACGCAATAAATCCGGCGAACGGGAAACTGGTCGCTGGAACCGACGACAGGCACCGCGACCGCGGGCGCCGGAGCAAATACGTGACTCATTGCGTTCTCTCCTGATTGATAAAGTATTGAAGCATCGACCTGAACCTCAAGTTTAACGTGCGCGGTTGCGCATCGCGATTCGGCCGAACGGCCTATGAGCCCGGGGCATCGCGTGGCAAAGCGCACAGGAGCACGCAGAAGCACGCCGCCCAATCCGCGATTCTCGTGGGTGGTCCCAAGCCCGTGATCATCGGCAAAATGAGCAGGCGAGCGCCCGGAAAACCATCGGCTGAACCGTCCGGCGACTTGCAAGCCCGGCGCAAATGCGGTACTGAATGTGATTCCTGTATTTCCAGAATTGAAGCGGCCGATCGTGTACGAGGCGACTCAGCTGAGTATGCAAACCGCCCGCTCAGACCAATCAATGACCGACACAACCCCTTTCCCGTGCGCCCGTTTCATCAAGGAAATCGGCCGCGGGCCAAACGGCGCGCGAGCGCTGACCCGCGAGGACACGTACGCGCTCTATGAAGCGATGCTCGACAACCGCGTCACCGATCTCGAACTCGGCGCCGTGTTGCTCGCGTATCGGGTGAAAGGCGAGACGGCTGCAGAACTGGCCGCGATGCTGGCGGCCGCACATCGTTCGTTCGAACCGTTGCATATCCAGAACGGCCGCGACCACGCGCGGCCCGTCTCCATCCCCACTTACAACGGCGCGCGCAAGCAGCCGAACCTCACCCCGCTGCTGGCGTTGCTGCTCGCGCGGGAAGGCGTGCCGGTGCTCGTGCATGGCGTAACGACCGATCCTGGCCGCGTCACGAGCGCCGCGATTTTCGCCGAGCTGGGCATTCCGGAATCCACTTCCCACGATGAAATCGAGGACAACCTCGCCTCCCGCAGGCTGGCGTTCGCGCCGATCACCGTGCTCGCGCCCAAGCTCGCGCGCCTGCTCGCGATCCGGCGGATCATGGGCGTGAGAAATTCCACACATACGCTGGTGAAGATCCTGCAGCCGTTCGCGCAGCCCGGTTTGCGGCTGGTGAACTACACCCATCCGGAGTATCGCGAGAGCCTGACGGGACTGTTCACCGAGCATCCCGATGCAGCCGCCGGCGGCGCCTTGCTCGCACGCGGAACAGAGGGTGAAGCGGTCGCGGACACGCGCCGGCAAGTGCAGGTGGACTGGTTCCATGACGGCCACACAGAAACGCTGATATCGGCGGAGCGCTCCTCGCCGGATGCACCCGTGGTGGCGTTGCCCGAGGCTCTGGATGCCGCGACCACGGCCCGGTGGATTGAAACCGTGCTGCGCGGCGAAGCCCCTATTCCGCCCGCACTCGCCCGTCAGGCAGAGTTGATTGCGGACATCGTGAGGCGCGAAGGTATTTGATAAAGCATTCTTCAGTCGAGAAACCGTCTCTGTTGACAAAAGCGCGCGCCCTGCGCTAATGTGCAGAAATGAGCTTTACCCAATTCCCCTCCCTTCGAATTACTCTGGGTCGCCTAGCGCGGCCCCTATCGCTACGTCTAGCGTAAGTCGCTAAACGTGGCGCCGCGCGTTCCGCGCGCGGTCCCTCCCGCAGTCTCGTATTACCCCTTTCGCAGCTCCCTTTTATCACCCGTAGTCGTCTGCTTTCGTCCGTTCATCCACGGCACGAAAACGCGAGGATCACATGCACGCTGCATTTGCATCGTTCACGTTCGTCACCGGCGTCATCCACGCCATGGGACATCGCGAACCTGTCCAGCGCGCATCGGAACGATGCCGGCAAGCCGCCGGCCACACTTCCTCCTCGCAACGACTGCGCTTTCACGCGTACAACGCGTTCAGCCGAGGCCCACGATGATGATGCGCAATCCTTCCGAGAAATACCGCCCTTTCCCCCAGGTCAACCTCAACGGCCGCCGATGGCCCACTCGCACGATCGAGCGCGCGCCCATCTGGATGAGCACCGATCTTCGTGACGGCAACCAGGCGCTGATCGACCCGATGAGCATTGACGCCAAGCTCGAATTCTTCGAGATGCTGGTAGCGGTAGGTTTCAAGGAAATCGAAGTGGGCTTTCCGTCGGCATCGCAGACGGATTTCGACTTCGTGCGCAAGTTGATCGTGGAAAATCGCATTCCCGCCGATGTCACCATTGAAGTGCTCGTGCAGTCGCGTCGCGAACTCATCGAGCGGACGTTTGAAGCAGTGGAAGGTGCCCCCCGGGTGATCGTGCACCTGTACAACGCGATCTCACCGTCATTTCGCAAGATCGTCTTCGCGCAATCCAAGGAAGAAACCAAGGCGCTCGCCGTTGAAGGCACGCGCATCATCAAGGAGTGCGCCGCTGCGCGTCCCGGCACGCACTGGATCTATCAGTATTCGCCGGAAACATTCAGCATGACCGAGCTTTCGTTTGCCCGCGAAGTCTGCGACGCCGTCGCGCAAATGTGGCGCCCCACGCCCGACCACAAGATGATTGTGAATTTGCCGGCCACCGTGGAAGCGGCCATGCCGAATGTCTTCGCCGATCAGATCGAGTGGATGGATCGCAACATGAGTTACCGGGACAGCATCGTGCTCTCCGTGCATCCGCATAACGATCGCGGCACGGCAGTCGCCGCCGCGGAACTCGCGATCCTCGCCGGCGCCGATCGCGTGGAAGGATGCCTCTTTGGCAACGGCGAGCGCACGGGTAACGTGGATCTTGTCACGCTCGCGATGAATTTGTACACGCAGGGTATCGACCCCGGTCTGGATTTTTCGGATATCGACGGCGTGCGCCGCGTGGTCGAGCGCTGCAACCAGATTCCCGTGCACCCGCGCCACCCGTATGCCGGCGATCTCGTGTTCACGGCCTTCTCGGGCTCGCATCAGGACGCCATCCGGAAGGGTTTTGCCCAGCGCAAAGCGGACACGGTATGGGACGTGCCGTATCTCCCCATCGATCCGGCCGATCTCGGCCGCAGCTACGACGCCGTGATCCGCGTGAACAGCCAGTCGGGCAAAGGCGGCGCGACCTATCTGCTCGAACGTGGGCTGGGCTTCACGCCGCCGCGCCGCGTGCAGATCGAATTCAGCCATGCCGTGCAGACAGTCGCCGACGCCTCCGGCGCGGAAGTCTCCGGCGAAGCCATTTGCGCGTTGTTCAAGCGCGAATACTTCGACGCACACGGGCCGGCGTCGCGGGCGGATGCCTCGACCCTGCACTTCGATGGACACCGCGTGAAGCTGCCGGATTCCACGGTTGCCGACGAAGCGCATGCGCAAGCCGTTGCTGCGGCGGTAGCTAGCGCGGCGGGTGTCGCGATTGAGGTGACATCGTTTGAAACCGCGGCTACCGCCAAGGGTGAAACGGCGGTGTTCATCGGCTGCCGGATCGGCGATCAGGCGATGCGGTTTGGCGTCGCGGTGCATGCGAACGCGGTTCAGGCAGTCGCCAATGCCATCGTCAGCGCGGTCAATCGCGTGCGTTGGGCCGGGCGCAAGGAAGTGGAAAGCGAAGCCGTCGCAGCGTAAGCGGCCGCGGCTTTCCAGCAACGAGCAGTAAGTGAGTAGTAGAAACAAGTGACGCGCGTTGATCCAGTTAGCTACCGCTTCCCGGTCAACGTGCAGCAGAAATTTGCGAAGCAGGCGATAAAACACGACCGGTATCGACATGGCGGCCGGCGCTCACAAGGCGCCGAACCGCCGGCCGAACCGCGACGCCCGACCGAACGGCGTCGAACCGGTGCTAATCCAGCGCCACGCGTGTTGCCTGCATCGCGAGCAACTGCCATTGCCCATCGACCTGAATGTGGATGGCCGTGTACGCGATCGGGAACAACAAAGCGCCGTTTTTCGACTCCATCTCGAGCAACGCGCGCCCAAACACGATCCACGTGTCTCGTCCGCCCGGCATCACGTCCTGCGACTGAATCTCGATCTGCCGATACCGCCGGCGCCCCGCCGTGATCGCGTCTATGAACTGACGTTTCGTCTCGCGCTTGCCATTGGTATGGACGTAGCTGGCGTTCTCCGCCAGCAGCGCGTCCAGCAATTCGCCGTCACCGTCGACCATCGCGCGGAAACGGTCCCGCTCGAGTTCACGGATTGCCTCGATGGGCGTATCGATGGGTTGTGCCGGCATCTTTCGATTCCTCTCACGCTTGAGGAACCGATGGACGCGGTCCCCGTCAGAAGTTGTATTGCAAATATATCTGGCTGAAATTTATACCAGGATTAGGGTGTTCGATACCGCCGTTGGATAAATGCTGAAACCGGAAGCCCGCCTGGTAGTTTTGATGCGCGCCGAATTGAGCGCCCACGCCCACGACGTCGGCAAACTGAAAGGCTGAAGAGAAGGTCCGCGTCTCGGTCTCGCGAACGTGCGACAAGAGGCGTACACCTACGCCCGCTTCCACGTAGGGCCGAAACCATCCCGCACTTTTGATGAAACGGAACATCGGCGTGAGGCCGAATTCCCAGATGCCCGGATTCGAGGCCTGACTTTCGCGAATATCCCAGTAGGCCACGTGCGCTTCGCCCACAACCGTAAAGTGGAAACCGCCGATTTCCCACCAGGTCCAGTTGGGGTCCCAGACTACGCCGACATCCGCCTTTCGGACGTCATGGTCGGCAACCCCGCCAGCGATCTGCAAGCCGAACTGATCGGCGTGGGCAGTGGCCGAAGCCAAGACCAGCGCACCGACCAGGGCACCGTAGAAAGAGCGCTTTTGCCAGACACTTTTTTTCTTCTGCATGAATACTCCGGAGCTGGATTCTCACAAGACAGGCTCGCTGCAAACGCAGCAAGTCGCCATTTTAGAGACGGTCTTAAAAAGGTGCTCAGAAGAGTTCTGCTGAATGCCGAAAACGCGGAATTAAGTTTCGTAAAATCCAGATTGACGGGTAAATCATGCGAAATCTTGCAAATTTCTTTCGGTAAGTTTGACGACGAAAGCGTTTCGCGGCGTGCAATACTACGGGAAAGCACTTAGTAGCTATTGGAGCGAAGATTCTAATAGCGTATGGGAACTTGGACACACAAGGCCCCTCTAATCTTTAGCACTCGAAATAGCAGAGTGCTAATATCCTGCTAGACCCGGTTTTTCATCGGGTTTTTTGTTGATAAGGAGCACACCAGCGTGACCAATGCGATGACCCTCCCGAATACTGGACACTCGGCGCCGGCCAAGGCCGCTTCGGCAGGTGCGCTGACGTTTGCGCAGTCGTCCATGTTGACCGGCCAGATCGGCAACATCGACGCCTACATTTCGGCTGTCAACCGGATTCCGATGCTAACGCCGTCGGAAGAACGTCAGTACGCCACCGAATTCCGTGACAACGACAACCTCGATGCCGCGCGTCAGCTCGTGCTGTCGCACCTGCGCCTGGTGGTATCGATTGCCCGCAATTATCTGGGTTATGGGCTGCCCCACGCCGACCTGATTCAGGAAGGCAATATCGGCTTGATGAAAGCCGTGAAACGCTTCGATCCGCAACAGAACGTGCGGCTGGTGTCGTATGCCATGCACTGGATCAAGGCTGAAATTCATGAGTACATCCTGCGCAACTGGCGCACGGTGAAAGTGGCGACCACGAAGGCGCAGCGCAAGCTGTTTTTCAACCTTCGCAGCCACAAGACCGGGCACAACGCATTTACGCCGGACGAGGTCGATAGCCTGGCGAAAGAGCTGAATGTGAAGCGCGAGGAAGTCTCGGAAATGGAAACGCGTCTTTCCGGCGGCGACATCGCGCTGGAAGGTCAGATTGACGACGGCGAAGAGTCTTATGCGCCTATCGCTTATCTGGCGGATTCGCACAATGAGCCGACCAACGTGCTTGCATCGCGTCAGTTCGACAAGCTGCAAAGCGAAGGGTTGTCGACCGCGCTCGAATCGCTCGACGAACGCAGCCGCCGGATCGTTCAGGCGCGCTGGCTCGAAGTGGAAGACGACGGCTCGGGCGGCAAGACGTTGCATGAACTTGCTGACGAATTTGGCGTGTCGGCGGAACGGATTCGCCAGATCGAAGCCAGCGCAATGAAGAAAATGCGCACGGCGCTGCACGAATACGCTTGAGCTTTTAGCTGTGCATGAACGCTGAATGAGCGGCGTGTAGAGAAGACTTCAAAGCCCGCCGTCGAAAGACGGCGGGCTTTTCTTTGCCCGCTTGATTTGCGTGTGCGCGATGTGCCCCGACGCCTACCGACACGCGCCAATAAAAAGCGGCGCCAGAGGTTTCCCTCTGGCGCCGCTCAGCGTCCAGTCGGCAGAACGTCTGCGACCTAGCGCGACATCATGTGTGCACCGACGTTATGGAGTACCCACAACGTTCCGCCGATCAGAATCACCGCCACCAGCACGGCGAATCCAAGCGAAAGCAGGTTCCATCGCTGCGATGAAGACGTGTTCATATGCAGGAAAAACACCAGGTGCACGAGGATTTGAATGAACGCGAGCACCGCGATGGCGATGATCGATTCTGTCGGCCCCAACGCTTGTTGCATGACCAGTCCAAAAGCCGCGGCCGTTAGCACGACCGACAGGACGAAGCCGATGACATACGAGCGCACGCTGCCGTGGCCCGCGCCGGTATCGATTGAATGTGCGTTTGCCATTTATACGACGCTCGTCAGATAAACAAAGGTAAAGACGCAAATCCACAAGATGTCCAGAAAGTGCCAAAAAAGGCTGAGACACGTGAGGCGCGTCAGATCGCGTTGGGTAACTTTCTTGTTGCCGATTACCTGCACCGCCAGGACCGCCATCCAGATCAGGCCAACGGTAACGTGCAAGCCGTGCGTTGCGACCAGCGTGAAGAACGCAGATAAAAACGCGCTTCGATCAGGTCCGTAACCCTGCGCGATCAGCAGGCTGAACTCGTGGATTTCCAGCACGATAAACACCGCGCCCAGCACGAACGTCACGCCGAGCCATGCCAGCAGCGCGGTCGACTTGCCCTTGTGAGCGGCCAGCATGCCGAAGCCGAACGTGATACTGCTCAGCAACAGGATGGCCGTTTCCAGCATGACCCCGGGAAGCTCGAACACGTCCTTGCCGGAAGGGCCGTCGGCGAACTGATGGCCCATGACCGCGAACACTGCGAATAACGACGCAAAAATAATGCAGTCGGTCATCAGGTACACCCAGAACCCCAGCACGGTATTCGACGCGCCGTGGTCATCGTGCGATCCCGGTAGATCGAGTGGGATAGTCTTTTGCAGCATTACAGTGCCTCCTGCAGGTCCCGCGTCCGCGCTGGCGTCGGCGTGCCGTCCAGGCCAGCGACGGTTTCAGCGGAAATGGTGTAGTCGATGTCGTTGTTGTAGCTACGAAGGATCAGCGTGACGACCACGCCCACCAGCCCCGCGATGGCGAGCCACCAGATGTGCCAGACCAGCGCAAAACCGATCGCCAGGCTGAACAAGCCAACGAACAGACCCGCGCTCGTGTTGCGCGGCATGTGGATGTCGCGATAATCCTCAACAGCGTGGCGTGTGCGGCCGCGTTCCTTCATGTGTGCAAACGCGTCGAGTTCATGGACCACCGGCACGACCGCGAAGTTATAGACAGGCGGCGGCGAACTGGTCGCCCATTCGAGGGTTCGGCCGTTCCACGGGTCACCCGTGACGTCTTTGTACGCCGGCGAATTCCGTTTCACGACGCTGACAACAACCTGAGCGATCTGGAACACCACGCCCACGAGAATGATCAACGCGCCAATCAACGCGATAATCATGTACGGCTGCCAGCCCGGCGTGTCGTAGTGATTCATGCGACGCGTCGCGCCCATGAAACCGAGCACGTACAGCGGCATGAACGCTGTCCAGAAACCGACGAACCAGCACCAGAACGCGCACTTGCCGAGCGTTTCGTTCAGCTTGAAACCGAACGCCTTCGGGAACCAGTACGTGAAGCCGGCAAGATATCCGAACACCACGCCGCCGATAATCGCGTTATGGAAGTGAGCGATCAGGAACAAGCTGTTGTGCAGCACGAAGTCCGCGCCCGGCACGGCCAGCAACACGCCCGTCATGCCGCCAACGGTGAACGTGATCATGAAGCCGATTGTCCACAACACCGGCGACGACAACTCTAGCCGCCCCTTATAGATGGTGAACAGCCAGTTGAAGATCTTCACGCCGGTCGGAATGGCGATGATCATCGTCATGATCCCGAAAAACGCATTCACGTTCGCGCCGGAACCCATGGTGAAGAAGTGATGCAGCCAGACGAGCAGCGACAGCACCATGATCGAGCACGTGGCGTAGACCATCGTCTTGTAGCCGAACAACGGCTTTTTCGCGAACGTAGCCACGACTTCCGAGTAGATGCCGAACGCCGGCAGCACCAGGATGTACACCTCCGGGTGTCCCCATGCCCAGATCAGGTTCAGGTAAAGCATGGCGTTGCCGCCACCGTCGTTCGTGAAGAAATGCATGCCGAGGTAACGGTCGAGCGCCAGCAACGCGAGCGTTGCGGTCAGGATCGGGAACGTGGCGAGAATCAGCACGTTCGAGCACAGCGACGTCCAGGTGAACACCGGCATCTTCATGAGCGTCATGCCCGGCGCGCGCATCTTGATGATGGTCACGAAGAAGTTGACGCCAGTCAGCAACGTTCCTATGCCGGACAGCTGCAGACTCCATAAATAGTAGTCGACACCCACCCCCGGACTGAATTGCAGCTCCGACAACGGCGGATATGCGAGCCAGCCGGTTTGCGCGAAGTCCCCGATCACCAGCGAGATATTGATCAGGATGGCGGCAAGCGCGGTCATCCAGAAACTCAGCGAGTTGATGAACGGAAACGCGACATCGCGTGCGCCAATTTGCAGCGGCACGACAATGTTCATCAAGCCGATCATGAACGCCATCGCCATGAAGAAAATCATGATGACGCCGTGCGCCGTGAAGACCTGGTTGTAATGCTCGGGCGGCAGAAATCCCGGCCCGTTATAAGCGAGCGCGAGTTGCGTGCGCATCATGAGCGCATCGACAAAACCGCGCAGCAGCATTAACACCGCCACCACGATATACATCACGCCAATCTTCTTGTGATCGACCGAAGTCAGCCATTCACTCCACAGATAGCCCCACTTCTTGAACCACGTCAGCCCGACGACCACGGCCAGCACAATGAGCGCCATGAACGCTGCCGCGCCCATGATGATCGGCTGATCGAACGGTATGTCCGCTAGCGTTAATTTTCCCAACAGATTTCCAAACATGGCTTATCCCTTCGTGCGGCAGATCGGGTCGGGTATGTTGCGAGCATGCCCGTTGTTATATTTCGCGACGATGCTCTGAAACAGATTCGCGTCGACCTTGGAGAAGTACTGGACCGGATGCTTTTCGGTCGGCAACGCAACCGCCGCGTAGTTCACGCCGTCGAGCTGACTCGGCGATGACTTCACCTTCGCGACCCAGGCCGCAAACTCCTCGGGCGTAGTCGCAACGGCGCGGAATTTCATGTCCGAGAAGCCTTGACCACTGAAATTCGCGGAGATGCCGGCGTAGTCACCCGCCTCGTCGGCGATCAAATGCAGTTTGGTCTGCATGCCGGCCATTGCGTAAATTTGCCCACCCAGTTGCGGGATGAAAAATGAGTTCATCACGGAATCCGACGTGATCTTGAAGTTCACCGGCGTACCGACCGGAAACTCGATCCGGTTTACCGTTGCAATACCCAGATCCGGATAAATGAATAACCATTTCCAGTCGAGCGCGACCACTTCGACATTAATTGGTTTGACGTCTGACACGAGCGGCTTATAAGGATCAAGCGCGTGCGTGCTTTTGTACGTCAATATACCCAGATATAAAATGATCAGACTCGGGACGAGCCAGATCACGATTTCTATCTTGGTAGAGTGAGCCCACTTGGGTAAATATTCAGCCGACGTATTCGATTGCCGATACTTCCACGCAAACAACAGCGTCAGGAAGATCACCGGCACCACCACGATCAGCATGGCGTACGTGGATGTAAGAATGAGATTCTTCTCAGCCAGTCCGATGCTGCCTTTAGGATCGAGAAGATCCATCTGACCACAGCCCGACAGCAGAAGAGCAGGGAAAATTGCTAACGGCTTGCAAAACCCCGACCCGGATTTTTGTTTCATACCTTGCCCGATTTCAACGTTTTTGAGATATTACGTTTAGACTTTTAATCAGTCTCGGGAGAAGGGTAGCGCGATTTCAAGGGTTCACTTAATCCAACTTTCTCGAAAAATGTTTTGTGTGTATTCGATGCGTCCTGTTGCCGCATATTAATAGTTAATTTATCGCTACGATTGATTTCAAATTATCAAGACAATTGGATTTTATCGATAAAAACGAGATGAACAACATTCGGCGGGGATTGGTTCCGACCTGTGATCGAGGTTTTTCTCGCCGCGTGGATCGCGCGGCGAGACCAAGCGATTACTTCAAGTACAGCCCTGGCGTCCACGAACCATCGCGCGACGAGAACTGCACAGTTTTCCCTGTGGCATTGCGAACGCAGATCCCGATTTGCGTGGCCGCCGCCGCTTTTTGTGACGCAACGTACGAGGAGATGTCGTTGTTTCTGACTTGCTGCGCGTTATTAAGATAGATACCGCCAATCTTTTGCGTCGTGCACGATGCCGCGCTCGGCAGCTTCGTCGTATCGTCCCAATCGGTCGATGCCGCGTAGAGATCCAGCGTGATTGTGCTGGTATCGCTCACGTTGCCGGCGAGCGTCTGAAGGTACGAACTGGCGTAGACGTAGTCGTCAAGATTGGCGGGTGTCGGAAATTTAATGAAGATCACGTCGCCGGGATCTGAGACAAGCGTCGCGCCTGTGGCCTCAGTTGATCCGCTGCCGGTCAGTCGAACGTCTGCACTTGCCGCAGAGTAATAGGTTGGAATGTTCTTGCCGCACGTTGAGCCCGGCGTGCTCGGCTTGTTCATGCACGAGTCGACAATAAATTGCATGCTTTCCGCGTGCCACGCGTTGATGAAATCTCCGTGAGCCGTGTACATGCTGCCCCATTGCGGCACCCATTGACCGTTCTGGAATATTGGATCGAGTGACAACTGCGCGGTGGTCAAGTCAGGATCGGCCCCAAGCGGATATGAGATGTTCAACTGAAGCTCAGGAATCTTGACCGGATAACCAGAGGGACATGTGCCATCGGAGTTCCGATACGCCACGTTGAGCTTGCCCTTAGCCGCTTTCATCAACCCCTTCATCCGATTCTCCCGGCCGCTTCCGAGATTCGGCACCAGGTTCACACCATCCCAGCAATCCGGAAAATGCACGGAGATATCCAGTTCCGACGGGTCACCGCCGCTGGCGCTATTGGACGGACAGCTGGTTGGCATTGTCGTGGTGTAATTGCCACTGCCCAGGCACAGGAAATTGACATGGGGATTGGGCCCTTTCCCCATGTGATCTCCGGCCAGCATCTGGAGTCCCAACGGAATAGCGTTGATGGGATAAGAAGCCACATGTTGATCGTCCTTATAGTAGGTCTTCTCATACGTCGCATTGATGACCCCGGACGCTCGTTTCAATTGCGGGGCCCAGTAAGCCGATCGGTCGGCATTCGAATCGCAGGTCGTGGCTTTGTTGCTGTTCAGCGAATCGTAGGTACTGGACGCATTCGTGTTTGTATTACCGAAAAAATCGTGCACCATCGCCTCCCCCGCTTTCCCTGGATAAACAATAGGGTCATCGGGAAGCGTGTGCGAATAATTGCATTGGGTATTGAAATTAGCGGCATGGGCCGCTCCGGCCGCAAGCATGAACATGGTCCAGATGACGATCTTTCTTTTCATGAACGACTCCTGATGGGAAAACGGAAACGTTAGGTGAATTGGTTTCGCTACATTATTTAATTAGTTATCTTTATTAATCGACTGGTAACGATGGTATCGATTGCCAATTTTTCTGCGCGCGATGCTTGATGAAACGGAAACGACTGTAGAACTCGTTGCAAATGAGTAATTAATTAGGTTTACTTATTGTTTGAGATACAAATAATAGACCCGGATCATGACTTTCGTCATGCCGGGTCTTAAAAGTAAATCAAAAGGAAATTTCAAACCGGCGACCGAGCGATCAAAAAACCCGGCCGCGAACTACGCGCTAAGAAGTTACGCCGGCATCGGCGACGCTCCGCCACCCGTAGCCGACAAGCGCGTTGCCAGCGTGCGGGCATAACGATCCGCCGCGTTGCCCACAACAATGTGGAACGTATCGGCCGACACCCAAGCTACGTCAAGCGACGACAACCGTTGACGATCCACCGACGACGGATCGCGAACCACTACGCGCAGGCGCGTCGCTGCGACGGCATCGAGCGATGCCACGTTGGTCGCGCCACCAAACACGGCGAGCCAGCGCACCGGGTCCGGATCGAGCGGGCCTTGCTCACCTGCAGGAACTGCGGCCAGGGGCACAGCAGCAGCCGGAGCGGACGAAGCCCGGGTTGCGCCGCCTGCGGATGTACGTTCGAGTTCGGTGCGGATTTCATCGGAGATGAGATCGGCTTCCGGTCCAATGATGACCTGCACACTCGTCGCACCGCGTTTCAACACGCCGCGTGCGCCAATTGCCTTCAACTCGGGTTCCGACACCTTCGCCGAATCCACCACCGAAAGACGCAGACGGGTCGTGCAAGCATCGACGAGCGTCAGGTTCGACGCACCGCCCAAAGCCGCGATGTAACGCACGGCGCGCGGCACGGTAGCACCGGCTGTCGGGGAAACGAAGCCCGTGTTGTCATACGAGTCGACTTCTGCGTCGGTCGTAGCAGGCTCACGGCCTGGCGTTGCCATGTTGAACTTGCGGATGAAGAAGCGGAACAGCCCGTAATAGACCACGGCGTAGACAATGCCCACCGGAATCGCCAGCCAGCCGCGCTGCGAGAGACCGTAGTTCAGCACATAGTCGATAGCACCAGCCGAGAACGTGAAGCCCAGGTGAATACCCAACGCCGAGCAGATGGCAAGCGACAAGCCCGTCAGCACCGCGTGGATCGCGTACAGCGCCGGTGCGAGGAACATGAAGGTGTATTCGATCGGCTCGGTCACGCCCGTCAGGAACGCGGTCAGGGCCATCGAGAAGAGCAAGCCGCCAACCATGGCGCGGCGTTCCTTCGGTGCTTCATGGAACATGGCCAGACACGCTGCCGGCAAGCCGAACATCATGACCGGGAAGAAACCCGTCATGAAGCCGCCTGCGGTTTTATCGCCGGCAAAGAAGCGATGCAAGTCGCCCGTCACCGCCGCGCCGCCGCCCGGGGGCGTGTACGAACCGAACACGAACCATGCAAGCGAGTTGATGATGTGGTGCAGACCCGTCACGAGCAGGATCCGGTTCAGCACGCCGAACACGAACACGCCCAGTGCGCCTGCGCCGGTCAGCCAGCCGCCGGCTGCATCGATAGCCGCCTGGACCGGTGCCCAGACATAGCCCAGGACAATCCCGATCACCAGACAGGTCACCCCCGTGACAATCGGCACGAAGCGTTTCCCTCCGAAGAACGCGAGGTATTCAGGCAACTTGATGTCTTTGTACTTGTTGTAGAGGAACCCGGCCACGCAACCTGCAACGATCCCCGACAGCACGCCCATGTTGAGCTTGTCGTTGATGTCCTTCATCACTGCGATTTCGATCAGGTAACCGATCGCGCCCGCCAGACCGGCCGTACCGTTATTGTCCTTCGCAAAACCAACCGCCACGCCGATGGCGAACAAGAGTGGCAGGTTTGTAAAGATCGTATCGCCAGCATCGGCGATCATCTTGATGTTGAAGACATCCGGCTGGCCGAGGCGTAATAGCAGCCCGGCCACCGGTAGCACGGCGATCGGCAGCATCAGCGCGCGGCCGAGACGCTGCATTCTCGCAAACAGGTTAGCGTCCATCAGGTTCTCCAGAGATAAGTGTCTTGTCGTTGATCGTGTTGGTGCAACAGGTTGTCGATCGAAGCTTTTTTTACTAATAAACGCGAAGGCTGACTGCCGGACGGACGTGTTAGTCCAGCGGCCAGATTTCGCGGCTTGCTGCTCTTACTGCCTGTGCTGATTCGAGCGCCAAGGCGTCCTCAGCGCGCTGACGGCACAGTGGGTAATCGAGTTTGCGCACGAGCGCCTTGATGCCGGGAACCGAAACCGGATCCACCGACAATTCCGTCACGCCAAGGCCCACGAGCAAGGGCACGGCGACCGGATCGCCGGCCAGCGCACCGCACACGCCGACCCACTTGCCGTGTTTCGCCGCGCCGTCCGTTGCGGCCTTGATCAGGCGCAGCACCGCAGGATGCAAACCGTCGGCCTGGGCCGCGAGATCGGCCTGGCAACGGTCCATCGCGAGCGTGTATTGCGTGAGATCGTTCGTGCCGATAGACAGGAAATCCGCGTGTCGAGCGAGTTGATCGGCCAGCAGCGCCGCCGACGGCACTTCGATCATCACGCCCACTTGAATGGGATCGGTCCGGCCAATTTCCGCCGCGAGTTCGTCGATGCGCTTTCTCAGGCGCACGAGTTCGCCGGAGTCGGTGACCATAGGCAGGAGAATGCGCACCGTACCGAACGGTTTCACCGCGAGCAGACCACGCAACTGGTCGTCGAGGAGATCGGGGCGCACCTGTGCCAGCCGAATGCCGCGCAAGCCCAGCGCCGGGTTCGTTTCAGGCGGCAGCGTGAGGTAATCGACTTCCTTGTCCGCGCCCACGTCGAGCGTGCGGATAATCGCCGTGCGCCCGTTCAACGCGCCCACGATCGATTGATAGCTTTCTTTATGTTCGTCCGCCGTAGGCGCCGTCTGGCGATGAATGAACAACAGTTCCGTGCGCAGGAGGCCGACCGCGTCCGCGCCGTTATCGACGGCAGTCTTTGCGTCTTCAAGTGTCGCGATGTTCGCCGCGACTTCAATCGTGCGGCCGTCGTGTGTCGCTGCCGCTTCCTGTGACGTGCGCCGGTTCACCTCGCGCACACCCGCGAGACGCTGGCGCTCGAGGCGCGCGCGTTCTACATCGAGTGCGGTGGGCGCGTGCTCCAGCCGACCGGCGGATGCATCGACCACGACCTGCGTGCCGTCGGGAATAGCGTGCAGCGCGTCGCCCACCGCGACCAGGGCCGGAATGCCGATCTGGCGCGCGATGATCGCCGCGTGCGACGTCGCGCCGCCGCGTGCCATCACCAGCGCCGTTACGCGCGTGCGGTCGAGAGACGAGAGGTCGGAGGGGGTGAATTCATCGGCGGCGAGCACGGCTTCGTCGGGCAACTCGCGTGCCGCCGTGTTCGTATAACCGAGCGCGCGCAGCACGCGCTTTTCGATATCGCGAAGATCCGATGCACGTTCAGCCAGCAACGTGTCTTCGATAGTCGACAGCACCACGATCTGCGCACGAATCGCTTCACGCCACGCAAACCCGGCGCTCTTGCCGAGGCTGATCAGATCGCGCGCGGCGTCGAGCAGCGTGGGGTCTTCCAGCAATACGCGATGCACCGCGAAAATTCCCGCTTCACCGACCGCACCACGTTGCGAAGCAGTACGGACGGTTTCGTCCAGTTCCGCGTCTATGGTTGCAATGGCTTTGTCCAGCGAGCGGCTCTCAGCGGCCGATGTCCCTGTTGCCTGCTCAGGCGGCGCGATGTCCTGATTGTCCCAGCGCACGAGTTTGCCAACCGCAATTCCCGGCGATGCGCATACGCCCGCAATCGTATTTGGATCAAGTGGCTTGCCGGGCTCACGTGAGACAGCAACCGGCGCGGGCGATTGCGACCGCGCCGGTTTCTCTTCCACTTCACCATGCGCTTCGCGCAGCAGTTCCGCCGCGACCGCTTCTACCGCTGCCGCGGCTTGCGCGCCTACGCCAAGCAATTCGACCGTCGCGCCTTCGCCTGCGCCCAGTCCGAGCAAACCGACCACGCTTTCAATCGGCGCTTTACGACCGTTGAAACGCACTTCCACCTTGGCGTCGAAACCGCGCGCCGCTTCGCGGGCGCGTGCGGCAGGCCGCGCGTGCAAACCGCCGGCATGCGCGAGCGTCACGTTGCGGCGCGCTTCGTCGGTGAAATTCGAGTCGCTGCGAGCCGCGTCCGCTTTCACGCCGCCTTTGCCGCGCAGCACGAGCAACTGGCTTTCGCCCGCTTTCAGCATGCCGCGGCCGGCGCGGTCGACCACCTCGAACGCGTCGCTATTGGCGATCGCGATCACGGAAACGAGGCTTGGCGCGTGCTGCGCGACGTAGTCGGCGTCGAATTCGATCAACACCTGGCCGGCACGCACGCTCGCGCCCTGCTCGACCTTCGGCGTGAAACCTTTTCCCGCTAGCTCGACCGTATCGATACCGATATGCACCAGGATTTCCGCGCCTTGCGGCGTGCGCAAAGTCACAGCGTGATGTGTGCGGGCGAGATGCGTGATGACGCCATCGCAGGGTGAAAGCAGCACACCTGTCAGCGGATCGATGCCAATACCATCGCCGAACATGCCGTCCGCAAACACAGGATCGGGGACATCGGCGAGCGGCACCATCGGGCCGGTGAACGGCGCGAGCAACACGAAATCGTTCGGGTTTTCAGGGGAATGATTCAACAGGGACTCCTCGGCACGACGCATCGGATGACTCTCGATTAACGGGTTTCGGTGACTTTGGCCAGATGGCGCGGCGCGTCGGGATTACGCCCGCGCGCAGCAGCCAGGGCGTCGGCCATCACATAGAAGGACAGGATTGCGGCGATCGGATCGAGCGCGAAATGCGCCGTCTCGACCAGCGGCAACGTGGCTTCGGGAATATCGGCGGGCGCGGCGAGCAACACGCGTGCGCCACGCGCGCGCATATCGCGGGCAAGCTGGATCAAACCGGCCTGTTCCGGACCGCGCGGTGCGAACACCAGCAGCGGATAGTCCGCGCCGATGAGCTCCATCGGGCCATGCCGCACTTCTGCACTAGAGAACGCTTCGGCCTGGATGCCCGATGTTTCCTTCAACTTCAGCGCCGCTTCCTGGGCAATCGCGAGACCGAGTCCACGGCCGATCACGATCATGCGGTCAACGTTTTTCAGTTCATCGACAGCGTGCGACCAGTCGAGCTTGCCCGCTGCGCGCAATGCGTCGGGCAGCGTTTTCAAGGCGCTTAGCAACTCGACGTCTTTCTGCACGTGCGCAATCACGATCGCCGACAGCGACAACATCGCGATATAGCTTTTAGTCGCCGCCACCGACAATTCCGGCCCGGCTAGCAGCGGCAGATTCCATTCACACGCTTCGGCGAGCGGCGAACCGGGCGCGTTGACGGCGGCCACGGTCAGCGCGCCGGCGGCACGCAACGCCTGCATTGTGCCGATCAGGTCAGGACTCTTGCCGGACTGCGAGAACGCGACAGCCAGTTGGCCTTTCACGCGCAAGGGCGCCTGCTGCAAGGTCGCAACCGACATGGGCAACGAAGCGACCGGCACGCCGATACGGCTCATGGTCAGGCCTGCGAAGTAACTGGCGGCGTGATCCGATGAACCGCGTGCAACGGTCAGCGCAACGTGGCGCGGCTCTTCGGCGAGCCGTGCGGCGAGTGCTTCGATATGGGAAGTATCGGCGAGCTGGGCAACCACCACGTCGGCGGAGGCCAGCGCCTCGTCAAGCATATTCGACAATTGATTCACCTTCTACATAAGTAGCCGTCAACGCAAGTTCGCGATCGAAAACAACGAGGTCCGCCCACGCGCCACGCGCGATCCGGCCTCTGTCCTCAAGGCCGAGATAATCGGCGGCGTAGCGTGACAGGCGATTGGAAACGTCCGCCATCGGCAAGCCGATGGAGACAAGATTGCGCAGCGCCTGATCCATGGTCAGCGTGCTGCCGGCGAGCGTGCCGTCGGCAAGACGCACGCCGCCCATGCACTTCGTGACGTGCTGGCTGCCCAGGCGATATTCGCCGTCGGGCATACCGGCCGCCGAGGTGCTGTCGGTCACCACGTACAGGCGCGGAATGGCGCGCAGCGCGGCGCGGATCGCACCGGGATGCACGTGTATAAGATCGGGAATCAGTTCGGCGTACTCGGCATGCGCGAGCGCGGCACCGACCACGCCCGGATCGCGGTGATGCAGCGGCGACATGGCGTTGAACAAGTGCGTGAAACCGCGTGCGCCGTGTTTGAGCGCATTGACTGCGTCGTCGTAAGTCGCGAGCGAATGGCCCACTTGCACACGTACGCCGCGCGCTGCCATTTCCTGGATCACTTCAATATGCCCGGAGATTTCCGGCGCAATCGTGACCACGCGGATGGGCGCGAGCGACAAGTACTTCAGCACTTCGTCCCGGACGGCGACTGCGGCCGCATCGGGCTGCGCGCCAAGCTTGCCGGGATTGATATAAGGACCTTCCAGATGCACGCCCAGCACACGGGCGCCGCCGGGCGCGCGGCGGATGGATTGTTCACCGAGACCCGCGACGACTGCCATGAGTTCGTCGCGTGGAGCGGTCATGGTGGTGGCGAGCATGCTGGTAGTGCCGTGCTTCGCGTGCTCGCGCGAAACGATGCTTGCTGCGTCACCGCCTTCCATGATGTCCGCACCGCCGCCGCCATGCACGTGGCAGTCGACGAAACCCGGCAGGATATACGGCGCGTCATTGGTCTTCGGGTCCACGCGCGCGCCTTCGAGCGCGGTCACCCGTCCGTTCGCAAACTCGACCGTGCCGTATATCCAGCCGTCGGTCGTCAGGATGTTTCCTTTCAGCATGAATCTCTCTCGTGAAACGTACCGCTTGACGTGCGTTAGACGCGTCTGGCGGTGCGCGCTGCGCGCGTGATGAAGCTCAAAGACCGTCGCACCCGCTGCGAGCAGGCCGGAATTCGCTGATGAAACGACTTCAGCGATTCCCCGCGATGGCGCTTTTCGCCCCTGGAGTTGTTTTGCGACGCCTGTTTCGACGTCTCGCCGATCCGATAGTGAACAGACTCTGGCGCGAGGCTTGATGCATGGAACGCAACGACAGGATGGCAGCCGGACACCTTGATTGACACTTTGCGACCAATTTTGACGATCGATTCACAGATCGAATGTGCATAAGAATGGTCGCAAAACCGGTGTCTTTGGCGAGCCCATTATATAACCAAAATAATACCAGTCAATTTCAGAAATCAATTACCGACTATTGAACAAAGTTGTTAATTATCAATAGGTTGAACGCATCTCAAATTTATTTCGCAGATGCTTTCGTATCAGTGATTACCCTTGAATGCAGCCCACTTTGACTCGGCTGGTCTACACACTATAGACGCCCTTGGTCAGCCGCAAGAGGTGCCGCTAACGCTCTTGTGCACGGTCATGCTTTTTATCGGCACAATGGACTCGATCGATTCGCTGGGAGAAACGGTGAACGGCATAAAAACGAGAGAGCGAGGCGGGTATGGACAGTTTCACGAACGACGGCCTGACGGACGCGGTGCGCCGCTTCCAATGGTTTTATGCGTGCCACGTCAGGGCACCCCATGAGTTGGTCGAGCACAGCGCGCTGTCGCTGACTGAAATGCGTGTGCTGTTTGCCGTCATGCATGCCGGCACGTGCGCGGCTGCGGATATCTCGCGCACGTTAGGACTCGATACCGGTTATCTGAGCCGGATGCTGACGCAATTCGAGGGCGCAGGCTTGATCGAGCGACATCCATTTTCCGGCGATGCCCGACGCAACCAGGTTTTATTGACCACGGCCGGAGAGATGGCGCTGGCTGCGGTAACCACGCACGTTCGCGACGACGTATCGGCGACGCTGGACGCAATGACGCCGGACGAACGCGCGCAATTGCTTGCATCGATGGGGTGCGTCCAGCGCCTGCTTGGGCCGAACGACGAAGCGCCGCGCGTTCGGCTACGCGGTCCGCGACCCGGTGATTTCGGCTGGATTGTCGAGCGTGAGGCGCAACTTGCCCCGGGTGGAATGCAAGCGCAACGTGAGCGGGAAACGCGTACAGCGACGGTCGTAGCGGATTATCTGACCGCACCCGATCCGCTGCGCAATGGGTGCTGGATCGCCGAGCAGGACGGCGTCAGCGTGGGTGCGAGCCTGCTGATCGGGGAGTCAGCCGGGAGTGCACGGCTTTCGGCGTTGTTCGCGGAACCCGGTGTAAGGCGGGGTGGCATCGCCCGTCGTTTGATCAACGCGTGCGTGACGTTTGCCACTGAGTCCGGGTATGACCACATCGTCTGCTCGACCGATCTGAATCCGGCCCCGGTTGCTCCTCTACTCGAGCAGCTTGGTTTCGAGGAACTAAGCGGCCAGCGCGAATGGATAAAGCGCTTGAGCGAGCCCCGCGCCTTTTAAAGCCTGCGCACAATGGCTACTGCGTGGGCTTAATATTGAGGCCCGTTCTTCATCGGTTGAAATCGCCCATGTACGTCATCCATCTACGCTACACCGGCGCGCTCGCTGAAATCGACGACGCGCTCGACGCCCATCGCCTCTATCTCGCACGGCAGTTCGACGCAGGCGCGTTTATTATGGCGGGGCCTAAAGTACCGCGCGACGGCGGCGTGATTCTGGCAGCGGCCATGGAACGTGACCGGCTTGACGCGATCATTGCGGAAGACCCGTTCTCGCAGCAGCGGCTCGTGCACTACGACATTATCGAGTTCAACGCCACGCGACTCGCACCGGGACTGAATTTGCCGCAATCGCCGTGAGCGGTCAGCCATGAAAAAGGCCGTTTCAACGTGAGTTGAAACGGCCTTCGTGTTACTGATCACCAAGCGCCCGCTTAATCGAGCAACAGCTTCAGATCGTGTACCCACGTATCCACGCCCTGCCCGTCGCGTGCGAACAACCTGAGCTTACCTTGGGGGTCGAAGACATAGCTCGCGGCCGTGTGATCCATGGTGTATTCGCCGGCCGTCTTGCCGGGAACCTGCGCGTAATACACGCGAAAATCTTTCGTGATCTTGACGAGTTCGGCCGTATCAGCGGGGCGCAAACCGATGAACGTCGGGCTGAACGCCGATACATATTCACCTAGCAACGGCGCTGTGTCGCGCGCGGGATCGACGGTGACCATCAGCACCTGAACGCGCTTGCCGTCATCGCCGAGTTTTTGGAGGGCCTGCGAAAGTTCAGCGAGCGTGGTCGGGCAAACGTCCGGGCAATGTGTATAGCCGAAGAACAGCACGACGGCCTTGCCTTTGAAGTCACCGAGCGTGCGCGGTTTGCCGCTGGTATCGGGCAACGAAAAATCGCTGCCAAACTGCGTATTGCCCGTGATGTCGAGATTCGTGAACGCGGGTTTGCTATCGCATCCTGCGAGCAGCGCGGCCGCTAAAACGAGTCCCAAACCGACAGCGATTCTCCGAACTGAAAACTTCATAAACCGATCACCGTCCGCACGTAATGATCCACGAGCAGCGCGCCGAACAGCAGCGACAAATACACGATGGAGAACCGAAAGGTCTTGCGCGCCAGGTCATCTGAATATTCACGATAAATCTTCCACGCATAACCAAGGAAAACGCCGCCGAGCACAACGGCCGACGCGAGATAAAGCACACCACTCATGCCGGAGATAAACGGCATCATGGTCACGGCAAACAGAATCACCGTGTACAACAGGATGTGCAGGCGCGTGTATTTTTCGCCGTGCGTGTTCGGGAGCATCGGCAAGCCGGCGTTCTCGTAATCTTTCCGCCTGTACAACGCCAGCGCCCAAAAGTGCGGCGGTGTCCATACGAAGATGATCAGGACAAGAATCCACGCGTCGCCGGGTACATGGCCCGTGACGGCTGCCCAGCCAAGCGCCGGCGGCATGGCGCCCGACGCGCCGCCGATCACAATGTTTTGGGGCGTCGCGGGTTTCAGCAAGCACGTATAAATCACCGCATAGCCGACGAACGTCGCGATTGTCAGCCACATGGTCAGCGCATTCGTGAACGTGTAGAGCGTCCACATGCCTGCACCGCCGAGCACCGCTGAAAACAGCAGGATCTGCGCGGGCGTGATCTCGCCGCGTGCGGACGGACGCCACGCGGTGCGGCGCATCATTGCATCGATCTTTTGTTCCATCAGGCAGTTGATGGCGAACGCGGCCCCGGCGAGCAGCCAGATGCCAACCGTTCCGCCGATCAGCACCGTCCACGGCACCATGCCCGGCGTGGCCAGGAACATGCCGATGACCGCGCAGAAAACCGCGAGTTGCGTCACGCGCGGTTTGGTCAACGCGATGTATTGCGAGAGGCGGTTACCGGAAGGGGAAATCAGTGTCGTGCTGTCCATAGAAACTCACGGAGCTTGGCGCGGGAGTGATGCGGGAACGGCGTCGCGCGGGGCGGTGGCAGACGACCCCACAACGTGGCCGGGACGGCTGGAAGAGATTCGAAAGTTTACCATAACGAGCAACAGCAAAAGGATGGCGGCCCCGCCGTTGTGGGCCACGGCGATGGGCAGCGGCCACTGCAGCAGGATGTTCGACAATCCCGTCAGGAACTGCACGACGATCACGATCATGATGCCGTTGGCGGGTTTTCTCAACGACTCAAATCGCCGCAGTTTCGCTGCAAGCCATAACGTGTATAGCACGACGACAATCGCAAAGGTCCTGTGGGTCCAGTGGATCGCGACGAGCGCGTCTTGCGAGATGACATCGCCGTCGCCGGTCATGCCGAGTGCACGCCACAGGTGGAAGCCGTGTTCGAAGTTCATCGGCGGAATCCAGGCGCCGTTGCACAGCGGGAAGTCCGTGCAGGCGAGCACCGCGTAATTGGTGCTGACCCAGCCGCCCAGCGCGATCTGAACCACCAGCAGCAACAATCCGACGAGCGCCGCGGGCAGCCAGCGGGCGGCGGCGGGATCGATAGCCGGAATTGGCGTCTGGCGCGCGGCCAGCCAGCCGAGCGAGCCGAGCAACGCCAGCCCGAGCAACAGATGCGTGGTCACAATCACCGGCTGCAGCTTCATGGTGACCGTCCAGGCGCCAAACGCGCCCTGCACCACGATCAGCATCAGGATCCCGGTCGGCCACCAGGGCGACACGTGCAGCGGCCGACGCTTGAACCGCGCCGTCCAGGCAATCAGAACCTGCGCGATGATCAACACGCCGATCGCCATGGCGAAATAACGGTGGATCATTTCGATCCACGCTTTGCCGATACTCACAGGCCCCGTCGGCATCGCCTGGTTGGCGGCGGCAATGGCTGCGTGCGCAATGAACGGCGATGACGTGCCGTAGCAACCCGGCCAATCGGGACAACCGAGACCCGAATCGGTCAAACGCGTAAAACCACCGAACATCACGAGGTCGAGCGTCAGGAACGTGGTTAGCCAGACGAGCTTGCGGAATTTGTTGTCGTCGGCTTTCACCCACACATATGAAAGCGGCAACAACGCAATGCAGATGCCGATCAACCCGAGCTGTAAAACGTAAGTCATGCGCGTACTGTCCTCAACTCGTCTTCAACCGATCCGCGACCATTTCAGCAGCTTCGCCAGATCCGCCTTGATCTTCTCCGGCGCCGGATTCTTCGGGAACCGCATCATGAGATTGCCATTGGGATCGACCAGAAAGATGTGATCGGTGAGTTGCGAATCCGCGCCCGGCGGCAGCCACGCCGCCACCACCTTGGGGTCGGCGACCAGCATGCGGGTGTCCGGCTGCGGATAAGCCGCGCGGATCACGCTCGACACCGGTTTGTCATCGGTACGAAGCCAGACGTTGACCACGCGATCGCGTTCCGCACCTTGCAACACACGCACCTGCCGCATGAAGAACAGGCGTGTGACGCATTGCTCGTTGCAGTCGCTGCCGTTGACCGTGATCATCAGCCATTTGCCGCTTAGGGCGGTGAGCGGCATGGGTTTGCCTTGCTCGTCTTTGACGACAAGTTGGTCCGGAATCGGGCGTTGCGGCTCGACCAACGCACCATAGCTCGTGGTTCCACCGGTCGGCTTGACCACGTAGTACATAAAGTAGGACGCGAGGACCGGCGCGGCGCACACCGCCGCGAGCAGGATCAGCATCCAGCGCCCCTTGTTCCATGAACCGGGCTTGCGTTCCTGCTGCTGGGCACGCGCCTTGTGAACGGCGGACGCGGACGGTCGGGGAGTTTGCATGGACAAAATGTTGCCTCTATTCGTTTGCGGCATCGCGTAGTTCATTTCGCGCGATGCGATCATTCAAGCTCAAGGTGCCTGCTTCGTGGCCGCTGGCCGGGCCCGGTGTTTGGCTAGCCCGTTCCTTCCGGTTGAGGCCGCCCGACGTGAACACACGGTCGCCCTTCACTGGCCCGACCCGTCGCGCTCAAGCGTATTGGATCAAACCTTCCCATCCAGCGTTTCCGGTGCGCTCCGCCCGTCGCCGTCCTTCTTCCCTTCGTTCTTCGCCGCGCGCCGCGCCGCGTATAGCCCGAACCCGAGCGCGGCGAGCGCCATGCCCCACCACTGCAGCATATAGCCGTAGTTGGTATCCACGCCCATGGTCGGCGCCGGCCAGTCGCGCACCAGCTTGTCACCGCTGTTGTTCAATTGCTGGATCACGAACGGTTGCAGCGGCAAACCCGTTTCGGCGGCGTACGCAGCGACATCGAGATTCTGCCGAATCTTTTGCTGCGCCGCGGAGCCGCCATGTCCAAGTTCGAAAGCCTGCGACGCATTCGCCCGGGCAACGCCTTCAATCTCGACAACGCCTGACGGTGTGTCATACGGCTCAATGCCTGTGCGATCCGCCAGATTCCGCGGCAGCCATCCGCGGTTCACCAGCACGACCCCGCCGCCATCGAGCTTGAGCGGCATCACGACGTAAAACCCTGGCTGGTCGTTATAGGGCCGGTTGTCGAGATAAACGACCTGATGAGGCATGAACGTGCCACGCGCCAGCACGCGATGAAAATTGATGTCCTTCAGCGCAATCGGCGTCGCGCCCACGCGTTGCACGGGCGCGTTTTCAAACGCAACAATCTGCGCGTTCAACGCCTCTTTCTGATGCGCGCGGTCGCGTTGCCAGAAGCCCAGCCGCACGGTAACCGCCATGACAATCAGGATGATCAGCGCTGGCCAGAAACGGATTTTCATACCGCGTTTCCACCGATGAAAACCTGAACGCCCACGCGGCATGTTACCTGCGGTGCGATAATCGAAGCATCGAACTTCTTAGGCCAACTGGCTGTTTTCATGCACATATTCGTTGCCATTGCATTCATTCTCATCATCGCGAGCCTGGGTTCGGCGCTGTACTTCATGATGACCGACAAGGGCAAGACCAAGCGAATGGTGTGGTCACTTGCCATGCGGGTCGGGCTGTCGATCTCGCTGTTCCTCTTCATCCTGTTCGCGCACTGGATGGGCTGGATTCAGTCCACCGGAATTCCGCTCGGACGCTGAGCCATGTCTTGAGTTACGCATGGGTTGGGCCTTCCGGCAGCGCGAAGGTTCGCCCGGGATCGCTGAATACTAGCGGGCCGCTGCGCTCAAGGCGCACCCAACGCGCACTCAGCGCTGCGACAAAACCGCGCAGGAAATTTGTTCCTCAACATTCCGCCAAGCCGGATTCAAAAGCAAAACGCCGCCCGAGTCATGTCGAGGCGGCGCTTTGCAAAGCATCTTTTTCAATCGACTTCCGGCCAATCTGCTTCTTTTTCAATCCACTTCGTTTCAATCCAATTCAGACCGTCCTGCCAGACCGGACGCTATCCGAATAGTTACAGCCAGTAGACGACCACGTACAGTCCAAGCCACACCACGTCCACGAAGTGCCAGTACCACGCGGCCCCTTCAAACGCGAAGTGATGCTCCGCCGTGAAGTGCCCGCGAATCACACGTACCAGAACGACGGTGAGCATCGTGCCACCGAGGAACACGTGGAAACCGTGAAAACCCGTCAGCAAGAAGAACGTGGAACCGTACACGCCAGAAGCCAGCGTCAGGTTCAGCTCGTTGTACGCGTGAAAATATTCGTAGCCTTGGCAAAACAAGAAACACAGACCGAGCAGCACGGTCGCGCCCAGCCAGATGATCGTTTTGTTCCGATGATTCTCGCGCAGCGCATGGTGAGCGACCGTCAGCGTGGCGCCTGAACTCAGCAGCAGCGCGGTGTTGATCGTCGGCAGCGGCCACGGCGTCATGGAGCGGAAATGCGAGACCAGCGCGGCAGGACCGTTGTTCGGCCATACGGCGGTGAAGTCCGGCCAGATCAGCTTGTAATCGAGGCTGCCCAATTCATGCAACGCGATCTGGCGCGCGTAGAACAGCGCACCGAAGAATGCGGCGAAGAACATCACTTCGGAGAAGATGAACCAGCTCATGCTCCACCGGTACGACAGATCTACGTTCTTGCCGTACATCCCGCCTTCGGATTCTCCGATGGAGTCGCCGAACCAGTGCCACAGTGTGTACAGCAGCCAAAGCAGGCCGACGACAAACGTGATCGGCGCCCAAGATTCACCATTGACCCACGACGCCAGCGAAGCCATCGAGATCAGCAGGCCGGTGGCGGCCATGATCGGATGTCTCGACGGCTGCGGGACGAAATAGTATGGGCTTTCGTTTTGACCGCTCATTATTGATTCTCCACTTCGATCCAGTTGCTTGAATTTTTTGCTGCCACTGCCGCCGCTCGATCAATCTGCAGCAACGCCACTGACGTTATTTCACCACCGCCCGCACCACCACCAGCAACACGACTATAAACAGCGCCGCCCCGATCACCCCGGCCGCGATCAAATGCAGCGGGTTCAGCGAAGCATCGCTTTCCAGGTCACTGCGACGGCGCACGCCGAAGAACGACCAGAAAACCGCCTTCAGCAACCGGAGAAAACTGTTCTTCGGCGCCGGCTTTTGTGTTTCAACCATCTCACGTCTCCGCCGCTTGCCGCGGCTTATCTACTACCTCGCCGCGCGTGTCTGCCGGAAGCGCCGTGACTAAGTACCGCTTCGCGACACCGACTCAGGCGCGGTCAATTCAAAGAACGTGTACGACAACGTGATCGTTTTTACATCCTTGGGCAACTTCGGATCCACCACGAACACCACAGGCATGCGCCGGGTCTCGTTCGGTTTCAACGTCTGCTGCGTGAAGCAAAAGCACTCTATCTTCTTGAAGTACTCGGTGGCCTGCATGGGCGCGTAGCTCGGAATGGCTTGCGCCTGAACCGTGCGGGCTTGCTGGTTGGTCACCTCGTACATCACCGTCATCACTTCACCCGGATGAACGTCCAGCGTGTTCTGTTCCGGCTTGAACTGCAACGGGCCGCGCGCGTTTGCATCGAATTCGATGGAAATCTTGCGGCTCGTGTCGACCTGCGTATTCTTCGCTTCCCGTGCGCCCACGTCGCGCTGCACGAGGTTGTTGATGCCGGTAATCGAGCAAATTGCGCGATACATGGGCACGAGCGCAAAACCAAAACCGAACATGGCTGCCGCCACCACAATCAGCTTGACCATCATCGAGCGGTTGAACGCGCGATCTTCCTTGATCTCATCGGGCGTCGACACCTTTCCTAGCCTCTCGATCGCACGTACTGATCGACGACAACCGCCAGGAAAAACACCGCCGCTACCGCCAGCAGGATCAGGCCAAGCCGCTTGTTGCCAGCGCGAACTTGCGCCGGCGTGCGTTGCTTCTGTGAATTCCGGTTCATCCGTTCAGGCTTTATTCCGCTAGTCATTCGCTTCGCTGTCATTGTGCTGCGCGGCGCGCGTCCCGTATTGCCACGTTTGATTCAGTATCAACGCAACGGGACACGCTGCCAGTATTTCATTCGACGTGCGGCGGCTGCTCGAACGTGTGGAACGGAGCCGGGCTCGGCACGGTCCATTCCAGACCTTCGGCGCCGTCCCACGGCTTGTCGCCGGCTTTCTCCAGATCACCACCGCCGCGATACGTCGGCAACGCCACTGCGAACAGGAAGTACACCTGCGCCAGACCGAAACCAAACGCGCCAATTGTCGCAATCTGGTTGAAGTCCGTGAACTGCGCCGGGTAATCCGCATAACGACGCGGCATGCCGGCGAGGCCCAGGAAGTGCATCGGGAAGAAGGTGATGTTGAAGAAAATCATCGACGCCCAGAAGTGGATCTTGCCGCGCGTCTCGTTGTACATCCAGCCGGTCCACTTCGGTGCCCAGTAATACCACCCGGAGAAGAGCGCGAACAGCGACCCCGCGACCAGCACGTAGTGGAAGTGCGCCACCACGTAATAAGTCCCGTGCATCTGGATATCAAGCGGCGCCATGGACAGGATCAGCCCCGTGAAACCGCCCATGGTGAACACGAACAGGAAGCCGATGGCGAACAGCATGGGTGATTCGAAGCTCAACGAACCGCGCCACATGGTGGCGACCCAGTTGAACACCTTAACGCCCGTCGGTACCGCGATCAGCATGGTCGCGTACATGAAGAAGAGCTGCCCCGTCACCGGCATGCCGGTGGCGAACATGTGGTGCGCCCAGACCATGAACGAGAGAATCGCGATGGACGACGTGGCGTACACCATCGAGCTATAGCCGAACAAAGGCTTGCGCGAGAACGCCGGGATCACCTGCGACACAATCCCGAACGCCGGCAAGATCATGATGTACACCTCAGGATGCCCGAAGAACCAGAAGATATGCTGGTACATCACCGGATCGCCGCCACCTGCTGCATTGAAGAACGACGTGCCGAAGTGGCGATCGAACAGCACCATGGTGATCGCGCCTGCCAGCACCGGCATCACGGCAATCAACAGGTAGGCGGTGATCAGCCAGGTCCAGCAGAACATCGGCATCTTCATCAGCGTCATGCCGGGCGCGCGCATGTTCAGAATGGTCACGACGATATTGATACCGCCCATGATCGACGACGCACCCATCAAGTGGATCGCGAAAATGGCGAAGTCCATGCCCGGGCCCATCTGCGTGGAGAGCGGCGCGTACAGCGTCCAGCCGGCAGCGGTCGCGCCGCCGGGAACGAAGAACGACGTGATCAGCAGGATGGCGGCCACCGGCAACAGCCAGAAGCTGAAGTTGTTCATCCGCGCGAAGGCCATGTCCGATGCACCAATCTGCAGCGGAATCTGCCAGTTCGCGAAACCGACGAACGCCGGCATGATCGCGCCGAACACCATGATCAGGCCGTGCATGGTGGTCAACTGGTTGAAGAACTCGGGACGCATGATCTGCAGGCCAGGCTCGAAGAGCTCGGCGCGGATCATCAGCGCCATCACGCCCCCTGACAGGAACATGATGAACGAGAACAACAGGTACAAGGTCCCGATGTCCTTGTGGTTCGTCGCGAACAGCCAGCGACGCCAGCCGTACGGCAGTTCGTGCGCGTGCTCGTCGTGGTCATGACCGTGATCATGAGCGTGGCCATGGTCGTGGCCCGCGGTTACATCGTGTCCGATGCTAGACATGACAATCTCCTAAAACGAATACTGCGGCACTTGGGGCATACGCTACGCCAGCTTCCTTTCAGAAGGAAGCTGACCGAATGGGTACGACCGTCAGGCAGCCGGGCTGATCTCTACACGCCGTGCTTCTCTCGCGTCAGCACCGCCCGTGATCGTTTCCGGCTTCTTCAAAATAATGCGGTCTTCCGCCACGCCAGCGGCCTTCAGCGCGTCGCGAACGGCCTGCGCGCGTGTCTTCGCCAGTTCGGCGTTCTTCGCGGCGGAGCCGGTTGCGTCGGTGAAGCCTGACAGCGTCAGCTTCGCGTCCGGATGCGCTTTCGCGTAGTCGGCTGCAGCCTGAATCGCGCTGGCGGCGTCGGCAGGCAATCCATTCTTGCCCGTCTCGAAATACACGCTCGCCGGCAACGAAGCCGCCGGAGCCGCTGCGTCCGACGCCGCAGATGCCGCCGGAGCCGCACTTGCCGCGTCCGAAGCACCCGCTGCTGCACCCGCCGCACCGCTCGCCGCACCATCCGAAGCGGCCGCAGCGCCTGCGCCCGCCAGATGATCGCCGCCTGCGGGCATCTTGCCGTTGCGCGCGTCGGCAACTTGCATGGGTTGCAGGATGTCGCCGGTGTGGTTGCCCCACGTATTGCGTTCGTACGTGATCACCGAAGCGATCTCGACGTCATTGAGCGTTGCGCCCCAGTTCGGCATCGCGCCCTTGCCCTTCAGCACGATGCTCACGTGGTCCGCGATCGGGCCATTGGCGATCTTGCTGCCATCGAGCGCCGGGAACTGACCCGCACCCTTGCCGGTCGGCTGGTGGCAGACCGCGCAATTCGACGAATAGACCTGCGCGCCGCGCGCCTTCAGTTCGTCCATTGTGTAGGTCTTGTTCGGATCGTCCGCGCTGGCGGCCATTTTCTTCTTCTGGCCATCGACCCACGCCGCGTAGTCGTCAGCCGACAAAACTTCGACCACGACCGGCATGAACGCGTGTTCCTTGCCGCACAACTCGGTGCAGAAGCCACGATACGTGCCGACCTTCTCAGCCTTGAACCACGTGTCGCGCACGAAGCCTGGGATTGCATCCTGTTTCACGCCGAATGCAGGCACGTACCACGAGTGCACGACGTCGTTGGCTGTGGTGATAATGCGGATTTTCTTGTCGACCGGAACCACGAGCGGGTTATCGACTTCCTGCAGATAAAGCTCGCCAATCGGTGTCTGGCCGTTCGTCTGGCTACGCGGCGTGGACAGCGTGGACAGGAAGTTGATGCCTTCGCCCGGTCCCTTCACATAGTCGTAGCCCCACTTCCACTGATAACCGGTCACTTTCACGGTCAGGTCAGCGTTGGTGGTGTCTTTCATCGCGACCACGGTTTTTGTCGCCGGCAGCGCCATCAACACGACGATCACAAACGGGACGATCGTCCAGATGATTTCGACCGTAGTGCTTTCGTGGAAGTTGGATGCCTTGTGTCCCTTCGACTTGCGGTGCATCAGGACCGAATAGAACATCACGCCGAACACGCCGAGGAAAATCACCGTGCAGATGATCAGCATGAACGTATGGAGGCTGTAGAGCTCCTCGGCGATCTTCGTCACCGGAGTCTGGAAGTTGAGTTCATTCACTCCAGGACCGCCGGGAACGTCACTGACCGCCAGGGCTGCGCCGGCGAACAGGAGTCCGCTTAACGCCAGCACGCCCGAGAGGGCTCGCTTGATTGTTTTCATAGCTTCCTTACCCAAAATTTCCATTCAGACCCTCGACCCCCGTAGGCACCCGTCCGACTCATGCATCGCCTCCCCTGGAAACGATCTACTCGGCGGCGCGTGTCAGTGCGTGTGCCGCTTGCTACGTAATTCCATGCTTCTTGCCTTTTTGCCGAGCGCTGCAATCCGGACATTCTGAATGCGCCCAGCCGGCGCATTTTCAGACCGTCAGCCGCAGCGCCTGAGCCACATCCGCAACTCGACGGCGAACTGCTTGCGACGATGCTGAGCCAGATGTATCCCGACCGGCACCGACTCACCTCGCGACACCAGCTTCACCGGATCTCTCGGCGTTGCTCCCGGTTCGACTCTCACCCAGCGCGGATTGAACTCCATCTGCGTGAGCGTTTCTGCATCCATCCGCTGGATCAGCAGCCGGTCGTGAAACAGCAGGATCCGCTCGTAGTCGACAGCATGCCGCGCATAAATGACGAACGCGACACCGACCGCCAACAACTCGACACCCGTAAAAGGCAGCACCAGCCAAGCGCCTGCCCACACCAGCAAACTCGCGATCAGCAACGAAAACAGCGCAAGCGACACGTAGAACGCCACGAATTGCCGCGGCGAGACAGAACAGTTCCGTTTGATCAACCAGTCCTTCACGACCGGTTCGGTGTCAATCGGCAGATCCGTTGCTTGCATCGCCGTCTCCCGCGTCAGATTTCTCTCACCCGTGCCGCGTGTTGCTCACCTTTGCTCGCCGTTACTCGCTTCTTGCTTGCTTCCTGCACACCTATTGCCCACCGCCAATCGCTCGGAATGCACTCAAAATCATGCCAGCCCGGCGACAAACTGACGCATTATAGGCGCGTTGCCCGGCATCCACAAGCAAGGTGGTGCACGCCGCAAAGCCAAGCCGCACAAGCCTCTGCGCCCTTTTGCCGCATCCTTTTGGATGCTTGTCAACGCGCGCAATCGAGGGGTGGGAAAGGCCTTTCTGACTGGTTTACTTGCTCCGTTTTGAGCCTCGTCCTATGTCTTCGAGCCTCACAATACCGTGCCCTTCCGCCGTCATTCGCGGCACCGCCTTCCATGCGTGCCCATAGATCACTTCAAAGGTCAGCGGGATTGTGCCGTCTTCGCGGCGGCGTGCTTCAAGCGCCGCGTGAAGGGCGCCACGCAACGCGCGAGCATGCGTTTGCGGCGCGGCGTCACGCGGATAAGCACCCCAGCGGCGCACGTCCTTCAGCAGCGATTCCGGCGACTTGTACGTGATCGTCAGCACCTCCTGATCCATCACCGGAATCTCGAATCCGCTCTCGACCAGCATGTCGCCGAGATCGTGCATATCGACGAATTCGATGGTGTGGCGCTGCGGCGCCAGGCCCAGTGATTTTTCCGCTTGCGCGTACGCGCCGCTGAGCTCTTTCAATGTGTCGGGACCGAGCGTGCTGAACATCAGAAGGCCGTTCACCTTGAGCACACGCGCCCACTCGGGAAATACGAGGTCGGGCCGCGCGTTCCAGTGCAGCGCGAGATTCGACCAGAGCATCTCGAACGCGCTTGAAACAAATGGGAGGTGAGCGAAGTCGCCCTGCGCCAGTTGCGGGCCGCGCGCCCCGAATGCCTTGCCCAGCGTGGCGGGAAGAAATCGCCGCCACCCAGCGTTGGCTTCGGATTCGGCCGTCTCGGCCTGGTTTGCCCGGGCCAGCATAGCCGCCGACAAGTCCATGCCGAGCACCGATGCATCGGCGAAACGCTCACGCAGGCCCGGCAGGTCGGCGCCCATGCCGCAGCCCGCGTCGAGCACGCGCACAGGCGTTACCTTGATGTAGTCGAGCCGCTCGCGCATGCGCTGCGCGATCTCGCGCGGCAGGAACGCGACGTCATCGAACGTCGCGGCGCGACGGTCGAAGATTCGCTGCAGATGGCGCGAATCGTAGGCCGGACGGCCAGCGTTGGCAGGAGTTGGGGACATGACAACCTACTTTCTAAGAGTGCGAAGTATACTCGGTCGATTCCTGAAACGTTCAGCCAAACCAGACGGTGCAACGGTTCCCGCCGGTTCTGGCCGCGTCTCCTGCGCGGTCGCCCGCTCACTCGGGGCGGATTTTTGCGCTGCCGGGCATTCTTTGGATCGAACGTATGAAGCTGCGTTTTTGTGATGCATCACGCGGTCCAGGCTTGCTACGCGCGGCTTCTGCCACGGCGCTGCAGCGGCTTGGCCAGATGCGCGACATCGCGTTGCCGAGTCAGTGCGCATTGTGTGGCAATTTGTCGCAGAAAGTGTTGTGTGCCGGCTGCGATGAACAGTATTGGAACCAGACACGCACACGATGCCCGGTTTGTGCATTGCCCGTGCCGGTTCTTGCCGCGGCCTCGGCTGCATCCGCTGGCGTTAAAAGTGGCGCGCATTTACCTTGCAGGCGGTGTGTTGCGGAGCCCCCGCATTTCGACGCGACCATCGCGCTGGCCGATTATCACGCGCCGCTCGATACACTCGCGCTCGATCTCAAGTTCCACGCGCGGCTGGCAACGGCCGACGAGTTTGCGCGCCAGTTGCAAGCCGCCTTCGAGGGCACCAACGCGGCAGCGCCGGATGTCGTCGCACCTGTGCCGCTGTCGCCACGGCGCCTGAGGACGCGCGGTTACAACGAGGCGTGGTCGATCGGGAAGCCGCTTGCGCGCCGGCTAGGCTCGTTGGCGGACGCAACGCTGATCGAGCGCACCAGAGATACAGCGCCGCAAGCAAAGCTCGATCTCGATACGCGGCGCAAAAACGTCGGCAACGCGTTCACGGTGCTGCGCGACATACGCGGCCAGCACGTGGCAATCGTCGACGACGTCATGACCTCCGGCGCCACGCTCGACGCGCTGGCCTTTACGTTGAAAGCCGCCGGCGCGCGACGTGTCACCAACTTCGTCGCGCTGCGCACGCCACAAGATTAATTTTTCACGAGTTATCGCTTATGTTCAATGTAGTACTGGTCGAACCTGAAATTCCGCCGAACACCGGCAACGTGATCCGGCTATGCGCAAATACGGGCGCCCGCCTGCATTTGATCGAACCGCTCGGTTTCCCCCTCGACGACGCCAAGATGCGCCGCGCCGGCCTCGATTACCACGAGTACGCGCAGATGCATGTGCACGCGAACTGGGAGGCGTTCCTCGAAAAGGAAACGCCCGACGCAAGCCGCATGTTTGCCTTCACCACGCGCGGCTCCACGCCATTTTTCGGGCATACATTCAAGGCGGGTGACTGGTTCGTCTTCGGCGCGGAAACCCGGGGCTTGTCGGACGCGGTGCTCACGCAGTTCACGAACGACCGGCGCGTGCGTTTGCCCATGCGGCCGGGGAACAGGAGTTTGAATTTATCGAATACGGTGGCGGTCGTGACGTTCGAAGCATGGCGTCAGACAGGTTTCGAAGGCGGCGAATAACCTTCGCACAGTCTCCGCGCCGCTTTCCAGCGCCAGAGAAGCGTCACTCCGCTTTTGCGTCGCGGCTCAACAACGCGTGAACGGCGTCACGCGGGGCGACATTGTCGAATAGCACGCGACACACGGCGTGCGTGATCGGCATGTCGATGCCATGAGACTCCGCCAACGCCAGCACGGCACGCGCGCATCGCACGCCCTCGGCCACATGACCGAGCGCCGCGAGGATGTCGGTGAGCGAACGGCCTGTCGCCAACTGCATGCCGACCGTGCGATTGCGCGACAAATCCCCCGTCGCCGTGAGAATCAGGTCGCCAAGCCCGGTCAGGCCCGTAAAGGTTTCCGCGCGCCCGCCCAAGGCGACACCAAGGCGCGACATCTCGGCCAGTCCGCGCGTAATCAGCGCGGCCCGGGCGTTCAGGCCCAAGCCGAGCCCATCGGCAATGCCGGTTGCAATGGCCAGCACGTTCTTCACCGCGCCACCCACTTCCACGCCAACCACGTCGTCGCCGGTATAAATGCGCATGGCACCGTGATGAAACGCGGCAACGGTGCGCTCGCCGAGCGTTGTCGATGTGCTCGCGACCGTCAGCGCCACCGGCAAACCCTGCGCGACTTCGCGGGCGAAGCTCGGTCCGGAAAGCGTGCCGTTGCTCGCATGCTGCGGTAGTTCGGCCAACACCACTTCGTTCGGCAGGCATTGCGTCTCGGCTTCGAAGCCTTTGCACAACCAGACGATATGCGCCGGAACAATACCCAGTTCACGCATGTTACGGCATAACGCGCGCAAGCCCGCGACCGGCGCTGCGACCACGCATAGAGCGTCTTCGGTCGCGCCGTGGGCCAGCGCCGAAGCAAGATCAGGATCGTACTGAAGCACTGCGGGCAGCGTTATGCCGCGCAGATAGCGCTCGTTTTCATGCGTTTGGGACAGCGACTCGATGAGCGCGCGATCGCGCGCCCAGAGCACCGTAGAGTGGCGAGTGGCCAGATGGCCAGCCAGTGCGGTGCCCCACGCACCGGCGCCGAGAACGGCTACTTGCATGCCCGGCTCCGGAATATGCGGGATTTAGTTCAGCGTCGCGCCGTTGGCCACGCCTTCCTGAGCTGCCGACAACTGCGAAATACGTTGTTCGTACAGCGCCTGGAAGTTGATCTCGGCGAGGTGGATCGGGGGGAAACCGGCGCGAGTGATGGCGTCGGCAATGTTCGAACGCAGGTACGGGAACAGGATGGTTGGGCATGCAATGCCGACCAGCGGATCAATTTGATCGGCGGGAATGTTGCGGATATCGAAAATACCGGCTTGCTTGGCTTCAATCAGGAACGCGACCTTGTCAGTCACCTTCGCCGTCACGGTGCCCGTTACCAGTACTTCGAACACGCTTTCCGCCAGACGCTCGGCCTTCACGTCCACTTCCACTTCCACCGACGGCATTTCCTGCTCGAGGAAGATGCCCGGCGAATTGGGCTGCTCGAGCGACATGTCCTTCAAGTAGATGCGCTGGATGTTGAAGAACGGCTGGTTGTTGTCGTCAGACATGGTTGATTCCCTTGATTATTTAATGTGCTGCCCGCGGCTTTTCCGGTTTTTCCGGCTGAAAACCGCGTGCGGCTTAATTGCGCAGCGAACCCGTTCAGGCCGACGCATCTGGCCTGAGCGGTCCGCTACTTAGTCAGGCTAGTCAGGCGGCCTCAAGCAGCGGCACCAGGCCGCCTTTGCGATCGAGCGCGGACAGATCGTCGTAACCGCCAACATGCGTCTCGCCGATAAACACTTGCGGCACCGTACGGCGCCCCGTACGCGTCATCATTTCTTCACGCCGGGCCGGATCACGGTCGATCAGCACCTTCTCGACGTTTTCCACGCCGCGCGACTTTAGTAGACGTTCGGCCATCTGGCAATACGGGCACACCTGCGTGCTGTACATGATCACTTTATTCACTTTACCGCTCCTTGTTTCACGACCGGCATGCCGGCTTTTTGCCAGGCATCCAGCCCGCCTTGCAACACGTGGACTTCGGCATAGCCGGCATCGCTCACGATCTGGCTCGCCTTCTGGGACTGTTGACCGGTCTGACACACGAGCAAGACCGGATTGCTCTTATTCTTCGCGATCTGGCCAATTTTTGCTTGAAGCTCCGAAATTTCGAAGTTTCGCGCCGCCGGCAAATGCCCTTTTGAATACTCGGCGGCCGGCCGCACGTCGATCACAGAGGCGTTGCGCCGATTGATCAGCTGAATGGCTTCGGGAGCGGAAACACTTCCGCGGCCGCGCCGGACAATCGTCGGCCAAAGCAGCAACCCACCAGAAATGAGGGCGACGGCGATAAGTACAAGGTTGGTGTAATCGGTGAAAAACTTCACGTCGGGACCGCCGGATTGGGAGTGTGAAAAAATGAAAAGGTCGAAAAAGATCGGGACAATCCAGCCATTATAAAATAACCGTCCTCCGTGATGGCCTCGGCCGATCGGCTGAGTTGCGCCAGAACGCGTTGCCGCACAGAATCGATGCCAGTTTCCAGCTTTTTTGCCGCTTCCTAACTAACCGACCTCTCAACGGACATCATGTACAAGCTAGTGCTCATCCGCCACGGCGAATCCACGTGGAACAAGGAAAACCGATTCACAGGCTGGGTCGACGTCGACCTGACAGAACAAGGCAACCATGAGGCCCAGCAAGCCGGCCTGCTGCTGAAGGAAGCCGGCTTCAGCTTTGACCTGGCCTACACTTCGGTGCTCAAGCGCGCGATCCGCACGCTCTGGCATGTGCAGGACCAGATGGACGAAATGTACTTGCCGGTTGTCCATTCGTGGCGGCTCAACGAGCGGCATTATGGTGCGCTTTCCGGTCTGAACAAGGCCGAAACGGCCAAAAAATACGGCGATGAGCAGGTCCTGATCTGGCGCAGAAGCTACGACACGCCGCCGCCTGCACTCGATCCGTCCGACGAACGCACGGCGTTCAACGACCCTCGCTATGCAAAAGTGCCGCGCGAGCAGTTGCCGCTGACCGAATGCCTGAAGGACACGGTCGCCCGCGTCATGCCTATCTGGAACGAATCTATCGCACCGGCTATCAAGTCGGGCAAGCGCGTGCTGATTGCCGCCCACGGCAACTCCATGCGCGCGCTGATCAAGTATCTGGACGGTATCTCGGACGACGACATCGTGGGCCTGAACGTCCCGAACGGCGTGCCGCTCGTGTATGAACTCGACGAAAACCTGAAGCCGATCAAGCACTATTATCTCGGCGACCCGGAAGCAATCGCCAAGGCGCAAGCGGCGGTGGCGAAACAAGGGAAGGCGGGTTAAGGGCTTTTGTTTCGAGATAACCAACGGTTGCGGGTGATCTGATCCGGCACTCGTGACCGTTGGCTTGAAGCAGCGTCCGGTGTTTTCTCGGTTGTGCATGCCGATCTTGGTGCTCACCGGATGCATCGCATAAGACCTTCCATTCCTCGGCTCACCGGCGTTTTATCGTCCGAACGCGAGCCCGAACGCGCGAAAAAATAACCCGTCCGATCTCGCGCTTTGGGAATCGTTTTTAAACCGGGCCCGACATTTGCAAGCGAATAAGGGTTTGAAAACTGCCGCGCACAAAAAAGAACCCGCCCATTCATTTCCCGGCGAAGCCCTTTAAGCTGCGTTTAAGTCGTGGTGCGAGGCTTGCAGTTATACTGCCCAGTCAACCACGACGCAGCCTAATCCGCTTTCGACCGCAACAGACTCTATGCGAAAGAACCTGAAAAATATCGGCCTGATCGCCGCGGGCCTTGCTACCGGCGTATTTGCAACGCTGCAACTCTCCGCATCCGCCCAGCAAGCTGCCACCGCGCCTCTCCCGCTAGATCAATTGCGGTTGTTTGCCGAAGTATTCGGGCAAATCAAGCATGAATACGTCGAGCCGGTCGACGACAAAAAACTTCTCACCGCGGCTATCAAAGGCATGGTGTCGAGCCTCGATCCGCATTCGTCATATCTCGACAAAACCGATTACGAAGAGCTTCAGGAGCAGACCAAGGGTCGCTTCGCGGGCCTCGGTATCGAGATTTCGTCGGAAGATGGCTTGATCAAGGTGATTTCGCCTATTGAAGATACTCCGGCGTTTCACGCCGGCATTCGTCCGGGCGACCTGATCACGCGCATCAACGACAAGCCGGTACGCGGCATGACGCTGGATAACGCCGTCAAGCAAATGCGCGGCGATCCGGGCACGAAGGTCACCCTGACCATCTTCCGCAAGACCGACGACCGGACTTTCCCGGTCACGGTCACGCGCGCAATCATCCGCGTGCAGAGCGTGAAGATGAAGGTTCCGGCGCCGGGTTACGGCTACATCCGGATTACGAGCTTCCAGGAGCGCACCGTGCCGGATCTCGCTGCGAAGCTGCAAGATCTCGCGCGCCAGCAGCCCGACCTGAAGGGCCTCGTGCTTGACCTGCGTAACAACGGCGGCGGTTTGCTGCAGAGCGCGGTCGG
Source organism: Burkholderia sp. S171 (assembly GCF_009766085.1). Classification (GTDB taxonomy): domain Bacteria; phylum Pseudomonadota; class Gammaproteobacteria; order Burkholderiales; family Burkholderiaceae; genus Caballeronia. The sequence goes on along the minus strand of NZ_LMUF01000035.1, from coordinate 94,756 downwards.
CGTAGCCGGTGCGTTCCTGCCGGATAACGCCGTGGTGGTGTCGACGAATGGACAAATTGCGGACGCGAAGCAAACCTTCCGCGATACGTACGACAACTATCGCCTGCCCTCCTTCGACTCCGATCCGCTGAAGAACCTGCCGGAAATCTTCAAGAAGGTGCCCATGGTCGTGCTGACCAATGCGTACTCGGCGTCGGCGTCCGAGATCGTTGCGGGCGCGTTGCAGGATCATCATCGCGCGTTGATTGTCGGCAAGACCACGTTCGGCAAGGGCTCGGTGCAAACCGTCCGGCCAATGACCGCTGACACCGCGCTGCGTCTGACCACCGCGTATTACTACACGCCGAGCGGCAGGTCGATCCAGAACAAGGGCATCCGCCCGGACGTTCCGGTCGATCAATACGCTGAAGGTGATCCGGACGACGCGCTCGTCACGCGCGAAGTGGATTATTCGAACCACTTGGCCAATACGCAGGACCCGAACGAGAAGAAGGAACAGGAAGCGCGCGAAGCGGACCGGCTTGAGCAACTGCGAATTCTTGAAGAGCAGAACGACAAGAAGACGCCGGAGCAACGCCGCAAGGATCGCGAGCGCAAGCCGGTTGAGTTTGGTACGGCCGATGACTTCATGCTCTCGCAAGCGTTGAACAAGCTGGAAGGCAAGCCGGTGCAGGAATCGAAGTCTTATTCCGAACGGAAACTGGCGCAGGATAAGCCGGCTCCGTCGGCTTCGGCGCCTATCGCGGTCAAACCGGCATTGCCGGCGACACCAGGAGCGGACACAACGCCGGCCTCCGGCGTGCCGGGCGCCGACGCCGCACCGGCGCCCGCGTCTGCACCAACGCCCGCTTCGGCTATACAGTAAGTTTTGTCTTGGTCTCAGTCGGCGCGGGCTTGATGTCCGCGCCGACTGACTCAACGGCAAGCAGCAAAGAATTCGCCTTACCGTCTTCCGGCACAGCACAGGTGCCGCGTCAGTTGTTCCCCTCCGCGTCGTGCGTGCATCTTCAGCTTCCTCTGATTGCATCAAGCCGCAGTAAGTCCTCCGCACCAACTCCCCTCGACACGCGATTAAAATGTGGGTTTAACGACCGACGACCGCTTGCCTGTTCCTGCTGCCAGGCGTTCCGGTCGTAGCCTACTTGAGCGCTCGATGAACGACGATCAGCTTCTCCGCTATTCCCGACACATCCTCGTCGATGAAATCGGCATTGAAGCGCAACAACGCTTTCTCGATGCACACGCCATCATCATCGGTGCGGGTGGGCTCGGGTCTCCTGCCGCGATGTATCTGGCGGCGGCGGGCGTTGGCGAGATCACGCTGGTCGATGCCGATTCCGTCGACCTCACCAATCTCCAGCGCCAGATCCTGCATGTGAGCGCATCGGTGGGTGAACCGAAGGTGGAGTCGGCCCGCGCTACGCTCGCCGCCCTGAACCCAGGGGTGAAGGTGAACACAGCCGCCGTTCGCGCCGATGCAACCTGGCTCGACGCCCACGTCCCACACGCTACCGTCGTCCTCGATTGCACCGATAACTTCGCCACCCGCCACGCGATCAACGCGGCCTGTTTTGCCCACGGCATCCCACTTGTCTCCGGCGCGGCGCTGCGCTTCGACGGCCAGATCAGCACCTTCGACTTCCGCTCCGCCGAATCGCCCTGCTACGCATGCGTGTTCCCGCCGGACGAAACGTTCGAGGAAGTCGCATGCTCGACCATGGGTGTTTTCTCGCCGACGGTTGGCATTATCGGAACGATGCAGGCAGCCGAGGCGTTACGCGTGATTGGCGGATTCGGTACGACGCTGCAAGGGCGCCTCATGATGCTCGACTCGTTGCGCATGGAATGGAACACGATGCGCATCGCACGACAGGCCGACTGCCCGGTTTGCGGAACGCACGCACGGAAATAGTCTGTTCAAGGGCGATGACCGCGCCATGCCAAAGCCCTATCAACTTGCCACGCGAACGTCGATTCACGTCGCTGTCTCAAATTTAAGAGTTCTCCAATTTTCCTAAGCGCCGGGCCGGCCTATCTTGGCCACTACGCTTTTGACGCCATTGGAGAAACACATGAACGAGACCGAAACCCGGCACACGCAACGCGGCAGGACCGAAACCGAATTTGCTAAACCCGGCGTCCCGGTGCTGGCAGGACCCGAAGGCATCCTCTACGATTTCAATTACGGTTGCCGAGTGCTAGTGTCTGTAGACGGCTGGCGCGTCCGGATGACCGACCTGGACACATTCAATGTCCTGCTGGACGAAACCGTCGAAGCCAACGCGGTGATCACCAGCAGGCGCAAGTATTTTGTGCGTTTCCTGCTGGAAGTCTTTGATGGCCCGCGGCTCGTGTTCTCCCACGCTTTCGACGCCACGAACCGAAAAATTCGATTGCGCATGAGCCCCTTGGCGCTGGGTGATTCGCTTGCATGGCTGCCGATCATTGATGCATTCCGCGAACAACATCAATGCAAGTTGTATATGCCGCTAGGCGAGCATTTGCAGCCGCTTTTTCGCGACGGTTATCCGCATTTGCATATCGCAACAGACGCCGAACTCGATAACCGGAATGACGCGTACTACGCCACGTATTATCTCGGCCTGCTAAAGCCATTCTCGGAACGCGATCATCAGCCCACCGATCCGCGCGTGAGCAACATGCAGGACATGATGGCGTATCTGCTGGGCGTGCCGTGTGAGGAGCGCAGGCCGAATGTGGTTATCGCGGATAAAACCCGCACGATTGCCGAACGTTATGTATGCATCGCGACCCAATCCACTGCGCAATGCAAGTACTGGAACAATCCGCGCGGGTGGCCAACGCTGATCGAGTATCTGAAAACGCTGGGTTATAGAGTGTTATGCATTGACCGCGACAAACAGTATGGGAACGCGGACCACATGAACACCATGCCGGAAGGCGCCGAGGACTTCACCGGCAACCGGCCGTTGCAGGAACGCATGAGCCTGCTGCATCACGCGGATTTTTTTATCGGATTGGGAAGTGGACTGTCGTGGCTTGCATGGGCGGCCGGCACGCCCGTGGTCATGATCAGCGGCTTCTCGCATCCGTCGACCGAGTTCCGCACGCCGTATCGCGTGATCAATTTTCACGGCTGCAATAGCTGCTTCAACGACACAACCACCGAGTTCGATGCCCAGAATTTCGGCTGGTGTCCCCGCCGCGCCGACAAGCCGCAACCGTTTCAATGTACGGCGGTCATCACCCCGGAGTTCGTGATGCGCGTCGTCGATAAACTCATCGCCGAGCGCGGCCTCGCTCAGACCTTCTGAAGCACCGCCAGCGAGGCGAGCAACTCCGCGGGTTCATACGCGGCGAGCACGTCCGCTACCGGCTTTTGCAATGCCTTGAGGTCGGCCCGCAGGATCTCCTGCTTGACCACGAGCAACTGGCTTGGGTGCATCGAAAACTCGGTGAGGCCCATGCCGAGCAACAAGCGCGTCACGGAAGGATCACCGGCCATTTCACCGCATACGGAAACAGGGACGCCTGCGGCTTTCGCTTCGCGCAACGTGAACGCGATCAAGTGCAAAACCGCGGGATGCAACGGGTCATAAAGATGCGCGACGGCGTTATCCGCGCGATCGATTGCAAGCGTGTACTGGATCAGGTCGTTGGTCCCGATCGACAGGAAATCCAGCCGCTTCAGGAACAGCCGCACGGCAATCGCCGCCGCCGGAATCTCGATCATCGCGCCGACCTGAATGTTGCGATCGTAGTCAATACCCGCGTCGTCAAGCTGACGCTTCGCTTCGTGGATCAGGTCGAGCGTCTGGTCAATTTCTTGCGCATGCGCGAGCATGGGAATCAGGATCTTCGCGCGGCCGAACGCCGATGCCCGCAAGATAGCCCGCAATTGCGTCATGAACATCTGCGGCTCGGACAGGCTCCAGCGGATCGCCCGCAGACCCAGCGCCGGGTTCTGCGCCGTCTCGTAACCGTCGCCGCTGCTCATGGACTCAAGCGGCTTGTCCGCACCCACGTCGATCGTGCGAATAGTGACCGGCCGGCCCTTCATCAGCTCGATCGCGCGCCGGTAGGCCTCGAATTGTTCTTCCTCTTCCGGCAGTTCGTCCTTGTGATTCATGAACAGGAACTCGCTGCGAAACAGGCCCACGCCCATTGCGCCGGCGTCGAGCGCCGTCTTGGCGTCGTCGGGTAATTCGATGTTCGCGCACAAGTCGATCTTGGTGCCGTCCAACGTTTGCGTCGGCGAGAACTTGAGGCGCTGCAGCTTGCGCTGCTCAAGCACCTTTTCGCTCTGCCGATACGAATATTCTTCCAGCACGATCGGCGCCGGATCGACGATCACAATGCCGTGATCTCCATCGACGATGATCAGGTCGTTCTGCCGGATCAGCGCACTCGCCTGCTGCACACCGACCGATGCGGGAATGCCGAGGCTACGCGCCACGATAGCCGTATGCGACGTACGGCCACCGAGATCCGTCACGAAACCCTTGAACGCCTGGGTCTTGAACTGCAGCATGTCGGCGGGCGCGATGTCGTGGGCGACCACGATCATGTCGTTGTGGCCGTTGGTCGCCGCGCCATCCACGACGAGCGTAGCGGTGGACGGTGCACCGGCCAGCGCCTTCAGCACGCGCTCAACGACTTGCTGGATATCGGCCTTGCGCTCGCGCAAATATTCGTCTTCGATATCGTCAAAATGGCGGCTCAGGATTTCAAGCTGCTCGGTCAGCGCCCACTCCACGTTATAGCGGCGCGTTCGGACGAGATCGATGGTTTCGTGAACGAGCATGGCGTCGTTCAGGATCATGGAGTGGACGTTGATAAACGCGCCCATCTCGCTGGGGGCATCCGCAGCCAGATCGTCGCGCAATGCATCCAGCTCCGCATGCACCTGCGCTTGCGCTGCGTGAAAGCGTTCAATTTCACTGTCGATGCGATCCGGTTCGACCAGATAGTGATCGACATCGAGTGCAGCCGCCGCGATCAGATACGCGCGGCCGATGGCGATACCGCGCGAAACGGGAATTCCATGCAGCGTGAACGACACGCGCACCTCTCTCTAGTTATGGGTGGCTCACGGTTTTGTCGACCACCGGCTGGCGATGCGAGTCCGCGCACCATTATAAATTCGAACGCGATTCGGCACTCTTTGCAGTGCAGCAAGTTTCTGTCACAAAATGACGCAGGTTATTGCACTGTGTGTCAGTCCACGGACACAAAAAAGCCGCGTCAATGCGCGGCTTCTTCTCAGTCATGCAGGCAGGACAACGTCATTGTCCTTCGCCAAATTTATCTGCGATAAGCGCGAGGATGCCCTTCATCGCTTCGGCTTCGTCGGAGCCTTCGGTTTCGATCGTCACCGTGCTGCCGATTCCCGCCGCGAGCATCATCACGCCCATGATACTTTTCGCATTGATCCGACGGCCGTTGCGGCTCATCCAGATCTCGCATTGAAAGTTTCCCGCCAGTTGTGTGAGCTTGGCCGAGGCACGCGCGTGCAGCCCCAGTTTGTTCACGATAGTTGTTTCCTGTTGCAGCATGATGCTCCGGGCGCTAGATGAGAGGGCTGACGCGATGCAGCTGATTCAATGCTTTTTAACGGTCTTCTTAACGTGCAGCCAGCCTGCTTCCAGCGGTGCAACTCAACCCAAGCGCAACTCAGTGACTTGCCACTTTGGCGGGCATGCAACTGGTTGCGGCGGCGCCGACAGCGCAATTAGCTGCGGCTGCCGCTGCGGCAGTGGCCATTGCGCAAGGATTGGCAGGCGTCGAGGCATCGAGTTCCTGAATGCCCTTCGATCCGCCCTGCAGCGACTTTTCAGCCAGCGTGTCCAGCGGCGTGGTCCTGTAGCAGACTGCGCGCACGAGCATAGGCAGATTGACGCCGGCGAGCACGCGAACGCTGCTGCTTGCCAGGCTCTGCGCGATATTCGCAGGCGTTGCGCCGAACACGTCCGTGAGGACGATCGCACCGTTTTCTTCCTTCAGACGGTCGATTTCGGAGCGCGCAAACGCTCGGACTTCCACGGGATCGCAATCCGGCTTCACATCGATCACACCAATGCGAGCGGGCAAACCGCCGTAAATGTGGGTAATGCACTCACGTAACGCCGAAGCGAACGGAGCGTGCGCAATAATTAGAATGCCAGCCATGTCAGAGTGTGCTGCCCCAAAACGACGAGATGCGTCGGAAATTGTGGGAACTTGCTGTTATATATGCCAATTGCGTGCTGCAAAATTGCGAAACATTGCGAAACGCGAATGCAACATCGATCCGGGTGCAGAAACGTCAACAAGCCCAATACCTAAGCTTAGTCGGATTTCGCACGCTATGCGCAGCGTAATGCGCTGCAGCAAGTTTCCACTTTCAATTTCGGGGCCGGATCGCGCCACGAAACGAATCTTATGAGGGGGAGATTGTAACAGTCTGGGAGAAATCAACGGGCCGACCGCCTTGTTCGACAGCCCCCTCTAATTTCTCGCTTCCTGTTCGTCGCCAAATTGATTGCTAAGCTGCTTGCTAAGCTGCTTGCTAAGCTGATTTCTAAGCTGCGGCCGCTCGTTCCAATGCATCGATAAACATGCCGGCTACATCGAACCCTGTCTGGTCCATGATTTCGCGGAAGCACGTCGGGCTAGTCACATTCACTTCGGTCAGATAGTCGCCGATGGCATCGAGTCCGACCAGCAGCAAGCCACGTGCGAAGAGCGTCTGTCCCAGCGTTTCCGCGATTCGGCGATCGTTTTCCGTGAGCGGTTGCGCAACGCCCAATCCGCCCGCAGCCAGATTGCCGCGCACTTCGTTGCCTTGTGGAATCCGTGCAAGCGAATACGGTACCGGTTGTCCGCCGATCAGCAAGATACGTTTGTCGCCATCGACAATTTGCGGGATGAACTTCTGCGCCATGACGCTACGCGCGCCGTTATCGCTGAGCATTTCCACAATCGTGCCGAGGTTCATGCCGTCAGCTTTTACGCGAAACACGCCCATGCCGCCCATGCCATCAAGAGGCTTGAGGATCACGTCACCGTGTTCAGCATGGAATGCACGCAGACGCGCGGCATCGCGGGTCACCAGCGTGGGCACGACAAACTCCGGCCACTCGCCAATCGCCAGTTTCTCGGAGTGATCGCGAATAGAACTCGGCTTGTTGAAGACGCGCGCGCCGGTCCGTTCGGCCATTTCCAGGAGCCACGTGGACGTAACATATTCCATGTCGAACGGCGGGTCTTTGCGCATCAGGACCGCGCCGAAATGCTTGAGATCGAGTAGTTCCGGTGCGGCGGCTTCGTACCATGGCAAGCGCGCGGAATCCGCTTCGTCGCCGACGATGGTCACGCGCTGGACCGTCCCTTCCACCTTCGTGCCGACCCAGGCCAGATGCTGCGGCTCGCACGCGTAGATTGTGTGTCCGCGACGCGCGGCTTCGGCCATCATCGCGTAGGTCGTGTCTTTGTAGATCTTGAAATGATCAAGCGGATCGGCGATAAAAAGGATGTCCATAAGCGTCCAGAGCGGCCGTTCGGCCTTGATTTGATCAGTGTGAATGCGCGTTGCTGCCAGTCGGGCAATACGCGATTTTTAACACGTCGCGCGGCTTCGCGCCTGAAGTGCAAAACGGCCGCAACTTTGTGCGGCCGTCGTGATGGGGTGAAGCTTAGACCTGAATGGCTTCGGGATCGGTTTTTTCCAGTTCCACCGATGCCGCGAGCAACCCCAGCCGCGCCACCACGCCATACATATAGAAGCGGTTCGGCGGCGCGGCACCGGGCTTCGCATGAGCGTCCGGCAAAGCCGTGTGTTCGAAGCCGAGCGGCACGAAATGCATGCCCGGCGCGTTGAGGTTCTGGTCGCGGTCACGAGAATCATGCACACGATAAAACCCGCCCACCACATACCGGTCGATCATGTAGACCACCGGCTCGGCGACCGCATTTTCCACGCGCTCGAACGTATGCACGCCCTCCTGCACGATCACGTCGTGGACTTCGAGCCCCTCCTTCGCGTCGTTCATCTTCACGCGCTCGCGTTTGGTCAGCGCGGCGACTTCCGACGCGTCGTGCACCGTCATGACGCCTTTGCCGTAAGTGCCGGCATCGGCTTTGATCACGACGTACGGTTTCTCGCTGATTCCATACTCGCGATACTTCTTCGCAATCTTCTTCAACACGCCGTCGATGGCATCCGCCAGCGCTTCCTCACCGGTACGCGCCTCGTAATCCACGCCTTCCACATGCGCGAAATACGGGTTGATCATCCACGGATCGATCTCGACGAGCTTCGAAAACTTCTTCGCAACATCGTCATAACAGGAGAAGTGATTCGACTTGCGGCGCACCGCCCAGCCCGCGTGCAGCGGCGGCAGAAGATATTGCTCGTGCAGGTTTTCCAGCACGGGCGGAATGCCACCGGACAGGTCGTTGTTCAACAGGATCGAGCAGGGATCGAAGTTTTTCAGGCCCAGCCGGCGCGGCGTGCGTTCAAGCGGTTCCAGGACGATCTTCTGTCCGTCGGCGAGCGCGATGGTGACCGGTCCGTGAATGTTTTCGTCGAGCGTGCCGAAGCGGATATTCAGCCCGGCCTGACGCATGATGGTCGCGAGCCGCGCGACGTTCTCGAGATAAAACGCGTTGCGTGTATGGCGCTCGGGGATCACGAGCAGGTTCTTCGCGTCCGGGCAGATCTTTTCGATCGACGCCATCGCGGCTTGGACGGCAAGCGGCAACACTTCGACCGGCAGGTTGTTGAAGCCGCCGGGGAACAGGTTGGTATCGACCGGGGCGAGCTTGAAACCAGCGTTGCGCAGGTCGACCGAGCAATAGAACGGCGGGGTGTGTTCTTGCCACTCCAGCCGAAACCAGCGTTCGATGGACGGCGTCGCGTCGAGTATCTTCCGCTCGAGATCGAGCAAAGGGCCGTTTAAAGCCGTAACGAGGTGCGGAACCATTGATGACTCGCGGACTTAAGAGGAAAGATTGTAGAACAAACGCCTCACGTATTTGGGTATGAACTCCCTTTTCCCAAGCCTATTCGCACGGTTCGTGCCGCTGTTTGCACCAATCTCGCCAGCCAGAAACCGTTCCCTCGCACAAAAACGGGACAAAACACGGACAAAAACCCCAGGCAAAAAAATACCCGCCGTTAAGGGGCGGGCAAAACGCTGCGCTTGTCTCGGAGCCGTACTGCACTAAATTGCGCTCGACTATGGGGATGATGCCGCGGCCTCTCGCGCCGGGCATCGCCCCAAACGGAAAAACTTCTTATTCGACGTGTTCGCCATGCAACGTCACGTCGAGGCCTTCACGTTCCTCTTCTTCCGTGACACGCAGACCCATGACCATGTCGATAACCTTCAGCAAGATGAAGCTGACCACGCCGCTGTAGACCAGCGTGGTGAGTACGCCCTTGGCTTGCAGCAAGATGCTGCCGTCCGCGCCGCCAATATCCTTGACCGCGAAGATGCCAGTCAGGAGCGCGCCGAGAATACCGCCTACGCCGTGAACGCCGAATGCGTCGAGCGAATCGTCGTAGCCGAGCTTCGTCTTGAGCCACGTTGCCGACCAGAAGCAGACCACGCCAGCCGCAATACCGATCACGATTGCACCGGTCACGCCGACATAACCCGAAGCCGGCGTAATGGCCACCAGACCTGCCACCGCGCCCGAGATAATGCCGAGCACCGAAGGCTTACCCTTGGCCAGCCATTCAGCAAACATCCAGCCGAACGCGGCAAATGCGGTAGCGATTTGCGTCGTGAGCATCGCGAAACCGGCACGGCCATCAGCCGCCACTGCCGAACCCGCGTTGAAGCCGAACCAGCCGACCCACAGCATGGAAGCACCGATCAGCGAAAGCACGAGGTTGTGGGGCGCCATGACTTCGCGGCCATAACCGACCCGCTTGCCCAGCACCAGACAGCACACCAGACCTGCGATACCGGCGTTGATGTGAACCACCGTGCCGCCTGCGAAGTCCAGGATGCCGGCAGCCGACAACCAGCCAGTCGGTTCCCAGACCATGTGCGCGATCGGCGAGTAGACGATGATCGTCCACAGTCCCATGAAGACCAGCATCGCGGAGAACTTCATCCGGTCAGCGAACGCACCGGCGATGAGCGCCGGGGTGATGATCGCGAACGTCATCTGGTAGACGAAGTAGACCGATTCCGGAATCGTCGGAGCCAGATGGCTGACGGTCAGGGTGGTCGCCTTGTCGCCGTGGATGTAGTTCATGCCGTGCAGGAACACCCGCGAGAAGCCGCCGATGAACGCGTTACCCGGCGTGAACGCAAGGCTGTAGCCCACCACGGTCCAGAGGATCGTAACCAGGCAGCAGATAGCGAAGCTCTGCATCACGGTCGCGAGCACGTTCTTCTTGCGGACCATGCCCGCGTAGAAAAGCGCGAGGCCCGGGATCGTCATGAACAGCACGAGGGCGGTCGAAGTCAGCATCCAGGCGGTATCGCCGGAATTGATCTTCGATGAATCAACAGAGAACGGTTCCGTCGGTGCGGCGGGTGCGGCTGCGGCGTCGGATGCGCCCGAAGCCGGTGCGGCCGCCGATGCTGCCTCAGCGCCCGAAGCCAGGGCGGTGTTCGCGCTGACTGGGGAGGCTGCATCGGGGGCGCTGGCAGGTGCTGCCGCGGTGTCTGAAGCTGCGGCGGATGCAGCCGCTGGCGCGGATGCATCCTGCGCCATCACGGTGCCGGCGCTGACTCCCAGCAGCGACCCCGCCATCAACAAGGACATCAATAATTTACGCATTCTTCTGTTTCCTCTTATCGCCGTGTCTTTTTTTAGAGAGCGTCCGCGCCGGTTTCACCGGTACGAATACGAATGACTTGTTCAATCGGGGTGACGAAGATCTTGCCGTCGCCGATCTTGCCTGTGCGGGCCGCACGCTCGACCGCTTCGATCGCCTGGTCGACGATGTCGTCGGAGACCGCCGCTTCGATCTTCACTTTCGGCAGGAAATCGACCACGTATTCGGCGCCGCGATACAGCTCCGTGTGGCCCTTCTGGCGGCCGAAGCCTTTTACCTCGGTCACGGTGATGCCCGAGACGCCAATAGCCGACAACGCTTCGCGTGCTTCGTCGAGCTTGAACGGCTTGATGATTGCGGTAATGAGCTTCATTTATCCCTCGCTGTGTGTCGAACAGAGTTGGCGCTTGAGCGCTTTAATCTGGTCCCGTGCCTGATCCCTCGTTTGTCTCATGTCCGCCGCGAGCGGCGTCCGTTGCGCCACGCCGCATTGCCAACCGCCCGGAAAAGCGCGCACGGACAAGGCCCGGGGCACATATGCAACTCGTATGCCATGCGCGTGTCGATGACCTGTCGAACCGGCTCGAATGGCATGTGATGCGTGGGGTAGACCGGATGGCCAGCATCGCCTGCGTTCGCTGGCGCGCACCGTAGATCGTTGCTAGAGTGCTCGCAAGGTTCAGGCAAGCAGGTGTGTTCCAAAGCGCAGGATCGTGCCGCGCGGGAGTGTTGCGGTGCTCGCGGTCCGCTGGAGCACGCACCAAAATGGATCATCCGGTTTGCCGGAGCACTGAGCTAACAATGAATGCACTTTTATGGTGCGCAAGAGGAAAAACGTATGAAACAACCGAACGACGTATTCAATGACTTCCAGGCCAAGATGAGCGAACTGCTGAAGAATTCGCCGGCAAAGGACATTGAACGGAACATGAAAGCCATGCTGTCCCAGGGTTTTTCGAAGCTGGATCTGGTGACGCGTGAAGAATTCGATACCCAAACGCAAGTGCTCGTGCGAACGCGCGCCCGGCTCGAGGAACTGGAGCAACGCGTCGCGAAACTGGAAGCGAAACTGGGCGGCGGACCGGCCTCGAGTTCGTCCACTGTCCAGGACTGACGTCCAGATGTTCTAAAGCGTGTCATCGGCTAAGCGAGCCGTGATGTTGGGTCATTAAGCCGGCGCCTCGAATTAGCGGGGTAACGGCAGCGGGGAAAAAATCATGTCGCTTGCCGTGGTGCGCAGCCGCGCGCCCGCCCCTGGGCGCGCGCCCGAGGTGACCGTCGAGGTTCATCTCGCCAATGGATTGCCTTCTTTTTCAATCGTCGGCTTGCCCGATCTCGAAGTACGTGAAAGCCGCGAGCGGGTGCGCGCCGCACTCCAGAACTGCGGTTTCGATTTCCCCGTTCGCCGTATCACCGTCAATCTCGCGCCCGCCGACCTCCCGAAGGAATCCGGCCGCTTCGACCTGCCAATTGCATTGGGCATTCTTGCGGCGAGCGGCCAGATTCCAGCCGAGGCGCTGCTGCATCGCGAGTTCGCAGGGGAGTTGTCGCTTACCGGTGCGCTCCGGCCGATGCGCGGCGCGTTCGCCATGGCCTGCGGCGCTGCACGGCAATATGCGCGCGCCGGATCGGCGCTCGACGGCGTGTCCATGCGCGAGTCCGATCCCCGCATGCCGGAAATCTATCTGCCTCTGGGGAGTGCTGCGGAAGCGGCGCTATTGCCGGGTATCGACGTATTCGGTGCGGCTGATCTGCCCGCTTTGTGTGCACACCTCAGTGGTTCGGTCGATGGCCGTCTTACACCGGTCCGCGGCGCGGCGCCCGATTCCCCGCTGCGCAGGCGCGCGCCGTTGCCCGATCTTGTCGATGTGATCGGCCATCCCGGCGCACGCCGCGCGCTCGAAGTGGCGGCAGCGGGTGGGCATCATCTGCTGATGGTCGGGCCGCCCGGCGCGGGTAAGTCAATGCTCGCCGCCCGGCTGCCCAGCCTTCTTCCGCCCATGACCGATGACGAAGCGTTGTCGTCGGCGGCCATTCTCTCGGCCAGCATGCTCGGATTTTCGCCCTCGCAATGGCGCCAGCGACCGTTTCGCGCGCCGCATCATTCGTCGAGTTCCGTTGCGCTGGTCGGTGGGCGCAATCCGCCGCAACCCGGCGAAATCACGCTGGCGCATCTCGGCGTGCTGTTCCTCGATGAACTGCCCGAATTCGACCGGAAAGTACTTGAGACGCTGCGCGAACCGCTAGAGGCCGGGCGCATCACCATTTCGCGCGCCGCGCATCAGGCCGATTTTCCGGCGGCGTGTCAATTGGTCGCAGCCATGAATCCCTGCCCGTGCGGTTGGCGTGGCGACCCGAACGGCCGCTGCCGGTGCACGCCCGACGTTGCCACGCGTTATCTGCGTAAATTATCCGGGCCGCTGCTCGATCGCATCGATATACAGATCGAATTGCCCGCCTTGTCGCCAGCGGAATTGTCCGGGAGGAGCGCATCCGTTGGTGAGACCAGCGCGATCGTTGCACGCCGTGTGGCCGACGCGCGCGACCGGCAACTCGACCGCCAGGGAAAGACGAACCGCGAGCTGGACGGACGCGAAGTGGACGCCGTCTGCCAGCTCGATGCCACCGGAGAGGGCCTGCTCAGGGAAGCCGGTGAACGTTTCGGCTGGTCGGCACGGGCGTATTACCGCGTTTTGAAAGTGACGCGTACGATCGCCGACCTCGCGGCGGCCGATTCGCCCACCGTGACTCACCTCGCGGAAGCCATTCAGTATCGACGGGCATTTACGACCTCATAGACCACCACCGGAATCGCGACCGTCCATAAAAAGAAAAATCGGCTGTCAAGACTTGACTTATGCACATTGCATCGTTCTTTGTTTCTCTAACATCTGATCAAACACTCATTTTGGCAATGATCGTCAGACCTTTGATTTTATTGGCTATTTTCGACTGCACTGAATCAAGGCAAAGTAAGGAAAGCCGCGACGGGCGGGCACTTTGGGACGCCGCCGCGATGTTTTCCACAAAGTTATCCACAGCCTCTGTGGATAGTTCAAAAAACTGAGATAAATCCTAGTTTTAGCGGTAAATGCTTGTGCGATTTCTCAGGCTTGAAACGTTTGCTGCGCGTCGATCATTTTGAGAAATATCGGCGAACGAATGGATGCGCTTGGGGTAAATGCTTAAAAAAGTTTGAACGAGGAAAAAAACTGGTCGGTTTGATCGGGCGGCGGAGCCTTGGTTGAGACGATTGCGACCTGGTAAGCGTGCATCCCTTTGGCAATGAAACGCGCCCGGATCTGGCGCGTCTCGCTCTTCTGGCCATTCGTGGCCGCCTCGCTCGCGTTGCTCGTCCCGCTGACGGTGATTTCCGTGCCGGACAACCGCCCGCCTGCCGCAACATCGATATCAACCGGGTGCACAGCGGGCGCGGCGTTGAGATTGCGCGCCAATCCTTGCTGAAGAAAATCAAGCGCAGCGCGCTGGGTCGCGGGGTCGGCGTCAGGCAAGTCAACCGTACCGACGGCGAATACCGCGTCGGCCGCCTCGGCCATCTGCATCTTCATGTGCATCGGCTTGCCGGCGACGTCGATATCGCGGGCGTCGGAGCGCGGCTTCGCGGGGAAGGTAACTTCGTACGCGTCGTCGTTGTTCTGGATCGTGCGCCAGTCGTAGGCCGGTGTGCAGGCCAGCAGCGAAGCGGCGATGAACAAAAGCGTGGTGGTTGAAGCGGCTGATTTGAACAACGTGCGCCGGGACGCCACGGCAATATGGGGAAAAGCGCGTTTCGAAGCGAGTGGGAAAGATCGGATCATGAGAAAAGCTGCAAGGAAAAACGCGATTATCCGCTGCGGGTGCAGAAACCGTTGACAGCACGTTTCGCACCAGAGTGCGCGGCCCCCACAGCAAACGGCCCGCGGCACACCTCACGCAGAACGCCTTTTCAAGATTAGGGCTAAAATGCGGACCATCCAGTCACGCTGGCGTTGTGGCGAATTAGCCAAGCACGAACCGAGTACAAACCGAGCGCGCTCGAGGTTTCCATGTCAGAGAATTCACAGGTTTCGCCGGGGCGAAGCAAGAGCCCGCTGCGCTATATCTTGATGGCGGTTGTCGCCGGCGTGATTGCGTGCACCGGCTATTTCGCGTTCGGCGGTCAGCAACGTGTTCCGGACGCCACGTTCACGCTGTTGTCGGGCCAGAAGATTTCGACATCGACGGATCTCAAGGGCAAGGTCTACCTGATCAACTTCTGGGCGACCGATTGCGAAACTTGCATGAAAGAGATGCCGGCCATGGTCGACACCTATAACCGCTTCAAGGGCCGCGGCCTGGAATTCGTCGCGGTGGCAATGAAATACGACGCCCCGATGTACGTGACCAACTACGCGCAAACGCGCAACCTGCCGTTCAAGGTTGCAATGGACGACGGCAGCGCCGCCAAGCAGTTCGGCAATGTGCAATTGACGCCGACTACGTTTGTCGTGGATAAAGACGGCAAGATCTTGAAGCGTTACGTCGGCGAGCCGACGTTCGCGGAACTCGATGCGCTTCTCGACAAAGCACTGAACGCAGCCTAAGCCGGTTCGGCTTGACGCGTTACTCCATTCAAAAGCAAAACGCCCGCCGATTCATTCGGCGGGCGTTTTGCTTTTTGGGAGGGAAATACGCAGAACACCACGCCTTGCCTACCGCTCAACCTCGCCCTTAGCCGCCAGTCCATAACGCTTGATCTTTTCGTAGAGCGTGGCCTTGCCGAGTTGCAGCCGGTCGGCCGCCGCGGCCACCACGCCGCCGCACTGCTCCAGCGCTTCCCCGATCACCGCGCGTTCAAACTGCTCCGTGCGCTCTTTCAGCGATTGCGTCGCGGCATCGAGCGGGACACCGGTTTCATCGATGATACCCAGCACCATCCGGTCCGCCGCGTTGCGCAGTTCGCGCACATTGCCCGGCCAGTCGCGCTGCATCAACTCTGCTCGCTGGCGATCGTTGAGCAACGGCGCGGGGCGTTCGTATCGCACGGCGGCATCGAGCAAAAAATGCTCGAACAACGGCACCACGTCTTCGCGGCGTTCAGCAAGCGGTGGCAGCGTGATCGTCACCACGTTTAGCCGATACATCAGGTCGCGCCGAAACGTACCTGCCGCGACATGCTCCGTCATGTCGCCCTTCACGGCCGCGATCACGCGGCAATTCGCGCGGATCGGCTGATTCGAACCCAGCCGCTCCAGCACGCCGTCCTGCAGCACACGAAGCAATTTCACTTGCAGCGCGAGCGGCATGCTTTCGATTTCATCGAGGAACAGCGTGCCGCCCGACGCATGTTCGAGCTTCCCGATGCGGCGTTTCTGCGCGCCAGTAAACGCGCCGGCCTCGTAACCGAACATCTCCGACTCGAACATTTGCTCAGGCAACGCACCGCAATTCACTGCGATAAACGGTTTATCCCGGCGCGGCGACAAGTCGTGCAGGCTGCGCGCGATCAGTTCCTTGCCGGCGCCGGTGTCGCCGTTAATCAGCACGGAGGCATCGGTGGGCGCCACGTTGGCGATCAGCTTGCGCACCTGTTCAATCGCCGGGCTGCGTCCGATGATCTTTGGCGCCACGCTGCTCTGGCCCGCAAGCTCACGCCGTAGCGCGCGGTTTTCCAGCACGAGTGTGCGACGTTCCAGCGCGCGGCGAACCGCTTCAATCAAGCGCTCCGACGCGAAGGGTTTTTCGATGAAATCGTAGGCGCCGTCGCGCATGGCCTGGACGGCCATTGAGATATCGCCGTGGCCTGTCACGAGGATGACCGGTACTTCGGGCGCCCGTTCGTGGCATTGAGCGAGAAGATCGAGGCCGCTCGCGCCCGGCAGCCGGATGTCGCTCACGATCACGCCGGGGAAACTGGCATCGATCAGCCGCGATGCGCCCTCTACACTCCCGAATGCGGTTACGTCGAAGCCCGCGAGCTGGAGGCTTTGCACGCTTGCGCGGCGTACCAGTTCATCGTCTTCGATGAAGATCACCTGAAGGCCTGTGGTCATGGGTTTCTACTCCTGCGGGGTGTTGCTTCGTGTTGCGGTTTTCAGCGCGAACCGCTGTGGTTCGCTGTGGTTCGCTGTGGTTCGCTGTGGTTCGCTGTGGTTCGTTACGTATCCGCGCATTTTCTCAGCATGGAGCGCGTGCTGCTGCACCGGTCACGCCCGATGCAGCGTAATCACGAATTCCGCCCCGTGCGAGCGATCCGCGTCGGTCTGCGTGCCGCCCTCCGGCCCATCCACTTCCACTTGCGGGATCAGATTGCGTGCGACCAGCGTACCGCCGTAATCCCGCGCGATAGCCGACGATATCGCCAACCCCAGACCCAATCCGTGACCCATTTCCTTCGTCGTGAAAAACGGCTCGAAAAGACGCGGCAGGACATCCGGTGGAATGCCCGGCCCGTTGTCGCGCACCACGATATCGACCGTTGTTTCGTGCCTCACCAACTCAATCTCGATACGAGGAACATCGCACGCGACCACCGCGTCCAGCGCGTTGCCAATCAGGTTGATCAGGATTTGCTCGAGCCGCAGATCCTCGCAGCGCACATAGAGCGGCGGGCTGGAATCGGCGCGTTCGTTGGCATCGAAGGCGAGCACTACGTTTTTCAAACGCGGCTGCAACATGGCGAGCACGTTGCGCAATGCGCGGCCAACATCGGTACGTGCGTTTTTCGGACGGGCCTTGGCCACGAACAACTTCAGCTGATTCGTGATCTTTCCCATGCGCTCGGTCAGCGCGGCAATCGCTTCAAGATTTTCATGCGCCGCGACGTGATCGCCGCGCTCGATCAGCACGCGGGTGTTGTCGGAGAAACTGCGCAATGCGGCGAGCGGCTGGTTCAACTCATGCGTAATGCCCGCCGCCATCTGCCCCAGCGCGGCCAGTTTGCTCGCCTGGATCAGCTCGTCGTGCGCCGCCCGCAAGTCCTGTTCGGCGCGCGTGCGCTCGCTCACCTCCTTGGTCAGCATCACGTTCGCCTCCGATAAATCCGCCGTGCGCTCCGCGACGCGTTCATTCAGTTCGGCATAGGCGGTCTGCAACAGCGCGCGGCTGCGGATCATTTCCCGCACACGCACACGCCGCATGCGCCAGTAGAACGCGAGCAAACATAGCGAAATGAATACCAGCGCCGTCACCACCGTCGCGCTCCACGCGGCATCGACCGCCGGATCGAGCGACACCATCGTCATCAAGTGCCAATCGGGTTCGCCGAGCGCGCGCTGCGTGGCGAGGAAACTCGGTGCGTCGCGCCCGCCTCCCACGCGCACGATCTGCGCGCCGCCTTCGAGCGTGCGCACGATGGTCATCGGCAGCGCGGTGATCGGATGCTGCGCGTACTGCCGCGCGGAATACACCGACGCTTCGATGTCCTTCGGCAACGGCCGCAGCGTGTGATATTTCCACGCCGGCACGGAAGACAGGAAGATCACGCCGTGGTCATCGGTGACGAGCAGCGGCTCGGAGGCATCGGCGCCCTGCAGCCATTCCAGGTTCAGCTTGACCACAGCCACGCCGATAATGTCCCGCGTGCCCTCTTTGAATACCGGCTGCGAGATGAAATAACCCGGCTCGCGCGAGATCGTGCCGAGCCCGAAAAATCGGCCGGTTCCGCCTTTGACGGCATCGACGAAATACGGCCGGAAGAGGTATTCCGCCCCCACGAAACTATCCGGGCCATCCCAGTTGCTCGCCGCCACGCAGCGCCCGTTCGACTGGATGATGTAGGTCGCCGTGGCACGCGCGTGCGTGTTCAGGTCGGCGAGATAACGGTCCGCGCGTGCGGCGAATTGCGGGTTCGGATCGGCGAGAACTTCCTGCACGAACGGATGGCGCGAAAGCAGATAAGGCAGATATTCGTAACGGTCGAGCGTGCTTTTCAATTCGGCTGTTGTGCGGTCGACACGCGCCGCCGCGTTTTGACGCAACGTGTCCAGGCCACGCTGCCACGCGATACTCCACGTGAGCGCGCACACGCCGGCAAGTGCCGCGAGAAGAATCAGGAAAACGATCAAACGCCGCGTCACGTGAACGGATTCCAGACGGTGGAGACCCCCGATTGTGGCACGCGCCGCTTCGAACGCGGTTCCGGCCGACGCCCGCGCCGATGCCTGCACCGATTCCTCCGCCGTCCCCTTCGTAAACGGACGCGGCGAAGCATCCGCCACCGAATGCTTCGCCGCTTTCATTGCTGTTGATTCCCTTTCGCGTGAATGCCAGGTAAGCAGCGCTTGACCCGCCGCTGCTTCACCCGATCAGGACACGGTTTCGGCTTCGGTATCCACCGCGCCGTGCTTGAGCTGATCGCGCAACTTGTTGCGGTCCAGTTCGTTTTCCCATGCCGACACAACCACCGTCGCCACGCCGTTACCTACGATGTTCGTCAGCGCGCGGCACTCGCTCATGAAGCGGTCGATGCCAAGAATCAGCACCATGCCCGACAGCGGAATGGTCGGCACGACAGCGAGCGTGGCAGCCAGCGTGATAAACCCTGCGCCGGTCACGCCGCTTGCGCCCTTCGACGTCAGCATGGTGACCGCGAGCAGCGTCAGTTGCTGCGTCCAGCTCAGGTCCGTGTTCGTGGCCTGCGCGATGAACAGCACGGCCATCGTCATGTAGATGTTGGTGCCGTCGAGGTTGAACGAATAACCAGTCGGCACCACGAGGCCGACGACCGAACGCGAGCAGCCGAGCTTTTCGAGCTTGAGCATCAGTTGCGGCAATGCTGCTTCCGACGAGCTCGTACCCAGCACGATCAGCATTTCTTCCTTGATGTACGCGACGAAGCGGAAGATGTTGAAGCCCACCATTTTCGCGATCGCGCCGAGCACGACGACCACGAACACGATCGACGTCAGATAGAACGTGCCGATCAGCTTGAGCATGGGCACCAGCGAGCCGATGCCGTACTTGCCGATGGTGAACGCCATTGCGCCGAACGCGCCGATCGGGGCCAGCTTCGTGATGATGCGCACGATGCCGAACAGGATGTGCGACAAGCCTTCGATAAAGCTCGTTACCACGCGGCCCTTCTCACCGGCGGTAGCCAGCACGGCACCGAACAACAGCGCGACCAGCAGGATCTGCAGGATTTCGCCTTGCGCGAACGCGGACGAGATCGTGTCCGGAATGATATGCATCAGGAAGTCGGTGGTCGTCTGGCCATGCGCCTTCGCGGCGTACGAGGCAACCGCCTTGGCGTCCAGCGTAGCCGGATCGATATTGAAGCCCACGCCCGGTTTCAGCAGGTGGGTCGCGGCGAGGCCGAGCACAAGCGCGAAGCTGGAGACGACTTCGAAGTACAGAAGCGCCTTGCCGCCCACGCGCCCGACCTTCTTCATGTCTTCCATGCCGGCAATCCCGGTCACGACCGTACAGAAGATGATTGGGCCGATCACCATCTTGATGAGCTTGATGAACCCATCGCCGAGCGGTTTCATCTCGGTGGCGAGCGCAGGATAAAAATGCCCAAGCGCAATGCCGATGGCAATCGCCAACAGCACTTGCACATACAGGACTTTATAAAAAGGTTTCTTCACGGTTGTCACAGTTGTTCCGGGCATGGTCGGCGTATAGCAAAAGGGTGAGACAAAAACGCGCCGGCGCTAGGCTGCGGCGATGCGCGTCTGGCGTCGGCAAAATCAGGTCAAGCTGAATGGGATGGGTTGCATCGAATCGTCTCCCTGTCTTGTTTTATGGCCTGTCTGGCCAGCCCTTCATATTGCAAGGTCGATGCCAGTTTTTGACTCGTGTTTAGCGTTGATTCTTAAGGGTTTTTTGTTGACACGGAGCAGCGAAAATCCGTGTTTCCGGAATTCGGGAATTGGACCGTCCGACCATCCGGACGGCATTCGGGTTATCCCTGAGACGCTTTATCTACGGGCTTTCCCGCGGTTTTGGGGGGCTTTGGAGGGAGCTAGCGAGGTCACGCGTTCCGGGGAACTGGAGCAGTCTTCAACCGGGATAGGGACGATGGTAGCGATCGCGTGCCTCCACACGACTATTAGAGCTTTGAGGCTTCTACCCACCCTGATTGACGACGCCTTATCTTCCGTGCTTGGTCATCAGCTCGCAATTTCGCTCGACGCTTCCCTCCCGCGGCCGCTCACCTTCACGCAGTTGCGCTTCGCTCGCTGTGATTGACGTGCTGTGAGACTTGCATCAGCAAGAGTGCGCCCGTGCTGGGCGCAAAAAACAGTGCTGCACTAGGGCAGGGCTCAAACGAGTACCGCTGCGACCGCGCTCTTATTCGCGTGAGCGATGCAGCCGATGTGCTCCGTTCCATCCATGAAGTCTCTCTCAGATAAATCCCAATCTTCCGCCGTTCGCCTCTCTCGGCTTGCGCTCTTGTCAAACGTTAGTCGATGATTCACGACCGAGTCTTATCTTTGTAACGATAAGAACGATTGTTCCAATAAAGAGCCGTCAGACATTGAAGAGCCATCAAACATTTGGCCACGGTTTAACTGAGAGATTGGGACTACGAAATGAGAAGTACAGATCAACAACGAGCCGAAACGCACCGTTCGGCCGGGGGGCTCATCACGGGCCGGCAGGCGTATTACGTCGACGTGCCGAGCGCGGCGAACTCGAAGGACTTATCCGTGGTGTCGTACCACGCTCACGAACGCATGAGCGAGCCCTACGATATCGTGGTCGAATTGACGCATCCCGAGCAGCTCACTCGCGCTGACTTCCTGGGCCGCGATGCACATTTCACGATCACCGCCGAGGACAGCTCGGAGCCGCGCACATACACCGGCATCCTCGTCAGCTTAATACGGACCAAGACGACGAAGGACGCATTTCACTACACCTTCGTCATTAAGTCGCAGATAGCGCGTTTGGGCCTCGTGCATGCAAGCCGCGTGTTTCAGCACCAAAGCGGGCCGCAGGCCATCGAAGCAATCCTGCTGCGCGATAAGTTCATGGACCACCAGTTTGTCTTCAGGCTGCGTCGTGACTATCCCATCCATGATTTCCGGCTGCAGTACCAGATGTCGGACCTTGATTACATTCGTTTGGTATGCGAGCAAGAAGGAATTTTCTTCTATACCGAACAAGGGAAGCACGGTGACGTGATCGTGTTCTGTGACGATATCGATCACTACATCTATACGCCCGAACTGAAGGTGCCGTATCGGGAGAACGCGGGGCTTGAGGCGGGAATTGAAGCGGTGTACGCGCTGGAGACGCACGCCGAGGTGGTGCCGCAGTCCGTGATAGTCGCCGACTATAACCCGCTAGTCTCTTGGGAACGTTTTAGGGACGAGGTTAACGTCGCAATTAACGACACGACGACTTACGGCACGCCGTATATCTACGGCACGAATCATCTGAGTCAGGCTGGCGCGCAGTGGGAAGCACAGTTGCGTCACGAAGCGGCGATTGCTTGGCAGGTGGTTTATCACGGCCAGAGCAATGTGCTGGAGTTGCGACCAGGCCGCATTCTACGCATTGATGAAGCGTTGCCCGATGCGCCGAGTGGGCAGGTGATTATTGAGGTGACGCACTCCGGAGGCCGGGGCAAAGCGTACACCAATTCGTATAAAGCGATCCCGTCGGACCGCCGATTCAGGCAAAAAATAGACGAAAAAAAGTGGCCCAAAATTTCTGGGGCATTAAGCGGGCGTGTCACGTCGCCGAACAAATACCCTTACCCGTACGTCACGAAATTCGGTCACTACGTAGTTCGGCTTGACCTCGATTTCGATACGTGGAATCCGGGTGGTGAAAGCGTGCCGCTGCGGCTCGCGAAGCCCTTTGCAGGTGCACTCCAAACGGGGTTCCACTTCCCCGTGCTTGATGGCACGGAAGCGGTCATCATGGCCCGCGACGGCGACCCCAATAAGCTTTTCATTTCGCAATTCCATCACACGAGTCTGCAGACCGATCTGATTACCAATCAGGACCGGTGGATGTCTCGTCATGCGATCCGCACTCAAAGCGATAACAAGTTTGAAATTGAAGATTGGAAGGGCGAAGAGCACGTCAAGCTGTCTACTCCGCACTCTGGCAAAAGCCAGTTGATCCTGGGGCACATCGTCAACGGAAAACGCGAGCATCGCGGAAGCGGTTTCGATCTGCGTACCGATGCCCGAGGTGCCGTGCGAGCCGGAGGTGGGCTGATTCTTTCGAGCGATATCCAGCGACAGGCAGACGGAAAACACACCGACATTGCCCCGGCAATGGGGCAATTGCAGATCTCTAATGCTCAGGCACAAGGACTGGCAGATGCTGCGGCGGTTGCGAAGGCTGAGATTGCTGCGTTGCAGGCTGAAAGCCAGTGGCTGAAGGAAAGCGTTGCCGAATTGAAGCAGGCTGTCATGGTGCTGTCCGCGCCTGCGGGAATTGCCGTGGCGACGCCCGATCGGATCTCGGTTGCCGCTGGGAAAGACGTGACGGTGACCACCAGCGCCGGCGTCGGCATGAGTGCGCTGCGCAATGTAGCGATCGCGGCCGGTGATGTGCTGTCTCTCTTTGCGCACAAGCTTGGGATCAAGTTGTTCGCGGCACGCGGAAAGGTGCTGATTCAGGCCCAGTCAGACGCGATTGAAATGGTGGCGGCTAAAGACATGCAACTGACCAGCGCCGAAGGCACGCTGACCGCGAACGCGGCCAATGGCGTGGTCATTAGCGGTGGCGGAACGGCATATATCAAGGTCGTCGGCGACAACGTTGAGATTGGTGGAGCTGGCAATCTGATTCTTAAGATTATCGAAGTGACGAAGCAAGGTCCCGGCTCGCTCAAGTTGCCGTTACCAAAATTCGATCAGGTCAGTGTTGGGAGTGACGAAAAGTTCGTGCTTACCGACACCCTCACAGGGCGTCCCCTCGCCAGAAAAGCCTACAGGATCACATTGGCCGATGGTCAGATTGTTGAAGGAATCACGGGACAGGATGGCCGGACGTCGGTATCCAAAACAGACATCGCGCAGGGCCTGAAGCTGCTGTTGCCTAAAGCGAAGGGAACGTAAGTACATGACAGATGAAGTGAACAACGTAGACGGCACCAAGCCTGCCGTAGAGACGCCGCAGCGCTATAAGCTTGATGAAGCGACGCGTGTGGTGCCGATGCAGACGAACGAATTCGGACAACCCTTTTGGGAGTCGTTTCACACGCCAGAGAGTTTTCAGGTGTCTGCCGAAGCGCAGGTGCCTCCGCATTTGCCGGGTGTGATTATTTTTGTGCATGGCGTGAACTCGGAGGGGGAATGGTACGAGTTTGCTGAACAGGGGTTGTGTGATGGACTGAATGAACGGCTCGGATTAACTGGCAGTGCAAAGCTAAAACCGAACACGTACACGACAAAAGAGAATGGGAGGACCGTTCCAAGATACATCAAGAGCGGGGACGCTGGACGCTCACCAATCATCCACTTTTACTGGGGCTATCGGGCAACCGACGGTCACGAAAAAGACTGGCGCGTTGCGTTACAGGACATGAACGGCTTCGACTACTGGTCTCCCGAGTGTCCTGCGGGCCAAGGACCATGGTTCTGGGGCGGCGGCCCGTTCCAGAACGGCACCAATAATCTGCAACAGAGTTATGGAGCGAAGCTGGCTTTAAACGGCATATGCTTGGGTTCGACGCACAGACGCTTAACACTGAAGCGGATCGGCAATTGCAGGATGCTCCACCCCGAACTTATTACGCCTATGCCGCTCAACGGCTTGCGGACCTGATCGACAAGATTCGCAACCACTCCGGGCGCGACACCGTGACGCTGATGTCACATAGTCAGGGAACCATGATTGCGATGGCGGCAACGACGCTGTGTAAAACACGCGCTCCTGATGCGCTGTTCGTCATGAATTCGCCATTTGCCATGGATGACAAAATTACCGACGCGTTGCAGTCTCACGGGGATCGACCAACGGCTCAGGCGCGGATAAATACATTCCGCAATATTGCCAATCGCATTAAGCAGGACAAGCATATCTTTACCGAAGAACAGATGCAGCAAGTGCATGTCGGCGCAAGCCATGACTTGAACTTCTGGCGCCCCGATGTGCGGATGCGCTGTGGCATGCCCGAGCGCGACAACCATGGTCGGCTCTATGTCTACTTCACGCCGCATGACCGGGTTATGGGCGCAATGCCACTGCAGAGTATTGGTTGGCAGGGAATTGATGACAAGCTGCTTGAAGAGCTGGGCGATACGGTCAAACAACGGATGCTTGCCCGATGTACGCCCGTGGGCGGCGAACCGGGCGTTCAGAAATTTGGAACCCTGCCGCCGATTCAGGTTCCCTTGGATCGCGTCGATCCCGATGAATTCTGGAACGGAAACCGAAAAATTTTAAACGGCCTGATAGGTACGCTTTGGGCCGTGCCGAAGAGAAGCAAGACTGTAACGATCAACGCTGAGAAGGTGCCGAACCCGCTCACTGCTGACGATATGAAGCCCTTTGAAGAGTCTAGAGCCGGTGCGAAAATTTGGAGTGACGTCGATCCGAAGACAGGTAGATATCGTGACAACACCTTCCCATACATGCGGTCGATCTACCAGCCCGAAAGATGGCTCGGCCGTGATGACGTGTACGCGACCAATGGACATACCCGATCGAAGGAAACGCATAAGGAAATGCTCGACTACATCAACAACTATGTCCCGGAACCGGCTAATCACAGCACGCTGCCAAGTCACGTCGAGTTCATGAAGCGTGTTGTTGCTTACGACCTGCCGGTTGGTTTTTGCGACGCTTACGGCAATCTTGAATTCTGGACCGCACTGATGCACGACGCCGACTGGATTTCGCTGAAAGACCCGTATTTCACCACGGGAACTTTAAACAAGCCGCCGGTGCCGCCTCTTATTGACGGTCAGAAAATAATTGATACAAAGACGCAGGCGGACGTCCAAGCACTCTACAGTGCGAGGAACGGATGAGACGCGCACTCTTTATATCCGCGCTGATCGCGCTTTTGCAGGGCTGCGCGACCCAGCAGCCTTATACCTTTATGCTTGCAGACTTCCAGCGTGCCGAAATTCTGCCGTATGATTCGCCGCCCCAAGTGATCTATCGGATCGACGATCATCGTTTTGTCACGCTTGAAAAATATCGCGATTGCAATCATGGCATCACTTACTACAACGACACCAAGGCCGGCATTCGCGAGGAACTAGGACGTGCGGGAATCGAGAACTTTCAGGGACGGTTGATTAACGCCGACCCGACGGGGAGGAACATCGTAATCCCGTCGGCCGGACCGCCGGAAATCGCCTGTAGTGATCGAGGATGTACGACATCACTTATTTATTCGACCGATGGCGGACGCACGTTCGCCGGTGTGTCGTATATGAACAGCTTTCATCCATTTCAAGATTCGAGTGACTACACCATTATTGCCACTCCGGATAAGCTGTTTGTGGTCCAGTCGGTAAGTGGCGACCTGCGCGTCCGTCAATTCCCGCTCGCTCCGGGAATTGATCTAGATCGACCTTATCCTCTGGGATTTCATTCAGACAGCGGTTGGGATTCGAAAAAGAAATTGCTACCAAGCGGCCCGCTTCGCTCGCCCTCCGGCCAGGAACGCTTCACCTGTGACGCGTCGATCAAGCCCACCAACCCCGATGCCCCGCTCACAAGGAATTGACGTGGTAAAAGCCGCAGGTATGCAACGCGCATTCTTTGTCGTCGCCTTGGCCGTATTTTTTCAGGGATGCTCCGCTCAGCAGCCGCCCTCGTTCAACTATGCGGACTTCACAAGCGCGAAGGAGCTTCCATATGACTCCCCGCCGCAGGTGATCTATCGGATTGACGATCATCGGTTTCTTACACTCGAAAAGTATCGCGATTGCAACTTGGGTGACACGTACTACAACGACACCAAGGCAGGCATTCGCCAAAAGATGGATCGCGGCACCGTAGAGAACTTTCAGGGCCGCGTGATTAATGCTGACCCGAGGGGCCGGAATATTGTCATACCGTCGGCAGACCTCCCGCATATCGCTTGTAGTGACAGGGGGTGCAATACTTTCCTGTTTTATTCGAGCGACGGCGGCCATACGTTTCGCGTCATGGAATATATGAACAGTTTCCATCCTATGGAGGACTCAAGGAAATACTCGGTGGTCGTCACAAGAGACGGTTTCTATGTCGCGGAAAAAATTCAAGGTGACGCTTATGTTATCGGCTATCTACTTAAAAGGTCTGGTAGTCCTGACCAGCCTAATTCAGTGAGAATCGAGCGAGAAACTTTCACAGCATCGAAGAGACCGCACATCATGGATGGTTTGCATTCTCCGTCCGGTCAGGAGCGATTTACCTGTGATGCGTCTATCAAGCCCACCAACCCCGATGCCCCGCTCACAAGGAATTGACGTGGTAAAAGCCGCAGGTATGAAACGCGCATTCTTTGTCGTCGCCCTGACCGCATTTTTGCAGGGGTGCTCCTCCCAGCCGCCGCCTTCGTTCAACTATGCGGACTTCACAGGCGCGAAGGAACTTCCTTACGACTCCCCGCCGCAAGTGATCTATCGGATTGACGATCATCGGTTTCTTACCCTCGAAAAGTATCGCGACTGCAACTTGGGCGATACGTACTACAACGACACTAAGGCAGGTATTCGCCAGAAGATAGATCGCGGCACCGTTGAGAACTTTCAGGGGCGAGTGATTAACGCCGACCCGACAGGGCGGAACATTGTCATACCGTCAGCAGACCTCCCGCATATCGCGTGTAGCGATCGCGCATGCAATACGTTTCTTTTCTATTCAACCGATGGGGGCAATACATTTCATGTTTTGCAGTACATGAAAAGCTTTCATCCCAGCGAGGATTCGAAGAATTACACAATCATTGCCTCAGCGGATAAGTTGTTTATGATCGAGTCTGTCAGTGGCAACCTACATGTCCGTCAATTCCCGCTGGTACCGGGGATCAACCTGAATAGTCCGTATCCCCCCGGACTTCATTCAGACAGTGGTTGGGATTCGAAAAAGAAATTACTTCCAACTGAGGCCCTTCACTCACCGTCCGGTCAGGAACGCTTCACCTGTGACGCGTCGATCAAGCCCACCAACCCCGATGCCCCGCTCACAAGGAATTGACGTGGCAGAAACCGCGAGGATGAGATGCGCTTTATTCGTCGTCGCCCCAATCGCGGCTTTTCAGGGCTGCGCAACGCCGCAGCCTTATACGTTTATGCTTGCAGACTTCCAGCGTGCCGAAGTTCTGCCGTATGACTCGCCGCCCCAAGTGATCTATCGGATTGACGATCATCGTTTTGTCACGCTTGAAAAATATCGCGACTGCAACCACGGCATCACCTACTACAACGACACTACGGCCGGCATTCGCGAGGAACTAGGACGTGCGGGAATCGAGAACTTTCAAGGGCGGTTGATTAACGCGGACCCGACAGGGAGGAACGTCGTGATTCCAGCGGCTGGACCACCGGAGACTGCCTGTAGTGATCGAGGGTGTACGACATCACTAATTTATTCGACCGACGGCGGCCGGACATTCGCTGGCATGTCATACATGAACAGCTTCCACCCGTTCCAAAATTCAAAGAAGTACTCGGTGGTCGTCACAAAAGACGGTTTTTATGTTGCGGAGACAATTCAGGATGACGCTTATGTTATCGGCTATCTACTAAAAAGGTCTGGTAGTCCTGACCAGCCTAATTCAGTGAGAATCGAGCGAGAAACTTTCACAGCATCGAAGAGACCGCACATCATGGATGGTTTGCATTCTCCGTCCGGCCAAGAACGACTCACCTGTGACGCGTCGATCAAGCCCACCAACCCCGATGCCCCGCTCACAAGGAATTAACATGAAATCCCCCGTCTGTCTCGGAGACGACACCACGCATGGTGGCAAGGTCATTCGCGTATCGTCTACCTTCAACTTCGATGACCGCAAAGTCGCGCTGCTTCACGACATCGTGTCGTGCCCGATCCATGGAGACAACCCTATCATCGAGCACGGTCATGGTTTTTCCGATAATGGAGTACCCGTGGCTGTGGACCGCTGCCGCACCCAATGTGGAAGCGAGGTAATCGCGTCCGGTTGCGGAGTGACTATCGAATGAACGTGAAATGGGACCGCCCCAACCCTCCTGAACGAGAGTTGCCGTCACCGCCCTCTCCATGGATTTATGTCATCTTGCTCGTGGTGCTGCTGCTTGCTGGCGCGGTACTCACCGTGGTCAACTGGCCGAAAGGACAGCCCACGATGACCAAGGAATTCTTCGGGTGCATCTTCCTTCTCCCGACCTTCGTGTGGTTTTTTATCGGCGGCTTTATCTATCACACGTCCTACGAACTAAATCATCTCGAGGCTGTGTCATGGAATATCCAGCGCTGGTACTACCTAATGAATCGGCAGCGATGGGCGCGGCAAACGCTGGCAATTCTTGCAAGTGCGGCCGTCACACCTGAGATCGACGTGGCCGAGCGCATGCTGGGACTGGAAGGCTCTAAGCCCATGAACCCGGACAAGACAATGGTATTGCCCGATCTGGGCACAGCAGTCGGCGAGTCAAGACTGCAAAAGGTACTCGAATCGCTGTTGACACCAATGATCGGGATGATCTCGACGGCCACATCAAAAGGGACATTTGACATACTGGTGCAATCTCTCAAGATCGAGGATGGCGCTGATCTGCATCGGGTATGGAGCAAGCTTGAATTGCCCGGTACGCCAAAGCTTCATTGGAGTGCTCACGACAGCGCCTTCCCCGCTGGCGACTGGATTGATTCGCAGCAGATGCCAGATTTTCGTCTCGTCGTTGCATGGCAATTGCGCGATGCGGGACAGGAGCCGACGTTTTCCGAAGCGGCAACCGCACTGTTGCTAGCTAGACCCGAAGCACTGACCCTACGCAAAGGCAAGCTCAAAACACAGGCGTACCTTTATCGGCCTATCGTGGCCGAAGCGGACGCGATTGATGCGGGCTTGAAGAATCTGCTGACAAGAGAGCAAGTGCCGACGGCGCGAATCAAGCACTTCTGGTTAAGCCGCTTGAACCGCATGACACGGCATGCTTCGAAAGAGGCAATCAAAGACGGCGGCCTATCGGCGGTCGAACATGATCTGGATCACGCCATAGGCAAACCCGGACCCGTGAATGCGTGGTTGCTTCAGGCGCTCGCCGCCGAGATGGTCGAGCATGGTCAAGGTGCGCAATTGATCGCCGCACCGCTCGGAAACGGGGTGTCGTTCAATCTCGTCGGCAGCGAGCCCGCGCAGATATCCGTGCCATACGATGAGCGGCTCACCTATACGGTGGTCTCTGTTCCAATGACACTCGGCATCATCGCCTTGGCCATGTTGGCGATGGTGGCACTCACTAGCGCCCCAGACGATACGACCCGCCTGATCATCGGCATCGTTGCGGTGTTGTTGATTGCAGCTACGATCGGCGGGGACTACATGCATCGACGCAATACAGAGTGGGACTTTTGGGGGCGCCATGGTTAAGCCCGCGCAAACCTTATGAGAAACATTCGCCCGAATCGATATCGTGCGCTTACGAATCCCTTCCTCTTGGTTAGCCCCGGTCTGCGCTGGATATGGCTTTGCATGCTGCTGTGCGCTACCTGGATGACGGTGGCCGGCTGGTTCGCTGCGCTTGACATTGGTTCGCCAATATTTATACAAGCGGGGCTGGTGTTGTTTGGCGCAAGCCTTGGGGATATCGTGGCTGTGCTGCACTATGAACGGCGTGCGTTCGTGGTTCACATGCTATACGTCGATGGAATAGTTTTCGGCATTTGCGAGGATCGTGGTGACGCGATTAACGAGGCCAACTCGTGGAAGTGGTATCGGTTGCAGGGATCGCCGTGGCGGATAAAACTGAAGCGGAAGCGCCCGCATGTGCGCACGGTTGATGTGCTGGCGCGGTTGGACGAGATAGATAAGGCGTTTAACCGAGAACGTGCGCGAGGCGGTGCTCGGACTCGCAGATAGTCCGACAGGGGCAATCACATTGATTGCCTCCTTCTACGACACTTCGCATGTGCCTCCGCATCGGGAGGTTGAGCGATTGAGTCGATGCGCGACGATAGGACTTGCTCCTCCAAGATCGCGTCATGCTGGGCGCTGAATGAAAAACCCACGTTTCCGTGGGTTTTTTTCGTACGGTCCAAGCCAGAGGAAGACTTACATCGCACCGACCAATCCCGCGTCGTGAGCCTGCTGATCCGCGTGGTAGCTTGAACGCACCATCGCGCCAACGGCCGCGTGCGTGAAGCCCATCTTGTACGCTTCTTCCTCGTACATCTTGAACCTGTCCGGATGAACGTACGCACGCACCGGAAGATGATGTTCGGACGGCTGCAGATACTGACCGATCGTCAGCATGTCGACGTTGTGCGCGCGCAAGTCGCCCATGACTTGAAGAATCTCTTCTTCAGTTTCGCCCAGGCCCACCATCAAGCCGGATTTAGTCGACACTTCCGGATGCAACGCCTTGAAGTCCTTCAGCAGCTTCAGCGAATGCGCGTAATCCGAACCCGGACGTGCTTCCTTGTACAGACGCGGCACCGTTTCAAGATTGTGGTTCATCACGTCAGGCGGCGCGGCGGTCAGGATGCCGATCGCGCGGTCCAGACGACCTCGGAAATCCGGCGTCAAAATTTCGATACGCGTCATCGGTGAATGCTCACGCACTTGCCGGATACATTCCACAAAGTGCGCAGCGCCGCCATCACGCAGATCATCGCGGTCCACGCTCGTGATCACGACGTACTTCAACTTCAGCGCGCCGATAGTACGGGCGAGGTTCAGCGGTTCGTCGGCATCGAGGGGATCGGGGCGGCCGTGGCCCACGTCGCAGAACGGGCAACGACGCGTGCATTTGTCGCCCATGATCATGAAGGTCGCCGTGCCCTTGCCGAAACATTCGCCAATGTTCGGGCAGCTCGCTTCTTCGCAAACCGTATGCAAGTTGTGTTCGCGCAGGATCTGCTTGATCTCGGTGAATCGTGAACTGCCTGTTGCCGCCTTCACGCGAATCCATTCGGGCTTTTTCAGCTTTTCGATCGGGATGATCTTGATCGGGATGCGCGCCGTTTTCGCTTGCGCCTTCTGTTTGGCGGTCGCGTCGTAGGGCACAGTAGCGGGCGTTGAAGCGGCGGTGCTGCCAGCCAGATTTCCGGTTACGTCAGTCATTCGGTCGGTCCATTCAGACGGCCACGCCGTTCTGCGGTTGGGCGGCGGTCGCGCGATGGCCGCCAATATGGTGAGTGAGGTTTTCAGCCAGCGTTTGAGCCACGTCGTTCCAGTCTGCTGTCACGCCGAGTGTTGCCATGTCGACGGTTTCGAGTCCGGCGTAGCCACACGGGTTGATCGCCAGGAACGGTTGCAGATCCATTTTCACGTTGAGGCTCACACCGTGATAACTGCAGCCGTTGCGGATTTTCAGCCCGAGCGCTGCGATCTTTGCGCCAGCGTGGGCAAGCTGCGACGGCGTTGGCGCGACGTAGATGCCCGGCGCGCGCTCCTTGCGTTCCGTTGCAAGATTATACGATGCAAGCGTTTCGATCACGCCGGCCTCGATTCGATGCACCAATTCGCGCACCATGAGCTTGCGACGGCGCAGATCGAGCAGGAGGTAGGCAACGACTTGTCCGGGCCCGTGATAGGTAATCTGGCCGCCGCGATCGACTTTGACGAGCGGGATATCGCTATTGTGATTGAGCAGATGCGCGGGATCGCCGGCCAGTCCTAGCGTGAAAACGGGTGGATGCTCGACGAGCCAAATTTCGTCGGTTGTCTCCGACGTGCGCGTCTCCGTGAAGGCGCGCATGGCGTCGAAGCTTTGTGTGTAAGGCTCGAGGCCACGCCAGCGGAACATGACCGAGGGGGCCAAGGCGCCAGGGACGGCACAATCTGTTGACACTGAGGGGGAAGTTATTACCGGCTGGGCGGACATAGTCCTGTTAGTTTACCGAACTTCGGTTACCCGCGCCGAGGGACGGTTTTCGACTCTCTTTTACAGCAGTCC
This sequence comes from Burkholderia sp. S171, assembly GCF_009766085.1. Taxonomy (GTDB): domain Bacteria; phylum Pseudomonadota; class Gammaproteobacteria; order Burkholderiales; family Burkholderiaceae; genus Caballeronia. The sequence goes on along the minus strand of NZ_LMUF01000035.1, from coordinate 62,005 downwards.
CGAATTGCCAGCGGTGCTCAATTGCTGGTTTCAGGCTTAGCGGTCTTCATGCAAACCAATCCCGACCGCCAACCAGCCCACTCGCGCCGACAAACCCCTCAGGTCCACCGGCGCAAGCACAATCAACCAAACAGCAGCGCCCCAACTGCAAACGGAAAAACCTCTTAAACCGTTCTCCACCCCGACCGGAACCGCCCGGCAAGCTTCTCAATACGGCGCGCCAGCCATCCAATCGCCCGCTGATCCGGCCGCGGCGCCAACGTGAACACTACCTGCGCCGTACTCCCCTTTTCCGTGCTCAGCCACAACCGCTCACGCTCACGCAGCTTCAACGAATCGCCCGGCACAAGCCAGTAATCTTCCGTATCGTTGCTACGTGTAGCCCACACCGGCGCACCCTGAACGACCAACCGGACGCTGCGGCCAATCTTCATCGGAACGGTTTCACCATCGCCAATCTCAAACGTGATGCTTGTGGATATTTCTCGCATGACAGCCTCCGCCAAAATTCGTGTTGATGGCTATAAGATAGGCTCAGCATACGTTTAAGCAAAACGAGCAATTTTCTTCGGTTTGTGAGATAAATTCACATAGACAACTCGAGAGACCGCCCGTGGACCTCCGACAACTCCCCGCCCTCAACGCGCTGCGCGCCTTCGAAGCCGCTGCGCGTCACGAAAGCTTTTCACGCGCCGCCGACGAACTCTTCGTCACCCATGGCGCCGTCAGCCACCAGATCCGTGCGCTCGAAGCCGATCTCGGCGTCACGCTATTTGTTCGCGACGGCAAACGCGTCCGCCTCTCGGACATTGGCCGCCAATACGCCACCGAGGTTCGCGCCACGCTTTCCGCCCTCGCGGAAGCCACGCGCCGCCTGCGCTCGGGCGAACGGGACCGGCGGCTGGTGGTGTCGATGCTGTCGTCGTTTTCAGCACGCTGGGTGACGCCGCGGATTGGCGGGTTTATCGAAGAGCATCCGGAAATCAACCTCGAATTGCTCTCGACCAACACACTGACCGATTTCACGCGCGACGACGTGGACGTCGCCATCCGTTTCACGAGCCTCGGCAAATACGCCGGATTGCACGCGGAAGAATTGCTCGATGAAGTGTTTTTCCCGGCGTGTTCGCCGAACTTCAACGGCGGCAAGCTGCCGCGCACGCCCGCCGAGATGGCCGACGCACCGCTGCTCCGCTCGTCCGACGAGCTCTGGAAGCCGTGGTTCGACGCAGCGGGGCTCGCGGACTGGCCTGAGCCAAAACGCGGGGTTTTATACGAGGATTCGTCGAATTTGCTGCAGGCGGCCATGCAAGGCCAGGGAATTGCGCTCGTGCGCCGGTCGCTTGCCATGCATGAAATCGTAGCGGGGCGGCTCGTGCGGCTGTTCAACGTCGACTGGCCGAGCCCGTGGAATTACTACTTCGTATGCCCGCCCGCGTTGCTGGGAACGCAACGCGTGCAGGTCTTTCGCACTTGGCTCTTCGATGAAATCATGCGCTTCAAGCAACTCTACGAATGCACGCCGGCTGCCTGCGACGCACCTGTGCTGCCGCTGCCGGTCGCGCCGGAGCTCAGGCTCAAAGTACCACTTTGACCATCGGGTGACCGGTCAGCGCGCGATAGATATCGTCGAGATGGGCGCGGCTTTGCGCCCGCACGGTAATGGTCAGGCCCGTGTATTTCCCGCCCGACGACGGGCGCACTTCAATGCGCTCCATGTCGAACTCGTTGTCAAATTCGCGGATCACGGTGACGACGGCATCGCGGAATTCCGGATGCGTCGCGCCCATGACCTTGATCGGGAAATCGCAGGGGAAATCGAACAGGGCGTCGATATCAGGTGAGCTCATGGTGTTCTCCATCACAGGACGCCCGGTCCACCCGGGCGTCGTACAGCAGGCATAGATGGAGCCGGATCACAAAAATCCAACCGCCGCCCTGCCTTGCCGCTTACTTCTTCAGCTAACTTCGTCCGCTTACTTCTTCTTTTGCCACATCATCAGCAGCGAATCCCACGTCCGGCCGACAAAACCGGCTTGCGGCACGTCCTGCAATGCGACCAGCGGAAACTGCGCCACTTCCTTGCCGTCCGCCATCATCTTCACGGTTCCAACCTGCTGGCCCTTCTTGATCGGCGCAACGATGGTGTCGTTATGCGTGACCGTCGGCTTGACCTTGTCGCCCATGCCCTTCGGCACCGTGATGTACTGATCCGTCTCCACGCCTGCCTTCACCAGGTTGTCCGTGCCCTTGTAAACACGCGGCGACTCGATCACCTGACCCGCCTTGTACAAACGCAGCGCGTCATAGGCCGTATAGCCGTAGTTCAGCATTTTCAGGCTGTCCTGTACCCGGTTGTGCTCTTTCGGCTCGCCCATCATCACGGCGACCAGACGGCGGCTTGCGTCGGGAACACCGTCCAGCGGACGTTTCGCGGAAGCGATCAGGCAATACCCGGCGGCCTTGGTATGGCCGGTCTTCAGGCCGTCGACAGTCGAATCAATCCACAGCAAGCGGTTGCGGTTCGGCTGCTTGATCTTGTTATAGGTGAAATCCTTCACCGAGAAGATGCTGTAGTACTCAGGAAAATCGCGAATCAGGCGCGTGGACAACACGGCCAGGTCGCCCGCCGTGGTGTAGTGCTGCGGGTCGGGCATGCCGTTCACATCGGCGAAATGGGTATTTTTCATACCAATCTGTTTCGCCGCCGCGTTCATCAGCGCGACGAAATTCGACTCGCTGCCGCCCACCAGTTCAGCCAGCGCAATAGCCGCGTCATTACCCGACTGGATGATCATGCCGTACACGAGATCGTGCACGGTCACCGGCTTGTTCGCTTCGATGAACATGCGCGACTCGTCCGTGCCCACGCGGCGCACAGCCTCGCTCGGCATGACCGTCTGATCCATGTTGATCTTCTTCGACTTGAGCGCGTCGAAGACAAGATAAGCGGTCATGAGCTTCGTTAGCGACGCCGGCTCCGAGCGCTCGTCCGGGTTGCCGGAAGCAAGCACCTGATTACTGGTTGCATCGACGAGAACCCAGGAACGCGCCGTGACATCGGGCGGCGGCACTTGTGCAAACGCAGTCGCGGCGACAAGGGTCGCCGGCAAGACGATAGCGGCAGTGACAGCGCGGTGAATGGAGGAAGGTGCAACGAAAGACAAGCTTGAAGGGGAAAAGCGCATAGGTTCGGATCGGCAGAAAAAACATCGGCGAGTCAGGCATTCCCTTCAAGGAAACACGCAACGCACGGGTTGTACAGGCGGAGGGTCAGTCCAGTAGAGCGCTTGGGTGACATTGTTAAACGTCGTGCGACAAGCGGATTGATTGGACTCGTCAGGACCCGCCCGGGTTGCATGGGTTTTGTTTGACGGCTTTTAAATCGTGGCCGAACTACCGATGCATGGCAGACCGTTTTAACCGCGACGTAAAGCACGCAACACTGCAAAAACCCAAGACAAACCCGGCGTGAGCCTGGTTGAATCTTGATCCGCCGGCGCGGCGTAAAACGCTCGCTGGACTGACCTCCGCGCGCTTCGATACTCGAGCGGCGCATGGGCTTGACGTACCCGGTTTTGCAGATGCCGGACACGTGCCGCATGCGCTACGGCGAGCGCTGAACCGACAAGCGGTCGCGCAAAAGTCTGCGCCATTATACGCGTGCGCCAAACCGCTTTTGCCGCGAAAGTGGCTGGATGTGCCGGGGATTCGTGAAAAGAAGAACAAAAACGGCGATAAAAACGACTGCGGCGCAAAGCCTTTGAAAGCCTCGCGCCGCACGTTGATTCAACAGAAGGTTGGTGTTGGTGAAGCGTAAAACCGAGGGCGGCTTAACGCCACGCGTCGACGATAATCTTCTTCAGCACATGCAGCTTGCGATGAAAGAAATGCTCGCCGCCGGGAATCACCACCACGGGCAATTCCTGCGGCCGCGCCCAATCGTAAACCGAGCTGATAGGCACGGTATCGTCCACTTCACCGTGAATCACGAGCGTGTTGTCCGGCACCTCGGCCACCTGCCAATTGCTCGCCGCTGTCCCCGCGAACACCATCCGCTCAATGACCTCGCCCGACTCGCGCAAGTGCTTCGCCACATGCGACATCACGAAGGTGCCGAACGAGAAACCGGCGAGCACCAGCGGGACATCGGCCTGGCCCGGCTGCGCGCGCATATGCTCGACCACGGCCAGCAGATCGTCGCGTTCACCCGTCCCGTTGTCGTGCTCGCCTTGGGTTTCACCCACGCCCCGAAAATTCGAGCGATACGTGATGTACCCAAGCTGCACGAGCGTGCGCGCAAGCGTCTGCGCGACCTTGTTGTCCATCGTCCCGCCGAACAGCGGGTGCGGGTGCGCAACCAGCGCAATGCCTCGCGTGGGCGCTCCGTCGGCGGGCCGATCCAGCGCGACTTCAATCTTGCCCACCGGGCCGTCAATCAGAAACCTGTCAGTCTGTGCGTTCATTGCGTGAGCCCTCAGACCACGGGCTGATCGATCAGCAAACGCTCGACGATCTTGCCGTTCACCAGATGCGAATCGACAATTTCATCGATATCCGCTTCATCCACATACGTGTACCAGGTTCCTTCGGGATACACGACGACCACCGGCCCCAGTTCGCAGCGCTCGAGGCAGCCGGCCTTGTTGATGCGGACCTTGCCGTCGCCCGCGAGTCCGAGCTGTTTGACGCGCTTCTTCGCGTACTCCTGCATGGCCTGCGCATTGCAATTCGCGCAACTCGGGCGCGTGGCGTCGGGGTCGCGTTGGTTAAGGCAGAAGAACACGTGATATTTGTAGAACGGGTCCATGAGCTTGGCCGGAAGATGTTTGATGTTGTGGGATTTTTGTGGTGCTTTCAGCCAATTATAACGAGCGGCGCTTTTCGACGCCGTCACGCCGCCGGGCTAGAAATGCGCGCTCCGCAGTCGATGCCAGCCAGCCAAGTGCGGCATACGGCCACACCCACGCAAGCCACTGCGAAAGACCGTTGAAATGCAGATAACGCCCCTGGCGCCAGTCGGCGAGGACGATATCGAAGTAGGGATTGACCGGCAGGAGATTCACCAGCACCAGCGCCACGATCAGCGCGAGACCGGCCAGCGTTGCACGCCACGCGCGCGAGCATCGGAGGGAAAGCAAACTCACCAGCGTTCCGCACGCTATGCCGGCAATGGCGCCGTCGGTAGCCCAGTCGAACGTGAGCCCGGAGCGCGATTGCAGGAACGTGGCTCCCGCCTTCGCGCCGAGTGTCGCGATCACCAGGCCGATCAGCAGCCGCACGCGTGGCGCGCGGCTGCGCATGGGCAACGTGGCCAGCACCAGCGCGGCAAACAGGTTGAGCGAGGTGATGAGCGTTTCCCAGCCGCCGTCGGGGAGCTTGGCGCCCAGTTGCGCCGGCCAGGCCGCGACACTCCATGCAGCAGGCGCCCACGCGATCAGCGCGTCCTGCATGACCGGGTCGATGCTCGACCACAGCACGCGCGGCAAATCGCCGACAGCGAACAGGAACGGTGCGGGATACATCGCGGCGAACGGCCAGAGCCCGGATAAGCCGATCATGTACGCCGCATCGCGCTCGAACCACATGAAACGCATGCGCCGCAACAAGCCTCGGTCGAGCAACATGCTGGTGGCGGGCGCGGTGAGCGCCGCGCCCAGCAGCGCGCCAAGGGCGTTTGCGGCCAAGTCGAGATTCGACGCCACGCGGGTGGGCAGATAGGTCTGCACGGCTTCCATCGAGCCCGACAACATCGCCCCGCCGATAAACGCCACGCCCGCCGCAAGCGCGCCACGCCAACGTGGATAGAGCGCGAGCACGGCCAGTGCGCCGAACGGCATGTAACCGAGCACGTTGGTGATGACGTCGAACGCGGTGAGATATTGCGGCAGGGGATCCGTGAGATACGCGAACGGGCCGATTCCAAGCGTTCGCCAGCCGGAAAAGGGATACAGCGACCCGTAGACGATCAGCATTGTATAAACCGCCAGCGCCTGTCGCGAGAGCGCGGACGGCCGGCGCTGCCAGTGCTTGAGAATCATGCGCGCCGCCGTCGTTCTTGCCCTTGTTTTTGCCCTGTAGCGCAGCGTGCCGCGCCGGCATGCGTGGCAATCACTGGGCGACCCTGGGCACGTTCGAGGCCTTCAACGCGATCACTGCGATGCGACCAGCGGCTGCACGCCGAGCCACGCCGCCATTTGCGCGATCAGGTCGTCGGACGCGGCGGCAAGCGCACGCGCGCCGCCGGCGGCATCGGCCGTGTACGAAGGCGCCCGCGCGATGAACGTGCGCTGGCTGACGACCGTCCCATGCTGCGATAACGTCACCCGCGCCGAGACCTCGCCATGGCTCTGCTCGGGGGCATCGAAGACTTGCTCGAAGTCCGTCAGATCGACTTGCAACGTGGGCGCGCGCACCGGGTCGGCACCCGTGAGCACCGGTCCGCGCGAGGCCAGCGCACCGCGCAGGCGCTGCGTGAGCAACTCCGCGGGCGACATGGTCCAGTGGCTATCCGCATAACTGCCGGTGCGCTGGGCGTCGGCATATTTCAGGCGATACACGAACGCGTCCGTATCCAGGTTCTTCGCTGCACTCACCGACAGCACCTTCACCGGCGGCATGGTCATGGTGTTGCCAAGCGGCGTGGGCGCACCCAGGTCGTAGCGGATATTCGATACCGCCGCGGGCGGTCCAGACGCGCAGCCTGCCAATATGGCAACAACGGCCACGCTGATAAAACCGGAGCGCGCCCGCGGCAGCGGGCGCGCAGCACGCTTGGAAAAGCGCATCGCCTGCAAGATCGTGTGTGGCATCACAGTTCCCTATTTCAAGATCAAAAACGCTTGGACATCGCACTCTAGTCCGCCAAATTTCTGCGGGCAGCGGACTCGGTGCCGATGCTTCTGCGCCTTGTTTTACAACTTCATTTCGACGAATTCGATGTCGCCGACGGCCACTGGAAACCCGGCTCGCCCGGTCCCGGCGTCGGCTGCGGCGCGCCAAACAGCACGCTGCGCGGATTCCGGTTGAAGGTATCAGCCGCACGATCCACCGAACGCGCGGCACTGCTCACGTCGTCGGACAGGGAATTCACGCGCGGCAAGGTCTCGTAACCCACCCGCGCGGCCATCTCCTGCAACGACTCGTTGACTTCGTTCATCACCTTGCCGGCGCGTTCAGCCGCCTCACCGGCCTTGTTCATGTTGGTCACGAACGGACCGTCCGCCCGGCTCAGGCTGTTCGCGAGCGCATTGGTTGAAGCGAGCGTCTGGTCCAGTTGGTTCAGCGTGCGCGGCAACTGCTCTGCCACCGGGCCGACCTGCTTGCTCAACACAGAAATGCTGTCAGCCGCGCCTTGCAGACTTTTGGCGGTTTGCTGCACCTGATCGCGCATGTCGTCGGACAGGAATCTGTCTGCGTCGTCGGCAATCCGTTCAAACTTTTTGATCAGGATGTCGCCGCGTTGCTGCAACTGGTCGAACAAGCCCGGCCGCAGGGGCAGCGACGCCACCTTCTGCGCAGATGACGTCAGCGGCGCCGGATCCTTGCCGGTATCGTCGAGTTGCACGAATGCAATCCCCGTCACGCCCTGAAAACCGAGCGTGGCGAACGTGGACTGCGTGATCGGCGCGTTCTTGTCGACCTCGATACGAATGCGGATCTGCCCCGGATTGGCATGGTCGAACTTGATGGACGTCACCTTGCCCACGCCTAACCCGCGATACCGGACGTCGGCGTCGGTGTACAAGCCTGTCACGTTGGTGCGCGCGACGAGGTCGTACGGCACGCGCACGGTGCGGTCCACGTTGAAAAAGAACACCGCGAGGCCGATAGCGACCAACAGCCCGATAGTGAACAGACCGGCCCAGAACGCATGGGATTTGTTTTCCATCAGCAGGTTCCTTTTTTTACTACGTACTGCCAGAGCTTTCCTGAAAACCGTTCATGAGAACGCCCGTAAGAACGGCTAGAGTGCGGGACCGCAAGGTGCGTCTTCCAGCGCGATTGCCGGTAATTTTGCGCGACGCTCCGGCGGCAGCGCCTGCAGTGCGCGCCTGCCGCGCCGCCCAAGAAAATATTCGCGGATAAACGGGTGATCCACGGCCACCGCCTCTTCCACGGGCGCTGCCACCAGCACCCGCCGCTCAGCCAGCACCGCGACCCGTGTGGACAGCGCGACCATGGTATCGAGGTCGTGGGTAACGAGAACCACGGTCAGTCCGAGCGCGCGATGCAGCGTGGCGATCAGATCGACGAACTCGTCCGATGCCTTTGGGTCCAGCCCCGCCGTGGGTTCATCGAGAAAAAGCAATTCGGGTTCAAGCGCGATGGCGCGCGCAATCCCTACGCGCTTGACCATGCCGCCCGACAACGCCGACGGCATCTTGCTCATGTTCTTGCACGACAGCCCGACCATTTCGAGCTTGAGCATCACGAACTCGCGGATCAGGTCCTCCGGAATCTTGCCCAGTTCGCGAAACGGTTGCGCGATGTTGTCGTACACCGACAGCGACGAGAACAACGCACCCTGCTGGAACATCATGCCGGAGCGCGTACGCAGGACGCGCGCGGTGTCCTCGTCCATGTTCGCCCACTCGTCGCCAAGCACGCGGATGGTTCCGGATGTGGGCGACTCCAGCCCGAGCATCTGCCGCACGAGCGTGGTCTTGCCGGAGCCCGACCCGCCCAGCAACGCGAGGATCTCGCCGCGCCGCACTTCCAGGTTCAGATGCTCGTGAATCACCGTACGGCCGTAGCGTTTCGTCACGTCCACGACTTCGATCACCGGTTCGGCGGTGACGGGCGTCGGTTTGTCGCGAACGGCGGATGCAAGGGTAGCCGACATCAGATGCCCACCGACTGGAAGAGGATGGCGAACACGGCGTCGGCGAGAATCACGATCGTGATGGACGACACCACCGAGGTCGTTGTCCCCTCGCCCAGGCTCTGCGAATTCGCCTTGATCCGGAAGCCGAAATGGCACGCAGCCAGCGCGATCAGCATGCCGAACACCACGCCCTTGCCCAGCCCGATCCACAGGTTGGCGATCGGCACGACCGAGGGCAGCGAGCGCGCAAAAAAGGACAGGTCGATACCCAATACCAGCTTCGCCGCCAGCGCGCCGCCGAGCAGCGAGACCATGTTGGTCCACATGACCAGCAGCGGCATGGCAATGCCGAGCGCCAGCACGCGCGGCAGCACGATCCGCAGGCCGTGCGGGATACCCATGACCTGCATGGCATCGAGCTCTTCCGTCACGCGCATCACGCCGATCTGTGCGGTGATGGCGGAACCGGAGCGGCCAGCGACCAGGATAGCCGACAGCACCGGCCCAAGCTCACGGATCACTGAAAGCCCCAGGATATTCACGATGTACTGATTCGCACCGAACATGCGCAGTTGTTGCGCGGACAGATAGCTCAGCACGATACCGATCAGGAACGCCACGAGCGCGGTGATACCAAGCGCCTGCGTGCCCGCGCTATAAATGTTCGCGGAGATTTCGGTCCACGGAATGCGCTTCGGCCGCCGCACCAGCCCGATCAGATCAAGCACGAAGCCGCCGAACAAGGCGAGGCCGCCTTGCAGATGCTCGAAGAACGAGAACAGCATCAGGCCGAAGCGCGTGATGGGATCGACACGATCGATTTGTTCAGGCTCTTCGCGATTCGCGTCGAGCAACGCGACCCGTTCGAAGATTTCCCGTTGCGTGTCCGAGAGCGTGACGCGCTCCGGCAACTTCCTGCCCCACACACGCCACAGCGCTTGTCCACCGACGTGATCGAGCCGCTCGACTGGCAGGAGATCCCACTGCCTGATTGCTTCCTGCCCGACGCTGCGCAGCCGGTCCACCACGCCGCGCTTGGAGCTCGCGTGGTCACGCGCCAGTGCGAATGCCGTCCACTGGCCGGAAAGCCGGACAACTTTTCCCTGCTGGCCGGACTCGACCTTCAGGCCGGGCGGAGTGTCGAAGTTCAAGGCTTGAAAACGCTCCGGATGGGGTGGAGGGAGAAGCCATTGTAGCGAAGGTACGTGATGGAATCTCGATCAGGCGGGGCGTTGGCCAATCGGCCAGTGTTTCGGCGCCCAGGCACGCTGCAACGGCCGGCATGCGCGTCGTTGTGCGTACTTTCCCGCCCAGCCCCGGGCCGCCAGATCGCTACAATGCGGATATGAACTCATCCAACTCGTCTTTCCCGCTCGACGCCGCCTGGCGGATCGACCGCGACCGGCTGATGTCGCTCGCCGCGCGGCCGGTGCGCGACTGGCCGATCGAGATCGTCGATGAAACGGGCTCCACGAATGCCGACCTGATGGCGCAGCTCAAGGAGCAGCCTCGCAACAAGACGTCGGCGTCAGCGTCGGCGCCCGACTCGTTCTCGCCACGTTCGACGCTGAAGGCCGCCGATGGCACCCCGTTTGTGCGGGTTGCGTACCTGCAGACAGCCGGCCGGGGCCGCCGGGGCCGCGCGTGGGTGGCGCAACCGGGCAACGCGCTGCTGTTTTCCATCGCCTGCGTATTGCCCCGGCCGCTCGAAGGGCTCGCGGGCCTGAGTCTCGCAATCGGCACCGCCGTGCTTGAGGCGCTGAACGGCTTGCCGCTGGCGGCATCGGCGAGACTGGCGCTGAAATGGCCGAACGACATCCTGCTGGACGACGGCAAGCTCGCCGGCATCCTGATCGAAACCGCGTGGAATACGCCGCGGGCGAGCGCGGTGGTGATCGGCATTGGCATCAACCTGCACGGCGCGGCGGAATTGGCAGCCGAACTCGATGAAGCCCAGCGTCGACACGCCCTTCCCATGCCGGGCAATACGCCGGCGTCCTTGTCGCGGGCGTGGCCCGAAGCGAATCTCACCGATACCCTCGCCGCCGTCCTGAACGCACTCGATGCCACCCTCGCACGTTTTGCCGCCGATGGCTTCCGCCCGTTTCGCCAGCAATGGCTCGCCGCGCACGCCTACGCGGGACGCGAGGTGGTGCTGCTTGAGCAAGGCGTGGAAGTGGCGCGCGGCGTGGCGGTTGGTATCGACGATAACGGCCAGTTGCAGATCGACACGCCCGCGGGTCTGAGGACCGCCACCACCGGCGACGTCTCGCTGCGGCTTGCGGAGCAGCGGCCGTGAGTGGTGCACCGTTTCTGCTTATCGATGCAGGCAATAGCCGGATCAAGTGGTCGCTGGTCAGCGCTACTTACGAAACGCTGAACGGCGGCGCGTTTGATCACGTCGAGGTTGAAGCCGCTCCCGCAGATATAACCGATTGGTCCAGCTTGCCGACGCCTGCAAGCGCTTGGATTTCGAACGTGGCGGGGCCGCGCGTGGGCGAGCGCATAGCCGCCCTTCTTGATGCACGCTGGCCCGGCTTGCCCCGCACGATTGTGCGCGCTCAGGCGCAACAATCGGGCGTAACGAATCGCTATACGGAACCAGCGGCGCTTGGCAGTGACCGTTGGTGCGGCATGATCGGCGCCCACGCGGCATACCCCGAAGAAAACTTGCTGATTGCCACCATCGGCACGGCGACGACACTTGAAGCGCTACTCGCCGATGGCACCTTCACAGGTGGCCTGATTGCACCCGGCTGGCTGCTGATGATGCAGTCACTCGGCACCCATACGGCACAATTGCCCACGCTTCTGCCTGACACCGCCCGACGCGCAATCAGCTCATCCAACGGTATTTTCGCCACCGACACGCGGACGGCTTTGTCATCGGGATGCCTGCTCGCGCAGGCGGGTTTGATAGAACGGGCGTGGCAGGATCTGCGCGCCCAATGGAACAACGACGTACGCCTGATTCTCAGCGGCGGCGGCGCCAGCGAAGTGGCGGGCGCGCTCAAGGTGCCGCATACTCGCCACGACTCCCTCGTGCTCGCGGGGCTAGCATTGATCGCTCGCGAAGCCGCTGTTTCCCGTTCACCTGATTGATGGAGCGCTTTCCATGTTGCGCTGGCTGCTCGCCCTGTTGTTTCTGGCAAACCTGTTGATGTTCGTTGTCGTGCAAGGCGTGTTCGGACCGCTGCCGTCGGCCGGCGGTCGCGAACCGCAACATCTCGACCGGCAAGTGCATCCGGAACTGGTACGGGTTCGCCCGATCACCCCCGAAGAAGCCGCCGATCAGGCCGTGGTCGGTGGCCCCGCGCCCTCGGCCGCCGTGCAGGCTGCACCGCTCGCGCAATAATCGTTTCGGCTAACGCACTTATCCCTGCGTGCGCACTTTCTTGAGCAATGCGGTTGTAGAGCGATCGTGCTCGAACGGAATGGCCAGCGCCTTGCCGCCCCAGCTCCGCACCAGCGCCGATTCCGCCAGCTTGTCCATGTCGTAATCGCCGCCTTTCACCAGCACGTCCGGATGCAGTTCGCCGATCAGCTCAAGCGGCGTCGATTCCTCGAATTTCACCACCCAGTCCACGCTTTCCAGCGCGGCCAGCAGCGCCATGCGATCGTCTTCGCGATTGATCGGCCGGTCGTCGCCTTTGCCGAGCATGCGCACCGACGCGTCACTGTTCACGCCAACGATCAGCGTTGCACCTAGCGCCTTCGCATCGGCGAGATAAGTGACATGGCCGCGATGCAGGATATCGAAGACGCCGTTCGTGAAAACCACCGGCGACGCGAATTGCGGACGCACAGCAGCGAGCGCGTCGCGCGTCATGATCTTGCGTTCGAAAGGAGCGGGCATGTCTATAAGCGATGAGGGATTCAGAAGGAGCGTAGTGTGCCACGCGTGCCGGCGCGTTTACTTACAGCAACGTACAAACGTGTTTGCGCATGGAACGCGCCCTTCATAAACAAACGGCCCGCCGGTCACAAACCGGCGGGCCGTTCAGAACAACAAGCTGGAATTCCCGTCAGGCCGGCAGTTGCGATGCGGCTTGTGCAGCCTGCAGCCGCAACACCACTTCCTTGCGATACCGGTTCAACTCCTGCGCCGTGACGAACGAACGCTCGAACAGAATGGAAAGGTTATGCAGGATCCGTTCGACAACTTTCTTTTCCCAACTGTCATCGAAACGAATTTGTTCGTCGAGCCAGTGTTCGAGCCACTCCGGATCCGGCAAACGCGACTGAATGGTGTCGCGCGGAAACAGCGCCTGGTTCACGTGGAGATTGGTCGGATGCAGCGGTTTTTCCGTGCGCCGTGCCGAAGCCATCAGGACACCGATCTTCGCGAACGCAGCGCGCGCGATATCACCGGTCTGCGTCATCGCTTTCTTCATGTAACGCAGATACGCGCCGCCGTGACGCGCTTCGTCGCGCGAAATGGTTTCGTAGATGTGCTTGATCACCGGCTCTGTATGCCATTCGGCCGCGCGCCTGTACCAGTGGTTCAGGCGGATCTCGCCGCAGAAGTGCAGCATCAGTGTTTCGAGCGGGGGAGCGGGATCGAATTCGAAGCGAACGGCGTCCAGTTCTGCTTCGGTCGGCACCATTTCAGGCTTGAAGCGGCGCAGGTATTCCATCAGCACGAGCGAGTGTTTCTGCTCTTCGAAGAACCACACGCTGATGAACGCCGAAAAATCGCTGTCGTTGTGGTTGTCGCGCAGGAACATTTCCGTGGCGGGCAACGCGGACCATTCGGTGATCGCGTTCATCTTGATGGTCTTGGCTTGTTCGTCGGTGAGCAGCGCCGAGTCGAATTTGTCCCAGGGAATATCTTTCTCCATGTCCCAACGAACCGATTCCAGCGATTTATACAGTTCCGGATAAAGCATCGTGTTCATAGTCCACCCCTGGTTTGCAACGTAGTGCGACAGTTCTGTCTGTTGTAACTTTAGCCGGCTACGCGCGGGAATCCGCGCCGCCAGCGGCGAAGCTTTCAATTTTACGCGGGAATCAGGCGCTCAGATGCAAAAACGGTAAAGAAGCGCCTGTCGCGTCCTTCTGCGACTTTTTGCCCGTTGCAAACGCGGCAGTAAGCGGCGTTGCAATGTCTACCGTGGGTAAGGAGCGAACCCTGTGCCTGAGGTAAGTACGAAGCGCGAGCTGTGATGCAACTCGTTTAAAGCCTTTTTTGATACTTTGTTAAAACCGTGTTGCTTGGCGAGCCCCTTGTCAGACTTACTCCGCCGTACTGCTGCGTACGCCGCGTGAAGCATGCCTTTCGTGCGTGACAGGCGCAAGGCGCAACGTGTTTCCGCTACGCCCCGGTTCAACCATGAATCGTAACGCTGGTCACGCCCGGGCTGCCTTCGCCGCATCGCCCGTAGTGCGAAGCAGACTGTGCAGCAGACCATGCAACAAACCGCCCGTCGATCATAGCATGGCACTATGGCACCACTGCGTTACAGCGTCTTCAATCGGCCCAAGTCCCGCGACGTTCAGCACGCCGTCAGGAAGCTTGCGCCGTAATGCGGGGCTGCTGCCGCCGACCCACATTGCGACCTTCGGAGGCAGCACCGCGCGCAACTCCGTGAGTCCGTTGACCACGGCCTGCACGGGCATGGAAGCGGAAAACGACAGCGCGACAATTTCGATTTCATGGGCCAGGACGGCGTCGACAATGTCCTGCTGCGGCGTCTGCGTTCCAAGCGCAATGCATTCGCAATCGGCCAGCGCGAGCATGGCCTCCGCCATCAAGATGCCAAGCCCATGCCCCTCGCCCGGCAGCGTGGTGAGCAGCACCCGCGGATGCGTGCCGCGCCCGCGCAAAGCTTCGGAAAGCGGACGCATCAGTGAGCGCAGCGTGACCTGCATGGCTTCACTGAACAGGTGCTCGTGATAGACCTGCAGCGTGGCTGCAGCCCATGCATTGCCCACTCTTGCCGTGAGCGGCGCAGCCACGTCGAGAACGAAACGCGCGAGCCCTTCGCGCGTGGCGCGCTTGAGCAGCTCGAAGCGGAAGTCGTCGTAGCGGCCTACGCGCAGCAGCTCAACGAGCCGGTCCAGTTCCACGTCCGGCGCGTCCTGCCCCAAGCCTGAATCTTCAGCCAGCTGCTGCAGCCGCACGATGGATTGCGGCAACACTTTGCTCGGCCTGTGGCCCGCGTCCAGCAGGCGCTTGACCAGCCGGAGCTTGGTCACCTGCTCTTGCGGATAGAGCCGCTCGCCACCCGATGACCGCAACGGTTGCGGGAAGCCGTAACGCCGCTCCCAGACACGCAACGTGTCCTTGGTCAGCCCGATCTCGTTAGCAATCGCGCCAATACCAATGCCAATGCCCGCCATACCCGCGATATCCGCCGCAGTACCGTCCTCCGGCGTGTCCGTTGTGTCGGGAATCACCACCGCTCCAGCCTCACTGCTCGCCGTAACGTTCATGGACAGACCGGTTTCCGATGTATTTGTCATGGACAAACTCTTGAATATAGAAATTAGACAGCGAAGCAAAAATCGCCTCAATTCCATTATCTATGGACTTTCACAACAATTCGAAACATTATTGATCATAGACGAAAATTCTAGTTTGCAGTGGACAAAACATTGTCAGCAAATGACCGTTTAATTCCCGCTGCGTGCATCCATCGCGACCGGGATTGCGTAAATCACCTTGAACGCGGCATGAGCCGCCGCCGGTAGTTCCAAACAAAGAGCCGTCAGAGCCATCAGGCAGTCGACACAAAAGATAAAGACACACGGAGCAACGTCATGAAAGTTGCGGTAATCGGAGCGGGGATTTCTGGACTCGCCTGCGCTTATAGGCTGGCGAAGGCCAAGGCGGGTATCGATGTAACGCTGTTCGAGGCCGGCAGTTACTTTGGCGGTCATACGAACACGGTGGACGTGACACTCGACGGCATCACGCATGGCGTGGATACCGGTTTCCTGGTCTTCAATCACCAAACCTATCCGAACCTGGTGAAGCTGTTCGAAGAGCTCGACATCCCGACCACCGCGACCGATATGTCGTTCTCCGTATCGCTGACGGACCGTGGGCTGGAGTGGGCGGGCAGCGACCTGAACACGGTCTTCACACAGCGTCGCAATCTGCTGCGCCCGGCATTCCTGCGCATGCTGGCCGATATCCTCCGCTTCAACCGCACGACCACCGCATTGGCGCGGGCTGGCAAGGACGTTCAACTCGCCGAGCCGGTGAGCAGTTTTCTCGAACGCGAAAAGTTTTCGACGGCATTCCGCGACTGGTATCTGCTGCCGATGATCGGCGCGATCTGGTCGTGCTCCACATCGCAGATGATGGCGTTTCCTATTGGCACGCTGATTCGCTTTTGTCATAACCACGGCCTGCTGCAGGTCAACGACCGGCCGCAATGGCACACCGTCAACGGCGGCGCACGCGAATACGTGCGGCGGATGCTGCCCGTCATAGGCGATGCCCGCGTCGATGCGCCCGTGACATCGGTGAGACGCAGTGCGCAGGGCGTGGAGATCGATAGCGCGCGAGGGTTGGAACACTTCGATCACGTTGTGCTTGCGTGCCATAGCGACCAGGCGCTGGCCCTCCTCGCCGATCCCTCGCATGACGAATCGGCCACGCTCGGCGCGATCGGCTATGCGCCGAATCGCGCAGTGTTGCATACGGACACTTCGCTGCTGCCGGCGCAACGTGCATGGTCGGCATGGAACTACGAAAGCCGCACCGGCAAGCTGGGCGGTGAGCCGCAGTTATGCGTGCATTACCTCATCAACAAGCTGCAACCGTTGCCGTTCAAGACGCCCGTCATCGTCTCGCTGAATCCGGTGCGTGAGCCGCGGTCCGACACGGTGATGCGTGAGTTCGCCTACAGCCACCCTGTATTCGATCAAGCCGCCGTGCAGGCGCAACGCAATTTGCCGTCGATGCAAGGCGTACGCAATACGTGGTTCGCGGGTGCATGGACCGGCTACGGATTCCACGAGGACGGCCTGAAGTCCGGGCTGGCAGCGGCGGCGAAGCTGACCGCCCTTGCGACCTTCGCAACATTAGGCAGCAACGAACCGGCGCTTGCAGCATGAGCACGCCCGCCTCTCAATCCTTCGATGCCCCCGACCTGCTGCTCGTCGGGCCCGTGCGACACAAGCGGCTACGCCCGGCACGCAATGCGTTCTCGTACGGCGTCTACACGTTGCGGCTACCGCTGCGCGCACGCGCCGCAAGGCTGGCCCAAGGCGCGCAGCGCGATTCACGCTTGTTCGCGACCAATCGATTCGGCTTACTAAGCTTTCACGACAGCGACCACGGTGCAGAGGGACAAACGGCGCTCCAATGGATCGAGTCGATGCTGCATGAAAACGGCATCCACGACGCCACCGGCGAGATCTTCCTGCACACGTTCCCGCGCGTGCTGGGCTACGTTTTCAATCCGGTGAGCTTCTGGTTCTGCGAGCGCGCGGACGGCACGTTGCGCGCCGTGGTCTGCGAAGTGAACAATACCTTCGGCGAGCGCCATTGCTATCTGCTCGATCCAGGCAGTGGCGTCCTGAACGGCACGCCGCTTACGGCCACCAAGGTTTTCCACGTGTCGCCGTTCTGCAAGGTGCAAGGAAAGTACACGTTCCGCTTCATGTTTGCATCGCCGAAACGCGGCAAACCGTTGCGCTCACTCGCGCGCATTGACTACGACGATGGCGAAGGTCCGCTACTGCTGACCAGCATCGCGGGAAGCGCGCGCCCGCTCGATGCCCGCAACGTGCTGCGCGTGTTTTTCGGCTATCCGCTGATGACGTTTGGCGTCGTCGCGAAAATCCATTGGCAAGCGCTGAAACTGTTCTTCAAGCGCGTGCCGTTTCTGAGCAAACCCACTCCGCCGGCTGCGAACGTCTCGCACGAGCGGGCCGAATTGCCGACCAGGTGACTTGCAAATGTCGACACAGCCCTCCTCCCCTTCATCGTTACGCAGTCCGGTTGCATCCTGGTTCATGCGGCCCCTGCTGCGGACCCACGGCGCGTTACGAAAACCCGCGGCTGCGCGCGTGGTGCTCAGGCTCTTGAGCCAGCTTCAATACGGCGTCCTCGAGGTCCATCTCCCCGACGGCACCACGCGCCGTTTCGGACAAGCGCCCGACGCTCCCGGCAACCCGCCTTACGCGCGTGTCGTGCTGACTAACTGGAACGTATGTGCGGCGGCGCTGAAGAGCGGCGATATCGGTTTTGCAGAGACTTATCTGGCGGGCGACTGGCATACCGACGATCTCGCCGCGCTGCTCGACATCATGGTGCGTAACCGCACGACGATAGAAGCCGTGATCTACGGTTCGTGGTTCGGCAAGCTGACGAACCGCTTCCGCCATCTGCGCAACGCGAATACGAAAGAAGGCAGCCGCCGCAATATCCACGCGCATTACGACCTCGGCAACGCGTTCTACAAGCTCTGGCTCGACAGCACGATGACCTACTCGAGCGCGCTCTTCGACGGCTCGCCGGACCAGACGCTCGACGACGCACAACGCGCGAAATACCGGCGGCTGTTGAACGAGCTGAAACTCGAAGGCGTCAATCCAAGCGTGCTGGAAATCGGTTGCGGCTGGGGCGGATTCGCACAACTCGCTGCAAGTGAAGCAAAAGCGAATGTGACCGGCCTGACGCTGTCCACGGAACAACTCGCTTACGCGCAGCAGCGTCTGGCAGACGCGGGGCTCAGCGACCAGACGGATCTCCGCCTGCAGGATTACCGCGATACCCACGGCCAGTTCGACGCAATTGCATCCATCGAAATGTTCGAAGCCGTGGGCGAGGAATATTGGCCGAGTTACTTTGAATGCATCAAGCGCAATCTCAAGCGTGGCGGCCGGGCATGCGTGCAGACGATCACTATCGACAATGCGCTGTTCGATCGTTACCGGACGAGTAGCGACTTTATCCAGCAGTATATTTTTCCAGGCGGTATGCTGCCCTCGCCCGCCGTGTTCGCGCAATCGGCGGAACGCCACGGGCTGAAAGTGGTCAACCAGTTCTCCTTTGGCCGCGACTATGCGCGCACGCTCAGGATGTGGCGCAACGCGTTTGTTGCGCGGCTCGACGAGATTCGTGCACAAAGATTCGACGAACGATTCATCCGCTTGTGGGACTTTTACTTATGTTATTGCGAGGCCGCGTTCGCGCACTCGAACACCGACGTCATCCAGTTCACGCTGGAACACGCCTGATTGCCAGGATCGCTGCGCTTGCTGTCATCCTGATCGTCTTGCCGATTCAGGCATTTGCTTTCGACGCCGCATCGGTCGTGCGTCAGACGATTCCGCAAGCGCGCGTGCAGGGCGAAGGCGAGTTGCGCATGTACGGTTTTCATATCTACGACGCCAAACTGTTTGTCGGGCCGACGGGTCTGTCGAGCAAGGAATTGACGGCGCGGCCGTTTGCGCTGGATATTGAATATGCGCGTGCTTTCAAGGGGCCCGCGATCGCCAAGAGAGGCCGTCAGGAAATGGACGAGCTGAAGGTGGCGAGCAAAGAACAGACGGCGCAATGGCAAGCGCAGTTGGAAAAGATCTTCCCGGACGTGCAGCCGGGAGATCATGTCATTGGCGTATTTGTGCCGGAACGCGGCACGACATTTTATGCTGACGATAAAGTCATCGGCACGATTCCCGGCGACGACTTCGCTCGCGCTTTCTTCTCGATCTGGCTCGATCCGCGCACGTCGGCGCCGGGCTTGCGCAACCAGTTGCTCGCCAACGGCGCGGCGCAGTAGGTTAGCGTTTCAAGCGCATAGCCACAACGCCGCTTGAAGCGTGGATCAAAGCGGCTTCTTTCGTGGCGCCGCTTTTCTGGCAGGCGCTTTCTTAGCTGCGGCTTTCTTGTCCGCGGGTGGCGCGTCGGCTTTCGGCGGTGATGCGGCTTCGGGCGGTTCTACGTCGTCATCGCCGTCGTTATCGTTGTCGTTGTCGTTGTCGTCATCGCCGTTTTCGTCTTCATCCGTGCTCATGCTCGGCGCGGCGGCGCCGGCATTTTGTTGCGCCATCGCCAGCGTTGCAAGGTTGTTGAATTGTGACTGAAGCAAGTTCCACCAGCCCGAAGGATCGAATGAAGCGTCGTTCCCGCTGGCTTCATTTGGCGCTTCCGTTCCCGGCTTCGGCTGCGGCTGCGCTTCCGCCTTCGGCTTTTCCGGCGGCGGCGCGGGCCACCCGGAAGCAGCCGATGACGCCGCCGACGAGGTCTTCGCCTTCTCCACCGATGACTGCGCGAACGCGCCGAACGCGCGCAATGTGGCAAGCGTCGCGCGCTGCACTTCCAGCGCCTGGATAGCCGATTGCAGCATGTTCAGGTTGAGCTTGAGCCATTGCTCGACCGCACGCATGTCCTTGATGCGCTTGTCGAGTTCTTCCACGTTCGTGAGCGGCGCGAGCATGTCGGACATCATGGACAGCGACGGGGATCCGCCCGGCGCAGCGGCTGCCGCGAACGGGTTCAGCTTCATCATGTCCCACATCTTTTCCATCATGTCGCCCTGGGGAAAACCGGTCATGCCTGGGAAGCTTCCAAAGGGCGGCGTACCACCGGGCGTATCGGTCATGAGACTTTCTCCTTGATGCTGCGGGTACGGTTGAATTTGGCGGAAACCACAAGATAGTCGATGCGGACCTAAAACGGCGATCCGCCCGGGAACTCCGGCGCGCGCCGCTCACGCAGCGACTTGATGCCTTCCTGCACATCGGGCCCGGAAAAGCCCATGAATTCGAGCGCCAGCGAGGTATCGAAGGCCGGGCCGGCCGTTCGCAGCCAGTTGTTCAGCGCGTATTTAGTCCAGCGGATGGCGGTCTGCGAACCTTGCGCCAAACGATTCGCGACCTCGAATGCTTTCGTCAGCAATTCGCTTTCGTCCACTGCCAGCGACACCAGCCCGATGCGCTCCGCTTCCTCGCCGCTCACCGGTTCGCACAACAGCAGGTAATACTTCGCTTTCGCCATGCCGCACAGCAACGGCCACACGATTGCCGCGTGATCGCCGGCGGCCACACCGAGCCGCGTGTGCCCATCGATAATGCGCGCCGTTTTCGCAGCGATGGAAATATCGGCGAGCAGGCCTGCCACCAGTCCCGCACCAACCGCCGGTCCGTGCATGGCCGAGACGATCGGCTTGCTGCAGTTGATCACGTTATAAACGAGATCGCGCGCCTCGCGCCAGACTCGCGTGCGGACCTCGAAGTCCGACGCCATTTGTTCGACCAGATGCAAGTCGCCGCCACCCGAAAACCCCTTACCCTCGCCGCGAATCAACGCCACGCGCGTGTCAGGATCGCGATCGATATCGCGCCAGATATCCGCCAGCTCGCGATGCATGTTCGCGTCCGCCGTCGCGAGTCCGCTCTTGTTCGCACCCTCGCCGTTCATCACGATTTCAAGCACGCCATGGTCGTGCCGCCGCAATTCCAGCGACGTGTAATGCGCGTAAAGAGACAGGTCGCTCATGGTCGTGCCTTTGCTAAAAAGAAATCAACGCGGTTGATAGATCCACTTGCCGTTCTCGATCTCCGCTATTACACGAGCACGTTGATCGAGACCGATATGATCGTTCGGCGTCATGTTAACGAGGCCGTTCGAGTCCGCAAAATTCTTCGTGTTTTCCAGCGCATCGCGCAAGGCGCCGCGGAACTCTGGCGTGCCCGGCGCACCCGCCTTCAACGCAATCGGCACCGCGCGGTTCAGCAACATGCCCGCGTCCCACGCATACGAACCGAACGCCGAAACCGTGCCAGCGCCGTACTTCGTTTCATACAGTTTGATGTACTCCAGCGCGAGATGTTTCGCCGGATGATCGTCAGGCAGTTGCGACGCGACGAGCACCGGGCTCGTCGGCAAGAACGTGCCGTTGCAATCCGCCCCGCACACGCGCAGGAAGTCGCGATTGCCCGTGCCGTGGTTATGATAAATCACGCCTTTGTAGCCGCGTTCCCGCAGCGTCTTCGGCGGCAGCGCGGCGGGCGTTCCCGCTGCGCCTACGACGACCGCGTCCGGTTTCGCCGCGAGGATCTTCAGGACCTGGCCGGTCACGCTGGTGTCGGTACGGTTGAAGCGTTCGTTTGCCACCATCGTGATGTGGTGAAGCTGCGCGAACTTCGCGACTTCTGCATAAAAGGTCTCGCCGAGTGCATCGGCCTGACCGATAAACGCCATCGTTTTCACGCCATGATTGCTGGCATGTTCGGCAATGGCGGACGCCATCATGGCGTCGGTTTGCGGCGTCTTGAAGACCCAGTGGCGTTTGGCATCGACCGGTTCAATAATCTTCGATGAAGACGCGAGCGAGATCATGGGCGTCTGACCGTCGGCGACCACATCGATCATGGCAAGCGAGTTCGGCGTAATCGATGAACCGATGATCGCGTCCACGTGATCTTCGGAAATCAGCTTCTTCGTGGTCTGCACGGCTTGGGTGGTGTCGGAGGCGTCATCGAGGATGATGTAATCCACCGGGCGGCCGCCCATTTCCTTTGGCAGCAACGCCACCGTATCGCGTGCCGGAATGCCCAGCGACGCCGCCGGCCCCGTCAATGACAGCACCAGCCCGATCTTCACATGCGGCGTCTGCGCCCAAGCCGCCGTTGAAACTGTGAGTGTGAGCAAGACACCCACTCCCAATTGCCTGACCGCCGCTCCCCATCTGCCGCCTGACTGCATCGAAGTCTCCTTGTTGTGAGTGCGCCGACGCAGGTTTTTGTAAGCGTTTCGACGCAATGCGGCAAGTGTAGGGCGGTGCAGCATGTGAGCGCATCGGGCGAAACCCCTTACTGGCGGCGTCGCTTATTCATCGGCTACTCGTTCAGCTACTCATTCAGCGCCACGACCGACTGATCGATAGCACCGAAAATCGACCTGCCGGCTTCATCGAATATTTCGATCTTCACGCTGTCGCCGAACTTCATGAACTCCGTTGTGGGCGCACCGTGTTCGATAGTCTCCAGGCAGCGCTTCTCGGCGATACAGCAGTAACCCCGCTTCGTATCCTTGTTCGAGACCGTGCCCGAACCCACGATCGATCCCGCGCGCACATTGCGGGTCTTCGCAGCGTGGGCGATCAATTCGCCGAAGTTGAACACCATGTCGGTGCCGCAATCGGGCTGGCCCACTTTCTTGCCGTTCCAATGCACGGTCATCGGCCGATGCACGCGGCCCTCGTGCCATGCATCGCCAAGCTCGTCCGGCGTGACCGCGACCGGCGAGAACGCCGTGGCCGGTTTGCTCTGGAAAAACCCGAAACCCTTGCCCAGTTCCGCAGGGATAAGGTTGCGCAGCGAGACATCGTTGACCAGCATCAGCAAGCGAACGTGCCTGAGCGCGTCGGCGGGTTTGACGGCCATCGGCACGTCGGTTGTGATCACGGCCACTTCGGCTTCGAAGTCGATCCCATAAGCCTCCGATGCACACACGATATCGTCTTCGGCTCCGAGCAAATCGTCGCCACCGCCTTGGTACATCAGGGGATCGGTCCAGAATTCGGGCGGCATTTCCGCTTTGCGGGCGCGCCGCACGAGTTCGACATGGTTCACGTAAGCCGAGCCGTCGGCCCACTGAAACGCGCGGGGAAGCGGCGCCATGCAGGCTTTGGGGTCGAAGGCGAACGAGTGCCGCGCGCGGCCCTGGTTAAGCGAATCCGAGAGATCGAGCAACTGCGGCGCGTAAAAAGTCCAGTCGTCCAGCGCGCGTTGCAGCGTCGGTGCAATCGCGTCGGCAATGGCCGCCGTGCGCAAATCACGCGATACGACGACCAGTTGGCCGTCGCGCGTTCCGTCCTTCAGCGTGGCAAGTTTCATAAGCCGTTTTGTACGTTTAGTGACGATGGAGGAAATCTATTTTACGATGGTGAATCATGTCGAGGCGGTTTTGCGATGATTCGGCCGATGCGGTGGAATGGTTCGCTGCGTTTGCCGATTCGTTTTTCAGGGATGGTGGACGTCGGCGTTGAGCAGCGATGGCGTTTGCCGGTTGCCGTGCCCTTAGCTGTCTACGTCGCCATTTGGTCCGCTCACGCGCCTCTGACCTAACCTTGTTTTGTGAACCGGCTCGCGCCGTTATCGATTTCTCCATGCCCTCTCCCAGCCGTCCCGGTTCGTCCGCGTTGCCCTCATCCGAACAGGCCGAAGCCGACGATGTCCTCGACTCCGCCGATTCAAGCGACAACGCCGACGCCACCGAGGAAAAATTCCGCTCGGGCATCCAGTCGATCGAAGTCGGCTTCCGCCTGCTCGACGTGCTGACCAACGAGCCGCGCGCGATGATGCTGCGCGATCTCGCCCAGCGCGCCGGCATGAGCCCGGCGAAGGCGCATCGTTACCTGGTCAGTTTCCTGCGGCTTGGCGCGGTCTCTCAGGATCCGGTCTCGGGGCGTTATGAGCTCGGTGGATTCGCATTGCAGATGGGTTTGGCGCGCCTCGCCCGAGTCGATGGCGTGAAGCTCGCGCGCATCACGCTGACGGGGTTGCGCGACCGGCTTGACCTGACCGTGGGGATCGCGGTGTGGGGCAATCAGGGCCCGACCGTCGTGCACTGGATGGAGTCAAGCTATCCGGCGAAGGCTTCGTTGAAACTCGGCGATGTCATGCCGCTGTTGTCATCGGCGACGGGTTTGCTGTTTGCAGCATGGCTACCGCGCAGCAAGACGCAAGTGATGCTCGATCGCGAACTCGCCGCCACGCGGCAGTCAATGGCAGACATTGAACCCGTGCTCGCCGAAATCCGCGCGCACGGCGCGGCGCGGGTGGAAGGCATGTTGCTGCCGACCATCCATGCGTTCTGCACGCCGGTGTTCGACTCGACCGGCGATCTCGCGCTCGGGCTGATTGCGCTCGGCCAGGAAGGATCATTCGATACCCGCTGGGGCGGCGACATTGACACTGCCTTGCGCGAGTGCGCGGGGCAGCTTTCTTACGAACTCGGGTACAAACCGGGCGAGCGGTAAGACTTGAGGATCGTACGATGCTCACGAGCGCGGAACATCGCGGCGTGCCCGCGAGTCATATGCGTTTCGTGCGCGTGTCGCGGTGTCGCGTTTTGCGTGGCCCTGCTTGATCCTTTGATCACTTGCGCTCTCTTATGATCGTTGCCGATTGTTCCCCCGGCAGCGTTTTACCGCTTGCCTGACCACGCGCGTTTCCGAGCTACCCGATGCCGTTCTCCCTGCTTCGCCGACGTCGCCCCAATGCTGGCGCATCGTCCGACAATTTGGCCGCCGCCCCCTCCCTTCGATGGGTCGTGTGGCTAATCGTGCTGCTTGTTGTGGTGGCACTGCATTGGGCTGCGGGACGCTGGGTAGACAGGAGCAGGAACGCATCGAATCCGCAGCCGGCTGAACATGTTCCGGTGCAAGTCGAGTTGCTAACGCCCAAGCCGATAGCGCAAGCACCGAAGCCTGTCACGCCGCCACCGCCCGCTCCCAAGCCCAAGCCAGTGCCGCAACCCCAGCCCTCGCACGCCATCACGACGGCACAGACTGAACAGGCGGCTCAAGTAGCTCAAGCAGCACAAGTAACGCAAGCGGCTCAAGCAGCAGCAGTCGCGCAAGCAGCCGCCGCAGCACAAGCCGCGGCGAAGGCAGCAAGCGACGCAGCAGCCTCTCAAGCAGCGGCCGCAACCGCCGCCGCAGCAGCACCCACAACCGGCGATAAATTCAGCGTCCCGCCCTCGGGCGAACTTCGTTACGACACGCGGATCAATGGCGTGATGAATCAGGTCGGCAATATTCATTGGGTCAACGACGGCCAGCACTACGAGATGGTCGTCTCCATCCCCTTGCCGTTCGTCGGACCGTATGTGTATTCCAGCAAGGGCCATATCGATGGTTTCGGCATTGCACCCGAGCAATACTCGGAGCAGCGTGGCCGCCGCGCCGCCGACATCACCGTCTTCGATCGCACCACGAAGCAACTGGTGTACACGCGCACACCGAACAACCAGCCGCTTGCCGACGGTGCGGAAGACCGTTTCAGCGTTGTCATGCAGTTGTCGAGTCTGGTGCGCGGTTCGCCCGATACCTATAAACCCGGCGTAGTGCGTCAATTCAGCGTCGCCGATAACGACAGCAACGAGATCTGGCCGATAGAAACCGTCGGCGATGAAAACGTCCAGACCGCAGACGGCAACGTACAGGCCCGCCATTTCACCCGCCTGCCACGACGCGACGGTGATCGCCGACGCCTCGATATCTGGCTGGCACCCACGTTGGGCTGGCTGCCCGTGCGTATTCTGCAGACGGAGCCGAATGGCATGCAGATCGAAATGCTCTGGCGCGGCAAGCTGCAACCGCCGTCCACCACGCCCGGGCAATCCGGTGCGGGCACGCCGGATGCGTCTGAAGATGCAACACCGGCTGCGACGGGATCCGATAAACCCTGATATCGGCTTATTTCAACGCTGGCAATTTAACGCTGGCTTAAGTCAGGCGGGCTATGCTTAACGGCATAAAGATTCGACGAAAAACTCCGTTAAACAGGTAATGCCAGAGCGTAGGCGAATGTGTGAAGATGGGTTCGATCGCGAACTGTTGCGGCCCCTCAACAGGGCCAGCATGGAAGTGCTGATTAAACGGGTACGCACGGGTCGAGATGGTTGCACAGCGGTTGTACTCACATAGGTTGAAGGTTTCGCTGGGGTTGTCGATGCGATCCGCGATGTCAGTATGAAGGGGCAATCGGCATCGATTAAAACGCCCAGGCGGGTCATTGCCGCCGATGCAGACGAAAGCGGTGGTGAATTCAAGCATGGATGCAAGATTCGCAATACTTGACGCGCCACATCTGTCCCCAGTAGAAGAAACACATCGTTTCAGGGCACTTCTGGAAACATTTATGCGGGAGAATGTCTAACAAAGGTCCTCGATGGGCTTTCGGTCTCTACGTCGAGGCCACCCCTTGAATTCCAACCCAAACGCTCAATGTAAGACGGTGAAACGCCTTACGGGCAAACAGGAATAAGGAGTGTCGCCATGCAAATGATCTACAACAGCCCTAACTATTGTGTAGTCGAATTCCCGCCGCAGGACAATCATCTCGCGATGAAAGCGGGGGGTTACGAGATCGTGGACAAGACCATGCAGCGCGAAATCTTCATTGACGGCGCACTCGCCGCGCGCTTTCGCGAGCATGTCCAGAAGTTGATGCAGGAAGAACAATCGTTGGAAGATGTGGACGAGTTTCTCGGCCAGTTCGACATCTTGATGAACCAGCCGGTGATCCTTCACTAAACGTTGCACCTGGCGT
>NZ_LMUF01000035.1:0-34831 GCF_009766085.1 Burkholderia sp. S171 | reverse complement strand
AAACCCCCGCCACGAAAGTGGCGGGGTTTTTTGTTCATGACGCTTGATTGCCCGGTGTTTTGGAAAGCGCCATAGGAAAGCGTTCGCGCCCTACTACAGATACAATGTTGGGCTATTTCAGCCTGTTTGGAGCCATGTCAATCATGAATCCGTCCGCCGCCGTTGACGCCCCGAAATCTGCCGCAGAACGCCGCCCGTACACGCGCGGCGCCGTGTTGCCTGCTCTTTTGCAACAGCGCATTCTCATTCTCGACGGCGCGATGGGCACCATGATCCAGCGCTACAAGCTCGACGAAGCCGCGTATCGCGGGGAACGTTTTGCCGACTATCCCCGCGATATCAAGGGCAACAACGAGTTGTTGTCGATCACGCAGCCGCATGTGATTCGTGAAATCCACGACCAGTATCTGGCTGCCGGCGCGGACATTCTCGAGACAAACACCTTTGGTGCCACGACCGTGGCGCAGGCCGATTACGGCATGGAATCGCTGGCGATCGAAATGAACATGCAGTCGGCGAAGCTGGCGCGCGAGGCTTGCGACAAGTACTCGACGCCGGACAAGCCGCGCTTTGTCGCGGGCGCGATCGGACCGACGCCGAAGACCGCGAGCATCTCGCCGGACGTCAACGACCCGGCCGCGCGCAACGTGACGTTCGACGAATTGCGCCAAGCCTATTACGAGCAGGCGAAGGCGCTGATGGACGCGGGCTGCGATCTGTTCCTGGTTGAAACCATCTTCGACACATTGAACGCTAAGGCCGCGTTATTCGCGCTCGATCAGTTGTTTGAAGACACCGGCGAATTGCTGCCAATCATGATTTCAGGCACCGTCACCGATGCGTCGGGGCGCATCCTGTCGGGTCAGACTGTGGAGGCGTTCTGGAACTCGCTGCGTCATGCACGGCCGTTGACATTTGGTTTGAACTGCGCGTTGGGCGCGGCGCTGATGAGGCCGTATATCGCCGAGTTGTCAAAGCTCTGCGACACGTATGTCTCGTGCTACCCGAACGCCGGCTTGCCTAACCCGATGAGCGATACAGGCTTCGATGAAACGCCCGATGTCACGTCCAGCTTGCTGAAGGAATTTGCGCAGGCGGGGCTGGTGAATCTGGCGGGCGGGTGCTGCGGAACAACGCCGGAACATATCGCGGAAATCGCGAAGGCTCTGGCTGACGTGAAGCCAAGGAAGTGGCCGTCGCATTATCGTGAAGCAGCCTGACTGCCCGACACGACGCCCAAGCCCCTCGACAAAACAATCACGCTGCAACGCCCAGAGACACCATGACCGATCACACCATGCGCCTTTCCGGCCTCGAGCCGTTCAACGTCACCGACGGTTCGCTCTTCATCAACGTCGGTGAGCGGACCAACGTGACGGGATCGAAGGCGTTCTCCCGCATGATCCTGAACAACCAGTTCGACGAAGCGCTGGCCGTCGCGCGCCAGCAGGTTGAGAACGGTGCGCAGATCATCGACATCAACATGGACGAGGCCATGCTCGATTCGAAAGCGGCCATGGTTCGATTCCTGAACCTGATCGCCTCCGAACCGGACATCTCGCGCGTGCCGATCATGATCGACTCGTCGAAATGGGAAGTGATCGAAGCGGGCCTGAAATGCGTGCAGGGCAAGGCGGTCGTGAACTCGATCTCGCTGAAGGAAGGCGAAGACGCGTTTCGCCATCACGCCACGCTGATTCGCCGCTATGGCGCCGCCGCCGTCGTGATGGCCTTCGACGAAGACGGCCAGGCCGATACCTACGAACGCAAGACGCAAATCTGCAAGCGCTCGTACGATTTTCTCGTAAATGAAGTGGGCTTCCCGCCGGAAGACATCATCTTCGACCCGAACATCTTCGCGATCGCCACGGGCATTGAAGAGCACAACAACTACGCCGTCGATTTCATCAACGCGACGCGCTGGATCAAGGAAAACCTGCCGCACGCGAAGATCAGCGGCGGTGTGTCGAACGTGTCGTTTTCGTTTCGCGGCAACGATCCGGTGCGTGAAGCCATCCACACCGTGTTCCTCTACCACGCGATTCAGGCTGGCATGGACATGGGGATCGTGAACGCGGGTCAGCTCGGCGTGTATCGGGACCTCGATCCCGAACTGCGCGAACGCGTGGAAGACGTAGTGCTGAATCGTCGCGATGACGGCACGGATCGTCTGCTCGAAATCGCCGATAAATTCAAAACCGGTGCCGCGAAGAAAGAAGAAAACCTCGAATGGCGCAACCAGCCCGTCGATCAACGCCTCGCCCATGCGCTGGTGAACGGCATCACGAACTTCATCGTGGAAGATACGGAGGAAGTGCGGGCGCGCATTGAAGCCGCGGGTGGACGGCCGATCAACGTGATCGAAGGGCCGTTGATGGACGGCATGAATATCGTCGGCGACCTGTTCGGCGCGGGCAAGATGTTCCTGCCGCAAGTGGTCAAGTCGGCTCGGGTGATGAAGCAGGCCGTGGCCCATCTGATTCCGTACATCGAGGAAGAAAAGAAGCGCATGGCCGATGCCGGCGAAGACGTCCGGCCGAAGGGCAAGATCGTGATCGCGACGGTCAAGGGCGACGTGCACGACATCGGCAAGAACATTGTTTCGGTCGTGCTCCAGTGCAACAACTTCGAAGTGGTCAACATGGGCGTGATGGTGCCCTGCGCGACCATCCTCGCGATGGCGAAGGAGCAAGGCGCGGACATCATCGGCTTGTCGGGGCTGATTACGCCGAGCCTCGAAGAGATGGCCTACGTGGCGTCCGAAATGCAACGCGACGACTATTTCCGCGACAAGCAAACGCCGCTGCTGATTGGCGGCGCGACGACCTCGCGCGTGCATACGGCGGTGAAAATTGCCCCGCATTACGATGGCCCGGTGGTCTATGTGCCGGATGCGTCGCGGTCGGTATCGGTGGCATCGAGCCTGCTTTCCGACGACGGCGCGAAGAAATATCTCGCTGACCTCAAGACGGACTACGAACGCATCCGCACGCAGCACGCGAATCGCAAGGCCACGCCGATGGTGACCTACGCCGAGGCCCGCGCGAACAAGACCAAGATCGACTGGTCGAGTTACGAACCGAAGAAGCCGACGTTCATCGGACGGCGCATCTTCAAGAACTATGATCTGGCAGATTTGGCGAACTACATCGACTGGGCGCCGTTCTTCCAGACCTGGGATCTCGCCGGCCCGTATCCGGCCATTCTCAATGACGAGATCGTGGGCGAATCCGCGCGGCGCGTTTTCTCCGATGGCAAGTCGATGCTCTCACGCATCATCCAGGGCCGCTGGTTGCAGGCGAACGGCGTGGTGATGCTGCTGCCGGCAAACACGGTGAACGACGACGACATCGAAATCTATACCGACGACACCCGCACGCAAGTCGCCATGACGTGGCGCAATCTGCGTCAGCAAACGGTGCGTCCGATCGTGGATGGCGTGCAGCGCGCGAACCGCTCGCTCGCGGATTTCATCGCGCCGAAGGACTCGGGCGTGGCGGATTACATCGGCATGTTCGCGGTGACGGCGGGATTGGGTATCGACAAGAAAGAGAAGCAGTTCGAAGCCGATAACGACGACTACAGCGCAATCATGCTGAAGGCGCTGGCCGATCGTTTTGCTGAAGCCTTTGCCGAAGCGCTGCACGCGCGGGTGCGTCGAGAATTGTGGGGTTACGCGGCCGGCGAAACGCTCGACAACGCTGCGATGATCGAAGAAAAGTATCGCGGAATTCGTCCGGCGCCGGGTTATCCGGCGTGCCCGGATCACTTGGTGAAGCAGGACATGTTCGACGTGCTGCAAGCGAACGAAATCGGCATGACGGTGACCGAATCGCTAGCCATGTTGCCGGCAGCGAGCGTGTCGGGCTTTTACATCGCGCATCCGGAAAGCACGTATTTTTCGGTCGGCAAGATCGCCGACGATCAGGTGGAAAGTTTCGCGCAACGCATGGCAATTTCGAAGAACGACGCCGAACGCGCGCTGGCGCCCTTACTCTAGGCAAAAATCAGGCGCAGGCAAATACCGGGAATCACAAAGACGCAATATTGGCGAAGTCTATTACGGTTATTTTGGTTTTCCTTACACTCGAAGGGGTGCAAAGGCCGTCATGGCGGCGGCCACGCATTCCTTTAATCGTCACGGAGAAAGTCGAAAATGATCAAGCTGACGCCTGTCCTGGCCGTTGCTGTCGCTGTGCTGTTCACGTCGGGAAGTCCGGCTGCCTTCGCGCAGGGCGGCGCAAGCTCGAGCACCGCGTCGAGCTATTCGCCGCCCATCACAGAGCACAAGAAGAAACCCCGCAAGCCGCGTGCAAAGAAAGGCGCGAGCATGCCGGCATCCGGAGCCTCGCAGTAAGCGCTGAACGTTGAACGCTCCGTATTCATCGGAACAAAAAAACCCGCATCGGTACAACGATGCGGGTTTTTTAATGCTTACTCCATTGGTTCGCTTCAGGCTAAGCCAATGAATCAACGAGCCAATCCCGCCATGTCACCCGTGGTTCACACGCCCCACAGAATGTCACCCTCTGCCTGATGAGCCAAGCGCATCATGTCGAGGAACGGGTATGCGCGCTGCGCCAGACCGACGGGAATCTCGTGCGGTTCATGGCCGGGCTCACCTTCGTGGAAGTGACCGTCGTGTTCGGCGCGTTCCTGTTTGTCTGTAGCAACCGCCGACTCCAGCTTCTGGATGCATTCAGGCAGTTCTTCATGCGTAATGACGCCGCGCTCGCCAAGCCGCTTGCCGATGATGCCAAGCAGATAATCAGCGAGGTTGTCGAGCATCTGAACGTCTGGTGCAGCTCTGGTTTTGAATGTGATCAACATGGCAAGGTCCTTTCCCTTTTGTTGGCCTTTTGTGGCTAACGAGCGAGATGCGCCAAGCGTGGTAACGGCCCAAGCCGCCACATCACACGCCAGCGCATTGTTTTAATTCCTGACTCGTTTTCCCGACTCGACCCTGATTCGACATATTAGCACCTGCTAAAATCCCGATTTACCCGAGCAAATGTTGCACCGGTTACAAAACACCGGTTTTGGCGTTATCGCTGCGACCGGCTCCGGCTATGCTTCTGGACGCGCATACGTAGACGCGCGTAGCGTCCTGACCGAGGTCCGAAGTCTTCGCCCGCTCCCGAATGAGCGTAATGAACGGAAACAGGACTGAACTCTCGCGCACGCGTCACGCCGGCGTTTGAAGCTCGATCGGACGTTTTTTGCCGCGTTCTCAGCGAGCGCGTGGTTTGAAACAAAAAGACACCGGCGGAACGAAGCAACGCAGCAACGGACCAACAGCTCAATTACCGGATTTAAGAATCAGCATGCTGCCCGCACAAAAACATACACTCGAAACGCTGCTCGCCGACGCGGTCAAGCAGGTCGTACAGGCATCACAAGGCGCATCGGAAGCGAGTTTTGTCGCGCCGGCCATCGTCCTGGAGCGCCCGAAAGTCGCGGCGCATGGTGACGTGGCGTCGAACGTGGCCATGCAGCTCGCCAAGCCACTGCGCGCGAATCCGCGCCAACTGGCGCAGCAGATCGTGGACGCGGTGCTCGCTCTGCCGGCCGCTCAGGGCCTGGTCGATGCCGCCGAAGTCGCCGGTCCGGGCTTTATCAACTTGCGGCTGGCAGCAGCGGCGAAACAGGCCGTGGTGCCGGCGGTGATTGTGGAAGGCGCGCGCTACGGCTACAACGCCCGCGACGAAGGCAAACGCGTGCTGATCGAATTCGTTTCGGCGAACCCGACCGGGCCGCTGCATGTCGGCCACGGCCGCCAGGCCACGCTCGGCGACGCATTGGCGAACCTGCTCGGCACGCAAGGCAACGCGGTGCATCGCGAGTTCTACTACAACGACGCCGGCGTGCAGATCGGCAATCTGGCTACGTCCACGCAATTGCGCGCGCGCGGTTTCAATCCGGACAGCAAGGAATGGCCGGACAACGCGTACAACGGCGAGTACATCGCAGACATTGCACGCGATTACCTGGCCGGCGCGACGGTCGCCGCCAAGGATGGCACGCCGGTGACGGCGAAGGGCGATGTGGACGATATCGACGCTATTCGCGTCTTTGCCGTCGCGTATCTGCGCCACGAACAGGATCTGGACCTGACCGCGTTCGGCGTGGACTTCGACCAGTTCTACCTGGAGTCGTCGCTGTATAACGAGGGCCGCGTGCAAGCCACCGTCGACGCGCTGGTCGCCGCCGGCAAGACCTACGAGCAGGACGGCGCGCTATGGCTGCGCACGACCGACGACGGCGACGACAAGGATCGCGTAATGCGCAAGTCCGACGGCACGTACACGTATTTCGTGCCGGACGTCGCGTACCACGTGGCGAAGTGGCAGCGCGGCTTCACGAAGGTGATCAACGTGCAGGGCTCGGACCATCACGGCACCATCGCGCGGGTCCGTGCGGGCTTGCAGGGGCTTGGCATCGGCATTCCGAAGGGCTACCCCGACTACGTGCTGCACAAGATGGTCACGGTCATGCGTAACGGCGTGGAAGTGAAGATATCGAAGCGCGCGGGCAGCTATGTGACGGTGCGCGACCTGATCGAATGGTCGGGCGGCATGACGCCGGGTGAGGAAGTCGCGCCGGACCAGATCGATGAAGACACCATTCGCCGCGGCCGCGACGCCGTGCGCTTCTTCCTGATCTCGCGTAAAGCCGACACGGAATTCGTCTTCGATATCGACCTGGCGCTCAAGCAAAGCGACGAAAACCCCGTGTATTACGTGCAGTACGCGCACGCACGGATCTGCACGATCCTCGGCGACTGGAAGACGAAATACGCCGGCAATGCAGAGACGCTGCCGAACGTCGATCTCTCGCCGCTCTCGAGCGAACGCGCGATGGCGTTGCTGAACAAGCTTGCCGAGTATCCGGATATGCTCTCGCACGCCGCCGACGAACTTGCGCCGCACGCCGTCGCGTTCTATCTGCGTGACCTCGCGGGCGAATTCCACTCGTTCTACAATGCGGAGCGCGTGCTGGTGGAGGAAGAGAGCGTGCGCAACGCGCGCATTGCGTTGCTTGCCGCCACACGGCAAGTGCTCGAAAACGGCCTCGCGCTGATCGGCGTGTCCGCTCCCGTCAAAATGTGATTCCCACGCCGGGCACTTCCGGCGCGTCGGGCGTGTCATAAGCCCGGCGCGCCGGAAGTAGCGCGGCGTGCGTTCGACGGGCGAAGATGGCTGACGACGGCTGCATGACGGGTACTTGACTTAACGCAACCCTGGGCAACACCGCACAACACAACACCGCGCAACGCCAAACCGCGCTTAAGGCCGCCGTTATAATCGACGGCCACTCAGAAGACTTTTTGCAGGTTATTCATACGATGGCAAAACCACGCAGCACGTCGAAGCAGTCGAAGCAATCCGGGGGCACTTTTCTCGGTATCGTGCTGGGCTTGATTGTCGGCCTTGCAATTGCAGTGATCGTGGCGCTGTACATCACGCGCGCGCCCACCCCATTCGTTGCGAAGGTCGCGCCGGCTCCAGCCGACACGAGCTCCGCGCCCGCCACAGGACAACCGTACGATCCCAACCGGCCGCTCCAGGGCAAGACGCCTGGCCAGGCCGTGCCGCAAGCCGCGCAGCCCTCGCCGCCGAACACCGCGCCTGGGCAGACGAACAACCAGACGCAATCATCCGGCACGCAGGACGAACCGGAGATCCTGGAAGTGCCGCCGTCGGCGGCGAACGGTACCGCCGTTGCACCCAAGCCAGCCGCACCGGCCGCCGTACCGCCGGTCGCGAATGCGCCGGGCGGCTCGTCGAGCGCGACGCCTGCGAAGAAGCCGGCTGAGGCACAGGCTTCGTCGACGGCAAAGGTCACGCCGCCCGCACCCGGCGACGCGAACACCGGCTATTTCCTGCAGGTTGGCGCGTACAAGACCCAGGCCGATGCAGAGCAGCAACGCGCACGGCTCGGCTTCCAGGGTTTCGAGTCGAAGGTCACGCAACGCGATGCCGGCAACGTCACGTATTTCCGCGTGCGGATCGGACCGTTCACGAAGTTCGAGGACATGAACAACGTGCGCCAGCGACTGTCGGACGCAGGCGTGGACACCGCGGTCATCCGCTTCTCCAAGCAGTGAACACGCAGTAGACCGTGCAGTAGACCCCGCAGCCCGCGCGGACTTTCGTCCAAGGTTCGTGCGGGTTGCTAGCATGGCGGCCGGCGCCACTGAGCCTCGGCTGAAAACGGTCTGGACTATCAAGGTACGGGCCGGACGCGGCCCAGGCCAGCCGGCTTAAGCCTGCGGTTTAAGCTTCCCTTAAGCGTCGTGTGTTCCCCTTTCGCGTCTCCACGCCCTTTCTCGGTCACCATGAAAAAATTCTTCAGCGCCCTCGCTCTCTCCCTCGGCCTCGCGGCCGGTACCCTGAGCGCCATGAATGCGGCGCACGCGTCGCCGGCAGCGCCCGTTGCGGGCACCGACTACACGGTGCTGCAAGCCGCGCAGCCGGTGGACGCGCAGGGCAAGATCGAAGTGATCGAATTCATGTGGTACGGCTGCCCGCACTGCAACGAATTCGACCCGTACCTCGAAGCATGGGTCAAGAAGCAAGGTCCTGACGTCGTCTTCAAGCGCGTGCCGGTTGCGTTCCGCGATGACTTCATCCCGCACTCGAAGATGTATCACGCACTCGACGCACTCGGCCTCGCGGACAAGCTCACACCCGCCGTGTTCAACGAGATCCACGTGAAGAAGAACTATCTGCTGACGCAGGAAGCGCAGGCTACGTTCCTCGCCACGCAAGGTGTCGACAAGAAGAAGTACCTGGACGCGTACAACTCGTTCTCGACGCAAAGCGATCTGCAACGCGATAACAAGCTGATGCAGGACTACAAGATCGACGGCGTGCCGACGCTCGCCGTGCAGGGCAAGTACGAAACAGGTCCGGCCACCACGAACAGCCTGCCGGGCACGATCCAGGTCCTCGATTTCCTGGTCGGCCAGGTTCGCGCGAAGAAGATGTAAAGGCGTGAGCGCCGCCATGAAGGACACGCCGGGCAAGGGCGTCACGCCCGCCCAGCTGAGCGTTTTCATCACCGGCGCATCCAGCGGCATTGGCCTCGCGCTCGCCGAGGAATATCTCCGGCGTGGTGCGGTACTTGGCCTCGTTGCCCGTCGTGGCGACACCCTCGCGGCATTCGCCGCACGCTTCCCCTCCCATTCCATCTCGATCTATCCCGCCGACGTCCGCGACGCCGCCGCACTCGGCCACGCCGCCGCGCAGTTCTCCGCGCAGCATGGCGGCGCCGACGTGGTGATCGCCAACGCCGGTGTCAGCCGCGGCGCGCTGACCGGTCATGGCGACCTCGATACCTTTCGCGACGTGATGGATATCAACTACTTCGGGATGATCGCGACGTTTGAGCCGTTCGTCGCCCGCATGGTCGAGGAGCGGCGCGGAACACTGGTTGGCATAGCGAGCGTGGCGGGCATTCGTGGCTTGCCGGGGTCGGGCGCGTACAGCGCGTCGAAATCGGCGGCGCTGAAGTATCTCGAAGCGCTGCGGGTGGAAATGCGGCCGATGGGGGTATCGGTGGTGACCATTGCGCCGGGATATATCCGTACCGCGATGACCAAGCACAATCCGTATCCGATGCCCTTCCTGATGGACGCCGATGTATTCGCCGCCAAATCCGCCGATGCAATCGCGGGGAAGAAGCGGTTTGCGACGTTTCCATGGCAGATGCGCGTCGCGGGTGCGATGCTGCACGTGCTGCCGCGCTGGCTGTATGACCGCTTGCTGGAGAAGGCGCCGAGGAAGCCGCGCGCGGGGGAATAATCGCTTAGGACGATGTCCGTGCCGAAGCGGCAATCACTTCCACAAAAAACAAAGCCCGGCGCAGAAACTCGCCGGGCTTTGTTGCTTTTCGTCGTTGCTTTTTGAGGCTATCGAACGGAATTCAGCGCGCTTAAAACGCTATGTACGGCGCATTTCCGTTGGTGTTGAAGCCAATATAAACATATCGCCCGAAGAAGAATGGCAGGCCGAAGTCGAACAGCGTCGGGAATGAACCAATGCTGCCGGCCAGTCCGTTCAGTGCGTAGTTTGTGCCGCTGGCAGCCAGCGTCTGAGCGTTCAGGACCGTGAAATCCACCGTGCCCGACGTGCCGTTGAACCCGGTAACGGTCGCGGAAAGCGACTGCGCACCGGACGGGCAGTAGAAGTCAGTGAATGTCGACGTACAGGCCGGCAACGAACTGTCGGTGAAAAACAGGCCGTTCGAACCCGAATCGACAATGGTCGTCACTGCCGAACCCTTATAGTTTCCAGCCAGGTCGCCAAAACCTGTCGAGCGATAAGACGTTGCTGCAGCACTCTGCACATTGTTGCTCTGCGTGCCTATACCGAATACCAACGTGCCTGTCACGGACGCCGCCGACATCGTCACCGGCGGCAATTGCACGATCACGCCGTTATTGTCGACCGCGAACTTCGTCACCGGATTCACCACTTGCTGAGCAACCGCCACGGCAATGGCCGAGCAATTTGTCCCGCTCGGGCACGAGTAGTAGTTGCTGGTTCCGGCGTTCGTACAGTTCACACCGCAATCGGTCGCTGCAACGCCCACGCCCAGGATCCCGTTCGCGCCCAGTTGCCGCGAGGTGCTTTCGTTGCTGCCATTGATACAGCCATTAGTTGGCACCGTGGAATCAGGCAGATCGCCCACGATCTGGATTGGAATGGCGCTCGCGCTTTCGCCGCCAATCTTCACGTCGGCGGTACGCACGGTGCCCCAGGTGAAGCCATCGGCGAATTGCGTGCATTCCGCCAGTTGACCGCCGCTCGTCGATGTGGCCACCGGCAAGCTGCCCAGGATCTGCGTCGCCGCGTCGCTTGCCAAACGCAAGCCGTACGAACCGGTATCGAGCTGGATGTTGTTGATGACTTGGCACGTGCTCGTGCCGGGCGCACACACCGTCACCGATACGTTCGGGATATTGACGAAGTTTTGTGCACCGGGACCCACGGTGATAGGCACCGTGTTCGACGCCGTGGAGGCGATCGGCTGCAAGTTGGGCGAGCCGCTGCTGGAACCACCGCCACTGCTGCCGCCGCTGCTACCGTTGCTGCCGCTGCCGCTACTGACGGAACTGCTGCCTGAATCACCGCCCCCGCCGCCGCAGGCAGCGAGTAACACCGACACGCTCAGCACGGCAAGCCAGCGGAACAAGCCCGATCGCAGGGTCAGATTGGACGAGAAAATCGTCGGACGCATAATAAAAGTCTCCGTCCGTTATTGGATGTCGCTGGGGCTGACGCCCGCAGGCAAGGACTGCGGCAGGTAGGCCTGCCCGGCGAATGCGCCCATGTGACCGCCGGAGCGGACCACCAGCGCGCTGCCTGCCACGCTGACGGGGCCACGGCCGCCGCCATTGGCACGCTGATTCTGGATGCCCTGCACGTATTGAGGGAAATAGCTGCCAAGCAAGGTCGGGAGATCGGGAATTCTTGGACCTTGCCACGCAATGCCAAACACCACCCCGTCCGTGCCGACGTACTCATTCACCACTGTCCCGACGGCGAGCGTCGTGGTGCGAACCGTGTAAGAACTGGCTGAAGCGCCTGCAGCGGACGCAACCGCTGACACCGCCGCATGCGATACGGCGTTGTTCACGGCGGAGCCGGCGGGCGGTGTCATCGGCGCGCCGCCAAGCACGGCATAAGCCGGCGATACAGTCAGAAAGCCAAATGCAAGCCCTGCTGCCAGGCTGGCGAGCGCACTTAAGCGTCGCGAGCTCAATGAAATGATCGAAGTGTTCACTTCAAGTCCCCTGTTTCGATTATCTCAATATTCGCTATTTTGCCTTCTGCAACGGTCGCGCCACAAAAGTCATAATAAGAAAGCCCCGTCAGTATGCCAGCCGATTGAGTCGGAACCGGGAAAACGACGCTTATTACAAGCGCGTCCGGTCGAGCGTCAATGGAAGATTTTCGGGGGCTGATGCTGCAGGAAACAGCTCGACGCGAGCAAGTGCCGGCAAGTGCCAGCACCCGCGCATGTGCATGCGCCGCGCCTGCGCGCGTCGAGCCGTTCGTATGGTCAGAAGCCGAGACTGGCGAGCAGATCGTCGACTTGAGTCTGGTCCTGGACTACGTCGGTGCGGCCTTCCGGATTGATCTGCGGGCCGTTCAGCAGGGTATCGGACGAGCCTACCGAGCTCGTCGCCGCTGCCAGCGCCGCCGCTTGTGCCGCGAATTGTTCACGCCGCTCGGGCGCGATGTTCTCCAGCAGCACGCTGAGCAATTGCTGCTCGATGACATACACCACGTCGGTAATCTTCTTGATCACCTGCCCGGTCAGATCCTGGAAATCCTGCGCGAGCATGATTTCGAGCAACTGCGTGTTGGTCGCGACCGTGTGCACCGGGACTTGCTGCAAAAAGCCTCGCGTATCCGCCAGCAAGGTCTTCACGTCCGCGTTTTCGAGCGGCGCGCCATACCATTGCTCCCAGCGGGCATCGAGCGCCTGTGCGTCGCGCTGCATGGTTTCCTGCAGCGGCTTGGCCAGTTCGATGGCGTTCAGCGCGCGCTCGGCGGCCTGCTCGGTCATCGTCGCGACGTATTTCAGGCGGTCGCGCGCGTCCGGCACCATCTCGGCGGCGGCTTCAACTTGTTTGTCGAGGCCGAGTTCGCGCATGGAATCGCGCAGGGTCCGCGTCAACTGGCCAATGCGCGCGAGGATCCGGTCGCCGCTCGATGCATCAGCTTCCTGCTCGACGTCGATGAGCGTCTCGTGGTTCGTCATTTCGTTCACGATCAGCTCCCGGCCTTAGCCATCTTTTCGAGAATCTTCGACAGCTTCTCGTCGAGGGTCGCAGCCGTGAACGGCTTGACCACGTATCCGCTCGCGCCAGCCTGCGCCGCGGCGATGATGTTTTCCTTCTTCGATTCCGCCGTCACCATCAGCACGGGCAAATGGGCGAGTGCAGCGTCGCCGCGAATTTGCTTGAGCATTTCGAGGCCATCGAGGTTCGGCATGTTCCAGTCGGAAATGACGAACTCGAAACCGCCGCCGCGCAGACGTGCAAGACCGGCCGCACCGTCTTCGGCTTCATCGACGTTGGAGAAACCCAGTTCCTTCAGCAGGTTTCGCACAATGCGCCGCATCGTCGGAAAGTCGTCGACGACCAAAATCTTCATGTTCTTGTCCACCATCACTGCTCCTTGTGTTCCTGTGTTTTCTTCAAGCGGCGCATCACGCCGCGTTTCGATCCGAATTCAGTCGGCGACGATTAAACGCGCTGCGCGCGTTCACCCATTGAATTGAGCCGCGCCATCACGCGCCGGGTCATTTCCGCCAGCGGCGCGATCTCGCTCACCCCGCCTGTTGCGATAGCCTCGCGCGGCATGCCGAACACCACGCAGCTCGCTTCGTCCTGCGCGAAGGTGTACGCGCCGGCTTGCTGCATCTCCAGCATGCCCTGCGCGCCGTCGCGGCCCATGCCGGTCAGGATCACGCCGAGCGCGTTCTTGCCGGCGTTCTGCGCAGCCGACCGGAACAGCACATCAACAGAAGGACGGTGACGATTGACCGGCGGGGCATCGGAGAGATGCGCCACGTAGTTCGCACCGCTGCGCACGAGCACCAGATGGGCGTCGCCCGGTGCGATGTACGCATGGCCCGGCAGCACACGTTCGCCATGCTCGGCTTCTTTCACCGCGATCCGGCACAGGCCGTTCAGGCGCTGTGCAAACGACTTCGTGAAGCCGGGTGGCATGTGCTGCGCGATCATCACGCCGGGCGCGTCGGGCGGCAGCGGCACCAACAGTTCGCGGATCGCTTCGGTGCCGCCCGTCGATGCCCCGACAATGATCAGCTTCTCCGTACTCACCAGCGGATTGTTCAGGTTCGGCGTGGGTTTTGCAGCGGCAACCGCGCCGCTGGAACCGGGCGTCGCGTGTACGACGTGAGGCGTCTGCCGCACGCGTGCGCGAGCGGCCGCGCGGATTTTATCGGCGAGCTTTTCGGAATACTCGAGCATGCCGTCGCGAATGCCCACACGCGGTTTCGTCACGAAATCCACCGCGCCGAGTTCCAGCGCGCGCAGCGTGATTTCCGAACCGCGCTCCGTCAGCGACGACACCATCACCACCGGCATCGGCCGAAGCCGCATCAGCTTTTCAAGGAAATCGAGGCCATCCATGCGCGGCATTTCGACGTCGAGCGTCAGTACGTCGGGGTTGTGCTGCTTGATAAGCTCACGCGCCACCAGCGGATCAGGCGCGGTTGCGCACACATACATGTCGCTCTGCGAGTTGATGATCTCGGTCATCAGGCTTCGCACCAGCGCCGAGTCATCGACGCACAGCACACTGATTTTCGGTTCCGTGCTCCGGGCCGTTGTCATGCTTCCTCCACCGTCTTCGTGCGGACGGTTCGCTGCAGGCCGGCTGCGGCACCGAATAATTCGATGCGGGGTTTATCGGGTGTTTTAATTTTCGGCTGGCTGAACATCTCGACACGCGCACGCGCTTTTGCAAGCCGTTCGCTGCGTGCTTCCGGTGTTTGCCGCGCGAGTGCCTGCTCGCGTTCGACCACGCTCGGGTCTTGCGTCGTAATGAGTTTCTTGACCATCGCCTGGCCGGTGCGCGGCATGAACGCGACCTTGCGCGGATACATGCCCTGCAAATCCTCGGCCACGATGCGAATCTTTTCCAGCGCCAGGTAACGACGAACGAATTCCGAATTGCGATCGCCGATATTGATCGTCGTCATGCCCGCCAGCACCGCGCCGCCGCCAAACACTTTCGCTTCGAAGCGCTCGCGCCGGCCACCGCGTTTGATCATCTCGTTGATCAGCACTTCCATGGCGTACGCGCCGTATCGCATGGAGTCCGAACTGGATTGCGATGCGTCGGAGCCATCGTCGGGAAGCATGAAATGATTCATGCCGCCAATGCCCGCCGAGCGATCGTGAATACATGCCGCCACGCATGAACCGAGCACCGTGACGAGCACCATGTCCTCGCTCGTCATGTAGAACTCGTTCGGCAACAGCTTCACGCCCGGGAGCTTGAAATGGTTGTCGAAGTACAGGTTCGATGCGATCGGCAAGCCACTCATGCCAGCTCCCCGGCGAGCGTCTTGCCCGCTTTCTTCGCCGCTGCCAGTGACGCTGCCGCCGCCGCCGCGTCACGCGTCAACCCGTACACGGTCTGGCCGCGCAGCTTGAACGCCTGCGTCACGTAGGTGAAGTTCTCCGAGTGACCGGCGAACAGCAATCCGCCTGACTTCATCAGCGGCTCGAAACGCGCGAGCACTTGCGCCTGCGTGGGTTTATCGAAGTAGATCATCACGTTGCGACAGAAGATCGCGTCGAACTGGCCGGGCAACGCGTACTTCGTGTCCGTCAGGTTCAGTTGCTCGAACTTCACCAGCGCGCGCACTTCCGGGCGGATCTTCACCATGCCGGCATGCGCGCCCGTGCCCTTCAGGAAAAAACGCTTCAGCCGGTCGGCCCCAAGCGTTTTCACCGAATCGAGCGAGTAGACGCCCGCGTCGGCCTTCTGCAAAACCTGGCTGTCGATGTCCGTTGCAATCACCGTGCAATGGCGCGCCGCGGCGTCGCCGAGTGTTTCCATCAGCGTCATGGCGATGGAATACGG
Organism: Burkholderia sp. S171; assembly: GCF_009766085.1. Lineage (GTDB taxonomy): Bacteria > Pseudomonadota > Gammaproteobacteria > Burkholderiales > Burkholderiaceae > Caballeronia. The sequence goes on along the minus strand of NZ_LMUF01000035.1, from coordinate 19,196 downwards.
CTCCTCACCGGTCGATGCCGCCGAGCACCATACCGAGAACGGCTGCGGACGGCTTTTCGCGAACGTGGCGAGGATCGGAAAATGATGCGATTCGCGGAAGAACGCAGTCAGGTTCGTGGTCAGCGCGTTGGTGAACGCTTCCCACTCGTCGCTATCCGGCTGCGCTTCAAGACGATCGAGATAGAGGCGGAATGTATCGATATTGCAGGCGCGCAGACGTCGCGCGAGACGGCTGTACGCCATGTCGCGTTTATGCTCGGACAGCGAAATCCCCGCGCGCCGGTGAATCAGGTCGCGAATGCGGCCGAAATCGGCGCTGGTGAATTCGAAGTCGCGTTCCACTTCCGAACCGTTTCGGGTCCGGTCGCGGGGTATTGCGACGGGCGGGCGCGTTGCCATCATCTAGCCTTTGTTCTGCTGGAACGTGCATCGGCTGCATCCCGTACGGGCGTTGCACCGCATTTCTTCGACAACCACACGGCCCGGCGCGCTTCATTGAGATGCTCATCAAGGAGCGTGATGCGATGGGCCGGCATGGTCGTCTGATGCTGCTTTAAAAAGTTTCCCAGTCGCCGGATGCGGCAACTGCGAGCTTCGTGGCGGGCGCTTTCGCGACCGGCTTTGCCGGGCCGGAGGCATTAGCTGAAACAGCCGGAGCCGGTGAGGCAATAAGCTTATTAACGGCGCGATTAGCCGCGACGTTAGGCCGCGCTGCAACTTTAATCGCCGGGCTTGCATGCGTCCGGGCGACGACCTTCGGTTCGAGGCGCGCGCGCGGATCGCTGGAAGGTGCGTCGCTGCTGACTTGCCAGTGGCCGACCACGTCCTTCAGCTTGCGTGTCTGCTCTTCAAGCGATGCCGCTGCCGCCGCCGCTTGTTCAACCAGCGCTGCGTTCTGCTGCGTGACCTCGTCCATCTGCCCGACGGCGCGGCTCACCTGTTCAATGCCTTGCGACTGCTCGTCCGACGCGGCGCTGATCTCGCCCATGATGTCGGTGACGCGGCGCACGGCCTGCACGATTTCGTCCATCGTCTCCCCGGCGCGAGCGACCAGCACGGAGCCGCTTTCGACCTTCGCGGTGGAGTCGCCGATCAGTGACTTGATCTCTTTCGCCGCTGCCGCGCTGCGTTGCGCGAGACTGCGCACTTCGCCTGCCACGACTGCGAAACCGCGTCCCTCCTCGCCCGCCCGGGCCGCTTCCACGGCCGCGTTCAGCGCGAGAATATTGGTCTGGAACGCAATGCCTTCAATCACGCCGATGATGTCGACCACCTTGCTCGAACTCGATGAAATCGCGCTCATGGTGTCCACGACCTGCTCCACCACCTGACCACCGCGCGACGCGATATCCGACGCGTTGACCGCCAGCTGCGAAGCTTGCCGCGCGTTCTCGGCGTTCTGCTTCACGGTGCTGGTGAGCTGCTCCATGCTCGACGCCGTTTCCTGCAGCGACGCCGCCTGTTCTTCCGTACGTTGCGAGAGATCCGTGTTGCCGCTCGCAATTTCCCGCGCGCCGACATCGATGGATTCCGCACCGTGATGCACCGATCCGACCATCGCGGTCAGGTTCGTCCGCATCCGCTCGATGCCCGCAAACAAGCGGCCGATCTCATTGGTCTTATCCGTATGCGCGGACTTCGTCAGATCGCCTTTGGCGATGCGTTCGAAGTGATCGACTGCGTCGTTGATCGGCTGGACGATCATGCCGCCCATCGCAACACGCGTGGCAATCAGCGTCAGCACGGCCAGCACCATCACGCCAATAATCACCTCGATCAGCAGCGCAATATTCGCCGCCGCGTCCGCGCGCAACTGCTCGGCGTGCTTCTGCGTCAAGTCGGCCGTGACAGCCGTCGCAGCGTCGAGGGCGATGAACATCGGGCTGATCTTGGTGTCCGCAATGGCGTGATACGCGGCCATGTCGCCGGTGCGCATTGCGGCGAACTCGGGTTCGACGCCGTCATGCATCAGCGCGTCACGTTTCGCGACGATGTCGTCGAGCGTGGCTTGCGGCAGCATCGGCTTTGGCGTCGACAAGAAAAGCTTCCAGCTCTCGTTCGATTTATCGAGCAGGAACTGCCCGCGTTCGAGCACCTTCTTCGCTTCATCGGCGTTGTTCGCCTCCGTCAGCCCGCGCACGCGGTCGAGCGCCACGCGTGAGCGCAGCAGGTTCGACGACGCGTCGCTGAGTGCGCGCATTGACACCATGTCGCTGTCGGCCAGCAAGGAAAGCGAATTGCCGGCCGAGTGCAAGCCATTCAGCGACAAGGCGCTCACCACTGCCGCAAACCCCACGAACAGCAGGCCCACGAGTGTCAGCGTGGTACGAATCGACCAGTTCTTAAGCATGTCTTCTTCCCGACCAGCGTATTGGTAGCCAACTATGTGAAGACTCAGGCAGGCACGGCGACGGAGTCAATCAACTCCATCTCCTTGCTCGTCATCAACTTTTCGATGTCCATCAGGATCAGCATCCGGCCATCGACGGTACCAAGGCCCGTCAGATATTCGGTGGTGAGCGTGGCGCCGAATTCAGGCGCCGGCATGACCTGGTCGGCTTGCAGTGTCAGCACGTCGGACACGCCGTCGACCACCATGCCGACCACGCGATGCGCGACGTTCAGGATGATCACGACCGTCTGGTTGTCATACTCGACGCGACCGAGATTGAACTTGATGCGCATATCGACGATCGGCACGATAATGCCGCGCAAGTTGATCACGCCCTTGATGAACGCCGGTGCATTGGCGATGCGCGTGACGTTGTCGTAGCCGCGAATTTCCTGCACCTTCAAAATGTCGATGCCGTACTCTTCCGCGCCGAGCGTGAAGACGAGGAATTCCTGTCCTGCCGCTTCAGCCTGGCTGACACGTTGAACGTCACGGCGTTGTACCGCCGAAGTAATGGATTGGATGTCTGCTGCCACGTTAGCCTCCAAAAATTGGTTGGGTGTTCCGACTAATTAATCAATGCGTCAGCGCGCCATGCGCCGAGCGATTCTCACGATTCAGCGCCGCGACGTCGACGATCAGTGCGACGCTGCCGTCGCCCAGGATGGTCGCGGCGGAAATGCCGTGCACCTTGCGGTAATTCGTTTCCAGGTTCTTCACCACCACTTGCTGCTGGCCGACCAGTTCATCGATCAGCATGGCAAAGCGGCGTCCTTCCGACTGGATGATCGTGATGATTCCCTGCGTGGGTTCCGTGCGTGCATCGATCACTTCGAAGACCTGGTGAAGCGCGACCAGCGGCAGATATTCGCCACGCACGCGGACCACGCGCTCGCCGCCGGCGACCGTGTAGATATCGTCGGCAACGGGTTGCAGTGACTCCATGACGAAGTTCAGCGGCAGGATGAAAATCTCGCTGCCCACCTTCACCGACATGCCGTCGAGAATCGCCAGCGTCAGCGGCAATACGATCTTCGTGGTGGTGCCGCGGCCTTCGCGTGACTGGATCTCGACATGGCCGCCCATCGCCTGGATGTTGCGTTTCACCACGTCCATGCCCACGCCGCGGCCGGAAATATCCGTGACCTGCTCGGCGGTGGAAAAGCCCGGCATGAAGATCAGTTGCCAGACTTCGTCGTCGGACATTTGTTCGCTGACCTGCATGCCTTGCTTCATTGCCTTGGCGAGAATCTTGTCGCGACGCAGGCCCGCGCCGTCATCGCTGACTTCGATCACGATGTTGCCGCCGTGATGCGCCGCCGACAGCACCAGTTGTCCCGCCGCCGCTTTACCGGCCGCACGTCGCGCTTCCACGGTTTCGATTCCGTGGTCGAGCGAGTTGCGCACGAGGTGCGTCAACGGGTCGATGATCCGTTCAATCAAGCTCTTGTCCAGTTCCGTCGCCTGGCCGAACGTGACGAGTTCGACTTCCTTGCCAAGCTTCCCGGCGAGATCGCGCACGAGACGCGGGAAACGGCTGAAGACGTAGTCCATCGGCATCATGCGGATAGACATCACCGCTTCCTGCAAGTCGCGCGCATTGCGTTCGAGCTGCGCCATGCCGTTGAACAGGCGGTCGTGCAAGGCGGGATCGAAGGTGCTCGTGGTTTCAGCGAGCATGGCCTGCGTGATCACCAATTCGCCAACGAGGTTGATCAGTTGATCGACCTTCTCAACACCCACGCGGATGGAGCTGCCTTCCGCGGCGGCGGGGCCAGCCGCTGCTTTCGTTTTCTTGTCGCCTTCGGGTGCCTTCGGCGCGTCGGGCGCTTCCGCCACCACCGGGCTGACGGATGCCTTGGTGCGGGACTCGGTGGCGGCAGGGGCCGCCACCGGTTCCGTCTTCTCAGATGCGGGTGCTTTTGCTGTCACCTCGTTCAACTTTTCCAGATCTTCCTGCTCTGCAGCAGCTTGCGACCCGCTAGCAGGCGCCGCGTCCGCTGCATTGCCGCGGCTGACCGCGATCTGCGCTTCATCGATCACGAAACAGCACACGGCGACGATATCGTCGGCGGACACATCCGAGTCGAGCCACAACGTTAAATCACCGCCCGACTTCAATTCCCCGACAACAGTACCCAGGTTTCCAAGCTCCTCAGTCAGCAGAGCCTGGTCCTTCTCCCCCACCCCTCGCAGTGTAATTTTCAGGTGAGGACCTTCTTGCCCGGCGCCATCGGCACCTTGGCTTGCATCGGGTGTAGCGGGAAATTCAGCCCACTCGCCCTCTTCCTCGACCGCCTCATTCGCTTGCTCGACCACATGCGGCGGCGGCTCGTTCGGCCCGAGCGCCAGTGCGACTTGCGCGAGATCCTGAGCGATGGCGGCGGCTTCGGCGAACGACGGCTCCGGCTGCGCAACGTTAGCCGCAGCCGCAGCACCGTCAGCCGGATCGTTGTCCCGCAAGAATTCAAGCTTCGCGCAGATCGCCTTCGCGGCGGCCGCGTCCGGCTCAGCACTGGCGCGATACGCACCGAGCTGATCCGACAGCACGTCCTTGGTTTCAAGGAATGTATCGATCATGTCGCGACGCAGGACCAGCTCGTTATTGCGCGCCCGATCGAGCAACGACTCGAGGATGTGCGTGGTCTCGGTCAGCGCCGAAAAACCGAACGTGGCCGCGCCGCCCTTGATCGAATGCGCCGCGCGGAAGATCGCGCCGAGATCCTCGGGATCGGGGTTCGCCAGATCCAGCGCGAGCAGCAACTGCTCCATATCCGCGAGCAGCTCGTCGGCTTCGTCGAAGAATGTTTGATAGAACTGCGTAATGTCGAGTGTCATGCCTGGGTCACCACCGGATGCCTTGTCTGTCGTCGCTATGCGCGTCGTAAAAGCTAATGTTTTCTTCGTGCCTGATGCTTGGTGCTTAATTCTTCGTGCCTGATGCGTCATGCGTCATGCTTCATGCTTCATGCTTCATGCAAAACGGTTGGCGTCAGTTCGGGTGTTCCGCTCCCGACAGCGTGGCCACCAGTTCGGTCAGCATGTCGGGGTCGAACGGTTTTTCGAGCCAGCCCGTCGCGCCCACTGCGCGCGCCGATGCTTTGAACGGCTCGCTCGACTCCGTCGTCAGCACGAGGATCGGCGTATTCGCATAGGCACGATGTCCGCGCAATTTCCCGATCAACTCAAGGCCGCTCATGGCCGGCATGTTCTGGTCGGTGATCACGAGATCGAACTGTTCGGCGAGCGCCGCTTCGTAGGCTTCCGCGCCATCCATGGCCAGCACCACGCGATACCCCGCCGCGACAAACGTCGCCGAAAGGATTTGCCGCATGGCAGCCGAATCGTCGACAGCCAGAATGTTCTTGATCATGATGTGTGCAGCCCTCTGTCCGATGTTCCTGTCGTGCTCTCGTGAGCGAGTTTCATAGTGCCGCCCGTCATGGTGCCGCCGGCTTGGCCGGGAGTGCCGGCGCCAGCGGACCGAAGCTTGGCTTGACGTCGCCCGGGGCGCCCGCATTGCTGGTAATCGTGGTCGCCGGCTGGTCTTCGCGCGTCATCGACTCTTCCGACTTGTGGTTCAACACGAGAATGCTGATACGCCGGTTCTCGGGATCGAACGCATCCTGCTTGTTCAGGTTCTGCGTCGATGCCAGTCCAAGCACCCGCAGCACCTTCGACTCATCCATGCCGCCCGAGATAAGCTCGCGCCGCGACGCATTCGCGCGATCCGCCGACAGCTCCCAGTTGCTGTAACCCTTTTCGCCGCCCGCGTACTGCGTGGCGTCGGTGTGTCCCTGCACCACGATCCGGTTCGGCACGTCATTGAGCGCCTTGCCGATCTCGCGCAGGATGTCGCGCATATAGGGCTCGACGTTGTTGCTGGCGAGCGCGAACATCGGGCGCTTCTGGGTATCGACAATCTCGATGCGCAAACCCTGTTGCGTCGAATCAATCCGGATCTGCTGCCTGAACTGGCGCAACACTGGGTTCGCTTCAATCGCGGCCATCAGCTTGACCTGCAGGTCGCGCAAACGCGCCTGGTCGCGCCGTTCGAGTTCACCCTGCGCGGCCCTCAACGTTTGCTCGTCAAGCCGGTCTACGCGCCGCGTGCCGTCGCTCATACGAGTCGTGCCCGGCTCGGGGCTTGAAATATCGCGCCCGCCGCCGTCGATAATGCTGGAGTCCATGCCGCTCTTCTGCCCGCCCATGATCGCGTTCTTCAGCGGCATGTTGAAGTACTCGGCAATCCCCTGGCGCTGCACCGGCGACACCGCGCTCAGCAGCCACATCAACAGGAAGAACGCCATCATCGCGGTCATGAAGTCGGCGTACGCCAGTTTCCAGGCGCCACCGTGATGTGACTTTTTGTTCGATACGACGCGCTTGATGAAAATCGGACGGTCTTTGTCGTTCGGCATGGCGGGCTCGGTGCGCTCGGTCGTTGAAGGCGGTTACTTCGCCTTCACGCGGCGCACGTGTTCTTCCAGTTCGGAGAACGACGGACGCTCGGTGGAGAAGAGCACTTTGCGGCCGAACTCCACCGCAATAGCTGGTGCGTAGCCGTTCAAGCTCGCCAGGATCGTCACCTTGATGCACTGGAACATCTTCGTCGACTCCGCGACGCGCTGTTCCGCGACGCTCGCGAGCGGGCCGATCAATCCATAGGACAGCAAGATGCCGAGGAACGTCCCGACCAGCGCCTGCGCGATCATTTCGCCGAGAATCGCCGGCGGCTGATCGGCCGATGCCATGGTGTGGACCACGCCCATCACGGCCGCGACAATCCCGAACGCCGGCATTGCGTCGCCTACCTTGTGCAGCGCCTGCGCCGGGCCTTCACCTTCCGCGTGATGCGTCTCGATTTCCTCATCCATGAGGCTCTCGATCTCGAACGCGTTCATGTTGCCGCCGACCATCAGGCGCAAATAATCAGTCAGAAATTCGACAATATGGTGATCCGCCAGGATCTTCGGGTACTGGCCGAAGATTGGGCTTTTGGCCGGATCGTCGATATCGGACTCCAGCGTCAGCGTGCCCTCCTTGCGTGCTTTTGCGAGCAGCACGTAGAGCAGCGCCATCAGCTCCATGTACACGTCCTTGTTGTACTTCGAGCCCTTGAAGAGCGTCGGGATCACGCGCAGCGTGGCCTTGATCGTCTTCATGCCGTTGCCGAGGATGAAGGCGCCCACCCCGGCGCCCGCGATCATCAGGATTTCAACGGGCTGGACCAATGCGCCAAGGTGACCGCCTTCCAGCGCATAACCGCCGAAGACGGACAACAGCGTCACTAGTGTTCCGATGAAAATCAGCACAATCGAGCCCTCATGGTTGCATCGGCGAAACCGCCGTTAAGTGGTTTACGGCAAGTGGCTGGAAAACTTTGAAGGGAAATCGCGGATCGGGCAGTGGGTCTGAAGCCGGGTGGCGTCTTGATTGGCGGTGTATTCAAGCCTTCAGGGCAGTCCGCTGGCGAGCCGGTTCAAGCGCCTCGCTGCAGTGCGTGGCTCGCGCCAGTCCAGAAACCGGGCAAAGATGCCGATTCGTAGCTTACGGATCGGCAAAAAATTGTAAGCAAGTAATAGTCGGTGGAGAGCGAGCGAATTAATTTCCGAGCAGGTTGCCCCATGCTTTGACTAACGTCTGACTAACGGCTGGGCCGGGTAAATCTTTACGCGGCGAGCATTTGTTTTCCCCGCCCAAGGCTAACGTCAACCCGGGCGCGGCATGCCCAGCGCGCCTGCGCGGTGGCACATACTTTGCTGCTTCTTGCGTCTTGGGCAATGCATCCTGCACCGCGCAATTTGAAATCAGACGCGCAATCGCTTGCCGCATAAGGGTGTCGGCGATCCGCCGAACTACGTAACGGCCGGTGTTTCGGCCTGTAACAAGGTTAAGCGTTTGCAAAATGACTCGTTGATGCGAAGAGTCATCTCGATAATGGGTTGTAAGGGATAACCCGATTCATCCGGGTCCTATCTTTCAGGGGGCGGCAGCATTGACGCTGGCCCGTCCGCAAGGCTTCACCGGTTTTCGTTCCGAAGACTGTGCGTCGAAGCCGTCACGAACAGGAGAGTCACGTTATGCGTATCGCACAAATTGCACCCTTGCACGAAGCGGTCCCCCCGAAGTTCTACGGCGGCACCGAGCGCGTTGTGTCGTATCTGACCGACGCTCTGGTTGATCTCGGCCATGACGTGACCCTGTTCGCGAGCGGCGACTCGCAGACCAAGGCGAAGCTGGAAGCCGCCTGGCCGCGCGCGTTGCGACTTGATCCGTCTATCCGCGACTGGAATGCGCCGCACGCGCTGTTGCTCGAGAACGTACGTCGTCGGGCTCATGAATTCGACGTGCTGCACTTCCACCTCGACTACATGCCGTTCTCGGTGTTCTCGCAAATGGACACGCCGTTCCTGACCACGCTTCATGGCCGGCTGGATCTGCCCGAACTACAACCGGTGTTCAGCGCATTTCCTGACGCATCGGTCGTTTCGATTTCGGATTCACAGCGCGTGCCGCTTCCGCAAGCCGGATGGCTCAACACGATTTATCACGGACTTCCGGAAAACTTGCTGACGCCGCAAACGCACAAGAAGCCGGAATACCTCGCGTTTTTGGGTCGTATCTGCCCGGAAAAGCGCGCCGATCTGGCCATCAAGATTGCCGCTCAAAGCGGCCTTCCGCTGAAGATTGCTGCCAAGGTGGACAAGGTCGACCAGGAGTACTTCAAGAGTGTGATCGAGCCGCTGCTGGCGGAATCGAAAGCCAGTGTTGAATTTGTCGGCGAGATCAATGAGCAGCAAAAGCCGGAGTTCCTGTCGGGCGCCAAAGCGTTGCTGTTCCCGATTGACTGGTCGGAGCCGTTTGGCCTGGTGATGATTGAAGCGATGGCGTGTGGTACGCCGGTGATCGCGTTCAATCGTGGTTCGGTGCCGGAAGTGATCGACCACGGCGTGACGGGTTTCATTTGCGAGGACGTGCAGGGCGCGGTCGGCGCACTTCAGCGCCTGGATGAACTCTCACGCACTGAAATTCGCGCGCAGTTCGAACGTCGCTTTAGTGCAAAGACCATGGCGCTAAACTACGTAGAGAGCTATACCGCGTTATTGCAAGCCGCCAACCGACCGGTATTGCGCCGAGTAGCGATCGGTTAAATACCGGCTCATTGCTTCAGTCGCTGGAGACCGGGTGCCGCGCCGCAAAAGTTTGAAAAGGCTTGGAATTGCGGCATCGACTCGATTGGCAACAATGGTTGCGTAGTTATCCAACGTTATTGCAAAGCACAAAAAAATCCGCCCTCTTCGGGCGGATTTTTTCGTTCTCATTTCATGCAAACATTTAAGTTCAATTTTTGTCTACGTTATTCGATGCAGTCACCATACTCTTTTAAGAGTGCGCCTGATTAATCAGGAAGCGCTCGCGATTCTTTCCCACGATCCATTTCGGTGGTTTGCCGCGACCGCTCCAAGTGCTGCCTGACTTGGGATCCTGATAAATCGGCGGGAGCGGTTCCTTCTTCGGTGGCCGGCCACGCCGGATAACTGTTAACCCCAAATCCTGCGCCGTCAGTCCGTATTCGACGATTTTGCGCCTGATATCTGCGAGTACTGCTTCCAGTTCTGCGCGGCGTGCCTCCTCCGCCTGCTCCTGAAGCTTGGCGATCTGCGCCTTGAGCTCGGTGTATTCCGACATTTCCCAATCCTTTCTAATAGCCCGCGATTATTGAGAAGCGTAACGGCATCGATTAAAAGATGCAACGTTTGAACATCCAATTGCAAAAAATCTTAATGCTAATGAGAAGAATCTTGAAACTACAGGGCATTCTTAATAAGAGTTCCCTTAGTTCCGAGTGATTTAACAATTGTTGACAACTAGTCCCGGGACTCGGATTACACTGCTTACCCGCCGCGGTGGTCCGTACAAATATCCGTGGTCACAAGCGTCGGAATTGTTTCAGTTTTTTATATATTTTTAGGACTACGAATCATGCGATTAGGACAGCGCCTCGGCGCAGAAATGTTTGGTACGTTCTGGCTCGTGCTGGGCGGCTGCGGCAGCGCAGTGCTGGCCGCGGGTTACCCTCAACTTGGTATTGGCTTCGCGGGCGTGTCGCTAGCGTTCGGCCTGACGGTGCTCACCATGGCCTACGCCATCGGTCACATTTCGGGTTGCCACTTGAACCCGGCAGTGAGCGTCGGTTTGACGGTCGCAGGACGCTTCCCGGTCCGCGATCTGGGTCCGTACATTGTTGCCCAAGTGGTGGGTGGCGTGCTCGGCGCGTACGTGTTGTCGGTGATCGCCAGTGGCGCGCCGGGCTTCGACCTGGTTGCCAGCGGCTTTGCCACCAATGGTTACGGCGATCACTCGCCGGGTCATTACACAATGATCGCAGCGCTCGTATGTGAAGTCGTAATGACGTTCTTCTTCCTGTTCGTCATCCTGGGCGCCACCGACAGCCGCGCGCCTGCCGGGTTTGCGCCAATCGCCATTGGCCTGTGCCTGACGCTGATCCACCTGATCTCGATTCCGGTCACGAATACGTCGGTGAACCCGGCGCGTTCCACGGGCCCGGCGTTGTTCGTGGGCGGTGCGGCGATGGAACAACTGTGGCTGTTCTGGGTCGCCCCCATCATTGGCGCCATCATCGCAGGCGTGGTTTATCCGTTGCTGACCGGTGCGAAGAACCGGGCGCTTGCTGCAGCGTGAATTAAAAACGGTGAAGGCCGATAGAAAAACGGGCGCTCAGCGCCCGTTTTTTATTGCGTGATTCGTTTTTATCTCGCCGATATGGCAGATCAATATGAATAATCCGCGACAAATGTAATGGCGGCTTACGGCCCGCGAGGGTTTTTAAATGTCAAATTACTTATATGCGGTAGGGAAACTGCCTACAAACGACGGCTGACAGGGACTTTGCAGGTATTTAGCCGGCAGACAAACCCTAACCTGAACTTTCGCGATACTTTCATTTGCTGACAACTCGTCGATACTCGTAAAACAGCTCATGCGTAGATTTGGAGTCATGCGACACGCGTCGCCCAAAAGGAGAACACCATGAAACGCATCGTCACTCATTTGCTGGTTGCCGCTGGTCTTGCAATGGGCGCAGTCGGCGCCGCGCAAGCTCACACCGATGTCTCTATTGGACTGTCACTCGGCGTGCCCGCGTATGTGCAATCCGCACCGGTATATGTCCAACCCGCGCCGTACTATCGCGCTCCCCCGCCCGTCTGGGGTCATCGCGACGACCGCTGGGGCGGTCCGGACCGTGGACATTGGAACCGCACCGGCTGGGATCATGGTGGCTACGGTCATGACGGCTGGAACCGTCGCGGGTAAGCAGCGCGAGTCGTAGCGATTTGCTAAGGGTTCTTCGAGCGAAGGGAGCGGCCGGTCTGGGCGTTCCCTTTTTTGCTACCGATTAGCGCTACGGCCACGATGCTGGCCAGCGCTGCATTTAGTCTTAACCTCAGCCGTCCTCGCACTTCCAGCCTTCGCCGCTTTATTCGTCAGCGCGAGCCGGCGCGGCGAGCTCGTCTGTCATACCGAACAACGCACGCAATTGATGCGCAACGCCGGCCTCAAAGTTGTTACCCGTCCGAGGGACATTCGGCAGGCGTTTTATCAGCGCCGGATTGGCGTTGTTCATCATGAATGGCCGGCCCGCGGTTTCAAGCAGATCGATGTCGTTCATGTTGTCGCCGAAAGCGACACAATGCGCAGTGTCGATATCCAGCCGGTCCAGCACGAACCGCAACGCCCGCCCCTTCGAGACATCAGACGTCATCACTTCGAGACAATCCGGCATCGAATAGGTGACGTAGATGGAGTCGCCGAATTCACGTTCGAGATTCGCCGCGGTCACCTTGAGATCATCCGGCTCGCCGATATACAGCACCTTCGCAATGTTCTCGCCGTCGTGCTCGCGCAGATCCATCACATCGTAGTCAAAGCCTGAATCCTGATGGAACGCCAGCAATTCGGGCGCGTGACGGTCGATCAGCCAGGCGTCGTCGGCGAAAAGATTGACGATCACCCGCTCGCTTCCTGCCAGATCAGGCTGGGCGAGCCGGCGCACCGCCGCCGGAGCGATATCGCGGGCGTAAATACGCTCGTTGTCGGGCGCGTGAATACGCGCGCCATTCGACGTGATCAGATAAGCCTCAATGCCTAGCACTTTCCGAATCCCGACCACATCGCGATAATGCCGCCCCGTCGCGATGATGAAACGCACACCGCGCGCTTCCAGTTCGCGGACCGTTTCGATGGTGAACGGGTCGACCTGATGGTCGCTGTTGAGCAAGGTGCCGTCGAGATCAGTAGCGATGATGGAATACATGGGAAGCGCTTTCCTTTAAGTCGTTAGGAACCGTGCATTTTAGCCCTCACGGGCTGACTTTCGGCTCGCGGCGTGGCGTGCCAGTTGCAGAGCGCCTGCAGCAGAGTCCGCGAGTGGCAGACGCAAGCGGCTGCGCAGCTCGTCCGGAACGAACGGAGTCAGTGGTACGGCCAACCCGCCACACAATGCGACCGGCAGAGATTGATCCGGGTCCAGCGCCGACACCATTTTTGCGATCTCGCTCCCTGCCTCCTCAAGCAGGCGAGCTGCGAACGGATGATTTCTGTGTTCGAAAACGGTTGGCGCCAACGTCGCATAACCCGTTTGATTTGCCGCGCAGAGCCATACGACGAGATTGTCTCGATCACTCGTATTTGTGCACGCGAGCAATGCCGCGGACCAGTCGTCGGCGGGTGCCCGGCCGTCCAGCACTTGCTGCAGATGCACGACCGCCCGCAAGCCCAGCCAGGCTCCGCTCGCCTCGTCGCCGCTCGGAAAACCATAACCGCCCGCGATTGCAACCTGACCGCGTGCATCCAGCGACGCAGCGATACTGCCCGTGCCCAGCGCCACGATCACGCCCGGTTCGCCCCCATGCGCGCCGAGCAATGTAGTGAAAGCGTCGCTTTCGACGGCAAGCGCGCACCCGTCCGGCGCGGTGGCATGAAACTGCGCCAGCCAGCCCGCGTGATTCACGCCGGCCAGGCCACAACCCAGCGCACATGTGCTCCACTCGAACGGCAGGCCCGCTGCTTCAAACGCGCGCGAACACGCCGCTTCGATAGCCTCCCACGCGCGCTCGACACCGAGCGCCAGGCCTGACGGCCCGCCCGTCGCACGTGCCAGTTCGATGCCCTCGGTGTTCGCCAGGACGACGCGCGTACCGCTGCCGCCGCCGTCGACGCCGATCAGATACTGATGTGTGCAAGTTGAAGTAGTCATGTCTGCAAGCTTAACGGCACGACCCGCACGCCGCCACTCAGCCGAACGGGCTATGTCGCCTGAAACGCGGCGAGACAACGAGCGACCTTCGGGTGACTTTCTGCCATGGGTCACAGCTGCCGCGACTGGACGTCATGCCCGTTCGTTGTACCGAAGGCCGATACGCCCGGCAGCCGCCGGATGCCGGGCTCGCCGCTGGAAACCTGTATGCGGGGAAAATCGCTCGAGAACCCGGCCAATCGGCCGACTGTTCTCCCCCTGTCCTTCCGCCTATCCTGATCGAACGCCAACCCTGCATTCCCTGAATCCGACATGACAAACCCGAAGAAAAGCCGCCCAGAAGACAGTCCCGAGCCGCACCGTTGCAGTTGGGTAACGACCGAATCACTCGCCCGCTATCACGACGAGGAATGGGGCGTTGCGTCGCACGACGATCGCCATCTGTTCGAAATGCTCGTGCTGGAAGGCGCCCAGGCCGGGCTGTCATGGTTGACGATTTTGAACAAGCGTGACGGTTACCGTGCTTTGTTCCACAACTTCGATATCGACCGAGTGGCCGCCTTCAGCGAAGACGATGCAGCCCGGTTGCTGCTCGACGCCCGCATTATTCGCAATCGCGCGAAGATCTCAGCGGCCGTCGCCAATGCTCGCGCGGTGCAGCGCATCCAGGCGGAACACGGCTCGCTCGCGAATTTCGTGTGGTCGTTCGTGGGCAATACACCCATCGACACCCCGCGCGCAACCTACGCACAGGCGCCCGCCTCCACCGAGGTGTCCGACGCCATGAGCCGCGCGCTCAAGAAATACGGCTGCAAGTTCGTCGGAACGACCATCTGCTACGCGTTCATGCAGGCAACCGGCATGGTCAACGACCACGAGGCTGCTTGCTTCTGCCGGTTCCGCGAGAGCGCGAGGGTCCCGAAGCGCGAAACGCCTAAGCGTCGAACAAATTAGGCAATTTGCTCCACCAGTTTCCGATACGAACATTGCGTTTTCGCAACATCTTTCGCGATTTAAGTCGTGCTCAGGGAAAATCCTGACGATAACCGTACCAGGGAGGTGAATCACGCTCTGAAGCCTTTACTACAAAGGCTCTACGGGGATTCACCCCCTGTGCAGGAAGTCAGACATCATGTCAGAATTGCGGCCAGCCACACACAGCGCCACTTTTTTACCGAAAAGAACCGCTATAAATACGTTGTAAGCGCCTTTTCCCGGCGAGCCGGATGAGTTTAAAACCGCTGTCGCTTCTCACCGCTTGGCAAGCGTCTTCCGGCCGTGCGAACGATCGCGGAAAAGTGGGGAAAGGCCGGTGAAATGACACGGTTTTTATGTGGTCAGTCGCGCTATGACGATCACGCGCGCGTCCGATACTAATAACGCTGTTTGATGAACACCCAGAATGCGCCGCAGCTGTCGGCGCAGGGGAGAACCAGAATGAAAAACCTGAATTTCTTAACGCACCAGGAAATTTTCGACCGTTCCGTGCTTCACCTGTTCGGCCAAGGCCAGGCAGCGTTGTTGCCGCACGGCGGCGGTGCCTATCGCGGTTATTGCGGCGGTTGTCCTGTCGGCAGCTTCATCAAGGCGCGCGATTACATGACCGCCATGGAAGGCGTGCCCATTCGCTACATCAGCAAAGGGCCGGAAGGCGTGCCCGCGTATATGGACGTGGGTGTAGTGGCGCTGAAGCGCGCGCTCCTGCGCTCAAATATCAACGTCTACGACCCGACGACCGTCGAGCTGCTCAGCTGCCTGCAAAACGTACACGACGTGTTCGGCAAGTGGGAATGGCGTGAACGCTTTGCGTCGATTGCCCGTCAGTTCAACTTGTCGGCAAACCGGCTTAAGTCGGCAGCCTGAGCGGGGAATTAAACAGAATTTTGCGGGACCCGCGAGGCGGTCATGTTGCTGAAACAATTCCCCCTCGCTTTGCCCCACGAACGAACCGCGTCCGCGCCGATATCGAACGAATAAATACGCGCGCGGGCGAGCAACGCAATAGTCACGGCAACGAGCAATGCAATGTTAACGGCGAGAGACATCTACGAGCGCGTGAGCAACCATCTGCTGACGCAACGCGCTGTATCAGAAGACGAAAACGGTTCGTGCCGGCTACGGAGCGGCAATGGCCGCAAGTGCGCTATCGGCTCGCTGATCGCGGACGAGTTGTATCGGCCGGAGATTGAAGGCGTAGGGATCTCGTACTACCAGCACGCAAAGGATGGCTCATTGTTGCGCGCGCTGTACGCGTCGGAGGTTAATGCCTACGATCCGGATATCGTCGAGTTGCTGATCGAATTGGAAGAAGTCCACGACGATTTCAACGTGGACGAATGGCCACGGCTTCTGGCGCGCGTGGGCGAACGCCATGCGTTTGTGTGAATGCGAATAAACGCGCGTTAGCTCAGGCTACGGCCTGCCACGCTGGGACAAAAGCGAAAAACGAAGAAGATCCGCTCAGGCGGCGTAATTCAGAAGCCCAGAATCCACCTGCAGACGTCCAGCCGAGACGATCCGACCAAGCTGAGCTGAGCCGCAAATCGAAGTAAAGCCAGACCGTAAGACCAGCAAATCTAACCAGACCAGACAAGCAAAACGGCGATGCAACCCTTGCGGGCGGCATCGCCGTTTTGCTTGGTGCAGCCCATCAACCGGGCTGCGACCTGCCAAGACTTAGTGAAGCTTCTTGGGCAGCATCTGGCTGCGCAGACGCTTGCGCAGGCGGCTGACTGCTGCCGCTTTCTTGCGCTTGCGTGCCGTCGTCGGCTTTTCATACGACTGACGTTCGCGAAGTTCGGCGATCAGGCCGTTCTTTTCGATGGTCCGGCGAAAGCGACGGATCGCAACGTCGAACGGCTCGTTTTCTTTCAAAACAATAGTGGTCATGGAGGTCCTAAATCGCTGATACGTTTTTCTGACTGCGCGGCGAAGCGTACTGCCTAAGGCAACGCCGCGCGCCGGCACTCCGATCGTCCACCCAACAAACAGCGGACACGAGCAAAGCGGCCACGGAGGCCGGAAAAGAGAGAGGTGGGATTTCACCGCCGATCACGGCATGCGCAGTCTGTTAAAAACGAACAGCGCACTTCGGGCCGCCCGGCGTCGCTTAAAAATAGCTGCGCCATCGGGCAAAAATCTCGATTCGGGCGAGATGTTATCAGATCGTTGCCCGGTCGCCAACCCCGCAGCGTCTGTTTGCGGGGTGACAACCTCATGATCATGCGCGTTTTTTGCCGATTTCAGTCCGGATTGCTGGCTTCGTCGAGCAGTGCGACGTCTTCAGGCGTCAACGTAATGCGGGTCGCGTGGGCAAGCGTTTCGAGCTGCTTGACCGATGTCGCGCTCGCGATCGGCGCCGTAACGCCCGGCCGTGCGATCAGCCATGCAAGCGCGACTGCCGCCGGCTCCGCGTCATGGCGGTCTGACACTTTAACCAGCGCATTAACAATTCTCAAGCCCCGGTCGTTCAGATATCCCGACACTTTCGCGCCGCGGGCACTGTTCTCGGTATCGGCTTTGGATCGATATTTTCCACTCAGGAAACCGCTCGCCAAACTGTAATACGTCACAACCGACACCTTGTGCGCCTTGATAACCGGTTCCAGGTCATTCTCGTAACCGGCACGATCATAAAGATTGTATTCAGGCTGAAGCACCTGATAACTCGCAATGCCCTCTTTCGCCGATATCTTCAGCGCCTCTTCCAGCCTTTCACCCGTGTAATTCGACGCACCAATCACGCGCACTTTTCCCGCCGTAATCAGCTTTTGATACGCAGCGAGCGTGTCCAGAAGCGGGGTTTTATCGTCGTCCCGATGAGAAAAGTAGACGTCGACGTAATCCGTCTTCAGGCGTTTCAGCGAGTCGTTGACGGCCGCCTCGATATTCGCCGCCGACAGCCCCGTGCGCGTGCTCAGCATGCCGACCTTGGTTGCCAGCACGATCTTGTCGCGCTTGCCGCTTTCCTTGAGCCACTTGCCGATGATCGTCTCCGACTCGCCGCCCTGATGGCCGTCGACCCAGGCTGAATAGACGTCGGCGGTATCGATGAAATTAAGTCCGTGGTCAACGAAGGCGTCGAGGATCGAGAACGACGTCCGCTCGTCAGCGGTCCAGCCGAATACATTTCCGCCGAAAACGAGCGGCGCGATCTTGAGGTCTGACGTACCAATAGTGCGGTGCTGCATGGAGGCTCCCGGGCTGATTAAGTCAAACGCGTGATAACGGATCCGAAAAAGAATACCCGCGAATCCTTTTACTCGCAGGCAATGGGTCATTCGCTATGTCATTCGCTATTCCCCCTACAAATCCTTACCTAAGTCCTCAAGTTTTTTTTTCATGAGCCGCTAACCCATGTAGGCGGCCGGCTACCACGCTCGGGAACCGCCAGGCAACAGGACCTGTGCAGTAGCCATAACAGCCCTTTTAGTTCTTTCAGGAGAAATCCAAATGATCGGTATCAATAGCAATATCAACTCGCTGGTCGCTCAGCAAAACCTGAACACCTCGCAAAGCGCGCTGTCGCAGGCCATCACGCGCCTGTCGTCCGGTAAGCGGATCAACAGCGCAGCGGACGATGCGGCAGGTCTCGCGATCTCGAACCGGATGCAAACGCAGATCAACGGCTTGAACCAAGGCGTTTCGAATGCGAACGACGGCGTTTCGATGATCCAGACGGCATCGAGCGGTTTGGCGCAGATCACGTCGAGCCTGCAAACCATTCGTCAACTCGCAGTGCAAGCATCGAGCGGCTCGCTGTCGTCAAGCGACCAGGCAGCACTGCAACAAGAAGTTGCGCAGCAAGTCGCTGAAGTGAACCGCGTGGCATCGCAAACGAACTACAACGGCAAGAACGTTCTGGACGGCTCGGCTGGTAACGTGAGCTTCCAGGTCGGCGCGAACGTCGGTCAGACGATCAGCCTGAACCTGACGCAAAGCCTGTCGGCAGCTTCGCTTGGTGGCGGCACGGTGCAAAAGGGCAACACGCTGGGCACGATTTCGGGTCTTGACTTGACAGCGGCCGGTGGAGTTCCTGCAGCGGGCGTAGCGGGCGCTATCACGTCGATCAACGTCTTGTCCGATGGCAACGGCGGCTACACCTTTACCGACCAGAACAACCAGGCCATCTCAACGACGACGTCGAGCGCATTGTTTTCTACGAATTCCAGCGGCCAACTCGTAGTCAACAGCGCGACAGCGACTAACCCGCTGACAACAGCGAATGCCGTAACGACGATCAGCGCTGCAAACACCACCTCTTTGACCGCTGGCGAAACCCTCGGCACGATTTCGAACATCTCGATTGACCCGAGCACGGGTGCTGCGTCCACCGCCGCCAGCGCTATCACGTCAATTACAGTGAAGTCGGACGGCAAC
The DNA here is from genome assembly GCF_009766085.1 of Burkholderia sp. S171. Classification (GTDB taxonomy): domain Bacteria; phylum Pseudomonadota; class Gammaproteobacteria; order Burkholderiales; family Burkholderiaceae; genus Caballeronia. Next base: position 144 of record NZ_LMUF01000035.1, on the reverse strand, counting down.
TCAGGATTGCAGTTCTTTGATCAGAACGGCAATCAGCTTGCCAACACCAGCAACGCTATCACGTCCAACTTTACCCTCACGGCTGCTGTTCCTGGCACAACGGCTGCGACGTTCACGCTCAAGACTGCCGGCTCTGCACCCTCA
>NZ_LMUF01000034.1:15961-49170 GCF_009766085.1 Burkholderia sp. S171 | reverse complement strand
GGCAAGAGCGTGGGTGTGGTCGGTCAGGACAGCAGAATATTTGCGCGCGGTCTTGAGGATCAGGGCGCGCTGACGGTGAAGTGGGGCAATGGCCCGGTCGAACAATGCCGGATTTCTTATACGCTGCCGAAGAAAGATGCGAAGGCGTATAACCCCGGGTATTTGTCGCTGCAGTCGCATTGCGTGCCGGGCAGTGAGATGCAGGCGGGTGTGACCCATGCAGCGATGCCGGCGACTGTTGCACGTTGAGTCTGGGTCGGCCGACGTTTGAACAGATGGGCGAAACACAATGACTCGAATCATTCGCCAACTCTGCCGAATGCGCATGGCTGTTCTGCTCATCTGCGTGAAGTAGTGTCCGGAGCACCTGCAGCGCGTTGGCACATGCAAAAGCAAGCTTCCCCATTTTATATCGGCAGGCATCCAATGGGACCCTGTTGCCGCTTGAGTCCCCAAAGCACTTCACTCGCAAGTCGAGATTAAGTCGAGACGGCCAATCAAACGGGCAGGGCAGCTTCATGGCGCAACCAGTCAGCGAAGCCGGTTACGGTGCTGGCGTCGCGGTGCGCTTCTGGCACGTCCAGCCAATATCCGAATGGTCCGCTGATCTCAACATCCGACATCCTCACCAAAGCACCCTCGGTCAATTCATCAGCAATCATGTTCAGATCCACAACGGCCAAGCCTACGCCACGTCGCGCCGCATGGATTGCCTGCTGCAGATTCGAAAATTCAATACCATTCTCGGCATAACGCGGCGGCAGTCCCGCTTTCGCCAGCCAATCCGGCCAGAGGTTCAGCCGCACGTCCTCGTGCAGCACGTGAAGCGCGGGCAATTGATCCAGCAAGGTCTCGACCGGTGTGCCGGTGAAGGACGCCGATCCTACCAGCGCGTGCCGCTCTACGATCAGCAGTTCCGACCACCCATGCGCCGCAGCGTCGCGCCCGAAACGCACGCTGCAATGACACTCGTCGCTTTCCTGCGTACGAATAGAGAGGTCAACGTCCGGCAATTGCTCCGCTAGTGCGCCCAGCCGCGACGAAAACCACTGGGTGGCGAAGGTAGGCGGCAATGACACAATCAAACGCTTTCGCTCGACGGTTCCCGTCAGGTGACGCGTTCCGCGCTCGATCACGTCAAATGCCTCTGTCACCGACGGCATCAGCAACACACCCGCCTGCGTTAAGCGAATTCCTTTATGGTCGCGCTCGAAAAGCTTCACGCCCAGTGACTCTTCCAGTAGCCTGATCTGGCGGCTTACCGCTCCTTGTGTGACGCACAACGCTCGCGCCGCGCGATTGAAACTTAAATGACGCGCCGTTTCTTCGAAGAAACGCAACGCAATCAACGATGGAAGATGTCGCATAGTGATTCCTGACCGCCCAACCTTCTCGGTTTTTCTTGTGGCCGAGTAAACATGCCTCCTCTGCGAACCAGAATTGCTCCTGTCTCGCGTTTGATCAAATTACCTTGGTTCCCGATGCGAAACAATAGCCCGTTCGGTTGACGTTGAGCCAAAACGAATTCTCATATTGGGCATCAGGAAATGTAAGAACCGTTGTTGAAAAAGGCGAGACATAGGCCATCCGGTTAGTAGTTGAGGGCTCGCGAATCGCCTATGCTGGATAGATCTCATTGAAGGAGGCCGCATGACCGTACGTAACCTCGACGCGCTGTTTAACCCGAAGTCGATTGCCGTGATCGGGGCGTCGCTGCGTGCGGGCAGTATTGGCGAAATGGTCTGGTCGCGGCTCAGCGCCGCTAACTTCGCAGGCCCGGTCTGGGCGGTGAATCCCAAGCATCGTCAGTTGAATGGGGCCGGTGTTTTCGCGAGTATTGAAGATTTGCCCGACACGCCGACCGTGGCCGTGTTGTGCACTCCACCGTCCACCTGGCCGGAGGTTGTTGGCCAACTGGGGGCGCGTGGCACGCGGGCCGTGGTCATCATCGGGCAGGGCGGGGAGCCGGAGGGCAAGGACTGGACGGACCGAACGCTCGCGGCTGCGCGGCCGTTTTTGCTGCGCGTGGTCGGTCCGGCGAGTGTCGGCGTGATGACGCCAGCTATGGGGGCCGTACTGGGTGCGCCGTCATGCGCCATTGCGGCGGGCGGGGTAGCGTGGGTATCGGCGTCGAACGCGTTGACCAACGGTGTGATGGGCTGGGCGAACGCGCGTGGCCTGGGTTTTTCGCGAGTGATCGCGCTGGGCGACGAAGCGGACGTCGACGTGGGCGATATCCTCGATTTCCTCGCAAGCGATTCACGGACGCGCGCGATCCTGATGGCCATCGAATCGGTGCGAATGGCGCGCAAATTCATGTCGGCGGCGCGAGCGGCGGCGCGCAACAAGCCCGTGCTGGTTTTACGCACAGGGCACGACGATCCTTTCGATGCGCTTTACAGCGCCGCTTTCCGGCGCGCCGGCCTGGTACGGGTGGACTCGCTCGACGACCTGCTCGATGAAATAGAGACCCTTGGCGTAGGCCGTGTGGCCGCCAGCGACCGGGCGACCGTCATTACCAGCGATCGCGGCGTGGCTGCGCTCGCTGCCGACGCGTTCGCCGCGGCCGGCGATGCGCTCGCGCTCTGGCCCGAGGCCGCGCGCGTGTCAGTCGCCGCCGTGCTACCGCACGCGCGTCTGGAAAACCCGCTGCAACTCGGAGACACCGCAACTGCCGCGGACTTTGGCGCGGCGCTCGAAGCGCTGGCACCGCATCGCGAGACCGGGACGGCATTCGTGGTCCACGCGCCAACACACACCGCGCCCGTCGCGGAAGTGGCGCGCGTGCTGATCGAGCAGCAAAGCCACGCGTATCGCGGTTTGCTCGCTTGCTTTTTCGGTTGCGTGGACCAGGCCACGCGCGACGCGTTGCATGCCCACGGCATCCCCGTCCATACCACGCCTCAACGGCTGGCGCGCGGTTTCGCACGGCTGGTGGATTATCGGCAGGGGCGCGAACTGTTGATGCAGACACCCGATGGGCCGCGTCCTCAGACCCTGGTCGCGCTGGACAGCGCACAGGCTCAGGTCATGGCCGCATTGACGGCGGGCGTTGCGGAACTGGACGGCGAGCGGGCGTCGCGCGTGCTGGCGCAATTTGGCATTGTCGTGAAGGCGGGGTCGGCCGGTCCACGCAGCATGGATGCCATTGAAATTGATGTTCGCTTGCTAAACCATCGCGTGTTCGGACCGGTGTTCGAGTTCAAGGCAGTTGGCGCGCTTGGTTTGCCGGACGCGTTGCACGAATTTTCGTTTCCGCCGCTGAACCCGGTGTTGGCGCGTGACCTCGTGATGCGTTCGCCGAGGGCGCGCGAACTCCCGGCGGAGAATTTGCTGGTTGCGCTGACGGCTTTGTCGCAGGCTGTCTGCGAGATCGAGCAGATTGTCGCGTTGAGGTTGACGGTGCGCGTGACCCGCCAGGCGGTCGTGGTGTATGAACCCCATCTGACGCTGGCCGCGCATCGCACGCCGCTCGCCATACAACCGTATCCGCGGCAACTGGAGGAGACACTCGACTGGAGCGGCTTGCTCATCACCGTGCGGCCGATCCGTCCCGACGACGAAGCCGCCCACAGCGCTTTCGTTGCCGCGATGACGCCGGACGATCTGCGTCTGCGGTTCTTCAGTTCCGTGCGCAGTTTCGATCACTCTCAACTCGCCCGGATGACGCAGATCGACTATGACCGCGAGATGGCGTTTATCGCCGTCACGGGTGAACACGATGCTATCGAGACGTTGGGGGTGGCGCGCGCTATTGCCGATCCGGATAACGAGACGGCCGAGTTCGCGGTCGCGGTGCGCTCGGATCTGAAGGGCAGGCGGCTGGGACTCTTGCTGTTGACCCGGATCATCGCGTATTGCCGGTCGCGCGGGACACGCTGGCTGATCGGCGAGGCGTTGCGCGAGAACACTGGCATGATCGGACTCGCGCGCCGTTTAGGATTCGAGATAACGGCCACGGAGGATCCGGGCGTGACCGGTTTCAGGATGCGGTTGGCCGAAGTTGGCGCAGAAGTAGGCTGAGAGGCCGTCTGAGAAGCCAGCGTGCAGCCGTCATGAAAGCTATGAAGACCAGTGCAGCTGAGGAACGCGGGCATCGGGCCGCCGCGGTGAGCGGCCGCACTATGCTTGCCCGCGACCGTCGCTCTACGAATCAGGCAGGGAGCTTTGCGAGCGCTTCGTCGACCTGTGCGCGCGACACGGCCAGTTCGTCCAGCCACGCATCGGCATAAGTGCTGTTGGTTTCACGTTCCAGACGCGCGATCGTCGCCGCGCAACGCGTCGCGTCCTTAGGCGTAGCAATAAACGCTTTAACCGATGCGCCCGACGTGAACGCTTCGAACAACGGAACGCGAATGTCATCCGGCAGGGCGCGCGTGGTCCATTGATACGGCTTGCCGTTGAACGACAGCTGCGGCGGCAGCACGCGCTCTTTCTTCGCTGCGGGAATCAGGCCGAAATTGCGCGCGGCATCGGCGATCTGGTCGGCTGTAAAGAGTTCGTCCGCGCTAATGTCGAACTGGGTGATAAACGTTTCGATCGACTGCATCGCGGCCGCGCGGTCGTCGCGCTTTTGCTGCGCGCGAGCGACGATATCGCGCAGCTCGTCCGCTTCCTCGCTCGTGATCGTGAAGCTGGACTGCTTTTGCTGAAGTTCGGAGAAGCGCTGAAATTCGGGATCGGAGAGGAGTTTCGCCATTGCCTTGCGTAGAAAAAGACGCGAAACGTCGCTTGGAGCCACGTTTCGCTTTTTGAGAGGGTCGCCATTCTAACGCGTCGCGCGGATCTGGAACCTGGCGAATCCGCGAACTGGATCTCCCTAACTAAGCGAACCGGCTCTTGCCGCCGGATCTTCCCAGCGAACTTGACCGCCGAATCTACTCGCCGAATCTACCTCTACCCGCCGTGCCGCTGTGCCCGTTGTGCCTGCCGTGCCTGCCACCCTCGTGCGCTCCTAAGCCGCGCTCGAATCCTGCGAATCGCCAAACTCCGCATCCGGCTCGCGAAACATCGACAGCGCCGCCGCCGCTTCACCCAGCAACGCACTGACCTCGCCGATGGACGGCGCCACGTATTCGTCGATACGCCTGAGATACGGGCACGTCAGCGTCGCAATCGCCTGGCCCGACGGCCCTAGCAGCGGAAAACTCACGTCCATCACGCCGAAGGTCTGCTGACTCTCCTTATGCAGAAAACCGTCCACGCGGATCTGCGTGTACGCATTTTCCAGCGCGAGAGGATCGAGCGCGGACTCACCCTTTACACGCGTGTGCTCGGTCAGCATGTGCGCGCGTTGTTCCGGGCTCTGAAACGCAAGGATCACACGGCCTGAACCGGTATCGATCAACCCGACCCGCGCGCCGAGCCGCACTGAAATCCCCCATGTTCCCGGCCCGTCGACCTGCGCGATCACAAGCAGATTGCCCCGGTCATAGGCGGCCAGATGACACGACTGCTCCGCGCGATCGGCGAAACGCTGCATGACCGGCAAGGCTTCCGCGATCAGGCGGTTCATCGGCGGGTGCCGATGCGCGAGCGCGTACAACTTCAGGCTCAACGAATAGCGGTCGCCCGCTGGCGAGCGCACCACGTATTGCCGTGCGACCAGCCGCTCGAGCATCCGATACATCTCGCTTGCGTTGCGCCCGAGCGATTTCGTGATCTCGGCGCGCGTGAGTCCATCCTTTTGCTCGGCGAGCAGTTCGAGGATATCCAGACCTTTATCCAGCGCGGGCGCGCGGTAGCGGTCGGCGTCGGTGGGATCGTCTGCCTGCATGATGGCCTTCAGTTAGGTCGCTAAAAACTAGATGCTAAGGGAAAACACGGACCGTTCAACGCCGCACTTAGCTTGACTTCGACTTGTCCGCATATGAATAATACGTTCACTGATGAATGATTGTACTGATGCAAACCCGCGGCAATGCTCCCATGACCGCTCGAATGCCAGTCGAATGTCGCTCGAATCTTGTTCGTTCTCAAGGAAGTTTCTGTGCAGCAAGTTCCTCACACGCCCACTGACGCCCGGCTCATTCTTCAAAGCCCGCAGGACAATTGCCTGATAGCGGGCGCTCGTTTGGAGGCGGGGGAGCGCGTGGAGATCGAAGGGGAGTTCGTCACGCTGGCGAAGACCATCGAGCTTGGGCACAAAGTCGCGCGCCGCGCGTTGCGGACCGATGAAAAAGTGCTTCGGTATGGCGCGATCATTGGCCATGTGACGTCGGACGTTCAGCCCGGCGAGCATCTGCATACGCACAATCTCGAGAGCGACTATCTCCCGACCTATACCCACGACGCCGGCCATGCGTTCGTGGATCACCGGGACCGGTAAGCCAATGACTGCCACCACCACTCCGCCGCTTCAAGGATTCCTGCGTGCCGATGGGCGCAAGGGCATTCGCAATGTAATCGCGGTTGCGTATCTCGTCGAATGCGCGCATCACGTGGCGAGGGAAATCGTCACGCAGTTTCGTCCGGCGTTCGACGCCTTCGATGACCCCGCTGCCGATCGCGAACCGCCCGTGCACCTGATCGGCTTTCCGGGCTGCTACCCGAACGGCTATGCCGAAAAGATGATGGAGCGGCTGACCACGCACCCGAATGTGGGCGCGGTCCTGTTCGTCTCGCTCGGCTGCGAGAGCATGAACAAGCACTATCTGGTCGATGCCGTGCGCGCGAGTGGCCGTCCGGCCGAGGTTCTGACGATCCAGGAAAAAGGCGGGACGCGCAGCACGATCCAGAATGGCATCGACTGGATTCGCGATGTGCGCGCGACGCTCGCGCAGCAACCGAAAGTCCCCATGGGGCTCGACGAATTGATCGTCGGCACGATTTGCGGCGGCTCGGACGGCACCAGCGGCATTACGGCAAATCCCGCTGTGGGGCGCGCCTTCGATGCGCTGATCGACGCCGGCGCCGCGTGTATTTTCGAGGAAACCGGCGAGCTGGTCGGCTGCGAATTCCATATGGAAAGCCGTGCCACGCGGCCGGAACTGGGCCGTGAAATTGTCGCGTGCGTGGACAAGGCCGCGCGCTATTACTCCATCATGGGACACGGTTCGTTCGCGGTCGGCAACGCGGATGGGGGCCTTACCACGCAGGAAGAAAAGTCACTCGGCGCGTACGCGAAAAGCGGTGCATCGCCCATTGTGGGGATCGTCAAGCCGGGTGACATTCCGCCCGTCGGTGGTTTGTATCTGCTCGATGTCGTTCCCGACGGCGAACCGCGTTTCGGCTTTCCGAACATCAGCGACAACGCGGAAATTGGCGAACTGATCGCTTGCGGAGCGCACGTGATCCTGTTCACGACCGGACGCGGTTCGGTGGTCGGCTCGGCCATTTCGCCTGTTATCAAGGTGTGCGCGAACCCGGCGACTTATCGAAATCTTTCCGGCGATATGGACGTGGACGCGGGCCGCATCCTGGAAGGACGTGCGACGCTGGACGAAGTCGGCCGCGAAGTATTCGATGCCACCGTGAGCGTGGCGGCCGGTGCCCCGTCCAAGTCGGAATCGCTGGGCCATCAGGAGTTCATCCTGACCTACAAGAGCTTTGATCCGGTTGGCCCGGCGTGTCTGCCTGCGAGCGCGACGCCGCGGCATGCGGTATCGATCACGTCGATTACGTCGGTTTGAACCTGACTTATTAGCCCAACTCATCTGCCGAACTCATCAGCCGAACGCACTGGATCGAACGCAATGAAGCCAATCACTGGAAATCCCGTTGTGAAAAAGCGCAAGGTGGGCAAGACCTCGCTGGAGGTCACGGCGTTGTCGCTGGGTACGGCACCGCTGGGCGGCCTGTATCACGATCTTTCCGAGGCAGACGCGCAATCGACGGTAGACGCCGCGTGGCAAAGCGGTATCCGTTTCTTCGATACCGCTCCGCACTACGGCCACACGAAAGCCGAACACCGGTTAGGCGACGCGTTGCGCCAGTACCCACGCGAAGACTATGTGTTGTCGACCAAGGTGGGCCGGCGCTTTGTTCCGCGCACCACGCCGTACGACGGCAGCGAAAGCTGGTCGGATCCGCTGCCGTTCCAGGCGACCTTCGACTACACCTACGACGGCATTCTTCGATCTTTCGAAGACAGCCAGCAGCGCATGGGTGTTGTCGATATCGACATTGTGCTGATCCACGATATTGGCCGCGTCACGCATGGCGCAAACAACGCGCGCTATTGGCGGCAACTAACCGACGAAGGTGGTTTCCGGGCGCTAGATGAACTGCGCAAATCGCGCGGCGTGAAAGCCGTCGGACTAGGAGTCAACGAAGGCGCTGCAATCCTGGAGGTGATGGCGGAGTTCAACATCGATTGTGCGTTGCTGGCGGGACGCTACACGTTGCTGGAGCAAGCGGTGCTTGATGACCTGTTGCCGGAATGCGAGAAGCGCGGCGTCAGCATCCTGGCGGGCGGCGCGTTCAATTCGGGCATTCTCGCGCGAGGACTAACGTCCGATACAGCGCCGAAGGCGGACAACCAAAAGTTCAACTACGGCGACGCGCCGCCGGCGATTATCGAACGTGTCGATGCGCTGGAACGAATTTGTCGTGCCCACGGCGTTGCTTTGTCGAGCGCGGCCCTGCAATTTCCTTATGCGCATAAAGTTGTGGCCACGGTCCTGATGGGCGCACGAAATCCAGCGGAAGTCCGTTTGAACGCGGCTTCCTTCGCTGATCCGATTCCTGACGCTTTGTGGGACGCGTTGCAAGCGGCCGGTCTATTGCATCGTGACGCGCCTGTGCCACGTGCTGATCAATCAGGCGCTGATCAAACAGGCATCGGTCACACCGATACAAGAAAACCATGAGCGCTGAACTGATCGATGCGCATCAGCACTTCTGGGACCCCTCGCGTGGTGACTATGGCTGGTTGACGCCCGAGTTGCAGACCTTGTACCGCGTCTTCGGGCCCGCCGACCTTAAGCCTCTTCGTGAAGCCGCCCAGGTTGCGCGCACAGTGGTGGTTCAGGCGGCGCCGACTGTCGATGAAACGCGCTATCTACTCGATCTCGCTCGCGACGACGCGTCTATTGCCGGCATTGTTGGCTGGGTTCCGCTCGATGCACCGAACAGCGCTGAGCTGATCGACGAACTGGCGCGCGAACCCAAACTCAAAGCCGTGCGCCCGATGCTGCAGGACTTGCCCGATGACCGCTGGATCGAAAATCCTGCGTTGGCTCCGGCAATTCACGTGCTGATCAAAAACGATCTCGCCTTCGATGCATTGATATTTTCGCGCCATGTGCCTTCGTTAAAGGTGTTTGCAGCGCGTTTTCCTAATCTGCGAATCGTCGTCGATCATGGTGCGAAGCCGCAAATCAAGGATGGGCAGGCGGCTTGGCAAATTTGGGCGGACGGCATAGCAGAATTGGCCGCACTGCCACAACGGCTGGTTTGCAAACTTTCGGGTCTCGCGACGGAAGCCGCGCCCGGTTGGTCTGTTGTGACACTCAAGCCCTATGTCGATCATCTTCTCGATCATTTTGGACCTGAGCGGCTGATGTGGGGCAGCGACTGGCCGGTGCTGAATTTGAACGGCGACTACGCGCAGTGGTTTGACGCAGCGCGGCAATTGACGGCGCACCTTGACGCGTCCGCACAGCAGGCAATTTTCGGCGATACCGCGCGCGCGTTTTATCGGCTGTAAAAGTTGAGAAAAACGAATGAGGAATGAGCGCGGTATACCCGGAATTCCGCGACTGCAATTGCAACGAAAGCGGAGAATGGTAAAAAGACTGGCAAGATTGGTAACGCCGCTGTCCGGCATGCCTTGCCCTGTCGTGCTGGGGAGGGCAGCCACTTAACGCTGAGAGGCGTGCAACCTGCGTTCCGAGGCACGACGCAAGTGAAGCGCGAAGGCGGGGATCGGAACGAATCGCGTTGGTATCTATGTAACCTGCTCCGTAACCCGCAACCAATGAATCATCGTTCACGGCTGGCACGAATCGTTTAATTGGAAATTTGACCGAACGTGATCAAAAGCAAGCTCGCGCGATCTCACCTGTAAGAACGGACCGCTCAAACCGAACATCTCGAAACCGAATCAAAACCTGAAAACTGAAGGATCACTCACGATGAAACTGCTGCGCTATGGGCCGAAGGGTCAGGAAAAACCGGGTTTGCTGGATCAAAATGGCAAGATTCGCGATTTGTCGAAGGTAGTCGACGATATCGCTGGCGCAGCGCTATCCGATGCCACGCTGGTCAAGTTGCGCGCGCTCGATCCGGCCTCGCTGCCTGAAGTGCCGGGCGAACCGCGCATTGGCCCGTGCGTGGGAGCCGTGGGCAAGTTTGTCTGTATCGGACTGAATTACGCCGATCACGCGGCCGAATCGAATCTGCCCGTGCCGACAGAACCGGTGCTTTTCGGTAAGTGGACGAGCGCCATTTGCGGTCCGAACGACGACGTCGAAATTCCGCGCAACTCGAAGAAAACGGACTGGGAAGTCGAACTCGGCGTGGTGATCGGCAAGGAAGCCAAGTACGTCAGCGAGGCCGACGCGCTGGATTATGTCGCCGGATATTGCGTGATCAACGACGTCTCGGAACGTGAATGGCAACTCGAGCACGGCACGCAATGGGACAAGGGCAAGGGTTTCGATACCTTCGGCCCGATCGGTCCGTGGCTGGTCACGAAAGACGAAATCGCCGATCCGCAGCAACTCGATATGTGGCTCGAAGTAGATGGGCACCGTTATCAGAATGGCAGCACGAAGACGATGGTGTTCGGCGTCGCGGCGCTCGTGTCGTATTTGTCGAAGGTGATGAGCCTTCAACCTGGCGATGTCATTTCCACCGGCACGCCGCCGGGTGTGGGCATGGGCGTGAAGCCGTCGGCGGTCTACCTGAAGGCTGGACAGACCATGCGACTCGGTATCCAGGGCTTGGGCGAGCAACAACAACGCACGGTCGACGCGAAGTAAACCCTTTGAAGTAAGCGGCTTAAGTAAGTCGCTTAGAGCGACGCAACCAGCAAGCCGGCGAGCAAATTATCGCCGGGTCGGCAAGCTAAAAGGGTCGTTCCAACGTCAGTTGGAACGACCCTTTTTTACGCCAGCTTCAAGACAGCTGGATTGCCCGAAAGTGTCAACTATGTCCCCGGACAGTTGTCAGCCATGTCCCCGGTCTAAGCACTCCGGCCCGAGGGAGAGATCGTTGTCGTCGTTCGAGTAGTCGATGTATCAACGAACGTGGGCGGCTACGCCCTCCAAATGCGAATGTTTTCAGCGCGTTAACCTTTAAGCGCATAAAGCTGCGCCTCCACACTTTCGCCGCAAACCACCGCATTGGCGAAGGCGTGGAAAAAGCCTGTCAAACCATCGCACCCAACCCAGCCCAATCACTCGTTAAACGCCGGCTCAAGTTCCGCAGCCATCTCGCTGATCCGATGAATGGTTCCTTGCGCGACCGCCACGAGCCTTTCGGCGCCGCCATCGGTGACATACACGTCGCATTGGCAGGTCGCCTGCGTCATGCCGGCATAAACCACGCGCGCACGCGCCATCAACGTGCCGGAAACTGCCGGCCGCAAATAATTGATCTTGTATTCGCCCGTGACCACTTTCGGTCCCAGGCGCAATGCGCCGGCGAAGGTCAATGCGTTATCGACGAGATAACTCACTACGCCGCCGTGCACAAAACCGTGTTGTTGCCTGAGTTCGTCGCGGATGGTCAGACACAGCGTGAGACTCGAGGAGTCGACCTGCATGAGCTTCGTACCCAGCAAGGCGCTAAACGGCTGCGCATTCAATGCGCCCCGTGCGATATCGACAATTTCGGCCATTCGGACACTCCTACACTTGGTTTCGGTCCAGTCAGCGTGAGTCCCACAATCCGCATCGGGGCAGGAGCCTTCGTCGCGGTCCTGCACAAGACTGTAGGTAGCGTAGGGTCACTCCGCAAGGACGATCTCAAAATCGCGGACAAATTACCGGGTTTCTACGGGCTTTCTCCGTGATTTGAAACGAAAGCGCGCAAAGCGTCCCGCATCGCGCTAATTTTTCCAGCCGCAATAAAAAACGCCTCGCAGCATGGCGAGGCGTTCAAAGCGATAGCGCGGAGCGTCGAGTGCGCGGTGTCAGGGCAACGCGGCGTAGGCGGTGGCAAGGTGATAAGGCGTTGTCGACGGCAATTCTGGACGCATCAGCACGCCTTCTGCCGACTGGCTCTCGATCCACCCTTGCGGTCGAATAAAACGTCCGGCAAAACGCGCGATTTGCGCCGGCAATTGCACGCGCACGGACTCGTCCGCATGCGTTGCGAGGGCCCGCAGATATTCGGTCTGGGCCCAGATCCGCTGCGTCGAATCGATCACACCGCCCTGTTCGTTCAGCGACGCCGCCACGCCCCCGGTCACCGGATCAACGCCGAACTGTTGCACGAAATTGAATCCGCGGACTAGCGCCCGGTTTAGGCCCGCTGCATCGAAAGCGGGGTGTTGACTGGCTGCAGCGAGAAATAGCCACTCGAACTGGTGCCCCGGTTCCAGCCAGTTATTGGCGCTGCCAATCGTCAATTCGGCGATACAACCCGTTTCCTCGTGCACGAAAGCCCTGGCGAACGCGGCTGCAAGCTTTTCCAGCCGGCGATCGAAGAGAGGGTCCGCAGTCGTTTCACGCGCGGCGAGCCACGCTTCGGTCAGATGCATTAGCGGGTTTTGCAGCGGCGGCCCGAGCACGATGGAAAAATCTTCCGTCATCGCCGAACTGAACAAGCCGCCAACGCCGCTAATTGTCATCCGCCGTTCAATCACCGCCGACGTTTCTTCGAGCACCGCTAGCGCTTCCTTCGCGGCTGTCGCGCCGGCCCGTTTCGCATATTCCGCGCACGCAAAAATTACGAACGCATGCGTGTACAGGTCCTTGTGGCGCTCATGCGGCGCGCCGTTTGCGTCGACGCTATAGAACCAACCGCCGTTTTTCGTGTCCTGAAAATAGGTCCGAAGCGAAGTGAACAGCGTATCGGCGTGATCGATGTCGCCCGCTTGCGAGAACACGAATAGCTGGCGCGCGCAGGCCATGGCGCGATATCGCTGCGGCGGCAAGGGCGTGCGGCCGTCCTCGGCGACGGCCTCGAACGCCAGCCGCAAGGCGGTGTTGAAGCCGGGCCCACGCCAGATCGGCAGCACAACACGTTTATAGTGCGCACGAAGGGCGTCGGCGGTCGGGGGCGTTGCGGCGGTCAGATCTGGGTCGTGCATACGGCTTTATCAGTGTTGATTGCGCGCGGCGGCGTGCGTGGAACGTGTCCGGTGCGCCACCCGATGCGGGGCATCAAGGATAAATCAAAACACCTGCGCTTCGACACAACGATGGTTTATCCGCGTTGGCCGGGCCGGTGACTTTTATGCGCGCGCCCCGCGCCGTCATCCCATCATCCATCACACAACATCTATAAGGAGCAAATCCACTCATGTTAAGCAACGTAGAACTCATTTCCCGCCTGATTCTGGCCGCCGCGCTCGGCAGTGTGATCGGTTTCGAGCGCGAGCGGCTTTCATGGGCCGCGGGCCTGCGCACGCACATGCTGGTGTGCGTTGGTTCGACGCTGATCATGATGGTGTCGGCATTCGGTTTCTTCGATGTCCTCAGCCGCGATCATGTCGTGCTCGACCCGTCGCGGATCGCAGCGCAGGTCGTATCGGGCATCGGCTTTCTCGGCGCGGGCTCGATCTTGTTGCGCGGCGAGATCGTTCGCGGCCTCACGACAGCAGCGAGCCTTTGGTCCGTGGCGGCGATAGGGCTTGCGGTCGGCGGCGGTATGTACACGGCGTCTATCGCTGCAACGGTCATCATTCTGATCATCCTCGCTGGTATCAAGCCGCTGGAACGGCGTTTCATTACCGTTAAGCAGCGGCGCCAGTTGACCTTGCTCGTCGATCGCGGGACGTTGAATTTTCATGCGCTGCATGAGGCACTGGGCATCGGCAGCGTGCGTGTGAAGCAGTTCGTCGTGCAGCAAAGCGATGATTCCCCCGAGCTCGATGTCGTGCAGATCGAGCTTTCGCGGGTCTCGTCGAATGAATACGACGCGATCTGCAGGCGGCTGCGCGCGCTGGAAACCGTGCGGGAATTCAAGGAAGAGGGCTCGGCCTGAGACCGCGTGTGGCTGTCGTCCGGGCGCTCAAGCGTGCGACAATGCGGCCTCGAAAACCCATGCAGCCGCTTTTTCTGTTGCGAGGCGTCACGCCGGGCCGCTTCATCGGGCGTGTTTTTAGCCGCCCGGGGTCGCGTCTGGCCGCGCTGTCAATCATCGACTTATGCCAGATTCCGCCGTAAATCCTGCTCTTCAAGTTGCTGATGCCTTTGATCCCGCTGGTTCGCGCCGTACTGATAGTGCTTCTGCGTCCACTGCTAAATCTCCGTCTGCCGGCCGTCAGGGTGAATCGGATGCCGATGCCAAGCTCGCCCGCGCTGCGCGCTCGGCGCAGCGTCTCGCACTGCTGAGCCGGGCGCCCTACGGCGCGCCCACGCTCGATCTGTTCGCCGAAGACGCTGAGCGCGCCACGCTCCAGGCATTGAATACTGATATCCGTCAATCGTCGTTGCCCGGCTTCGAGTTGCCCGAGGTGTTCATGGCGGCCGTGCCGGGCGAGGATGGATCGTCCGGGGCGGTGCGGGCGTGGCGCAGCGGGGCGGTATGGGTGGATGGGTCGGCGGTGTCGGGTGTCGCCGTGCCGCGCGATGACTCGGCGGCGATGCAAGCGGACAGTCAGACGGCCGAGGCAGCCACGCTGGAACTCGCGTTCGACGATGTTATCGCGCCCCATGAGATGGTCGCCGGACCGATGCAGCCCGAGCCGCTGGACGAGGGTGGGGAGGGGGTTCCGGTCGTAGCGGCATCGGGTGACGGGAACGCGCAGGGTTCGAACAAGCGCGCTTCCGCGGCGCGTACCAGAGCTGCTGCGCGGAATGTGTCGACGACCGGGCCGTCGCCGGCCGCTGCGTTGTCGGAAGTCGAGACGGCGGAAGGTAAAAGCGAGCCGAGCGATGCCGTCACGAAAGTTCTGAACCGTTCGCCGGATGCGCCGCGCGTATCGAACGCATCGAGCGCCACCACGAAGCCGGCCACACCGCCGCCTCTTGGTAATGCCGCACGAGCCGCAGCAACTCCGCATCGCGAGCAGCCACAATCCCTGGCGGCAGCACTAATCGACGATGACCGCCGGACGCGCACGAGCGCCGCAAGCGCTTCAAGCTTCCCTCAAGCGCCTTCGCGCGAAACGTCAGAACTCGATACCGCCCGCGCGACCGCCTACGCGGACACCATCGACGCGTTGTATGCCGTGATCGCGGACCAGCGCGGCGCGGCAGCGGTCTTGTCGCGGCGAGTAAATACGGTCTTGATGATCGTGATCTGCGCGTTGCTCGTGACTGTCGCTGCGGCTGTGGTGCAGAGCAGCGCGCTGGCTCGCTTGACGCGTGAAAACACGGCACAGCAGCAGCGCATCGAGCAATTGCTGCTGGATCAGCAGGCCACGCTGGCGTCTTTCTTCGATACCGATTCCGCCACCGTCGAGGTTCCGAATCGGGGCAACGCAAACGTATCCGCTGCAAACCAGAATCCGAACTCCGTGCCGCAAAGCCGTGCTGCAAAGCGGGCTCAAAGCAAATCGCATTGATACCGAAAGCGCGCGTGGGCAATGCCACTGCGCGCAATCAAAGCGCAACAAAAAAGCGGCCTCGTCCAAGCGCTCTGCCACTCACTCGACTAATCCAATAATCGTGCTGCCAACGGCGTCGGCTTCGGCAGTAACGGCAACGCAACAAGCCGTTCCGCCATGCGTGACGATACCGTGCAACCTCCTTCCGTCTCCCCGCCCCTACCGAAACGCCTGCATCTGCGACGACATCAACTGCAGCATCTTGTTCGAAGCCACCGATAATTTCCGCCCCACACGCGTAACCAGATGCGCCTCGGCTTTCATCAGGATTGGATGATCGATCTCGATGGCGACGAGCGTGCCCGCGTTCACTTCCAGCGTCACGGCGAACGCAGGCAGGACCACCAGGCCAAGGCCCGACATCGCAAACTGCTTGAGGAGTCCAATTGAATTGGTAGTCACAACCGGTTCAAGGCGAATCTTCTCCGCGAACTCGACTGCCTGGAGCATCTGGCGGGTGCCATAGGTGGGATGGGTCGCCGCAATCGGGTAGGTGGCCAGCTCCTGCACGCTCATGGATTTCGCCTTGCTCGTGCGCGTGAAGTTCGGTTTGACGATCGCCATCATCGGTTGCCGCTTGATCGCGCGCGAAACAATTTTTGGATCGCCCGGCGGGTTGTAGACCAGCCCGATCTCACCTTCGTCCTCGGAGACTCGCCGCATCACGTCATTCGTGCTGCCCAGGTCCAGATTGAGCTTGATGCCGGGATATTGCTTGCAGAAATGCTGAATGGGACCGGCCAGTACATCCGACACAAAACCTTCGCCAAGGATCACGTTGACGTTCCCGGTTCGCAGTCCGCGCAGCTCCTGCAGCCGCGATATCAGGTCATCTTTATGCGCGAGTTGTTCGCGGAAATATTCGATCAGGTAGTGGCCGGCTTCCGTCGGTGTGACGCCGCGCGCGTGCCGCTCGATCAGCGCGACGTCGAGTTCCTTTTCGAGCAAGCCGATTTGCCGGCTGACCGCGGACGGCGCGACGTCGAGCCAGTCGGCGGCGGCGCGGATGGTCCCGCAACGAACCGCTTCGAAGAAATAGACGATTCTGCTTTCAGTCAGGTTGTCGGCCATTGCTCGGTCTCAGGGGTTTCCGCAATCTGAGCGTTCTAATAATTAGAACATTCTCAATATTGGCGCTGATTGATTATAGGGGCTCTCGCGCCGAAGATGACAACTCCATAACACGCTCGTTGACCCACGGAACTGCTCTATCCGGTCGACGGCGTATTCGCTACGGAGTGGATTCATGAAGACGGTTGGGGTCATCGGACTCGGAAACATGGGGCGCGGCATGGCCCTTTCGCTCAAGCGCGGCGGCTACACCGTGCTCGGTTTCGACGCGGCAGAAGGCGTGGCAAGAAAGCTCGACGCAGCGGGCGTGTCTGAGCGCGTATCCATTGCCGACATCACGCGCGATTCGGACGTCCTCATTCTTTCGCTGCCCACGTCGGCGATTGTCGAAGAGGTGGTGCTCGGCCCGGGTGGCGTAACGGCGAATGCCAAGCCTGGCCTTATCGTTGTCGACACCACCACGGCCGAGCCCAGCAGCACGCGCAAGGTTGCGGCAGCGCTCGCTGAAGTGAACGTGGGGTTTGTCGATGGCCCCGTCAGCGGCGGTCCAAAGGGCGCCGCGACCGCGACCATGACCATGGTGCTAGGCGGTTCCGACGAGGACGTCGCGGCGGTCGAGCCGATGCTCGCGGTCATGAGCGCGAAGCGCGTGCATGTCGGCCCTGTCGGCGCGGGACACGTGACGAAGATCATCAACAACCTGCTGACGGGCGTGCACCTGCTTGCAACGAGCGAAGCGGTCCGTGCAGCGAAAGCGGCCGGTGTCGATCCTGAGAAGCTGGTCGAAGCGCTCAATGGCGGCTCTGGCCGCAACAGTTCAACGCTCACGAATTACCCCACGTGGATCTTCACGGACAAGTTCGATTCCGGCTTCACGATGAAGCTGATGCGCAAGGACATTCGCCTCGCGATGGACCTGCTGCGCAGCCAAAACATCAATGCTCCGATTGCCTCCGAAGCAGGGCGATTGTGGGAACAAAGCGCCAGGTCAATCGGCGATGCGGAAGACTTCAATCGCATCGTTCAATTCATCGAAGAGAAGTAACGCAGTCAGCGGAATAACCAGCACATGGAGCCACATATGGAAAACAACGCGGCGGAAAACCTGTTGGCCGCATTCGCGCATTTCTTCCCTAAAGCCAAGACGATTGGTTCGTTTGTCGGCGGTGAATTGGTCGAAGGCACGGGTGAGCTGATCCAGTTGTACGACGCAGCGACGGGCATGCCGAGCATCGCGTACAAGGACGGCGGCGCGGCCGTGGTCGAACTTGCCGCCGACGCGGCGCAGCGCGCTCAGAAACAGTGGTGGGCATTGACGCATGCTGCGCGTGGACGTGTGATGTTCGAGATCGCACGTGAGTTGCGCAAGGACACGGAGCGCATTGCCCGCCTCGAATCGCTCGGTTCGGGCAAGCCGATTCGCGACTGCCGGGGCGAAGTGGCGAAGGTCGCCGAGATGTTCGAATACTACGGCGGCTGGGCGGACAAGTTCTATGGCGATGTCATTCCGGTGCCGACCTCGCACCTCAACTACACACGTCGCGAGCCGGCTGGAACGGTCCTGCAAATCACGCCCTGGAACGCACCGGTCTTCACGTGCGGATGGCAGGTCGCACCGGCCATCTCGATGGGCAACGCCGTCTTGCTGAAGCCTTCGGAACTGACGCCGTTCACGTCGTTGGTGGTGGCGCTGCTTGCAGAGAAAGCGGGCGCACCTAAGGGCTTAATCAACGTCCTTGCAGGCCTGGGACAGACCGTTGCCCAAGCGGCCATCGCCCATAAGGTCGTGAAGAAGGTCGTGTTCGTCGGTTCTCCTGCAACGGGTGTGCGCATTGCCGAAGCGGCTGCGAAACGCGTGCTGCCTTGCGTGCTGGAACTCGGTGGCAAGTCCGCCAACATCATCTTCGCCGATGCCGATCTCAAGCGTGCCGCGTTGACCGCCCAGGCCGCAATTTTCGCTGGCGCGGGCCAAAGTTGCGTGGCGGGTTCGCGCCTGCTCGTGCAGCGTTCGATCTATGACGAGTTCGTCGGCATGATTGCCACGGGCGCGAAAAAGATCAAGGTCGGCGCGCCGCTTGATGACGCAACCGAAGTCGGGCCGATCAACAATCGCACGCAGTATGACCACATCATGAAGATGATCGCGAGCGGCGTTCAGGCTGGCGCCACGCTTGCGGCAGGGTCGGCTGAGCGCTCATCGGACGGCTACTTTGTTTCGCCCACTGTGTTGTCGAACGTGACGAACGAGATGGACGTAGCGCGGACTGAAATCTTCGGTCCGGTTGTCGCTGCAATTCCCTTCGATACCGAGGAAGAAGCCCTTAACATCGCGAATGACACCGAGTTCGGTTTGGCCGGTGCAGTGTGGACGAACGACGTGGGCCGTGCGCATCGGGTGGCGGGGCAGGTCAACGCGGGGACGTTCTGGGTCAATGGCTACAAGACCATTAACGTGGCGTCGCCGTTCGGCGGTTATGGATTGAGCGGGTATGGACGTTCGAGTGGCGTTGAAGCGTTGTACGAGTACACACAGACCAAAAGCGTTTGGGTGGAAACCGCCAGAGAGCCGGCCACGACGTTCGGCTATTTATAGAGCAACGTGTCCTCTCGCCGCTAATGAAACGCGAGAGGGCAACCAGGAGAATAACAATGGACAGTACGTTGGCCGCGCAGCAACGGGGTAGTGGTGTCGGTGGTGCCGGTAGCGATGGATTAAGGAGCGCAAAGCTGTTTCTTTACGCGGCGATCATCCTGCTCATTGCCGAGTTTATCGGCTCGTTTACGTTCAAGGTCGGACCGGGGAAAGTCGTCTTGCTGCCAATGATCTGGGCGCTGCTGCTGGGCGCCGCCTTGGGATTGGCGAGTGAACGGTGGGGCGGTGCTGCACGGCTCGACGTGAAGACCCAGTTCCTCGCCGCTGCCATCTTGCAGCCAGCGCTGTTGCTCTTCGTCGCCAAGTTGGGCCTGATGGTCGGCGGCGCGTTGCCTAAGCTTGCCGCTGCGGGCTGGGCGTTGGCGTTTCAGGAGTTGGGCCATTTTGTCGGCACGATCTTGCTGGGACTTCCGCTCGCGTTGCTGCTTGGTATCAAGCGCGAAGCGATCGGTGCGACGTTCTCGGTTGGCCGCGAGCCGAGCCTGGCGATCATCGGCGAGAAGTACGGCATGGACTCGCCAGAAGGGCGAGGCGTGCTGGCCGAATACCTGACAGGCACCGTGTTTGGCGCGGTGTTTATCGCGATCCTGGCGGGCTTCGTCGCAAGTCTGAATATCTTCCATCCCCTCGCGCTCGCGATGGGTTCAGGCGTGGGCTCGGGCAGCATGATGGCCGCCGCCTCGGGCGCAATCGCCGCGCAGCAAACACCCGAAATGGCGAAGACGGTCCTGACATTCGCTGCTGCCAGCAATCTCATCACGACGACGATCGGCACGTATTTCACGCTGTTTATTTCGTTGCCGATGGCCGTCTGGGGATACCGCTTGCTCGAGCCTTTGATCGGCCGGACGAGCAAGGCATCGGATGCATCGGAGGCGATCGAAAAGTCCCGTCCAAAGCTGGGCGATGTTGAAACCGCCGCGCCTCAACTGGGTTATCGCGGCAAGCTGCTCGCGTGGGGTGTCACCGCCGTGTTCGCGCTGGGCTGTGACTGGATTACCCACGGCACCACGCCGTTCATGGGACTTCCGGGCATGCTGATCATGGTGCTGGCGACGATTATCGGCGATGCAATCTACACGGTGACCGGGCGCAAGATTCCGGCGGTTTGCTGGGTGTCGATTGTCGCGATGTTCATGACGTCGCCGCTGTGTCCCTGGGCATCGCAGATATCGACGTATAGCGCGCAGAACGATTTCCTCGGCATCACAACGCCCATGCTGACGTTCGCGGGATTGTCCATCGCCAAGGATATCCCGGCGTTTCGCCGGTTGGGCTGGCGGATCGTGCTGGTGTCGTTCGTGGCGAATGCCGGGACGTTTCTTGGCGCTACGCTCGTGGCGCAGATTTTCCACGTGTAGGGCAGAGGTGTTTCGATAGCACCCGCGTTTCCCGCCGGGAATTTGTCTATTTCGTTCGCACTGCGGCTGCTCTAACAAGCGCGCCTCAGTGCGAACGCCCCTTCATACTTCCCCGCGTTTCAGACTGTCGACGTGTTCCATCAGCAACCGGCGCAGCAGCACTACCTGATTAACGGCATCGGCTTCAAGCAGCGAGAGACCGTGTTTGGGAAAGACCTCCTGAGTATCGATGCCCGTGCTGCTCGCATCACTCCCGATCCGTACCTCGATGTCCGTGCCGACACTCTCAATCCATGCTGCAAGGTCCCGGTTCGGCACGGCGCCCGCACGGCCAAAACGAGCCCGGGTCGCGGTGCCCGCCACGCGCCGCAACAGGGCGAGGGCGGTTGAGCCGGTTCGGTCGTGGTTACTCGTATCGAGCTTTTCCAGCCTCAGCCGAGCCAGCACCTCTTCCGCGTTATTGCTGGCTAGGCCCGCTGCGCGCCGGAGCCGTTCCAACTCGATCTCGCTATCTTCGCCACGTCCCATCGATGCGGCAAGGTATCCAAGGTTCGCGGACACGGCCTTTGCCAACCGATCGGCGAAGCGGCTGGCCTCGCGGCTTGGCCATAGAAGAAATGTCGCGAGCAACGCAATCACGCAGCCGAACACATTGTTCTCCAGGCGCGTGACGGCATAGGCAAGCTCGGCACCTCCCGGCGCTGCAAAGTCGGCGACCAGCACAAAGGTCGGCGTGATGAACAGCACGAACAAGCTGTAGCTGACAGGACGCAGGGCCATCGTCGCGCACACCAGCGGGAACACCACCAGCGAGATCGCGATCGGCGAATGCACGACCAGGCCGATCGCGGCCGCCAGCAATCCGCCGACAATGCTCCCCGCCGCACGCTCGATGCTGCGCGGCCAGCTAGTCGCAATCGACGGCTGCAGGATCAGGAGCGTTGCCATTGTTGCCCAATATCCGAAGGGCAGATGAAGCAGCCTGACGGTCAGGAAGGCCGCCGTTGCGGCCACGCCGACGCGAGCGGCGTGGCGCGCGCCTATCGATTGCGTCGATGTATTCGCCTTCAAGGTTTCCGCGCCACGCCTGCACGCGGCGAGCGCAGCCGACCACACGCTTGCGCGTCGGCGAGCCGGGGATTCGAGCTCGCTGAAGTCGACATCGAAGCGCAGCGACACCGTCTCGCCCAACGCAACTTCAAGCTGGCGGGCGAGCGCCGGCAACCGGTCGCGCAGGGCGGTGGGCGGCTCCCAGGGTTTATCGGCAATGGACCGTGCGAGCCGCGCGAGGACTTCGGCGAACGCCTCCAGCACACGCACCGCGCGCGGCAGGTTGGGCAAGCGATGATGTCCGCGCTCGCAGGCATCGGTGACAGCAATGAGGTACGCGAAGATGCGTTCGCTGTCGGCAAGCGCGAGCATCAGCATGTTGTACGTGTCCTGCCGGTCTGTCTTCGATGACGGCACGCGTGCAAGCGCCTTACGCGCCAATTCAATCTCACTGCGTGCCTTGCCCCGAAAACGTGAAGCGTGCGAGGCCCAGTCGCCGAAACCCGCGCTTTCTCGCTTGAGCAGCCGAGCGCTGTCGCTTGCGATGCCCGCAAGGCTCACATAAGCCGATCGCGTGGCCGCGCGGCTCGCACCGAACGGGTGGATCCGCCACACGGTGAAGCTGAGCGCCGTTGCAAAGAGGCAACCCACGAAGTAGAGCGCGAGGAAGCGCAACTCGCCGCGTGATCCATGGATGGGCTTGTCCACCATGACCACGCAGGCAGTCGCGGCGAGGATTGCGACCTGGGCGGCCCCGGCGCCCCACACGCGCCCCAGCGCGCCGAGAAATGAAAAGACCAGAACGGCGACGGCCGCGGCCACGATACCCACGCCGGACGCATACGCGGTCAGTCCGCCACAAACGGTCGACAGCACGGCGAAGCCCGCCATGGAAGCGAATCGCATGCGGTTCGAGCCGGCGGCATCGGCGAGACAGGTCCAGAACGCGCCGATGGCAGCCCACGAGAACTCGGGCATGTGCAACAGGTTGCCGAGGAGCAGCATGGCGGTCGACGCGAATGCGGCTCGCAGCCCTTCGGACAAATCGGCCTGGCTCAACGCGAACGAAACCATCCAGACGGGCCGGTGGCGCGCAATGGAATCGAGCATTCGGGAGAACGCTTTAGTGCGGCGGCTTGCCGCTTGTCGAGACTGCCGATGAAGGTTGCGAAGGCGGAACATGGCCTGGCTTATCAAGTGGTGAGGGCCGGTAATCGGGTGGTTACTGCATGACGTGCGTGAAACGGTGCTGCCTATCGAGGTCCTTAACGTTCGTTGGGTGGCGCGAGGTGGTCTTGTACTAATTTTCGAAGCACAAAAATCAAATCCCAAAAAATCGATGTGAATTCAGCCAAAAATAGGCGGCACCCCGGGGGTTTTGGGAGCGCGGCGTTGCAGCTCGTGTTCCCGTTCTCGGCGTGCTTTCGAAATCTCGTAATTTCTACTGATTTTCGCCCGGGCTACAGCCGTCAAATGTGGCAGAAACGCAATTATGTAGAAAAACTACCAAATAAATGTTGCGTTGCACTAGGAATCAGCTAGTGAAAACCCTATAATGATATCTAAGGGATAACCCTTGACCACCTACCAGGAGTTTGACATGAGCTACCTCTTCGCATTGCTGCAAAAATTCGCATCGTTGTTCGAATCCCCGCATCTTCCGATGGATTCGGACTACTCGTACCAAGCGCGCCAACAAGAAGCAGAGCGCGTTCGCAAGTCACGCGGCACGATCATGGGTATTCGTCTGTGAGCTGCAAGGAAAGCAGTGCGGGCTGCAGGGAAAACTGAAGTGTTGTCAGTTTGTGCTTGACAAGGTTTTTTCGTAGTGCGGTTCGTCTGCTTTCATTGTTGTGGATTATGTAGTTTTTCTAGCTTGATAGTTTTACCGATTGCCACATTCGTCCCTACGAACTCCACGGCCATCACGTCGCTTTTGCGCGACATCCCTGCCCAGCGCCGCTCGGCGTATGCTTTCTAGATCGTTCCCCATTTTTATCCTCCCAACGCTCGACTTGGCCAATCCAAGGGTTCATATTTTCGTTGCTTACACGGCGTTAAATGAATGGGTGCCAGCTTGCCTCGCCAAGCAGTTATAAACGCCAATAAAATCAGCCGCTTAAAGGGTGTCGACGCGGCCCAGACACGCTGAAACCGTTGATACGAACACTTACAAGCGCTCACGTCGTGCAATCTGACGTCGGGCTAAAGTGATTTCAACGACGCGGCGCCTGACGGCATTTCAGCCAAAGGCTTTCTGTTCCAGCTGACCGCGCGTCCTTAAACGAAATCAAGCTGAAAAGGGAGAATAGTCATGAACACCTCACGCTCAATCCTCGCTGCGCTGCTGACTGGCGGCGCGCTCCTGACTGCTACGACCGCGTTCGCGCAGGTCGATAACGGCATGATCCACGGACCCGTGCCCGAGCAAGCTTATGCGCAGCCGCACATGGTGCAAGCCGCTGTAGTGATTAACCTCGGCTGGCATGGCGACCGCTATTGGGATGGCCATCGCTACTGGCAGCGCGACGAGTGGATGCGCCACCACCCGCATGATCATGGTCCGGCGGGGTATCACCACGACGACCACGGCCACGATCACGGCTAATCGCCGGTCTCAGGACCCCGTCGCAAACGCCGGCTTTCCGCCAAGGGAAGCCGGTTTTTTTCGCCTTTTTTCGACTGTTGCCCCGTGTCTGGAGAACCTGGACCCGCCGATCAGCTTCAAGTCATAGGCCATTTGCCGCCCCGCGCGATTCGAGGCGCTGCGCTATCCTTGGTGGCGCGGCCTTGAGAGCCGCATCGGACGGTTTCGACGTGTCCCTTTGGGGCTCGAATCGGCTGTCGAATCGAAGCTCGGAATTTAAGCATTGCGGGGAAAATTTGAATCAAATCACATTCGGCGTGGTGGGCAGCGGCTTGATGGGCGTCGGCATTGCGACGCAAGCGGCGCTGCACGGCTACCCGACCATCGTTCACGACATAGACGCCGCGCGGCTTGCGTCGGTGCATGGCAAAGCAGAAGCAATCCTCGACGAATTGATCGACGCTGGCGTCTTCAATGCGAGCGAAAAGCAGCAGGTACTTGCGCGTATTGAAACTACCGATCAACTAGAGCGGGTGGCCACGGCGGGTTTCATTGTGGAAGCCATTCCGGAAGTGCTCGAATTGAAGAACCGCACTTACAGGGCGCTCGAACCGCTGCTGCGTGACGACGCTATTTTTGCCAGCAACACGAGCGGATTTCCGCCCGATCTGCTCGCGCAAGTGCTGCAAAACAAGTCTCGTTTTGTGATCGCGCATTTCTGGAATCCGCCGCACACCATTCCGCTGGTTGAAGTCGTGCCCGGCACTGAAACCGACCCGGATGTCACGCGCCGCACGGCTGAATTGATGGCGGCTATCGGTATGGAACCGGTCGTGCTGACGAAGGCGATTCCAGGTTTTGTCGGCAACCGGTTGCAATTCGCGGTGTTGCGCGAAGCGCTTGCCATTGTGCGTTCGGGCGCAGCGACGCCGGAAGTGGTCGACACTGTGATGAAGGCGTCGCTCGGACGGCGTTACGGCATGGTTGGACCGCTGGAAAGTGCGGATCTCGGTGGGCTGGATACGTTGCTGAATGTCGGTATGCACCTGATGCCGGAGCTGGCGAAGGACGAAGATGTGTTGCAACTGATGCGCGACCACGTGCAGAAAGGACAAGTGGGCGTGCGCAGCGGTCAAGGGTTTTACGAATGGGACGACGCGCACCGTGCGCGCGTGAAAGAAGGACGCAAACGCCTGATTCACCACACTGCAAAGAAGACGGGAAAGCCCTCATGAGCGATAGCAACGCACACCATTTCTACCATCCCGACGAGGGTCACCAGCTACGCCACGATCCGTTCAAGGCGATCGTCGCGCCGCGGGTGATCGGCTGGATTTCGAGCTGCGATCCGGATGGTCACGTGAACCTCGCGCCCTATAGTTTTTTCGGCGCGTTCGCTTCGTTCCCGCACATCATCGGATTCTCGAGCGAGGGGTTCAAGGACAGCATTGCGAATATCGAAGCGACCGGCGAATTCGTGTGGAATCTGGCGAGCAAGCCGCTGGCCGAGAAGATGAACCAGACCTCGGCAACCGTGCCCCACGAGATCGACGAATTCGAGCTGGCGGGACTCACGAAAGCGCCGGGCGTGAACGTGGCCGTGCCGCACGTGGCGGAGTCGCCGGCCGCGCTTGAATGCAAGTTGTTGCAGATCGTGCGGCTGAAATCCCTGGACGGCACGCCGATGAACAACTGGCTCGCGCTCGGGCAAGTGGTGGGCGTGCATATCCGGCGCGAGTTCCTGAAGGATGGTCTTTTTGACACCGCCGCCGCGCAGCCCATCATGCGCGCGGGGTATCGCGGGGATTATGCGGGTATCGGCGAAATGTTCGAGATGATCCGGCCGGGCTAGTGACGGCCCGACGCGCGGCGTTTATTCCGGGCGGCAGGCGTTTGATTCATCCGGTAACCATCCGCCGCGCCGCGCTCGCCACTACAGCCTGAACACGCTCACCGCGCGGCTCAACTGTTCGGCTTGCTCAAGCAAGCCGGCAGTCGATTGTTCCGCTTCACCGACCAACGCCGCATTCTGCTGAGTCGCTTCGCCGATCTGCGCCACGGCAAGATTCACTTGCTCGATGCCGCTCGATTGTTCACGCGACGCCACGCTGATCTCGCCAATGATCGCGTTCACCCTGGCGACGCGCTCCACGATCCCGTTCATCGTGCCGCGGGCTTCTTCGGCGATCCGGTAACCATCGGCGACCCGGCCGACCGATTCCGCGATCAGCGCTTCGATCTCCTTGACCGCCGCGGCGCTGCGCTGAGCCAGTCCGCGCACCTCCGACGCCACCACGGCAAAGCCCCTGCCGTGCTCGCCGGCTCGCGCGGCTTCCACGGCCGCGTTCAACGCCAGGATGTTGGTCTGGAACGCGATGCCTTCGATCACCGACGTGATGTCCGAGATCTTGCGCGCGGACGCATCGATTTCACCCATCGTCGCGACCACGCGGCCGACCGCTTCGCCACCGGCGCGCGCTGCATCGGATGCCGATGCCACGAGCTGATCCGCCTGCGCCGTGTTGGCGGCGTTTTGTTGCACGGTGGACGTGATCTGTTCCATGCTCGCCGCCGTTTCTTCGAGACTGCTGGCCTGCGTCGCGATGCGCTGCGAGATGTCGCTGCTGCCCGCTGCCATCCGTCCCGTGCCGTCCGACATATCCGCCGATGCGCTGCGCACCTGCGTCACGATGCGCGCTAGACCGGTTGCAATCCCGTCGATGGCAATCATCAACCGCCCGATATCGTCCTCACGCGTGGTCGCCAGCCGCACGCTCAGATCGCCCGCGGCGATGCGTTCGGAGGCCTGCGTCAGCGTCGCGAGCGGCCGGCCCACCAGCTTGGCCACCGCGAACAGCAAAACGGCCACGAACGCAGCGATCACGACCAGTCCGATCATCAGAAAACGGTTGCGCGTGGCGCGCACGCCCGCGAGCAACTCGTCGCGATACGCAATCCCGCCAATCATCCATTGCCATTCCGGTACCGTGCGAAACACGATTTCCTTCGCTCCGCCATGCACTTTGGGATCGGCGGAGTCCGCGACCTCGGGGGCATCGAAGGAAAGACGGCCTTCTTTCGCGTCAAGCATCTGCTTGAACGGCGCGATGCGTTCATCGGCGAGCGGGGCATTCGTACCAGCCGCGCTCCCCGCGCCGGTCAAGCCGGGATGCACGAGCAGCTTGCCGCGATTCGGCCCGTTCGATGCATCGACGACGAAGAAGTAGCCGTTTTGGCCGATCGTCAGATCGCGAATGTTCTGCTGCAGCGTCGCAATTTCGGGCGTGACGTCCACGCCGACAAACAATGCGCCGATCACGCGGCCCGACGAATCCGTGACGGGTTTGTACTCGGTGATGTACTGCTTGCCGAAGAGCGTTGCCATGCCGATAAAACGTTTCCCGCCCAGCACGGGCCCGTATGCCGGGCTTTTCCGGTCGAGCAGCGTACCGATCGCGCGTGCGCCGTCCTGCTTTTTCAACGACGTCGTCACGCGCACGAAATCGTCGCCGGTGCGCGCGAACACGGTCGCGATTGCGCCGCTGCGGTCGAGGAACTGATCGGGAATCGAGAAATCGAGGTTCATCGGCTTGTCGCCGGCTTTGAACGTGGGTGTCGCCACGCCACCGATATCCACTTTCTGCGTTTCATCGAGGGTGAAGTCCGTGGGCAGGAAGCTCGAGAACAGCGTCATGTAGCGCTCGACTTCGGCGCTGACGGCTTTGTCGTAAAGGCGGATCATCGTGCCGATCGCGCGGCCGTCGTCGTCCATGCGTTCGAGCGCTTGTGCATCGATTTGCTGACCAGCCAGATGCGTGACCGCGATGGTAAATCCGGCTACGACCGTGGTCACGAGTGCGCAGGCGAGGATGGCGAACTTCGCGCCGACACTGGCTCGGCGGATGTTAATTAGAGACATAAATGAACTGAGTAAGCGAGATGTAGGGAATATGAAGGGTTAACGGCATTGGCGCGGGGTTCTTGACCGGCCACGTTCGTCCGGGTCGCGTTCGACTGTTCCCAGGCGCTGCCGATCAGTCAAAACCCGACATCGTCCAGCTGGCCACATTCGTGGAATATGATGGCCCCGACGGTAAAAGCGCCCTGCAGCCCGGACGACAAGCCAGAAAAACCCAAAAAAACTTGAAGAAAAGTCCGTCCACTTGCTCTGGAGCGACATGTAAAAAGACGCTTGAATTGGCGCCGTATCGCTCGAAAACCCTTGCCCCATAAGGATCCGGCTTTCCATCTGTCAAAAAGCGCAAATCGAGGTGTCGTATTTCCACATGTGCCTGTCGGAAATAGTCGGCAACCCGCACTTTTTTCTGGCAACTATGTATGCAGAGCGCGGACGCACGTCCGCCAACCAGGAGAGCGTTCGATGAATTCCCACAAGGTCGTGGTCGAAAACCTGTGCAAGGTGTTCGGCACGAGCCCGAAGCAGGCGATCGACATGCTTGCCGGCGGCGCAACGAAGGAAGAAGTTTTCGCCCGCACCGGACAGATTGTCGGTGTGCATAACGTGTCCTTCGAAGTGAAGGAAGGCGAGATTTTCGTGCTGATGGGCTTGTCGGGTTCAGGCAAATCGACACTGATCCGTCTCATCAACCGGCTGGTCGAACCCACCGCCGGCAAGGTGCTGATCGATGGTCGCGACGTGGCGTCCGTGCCGCGTTCCGAACTGACGTCGCTGCGCCGCAAAGACATGAGCATGGTGTTCCAGTCGTTCGCGCTGATGCCGCAACGCACGGTGCTGTCGAATGCCGCGTTCGGGCTTGAAGTGGCGGGAATCGGGCGCAAGGAACGTGAGAAACGCGCGATGGGCGTGCTTGAGCAAGTCGGCCTGGCGCCCTTCGCGCAGAAGCTGCCGGCGCAGTTGTCGGGCGGGATGCAGCAGCGCGTGGGGCTCGCACGGGCGCTCGCCGTGAACCCGTCGCTGATGATCATGGACGAGGCGTTCTCCGCGCTCGATCCGCTCAAACGCAAGGAAATGCAGAACGTGCTGCTCGATCTGCAACGCGAACAGCAGCGCACGATCATGTTCGTGTCGCACGATCTGGAAGAAGCGCTGCGCATTGGTACGCGGATCGCGATCATGGAAGGCGGCAGGGTCGTGCAGATCGGCACGCCGCAGGAAATCATCTCGAACCCCGCAGATGACTATGTGCGGGCTTTCTTCGAAGGGATCGACACCAGCCGTTACCTGACCGCCGGCGACCTCATGCAGACCGACGTAGTGCCGTTGATGAAGCACGGTTCGCAGATCGATGCATCGAGCGTTTCGCAGGCGCTCAATGGCAGCGCCGACTACGCGTTCGTGATGGACCACGAGCGCAAGATCCGCGGTTTTGTGTGCCGCGATGCGATTGGCCAGGCATCGCCGGAAATCAATCTGATTGAATGCATCCAGCGCACCACGCCGCTCGACGTTGTCGTCAGCCGGGTGGTTGCCAGCCGCGCGCCGCTGCCGGTGGTCGAGGCGGACGGATCGTATTGTGGTTCGGTCAACAAGACGAACGTTCTCAAGGCCCTGACTCGGCATCGAGGTTCCCATGTCTGAAATTATCCCGCTCGGTACGTGGGTCGATCACGGTGTCAAATACCTGCTCGACCACGATGCAAATACCTTCGACGCAATCGGCAAAGTCATCGAGAGCTTCGCGGCGCTGATTGAACACGGCCTGCAGGCCATTCCGATGTGGCTGATGATGGCGATCTTCGTCGGCATCGGCTTGTGGCGCGTCGGCTGGCGCTTCGCGCTATTCACGCTGCTGTCGTTGCTGCTGATCTATGCCACGGGCTTCTGGGACGAGATGGTGATTACGCTCGGCCTCACGCTGTCCGCCACCTTGATCAGTTTGCTGCTCGGCATTCCGCTTGGCATCTGGACGGCGAAGAGCAAGACCATCGAGACGATCGTGCGTCCAGTGCTCGACCTGATGCAGACCATGCCCGCGTTCGTGTACCTGATTCCGGCAGCCATGCTGTTCGGTCTGGGCCGCGTGCCGGGGATCTTGTCGACGGTTATCTTCGCCATGCCGCCCGCTGTGCGTCTGACGTCGCTCGGTATCAAGCATGTCAACCGCGAGATCGTGGAGGCGGGGCAGGCATTCGGCTGCACGCCGTGGCAACTGCTGTACAAGGTGCAGTTTCCGAACGCGCTGCCGTCCATCATGACCGGTGTCAACCAGACCATCATGATGGCGCTGTCCATGGTGATCATTGCTTCGATGGTCGGTGCAGGCGGTCTGGGCAACGACGTGCTGGCCAGTATTCAGCGGCTGGACATTGGGCTTGGGTTTGAGAGCGGCTTGTCGGTGGTGCTGCTCGCGATCATTCTTGACCGCATCACGGAAAGCTTTGGCCGGTCGCCGGGTATGGCACGGGCGCCGTTGTTGTCGGGAATTCGCAGCGTGATGCGCGTACGCCGCGCACCGGCTGCACAGCAAGGTTGAGCACGAAAATAAGCGACTAGATCAGGCAGCGATATAACGCCAAGCCCAAGGATAAAAACCCGATGAAACGCGACGCGATGGTGCCGGACAGGATTCATCCTGAAAATTCACCGTTATCGAAGCTGGCGCACTTCGGGTTCCTGACGCTGCCTAATTTTTCGATGATCGCGTTCACCAGCGCGATCGAAGTGTTACGCATGGCGAACTATGTAGGCCGCGCTGAGCACTACACGTGGTCGGTCATCACGCCGGACGGTGAACCGGCGCGGGCGAGCAACGGCATTACCGTGAAGCCGACTAAGACGCTGGCCGAAGCGGGCATGCCGGACGTGTTGATTGTGTGCGCGGGTTGGCATGTGCGTGATTACGTGGATGACAAGGTGATCGCGTTGCTGCAGCACGTCGCGGCGCACGGCGTGCCGCTTGGCGGCGTGTGCACGGGCGCGTATGCATTGCTCGCGGCGAACTTGCTGGATGGGTATCGCTGCACGGTGCATTGGGAGGACATGTCACCGTTGCACAAAAGTTTTCCCGACGTGCGATTCGCCGATGAACTCTTTGTGATCGACCGTGACCGCGTGACTTGCACAGGTGGAACCGCACCGTTGGACCTCATGCTGAACCTGGTTGGCCAGCGGCTGGGGCAGGCGCATGCGGCGCAGGTATCCGAGCAGTTCATCGTGGAGCGCATTCGCGGCACGACGGATTACCAGCACATACCTGTCGATGCCCGCGTCGGGTTTTCGCGTGCCGAGTTGATTGAAGTGGTGCGGCTGATGGAGGCGAACATTGAAGAGCCTTTGTCGCTTGAAGAACTGGCGAGGCTGGTGAAGCTTTCGCAGCGTCATTTGCAGCGCATGTTCAAGATGTTCCTGAGTGTATCGCCGACGCATTATTACCTCACGTTGAGGCTACGGCGGGCGCGAGAGCTGCTGCGTAATACCGATGCTTCGATCTCGCGTGTGACGGCCGTGTGCGGCTTTCATTCGCCGTGTCATTTCAGCAAGGCATACCGCGCGCAGTTCGGCCACGCGCCGAGTATTGAGCGCAGACAAACGGCTTGATGATCCATTTTCAGACGTGGTGCGCTCATTAGGGCGCGGCATCGTCGTGTCTGGCAGTTTCCAAAATAGGGAGAAAACATGAAACTTCACGGAATCGCGTCGTCGTGCGCGCTGGCTGTCTTGCTGAATGTCACGATGTCGGGCGGCGCGTTTGCGGCTGATCCGGCCACGTGCCAGAACGTCCGTTTCGCCGATGTGGGCTGGACCGATATAGCCGCGACCACGGGTCTGGCGACCACCGTGCTGCAAGGCCTCGGATACAAACCGACGAAGACGATTGCGTCGGTGCCGATTACTTTTGCTGGTATCAAGAACAAGCAGATCGACGTGTTCCTGGGTTACTGGTCGCCGACGATGGACCCCATTGTCGAGCCGTTCCAGAAAGCAGGACAGGTCAAGGTATTAACGGCGCCTAACCTGACGGGGGCCAAATACACGCTGGCGGTGCCGGACTATGCATATAACGGCGGCCTGAAGTCGTTCGCAGATATCGCCAAGAACTTCGACAAGCTCGACGGCAAGATCTACGGTATTGAACCGGGTAATGACGGCAATGCGTTGATCAAGAAGATGATCGATTCGAATCAGTATGGACTGGGCAAGTTCAAGATGGTCGAGTCGAGTGAGGCCGGCATGCTGGTGGAAGTGGGTCGTGCGATTCGCGAGAAGAAGTGGATTGTTTTCCTCGGTTGGGAACCGCATCCGATGAACGTTTCAATGAAGATTGATTATCTGAGTGGTGGTGATGACGTGTTCGGGCCGAATTATGGTGAGGCCAAGGTGTTGACGGTGACGCCGCCGGATTACGCTGCGCGATGCCCGAATGTGGCGAAGCTGGTCGATAACCTGCGGTTTTCGACGGACATCGAGAATCACGTGATGACGCCGATCATGAACAAGACCGATCCGAATGTCGCTGCGAAGCAGTGGTTGAAGGCGAACCCGGCGGTGCTGGATAAGTGGCTGGCGGGCGTGAAGACGTTTGACGGCAAAGATGGATTGCCGGCTGTGAAGGCTTACGTCGCAGCGCAGTGACGTTTGCTCGCGCCGGTGGACCGAGGGGTCTGCTGGCGTGGATGGTCGGGGTCTATGCCGGGTTGCTGCTTTCAGGGTTAGTGGTCTGCGTGAGTCGGATATTCTCTTTATCACTGTTAGCCACTGTGCGTGGCGGCACGTCATTTCTTTGTCCAAAGCGACAAAGAAACGAAGCAAAGAAAACGCTTTCAACCCCCGCTACCCTAAGTGTCCACAGCGTGCAGTTTTGATTCATAGGTGCCCCAAAAGCACGGTGCTCGCCAGAGCAC
>NZ_LMUF01000034.1:0-15951 GCF_009766085.1 Burkholderia sp. S171 | reverse complement strand
ATGTTTGAACCCCTCCTTCTCGCGAATCCTGACATAGACACGCTTCGCCACCAGTGCTCTCGGGCAAGCACCCTTGCCAAACAACCCGCACGGCCCCACGCGTTTTTAAGGCGCCGTTTCTTGGAGGGTTTGCCGCGTGGTTCGTCATGCGTACAAATTCGGAGGAAGGTTGTCCGCGGATAGCGCGGGGTGCTCTTTGGGCGGGTTCAATCACTGGTGGCGAAGCGTGTCAGAACCTGTGTTCGGAGAAGGAGGGTTTCACACATCCGGTGCTCTTGCGAGCACCGTGCTTTTGGGGCACCCATGAATCAAAACTGCACGCTGTGGACACTTAGGGTAGCGTGGTTAAAAGCGTTTTCTTTGCTTCGTTTCTTTGTCGCTAAGGACCAAGAAATGACGTGCCGCCACGCACAGTGGCTAACAGTGATAAAGAGAAAATCCGACTCTCGCAGACCACTAACATCGAAAGCATCAACCCGGCACCGACCCCGACCGCTAACGCCAAAAACCTATCCCCCGACCACTACCCTCAGAACCTAAACCCCCGAACAGTGCGAACGACCTACCCTTCCTAAATCGCCCGCGCCCGCCCCGGAAAAGTCTCATCAAAATCCGCGGCAAGGTCGTGCGTCGCCACGCTCGCTGCATCGTCCGGTGCTGCCGTGCCACGCTGGTCCCGATACATCATTGGCGGAAGC
Organism: Burkholderia sp. S171; assembly: GCF_009766085.1. Classification (GTDB taxonomy): domain Bacteria; phylum Pseudomonadota; class Gammaproteobacteria; order Burkholderiales; family Burkholderiaceae; genus Caballeronia. The sequence goes on along the minus strand of NZ_LMUF01000034.1, from coordinate 15,253 downwards.
CCGAACTGCTTCCTGAACTCGCGCCCCAAATGCGATGCATCGGAAAAACCGCAACTCGATGCAATGTCCGCCACCGTCTTGTCCGAACTCGTCAGCAACCACGCAGCCGTGCGCAACCGAACCTGCTTCGCATAGGCCTGCGGCGCCTTGCCAGTCTCCGCCTTGAACAAACGCTCCAACTGCCGCGTCGATAAATCCAGCTTGTGCGCAAGCTCATCGAGCGTCAAGGAACGCCCCACATGCTGCTCCATCAGCAGGATCGCTCGCTTCACTTTCGGATGCGTGGCGGGCGCAAGCCCCGGCGGATGCGGCTGCGGCGCATTGCCCTTCTGCATGTCGTCCACCAGCAAAATGCGCAACGCCTTTTGCACCGTGGCGGCCTCGAAATGGCGCAGCAGGATTGCTGCCGCAACGTCTATCGATGCCCGTCCGCCCGAACACGTAATGCGTCGGTGGTCCATCACGAACAAACGGTCGGCGACGAGCATCTCCTCATTCACGCCGGGAAAACGCTCGACGAAATCCCAGTAGTGAAACCAGCTCACACAGATGCGATAACCCTCCAGCACGCCAGCCCGCATCAGGGAAAACACACCCGTGCAGATGCCGACCAGCGTGGCGTCCGTGGTCGCGGCACGGCGGATGAATTGCAGCGTGGCATCGCTCGCGCCCGCACCGGAATGCAGCAAGCCACCCACGACCACCACGTAGTCGAAGGGCTCCGAGTTCTCGAAGGTTTCCCACGGCGTAATCTGGATGCCGCAACTCGCGCGCACGGGCGCAAGCGTTTCACCAATCACGCTCCACGAGCAGCGCACCGGCTTGCTGAAATCGCCTTCATCAGCAGACAGGCGCAATAAATCGACGAAGCCGGAAAACGCCGTCAGCGTGAAATTCGGCAGCAACACAATGCCAAAACGGATGCGTTGTTTGGACGCCGTGTCGGGTGATTGAGCGGGAAGAAGGTCAGCGGGATTCATGCACTTGCCGTTGATATGCAGCCGTCATTCGGGCCATAGGTGATGGGCGACATGGCGACCCGGTAATCGATCAGCATATCACCGTCATTAACCGGTTCGAAATACCGGAATTCACGCGGATATTGCGGCACCATCGCGGCGCTCTAGATGTTGAAAAATTGTTGAAAAGCCCCATACGTCATCCAGAACGGGAAACGGCTTGCCGTAGTGAGGGCAAGCCGTTTCCGATAGCCAGCTTCTTGCCCGGCTATTTCTAATATATTAAGACTGGTTCAGTACAAGCCTAATACCAATTTGGCAGTCTGATTAATGCGCAACGTGCTTGACGGGCTTAGCCTTCGTGTACTTGTGGTGATGGGGCGTTTTTGCGTACGACACTGCCGGCACAACAACGGCCGCAACGATGAAAGCTGTGAGGAGTTTCTTCAGAACATTGTTCATGGGGCGAACCTGATGGGCGAGAGTTTGATGGCTGGTTAATTCGGGCGCATTTTGAATGCCGACACAGTGTATCGCAGCGATTCTTCAACCCGGAAAGGGTAAATAAACCCTGCGTTGAAAGTGTTGTATAACCGCCGACACGCAAATATTGCGCACTGATTTCCGCCTCTGCTCCTGCCCGATTTGTTGCATTACCCCACGTATCAACAAAAAGCGTTGTATCGCCCTTAACTACCCGAACCGCTAGCGCTCACCGGCGCTCCCGGGCCACTCGGCGTTGCGGTACCCATGCCGGCTTTGCTTCCCGTTGATGAAGCCTTGGTGTGCTTCATCTTCTTCGGATGCGACATGCCAGGATTCGCAGTCGTTCCCGCCGACTGGTTCGTGGTCTGAGCGTTGTCACCCGCCTGCAACCCTGTGCTTGAGCTCGGCGGGTTGGTTTGGGCAAAAGCCGCGCTGGAGATGCACAGTACGGCGCCGATCGCACATGTCATTGAGAATTGCTTCATGCCTGGTTTCCTTTCTGTAAGACGGGGGAGGAGACGTCCCTAGGTTGTCGATAGCGGGCAAGCAGACGCTCACTAGCTTGCTCGACAGCCTGTTCAGCATGCGACGTGCCACCACGGCGCCGGGTGACTCGGGCCACTACCTACTACCTGCCAGTTTTCGCCGCCGATCATCGCTAAAGCGCCTCGGCACCGGCCTGTGTTGCCGTACTGACGCCACCATCCCACGTGCATGCCGTTTTTGTTCTATCAGCGGAAATTGGCGTGCGGTGCAATGGCTACCTAGTGAAATCCCATGCAGTCCACCCACAAGGCACCTCATGAACGTCAGCGTTTTCGATCTGTTCAAGATCGGCATCGGTCCGTCAAGTTCACATACGGTCGGCCCGATGATCGCAGCGTGCCGCTTCGCCTCGCATATTGAGGACGCAAACCTGCTCGCGTTCGTGCGCCGCGTGCGGGTGGATTTGTTCGGCTCGCTGGGCGCAACCGGCAAGGGCCACGGTACCGATAAAGCCGTGCTGCTTGGACTCGAAGGCAATCTCCCCGACACGATCGATCCGGATGCGATCGAACCGCGTCTGCGGGAGATCCGCGAGTGCAAGAGCTTGAACCTGCTCGGCAAGCACCCGATTAAATTCGATGAGCGCGAGAACATTGGCTTTTTTCGCAAGCTGATGCCGGGCGCGCCGGGGTCGAGCGTCGTGCATCCGAACGGCATGCGCTTCCAGGCCTTCGATGAAAACGGCCAGCTCGTCGTTGAAAAAGAGTACTACTCGGTCGGCGGCGGTTTCGTGATCAACAGTGAGGGCACGCGCGTGAACGGCGTGCAAACCGGTGGCGAGGTTCCCCACCCGTTCCGCACCGGCGATGACCTGATGCGCGTGTGCCGCGAGACGGGGTTATCGATCGCTGAAATTACGCTGCGCAACGAATGCGCATCGCGCTCGGAGCGTGAAGTGCGCGACGGTCTACTCGCAATCTGGCGCGTGATGGCGGCGTGCGTGGAACGGGGCTGCAAGGTACGCGGTGAACTGCCCGGCCCGATGCATGTGAAACGTCGTGCTGCCGACCTTTCCGCACAGTTGCGCAAGCACTCGGAAGAGTCGTTGCGCGATCCGCTCTCCATGCTCGACTGGGTCAACCTCTACGCGATGGCCGTGAACGAGGAGAACGCCGCCGGTGGCCGCGTGGTCACCGCGCCCACGAACGGCGCAGCCGGCGTGATCCCCGCAGTGCTGCATTACTACGTGAAGTTCATGCACAACTCGACCGATGAGGGCATTGTCACGTTCTTGCTGACGGCTGCGGCTATCGGGATCATCTACAAGGAAACGGCGTCTATTTCCGGCGCGGAAGTCGGCTGTCAGGGTGAAGTCGGCGTGGCGTGTTCGATGGCCGCAGCAGCGCTTGCCGCCGTCATGGGCGGCACGCCGACGCAGGTCGAGAACGCTGCCGAAATCGGCATGGAACACAACCTCGGCATGACCTGCGACCCTGTTGGCGGGCTCGTGCAGATCCCGTGCATAGAACGCAATGCGATGGGCGCGATCAAGGCGCTCAACGCCGCACGCATGGCCATGAAGGGCGACGGTACGCACTACGTGTCACTCGACAACGTGATCAAGACCATGCGCGAAACCGGCGCGGACATGAAGACGAAATACAAGGAGACGTCACGCGGCGGGTTGGCCGTGAACGTCATCGAGTGCTGATTTTTTAGATTTTGCAAAAGAGCTTGCAAGCGCGTTTGCAACGGGTTTGCGACATCAACAAGTTTAAGGAAACACCATGAGCCGCTATTCGATATTCAGCCTGTTGCGCAACGGCATGTCGTATCACGAGAACTGGGAACGCCAGTGGAAAAGCCCGGAGCCCAAGCAGGAATACGACGTGGTGATCGTCGGCGGCGGCGGGCATGGTCTCGCGACCGCCTACTATCTGGCCAAGGAACATGGCGTGCGCAACATCGCCGTGCTGGAAAAAGGCTGGATCGGCGGTGGCAATACGGCGCGCAACACGACTATCGTGCGCTCGAATTATCTGTGGGACGAATCGGCGGCGCTGTACGAAAAAGCGATGCAGTTGTGGGAAGGGCTTTCGCAAGACCTGAATTACAACGTGATGTTCAGCCAGCGGGGGGTGATGAACCTCGCGCATACGCTGCAAGACGTTCGGGATACTGAACGTCGAGTGAACGCGAACCGCTTGAATGGCGTCGATGCCGAATTTCTTACCCCCGAACAGATCAAGCAGATCGAGCCGACCATCAACCTGAATAGCCGTTATCCGGTGTTGGGTGCGTCTATCCAGCGTCGCGGCGGCGTGGCCCGTCACGACGCGGTGGCGTGGGGTTTTGCGCGGGGTGCGGATCAGGCCGGCGTGGATATCGTGCAGAACTGCCAGGTCACGGGGATTCGCCGTAACGGCAGCCAGGTGATCGGCGTGGATACCACGAAGGGTTTTATCAAGGCCAAGAAGGTCGCGGTAGTCGCAGCTGGCAACACCTCCTCGCTTGCCGATATGGCCGGCATCCGCCTTCCCCTGGAAAGCCATCCGTTGCAAGCGCTTGTGTCCGAACCGATCAAGCCGGTGGTCAATACGGTGGTGATGTCGAACGCGGTGCACGCGTATATCAGCCAGTCCGATAAAGGCGATCTGGTGATTGGCGCAGGTGTCGATCAGTACACGGGCTTCGGTCAGCGCGGCAGTTTTCACATCATTGAAGGGACGCTGGAGGCGATTGTCGAGATGTTCCCGGTGTTCTCGCGCGTGCGCATGAACCGTCAGTGGGGCGGGATTGTGGATGTGTCGCCGGATGCATGCCCGATCATCAGCAAGACGGACGTGAAGGGTTTGTACTTCAACTGTGGTTGGGGCACGGGTGGCTTCAAGGCGACGCCGGGTTCGGGTTGGGCATACGCCCATACCATCGCGCACGACGAGCCCCACGCGTTGAACGCGCCGTTCTCCATCGACCGTTTCTACACGGGTCACCTGATCGACGAACACGGCGCTGCAGCCGTCGCCCACTAACCGGCATCCGGAGAAAAGACATGTTGCTGATTGAATGCCCCTGGTGCGGGCCACGCGCCGAAAGCGAATTCTCGTGCGGCGGCGAAGCCGATATCGCGCGCCCGCTCGACACTGAAAAGCTCACCGATAAAGAATGGGGCGACTACCTGTTCATGCGGAAGAACCCACGTGGCGTGCATCGTGAACAATGGATGCACACGCAAGGTTGCCGCCGCTGGTTCATGGCGCAACGCGACACCGTGAGCTACGCATTCCAGGGCTATGACACGTTCGCCCGGCCGCTCGCCGTGATGGAACAGAAAGAAGAAGGACAACCGAAATGAGCCAGAAAGACCGACTCGCCACGGGCGGGCGCATCAACCGCGCCATCTCGCTCACGTTCACGTTCAACGGCAAGACGTACCAGGGCCATCAGGGCGATACGCTCGCCTCGGCCCTGCTCGCGAACGGCGTGCATTTCGTGGCGCGTAGCTGGAAATATCACCGGCCGCGCGGCATTGTCACGGCCGATGTAGCCGAACCGAATGCCGTCGTTCAACTTGAAACCGGCGCTTATACGGTGCCGAATGCGCGCGCTACCGAGATCGAGTTGTATCAAGGGCTGGTGGCCACGAGCGTGAATGCCAAGCCGAGCATCGAGAACGATCGCATGGCGGTGAACCAGAAGATCGCCCGGTTTATTCCGGCGGGCTTCTACTACAAGACCTTCATGTGGCCGCGTAAGTTCTGGCCAAAATACGAAGAAGTGATCCGCGATGCAGCGGGTCTCGGCCGAGCGCCGGAACACGTGGATGCGGATCGCTACGACAAGTGCTTCGCGCATTGCGACGTGCTCGTGGTCGGAGCCGGCCCTTCGGGTCTTGCTGCGGCGCATGCGGCGGGTTTGTCGGGTGCACGGGTGATTCTCGTCGATGACCAGCCGGAACTCGGCGGCTCGTTGCTGTCGTATCGATCGGAAATCGATGGCGCGCCGGGCCTGAAATGGGCGCAAAAAATTGAAGCCGAACTGCGCAAGATGCCGGATGTGAAGATCCTGTCCCGCAGCACGGCGTTCGGTTATCAGGATCACAACCTCGTGACCATCACGCAGCGCTTGACCGAGCATTTGCCGGTATCAATGCGTAAAGGCACGCGGGAATTACTGTGGAAAGTGCGCGCCAAGCGCGTCATTCTCGCCACCGGCGCGCAGGAACGGCCGATAGTGTTCGGCAACAATGATCTGCCGGGCGTAATGCTGGCGTCGGCGGTATCGTCGTATTTGCATCGCTATGCTGTGCTGCCCGGACGCAATGCGGTGGTCTTCACGAACAACGACAGCGGCTATCAATGCGCGCTGGATCTGAAGGCAGCAGGCGCGCAAGTGACGGTAGTGGACCCGCGTCTCGCCGACGACAAGGGCGCGTTGCAGGGCCAGGCCAAACGCTATGGCGTGAAGGTCCTGAATGGATCGGTCGTCACGGTGGCGCATGGCAAGTTGCGCGTGGCGTCGGTTGAAGTCAGCGCCTACTCGAACGGCACGGTTGGCGTGAAGCAGGCGGACCTGTCATGCGACCTGCTCGCTGCGTCCGGCGGCTGGAGCCCGATCCTGCACTTGTTCGCGCAGTCCGGCGGCAAGGCGCACTGGCACGACGAAAAGACCTGCTTCGTACCCGGCAAAGCGATGCAGGCCGAGAGCAGCATCGGCGGGTGTGCTGGCGAATTCACGCTCGCCCGTGCGATCCGTTTCGCGGTCGATGCCGGTGTGGACGCTGCGCGCGCCGCAGGTTTGATCGTTGCGCGTCCGACACCTGTGCAAGTGGCCGAAGTCAGCGAGGCACCGCTCATGCCGTTGTGGCTCGTCGGTGGCCGTGATCTGGCGACACGGGGTCCTAAGCAATTTATCGATTACCAAAACGACGTCTCCGCCGCCGATATTTTCCTTGCTGCGCGTGAGGGGTTCGAATCGGTTGAGCACGTGAAGCGTTACACCGCGATGGGCTTCGGCACGGATCAGGGCAAGCTCGGCAACATCAACGGCATGGCGATTCTTGCTCAGGCGCTGAACAAGACCATCCCCGAAACAGGCACTACGACCTTCCGACCGAACTACACGCCGGTCACGTTTGGCACATTTGCCGGCCGCGAACTGGGCGAGTTCCTCGATCCGGTCCGCAAGACCGCCGTGCACGAATGGCATGTGGAAAACGGCGCGGAGTTCGAGGACGTTGGCAACTGGAAACGGCCGTGGTACTTCCCGAAGAACGGTGAAGGCATGCACGCGGCGGTCGCACGTGAGTCGCTGGCTACGCGCACCAGCGTGGGCATTCTCGATGCATCGACGCTCGGCAAGATCGACATCCAGGGTCCCGATGCCGCGAAGCTGCTTAACTGGGTCTACACGAACCCGTGGAGCAAGCTGGAAGTGGGCAAGTGCCGCTACGGCCTGATGCTCGATGAAAACGGCATGATCTTCGATGACGGCGTGACCGTGCGCCTCGCCGACCAGCACTACATGATGACGACCACGACCGGCGGCGCGGCACGCGTGCTGACGTGGCTCGAGCGCTGGCTGCAAACCGAGTGGCCTGACATGCGGGTACGGTTGGCATCGGTAACCGATCACTGGGCGACCTTCGCCGTTGTCGGCCCGAACAGCCGCAAGGTGCTGCAAAAGGTATGCCGCGATATTGACTTTGCGAACGCCGCTTTCCCGTTCATGAGTTATCGCGAAGGGACGGTAGCTGGCGCGGCGTCGCGTGTGATGCGGATCAGCTTCTCCGGCGAACTCGCTTATGAAGTCAACGTGCCGGCGAACGTTGGGCGTGCTGTGTGGGAGGCGCTGATGGCCGCTGGCGCCGAGTTCGACATCACGCCGTACGGCACGGAAACCATGCACGTGCTGCGGGCGGAGAAGGGTTACATCATCGTCGGGCAGGATACCGATGGTTCGATGACACCGTACGACCTCGGCATGGGTGGACTGGTTGCGAAGTCGAAGGACTTCCTCGGCAAGCGTTCGCTGACGCGTTCGGATACGGCGAAGGCGGGGCGCAAGCAACTCGTCGGTTTGCTGGCCGACGATGCGTCGTTCGTGATTCCGGAAGGCTCGCAGATCGTGCCGGGTCCGTTCACAGGCGACACTGCGCCCATGCTCGGTCACGTCACATCCAGCTATTTCAGCCCTATTTTAAAGCGCTCGATCGCGATGGCCGTCATCAAGGGCGGTCTCGACAAGATCGGCGAGTCGGTGATGATCCCGCTCGCGGGCGGCAAACAGATGCCGGCAAAAATCACCAGCTCGGTGTTCTACGACAGCGAAGGAGCACGTCAACATGTGGAATGAAAACAGAAGCAACCAGACGGTCGTGGATCGCGCAATCGGGCAGGGCGTGTGGCAGGAATCGCCGCTCGTGGGCGTGGATGGCCTGCTGAAAAAACATCAGGCGAGTGCATCGAAGGCGTTTCGTCTTGTCGAGCGGCCGTTCCTGGAATTGGTCAATCTGCGCGGTGACCTGCGCGATGCCGCGTTTGTTGCGGCGGTAGAAAGCGTGATTGGTTGCAAGCCGCCTGAGAAGGCGAATACGACGGCGACGGGCAATGGCTACGACCTGATGTGGCTCGGTCCCGACGAGTGGCTTGTGCGCTCAGCCGCTGCACATTCCGCGACGCAGGCGGCACCGATGGAAGCCCGATTGCGCGAGGCGTTCAAGGGATTGTTCGCAGCCGCCGTCGATATTGGCAGCGGTTACACCATGCTCGCAATCAGTGGCACGCGCACGCGTGACGTACTCGCGCGCGGTTGTCCGCTGGACCTGCATCCGCAATTGTTCGGCGTTGGCCAGTGCGCGCAGAGCCATTACTTCAAGGCGTCCGTGACGGTGCTGCCGACCGGTGACGATAGCTTCGACCTCGTAATCCGCCGCAGCTTTGCGGACTACTTCGTGAAGATGATGCTTGATGCGGCCGAGCCGCTGATGTCGTGAAACCGTACGAACCATTCGAAACCATCGAAACATCAAGCCCGGGTGGACGCGGCTGGCGCATTGTTGTCGATGAGCTGGTGGCGCCTACGCGCGTTGGTTTGTACGCGCAGGAGCATCTGGCGCCGCAGCCCGTTGCTATTGACGCGAGCCTGCATTATCGGGGCGTGCCGGCCGAGGACAATGCGCACGAGTTGATCGATTACGAGGCTTGGTGCGAAGGCGTTTCGGGCTATCTGGAGAGCAAGCCGCATACGCGCTTACTCGAAACGCTGGCGGTGGAGATAGCGGCGCTGTCGTTCACGCAATGGCCCGCGCTCGATGCGCTGACGCTGCTGCTCTATAAGCCAAAGATTCGCGAAGGCACGCGGCGCGTGGGCGTTGAACTTGACTGGCATCGTGCGGATTTCGATGCATGGCGAGCGTCTGCTGGATTGCAGACGGCGCGTACAGTGCAGACGACGCATTCGGCGCACACGAAAATCACGCGCTGAAACGGCCATGACGTCGACGCGCGTTCAAACCGCCGGACTCTCACAACGTGCATGCGAGCAGCATGATCCTCATGCAGCGCTCGCGTTGCTTGATCGCAGCGTGGCGCTTGGACATCGGCGAATTGCGTTGATCCGCTATCTGCATGCGCAGTATCTCGGTGCGCCGCTCGAGCCGCGCCATCATGAGTATGTTCACAAGGTGGCGGAGCGCTTAAGCACCGAGACGATCGCACGCATAGCAATGGCGGCGCGTTCCCGGCTCGAGGGGTGACCTGGTCTCCGCGCTCATAGTCGATTCAGCGGATTTAAACGAAAATAAAACGAAAAGGGCATCGCGGCCGCTAAGCCGGGATGCCCAAACACGCGTTACTCACTCATTACACAACCGCGACGGTTTCCGTCTTACGTGCCTTAGCACCGTGCGCGACAAAATACGGCGTATCAACACGCGCTAACGTCTCACGCCCGCGGATCTTGTCCGCAATCTTTTCGGCCAGCATGATCGTTGGTGCATTCAGGTTGCCGGTCACGATCAGCGGCATGATCGACGCGTCCACCACGCGAAGCGATTCGAGCCCGTGCACGCGGCCCTCGTTGTCGACTACGGCCATGTCGTCGTAGCCCATCTTGCACGAACACGACGGATGGAAAGCGGTCTCTGCACGTTGCCGCACGAACGTGTCGAGTTGATCGTCCGTGGTGAGATCCGCACCCGGATGCAACTCTCGTCCACGATATTTCGCGAGCGCCGGCTGATGCATGATTTCCCGCGTGATGCGGATAGCGTCGCGGAATTCACGCCAGTCGAGCGGGTCCGACATGTAGTTGAACAGGATGCTCGGGTGCGCGTTGGGATCGCGTGACTTCAGCTTGACGCGCCCGCGGCTTGGCGATCGCATGGAACCCACATGCGCCTGGAAGCCATGCATCTTGATCGGGTTTGAGCCGTTGTAGTTGATGGCGACGGGCAGGAAGTGATATTGAATGTTGGGCCACAGGTCGTCGTCGCGCGTGCGTATAAAGCCGCCCGCCTCGAACTGATTGCTCGCGCCAATGCCCGTACCGTTCAACATCCATTCAAGCCCGATCTGCGGCTGGTTCCACCATTGCAGCGCAGGATAAAGCGACACGGGCTCAAGGCATTCGTATTGCATGTACATCTCCAGATGGTCCTGGAGATTCTCACCGACGCCGGGCAAGTCATGCACTAACGGGACGTCGAGTTCCCGCAGCCATGTCGATCGGCCGACGCCCGAACGCTGCAGTAATTGCGGCGATGCAATCGCGCCGCTGCACACCAGCACCTCGCGGCGCACATGCGCAGTGACACGTTCGCCACTGTGTAAATAGGCCACGCCAATGGCTTTTTTCCCGGCGAACAAGATGCGATCCGTGACGGCATGCGTGACGATCGTGAGATTCGGCCGGCCTTTCGCGCGGTCGAGATATCCGCGTGCGGTGCTGGAGCGGCGACCTTTCGGCGTCACGGTCCGGTCCATCGGGCCGAAACCTTCCTGGCTGTATCCATTGAGGTCATCGGTACGCGGATAGCCTGCTTGTACGCCGGCTTCGACCATCGCGGCAAACAACGGATTGTTGCCGGGCTTCGAGGTCGTCACGTGCACCGGACCGTCACCGCCGTGATACGGGTTTGGTCCGGCATCGCGTGTTTCGGCTTTGCGGAAATACGGCAGGCAATCGGAATAGGTCCAGTTTTCAAGGCCTTTTCGTTCGGCCCAACCGTCGTAGTCGAGCGCATTCCCGCGGATATAACACATGCCGTTGATCAGCGACGACCCGCCCAGTCCCTTGCCGCGGCCGCATTCCATGCGGCGATTGTCCATGTGCGGTTCGGGATCGGTTTCGTAAGCCCAGTTATAGCGTCTTCCTTGCAGCGGAAACGCCAGGGCGGCTGGCATCTGTGTACGGAAATCGAAGCGATAGTCCGGACCGCCTGCTTCAAGCAGCAGCACGGTGACGTCAGGGTCTTCGGTGAGACGCGAGGCGAGCACGTTGCCCGCCGACCCCGCGCCCACGACGATGTAGTCGAACTCGTTCGCGCTCATCGCTTGGCTCCTTAGTTCTTAGAATACGGGCTGGTAGGGACCCAGCTCGACCTGCACGGACTTGATGCTCGTGTAGTGCTCAAGCGTGGTGATGCCGTTTTCGCGGCCTACGCCCGATTGCTTGTATCCGCCCACGGGCATTTCAGCCGGCGACTCGCCCCACGTATTGATCCAGCAGATACCGGCTTGCAGCGCATGAATCACGCGATGCGCACGCGCCAGATTTTCCGTGACTACGCCAGCGGCGAGGCCGTATTCGGTCGCGTTGGCGCGTTCAATCACTTCGGATTCCTCGTCAAACACGAGGATGCTCATGACCGGGCCAAAAATCTCTTCGCGCACAATGCGCATGTCGTCGCGGCAATCAGCGAAGACGGTCGGCTCGACGTATTGCCCTTGAGCGAACGCGTCATGCACGATCCGCGATCCACCCGCGATCAGCCGTGCACCTTCTTGCTTACCGCTTTCTATGAAACCCAAGACTTTATGCAATTGCGCCGCGCTGACGAGCGGGCCGAAGTTGGTGTTGGTATCCGTTGGCGAACCCACTCGAATGCGCTTCACACGCTCGAGCAAGAGTGCTTCGAAGCGCTCATACACCGGTCGTTGCACGAATACACGCGTGCCGTTCGTGCAGACTTGGCCGGAGCTGAAGAAGTTGGCGCTCATTGCAATGTCGGCGGCGCGCTCGAGATTAGCGTCGTCGAAAATGACGAGCGGGGACTTGCCGCCCAGTTCCATCGTCACTTCTTTCAGCGATGAACCGCCGGCCATCGACATGACTTTCTTGCCCGTCTCCACACCGCCCGTAAACGAGATCTTCGCGATGTCCGGATGCGCGGCAAGCAACGCGCCCACACGGCCATCGCCCTGCACGACGTTGAACACGCCTGCGGGGACACCGGCTTCTGAGTAGATCTCAGCGAGTTTCAACGTGCTGAGCGGCGTGATTTCGCTGGGCTTGAAGATCATCGCGTTGCCCGCGGCGAGGGCGGGGGCCGACTTCCAGCAGGCGATCTGGATCGGATAATTCCACGCACCGATGCCCGCACATACGCCAAGCGGTTCGCGTCGCGTGTAGACAAACGAGCTCGCGCGCAGCGGGATCTGCTGACCTTCTATGGCCGTTGCAAGCCCGGCGTAGTACTCGATGACATCGGCGCCAGTGGCAATGTCCACGGCGCGCGTTTCGGCAATCGGCTTGCCGGTATCGCGGGTTTCGAGCGCGGCAAGTTCGTCGTTGCGTTCACGCAGGATATCCACCGCGCGACGCAGGATGCGCGAGCGTTGCATCGCGGTCATCGCGGCCCATTCGCGCTGGCCTTCGCGCGCCGACCGCACGGCGCGATCGACATCCGCTGCGCTTGCCTGTTGAACGCTTGCCAGCGTTTCGCCCGTCGCAGGATCGAGCGTGTCAAAGGTTTCGCCGCTGGTGGCGTCGACGTAAGCGCCGCCGATGTACAAACGCTGCAATTCGAAAACGGGCATGGCGTAATCCTTTAAGTGAGGGTCCGGCCGCGTGTGTCGCTTGTATCAAGCACGAGGTCGATGTAATCGTTGGCCAGACGCATGGCCGCTTTCGTATCGAAAGGTTCGCCTGACAGCGCGCCCCGCAACCACAGGCCGTCGATCAATGCAGCCAGTCCGCTTGCGGCGCGACGAGCAGCAGCGCGGGGCAGCGCCTTCGAAAAATCGGCGCACAAATTGGAATACAGACGACGCGTGTTGACGTTCTGCAGCCGCCGCAATTGCGGTTTGTGCATGCTCTCCGACCAGAACGCGAGCCACGTCTTCATCACCGGATTGCTGACTTGCGCGGCATCGAAGTTCGCCGCCACCACTGCACGCAAACGCGCTCGCGGTTCGTCTTTCGCGACCCGGCGTCTGCGCGATGTCGCGTTCCACAGGTCGCGCAGCACATGGCGCATGGTGGCTTCGAGCAAGCTGTCCTTGTCGCCGAAATAATGACTGACGATACCCGTGGAAATGCTCGCGCGCTGCGCAACTGACGCCAGCGTCGTGCCGGCAAGACCGGCATGGTCGATGGAAAGCAGCGTGGCGTCGATCAATTGCGCCCGGCGGATTTCGCGCATTCCAAGCTTGGGCATGGGTTCTATCCAAGTAGCGCTTCAGGAAAACCAGGTTGAATCCTAGGTATTTTATATTGATTGGTCAATCAATATAAAACTGCCATGTCGGTTTCTGCCAAACCCATGTCGCGTTCGATGCGCGTCGGTGGTGCGGCACAGGACTACGCTCGTTAGGCGGTGCATGGTTGTGTTTTGCCGTGCAAATCGTCCATGAGACAAGGAGACAGGCAATGAGCAGTAATCGCGGCGTCGTATATCTGGGGCAGGGCAAGGTTGAAGTGCAATCCATCGACTATCCTAAGATGGTCGATCCACGCGGCCGGCAGATCGGTCACGGCGTGATTCTTAAAGTGGTTACAACGAATATTTGCGGGTCGGATCAGCATATGGTGCGAGGCCGCACGACGGCTCAGGTCGGCCTTGTGCTCGGGCATGAGATTACCGGCGAGGTGATTGAGCTTGGGCGCGACGTGGAAACACTCAGGATTGGCGATCTGGTTTCCGTGCCGTTCAACGTGGCGTGCGGCCGCTGCCCGACCTGCAAGGCGCAGAACACGGGCGTATGCCTGAACGTCAATCCGTCACGCCCGGGCGGCGCGTATGGTTACGTGGACATGGGCGGCTGGATTGGCGGCCAGGCCGAATACGTGATGGTCCCGTACGCCGACTTCAACCTTCTGAAGTTTCCGGACCGCGACCAGGCGATGTCGAAGATCCGCGATCTCACGTGCCTCTCCGACATCCTGCCGACGGGTTATCACGGCGCCGTGATGGCGGGCGTGAAGCCGGGTTCGACTGTGTATATCGCAGGCGCGGGACCGGTCGGAATGGCCGCGGCGGCGTCTGCTCGGTTGCTGGGTGCGGCTTGCACGATTGTCGGTGACATGAACGAAGAGCGCCTCGCGCACGCGCGCAAGGTGGGATTCGAGACCGTAGATCTATCGAAGGATGCATCGCTCGCCGACCAGATCGCGGCGATTCTCGGCACGCCGGAAGTGGATTGTGCGGTCGATTGCGTTGGCTTCGAGGCGCATGGTCACGGCAGCAGCGGAAGCCATCAGGAAGCGCCTGCCACGGTGCTGAACTCGCTGATGGAAATCACGCGGGTAGCGGGTGCGATCGGGATTCCGGGCCTCTATGTCACCGACGATCCAGGTGCCGCCGACGCGGCCGCGAAGAAGGGTGCGCTGAGCATTCGATTCGGCTTGGGCTGGGCGAAATCGCATTCGTTTTTCACGGGGCAGACACCGGTTGTGAAGTACAACCAGAACCTGATGCAAGCCATTTTGTGGGATCGCCTGCCGATTGCGGATATTGTTAATGTGTCGGTGGTGACGCTTGATCAGGCGCCGGATGGGTATCGGCAATTTGATGGTGGCGCGCCGCGCAAGTTCGTGATTGATCCGCATGGGATGTTGAAGGCCGCGTAAGGGGATCGTTCGCACTCGGGGTTCTGTTTGGTGGGGTTTGGGCGGTCTGGGCCGGGGGGCAGGGTCTGGGGTTGATGGTCGGGGTCAATGCCGGGTTGCTGCTCTCAGCGTTAGTGGTCTGCGTGAGTCGGATATTCTCTTTATCACTGTTAGCCACTGTGCGTGGCCGCCCGTCATTTCTTTTATATGAACGTCCCCGTTTGCGCCAGGGTTTCGAGCATGTAACGCAACAGGAGGTTGCAGCTTTATAT
>NZ_LMUF01000033.1:70076-79878 GCF_009766085.1 Burkholderia sp. S171 | reverse complement strand
GTGCGAATGCTACGGCATCGTCAAGCGCGAGTTCGACCGCATGCTGCCGCGCGTGCGCCAGGCTGAGGAAGTCTGCTAAGAGTTGTTCTGTCGCGTGGATCGGCGAATGAGTGGGGAGGGCGGGGGAGCCTTCTCTCGTTGCCGAAAATGTAGGACCGCGTTTTGATCGGCTACGCGAGTGCGTTAATTGCAATTGCGCGGGTAACGGCCATCGCGTAATTGCCTTGCCGCGATATTTGACTCATCGCGGATGGCGACGGATGCGCGTCATACGCGGCTATGTATTCTGCATGAACGATCAACGGCCACGGCGTCAACGCGAGTGGCAACTCCGATGATAGAGATGGAATAGCGACGCTTGGCGATATATCCAGCGCCTATATTTCGTTAACCTAAGCATTGCTGCGACTGGCGCATCACCCATCGCGGGCAAAAATTGATTGAACATCTGCCCCGCGCGGGCACGATTGTTCGTGCGTCTGCATGAGCAGAATGGTGAATGTTCAAATTGACAGCCGAATCAACTGCCGGTGCTCCGTTCATCCGTGGATGACCACCAAAAGCGCCTTCGCCTCGGTCTTTCCGGCATTGCGGATGACGTGAGGTTCATCGGCCACGTAGCGGGCGGTATCGGCCGTCTTCAAACGTTTTGTGGCACCCGCCGCCTCAATCTCGATTGATCCCTGCAGCACTGTCAAGTGCTCGCGGGTTCCCGGTTCGTGCGCATTCGACACGAGCGCGCCGCCCGGCTGCAACAACAACTCATACCATTCGAATTTTCCGGCGAGCTCGATCGGCCCCCAGATGCGCAACTGATACTTGCCCTCGTGGCCGCTCAGCGTCGGGATATCGTGCGGGCCCGCCACGGCAATTGTCTCAGGCGCCTTCTGCTGCGCGAACAGATAGTCGAGGCTCACGCCAAGCGCGTTGGTCAGGCGCCACGCAACTGCGATGGTCGGATTCGCCTTGTCGCGCTCGATTTCGGAGAGCATCGATTTAGACACACCCGCCGACCGCGATAAATCGTCGAGCGTCATGCCGCGCTCGCTACGCAATCGGGCAATCTGCTCGCCCACACGTGGCGGTGCTGCTGCGGAAGGGAGGGGTGTAGCGACAGCGCTCTTTGCCCCGCGCCGGATTCCGGAACTTGCCATTTCTTGACCTATCGTTTAAAGTTGTTCGATATATAGGATATATGTTCGATATAACGAAATATTTCGATTTCATCGTTAAGCCACTATAGCAGGTGGCGGGTGCGACTCTATTCAGGAGCCTGCTTCATGCGAGACCGTTATCTCAGCCATCTGCGCGGCACGATCGAGCAGATTCGCGCCAATGGCTTCTACAAGTCCGAGCGGGTCATTGCGAGTCCGCAATCGGCTGGCGTGCGCCTCGCGGACGGCATGAACCTGCTGAACTTCTGCGCGAATAACTATCTTGGTCTCGCCGACGACGCGCGCCTCATCGAGGCAGCCAAACAAGGGCTGGACCGTGACGGTTTCGGCATGGCGTCGGTGCGGTTCATTTGCGGCACGCAGACGGTTCACAAGGAGCTGGAGCAGGCTATCGCGGGGTTCCTGCAAACCGACGACTGCATTCTGTACTCCAGCTGTTTTGACGCCAATGGCGGCCTGTTCGAAACCCTGCTTGATGAATCCGACGCGATCATCAGCGACGAACTGAATCACGCGAGCATTATCGACGGCGTGCGTTTGTCGAAGGCGAAGCGATATCGATACAAGAACAACGATCTGGCGGATCTCGAAGCCCGGTTGCGCGAAGCGGACGCCGCCGGCGCGCGCTTCAAGATGATCGCGACTGACGGCGTATTTTCAATGGACGGGATCATCGCCAATCTCGCCGGTATCTGCGATCTGGCCGACCGCTACGGCGCACTCGTGATGGTCGATGACTCGCATGCTGTCGGGTTTATCGGCGAGCGTGGCCGCGGCACGCCCGAGCATTGCGGTGTGATGTCGCGCGTCGATATCATTACAGGCACGCTTGGCAAGGCGCTGGGCGGCGCGTCGGGCGGTTATGTCGCTGCGCGCAAGGAAGTGATCGAACTGCTGCGTCAGCGCTCGCGCCCGTATCTGTTTTCGAACACGCTCGCGCCGAGTATCGCGGCCGCGACACTCAAGGTGCTCGAGTTGCTGGCGAGCGAAGAAGGCGCTGCACTGCGCCAACGCGTGCGGGAAAACAGCGCGCGTTTTCGCACGGCCATGAGCGAACTCGGTTTC
The DNA here is from genome assembly GCF_009766085.1 of Burkholderia sp. S171. Lineage (GTDB taxonomy): Bacteria > Pseudomonadota > Gammaproteobacteria > Burkholderiales > Burkholderiaceae > Caballeronia. The sequence goes on along the minus strand of NZ_LMUF01000033.1, from coordinate 77,638 downwards.
ACGCTTGTTCCCGGCGAACACCCGATCATCCCGGTCATGCTTGGCGACGCGCAATTGGCATCGCGCATGGCCGATGCGCTGCTCAAAGAAGGCGTCTACGTGATCGGTTTCTCGTTTCCCGTGGTTCCGAAGGGACGCGCTCGCATCCGAACGCAAATGAGCGCTGCGCACACACCCGAACAGATCGACTTCACCGTCGACGCCTTCGCGCGTGTCGGCCGGTCGCTTGGCATTATCTGAGAGAGGACGAACATGAAAGCACTGGCCAAACTCGAACGTGCACCGGGCCTGACCATGACGGATGTTGCCAAGCCTGAAATCGGCCATAACGATGTGATGATTCGTATCACCCGCACGGCGATTTGCGGCACCGACATCCACATCTGGAAATGGGACGAGTGGGCGCAAAAAACGATTCCCGTGCCGATGCATGTCGGGCATGAATATGTGGGCGAGATCGTTGGCATGGGGCAGGAAGTGCGCGGCTTTGCGATCGGCGACCGTGTGTCGGGGGAAGGCCACATCACCTGCGGCTTCTGTCGCAACTGCCGCGCGGGGCGCCGCCACCTGTGCCGCAATACGGTCGGCGTGGGTGTGAATCGGGAAGGCGCGTTCGCCGAGTTCCTGGTGATTCCCGCGTTCAACGCGTTCAAGATTCCAGCCGATATCTCCGATGACCTCGCCGCGATCTTCGATCCGTTCGGCAACGCAACGCATACCGCCCTGTCGTTCAATCTGGTCGGCGAGGATGTATTGATCACGGGCGCGGGGCCGATCGGCATCATGGCGGTCGCGATTGCAAAACACGTCGGTGCGCGCAACGTCGTCATTACCGATGTCAACGACTATCGTCTGGAACTCGCGCGCAAGATGGGCGCGACGCGCGCGGTGAACGTGTCGCGTGAATCGTTGCGCGACGTGATGGAAGATCTGCACATGACCGAAGGCTTTGATGTTGGTCTGGAAATGTCGGGTGTGCCGAGTGCGTTCACGAGCATGCTCGAAGCAATCAATCATGGCGGGAAAATTGCGCTGTTGGGTATTCCGCCGCCGCAAACCGCCATCGACTGGACTCAGGTAATTTTCAAGGGGCTGGAGATCAAGGGAATCTACGGCCGCGAGATGTTCGAGACCTGGTACAAGATGGTCGCGATGCTGCAAAGCGGCCTCGATCTATCACCGATCCTCACGCATCGCTTTGCCGTCGACGACTACAAGCAGGCATTCGCGACGATGCTTTCAGGCGAAAGCGGCAAGGTGATTCTCGACTGGACAGTGTAACTATCAAGCATTTAGCGGTCACGAAGCGGTGGGCATGATGCGCCGGATCGCTTATCTTTTCTGGAGCAGCCATGCCGTACGCGTTCTCGCCATCTTCCAGTTCGCGATTTGAAGGCAGCTTTGAAAGCAGCTTTGAAGAATGGCTGCCCGGACTGGAATTGACCCATACTTTACACGTCACTTCATCTCCGGATCTGGATGCGGTCACGTCAGTATTGGGTTGTATCAAGGACGATCAGGACGCGATCGAAAGTTGGACGATCACCCGCAGGGGCACCGTGCTCGATCAGCGGATTACGTTGCGCGGTATCAGTGAAGGAGAGGTTAGATTGCTGCGTGAACGGCTAACCCAGCTGGATAAAAAGCTAAAAGTACGGCTTGAACATCAATGCAACAGAAGGCTTCGGGTGACTTCAAAATAGGCCTGCGGTTGTCTGAATTTCAAGGATCGTGAAAATGACCTTTCGTTGATATGGCGACACGGACCCTGTGCCGCTCGCGTATATCCGCCAGATCCCCGGCATGGTCGGGGTCGTCTCGGCGATCTATGTGATCGCGCATTGTCGGCACTGCGCGCGGGTACTCCGGACGCTCTGGAATGCAAGCAATCGCTGGCTGATCTTCTCAAGGAAATCGACCGCGTGAGCGGACAGGGTTAAGTCCGGCAACTGCGTTCCCATTCGTTAGCGAAGCCCGTAGCGGACGGGAACAGCGGTGGGCGAGGTTCATCGCTGTGTAACGCAGCTCGACGTCGCTGTCATGCCCCGGGCTCAACCTCAATCGCTCGTTGGTATCTTTTGGCGCCTGCATTTCGTCGCATCTATGGCGATGAACGAGTTTATACATTCTGGGATTATTTCGGCAGCGTGCGCCAACGTGGATCGAACCGGGCCACTCAAGCGTATGCGTCGCGCGAGGAATGGCAGTTCCGCTTAGCCGAGAAGGGGGCAGGCATTTATTGTGCAGGGTTGTGAACAAGTCCACGGAGACTTCGACGTCCGGTGACGAGTCACAACCCAAGGATATCGAATCATGCCCGGTCCCGATGCTGGCTCCAGCTCCCCTCATCTCGATGACGGGGAACAAAAACAGGCCGCGCAACATGCCTCCCCACGTGCCCTGGTAATCCACGAAGTCGTCAGGGAAGAAGGCGAGGCGGCCATGGAGCGAACGGCCGGCGCGCTCATTATGTCTGCGCTGGCCGCCGGGCTATCGATGGGATTCTCCTTCTTGACGCAGGCTGTAATTGAAAGCTCTTTGCCCGATACCCCTTGGCGGGCTCTCGTCGCTTCTTTCGGCTACACGGTCGGATTCGTCATCGTCGTTCTTGGCCAGCAGCAATTGTTTACGGAAAGCACCCTGAGCGCTGTGCTTCCGGTCTTGACGCGGCGCGACGTGACGACCGTTGCGAAGACTGGCCGGCTTTGGGGACTCGTGCTATTCGGGAACATCGCAGGCACGTTGATATTCGCGGCCATGCTTCAAATCCCGGGCGTCTTTACCGATGATGTCGTCACGGCCCTGGGCGTTTTAGGCAAGCAACCTTTTTCCGGCACCTTCATGGTGACGGTCGTGCGCGCAGTGTTTGCCGGCTGGTTGATCGCGTTGATGGTCTGGCTGCTGCCGAGCGCGCGTTCGGCCCGGCTAGTGACGATTTTACTGATCACGTATGTGGTCGCGTTGAGCAAGCTGTCACATGTGATCGCCGGTTCGGTCGAAGCGAGCTACAGCGTGATGGCGGGTGCAGCAAGCGTGCAGGACTATCTGCTCAACTTTTTTGCGCCAACCTTGATCGGCAATATGATCGGCGGAATTTCACTGGTGGCGATCATCAACCATGGTTCCATCGTGGCGGAGATGACGAATGACGACGATCAGCGCTGATCTGAGGGACGTGCAAGGGACATGACGCGGGCTATCGCCCATCGTCCCGATCTTGCCGAGCGAGACGCCTCCTTGTCACGGACGACGGATACACGCGCGCCGATGCAGTCATGACCCGTTACGATGCGGGCCGCGTCCCCGGTTTAATGCGGGGCAGCGTAGTGAGTCAGATACGAACAGGTATCGGAAAGTGCGGCTTATATCGCGTAGCGTCGATGCCGGTTCTCGCGCCCTGCGCCATGCACGGCAAATTGCCGGGTGCTTTCCCCTAGGAGAAATGCAAATGAACAGCGAACTCGAAGCGCGTATTCGTCCACGGGCCTATCACATCGGGGAAAACGATCCGGAGCCCAATGGCGATGCGGAAAAGCGCTGAACCCTGGCGCTAAACCTCGCTCTCAATACGACTGCCCATTGCATTGTTCGGAATGAACGTTTCATTCAGGAAGTCGCGTGTATACGAGCTTGGTGTCTTCCCTGTGAACGAAGAAAAGGCCAGCGAAAAAGCGGCTACGCTATTGAAGCCCACTTCCAGCGCGGTTTGTGTGACGGACAGACGTTTGCGCGTCATCAGTTCAATCGCGCGCGCCATGCGCAATTCCTGCAAGAAGCGGCGCCAGCTCATTCCCAGCTCGTCCTGGAAGTATCGACGTAGCGTGCGCACCGACGTGCCGGCCGCTTGCGCCGCCAGTTCGATAGTCGCCGAGTCCAGCCGCGTACGCGTATAAGCGATGGCGCGCTTAAGCGCGGGCGACTCGCCAAACGGAATCCACATCATGCGCGAGCACTCGAACCAGTCCTTGCACAAAAGGCCGAGCGCCTGGAAATAGGCGTTGGCGATGGTGTCATCGGCGGCGCGTTCACGGTCCCACCGCAGCGCATAAGCGAACATCTCGCGCGCCAGCCCGCTAACCGGTGCCGCCCAGCAGCCTTCGTGCTGCCACACCGTATGCTGCGCGCCAAGGTGGGTCACGACCACTACCGCGTCGGCGCTGGTGTAAAGCCGGTATGGCCGGCTATGCGGAATAAAAACCATATGCGCGGGCAGCAGCAACCACTCACCGTGCGGCCCTTCAAGTTTCAGGCGCCCCTGCTCGACGCACAGGATCTTGTTCTTCGGGTCGCCGCGCGAGCCGATCACCGCCTTGCCCGGTTCCACGCGTTCGACACATTCCGGCAGCGGATCGCTGCATCGAAACGGGTTGACGGGATCGTCCTCCGGCAGGGTCCAGTCGATCAGTTCGTCGCTCTCTTTCATGGTGTCTCGCTCCGTTCTTCCGCTTTTTATATCGTTCCGCGCTGGCCGATTTTCGATGTTGGGCTGGCCGGTTTTCGGTGGGCGGCCGCGAACGTGTCGTCCAATAATAGTAAAAACAAAAAAGCGGTGTGACAAACACTAAATTCGGCCAACGGCCTAATTGATGGAGTGAGACATGTCTGCAACGATGCAACACGCGGCCGAGCCACGTGCAGCACCGCGTATTCCGGTGCTCGAAGTTCGCGGCGTCGGCAAGCGCTTCAACGGCGTGAGCGCGCTCGAGGACGTCAGCTTCGACGTAGCCGCCGGTGAAATCGTCGCGTTGCTTGGCGAGAACGGCGCCGGCAAATCCACTCTGATCAAGATATTGGCCGGTGTTCACGCACCGTCAAGCGGCACGTTGCTGTTTCGCGGCGCGCCGACGGATGCGCGCGCCATGCGCGGCCGTGTCGCGTTCGTGCATCAGGATCTGGGGCTCGTCGACTGGATGACGGTTGCCGAGAACATTGCGCTCGCGACCACCTATGCGAAGCGGCGTGGCCTGATCTCATGGGGCGCAGTGCGCGCGTCAGCTGAAGCCGCGCTGTCGCTGGTGGGCGGCGACATCGATCCTGAACAGCGCGTGTTCACGTTGTCGCGCGCGGAGAAGTCACTGGTGGCCATAGCGCGTGGCTTGTCGAGCCGCGCCGATCTGCTAGTCCTTGATGAACCAACGGCAAGCCTGCCCGAAAGTGAAGTACAGCGTCTGCATCGCGTGTTGCTGGGTCTGCGCGAGCAAGGCGTCGCGATGATCTATGTATCGCACCGGCTGGACGAGGTGTTTGCACTATCCGATCGCATTGTGGTGCTGCGTGATGGCCGGCGCGTCGCGCAGCAGAACACGGCAGACACCGCGCCTGCCGAACTGATCCGCCATATTGTAGGACGTGAACCCGACTCGGTATTCGTGCGGCCGCCCGCGCCGGGTGCTGCGCCCATCGCGTTGTCGGTGCGCAGGTTGCATACGGAAGAAGCGGGTCCGCTTAACTTCGATGTCCGCCGCGGCGAGATCCTCGGACTGGTCGGCTTGCGCGGCGCCGGCCACGACTCGCTTGGCAAGGCGCTCTTCGGCGCAGACCCGATCCTCTCCGGCACCGTGCTGCTCAACGGTGAACAAGTGGATCTGTCATCGCCCGGAGCGGCCGTGGCGAACGGCTTGTGCCTGGTCGCCGGCGACCGTTACGGCGAGTCGATAGGACCCGGCCTCAGCGTTCGCGAAAACCTCTTTCTCAACCCTCGCGCGAGCGGCCGCAAGGGGCTGCATATGCGCTCGGCGGCCAGCGAAACCGTCGAAGCGCTGGCACTGGGACGACGTGTTGCGTTGCGCCCGAACGATCCGGCGGCGTTGATCGAAACGCTCTCGGGCGGCAATCAGCAGAAGGTCGTGATTGCACGCTGGCTGCGGATTGGCGCGCATGTGCTGATTCTCGAAGACCCCACTGCAGGCGTCGATATTGGCGCCAAGGCAGAAATTTATCGGCTGCTTGGGGAAGCGGTGCGCACCGGAATGGCGGTGGTGCTGATCTCGTCGGACTTCGAGGAGACTGCCCAGATCTGCCATCGCGCCCTGGTGTTCCGGACGGGCACGATTGCTCGCGAGTTGCCCGTCGACCAGCTCAGCGTCTCGGAGTTGCTGCATTGCGCGTCGCTGGATTATGGCGTGAGTCCAGCCGATGTTGTTCCACTTACCGCCTGAGGCATCCCTATGCAATCGCTCAAATCCAACGCGCTCGAACCCACGCGCCGTGAACTCGCCGCCCTCTCGCGGATCTCCCGATTCGTGCGTCTGTTGCCTGTGTTCGGCTTGCCGGTCCTCACGCTCGCACTGATCGTGCTGTTCTCGCTGATCCTGCCTGACACGTTTCCCACCTTGCTGAACGTGCGGTCGATCGTCGGCGACAAATCGATCATCGCGATCCTCGCACTCGCCGCGATGATCCCGATGGCAACCGGCCGTATCGACCTGACAGTCGGCTATGGGATTGTGCTTTGGCACATCCTCGCCATCAGCTTGCAGACGTCCTACGGGATCGACTGGCGGGTCGCGGTGGTCATTGTTCTTGCGCTTGGCGCGCTGCTGGGCTTGCTCAACGGGCTGCTGGTCGAGGTGGCGCAAATCGATTCGTTTATCGCCACGCTGGGAACAGGCACCGTGCTTTACGCCATTGCGATGTGGCATACCGGCGGACGTCAGGTCATTGGTACCTTGCCCGACGCCTTTACGTCCATTTTTACCACGTCATTGTTCGGACTGCCAATCGCGGCAACGTATGTGGTGGTGATCGCAGTCGCGTTATGGATCGCGTCGGACTATCTGCCGATCGGCCGCTACCTCTACGCGATTGGCGCGAACCCGCGTGCTGCCGCACTCAACGGTATTCCGGCCCGTCGTTACGTGATTCTTGCTTTTGTCAGCTCGGGCGTGCTGACGGCCTTCGCGGGGATCGTGCTCGCGGCCAAGCTGCGCATCGGCCAGGCGAGCGTTGGGCTGGACTACTTGCTGCCCGCGCTGGTTGGCGCGTTCCTCGGCTCGACCACGATCAAGCCCGGGCGGGTCAATGTATGGGGCACGGTGTTCGGTGTGTCCATCCTGGCGGTCGGCATAGCGGGGATCCAGCAGCTTGGCGGCGACTTCTACATCGAACCGCTTTTCAACGGTGCGACGTTGCTGGTTGCAATCGGCATTGCCGGGTACACCCAGCGGCGCCGCCGCAGCCCGCGCAAGTCCATTCAAACCCCTGTGCCGGGCGAACCCGATGGATCGGCGCACACGCTGCCGGGTACCGGGCGCAGCGATTAATCGCACGTACCGCACGTACCGCACGTACCGCACGTACCGCACGTACCGCACGTACCGCACGTACCGCACGTACCGCACGTACCGCACTGATAAAACTAACAGGAGACACCATGAAGCAGCGTCTTATGATCACCCTTTGTGCCGCGCTGGCCGCATCTTCCGCATTGAACGCACGCGCGGACGACACGTTTCTGGCCGAAGCGAAGGCCTACACGGTGCAGGCGACGAAGTCGGGTCAGGCGTGGAGCGGACCGACCACCGGACCTGCCGCGCAGCATGGAAAAACGATCGTGTTCGTAT
>NZ_LMUF01000033.1:0-69932 GCF_009766085.1 Burkholderia sp. S171 | reverse complement strand
CGTTCGGCCGCGATGAACCAGGCCATTGCGCTCAAGCCCGACGGTATCGTGCTTGGCAGCGTTGACGCGAGGGAGCAGGCTTCGCTGGTCCATCAGGCCGTTGCGCACGGTATCAAGGTAGTGGGCTGGCATTCGCTGCCGAAGCCCGGACCCGCCCTGCAAGATGGGTTCGTCACGAACCTCGCGACGGATCCGCTCGACGTGGCGAAGGCCTCAGTCATGTACGTGATCGCGCAATCGAACGGCAAGGCGGGCGTGGTTATCTTCACGGACTCGACCTACGAGATCGCAACGGCCAAGTCCAACGCGATGGCGGATCTCGTCAAGAAGTGCGCTGGCTGCCAGTTGCTGAAGATAGAGGACACGCCGCTGTCCGATACCGCGACGCGCATTCCGCAACTCACCTCGACCATGTTGCAGCGCTACGGCGCAAAGTGGACGTGGGCGCTGACCATCAACGACCTGCCGTTCGATTTCATGTCGCCCGCGTTGCAGCAAGCCGGCTACAAAGGTACGGGGCCGCTGCTCGGCGTCTCGGCGGGCAATGGCAGCGAGTCGGCGTTCCAGCGCATTCGCAACGGGGAATATCAGGCGGCCACCGTTGCCGAACCGGTGTCGCTCCACGGCTGGCAGGCGGTGGACGAACTGAACCGCGCGTTTGCCGGTACGCCGGTGAGCGGCTACACGGCGCCGGTGCACCTGGTGACGGCAACCGATATTGCCTACGACGGCGGGAAGATGAACCGCTATGACCCGGACAATCATTATCGCGATGTGTATAGACGCATTTGGGGCGTTAAATAACTGACGTCGTCATCTTGTTTTCGATGACGCCAATCATTTAGTTCACATTCCCTATTACATGAAAATTCCCGCAATCCGGCTCATGCACCGGCGCGGGGACCGAACACGGCGGAATTCCCGGACCCAGGTTCTCACCATGACTGACATTCAACTACCCACTCCTGATTTTTCACGAAATATGCGCTTGATTGGTCACAGCGACCAGGGAGGGCGTGCCGACGGTGTGCAACTGATGGTGCATCGCGGTTACGCCTACATTGGCCATATGTTCTCGAAGGGTTTTAGCGTCGTGGATGTGCGTGATCCCCGCCGTCCCGCCACGGTCGCTTACGTGCCGGCGCCGCCGAACACATGGAACATTCACTTGCAGACGCATGACGATCTGCTGCTCGTCATCAACGCCAAGGACATGTTTGCGGCCGCGGAGTTTCAGGATGAACGTGCGTACTACGAGGGTGCACTCGGGAAGAAGGTCGGCACCGCGCAACGCTCGACCGGTGAGCGAAACTGGCGCGCGGGCCTGGCTGTGTACGATATTTCGAAGGGGGATACGCCGCGTGAGATTGGCTTTATGCCGGTCGAAGGCGGGGGCATCCACCGTGTCTGGTACACGGGTGGACGCTGGGCGTACGCATCGGCGCTGCTTGACGGTTTTTCAGATTACATCTTCATCACGATCGATATGTCCGACCCGTGCAATCCGCGCGAAGCGGGGCGTTTCTGGCTACCCGGCATGCACTTTGCCGCCGATGAAACGCCATCATGGCCGGCGACGCGGCGTTACGGTTTGCATCATCCGATTGTTCACGGCGACACCGCTTACTGCGCATGGCGAGATGCCGGACTGGTCATGCTCGACGTCGCCGATCGCAGCGCGCCGAAGCTGATCACACACCGCAACTGGTCGCCGCCCTTCGGTGGCGGTACCCACAACTGCCTGCCCTTGCCCGACCGTGATCTGCTGGTCGTGCTCGACGAGGCGGTACTCGATCATCAGGAGGATGGCGAGAAATTCATCTGGCTATTCGATGTCCGCGAGCCGTCTAATCCGGTCAGCCTCTCGACCTTTCCATCGCCCCGCGAGACTGGGTACCGGCAGAAACTCGGCCACTTCGGCCCGCATAACCTGCATGAGAATCGGCCGGGAAGTTTTGTCAGTCCGCGGCTGATCTTTGCGACTTATCAGAACGCGGGAGTGCGTGTATTCGACGTGAGCAATCCGTACCGGCCGGTCGAAGTCGGGGCGTTTGTGCCGCCGCAGCCAGCACAACTGATGGATCATCGTCCAAACCGTCCTAACGTGATTCAGTCTTCCGATGTATTCGTCGATGCCGAAGGGCTGGTGTATTCGACCGACTATAACGGAGGGCTCTACATTCTTGAGTTCCAGGGTTAAGCCGATGAACATGCGCCAAGCGCCGATCTCCTCGACGCTCTGCACAATTGTCGTCACGTTCCGTTGGCAACGAAGGCACCGTGTAACGGAACCTACAAGCTGGATTTTAGAATGTTGTCGCTACCCAATTGCAACGGCACGAAGTTAGTAGAACGCACATAATCCGGGCGCGGCTTCTCCACATCGGCGGGACGATTCGCGACCGTGTTGTACACGATATACGCCTGCCAGCGGTCATCGCCGGAAAGATTATGGCCCGACGAATGGACGATGTTGGCATCGAAGAACACGACCGTTCCCGGCGCCCCGATGATCGGTACCGCTTTCGGATGGGTTGATAGAACTTCGAGCATCGTTGCCTTCGGTACGACATAAAAGCGGTATCCCGTCGCGTCATCGTATGCGGGTTGCAGCGATCCGAGCTTATGGCTTCCGGGAATGAAGTACAGGCAGCCGCCCATTTCGGTCGGTTCATCGAGCATGACGAGCGCGGTGGTCATCGTCGGATTTGGCACGCCATCGATGTGCCACGTTCCGAAGTCCTGATGCCATTGCCATACCGAACCATCGATAGCGGTTTTGAGGTTGCACTTGGTGTGATGAATGTAGAGCGCCGGATCGGTCAATAGCTGCTGCGCCGGCTCGAGCAGTCGAGGCGCGCGCGTTACCGCATGAAACACGGGCGATGCCGTCGGACTTTCCGTTTCGTGCACCTTGTAGATCGTCTTCGCAATGCCGCCGGTTTTCTCGCGTACGAGATGATCCGTATCGATTTGCTGGATGCGCTTCAGCTCACGCTTCATTTCCTGCACTTCCTCGCTGGACAGCAAAGACGGCAGAACGACGAAGCCATCGCGCGCATAGGCAATCTGTTGTTCATCAGTGAGTTTCACGATGGACGTCTCCTAATTGATCTCGTTGAGATGAATCGTAGTGGTATCGTGAATCGATGTAAAAGATATAATAAGTTCGCTTTCAGTACCTTAAAGGTATTACATGGAGCTTCGTCATCTGCGCTATTTTCTGGCTGTCGCACAAACCCTGAACTTCACCAAAGCCGCCGAGCACTTGCACATGGCGCAGCCGCCGCTAAGTCGCCAGATTCGTGAACTCGAAGAAGAGCTGGGTGCGGAACTGTTCGACCGGCGCGGCAAGCGCGTGACGTTGTCGTCGGCGGGAATGGTGTTCGCGGATCGCGCCCGGCGCATTCTGGCATTGGCGGACGCTGCCGTGATCGACTCACAGCGCGCCGCGCGCGGCGAGATCGGGCACTTGGCTGTTGGCTTCTTTGAACACATCGCGTACACGCTGTTACCCGAGCTCATTCGTGAATTCCAGCAGCGCTTCCCCGATGTATCCATCGAGTTGCGCTGGTTCACGGCCGCCGAACAGGTCAACGCGCTCGCGCGTGGAGAAGTCGATGTCGCCTTCGTGCGCGCCGTGCCCGCAGATTCGAACCTGACATCCACGATGATCCTCCGCGAGCCGTTCGTCATTGCTATTGCAAAGGACAATCCGCTTGCCGCTAAACGCATTATTTCGATCGGCGATTGCGCGGACATGCGCGTGATCAACTATCGCAAGGATGTCGCGCCCGACTACCACGCGATTATCAATCACCTCTGCGCGATGGGCGGCTTTGCGCCATCGCCGTTATTTGAAATGGGACAGATCTACGCATCGCTCGGACTCGTGAGCTCGGGATTTGGCATTGCGCTGGTGCCCGCCTCGGTCCAGCGTGTGCACATGGATAACGTGGTGTACCGGCCGCTGCGCGAACGTCACGCGGTGAGTGAATTGCTGCTCGCGTGGACGAATCCATCGCCGCCTGCAGTGTTGACCGCATTTGTGGAACTCGCGCGCACTATTGCCGAGCGTCCAGGCAAGCGGAGGAAGAGTGCGTAGAACCGAGATAGCGGGGCAGCCATTTGTGGCGCGAGCAATAGAGCGTCTCGACGCCTTTCACCGACGTCTTCAAGTTTTGGCTTAATGAGCATGCTTGGGGTAACAGGTGGTTAGGTGATGGGCGAACCCGATCCGACGGTTGACGTAACGGAGGGACTCGCCATTGAATGATCCGCGTCGGGCAGCAATCGGCCAAGGCAGTCGGTCGAATCATCTGAGCGGATGCTTCTTGTTACCCGCAAAGCGGCCGTGTCCGCAATCGATAAGGCCGCTGGGCTGAATGTTTCATGGCCTCGTGCGGGCGGCCATCGGTCGTTGCGCTACCCGAAATCACACGGTCGACGCTGCTACATGATTCTTTCTGGCACGTTGGTTCTTCGTCGATAGCGACGAAGAACCGGTTTACTTCATGGCGGGTGGTTGTGTGCTGCTCAACGCCACGACATCAATGCGTCTGTCAATCGATGTGGCAATTGCCTCCGAAATAGATCCATTCGGACTCCGCACAGTCTCCACCGAATCATACCCGGCGACCGTCCTTGACGAGAGCTAAAGAAGCCGTCGTGCTCGTTAGAAAACGCTGGGAACTAAGTTCTCACCACCGGATACCTCGATGACGGTTCCGGTTACATAAGGATTGGTCATCAGGAACAGCGCGGCGTGTCCAATATCATCTGCTGTGCCCGCGTGTTGCGCCGGAAAGGACTCGCGTACTTTTGCTCTCAAGGCCTCGCGCTCGTTATCGGACATAACGCGCCATAAGTCTGTGTCGATATAGCCGGGACGTATCGTGTTAACGCGGACAGGAGCCAGTTCGAGTGCGAGTGAGCCCGATAAGGCTTCCACTGCCACAAACGCAGAAGTCACAGCGCTGAAGCCGCGTTTTGGTCGCGCGGCCAAGCCACCGGTAAGGAAGGTAATCGAGCCGCCCGCTCTCAGATGAGGCGCCGCATAACGCGCACAAGCCCAACTGCCCAGGAACTTATTTTCGATATAGCTTCGAACGCCGCGCATATCGTCGTCCATGAAAGTCCCCCAGGTCCCCAAGTCGGGCCCCGCCGTGATGGCGAGATGATCGAATGATCCTATGTTGTCAAAGGCCTTCCTCACTGCCGCCTCGTCGCAAATATCCAAGGTCACTTGTTCGAACTTAGCTAAATCTGGACGTCCCTCCACTGAGGTGATACGCCGACTAGCGACCGTCACGGACGCACCCGCTACATACGCCGCGCGCGCGATTCCAAAGCCAATTCCCGTCTTTCCACCGACCACCACTACCTTTTTTCCTGAGAGGCTCAGTAAGGGCGGTGACGGTCGTTGTTGATCATTCATTGCTGTGCTCATGGCTCTAGTCCTATTTGATTGCTACGTTCGTCATTGACCCCAGAATCGTCGCTTCGTAGCAGCCAAAACTCCACAGCGGCGTTCCTTCCAACAAGGCTTCAAGTTGCGCGATAGCTTGGGGCCGCTGTGACGCTCCTGTTTTGTTCGAAACGTGTTGCGACGTTCGCTATTACTACCGTCCTACCGGTCGATCGGGAGCGAATCGATATTAATTTGATTCGTCACGATTGATAATGGGCCGTTATTCCATAAGTCCCATTCTTGAAAAGAATAGGCCGATATGCCCCTTGCAGAGTGGCAGAGCTGATTTGTGACTGGGTTCATGCGAGCCGCACCGAGCTCGCCAAGGAAACGCGATGGATCGATTTCATAACTTGACCGCTTTTATAACGGTCATAGAACCGGGCGGTTTTTCCGCTGGCGCGCGCCGGCTTCACGATTCGCAATCGGTCGTCACTGTCATCCGGTGCGATCAAAGAACGGCTGTCCGTACGCCGAAAAGGGGCGTCGAGATGCTCTCGACTCGAACGGCGGTTCAGGCTCGACTTCTGCCCGATGCGGGTCAATCAACGGCAGCCTATTCCGCCAGTTCAATGTCGAACCGGGTTCGGCCATGTAGGGACATTCGCCTTCATCCTCGCGGTGTCGTCTCGCCGAGTCATTTCACTGAATCTGCGACGCATACTACTGCCGGTGGAACACTAAAAAGTTCGTCGGCGTCCACCGGCCGTCGGTAGAGGTAGCCCTGACCGTAGGGAATCCCCAGTCTTCGCAGCGCGTCGTGCTGCGCTTCAGTTTCGACACCTTCGGCAATCACCTGCATGCCATAGTGTCCTGCCACAGCGGCGATCCCTTCAATAAGGCTCGCACCGCCCTTGTCAACTTGCTCGATGAACTGCCTGTCGATCTTTACGAAATCGAACGGGAACCTCCCAAGCAGATCGAGGTTGCTGTGCTCCGTACCGAAGTCGTCTAGCGCGAAGCGCACGCCATGTTCTCGCAGGGTCTCGAAGATCTTCCGAACTCGGGGATGCCGGGCCAGCAGGAAACGCTCGGTGACTTCGAGCACGAGAACCGTCGATTCGGGCAGTCGTTCAGCGAGCGCCAGCACCTCCGACACGAAGCCTTTGCGTTCAAGGTCCATCGGCGCTACGTTGACAGCGATCCGGAACGGCGCGCTGCCGGTCGGCCTCTTGATATCGGCCGTGGCCCGTTGCAGCACAAACCGGGTGACGTCGGCGAGAAGGCTGCTCGATTCAACCTCCGCCATGAAGACAGCGGGGCTGATTGGCCCCCAGCGAGGGTGACTCCAGCGGAGCAAGGCTTCGGCGCCCACGATGCGGCGGGTCGCGATATCAACGACCGGTTGATACACCACGTGGAGCTGACCGGTCCTGAGCCCTTGCCGGACGGCGGACAGCAACAATCGCCGCGGCGCGAAGGCAAGCAGGTAGGCGGCGGCAATTAGAAGAGCCAGCAGCACCCCGGTCCCGCAACAGATCGCGCCGTACTTCCAGCGCATCTGCGACGCAAAAGCGGGCGATGCCGTCACCGTCACGGAGAAGGGGAAACCAGTCGATCCCACCTGCGTGCCGGAGCGCGACGTCTCGGCGACGCCGGCGGCGGAAAATACGTCGTGCTCGTCGATCGCACCAGATCCGGTGACAGACAGCGTCACCTTGCTTGCGCCATAGCGCAGGCCGTGCGCCAGAATATCTGCGACGTACGGGGCTTCGATGACATACAGCAGGCCCGTGCCGTGTCCAGTCGAGCGAAATACTGGCAGTACCGGGATAGCAGGCTGGTAGAGGGTGCCACGGATCAGACTGATGCCGAGATCGCGTTGCGCGGTGGAGATGTAGGCCGACAAAGGTACGTTCATCGGCCCCATCGCGGAGGAGCAATAGAGCCGCCCATTCTCAACGAGGTTGACGCCGCGCACGTAGCGGACGTATGTCTTCAATTCGGCGAGCTGCTTCGCCACGGTTTCACAAGGCTGGCCCGGCAGCCGGTCGAGCGGCTCGC
The DNA here is from genome assembly GCF_009766085.1 of Burkholderia sp. S171. Lineage (GTDB taxonomy): Bacteria > Pseudomonadota > Gammaproteobacteria > Burkholderiales > Burkholderiaceae > Caballeronia. The sequence goes on along the minus strand of NZ_LMUF01000033.1, from coordinate 62,458 downwards.
GCTGACTCGATATCACATGATTCAGGATGCGCTCGACCGATTCGACCATGTCGCTGGCGACGAGTTGTTCACGGAAACGGATCGCACCGTCCGCGTAGTGCTCGCCGAGCGCCACTGCGGAAAGCATCACGCAAACGCCGCCGATAAGCGCACTCGCTCCCGCAAGATTGCGCGCGACGCCGCGTCCCCAGACCGGGCCACGATCGGGAAAGAAAGACAGGAATTGCCGAGCGGGTTTGAGCTTAAACACTTCGAAAATATCGTGCGGGACATAGGACGAGGCGCGAACGTTGCTCATTCATCATACTTGTTCTTCGCCGGCAAGTTAAGCGACCTATGCTTTGGTGGCCTGGGATGGTTTGCGGCGTCCGATTGCCCGATCAAAGGCTAGGGGAGGAAGTCCTGACGAGGCCTGGCAGAACGCGACAGGGGCGCCGCATCGCATGAGAGTAGCGAGCTGCGCGTACGCATCGCAGCCGCTGCAGCGAGGCTCGGAATCGTCGAGTGGAACGTTAGGGAAAGGACTGCCGTCTGGAAGAACGAGCGCATGTACGCGATCATCGGTCAGCCGTTCGAAAACGGACCATTGACCGGCAGCAGTTTTTTGGCGACGTGGTGCATCCCAAGGACGCCGGGCGAGTCCGCAAAACCCTCGAAGCGGCGATCCGATCCGCGCAGCCCTTTCATAAATGGCCGTTACGAATCGGGAACGGGACCGCCGGACGCCCAAACAAAACGTGTCGTTTTGCGCGTCGCCTTGGAATCAAAGAAGAATTGTCACGTGTGTCGGTTTCACTTTATGCAAATCCACATCATTTGAGCAAGGGCAGAAAATCCGGGCTTGCGACGAGAGACGAAATCAGAGCACGAACAACGATAGGAAACTGGGCTGCAACCTTTTCGCAGGCTGGTACGTCGTGGTAACCGGTCTCGAACGAGTTTTTCTGCTCCACAGTCAACATGTGTCCATTCGATGACTCAATTCTCAATCTTATGTCCCAAAATCCGGCACTTAGCCAATCGACAGTAGAGGAAAAATTCAGCCGCTCCACGTGACCAGTCAGCGTCACCCTGGGAGCGCTATTACTGTCTTTGATAGCGAGCTTCAATTCATCGGCCACAGCATGCCGAACGTAACTCTCAAAATTCTTTTCGTCACCCGGAGTGATTTTGGCCCAACCGCCGCGGCATATTGGATGGACCTCGACGTCGGAAACAAACGAGCCAAGCTCAACGCCTTTCAGGTCCATCGTCTGGCTGCGGATTTGAGCGTGGTCAGATGCGGCATATGGTGGGAGCGGCGCAATCGTAGCGCATGAGCACAGCGCAAACGCGACCATCGTGATGCATAGCTGTTGTCGTAATTTTTTAATACCCGACGAAGCATTTTTGCGCTGCCCGATAACCCTCATTGAGGCAAGCGCTTCAGTGTCCATTTGACAACCCCACCATCCTCTCACTATCGCGCCACAAGCTCATCATCACATCATCCTTGCGACCCAGCTCGGAGGGTTCAGGCCACGTCAACTTGCCGCCAACCAAGGAGGCGTAGAAACGCCCAGCCGGTGACACAATCGTTCCAAGTCCCAAGTCGGCAATTGCATTACCCACCTGCTCGATCGTATTCACGTGGCGAAGTCTGGACGCCGTTGCCATCATCAACCTTGCCCACCAAGGCCACGCGCGGAATAGCGACGTGCCTCCAGTCAATCCGGGATTGTAGGCAATGACGCGCATGCCATTGATCTGTGAATCGATGGAGGCTCCGAATGCGCGCGCAGTAAGGAGATTGCACAGCTTGGAGCTTGCATAAGCCTTTAATCCGGGCATGAAACCTGTGCTCTTGTGTTGGGGATGAGCCAGAGCCTCGGAATCAAGCTCTTTGGGCCCGAACGGAACCACCTCCGGGTCGTGAACATCACTCGTGGTGATAACTATGGTGGCGTTCTTTGCGAGGGCAGGCGACAGAAGCCGGAGCAAAAGATAGTGCGAGAGATGGTTGATTGCAAAGGTGGATTCGAATCCGTCATGGGTTCTTTGCCTGGTGTTTCCGAACTGCGCTCCGGCATTCATGACCAGAATATCAATCTTTGTACCGTTTAACTTCTTCATGAGCGATTGAACGAAAGACCGAACATTCGAGAGACGCGCCAAATCCAATGGCATGGTATCCATTGAAGAATTTTTAGTGTCTCTTGCTGCCAGGATCAGTTTCGTGTTTGGCGTGTTGAAGATTCTCTTTGCGGCGACCGCACCGAAACCGGCAGTGCCGCCTGTCATGACAACCGTTTTCATTGGTCTAACCCCTCGGGGCGAATGTGGCATGTGCAGCTACCAAAAAAGTAGGCGCCGGACTGGCGGATGTGGATCATGGATACCTCCCTGAGCAGCGGCCATGATACGGCTTGGTAATTTGCAGGATAAGCCGGCATAATCCGCACAACTTGTACGGTGGAGAGAACAATTAAATCCGACTGGGCCGATCTCAGTGCTTTTATCGCGGTAGCGCAGGCTGGCGGGTTTCGCGATGGCGCTCGGGCCAGTGGCGGCAGCGCCTCGGCGCTCAGCGACGCCGTGCGCCGCCTGGAAGCGCAGCTCAACGTGCGGCTGTTCAATCGCACTACGCGCAGCGTCGCGCTGACCGAGGCGGGCGCGAGGCTCTTGGAGCGGCTAGTCCCTGCTTTTCGCGAGGTCGACGCAGCACTCGATGTTGTCAATAGCTTTAGCGATCAGCCGACCGGTACGCTGCGACTCAATGTGCCCACTAGCGCAGCGCGGCTTGTGATGCCGCGCATCGTGCCACCGTTTCTTGCGGCTTATCCAGGCGTTCGGCTCGAAGTGATGGTCGATGATGAATTCGTTGATATTCTTTCGGCCGGCTGTGATGCCGGCATCCGTTACGACGAGCGGCTAGAGCAGGATATGGTCGCTGTTCCCATTGGGCCGCGTTACCAGCGGTTTGCCTTGGCGGCTGCGCCAGCTTATCTCGACCGGCGCGGGCGGCCCGTCCATCCACGCGACCTGCTCAGCCATGACTGTTTCCATAGCCGCTTTCGGGACCGTCCCGTCATGGCCTGGGACCTGGAGCGCGACGGCGAGACGATCCGCCTCGAACCTACAGGGCCGCTGATCGTACAGGTGGGCGGTGGAAGTGATCTCCTCGTCGAGGCCGCTATAGCAGGCCTGGGCCTCGTCGCTTTATACGAGGATTGGCTGCGCCCCTATTTCGAAAATGGAGTGCTGGAGCCTGTCCTCGAAACCTGGTGGCCGCGCTTCCCGGGTCCTTTTCTCTACTATCCCGGCCGTCGCCTCGTCCCCGCCCCGTTGCGTGCCTTTGTGGATTTTGTGAAGGGGATGGGGTAGGTTCGGTTTGTTGTCAACGGACTGCTCAGGCCGCGGCGGTCGGCGCAAAAGGCTCTCGCTGCCAACCCGTCAAGTTCGGCGCCTGAGCGCCCGGCTACATTTCGATCCGGTCGAGGCGTTAAGGATTGGATGGGACCACTCTGTCGCGTTCGGACTCGCCAATCCCGGGCTGTTCTGGATAATGAGTCGTAACGCCAGCTCACCCGCAGCCGTGGCCGGGATCAGCGCCCTTGCTGAAAGAATTCACGCGATTGCACTCGCAGGATGCTTGCGGGCGATGGTCTCTCCGTCTCTTCCTGGCCGGCTGCCGACTGTCCTAATCTTAAGCTGGCGAAGCCGAGGTGTGGGAATGAGCCATGCTTACTAAGCGTTACTTCATGGAGGGGAACGCAAAATGAAAAACGCAAACAAAGCGTGGCCGATGCTTGCCGCGTTAGTGCTGCTCACTGCATGTTCAATGGGGGGCATGCGGGCAGACGCAGGGCCCCACCTTAGCGCAGTCCAATGCCGCGACCTGACCGAGATCAAGCACAAGGCACCCGTTACCCACGAGCGCAACATGAGCGAAGTGGCAGCCTTGGAAAGAGCGGGCTACCATCCGGGATGGTTTAATGATGATCCGTACTATCCAGCTGATCTAGAGGCCGCGCAACGTCAGGTCGATATCTGGTACGAAACCGAGTGTCCGCAACAAAGCCCGGTCGAGTAAATGCTGGCCCCACGGCCTGGGAGCCCGCACTTCGGACGAGCAGTCAATGCGCTCCTCGGACATAACTGCAGCTCGGCTATTGACTCGGGGACAGTCCGAGTGGGTCAATAGCGGTCGTTCAAGAACGCTTTCCGGCGACCGGCGACGACGGATTGGCTTCCGGTGGACGATAAAGAATGCTAACGATCTAATGCTTCTTCAAAGTTGGTTTTTGCAGAGTCTTGTTATCCTCCGAGTGAAGCACATAGATCCTTTGAGGAGAGTCACAATAAACAGTGGTGGCCGTCACAAAGGTAGGCATTGTGATTGAGCCGAACTGGCGAGCCGCGTGTACGATAGAGCCAGCTAACCAAAGAGTTTAAGGAGCGCCATGAAAGCGGTGTGCTCTCTGCACGGGCCAACGACTGTCATCAGCACGAACGCGTACGGGTTTCCGGTGTACGCATTCGACCATCAGAATGTCCGTTCTACTTTTAAACCCGCTTAAAATCAGTTCAAGGTCCAAAGCTTTTGCAGATGATGGCTTCTCATCTTGTCCGCTGGAACAGTGGGCCTATAGCAAGAAGAAATACCGAGGATCCCTGTATCGTTGTCCAGTCTGCCAATGACGAAATTTTCACTGTCGGTACCTGCCACAAACACGCTGTCTCCGTCGGAGCTTATGACGAAGTCGGTTAATCTGCGGCTGCATCGAATCGCATAGTCTCTATATGCCACTTGCCAATGTTCGAGGAACCACGCGAGCAGTTGAGGGTTTCTTTGAATAACTCCGCAATTGACAAAATTTACGATGTAGCCAGACAAAAGACTTGTGCCCGAGCACCAGAGGTCAAGTACCTTCGACTTGTCTTTGTCGTGATCCGCAATCCGGCTCGCGCACTCAGCCTTTGGTAGGAGGATATTCAATGTGCGCCACCAGTCCCCGCATTCGTCCGGTGATGCAGGTCCGTCGTGGTCCGCCTCAGTGAGAAGCTCGAATGTTTCATGAGCTATCTCAACAGAAGCACGCTGGGCAGCTGCAATGAGCAACTCCGCGGAATTCTCCGCCAACCCTCCTTTCGAGTCGATGAAGAGAACATGCTTCATGAAATGCAAACGAATGTTCATTGATGGCGATGAGTGATCGCCGTTCCCCCAGACTGTAAACCCTGGAAAGTCAGATCCAGGAGGATGTAGAGCGAAAAGTCGGCAGATCATGGCAATTGTGTGACCGTTGCGCCCTCGGACAATGCCATCAAAACTTCCCTGATAGCCAATATTCCGTAGCGTAATTGCATTCACGACGGCACCTATGGCGCTGAGGATCTGCACCGTTGAAGCGATATCGATCCCATTCGCGACGGGCGCGACGAGAGCGACAAGGTCTCGCAAGCGACTGTCTCCCCGGCTCGCATAAAACCTTCTCAGATGTGCATGATGGATCTGGACCATTGGCCAGGCCGCTTTAAGTCCACCTAACGGGCCCGTGTTAAGCGGAATCTCTGTCCGATTATCGATTAACTGCGTATTGACGAACACAAGATCGTCCAGCGTTGCTAGCGGCATCCTGAGAAAACGCAGCAAAATGTTTTCACGAGCGATCAAATGGGGATTCAGGATGATCGTCCGGCGAAAGGCTGACCAGTTATTGCCAACAAGTTCGACAGCGGTTTGCGCAACAAGCGCCCTTGCATTGGTAAAGTTCTGCGATGGAGTTACTATTTGACTCCACGCTAAAAGCTCATCAATGGTCGCCATGTCCATTTCTCGATGTAAGTATCATATTTTTAACTTTTGCGTGCCATGGTCGCAGAGATTTGCAAGTACTTTCGCTGCTCGCGGCAGAAAGCGATGAGACTGCGCGGGCAGTTCACTCAAGCGTCGACAATGCCAACGAGTCTGGCCAAAAACTAAATGCGGGCCGAGGCTAACGGCGTTGATGATTCCTGTTCCTGTTCCTGTTCCTGTTCCTGTTCCTGTTCCTGTTCCATTTCGTCTCGCTCGCCCCGACGACATCGCCTTGCATTACCCGGCTATTTCCAGATTGTCCATTGACGGGGCCGCTTCCGCCGCTCGCACCGCTTTCGCGAGTGAAAAGGTAACATTGAATGGCCGCTTTGAGGAAAATTCAGTCGCCGCTCCGGGTCGACTTCGGCCAATCGTCGGTAGTGGGCAATTGGCCTCACAAATCGCTACCAGTTAATCTCAGCCCGGCTTCTGTTGCCCGATGCCGATCATCGTTGTCCGCATGCAAGTACTGACTCGTGGTTGAGACCGATTCATGCCCCAGGTTGTCCCGGACATATCGCAGATCGACCTGGCCATCCATCATGCGAGAGACTGCCGTGTGTCGTAGCCAATGGGCAGAAGCCTGCCGCAAACGTTCTGGTGCTCGCTCGGACGCTTTGCCCGTCGATTGCAAGTGCCCGAAGCATCGTCGAACACCTGTTTGATGATCAGGTGCACGGCGCTGCGCGTCGTGGTCCGGTGCATACCAGACGCAAAGCTATCAGGGAAATACAGAAAACTCGGATTGTCATTTTCCGAACGCGATTGGGTAGCATCACATGACAACTTTACGTACGAGCCCTATGCAGTTACGTTCTCGTCTTGGTGAGCGATAACAATTTAACATAATGTTATTTGCCATAATTTTGATTCGAAATGTCGTCGGCGTCGCGCATACCAAGATGGATTTTGACGTGTCCGCCTGACGCTTAGGGGACGTCGGTCAGGTGGTGGCCTTCGATTGCGCTTATGTTCCCTAGAACGTCGCGGCCGAGACTGATGGGCGCTCCGTAGCCATTCACTCGTCGATACCAAATTTAACCTGACGAGTCCCTCTAGATCAAATCAGTCAAGCTTGGTAACTTCAGTTATCAGATGTGGCGATTTTTGTACTGGGCCGAACTGAGCCGTTTTCCGCATGCGAAAAAGCTGTATGCGGGCAGGGCGCTGTTTAGAGAAGCAGAATCAGGGCTGAGGTATGCTGATTGTTCCGACCCCTGGGGAGTGCCATGGTTTTCGACACCAATCTCGACCTGCTGCTGCGCGCCTTGGGCAGCGACCGTCCGGCCGCGGGCGACCAGAACGCCCCTTTCACCCTGGCGTCGGCGCTGGCGCGCCGGTCTGCACAGGATGCGGCTTCGGGTGCTTCCCTGGCATTGGTAAGCGCGCTAAGTGGGCTCCCGACCTACCAGTCGACGCCCCGTTGGATTGCAGTGCGGCAACGCTTCGAGCAGTTCGATCGCAACCTCGCACTGACACCGGCGCAGCGGCTTGACGGATTCAGCAAACGCGTCGGCGTCGTGAACTACCTGAACCGTACTTACTACGGCACACCGTCGGACACCGATCACAGCTTTTTCGTCGGCTCGTGGAGTAAGGCCACCGCGATCCGGCCGCCGCGCGACGTGGACATCTATTTCTTGCTGCCGGTCGAGGTGTACCACCGCTTTCAGGCCTACATGTGGAACCGGCAGTCGGCGCTGTTGCAGGAAGTGAAAACTCGGCTCGCGCAGACCTACTGGAACACCGACATCAGTGGCGACGGCCAGGTGGTGCTCGTCAATTTCGGCAGCTACAGCGTGGATGTGGTCCCCGCCTTCGCGCTCACGACACCCGGGCGCTACTGGACTGCGATTCACACAACGGCGGCTCGTACAAGGAAACCGCGCCCTGGGATGAAGAGAACAGTCTGGAAGCGTCAGACAGCGCGAACGCGTGCAACCTGCGCCCGTTCGTCCGCATGCTCAAGGCCTGGCAGGCCTGGTGCTCGGTGCCGATCAAGTCGTTTCACCTCGAGCTGCTTGCGGCCGAGTTCATCGCGCAGTCGCCCTGGCGATCGCACGACTGGTTCTATTTCGACTGGATCGTGCATGACTTCTTCGCGTTTCTCTATCATCGAGCGGACGGTTTCGTGCTGGTGCCGGGCACGTGGGAAGTGATGATGCTGGGTAATGACTGGCAAAGCCGCGCCGCATCCGCCTATCGCCGCGCCGCGAAGGCCTGCGAATTCGAATCCCAGAACCGCATCATGGCCGCGGGCGACGAATGGCAGAAGATTTTCGGCACTGATATCCCGCGGGCAGTGTGATGGGCAATATCCACGGTGTGCGCGGTTGTAATCAACAAATCTAAAAAGATCGAGGCTTCGATGGGCGTGGCGGACGATTTCAGGACGTTGTGCAGCAATCTGGCGATTACAAAGCGGGCATCCATATCGGACCGCTACGAATTGATTACCCGGCGGCTCAACCTGGAGTACTGGAACGCCGAGTCGAGGACGTATCACAGCATCCAGGCGGGCTCATATGGGCGCGGTACGGCGACAGCAAAGACAAGCGATGTCGATATGATCTTCTGGTTGCCGTATGCACAATTCGTACGCTTTAACAACTACGTGGGCAACGGGCAGTCAGCCCTGTTGCAGGACGTACGAACGGCTATCAGGAAGACGTATTCGGTTACAAATATCGGCGCCGACGGGCAGGTGGTCGTGGTGCCGTTTGATGACGGAATCACGTTCGAGGTGTTGCCGGCCTTCGAAAACAAGGACGCAAGCTTTACATATCCAGACTCCAACGGAGGAGGGAGCTGGAAGACGACAAATCCGCGGCCAGAAATTGCCGAGATGAAGCGCATCGACGCCTTGTGCAACGCCAATCTGAAAAACCTTTGCAAGATGGCCCGGGCCTGGCGTCACGTCTGGAGTGTGCCCATCAGTGGTCATTTGATTGATACCCTTGCGAGCCAGTTCGTTCGTGGTTACCAGTATCGCGACAAGTCGTATGTATATTACGACTACATGAGCCGTGACTTCTTCGAGTTCTTGTGCTCACAAAGCGCTGCTCAAACCTACTGGCTCTCGCCGGGTGCCGGGCAGTACGTTTGGCGGACCGGAAACTTTGAATACAAGGCGACGCAGTGCAGGAACATCGCCGTGGGGGCATGCGCATACCAGGGCGAGGGGTACGGATGGACTGCGCGACAGAAATGGCGAGAAATCTATGGCACAAAATTCCCAGGCTGACGACGTTGACGCAGCGCTTGAAGCGCAGTTGCGCGAGTGCTTTGGCCGCGTGGTGTACGCGACCAAGACGCATGAAAAGTGTGCGGACCGATGCATGACCAAGCTTGGTCGCATCAAGTTCTGGCAGATCGTCCTGTCTGCCTTGACCACAAGCGGACTGATCGCCGCGATTTTCGGCGGAGACAAACTCAGCTATCCGGCCGTCGTGACTGCCGCTGTTGTCTCGATGGCGCTCCTTGCGCTCAATACGTACACCAAGGACAGCGATCCGGGGCAGCAGGCCGGGAAGCACAAGAAGACGGCGAGCGAACTGTGGAACGTTCGTGAATCGTACCTTTCGGTGTTGACGGATTTGCACGATCGCAATATGGATGCGAAGACCGCTCGCGAGAAACGTGACGAACTGCAGGGTCGTCTTGCGTCAATCTACGAAAACGCGCCGAGAACGTCGTCCAAGGCGTACGCCGACGCGAGCGTTGGGCTCAAGGAGCGCGAAGAGTTAACTTTCTCGGATGCGGAGATCGATGCCTTCCTCCCCAGAACGCTGCGCCGGGGCGAGTAAACCTCGTCGCATTGAGTGACGGCACCCCTGGTATCTCGTCTCGCCCCACGTCGTCGATCACCTGATGATGCGCGTGCGCCAGCGGATCAGCGAAGCGGGGATGGCACCGGACCCGGTCGAGACGATGCCATTTGTTGTTACGTCAGTCGCCGAATTCGAGAAGGCCGGTCAGGCGATCGCGCATCTTGACATCCGGCGCTTGTGTGACGCGTGCTAAATGCCGACGTTCCGTATTACGCGGGTCGGAGTTGACCGAACACGTGCCTCTTCCAACGCTTGTGCCTTCCAAAAAAGGTTGCGTTTATTTCGATTATTTCGGATAATTCTTTTACAATGAATTCGCCGGTGATCCGTCTGGGCCGCGGGGTAAAGCTTTTCGCGGCCCAGACGGATCACCGGCTTGCTGCGGTCAAAAAGAACAAAGCCGAGCTTTTTAACATCGCGCGAGGAAAACATGTCCAATGAAGATGACGTCCTAGATACGGTTTTGGACGAGAGGGAAGTGGAGATCGCAAAGGCCGCGCAACGCTGTATCGTTGCCGCGTTGGATCACTCGCGGGCTGTCAGCGTCGTGCTGATTGAGGAGGGGGCGGAGCATCCAAATGACGGCAGTCCCACCCTTCAGCTGCCGCCCAAAATCCTGCGACTATTCGCCGATATGCTGGGTTTTCTCTCGCAAGGAAAGCCCGTTGCAGTGATTCCGAAGGAAATGGACCTCACCACCCAGCAAGCCGCAATGATGCTCAACATCTCCAGACCGTACTTGGTCCGGATGTTGGACGCCGGCGAAATACCTTTCCACAAAGTAGGATCGCATCGAAAAGTCACCTTTGACGATGTGAGAGTTTTTAAGGAAAAACGACGAGCGCGGTCGCTGGATGCGCTGAGAGAGCTATCGGAGCAAGCACAAGAACAGGGCATGGGTTATTAATGGCGGGCGCCCGGTCCTACACGGTGCTGCTCGACGCATGCGTGCTGTATCCAGCGCCGCTCCGAGATCTGTTGATGCGCCTCGCCGTTGATGGTTTGTACCATGCCCGCTGGACGTACGAGATTCACGACGAATGGATTCGGAACCTCAATAAGAATCGACCCGATATCGGCCTAGGCAAATTGCATGCGACCAGAGACCTCATGATTGATGCGGTCCCGGACAGCATCATTACGAACTACGAAAAGATTATCGATTCGATGGATTTGCCCGATTCAAATGATCGGCACGTGCTTGCTGCGGGCATAGTAGGGCATGTCGATGCTATCGTCACATTCAACGTTCGAGATTTTCCCGAGCATGCGGTCAAGCCATACGACATCGAGATCATCCACCCCGATGATTTCATCGTTTTACAATACGGGCTCGATAAATTGCGGGTATTAGCGACGGTGAAGGCACTTCGGGCAACTCTGACCCGACCGGTGCTAAGTGCGACCGAGCTATTGAAAATCTACGAGACGCACGGCTTACCGCAGACAAGTCAGATTCTCACAAGCGCAATTGACTTGATCTAGGGGCGGCTTCGGAATTCGGAATTTAAAGCACGCTAAGCCGATTTGGTGCCCTCGTTACGATGATGTGCGTGCGGCGAAAGCTGCGCCGATCTGCCGCGCGCTTAATCTCGTCGCTGTGAAGATAAACCGACGTCGTTGCGATGGATGCATGACGAAGGTTATCGCGCACGCTCGTTAGGTCGGCGCCACGAGCCAGGGCATGAGTGGCGTGCGTATGTTCAACCAATGTGGATTTGCTCGTCTGAGCTTTTCGGCCGTCACCGGTTGCTCAGCCTGGATCACGTCGGATGCTTGCAAGAAGAACCGCCGTATTACGTACCAGCGGCGCGCCCCCGTGATGCCGCCTGTGGAATCTTGCTCGAGACTTCCGATCAACGGGTCTTCGGATTCCAGCGCGCTGGTGTGACCGATAGCCCACGGTGTAGAAGATATTGATAAGCGCCGTGCGGGCTAGCGGTGGTAGCGCCACTTTGCCGGCCTTGCGTTCTTTGCCGACCAAATGGAGCCAGTGGTCGGCCACCGGGTAGTGTCGCGATAAGGCTGACAAGGCTAAAAATTCTTCTATGATAAGAATTCCTACGTCATCAGAGAGTAGAACTGTTCGGCGGCTGTTCGCGAGACGCCACCGTCCTTCATCTGACCTTTGCTGATCATGTGCATCGTCTCAATGCCTGAGAGGATGATGCGAGCACACCGGAAATCCTTGAATCCCATCATGGGCCTGGTGCGGCGTTTGATCGCCCGATGATCCTGCTCGACAATATTGTTCAGATACTTGACCTGCCGGATCTTGATGGGCGTTTCGCGCTCAACGTTGATGGCCTGGAGGGCGGCCAGATTGGCCCCGCTTTTGTCCATCGTCACGGTCTCAGGCGCGCCGTTGCGATCGATGGCCTTCTCGAAGTAGCGGCGCGCGGCAGCCTTGTCGCGATGCGCCCGCAAGAGGAAATCGACTGTATTGCCAGCCTTGTCCACTGCGCGATACAAGTACTTCCACTGGCCGCGCACCTTGACGTAGGTTTCATCCATCCTCCAGCTCTTACCCACCGGACGTTTGTGCCGGCGAAAGGTTTTCTCGAACAATGGTACAAGCTTGATGACCCAGCGGTGCACGCTCGAATGGCCAACCTCAAAGCCGCGCTCAGCCATCATCTCTTCGAGATTGCGAAGGCTCAGGGAGTACGCCACGTACCACCGCACACACAGCAGGATCACATCCAACGGATAGTGCAGTCGCTTGAGCACCTTCGCAACATCTGGTGGTAATGTCTTGCGCGCCGTCTTGCCCGTCTTGCCCGTCATGCACATCGTGGTCGTCTCAATTTCGGTCGACGAATTTTACATGATCGCCTTAGCGCGACAGAGCCAATCGATCTCTTCAAAGCGGGGAGCGATGGTCCGGATGAGTCGCTCGCCCGCTTCCGTCGGCGCGACGCTGCGCGTGGTTCGGGTCAGGAGTCGCATGCCGAGCCGGGTTTCAAGCGCCCGGATGGTATGGCTCAAGGCCGATTGCGATACGCCGAGTTGCGCAGCCGCACGCGTGAAGCTGCGCTCGCGCGCGACGGCAATCAGCGCCAGCAGGTCGTTGTAGCTTTCTCGACGCATTGATGAACTCATTTCATAGGTGTTTGCCGATTCTAGCGCCTAGTCGGCTATGAGTGGGTAGGTTAGATTTCAAATGTCGCGCGGCATCGGCTTATCTCTGTCGCCTTTGTTGCGATTGGAAGGGAAAGCAGAGTGCGCTTAGAACCGTGAAGAACGCCTCGGTGCGTTCGAAGCCAGCGCACAGTTCGGTGTCGCGTAACCAGTCGTCTTGCGCCCCGTCGCGCTGGCGGTATGCGCGCGGGCTCACGCGCACATACCGCCTCATCGGATGCAATGCTCCCACTTCAAAGCGAACCGAGAAACAGAAGGATGTCGTTTCGCTCATCGGCAGTCAAAGCCTCGAACTTCAGGCGTGAAGCCCGGGCCTCTCCGTCATGCCAAAGAATCGCCTCTAAGATGGAGCGCGCCCTTCCGTCGTGCAGGTAGCGCGCTTTCGAGACCGGCATCGATAGCGGATCATGCGGCAGGTCGGGGCCGGCGTTGATCGCGGGGCTCTCCTGGACATAGGCCAGCGACCCGATGCCCCACAAAGGCTCGGTACGCCACATGGAGGGCTTGGCGTTGCCTTGTGTCAAGGTGTCGGCCAGGCCAGGGCCCATGTCATGGAGCAGCAGGTCCGAGTACGGATGGATGATCTGGTTGCGCAACTCGGCAAACGGGTGGTTCGCGCCAGTCTTCATCTGGCTCGCGTGGCAGGCGGCACAGCCGTTTTGCGCGAACAGTGCAGCCCCGCTGGCGATGCGGATCGCGTTAACATTGTGCTCGGGCGACACGCGCAATCCAGGCGCGTACCCACTGGGGTACTTGCGCTGTGCTGGCACGCCGATGAGCTCGAGGTAGTGCGTAATCTTCTCCATATCTGTCTCGGTGGCACCGGAGACCGTCTGGGCAGCCGTCTTGCAAGGCGTCGAGCCGAGGTTCTGCTGGCACATCCGCGTCGGGTAGACCGGGGACGTGACGCCCATGTCCAGCATCAGCGCCTCGGCGACCTGGTCGCGCAGGCTGGCCTTGGAGGCCTTCCAGCCGAAACGGCCCAGGCGACGTTGACCCGTCTCCGGATCGGTCACCCAATTCGGCGTGCCTGTGACACCGTCGTGCTTGGTCGCAAGCTGCAGAATCGTCGCCTCGTCGACGGCTTCGAGCAGCCCTACGCCGATGACCTGGGGCGCCTGGCGGACGGAGTATTGCGCAGGCACTGGCCCCTTGAATCCGTAGACCGGCTTTTGCAGCTGGAAGACCTCGCCGCGGGCGGTTGTATGGGCTCTGGTGCAAATAGCGGAAATAGTCGAGGAGGTTAATTTTTATAGGATGGCTTATTGAGCCGAGAAGACTGTATTCCAAACGGTAGGCGCAGCGGTATCTTTGAGGTCGAGCGTTGCGAGATTGAACTGACCCTTGCGAATGCGATGCATCAACTCGATGCCTGCAATCGTGGTTGCGGCGCTCCTGAACAGCTTAAAGCCAAGCATGACCTTCGTCCGGGACTTGATGTTGCGATGGTCTTGCTCTATCAGGTTGTTCAAGTACTTCGAAGATCTGACCTCGGTGTCCGCGGGTAGCAAACCGTCTGCCTTCATCTCGCGCACGGCGCGGTGCGAGGCCGCATAACCATCGAGAGTGATGGTTTTCGGTGGCTGCCCCTGATGCTTGATGGCCTTCTTGAAAAATGCCTTTGCTGCTGCCACGTCGCGTTTGGCGCGCAGCATGAAGTCTACCGTCTGGCCTGCCCGATCCACGGCCCGATAGAGATAGACCCACCTTCCGCGGATCTTCAGGTACGTTTCGTCGACACGCCACGACTGTCCTGTGGGCGTGCTAAAACGGTTCCAGCGTTTGACGAATTCGGGCGTATAACGCTGCACCCAACGCAGGATCGTCGTGTGCGCAAGAGACAAACCACGCTCAGCCATCATCTCGACAAGATCCCGCAGGCTAAGCTTGTAGCGCAGATACCAGCGAACACACAGAAGGATGATCTCGCGATCAAAGTGTCGCCCATCGAACAGCTTGTCCAGGCTCTTCAGCTTACTCATCGTCCGTCATCAGTTTGTGTAGTTCGACGACTCTAACCCATTCACATCCTCCATTTGCACCAGAACCGTCCGAAGGACGCCGAGTACGAGGACATGCCGCGCAATGCGATTGCGACGGGCATGGTGGACATTGTCTTGCCGATTGTTGACATCCCGCAGAAATTGATCGAATTGTGGACCAACATGCGCGCCATTGAGTTGCCGCGAACTGGTCAGGAAGGGCCTGTTGCTCTCGCCGCTGTTGGAGAGCAAACCGCTTCGCCCGCCGAGCGCGCGCTGCAAGCAATATTGACCACTCTACACACCCGCACGGGTCACGATTTTCATCACTACAAGCGGGCAACGGTTCTTCGGCGCATCGAGCGGCGTCTGCAAGTCAATGCACTTCCCAGTCTGCCGTTGTACGAGCAATTCCTGGATTCGCATCCCGAGGAAACGTCGCCGCTACTCAAGGACATGTTGATTGGTGTCACCAATTTCTTCCGTGATCGTGAAGCATTCGAAGCGGTCGAGCGTGAGGTGATTCCGAAGATCGTTAGCGAAAGAGCGTTGGACGATCCGGTGCGCGTGTGGGTACCTGGTTGTTCCACTGGAGAAGAGGTCTACTCGCTCGCGATGTTGCTATGTGAACATCAGCGGGAAGGAAATGAGCTGCCGGCGATCCACTTGTTCGCGACCGACATTGACCAGCACGCTATCGAAATTGCCCGAGCAGGTAACTATCCTGAATCAATTCTGACGGACGTACCACCTAGCCGTTTAAACCGATTTTTCAACCATGCCGGCAGTCGTTACGTGATCGACAAGGCGGTCCGCGAAAAGGTGCTTTTTGCCCCTCACAACCTCCTGCGCGATCCACCGTTCTCACAGGTTGACTTCGTGTCGTGTCGCAACCTGCTGATCTATCTGGACCGAACGATCCAGCGGGAAATTTTCCAGACATTCCACTTTGCGCTGAAGCCGGGTGGCTTCCTGTTTTTGGGCAGCTCGGAATCGGCCGACGTTGCCGACGATCTATTCGTAGCGATCGACAAGAAGAACCGGATCTACCAGGCAAAAGTCCTGACATCGCGCCCACGTGCATCTGCTGCGCCGTTTCCCCGGCAGATCAAGGGGCTGGCGCACCTGAGCGTCGCGACGCCCTCGGTTATCGAGCGCCCGCGCTTGGCGACCGCCGACCTGCATAGACGGGCGATTGAACACGGCGCGCCTCCCAGCGTCATTGTGGATCGCGATGCCGAGGTCGTGCATATGTCGGGCGAGATCGGGCGGTTTTTTCATTACGCCGGCGGCGAGCCGTCACATAACCTGCTCACGCTGATCCACCCTGACTTGCGGCTCGAACTGCGCACGGCGCTGTTTCAGGCGACAGAAAAAGGCGTCGACTCTGACACGCGCTTGGTGCGTATGTCCGGCGGTGAGACGACCACGCGAGTCAGGATGAGGGTGCATCCGTACCACGATCAAGCAACGGGCGTGGACGTCGTGCTCATTTCGTTCGATGAACTGGAAGATGTTGCGCGGGGCGAAGGGGGCGAGGGCGATCAGAGCGGCCTTGCTACGCGTGATTCGGTTACGGTGCAACTTGAAGCGGAGTTGCATCTCGCCAAGGAGAATCTACAATCATCCATTGAACAGTCGAACGTATCGACCGAGGAGTTGAAAGCCTCTAACGAAGAGTTGCAAGCGATCGTGGAAGAACTTCGGTCTGCTAGCGAAGAGCTCGAAACGAGTAAGGAAGAACTCCATTCGGTGAATGAAGAACTGGTGACGGTCAACGTCGAGCTGGAGTCGAAGGTGACCGAGACCGCCAAGGTGAACGATGACCTGGAGAACCTCATCGCTTCAACGGATATTGCGACCGTTTTCATCGACCGGGCGATGCGCATTAAACGTTATACCGCGCCTGCGGTCGGCTTGTTCAATCTGATCAAGTCCGACGTCGGTCGCCCGTTGCTCGATCTTACGCACCGCCTGAAATACCCCGAACTGGCTGACGATGCTACCGCTGTCTTTAGCAGCCTGCAGATGATGGAGAGAGAGGTCGAAACATCCGACGGGAAGTGGTTTCTGGCTCGCTTGTTGCCGTATCGCACTGCTGACGATCGCATCGACGGTGCGGTGCTCACGCTGATCGATATCACGTCTCGACGGCAAGCACAGTCGGAAGCGCGCACCAGTGATGACCGGCTGAAGCTTGCGGCGCTGACAACCGATGACTACGGAATCATCGTCCAGGATATGGACGGCGTGATTGTTAGCTGGAACAAGGGCGCGGAACGGATATTCGGTTACAAGGAAGCGGAAGCGCAGGGCAATTCCATCGACATGATTTTCTTGCCTGAAGATCGTGCTGACGGAATTGCCCCAGCTGAACGAGCACAGGCGGCCAGGGCCGGGCGCGCAGAAGACGAACGATGGCACAGGCGACGTGACGGCTCACAAGCCTACTGCAGCGGTGTGATGACATCGATCAATGCGGCCGGCTTTAAAGGCTACGCGAAGATCGTTCGCGACGTCACGGATCAGAAAGGGGTCGAAAGCCAGCAGCAGTTACAGTTGACGCTTGAGCGCGAAATACGCCTTCAGGCGGAGGCCGCTATCCGTTTAAAGGATGAGTTCTTTGCCGTGTTGTCGCACGAACTAAAGAACCCGCTCAACCTGATTCACGTGAAAGCCGAGTTGCTCACCCGCGCACCGGAGGCAAGAGAGATTGCAGTCGTTCAGAGGGCGGCCGAGGCTATCCAGCGCTCGGTCGTCGGTCAGGCGAAAATCATCGACGATCTCCTCGACTTGTCGCGCGCTCGCACGGGCAAACTGGCTTTGCTGCGAGGACCGGTAGACGTTTCAGTCGCGGTGCAATCGGTGGTCGAAGCGAGCATGGCCGACGCCGCAGTGAACGGCATTGACCTGTCGATGTCCGGAGTGGGCGTGCCTGTCTTTATTCAGGCCGATGCGGTCCGCGTCGAACAAATGCTGTGGAACCTCGTGCGCAATGCATTGAAGTTCACGCCGCGCGGGGGTCGTATCCGGATCGCGCTCTCGCGCGAGGACAATTTCATCTGTGTTGAAGTCGCGGATACCGGGCAAGGGATCGCGCCGGATTTTCTGCCGAAAATATTCGACATGTTCAGTCAGGCTGAAGCGGCTGGAAGACGCGATAGAGGTGGCTTGGGAATCGGCCTCTCGCTGGTCAAGCAAATAGCGGAGATGCATGGCGGACGCATCGAGGCCGAGTCTGCGGGCGTGGGGAAGGGCGCGCGGTTTCGTCTCTGGTTACCGGAAAGCCCGGTTTTGGGAGACCTGGACCGCCCGGGTGAGCGGGTCAATTCGAGCGCTCTCAAGGGCCTGAAAATTTTGTTGATCGACGATTCGCTGGAATCACTCGACGCGTTTCGCACGCTCCTGGAACTCGAGGGCGCGCACGTGCGGGCGGAGGCGAGCGCAAAGCAGGCTCTTGCGGCGGCAAGCAGCGACGACTTCGATCTGATTCTGTCGGACATCGGCATGCCGGAAATGGATGGCTACGAATTTATTGGCGCGTTGCGAAGACTGCCGGGGATGGGCGCGGTGCCTGCAATCGCACTCACCGGGTTCGGACGTGCACAGGACGCCAGGAGAGCGATACGTGCCGGATTTAATGCTCATCTCGCGAAGCCCGTGTCGTTGCCTGTGCTAACCAACGCCATCGATCGAATCAAAGCGTCGAAACTTGAGTAGCTGAGGGAGTCTTACATTCGGGGCTGCTTTCTTGCCAGATCACAAAGATAAAAAACCTGTTTTCCAGAGGATGATCGTGATGAAAAAGCTTTTGAATATGAGTCTGGGTGTGGGCATGGCGGGCTTGTTTTGCCTCTCGGGAGGCGCGAGCGCGCAGCAGGCCGCGTTCACCAACGCACCTGTGGACGTGTTTGCGGGGCCCGCGCCGGATTATCCCGTCGTGTCGCAGTTGCCGCAGGGACTCCAGGTAACAATTTACGGTTGCGTGGCCGGCTACACCTGGTGCGATGTAGCCGTTCCGAACCTGCGAGGCTGGGTCGATGCTTCCGCGCTCAGCTATCCGTATCAGGGTTCAAATGTGCCCATCCCGGGCTATGGCGCGACCATCGGCTTACCGATTGTCGCGTTCTCCTTGGGCGCTTACTGGGGCAGTTATTATCACGGGCAGCCGTGGTATCACGAACAAGAGCGATGGAGCAATCATGCACCGCCTCGTCCGGGTCCGGGTCCCGGTTATGGTCATCCACCGCCGCCGCAATATGGCGGGCATCCTCCGGGGCCGCCGCCACGCGGCAATGAAGGCTACGCAGGCCGGCCGCCGGGGGCGCCGCCGCAGGGCAACTACGGGCACCCGCCTGGACCCGGTGCAAATCACGAAGAGCCCAGGCCCGAGCATCGCGGTGGCGAAGAGGATCATGGCCATCCGCCGCCGCAATAAGCCCTACCAAGGGAGCAAGCGACGCGTGGGGCCTTGGTTCGCAAAAGCGTTAAGCGTCGCGGGCAAGGAACCCACGCAGGATCATTTGCATTGCCCGGCCTGAAAGTGTGCACCTTTCTTCGATAGCTAGCGGGTTTCGTCGCAGAAGCGAATGCCATATGTCCAGAATGAATAGCATACGGACAGCGAACGAACGCTCGTGCCGCGTGTCTATGGACTAAGCTCTTAACACCGGGACAATTTGGACACGGGAGGCAGGAATGCAACCGCCCTTGGTGGTTTATATGGACGCGACGATCCATCCAATCGTCACGCGCGGTGCATCTGGATTTACCTGCATGATCATCATCACCGAGTCAGGTCGCGAAAGGCGCGGCTCCGGCGTGCTGGGGACATTCGACACCGAAGCAGAGGCCTATCAGTACGCGGTCGCGTTCGGCAGATCCGACATCGAACGTCATCGCCTGATGACCCTAATTTGTTAGGCGATGGTGGGCCAGCGGCACGACTTTCGACCACTCTTTTTGATCATCAAATTTGCGGCCGATCAGCGAGTTGTAGTTAGCTGCATCGGTTGCAACGATCACCCTCAACATTTCCACAAACGCGTTGCCATCCTCTAGATGAGCGACCAGCACACGAGCGGTGCGCAGGGAAACTGCTTCCCTATAAGGAGGCGCTCCGCTCTCCGATTCGAGAACAAATCCGAATAAATAGATCTGTTCAGATTCCCCTTCCAACACGGGGGAGTGGGACACGATGGTTGCCTTCATGTTCAACCTCTTGGTAGGTCATTGAAGACGATCCAGCAAACAGCGTTCCGAGCCTTATGCGCTCCTTGTTTTTCTAAAGACGTGGCGCGTTATGGCACCGCGTGCAATGAGTCCACCGGCCCGGTCATGCCCGACTGAGGCCCGAGAATTGCTGTATCTGCAATCTTGGGGATCAATAGCGATCCGTGAATTAAAGTGCAGTCCGTGCAGCAGCCCGGCGCAGTATCGCAATCAATCCGCCGCAGAAGAGTTGGCGTTTTGCGGTGACAGCCAGTCGCGAAGCGTCCGCTTCCCGGCGCAATCCCGAACTTAGGGGAGCAAACATGCGTTTCGTCATTAACGGCAACGAGGTCGAGCTGGACTTTGACCCGAGGACATCGCTCCTCGATCTGATCCGTGAGCGGCTTCACCTCTTCGGCGCCAAAAAGGGCTGCAATCAGGGCGCATGTGGCGCTTGCACCGTGCTGGTCGACGGAGCACGGATCAACAGTTGCCTCGCGCTGGCGGTGCAGTATCAGGATTGCGAAATCACGACCATTGAAGGGTTGGGCGCACCGGGCAAGCTTCACCCGCTGCAGGCTGCCTTCGTTGAGCATGACGGTTTCCAGTGCGGCTACTGTACCCCCGGCCAGATTTGCTCGGCTATCGGCATGGTCGAGGAGTTGAAGTGCGGGGTGCCAAGCTATGTCAGCGAGGACGTGACCGCTGAGGGCTTCGACCTTACCGACACCGAACTACGCGAACGAATGAGTGGCAACCTATGCCGCTGCGGCGCCTATAACGGCATCGTCGACGCGATCCAGGACACGTTCGGTAAAGCTGAGGCCGAGCCAAACAAGCGCGAGGCCGCCTGATGAACCCCTTTACCTATGAACGCGCTTCGGATCCGCAGGCCGCGCTGACGCTTGGCGCTCAATCAGGAGCCAAGTACCTGGGCGGGGGTACCAACCTCGTCGACCTGATGCGCGAGACCATCGAGCATCCCGTGGTGCTGGTTGACGTAACAGGCCTCTCGCGCGCAATAGAAGAAACGGACGACAGCGGCTTGCGGATCGGCGCCGGGGTCAGGAACACCGCAGTGGCGGCTGACCGGCGCGTGCGCGAGCGTTATCCGGTGCTGGCGGAAGCCATCCTTGCCGGTGCGTCGGCGCAGATTCGCAACATGGCGACGGTGGGCGGCAACATTCTGCAGCGCACGCGCTGCGGCTACTTCTATGACGACGCAGCGCACTGCAATAAACGCGCGCCTGGAACGGGCTGCGACGCCATAGGCGGCTTCAACCGCATGCACGCCATCCTGGGTGCCTCCAGTGCCTGCGTCGCCACCCACCCCTCGGATATGGCCGTGGCGCTGGCCGCCCTGGATGCAGTGGTGACGGTGGAGGGCCGCAACGGCGCACGCGATATTCCATTAGTCGATTTCCACGTCCTGCCCGGCGAAACGCCGCACATCGAAACGGTGCTTGAGACAGGCGAGCTGATCACCGCCATTACTCTGCCACCCGGGCTGACGGGCCGTTCCAGTTATCGCAAGGTGCGCGACCGCGCCTCCTACGCCTTCGCCCTGATCTCGGTGGCTGCGGTTCTGGACGTGCAGGACGGCGTCGTGAAGGAGGTGCGGATTGCTCTAGGCGGCGTCGCCCACAAACCATGGCGCGCCAACGTGGCCGAGGCGGCCCTCAAGGACGGCGCAGCGACCGAGGCGGCATTCCGTGCAGCAGCGCAGGCCGAGTTCGCTGCCGCTCAAGGTCTTCGCGACAACGCCTTCAAGATCGAACTGGGTCAGCGAGTGATCATCGACACGCTGCTGAAGCTGACCGCTCTTCAGGAGAACCGTTAATGCCCATCCTCAAAGACGCCATGCAAGCGGTGATGAAAAAGGCCATCGCACTCGCCCCTGACAGCTTTATTCCTGGCGGCAAGCCAGATCCACTGATTCTCCACAAGCACGGTTTGATCGGGGCATCGGTGAGCCGGATCGACGGGCCGTTGAAGGTCTCCGGTCGGGCAAGCTTCGCGGCCGAGTTCCCCATGGAGGGGATGACCTACGCAGCGCTCAAGTATTCGTCTGTCGCGCGTGGGCGCATCGTCAGCATGGACACCGCCGCCGCCGAGGCCGCGCCGGGCGTTGCACTCGTGATGACTTATAAAAACGCGCCTCGCCTCAAGCCTATGCCAGCGTTCATGACCCAGCAAAAGGCTGCGGGCGGCGATAACCTGCCGATCATGCAGGACGACCAGGTTCACTGGAATGGCCAGCCAATCGCGCTGGTGCTGGCCGAGACGCAAGAGCAGGCGGACCATGCCCAGTCGCTGATCGACGTTACTTATGAGCCGGGAAGCGACGGGGTAACGTCTTTGGACGCGGCCAAGGCGAAGGGTTCGGAGCCCGGTGTTTTCCAGGGCGAGCCGCTGAAGCTCGAGATCAAGGATGCCGAGGCCATGCTGGCTGCAGCGCCTCACAAGATCGACGTCCGCTATACGACCCCTCGCCATAACCACAATCCGATCGAGCTGCATGCCGCGACGCTCGCGTGGGACGGGGATGCGCTGCGGATCCACGACACCGTGCAGGCGGTAGCCCACGAAGCGTGGACCATCGCCGAGGTGTTCGGTATCGATGAGAAAAAGGTGCACGTCACCTCGCCGTTTGTCGGCGGGGGCTTTGGTTCAAAAACGGTGTGGCAGCATCAGGTGCTGGCAGCGGCGGCGGCAAAGCTGGCACAGCGCCCCGTGCGGATCATGCTGTCCCGGGAAGGCGTGTTCCGCATTGTCGGCGGCCGTACCCTCACCGAACAGCGCGTGGCACTGGGCGCTCAGGACGATGGAACTCTTGACGCCCTGATCCATACCGGCACGGTCGCGATGACGCCGCACAACAACATGCCGGAGCCATTCATCTTGCCGGCGAAGAGCGCCTACGCTTCGCGAAGCTTCCTGCTCGACGTCGAGACCGTCAAAATGAATATGACGGCCAATACCTTCATGCGCGCGCCTGGTGAGGCTGTCGGCACCTTCGGTCTGGAATGCGGCATTGATGAGCTCGCCTACGCAATGGGCATGGACCCGATCGAATTGCGGATCCGGAATGAACCGGAAAAGGATCCGACAACGGGGCTGCCTTTTTCTCAACGCGGTATCGTCGAGGCATGGAAGACCGGCCGCGAGCGATTCGGTTGGGAATCGCGTGGGGAGCCGGGCGCACGGCGCGATGGCGATTGGCTCGTCGGCATGGGCTGTGCCACGGGTACTTATCCTTACTATCGGATGCCGGGTGGTGCCGCACGGATCACGCTGACCGACAAAGGGCGGGCGACTGTTGGTATCGCCGCGCACGAAATGGGCATGGGCACGTCGACTGCCCAAACCCAGATCGCCGCCGAGCGCCTCGGGCTGTCCATGGACGATGTCCACTTCGAATACGCTGACTCTACTTTGCCGGGCGTGGTGCTGGCGGGCGGTTCGCAGCAGACGGCGGCTATCGGCGCTGCCGTGATTGCGGCCCATCACAAGCTCGTCAGGGAACTGCTCCGGTTCGCCGGTAACAGCTCACCCCTCTCCGGCCTGCTACCGGAGGACGTGGGCGGCCGGGACGGCGGTCTTTGTGCCCTGGAGGATGAGAGCCGCTTCGAGACCTACGCCTCCATACTCGCCCGCGCCAAGCGCGAGGAAGTCACTGTCGAGGCGGAGGCTCCGATGCCATTTGAGTTGCCGCACTGGTCCATGCACAGCCACAGCGCCCTCTTCTGCGAAGTGCGAGTCAATGCGGTCACCGGCGAGGTCCGCGTGAGCCGCTTCCTTGGTTCGTTCGACTGCGGCAGGATCATCAACTCCAAGACCGCCGCCAGCCAGTTTCGCGGCGGCATCATCATGGGTATTGGCCTTGCACTGATGGAGCAAACCCAGTTCGACGAGAGAACGGGCCGGGTGATGAATCCATCGCTTGCTGACTATCACGTGCCGGTTCACCTCGACGTGCCGGAGATCGACATCATCTGGAGTGAGGAAGCAGATCCTCACACGCCGATGGGCGCGCGCGGCGTTGGCGAAATCGGCATTACCGGTGTGGGCGCAGCTGTCGCGAACGCCGTCTTCAACGCGACCGGCAAGCGGATCCGCGATCTTCCCGTCACATTGGACAAGGTGATTTGTTAGCTTGGAGACGGATGCGAAGATCTGAGGTAAGCATGGGAGAGGGCCACCTCCCCCTCTTTAATCTTGCTCGTTTAGTTGCAATGCCCTGCCGCATCATCCGGCTTGTTGCGCCGTGCGGTAGTCTCGTTTTGGCTTGCGTTGCATCCTGCTCACCGAAGCCAGTGCGCCGAGGCTGATCACGGCAGTGAATATCAGGTAAAAGCTGGGCGCAGCTTTACTGCCCGTGGCGCTCAGGAGCCAGATGATGATGGCGGGAGTAAAGCCGCCAAAGATAGTCACGCCGATGTTGTACCCAATAGACATGCCGGTCGCGCGGGTAGAAACGGGAAACAGCTCCGACATCAAGGCCGGCAGCGCACCGAAGTAAATGGCCTTGAGCAGCGCGAGCCAGCCGACCAGCATGAATAGCGCGCCGACCGACACATGCGAGACCACGTATGAGAATGCGGGGTATCCCGTGACCAGGAACAAGAGGGCGGTCAGTGACATCTGCTTCAATCGTCCAACACGATCGGACAGATAGCCGGCGAACGGGGTGATGACGGTCAACATCGCTCCCGCGAGCATGCTGGCTGCGAACCCCGTGGACGGGTCAAGATGAAGTTCGCGGATCGCGAACGTCGGCACATATTGGAGCAAGTAGTTCACGGCGGTCGAGACGGTGAGTGTGCCAATCGACACCAGCAATATGAGCTTTTGCTTGGCGAACACGTCACGTATGGGCGTTGCCGTATGGGTGGTCTTGGTGAAGTCTGGCGCATCCTCGAGAAATCTGCGCAGATATAAACCGACCGGTCCAATCAACAAGCCAAAGTAAAACGGCACTCGCCAACCCCATGCCGATAAGTCCGCGGGTGACATGAGCTTCGCAAGGGCGTACCCGAAAATGGACGCTGCGAGCGTTGCCAAACCTTGCGTCGCGAACTGCCAGCTTGCCAGCAACCCTCGACGATGCGGCGCATGCTCAATGAGCATCGCCGTTGACGCCCCGAACTCACCGCCGGCCGAAAATCCCTGGATCAGGCGCGCAACAAAAACGCCGATCGGCGCCACGAGACCTATGGTTGCGTAGGTCGGAATCATCGCAATGATGGCCGTGCCGACCATCATCAAACCGACCGTCAGCAGCAGCGCTTTCTTGCGCCCGTGCTTGTCGGCGTATGCACCGAGCACCATGGCGCCCAGCGGACGAATCAGATACGACGCGCCGAACGTGCCGAACGTCAGGAGCATTGACGCTGTCTCGTTCATCGCAGGAAAGAAATTCTTGGCGATATAAACCGCGAAGATGGCGTAGATGGCGATATCGAACCATTCCAGCGCATTGCCGGCAGAGGTCGCAACGACGACCTGCGTCAGACTGAGAGGTTTCTTCTGCATGATTCGGCCTGGGGCAAGAAAGGATTTAGCGGAGCGCTCTAGGCGCCTGACGTCCGATGTTTGACGATAGCCGGCCCGGACTCACCCAAGTCCCACCACAACCCGGCCATGATGCCGAGCGCCTCGCGTGCAACGGAGCCGAGCAAATGCTCGTTCGGTGCGTGCTGATTGCAGGCCGGATACGAATGGGGAATCCAAAGCGTCGGCAGCGCGAGCGTTATCGCGAACACATTGTTGGGAACCGTGCCACCGAGATTGGGAAGGAGGGCGGGCTTCTTGTTCGTGGTGGCGCGCATCGAGTCGAGCGCCCAGTGAACCCACGGGTCGTCGAGGTCGAGGCGGGTAGCAGGCGTGCCGCCGGACACCTTTACTTGTACGTGTTTGAAACCGTGCGTCTCGAAGTGATTCTCGAGATGCTCACGCACGTGTTCCCAGTCTGTACCCACGACAAAGCGCAACTGGCATGCGGCCTTCGCAACGGGCGGGATCGCGTTGACCGGGGCATCGGCATTGCCGGACTGCATCGCGAGGACTTCAAGGGCGTTCCATCCGATGACACGCTCGGTCGGACTCAGTCCGGGCTCGCCCCATGCCGGGTCGATGCGCGGCGAACTTTCGTCGCGGCCGAGTTCGATATCGGCGAGGGCATTCCTGACAGCGGCGGAAATAGGCGGCGGTCGAAGCCCCTCGACAATGATCCGTCCCTCGCGGTCGACCAGTGTTGCGAGTGCATGGGCGAGTACGACCGCCGGATTGCGAAGGACTCCACCCCAATTTCCTGAGTGGTGCCCGCCTTCACGCAGGTCGACGAGCAATTCGAACCGCACGCTGCCGCGTGAGCCCAGGAAGAGCGTAGGGCGGTGCGCCGAGACGCGCGGGCCATCGGATGCCAGGAACACATCGGCGCGAAGTGCATTGGCTTCGGCAGCGCAGACTGCGTTGAGGCCCGGCGAGCTGATTTCCTCACCGGTTTCGAATATGACCTTGACGTTGTACCCGAGTTTGCCGCCCCGGGCGTTGATAACGGCCGCTAGCGCCGCGAAGTTAATCGAGTGCTGGCCCTTGTTGTCCGCGGTTCCACGGCCATACCAGCGGTCTCCATCGACGGTCATGTCCCACGGCGTGATGCCGCTGCGCCACTGCTCGTCGTAGCCTCTGACGACATCCCCGTGCCCATATGTCAGCACGGTGGGAAGGTGGACACCCTCATGACGCTCGGCGATTAAAAACGGGGCTCCGTCTTGCGCAGGGTTATCGACGATGCGACTCTCGAAACCCAGCTTTGAAAGCGTCGGCGCTATTTCTGTTTGCAGATACGCATAGAGGGCCCCGATTGCAGAGGGGTTTTGACTCTCGGTTCTGAACGTCACCCGGCGTCGTAAATCGGCGAGCAGCGTGCCCGAATCGAAGATTTCGTATGCACCGGCAATGGCCGACGCGCGCGTGATTTGACGTGATTCCATTGAGTTCTTCTCAACCGCTGAATGATGTGAAGCGAAGTTTATGAACGCCATAAATTCGCCACAATTTCAAAATTGGCGGTTAGCATTGCCGAAATGGCAATGCACAAGGGTGTGGATATGATTCATGGAATAGCGCTTCGGTATTTTCTAGAGGTTGCACGAACCGGGTCGCTGGCGGCGTCCTCTGAGAGCCTCCATGTGGCCGTGTCCGCCATCAGCCGGCAAATTGCCAAACTCGAAGACGAGGTCGGCACGCCATTGTTCGAGCGCATGCCTCGCGGCATGGTGCTCACGGACTCCGGCCAATTGCTCGCGGAACATGCCCGGCGCGCGCTGATGGACGCGGACGCTGTATTGAGCGAAATATCCGAGGCGCACGCGTTGGGTCGAGGTATCGTGAGCGTCGGTTGCACTGAAGGCTTCACGCGAAATTTTCTCCCGCGTGTTCTCGCGGGTTTCCATGCCGAGCATCCCCGAGCGCGGTTCGTGCTGCGTTCTGGAACGCCCTCGCAGGTGGAACAATGGGTTGCGCTGGGGGAGGTCGATGTAGGGCTCGCCTTTTCGACATCGACCTCCCCCAGTGTTCATGCCGAGTTCAGCATGAGCGCGCCGGTGTGCGCGCTGCTTCGTCCATCGCATCCCTTGGCGAACAAGGAGGTCCTCACGCTTGACGATCTCTTTGACTATCCGGTGGCCGTCCTCGAGCGAGGGACGACGGTTCGTCAACTTATCGACTGGTGCTGTTCGCGGCGCGGTAGACATCTTGAGCCGCTGTTCACCAGCAACAATTCCAGCGCGATGCATCAATTCGCAGCGTTGACCGGAGCGATCACGCTGGGTAGCGCGATTTCGTTGCGAGGCATAGAGGGTGTGCCGGCCTTATTGGCGAAGCGCATCGACGAACCTCTGTTGAATGAGCGCTTCTTGCAAGTGACAACCATGCGAGGCCGCAATCTTCCTCCACCAATCGGCCAGTTTTTAGAGGTGCTGAAAGCGGCCTTGTCCTCTGATACTGAGGCTGGCCAAGCGGACGTTGCGCAGCCGAGGAAAGGCAGGAGGCGCGCTGGGCAGTGAGCGTCGGCGGATCCTGGCGGTTCCTCTCAGAGCCTGCTGTGTTGCTATCGTGGTTACCTCTCTCAGCGAGGTGTTGCGGCCCACGTTATCTATGTACGGCGGGTCCCTACGGTAGGCAGATTGCAAGATCGGCTGCTGCTCCAAGTCCGAGTAACGCCCCACGCGCGCCGAGCCTGTTTTCTTCAGGATTCTGTACGCGTGGTGCCTTGTGCCGATGCGCTCGCCTGTTCGGCCTCCTCAGCCTGCCAGCGGCGACGTGAGCGAACCATCGTCCTGAGCGCGAGCCGCGCCATCTTGACCCAGCCGAGCGGCCTCGGATCGGCGAGCATGCTGAGCGCGCGGGCGTAGTCGAGGGTCAGGCCGGGCGTCCAGGCCATCGTTGCGCCGCGTTTGCGCACCTGGGCCGCCACCCACAATTCGGGCGTCGACATGACCCGCACCAGGGGTTTCCAGCCGCCGGACCTGGCCCACACCCGCGCCGACGCACCTTCGATCGCCGCTTCGAGCGCGCGCGCCACGGTGCTCGAGCAATTGCGATACGTCAGGTTATAAGTATTGTCCTGTCGACACGCGTCCCAAAACCGTCGCAAGCGTTCCGGATCGTAGTTGCGGATACGCACCTTGACGGTCGACTCGCACCACGCATTCGCCTCAGTCCGGTAGTCGGGCTGGAAGACGCCTGGAATGTCGTTTTCGCGTGTCGCACGCAGCATGCGCCCGAATTCCTCAGGCGAACGATCGATTTCTGTGCCCGGATACAGGCTGATATAGATGCCTTCAGGCGATTCCAGCGCCGCGTGGCCGGTGGATATCGCGCCATTCCGGTCGACGGCCGCGATATAGCGGTTCACGATCACACGTGGCTGCGCCTCGGCCTTGGCGGTGGCGGCCGGCATCCAGACGTGAATGGTGAGGGCGCGTTCGTCGTCCGATGGCGGACCGTCCCATTCCGATACGCTCGAACTGGCCCGTTCCGTTTCGGGCGCGGCGGTTGGCGTCTGTATGGAATCCGCCACTGCGGGGTTGTGCTTCATCCGGCGCACGCGCATGGCGAGCAGGATCATGTTCCAGCCGCCGAACAGCAGGCCGAGCGACACGCAGTAGGGAATTGTCCCCGCGTACGGCAAGGGATAGGGCGAGTAGAAGATGAACGCCAGCACCATTTCAAACACACCGCCCGCGATGGCGAGACGCCAGCGCCGGAACCGCACGATTCTGGCGGAAATGATCTGCAGGACGCCGTCGGCGAAAAAGAGCGTGCCGAAGATCATCGCGAGGATAAAGTTGGCGTGTAGCGTGCCAATCAGGATCAATGCGGCTGCCAGCGTGAAGGCTGAGCCTTTCACGTAGCGCAGCGTGCGCTGGCCGCCCATGCCAGTCCACGCGACGGCCAGCGTCGAGAGGCCTTCCAGCAAAAGCACGAAAGCGAACGGCTTGAGCGGAAAGTAGAGCGAGCCATCCATCATGTCGATGAACACTTCGACGCCCAGCGCCACGCTGAGCCATCCCGCCACCATCAACGCCTTCCAGCGCGTGCGCAGATAGTCGACGCCGAGGAGGATCATGACCAGTCGAACCATGAAGGACCTCCCTGGGCGGTGGCACCGGATTGTCTAAATATAGCAGCGTGGCAAACGGAATGGAGAAAATTATTCTTTATTTCATATTTATCAAAATATGAAATAAAATAATCTTTCTGCCGCTGGCCCGACCTTTGTAGGGTATCGGTTTTCAAAGGCTGCGCCCCATAAAAAGCGAGACTCAAGTATGAAAGTGATTGTGGCAGTTAAGAGGGTGATCGATTCGAACACCCTGGTACGCGTCGACGCAAACGAGAGCCGCGTCGATCTCGCGAACGTGAAGATGTCGATGAACCCCTTCGATGAGATCGCGGTTGAAGAGGCGGTTCGATTAAAGGAAGCAGGTGTGGCTACCGAGGTTATCGCCGTCTCGGCCGGGTTAAGCCAGTCGCAGGAGACCTTGCGTACGGCGATGGCCATTGGAGCGGACAGGGCGATCTTGATCGAGTCCCCGGAGGAATTGCAACCGCTGGCTGTGGCGAAGCTGTTAAAGGCGCTGGTCGACCGCGAACAGCCGCAGTTGATCATCCTCGGTAAGCAGGCGATCGACGACGACTCGAATCAGACCGGTCAGATGCTTGCCGCGCTGGCCGGGTTGCCGCAAGCGACATTTGCATCGAAAGTCGTCGTGGCTGACGGTCGCGCGACTGTGTCGCGTGAAGTGGACGGCGGCACGGAAACGCTGTCGCTGACACTGCCTGCGGTAATCACCACCGATCTGCGTCTTAATGAACCGCGCTACGTGACGCTACCGAACATCATGAAGGCGAAGAAGAAGCCGCTGGAGACGATCAGGCCAGACGATCTTGGCGTCGATGTCAAGCCGCGCCTGAAGACGCTGAAAGTTGCCGAGCCGCCGAAGCGGGCCGCTGGTGTGAAGGTACCGGACGTCGGGACGCTAATCGAGAAGCTGAAGATCGAAGCCAACGTGCTTTAAGCAAAACGCGGAAAGAGACGAAATGACGAATTTGGTAATAGCAGAACACGACAACGTATCGCTTAAAAGTGCGACCCTGAACACGATCGCGGCGGCGCAGAGGATCGGTGGCGACGTTCACGTGCTGGTGGCAGGGCACAACGCGCAGGCCGTAGCGGAGGCAGCAACGAAAATTGCCGGCGTCAATAAAGTCCTGCTGGCCGACGCGCCGCAACTCGCAGCCGGCTTGGCGGAAAACGTCGAATCTACAGTAATGAGCATTGCTAACCACTACTCACACATTCTCGCGCCGGCTACTGCCTACGGCAAGAATATTGCGCCGCGGATTGCAGCGAAGCTAGACGTCGCGCAGATCAGTGAAATCATCTCCGTGAAGTCGGCCGACACGTTCGAACGCACGATTTACGCGGGCAATGCGATCTCGACTGTGCAATCGGCTGACCCAATCAAGGTCATCACGGTTCGATCGACGAGTTTTGACCCCGTTGCGGCCGAAGGCGGGAGCGCGATTCTCGAGAAGATCGAAGCCGCTGCGGACGCAGGTATCTCGCAGTTCGTCGGCCGTGAGGTGACCAAGACGGACCGTGCGGAGCTTACGTCGGCGAAGATCGTCGTATCGGGTGGCCGGGGTCTCGGCAGCGGCGAGAACTACGCGAAAGTGCTCGAGCCGCTGGCGGATCAGCTGAACGCAGCGTTGGGCGCATCGCGCGCCGCGGTCGATGCGGGGTTTGTTCCAAACGACTATCAGGTCGGCCAGACGGGCAAGATCGTCGCGCCTCAACTGTACATAGCCGTCGGCATTTCGGGTGCGATCCAGCATTTGGCCGGCATGAAGGACTCGAAGGTGATCGTCGCGATCAACAAAGACCCGGAAGCGCCCATTTTCAGTGTCGCGGATTATGGCCTGGTCGGCGATTTGTTCGAGGTCATCCCGGCGTTCACCGCTGGTTTGTCGTAACCGTCGCGCGAACTGCGATCGGCAAGGCAGATTTGTCGGCGGAATGGGCGGGATTCAAGCACAGTGCTTAGACGTTTTCCGCACACATGTCATGACCGGTAAAAAAACACTGAAATGATAAATGTCGAATTAAATGAAAAATATTTTTCATGCGAAGATGCTGGCGTTTATGAAAAAAACGTTACATAATTCTATAAAAATTGCCATATGAAACTATCTTGACACTGAAGACGGGTCGTCGGCGAGGCACTTTACGGAGGCATTACTTGAACACGATCCACCCGCTCAGCCCTTTCTCGCCAGGCGTTACGTTGCTGTCGGCAGAGGATCCACCGCCCGTCGCGCGTCACGAAGGCGGGAGCCTTGACTGGCTGGTTGTTTCGGATCACGCGTCCGCACAAATTCCGCTCGCACTGGGCCAACTCGGGCTGGACGAAGCAGACAGGCTTTCGCATATCGGCTGGGACATTGGCACGCGGGTGATCGGGCAGAGGATTGCGCAACGCTTGCGCTGCACGCTGATTGAGTGCGGTTTCTCGCGACTTGTAATCGACTGCAACCGCTATCCAACTGATACTGCATCGATACCCGCGGTCTCCGGGGGCATCCGGATTCCGGGCAACGCTGAATTGACTGACGCTGACCGGCAGGCTCGCATCGCCGAGATATTCAAGCCCTATCAGCAAGCTATTTCCGACGAGTTGAACGCCATGCAGGCGAAGGGCGGCTTGCCTGTTTTTATCTCCGTCCATTCGTGTGCAGCCGACTGGGAGGGGCGGCGACGTCCGTGGGAGATCGGCATTAGCTGGTCGCATGACGATCGCGTTGCGAAACCGTTACTCGCCAGACTCGGATCTGACGAAGCACTCGTCGTCGGCGACAACTTGCCGTATTCGCTGGACCTGGGCGTCGATTTCACGACCCCTGAGAATGCTGGCCGGCGCGGCCTCGCCCATGTTCAGGTCGAATTCCGCCAGGACCTGGTCGAGACGGAGTCCGAAGCAATCAAATGGGCAGACGTCTTTGTCGACGCGCTCCTCGGTTGCGAGTCGGTTGACGAGTGGTATGCGGAGGACCGCAGCCTGCAGCAAGCGTTCCTCCCGGCGGCGTCGCCGTGGCTTGGTTCCTGACAGCGAACAGACTGGAGAAGAACATGCGCGATCCGCGTTACGACATCCTTTTCGAGCCGGTGCAAATCGGTCCCGTTCGCACAAAGAACCGCTTTTACCAAGTGCCGCACTGCAACGGCATGGGGCACGCGCACCCGTCCGCAATGGCCGGCATGCGAGGTGTCAAGGCCGAAGGAGGCTGGGGCGTTATCTGCACCGAGGAATGCGAGATCAGTCCTCTCAGCGAATTTTCGCCCTATGTTGAGGCCCGGTTGTGGGACGAGCGGGACATTCCGGCCCTTGAACGCATGACGAGCGCGGTCCACGAACACGGCGCGCTCGCAGGCGTCGAACTGGCTTTCAACGGCTATTCGGCGCCTAACAGGACCAGCAGGGAGATACCCTGGGCGCCGTCCAACACGCCGGTAAGGGGATACGATCCGGTGCAGGCCAGGGCCATGACCTTGACCGATATCAAATCGCTGCGAGCGATCCATCGTGCTGCGGCGATCCGCGCGCGCGATGCCGGGTTCGACGTCATCTATGTCTACGCAGGGCACGATCTCGGGCTGCCGTTCCACTTCCTCACGCGCCGGAACAACCGCCGCAGCGACGAGTACGGCGGCGCATTGGAGAACCGCGTGCGGCTTCTGCGCGAACTCATCGAAGACACTAAAGATGCGGTGGGCGACCGCTGCGCCGTCGCAGTCCGGCTCGCAATCGATGAGCAAGCCGGACCGATTGGTTTGTCGAAGGATACCGAAGGAACGCAGATCCTTTCGCTTCTTGCAGAGTTACCTGACCTGTGGGACATCAACGTTGCCGACTGGTCCAACGACAGCGTCACATCGCGCTTTGCCGGCGAGGCGTATCAGGAGGAGATTCTTTCGGGCATCAAGTCGCTGACGAGCAAGCCGGTCGTAGGTGTCGGACGCTTCACTTCGCCTGACACCATGGTGTCCCAGGTCAGGCGCGGCGTGCTCGATCTGATCGGCGCGGCACGTCCGTCGATAGCTGATCCGTTTTTGCCGAAGAAGATCGAAGAGGGCAGGGTCGATGAGATACGCGAATGCATCGGCTGCAACATTTGCGTGACCGGCGATCACACCAGTACGCCAATTCGTTGTACTCAGAATCCAACCATGGGTGAAGAATGGCGGCGTGGCTGGCATCCGGAACGCGTTCAGCCTCGCAGCACCGACGCCACCGCGCTCGTGGTGGGAGCGGGGCCGGCCGGACTCGAGTGCGCGCGCGTACTCGGACTGCGTGGCTACGAGGTAGTGCTGGTCGAATCCACCCGGTCGTTAGGCGGACGAGTGGCGCGTGAAGCCAGGTTGCCAGGACTCGCCACGTGGGGGCGGGTCATTGACTACCGAGTAGACGCTTTAAGCCGTCTGACCAACGTGGAAATTTATCGGGAAAGCGAAACCGGCCCGGACGAAATAGTTGAGTTCGGCGCCCGGCACGTTTTCATCTCGACCGGGTCGGTCTGGCGGCGCGATGGGCTTGGCCGGGCGATCCGCGAGCCGTTGAACGCGCCAAGCCCGTTGAAGCTGCTGACGCCGGACGACGTTCTCGCCGGTGCGGACGTGCCGTCACCGTTAGTGCTGTTCGACGATGACCACTACTACATCGGCAGCGTGCTCGCCGAGCTCCTGGTGTCGAGAGGCATAGAAGTCATCTTCGTTACACCGGCGCCCGACGTGGCGGCGTGGACGCACAACACACTCGAGCAGGGACGCATTCAACGTCGGCTCATTGAGTCGGGCGTCACCATCCTGCCTTCGTTGTCCATAGCCGGGCTCCGTCAGGACGGCGTTGTTCTCAGTTGCGTCTACACGGACAGGACAAGGGTCGTTGAGGCCGCTGGCGTGCTTCTCGTCACGTCAAGGGAGCCGATCCAAGGTGTCTATGAGTCGCTGGGCAGCGCACCCGAACGCTTGCAGGACGCGGGCATTCAGTCGATCCGTCTGATCGGCGATTGCGATGCGCCCGGGACCATTGCAGCTGCCGTCTACTCCGGGCACCGTGCCGCGCGCGAACTTGGCGAGCCCGAGGCGCGTCTGGCAATGCGCCGCGAGATCATCATGCTTGCAGAAGTCTGAGCAGTTTCCCGGCGAGTCCCAATTTTCGCCTGGAGCCCGTGCCAGGTCATTTGATTTGAAGTGGAACATGAAGGAGTTGAAATGAACGGAGACGTGGCAATGTTGAGCTGGTGTGATCTCACTGGCCTTGTTCGGTGCAGATCGGTGCTTCAGGATCAGCTCAGTGCTGCTGGCCGTTACGGGGTCGGCTGGCCTGCCGCCGGACAGGCAATCCTGCCCTTCGGAACGGTCGCGGACAACCCGTGGGGACCACTCGACGAGGTACGGCAAGTGCCGGTGGGCACCAATGCGTTGCTGGCCGCCCGCGACGAATGGCCTATGTTCAACATGGTGCTGACGCGATCGGTTGACCGTGACGGCAAGCCATGGGACTGTTGTCCGCGCTCGTTCTGCGATGCGGCGCTGAGTGCGTTACGTCAGGAAACAGGATGGACCCTGCTCAGCGCTTTCGAGTTCGAGTTCACGCGCCTTGGTGAGCCGGAAGTCGCGGCGAGGCCGGTCTACACGCTCGATGCGTTCCGGACATCCGCAAAGTTTTTCGATGCCGCCGTGTTCGCCTTGCGCGAAGCCGGCCTGGATCCACAGACGGTTGAACCCGAGTTCGGGGCGGGACAGTTAGAAATCGCCTGCGGTCCGGCCGCGGGGATGGCCGGCCCGGATCGCGCGGTGATGATTCGCGAAGTGCTTCGTGAAGTCGCGCGCCGTCAAGACATGAAGATCACATTTTCCCCGAAGCCTGCGCCGGATGAAGTCGGTAACGGTCAGCACGTTCACTTCAGTTTTCTCGATGCCGCCGGCAAGCCGGTTCTCTACGACAAGGACTCGCCCGCACTCATTTCGCCGCAGGCCGGTTCCTTCGTCGCCGGCATCATGCGGCACATGCCCGCGATTTGCGCAATTGCCGCGCCCGCGCCTATTTCGTACCTCCGGTTGGGACCGCACCACTGGAGTTGCGGTTATAAATCTTTCGGCCTGCAGAACCGCGAAGCTGCAATTCGTGTTTGCCCGCCGGCGTCCCGTGAGGAGGCGGACCGGGCGCGAGCAATCAACCTGGAGTTTCGGCCGCCGGATGGTCTGTGCAATCCGTACCTGCTCATTGGCATGCTGGCGTATGCCGGTCTTAGCGGCATCCGCGACAAGCTTCCCCTGCCGCCCATGGTCGACCGGGATCCAGCCGATCTGTCGGACGAAGAGCGCCGCTCGCTCGGTATCGAGCCGTTGCCGGCAAGCCTTCTCGAAGCGCTCGATGCGCTTGCCAACGATACCGAAGCACGCTCCTGGATGCCACCGCTGTTGCACGATGCGTTTCAGAGCGTCAAGCGATCCGAGATCGCGGCGGTGAAGGACAAGTCGCCAGACGAACTCTGCGCCATCTATCGGAATATCTACTAGGGACACGCAATGATCGACCTCAATTTTGGACTTGTTGACCATCACTGCCACGGCACAATCAAAAGCGATCTCGACCGAAAGGGGCTCGAGGGCCTGATGTCGGAAAGCTATCTGCCGCCGCCGCCCGGCACCAGCCATTTCGACAAGCCGCTGGGGCTGCTCATTCGCCGTCATTGCGCGCCGGTGCTGGACCTGGAGCCTTTCGCCGATCCGGACACCTATGTGGCCCGGCGCCTCGAACTCGGTGCGCAAGAAGTGTCGCGGCGCCTGCTGTGTGCGTCCGGCATCGACACGTATCTGGTAGACACCGGACATCGATCAGCTCGCCTGACGGACCCGTTCGAGGTCGGTCAACTCGGCGCAGCCGCGGCTTGCGAAGTAGTACGTATTGAAGCTGTCATTGAAAGCGTGGCGCGAAATGGCGATGCGGCCAGCTTCGCCAGGCGTTGCGAAGCGGAACTGCGCGCCCGCGTCGTTCACGCGGTTGGTCTGAAGAGTGTCGTTGCCTATCGCGCAACCTTCAAGATCGATCAGACGCGGCCGTCCGCGCATGACGTCGAAGCAGCAGCGGGCCAATGGCTTGCGTCGATGGGGGATGGCGCCCCTCGTCTGATGGACCCCGTCTTGTTGCGCTTCGGTCTTTTCCTCGGGCTCGATATCTGCCGGGAGAAACAATTCCCGCTGCAACTGCATGTCGGATTCGGAGACCCCGACGTCTACATGCACGCGTGTGATCCGACCCACTTCACGGACTTTTTGAAAGTGACGGAAGAGGCGCGCGTGCCGGTCACGTTGTTGCACAACTATCCGTTCATTCGCGAAGCAGGGTGGCTTTCAGAAATTTTCCAGAACGTGTATTACGACGTCGGTGCGATTTTGAATTTCCTGGGACCGTCGGCAGTGACTGCCATGCGCCATGCGATGGAAATGGGCCCATTCTCAAAGCAACTTTTCAGTTCGGATGCGTTCGGCCTGCCAGAACTGCATTTTCTGGGCGCGCTGCAGTTTCGAAAGACGCTAGGCATCGTACTGGACGAATGGATTGCCGATGGTGCATGCACGGCGAAAGATGCCGAGCAGATTGCCGCTTCGATCGCTTTTCGCAATGCGCGGCGCATCTATCCGCTAGAGGGTACGGACAGGTCTGTCGACCTTTCGCTGCCAGAGCTGTGCTTGTGATAGCGGATCGGTGACGTCATGGGTTTCGAAGCAAACAAAGACTTGTGCGCCGGCGAGACGGCGGTAATTCGCGAGTCGATGGAGTACGACGTGGTGATCGTCGGCGGCGGCCCTGCCGGACTTTCCGCGGCGATCCGCTTGAAGCAACTGGCGACTGAACACGACGCTCAACTGAGCGTATGCGTACTGGAAAAAGGATCTGAGATCGGGGCGCACATCCTGTCGGGCGCGGTGATGGATCCGCGCGCGATGACCGAACTGATTCCGGACTGGAAGGAAAGAGGCGCGCCGATCACGGTCGATGTGACCGAAGACCGCTTCCTGTTCTTGACCGCCACCGGGTCGAGAAGCGCGCCGACATGGGCGCTACCGGATAACTTCAAGAATCACGGCAACTATGTCATCTCACTGGCTAACCTTACTCGTTGGCTCGGTCAGCAGGCTGAGGCGTTAGGCGTCGAGATTTTTCCGGGCTTTCCAGCTGCAGAAATTCTCTATGCCGACGATGGCTCGATCAAAGGCGTCGCGACCGGCGACCTTGGCAATGGCCGTGACGGAAAACCGACTGAGAACTTTCAGCCCGGTATGGAACTGCACGCAAAGTACACGCTGTTTTGCGAAGGCGCGCGCGGGCACCTCGGCCGTCAACTGAACGATAAATTCAACCTGCGCGAAGGCGTCGATCCGCAGGTCTACGGGATCGGCATCAAGGAACTGTGGGAAATCGATCCGTCGAAGCATAAACCCGGGTTGGTGATGCACACGGCCGGCTGGCCGCTGAAAAGCGATACGTACGGCGGCTCGTTCCTCTATCACATGGATAACAACCTGGTCATGGCCGGGTTTGTGGTGGGATTGGGATATACGAACCCGTACCTGTCGCCGTTCGAGGAATTCCAGCGCTACAAGACGCATCCGGCAATCCGTACGTTTCTTGAAGGCGGAAAACGTGTCTCCTATGGCGCGCGGGCAATAACGGCAGGCGGATTGATGTCGCTGCCAAAGTTGGTGTTTCCGGGCGGTGCACTGGTCGGCGACGATGCTGGTTTCCTGAATGTATCGCGCATCAAGGGCTCGCACGCGGCTATCAAGACCGGCATGCTGGCGGCGCAGGCTACATTCGATGCAGTCCAGGCGGGACGCCAGGGAGACGAACTCACCGCTTATCCGGAGAGCTTCAAGACGTCGTGGCTGCATGCGGAATTACATCGTTCGCGTAACTTCAAGCAGTGGATGAGCAAGGGCCTTTATCTCGGCACCGCCATGGTTGCCGTCGAGCAGAAGCTGCTTGGGGGAAACATGCCCTGGACGCTGCATCATCAGCAATCCGACCATGAGACGTTAAAACCCGCTTCGAAGTGCACACCCATCGCCTATCCGAAACCGGATGGCAAGCTGACATTCGACCGGTTGTCCTCAGTGTTCATTTCGAACACTCATCATGAAGAGAATCAACCGGCTCACCTGACGCTGAAAGATCCTGCAGTGCCGGTGAATGTGAACCGGAAAATCTATGCCGGTCCGGAGTCGCGCTACTGCCCGGCGGCCGTGTACGAGTTCGTCGATAACGACGACGGCAGTGAGCGCCTGGTGATCAACGCCCAGAACTGCGTGCATTGCAAGACATGCGACATCAAGGACCCGACCCAGAACATTGTGTGGGTGACGCCTGAGGGTGGCGGCGGCCCGAACTATCCGAATATGTAGCCGGTCCCGACATGTTTTTTAAGCAAAAATCCTATTTGGACAATGACATGAACAGCGATATTTTACCGCCCAATGAACCGGTCCTGACCTACCGCCCCCACTCGGAGGAGCGGTCTGTCCTGACCTCTGAACTGAATGCACAGTTATCCGCAGTCGTTGAAATTCCAGTCGTGATCGGGGCAAGCCGCGTTGTTTCGGGCGACACAGTTGGCGTGACGCGTCCCGATCAGCACGATCATGTGCTTGCACAGGTTTCTCAGGCCAGCCCACTTGACGTCCAGCGTGCGATCGAAGCGGCCGTGAGCGCACAGCACGATTGGGCACGCTGGTCGTTCGAAGACCGCGCGGCAGTGTTTCTCAAGGCGGCGGACATGCTGGCGGGGCCATGGCGGCAACGCCTGAATGCCGCGACCATGCTCGGTCAGGGAAAGACCGTGCAGCAAGCGGAGATCGACTCGGCGTGTGAGCTGATCGATTTCCTCCGCTTCAACGTGAGCTTTGCGCGCCAGATCCACGCGATGCAACCACGCTCGCCAAAGGGCGTCAGCAATTCGCTCGAATACCGGCCGCTCGAAGGCTTCGTCTACGCTGCGACGCCATTCAACTTTACAGCGATCGGTGGCAACCTCGCGTGCGCGCCGGCACTGATGGGCAACACGGTTGTATGGAAACCCGCTGCGACGGCCGCGCTTAGCAACTATCTGTTCCTGCAACTGCTGGAAGAGGCCGGATTGCCGCCCGGCGTCATCAATTTTGTTCCCGGGGACGCTGCGACCATTACGCAAGCCGTGCTCGCATCGCGCGAATTCGCCGGCCTGCATTTCACGGGCTCCACCATGGTGTTCGATTCGCTTTGGCGGTCGGCGTCGGCCAACCTGACGCAGTATCGGAGTTATCCGCGGCTGGTCGGCGAAACGGGTGGCAAAGACTTCGTTCTCGCGCACCCATCTGCCGACGTCGACACCCTGAGTATCGCGTTGATCCGCGGCGCCTTCGAGTACCAAGGGCAGAAATGCAGCGCGGCGTCGCGCGCTTATATTCCTTCGTCCCTTTGGCCCGCTGTCAAGGAACGCCTCGTGGTGGCGGTCGCCGATATCAAGATGGGACGCGTGACGGACTTCGAAAATTTCATGAGCGCGGTGATCGACCGGAAAGCGTTCTCGAGGATCGAGGGTTATCTGGTCGCAGCGAGATCCGATGCCACGGCTCGCATCGTAGCGGGCGGTTCAAGCGACGACAAAACCGGATACTTCATTGAACCGACAGTGATAGAAGTGTTTGATCCAGAGGCCGTGACGATGCGCGAAGAGATATTTGGTCCAGTGCTGAGCGTCTACGTTTATCCGGACGCGAAATGGGACGAGGTGCTGCGACTCGTCGACGAAACCAGCCCGTATGCGCTGACCGGCGCCGTGTTTGCGCAAGAGCGGAGCGCGGTCGTTTCGGCGCGTGACGCGCTGAGCTTTTCGGCGGGCAACTTCTACATAAACGACAAGCCGACCGGTGCCGTGGTCGGGCAGCAGCCGTTTGGCGGAGCGCGCCGCAGCGGCACGAATGACAAGGCCGGTTCGCCGCTCAACCTCCTGCGCTGGGTATCACCGCGAACCATCAAGGAGACGCGCGTCGCTGACCGGTCATATGGGTATCCGCATATGACCGCGTCCTAACGCTAGAGCCGTGCGATGGCGGCGTCGCACGGTTCACTGCTTCAGCACGTATTCCAACCCGAACTCTTCGCGCACACTTTCGAGCCGCGAGATGCGGTCGTGAACTTTTTCCCCGCTCGTGACGAAAATCTGATGCATGAAGAAATCGACGAGCGCGAGCGCGCTGGTGTAGCCGTCAAACGGAAAACCCGTTTCAGTGTGACAAATGAATGCCTGGCTGGCGAACTTGACGGCGGGCGACATGTAGGGATCGGTAATCAGGACAATCTGTGCCTTACGCGCGTCGGCGGCCTGCACGAAGTCCGCCGTGTCTTGTTGATACCGTCGAAAGTCAAAGGCTACCAGCGTGGCTCGCGCGTCCAGTTCCAGCAGCATGTCGATGGCGGCGGTATCCACCGTTTCGATGAATACGGTTTTGCTTCGCACGTTGTGCAGCAATTGTTGAAAGTAACGTGCGATCGATGTGCTTTGCCTGCCGCCAAGAAAGTAGATCGTTCGCTTGGGGTCGGCGAGTTTTTCCACGAAAGACCGGACCTCATCCATGTTCAGCGAATCCATGGTTTGGCTGATGAGGCGCGAAAACAGCCGGGTGGAGTTTGCCGGATCGCCCGCATCCGGGGCAGGTCCGGGCAGTCTCTCGAACAGTGCACCAGGCGATGAAAACCGGGCAACCACGTCACCGTGCAGGGCGCGCTGAAACTCAGGAAAGCTTGAAAAGCCGATCGTTTCCGTAAAGCGCGATACGGTCGCGGCGCTAACGCCCGCCGCGCTTGCGATCTCAACGAGGGTCTTCAGGCCCGTGATGGGAAAGTCTGCGATCAGGGTCATCGCAACGCGTTTTTCGGCCGGGCTGAGCGTCTGGAGCGACGAGCGCATACGGTCAAGCAGTGTTTGGGTAATTTTTTTCATGGCCGACATGTTTTTACCTATTGAAAAATTATTTTCCTCTACTTAAGCTTGTTTCACGGTCGCAGTCAAGTAGCCGCGCGTTCGGACCGAAGCAAGAGAGTGCCGTGACGCATGTTAGCAAGGTACTGAATATTATTGGCGAACGGCGCTGAGGCTTGTCGGCTGGAAACAAGAAATTTCAGATCGTTTTATCAGCACTACTACATAACGAATGCGGCATTGCTACGCGATGCCCGATGAACCGCAACTGCCGCCTATGGCATTTATGCAACTACCTTTGGAGATAAAAGTGAACCCGCGTCTTGTTCTTGGTCTTACCGCTTTCGCCTACGCATGTGGAGCATCAGCGCAAAGCAACGTTACGTTATATGGGCTGATTGACTCAGGTCTGACTTACTCGACCAACCAGGGTGGTAAAAGCAGCGTTCAGGCAGTAAGCGGTGTACCCGTGGGAAGCCATTGGGGCCTGACGGGAGCGGAAGACCTCGGCGGTGGATTGTCGACTGTGTTCAAACTCGAAAGTGGGTTCAGCGGATTCACCGGTCAGGGATATGGACCCAACGCGGAATTTACCCGGCAAGCTTACGTGGGTATCGCGAGCAGACAATACGGCACGCTCACCATGGGCGTTCAATACGACTCGATTGTTGATTTCGTTGCTCCGTACACGTCAAATGGTGGATATGCGGGGTTGTACTTTTCACACCCGCAAGACGTCGACAATACTGACAACAGTGTCGTTGAAACAAACACCATCAAGTACAAAAGCGCGAACTACGGAGGCTTGACGTTCGGCGGGGTGTACAGCCTTGGGGGTATAGCGGGGCAATTCAATAAAAACGGCATGTGGAGCGCGGGTGCGAACTACGCGTACGGACCGTTCGGGATTGGCGCAGGCTATCTTCGTGCAAACAGCCCCGCAACTGGCTTGAATAGTTACCTGCAAAACAGCGCCGGGTTCACTAACACGGTCTACGGAAGTTATCTCGCGGCGGCGACTTATCAAAACATCCTTGGTGCAGGCGCTTCGTACACACTCGGCGAAGCCAAGTTTCTGCTGAGTTATACGGACACTCTGTTTGAAGGGGGTGATGCAGGCCATAACGTGAGCTTCAAGAATCTTGAAGCCGCGGTGCACTACAACCTGACGCCTTCGTTCAGCGTGCTCGGATCCTATACCTATACCTTTGGTGACAACAACGCAACGAACACGAGTCCCAAATACCACCAGGTCAATTTGATGGCTGACTATTTCCTGTCGAAACGAACGGATGTCTATGCGATGGCGGTCTATCAACAGGCCGCGGGCGCCGCACAAGTCGCGCAGATCACCGGCTTCAACGCGTCAAGCAACAAGCGTCAACTGGCGTTGCGTATCGCGATGAAACATTCCTTCTGATCTATCGCTGCTTTGTTTTCATCCGGTGTGGCATGGCGCGATCAATGCACTTTTGCCGCATCCGGATTGACGACCGGCGTGAGAGCCATCGTAAGCCGCATCAACATCTTTCAGAAGGAACTATATGGCATTCGAAACAAATCATATTGACCGTCGGCGCGCCAAGTTGGCGCACGCCTTCTTTCGGGTCAATCAGGCAGTCGCTACCGGACACACCGGCGCGCGCCTCGACTCGCATGCAACGTCTTGCTTCAGTTAAGAGAGAGCATCATGAGCGTCTATGTGCGTATAGCGGCAGTAATGTTTCTCAACTTTTTTATCTGGGGGGCGTGGTACGTCACCGCAGGGCTTGTATTGAGCAAGCACGGTCTGGGTAGTGAAATCGGCAACGTCTACTCGCTTGCTCCGATCGCATCCCTGATTACTCCGTTTCTCTTTGGCTATCTCATCGATCGGTACTTTAGCGCCGAACGCGTGCTCGCTGTATTGCACCTGATCGGGGCGGTCTTGCTTGCCATGGTCCCAACGCTTATCGAACGTCACGATGCGTTCTGGCTGCTGACCACGCTGTTCGTCTACAACATGTGCTTCATGCCAACGTTGTCGCTGACCAATAACGTGGCGTTCCACCATCTCGGCACGGCGGAGAATTTTCCCTACCTGCGGATCTTCGCTAACGTGGGCTGGATCGTACCCGGCTTCTTTATCGGTTCAATGGGATTGTCGGACAGCACGATAGTCTTCGATATTGCTGCCGTTTCCTCGGCAGTCCTTGGACTTGTCAGCCTGACGCTGCCGAAGCGACGTCCAGATCTTTCCGCCGCGGCGCAACACCGTTCGTCGTTTCGAGACGGTCTGGTGCTGTTCAAGAATGGCCAATTTGTCGTCCTGCTGCTATGCATGATGTTGATTTCGGTACCGTTGACGTTCTACTATGCCTACACAGCAACGTTCGCCGATGCGGTTGGTTTCAAACAGGTCGGCACCGTCATGACGATCGGCCAATTGAGCGATCTCGTGGCGATCGCGTTGATCCCGTTGCTCATCAAGCGCGTCGGCTACAAATGGATGATTTTTGCCGGCATGGTTGGCTGGATCGTCCGATACTGTCTCTACACCTTCGGCTCCGTGCCACCAAGCCTGACGCTTGTTTTCATCGGCATTGCAATCCACGGCATCTGCTATGACTTTCTTTTCGTCACGGCCTTCATTTATACGGAGAAAATTGCCGGGGATGCCGCGAAGGGGCAAGCCCAAGGACTGGTGATGATCTTCACGTACGGGCTCGGCATGCTGATTGGCGCGCAAATCGCAGGCCATATCTACAACTCCTATACGCCTCTAGCGTCCGGCGGCCTCGCTTTGGCAAGTTGGAAGTCGTTCTGGCTTTA
The DNA here is from genome assembly GCF_009766085.1 of Burkholderia sp. S171. GTDB lineage: Bacteria > Pseudomonadota > Gammaproteobacteria > Burkholderiales > Burkholderiaceae > Caballeronia. Next base: position 18,050 of record NZ_LMUF01000033.1, on the reverse strand, counting down.
CCCGCTCGGACTTGCCTGCGTCGCGGCTTTCGTACACCTCGTTGGGTTCCGCAGGCGGCAGAAAGCGGAGTCGGTGCACTCGCTTCCGGCGGCACTGCAAGAATACCGGCCTGACGTGAGCCAATCTTAAGTAAAAAAATCGCTGGCCATCGAGCGCCAGCGGAAACCAATAGCTGAAAAGGAGCAGGAAATGAGCAGCACTACCAAAGAATTGGCAGAAGTCTATGCAAACACCGATGCGCTGGGACTTGCGGCGTTGGTTAAACAAAAACAGATCTCGCCGCTCGAATTGCTGGAAGTGGCAATCGATGCAGTAGAGACATTGAATCCGCAGTTGAACGCGGTCACTCAGAAAGCGTATGAGCTTGCGCGGACGGAGGCATCGAAGGTGCCGCTCACGAGCGTGTTCGCCGGCGTTCCGTTTCTTCTAAAGGATCTTGCGACAGCTGCGGCAGGGATGCAGACAACCAATAGCTGCCGTTACTATAAAAAATACAATCCGGTTTCAACTGCTGACAACGAAGCTGTCCGTCGAATGCGAGCTGCTGGCCTGGTGCCTTTCGGTTTTACCAACGTCCCCGAAAACGGCTGGGCGTTAACGACCGAGTCCGTACTCAACGGGCCGGCGAGAAACCCCTGGAATCCACAGCTTACGCCGGGTGGCTCTAGTGGTGGCGCGGCAGCGGCAGTGGCTTCCCGTATGGTCCCACTCGCCGAAGGGAGCGACGGCGCCGGCTCGATCCGCATGCCCGCGTCCGTGTGCGGATTGGTGGGACTAAAGCCGTCCCGTGGGCGCATCACGGTCGCGCCAGCGACGGACTTCTGGCACGGCGGAGCCGTATTCCTGTGCCTGTCGCGCTCGGTTCGGGATACCGCCGCTTACCTTGATGCCGTCGGCGGGGCACTGACGGGAGAGCCCTACGCATTGCCACTTCCTGAAACGTCTTTCTCTGCTCAAGCCTTGGCGCGGCCGGGTAAATTGCGCTGCGCTTTCAGCGTGTCCCTGCCCGGCGGAGGAGAAGTTGATCCCGAGGTGGCGCAAGCAATTCGGATGACAGCCCTTCAGATTGAAGCGCTTGGCCACAGCATCGAGGAACACGACCTTGAGTTTGACGTGGAGAATTCGTGGAGGGCCTACCGGCACATGATCGCTGTTCAGGCGGCCGTTCAGTTCGCTGACGCCGCGTCCACGTTTGGTCATCCACTGACAAGGGACGACGTCGAACCCTACACGTGGGCGAACATTGAGAAAGGTCGCAGCATCGACGGAATGCAACACGCGAAGGATATCGACACGCTTCGATCTGCGGGCGTCAAGATCGCTCAAAACGTTGAGCCGTTCGATGTTTTTATCACGCCCGTCATGCGGCGGACCGCGTTCCCACTGGGCTCGGCTTGCAAAATGGGCGTTGGAGACTACGAGGCATACAACGCCGAATTTCTTCCCGATACGGCATTTTTGTTCCCATTCAACGTCAGTGGGCAGCCGGGTATTTCGTTGCCGCTGCACAGCAGTAGCGCGGGACTTCCGATCGGCGTTCAACTTGTCGGCCGACTCGGCGGAGAAGGTACGCTGTTGCAATTGGCTACGGCGCTGGAAGAAGCTCATTCCTGGCACGGGCGTTGTCCAGGCATCCGCTACTGATGTTAACTTGACGAGCGCGGCCCGTCGCTGCCAGAACGCTTAACGTACGCTTGGAATGTGTTCGACAAAACGGTCTGGCCCGCACGAGCGAGAAGCCCCTCAAACGCCACTGGCTTAGCATTCGACCCAAACACGCGTGCGGCATAATGCTCCGATCCTGTCTAAAACGACCTTCGGAGAAATCGATGCTACTGGCTGAACAAAACGTCCTCGTGACCGGCGGGGCGCGCGGGCTTGGTGCGGCGATCACCGAAGCGCTCGCACGCGAAGGCGCTGGCGTCGTCATCAACTATCGCCGCAGCGACGCGCAGGCGAAAGCGCTCGTCGAGCGGCTTGGGCCGCGTGTCGTGGCGGTCCAGGCCGATATCACCGATGAAGCGTCGGTCGCGCGTCTCTTCGACGAAGCCCACGCGAAAAGCGGTCGGCCGGTGCATGCCGTGGTGAATAACGCATTAGCCGATTTCAGCTTCGATGGCGACGCCCGTCCGAAGATCGGCGACATCAAATGGGCGCGCTTTCAGCAGCAGATCGATGGGGCGCTCAAGGGCGCGCTCAACACGATTCAGGCTGCGTTGCCCGCGATGCGCGCCGCTGGCTTCGGCCGCATCGTCAATGTCGGGACCAATCTGTTCCAGAATCCCGTCGTGCCGTATCACGATTACACGGCGGCGAAAGCGGCGTTGCTCGCGCTGACGAGAACTGCATCGAACGATCTCGGACCCGATGGCATCACGGTGAACATGGTGTCAGGCGGTCTGCTGCGCACCACCGATGCCAGCAGCGCAACGCCCGAAGCCGTGTTCGATATGGTCGCGGGATTCACACCGCTGCGCCGCGTCACGACGCCCGCCGAGTTCGCTGACGCGGTGCTGTTCTTCCTCTCGCCGTGGGCGCGCGCGGTGACGGGACAAAACCTGGTTGTCGACGGTGGGTTGGTTAAGGGCTGAAGCGCCCGCGCATCGGCCTGGTCGTTGAATAAACCCCCCTATGTCTGCCGGCCATTGATTCGCTTTGCCATTAGCGATACCCTTAAATCGTTCGTGGTCGTCGAATGCGGGTCAACCCGGAGACAACGGTATCGTGAAGCGAGCTTGGGCTTTCTCTTGCGTCCTTGCCTTAAGCGCGATCCTCGGCGGATGCGGCAAGGATGGATCGCGGAACGCTACTCAGGAATCGGGCGCATCCGCGAGTCAGGCACCGGCTCAGCTCGGGCAGGCCGCGAGCGGCACACCCGCCGCATCGGGCGCGCAGGAGCGAGGCGCGCTAACCACCGTCACCAAGGCGCAGTTGCCGGGGGAAGCAGCCGAAACGCTACGTCTGATCAAAGCGGGCGGCCCTTTCCCTTTTGGCGAAGATGGTGTCTTGTTCCGCAACAGCGCGGGAATGTTGCCGCAACATCCGCGCGGCTATTACCACGCATACACAGTTCGCACGCCGGGCTCAGCGGATCGCGGGCAGCGCCGCATTGTGTGTGGCGGACTGCGCAAGCAGACCGGCGACTGCTACTACACCGACGATTACTACGTCAGTTTCAAACGCATTGCAGCATAACGTGAGCCCACTGAAAGCGCCTCTAGCCTCCTATAAAGCAGACACCGGTCCGTTGCATACGTAGGTCAGTGCGCGCCCGGCGGCGCAAGCTAGCGAGTGCGCTTACTCCCATCCCTGATACCCCGCTGGCTGGCCCGAATTGCCGTAACCGGCGGGGTACGGGCGGCGCAGTTCAGGCGGCGTGTACATCTGGTTATAGGCCGGATAAACAGGCGGGCGTGCCACTATGACGACCTGCCGCACCGCGGCTTGAGGAGGCGGTCGAGGTACGTAGGCGGACTGCGCGTAAGCCGGTTGGTACTGAGCGGGCGGATACTGGTTATAGGCCGGCGCCGCCGCGTATTGCTGGGGCTGTCGGTTCTGCGCCGCTTGGGTCGCTTGGGTCGCTGGAGCCGCTTGAGTCCGTTGCTCCGCGGCGTAATGCGATTCCTCATCGGCCTGCCGATACTGCGGCAGCGCCCGCTGAGCGTTCTGTGAATAGCGACTCTGTGATACCTGTGCGTCACCGTCATCGTCCGATTTTGCTTCCGGCAATGCCGTTACGGCTTGCGTCGGAATCAGTATCGGCGGCTGGGAGTCGGTCGCAAACATCTTCGACGGCGTAGTCCGTGTAGAAACCTGCTTCAAAGGCGCACGTTGCACGTCAGCCCGCTTAGGCGGCGCGACCTGCACCGAAGCCTGCTTCAACGACGCGACTGGCGCATAGACCCGCCTCGGCGGCACAGACTCGACTTGCGGGTAAACATGCTTTTGCGGCACGGCTGCGACATGCGCGGGAACGCGCTTCAGCGGAGCAGGCTCCGCCTGTGCGACGACCAGCCTGGACGGCGTGACTCGTGCAGCAGCAATCCGCTTCGGCGATGCAACCGGCGCGGATACTTGCCTTGGCGACGCCGCTTGCGCCACGACCCGCTTTGGCGGCGCAACCCGCTCAGCAAACGGCTTCGGCGATGCGGGCATGGCCGGCGCGGCAAGCTGCTTCGGCGGATGTTTTACCTCGTCACCCAAGGTCGCATAGGATGTCGAGTCTTCCCTGGCGCGCGCGTTATAGCCGATGAAATACGCATAGCGCAGGTCCTTCAGGCGCGCCTGATTGTCGCCATCGGCGGAGACGCGTTCTTCGCCGGGATCCAGAGATGCATCGACGGTCGAGTCTTCGTAAGCCGTGGCCGAGGCTGCGGCGTCAGCGGCACGGGCGGGTTCGGGATGCAGCGCGCCCACGGAAGACATCAGCGCGGCGGCGACCGCGACGAGCACTTTCTTTTCCATACTTTCACCTCGGAATTCCGTGCGACAGGCCGCGTGGAATTCTCCAATCTCCGGACCGGACTTTCAGTCCCGTGTCCGGGATATCGACTCTTTTCGACACGTCCTGAAGGGCTCAGGATGATGTTTCGGGTATAACCCAGTCGAAAGACGATAGGCCAAACAAACATCGCAGTACCGACGTTATCGGTCCGGAAATTTTTGCCTGCTCTGGCGGCGATGGCATGCATCCGACGCGCTGACGCACACTCAACCAGGAAGCAGCCGGCGCACCAGTTCCGAAAACCGGGAAGCGTTGAGGTCCTCGATAAAACTCGCTCGTAGCGCATCCGACGCCGGACTGAGCGACCTTCCGCCAAGCTCGACAAACCCAACCGTGCGTTCGATCCGCGGTGCATCTATGGGGATGAACCGTAGCGTGTCGCGGTATCGTTGCTTCGCGAGATAGGGCAGCACGGTGAGTCCTACGCCGCCCTCCACAGCGGCGAGCAGCGTGGTGGTATTGGCGATGAAGATTTCATCCTGCAGGGCAGCCGCTTCGCGTACGGCGGGAGGCAGCGCGCGAAGCGTGCCATTGCCTATCATCCGGTACGCCGACAGGTCGCTCCATTCAACGCGCCGTTGCCTGAACAGCGCGTGTCCGGAATTCACGACGACGCACATTACGTCTGCAAGCAGGGGCGTAAAACTCAGCTCGAATTCCTGCTCCGGTTCACTGGCGATTCCGAAATCGATCGCGCCGGAGCGCACGCGATCGTGGATGTACGCAGCGGTGCCGTCTTCCACATGCAGTTGGATGCCGGGATAACGCGCGGCGAACCGGCTGATTGCACGCGGCAACAGTTCATGCGCGATCGACGGCACAGCGGCAACGCGCACGCTGCCACCCCGCACCCGTGCAACATCGATGGCGGCCGAAAGCGTGCGCTCGTAGTGCTCCACGAGCTTTCTGGCTTCGCCATAAAACATCGCGCCGAAGGGCGTGGCAGTGGCATGGCTGCCCTTCTCGAAGAGCGGGGTGCCAAGCGCGGTTTCAAGTTCCTTAACCGATAGCGACAACGCCGGCTGGCTTCGAAACACGGCTTTCGCTGCTGCCTTGAAGCCTCCGTGCTCAATGACCGACACGAAATGCCGAAGCTGCGTGATCTTCACATCCGGGAAGTTGTCCATGATCTGAATAAGTTTTATAAATATTTTTATATAAACAATTGATTTTGATTATTTTACGCGGGTTCTTAGAATCGATCTCATGTCAAACGCATTGAGAACGATGATGAATCCGCAGACCTATTTGAACTGGATCGACGGCCGCTGGGCAGCGGGCGAGACGGTTATCGAGAACCGCAGCCCGTCGGACACAGACGACCTGATCGGCCGCTACACGCAGGCAACGAGCGCCCAGGTGCAGGCGGCCATTGCAGCCGCAGCCGTCGCGCAACCGGTCTGGGCTTCGACCGGACTCGAAAAGCGGCACGACGTGCTGCGGGCTATCGGCGATGAATTGATTGCTCGCAGCCAGGAGCTTGGCCGGCAACTGGCGTGGGAAGAGGGGAAGACGCTTGCGGAAGGCATCGGTGAAGTCTATCGATCGGGCCAGTTTTTCCATTACTTCGCGGCCGAAGTCCTTCGCCAGTTGGGCGGCAAAGCTGATTCGGTGCGCCCGGGTGTCGAGATCGATATCCAGCGGGAAGCGCTCGGCGTTGTAGGCGTCATCACGCCCTGGAATTTCCCGATGGCAACCGCGTGCTGGAAAATCGCGCCCGCCCTCGCATTCGGCAATGCGGTCCTGTTCAAGCCGGCCAATCTGACCCCCGCCAGCGCATGGGCCCTCACTGAGATCATCAGCCGCCAGGCGTTGCCGGCGGGCACATTCAACCTGTTAATGGGTTCGGGTGCATCGGTTGGCAATGAGCTGGCGGGATCGCGCTCGGTCAACGGCATTTCATTTACCGGTTCGCTCGATACCGGCCGGCGTATCGCGGCCGTCGCGGCGGCGAACCTCATCAAGCTGCAGATGGAAATGGGCAGCAAGAATGCGCTTGTCGTGCTCGACGATGCGGACATTGACCTCGCAGTCGAGTGTGCGTTCCAGGGTGCCTATTCCGGCACGGGACAGAAGTGCACGGCCTCGTCGCGGCTGGTGGTGACACACGCTGTGCACCGGCAATTCGTCGAGCGGCTGACCACAAAACTACGCAACGTGAAGGTGGGACGCGCGCTGGACGACGGCGTGCAAATGGGGCCGGTTATCGACGGCGGGCAGCTTGAACAGAATCTTCGCTACATCGATATAGGCAAACGCGAAGGCGCGCGACTGGTGCTCGGCGGCGAACATCTCGCGCGGCCCGAGCGCGCATTTTGCATGTCGCCGGCTTTGTTCGATGACGGCCATAACACCATGCAGCTTAATCGCGACGAAGTGTTCGGCCCGATTGCCTGCGTGATACCCGTGCGCGACTACGACGAGGCGCTGGCTGTGTCGAACGATACGCAGTTCGGTCTGACGGCGGGAATCGTCACGCAATCCCTCAAGCACGCCACGCATTTTCGCCGGCATGCACAAGCGGGCTGCGTGATGGTGAATTTGCCGACCGCAGGAACCGACTATCACGTGCCGTTCGGCGGCCGCAAGTCGTCAAGTTACGGCCCGCGCGAGCAGGGCCCGAATGCAGCCGAGTTCTATACGACGCTGAAAACTTCCTACACGCGCGCCTGAACGGCAGGGACATCTCATGACCATGCATCGCTCCTTGCTTGTTGTCGACGGCACGCAATACTCAAACTGGAACCGGCAGATCTTCGAAGAGATGCGCGCCGGAGGCGTAACAGCAGTCAACGCGACGATCGTCTACTGGGAGAATGCGCGCGAAACGCTGTCGCGCATTGCCGAGTGGAACGCGCTCTATGAACACCATGGCGACCTTGTCATGCCAGCCCGCACGATGGACGACGTGTTGCGCGCGAAGAGCATGGGGAAAATAGCAATTTTATACGGACTACAAAATTGTTCACCGATCGAAGATGATATCGGTCTTGTCGAGGTCTTCCGCGATCTCGGCGTGCGCACCATGCAACTGACATACAACAACCAAAGTCCACTTGCGACGGGTTGTTATGAATCGTCAGATAGCGGCATTACCCGCTTTGGTCGCGTGGTGATCAAGGAGATGAACCGTGTCGGCATGATCGTGGATATGTCGCACAGCGCTGAACGTTCGACCCTGGAAGCGATCGAGATTTCCGAGCAGCCGATTGTGATCAGCCACGCCAATCCGAGCTTCTTTCACGAAGCCAAACGCAACAAATCGGACGACGTTTTACGCGCTTTGGCCGCGCGCGGTGGCCTGGTCGGGTTCAGTCTTTATCCTTTTCACCTGAAGAACGGCAGCCGCTGCACGCGCGGTGAATTTACTGACATGGTGGCGCGAACCGTCGATCTGCTTGGCATCGATCACGTTGGTATTGGCAGCGACCTGTGCCAAGGGCAGCCGTACAGCGTTCTCGAATGGATGCGTAACGGCCGCTGGAGTAAGGAAACCGATTTCGGCGAAGGCAGCGCGAACAATGCCGCGTGGCCCGAGCCGGTCAACTGGTTCCGTTCGAGTGCGGACTTTCCGAATCTGACGGCCGCGCTGGATCACGCAGGTTTTGCCGAATCGGACATCGCCAAGATCATGGGTGGCAACTGGATGAGGATCTTGCGTGATGCAGAAAATAGCCGTGACCTTTACGCGTCGGCCGGCGCAGCGGCGGCGCGTTAATGCGCTAGTCCGTTAGTGCATTAGCCATCGCCCTGTGTGGCCTTGAACAATTCAACCGGCACCACCTTGAACCAACAACGTATTGGTATGGGTGCCTTAACAATTTATCCTCCTGGAGGAGACATGGAAATTCCAACCACGCCGAGCATTGAAGCCAATCGCGATGCGTCGGAGCATCGCAAAGGCGGCATCGACTGGCCCATTTTCTGGATCAGCGGCGGATTCTTCCTGCTGTTCCTGATCGCAGCGATGGTCAATCTGGGCTGGCTATCCACGGCGGTGGATACCGCTTTCGGATGGGCCACCAAGGGCTTCGGACTCTACTGGCAAGTGCTGATGCTCGCCACCTTCGCGGTCAGTCTGGGCATCGCGTTCTCGAAGCTGGGACGCGTGAAGCTGGGCGGTATAGGACAAGTACCCTCCAATACGACCTTCAACTGGGTGGTCATCATCATGTGCGCATTGCTGGCCGGTGGCGGCGCGTTTTGGGCGGCTGCCGAACCCTTGATGCATTTCGTCAATCCGCCACCCTTTTATGGGGTAGAGGGCAAGACGTATGCGGCCGGCGTCGCGGCACTCTCGCAATCGTTCCTGCATTGGGGCTTTCTCGCATGGGCAGTACTGGGTAGTCTGCTAAGCATTGTGTTGATGCATCTGCACTACGACAAGGGCTTGCCGCTTGCGCCGCGCACCTTGCTCTATCCGCTGTTCGGCGCGCGTGCTCTCAAAGGACCGATCGCAGCAATTGCCGATGCAACATCGATCATCGCGGTGGCCGCAGGCACGATCGGACCGATCGGTTTTCTCGGTCTGCAAATTGCCTATGTGCTCCATTCCGTCTGGAACGTGCCCGATACAATCACAACACAGGCGCTCGTCATTCTTGCAGTCACGGCAATCTTCACGGCTGCCTGCATCGCCGGTCTTGAAGGCTTGCGTTTTGTTTGCAAGATCCACGTGTGGCTGATGCTCGGGCTCGCTGCTTTCCTCTATCTGTTCGGGCCGACGGAATTTCTCACCACGGTTTTCTTCAAGGCATTCGCCACGCACATCGTTGATTTCGCGCAGACTGCGATGTATCGCGGCGACAGCAAGTGGCTTAATTCATGGACGCTCTTCTACTGGGGCTGGTTCATCGGCTACGCCCCGATCATGGCGATCTACGTCGCGAAGGTCTCGCGGGGACGCACGATCCGCGAAGTGGTGGTGTTGCTCTCGATTGCCGCGCCGCTCATCACCATGCTGTGGTTCACGCTGGTTGGCGGAACGGGTATTGGCATTGAGCTGAAGTCGCCGGGCGCCGTGATCGGCCATGGCACGCAACCTGAAGCGCTGCTGCTCGGTGTTGCCCAGGCCATGCCGCTGCGCAATCTGGTTTCCGCGCTGTTCCTGTTCCTCAGCTTTTTCTCGGTGGTGACGAACGGCGGATCGATGGCCTATACCATCGCGATGGCGGTGACCGGTGACCGGGGGGAGCCGAGCAACTGGCTGAAGATTTTCTGGGCCGTGGGCATGGGTCTGGTGGGCGCGGTGTTGATTACGATGGGCGCGGGTGGGGTGAGTGCGTTGCAGTCGTTTATCGTCATTACGGCAGTGCCTGTGTCGATCATCATTCTGCCTTCGCTGTGGGACGCTGTCCGCATAGCCCGCACGATGGCGGCCGAGCAAGGAGTGAAATGATGGCGATCCATGCAATCACGGACGATAGGCAAGAGCGTGTGCGTGTGCTGGGCGACCAGACGCCCAGCGGACCGCTTCGTAGTCCGGATATCACGAACCGCACCGAGCGGCTGGGCGCAATGCACGGTACACGCCTGAGCTTCGTGCGTTCTCTCGTGCGACGGATGGCGTACGACAACTGGCGCATTCGTGCCACGAGCATGGACCTGGATGACGATGGCTTCGGCGTCTGCATCTATACCATCGAAGCCTACGGCGAGCGCTACAGTCAGGTCATTTTCTCGCAATATCTCGATGACTCGGAACGTACCGACCGCGTTATCGCGCAGAAGTGGGATATCACTTCCGCGCTGATTTGCGGCGTTCCGAGCGCTGCTGATATTGTGTATCTGCGTGGCAACGTGCCGTTGCAGGAGGCGGGCCGTTTGCGCGCCAACGACCTGGTCTTGTGTCGCGCGAACAAGAGCGTGCGCAACTTCGGGTACGTGGTGGACTGCCTCGCCGCAGGCAGGCAACCGGACCCCGCAGCGTTCGAACGGGTCGGCTATCTGATCCGGACGACGGCGGTGTACGGCAATGGCAAGTTCGGCATAGCGGATTATCCGCGGCTCGTCGACAGCCGGGCATTCGACCGAGGTTTCTCCGCGCAGATGTGCGCCGTATTCGTGCTGCGCGACTTCAGCGTGCGGTTAGTGGAACACGTTGCCGCACGACGCAATCCGCGAGCAGCGGTCAAGCTGGCGCACAGCTTCCGGCGTTATCTCGGCGTAGGCAATGCAACCGGTCTTGGCATGGCGCCGTTTCTCGTGCGTCATCCCGTGCAGGTCGATCAGTGGATACGCGCTCGCGAGACGGCACTGGCGCGCGTGCTGGCGGTTGAATCGGTTGATCGTGGCGCAGTCGAGCGCGCGATGGGATTGCTTGCGCGTGCGGGTCGCCATGTTGCGCAGGTTCACACCGATCATCTGCCGGAAGCGGCGCGCAATGCGCTGATTATCGATGAACTGCCCCGGCTCGCCCGTGAATTGCAGATCACCTGCGAGCAAAAGGGCGCGTTCCGCTGGAGCAAATTGCTTTCGTGGGCGACCGCGCAGCTTTCCTGTGCGACGCAGGAAATCCTCGTTACCGTGCTGATCGAGCTTTATCCCGAACTGGTGGATTCGATTGAATGCGCGACGCCTGTCGATGACGCGCTGACGCTTGATCCGGACATGTCCGTTGGCGAGTTGCGCGAGCTTGTCGAGCGCGACTACGGATGGGTGATGGAACAGCCGGCCGCGCAGCGGGACGATGATCATTTCTTCTGGTACAGGTCAGCAGAAAAGGAAGAGCCGAGGCTTGGCGTGCGTGCTGAAGAAGCGGGCGCTGAGCTGGAGCAGCCGCTGGATATCTCGCGTCAGGTATTGCGGCTGCATACCAAGTTGAAGGCGCAGGGGGACGACGTTCGCACTGTTGCAGGGTTTGTTGCCGAGTGTCCCGAGTACCGGGCCATCGTGCGGCGAATCCAGACGCTTGCATCGCACGCTTACGGCGAAATCCGTCACAACCTGCTCGCGCAGGACATGCTGCCCATCGACCTGATGCGCGCCAAGTTGTCGATGTTCGGTGCGAGCAAGTTCGATCCGAAGTCGAACCTGTGGGTCCGGGTCACGCTTTATCAGGGAGCGCCGACGCTCGACGACCTCTCGCCGGACATGGTCGACGATTGGGCGTTTCCCTGCGTCCCGGGCGGCAACGAACGAGGAGACGCATGACATGAAGATGGCGCTCAACGAACTGAATTCGCTGTGTCGCAGCGCGCTGGAAGGCAGCGGCTGGACGCAAGGCGATTACGAAGATGCAGCGGACGCCGCCGTGTGGTTGCAGGCGATGGGGTTCGACGGCATGGAGGCAATCAACGGACTTCTTGGCGTCGCACGCCAGGAGGAATATGTCGTCGAGCCAGCGCTTCTGGGTAAGCCGGGCGCACGCGTGGAGCCCAACACATCCTGTACCGGACTCGCAGGTTGTCTGCTGGCGTTCGACTTGGCATGGGCGAGGGCGACGCCGGCGGGCACGGGTACCGTGAGGGTATCGAATGCATTGTCGCCACGCCTCGCACTGTATGGTCTGAAGTCGATGTGCGCGCGCGGTCGCCGTTTTGATCTGTCGTGGACGGACCGAGTGGGCCGGCATTTTGCCGCGACGTCCGGGCACGAAGTGTATCCCGCTTACCTCGGTTGCAACGCGCAGGCAGGAACCACGTCGCTAGAGATCATTGTGCGATGCACGACGGAGGTGGTGCCATTCGATGCGGCGCTCGCAGCTCCTCAAAACATGGCTGGCGCAATCGATGCGGCGGAATTGGACGCGCGCTATCGCGACGCGCTGTGGCGTGGGATCGTTGTCGATGCTACGCAGGTGGATCGGCTGATCGCATGGAAGAGCAAGGTGCTGGTGCCGGCATCGCAAATGTCGCGAGACCAAGGGGCGGGAGGCGCGGACGATGGATTCTGATACGTCTTCGTCCATTGAGAAGATGAAGGGCGCGCTATCCAGGCCCGGGCGGGCGCCGGAGCAACCTTTGGTCAGTCAGCCACTCCGTTTGCGTCCCGATCTCGAGGAGCACGAAATCTTAAAACTCTGCGGAAGTGGCAGCATGGGTTAAAGCTAACTCATCGGTTTGCAGGTTTGGCCGCCAAAGGCGGGTCGAGAGATCTATCGCGTCTTTGCTCCCCGCCATAAGTTGGCGTACCGGCAGGAATGCCTACGGCAGCACGAGCCGGCAGACGGTCGGATTGGATAGCGACCATCATGTATGTGGACTATAATGCACATGGTTTACAACATGGAGATGCGCATGGGTAAGGCACTTGAAGTCCGGGCGCGTAAGTCCACGAACGTCACGCTGCCGCCTGAAATTCTGGATCGGGCCAAAGAACTCGGGATCAACCTTTCGCGCGCGAGTGAGCGTGGTGTGCGCGAAGAAATCCAGGAGACTGAGGCGCGCCGTTGGGCAGCCGACAACGCCGAGCTGGTCGCGGCATACACTGCAATGGTCGAACGCGACGGGCTGCCGCTCGCGAAGTACAGGACGTTTTAATGGCGCGTTTTGATCTGTACGGTAACCCCGACGACGAGACCCGGCGCCTTGCACCGTACCTGCTCGACGTGCAGAGTGCCCATGTCGGAATCTTGCCGACGCGCGTCGTGATTCCTCTGAGACCTACCCCGGATCTCGGGTTCTCAGGCAAACCGTCCGATTTGCTGCCGGTCTTTGAAATCAATGGCGAGAAACACTTCCTCGACACGCCTGCCATGGGCGCCATTCCGTTGAATGCGCTCGGCCGGCGCATCGGCTCCCTTGCGGATCATCGCGACGCCATCCTCGCTGCGCTCGACCGTATCTTCGGCGCGTATTGATCGAAGGCAGAAGTAAAAAATACGATCGTTCTGGAAATTGATAAGCAGGCGGAGCGTCGTGACGACGACAGAAGAGCCGGACGCGTCATATGAGGCGGATAAAGTGATCTGACTGGCTTTCGGATTTCAATGCGGTGTTCGGCCGGTTCGATAATTGAACACGTGAAGAGGAAAACGCGCATGTACAGGTAGCTGTACATGTTGGTTCGGCTACGTTACACTTGTACATCTTTAGGTACAGGTTAACAAGGAGAACAAATGCGCACAATCCCTTTTACCGACGCACGCGCAAACCTTAAGCAGGTTATCGATAACGTGGTTGATGACGTAGACGTTACGCTTATCACTCGTCGCGATGCACCCAATGCGGTTGTCATGTCACAGGAGCATTACGACAGTTTGATGGAGACGGTTTATCTGCTGCGCTCACCAGCAAACGTTGCTCATCTTGAGCGGTCTATTACCCAATTGCGCGCGGGCAAGGTCAAGTCGCGCAAGCTGGACGAAGCTGGCGAATGAGCACCTTGAATATCATGTGGACTGCCGAGGCATGGGACGACTATGTCTACTGGCAGGGGCAAGATAAGAAGACGGTTAAACGAATCAATCAGCTTGTCAAAGAAACTCTACGAACACCGTTCGAGGGTATCGGAAAACCTGAACCGCTGAAGGCAAATTTGACAGGTTTTTGGTCGCGACGCATCGACGAAGTTAATCGTCTAGTTTATGAGGTTACGGATGCGCCGATCAACATCGTTTCATGCCGCTACCACTACTGATAGTCGGTATCGGAATTCATGGGAAAAGACATGAAGCAAACGATCCATCTCTTTCATTTTGAGTCATCGAACATCATTCGGCTATGGCGTTGCATGGCCCTAAGGCGTTGGCCTTGACTGCAGCGAGCACGTTGAGCGCATGTTGAAGGGAAAGCATCTTTCGCAGTTTGCGACGCGGCGAGCTTCAATCGCCGAGCAAGTCAGATCCGGCCTCCACGAAATCCTTCCGAACTCAAACAATTCTCGCGTCTAACCGCCGCGGCGGTGCGATGAGGGAACTTCTTTTAAAGAATAGAGATCTGCTTGATTGATTTAATCGAACATCGTGATAATAATTTCGATGGAAATTGAATCGATAAAAAAGCAGATCGAATTCGAAGTCCGCGTCCTTCCCGGACGACCCGTACATCGGAGAATGTTCCTGCCATGATCGCCCGCACCTTCGCCTCACCCCGTCATTCCACACGCTATTGGGAGGCCGGACCCGCTGAGGGGCCATTGATGATTTTCCTTCACGGCTGGCCTGGGCTGGGTCTGATGTGGCGCGCGCAGATCGAGGCATTCGCGTCGGATGGCTGGCGCTGCATTGCGCCGGACATGCGCGGATACGGCGGCTCGTCGACACCAGGCGCGCCCGATGCCTATGCGCTCGAAGAGGTAGTGGACGACCTGGTCGAGCTTCATGACCATCTGGGCGCGAGTCCGGCAATATGGGTCGGCCACGATCTGGGAAGCCCGGTGGCCGCGGCGCTCGCTGCGCATCACGCGAAACGCAGCCGTGCGGTTGTCTTCGTCTCCGTTCCGTATATGCCCGAGAGCTTCGGGTTGCGCAGTCTGCTGCCCCTGGTCGATCGGACGCTTTATCCCGCCGATCAGTATCCGGACGGGCAATGGGACTACTACCGCTTCTACCTGACGCATTTCGATCAGACCGTGACCGACTTCAATGCCGACATAGCGTCGTCACTGGCGGCGATCTATCGGTCTGGAGACCCTAAGTCCGTGGATCACGTCTATCGCTCTGCGCTGGTCTCGCGCAATGGAGGCTGGTTCGGTTCGGCCCGTCGCGCGCCGACGGTCGCGCCGGATGCGGCGCTCTGGCCGTCTGCCGACTTCGACGCGCTGGTTGATGCGTTCCGTGTGACCGGCTTTCGTCCGGGTAACGCGTGGTATCTGAACGATGACGCCAACATCGCCTACGCTCGAACTGCGCCCGACAGCGGCCGCCTGAGCCAGCCCGTGCTGTTCGTGAACGGCGAATTCGATGGCATCTGCGACATCACCCGCAGCGCTCTCGGCGAGCCCATGCGAAACGCCTGCACGGAGCTGTCTGTGGCGACGCTCGGCGCAGGCCACTGGCTGCCGCTCGAACGCAAGGCTGAACTCGTCCAGGTAATCCGCTCCTGGCTCGAGGCGAAGGGGCTGTCGTAGCCGTCACGGACGCATCCTGACCCGCATCGGGTCTTGCACGTCGACTAAAGGAGTTAAATGAAATGAGCGCCTCGAACAGCGATGACATGACTTCGGATTTCAGCGAAGGCATCAAACACTACAGCATCGAGACCAATGGCATTTCCTTGCACGTGACAGAGCAAGGGGAGGGGCCAGCAGTGCTGTTCTGCCATGGGTTTCCTGACACCTCCTATACGTGGCGCCAGCAGATGAAGGTCATTGCATCGGCGGGATATCGGGCAATTGCCCCCGATATGCGCGGTTATGGGCGAAGCTCGGCTCCGGCCGACGCAAGTCTGTACACACCGTTGCACACGACAGGCGACCTGATTGGTTTGCTTGATGCGCTAAAGATTCCCCGCGCTGTCCTCGTCGGTCATGACTGGGGAGCGACACATGCGTGGAACGCGGCTCTGATGCGCCCGGACAGATTCGCGGCGGTATTCTGCCTCAGTGTCCCTTTCGTGCCGCGCGGAGACGTCAGTGTTTTCGACCGGATGCGACAGGCAGGGCATCAAGACAAGTTCTACATGTTCGACCAAATTCGGCCCGACGCCGACGAAACCTGGGCCAATGCCGCGGTGACCATTCCCGGCATTCTGTATTGGGCATCCGGTACTGCGCCAACCGGCCAGCAGTGGAGTCCAATGGATCCGGCTCGAAGCCTTTATCGGGCTGCTCCCGGAGCGTTGCCCTCGTGGGCGCCACCGGATTACGTCGCGCATAACATCGCGGAATTTCAGCGTACCGGTTTCCACGGAGGGTTGAATTACTACCGCGCGGCGGAGCCGTATTTTGTCTTGTCCGCTCCGTGGAAGGGCGCGAAGATCCTTCAGCCGTCGTTTTTTATCTGGGGCAAGGCGGACGGTCTGAGAGAGCTATATCCGCTTAGCCTGGACGACCTTCGCGCCGGCTTACCGGGCCTTGCAGGAGGACTCGAACTCGATAACGTGGGGCATTGGGTACAACATGAGGCCGCCGCCGAGGTCAGCGACCAACTGCTGAAGTTTGTGCGTACCGTTGACCTCGCGTGATCGTTACGGACACTGTCCTGTTTACTCTCGCTCCAGGCTCTGTTTCGTGGAGCGAAGAAGATGGCGGCTTAACGGAGGCTCACGAGAGTCTTCAATGACCCTTGTGCTCAAAGAACGGACATCGGCCAACTGGGACACCGGTTGTCCGGGTTGGGTCGAACCGGGTCTTGGCAAAGAAGGCCGTTCAAATTTAGCCGTTCAACACCGATGTACCCCGGGCGACGTACGCCTGTAACAAGTGATGAGCAATTGCGAACGGGTGGGGCGCCGACAGACCGTGCGCATGGGTTCCCGCGAGCATTGCTGCGGCCTCCTCGCGCGAGAACCAGCGGGCGTCTTCAAGTTCGGCTGTATCGACGACGATGTTGGTGTCGCTCGCCTGCGCGAAGCAGCCAATCATCAGCGATGAAGGGAAAGGCCACGGCTGCGACGCAAAGTAGACAACCGTTGCACACTTCACATGCGCTTCCTCCATGACTTCACGGCGTACGGCATCTTCCGCGGTCTCGCCTGGTTCAACGAAGCCGGCAAGGGCCGAGTACATTCCAGATGCGAACTGACGCTGACGTCCGAGCAGACACCGTTCACCATCGATCACCAGCATGATCACGACTGGATCGACCCGCGGGAAATGGCGCGCGCTGCAAACATCGCAAATGCGTTGCCAGCCGGCCGCCGCGACGCGGCTTGCGGAGCCGCAGTTCGCGCAGAAGGAGTGGCGAAGGTGCCAGTCAAGCATTGACTTCGCCTCGGCCAGGATTCCGAGCAAGCCCCCCGCAACGAGGCCCCGTAGCGCGATTGAGCGAAGGTCGATGCGATCGTGCATTACATCTTTCGACGCATCGTCGGGCGTGGCCCTGAAGCCGAGTGCGAAGCGTCCACTTCCGTTGCTGTCCTCTCCGAGGAAGATGCTATGAAGCGGCTCGCCGAAAGCCGTGGTCTCGCTTGCGAGGAACCACGGGTCATGCTCGCTGCCTTGCTTGAGCAACGGGGCGTCGCCGTTGAAGACGAGAAAGCGGGATGCCGGGTCGTTGCGCAGACGTTCGATGAAGGCGTGGTCGTCGCGTTTTTCGGAACGGCGGTCGAGCGGGTTTAAGTTAAAGCCAATGGACGCGGGAAGTGCAGTCATCACGATTGTGAATTTGGTCAGGGAGGTCCGAAAGTATGGCACGGCCTTCGGTCGCCAACCTATGTCGGGTTTCGTCAGTGCCCAGACCAAGAGCGCCAACCGGCTGAAGGTGTAGTTGATCAATCACTTTGCAAACAAGCTCCTTTTGCGGACGACGGACGACGGGGAATGTTCGCAATTCACGCAACGGTTTTTGTTCACCATCAAGTTTTGACAAACCACCGTGCCACCGCGGCATGCAAGCCTTCAAGGCTGCAGCAACGCTCGTTCGCCGGTTCCAGACCATGCAAGAGGCAAACCTCACCCAGGTCGCCCCAAATCGACAGAACATTTCTGTATCACTTTTAAAAC
>NZ_LMUF01000032.1:94817-101227 GCF_009766085.1 Burkholderia sp. S171 | reverse complement strand
CTAAAGCTTGAAACCTACAAGGCGGCTCTGAAAGGGCAGGGCGACGTTGAACTTGAGAAGCTCCGTGCATCGTTGTCAGTGCAGGCTGGCAACGTCATCGATCTGCATACCGTTCTGAACTGCAATGAGCAATTTGGTCGGCATGCCGCGTAAACGCTCTTTCCACCGTAACGTGTAATCGAGCGACTCGAGCCCACCGGCGACGATGTCCGGAAGGACGATCCAGTCCGCGCCCTCGCCTAGCCGATCAACGGCTACGAAAAACGCGTCTTCGTCAAACGGCTCTTGCTGGACGAACGCGGACCAGGCACCGTTGTCGAGAGCGTAACGCATGCCCTCGGTTCGAAGCGCCCCTTTCGCTGATACAAGCAGGCGCCAATCGGCGTCGTAAAGTGCGGCGAGGTTTCGCTTTGTGCCGGTGCGACTTGCATAGCCCACTATCGACGGCCGTTGAATCACAATGCGCTCTTCGTATTCCGGTTCGTCGTCGGCCGAGCCGTCAACACCGTAGTACGCCGCGTACGCCATGTAGTTCTGCGACCAGCCCATCTTTTCGCCTGCTGCATACGGTTCGAGCCAGCGTGGGGTAGCAACGTCGGAAGTCATAAATCCGACTCCTTTGGCGGTACATTTCTACCTGCGACAACGATGAAGCTATCGAACATGGGCTTCACATCTGTACGTCGTATCCATGGTCGTGCGTTGTCAGCAGCCGATCCCGCGATGTACTGCCGTGCCTCATCTTCAGTTACGAAAGTCGTGGGATAGAAACGTTCTTTTGCTGCTTCAAACATGTGTAACTCCACAGAAATTATGCGGAGCGACCCGTGCGGGATCGCTTGCCCGCAGGGTCAATAAGGAAGGGGAATGGTTAGCCGTTAGTCGGCAGTTGCGATACGTGTTTCCACCACCGCTCGCCTGACGGCAACATTCGAACAAACGCCAGTTTTTCGGCTTCGTTCGCATACAGTTCAATCTCGGTACCGTTCAGGATTGCGGTTTGCAGGTACATCAGTTGCGCGAGAGTCGACGGGCCGTGTTCATCCGACACTGCGCTAAGCGACTCGACAGCGTCAAGCAACTCAACGAAGAAAGCCTTCGCCGAAGCTGCGCCCGCGCTTGCCCGGATAACCGATCCAATCGCGAGGGTCGCCTGTCCTCGGCAGCGTGGATGTTGGTGGCCGGCGCAAGCGCGTCCCACGGCGAGGCGAACCGCTTCGCGTGGTAGCACCAATTGATCTGCATTATTCCGACGTCGAAGTCGCACCGTCCGTCAGCAAGCAATGTGCGAATTGCTCGATACGCGTCGTCGCGGGTGCGAAAGTAAAAGCCTCGGCCAGCGACGTTCAAGGTCCAAGGCCACGCATGCCCGTTGTACGCAGACTCATTGAGCGCAACACCTGCGAGGATCTTCGGGTCGACGCTGGTGTGCATGGCATTGAACGGTGCCTGAGCCGATAAGCAGGCCCAACCACCTCGCCGTTCCGTCATTGCCGCCTGTGCATCGTCGTCGAGGCTCGCCGGTTGTATCCATCCGCCGCGCACAAGAATCTTTTCTAGAGACACGGCTGCCCCGTCGATAACGACGGTCGGAACGCTGTGATCGGTGGCGACAATGGCTTGTCCCTCGAGCTTTGTTGCCCATGCGGAGAAGGCATGCATGCCGCACGCATAGACGGGTTCGCCATTGAGCACGAGCAGCGATCGTGATCCGTTGTCGGCAACAACCAAGCGCGTCGGGCTAATGACAGTATCGATCGTTGCAGCATGGACCACGCACGACATTGCGGCGGTGGCTAGAGCCATCACGATCCTAATCATGGTAAGGCTCCATCACGATGTCCTGCGTGACTTGGACGAGGAACATTTTTCCCGGTGGGTCCGTGATCGTCGGCGGAATGTTCTGATTTCTTTGCAGTACGGCTTGCGCGGTCGTCGCGGCAACCTGCCCTGCCGTATCGCCGTAGGTAGTCACGCCGTTGGGACTTGCGGTGGTCGCCGTCTGCGAGCCGCTATCAAACGCCTTCAGCAAAATGGCAGTGATGAAACTCGCTCCAAATATCTTGATGAAGTGGTTGTTCACATCACCGGAGAATCCGGCGTATCCGTTCTGATCTGCGCCTTGCATACCGTTCAAGGGCACGCTCTTTCCGTTGGGCAACCGTAGATTCGTAGTCGCGACAAGCAAACGCTCTTGGCCAACTTTGACGTCTGCACTGTAGACACCGTTGATAAACGACCCTTTGGGAATCATCAGGCAGTCGCCATTCACGCTGTCGTAGACATCCTCATCGACCATGAGGGCTATGCGACCAGGTTTGTCTGAATTCAGACCTTCGACCGTCTTAACGTGGATGTTGTGCGGCGGGGTCAAGGTGCACCCACGGGCCTGCCCGTTGAATGTCGTCTGGTCGATGCTGTTCTGCGCCGCAGCTTCCTTGAGGAACGCCTTGTCGCGGTCTTCCGGTGCCTGTCCTTGCTTGGCCAGCGCAAGAGCAACGGCGTCGGCGCCAGAGTTGGAAGGAGCTTTCTGCGCAGACCGCATATCGGCGAGCGACGGGATGCCGGACGGCAATGCGGCTTCGGTCTGCTCGGCGCTACGCGGTGCGCCGTTTGTACGGAACACTGATGATGTATAAATCGAGTCTTCGTGAGCGGATTGCGCGAGTTGCGCGACATCGCCACCATGCGACTGGTCGGCGAAGTCCGCGGCAGTCAGCGCGGGCCGTGCGCTTTGGTTAGGCGATGGCGCAGCCGCCACAGCAGAAGCTCGTGCACTGGCTTCCGCGTCTGCGCGCTGTTGCCGAATTACCGCATCGATATCTTTCAGCTGCTGGTCCGGTGCAGTATCGGCGGCGCTGGCCTGCGGCGCTTGGGCTTTCTTCGCGGCCAAATCATTGTCGTGCTGATGTGAGGCTTTGAGCTCATAGAAAAAACCCAACCCGCCTATGACTGCGGCCGCAACGATGCCAATGCTCATGATGGCATTGCGGGGCGTCTTGCCCTTAACCAGAGCCTGTTGCTCGCCGGTCGGCGTTGGAGCGTCACTGTTCTTGGCCATGATCGTCAGAACACCCCTAGAAATCGCCGGCCACCGCGCTTCACAGTCACTTCCTGGTCGCCGGAACGAAGGATGATCTGGTCAGCGAGGCGTTGCAAAACGAGGAAGTCACCACGTCGGATAAAGTTTCCGACTACTTCGTCACCGTGCTCCTTATAGAACGGCACGGGCCACGATTGAGCCTTCGGCGGCATGCGCATCCAGACCGAGTGACCATCGTCGAAAACAACTTCCGGCGTGAATTCGGCACGCCCATCTATCGTGTAGTCCCAGTTCAACTTGTCGGGCGAGACGTCGATGCTTCCTGAATCCGCATGCCGGTCCGAGTCGAGCCCGTTCCCTTGAGCGACGCCGGTGCGCAGCATTGGCGCATGGGGATAGTTAAAACGCACCTGCTGATAGAAGAAGCCACCAGCCGGCGACGAAATCAAGGTGAAGTCGTATTCACGCTTATTCGTTGTGATGTGCAGCGTATTAACCAACCCGGGTTTATGAGGCTTGATAAAAATATGGTTGGATTTGTCGTCTACGATTTCCCACTGGATGCTGTCACCCATCGCCGGATCTGATGTCAGCACTTCGCCCTTCTCCAGCTCGATCGTCGTCAGCTTCAACGGAGCCGTCAGCACCTTAAAGATCTGATCTGTGCTGTACGGGAAAACTGCGATCCGAACATCACCAGGCATCGTTTCCGCATCGGCGCCGCCATTAAACGGATTGACCGGGCTCATCGGATCTCCGGCAATCGCGGCGCTTTCGATTGGAGCGCCGGGTGCTCTCTTTGCGGCGGCAACATTTCCGAATGCAAACGACACGCAAATGCCTACCAACGATGCGGCCAGAAGTCGGCGCTGAATATGTGAGGCGATGATGGTCATATTTAGGCGGTCCGCTCAAGACGGAAGAACGGGACGAAGATGCCGAACGGATTTGCCGTCAGTGCGGCGTCGGCCGTAGGGGGATTGATCTGGTAGCGCAGAGTTAAAGCGAACGACTTGATGTCGGGTTTTCCGGATGCACCGGCTTGCGAGGATGTCGTCGTGAAATTCACGACTACGGTTTGGTCATCGAGCAGTGCGATATTGCGCACGTCCACTTCCCGCACTAGCTTTGGAGAAGCTGAGATAGCCTGAAATGGTGCGTCCTCCGACAGCCACTGTCCGAATTGAGTGGCTCCCGCGCCGATCATCTGCGCTTTCACTGAGTTGATGTTGCGAGTCATCCGGGCCGTTTCCAGCCGGTCGGTCAGCACGGGCTCGATCGTGAACCAGCGAATCGCCATCTCTTTGAAGCTGGTGCGCAGCGCTTGAGAGTCTGGCTTGTAGGTAGCAAGCTCGGTGACGACTGGATGGCCGCCAGCATCAGCTGATACGCCGACGACTTTGGTCACTGAAGGCGGGGGTTGGCGCGTCCATACCGCACCGACGGCGATTACCGCCGCCACGAAGGCTGCAATTTTCCAATGATTCGTCTCGAGCTTTAAGCGCGTCCTGGTTTCGAAGATAATCTTGCTCGGATCCTCGTCGGCATACATACCGGGAGCGGTGGCGAGCACGGATCGACGTTTGTTCTTGAAAAAACGCATGGGAGCCCTTTTGATTGGGTTCCATTGAATCAGTCTCGCCGTGGGCGAAGATGGTCGAAAGAATGGCCATTTTCGACGGCTTTCCGAACAGCAATCAGAGAGCGATTTATCGCCCTCATTCCGATTTCGAATATTCCTGTGGCAACCTAAAACGGGGTAGAAGTCTTGTCCCCAAGGACCGGGAGTAGCGTCCGATGGCACTCGAAAATGGCATGCCATCGCGTAAAAACCGGAAAGCTCACTGAAACTGTATAGCTTTGCGGCGATATACCCGTGCAAGATGTGATATGCGTTTGCTATAACGCGGTCTTGATCTCGAAAGACCCAAGCCGGGGCGCCCTCTTGTCCCAGCATTTATGCTTACCAGTAAACGCAGCGACAGCCCTCTCCTTCTATTGATCCGCAACATTTGACGCGCTGGCCAATCCGGCCCGGCAGATATCCGAATCTGAGATATTAAGCTGTGAGTTCACCGGCTTGCGTTTGCAGGCCATCGTAAGCGAGTTAAGCATCGCATCAAAACGAGAGGGACGCTGATCGCCCGCTGGATTTGCTTGCAAACTCGTCTAGTCAGTTTCGGGGCATGCTAATGGATTCCCCAGCTTCAAGGCTGCACATTTCTAGCTCTGCGTGGCTGCTATCGTTTGGTCGTCTTCAGGGCGCATCTGAGCCTGCGGCAACTGGGACTCGGACGACGTGGCGAGCGAGTTGTGTTCCCGTCGTGCTAGATGCTCGTTTTCGGTTGTTGGAGAGATGCCAGTTTCCCTGCATATAGGCGATCCCCGGCTCCGAAATGTTGAATGCATCTCGGTTTTGGTCGGTGGGCAGGCGGAAACGCTGGGTCTACGTCGTCCGATCACAACAAAATTGGTGGGTGTCGGCGTCCCACAGGTAGTTGGCATTCGCGAAGATGCCTGTGTTCGCTGGTTTGGAATGCGTTGTCAGGTTGCGTGACGGGTCGTATAAGATGGCGCGATGAAGAAATCGAAATCGCTCTATCACGGTCACCGTTTCCCGGCTGGTGTCATCAGCTGCGCTGTTCGATGGTATTTCCGCTTCCAGTTGAGTCTGCGCGACATAGAGGAACTGCTTTTCGAGCGCGGCGTGATCGTGACATACGAGACGATCCGATGCTGGTGTGACAAGTTTGGTAAGGGCTCTGCTCATCGAGTGAAAGCGGTGCGACGCAAGCCGGGTAGCACGTGGCACCTCGACGAGATGTTCGTCACGCTACGTGGCGAACCGTACCTGCTGTGGCGTGCGGTCGACGAGCATGGTGCCGAACTCGACATCCTGCTGCAAAAACGGCGCGACAAAGCCGCTGCCAAACGCTTCTTCAAGCGCGTACTGCGTTCGAGCCCGGCACCGCGCAAGATCGTCACCGATCAGTTGCGCAGCTATCCGGCGGCAAAAGCCGAGATCCCAGAACTTGCTAACGTGAAGCACGTCTTCGTTAAAGCCGCAGCCCGACTGAACAACCGAGCCGAGAACAGCCACCAACCGACACGTGAGCGCGAGCGACGCATGCGCGGCTTTCGCGACCCTAAACGCACACAGAAATTTCTCTCGTGCTTCGGACCGATTCGGCAACATTTCGCGCTCAAGCGGCATCTGCTGCGCGCTTCACTTTATCGCAAGCAACTCGCAGCCCGGTTCGTTGCATGGCGCGAATTCGCCGAACTCGCCCAAAATCCGTCGACTGCTTTCTGATTAGTTGTCCCACCTTCCGTCGTGCCGCCTCATTCTCCGCAAGTTGACAATGCC
>NZ_LMUF01000032.1:94534-94807 GCF_009766085.1 Burkholderia sp. S171 | reverse complement strand
AGCCACCAACCGACACGCGAACGTGAGCGACGCATGCGCGGCTTTCGCGACCCTAAACGCACACAGAAATTTCTCTCGTGGTTCGGACCGATTCGGCAACATTTCGCGCTCAAGCGGCATCTGCTGCGCGCTTCACTTTATCGCAAGCAACTCGCAGCTCGATTCGTTGCATGGCGCGAATTCGCCCAACTCGCCCAAAATCCGTCGACTGCTTTCTGATAGTCGTCACACCTGCCGCGTGCCGTCTCACTCTCGCTAACTTGACAATGCCCT
>NZ_LMUF01000032.1:0-94524 GCF_009766085.1 Burkholderia sp. S171 | reverse complement strand
CTTGCTAACGTGAAGCACGTCTTCGTTAAAGCCGCAGCCCGACTGAACAACCGAGCCGAGAACAGCCACCAACCGACACGCGAACGTGAGCGACGCATGCGCGGCTTTCGCGACCCTAAACGCACACAGAAATTTCTCTCGTGCTTCGGACCGATCAGGCAACATTTCGCGCTCAAGCGGCATTTGCTGCGAGCTTCACTCTATCGCAAACAACTCGCAGCCCGGTTCGTTGCATGGCGCGAATTCGCCGAACTCGCCCAAAATCCGTCGACTGCTTTTTGATTAGTTGTCCCACCTTCCGTCGTGCCGCCTCATTCTCCGCAAGTTGACAATGCCGGCGCGATGCATGAAGCACATCGGCAGGGGTTTAATGTACCCAAAGACCTGTCAGTTGCAAGCTTCTATGACAGACCTGTGGCGAAACTCTTAAACCCGGCTGTGACTCGATCTTGTACCCGCTTGACCGACTGGGCTACGAGTCGGTGGCAATGCTCGTTGACATTTTGGCTGGCGTTGCCCCAACGACCACGAGCATCATCATTCCGCATGACAAGATCGTCGTGAGGCCCTCGACCGGGCGCGCGCCAATGAAGATAAGTCGCCGTGCGTAGTGATCCGTTCTGAGCGTGGCGTCGGCAACCGGACCGAATGACAGCGGTTTGTTCGGAGGCTGACTGTCTGCCTAGACGGCTCCGAATTTTTCGCTACTCCGCTACCTCCAATGCTGGCGAGGTATCGACGCTAGCGGTGCTTTCCCGGTGGCGCTTCCGACTCTCAAACACTACCTTGGAGGCTTCGCCCGCGAGAGGGTAGCTGCCAATGGCGGAGCCAACGGTTGGCAGCTACCGCGTGCTACGATCGTGCTAGATCACGTGGAGACGGAAATGGCCAACAAGACCTTCGACGATTTGCCCCGAAGCGAGCAGAAAGACTTCCGAACAGTCTGCTTGGATGCCGGGCTCGCGCCAGACGCATTTACCGTGTCTTATACAGAAGATTTAGTCGGGACCGATGACATCAAGGTGTTGGAGCGCGAGGTTATGGTTAGTTTCGCCAATATTACTCGTGGATACATTGCTGGTAACGGCACACACTGGACGGTCGATTTCGAGGACGACGTAAGATCTCATGTGTTCGTCTAGTTGCGGGCTATTCCGTGAGTCGAAGCCCGTTGTAATGAACAGCATAGAGACCGATAACGATGAAAAGGATGTTCGTGATCATCTCGGCGATCCTAATGGCAGCGTGTGCCTCACCGGCCGTGTTCAAAGATTTGAAAACAGGGCAGGTCGCTCAATGCAACGCATCGACACCTGGCGTCTTTCCGATCATCGCGCAGCACGAAATCGACACATGCTCTGACGCATACGCCCACATGGGCTGGGTGAAGCAGTGAGCCGCAAGAACATCTACGAACACACGTGGTTACTTGCCATAGGCAGGCGTCTAGCTGTCATCGAGCGCCGCGAAGCCTTGCTCCAGTAACGCCTCCTGATGGGCAAAGCGCGTCGCGTCGCGTGTCTTAAGCTTGCCAAGATTCTCGACCTTCCAGCGGATTGCCGGTAGGTCGCGTAGATGGTCGTACGGCATCAGTGACCAGTCTGGCTCGAGTCTCACGAGCGAGGCGAGAAATTCGCGGTGCTCCGCGGTCAACGCCCTTGGAAGGTCATGGTGGAGCCGAGACTGAACGGCCTCAAGTGCAGCCAGATCGACCTGATCAACGGTCATGCCGACAAAGCCGGCCTCGTATTCGTCCTCAAGCGATCTCGGCTTCGCAAAGAGTACCTCGTGGACGGGGCGGTTATGCCCAGCCAGATAGCCGACAAAAGCCGTCACGACGTCCTGGCGCAGACCATAAGTGTCATACATGTGCTGCACATCAAAAATATCGCGCGGATGCTGCCGGTCCAGTGCCGCAACAAGTTTGCTCCCGTAAAGCTCAGCATCGGCAAGCGTCGGCACTTCGAAGTCGACGCGGAACATGGCCTGTGCGCGCGGCACGACACTGCGCGTTACGGTCGGCGTTAATGTGCCGCGAAAAACGTAGTTCACCTCAACCTTGACCTGGGCTTCAGCGGACGAGACAGTCAATTTAACGTCGTCGCCTTGTTTCTGCCACTGGCGGTGGCCAGGGTAACCCTATGTCCCTGTCGCCCGACGGCCTGCCGGGCGCGAGCGAGTTCGTCATGGATGATGGCGAGAGCCTCGTCGCGGCCCGGCTCATGGGAACACATGACCACGTCGATATCGACGGACAGACGGGGCAGATCCTGAACAAACATGTTGATGGCGGTGCCCCCTTTCATCGCGAAGTGGGGTGTGTCAAAAACATCTGGCGCAATCGCCAGCATGAGGCGAACCGTATTGAGGTATTGATCGTTCATTGAGAGGACGTTGAGCTTTAAGGGGGCGTGCAGATCAGGCCTTCAGCGTGAGGCGGGGGCCGCCCTTGCGGCTACTGGTCCAGCGTCGGCCGGGCCCGAGCCGGTCGACGTGCCGCTGGAGGTCCTGGCCCCAGGGAAATCCGCCCGCCTCACCAAGATCGCGCACCAGCTTGACGACCTTGACGCGCGTGCAGTGCGAGAGGAGGGTGTCCAGGACCGTCGGCCGGAGATTGCGAAGCGAGGACGCGAGGCTCATGGCCTCCTCGAGCGACTGCCCTTTCGCACGTCGTTTGCCGACATCGCTGGCGAGTTCAAGCAGCGCGCGCTCGGGCTCGGAAACGAGCAGGGAGGGATCGCGGTTCGGCAGCGGTGACAGCGCAGCGTTTTCCGGCATGCTTTGGTCGAACAGGCGGGTGGTCTGCAGGGTATAGGGCATATGTTCGCCCACCCAGTCCGGCATGACGTAAGGGCGTTCAGCCCACAGTACGACGCGCTCGCGAAAGCTCAGGTTGTGACGTACCCCCTGCCAGTCCAGGGCCGTTCTGCCGCCGACGTGAAGGCCTGGTATCCGCTGGGCCAGATAGGCCAGTACCCCATCCCGGGTGGGCGTGTCACCAGCGAGCAGATAGGCACCCTTTGACAGGCGTTGCAGCCATCCGGCGTTAACGAGATAGGTGGTTTGCTGGGCGCTCACCCCGCAATCGCGAAGCATTTGTGGCGTGAGCGGTTGCCCGCGCGGCGCGCTTGCCATGAGCCGTTGAAGTGTCTTGCTGGCCATTCCGTCGATAACGCATGATTTTTATAGCATACACCCCTTTAATTTGAAGTTACAAAGAATAAATCATGCAACGCCCGCGCGCTGATGACAGGCGACGATGAGTAACGCGCTTCGCAGCATGGGGATTTTCAGGCTCACGCTGTATGATTTATTCTCCAGAAATACCGACTTTCTTGTATTTAGGGAGAATAATGTATGCATTCACAGCGCTGCCATCTACGGATCGACGTTTGACCTTCGAGTAGCGCACGCGGCCGGCAGGACAGACGGGAATCTGTGACATCAACAACTGGCAAAAAGACCACTGCGGCAGCATGCCGGTATGCTGTGGGCATGCTGCCGCAGTGAGCGAAGCGCTGAAACACGCATGTGTTCAGACATTATCGAGATCTAAGTTCCTGTTGAGCCACGTCGACCGCCAAAACTGTTCGAGGCATTGACAAACAATTTAACATAAATGTTATTATCAATTTCTAAGTAACTAGATACTATATAAAATTTCACCGCATCACCGCATCACCGCATCACCGCATCACCGCATCACCGCATCACCGCATCACCGCCTACCGCCTACAGCGTTCACACGCTCAAGTGGGCTTCAATGCCTCTCAGCGGCGCTGGCGTGGCTACCTCCCGGTGGCCGCGTTAATCGGCCGGTCGAGGCGCTCTACCTCGCACTCGATGCACAAAGGGCCATTGATGAATACAAACAGATCTCGACGCTTCTGCCACCGGGTACGTTCGTGACCTATCAGATTAGCGCCGCACCGATCGTTGATTTTCGCGAAGGGTTTAACGCGCCTGAATGGGACTTGCTCTGGGAGGATTTCTATCGCGGCGCGCATGCAACGCGCACCGCGACTTTTGCTGCGGCGGATAGAGCCTAGACGAGCTTGTTTCGCCGTAGCTCTCTGGATACCGCCTCATACCAATCAACGAGTTCTTGAGGGCATCGACTGATATCCGACAAGATTAACGCGCTGCAACTTAAGGTCAGACTGACCAGATAGCGGAGTTGATGCGCGGGCACTGTCTTGGCCAATTCTCGAACAGCCAGGGAAACGAAGTTGACCATGGCCCTCTGGCGTGTCGCGCTCAAGGTCTTTGGCTTGCCGGCGTCCAACTTGAGTGAACGAAGGATGTCCCCAAGATAGCTCGAATGGGCGACCCGGCTGACGGGCGCATTGTCGAACAGTCCTTGGATCTCAGCGGAAATTATGAGCGTGGCGATGGCTATCGTCTCGTGCTGGGTCAGCGTGTTCCTATCAAATAAACCCATAGCTCGCTCGTCTCCTTTGCAGCCTGCGGTGCTCAACGCGGTTCGTGGGAGCCAGGCTCGCAATGCGTTCGACGAGGTCTGCTGGTATCCCGGTGCACAGAGACGAGAATGCTCCAGGTCCTGACTTCGCAGTGTCTCTTTCCTCACACAAATAATGAATTATCCAGGAAGATACGTTGATGCCCGAACACATAAATCGGGATTCAAACGCCGCCAGAGGCCGAGGAAAAGTGTCTCGCCCGTCGTTTACTTAGATAATTCCTCAAGAAGTATTCAGATCTCGGTCCGAGAAATTTATGTTTTATGCTTGGCGCGTTTCCGCCCTTCTTGAAGCGAAAACGATCAAACACCCACTGAAATCCTTGTATAAACGAGTGCGCAAGCGGATGGGATAGCTGTCCGGCTCCTCCTCGAAGCCGTCAAACTCAACCCGCGCCATCGCAATTCATCTTTACCTTCAGCAAGATGACCGTGCAACCGGCGTGGCACCTTTCTTTATCTGATATTGTCCTTTATCACATATGCAAGAGCACGCCATGCCGACCACGGACACCCTGCGCCTGACCCTGGTGCGCGCACCCGACGACGAGGCCGCCTTCAGTCCCGGATACCAGCGCGAGCTGCGGCAGTTCTATAGCCTCGCCCGTGCCGAGGGTGGCCAGATTCGAGCGGTAACTTTCACGACCGACCACGCGGATGGGGGTGACGGCTTCGTTGGGGAGTTTCTGGTCCCATTCACCCCCGTCGCCGGGTCCACACTGACCGCGGCAGCCTGCGCCTGGCTGCAAGGTCGAGCCGGGCGTACATTGCGCCTGACAATGAGCGAGGTTGAAGTTGAGGCAACCAGTCCGGGTGAGCTGTACGCCCTTTTAAACCTGACGATGGCGGTCACAGAACGGCACGAAAAGCCCGCGGCCGATCATGTCTGAGTTTGCTTAGCGTCGCGCGGACGCGTCACGTACCAAAGACGTAGGTCCGAGGCAAATCAAATGACCCACCGCGGTATTTAATGGCGCCGACGGGCGGCGAACGTCTATGCTGCCTTGGCCGTCTTTCTGCACGGCCCTGCATCGTTGGCCAGTTCAGCAGAAGTCGGGGCCTCCCTTGGACGCGCTCGAGCTGGCATGCACATAACCGACGGCGTTGTACCCGTCTGGTCTACCCGCTTTACCTATTCACTTGAAAAGGCGCCGATCCAACTCGAAGCGCTGCTTATGCAGCACGACTACATGCTTCATGCCAGGATGTGCCGGATTGAGAATCAGGTTGTCGTCATTCGGGCAAACGACGGAAGGAACGCGCATGGCGAGCCGTTTGCCTTCTTCCAGCCATTGCCTCGAAAGATCGACTGTGGAGGCCGGATCACGATCTAACGCGTTCCAGTCATCCGGTAGATCTGGCACGTAAGCGCTCGACACCGCTTTGTCCGGCACTTCGAGCGTGACCAGATAAAGATTCGCCACCGGCAAGAGTCCCGACGCGTGAACGCGCGCCTCGAGGACCGCTGTTGATGCGTGACAACATGTGTACACCACCGCGACGCCTCGCGGATTCCAGCGACCACCTGCAAGCGCCGCACCGTTACCGCTCAAGTCGTCGGCCCGGTACTTGCCAGGCTTCTCTTTTGCAAGACGAAACACCTTCATACGGTAACGCCATATTCAAGTCGCAGGAGAATGTCACGAACACGGTCGTACCCAGTTTGCGTATCCAGCATGTCCAATGGCCGTTCATCGCGCAATTGGACATTGGGCCTCAACAACCACTCGGCGGCGAGTTTTTCGTCCTCGAGAACATCCTTTGCCTGTGCGTAAGCCAACATGGTGCGTGCAGCGCGGTCCGACTCACTCGCGCTGAGCCGCTCCCCCTGCGAGATCTTGCGGTTGATCGTGCTGCTCGGCAGGCGCAAACTGGCCAGCAGCGTCTGGACCGGGATGTCCAGCAACTCATTGGCGATGCGGCTGACAATCACCGCCTCCATACCATCGCGAATCAAGTGAGACTGCTCGATCTGGTCGAGGCCGAGAAAGAAGGTGAAGTCGTCGTCGTGGGACCCCAGCCCGTCTGTCCCGATGTGCGCGAGCCTTGCGGCTATTGCCGACTTCGCCGCTGAGCCGCTAACCTTTTTACTGCGCGAATGTTGCCGTTTTGCGATTGCTTCTGCCGTCATGCCGTTCTCCAAATGAGCAACAATCTATACCCATTTTATAGATTTACCAAACGGTAAGCAATAGGCTCCCATTCGAGCAGGCGCGCCCGCGTGTGCCATTTACCGCTGAATCCCCGAAAAAAGAAGCGAATTGCACAGCCCCCAATACCCTTCAAAAATCCCCGTTCTGAGCCGATACCCTATCGAGCAATTCGCTGCTTGCGGCTCATACCTAAGTTTATTGGCACCGTGAGATGCTCCTGTCACGCAGGGGCGCAGTATCTCGCCTAAGCTTACGTTCAGACGCGCCGAAGAAATGCACTTACGCCTGGAGAATGAAATGGACCACGTAAATATTCCACTAACCCGCACTGACCGCGTGCTTGTGAACGGCACCAATGTTTTCTATCGCGAAGCGGGGCCTGCAAATGCACCTGTGATTCTGCTGTTGCACGGTTTCCCGACCTCGTCATTCCAGTTTCGTGAGCTGATACCGCGCTTGGCCGATCGTTACCGCGTGATTGCGCCCGACCTGCCAGGATTCGGATTCACCGAAGTGGCGCCCGACTATGTTTATAGCTTCGACGCGCTGGCAAACACGCTAGTCTCCTTTACGGACACGTTAGGCCTTGAAAAATACGCCATGTATATTTTTGACTATGGTGCACCTACCGGTCTGCGTCTTGCCCTGGCACACCCGGAACGCGTGACGGCAAGCATTTCACAGAACGGTAACGCCTACGAGGAAGGGCTTGGCGATGCATGGTCCCCTATTCAACGATATTGGCGAGAACCAACGTCGAAAAATCGCGAAGCAATCCGCGCAGCGCTGACCAACAACGGTGTTCGCAACGAATATTTCACTGGAATGTCCGAGGAGAGCGCGATTGCGCCAGAGGGGTACACGCTGGACACGGCGCTGATGAATCGCCCGGGAAATATGGATATCCAACTGGACCTATTTCTGGACTATGCCAACAACGTGAAGATGTACCCGGAGTTTCAACGCTATTTCCGGGAATATCAGCCGCCGCTCTTAGCGATTTGGGGAGCAAAGGACCCCTACTTTGTTCCCGCCGGAGCGAAGGCTTTCGTGAGAGACATCGAGCATGCTCAGATCGAAATGCTCGATACCGGGCACTTTGCGCTAGAGACGCACGCGGAGCCCATTGCACAGTCGATCCGCACGTTCCTTGCCGAGCGCCTGCCGCAATGACCAAGTCGCATCGAGCCGATCATTCGCTCAACGTCTTTAGTGCGCGCAAAATCTCGTCGGTGGAAAGGCGCTCCGCGTAGTCCTCGTTGATATAGGCCAGGCGAATGGTCCCGCTCTGATTGATTACGAAAGTAGCGGGCAGCGCTAGTGTGTTAGCGCCTTGGGGACCATTCGCAGTCTCAAGTTCATGTCCCCTTTCACGATAGACCTGCAACAGGTCCTCATCCAGTTCATAGACAATGCCGAAAAGCCTTGCGACGTCGTTACCAAGATCGGTGAGCACCGGAAACGTCAATGCGTTTTCCCTCTCCGACTCGACTTGCCGATTGCGCAGCTCCGCAGAGACAGCCACAATAGACGCACCAAGGCGTTCAATCTCGGGAAGCACTTGCTGTAGTGCCCGCAACTCAATATTGCAATACGGACACCAGCCCCCCCGATAAAAACTAAGAACGATGGGACCCGACAGCAGCAACGTGCGTACGTTTACCTGCTCTCCCCGGATAGAGGGCAAGCTGAAATCGGGAACGCGGTCTCCAGCGCGCAGACAGGAGTTCCGGATTCCGGACGCGACCAGGTCGTTTATCGCGCGGTCCATCACTGAGGTTTGTGTTTCCGGTACGAACTGATCGCGCAAGGCGCGTATCTTTGCCAACTCTGAAATCATGCCAGTCATTTTGGACCATCCTTTACGGTTGCTTGATACGGTTGCTTGAGCAAGAGCATTTCCGCATTCAAAAAACGATAAGCAACTCAGCGCTGTTCCTCTGCCAACTTGTTTTAAGAGAGGTCTTCCGTTTCACGCAAAAACATTGCGGCTTGCTCACCAATGACCACACATGGGGCCATCGTATTACCGCTCGTGACCCTCGGAAGAACGGACGCGTCCGCCACTCGCAAGCCCTCAACGCCATAGACCTTCAGCTTGCTGTCCACGACCGACATTGCATCGAGCCCCATCCTGGCGGTGCCACTTTGATGCCAAAACGTCGTCAAGCCATTCCGGATGTACTGCTCGAGGTCGCCGGATTCGAATGAATGCGGCGCGACCTGATGCACGCTGGAACCCGCCAGCGCCGACGCATTGCCCATTTCACGTGCGAAACTCAAACCGCTTTTCAAGTCGATCAGATCCTGTGCGTCGGCCATGTAATTGGCATCGATCCGCACAGCGTCCGTTGCTGCGCCGCCGGTGAGGTGGACGCTACCGCGGCTGACAGGCCGCATGCCGATCACTTGCGTCCAGCAATGACTTGGCGGCTCTGCGCTGACGGCGTTTTCAGGTGTCAGGTAGGCACCCGAAATGGCGTAGCTGTAGAAGTTCGGGCTATCCAGTTCGGGACGGCTTTTCCAGAAACATGCCGTCTGGCTACGCGGAGAAGCGCCAAGTACGTCGCCATTGCTGGCCCAGACGGACGCGATGGAAACGTGATCATGCAAATTGCGCCCGACGCCCTCCAGGATCTGCAACGCGGGAATGCCGGCACCTGCCAACTCTGACGCGGGACCAATTCCAGATTGCATCAATACTTTGGGGGTGTGGATAGCGCCCAACGACAATACGATTTCGCGAGTCGCTTCCACCGTCACCACGCTACCTTCAAAGGTGAACTCGACCTCTGTCGCGCGACGATTGTCAAACCGGACACGGTTGACATGCGCGCCGGTCAGGACGGTCAGATTGGGTTGCGCCATCATCGGATAAAGATACGAGCGGAAGATCGACTGGCGTCTGCCTTCGCAAACCGTTTCGTCGACCAGTGCGCAACCGGCGTCAGCCTCCATCATGCGGCCATTCGCGTTGGGAAATCGAGTCAGTCCGAGTGATTCAGCACCCTCCATCAGATGCTCTGAAAAAGGAAAGAGGCTCTGCGCCGGCTGCACGTGCACTGCGCCGCGTTCGCCTCGGTAGGCTGTGTCTGGCTCCCCTGCCCATTTCTCAATACGGTTTTTATAAAGGTCGAGGACGGCGCGATAACTCCATGCATCGTCAGACACCATGTCGGCATAAAAGTCCCAATCAGCTTGGTGACCTCGCGACCACGTGGATACATTGATGCTGGATCCGCCGCCAAGTACCTTGCCCATTGAATACCCGATCGCGCGCCCATTGAGCTGCGAATTCGCTTGCGCGACAAAACTCCAGTCCAGCTCGCCGAACAAGGTCATGGGCCACTGGTTCGGGTCTTGAACGAGCTCGCTCTCGTCAGGGCCACCCGCTTCAATGAGCAGCACACGCACGCCCAGATCGGCCGCGAGCCGGGCGGCAACCACGCATCCTGATGTTCCCGCACCGCACACGATAAAATCGAACGGTGTGCTGATACTGGCGGCGAGCTCACGCTGATTTTCCCGCACGCGCTGATCGAATTCTTTGTTTGTTGCCATGGGGCCTCCAAAAATTCCGTTGGATGGTTTCGGTATGCTATCTATATGAACTGAAAAGTTTCGGCTGCGTGAAGCCCTCGCTCAGACCATCCAGCAAGGGCTGGTGACTCGTCAGGAAAAATTAAACTTGCGAATGGTCGTCGCAGCTTGCAGACGCCAATCGAGAAAGCACGATAACTTCGCCGGTGGACCAAGCGCTAATGTCGAAGCCGTGGTTTGCAGCGATCTGTGCCGGACAGTGGCTTTCGCGTTCTGCTCGCTCTGGCATCATCTATTTGATGCCGAGCTTTCCGGCTTGTCCCGTCTAGGAAGCAGGTTAGCGCCAACGCCGTACGGCGTGAATGCCTTGGCGGCTCATCTAACTGCTCGATCGTATCAATCTCGGCCGTCCGAGATAAAGGCTCTGGGGACGCTTCGCGGCATCGTGTGAAAGAGGCTTAATTCAAGCTTATTTTTCGTGATGTTCAATCACCGCACAGCCGTTTCATGGAAGGGAGAATGCAGGAAATCCATCGGTTAGAATGACTCGATCAGCATTGCCACGGGGTCATGCTACGCATTGCGTGAAGCCCATGCGCATGAGCCGGTCGCCACGCCATTTGCTGCCGCTTCGCAGAGCGCTTGCTGACCACAATGTGTCTGACCGCCGACGAACAAGTCAAGGGCGCGAATAGCAACTTGCTTTGAACGAACAAAGGTTCACGCCGTGCTGGGTGGTGCGATAGCCGTGCGCCGCTGGCGCAACTGCATTATCGGCCGTTCGATAAAGCGCCAGGAAAACGACGCTACGACGACGGTGAGCGCAAAGCCAGACGTCAATCCAAGCGCGCTTTGAAGTCCGTCAGGCAGATTGATATGCGGATACAACTGCAGCGCTTTGCCGATTGGATTCGGGATGAAGTTGTGAAATAAGTAGAAGCCATAGCTGATGGTTCCCAAATAGTTCAGCGGCGACCATTCCAGGCATCGCGTCAGCAAGCCGCGCTGGTTCGTGACAACAATAAAGAACACTAGAGCGATGCCGGCAGAAAGACACAGATCGCTCAATGCTTTGGCGCTATCGGGTATATGACTGAGCAGCATGCACCATGAACCCAATATGAGAATGATGGCAACGGCAGCAGCAAGCACTGGCCGGACAACGCGCATGCCTCGTCCTACGGCAAAGTACATTAAGCCGCCCGATGCAAGCAGTGAAAAATTGAACGGAGATATCGTGTACTCGACTATTTCATCGGACCCGTAGGCATAGAGCAGCTCATGCCCGGAAATTCCCACTATCAGGCAGACGGCACAGATTACGCCGTGGAAGCGTGTCGGCAAAAGAAGGAATGCGAAAGGTGCGATCAGGTAGAACTGTTGTTCGACCGCAAGACTCCACAGATGCGAAAACGGACCGATCCAGTCTTTTAGTACGAGCGCCATCCAAAAATTGGAAAGATACGTGAAGTGCCAGGCAAAACCCAGGTCGGGGCCGTAATGCGCATAGAAGCGCCGACCAACGAACAGCGCGGCCAACAGCAGGTAGTAGATCGGGAAGATCCGCAAAGCTCGCTTGACAAAGAAAGTCTGTAGGCCGTCCGATATCGTTGACTGGCCACTTTCAATCGATCGGCGGGCACGGTGTAATTCGCCGATGATCAGAAAGCCGCTGATGAAAAAAAACAACCACACACCGCTCTTGCCAAATTCAGGAGGGATACTGTTCGTTTTGTGGACAAGAAAAACCAGCGCCACCGCGATTGCCCGTAGTCCGTTAAGACCTCTATAGTGCTTGGCTTTCTCTGCCATAGACGACGCACCTCCCGAAATTTTTGCCGCGTCCGGAAAATCGTAGCTAGTAACTTTCCTGCTTCAGCGCAGCCGCATTGGTTAGCGATACTGTTCAAGCGTCGGTGCGAGGCGGTAAGGGAGGAACGGAGACGCACCATGTCCACGCTCGTCGGACATGTTGTGAAGCCGCCCCCCCAAGCCGATGAGACCGATCAGCAGCAGCCACATCCCAAGTTGAGTGGGCACGCGGTTGCCTGCGGGCGCGTACTGACGCAGCAAGACAACTACCAGCAAATAAAAGAGGATGAGCTGAAAGCGAATTCCCGCATAGGTGAATTGGGTCATGATGTAGGTAGCGACCGCGAGTACAGCGCACAGCGCTATGCCCGATGTCGGGATACGGAAGTCGCCTCGCCAGCGCATGACCACTGAAAGCACCGACAGTTGCAGCAGCAAAAAGAGCAGTCCCGATGAGGCATTCGGCGCGACCATGTCTGTGTACAGATCGGATTTCGCAGCCACATAGCCGGGCATGAGTAACGCGCCCCCTACGACCAGAAGCATCGACACCACCACCCAGATAATTTGTCCGCGTCGGGTCACGCCGATGAAGAGGATAAAGAGCAAGGCAGACGAAAAGTGCATGCCCGTTGCGAGGATGGCCAGCAGCACATAGCGGATCGGCTTTTCCTGAAAGGGCACCTGCGATGCAATGAGGAAAATAGAAGACGCGACGCCGAAGCGAAGCACGTTAAGTGTCAGCTCGAAGAACATGGCGGGTACCATCACGAGGCCACCAAACCATGCGCCATAGCGTGCTCGAGAGATGCCCCATATCATGAGCGAGGCCGTAGTCAGCGAAATGACGTTGACCACGAATCGCGGATCTGGAATGAGGGCCCATAGCCTCTCCGCGTACATGCCGAACAGAGGTTCGCCGCCGTAGTCTATCGGCGATGAGGCCAGGCCGGTGAACACGGTGTAATAGGCAGCCGTATCGGTGCCGGTTTGACCGCGCAGGCAAGCGAGCAATATAAGCGGAAGTGAGCACGTGATGAGGACCGCTTTGCTCGTGCCGCCGTAGCTTATGCATAGCGCGACGCCGAAATAGAAGACCAGTATCGGAACGATGTAATACGCCATGATTTGCCCTGAAGGGAACGCGTGCGAAAAGTGAGTTGCCAGGAAAATGCCCGAGTACGAGATCCATCATCTTGGTTATTCAATGATTCTCCGTGCTTAACCGCACATGCAATCCAACTTTCATGTCGCCTCGGATTCGACCGTTCGAGCCACGCGCTCTCCGGGCCGCCGCCCGGCCGCCTGCGCGCAAGCCGCATCGCGCCGCCGCTGCCTGTTCTGCATGATCCGATTTGCCGCGATAACAATGAGCACGGTCCAGACTGCCTCCCCGAAAACGAATGCGCCGGCCGCGCCTTTCAGGTCGAAGCGCGGAACTAGCAGCATGGCGGCCACGATGCTACAGACGAACGCGGCCCCCATGCACCCGTTGAGAATCTGAATCTGGTTGCGGCTCGTCATGATCGACGACGCGCTCGTCGTCACGAATCGCAGCGGCGCGCAAGCCGACATGATGACGACGAGCGGCACCGCCTCGCGGTAGTGCTCGCCGAAGACGGCAGGGATGAGGACGGGAGCGAGCAGTGCGGTCGCCAGGCCGGCCACCAAGCCGGCGGCGAGCATACAGCGGTTCCCGGTTCGATAGGACTGGTGCAACCGTGCGTCGTTGGCGGCCGCCCAGCGGTGCAGCCGGGGCATCAGGAGCTTCTGGAACAGCACGGTCGGAAACAGATAGATTGCGGCGAGAATGGTGAGCGCCACGCTGTAGAGCGCGACGCGCCCCGGGCTGGTCAGGTAAGCGACGAGTAGCAGTCCGCTTTGCACGTAGCCGAAGTAGAGCAGGCTCGTCACTCCGAACGGATAGGCGCCGTGCCACAGTTCACCGACGCCCGGTAGCGCGGCCGCCTGCGTCGCGGAGCCGGGCGCGGGCCGCTCGCCGTGACCGGCCAGGCGCAAGCGTCCCTTGAAAAGCGGCGACAACGTCCACACACCACCCGCAATCACAATGATGCCAATGCATCCGAAGCCGATCGCCACGTTGTCCACGCGTGCGTTCAGCAGATAGCACACGAGCACTACGCCGAGACGTGCGCAATGCTGAAATGCCTGCCATGCGGCGACAAGTCCGAAGCGCTCTTCGAGCTGAAACCTCGCGCTTGCCAGTTCGATCGCGCCGGGACTGAGGAGCGCCGGCAGCATCCAGACGATCAGCCTCGTGGTTTCGATGTCCCGCACCCCGAAGAACGACCAGGCGAGCGTCGCCGCCACGCACGCGATCGAGCTGATGCACACGAAGCGCGCCGATGCGCGCATCCATCGTGCGGCGGCCCAGCCTTCCGTGCCATACAGCTTGAGCCACACCGAAGGCAGACCGAATCCGACGGCGGGCGCGACGATCGTGAGCGTCGCGAGAGCGGAAGCGAAGTGGCCGTATTGATCAGCATGCAGCGTGCGCGCAAGCGCCGCCTGCACGGCGAACGCGACGCCGGCGGAGCCGAGCGCGCTGAGCAACAAGAGGACCAGCGCCCAGGCATCGCTACGTCTTGACATATCCGACCTCGCGGCGCTCTTCTGGGAAGACCGGCGCGCCGCTTATTGAATCGGCAGTGTAGCGATATGTCCCGTACCGCGTACCGTAACGGAAGTGCCCGGCGCGTGGATCGATGCCGTTCAGAATTACGCCCGTCACGTCCACGCCGACCTGTTCGAGGCGGCGCGCCGTCTCTTCCAGTTCGCCGAGCTTGGTGACACCGGCGCGCGCCAGGATGAAGACATTGCCTCTTGCAAACGGCGCGAGTATGGAGGCGTCCGGCACCGCGAGCAGAGGTGCCGTGTCGAGGACGACGACGTCATAGCGCGCGGCCAGTTCCTGCATGATCGCGTCGACAGGGCCACTCGTCAGCAGATCTGCCGCATTGCCGGGTCGTGAGCCGGCGGGGAGGAAGGAAAGATTGTCCTGCTCCGTCGGGAAAATGGCGGCTTCGAGTGTCAGGGCGCCCGCTAGCACATCGCAAAAACCACGGCGTGTGCCCTGGCCGAATCTGTGGCTCAAGTTGGCGCGCCGAAGGTCCGCATCGACGAGCAGGACACGCTTGCCGGCCGTCGCGAGCACTGCCGCGAAATTCGACGACACAAACGACTTCCCGATAAGCGGCGACGGGCTCGTGAATAGCACCACGTTGTTCTTTCCATCGAGCATCGAGAACTGGAGCGTGGTTCGCAGGCCGCGCAGGCTTTCGATAGCCGGATCGGCGGGGTCCGATAAGGCGAGCAGGCGCCGACTCGTCTGACTGCGGCGCGCAAGCCTCGACCAGCCGGCCTTCGGATGCGCCGCGTGCGGAACAACGGCGCAGACGCGCAAGCCCGCGCTCTGTTCGATTTCCCGTGGATGCGAGACGCCTCCGAACAGCAGTTCGCGCAAATAGGCGGCGGCCACTGCAGCGAAGCATCCAAGCACGAGCGCGAGCCCCGCGATCATGGGGCGCCGCATCGGTATCGGGCTGTCAGGCATGATGGCGGAGTCGATCATGAGCACATTGCCCGGACGGCCGGCGCGCAGGAGTTCTAACTGGGAGATGTTGTTGAGCTGGTTCAGATAAAGGTCCTTTCTGACCAGCACGTCGCGTTGCGCCGTCACGAGCTCGCGCTGCTCTCCCGGCAACTCGCTAATGCGTTGCGCGAATTGCTCAGCGCGGCCTCGCAGAATCGCGATTTGCTGATCGAGTGCGACAACGGACGGATACTGCGCGCTAAAACGGCTGACGAGATCGGTGCGCGTCTGAAGCAATTGGGTCAGTTGTGCTTCGTTCGCCGCCGACTGTTGTACCAGCGTCTTGCCTTCGTCATCCATGTCCACAGACCGGACCTTGGTACGCAGCGTTGTGAGCGTGGCTTCCGCCATCTCCAGGTTCGTTCTGAGTTCGGGCAGGTCGCGCAGCAGCACGGCGCGCGAGTGCGCCGCTTCGTCGGTCTTACGCGCCCCGTTCTGGTCGACGTAGGCGCGGGCGATGGCGTTGAGCGTGTCGGTGACACGCTGGCGGTCGGTGCCGCGCAGTCTCACGCGCACCATGTCCGAGGTGTCCCTGCCCTGGTGGTCCACACTGATCTCGCGTTGCAGGACGTCGATGGCATCGACACGCGACTGCCGCACGAGCTCGAAGCGAGCCCCCTGGTCGCCCGTCAGGGACTTCACGTCGAGGACGATGGGACCGCTTTCTGTCTTGAACGCGTGCGACTCGCCGATTCTCGCGACCTCGCCCTCTTCTATGCCCGGCCCCGACAACCGGTACTGGCCGCCCTCCAGCGCCGTAACGTAATAGCTCTCGCCTTCCTGGTCGGGCGGCACATTGAACGCATCCACTGAAATAGCCGCTTTGCCCCAGTTGAAGCCGCCGGAGCCGAAGATCCCGGGGGCGCCGATGTTCTTCACGTTTGCGCGAGCGATCGCATTGCCAAAAAGCGGAAGGCGCACCGGCTTCGCCTCGATATAGAGCTGCAACTGGTCGACGGCACTGGCGAGCACGAGGCGCGAAGCAAGCACCTGCATTTCAGTCTCGGCGGAGGACTTCACATCAAACATCGCGGCAATGTCGCCGAAGGGCGAGCGCGCCGATGATGCGAGATTGGTCTCTTCGATCTGCACGAGCAGATCGGCCTGATAGACAGGGTCCGAAAGAAACGCCCACGCGATGCCGCCCGCGACGATGACGCAAAAGATCCACGCCATCATCCTCCGGTACAAGACGAACACATCCAGCAACGCAGCGAGATTGAAGTCGCTGGTTCGCTGTGCGGCGTCCATTCGATCAATTGAACTACTCATTCTTGCCTCCCATTCTCTGCACTGGACTTTCGAAACGGACATAGCTGGAATTGCGGGGCGTACACCTCTGCATGGACTTCCTTTTCAAGTTCGATGGGCGGCAGTTCATTTGATGACACTTCGCTCCGCGATGCAAATTCTCACTCTCATGCGGCGGCCCACGCTGCGAGCGTGGTCACCCGCAATTCACCTTTCCAGTCGCTGAACCCCGCAGACAGCAAGCCAAGCGTCGCACCCGCGGGCACAACGGTTCGCAAGCCGGTGACACCGGCGCCCTGCGAACCCGTATTGATCGCGCGTGACATGGAACTGCCATCGGCGGACAGGAAGTCGATCGATACCGTGCAGGTTCCGGCTGGACCAGCATAGTCAACACCGGAAACGGCGCAAAGCGTGTCTCCCGGACGGACCGCAAACGTCGATTTAGCGCTCAGCGCGAATGTTGCCGACGATGTCGACGCAGGTGACACCTTGGCGACAAGCGCGCGCCCGCCGATGCTATCGTGGGCGTCGCGTTTTTCAAGGGGCTCGGAGTTTGCCTTGGCAATCGCCGCGCCGGCGCGACTTCCCGACGCTGCTTTCCAATGCGACAGCCGTTCCAGCGGTGTGCCGACAGGATCGTGGCCAAATTGCGCATCTGCGTTAAGGCAGCGAATGCGGGACGGCAGGACATCGAAGCCGTGGAAGCTCAGGCCGTTGAGCGTTTCGACATGCACGTCGTCACCGATCAGCACCGTGCTCGCACTCTGCACTGGCGCTTCGAAGCGAAACTCCACCGCAACGGCGGAAAACGAGCAGCGGCCGCCGATCAATTGACGCGGCGCGTTCGCCTCGCCGTTTCGGTGCCAGCGCCGCGGCAGCACGATCGAATGGTCGATCGCCACGCGAATCTGCTCGCCTGCTTTCTCGGCGTTCACGATCGACTGGTCGATGCCCTCAATGTGGCAGTGACTGAGCGCCACCGTGCCATAGCCCGAGCCTGCGCCGAAATGAATCACGTCGTTCAGGAAGTCGAATGAGCAGGCGTCGAAGACGAAGTCCTGACTGTCGGTGCAGACATTCAATGCATGCGCGGACCCCGAGAACGTGCAGTCGTAGAAAGTCATTCGCTCGCCGCTGTTCACGCTCGGTCCCTTCATCCCGGCAGCGTAGATCGCCTCTTCGCGATTCTGCTCGAAGCGGCATGACGTCCAGGCGTTGAGGTAGGTGTTGACCGGATCGATGCGCAACGCGCCGCGCCATCCTGTGACGACCACGTTGTGCCCGCCCGCGTCGCGTACTTCGCCGAGAAACCGCGCATCGCGATTGCCCATGACGATGCCCCAACCGTCCGCGCGCGCCGCACCCGGTCCGAGCACGGAGATTGTGCCGCCCGAGCCGTCCAGAAACGCAGACCGGTTGCCCGGATAACAAAGGTCGCCTGCGGCGAGCATGTTTTCATTGCGACAGACAATGCCGTTCCTGGCGGTGGGTAATCGCTGGAAATCGAGCAGGACGCCGCCAACGCTACAAAGCTTTATCCACGGCACCGTGTTGATCGTGTCCGTGAGTATGTAACGGCCGGACGGCAATACGAGTCTGGGCAAGTGCGATGTGTCGCGACGCGCGAGGCCTTCGTCGCGCACGTGATCAATGGCGCGCTGGAGCGCAGCGGTGTCATCTGTCACACCGTCGCCTGTCGTGCCGAAATCGCGGATCGACAGTGAACCGTCGGACGCATTCGGCGACATTGTCCGCACCGGCGAAGCGGTGCCCGCGCCCATCACCGATGTCGCGCGCAATGCGCCGCAGGCACCGGCGGCGGACAAGACGAGTAGTTCGCGTCGACGATTCATGCGCTAACGAACCGCAAGTTGCATCTGTGGAATTGCATAGAGCGATCTCAATTCATAGAAGAAGCGGTCCTCGCTAAATCGTTCGCGTGCCTCGCGCTTTGCGTTACGCGCGATTTCCTTTCGAAGGGGGCCGTCGTCGGCCATGCGATTCAGAAGCACGATCGCCTCTGCGGCGCTCTCAAAAAGAAAGCCCGTCTGCGCGTGCCGCACGGCGTCGACGTTGCCCGCGCACTTGGTTGCAAGAACCAGCGTGCCAACGCTCATCGCTTCGATGACGGAAACGGGCATGCCTTCCCACGACGACGTGGAGAGAAAAATATCGGCTCGTTCCAGTTGTTGCAGCACTTCGGCACGGCTTAACCAACCCGTTACCCTAACGCCGGCGGCGAAGAGAGTCTGTTTGAACCTTTCGTCGCCGTCACCAATCCAGACGAACTCGACGCCTTGCCGGTCGAACAAGCGGGCGATCTGCGCAAATAGCGGAGGGTTCTTCTGCAGCCTGATGCCGCCCACCATGACGACGCGCTTGATTGACGTGGTGGCCCGATCCACCCCGGGTTCGCCGCTCTCGCCGGTGACGCTCCTCTCTATTGCGTTCTCGACGAGAACAATATGCCTGTGGAGGTAGCGTCGCACGGCTGCGCATTCGCTAACCGAGCAGCCGACGTAGGTGCATGTCCTTAGGGACGCGAGCAATTCCAGTCCGATGAAGGAGAGCCTGCTAAGCGCAGAGACATCGGCTCGCATGAACGAGATGCAATGAGGGCTATAGAAAAACCTCGCCGATCCCGCACCGAAGATCGTCGCCACCCGGCCGAGAAAGCCTGCAAAGGAAGAATGCAGATGGACAATGTCCGGGCGCAGTTCTCCAATTGCCTTGCGTAGCCGGGTGATGACGAACGGCAAAGGTGGTCCCTTCATTTGAATGTGGCGCAGCTCGACCTTGGGATGAAAGAGGCTGCGGAGATTCTGAGGCGTCTCCACGTGGATGGAGAAAATTACATACACATCATGCCCCTCTGCCGCCAGACGATTCGAGATCGTCAAGACCATCGAGAGCGTTCCCGTGGCAGTTGACTCCATGACCTGAATCACTCTCATTGAGAGGCTCCTTTGACGTGAGGGATGAATGTGTGAGCATCGACCATCAATAAGCTCCGTCTCGTTCAAAAACGACTTTTAACGTCCTTAAAAGAATGGAAAAATCAAGTGCCAAAGAAGACTTCTTGACGTAATCGACATCCAGTGCGACACGCGTTTCGTAGTCCAGATTGCTTCGACCGCTAACTTGCCAAAGGCCAGTGACGCCCGGCTTGACCATCAGGTAGTAGCGAAGG
The DNA here is from genome assembly GCF_009766085.1 of Burkholderia sp. S171. GTDB lineage: Bacteria > Pseudomonadota > Gammaproteobacteria > Burkholderiales > Burkholderiaceae > Caballeronia. Next base: position 74,482 of record NZ_LMUF01000032.1, on the reverse strand, counting down.
TCATCGCCATACTTGGCCAGCTCCTTCTCGACGATGGGGCGCGGCCCAACGAGACTCATGTCGCCGCGCAGCACGTTCCATAACTGCGGCAGCTCGTCGAGACTCGTGTTGCGCAGGATGCGGCCGATCGCCGTAATGCGGATATCGTTCTTCAGCTTGAACGCTCGGTTCCATTCCTCGCGTGCCTGTTGATCGGTGGCGAGAAAGTGCTCGAGCACGGCATCGGAATCCTTGACCATCGTGCGGAACTTCAGGCATCTGAATTTTCTTCCTCCTAGCCCGACTCGAGGGTGTCCGAAGACAGGGCTTCCCCCGTCACTCATCACGATGAGAACTGTGGCGAGCAGCAGCGGGAACAGGAGCACAAGCAGCGTGAATGCGATCTGGATATCAAGCGCCCGCTTGACGAAAGCTCTAAAGAGAGCAGACATGCCGGTCGAACCGCAAGCGGTATCGGCGCACGACGCCCTGCCCTGTAGCGATTCATCGTCGAAATCGGTAGCGCGATTCGCTTGAAGCGGCTCGGTGATGCTTGCGACATACTTGGATGCATCTCTCGCGTCCATAAGACCCGCGTCAAAACGATGCTTGGTCATCGCGGCTTCTCCGTCATCGGGAATGCGCCCATGCTGCTCGACGAACGTGCCAACGCATGTGTGTTGGGGACGATCGGGTTCGGCTGAGCGTTGATAAAGGCGGCACGGGCCGCTCGTTGATATAAAAACGTTTCATGCGCGAAACAGTGCCGCTTACATGCTGCCCTTGCGATCTAGCAAACCATCTCGAGGACCTCGCATTCGTATGGGGTCCAAATAAAGCAGTTCACCAGTAAAGCAGGGCATTCATCTGAAGGCTGTGTTGCGAAAACGTGTTTAATTTACGAGAAGAAGAAGCTTGGGGCACGACCGCGAGATAGTCAGGTCGGAGTACGAGAACGAGCGCGTTACAGGCAATAATCTATTAGTTCGGAGTCCAAATCCATGTTTCTTGGAGACTGTAGAATAGAACAGGAAATAAAAACAGTGGAAATCAAAAAATAATTGAAGGTCATGCAAGACAGTATTGGTGCACCCGCTCGCGGATAACTTCCCACGAATAGTTTTTCCTCGCATAAGAGATAAGCATGCGGGCCTCCTTATCTCGATCCGCTTGCGGGAGCGTGAGCCGGTACTCGAACTTGATCGCCAGGTCGTCGATTGAATCGAATACGTAGTCACCCTCAGGAAGGTACTCGCGTGCGCCTTCTACGTCGCTGCATATTACCGGTAAGCCCGCAGTCAATGCTTCCAGAAGGGCGTTATTCGCGGTAGCGAACTGTAGCGGCAAGAGCATGAATAAGGCCCCCCGCAGTACCTCGCCATATGCTTCTCTGCTCAAGCGCCTATGGCAGATAACGTTCGCATGCGCATGGACGTCTTTAAGCCTTTCGGGTTTCATGCCGACGAGATCGAACATGACTTCTGGATAACGGTGTTCGAAGAAGACCAAGATCCTTTCGAGAAGTCGATAGTCGCGATAGGTGTCGCCCACCACGGCAATCCTGCAGGAGCGGGAGCTTGAGTTTGAATGCTCAGCCTTATCGTTTCGGCACCATGCGCCATGCGAAATGCGCGCGACGCGTCCCGGAAAATCGCGCTCGAAGACCGCCTGTTGCTGACTTGTCAGCGTAATAAATTTATCGACGAAACGCAGGTTAAAGCGCTTCAGTTTCCTGACGAGCGAGCCGTCCCGATGCATCCAGTAGTCCTCGCCTAAATGTACGACGTATACAACTCGCTTGCCCATCAGCCGCAGGATAAGCGGAGACACGTAGCTCGTTTGCTCGGGATAGAACAAAAGGACTGCTCGATAAGGCACGGCCCGAACGATTGTCAGCAAATCGATCATTATGAAGTTGAGACGCCGCCTGAGGGAGCGCACCGAGCCATCGCTGCCCCATAGCTGGCCGCCGTCCACATAGTCGGCGCCCGATACAACAACGTGATGGTAACCAGATTCGTCATCGTGATGCTCCCAGCGAAAGCCGGAATACAGGACGCGATGTTTATCCGTTGCATGAATCGATGACGATGTCATGACGTAGACCCTCATCGAAATGGCGATGTTTTAGGCGATTGGAGCGATGATGCCTCCATAAAATAAATGTGCGCAAGTAATTTTCTTAGGATAACGAATGTTTAGACAAACTGTTATCTTGAACATCCTGAATATCAATTCAACGCGATGATGCTCCTATAAAATAAACGCGCGCAAGTAGTTTCGTTAGGTTAACGAATGTTTAGACAAACTGTTATCTGGAAAGCCTGGATATCAATTGAACGCGATGATGCCCCTAGCAACTGACGACGCGCAAGCTATTTTATTAGGGTAACGAATGGTTAGACAAGTCGTTATCTTGGATAAGCCTGGATATTGATTAATCAGGGGGATTTTCCATATGATTAATCAAATGGATTTTCCATATTGAATGAGGAAAGCTAAAAACATACTTCAAGGTCGCTAACAGGCGCGGAGTGTGTGGGAGCGCACACTCCGCGTTTTTTTGAAGCATGTATAAGGATCGAGCTATGCAACCAAGGGGGATGCGGATGAGACCGAAGGTTTTTATGCGCGAGGTCTTCACGCGAGTCGTGCTCGTCAGTGGCATTGCCACTGCGGTCCGGCATCTCGTTTGGCGAGACAGGGTAGCAGTCCTGCTTTATCACGACCCCGATCCGGCGACACTTGACGCGCATCTGACCTACCTGCGTACGTTTTGTGACCTGGTGCCTCTCGCTGAAGCGACTACGCGAGGATCAGGTCGTCCACGCGCCGCGATCACGCTCGATGACGGCCATGTGGGCAATGCTCGACTGCTTCCCGTATTCATCAAGCATGGTGTACGCCCTACCATTTACCTCTGCAGCGGCATCGTGGCACAGCCGCGCACTCATTGGTGGATGCATCCTGGCGCACTTGAGGCGGGCGTCGAGCGTCTTAAAAGAATGACCAATAGCGAGCGGCTGTCGGAATTGCGATCGCGCGGATTTCAGCGCGACACTGAAACCAGCGCGGCGAGCGCCACGGGACTTAGCGCGGCGCACATCGAAGCGATGCGTCCGTATGTCGATTTCCAGTCGCACACGCGCTTTCACCCCATCCTGACAAAATGCGACGACCCGGAATGCGTCGATGAACTCTTTGGTTCAATGAACGAGGTTGAACGGCTTACCGGCACAAAGTGTCAGCACTTCTCTTATCCGAACGGCGACTATGGTTCGCGTGAGATCGCCATGCTAAAGGCGGCCGGGTATCGAACAGGGCGCACCGTCGATATAGGCTGGAATGACGAATCGACTGATCCGTTCCAGCTCAGGGCGCTGGATATTCACGACGATTCATCGGTAGCGTGGTTCGCCGCGCAGCTCACTGGCATCACGCAGTTTCTGCGCTATGTTCTTAACGGCGGCGGCATCAGCGGCCGGAAGCCGCAGGTCTGAGTCATCCTGGGACAAGCCGGCAAACGCGGTGGACTCGATTGTTTGACGATACGGCCGTGATCCAAGACGCAATGCAACGCGCCGACGGCTGGTCCTCGCAACCAACCTCTGGCGCGTGCCTGCCTAAGGCTTGCCCAAGGCGAATAGCACCGTGAACACCGCGGCCGTTAAGGGATTAATCCGCCCCAGCGCGGCTGCGAGCTTGAGCTTGTCGCGCATGCCGTGCGGGCGGCTAAAAAGCGACGCAATAAAGCGTCCCCGTTCAAAACGGCGGCTCAAGCTTCCGACAGGCAGAGGAAGCCGCGCTAGTTTCGCGTGAATGCTCCGAATCAGCGCGTTTTCGGCTTTGGTCGCGTGATAGCGCTTACGGAACATGAAGGTGTCGAGTACGTCGACTTCTTCAGGCGTGAAGCTGCAGCCAAGATTCGCCATCTGGCGCCGGCGGATCTCGCCGGAGCTCTCTTCGAGCTGCCGCCGCTTGAGACGCGTGACGTTCGTTTCATGAACGCGGTAATACAACAATTGCTCTGGAAGGTTCACGATGTCGCCGCCGGCCTCTACGATCTGCACCCAGAAGTCGTAGTCCTCCGAATGTGGCGCGCGCTTCCGATACTGAATTCCGTGCGCGACGAGCCATTCCCTGCGCATCAGGATCGCGCTATGGATCATCGGATTGTCGAAGATCAGGCGCGTCCTGACGGCCCCTGCGGTTTGCGGCACGTTCAAGACGCCAGTCTTCACGCCGAAGAACCGACCGTTCGAGCCGAGTGCTACCACCTCCTCATGCTGTTCAAGGAACGCAACCTGAATCGCAAGGCGCTCCGGCGGACTGTAGTCGTCGGCATCCATGCGCGCGATGTATTTACCGGTAGCAAGGCCGAGGCCAATGTTCAGCGTGGCGATGAGGCCGAGATTCTCGCCGTTCTTCACGACGTGAATACGATCGTCCTCGCGCGCAAGCCGTTCGACAATTTCCAGCGTACCGTCGGTCGAACCGTCGTCGAGTATGAAAAGGTCGAAATCGGTCCAGGTTTGCGTCAGCATGGCGCGCACTGCTTCCTCGACATAAGGCGCCGCGTTATGCGCAGGTAGGATGATGGACACGGTGCGGCATGTCGCCGGCTCGAAACGTTCGGGTCTATTCATAATTGCCTACGTAAAGGTTGATGAGTGGGCCATCAGGATCTGCCGGGATTTGGACCGCAATAGATTGGTCAGCATTCGTTGACCGAATCGCGACTCTTTAGCAAATGGCGCGCGTCGCCTGCGATTGTCGTTGTGTCATCCTTCGCTAAATTGGTGCCGTTATAAAGCAAGCAATAGACCATCGAAGTCTTTAGCAGCCCGGGTTTGGCACAGACTATCCGTGATCGGCGGAGCCCGGGGCAAAACTAGCAAATATGTTTCGAAAGTGAATCGTCAAGCTACCTTGTCAAGGATTTGATCCCTTGGCTGCCACGGCGACGCGGCGGGGCGCAGGGCTAATTAATGAACATGGAGTTTGAGAAACGTACTAATTTTACTGTGCCACAAATACTAAGGCATGTTGACAATCATCGCCGAGGGGGCTGTTAACTTGTGAGGAAAGCTGTTTCCGAGTAGACAGGGTCTTCATCGTCCAGGTTCGTCCACGGACTTGCTTTCTGGAGACATGGTGAATGATTCGGGCCTTCGGCAAATCCGCTGATGCTGCTCGCGTATCCGCCAATTCCGAGTTGCTCGTATCTGCTCATTGAATGCCTTTGTGTGCGCGTGCGACGCGGCCTTTCGCGGTCAGTTGCCTCACCACAGTTTTGCCAAACCGCGACTTCACCCATGTATGAACGAAACCAAGGAAGTTGAACGTCGTCGCTAATGCCTTTTCCGATCATCACCCACTGACTTTGGCCTGAAGCGGAAATCGACCACTCTTGTCTTGTTCGCATGAAGTTCCAGTCCGTACTTCCCCATTCGCCTGCCGAGCACCTCCAGAACACGCTCTGCGTCGTCGTCGAGCGCCCCTCGTGCGCACCGCATCACAATCGCCTCCCTTATCGCTGCCAGTGCTCCATGCGCGCTGCGACCCGATCGGAACCCGAACAAGCAGTCCATGAAGTCCTGCTCGTAGATCGGCTCCATCAGCATCACGATGGCACGTTGGGCCACCTTGTCTTGGAAAGAAGGATACCGAGTCCACGCAGACTCCATCGGCTTTTTCCATGAAATGCCGACGAACTGTTGGTGCCCGGTAACTGCGTGTGCGCTGTACGCTCTTTATGCAGCCATTCGATGTCGCGGTGCGGCGCCGGTCGTCTTCCTGCTCAGGCTTGGGGATGCGCGCGACCGCCCGAACGCTCGCTCCGCTCGCCGCGTAATAGCGCATGAGCATCGACTGCAGCTTGTCGCTGTCAAGCCGGTCTGTCTTGGCGCGACGCGCACGGCGGTTCACCTCGATACTGGCCGAATCCATCACGAGATTCACGATGCCCTGTTCAGTCAGCCAGCGGTGCAGCAAGAAACCGTTGCGGCCTGCTTCATAACACTTGTAGACGGATGCGACGGCGCCGAGATGGCAACGCGCCTGATTTACCGCGCAAAGTTGATTTGTTATTTTTGATTCAAATTTGATAAACGCCACAGTTATTCGTATGAATATTTAAGACTCCACATCGTTTTCATCGGTAAATTTCGGCATTGCGCCCGGATTTTCATCACGAGAAGTCGTACCGATCCAATAAACCAGTATCTATTACTCATTCTCACAAATTGTTACGCATCGTAGCGCAACTGCTACTGACAAAAAATGTTTCATCGATGTAACATGAAATTCAGTTGTTGATGGAGTAGTTGTCTGCCTGTGAGTTCTACGCGCAGGTACGTTTTACCGCGCACTGACCTGACTAGTAAGGAAACGCTTAGCGCGCCGCTCGGCGCCATGGGTCTTCCTTTGCCTGCTCCAGCCTCTATCGCCTAACGTGGGCGTCGAAATGGGAAACGCTTTTATGAGTTGCTAATTCCACTTTGCGTGTTTTCGGTGACGGTCTGCTCGCAGCGATTCCGCAACGGCTCCGTTTCCCCTGTGCAAACTCGGCTGCCACGGGTCTATACCAGGTCAGCACCGCAATTTCCATAGCGGTTCTTAAGGACTCTTTGAGATTTCTACCGCCGTAATTTCGGGCTTGCAAATGCAGCGTGCATTGACGGTCAACGCGGGATGCAGACCACTGCCGGCAGGTCGGTGGGGTCGCGCACCTATGAGTCGCAGTGCCTCGCGTTCGGTGCCTCGGGTGTCGACGAGGCTCCGTAAGGCCTTGCGGCCGACAACTCGCCGTCCGTTGTAGCCCGCCTATAGCCAGATGTGTGCGAGCCCTTCTGAGCATCCAGGCCTACCTCCGTAAGTAGTGACTTTTCAATTTAGATATGCCGCTGAAACGTCCCTTAGTACACCAAACGTATTTTGAGGTCAGATCGCAGCGGCCGCCACTGAGATTTGTAGCCGATGGATAGAAGCGCGCGGTTGGTACGACCGCTAAGCAATGTATCAAAAGGTTCCTTTGTAGACGTTTCATTGAAAATTTCGATGGTGGAGAAACTGATTATGTTAGTACAACGAAAATTTTTCGGCGCGTCCGCGCTTTGCATACGAGTGATTCGCGGGTCATTGAGTCTATTATTTCTTTGTGTATTTTTCGGGTCGACTCCGTCAGAAGCGACTCCGGCCCAGAGCCAGGGAACCCAGGCCCGCAACGTCGCGTCCTTCATTGGCAGTCTCGGCATCAATGTTCACATGGGATGGGCGAACACGCCATATGCAAACCCATCGGCCGTGGGGGATGCCCTCACCTACATTGGGATTCACAACGTACGCGATGTTTATGGACAAAACGCGCAATTTACATCCGGTTATTCCCTCCTCTTGCCCAGTGGTAACCACGTCAATATGGTGGTCGGCCAAAATATTCCCGGGGCAATCTCAATGCTGCACAACTTCGAGGAACTCTACCCCGGCAGTGTAGCTTCGGTTGAAGGCCCCAATGAAGTCGATAACTGGCCGATCACCTATAACGGTTTGACCGGTTCTGCCAGTTTCGATGCCTTCCAGCGGGCTCTTTACCAGGCCGAAAAAGCTGACTCCCTGCTCGGCAAAAAGCCTGTTTACCTCCTTACATTCGGAGGCATTGCGACGAGCGACTACAGCGGCGTGGGCAACATGAGTGCCTACTGCGACGCCGGGAACGTGCATATCTACTACAGTGGTGGTCAACCGGCCTACGGCTGGAGCCCGACTGACAGCACGTGGTATTGGACCAATTGGATGAAAGCGGCGAATGTCGATGCTCCGACCCGTCCGGTGGTAGTGACCGAAACCGGTTCGACGACCTCGCTCGGCAACGGTGGTGTGAGCGAAGCTGTGCAGGCACGCACTAATCTGAATGCGTTAATGGACGGAGCACGCTATAACAACCCGGCGGTCTATATGTACGAGCTCATGGAAAGCTCGAACGCCGGGCCCAGTGACGCAGAGAGCCACTTCGGTTTATTCAACTGGGATGGTAGCGCCAAACCCGCGGCAATAGCACTCCACAACTTCACAACCACCCTCATGAGCGCCAACGTCAATGGTTCGTTCACGCCGGGAGCTTTGGTTTACCAGGTATCCGGTCTGCCGAATCAATGGGCGGGGCAGATATTGTTCCAAGGCCAAGACGGGGCATTCTACATTGTCATTTGGGCTGAACCGATAATCTGGAATGCAACGAATCACACTGCGGTTGCGCCTCCGACATACCCCATTACGGTAAACTTCGGCACTGCCAATCAAGTCTCCGTTTATGATCCGATTCAAGGCACCCTGCCAATTCAGAGTGCTTCGAGCGTGAAGTCTATAACCGTCAATGTCGCGGATCATCCGATTATCGTGAAGGTGACAAGTGTTGCCGGTGGCGTTACTGCAAAAAAGCGATCGCAGCATGGGGGGTGACGTTTGCGCGTAACGGTCGTGGGACTGCCTCTGTTAACCTGGGAAGGAACTGCGTAGATTCTCGACATTGGGTGGGAATATGCGCAAGGATAAACGCTAGAGTCGCGAGCCTAAGGGAATCTGTCGAGTCAGGAACTGGCGGAGTACAACGCAGGGCTGATCGCGCGAGGCAGCTTGACCACGGATCGACGAGAGCGCATTCCTGAGTGGGAGCGAAGCGAGAGCTTTCAAGCGCGGCAGGCCGCACGTCTACTCGGACGCAATGATTCAGGCCGTGCTCACGCTTAAGCACGGCTATCATTTGACGCTTCGAGCCTCTCAGGGTTTTGTGCAAAGTTTTCGTGAACTCGCATTTGCGGACCTGCCTGTGCCCAACTATAGAACGCTAAGCCGCCGTGCCGCAGAGGCTGTACTGAGACTTAACTGGTGGCAAGGTGACGACCGTGTCGCATCTCGTCAATCGCGCGTACGGCTTCCAGGATCGTTTCGGCCATCGGCCCCTCTATTCGCTGCACCTCTTAGCCGGTGGTGTGTGCATATCGTTCTTGCGACGTGACAGGGCGCGCTTTCCGTCTTGCCTATTCCTTGCTCTCTGGAAACATACATCCGCCATTGCGGACCAGCGCCTTCACCTCTTCGCTCACCTGCATGGGGCTTTGACTTAATCGAGCAACGAATTCCTTAAGGCGTCGCACGTACGACTTCGAATCGTGCTTCGCACTCCAAAGGACTATGTTAAGCACGACAGGAATGAGATCCAGGCCCTTCTCGGTCAGCGTGTAGAAGTCCTTGCGCCCGTCGTCGGGGCTGGGCGCCCTTGAGAGGATTCCTTGCGCCTCAAGAAAGGCAAGGCGGGAAGCAAGCACATTGGTCGCGATTCTCTCTTCCGATTTCAGGAACTCGCCATAAGTCTTCTTGCCGACAAAAACGATGTCGCGAATGATCAAGAGCGACCAGCGGTCGCCGAACATCTCCACGCCGTAGTTCACTGCGCAATGGGACCGAATGTCTTCTTTCGATATCGTCTTCATGGCTAGATATTAACATCACTTGTATATCGCAAGTAAATTTCGTTGTTTACTTGTTTTTTGCAAGTAATGTGAATAGGATGGTTGCTAGTGGTCACGAGCAACACCCAACTCGCCAGGAGACTGCATGAGCACTATCAGCATCATCGGCACAGGCGGCATGGCCGCAGCGATAGGCGGCCTTGCCGCCAAAGCCGGACACACCGTAGAGCTGATGAGTCGCGACGCCGCCAAGGCGCGGGCGCTGGCCGAGAAGGTCGGAGCCGGCGCGACGGCAGGGACGTTCGGCACCGCCCCGTCCGGGGACATGGTCATCCTGGCGGTTCCCTACTCCGCCGTTCTTAACGTGGTGAAGCAGTACGGCGAAGCGCTGGCAGGCAAGGTTCTTGTCGACATCACCAATCCCGTCGCCTCCGATCACACGAGCTTCGTGACCGCTGGCGACAGTTTCGGCGCGCAGGAGATCGCCAAGGTTGCCCCTGCCGATGCGAAAGTCGTCAAGGCGTTCAACGCCCAGTTCTCCCACGTCCTGGCTGCCGGTCCCGCCGAGGGACAATCATTGGACGTGTTCATCGCCGGGGACGACGCGCAGGCGAAGGCACGCGTCTCGGCGTTCATCGAGAGCCTCGGACTGCGCCCGATGGATGCCGGTCCGCTGCCCATGGCAAGGACGCTGGAGCACGCCTGCCTGCTGTCGCTGGGCCTCCTCATCCACTCCGTCAAGCACAGCAACTTCTCAATCGGCGTCAGTTTTCTCGGCTGAGTGAACCGATAGAACCCCCTCTCGGATCACATCACTAATAAGGATCACTAACATGAATGTTTTCGTCACTGGCGGCACCGGCCATATCGGTTCGTACATCATCCCCGATCTCATCGCCGCCGGCCATGAGGTAACTGGCCTAGCCAGATCGGACAAGTCCGCGGCGACGGTGTCCGCGCTCGGCGCCAAGGTGCGTCGCGGGGATATCTCCGACCTCGATGGGCTCAAGGAAGCAGCAGCGGAGTTCGACGGCGTCATCCACGTCGCGCACAGGCAAGACCTGCTGCCCTCCGGCGGCCTTGACGCCGTGACCGCTGCGGAGCTCCAGGTCATGCTTGCGTATGGCGAGGCACTGGCCGGAACCGGAAAGCCGCTGGTCGTGTCGGCGAGCATTGGCTCGCCCGGGTGGGAAAACCTGGGCCGGCCAGCCACCGAGGAGGACCCGGCCCTTCCCGGCGGCAATGCGTACAAGGGCACCCTGCGGGTTCGCAACGTCGTGGAGCTCACCGTAGTCGGCCTCGCGGAGCGGGGCGTGCGCTCTTCGGTCGTACGGATCCCGCCCATCGCGCACAGCACGACCGATGCCGGCTTCCTCCCGCTGCTGATCGGGCTCGCGAAGGAGAAGGGCGTTATCGGCTACCCCGGAGACGGCGCGAACCTGTGGCCGGCCGTGCACAGCCGCGACCTCGCCTCCTTGTTCCGCCTGGCGCTGGAGAAGGGTCCGGCTGGCAAAAGTTGGCACGGGATTGAGGGCGAGGGCATCCGGTTCCGCGAGATCGCGGAGGCCATTGGCAGCCGTCTGGGCCTGCCGGCTGTGAGCATTCCCATGGACGTACTGATGCTGCCTGGATACTTTGGATTCCTTGCGAATTTGGTCACACTGGACCTCCCGGCGTCCAACCTCATCACCCGCCAGACGCTCGGCTGGGAGCCTTCTCAGCCCGGCCTGATCGAGGACCTCGACAACGGCCATTACTTCCCTGCCCTCTGAGTTGACCTGAGGCAGGAAGCCAAGTTGCAACGGGCTCGGCACACACGGAACATTGAGCGGGATGCCCCGTTTGGAAAATATGAGCACTACTTAACTCACCAGGAGACTGCGCATGAGCACTATCAGCATCATCGGCACAGGCGGCATGGCCGCAGCGATCGGCGGCCGCATCGCCAAGGCTGGACACACCGTCGAAGTGGTCAGCCGCGATCCCACCAAGGCGCAGGCGCTGGCCGACAAGCTTGCAGCCGGAGCAACCACAGGGACGTACGGCGCCGCGCCGACGGGCGACATCGTCATCCTCGCCGTGCCTTACACCAATGCGGCGGCGGTGTTGGCCGAGTTCGGGCACGCGCTCGACGGCAAAGTGATCATCGACATCACCAACCCGGTCTCCCCCGACCTCACGGGGCTCGTCACACCCCACGGCAGTTCTGGTGCGCAGGAGATCGCCAGGGCCGCCCCCGCCGGCGCGCATGTCGTGAAGGCGTTCAACACCCTCTTCGGCCCCGTACTCGCTCGGAATGGACGCCTCGACGCGTTCATCGCCGCTGACGATCCGAAGGCCAAGGCGCTCGTCTCGACCTTCATCGAGAGTCTCGGGCTGCGTCCGTTCGATGTCGGCGGCCTGCACATGGCCTCGACGCTCGAGTCGCTCGGCCTGATGCTCATCGGCCTAGCCAAAAACGGCGCAGGCACCTTCGACATCGCCTTGAACGTCGATGTCGGCTGAATCACCGACACCACGTGCTCACTGGCAGGTCCACGACCGCACTGGGAACAACGCGTTTTTCACGTCGTTCTCATCGACCCACTCAAATGGAGTTGTCTGTCGGCGGCGGCTTTTCGGTCCTATGAAACCGGGCCGAAAAGCGTGGGACCTACACGCTGCGGCTCGGCCTGGAAATCCTGCTGCAGCTCAAGGGAATAGAGACCGTCCGACTTCTGATCGGAAGAATTCGATCTGCCGCCCTCCCACGGATGCAGGAGGTCGTCCGACTCAGCGCTCCCTCAGCATTCTGCTAAAGCAAACTGTCGCGCTCGACGAGCATGCTCACCATTTCTGCCATGTTCTCGGTTCCCCAGGTGCACAGCGGAACAATCTTGTCGGCCAGACTCCGGCCAAGCGGGGTAAGCGCGTAATCCACGCGCGGTGGCACCTCCTTGTAGTCGGTGCGCGCCAACACGTGATCGGCCTCCAGTTCCTTCAACTGCTGGATCAGCACCTTGGCGCTGACACCATGGACGTTGCGCTTGAGCTCGCCGTAGCGCTTCGGGCCGTCGAGCAGGAAGTACAGGATCAGCGGCTTCCACTTGCCCGAGATGATGCTAAGCGTGGCGGCGAGCCCGTAGGAGAAGCGGCCACCGCAGTTTTGATTTCGAGAACAGTCGTCAGTCATTTTTCATGGTTACCAAAAGGTGCATACTTGTCCTTAGGTTATCAGAACTGCATACTTGTCTCAAGCAAGCAGTTCCCTGCTTCCGTAGAACTCCAAGGAAGGATGCACGACATGACCAGACTGAATGGAAAGACCGCTGTGATCACCGGTGGCGCTACCGGCATCGGCCGCGCCGCGGCAAAGCGCTTCATCGAAGAGGGTGCCTTCGTCTTCATCTTCGGCCGCCGCCAGGAATCGCTCGATGCAGCTGTGGCCCAGCTCGGCCCCAATGCCCGCGCGGTGAAGGGCTCTGTCTCGGATGAGGGCGACCTCGACCGGCTCTACGCGGCGGTAAAGGCCGAGCGTGGAACCCTCGATATCGTCTTCGCCAATGCCGGGGCGGGAAGCCAGGCTGCGCTCGGCAAGATCACCGCCGAGCACATTGACGAACACTTCGACACCAATGTGAAAGGTACGATCTTCACGGTCCAGAAGGCGCTGCCGCTGATGAGCGAAGGCGGTTCGATCATCCTGACCGGATCGAGCGCCGGCACCACGGGCGCCCCGGGAATGAGCGCCTACAGCGCGAGCAAGGCGGCAGTGCGCAACCTCGCGCGGACTTGGGCGGAGGACCTGAAGGGCACTGGCATCCGCGTCAACGTTCTGTCGCCCGGGGCGACCGCGACCGAACTCGCGAAGGAAGCGCTCGGCGAGGAGGGCCAGAAGATCTATGCCGCGATGACTCCGCTCCAGCGCATGGCCGATCCGTCGGAGATCGGAGCGGTCGCCGCCTTTCTCGCGTCGTCGGATAGCAGCTTCATGACCGCCAGCGAAGTCGCCGTCGATGGCGGCCTCGCGCAACTCTGACGCGCTACGCCCCGCCGCACGCTCCCTTCAATTATTCGGAGTCCGTAGGGTGTGATAATCCAAAGGAAATATATGAGCTACGCAATTATCGGCTTCGGCAAGATTGGCCAAGCCCTGGCCAAGGCGTTTGCCCGCAAAGGCATCGAAATATCCGTTGCAACCACGCGCGACCCGGAAAGCTTTGCATCCGCCGCGGCCGCGATCGGACCCGAGGTCATTCCCCAAAAACTGGCGGAAGCGGTCAAGGCGGACATCATTTTTTTGGCGGTCCGCTTCGAGTCGCACCCGGATGTCGCGAAGGCGCTATCCACTTGGCAGGGAAAGACCATTATCGATGTGACCAATGCCTACGGCGTGTCCCCTGAGGAACTGGGAGGACAGCCTTCTTCCAGGGTCGTCGCGCAGGCCTTCACGGGTGCAAGACTGGTTAGGGGCTTCAACCATTTGGGCGCTGCCCTCCTTGCCCAGGATCCGGCCGTACAGGGTGGCAGGAGAGTCGTGTTCCTGGCGAGCGACGATGACAGCGCCGCAACGGAGATTGGCGCACTTGCGGAAAATCTCGGTTTTTCGCCGATCAAACTTGGCGGGCTTTCGGAAGGTGGACTGCTCGTGCAGGCGCGCGGAAATAGCTGGGGTCAACTGATCTTTAAGGACTTGGTCAAGTTCGACTGAAGCGAGGGCGACGCCGTCAGTAAGCTGTGCTCAGATCATCCGGAATGCACTCGTTTAGGTATGCTTGACTCCTTCCAGATCAGGAAGGTGTTGCGCTTGCCGGTCCTGCACGCGACCACCGGGAGCAACACGCCTCTCACGTCGTTTTCATCAACCCATTCCAGTGGATTTGTTTGTCGGAGCGTGAGACCTACACGCCGCAGTTCGACCTGGAAATCCTGCGACAGGTGAAGGGAGGAGAGACCGTTCGAAGTCAGGTGCGATCGTTCCCTTCCTTGCTCCAGTCGCGGGTTTATTTCGATCGTATCCGGCTAGGTCAGACACGATCCGATGCAACAGAAATGGAGAGATTTCGATGAGCACGCAAGTCCAGATTGTGAAGGATTTTTTTGCAGCAATGGGTCGCGGCGATAAGCAAGGTCTGCTGGCGATTTCGGCCGAAGACATTGAGTGGATCATTCCGGGCGAGTGGCCGCTGGCCGGCACGCACCGCAGACACGCGGGATTGGCGGATTTGCTTCAGAAGGCTTCCGAAACGATGGAAACGTCATACCCGGAGCCCCCCGAATTCGTAGCGCAGGGCGATCGGGTCCTGGTCGTCGGCTTCGCCACGGGCAGAGTCAAAGCCACGAATAGAACGTTCGAGGACAATTGGGTCTTTGCCATTACCGTTCGAAATGGCAAAGTGACGAACATCCGGGAGTACATCGACACGCTTGCACTGGCGCGGGCCTCCGAAATGGACGCGAACCCCGGGCGCTGACCCATCGAGACCGATATCACACGAAACGATTCGTAGAGTCGACGAATACGTTGAACAAGGGTCTTCGGACATGCCACCGGTTGCCGTCGACCGGTACAGCAGGTTGTTGCCTGTGACCTCGATATTGGCGAACCCGCCCCGCGCTCCCGTCTGCATCTCGGTCACCTGAGCGGTCAGACCGGGTGTTTCGCCGTGCGCGGTCGCGCCGACCGGGAAATCTTGCGGCAGGTCACGGGAGGAGAGACCTCCGACTTCAGGGACGTGATGGTTCTGGCCCGATCGCGGTCCGAGACGAAGGGCACACGGTGCCTGCTCAAGCTATCACGCCGGCACGCATCTCGCCGTGACACTTGATCGACCATCGTTTCATCGCCGGCGCGTCTTCCTGCGACCCTTCGCTTCCGCCATGGCAAGTTCCCGCGCGTCCAGCACATAGTCCGAAGACCCCGCCAGCCGCTCAATGGTCAGATCAATAAAGGCTCGCACCCGCGACGGTTGCGCCGCGCGGCTTCCGTAGTAAATGTGCACGCTCATATGGTCGGTGGCGTGGTCCGCGAGCAGCGGCACGAGCCGCCCCGAACGAATAAGAGGGGCCGCGGACAAGCCCGACAACAAGCCGATTACATGACCCGACAGCACTGCCTCGGTCTCGAGCTGGGCATCGTTCGTCGACAACGCAGGAGGCAGGTCGCGGGAAATCACTTCGCCATCGACCTTGAGAAGCCAGGGCAGGATGCGACCGGTGCCGGGATGCCGGAACACGCTGCAGCGATGCGAGTTCAACTGTTCGATCGAAGCCGGTGCGCCGTGTGCCGCGATGTAGGCCGGCGCCGCGCAGACGATCAATTGCATGGCAAAGAGACGACGAGCAACGAGGCCTTCTTCGGGCGCAGACCCAATGCGAAAGCCGACGTCGACGCGATCCTGCACCCAGTTGCCAATGCGGTCATCGAGTTTCACGTCCGGCTGGACCTCAGGATGGCGGCGGCAAAACTCGTCGACCAGAGGCCAGAGCAGCGGCAGGAACGAGTACTTCGGAGCGGCGATACGCAGCGGCCCGGCAATATCGTCCTTGGCCGTGCGAACGCTATCGACTGCGCGCTCCAGTGCTGCCAGCGCCGGCTGGGCGGCCTCCAGAAACTGCTGTCCTTCGGAAGTGAGCGCGATGCTTTTTGTCGTTCGATGCAACAGGCGTACGCCGAGCCGCGCTTCAAGCGCGGCGAGCGCCTGGCTCGCGGCCTGCGGACTTACGCCCTGGGACGCCGCTGCGCGCCGGATGCTGCCAAGTTCCATGGCCTTCGTGAAGATCTCGATTGCGCGAAGTTCGCTGATAGGCACGCGGTGCTCCTTGAAATGATGAGTCGCCAGTATCAACCTGTACTTGCGATTAGAGCAAGGGCCAGCCTACTAGTGGCTTGACACAACGCGGTCTAAAGTCGGGTTCTTCATCACCCACAGGAGAGCTTCATGAGCGACAGGATCGAAGGCAAGGTCATCGTCATTACCGGCGCCAGCAGCGGCTTGGGCCTTGCGGCCGCGCGCCTCTTGAGCGCGCACGGTGCGAGCGTCGTGCTCGGCGCGCGGCGCATCGAGCGCTTGCAGCAACTGGCCGACGAGCTGAACCGCACGGAGCAGCGGGCGCTTGCCGTCGCCGCCGACGTCACCGTGCTCGACGATGTGAAGCGCCTCGTTGACACCGCTGTGCAAACGTTCGGGCGTATCGACGTGCTGGTGAACAACGCGGGAATCATGCCGCTTGCACCGCTCGCGCGGCTGAAGGTCGACGACTGGGACCGCATGATCGACGTGAACGTAAAGGGCGTGCTGTACGGCATTGCGGCGGCCCTGCCCCACATGCAGCGTCAGATGTCAGGGCATATCGTCAACGTGTCGTCAGTGGCCGGCCACAAGGTCATGCTGAACGGGGCCGTTTATTCCGCAACCAAGCATGCAGTGCGAGCCTTGTCGGAAGGCTTGAGGCAGGAGGTCAAGCCCTGGAACATTCGTACGACGATCGTGTCGCCAGGTGCCGTGGACAGCGAACTGCCGGGCAGCATCAACGAACCGGACACAGCGCGTCACATGCAAGACTTCTATGAGGCCAACGCCATCCCGGCCGACTCCTTTGCTCGGGCCGTGGCCTTCGCCATCGACCAGCCGGACGACATGGACGTGAACGAGATCCTGTTCCGGCCGACCCGTCAGGTATCCTGAGAGATCGATGAGTTGGGCTGGCGTGCATGCGAGCAATCGGCGGGCATTACATGCGACGTCGTTATTGCTGAAGCCGGTTCTGTCGGCCTGGTTCTGTCGGCCTGTTTCTCGCCCACGAGTTGCACGTGTTTGATCGTGCGTGGTGCGTCCTGCATCGGGACGGTTTCGGTGATCTCGGACATGATCTGCCCGCACAGTAATGATCCTCATTGTCCTATTTGGTATCGAACGTGTTGACTCCGTCCCAGTCGGTGGGCAGCAACGCCCCCCGCAGCGCTGCAATGCGCTGCCGATACACCGCGTACAGGCCGCACTCGGGATACCGCTCCATGAGCGCGGCCAGCGCCCCTTCCGCGGCGTCCCAGTCCTGCGCGCGATAGTGCTGCAGCGCGGCCTGCCATTGCGCAAGTTCGCCGTTCTGCGCGGCCTCCGTGGTGGCCCAGAGACCGGAGGATAGGCGCGGCTCAAACACTGCCACTGGCCTGAGGCGCCCTTTCACCCGGACGCGGTCGATTTCGCGAAACACGATGTCCGGTACGCGCTCGCGCGTCGTCTCGCCAACGATGATATCGACCTTGTAGCGCCGCGTCAGGCCTTCGAGCCGCGCCGCCAGGTTCACCGCATCGCCCATCACCGTGTAGGCCTTGCGCACCGTTGAGCCCATGTCGCCCACGGTCATCGGTCCTGTATTGATGCCTATGCCGACCTGGAGCGTCGGCCAGCCTCGCGCGGCGAGCGTTTGATTCAGATCGATCAGTGCCGCGCGCATGCCGAGCGCGGCCTCGACCGCATGCCGGGCGTGCTCGCTGTCTTCAACCGGCGCGCCCCAGAATCCCATGATGGCGTCGCCGATATATTTGTCGAGCGTACCGCGATGCTGGCGGATCACCGCGGTCATCGTGCCGAGATAGTCATTCATCAGGACTGCGAGTTGTTCGGGTTCGAGGGTCTCGGCGATCGCAGTGAACTCGATCACGTCGCAAAACAGCACGGTCAGTTCCGCGCGGCGCCCGGCCATGCTGTAGCTTTCCGGATGCCGGCTCATCTCCTCGACCAGTTCGGGTGGTACGTAATGACCAAACAGTTCGGCGAACTTGCGCTTGGCGCGAGACTCGACAAAAAATCCGTACGACATGTTCAGCACGAACAGCGTCCCAATCTCGAGCAGCAGCGAAGCGACGGGTAACGCCCACAACTCGTAGCGCCAGAGCGCAAGATAAGCCGCGACCACGCCGCCTCCCAGCAGCACCGTGAGCAGCGTCGCGTGGGTCGGCTTGCGCCACGGCCAGGCAAAAATCATCAGCACGCCGACCACCAGCAGAACGAGCGCCTGCGCCGTGCCAGCGAACATAGGTTGCGACCGGATCGTGCCGTCCAGCATGCCGCCGATCAGGTTGGCGTGGACTTCCACCCCCGGGAACACCTCGCCGACCGGCGTCGAGCGCTGGTCGACGAGACCCGGCGCCGTGGTGCCGATCAGCACGATCTTGCCGCGCAGCGCACCCGGCGCCGTGTGCCCGGTCAGCACGTCGGCCGCAGAATAATAAGGATAGCTATGTTGATATCCGCGATAAGACACGAGCGCGGCACCGTTTGAATCAACGGGAATCGACATCGTGCCTCGCGGCGTGTGCAAGGCGATGCCCGTGAGCCTGGAGTCGGGGTCCGCAGGATCGCCGAACACCGGCGTAATCGCGGCATCGCCGAATAGCGCGCGGACGACGGCCAGCGACAAAGCCTCATAGTAGGCGCCGTGATATTCGGTGATCAGCGGCACGCGACGGACCATGCCATCGAAATCGATGACCGGGTTGAAGAAGCCGCCGCGGCCGGCGGCAGCCTGGAACACCGGCAGGTTGCCGCCGTGACTGCTCCAGTCGAATAGCGTCATCGGGTAGACACCGAACGCGGTTGAGGGCATGGCGGGTGGCGGGATGGCGCCGGTGCTCCGCGCCTGGTTGGCGAAGTAGTAGCCGAGCACGATCGGGCGGCCTCGCAGGGCGTCGGCGAAGCGCTGGTCATAGTCGAGCGCGGGAGCAAGTGCCGCCAATGCCTGTTGGAAATCCGTGTTGCCGCGCAGTTCGCCGCTGCCCAATCGCTTCAGGACATCCAGGCCCGAGCTAGCGTCGGGCTCAGCGAATACGACGTCAAAGCCCAGCACGGCAACGCGCTCGCGCTCGAACAGCGCATTCACCAGCGCCGCCATGCGGGCGCGGTCCCACGGCCAGCGGCCCACTTCCGCCAGGCTCTTTTCGTCGATGTCGATAATCGCGATGCGGCGGTCGATGGTGCGTGGCATCGAGAGCCGCATTTGCGCGTCGTAGATCATTCCATCGAGGGAGTCGATGAAGCGGACATCGTAGCGGTGCAAGGCGTGGCCCAACAGGGTCAGCGTAATGATGAGGCCGAGGAGATAGCGCAAGCCGTAGGGTTTCAATGGGTTCTCGCTCAATATGCTGCGCGGATCTGTTCATTCGCCACCGCAAGCCGCGCCGCGAGCACCCTTACCACAAACTCGTGAAACTGCGACGCCAACGCCGGCTCGTCGGCTTCCAGCCGCTTGAGCGTAGCCAACGGCAAACGCAGCACTGCCGTGGGGACATCGGCGACCACGTCGGCGCTGCGATTCGTCCCGGTATACACGGCCATCTCGCCTACGATCGTACCGGCGCCGAAACTACGCAGGCGTATCGTCTTGCCGCCGGCAAGCGTGAGTGCAACCGTCACCCGCCCTGAATCTACGAAGTACACCGAATCACCCGGATCCGCCTGCCGGAACAGGAACTCCCCGGCGCTCAGCGCGATAGGCTCGAGATAAGGCAGCAGCCCGCGAAGGCTTTCCGGCAAGCGCGACTCCCCGCTCTCCTCGGCCTTTTGCGCGCCGCCCTGCGCGTTCTCGAGCAGGCGTTCCTCGATCCATTCAAGGCCGGTGTCGAGATCGTGGAATTCACGCGCGCCTTGAGCGGGAAGGCCGCCCTTGCGGAACCACACTTGCAACGGCGCGGGCAGGCCCGTTAGCACCAGTTGCGCACCTGCGCGCACGCACGCCTGCCCGAGCCGGACGAAGCTCGCCGTGCTCGACGCGTCGACGCCATGAACCTGGCTGAAATCGACCAGCACGAAACGTACACCCGATACACCCGACGCCCCCGGCGCTTCGATTCGGGAACGAATATGCGTGAGGATGGAATAAGCCGTGCCGAAGAACAGGAAGCCCTGCAGCCCGACGCCGTAGAGCCGCGCAGCCTGCTGGTCAAGAAGCCGGTTTTGCTCGACCGTGCGCTCGACGTGCGAGCGCCGCCCGGCCCCATTGAACTCGGACCGAATGAATTTGACACGGCCATAACGCACCACGAACAGCAGGCTCGCGGCGACCACGCCGAACGCGACGCCGGCCACGATGCCATAGCTGCCGATGATCACCATGATCAATGGAATCAGCAGGTATTCGTGCCAGGGTAGGCGCTTGAACGATTTGAACAGCCAGTCGATCAACATTGCGCTGCCGAGGTACAACTGCAGACCCGCCAGCACGGGCTTTGGAATCAGCTCGATCAGACCCGGAAATCCCACGACCACGATCAGGCAAAAGAGCCCGCTCAGCACGCCGGCACGACGACTGGTCACGCCGGCGCGCCAGATCATCAGCGTGCGGCTCATCGACTGATAGCCGACAATGCCGCCAACCAGCCCGGTCGCCACATTGGCGAAACCCGCCGAGCGCAGCTCCTGGTTGAAGTCGATGTCACGCGCAGTCGACAGGCCGATGCCCGTCGCGCTCAGCAACACCGTCATGGCAGACACCGCGGCTACCGCGAGGATTTCAGTCGCGTGCGCGAAGATCGGGGCGAACCACGCGTCGTGCAACTGCGTGAACGGCAGGCGCAGGTTACGGATCGACTCGAGGTGAAACAGCAAGCCCATCCGGCGTGCACCGTCCACGCTTTGGCCGGACACGCGCAAGCCCGCGTAGAACACGACGATCCCAAGCACGATGACCAGCGGCATGAGTCCGATGCGCTTTGTCAGCCGCGTGCCGACCAGAAGCCCCACTGCCACCAGCAGCGCCGGGGCGACTTCGATCCACGGCAGGCGGATCAGCTCCGGCAGCGTGGCGAACGTGATCGGCTCATTGGTGATGATCCGGAAAGCGCCTTCGACAATCAGGAAACCCGTGCCGGCGAGAAACCCGCCAACGACCGGAAACGGGATGTACTGGATCGCGTTGCCGTGCTTCCAGCGGCCCAGCGCGTACAGCACGACACCGGTGCTGACAGACGCCACCGCGAGCGTGACCAGCACGGACGCGAGCGCCGCGCGGTCGCCGCCTCCACCGTTGCGCACATCCATGGCGACGCCTGCGGCGAGGCCCGCAAGCAACGCGGCCGCATTTGAATCGGGACCGCCGACCATGAACGGTACCGACGTAGTCAAGGCCACCACCAGCGAAACGACGACGCAGCTGATCAGCGCGGTCGGCAAACCGTTTTGCGCCCACGGCGCGAGGCCGCCGCTGAAGATCATCGCTCCGTAACCCACCGCGTAGCACAAGGTCAACACGGCAATGAGCGAGCTGGCGAGCGTGTCCACACTCAACGTGGACTGTTGTATGGATGTCGGGATGCGCGGGACGTTCTTGGCGGCTTCCATTGCGGTTTCTCCCTTACTGGCAGGCCGCTGACGGCACCACCGGCTTCACCCGTTCCGCCGGCACTACCCTGAACTGCGACCTCGGGCTTGGCACGATCACGCCCTCGCCGGCGCCAACAATCCGTTTCTCGACGGCATTGCTCACCACGATCTGGCCGGAATACACCACGATCTGGTCGCCCTCGCAGGCAACGCTGTCGCCGCAATCGGTCACCGAATATTCCGTCCCCCGAATTCCGATGGTGGAGGTCGGCGTCTTCAACCGATAGTTCTCGCCCTTGCCCTGCGTGGCGACGAGTCCGTCCAGCACGCGCAGGCCGCCTTTCACGAGCGACAGGATGCTGTGACTTTGCGATGCGTCACCGGGCGCGTAGTTAAAGTCATCGACGCGAAACACCGTGCCCGCCTTCAGGTACACGCGCTGATGGTCGGTAAAGATCATGATCACTTCAGACGCGGCCGAGGTCTCGACCGTATCGCCGTTGTCGATCTCCGTGCCGACGGCCGCTACCCGCTGGACGCCGCTGGCGGACTGGATCGCCACGCTGCCGACCAGCGCCGTGACGGTCGCGACCTCGGCCGCCGGTGCGGCAACCATCCACAGTCCAAGGACGGTGCATGCAACGACGATGCGGAAGAATTTTGCGAGCATGTCAGAAGGACTTAGCCAGGGTCAGCCACGCGCGGTTCACGTGGCCGGTGCCAAAAGTGGACGGAACGTAGCCGAGCGTATGGGCATAGGACGCCGTCAGCAGATAATTGCCAGGTGTGCTGATCGATGCGCCAATGCCCGCGCCGGACAGCCTCACATGGTTCGATCCCGCCACAAACGGGTGCGCCGCGAACTCGCCGTCGCCGGTATCGAGGAAGCCGATCAGCGTGATCAGGGCGGGCACGATCGACTGCGTGAGCGCCTGCCGCAATTCGAGCGTGGCGACATAACCCTCGTCCACCGCGGCGTCGCCGGTGGCGTATGCGCGTACCGCGAAGGGGCCGCCCAGCGAGATCTGCTCAGACGAGTCCAGGTTGCGCGACGCGAGCTGCCCGCTGAGCCCTACGTAGAGTTGGGTCGCGTTGGTCAATATCTCGATGTGCGTGAAGGTGTAGACGAATTTGGTAAAGGCGCCGGCGGTCTGCGCGGCGCTTTCCTGCGGCGTCGCGTCCTTCACGCGCAGGTTGCCCTGCTGGACGGCGGTGTCGAACGTGCTGACGCTTCTCGCCAGCGAGAGGTTGCCGGACACGCCGAGGTGCCCAACGTTGCTGGTCTTGTCGTCGGCTGAACCGAACGTGTCCAGGTCGTCGGCCAGCAGCTTGTGGTCGATGCCAAGCGTGCCGTTCACATTTGCCGTGACCGAGCGCAGGAGCGGGTAGCTCAGGTAGGTCGACACCACGTTCGCGCTGCCGTGAGCACCGAGTGAGCTGAATTGGCCGCCGACCACGTAGGTCGAACGCGTATAGGCCAGTCCCCACGCGAGGCCGGTGCCCCCAATTGGCAATGTGTAGCCGATATTGCCGTAGGTCTGGCCGGTAATTGAGCTCAGCACGCGCGCGTCGAGTGTATCGCCCAGTCCAAGCGGATTGTTCCACTGCACGGCCCCGATCACGCGTGCCGTGCCCGTAGTCGACTGGCCGTAGTTGTCTGCCTGCAGGCTGCCGGAGAGCGGCGGCACGGACGGCACCTGCAACTTCAGGTCCGATGTGTCCGGAGCGCTGCCCGGCGAGACCGTTGCGCTGGCGCTCGGGGTTCCTGTGATGTCCTGCACCAGCAGTGTCGCCCGGGCCAGCCGGTTTTCATCGATAGTGTCTCCCAGGCGTTCGGGCGCCACGAAGCGGGCGATCACCGCGTCGCGTGTGCGTGACTGGTTCGTGATGGTGACTTTGCCGTAGTGCCCTTCGGCAATCGCGATTCGCACCACGCGGTGGTCGATCTCCTGCGGCGGCACGTACGCGCGCGCGACAAGGTATCCGTGCGCGCGGTAGTACGCGGTGATGCGCGCGGCGGCTGCATCGAGATCGTCGAGCGTGCGTTCAGGGCCGGTCTCATCCTTCAGGAGTCCGAGTAATATCGGCGCGGCGAAGGCTGTATTACCCGTCAACTCGAACGTGTCGACTTCAAAATGAAGGCCACCCGACCGCGCGGGGGGCGTTGGCGGCGGCGGTGTGACCTGTAGCTGGAGAGTGGCTGGAGGCGGCGTGGGCGCGGGTTGTTGCTGCTGTTCGCGCAAGGTGCTTCCAGCATTGGGCACTAGTTGGGCTTGCGCGCCCGGCAATGTTGTTGCGAGCAAAATCGCGAGCGGGACGGCGCACGGAATGCCAAGCAGGATGGCTGGCCGTCTTCCGGGGCGCTTGCGATCCCGCTGCGTTTGCCGGGTCGCTGGCCGGTGACTGCGGCGCGCTCTGGCCGCCGTCATTTCCGGCATTGGTTGCCGGGCCACGCGTCAGACGGCAGGCGGCTCGCGTCCGTCGCCTGGTCGCCCGACGTCTGTCCGACCGGTGGCTGCGGCGGGAACGTCACCGCGAGCGCCGCGGCGCTGCGCGCACGGTCATCGTCGAGTGTTTCGGCTGCGATTGTCTGCACCGAATCGACGATCGATGTGTCCGGGGTGGCTACGGTCGCCATGGGTGGCGATGGCGGCATGGGTGTGACCGGGGCAGTCGGCGTCGTGGGCGTCGTGGGCGTGGTCGGTGTAGTGGGTCCGGTCGACGTACTCGGCGTGTTGGGCGGGGAAGCTGCCGTCACCCGCAGCGTGCCGCTCTGCGTCACGACGTTGTAACCTGCGGGCCAGCCGCCAGCCGGGTCCACGGTGACCACGTAGTCGCCGGCAGCGGCCGCAGCGCCGCTGCCGTTGCTGGCCACGACAAAGTTAAGCGGCTCATGCACGATGGCGCTGTCGGTGAAGGCATTGCCATAGTGGGCGCCGACATAGCGCAGGCTGAGCACGACATCGCCCGCGGCCAGCGGCCGCGACGTATCCGCGATCTTGCTGATCGTGTTCGCGCTCAGCACCGCTTGCTGGAGCGTGGTGAACGCAAAGCGATTACCGTTGGAGGCCGCCGCGTGGCTATCCGGGGCGGGCGCGAACGCGTTGCCCCAGAGCGCCAGGTTGCCGCTTTGAAGGCCGCCGAAAGTATCGGCGTCTGGTCCGTTCGAATAGATCAGCCAGCGGCCATTCGGTGTCGAAACCGCGTTGGCGCCCGCATGATTGACAAAGCTCGAGGCCGCCGCGAGCGTGACCGCGGTGCCGGTCGCGGTGCTGATGACAGGGGCATCGAGCGTGATCGATGGCGCGCTCAGCGTGGTCGATCCCGTGGTCGTGATGCCGATGGCCGGGTCGCCCACTGTCCCAACCACAAGAGGCATGCTGTCAGCGAGCACGATCGACCCTGTATTCGCCGCCAGCGTGCCGATGCGATTCGACGCGTCATCCAGCTGGAAGTGCGCGCCCGGGCCGAGCAGTGCAAGGCTTGCTGCCGTGATCGGCGCTGACTGGGTCACGATGCCGGCGGTGCCGAACCGCAGGCCGCCCGCTTGCGCGCTGATGGGGGCGTTTACCGCAATCCCGTTCACGGCGAGCAAGGACAGCGTGGTGGGCGTAGTCCACGCAAGCGCCTGATTGACCGAGATCGTTCCGGAGCCGCTGGAAACGGCACCGATCGTGATGTTGGTCCCTTGCAGCAAGCGCGATAACTCCCGGGCGTTGGCGTTAGCGCCACGCGCCCCGATCGTGAAGTTATTCGACGCGATCAGCCAGCTACCCGTGCTTCCATTCGCCGCCGCGGTCGTGACATCGGCGCCGGGCGCCAGGTCCACTCGCGGGCCTGACGTTTCGATGAATCCGCCATTGCCGCCGGGCCGCGCCGATGCATCGAGCGTGCCGCCGACCTCAACCGTGCCGCCGTCGGCGACTAGCTTGATCACGCCATCGTGGTTGACCGCACTGCGCGCGCGGATCACGCCCGAATTGTTCACGACGCCCGCCAGCAATGTGTCCTCCGAGCCGGCGGCGAGCCACGCCTGCCCGCCGTCAGCCTGGATCAGTCCGCTGTTCGAGGCCAGCGCACGCAGCACGCCCTGGTCGACGGACAAACCAATCATCCGATGATCCGAGAGTGTGACCGTGACGCGATTCCCTGCTGCGAGCGCGGCAAAACCGTCGAGTGAAAAGAGTGCGCCCTGGTTGTTCACGCGGGGAGCGATCAAGGCAACATAGCCGCCCGGCGCTGTGCGGATGAGTCCCTGGTTCACGACCGTCCCCGCCTGCCCCTCGTTGGCAAACGCATAGTGCCGCTTGAAAAAGTCGTTGTTCGAAAGACTCAGCGTGGAGGCGATCAGTCCGCCGACATTGACCTGTGAGCCGGCGCCGAACAGCACGCCATTAGAATTGACAATAAAAACCTGGCCGTTTGCATAAAGCCCGCCAAGGAGTATTGACGGATTTTGTCCGACGACCCGATTTAAAGCGATCGCGCCACTCCCCGGCTGCCTGAACGTGACCGATTCGTTTGCGCCGGTACCAAACGAATTCCAATTAATGATGAGCCGGCTACTGTTTTGCTGGATTGCGGTATTGGAACCGGCGCTCGAGATTGAGCCCGACCCGGCCACGATCTGCCCCCCGGACGGGGCGCCCATTGCCGTGGAACTCAATGCGCAGAGGATCGTCACCGCTGTGCCCGTCCGTATCGCCGTCGCGATCCGGCACAGCCGAAGCGGGTTACCACGCACAAAGACTTTGCCCGTCATGATGTTCGGGTCCTGTTGCGTCGCTTTATAGGGTTCGCATTTGCCGATGCTGGTAAACCATGATCGAACAAATGAATGAACGCCCGTTCAGTATTCCGAACGATCTTTCGTATTATGATTTATTGATTTCGAGCGTTTCGCCAGACAATAGGGCTAATAGAACGCACTTTATAAGTGCAACAAATTTAGCACAATTAAAAGACAGTTGAATCAGCTTGTTATTGGTTTTTCGATTAAAGAAAATCCTATGTCCGGCCAGTTCGGCGGGCGCGAGCGGTGTTCCCACGCATGCCAGATAGGACGGCGCAGCAGCGAGCAGTTGGCGTACCGTGCCGGAAGCCGTCTCTCACCCTCAGTACTTTGCATAGAGGATGCCGAGGATCGTCGCTTCGTCGTCAAAGACCTCCAGGGTGTCAGTGAGCGCCGTGATGGGACCGGCGTTGTTGACGAACAGCGCGTACGCAAGCCGCCGGCCGCTCTTCGCGTCGATATAACCCGCCATGTTCATCGCGACCATTTCCCTGCCCTGGAGCGTCGCGCCGCTCTTGACGAAGATGTGCTCCTTGCCAACCACGTTCTTGCCGACCGCCGCGAGCGATCCGTCGACGCCGAGAATCGCGAGCGCGTCGTGATACACCTGATAGACGGGCAAGCTGCTCATCTTGCTCAGAAGGGTGGCTGTCGTACGGGCGGTCGCCTGGCTGTCGGGCGTGCCGCTGCCATTGGTCGGGAAGTTGAAGCCGGCGCCGTCGAGCCCGAGCGTGCCGGTCAGGAACTTGCGCTCGGTGCCGAGCGCATCGCCGACGGTCCGCACGTTTTGCGCAAGGCCCTGATACATCAGGCTCAAGTTCGCGCCCGTGTTAAGGCTCACCTTCAGCACGAGCTTGGCGAATTCGGAATACGGCAGCGACGTAAAACTGGCGACTTGTGACGTGCTGGGATAGTCCTGCGTCGGCGGTAACGCGGCTGACGGATTTGGCTCGACCGCGGGCGCCGTTACGGATACGCCCGCCCGCGTCAATGCATCGACGAAAGCCGTGCGTGCAAACGATGGCGGATCTTCCACACGCAAAATATTCACATAAAGGCCGTTGCCGACGAGCGGCGACACGTAGCCGAGCGGAATCGTGGCCGGGGCGGAGAGGCTTTCGTCGCTCGACAGCGTGCCCTTGCAACCAAGCATGGCGAAGCAGGAAAGCGGCCCCTCGTTCTCCACGTCCCCGGAGACCATGATGTCGGCATCGCTGTTTGCCGCCGTCGTGAGCGATGTGCCTTGCATTGTCATCGCGCTGGTGCGCGGCCGCCAGTCGAGCAATCCTGCCTGTCCCGCCGATGCACCCGGCGAGAGCGTCACATCGATCACGTTCTCGTTGACCTGGATCGGCGAGATCAGCACGGGGCCGTTGGGCACGGTAAACGCATCGAACAGGCGATCGTCGATGATCACGTCGCCGTTAACCGACGTAATGCCCGACGCCCTCACCTGTTGCGCGAGATCGTTCATTGCAGTCAGCGGATCTTCGGGGGTGAGGATCGCGCCGCCTAAACCGCGCGCATCGTTGTGATCGAAGTCGGTGTAATCGACGGTACTGTCGGGCTTCTGCCGTCCGCCAAACGTGAGATCTCCGGACGCCTTGAGGATCAGGTTACCTGTGAGCTTGCCCGACGAATCAACCGTACCGGCGCTATACACCGGCGTAACGAAACGATGATCCGCGCCGATCACGTTGAGCGCGGTCGCAACAGAATACAGCTTGCGTACCGATGCAGTCAGCACGAGCGTATCGGGTTGCAGCGCCTGGAGCACTTCGCCCGTGCCGGCGTCCATTACGACCATCGACCACTGCGAATTCGCGCTCGTATAGCGCGGCTTGTTCATGACCTGTGCGATCGGGTCAGCCGTGCTGTCGCTGTCGCTTCCGCAACTCGCGACAAGCACGCAGGAAGTAATCAACGTCAGAACAGCCGGAAACGATGCGCGCATGTCATTGCCTCGACGAGATTGTCCGGCTGCGCGGAGCGCACAAGGGCCGCGGCATCATTGCAGCTTCCAGAGTAGCGCCGCTATCTCACCTTCATCCTGGAAGGCGTTCACGACTGTAGGAATGCCTTCCAGGACGGCATTGTTCATCGTCAGGAAGAAGACGATCCGGTGGCCGCTCTTTGCATCGATATAACCGGCGAGCGCCTGTGCCTTGAGAAGCGGCGTTTGTGGTGTGGTCGCGCTAAGGCCGACATAGGTGCCCGTCTTCGCGTACACGCGACCTTTCGCACCCGCCAGTGTCGGGTCGGCTTCGAAGTCGGTGACCGTCGTGAGCGATCCATCGACGCCGAGCGAAGGTAATGTGTCGACGTAGGTTGCGTAGTCCGGCATCAGGCGCATGCCGCGCAGCATCGCGATGACAGCCGTGGCGGTCGCCGTGGTGTCGCCGCCGCCGCTTCCGTCCACGAAGTGATACTGGTCCGGCGTTATCTTGAACGTCGACGACAGCTCGCCCTGTTCTGTCGCGAGCGCAGTGGCGATCGTCCGCGAGCCGTTCTTGGCAAGACCGTAGAGCAACAGCGTGACGTCGGCGCCAATGTTGTAGCTCACCTTGTTCACAAACCGCAGGTCCTGCGCGTAGGGCGCGGACGTGAGCTGAGCCACCTGCTGCGCGCTGGAATACGCGCCTTGCGCGGGCAGCAGCGCCACCGGGTTGGCCTCGACCGGCGCCGCCGTTACCGTCACGCCCGCACGCGCCAGCGCTTCGATAAAGACCGTGCGCGCATACGTGGACGGCTGGGTCACCCGGAATGTGCGCACTAGCGGATACGTGCCGGTCAGCGGAAGGGCAACGCCCGCAGGCACCGTCCCGCTGATTTCGCCCTCGCAATTCGCCGTGCCGAAGCACTGAGGCACATCCGGCGGATCGGGATTGAGATCGACAGCGAAATCCGTTGTTGCTGCGGCCGTTGTCAGCGTGGATTGCACGGAGAAAGCCGCCGACATCGGCCGATAGGTGAACGGAAGAAGCGCATCTTGGGCGCTCGAGCTGAACGAGACATCGACGACATCGTCATTGACCAGCATGGGCGTGACGTTGAAGCCAACCTCGTCGCGATACGCGAACGCATCGAAAAGACGATCGTCGATCACCACGTCGCCATTGATCGTCTTGATGCCCGCAGCCGCTACCTGCGCGGCAATAGCGTTGAATCCCGCCAGCGGGTCGGGCGCGGTTAGCAGCGCGTTACCGAGACCATCGGCTTCGTTGTGATCGAATGCGGCGAGCGCAATCGTGCCGTCCGGGTTCGCGCGGCCGCCCATTGTCAGATCGCCGCTCGCCACCATGATCAGGTTACCGTTGAGCGCGCCGTTTGCGTCGACGGTGCCCTGCTTGTACACGGGCGTCACATGCGTGTGCTGCGCGCCGAAGAGGTTGAGCGCGTTGCCCGTGGAAAACACCTTGCGAACCGAAGCAATGAACACCTGCGAACCGGAATTGAGATCGTAGATGACGTGGCCGGTATCGACATCGACAACCTGCATTGCCCAGGTCGCCCCGTTGTAGGCGGGTTTCTGCATCACCTGCATGATCGCGTCAGGGACCGATGTGCTCGTGTGATCCGAGCCGCCGCAGGACGCGAGCAGAAACGCGGCGGCAAACGCGGCTGCAAACGCCGCGGCAAACGCTGTTGGCCAGCGTTTGCATCTCGCTTCGATCGTTGGTTTCATCGCTAACTCCTGGCTCGAATGGTTTTATTCGTTGCAGAGCGACTTCACGTTAAGGCTTGGCGAGCTCTGTGATCACCATCCGCGCGATCGTGACCTCCGTCGGCTGCAACGTGCCGTTCTTCGCGGCCGCCCGAAGCGCCAAGGCCGAGGAGGTGGCCGTCTCGACATTCGTTTTCCTCATTGGCCGTGAAGAAATGCTTTGGAGATCGCCGCTCGATGACGACAATGGACCGGAGGCCATCCAGGATTAATCAGGCGAATCAGCTGTTTTAACCGGTTACTCCCTCGGATAATAAGGCACGGTTTGTATGATTGCATACACGTTCATTGCGGCCCATGGTGCGGTTCCCAACAGATGGAAATAAGCATGGATATTGCCGGGATTGCGCCTTAAGGCGAACTGCGCCTAACGGACACGCGCTCCAACGTGCTGCCGCGCGTTTCAATACCAAAGCGCGTCACCACGAGTACAGCCACGAGAAAGCAGAGCGCACCAAAAACAAACACATCATCGTTCTTCACGATTGGAATAAAAACAGCGTTCGCCAGCCAAGGGGACCTAATGCAACGTAAGAAAGCAGCCCGGAACAGACAGGTAGGATCACTTATTTTTAGAGATCGAAATTCGTTCGAATTCATTCGAATTAGTTCGACGTGGTCGCGACAAGCATCCCCTTGACCAGAAAGTGCCATCGCTTCTGCCTTCGCCTTGAAACGCCTTCCCAGCTGATATCGGGTCTCGTCAGGTCCGCCCAAGGACCCTGTCGACATTGGCCGAGCGATTGATCTCATCAGCGCCGAGTCGGGAACCGGCCCCTGCGGGCGGCTCGAGCTTAACCCCTCGCCATGCCTGCCGTGCGCTCACTAATCCTCGTTTGGAATGATTCATATCCCAATTGCCCGTCTTCACGACGCGGCATGGAATGGATAAATTCCATTCAACGAATCGGCACCCAGTCGAACGTCACGCACTCACTACCCGATAAAGGAAACATCATGGCTCACTTGTTCACCCCGAAAAAGGTTGGCGCCTATACCTTCTCGCATGGCGTGGTTCTGGCGCCGATGACCCGCATGCGTACCATTCAGCCCGGCGATATCCCCAGCCCGATGATGGCCGATTTCTACGGCCAGCGTGCCTCGGAAGGCGGACTTGAAATCATCGAGGGCGTCAGCATTTCGATCCCTGCGCGCTCTTATCTGGGCGCGGCAAGCTTCTATCACGACGGTCAGACGGAAGGATGGAAGGCTATCGCCGATGCGGTTCACGCCAAGGGCGGCCGCGCGTTTATGCAGCTCATTCACGGCGGCCGTCAAAGCCACGTCGAAATGACTGGCGGCGTCGCGCCGTTGGCGCCGTCCGTTGTTCCTTTTGACGGCGTTGCATTCACCAAGGATGGTTTCGTGCCGGTGTCACCGCACCGCGCGCTCGGAATCGAAGAAATCCCGGGGATCATCGAAGAATTCCGGGTCGCGGCGCAGCGTGCGCTAGACGCCGGTTTCGATGGTGTCGAACTGCACGGCGCGAACGGCTACCTCGTCGACGAGTTCATCCAGGATGGCACGAACAAGCGCACGGATGCCTACGGTGGTCCGGTCGAGAACCGCGTGCGCTTCCTTCGCGAAGCGGTCGAAGCACTGATCTCGGTGTGGGGCGCAGACCGCGTCGGCGTGCGCATCTCCCCGTCCGGCGAATGGGGTGGCATCTCCGACAGCAACCCGGAAGCCACGTTCAGCTACGTCGCGAAGGTGCTCGACGAGTACAAGCTCGCTTATCTCCACGTGATCGAACCGCGCGTCAAGGGCGACGACACGCTGCACGAGGGCCATGCGCCGGTCGCTGTCAGTTATCTGCGCCCGCACTTCAATGGTCCGATCATTGCCGCCGGCGGGTTTGACGGCGACAGCGCCGAAGAGATCGTCGCGTCCGGCGATGCAGACCTGGTCGCGTTTGGCCGCCACTTCTCGTCGAACCCAGACCTGCCGTATCGTCTGAAGAACAAGTTGCCGCTCACGCCGTATGTGCGTGCCGCGTTCTGGGGCGGCGACGAAAAGCATTACTCGGATTTCCCGGCATATTCGCCCGCGCTGGAAGCTACCGGGACCGCATGAAGTCACGCGATTCTTTCATTTCACTTTTCCGTTTCCACTCGAGGTTCTCATGTCACGCGTAATCAAGTTCGCAACAGCAGGTGGCCCGGACGTTCTGAAATTCGTCGAGACAGAAGTACTGGCTCCGGGACCGTCCGACGTTCGTATCAAGGTCAAGGCAATCGGCATCAACCGCGCCGAGTCGATGTGGCGCACTGACGTGTATATCGAGCCCGTCACGTTCCCGGCGGGGCTGGGGTATGAAGCTGCCGGCATCGTCGACGCCGTAGGCTCGGACGTCACGGGCATCGTGGTGGGCGATGTGGTCAGTGTGATCCCGTCGTTTTCGATGAACCAGTACTTCACGTATGGCGAGGTTGTCACCGTACCGGGCTACGCGGTGGTGAAGCATCCGGCATCGCTTTCGTTCGCGGAAGCCGCCTCGGTCTGGATGATGTTCATGACGGCCTACGGCGCGCTGATCGAAGACGCGAAGGTCGGCAAGGGCGATGTCGTGCTGATTCCGGCGGCATCCAGCAGCGTGGGGCTCGCGGCGATCCAGATCGCCAACTACGCGGGCGCAACGCCTGTCGCCCTGACCCGCACCTCCGCCAAGAAGCAGCAGTTGCTCGATGCAGGCGCTGCGCACGTGATTGTCACCGATGAGGTCGACCTGGTGCAGGAAGTCATGCGCATTACCGCCGGCCAAGGCGCGCGCGTCGCGTTCGACCCGGTTGGCGGCCCGCACTTCCCGAAGCTCATCGCGGCGCTCACGTTTCAGGGCATTGTCTATCTTTACGGCGCACTCGCCGAGGGTGCTACCCCGCTACCTGTCCTGGAAATGATTGCCAAGATGCCCGTCATCAAGGGGCACAACATCTGGCTGACGAGTGGCGATGAAAACCGCCGCAAGGCTGCAGTGGAATACATCGTGGCGGGCTTCGAAAGCGGCGCGCTCAAGCCCGTGATCGATCGCACATTCAAGTTCGACGACATGGTGGAAGTCCATCGCTATCTGGAGAACAACGGTCAGTTCGGAAAGATTGTCGTGACGGTTTAAGTGCGCGTAGCCCGCACGGTCACTCATCGATCGTCAGATGGCAGGATAAAAAATTAATCAGGTATCTTAAGGAGTAAGATTATGGCCAGCAGGAGAAAGATCCTTGTGACAGGTGCAACCGGGCAAATTGGCGGCGAGCTTATCCGCCTCCTCGCCAACGACGACAGTCTTGAGCTCATTGCGGCCGCTCGCAATCCGGAGAAAGCGAAAAGCCTGGGCGTGCCGGTCGTGCGATTCGACTACGACCGTGAAGAGACGATTGCTCCGGCGCTCGAAGGCGTCGACAGTATCTTTATGTTGACGGGCTATACCGTCGACATGCTCAAGCAAAGCTATGCCCTCGTGAACGCGGCAAAGCGAGCGGGCGTGAAGCACATCGTGCATCTCGGTGCGCCCGGAGACGACGATACCCGCGTCGCTCACTGGGCATGGCATCAGCTGGTGGAGCGGTATATTGAATGGTCGGGATTTACGTTCACGCATTTGCGGCCCGAGCTCTTCATGCAAAACCTGCTGGGCTACGGCGGCTCGGAGGAAAAGGGCAATGGCGCGATCCGCCACTATGTCGGCGATGCAAGCATCAGCTGGGTCGACGTGAAAGATGTTGCCGCTGTGGCCGCCGTGGTGCTTCAGCACCCGGAGGTGCACGCGGGCAAGGTGTATCACCTTGGTTACGATGCAAAAACTTACCCGGAAATCGCGGACATTCTCACGAAGGTCGTGGGTCAGAAATTTACCTACGAATCCCGGCCGCCCAAAGAGTTCCTCGACGGCATGCTGGCCGCTGGCGCCGACGTCGCGTACATGAGCTGCGTGTATCAAAACTGGATCGACTACGAAGCGCGGGCAATCCCCGGTGCGGACGCGGTCTATGACAACTTCTTCGCATTGACCGGCCGCAACCCGCGGACGTGGATCGAGTTCGCGAAAGAGAACGCAGCAGCGTTTCAATACTGATTCGGTGACTTAACTGTGCAAGCAGGCCGGTCACGCATCGCAGTGAGGCGAGGAAAATATGCTTGAATATTTCGAGTCAAAAAACTTTCTGCTCCAGAAAGGCGGCGTGCTCCCGATCGCGCGATTGGCCTATCGAACGATCGGCAGCCTGAACGCCGCAAAAGACAACGTCGTGCTTATTCCCTCCTGGTATTCAGGTACGGATGATGACAGCGAAGCCGTATTTTGCGGGGAAGGACGGGCGATCAATTCGCAAGACCATTTCATCGTGTTCACGAACCTGCTGGGTAACGGCCGATCAAGCTCGCCGTCCAATACCCCCTCGCCCAACGATCGCGCTCGCTTCGCGATCGTGACCTATTTCGACAATGTACGGCTCCAGCACGAACTGCTGACCACGGCACTGGGCATTCAAAAAATCAAGCTCGTTGCCGGATGGTCGATGGGCGCGGCACAGGCCTATCAATGGGCGGCCCAATATCCGGAGATGGTTGAACGCGCTGCGCCTGTCGCCGGTTCGGCCCGGACTGCGTCGTACAACCGGGTGTTCCTTTTTTCGATGAGGCGCGCGCTGGAACTCGATCCCGCGTTCGAGGCCGGCTATTACGCGCGGCCCCCGGTCGATGGCATCAAGGCGTTGGCAACGATCTATGCGGGCTGGGGCGTCTCCGAAGCGTTCTATCGGTTAAAGGCCTACGCAGCTTTGGGTGCCGACAATCACGAGGAATTCGTCAAGTTTTTCTGGGAACCGACGTTTCTCAAGCACGATGCCAATGATCTTCTGGCTCAACTCGCAACTTGGGAATATGGCGATATCAGCGATAACAGCCTATATAAGAAAGACCTCGTCGCTGCGCTGTCGGCGATCACCGCGAGCACTATCGTGTCGCCTGTCGACCTGGACCGCATTTTCCCACCGGTCGACAGCGTGGCCGAGGCCGAACACATGCCGAATGGCAAGTGTGTGACGATCAATTCGATTTGGGGGCACATGGCTCCAGTCGAACCCGACGCTCAAAAGCAGATCGACGCATCGCTGTCGGCGTTGCTCGCGGCTCCATGAGGAATGAGGAGAAGGACCATGTCAGACGTGAAACGCAACATCCTGATCACGGGTGCAACGGGGCAAGTGGGCAGTGCCGTGATCCGCGCACTCAAGCGTGACGAAGATGACGACACGATCAACCTGATCGCGGCCGGCCGATCGCAAGAGAAGGCCGCGGCACTCGGCGTCACCTGGCGAAAGCTCGACTACGACGACAGTTCGACGATAGGCCCGGCACTGCAAGATATTGATTCGGTGTTCATGGTGACCGACTACACCGTCGGCATGCTACGTCAGAGCAAAGCCTTCATCAATGCAGCGAAGCGCGCCGGTGTTCGTCATATTGTTCATCTGGGCGCGCCCGGTGATGACGACACGAATGTGGATCACTGGGGATGGCATCAATTCGTTGAGCGATATATTGAATGGAGCGGCTTCTCGTTCACGCATCTTCGCCCCGAGATTTTCATGCAGAATCTGCTGGGGTACGGCGGCGCTAAGCCGATCAAGGACGGTGTGATTCGTCACTATGTTGGCGACGCAAAGATCTGCTGGGTTGATATTGACGATATTGCTGCGGTAGCGGCTGAGTGTCTACGGGACACTTCCAGGCACGGCGGCCAGACGTATCGACTCGGCTATGATGCGAAGACCTACCATGAAGTAGCGACAATTCTTTCATCGGCGACCCAGCAGCAATTCAGGTATGAGGCCCGGCCCGCGGCCGAATTCCTTGAGAAGGTGCTGGCTGCAGGCGCCGACTATGCCTACATGCAATGCGCGCACAACAATTACCATAACTACGCAACGGGCAAGATCCCCGGCGCCGACTACACGTTCGATAACTTCGAAACCATTACCGGCCGAAAACCTGCACGCTGGGAAGACTTCGCCGCGCGCCACAAGGCAGAATTCCACTACTAGAGGAAGCGGCCCGGCGCGGCGGCGTCTCGCGATTCAACTGGCAAGACAGTGCTCCACAAAAGCCGAGAACTGCCTTGCTTTTGTACTTGCCTGTCGTCCATTGGGGTACACCGCCGACAAGCTGATCGATGGCAGCAGCCACTCGTCCATCACCGATACAACCGCGCCCGACTTCAGTTCCGGTGTGAACGACCATTCCGACACGATAGTGAGGCCAATGCCGGCAATCACGGCCGCACGCACCCCTTCCGTCGCGGTAATTTTCACGCGCCCTTGCATCTTGATCGAAATCTCGGCGGTCTCCTTGCAAAAAGTCCAGTCTTCTCCGCCGCGATCGCGCGTATAGATGACAGCCCGATGACCAAGGAGATCGGCCGGCACCTGGGGCGTGCCGTGACGTTCGAAATACGCCGGTGTGCCGATGACGCGACGCCGGGCCTCACTGATCTTGCGGGCAGTCATGTTGGAGTCGGCCAGATTGCCCATGCGCAGGGCCACGTCGATGCCTTCATTCACAAGGTCGATATTCCGGTCGTCGAGAACGAGTTCCAGCTCAAGGTTGGGATGTTCTTCGAGGAATTCCGGCAGACGCGGCACGATATGCAATCGCGCAAAGCACACGGCGGCCGACACCCGGAGCTTGCCCGACAAGCCCGAGGCCGATCCGCGCGCGGCCAGCACGGCCTCGTCAGTCTCCTCGACAGCCCGCTTTGCGCGCACGTAGAAGCTTTGACCGGCCTCCGTTGGCGTAAGCGCGCGTGTCGACCTCAGCAAGAGCTTGACCCCTAGCCATTCCTCGAGTTGCGCAATCGCCTTCGACACGGCGGGTTGGCCAACGTCGTAATGCCGGGCGGTAGCCGAGAACGAGCCAGTGTCGACCACGCGTATAAATATCTCGATCGCGGCGAGACGGTCCATCGTGATTCTCCCTTGGAATAAGCGCTATGCGATTTTGCACCTTCCGCGCGTCCTGCAGGATAGATAAATTGATTTCTTCGAGGTCATTGCCGACCTTAGGGGATGGGGTATGTCAGTCGCACAGATTCAAGAAAGCACATCCAGCAATCAAGCAGACGCGGATGCCGAACTGGCCGTTGCTGCGTCAATGGGGGCAGCGTCGAGAGCGCTGCGCGCGGGAGCGCGCGCGCCGGCATTCACCCTCGCAGACGCCAGCGGGCGCAAGGTGGTCCTGGAGGAGCTGCTCCATGCCGGTCCGGTCGTGCTGCACTTTGTTAGAGGCCCGTGGTGTTCGTTCGGAGAGGAAAGCCTTGCCGAATTTGCGACTGTCTATCAGAAGGTGGTTGAACTGGGCGCAAGCGCCGTGGCTATCGCCCCATTCGCATCGCCCTTTAAAGCTCCTTCGGCGAGCGTCCCGATGTCGATGCGCGAACTGCAGGATATCGACATGAAGGTCGGGCGCGCGTATGGTCTCGCGTTCGATCTTCCGGCGGGTCTAAGGCCTCGTTACGAGGCGCTGGGGTATGTGCCGCCGCCCACGGGCCGCGCCGGTACTTGGCTGGTTCCATTGCCCGCTACGTACCTGGTGGATCGCGACGGGATCATCGCCCTCGCTTTCATCGACGTGGACTATAGGCGGCACGTTGAACCCGGTTCGCTGCTGACCGCGTTGCGGGCCTTGCACGCCAGACACGAGTCGCCTCGTCGCGCGGCGCGCCTTTGAGGCTCAACTCAGTAATGCGCAAATCGACTTGGCGATGCGGCGGCTCATACTCCTCGCGGGATCTATTCCCTATAAGATGGCAACAAATCCGATTGATTTGGAGACATCCCATGATCAGATGCCTGCTGGCGATTGTTTTCGTGTTGGCCGGCGTCGGCGTGGGGACTTCTGCTCGCGCCGACGTGGATTCAGACAAGGCAGCCATCACGGAACGGCTGCAGCGTTGGGCGGTTGCTTTTAACGCCCGCGATGCTGCAGGGGTCTGTGACCTGTTCGCCTCGGATCTGATTTCGACCGTTCCTGAAGTGCTCGATGGCAGCCGAGACGCGCTCTGCGGGAAGCTCAGTGCTGTGTTGGCGAAGCCTGGCTTGCAGCTCCATTACGACAGCCCTGACATCCGCGAGATCATCGTTTCCGGGGATATCGCCGTAGTCCGGCTGTTCTGGACGCTTACTGCGCAAAAGGGTGGCGAGTCGAGCGTGAGTAGCGAAGCGGGAATGGACATTTTCAAACGGCAGCCCGATGGCAAGTGGTCCATCGCCCGGTTCATCTCATTCAGCGCTACGCCGAACACAGTGCTTCAGTAAGCGGCCGCTTGTTGCAGCGAAGACCGGCCCCTGATTTCAGCGATCTTGACCGGTTGATATTTTTTAAATTTATCAATACTCAGGATTGCTATATATCTTCCGATTTTAAAGATTCAGGCATCGAACACGACCACTGCGTTTCCCAATAGCTTCCCGCTTTCAACGGCCTCATGCGCCTTGGCGATGTCGTCAAGTTGATACCGCGCAGCGATCGTATGTCTTACCATTCCGTGCGAAAGGAAGGCGTTAAGTGCAGCAATGGTCACCGTCCGCTCGGCACGTGGCAGCTCGTACACGATAAAGAAACGGGCTGCCGCGCCGATTTGAATCATCGGACCGAAATCGAATGGCACTTGAGACTTTCCGGAGCCGTAAATCACGCACAGACCGCCCCTGGCAATAAGACTTGGCAACATTTCGGCGTTCGCAGCCCCGTCTACTTCAATAATCCGATGCGCTCCTCGCCCATCCGTAATTTGCTTTACCCGGTCAGCCACGTTTTCGGCGCGATAGTTGATCACGTGATCAGCACCCATCTCCGCCGCGGTTTTAGCTTTTTCGGCTGAACTGACCGTGGCGATGATGCACGCCGCTCCCAGCAAGCGCGCGAACTGAATTGCGTACGCCCCTACGGCCCCGGCGCCGCCACTTACAAGCACTGTTTGCCCCAAAACCGAGCCGTCAATCGTCATCGCGCGCAACGCCGTCAAAGCGGGAATTCCCAGGCATGCGCCTTCCTCAAACGTCGTGTTCTTTGGCAACGTGACCGCTTGTTCGGTGGGTAGAGTCATGAATTCCGCTGCCGTACCGCCAGAACGTTTCCATTGACCATTCCAGATCCAGACACGCTCGCCGATGCGTGTGTCAGCCACGCCGGCGCCTACGCTGACGATTACCCCGGCTCCATCACTATGCGGGGTAATTCGTGGAGCGATCAATGGCCGGCCCGCACGGCTTTTGACGTCCGAGGGATTGACGCCCGAAGCGAAGACCTTGATACAAACTTCGCCCGCCGATGGTACTGGATCTGCGAGTGTTCCCACTCTCAGTACCTCGCTCGCGCTCCCGTTTTGCTCATACCACGCTGCTTTCATCGCATGACCCTCAGTCGATTCGTAAAGACGCCTCCTTTCAGTGGTCAAGCGTAGCCGATAAAGATCTTTCGTGAAACCTCTCAAATCCCGTAGACAGTTTCTTGCTTTGGACGAGAATCAAAAGTGCGACAGCGCTTGAATGACCGAACTCCAGATGGGACCCGCAGACAACGCCCTCCGACATAAACCCGTTCGCTATTGGACACGGCATTGCGCGCGCGTCGTCGTTCCGGGCCGAACAAGGGCGAAGCCCGCAAATTCCCTACCGACCAGGCGAGATCACGAACCGTTAGGATGAGACCCGGCGTTACCGGTCCAGAAAACCAATGCCGAAATTATAAATGCTTAGGTATGCATTAGATCATTCGACTGAATGCGCTGCACCCCCGCCTTTTTCATGCTGTCCCATGCCTTTGCATATGAACCGTTAACATCGATGCCACGCGTCGCATCTTCGACCACGTAGGTGATTAGCCCCGCCTTTCGCGCATCCATCGCTGTCCACGCCACACAGAAGTCGGTCGCCAGCCCCGTACAGAATACCCGCCGGATTCCGCGCTGCTTAAGGTACCCGGCAAGTCCCGTCGGGGTCTTATGATCGGCCTCCTCAAAGGCCGAATAACTATCCAGGTTTTTATGGTAACCCTTGCGGATGACCAACTGAGCAGTCGGCACCTGGAGCAAGTCGCTGACTTGCGCTCCGCGTGAACCCTGCAAGCAATGGTCCGGCCAAAGCACTTGTTCTCCGTAGGGCAATTTAATTGTGTCGAACGGATGTTTTCCCGGATGACTGCTTGCGAAGGACACGTGCCCGGAAGGATGCCAATCCTGCGTCAGGATGATATTTTGAAAGACGGGCGCTAGACGGTTAATGATCGGGATGATGGCGTCACCCTCTTTAACAGCCAAAGAACCGCCTGGAAGAAAATCGTTCTGGACGTCAATGACAAGGAGCACGGAATCGTCGTCAGGCCGCGCCACTGGTTCTGCGGCTGCGCTATCGGCGAGTCCGAAAGCGCCAGTGAAAGCGATTGCTGCAGCCCCCTTCAAGACGAATCGACGGTCGTGGTTATGCATTTTCGCTCCATAAAAGCGTTAGGTTGATTTCCTATGGCGTTCGCCGAGCGACAGCGTGATCGCCATCGGTCGCTTCGCGAGGACGACCCGGACAAATCACGCCTAGAATCTTTTTACGCATCTCAAAATAGAGTGTCAACGCTTTAATTATATTGAATTTTATTCAACTTTTTGCGCTTATCAATGGAATTGAATCCGCTATTTATAGCTTATACGCTATAAATAGCGGATTTTGACGTGACCTCTAAGCCGCCACTGAGACAGTTGCCAACCAAGAAAACCGATGCGATAACCAAAAGCCCATCCGAGCGATGAACGGGATCATCGCCCAGCCATGACTCGTAACCTTAACGCGCTGTGGCCGCCACACTGGCCCGCGCCTTATGCAATTTTTTATAACTGTCAATCAAGCGGTGGTGCCTATCGAGCCCCTCCAGCTTCATACTCGTTGGCGTTAAACCATAGAACCGCACGCTGCCGTCCACCGAGCCCATCGCCGCGTCCATCCGGGCGTCGCCGAACATGCGACGGAAGTTGACCCCGTAGTCGTCCAGTTCCAGGTCGTCATCGAGCAGCACCTCCAGCACCACGTTCACGGCCTGGTAAAACAATCCGCGCTCGACCGTGTTGTCGTTGTATTGCAGGAAGGCGCCCACCAACTCTTGTGCCTCCTCAAATTGCTTCAAGGCGAGATGAATCAGCAGCTTCAACTCGAGAACGGTTAGCTGTCCCCAGTCCGTATTCTCGTCAAACTCGATGCCGATCAACGTGGCAATATCGGAGTGCTCATCCAGTTCATTGTTATCCAACCGCTCAAGCAACGCTGCCAGACCCTTGTCGTCCAGGCGATGCAAGTTCAAGATATCGGCGCGGAACAACAACGCCTTGTTGGTGTTATCCCAGATCAAATCCTCTACCGGGTAAACTTCCGAATACCCGGGCACCAAGATCCGGCAGGCCACGGCGCCCAGCTGGTCATACACCGCCATGTACGCCTCTTTGCCCATGTCCTCGAGAATTCCGAACAATGTTGAGGCTTCCTGAGCATTGGAATTTTCACCCTGGCCCGAAAAATCCCACTCAACAAAATCGAAATCCGCTTTGGCGCTGAAAAACCGCCACGACACAATTCCGCTGGAATCGATGAAGTGCTCGACAAAGTTATTGGGCT
Source organism: Burkholderia sp. S171 (assembly GCF_009766085.1). Taxonomy (GTDB): domain Bacteria; phylum Pseudomonadota; class Gammaproteobacteria; order Burkholderiales; family Burkholderiaceae; genus Caballeronia. The sequence goes on along the minus strand of NZ_LMUF01000032.1, from coordinate 32,570 downwards.
CCGTCACGGCTTCACTGGCAAAGGTGGGCCGGGGTAACTCGTTCAGGCCTTCAAAACTGCGCCCCTGAAGCAACTCGGTAAGACTCCGTTCCAGCGCCACCTCGAAGCTCGGGTGCGCGCCGAACGAGGCAAACACACCGCCGGTGCGTGGATTCATCAAGGTGACGCACATCAGCGGGTACACGCCTCCCAACGACGCATCCTTCACCAGCACCGGAAAGCCCTGCTCTTCCAACGCCTGAATTCCGGCCAGAATGCCAGGGTATTTCGCCAGCACTTCCTGCGGCACATCAGGCAATGCAATTTCACCTTCGAGAATTTCACGCTTTACCGCCCGCTCGAAAATTTCCGACAGACATTGCACCTGCGCTTCGGCCAGCGTGTTCCCGGCACTCATGCCATTGCTGACGTACAGGTTCTCGACCAGGTTGGACGGGAAATACACCACGTCGCCGTCCGACTGCCGCGCAAACGGCAGCGAACAGATACCGCGCTGCACATTGCCCGAGTTGGTGTCGACCAGATGCGAACCACGCAACTCGCCATCGGGGTTGTAAATCTCCAGGCAGTACGCATCCAGGATTTCAGCCGGCAGCGCATCCTTACGGCCGGGCTTGAACCAGCGCTCGTTCGGGTAATGTACGAACTCCGCGTTAGCGATGTCTTCGCCCCAAAACGCGCCGGCGTAGAAATGGTTGCAGTTCAGCCGCTCGATATACTCTCCCAACGCCGACGCCAACGCGCTTTCTTTGCTCGCTCCCTTGCCATTGGTAAAACACATCGGCGAGTGCGCATCGCGGATATGCAGCGACCACACGTTAGGAACAAGATTGCGCCACGAAGCGATTTCAATCTTGATGCCCACGGCCGCCAAAACACCCGACATATTGGCGATGGTTTGCTCCAACGGCAGATCCTTCCCCGCAATATAGGTGCTGGCGTCAGAAGCCGGCTTCGACATCAGCAAGGACTGGGCGTCGGCATCCAGGTTCGCCACCTCTTCGATGACAAATTCAGGTCCGGCTTGCACCACTTTTTTCACCGTACAACGGTCGATGGAGCGCAAAATACCTTGGCGGTCTTTGGCAGAGATATCCGCGGGCAACTCAACCTGAATCTTGAAGATCTGTTGGTACCGGTTTTCCGGATCGACAATATTATTCTGCGACAGGCGGATATTTTCGGTAGGGATATTTCGAGTTACGCAGTACAACTTCACAAAGTAAGCTGCGCACAGGGCCGATGAGGCCAGGAAATAATCGAAGGGACCCGGCGCCGAGCCATCGCCCTTATAACGGATAGGCTGGTCGGAAACTACCGTGAAGTCGTCGAACTTCGCTTCGAGACGCAGCTTATCGAGAAAGTTGACTTTGATTTCCATGGGGGGATCCTAAAAATAGCGTTCAAAAAAGTATGGCCGCTATTATCCGTCGCCAAGGGCAGTTGCACCAAACTGAAACGCCACGCGTTCGTCCGACATTCGTCAGAATGCGAGAACTACCGGGCGATAAACCGAAATAAAGCCCCGTAAGAACAGGTTTTAGTACTTAATCAACTCGCGAATAAGGATTCCCGGCGAAATTTTACTCTCGCTGGATTGTAAACCCCGGCCTCCACGCCGGTCGCGTCGAGGTTTTTTACGATTTCATGGGGCTCGATGGCGATGTCGAAACCGCCCATACAGCGCACGATCTGCCGACCGCCTCAACGGACTTCAGGTTCGAGAGCTTACGCGACCTATCTTGCTTACTTCAGGCTGCAATCGGCGGTGAATGTTTTGGCTGCTTCGCCCGGCTGGCTGAGCGCGAGGCTGGCATCGCAGGAATCGCCTTTTTGCAGGCTCATCACCAGTCTCGAGACGGCGCGGCGTTCCCCAGCGCGCATGGCCAGATTGCCCGACTGCGACGCGTTCGACTGACCGGACGAGCCCGTCTTGATGACCGTCAAAACATAAGCAAGTTTCGCGTCTCCCGCCGCAACCACGTACGGGACGACAAGCGTTGTGCCATTGACGGAATGAACATCGAATGAAACCTGTACATCGGAAATTGGCATCATGCCTGCGCTCCCTGTGCGTTGTTCGTCAATCGATGCCGCGCGATGTGTCGCGCGCCTTACGGCGTTCCACATCCTGACCTGACCCATTCGCCATTGACGAGGAAAAAAAGCAGCGCACGCCCACACGTATCGATCAAATCCGAACCGACACGCACGACGTACGCAAGCAAGCAACGTCCACCGGACGCCATTGATTCACGCTGGCGTCCATCGTTCCCCCCGTTAGTGCTGGGCGATCGTGGCGACGTTGTGTGAACCGTTTTGCAGGACGCTGGCCACGTTGCCGGTGCCGACCTGCGTGATGGATGCCGAGTTACCCGTGAGCATCTGTTGCGATTGGGCGTAGTTGTTGCTGCCTGCCTGCGACGTGGACAACGAGTTGCCCGTCCCGGTTTGCGACGCCAGCAACGTTTCTTCAACGCCCGACTGATAGGCGTTCACCGCGTTATTAGCACCCGTTTGCGTGACGGCCATCGACGAGTCGAACGCACCGGCTTGCGTCAGGTTAGCCACGTTCCCCGCAGGAAAGAATCCCGCCCCCGCACCCGGTGCTTGCGAAACAGTGATGCTGTTGCCCCCGCCGCCTTCCTGCAGCGTATTGACCGTATTGGCCTGGACACCGTATTGGGAAACCGCGACCGACGAGCGGGTTTCCGCGACTTGCGAGACCGTCGCCGTGCCCAGTGAACCGTATTGCGACACCGACACACGCCCGTTGATGGCACCGTTATCCGCCACTGTCGCCTGATTGCCGCCGAAGCCTTGCTGGTTCACTGAGGTGCTGTTACCGATCGAGTTCGTTTCCGACACGTTCGCCTGGTTATACAGGCCGGTTTGCTGAATGCCCGTCGTGTTCAAGCCGCCGCCCACCTGATTGACAGACGCCCCCAGCAGGACGCCGGCTTGATTGATCGTCGTGGTGTTGTTAACCGTGCCCAGTTGCGATACCGTGGCGTTGTTAAAGCCGGGGGCCTGGGTCACCGTGGAGACATTGCCGGACGACATGACCTGGTTGACTGACGCGTAATTCAAGCCGGCCTGGTTGATCGTCGTTGCGTTGTCGGACGCGTTGTTCTGGTTGACGTTCGCCACGCTCGCATTCGTCTGCAGCACGGTCGTCGAATTGCCGCCGCCCTCGTTCGAGATGACGGTCGCGTCACCGCCGCCAGCGGTCGACTGCCCGATGTAGACACGGTTCTGGTTCTCATTGGTTTGCGAAACCGACGCGGTCGAGCTTGCAATGCCAGTCTGCTGGATGTCGGTGTTATTCACGGCGCCGCCCGCCGTGCCGACCGTGGCCTTGTTATTGTTGGTGGTCTGGTTGATGGTCACCGTGTTGGTGTTGGTGCTTGACTCACCGACGGTGGCGGTATTGCCGTTCACGCCGGCAAGGCCGGCGTGCTGGTCAACATAGACTGAGTCATTGATGGTGCCGATCTGGTTGATGTTGGCCGAGTTGTTATTTCCCAGCGACGTCACATAGTCGTCGTTGCCGTTGCCGGCGAATGCGCTTGACGATGCCAGTGCGACGAGACCCATTGCGAGGACGGATGCCTTGATCTTCATGGTTGCTAACCCTCTTTCGATTGAGATGGATGATGCGTCTGGTTTAATAAAGACTACTGATCGGTCGGGCATGCTTTACATGCTGTTAGCTTGATTGCCTCCCCGCCCCGGTACTGCCGCACTGCATGCTTGACTTCCCTGCTTCTCCTCCTTAACGGTACTTCACCTGCTTGTCCTTCTTCACGCCTGCGCCGTCCGCGGCTCGCCGTCGCGGACGGCTTCTACCGCGCCAGCACCACCGCTTTCGCGCCGTTGCCGGTTTGCTGAACCTGGACGCCGGAGTTGGATCCGGTCTGCACGATAGTCGCCTGATTGTCATTGCCGTGCTGAGTGATTGCCGCAGAATTGGACGACCCCGACTGGGCGATCTGGCTGGCATTGCCATTGCCCGTTTGCGTTGTCGTGGCGCTGTTGTTGGAGCCCGTCTGCGTGCTCACGGACTGGTTGCTGTTACCCGTCTGCGCAAGTGCCTGCCAGTTCCTCACCCCGTTCTGCGACATATTGGCGATATTCGCCATACCGGCCTGACTGGAGATCAGCACGTTTGCGCCGGTCTGACTGGCATGCAGGATATTGTCCGTGCCGCGCTGCGTGACGCTGGCCGTCTGATCTGCACGGACCGCATAAGAGGTGGGTTCTCCCGGCCCGAAATCGGAGCGGGGCGAAATATCCAACGCTCTCGCGGAGAAGGACGCCGCGCTCGCCACCGATGCGACGACGGCAAGAATCAGTACCTTGGCTACAGTGGAACTGGCCGGCCCTGCCAGCGTAGATGGTTTGAGTTTCATCGAAGTCTCCTTTGACACGGATCATTTGCCACACATGCCTCGCACGCGCGGATCAGATTCCCGGGGTCGTTTCCGGGTCGATATGGCTGGGTTCATGCGGCGTATCGACCTTCTCCATATCCGCCACATAGTTCTGGTCTTCCTGCAGGTAGCGCTGCACCGTCGGGTCATACCAGTCCTTGTCGTTTTTCAGCGCCCAGGTCTGGTTCTTGAGTCCCTGGACAATCAGGTGAGCCACTGCCGATTCAATCGCTTCCTTCACGCATAACTGTTGAGGTTCGTTACGGGTCAGGCCGGCTTCAGCCTGCAGCAGGTCCATCACGCCGACGAACTTGTAGACGCCGACATCGACCTGATACGAGTAGATCGTCTTGGTCGTGGAGACGCTGTTCAACACCTGGCCGTTACGGATATCGACGGTGCGCAGGTTCACGGTCACCTGATCCACCCGATATTGTTGCGAGGCACTGATACCCAGGTATGCAACGCCCGCGCCGCCGGTCCGCACATTCGAGTCATATGCCACGATCCCGCCTTCCAGGATGACGCTGGCAGGCGCGAGCGCTCCGATTTGCGCGGTGGCGCGGTTCTTGTCGTCAGGGGTCTCGAGCGCTCGCATGATCTTGCGTTCGGTCAGCAGGTCCTGCAGGTTTTCGCGCTCGACAGGCGTAAACCAGCCGGAATCGCGCATGGCGGCAACGAGAAACGATGCGCCACCTTGAGTGACCTGCGACGAGAACGAGCTATCGGGCGACGGCTTGTACTGACCCGTCATGTCTCGAAAGCCGTACACGGCGGCCACCACGCGTCCTTTTGGCGGCGGCAGGTGCACGAGGTCGCGCGTGGCCCGCGACGGAGGCGTCAATGTGGCGCTGCCTGAAACGTTTTGCGGTGTAACCGCGCAACCTGTAAATGCGAGCGTGGCGGCGCTGGCCAGCGCGAGTGATGCCCTAATGACGAATCGGCTCATCTTGTTTCCCCGGTTTTTCTGTACGTGTTTCTACACGTAATTAGGATTCTTTATTAGTTTCGCGACACCCGCGTTAGACTCACGCGCGTGGGCGCCTCCCCGTGACTTGCCTACTGGCCGCTCACGATAAAGGTGGTCGACGAGCCCGTGGTCTTGTCCGTCGTGGTGACCTGCAGGTTGCCGCCGGTGACCTGCGTAATCGCGATCGAGAAGTTACCGGTATTGATCGTGCCGGGTTTGAGCGATCCGTCCGGACCGACGATCGAACTGGTTACCGACGTCGCCACTCGCGAGAGAATGGCCTGCTGTAGTTCGCTGTTGAACTGGTCGAGCGTGGATGTCGAGCCCGAGGTATCCGAGACGCTCGAATTCACATGCTTGTCCTGTGCGGTCGCCGCATTCATCAACACGGCGCCGTTGGCCGGGTCGCCGCCAAAGGTCGGATTGACCGGCGTGTAGACAAGCGTAGTGGCGTGCGCCGCGGCAAACGCGATCAAAGCCGCGCCGACGAATGCCACCCGGGTAACACAGCCGACCCTGATACGAAAATTGTGAGTAATGTTCATGACTTCCTCGCCTTCTGTTGGACGTGATTGGTTGGGTGAAGCGACGCTTGCGGTCTTACAACTCATCCGACCCGAGGTCGGTTTCGTGGAATAGCAATCGGGCTATGTCCGCTTGAATCACAGTTTGGAGCGAACTAGCCGCGGCGCCTTGGGCAACGGGCCGGACGTTGGCACGGGCGATCGGCAGGAACGCTTCAAATATGCGACGCTGCTCGAATTCCACCCAGATGAGACTGCCGTAACGCGCGGAGGGCCGTTCGTGAATCGAGACCATGTAGCGCTCGCTCATCGGCATCTGGATCCAGGCTTGGGCGAATGCGGCGTAGAAGTCCTGGCCGACGAGCGTGACGGCGTCGTCGGTGACAATGCCGCCAATCTCTTCGGCAAGAGGCGTCTGGTTGTTGACGTCGTGCCTGCCGGGCAGATTATTTGATTTCGTCGAGTTAGTTATGGTGGCGCTATTGGTCAATGAGGGTGTGACCGCGGCAGGACTCACCTTCGCCAGAGAACTTGGCGCGGGTGAATTGGGTATTGAGATCAACGGGCGAGCCTGGCTATTGGACGCGGAAGATTGCCCCGACTGATCCGTATCTTGCGCATGGACTGTGGTCATGGCCCCGCTGCATGCAAACAGGCAGACGGCAGATGCGCTGAGTGCGTGTCTGGTCCATGAGGAATACGAATCACCTGTGGCTCGTTGCATGTCCCACCTCGTGCTGTCCGGTGCGCCGATACCGGCGCTTATACGTTATGTGTCAGGGAGTGCTGTGTTCTTGTGTTCGTTTGGCCTTGCTTGCATTCCTGAGCTGATGGAACGCATTCTGGCGCCATGAACCGATTGACGTCGATGGTTCAAATGAACACCTTCCGATGGTTAACGGCATTTCTGCAACAGATGACTTTCGAAGCCGAAGCTCACGTTCAACAAAACGGCTTGAAACGAAACGGCGCCAATCAACCATCAACGCTTGCATGAATGCGGAGATGATAAGAAATGGCAAGTCGCGCAAACAGTTTTCGCAATCAGACCGCGTGTGAAGGGAACAGTCCTTGGTGTTCCGTAACGACACGGCTGAAGCAATACGCCTTTAGGACCATCAAAAAATCGCGCAAACGATTGCGGGGCCGCTGCTTTCCGTCAACATGGATTGGCATGCAATGTGCATATGAATGAGCAGCGGCACACACAACACCGGCTTACCAAGAGCCGAACATAAAAAAGCATTTACCGAGGGGTTTCACATGCAAAAACACGTGGCGGAGCGGCGGGTAAGCGGCAGCATCCCGCTTGCAGCGCTTGGAATGCAGCCGGGTAACGATCACGAAAACGAGAACGAAGAAGCGTCGTTGACCGGCTATCTCCATAGCGACGACACGACAGTCGTCGTGGTGGACGCGGATCTGAACGTGGCGTGCTCCATGTCCAACGCCGCAGGATTGCTTAGCGCGCGTGAAGGCCTGTCCATCACCAACGGGCGCATGTCCCACGACGACGCGCGGGTCCATCAAGGCCTCAGACTTGCACTTGCCAACGCTTTGCTCCACGGACAGCGAAGCACGATTGTCGTGCCAGGATCATGGGGTCACGCATGGCACGTCGTGGTGATGCCCGAAGCGAGCACCGTCAGTTCCGCCCCGCCTCGCGCGGTATTGCGCATAGAGCGTCGTCATATTTTCCGTCGGCCGGATGCGGGTACGCTCCAGTCCGTCCTCGGACTTTCGCAAGCAGAAGCCCGCGTGCTGTGTGAATTGATATGCGGCCACTGCGTCGGCGAATGCGCTCATATCCTCGGTGTCTCCGTGGCGACCGTCCGTAAGCATCTCGCCGCGACGCTGAAGAAAACGTGCTGTTCGAGGCAATCAGAACTGATGCGGCTGGTGAGTATTGTCACCTGAAGCAGTACTGTAGCTTTACCCTTCATCCATCGATGTGATGGATAGTATTACTTACTGCTACCGTCGGCGAGACGAAGCGCCTGGCGTCTCGCCGAAGACATGCTTCAAGGTGCTGCAGTTGCGGAGTGTTGATCAGAGGCGTTGCGCTTGTCGCCGCCTTGGCGGCCGCGATGCTTGCGTATCTGATGTGGATCAAAACGCTGATCCGGCGCCGCTCGGTGTCAGTTTCGTCGAGTCGGCGGTCGAAAGGAGAGTTAGCAAGCGGTTGGTGAAGCTGCACCGGATGTTCCGGCGCAGCCCCCCTTTCAGCGGGATGCCAGTCCCAGACAATGCGCTTCAAGATACGTCACGACGCGCTGCAGGGTCCGTTCCGACACGGCCGGCAAATCGATAAACCGGCACCCAATCACAAAGCGCTGCTTACCGTTTCGCATCACTGTCCTGCGTGGGGACACCACTTCCATCGTGACTCGCAGTGTGCCGAAGGCTCCCACGCTCAGTGTCACGTCTTCCAGCCGAGTGCCGATTTCGATATCTCCAAAAGAGGCATCCGGGCTTCTCAGCGCAACACCGCCAAGTGACAGGTCCTTGATATCAACACTGAATGCACCGCCGTCTGAAAATTTGCCAGACGCGGTATACGGTTGGAGCACGGGGGTATCGACGCGAAAGAATTCACGACGTTGAACATGATAGAGAATGTCTGGAAAGCGCGCCTCCAGGGCGAGCCGTCCTTCGAACGTGATCAACTGTGCGGACCGTGTGGCGAACTCGGTCCGCACACCATCGGGCAAGCCGCGAAAGATGAGTTCGGGCGCTTCGAGCAGTACGTGCTTATTGGTGGCCAGGCTACCGAAATCAAACACAAATCGGGCGTTCGAAGAATCGATGTCCAGCAGTTGCGTCATCATCTGCCGGCCGCCGAATTCGACGCTCATGAAGTGGCGACGCGCAGCGAGTTTTCGCAGGCAAATGGCGATCTGCAGCGGATGACACAGTGCGTATTCGGATAAGGCCGAGCCGGCAGCATCGACAGTGTTGGTATCAAACAGCAGATCAGCAATCATCGCAGTACTCGTTCGGTTAGCTGGCCTTGGCCAGATCAACATGGGATACCTCGCCGCGATTGTTTTTATGCTGCGAGCCTTGCGGCTGCTATTTGCAACTAGCGTGCCATCGCTTTCACCCGCTGGGCCGTGACGTGGAAAGCGTTGTGCTGCAAGGCCCGGTGTTCGGCACACCCCTTCTGACGAGGTTGCTTCTGCACCGGTGTTACGTAACGCGATCGGCTGTGTTACGGCCTTTCTGGCGCGGCACCCGGATGCAACCGTCCGGCACACGGCAACGCAGGCAGAAGGCACGCTAGATGCCGCGCGAAAGAATTCCGTCACCGCGTGTTGCATGGTGCAGTCTGCGACGGCACGGAATTCGCTTGTACTCTCTAAAGACATACCGGCCGCAGATGAATTGCCCGACAGCGCAGCGAGAGGTGAATTCAAGTAATTCGTTTTCGTGCCGATATTCCAGAGAACAAATAAAAAATCTGAGAGAGCCGTTTCATGATCAACAACACCCCCTCGCCTGTCAGGCGATGCTTGATCGCGTCCCGATGCCGGTCGACGCTCGCGGCCGCCAGCTTCGCGCTAGGCGCCCTGCTCGCGTCGGCACCGGCATTCAGCGAATCGATCATGGGTGTGACCGGGCAGACGATATCCGTCCAGGTCCAAGAGTCCTTATTGTTAATAGTCCTTGGCGTACTGCTTGGCGGCATGATCTTTCGATCGGTCTTCCGGCCCCTTCCCGCCGACCTTCCCAAGCTCATATTCAAGCGGTACTTCAGCAGTCATCCGCTGCCCATCATTCTTTTCGACGTCGACACGGCAGGCATCATCGCGGCGAACAAGCACGCCTGCACTCTGTACGGATACACCCGCGCGGAGTTCAAGAGGTTGTCGATGGATCAACTTCGCCCTGCCCGCGATGTCCCCGCTTTCAGGCGCAAGTTGCGTGAAATTGCAGCGGCAACGCACACCGCGGGTTCTGCCGGCGAATGGACGCATTTGCGAAACGGAGGCGCCGAGCTTACCGTCAACGTTTCGTACCAGATCTCTGATTTCGGAAACAAGAAATCTTGTTACGTCATCTGTCTGGATGTCTCCAAGCGCCGGCAAGCGGAGCTAGAAGTCGCGAGTGCGAAGTCCATGCTCGAAACCGTTTTGAACAGCGTGCCGCAGCGCATCTACTGGAAGAATAAACACTCCGAATACATCGGTTGCAATGCGTCGTTTGCGAAGGAAATAGGTCTCGCACGCGCGGAAGACGTGTATGGACTCACTGACGCCGAGCTGCCATGGCGCTCGGATGCTGCCGACGCCCGCTCCCGCGACGCACAAGCAATGTCCGCGAACGGTGGGCACATTGCCTACGAACACCCGGCGTACTTCGAGCCGGCGCGCGAGTTACGCTGGTACGCCAAGACCAAGGTCCCTTTACTCGATCCAGATGGCGAGGTGATGGGCGTTCTGACGCTGCATGATGACATCACCACGCGCAAAGCCGCCGAGCTTGCGCTGCGTCTGCGAAGCCGCGCGCTCGATGCGTGCGTGAACGCAGTCGTCATGACGCGTGCCTACGGCAAGCAGCATTTGATCGACTATGTGAATCCTGCGTTCGAGCGCATCACCGGGTACACGGCGGCGCAGGTCATGGGGCGCGACTGCCGTTTCCTGCAAGGCGATGAACGCCAGCAGGAAGGACTTCGTGAAATCCGCGCGGCATTAAAAACGGACGCCGAAGTCAGCACGATCCTGCGGAATTATCGTGCCGATGGCCGCATGTTCTGGAACCAGTTACTCATTGCGCCGGTGCTCGATGACACCGGCATTGCCACGCATCACATCGCCATTGTGAACGACGTGACCGAACTCGTGGAGTCGCGCAACCGGCTAGCCCGGCAAGCGAGCTACGATGCCCTGACGCAATTGCCTAACCGGGTGTTGTTGAGCGAGCGGCTTCGGCAGGCCATCAGCGCGTCGATCCTGGCCGGGACGCAGCTTGCCGTGGTGTTCCTCGACATGGATCATTTCAAGGACGTGAACGATTCACTCGGCCACAGCGTGGGCGACCGGCTACTGCAGCAGGTCGCCGAAAGGCTCTTGTCCGCGTCTTCGCCAACAATGACAGTCGCGCGGTACGGCGGCGATGAGTTCGTCATCCTCATACCGAACATCGCTGGATACGGACATGTGGATGTGATCCTCCGCAGACTGCAGGGCGCCCTTGCACCATCAATGAAGATCGACGAGCACGAGTTTTATATCGATTGCAGCATGGGCGTGAGTCTTTTCCCCGACGACGGCAGCGACGCTGAAACGCTGATCAAACGCGCGGACGCCGCCATGTACGAAGCGAAATCGATGGGCCGCAATACGGTTCGCCGTTACGATTTCTCGACCGGCACTCGAGCACAAGTGCGCTTGTCCGCAGCGCAGAATTTGCGCCGTGCGATCCGTGACACGGAATTCTGTCTTTACTACCAGCCTCAGATTAACGTCGCGACGGGTCGCGTGGTCGCCGTTGAAGCGCTGATACGATGGTTCGATCCGGCGCTCGGACCCATCTCGCCGGGGGAATTCATACCGCTTGCTGAGGAATCCGGATTGATTGTGCCGATCGGGGAGTGGGTGATCGGTGAGGTATGCAGTACAGTCGTCGAGCTATCGGCGCGTTATGATGGATTACGCGTCGCGGTCAACCTCTCGCCCCGGCAGTTCACACAGGGCAATGTGGTCGAGTTTTTATCCCGTTCAATGGCCGCGACCGGTGTGAATCCGGAGCAACTGGAACTGGAGATCACGGAAAGCACACTCGCATCGCCTTGCACCGGCACCGCACTGAAGACGCTGGCGGCACGCGGCGCCATCATCGCGATCGATGACTTCGGAACCGGCTATTCCAACCTCTCGTCATTGAAAGCGCTTGGACCGGACCGCCTGAAAATCGACAAGTCACTGGTCAATGGCATTGGCGTGTCGGTTCAGGACGAGGCACTCGTGCTGGCCGTCCTGGCACTCGGAATTGCGTTCGGTGCGCAAGTGATCGCTGAAGGCGTCGAGACGATTCAGCAGCGTGACTTCCTGATGGAGCATGGTTGCAATGAAATGCAAGGTTACCTGTTTGCCCGCCCTATGCCGCTCGAAGAACTTCACGGCTTCCTGCGTCGCAGCGAGTATCACGCAAACGCAAATCGCAAGCCGCAATCGATCGGCAACAGGTGATCCGATGCTTGTCTCACTGGATATCTCGATAGCACTTCTGGTCCGCTAAGAAAGTCTATCGGGCAAATCTTCCGTATGAATTTCTTGATTCGCTCGGATAAGCAGGAAATACCGAATTTGCGACGCAAGCGCCGGGGGTAAGAAGCGCCTTCCGGACAACGCAGATTTGACGCGCGGCGTCCGTTGGTTTTCAGGAAACGATGGCTAAGGCAAACCGCCTGGCGACGCACCGTGGCTTAGCCTCAGTGTCCGGGGGCGAAAAAATCTTGTAGAGCGCGTCCCACTTGGACGGGCCTTCCATTGAGGTCGTCGTTCCAAGGTGCCGAATAATCGGCATCGACTAGCTCGACCAACTCGACAACAGGCAACAGTTTTTTCAACGTAAGGATGGAGGTCTTTAGATAGTCCGGACTCCTATCTCCACCCATCAGCAACACCGGCGTGTTGACCACGCGAAGGTCGTTTAAATGGTGATTCATGCTGGCGACGACGTTCAAGTCGTATCGCATCGCGGGTATCAACTCGCTGAGTCGTGCATACGGTGTGGAACGCCGGCTATCCGCGCGCAATGCAAGGCCCGCACCAACCCGCAGAAGCCATTGCGGAACAAACCGCACAAGGGGTGGCCCCAGCCGCACGATTCCCATGACTGTGACGAGCGCAGCCGCTAGTTGCTTGCGCTCGACTTGCGCGTTAAAGCGCTGGATGTCGTCGTGTGACATCCCGTCCAGATAGAACGGTGGCTCATAAACTGCGGCCCGCTCCACCCGCAAACCTTGTCTAAGGCCCTCAAGGACGATCATCGCGCCAGAGCTCAAACCAAATAGATACCGAGACTGGGTATGCTCAAGGACGCATCGCAGGTCCTCCACATCGTCGTCTATCGAATGCTTGGCGTCGTACGGCCGAGGACTCATGCCACGTCCGCGTCGATCAGGTACGTGAACCGTGAATTGGTCGGCCAATGCGAATGCAAGCTGTCGATAGTTCTCGGCGGTGCCCATTGCGCCTTCCACTAGCACCACGCCTGACCCGCTACCAAAAGACTGATATCCGATCGATGTCCCATCAAGCGACGTTACGTGCTTTGCGCTTTGTAGTGTTTCCCGCTTCATGCGGCCCCCTGTCAACACCGGCTTGCCTGGTCCAACTACAAATTTTTCCGCTAGTGAAATTACGCTCAGGCACCGGACGGTTTTGGGCGACCAAGCTTGACCATCTGCTTGAACATGAAGTGCGGCGCCACACGACTTGCAATCTTCAGCACGTTGCTCACGCCCGGACGAATCTCAGCCTTCCCGGCTTCGATACCGGCGATAGCACGCTGCACAAGCGTGGTTACGTTCATGCCTTTTTCACCCTTCATTTCAATCGCAAAGTCACCCCGAAACAACGGTGTTTCGGTGCCCGGCGGAGCTAACTCGACGACCGATACGCCCGTACCTTCTAGTTGCGCTCTAAGGCATTGCGTATAGGCGTGAATCGCAGCCTTTGAAGCGCTGTATATCGGCGCAATAGGAAGCGGGACAAACGCCAGGCCCGACGAAACGTTCACAATCAGGCTGTCATTTTTTTTCCGCAACAAAGGAAGGAACTGCTGAACCATCCACATGGGTCCCTTGAGGTTCCCGTCAATTTCAGAGGTCAGGTCATCCAGTTCACGCTGCTGGTGCAGCCTGATATTGCGCATGGTCCCGGCATTGTTCACCAGCGTGTCCAAGGTTGGAAACTGAGTGGCCACCTTCTCGTATAACGCCTTGATGCTCGTCTGATCGCTAACGTCGCTTTGAAAAAGATGGACGCCTGGGACAGTCTGCTGTGCAGCTTCAAGCCTGGCGTTATCCCGCCCAGTGATGACTACTGTATTGCTTCGCGCAATCAGTTGCCTTGCCAGCTCCAAACCAATTCCGCTTGTTCCACCCGTAATCAAAACGGTTCTTCCGATCATCTTCATGGCGTCACTCCGTGCGTGTGTTGTTAAGCATGAACACAGTCTGACGGGTACACTATAAAAATGAAAGAAGGCACCTAAAAGTCTTATACACACCAAAAAGAGAGTGTAAAAATGGAACGAGTTCCAAAATTCACTAAAGAACAGATTGCAGCCGCTCAATATTATTCAAGCCTTACGCAACCGGTCGACCTTGATCCGCGCATTGCATCATTAGTCAGGGATCTCATCGGTCGTGTGGCCGACAAGTGGACCATGTTGATCCTTGAGGTACTCGCGGAAAAAACACTTTTACGCTTTACGCGCCTTAGCGAACTGGTGGAGGGCATTAGCCAAAAAATGCTCACCCAGACGCTTCGGACAATGGAACGCGACGGTCTGGTGACACGCACGGTGTATCCGGTCGTGCCTCCAAAGGTCGAATACCAACTCACGGATCTTGGTATTACTTTGGGTGCGGCGTTTTGTGGAGTGTGGGTCTGGGCCGCTGACAATCTCGAAGCAGTGGAAAAATCGCGCGATGCTTTTGACAATCGTCCGGGGCAGTGATCGTCTGACATGGATGCGCAAGCGCCAGGGCTTGTGCGCGGCCCTTGCAAAAGCAAACTAACAACGGCGGTTTCAAGGCTGAAGTGCAACAGGGGGTTAGTGTTGAGAGCTTGGAACGAGTGGTGCATCTGAGACGGAGTCTAGGCAAACAATTTCAACGGAAGAATACTCGCGATAAGAAATACACTTTGGAATAGTCCGAAGCGATTTTGAATGTAGCGAGACCGCCTCTATACGTCGTTCACTTTGCTAGGTGCCAATCACGACATACACGACTGCCAGCGGCCCTGTCGAGCCTCCCGGCAAGGCTGCGCGCAGAGGAAAGCCAACGGTGCCGCGCACGGTGACGAATCGCGACATCTGAAAGCGCAAGCCCGCGCCGACGCTGACAAGCGAACCGTTGTTCTGCTCGGCCGGTTCATCGATCCGGTTCCAGACGTGTCCGGCATCCAGGAACAAAAAAGGCTGCAGCGCGATGCCCGGCGCGCCGAGTCCGAGCGGCGGCGTGCGCAATTCCGTCTGCAGACTCCAGCCGCGGTCGCCCAGCACGACATACGGCTCGTAGCCGCGCACACTAGTATCCCCGCCAAGCCCGAGTTCCTCGCTGGGCAGCAGCGTATTCGGCGTCCACTGGAACACGCCTCGCCCATACAGCGAAAAGCCGGCGCCAATTGCCACGTCGCGCTGGACCGATGACTGCATGTACGCGTATCGCGCTTTCGCGCCGAGGCGCGAGGTGTTGAAGGCCGCGTCGTTGTCATCGCCGTCAAAGTGCCCGGGGCTCAGAAAAAACGTTGCGTTCGCGGCTGCCTGGCCGAGCGTGTCGGTCTTGGTGACGTCGTAGGCAATGACGAATTGATGGATGTGGGTATTCGAACCGAACACCTGGAAGCCACCGAATTCGAGGTTGTTATTCGACCGCTTGAAGTCATAGCCAAACTGCACCTGCTGCTGCCACTGTCCTGCCGACGCGATCCGCCAGTCGTAACGAAAGCTCAGTTGTGCTGATATTCCGGTCTGCCCATAACTGTCCGGCAGATCCGGCGTGCTCTGCGCATACATGCCGAATAGTTCGACCCGATCGAGCCAGGGCAGCGGCGCAGTGTAATTGAACGAATGCCCTACGAAACGCGGGCGGTTCGCGCCGCCGAAGATATCCGGGCGGCCGTCGAACACGTCGCTGTTGGTCGTGAGCTGGTAGCTGATCTCCTGATCGAGGCCGAACAGATTGCCGTAGTCGATACCGGCGAAGAAGCGGTCCCGGCCAAGCTGGCTCACCCCTCCATTGTCGTAGCCGGCACTCAGGCGCAGCGGCAGACGATCTTGCGTGTCCAGTACCACGTCGGTCGAGTCTTCAGTTGACCCGGGCGCGTACACCACGTTCACCGTCCGGTACGGATTCAGGTTGAGCAGCGCCAGCCCCGACGTTACATCGGCTTCGCTGATCGATTCGCCGCTCGCAAGCGGCATCTCTCCGGTGAGCACGGAATCGGAAAAATAGCGGTTCCCGCGCGCGATCACCTTACCCAGGCGGTAACTCGTCACCGCAATGCGCACTACGCCGCCCGACACATCCTGCTCGGGAACGTACACGTCAACAAGCGGTTGCCCCGCTTCGCGATAGCGCTGCACAACCGCGCGGCGTATCTGCGCGAGCCGTCCGAACGTCATGGGCCGGCCGAGGTCGGCTGAGAAGGCGGCGAGGAACGGCGCGTCGAGTAGCGGCAGGCCCTGCGCGGTGATCGCCCCCTGCGCTACTTCGGTGACGGATGACTGAGCGCGGTGATCTGCCGCAAAGACCAGACCGCGCAGCGTCTCGACGGCCACCTGCGTGGCGTTGGTGTCGCCCCCGGGAGGCGCTGGCGCCGCCGGTTGGTGCGCGTTTGCGGGAGGTGGCGTGGGCGTCACGTCACGATACGACTGAGCCGCCGCCGTGATCGCAAAAGCGATCAGGACGGCACCCGTTCCCGCGTGAGCGGCACCATGCGCCCACTTACGCGCGATACCCGGCGGCTTGCCGGGCCGCGACCCGCAACGTTGGCCGCTCAAGGCTCAACTTGCCATCGCAGCACAGGAGAAGTCGCGCCAGCGGGGATCACCCACGTTCCGTTGGGACCGAAATTCCAGCTCGAACCGAAGCTGGCCGGAACGCTCATTTGAGCGGTCGTGAAACCGTTGGCAGCGGGTATCGGCGTACCGTTGACTACGCCCGGAGCGCCACGCGTGGTGGCTGTGTTCCAGAAGACGTTGTTCGCGATGGTGCCCGTGTTCACCGCGGCGATCCCGCCGTAGGAGGCGAGCGGGGGACCAGCCGCGCCGCGCGTGGCAGCAGAGTAGGACTCTTCAATCAATCCGGCGTTGGTCCCGACCAGACCGCCTGCATCGGTTGCCGTTCCGATCGACGTTGTCGCGTATGACTGGTTGATGACGCCGGTCGACGAATTCAAACCAACCAGGCCGCCTTGCTCGCCATGGCTCCCGCCGCTCACCGAGCCCGTGGCGAACGACTGCAGGATCAGACCGTTGTTGATGCCGACGAGTCCGCCAGATTCGCCCTGGATGCCGACTGACGCGCTGCTCCATGAGCGCTCGATCGTGCCACCATTCTGACCGGCCACTCCGCCGGCACTGCCCGATCCGAAGCTTCCGGAGCTTGCCGTCCCGGTGCTGTACGAGTTCGTGATCAGACCCAGATTGTCACCCGCAATGAGGCCGACACTTGCGAATAACCCGCTGCCAGATGCATTGGTTACGCCCAGGTTGCGTACTACACCCGTTGTCCCTACGGTCGAGAACAAACCAATGGCCCCGGTGAAGGAATCCGAATTCGTCGCCGCATATTCAAGACCGTTGATCGTGTGGCCCATCCCGTCGAACTGACCGGTAAACGGCGTGGCCGGAGTGTCGCCGACAGGGTTGAAAGCGACTGACGGGTCAGCCTGGATATTGTTGCCAAGCGCGTAGATGCCCGCGAGGTTCTTCGATACGTTGTTCAGATCGGCGAGCGTGTTCACGAGTTGATAGGCCGTGACCTGCGTCAGCAGTCCGCTAAACGGAGCGGCGCTCCACGCGCCATTGCTTCGGATCGTGCCGGGTTGCCAGCTGCCCTTCATGTCGTAAAGCGCAGAGACGATGCCCGTGCTCTTCGACCAGTCGATCGTGCCGGCGTTGATTACGCTGCCACGATTGTCGATTCCGGCGGCATCCGCACGCAACGTCAGATTGCCGCTTCCGGAATTGGCGACGGTGACATGCTGCCCGACGTCGACCGTGTGATAGGCGTTCAGCGCAAGCGACGCAGCGCCCTTCCAGCTGACGCCTGACGATACGGTCAGGTCGCCGCTGGCGCGACCGGCGCCCGTTGTCGTTACATCGACTGACGTTCCGCGCGACAGGTTCTGCGCGAGTGCGCTGGCCGTCCCCGCGTCGATCGTGAAGGTGGGCGCGCTCAAATTCCACTGTGCCGCATCGACAGTCGCGCCTTGGACATTCAGCGTCTTGCCGCTCATGTCGACCGTGCCGCCGCTGCCGCCTGCATTCGCTGCATCGATGGTGCCTTGTGCGTTGACATTGCCGGTGTTCGCGACCAGCCAGACGTGGCCGTCGCGCGACGCTGTGCCCGTCGCGCGCAGCACGCTGTGACTTCCGGCAAGCGCGTACACGTTGCCGTCCGCAGCTTGCAGATTGATCTGCGCCGCCCGAATCGTGCCCGAGTTGAGCACCTGCCCGTTGCTGCCGGCTTGCACGAATACCTGCGGCCCGGAAGACGAATCCTGCAGCAGAACCTGGCTACCGGCCGCAAGCTCAGCCGTTCCGTTAGCCGCCGTCACCGTGCCTTGGTTCGAGACTGTCGTGCGCGAGATCAGGAATACATCGCCGCCGGTAGAGCTAATCGCGCCGAGATTGACGACGGTGCCCTTACCATTGCCGCTGAACGTTAACGACCCGCCATTCATGAACGCGCTGGTGGATATGCCCAGCGTCGACGCAACGAAGCGGCCACCGGTCGTGATGACGCCGGTTGGCCCCACCAGCACGCCCTGCGGATTGATCAGGTATACGCTGCCGGTCCCGCTCAGCAGTCCGTTAATCGACGAAGAACTGTTACCTGTGACAACGTTCAGCGTCGCGCCCGAGCCATTGTTGATCGTGACGTGTTGCCCCGCACCAATCGAAAAGCTATTCCAGTCGATCACACCACGCGCGCTTGTCTGCGAGATGTTGAGTCCGGAACTGCCGCTGGTGATCTTGCCGCTGCCGCCCACGAACTGGCCGCCTTGCGGAAGCACGCCAGCCGCTTGCGTTAAAGGCGCCCAGAAACAGGCCGCGACGGGGATAAGGATAGGTATAAGCAGTGTGACAACGGGATGCCGGTGCGACATGTCTTCCTCCAGGGCTCAATTACCGCTTTGGCTACAGGGCCGCCCGGCATACAAAATTAAAGCCTGACACAATCGGTCGACCTATCAGGCATTTAATGCCGTGAAAATATCAACCGATGGAACGTGGCGAATCAATATCGACCGGGCGTAGATTCGGTATAAGAATATTTCCACGAACGCATTATAAAAACATTTGCACGGAACCAAGATGAATATGTCAGGAGAATAATGAAAGTTAAGTGGTCTACCGCACTGTTGTTCCGCCGATACCCGCTCCATGCAGTTTGAGTGGACTTCACGGTACGATAGTGTTTACCCCTTTTTTGGTTAACCCGGATTAGAGGGACCCGTAAAGATACTTAATTTGCCTATTAACATGATTCAGCTTTGCGGCACGAACCCAGTCGACCGAGTTGACGACGCTGGCGGCGACAGCGGGCGCTAGCGCAATGACACCGGCCGAGATGGATGGGCGGGAAACCCGCCTTCGAAAGCCAGCTAAGGAAGCACCCGTTCGCGCCATAGGCACCTCTCTTACACGCGTAGGCTCTTATTCCTTTGACCGTTACGCTCGTACATCCACGTTTCAGGTTAGCGCCAACGACTATTAGATTATTAGATGTACGTAAGTAGCGCGTGGTTGACGATGCACGATAAAAGCCAATCCATGTCAGCCGCGCTTGGAGCGAATTTGTGCAGTGTTCGACCCGGTCGCGGACGGTGATCGGCGGAAACCGGTAGAGTCGAGATGTGACGCGATAGCTTTCAGCCTCTTGAACGGCAGTTGCGCTTCCGACTAAGGCTACCCAATTGATACTCCATTGCTGGACGTGAGCGAATTAGCCTATGCGTTCCGAACGCAGACAACACTCCTTTGGTTTATGTTAGCGTCGACGCGATTAGATACCAAAACAACCAAAGTGGAGTTCATCAACTGCTTAAAGACGAATATTGCGGCGGCACTCGTCGTTCATTCGCCGAAAGACGGATATACGCTGCTGCGGGGCCTCGGCACTCAACTGACGGTGAATCCGATTCTGTATCGGGATCTGTCGTACTCCGTCGACAAAGACTTCACACCGATTTCACTGATAGCGGAGGCTGGCTTCGTACTGGTTGCCAATCCGAAGGTGCCTGCCAAATCCCTGCAAGAACTGGTCGCCTACGCCAAAGAGCATCCGGGCAAACTCAATGTGTCTACCGCGGGTGTCGGCAGTCCTCTCTATCTCGCGAATATGCTGTTCATGGCGCGCACGGGCACTCAGACCGTCAACATCACGTACGCGGGCAATACAGCCCTTCCGGTACTGACCGGCGAAGCCGATATGGTGTTCGGCAGCTTGTCGAGTTCCCTCGGCTTCATCAAGGCGAACACGGTCAGGCCGCTCGCAGTGACGGGAACACAGCGCCTCGGTCCATTACCGGATGTGCCGACCATGACGGAAGCGGGGGTGCCGGGCTATGTCATGACAACGTGGCATGCGTTGCTCGCACCCGCCGGCACGCCCGCAAGCGTTGTTCAAAAGTTGCATGACGCGCTTGTCAAGGCACTCGCCGCACCAGATCTTCAGGCCTTCGCGGCGGCACGCGGCATCACGCTTGAGACCAGCACACCGGGTCAGCTCCAACAACGTATTCACGACGACACAAACATGTGGACCAAGGTCCTGCGCGATTCGGGCATCGGCAAGTTGAACTGAGTTGATCACTAGCGAAAACCGGGCGTGTGATCGTCAGGGGCATCGTGGCGCGCAAACAAGGTTCCAAGGTAGATAACGTCGGGGCCCTTCCCTCTGCTGTTACAGCGCGATACCGCCCCTGCCCGAGTCATAGCGGCCCGTCGTCCTGCTAGACGCTATCGAAACTTCAAACGACAGCAACGTACGGCCAACCTTACCGAACCTCACCTACGCTGACCCAAAATTCCCGACTGACCGATTGTCGAAAAAATATCCCATCTGCAATTAAAGGGGTGGTGAATAAATGCCGTTACCCCTTGTAGAAGACGATTGTCTCCGACACAAGTTTGCCGCCCCGATCGATAACGTCGGGTCAGGCGACATAAGCGGCAATAGCGGGGGGTACATTGCACCAAGAAAAAGCACCACAATTTCGGGCCGTCGCGGCGGGCGAAGTCGTTTACTCGGAAGGGTTTGCGGGCAACGCCTGCATCTACGTCATCGCCGAAGGCAAGATCGAGATCTCGACCAAATCCGATGAAAAGCGCGTGGTGCTTGCGATCCTGGGGAAAGACGAATGCTTCGGCGAATGCGCGCTATTGCGGTCCGAGCCGCGCGGAACGACCGCTAGAGCCCTAAGCTTTTGCCGGCTTATCGTCATCGACCCAACGGCGGTCGAAGTCGAACTGGAGCGCGTATCGCCCGTGCTTCGCCACTTGATGCGTAGCCTGATCCGCAGGAACAAACGCGTCGACGAAATTCTCCCGGCGAACACGAATGTCGATCCTTCGCATGGCATCGTCTCCTATGCCAACTTGCTGAGTCTGATGGCGCGGGCCGAAAGTCACGACGCAAGCCGTCATCCGAATCCGGAGCATGTGTCTATCTCGTTCGCCGATGTCTTCAAGCAATGCCAGGCCATAATCGGCCATCCTCGCATGCATATCGTGGCCATGCTTAAACGTATGGAAACGTTGAACCTGATCGCGTTTGAAACGGCGCGTGGGAACTTTGGTGAGGATGCAACCTCTTCCACCGCTGGCGCCGCCGCCGAGCGGCAAGTCGTCGCTTTCAACCCGGCGCGAATCATCGAATCAGCGCAGCGGATCGCGGACCATAGCCTGGGCATCTCGATCGTGACAGAACTGGAACAGGCCGGCTTGACGAACCTCGACGCGCTTATCGGTATCGAAAGACAACTACTGCTCGACAAGCTGTCTCGCGAAGATAAAGACGTCCCCGCCAGTTCGAAAAAGCCTCCGCGGTCGACCAGCGAATACGAGTCGCTCGCCGACATTGAATTCATCGACGACCGCACGCTCTTCGACACGGTCGACGCTTTCGACCCCTCCGACCTTGCCAAAATGCTTCTCGCAGCGACCGATCGTGCGATTTCCGAGCGTCTGCTGTGGGTCATGACCCGGGCCCGGCAACACGAGGTGTCACGGATCATTCGAAGCAATCCTGTGATCGATCCGGTCGAGATAGAAGATATCAACCGGAAATTCATGCGGCTGCTCAAGTCCATCAAAACCGGCGCGATAGTCCCTTCTACGCGGCTTTCGATCTAAACCCGGCGATCAGCTGTGGCACGTTCCGGCAGCAGCGTCTGTGAGACCGAGCGCGGCCGATCAACCGCCGGGCTAAAGAATTCCTGAAATATGACGTTCTACATAAAGGTTGCGCCGAATCGACGGCCAAATCGTCTACGCATTACCGAGAAAAAGGCGGCCGCTCCCAGAATTCTGAACGGCAACTAGCAGGTTGGACGTCGCTGCCGCGTCCTGGATAGATAGCTTTTTCGAAGCTGGGCTGACGTTGATCCCGTCGAAAAGGATCGACGTCGGCCCAGCCGACGCCGTTGCTATCGCATTCAGGAAAGCGAAGCGAGGTACTAACGGAACACATTCATGCGCATTAAACATGTGCCCCATAGCGATGCCAATCAGGTAATCCGCCTTGTGTGGCCCTTCCTGGTCGTAATACTGATTCTCGTCACTTTGGCGGTCGTCAGTATCGACATCATGTCGTCGCTGCGCGCCTATATCGGCGCCGAAAGCGTTTGGTCAAAAGGCGAAAAGGACGCGACGTTTTTCCTGCACCTCTATGCAGAAACCGGCGATGAAGTGCTGTATCAGCGGCACGCTGAGGCAATGGGCGGGCTCCTGCACTTGAGGCGGGCGCGTGACATTCTTGACCGTACGAAGACAGATATGCACACGGCGCAAGACGAACTGGTCATGGGCGGCTTCGCCCGCTCGGACGTGGTGAGTGCTGCATGGGTGTATCGCATCTTCCGCCATGTCAGCTACCTCAAGGATGCGATGGATCTCTGGAAGCTCAGCGACGTTCACATGGACAAGCTGCAACAGGTCGCGGGTCAGCTTCATCGCCGGTTTTCTGAGCGGTCGGAAGCTGATGCCGAACTCGTGGAGCTGCAAGAGGAAATTTTTCAGATCAATGAGAAGGTTGCGCCGCTCTCCCGGGGCTTTTCTTACGAGTTGAGTGCGACGTTTCGCAAGGTCGCGTGGCTGCTGCTCATGGTCGATCTCTGGGCCGCGACCGTGCTGATGCTGCTCACTGTGTGGCATGTCCGCCGACTGGTGATTCAGCGCAGGCTTACCGAAATGGCGTTGCGGCGCAGCGAGGCGCGAGCCAAGGCTACGCTGGGCTCGATCGGAGAGGCAGTGATTGCGACAAGTCTCTCGGGAGAGATTGAGTTCATCAATCCCGCAGCAGAACGGATCCTGTGCACGACCAGCGCCTGGTGTCTGGGGCGCCCGTTTTCCGATGCTTTTTCCCTGCTGTACGAACGCTCGCGCGAACCGGAGAAAATTCTCGCCAAGCTCGCTAGCGACGGCTTGCTAGGGGATGATCTCGACGACCAGTTCGTCGAGATGATCCTTGTCTCTCAAGGCGGCGTCGAAGTCAATGTCAGGGCCGTGGTGTCGCGCATCACCGGATCGCCTTTTTACCTGAGTGACCTGGGCGGTTCAAACGACGGGCATCAGGGTTATGTGATCATCCTTCGCAACATGACACGCGAGAAGGAGTACATACGAAGCCTCGCGTGGCAAGCATCGCACGATAGCCTTACCGACCTGGTCAATCGCCTGGAGTTTGAACGGCAGCTCGCTGCTTCACTCGCTGAGGTGAGGCACGTCAATGCCGCGGTGTGTGACGTGTTGCTAGTGTTTGATCTCGACCGCTTCAAGATCGTCAACGACACCTGCGGTCATGCTGCGGGCGATGGCATGCTCTGCGCAATCTCGACTCATCTGTCGGGAATCTTCCGTGCAGGGGACACCTTTGGGCGGCTGGGAGGCGATGAATTCGGTGCATTGTTAAGAGGATACGATCGGGCGCAAGCCATGGCACTGGCCGACGAGCTCCTGCGCTCGGCGAATACGTTCTGTTATCAATGGGAGGCGCAGCAGTTCAAGACAAGTCTGAGCATTGGGCTTCTGGTTCTGGACGAGCCGGACATCACCGCAGAATCGGCGATGCACCTGACTGATATTGCCTGCTTCGTTGCCAAGGAGCGAGGCAGAGATCGCATTCAAGAGGCTGACCTGAATGATAGCGACCTTGCCACGCACGCTAACGAAGCGTCTTGGGCTAGACGTCTGAAGCATGCGCTCGAACACGACCTGTTTTGTCTCTATGCGCAACCGATTCGCAACCTTCATACGGGAGACCAGCAGACAGGCGGCTTGAATAAGGTCGAGTTGCTGCTCCGCATGATCGACGCGCAAGGCGGCCCGGCCATCACGCCCGACAAGTTCATACCTGCGGCCGAACGCTACGGCCTGATGACCGCTATAGATCGCTGGGTCGTGCGCACAGCGTTACGTGCACTCTCACGCACTCCGGCCAAGCAATATAGCGAGTATGCAATCAACCTATCCGGTGCTTCTGTTGGCGACTCGCGTTTCTTGCACTACGTGGTCGAACAGATCAGGGAAAATGGTATTGCTGCCGGCTTGTTGTGCTTCGAAATCACCGAAACAGCGGCAATTGGCAACCTCTTGTCCGCTGTGCACTTCAT
Organism: Burkholderia sp. S171; assembly: GCF_009766085.1. Classification (GTDB taxonomy): domain Bacteria; phylum Pseudomonadota; class Gammaproteobacteria; order Burkholderiales; family Burkholderiaceae; genus Caballeronia. The sequence goes on along the minus strand of NZ_LMUF01000032.1, from coordinate 7,840 downwards.
GAATGAACTAAGCATTCTGGGTTGCCATTTCGCGTTGGACGATTTTGGCGCCGGCATGTCCTCGTTCGGATATCTCAAACATCTTCCGGTCGACTACCTGAAGATTGACGGCGCATTCATCAAGAACCTGCCTCAAGACACCGTCAGTCAGGAGATGGTTATCGCGATAAATGACATCGGCCATTCATTAGGATGTCAAACTATTGCAGAATATGTTGAAAACGCAGACATCATAGAATTGCTGAAGAAGTATGGTGTCGATTATGCGCAAGGTTATTTTATTGGACGCCCTTCTCCCTGGGCCGAGCCACAGCGCTTGAATTCCGTTGAGCCGACACTGCTCACATAAAAAATAGCAATTATTTTGCTCGGCCGGGATTCGATTTGCTGAGGCTTTTATTGTCTGAACAATATCATTTTTATTATTTTTTTGAAGAATGTTCGTAGATTCATATTACTGATACATTATCTCTGCAAAGCTCGCATCGCCCTGTCCACCCGGATATCCGACTTCGCCAGGGGGCGTCGTCGAAAAGTGTGAGCCCCTCCAGAGAGATGAACCTATGAGCACTGAATTTATCCGGTCCGGTGAGTTGAAAGACATTAAAAGTTATCCGGAATGGCTGCAGGGCGTCGTTGCAGACTGCGAAGAACAAAAGTTACTGGCACTTAGCCACCCATTCTGCAAAGCAATGAAAGACGCAACGCTGGACATTGAAAGCACACATCGCTTCCTGGCCGGTTTTTTCCCGGTGATCGAGCAGTTCCCGCAATTCATGGCGTCGAACTTGATGAAGGCCCGATTTGGCACGTCGCGGGGCGAGACCATGGCGCGTTCGTATCTCATTCAAAACATCCGCGTCGAAAACATGCACGCGAAGCATTGGCTTCAGTGGGCGTCGGCGTCGGGACTCACGATGCACGAAGTCCTGAACAAGGAAGTGCCGAGCGAAATGCACGCGCTTGCGCATTGGTGCGGGCACGTCAGCGTGATTGACGACCTCGCCGTGGCCATGGCGGCCACGAACTATGCGGTCGAGGGTGCAACGGGCGAATTCTCCTGCATGGTGTGCTCGGAAGATACTTATGCACTTACTTTCCCCGAACCGATCCGCAAATCGGCCATGCGGTGGCTTCACGTGCATGCACATTATGACGACGAGCATCCGTGGATGGCACTCGACATCATCGCGACACTGCTTGGGACCAATCCTGCGCCGGAGTCGATCACCAGGGTGCGTAACGCGATCCGCAAGAGCTATGACTATCTACGCATGACGCTCGACCACGCTTATCGCGAACCTGCGAAAAAAGAGGTGGCAAAGGCGAACAGCTGGTTGCAGGTTTCTTCGACACCTGAAACTGTCTGATCGCCTTTGGGCGTGACTCTTGCCAATAGGGCGAGATAGCTGGAATCCCGATCCTTCGTGGGTCTCGACAGGATGAAAAACCAGTCGCGACGCGGGATTCCGGTGAAAATGAGCGAGGCGCAGTTTTGCGAATTTGCCTCGCCTCACCCCTACGCAAGATATTCCAACTCCATAGGAAGGTGCTGTTTCTGTGTTCCCAGCGGAAAGCACCGCCCTGATCTGCCCTTTCCTCCCCTCCATCCAAAGTCGATTTGTGTGTTAACGAGGTTCCAATAGCTGCCACTGGATTTCGTCGACTTCCCTCTAGCGCCGGAAAACTCTGAAGGCGTGCTCAACATACCTGCTGCGCGGGATCGCTGCCACACCACCGTTTGTCTGGACACGAAAATCACAGCCGGCAATCTACGTCGTTGCGGCTCCGTCGTGGCCTGCGTGCGACGCTTCACCGACTTGTCACGCGCTGCGTTCGACGGGCCAGTAAGTCTCCGTTGGGAATGCCGAGGTATTACGCATAAGGCCACAGCGAACTGTGTCGTGCAAAACTCAGCTGTGCTCGTGATCTGACCAACACAGAATGGCGCGTTGCCGTCGGCAAGTCCGCTATCAGTACACCCTCGCCTATAATGCGCGAACTGATAGTGATTTCACGGCGGGGAGCCCCACTTTATGAGTCAAGCACACGGGCGATACTCGGGATCTCGAGACAAAGGCCAGCGTCAAGCACGCCAACCTGCAAAAGCGACATCCCATCGACAGAACAAGCCATACGTAAAAGCTCCACCTACTCGAGACCCGGTCCAAACGGCTTCCATCTTCAAGACACGTTCGTTCAAGTTGCTGGTAGATGCAGTAGGCGCAGAAAACATCGCACTGGGACTCGACTCCAACTTGACGCGCGTAGCCGAATTGGTGAACGGCGAGAGATTCACACCTGAGACAGCCTTTCATATCGAAACGACACTTGGGCTTCCGGATGGATTTTTCGATCAACCTAATCCTGTCCTCACACCTGAGACCATTAGTCGATTGAGGTCACCCCTTGACTTCATTCATGCGAACGCCGAACCGGACATTGCGTACGAGCAAGTATTGACGCCGGCTCCTGCTACACAGGCTAATCACCACGCTACTCTCACCGATCGCTCGCCCAGAGAACCAGAAATGCCAAAGAAGACACCTGTCGGGTCGCCAAGGACCGTCGCGAAGAACAACGCTACGGCCGCGAAGCCTGCCACGGCAATCCCGACAAAATCGGCACCGGCAAAGGTCAAAGCGTCTTCAAAGTCGGGGACTCAGCAATCCTTGCCGCTGAACGACATCGCAGCGTTGGAAAACATTCGTCGCGCCAACTTGCACGTGCTTACGTCCCGCAAAGGATCGAAGGTGCGGCTCGGCGTTGTGATGGAAATCAGCGACTCCAACATGGCCAATCGTTTCTATGGACAGAAACGGATGGACGATGCCGAAGCAAACCGGTTCACCGAACGCCTTGGTTTGCCGACTGGCTGGTTGGACGTTCCGCAATCTGTCACGGACATCCCTGCGTCGGTGTCGGATGTGCTTGTTCCCCCGTCGCGTCACAATGCGTCTGCTCAGCAAGAACTGCCGCCTGCGATTGAGCCAAAAGCGACAGCGGCGAAGAAACCTGCGGGTGCGAAGACGAAAACTGCGGGCGCTCGACTCGCCCTACTTCCTGATGCGGATAGCACAGGCGTTTCGACAGGCGTCACCGCTGAGGCGAATGTGGTCACAGGGCAACTAGACCAAGCGGTCCCGTCCGCCGCCGAACCGGTGATTCACCAAGCTGTCGATAACGACGTTCCGCACTCCGCTGTTCGGCAGCGGCTCGCGCCCGCATCCTCCACGCAGGTCGCCACAGAGGCGCGCAACCAGACTTCGGCGACGAGTCTGGACGATCTGCAAGGTATTGAGCCGATAGCCGAGGCGCTCATCAAGACGCTCGCGGGCAAGGCGCGTACGGGTCGTCTGGACGAAATGAAAGCCTTGGAACTCTTGCGGCAAGCCGTGTTGCTCTGATCTGATTCAGCATGGTGGTCAATGCGGATGCCTGCGCCAGATAAAATCGCCGGTCTTCGCTTTGGCCAACTCACTGCATCACATTACGTGAATCGGGCAAGTATGGCCCGCACGGTTTTTCCAGTGCGACCGCCGGTCCGGAAAATCTTTGCGTCCAGCTACGTAAGAAGCCGCCTCTGGACATCGTGCGGAGGCGGCGAGCGTTCCAAGGCCGTCAGCGCGGCCGAATCATGTGCGGGTGTGGCCGTTCCCGACGTGGCCTAGGAAGCGCGTCCGCCAAATGCGCTCCTTCGCACAGCACGCCGATGCCTCTCGACTTGCTCATGGCGGCCTGCAAAGCCGCTAACCATCGACAGATCAAATCCCACTACGAGATGCTCAGCACGCGGTGCAAGAGCGAGCTAGTTCGCGCCGCCGATCAGCTACGCACACCCTCGGCTACACGACGTATGTCGAAGTGGGGTTGTTGCAGGAACGCATAAGACAATCGTGAACGCGCGAAGTGTCGCAAAACATCAAGCTGCGTATTTATGACTGGTTAAATTGGTTTCTCGGAGCTGGCTGACATCGACTTTTTTACGTCAATCATCCATCGTCGCAGGCGGTTGCATGACGTTGCCATCCCGCGCCGATCGACTATTCCTTGAATCGATTTAACTGGAGAAAATGATGACATCACCCGCAGGCTTCGCTCCCGCCACGTGTCGTTGGCTGACCCCATTCGCAGCGCGGGTGTGAACGCCATGGCACGCAGGCCCAACATTGTCGTCCTCATGGTCGACCAGCTCAGTGCACGAGCCCTTCATGCGTATGGCCACAACGTGGTCAAGACGCCGAACATCGACTCCATTGCAAAACGTGGAGCGGTCTTCGAAAACTGCTACACAAATTTTCCGTTGTGCGCGCCTGCCCGACTCGCATTCATGACCGGTAAGCGTTGCTCGAACATCGGTGCATGGGACAACGCCGCGCAGTTGCCCGCCGACATTCCGACGTTCGCCCACTACCTGCGCTTAATGGGTTATCGCACGTGCCTCTCCGGCAAGATGCACTTCATCGGCCCTGATCAGCTTCACGGTTTTGAAGAACGCGTGACCACGGACATTTGCCCATCGGATTTCAATTGGACAGCCGATTGGGACGATCCCTGGCGCACGATGGACTGGTTTCACAACATGAAGAACGTGCACGGCGGGGGCATTGCCGAGCGTTCGCTCCAGCAGGACTTTGATGAAGAGGTGGCCTTCCACGCAACCCGGAAAATCTTTGACTGGGCACGCGAAGACGATGATCGCCCGTTCCTGCTGGTCTCCTCGTTCACCCATCCGCACGACCCGTACGTGACGCCCAAGCGTTTCTGGGATCTCTATAGCGATGAAGAAATCGATCTGCCGCGCGTGCCCTTCATCGAGCCGGAAAAACGCGACCCGCACAGCAGGCGCTTGTGGGAGCAATACGATCGCGGCGAGCTTGGTCTGAGCGACGACGATATCCGTCGCGCGCGTCATGGTTATTACGGCAGCATCTCGTACGTGGATGAGCGCATAGGCGAAGTGCTGGAGGCGCTCACCCGTGCAAGCCTCATGGACAACACGGTCGTCATTCTTTGCGCCGATCACGGCGACATGATCGGCGAGCGCGGCCTCTGGTACAAAATGAGCTTCTATGACTGGTCATCGCGCATCCCGTTGATCATGGCCGGCCCCGGTGTACCGGAAGGACAGCGGGTGAAGTCGAACTGCAGTCTCATCGATATCCTCCCGACGCTGGTCGACATCGCCTCCGGAGGCGACTGGCGCGGCTATCCCGAAGCGCCGGACGGCCAGAGCTTGCTACCGCTTCTCTCGGCGGAAGACCCCGAGCGGATTGCAGTGAGCGAACTGTTCTCTGAAGGCGTGGCCGCGCCTTACGTGATGCTCCGCAAGGGACGTTACAAGTTCAACTTCGTGGACCACGATCCTCCCCAGTTGTTCGACATGGAAGCCGATCCGGACGAACTCAATGATCTCGTTGGTCATCCTGATTATCTTGCGCTAGTGGAGGAATTTCTTGGAGAGGTGGCCGCGCGCTGGAATCTTGCCGGACTGAAGGAAGAGGTGCTGAGCAGCCAGCGTCGGCGACGTCTGGTTTATCAATCGTTGACGACAGGACGTGTGACGCCTTGGGACTTTCAGCCGATGGAGGACGCCTCGAAGCGCTACTACCGCGGCACCAACTCCTATCACGACGCCGAAGCACGCGATCTTCTCAGGCCGCCCGGTGTTGGCTGAAGCGTCACACAAACGCCTCCGAGGCGTTTAAGCCGCTAGGAAGCGCTCGTCGGGCATCGCCCAACGACTCGGAATTGAGCTTGTCGCACCTGGATGAGCTGCTTCGAAAAACGAACGCCGGCTCGCCGGATCGACCCGTTTTCGTTACGGTTTCTGTCCCTCGTTGGAGAACACAGAATGAACGCCCCCACACGTTTCACCGGTTTGTTGTCGATTCTTTGCTGCAGCGCAAGCGCTTACGCTCAGGACCCGGCGGTCTGCCGGCCGGTCCATTTCGCCGATATCGGCTGGACCGATATTGCCGCGACCACGGCGCTGGCATCGACGGTGTTCACTGGCCTTGGTTATCAGCCGACAAAAACAATCGCGTCGGTGCCGATTGCGCTGACGGGCGTGAAAATGAAACAGATCGATGTCTTCCTCGGCGACTGGCGACCGGCAATGGATGGCGTCGCCGAGCCGTTCATCAAGAGCGGCAGCATCAAAGTACTCAGCGAGCCCAACCTGACCGGCGCGAAGTACACGCTTGCCGTGCCGTCTTACGTCTACGATGCAGGCCTCAAATCATTCGCGGATATCGCGAAGTTCGGCGACAAGCTCGATCATCGGATCTACGGTTTGGGATCCGGCGGTGCAGGCAACGTGCTCGTGCAAAAGATGATCGATAGCAATCAGTTCGACCTTAAGGACTTCAAGCTGGTCGAATCGAGTGAAGCAGGCATGCTGGTCGAAGTGAATCGCGCGGTCCGCAGCAAGAAGTGGGTGGTGTTCCTTGGCTGGGACCCTCACCCGATGAACATCGAGCTGAAGATGAATTATTTGAGCGGCGGCGATGCGGTCTTCGGACCGAACTAAGGCGAGGCGAAGGTCTATACGATGGTACCGCCCGACTATCTGACGCGCTGTCCCAATGCCGGGAAATTCGTGGCGAATTTGAAATTTACGCCGTCGCTCGAGAGCGAGGTGATGCAGTCGATCACCACCGAGAAGAAAGAGCCTAACGTTGCGGCGCGTGAGTGGTTGAAGCGCAATCCGGGCGTCCTCGCCGAGTGGCTTGCCGGGGTCAAGACGTTTGACGGTAAAGACGCACTGCCGGCGATGAATGCTTACCTCGCCGGTCAATGACCGAACGGGACAATGCACCTGCCATGAACGGATGATCTTCTGCGAGAGTTCAACGCCGGCCCGTGGAAATGCAATTCTCCTCTCGCACGGGGTTCACTGCTTGTGTTCAATGACGACGCATTCGAAATTGGTCGCCGCCGCTGCCCGCTCTATTGCATCGGGCAACGCTCGCAATGCAAAGGTCACGGGCCGGATCACGCTCATGTCGCGTTCGCCGGTCCCGATGAGCGCGAGCAGGCGCCGGTAAGCGACGCGCGGATACATGAAATGGCCGAGAATCTCCCCGCTATTCAACATCACTTCGGTATAGGGAAGTGACACCGGCACAGCCATGCTACCCATCAGAACCAGCCTGCCGCCGGGACGAGGCTGCGTAGGGCCGCAAGCGTCATGTTCGGGTCGCGCGCCGCGGACCATATCGAAGGCCATGTCGGCACCGCCGTGTGACGCGGCGCGGATCATCTCAACGTCGGCCGCACTGTCGCCAGTGGCTGCGACCGGCGTGACGCGACCGCGTCCCGCATTCGCCAGCGTATCTAGCGCAGCCGCATTCCGTCCGACAGCGATCACGCGTGAGCACCCATCGCCACTGCAAGCAGTACGGCGGCTGTGCCCTACGCGCCCGTGGCACCGGAAACGACGACGATCTCGCGCGCTGCGAGGCGCCCGCGCAGCAGTCGTCTGCTGGCGTCACGGTTGTCGCCGGCAGCAACGTATAGTTCCAACCGCCGCTCGCACCATCGCATTTACTACACGAATTTGGCTATCCGATCGAAACGCGGTCCTACATTTTCGGCAACGAGAGAAGGCTCCCCCGCCCTTCCCACTCATTCGCCGATCCGCACAACAGAACAACTCTTAGCAAACCTCCTCAGCCTGGCGCACGCGCGGCAGCATGCGGTCGAACTCGCGCTTGACGATGCCGTAGCATTCGCACGCACGGGCTTCCAGACCGGCCCGATCGAGCACCTTGATGCAACCACGGCTGTGATGGATCAGACCGGCGTCATGCAGCTTTCCTGCCGCTTCCGTGACCCC
>NZ_LMUF01000031.1 GCF_009766085.1 Burkholderia sp. S171 | reverse complement strand
AAACGCTTTTAACCACGCTACCCTAAGTGTCCACAGCGTGCGGTTTTGATTCATAGGTGCCCCAAAAGCACGGTGCTCGCAAGAGCCACGGATGTTTGAAACCCTCCTTCTCGCGAATCCCGACATAGACACGCTTCGCCACCAGTGCTCTCGGGCAAAATCAAACACGCCCACGGTCAGCACAGCCCTACCCGCATTTTTTTGCCCCATTTCGTGATGTGCTGGTTGAGTGCTCTGAGCGGTCATTTCCCCAGGCCACTGTCATGGCATCGCGCGTATTGCTGCTTCATGTCTTGGCGGACTGATTCGTGACCTATTCGGTCGTTTTTCGTCGTGACGGCCTCACCCATTTTTGCGGCTTAGTTTCTTGGTGGGTAATCTGTGTGATTCGTTCTGCGTACTGATTTGACGGGTGGTTCACGCGGATAGCGCGGGGTGCTCATTGAGCGGGTTCAATCACTGGTGGCGAAGCGTGTCAGAACCCGTGTTCGGAGAAGGAGGGGTTCACACATTCTCCGCTCTGGCGAGCACCGTGCTTTTGGGGCACCTATGAATGGGAACTGCACGCTGTGGACACTTAGGGTAGCGTGGTTGAAAGCGTTTTCTTTGCTTCGTTTCTTTGTCGCTAAGGACCAAGAAATGACGTGCCGCCACGCACAGTGGCTAACAGTGATAAAGAGAAAATCCGACTCTCGCAGACCACTAACGTCGAAAGCACCACCCCGGCACTGACCCCAACCGCTACCCTTGAAATCTAGCACTCCGACCACTAACCCAAAACCGAACCGCAGCCCTTTACCGCGCAGGCAAAATCACCCCTCGGCATTCGCCGAACCCCACCCGATACCCCTCACCCTGACACCACCCGGTAAGCATCAACTCATCGCCGTCTTCAATAAACCTGCGCTCGCCGCCCCCCTCCAGCGCAATCGGGCGCTGCCCGTTCCAAGTCATCTCAAGCAAGCTTCCGCATGAATCCGGCGTCGGACCGCTGATCGTGCCGGAACCCATCAGATCGCCCACGCGCGTATTGCAACCCGCCACCGTGTGATGCGCGAGTTGCTGCGCCATCGACCAGTACATCAGCTTGAAATTGGTTCGCGTGAGCTTCGTCGCCGACTCAGCCAGCGCCGGCCGCAGATGCACTTCGAGTTCGATATCGAATGCATGATTGCCGGCGTGGCGCAAATACGGAAGCGGTTCGGGTTCTTGCAACGGCGTGCCTGCACGGAACGGTTCAAGTGCATCGAGCGTAACGATCCACGGCGAGATCGTGGTCGCGAAACCCTTCGCGTTGAACGGCCCGAGCGGCACGTATTCCCACTGCTGGATATCGCGGGCACTCCAGTCGTTGAGCAACACCATGCCGAAGATATGCGACTCCGCATCCTCGCAATCAATAGGCTCGCCCAACGCATTCCCCGCGCCGATAATAAACCCCGTCTCCAACTCAATATCCAGCTTCCGGCATGCGCTGAACACTGGCCGCTCAGCATCGGGCAGCTTGATCTGGCCGCTCGGCCGGCGCACCGGCGTACCACTCACGATCACCGATGAAGCGCGCCCGTTGTACCCAATCGGCATCTCCGACCAGTTCGGCAGCAGCGCGTTCTTCGGATCGCGGAACATGGAACCCACATTGGTCGCATGTTCCCTCGATGAATAAAAATCCGTATAGCCCGGGATATTGACAGGCAGATGCAGCGTTGCGCTTGCCCTGGGCACGAGTGCCCGCGAGCGTAACGCCGAATCGTTTTTCAGCGTATCGCAACCGACTGTTAGCAGCGCGCTCACCTGGACACGAACGTGTCGCCACGCATCGCGCCCCAATGCGATAAACGCATTGAGCGTCGGCTGCGCGAACACCGGTTCGCATTCGATCAACCCCGCTCGATGCACGACGGCGAGGTCGAGAATCCAGTCACCGATCGCCACCCCCGCGCGCGGCAGCGGATTGACTTCATCGGTGAAAATGCCGAACGGCAGGTTCTGGATCGGGAAATCGCTGAGCTGATCGTTCGCGGAATCGATCCAGCTTTTAAGCCTTGCATCGCGCGTTGCTTCAAGCGCTTCATGCGCATCCTGCGCGTCCTGGTTGCGGCCGGTTGAAAAACTCATCGTTGCTCCGGGTTGAAATGTTTGGTCAGTCCCTGCCAGCACTCGTAGTAATGCGCCTGCAATTGCGCTGTTTCCAGAGCGAAGCGGGTTGGCTTGATCAGCGTCCGCGTTTCGAACATGAACGCCATCGTGTCGCCTACTTTCACCGGGGTCGATGTATCCGCGTTCGACGCCTTCTCGAAGGTCCCCGCATCCGGCCCATGTCCGGACATGCAGTTATGCAGGCTCGATCCGCCGGGCATGAACCCTTCGGATTTCGCGTCATAAACACCATGCACAAGGCCCATGAATTCACTCGCGACGTTCCGATGAAACCAGGGAGGCCTGAAGGTATCTTCATTCGCGAGCCAGCGCGGCGGGAAAATCACGAAGTCGATGGCATCCACTCCCGGCGTATCCGTCTGCGATTGCAGCACGAGAAAGATCGACGGATCGGGGTGATCAAAGCTGATCGAACCGATGGTGTTGAACAGGCGCAAGTCGTATTTGTACGGCGCATAGTTGCCGTGCCACGCGACCACGTCGAGCGGCGAATGGCCGATATCCGCACGCCACAAAACACCATTCATCTTCGCGACGAGTTCGAACGCACCCTCGCGGTCTTCATAAGCTGCGTGCGGCGTGAGGAAATCGCGCGGGTTCGCAAGACCGTTCGAACCGATAGGCCCCAGATCCGGCAGCCTCAACAACGCGCCGAAGTTCTCGCAAATGTAGCCGCGCGCGGCATTGTCCGGCAGCGTGACCGAAAAACGCACGCCGCGCGGAATGACCGCTATTTCAAAGGGTTCTATATCGAGCCGGCCGAGTTCGGTAGCAATCGATAACCGTCCTTCCTGCGGCACGATCAGCAATTCGCCATCGGCACTATAGAAGAAGCGGTCCTGCATCGAACGGTTCGCGGCGTAGAGATGGATCGCGCAGCCTTGCATGGATTCGGCCGCGCCGTTGCCGGCCATCGTCACCCAGCCATCGATGAAATCCGTGGGCGCGTCGGGCATCGGCAATGGATCCCAGCGCAGTTGGTTCGGCGGCGTGGGCGGCACCTCGGCGAAGTTCGCGACGAGCTTCGCGCGCAGGTCATTACCTTCAATCTGCGTGAACGGTTGATGCACCGCCGCCGGCCGTATCCGATACAGCCACGAGCGCCGGTTGTGCCCGCGCGGTGCGGTAAACGCGGAGCCCGAAAGTTGCTCGGCATAGAGACCGTAGGCCACGCGCTGCGGTGAATTGCGGCCGAGCGGCAGCGCGCCGGGCAACGCCTCGGTGGCGAAGTCGGCGGCGAAGCCCGACTGATAGTGACGGCTCGTCTCGGTGTGACTCGTGAACGCGCCGGGCGATTCAGGTTTCATGGTTTGTCCTTTTCTACAATTTCATACGCTGGCGGTTGAGGCCTAAACGGAGGCCTGAACGGAGGCATCAACGGACGCCGCAACGCCGCTGCGCGCCATCGACATCGCTTCGCGCAGCACAGTCATATCGCCGATCTGGTTCGACAGCAGCAGGATCAGTTTCGCGTTCACTAGCTGACTTTCGTCGTTGCCAAGGTCGCGATGCATATCGATCAGCGCTTCATAGAAGGCATCGGGATCGGCGAGGCGCAAGGTGGTATCGAGCATGGCGGACCTCATCACGCAGGCAAGTGCTTCGCGGACGGCCTGGGCGTCTAACGAACGAGCGCGCATCGCGATGTGCTGAGCGGGCGCAGCAAATAAAACGTTCCCTGATGTGCATCGAAACGACGGGCCAGGAGACCTTTCACGTCTTGCGCCATGACCGGCGTGGCTTGCGTGTCGGCGACGAGCACCGCGTCGTCCCCAATCACAATGCCCGTATTCGGATCGCCCTCTGCCGTGTACGCATACGCGTGCTCGGAGAGGCGCTCGAATGTCACCTTCTTTTCCGCCAAGTCAGCTTGCGACGCGAATTCCTTCTCACCTGCCATGAACGTCTCCTGATAGATTGTCGCCTCAATTACGAATAGTAAAACGAATTACGTTAAGTGAAATTAATGTTAACCCTAAGCATAAGCAGGGAGTTGATTTCGGTTCATATCAATATGTGGATTTTGTGCAAAGCACCACCCGCAGCGCTGCTACCATCAACGCTACACCTCTCACAGACTCCCCCTTCATGATTGCGCCAACCGTCCAGCAACTCGTTTCGCGCGCCGCGGACTACCCGTTTCCCGGCGCGCGCATTGTCATGGGCGAGGGGACGAGCGCCGGCACGGCCGTCGCGTTTTACGAGGGGTTTTGCCTGGCGAGCGCCTATGAGCCTATCTTCGATGTCACCACGCGAGGGTTACCGCAATCGCTGACGGCATCGGTGGAAAGTGCTGAGCGATTCGGCGACGAACTGGGTTTCCAGGCACTGACGCTCACCGCCGATGGCGCGTCGTTCGATCCGTTTGCGCAACTCGACGACGACCCGAGGCTGGTCGAGCTCGACCGGCTCTCACGCGCCTTGCACGCGTTCAATTTCTTTGGCGCGCAGCGGCCGGGCTTGCTGTTCCTGCGCGTTCACGAACGTCTGCTGAAGAGCGTGAAATACGATCACGGCAAGCACTTCTCTTCGGTATTGATCGAGTTTGGATTGAATCCGGCGCGGATTGTGATCGAGCTGCCGCCGGCGGCGGTCGCGCATCGGACGTTCCTCGGGTATCTCGTGAAGAGTTATCAGAAGTACGGGTTCAAGGTCGCGGGAAATTTGCCCAACGCCGGGCAGATCATGTCCGTGTCGGATATGGCTCGGCTGGATTTCATCAAGATGGATGCGGGCTCGGCGCTGCGGGATTCCGTGGTGAAGCCGTTGGTGGGGTATGCGCACCGGCTAAAGATTCCACTCATATTTAGCCACGTCGCGGACGAAGCGCAGTTCGAATCGCTCCAGCAATTCGATGTGAGTTTTGTGCAAGGGCCCGCGTTCGAAGCGCACGCGATTGGGCCTATTGGACGGTAGGATCGTCGGCATTTCCCGAACCGGTGTCCGTCTACCCTCCACCGTTATGAACTGAAAATCACCTGGCGGTGAACCCGCCATCGATCGGCATGACGATGCCTGAAATCATCGCGGCAGCGTCACTCAGCAAAAATAAAATCGGCGCGGCCACTTCTTCCGGCTCAACAAACCGCCCCAGCGGAATGCCCTTCAACGCCGGATCGCGTTTAGCGGGTTCGCTCCATGCCTTGATTGCCATCGGCGTAAGCGTGACTGTCGGATTAACGCTGTTCACGCGAATCCCGTGCGGGCCGAGCTCAAGGCACAACACGCGCGTAATCGCGTCGAGTGCGGACTTCGACGCGCAATACGCGAGGTGATCTTCTATCCCCACCAGCGCCGCCTGACTCGATACATTCACGATACTGCCCTGCTTCCCTGCGGCCATCATCGCCCGGGCGACCTGCTGTGCGACCAGCGCCGCGCCCCGAGCATTCACCGCCATGAGTTGATCGAAATCGGCAGCGGAAAAATCGATGCCTTTATCCAACGCCGTCGTGCCTGAACAATTGACGAGGCCATCGAAGGCATCGAGGTCTTTCAAGGCAAGCGCTATCTGCGCCGGATCCGATACATCGAGAACCAAGGGCTCGCAGCCAGTTTCATCGGCGAGGGTTTGCAGTGCTTCCTGATTGCGCGCCGCTGCGACCACGCGCGCGCCCGCAGCGCGCAAATGAACAACCGTCGTCCTTCCAATGCCACTTGATGCGCCCGTAACCAGCACCGAGCGTCCGCTGAAATCGAAATGTGTCTGCATGAATCAGGTTGCCTGCAAGCGATGGATGATCGGCTTCAACGCCGGATATAGATGGATACGCCCGCGCTCGATGGATGACGTCTGCCGCTCCGCGTCCCGCGTGAAACATCGTGCGAGCCACGACCGAAACTTATCCCTGACACAACAAATCCACCACTGAAATTGAATCCACTAACCGATATTTTTTTGATTGCGTCAACGCGTAGATCTCAATGAATCGAATTTTGTGCAGCGCAATAGCTTTCAAGCCGCGACGAAGCGTTCAAACCTCACTCAAACAATCGACGCAAAAACGCAAACGGAAATGCTGCGCAGTGCCTTGACTTTCATCGAATCGAATACGATCATTCGCTCACAGAACGAGCAAATGATCGACGCAACACGGATTTGGCTCTGCGCCCACCCCGTGTTCGACGACAACGAGACACAGCACAGCGCCCGGCACCGCATGAGGCGCATCCAGTTCAAAGGAAGGACGACATGACTACCGAAAGCCACGCGGCCGCCGACGTGATCCTGCACATCGGCGCGGGTTCTTTTCATCGTGCGCATCAGGCGTGGTATCTGCACAAGCTGATTGAATCCGGAGACACGCGCTGGTCGCTGACCGTCGGCAATATTCGCGGCGACATGAATGCCGTGCTGGAGGCGCTGGCCGCCCAGAACGGCACCTATACGCTGGAAACCGTCACGCCGCAGGGCGAGCGGGCGTATGAAACCATCCGCTCGATCACGAAGGTCGTGCCGTGGGCAGCGGACCTGAACGCGCTTGTGGCAGCGGGTGCTGCACCCGAATGCAAGATCGTATCGTTCACGGTGACCGAAGGCGGTTATTACCTCGATGAACACCATAAGCTGGATACGGCGAATCCGGATCTGGCCGCCGACCTGAAGGGCGCCCGCACGACGATTTACGGCGCGCTCGCCGCCATTCTCGACGCTCGCATGAAGCAGAACGCGGGCAAGGTGACGCTGCAAAACTGCGACAACCTGCGCAGCAACGGGGACCGTTTTAAAGCCGGCATGCTCGAGTTCCTGCAATTGCGCGGCGAAACTGCGTTGCGCGAATGGATGATCGCGAATACGTCCTGCCCGAACGCCATGGTCGATCGCATCACGCCCCGCCCGACGCCCGATGTCCGCGAACGCGTGCTGGCCGCCACCGGTGTCGACGATAAAGCCCCCGTCATGGGCGAAGCATTTATCCAGTGGGTGATCGAGGACGAATTCATTGCAGGGCGGCCGGCATGGGAAAACGTCGGCGCGGAAATGGTCCACTCGGTGCTCCCGTACGAGGAAGCCAAGATCCGCATTCTCAACGCGACGCATAGCTGCATCGCGTGGGCGGGAACGCTCGTCGGGCATCAATACATTCACGAAGGCACGCAAGACGCCGAGATCCGCACGCTCGCCGAAACCTACGTCACCGAAGACGTGATTCCTTGCTTGTCGCCGAGTCCTATCGACCTGGCTAAATACCGCGATGTGGTGATCGACCGCTTCGTCAATCCGTATATCCAGGACACGAATCAACGCGTCGCCGCCGATGGCTTCTCCAAGATCCCCGGGTTTATCGCGCCGACTCTGCGTGAATGTTTTGCGCGTCACGTCGATCCGAACGCGACGGCCATGTTGCCCGCGCTGTTCTTCCGCTTCCTCGAACGCTGGCACGAAGGCAAGCTGCCGTACGTGTACCAGGACGGCGTGATGGACCCCGCCACCGCGCACGCTTTCTTCGAAGCAGACGATCCGGTGAAGGCTTTTGTGGCCGATAAACTGCTCTGGGGCAGTCTCGCGCAAAGCGCCGATCTGGAACGCGTGCTGCGCGCGGCGCTAGGCCGTGTCGATACGTGGCTCGCCAAGCGAGCCTGAGCTGCTCAATCGCCCTTCTTCATGCCCGTCCGGTGTTATTGCCAATGGCGTAACACCGGCAGCGGCGCTACATTAGCGCCTCCGGTTTCCCGCGGCTTTAAGCCTTCATCAAGGGTTCGTCCATGTATTTAGGCATCGATCTCGGCACCTCCGAAGTAAAAGTTCTCCTGCTCGCGAGCGACGGCAGTGTCGTTGGGACAGCGGGTACGCCCTTCACCGTTTCGCGTCCGAAACCGCGGTGGTCCGAGCAGAATCCGCTCGACTGGTGGAACGGCACGCGCGCCGCGCTCTTCGCTCTACGCGATAAATTCCCCCAAGAATTCGCGCAGATTCGCGGGATCGGTTTGTCGGGACAGATGCACGGCGCGGTGCTGCTCGATTCCGAAGATCGCGTGCTGCGGCCGGCGATCCTCTGGAACGACATGCGCAGCGACAAGGAATGCGACGAGCTGACCGAACGCGCGTCCGAGTTGCATCGGATTGCCGGCAATCTCGCGATGCCCGGTTTCACCGCACCGAAGTTGCTATGGGTGCAGCACAACGAGCCGGAGATTTTCAATCGGACGGCGTGCGTGTTGTTGCCGAAGGATTATCTGCGGCTGCATCTGACGGGCACAAAGGTGTCCGATCCGTCGGACGCCGCCGGCACCTTGTGGCTCGATGTCGCGCGCCGCGACTGGTCCGACGAGCTGCTCGCCGCCTGCAACATGACGCGCGCCCAGATGCCGGCGCTGGCCGAAGGCAGCGAGCCGTCCGGCACGCTGCTGCCCGCGCTTGCCCGTGAACTCGGATTGCGCGATGGCGTGATCGTCGCGGCCGGCGGCGGCGACAATGCGGCAAGCGCGGTCGGCATTGGTGCGACGGAACCGGGCGATGGCTTCCTGTCGCTCGGGACATCGGGCGTACTGTGCGTGGTTGGCGATCGCTTCCGGCCGAATCCATCGTCCGCGGTGCATGCGTTCTGTCACGCCATTCCCGATCGCTGGCATCAGATGAGCGTGGTGTTGTCGGCCGCGAGCTGCCTGCGCTGGGTCTGCAAGCTCACCTCCACCGATGAACCCACGCTGCTCGCTGAAATCGCCGCGCTGGAACCCGCCGCGCTCGAGATCGCGCCGCTCTTCCTGCCGTATCTCAGCGGCGAGCGGACGCCGCATAACGACCCGTACGCGCAAGGCGTGTTCTTCGGCATGACGCACGCAACCGATCGCGCGTTGCTCGGTTACGCCGTGCTCGAAGGCGTGACGCTCGCGCTGACCGATGGCCTCGACGCGTTGCAGGCCGCCGGCACGGAAGTGCACGCGCTGTCGCTTTTGGGCGGCGGTGCGCGCAGCAAGTACTGGGGCCAGTTATTAGCCGATGCCCTCAACACCCGCACGCGCACGCACGGCGGCGGCGAGACCGGCGCGGCGCTTGGCGCGGCACGGCTCGGCTGGCTGGCCGCGGGCGGCGATCCGGCCGTGGTGCTTGCCAAACCACCCGTGAAGGACGAGTTCATCCCGAACGCGGAACGCCATGCAATCCTGCGGCAACGGCTGAAGAGTTTCCGCGAGTTGTATCAGCACGTGCGCCCGTTGTTCGATCCGGCGCGTCCGCGGCTCGCGTGATGGTTTGCGTGATGACTTAAGCGGCGCCCCGAGCGTTTCTGTCCTCAGGCGCCGAGCGTGCACAATGTCGATCTTTCGTGTGCCTTTATGGCGCGCGATTCTCTTTGTATTCGACACGAACGACCAGACATCGAGCCACCGTGCCCAAGTCCAACGAAAAACTCGATCTCGCCACCCGCGCCGCGTGGCTGTATTACGTCGCGGGCAATACGCAGAATGAAATTGCGGAGAAGCTGCAGATCTCGCGGCCCGTCGCCCAGCGGCTGGTTGCGTTCGCGGTGGAAAAGAACCTGATCCGCGTGCGCGTGGACCATCGGATTGCAGATTGCCTCGCGCTGGCCGCGAAGTTATCGAAGCGATACGGCTTGTCGATGTGCGAAGTCGTGCCCATAGACGGCGATTCGCCTGAGCAAGTGGATCGCAAACTGGCGGTCGCGGGCGCGCAAGTGATGGAGCGTTATCTCACCGATGAAAAACCGCTCGTGGTCTCGATCAGCAGCGGCCGGACGCTCAAGGCCGTGGTGGCGCAAATCGGGCAACTGGAGCGTCCGCAGCACCGTTTGGTGTCGATGGTCGGGGCGATCGCCCAGGACGGCTCCTCGAACCGCTATGACGTCGCACAGCACCTCTCCGAGAAGACCGGAGGCAAGCACTTCATGCTGCCCGCGCCGTTGATGGCCGACACGCATGCTGAGCGCGAGCAGTGGTGCAATCACCGGTTGTATCGGATTGTCGATGCGCTGTCTGGGAACGCCGATGTCGCGTTCATTGGGATTGGGAATATCGGGATTAATTGCCCACTGCATGAGGACGGGTTTATCACGACCGCCGAAGTGGAAGAGATGATGCAGGCCGGTGCGGTGGCTGAGTTGCTCGGTTTGCCGATTGATGCGCAAGGTGTGCGCGTGGTGTCGACTACTGGCGAGCGTGTGACCAGTTTGCGGCTGGATGCACCGCCGAAGCGGCCGACTATTGGGTTTGCTGGTGGCTCGAGAAAACGTGATGCCGTGATTGCGGCGTTGCAGGGGAAATGGCTGTCGGGGCTGGTGACGGATGAGTTGTGTGCGCAGGCCGCGCTGGAGGCTTGAGGTGGCTGGGGCGGGGGTTTAAAGGGGTGAGTTCTGGCGTTAGTGGTCGGAGTCTATGCCGGGGTGGTGCTTTAGATGTTAGTGGTCTGCGTGAGTCGGATTTTCTCTTTATCACTGTTAGCCACTGTGCGTGGCGGCACGTCATTTCTGATATGACTTTCCGTGTCAAGC
>NZ_LMUF01000030.1:698496-735165 GCF_009766085.1 Burkholderia sp. S171 | reverse complement strand
AGGACCAAGAAATGACGCGCCGCCACGCGCAGTGGCTAACAGTGATAAAGAGAAAATCCGACTCACGCAGACCACTAACATTGAAAGCAGCAACCCGGCATTGACTCAGACCGCTAACCTCGGAACCTGGCAATCCGGCACAGCCCCGACCACTAAGCCAGAAACCAACACCCCAACCCCACCTCCGAGCGCGAGCGAAAATTTAGTCCATTAACCAAACCGATTCATCAAGCTGAATCTCGTTGAGGTTATTACCCTCCCCACCGCGATCCACAACAATAAAGTCGCTCACTTCGCCAAGCGCAATCAACGGATGATGCCAGACGCCTTTGGCATAATTCACCCCTTGCCATCCGCGAGTAACGAACCCTCGAATAGCCCTTTCATCAAGCTCCCCCGCCGGCGCAACAACGACCAAATACGGCCGATCATTAAGCGGCAAAAACGCCTGACTCCCCAACGGATGCCGCTCGAGCATCGACACCTCAAACGGCAACACCCGCGGCTGCCCGCGAAACAGATTCACAAGCGTCCGCCCACCCTCGTCTTCCACATCAATCCGTGCAAGATCGTGGAAACGAATCGTCGTCCCGAGATTAATCGGGATCTGCTTCGCGCCCTCAAGCTCGATGACATCGCCGAACGGCTCAAACGCCGCCCGGGTCAACGGTTCAATCACCAACTTTTTCATCGCAGAGCCTGCTTCTTATTTACGTAGATCAAACAAGCGTGCTGAACAACCGCAACCGCGATACGCCGCCGTCCGGATAAATATTGAACCGCACATGTGTGACCGGACCCAGCGCAGCCAGCTCCGACTCGAACACATGCTGCTTGTCCATCTGCAATTTCTGCTCACCCAACAACACCGGCCAGAACATCGCCTGCGTGACAAGCGAACTGTCCGTTCCACCCTTCACATACGCAGCCTGCAACGAACACCGGTCAGGATAATTACCCTTGAAGTGGGCCGTATCCACTTCGATCTTCTTGATCACGCCCGGCTGAGCCAACGCCACGATGCACCAATCGTTGCCCGGCTCACGACGACGACGCGTCTCCCAGCCATCGCCCATATTTGCGCCGCGTCCCGGCATCAGCAAGGTCGAAGCCGGCCCGAAATGCTGGTTGTTAGCACCAACGACGTACGCGCCATTTTCCATCGCGGCGAGATCGAATAGCTCGGTGCGGCTAGCGCTGCTCCAGTCAAGCTGCGGCTGTCCATACACACGCAAGCGCGCGATACCGCCATCCGGGTAAATGTTCACGCGCAGATGCGTGAACGGCTGCTCGCTGGCAATGTCCACGTAATGATGCGTGTTCCCTTGCAACGTCATGGACGGCACGACTTCCGTCCATTGCGTCGCCTGCGTGGGCGCGCCTTCAACCACGTGCGCACCCTCGATAGACGCTGCTGGCGGAAAGTTGCCCGTGAAGTGACTCGTATCGATATCAATACCCTTGATCACACCCGGACGCGCCAGCTTCACTACGCACCAGTCGAACCCGCTCACCCGCTTGCGACGCGTTTCCCAGCCGTCCATCCACTTGCCGTTATCGTCGTATTTACCCACGATAAACACCGCCGGCTCCGGATTGAGCATCCGCTCTTTCGGTGCGAAGAATTCGTCGCTGGCTTCAAGCGCCTGCGCGCCAAGCCGCGGGTCCGCGAGGTTCACATAACGGCGCGTGAATTCGGGCGCGTTGGCATCGAGTATGGGTGCAGCCATGATGTTTCCTTATAGGGTTTTGAAGGTGGCGCGCTGCGTTCAAGCATTCAGACGTCAAGCAAATCGTCGAGCCTGAAGCGCGCTATCCGATAAATCTGTTGAAGACTTTCGCGCAACTCGATGTCGCGGCCATGATGCAGGCGCGCCTCGAAGTTCGCGATAATGCCGTGGCGATCAAACCCGCGCACAGCCAAGATAAAGGGAAATCCAAACTTCTCGCGGTACCCGGCGTTAAGCGCCTGCAGTCTGTCGAACTCTTCCTGCGTGCACAGGTTGAGGCCGGCGCCGCTTTGTTCACGTGTAGATTCGTCCGTGAGTTCGCCCCGCACCGCAGCCTTGCCGGCAAGCTCGGGGTGGGCATTGATCAACGCCAGTTGCCGTGTCTCCCCCGCTTGATCCACGACGGTGGCCATGACATCGTGAAGCTGGTCGATGCTCGTGAACGGGCGCTTCCCGAGCGCCGCTTCCGCCACCCATGGAGAGTGCTCGAAGATACCCGAAAGCGTGTCGACAAACGCGCCGGCAGGCAACGCATTGAGTTGGTCCAAAGTGATCCGCACGATACTCATGGCGTGGTCACTCCCGCCGTGCCTTCATACGGATGATGCTCGCGCCAGTGCCGCGCAATATCAACCCGCCGCGTCACCCATACACGATCATATTGCTCGATGTGATCGAGGAAACGCTGCAGCGCACGGAAGCGTCCGGGGCGGCCCAGCAACCGGCAATGCATGCCGATGGACAACATTTTCGGCGCTTCGCTGCCTTCTTCGTAGAGCACGTCGAACGCGTCGCGCAAGTAGGTGAAAAACTGCTCTCCCGTGTTGAAACCTTGCGGCGTGGCAAAACGCATGTCGTTGGTATCGAGCGTGTAAGGCACGATCAGATGCGGCACCTTCGCGCCACTGCTGACCTCCACGTCCATCCAGAACGGCAGGTCGTCGCCGTAATAATCCGAGTCATACAGAAGGCCGCCATGCTCCGCGACCAGCCGATGGGTATTCGGACTGTCCCGCCCGGTGTACCAGCCTAGCGGACGCACACCCGTCACGCGCTCTATGGCCTCCATGCCGAGCCGCATGTGCTCCGCTTCCTTCTCCGGCGACATGTCCTGATAGTGAATCCACCGATACCCATGACACGCGATCTCATGCCCCAATTCCACGAACGCGCGCCCGAGATCCGGATGGCGCTCGATCGCCATGCCCACGCCGAACACGGTAAGCGGCAAGTCCCGTTTTTCGAACTCGCGAAGGATGCGCCAGACGCCGGCGCGCGAGCCGTATTCGTAGATGGATTCCATGCTCATGTGGCGAGACGGATAGGCCGCCGCGCCCACGATCTCCGACAGGAACTGTTCTGATGCCGGGTCACCGTGAAGTACGCAATTTTCCCCGCCTTCCTCGTAATTCAGCACGAATTGCACCGCAATACGTGCATCCCCGGGCCAATTCGGCTGCACGGGGTACCGGCCGTAGCCGATCAGGTCGCGTGGGTACTTCGATTCATTCGACATGGCTGGATGAGTGCGTGGGAGTCGATGGAGCCGCACACGGTTACAGACTGACAGACCCGCGCGACGATGGGTCAGTTTAGCGAAAACACATCGTCGCGCCCATATTCATACGCAGATATTGCGGGTCAGGCGGGGTGTATGGTCCGGGCGCTTTATTGGGGTTTGCCTGGACTATAAGGCGCTAACGCACCGTCGTACTGCTTCGCTAGCGGGCGCGCATAGTCGCCGCGTTTCGATGTCCGCAGCTTTAGCGCAATCAACGCTTCCGCCCATTTCACCGCGGTCGTCACGCCCTCGATAACCGGCGCGCCGATCGCGTCTTCAATCTCGTGACAAAACTCGGCCATGCCTGCGCAGCCCAGGACGATCGACTCCGCACCGTCTTCCGCCAAGGCCTTTCGGCACTCTTCAATGATGATCGAGCGCGCCCTTGAGCCGGGGATATCCAGGTCCAGCACTGCTACGTCGGTGGCACGGACGTTCTTGCAGAAACGCTTCATGCCGTAGCGTTCCGCCAAGTGCCAGGACATCGTGCAGGTGCGCTTCAAGGTTGTCACTACGCTGAAACTCGGCGCGATGACACTTGCTGCATGCATTGCCGCCTCCGCAATGCCAATGACCGGGCCTCTGGACAACTCCCTGGCGGCATATAACGCCGGGTCGCCGAAGCAGGCTATGACATAACCGTCCATGCCCTCTTTCTCACCCTTTTCAATCTCCTGCAATAAGGCTAACGATGCAAGCGCTTCGTCGTAGTAACCCTCGATAGAGGGCGGCCCCATGGAAGCGCTTACGGAGATTATTTCCGTTCCTGGTGACGCTACTTCCCTGGCACAACGATCCATCGCCAGCGTCATGCGTTCCGTTGTGTTCGGATTGATCAGCTTGATGCGCATTTGGGTCTTCCTTTAGTTCCCGCAAGCAAGATTTGATTCGGATTACAGAGTACCTTTTCAAACCTTGGCTTGCAGCGTTACTCGCAGCCGCACTCGTGTTACTAAGCGAAATTCGATACAGAGGTCTTGTCCGCGATGATCCGGTAGAACAGCGCGCCCAACCCCGCTCCTATGAACCACGAAAAATTACCTGCGCCTCCCAGGGACGGAATCATGACGCAGGCCACCGCTATGGCGGCCGCCGGCAGCAACGCGCCCACTGCACGCCAGTTCACGCCATTGCTATACCAGTAACGCCCCGTCGCCGACGTCGTGTACAACTCCTCAACCTTGAACTTGCC
This sequence comes from Burkholderia sp. S171, assembly GCF_009766085.1. GTDB lineage: Bacteria > Pseudomonadota > Gammaproteobacteria > Burkholderiales > Burkholderiaceae > Caballeronia. Next base: position 730,682 of record NZ_LMUF01000030.1, on the reverse strand, counting down.
ACGCTTCATGAGGTAGAAATCCACGATCAGCACGCCATACAACGGACCGATGAAACTGCCGAGCACATCGAGCGTGTAGTGGATCACCGCAGGGTTGTTGAAGAGATTCCACGGCGTGATGAAGATCGATGCCACCGCGGCCATCATGCCGCCCATCCGCCAACTGATCAACCGCGGCGCAACGTTCGAGAAATCAAAAGCCGGCGACACGAAATTCGCCACAATGTTGATACCAATAGTCGCTATCGTGAACGTCAGCGCGCCTAGGATCACTGCAGTCGGTTGATCGATGCGGCCCACCGTTTCTACTGGGTCCGTAATCAACTGGCCAAAAACCGGCAAGGTCGCGGCGGTCGTCACAACCGTCACCAGCGAGAACGCCAGGAAGTTGATCGGCAAGCCCCAGAAGTTGCCGCGCTTCACGCTCTTGAAACTCTTGCAGTAACGCGAGAAGTCACCGAAATTCAGCATCGGACCGGAGAAGTAGGAGACCACAAGCGATATGGCCGTGATCATGACCGGCACCACTTCCATACCATGGTATTTCACGCCGCCCAGGTTCAGGCCAATGTTGCGCCAGCCCGCACGCCACACCATGTAACCCGCCAGGATGAACATCACCACATAGACCGCCGGACCCGCGAAGTCGATGAACTTCTTGATCATCTCCATCCCGCGCCAGAACACCACGGCCTGCAACACCCACAAAATCATGAACCCGGCCCAGCCCACTGCCGACAACCCGGCGAAACCATATTGGTGGACATTGGCATAAGGCATCCATTGGGGCATGAATTTCAGCACCACGATCACCAGCGCGCTCGACGCCAGGAAAGTCTGGATTCCATACCATGCCACTGCGATCAAGCCACGAATCACGGCGGGAAGGTTCGCCCCTAGCACGCCGAAGGTCACGCGGCACGCCACCGGATACGGAATCCCCGCCTGCTGGCTCGGCCGAGCGATGAGGTTGCACAGCAGGTTCACAATGCCGATGCCGACGAGCAATGAAACCAGCACCTGCCAGCTTGTCAGCCCCAACGCAAACAAGCTCCCCGCGAACACATAACCGCCCACGCTATGCACGTCCGACATCCAGAACGCAAAGATGTTGTACGCACTCCACGTCTGATGTTTGAGCGGCGCGAGGTCATCGTTATAGAGCCGATCACTGTATCCGGCCAGATGATCAGGATCCCTACCTGAATCGCTGCCGGGATCATCACCATAGGAAGGTATTGCCGCACTGCCCGGGGTCGCACTGAACTGAACCATGACTTCTCCTTGAATGAGCTCGGCAATCAAGCCGCAAATAGTCGACTTCGTATAGCTTGCGTATAGCAATACGCACCGTCGCGTGGTCAACGCGCGGCGCTTTCTTGTCGGTATGGGCTAACCGTCCTGCAGCCGCGGGCGATCCCGCGACCAGACGCAATTCATCCACTCGGCACGCGCACTAACGCGCAGGCGTCCACGGAAAAGGCATGGTGAAAGTCCACGCATTCCATTGAATGCGGGCTTCTAAATTCGTTCGGCTTTCAGATGTTGATAGTTGGCGTTACTGGTACTGCGTCGCGCCCGGAGAATGGTCGCGCGGTGTTGCTGCCGGTGAGGCTAAAAATCGGGCCGACAGTCAGGCGCTTTTATCGCGCTCACTGACCTTCGGCTTTGAAAAGACTTCACGTAAATCGACCGCGCCGCGTGCCGGCCGGTCCAGCATTTTCAATTCAACTTCCTGCAAATGGCGCGCCATCAGTTCGGCGGCCTTCGGACCGTCGCCCGCATCGAGCGCGGCCAGGATATGTTCATGGTCTTCAAAGCTGCAGGAGCTCTTGCCAAGCGATTCATACAGTGCCGATATCAGCGTGGAGCGCGCCACCAGCCCCGACAGGCATTCGCACAACACCGTATTGCCGGTGAGCTGCGCGAGCTCTTTATGGAACTCGCCGGACAGCCGTATCCACGACGAGAAATCGCGGCTCTCATAAGCCTTGCGTTCACGTCCGATCGTCGCGCTGATCGACTTGAGCCGGCGCGTGCCATGCCCGGTACAGATCCGCTCGACGACCGCCATTTCGACAATTCGCCGCATCTCGAACACCTCGTGCACTTCCTGCACCGAAGGGCTTGCGACGAACGCGCCACGATTCGGTTCGAGGTCGACCAGCCGCTCGCTCGCGAGTTGCGCCAGCGCCAGGCGCACAGTGCCTCGCTTGACGTCGAATACTTCGCATAACTGTGCTTCTGTCAGCTTGGCACCCGGAGCGAGACGGTGTTCGAGAATGGCGTCGCGAATATTCGCCGCAATCGATTCCGCCGTTGCGGCCGCGACCGAAGCCGCAGTGCCGATAACGCTTACCTTCGACAAATCTTTCAATTTCGATTCGGACATGGTCGTGTTCGCTCTATGTGATACATCTTATGGCGGACATAAAAACTGTCAACAATTTCAGTAAAAAATTTGTGTTATGGGCAGAAAATTTTTTCGACTAATTCGCTTAGTCGCCTCCTGATAAGGGTTTCTGCGATATATCTAAACGGCCAACGCAAAAAACTTCGGCCATTTTGTTGACAATCTAATGCACGATATTCGTGCGGACGTGCGCAAAAGCGGTGCGTGGAACGAAAAAAAAAGCGCCCTTGCGGACGCTCATTCGGATTACATCAGACCTGCTACGCCAAGTACGGATAGTCCGAAAGCTTCATTTCAAATCCATGCGACCGCGCTACCAAATGTGCTGTCGCACCAAACGGCAAAGTCAGCAATTCAGGCACGTGCCCGAATTGCAATCCCGTCACAACGGGAATCCGGATCACCGACCTGACCTGTTCGAGCATCGTCTCGAACGTATAGCCGTTGTCGTACTCCGACAGCTTCCCGCCCGTGAATTCGCCTAGCACCAGTGCCTGCTGCCGCGCGAGAATCCCCGACTGGTGCAACTGGTAAATCATCCGTTCAACGCGGTAAGGATGCTCGTTCACGTCTTCGATGAACAGAATCCCGCCCTCCACTGGCGGCATGTAGCGCGTGCCGATCAGTGACGCAAGAATCGCCAGATTGCCACCCCACAACATGCCGGTAACATCGACGGACTGGGCCTGCGGCACGTGGCTCGTCACCTTGAACGACGGGTGCGTGATCGCGTTCCAGAAATGCCCCGTCGTGAACGCGCTCGGTTCTTCCGCGCCAAAATCAGCAGCGAGCATCGGGCCGCCAAAGCTCTTCACGCCGGCCAGCGCGTACAGCGCCAACTGGATCGCGGTGAAGTCGCTATGGCCGACAATCGCGATTGGCTGGTCTTGCAAGCGGCGCTGCAAACCCTCGTAGTCCAGGCCATGAAGAATGCGTGTAGCACCGTAACCGCCGCGCACCGCCAATACGATGTCAGGCAGAGGGCGCGTCGAATCGGCAAGCCGGTTCAGGTCCGCGGCACGTTCTCCGTCGGTACCGCCGAAGCGTTGATAACGACGGTGCGCCGCCGTCACATTTTCCAGCCGATGCCCTTGCGTGCGCAAGCGTTCCATCGCGCGCCCAACCACTTCAGCGTCGGGGTAACCGGAAGGTGCGACGAGGTCGATGGTACGTGCCGGATGGGTCATGAGCGAATGGAAAGTGGATCGATGGAATCGGGTAGTACGGCGTTGCGGGCATCGCGCGCCTCACGCACGGCGCGCCGGCGTTCGGCGAAAAAACTGCGCAGCGCGTTGGCGCATTCGTCGCCGAGTACCCCGCCCGTCACGCTTGTGTGGTGATTCAGATTGCCGATGGCAAATGCATCGACAACGCTCCCGCACGCGCCCGTCTTCGGATCGTGCGCGCCGAACACCACGCGCGCGATCCTCGCATGCATGATCGCGCCCGCGCACATGATGCAGGGTTCGAGCGTGACGTAGAGTTCGCAACCCGGTAGCCGATAGTTTTCAAGCGCCAAGGACCCCGTGCGCAATGCGGCCATTTCGGCATGCGCTGACGGATCATGAGCGCCAATCGGATGATTGAAGCCGGTTGCAATGACTTCATCGCCACGAACCAGAACCGCGCCGACCGGCACTTCGCCCAAAGCATGCGCTTGCTCCGCAGCGGCTTGCGCGAGCGCCATGAAACGGCGGTCGCGTTCTGCAGCAGCGGTCAAGGCGAGATCGGTTGCGGGTGTGGAGGTCACTTTTCGGCGGCCTCGGCTCGCACATTCCTGTCGTTCTCCGAGAGACGCTCGGACAAACGTTCGGCAATGCGCCGCCGGTATTCAAGCGGCACGACAGTGCTGCTGCCGCGCAACGATTCCAACGCCATGTCGAGCGCCAACATCTTCGCTTGCAGCTTGCGGCGGGTTGCCGGATCTTCGCTGCTGCCGGCTTCATTTTGCAGATCGCAAAGCGCGCGCAAATGTTCGACAGCAGACGGCACGAAACCGGCATTTTTCATAATGCGGTTGGCCACGCGGACTTCTTCGGGAACCAGGGCGTCGTCGTCGAGCGCGAGAGGCTCGCCCGCGCCGGGCAGATTGTCGAACTCGCCGCGCGCGGCGGCGGCCGAAATTCGCTGTTCGACCAGGGCATCTAGCAGTTTCATCGGCGTTTTAGGTGCCGGTGACCGGCGTGTCGAACGTTTGACGACGAACGTTATCGAGCAGCAGGATCAAGCCGGACTGTCACGTTTTGAGGGTTGCGCTTCGCGGCGTCATTCACACTCCATGAGCCGCCGGCTGCGTGGGAAGCCGGGTGAGCGATCCCGGCGCAACGCGCTTCGGGGATGCCTACTACCAAATTGGTATTCTATCAGGCGGCCCGCGCAGGACGGTTCGCGCCCGGCCGCGCACATTACAAAGCTGGGCTAGGCCTTATCGACGGCCTTGCGTCGATACCCTTCTGTGGCGAGCAACAAGCTTCGCGTGTATTCATGCGCCACGTTTTGTTCGCGGACGGCTTCGATGGGAAGCTGCTCCACAATCTCGCCATCGCGCATTACCGCGACTCGTTGGCATAAAAATCCAACCACCGCCATGTTGTGACTGACGAGGATCATCGTGAGGTGGCGTTCGCGATGCAGCCGCCGCAACAGGTTCAGGATTTCCGCCTGCACGGATACATCGAGCGCGGAAGTCGGTTCGTCGAGCAGCAGCACGCGCGGTTCCACGATCAACGCCCGGGCAATCGCCACGCGCTGGCGCTGCCCGCCCGACAACTGATGCGCATACCGGAACCGGAACGCAGGGCCAAGACCGACCTCCCGCAACGCGTCGAGAATGCGGGCATCGTGGCGGTCCATGCCGTTGATGGTGAGCGGCTCCCGCAGCGTCTGGTCCACGGTGAAGCGCGGATACAGCGATCCGTACGGGTCCTGGAACACCATCTGCACTTCGCGCCTGAATGCACGATCGATGTGTTTGCCGAGCGTATGGCGGCCAATTCGCATCGACCCGTTGGCGATGGGTACGAGCCCCGTCAATGCGCGAAGCACGGTGGATTTGCCGGAACCGGATTCCCCGACGAGCCCGAACACCTCCCCGTCGCCGACATGAAAAGACGCCGAGCGAACGGCATCGGCGAAACCCGTTTTCGTTTTGAAGCGTACCTGTACCTCGTTTGCTTCGATCATGGCGCGACCTCGGCGAACCATGCGGGATCGCGTTGCAGCACCGGTAGTTCCTCCGGTGGGTTGCGCAGCGGTGGACTCGCGGCCAGCAAACCGCGCGTGTACGGATGCTGCGCGTGGGCAAGATCGCGCGCGGCGCACGTCTCTACTACACGTCCGCCGACCATCACCAGCACGCGGTCGCAAAACGACATCACCAGCGGCAGGTCGTGGCTGATGAAGATCAGGCCGGTGTTGTGCTTCGCGATCATTTCATCGAGCACCGACAACACCTGCATGGAGACGAGCACATCGAGCGCGCTGGTCGGTTCGTCGGCGATCAGCAGCCGGGGCCCCGACGACACCATCATGGCAATCATCACGCGCTGTCCCATGCCGCCCGACAACTCGTGCGGATAAGCGTCGGCGACTCGCTGCGGATCGCGAATATGCACGGCCTCCAGCGCGGCGACAATGCGTTCGCGCATGGCTTTCGCATTCAGCTTCGGAGACCGCCGCCCGAACGCCTCACGCATCTGCTGCGCGACCGTCATCACCGGGTTCAGCGAATACTTCGGGTCCTGCAGGATCATGCTCATCTGCGTGCCGCACAGGCGTCGCCGCTCCTTCGGTCGCATGGCGAGCAGGTCGTGGTTATCGAGGCGCATGGCGTCGGCTGACCAGTGTGCCGATGCAGGCAGTAGCCCGAGCAACGCTCGTCCGGTCAGCGACTTCCCCGACCCCGATTCGCCAACGATACCTAGCCGCTCTCCCCTCGCAAGCGTCAGGGAAATGCCGCGCACCGCTTCGGTCAGCGTGCCGTCGTGGGCCTCGAACGCGATGCGCAGGTTATCGATTTCACAAAGGGTGTCGGCTTGCATGTCAGCTTCCTTGACGGGGATCGAAGACATCGCGCAGACCGTCGCCGAGCAGGTTGAACGCAAGACTCACGAGCAGGATGGCGATGCCGGGAATGGTTGCCACCCACCACGCGTCGAGCAGCACGCCACGGCCTGAGGCCACCATGAAACCCCACTCCGGACTCGGCGGCTGGGCACCGAGTCCGAGAAAACCCAGTCCCGCGACTGTCAGGATGATGCCGGCCATGTCGAGCGTCGCGCGCACGATCACCGACGACGAACACAGCGGAACGATATACCGCAACAAGATCCGCATCGACGACGCCCCTTGCAAGCGCGCCACGTGGATGAAATCGGCCTGCACCAACCTCAGTGTCTCAGCGCGCGCGAGCCGCGCATACGGCGGCCACGCCGTGATCGAGATCGCGATCACCGCATTGATCACGCCGGGCCCGAGCGCCGCCGCGAACGCAAGCGCAAGGACGATCTTCGGAAACGCGAGTGCAATATCGGTCAGCCGCATCAGGACGGTATCGACGAAACCGCCGCAAAAACCCGCCGTTGTACCGATCAGCAAACCCACCGGCACGACCAGCACCACGACCAGGATCGCGATGCTCAACGTCAGGCGCGAGCCGATCACGAGCCGCGCGAGGATGTCGCGACCGAGTTGATCCGTGCCAAACCAGTGCGACGGAGAACCGGGCGGCAACAACCGGTCGCCAAGCACTTGCCGCAAGGGATCGTGCAGCGGCAATAACGGCCCGATCGCGGCGAACACAATCATGAGCGTCAGGATCACCAGCCCGAACACGCTTAGCGGGTTGCTTGCGAAACGCCGCCAGCGACGGTAGGCCAAGCCCAACGCAGCCTGCCTGCGTGACGCCGGCGTATCCGTGAGAAGCCACGCACGCCACTCTTTGTGCGGTGGCTTCATTGCGTGAGTGGAATTGTCTGTGGATGGAAGCACGTCATGAGCCTTTGGCAATCATCGGGCGCGTGGATCGAACACGCGATACAGCGCGTCGGTCAGCAGGTTGAGCGTGATGAACGTGGCGCCGATCACGAGCGTGCTGCCCAGCACCGCGTTCATGTCGGCGTTGAGCAACGCACCGGTGAGATAGGAGCCTATGCCCGGCCACGCAAACACGATCTCCGTCAGCACGGAACCTTCCAGCAGATAGCTATAAGCAAGCGCGATTACCGTCAGCAGCGGTACGGCGATGTTGCCGAATGCGTGACGCCAGATCACGCGGCGTTCGCTCAAACCCATCGCTCGCGCGGTCACGATATATTCCTGACTCAACTGCTCGAGCATGAACGATCGCGTCATGCGGCTTAAATAAGCGATGGAATAGAACGCGAGAATAGCCGCGGGCAGCACGATATGCGAGAGCGCATTCTTGAACACGTCCCACTCGCCGGCCAGGATGGAATCAACCAGGAGGCTGCCCGTGCGGGTATCGACCAGACCGTCGTACAGCGGGTCGATACGGCCCGGTCCGGATACCCAATGCAATTTGGCGTAGAACAGCAGCAAGCCCATCAGCGCGAGCCAGAACACCGGCAGCGAGCTGCCCGCCAGACCGATGAAACGCGCGACGTGATCGATCCAGCGGTTATGTCGCACAGCGGCCGCCACGCCCAGCGGCACGCCAATCACTATGCCCATGAACGTAGACAGCGTGGCGAGTTCAAGCGTGGCGGGGAATACGCGCTTGATGTCGTCGATTACCGGATTCGACGTCAGCAGCGACATGCCCAGGTCGCCGTGCAGCACGTCGCGAACGTAGATCAGGAATTGGACGATCAAGGGCTTGTCGAGCCCGAGCGCCACGCGCGCCGCTGCATACGCCTGCACCGATGCGCGTTCGCCGAGCATCGCCAGCAACGGATCAATCGGGATCTTTCGTCCGATGAAAAACGTCACCCCAAGCAATCCGATAAACGTGACGGCGAGCATCAATAGCCAGCGCACGAACAGCCATGTCCGACGCACGCCGGCGTGGCGCGTGAGCACTCGTTGCAGGCGCTGGAACGCGGTGAGTTGCGCAGCCACGCTTACTGTTTCTTCACGTCGCGGTACGACACGAGGTCGAAGATCGGCCCGACTTCCAACCCCGTCACGCCCGGCCGCGCCGCGACCTGCGAGACCTTTTGAAACATGATCACGAACGGCGAGTTGGCAAGAAACTCTTTCTGCATCGCTTCATAGCGTTGCGCGCGTTTCGCCGTTGACGATTCCTCCAGCGCTTCCTGAGTCTCCTTGGTCAACTGCGGAATGTCCCACGCATTGCGCCACGCGAGCATCTTGAAGGCCGATTTATCGGAGTTGTCGGGATTCCACGCGAAGCCCTGCGCGTTGCTATGCGGATCGATGTAGTCCGCCGACCACTCGCCAATATAAATGTCATGCTGACGCGCGCGATACTTGCCGAGGGTCTGTTTGTTATCGCTTGAAATCAGTTCGACCTTGATCCCGCCTTGGGCGAGGTTAGCCTGTACCGCCTGCGCGATCTCGCCATACGGCGAGTCGTTGCGCACATCCATCTTTACCGTGAAGCCGTTTGGCACGCCCGCTTTCGCCAGCAGCGCTTTCGCCTTCGCTACGTCCTGATGGTACGGATTGATGTTGAGCGCCCCGAGGAAACCTTCCGGCAGGAAGGTCTCGTGCACCTTGTACGTGGTCCGCACGATGTTCTGCTGAATGCCGTTGTAGTCGATCAGCCATTTCATGGCTTCCTGCACATCGGGCTTCGCAAGGTTCGGGTTCTTGTTGTTCAGGCCAAGGTACATCAGCGTTGCTTGCGGCACGGACGTCACGCGAATCGTGCCCTTCTTCGTGAGCGTGGTGAGGTCGTCGGAACTCAGGTCACGTGCGATATCGATATCGCCGTTCTCGATCATCAGCCGCTGGCTCGATGCTTCCGGCACATGCCGCATCACGATCCGTTTCATCGCGAGCGGCATGCGATAACCATCGAAACGTTGCAGCACGATGCTGTCGTTGGCGGTCCACTTCACCAGCTTGTATGCACCCGATCCCGCTTCGTTCGTCTTCAGCCACTCGTTGCCGAAATCGTTGCCCTTGGCGTGGGATTCGAGAAGCTTTCTGTCGAGCACGGAAGCCGGCCACGAGCCCAGCACGTTCAACACGAACGTGGGCGCGTACTTCTGGTCGGTGGTGATCGATACGGTGTTGTCGTCGATCTTCTTCACGTTCTGCAGCGCGTTTTCCTTCGTCAGCCCGATGCCCGCCAGCACGGCAGCCGCGCCTTTGTCGAGTAACGCGGTGCGCTGGATCGACCACGCGACGTCGTCGGCGGTCAGCGGGTTCCCCGAGTGGAACTTGAGACCTGGGCGAATCTTGAAGGTGAACGTGAGACCGTCCGGGCTGACCGTCCATGACTGCGCAACGTCGCCGTTGAAGTGAGCGGGATCTTTCAGATCGACGCGGATCAGGCGGTCATAGGTATTGGCGACGTATTCCTGCGGCACCAGTTCGTAGATCTCGCCCGGGTCGAGCGTGGTGAACTCGTCGAGTAACGTGGCCATGACCAGCATGTCCTTCGGCGTGGCCGCTTCGGCGATGCGCGTGCCGGCCAGCATCAAAGTGGACGCCGCCGCGATAGCTGCCAACGCGTTGCACAATACCCGTTTCATACTCGCTCCGTGAGGGATGTTGATGAGATGTTCTGCGCGTTTCGTGCGGCTACATTAAGCGCAAGGGGCCGCTGTCGGCATTGTCGATCAGGTCCAGTGCACGCGAGTCCGGCAATTCGTAATGCCACCACTCGCTAGGAATATGCGTGAAGCCGGCGCCATGCATCACGCCAAGCAACAACGTGCGGTTGCGCTGCACATGCTCCGGCAAACCCGGATGGAAGTGTTCGGAAGCGATCGACATCTCGTCGAAACCGGTGCCCATATCGAGGTCCTGGCCTTGAGCGTCGACCAGTGTCAGGTCGATCGCGGTGCCGCGGCTATGGTTCGAGCCGCGCGCAAGGTCTGCTATATAGGTCGGGTCGGGAAGGAAGTCCCAGAGCACCTGCTGGGCTTGCGGCGGACGGTAAGCGTCAAAGATTTTCAGCCTCATGCCGATGTTGCCCGCGAGCTCGACAGCTTTTCTCAGGGCGGCTTCGGCCGGGGTTAGGAGCAAGCAATGTGCCGCTTTGTAAATCGGCTTGCCTGTCAGGTTGCGATCGGTTGCGTAGATCAGGTCGATCGCGACGCGGTGCGTTTCAGGAGTGATTATCAGCAGACGGTGATCGGGCATCGGCGGCGTTGGGTTCAAGGCTCACGATTTCGTGCGGTGCCGTTATTGTTTATCAAAATGACTGGTTTGGGGGTGAATGTGGCGGACTTACCGCACTCGGCGGATAAATGCCCCGTTCGCGCATGTCCTTTAAACCGGGGGGGTTACCCGACCCTCGATTAAAACCCGCCAAAAATCCAAGGGTTGGGTTCGGAAGAAAGCGGGACGGAAATGGCGGCAGGCCGTGAAGACGGTGGGCCAATGATCGCGCCGATGCAGGGAGCATCAACGGAAGGTGAAACGGCAATCGAAAGCGGTCCAACCACACCCGCAGAACCGCTTCCGATGCTTGTGCGAACTACTGTGCGAACTACTGCGAAAATTACTGCGCCATCGCGCCCGAAGCCGGATGGCCCATTGCGTCGGTCTTTTTCATCTTGTCGTCCTTCTTCATCGCGTCCTTGGACATCGAATCTTTCTTCATCGAATCTTTCGACATGGCATCCTTGGACATCGTGTCCTTCGACATCGAATCGTGGGCCATTGCGTCGCTTGCCTGGGCGAATGCCATGGAGCCGCTCAGGGCCAACGTTGCTGCGAGTGCTGCAGTGATGAACAGTTTCATATCAACCTCTTGCTTGAGTTTAAGTATCCGGTCGTGCCGGGGTGAATCGAAGTACCTGACGCCGCGATATGTCTTCGTCTTTCGTGACGTCAGGAACCTCCGAACCAGTTGTAGCCCTGATCAACCCAATAGCCGCCAGGGAATTTATTCGTGACGAAAATCTCCATGATGTGTTTCGGATTTTTATAGCCCAATTTCGTAGGCATCCTTAGTTTCATGGGATAGCCATATTTTGTCGGCAATTGCTGTCCGTCGAAGGTGAACGTCAGCAGCGTCTGCGAATGCAAGGCGGTCGGCATGTCGATGCTTTCGTAGTAATCGTCCGCGCACTTGAAACCCACGTATTTCGCCGATGTATCCGCTCCCACTCGTTTCAGGAACTCCGAAAACGGTGTACCGCCCCAGCGCCCGATCGCACTCCACCCTTCCACGCAGATATGTCGCGTGATCTGCTCGGCTTTGGGCAACGCGTAAAGCTCAGGCAAGGTCCACGTTTTCGTGTTCTGTACCAACCCGCTTACTTTCAGGCGAAAGTCGGAACCATCCACAACGGGAGCGTCGTCGATGCCGTAGAACGCGTTGAATGGAAACGGCCGCGTGATCTGCGCTTCCGTGTAAGTCGGCGCGAGACGGTTCGGATCGAAGAGCCAGCCTTGCACGGTATCGTTCAGGCGAGAGACACGGCTAAGGAAGGTCTCAACAGATTTGTCGTCTGAGATACTGCAACCGGCCAGCATCGCGAGGCCGCCAAGCGTCACAATGCGCTTGCCGAAGAGACGGCGGGACGGCATGTCCAGTTCACGGCGAACGTCGATAATCAGCGACTCGCGGTCTACGCTCACGCGGTTTGGCTTCACGGGTTTCATGATCGAGATTCCTCGAATCCTTAAGTTATCTTTTAGCCGGGCAGGTACGCATGGCTGAATGAGTGGCTCACTTAGCGACTCACTTAGCGACCGCGAAGCATCGTAAGCAGCGAGCGCGGCACCAGTGAAACCATCACCAGATGCACGACAATGAACGCCGCCAGCAACGACATAGCCGAGAAATGCACCACACGCGCAAAGTCATAACCGCCCATCAGTTCACGCAGCAGCGGAAACTGCACCGACTTCCAGATTGCAAGACCGGACAAGATAAGCACGGCGATATCGAGCATCACGAACAGGTAAGCGAATTTCTGCACTGCGTTGTACTTGCTCGGGTCGGCGTGCGACAAATGTCCCTTGAGCGCCTCACCAAGGTCATGCAGAATTGCAGGTGGCGAGAGCGGAAAAAACTTGCTCTTGATGCGCCCCGTGACGATGTTCATCGCGAGATAGAAGAGGCCGTTGAAGAACAGCAGCCACATGGCCGCGAAATGCCATTGCAGCGCGCCGCCAAGCCACCCGCCTAACGTGATGCCCGGCGGAATCATAAAACCCTTGAATACCGGTGATGCGTCGTAAATCCGCCATCCCGACAGCATCATCAGGATCGCCGCGAGTGCGTTGAGCCAATGCGTGATTCGTACCCAGACAGGCTGAATGGTCCGCAAGGGAATGCTGACGCGGCTCGCTTCATGTGTTGCGTTCATCTGGGCCTCCATGACGTGCTTCCGTGGGCGGCGAACAAAAACTGCCGCCAAATACATGTTGTGTGACCCGCTTTGCCCGACTGCGGTCTCGTCGTCTGCGTGCAGCTTTCAAACTTTCAGAAGCAGGTCGTTAGTTGCTAGGTAATTCGTTTGAATCGCCCGGCGGGTTACATCGACCAACGAAATTTTTTAAGGGCGCGAAAGCGGTCATGCAATGCGCGTATGTGAGGTAGTTCGTCGGAAAGGACTGGCGGGTTACAGCGAAATATTTTTTTACTGCAGACCATCAGGCTCGGGCTCAAGCTCAGGCGCGGCGAATAAGTGACCCTTGTGAAAGGTCAGCGAGATGATGAAGCGCTATGCCAGGGCGGCCGCTCCGTTATCCGGCAAAAGTCCGGCCATCGAGCGAGGCGAGTACCGGTCGCAACAGTCCTTCCAACAACGCGGGTTCCGGCCGCGCACGTGCCAGCACCCGAATGCCGAGCAAGACCGCCAGCAAGAGCCGCGCGAAGTCTTCAGCAGGCTGCGCGGACGAGATCTCGCCCGTTTGCTGACCTGCGGCCACGCATCGGCCGAAATAGGCTTCAAGTTTGACCAGCACGCCCGCCACGACCCGCTGGAACTCTGGATCATGCGGGGCCATTTCCAGCGCCGAATTCACCAGCATGCAGCCCTTGCGGTCTTTGTCAGTGAGCGATCGGTGGACGATCTCATCGAAGAACGCCTTGATCGATTGAAGCGGCGACGCCGTCCCTTCGAAACGCTCGACACGGTCGTCCACGCTTCGCGACACGTAGTGAGCCAGCGCCTTTCCATAGAGCGAGTGTTTGTCACCAAACGCGTTGTAGAGGCTCGCGCCCGTGATGCCCATGCTGTCTGCCAGCTCGCGAACCGAGGTGGCTTCGTAGCCACGGTTCCAGAAACACAGGACCGCGGCGTCGAGCACCGCGGCTTCGTCAAACTCTCTTGGCCGTGGCATGCAGTCCGTTACTCCCTTGAACGAGGCGATATTGCCATTCCGTTTTCGATACGATATTCTAAATCGATCGATCTAAAACATAAATGACAATGCGCCTCATGCAGTAAAGAAAGCGTCGTCGCGAGTCTTACAGATGTATTTCAAGGCAGCGCATCGGCGTGTCCGGATAGCCACCGTTCTTCCGCCCTGTCCATAACGGCCTAGACTTTCTGCCCAAGACGCATGACGCCTGGCGGAACTCTGCCATCCGCCGCAAGCGCCCCACCTCAATACCCAAGGACAACATGATCCGTTTCTACTTTCACCCAACACCGAATCCGGCCAAGGTCGCGCTCTTTCTCGAAGAGGCGGGACTCGAGTACGAAGTATTTCCCGTCGATACCAGCAAGGGCGAGCAGCATCTGCCGGCATTCAGAGCCATCAATCCGAACGGCAAGGTACCCGCCATCATCGATACCGAAGGTCCCGGCGGGACCGAAGCAAGGGTGTTCGATTCCAGCGCCATCCTGCTATACCTCGCCGACAAGACGCAGCGCTTCGCGGGTGAGCCCTCGGACCGGCCCGAAATGCTCTCATGGCTGTTCTTTATCAGCTCGGGACTCGGCCCCTTCTCCGGCCAGGCGGTGCACTTCCAGCACGCCGCGCCCGAGAAGATTCCCTACGCGATCAACCGGTATCGGCGGGAAATCGAGCGGCACTATAGCGTGCTTGACGAGCACTTGTCGGGGCGCGATTACATCGTGGGAGATGAATATTCGATCGTCGATATGTCCGCATGGGGATGGCTGGAGCGCGCGTCGCGGGTACTGGCCACCGACGCGCCGCTCGCCGCATTCCCGAATCTGACCCGTTTCTTCGACGCCATCAGTGCGCGCCCCGCCGTCGCACGGGCACGGGCGGTGGGCCACGACCTGACGTTCAAGCGCGAGGTGGACGAAGAGACGCGGCGCGCGTTGTTCCCATCGAATTATCCCGAAGCCACGCGCTAAGCAAGGGCCGCCCGGGACCGAAGTTCTTGCCCTCGGCGCGCGATCGACAGAAGCAAGCCGATCCGGCACAATCCGCTCGCTTCGTCGTCTGCCGCCAATACTGCGGCATGGATGCGCCGCGATTGCATGCCGAACCTGTCGCTTGTAGCGGCCTTGAAGCAGTATCCTGCAGGGCGTCTAAAACCGGTCCCGGCATTAAAATCGCGGTAATCTTCGGCGTCAGAACCTTGGGCGACGAGCCTCGCGCACAGCAGGACCCGCGTTGTCGCGTCACGAAATACCTGCAGCAGCATGACCGTCTATCCCCGGCGCCGGGAGCGTCGACCTCCGTCGGCAAGCCCGTCGCAATTTATTTGAAGCGCGCTGTAACCCGATTCCGCGATGAAGCGAATAATACAAAGTGGTTCTGTGCCTGGCGTCGAAGAACGGTTGAGGGCCTTGTTCATCCGCGGCCTGAATGGCGACGCCGTCGCCTATCGGACGTTCCTCGACGACTTGACGGGACATCTGCGCGGCTTCCTGAGAAAGCGCATTTATTACCTGCAGGACGACATCGAGGATGTCGTGCAGGAAATCCTGCTGGCCGTGCACAACAGCCGCCACACCTATCGCCCGGACGAGCCGTTGACTGCCTGGGTGCATGGGATCGCACGTTATAAGCTGATGGATTTTTTCCGCGCAAGATCGCGGCGTGAAGCATTGAATGATCCGCTGGACGACGCGCTGGAGATCTTCGCGACCTCGGACGAAGAACCCGCCGATGCCAAACGCGATGTCGGCAAGCTGCTTGAACAATTACCGGACCGTCATCGGCTGCCGATCGTTCACGTGAAGCTACAAGGGCTCTCCGTGACCGAAACCGCGGCTCTTACGGGGATGTCGGAGTCGGCCGTCAAAGTGGGCATTCACCGTGGGTTGAAAGCACTGGCAGCAAAGATTCGAGGCACCGCATGAAAACCGAGGACCTGATTACGCTTTTATCGACTGGCGTTACGCCGGTCGACCCACGCGTGTCCGCGCGCCGCTTCGGGCGTGCAATTGTGTTGGGCGGCCTTGGCGCGCTCGTGCTGATGGCCGTGATGTTTGGCGTTCGGCCGGACATTGCCGTCGTGTCGCGCACGCCGATCTTCTGGGCCAAATTCGCGTTCCCGACAACGCTCGCGGCAACCGCATTGTTCCTTGTAGTGAGGCTGTCGCGGCCCGGGACGACCATCGGCAAGTTCTGGGCAATGCCTGCGGTGCCGGTGCTCGTGGTGTGGAGCGCGGCCGTGGCGGTCTTATGTCTCGCCTCCCCCGACGCACGTTTGCCGCTTGTCATGGGCTACACGTGGGGGACTTGTCCGTTCAATATCCTGCTGTTGTCGGTGCCGGCGTTTGTCGCTGTGTTCTGGGCAATCCGCGGACTCGCGCCAACCCGGTTAAGGCTCGCTGGCGGAGCCGGTGGCATGCTCGCCGGGACCCTTGCGACGATGGCTTATTGCTTCCATTGCCCCGAGATGAGCGTCGCGTTCTGGGCTGTCTGGTACCTGCTCGGCATGTCGCTCGCCACGCTGATCGGCGCATTGCTTGGCCCGCGGTTCCTGCGCTGGTAGGTCATCACGCTGAGCGTATAAATTAGCGCCCAAGCGTAACCCGGCCACTCCTCGAAACGAATAGAAATCATGCGCTAGTGCATGACGCTGCTTAACACATGGCAGCGCTGTCGTTTCTTATCAGCGGAGTGGTCATGAAAACCAGCGAGTTCGTATCGATGCTTGCAACAGGCATCGTCCCGACCCATCCGCATGTCATCGCGCGACGCTTCACGACAGCCGTATTCTTCGGATTAACCGGCGCTACGTGCATGGTCGTCGCCATCTACGGCGTGCGCGGCGACATGCCGCAAATGCTGACCACGCCTCTATTCTGGTTGAAGGTTGCATTCCCGCTCGCGGTCGTAGGCACGTCGTTGTTCGTCGCGATGCGGCTGTCACGTCCCGGCGCCGACACAAAAATTGCCTGGGCCACGGTCGCCATTCCACTGGTACTAATCTGGCTGACAGCGCTGGTTGTGATTGTTGCCGCTCCGCCTACGCTGCGGCTTCAGCTTGTGCTTGGGAAGACCTGGCAAGTCTGCACGATGAATATCGTGATCTTGTCAGCGCCCACGTTTATCGCTGTGTTCTGGGCTATGAAAGGGCTGGCGCCTACTCGGCCGGTGATCGCGGGCGCGGCAGCCGGCCTGCTAAGCGCTGCGCAAGCGGTGCTTGTTTATACGCTCTATTGCGTGGAGATGACCGTTCCGTTCTGGGGCGTTTGGTATGTACTGGGGATGGCGGTACCCACGGTCCTCGGCGGTTTGATCGGGCCCAGGTTGCTTCGGTGGTAAGCCGTGAAACAAGGGCCTTGCAATGAATTCAAGCCACGGTTTCAACGGCTACGCGTCCCGGTATCCAGCCGATCAACCCGCACCGGCGGCACGAACCACGCAAGACAAAGCCCCGCTATAGCCGCAGCGGCCGCCAGCCCGAGCCCTACGTGTATCGATTCAATCAACGCACCGCGCGCTGACTGCATCATCGCGTCTCCGGCATGACCCGCCATGATCAGGCGACCGATCAGCGCCGCCTGTTCCGCGTGATCGATCAGCAACTCCGGACTCGCGAACGACTTGAACCATTGCGTTGCCTGATACGTATCCAGCGAACGATGCACGCCACTCGTATAGAGGCGACCGAGTAACGCACCCGTCATCGCCGTGCCCAGCATGCCGCCAAACATCCGCAGCGATTGAAGCAGCGCCGTCGCGGCACCAAGATGGTCGCGAGCAACAAGTTGCTGCGAAAAGAGCGTGAGGTTCGACACGACCAAACCGAGTCCGACGCCACTGAATCCCATGCACGCCATCCACACAAGATGAGGCACGGTCCCCGTGATCGCGACAAGACACAGCGCGGCGCACGCGAAGAGCGCAAAGCCGATATACATCACACCGTTCGCTTGCTTGATGCGCGTAACGATCCGGTTATTCACCACGCTCCCCACGGTCGTACCCAGCAGCAGCGGCGTAATCAGCATGCCCGAGTCATGCGGCGACATCGCAAAGCCGCCTTGAAACAGCAAGGGCACGTAGAAGACCAGCGAGAAGAGCGAGAAACCACCGAGTACCGACATCGCGAACAGCGCCGCCAACTTCCGGTCCAGCAGCATGTCGACGGGAACGATCGGGTAAGTCATGCGTTTTTCCCAAAACAGCAGCAACACCGCGCCTGCTACGGTGAGTAATGCCAGCACGCAGGTCGTGGGCGTGATGCCGTCATTCGGAACCCATTCGATCAGCAGTTGCAGCACGCCAAATGTCGACGCCAGGACCAGCGCCCCGACCCAATCCAGTTTCACTGGCACGGCTGAACGCGGCCGCCGGAGATGCGGCAGGAAAGCGCGCACGAACAACAACGAGACGATGCCCACCGGCAGATTGACGAAAAATACGAGCCGCCATCCGCCGTACTGGGTCAGCACGCCCCCTAATGTGGGGCCAACGATATTTGACAATGCAAACGCCGAACTGACGAAGACCAGCCAGCGCAGGCGAAGCTTTGGGTCGGGAAAAAGATCAGCGACAGTGGCGAACATCGTGCCCACCAGGATACCCCCGCCGATCCCTTGCAGGCCTCGCGCGATCACGAGGAAGAGCATATTGGCCGCCATGCCGCACATGACCGACGCGATGGTAAATAGAATGATCGCCGCCATTAAAAACGGCTTGCGGCCAAACAAGTCGCCCAAGCGGCCGAAGATCGGAATCGTGATAACCGATGTCAGCATGTAGGACGTCGCCACCCACGCGTACAGGTCGAAGCCCTTGAGATCAGCCACGATACGCGGCAGCGCTGTCCCGACAATCGTCTGGTCGAGTGCGACCAGCATCGCGACGAACGATACGCCGAGCATCGCCAGCACTGACTCGCGGAACGGCAGCAACTGCCCGGCTTCAATAGGTACAGCGATGTCCGGGGTCATGGCGTTCTCCTGGTGCTGTCGGGAACTGCGGCTGTGCGGCGGAGCCTAGGGCATGGTGGCTTCCGCTGGCTTAGCCTGCCAGAGGCCGCGCGCGTGCGCAAGCTAAGTCATGACGCGCGGGACGGCTGGCAGCAGGGGTGATGTCGGTAGTTCGGTTGACCCTTCGATGCGGTTACACGTATGAGCCAACTTCGTTTGCATCTTCCGTGCGCTGGCTCCGCACGCTTGGGGTTTGGCTTAGCCGAGAAAATTGCTAAGCCGCAGTGTTATAGGCGTTCCATACGCGTATGCGGAGGCCCCACGGCAATTTCACTCTAGCTGTAACCGGTTTTTATGGATCGCCGAAATAACTATCAGGCTACGCGACTTCTTAATCGGGCATTCGCCAGCCTGACTTGAACCGCGGACTGATATAGATGCTCGACACCTGTCGATGACGCACCGTGACCGCGGTCATGCCAGGCCGCTTCCCGGTCAACAGCATCCTTCTTTTTACTTTCGGAGTCCGTTATGCGTGCTTCATCGATCCTGTCCCTTGCCGCGCTGCTCGTTTCCTTCTCCGCCGCCACTGCCAGCGCCGCCTCCGCGAATGCATGCAGCGCATCGAGCCCCGAGCATCGCGCCGCGCTCGTCGAACTCTATACAAGCGAGGGCTGCAACAGTTGCCCACCTGCCGATAACTGGTTGAGCGAACTCGATCATGCCCGCAAGACCAGCACCATCATTCCGCTGGCGATGCATGTGGACTACTGGGATAGCTGGGCATGGAAGGATCGCTTTGCGCAAGCCGCGTTCACCACGCGACAGCAGCAACTGACCTACACGGGCGGTGGGCATGTGGTGTACACGCCGGAGGTTTTTGTAGGTGGCCGCGAGTTGCGCAGCTGGTCGAGCGACGCGAGCTTCGAGTCCCGCATTCAGCAGTTGAATAGCGAAACCCCACTCGCCGATATCCACATTGACGGCCACCCTTCCGCGCCCGGCCACGTCGCATTCGATGCCGCATTCACCGCTCGCAAGAACCTTCCCGACGACGCGGTCGCGTACGCCGCCGTGTATGAAAACCAGCTCGTCAGTGCGGTGAAGGGCGGCGAAAACAGCGGCGTCACGCTGCATCACGACCGCGTGGTGCGTCGCTGGATCGGGCCGGTCCGCATAGTCGACGGTCACGCGTTGATCACCGGCGACTACGCATCGGCCGATGGCCACGACGGCGTGGTGGCGTTCGTCGAGCGCGGAGCGACGGGGGAAGTGCTGCAAGTGGCAGAACTGTCCTCGTGCGGCAGCTAACGATTTAATACTGTAACGAACCAAGCCACGGTTTATTCCGCGTTCTGAGCGTCGTTATCCCACACAGGGAAAGGGTCCGCGAATCGCTCCCAAGCTTGCGGACCTTGCGCCATTTCCACGTCGTTGAGCAGGCACGCATCCAGGCGCGCGCGTAAGGCCGTCTCGTCCATATCAATGCCGATCAGCACCAACTCTTGCCGTGCATCTCCGACCTGAGGATCCCAATCGTTATCAATTGATTTCAGCGATTCAGCATCTTCCGGCCAGTAGGCTTTCGGTACGGCTGCCCACCACAACCCCATTCCGCCGTGCCGGCATACGCCGCCCGCCTGCGACCAGGACCCTACATAGGTCGGCCGGCTGGCGAGCCAGAAGAATCCTTTGGAGCGCACCACGCCCGGCCAGTTGCTCGTGATCAGTTGCCAGAAACGCTCGGGATGAAACGGCCGGCGCGCGCGATAGACGAAATGCGTGATGCCGTATTCCTCGGTCTCGGGCGTGTGCTCACCACGCAATTCCTTGAGCCAGCCGGGCGCTTTGGACGCCTCGTCGAAGTCGAACAGACGGGTATTGAGCACCTTGTCCAGCCTGAGCTTGCCGAATTCCGCGATCTCGATCCTGGCCCGCGGATTCAGCCCCTTCAGGATTGTCATCAGGCGCCTGCGATCCGTGTCGCCGACAAGATCCACCTTGTTCAAAACGATCACATCGCAGAACTCGACCTGCTCGACCAGCAGGTCGACGACCGTACGCGTATCTTCGTCGCCCATCGATTCGCCCCGCGTGTGCAGGCTGTCCGCGGAACTGTAATCCTTGAGAAAATTGAAAGCATCCACCACCGTCACCATGGTGTCCAGACGCGCGACATCGGACAGGCTTTGGCCATGCTCGTCGGCGAACGTAAAGGTTTCAGCCACCGGCAACGGCTCCGAAACCCCGGTCGATTCAATCACGAGATAGTCAAAGCGCCCTTCCTTTGCAAGCCGGTTCACCTCGAGTAAAAGGTCTTCCCGCAGCGTGCAGCAAATGCAGCCGTTGCTCATCTCGACCAGCTTTTCGTCGGTGCGCGCCAGTTCTGCGCCGCCGTCACGAACCAGCGCGGCGTCGATATTGACCTCGCTCATGTCGTTGACGATCACCGCGACGCGCCTGCCCTCTCGATTGTTCAGGATGTGGTTGAGCAACGTGGTCTTTCCTGCGCCCAAGAAGCCCGACAAAACAGTTACCGGCAGCTTGTCCATTCTTTCCGTCCAAAAAGTTCTCGCACAATTGATTACGAATGTTATAACATTGCATTCGTAATTTGTAGAACTTTTTATCCATCTGGCGTTCCGCGGTCCGCACCTTGGCCGTGCGGCTTGATATGCCTGCACGCGGCGCCCGCCTGGTATCGATTAGGACTACGTTATTTATAAATCAAGATCAATCCTCGGGGACCGTACAACGTCGCCGGGCAGCGCACATCCAACACATCCATCCAGAAAAATAATCGATGAAAAATCGTACGCTCATCGCCCACGCGGCCTTATTGCTGTTTGCACAGATGGCCGCTGGGCACGCTTATGCTGCAGGTTCGGACGGCGCCGTTTCAGGCTCTGTCAGCGATAGTTCCGGCAAGCCCGTCGCCAATGCCAGCGTCGCCCTGCAAGACGCCAGCGGTGCGTCCGTGGGTGCCACGAGCACAGACGCAACCGGACACTTCTCTGTCCATCATGTTGCGCCGGGAACCTACGCGGTCGTTGTGGCAGCGCCGGGCTACGCAAGCGGCAGCAGCATCGCGACGGCGAGCGAGGGCGTGGATGCATCTGTGACAGTGGCACTGAGCAAAAGCGACGCGATCGATGTGCAGGTCAATGCGAAACGGCTAAACCGTGCGCGCAACGGCCTGCTACCTGAAACGGGCAGCAGCGTGTATCGCTTCAGCCAGGCGGATATCGATACCCTCCCCGCCGGCCAGGACACGCCGCTTAACCAGGTGTTGCTGCAAGCGCCCGGCGTGGCGAGCGACTCGTACGGCCAGTTGCACGTGCGCGGGGATCACGCGAACCTGCAATACCGTATCAACGGCATCATCATTCCGGAGCCGATCAGCGGATTCGGCCAGTCGCTGGACACGCGCATTATCGATCAGCTCAACCTGCTGACCGGCGCATTGCCCGCTCAATACGGCGACCGTACAGCGGGTATCGTCGATATTCATACGAAGAACGGCGACCAGGGTAATGGCGGTTCCATCGATGTATTCGGCGGCAGTCACCAGACCATCAAGACCAGCGCCGATGTCTTCGGCAGTCAGGGACCGTTTAGCTACTATTTCAGCGGCTCGCTGGGCGAGAACAATCTCGGCATCGAAAATCCGACGTCGAGCGCCAGCCCGATTCACGATCACACCCGTCAAGGCGATGCGTTCGGCCTCATGTCCTACATCATCAATCCGCTCACGCGCGTGAGCCTGATGTTCGGTACGACCAGCAACCAGTTTCAGATTCCGAATACACCCGGCTTGCCAACCGCCTTCACGTTGAACGGCAACACCACGTTCGATTCAAGCACCCTCAACGAGACACAATCCGAACTCAACCAGTTCGCGGTCGTCGCGCTGCA
Source organism: Burkholderia sp. S171 (assembly GCF_009766085.1). GTDB lineage: Bacteria > Pseudomonadota > Gammaproteobacteria > Burkholderiales > Burkholderiaceae > Caballeronia. The sequence continues at coordinate 707,930 of NZ_LMUF01000030.1, read as the reverse complement.
AGGGACCAACGGCGGCGCGCTGGACTATCAGGTCGCGCTTTTTACACGCTACTCGCGCACGCAATTCAATCCTGATCCGGTGGGCGACCTGCTGTTCAATGGCGTGGCAGCAAACGATTTCCACAGCGACAGCGCCAACGGTGTGCAAGCGGATACGACCTTCCGGCTCAACGAAAAACACACGCTTCGCGCGGGCATTTCGTTCCAGCAGGAACATGCGATCTTCAACAACGACCTGAGCGTCTTCCCCGCCGATGCAGATGGAAACCAGCTCTCCGATCAGCCCTTCAACGTGCCTGACTCGAGCAGCAAGACGGGGTATCTCTATAGCGCGTACGTTCAGGACGAGTGGAAACTGACCGATAAACTCACGATCAACTACGGTCTGCGCTACGACAAGATGGACGAGTACGTCAGCGCAAGTCAGCTCAGTCCGCGTGTGGGTCTCGTCTACGCATTAACGCCTTCAACCACGGTTCACGCCGGTTATTCCCGTTACTTCACGCCGCCTGCGTTCGAGCTTGTATCGGGCGAAGATATCGCGCGCGTCGTGGGCACCACCGCCCAGACATCGAGCCAGAACGATCCGGTGCAGCCGGAACGCAGCCATTATTTCGATCTCGGCATCACGCAGCGGTTGAGCTCCACTATTACGGTAGGCGTCGACGCGTACTACAAGAAATCGACGAACCTGCTCGACGAGGGCCAGTTCGGCACCGCGTTGATTTTCACGCCGTTCAACTATCAATACGGCCGTGTCTACGGGCTCGAATTTACCAGCAACTATAAACAGGGCAATGTTTCGGCCTACATGAACGTCGCGTTCAGCCGAGCACAGGGCAAGGACATCGATTCAGCGCAGTTTAATTTCGACGCCGCCGAACTTGCTTACATCAGCAATCACTGGGTATACCTCGATCACGATCAGCGCGTGACCGCTTCGTTCGGCGGCGCGTACGCATTGGGCAAGACCACCTTCACCTTCGACGGCATTGTGGGCAGCGGGTTGCGCAGCGGCTTCGCGAACACCGACCACCTGCCTTTCTACACGCAAGTGAATCTGGGCGTGATCCATCACTTCAACTTCAACGAACCGCTGATCGGCAAGTTCGACGCGCGTCTGCTGCTCATCAACGCGTTCAACCGCGTCTACGAGTTGCGCGATGGATCGGGCATTGGCGTGGGCGAGCCACAGTACGGCCCGCACATTGCCGTGTACGCGGGCATCACGAAGAACTTTTAATCAATCGGATAACTTAACGAAAAGGTTTTGATCATGCAGGATTGGGCAGGTATTACTGCCGCGGCACAGGTGGGCGGCTGGGTGGTGTACCCGCTCACGCTGCTCGCCGTGATGGCGATTGCTATCGTCATTGATCGCGCTTATGTGTTCGTGCGATTTGCAAGTCAACCTGGAGCGCGCACCCGTCCGCTGCCAGCGCAGCATGCGTTCAGCCGCCTCGATGCAACGGTGACAGCGCCAGCCGGAACACCGTTATGGCTAGTCGAAGCCCGGGCTCAATCGGTCGCAACGCGTATCGAACGGGATATGAGCCGCGGCTTCTGGGTACTGGAGACTATTGTGACGGCTGCGCCCTTGCTCGGGTTGCTGGGGACCATTGTCGGAATGATGCATTCGTTCCAGCTATTCGGCGGCAACCGCCTCGTTAATCCTGGCGGTGTGACGGGTGGCGTGGCGCAATCGTTGATAGCCACGGCCATCGGATTGGTCGTCGCGTTGTTCGCGCTTTTCGCGTTCAATTATTTCTCGCGACGCCTTGAACGCCTGATCGATGACCTCGAAGTGCGTGCCAACGAACGCCTCGGCGAGATTCGGCTCAAAGCCGAAAGCGCCGGACCAGTGGCCGGAGACGCGCAATGAAGTTCCGGCGCTCGCGGGCGTCGAAGCGTGGGCGCATCGAGATCATTCCGATGATCGACGTGATGTTTTTCTTGCTCGCGACCTTCATGTTGGCGTCGCTGGCTATGCAACGGCTGGACGCCGTCAAGGTCGATTTGCCGTCGGGACAGGCACAGCAGATGTCCGAGGATCAGCCACTGACACTGGCGGTCGATCGCGCGAACGCGGTCTTTCTGGATCGTCAGCCCGTGCGTCTCGATCAGGTGGAAGCCGGCGTCAGGCGGCTTCTCAAACCGGACCGGAACGTGGTCATTGCTGCGGACGCCGCCGCGGCACACGGAACCGTCGTTCAGGCCATGCTGGCTGCGCGCCGCGCGGGCGCGGCGCATTTCCTGATGGCAATCGATCGTGAGTAGCGGGATGGGGAGACGGGCAGGTTTGATGGATGCGGCACGAATCAGATTCAGCGTCGCCCTTCTGATTGCATTTGTGCTTTGGGCCGTGCTGCTGACCCGATTTGTGAACCCGCTCTTGCGGCCTCTGCCGAGCACCGCCGTCCCGGTGCAAACGACTATGGAAATGCGTCTTGTCGAGTTGCCTACGCCCGCGGCAAATGCGCGTGCTGTTGCCGCTCCGGCGCCCGCTGCAGCAGTCACTCGGCAAGCTCACGCACGACGAGATCCAACGCCGGCCCGAGTAGTGAAACCGCACGAAATCGAGCATGCGTCCCCAGAGCCCGCGATTGCGAAAACGGACCAACCTGCACCGTCACTGTCTCCGGAGGCAAGCCCCTCAGCGACATCCACTACGGCTGTGACAACGTCGTCATCTTCCGCATCGACGAGCAATACGGCGACCCCGTCAGCGGGGTCCGCCGCACGCGTCATCAGCCAGCCCATGCCTTCTCTCCCCGACGATCTTCGCGAGGATGCTTATCAGGCCATTGCCGTCGCGCGCTTCGATATCCACGCGGATGGAACGATTGAAGTAGAACTTTCGAAGCCGACGCAAAACCCTCGCCTGAATGCGTTACTGCTTGAAACGCTGAGCAAATGGCGATTTTTCCCCGCGATGCAAGGCGGACATCCCGTGGAGAGTCATCAGGACGTGCGGGTGCATTTCAACGTGAGTTAAACCCATGCTGTTAGCGGGAGCAGCGGAGGCATCGGTCGTTCATTGTCTCCGCTCGCCGCGACCGCGCGACGGATTGGTAAGCAGCCGTCTTTACAAGCGCGCCTGCCGGCCGCGAGTCGATCAACGCCCGGACGAACTCGAATGCATTGTTGATCGACTCAAACCCGGGTGATCGCTTCAATCAACCACCCGGACCTTCCCCGACGCGAGATCGTATATCGCTCCAACCACGTGCACCCTGCCTGCTCTCACATACTCTCCGATGAGCGGCTTCGATACCCTCAGCCGATTGACGTTCAGCCGCACATTTTCGATAGTGGCATCCGCCACCAGATCGCCGTGTCCATGCGTCCTGGCGATCTTGACGGCCGGCCTGATCGCCCTGACCAGTTCGGGCAAATGTCCCGGTAAGACGGCCCCTTCACGGATCACCTTGACCGCGGCCGAGACCGCACCGCAATGCGTATGTCCAAGCACCACGATCAACGGTACCCCCAGGAACTTCACCCCGTATTCCAGGCTGGCGAGGCCATCGTCGTTCACGAAATTGCCAGCGACCCGTACGACGAACAGATCGCCCGGGCCTTGATCGAACGCCAATTCAGGCGAAACCCTCGAATCCGCGCAGCCGAGAATAGCTGCAATGGGAAATTGCGCCGTGACGCGTGCCGCCCGGCCCGCGGAATAGTCCTTGTTTGCAGGGGTATTAGCAGCATATCGCTCGTTGCCCTGCAGCAGGCGAGCGAGTGCATCCGAGGGTGCAATCGCGTTAGGACCGGGTGCCGTTGAAGGTTGATCTGCACGCGCATCGTGCAACGAAAATGTAGCGACGGCTGCGGACGCCACACCAGCGAACAGAACGCGCCGCCGAGACAGAGAACACATCGAATGAACGCACATGGATCACCTCCTTCAGAGGAATAAATGCCGCACCTATCGCCGGACGCAGATGCACGTCCCACGCGCTCCGATAGTGCGTCAACCGGGCCCGGGCGAGCGTACTCTTCACCTCGTTGCACATCAATTACGGCCGCGTCAATCACGGCTGCCGAACCAAACGCTTCGACCCGCTCATTGCATCCCGGCGACAGGAACCATCGTGACGGGTTGTACGTACCTTACGTTCGCCGCTGGCACGGCAGCGTAGGCACCGTGCATCGGCACATAGACCACTGGCCTCGGTGCCGGCACGGGGACCTCAACGACAGGAGTTGCGGGCACCACCGCGACATACCTGGGCTGAACTGGAACGGTGTAATAAACAGGTCGTGGCGGTACATACACCACCGACGGTCCGGCGTAGACCACAAATGTTCGTGCTTCAGCGCCGGTGGAGAGCATCAGGCCGAACGCGGTGGCGGCGGATGCACTGATAAGACGAATATTCATGTGAATTCCCTTCGATTCGATCGGCCGGTCTCGTCTTCTTTGGAAGCCGCTCCGCCGGGGGATCGCATTGCTTCAGGGCCTTGCGAATCTGTTGAAGCGCTCGTAGCGCCGACCACCGAAAGATACGCAAACCGCCGTTAAAAACCACGTCAAAACATATTTCATTCGATGTCACGGGTCATCGGCGTTTAGACGCTGCGGCAAGCATTTTTGTAGGGAGCAGATGCTTAGTTACCCGTTCTACGCATGACATGCGGCGACATGATTCGTAGCCGGTTTGTCATTCATTTTCCAGTGGTGGTCGATAAGCTTCGGTCTGCCATTGATCGGGACCGCTTCAAAAGGTAAAAGGCAAACGCCGCAACCCATGGCACACAAACCCTTCATTCACCGGAATTCACTGGAGAACACCATGAAAAACACGATAGCCATCCTCGTCCTGTCTATCGCCGCCTCCTTCGCCAGCACGGGCGCCATGGCGCAAACCGCGCCGCAAGCCACGGTCAGCCCGCAACGCATGGAGCGCGCGATGCAGCAATTGCAGGCGCGCTTTGCTGCGGCCAACACCACGCACGATGGCAAGCTGACTCAGGCGCAAGCAGCGCAAGGCATGCCGATGGTCGCGCAGAACTTCGATCAGATCGACACGCAAAAAACCGGCTACATCACGCTGCCGCAGATCGAGCAATTCATGCAGCAGCGCGCGACATCGCACTGACGGCAGCACGGCAACAGGTGGAAGCTTTTTGTTCTGTGCGTACTGGATTATCGTCTTGGAAACTAAGGTCCGCTTTGCCTTCTTCTTGTGGCCAGCGTGGTGCCCATCCTGACGCTCGCCCGTTGCGTGACAGTAGGCCACTGCTTGAAACAGCGGGAGGCGAATGCGCAAAACCAGTTTGAAAGCCTGCCGCCCCGAGCACTGCTACAGCGGCTTGCCGAACGTCATGAAGCCCGACCGTCCGACGCACCGAAGGAGGCATGAATGGAGAGTCAGCCGAAGATCATTGTTCTCGACGATGAAGCCGAGTTGCGCAACATGCTGCAGCGTTTCCTGAGCAGCCACGGGTTCGAAGTCCGGGTGGTCGCCGACAGCAAGCGGCTTGATCGCTATCTGCAGCGCGAGCCGTTCGATTTGCTGATTCTCGACCTGATGATGGAGCAGGAGGATGGGCTATCAGTCTGCCGGCGCTTGCGTGCCGAAGGACAGACGCTGCCCATTCTCATCCTCACCGCCAAAGGCGATCCCGTCGACAAGGTCATTGGTCTCGAAACCGGCGCCGACGACTACCTCGCCAAACCGTTCCTGCCGCGTGAACTCGTTGCACGCGTTCGCGCGCTGCTGAGACGCCAGAAGATCGCGGCGGGCGAGCCTGTGCTTAGATCGCAGACCGTGCGTTTCGGCGACTATTGCCTCGATCTCGGCAAACAACGCCTGTACAAGTCGGGGGAGTTGTTCGAGATTCATTCGACCCAGATGCTGCTATTGAATGCTCTGGGCGCCTCACCTAACCGGCCTGTCAGCCGCGACAACCTGATCGCCCGCTCACGCGGACGCGACCACGACGCGCTCGATCGCAGTATCGATGTGCAGGTACTGCGGCTGCGGCAGATCGTGGAGGCCGATCCGTCGAAACCGCGCTTCGTCAAGACGGTGTGGGGCGTGGGCTACATGCTGGTCGCGGAAGTCGAACCATGATCCGGCGCACGGGCCACATCACATTGCCGCGCTCGTTGTTCGCACGCAATATCGCGCTCCTCGTGGCGCTGGTCATTGTCAGTCAGATTAGTTCGTTAAGCGTACTAATGCATTTCGTTCAGAGACCGCGGATCGAACGCGCCGCTGAGACTTTCGCGATTTACGTGCAAACACTCGATGACCTGTTGAAGACCTCCGCGCCTGACGCACGGAGCGGACTTGCGGTTCGCTTCGAAGCCAGCCGGCAATTCCCCGCCAGCGCCGCCTCCGAACCTTCGGTGACATGGCGCAATTTCTATCGAACTTATCAGCGCGCGGTTTTCATCGATACCTTACGCGAGCATTTGCCCGCGGGCATGGAAGTTCAATGGCAAACAGAAGGCGAGCAACGGCTTTGGATACGCGCGCATCTCGGTCAAGAGCCTTACTGGATCGCCCTGCCCGTTCCCGAAGCCGCGCACAACGACGGCATGCTCTCCGCTATCGCGCTGTCGCTTGCGCTCGCTGCGCTTGCCATCGTCACCGCGTACCTGATCCAGCGCCATATCAACCGGCCGTTGCGAGATCTCGCCAACGCAGCGCATCGCCTGAGCTCAGGAGAAGCGCCGCAACCGCTGCGCATAGATGGACCAACCGAGATCGCGCAAGTCAGCGTCGCATTCAACCGGATGGTCCACGCTTTGCAGGAAGCTGACGCGACCCGTTCGCTGATGCTCGCCGGTATCTCCCACGATATCCGCACGCCGTTGACCAAGCTGCGTCTGGCTGTGGCGATGACAACACCATCGGAAGAACATGATGAACTCGCGGTATCGACGGATCATTATCTCGATCAGATCGACGCGATTCTCCAGCAGTTCATGGACTATGCCGGTAGCGGCACGCGCGAAGCGGCCGAGGTCGGCGACCTGAATGCGCTGGTGAATAGTCTTGCCGCCGACTTCGCGGGCCTTGGTCACGTGTTCGAACTCACTCTCGGCGACTTGCAGCCGTTCCCGTTCCGTCCTATCAGCGTCATGCGCGTGCTGATGAACCTGATGCAGAACGCGGTGCTGTACGGCCGCGTGGGGCTATCGGCGCGGACATGGACCGACGATGTCAGTCACACCGCGTACGTGGAAGTCGCCGATCGCGGCAAAGGCGTGAATGGTGACGATCCAAATGAGTTGAAAGCGCCGTTCAAACGGGGGCGATCGACAGGCGCGCATCCGGGAGGGACGGGGTTGGGTCTGGCTATCGTCGAAAGAATCGCGAAGCTGCATGGCGGTGAACTTCAGTTGGTGCAACGTGAAGGCGGCGGGTTTGCAGCTATTGTCTCTTTGACAACGAGACCAGGAAATCAGCGGTCCCAAGAGGGACGCGGCGCGGCTTAGAAGCCCCCGCAACGAACTGCCAGCCGCCGGCGCGGCGGATCGCGTGGTGCGAGATAGAAGCCGGACACGATGCGATGACCAGCGCGCCCGACGCGCGTGCCGCCAAATTGCTTCGGTATTCGTTCTTGTACGCGACGTAATCAGGCAGATTGGGCTATCGCTGCACGCACCGCGCGGCAGTGCCGCACAAGCTCGGGCCGCGTCAAAACGAACTGCTTGAGCGGCGTGTCGATATCGTAGAAAAAGATATTCGCCACGAAGCCATAAACGCTGGCGTCAACACTCGTAGGCTTCGCGCCGAACAGAAATTCACTGTCGCCCAGCAGGTTCGAAATCACCTGCAAATCAGCGATCCCTCGCGCATAGACGTCGTCGGGTTCAAAACGGCCGATGCCTTGATATCGATACCGCTCGAAGTTGTATTGCCTCGCCGCGTCAAGGCTGTCTGCTGTAATCCCCGGATGAGCCGACAGGAACGCGTCCTTGAACATCGGCCAGAAACGCGGATCACTCCAGCGCGAATACGACATGACCCAATACAGATCGTCAAGCGCCCGCCTGATCAGAAAGCTCAGGTCATGCTGGATGGGTGTCATCGTATCGTCAACATCGAGGCCGTACTTCCGCCTGAGATAAGCGATGATGGCGTCGCTGTCGCCAATCGATTCCGTATCGTCGGTCACGTAGGGAAGCTGTCCGCGAGGCGCGGATCTTGTATCGAGGATATGCCGGTGCTCGAAAGGCAAAGCACTGAGCTTGAGGAATGCGAATACCTTCAGACCATACGGATTGTTGTCTTCGAGACCGTAGAGTTCCGGGTATGAAAAGAGGGTGATCATGCAACGCTCCCTAAGAGGATGCTGAGGATGCTGCTTGGCAGACGTGAACGTACGCCTCCCTAGTCTATGCCAGCCGATCGCTCAAGCGGTCGGACAGGAGAACGCGGCAAATACCGTGAAAACCCGTACCTGCGGCAAGAACGATCGGTTCAACGGTCTGCGAGGCCGCGCTGCTCCTGGACGGAGCGGGGCAATCGGAAGAGGAGTTGAGGCAACAGGTACTCGAGATTGTCGCGCCGGACTTGCGGAGAGGATCGCGGCGATTGCGGGGCAAGCGGCGGTCTCTTAGAAAGAGACCTTGCGGCAGATGATGTGCGCCGAAGTTTTCCCGTTGCAAGGCAACGGGAAAACTCACTCCTGATGCGCCGAACCCGTCGCAATACGCTCGGCCAAACCGGCGTCGTAGCTGGAATGGACGTGCACCCGTTTCTTGTCAGGATACGCGTACGTGTAGGCCTTCCTCAGCGCTAGCGACGCTTCATGAAAGCCAGAAAGAATCAGCTTTTGCTTGTTCGGATAGATCGCGATGTCTCCCACCGCGAAGATCCCCGCTCGCGAGCTTTCGTAGTTCGACGTATCCACATCGACGCGGCCGCCGGTGATTTTCAAACTCCAATTCGCAATCGGCCCAAGGTCTGCGACCAGACCGTACAGCACCACCAGATGATCCGCATCGATCTGCACGGTGCCGCCAATCTGCCGGATTTCGATCGAGGTCAGCTTGTTTTCGGGTGCGGACAGCGCGGCGATAGAACCGACCATGAACTCCATTTCTCCGGCATCGACCGCGCGCCTCATCTCGTCGACACTCGATGCCACCGCGCTGAACCCATTGCGCCGATGCACCAGTACGACTCGGCGCGCGACCTGGCGCAAGGCCAGCGCCCAATCGAGTGCGGAGTCACCGCCGCCCGCGACTATTACGGTCTTATCGGTGAAATTGGCGAGATTGCGCACGCTGTAGTGGACGTGGCTGTCTTCAAGCGGTACGGCTTCGGCGAGTGCGAGGCGTTGCGGTACGAACGCACCGTTGCCGGCGGCCAGCATGATCGCGGCGGTATCGAAAACAAGCCCTTGGCCGGTCGTGACAGTCCACCGGCCGTCTTCGCGCTGCTGAACGGTTTCGACTCGTTGACCTAAGT
>NZ_LMUF01000030.1:625532-698290 GCF_009766085.1 Burkholderia sp. S171 | reverse complement strand
CCGACCACGCCCGCCTCAAATGCGGCAAAGAGGCCGACCGGCCCCGCGCCGACGATCAGGACATCGGTCCGCAATGGCGCGGTTAATCCCTCGACGCGAGAGTCTGCTTCAGGAGTCATTCGGTATCCGTGGTGTCATGCACGCGGGGCGCTGCATCTGTTGATTCACCATACAGAATCTGCCGGGTCAGGGCAACGAAGGCACTATCGGCGGCATGGGCAGGGTTCGAAACGAATGCAGACCGCGTGCCACGCATTCGTTCCCATGCGCGCGAAAGTTGACTCGACACGACAGTGGGAATCGCGCGCTACAGACGTAAACAAAAAAAGCCCGCTATTACACGGGCTTGATTTGATTTTCAGCTACTGGATGCCAGCTAATGCCAGACCTTCAATCACTCCCACTCAATCGTAGCCGGCGGCTTCCCCGAAATATCATAAACAACGCGATTAATCCCGCGAACCTCATTAATGATCCGGTTCGAAACGTGCCCTAAAAGCTCATGCGGCAGATGAGCCCACTGCGCGGTCATGAAATCGAGCGTCTGCACGGCTCTCAAAGCAACCACATACTCATAAGTCCGCCCATCGCCCATTACACCCACGCTTTTCACCGGCAAAAACACCGCAAAAGCCTGGCTCGTGAGCTCATACCACGACTTACCCGATTCCTTATCGAACGTATTCCTCAACGTTTCGATAAAAATCGCATCCGCGTGACGCAGCAGTTCAGCGAACTCCTTCTTCACCTCGCCCAAGATCCGCACACCCAAACCCGGACCTGGGAACGGATGCCGATAAACCATCGCTGGCGGCAGTCCCAGCTTCACGCCCAACTCCCGCACTTCGTCCTTGAACAATTCGCGCAACGGCTCAAGCAACTTCAAATTCAGCGTCTCGGGCAAACCACCCACGTTGTGATGGCTCTTGATCGTGTGGCCCTTCTTGCCCTTGCCTGCCGACTCGATCACATCCGGATAAATCGTCCCTTGCGCGAGCCACTTTGCGTCCGCCAGCTTGTTGGCTTCCGTCTGGAACACTTCAACAAACTCAGCGCCAATGATCTTCCGCTTCGCTTCAGGATCCGTCACCCCGGCAAGCTTCGATAAAAACACTTCGCTGGCATCAACATGAATCACCTTCACGCCAAGGTGATCGGCGAACGTCGTCATGACCTGCTCGGCTTCATTCAACCGCAGCAACCCATGGTCGACAAAAACGCACGTCAATTGCGCCCCAATCGCGCGATGCAAAAGCGCCGCCGCCACCGACGAATCCACGCCGCCCGACAACCCGAGAATCACGTGCTCGTCGCCGACTTGCGCGCGGATCTTCTCCACCGCTTCATCGATGTAATGCCCCATCTCCCAGTCCGGCCGCGCGCCGCACAATTCGAGCACGAAGCGGTCGAGCATCGCGCGTCCCTGCACGGTGTGCGTGACTTCCGGATGCCACTGGAGGCCGTAGAAGTGGCGCTCGTCGTCGGCCATCGCGGCGATCGGGCAAGACGGCGTCGATGCCATCAGCTTGAATCCGACCGGCATGTCCGACACCTTGTCGCCGTGGCTCATCCACACTTTCAGCATGCCGTGACCTTCGGCCGTGTGGAAGTCTTCAATGCCGTTCAGGAAGCTCGTGTGGTTATGCGCGCGCACTTCGGCATAACCGAATTCACGGACATTGCCGAGTTCGACCTTGCCGCCGAGCTGCTCGGCCATCGTCTGCATGCCGTAGCAAATGCCAAGCACCGGCACGCCGAGATCGAAGACAACGTGCGGTGCACGCGGCGAACCGAGTTCGGCGACCGAGTTCGGGCCGCCCGACAAAATGATGCCCTTCGGCGCAAATTCGCGGATAAACGCTTCGTCAACGTCGTACGGATGGATCTCCGAATACACATGTGATTCGCGAATGCGTCGTGCGATCAATTGGGTGACTTGGGAGCCGAAATCGAGAATCAGGATCTTGTCGTGCATGGCAGCGGCCGGGAAGGCAAGTAGACAGAAATAGTTGGCAAAAACGATAACGCAAGCAGCAGGAACAAGGTCCCGCGCATAGCGTCACGCAGAAAGTTCAACGGCCGGCGCTTGGTGCCGACCGCAGCAAGACAGATTCATCGATACTACGAAACGCTTCGTTCCTCGATAGCGTTCGACCAACCCAGCGCAGGCCGCAAAGACCTGCGCGCGCCAACCTTCAGCGCGGATCGCGGCGAACCGGATCGATAAACTGACCGGTAACCGGGTCCACCGTACGACCGGTGACCGGGTCGATCGCGCGACCGGTTTCAGGATCGATCTTGTGACCGCTGACGGGATCGAACGCGCGGCCGGTGGCGGGATCCAGCGAGCGGCCGGTGGCCGGATCGATGACATGCCCGGTAGCAGGATCAAACGTAGTCGCCGATGGCGCCGGCGCAAGGGGCCGTGGAATAGCCTCCCCCACGACTGGCTCAACCATCTCACTATCCCAGCGCGGATTCGCCGGAGCAACAGGATCGGACGACAAAGGCCTCGGCGGCGGAGTTACACGCTCCACGCGCTCTTCCGCCTTGGTCTTCGCCGCACGTTTCTCGGCGCGCTCAGCTGCAGCAGCCCCGGCCAGAGCGGCGCGCTCACGCCGCCGCACCGCGCCTGACAGCCTCACACTACCCAGCCCCAGCACCAGCATGGCTACACCCACCAACGCCGCGACCACTTGCCCAAACCCCGTCAACTCGGGTGTATGCAGTCCGAGCAGCCAGACCATCATCACCAGGCCCGACAACCATTCCACATGTCCCGACACCTTCGCGGCGGTCGCGGTCAGCGCACCATCGATAGCGGCATGAACCGCCAACCACGCAATGCCGATCAGCGCGATCCCGAACACCTGTCCGATAAACGGCGGCTGCACGGTCACGAGATGCATCGATGCCCACAACGCTGTCCATGGCGTAAGCAGGAACAGCACGCCAAAGGCCAGAAAAATCAGTGCATTGATGACAAGAACAGCGCGCAGCAGCGGTTTCATGGTCAGTCCACGTGGTAGTTGGGCGCTTCCTTCGTGATCTGCACGTCGTGCACGTGCGACTCGCGCATGCCGGCACCCGTGATCTGGACAAATTCGGCCTTGTCGTGCATTTCGGCAATATTGCGGCAACCGCAATACCCCATGCTCGCCCGTACGCCGCCGACCACCTGGAACAGGATGGCGTTGACCGAACCCTTGTAAGCCACCTGCCCTTCAATGCCTTCAGGCACAAGCTTGTCGATATTCGCCGAGTTGTCCTGGAAATACCGGTCCGCTGCACCGTCCTTCATCGCGCCAACCGAACCCATGCCTCGATACGCCTTGAACTGGCGGCCCTGGAACAGGAACACGTCGCCGGGAGATTCTTCCGTGCCGGCAAGCATGCTGCCCATCATCACGGCGTCCGCGCCTGCTGCAAGCGCCTTGCTGACATCGCCGGAAAAACGCACGCCGCCGTCCGAGATCACCGGCACGCCCGAGCCGCGCAGGGCGTCCGACACGTTAGCCACTGCGGTAATTTGCGGTACGCCGACGCCCGCCACGATCCGCGTCGTGCAGATCGAACCCGGGCCGATACCGACCTTCACGCCATCGGCGCCGTATTCCACGAGCGCCTTGGCAGCTGCAGCCGTGGCGATATTCCCGCCGATCACTTCAATATGCGGATAGTTCTGCTTCACCCAGCGCACGCGCTCGAGCACGCCCTGGCTGTGACCGTGCGCCGTATCCACGACGATGATGTCCACGCCCGCCGCCGACAGCAGCTCGACGCGCTCTTCATTCTCCGGACCGACACCGACCGCAGCACCAGCGCGCAGCTTGCCGTGTTCGTCCTTGCAGGCGTCCGGGTGTTCGGTTTGCTTGGTGATGTCCTTGACCGTCATGAGGCCGCGCAATTCGAACGCGTCGTTGACGACCAACACGCGTTCCAGCCGATGGCTGTGCATCAGCGCCTTGGCTTCGGCAAGCGGCGTGCCTTCCTTGACGGTCACGAGACGTTCACGCGGCGTCATGATCTTGCGCACTTCGTCGTCGAGCCGCTCTTCAAAGCGCAGGTCCCGGTTCGTGACGATACCGATCAGTTGCGGACCTTCCACCACCGGAAAGCCGGAAATGCCGTGCTGTTGCGTGAGAGCGATCACGTCGCGCACTTTCATTTGCGGCGGAACGGTAATCGGATCGCGCACCACGCCCGATTCGAAGCGCTTTACTTTCGCGACTTCTCGGGCCTGTTCGGCTGCGGTAAGGTTCTTGTGAATGATGCCGACGCCGCCGAGCTGCGCCATCGCAATAGCGAGCCGGCCTTCGGTGACTGTGTCCATGGCGGCGGACAACAGGGGCATATTCAGGGAGATCTTGCGGGTAACCTGGGTTTTCAGGCTGGTGTCGCGCGGGAGAACGTTGGAAAACGCGGGCACGAGGAGCACGTCATCGAACGTGAGTGCTTTCTGGATCAGACGCATGGCAAATCCTATGGGCGCAAAACCGAATTATACCGATAGTTCCCCGGATTTTCACTGCCCGAACAGCAGGTTAGGTGGCGTTTCCGTTTTTCCGGCGCAATTTACGGGCCTCGGCCGGGTGGGCGATTTCCCCCGCCGTTTCGGTTTTTCGCTCGATTTGCGTTCGATATAAGTTCGGTTTTGCGGATACCGGCAAGGATGCCGGAATCCAGATGAATCGCTTTTATCGCGCTTCCTTACGTGTCCAGCGCCGCCCTTCAATGGACCCGCCGCGCCGGGTTTTCTCAACCCGCCTTTGCCGCGCCACTTTCGGATCAACCTTCAGCGGCCGATAAATCTCCACCCGGTCGTGATCAGCGAGCACTGCGTCCAGCGCCTGGATTTTTCCAAAAACGCCCACTTTCTGTACGTTCAGATCGATCTCGGGAAACTGTGTGAGCAATCCACTCGCCTCGATAGCCTCCCGCAGCGTCACGCCCTCGCCTAAGGAAAGCGCACATACCGCACTCTTCCCTTCGGGCAATGCATAACAAACCTCAACGGCAAGCGTCATCATTTCCCATACCGCTGATCAGCGCGCTTCACGAACGAATCCACGAACGTGTGCGCGATATGACTGAACACCGGCCCGATGATCTTCTCGAGAATGATGTTCGAAAACTCGTAATGCAACGCGAATTCGATCTTGCAGGCGTCGGCCCGCAACGGCGTGAACCGCCAGTAACCGGTGAACTTCTTGAAAGGGCCGTCCATGAACTCCATATCGATGGTAGTCGGCCGCGTATGCACGTTACGAGTAGCGAAATGCTGCTTGATGCCCTTGAAATTGATGTGGATCTTCGCTTCCATGCTGTGTTCGTCGTGGCGGCCTACTTCCACGCCTCCACACCATGGCAAAAAATTCGGGTAATCGGCGACATCGGTGACGAGGTCGAACATCTGCTCTGCAGAGTGACGGATCAATACAGTTTTCTGGACATCTGCCATAAAGGGCGCAACGCGTGGCAAGAGTGGGAAGCTTTGCGGGCTTTACCTCGCCCGCGCTGCTAAAATCAGGATTTTAAACGAGTTAGGCACTTTTCATTCATGAGCATCATCGACAACAGAAAAGCCTTCTTCGATTACTTCATCGAAGATCGCTACGAGGCCGGGCTCGTGCTGGAAGGGTGGGAAGTCAAGGCGCTCCGGGCCGGCCGCGGCCAGATCAAGGAAGGCTACGTCATCATTCGTGACGGCGAATTGTTCCTGATCGGCGCACACATCAGCCCGTTGCCGGAAGCATCGACCCACATCCATCCGGATCCGGTCCGCACGCGCAAGCTGCTGCTGCACAGCGAAGAAATCTCGAAGCTCATCAGCAAGGTCGAGCAGAAGGGTCATACGCTTGTCCCGCTGAACTTCCACTACAAAGGTGGCCGCGTGAAATGCGAGATCGGTCTTGCGAAGGGCAAGAAGCTGCACGACAAACGCGAAACCGAGAAAAAGCGCGACTGGGAACGCGAAAAGGCGCAAATCATGCGCGGTGCCAAGCATTGAGCACCTGCATGATAGTGAGCATATACAACGCAAAAAAAGGGCGTCGACCATATAGTCGACGCCCTTTTTGATTCAGCTGGCTAACGCCTAGCTTCAGCTCTTACGAATCACGCTGCCACTCGTTCCATCACCCTTGATGATGCTCAGCGCCGACGCGATCATCGAACTCATCTCCGACAAATTCCCCGGGACGATCAGCGTATTGCCCTGCTTCGCGATATTCCCGAACGCGGTGACATATTGCTCGGCAACCTTCAGGTTCACCGCTTCCATGCCGCCGGCTGTTTGTATGGCCGCACCGATCTTCTCAATTGCCTGAGCATTCGCCACGGCCACCGCCAGAATGGCCGACGCCTCGCCTTCGGCCTGATTGATCTGCGCCTGACGCTCACCTTCGGACTTGTGGATGGCCGCCTCACGCGCGCCCCACGCAATATTGATCTGCTCCTGCTTGCGACCTTCGGACGCAGCAATCACCGCCCGCTTCTCACGCTCGGCCGTAATTTGCGCCTGCATCGCGTGCAGGATTTCCTTCGGCGGCGTCAAATCCTTGATTTCGTAGCGCAGCACCTTAACGCCCCAGTTCGCCGCAGCCTGATCGAGCGACGTCACAATGCTGTGGTTGATGTAGTCGCGTTCTTCGAAGGTCTTGTCGAGTTCGAGCTTGCCGATCACCGAACGCAGCGTGGTCTGCGACAACTGCGTGATGGCGTAGATGAAGTTGCTGGATCCATACGACGCCTTCATGGCGTCGGTGACCTGAAAATACAGCACGCCGTCCACCTGCAACTGCGTGTTGTCACGCGTGATACAGACCTGGCTTGGCACTTCGAGCGGAATTTCCTTCAGCACGTGTTTGTACGCCACGCGGTCGACGAACGGCACGACGATGGTCAGCCCCGGCGTGAGGGTCGCGTGATAGCGCCCGAGCCGCTCCAGCACCCATGCGTGTTGCTGCGGCACGATCTTGATCGTCTGCGCGGCAATCGCGATGACGATAATCAACAAAATTGCCCCGATGATAGTCACGTCCATCTCTACTCCTTGTTATGCGTGTCTTGCTTAGGAAAGCTCAAACCCCGGTCCACCCTCTCAGCGTTTTGCCGACACCACCAGCGTATTGCCGGAAAACGCCGTGATCCTGTACATAGGCGCGCCTTCGGTCTCTCCGGGCGCCAGTTCAATGTCCCATTCCGCCCCGCGATACAACGCCCGAGCGCGGCCCTCATGCCACTCGTTCACCTTCAGCGTTTCGCCAATATCCAGGTTCACGCCCGGATCATGCGATGCATCGCGCCGGGTCACGTGCCCCAACTTCGATCGACGCAATACAGTGACGGCGATCATCGCGACCAAGGCCGCCACCAGCAGTTCGATCTCCAGTCCGGCTCCAAACAAATGTGCGATCCCGCCCGCGATAAAACCAATCGCCACCATCAACAGATAAAACGTACCGGACATCAGCTCGAGCAACACGAGCACCCCGGCGCCGATCCACCAGAAAAGTCCGTTAGCAGCCATGCCTTTCCTCCAAACAAAAACACCCCGGAACGTCCGGGGTGTTATAGCACGCTTACTGTTTTGAAAGCTTGATACCCTTTCGATGCAGCCGCATGTTTTACTGATTGCGCCTACCTGTTGCGCTTACTTGTTCAACGCCTTTGCCAGCGTCTTCCATGTGTCGATGATCGTGTCCGGATTGAGCGACATCGACGCGATGCCTTCCTTCGCAAGCCATTCAGCCAGGTCCGGATGATCCGAAGGACCCTGACCGCAAATGCCGACGTACTTGTTCAGCCGCAAACAGGTTTCGATAGCGCGTTTCAGCATGAATTGCACAGCCGGATCACGCTCGTCAAAGTCGACAGCAAGCAACTCCATGCCCGAATCGCGGTCAAGACCCAGCGTGAGCTGCGTCAGGTCGTTCGATCCGATCGAGAAGCCGTCGAAGAATTCCAGAAACTCCTCGGCCAGAATCGCGTTCGACGGAATCTCGCACATCATGATCAGCCGCAGGCCGTTCACGCCGCGCTTGAGACCGAACTTCTCGAGCAGGCCAACCACTTTCTCGGCTTGCTTCAAGGTACGCACGAACGGCACCATGATCTCGACGTTGTCGAGGCCCATTTCCTCGCGCACTTTCTTCAACGCGATGCATTCCATATGGAAGGCTTCAGCGAAGTCTTCCGAGATATAACGCGATGCGCCACGGAAGCCGAGCATGGGGTTTTCTTCGTCCGGCTCGTAACGCGAACCGCCAATCAGCTTCTTGTACTCGTTCGACTTGAAGTCGGACAAGCGCACGATCACCGGCTTCGGATAGAACGCCGCCGCAATCGTCGCGATACCTTCCGTCAGCTTGTCGACATAGAACGCTCGCGGCGATGCATGACCACGCGCGACGCTTTCCACGGCCTTCTTCAGATCCGCATCAATGTTCGGATACTCAAGAATCGCCCGCGGATGGACGCCGATATTGTTGTTGATGATGAACTCAAGCCGCGCCAGGCCCACGCCTGCATTCGGCAGATGCGAGAAGTCGAACGCAAGTTGCGGGTTGCCCACGTTCATCATGATCTTGACCGGAATCTCGGGCAATTCGCCGCGCTCGACTTCAGTCACTTCGGTTTCGAGCAGGCCGTCGTAGATCTTGCCTTCGTCGCCTTCAGCGCACGACACCGTCACCAACTGGCCTTCTTTCAGTAGGTCGGTGGCATCGCCGCAACCCACGACCGCCGGCACGCCCAGTTCACGCGCGATGATGGCCGCGTGGCAGGTGCGTCCGCCACGATTGGTCACGATCGCTGATGCACGCTTCATCACCGGCTCCCAGTTCGGGTCGGTCATGTCGGCCACCAGCACGTCGCCGGGCTGAACGCGATCCATCTCTGACGGATCGTGAATCACGCGCACCGGTCCTGCGCCAATCTTCTGGCCGATCGCGCGGCCCGTGGCCAGCACGTTTGACTGGCCCTTCAGCTTGAAGCGCATTTCGGCCTTGCCCGCAGCCTGGCTCTTCACCGTTTCAGGACGTGCCTGGAGGATGAAGATCTTGCCGTCGCGGCCGTCCTTGCCCCACTCGATATCCATCGGACGCTGATAATGCTTTTCGATGATCACCGCGTACTTCGCGAGCTGGATCACGTCTTCGTCGGTGATGGAGAAACGGTTACGTTGCTCGTGCGTCACGTCGACGGTCTTCACGCGGCCAGCTTCGCCAGGGTTCGTGAATTCCATCTTGATGAGCTTCGAGCCAATTGAACGGCGGATGATCGGGTACTTGCCTTGTTCGAGCGTGGTCTTGAAGACGTAGAACTCGTCCGGGTTCACGGCGCCCTGCACGACCGTTTCGCCCAGGCCATAGCTCGACGTGATGAACACGGCGTCCTTGAAGCCTGACTCGGTATCGAGCGTGAACATCACACCGGCTGCGCCCACGTCCGAGCGGACCATGCGCTGCACGCCGGCCGACAACGCGACTTCAGCGTGCGTAAAGCCCTTGTGCACGCGATACGAAATCGCGCGATCGTTATACAGCGACGCGAACACGTGCTTCATGCGGTCAAGCACTTCGTCGATGCCGACCACATTCAGATAGCTTTCCTGTTGACCCGCGAACGATGCATCCGGCAAGTCTTCAGCGGTCGCCGAAGAGCGCACGGCGAACGACAGCTCTTCCGGCGAGCCGTTTTGCAGCGTGTCGAAGCCTTTACGGATCAATTCTTCGAGGCGCGGTTGCATCGGCGCGTCGACGATCCATTGACGGATCTCCTTGCCGGCTTCGGCCAAGGCTTTTACGTCGTCTACGTCGAAAAGTTCGAGACGCTTGGCGATGCGATCGGTCAGGTTATTGTGATGCAGGAAGTCGCGAAATGCCTGTGCCGTGGTCGCAAAACCGGTAGGCACTTGCACGCCGGCTTCGGCGAGCTGGCTGATCATCTCGCCGAGCGACGCATTCTTGCCGCCGACAATGTCGACGTCAGTCATTCGCAACTGCTCGAATGGCACTACATACGCTTGGTCCTTTGCAACGTTAGCTTCGTTAGTCATGTAAGCCCCTAAGGTGGATGGAATTCACGATCATGCAAGTGGGCTCGAAGCGGCGGCGCTTATAAGGGGCGCGTACCGCAACCTGCATAACCTGTTTGATAAGCACATGCCGCATGTTTCGATCCACGCGCCGGTGGGGGCGTGACGTGTTGTGTATTTACCGGAACGTGAGCCCATCCAAAACCACGTTGCGATGCTGAAAAACACGACTTCGAAACACATCGATATCGGTTAAAACTGCTCATAAAATCTACGTTTTGTTTCGAAAACGCACGAATGGGCGGTAACTTCCGTGAATCGATGATTAATCGTCCGCAATTGCTTATCGAACAGGTTGCCGCTATTCTACCGTGCTAACTCCGGGAAATGTTTCATCGCGGGGCATAAAAGCGCTGCGTAATGAGACCCTTCACACGCGGATGGTGTGGCGGCGCACATCGGGTGTTTTAGTGGATGCTTAGTTTGGCGTTGTCAGCCTGACGGCGTGCCCCTCGCGACGTCAATGGGGGCTGATACTCGGGCCTTTTCCGTCAATCCGTTTAGTCGACTGATCGCCCCATTATTCGACCATAATCACCTTCAATTCATTTCACGTAATTTCACGACCTTCAACGCCGATGCCGCCTACCGTATTCATCGTTTCCGATGGCACCGGGATCACTGCCGAGACATTCGCGCATTCGATCCTGTCCCAGTTCGACCAGAAATTCCGGCTCGTGCGCGTGCCGTTTGTCGATTCGACCGAGAAGGCGCATGCGACCATCGCGAAGATCAACGAGGCAGTGTCGCTCGACGGCCGTCGGCCGATTGTGTTCACCACGCTGGTAGACAGCGCGTCGAACGAGATTGTGCGGCGCTCCAATGCGCTGGTGCTGAACATGTTCCAGACGTTTATCGAGCCGCTGGAACTGGAACTCGACATCAAGTCGACGCACGCGATGGGCCGGGTTCACCAGAACGCCGATACGGAGGAGTACAAGAACCGGATCGAGGCGATCAATTTTTCGCTGGCGCACGACGACGGCCAGTCGAATCGCAATCTGTCCGATGCCGATGTGATTTTGGTCGGTGTATCGCGCAGCGGCAAGACGCCGACGTCACTTTATCTGGCGATGCAGTACGGTGTTAAAGCCGCGAATTATCCGTTGATTCCCGAGGATTTTGAGCGTGGGCGGTTGCCTACGCCGTTGATGCCGTATCGGGACAAGATGTTCGGCTTGTCGATCGATCCGCAGCGGCTGGCAGAGATTCGCAACGAGCGGCGGCCAGGGAGCAAGTATGCGGCGCCGGAGAATTGCCGCTATGAGATCAATGAAGCCGAGGCAATGATGAAGCGCGAAGGGGTCAAGTGGTTATCGTCGACGCATAAGTCGATTGAGGAAATCGCGACGACTATCCTTCAGGAGATTCGGTTGGAGCGGCCTTCGTATTACTAGGTTTTGCTCGCGCCGGTGGACGGGTTTTTTGGGGGGGCTGGGCTCTGGGGGGCGGCGGTCGGGGGTCTTGCCGGGGTGCTGCTTTCGGCCTTAGTGGTCTGCTCGAGTTGGCTGTTCTCTTTATCACTGTTAGCCACTGTGCGTGGCGGCACGTCATTTCTTTGCCCAAAGCGGCAAAGAAACGAAGCAAAGAAAACGCTTTCAAAACACGCTACCCTAAGTGTCCACAGCGTGCAGTTTCAATACTTGGGTGCCCCAAAAGCACGGTGCTCGCCAGAACCACCGATGTTTGAAACCCTCCTTCTCCGAACACAGGTTCTGACACGCTTCGCCACCAGTGACTGATCTGCCCGAGGGACACCCCGCGCTATCCGCGGACAAGCTCACGCTACCGCCCCTAGCGCGTGCGGGACTGCCGGCACTGTTCGAAGATGCAAATCGCAGCAGCAGCCGCCACATTCAACGACTCCATGCCCCCCGGCTGCGGAATCGTCACCCGAAGCGTCGCGTGGTCACGCCAGAACGGCGAAACGCCCGCGCCCTCATTGCCCATGACCCAGGCCACAGGGCCCGACAAATCGGCATCGTAGATCGCCTCCGCGCCGTGCGAATCAGTGATCGTCACGCGCACCTCGGGGTCAAGCCGGGACAACAATTCTGCTGGTTCAACATCTTCGTAAATGCCAAGCAGGAAATGTGCGCCCATACCCGCCCGCAACACCTTCGATGACCACGCATACACCGTCCCAGGCGCGCAAAACACGCGCCGAACGCCAGCCGCTGCCGCACTTCGCAAAATAGATCCGACATTGCCGGCATCCTGAATGCCATCGAGAATCAAACACGTCCCGTCGATACGTTCAGGCAACAATGGCTCAAGCTTCTCGACCAGCAATACCATCCCCACACCATGCACGACACTCGATAGCTGTCCGAACAAAGCATCAGGTAACGTATAAACATGCGCGGGATCAAGCCGCCCGACGATCTGCCGCGCTTCTTCGTGTTGAAGCGCACCCTCGGTTACGACACACGTCTCGGGCTGTCCGGCCGCATCAAGATATGCGCTGGCAAGATGGAGCCCTTCGAGCAAAGCGTGACCGCTGCGTCGCTGCTGCGCAGTCGATCCAGCCAGCGCCTTTAAGCACTTGTAAAGCGGGTTGTCCCGCGAGGTAATTGGTTTCACTTGGGAAAAATTCAGAACGGAGGAGCGTCGATGCCCTGCTCCGCAGCAGCCGCTTCCAGCACCCCAGCTGCCACGACCGGCAACGCCGTGCCCCAGCGCACATGCGCCTCACGAACAGGCGCAAACGAACGCCGATGATGCTCGCAAGGCCCATGCTCAAGCAACGCCCTCAAGTGCTGCGGCGTGCCGTAACCAGCGTGAGCATCGAAACCATAAACGGGATGAACTTCGTGCAATTGCAGCAGCATCCGGTCGCGCGTGACTTTGGCCAGAATTGAAGCCGCCGAAATTTGTGCAATCAATGCGTCGCCGCCAATCACAGCCACCGAACGCATCGGCAACTGGGGACACCGGTTACCGTCGATCTTCGCCACCGTCGGCGTAACCGACAGCCCCTCCACCGCGCGCTTCATCGCGAGCATGGTGGCGTGGAGAATGTTGATTGTGTCGATTTCATCGACCGTTGCCGAAGCCACGCAGTAGGCCAGCGCACGGTCGATGATCTTCTCGTACAACTCTTCGCGTTTCTTGGCGCTCAGCACCTTCGAGTCGTCAAGTCCGCGAATCCTGGGTTTCGATGGATCGAAGATCACCGCCGCCGCCACCACCGGACCCGCCAGCGGACCACGGCCGGCTTCATCCACGCCGCAAATGACGTCGGACGGCGTATCGACATCAAAGTCGAACGCAGGCTGCAGCGCTTGCCGCCCCGCGCGCCGTACCACGCCTCTCACGACGATCTTCGCCATTACCGCGGCCTCCTCGTTTCCAGCACCTGCGCCACGGCCTCCGCAGCACGTTGCGCCGTGTTCTGACGCAGCGCGTGATGCATTTCCGTGAAGATTTCCGTCAGTGTGGCGCGGTTCGCTTCGTCGTTCAACTGTTTCAGCGTGGCGTCGGCCAGCGCTTCGGGCGTAGCGAAATGCTGGAGAATTTCCGGCACGACAAACCGCCCGGCCAGAATATTCGGCAAGCCGACATACGGCAAATAACCCTGCCGCTGCATGATCTGTCCCGTCAGCCAAGGCACCTTGTACGAGATCACCATTGGCTTTTTAAGCAACGCCGCTTCCAGCGTCACCGTGCCGCTCTTGACCAGGATGGCGTCGGCGGCGGTCATCGCGATCTGCGCCTTGCCTTCAGTAATCGTCAGCGACAGATTCGGATGCGCGTCGACCAGGGGCTGCAACAATTCGCGCAACGCAGCAGTTGCTGCCGGCATCACGAAACGCACACCGGGTTCGCGCAGCTGCATCAATTCCATCGCGTCGAAAAAGGTCGGGCCGATCAGCGCGATCTCCGAACGCCGGCTGCCCGGCAACACCGCGATGATCGGACCGCCTTCCGGCAACCCCAATTCTCGGCGCGCGCCCTCAACGTCAGGCACGAGCGGGATTTCATCGGCGAGCGGATGGCCCACGTACGTGGACGCAATACCCGCCTTCTCCATCAGCGCCGGTTCGAACGGGAACACGCACAGCATGTGATCGACGGCTTTGACGATCTTCTTGATCCGTCCCCCGCGCCACGCCCAGATCGACGGACACACGAAATGCACCGTCGGAATACCGGCGTCGCGCAACGCGTGTTCGAGACCAAAATTGAAATCGGGCGCATCCACGCCAATAAACACCGACGGCGGCTCCCCCAGCAATTGCCGCTTGAGTTCGTTGCGAATGCCCAGGATCTCGGGAATATGTTTCAGCGCTTCGACGTACCCGCGCACGGTGAGCTTGTCCATCGGCCAGTGGGCATCGAAACCGGCAGCCGTCATGCGTGGACCACCAATGCCATTGAACCGCGTGCCGGCTGGCAAACGCTCGTTCAGGCCCTCAAGCAGCGAAGCCGCGAGCAGATCGCCCGAGGGCTCGCCCGCCACCATCGCAACCCGCAGAGGGGCGGGAGCCAGCGTCATTGGGCGCTCGGTCAACGGATGATGCCGCGCTGCGAAGCGTCGATAAAATCGGCCAGCGCCGTCACGGGTGCGTCGCCATCGCCGCCTGCGGAAGCGAGTTCGCGCAATTGCACCTTCGCTTCTTCGAGCGTCGCGCCGCTCTTGTACAACACGCGATACGCCGAACGCAGCGCCGAAATAGCCTCAGCCGAAAAACCGCGCCGACGCAGCCCTTCCACATTGATACCGTGCGGTTCAGCCTTGTTACCGGCGGCGATCACGAACGGCGGAATGTCCTGCACAAGCGCTGACGCGCCGCCCAGCATGGAATGCGCGCCGATACGCACGAACTGATGCACGCCCGACATGCCGCCGACAATGGCATGGTCGCCAATAATCACGTGCCCCGCCAATTGCGCGTTGCTCGACATGACAATATTGCTGCCAAGCTGGCAGTCATGGCCCACGTGCACGTACGCCATGATCCAGTTGTCGTCGCCGATGGTGGTCACGCCCGTATCCTGCACCGTGCCGGTGTGAATCGTGGTGAATTCGCGGATGGTATTGCGGTCGCCGATCACGAGCCGCGTGGGCTCGTCCTTGTACTTCATGTCCTGCGGCCGGCCGCCGACCGATGCGTAGTGGCCGATGCGGTTGTCGCTGCCGAGGACCGTATGGCCTTCAATTACGCTATGCGAACCGATAGTCGTGCGCGCGCCAATTTGCACGTGCTGGCCGACGATCGCGTACGGACCGACTTCGACGGATTCGTCGAGCTGCGCGCCCGGCTCGATGATCGCGGTAGGGTGAATCTTGCTCATGCGCCCTCGCTTGGTGTCCTGTTGCTGGGTTTGCCGCGCTGCTAGGGCACGGCGGGCATCACTTCGTGTCGGCGGCCGTGTTTTTCACGGTGCACATCAACTCGGCTTCGGCTGCAATTGCACCGTCTACTTCGGCACGGGCGCTGAACTTCCAGATGCCGCGCATGTAGCGCTCGAAGTTCACGTTCAGGATCAGCTGGTCGCCGGGTTCGACCACGCGCTTGAAGCGCGCTTTGTCGATGCCCACGAAGTAATACAGAGTCGTTTCCGGGTCGTGCGGTTCCTTTTCCTCGGCGAACGTCAGCAGCGCGGCTGCCTGCGCAAGCGCTTCGAGAATCAGCACGCCGGGCATCACGGGCCGTGTCGGGAAGTGACCCTGAAAATACGGCTCGTTGATCGACACGTTCTTCAGCGCTTTGATGCTCTGATGCGGCGTGAGTTCGAGTACACGATCGACGAGCAGGATCGGATACCGATGCGGCAGCAACGTGAGAATCTTGTGGATGTCTAAATTGATTTTTTCGGTGCTCATAGTCGTTCTGCTCGCGCGCTTCACAGCGCGGGTGTTGACTGCGAAACCGCTTGCCAGGAAGCTAACAAGCGATTTCACGTGGGATGCCGGTTTTTACCGTCTTAATGCTTGCCAGAAGTGCTGTCCGGGATGTTGTCCGCAGTGTTATCCGGGTTAGTGCCCGCGGCTGCAGCCGCTTCAAGCGTCTTGATGCGTTCGCGCATTTTGTCCAGATTACGCACAATGGCAGCGCTTTTGTTCCAGTCGGCGTGGTTCACGGCGGGGAACGCACTGGTGTACATGCCCGGCTTCAGCAGCGACTTCGACACGCCGGACTGCGCCGTGACAATCACGTAGTCCGCCAGCGTCACGTGGCCCGCAATGCCCACCGCGCCGCCAATCATGCAGTGCCGCCCGATGTTCGTGCTGCCCGCAATGCCCGCGCAGCCTGCAATCACCGTGTACGCACCAATCCGGCAGTTATGCCCGATCTGGACTTGATTATCGATCTTGACGCCTTCCTCGATCACCGTATCGGCCATTGCGCCCCGGTCGATCGTGGTGTTCGCGCCGATCTCCACGTCCTGCGCCACGACCACCGCGCCGACTTGCGGGATCTTGACCCAGCTGCCGGTGCGCGCATCGCCGTCGCCGGCAAAATCCGGCGCAAAACCAAAACCGTCCGCACCGATCACCGCGCCGGCATGCACGATCACGCGCGCGCCGAGCTTACAGCCATGATAGACGGTCACGTTGGGATACAGATGAACGTCGTCAGCCAGCTTTACGCCCCGGCCGATCGTCACGCCCGCATCCAGCTTCACGCGCTCGCCAATCTCCGCGCCCGCTTCCACGCTCACATGCGGTCCGATCACAGCACTGGCCGCCACCTTCGCGCCGGGATGAATAAACGCCGTGGGATGCACGCCGGGTTCGACCGGCGGCGTCGCGAGGTCGATGAAAACCTGCGCCACACGCGCAAAATAAGCGTAAGGATTCGCCGTGACGATAAAGTTACGCCCTTCCGGCGACGTCACTTTTTCCAGGTCCGCGGGTGAAATCAACACCGCACCAGCTTGCGTGCTTTCCACTTGCGACAGATATTTCTGGTTCGCGAGAAACGCGAGTTGTGAGGGGCCGGCTTTGTCGAGCGGCGCGAGGCCGTTCACGCGATGCGCTGCATCGCCTGCTATGTCGCCGCCAAAGCGCTGTGTCAGTTCACCAAGCGTGATCGCGCTGTCTGATGCCATGCGGTACCGCTCCCGATCAGTTCGAACTGCTAGCTGGATTGGCCGAGAGGCTCGCTTGATTCGCGGCCAGCGCCTTCAGCACCTGATCGGTGATATCGATGCGCGGACTGACGTACACCGCTTCCTGCACGATCAGGTCGTAATGCTGCGCTTCGGCAATCTGCTTGATGACCTTGTTAGCCTTGTCCAGCACTGCAGCAAGCTCTTCGTTGCGGCGCTGGTTCAAGTCTTCACGAAATTCGCGTTGTTTGCGCTGGAAGTCCTGGTCGAGCTGCGACAAATCGCGTTGCTTGGCGGCTCGGTCGGCAGGCGCCATCGTGGCGCCGTTCTTGTCCATTGCGTCCGACATGGTCTTCAGGCGCGCTGCCATGTCCTGCAACGCCTTGTCTCGCTTCGAAAACTCTTGTTCGAGCTTCGTCTGCGCCGCCTTGGCCGCCGCGGACTCACGCAAGATGCGATCGGAGTTGACGGCTGCAATCCGGGTCTCCTGCGCCTCTGCCTTGGCGGCACCCATCAGGCCGAGCGTCACCGACATAACAAGCGCCAACGCTACATGTTTCGAAAGCTTACCGGTTCGCAAAGTCTTCCTCACGTTACTTATTTACACCACTGACTGATGTCGCTCGGTCAGGTCACTGAATCAGATCACTCAGCCAAGCCACTGCGTCAGGCGGCCCGGTTCCGCGATAAAAGCGGAAAACCGGGCCGCCGACACATCCTGATCGGGACTTAGAACGCCGTACCGATCTGGAACTGGAACTTCTGATACTGGTCGCCGGTATGCTTCGTCACCGGGAAACCCAAGCTCAACTTGAGCGGGCCGATTGGCGAGATCCAGGCAAGGCCGAAACCGTAACCATACCGCAGGCCGTTCGCACCCGTGCTTGTGCCGCCCTGACCCGGATCGCCCCAGACGTTACCGCCGTCGAGGAAGGTGAAGACGCGCAGCGTGCGGTCATAACCCGTACCCGGCAACGGGAACGTCAACTCGATGTTACCCACCGCCATACGCGAACCGCCGATCGGGTCGCCCGTGGTCGAGTCACGCGGACCCAGCGAGCTCGGTTCATAACCGCGAACCGAGCCGATACCGCCGGCATAGTAGTTCTTGAAAATCGGGTATGTCTGGCCTTGCAGGCCCTTACCGTAGCCGCCTTGCAAGTTCAGGCCGAGCACGAAGCCGCGCGCGAACGAGTAGTAATACTGCGCCTGGGCGTCAACCTTGACGTACGTCGTGTTACCCGCCGGCGTGCCGTATTCCGCGTTCGTCTGCGTGTAATAACCGCGGCTCGGGACCAAGGCGCTGTCGCGATTGTCACGCGACCAGCCAACCGTCACCGGCACGTTGTTCACTACGCGACCAAATTCCTTCACGTAGTCGATATAGCTTTGCGGCGTAGCGGAATCGATATCGAGCGTGTTCTGCTCAAGGCCCGCGCCGAAGTACACCGTGTCCTGCTCCGAGAACGGAATACCGAACTTCAGGTCACCACCAATGGTAACGATCTTGAAGCTGGAATCGGTCGAGTAATAGAGCGGCTGATACGTGCGGTAGTACAGGTCGGTAATGCGCTTGATACCGTCGATGGTGAAGTACGGATCGACTTGCGTCACCGTCAATGTCCGGTACGTCTTGGCCGTGTTGATATTGACCGAGAGGCTGGTACCTGAACCGAACACGTTGTCCTGCGACACGCCAGCCGACAGAACCACCTTGTCCGTCGACGAGAAACCCGCGCCAAGCGTAATTGCGCCGGTCGGCTTTTCCGCGACCTTCACGTCCACGTCCACCTGGTCGTTCGTGCCTTCGACCGGAATCGTGGTCACGTCGACATCGGTAAAGTAGCCAAGACGGTTCACGCGATCCTTCGACAACGCCAGCCGGCTCGAATCGAACCACGAGCTTTCGAGCTGACGCATTTCGCGGCGCACCACTTCGTCACGAGTACGCGTATTGCCGATGATGTTCACCCGGCGCACGTACACACGGCGGCTCGGATCCACATTCAGCGTCAGGTCGACGGTGTGATCGGCTTGATTGATCTGCGGCTGTGCGTTGACCTGCGCAAACGCGTAACCATATTCACCGAGCTTGTCGACGATCGCCTTCGTGGTCGCCTGCAGCTTTTCGGCCGAGAAACGGTCACCTGGTTTGATCTTGATGAGCTTCGTCAACTCGGCCTGGCGGTCGAGCAGATTGCCCGAGAGCTTGATCGCGCTGATCTTGTACGGTTCGCCTTCGTGCAGCGCGACCGTCAGGTACATGTCCTTCTTGTCGGGCGAGATGGACACCTGCGTCGAGTCGATGTTGAACTCGAGGTAACCGCGATTCAGGTAGTACGAGCGGACATTTTCAAGGTCGCCCGTGAGCTTGTCCTTCGCGTACAGGTCGTTCTTCGTGTACCACGAGAACCAGTTCGGCGTGGACAACTGCATTTCGTCGCGCAGCGTGCTCGTGCTGATCGCTTTATTGCCGATGAAGTTGATCTGACGGATCTTCGCGCTCGGACCTTCCGCCACCGAGAACAGGATCTGCACGCGGTTGCGGTCGACCGGCGTCACGGTAGTCGTGACTTCGGCCGCGTAGAACCCGCGCGTCAGGTACTGACGCTTGAGTTCCTGCTCGGCTTTGTCGACGAGCGCCTTGTCATACGAGCGCCCCTGCGACAAGCCTACCGCACGCAACGCCTTCGCCAGGTTGTCCTTTTCGAACTCGTGGATCCCGGAGAAGTCGATTTGCGAAATGGCCGGACGCTCCTGCACCTGCACCACCACCACGTTGCCCTGTGTGGCGATCTGGACGTCGTTGAAGAAGCCCGTTGCATAAAGCGCGCGAATTGCCTCGGAGGCTTTGTCGTCGGTGAACGTGTCGCCCTGCTTGATAGGCAAGTAGGCGAATACCGAACCGGGTTCAATGCGCTGAAGGCCGTCAATCCGGATGTCCTGCACGACAAACGGCGTTGTCGCGTGCGCCGCCATTCCGGTTGCGGCCAATGCTGCGGCCACAGCCGACTTAGGAACAAAGCGATGAGGTTTGAACAACGTGCTTCCCCAGTGTGTATAGCTGCATCAAGCCCGACGGCGTTCGTTCAAGCGCCGCCAGACAGGATGAAAAAGGATCAAGGTTACGGCCAAGCCAGATCAAAAGCGGATCAGGCGGGCAAGGTCATTAAAGAGCGCAATCATCGACAAGGCGACGATGCAAACAAGACCCGCCCGCTGCAAAACCAGCTGCCAGCGATCTGACACGGCCTTGCCGGTTGCGGCTTCAACCAAATAATATAACAGATGCCCACCGTCCAGAACCGGAATCGGTAACAAGTTCAAGACGCCGAGACTGATACTCACGAGCGCGAGGAATGAAAGAAACGCCGACAATCCAAGCCGCGCGCTCTTGC
This sequence comes from Burkholderia sp. S171, assembly GCF_009766085.1. Lineage (GTDB taxonomy): Bacteria > Pseudomonadota > Gammaproteobacteria > Burkholderiales > Burkholderiaceae > Caballeronia. The sequence goes on along the minus strand of NZ_LMUF01000030.1, from coordinate 677,734 downwards.
CGGCGTAGTCTGCGATCGTCACCGGCCCCGAAAGATTTTTCAGCGACGCTTCGCCCGTGATCATCCGTCCGAACATGCGCAGCGAATAAATGCTGATGTCATAGGTCCGCTTGACGCCCAACTGCAGGCTTTCGACCGGACCGTAACGCACGTCGACTGCCGGAATCCGGGTCGCGAGCGACGCGCCGATCCGGCCGACATCGCGATGCGTGGCAGCGTCCTGCTTGAGCTCCGGCACGATCTGCACCGCGCGCTGCACGCCGTCGCGTTCGACTGTCAGCGAGACTGGCGTACCCGGACGATGCTGCACGTAATCGATAAAACCCATCGCGTTATCGATCTTTTTGCCGTCGATAGCGCGCAGCACGTCGCCGGCCTGCAAGCCCGCTTTTGCCGCCGCGCTGCCCGCTTCTACACCGGCTACCGCCAGCGTGCCGCCACCCGGCTCGAAGCCGAGTTTATCCATGAAATCCTGGTCGACGTCCTGATCGTCGATCTTGCCCACGCTCACCGGGAAATCGAACGTACCGTTGTTCGTCTTGGCCGTCAGCACCACGCGGCGATGATCAAACGACGCGTCGAGCAGTTTCCAGCGCAGATCGGACCACGAGCGCACCGTGTGCGTCTCGCCACTCGCGTCGCTGCTGCCCTGCACATCGCGCATTGAAACGATCGTCTCGCCGCCCTCGAAGCCCGCCTTGGCGGCAACAGTGTTGGGCGCCGGCGCCGCGAGAATCGCAGCCGGCTCAGAGACACCACCCGCGAACACGCCGGCGAACAGCAAAATGGCGAGAATGAAGTTCGCCACCGGACCCGCTAAAACAATCGCGATCCGCTTGAACACCGGTTGACGGTTGAACGCGCGCGGCAAATCGGCTTCAGGAATGCTCGCTTCCGCCTCGCGTTCGTCGAGCATCTTCACGTAGCCGCCGAGCGGCAGCGCGGAGATCGTCCACTCGGTTCCGGTGCGCTTGCTGACCCATTTCACGAGCGGCTTGCCGAATCCGACTGAAAATCGCAGGACCTTAACGCCGCACAGCCGCGCGACGCTGTAATGGCCGAATTCGTGGACGACGACCAGCACGCCGATAGCCACCACGAACGCAACGATTTCAATCAGGAAGTTCATGGCGACCTCAGTGCAGGACGCGTTCGGAGTGCGGCGCGTCGGCGGTCAACAAAGCGGCAAACTCGCCTGCGAGGCGACGCGCTTCGGCGTCGGCGGCGAGCACTTCATCGAGTGTGGATGCACTGCCGTTCGGCAACGCGTTCAGCACGCGCTCGACCACTTCGCCGATCGCCATGAAGCCGATACGGCGAGCAAGGAACGCCTCCACCGCGACCTCGTTGGCCGCGTTGAGCGCCGCGCTTGCGGTGCCGCCGGCTTCCAGCGCCTTCAGCGCGAGCGCCAGGCAAGGGAAACGTTTCAGGTCGGGCTTCTCGAAGGTGAGCGATGCAATTTGTGCAAGATCAAGTTGCGCGACGCCTGAATCCACACGTTCCGGGAACGCCAGTGCATAGGCGATCGGCGTGCGCATGTCGGGATTGCCGAGTTGCGCAAGGACGGAACCGTCCGCGTAGGACACAAGCGAATGGATCACGCTTTGCGGATGAATCAGTACTTCAATGCGCGAGCCCGGCACGTTGAAGAGCCAATGCGCCTCGATCACTTCGAGACCCTTGTTCATCATCGTGGCGGAATCGACGGAAATCTTGCGGCCCATTGCCCAGTTCGGATGCTTGCAGGCTTCATCGGGCGTGACGTGGCGCAGCGTCGACGGCTCGCGGGTGCGGAACGGTCCGCCGGATGCCGTCAAAATGATCTTCGATACCCCGCCGTGCAGCGCTACTTCACGCGGCATGCACTGGAACACCGCGTTGTGCTCGCTATCGACCGGCAGCAGGATTGCGTCGTTGTCGTGCACCGCGTCGATGAAAATCTTGCCCGACATGACCAGCGCTTCCTTGTTGGCCAGCAGGATGCGCTTGCCCGCGCGCGCGGCCGCCAGCGTGGGCGCCAGGCCCGCAGCGCCAACAATAGCGGCGACCACGGTGTCGCAGGACGCGCTCTCCGAGACGTCCACAAGCGCTTGCGGGCCGTAGCTGACCTCGGTCTTGCAGCCCTGGGCGCGCAACGCGGCGGCGACCTTCGCGGCCGTATCGGCGTCACCGACCACCGCTACTTCCGGCTGGAACCGCACACATTGGTCGACGAGCTTGTCGCCGTTGCGATGCGCGGTCAGCGCGTAGACCGTGAAGCGATCCGGGTGCCGCGCCACGACGTCGAGCGTGCTTTCGCCGATCGAGCCCGTGGATCCGAGCAGAGTCAGACGTTTTTGCATAAATCCTTCTTTAGCCGATTAGCCGATTGACTGGGCAACAGGACCGAGCAACAGGAGTGCGATCGGCAATACAGGCAACAATGCGTCGATCCGGTCAAGGACGCCACCGTGCCCGGGCAGCAATCCGCTCGAATCCTTGACGCCGGCCTGGCGTTTCAGCAGAGACTCGAAAAGGTCGCCAATTACGCTGAATACGGTCAGCACCGTTAACGAAAGGAGCGCGCCAGCCCAGCCGAGGTGCTGCACCAGCGCCGAAAACAATGTTGGCGCGAAAACCAGCGTAGCCGCGCCCGCCGAGCCTACGATCATCACTGCCAGCCAGCCACCCAACGCGCCTTCGCGGGTTTTACCGGGGCTGATGGACGGCGCAAGTTTGTGACGACCGAACGCTTTTCCGGCGAAGTATGCGCCAATGTCGGCCAGCCATACGACTAGGAGAAGCGATATCACAAACGCCACCCCCACCGTACGGGCTGCAACCAGCGCGTGCCAGCAGGCCACGAACGTCACAATGCCGGCAAACAGCAGGAACACGCGCCACGCGCCGTCGGCAAGCGCCGGCTTGCGCACGAGCGCGAACGGGCCTGCCAGCACCCAGAATATGGCTGCCATCTGATACAGCGGTTTGTAACCCAGCCCGAGCCGCGTGCTGGCGATCAGCGCCATGCCGGCAATCACCGCGTACACCACCGGCGACCTGCCGGTAAGCTTGAGCAGCCGCGCCCATTCCCAGGCAGCGAAGATAACCACAACGGCAATTAATGCCGCAAAAACGCCCACCGGCGCGAAAAACGTGATTGGCAGCAGCACTGCCAGCAGGACGATTGCCGTGATGACACGGGTCTTTAGCATGAAAGGGTGTCGGCCTTCTGCGATTGCGGTTCGAGTTGCGCGCTGGTCCGCCCGAAGCGGCGTTCGCGCTCAGCATACGATTCGATCGCGCGAGCCAGTGCTTCGGCGTCGAAATCGGGCCAGTAGGTATCGGTGAAATAGAGTTCGGTGTACGCCATCTGCCACAGCAGGAAATTGCTGATGCGCTGCTCCCCGCCCGTCCGGATGAACAGGTCCGGCTCCGGCGCATAGGCCATGGCGAGGTGCTGCTCGAACGAAGCTTCGTCGACCGGAACGACGCGGCCTTCCTGAACCGACTGCTCGGCCAGCTTTTTCGCCGCCTGCATGACGTCCCAGCGGCCGCCATAATTCGCCGCGATGGTCAGAGTCAGGCGTGTATTGCGCGCCGTCTTGGTTTCCGCGCGCTGGATCAGCGCACGGATGCGGTCGTCGAACATGGAGGTGTCGCCGACCACCCGCAAACGGATGCCGTTGGCGTGCAGCTTGCCGACTTCGCGCTCCAGCGCCGTCACGAACAGGCGCATGAGGAACGAGACTTCGTCGTTTGGACGACGCCAGTTTTCGGAACTGAAAGCGAACAGCGTCACGAATTCGACGCCCTGGCGCGCACAGCTTTCGACCGTTGCCCGCACGGCGTCCACGCCGCGCGTATGGCCGGCCACGCGCGGCAGGCGCCGCTGCGTTGCCCAACGGCCGTTGCCGTCCATGATGATCGCGATATGGCGCGGGACAGCCGCGACATCGGGCACGCGAACGGTAGAGCTGGTATAGGTCATGGCCGCTGAATCTAAGTATCGACAGAGTGACGCGCCGGCACGACGCAAGAGACCGGAAACGGCCTCAAACCGTCATGATTTCGGCTTCTTTCGACACAACCAGCTTGTCGATTTCGGCGACGTTTTTATCGGTGAGCTTCTGGACGTCATCGCTTGCACGACGTTCGTCGTCCTCGGAGATTTCCTTGTCCTTCACGAGCCTCTTCAACTGCTCGTTGGCGTCGCGACGCAGATTGCGCACGGCAATCTTGGCGTTTTCGCCTTCGCTCTTGACGACCTTCGTCAGTTCGCGGCGGCGTTCTTCGGTCAGCGCGGGCATTGGCACGCGGATCTGATCGCCCTGGTTCGACGGGTTCAGGCCGAGATCCGAATCACGGATCGCCTTTTCCACCACCGGCACCATCTTCTTTTCCCACACCTGCACGCCGATCGTACGAGCGTCGACCAGCGTCATGTTCGCGACTTGCGAAATGGGCACGCTCGAGCCGTAGTAATCCACCTGGATATGGTCCAGCAAGCCCGTGTGGGCACGGCCCGTACGGATCTTTGCGAGATCGTTCTTGAACGCATCGATCGACTTTTGCATCTTCTGATCGACGCTCTTCCTAATGTCAGCCACACTCATTTGAGCCTCCGTACTTTTATTGCGTGCAGTGCTGGCGGTGGCGGCGCAGTTCCTTCGGAGCGCGCCCGCCCTCGCCCTTTTGTCACCGCGAGAGTTTACACGTGGACGAGCGTACCTTCGTCGTCGCCCTGAACGATGCGCTTGAGCGCGCCCGGCTTATTGATCGCAAACACGCGAATTGGCAGCTTCTGGTCGCGGCACAGCGCAAACGCCGTCGCGTCCATTACCTGCAGATTCTTGCCGATCGCTTCGTCAAAACTGATCGTGCTGTAGCGTGTGGCGGTCGGGTCTTTCTTGGGATCGGCGGAATATACACCGTCCACTTTGGTCGCTTTCAGCACGACTTCTGCACCAATTTCCGAGCCGCGCAACGCAGCGGCGGTGTCGGTGGTGAAAAACGGGTTGCCCGTACCCGCCGCGAAAATGACCACTTTGCCTTCCTCGAGCTGGCGGATGGCGCGCGGGCGGATGTACGGCTCGACCACCTGGTCCATGCGCAGCGCGGACTGCACGCGCGCTTCGATACCGGCGTGGCGCATGGCGTCCTGCAACGCGAGCGCATTCATCATGGTTGCGAGCATGCCCATGTAGTCGGCCGTCGCACGGTCCATACCGGCCGCACCGCCCGCCACGCCGCGAAAAATATTACCGCCGCCGATAACCACTGCGAGTTGCGTGCCCATGCGCACCACTTCCGCGACGTCTGCCACCATCCTTTCGATTGTCGCGCGATTGATGCCGAAGGCATCGTCGCCCATTAGTGCTTCGCCGGAGAGTTTGAGGAGTACGCGTTTGTAGGCTGTGGGCATATGAGGGTTCCGATCGCGCCGAGAGGGAGTGCAACAACGTAGAACTGTAGGGGTGAAACGATATTTCCGGCAAGCATCCCATATTGGACAAGCCGCGGCGGCGTAACGGATTAACCCGGGAGTGAACTTGAATTAACCCCGGTTTGCCCGTCCGGCACGGTTTTGACCGCCATGAGGGCGCGAGACAGACGTTCCGCATTCGGGAACGCCGGACTCGCATTTAGCTGCTTTTCACTGCATTTTTGACTCGGCGGCCAGCGCGGCTGCATCGAGCGGCCCGGTTGAACGGGCCGGCTGATGCTGCGCAGCGCTGACCGCCGTTTTGAAGCTTTAGCCTTGCTTGGCGGCGGCAACTTGCGCGGCCACTTCGGCAGCGAAGTCGTCCGTACGCTTTTCGATGCCTTCGCCGACCACGAACAGCGCAAACTTCTGAACCGACGCGCCTGCTGCCTTCAACATTTGTTCGATCGTTTGCTTGTCGTTCTTAACGAACGTCTGGTTCAGCAGCGACACTTCCTTCAGGTACTTCTGGACGCTGCCATCAACCATCTTGGCGACGATTTCAGCCGGCTTGCCCGATTCCGCGGCCTTTTGCTCGGCGATGCTGCGTTCCTTCGCGATCAATTCCGCCGGAACGTCGTCCGACGACAGCGAAACCGGCTTCATTGCAGCGACGTGCATGGCAATGTCCTTGCCGACCTGCTCGTCCGGGCCCGTAAATTCAACCAGCACGCCGATACGCGTACCGTGAAGATACGAAGCCAGCTTGTTAGCGGATTCAAAACGCACGAAACGGCGAATTGACACGTTTTCACCAATCTTGCCGACCAGCGCGAGGCGCACGGCGTCAACCGTCGAGCTTTCCAGCGGCAGCGCGCCGAGGGCGGCGACATCGGCCGGATTGTTCTTCGCCACGATCTCGGCAACGGTCTTGCCGAATGCCAGGAAGTCGTCATTCTTGCCGACGAAGTCGGTTTCACAATTCAGTTCGACGAGCGAACCCACGCCGCCGTCAATGTGCGCCGTGATGATGCCTTCAGCCGTCACACGTGACGCCGCCTTGCTTGCCTTGTTGCCCAGCTTCACGCGCAGCAGCTCTTCAGCGCGCTCCATGTCGCCTTCAGCTTCCGTCAACGCCTTCTTGCATTCCATCATGGGCGCGTCGGTCTTTGCGCGCAGTTCTGCCACCATGCTTGCGGTAATTGCCGCCATCATTTGCTCCTTGAGTCTGTGCCGTGCTTTCACACGTATCGCACTATTGACACGCGCCGCCGGCGAGAAATGCCCGCGGCCAGAATGGGGGTGCTGCCTGGGGTGTTGCCCGATACTTCACAAATACGTCACGACTGTTTCGCGTTCAGCTGCTCACGAATACTGCCGTTGTTACTTTACGCTGCAGTTGCGGCCGGTTAAAAAAAGGGGGCCTTTCGCAAAGCCCCCTTTCTTGCCGGATACATCACGTCGGCGTCGTATGCAGAGACTTACGCTTCTGCGTTGACTTCCACGAAGTCGTCGCCGTCACCACTGCGAACTGCCTGCACGACTTCGTTCACGGCGCTCGAACGGCCTTCCAGGATCGCGTCGGCCACGCCCTTCGTGTACAACATGACTGCCTTGCTGGCGTCGTCGTTACCCGGGATCACGTAGTCGATGCCTTCCGGCGAGTGGTTCGTATCAACCACAGCGATAACCGGAATGCCCAGCTTCTTGGCTTCGGTCACGGCAATCTTGTGGTAACCCACGTCAACCACGAAAATTGCGTCCGGAATGCCGCCCATGTCTTTTACGCCACCGATCGACTTGATCAGCTTGGTCATTTCACGTTCAAACAGGAGCGCTTCCTTCTTGCTCATGCGTTCCGTTTCGCCCGCTTCCAGCGCTGCTTCCATGTCCTTCAGGCGCTTGATCGATACTTTGAGCGTCTTGAAGTTGGTCAGCATGCCGCCGAGCCAGCGTGCATTCACGAAAGGCATACCCGCGCGCTGCGCTTCTTCTGCCACCGTGTCACGCGACTGGCGCTTCGTGCCAACGAACAAAATCGTGCCGCGATTTGCTGCCAGTTGACGCACGTACTTCAGCGCGTCGTTGTACATCGGCAGCGTTTTTTCGAGGTTGATAATGTGAATCTTGTTGCGATGACCGAAAATGAACGGGGCCATCTTCGGGTTCCAGAAGCGAGTTTGGTGACCAAAGTGGACACCGGCTTCCAGCATTTCACGCATTGTTACTGCCATGAGAATTTCTCCGCGAGGGTTAGGTCTTAAGCCGGCTGCCGCATCGGGCGCCCCGTGTTTCTTAGCTTTTCGGAGCGCCGGACACCCTGGGTGCGCCGGCTTGCGATTCAAGTCCGATCTTCCTTCACGCCTTTTCCACCGGCTCCCCGTAAAAACGCATGGTTTTCAGGAAAGTCGCATTGAGAAGACGATTACAAAGTAGATGCAGACTTAGCCAGCGAGTATATCACGCTCAAATGGCACGACTCAAGATGCCTGCTCACTCGGATATGCGACCGGACTGGCTTTCTCCAACCGCCCTACCGTGTATCGCGGCTGCCCATGTGATCGGTAAATTCGTGTGCCAACTGCTCTAAAACCGCTGCGCCGGCCCGCGCCCGGGTGCGGCGAGCCCTGTAAGGTGCGATAATGGTCGATTGGCGATAACAGCCGCTTACACGCATTCTCGATACAAGTCATGTCCATTACGCTGAAAAACGATCACGATATCGCGCAAATGCGCGTCGCCTGCCGACTTGCCAGCGAAGTGCTCGACTTCATCACGCCGCATATTGTTGCAGGCGTGACGACGGGCGAGCTCGATCGCCTCTGCCACGAGTACATGTCGAAGGAACAGGGCACGGTGCCCGCCCCGCTGAATTACCAGCCGCCGGGCTATCCGCCGTACCCAAAGGCCACCTGCATCTCCGTGAACGACGTGATTTGCCACGGCATTCCTGGTGACAAGGCGCTGAAAAACGGCGACGCGCTGAATATTGACATCACCGTGATCAAGGAAGGCTATTTCGGCGATACCAGCCGGATGTTCCTGGTCGGCGAAGGCTCGATTCTCGCGAAACGTCTGGTGCAAACCACGTTCGACTGTATGTGGCTCGGTATCGACCAGATCAAGCCGGGCGCGCATCTGGGCGATATCGGGCACGCCATCCAGAAATATGCCGAAGCGCAAGGCTACAGCGTTGTGCGCGAGTATTGCGGCCACGGCGTGGGCAAGGTATTTCACGAAGATCCGCAAGTGCTGCACTACGGCCGGCCCGGCACGGGCATCGAGTTGCAGGCGGGCATGATCTTTACCGTCGAACCCATGATCAATGCCGGTCGCCGCGATATCCGCACCATGCCTGACCAATGGACCGTCAAGACGCGCGACCGCAGCCTGTCCGCGCAATGGGAACATACGGTGCTGGTTACGCCGACGGGCTATGAAGTGCTGACCGTGTCGGCGGGCACGCAAGCACCTTCGGAACTGATCGCCGCAGCGGCTTGAAGCGCATGAAGCGGGCTTGATGGAAAACGCGGAGCACGTGGTCTGCCGTTGAAAGGCCCGGTTTTTGACACTGCAGGGGGTGGCCGAGCCGTGCGCGCATCGTGTTTCGGCCGATATCGCCGGTACCCAAGCGAGTCGAATCTCGCTATTTGGGTTTCGCTCCGTGGGGTGTGCTCCGCCCATCGGGTGCTTTTCACGCCGCGAATTGTTGTCGTTGAGTTGTGCCTGATCTTGAGTCGTGTCGGATCAAGCCAGTTATTTCGCCCGGTTTAAAGACAGATTAAGCTTGCTGTATAGAGTGGTGCAGGGAGCCCGCGGTATCGCGCCTTGATCCGCCCCCAACCACTCAAGCTTGCGGTCAAAGCGGGTCAGAAAGCAGCTTCGTTGCACGCCGCATGCAGCCCGTGTCGAGGTACGCACTGACCGCATTACCGTGACCTGATTAAAAACCGGCGAACCCTCTGTTCGCTACGAGCAATTTTCACCCACTGACTTGACGACCCGCCTACCCATGAGCGTACCTGCCGACGCCCCAACCCGCGCTGATTCGTTGAAAGCCTCGTACAAGACGGCCAAGGCCGCCCTGCTCGAGCGCTTCCAGAGCGCGACCAACGTCGACGGCCTGATGCACGCCCTCGGGCGCGCGACCGACGACGCGCTTCGAGGCGCATGGGAAGCCTGCGCGATGCCGAACTCAGCAGCGCTGATTGCGGTCGGCGGTTACGGACGCGGCGAACTTGCTCCGTATTCTGACGTCGATATCCTCGTGCTCCTGCCCGACGATGAAACGCCCGAGCACACCGCTTCGCAGGCCGCGCGCATTGAACGGTTGATTGGTATGGCGTGGGATCTTGGCTTGGACATTGGCAGCAGCGTGCGATCGGTGACGCAGTGCATCGATGAAGCCAGCAACGACATCACCATCCAGACCTCACTACTGGAAGCGCGACGGATAGTAGGCAGCGAAAACCTGTTCGAGACGTTCGAACAGCGGTATCGGCAGACGCTTGATCCGCGCGCGTTCTTCCAGGCGAAGGTTTTGGAGATGCGCCAGCGGCACGCCAAGTATCAGGACACGCCGTACAGCCTTGAGCCGAATATCAAGGAAAGCCCGGGCGGACTTCGCGATTTGCAGCTCATTTTATGGATCTCGCGCGCGGCCGGTTTCGGCAGCAGTTGGCGCGAACTGGATTCGCGCGAGCTCATCACCGAACGCGAAGCCAGCGAACTGCGCCGCAACGAAGGCTTTCTGAAGACCCTGCGCGCACGGCTGCACGTGATTGCCCGGCGGCGCCAGGACATCCTCGTCTTTGACTTGCAGACGGCGCTGGCCGAAAGCCTCGGCTACAAAGCGACGTCGTCCAAGCGCGCAAGCGAACAGCTCATGCGCCGCTATTATTGGGCCGCCAAAGCCGTGACGCAGCTTGCCACCATCCTGATCCAGAACGTGGAAGCCCAACTGTTTCCATCGACGAGCGGCATTACGCGTGTGCTCAACGAGCGCTTCGTCGAGAAGCAGGGCATGCTGGAAATCGCCAGCGACGACGTTTTCGAACGTGAACCCAACGCTATTCTCGAAGCGTTCCTGCTGTACGAACAGACGCGCGGCATCAAGGGTTTATCCGCCCGAACGCTGCGGGCAATCTATAACGCACGCGACCTGATGGGCCGCGACTGGCGGCGGGCCCCCGAGAACCAGCGTCTGTTCATGGAGATCCTGAAGCAGCCCGAAGGCATCACGCATGCGCTGCGGCTGATGAACCAGACAAGCGTGCTGGGGCGTTATCTGCTCAACTTCCGGCGCATTGTCGGCCAGATGCAGCACGACCTGTATCACGTCTATACCGTCGATCAGCACATCCTGATGGTCTTGCGCAATCTACGGCGCTTTGCGCTGGCCGAACACGCGCACGAATACCCCTTCTGCAGTCAGTTGATGGGCAATTTCGAGCGCCCATGGGTGCTTTATATTGCGGCGCTTTTTCACGATATCGCCAAGGGCCGCGGCGGCGATCACTCCGTGCTCGGCATGGCGGATGCACGGCGTTTTTGCCGTGAACACGATGTTGGCGCGGACGACAGCGACCTGGTCGTGTGGCTGGTGGAACAGCATCTGACCATGAGCCAGGTGGCCCAAAAGCAAGATACGAGCGATCCGGAAGTCATCAAGCAATTTGCATCGATGGTTAATACCGAGCGCCGCTTGACCGCGCTGTATCTGCTGACCGTCGCCGATATCCGCGGCACCAGTCCCAAAGTCTGGAACGCGTGGAAAGGCAAGCTGCTCGAGGATTTGTACCGCGCCACACGGGCTGTGCTCGGCGGCGCCGAATTACACGCGCACTCGGAACTCAAGTCGCGCCAGGAAGACGCGCTCGCGTTATTGCGCCTTGAAACCGTGCCTGAAAACGCTGAGAAAGCGTTGTGGGACAAGCTCGATGTCGGCTATTTCCTGCGCCACGACGCCGCCGATATCGCCTGGCAAACCCGCGTGCTGTATAAGCACGTGGAGAGCGAAAAGCCGATCGTGCGGGCGCGACCGTCGCCGATTGGCGCCGCGCTCCAGGTGCTGGTGTACGTGCAGGATCGGCCCGATTTGTTCGCCGGAATTTGCGCGTATTTCGACAAAAACGGCCTGTCCGTGCTTGACGCACGCGTCACGACTACGCGGCATGGCTACGCGCTGGACAATTTTCTGGTCGCGCATCCCGACCATGACGGGCATTATCGCGACATTGCGAATCTCGTCGAACAGCAGCTGAGTACGCTGTTGACCGCTGAGGGCATCTTGCCGGAACCGTCGAAGGGACGCGTTTCCAGGCTTGTGCGCACTTTTCCGATCACTCCGCGCGTGGATTTGCGTCCCGACGAACGTGGTCAGTATTACATCCTGTCCGTGTCTGCTAACGACCGGCAGGGCCTCCTTTATTCGATCGCGCGGGTTCTAGCCCAGCACCGGATCGGCGTCCACGCGGCGCGGATCAATACGCTTGGCGAACGCGTGGAAGACGTGTTCTTGCTCGACGGCAAAACCCTATCCGACAACCGGACGCAGATCCAGGTCGAAACCGAACTGCTGCGCGCGATCGCAGCCTGAGAATATATGCGCGTCAAACTGACAGCGAAGCACCCGCGCCCGGCATCGCCGGCACGTTCCCCCGTTCGTACCGGCAGCGCTGCCGGACGGAAAAAGCCACCACGCGCCGAGATGGCGCCCGGCGATCGGCCAGTGCGTAGCGATAAACCGGCAGGCGGTGCACGGCCGGCGGGTGCGGGTGAGCGAAAGCCCTTCAAGGCGCGTAGCGATGGTGCGGGTGATCGCGGGCCGCGGCCATCGTTTGGGGATCGTGGTGCTCCGCGTGGTGATCGGCCTTCTGGTGATGGCGAACGTCGCCCGTTTACACCGCGTGGCGATGCGCCGCGTGGTCCGAGCAGCGATCGTGGGCCTCGGCCTTCGTTTGGGGACCGTGGTGCGCCGCGTGGTGATCGGCCTTCCGGTGATGGCGAACGTCGTCCGTTCACGCCGCGTGGGGATGCTCCGCGTGGTCCCAGTGGTGATCGTGGGCCTCGGCCTTCGTTTGGCGATCGTGGCGCTCCGCGTGGTGATCGACCGTCTGGCGATGGCGAACGCCGTCCGTACGCACCACGTGGCGATGCGCCGCGTGGTCCGAGCGGCGACCGTGGTCCGCGTCCGTCCTTCGGCGACCGTGGCGCTCCGCGTGGTGACCGGCCTTCCGGCGATGGCGAGCGCCGTCCGTTCACGCCCCGTGGTGATGCTCCGCGTGGTCCGAGCGGCGACCGTGGTCCGCGTCCGTCCTTCGGCGATCGCGGCGCTCCGCGTGGTGACCGTCCATCCGGCGATGGCGAACGCCGTCCGTTCACGCCCCGTGGAGATGCGCCGCGTGGTCCGAGCGGCGACCGTGGTCCGCGGCCTTCGTTTGGCGATCGTGGCGCTCCGCGTGGTGATCGGCCTTCCGGCGATGGTGAACGCCGTCCGTTTACGCCGCGTGGCGATGCGCCGCGTGGTCCGAGCGGCGACCGTGGTCCGCGTCCGTCCTTCGGCGACCGCGGCGCTCCGCGCGGCGACCGCCCGTCAGGCGATACCGAACGCCGTCCGTTCAAACCCCGCGATGATTCGCGCGGCCCGGGCAGCGATCGCACGCCCCGCCCATCGTTTAATGACCGCGGCGACCGTGGCGCTCCTCGCGAACGCAACCACGCGCACGATGGCAGCCCGCGTCCGGCTCCCACCGATCGCCAACGGCCTTCGAGCGATAGCCCTTACGTAGCACGCGACACATCTGGACGGTTCGGAGACGATCGCAAACCCGCCCCGCGCAAACCGGTATCGAAGCCGTCAAAACCGCGTGACGCCGACGCCCCTCCCTCACCCGCGCGCATCGCACGTGAAAATGAAGAAGGACTCGTGCGCTTGTCGAAGGTGATGTCGGAGCTCGGCCTGTGCTCGCGCCGCGAAGCCGATGAATGGATCGAAAAGGGCTGGGTTCTGGTCGATGGCGAGGTCATCGATACGCTCGGCACCAAGATTCGTCCCGACCAGAACGTTGAAATTGCACCTGCCGCGCACGCGGCCCAAATGCAGCAGGTCACTATCCTGATACACAAGCCGGTTGGCTACGTATCGGGTCAGGCGGAAGACGGTTATCAACCGGCTGTCACGCTGGTCAATCCGTCCAACCATTGGGCCGACGACCAGTCCGGCATCCGCTTCACGCCGCTGCATCTGCGCACGCTCGCACCGGCGGGCCGTCTGGATATCGATTCGACCGGCCTGCTCGTCCTGACCCAGGATGGCCGGGTGGCGAAGCAACTGATTGGCGGCCATTCGGACGTCGATAAGGAATACCTGGTGCGCGTGAAATTCGGCGAGCACGAAGTCGATATCGAACCGCACTTCCCGCCTGAAAGCCTCGCGCTGCTCCGTCATGGACTCTCGCTCGACGACGTGCCGCTCAAAACGGCGCAGGTCAGTTGGCAAAATGGTGAACAGTTGCGATTCGTGTTGCGTGAAGGCAAAAAGCGCCAGATCCGCCGGATGTGCGAGCTGGTTGGGCTGGAAGTGGTTGGCCTGAAGCGGATCCGGATGGGCCATGTAACGCTCGGCGCCCTGCCGCCGGGCCAGTGGCGTTATCTGGGCGCGGACGAAGCGTTCTAAAACAACCTCGCCGTCTTCTCCGCGCACCTCAAAACGTCGCGGAAAAACGATGAAATTGTTACCAATCGATGCGAACGGCACCCGCCGATCGCATCGATTTTTTTTTGGCCAACTTTTTGGCTAAAGAAAATATGACGCATGACCGTTAGTCAGGTACACGCGCAATTTACCGCTTTGAGTCGCGTGTGCTTGGGCGTTGAGCTACTGGAGAATTGCCATGTCCGTTGAGATCATTGTTCGCGAAACCAAAACCGGCCTCGAAATCGTCAGCGGCCGACGTCGACTCGATGCGCTGCTCGCCGTGCGCGACGAAGTCGTCGTGACGAGCCCGGGCGTGGGTGAAGTTGTCATCGCGCGTTTGCCGGATGGCCGCTTGCAGGCATCGGCGAATCCGGAGCACATTGCTTTGTTTCGCCAGCCGGAAATGGCGTCGGGGCCGAAGAAAAGCTTCGCTTGAGAATGAAGCCGCCGGGCTTTGGCGGGTGTTGATCTCTTTCGATTCCTTGATGCATGATCGATCCGGCTAAATGGTCGGATCCTGTGCGGCACGGGTGAGCACGTCGCCAATTGATCATGCGCCGCGACAAAAGCTGCACCTCGCCCAACCACCTCGCTAAACAAAAGGGCCGCGATTCTTCGCGGCCCTCATTTCGTCCAGCGGCTGAACAGCCTGTCAAATCAGCCGTTCACCCCCTCTATCGATCAATCGTCGCTTTTCGGATCGAGTCCTGGAAACAGGACCTCGGTGAAGCCGAACTTCGAGAAATCCGTGACGCGCATGGGATAAAGCTTTCCGATCAGGTGATCACATTCGTGCTGCACGACGCGTGCATGAAAGCCCTCAGCCAGCCGTTCGATGGGTGAGCCGTATTGATCGAATCCCTGATAGCGGATCATGGAATACCGCTGCACGGCGCCGCGCAGGCCCGGCACCGACAAACACCCTTCCCAACCTTCCTCCATGTCATGCGAGACGGGCGTGATGATCGGGTTGATCAGCACGGTTTCCGGCACCGGAACGGCCTCCGGATAACGATCGTTGTGCGCGAAACCGAAGATCACGACCTGCAAATCCACGCCGATCTGCGGTGCGGCCAGCCCTGCACCGTTTGCGTGGCGCATGGTGTCGAACATGTCTTCAACAAGAGCGTGCAGCTCCGGGGTATCGAAGTGATCGACCGGTTCGGCGATGCGCAACAAGCGCGGATCGCCCATCTTGAGGATTTCGTGAATCATGGTGTTTCTCCCTCCAAAAGCTTGCGCATACCCTCTTCGTCGAGCACCGGGACGCCGAGTTCCTCAGCCTTCACGAGCTTGCTGCCCGCCTCCGCCCCCGCCACCACGTAATCCGTCTTCTTCGACACCGATCCCGCCACTTTCGCGCCCGCCGCCTCCAGCATCTCCTTTGCGTCTTCGCGGGAGAGAGTAGGCAGCGTGCCGGTAAGCACGACAGTCTTGCCGGCGAGCACGCCCTGCAGCGCCTTCGGCGCGGGCGGGCCTTCGGGCCAGGTTACCTTTCCCGGCGCGCGCAACTGCTCGATCACCATCTGGTTATGTTCTTCGCTGAGAAAATTGTGCAGCGACTCGGCCACGACCGGGCCTACGTCGTTCACTTCCAGCAATTCCTCGACGCTCGCCGCCATGATCGGATCGAGCGAGCCGAAATGCTTGGCCAGATCCTTCGCCGTCGATTCCCCGACGTGACGAATACCGAGCGCGTACAGAAAACGCGGCAGCGTGGTCTGCTTCGCCTTTTCGAGCGAATCGTACAGATTTTGGGCAGATTTATCGGCGAAACGGTCCAGCGCGGCAAGCGTGGCCACGCCGAGATTGAACAGGTCCGCCGGCGTGCGCACAATATTCTCGTCGACCAGCTGGTCGATGATCTTCTCACCCAGCCCGTCGATATCCAGCGCGCGCCGTTGCGCGAAATGCCACAAAGCCTGCTTGCGTTGCGCGGGACAGATCAGGCCGCCCGTGCATCGCGCAATGGCTTCGTCAGGAAGCCTTTCGATCTTCGATCCGCATACCGGGCACTCGGTCGGCATCACGAATTCGCGGGCATCGTCCGGACGGCGGTCGAGGATCGCACCGACCACTTCGGGGATGACATCGCCAGCACGCCGCACGATCACCGTATCGCCGATACGAATGTCCTTGCGCCGAACCTCGTCCTCGTTATGCAGCGTGGCATTCGTTACCGTCGCGCCGCCGACGAACACCGGCGTAAGCCGCGCGACCGGTGTAATGGCGCCCGTGCGGCCGACTTGCACGTCGATAGCCAGCAACTGCGTGAGCGCTTCCTGCGCGGGAAACTTGTGCGCGAGCGCAAAGCGTGGTGCGCGCGAAACGAAACCCAGCTTGTCCTGCTCGTCGCGCTGGTTGACCTTATAAACCACGCCATCGATGTCATACGGCAAACCATCGCGTTGCTCGCCCGTCTTGCGGAAGAACTCGAGCAGACCTTCAGCGCCTTGCACCACGCCGCGCTCCGCGTTGACCGGCAGGCCCATTTCCTTGTACCAGTCGAGCAGCGCCGAATGCGACGGCGGCATCGCGGCGCCATCCAGCACGCCGATGCCATACGCGAAAAACGACAACTGGCGCGCCGCGGTCATCTTGGGATCGAGTTGCCGCAAACCACCCGCCGCCGCATTACGCGGATTCGCAAACTCGCGTTGTTCAGCCTCCCGCTGCCGCGCGTTGATCTTCGCGAAATCGCGCTTGAACATGAGCACTTCGCCGCGCACGTCGACCCGCTTCGGTACGTTCTTGCCCTTGAGTTTCAGGGGAATCGAACGGATCGTGCGGACGTTTTCCGTGACCTCTTCCCCCGTCGCACCGTCGCCGCGCGTGGCCGCCTGAACGAAGATGCCGTCGTCATAACGCAGCGAGATGGCCAAGCCATCGAATTTCAGTTCGCACGCGTATTCCACGGGCGTGTGACCCAGCGTGTCGGCGACGCGTTTATCGAACGCGATAATGTCTTCGTCGGCGAAACCGTT
Organism: Burkholderia sp. S171; assembly: GCF_009766085.1. Taxonomy (GTDB): domain Bacteria; phylum Pseudomonadota; class Gammaproteobacteria; order Burkholderiales; family Burkholderiaceae; genus Caballeronia. The sequence goes on along the minus strand of NZ_LMUF01000030.1, from coordinate 660,648 downwards.
ATTCAGCGAGAGCATGGGCACGTCGTGCGTGACCGGCTGAAAACCCGTTGCAACCTGACCGCCGACGCGTTGTGTAGGTGAATCCGGCGTAATCAATTCGGGCTGATCGATCTCGATCTGCTGCAGTTCCTTGAACAGGACGTCGTATTCGGCGTCCGGCAGATCCGGCTGATCGAGAACGTAATACGCGTAGTTGGCGCGCTCGAGCTCGGTGCGCAGCCAGACAGCGCGCTCAGCCGGCCGCTCGGCACTGGCGATGGGCGCGCCGTGTGCTGCGGAAGCAGCAGAGGCAGCGGAATCAGCTTTGGAAGCAGCTTTCGGTTTGGCAGACATGCGGCGAGACAGGCTAGAAAGTTAGAAGAAACCGACCTGTTGATTGTCTCAGAGATCGGCTGATCGTGGCATCGGCCGTGTGGCCGATGCCTTACGAAAATCGCTAACTAATTAACCGGTGCCGCCGTAAGATTTATTGGCTGAACAGGCGCCGCGTGGCGGGGGAGCCAGCCGGAATACCCGCCTGTTCGAGCTTCGCGTACAGCGTCATCAACTGCTTTTCAATCGCCAGCAGCGACGATTCCGGCAACGGCCGGCGCTGATCGTCCACCACGCGCGCGCCGATGCGCTCGGAGAGAGACTTCGCGTAATCGCACATCAGGCGGAACGGCAGGATGTCTTCGTCGGCCACCGGCACGTCCAGCACCAGCGTGATCATCTGGCCACCCTTGTAGGTCAGGTCGTCGCGCAGGAAGTTGGTATCGCCGAAAAGCAGCATGAACACCGGATTCTGGCGCGCATCGAGTTTGACAAAGCGCGTACCGTCGCGCGACAGCAGCAAACCATCCTGCGAGGCCACCGCCTGCACGTAGTTGGCCGACCACGGTGCGCCGTCGGAGAGAATGTTGATCGACAATTGTGCGTCGCATTGAGCCGCGAACGCGTCGAGTTCGCGCGCCATGCCGACCGTTTCCAGCATGTCGGGAAATTCGGGCGAACCGTCGATACCATCGGCGAAACGCTGCACGCCCGTGACGAACTCCGAGAACTCCAGTTCGTTCAGCGGGCCGCCGCGATTGGCCAACTGCGCCGCTGCGCGCAACTCTTCATAACGCGCGCCGTTCTTGAGCAATTCCCAGGTCGTGGCGCCTTCCGGCTTGCCTTCTATATGCACGGGCTTCGCGCCCGCGCGGCGCAGCTTCTGCGCGCTCGGGATGAGCTTCTCAGCGGGAATGGGGGCAAGCAAACGGATCGGCACCACGCAATCGATCCGACGGTCGACAATAGCCGGCGGCGCCGATGAAATCGTGGTCGCGGCGGGCAAAACGGGGTCGTCATCGTCGGCCAAAATAGGCGACGTAGCCGACGAATCCGTCTGCGGGAAATCGCCATTCACCGAGGTCGATTCAGCCTGGATATCCACCGCGGTATCGGCCGGCGCGACAGTCGAGAGCGGCGCACCGCCGAAACTCGGCTCGACCCGCGTGTCCGCCGCCTCGCCATCGCCCTCGCCCATGGCGGGTTCACGCCGCACCGGGCGGGTAGGTTCGATGAACGGCTGCTCCTCGTCGGCGTCGCTGCGTGCAAGCAACTCCGCCGCTTCGTCAGGCATCGGGCGCGGCATCTTGCGGCGCACTTTGGCGCCCTGCCACGCGTTGTACACCACCACGCCGCCTACCACCACGGCTCCTGCTCCAATCAACCCGAGCGTCAACTCGTCCATGCACTCTCCGTCATTCTTTTCTGGTTGCGCTCTCAGCGCGCTTGGCGAGCGCTATTGAGGCATCCGGCGCTCGATTGAGCGCTTGTTGAGCTTACGCTGCGCGATCTGCGCCCCACGCACTTCCGGATTGTCGTCCGAACTGCGCGAGTCACTCCGCGCCTGCGCGCCAAAACCGGCCTCCCAGGCCGGTTTTCCCCACTTTTCTGCTGTCCGTTCTAAAAAAGCCCGGCCAAACGTTCAAGCATTCTGGGCGAAACCCGCCGCGGATTCCATATCCACGGCAACAATCCGCGAGACGCCCTGTTCCTGCATCGTCACGCCGATCAATTGTTGCGCCATTTCCATCGCGATCTTGTTGTGCGAGATGAAGAGGAACTGCGTCTTCTCGGACATCGCCCGCACCAGATTCGCAAAGCGCTCTGTGTTGGCGTCGTCGAGTGGCGCATCCACTTCGTCCAGCAGACAGAACGGCGCCGGATTCAACTGGAACATCGCAAACACGAGCGCGGTGGCGGTCAGTGCCTTTTCGCCGCCCGACAGCAAGTGAATAGTCGAATTCTTCTTGCCCGGCGGTTGCGCGAGCACCTGCACGCCGGCATCGAGGATTTCGTCGCCGGTCATCACGAGTTTCGCCTGACCACCGCCGAACAGACGCGGGAAAAGCTCGCCGAAATGACGGTTCACTTCGTCGAACGTGCCTTGCAGCAACGCACGCGTTTCCTGGTCGATCTTGTGGATCGCGTCTTCCAGCGTGCCAATGGCGTCGTTCAAATCCGCCGATTGCGCGTCAAGGAAGTCCTTGCGCTCGCTGGCCGCGGCGAGTTCGTCGAGCGCCGCCATGTTCACGGCGCCAAGCGCCGCGATCGCGTTATTCAGCCGTGTCACTTCGCCTTGCAGATACGAAGGTTTCAGATCCGGCGTGAGCTTGGCCTGCAACTCGGCTTCATCGACACCGGCCGCCGCCAATTGCTCAATGAACTGCTCGCCGCTGATCCGTGCCGCCTGCTCCTTCAACTGCAATTCATTGATCTTGTCGCGCAACGGCTGCAGCGAACGTTCTGCGATAAGCCGCAATTCGTCGGCCTGACGCAGTCGCGCGGTGAGATCGTCGAGTTCGATGCGGGCCGATTGCAACGCCGCTTCCCGCTCCGCGCGCAATTCGAGCGCGTCCTGCAAACCGGTATGCGCCGTTTGCTCGTTGATCGTTTCGAGTTCGGCGCGCGCGTCTTCCAGTGCACCAGCCACGCGTTCGCTCTGATCCTTCGCCGTGTCGATGTTGCGCCGGTATTCCTCGATCTTCGCCGCCAGCCCACGTGCCGCAAAACTGGCGTCGGTGGCTGCGCGTTCGAGGTCGCGCGCTTCCTGGCGCGCGTGGGTCAGCGCTTCGTCGAGGGCTTCGAACGCCAGTTGATGATCTTCGAAGCGCGCCTGCAACTCGGCGAGTTCGCCGTCGTGGCGCTCGAAATTTGCTTCCGATTCAGCACGCAACGCGCGCTGCTCATCGATTTGCGCGGTGATTTCGGACAGTTCCTCGCGGATCTGCGTGCTGCGCTGCATGTAGCGCTCTTGCGCCTGCGCAAGCTTCAACACGTCCATTTGCAGCGCGTGGACGCGTTGAGTCGCGCGCTCGGCGGAGGAGCGGGCATCGCCCAGACTTCCCGCCGCCTGCGTGTGCGCCGCTTCCGCTCGTACAGCAGCAGCTTTGGCTTCATCGGCGAGCAGGGCTTGCGCACGCACTTGCTTCGTCAGGTTTTCGATTTCCTGCTGGCGGGCGAGCATGCCGGCCTGTTCGGAGTCGGCGGCGTAGAGCTGCACGCCAACCCGCGTCACCACATGGCCCGCTTTCACCACGAACGCAGCGCCGTCCGGCAATTGCGAACGCGACGCCAGCGCCTGGGCGATGTCATCGGAGACAAAAATGTTGCTCAGCCAGTCGGTCAGGACGGCGCGCAGACCAGCGTCGTCAATACGGATCAGCGCAAGCAGCGGCCGCAAGCCAGCGGGCGTTTCCTGCGGACGGCCGGCGTTGGGCGGTGCATAGAACGCGAGCTTGGCAGGCGGAGCGTCGGTCGCGAACGCCTTCACCCAGTCGAGATTCGATACTTCCAGTGCCGCGATCCGCTCACGCAAAACCGATTCCAGCGCCGTTTCCCAGCCCGCTTCAACGTGCAGCTTTTTCCACAGGCGCGGCAACGAACCGAGCTCGTGTTTGTCGAGCCACGGCTGGATCTTGCCTTCGGTCTGGACGTTTTCCTGCAACTGTTTCAACGCCGCGAGCCGCGCTTCGAGCTGGTGATTCTGCGCGCTTTCGGCCTGCACTTTCTCTTGTGCCGCGCGCCGCTCGCCATCCAGGCGCGGCAGCGTGTCCTGCGCGTCGGAGAGGCGGCCTTGAGCCTCAGCGAGAATTTCTTCGTGTTCGGCCAGCTGCATGCGCAACTCTTCGAGCTGCGCTTCATCGGGCGCATCCAGGCCGCCCGCTTCGCTTTTCAAACGTTCGTGGCGCTGCTGCAATTGCTGCAGTTGCTGATCGGCGTTGCGCTGATGCGCGGCCTCGAGTTTCAACGCTTGCTCAGTCTGCGCGATACCGCCGCGCTCCGCGTTCAACTCGGCCTGGGCGTCGCGGAAACGCGCTTCGAGCGCGGGCAATTCGTCATGTTTCGCGGCAGCCGTTTCCTGCGCGATCGCCGCCTTTTCCTCGCCGATAGCCAGCGCCTCTTCAGCATCCGTGATCTCGCCGCGGGCTTTCTCGGCTTGCATCTGCCATTGATCGCGCTGAGCGCTCAACGCGGCAATCTGCGCCTGCACCCGGTTGCGCGATTCCACGATAAAGCGGATCTCCGCCTCGAGCTTGGCCACTTCCGAGTTCGCTTCGTACAGCGAGCCCTGAGCACCCTGCATGGCGTCGCTCGCGCTGTAGTGCGCCACGCGCAACGTTTCCAGTTGCGCTTCGACTTCGCGCAGCTTGGCGGTTTGTGCTTCGAGTTCGATCTGCGCGTCGCTGATCGCACGCTGCTGGCGCTCCGACTCGTTGCCCGCTTCGTTCTTGCGCAACAACCACAGGAGCCGTTGTTTTTCTTCGCCGTCGGCCTGCAGCGCCTTGTATTTCGTCGCGACAATCGCCTGGGCCTCAAGCTTCTCCAGATTCGCGCTCAACTCGCGCACGATGTCTTCCACGCGGGTCAGGTTCTCGCGGGTATCGTGAAGGCGGTTCTCGGTTTCGCGGCGGCGTTCCTTGTACTTGGAAACACCAGCTGCTTCTTCCAGGAACACGCGCAGTTCTTCCGGTTTCGCTTCGATGATCCGCGAAATCATGCCCTGCCCGATGATCGCGTAGGCACGCGGCCCGAGGCCCGTGCCCAGGAAGATGTCCTGGATATCGCGGCGCCGGGCTGGCAGGTTGTTGATGTAGTAGCTCGACGTGCCGTCGCGCGTGAGGACGCGCTTGACGGCGATTTCGGCGTAGGTGCCCCACTGGCCCCCGGCGCGGCCGTCGGCGTTATCGAAGATGAGTTCGACGCTGGCACGGCTGCCCGGCTTGCGCGCCGTGGAGCCGTTGAAGATCACGTCCTGCATCGACTCGCCGCGCAGCTCGGAAGCGCGCGATTCGCCGAGCACCCAGCGCACGGCGTCGATGATGTTGGATTTGCCGCAGCCATTCGGGCCCACCACGCCGACAAGCTGGCCTGGGACCTGGAAATGGGTGGGATCGACGAAGGACTTGAAGCCAGCGAGTTTTATCGAGGTCAGACGCACGGCGATATCGCTGATTGAAAAGAATTCGGGAGAACGGGCCGGCGGGGCCTCCGAGCCGTGATGCTTGTGCGGCAGGAGATAACGACTAACGCCGGTCGAAAACGCTCGGGCGGTGGGTCGAACGCCGTCGAATTGAAGCGGCGGTGCGCAACCCGTGGTGCTCTTGCTCGACGGCTTATATAGATAACTACAAGCAACGGCGAGCGCGCAACCCGGCGAACGGTGACAATCATACCATCGCCAGTCTTGAATTCTTTTGGTTTGCTGACACGGGGGTTTCTGCTCGCAACGGTGGGCCGGCCGGGGTTCTGCAGGGGCCAATGACCGTCGTTTTTCGGCCTGCCGACGGCGGCCGTGTTCCAACGGCGGCATACGGTAGAAACCGGTCGTCCGGCAACCAGCAGTAACCCCTTCAAAGCGCCAGCAAACCCAACCACGGGCCTACGGAGGGCTATAATCCGAGCCTTGTCGTTTCATCGTCTGCACCGACTTCGCCGTGAATCCACTTCTCCAGAAACTTCAGCCGTATCCATTCGAAAAACTGCGCGCGCTATTTAAAGGCGTCACGCCGCGCGCGGATCTGGCACCGATCAGCTTTGGTATCGGTGAGCCGAAACATGCGACGCCGGCGCTGATCCGCGAGGCAGTCGTGAATGCGATGTCCGGCCTCGCGTCGTATCCCGCCACCGCCGGCAGCGAGCCGTTGCGTCAGGCCATTGCGGACTGGACCAAAGAGCGCTACGGCTTGCCAGGGGTCAATGCCGCCACGGAAGTCCTGCCTGTCTCGGGCTCGCGCGAGGCCTTGTTCTCGCTGGCGCAGACCGTGATCGACAGCCGCAGCACAAGTGAACCGCCCGTTGTCGTCTGCCCGAATCCGTTCTATCAGATCTACGAAGGCGCAGCCTTGCTTGCCGGCGCCGAGCCGTACTTCGTGAACAGCAATCCGGCGCGCAACTTCGCCTGTGATTACGCAGCCGTCCCCGACGCCGTCTGGGCACGCACTCAATTGCTCTTTGTCTGCTCGCCCGGCAACCCGACCGGTGCCGTGCTGACGCTCGATGACTGGCGCGAACTGTTCGCACTCTCGGATCGGCATGGCTTCGTGATCGCCTCCGATGAATGCTATTCCGAGATCTATTTCAACGAAGCCACACCGCCGCTGGGCGGTCTGGAAGCCGCGCACAAGCTTGGCCGCGGGTTCGATCGGCTGGTGATGCTGTCGAGCTTGTCCAAGCGCTCGAACGTGCCCGGCATGCGCTCGGGTTTTGTCGCTGGCGATGCGTCGATACTCAAGCAATTCCTGCTCTACCGCACCTATCACGGCGCGGCGCTTTCGCCCATGTTCCAGGCGGCGAGCGTCGTTGCGTGGAAAGACGAAGCGCATGTGCGCGACAACCGCGCGCTGTACCTGAAGAAATTTACGACCGTCACGCCCATGCTTGCCGAGGTGCTCGACGTCCGTTTGCCAGACGCCGCGTTCTACCTGTGGGCGAACGTTGCGCGCACCGGCCTGACCGACACCGAGTTCGCCGCCCGCCTTTACGCCGACTATAATGTGACGGTTTTGCCGGGCTCGTTCCTGGCGCGCGACGCCCACGGCACGAATCCCGGCAGCGGCTTCATTCGCATTGCGCTGGTCGCCGATGTCGACGAATGTGTGGAAGGTGCACGGCGTATCGTCGAATTTTGCAGCACGCTCGCTTAGTACGCTACATAGCGTCGGCTGCCGCAGCATTGGCTGCCACATTAACCCCTCCTTAAATCGCAGCACTCACTTAAGTCATGACCATGTCGCAACAACTTCAGCAGATCATCGATACCGCCTGGGACAACCGCGCCGAGCTGTCGCCGAAAGCGGCGCCCGCCGACGTGCGTGACGCCGTCGCTCACGCCATCGAGCAGCTCGACAAGGGCCAATTGCGCGTCGCTGAGAAACAGAACGGCGAATGGGTGGTCAATCAATGGCTGAAGAAAGCGGTATTGCTGTCGTTCCGCCTGGAAGACAACGCGCCGATGCCGGCTGGCGGATACAGCCAGTTCTACGACAAAGTGCCGTCGAAGTTCGCCAATTACACGGCTGAAGATTTCGCCGCAGGCGGGTTCCGCGTCGTGCCGCCGGCCATCGCGCGCCGGGGTGCGTTTATCGCTAAGAACGTTGTGTTGATGCCGTCGTACACGAACATCGGCGCGTATGTGGATGAAGGCACGATGGTCGATACCTGGGCCACCGTCGGTTCGTGCGCGCAGATCGGCAAGAACGTGCATTTGTCGGGCGGCGTGGGCATCGGCGGCGTGCTGGAACCGCTGCAGGCGAACCCGGTGATCATCGAAGACAACTGCTTTATCGGCGCGCGTTCGGAAGTGGTGGAAGGCGTGATCGTGGAAGAGAATTCGGTCATTTCCATGGGCGTGTATCTCGGCCAGAGCACCAAGATTTACGACCGCGAAACGGGTTCGGTCACGTATGGCCGCATTCCGGCGGGCTCGGTGGTGGTCGCGGGCAACCTGCCTTCGAAGGACGGTTCGCACAGCCTGTACTGCGCGGTGATCGTGAAGAAGGTGGACGCGAAAACGCGCGCCAAGGTTGGTTTGAACGAGTTGCTGCGAGGCGATTAATCCATGGCCGCGAAAAAGATCGTCGTGTATGGGATTCCGAATTGCGACACCGTGAGAAAAGCGCGCGTGTGGCTGGAAGAACATGATGTGCCGTTCGAGTTCTATGACTTCAAGAAAGCCGGGGTATCGACGTTCTTGTTGCAGGACTGGCTGAAGGACGTCACGCTCGACGAACTGATCAACCGGCGCGGCACGACCTGGCGCGGCCTGTCGGATACGTATAAGGACGAAGCCGGTTCCACGGCCGGCGCAATCGCGTTGATGATCCACAAGCCGTCGATCATCAAACGGCCTGTGCTCGTGGTCAACGGCCGCGTGAAATCGCTCGGTTTCGATGCCGATAAGTACGAAACGCTGTTCGTTTGAGGTGTGTGCTTTAAGCTTTTAAGCGCAGCATCGCGCGCCCCTGATAAAAGGCGCACGAATCTTCGCGGATCTTCATTTCCTGCCGGCCGCCGCGCCGGCATTTTTATTGAAAGTGGCTCGAATCCATGTCCGGCACCCTTCTTCTCTCGGAACAACTGATCGCGCGCGCGTCCGTCACGCCCGACGACCAGCACTGCCAGAACCTGCTGATCGAGCGGTTATCGGCGATCGGCTTTGAGTGCGAAACGATCGCGTCCGGTGGCGTCACGAATCTCTGGGCCGTGAAACGCGGCACGGACGGCACTGACGGCAAGTTGCTCGCGTTCGCCGGCCACACCGACGTTGTGCCGACCGGTCCGCTGGAACAATGGACGTCACCGCCGTTCGTGCCGACCCACCGCGACGGCAAGCTGTACGGCCGCGGCGCAGCGGACATGAAGACGTCCATAGCCGCGTTTGTTGTGTCGAGCGAAGAGTTCGTCGCGGCGCACCCGGCACATCGCGGCTCGCTCGCGTTCCTGATCACCAGCGACGAAGAAGGCCCCGCCACTGACGGCACCGTCAAGGTCATCGAAGCGTTGAAAGCGCGTGGCGAGCGGCTGGACTACTGCATTGTCGGTGAGCCCACGTCGAGCAGTACGCTTGGCGACATGGTCAAGAATGGCCGGCGCGGTTCCATGTCCGGCAAGTTGGTCGTGAAAGGCGTGCAAGGTCATATTGCTTATCCGCATCTCGCGAAGAATCCGATTCATCTGCTTGCACCGGCGCTGGCTGAACTGGTCTCCACGCATTGGGACGACGGCAACGAATATTTCCCTCCAACCACGTGGCAAGTGTCCAACCTGCATAGCGGCACGGGCGCGACGAACGTGATCCCGGGTCACATCGAGCTGATGTTCAATTTCCGCTTTTCCACGGCGAGCACGGTGGAAGGCTTGCAAAGCCGCGTTCACGCAATCCTCGATAAACACGCGCTCGAATACGATCTCGCGTGGAGCGTCAGCGGCCTGCCGTTCCTCACGCCGCGCGGCACGTTGTCGAACGCGCTGGAGCAAGCCATCCTCGATGAAACCGGCGTGCGCACCGAACTGTCCACCACGGGCGGTACATCGGACGGCCGCTTTATTGCTCGCATCTGTGAACAGGTGGTCGAGTTCGGACCGCCGAACGGCAGCATTCACAAGATCGACGAGCACGTTGAAGTGGCGTTTATCGAACCGTTGAAAAACGTCTATAGGCGTGTGCTTGAAACCCTGCTGGCCTGATCCGACTCACTCTTATAAGGAGCCTGCGATGGCGCTTCCCTTCACCACCGTTCGCGATCTGCTGCGTTTTGCCGTATCGCGTTTTACTGCAGCAGACTTGTCGTTTGGCCACGGTTCATCGAATGCATTCGATGAAGCCGCGTACCTCGTGCTGCATACCCTGCACTTGCCGATCGACACGCTCGATCCGTTCCTCGACGCCCGCCTGCTCGACACAGAGATCGACGCCATCATGCAAGTGATCGAGCGCCGGGCGACCGATCGCCTGCCGGCGGCGTACATCACGCACGAAGCGTGGATGCACGGGCATCGTTTCTACGTGGATGAACGCGTGATCGTGCCGCGTTCGTTTATCGGCGAGTTGCTGCAGGACGGACTGCAGCCCTATGTGCAGGATCCCGACGAAGTGTCACGCGTGCTCGAACTCTGCACTGGCTCCGGCTGCCTCGCGATTCTCGCGGCGCAGGCGTTCCAGAATGCAGACATTGACGCTGTCGATATCTCCGCGCCCGCGCTGGAAGTCGCACATAAGAACGTGGACGACTACGACCTGGATTCGCGCGTGGCGTTGTATGAGGGCGATCTGTTCGCGCCGCTGCCCGTTGGCCGCTACGAAGTCATCATCACGAATCCGCCGTACGTCAACGCGCTGGCCATGCAGACCCTGCCCGCTGAATATAAGCACGAGCCGGAACTCGCGCTCGCGGGTGGCGCCGACGGCATGGATATCGTGAAGCGGATCGTGGGTGAAGCGCGCAAGTGGCTGACCGAAGATGGCGTGCTCGTGGTCGAAATCGGCAACGAACGGGCCAACGTGGAAGCGACGCTCGGTGGCCTCGACATCGTCTGGCTCTCGACCAGTGCCGGCGACGACAACGTATTCCTCATCCAGGCAGCCGACTTGCCGGGCTGACGGCACGGCTTTACCTTCAGGCACCGCGTACATGCACTTCCAGTGGCAGGACTGGCTTCATCTCGGCACGTTTGTGATTATCGCGCATTTGCTGGGCGCGGCCGCCGCATGTCACGCGGTGCTCAACACGCGCACTTCGCAAGGCGCGGTCGCGTGGGCCGTGTCGCTGGTCGCCATGCCCTACTTCACGCTGATCCCGTATCTCTTTCTCGGGCGCAGCAAGTTCGCCGGGTACATTGACGCGCGCCGGCTGGAAAACGAGATCCTGCGCAAAAGTGCGCACCCGACGGAATGGAATTTCCCCGATGAAGCCGCCCGCCTGCGCGGCGCAGCGGCCGGGGATCCTGCGGAGTATCTGGGCCATCCGACCATCCGCGCGCTGACGCGGTTAAGCGGGATGCCGTTCCTGCGCGGCAATTCCGTGCGCGTACTGATCAACGGCGACGCCACGTTCGACGCAATCTTCAAAGCTATCGACGCGGCGAAGGTCTATGTGATCGTGCAGTTTTTCATCGTCCGCGACGACGATCTCGGCGAAAAGCTGAAAGACCTGCTGCTCAAAAAAGCACAGCAAGGCGTGCGAGTTTATTTTCTCTACGACAGCATCGGCAGCTTCGATTTGCCGAAACGCTACACCACCGCCTTGCGCGCGGGCGGCGTGCAGACTCACCCGTTCGCGACCAAACGCAAGTTCGTCAATCGCTTCCAGATCAACTTTCGGAACCATCGCAAGATCGTGGTGGTTGATGGCGAATGCGCATTCGTCGGCGGTCACAACGTAGGCGTGGAATATCTCGGCGCGAATCCGCGCCTGTCACCCTGGCGCGATACCCACATTGAAGTGCGTGGCCCAGCGGTCGCCAGCATCCAGTTTGTGTTCATCGAAGACTGGTACTGGGCGACGCAACGCATTCCGGAAGTGGAAGCGTCGAAGACATCGGCACACGACATGAGTTGCCTCGTCCTCGCGAGCGGCCCCGCGGATCATCAGGAAACGTGCTCGCTGTTTTTCGTCGAGGCGATCAACGCGGCACGTTCGCGGATCTGGATCACGACGCCGTATCTGATTCCCGACGAAGCCGTGTTCTCCGCGCTGCGGCTTGCCGTTTTGCGCGGCGTGGACGTGCGCATTTTGATTCCGAGCCGCCGCGATCATCGCGTGGTGTTTGCCGCGTCGAAACTCTATGCCTACGATGCGCTGCTCGCAGGCGTGAAAATCTTTCGATATCGCCCGGGCTTCCTGCATCAGAAAGTGGTGCTGGTGGACGACATGTCTGCCGCTATCGGCAGCGCGAATCTCGACAACCGCTCGTTTCGCCTCAACTTCGAGATCATGGTCCTGACCGTGGATCGCGGCTTTGCGAGCGAAGTCGAGAAAATGCTACTCGATGACTTCGCGCAATCGTGGGAAATCAGCCGCGACGATTATCTCGGCGCACCCGCATGGCGCCGTATGGCGATGCACGTCGCGCGCTTGTTTTCACCCATTCTTTGACGTGGTTTTAACCAGCGCTTTTAGCCCTTGTACGGTCCGAGGCTATCGGCGAATCGTCTTGCACATTCCAGTCCGAATGCGCTCGGTGCAATCCCCCGATCGTGCTGGACTTCAAACCCCATCCGCCATGCCGCAATGCGCTTGCCGTAACAAGTGAGCGCGTCGAGTGACTGCATGACGAAGACAATCGCCGGCAACACCTCCTCATAGTGCTGCTGCGCCTCGGCCGGATCGTGCGCGAATGCCTGATAGATCTCCACCTGATGATCGAAGCTATCCGGGGCGACGATCATGCCCGCGCAGCCGGCGCGCAGGTTGTCCAGCAACTCCTGACCGCCGCGCCCGTTGAAGACGGGCATTGTGCTGCCGGCCACCGCCAGGCAGTCGATGGTCGTACGCAAACCTGTCGCCGCGCCCTCGCCCTTCAACCAGCGAAAGTTCGGGCATTGCTGCGCTAGTTCGGCCAACGCTTCCGGCGACAAACCGACACCCAGATACTCGGGCGCGTTTTGAATGCCCGCGCGGGCCGTGTCCGTCAAACCCTTCATGACGGATGCGAAGAAATCGAAGTAAAAACGCTCGGGTTCGGTACGTGTCGAGGGCGGTTGCAGGATCAGCCATTGCGCACCGTGCGCCACGGCCCAGTTGCCGAATTCGGTCTGCTCCACGACGGTGTCGCCGGTGACGGTAACCGCCAGCGGTACGCGAGCCGCGATATCCTCGCGCGCCCAGTTCACAAGCTGCTCACGCTCAGGGCGCGACAACCGCTGCACCTCGGTTGCAAGACCGAGTATCACGATGCCGGGCGCACCGGCGGCAATGGTCCGCTCGACCTGCACGCGCATGGCGTCACGATCAAGCTGGTTGTACTGATCAAAATAGGCGTAGAGGACCGGCCAGATGCCGGCGGGGGACGTGTCGGTCTTTAAAGTCATATTCGTCGAACCTGATCTTCAATGTTCAGTGGTTCAATGAGAGGGGTTCAATGAGAGTCGCGCGGTACGGCTGCGCCGCTTGAACCGACCAGGAAATCGAGATCTGCGCCTTCGTCCGCCTGCAGCACATGATCGACGTAGAGCTTCACATAACCGCGCAGCGGCGAAGCCGGCTTGGACCACAACGCTCGTCGCCGTTCGAGTTCTTCATCGGAGACTTCAAGATGCAGGCGACGCGCCTCGACATCAAGTTCGATCATGTCGCCGGTTTGCACCAGAGCAAGCGGACCGCCCGCCGCCGCTTCCGGCGACACGTGCAACACAACCGTGCCGTACGCAGTACCACTCATCCGGCCATCGGAGATGCGAACCATGTCTGTAATGCCCTTTTGCAGCACTTTTTTTGGCAGCGGCATGTTGCCGACTTCAGCGAACCCCGGATAACCCTTCGGCCCAGCGCCCTTCAACACCATGACGCAGTGCTCGTCGATATCGAGCGTTTCGTCGTCCACCTTCGCGTGCAACTCCTCCACGGTCTCGAACACGACTGCGCGGCCGCGATGTTTGAGCAAATGTTGCGTCGCCGCCGATGGTTTGATCACAGCGCCATTCGGCGCGAGATTTCCCCTCAGCACGGCGATACCCGCCTTCGGCTTGAACGGCGTAGCAAACAGCGTGATGACTTTTTCGTCATCATTGCGAGCGCTGGACACGTTGTCCCAGATCGTCTTGCCGTTCACGGTCAGCGCGTCCTTGTGCAGCAATCCCTGTTCGCCAAGCTGCTTCAGCACGGCAGGCAAACCACCTGCGTAGTAGAAGTCCTCCATCAGGTACTCCCCCGACGGCTGGAGATTTACGAGGCACGGCACGTCCGAACCGAGTTCCCAATCGTCGAGCGTCAACGGCACGCCAATCCGCTTGGCCAGTGCGATGAGATGCACCACCGCGTTCGTCGATCCGCCAATTGCGGCATTCGTGCGAATCGCGTTCTCGAAGGCTTCACGCGTGAGAATACGGTCCATGGTGAGGTCTTCGTGCACCATATCGACAATACGTCGGCCCGCCATATGCGCCAGCACCTGACGGCGGGCATCGACGGCAGGAATGGCTGCGTTATGCGGCAAGCCCATGCCGAGCGCCTCGACCATCGACGCCATGGTGGAAGCGGTGCCCATCGTCATGCAATGTCCTCGCGAACGGTTCATGCACGACTCGGCTTCAGTGAATTCCTCTTCCGTCATGGTTCCCGCCCGCACTTCCTCCGACATCTGCCACACCCCGGTGCCCGAGCCGATCGGCTTGCCGCGATACCGGCCGTTCAACATCGGTCCGCCGGACACGGCGAGCGCAGGCAAGTTGCACGATGCCGCGCCCATCAGCAACGCAGGCGTGGTCTTGTCGCAGCCGACAAGCAGGATCACGCCGTCAAGCGGGTTGCCGCGAATGGACTCCTCCACATCCATGGACGCGAGATTGCGAAACAGCATGGCGGTCGGTCTCAGGTTCGACTCGCCGAGGGACATCACCGGGAATTCGAGCGGCAGTCCGCCCGCCTCCCGAACGCCACGTTTCACGTACTCGGCCAGCTCGCGGAAATGCGCATTGCAGGGCGTCAGTTCCGACCAGGTGTTGCAGATGCCGATGACGGGGCGGCCATCGAAATTGTCGTGCGGAATGCCCTGGTTTTTCATCCACGAGCGGTGAATGAAACCATCCTTGCCGTGTGTACCGAACCATTGTTGCGAGCGAAGCTTGCGCATGCCGTGTCTCCTGGCGCGTGGGGCCGTTGTGGGTGGCTATGGATTGTTGTGGGTTGTTGTTAAGGATGGATGCGCCGGTTCGAGGACTACGCGCGATCACCCAATTTTGTGTTTCTGTGAGTCCGGCTGGCTGGTCGCCTGATCACCGGCCGAAACCGCAGCACGGGCTGCGCCCTTCTCCAATGCATTGAAATCACGTTGGGTGGCAAGCAGCAAGCGCATCATTGCAGCGTGCGCCTCGGCGGGCTGGCGGCGCCGGATTGCATCGAACACCTCCCGATGCTGTTCCAGCGACGCCTGTGCCGACAGCGCTTGCTTGCCGGTCAGGCGAATACCTGCGTCCAGCGCGGCCCGCACCGTGCCGATCAATTGCGTGAAAACCCAATTCCCGGCCGCTTCGATAATGCCCGCGTGGAAAGCGACATCCGCTGCCGCCCAGCCCGCACCGCGCGTGCCGTCGGCCTCGCTGGCCATAGCGTTCAGCGAGGTTTCGATACGGTCAAGATCACGTTCGGACGCCCTTGCCGCAGCAAGTTCGGCGGCACGAGGTTCGATCAAAAGACGCGCCTCGACCAGTGCCTGGAAAAACGACACATCTTCCACGCGCAAGACCGCCACGCCCAACACCGACGCGTCCAGTAACTTCCACGACTCTCGCGCGAGAACGGTCGCGCCCTTGCGTCGCCGGCTCTCGATCAGCCCGAGTGAAGCGAGCTTCTGCATCGCCTCGCGCGCCGCCGTGCGGCTGACGCCATGCGCGGCGGCGAGTTCCATTTCGTTCGGCAAGGACGCGCCAACCGGGTAGACGCCCGAGACAATCGCGTCGACTAGATGGACAACAATCGCCTCATGCAGCTTCGTCATGGTTGGCGAGCCTGCGGTTTCTGGTTTCATCGCGGCGGCAAACGGGTGTTGGCGGGAAAGTTAAATCATACATAATTCCCGGAAGTACACGGAATATGTACGACATAATTTCACATTTACAGTAACGGACGAAAGCGGTTACTGATCGCAGCAGGCTGTCTGGCGAGGTCGTTGAGCCACCTATAACCCGCCCCTGAGACGCAAACCGCCCGATCGGTACAGGCGTGCAAAAGCGCCCGGGGGTTTGCCCGGGAACGCATAGTAAAAAATGTTGATCGGCGTCGCCCGGCCGGACGGCGCCCTTTTAGAAACCAGACAATGCGACCACGCACTCGACCGGCGTCTTCACGCCAGTCGGATCAAGTCGCTGACGCAAATCAGGCGTTAGAGCAGCTTTTCGATATCGCTGGAAAGCGCATCCGGCTTCGTCACCGAGCCGAATCGGGTGATCACGTTACCTTCCTTGTCGACCAGAAACTTTGTGAAGTTCCACTTGATGCCTTCGGTCCCCAGCACGCCCGGCGCTTCCTCGGTCAGATAACGGAATAGCGGATGCGCGTTCGCCCCGTTCACGTCGATCTTCGCAAACATGGGAAACGTGACCCCGTAGTTCTGCTCGCAAAAGCTGCCAATTTGAGCCGCGTCGCCCGGCTCCTGCTTGCCGAACTGGTTGCACGGAAAGCCCAGCACTGCAAAGCCGCGATCCGCGTAACGTTCGTACAGCTCCTGCAAACCCTTGTACTGCGGCGTGAATCCGCACTCGCTCGCAGTGTTCACGATCAACAGCACCTTGCCCTGATAGTTTTCCATGCTGACGGTTTCACCGCCGAGGGTGTCCGCTGAAAACGAGTAGATAGGGTTCATTCGATGCTCCGCTTGAAAAAATCCAGTCTAAGCGAAACGCGGGTTAAAAAACATCTGACCGAACGGCTAACGGCGCACCAACGTCAATGAGCGGGCGGCCCGCACCCGGGCCGGTCTAAAATAGCGTTTTCCCGTACATGTCTGGGTCTCCACGCCGTGATTCGCTTCAACCAGTTCAGCCTTGCCCGCGGCACCAAACCGCTCTTCGAACAGACCACGTTCGCGCTCAATCCTGGCGAAAAGGCGGGGCTCATCGGCGCTAATGGCGCGGGCAAGTCCACGCTCTTCTCCGTGCTGCGCGGTGATCTGCACTCGGACGGGGGCGATTTTTCGATGCCGCCGTCGTGGCAAATCGCGCACGTCGCGCAGGAAACGCCGGCCGTGGACCGCACCGCGCTGGACTACACGCTTGACGGCGACACGCAATTGCGGCGCATCGAAGCGCGGATTGCGGCGGCATCGGCGGCCCACGATGGCGCAGCTGAAGCCGACGCACACGCCGCGTTCGCCGACGCCGACGGTTACACCGCGCCCGCCCGCGCCGAAACCCTGCTGATCGGCCTGGGTTTCACGCTCGCGCAAACCCAGGACCCCGTGGCGAGCTTCTCCGGCGGTTGGCGCATGCGCCTGAACCTGGCGCAAGCGCTGATGTGCCGCTCGGACCTGCTGCTGCTGGACGAGCCCACGAATCACCTGGATCTTGATGCGATCATCTGGCTGGAAGACTGGCTGCATCGCTATCCGGGAACGCTGATTGTGATTTCTCACGATCGCGAATTCCTCGATTCCGTCTGCAACGTGACGCTGCATCTGGAGAACCGGCAGATCAAGCGTTACGGCGGCAATTACAGTCAGTTCGAAATCCTGCGCGCGCAGCAGATCGCGTTGCAGCAAAGCGCGTATGTAAAGCAACAAAAGACGGTGGAGCATCTGCAAAGCTTCATCAACCGCTTCAAGGCGCAGGCCACCAAAGCGAAGCAGGCGCAAAGCCGCGTGAAGGCGCTGGAACGCATGGAACTCATCGCGCCGGCGCATGCTTCTTCGCCTTTCACGTTCGAATTCCGCACGCCCGATGCCGCGCCGAACCCCATGATGGTGATGGAATCCGTGCGCTGCGGCTATCACACGGAAGCCGGTGAAGTGCCGATCGTGGAAGGCGTCACGCTGTCCATCCAGAACGGTCAGCGAATCGGCTTGCTGGGCGCGAACGGACAGGGGAAATCGACGCTTATCAAGACGCTGGCGGGCACGCTTGAAGCGCTGAGCGGGAAGGTACGCGAGGGCAAGGGCTTGCGGATCGGCTATTTCGCGCAGCATCAGCTGGAAACCCTGCGCCCTCAAGACTCCGCGCTAGAGCATGTGGCACGGCTCGCGCCCGACACACGCGAACAGGAATTACGCGATTTCCTCGGTGGCTTCAATTTTTCCGGCGAAATGGCGACCGCGAAGATCGCGCCGTTTTCCGGAGGAGAAAAGGCCCGGCTCGCGCTTGCGCTGATCATCTGGCAAAAGCCCAATTTGCTGCTGCTCGACGAACCGACGAACCATCTGGATCTCGAAACGCGTCATGCGCTGACCATGGCGCTTGCGCAGTTCGAAGGCACCTTGATCCTGGTGTCGCACGATCGGCATTTGCTGCGCGCCACCACGGACAATTTCATGCTCGTGGCGAAACATCGGCTGCAGCCGTTCGACGGCGATCTCGACGACTATCGCGACTGGCTGCTGCAACACGCGGCCGAGCAGCGGGCTGCCGCCAAGGAGATGGTCAGCAACGGCAATGGTGGATTAGCGGACGATTCGCTGGAATCAGGACAGAACCGCAAGGAGCAGCGGCGCCTGGAGGCACAAGAGCGGCAGAAACTCTCGCATTTGAAAAAGCCGCTGCAATCGCGGATTTCGAAGATCGAGAAGGAGATGGACAAGCTGAATGCCGAGAAAGCGCAGCTCGATATTTTCGTGGCCGATGCCGCCAGTTACGAGCCCGCCATGAAGACACGACTCACAGAAGCCATTCGCCGTCAGGCCGATGTGAACGGTCAGCTAGAAGCGCTCGAAGCGCAATGGCTAGAGGCGCACGAGGAACTGGAGCAGATTGGCTGAAAGGCCGCCGTTCTCGCTCCACGCTAACTAACGTCGCGGCAGCGTTTGCCGCGGCATTCCTTCGTCGTCGACCAGTACGTGTTTGCGACCCTTCACGTGGCACCGGATGGTCGCCACCACTTCATCTTCGGTCACGTCTTCGGCCACGACCCGACGCGATATCTGTCCTTCAGCGTCGATCCACTCGACAATCCGGCAACCGCCGCCCCATGGCTGCTGGATGGGCGCGGAGACACGGCAGCCGCGCAGATGGAATGTTGGGCGAGACAAAGTTTGATCTGCGTGTTTCAAGGCGTGGTCCTTTTTCCTTTTCCGCTCGTATCCGGGTTTGTCGCGATACAAGGATAGAAAAAGCACGCCCCGCGTGGGTTACACGAACCTCGCGGTTTTTTACACGACATTACTAAGGGACTGATCGACGACGCCCTCGCAACGTGACCCCCGCGCGCTGCTAAGCAACTTCAGGCCAGCGACCGCACGCGATCGATCGCCTCGTCAATCCGATCCACCGCGATCACTTCCAGCCCTTCGATAGGTTGCTTCGGCGCATTCGCCTTTGGAATCAGCGCGATCGAAAACCCCAGTTTCGCGGCTTCCTTCAGGCGGTCCTGACCCCGCGGCGACGGTCTGATTTCACCCGCCAGCCCTACTTCGCCGAACACGATCAGACCCTTGGGCAGCGCCTTGTTACGCATCGACGAATGGATCGCGAGCAATACAGCCAGATCGGCCGCGGGTTCCGTGATCTTCACGCCGCCCACCGCGTTCAAAAACACATCCTGATCGAAGCACGCAATGCCCGCATGCCTATGCAACACGGCCAATAGCAATGCGAGCCGGTTCTGCTCCAGCCCTACGGCGAGACGGCGCGGATTCGGGACATGCGCGGTATCGACAAGCGCTTGCACTTCCACCAATAACGGCCGCGAGCCTTCCTGCGTCACCAGCACGCACGAACCCGGTACGCTCTGCTCATGCTGCGATAAAAACAGCGCCGATGGATTCGCCACGCCCCGCAAACCGCGCTCGGTCATCGCGAATACGCCGAGTTCGTTCACCGCGCCGAAACGGTTCTTGAACGCGCGCACGAGCCGGAACGATGAATGAGTGTCGCCTTCGAAGTACAGCACCGTGTCCACGATGTGCTCAAGCACGCGCGGTCCAGCGAGATTGCCTTCCTTCGTCACGTGCCCGACCATGATGATGGCCGTGCCCGTTTGCTTTGCGATCCGCGTGAGTTGCGCCGCGCATTCGCGCACCTGGGCGACCGATCCCGGCGCCGAGGTCAGCGCTTCGGAATAAACAGTCTGGATTGAATCGATGACCGCAACCTCCGGCCGTTCTGTATCGATAGTCGCCTGGATTCGTTCAAGCTGGATTTCCGCCAGCAAACGCAAATCAGGCGCGGCTTTGCCCGGTTCGCCGAGCAGGCCGAGCCGCTGCGCGCGCAATGCGATCTGCGCGCCGGACTCTTCGCCGCTGATATAAAGCGCGGGCCGCTCACGGGCGATCTCCGCCAGCGATTGCAGCAACAGCGTCGATTTTCCGATACCCGGATCACCGCCGATCAACACGACGCCGCCGGCCACCAAACCGCCGCCCAGCACCCGGTCGAATTCACCAATACCCGTGGTAAAGCGCGGCACGTCCGACGCTTCGATCTCGGACAAGCGCTGCACCGGCGAGGTCTTTGCGAGCGCCTGGAAGCGGTGCGCCGACGGCGTCTCCGCCACCGACTCGACCAGCGTGTTCCACGTTCCGCATGCGGGACATTGACCTTGCCATTTCGGCGCCTGGCCGCCGCATTCGGTACATACGTACAGTGTCTTGACCTTCGCTACTTTCGCCACTCGCCTTCCTGAATTCCGTCGTTATTTCCGTCGCTACCTACTGAAACAAACCAGCGAACGCTCTACTCTGCCCGCATCGGCACACGCGGCGCCACCGCGCACATCAACTCATAACCGATCGTGCCGCACGCAGCGGCCACGTCGTCGATCGGCAGCTTCGCGCCCCACAGCTCCACGGCCGTACCAATTCCCGCAGTTGGGACCGGGGTCAGGTCGACGGTCAGCATGTCCATCGAAACACGGCCGACAATCCGCGTTGCTACACCATCGACGATAACCGGTGTGCCTTCAGGCGCCACTCGAGGATAACCGTCCGCATAACCGCACGCCACTACGCCGATCCGCATAGGACCTGTGGCTGAGAACACCGAACCGTAGCCGACCGAGTGACCCGCCGGCACCGTCTGCACCGCGATCAGCTCGGAAGCAAGCGTCATGGCAGGCTTCAATCCAGCGGTGGCTATGTCAGCGGTTTTGCCCGAAGGCGAAGCGCCGTACAAAATGATACCGGGCCGCACCCAGTCGAAATGCGCCGCCGCATGCCACAGCGTGGCCGCGGAATTGGCGAGGCTGCGCGCGCCCGAAATGCCTTCGGCACCGCGTTCGAACGCTTCGAGTTGATGATCGATGCCGCGCGGACCGTCGGCGTCGGAGAAATGCGTCATCAGCGTGATCTGGCCGATGCCTTGCACGGCCCGCGCCCTTTCCCACGCTGCCCGGAAACGCTCCGGCGTATAACCGAGCCGATTCATGCCGCTGTTCATTTTCAGCTGGATATTGACCGGCTTCGACAGCCGCGCCATTTCAAGCATCCGCAACTGTTCATCGCAATGCACGCCCGTGGTCAAACTGTAGCGATCGATCACGTCGATATCCGTTGGGCGGAAAAACCCTTCGAGCAGCAGGATGGGGCCGGCCCAACCCAGTTCACGCAACTTAACTGCTTCTTCAAGGTCGAGAAGACCGAAGCCGTCCGTTGCGCGCAATCCGGGGAACGCTCGCGCCACACCGTGGCCATATGCATTGGCCTTCACCACGGCCCATATCTTGGATTTCGGCGCGTGACGGCGTGCGACGGCGAGATTGCTGGCAAGTGCTGCGGTGTGGATCGTGGCGGATATGGGGCGCGGCATGGGAGTTCGGTTGGAAAAAACAGGTGATTATGCAAGAACGGACCGCAGTTGACGGTTGCCTGAAGGTACCTGAGGGCCGCGCTTTAACTCGGAACGGAGGCGGCCGATCGTGCCCTATTCATCATCTCTTGGAAGCATGATCTATGGAAAACAATCGCGGCTTGGGGTCGATCAGTCAGCGATCCATCATTGCATATGATGGCCGGTTGGTAACAGACCGTGCACACGGTGATAAATTCGAAAATACCCGATTTGGCGAGCCAATAGCTGAATCAGTACCCGAATCAATACCTTATCGCTACCTTGCAGACCGGTGACGTTCGGGCCTGTACGTCTGCGAATTGTCATGCAGGTTACTGCTAGTCAGAATGCGCCTATTTTCGTGTTATAAAGCCGTGCACACAACCCATTTCGAACAGAAATTGCCTGAACGGGAGCCTGAGCGCAAAGCCGGACGCGAGCGACGAGCGCGCCGTGTGCGAACGGGGCGGATTACCCGCAGTGCGGACTAGCATCGGATCAGATGAAAAAAGGTTTTTACACCATCATGGCCGCGCAGTTTTTCTCGTCGCTGGCCGACAACGCCCTTCTGATCGCTGCGATCGCACTGCTGAAAGATCTTCACGCTCCGAACTGGATGACACCGCTGCTCAAGCTGTTTTTTGTGCTGTCATACGTAGTTCTGGCCGCTTTCGTGGGTGCCTTTGCAGACTCGAGACCGAAGGGCCACGTGATGTTCGTCACCAACTCGATCAAGGTCGTCGGCTGCCTGACGATGCTGGTCGGTGCGCATCCGTTGCTCGCCTACGGCATTGTCGGATTCGGCGCCGCTGCGTATTCGCCCGCCAAATACGGCATTCTCACCGAGCTATTGCCCGCTGACCGTCTGGTCGCGGCGAACGGCTGGATCGAAGGCACGACGGTAGGTTCGATCATTCTCGGCACCGTCATGGGTGGCGCGTTGATCAGTCCGCACATTGCCTCGCACATTCTTCAGTTGCACATCCCCAAGGTCGAAACCCCCGCCGAAGCCGCGATGCTCGTGATCGTGCTCATGTACATTGTCGCCGCCCTCTTCAACCTGCGGATTCCCGACACCGGCGCGCGTTATCCGAAGCAGGAACATCGTCCGATCAAACTGATCACCGATTTCGCCGATTGTTTCAACGCGCTCTGGCACGACAAGCTCGGCCAGATCTCGCTCGCCGTGACTACGCTTTTCTGGGGCGCGGGCGCGACGCTGCAGTTCATCGTGCTGAAATGGGCAGAAGTCTCGCTCGGCATGTCGTTGTCCGAGGCGGCCATTTTGCAGGCGATCATCGCGGTCGGTGTGGCGGTCGGCGCTATTCTTGCAGCCGCCCGCGTGCCGCTGAAGAAGTCACTTTCCGTGCTGCCGGTCGGCATCATGATGGGCATTGCGGTGATGCTGCTCGCGTTCTATTCAAAGCATCTGTTTCCCGTGCACTGGGGCATCTATTTCGGCCGGATGCACATCCCGGGTTATCTGATCGTCGCGTATATCTTCTTGATGATCGTGGGCGGCCTTTCGGGCTTTTTCGTGGTGCCAATGAATGCGCTGCTGCAGCATCGCGGCCACGTGCTGTTGTCGGCGGGTCACTCTATCGCCGTTCAAAATTTCAACGAGAATCTCTCGGTGCTCGTGATGTTGTGCCTGTATGCGGTCCTCGTCTGGCTCGACGTACCGATTCAATTCGTGATCGTGCTGTTCGGCACCTTCGTCTGCCTGATGATGTACTTTGTCATGCGGCGGCATCAGGCGAATCAGCGGGCCTTCGATTCGGTCGCGCTGATCGGCGAGTCGAGGCATTGAGCGGTGGCTTTGAACGGTGGCTAGTGCGTCTGGATCACGCCTGGCCGGACCAGACAAAGCCTGAAATCACACCGGGCGCTCAGCCGCCCGGCGCGCGATAATCCCGTTTATCACCATTTTATTTACACCCCGACCATGCTCGCCGCCGATCTCTATTCGTTCGCCGTGCGCGTGCGCGAACGCGCGCCGCTCGTCCACTGCCTGACAAATCTCGTCGTCACGAACTTCACGGCGAACGTGCTGCTCGCGCTGGGCGCCGCGCCTGCGATGGTCATCGCCCGCGAGGAAGTGGGCGAATTCGTGCCGCTCGCCAACGCGGTATCGGTGAATCTCGGCACACTCGACTTGCCGCAAAGCAAGGCGATCCGCGCCGCCGTCGAGGCCGCGCATCGTGCGCATAAACCGTGGGTACTCGATCCCGTCGCGGTCGGCCCGCTGAGTTTTCGCACCGCCTTCGCGTTCGATCTGCTCGATGCACATCCGACCGTGATTCGCGGCAACGCGTCGGAGATCATCAGCTTGTCGGGCGGTGAATCGACCGCACGCGGCGTCGATAGCACCGCTTTAGCCGAAGCCGCGCTCGACGCCGCCCAACTCCTCGCGTTGAATACCGGCGCTGTGGTCGCGGTCACGGGTCAAACCGACTACGTCACCGATGGCCGCCGGACAGTCGCGTTATCGAATGGATCGCCGTTGATGACGCGCGTGACGGGCGTTGGGTGTGCGTTATCAGCGACGGTCGCGGCGTTTGTGGGCGCGGCCGATAACGATGACCGTTGGGCCGCGACAGTCGCCGCGATCGCCTATTCGAGCATTGCGGGTGAATTGGCATCGTGCGACGCTGCGTTGCCCGGCAGTTTTGCGGTCGCGTATCTCGACCGGTTGGCTTCGCTCGATGCCAACCTGTTCGCCGCGACGCTCGTGTCACGCGACATCGCGCCAACTGCGTGATGAACCTCGACCTCGCGCTGTATCTCGTCCTCGATCCCGTCCAATGCGGCGGCCATGCACGCGCGCTCGATGTGACCCGGGCCGCGCTCGATGGCGGCGTCACGATCGTGCAACTTCGCGCGCCCGAGTGGCACAAACGTGCGTGGCTCGATCTCGCGCTCGACCTGTTGCCGCTCACGCGCCGGTACGGCGCGCCGCTCATCATCAACGACCATCTGGATGTCGCGCTCGCGGCCGGCGCCGATGGCGTGCATATCGGCCAGAACGACTTGCCGCCGGATGTCGCCAGGAAGCTGTTGGGGGCGCACGCGCTGATCGGGTTGTCGGTATCGGATGCGCTGCAGGTCGATCACGCCAATACGCTGGGCGCCATGATCGATTACGTCGGCGTGGGACCGGTATTCGATACACCGACCAAACCTGACGCATCGGCGGCATGTGGTGTCGACGGCCTCGCCGCGCTGTGCGCGCGCTCACTTCATCCGACGGTGGCTATCGGCGGAATCCAGTTGCACAACGCCGCCGATGTCAAACGCGCGGGACCGGGCGGTATCGCGGTGGTATCGGCGATCTGCACCGCTGCCGACCCGCGTCTCGCCGCGCAACAATTGCTGGCATCTTCCTGAAAAGCTCATGACCCATCCGATCCCCAACGTCCTCACCATCGCCGGTTCCGATTCCGGTGGCGGCGCGGGCATCCAGGCCGACCTCAAGGCGTTTTCGGCGCTCGGCGCTTACGGTTTGTCCGTTGTCACCGCCCTCACCGCGCAGAACACGCGCGGCGTGACGGCCATCCATACGCCCGACGCCTCATTCCTGACCGCTCAGCTTGACGCCGTTTTCGATGACATCCGCATCGATGCCGTGAAGATCGGCATGCTCGCCAATGCCGATGTAGTGCGCGCGGTAGCGGCGGCGTTGCGTCGATATCGGCCAGTGCATGTGGTGCTTGATACCGTGATGATTTCCAAGAGCAATCACGCTTTGCTTGCACCGGATGCCGTGGCTGCGTTGCGCGATGAACTGCTGCCGCTCGCGACGCTGATCACGCCAAACCTGCCGGAAGCGGCTGCGTTGCTGAACGTGGCACCAGCCGAAGATGAAAACGCGATGGTGCGCCAGGGCGAAGCGCTGCGCGCATTGGGCGCGCGGGCGGTGTTGATGAAAGGCGGCCATCTGAATTCCGCCGATAGCCCGGACTGGCTGATCGAGGACAGCGGCCCGTTGCGGCTCGGCGGCCCCCGTGTGCCGGTGAAGAACACGCATGGGACGGGGTGCACGTTGTCGTCATCGATTGCGGCTTTGCTGCCCCAACGCGAATCGCTCACCGGCGCCACCGCCGATGCCAAGCTCTATCTGACCGGCGCGATCGAACAGAGCGTGCGACTGGACGTCGGGCACGGGGTTGGCCCGGTGCATCATTTTTTCAGGTGGTGGTGAGGTTCGCTTTGCCGAGCCTCGACTAGGCTGGCTAAACCCCGCTTAACCCGCAAAGTCAGCCGCGCGCTCCGGCCATTCATCGGGGACGATAAAACCGCGCGAATGCTCGCGCCAGACATCGCCTGTCGCGCATGCGTCACGCTCACCACCCTCGTAACGTTCATAACGCGCGACCATGATCGGCGACGTCAGCGTTGCCACGCGCTCGGACAAGACCGCCGTCTGCGCAGCGAGCGCTTCACCCTCTTGCGCCGATAACGTTCGTTCTGCCATCCATCCCAATCTGGGCAACGAAGCAAACACTCCGTCCGCCTTCGAATCCTGCCACTCCGACGCCGTTTTCCACCAGCCTCGCAGATGATCGACAGCAAGTTCGGGCGGCGGGTTCAACGCGAGATTGCGACTGAGACCGGAACCGAGACTGTCATCGCGATAAAACAAGCGCCCTTTGACGAACAACTCGGCGCGCCACGGGCCCTCGAAACCGAGCGATGCAAACTCATCGTGCGCGCTCAAACCCAGTTGATGATTCAAAAGCCGCGCGTGCTTCAAATCGAAGCGATCCTGCAGATTCGGGCCGACGTAGTGAGCGAGGGTAGCGGCCCCGTCACCCTCGCCGATATGCAGATAAAACTTCACAGCGAGTTCCCAGTGCAGCCGTTCGCCGCGCACGTTCTCCAGCAGGAAATCGACTTCGCCGAGCGTACGTTCAGCCGTGCGCAATGGGATGTTCGCCGCGATCAGCCGCGCGTGCGGGCCATGCGTCAGGAAGTGTTCGAGCAATGCTTCGGCGTAGAAGCCGAGCCGCGTCAGCGACGGTTTGTGAACCTGTGCATGAAGCGCAGCGGGGTCGCGGTCGAGCGCGGTGAGCCAGACTAGCGTGGTTTCGCGCTCTTTCTCGGTTGCCGCAGGACATGCGAGCGGCGCGCCCGCACGCGACGCGCTCAGCAAGTCCGGCGAGAACAGCAGCCACGCGAGATCGCGCACGGCGGGATCGTGGAATGACGTGATTGCGTCCGCGGCCGTCACGGGCCGTCTGCCGCCTGCAACGACTTGCGATAAGTAGTCTGGGCGAGACACAGATCGGCCCACGCCTTGGCTTTATCGGGGAGACTGCGCAGCAAGTAGGCCGGGTGATACGTGACAATAACCGGCACACCTTGATAGTCGTGCACCCGTCCACGCAGCGACGAAATACTCGCCTCCGTCTTGAGCAGGCTTTGCGCGGCAAACCGTCCAAGCGCAACAATCAGCTTGGGTTTCACCAGCTCGACCTGCCGCTTCAAATACGGCTCGCAGCGCGCGACTTCATCCGGTTCCGGATTGCGGTTACCGGGCGGCCGGCACTTGATCACGTTTGCAATGAACACATTGTCCTCACGCGATAACGCCACCGCGTGCAGCATGCTGTCGAGCAACTTGCCCGCCTGGCCGACGAACGGTTCACCCAGCTTGTCCTCATTCTCACCGGGCGCCTCACCAATCAGCATCCAGTCCGCGTCCCGGTCACCCACGCCGAACACCGAGTTCGTGCGACGCTCGCACAGACGGCAGCGTTCGCACACGGCGACGCGAGCGGCCAGCGTGTCCCAGTCGAGGGTCGCGATATCGGCGGCCGTGTCATCGACGGTTTCCGAAGCAGCAAGTGATTGCGGCGGCACATCGTCGAGCCAGGGGAGGTCATCGAAGACAGGCGGTTCGGCGGCATCGATCCGGGGCGAGTCGATCTTTGCAGACGGTGTTTGATGCGCGTTGCCCTGATTCGCCTGCGCGGCGGAAAGAGCGGCATCGAGCGCCGTGAGGGTATCGACGGGATCAGCTTTCCGGGCCACGGACGCGGGCGCTTCTTCGACCGGCAGGCGCGAAGCCGGCTGCTGCACCTCAGGCGCCGCTTTACGCTCGAACGCGATCGCCGTCGAGTCTGTCGACTGAGCAGGCACAGCGGCGGATGCATCAACCGAAGCTGAAGCTGAAGCCGAAGCCGCCCCCCGCGTCACCCAGACCGTCCCCAGCCCGAACTCTTCCAGTATCGACTTATGCAGCGCCATCCACGGCCTCCTTTGAAAACGTCAGACGCATGACGAGTGCATCCTCGCGCGATCGGTGCCGCGCGGGGTAATAGTTTTTGCGCCGTCCGATGGTGGCGAAACCGAAGCGCTCGTAAAGCTGGATGGCGCGCGGATTCGACGGCCGCACTTCCAGCAGCACGCCCTCGAGTTTCTGCTGCCGCGAAACCCGCACCGCTTCACGCAACAACGTGAGCCCGGCGCCGGCGTGTTGTGCCTGGGGCGCGACGCACAGGTTCAGCAAATGCATTTCATCGACGACCGGCATCAGCACGCAATACCCCAGCAAGGTCCCGGTGACATGACGCAGGCACAAGCCGAAATAGCCGTTACGCAGCGAGTCCTGGAAATTGCCACGGGTCCAGGGAAACTCATAAGCGAGCTTTTCGATGGCGGCGACCTCATCGAGATCGGCTTCCGTCATCGACGACAGATAACGATCCGCCATCAACACGCCGCTCACCGTAGAGGCTCCGTCGTTTGAACGACCGGCGCGGCCGTGGCGGCATGATGGGCTTGATCTTCCGCAGCGGCGGTCGCTGCTTTGGCTGCACGCGCGTCCATCCGCTCGGCGGTGGTCTGTGCGACCTTATTGCGTACGTACTCCGGCGCGGCCTGATCCGGCGCGACCGTCCTGCCAGCACGCAGCGCGCGCAATCCGGCAAGCGCCACGGGCAACGCATGCGGCAGCGCGTCGAAATCGATGCGGCATGCCGGGGCAGCCGGCATCGGCAACCGTTCGCCAAAAGCCGCCGCCGCGTTGCCCGCCAGCGTATATGGCTCGTCCGGCCGGACAATTGCCTCGGGCAGATCAAGCGATGCCGCCCGGACCGTGGTCCACTCTCCCACCGCGCCCGTCAAAACCTCCCAGCGGAAATCGGCCCAGTACGCCTCGTTCATGCGCGCGTCGAGTGCCGCGAGCACGCGCGTCGCCGATGGGTCATGCAAGCGCGCGAACTCCGCGCATGCTAGCAAAGTGCCGATCGGCACCACCGGCACGCTCAAGCCGAACGCCAGTCCTTGTGCGACGCCGGTTGCCGTGCGCAAACCGGTAAATGAGCCCGGCCCGGCGCCGAACGCGATCGCGGAGCAATCCTTGAGCGTCAGGCCGGCGGTATCGAATAATTCGCGGATTGCGGGCAGCAAGCGCGTGCTGGAAACCGGTCCCGTCAATTCATGGCTGAACCAGACGTGAACTTCACCGGCCGAGTAATGCGGCGCGCTTTCGCAGGCGGTTGGTGCGGCGGTCGCGGTGCCTGCGGCCGTCGCGTCGGCGATCAGCAGCGCGACTGAGCAGAATTCGGTCGAGGTATCGAGGGCGAGCAAAACGGTACGTGTCATGGCCGCTATTGTAATGCGTGATGTAACGTGAACCGCGGTAACGCGTGAGCCGTGAGGTTCCAATGCGCGCCGCGGACAATGCCCGCTCGTGCGGGACCTAAGCCGCGTGCCCGGGAATTCTGGAAGAAACCCTCGACAAGCGCGCGCAACCGGCTTGCTATGATCGCCGATCCTAAACCAGCATGTCCGGAGAACCGAATGAGCGGAATCAACGAACTCGATGCGCAATTTGCGCTTGCCCAGGCCGACGTCAAGGAATTGTCCGAACGTCCGGGCAACCTGACGCTGCTGCGCCTCTACGCGCTCTACAAACAAGCGAGCCTGGGCGATGTGCAAGGCGACAAGCCGGGTTTCGCCGATATCGCCGGGAAATACAAATATGACGCCTGGGGCGCTCTCGCGGGCACGCCGCAGGACACCGCAAAGCAGCAATATATCGGGCTGGTGGAATCGCTGAAAAGCGGCGCATCGGCGTAAAAACGGGCCTTTCAGCGCCAGCCGGCGCTGTTTGAGCGGGTTGAGCGCCCTGCGGCGCTTTATTAAGAGGTCGGCAAAATAGATCAAGCTGACATCCCGCGTGCCGGCAAACTGCAAGTTGAATCAAACTGTCTTAAAATCTGGCGCAGCGCAACAATTGCCGCTATACTGTTGCCTGCGCTTCACTGTGACCGGGTGAATTGGTGGTTTTAGTCGATTCATCGCACGCAGCGCGGCGCCTCGTAGCGTTTTGCTCCAATCCAGTTTAGAAACTGTCCCCTCCCTGCTAGGCCTTTCGCGGCCGATCATGCATCAGGCTGACGACAACGCCGCCTCGGCCTGTCGAATCCGATACAGCTTCTAACGAAAAGCTCGCCTTTATTGTTGCGAGCTGCCCCCGTTTTTCGATTTGCTCGCTGCTTCTTTGCTCGCTGAATCTGACGACTTGGGTATGCCGATTGGCGCCATACGCCTTATTCCCCGTTTCAAGGATCGACATGACTTCGAGCAACACCCATAGCCCGCTGGACTCCATCGCTGCACTGGCACTCGGCGAAGACGCACCCGCCGCGCCGGCAGCATCTGTTTCGCCGGCCGCATCTGCTCATCCCGCAATTCCCGCCCCTATTTCTTCAGTTGCGCCTGTCGCCGCTGCTATCGCTGTGCAGACTGGCCCGAGCTTCGAGTCGCTCGGCCTCTCGCCTGAGATCATTGTTGCGTTGACGGCCTCTGGCTATCAAGTGCCGACGCCGGTTCAGCAGCGCGCGATTCCCGCAGCGCTCGCCGGCCGCGACTTGCTGGTTTCCAGCCCGACCGGCTCGGGCAAGACCGCAGCATTCATGTTGCCGGCTATCGAACGTTTCTCGCAGCTCGAAAAGGCCAAGGCTTCAGCTCCGCGTGAGCCGCATGACCCGAACGCCCGCCCGGCCCGCCGCACCCAGCCGGTTGCTCGTCCGACCATGCTGGTTCTGACGCCGACCCGCGAACTCGCGATGCAAGTTACCGCTGCCGCCACCACGTACGGCAAGCACCTGCGCCGTCTGCGCACGGTCAGCATTCTCGGCGGTGTCGCGTATGGCCAGCAATTGATGCTGCTCGCAAAGAACCCGGAAATCCTGGTTGCTACGCCGGGCCGTTTGCTCGATCACCTGGAACGCGGCCGTATTGATCTGTCGCAACTGCAAATCCTCGTGCTCGACGAAGCCGACCGTATGCTGGACATGGGTTTCATCGACGATATCGAAACTATTGTTGCTGCTACGCCGGCCACGCGTCAGACGCTGCTGTTCTCGGCAACCATCGACGGCAAGATCAGCTCGCTGACCGGCCGCCTGTTGAAGAACCCGGAACGCATCGAGATCATTCAGAAGCTCGAAGCGCAAAACAACATCGCGCAAACCGTGCATTACGTCGATGACCGCGATCACAAGGATCGTCTGCTCGACCATCTGTTGCGCGACGCCGGCCTGGATCAGGCTATCGTCTTCACGGCAACCAAGAACGACGCTGACCAACTGGCTATCCGTTTGTCGGACGCAGGTTTTGAATCGGCTGCACTGCACGGCGATCTGCCGCAAGGCGCACGTAACCGCACGATTCGTGCACTGCGCGAGCGCAAAGTGCGCGTGCTGGTGGCAACCGATGTCGCCGCTCGCGGTATTGACATCCCCGGTATCACGCACGTGTTCAACTACGATCTGCCGAAGTTTGCGGAAGACTACGTTCACCGTATCGGTCGTACGGGCCGTGCCGGCCGTACGGGTACGGCTATCAGCCTCGTGCACCACGCTGAGCAAGGCGCGCTGAAGCGCATTGAGCGTTTCGTTCGCGTGCCGCTCAATGTGAGCGTGATTGTTGGCTTTGAACCGCGTCGCTCGGCTCCGGCCGGCGGTGGCGGTGGTCGTCCTGGCTTTGGCGGCCGCGGCCGTCCGGGCGGTGGCGCTGGTGCGGGTGGCGCAGGTCGTCGCTTCGGTAGCGGCGGTGCTGGCAACGGCGGAACGGCTAAGCCGGGCGGCTGGGGCAACAAGCCGGCAAGCGCCGGTGGTGCTCGCGATTCGCGCGACGGTGGCTCGCGTGACGGTTATCGCAGCGGTGGTGGATCGCGTGACGGTGGTTCGGGCTTCGGTGGCGGTTCGCGTGACGGCTATGCAGCACGTCGCAACGACGGCCCGCGCGCTCCGCGTCGTGGCAGCTAAGTCTTAGTGAGTACGGCGCGCTTCTTGCGCGCCAGCAAAAAGAAAACCGATGCCTCATGCGTCGGTTTTTTTTCGTCCACACCCCGAACTTCACAATGTGAAAAGACCTTTTGCGGCGCGAAATTGTTGGTGCATGGCACAAGTCAGCTCTTCCCAGCATAGGAAAGATCGTTTTACATTGTGAAATGCAAATATCAAGCCATTGATTTAAAACAATAATTTATATTCAAAAACTTCGCTAAACGACTGGCTCCCCTATCCTCCTTTCCCTAGACTCTTATATAAGAGTTGAGCAACAAGAAGCACCGAGACTTATCGACTGCTCAACTGGACGACCCACCATTAGTCATCAGTCAGGTATTCAAAGGAGAAACGCCATGTCGCGCCAACAACAAGCTCAGGAACTTCAAAAGCAATGGGACACGGATGCGCGCTGGAAGGGCATCAAGCGTAGCTACACCGCCGACGATGTCGTGCGGCTGCGCGGTTCGGTGCCTGTCGAGCACACGCTGGCGAAACGGGGCGCGGAGAAGTTGTGGGCATCGATTCATGACGAGCCGTTCGTCAACGCACTCGGCGCGCTGACCGGCAATCAGGCCATGCAGCAGGTCAAGGCCGGTTTGAAGGCGATTTACCTGTCCGGTTGGCAAGTGGCAGGCGACGCCAACGTCGCGGGTGAAATGTATCCGGACCAGTCGCTGTATCCGGCAAATTCGGTGCCGCTGGTGGTCAAGCGCATCAATAACACGCTGACGCGTGCAGATCAGATCCAGTGGTCGGAAGGCAAGAATCCTGGCGACGAAGGGTATCTCGACTTCTTCCAGCCGATCGTGGCCGACGCTGAAGCCGGTTTCGGCGGCGTGCTGAACGCGTTCGAACTGATGAAGGCGATGATCGAAGCCGGCGCCGCGGGCGTGCACTTCGAAGATCAGTTGGCATCGGTGAAGAAATGCGGGCACATGGGCGGCAAGGTGCTGGTGCCGACGCGTGAAAACATCGCGAAACTCACGGCTGCGCGTCTCGCGGCTGACGTTTCCGGTACGCGGACCATTCTGCTCGCCCGCACCGATGCGGAAGCGGCAGATCTGGTGACGTCCGACGTCGATGAAAACGACCGGCCGTTCCTGACCGGCGAGCGCACCATTGAAGGCTTCTTCCGCACGAAACCGGGCTTGGAACAAGCCGTGTCGCGTGGCCTCGCCTACGCACCGTATGCCGACATGATCTGGTGCGAAACAGGCAAGCCGGACCTGGCGTACGCAAAGAAGTTTGCCGAGGCGATTCATCGTGAATTCCCGGGCAAGCTGCTCTCGTATAACTGCTCGCCGTCATTCAACTGGAAGAAGAACCTGGACGATGCGACTATCGCCAAATTCCAGAAAGAACTTGGCGCGATGGGCTACAAGTTCCAGTTCATCACGCTGGCCGGTTTCCATGCGCTGAATTACTCGATGTTCAATCTCGCGCACGGTTATGCACGTAATCAGATGAGTGCGTTCGTCGAGATGCAGGAAGCGGAATTCGCGGCGGCTGAGAAGGGTTTTACCGCAGTGAAGCATCAGCGTGAAGTGGGCACTGGATACTTTGATGCAGTGACGCAAGCGGTTGAAAAAGACGCATCGACGACCGCGTTGCATGGTTCAACCGAAGACGAACAGTTCTTCGAAAAGAAAGTCGCTTAATAAGCTGCAGCTGCTTTAAGCGGGTATAAGGCGCATGGCCATTGGCCATGCGCCTTTTTTTGTAGATGGAACGTCAACATGATTTCGCACTTCCCTGCGGTTAGAAAATAACTCCACAGTGATTTAAAAAATGACATGAATGATGTTCGAATTTCGCAATGATCATGTATTATTCCGAATTCTTACAAAACGTAACAATAAAACCACGGGGTTAAGCATGCAAGCTGGAATTTTGAAATCCGATCTATCTGTCGGAGATATTATCGGACATGCGATTATCTGGATAATTTTATCAATCGTAACGTGCGGATTGGCTTTGTTTGTTTTCCCCTATTATATGGCGCGCTTTATCATTAGCCGGACCATCGTAGTCGATGCAAGCGGCATGCGGATTGGCCGGCTGGAATGCACCATTGATCTGGCAAGCATCATTGGGAACATTGTGATTTGGGCAATTATCAGCATTGTCACACTGGGTTTTGGCTATATCATTTTCATGTATAAGATTTATGCGCATTGCCTGAACCATACCAAGATCACGGCCGCATAACACCTTCCGGCTGAGGGAACGAGCGTGCTGATCAGACCGCGCAGTGCTCGCTTCCCTCGCGTTGGCGCGAAAGCTGACCAGCCTGGTCGATTCGGAATACCCGCCTTTCACCGATAAACAATCACGGGAATCTTCGTGTGGGTCAGCACGCGTTGAGTCTCGCTGCCGATCAGCAAACTCCCCAACCCCCTCCTCCCATGCGACGCCATGAAAATCACGTCGCAGCCATCTCGCTCCGCAATATCGATAATGCCAATATACGGCGCGGATTCAACGCTGGTAACGGAATTGCAGGAAACGCCGACGGCGGCAGCGGCTTGTTCGACAGCGCCAAGATGTTCCCGCGCTTCTCGTTCGGCGCGCTCATGAAAATCTCCGGGCGGCTCGACGGCGACATCGGCGAAAGGTGAATACGGGTAAAGCGGCAAGCACGCATAAGCCGTAAGCCGCGCACCCACCGACTGGGCAAGATCGATTGCCCCATCAATCGCTTTCTGTGAAAGGACTGATCCATCCGTCGGAACCAGAATGTGCTTGAACATGGTCGACTCCTTGGCAGTGGCACTCGTGCACTTTCATTGTAGTAACTGAATCAAGGCAGGCAGCCTGCAAATCAGCCCCAATACCCTGGCGCGCCGAACGTGTGTTTGAGCAGGTCCAGAAACAGACGCACTCTCAGCGGCAAATGCCGGCGCTGCGGAAACACTGCGTGAATCCCGATAGGCGGTGCTGCGAAAGCATCGAGCACGCTGACAAGCCGCCCATCTGCGATGTCATCGCCGACTTCCCACCATGAGCGCCACGCCAGCCCGTATCCGGCGAGACACCACTCATGCAGCACAGCGCCGTCCGAGCATTCCATGGTGCCCGAGACCCGCATCTGCACAACCTTGCCGTCTTTCTGAAACACCCAGCCGCGCTGCTGATTCGAGCTCGCCCCAAGCGGCAG
>NZ_LMUF01000030.1:311631-625435 GCF_009766085.1 Burkholderia sp. S171 | reverse complement strand
GCGCGAGCGCGTCGAGATCGGCGGGCGCGCCGCGCACGCGCAAATAGTCCGGCGACGCCACGCACACCCGGCGGTTCTCACCCAGCTTCAACGACACCAGCGACGAATCCGGCAACTCGCCAAGCCGCACCGCACAGTCGAAACCCTCGTTGACCAGATCGACCATACGGTCCGTCAGGTCGAGCGTGATCGAAACATCGGGGTGCATCGAAGTGAAAACGGGGACGAGCGCGGCAACATGACGCCTCCCGAAACCGGCCGGGGCAGACACCCGCAGATGCCCGCTCGCCTTTACCCCGCCGGCCGACACGCTCGCCTCCGCGCTCTGCATGTCATGAATCACCCGCTGGCAATCCTCCAGAAACGCCGATCCTTCGAAGGTGAGCGTCAGGCGGCGCGTGGTGCGGACGAGCAGTTTCACACCGAGCCGCTCTTCCAGCGCGTCCAGCCGCCGGCCCATCACGGCGGGCGCGACGCCTTCGGCTAGTGCGGCGGCGGACAGGCTTCCCTTGGCGACGACCGCCACGAACGTTTCTATTTGCTTGAATCGGTCCATGCGGGTGCGTTTGTTGAAATGTCGGATGACCAGATTAGGCGTGGAAAAGTCAAAGATCAAGTGATCTGGATGCATCTTCCGGTCGTTCCAACGCACTAATAGAATGGTCGGAGATCTATTTTCGGAGTGCCAGCCATGTCAACGACATCGATTTCGCCTCCCCGTGCAGTCATCTTCGATGCCTACGGCACGCTGTTCGACGTGCACTCCGTCGTGGCGGCCGCCGAGCAGTTATTCCCCGGTCAAGGCGACGCGCTTTCGCAGTTGTGGCGCCAAAAGCAGATCGAATACACGCAGTTGCGCACACTCTCGGACCCCGCTGGCGCCCGATACGAACCGTTCTGGGCGATCACGCTCGACGCGCTGCGCTTCGCGGCCACCCGCCTGAAGCTTGAACACGCACTCACGCCGGCCGCGGAAAAGCGCCTGATGGATGAATATGCCTGCCTCGCAGCATTTCCGGACACGGTCACCGCGCTGAAAACGCTGCGCAAGCGCCCGGATTTGAAACTCGCGATTCTGTCGAACGGCAATCCGCAGATGCTGGACATCGCGGTGAAAAGCGCGGGCATGTCGGGCCTCTTCGATCACGTCCTCTCAGTCGACGCCGTGCGGGCCTACAAACCCGCTCAAGCTGCCTACGCACTCGGAACGCAAGCGATCGGCGTGGCGGCATCGGAGATCGTGTTTGTATCGTCGAATGGCTGGGACGTGACGGGCGCGACGTGGTTTGGCTACACCACTTTCTGGCTCAATCGCATGGCGATGCCCGCGGAACAACTCGGCGTCCTGCCGCGCGGCACCGGACGCGATATGACCGATCTGCTTGCTTTCATCGATGCAGGCTGTCCGCAGCATCAACACAGCGCGCCATTCGATCTTTCCAAGCGCATGCCCCGCAGTCCCAACAACTAACCGATTCATCGATTCACCCAGCACGCAAAACCGTCTGACCGACCAAGGAGATGCAAGAACATGGCGAACACGCTGACCCACGTGCCGCAGGGCATGACCATCACAGCCGATATCAAACCCGGCTACGA
This sequence comes from Burkholderia sp. S171, assembly GCF_009766085.1. GTDB lineage: Bacteria > Pseudomonadota > Gammaproteobacteria > Burkholderiales > Burkholderiaceae > Caballeronia. The sequence continues at coordinate 623,836 of NZ_LMUF01000030.1, read as the reverse complement.
GACCATCCTGACGCCCGGGGCGCTTGAGCTTGTAGCAACGCTTCATCGCGCATTTGAGCCGCGTCGTCAGGCGTTGCTCGCTGCGCGCACCGAACGTACAAAGCGCCTTGACGCAGGCGAACGCCCGGATTTCCTCAGCGAAACGCAACCCATCCGTGATGCCGACTGGACCATCGCAGCATTGCCGAAGGCGCTCGAATGCCGCCGTGTGGAGATCACCGGACCGGTCGAACGCAAGATGATCATCAACGCGCTGAACTCCGGCGCGGATTCGTACATGACGGACTTCGAGGATTCGAACACGCCGAACTGGGACAACCAGCTGACCGGTCATATCAATCTGAAGGAAGCGGTACGCGGCACGATTTCGCTTGAACAGAACGGCAAGTCATACAAGCTCAACGATAAAACCGCGACGCTGATCGTGCGTCCGCGCGGCTGGCATCTCGATGAAAAACACGTGACCGTAGATGGTCAGCGGGTGTCGGGCGGCATCTTCGATTTCGCGCTGTTCCTGTTCCACAACGCGAAGGAGCAACTGGCTCGCGGTGCGGGTCCGTACTTCTATTTGCCGAAACTCGAAAGCCATCTCGAAGCGCGTCTGTGGAACGAGATTTTCGTGGCGGCGCAGGAGATGGTGGGTGTGCCGCGTGGATCGATTCGGGCGACGGTTCTTATCGAAACCATCCTGGCCGCGTTCGAAATGGACGAGATCCTGTACGAGTTGCGCGAGCATTCGTCGGGGCTGAATGCCGGCCGCTGGGACTATATTTTTTCTGCGATCAAGAAGTTCAAGAACGACGCCAATTTCTGCCTCGCGGATCGCGCCAAGATCACGATGACCGTGCCGTTCATGCGCGCCTACGCGCTGCAATTGTTGAAGACGTGTCACCGGCGTAACGCGCCTGCTATTGGCGGCATGAGTGCGTTGATTCCGATCAAGGGCGACGCTGAAGCCAACGACAAAGCCATGGGCGGCGTACGGTCGGACAAGGCGCGCGATGCGAGTGACGGTTACGACGGCGGATGGGTCGCGCATCCGGGCCTCGTGCCGATCGCGATGGAAGAGTTCGTGAAGGTGCTCGGCGACCAGCCGAACCAGATCGCGAAGCAACGCGAGGACGTGCAGGTCACAGCAACCGATCTGCTCGATTTCCGTCCTGAAGATCCCATCACCGAAGGCGGCGTGCGCGGCAATATCAACGTGGGCATCCACTATCTTGGTTCGTGGCTCGCGGGCAATGGCTGCGTGCCGATCCACAACCTGATGGAAGATGCAGCGACTGCGGAAATTTCGCGCTCGCAAGTGTGGCAGTGGATTCGCTCGCCGAAAGGCAAGCTCGACGATGGCCGCAAAGTAACCGCTGACATGGTCCGCGCCTTCACGCAGGAAGAATTGGCAAAGGTGAAAGCGGTCATTGCCGGCGACACCGCGCCGTATGACCGGGCAGCGACGATCTTCGAAGCGATGTCGACATCGGATACGTTCGCGGAGTTTTTGACGTTGCCGCTTTACGAAGAGATTTAAGACTTAACGCGGATCTTCTCTTCTGTAAAACAAAGCCGCCCTGAAAATTCAGGGCGGCTTTTTTTATCGGCGTTGATCAATCAATTCCGTGCTCTTCGATACACAACCCAATCGCCGTTATCGATACGCGGCAAACCTTCCACCGCCGCCTCGCCGACCGGATAAACCAGGCAATCGATAACCTGCGCGCGCCCGTCTACGTGAACCGTCACGTGCAGGCGCTCGCTACGATACAAGCCGATAACACCCGGCACGATCTCTTCGATTTCATCGAGCACGGGCACGAGCGTTTCATCGATCCGATAGATATCGCCATGCACCGGCCGCGCTGCAGGATCGAGCACCAGTCCGGGATACGCGTCGAAGTCGTACAGCCGCCCGTTGATATGACCCGAGCCGATCAGCATTGGCGCGGCGATCCCGTTACGCTCGGCCGCGAGGCGAATGTCATTGCTCTCGCCCGCTCGCAGCGTGCCGTAGACGAATACGTGTTGCATGCGTTCTATCCCTTCCATGAAGATTCAGCGCGCATTATGCCAAGCATATAAAACAGGTGTTACGTCGTGATGGCTTGGCCCAACGAAACACGTCCCGCGCCCGGCTTCAAAGCCAATCCCGCCCGATGCCTTTAATATCACGGAGGAGGAGCGCTTACAAACCATGTTCACGCCAACCGATCAACCGCTGCAATCGCTGCAACCGGAAGAAGTCGAGCATCTCGACATTCCCGCCGAGTCGTCGCCTACGCTCACGCACCCGATTCGCGTGCGTTCGCGGCCCGTGCCGGCCGGCGTCCGAATTGCGCGGCACACACACGCGTGGGCGCAGGTCGCATGCACGACACGGGGCGTGCTGCGCATCGCAGCGGAAGGGTCAACGTGGATGGTGCCACCGTCGCGGGCAATCTGGGTCCCGCCGAACGTGACGCACGAAGTGGTAATTGTGGAAGACGCGTTTCTGCGGACGTTGTATATAGACGCGAGTGTCGTGCCGCCGGGACTGGATGCGTGCCGCGTAGTGGAAGTGTCGCCGCTGCTGCGCGAGGTGGCTGTTGCGCTGGATGACCTGACGATTTCAAGCGAGCGCGAACGGCTGCTCGGCACGCTTGCACTGGATGAAATCACACGCTCGCGGCCGCTGCCCCTCTCCATCCCGATGCCCACCGACAAACGCTTGCTCGCATTATGCGAAGCGGTCCTCGCCGACCCTGCTTCCGCCGATTCGCTCGAACACTGGGCAACGCTCGCCGGTGCAAGCACCCGCACGATCGCGCGCTTGTTCCGGCGTGAACTCGGCGTAAGCTTTTCGCGATGGCGTCAGCAGGCCGTGCTGGCGCGAGCGATTCCGTTACTGAGTCAGGGCCGACCGCTCTCACAAGTTGCGTTGCTGCTCGGCTATCAAAGCCAGAGCGCCTTTTCCGCGATGTTCAGACGTGCGTTCGGCGAAAGTCCGCGCGCATTTTTTGTCCGCGACGGCGAGCCGCGCGACGATAGTCAGAACGGCGCGTCGAACGAGCGCTGAAACGCTAAACGGCGCGCACCATATTCCGGATCGCGCCGAATTGTGCGAGCCGCGAACCGGCAGTTTTATATCCCATGCGGATATAGAGCCGGGCCGCGGGGTTATCGACGAATACGCGCAACTGCGTCTCCTTTAGTCCGCGTGCACGTGCCCAGCGGTGCGCGGTATCGAGGAGAAATGTCCCCGCGCCCGTCCGGCGCCAGCCTTCCACCACTTGTACGTCGCGGATGTGCAGCGACTGGTCTTCTTCCGTCACGCGCATCACGCCAATAGCCTGGCCGTCGCACTCCAGCACGAAGTTTTCCGATTCCCGCCAGCTACCCAGGAACAGATCGCTGCGCCACACGAGATTGTGGCGGCGGTAGTAGCCATTCATGTTGTTGCGCGTAAGCGCCTCGGCGAACGAAAAATCGTCCATCGACGCCAGGCGCAACTGAAACGGCGAGAGAGCTTCGGTGGGATCGAGCATTGCGCGATGAAAGCACGGAATCAAGTCATCAACACTAAGTCAGGCGGCGCGCGCTGGCAATGGAGAGTTTTACGAGCGCGCAAATTCGATGTCACACACGCCACACGTTCAACAAGATGCAACGGGATGGTGGTAAGAAGAAAAGCGGGAGAGGAAACGGGAGCGGGCGAGCGGAAGGACTGGGAAGGATGAAAAACGCGACGTACAAAAAACGTGGACGAAAAAAATCCAGCTTAAGCTGGATTTTTCTTTTACAACTTGTTGGCGGAGCGGACGGGACTCGAACCCGCGACCCCCGGCGTGACAGGCCGGTATTCTAACCAACTGAACTACCGCTCCACTTCTTTCCATCAGTTCGTGAGGTTGGTTGACTCAACAAACTTGCAGCGCTTCTGGCAGCCGCCGATGTTATGGCGTCCCCAAGGGGATTCGAACCCCTGTACTCACCGTGAAAGGGTGATGTCCTAGGCCTCTAGACGATGGGGACATAAACTTTTCAGTCAATGTCTTCTACTCTTTTCACTTAATCCCGACAGCTTTCTGATTAACTTCGATTAATACTTTCTTAATCGTTTAAACCTTATTAATCAGTTTCTTGTCAGTCAGCAGCGAAGAACGACATTATAAACAGCTTTGTGATTCTTGTGAAGCTTTTTTTCCGATGCTCTGGCGCTTTAAAAAGCTTCATTTCTGTTCTGTGGTGGAGGTAAGCGGGATCGAACCGCTGACCTCTTGCATGCCATGCAAGCGCTCTCCCAGCTGAGCTATACCCCCCTTGCAGAACAAAAACGAGATTCTAAAGGGCACTTTTGAAGTTGTAAATACCTTTTAGCCCAGCATCTGAAAATAGTTCGTCCTTAGGGTGCGAACTTGGGGCGCAAACCGGACACCGTTCGCCACGATGCAACGCACTCATGTTGCGCCTCATGTTCAGGCAATGCCCTTCTCAAGCCGAGTCAGCACCGTCTCACGGCCGAACAGCATCAGCACCGCGTCAATGGACGGTGTGTGCGTGGTGCCCGCGACCAGCAGACGCACCGGCATGGCGAGATGCGGCATCTTGAGCTTGTGGGCCGTCAGCGTGGCCTTGAACGCCGCCGAGATGGCTTCCTTGCTCCACTCCACTTCGCTCAGTGCCTGCCGCAAGTCAGCAAGCGCGGGACGCACGGCTTCCGTAACATGCTGCGCGAGTGCAGCGGGATCGAGCACGGGCTCCTGATAGAACATGGCGGCGTTATCGGCAATTTCCTTTACCGTCGATGCGCGGTCCTTCAGCAAGCCGATCACGAGCTCGAGCGGCGGCCCTTGCTCGATCATGGTGGAGTCGATACCCAGTTCGGCCAGAAAAGGCTTGGTGAGCGTTTCGAGCCGTGCGTTGTCCGCTTCCTTGATGTAGTGCGCGTTCAGCCAGTTCAACCGGTCCGGATCGTATTGCGCCGGCGACTTGCCCAGATGGTCCAGGTCGAACCATTCGACAAATTGTTCACGCGAGAAAATCTCCGCATCGCCATGCGACCAGCCGAGCCGCGCCAGATAGTTGAGGACCGCTTCCGGCAGATAACCGCTGTCGCGATAACCCATCACGCTCATCGCGCCGTGGCGCTTGCTCATCTTCTCGCCCTGCTCGTTGAGCACGGTCGGCAAGTGGGCGTACACCGGCACTTCGCCGCCCAGCGCGCGCAGGATGTTGATCTGGCGCGGCGTGTTGTTCACGTGGTCGTCGCCGCGGATCACGTGGGTGATCTTCATGTCGAGATCGTCCACGACTACGCAGAAGTTATAGGTCGGCGTGCCGTCCGGGCGCGCGATCACGAGGTCATCGAGCTCGTCGTTCGCGATTTCGATCGTGCCCTTCACTGCGTCGTCCCAGCTCACTACGCCGCCCAGCGGATTGCGAAAGCGAATGACCGGCGAGACGCCTTCCGGAATGGACGGCAGCACTTTGCCCTCTTCCGGGCGCCACGTGCCGTCGTAACGCGGCTTTTCATTGGCCGCGCGCTGGCGCTCACGCAATGCGTCGAGTTCTTCCGTCGACATGTAGCAGTGGTAGGCCAGGCCCTGGTCGAGCATCTGCTTCAGCACTTCACGGTAACGGTCCATGCGCTGCATCTGATAGATCGGGCCTTCGTCGTACTCGAGGCCGAGCCATTCCATGCCTTCAAGGATGGCGTCGACGGACGCGTCGGTCGAGCGCTCCAGGTCGGTGTCCTCGATGCGCAACACGAAAACGCCCTTCATCTTGCGCGCGAACGCCCACGGATAAAGCGCGGAGCGAATGTTGCCGAGGTGGATGAAGCCTGTGGGGCTGGGAGCGAAACGGGTACGGACTTGGGTCATGTGCGGTGTGCTCGATAGCTCAAATGCGTTTGCTGGCACGGGAGGGGCCAGGCAAGCGATATATCGGGGACCGGCTTCGGCGCGTCTTCTGGACGAACTTGGCGAGCGGTCAAAACGAGTGTGAATTATACCCGCCGGGCGCTTTTGGCCTGCTCTCGGGGGTCATCATGTTTTATCATGTGCGCCGTTACTGGACGGCATGACCAAGCGGCCAATCGAGCTAGCTGATCAAGCTGCTGAGCAGCGTCCACGCCCCACGCCACGCCTGTTACCCGCTGCATCGCAGGAGAACTCCTTGAAAACTTCGCCGCCCTCGCTTTCGTCGCTGCCCCAGTTGTCGCGACGCGCGTTCGCTCTTGGCTGCGCATCGGCCGTGCTCACAGCGTGCACTACGCCGTCCAGCTCCACCACCGCGCTTACTGCACCCGTGCCGTCCACGTCGCCAGTATCGGCCACCAGCACGCCCCAGCGGCCCGTGCGGATCGGCTTGGCACTAGGCGGCGGCGCGGCCCGGGGGTTTGCGCACATCGGCGTAATCAAGGCACTGGAAGCGCGCAATCTGAAGGTGGACCTGTTGAGCGGCACCAGCGCGGGCTCGGTGATCGCGGCGTTATCGGCATCAGGGATGAGCGGCATTGCCATCAACAAGCTCGCGCTGACCATGGATGAAGCCTCTATCAGCGACTGGGCGATGCCGTTTCGCACGCGCGGTTTCCTGCAAGGCGTTGCGCTGCAGAATTACCTGAACAAGACGCTCGACAACCGGCCGATCGAAAAGATGGCGAAACCGCTCGGTATTGTCGCGACGGATTTGAGGACCGGTCAGCCAATCCTGTTCCAGCGGGGGAATACCGGCATTGCCGTGCGCGCGTCGTGCAGCGTGCCGTCCATCTTCGAGCCGGTGAAGATCGGCGGTCATGAGTACGTGGATGGCGGCCTGGTGAGCCCGGTGCCGGCGGCATTCGCGCACAAGATGGGCGCGGATTTTGTGATCGCGGTGGATATTTCTGCTCGCCCTGAGACAGGGCTGACGCAAAGCTCCTTCGACGTGCTGATGCAGACCTTCACGATCATGGGCCAGACCATCAAGGCGTACGAACTCGATAAATACGCCGACTTCGTCATCCGCCCGAACTTGGCCGCCATGAGCGGCAGCGACTTCGGCCAGCGCAACGCGGCGATCCTGGCCGGCGAGGAAGCGGTCGCCAAGGTCTGGCCGGAACTACAGCGGCAAATGGCGGCGAAAGGCGCTACCGTTTGAATAAACGGTAGCGCTTGCCCTCGTAGCACCAGGCGGCTTAGCGCAACGACTTGACGCGTGCTGCCGTTACGTCACCCGGCTGGCCGCCCCAACTCGAGCGCAGGTAGTTGGCAAGGTGCGCGAGTTCGTCGTCGTTGAGCGTGGCGGCGAATCCCGGCATTGCCTGCATGCTTTCCGTTCCGGCGAACTCGGCGGCATCCACGCCATCGAGCATTGCAACGATCAGGTTATGCGAATCGGCCTGACGCAGCGTCGAGCTTCCTTGCATCGATACCGCGACGTGGGGTTTGCCCTCCCCGCCAAGCCCATGACACCCCGCGCACACAGCGACATAGCTAGCCCGGCCGGCTGCCACATGTGCGGCATCGGCGGAACCTGGCTGCACCGGCGTAGGCGGAAGCGGTGCATCGCCGAGCATATAGGTCGATAGCGCGCGCAAATCGCCCGGGCTCAGGTGCTGGGTGCTTAGCATCACTACCGGATGCATCTCGCCGAATGCAGAACCCTGGCGGCTGATCCCGGTCGCGAAGAATGTCTGCAAGTCAGCGGCCGTCCAGCCACGCGCAGCAAGCCCCGCGGGCGTGATATCCGGCGGCACGACACGACCGAGCATCGAACCTTGCAACGCCTTCGCACCGTTCAACTGCCCGAACGCACCACGTGGCGTGTGACACTCGGCACAGTGACCTAGTGCATTGGCGAGATATCGCCCGCGGGTCCAGTCAGCCGAACTCCCCGCCGATGCATCCGGCAACGCGTCCTTGAGGAACAGCATGTTCCAGAACATCACGGCCATCCGCACGTTGAACGGGAACGTCAAGTCGGGTTCGTGGTTCGGCACGGCAGCCGGTTTTTGCGCCATCAGATACGCATAGATGGCGTCGCTGTCGGCGCGGGACATCGTCCGGTAAGACGTGTAAGGCATGGCCGGATAGAGCTGCTTGTCAGGCGCCACACCGTCGTGCAGGGCTTTGTAGAACTGCGCAGCACTCCACTTGCCGATGCCATGCTCGGGATCAGGCGTGATGTTCGTGCCATAAAAGGTGCCGAACGGCGACCCGAGCTTCACGCCGCCGGCAAACGGCGCACCGCCGGCGATCGTGTGACAGGCGGCGCAGTCGGCCGCTTTCGCGAGATAACTGCCGCGCGCGATCTGCTCGGCGGCCGAATCATGCGTGGGGGCTGCGGTGTCATCGGGACGTTCGCTACAAGCGGACAGAGCGGCGACGCATAACGCAAGCGCGCCGAGGCGAAAGGAAATTGCCCGGTTCATGCGGAATCCTTAACAAGTCCAGGCGTGTTCAACACAACGTCCTTCACCGCCTCGTAGTAGCGCACGTAGCCGGTGCAGCGGCAGATGTGGTCGTCGAGTGCTTTCGTGATCTCGTGCTCCACCGACTCCCTGGCAATCGGCTCGCGTTTTAGGCGTTCGATCAGCACCGTCGCCGCATTGACGAATCCCGGCGTGCAGTAGCCGCACTGGAAGCTGAAGTGTTCGAGGAATTTCTGCTGCACCGGCGAGAGTTCCACGACCTCGCCTTGCTCATTGCGTTTGGCGTGGCCTTCAATGGTCCGCACCTTTTTGCCGTCGAAGAAATGCGCGCCCGTGATGCACGTGCGCACTTCTTCGCTCGACCCGTCCGGCTTGTCGAGAATCACCACGCACGCGTGGCAGACGCCCTGCCCGCAGCCAAGCCGTGAGCCAGTCAAGCCCACGTACTCATGCAGGAAGTCGATCATCATCAGGCCGTCGGGGGTCTGGATCGGACCCATGGCGGCACCGTTGATCGTCAGGGAAATGGGTTTCATCTGGATCAAAGGCCGGTGCAAAGGTTGCTGAACGAGCGGCGTCGGAGTGGGGTTGGCAGCGGTCATGCGAGCGCCTCCTGAATGTTTTGCGGTTTCACCGGCAAGTCGTTGAACCGATGCCCGATGGCGTGCGCGATACCATTGACGATGGCGCCAACGACCGGAATCATCACCACCTCTGCAATGCCCTTTGGCGGATCGGTCTCGGACAGCGGCGGCAGCACTTCGCCGGTCTGGGCCCAGACAGCGACATCGCTTGCGCGCGGCACGTGATAGCGGTTGAAGTTCCAGGTGCCGTTGCCGGGACCCTCTTCGTAGAGCGGCAGATATTCATGCAGCGCATGTCCAATCCCCATCGCCAATCCGCCTTGCAGTTGACCTGAGACGAGTTGCGGCGAAAGCATGTTGCCGCACTCCATGATCGAATGATGCGAAAGCAGGCTGACACGGCCGCTGGCTTCGTTCACCGCGAGTTCAACGAGCGTTCCAACCGCGCTGTAGTAGGTGACCGCAGCGTTGTTTCGGCTGACCGGCGCGATGAACACCCGCTTGCGATCGAGGGCGCGGTAAATGGGCTGGACCGGTGCCTTAGCAACCTTGGCATCAGTCTTACCCGCACCGTGAAGCAATGACAGCCCGTCGATAGGCAAACGCTCGGTCACACCATCAATGTCGAATTCCGCCTCGCTCCATTGCCATCGATTGAACGCATGCACGATCGCGCCCGTGACGAGCCCGAGGTCGTGTGCTTTCTTCGCAAGTTGTTCGACCGCCAACGGCTCAAGACCTGCTGCAGTGAGCTTGCCCTCCACCCATCGCGCATCTTCACGACGCACGACAAGCGGCGCAGCCTGACCGCCGCCTATACCGCCGCTCCAGATTGCCATTGCGGCCGGCCACAGACCGTGCGTGAACACCACGCGTGCTGCTTCGTACGTGCTATGCGTGAAGTAGAACGCTGAATTCGTCGCACTCGATGGCGACATGAAGCCCGGCGACCAGCGCGGATTAGCCGACAGCTTGTCCTGCTCGGCCTGCGACATCATGTAGGGATCGCCACTGGTCACCACGGGCAGCTCCGGCCAGTCGACAATCGCCATGCGGACCTCGGCGGCCGGTTTGCCGAGCCACTTGGCGCAGGCAATAGCTTGCGATGTAGACACGCCCGTGCCAATTTCAGCGGCCGTATGATGCAACGTGATCTTGCCGTCGGCCGCGATTTCGACCTTCACAAACGACGACTCCGCGCCCGTGCCAAAGTCTTTCTGCACGCACGCGAAACCCACGCCATAGCGGTTGCCCGGATGCGCCAGCTCATACTCGGCCTTCTTCTGCGCGCGCCCGGTCCAGAGCGGATGAACCTTGGCCTTTTGCAAGACTTCATCGACACGAATCGCACCGGCGGGAATCGCACCCTGGGTATTTTTCATGCCCGAGCGCAGCGCGTTCTTCAACCGCAAGTCGATGGCATCGAGTCCGAGCTGCGTCGCAATTTCATCGATCAGCATCTCGGTCGCGGCCATGGTCTGCAGCGTGCCGTAACCGCGCGCGGAGCCGGCGTCGATCGCGCGTGAAGCGATCGCGATACCCGTCAGATCACTCTTCGGGAAGTAGTAGATCGACTGCGCGGCCGATGCCCCCACCATGGCCACCGATGGCGAGAAATTGCAGCGCCCACCGCCATCGACTTCGAGCTCGGCCTTGAACGACTGCAGGAGGTTCGTTTTCTTATCAATCGCGATTCGATACCGCATCTTCGATGCATGCCGTTTTATCGATGTCTGGAATTGCTCATAGCGATCAAATGCAAGACGTACCGGACGGCCATCGCCGTACAGGGCCGCGATCAATCCGTAGAACGGAACCGTAAAGTGGTCCTTGGACCCGTAGCCGACCGTATAGACCGGATGCAGGAACAGGTTCTTCACCGGAAACTTGCTCTTCGCCGCCATCTCCGCAGCGCTCTCGGCGACCTCGTGCGGCCCTTGCGTCGGCACGACCATGTGCAGCGATTGCGTCGCTGCGTCGTACCAGCAGTTCGTGTTGTCGGGTTCGAGCGCGGCGGTATCGATGGATTGCGTGCTGTAGTTGCGCTCCAGCACAAGCCAATCCGCTGGCGGATGATCGAGTTCACCCTGCATGTTTTGCGCATGGAACAAGCCCTGCTCGTCGAGCTTGCCGTCCTGCCGCCCCGCCGCCCACACCGGTTCGTGCTTACGCATTGCACTTGGGAACAACATGGTGTCCTTCAAGCTCGAGAACGTGTCCTCGTCATAGGCCGTCGCACCGCCGACGCGCACAAAGCGGAACGTGCCCCACGGATCGCGTTCAAGCGGCCCGGTCTTCTCCCCGTAGCGGATGATTTCATCGCGGAACTGGAGCTTGTCTTTGGCGAACCGGAAGCGTGCGAAATCGTGATAGATCAGCATGGCTACCGCCTGGCCAAGATACGCCGGCGTCTTGCCCGGCGGCAGCAGCATGTCGTCGCCATAGAACGCGGGAAATGCGAGGCCATCGCGGGCAAGCTCCGCCGCCGTGACAATCCGGTCCGGCTGAAGGTCGTCGTCGAGCAAGCTCAGGTCGAAACCCTGATACGCCCGGTCAGCCTGCGTCGTACGCAACATGAATGCATGCGATTGCTGGTTCGGCCAGTGCGGCATGTCGGCCGCGCGCACATCTCTTGCGAATACCTTCGAGCCGGTGACCTTCGCGATGCCATCAATACGAAACTTCGCGCTGCCGCTTGCTGTATCCCACTGAATCGGCGTCAGGATTTTTTCTTCAAATAGCGCAGCGAATGCGCGACTGCCGAGCGGCGCAATAATGACCGTCAGTCCCGCGATTGCACTCGCCTTCAGAAAACCACGACGCGATCGGTCGAGCTCTCTCATAGTCCACTCCTTGAATGATCGGCTGAGAGCTTCAAGCCACGCTGCTTCGGGTATCGCTTTTTATTTTGCATTCCGAAATAATTATCTGTTTCATATAACCGCTTGATCCGGTGCGAGACGACTATAAAAGACGACGACGAGAAATCTGAATATCTCCGATCGTAATCGCACTGCGGGTTCTTCAACGTGCAAGGATTTGCACCAGCCTGTTTCAACGTTTAGCTGGCTTTTTCAGCTTTACCTTGAGCAGTATTTTTATCGATGCAGAGCGTTCTGAACTGCCCGGGAAAAGTGGGCGATTGTACGGGCGAAGCTTGCTTGCAAGCAGCAATCGGCATGTCAAGTTTTGTGCTTGATAGCCATTAGAGCGGAGTTGGAAATCCGTTGCGATGTACGGCGCTAATGTCACTCGGAAGCATCCGAATGTGCTCGGTCTCAAGCGGCAATACAGCGACGTGGCGAAGGTCAACGGCTAGAAATGCGTGCAATCCCTGCAGGAACGACGAAAGCCCGCCCTTTTTTGGAAGGCAGGCTTTTGTAGACCGTACCGGCCTCGATTACCGCGAGCAACCGGTCAGATAGCTGACGACGACTTAGTTGTCGTTGTTACCAACGTTGCCACCTATTGTGGCGCTGACACGCTGACGTAGATCGACGCCATCAATTGGGAAGGTCGCTTCAACACGCCGAGCGCCTGTGTACCGCTTTTCCCAATAGCTGTTGTCCATGTCGTCCACACGGATCGTGCTGCCCGTGGAAGGCGAGTGAACAAACTTGTTGTCGCCGATATAAATCCCGACGTGCGAGAACGAACGACGCATTGTGTTGAAAAACACGAGGTCGCCCGGTTTTAGCTCGCTCACGCGAACTTTCTCGCCCACGCGGCTCATCTCTTCCGCACGCCGCGGCAAGGTCATGCCCAGCGTGTCCTGGAACACGTAGCGCACGAAACCGCTGCAATCGAGACCGGAATCCGGTGTATTGCCGCCCCAGCGATAGCGCACGCCGATCATATTGAGCGCGCCGACGACTACGTCGCCCGCCTTGCTCGCCATGCCGGAAAGAAAAGAGCGCGTGCCGCTGGATGGGTTGGCTGTCACATTGCCGGAGTCGGCAACGGGATAAATGTCGTTAGCTGCTTTGGTCGACGCGGAGATGCCATTGCTGACATTTTGGCTTGAATTGTTGACTTCGTCGGCGAACGCGCCCGAAGTCGCTGTCATCATCAGGCCGATCAACATGCTGGCTGCTGCCCGCGCGCATGTTTGAGTCAAAGTTAATTGCTGCATCGGTCGGTAGTTTTGGGTGAAAAAGTCTGAAAAATCAGTGTGATGCGGAAAAGTTGGCTTGATACTAGCCAGATATTATTTACATGTCAAAAGGCATAGAAAAAAACAATTGAGATACGCACCTAATTGGTGAAAATTAGGCCGCGATCGCGGCTTTCAGTAACTTTCTTGTGTATTCGTGGGACGGCGTGGCAAAAATATTCTCCACATCGCCGGTTTCCACGACAGTTCCGTTCTGCATCACCACAACCCGGTGCGCCATCGCGCCAATCACCTCCAGGTCGTGGCTAATAAATACGTAGCCCAGGTTGTACTTCCGTTGTATATCGGCAAGCAGACGCAAAACTTGATACTGAATTGACACATCGAGTGCACTGGTGGGTTCATCGAGGATCAGGATGCGCGGTTCGAGCACCAGCGCGCGGGCGATCGCAATGCGTTGCCGCTGTCCGCCGGAGAACTCATGCGGGTATCGATTCAGTGCCGTGCGGTCAATTCCGACTTCGCGCAGAACGGCCACCACCTTGGCGTGCCGCGCGGCTGCATCAAGTTCCGGACGATGCAAACCCAACCCCTCGCCTACGATGCGCTCAATAGTCTGACGTGGCGACAGCGAGCTATACGGATCCTGAAACACCACCTGCATATTTGATCGCAAAACGGTTTTTTCGCGGCCACGATAATCGCCAAGCAAGCGCCCTTGAAACTCCACCTTTCCGTGTGACGTGCGCTGCAAACCTAGCAGCGCCATCGCCAAAGTGGATTTCCCCGACCCCGACTCGCCCACGATGCCCAACGTTTCACCCTGCCGCACCGTCACCGATACCCGATCCACCGCCTTGAACGCGCCACGCCGGAACCAGCCACCCACGCCCGGCGTCTTCGTGGCGAATTCCACGGATACCTCTTGCGCGTCGAGCAATACTGGCGACAGCGGCAGCACCGGCAACACCGAGCGCTCCGGCCTGCTCGCCAGCAATCGCACCGTATAAGGATGCTGCGGAGACGCGAATATGTCCTGCACCGTACCGCTTTCCACCAGCACGCCCTGCTCCATCACCGCCACGCGCTGCGCGAATTTACGCACGAGGTTGAGGTCGTGCGTGATCAGCAACACGGCCATGCCGCGCGAAGCGGCTTCGTCGCGTTGCAATTCCAGCAGCAATTCCACGATTTGCGCGCGGATGGTCACGTCGAGCGCGGTCGTGGGTTCGTCGGCGAGCAGAAGACGCGGCCGGCAGGCCAGCGCCATGGCGATCATCGCGCGCTGGCGTTGTCCGCCCGAGAGCTGATGCGCGTATCTGTCAATGCGTTGTTCCGGCTCCGTAATCCCCGTGCGTGCGAGCAGGTCGATCGCGCGGCGGCGGGCATCGCGAGCGGAAACGCCATCGTGCAGTTGGATCGTCTCCACTATCTGGTCGCCGATGGTGTACAGCGGGTTGAGCGCGGTCATCGGCTCCTGGAAGATCATCGCGATGTCAGCGCCGCGCAGCTTGCGCATGGCCCGTTCGCTTTTGGTGAGCAACTCCTGGCCGTCCAGGCGAATCGATCCGCTCAGCTCGGCGTCGCGCAAAAGCCGCAGGATCGACAACGCCGTCACGCTTTTGCCCGATCCCGACTCGCCGACCAGCGCCACGCGCTCGCCGGCTTCTATCTTGAGGCTCACGCCATCGACGGCCATGGTTTCGCCAAAGCGCACCCGCAGATCGGTGATTTCCAGCAACGGCGCGTTCATTGACCACCTCCGGCTTTGACGGCGTCGGAGATACGCGTGTCCAGCGCGTTGCGCAGCGCGTCGCCCATGAACGTGAGCAGCAACAAGGTCGCGACCAGCACGCCGAAGGTGGACAACGAGATCCACCATGCGTCGAGATTCGCCTTGCCTTGCGCGAGCAATTCTCCCAGGGACGGCGTAGGCGGCGGCACGCCCAGGCCCAGGAAATCGAGGCTGGTCAGCGCAAGGATCGCCCCGCTCATGCGAAATGGCAGGAAGGTGATAACGGGCGTGAGACTATTTGGCAGGATGTGACGCCAGATGATCTGGGCATTCGATAAACCCATCGCCCGCGCCGCCCGCACGTAATCCTGCGTGCGGTTGCGCAGGAACTCGGCGCGCACATAATCCGATAACCCGATCCATCCGAACAACGACAACAGCACGACGAGCAGAGTCAAGGTTGGTTCAAAAATAGACGCAAAGATAATCAGCAGATACAACTCGGGCAACGCACTCCATATCTCGATCAGGCGTTGTCCGGTCAGGTCGGTACGGCCGCCAAAGTAGCCTTGCACCGCGCCGGCCAGCAGACCGAGCACGGTGCCTATCGCTGTCAGGACCAGTGCGAAGATTACTGACACGCGAAAGCCATAGAGCAGCCGGGCGAACACATCGCGGCCGCGGTCATCAGTGCCGAGCCAGTTTTCACGCGATGGCGGCGCCGGATTCGATGCCTTGGAGAAATAGTTGAGCGTGTCGTAGTAATAGTGGTTCGGCGGATAAACGGCGAAGTTGCCACCTTCGCTGAAACGGTCACGAATGTACGGATCGAGGTAATCGGCGGGCGTCGGAAAATCGCCGCCAAACGTGGTCTCGGCGTACGTCTTGACCATCGGGAAATACAGATGCCCCTGATAGCGGACGACCAATGGTTTGTCATTCGACCACAGCGGTCCCGCGAGACTGGTCGCGAACGCAATCACGAAAATCACCAGGCTCCAGTAGCCGAGCCGGTTGCTTTTGAAACGTTGCCAGACGCGTTGTCCCGGCGTGATCGATACAGGCACGCTGAGCGGCTGGGCGTCGCTGTCTTGAGGCGGTCGGAGCAGGGAACGGTTCAACTCATCGCTCCAGTTGTTCGAATTGAATGCGCGGATCGACCCAGACATAGCAGAGGTCGGAGATCAGCTTGGTCGCAAGTCCGATCAGCGTGAACAGATACAGCGTACCGAGCACGACCGGGTAATCGCGCCGCACGACAGACTCATACGAAAGCAGGCCGAGGCCATCGAGTGAAAAAAGCGTTTCTATCAGGAGGCTGCCCGTAAAGAATGCCCCGATGAACGCGCCCGGAAAACCGACGATCAGCGGCAACAACGCGTTGCGGAACACGTGCTTCCACAGCACCCTTCTCTCTGATAACCCCTTGGCCCGCGCCGTCAGCACATATTGTTTGCGGATTTCATCGAGGAATGCGTTCTTGGTCAGCATGGTGACGACCGCGAAGCTGCCAACCACCGACGCAATGATGGGCAGCGTGATATGCCACAAATAGTCGGCTATCTTGCCGCCGAGGCTCAGCGTTGCCCAGTTATCCGACGTGAGATTGCGCAGCGGAAACAGCTGCCAGAACGACCCGCCGCCGAACAGCACCAAGAGCAGCACACCGAGCACGAAGCCGGGAATGGCGAAGCCGACGAGCACGAGCAGGCTGGTGGTGAAATCGAAGGTGGAACCGTTGCGCACCGCCTTCGCGATCCCGAGCGGCACCGATATCAGGTAGGTCAGAAAGAACGTCCACACGCCGATGCTGATCGACACCGGCAGCTTCGACACAATCAGCGACCACACACTTTGATGGCGAAAATAGCTGTCGCCGAGATCGAAACGGGCGAAGCGTCCGAGCATCAGCCAGTAGCGTTCGAGCGGCGGTTTATCGAAGCCGTAGAGCGCGCGAAGTTGCGCGACTTGCTGCGCATCCACGCCCGTGTGCATGCGCATGCCGAAGCTCGCGCCTTGCTCGCCGCGCCGCAATTCGTGCACGGCTTGTTCGACCGGTCCGCCCGGCACGAACTGGATCACGGCGAACGTGAGCGTGAGGACACCGAGCAAGGTCGGGATCATCAGCAAGATACGTTTGAGGATGTAGGTCCACATGGGCGCGGTCCGCTTGAGTGATTAGGTGCGTGGATTTACTTTGCGGCAGCTGGGGCCGACGCAGGAGTGGACGCGCCGGCAGTTGGATTGAACCACCACGTCGATGTGATCCAGTCTTCGGCGACGTAATACAGCGGCAAGGTCGCCGGATACGCAAGCGTGTTTCGATACGCCACCCGATGCGAAGCCGTGTACCAATGCGGGATGACATAGTAGCCATGCATCAGGACCCGGTCGAGCGCGTGGGTGGCATCGAGGAGTTGTTCGCGTGTCTGCACGCCGAGCAAGGTATGCACAATTGAATCCACTGCCGGCGACTTCAGCCCGTTCATGTTATCCGAGCCCTGCTGATCCGCGGACTTGCTGCCAAAACGCGAATCCTGTTCGGTCCCCGGAATCTGCACGTCGGGCATGCGCAGGCTGGTCATGTCGAAGTCGAACGCGTCGAGCCGCTTCTGGATCAGCGCAAAGTCGACCGTCCGGAAATTCGCCACGATGCCGAGCTTCTGCAAGTTGCGCTGGTACGTGGCAACGACCGGTTCCATCGACGAGCCGCTGGCCGAGTCATCGAGAATCTCGAAGACGAACGGCTGGCCCTTCGCGTTGCGCAACGCGCCGTTTCTATACGTCCAGCCCGCGTCGACCAGCAGCTTGCGCGCCTTGATCAGGTTCGCCCGCAGTGAACCGGGTGGATCCGTGTCCGGCTGCTTCACCATGTCGCCGAACACAGCGGGATCGAGTTGCGCGCGCAACGGCGAGAGGATCGCCAGTTCGCCCGCGCTCGGTTTACCCGTCGCTTGCAGATCGGTATTGGCGAAAAAGCTGTCAGTGCGCGTGTATTGGCCGAAAAACAGTTGCCGGTTCAGCCACTGGAAGTCGAACGCAAGATCGAGTGCCTGACGCACGCGCACGTCCTGGAAAATCGGCCGGCGCAGGTTGATGAAAAAGCCCTGCATGCCCGTGCCGTTGTGATTGCGAAATTCGCGCTTGATCAGCTCGCCGTTGTCAAAGCGTTTACCGATGTCGCGACGAACCCAGTTACGCGCAACATATTCGACCAGCGCGTCGTACTCGCCGGCCTTGAACGCCTCCAGCCGCGCGACGCCATCGGAATAGAGCTTGTAGTTAATGCGCTCGAAGTTAAACGTTCCCACGCGCACCGGCAATGTGTCGCCCCAATACGCCGGATCGCGCTTGAAGGTGATCGTGCGGCCGTTATCGTATTGCTCGATGAGATACGGACCGCTCGCGATCGGCTTCTGAAACGCGAGTTGATCGAAGGGAATGTGGCTGCCGTCGGGCTTCATGCCCCACTTGTGCGAAAACACCGGAATCGCGCCCGCGATAAACGGCATCTCCCGCGTGCGCTCCTTGAAATCGAAGCGAATGGTCAGCGGATCAAGAATGACCGCGCGTGAGATCTGGCCAAAATACACCGCATATTGCGCTGCTGCCTGCGGACTTTTCAGTGTATCGAACGAGTACTTGACGTCTTCGGCTGTGACGGCATCGCCGTTCGAGAAACGCGCCTTCGGGTTGAGGTGAAACGTGACCGAGAGGCCATCGGGGGCGATGCTGATGTCGTCGGCAAGAAGACCATATGCCGTCGATACCTCGTCAGAACTGCCCGTCGTCAAACTCTCGAACATATAACCGAGCCCGGGCGCGGGGTTGCCACGCTGCGTGAAC
Organism: Burkholderia sp. S171; assembly: GCF_009766085.1. Lineage (GTDB taxonomy): Bacteria > Pseudomonadota > Gammaproteobacteria > Burkholderiales > Burkholderiaceae > Caballeronia. The sequence continues at coordinate 605,168 of NZ_LMUF01000030.1, read as the reverse complement.
GGATTGAATTTATCGAAGCTCGTGAGCCGGTTCGGGTTCGCCAGAACTAGCGTGCCGCCGCGGGGTGCATCCGGATTGACGTAGTCGAAGTGCTTGAAACCAGCGGGATATTTCGGCTCGCCATACTGCGCGATGGCGTACACGGCGAATGCCGATTTCGGAACCGCGAGCCCGCCGAAACCGATCAGCAAGCTGCCAGACAGAAGACCGAGAAGACCGAGGACCCGTCGGGAGCCAGTCGCCATGAGTGCCTTTATAAGTACCAGTGAAACGATGATCGGAAAAACAGCCTGCCGTTCAGAGCCAGCTCCGGGCTCTGAACGGCGCCCCAAGCGCTGCACGCCTTAAGCGGCATGAGGCGATGTGAGAGAATTCTACTAAAACCACTGTCCCGGGCATTGTAACGACGCGCGCACGGCTTGCGCGCGCTCAGCCCGGCGCATGTGCGATATCGACTTCTTAAGGAGCATTCATGGGATTTCTCGCTGGAAAACGGATTCTGCTGACGGGCTTGTTGTCGAACCGCTCGATTGCCTATGGCATCGCGGCGGCATGCAAGCGCGAAGGCGCCGAACTCGCCTTCACCTATGTGGGGGACCGCTTCAAGGACCGCATTACCGAGTTCGCGACCGAATTCGGCAGCGATCTCGTGTTTCCGTGCGACGTGGGTAGCGACGAGGAAATCGACGCCCTCTTCGTCTCGCTGAAAGAACGCTGGGACACGCTCGACGGTCTCGTGCATTCCATCGGCTTTGCGCCGCGCGAAGCGATCGCGGGCAATTTCCTCGATGGCATGACGCGCGAGAACTTCCGCATCGCCCACGATATTTCCGCGTACAGCTTCCCGGCGCTCGCCAAAGCCGCGCAATCCATGCTCTCCCCCGATGCCTCGTTGCTCACACTGAGCTATCTCGGCGCCGAGCGGGCGATCCCGAACTACAACACGATGGGCCTGGCGAAGGCATCGCTTGAAGCCAGTGTGCGTTATCTGGCGGTGTCTCTTGGAGACAAGGGCGTGCGCGTAAACGGCATCTCGGCGGGTCCGATCAAGACCCTGGCGGCAAGCGGCATCAAGGGCTTTGGCAAGATTCTCGAGTTTGTCGAAAACAACGCGCCGATGCGGCGCAATGTGACCATCGATCAGGTCGGCAATGTGGCGGCGTTCCTGCTGTCGGATCTGGCGGGCGGCGTGAGCGCCGAGATCATCCACGTCGATAGCGGCTTTAATGCCGTGGTCGGTGGGATGGCCCCGCAGGCGATCTCGGAGTAGTGGTTCGATGGCGGCGTCTCTTTCGAGTCGCCCATAAGTCAAAAGCCGTCCTGCTTGCGCAGGACGGCTTTTTTAATGCGTCTGATCAAGGTGTTTAATTGCGGTGGCCGTTGTGGCCGCCATTCCCGCCATGGTAGTTGTTGTTCCCGCCATGGTTGTTGTTCCCGCCATGGTTGTAATTCCCACCATGGCCGCCGTATCCCGGGCCGCCATGACCATAGTTCGGGCGGCCGCCATTGTGCCGATACCACTCGTCACGCCCCCAATAGCGGCGACCATCATAGTAACGATTGCCATACCACCCGATCACGATTCCCGGCTGCACATAGACGGGAGCCGGTTGATAGATGACCGGTGGTGGCGGCGGTGCGTAGTAAGGCTGCGGTGCCACATAGACCGGAGCCGGAATCCCGATGTTGATCCCCACGTGCACTTGGGCGTGGGCAAAGCCGGATATCGTCGCGAGGCACAGACCGGCAACGCCGGTCAGGATCCGGATGCTTTTTATCTTGTTCATGTAAAGGCGCGCCTCTGGCCGTCATTGTTCAGGTGGAAGCGAATATAGCGGATCGCCTTCAATCCGGTACTTCAACTTTGTAAGTTGTTCTTCAGCGAACGGGTATCGTCTGTTGAAAGCTTACTCTTTGTTACATCATGAAAAACCGCGATTCGGGTGTGGTCGGGGGTTGCGTCAGGCGGCGAGCTGGCGGGACGCTCAAAAAACAAAGGCCACCCGGCTTTCGCCGGATGGCCTTGGGGCCAGATATCTGACGGGTACTGTGTTCGCGGACCGACGTTAGTGCCAGCCGCGATGATCGTAATGACCGCCGTGACCGTGATAGCGGTACCAGTCGTCGTGATTCCAGTAGCGGCGGCCGTCCCAGTAACGATCACCGTGCCAGCCGACTACCACGACCGGCGCTCCGACATACACCGGCGGAGGCGGCGCGTAGACAACTGGAGGCGGCGGCGGTGCGTAGACCGGCTGCGGCGCGACGTACACCGGTGCAGGCACGCCGATATTGATACCAAGACGCACTTGGGCCATCGCTGCGCCTGACATCCCGAGCGCCCCGATTGCAATCGCGCCGGCAAAAATGGAAGTTTTCAGTCTATTGTTCATTTGAAGTGCACCTCAACGGAGTAGGTTCGTTGAGTAAATCTTAGCGGAACGAACCGGCCTAAATGTTTCAAGTTGGTAACTCCGAATTACCACCGCCGTCAGGGTGTGACACAACATTTCTTTAGCTGAGCGTTATCGCTTGGCGCCGTGCTCGCTGGATTGGGTACGCGCCGCGGGCGGCTTGAGGTGCACTGATAGAATTGTGGGTATTACACGCATCGCACGCATCGTTTGTATCGTTTTTCAATCACTGCAACCCGAATGACGTTCGCAACGTGCCGGGCTTTCGCGTGACCGCGTTTGAGCTTCTGATTTATCTATGCCTATCCGCCATCGTCTCGCCGTAGTCTGCGGCACCACCCTCGTCTTCCTGCTGACGCTGGTCGCGAACGAATGGATTTTCAGGCACTCGGAGTTCGTGCTCGGAGTCAACTGGATCTATCTGCCTGCCGGCATACGCCTGCTGTGTACGCTGTTATTCGGCGGTCTGGGCGCGATTGGGATACTCATCGCGTCGTGGATCGGTTGTTTCTTTTATTACTTCCCGGACGATCCAGTTCGCGCGACTTTCGGCGGCATTATCTCCGCGCTTGCGCCGTATCTCGTGTATTTCTTCGCCACGCGCAAACTTGGTCTCAGTCAGTCACTCGCGAATCTCACGGCCGGACGTCTGTTAGTGCTGATCCTGCTCTATTCAATCGCGGGCCCGGCAATGCAGCAAGCGTGGTGTGCGTTGAGCGGCGATACCACCAATGTCGGCGAACGTTTTATCGTGATGTTTATCGGGGACCTGACTGGTACGCTCATGATTATCTACACGCTCAAGCTGGGTCTTTGGTTTGTCACGCGCATGCATGCGTCGATGCACCGCGCATCGCGCTCACGTTGAGAACACAGAGTCAGTCGGCCCGACCGTTTTCTGCGCTTGTGCGAAGAACGATGAAGTCATCGCGTGAACCCGATGCAAATGGTTTTTGGATCGTGCGCGTATTGCGTGTTGAAGCGCATCGCCATTGCCGCCTTGCGATGCGAATATAAAGCCGTTCAATTTGTTCGATTGGCTACGTTGCCCTGCTTCCAGCCGCAGGGCAACGCGCTCTTTTTTAATCACTCTCTCAGGTCCAGGTGCGCGTCACTTTCTTGCGCCGATACACACCCTCTTTCGCAAATCGTAACATTTAATTATCAAGCTGATAAGGGTTTGGGAGTCGGTTTACTGGCGATGATATGATTCACAGATGCATTTCGAGTCCGCCGCCATGGCAAAAAAACACCTTGTAGATACCTATTTTCGATTCCTGAACCTTGCTCAGGCGGTTCAGGCGTTGCCGTCTTTTCCGAAACTCGATGCCGCCGAAGAACGGCTGCTCGAAGCGCTGACAGCAGCCTGGCACGCGGGGCGTACGCTGACCGTGACGGAGACGATGGCGTTATCGGTCGCAGGCGCGCCTGCTACGGTGCACCGCAAACTCACGCGGCTCAGACAGGAAGGACTCGTCTCAGTCGACGAATCGAGCACGGATCTGCGGTCCAAGACTGTCATGCCCACACGCAAGGCGCTCGACTATTTCGAGAAGCTGGCAGCGTGTCTCGAGGAAGCCAAGCGGAAGTAGACGCGCATGGCGAGGACGCACGCGGGCGCGATCTAACCTCAGCCGATCCATGCAGCCGCGAAACGTCTGCTCGCGAGTGAGTGAGTGAGGGAATGAGACAATCGGTGAATTTTGGAGAGGTACACCATGATCGACGGCCTGGTTTCCGGACGTCTCTACGGCACGGCGCAAGTGCGTACGGGTCAGCACGGCACGCACTTCGTAACATGCCGGGTTCGCGCCTCGGCCGGCGACGGCGAGAGCCTGTTCGTGAACGTGATCGCCTTCGACGACACCGTCAAGGACGCACTCCAGGCGCTCGATGACGGCGACAGCGTATCGCTTGCCGGCGCACTCACGCCGAAGACCTGGACGGACAAGCAAGGTAACGCGAAACCCGCGCTGGACATGGTCGTGCACGCTGTACTGACGGCCTACCATGTGCAACGCAAGCGTCGTGCTGTACGCGGTGAAGCAGGACAAACGGACCTGCAAGGCCCCGACGATCTGGACGGCGACGAACTCTGAGTTCAATCGGGCGCTCTCGCCATGTTGGCCCCCAGGCGAAGCGCCCCGCTCGATCCAAGAAAAACAAGCTTGCCGATTCCGTTAACGGTTCAACGCCTGGATCAACGGATGATCGCAGTAGATCCGGTTCTCATAAACCTGGCCATTGCTGTGACGCACGCAGTCCACGCCTTCGAAGCGCAGCGGCACATCGCCATGCGTGCCCGTGGCAATCCATCGGATGAAGACTGTGTCGCCGCGACTCGCGTGGTCGGCGACTTCCAGCCTGAAATCCGGAACGTGGCGCAGCAATGCATGCAGCGGCCGCACATAGGCCTCCACGCCCTTCAACGGCGCGTGCAATCCCGGCCAATGTCCTTCGATATCCGCCGCCAGTTCATCGCTCGGCTGGCTGAAGTCCGGCGCGGCCCAGAACGCGGCGTACTTTTCCACGCACCATGCCGGGCCCATCAGCGTACTGTCGAGAAAACCGGTAATGGCGGCGAACCGTCCGTCGATCGAAAATACGCCGAAGTCCGTCCCGCTCGCCAGTTGCCGGCCAGTGGCATCGACCAGACGCCAACTGAAGCGGACCATCGCGCCCGTCGCATCAATTGCGCCCATCCGCTCGAACGTCAACCCGGGCATCTGTGCCTGGAATGCGCCGATCATCTCGGCGAATCCGTTCGGGCCGGTGCTGCTCATCATCGGGTCGGTGTAGCGAGCGCCGTCGAGCAAAACCAGCTCGGCAAGAGCGTTCCGACGCGACGCATCCGTCTCGTTCCATGTATCGATATAACGACCCACCAGAACGTCATGCTCAGTCATGATTCTCTCCTTCGATAGTCTTCGCGGCTATGGCCGGACCGGGATTAGCGCGGCCTGGGAGCAATCATCGGGACGAGCATGTCGTACGTCGATTACCTGACAGGTAATGGAGCCACGTGCGCCGGTTTGATAAGGTACGTGCATGAACACACTGACTGCGACGGCTGTGGGTATCGGCCCAATGATCAAGCACTGGCGCGAACGACGGCGCATGAGCCAGCTTTATCTGGCCAGCGAAGCGGAGATTTCGAGCCGGCATCTGAGTTTTATCGAAACGGGGCGTGCCGCGCCGAGCCGCGCGATGGTGCTGCGGCTTGCGGAGTATCTTGAAGTGCCGCTGCGTGAGCGTAACGAGTTGCTGAACGCGGCAGGATTCGCGCCGGTGTTCCAGGAACGCTCACTCACGGATCAATCGATGCAGCCCGCACGAACCGCAGTCGAGCAAATCTTGAAGGGGCACGAGCCGTATCCGGCGCTGGCTATCGACCGGCATTGGAATTTGGTGTCGGCAAATGGTGCGGTGGCTGCGCTTATCGCTGATGCTGATCCAGCGTTGCTTGAACCGCCGGTGAATGTGTTGCGGTTAAGTCTGCATCCGCGGGGGTTGGCGTCGAAGATTGTGAATCTCGGGCAATGGCGCACGCATTTGCTGGAGCGGCTGGAGCGTCAGATTGCCCTGAGCGCTGATCCGCAGTTGAGTGCGTTACGCGGTGAGCTGAAGCGTTATCCGGGAGGAGCCGATCGGAATGACGCGGGGGAATCTTCTATTGTGATCCCGTTCGTGTTGAGCACGGCCGCGGGCCAGTTGTCATTCATCAGTACAACGATGATATTTGGCACGCCGATTGATATCACATTGTCGGAGCTGGCGATCGAACTGTTTTTTCCGGCCGATGAAGCGACCGCGGCGGCGTTGAGGCGGTGAGGTGCGATCACGCAATTCTGTTTCGTTAGTTACCCTAATGAAATATTCCGGACCGGCGGACTAACCTCAACTGTGCAAGTCAGCAACCCATACGCCTGCGTTCCGGCCGTAACGATCGGCGCCTAAGCGGCCTGTGCATGCGCGCCGGGGCGAGCCCGGGCGACCTTCGGAATGCCCTTCGCGCGAAGTTGCCACATGTCGTATTTAACTTGCATTTGCAACCAGCCGAGCGCGGACGGTCCAGTTGTCCACTGCTCGAGTCGGGCAGCCATCTCGGGACTGATAGCAGCGCGCTAATTGATAACCCGCCAGAGGGTTGCGCGGGACACGCCGACTTACTCGGCTGCCTCGCTTACCGTCAACAAGCCCAGGGCCGGCAAAACATCCTCGCGCAGCAGCGAACCAGGATGAGGGGGATTACGTTGAATCATCGCTCGCCGCCATCATTTAATTCACCCAAAATAACAAAAACCCCGTAAGTCGTTAGACCTACGGGGCTTTGCATTCTTCTGGCGGAGACGGAGGGATTCGAACCCTCGATCCAGGTTTTAGCCCAGATGCTCCCTTAGCAGGGGAGTACCTTCAACCTCTCGGCCACGTCTCCTGCACTTTCTGTCACGCGGGAGTCAGCGCGACGAAGCCAGAATGATAGCGGGTTAGCCGCTGCGGGTCAATTTCATGAGACAAAATTTTTCATCTCGTGAATTGCATCGAACAGCGCTTTGCACGTTATCAAGTGGCTTGTTTCAACTACCGCCAAGAAACGCGCGGCACGCTGTCACACCCACACCTTCCCCGGCTGTCCTTCAGCCTCGATCGAGTTCGAACACCTTATGCAGCGCGCGCACCGCAAGCTCGGTATATTTTTCGTCGATAAGCACCGAGATCTTGATCTCCGATGTCGAGATCATCTGGATATTGATGCCCTCCTCCGCCAGCGTACGGAACATCGTGCTCGCAATACCCACATGCGAGCGCATGCCCACGCCAACCACGGACACCTTCGACACCTTCGGATCGCCACGCACCTGTTCGGCCTTCACGTGGTCCTTCACTTGATTCGAGAGGATCTCCATGGCATGCGTGTAATCGCCGCGGCCCACCGTGAACGTGAAGTCGGTCTTACCGTCCACGCTCGTGTTCTGGATGATCATGTCGATGTCGATATTCGCATCGGCCACCGGTCCGAGGATCTGATACGCAATGCCCGGCTTGTCGGGCACGCCCATCACGGCAATGCGCGCTTCGTCGCGCTGAAATGCGATGCCCGAGATAACAGCTTTTTCCATGGTCTCGTCTTCTTCAAAAGTAATCAGGGTGCCCGAGCGCATTTCGGTTTCGAGCGGAATCAACGGGTCCGTCAGGCTCGACAACACGCGCGTCTTGACCTGATATTTACCGGCGAATTCCACCGAACGGATCTGCAGCACCTTCGACCCGAGGCTCGCCATTTCCAGCATCTCTTCGAACGTCACGCGATCCAGTCTGCGCGCTTCTTCGACCACGCGCGGGTCCGTGGTGTAGACACCGTCAACGTCCGTATAGATCAGGCATTCATCGGCTTTCAACGCCGCCGCAATCGCGACCGCCGACGTGTCCGAACCACCGCGTCCCAGCGTGGCAATATGCCCGTCCGGATCGACGCCCTGGAAGCCCGTGACCACCACGACCTTGCCTGCGTCGAGATCGGCGAGCACACGCGTGCCGTCGATGTCGCTGATGCGTGCTTTCGTGAACGCACTGTCGGTCTTGATCGGCACTTGCCAGCCGGCATAGCTGACCGCTTCCAGCCCTTCCGCCTGCAACGCAATCGCGAGCAGGCCGACGCTGACTTGCTCGCCGGTGGACGCGATCATGTCGAGTTCGCGCGGGTCAGGATTTGCGGTGATTTCGCGCGCGAGGCCGAGCAGGCGGTTCGTTTCGCCGGACATGGCCGACGGGACGACGACCATCTTGTGGCCGGCTCTGTGCCATTTCGCGACGCGCTTGGCGACGTTCTTGATGCGCTCGACGGAGCCCATCGAAGTGCCGCCGTATTTATGTACGATGAGTGCCATTGTCGTTTTGAACAGGAGGAAAAGCCGCGCTGGCGCACCGTTTGATGCGCCGCGTACTGCATGACTGCACGTGTTTCACGTATTGCATCAGAAGCCGGCTTGAGGAAACACAAGCAACGCCCTGGATCGGTGCGATCGACGACTTAAGCGTGACGACGAAGCGCGGTAGCCGCACGCGCAAGGTTGGCTCGCGCGCAAAATGCAATTCTGGCTGCTAAAAACGCGTCTTCTGGACGGAAAAGCTGCTTGAAAAGCGTTGCGGGAAACCGGTAAACGTACCCGATCAAGGGCTAAAACACAAGCCTGCGCGGGCGATTCGACGCGTTTGCGGGCCGTTTACAGGCCGTTCTCAAGAAAAATTGACCGGATTTGTTGCGGCCTATGAACCACTAAAAAACGGGGCAGATTGAGTTTCTGCAAGGCTGGAACTCTGCAAATGCCGCGCGTAAGCGCACCAGCTAGCCGTTCACGCGATAACCAGGTCCGGTTGCCACTCGATCCGCCTATAGCCAAGCGCGTGGCCATCGCCGCTTACTTCGGCGCAGGCACGATTGACGCCAATGGACGGCACGAACAGCAAGGTTTCACCGAGAAACACCAGCGGGACATCGCGTTTCCAGCCCGGCACACCGCGCTCCTGAAACAGGTTTTTCAGGGTCCTGCCGGGGCCATCCGCACTCAAATACAAGCGCTCACCGCCCGCACGCGACCGTGCGCAAAGCGGCGCGGCGCGCAGCGTGGCTTCGGACACCGCGTCTTCATCGCCCCGTGCCGCCGATTTGAACACGAACGTCCCCCGCCAATGCGGCAAGCGCCAGATACTTTCGCCGTTCCAGTTCAGCACGCTCGCCATACGCGCGGGATTTGCGCCATCGTCGAGATCAGCGGGATCCGCGCTATCGCCCTTTTCCCAGAAGATCGAATCGCGATATGCCCGCAAGCAAAACCCGGCGTGATCGATGCGCAACGCGTGACCGTCCCGGGAAACCGCAGCGTCGCGCAATTGCCGCAACACCTCGCCAATACGCGCCGCCGATGCTGCCAGCAGCCCGAGCGAGCGCATCCAGTAACGCAGCAGGTTGATCGCGCGTTCATCGTCGAAAGCGAGTACCGCTGACAAGGCCAGCGCGCCTTCTTCGTCACTTTGAGCCGAGGTCATATCGATGCGCGCGAGTTCATCGAGCAACCTTTGCGCCGATGCCGCATGCGACGCGGTCCGCGCAAGCGCATCGCGGAAACCCGGGAAATGCACAGCGAGCGCCGGTAGCACGTCATGACGCAGCGCATTGCGGGCATAGCGGGTATCGGCGTTGGATTCGTCATCGATCCAGCGCAGATCGCGCTCATGCGCGTAGTGCTCGAGTTGTGCACGCAACAGATGCAATAACGGCCGCACGCGCGGCGTGGAGGCACCGTCGGCGCGTTGCGGCGCCATGGCGGCGAGCCCGGCCACGCCCGCGCCGCGCAGCAATTGCAGCAGCACGGTTTCCGCCTGGTCGTCGGCGTGATGCGCGAGCCAAAGGGCGCTTGCGCCCTGCTCGTCGCAGAGCGCGTCGAGTGCGCGATAACGCGCGTCACGCGCCGCCGCTTCCAGGCTCTCGCCGCCTTCGCGTACCACGTCGACCTGACGCGACGCGAACCTGACGCCTAACGTTTGCGCGAACGCGTGACAATGCGCGGCCCAGGCATCGGCGTTCGGACTCAAGCCGTGATGGATATGCAGCGCGATCACGCGCGATGACCCCGCGCATCGAACTGCGGCATCGAGCAGCGCAGTCGAGTCGAGACCGCCGCTGAGCGCAATGGCGATGGTGGGTTGAGGAGAGCCGGGCACATCGGCGAACGCCGCGCGCACCGCATCGATCACGAGGCGGCTGGCGGGAGTGTCAATGTCGGAGGATGTCACAGGGGTCGGCTTGTTAAGTTGCCTTCATGGCACCTTCGAGGCCACCTTCGAGGCACCTTGAAGGTGGCCTGCACAGAGGGAACCATGAGCGCCGCGCTCAAGCTTCACGCACCCGGCAGGTTTTCCTTGAACTTGCCGTACGCCATCAGCTTGTCGAAGCGGCGCGCACGAACGTCGAGCGCATTCATGCCGTGGAACTGGCGCAATGTATCCGCCAATGCACGGCGCAACAATGCAGCCATGCCTTTCGGATCGCGATGCGCGCCGCCCAGCGGCTCGTTGACGATCTTGTCGATCAATCCCAACGCCTTCAGCCGATGAGCCGTCAAACCCAGCGCTTCGGCCGCTTCGGGCGCCTTCGCCGCGCTTTTCCACAAAATGGACGCACAGCCCTCGGGCGAAATCACCGAATAGGTTGAGAATTGCAGCATCAGCACGCTGTCAGCAACGGCAATAGCCAGCGCACCGCCAGAACCACCTTCGCCGATGATGGTCGCCACAATCGGCGTTTTCAGTTCAGCCATCACATACAGATTACGACCGATTGCTTCCGACTGCCCACGCTCCTCTGCCCCAATACCGGGATACGCGCCGGGGGTATCGATGAACGTAAAAATCGGCAAGCCGAATTTCTCTGCCAGCCGCATGAGCCGCTCAGCCTTCCGATACCCCTCCGGGCGCGGCATGCCGAAATTGCGCGCTGCGCGCTCTTTCGTGTCGCGGCCCTTCTGCTGGCCGATCACCATGCAGGGCTGGCCGTTGAATCGCGCCAGACCGCCGACAATAGCCAGATCGTCCGCATAAGAGCGGTCGCCATGGAGTTCGTGGAAGTCGGTGAAAAGCTCGTTCACATAGTCGAGCGTATACGGGCGCTGCGGATGGCGCGCGATCTGCGAAACCTGCCAAGGGGTCAGGTTGGCATAGAGATCTTTGGTGAGTTGCTGGCTCTTCTTCGACAGCCGCTCGATTTCTTCCGAAATATCGACAGCGGAATCGTCCTGAACGAAGCGCAATTCTTCGATCTTCGCTTCGAGTTCAGCGATCGGCTGTTCGAAATCCAGAAACGTGGTCTTCATATGTTCGAATCCTAAAGCATCGGGCAGCGCGTATTCTAACCGCGCCGGCCTCACTACATTTCGGGTCGCAGCTATTGATTATAAGATATCAATAGTCCGCCGACTGCGACCCGACCCTGCGATCGGAGAATTTTAGTGATCGGCGGGGACGGGATAAAGGCTGCGCCACATGTACCAGGTCGCAACGGTGCGCCACGGCTCCCAGTTCGCCGCGACTTCACGCGCTTCGCTGCGCGTCACGGGTTCGCCGCTGAAATAGTTGACGCTGATGGCCTGGATCAAGCCGAGATCATCGAGCGGCAGGACGTCCGGGCGCGACAAGTTGAAGATCAGGAACATTTCCGCCGTCCACCGGCCGATGCCGCGAATCTGCGTCAACTCCGCGATCACAGCTTCATCTTCCATTGATGTCCAGCTATCCACGTGCAGCGCACCCGAAACGAAATGCTGTGCGACATCGAGGATATATTCGGACTTCCGCTTCGATAACCCGCACGACTGCAACTTCACCGGTCCCACCTTGATGAACTGCTGCGGCGCGAGCGTTGGGCACGCCCCCTCCACACGCTTCCAGATAGCCTGAGCCGCCGTCACGGAAATTTGCTGGCCGACCACCGAACGGGCAAGCGTGGTGAACGGATCGTCGCGATTGATCAAATGCACCGGGCCGAACTTCGGAATCAGTTTCTTTAGGATACGGTCGCGCTTGACGAGGTCGGCGCACGCCTTGTCCCAATACTCGGGGCGAGCCGCTTCCGCCGACAAACCGGGCGTCTGCACCGGCACGGTTTTCTCGGCCGTGATCGCACGCGACTTGCGGACAATCTCGCCGTCGGTCTGCGGAGCGCGCACGAGCGCCTGCGTTGCGTCGCGGCTGACGTCGGTCTCATCGGCTTTTACGTCGAGCACGCCGTTGGTGTCGCCGATCACCTTCTTCGATGACACCTTGGCCGACACTTTCGCGGACCCTGAAGGCGCGGTTGCCCGCACTGACTTGCGCGCGCGAACGAGACCGTTCGTTTTAGCGACGGTTTTAGCGACGGTTTTAGCGACGCCGTCATGGACCACGCCATTGACCGCACGTTTCTTCGATACCGTCTTGCGCTCTCCGTCGTGGCCAGCACCGTTGGCGAGCTTCGCCTCGGGCGTCGACACCTTCGACGTTTTCACCTGCGCACGCCGCGCGACCTTGCTCGCGGGCGCTGCGATACTACCGGACGCGGCTCGTTTAGCCGGCGCCTTTCTGGCCGTTGCCATCATGCCTCCTACCTGGCGAGTCGATCAAAGGGAACGAGAGGCGCTTAGCTGCGACGCCATTCGGTCAACCCACCCGGTTTGTCTTCAAGTGCAATCCCGGCTTCGAGCAATTCGGCGCGAATCCGGTCTGCTTCGGCATAGTTCTTTGCCTGCTTCGCAGCAACGCGAGCGGCGATCTTCATGTCTATATCGGCAGGCGTGAGGTTTTCTGCACCCTCTTGGCCAGCACTATCGCGACTACGCGGTGTGTCCTGAAGAAACGCACGCGGCTCACGTTGCAACAATCCGAGCAGAGCGGCCAGTTCCTTCAATTGACGTGCTAGCACGGTGTCCTGCGAGCGATTCACTTCACTCGCCAATTCAAACAACACGGCGATCGCAACCGGCGTGTTGAAATCGTCGTTCATCGCCGCGCGAAAACGTTGCGCATGCGCTTCGTTCCAGTCAAGCGGCGCGACATCCGGCGTCACGTCTTTCAACGCTGTGTACAAACGCGTGAGCGCCCCACGTGCGTCGTCTATATGAACGTCGCTGTAATTGAGCGGCGAACGATAGTGTGCCCTTGCAATAAAAAAGCGCACGACTTCCGCATCGAATTTTTCGAGGACTTCGCGGATGGTAAAGAAGTTGCCCAGCGACTTCGACATCTTTTCGCTGTCGATCTGCACGAAGCCGTTATGCATCCAGTAGTTCACGAACTGAACGCCCGTTGCGGCCTCGCTCTGCGCAATTTCATTCTCATGGTGCGGAAACTGCAGGTCCTGGCCGCCACCGTGAATGTCGAAGCGATCGCCCAGCAAGGTGCATCCCATGGCTGAACATTCGATATGCCAGCCCGGCCGGCCGCGTCCCCATGCCGAGTCCCAGCCCGTGTCCGGCGGCTCCCCTTCCTTCGCGCGCTTCCATAATACGAAGTCGAGCGGATCTTGTTTGGCGTCGTTTGCCGCCACACGTTCGCCCGCGCGCAGGTCTTCAATCGACTTGCCCGACAGCTTGCCGTAGCCCTCGAACTTGCGCACCGCATAGTTCACATCGCCGTCTTTCCCTTGATACGCGTAACCGTTCTGCACGAGCGTCTGGATCATGCCCAGCATCTGCGGAACGAAATCGGTCGCACGGGGTTCGAGATCAGGACGGGCCACGCCGAGCGCATCGAGGTCGTCATACATGGCCTGGATGAATCGTCCCGTCAGCGCCTTGATCGATTCACCGTTTTCCACCGCGCGGCGAATGATCTTGTCGTCGATGTCTGTGATGTTGCGCACATAAGTCACGTTGTATCCGAGCGTGCGAAGCCAGCGCTGGACAATATCGAACACGATCATCATGCGTGCGTGCCCGACATGACAATAGTCATACACCGTGATTCCGCAAACATACATGCGCACTTCTCCGGCACGGAGCGGCACAAAAGGTTGCTTGTCACGCGCGAGCGTGTTGTAGATGCGCAATGAGTTCATAAGCGATGGTGCGTGGGCCGGGACATCCGTATTTCGACTGCTGGCCAATGTTGTGACGGCGTGCTGCATGTCCGCGCTCGTTCGCATTCGTTTCTGGCTGCCAATATGAACGGTGACAACGGTGCTTTCTGCACTGCTGCGACCCATGCTACAGGTAGCCGTGAAACAAGAGCAACATCGAGAACGACAATTGAACCAGCAACAAGAACGATGTCGACGCGAACATCAGCGATGTGACACGTTCCAGCAAGTTCCAGCACGTTCAACATGTTTGACCCGGCCCGGCTTCGGACTTGAAGCGCTGGGAACCGTGCGCGCCATCACGAGAAACATGACGGTCACGCTGCGATCAAAACGGGGGCGGCCGCGAGTGGCGTAAAGACTGTCTGGACGTTCAGCGGAACGTTGCAGACGTTTTGTTAGAATGGGTCGGAGTATAACATCCAGACCAGAGCCTATGAAACCTTCAAGCGGCCGCGCATCAAGCGTTGCCAAGCTAGCGGCGACCGCCCTTGCAACCGTCACATTCGGCCTTGGCGCAGCGTTTTTGGCGGTTACGCCGGCGCTTGCACAAGTCTCCACCGCTACCGCGGACGACACGCCGGCTATCGACCTGGCTATTTCGCAGAAGCAATGGCCAAGCGCGCTCGCGCAGCTCGACGCACGCCTGAAGACCAACCCGCGCGACGTGCAGGCCAAGTTCAAGCGTGCGACCGTACTCGCGCGTTTGAACCGGGACGACGAAGCCATCGCTGCGTTCACCGAGCTTACGCAAGCCTATCCGGAACTGCCTGAGCCGTATAACAATCTTGCCGCGCTCTACGCCAAGAAGGGCCGCTACGATGAAGCACGCGTCGCGCTCGAAACCGCGACGAAGGCGAATCCGAGTTACGCGTTGGCATACGAAAATCTTGGCGATCTTTATCTGCGGCTCGCGAGCGAATCGTATAAACGGGCGCAGGGGCTTGGGTCGAAGAGTCCGTTGACGGCGCAGCGCGTGGGCGACATTCAGAAGATCGTCTCGCCGCCGCCACGACGTCGTCCGGAAGCTGCTGCTGCGGCGGCCGCGTCGGGTGCCTCGCACGTATCGGGCGCTTCGGCGCCGGTGGCGGCGTCATCGTCGTCCGCGGCGTCTTCGTCGAGTGCAACGTCTAACGACTGGACCGCGCCGGCGTCGAGTAGTACGTCGGGCACCTCGTCAGGCACTACGTCCTACGACATGTCATCGCCGCTTTACTCGCCGTTCGCCGGACCCAGCGTGCCGCTCTCCACCACGCCTTATTTCGCGCCCACGAATCCATAATCCGATAATCCGGCAGGATCGAACGTTCAGACAGCCACGCATCGAAATGTGTGAACGTTCGACAAGTCTTCACCCGTAGCTGCTCCAACCAGAGGATCGATTGCTCATGAAAAGTTTGTTGTTGGCGCTCGGCAGCGCTGCACTCATTGCCCAGGCGCCCGCCTTCGCTCAGTCGTCGCAGACTGCTGCTCACCCGACCGTGCTGCTCAAGACTTCACAAGGCGACATCAAGGTTGAGTTGTATCCTGAGAAGGCGCCGAAAAGCGTCGCCAACTTCCTGGACTATGTAAAGTCAGGCCAGTACAACGGCACGATTTTTCATCGCGTGATTCCGGGCTTCATGATTCAGGGCGGCGGCTACACGACGAGCTTTGCTGAGAAGCCCACGCGCGCGCCCATCCCGCTCGAAAGCAAGAACGGCCTGAAGAATGCGACCGGCACGCTCGCGATGGCCCGCACGAGCGATCCGGATTCGGCAACCTCGCAGTTCTTCATCAACACGGTCGATAACACCGGCCTCGATTACCCCAACGGCGACGGCAACGGTTATGCCGTGTTCGGCAAGGTGGTCGCGGGCATGGACGTAGTGAAGAAGATCGAAGGCACGCCGACTACCACGCGCGGCCCGATGGGCGATGTGCCGCAAACGAACGTCGTGATCCAGTCGGCTACTGTCGTCGGGAAGTGATCGTCCGGAAGTAATCGTGCGGAAATCAAGCGTGGGAATCAGCAGGGCAATGAGCCTGTCAAGCCCAGGCCCGGGGAACAAGTCGTAGCCGCTCGCCTTCGTGGCGGGCACGCATGAAGCAGGCATGAAGCAGGCATACGCCGTGCGCATCGCGTATTGCTCCATCTACTCTTGAAAAGGAAAGGAACACATCATGGTCGAACTGCATACGAATCACGGCATCATCAAGATCGAGCTGAACACTGAGAAGGCTCCCAAGTCAGTCGAAAACTTTTTGAACTACGTCAAGAAAGGCCACTACGACAACACGGTGTTCCATCGCGTGATCGACGGTTTCATGATCCAGGGCGGCGGTTTCGAACCGGGCATGAAGCAAAAGCCGACGGACGCACCGATCGACAACGAAGCAAACAACGGCCTGAAGAACGAGCACGGTTCCGTCGCCATGGCGCGCACCAACGACCCGCATTCGGCCACCGCGCAGTTCTTCATCAACGTGGGTGACAACGAGTTCCTGAACCACTCGTCGCCGTCGCCACAAGGCTGGGGTTACGCGGTATTCGGCAAGGTCGTGGATGGCCTCGATATCGTCGACAAGATCCGCAAGGTCAAGACGGGCTCGAAGGGCTTTCATCAGGACGTGCCGGTGGATGACGTCGTGATCGAAAAGGCTGTCGTCGCCGGGGAATGACCGACTCGACGCACAGCGTGATCGAAACAGCCGAAACAGCGGGCGCGAAAGATACAGCGCGCCCGCTGTTTTTCATTTCCGATCTCCATTTGAGCGACGCCATTCCAAACACGGTGGCGGCGTTCGAGCATTTCATCGAGGTGACGGCGAACGATGCCGACTCGGTGTTCATCCTCGGCGACCTGTTCGAATTCTGGGTGGGCGACGACGTGCTGAATGCAGCAGTGCCCGGGCCGCGCGCAGCATTCGCGAGGCGCATGACGGCGTTGATGCATACCTTGTCCGAACGCGGTATTGCGTTGTATGTGATGCACGGCAACCGCGATTTTCTGCTCGGCAAGCGTTTCATGCGAGCCGCCGGGGCGTTGGCGTTGCCCGATCCGTTTGTCATCACGGCATTCGGCACGCGCATTGTGGTGGCGCATGGCGATGCGCTTTGCACAGCGGACCCCGCCTATCAGCGCTTTCGCCGGTTTGCGCGTAACCCGGTCGCGCAACAACTGTTCTTGAGTTTGCCGTTGAAGCTGCGTTTATCGATTGCGGAGCGCATGCGATCGACCAGCGAAGACGGCAGGATGCGTCCGGTGCAGGAGAAATATGACGTGACGCGCCAGGCAGTGGCGCAGCTGTTTGTGAGCACCGGCACCCACACGATGATCCACGGCCACACGCATTTGCCCGCGCATCACAGGGAACGGGATGGCGTTCGCTGGGTCATGCCTGATTGGGAACTGGATCACGGCGAGCCACGCGGCGGATATCTGCGCGTGGACGCCGAAGGGATTCGGGCGTTACCGCTGGAGTGAGCTTAGGCGGGAGGGGGTTTCTCGCTTTTGTGCTTACGTGCCAATGCCCGATAGAAACCCGCCCTCTCGTTCAACGCCGCGCTGCTTCGCCTTTCATTGCATCGGAGAGACGCTTTAGATCGATGAACGCGGCATCTTCGAGGCCGCTGATCGCATCTATGCGCGTGCCCAGTTTCTCAAGCGCCGCAACAATCTCATCCACACGATGCGCTTGCGTAGACGCGTGATCGATCAAGCCGTGGATAGCCAGCGACACGGGATCATCGGCGTTCGGCGTGATGCCGTATGCGCAGAACGCCGCGCGCTCAGGCACACCCAAATTTTTTTGCGAGGGTTTGATGGTCGCCGGCATGACCACGCGCGCCGGATTACCCACGGCCGTTCCGCCCGCCGGAACCGGCTTCACCACTACCGCGTTCGACCCGATCTTCGCTTCAGCGCCGACCGTGAACCCGCCGAGCACTTGCGCGCCCGCCCCGACAATCACGCCGCGCTCAAGCGTCGGATGCCGCTTCGCGCCGCGCGCGAGCGACGTGCCGCCAAGCGTCACGCCTTGGTAGATCGTGCAGTCATCGCCAATTTCCGCCGTTTCGCCGATCACCACGCCCATGCCGTGATCGATGAACACCCGCCGTCCAAGCGTCGCGCCGGGATGGATCTCGATGCCCGTCATGAAACGCGCGAACTGCGAGACAAATCGCCCGAGCCAACGCCAGCCCGCGCGCCAGCAAGCATGCGCGATCCGGTGCAGGACGACAGCATGAAAGCCCGGATAACACGTCACGACTTCCCAGGCGCTGCGAGCGGCAGGATCGCGCTCGCGGATGGCGGCGATGTCTTCGCGGAGTCGATTGAACATGGCGGTGGCTCTGTGGGTGACCGGGGTGCCGATTTTCGAACGCGCGGCTCAGCACGGATTCGGGAATCGATAGTTGGTTTTCGCAGATTGTAGGACGCGCCGTGGAAATTCGCTGCGATGCCCCCGCTGGCAATGCGGTCAGGGGTTAAGGAAGCGTCGAACGCAGGCAGCGCGCGATTTGTCGTCGCCGGTGCCCGGTGGGAGAAAATCACTGCCTTCTTGCTATTTCGACGCGTCCTAAGCCTTCTTATCGCTTGATCTTTAGAAGAATATGCTTGGCGATACCTCGCAGGATGTTCACCTCCTCGTGCTCCAGCCCCGAGCGCGAAAATAGCCGTCGAAGCCGCGACATCAGTTTCTTCGGATTGGCCGGATCGAGGAAATCGAGTTCGACCAGCGCCTGTTCCAGATGCGCGTACATGCCTTCTATCTCGTCACTGGACGCGCTTGGACCCGCCGTTGGCAGGCTCGCCGTCGCGGCAATGGCGGGAATGACGTCCGCGCGACTGAGCAGCGCCAGCCGCAGTTCGTAGGCCAGAACCTGAACCGCCTGCGCCAGATTCAGCGAGCTATAGGCGGGATTCGCCGGAATATGCGCGAGCGCGCTGCAGCGCTCCACGTCGGCATTCGACAAGCCCACGCGCTCGTTACCGAAGACAAGCGCAATGGCGCCCGAATGCTCGCCCGGCCCCCGGCTCTGGAACTCGCAGGCCTTCTCCGCCGCGGCGCGCGGCGCCATCTGCGGCGGCCCATATTCCCGCGAACGCGCCGTCAGCGCGATCGACCAGTGCACGCCCGTCAGGGCGTCGGCGAGTGTTTCGACCACTCGCGCCGATGCAAGCACGTCGTCGGCGCCGCTTGCCATCGCGATCGCTTCCGGCTCGCGCGTGACGAACGCGATTTTCGGCGCGACGACGACCAGCCGGGAGAATCCCATCGTCTTGAGCGCGCGCGCGGCTGCACCGACATTGCCGGGGTGGCTTGGCTCGACCAGCACGAAGCGGGTTGACGCAAAACCGTCGTCCGGGCGATCAGGGGAGTTTGATGAGGGGTTCAGGTCCAAGGGGAAACGCTTGCCAGAAGGTTGAAAGAGACGTCATGGTATCGCCGCACGGCCTATCCGGCGACTAACCAGCGACATAAGCTCCGCCAAGCATGACGCGCCGGCGGCCGACTCGGGTAAAATAGCCCATTCGCGTGTGTCCGCTGTTGCAAGTCGCTGTAATCCGGCGCTATTGCAGGTTCAAAGAAGGCACGCGCCCCGCTCTTCTTCAATTCGTTGCCGTCGACCTACGTCGTGTTTGCCCGCTGGTTTGGGCCGTTTTCCGTTCGGGGTTGAGACTTCTCGCGTATGCGTGGGGCACAGCCGCCGGCCAAAGGACTATTTTCATGCATCCGATGCTCAATATTGCTGTCAAGGCCGCTCGCCGCGCCGGACAGATCATCAATCGTGCGTCGCTGGACCTGGACCGCATTCAGGTCAGCAAAAAACAGCACAACGACTTCGTGACGGAAGTCGACAAGGCCTCCGAGGCAGCGATTATCGAAACGCTGACCACCGCTTATCCGAAGCACTCCATCCTCGCTGAGGAATCCGGTGCGCAGGACAAGGACTCGGAGTTCCAGTGGATCATCGATCCGCTCGACGGCACGACCAACTTCATCCACGGCTTCCAGTATTACTGCGTCTCCATCGCGCTCGCCCACAAGGGCATCATCACGCAAGCGGTGGTGTACGACCCCACTCGCAACGACCTGTTCACCGCGTCGCGCGGCAGCGGCGCTTACCTGAACGAGCGGCGCATTCGCGTGGCAAAACTGGATCGCCTCGGCGACGCACTCGTCGGCACGGGTTTCCCGTTCCGCGACGGCTCGGGCCTCGACGCGTATGCGAAACTTTTCTCGCAGATGACTGAAGCCTGTGCCGGCTTGCGTCGCCCGGGCGCCGCCGCACTGGATCTGGCGAATGTGGCAGCCGGTCGGCTCGATGCGTTCTTTGAGCAAGGCATCAATGCATGGGACGTGGCGGCGGGCAGCTTGCTGATCACCGAAGCGGGCGGCCTGGTGGGTAACTACACCGGCGAATCGGACTTCCTGCACAAGAGCGAGATCGTAGCGGGCAATCCGAAGGTCTACGCACAGATGATCAAGATCCTCGATCCGTTCACCACGACGCGCCAAAGCGCGTGACGGTTGAGTAGATGGGTTGAAACAGGCGGCTTCGGCCGCCTTTTTTGTTTGAGCACGCCGTACACCAGTTCACGCTCCACACGCACCGTCGCGGCCGCCGTGGGACCGCTTCCAAAACACGCTGCAAGCGTCCGAAAGCCTCGCGTTCCCGTGCAATTCTGCGCGTCCTCGCCGGCTCCGCTAAAGTGTCCTGCTCGCCGTTCGCGATATTCCTCACCCTTTTCTGCCGCCGTCCTCTCCGTCCAATGAAAAAAGGCTTCTATACGATCATTGCCGCGCAGTTCGTTTCGTCGCTCGCCGACAACGCGCTGCTGATCGCCGCCATCGCGATGCTTTCGGTGATGCATTCCGCGTCGTGGGTCACGCCGCTGTTGCAGATTTTCTTCACGATCTCGTACGTGCTGCTCGCGCCGTTCGTGGGTGCATTCGCCGATTCCATCCAGAAGCGCTACGTCATGTTCGTCTCCAACGCGCTGAAGGCCGGCGGCTGCGCGCTGATGATCCTCGGCGTGCACCCCATGATCGCTTACGGCGTGGTCGGTCTCGGCGCAGCAGCGTATTCCCCGGCGAAATACGGCATCCTCACCGAGCTTTTGCCGCCCGAAAAGCTCATCCCGGCCAACGCGTGGCTTGAGTCGGCAACAGTCGGATCGACGATTCTCGGTACTGTAGTCGGCGGTGCGCTGGTCAGCCAATATGTTCAACATTTTGTCAGCGGCGCGCACCTGATCCTGATTCGCTCGGCCGCCGATGCCGCCATGTTCGCCGTCATGGTCGTCTATGCCGCGGCAGCGGTGATCAATATCGGCATTCCGGATACCGGCGCGCGATACCCTAACCGGCTGAAGGAACCCTCGAAGCTCGTCGGCGATTTCATCCATGCATTCAAGGTGTTATGGAGCGACAAGCTGGCGCAGATCGCGTTGTGGGTCACCACCTTGCTGTGGGGCGCGGCGGTCACGCTGCAACTGCTGGTGCTTAAATGGGCAGCGGCGAATCTGGGATTGTCGTTATCGAAAGCGGCTGTGTTGCAGGGCGTGACGGGCCTGGGTATTGCGATTGGCGCAAGCGCGGCCGCCGCGTGGGTGCCGTTGCGCAGTTCGCTCAAGGTCCTGCCGATCGGCGTGGTGACGGGCGCTGTAGCTGTCGGCATGGCGTTCTACAACAAGGACCTGTTTCCGGCGGGTTCCGGCGTGCATATCGGCCCGCTGTTCGCGCCACTTTATATTTTGGGCGCGTATCCGCTGATGATTCTGCTGGGCGCGCTGTCGGGCTTTTTCATCGTGCCGATGAATGCGATCCTGCAGCATCGCGGTGCGACGCTGTTGTCCGCCGGGGCATCCATCGCGGTTCAGAATTTCAACCAGAACCTTGCCGTTTTATCGATGCTCGGCGCATATGCGCTTCTGCTGACGACCAGTCTGCCCGTGGAATGGATTATCGTGGTGTTTGGCGTGTTTATCTGCCTGATGATGGGGCTTGCCATGCGGCGCCATGCACGCAATGAGCGGACGGTGGATCTGGGCGCGCTGGTTGAAGAGTGACAGAATGAACGGGATTAGAGTGCAGGAACAGAATCTGCTGCATGCTTTGTTCGGCCGGCAAAGAGTCGCGCTCTTCGCGGAGTGCGTGGGTTGAAATAAACAAACGACACGTCAAAGGAGCTGCAAATGGGTCTGTTCACACGTTCCACACTCGATAGCAACATCAATGGCGCGGCCAAAGTGGGCCATCGCGCGGTTCAGGGCGCAAGCGACGCGGTCGATACCGCCAGCACGCAGTTGCGCGGCCTGCTCGACGAACTCGACAGTTCCATCCGCGATGCGAAAGACATCGACGTGGACAAGCTGCGCAAAGACTTGCAAGCCAAGCTGAAGACGGCGCGCGCCCAGTTCGACGGCTCGTCTTCCGCCATTGCAGGACGGCTGAACGACGCCGCCGGTTACGCCGATGAATTCGTTCACGACAAGCCGTGGCATACGCTTGGCGCGGTGGCAGGACTCGCACTGCTGGTCGGATTCCTGGCGGGACGCTCCTGATCGGTCTTGCGTTAGATTCGAAGGTTAGAATTCAAGGGTAGATTCGAGGTCAAGCAAAAACGCCGGCATGCCGGCGTTTTTGCTTTTGGACGCGCGCTTCTCAACGCCCACTTCAACGTCCACTTCAACGTCTGCACGCGCATCAGAAATTGCGCCCGCTCCCGCGTTAGCCATTCCGCCGACATTCCCACGACCAGCCGACGCGGTACACTCGTGCCCTTAGGACTTTCGCACATTCACGCACGCAAGATGGGTACGCATATCTCCGTTTCGTCTACCGCTCAAGGCTTGAGCCCCGCCGCGCAGGAACTCGGCGTCGCCGTCGATCTGTCGCACCATACTCCCATGATGCAGCAGTACCTCCGCATCAAAGGGGAGCATCCCGGCACGCTCGTGTTTTACCGGATGGGCGACTTCTACGAGCTATTCTTCGACGACGCCGTCAAAGCTTCGCGCCTGCTCGACCTCACGCTCACGCAACGCGGCGCGTCAGGCGGAAATCCGATCAAGATGGCCGGCATCCCCCATCATTCGTGCGAGCAATATCTGGCGAAGCTCGTGAAACTTGGCGAATCCGTCGCTATTTGCGAGCAGATCGGCGATCCGGCGACCTCGAAGGGACCGGTCGAACGCAAGGTCATGCGTGTAGTCACGCCCGGAACGCTGACTGATGCCGCGCTTCTCTCGGACAAAAACGACGTCTTCCTGCTCGCGCTTTGCCCGGCGCATAACCGCCGCGGCGTGCTCACGAGCGTCGGCTTGGCGTGGCTGAACCTGGCGAGCGGCGCATTGCGCCTCGCCGAAGTCGCGCCCGATCAGTTGAGCGCGGCGCTCGAGCGCATTCGCCCGGCGGAAACGCTGATCGCCGACTCGTTTTCCACGGCCAACGCGCCGTTCGAAGTGCCGAACGTGGGAGCGACAACACGGGCGCCCGCGTGGCATTTCGATATCGACTCGGGCACGCAACGTCTGCGTGAGCAACTCGATGTCGCCAGCCTCGACGGCTTCGGCGCGCACTCGCTGACCTGCGCGTGCGGCGCCGCGGGGGCGCTGCTGTTGTACGCAGCCGCCACCCAAGGCCAGCAACTGCGGCACGTGCGCAGCCTGAAGGTGGAGTACGAGTCGGAGTACATCGGACTCGATCCGGCCACACGTCGCAATCTTGAACTGACCGAGACCCTGCGCGGCACGGAATCCCCCACCTTGTGCTCGCTGCTGGACACATGCTGCACGACTATGGGCAGCCGGCTGCTGCGGCACTGGCTGCATCATCCGCCCCGCGACTTCACCATCGCGCAAAGCCGGCAGCGTGCAATTGGCGCATTGCTCGACGCGCCCGCCACCGCGAGCCTGGACGGTTTGCGCGCAGCGTTGCGGCAGATTTCGGATATCGAACGGATTACGGGACGGTTGGCGCTGCTGTCGGCCCGGCCGCGCGATCTCTCCAGCCTGCGCGATACCTTTGCGGCACTGCCCCAACTGCGCGAACGGCTTGCCGCCGTGAAGATGAATGCGGCATCGCTTGAACGTATCGATATATCGCTTGAGCCGCCGCCTGAATGCCACGCCTTGCTGAGCCGCGCAATCGCGCCCGAACCCGCGGCGCTGATCCGCGACGGTGGCGTGATCGCGCGCGGTTACGATGCCGACCTCGACGAGCTTCGCGATATCTCCGAGAACTGCGACCGGTTCCTGATCGACCTGGAAACGCGTGAGCGCACACGAACAGGCATCGCGAACCTGCGGGTCGAATACAACAAGGTGCATGGCTTTTATATCGAAGTCACGCGCGGTCAGACGGACAAGGTTCCAGATGATTATCGCCGTCGCCAGACGCTGAAAAACGCCGAGCGTTACATCACGCCGGAGTTGAAGACCTTCGAAGACAAGGCGTTGTCCGCACAGGACCGGGCGTTAGCCCGTGAGCGCATGCTCTACGACGCACTGCTGCAAACGCTGCTGCCGCACATTGGCGATTGCCAGCGCGTAGCGGCGGCGCTCGCGGAGCTCGACTTGCTCGGCGCGTTCGCGGAGCGGGCGCTCGCGCTCGACTGGATCGCACCGTCATTCGCGGGCGATGCAGGTGTCGATATCGAGCAAGGACGGCATCCCGTAGTGGAAGCGCAGGTCGAGCAGTTCATCGCCAATGACTGTTCCTTGAATACCGAGCGCAAGCTGCTGCTGATCACCGGGCCAAACATGGGCGGTAAGTCGACGTTCATGCGTCAGACCGCGTTGATCGCGTTGCTCGCTTATGTGGGCTGCTATGTGCCCGCGAAACGCGCGTGCTTTGGACCCATCGACAGGATCTTCACACGCATCGGCGCCGCCGACGACCTCGCTGGCGGCCGTTCCACGTTCATGGTCGAGATGACGGAAGCGGCGGCCATTCTCAACGACGCCACGCCGTCGAGTCTTGTGCTGATGGACGAAATCGGCCGCGGCACGTCCACGTTCGACGGTCTCGCACTCGCATGGGCCATCGCGCGCCATCTGCTCTCGCATAACGGCTGCCATACGTTGTTCGCGACACATTATTTCGAACTGACGCAGTTGCCGGCCGAGTTCGCTCACGCTGCAAACGTGCATTTGTCGGCGGTCGAACATGACCACGGCATCGTGTTCCTGCACGCCGTGAACGAAGGTCCGGCGAACCAGAGCTACGGCTTGCAAGTCGCGCAACTGGCAGGCGTTCCACCGGCTGTCATCAAGGCCGCAAGGAAACACCTGGCGCATCTGGAGCAGCAGTCGATCGGCCAGCCGTCACCGCAATTCGACCTGTTCGCAGCCCCTGTTGTTGAAATCCCTGACGCCCACGAACATGACGAACCGGTCGAGGCGCAGCCGCACCCCGCGCTTGACCGGCTGCGCGCAATCGATCCGAACGAATTACGCCCACGCGACGCACTCGATTTGCTCTACGAACTACATGAGCTGGCGTCGAACGCTCCGGATGCGTCGCGTTAAGACGGACTTTGCCACCGGCTGGCCGAGCGCGCGACGCAGGGTGCGCACCCGCGTCATCGTTACTGGATTAAGTGCCCTCTTCCTGCTGAGCGGAAGACCGCAACGCGCCCAAGCTGAAGCACCGCCACTCGCACCGCCTACGCCACTGACATTCGCGATCGCGTCAAACGTCCTCGACAAACCCGCCGGCGAAACTGCGCTCCAGCATCTGCTCAACGCTATCGGACAAGAACGGAACACGTCGTTCATCGTCTACGACGGCGACCTCAAAGGCGAAACGGAGCCGTGCCGCGATTCGCTTTACGACACGCGTCAGCAAATCTTCGATAGCTCTCGCAAACCCGTCGTCCTACTCCCCGGCGGCAACGACTGGGCATCTTGTGGAAGCGCGCAAGCGGGCAGTTACGATCCGGTCGAGCGGCTGGATTTCATCCGACAGTTGTTGTTCGGCGACTCGAGTTCGCTCGGTCAGACGCCTATGAACGTGATTCGCGAAAGCGATGTCGCGCGCTTTCGGCCGTTCCGCGAAAATGTCCGATGGCAAACCGACGGTGTCGCATTCATCGGCTTGAACGCACCCGCGCCGAACAATCACTATCTGAGCGCGGGGGGGCGCAATGGAGAATTCGAGGATCGCTCCGTCGCCAATGCGTTCTGGCTCGAACATGCAGTTGAAACCGCGCGACGTTCGGAGATGCGCGCGGTCGTCGTGATCCTGCAGGGTGACCCCGACTTCGCGCGTTACGAGCGCCGTGATCGTTTCGCATGGCTGCACTTTTCTCGCGGCGATACATCACGCGATGGTTTTCTCGAACTCAAGCGCAGCTTGGTCAAGGCGGCCGAATTGTTTCGCGGACCTGTGATCGTGATCCACACGTCGGATACGCCGATAGCCAAGGGTTTTCGCATCGACCAGCCGCTGCGCAACGACAAAGGCGCGGTGGTGGGCAATCTGACGCGCATCACGATCGGCTTGAAGAAACCGCAATCGCAATGGCTTGAAGTGGAGTCCGACTTTGCATGGCGGCCGCCCTTTCGGGTGCGCGTGCGCGACGTGATCGTGCGACAAGTGGCACCCGGCCAGGCGTCCGCGCCGACCGCGCCCGGGTCCTCGCCAATACCTTCGTCGGCACCTTCGCCCTCGTCGCCTTCCTCCTCGCCTGCTTCGATACCCGGCATTGAAAACGAGTCCTCCGGGCCTTCATCGTTCTTCCAGCAGATGCAGCCAGTGCAGCCGGCTCAACCAGCGCAACCCGTGCAACGCTCCGCGCCGGCGCTGCAACCGGACACTGGCACGTCCGCATCTTCAGTGCCGCCGAACCTGAACTTGAACTCGCCCGCCAACCTGCCGCCGATTCTGCCCGTGCCTTCGGGTCCGGCGAGTCCGGCGAGTCCGGCGAGCAGCGTATCGGCCGCAGGCACGGGGCAATAAATAGCACCGCTTACGGATCAACCGCACGAAATGAAACGAGGCGCAGCAACCTGCCTGCGCCTCGTTTCACATCCCTTGACTCAACCTCTACACACGCCTCAATGCAAGGTCGGGCCAGCGTCCTTGCCCGGCTCTTCGTCGTCCTCGTCGAGGACTTCGATACCGTCGAGGCCATGCGCGTGCTGATGTTCCTTCTCGTCCTCGGTCGCTTCGCGGACTTCCTGGACATCGAGCGCGAAACGCAGCGCCATGCCCGCCAGCGGATGATTGCCGTCGAGCACGACTTTATCTTCCGCCACGTCGGTGACCGTGTAGATCAGCGAATCGAGCTCGTCCTCGCCGTCTTCCGGTGTGCCTTCAAACTGCATGCCGACTTCGAGCGGTTCCGGAAACCGGCCGCGCGCCTCGACTTTTACGAGATCGGGATCGTACTCACCGAACGCATCCTGCGGTTCGAGCTGCAACTGGGTTTGATAGCCTGCTTCCTGACCGTCGAGTGCTTCCTCGATCTTGGGGAACGTGCCATCATAGCCGCCGTGCAGATAGACCATCGGCTCGTCGCTTTCCTCGATCAGATTGCCATGAGCGTCCGAGAGCTTATAGGCTACTGATACGACGGTGTCTTTTGCGATTTTCATTGGATTCTCCAAGATACAAGCCTCAATTATACGATGCCAGCGCGGTCCCCTAACGTTCCCTCAAGTCCTTTCGCGGTGCCGCTTCCCGACGAACCTGCAACCCTGCTCGGTAACCTCACGCCTGCGCAATTCATGCGCCGGTACTGGCAGAAAAAGCCGCTGCTGATCCGTCAGGCGATTCCTGACATCCAGGCGCCGCTATCGCGCGACGAACTTTTCGAACTCGCCGATAGCGAAGACGCAGAATCGCGCCTCATCACGTATTTTCGCAAGTCCTGGGCAATGGAGCACGGGCCTTTTTCTCCCGATGAGTTGCCATCTGTGAAAAAGCGTGACTGGACATTACTCGTGCAAGGCGTGAACCTGCACGACGACCGTGCCCGCGCGCTGCTGGACCGCTTCCGTTTTATCCCCGACGCCCGCGTCGACGACCTCATGATTTCGTACGCCACCGACGGCGGCGGCGTGGGCGCGCACTTCGATTCCTACGACGTCTTCCTGTTGCAGATCCACGGCAAACGACGCTGGCGCTTTGGCGCGCAGCGCGATCTCTCGCTAAAAGAGGGGTTGCCGTTGAAAGTTTTACAGCACTTCGAAGCGGACGAGGAGTGGGTGCTGGAACCGGGCGATATGCTTTACTTGCCGCCCCATATTGCCCATGACGGCGTGGCAGAAGGCGAGTGCATGACCGCCTCTATCGGATTCCGGGCGCCTTCTGCAAGCGAACTGTCAGGCCAGTTCCTGTATCACCTTGCGGAGCGGCTGGACGACGCCCTCAGCGGCAGTGCGAAGCGTGCCAAAGATGGCGCGCAACGCTACCGCGACCCGGCCCAGCCGGCGGTCAGCCATCCGGCGTTGCTGCCACCGCTCATGATCGAACGGGTTGGCGCGATCCTTGCGAACATCGAATGGAATGAAAAAGATGTCGCTTCATTTCTCGGCACGTACCTGAGCGAACCGAAGCCGAATGTTGTATTCGATCCGCCGCGACGCCCTTTGAATGAGGATCGGTTTATCGAACGCGCGAAACAGTCTGGTTTGAAGCTCGATAAAAAGACTGTGCTGCTTTATGACAAGCACGCTTATTTTATGAATGGCGAGCAGGATTTAATGTCGGGAAAGCTCAAGAAATGGCTCCCTGAACTCGCCGACAAACGGTATTTGGAGGGGAAACGCTTTGTAACACTCTCAGGCGATTCGTCAATGACAGTGCTACTACACGAGTGGTATTGTGCGGGCTGGATACAAGTCGACGCAAACGCCTAGTGTTTGGCCTGTCTTGCTGTTCCGTGGGTTGAAATGTATGAGAAAGACAACGTATTGTCCCCTGATTTATCGACGGTCGATACGAAAGTGCATATAATTTCCGCCCAAGCCGTAGGAAGTCTCACAGACATACATAATGTGAGTCCACAACGGCCCGGGTCGGTGTTGGAGCACACATTACCGGTACTTTGCGCTGTTGCTTACCTTTAACCATAAAAGGACGTGATCATGAAGAAATCTCTCCTCGTAGCATCCCTGTTGGCTGCTGTTGCTCTTGCTGCATGCAACAAGTCTAGCGATACGGCTGCTCCGGGCGCTGCTAGCGATACCTCGGCTGCTTCGGCACCTGCTGCTGCTGCTTCGGATTCTGCAGCTTCGGCTAGCGACGCAGCTTCGAGCGCTACGTCTGCTGCAAGCGACGCAACTGCGGCTGCTGCATCGGCAACCGACGCAGCTTCTGCAGCTGCTCCTGCTTCGGGCGCAAGCCAGTAAGCACCTAGTCAGGGGCTTAGTTTTTCGCTCTTTTAGCTGTTTCATCTAGCTGAAAACGAAGCCTCCGCAATAAGCCTCGCAGGATGTCACTCTGGGAGGCTTATGAAAAAACCGGCCCTCGGGCCGGTTTTTTTACGTCTGCTGGTTTTGATGTGAATACGCTGAATATCTACACGCGGGTTATGCAGCGCGTCGCGCAGCGCCTAAAGGGAAACGCAGAGAGATTTATAACGACAGCCAGTCGAACCCATCGGCTTGCGTAGCCACCACGACATCGGCCGCAGCCCCACCCAGCACGGCGGCGAGCGCCGCCTGGGCCAGCTCCGGCAAGTTGTTCTCCCGACTCAGGTGAGCGGCCACAAGATGGCGTAGCTTCGATCGATCGAGCGCGGCGAGAATCCCTGCTGCAGCGTCGTTGTTCAGGTGTCCATGCATACCGCCAATACGCGCCTTGAGCGACGCTGGATAGCGGCTTGTCGCGAGCATCCCGGCATCGTGATTCGATTCGAGCACCAACGCATCGCAACCGCTCAGTACATTCGTGATGTGGGCAGTAGCGCCCCCGACATCCGTCAGGACGCCCAAACGGCTTGTGCCGTCCGAGAACACGTACTGGAGGGGTTCGCGTGCGTCGTGGGGCACAGTGTAGGGGAGCACTTCCAGGTCCCCTACCACCACGCTCTCGTCGCCCCAGAGGACCCGGAGATCCACCGGCGCGTCATCGGCACCGACTGCGCGTGCGGTGCCCCAGCTCATGTGCAACGGAATAGACCATTTGCGCGCCAGCGTCAGCGCGCCGCCAATGTGATCGACGTGCTCGTGCGTGATAAGAATGGCGTCGATCTGGTCTGCCCGCACGTCGAGCCGCGCGAGGCGCCGCTCGACTTCCTTCGCGGAGAAACCACAATCGAGCAGCACGCGCGTGGTAGTCGTGCCGCTGACCGACTCGACCAGCAACGCGTTGCCTTCGCTGCCGCTGCCGAGACTGGCAAAACGCATGAGTGAAAACCTAGTTCAACTGCGCATGCAACAACGCGACAATTCGCTGCGCGTCAGTCGATGTATCCACCTGCCCGTTGGCATCGACCACGGCGATCTGCGTAATCGTGTCGGCCTTCGGACGCACGTTGACCATGAACTCGCGTGAAGGCTTCGGTGTGCCGCCGCCAAAGAACTTGCCGAGCAATCCGTCCTTCTTCAACTCCTGCATGGAGTCCGAGAAGCGCACGTAATACAGGCCCTTCGCGCGATCCCGGTTGTCGACGGTGAAGTTGGTCCGGTCAAGCGCGAGTCCAACACGCAACCAGGCGCTGTCGAACGGCTCGGAGAGATCGAGCGTGGACGAACCACCCGCCGTATCAACCGTGGCCGTCGCGGTCGCCGGGCGTGCATCGGTCAACAGTTGCTTGGCCTGTGCGTCGGTGAGGCCGAACTTCTCCATCAGCTTCGCGAGGAACGCGGCTTCAAGTGCGGGATTGCGCGGCCGCTCGACCCATTTCGACGAGGTCTTGTCCTGACCCGTCAACACTTCTTCCATTGCGCTGTGGCTGATGGAAATGTCGGTGGAACCGCTCGAACCGCGCTCGACCAGCGTACGGAACTGATCGCGCGTACCCGATGAATAAGCGAAGTCAACCAGCTTGCCAATGCTCTTCCTGAACCAGTCGTCAGGAATGTTCGCGCGATTTTCGGCCCAGTCGGTCGTCATGATGCCGGTAGCTGCTGCGTCGGTCTTGAGCGTGAAACCGTTCTCCTCCCAGAACTCCTGCAACTGCGGCCAGAGCTGGTCGGGGGAACGGCCATCGACGACGAGCCAGCGGCGATCGCCGTCACGCTCCACGTGCATGCCGAACGGGTCTTGCGGGGTCGGCACGCCGACCGTTGCATTGCCTGCGGGTGTAAGCGCGCGCGGAGCAGCGCCGCCAAGCGTATTGAGCTTGGGCGGTGCGGCATAACGCTGGCTGATGTCCCCTGTGCTCAGGTCCGATGGCACGGTCAGCGTAGGCGCCGTTTCAGCACCCTTGTAATTGACCCGATCCGGCGCGAGCCAGTCGTTCAGGGTGTCACAACCGGCAAGCGAGATCAGCGTGCCGATTCCAAGCGACAGCACGCTCAGGGTGCGAGCGTGATTGAATAAGGCGGAACGTTTCATGAGGTCCTTCGTGATGCTGAATGCGCGTTGCCTGGAAGCTAAGCCGGGAACGGGTCGATGAACGACGGGTTGATGACACTCGCTGGCTGGCCAAACGGTAATAAGGCCGAAACCACTGCATTGCAGCGGGAGCATGTTTTAAATGCGCCCCGCTGCCGGCCGTCAGGCCAGAAGTCCTGTTTCGCGCAACGCGTCGCGCACGACGTCGTGGTAGCGCGCGTCGAGCGGCGTCAGCGGCAGGCGAATCCCGCTTTCCATGCGCCCAAGCGCAGCAAGCGCCCACTTCGCGGGGATCGGATTCGACTCGCAAAACATCTGCTTGTGCAACGACAGCAAGCTCAGGTGAATCTTGCGGGCGGTGATCGCGTCGCCGGCAAGCGCCGCTCGGCAGAGTTCGCTCATCGCTCGCGGCGCGACGTTCGCCGTCACCGAAATGTTGCCGTGGCCACCGAGCAGCATCAATGCAATCGCGGTCGGATCGTCACCGCTGTAGATCGCAAAATGCGCGGGCGCGTACTTGATCAGGTTGGCTGCACGGTCGATATTGCCCGTTGCTTCTTTCACGCCCACGATGCCCGGCACGTCGGCAAGACGCAGCACGGTGTCGTGGTTCATGTCGGCAACGGTCCGGCCCGGAACGTTATACAGGATGACGGGCAGGTCGACTGATTCCGCGATTTTGCGGAAGTGCAGGTACATGCCTTCTTGCGTCGGCTTGTTGTAATAAGGGACTACTTGCAGCGTGGCGTCGGCCCCGACTTCCTTGGCCGCTTTTGCCAGCTCGACCGCTTCGGACGTGGAGTTGCCGCCCGCGCCGGCGATGATCGGAAAACGCTTGGCCGTGTGTTCGACGGCGGTTTTCACCATCAGGATGTGTTCATCAACTGAGAGCGTGGCCGATTCGCCGCTGGTGCCGACTACGACGAGGCCATTCGTGCCCTCTTCAACATGCCAGTCGATCAGTTTTCGAAACGCCGGCAGATCGAGACTACCGTCCTCGTGCATCGGGGTGACGATGGCAGGAATGCTGCCGCGGATCTGGATGCCGCCGTGTGTTCCGTTTGTCATGAAACGCTATGAAATTGGTCGGTAAACCGCGATTGTAGCGGATTAGCCCTGCAGTACGTAACGAACGGGATCTGATGCATTGTTACGTTCAGTAAGGCCTGTTGGCGTGGGCCGCAACGGGGCGGCAGCGACGATGCGCTGTACGCAGGATGCGCGCGGCACGTTGATAAAACCATCCTGATAAGCGATGACCCGCAACCGGCCGCATACGGCGTCCAGCAGTTCGCCGGGATTGAGCAGGAAGTCCGGATTCGACGGCTTGCCGAACCCAACCCGTTCGTTGCCCACCGCGAAGGTCTCGTAGAGCAACACGCCGCCCGGTGCGAGGGCATCGAATAAATAGGGGAACAAGGGGCGGTGAAGGTAATTCGTCACCACGACCGCGGCGAATTTCTCGTCGTCCTGCAGCGGCCAGCTTGCGTTTTCCAGATCGGCACAACGCGTGGTGACATGCTGCACGGTAGCGAGGCTTGCCAATGCGGTTTCATCGCGATCCAGCGCCAAAACCGAATGCCCGCGCAACGCGAAATGACGCGCATGGCGGCCATTGCCCGACGCGACGTCGAGTACCGCGCCGCCCTGCTCCACCAAATGCGACCATTGCTCAATCCATGCACTGGCGATGGTCGGTGGTGTAGGAGGCGTGGGTGGCGTCGCTGACGGTTCAGGCGTTGACATCGCGATCACCAGTCATTCATCAGTTATACGAGAGGCCCATCGCGTCGCGGACGTCGCGCATGGTCTCCACCGCGAACTTGCGCGCCTTGTCGCAACCGTCAGCCACGATCGCGCGTAACAGCGACGGATCGTCCATGTATTTCTGCGCGCGTTCCAGCATGGGTTGCTGCTCGCGCAAGATGCCTTCGATCACCGGTTGCTTGCATTCCAGGCAACCAATGCCCGCGCTGCGGCAGTTCGTCTGCACCCACTTGTGCGTGGTTTCGTCGGTATAGACCTGATGCAGTTGCCACACCGGGCATTTGTCCGGATCGCCCGGATCAGTGCGGCGAACCCGCGCCGGATCGGTCGGCATGGTGCGCACTTTCTTCGTGATGGTCTCGGCATCTTCACGCAAGCCGATGGTGTTGCCATACGACTTCGACATCTTCGCGCCATCGAGTCCCGGCATGCGTGACGCTTCCGTCAGCAGCGCCTGCGGCTCAACCAGGATGATCTTGCGCGCGCCTTCCAGGTATCCGAACAGCCGTTCGCGATCGTTCATGGACAAGCTCTGCGATTCCTGCAGCATCGCCCGCGCCTGTTCGAGCGCTTCGTCGTCGCCTTCCTGCTGATAGGCGACACGCAGTTCGTGATAAAGCTTCGCGCGTTTGCCGCCGAGTTTCTTTGCGGCGTCGAGTGCTTTCTCTTCGAAATCCGCCTCACGCCCGTACAGATAATTAAAGCGCCGTGCGATCTCGCGCGTCATCTCCACGTGCGGCACCTGGTCCTCGCCGACCGGCACGAGTGACCCGCGATACAGCAAGATGTCCGCAGCCATCAGCACCGGATAACCCAGAAAGCCGTACGTGGTCAGATCCTTTTCCTTCAGCTTCTCGATCTGCTCTTTGTAGGTCGGCACGCGTTCGAGCCACCCGAGCGGCGTGCTCATGCCGAGCAGCAGCGCAAGCTCGGCGTGTTCGGGCACGCGGCTCTGGATGAAGAGCGTGGCCTGCGCCGGATCGATGCCCGACGCGAGCCAGTCGATCAGCACTTCCCAGACGTTCTTCTCGATAACTTCAGGCGTTTCGTAGTGGGTCGTCAGCGCATGCCAGTCGACGACCGCGAAAAAGCACGGGTACTCGGACTGCAGCCGCACCCAGTTCTTGAGCACGCCGTGATAGTGGCCTAGATGCAGCGAGCCGGTCGGCCGCATGCCGGAGAAGATACGGTCAGGGAACATGGATTTATTGTAAGAGCGAGGCAAGGGGATTCAGGACGGCCGACACCGCGACATACCCGGCGCTCACCAGCGGCCCGAGCCAGAAACGCGTCAAAGTGCCGGTCATGACAAGTGCCATCACGATGAAAAAGCCGTAAGGTTCGAGCCGCGACAGCATGATCGACGCGCGCACGGGCAGCAGCGCCATCAGTACACGTCCACCGTCGAGTGGCGGCAAGGGGAAAAGGTTGAGCACGCCGAGCACGAGGTTCACGCCAACGCCGGCCGCGGCCATGCGCGTAAAAAACGGTTCGCTGACGTTAAACGATGCCAGCAGCACCGCGATCACGCCCCAGATGAGCGCCTGGACGAAATTGCTCGCAGGACCGGCCGCCGCGACCCACAAGCTGCCCCAGCGCGGATTGCGCAGGTTGCCGAACGCCACGGGCACCGGCTTCGCATAACCGAACATAAACGCGCCGCTGGTGGCGAAATACAGGATCAGCGGAATGGCAAGCGTACCGACGGGGTCGATGTGACGCATTGGATTGAGCGACACGCGGCCGAGCACGTAAGCCGTGTTGTCGCCCAGCAGACGGGCCGCGTAACCGTGAGCGGCTTCATGCAGCGTGATCGCGAAGATCACGGGGAGCGCGTAGACCGCGATGGTTTGTATCAGGGAGGAATCCATAGCTCGCTAT
This sequence comes from Burkholderia sp. S171, assembly GCF_009766085.1. GTDB lineage: Bacteria > Pseudomonadota > Gammaproteobacteria > Burkholderiales > Burkholderiaceae > Caballeronia. The sequence goes on along the minus strand of NZ_LMUF01000030.1, from coordinate 569,996 downwards.
TGTATCAAGCAGTTGTGGCGCCACTCGTTGGCGGACGGTTTGGCGTTCGCCCAGGGGCAATGGGGCGCGAGCGTCGAGACAGTGAGTTTGCGCCAGCGTTATTCGCCTGAACGCAATCTCGCTGTCTATTGTGTCATCGTGCGGGGTTTTCAGGCGTTTTCAGCGGTAAGACCGAAGGGTTCCAGACTGCCACGGCCGGGGCGCACCAGCACAGGTTCGTCGCCGGTCAGGTCAATCACGGTGGAGGGTTCCATCGCGCACGCACCGGCGTCGATGACCAGGTCGATCTGTTTTTCCAACCGCTGGCGAATCTCTTCGGCGTCGTTGAGCGGATGGGTGTCGGGCGGCAGGATCAGCGTCGAGCCGAGTAGCGGCTGACCCAGCGCTTCGAGCAACGCAAGCGTGATCGCGTGATTCGGGACGCGCAGGCCTATCGTCTTTCGCGACGGGTGCGACAGGCGCCGGGGCACTTCCTTCGTCGCCTGCAGCACGAACACGTAAGGACCCGGCGTCACCGATTTAATCAGACGATAGTTACGGTTATCGACGATCGCAAAATTCGATAATTCCGATAGATCGCGCACCAGCAGCGAGAGCAGTTGTTTCTCGTCGAGTCCGCGAATCCGGCGGATCCGCTCAACGGCGTTTTTATCGTCGAGATGGCACGCGAGCGCGTAGCTGGAATCGGTCGGCAACGCGACAATGCCGCCATCATTGATGATCTGCACCGCCTGGTTGATCAGGCGCGGCTGCGGATTGTCAGGATGAATTCGAAAGAATTGAGACATGACCAGATGACGTAGGTGGGTTGTCCGGAGTGCCTGCAAACCGGCGCCGACGCGCTTGGCGTACGCGTTGCATTTTATGTTTTGCGCACCGGGCATGACACTCGCAGCTTCAAACCGAATTCAAGCTGCATCTCAGCCGGATTTCAGATGAAAAGCGCCGGGCGGCCCCATGCGAACACGCGAGAATACCCGCAAATGCACGCCGTTGCGCGACAAACAGAAGTGGATGGACGCAAGGATCGTGCGCAGCCATTAAACGGGATCGTTAAACCGGTTCAATAAAGTGGTTAAACGCGCGGCCCGGCTATGAGCCGGCGCAATCCACCATCTAAACCAGGCACTCCCACACGGGCTTGAGATCGGCGGGGAGTGGAGGCAACTGGCCGAGGTCGATACGCCCCTCGCCTGCCGCATGGAAATCCGAGCCGCGCGATGCGAGAAAGCCGTACCGCCGGGCGACTTCCGCATATTCGCGATACTGGTCCGGCGTATGGCTGCCGGTCACGACTTCAATTGCGCGGCCGCCGAGCTGGATGAATTCATCGAAAAAAGCGGCGAATTCGATCTGCGAGAAATCATAGCGCCCCGGATGCGCAATGACCGCTTCGCCGCCCGCTGCCTTGATCCACTTCATAGCGTCGGCCAGTTTGGACCAGCGATGGCCGACATAACCCGGCTTGCCGTCCCCGAGATATTTCGAGAACACGTCCGACGTCGACGCCGCGTAGCCCTTTTCGACCAGATAGCGTGCGAAATGCGTACGCGAGATCATGGCGGGATCATTTACATAGAGCAGCGCACCTTCATACGCGCCCGGGATGCCGATGTCGGCGAGCGCCTCGCCTATGGCCTCACCGCGCGCCTGGCGGCCGCTGCGCGTGGCTGCCAGGCCATCGATCAGCGCCTTGTTTTCAGCATCCACGTTCAGCCCGACGATATGCACCGTCCGCCCCGCCCACGTCACCGAAATCTCCACCCCGCCCAGATACTTCATGCCGAGCGCTTGCGCCGCTTCTCGCGCCTCGCGCTGGCCGCCAAGCTGATCGTGGTCGGTAAGCGCCCACAGCGTCACACCGCCCGCGTGAGCGCGCGCGGCAACCTCGGCTGGAGCGAGTTGGCCGTCAGAAACGGTGGAGTGGCAATGCAGGTCGGCGTTCATCATGGAAACTCTGGGAATTACCGATCATTCTACTGCAACGCGTCAAACCGGTTCTACCGCTGACCGATCGTTCGATTACACGATTCAGCGCAGTCTGGCTCAAGTGCAGAACGTTTCAATCAGCCTCGCGACCCGTTCGGGTTGATCGTGATGAAGCATATGGCCGGCGTGATCGATAATCTCTTCACGCCAGTCGGTGAACGCCTTGAAACGCTGCTTGAATTCGTCGATTGGAACGTCGCCCGCGATCATCGCCAGGGTGGGCGAAGCCAGCGCTTCAACGTGCAAAACTTTCGCCCGAACCTTCGACCAGACGGCCATCACCTCGTCCAGCCGATACAGCAACGGCCCGCGCATTTTGTGCGCGGGATCGGCGAGCAGATGGAAACGGCCGGTATCGTCGGACTCAGCCCAGTGCTGGGCCAAAAAGCGCGCTTTCGCCAACGGCAGGCGCGAATTCGTGCGGATCAGCCGCTGGGCGACGTCATCGAGCGTGGCGTAGGTGTTAAGCGTTGGCGGCGAACGCACATCGTCCAGCCACTGCCCGAGCCGCGCCGGTGAACGCTCCGCCTTCGTGGCCGCCATGCCGAACCCCTCAAGATCGACCACGCGCCGCACCCGCTCCGGCCGCACGCCCGCGTACAAGCACACAACGTTCGCGCCCATGCTGTGGCCGATCAGGTTCACCGGCTCCCCACGAAGCGACGCGGGCGCAATGTTGTCGTAGTGGTCGAGCAGCGCATCCAGATCCGCCAGATAGTCCTGGAACCAGTAGTGGCCGCTCAAACCCCGCGCGACCGGCCAGTCCGAGAGCCCGAAACCACGTGCATCGGGTGCGATCACCTGCCAGTCGCCGGCGAGGGCATCGACGACAAATTGAAATGAAGCCGAAATATCCATCCAGCCATGCAGCATGAACAGCATGGGCGCGCCGGGCGATCCCCACCGGCGCACGTGCAGCCGCGTGCCACGCGTGGTGACGAATTCAGAAACGGGCGATTTGAGAGGGGTCATCGGGGATTTGAGGCAGCTTGAATGGAATCGATGTCGTCCAGACCCGCCAGCGCACGCAATTCGGCTTCGTCGAAACCGGCGTCGCGACGCGCTTCGAAATTGAACGGACCGCGTAGTTTGGGGGCGTGATATTGCTCGGCGAGTTGGGCGTAGGCGGCGTGCGGGTCGGCGCCGGACTCGCTGCACAGGTGCCGGAACCAGTGATTGCCAATCAGCACGTGGCCGATTTCGTCGTGGAGAATTACGTCGAGAATGGCCGCCGATGCGTGGTCGCCCGCTTGAGCGAGACGGCGGCGAATCGGCGGAGCGGCGTCCAGCCCGCGTGCTTCCAGCGTGCGCGGCACTAGCGCCATGCGCGCAAGCACGTCGCCACGCGTGCGCTCCGCCATCTCCCACAGGCCGTCGTGCGCGGGAAAATCGCCGTACTGATGGCCGAACTCCGCCAAACGCGCGCTCAGCAATGAAAAGTGGCGCGCCTCCTCGGCGGCAACCTTGAACCAGTCGCGATAAAACGCGTCGGGCATCGATGGGAAACGCCACACGGCATCGAGCGCCAGGTTGATCGCGTTGAATTCGATATGCGCCAGTGCGTGCAGCAACACCGCACGCCCTGCGTCCGACTGCATGCTGCGGCGTTTCAGCGATGACGGCGCAACCAGTTCCGGCGTCGCAGGACGGCCGGGCAGATCGAGCGGCTCGGGGATGCGGGCTGTGGTGTCGAGCGTGGTATCCCCCGCCAGCGAGCGCTCGTAGAACCGCTGGGCAGCGCTCGCCTTGGTGGCGGGATCGCGCTCCCGGAGCAACGCTAGCGCGGTCGGACGGACGCTGGTGGACGCAGGATAATCGAGCTGTTCGGACATGATTCCGGGGTGCTTTGGGTACTTATTTATGCGCTGTTGATCAACGGTAACGGGTGGTGGGCAAGACCGCCGGCTACGCCACCGCCCGTGCCGGCCGGTACGGAAAAGCCAGTTTGAAACGCCCTGTTAAGCACCCGCCGATCAGGCCCATGAAGCCCGGGCCGCACGTCGTCTTGGCGCAACCGGCTAAAATAGCACTTTCCGCGGAAGATTTTTGGCTTGAGGCGCGCCCCGGCCGCAGTCTATAGCATTGGCATTACCGGCCTGGAAGCGCTTGAGAATGAAATTTCAACCAATTTCATCCAACCGACCGCTCTCGCCCGCGCCTCGAAACCGGTCGGCCAATCCGCGCATCATGGCTCACGTCATGCCCTCACAGGAGACACAGTGGCAATCTATAAGCTCGGCGATGCCGCCCCGACCATCCACGAAAGCGTATTTGTCGCCGATACGGCGACCATCATCGGCCGTGTGACGCTGGAAGAAAACTCAAGCGTCTGGTTCGGCGCCGCCCTGCGCGGCGACAACGAGCCCATCGTGCTCGGCCGAGGCAGCAATATCCAGGAAGGCGCGGTGCTGCATACCGACCCCGGCTATCCGCTGACCATTGAAGCCAACGTGACGATCGGCCATCAGGCCATGCTGCACGGCTGCACGATCAAGGAAGGCGCATTGATCGGAATTCAGGCGGTGGTCTTGAATGGAGCGGTAATCGGCCGCAACTGCCTGGTTGGCGCGGGCGCTGTGGTGACCGAAGGTAAAACCTTCCCAGACAATACCCTGATCCTCGGTGCACCCGCGAAAGCCGTGCGCGAGCTCACGGAAGCAGATATTGCCCAGATGCAGGCGGGGACGCGTGGTTACGCGGACCGCCGCGAATTTTACAAGGCGCAACTCGTGCGGATCGGCTGAACGCCGGTCGGCACGCGTTACGCCGTCGATCAAAGGACCCAAGCGTGGTTAACGACCAGCTGCAAAAATTCATGTTCAACGCGGCGCCTGTGCGCGGCGAGATTGTCTCGCTGCGTGACACCTGGCAGGAAGTGCTCACGCGCCGCTCGTACCCCACGCCCGTGCGCAACGTGCTCGGCGAAATGATGGCCGCGTGCGCCTTGCTGTCGGCGAATCTCAAGTTCGACGGCACGCTCATCATGCAAATCTATGGCGACGGGCCGGTGACCATGCTTGTCGTGCAATGCAATTCGGACTTGTCGCTGCGGGCAACCGCGAAGCTGGCTGAATCCATTGAAGGCGCGAGCGAAGCGCCCGTGCCAATCACGGATGACATGACGCTCCCCGACCTGCTCAACCGCAACGGCGAGGGCCGCTGCGTGATCACGCTCGATCCGCGCGACAAGAAGCCCGGGCAGCAGGCTTATCAGGGCATCGTGCCGCTGAGCGGCGAGCATGGGCCGCTGGCATCCATGGCAGAAGTGCTTGAACACTACATGCACCACTCCGAGCAACTCGACACGCGCATGTGGCTCGCCGCGAACACCGAGCGCGCCGTGGGCATGCTGCTGCAAAAGCTTCCCGGCGATGGCGGTATCGTGCCGCACCCGGGCGAACACGACGCCGATACATGGCAGCGCGTGTGCCATCTCGGCGGCACGTTGTCGAACGAAGAGTTGCTGAAGGAAGAACCGGAAGTGGTGTTCAAGCGGCTTTTCTGGCAGGAAAACGTGCAGCATTTCGAACCGGCGCAAGCGCGTTTCGAATGCACGTGTTCGCGCGAGAAAGTGGGCGGGATGCTCAAGATGCTGGGACGCAGCGAAGTGGACAGCGTGGTTGAAGAACGCGGCAGCGTGGAAGTGCACTGCGAGTTCTGCAATCAGCGCTACGAGTTCGATCCTGTGGACGTGGCGCAACTTTTTGTGGCCGGAGAACTCTCACAAGGCGTAAGCCCGGCGCCCGATCAACGGCATTAACTCCAACTGCGCTCTCTCTGTCATAAGAGGTCGCAGGATGGCCCTCGGGTGTGCCGCGGCGTGTCATGATCCGTTTCCGCTGGTGTCCGGCCCGCTGGAGGTCGAAATGAAACTATTGGGATGTACAACGAAAAAACTGACTGTAGCGTTGTCCGGCGCGGCATTGCTCGCGCTCGGCGGCTGCATGATGGACCCGCCGGGGCCCTCGCCTATTTATAGCCGCTTGCCGGCCGCGCAGAATCAAGCGCCGCAGCCGCTTTCGCAGGCCGAGCAGCAGCGCTATAACCAGATCGATCGGCAAGTGCTGGCCGAACAGCAGCAGGCAATGGCCGCAGAGGCCGCCGCCCAGGCCTATTCGCAGTACTATCGGCCGCCGGTTACGGTGTATGGCGGCTATTCGAGTGGTGGCTGGGGTAACCGATGGGGAACGGGCATCGGCTACGGATACCCGGGATATTATTGGTAGCGTCTCAGATGCGCGTTGTTCGCGCGCAAAGCGGCAGCGCACAAGAAAAAAGCTGTTTCAACTTACGTTGAAACAGCTTTTTTTACGTCCGTTGCCCGTCAACTATTGCGATTGCTTCAACTGACGAGCCTTGACGAGCCGCGCGCTAACCGCCCTGCTTCTTCTTGGCCGCGTCCATCTTGTCCTTCGTCGCTTGCCGTTCGAACGCCTTGCGCTCTTCCTTTGACCGCGACACCGGATTAGGCACGATACGCAACGGTGCGGCGGACACTTGCCCGCGCGTGGAAGCGGTCGATTGCGCGTTCACCGAGTTGGCAGGCGCAGGCGAATTCGGCGAGACAAACTGCACGAAGACCTCGCTGTCCTTCATCATGCCCATCTCGTAGCGCGCGCGTTCTTCAACGGCCGATGTGCCGTTCTGCAAGTCCGCCACTTCGCCCTGCACGCGTTCATTGCGCAGTTTCAGGTCGGCGTTTTTCTTTGTCTGGTTGACTAGTTGCTGCTGCAGTTCGTGGACACGTAACCAGCCGCCGTGGCCCCACCACAGCGGATACTGGATCATCGCCAGCAGCAGGATCAGAACAGAGGTGACAATCCGCATTTAAGAGGCGAGAAAAACGCTAACACTGCAACTGTATTTGGCGCTGCCCCGGATTCAAAAGAACACGAGGCAGCGGACTGAATAAACCGGCAACCGTCAGGACTCTCTAACGTCCCAATCCGGCAGAAGCTTTAGCGCAGATTGTAGAACGCCGATTTACCCGGATAACTCGCGATATCGCCGAGATCTTCTTCAATGCGCAGCAACTGGTTGTACTTCGAGACCCGGTCGCTACGCGACAACGAACCCGTCTTGATCTGACCAGCATTCAAACCAACCGCGATATCCGCAATCGTTGAATCTTCCGTTTCGCCCGAACGATGCGAGATGACCGCAGTGTAACCCGCGCGCTTCGCCATTTCGATGGCCGCAAAGGTTTCCGTCAGCGTACCGATCTGGTTGATCTTGATCAGGATCGAATTGGCGATGCCCTTGTCGATGCCTTCTTTCAGGATGCGCGTGTTTGTCACGAAGAGATCGTCGCCTACGAGCTGGATCTTCTTGCCGAGTTTGTCGGTGAGAATCTTCCAGCCGTCCCAGTCACTTTCGTGCATGCCGTCTTCGATCGATACGATCGGGAATTTATCGGCGAGCGTGGCGAGGTAATCGGTGAATTCCGCCGACGACAACTGCAACCCCTCACCCGCGAGCTGATATTTGCCGTCGTGGTAGAACTCGCTGGCTGCGCAGTCGAGAGCAAGCAGGACGTCTTCGCCCGCACGATAACCGGCTTTCTCGATCGCCTGGACAATGGTCGACAGGCATTCGTCGTTGCTGCCGAAGTTCGGTGCGAAACCGCCTTCGTCACCCACCGCCGTGCTCATGCCGCGGTCGCTCAGGATCTTCTTCAGCGCGTGGAACACTTCAGCGCCGCAACGCAATGCTTCGCGGAACGTCGGCTGGCTGACCGGGACAATCATGAATTCCTGGATGTCCAGGCTGTTGTTCGCGTGCGCGCCGCCGTTCACGATGTTCATCATGGGAACGGGCAATTGCATGGCGCCCGAGCCGCCGAAGTAGCGATACAGCGGCAAGCCGGCTTCTTCTGCTGCAGCCTTCGCGACAGCCATGGAAACAGCCAGCATGGCGTTCGCGCCCAGGCGCGACTTGTTGTCGGTGCCGTCGAGTTCCAGCAGGGTCTTGTCCAGAAACGCTTGTTCCGACGCATCGAGGCCCATGATGGCTTCGGAGATTTCGGTATTGATGTGTTCGACTGCCTTCAGCACGCCCTTGCCGCCGTAGCGGCCGGCTTCGCCGTCGCGCAATTCGATCGCTTCGCGCGATCCGGTGGAGGCGCCCGACGGCACCGCAGCGCGGCCCATCGTGCCCGACTCCAGCAAGACGTCACATTCGACGGTGGGATTGCCGCGCGAGTCCAGAATCTCGCGACCGATGATATCTACGATAGCACTCATGGTTTCCTCAAGAAATGACGGTGAATCAGGTCAGACAGCAGGTCGGTGTTTAACATCTCGCCAAGACGCGAGCGCTTGGCTTCAGAGGCCTTCTACGACCATCATGTTCAGTTCTGCTGCGCCCGTTCGCACGTGGCGCGCCGCTTCGTATTGAGCGGAGTGATTCCATTGTTTGGCCGTCTCGAAGTCCGCGAATGGCGTCAACGAATTCGAGTACGGCCGAGGCTGGGCGAATGGATACTTCAACCGCCGCTCCGTCCGCCGCGCACCAGAAACTTACCACCGTATGCGTCAATCGCGTGCATTGATAACGGTTGATATACGGAGTATTTATCGGGGTCAGTAGGGTTCGCGCTCATGAAGACGTCACTTATCGTCATGACACTCTCCCACCCGTGCATTGCAGATGTGGATGCTTAAACGAGCGCCTGAGCTTAATACGCCGGTGCCCGCAGCATCTTTAACTGAAATCGTTCTCGAGAAAAGGTCCGCGCTTCACGGCCCGATCCAGCGCGACGAGTGTCTCCAGCAGCGCTTCCATTCTGTGCAGCGGTACGGCATTCGGCCCGTCGGATTTCGCGTTCGCCGGATCCGGATGCGTCTCCATGAACACGCCCGCCACGCCTGCTGCTATCGCGGCACGTGCCAGCACCGGCACGAATTCGCGTTGTCCGCCGGAACTCGTGCCCTGCCCGCCCGGCAACTGGACGGAATGCGTGGCATCGAAGACGACGGGTGCATTGGTTTCCCGCATGATCGCGAGCGAGCGCATGTCGGAAACCAGATTGTTATAACCAAATGACACGCCGCGTTCGCACGCCATGAAACGGTCGTCGGACAAGCCGGCTTCGCGGGCAGCGTCGCGGGCTTTGTCGATCACGTTCTTCATGTCGTGCGGCGCGAGAAACTGGCCCTTCTTGATGTTGACCGGCTTTCCCGAACGCGCGCATGCGTGAATGAAGTCAGTCTGGCGGCACAGGAACGCGGGCGTTTGCAGCACGTCCACGACCGACGCAACCGCTTCAATTTCGTGCTCAGAATGGACGTCCGTGAGAACCGGCAGGCCGAGTTGCTTCTTCACTTCGCCGAGAATTCGCAGGCCTTCGTCCATCCCAAGACCGCGGAACGACTTGCCGGAACTGCGATTGGCTTTGTCGTACGACGATTTGTAGATGAACGGAACGCCCACTTTCGCGCAGATTTCCTTGAGGCGGCCGGCGACGTCGATAGTCATTTGCTCCGACTCAACCACGCACGTGCCCGCGATCAGGAAAAACGGCTGGTCGAGACCTACTTCGAAATCACACAGCTTCATGCTTGCGCTCCGACAGAAACCGCCACAGCCGGTGCGGGTGCATGTTCAGCAGCAGCGCCCGCCTGTCCGTTCGCCTTCAGCGCCAGATGATGCGCGCGGGCCGCTTCGACGAATTCCTTGAACAGCGGATGACCATCGCGCGGTGACGACGTGAATTCCGGGTGGAACTGCACGCCGACGAACCACGGGTGCATGGCTTCCGGCAACTCCATCATTTCCGGCAGATCTTCGCTCGGCGTGCGCGCGCTGATCACCAGCCCGCCCGCCTCGAGTTGCGGCACGAAGCGGTTGTTCACTTCATACCGATGCCGATGGCGCTCATTCACGTCCGTACCGTAGATGCGTGCGGCCATGGTGCCCGGTTTGATCGGACATTTCTGCGAACCCAGGCGCATCGTGCCGCCCAGATCCGACTCTTCCGTGCGCTTTTCAACGCGGCCTGCGCGGTCATACCATTCGGTAATGAGCGCAACAACCGGGTTGGTCGTCGACGAGTCGAATTCCGTGCTGTTCGCATCCGACAGACCGGCAACGTCGCGAGCGAATTCGATGACCGCCAGTTGCATGCCGAGGCAAATGCCCAGGTACGGCGTCTTCGATTCGCGTGCGTATTTGATCGCCTTGATCTTGCCTTCCGTTCCACGCGCACCGAAACCGCCCGGCACGAGCACGGCGTCGAGATGCTTCAGGCCGGCTACGCCGTCCGTTTCGATCTGCTCGGAATCGATGTACTCGATGTTGACCTTCGTCGACGTATGAATTGACGCGTGCTTGAGCGCCTCGATCAGCGACTTGTACGACTCGGTCAGTTCCACATACTTGCCGACCATGCCAATGGTGACTTCGTTCTGCGGGTTCTCTAGTTTCTTGACAAGTCCGGCCCACATGCTGAGGTCGGCGGGTTTCGCGGTGAGCTTGAGCTCTTCGCAAATGATGTTGTCGAGGCCCTGGTCGTGCAGCATCTGCGGAATCTTGTAGATGCTGTCCACGTCCCACACAGAAATGACCGCGTCTTCCGGCACATTGGAGAACAGCGAAATCTTCGCGCGTTCGTCGCCGGGAATCGGACGATCTGCGCGGCACAGAAGCACGTGCGGCGAGATACCGATTTCGCGCAGTTTCTGCACGCTATGCTGCGTGGGCTTGGTCTTGAGCTCACCCGCCGTCGCGATATACGGCACAAGCGTCAGGTGCACGAAACACGCGCTGTTGCGGCCAAGCCGCAGGCTCATCTGGCGCGCGGCTTCGAGGAATGGCAGCGATTCGATGTCGCCCACCGTCCCGCCAATTTCCACGATTGCTACGTCCGGTTCGCCGCACGTGGCCGCAGCCGCGCCGCGTTGCAGGAACGCCTGGATTTCGTTGGTGATATGCGGAATGACCTGAACCGTCTTGCCGAGATACTCGCCCCGGCGTTCCTTGCGGATCACCGACTCGTAGATCTGACCGGTCGTGAAGTTATTGGCCTTGCGCATCTTCGTGCTGATGAAGCGCTCGTAATGGCCTAAGTCGAGGTCCGTTTCCGCACCGTCTTCTGTCACGAACACTTCCCCGTGCTGAAACGGGCTCATCGTGCCGGGGTCGACGTTGATGTAGGGATCGAGCTTCAAGAGGGTGACTTTCAGACCGCGCGATTCGAGGATCGCTGCGAGGGAAGCGGCGGCAATACCCTTGCCGAGGGAAGACACTACGCCGCCGGTGACGAATACATATTTGGTCATCGCTAGGTGCTCGCGGGAAAAACGGATTATACCCGAAAGGCGACCCAGAACCCAGCGCGGCGGGGACCCGATTTAGCGTGAGCAGCGGGTTTCGATTGCGCGTTTATCAGCGGCCTGCAGGGGGTTTAATGGCGTCTCGCCGCGATACGCGCTACTGGCATGCGTTACTAATATGCGCTATACCCGCAGCCCGTTAAGCGTGCGCTGCAATGCGCGCGCTGTTTCCACCGGGTGTTCCATCGGGAACAGATGACTGCCCTCGATCCATTCGAAATGCCCGCCCACAATACGCCGCGTCATATCCAGCCCGACATGGCGAACTTCCTTCGAATGCGTCCCCGCAATGAATCCGACCGGCACCGGCGCGCCATGCGCAACCCGCGCACCCAATGTGCGCGGCAATGTCTTGTAGATGCGAAATTCCACCTCGCGATCGAAAGCGAGCTTGCGTTGGCGGTTGATGACGCCGGCCGCTTCATCGATACCCGGTTCGCCAGCCCTCTCCGCTGGAATCGCGAAATCGATGTAATCCGACAGCATCCGCTCGTCCCAGCGCGCGAACGCAGTTTTCGCGTGAAAGTGGCGCCATGCATCTTCGCGGGTCGGCCAGTGCGTGCGCCGATTTTTAGTGGCGGCGGCCGGCGAAAGCCGTGTGTCGAGCCCCGTCCATTGCGATAAACGCAGCACACTGCTGCGCCACCCCGCGATCACCGGCGAATCCAGCATCACGACGCCTTTCACCCATTGCGGCCGCTTGAGCGCTGCCATCAGCGAGAGATAACCGCCCAGCGAATGCCCGACCAGCCACACTTTCACGTCGGCTGGACGTCTGGCGTCGATGTCTTCGAGCAATTGATCCACCAGATGCGGCCAGTCGCGCGTCACGGGGAAATGCGGATCGTGACCAAACCGCTCGACGGCGCGAATCTCGTAGTCGTCGGCGAGTTCGGCGAAGATTGTCCGGTAAGTCGACGCAGGAAACCCGTTCGCGTGCGAAAAATGCAGGATGTCTTTCAAGCGCGGTGTCCTCTCTTTTACAACGTCTTATCTTTAACGTTCGCTTTTTCAACATTCGTTTTACCGTCCCATCCAGTAACGCGCGTGCGTCTGTCTGAAACGTTCGATGGACACGTCCGCCGACACTTCCATACGCGCCGCTCCGTCTTCGTCGCTGCGCGATAACTCGATATGACGCAAGCGATACCGCTCGAAAACTGTCGGATGCGGGTGGTTAAATCGGTTGCGGTAGCCTACCTGAAATACCGCGACACGCGGCCTCACGGCGTCGAGGAAAGGCTCGGTAGACGACGTCTTGCTGCCGTGATGCGGCACGATCAGCACGTCAGCCTGAAGCCAGCCGGGCTCACGTCGCCCGAGTTGCAACAACTGGCGCTCGACGTCGGCTTCAATGTCGGCGGCCAGCAGCGCCGAGCGCCCGGCCGCGCTGGTCACTTTCAGCACGCATGACGTCGCGTTCGGTTTGGCCGCAAGCGGGCCGGCCTGTGGCCACATCACGTCGAACACCACGCCGTCCCACTGCCAGCGCTGCCCCGCGACGCAGCGCAACAACGCACTGCCGTGATCCTGTGCCGTCTTCCACAATGGTTCGCGCGGCCGCAGCGACGCCACGAATTGCCGGACTCGAATGTTCTCGAGCACCGCGGGCGCGCCGCCGGAGTGATCGGAATCCGAGTGGCTGATCATCAGCGTATCGAGCGTGGAGAGACCATGGGCAAAAAGATATGGCACGACAAGCCGTTCACCCGCGTGCGTGGATTCGGGGCCCGGACCTGCATCGAAGAGCATGGCGTGATGCGTGGTTTCGATCACGATAGAAGACCCCTGGCCAATGTCGAGCGCCGTTACGCGAAACGTGCCGGCCGGAGGGGCTTGAGCGACAGGAAGCGCCAGTGGCAACCAGGTGAGCGGAGCGGCGAACCGGAGCGGCCAGCCGCGCGGAGCCAGCGCCCATATCACGCCAAACGCCGCTGCTGTCAGCGCAAAGCCGTCCGGCTGCGGCAAACGCCAGAGCGTCCATGCGGATCCCGACAGGTGGGCGAGCGCATCGAACATGGGGGTCAGCATGCTATGCGCCGCGCGGTAGGCGAAACCATCGAGCGGTGCGGGGAGCAAGACCGCCACCAGCACGGTCGGCGTAACGAGAAAGCTGATCCAGGGAATCGCGAACGCGTTGGCCAGCGGCCCCAGCAGTGGAATCTGGAAAAACCAGTACGCGGTAAGCGGCGCGAGTCCGAGCGTGATGGCGTACTGCACGCGCGCACTGGATCCGATCCCGCGGCCAATACGCCGTGCCGTAGGTCTAAGCCACGCCAGCGCGCGAACCTGGACTCGCCCGATCACATCCGCGAACCGGTCACGGATGTGGCGACGTGGCCGAACGCCGGGTTCATCGGCGGGATCTGCGTCTGCCTGAGCATCTGCCTGAGCATCTGCCTGAGGCACCGCGAACTCCTCCGCGAAGCCGACAGATGCCCGCCGTCCGCGCGATGCAATCGCGAACAGGATGGCCGCCACCGCACAGAACGACAACCAGAATCCCGCCGCCGTCACCGCCCATGGATCGGTAAGCAGGACAAGCCCCAGTGCCCACGCGAGAACGAGTGAAGACGCCGGCCGCCGCCCACTCAGCACCGCCAGCGCGACAAAACACAGCATCCACATCGATCGTTGCGCGGGGACGTTGAATCCGGCCAGCGCCGCATAAAAGGCCGCGAATACCGCCGCACCAGCTGCTGCCGCTTTTTGCGCCGATACGATCAGCGGCGCGGGCAATCCGCGCCAGCGCAAGCGTCGCCATAAGCCGCCGCTCAATAGCGCCGCGAGCCCCGCGACAAAGCCAATATGCAGCCCGGAAATCGCCACTAAATGACTCGTCCCGGTCGCCCGCAGCAAGGTCCAGTCAGCGTCGCTGACCACGTCTTGGGCACCCGTTGCCAGCGCCACGACAATTCCTCCATGCGGCGCGCCGTCGAGCGCCGCTAAAACCCGCTCGCGCAACCGCGCACGCCAACGATCGATCGTCAGCGCAAAGCCGTGCGCGTCCGTGGGCAAACGCCGCGCCGCGCCCGGCACGGAAACATAGCCGGTCGCGCGAATGTTTCGAGCGAGCAGCGCCACTTCAGCATCGCGGCCACGAAAATTGGCATTGCCATGCGGGCGCTTTAGTCGCGCAACCAGCGTCCACCGTTGACCGGCCCAAAGAGCCGGCGGCGGCGCGGCGGCGGGACCGCGTTTGGACGCATCCACCGCCATCCACGACAGTTGTACGACACGCGGAAAATTCGTCAACGCGGCATCGTTCGATTCGACTTCAAACAGGAACCGTGTGCCGTCCGCGCCTTGCATTGGCAGTCCGCGCACGAATCCGGTCAACTCGATGTTGCGGTTCTCGAACGCAACGGGCAAAGCGCGCTGCAATCGCATGTCTGCGCGCCAGGCGGCATAACCGAAACCAATAACAAGCGCAGCCGCAATCAGCGATGCCGTGCGAAATCGCGGGAAACAAACCGCGAGCGCGCAAGCAAGCCCGAGCAGGAACAAAAGTGCCCACAAAACAAGGGCGCCGGGCAACACGGCTTGCTGCTGCAAACACGCGATTCCCAGCGCAAAGCCGATCAAGATACCCCGCACGCCTGCTCCTCTAAAACTCGACGCGAACGCAGACGCATCGAAGGAAAGAACTGCCCTTCAATGCCTGCAATCGAACGAATACGAGGAACTGATTATGCGGAGATAAGGCCGAGCCGCGGCAGCGCGGCGTGCGCGTTAGCCGTTGTGCCTAAAGAAAGCGTCTCTTCGTCAATACCGCGCAACTCTGCAAGCACCCGCGCGATGCCAGCCACCTGATCCGGCGCATTGCGATGCTTGTAGAGCCATGAAGGCGCAATATCGGGCGCATCGGTTTCTAGCACGATCGCGTCCAGCGGCAACTCCGCGGCGAGACGTCGAATTTGTCGGGCGCGCTCGAAGGTCAGATTGCCGCCAAAACCCAGGCGCATGCCATGCGAGATAAATGCTTCGGCCTGCTGAAAACTGCCATTGAACGCATGCGCAATGCCGAGTTTGATGGAGAACACGCGCAGGCCCTTGAGCACTTTGTCCTGCGATTTGCGCACATGGCAGATCACCGGCAAATCGAACTCGCGTGCGAGCTTGAGTTGCTCGTAATAGAAGAAGGTTTGGCGCGCATCGTCGAGACCGGGTACAAAATAGTCCAGCCCGATCTCACCGATACCCACAAATCTCGGGTCCCCCATGCTCGTGGCAATCTGCTCGCGCAACACGCGCAGATCATCGTCCTGCGCGCGCGGCGTGAACAACGGATGAATGCCGAGCGCGTAAGCACCGCCTTCTATGCGATGCGCGAGATCACGCACGCGATCGAAATTCTGGCGCTCCACGCCCGGAATCACGATCCGCGCGACGCCCTCTTTCAATGCCGACGCCGCAACTGCATCGCGGTCGGCATCGAATTCGGATGCATCAAGGTGACAATGCGTGTCGATCCACATGCAACGCCTCCAGCATTTCAGCGATCATCCAGCGATCGTGCGGCAATTAAACAGGAACGACCGGCTCCTCGAACAACACGCCGTCACGCAAGCGCATGATACGGTCGCAGCGCGCGGCGAGATCGGGATCATGCGTGACGATCACGAAGCTCGTTTCGAACGTCTGCGACAACTCCAGCATCAAGTTGAACACCGTATCCGCTGTGGCGCCGTCGAGGTTGCCGGTCGGCTCATCGGCCAGCACGCATGCCGGGCGCGTGACCAGCGCGCGTGCAATCGCCACGCGCTGACGCTCGCCGCCCGACAATTCGCCCGGCCGATGTTTAGCCCGATGGCCAATCCCCACGCGATCGAGCACGGCCATGGCCTCCTTGCGCGCATCGGCTTCGTTCATGCGGCGAATGCGCAGCGGCATCGCAACGTTATCGAGCGCGGTAAATTCAGCCAGCAAATGATGGAACTGATACACGAAACCGAGCGCGCGATTACGCAGTTCGTTGCGTTCGCGTTCACGCAACGCGGTGAACGGTTTTCCCAGCAGTGAGACCTTGCCTGCGCTGGGTTCATCGAGACCGCCAAGCACGTGCAGCAGCGTGCTTTTACCCGAGCCGGATGCGCCGACGATCGCCAGTTTTTCGCCGCGCCGGACCTGCAATTCTGCGTTGTCGAGCACTTGCACGTTGAAGCCGCCCTGCACGAACGTCTTCGAAATCGCCGATGCCTCGAGCACGATGTTGCTGTTGTTATCACTCATAGCGCAGTGCCTCCGCCGGGCGAACCTTCGCGCCGCGCCAGCTCGGATAGAGCGTCGCGAGCGATGACAATACGAATGCGATAAGGCCGATCCGCGCGACGTCGGCGGGGACGAGTTCGGACGGCAATTCGCTGATGAAATACACCGATGGCGGCAGGAACTGCACGCCCAGCAGATGCTCGATCATGGGCACGAGCCACGGAATGCTCCACGCGATCAGGCACCCCAGCGTCACGCCAAGCGCCGTGCCGATAAAACCAATCGTCACCCCCTGGATCACGAAGATCTTCATGATCGATCCGGGTTGTGCGCCAAGCGTCCGCAGGATCGCGATGTCAGCTTGTTTGTCGGTCACGGTCATCACCAGCGACGACACCAGATTGAACGCCGCCACCGCAATAATCAGCGTCAAGATGATAAACATCATGCGCTTCTCGATCTGCACGGCCGAGAACCAGGTCTTGTTCTGCTGCGTCCAGTCGCGAATATAGAGATCGCCGGAGAGCGTTCGCGACAGTTGCCGCGCGACTTCCGGCGCACGCTGCATGTCCTTTAGCTTCAGGCGCACGCCCGTGGGCGCAGGCAGCCGGAACAGCGCCTGAGCATCGGCGATGGAAATCAGCGCCAGCGTGGAGTCGTATTCGTAGTGCCCCGACTCGAACACGCCAACCACCGTGAACTGCTTGAGCCGCGGCAACATGCCCGCCGGCGTGATCGTGCCTTCGGGCGCGACCAGCGTGATCTTGTCGCCTGTCGTCACGCCAAGATTGGTCGCCAGATCCGCGCCCAGCACAATGCCGAAGCTGCCCGGCACGAGATCAGTGAGCTTGCCGCCCCGCATCTCCTTGCCGATATCCGACACTTCGGGTTCCAGCGACGGCTCAACGCCCCGCAAGGCCACGCCGCTGACGGCGCCTTGACGGGTCAGTAGCGCCTGGGCGTCAACGTAAGGCGCCGCGCCGATCACTTCCGGATTCTTGCGCGCTTCCTGCGCAGTCAGTTGCCAGTTGGGCATGGACCCGGTCGGCGAGAATACTTCGACGTGTGCGAGCACGGACAACATGCGGTCGCGGACCTCTTTCTGGAACCCGTTCATTACCGAGAGCACCACGATCAGCGCCGCGACGCCAAGGGCGATACCCGCCATTGATACCAGCGCGATAAACGAGATGAAACCGTTGCCGGTGGTGCGTTTGCCGGCGCGGGTATAGCGCCAGCCGATCTGCCATTCGTAGGGAAGTTTCAAGCGATTCCTTTTCAGCGTTCTAACGTTCTTCGATGTTCTTCGATCTTTACATCGCGCATTCGGCGCACGGCTGAAATCTTGCGCCTTGCGCCATTTTCCAGCCTGATCCTGTCTATCCAGGGGTGGCAATAAGAACGCCTTTTCAATCCTTATTGCATTGATCTGGCGCGAGCCGGACATACCAATCCGTCTGCGATCAAACGCGAAGTTTGCCACACAATCCTTAGCCGCTCCTTTAGGCGGGATGGCGCGACGGAGGGAAAAACGATGGCTCAAGCCGCCATGCTGGCCATTCGGACGATTTCGCACGCCCACGCCGCAGTTCATACTTGCCTGGCTCTTCCACACGGCAATACGCCTTCAAAAATCCGGCCTCTGCCGCGGCGACGGACCATCGTCGTAACTATTGACGTATTACGCTAAACGTAATACGATGAACATAATGATACTGACGTTCCGATGTAAGGACACGCAAGCGCTTTACGAGGGCGGAACGCCGAAACGGTTTGGTGCAATCGCCGATGTCGCCATCAGAAGGCTCACGGCACTGGACGCCGCGGTGGAAATACGTGACCTGAAGTCGCCGCCCGGCAACCGGCTCGAATCCCTTTCCGGCGACCGGCGCGGTCAGCTCAGCGTTCGCATAAACGGCCAGTGGCGCATTTGTTTCAAATGGACGACGAAGGGTCCCGTCGACGTCGAAATCATCGACTATCACTGAATAGGGAAGCACATGTCCAAGAATGGCATGCGTCCGGTTCATCCGGGCGAGGTGTTGCGGGAAGACTATCTGGTCCCGCTCGAAATGAGCGTAAACGCGCTGGCACTGGCGTTGAATGTGCCCGCTACGCGTTTACATGAAATCGTGAAGGAACGGCGCGGTATCACGGCCGACACCGCGTATCGCCTTGCGCGCTACTTCGACTCAACACCCGAGTTCTGGCTGAATCTCCAGGCCATGTATGACCTGAAAACATTGCCGACGCGCAGTGAAATAGATCGCAAGGTTGAGCCCCGTGAGGTGTCGCGCGCGTGATGGGTCAAAGCCAGGGCAGTGAGGGGAAACGTGCTGCGCCATGACTCCGGATTTCACCCACAGGCGTTCGCACTTGAGTCGGCGAACCGGTTCGCAAGCGCTGAAACCCGCGCCGGCGTGCAACACGCGCACCTTCACCATGACCGCCCAGTCTCAGCTTTGATGCGGTCCAAGGCCCACTTTTCGTGCCCGGCAACTATCCACGCATGACTTAATAGTTGTCACCCATAGGTAACGTACCGCACACGAGGCAAACGGCAAGCACCCGGAAAACGCCGGGGCCTTTGCCCTACAATGCGCAGCATCATGCCGACGCCCAAGCTCCCAGACCTTCAGCTTCTCTTACCGTTCGCGCTGCCATCGGCTGCGGATGCCGCCACCGCGCTGCACAAGCTGGACCGCCCTGCGCTCGACCGGTTGCTCGCCCGCGCGACGCTCGATGAGCGCGTGATCGGCGAGGATTTCCAGCGCACGCTGCCGCACGAACGTTGGATCGCACGGCAGTTCGGCGTGGTGAACGATGCGCCCGGGCAAGCCGCCGACGAAGCGCCGCTCGCGCCCTATATGTTGCTCGCCGACGGCGGAACGCCCGGCGACACCATCTGGGCATGCGTCGAACCGGTGCACGTGCGGATCGCGCGTGATCATCTAGTGCTGATCGATCCGGCGACGCTGGGCATGGACGATCAAGAAGGCCGCACCTTATTCGATGTCGTCAAGCCGCTGATAGAAGACCTCGGACTGACCATTGAGGCGCCGCAACCGGCACGCTGGTATGTCGCCGGGCCGAGTCTCGGCACCCTGGCGGGCGCGTCGCCGTTGCGAGCGAGCGGGCGCAATATCGAGATCTGGTTGCCGCATGAAGCGGGCACTGGCGAACGCTCGCGTGCGTGGATGAAGCTGCAGAACGAAGTTCAGATGGCGTGGTTCGAACACCCGCTCAACGAAGCACGCGAAGCGCGTGGCCTGCCCGCAATCAACTCCATCTGGCTGCACGCGCAAGGCGCGCTTCGCAGCGTGACGAGCCCGTTCGCGCAGGTAACGTCGAACGCGCCGGCCACGCGCGGCCTTGCGCTCGCCGCGAATATCGTGCCGCAAGCGCCGCCGGAATCTTTCGCCGCTTTCATGGCTTCAAAAATGACCAGCGAAGGCCGCGCGCTTGTCGAACTCGATCCGTTTTCCGCGCCGTTCATCGAGCAGGATTGGCCTCGCTGGAACGACGCGCTCGGCACGCTGGAGCGCGACTGGTTCGCGCCCGCCCTCGCCGCACTCGAAAATGGCACGCTCGGTACGTTGCGCCTCACGTTGTGCAGCGACACCGGCTCCGTGTCGCTGACCGTCACGCGCGGCGCGTTGCGCAAATTCTGGCGGCGGCGTCCGATCGCGGCGCTGCTTATCGAATAACTGACGCGAATAAATGAAACGAATCATCACCGGCCTGTCCGCATGACCCGAATCGTCACCCGCGCGCCCTCTCCCGCCGACGCCGCCGTCCTCGTGCGGCATGGCGTTCATCCTGTTATTGCGCGTCTATATGCATCGCGTGGCGTGTGTTCACCGGAAGAGATCGAGACCGAACTCAAGAAATTGCACGCGCCCGTCGGACTCAAAGGTTGCGATGAAGCCGCCGCCGTTCTCGCCGATGCGCTCGCGGCGAAACGCCGCATGCTGGTCGTCGCCGACTACGATTGCGACGGCGCGACCGCGTGCGCCGTTGCCGTGCGCGGCTTGCGGATGTTTGGCGCGCAGATCGATTACCTGGTGCCGAACCGGTTCGAATACGGCTATGGCCTGACGCCCGAAATTGTCGCGCTGGCCGCGAGCCGCGCGGGCGGGAAGCCGGATCTGCTGATTACCGTCGATAACGGCATTGCTAGCGTGGATGGCGTCGAGGCCGCGAATGCGTTGGGTATCGACGTGCTGGTGACCGATCACCATCTACCCGGCGATGACCTTCCGCCCGCGCGCGCAATCGTCAATCCGAACCAGCCTGGCTGTACGTTTGAGAGCAAGTGCATCGCGGGAGTGGGGGTCATTTTCTACGTGCTGCTGGCCTTACGGGCGGAGTTGCGTCGCCGGAATGCGTTCACGACTGACGCGCCCGAACCGCGTCTGGACGGCCTGCTCGATCTGGTTGCGCTCGGCACGGTCGCGGACGTCGTGAAGCTCGATCCGAACAACCGGATCCTCGTCGCGCAGGGCTTGAAGCGGATTCGCGCGGGACGGATGCAACCGGGCATCGCGGCGCTGTTTCGCGCGGCGGCGCGCGACGCTCGTGTCGCTTCCGGATTCGATCTCGGTTTTGCGCTCGGGCCGCGGCTGAATGCGGCGGGACGGTTATCGGATATGTCGCTCGGAATTGAATGCCTGATCACCGATGACATCGGCCGCGCATGGGAATTGGCGCAACAACTGGATTCGATTAATCGCGAACGGCGGGAAATCGAGGCCGGGATGCAGGAACAGGCGCTCGAAGAACTCGCGAGTATTGATCCGGCGGATTCCGCCACGTTGACGCTATTTAATCCGGCGTGGCATCAGGGCGTGATCGGGATTGTCGCGGGGCGGCTGAAGGAGAAGTTTCATCGGCCGTCGTTCACATTTGCTCATGCCGATGAGAGCGGGGTTCTATCGAAGGGATCGGGACGCTCGATTCCGGGATTCCATCTGCGCGATGCCGTCGATCTGATTTCAAAGCGCGAGCCCGGGATGATCGTGAAATTCGGCGGCCATGCAATGGCGGCGGGAATGACGATTGTTACCGCCGATATTCCGCGGTTCACGGCGGCGTTCGAAGCCGTTGGACGCGAGTGGTTGACGTCGGATGCCTTGTCACGGGTGGTGGAAACCGACGGCGAGCTCGAGGACGCTTATTTCACGCCGCAGTTTGTTGAATTGATCGATGGCGCGGTGTGGGGGCAAGGCTTTCCGGCGCCGGTGTTTTCCGGGGAGTTTGAAGTGGCGTCCCAGGCGCTGGTCAAGGACAAGCATTTGAAGCTCCAATTGCGGCGCGGGCAGCAACGGTTCAACGCCATCTGGTTTAATCACACGGAAACCCTGCCCACTCGCACCGTCGTGGCGTATCGGCTGGTTTCCGATACCTGGAATGGGGTCGCGCGGGTACAAATGATTGTTGAGCATGCAGTTGGGTGAAGAGACGCCGGACTGGTCAGGGCGCTCACCCTTATCCACGCGCCAATACCCGCCTCTCGCTAAGCTATAATTTCCCTCTTAGCCAAAAAACCTGAAAACGATCAAATGGAAGCGGAACGTCTAAACGCAATCGAGAACCTCCTCGCCGACCTGCGCCGTCGCGCTGGCGAGCTCCGGGGGTATCTTTGACTACGACGACAAGGCCTTGCGTCTTGAAGAAGTCAATCGGGTACTAGAAGACCCGAACGTCTGGAACGACTCGAAAAACGCCCAAGCCCTGGGACGCGAGAAAAAGCTGCTGGACAACGTCGTCACGACCATCACGGACCTCGATAACGATCTGCGCGACACGCAAGATCTCTTCGACATGGCCCGCGAAGAAAACGACGAAGACACGCTCGTCGCATGCGAAGCGGACACGGCAGCGCTAGAAAAACGCGTTGAAGACATGGAATTCCGCCGGATGTTCTCGAACCCGGCCGATCCA
The DNA here is from genome assembly GCF_009766085.1 of Burkholderia sp. S171. Lineage (GTDB taxonomy): Bacteria > Pseudomonadota > Gammaproteobacteria > Burkholderiales > Burkholderiaceae > Caballeronia. The sequence goes on along the minus strand of NZ_LMUF01000030.1, from coordinate 547,521 downwards.
AACAACTGCTTCATCGATATCCAGGCCGGCGCCGGCGGCACGGAAGCGTGCGACTGGGCGGCAATGCTGATGCGCCAGTACCTGCGGTACTGCGAGCGTAAAGGGTTCAAGACCGAAGTCCTGGAAGAATCCGATGGTGACGTTGCCGGTATCAAGAGCGCGACCATCAAGGTCGAAGGCGAATACGCCTACGGTTTTCTGCGCACGGAAACGGGCGTTCACCGCCTCGTGCGCAAATCGCCCTTCGACTCATCAGGCGGACGCCATACGTCGTTTTCATCGATCTTCGTGTATCCGGAAGTCGACGATTCCATCGAAATCGATATCAATCCGGCTGACATTCGCACCGACACATATCGCGCATCCGGCGCCGGCGGCCAGCACATCAACAAGACTGATTCGGCCGTGCGCCTGACTCACGCGCCCACGGGAATCGTCGTGCAGTGCCAGAACGACCGCTCGCAACACCGTAACCGCGCCGAAGCCATGCAGATGCTGAAAGCGAAACTGTACGAGTTCGAGATGCGCAAGCGCCAGGTTGAGAAAGACAATCTGGAAAACAGCAAGACCGACGTGGGCTGGGGTCACCAGATTCGCTCGTACGTGCTGGATAACAGCCGCATCAAGGATTTGCGCACGAACGTGGAAATCAGCAACACGAAAGCCGTGCTGGACGGCGACCTTGACGACTTCATCGGCGCAAGTCTTAAACAGGGCGTATAGGTAACAGGCGAGCAGACCGCGAGCAAACGGCGCGGGGTTGGCGGGGCATTGGTCAAACAAGCCGCGCCAACCGCTCCTCTCTCCTTCGTCTGCAGCAATCCATTGCAGTAACGATTTGCAGCAATATAGCGGCGACACATCGCAGCGTTGCCTCGCTAATATTTGCGACCATCCGTGTGGCCTGTGTTTTAGTGCTGTGTTTCAACGTTGAAGTAATCGTGATCGTTGATGCATCGAAACGCAGACAGCTAAACGCAGCATCAGGCCCACGGCCAAGCCGCATTCATCGCACTCAAAGCCAAACACATCATGACCGAACCGACTCAGCCGGGCGCAGCTCCCGAACTGGAAGAAAACCAGATCCTCGCCGAGCGTCGCGACAAACTGCGTGCGCTGCGTGAGCAGGGAATCGCGTTTCCGAACGATTTCCGGCCGACGCACCAAGCCGCCGCGCTGCAATCCAACTACGCCGATAAAGACAAAGAAGCGCTCGAAGCCGAGCCGCTGCAAGTCGCGGTCGCGGGCCGGATGATGTTGAAACGCGTGATGGGCAAGGCGAGTTTTGCGACGGTGCAAGACGGCAGCGGCCAGATCCAGTTCTTCATCACGCCCGCCGACGTCGGCCAGGAAGTCTACGACGCGTTCAAGAAGTGGGACCTGGGCGACATCATCGCGACGAAGGGCGTCCTGTTCCGCACGAACAAGGGCGAATTGTCGGTGCGATGCACGGAACTGCGCCTGCTGACCAAAGCGCTGCGCCCTCTTCCCGATAAATTCCACGGCCTCGCCGATCAGGAAATGCGCTATCGCCAGCGTTATGTCGACCTGATCGTGACGCCGGAAACGCGCCAGACGTTTATTGCCCGCACGAAGGCGTTCGCGTCGATTCGCAGTTTCATGGCGAAGGCGGATTTCATGGAAGTGGAAACGCCGATGCTGCACCCGATTCCCGGTGGCGCCGCCGCGAAGCCGTTCGTCACGCATCACAACGCGCTCGACATGCAGATGTTCCTGCGCATTGCGCCCGAACTGTATTTGAAGCGGCTGGTGGTCGGCGGCTTCGAGCGCGTGTTCGAAATTAACCGCAATTTCCGGAACGAAGGGGTGTCGCCGCGACACAACCCCGAGTTCACGATGATGGAGTTTTACGCCGCATACACGGACTACACTTGGATGATGGACTTCACCGAAGCGCTAATCCGTCAAGCGGCTGTCGATGCGCGTGGTAACGCGAACATTGTGTATCAGGGGCGTGAACTGGATTTGTCGAAGCCGTTCCATCGGTTGACGATCTGCGAAGCGATCCAGAAATACGCGCCGCAATACACGAACGAACAACTCGCCGATATCGCGTTCCTGCGCACCGAGTTGAAGAAGTTCGGCGTCGATGCATCGCAGCCGCAGTTCTTGAACGCGGGAGTGGGCTCGCTGCAGCTCGCGTTGTTCGAAGAAACGGCCGAATCGCAATTGTGGGAGCCGACGTTTATTGTCGACTATCCGCTCGAAGTCTCGCCGTTGGCGCGGGCATCCGATACGGCTCCGGGTATCACGGAACGCTTCGAGTTGTTCATCGTGGGCCGCGAAATCGCAAACGGCTTCTCGGAGTTGAACGATCCGGAAGATCAGGCCGCGCGGTTCCAGGCACAAGTCGATCAAAAGGATGCCGGCGACGAAGAAGCCATGTTCTACGACGCAGACTACATTCGCGCACTGGAACATGGCATGCCGCCGACAGGGGGTTGCGGGATTGGTATCGACCGGCTGGTCATGCTGCTGACCGATAGCCCGAGCATCCGCGACGTCATTCTCTTCCCGCATCTGCGTCGCGAAGACTGACTCGCGCACTATCGGGATAGTTTGTAAAAAAGGCGCTTCGGCGCCTTTTTTGTGTTCTGAAGAACGGTTCATTTTGTAACTTTCGGTAAAAGCCGCTGCCCAAGGCTACCGCTCGACGCGGCTCTAATCTGGAAAACCCTTGTAAAACAAGGCTAGTGAGTACGGGTTCAACCCGGTGCGTTTCTTGCCTCTGATGGATGCCTGAAAACGTTACAAATTGACAAACCTTACGCTGCAGATTGTTCGACACTGCTTCTGTGAGCAAGCAGTGTCACACCCGGTAACGCCACACTCTGCCTTGAGACGGAGGTCCAAAAATGGATAACAGCAACATGACCACATCGAATTCACCGAACCCTGGCGCGCCGCGCGAGCGGAAGATTCATCCGCTGGTGGCAACTGCCGCTGGCGCGGTGATCATTGCAAGCCTTGCTGCCACGGCAGCGGTCACGGGATTGTTCCCGAAAGCGTCGAGCACCTCGTCGACCACCGATCAAACCCAAGCCGCACAGGTCGCTACCCAACCGGCCGAGCCCACTGCCGCTCAGCAACAACAGGCACAGCAGGCACAACAAGACCAGCTTGCTCAACAGCAAGCTCAGCAGCGCGCGGCGGCCCTGGCAGCTCAGCAACAGCAGCAACAGCAGCAACAGCCGGCCCCTCAGGTGGCGCAGCAACAACCTGTACAACAACCCAACTACGCACAGCAGCAGCCCGCTCAACCGGCCTACTGCTCGACTTGCGGCACGGTGGAAGCAATCTCATCCGTACGGCATGAAGGCCAGGGAACCGGCATTGGTGCGGTGGGCGGCGCGGTCGCAGGCGGTCTTATCGGAAATCAGTTCGGACGCGGAGGCGGCCGAACTGGCATGACGATCCTCGGCGCGCTCGGCGGTGGCCTGGGCGGCAATGCGGTCGAAAAACATCTGCGCAGCGAAACCGATTATTCGGTACGTGTGCGGATGGAAAGCGGCAAGACGCGTTACTTCACGTATCGCCAGCCGCCGCCGTTCAGCCAAGGGCAACGCGTGCGGATAGAAAACGGCACGCTGGCCGCGGGCTGATCTGTAGGCTGACTCGTTGGCACGCGACGTCGCCTCGGCTTAACGAACGAAGCCATGAAAGCAAAACGGCGATTCCAGAAGGAATCGCCGTTTTGCTTTGTCCGCAGCGTTTTAGCTCAAGAAAACCAGCCGGATTTAATAGTCCGCGTCTTCAATCCACGCCGCCTGGATCGCTTCGAGAATCTTCTCGTTGGAGCGCTCAGGGTCGTCGTCGAACCCCGGCAGCTCCGTCACCCAGCGATGCAAATCCGTAAATCGCACGAATTGCGGATCGACGTTCTGATGCGCGTCGGTCAGTGCCATCGCGATATCCTGCGTGTCTGTCCACTTCATGGCGAGCGCTCCTGTCTCGTGGTCGCTGATTTAAGTTCAGTGATTCTCTTTGGCGTGATTGATGGTGTAGCGCGGGAGCTCGACAACCAGATCCTCGTCAACCGGCGCCATCGCCTGACATGATAACCGCGACGTCGGCTCAAGTCCCCAGGCCTTGTCGAGCAAATCGTCCTCGTCTTCCTCCGACGGCACAAGCGCGTTGAAACCCTCACGAATGATCACGTGACACGTCGTGCACGCGCACGATTTTTCACACGCATGTTCAATCTCGATGCCGTTGTCCAACAGGTTGTCGCAAATGCTCTTCGACGTATCCGCGTCGATCACCGCGCCATCAGGACACAATTCCACGTGGGGTAATACTACGATCTGGGGCATGAATTTCTTTCCGTTCTTTGTTTCTTTGTACGTGAGAGGCTCGGCGATTAGTCGGACTCGATCAGACTTCGTCGAGCCTGCGGCCGGCTAGCGCACGGCGAATGCTCTTGTTCATGCGGCGCGCAGCGAATTCATCGGTGGCGGCGGCAAGTTCCTTCGTCGCCGTTTCGATGGCATCGACGCTATCGCCGCCCGTGACCGCCGCGAGCTTGACGATCAGCGCGTCAATGTTGACTCGCTCCGCGTCGTCCAGCAGTTCGCCGTCCACGCCAAGCGCCGCCTGCGATGCTTCCACCAGACGTTGCGCGTCGACCTGAGCCTCGCGCAACGCGCGGGCGCGCATGTCGACTTCGGCGGTCGTGAAGCTTTCTTCCAGCATGCGCGCGACGTCGTCATCGGCGAGGCCGTAGGATGGCTTCACCACTACCGACGCCTCTACGCCCGACAATTGCTCACGCGCGAACACGGACAACAACCCGTCCGCGTCCACCTGATACGTCACGCGAATGCGCGCAGCGCCGGCGGCCATCGCGGGAATGCCGCGCAACTCGAAGCGTGCGAGCGAACGGCAGTCCGAGACCAGCTCGCGCTCGCCTTGCACGACGTGGATTGCCATCGCTGTCTGGCCGTCTTTGAAGGTGGTGAAATCCTGCGCGCGCGCGACCGGAATGGTCGAGTTGCGCGGGATGATCTTCTCGGTCAATCCGCCCATGGTCTCAACACCGAGCGACAGCGGAATGACATCGAGCAGCAGCCAGTCATCGCCTTCACCGCGACGATTTCCCGCCAGCAAATCCGCCTGGATGGCGGCGCCGAGCGCCACGACCTGATCCGGGTCGAGATTGGTCAACGGCGGCTGGCCGAAGTAGGTTTCCACCGCGCGACGGATCACCGGCATGCGGGTAGCACCGCCAACGAGCACTACACCCTTGATCTCGGCGGGCGCCACTTTGGCGTCGCGCAAGGCTTTGCGCGTGGGGGTCAAGGTGCGGGCGACCAGCGCTTCAGTCAGCGTGGCGAAATCGCTTTCGGTGACCGTGAAATCGATTTGCTTGCCATCGGACAACGTGGCCTGAATGGTGGCCTCGGATGTATCCGACAGCGCTTCCTTAGCCGTTCGCACGCGGTCCAGCAGCAGACGCACGTCTTCAGGCGTTGCAGGCGTTACCTTGGATTTCACCAGCACGTGCCGATACAACACCGCATCGAAATCGTCGCCGCCGAGCGCTGAATCGCCGCCCGCCGCGAGCACTTCGAACACGCCTTTGGTGAGCTTGAGAATCGATAGATCGAAGGTGCCACCGCCCAGGTCATATACGGCGTACAAGCCTTCCGATGCATTGTCCAGCCCGTACGCAATCGCCGCGGCGGTCGGTTCGTTCAGCAAGCGCAGCACGTTCAAGCCGGCGAGTTTCGCGGCGTCTTTCGTAGCTTGCCGCTGGGCTTCATCGAAGTACGCGGGCACCGTGATCACTGCGCCGACCAGCTCGTCGGCCAGCGTATCTTCCGCGCGATATCGCAGCGTCGCCAAAATTTCCGCCGATACTTCCACCGGACTTTTGATGCCATCGACGGTACGAATCTGCACCATGCCCGGCGCATCGACGAAATCGTACGGCGCGTTTTCCGCCCCTTCCACTTCGCTTTTGCCGCGGCCCATGAAGCGCTTCACCGACACAATGGTATTGCGCGGATCGAGCGCCGCTTCTTCCTTCGCCACGCGACCGATACGCCGCCCGCCCTTCTCCAGATACCGGACCACCGACGGCAGCAGGTAATGGCCGTCTTCGTCGGGCAGCACTTCAGCCACGCTGTTGCGCACGGCGGCAACCAGCGAATTGGTCGTACCAAGGTCGATGCCCACAGCTACCCGCCGCTGATGCGGCGCCGGAGCCATGCCGGGTTCTGAAATTTGCAGTAAAGCCATCGTTGATCTATTGGGGGTTGGTGTCGTCTGGTTTTGTCTGGAACACGGAACTGGTCAAACTCAGTCGAGCTTCTCGATCTGCACGCCGATCTCGCTCGCCACGCGTTCAATAAACATCAGCTGGCGCACGGCTTCGCTCGCTGCCTGGTCCGAGTGGCTGTCAATCAGCGCCGCCAGTTTCTCGAAGCGGATGCGTTCCTGATCGCGCAACTCACGGAGCAAGTCTTCGAGTGCGCCGAGGTTTTTAGCGTCCGCCGCGTCCTCTATGTTTTCGCGCCATTCCATTTGCTGCATCAGGAAGGCCGGTTCCATCGCGGTGTTGTTCTCTGCATCGGCATGCACGCCGCGCAGCGACAACATGTAGGTCGCCCGTTTCAGCGGATCGCGCAGCGTCTGATACGCCTCGTTGGCGCGCGTGGCCCACTGCATGGCGACGCGTTTTTGCGCATCGCCAGCGGCCGCAAAACGATCGGGATGAACCTGTGCCTGCACCGTCCGGTACGCGTCATCGAGCGTTTTTGCATCGATGGCATAAGTCGGCGGGAGGTCGAACAGATCGAAGTGACTGTCGTTGAGCGTTGCCATAGTGAACTTGAGCGGAAGCAGAAATGAGAGAAACTTCTAAACCCGCGGCACTAAAGAAAAAGGCGGCACGCGCCGCCTCTTTGCTGTTCTTGCGCCGCGCTATACGCGAAACGATTCGCCGCAACCGCACTCGTCTTTCACGTTTGGGTTGTTGAACTTGAACCCTTCATTCAGCCCTTCGCGCGCGAAATCCAGTTCCGTGCCGTCGATATAAGCAAGGCTCTTCGGATCGACAATGATCTTCACGCCGGACGACTCGAACACCTTGTCTTCCGGCGCGAGTTCGTCCACATACTCGAGCTTGTAAGCGAGGCCCGAGCAGCCGGTTGTGCGCACGCCGACGCGCAGGCCAACGCCCTTGCCGCGCCGAACCAGGTACTTCTGCACGTGTTGTGCTGCTTTGTCCGTCAACGTGATTGCCATAGTCTCTCATCAGCAGCCGCTCGTCCGGAGTCAATCGCTTCTCCGACCGCTACGCTGCAGCCTTGCTTTGAATCGAAAACCAGAGCGCCTGAAGAAGTCAACTGATCAGCTAACTGCTCGACCAACTCATTATCCAAGCGCCCTTCCCGAAACTTGATTGCCGCTTATCTACCGCTTAAGCCGCGTGCTGCTTCGCTTCAACCGGAGCAGCTTCTGCCGTGCTCGCGCCATGACGTTGCTTGTAATCGGCAACGGCAGCCTTGATTGCGTCTTCGGCCAGGATCGAACAGTGGATCTTCACCGGCGGCAGCGCCAGTTCTTCAGCGATATGCGTGTTCTTGATGCTCAGCGCCTGATCCAGCGTCTTGCCCTTCACCCACTCGGTCACGAGCGAGCTGGAAGCAATAGCCGAACCGCAGCCATACGTCTTGAACTTCGCATCTTCGATCACACCATCCGCGCCCACGCGGATCTGCAGCTTCATCACGTCGCCGCATGCCGGCGCACCGACCATGCCGGTGCCGACGGTGTCATCGTCTTTACCGAACGAGCCGACGTTGCGCGGGTTTTCGTAGTGGTCCAGAACCTTGTCGCTATAAGCCATGATCAAACTCCTTGAATTCGTATGCGTGTGCGTTCGCGTGTGTGTTCTAACGTGAGCGCAAATGAGCCGCCATCAAAGCGGCCAGCCAGGCGCTTAATGCGCAGCCCACTGGATCGACGAAATGTCGATACCGTCCTTATGCATTTCCCAAAGCGGCGACAGATCGCGCAATTTCTGAATCTTGCCCTTGAGCAAGTTGATCACGTAATCGACGTCCTGCTCGGTCGTGAAACGGCCGACCGTAAAACGGATCGAGCTGTGCGCGAGTTCGTCGTTGCGGCCAAGCGCCCGCAGCACATAAGACGGTTCCAGCGAGGCCGACGTACATGCCGAACCAGACGATACCGCCACGTCCTTCACCGCCATGATCAGCGATTCGCCTTCAACAAAGTTGAAGCTGATGTTGAGGTTATGCGGCACACGGGTGTCCATGTCGCCGTTCACATACACCTCTTCCATCTCCTTCAAGCCGTTCAGCAAACGGTCGCGCAACATGCGCACGCGCTCGTTTTCCGTTGCCATTTCTTCACGGGCGATCCGGAACGCCTCGCCCATGCCGACGATCTGATGCGTGGCCAGCGTGCCCGAACGCATGCCGCGCTCATGACCGCCGCCGTGCATTTGCGCTTCAATGCGGATACGCGGCTTGCGACGCACGAACAACGCGCCGATACCCTTCGGGCCGTACGTCTTGTGCGCCGAAAACGACATCAAATCGACCTTCTGTTTTTGCAGATCGATCTCGATCTTGCCGGTCGCTTGCGCTGCATCGACGTGGAATATGATGCCCTTGGCACGCGTGATCTCACCGATCGCAGCCACGTCCTGGATCACGCCGATCTCGTTGTTCACGCTCATCACGGAAACCAGGATGGTGTCCGGACGGATGGCTGCCTGAAGCTTGTCCAGGTCGAGCAAACCGTCGTCCTTCACATCGAGGTACGTGACTTCAAAACCTTCGCGTTCGAGTTCACGGCAGGTATCGAGCACAGCCTTGTGCTCGGTCTTCACCGTAATGATGTGCTTGCCCTTGCTCTTATAAAAATGCGCCGCGCCCTTGATGGCGAGGTTGTCCGATTCGGTGGCGCCCGACGTCCAGATGATCTCGCGCGGGTCGCAATTGACCAGCTTCGCAACGTTCTCGCGCGCTTCCTCGACCGCCCGCTCCGCATCCCAGCCGTATTGGTGACTACGCGATGCCGGATTGCCAAACTGCTCGCGCAGATACGGAATCATCTTGTCCACCACGCGCGGATCAACCGGGGTCGTCGCGCTGTAGTCCATGTAAATGGGCAGATGGGGAATGTCGTTGTTCATCAGTTGCTCCGGGGATTTAACTCAATTGGCTCGTTCAAGGCGAGACGGCCGCATTTTCGAATAAAGGCTCGAATAAACGCGGCAGCCGTCAGCCGGCCAGGTTGAAAACGGAATTCGGTCCTTTGGGCGCCACGCGCACGGGTTCCACGCCCGCCGATTCGGCACGCCGGTCACGCAATACCGCGGGTGATCCTTCGCGTGCGCGCTGCTGGTCAACGAGATCTTTCAGCGAGACCGAGTCGAGATACTCAACCATCTTCTGATTGAGCGTGGACCAGAGTTCGTGGGTCATGCAGTGGCCGTCGTGCTGCTTGGTGCCTTCGCAAGCACCTTTGCCACCGCATTGCGTGGCGTCGATAGGCTCGTCCACCGCAATAATGATGTCCGCGACCGTGACGTTCTCGGCACGGCGCGCCAGATTGTATCCACCGCCCGGACCGCGCACCGACTCGACAATCTCGTGCCGGCGCAACTTGCCGAACAACTGTTCGAGATAAGACAACGAGATATGCTGGCGCTGGCTGATTCCTGCCAGCGTCACCGGGCCCTGCTCCTGGCGTAAAGCCAGGTCGATCATCGCCGTGACGGCGAAACGGCCTTTCGTGGTGAGTCTCATAATTTGTAAGCTACCGGGGGCTACGGCTAATACTGGATGATTTTGGTCAAGTATAAATAGCCTACGGATTTAGTCAAGTATCTACGGCCATTTTCTTAGGAATTTGCTGAGAATATTGCGCCGAATGAAACTCGCTTCCGATGGCCTCGCATCAGCTCACCAACTGCGCGCGAAGCGCTCTCAGCAAGCCTTCGCAGGCATCCTCGCACTGATCGAGCACGCGCTCGAAGCCTTCGTCGCCGCCAAAATACGGGTCGACCACCACGCGGCTGTCGTCACGGGTTGCGAACTCCATCAGCAACCGGATCTTGTCGCGATACTCCGACGGACACACTTCGTTCAGCGCGGCGGCGTTGGCGTCGTCCATCGCGATAAGCAGATCGAACCGTGCGAAATCTTCGCGGCTGACCTGCCGGCCACGCAGGGGCGATAAGTCATAACCACGCTTTTTGGCCGCGCGCTGGGCGCGTTCGTCGGGTGGCTGGCCGATATGCCAATCGCCGGTGCCGGCGGAATCCACCACGATCTTGTCAGATAGCCTTGCCCGGCCCACCTGATGCAGCATCACCGCTTCGGCGCTCGGCGAACGGCAGATATTGCCAAGGCACACGAAACAGACAGCGATAGAGTTCATCCGATTCCAGGCATCGTTTGGCTTGAGCGCGAACTTGTGCGCGACTCGCAGCTCGCCTGGCCATCCCGGCCAGACGAGCTCACGCGAAGCAGGCCCGAATTATACAAAGGACCGCGTTTGCGCGCCCGAACGGCCCCACCATCGCAGCCCTACCGATTGGCCGCGTTCAGAACGTCTGCGAAACAGCCGTAGCCGATGTCCCGTTAGCCGGACCATATCCGTCGCCGGTGTTATCGGACTCGACAAATCCCAGCGAAATCGCGCGCGCGAATTCCGCGCTGACGCGCGCAGCGGTTGGCTGATGGGGTGCTGCAGTCCCGGCAACCGGGTGGATCGCATGACAGTATCCAGCGAGCGCGAGCGGCACGAGCATGGCAATGGGCCAGTAGGTCGATATTGTCTTTTTCATTTTCAAACCCCTTCTCAGGTCCTGTGGGCTGACGGGCCCACTTCCGGACACTTTGATTTTAAGGGTTAGTCCTAGTCCGATAAAGATGCCTCAGGACAAAGCATTGTTGCAGCCCTGTCAACAGCGTATGACCTATCAGCGTTGTGTTTGCTGGCTCATGAGCGATTCCTGCCCCTTTCACTCTGTTACCGCGGAGATAAAACTTTACAAACTTCTTGCGACATCCTCTCCGCGAAACTGTCAGATACGGTAATTAGTTTAAGGAATGCCTTCCTCCTCATGATGAAACTCGCACTTACGGGCCTGATCCTCGCTTCGACCGCCATGGTCACCGGCTGCGCCGTCTACCCGGACGGCACGCCCGCTTATGCAACCGGTTACGCAACCGGTGGCGGCTATCCCGCTTATCCCGCCGGCTACGCGGCGCCCCCTCCGGGCTATGAAGCCGGTTATGGCTACGGCGCGCCAGGCTATGGCGGACCCGTTGTTGAGTCCGGCGTAATAATCGGCGGCGGCGGTGGATATTACGGTGGCCCCGGCCCGCGCTATCGGAACGACGGTTCGGGTTATGGACGCCCGCCACCCCCGGGTGGCTGGGGCGACCGGGGTGGGGACCGGGGCGGCAATCGCGGCAACCAAGGAGGCAATGGTGGCGGGGATCGGGGCGGCCATGGCGGCCCGCAGGCAGGTGGTCCGCAAGGGGGCAGGCCGCCGCAGCAACAGGCGGGCAATCCGGGTCGGCCTGCGCCAGCGCCCGCCCCGCAGGCGCAGCAATCGCGCGGATCCCCGCCGAATGTCGGCCGATCGCTCTGGGGCAAACAGCCGGCGCAACAACCCGAGCATAACCACTAGGGCCTTTGCCCCGCCTACCTTGCATGCAAAGCCGTCCGAACTTTTCAGGTTTCGGGCGGTTTTTTATTGTCTGTAGAAAATCTGACCTTGCGGCGCTGATCGTGCCGCTGAGCCTTTCGCACTTTTCACAATACGAGATACAATCATTATTCCGCTGTTTGACGTATCAACTGATTTTCTCCATGAGCGATACGAACCCGGAATCCCGAACGTCCATACAGGTGATCGAGCGCATGATGCGCCTGCTCGACGCGCTCGCCGCGCACACCGACCCCGTCAGCCTGAAAGAACTCTCGCAGAGCACGTCGCTGCATCCGTCCACCGCGCATCGCATCTTGAATGACATGGTGACGTGCCGTCTGGTCGATCGATCGGACCCCGGCACGTATCGGCTTGGCATGCGCTTGCTTGAACTCGGCAATCTGGTCAAGGCGCGGCTCTCGGTGCGTGAAGCCGCCATGCCACCCATGCGCGAATTGCACAAGCAGACAGGCCAGACAGTCAACCTCTCGGTACGTCAAGGCGATGAGATCGTCTATATAGAACGGGCTTATTCCGAACGATCCGGCATGCAGGTCGTGCGAGCGATTGGCGGCCGTGCGCCGCTGCACCTGACGTCGGTGGGGAAACTGTTTCTCGCGGCCGACGAATCTTCCCGCGTGCGCGCGTACGCCACACGAACCGGCCTCTCCGGCCACACGCAGAACAGCATTACGGATATCGGCAAGCTTGAGCGCGAACTGTCGTTCGTGCGCAGTCAGGCATGCGCCCGCGATAACGAGGAACTGGAACTGGGGGTACGCTGCATCGCCGCCGGGATTTATGACGACACCGGGCGGCTCGTCGCGGGCCTGTCGCTTTCGGCGCCCGCGGACCGGCTGCAGGACTCATGGCTGAATCAACTGAGCGGCACCGCGCTGGAGATTTCGCGCTCGCTTGGGTATCGCCCGGAAGCCAGTGCGGATTCGCAGCAGCGCTGAGATTTTCCGTGTGAGTACGGAGGATTCGAAGCATTCGTGAGCGATAAAAAAACCGGCCTTATCGAACGATAAGGCCGGTTTTTTATTGCGGAAACTCAAACTCAAGCGATTCAGGTACCGCCGCCGCCTGCATCGGCGCTGGTAATATGCGGCTCGCCAGCAGTCTCGCTCTCGAGGAAACCGCGCAAGCGGCCGGCGTCGGCGAAACGCGAATACTTGCCTGACGAATCCAGCAAGACCATCACGACCGGACGGCCATGAATGGTCGTCTGCATCACCATGCATTCGCCAGCTTCGTTGATGAAACCGGTCTTCTGCAAGCCGATGTCCCAGCTAGGATTGCGGATCAGCGCATTCGTGCTGTTGTAGGCAATATTGCGCTTGCCGGTAAACACGTCGTAGCTGCGATCGGTCGAGAACTTGCGAATCAGCGGATATTGATACGCCGCATTCACCATTTTCACGAGATCGCGGGCGCTGGAAACGTTCAGGCTCGTCAAGCCGGTCGAATTCTCGAAGTGCGTGTCGGTCATGCCGAGCATCTTCGCTTTGGCGTTCATTGCAGCGATAAAACCAGGACGCCCATTCGGGTAATAACGCGACAGCGCCGCGGCCGCGCGATTTTCCGACGCCATCAACGCGATATGCAGCATGTCTTCGCGGTTAAGCTCAGAGCCGACCGAAAGACGCGAACCCGTGAATTTCTCGTAGTCGCGATCTTCGTCCGTGACCGTGATGTCTTCGGTCAGCGGCGCCTTGGAATCGAGCACCACCATGGCCGTCATCAACTTCGTGATTGAAGCGATAGGCACCACGGCGCGCGAGTTTTTATCGAAGAGCGTTTCTGCTGTGTTTTGATCCACCACGTACGCAACGCTCGAGCGCAACGCAAGGCTGTCCGGCGTTTCGTGCAGGCCGAACGCCTGGCCGACGGTCGGCGGACGCGGCTGGAACGCTACCGAACGCACGGCGGCGCGGCGGCCGCGCGCGTCCATCCGGTAACTGACGCGATGCCGGCGCGCGGCGCGCGGCGCCTCGTCATCTTGCACTGCAGCGACGGGCGTGACTTTCACACCCTTCGCCGCCTTGGCGGAACGTGCAGCAACTTTGGACGATTTGACGGTTTTAGCCTGCGGCGCAGTGACTGCGCCCTTGGCCAGTTTCTTGGTGGATTTAGAGGTCGTGGTCTTGGCAAAAGCGTCGACTGGTGCGGCCGCGAAAGACGTCGCGAGCGCCACCGACACGGCGACCGACAGCGCAGTGCGGACTGCAACGCCGTGGATCACCCTGAGCGACGAAAACATTTCGGTTTTCATTAGTGTTCTGTTCTGGACCGGCGAGAGAGTGTCGCCAGTGTAGTAAAGCTTCGAAAAATTAGCAATATTAAGCACTTATCCGCACTACTTAAACCGCTTTGTAAGACACGATTTATTTGAGCGAACAAATTCTGAGTTCCGATCGTAAAAAATCATCGCTCCTGCTGCAATCGTTTTCACTGCCATACGCTATTGCTCGACCTTGGCTATCAGCCTCTTATCGGCAATAGTTTGTAAAACTTGAGGGAGATTTCTGATCCTGCCCTCAAGGCAAAAATTTCACAAATGGTGTGCACAGCAATAGGAAGCGAAGCTTTTCGGCAAGACATGCCGATTCTCAACCGGCATTTCGACTGCAATCGAGCGTTTTTGTTCACACAAACTTTGACGATTTCGGCGGATCCCGAATGTTAACGTCGGGTTAACACATTTGGTTTACTGCGTTTCAAAGCGTTTCAAATGAAATTTGCCGAGCGCAGTTTATCGGGTACGCAGAAATCGCGCCGGGCGCCGAACGCGACAGCGGCAAGCTGGATGGTCTGGAGATGAATGTCCACGGTGACGTTGATATCACGTCCGTAACCGCCGGCCATTGTTATTGCCACGGGAAGATCTCGCCCGGTCGCGGCGCTGAATACAAGGGAATCTCGCTTGGCAAGTCCATCGACACTCAGCGCCAGCCGTCCCAAACGGTCGTCGACATGCGGATCGGCGCCTGCCAGATAAATGAGCATGGCGGGTTCAAACCGATCGAACATCGTCGATAAAGCCCCGGAAAGCGCTTCCGCATACAGGTCGTCGTCGCAGCCATCGGGCAACGCGATATCGAGATCGCCGATCTCCTTGCTAAATGGGTAATTCGATGTCCCATGCAGCGACAGCGTGAAAACACTCGGATCATCCTGGAAAATGGATGCGGTTCCGTTGCCCTGATGCACATCGAGATCGACGATCGCGATGTGCGGCGTGCGCTCGCCACGCTCCTGCGCGTGGGCCTGCATCGCCCGGGCAGCGACGGCCGCGTCGTTGAACACACAGAACCCCGCACCGTGCGACGCGTACGAATGATGCGTGCCGCCCGCCAGATTCACGGCAAAGCCGTCTTGACGAGCGGCATGACACGCCGCGATTGTCGCCCCCACGGAGCGTCGGGAACGTTCCACCATTTCAGGTGACCACGGAAAGCCGATCTCCCGCTGCTCGCGTGCGTCCAACGCCCCGGTCGCCACCCGCTCGATGTAATCGGCCGCATGAACGCGCGCTAGTTCTGAGTCGGCCGCGATCGGCGCCTCGCCCAATACGACATTAGGCAGCTCGGCCTGCACCCGCTCGCGCAAAAGGTAATATTTCTGCATAGGAAACCGGTGACCAGCCGGCAGGGGCAATACGAACTGATCGCTATAAAAGGCTTTCATTCGAAACGAAATTTCACTTTTCCAGAACCAAGATCCGCGCACCGACAGCGTTTGCGTCTTCCGCCCCAAGCTGGTGCGTCTTATCTCGGAATGTAGTTCCACTACAAAGACGCATCCTCGTAAGCCATTGTTTAATAAGCAATCGTACGATGTTGCATTGCACAAAAAGATGCTTGACATCTTTAGGAATATGCCTAGAATGGGTTCCATGTTGCGACGCACCAACAGCCAATCGCCTCATACGGTTTCCGGATTTCCGGTCGCCGCCAAAACCCACGACCCGCGCTGATGATGGGTCGACTCTTTCAGGAGCGTGACATGACCCTTTTGACCCCGGAACAAATCGCCGCTGCAAACAAAGCGCAATTCGATACCCTCTTCGGCCTGACGAACAAGGCTTTCGAAGGTATGGAAAAGCTTCTTGAACTGAATCTGCAAGTTGTGAAGTCGACGCTGGCTGAAAGCCAGGAAAACGCACAACGCGTGTTGTCGGTTAAGGATGCGCAAGAACTGCTCGCACTGCAAGCCAGCCTGGCTCAGCCGGTCGCAGAAAAGGCGCTGTCGTATGGCCGTCACCTGTATGAAATCGCATCGTCGACGCAAGCTGAATTTGCTCGCGTCGCTGAAGAGCAGTACGAAGACCAGAACCGCAAGGTGCAAACGCTCGTAGAAAACGTCGCGAAGAACGCACCGGCAGGTTCGGAAACGGCTGTCGCCGTGATGAAGTCGGCCATTACCGCCGCCAACACCACGTACGAAACGATCCACAAGGCAAGCAAGCAAGCTGTCGAGATCGCGGAAAGCAACTTCAACGCAGCCGCTACGGCCGCCACGAAGGCTGCATCGCAAGCAACGGCTCAAGCTTCGCGCGCTACCAAGAAAGCGGTCTGAGCGAATTCATTCGCACGCAGTGGCGCCGGGAAATCCGGTGACGCCGCGAGATGATCAGGCTGTATGAAAAACCGCTCCAACGAAAGTTGGGGCGGTTTTTTTTCGTGTTCTCTTTTTTGCTCTGTTGTCGCGCGAAATGCCAAGTCCAACGTGCGCCCGCAAAAACAAAAGCGGCGCATTCCTGACAGAACGCGCCGCTTTTTTCAACCAGCCAACAACGCCCTACTTCTTGCGCTGCGGCGGCAAGTCCGTGCACACGCCTTCGTACAGCTCAGCGGCCATGCCGATCGATTCACCGAGCGTCGGGTGGGGATGGATCGTCTTGCCGATATCCTCCGCGTCCGCGCCCATTTCGATCGCCAGACACACTTCGCTGATCAGGTCGCCCGCATTCGTCCCGACGATCCCGCCGCCGATGATCCGGTGCGTTTCTTCGTCGAAGATGAGCTTGGTGAAACCTTCGTCGCGACCGTTTGCAATCGCCCGGCCGGATGCAGCCCACGGGAACGTGGCCTTGCCGTACTTGATGCCTTCGGCCTTGCACTGATCTTCGGTCTTGCCGGCCCACGCCACTTCGGGATCGGTGTAAGCAACGGACGGAATCTGCAATGCGTCGAAGTACGCCTTTTCACCATGCGCCGCTTCCGCTGCAACGTGGCCTTCGTGCACGGCCTTGTGCGCGAGCATCGGCTGGCCAACCAGATCGCCGATAGCAAAAATGTGCTCGACGTTCGTACGCAGCTGCTTGTCGACGTTGATGAAACCGCGATCGGTCACCGCCACGCCAGCCTTGTCCGCGCCAATCTTGCCACCATTCGGGCTGCGGCCGACAGCCACGAGCACGAGGTCATAACGTTGTGCTTCAGCGGGCGCTTTTTCACCTTCGAAGCTCACGTAGATGCCGTCGTCCTTGGCTTCCGCCTTGGTCGTTTTCGTCTTGAGCATGACGTTCGCGAAGCGCTTGGCGTTGAATTTTTCCCACACCTTCACGAGGTCACGATCCGCTCCGGCCATCAAGACATCGAGCATCTCGACCACATCGATTTCCGCGCCCAGCGACGCATACACCGTCGCCATTTCCAGGCCGATGATGCCGCCGCCGATCACGAGCATGCGCTTCGGGATCTGGCGCAATTCGAGCGCGCCGGTTGAATCCACCACGCGCGGATCTTCCGGCATGAACGGCAGCTTCACGGCTTGCGAGCCCGCTGCGATGATCGAGTTCTTGAACTGCACGACCTGCTTGCCGCCCTCGCCTTCAATCTCCATGTGATTCGGGCCGACGAATTTGCCGACGCCCGTGACCACCTGGACCTTGCGCGCCTTCGCCATACCGGCCAGTCCGCCGGTCAATTTCTTGACGACGCCCGACTTGAAGTCACGGAGTTTGTCGAGATCGATCGTTGGCTCACCGAACGAAATACCGTGGTGCGCGAGTTCCTTCGCGGCGTCGGTGATCGCGGCAGCGTGAAGCAAGGCTTTCGACGGAATGCAGCCGACGTTCAGGCACACGCCGCCAAGCGTTGCATACCGCTCGACGATGACCGTGTTCATGCCCAGATCGGCCGCGCGGAACGCAGCCGAATAACCGCCAGGACCCGCGCCGAGCACGAGCATGTCGCATTCGATATCGGCGGAACCGGAGAACGACGCGGCCTTCGGCGCGGGCGCGGCAGTGGCTTTTTCGGCCGGCTGCGGCGCTGCGGTCTTCGGTTTTTCCTCGACCTGGCTGACACCGCCGCCCTGACCTTCGAGCGTGAGGATCAAAGTACCTTCGGAGACGTTGTCGCCGATCTTGACCTTGACTTCCTTGACCGTGCCCGCTGCGGGCGACGGTACATCCATGGTCGCTTTATCGGATTCGAGCGTGACGAGCGATTGTTCCTTCTCGACCGTATCGCCGGCCTTCACATGAATTTCGATCACCGGGATGTCGGTGAAATCGCCGATGTCCGGCACCTTCACGTCTTGCGATCCACCGCCCGCGGGCTTTTGTTCAGCAGGCTTGGACGCGGCGGCTTCTTTCGGCGCGGGCGCATCGGCTTTTGCCGCAGCGGGCTTTTCAGCGGGTGCGGCAGGTTTTTCAGTGCTGGCGTCGGCCGTTTCGACCAATGCGATCACGGTGCCTTGCGAGACTTTATCGCCGGCTTTGACCTTGACTTCCTTGACCGTACCCACTAAATCGCTCGGCACTTCGATGGAAGCCTTGTCCGATTCGAGGGTGAGGACGCCTTGTTCTTTTTCGATAACGTCGCCGGCTTTGATATTCACTTCGACGACATCGACGTCTTGGAAATCGCCGATATCGGGTACTTTAAGTTCGGTGAGACTCATGTTGTCCCCTAAGAAGGAAGCGGGCAGAACCAAGAAACAAGAACGCAACGCGTAGCCCTGGGTTCTGCCGTCGGCAGACTTGCCTTTCTTTGCTTACTTTCTTTCTTTGGCAATTCAAAGAAAGTAAGTGCCGCCCCGCGCAGGGGCGACTCGCAAAATGCAGTGCAAAGCAGGTTCAATGACAAGGTTGGCGGACCACAAGGAGCGGCCCGCCAAGCACAAAAATCAAAGACTCACGCGACGGAAATCCGCCAGCACAGCAGAAAGGTAGGCATTGAACCGCGCGGCCTCAGCGCCATCGATAACCCGATGATCGTATGACAGCGACAAAGGCAGAATCAGGCGAGGGACAAATGCCTTGCCGTCCCACACCGGCTTCATCGCGCCGCGCGACAACCCCAGGATTGCCACTTCAGGCGCATTGATGATCGGCGTGAAATGCGTTCCGCCGATGCCACCCAGCGACGAAATCGAGAAGCATCCGCCTTGCATCTGGTCCGGCTTCAGCTTGCCCTCGCGCGCCGCTTTCGACAGATCGGCCATTTCCCGGGCGACATCGATGAGGCCCTTCTTGTCCGCGTCGCGAATCACCGGAACCATCAAACCGTTCGGGGTATCGGCGGCAAAACCGACGTTGTAATACTGCTTGAAGACGAGGTTATCGCCGTCGAGGCTCGCATTAAACGTCGGGAATTTCTTCAACGCGGCAACGACCGCCTTGATCACGAACGCGAGCATGGTGAACTTCACGCCGGCCTTTTCGTTTTCCTTGTTCAGCGTGACCCGCAGCGCTTCGAGGTCGGTGATATCGGCTTCGTCGTTGTTCGTGACGTGCGGAATCATGACCCAGTTGCGATGCAGGTTCGCGCCCGAAATCTTCTTGATGCGCGACAGCGGCTTCGGATCGACCGGACCGAACTTCGCAAAGTCGACCTTCGGCCACGGCAGCAGGTTCAACTCGCCGCCACCGGCCGGCGCTGCGGCTACTGCCGCCGGCGCTTTACCCTGGCCGCTCATTACGCCCTTCACGAACGCGGTCACGTCGGCTTGCGTGATACGGTCCTTGGGGCCCGAGCCCTTGACAGACGCGACATCGACCCCTAGTTCGCGCGCAAATTTGCGCACCGACGGCGATGCGTGGCTCGACGTCTTCGAACCGCCATCGCCCGCCGGAATAGCCGGGGCGAGCGCGAGCGCGGACGGCGCTTCTTTCTGAGCCGGCGCGGATTTAGGCGCTGCGTCTGAAGGCGCTGCGGCCTTCGGCGCTTCCTGCTTAGGTGCAGCAACAGCGGGCGCCGCTCCTTCACCGCCTTCCAGCACGAGAATCAACGTGCCTTCCGAGACGTTGTCGCCAACTTTGACCTTGAGTTCCTTGACCGTGCCCGCTGCGGGCGATGGCACGTCCATGGTGGCTTTATCGGATTCGAGCGTAACGAGCGATTGCTCCTTCTCGACCTTGTCGCCGACCTTCACGTTCACTTCGATGACCGGAATGTCCGTGAAGTCGCCAATATCCGGCACCTTCACTTCAACCGCTCCGCCGCCCGACGATGCAGCCGGGGCAGGAGCCGCAGGAGCCTTCTCCTGCGCCGTCGCTTCGGCGGGTTTTTCAGCGGCCTTCGGCGCAGCAGCGGCGCCGGAATCAGCTGCTTCCAGCACAACGATCAACGCACCTTCCGACACGTTGTCGCCAACCTTGACCTTCACTTCCTTCACGACGCCGCCGGCCGAACTGGGCACGTCCATGGTCGCTTTATCGGATTCGAGCGTGACGAGCGATTGCTCCTTCTCGACAGTGTCCCCGACTTTCACCAGCACTTCGATCACCGGAATGTCCGTGTAATCGCCGATATCCGGCACCTTGACTTCGATCGCTTGACTCATTGTTTATTGTCTCCTGGGTCGCGACGCGAAAATCGCCCTGCCACGAGGCTAAAGCCAAGGGCAAGGCGACTTCGCGCAACAACACTCGGGGGCCGATGCGTTAAACCGTCATCGGGTTGGGTTTGGCGGGGTCGAGCGCGTACTTCGCGATCGCGTCGGCGACAACCTTGCGGTCGATCGTGCCTTCGTCGGCCAGCGCATTGAGTGCCGCGACGGTGACCCAGTAGCGGTCGACTTCGAAGAAATGACGCAGTTTTTCACGCGTGTCCGAACGGCCATAACCGTCCGTGCCGAGCACAACAAACTTGTTCGGCACATAACCGCGAATCTGATCGACGAGCGCACGCACATAATCCGTCGATGCCACCACCGGACCCTTTGCATCCTTCAGCAGCTTCGTCACATGCGAGACCTGACGTTCTTCGGTCGGATGCAGCAGGTTCCAGCGCTCCACTTGCGCGCCTTCGCGTGCCAGTTCCGTAAAGCTCGGAACGCTCCAGAGATCGGCGGCGACGTTCCAGTCGTTCTTAAGCAAATCAGCAGCAGCGATCACTTCATTGAAGATCGTGCCTGCGCCCATCAACTGAACGCGCGGCGCCTTTGCGTCAGCATCCGATTTGCGGAACGAGTACATGCCCTTGATGATGTCGGCGGCCACGCCATCGCCCTGCGGAATCGCCGGGTGTTCGTAGTTCTCGTTCATCACCGTGACGTAGTAATACACGTCTTCCTGCTCGGCCACCATGCGACGCAAACCGTCCTGCATGATCACCGCGAGTTCGTAACCGAAGGTCGGGTCGTAGCTCACGCAGTTCGGCACCGACGCCGCCCACATCAACGAATGGCCGTCTTCGTGCTGCAGGCCTTCGCCGTTGAGCGTAGTACGTCCAGCCGTGCCGCCCAGCAAGAAGCCGCGCGAACGCATGTCGCCCGCTGCCCACGCCAGATCGCCAATGCGCTGGAAGCCGAACATGGAATAGAAGATGTAGAACGGGATCATGATCTCGTTGTGCGTGGAGTACGACGTCGCCGCCGCAATCCAGTCACACATCCCGCCGGCTTCGTTGATGCCTTCCTGCAGGATCTGGCCGGTTTCCGATTCACGATAGAACATCAGCTGGTCGGAATCTTCCGGCACGTACTTCTGGCCATCCTGATTCCAGATACCGATCTGGCGGAACAACCCTTCCATACCGAAGGTACGCGATTCATCCGGCACGATCGGCACGATGCGTTTACCGAGCGCCTTGTCCTTCAGCAGGATGTTGAGAATCCGCACGAACGCCATGGTCGTGGAGATCTCGCGGCCCGGACCCGTGCCCTTCAACACCGGTTCGAACGCCGACAGATCCGGCACCGGCAGCGATTCGGCTTTTTGACGGCGCGCCGGCAGATAACCACCGAGTTCCTGGCGGCGAGCGCGCATGTACTCGAGTTCCTTCGACCCTTCTTCGAACTCCAGATACGGCACGTCGGCGATCTTGTCGTCGGGGATCGGCAGCTTGAACTGATCGCGGAATTTCATCAGCTGATCAGTGTGCAGCTTCTTCTGCTGGTGCGTGATGTTCATTGCCTGACCCGCTTCGCCCATGCCATAACCCTTGATGGTCTTGGCGAGGATGACGGTCGGCTGACCCTTCGTCTTCGATGCTTCCGAATACGCCGCGTAGATCTTGTGCGGATCATGGCCGCCACGATTCAGGTTCCAGATGTCTTCGTCGGACCACTCTGCAACCATCGCCTTGAGTTCCGGCGTGTTGAAGAAATGCTCGCGCACGTAAGCGCCTGACTCTGACTTGTAGGTCTGATATTCGCCGTCGACCACTTCCATCATCCGGCGCATCAATGCACCGGTTTTATCGCGGGCGAAAAGCGAGTCCCAGCGGCTGCCCCACACTACCTTGATCACGTTCCAGCCGGCGCCGCGGAATTCGCTTTCCAGTTCCTGGATGATCTTGCCGTTGCCGCGCACCGGGCCGTCGAGACGCTGCAAGTTGCAGTTGATCACGAAGACGAGGTTGTCGAGCCGTTCACGGCCGGCCATGCCGATCGCGCCGAGCGATTCCGGTTCGTCCGTTTCGCCGTCGCCCAGGAATGCCCAGACCTTGCGGCTGCCTGCCTTGATGATGCCGCGCGCGTCCATGTACTTCATGAAACGCGCCTGATAGATCGCCATGATCGGGCCGAGGCCCATGGACACGGTCGGGAACTGCCAGAAGTCCGGCATCAGCCACGGATGCGGATACGACGAAATGCCCTGGCCGCCCACTTCCTGGCGGAAATTATCGAGCTGGCTGGCTTTCAGGCGGCCCAGCAAGAACGCGCGCGAATAAACACCGGGCGACGAGTGGCCCTGCACGAACACGAGATCGCCGCCATGTTCGGGGGACGGCGCGTGCCAGAAATGGTTGAAACCAACGTCGTACAGCGTGGCCGCCGACGCAAACGAAGCAATGTGCCCGCCCACGTTCGTGTCCTTGCCGGCGCGCAGCACCATGGCAATGGCGTTCCAGCGCGTGTACGAACGGATCTTGTGTTCGATGTCCTGATCGCCGGGAATCTTCGACTGGGCTGCGACCGGAATGGTGTTGATGTACGGGGTGTTAGCGGAAAACGGCAGATGTTCGCCGTGAACCCGCGCGAATTCGATCTGCTTTTCGATCAGGTAATGGGCACGATCCGGGCCTACTGCCGAAATCACACCGTCGAGGGCTTCTAGCCACTCAGCGGTTTCCTGGGGATCTTCGTCGTCCTTGGCGTTGGCGACATATTTCATCACTTCGTCGGGTACAGCGGACATGCTCGTCTCCTGATTTGAGGAACGCTCTGTGAACAGCCGACGCGAGCCTTTCAGCGATCCGCAAGAAATAATTGCGGAAAACAATGAGGGACAAGCGCGCGTGCGGCAATTCTAAAGAGGCTCGGAACGGTTGCGCAAGCAATATTTCGAATCATGAGACTCAATCTCATAATGCGGAAAAATGCTGCAATGCACCGTGGGACAAGGACTTTTTGATGGCCGCATTGGTGTCCTTGCGATCAATTGCGGGCCTTTTCAAGACTTTTTACGCCATTTAACAGTCTGGCGCTGCGTTACAATTGCGCGCATGTTGACCGAACGGCTTTTCGCACGCTCGGCGCGGTCGCGGGGCAAACCCAACGACTCGGCGCCGACCCGCTGGCACCACGGACCGTGGTGGTCGAACTCGTATTTGCTGACCCCATTGATCTCCATCCTGGTCTTCCTGGTCGTGATGAGCCTGATCTTGTGGAGTCTCAACCGGCGCGAACAGCAGCAACAGGAAGACACGCTCTACCGTAACGTGGCTTGGGCGCAGCAGCAAATCAGGCTTTCCATGACGGGCGCTCAGGAGCAGATCCAGGCGCTGGCGCGTGACATCGCCGCTGGCCACGGGGACCCGCAGTCGTTCCAGAGTTCCACCGGCGACATCATGCAGGGGCATCCCGAAATCCTCTACATGAACTGGTACACCGCGCAGCACAAGCCGCGCTGGCCGAATACACCGCTGCCGGTCCTTGGCTCGCGACTCGCCAAGCCCACGGACGCGCAGATGGACGACGCCGTCCAGTCCGCGTTCGACGAAGCCCGCACCAGCCGCCGCCAGGTCTACTCCCCACTTCTGTATGACGATTTAGGCAACGGCTACATCACGTTGCAGACGCCGGTTTATCGCGACCGCGATTTCCTCGGGTCCATTGCGGCGGTGTTTTCCATCGAGGGGATTCTCAAGCATGACATTCCCAGCGAACTCTCCGCCAAGTACAAGATTTCCATTACTGACCTGAACAATCGCGAGCTCGCTACGACCTCCAGCCGGCCGCGCCTGCCGCGCGACATGTTCTATGACCTGCCGCTCGATCCGCCGGGCCAGGGGGTATCGGTACGCGTTTATTCGTATCCGCAACTCACGAATTTCACCAACAACACGCTCGTCTGGCTGGTCGCCGGTTTGTCCTGTTTTGTGCTGTGGAGCTTGTGGAGCCTCTGGAAACACACACGGCAACGCTTTGAAGCGCAACAGGCACTCTACGCCGAGGCGTTCTTCCGCCGCGCGATGGAAAACTCAGTGCTGATCGGTATGCGCGTGCTCGATATGCATGGCCGGATCACCCACGTGAATCCCGCGTTTTGCCGGATGACCGGCTGGGATGAAAGCGATCTCGTGTCAAAAGTAGCGCCCTTTCCGTACTGGCCGAAAGACGCGTATCCGGAAATGCAGCGGCAACTGGACATGACCTTGCGCGGCAAGGCGCCCTCGTCCGGCTTCGAACTCCGTGTGCGCCGCAAGGACGGTTCGTTTTTCCACGCGCGGCTTTATGTGTCGCCGCTGATCGATAGTTCGGGTCGGCAGACCGGCTGGATGTCGTCGATGACCGACATTACCGAGCCGCGCCGCGCTCGCGAAGATCTCGCCGCCGCGCATGAACGCTTCACTACGGTACTGGAAAGCCTGGACGCGGCGGTATCCGTGCTGGCCGCCGACGAAGCCGAACTGCTGTTCGCGAACCGCTATTACCGGCACCTGTTCGGGATTCGCCCGGACGGCCATCTCGAACTGGCGGGTGCGGGTTTCGATACGGCGCAGGCATCGTCGGATTCCATCGATATGGTCGATACATACGCCGGCCTGCCCGCTACCGCGCTGACCGAAAGCACCTCGGACGCGCAGGAAGTGTATGTGGAGAGCATCCAGAAGTGGTTCGAAGTGCGCCGCCAATACATTCAATGGGTGGACGGCCATCTCGCGCAAATGCAGATCGCGACCGACATCACCACGCGCAAGCAGGCGCAGGAACTCGCCGATCAGCAGGAAGAGAAGCTGCAGTTCACCAGCCGTTTGATGACGATGGGCGAAATGGCGTCGTCGCTGGCGCACGAGCTGAACCAGCCTTTGGCCGCGATCAATAATTACTGTTCGGGTTGCGTCGCGCTGGTCAAATCGGGTCGCATGACGCAGGAAGCGTTGTTGCCCGTGCTCGAAAAAACCGCGCAACAAGCAGTGCGCGCGGGCATGATCATCAAGCGCATTCGCGAATTCGTGAAGCGCAGCGAACCGAAACGCCAGCCTACGCGCGTGGCCGATATCGTCGCTGATGCAGTCGGTCTCGCGGAAATCGAAGCGCGCAAACGCAAGATTCGTATCCTCACCGAGATCCGCTCGCGTATGCCCGTGATCCATGTGGACCCGGTGCTGATCGAGCAAGTGCTGGTGAACTTGCTGAAAAACGCGGCAGAAGCCATGCACGATGCCAAGCCGAACGCCGTTGATCCCGTGATCCGCGTGATCGTGCAGCGGGTGGACGGCGGGTTCGTCTGCGTGAGCGTGGTGGACCAGGGGCCGGGCGTGGACGAAGCCACCGCCGAGCGCCTGTTCGAACCCTTCTACAGCACCAAGTCCGACGGTATGGGCATGGGCTTGAATATTTGCCGATCGATTATTGAATCGCATCGTGGACGTTTGTGGGTCGTGAATAACATCGACACCGCCGGCGAAGTCACGGGCGCGACATTCCATTGCAGTTTGCCAATCGGAGAAGCCGATGGCCCAGGTAACAGCGGGTCGGAAGCTCTCAGCCACCAATCCACACAACAAACTGTTACGGGAGAGCTATGAGCACAGTCACCACTCAGGAAACCGTCTTTGTCGTCGACGACGATGAGGCCGTGCGTGATTCTTTGCGCTGGCTGCTTGAAGCCAATGGCTACCGCGTCTCGTGCTTTGCGAGCGCTGAAGCGTACCTCGATGCGTACCTCCCGATCGCCCATTCAGGCGCGATCTCGTGCCTGATCCTGGACGTACGGATGTCAGGCATGAGCGGTCTCGAATTGCAGGAACGGCTGATTGCAGAAAATTCGCTGCTGCCGATCATCTTCGTGACGGGTCACGGCGACGTGCCAATGGCCGTGTCGACCATGAAGAAGGGCGCAATGGATTTCATCGAGAAACCGTTCGATGAAGCCGAGTTGCGCAAGTTGGTCGAACGCATGCTGGATAAGGCGCGTACCGAGAGTTCGAGTGTCCAGCAGCAGCGTGCTGCGGCTGAGCGGCTGGGCAAGCTGACGGCGCGTGAGCATCAGGTGCTGGAGCGGATTATTGCGGGGCGTTTGAACAAGCAGATTGCTGATGATCTTGGTATCAGCATCAAGACGGTTGAAGCACATCGCGCGAACATCATGGAAAAGCTTTCCGTGAATACGGTCGCGGATTTGCTCCGGCTGGCGCTTTCGAACAAGCCGCAGACGCAGTCAGCCCAATAAGGTTTAGCTGCTCTCTTTGATACGCCGAGGGGCCTTTTTGCTCCTCGGCGTAGTGCTTTTCGCCCGGCGAACCCAAACCGCCCGGAGCTGTTCCGCACGCTGCACCCGCAAAAATCCCGTCCGGTATAATTAAAGACCGACCGCAAAGCCGCGCCGCACTGGCGTAACCGGCCCCCTGCGACCCTGCGCCCTCAAGAAAAGCTGCGGAATTTTCTCCGCCCAGACCTCCTATGACTGCCCAAATCATCGACGGCAATGCCCTCTCCAAGACCCTTCGCGCCGATGTCGCCGTGCGTGCCGCCGCCCTGACCGCCCGTGGCCAGCAACCCGGCCTGGCAGTCATTCTCGTGGGCGAAAATCCGGCCAGCGAGGTCTACGTCCGAAACAAGGTAAAAGCCTGTCAGGACAACGGCTTGCATTCCGTATTCGATCGTTTCCCGTCCACGCTCACCGAAAGCGAATTGCTGACCCGGCTCGACGACCTGAACAACGATCCGAACGTGCACGGCATCCTGGTGCAACTTCCGTTACCGAAACATATCGATAGCCACAAGGTCATCGAAGCCATTGCTCCGGCCAAGGACGTCGATGGTTTCAACGTCGAAAACGCCGGCGCGCTAATGACCGGCAAACCACTGTTTCGCCCCTGCACACCCTACGGCGTGATGAAGATGTTCGAAGCGCATAAGATCCCGCTGGAAGGCGCGAATGCGGTCGTGATCGGGCGTTCGAACATCGTCGGCAAGCCGATGGCCATGCTGCTGCTCGAAGCCGGCGCCACGGTCACCATCACGCATAGCAAAACGCGCGATCTGGCCGCGCTGACACGCAACGCAGACCTGGTCGTCGCGGCCACCGGCCGTCGCAATATCCTGACCGCCGACATGGTCAAACCGGGTGCAACCGTGATCGACGTCGGCATGAATCGCGACGAGAACGGCAAACTCTGCGGCGACGTGGATTTCGCGGGCGTGAAGGACGTGGCGGGTTTCATCACGCCGGTGCCGGGCGGCGTCGGGCCGATGACCATCACCATGCTGCTGGTGAATACCATCGAAGCAGCCGAACGCGCGATGCAGCAGGATCGTGATTAAATCGCCGGGCCAACGCCGTTCAGCGCTTACATGCATGATGGGCGCAGCGGCTGCCGGATTACCGCACTTACGCGCCCAGCCGGCACGCTGATCGGGTAAATCGCCGCCTTAGCCAGAATCGATTTGAGAATCGGCCGGGGCGTCCCCACAATAGTGAATAGCGAACGTCGAAACCGCGCGCTGTGTCAGGCGCGGCGTCACATTCATCGTCGCATCCATTTTTATCCGAGACCGGGAGAGTCATGTCCAGTTCGACACCATCGAATACCGCGAATCAAGCGAATCAGGCTCAGACCCAAGCTCAGGGGAATCCCCTGCTCGATTTCTCCGACCTGCCCCGTTTCAACGACATCAAGCCGCAACACGTAACGCCTGCGCTTGACGTTTTGCTCGCCGATGCAAAGGCCGCCGTCGACCACGCCAGCGCGCCTGAGACACCGGCTACGTGGCGAGACATCGTCGAAAGCGTAGAGCGCGCAAGCGAACGGCTGTCGCGTGCGTGGGGCGTGATCGGCCACCTGAATGCCGTCGCCGATACCCCCGAACTGCGCGCCGCCCACGCCGAGAATTTGCCGCGCGTGACGGAGTTTTCAGCGAGCGTCGGGCAGAATCTTGCGCTCTACGAAAAATACAAAGCGATTGCAGCGAGCGAAGAACACGCATCGCTTTCAGTCGAGCAGAAGAAAATGCTCAGCAACGAGTTGCGCGGGTTTCGTTTGTCGGGCGCCGAGTTGCCCGAAGACAAGAAGCCCCGTTTTGCACGCGTTCAGGAAGAACAGGCGGCGTTATCGAAGGCATTCTCCGATCACGTCCTCGATGCCACCAACGCGTTTTCGTATGTCGTGACTCAGGAAAGCGAACTCGCGGGTTTGCCGGAAGACGTGATCGAAGCGGCGCGCGAAACCGCACAGAAAGAAAGCCGCGAGGGCTGGAAGTTCACGCTGCATTTCCCGTCGTATTTCCCCGTGATGCAATACGCCGAACATCGGCCATTGCGTGAAGCGATGTATCGCGCCTATGTGACGCGTGCATCCGAACTCGGTGCGAACTATGGCCACGGCAAGCCCGAATGGGACAACACGGCCAATGTTGTCGAGCAGTTGAAGCTGCGCGCCGAAGAAGCCCACGCGCTCGGGTATCAGAACTTCGCTGAGGTGTCTCTTGCACCGAAGATGGCGGAATCGCCGGCACAGGTGGTCGCGTTCCTCGAGGACCTGGCGGTGCGCGCACGCCCGCACGCAGAAAAGGACTGGATGGAATTGCGTGCGTTCGCCGCGACCGAGCTCGGCATGCCGGAATTGCAGCCGTGGGACTCGACCTTCGCCGCGGAACGCCTGCGCCAGCAGCGTTATTCGTTCTCGGAAAACGAAGTGAAGCAGTATTTCCCGCAAGAGGCCGTGCTGAAGGGTTTGTTCAAGGTCACGGAGACGCTGTTTGGCGTGAGTATCCGTCGCGATGAAGCCGCCGTCTGGAATTCGGAAGTGCGCTTTTTCCGTGTGGAAAACAAGGACGGTTCGCTTGTCGCGCAGTTCTATCTGGACCTGTATGCGCGTGAAGGCAAACGCGGCGGCGCGTGGATGGACGACGCCCGCTCACGTCACAAACGCCGTGAAGGCGGCGTGCAGACGCCTGTCGCGTATCTGACCTGCAACTTCTCCGCGCCGGTTGGCGGCAAGCCGGCGTGCTTTACGCACGACGAAGTCATCACGCTGTTCCACGAATTCGGGCACGGACTGCATCACATGCTGACGCGCGTCGATGAACTGGGGGTATCGGGTATCAATGGCGTGGAATGGGATGCGGTCGAATTGCCGTCGCAATTCATGGAGAACTTCTGCTGGGAGTGGGACGTGCTCACCGACATGTCCGGTCACGTGGACACGGGCGCCACGCTGCCCCGCGAACTTTTCGACAAAATGCTCGCCGCGAAGAACTTCCAGAGCGGTCTGGGCACGTTGCGCCAGATCGTGCTTTCCATGTTCGATATCCAGCTTCACAGCGACTACGATCCGGCCGGCGCGATGAACGTCAACGACTTCGCGCGTGAGATCAACGAGCGTTTCCACGTCGTGCCGCAAGCACCCTTCTCCCGTTGGACCAATACCTTCACGCACATTTTCGCAGGCGGATATGCAGCCGGCTATTACAGCTACAAGTGGGCGGAAGTGCTGTCGGCGGACGCGTATGCAGCGTTCGAGGAAGCAGCGAAGCTTGCCGGTGGCTCAGTGCTGGACGCGACAACGGGCACTCGGTACCGCCGCGAAATTCTTGAAGTGGGCGGCAGCCGGCCAGCGATGGACTCGTTCAAGGCATTCCGCGGCCGCGAACCGAATATCGATGCGCTGTTGCGGCATAACGGCATGTCGCCGGAGACGGCGCATTGAGGTTGTGACAGCCTCCATGCTGATTGAATGATTAAAGAAAGCCGTTCCAGCGCGAGTTGGAACGGTTTTTTTATGCACTTTATAGAGCGGTCTCGATTTATCGATTCAACCGAAAACTCACTTCCTCCGGTCGCCCTTCCAAACTGAGCTTCGCCCGCATCGCCGGCGCCCGGCTGACCACTTTGCCGCGACGAAGCACTGCCGTACGAGCCGCCCGCAAGCGGATCGCTTCAACCGGATCGCGCGCGTCCAGCACCACGCAATCCGCGTTGTTACCCACGGCAATCCCGTATCCTTCGATACCGAGGATTTTCGCCGGCGTCGTGGTCACCGCTTCGAACGCGGCACGCATTGCGTCGATGCCCGTCATTTGCGCGACGTGCAAACCCATGTGCGCGACTTCCAACATGTCCCCGGAGCCCAGGCTGTACCACGGGTCCATCACGCAGTCGTGGCCGAACGCTACGTCTACCCCTGCAGCGATTAACTCCGGCACGCGCGTCATGCCTCGGCGCTTCGGGTAGGTATCGGAGCGGCCTTGCAGCGTGATGTTGATCAGCGGGTTCGCGATCGCGGCCACACCGGAATCACGAATCAGCGGGATCAGCTTGCTCACATAGTAGTTGTCCATGGAATGCATCGACGTAAGGTGCGAACCCGTCACACGTCCCTGCAAACCTAGCCGATGCGTTTGCGCCGCCAATGTTTCGATATGGCGCGACATTGGATCATCTGACTCATCGCAATGCATGTCCACGCGCAGCCCCTTCTCCGCTGCAAACTCACAAAGAAGGCGTACGGACTCAGCGCCATCGGCCATGGTGCGTTCGAAATGCGGAATCCCGCCGACCACATCGACGCCCATCGAAATCGCACGCTTCAGGTTCTCGAACGCGCCCTTGCTGCGCAAAACGCCGTCCTGCGGGAACGCGACGAGTTGCAAGTCCAGATACGGTTTCACGCGGCGCCTCACTTCCAGCAGCGCTTCCACGGCGAGCAGACGCGGATCGCAGACATCCACGTGCGAGCGAATCGCAAGCAGGCCACGCGCCACGGCCCAGTCGCAATACTGCATCGCCCGGTCGACCAGTGCTTCTTGCGTCAGGTCGGGCTTCAGCTCACCCCATAACGCGATCCCTTCCAGCAGCGTTCCCGACGCGTTCACCCGCGGCAAACCGTAGGACAGCGTGGCGTCCATGTGGAAATGCGCGTCGACGAACGGCGCGGTGACAAGAGAACCCGCTGCATCGATTTCCTCCGGCGCGGTGGCGGCGAGCTGCGGTTCGATCGCCGTGAAGCGGCCGCCTTCGATGCCGATGTCAACCAAATCGCGGGAATCCGCAAGCGCCGCGCGTCGAATGATCAGGTCCATGGAGCCGTCCTATTGCCAAGTGTTTCGATGATTGTAGCGGGACAGAAAGCACGATTTTCGGAGTACTGGTCACGTTAGCCATTTGGTCGACTGCAGGAAGCCCGCGCGACCGATCACAGTGACAACAGCACTCGGCTTATCTGCGTCACCCGGCTCGAGTCACGCCAATGCTGATTTCCGAGTGATCGAGATCAGATCACTGCATTCAATCGATGTCTTGAGTTTTCGTATCCAATAGGATACAGTTCATCAAGGCATCCCACTTAACGTTATCTGGGATCCGCGCGCATGACGAACACAATCAATCAAACGCGCGACTTTTCGGTCTGGCTGTTGGGCGTGACTGATGTGCTAGCAAGGGCCGCCATCTTGGTTCGGATCAAACGCGCCGCGTTGGGAAATTTTGGCGATTGTCATGACGTCGGCGGCAGCGTATGGGAAATGCGGATTCATACGGGCGCGGGCTATCGTGTGTATTACGTGCGTGACGGCTCGACGGTTTATCTACTGTTGGCCGGTGGAAGCAAGCAAGGGCAGATAGCGGATATCGCCCGAGCGAAGGCCATGTGGCAGCGAATCAAACAGGAACGGAAATGAACTCAACTCACATTTCGACTTTCGACGCATCGGACTATCTCGATAGCGAAGAAGCCATCGCGGCCTATCTGAACGAGGCGCTTGCCTCGGGAGACTCCGACATTCTCCTGTCGGCTCTGGCGGACGTTGTGAAAGCACGCGGCATGTCGAAGGTCGCCTCCGACGCAGGGGTGCAACGCGAAAGCCTGTACAAATCGCTCGCGGAGGGCGCGAAGCCCCGCTTTGAGACCATTCAGAAAGTTGCCGCTGCGTTGGGGGTAAAACTCGTCGCCGTGCCGGTACATCAATAACACCTTTCGTCTTGAGGGCCTATGGCCTGCGGGTCAGGTAAGCTGCGTCCGCGCATGAATCAATCGGTCCGATCTGGCCTATAGCGCCGAAAGATCAACAGATGGCTCAGTGGCCACGCCTACAGATCATCACTGACGAGAGTCAATCACCGCACTAATCAAATGAAAATTGCTACTTGGAACGTCAACTCCCTCAAGGTCCGCCAACAGCATGTGATCGACTGGCTGGCAACGAGCGGCGTCGACGTGCTGTGCTTGCAGGAACTCAAGCTCACCGACGACAAATTCCCCGTCGCCGAACTCGCGGCCGTTGGCTACAGAAGCTGGTTCGCCGGTCAGAAGACCTATAACGGCGTCGGCATCCTGGTACGCGACAGCCTGGCGGTCGACGAGATCACGATCGTACGCAACATCCCCGCGTTCGAAGATCCGCAGCAACGCGTGATTGCCGCGACCGTCGAAGGCGTGAGGATCATCTCGGCGTATTTCCCCAACGGCCAGGCGCCGGGGACCGAAAAGTTCGCGTACAAGATGCGCTGGCTCGAGGCGCTGCGCGACTGGATCGAGAGCGAGATGAAAACGTATCCACAACTTGCCCTGCTGGGCGACTACAACATCGCACCGGAAGATCGCGACGTCCACGACCCGAAAGCGTGGGAAGGCCAGAACCTTGTCTCGCCCGAAGAACGCGCGCATTTCGTGCAGTTGATCGAACTGGGACTCACCGACACCTTCCGCATGTTCGAGCAGGCCGAGAAGCTTTACACATGGTGGGATTATCGGATGCTCGGGTTCCGTCGTAACGCGGGACTGCGCATCGACCACGTTCTGGTCACGGCAGAACTCGCCGCGCGATGCACAGCGTGCGAAGTGGACAAAGTGCCGAGAAAGTGGGAACAGCCCTCGGATCACGCGCCGGTGACCGCAACGATTCGCGATGTAGGAAATGGCTAGCAGCGGAGCGAGCGAAGCGTTAACGCGGAAGCTGTACTTGCCGCGTAGGCCCGTAGGCGACTGCGTTATGGGTTGCTTAGAGCTTGCTTGATGCCTGAATGCTAAAAGGACCGCAACGAGGGCATCGCCAGACGCCCTCTACAACCCACCTCAAGCATCCAGATGCAATTCCTGGATCTTGCGTGTGATCGTATTGCGGCCAATCCCCAACCGCTCGGCCGCTTCCACTTTGCGGCCGCGAGTGAAGTCGAGCGCCTCGCGGATCACCGCAGCTTCAAAGCGCCGCGCGAGTTCGTCCATGACATCGGCGGTATTCTCGCGAAGTAATCTCGCGACCTCGGTCCGCAAGCCGTTTTCCCAAACGCTCGCGGGAACGCCGGCAGGCGGCGTACCAAGCGAAGCCGGCAAACCGCTGGCCCCGCCAGATAGTCCGGCATGCGACCCACCGCCCATTTCCACCGCTGATGCTGTCAGCGCAGTGCTCTCACCGGCGTATTCCTGGGTCGGCGTGAGATCCGGCGGCAAATCCTTTTGCTCGATCGTCTGCGCCGGCGCCATCACGGTCAGCCAGTTACACAGGTTTTCGAGTTGCCGGACGTTGCCAGGAAATGGCAGCGATGCCAAGAACCCAAGCGCATCTTCCGACACGCGCTTCGGCTCAACACCCAGATCGCGTGCGCTTTTCTGCAGGAAATGCCGCGTGAGCAACGGGATGTCTTCACTACGCTCGCGCAACGCGGGCAAGCGCAATCGAATCACATTCAGCCGGTGATACAAGTCCTCACGGAACAACCCTTGCCGCACACGGGATTCGAGGTTCTGATGAGTCGCCGCGATCACGCGAACGTTCGCCTTCAACGGGTTGTGCCCGCCCACTCGATAAAACTGCCCATCGGATAACACACGCAACAGACGCGTCTGCAGATCAAACGGCATATCGCCGATTTCATCGAGAAACAGCGTACCGTTTTCAGCTTGCTCGAACCGTCCCTGGCGCATCGCCTGCGCACCCGTGAACGCGCCGCGCTCGTGGCCGAACAACTCGGACTCGAGCAGATCCTTCGGGATCGCGGCGGTGTTCAACGCAATGAACGGCCCATTCGCGCGCGGGCTATGGCGGTGCAGCGCACGCGCGACAAGCTCCTTTCCGGTGCCTGATTCGCCCGTGATGAGCACAGTGGCGGCGGAATGTGACAGACGGCCGATGGCTCGAAACATGTCCTGCATCGCCGGCGCCTGGCCAAGCATCTCAGGCGTTTCGGTGACGCTGTTGTCGTAGGCCGCTTCGCCCCGCATGCTTTCATCGACAGCGCGGCGGATCAGTTCAACGGCCTTGTCGACATCGAACGGCTTCGCCAGGTATTCGAACGCACCACCCTGAAACGCGGCCACGGCGCTGTCGAGATCGGAGAACGCCGTCATGATGATGACCGGCAAACCGGGCAGCTTATCGCGCACAGTTTGCAACAATTCGAGTCCCGACCCTCCCGGCATGCGGATGTCGGACACAAGCACTTGCGGGCTTTCCTGTTCGAGCGCTGTGAGCGCGTCGCGGACGCCGGAAAAACTGCGCGTCGCGAAGTTCTCTCTTGCGAGCGCTTTTTCAAGCACCCAGCGGATGGATTGGTCGTCGTCTACTATCCAGATCGGCTTCATATAGTTCGGCGAGATGTCTTCGTGTGGTTCGGTTTAAGCCCGTCGAAACGGTCAGGCGCTCTAGCGCTTTTCAAAAATGTCGATGAATCCTCGTGATCGATCCTTGACTACAGATACTCCGGTGCTTCGATCCTTCATCGGTGTCCGGTCAACCTTCAAACGGCAACAAGATGGTGAACTCGGTGCACCCCGGCTTGCTTTCCACCTCGATCAACCCATCGTGCTGCTGAACGAAAGTCTGCGCGAGCGTGAGACCCAGTCCACTGCCGTCTTCCCGCCCGGACACAAGCGGATAGAAAATCCGGTCACGTATATCCTCCGGGATACCGGGACCGTTGTCAGTGATATGCAAGTCCAGTGCCAGTTTGTGCAGGCGCTTGCCAATTGTCACTTTGCGCGCAATTCGCGTACGCAACTCGATACGCGCATCGCCTTGTGAAATGCGTTCGCGCAGTGCTTCCGCCGCATTGCGCACGATGTTGAGCAACGCCTGGATAAGCTGCTCTTTATCGCCGCGCAAGTCGGGCACGCTCACGTCGTAATCGCGATCGAGCGTGAGGCCACGCGGAAACTCCGCGAGAATCACGGCGCGCACACGCTCGCATACTTCGTGAATGTTCACGTCGCCAACAATATGCGGATGCCGGTGCGGTTCGAGCAACCGGTCCACCAGTGTTTGCAGACGATCCGATTCCTTGATGATCACCTGCGTGTATTCGCGCAACTCGTCGCGTTCCCGCGCGCCCAGCTCGAACTCGAGCAGTTGCGCAGCGCCTCGAATGCCGCCAAGCGGATTCTTGATTTCATGCGCGAGGTTGCGAATCAGTTGCTTGTTGACCGCCGTCAAATCGTGAATACGCTCTTCGCGGTCGGTCTTCAAATGCCGCTCGTTCTCGAACAGTTCGAGCAGCACGTAATTCGGTGCGACTTCCAGATAGGCCACGATCGCGTGAACGTGCAGCGGCTCGCGGCCGGGCCGTTCGAGCACGGCGTCGAGATGTGTTGCGTTGAAACGGTGGTCGGCAATCGACGCAATGGTCGTCACCAGTTCGTCCGCATTAGCGAACAGTTCGGGCCATGAGGTTTGAGCCAGTTGCTTGCGCGAACGCTCAAGCATGGCTTCAGCCGATGGATTCGCGAACGCGATCTTGAGGCTCGACTTGTCGAGCACAAGCACAACCGTGGGCAGCGCTTCCATGCCCGGCAGCAAATGCGTAGCGACGAGCGTGGCGTCGTCGGACAACGAATTGTCGGGAGGACTCTTTCTCGCCTTGATGAGATTCTTGAGAACCATCGTGCAGTGAGACCCCGTCTTTAAAACCCGTCTTGAAACTTGTCAGGAGAAGTGCGGATGATTAAAAAAAGGGACGGCACGCCGTCCCTTTTTCGATCATTCGACACTCCTGCTTCGCGTCAGGCGACGCACTTCTCCGCATGACATCAAACGAAGAAGCACGTGCGCCATGCAACGCGCTTTACAGCGAGTAGTACATTTCGAACTCGATCGGATGCACAGCCTGGCGATAGCGCTGCAGCTCATTCGTCTTCAGTTCGATATACGCGTCGAGCATGGAGTCGGTGAACACACCGCCGACCGTCAGGAACTCACGATCAGCGTTGAGCGCGTCCAACGCTTCGTCGAGGCCGGCACACACGGTCGGGATCTTTGCATCCTCTTCCGGCGGCAGGTCGTACAGGTTCTTGTCGGCAGCTTCGCCCGGGTGGATCTTGTTCTGCACGCCATCCAGACCGGCCATCATCAGCGCCGAGAAGCACAGGTACGGGTTCGCCATCGGATCCGGGAAACGCGTTTCGATACGGCGGCCCTTCGGGTTCGACACGTGCGGAATGCGGATCGAAGCCGAACGGTTTTTCGCCGAGTAAGCGAGCTTGACCGGTGCTTCGAAGTGCGGCACGAGACGCTTGTACGAGTTCGTCGACGGGTTCGTGATCGCGTTCAGCGCGCGAGCATGCTTGATGATGCCGCCGATGTAGAACAACGCGAATTCCGACAGGCCTGCATATCCGTCGCCCGCGAACAGGTTCTTGCCGTCTTTCCAGATTGACTGGTGAACGTGCATGCCCGAACCGTTGTCGCCCACGACTGGCTTCGGCATGAACGTAGCCGTCTTGCCATACGTGTGCGCCACGTTATGAACGATGTACTTGAGTTGCTGCGTCCAGTCGGCGCGTTGAACCAGCGTCGAGAACTTCGTGCCGATTTCGTTCTGGCCTTGGCCCGCCACTTCGTGGTGGTGGACTTCGACCGGAATGCCGATCTGCTCGAGCAGCAGGCACATTTCCGAACGCATGTCCTGGAACGTGTCGACCGGCGCAACCGGGAAATAACCGCCCTTCGTGCCCGGACGGTGACCGGTGTTGCCGCCTTCGAATTCCATCGACGACGACCACGGTGCTTCTTCAGAACCGATCTTGACGAAGCAGCCCGACTGATCTGCACTCCAGCGAACCGAGTCGAAAATGAAGAATTCGGGTTCCGGACCGAAGAAAGCGGCGTCGCCCAGACCCGAGCTCTTCAGATACGCTTCAGCGCGTTTCGCGAGCGAGCGCGGATCGCGTTCATAGCCTTTGCCATCGGCCGGTTCCACCACGTCGCAGGACATCACGAGCGTCGACTCTTCATAGAACGGGTCGATGAACGCGGTATCCGCATCCGGGATCAGCAGCATGTCCGACGCTTCGATGCCCTTCCAGCCGGCGATAGACGAACCATCGAAAGCGTGGCCGCTTTCAAATTTGTCTTCGTCGAATGCCGAAACCGGCACCGAAACGTGTTGTTCTTTACCGCGCGTGTCGGTGAAACGGAAGTCGACAAACTTGACGTCCTCGTCCTTGACGAGTTGCATGACGTCGGCCACGGATTTGCTCATTACCTATCTCCTGATTAACAAAAGTCGACGAATATCAATTCGCCGCCTAACCGATTCGAAACCATCGGCAGAGTCAAAAGCAGCTTCCATGCCAAGTGCACCATTGTTGCGCTAAGCGGTTGAAGCTGCGCGCTTTTTCGGGGAAGCACCACTACCCTTCAAGGGGCTTACTCGATCAAAATCGCATCGTTATGCACATATTCGGTGCATTAGAAACTGAGACCCGTAACGTTAGCACTGATTCGGGGCAATTCAAACGCCCCGCACCAGTCCGATGCGTTCAACTACCCAAGCCAGCCACGCGTGAACGAAGCGCCGACAGCACGCTAGAATGCCTGATTAAAATGTCCGATTGGAGACCTCGTCCATGAGCACGCTCGAGCAGTTGTACGCCCCGGCCACCCTTCGCGCCGATCAAAACCAGTTGCCCTACGCGGGCGCCATTCCGCCTGCCGAAGCGTTCGAGCTTCTGCAACTCGACCCATCCGTTCGCCTGGTCGACGTGCGCACGCGCGCTGAACTCGACTGGGTCGGCCGGCCGGCGATTGATACCGCGCAGTACTCGCACATCGAATGGATTCAGTATCCTGGCTCTGTTCCGAACACGGCATTTATGCAGCAGTTGCGCGAGGTGGCCTCGCCCGACACGCCCGTCCTGTTTCTCTGCCGCAGCGCCGCGCGTTCGAAACTAGCAGCCGTGCTCGCTCAAAAGGAAGGTTTCACGAAGGCCTTCGACCTGCTCGAAGGCTTCGAGGGCGACAAGGACGGACAGGGTCACCGCAAAACCGTCTCCGGTTGGTGCTTTCGTGGCCTGCCCTGGATCGGCGCGTAAATCCGCTGGTTGATTGGTCGAATTCGTCGCGGCTTACGCCGCTGCGCCCGGTTCAATCTCCACTATCTCGCCACCGAGCGCGGCCACGCCCTCGCGCAATCGGGCGAACGCGGCGTTCGCTGCTTCCGGCTCGCCTTTGACTCCCAGGTCAATGTGAGCGCGCCCGAAGACCTCCCCGCGCGTTGCGTCGCCGACGCTTGGCAGGCTGAAAACACGCACCCCGGTGAAATCGCGTTCGATCGATTCCATCAGCGGGGTAATACGCGATTCCGGCAACCCGAAGACCAGCACTGAACGCTCTACATAAGGCGTGGCGTGATGCAGGTTCGCGTATTGGTTGTCCAGCACCCACTCGATCATCGGCCATGCCATGACGGGGAAACCGGGCACGAAATGAACGTTCCCTGCTGAAAAGCCAGGAATCCGGTTGTAGCTGTTTGGAATGATGCTGGCGCCCTTCGGGAACGTGCCCATGTTCAACCGATGCAGGTTTTCCGGCAGGTCGAGATCCACCGGTTTATCACCCGCCGTTTCCTTGATCCGCGCCCGGATCAGTTCGGCTGCTTCCGGATGCAACTCAAGCGGCACCCCAAGCGCAGCGGCCGCACATTGGCGCGTGTGGTCATCAGGTGTGGCACCAATCCCACCCGTTGAAAATACGATATCGCCCGACGCGAATGCACGCTTGAGCGTAGGCGTGATGCGTTCACGGTCGTCACCAACATACTCCGCCCAGTCCAGCGACAATCCCCTCGCCGACAACAATTCGATAACTTTTGGCAGATGCTTGTCGGTCCTTCGACCGGACAATATCTCGTCGCCAATGATGATCATGCCAAAGCCCATGAATACTCCCTGATCTTGAAGATTAGCCTGAAATTCGCAACTCGGACGCCGCGCCGGGACCGCTCAACGGCGGCGGCGCAGCAGTGGTTTCCGTCCGCAGACGCTCCAGTGCATGCAGGCAATAGTGCGCGAACCAAAGCGCCGAAAAAACGAGGATGAATGCGTAGATCCAGATGGTCGCCGCCGCGACGACCGGAAACAACGGCAAGAGCCAGACCGACCACGCCCATAGCATGGTTGGCAACGAGCCCAGCAGCCCGCTGATCACGCCGATCCCGAACAAAGGCCAGCGCGCACGACGCACGATAGCGCGCCGCTCCTCTGCGCTCGCATGCAACGCGAGCGCGTCATACGTCATGACCCGGTAAGTCAGCCAGCCCCACAACACGGGCGGAATGATCGCGAAAAACGGCGGGATCAGCCACAACGGCAACGTCACGACCAGCAGCACGAGACACACGACGGTCGTGACCACTGAGTGCCCGAGACTGCCGTACCAGGAGCCCCCGCGCCGCATTTCAAGCGATGCGTACTGACGCCGCGTCAGCAGCTTGATCACTGAAGGCATGGAAAGCGTCGCGATGAGCAGCAAAATGGTCACGACAATCAACGGAATCGCCATGATCACGATAAAAAACGGTGCAATCACCGCGTGTAACGACGAAAACCCGATCGAATCGAAGAGCCGGTACATGGCGGAAGTAAGCGCCCAGCCGCCAAGCCAATTACGCGCGGCGCCTGTCAGCGTTTGCCAGAAAAACCACAGCACGGCGCCCCATGCAACGGTCGCCACAGCGAACGGCATGAAGGTCAGCCAAAGCATTCTCGGGTGAAAAGCGTTCGCGAGCGCGCGCACGAACGAACGCAGCAAGTCATTCATGCAAAGGTCGTCTGAAAGGGAAAGAAGACAGGATAAACCACTGAGCGCGTGATGCGCTGCTCGTCCGTTTGGCTAACGCTGCCAGTTAAAACAACTTCGCCGGCTCGAAGCCGGCGAAGAGGACTGAGACGCTACAAATTGCGTAGGTTCAAACAAACGCATACGCCCGGAGCGGGTTGATCAAGCATGACCACTCAAACGGCGGTTGCGTCCGAATCCGAGCCCGGCGCACGAGTCGCCCGATGCGACACGATGCGCTCCCCTATCCGCTTGAACGCAAGCCAGTGCTGCTCGATGAAGCCGTCGCCGTAATTGCGCCCAGGCTTGTCGGCAACCGCCAGTTGATCGCGGATGCCGGTCGGCTCGATCTCTCGATTCCACGACACGCTTCTGAACAGCATGTCCCACCATGGCAGCAGCACGCCGAAATTGCATCCGTAGGTGGTGCCTTCGTGACCATAGCCAATCGCATGGTGCCGCCGATGGAACGTCGGGCTCACGATCAAGCGCTCGCCAAGCCAGCCGAAGTGCAACCGGATATTCGCGTGCTGGACGCTCTGCATCAGATTGGTGATTGCGACGAGCACCACGAACTGCGATGGCTGCACACCAATCACCAACGCCACAGCGGCGAAAAAGCCCGCCTGCATGACGTTGTCGAGCAGATGATTCCGGTCGTCGGTCCATAGCGACATCTTTTGCTGACTGTGATGGACCGCGTGCAATTCCCACCAGATGCCGATCCGGTGCTCCATACGGTGATACCAATAACCGGCGAAATCGAGCACGACCAGATAAATAACGAACGCGATAATCGGCTGAGATGTGACACCAGGCCAAAGATTGTCGAGCTCGACGTTGGCAATGTTGTGCAGTCGCAGCCAACTCTGAAAACTGTCAAAGAATGGCTGAAAGGTGAAGAAAAAGAACAGATTCAGAATGCCCAGCTTGACGATCCAGGTATACAGCGCGTCCACCCGCACGCCTTTCCTGTTCTGCCACTTCTCGGCCGGCCGCAAGGCCTCAAGCGGTCGCAGGACCGCGTACATGACCAGCACTTCGAGCACACCCACAATCACCCAATAGAGCGCGTCATAAGTGTCTTCGTCATAACCCATCAAACCGGCTTTGAACAGGAACGGCTGCACGACGTCGATGTACAGCCAGGTCTGTATCGTCGAGACGAATGCGTCGAAAAGGGAAAAAATGGAATGAAACATGGTGCTCCGATACTGTTACGGGGCGCCGCCGCTTACCCTGGCGGCCCCTAAACCTTCAATTCAAGCTCTTCTTCGACCGCCGATCTCAGCCGCCATTCGGGCCGGTCACCGGAGCACGATCGAAAAAGTAAATACCATGCGGAGAACGGCCCACAGCGATTGTCTGGATAAGCTTGCGATTTGTCAGATCAATAATGCCAACCTTCTTCGCAAACCGAAACGTTACCCAAAGATAACGTTTGTCAGCGGAAAGTTCCATATCGTCAGGACCGGGCAGCAAGCCTGTGATGTCGCCGACATTCGTCAGCGCATCCTGGTCAATGATGCTGATCGTGCTCGCAACCCGGTTCGAGACCACGACATGCTTGCCGTCCGCCAGTGAGCGGAAGTTGTGCGCGCCGTTGCCCGTTTTGATCGTTTTCACGATTTTCTGCGTACGCCAGTCGATGACCGCCACGTAATCCGCACCGGTCATGCCGACGAGCAGATATTTGTCATTCGGTGTCATCCAGAGGCCGGCAGGCACCGGACCGACCTTCATCTTCCATTTCACCGTCTGCGTTGCCAGGTCGATTGCTGCGACTTCTCCAGATACCTGCAGCGAGATGAACGCCGTCTTGCTGTCGTTCGTGAACGCAATGTGGCTAGGCATGACCGCCAGCGGTATGCGCTTCGCGATCGAAACATTCATGCCGTCGTACCGATAGATATCCAGCCGGTCGAGCCGCAAGCCCGTTGACACGAACCACTTCTTGTCGGGCGAAAAACCGACCTGATACGGATCCTCGATGTTCTCAACCCAGCGCTGCGGTTTGCCCGTTTTCGGGTCGATGAACATCAGGTTGTTCGACACCGAATTCGCCACGATCAGCGACGCGTTGTCCGGCGTCGCCATCAGGTGGTGCGGTTCCTTGCCCGTCGGAATGGTCGACACGACCTGGCGAGTGGCCTCGTCGATAAGACTCAGTGTGGCCTCGCCTGAATTCAGCACGATCACGTTGTTGGCGTGAACCGGCGCGGTGACAGAAAAAGCAGCGATCAGTGCAGCAGTAGCAGCGGTCGCGCGAGAGAAACGAGTACGGAGAGAATTGCGCATGAAGACTCGGGTCGAAAAACAGTCGCCATTGTAGAACGTTTGCGCCAACCAGAGTGTTGATCCAGAACGGGTTTCTGGCATTTTTGGCATTGACGCTGCAAATACTCCGGAACTCGGTTCGATGCATTTATCGAGGCTGGGTTCGGCGCGAGCTTTCACGGAAAGAATGCCCGTCAGACGATGCATGCGGACGATGCATGCGAGACAAAAAATGACACATTTTTAATTTAATTTGCAATGCAAACTATCTTTCATTCATCTCGATCACTTTAGGAAAGATCGTGTATTTCGAAAACGCGATAACCGCGATCATCCCACCCTTCTGAGTCCGAACGTAGCAATGCAGGAAGGCTGTCCGACGCCCGAGCGGGCCAGAACTTACGAGGCGGGAGATCCTCGTTCCAAGGAAACGCCGTGTCCAGATGCCGCCTTACCACTTTAGGCAGGCACTGGCGCGACGCTTTCCATCGATCAACCCGACATGTATTTGTCAAATTGTTAGACATCCTTCTTTCATGAATAGAATCTTTAAAGCAGTCTGGAACGAATCCTCAGGCACGTGGGTCGCGGCTTCCGAGACGTCCAAATCGAAGACCAAGCGGTCTTCGGCACGCAAGCTCGCGATGGTGCAAGCCGTAGTGATCGGCATTGGC
The DNA here is from genome assembly GCF_009766085.1 of Burkholderia sp. S171. Taxonomy (GTDB): domain Bacteria; phylum Pseudomonadota; class Gammaproteobacteria; order Burkholderiales; family Burkholderiaceae; genus Caballeronia. Next base: position 503,955 of record NZ_LMUF01000030.1, on the reverse strand, counting down.
GGACTCGTTGCTGCCTCTGGCGCGCATGCTGATGACTGGGCAGGTTCCGGAACGGGCGATTACTCCGTCGTCGTCGGCCCCAATGCAGCCGCGAAGGCGGGCATGGCTTCGGGCGCATATGCAACTGCGGTTGGCGACAACGCGCAAGCGAAAGGCGACCGCTCAACCGCCGTAGGTTCCTCCGCTAACGCGGGTTCCGGTGGCAGCGCATTCGGAATTGGGGCGAATGCCTCGGCAAATGCATCCACAGCGTTGGGCTCAGGAAGTTGGGCGACTGGCGATAGCAGTACCGCCGTAGGCGTAAAAGCCGAAGCCCACGGCGACAGATCGGTTGCTTTTGGCGTCCTGTCGTCCACTACCGGAAGCAGCGCAATCGCGCTCGGCGACACGGCATCAGCCGCTGGCGCGCAGTCCACCAGTATTGGCGCAAACGCACTTGCTGCCGGTGACGGTTCAAATGCGATCGGCGCAACGTCACAAGCCCAAGGAAATAACGCGATCGCTTTCGGCACCGGTGCAAACGCACAGGCGACTGATTCTGTCGCCATTGGGACAGGTTCTGCCTCCACAGCAGCGAGCGCTGTAGCACTCGGCGTATCGGCTACCGCGTCCGGCTTACAATCAAACGCTGTCGGCGCATATGCCGAAGCGGCTGGTTCTAACGCATTAGCGACAGGCGCTTACGCCGCTGCCGCTGGCGCCAGCTCGGTCGCCGTGGGTGCACACTCTGCGGCAACTGCAGATCGGGCAGCCGCCGTGGGCGTCGACGCCCTTGCACTTGACACCAGTGCAGTTGCCATTGGGGACACCGCTAAATCGAGCGCGTCTATGGCGAGCGCCATTGGCCCGCTTGCCACTGCCTCCGCTATCGGTGCGACGGCCGTGGGTTCGAATGCACAAGCTAGCGGTTTGACCTCGTTTGCTGCGGGCTCGCGCGCCAGCGCATCAGCCGAAAACTCGATCGCAATCGGTACGATCTCGAACGCTGCGAACGTAGATACCGTCGCGCTTGGGCATCAGGCAACAGCCGCCGGAGTAGCAGCGGTTGCCGTCGGAACGTTAGCCAACGCCCTTCAGGACGGCGCCACTGCGATTGGCAGCAACGCGACTGCTCAAGGCGTCAATACCACCGCCGTTGGCGAATTTTCGACGGCGGCCGGGGTAAATTCGGTTGCTAACGGCGCACGCTCGTTTGCCTCGGATAACTCAATCGCAGTGGGTTTTCAGGCCGCCGCGTACGAACAACAAACAATCGCCATCGGCGTAAATTCTTTGGCAGCTGGAGCCGACGCTACCGCCATTGGCGATACCGCACAAGCTACCGCGGTCGACTCAATCGCTGTGGGCCACAACGCAACCGCAGCGGGCACAAGCAGCATCGCATTTGGTTCGCAAGCGAACGCCGCGTTCGCAAACTCAATCGCTATTGGCAACAACGCAATCGCAAACAATGAGAACAGCGTAGCCCTCGGCGCGGGCTCGGCAACGACCATCGGCGCGCAGCCAAGCTATAACGCTTACGGCCTGACAGCACCGCAGACATCAACGGGCGAAGTCAACGTTGGTGGCCGCACGATCAGCGGCGTTTCAGCCGGAGCGCTGGATACTGACGCGGTCAACGTTGCTCAGTTGAAAGCGGTCAGTGACCAAGCAGCAGCGGCCGTTGCAACGGCAACTACAGCCGCCGACGGCGCAGTCAAATACGACCGCAATGCCGACGGCTCGGTCAATCACGACAGCGTGACGCTCGAAGGCACCAGCGGTACGGCACTTCACAATGTCGCGGCCGGCGTAGATACAACCGATGCAGTGAACGTTGGTCAGCTTAACGATGCAATCGGTCAGGTCAACGCGTCAGTTGGCGATGTTGTCAACAACGCGGTGAACAACGCAGTCACGGCGGCAGTGAATAACGCCGTGATCGACGCCAAGGATCCCCTGTTCAGCGCGGATGGTGATCGCGACACGGACGCGGCATCGGCAACGGGCACGCAGGCGGTGGCGGTCGGTGCGAAAGCAGTGGCTACCGGTGCAGGCTCGGTGGCAATGGGCAGCGGCGCTCAAGCTACAGCCGACAACGCCACTGCGGTGGGCCAAAACGCACTGGCAGCTGGCACGGGTTCAGTTGCGATGGGTAACGGCGCTCAAGCTTCCGCCGCCAGTACCGTAGCACTCGGCCAGAACTCGGTCGCTTCCGGCACAGGCGGAGTTGCCATGGGCAATGGCGCTCAAGCAACTGCGAACAACTCAGTAGCACTCGGCCAGAACTCGGTCGCGGATCGTGCGAATACGGTTTCGGTAGGCGCCGCTGGCAGCGAACGTCAAATCACGAACGTCGCAGCCGGCACGCAAGGCACCGACGCAGTCAATGTGAACCAGTTGAACCAAAGTGCAGGCAGCACGCTTAAGTCGGCGAACGACTACACCGACTCGCAGACCGAAGGCGCTCGCCGTGACGCGTACGCCGGCACGGCGTCGGCACTCGCAGTCGCAGGCTTGCCGCAAGCAGTCCTGCCAGGCCGCGGCATGGTGGCCTTGGGCGGCGGCACGTACGGCGGCCAATCGGCTGTTGCTATCGGAGTGTCGCAACTTTCCGATAACGGCATCTGGGCTTACAAGGTCAGCGGCACGACGAGCACGCGCGGTCAGTTCGGCGTTTCCGTCGGCGCCGGCATGCACTGGTAAGCCAGCGTAGTCAGGTAGAGGTAGTGTCGCGGGCGAGCAGCAAAAGCCCGCGGCACCGAGTTAATGAAAACAACGGATCCGATCAAGAGATGAACTTCACCCTCCGCAAACCATCGCGTGCACTTCCTTTCGCCGCCTCGCTCGTCGTGGCCCTTTTGTTGTCAGGCTGCGGTACGGGTAGCAAGCTTTCGAGCGATGGCAGCAAAGACCAACTGGTATTTCCGGCAGTCAACTCGGCGTCGAGCAGCGGCGGTAGCTACCCGTTAACCGAAGCCTTGCGCAAGCTCAAGCCTGGCATGAATAAAAACCAGGTTGCAGCACTCCTCGGCCGTCCGCAATTCCAGGAAGGATTCTTCGGCGTCCGCGAATGGGATTATGTTCTGAACGTCACGAACGAGGCTGGTGCGCCGCAAATGGTCTGCCAGTTAAAAGCGGTGTTCACGTCAACTGACGAAGCGCGCAATTTCTATCGCAAGTGCGGTGACAGCGTAGAAACGTTGGCCGACGGAAAATGGCACAAGTATGTGGTAACGCCTATCAGCACGGAGGCTAGCGGTTCGGTGAGCACTGAGCCCAGCGTTTTAACGGCTGCGCCCCTGAGTCTCGAAGTTATGCCGTCCTCGGGCGGAACGACGAACTAATCGTTGTAGAACCCCGTCAAGCGCGAGCCGGCTACCCGCCGCGTCTCGCGCTTTTTCACATGGATCACCGCTGCATCGATTCCCATACTTTGTACAAACGCTTGACCGAAATCGGCATGGGTGTCCGAAGTTCTTGCGCGAATAGCGACACACGCAATTCCTCCAGTAACCATCGGTATTCGCTCAATCGCGCATCCGCCACCCCGCCGCGTTGCGCAATCGCCCGCTGATAGTTTTGCAACAGCGGCGCGATCTCCGCCGACAACCGCGCGTCCCGCACAGCATCTGCCTTCAATTTGTCGATTCGTAACGCCATCGCGTTCAGATAACGCGGGAAGTGGGACAACTGCGCGTAAGGCGTATCGATAATAAAACGCTTGCCGATCAGCGCGTTTAATTGCCCGACCATATCCGCGTACGGTGCGCCGAACGATTTAACCTGCGTCAACTTCTTCGAGACGGTTGCATAGTCCGCCAGGATCTGCCCGGCGAGCCGCGCGATCTCCTGTGCAAGGAGTGTCAAGCGGCTCTTGCCGGAATCACGACGCGCGTAGAAATCGGCGTCGTTATCGGGAAGCGGATCTTGCAGACATGCACGATCCAGCGCCGTTTCTATAATCTGACTGCCCAGCTCTTCCTGCGAACCCAGCGCCATGTATTGCAGCGACATCTCGCGCAATCCACTCAGATTGCGCTCAAGATACCGGATCGGCTCACGCAGTTGCAACGCAAACAGCCGACGCAAACCGGCCCGATGAATCCGTGCCGCTTCTTCCGGCGAATCGAATACTTCAACGTCGCAATGCGTTGCCCGATCGACCAATGCCGGATAGCCGAAAAGCGTCTGGCCGCGCCGCCGAATTTCAAGCAATTCGGGCAGCTTTCCGAAATCCCATGTGGTGAGGTTTTCGTAGAGCGCGGTGCTTGAAGAATCGGACGTCGATGCGTTTCGCGTCACGGGCGCCGACGCGTCATCACCCATATCCAGTGTCGCGCCGGCAGCGAGCTTCTGAAAATGCTGCTGCGCCTGGCCGCCTAGTTCCGTACGCAATTGCGCGAGGTTGCGGCCCATCGCGAGTTGCCGGCCATGTTCGTCGATGACCTTGAAGTTCATGAACAAATGCGCCGGCAGCGTTTCGAGCTTGAAGTCCGACTGTTTCATCGCGATTTGCGTCTGCTCGCGAATATCCGCAATGAGCGCTTCGAGCAAACCGCCCGCGCCGAACGTCTTGCCGCTGTGCCGCTCGACCACGCCCGAAGAAAATTCGGGCAGCGGCACAAGATGCCGCCGCAATTTCTGCGGCAACGACTTCAGCAGCAACTGAATTTTCTCCTTCAGCATGCCGCGAACCAGCCATTCGGAGCGGCGGGCATCGACTTGATTCAGGCCGAACAGCGGCACGGTGAGCGTCACGCCATCGCGCGGAGAACCGGGCTCGAAATGATAAGTCAGCGTCATCTCGATGCCGGCCATCGTCATCCGTTTGGGGAACAGATCGGTCGTGATGCCTGCGGCTTCGTGGCGCATCAAATCATCGCGGGAGAGGAACAACCGGCGTGACGCGCCCTCCTTCTTTTCCTCATCGCGATACCAGCGCTCAAACGCCGCGCCCGAATAAATGCCCTTCGGCACAAGCGAGTCGTAGAAACCGAAGATCAATTCGTCATCGACGAGCACATCCTGCCGACGCGACTTGTGCTCCAACTGTTCGATATCTGCCAGCAGCTTGCGGTTGTGCGCGAAAAACGGCAGCTTGGTCTCGAATTCGCCGTCCACCAGCGCGCCACGAATAAACAATTCACGCGCCCGCTGCGGGTCTTGTTTGCCAAAGCTCACGCGTCGACGCGCATAGACAGTCAGGCCATGCAGCGTTGCGCGTTCGAACGCCGCCACTTGCGCGGCTTTCTTTTCCCAATGCGGTTCGGAAATCGATTTGCGCAGCAAATGCGCGCCGACTTGCTCAAGCCATTCAGGTTCGATTTTCGCGATACATCGCGCGTAGAGCCGGCTCGTTTCCACGAGTTCGCCGGCTACGACCCAACGCCCTGCCTTCTTCAACAGCGCTGAACCCGGCCACAGATAAAACTTGATACCGCGTGCGCCGAGGTAATACGGCTCGTCATCGGCCTTGAGACCTACGTTGCCAAGCAGACCGGTCAGCAAGGCGAGATGAATCTGCTCAAACGTCGCCTCGGATTCGTTCAGACGCCAGCCATGTTCGCGCACGACGGTCAGCAATTGCGAATGGACGTCGCGCCATTCACGCAGACGCACGTGATTCAAAAAGTTCGCGCGGCATGCATCGGTGAGTTGCTTGTTCGATTTTTTGTGCGCGATCGCATCCTCGAACCACGCCCAGATTTTCGTCCACTGCAGGAATTCGGAGCGCTCATCGGCAAATTTCTTGTGCGCCAGATCCGCTTGTTCCTGCGCCTCGATCGGCCGGTCGCGCGGGTCCTGAACGGACAACGCGCTGGCGATGATCAAGACTTCGCGCAACGACTGATGATCACGCGCGGCAAGAATCATCCGGCCGACGCGCGGATCGAGGGGCAAACGCGCGAGTTCGCGGCCGAGCGGCGTGAGCGCGTTGTCGTCATCGACGGCGCCGAGTTCGTTCAGCAGTTGATAACCATCGGCGATTGCACGGCCCGGCGGCGGTTCGAGAAACGGAAACGTTTCAATAGCCGTCAGGTGCAGCGATTTCATCCGCAAGATCACTGCCGCCAGCGACGACCGCAGGATTTCCGGATCGGTGAACCGCACGCGAAGGTTGTAATCGTCTTCCTCGTAGAGACGAATGCACACGCCGTCGGCCACGCGACCGCAACGGCCCGCGCGCTGGTTCGCCGAGCTTTGCGAGATCGGTTCGATCTGCAACTGCTCCACTTTGTTGCGATACGAATAGCGTTTTACGCGAGCGAGGCCGGTATCGACGACATAGCGAATCCCGGGCACCGTCAACGACGTTTCCGCGACGTTCGTCGACAGCACGATGCGCCGTGCGTTCGATGTCTTGAACACACGCTCCTGCTCGGCCGCGGAAAGGCGCGCGAACAGCGGCAGGATTTCCGTGTGCGGCGGATGGTGCTTGCGCAGCGCTTCGGCGGCGTCGCGGATTTCGCGCTCGCCAGGAAGAAAAACGAGGACATCGCCGGGACCTTCGCGGCAGAGTTCATCGACCGCGTCAACAATCGCTTCCATCAGATCGCGATCGTTTTCGCGCTGATTTTTTGGACGATCCGGCCGATCTTTTTGCTGCGTGCCGGGCGTGGTTCCCTGCGCGGCTTTTATCGCCGGGCTATCCTCTTCGACCGGGCGATACCGCACCTCGACCGGATACAACCGCCCGCTCACCTCAATCACCGGTGCGGGTTTTTCGTCGCTGCCAAAATGGCGGGCGAACCGATCGGCATCAATCGTCGCCGATGTCACGATCACCTTCAAATCCGGACGTCGCGGCAGGATTTCACGCAAATAGCCGAGCAGGAAATCGATATTCAGGCTGCGCTCGTGCGCTTCGTCGATGATGATCGTGTCGTAGGCGGCGAGCAGCGGATCGGTCTGCGTTTCGGCCAGCAAAATGCCGTCGGTCATCAGTTTCACCGACGCGCCCGGCGACAAGTTGTCCGTGAAGCGCACCTTGTAGCCAACCACTTCACCGAATGGCGTACCGAGTTCTTCGGCGATCCGCCGTCCCGTCGCCGATGCCGCGATGCGCCGCGGCTGCGTGTGGCCGATCAGCCCCGAACCGCCTGCGCCAAGGCCTCGGCCGAGGGCCAGACAAATTTTAGGTAGCTGCGTTGTTTTTCCGGAGCCTGTCTCGCCGCTGACAATCACGACCTGATTCGCCTGGATCGCGGCGGCGATTTCATCGCGTCGAGCGGAGACGGGTAGCGTTTCCGGGAAACGGATCGGCGGAATGGGATTCGGCTCGACTACGCGGCGCGGGCGTGGCGTGTCGCGACGCGGCGCGTTTGAGGCGTCGGTTTGCGCATTCGACCGCTGTTGAGCGTTTTGGGACGCACGCGCTTCTTTGGGCGGCCGGGCGCCCTGAGGCGAGGGACGGGAAGCTGCGCTGGCCTCGGCATCGGGAGGACCGCGACGAACGCGCTGCTCTCCGCTCGACTCGGCATGTTGAGGCTTTTGCGCTGCGTGTTGCGCCACCGACGAATTGGAGGCGCCGTTCTTGACATTCGGCTGACCGTTGCGCGTGCGTTCTTGCGCACGCGGCCCTGCATGCCCGGGATTTCGCGCTAGATGTTTTTCAGTCCCACCCTGCGGCCGACCGGAGCCGCGCTGCTGGTTCGCCGATTCTGCGTGCTCGGACGTTCGCGGTACATCTTGTGTCGTCGACAAATTGGCACTGGCGTGCGGCCGACCAGACCCGGGCTGCTGGTTCACCAACTCAGCCTGCTCCGACGTTCGCGCCGCATCTTGTCCCGCCGACGAATCGGCCCTGTCCTGCGGCCGACCGGAGCCGCGCGGCTGGTTCACCAACTCCGCGTGTTCGGCTGTTCGCGTTGCATCTTGTGTCGTCGACGAATCAGACTCGGTTGCCGCGGACGGTTCAGGCGAACGGCTTGCATCCCGCGATGGTTCAGAAACAATTCCCGGCCGCTCGGAGTCGTCGCGATGAGGTGAGCCCCGCTCTGAAACACCTTCACCGCTCACCGCCGGCCGACTTCCGGACGAATGCGAGTCTGAACCAGTCATCGATTGCGTCTTATCGCGCGGACCTTCAGGAATACGGTCCGCTCTCGCGTCGTCTCCGCGGCGCTCCTGGCGGGGATCAGGAGCGATCGGTTTAGGCTGATGCGCATTGCGCGTCGATTCACGTCCAGGACCAGCCTTCTCCAACCCAACCGAAAGCGCGTGCGAGCGCGCATCGCGAATCGAGGGTTTTACATCTGCCAACCGCTCCTGAGCACGCGCGACTTTCTCGTGCTGTCCCCGGCCCCCTTGCGCACGAGCGCCGGTTACTGGTTGCCCGGCAGTACCGCGGGTATCGATACGAGATTGCGATTCACGCTGCCCCTCTTTGCCCTGTGTCGGACGCGCTCCCGCAGCCCGCTGTTGTGCGGAAGCATCAGCATCTGGATGAACGCGAGGTTTGGTTGTATCGGTTACCGGAGGTTTACTGGCGGCCCGTTTCGTCGGCGATAAATCGTCTCGACTCGGAACATGGGCGTTCGCGCCCTCGTCCCGCCAGTCGCCGGAAGCCGCTGAAACATTCGGACCAACCGCCTTTTCGGACAATAAAGTCGATAGCAAGGCCAACCCACCGCGCTCGTCTTTTCGTCGCGCGGGCTCCCGGGAAGACGGAGCGGCACTCGAAGACCCTTTCGGCTGAGATTGATCGCGGGAAGTCAAAGGCAACGGCGACGGCGAACCCGCAACGCCCTTCTGAACATTTTTCTTCGTGGTCTGCGAAGCAGTCGAACTTGCGCCCGCACCACCCGCCGCGGCTTTCGAAGCACCGGCAGCAAAATCGCCCGATGCCCCCGCAAACCGCCGCGCAGCCGCTTCCTTCTTACGGTTGATGGCGTTATCGGCGGAATCTTCCGCATCATCTTCGCCATCGTTTTCACGCGCCGCTGCATCGCGCAGCAGCGCTTCACGCAGCTTTTTCAACTGCTCCTGGGGGTCAAGCTTGTCCGCATCGGCGGGACGTTTGGAAACATTCGGCATAGCACGGCATTATAATCCCGGCATGAATTCTCAAACCGACCTCCCCGCCGCGCCTCCGCCGGTTTCGACCGAGCCCGAAGCGCCTGATCAACACGGCCAGTTCGTGGAATGGATGCGTTCCGTCGCGCCCTATATCCACGCGTTCCGAAACAAGACCTTCGTGGTCGCGTTCGGCGGCGAACTGGTACAGGAAGGACGTCTGAACGCGCTCGTTCAGGACGTCGGGCTGTTACACGCCATGGGCATTCACGTCGTGCTCGTGCACGGTTCGCGACCCCAGGTGGAAGAACAACTGAACCTGCACGGCGTGGAATCGGAGTTTTCGCACGGCTTACGCATTACCGACGCCCGCGCGCTCGAATCCGCGAAAGAAGCCGCCGGCGAAGTGCGCCTCGACATCGAAGCGGCAATCAGCCAGGGCTTGCCGAACACGCCGATGGCGCATGCGCACATCAGCGTGGTATCGGGCAATTTTGTGACGGCTAGGCCGGTCGGCATTCTGGACGGCGTCGATTTCCAGCACACCGGCGTGGTGCGCAAGATCGACGGCGATTCCATTCGCCACTCGCTGACCAGCAGCAAACTCGTACTGCTTTCGCCGCTCGGTTTTTCGCCGACGGGCGAGGCGTTCAATTTGTCGATGGAAGATGTGGCCTCGGCTGCGGCCATTGCATTGCGCGCCGACAAGATCATTTTCCTGACCGAAACCCCCGGTCTCGTCGATGAAAACGGCGAGTTGGTGCGCGAAATGTCACTCGACGATGCGTACCGGCTGCACGAAAGCGGCGAATTGCAGGGAGACGCCGCGTTCTACCTGAAGCACACCATTCGCGCCTGTCGCGGCGGCGTGGCGCGGGCGCACATCATTCCCTACGCGCTCGACGGCAGCATCCTGCTCGAATTGTTCTTGCACGACGGCGTGGGCACGATGATCTCGTACGAGAACCTCGAAAGCCTGCGCGAAGCCACGCCGGATGATGTCGGCGGGATTTTGACGTTGATCGAACCGCTGGAAATGGACGGCACGCTCGTACGGCGCGGCCGGCACCAGATTGAACGCGATATCGACCATTTCTCGGTGATCGAGCACGATGGCGTGCTGTTCGGCTGCGTGGCGTTGTACCCGTACACGCAGGAACGTATCGGCGAAATGGCCTGCCTGACGGTCTCGCCCGAAGCGCAAGGTTCCGGCGACGGCGAACGCTTGTTGAAACGTGTCGAACAACGGGCGCGCGCTCGTGGCCTCACGCATATCTTCGTGCTGACCACGCGCACCGAGCACTGGTTTCTCAAACGCGGATTCGTGAAGGTGACGGTCGACGACCTGCCCGAAGACCGCCGCCGGCTCTACAACTGGCAACGTAAATCGCTTGTGCTGATGAAGCAGCTCTAACTTATTTCGAGGCGTGTTCGTCCGGTTGCAGGCGCACTCGTGCGCGGTCCGGAGAGAGCCGTCCAGTTACCCCGCTACAGGAGAAATACAGATGGCCCGAACGATTCAATGCGCGAAACTCGGCAAGGAAGCCGAAGGACTCGACTTCCCGCCCCTGCCGGGCGAACTCGGCAAGCGGATCTACGAAACGATCTCGAAAGAAGCGTGGCAAGGCTGGCTCAAGCAGCAAACCATGCTGATCAACGAAAACCGCCTGAACATGGCCGATCCGCGCGCACGCCAGTACCTGCTGAAGCAGACGGAAAAGTACTTTTTCGGTGAAGGCGCCGATACCGCTCAAGGCTACGTACCGCCAACGCCGAGCTGATCAGACGCGTTCGTTTCTGGCAATGAAAAGCCGGTCTTTCGAGGCCGGCTTTTTCTATTCGCTTTTCAATTTGCGAACCGGCAAGAACGCTCTCCCTTAAGCCCCGGTTTGCGGATCGTCTTGCATCGTGCTATCATCTCCTTCTTTCCAACTGCAATTCAAAGTCAATTTCTTAGCAATGACGCGTTTGAAGCATTCGTTCAAGCGCTAATTCGAGATATCGGCGAGTGGTTGTGAAGGCTTCCGCGGGTCTGGATTTGCCCGTGGACAAGTTGCTCTCAAGCCTTCTCAATCCGTGACACAGCCAGCAACCGGACTGCAGCGCCTTGCGCGCCTCCGTTGCCCAAATTTAGCTGCGTCCAGCCATCTATCCCCGTAGTACCCGAGTAACACCTGTGCACCCGTGCACTACTTACGAAGTGCCATTTCGCGACATCGCCGCGAGGCATCGGCATTGTCCATCGCACCGTCAGCGCATCTTCCATGCGTTCAGCGTGCGGGCAATTGCTTTCAGCTTTCAATACGTGCGCTGAAACTCGCCTCGTCGCGAAACTGCACTTTCCCGGCAACGTGCGCTTTTGCGCACGCCGAACCGTCCCACGGACGGCTTGGCAATACACCTGGAGCTTATTTTCATGGCAACACCGAACGACGGCCTCTGGCGACAACCTGCACCCGAAAAAGACTTGTCGCTCGACGACATCACCATCGTCGATAAATCGCTGCTCAAGCGCGCAGTCGGCGCGATGGCGATCGGCAATGCGATGGAATGGTTCGATTTCGGCGTCTACAGCTATATCGCGGTGACGCTCGGCAAAGTGTTCTTCCCGTCAGCTAATCCGGGCGCGCAACTGATCGCCACGTTCGGGACGTTCGCCGCGGCATTTCTCGTGCGTCCGCTCGGCGGCATGGTGTTCGGGCCGCTGGGGGATCGCATTGGCCGCAAGCGCGTGCTCGCGATGACCATGATCATGATGGCGATCGGCACGTTTTGTATCGGCTTGATTCCAGCGTATGGAAGCATCGGCATTTTTGCGCCGATTCTGCTTCTCGTCGCGCGTTTGGTCCAGGGCTTTTCAACGGGCGGCGAGTATGGCGGCGCGGCGACGTTCATCGCGGAATTCGCGACAGATAAAAAACGCGGGTTCATGGGCAGCTTTCTTGAATTCGGTACGCTCGTGGGGTACGTGTTGGGTGCGGGCTGTGTCGCTGTGCTGACCGCGACGATGTCCGAGCAATCGCTGCTCTCCTGGGGATGGCGCATTCCATTCCTGATCGCGGGACCGATGGGGTTGATTGGCTTGTATATCCGGCTGAAGCTTGAAGAAACGCCCGCCTTCCAGCGTGAAGCCGACAAGCGCGAAACCGAAGCGCACAGCACGCCCAAAGAGCAATTCCGCGACATGTTGCTCAAGCAGTGGCGGCCGATGCTGCAATGCGTCGGGCTGGTGTTGATCTTTAACGTGACCGATTACATGGCGCTGTCTTATCTGCCGAGTTATCTGTCCGCCACGTTGAAATTCAATGAAACGCACGGGCTCTTTATCGTCCTGCTCGTGATGGTTCTGATGATGCCGATGACGCTGGGCGCCGGCCATCTGTCGGACAAGGTCGGGCGCAAACCAGTGATGCTGTTTGGATGCGTCGGCTTGCTGCTGTTGTCGATACCCGCGCTGACGCTGATCCGCATGGGCACCATGCTGCCGATCTTCAGCGGCATGCTGATTCTCGGCGTGTTGCTGTCGTGCTTCACCGGCGCCATGCCGTCGGCATTGCCCGCGCTCTTCCCCACCAAGATCCGCTATGGCGCGCTTGCGATCGGCTTCAACGTATCGGTTTCGCTGTTCGGCGGCACGACTCCGTTGGTCACCGCGTGGCTGGTTTCGTCGACGGGAAATCTGATGATGCCTGCGTACTACCTGATGGGGGCATCGGTGATCGGGATTGTCTCGGTGCTCGCGCTTCGCGAGACGGCGAGGCAGCCGCTGAAGGGTTCGCCGCCGTGCGTGGGTTCGCGCTCGGAAGCGCATGCCGTGTTGCGCGGCGTGCGGCAAGCTGCGGAAATGGATGACCGGATGCCGGAAGCGACCGCACACGCATAACCGTCATCGAGCGGGTCGACGCTCGTTAAACAAAGAGGCCATCCAGCTAACGTTGGATGGCCTCTTTGCTTTTCCGATCTGAGCAGCACCAACTGCTGGGCCGCCGTTCACTCGATCAGCCGCACGATCTCGACCTGCACCTCGCCCTTGTCGATCAGCATGATGCCCAGCGTCACCGGCAACTTGAATCGACGCGGCCCGGCGCTTCCGGGATTAACGAAAAGTGTTGCACCGCGGCGTTCAATCAAAGGCTTGTGCGAATGGCCGGTCACGACCACGTCAATTCCATCGAGTCGCTTCGGAACGTCAGCGATGTCATGCACGAGATGAATCGCCGTTCTGCCGATATCAAACGTCAGCGCTTCCGGCAGGTCATCGATTCGCTCGCCCGAGTCGTTATTGCCGCGGACCGCTGTGACCGGCGCGAGTGCGTTGAGCGTATCGAGAACCGCGGGATTGCAGATATCGCCGGCGTGAATGATGTGCTCGCAGCCGCGCAACGCATCGAGCGCCTCGGGGCGCACGAGGTTGTGGGTATCGGAGATGATGCCGATGCGGATGACAGGTGACATGGGCTTCGCTCGCAGGACTTGATCGCCTGAGCGTAGCACCGTTCATGCCGATGAAATCACCGTCACGCGCGTCGTTACTCCTCCGTTAATCCTCCGTTACTCTTCCGTCAGCAGGACTTTTTCCACTCGCCGGTCGGGGACGAGCCATACGACCGCGACGATCACGTATAAGGCTGCTGCAACCCACGGCTGCCAAAACGAGGCGCCGATGGCGACCAGATACAGCACCACTGAAATCTTCCCCTTGCGATCCGCGCCAATCGCGCGCTCCAGCATGGAATTGGCGCCATGCAGGCCGATCAACGCGCGCGTGAGGATGTACCACGCGACCGCCGTCATGAAGAGATCGAAGCCGTAGAGCGCGGTGGGCCATGACGCCAGGTGGTTCTCGCCCATCCAGTTGGTGGTGAACGGGAACAGCGACAGCCAGAACAGCACGTGGAGGTTTGCCCACAGCACGCTTCCATTGACCCGTTGCGCTGCGTGCATCAGGTGATGGTGGTTGTTCCAGTAGATGCCGACATACACGAAGCTCAGCACATAGGCGCAAAACACGGGCGCCAGTGCGCTGAGTGCAGCCAGATCGGCGCCGTGCGGCACCTTGAGTTCCAGCACCATGATCGTGATGATGATGGCGATCACGCCGTCGCTGAATGCCTCGATCCGATTCGTGCCCATTTCGTCCTTTCTCGTTGCTTTTTCGTTGCTTTTTCGTTTTAAACGCTTGGGGCTACGGCCCACCCAGCCGCGCGCAGCAAATTATGCGCGAGCAGCCTGGCGTTGTCGATTTAGCGTGAACGAGAGAAAGGACGTCGTGGTGTATCGATGAAACGCAGTGCACCCAACCATCAGGAATCTTCGGACATCATCCGGGAACGGCGGCATGAAGCCATTGCAGCAGTTGCAACCCCGCTCCGGCGGCGAGAATTGCCAGCCCGAGTCCCAGACGCGTCCGTTCACGCCATGCGCCGATAGAAACGTCTTTCATACTCGCCTCCTGACATCGATGGGTCGTGTCTTAATGCCGACTCGTTGATCCTGCCGCTCAGCGGTAGCGGATTCTCATGTACCTGAATACGCGAGCCCGGGCGCGAACGGATGCAGGCGGGAAGGATATTTTTCGGTTTCTGTCCTGAGCGATACGGTGAAAGGTGCGGGGAGGATGGCAGAAGGATCGGTTCGAACGATGAAAACCGGCCCCACGATCTCCGGCAAGCGGGCAGACGCGGGACGCTGGTGCCTGTCGGAATTGGCCCGCCCGCCGTCCGATGGTAGAATCCCGTCCGCTTGGCGGGGTGATGAAATTGGTAAACATAGCGGACTTAAAATCCGCCGCCTAACGGCTTGCCGGTTCAAGTCCGGTCCCCGCTACCAGCGTCAGATTGATTGAGCGTCCCTGAACGAGTGGGATGTTTTTCTGCCGCGCGAAGGTCGACGCGATGTTCGCTGTATATTCATACAGAAGCGTATCAACGCCGTTGCGCATTTTCTTGGTTTCCATTTAGCGTGGCGAAAGGAAACGAGAAGAGCGCCGATCGTGCATGGCAGACCCGTTTTATCGATGCCGAACCCGCCAGTCATCCTGTCTTCGCTTAATCGACTGAAGTAGACTGCGCGTCCTACCTAGCGCGAGCCATCATGAAACATCGAACCTTTTATGCGGTGGCCGCTGCTGCCGTTCTGACCTGCACCGCAGGCTGCACGACCGCTTACCGCAACGGCCAGGAGTGCAAGGCCAAGATGGTCGAGACCTACCCGGCCACGTTGCCCAAGCTGACTTACGAAATACCCCGGGTCGCATACCAAAGCACGCGTGTGGTGGTCGAAGGCAGCTACACCAAGAAGATCCCGCCAGCAGGCGTGACCCTCATCAAGCCGACAACGACGACTGTAGAAGCTGCTGTCGAATGCACGTTCGAAGGCGACAAGCTCAAGACGTTCCAGTGGCTGACACCGGCGACTCTCGCGGAAAAATATCCGCTGACGCCGCCCGCCGCCGCTGACACGGAGTAAGGTTTTCCATTGCGTCTGGAAAATGCGGCGCGGTCGACACGTCAATGAACGCACGGACATGGCCACCGTGGGCAGCGACCCTCCGTCGTCTTTAGTATCATCAGCGGCTCGCTTCATGCGTTGAATCCTCGAGCCCTCGCCCATGTCTGCTGCCGCCACCGATTCAAATTCCCACACTCCGCACCAGCAGCCCCACCCACATTACTCCCGGGCCACGCTGCTCGTCCTCGCGACGATCGCAGGCGTATCGGTCGCGAATATCTATACGAATCAGCCGCTGCTCGCGGCCTTTCGCGCGTCCTTCCCGGAAAGCGCTGGGTTGATCGGTGCGGTACCCGCTGTCACGCAACTCGGCTATGCGCTCGGCATGTTACTGCTGGCGCCGCTCGGCGATCGCTTCGACCGCCGCCTGATCATCCTTCTGCAACTGGCCGCACTTGGCATCGCGCTCGTCGCGGCAACGGCCGCGCCCACGCTCGGCGTGCTGATCGCCGCGAGTCTGGCACTCGGTATCGTGGCAACCATCGCGCAACAAGCCGTGCCGTTCGCCGCTGAACTCGCGCCGCCCGCGCAACGCGGGCACGCGGTCGGTACGGTGATGAGCGGCTTGCTGATCGGCATTCTGCTCGCGCGTACGGTATCGGGTTTTGTCGCGGAGTATTTCGGGTGGCGAGCCGTGTATGGCGCCTCCGTCGTTGCGACCATCGCGCTCGCCGTACTCGTGGTCATGCGCCTGCCGCGCAGCAAGCCGACTTCCACGCTGCCCTACGGCCGCCTGCTTGTGTCGATGTGGCATCTCGTGGTCGAGTCGCCGGCGCTGCGCGAGGCATCGATGACCGGCGGCGCGTTGTTCGCCGCGTTCAGCATCTTCTGGTCGGTGCTCACGTTGCTGCTCGCGGGAGAACCGTTCCAACTCGGCCCTCAGGCGGCCGGGCTGTTTGGCATTGTCGGTGCAGCGGGCGCGCTGGCCGCGCCGCTCGCCGGCAAGTCGGCGGACAAGCGCGGACCGCGGGCAGTCGTTTCGCTCAGCATCGTGCTCGTGGCCGTCTCGTTCGTCGTATTCGCGTTGTCGGGACGCAGCCTCGTGGGACTGGTGATCGGCGTGATCGTGCTGGATATCGGCGTGCAAGCCGCGCAGATATCGAATCAATCGAGAATCTATGCGCTCAAGCCCGAGGCGCGCAGCCGTGTGAATACCGTGTACATGGTGGTCTATTTCATTGGCGGAGCCGTGGGGTCGGCGGTTGCATCGCTGGCATGGCACGCGTTCGGATGGATCGGCGTGTGTATCGCGGGATTGGCGGCCACCGCGCTTGCCGGCTTGAGCCATTCGCGAAGCCGTTCAAAAAGCGCTTGAGCCAGAGGTCTGCTGAAAAACTGCGTGCCTCGCTCGCTTAGTCCCTCGCGCGGGAGTATTGATGCAGCGCGTCGAGAACGCGATCGAATTCCAGGGATTTATCGAAGAAATGGCGCACGCCGTATTGCAGGCAGCGCTCGCGGTATGCCGGCAGTGCATGGTTCGTGAGCACGGCGGCGAAGGTCGAATCGATCATTCCGGTGCGCTGCAAATACGCCAGCACCTCGACGCCGGAACCGTGCTTCAGTTGCAGATCGACAATGACTGCATCGAATTTCCCCGCTTCCAGCAGCCCGATCGACGCCTCGGGCGTGTCCGCCCAAGCGGTGACCTGCAGCTCGCCGGACGCATCGATCGCTTCCACCAGGCTGCGCCGGATCAACGGCGAGTCTTCGATCAACAGCACGCTCAGCGGCCGCTTGTGCGCGAAACCGGTTTTGTCGACGATCGTTTGTTGGCCCACGGCGGGCATCCTCCTACTCGATCAAGCCGTTCTTGATCGCGTAATACGTGAGATCGGCGTTGTTCGCGAGCCGCATTTTTTCGAGAACGCGTGCGCGATACGTGCTGATCGTCTTCACCGATAAATGCAGCTCCTCCGCGATCTCGGTCGGAATCTGGCCGCCCGCGAGCTTGCAAAAAATCTGGAACTCCCGCTCAGACAAAGCTTCGTGTGGCCGCTCGGTGGCGGGTTTTTCGAGCTTGTCGGCGAGTGCGTCGGCAATAAACTCCGACAGGTAGCGGTGACCTCGCGCCACCATCCGAATTGCCCGCACGATCTCGTCGGGCGCCGCGTCCTTGTTCAGATACCCGTTGGCGCCAGCGCGCAGCAGATTGATCGCGTACTGGCTTTCCGGATAACCCGACAGCATCAGCACGCCCTGCTCCGGGCGAATCTGCTTGATCACGCGCAGGGTATCGATACCGTTCTTATCCGGCATCGCGATGTCCAGCAATACGACATCGAACGCGCTTTCGCGCACGAGCGCGATGGTTTCGTCACCGGTGGACGCTTCGGCGGCGACTTCCATGTCGGGTTCATCGGCGACGAATTGCCGGAATCCGCTCCGCACAATGGCGTGGTCGTCCGCTATCAACACTCGAATCATCTGCGCTGCCTGCGGCCGTTTTTATGGTGAATCATTGTACCGACGACGCGCGGCGGGAATCATCCCGCCGCGCGTCGTCCTGGAGCTTCCGTATTCTTTTACCGCTCTTTTACTGCAACTTCACGTTCAACCGTCGAGGCCGTCGAGCAGGTCGGCCATGTCATCGGCGTGCTCTTCCTCGACCGCCAGGATCGTTTCGAAGATCCGGCGCGTAGTGACATCCTTTTCGCCGAGGTAGCGAATGATTTCAGCATACGTGTCGATGGCAATGCGTTCCGCGATGAGATTCTCGCGAATCATATCGATCAGATTGGCGCCTTCCTTGTACTCGGAATGCGCGCGCGACGCGAGACTGTCCGGCGCGAAATTCGGCTCGCCGCCCAACTGGACGATGCGCTCGGCGATGGTATCGGCGTGTTCCTGCTCTTCGGTCGCATGCTGCGCGAATTCCGACGCAACCGCTTCCGAATGGATGCCCTTTGCCATGAAGTAATGGCGTTTATAGCGCAGCGTGCAGACAATCTCTGTGGCGAGCGAATCGTTCAGCAGCTTCAGCACGACTTCCTTGTCGGCGCCATAGGTCGACGTAACCGAGCCGTCGTCCATATGCTGACGCGCGTTGGCGCGAATTTTTTCCATGTCCAGCACAAACGGATCGGACTTGCCTGCGGGTCCCTTCGATTGTTCCGGTGCAGCTTTTACAGCAGACGATTTCGACATTGTTGTGCTCCAAAAAGAGAATGGATCTTTTGTTCGGCGGGACAGGTTCTCACGGCAGCCTCGCCGGATATAGGCCCCGGCCGCCGTCCTCAGTCACTCGTGTGATCGCCCGCATACGGCGTGCCTGCTCGCGACGCGCTCGGACAATCGATCA
The DNA here is from genome assembly GCF_009766085.1 of Burkholderia sp. S171. Classification (GTDB taxonomy): domain Bacteria; phylum Pseudomonadota; class Gammaproteobacteria; order Burkholderiales; family Burkholderiaceae; genus Caballeronia. Next base: position 485,150 of record NZ_LMUF01000030.1, on the reverse strand, counting down.
GGCCTGACGCCACCGTGCCCGGCCACTCGCGACATCACGTTCGGAATACGCCCAGCAACAACGTAACAACGAAGACCACGAGAAAGATGTAGAACAGGATCTTTGCGATCTCCGCGGCGCCGGCGGCAATGCCGGTAAAGCCAAACACGGCCGCGATAATCGCAATGATGAAAAAAACAACGGCGTAATGGAGCATGACGACCTTCCCTCTTGGTGGGTTCTTATCGGCCTCGGATCCGGCATCGGATCAGACATCGAATCCGGCATCTCACGATGACTCGGGTAGACGATTGCGATAAAGCGTGAAGTCGACCACCCATCGCACAGGATTCGATAAAGCCGGTCAAAGCCGAAGCGTGCGAGGTTTTTAATTGGCGGTGGCTAAGATCGCTAATCGACTATTTTCTTCGTCACGACAAAACCGAGCACGAGGAATACCACGCACAAGATCAGGAACAGCACGAACAGGAATTTTGCGATGCTGGCCGCGCCCGCTGCCACGCCGGTGAAACCGAGCAAGCCCGCGACGACGGCGACAATGGCGAAAAACAATGCCCACTTCAACATGATCGGTTCCCCATTAAGATTGGACTAGTAGCAGGATGTTAGCGAGGCGGTTATGAACTGCCATCTGGATGCACGCCGGTTTTCGTGTAGGACATCACCGACAAACGCTTTCAATTGTCTTCGTGCTTAATCCCGCCCGTCACCCGTCCGGCGCTGATCGATGTAATTCGATCGGCCCGGCACGGCGTGAAAAGTTACACTGGCCGGACAGAAAACCCGATGGCTCCTATGACTTCCTCTTTGCACAAAGGCGGCGCGGCGAATCCGGTAGACGGCATCACGCGGCGCGCAACCCGGTTCAGCACGCGTCTGAACGGTTGGATGCGCCGTTGGAGCTGGGCCGTGGCAATGACTGTCGCCATCGTGATTACTGTTGGCGGCCTGGTGATACTCGAATCCGGCCGCATGCGGATTGCCGCGGAATACGAGACCGCGCTCGACGCGAAAGGCGCCACCACGCAGTTGACCGCGCTGGCGGCGGATATCGCGTCACTGACTGCCGATGAACGCGCGTTCCGCTTGGCGCCCGACAACACCTACACCGCGCCCTACAACGCCGCGGCGGCGAGGATCAAACAAACGGTTGCGTCGCTGGATGCTTACTATCGCCGCAAAGCGGACGACACCGCGCTCGCGAGTTTCAAGCAGGTCAGCGCGAACCTCGACGCGCGGATCAACGCGGGACTCGTTGCGCGCGCCGGTTCAGACGCGGCATCGAGTACTGATATCCTCGACAGCGCCCTCGCCCTGCTGCGTCTGAATGAAGAGCGCCGGGCGCAGTCTGCACTCGATGCCAGCCGCGCCGACCAGCGCATTTCCACCTTCTGCGTGGGCGCGTTGTGTGCGTTGAATATCGTGTTGTTCCTGCTGTTGTTTCGCAATCTCGGGATCCAGCTGGACAAGCAGGACCGCGTGCAGCAAAAGCTGATTACGCAGCAAGAAGAGCTCGACCAGCTCGTGTTCGATCGCACGCGGCAACTTGAAGCGCTCGCGTGGCATTTGCAGTCGGTGAGTGAAAACGAGAAGACCCAGCTTGCCCGCGAACTGCACGATGAACTCGGTTCGATCCTGACGGCCAGCAAGATGGACGTGGCGTGGGTCAACAACAAACTCAAAAGCGCCGAGCCGGCGATGGCCGAGAAACTGGGCCGTGCGCTTGCGAATCTCGACCAGGGAATAGCGCTGAAGCGGCGGATTATCGAAGACATGCGGCCGACCGTCCTTGCCAACTTCGGGCTGGTCACGGCATTGCGCACCCTCGCCGATGAAACCGCGCAACGCACCGGCTGGACGCTCGAACTCGCGCTCCCCGCCGACGACATCAAGCTCGGGGAAGAAGTCGAGATCGCGTTATTCCGAGTCGCGCAGGAATCGCTGACGAACGCGGCCAAATACGCGCGGGCGTCGAGCGTGTCGATTGCGCTCGCGCTGGACGACGAGCGGGTATCGATGCATATAGCCGATGACGGCGTCGGCATTCGTCCGCAAGATTTGCAGCGCACGCACACGCACGGACTGCTGGGTATGCGCCAGCGCGTCAGCGCGCGCGGCGGTCGCATCGAGATCGAACGGCGCCAGCCGCATGGCACCGATATCCGCGTCACCATGCCCCGCGCGCGTAACTTCGATGTTTGAGGGTCAACGCTTGTTGGCTGTTTACTCGAGATACACCGCGCTTGTAGGACGGCGCCTACGCAAGTTGCAGACCGCGCCTACACGATAAAAACAGCCGCGCCTACAGCCTGCGAACGCGCAGTTTTTTATGATTCTTCAGACCGGTGTGGTCGATCGAAACGGTAGTCGTCCTGGGTTTTGTTGCTTGCTCAAACCCGGCAAAACCGTTTCAAAGGTCGGTCGTAGCCAATGGCCGCAACGTGTCTGGCAACTGCTTTCGCAGCAGATTTCGCTGTTGGACATTGAGCGGCCAGGATTCGAACATCGGGCACGCTTTCATGGCCGAACGGCCGGCGTACCCGCATCAAACTCAAGGGGAACTGCTCATGAAACGACTTATCGCTTTGCTGTTGATCGCCGGAACTGCCGCACTCGCAGCTTGCAACACGGTGGCCGGCGCTGGCCAGGATCTCTCGAAGGGCGGCAACGCCATCACGAATTCAGCCGACAAGCACAACGCGGAATAAGCGCGGACGCTGGCGGCAGGTTGTTGGCGGCTGGTGGCGGCTAACGATTTGCTGGCTGCTGTCTTCGCCGGCGCTCCGGCTTATGGCGCTGTGCCGACGTCGGAACGGATCGTGGGATCCGAACAAAACGACGACCGAAACAACGATCCAAAAGAACCTCCCTTCGCGGAGGTTCTTTTTTATGTCTGAGCCAAAGACACGTGAACACACATCGGCATTAGTCAGAAGCAAGCGGTAAAGCAGTCCAGCTACCGGCCTCGGGACGCTGCGTGATGCGCTCGATCGGTTCGGCCGCCTGCGACTCGAGAAGTCCGCCTATCAAATCGGCGAAAGGCTTGATGTTCCGGTACGTGCTGGCCTGCTCAAGCGCAGCCAGGTACGCGGTGCGCGACTGAACGGTCACGATGGTCCAAAGGTAGCCGCCGGTGGTCAGCAGGTAGTTCATGAGAAAGCGGCTGAGGCGGCCATTGCCATCCATGTAAGGGTGGATAAACACGAAGATGAAATGACCCAATACCGCTCGCACTCCCGGGTGCTCTTCCGCCTGCAGCAGGTCGAAAAGAGCCGGCATGCAATCCCGGACCGCTTCAGGCGCGATCGGTACATGCAACGCGTTTCGAATGAACACGTTGTTGTTGCGATACCCGGCCAGATCGCTTGCCTTCAAGATACCCGCTGTAACGCTCGGAGAAAAGAGCGTCACGTACCACTGTGAAAAATCTCGCTTTAGGGTGGTCGAAGGATTCTCGGCTTGAGCCACTACCCGGCCGATCAGGGAACGGACCCGCGCATGGGTCTCCGCGTAGCCTTTAGCCGCCGTGGCATCCCGCGTCAGCCGGCCTTCCTTGTTGGTCAGGGGGCTCCAGTCGCCATTGCGAACCTTCGCGATCAGGTCGGTGCTGACCCGATAACCTTCGATAGACAACGAGTGGTAGGCGTCCGCGACGTACCTTGCCTCTATGTCGTGAAGAAGCGCTTCGCTGTCGGGGTTCGGCAAACGGGGAATATCGCGGAAGCGATCGATCACGATGTCCCGCATGCCCGACCACATGGCCTGGATGCGCTGCACATAAGGTGACTCGTTCATCCGGCCGCCAATATGGGCCAGCGGCCGCTCGAACGGGTTATCTTCGACCACGACATAGGACGCTGCTTTCATCGTATTGAGGAGCTGGTCGGCGTCCTGATCACGGCCGACGGCTCGCAACGCTCCGGCCATGCGACCGGCAACGACACTATGGCCGCCTTCGAGCAATCGAGCGGTGAGCGTACTGATATCGACCTGACGTGTGACGATCTGCGCGGCAAGCTCGTGCATGTGGAAAAAGCTCGGGCTCGCCCGAATCAGCGCTTCGGGCACAGGAACCAGCATGAGTCCACTCGTGTTCGGCGCACGGCCGTCGACCAGCATGTCAGGCTTGGTTCGATAGAGAAACATCGAACAGCCGCGAGGCAATGCTTGTGGCTGGTTGGTCGCCAGCGGCGAGTAAAGGAGGATCTGCTTTTCGATGCTCGTGTGACCGCTGTGCTTGAGGAGCGAAAGCTCGGGGCTCACCTGCCATTGGTCTGCAAACCTGGAGTGAGCGTACTCGGCCACGAAGGTCTCCATGTTCGCGTACCAATGCGTGGAATCGCCCTCAGCGTCTTCCGGATTGTTCGACTGATACCAGCCTTGAATGACCAGCTTCAGAAAACCGGCATTCTGGAGTCGCTCACGGTGCGTGCGAGTGAGCTCGGGATGCGAACTTAGCTGGAATACAGAAAGTCCCCTGTCCTGCAGCTCTTTGAGGATCGACAGAGAAGAAGCCAATTTTTCGTTGGGTGCGGCCACGCGGTTCACTCCGGAGAGTAAAAAACGGCGGACCGTTTTTGGAATTCTCCAAAACGGTCCGTCGTTTTCGCACTGCCTGATCGTCAACCCACCCTCAAACCAGCCCGCGCCTCTTGTAATCGAACCAGAACGATAAACCCACGCTTGCCAGGATGATGAGGGTCGCCATCACGGTCCACTTCGTGATCACTTCGCCGAGAAACACCGCGCCTATCACCACCGCCACCACGGGATTCACGTACATGCAGCTGCTCGCGATGATCGGACTCGTGTGGCGAATCAGGTACGCATACGCGACATACGCGGCCATCGAACCGACGAGCATCAGGTAGAGGTAAGCCACGAACGGCGTGAACCCCATGCTCACGATGCGTTCGCCCGACACCCACGCAACGATCGTCGCCATCGCGCCGCCAAGGCTGATCTGCAGAGCAGTCGATACCAGCAGGTCGGACGGCAGCTTCAGACGCCCCGCCAGAAACGAGCCGCCTGCCCAGAAAATCGCGCCGCATAAGATCGCGAGACTGCCGGCGGTTGAACCCGACGACGGATCACCGTGATTCAGCAGCGCGATCCCAACCAGCCCAAGCCCGACCGCAATCCACTCGCCCTTCGCCACCTTGCGGCCGGCAATGGCGGCGATGACCGTCGCGAACAACGGCACGGTCGCCACCATGACGGCAGCCGTGCCCGTCTCGACCGTGCGCATGCCGAACGCGAGCATCCCACTCGACAAACCCACCAGCAACGTCCCGACCGCCGCGGCGTTTCGCACTTCGGCGAAAGTCGGCCAGACCGGATCGCGGCGCGCAGCAAAGATGAACAAACCGATGCCCGCGAACAGGTTGCGCAACCCGGACAGCATCAACGGCGGGAACGATTCCAGCGATAAATGCACCGCCATGTAGGTCGAGCCCCATACGAGGTACACCACGCAAAGGGCGAGCGCTACTCGGCCGCTACGCGTCGCGGGGAGCCGGAACGGGAAATGGCCGGGAAGATTGAACGGACGACGCACGGGGGTATCGGCCAAGGGTGGCGCGCTCGTCACACCGGGCAAAACGTCCGCCGATGACGATGACGTTGGCGCGTCGGCTCCTGCGTGCGGGAACGGCAGCACATCGGCTGAGGGCTGCGACTGCGGAGGGTGTGCCGGGGGCACAAACGGCAACGCTGAAGAATCGGAAGCAGATGATCGCGAGGGCGGCAACGGTGTAGACATCCGTTACTCCGCGATGAAGATGATTGCAACGGCAGCCGGCCAAACGGGCAAGCTTAAAACCGCCGGTTTCGTTTCACCCAAAACCAGGGGAAGCGAAGAACGGCGCGCATGCCGCTTGAGCGTCGCGGCAAAACGGGCAAGGCAGGACAACATGTCGGAAGCAGAAAAAGGGGTCGGGCAACAAGGTGCCGAAGCTCGATAACGGCTTGGAAAGCCGGCACGAGCCGCCGCGAGTTTGCCGGACCGACTCGGGTAAAAAATGTCGGCGGTATCCGGGAAAACACGGTGGTCGCCATTATGCAGGAAGCGACGCACGCGCACGCGTGAGTGTTACAGATGGTTGCCAACACGCTACGGCGAGGTGTATTGTTGCGGCTGCTAACGCGGGGGTCCTGCGCTGCACATCGCAATCTGTAATCGGATTGTCCGTGTGTCGCGGGTGAGAAATACCCTTTGAACCTGATCTGGATAATGCCAGCGCAGGGAAGCGTTCGGATTTTGCCGCGCTGGGGTCTGCTTTCGTTCTCGCGCATCGCCGCCAAATCCGCCCGCCTCCTTCTCTGCTTTTCTTCGGTCTCCCGTAGCTAGCGTTTGACTCAGCCGTTTCTCGTGCGCTCTTGTGCCATTTGGTGCAATTTCGTGCGCCTGGCGTTTTTCGCCGGCCGGCTGGGAAATATCCGTCCCCACAGCAACCATCTGCATGGGACCGGAGTAAGCGCAAAAGCTAACACCGGTCGACACAGGAGAGCCGCATGAACGCCAACCCGAAATTCCTGTCCGACGACGCCGTCGTCGACGCTGCCGCCATCGCGCCGCTGCCCAATTCACGCAAGATCTACGTGACGGGCTCACGCCCCGACATCCGCGTGCCGATGCGGGAAATCACGCAATCCGACACCAACGAAAGTTTCGGCAGCGAAAAAAATCCGCCCGTCTATGTCTACGATTGCTCCGGCCCGTATTCGGACCCGGAAGCCAAGATCGATATTCGCTCGGGTCTGCCGGCCGTTCGTCAGGGCTGGATCGAAGAACGCGGCGATACGGAATCGCTCGGTGGTCTCTCAAGCAACTTCGGCCGTGAGCGCGCCGCCGATACGGCGACCGCCGACCTGCGTTTCAAAGGCTTGCATCGCACGCCGCGCCGCGCTGTGCCGGGCAAGAACGTCTCGCAGATGCACTACGCGCGCCAAGGCATCATCACGCCGGAAATGGAATACATCGCGATCCGCGAGAACCAGCGCCGTGCTGAATATCTGGAATCGCTGCGCACGAGCGGCCCGAACGGCGAAAAGCTCGCCACGATGATGGGCCGCCAGCATCCCGGCCAGGCGTTCGGCGCCCAGGCTTTCGGTGCAGACGCCCCCAAGGAAATCACGGCCGAGTTCGTGCGCGAGGAAGTTGCCCGCGGCCGCGCGATCATCCCGGCGAACATCAACCACCCGGAAAGCGAGCCGATGATCATCGGCCGCAATTTTCTGGTGAAGATCAACGCGAACATCGGCAATTCGGCGGTGACATCGTCGATCGGCGAAGAAGTCGACAAGATGACCTGGGCCATCCGCTGGGGCGGCGACACGGTCATGGATCTGTCGACCGGCAAGCATATTCACGAAACGCGCGAGTGGATCATCCGCAATAGCCCGGTGCCGATCGGCACGGTGCCGATTTATCAGGCGCTCGAAAAGGTCAACGGCAAGGCTGAAGACCTGACCTGGGAAATTTTCCGCGACACGCTGATCGAACAGGCTGAACAGGGCGTCGATTACTTCACCATCCACGCCGGCGTGCTGCTGCGCTACGTGCCGATGACCGCGAACCGCATGACGGGCATCGTCTCGCGCGGCGGTTCAATCATGGCGAAATGGTGTCTGGCTCATCACAAGGAAAGCTTCTTGTATGAGCACTTCGAAGACATCTGCGAAATCATGAAGGCCTACGACGTGAGCTTCTCGCTGGGCGACGGCCTGCGTCCCGGTTCTATCTACGACGCCAACGATGAAGCCCAGCTCGGCGAACTGAAGACGCTCGGCGAGTTGACGCAGATCGCGTGGAAGCATGATGTGCAGGTGATGATCGAAGGTCCGGGCCATGTGCCCATGCAGCTCATCAAAGAGAACATGGACCTGCAACTGGACTGGTGCGATGAAGCGCCGTTCTACACGCTCGGACCGCTCACGACCGACATTGCGCCGGGATACGACCACATCACGTCGGGCATTGGCGCCGCGATGATCGGCTGGTTCGGCACGGCCATGCTCTGCTACGTCACGCCGAAGGAACACTTGGGGCTGCCGAACAAGGACGACGTGAAGACCGGCATCATCACGTACAAGCTCGCGGCGCACGCGGCCGATCTGGCGAAGGGGCATCCGGGTGCTCAGGTACGGGACAATGCGTTGTCGAAAGCGCGCTTCGAATTCCGCTGGGACGATCAGTTCAATCTCGGACTGGACCCGGACAAGGCGCGCGAATTCCACGATGAAACCCTGCCAAAGGATTCAGCCAAAGTCGCGCATTTCTGCTCGATGTGCGGCCCGCACTTCTGTTCGATGAAGATCACCCAGGACGTCCGTGAATATGCGGCGAAGCAAGGGGTATCGGATATCGAGGCGCTGAAGCAAGGCATGGAAACGAAGGCGATCGAATTCGTGAAAAAGGGCTCGGAGATCTACCAGCGCACGTAAGAACGAGCAACGACCACGCCGGGCGTCCGCAAAGGCGCGCCGACCCGGTGACAAATAGAAGCGGCCTGTCGCATGTCATGTGCGACAGGCCGCTTTGCGTTGAGATGCGTGCCATTGCGCAATTGTCTGTTGAATACGATGGTCGGGCACTGTTTCTGCTTCTACATTGTAAGAATCGGCAGAATGTCTTTTCGCCGCCGGGTTGGACGCGGACAGTCGGGCTCATCCGATCAGCGTCAACTGTGCGCGCCCTTTCCGGTTCGACAGCAACCCGTTACACCTTCGTGATTCATCGTTTTTGGAGACTTGAAATGGACAAGATCAAACAGATTGGCGCTGTTGCTCTCATCGCCGCGCTTCTCGGCGGCCTGTCTGCATGCGATCAAATGACAACCCGTCAACGCGATACAGCCGTCGGCGCGGGAGTTGGCGGCGTGGCGGGTGCAGCGCTTGGCGGGAGCGCGTTGTCCACGGTGGGCGGCGCGGCCGCGGGTGGCCTGATCGGTAATCAGGTCGGCAAGTAGGTTGATAGGTCAGCGTATCGGATGATTCTTCTTCCGATACGCTGACCGCTCACTTCAATAACACGGCGATCGGGCGCAGCCGAACTTTTTAAGTGCTTGGGTGCGCCCGCAATTCCCTCCAGTGAAACAGATCGAAACATGAGGGAATGCCCCCGTGGTTTCCCGCGTTTCAGCGATGCGCTAGGCTCCTGACATCCCGTTCATTCGAACGGTCGCGTTCCGACGCAATGAGGAGTTGCACCATGAGCCCGAAGCTCGCACTATCCGCCCTCCTGGGCGCTTTGAGCTTGAGCGCTTGTTACTACGTGCCATACGGTTCGTACGGATATTACCCGGCGTATCCACCCTATCCGGGCACGCCGGTAGTCAGCACAGCACAAACGCAGCAAGAGGTTTCTGTCGCTCCGGCGGGGGCGTCCGGTAATGGCTATGCGCAGAGCTATCAAGGCGCCGGCAACACTCCACCCTCCGCGTATGCGTCAACGACAGCGCAGTATGTTGCTGCGCCGCCTGTCGTTTATGCACCCTATCCCGCTTATTACCCGAGCTATCCGGTCTACGCGCCCTACCCGGCCTATTACGGCGGCTACGGTTACCCGGCTTACGGCTACGGCCCTTCGCTGTCGGTCGGCTTCGGCTGGTATGAGGGTGGTGGGCGCGGACATTATTATCGGCACTGAACGTGTTCGTTGAGCGGTTCGCGCTCCGCGAGATGCACGGGCGAGCCTTACCCGTTCGATGTAACGCTTTCACACAAACCGCGCTGCAATAGCGCGGTTTGCATTTGCCCGGGCTGGTTATTTACCGTGTCCGATAAAGCCAGCAGCGCATCACGGGCGGCTTACCTTCAACCCGCATGATATGGCACGATTTTCGCTGAGATTCTTGAACGCTGCGCCGCTCCGGGCGCTGCCGCTACAGGAATCCTCATCATGCTGGTCTTTGCGCTGGTCCTGCTCTGGCTTGCCGCCTGTCTCGGCGTGATCTCCGTCTGGGTATTGGGCTGGGTTTCGCACGGCTCGCCAGAGACCGACACGTCAGAAACGCATGAACCCATCACGCGTTAAAGCATCGATATAACCCAAGGGTATGGTTAATCCTTCCTTGACGCGCGCCATCCTCGCTCTATCCTTAGTCCAGACGCATTAGGCAAACGCTTAGTTGCAACGATGCGTCGAGCGGCGGCGCGCTTATTGCAAGGCGAACGAAGCTCACGGGGCTCTGTCAGTACGGTCGCCATGACCGAAGAACGCCATGCGTTCAGCAAAATAAAAACCAGGAGACGATATGTTTCATCAGATTCTGACGCCTGTCGGCGGCTCACTCGGCCTGTCCTTTCTCGTCGCCGTGCTACCTATCGCAGTCGTGCTGGTTTTACTCGGTTGGGCGCGCCGGCCTGCTTGGCAAGCGTCGCTCGCCGGGTTGATCGTCGGCATAGTGGTGGCCATCGCCGTGTGGCACTTCCCTGTGGGCCTGGCGATTGATTCGGTCGCGGCAGGCGCCGTATTCGCCGTCTGGCCCGTCATGTGGATCGTCTTCACCGCGATCCTGCTCTATAACATCGCGCAGCGTTCGGGCCGCTTCGAAGCGTTCCGGATATGGATGATCGACAACCTCCCGAACGATCGGCGCATCGTGCTGGTAGTGATCGGCTTCTCCTTTGGCGCGCTGCTGGAAGGCATCTCCGGGTTCGGCACGCCGATCGCCATTACGAGTTCGCTGCTGATCCTGCTCGGCTTTCCGACGCTCGAAGCGCTCACCTTCACGCTGATCTTCAACACGGCACCGGTCGCGTTCGGCGCGCTCGGCGTGCCGATCACCGTGCTCGGCGCCGTGACTCACCTCTCCCCTGACCTGCTCGCCAAGATGGTCGGCCGCCAGTTGCCATTCTTCGCGCTGCTGCTGCCGTTCTACGTGATCGGCGTGTACGCGGGCTTTCGCAACATGCTCAAGATCTGGCCGGTGCTGCTCGTGGCTGGCGGGACGTTTTCGCTCACGCAATTCGTCACGGCGAACTACATCAATTACTCGCTCACCGACGTGCTCGCGTCGATGGTTTCCCTGATCCTCACGATTGCGTTCCTGCGGGTGTGGAAACCTGCCCCGGACCCACGTTTCGCCGTCAACGTGGATCGGGCCGCGCAAGTCCGCAGCAAGCTTTCCGGCGGACACGGCTGGGTGCCATGGATCGTGGTATCGGTGGTGGTGATCGTGTGGACGGTGGCCAAGATCTTCCTGATCGGCGATGTCAAGGTGCCGTGGCCAGGTCTGGACAAAGCCGTTTTCATCACGCTCTATAACCAGCCGTACGGCGCGATCTGGGACTTTCAGCCGCTCGCGACCGGCACTGCGATCCTGGTGGCATCGATCATCACCGCCCTGATCGTGCGGTTGCCGGCGAGCCAATTCGGCGGGGCGATCGTGGATACGTGGGTGCAGACGCGCATCGCCATTCTGACGGTCGCGACCATTGTCGGACTCGCGTACCTGATGAACTACTCGGGAATGAACTACACGCTGGGCCTCGCCGTGGCTTCGGTGGGAGCGTTCTTCCCGCTGGTGTCGGCGTTCCTCGGCTGGGTGGCCGTCTTTCTCTCCGGCAGCGATACCTCCGGCAATGCGCTGTTCGGCAATCTGCAAGTGGTCGCGGCACGGCAGCTCAATCTCAATCCGATCCTGATGGCCGCGACGAATTCATCGGGCGGCGTCATGGGGAAGATGATCTCGCCGCAAAACATCTCGACAGGTGTAGCCACCACCGAACTGAAAGGCAAGGAAGGCGTGGTTTTCGCGAAAACATTCAAGCACTCGATCCTGCTGACAGTGCTGCTCGGCGTGCTGGTCTGGCTGCAGCAAAATGTGCTGACGTGGATGATTCCGCATTGACGGGAAAGCGGGTGGGAAAATTGTTGACCGCGGCCCGAACCGGGCCGCGGTACGAGACGGGCTGAATGTTCTTTAGTCCCCCACTACCCTTCCCCGTGTGGCCTTTACCGCACCTCGCCGCACTTTTCCATCCACCCTTCGCAACTGCGACGCCCGAGTGGGCTTCGTCGCCACGCGCGTCCGGCGTGTCACGCTGACGCGCTGGATCATCTCGTCGAGCCTCGCAAGCGCCGCCGCGCGATTCATGTCCTGCGTGCGGTGTTCCTGCGACTTGATGATGATCACCCCGTCACGCGTGATGCGACTGTCGCGTAATGCGAGCAAGCGCATCTTGATTGTTTCCGGAAGCGACGACGCCTGGATGTCGAAACGCAGGTGAATCGCGCTCGACACCTTGTTGACGTTCTGCCCGCCCGCGCCCTGTGCGCGCACGGCGCTCAGCTCGACCTCGTTTGGCTGGATCACATACTCGATCGAATGATTCACAATGCTGCCTCCGCAATCCGCGCGGCCAGACCCGAGTCACGCCGCGTAGGTGTACGGACGGCCTGCGCGAAGACGTCCGTCGAGCCGATCACGTCTATGCGGCTGCGCGCCCGCGTGATCGCCGTATAAACCAGTTCCCGCGACAACATGCGGCCAAACGCGCTCGGCAATACCAGCGCGGCGTGATCAAATTCCGAGCCCTGCGATTTGTGAACCGTCAGCGCAAATGCCGTGTCATGGGGCGGCAACGCAGCGGGCGAGAGCATCCGCAGCGTGCCATCGGCCAAGCGGAAGCAGACCTGCATGGCACCGTTCGCCGCCGGCAGCGCGATACCGATATCGCCGTTGAACACGCCCAACGCGTAGTCGTTGCGCGTAACAATCACCGGCCGTCCCGCGAACCATTGAGCGCCCGCGCCCAGCGTGACCGATGCAGCCGTCCGGACCCACGCTGATACACGCGTGTTGATTTCATCGACACCCCGCGGCCCATGACGCGTGGCGGCAAGGATGCGAAAGCGATTGAGCGCATCGAATAGCGGGGCTGCTCCGGTTCCCGCGTCGAGCGTTTCGACAAGCGCCCGCGCGTACGGTTCGAAACCGGCGTTCAAGCGCGCTAGCGTGCGCTCGGAGAGATGCATTCCCACATCGTCGATAAGCAGCGCCGCTTTCGTCGGATTGTCCTGGCTGTTGAGCGTCAAGGCGGCGAGCGCGTCGGAAACGGAACCGCGACGGATGGCGACCGACAACCTGCCAATATCCGAATCCAGGCCGAACCGATAATTACGCTGCAACCACACGACGCAGTCGGTCAACGGACTCGCTGCGGTTTGATCGAGTGCAACAGGCGCCACCGGATGCCAGTCGACTTCGGATTCGGGCAAACCGCCGAACCCGTCGTAAGCATCGGTGCCGTCGTCCGGGATCAGATAACCCGGTTCATCGATCCACATGGGTTCGGTTGCAAGCAGGGCTGCCTGATCACCCGCGTCATCGTCACGTTCGCTCGGCAACGCGGCGATGAACCGCTCCGTCGGCATCGACAACGCTGCAGCAATCCGCGCCGCGCCTGAATCGCTGAAAACCGGCCGCGCGCTCAGTTCAGCAAACACGGCGCCTGCTTCCACGGCGGCAAGTTGATCCTTGTCGCCAAGCATCACGAGTCGCGCACCGGGCGCGACCGCTTCGAGGAGATGCGCGGCCAGAGCGACGTCGATCATCGATGCCTCGTCGATCACGATCACGTCGAACGGCAGCGGATTGTCGCGATGATGCCGGAAGCGCCCGTTCGCGTGCGTGCCGAGCAGACGCTGAAGCGTGAACGACGTGCGCGGCAAACGCGAGGCCAGCTCCGGCGGCAACATAGTGGCGCGTTCGACCAGCGCCTCCTGCATGCGCTGCGCCGCCTTGCCCGTGGGCGCCGCGAGCGCGATGCGCAACGCCGGGTTTTCGTCGAGCAGGCACGCGAGCACGCCGACAACTGTTGTTGTCTTGCCCGTTCCCGGACCGCCACTCACGATAGTGAGGCGTCCCGACAACGCGACGAGCGCGGCCACGCGTTGCCAGTCGATGTTGTCGTCGTCGTTCTTTGGCTCGGCGAAATAACGCCCTACGCGCGCTTTCAATTCAGCCGGATCAGGCGCATCAGCAGAGACCTGGGCACGGTCGACCAGCGCCCGCGCGAGCCGCCGCTCGTAGTCGAAATACCGGGCGAGATAGATGCGCCGGCTGGCATCGATAACAAGCGGCAGCAGGTCCGCAGCAGCTTCCCGGCCGTCACACACCACGCCGCTTGCCAGCAACGCGGCGTGTACCGTGCCAGAAGTTTCGCCATACCGCTGCGCGAGGGCATCGAGTGCAATACATACGTGCCCTTGCGTAGTCGCGCGGCTCACTGCGAAGGCCGCGCGCTGGGCCCACCGGACGTTGTCGGCGTTTCCCTGAAGGCGCTTCGATAACGCGCCTATCCGGCGCGCAAATCCGTCAGCGAGCGCAATGCTGTCGTCGGATACAAGAGTCAGGTCGGGCGCGTTCATGCGGCAACTCCTTGCATCAGTCGATCGATTGCCTCGATCAGTTCCAGCGATGGCTTGCCCACATGCACACCCGCTGGCCTGTCACCATCGCGCCAATCGGTTCGTACGCCGCGCACAAACAAATACAAATAACCACCGATATGCCGTTCAAACGCGTAGTCACGCAGCCGCAAACGCAGATATCGATGCAGCGCGACCGTGTAAAAGAGCGCCTGCAAGTGATAGGCATGCGATGCCATAGCGGCGTCGAGAGATTCTTCGTCGTAGTCGGCGGGTGTCAGCCCAAGATGATTCGACTTCCAGTCGACGATCCAGAAACGCCCTTCATGCTCGACGATCAAGTCGATGAACCCCTTGACGAAGCCGCGCAAGGTTCCCGCTTCCAGTGCCACGTCGGAGAATCCATGCGCGACGAGCACGCGTCGCAAGGCCGTGAAATCCAGCGATTCCGCCGGGAACAGGAACTCGAGTTCATTCATGCGCCGCTTCGTCGCGATGGTGTCGAGGCGCATGCCGGGTACGAGTTCGGTTGCCACTGTATCGGCGAGCAGACGCGCCATCATCGCGGGCAGGTTGGCAGCCAGGTCGTCCGACGCGAAAACGGGAATAGGATGTTCATGTAATGCGCGCTCGATCGCTTCGGGCCATTTCACGGAGTCCGTGAAATCAGCGAGTTCGTACATGCGGTGCAGGCACTCTCCCGCCGACGGGCCGCGCGGGAATAAGAGGATATCGTCGGCATCGAGTTGGATCGGAGGCAACGGCGTTTCAGTTGGCGTCACCAACGCAAGCGCTGCTATTGCGTCGATACGCCCATCGTGGTCAGGGCGTTCGTCGGTGGGCTGTGCCTGATTCGATTCCTCACGTGCGCCGGCCGCGATCATGGAACTGAAACTGGCGGTCCGCCAACTGTCACGCAACACGCGACGACTGGTTCTGGGCTGCGGCGTGAAACCTTCGTCTCGGCTAACAATGAGCGGTTCACGCACGTCGATCACGGGCAAGGGTTCAACGGAGATAGAGCCTGTTGCAAGCGCTTGCCAGCTTCCGATTACATCGTCTTCTTCAGGTGGCTCAGCGAGCCAGTCGAAGAACTCCCGACCCGAGCCCGCGACCAGCCAGTTCAACACACTGCGCCGCGATTCCTTCGCTGATTTGCCGATCAGATACACCCCTCCAACCAAGTAGCACCGATACACCGCGCGCGTAAGCGCCACATACACGAGCCGCGCGCGTTCGGCGGCCTGCTCGCGCGTGGCGAGTCCGGATGCACGCTCACCTTCCTCGTCGGTATAGCCGTAATGCAAGATGGCCGCGCCGTCGTCGTGATACTCGCGGGCGTCGGGCAGTCCTGTGGACGGCGGATCGCGCAACGCGCCATCGTTCAGGAACGGACAGAACACGACCGCGTATTCCAGGCCCTTCGATTTATGTACCGTGACGATCTGCACGAGATTGCGATCGGACTCAAGCCGCAACTGCGCATCTTCTCCACCGCCCTGTTCCGCGCGCTGCGCGGCTAGCCAGCGCAGCGTGGGCGCAATGCCAGGTTGAACCGCGCCACGCGCCTGGATCAACTCGGCCAGATGATTGACGTTGGTCAGGCGGCGCTCGCCGTCCGGACCCACGACCAGACGCTGCGCCACCAGCAATTCACGGGCGAGCGTGCGCCACATCACCGCAAAACCGCGCTCGTGCCACAGCATCCGGTAACGCGAGAAACGTTCGACCCAGCTCATGGCGTC
Source organism: Burkholderia sp. S171 (assembly GCF_009766085.1). GTDB lineage: Bacteria > Pseudomonadota > Gammaproteobacteria > Burkholderiales > Burkholderiaceae > Caballeronia. Next base: position 469,028 of record NZ_LMUF01000030.1, on the reverse strand, counting down.
GGCCGCGGCGGGACCTTCGACGGCTTCACTATGCTCCATGTTCCACAACGCAGCGGCATCAAGCCCGAGCCAATCTGTTGCGAGCGCCGCGCGCAAGCGGCGCAAGTCGCCAGGGGTATCGATGGCGGCCAGCAATCGCTCGATCTGCTCGGCATCGAACGTACCGAATACCGATGCTTGCGCCAATTCCACGCTGCCCACGCCCCAACTTGCGAGCACGCGCTTGACGAGACTTCCCTGCCGATGCGTCTGCACAAGCACAGCAATCTGGCCGGGTGACAAGGGCTTGTCGCCGATCGTTACCTCGCCATTTTGAGCGCCGCGCAACAACCGCACGATCTCCGCCGCGCAGGCCTCCGCCGCCTGGCGATTGGCGTTCGTTTTCGACAGCGCGGAATCGCCTTGCGGCAACATCCACACGCAGAAATCAGCGGTATCGGAATACGCCGCCGACGCTGTGTTGTCGTTGAACGGCTCGCGCTCGCGCGTGCCTGCGCGCACCGGCTGGTACGTCAATCCATCGAGGATAAACGCCGCCGGGTTCGCGCCGAAAATGCGGTTGCAGGCATCGATGATCGGCTCAGTCGAGCGCTGGTTGACCGCAAGCGTATATCTCGCCGACGCCTGCTTGCGCGCCGTCAAATACGTATGCAGGTCGGCAGCACGAAAGCTGTAGATCGCCTGCTTCGGATCGCCGACCAGAAACAACGGCCCCTGCGGCGCGAAGATGCTGTTGAAGATGGCAAACTGCAGCGGGTCCGTGTCCTGGAACTCATCGATCAATGCAGCCGGATAACGCGCCCGAAGCGCAGCGGCAAGCCAAGGATTGGCCTCGAGCGCCTGATACAGGTTGGACAGCAGGTCGTCGAACGACACCACGCGCCTCGTCCGCTTGCGCACCGCCAGTTCCAGCGGCGCGTAGTCGAGCCACTCGCGCACAATGCCAAGCCATGCCGCGCGTTGCGCCGCTTCCGCGGCAGCAGCAGCGGCGGCAAGCGTCTCGGCGTGATCGAAGAAAGGATGCGAAGGTGGCTCGTTCTTCACCTTCGTGCCTTTCTTCAACGCGCTCGCCGTGAGCTTCAGCGCTTCTTTCGGCGGTGCGGCGTGACAATCGTTGTCAGCGAAATAATCGGCCCACGCGGCAATCGCCGCGTCGATCAGCGTGCGTTTGTGCGTGGTCTTGCTGAGCTTCGCTTCGGCGTCGATCAGCAATTGCACGATGGTGTCGCGTTCGGCGTGCCACACCGCGCACGCCGTATCGAACAACGCTTGCGCGTCCTCGCGATAGGTGAGCTCCGACTCACCCCAGCGCAACGTGGCAAGCGGTTTTTTCAGCCGACGCGAAAGCTGTGCGTCAAGCGATGCCGGTCCTGCACCCTTGCTCACGAGCCACGCGGCGAACGATGAATCCCGTGCCGCCGCCGGCTCGACCCGTTCACGCCAGAAGTCCGCTGCCATCTCGAAGCGCAACGCGCTGTCGTCGGCTTCGAGTTCGAACGCGAACGGCATGGTTGCAGCGAACGGCGCCTCTTGCAACGCGCGCTGGCAGAACGCGTGGATCGTGTGGATGGCGGCCTGATCGAAGGTATGCAGCGCGATCTTGATGCGCTTGAGCGCTTCATCCGGCTCGACACGTTCAAGCGTGGTCTCGAACAGGCGATCGAGGAACGCGTCGCCCGCGGTGTCGCCGGTTTCCATCGCGTGCGCGATCTGGACAAGCCGCGAGCGGATGCGCTCATGCAGTTCAGCGGTCGCCGCTTTCGTGAAGGTGACGACGAGGATCGCGTCGGCGGCAAGCTTCTTTTCGAGCAGAAGGCGAACGTAGAGCGCGCAGATGTTCCACGTCTTCCCCGTACCCGCCGATGCTTCGATCTGGTTCACGCCATCGAGTGAGCATTCGAAAACGTCGAGTTCATCGGCCGTGTCGGCCGTTAGTGTTGATGTTTCGGTACGCGTCATGCGTCGCTCCGCATGTGCTGGATCAGCGGTTCGAAGACGATTCTGGCCAACGTGGCGAAGGTTTCATCGAGTCTCAGTTCAGCGCCGCGAAACGCAATGCGCAACGCGGGATCGTCCGACTCGCCGCGCGTCCTGTCGGACACCCACACGCGCTGCGCCTTGGACTCGCTCTCCTTGACCCACGTCCACGCGCTTTTCGGAAAGAATCGCAGCGGCAACCGTTGCCCAGCGCGATACAACGCAGCGAGCGTTGCCAGATGCGCGTGCGGATCGTCGACGGGCGTCAGTTCAAAGCCGCTCGATTGCGCGCCGCGCCCGTGCCACACCGTGCGTCGAGGGCCATTGGGCAACGCGGCGCAGTAGGCAAGATGGGCGAGCCATGCAGAGAGGTAGTCGCGAGCGCGCGGCACGTCGTATCGGTAAATGATCTGGCCTTCGTCAGTGAGCAAATTCAAGGTGCCGTGAAGCTGCAGCGGCTGCAAAGCGTCCGCTTGCAACGTCGCGTCGTGGCGGCCGAACAACTCGGCATCCGGCCAACGCGGCTTGATATCCAGCGTGAACGGCAGGCGCGCCGCGCCTTCTCCCGTGGCGACCCGCACCCGATTGGCAAGCGAATGCAACGCGCCGATTTCCCGCGATTGCCACACACCGCCCGTCGCGCCGCCCGGCATTTCGGGACTCGCACGCGCGACCCGCCGCGCACGATCGAGCCCGCGCGCTTCAGTGTCGCCGGTAAGTGCGAGCAGCGACGGCAACACGCGATCAGCCAGCGCGGCACGACCGGGATATTCGAGCTCGAACGGTTCTGTATCGCCGAGTTCGGTCTCGGCGTCGAACAGCGAAATGCCGAGCCGATCACGCAAGATAGCGCGCGCCGGATGACGCCAGAAACGCTCGAAGTCATCGAATGCAACCGGTTCTACCTCTTCCGCCGGCAACGGTCCGCTAAAGAACTTCGCTGACGGTTCGATCTTGCCGAGCGCAAGCGCCTGCGCCAGTTCCGCGCGCTCCGGCTCGTAGGTGAACAACGGCGCGCTGAAGTACTCGGGCGCGAACGGCTGCAACGGATGCTCGAACATGAAACGGCGGCGCGCGCTCGCAAGCTCGTTCGGAGACGGACCCTCGCCCGCCACTGTTTCCTCCAGATAGTCGAGCAATTCGTCGATCAGCGCGGCAGGCGGCAGCGCGGCGTTGTCCCGAATGCTGCGTCCCGTGTACGCGATCATCAACCGGTCCCGCGCCGACAACAGCAAGTCGAGGAACAGGTTGCGTTCGTCGTCACGGCGTTGCCGGTCACCGAGCTTGCCGAAACTTGCCATCAGGTCGAATTCGTCGGCGCGTGCGAGGCTCGGCAACATGCCGTCGTCCATGCCGAGCAGGCAGACCACGCGATACGGCAACCCACGCAAGCTCGTCAGCGACGAAAACGTTACGCCGCCCCATGGGACGCCGCCACGCGCAGCGTCGTCGAGTGCGTCCGTGAGCGCGGTTCGCAGAACGTCGGCGGCAATTTCGGTGTCCACAGCGCCTTCGCTCATTGAGAGCATCAGTGCGTCGAGTGTCGACCGGACGTCGGCGATTGAGTCCGCGAATGGCAGGCCGGCATCGAAGAACTGCGTGAGCGCGTCGAGCAGCAATTGCGTCCAGGCCTGCGGCGTACGCGCAGTGGCTATACGTTCGCCGAACGCGTCAATATCGTCGATAAACCGCGTCAGCCGGCCGAGCAATTCCGCATCCGACCCTTGCGCGCCGCCAACCGGCAGCCATTCGTCGACAGGCGCGCCGCCATCGGGCAACGCGTAGCCGAGGAACAGCCGTGTGAGGGCATCGGAGAAGGTGTGACGGGCTGCAGGCACGTCCGCAGCAGTCGTAGCAGAAGGCGTGAGCCCGCGCCGTGCACCGGCCGCCGCAAGCCACGTCTGCGCCGTTTCCAGAGCGACGGCATCTATGCCATAACGCGCCGCGACCGCGTCGACCCGCAACCATTCAATCAACTCGGGCGCACCGACACTACGTTCAGGCAACGCCAGCCAGTCGAGCAACACGCGCGCGACCGGGTTTGCCTGCGAAGGCGGCAGACCCGTAATTCGATACGGAATCCGCCGGCGCTCACCAGCCACACCAGCAGGCGCAGTGCCGAACACGCCGTCGATCAGCGGACCCGCCGCCGCGAGATCCGGAAACGCCACGAGCACGTCGGAAGGCTGCAGCCCGTCTATCTCGTCGAACCAGCCGAGCAAACGGTCGTGCAACACTTCAAGCTGCCGCGACAAGCTATGGCACACGTGAATTTCGATACCAGGTTCTAGCGCTTGGTCCGGCTCCTCAACCTCGTTCAAATTAAGGATCGCGTTTTGCACGCGAGCGAGCCATGTGGGCGCGGAATTCTCCTCGAACTGGCTGGCTTCCCGCGACGCTGCGCTTTCCGTCAACTCGCGCAGCATGTGCAACTGCGCCTGCGTCTGGCGGCCCCATTCGGCGAGCAGCGGATGGCCCACTTCCTGGAAATCCAGCTTCCCCGCCAGCTCGAGCTGTTCCACCCGCGCCTCGCTCACGATGTCGAACCAGAACTCGCGGCACGGGTCGATGGCATAGATACGCACGTCGATCCATCGCGACAACTCGCGCAGCAACGCAATATGCAACGGCGGCATGGTCGGCAACGCGAACACGCTCACGCGCTCGGGCCACTCGGCCTTCATCACGGCGTCGAGATCGAGTTTCGGCGATTCGGTCAGGAACCGGTACGCCGGCGGCGTGGGATCGTGAGCGCCGGCGTCCTGTGCAAGGTCGGCGAGCAGCGCACGCCATAACGAGGCCTGCCAGCGTTCGTCCTCGCGCTGGATTTCTGTGGCGTTCGGCAGGCGCGGCCCATTTGCGTCGATTGCCCCGCCGGCCGACGCCAGGATCGACCCGCCAGCTTGCCAGTGCAGCAGCCATTCCGGCCGATACGTCAGATAGTGATCGAACACCGTGGCGATACGGCGCGCGAGTTCATAGCGCATGGAGTCGTCGGCGGCATCGAGATACGCGCGCAGTCGTGACGAGCTTTCCGGCGCAGCCTCCGTCATTGCACCAAGCAATCGGAAACAGCGCCACACCAGCCGGTCGGGTGCAAACGGCGAATGCTCGGGTACGGGCAATACGTCCCCAATCCTGGCCCACAACCACTGAGCGAGATAACACAGGTCCACGTTTGCACAAATGCCAAAGCGTCCGGCCATGTCCAGTTCGAGCCGGCGGCGCACTGCCGCGCTCGGCACGATGATCGTCTGGCTCGCGAATGGATCGCCGCCATTCAGCGCGAACGCGGCGACGTCGTCGAGCAGCGCCTGCGACAGCGTTTCATGGCGATTCGAATAGAAAAGTTCGAGCATGGATCCTGCTAGTTGGGCATGAAAGGCAACGTCTCGAACGGCCAAGGCCACGGACGTGTCGCGAGGTGAAACGACAGGATAGCAAAGGGCGTTCTTATCCGGAATTCGGCCAAACGGCCTAGGTTTGGATGCCGTCGAGTTGGGTTAGACTCGAAGCCACATTAAGTCAGGTCCGGGTGCGCCCATGTGGCATGCCAAGGTCATGGCGGGACCCGAGACACCCCGAAGATATCCGGGCAGCAAACTAGGAAGTCGATGCGTTACTCGCTAGAAATCAGAAAATTCATTTATAGCCAGTACTTCTTCGGTGGCTTGCGGATCGCGCTCGGCGTCTCGCTGCCGGCCATCCTGATGCTGACTGTATTTCACAATCGTGAACTTGGCTTCACCATTGCGACCGGTGCACTGGGTGCGAGCGTCGTCGACATGCCGGGGCCGTTGAAGTACAAGCACAACGAGATGCTGGCCTGTACGGTGATTGGCTTTTTGTCGGCACTTGCTACCGGCATCGCGAGCGCGAATGCCGTCACGTTGTGGCTGACGGTCGTGCCGCTCACGTTCGTGCTGTCGCTGGTCGTGGTGTACGGCAACCGCTGGCCGCAGATCAGCTTCGCTACGCTCTTCATGATGATCGTGACGCTGGAAGAGCATTTCACGCCCATGCAGGCGCTCATCAACGCTTCATGGATCCTGCTCGGCGGCCTTTGGTACACCTACTGGGCGACCTTTGTCAGCCGTTTGCTCGTCTATCGCATTGAGCGCCAGGCGCTGGCCGAGAGTGTGTTCAGGTGCGCCGAATATCTGCTCTCGCGCTCGGCTTTTTACGATCTGGACGCCAATCTCGACGAGTGTTACCGAAAACTGATCGAAAATCAGATCGCGGCGGTTGAGCGCCAGGATGCAGCGCGCGACATCGTGCTGCGCAACCTGCCGAAACTGCGAAGCGGCAAGCTCGATGCCCGCCGCGTCATGCTCTTCAACCTCTTCATCAACGTGGTCGACCTGCACGAGATGTTCGTGGGCGCACACACCGATTACCCGCTGGTGCGCAACACCTTCGGCGGGCAGGACATCCTGATCTTCTATCGTGACCTGATGCGAAAGACTGCGCTCGATCTCGAGGACATCGGGCTGGCCGTGCTGCAAAACCGGCCGGCCCGGGCTCGAATCAACGTGAAAGCGGAGTTGCGCGCGATCGAATATGAACTCGACCAGATGCGCCGGCACGACGTCCCGAAGAAGAACCCGGAAGCCTATTCCGCAGTGTCCGCGGCGTTCAGGAGGCTTTGGAGTGCGACACGGTTGATCGACAAAATGCGTCGCCAGACGCGGCATGATCCGAGCATCACCGAAACGGTGATTCGCGTCGATCCGACTTTGTCACGTTTTGTGTCGAGCCGCCGCGTGCCGTTCATGCAGATATTTTCAAACCTGACGATGGCCTCACCGAGCTTCCGGCACGCGCTGCGCGTGACCATCGCCGTGGGCGTCGGGTTCTGGCTCGGACGTCTGCTGCCGCTCACCAACGCGTACTGGATCGTGATGACAACGGTCATCATTCTCAAGCCCGGTTATTCGCTCACCAAACAGCGTAATGTGCAGCGGATTATCGGCACGGCGATCGGCTGTACGGCGTGCGTCGGGCTGATCCTGGTGGTGAAGGACCCGCACGTGTTGCTGGTTGCCATGTTCGCCTGCATGGTCATGAGCTACAGCCTGCTGCTGTTCAACTACACAGCGAGCGTGGTGTTCACGTCGGCCTACGTGTTGCTGATGCTGCACCTGCTTGCGCCGGGCGGCATGCGGCTGATCGGCGAACGCGCCATTGACACCGCCGTCGGATGCGCCATCGCGATTGCTGCCAGCCATCTGTTTCCGTACTGGGAATACCGGCTGATGGGCAAGCAGGTGCGCGACATGATTGGCGCAATGCGAAATTATCTTGAAGCAAGCTGGTGGTGGACCGGCAAGCCTGCAGTTCAGGCTGAATCCAAGGGCACGGCGGACGCCAATCTTTTCGCCGATGCCAACGCGGGAACAGCGCAAGCGGCAACGGCCGCGCTTGCGCGGGTGGAAGCCGGCGAAACGGAACTCGCGACAGCGGGCGATGCTTCCCTCAGTTTGACAAGTGGCGGCAACGCCAACTTTCCACCCGTCGTGAGCGACCGGGCAACCGATTTGGCGGACTCAGCGGTATTGAACGAACGCAACGCAGCAGGCATCGCGAACGACGAGATAGCCTCAACAAGCCTCAATAGGCAAGCAGTCGCCGCGTCAGCCACGGATACGTCGGGCGAAGCGCAGCCTCCCCGGGCCGTGAAACAAGCGGACGATGCTGCCCAATCACTCTCAGGCGCGACAGCCAAGAGCTCAGATCAACCGGCCGTCACTGAAACGGGCAGCAATCGTCCGGCCGCGGCATCGAAGAAAAAGACCGCCACCGGCGAAAGCGCCGCCGCGACCGCCATTTCAGGTGCCTCTGCGGCGGCAGCCATTGCAGCGGAGGCGCTCGACAGCGACTTCCGCTATCGCCTCGCGCGCAAGAACGTGCATATAGCGTTTGCGAATCTCGGCCAGGCGTTTCAGCGCATGATGCTCGAACCGAAAGCGCAGCAAAAGTTCGTGCCTGAACTCAACGACCTGCTGATCCGCAGCCACGTGCTCGCGTCGCAGATCACGGCGGCGGGGCCGTTGCTGCAATCGGTAGGGAAGTCTGCCGCGGGGCACGCGGCGCAACCCGTGCAGCGCGCGCTGACCGTCATCCGCGACAATCTAACGCAGGCGCAGGACGGTGTACCCGCGCCGGAAGATCAAGGCGAGCAGTCGAAACTGCTCACGCGCGAACTGGATTCAATGGTGGTGGATGCGGAACGCGCCCAGGATATCCCGGCCGATGCGGTCCAGGATCTGAAGCTGCTTGCGCATCAGTGCAAGCAGATGCTGACGGCGTCGCTCCTGATTCGAAAGGACGCGAGCCTGATCAACCTGCCGGAGTGACGGCCGGTCGTATAACCGCCACAAACGCAGAAGCTGCAGGTTGAAAGGGCGTTACTGGGAAGCGCCCGTCGCAGCCGCAGCGGGAACGGTAGCGCTCGCTGCTTCCGGCGGATTCTCTCTTTCGTACGCGCGCTTGTCGCGGATCGCGTTGAAGAACAATGTGCCGATCACAAGCAGCACCACGACCACGATAAGAATACTGATCGCGAAGGTGGGGTTCTTCCGCGTCGGGGCCTTTTTGCGGCGGTCATCGGTCATGAAATCGAAGCTCTGAGTGGGATTGGACGAAGCGCACGATCTTACCCGACATGGATTTCAGAAGGGTTGCGGCAGCCTTCCCTCCTCCACGCAGAACGCGTTCCATCTCACGCACAAAACCTCAGTTTCCCGTGACCCCGAGCGGGGACCGCACTGGCAGCGCGGTGGAATATTTGATCTGTTCCATCGCGAAACTCGAACTCACGTCGTAAAGCGGGACAGCGCGAATCAGCGTTTTGTACACACGGTCGTAATCGTCGATATCCGACACCACCACGCGCATCAGATAGTCCGTTTCCCCGCTCATTCGATACACCTCGACGACTTCGGGAATGTCGCGCACCGCGCGCGTGAAGTCCTCCGCCCAGGTCTGCGTGTGCTGATTCGTCTTCACCGCGACGAATACGGTTGTCCCGACCCCCAGCTTGCGCGGATCGCACAGCGCGACCTGAGCGCGAATCACGCCGGTTTCCTTCAACCGTTGCACACGTTTCCAGCATGGCGTCTGCGAGAGATTGACGCGCGTCGCCAGTTCGGCAATCGGCATTGTCACGTCTTCCTGCAGCAGCTCCAGCAACTTGCGATCGATAAGGTCCATGCCCACAGCCCGCCCCTTGTAGGAAATTATTCTACTTTTTCGTGCCTTGGCGAAATTATATGGAAACTTTTTCCACAAGCAAACCGGTATAAAAGAAGCTCGACTTTCCGCTCCTTTCTGCCTGATTCCGCTTGTCTGACGAGCCCCGCCATGACCTTTGCCACCTCCGCCCTTGCTACAAAATCGCCGCTCGCGCGGTTGTCCGATGCACTCGACCAAGCCTGTTGCCTCGATCCGTCGTCGGCAAGGTTCGCGCTGAGCGTGCGGTCCGCTCTCAATGGCTTGGCCCGGGAAGCTGGTCTTTTATCCGATGCCCAGCGTGAAGGCGGGCTGGATTGTTATCGACGGCATTTGCTGGTCGCCGATCCGCTCGGCCGCTATGCCGTCGCTGCGCTCGTCTGGCAAGCCGGTCAAGAGAGCCCGGTACACGGTCATCACACGTGGTGCGCTTACACGGTTATTGAAGGAACGCTGTCAGAGACGCTGTTCGCGTGGGATCCCGACACGCACCGGGCAGTTCAAACGCGCCGCCACGAGCGGGCGCACGGGGCGGTGTCCTTTGTCGGCGCGGGGCGTGCGGCAATTCACCAGTTAGGCAACGCATCGGTCAAGGGACGCACCGCGGTCTCGATCCATGTCTACGGCGTGCCCGCCGCGCGCATCTCGACCCATGTCAACGATCTCGTCACGGTTGCCGCTTAACGCGCGACGGCGCGCGTCAGTCCGGTCATACAGAAACAGCCGCGCAGAACTGCCCTACCCTTTCCCCGGCTCAGACGCCGTTGGAATCTGCGGCGGCACTTGCACGGATTGATCGGTCGGCGGCGGCGCGGCCTGGGATTTATGCGAAACATCGCGGGCCATGGCTGCCGCGCTGCGCTCCACCGGCGACAGCGGCGCCGCTTCCGTCAACTCTTCCAGATCGGTCAAATCCGTTTCCATTCCCCCGGATTCCCGCGACACCCGCAGCTGCATTTGCGGCACCGGAACGTCCATGCCGATTTCGTCCATCTTGCGCTTGACCCTGACGTTAAATGCCCGCGCGACACTCCATTGCTTCAGCGGCAGGGTCTTGATCTGCCCTTTCACGACCATCCAGTTAGGATCGAAACGGTCCAGCCCCCACACTTCGATCGGCCCCAGCATCTCGCGCCGGTATCGAAAATCGGCCATCAATTCAGCACCGACTTCACGAATCATCTGCGTGATCTGGTCGACATCGGCGGAAAACGGCACCCGCACTTCGAACACCGCATAAGCAAAATCGCGCGACAAGTTCTTCACCACCTTGATCTGCGAAAACGGAATGGCGTGAATAGCGCCTTGCCCATCGCGCAGCCGCACAGTACGGATAGTCAGCGTTTCCACCACGCCCGCATGGCCGCCGTCGACCTCGATAGAATCACCGACAGAAATGGTGTCCTCGATGATGATGAAAAGTCCCGTTATCAGATCGGCCACCAGCGACTGCGCACCAAAACCCACCGCCAGCCCGATCACGCCGGCGCCAGCAAGCAACGGCGTCACGTTCAGTCCAAGATTTGCCGCGGTAATAATCGCGGCAACGCTCAGCAGTCCGACGAACACCACGTTGCGGATCAGCGGCAGCATGGTGCGCGCGCGCATGCTCGGACCGCGCCCTTTGCCACGCGGCGTGTTCGGATTGAGCGCCTCCTGAATCCCCGTATCGATCAGGATCCACACCAGCCATGCAATAAAAATAGTCAGCAGGATCGCGCTCACCGCATGCGTGATGCCGCGCGCGGCCACGCTTTCCTCGGCCAGTTTGGTGAGCGAAAACCCCCAGAAACGCGAGGCAAGTTCGAGGAAAGCCAGCCAGATCACCAGCACGACCATGCGGCCAAAGAACTTGAAAAGCCGTCGTACATACGCCGATTGCCGGCGCGTCTTGCGTTGCGGCAATCGCGTGACCCGCAACGTAACCGCGCTGAGAAACAGTCCGACCACCAGCAGGCCGGCGGTTGCGATCGCCATTTGCAGGACGTTCTCGGAGGTGCCAATACCCGCAAGCGTCGCGATCACCGAAGCCGATGCAAGCAGCAGCATGGGCACCTGCCAGAGCGAGCCGACCACCTCGAACGTTTCGGTCGCGGCCTTGTGCTGGCTGCGCTGCTCATACGAACGGCTGCGGATCAGGTGGGACACGGGTCGCTGGAACGCCAGCGTGAAATAGGCGGTCAGGATCGCCGCGCCCATGTTCGCGACCGTTGAGAGGAGCCCGGACAGATTCGTGCCGAGTTGTTGCGCCACGTCGTAATTCGAGGCGGCGTCGCCCAGCGCGCCGAGCGTGCCAATGAGAAATAACAGCCGACGCGCATGCAGAATCAGCAGATGCACCGCCACCCGGCGATGCGCCGAGCCGAACAGCGAGAACATGATCAGGCAGATCGATGAAAACACGGCGCCCGCGACAATCGCGTATGCCGTCACCATCGCGAGCGTGCGGCCCAGCGACACCGGCATCAGCCGCGCAAAAGTCAGCGCTGCGATAAACGCGAACAGGTACGGCCCGACCCGCCGCAGCGCGAAGATCAGAAGCTCGCTCGTGGTCGGATTGGCACGCAGCCCGAAATGAACCTTGTAACGCGCGTGCAAGTACCGCTGGAAGTAGACCAGCAGAAAAGCGCACACGCCCCAGCCAGCCAGCATCAGGCAATAGTTAAGCAGAGTGTGACCAAAACTCTCGCGGCTCTGGCCCGAGACAATGGTGAAAAGCTCATTGCCCGCGGCGTTCAGGCGACCGCCCCAATAAGCAAGCGGCGTACGGCCGCGGCTGAAGTCAGCCTCTACGCTCGACAATCCGGACGCGATCGCCCCAAGCAGGCCCGTTTTGGGCGTGATAGCGGCGACGACCGACGAGGCTGCCGTCGTTGAACTCGCCGACGAAGCCGCAGCCACTTCCGGCAGTACTGCCGCGGCGGAACCGTCGGACGCAGCCGATGAGTCAGCCGGTTGCACGGCGCTTTGGGCGTCACGCTTGGCGTCGCGGAGCTTTTTCAACTGCGCGACCAGCGCCGTGCGCTCCCGGTCGTTGTCCAGCGTGGAGATGACCGTGTCGAGCGAGCGCGTCAGATCGACGTCGCTGGCCGGACTGGCCGCGGCGTCGGCCGTGCCGGAAGCCGTCGCAGATGCCGAGCCGGGGCTGGATGCCGCCGGTTTGTTGATGAGTTCCTGAAACGACGGCAACGTGAGCGCAGGAGGGGCGGCGTTGGCGTTCAGGGCAAAAACGGTGAGCGCCGAGCTGACCAACGCGGCGAATACCAGCGCGCTAGCGAGCGCCCGGATGCGGCTTGGTTTCATGGCGGTGCGCAAAAGGCAAAAAAGGTAAAAGACCGCCAGTTTAGCCGCTGCGCTGAAATAATCTTTAGACAAAACGGTCACGCGGGTAACGAGATGTTAGTCCGCACGCGCCGGGATGACGGCGTTGAACAGCGCGGCGGGTTGCGTGACCCAGCCGGTTGTCGCCTATTTGTCCATATCCGAGCGGGCGTTTCCGGGGTCAGCCGACGTAGCGGCCGAACCACTCGATGCGCCGCCCGACGAACTGCTCGACGAACTGCCTGAGCTCGTTCCCGAAGCCGAGCTTGCCGACCAGTCCTGCAATTTGCGCCCGGCCGACTGCAGGCCGGCACCGGTATCGCTTGCAGCGTTCACGATAGCCGCGTTTGTCGCGCTCGCCGCACCTGCCAGATTGGCTCGTGCGGCGGCTGCCACGCCGCTCGCCGACATATCCGGCAAGGTACCTGCCGACTGCAGGTTCGACTGCGCGGACTGCTTGACCGAATCGACCTGCTGGCCGACATAGTTCGCCGCCTGATCGAATTTCTGGCCAGCCTGGCTGGCTACGTTGTTCAGCGCACCAGCGGCCTGCCCCGCCGCCGCGTCGTGCTTTTCACATGCCGCGAGAAGTCCAAGCGCAACCACGGCGCTGGCCAGCCGATTCATCCTGTTCTTTTGCATCGTCATTGTCCTGTTGGGCAAGCAAGCTGCATCTGCCCGATTGTTACATTCACCGCTTCATTCACCGCTTCAACGGCTATTTCGAACCCCATGATAACCGTGCGCACCGGGCTCGGTTCCTTCAACCGGGCAATGCTGGCCGTCAGGCCAGGTTTCAGGCGTAATTCAAACAAATCGCAGTAATACCCGCCGCACCGCATCCGAACAGGTGAAATTCAACCCGCTTTAAGACGCTTCTGATTCATTTCATCGACGCCGCTTCTTATAGTGCGGCCATCCCTGAATTCGATATTGAAGTGTTGTCATGATCCTGATGAACCTGCTAGTTGCCCTCGTTGCCGGCCTGATCCTTTTCGAGCCGTTCACGCGCACGCCCATGTCGCGTTCAGTGCGTTTTTCCGACCATCGCAGCCGGGCCATGCGCGCCTTTGTGCAGGCGGGCGTGGCGCTGGTCGCCGCCATGATCGTCGCTACCAGCAATCCTGCGCCGCAACAGGTTTCTCCGGTGCTCGTGCTCGGCAGCGCGGCAGTGTTGGGGATGGCGGGTATCTATTGGGCGCTGCGCGGCCGGCGCTTGCTGAAACCCGGCAAGATGTTTGCAGCACATCGCTAATCGTATTGATAAGGGCTTGCGCCCTTCTTCGGGGCCAGCTCAACCGCCAAGCTACCCCCCGCAAATACCAGCGCTTCTCACGATGCCCTTCCGTTTCGGAAGGGCATCGGCTTATTGGCGCCACGCATCAAAATCTTTTAGTTCACCAGAAAATACTAAACATGCGCGCGGGAATGAATTGGACCGCCGTGAGATAAGGTAGCGTAACGGCGTAGCTTAAGGGCTTGAGTCGCGTGGACGCCTCGTGCGGCGTCCATCATCGCTTGCGCCGCAGCAAGGTCGGCACTGCGCAACAACGCCTCCGCGCGCGTGAACCAGTTACGCTATCCGGGCGGCGCTGTCCGAAACAGGTTTGCGGGCGCCTTTGACAGGCAAAAAAAAGGCGCTACGTTGCCGTAGCGCCTTAAAAGTTCTAGCCATTCCGAGGGCCGTGCTAGAACCTGAGAGCTGGTTATCGATCGCATTTCGACGGGCGCAACTTGCGCTTCCGGAGTGCTTTCGAAATCGGGTTCCATTTTTTACGTTATGCGAAACCTAGTCAAGCGAAATTTCGAGGATTGAGCGACTATCTAACCGTAAGGTACGCGGGTTTGATGACAAAAACGGGTCCGGCAGCTACACCTTTTCATTGCTGGATAATACGATTCCGGTGAGCGGTGGCGTGCGTGCTCAGTCAGCTTCGACGAATGGCGTCTCCGGCCTTTCCAACGAAACCAAGTTCCGAAAAATAATGCAAACCACTGAGAGCCGGCCTATGAGCCGGGAAAAGGAAAAAGGGCGTGACGGTGAAGAAGTCGTTGCGTTGTCACGCGGCCTCGACGTACTTCGGCGTATTGCCGCCGCCGACGCGCCCGTCAGCAATCGCGAACTCGCGGAGTGGACGGGCATTCCAAAACCCACCATCTCGCGGCTGACGGCAACCTTGGTGAGCGCCAATTTGCTGTTTCAATTACCCGACAGCGAACGTTTCGTACTGACGGCTTCAGTCCTGGAGTTGAGCAACGGCTTCCTGCGCAACTTCGACATCCGGGCGCGAGCGCGGCCATTTCTTATCGAACTGGCGGACCGGACTACGCTAAGTGTCCATCTGGCAGTACGCGACCGGCTGGACATGGTTGTCATCGATACGATCCGGCCGCGCTCTGCCGTGCTCGTATCGCGGCTCGAAGTTGGCTCGCGGATGGACCTGGGACGCACGGCGGTCGGCCGCGCCTATCTGGCGGCGCTCGGCGAGCCCGACAGGGCCGGGCTGCTAGACAGTCTGCGGACCGCGTCGGGCGACGACTGGCCGAGTATCGACGGCAGCCTGAAGCCGGGCCTGGAAGACGCAGTGCGCCGTGGTTTCGCCATCTCCACCGGCGACTGGCACCAGGGGCTCAATGCTGTCGCGGCAGGCTTTGTAGGCCCGTCGGGACAACGCTACGCGGTCAATTGCGGCGGCGCTGAATATCAGGCGCCACGGGAAGCGCTGCTCAACGAGGTCGCACCCGCTCTGCTCGAATGCGTCGCGAAGATCACGCACGAGATCGGCGGAACACCGTCCGCGCGCCTGAGCGAATAACGGGTCGAATAACGCGCGTTACGCGCGATGGACGGCAAAACCTCCTGCTGTGCCAGCATCGGCACATAGGGACGTTTTGCTATCCATCGTTGCGCTTCCCCGCACTTAATTCCCGACGCACAACGTCTCCTGCTTCACCTCCACAGCAGCGCGAACCCCATTGAAACGTCAATGAGCACGCCTTGCCAAGGGCTTAGCGTGACTCTTGCACGCACAAGACGATACGATGTCGGTCGGCGTTTGCGACCCTCCCCGGCGCTGTTTTCGAATTGCATTCTGTCCCCGCCGGGATTCGTAACGTTCGTAATCAATCGAAAGAAAGAGAGCTGGACTCCAACGAAGCACGGGACGTAGCATCATGCTTCGCGCGCCGGACTACCTTTCGATGCTTTCACTCAAGTGAGCGCTTCGTGAGCACATCAGCGCCCATGGCGTGCTCGCTGCGTGACTGAGCAATGCGTCGCGTAAGGTGCGTGACGAAGGTGCGTAACTTGGCCACCGGCGTTCCCAGCATCCTTCAGAACCGTCCGCGCTAACCTCGGCAAGCCAACCGCCAGCACTTCAAGACAGTTTCCGAGCCCACCGACTCACCGACTCACCGAGCCACTGAAACGATGGACGAACAAAAAAAACACCCAGCACCACCGCCGCACTCTGACGCCCGTTCGCCTACCTCCCAAGCCTCGACTCCTCCCGTGTCCCCTTCCCGGCCCCGCCGGCGCCGTCTTGTTTGGATCGTCGTCGCGATCCTGATCGTGGCCGGCCTGTTCGCGTGGCATCCATGGAACCGTGGTGGTGCTGATAACGCGCAGCAAGCGCGGCAGGGCGGCGGCGGGAGGCGCGGTGGCGGCGGTCCGGGCATGGCTGCTCCGCCGCAACCCGTGCATGTCGCGACGGTGACGCAAGGCGAAATGCCGGTGGTGATCAATTCGCTCGGGACAGTGACGCCGCTGGCGTCGGTGACGGTCAAGACGCAGCTCAACGGGACACTGCAGAACGTCGCGTTCCAGGAAGGCCAGATGGTCAAGAAGGGGGACGTACTGGCTCAGATCGACCCCCGCCCTTACGAGATCTCGTTGCGCAATGCACAGGGCACGCTCGCGAAGGACCAGGCGCTGCTGCAGACCGCACGGCTCGACCTGAAGCGCTACCAGATGCTGCTTTCGCAAGATTCGATCGCGAGCCAGCAAGTGGACACGCAGGCGTCGCTTGTCCAGCAGTACGAGGGGACGGTCAAGTCGGACCAGGCGAATGTCGATACCTACAAACTCGACCTGACCTACGCGCGCATCACGGCGCCGGTGTCGGGCCGCGTCGGCTTGCGGCAGGTCGATCCGGGCAACTACGTGACGACCGGCGACACGAATGGCGTCGTGGTCATCACGCAACTGCAGCCCATCAGCGTCATTTTCACGACCTCCGAAGACAATCTGACTGCGATTCTGAAGCCGCTGCATGCGGGCACGAAGATGTCGGTGACTGCTTATGACCGGGCCAACACCAAGTCGCTCGAAAGTGGTTATCTGGAAACGATCGACAACCAGATCGATACCACCACAGGCACCGTCAAGCTGCGCGCAACCTTCGACAACCAGGAAAGCATGCTGTTTCCGAATCAGTTCGTGAACACGAAACTACTGGTCGATGTCATCAAGGACGCGACCATCGTGCCTACGCCGGCGGTGCTCAACGGTTCATCGGGCGCGTTTGTCTATGTGGTGAAGCCGGACAATACGGTGACCGTACGCAACGTGAAGATCGGCCCGGTCGATGGCGAACGCACCAGCATCAAGACGGGTCTGGAAGTGGGCGAGCGTGTAGTGATCGACGGTTCGGACCGCCTGAAGGAAGGCGCGAAGATTACTATCCCGGCAGACAAGCCCAAGGCCGCTTCCGGTGCATCCGGCGCCGCTGCGGCATCGGCTGCTTCGGGCGCGCATCACGGCCACCATCGCAAGCAGCAGCAACAATGATGTACTCATGATCCATAACCGCACTGCACCCGCATGAATCCATCGCGTCCTTTTATTCTGCGTCCGGTCGGCACGGCGCTGCTGATGGCGGCAATCATGCTGGTCGGCCTCGTCGCGCTGCGCTTTTTACCGCTGTCCGCGCTGCCTGCTGTCGACTATCCGACCATCCAGGTGCAGACGTTCTATCCGGGCGCGTCGCCGGACGTGATGACCACGTCGGTGACCGCGCCGCTTGAAAAGCAGTTCGGGCAGATGGCCAGCCTGAATCAGATGTCATCGCAAAGCTCGGCGGGCGCGTCGGTCATCACGCTTCAATTCAGTCTCGACCTGCCGCTCGACATCGCCGAGCAGGAAGTGCAAGCGGCTATCAACGCGGCGGGCAACCTGCTGCCGTCCGACCTGCCGGCCCCGCCGATCTACGCGAAGGTGAACCCCGCCGACGCGCCCATCATCACGCTCGCGATCAGTTCGAAGACCCTGCCGCTCACGCAGGTCCAGGATCTCGCCGATACCCGTCTCGCGCAGAAGATCTCGCAAGTCGGGGGCGTGGGGCTGGTGTCGGTCAGCGGCGGTAACCGCCCGGCTGTCCGGATCCAGGCGAACACGCGCGCGCTGGCGTCGTATGGCCTGAACATCGACGACTTGCGCACCACTATCTCGAACCTGAACGTCAACACGCCGAAGGGCAATTTCGATGGCCCCTCGCGGGCCTATACGATCAACGCGAATGACCAGCTCACCGACGCCAGCGCGTACCAGAGCGCGGTCATCGCGTACAAGAACGGCCGGCCGGTGATGCTGACGGACGTCGCAACCGTCATCCAGGGCGCGGAAAACACCAAGCTCGGCGCGTGGGTCGACAACACGCCGGCGATCATCCTGAACGTGCAGCGCCAGCCGGGCGCGAACGTGATTGCGGTGGTCGACGGCATCAAGAAGATCCTGCCGCAGTTGCAGTCAGCGCTGCCGGCTGCGCTCGATGTGCGCATCGTCACCGACCGGACCACGACCATCCGCGCCTCGGTGCGCGACGTGCAGTTTGAACTGGCGCTTTCCGTGGTGCTGGTCGTGCTGGTGATCTACCTGTTCCTCGCGAACGTCTGGGCCACGCTGATTCCGAGCTTGTCCGTACCGGTCTCGCTGATCGGCACGCTGGCCGTGATGTATTTGTGCGGCTTTTCGCTCGACAACCTCTCGCTGATGGCGTTGACCATTGCGACAGGTTTTGTCGTCGATGACGCCATCGTGATGATCGAGAACATCGCGCGTTACGTGGAGGAAGGCGAAGGACCGCTCGAAGCGGCGCTCAAGGGCTCGAAGCAGATCGGCTTCACCATCATCTCGCTGACGGTTTCGCTGATCGCGGTACTGATTCCGCTGCTGTTCATGGGCGATGTGGTCGGCCGGCTGTTCCACGAATTCGCCATCACGCTGGCGGTGACCATCGTGATCTCGGCAATCGTCTCGCTCACGCTCGTGCCCATGCTGTGCGCGAAGCTGCTGCGCCATACGCCGCCGAAGGAAAGCCATCGCTTCGAAGCGCGCGCGCATCAGTTCATCGACTACGTGATCGGGCGTTATGGCGTTGCGCTGACCTGGGTGCTCGACCGGCAGCGCTCAACCCTGGTGGTCGCCCTGCTCACCCTCGTGCTCACCGCCCTGCTCTATATCTGGATTCCGAAGGGTTTCTTCCCGATCCAGGATACCGGCGTGATCCAGGCGATTACGCAGGCGCCGCAAGCCGCGTCTTATCAAGCCGTGGCCGCACAGCAGCAAGCGCTCGCCGCGCAGGTCCTGAAGAACCCCGACGTTGAAAGCCTGACCTCGTTCATTGGCGTGGACGGGACCAATATCACGCTGAATAGCGGCCGGATGCTGATCAACCTGAAACCTCGCGACGACCGCAGCAACACATCGAGCGACGTGATCCGCGCGCTGCAGCAAGACGTGGCAAACATCCCGGGCATCCGGCTCTACATGCAGCCGGTGCAGGATCTGACCATCGATTCCACCGTCAGCCCGACCCAATATCAGTTCATGCTGACGGATCCAAATTCGGCGGAGTTCGCCGAATGGGTGCCGAAACTGACGGCGCGGCTCCAGCAATCGCCGGAACTGGCGGATGTCGCGACCGACCTGCAGCAGAACGGCCAGTCGGTGTATGTGGAAATCGACCGGTCGACGGCGGCGCGCTTCGGCATCACGCCGGCCACCGTCGATAACGCCCTCTACGATGCATTCGGCCAACGCATCATCTCGACCATCTTCACGCAGTCGAACCAGTATCGCGTGATCCTTGAGTCCCAGCCGACCGAGGCGCATTACAGCGAGACGCTGAATGGCATCTACCTGCCGTCGTCAACGGCAAGCTCGGGCCAGGTGCCGCTGTCGGCCATCGCGACCTTCCATGAACGCGCGGCGCCGCTGCTGGTGACGCACCTCGGGCAGTTCCCGGCGACCACCGTGTCGTTCAACCTCGCGCCCGGTGCGTCGCTGGGCGCGGCCGTGAAAGCGATCGATCAGGCGCAGAAGGACATCGGCTTGCCGGCCTCGTTCCAGATTCGTTTCCAGGGCGCGGCACTGGCTTTCCAGGCATCGCTGTCCAACGAACTGTTTTTGATCCTGGCCGCGATCGTCACCATGTATATCGTGCTCGGCGTGCTGTATGAGAGCTTTATCCACCCGATCACGATCCTGTCCACGCTGCCCTCGGCGGGTGTCGGCGCGCTGCTTTCGCTGATGATCACCGGGCACGATCTCGACATCATCGGGATCATCGGCATTGTGTTGCTGATCGGCATTGTGAAAAAGAACGCCATCATGATGATCGACTTCGCGCTGGAGGCCGAACGCGAGCAAGGCAAGAGTCCGCGCGATGCAATCTATCAGGCGTGTTTGCTGCGCTTCCGACCGATCCTGATGACCACCATGGCCGCGCTCCTCGGCGCATTGCCGCTGATGATCGGCTGGGGTGCGGGCTCTGAACTCCGGCGGCCGCTCGGGATTGCGATTGTTGGCGGGTTGATCGTGTCGCAAGCGCTGACCTTGTTCACCACGCCGGTGATCTATCTCGGCTTCGATTCGCTCGCGCGCCGCGTGCGTGCGCGTTTCTACCGGAACGCGCCGCCCCGCCCGGCAAGCCCGGCAAGCGGTCAGGAGTAAGCGCATGAACCTGTCGCAACCGTTCATCGCGCGCCCGGTCGCCACCACGCTGCTGGCTATCGGCATTGCGCTCGCCGGCCTGTTTGCGTTCACGAAGCTGCCGGTCGCGCCGTTGCCGCAGGTCGATTTCCCGACCATTTCGGTCCAGGCGAGCTTGCCCGGCGCGAGTCCGGAAACCGTCGCGACCAGCGTGGCGAGTCCGCTGGAGCGCCACCTGGGATCGATTGCCGATGTCACCGAAATGACGTCGCAAAGCTCGGTCGGCACCGCACGTATCACCTTGCAGTTCGGTTTGAACCGCGACATCGATGGCGCCGCGCGCGACGTGCAGGCCGCCATCAACGCGTCGCGCGCCGATCTTCCCACGGCGCTGAAAAGCAATCCGACCTACCACAAGGTCAATCCCGCCGACGCGCCGATCCTGATCCTCGCGCTGTCCTCCCCCACTCGCACAGCGGGTTCGCTCTACGATTCGGCCGCGACCGTGCTGCAGCAAACGCTCTCGACCGTGCCCGGCGTGGGCGAAGTAGACGTGAGCGGCTCGGCGAATCCGGCCGTCCGGGTGGAGCTGGAACCGAACGCGCTGTTCCACTACGGCATCGGGTTGGAAGACGTTCGCGCGGCGCTGGCGTCGGCGAATGCGAACAGTCCGAAGGGCGCCATCGAGTTCAATGGCACCCACTTCCAGCTCTATACGAATGACCAGGCGAGCAAGGCCGATCAGTATCGCGACCTGGTGGTGGCTTACCGGAATGGCGCGGCGGTGCATCTGCGAGACGTAGGTGAAGTAGTCGATTCGGTCGAGGACCTGCGCAACCTGGGTCTTATCAACAACAAGCGCGCCGTGCTCGTGATCCTTTACCGGCAACCGGGCGCGAACATTATCGACACCATCGACCGTGTGAAAGCGATGGTGCCGCAACTCCAGGCCGCGCTCCCGGCCGACGTCGAGATCACGCCGACCTCCGATCGCTCGACCACGATCCGCGCGTCGCTGCACGATACGGAATTCACGCTGATTGTGGCGGTGGCGCTGGTCGTGATGGTCGTGTTCCTGTTCCTGCGCAACTGGCGCGCGACGCTGATTCCGAGCGTGGCCGTGCCGATCTCGATCATCGGCACCTTCGCCGCGATGTATTTGCTCGGCTTTTCACTCGATAACCTCTCGCTAATGGCCTTGACCATTGCGACGGGCTTCGTGGTCGATGACGCCATCGTCGTGCTTGAAAACATCTCGCGGCACATCGAGAACGGCGTCCCGCGCATGAAAGCCGCCATTCTCGGCGCGCAGGAAGTGGGTTTTACGGTGCTGTCGATGAGCATTTCGCTGGTCGCCGTGTTCCTTCCTATCCTGTTGATGGGCGGCATTGTCGGGCGGTTGTTCCGCGAATTCGCGTTGACGTTGTCGCTGGCGATTGCCGTTTCGCTGGTCGTCTCGCTGACCGTCACGCCCATGATGTGCGCGCGTTTGCTGCATGAACCGCACGAACAGAAGGCGCCCGGCCGGTATTCGCGCTGGCTTGAACGCCAGTTCGTACGGATGCAGGACGGATACGCGCGCACGCTCGGCGTGGCGCTCGCGCATCCGAGGATCGTGCTGCTGGTGTTGCTCGCGACCATCGGGTTGAATGTGTATCTGTACATCATCGTGCCGAAGGGATTTTTCCCGCAGCAGGATACGGGGCGGCTCGTTGGCGGCATTCAGGCCGACCAGAGCACGTCTTTCCAGGCGATGAAAGGCAAGTTTTCCGAGATGATGCGGATCGTGCAAGCCGATCCGGCTGTGGAAAGCGTCGCCGGCTTCACGGGCGGACGGCAGACCAACTCGGGTTTTATGTTCATTTCGCTGAAAGCCAAGAAGGACCGCAAGGTATCGGCTGAAGCGGTGATCCAGCGCCTGCGCGCACCTCTTTCCGACGTCGCGGGCGTTCGGACCTTCCTGCAAGCCGTGCAGGACATTCGCGCGGGCGGACGGCAGTCGAATGCGCAATATCAGTTCACGCTGCTGGCGGATTCCACCACCGATCTCTACACGTGGGGGCCAAAGCTCACCGACGCCCTGCTCCTGCGCCCCGAACTCACCGATGTCAATTCGGACCAGCAGCAAGGCGGCCTGGAATCGTTTGTGACGATCGACCGGGCAACGTCTGCGCGCCTGGGCATCCAGCCGGCGCAGATCGACAATACGCTCTACGACGCGTTCGGCCAGCGCCAGGTGTCGACCATCTACAACGAGTTGAGCCAGTATCACGTGGTGATGGAAGTCGCGCCGAAATACTGGCAAGACCCGGAGATGCTCAAGCAGATTTATGTGAGCAAGTCGGGTGGGACTGCGGGCGGAGCGGCATCGACGAACGCCACCACCACGACGTCAACTTCGACTTCGGCGTCCACGAGTTCGAGCAGCAGCGCTTCGTCAACTGACACGAGCAGTTCGCTGGCGCTGGCGTCCATCCGCAATGCCGCGACCAACGCCATTGCTGCGAGTGGGAAGTCCAGTTCGTCCGCGGGCGCGGCTGTGTCGACGTCGCAGGAGACCATGATCCCGCTCTCGGCCATTGCCAAGTTCGGGCCGGGCAACACGCCGTTGTCGGTGAATCACCAGAGCCAGTTCGTGGCATCGACGATCTCGTTCAACCTGCCGCCCGGCAAGTCGCTCTCGGACGCCACCGCTGCCATCTACGAAACCATGGCGACCATCGGCGTGCCCAGTACGATTCACGGCAGTTTTGCGGGCACTGCGCAGCAGTTCCAGGATTCCACCAAAGATCAGCCGATCCTGATCCTGGCCGCGCTGGCTGCGGTGTATATCGTGCTGGGGATTCTGTACGAGAGTTACATCCACCCCATCACGATTCTCTCGACACTCCCGTCGGCGGGGATTGGTGCGTTGCTCGCGCTGCTGCTGTTCCGGACGGAGTTCAGCATCATCGCGTTGATCGGGGTGATCTTGCTGATCGGCATTGTGAAGAAGAACGCGATCATGATGGTCGACTTCGCGATCCAGGCGCAGCGGCACGGTGCGGCGACCTCGCGCGAGGCGATCGAGCAGGCGTGTTTGCTGCGTTTCCGGCCGATCATGATGACGACCGCTGCTGCGTTATTGGGTGCGTTGCCGTTGGCGTTCGGGACTGGCGAGGGATCGGAGATGCGCGCACCGCTGGGGATCGCGATTGTGGGCGGGTTGATCGTGAGTCAGTTGCTGACGCTCTATACAACACCGGTGGTTTATCTATATATGGACCGGATCCGGATCTGGTCGGAGCAACGGCGCGCACGCAGGGGTCAGACAGGTCCGGCTCAAGTCATCGAGTGACGGTTTTTGCTCGCGAGCGGATAGCTGGCTGGGGTGGGCGCGGGTGGATTCAGGCCGGCGGTAGGTGCTCTCCCCCCGTGCATGAATCCCAAAAATCGCTTAACGTTTTAGCTCCTGCCCACAAACAGAAGGAGCGAAAAAGCGATGAAAGTCCTGCTCATCGGCGCGCACGGCCGGACCGGCCGCCACATTGCCCGGCAACTACACGCCGCATCCCTCCCCTTCAAGGTCTTGCTGCGCAAATCCGCGCACCGTGGTGAATTCGCCGCACTCGGCGCCGAAATCGTGCTCGGCGATCTGACAAACGATTTCTCGCACGCCTTCGACGACGTCACGCATGTCGTCTACGCCGCCGGATCGGCGGAAAGCGAAGGCGTGAACGAGGAACGTGCAATCGATCGCGACGCCGTCCAACGCACCGCCGACTACGCTAAACGCCGCCGGACAAAACAACTGGTGGTCATCAGCTCGATCTCCGCCTACTGGCCGGATGCGAGCCCGCTAGCGCTCAAGCACTATTCGAAAATGAAGCGCGAAGCCGATGACTACGTTCAGGCAAGCGGCGTCCCGTACGTGATCTTGCGACCAGGACCCCTCTCCGATGACGTCGGTCGCGGCGCGATCGCACTGTCCGCCCAACGCAGCGCAGATGCAGCAGCCGTTTCACGCGACGACGTTGCACGCGTCACCGTGGCATGCATCAAACGCGATGTGCGCGACGAGGTGATCGGGTTTATCGGCGGGGACGTACCAATAGATGATGTGCTTGACGCAGTTCAGACCGCCCCGATCAGCCGATAACCCACGCCGGTTTCAGTCACAATATGCTCCGGCTGTGCGGCGTCGCGTTCAAGTTTTTGCCGCAGGTGCGCCATATAAATGCGCAGGTAGTGGTGGCTCTCCACATGCGACGGCCCCCACACTTCGCGCAGTAACTGGCGGTGCGTCAACACGCGGCCAGCGTGCCGAACCAACGTGGAGAGCAGCCGGTATTCGATCGGCGTCAGATGCACCGGCGCGCCCGCACGCGTGACCTGCCGCAGACCGAGATCAATGACGACCTCGCCGAATTTCACCAAGGGCGATTCACTCGACGCCGCCTGATTGCGACGCCGCAAATGCGCGCGAATCCGCGCCATCAGTTCCGATACCCCAAACGGCTTGGTCAGGTAATCGTCGGCGCCCGCATCGAGTGCCGCGACCTTCGCCTCTTCCTGCGTACGCGCCGACAACACGATTACCGGCAATTCGGTCCAGCTTCGCAGTTCGCGGATCACATCGAGACCGTCGGTATCGGGCAGACCGAGATCGACAATCACGAGATCCGGCTTGCGCGTTGCCGCCTCCACGAGCCCTTGCTTGCCCGTTTCCGCCTCGTGCACGGTAATGCCCTCGGCCTCGAGCGACGCGCGCACAAAGCGGCGAATCTGCTTTTCGTCCTCGATCAACACAACGGTGAGGTTAGGTTCGCTCATGGGGCTTTGGGGTTCGACGGGGGGAAATCGACGAAGTCCTGTTCGGCTTCGTCGGAGAAACTGGGCACAGGCGGTGCTGCATCCACGGGCAAGGTGAACCAGAAGCGCGCGCCCTGGACCTGCGGGTCCGGAAGACTTCCGTCCAGCCGGTTATTCGCGCCGATTGTACCGCCGTGCGCCTGCACGATCGCGCGGCAAATCGAGAGCCCGAGCCCAATGCCTGGCTTCGCCGATTCCTTCTCGCCACGCGTAAATTTCTCGAACACGCGGTCTTCCATGTTCGCGGGCAAACCCGGCCCTTTGTCATCGATATAGACACGCACGAACGGCTTGCCATCCACGTCCACACGCTCCGCGCCAATGACGAGTTTCGAGCGGGAAGGCGTATATTTCGCGGCGTTCTCTAGCAGGTTCGAGAAGAGGCGCTCCATCAGCACGGCATCGAGTTGCAGGAACGGCAGATCGACGGGCAGACGCACCTCGACCGGGCGACCAGTCAATACCCGTCGACATGCCCGCAACGCCGCGCCGACCGTCTCTTCAAGCAGCGACCATTGCCGGTTCAGCCGCAGACCGCCTGCCTGCAAGCGCGCCATGTCCAGCAAGTTCGTGACAATGCTGGTCATGCGCAGCGATTCATCGTGGATCGCCGCGATCAATTCGGCATTGGCCGGTGAGCGAGTGTCACCATGCGTTTCTGCGAGCATGGATGCAAAACCCACGATGGTCGTGAGCGGCGTGCGCAAATCGTGCGAGATAGCGGACAGCAGCGAATTGCGCAGGCGCTCGGACTCCATGCTCACCAGCGCGTCGCGTGCAATCTCGACGTAATGCACCCGTTCGAGCGCCAGCGCGATTTGCGCGGCGAATGCGTCGAGCATGCGCTTTTGTTCGGGGACATCGAGTTCGCCGGCGTTGCGCGTGAGCACCGCAAGCACGCCGCGCGTACGCATCGGCGCCTTGAGCGGCAGATAAAGCGCGGCCGCGGCAGGCAGCGTGTCCGTGCCGTGACCGGCCGGCTTCTGCTGGTCGTAGACCCATTGGCCAACATCGAGATCCAGCGCGCTTGCATCAAGCAGCAACGCAGCCGCGGACGTATCCGTTGGATCAAGTTTCTGGCGGACTTTGTCGGTGGAATCGGGCAGGAGCATCGCGACTTTCGCGCGGAATACTTCGCTCACATGCCGCATTCCGATACCCACGATCTGCTCGACGCCAAGCGCCGCGCCGAGTTCGCCAGCCATTGCATACATCGCGCCCGTACGCCGCTCACGCTTGGACGCCACGCGCGCCTCGCGTCGCAAGCTCGATGTGAGGTGACTGATCACCAGCGACGTCAGCAGCATGCCGGCAAAGGTCAGCAGGTATTGGGTATCGGAGACGGACAGCGACATGCGCGGCGGCACGAAGAAGAAGTCGAAGGCCGCAACGCTCAGGAACGACAACAGCACGCCCGGCCCGCGGCCAATCCGCGCCGCCGCGTAAATCACGCCGATCAGATAAAACATCACGAGGTTCGTGAGATCGAAATGATCGCGGATCTGGCTCGCGAGCAGCGTGATGACCGCACAGATCGCGATGGCGTACGCGTAGCCCCGCGGCGCCGAGCGTTGCTCGCGCGCGGCACTCAACGCGTCGTGCCAGTCTGGGGTGATCCTCTCCTCTTGCAACGACGATCCGCTTCTGCCCTCAGAATCGTTTGCTTCGCTTCGATCGCTTTCCCGCGCTCGAATCAGCGTGAGATCGAGGTCGCCCGCGTGTTCAGCCAGCCGCTCGCCAAAGGACCGTTTTAGCCATCGTGCAGAACCGCGATGTTTCGATGCGCCCGCCACCAGCTTCGACGCGTTGCGCGCCTGCGCATACCCAATCAATGTCGCGACTGCATCGTCACCGGCTAGCGTTACCGTCTCAGCGCCGAGTTCAGCTGCGAGCTTGAGCGCGGCGAGGGTGCGTTCGCGACGGGCATCGGAAAGCTTTTGCAACCGCGGTGTTTCGACATAGACCGCGATCCAGTCCGAGCGCAGGCTTGCCGCAAGCCTTGCCGCAGCGCGCGCGAGCGTAGGCGCTTCCGGTCCCGGCCCAATGCATACCACCAGCCGGTCGCGCGCCTGCCAGATCCTGTCGATAGAACGATCCGCGCGATATTCGCGCATCTGGGCATCGACACGATCCGCCGTGCGCCGCAGCGCCAGTTCACGCAACGCAATCAGGTTGCCCTTGCGAAAGAAATTGCGGACTGCGTGTTCCGCCTGCTGCGGCATGTAGACCTTGCCGTGGCGCAGCCGTTCCAGCAGCTCCTCGGGCGGAAGATCGACCAGCGTGACCTCATCGGCTTGATCCAGCACGCGATCCGGAACCGTCTCGAACACGCGGATCTGCGTGATCTGGCCAACAATGTCGTTCAGGCTTTCCAGATGCTGGACATTGACCGTGGTGTAGACGTCAATACCCGCGTCCAGCAGTTCATGTACGTCTTGCCAGCGCTTCAGATGACGCGCGCCGGGGACATTCGAATGAGCAAGTTCATCGACAAGCACAAGCTGCGGGTGGCGCTGAAGCGCTGCGTCGAGATCGAACTCCTGGAGCGCATGGCCGCGATATAGCATGTTCGCCAACGGCAGTTGTTCGAGGTCCGCCAGTAACGCGGCCGTTTCGCTTCTGCCATGCGTTTCCACTATGCCGATGACTACGTCGTCGCCTTGCTGCTTCCTGCCCCGCGCCGCAAGCAGCATGGCGTAGGTCTTGCCCACTCCCGCCGATGCGCCAAAGAATATCTTCAGCCGTCCGCGATGACGCTTCTCTTCCTCTCTTTGCAGTTTTCCGAGCAGCTCGTCTGGGTTTGGGCGGTTCATTTTTTAACTTCTTGGAGCAATCGCATCCGAGGCGAGGTTCGGTTTCTTCGTTTCAACATCAACATACTGACACGCGGCTTTCCCAGTATGACGAGCCGGTTCGTTTCATGTGGTTTCGCGTCGCCGGCGTCGCGTCTGACATTGGGTTTGCTGCCGGGTATTTCCCCCAAGTATTGAACGATGGCCCGAACATTAAGCGCGCCGACGTAAAAGGCGGGTCAAAGATCAGGATGCAGGCGTAAAGATTGTGTAAATGGCGCTGCGGGGACCTTCGCAGCGAGGCTTCGTTGCGGTGGTCTTGGAATAATGCGGATCGCAAGACAGCCCCTGCGTCGAGTTATCCGCTGAATACTTTCATTCGCCTTCATTCGCCGTGACCGCAATGGACGGCGCGGCATAAAAGAACGCCGCGTCCGGCCCGTCCGCCCCGTCCGCCCCTTCCGATTTCTGACGCTCTTACTCACGCTCTTATCAAGGCAGGAAAATTGTCGACCCTGTGGTACGGCGCGCCTCCAGATCTTCGTGCGCCTTTGCCGCGTCGGCCAGCGGATAACGCTGCCGCACGCTCGTCTTAACCTGACCTGTGCTTAACACATTGAACAGTTCACCCGTCATCTCCTCGAGATCGCTGCGTTTGGCGATATAGCTGAACAACGTTGGCCGCGTGAAATACAGAGAACCACGCCCAGCGAACTCGGACGAATCGATGGGTGGCAACGGCCCCGATGTATTGCCGAAACTCACGAACAGTCCCAACGGTGCAAGACAGTCGAGCGATGCCGTGTAGGTATCCTTGCCGATCGAATCGTAGACCACCGGCACGCCCGCGCCGTTCGTGATCTCCCGCACCCGCTTCGTGAAATCCTCGCGGGTATAGACAATCGGATGATCACAGCCGTGCGCCTTCGCGAGTTCGGCCTTCTCGTCCGATCCAACCGTACCGATCACCGTCGCGCCGAGCGCCTTCGCCCACTGGCACGCGAGCATGCCGACGCCGCCCGCCGCCGCGTGGATCAGGATCGTATCGCCGGCTTTCACGCGATACGTCCGTCGCAGCAGATATTGCGCGGTCAGGCCCTGCAACATAACCGACGCCGCATCCTCATACGCGATTGCATCGGGGAGGAGCACAACATACTGCGCCGACATGACCCGTTCCTGCGCATAAGCGCCCGGCGGCCGCGACGCGTAAGCCACCCGATCGCCCGCCTTGAAATTCGTCACGCCTTCACCAACCGCGGTCACTTCGCCCGCCGCTTCCATGCCAAGTCCGCCGGGCAGCGGCATGGGATATAGCCCGGTACGAAAGTACACGTCGATGAAGTTCAAGCCGACCGCGTGATGTTTCACGCGAACCTCGCCCTTGCCCGGCTCGCCTACTTCGACGTCGACCCATTTCATCACTTCCGGGCCACCGGTTTTATCGAATCGAATTGCCTTTGTCACCCTTGTCTCCTTTTGCCGGCGTCAGCCGGTTACTAGTCATCAGTCACTATTCAGCGCGGCCTAAACCCGATCCAGGCGTAGCTTCAGATCATCAAGAATCATGCGTGCTGTCGCGAGATTCGTCGCGCACGCCACGTTGTGGACGTCGCACGCGCGCACCAGCGCATTGATGTCAGGCTCGTGCGGTTGCGGCGTCATGGGGTCGCGCAGGAAAACCACCACGTCGACCCGTCCCTCTGCCAGTTCAGCGCCAATCTGCAGATCGCCGCCAAACGGTCCGGAGAGCTTGCGCTCGACCTCCAAACCATGGGCCGCCGCAATCCGCGCACCGGTCGTGCCGGTCGCCACCAACCGGCACTGCGCCAGCGTGGCCGCAAATTCGCCGGCCAGCGCCACGATGTCATCTTTCTTCATGTCGTGCGCAATCAGCGCGACGCGTGGGTTCATCTAATGTCTCCCTGTTGTGATGTTTTATAGGATTCGACGATCAAAACGTTCAATACGTGCCCGGATATGCACCGCCGTCGATCAGCAGGTTTTGCCCCGTGATATAGCCGGCGTGGACGCTGCACAAATACGCGCACGCTCGGCCGAACTCCTCCGGCGT
This sequence comes from Burkholderia sp. S171, assembly GCF_009766085.1. Classification (GTDB taxonomy): domain Bacteria; phylum Pseudomonadota; class Gammaproteobacteria; order Burkholderiales; family Burkholderiaceae; genus Caballeronia. Next base: position 438,853 of record NZ_LMUF01000030.1, on the reverse strand, counting down.
ACCGAAGCGGCCCGCCGGCAGCCGGTTCATGCGGCGCTTCTTGGCCTCTTCCACCGAGATATTGTTCGCCTTCGCGTCTGCCTCGAACGTGGTGACGAGCCGGTCGGTATCGAAGGAACCCGGCAGCAGGTTGTTGATCGTGACACCGGTCGCCGCGACCTTGCGCGCCAAGCCCGCGACAAAACCAGTCAACCCTGAACGCGCACCGTTCGACAGACCCAACACGTCGATAGGCGCCTTCACCGACGAGCTCGTGATATTCACAATACGTCCAAAGCCACGCTCGATCATGCCGTCGAGCGTCTGTTTGATGAGTTCGATCGGCGTCAGCATGTTCGAATCAAGCGCCTTGATCCAGTCGTCGCGCGAGAATTGCCGAAAATCACCCGGCGGCGGCCCACCGGCGTTGTTCACGAGAATGTCCGGCGCAGGACACGCGGCCAGCGCCGCGGCGTGGCCTTCGGCCGTGGTGATGTCGCACGCTACCGCCGTCACATTCACGCCAAAGCTTGCACGCAGATGCTCGGCCGTGGTCTCAAGCGGTCCCGCTGTGCGCGCGACGATCACGAGGTTCACGCCCTCGGCCGCGAGCGCCTCGGCACAACCGCGCCCCAAACCCTTGCTGGCCGCGCACACGAGCGCCGTGCGCCCCTTGATTCCCATGTCCATTGCTGTCCCTTTCTGGTTGCCCGCGTTGAAACCGGTGGAAACGATTAAAACCGGGTAATGAAGTCTTGTGCCGAATCCTGTTTCGCCGTCCATTCACGGACCGCGTGATGCAATTCTAGAAGAATGAGGGATCGGACGTCGGCCGCGCAATAAGCCGGACGGCCTATCGCCCGTAATCTCCGCTTTAGGCGCGCCTAATTTGGGTAAACTGGCGTCATTGCTTGAGCACAGCCATGCAAACCAACGCGGCGTCAGAACCGAACGAATCACCCGATTCACCCGAATCCACACTTAATGCCGCGGCAACCGCGCGAATTCCATGAAACAGGACAGCCGCTTTCCCAATCTCTTCATCCTCAGCCACCCGCTGATTCAGCACAAGCTGACGCACATGCGGGACAAGGACACGTCTACACGAACGTTTCGCGAGTTGCTGCGCGAAATCACGCTGCTGATGGGGTATGAAATCACGCGCAACCTGCCGCTGACCACGAAGCGTGTCGAAACCCCGCTGGTGACCATAGACTCGCCTGTGATCGCCGGCAAGAAGCTGGCTATCGTGCCCGTGCTGCGGGCCGGTATCGGCATGTCGGACGGGTTGCTGGACCTGATTCCGTCGGCGCGGGTCGGCCATATCGGCGTGTATCGCGCGGAAGACCACCGGCCGGTCGAATATCTCGTGCGCCTGCCACCCGATCTGGAAGAGCGCGTGTTCATCCTGTGCGATCCCATGCTCGCAACCGGCTATTCCGCGGTGCACGCCGTGGACGTAATGAAACGGCGCAAGGTGCTCGGTGAGAACATTATCTTCGTGGCACTGGTTGCGGCGCCTGAAGGCGTAAAGGTTTTTTCGGACGCCCACCCGGACGTGAAGCTGTACGTGGCTTCGCTCGACTCGCATTTGAACGAGCACGCCTATATCGTGCCGGGCTTGGGCGATGCAGGCGACCGGCTGTTTGGAACAAAGAACTAGCACTGAACCAAGCGCCAGCACGGGAACATAAAAGGACGTGCGCGCCGCTGGAGCAAGGCCAACGCCTGCCGAAGCGGCGCGCCATGATAAAATTCGGGTCCGCCAAATAAGCGGTTCGCGCATTGGGTTGGCTGACGGGATTAGCAGGCGGGATTGGCTGATGTCATCAGGCCGGCAGCGGGTTGTGAGCGGATGTGTTGATTCGAGTTCGCGGAACCGTGAGTTTGCAGATTATCAGCACCCGGCCCGGCCCCGCAGAACCGCGAAAACAGGGCGTGCGCCGCGCCTTGCGATTTGAGCCCTGCGACCATGCGGCGCGAACATAAAATGCTGGCCGGCGAAAAGCGCCTTTTCGGGATAGGGCGGCATCATTGACACACAGGCGTGCGAGAGAAGCTCGCGCGCGATGGAGAACGGTATGGCGGGTCATTCAAAATGGGCCAACATCAAGCATAAGAAAGCGGCGACCGATGCCAAGCGTGGCAAGGTCTGGACGCGTCTTATCAAGGAAATTCAGGTCGCGGCCCGCATGGGCGGCGGAGAAATGGACACGAACCCGCGCCTGCGGCTCTCCGTCGAAAAAGCCTACGACGCCAACATGCCCAAGGACAACATCAACCGCGCGATCCAGCGCGGCGTGGGTGGTGTCGACGGCGCGACGTATGAAGAAATTCGCTACGAAGGCTACGGTATTGGCGGCGCGGCGATCATCGTGGACACCATGACGGACAACCGTACCCGGACCGTTGCGGAAGTCCGCCACGCGTTCTCGAAGTTCGGCGGCAACATGGGCACGGACGGCTCGGTGGCGTTCATGTTCGATCACGTCGGCCAGTTCCTGTTCGCTCCCGGCACGTCCGAAGACAAGCTGATGGAAGCGGCGCTCGAGGCCGGTGCGGACGACGTTGTGACCAATGACGACGGCAGCATTGAAGTAGTTTGCCCGGCCAACGACTTCCAGAAGGTGAAAGACGCGCTGCAAGCCGCAGGTTTCAAGGCCGAAGTGGCGGAAGTCATCATGAAACCGCAGTCCGAAGTCGAGTTCACAGGCGAGGAAGCGGCGAAAATGCAGAAATTGCTCGACGCGCTGGAAAATCTGGACGACGTGCAAGAGGTGTACACGAACGCGGCCATCGACGAAGAATGATTGCCGCGTAAATAAGCCTATCGGTGAGCCGATCGGCCACAGGGCCCAGGCGGCTTGTCTGAACACCGGCGCACTCAGGATCTATCTGCCGGCGGGATGTCGGACACGCCAGCGCCCGTTTCTGGCTCGATTGGTGCATGTATTGCGGGTGTTTCAGTTGTTTGTTTGAGCAGCGTGGCCCGGACAAGTACGCAGTCGAATGCGGTGGCCGCGGATGAATAAATCCACCGGCTGGCGTGTTATGTGAAAGGCAGGCCAGCAGACCACGCGGGGCATACCCGCCGAAATATGGGCCTGAAATACAGGCTAGATATAGTCGCTGAGGTGGGCCGCTGAGGCGAGCCGAAACTGGCCGGAAGCCGCGTTTGACAGCAGGGAAGTCGAGTGACGCAGCCGCGAGATGGCGCGAACCGCTTCCCCGCATCAATGCGCCCGGCGAAGATTCGGCGAACGTCCGGCAAAGAGCCGGCGCACGGCACAGCAAGTATCCGCGGATCAGGCGCGGCAGACTGGTTTAAATGGCTCGAATTGGTACAAATCGATTCAACCGGTCCGCCCTCCTGCCGCCATGAATTTCTTAAGATCTTCGAGGTTTTAAATGAAGTTACTCGTCGTCGGTTCCGGCGGTCGCGAACATGCGCTCGCTTGGAAACTCGCGCAGTCGCCGCGCGTGCAGATGGTTTATGTCGCGCCGGGTAACGGCGGCACCGCTCAGGACGAGCGACTGCTCAATGTCGACATCACCGATCCCGCCGCGCTCGCCGATTTCGCCGAGAAAGAGCAGATTGCGCTGACCGTGGTCGGCCCCGAAGGGCCGCTCGCGGCGGGTATCGTCAACCTGTTCCGCTCACGTGGCCTGAAGATTTTCGGCCCGACCAAGGAAGCCGCGCAACTGGAAAGCTCGAAGGATTTCGCGAAAGCGTTCATGAAGCGACACGCTATTCCGACTGCGGAATACGAAACGTTCACGGACATAGCCGCTGCCCACGCGTATCTGGACACGAAAGGCGCGCCCATCGTCATCAAGGCCGACGGCCTCGCTGCCGGTAAGGGCGTGGTCGTGGCAACGACGCTTGAAGAAGCGCATGCGGCGGTAGATTCCATGCTCGCCGACAACAAACTGGGCGACGCCGGTGCGCGCGTGGTGATCGAAGAATTCCTGGATGGCGAGGAAGCGAGCTTTATCGTGATGGTGGACGGTAAGCATGTGCTGGCGCTGGCGTCGAGCCAGGACCACAAGCGTCTGCTCGATGGCGACAAGGGCCCGAACACCGGCGGCATGGGCGCTTATTCGCCCGCGCCTATCGTCACGCCGCAACTGCACGCCCGCGTCATGCGCGAAATCATCCTGCCGACGGTGCGTGGCATGGAGCAGGAAGGCATCCGCTATACCGGGTTCCTCTACGCCGGCCTGATGATCGACGCGCACGGCAATCCGAAAACGCTCGAATTCAATTGCCGGATGGGCGATCCGGAAACGCAGCCGATCATGGCGCGCTTGAAGGGTGACTTCTCGAAGGTCGTGGAACTGGCGATCGCCGGGACGCTATCGACGGCTGAGATCGAATGGGATCGGCGCACGGCGCTCGGCGTGGTACTGGCCGCGCACAACTACCCGGACACGCCGCGTAAGGGTGACCGGATCAATGGCATTCCTCCGGAAACGCCGGAAGCCGTGACTTTCCATGCAGGCACCACGCTGGAAAACGGCAAGCTCAGCACATCGGGCGGACGGGTGCTGTGCGTCGTGGGGTTGTCGGACTCGGTACGTGGCGCGCAATCCGTCGTCTACGATACGATCAATCAAATCGCGTTCGACGGCATGCAGTATCGGCGGGACATTGGTTATCGCGCACTAAATCGTAAAGCGGCAGACCGCCAGAGCTGATGCGCAACCCTGGCAACGCAGCCGGGTAACTTAACCCGGTAAGGTGGCCAGAAACCGTCACCAGAACGCAACAACGCAGCACATTGAGCAACGCACTGCCGGACCTTCGCGTCCGGCAGTGCGTTTTTAGAAGGAACGCGTACGGGGCCAGGCAACTTTGGGCCGAACCCAGGTTCACCCCACTCCAGGCCCTTTTCCCGCAAGCCGTAAAACAGTCCACGATGACCGCTCCAACCTACGACGTACAAGCTGTCCGCACTTATCTGACCGGTTTGCAAAAGCAGATCGCGCAGACGCTTGGCGCGTTCGACGGCAACGAATTCCTTATCGATTCGTGGCAGCGTGGCCCGGAAGAACGGTTGCGCGGGGGCGGCAGCACACGGATTCTCGAAGGCGGCCAGTTTTTCGAACGCGGCGGCATTGGTTTCTCCGATGTAGCCGGTGACGCCTTGCCGGCCTCGGCGAGCGCCGCGCGCCCACAACTTGCCGGGCGCGGTTTCGAGGCCATGGGTGTGTCGCTTGTGATGCATCCGCGCAATCCGCACTGCCCTACCGTGCACATGAACGTGCGCCTGCTGATCGCGACAAAAGCGGGTGAGCCCCCGCTGTTCTGGTTCGGCGGCGGCATGGACCTCACGCCTTATTATGGCTACGAGGAAGATGCACGGCATTTTCACGGCATCTGCCGGGACGCACTGGCACCCTTCGGCACGGATCTGTATCCGCGGTACAAGAAATGGTGCGACGAGTATTTTTATCTCAAGCATCGCAATGAAGCGCGTGGAATCGGCGGAATTTTCTTCGACGACGTCTCGGAACCCGGTTTCGACGAATCGTTCGCCATGATGCGCAGAGTCGGCGACAGCTTCCTGGCCGCGTATCTGCCGATCATCGAACGTCGGCGCGACACGCCTTACGGCGAAGCGCAGCGTGAATTCCAGACGTACCGGCGAGGTCGGTACGTGGAATTCAACCTCGTTTTCGACCGCGGTACGCTGTTTGGGCTGCAAAGCGGCGGCCGTACGGAATCCATCCTGATGTCGATGCCGCCGGCCGTCACGTGGCGCTACAACTGGGAGCCGGAGCCGGGCACGCCCGAAGCGAGGCTTTACTCCGATTTCCTGGTGGCACGAGAGTGGCTATAAAGGAACCGCGAAAGAACTGCGCAGGAAGCCGCAAGAAAGCGGCAGACTATGAGACCTGATCGCTGCACCCGTTGCAATCTGTCCCCGAAGAGGATTGTCCACTGAAATCGAACCTCCCTTGTGCTCGACGCGTCGGTTTGCTGGGCGGCACGTTCGATCCGATTCACGATGCGCATCTGGCCCTTGCGCGCCGTTTCGCCGAGTTGCTCGACCTGACGGAACTCGTGCTGTTGCCGGCCGGCCAGCCGTGGCAGAAAAAGGATGTCACCGCGGCGCATCATCGGCTTGCCATGACCCGCGCGGCGGCGGATTCGCTGCATGCAGAAGGGTTGCAGGTCATCGTCGCCACCGATGAAATCGACCACGACGGCCCGACCTATACCGTGGAGACGCTGGCTCGCTGGCGCGCCCGGGAAGGTGCGGACGCGTCGCTGTCACTGTTAATTGGCGCTGACCAGCTCGTCCACCTGGATTCATGGCGAGACTGGAAAAGCCTGTTCGAGTTTGCGCACGTGTGCGTAGAAACCCGTGCTGGATTTGACGTTTCAACGGTTTCACCCGCCGTCGCCACGGAGATTGCCGCGCGCAGCGCCCCGGCTGAGGTGCTGCAAGCCACGCCGCACGGCCATCTGCTGATTGATTCCGCGCTGGAGCTGGAAGTGTCGGCAACCGGGATCCGCGAGCAGTTGGGAGAACGCCTGCGGGCGCACGCGGCGGGCGAGATCGACGCCGAGAGTCATGTACCGTCCGCCGTATGGGACTATATTGTTCAACACCACTTGTATCAGCGGTAAAAACCATCGGTAAAAATATGGAAATCACAAAGCTTCAACGCGCGATCATCGACGGTCTTGAAGACGTCAAGGCGCAGGACATCAAGGTGTTCAACACCACCCACCTGACCGCCCTCTTCGACCGTGTCATCGTCGCGAGCGGCACATCGAATCGTCAGACCAAGGCGCTCGCCAACAGCGTGCGCGACAAGGTCAAGGGGCTGGGCGGCGACGTCATCAGCACCGAAGGCGAAGAAGTCGGCGAGTGGGTACTGGTTGATTGCGGCGACGCAGTCGTCCACATCCTCCAACCGGCGCTGCGCCAGTACTACAACCTCGAAGAGGTCTGGGGCGACAAACCCGTGCGCGTCAAGCTGCAAAGCTCGGGTGGCTTCAGCGGCGCGCAGGTAAGTGTGTCGGACGACGAAGAAGACGACGAACCGGCCGCTAAGCCGGCTCGCAAGACCACGCGCCGCTGACGCTCGCCGCACCCGTACGTCGCGCTGGCCGTCAAGGTAAAAGCGCGAACGTAGAGTGCGGGTGAAGCGCTTTGCCCAGTCGCCATGAAACTTCATATCCTTGCGGTCGGCCACAAGATGCCCGACTGGATCGCGGCCGGCTTCGACGAGTATGCGAAACGCATGCCGCCCGAGCTGCGCATCGAGTTGCGGGAGATCAAACCCGAACAGCGTTCATCGGGACGTAACGCCGAGAGCGTGATGGCCGCCGAACGCCTGCGAATCGAGGCGGCGCTGCCCAAGAATGCGCGGCTTGTCGCGCTCGATGAACGCGGCCGTGACTGGACCACCATGCAACTGGCCGGCGCATTGCCGGAGTGGCAGCAGGAAGGCCGCGACGTGGCGTTCGTGATCGGTGGCGCCGACGGTCTCGACCCGCAGGTCAAGGCGCGTGCCGAAGTCCTGCTGCGTGTTTCAAGTCTCACGCTGCCGCACGGCATGGTCCGCGTGCTGCTGGCCGAACAGCTTTATCGCGCGTGGAGCATCACGCAGAATCATCCCTATCATCGCGCTTAAGGTGTGGCGTCGGGCGTTGAACAACCACGCTTGGGGCTAGCCGGCGCGTGACCTTCAAGATCCGCGACCATGCCATCGTCCACCTTCCCTTTTGTTTATCTCGCGTCGCAAAGTCCTCGGCGGCAAGACCTGTTGCAGCAACTCGGCGTGCGTTTCGAGTTGCTGCTGCCACGTCCCGATGAAGACGCTGAAGCGCTCGAAGCCGAGTTGCCCGGTGAGGCCGCCGACGCCTATGTTCTGCGTGTCTGCGCGGCAAAGGCGCAAGCGGCATACGCCCGCTGCTTGAAGGGCGGTCATCGCGCGGCACCCATCCTGGTCGCCGATACGACCGTCACCCTGGATGGCGCGATCATGGGCAAGCCCGACAACGCGGACCATGCCGTCGCGATGCTCGAACGGCTATCCGGACGCGATCACGAGGTGCTGACAGCGCTTGCCGTGGTTGACGCCGACGGCGTTCTGCTCACGCCGGTTCTATCGCGTTCGCTCGTGCGCTTCGCCGCGGTCGGGCGTGCTGCACTGCAGCGTTACGCGGCCACGGGCGAACCGCTCGGAAAGGCCGGTGCATATGGCGTTCAGGGACGTGCCGCGGCGTTTATCGAACGGATTGAAGGGTCCTATTCGGGTATCATGGGCCTGCCTCTTTTCGAAACAGCAGCACTCCTGCGCGTGGCGCGCGTTGACTTCTAAACAGTCCATGAACGAAGAAATCCTGATCAACGTCACACCGCAGGAAACCCGCGTTGCCCTCGTTCAGCAAGGCGCGGTGCAAGAGCTACACGTCGAGCGCACGTTGTCGCGCGGACGGGTAGGCAATGTGTATCTCGGCAAGGTCGTGCGCGTGCTGCCCGGCATGCAGTCGGCCTTTATCGATATCGGGCTCGAGCGCGCAGCGTTCCTGCACGTGGCGGATATCTGGCATCCGCGGATTGCCGGCGAAACGCATTCGAACGCGCCGCATACGCCGATCGAGAAGATCGTGTTCGAAGGCCAGGCGCTGATGGTGCAGGTGGTCAAGGATCCTATCGGCACCAAGGGCGCGCGGCTTTCCACGCAGGTGAGTATCGCGGGGCGCACGCTGGTCTATCTGCCGCAGGAGCCGCATATCGGGATCTCGCAGAAGATTGCCAGCGAGGCCGAACGCGAGGCCATTCGGGCAAGGCTCACGGCCGTTCTTCCCGTTGACGAAAAAGGCGGCTACATCGTCCGGACGATTGCGGAAGATGCATCGAGCGAAGAGCTTGCGGCCGATGTCGCTTATTTGCGCAAGACGTGGCAGACAATTGTCGCGCAGGCGACGCGAGTCGCGCCGACCTCACTGCTGCATCAGGATCTCAATCTTGCACAGCGCGTGCTACGCGATTTCGTCAACGACGAGACGTCTCGTATTCAGGTCGATTCGCGCGAGACGTACCAGATGCTGGCCGACTTCGCGAACGAGTTCACGCCGGCTGTGGCGTCCCGCGTGCATCACTATGCGGGCGAACGGCCGCTCTACGACCTGTACAACATTGAAGCTGAAATTCAGCGGGCGTTGTCACGCCGGGTCGATCTAAAGTCGGGCGGTTATCTGATGATCGACCAGACCGAAGCAATGACCACCATCGACGTGAATACGGGCGGTTATGTAGGTGCCCGTAATTTCGACGATACGATCTTTAAAACCAATCTCGAAGCGGCGCACACCATTGCACGGCAACTGCGGTTGCGCAATCTGGGCGGGATCATCATTATCGATTTCATCGATATGGAAAACGTCGAGCATCGCGATCAGGTTTTGGGCGAGTTGAAGAAGGCGTTATCGCGAGATCGGACGCGGGTAACGGTGAACGGTTTTTCGCAGTTGGGGCTGGTTGAGATGACCCGCAAACGCACGCGCGAATCACTCGCGCATGTGCTGTGCGAGCCGTGCCCGACCTGCGATGGCAAAGGCCAGGTGAAGACGCCGCGCACCGTGTGTTACGACGTGCTGCGCGAGATCATGCGTGAGTCGCGTCAGTTCAATCCGCGCGAGTTTCGCGTGGTGGCGTCGCAGCAGGTTATTGATTTGTTTCTTGAGGAAGAGTCGCAGCATCTGGCCATGCTGATGGACTTTATCGGCAAGCCGGTTTCGCTGCAGGTTGAGTCGAATCTGAGCCAGGAACAGTACGATATTGTTTTGATGTAGGAGCTCGGCGCGACAAAACACTACTGCTGCGCAAGAATATCCACGGGCACAGAGAGCGCCTTGGCTATGGCAGAAAGTTTTTTGAAGGTGCCGTTTCGCTTCCCGCTTTCGATCTGGCTCAAATACGGCTTGCTAATGCCAGATGCTTCGCTCAATGCGTCCTGAGTGAGATTGCGATATTCGCGCCAAGCGCGTATTGGGTGTGCGCCGGCCAATTCAGCATCAAGCACAACGGCTGGCACGTGGAAACCATCGTCGGCTGCTTTCGCTTGATCAAAAAGCGCTTCGTCATCGAGATCCTCGATCAACGGCACGACCGCGAATTCAGCACGACCGTCGCGCTCGATAAATTGGATGCCAGTCATTCGTAAGCCCCTCCCCGAGGTCTGACGGCAAGCACCTTTATCTTCGCCTATCCTGCTCACCTCCGCAAATTCTGCGCAATCGCCGCGACCAGCCCCTTTAACGACACCGGCTTGCTCAAATGACCGTTAAACCCGGCAGCGAGCGCCCGGGCGACATCCTGTTCACGGCCAAATCCGGTGAGCGCGAGGGCGGGCAGACGCGCCGTCCGCGGTGCCGTTCGCATCTGCTGGATCATCTCGTAGCCGTTCATGGTCGGCATGCCGATATCGGACAGCACCACATCGAACTCCTGCTGCGCCACCGCTTCAAGCGCCTGCTCCGCGCTCGGCTCGGCGCGCACCTGCGCCCCCTCCATTTCAAGCAGCGTTCGAAACGCCTCTAACGCTTCGATGGAGTCATCGACGAGCAACACGCGCAGGCCCCTCAAGATGCCCGGATCAACGTATTCACGCGGGGTTTCCACCCGCAGCGACGGCGCGTTCTCCGGCAGCCACAGCCGGAAGCGCGCCCCCTGCCCCTGCCCCGCCGACTCCGCTTCAATACGCCCGCCGTGCAACTCCGCGAGTTGCTTCACCAGCGACAATCCAATCCCAAGACCGCCTCGATCACGACGGCCGCCGCCATCGGCCTGGCTGAACATCTCGAAGATACGTGGCAGGAAGACGGGATCGATGCCCTGCCCCGTGTCCGCCACCTCGACGCAAACAAACCCGCCTTGCCGCGATAAAGCGATCCGCACCCGCCCGCCATGCGGCGTGAATTTCAGCGCGTTGCGCACAAGATTCCAGACCATTTGCTCGACGCGCTCGGCATCGGCATGAATCATCACGGCGGCATCGGCGCCCGCTACCGTCAACTCGATATCACCCGCCTGCGCATCCGCCGCGCTCGCGGCCACGACGGCCTGCAGCACGGACGCGACCTCCACCGGCGCGAACCGTAGCGCGAGCTTGCCGGTGCGCACACGCGACAGGTCGAGCAAGTCGTCGATGATCTTGGCCTGCCCCGCGACGGCGCGCTGGATGGCATCGGCGGCGTCCTGCACGCTTGAAATGTCCCGCACATCGGGAATGCGCGTGAGCAATTCGGCCTTCACGTGAATCAGGTTGAGCGGATTCTTGAGTTCATGTGACAACACTGCAAAGAACTCGTCCTTCAGCCGGTTTGTCGCTTCGGACTGCGCACGGATTGCACGTTCGAGCGTCAGTGCAAGTTGCTTTTGGCTCTCGATGCCAGTCTTATTGGTGACATCGCGAGCAATCTTCGCGTAACCGTGGAACTGATCGGACTCGATCGGCGTGGTGACACCGCTGCAATAGATCTCGGTGCCGTCGGAACGCAAGTGCCAGCGCTCGTCTTCCACACGGCCGGCCTGCGTGGCGCGTTGACGCTCGCGCAAAGGCACGCGCGTTTCGCGATCGTCGGGAAGAAAGATGAGATCAAGCGGCTGGCCGCGCACTTCACTTTCCGCATAGCCAAAAATGCGTTGCGCGCCGCCGTTCCACGTGACGATCAACCCGTCCATGTCCAGCACGATGATCGCGTAGTCGTTCGTGGTAACGGCCGCCAGCCGCAAGCGCTCTTCGCTGCTGCGCGCCGCCGCTTCGGCCGCCCGGCGCGCGGTGATATCGATCAGCGTGATGACCGCTCCATCAATCTGATCGTCCGCCGTGCGATACGGCAGCACCCGCGCAAGAAACCACTCGCCGCGATCCGAGCGGATCTCGCGCTCGGTCAGCGTGAGCGTGTTGAAGGCCGCGCGGGCATCGTCGGCCATTTGCGGATAGTCGAGCCGATGCGTGAGATCCAGCAACGGCCGCCCGATGTCCGACGCAATCAGCTTGAAGAGCGCGACCGCCGGCGGTGTATATCGCTTGATGCGCATCTCGCGGTCGACGAACACCGTCGGAATGCCGGTGGACGAGATCAGGTTGCGCAGGTCATCGTTCGCCTTGGCCGTCTCGGCGACAGTTTCCGAGAGCGCGAAATTTACCGTGACCAGTTCTTCATTGACCGACTGCAGCTCTTCTTTTCCCGCTTCCAGTTCCTCGCCAGTCGAGCGCAGTTCTTCGTTGATCGCCTGCAACTCTTCATTCGACGCCATCAACTCTTCGGCGAATGCACTGGCATCTTCCATCGACGAATGCATCTGCGTCTGCGCGCGATGCAGGTCGCGTTCGAGACCGATGAGTTTGTCGGCGTCGGCGGGGGCATCGTGTGCGGGCACGTCCTGTTGCGCGGCAATCTCGTTCTCGTTCTCGATTTCATCGAAGAACACGACGATCACGTCTTCGCCACTGTCGTCATCCTTGAACAGCCGCGCCGATATATTCACAAACGAGCGCGTCTCGCCGCGCGAAAAACGCACGCGCCGCGACACGACGCTGTCACCGTCGCGCAATACGCGATGCAGCGCGTTGCGCAACTCCGCGCGCAACTCCGGGTTGACGAGCGTGAGCAGATTGCGCGAGGGTTCATCGCTGACGTACTGCAGGAAACGTCCCGCGTGATCGGACATATGCAGGATCACGCCATCGCGGTCGACGGTGACGTTAGGCGGCGCATAACGCTCGAATACGCGCTGACGCAACGCCGCCAGCGACGCTGGCGTCTCGTGCCCCAAACCCGGCGGCCTGGGGATATCGAAGATCGCGGGGCGCACGAGCGGCAGCGGCGGAACCACGCGGATACCAACGCGTTTCGACCGGTAAATGCGGTTGCGCGCATCTACTGGCTCGAACAGGTCGCTCGCAATCTCAATGGACTCCGTGCCGCCGAGAAACAAAAACGCGCCCGGCCGCAGCGCGAAGTGAAACGTCTCGAGCACCTGGCGCTGCACGGTTCTATCGAGGTAGATGAGCAGGTTGCGGCACGAGATCAGGTCCATGCCCGAAAACGGCGGATCGCTCAGGATGTTGTGGATAGCGAACACCACTTTTTGACGTAATTCCTTGCTCACCTGGAAACGGTCGCCGGGTTTCACAAAAAACCGACTCAGCCGCTCAGGCGATACATCCGCCACGATCGATCCGGCATACACGCCTGCGCGCGCCGTCTCGATCGCATTCGCGTCGACATCCGTGGCAAACACCTGGATCAGTGGAAATTTGCCGTGGGCGGGCCCGTGCTCGCTCAGCAGCATCGCCAGCGAGAACGGTTCCTCGCCCGTCGAGCACCCCGCCGACCACGCGCGCACGGGCTCGTCGAGCGGGCGCACGGTGAAGAGGTTTGCCAGCACCTGCTGCTCCAAGGCATCGAACGATTTGCGATCGCGGAAAAAATTCGTCACACCAATCAGCATGTCTTTCAGAAGCGCAGTCGTTTCCTCAGGATGCGTTTCGATAAACCGCTTGTATGCGGCGAGATCCGCTACGCCGTTCACCTGCAGCCGCCGTTCGATGCGCCGCATCACCGTGCCGCGCGTGTAGTGCCGGAAGTCATGGCCAGTGCGGATACGCAGGATGGTCAGTAATGCATGCAGCACGTCGACATCAACGTTCGGGACGGCTGGCTCAATGTGGGACCCGCCATCGGGCTCATTCAACGGCGAGTCGTCAACCGCGTGCAGCGCTTTCATCGCGCGGGCGTTGTCGCGCAACTCGATCAGGCGCGCGGGCATCCGCTCGACAGACAGCACGATATCGACGCACCCGGTTGCCAGCGCATTGCGCGGCATCTCGTCGTATTCCGCGTCCAGCGGGTCCTGCACGATGTTGATGCCGTTCTGCTCCTTGATCCGTGCAATGCCCATGGCGCCGTCGCTGCCCATCCCCGAGAGGATGATGCTGATCGAGCGTGCCCCGTGCGCGTCCGCCAGACTCCGGAAGAACAGGTCGATTGCGACCGGCCGACGTCGCGCGGGGTCGCTCGGGGCGACATGAAGACAGCCCTCCGCGAGCGATAAATCGTTCGACGGTGAAATCAGGTAAACCGTATTCTTTTCGATTGGTGTGGTGCCGACGACCTGCACGACCGGCATGGAGACTGCGCGTTGCAGCAAGGTGTCGGCATGACTCGCGTGATTCGGAGAGGTATGCAGCACGGCGACAAACGCCATGCCGCCGTCCGCCGGCATACCTTCGAGCAGACGCATCAACGCCTGGATTCCGCCCGCCGACGCGCCAATACCAACAATTGGGAAATCGACTAAATGAGGACTCGGCAAGGGTTCCGGGGATGAAATGATTCGGGCAATGGGCGGCTTTCTAATGGTCATTGGAGGCTCCTGTCGAGCACTTGCAAACCGCCGGGACAAGAGCGATTTGCAAGTCTGCTTCCTGGGCCATCTGCGCCGGGTGTCCTTCCGTCTCGCGAGATAGAAACAGGTAATAACGACGTTATCGCCGCCGGGTTTATTTTAGTGATGTTAATCCTTATTGGACTCTGCGGAGAGAAGATCCCGGATTAATATCGTTATTTAATTTTTGCTGAGGTATTTATTGAAGCCTGCGTAACGTAAACATCAAAATTCGGTACAAATGATTATTAACATTGACGGTCAATGAGAATTTATCGGTAGGTTTTATCGAAAAATATCAGTGATATTTTAATCGGCAACGGTGACACGTGTGAAGAACGATACAAATTAGCACATGCGGTCGATTTATCGTTTGCGTCGCTTCGGCTCGCGATCACGCCCTGAACAAACGTAACGCGGCACGGCGGAATGTCGTAACGGCAATCGTGCGCATGATCCCCGTGCAATGCTTTCCCGCTAACTCCTGTCGCCCGAAAAAGCTTGCCGGTGAAGGGTTTCTAGCATTTCCTCAAAGCGCCGTGCCTCGTGGCACGACTCATGCTGCGAGATTCTGCACGCCGGGCATTGACCAGTGCAATGGCGAAGCGGCGCTTATCAACGTTCTCAGGGCCGCGTTTTTATGATGCACCAAGCCGCGCCGGCTTTTAGAACGCATATAAAAGTGTTGAATCGGATCACTAAAACCAGCGACCGCAAAAATGACGGCGCTACCGGGGAATACAATGAATCACGTACTCGTAGAAACAGATCTTGCGCATCTGGAACGGATAATCAACCGGGTTGCATCGAGCCATGGATTGTCTTTAGCGTATTGGCGAAATCGTGTTGATTCAGTATTATCGATGAGCCTCATGCCGGCGCAACGCAAGCGCATCGGCCATATAGATGCTGTTATCTCGATGCTCGAGCAAACGGCGGTGAGCGAGACCTCCCGCTTCGGTTGATGCTTGGTTCACGACCAAGCAAGGACTAAGCAAGGTTCGACAGACCGCTCGAACGGCCTGCCCGCAGCCGGGTCAATTCAGATTGACTCGGTTTAAACCTGATCGTCCCGCAACGGGCACGGTCGAATATCACATTTAATAATAGTCCATGTCTTAAAAGCATATTCTCGTCACCTTTCACTATTAAAATAATAATGAAATTACCGCGCTCGACGAGATTCGGCGGTGAAACCGTATCTGAAAGAAGCCAGCGTCCAATAATGCTGGACACAATAATTTTATGTTTTTAAGATCACTCCGCTGACGCGTGGACGAGAGCCAGCAAGAAACCTCCATCGTCGCCTGGTTTCAAGACTGGCATATTCGGCGCAACGATCCCGGCGCAGTAATCACGACACAGCGTTTCTCCACGCAAGATTGGCGTAATGCCGGATAAGTCGTCAGTGGCGGTCACTGCGGAAATGCCGCGGTATCCCGGTCGCAACGGCTCCCGATGAAGATCGGCAAATCCCGGTAGCCTTCAATAAACCTCATTGAATCGTCAGGACCCGCGTGCCGTCTTTTTTCATCGATCGTCCGGTTTTTGCGTGGATTGTTGCTCTGGCCATTTTTGTGGCGGGTGCACTGGTCACGCCCTTTCTGCCTGTCGCGCAATATCCGCGGCTGACGCCGCCGCGCATCGTGATTGCTGCGATGTATCCGGGCGCGTCGCCAGAAAGCGTGGACAACACCGTCGCGAGCGTGATCGAAGAAAGCCTGGACGGCGCTGAAGGCTTGCAATACTACGAAACCACCAGCGACAGCCTGGGCGAACTCGAGATCGACGCCACGTTTTCGGCGGGTACCAACCCGGACATCGCCATGGTCGATGTCCAGAACCGGATGAAGCAGATCGAATCGCGCCTGCCGCAGCAAGTCGTGCAGCAAGGCATCAGCGTCTTCAAGTCGACCGGAACCTTCCTGATGCTCGTCGCGCTCACGTCCACTGACGGCCAGCGCGATTCCGTGGAACTGAGCGACTACGTCAACCGCACGATGCTGCGCGACCTGAAGCGCGCGCCAGGCGTTGGCTCAGCCGAATTGTGGGATGCCGGAGAGGCGTTGCGGGTCTGGATCGACCCGATGAAACTGCGCGAATTCAATCTGGCCGCCGCCGATGTCACGCAGGCCATCGCGGCGCAAAACGCGACAGTCACAGCGGGCACGCTCGGCGATGTGCCCTTCGTCACCGGTCAGCAATTGACGGCGTCGGTCACGGTCAGGGGGCAATTGATCTCGCCGGCTGAATTCGGCGAGATCGTTTTGAAAGCGCATACGGATGGATCGGCCGTTCGGCTGAAGGATGTCGCGCGGGTCGAGCTGGGCCGCGACAGCTACGCGTCGTTTTCGCGGCTGAACGGCAAGCCGGCGGCAACGGTTGGTATCCGGCTCTCGCCGCAAGGCAACGCGATGGAAACTTCCGCTGCGATCCGCGCGAAGCTCGCGGAACTATCGCGTAGCCTGCCGCCGGGCACGGCCGTGGAGATTCCGTTCGATAGTTCCAAATTCGTCCACGTCGCGCTGCACGAAGTCGCGCTGACGCTGTTCGAAGCCGTGCTGCTGGTGTTCCTGGTCATGTGGCTATTCCTGCGCGACTTGCGTTATGCGCTCGTGCCCACGGTGGTCATTCCGGTTGCGTTGACCGGCGCGCTGCTTGCGCTTTACGTACTCGGCATGTCGATCAACGTGTTCACCATGTTCGCGATGGTGCTGGCCATCGGCATCCTGGTCGACGATGCCATCGTCGTGGTCGAGAACGTCGATCGCGTGATGCGCGAAGAAGGCCTCGCGCCACGCGCAGCCACGCGCCGGGCGATGCAGCAGATGGGCAGCGCGATTGTCGGTATTACCGCTGTGCTGACCGCCGTGTTCGTGCCGATGGCGTTCTTTCCCGGCAGCGTCGGCGGGATTTACCGGCAGTTCACGGTTGCGATGATCGCGTCCATTCTCGTGTCCGCGTTCACGGCCCTTTCTCTGACGCCGGCGCTGTGCGCGAACTTGCTGAAAGCGCCGCCGCGGAGCGCCTTGCGGCATGGCGCACATGGTTCACATGGCGCGCACGGATCAAACGAGGCCCGTAGCCGGTTCGGCTTCACGGCGGCCTTCGACTGGACCTCGCGCGGATATCGCGGGCTCGTTGCGCGCGTGCTGCGCCGAGCGGGTCCCATGTTCGTGGTGTATCTCGTGCTGGCCGGCGCGTGTGCGGCGCTTTATCTGCATATGCCGGGCGGCTTCTTGCCCCAGGAAGACCAGGCGCAGCTTCAGGTGATGGTGCAGTTGCCGGCGGGGGCCACGCAGGCGCGCACGCTCGCGGTCGTCGAGCAGGCGGAAGCGATCCTGAAACGCGAACCAGCGGTGGCGAACGTGACGAGCGTGGTCGGCTGGAGCTTCCAGGGCAGCGGCCAGAACGTGGCCATGTGTTTTGTCGACTTGAAGGACTGGTCAGCGCGCAACACCGACGCGGCCACGCTGCGCGACACGCTGAACCGCTCACTCTCGAAGATCATGGATGGCACCGTGTCCGCGCAGATGCCGCCGTCCGTGCCCGGCATGGGCCATTCGGAAGGGTTCGTGATGCGGCTGGAAGATCGCGGCGGCGTTGGCATTGCCGCGCTGACCGCCGCGCGCGAGCAACTCTTCGAGCGGGCTCGCAACAATCCCGCTTTCGCCGATGTGCGTTCGGAAGCGCTGCCGGACGCGCCGCGCATCGTGCTGGACGTCGACCGCGCGAAGGCTTATGCGCTGGGCGTTTCGTTCGACAAGATCGGCGATGCGCTGGGGAACACCTTTGGCTCGTCGTATATCGACGACTTCCCGTCAGGCGGCCGGATGCGCCGCGTGATGGTCGCAGCCGACGCGTCGTCGCGCATGACCGAAGACAGTCTCATGAACCTCTCGGTGCGTAACGCCGCCGGGCAGATGGTGCCGTTATCGTCCGTGGCGGCGCTGCACTGGACGACCGGGCCAACCGTCCTCACGCGCTACAACGGTTCGCCTTCACTCGATGTCAGCGGCCGTCCCGCCGACGGCACGAGTTCCGGCGCGGCGATGGCCGAGATGGAGCGGCTCGCAGCAGCGCTGCCGGTGGGCGTGGGCTACGACTGGACCGACTCGGCGCTTGAAGAAACGCGTGCCGCCCGCCTGACGCCGATACTGATCGGCTTGTCGCTACTGGCCGTCTTCATGGCGCTCGCGGCGCTCTACGAGAGCTGGACCATTCCGCTTGCGGTGCTGACGATCGTGCCACTGGGCGTGATTGGCGCAGTGATCGCGATGCTTCTGCGCGGCATGCCGAACGATGTCTATTTCAAGGTCGGCATGATCACCGTGATCGGGTTATCGGCGAAAAACGCGATTCTGATCGTGCAGTTCGCGCGCACGCTCTACGCCGATGGCGCGCCGCTGAAGGACGCAATTGTCGCCGCGGCGAGTGCGCGCTTCCGGCCGATCGTGATGACATCGGCGGCGTTTTTACTGGGCGTCGTGCCTTTGCTCGTGTCGAGCGGCGCCGGGGCGGAAAGCCGGCGATCGATCGGGACCGGTGTGTTCGGCGGGGCCATTACGGCGACCGTGCTGGGGCTGGTGTTCACGCCGCTGGCGTTTTATATCGTCGTCTCGGGGCAACGGTTTATTCAAAACCGGATGAAGTCGATGACTCAGGAAAAGGTCACGGCAAATGTCGAGTCCGAGGCGCCGCGTCGCGACGTTCAAGGCTCGCGAGAGGGATAACGCGGCAGGGGATCGCTTCGTGCGCGATGCAGCATCCCTTTCAACCGATACGATTCCCCTATGATGGCGGCACCTCGCGTACTTTCTCGCGTGTCAGGAGGCATGTCATGCAATTTCCAGCAGGATCCGTTCAGGCGCTCAGTTCAGCCGCATCGACGGTGTTTTCCATCGGTATCGTGTTCCTTGGTTACTGGGGTATCCACGAAGGCTCGCATTGGCACTCCGGTGATGTCTCCGTCGCCCTGCTCGCACTCGCCGGTTTCGCGTGCCTGGGTTCTGTCCCTTGGCTCGCCACGTCTCCCACAAAGCAGCCCGACGATGAATCCCGCCTGCGTCTCGCCCGTCACGCATTTTTGGGCGGCGTAGGGGCGCTGTGGCTGGCGATCGTCGTGTCCGTGTTCACGCAATGAGGGTTGCTCACTTCGCGCCGCCTTCATGGCTACCCTTAGTGCGTCCCCTCTCTCTTTCGTCATGAAGATGAAGATACGCGCAGGTCTTGTCGTTGAACTCGGCGTCAATCTCATCCTGCCGTGGCTTGCGTATCGGCTCGCGTTGCCGCATTGGGGCGAGCTTGGCGCGCTGTATGCATCGGCGGTGCCGCCTGTCGTGTGGAGTCTCGTGGAGTTTGCGAGAACCCGTCGCGTCGATGCCCTCAGCGTGCTGGTCCTGCTCGGGATCGTGTTGTCCATCGTGCTGATGGCGCTCGGCGGCAGTCCGCGGCTGCTGCTGATGCGTGAATCGATGGCCTCCGGTGCTATCGGCGTCGTGTTCCTGCTGTCCCTCGCCATGCGGCGTCCGCTCACCTTTTATCTCGCTAGAGCAACCGTCGCGCGGGAAGGCGAAGGCGGCGCGGCACGCTTCGAAGCGCTCTGGAACGAGCGGCCCGCGCTGCGTCGATCGATTCGCCTGATGACGGGCGTGTGGGGTCTCGGCCTGACGGGCGAAAATGCGCTTCGAAGCTGGCTGGCGTGGCACTGGCCGATCGAGCGTTTTTTGGTCGTGTCGCCGTTCATTGGTTACGCGATCTATGGCGCGCTCACGGCATGGACGTTGATGTATCGCAAGAAGATGCAAAAGCGCGCTACGGCCGGGTCTGGGGCGGCTGTTCCTCCGTAGTGCGATGGGTCGATTGATTCGCGAGCGCGTTAAGGTTCAGGGCATCGTCAGGCACGGCCAGCCTTCCCGGCTACGCGGAAATACATCCGCCGTGCAGGACACGACCGGTCCTTCCAAGCTTCCCAAAACAAAATGCGCCTCTGATCGTACCGACCAGAGGCGCGCATCGATTAAACCCAAAAAACGTCAGGCTGCCTGCTGCTGATACTGGATCCGATGAAGGTTCGCGTACAGCCCGTTCTGGCGCAGCAACTCGGCGTGGCTGCCGTGCTCCGCGATTTTCCCGGCGTCCATCACCAGAATCCGGTCCGCACGTTCAATGGTCGAAAGGCGGTGCGCAATCACCAGCGTCGTGCGACCCTTCATCAGCGTTTCGAGGGCTTCCTGCACGTGCCGTTCAGACTCGGAATCGAGCGCGGAAGTAGCTTCATCGAGGATAAGAATAGGCGCGTCCTTGTAGATTGCCCGAGCAATCGCCAGCCGCTGCCGCTGCCCGCCCGACAAACGCATGCCGTTGCCGCCCACGCGCGTGTCCACGCCTTCAGGCATGGCCGCGACGACATCGGCGAGATTCGCCGCCGCCAGCGCCGCCATCACCCGCTCGCGATCCGGCGTCTGGCCGTACGCGACGTTGGCGGCGATCGTGTCGTTGAAGAGCACCACGTCCTGGCTCACCATGGCCATTTGTCCACGCAAATCGTGCAGGCTGTACTCGGTGAGCGGCACGCCGTCGACCAGTACTGCACCGCTGGCGGGATCGAAGAAACGCGGTAGCAGGTTGACCAGCGTGGTCTTGCCGCTTCCCGATGCACCGGCCAGCGCCACCATTTCGCCGGGCGCGATCTTGAACGAGATGGCATCGAGCGTGGGTGTCCCGGTCGTTCCATAACTAAACGATACCTCGCGGAATTCCACCTCGCCGCTGGCGCGCTCGAGCGGCCGCCCGCCGCCTTCGGGCTCGACGGGTTCATCGATCAGACCGAAGATCAGTTCCGCCGCCGTCATGCCGCGCTGCAACGGCTGGTTGATATCGATCAGGTGCTTGAGCGGCGAGATCACCAGCAGCATGGACGTGACGAACGCCACGAACCCGCCGACGGTCGTCTGGTCGTTCGCCGACTGCACCACGGCGATGGTGATCACAATGGCCAGTGCAATCGATGCCAGGAACTGCGTAAGCGGCTGCGCGAGGCCGCCGGACACTGTCATGCGCATCTGGTAACCGCGCAGGCGATTGCTCATTTCGGTGAAACGGTCGTTTTCGTAGCGCTGGCCGTTATGCACCTTGACGACCTTATAACCGCCAACGGTCTCTTCCACGATGTACGACAGCTCATTCGTCAGCAACTGCGATTCACGATTAAGCCGCCGCAGCCGTCGATTGATCTTGCTTACCAGCCAGCCGATAGCCGGCAGGATCACCGCGATCACCAGCGTCAGCCGCCAGTTGAGGATGAACAGGTAGCCGAGCAGGAACACGACAGTCAGCGAGTCGCGCACGAGCGTGACGACCACGCTCTGGAGCACGTTGAGGATCTGGTTCACCTCGAACACGATGGCATTGATGATCGTGCTGGCCGTTTCCCGCTGGAAGAAACCGGCGCTGGTATGGATCATCCGGTCGAACATCTTCAGGCGCAGTTCGAGCAGGATCTTGTTGGTGACATAGGCAAGCAAGTATCCCGACGCGTATTGCGCCCCGCCCCGCACGACCGCGAGGCCCACCACCGCGCCCGGGACGATCCACTTGGCGCTGGCGCTGCCTTTCGCGCCAAAGCCGTGGTCGAGCAGCGGCTTGAGCAGCATGGGAATGCCGGCCTCGCTCGCCGCGACGAAACCCATGGCGATCAGGCCGAGCGCGACAATCCAGATCAGGGGGCGGATGTACGGCCAGAGCCGGCGCATCACGGCGGCCGGCGACGTGGTCTGCCCGCTGCCGATCGTTTTGCTCAAGGTGGGCTTCTGACTCAAAAGGTGTCCTTAGTCGTGTGTCCGAGTATTTGTGTATCCGTGGGTCGGACGGCAAGCGGAGCAGGACTGAACCTGCGCCCGAGCGGCTCTGAGCGCGCTGAATCCCGCCGGCACGGCAAACCGCCATTGTAATGCGCCGGACCCTCTTGTCTCATTAAGGGACTTGTCCGGGCGAGGGCGGCAACACGGTTGAAAGGTCCGCCCCTACTGCTGCGATAAAGCCCGTCGTGCCGGCGCCACCCGCCCCGCCAAGCGTTCGCCGCGACCGAGCAGGAAGCCTGAAAAACACCAGAAGGCAAGCGCGGTGGTCTGCCACATGAAGTCGTCGGTGAAATTCTTTGTAATCATGCCGATAACCAGCGCCATGCCCGCCGCACTCAGCCAGGGCACCACATGCCGCAGCCGCCAGAAACGCTGGATCAACGCAATCAGCAGCGCCGCTTCCAGCACCACGCCCACGATTCCCGTCTCCAGCCAGGTATTCAGAAACAGGTTGTGGGCATGCGTCAACGCCTGGGGTTCCGTCTCCAGCAGCGCGGGCGGTATTTCGCTTTGAAATACGCGCCCCGGCAGCGGCTTGCCGAAACCAATGCCCGTCCACGTATGCGCCTCGCCTTCCCGGCCGTAGAACGCCCACAGTTTGGGACGGGTATCGGAAGACATGACGTCGCCAATGCCCGCGAGCGCCTCAGGGACGTACACCTGGTCGCCGCCCACCTTCAATTCCCTTGCAGCAGGTTTTGGCATGGTGTGGCCGTAGCGAAGCCGCGCGCTCAGTTCGAGCGTGCCGACTGCCGCCACGCAGATCACCATCACGCACACGCCCGCAACCAACAAGTGCTTGCGGTACAACGGGTAACACGCAATCACGAGCGTCACGGCCGCGGCCGGCCAAAAGAAACGGTTGAGCGTTGCCAGCCCGATCACCAGCGCCAGCACCAGCCCGCTCAGGCCAATTGGCCACCAGCGGCGGTTCAGCATCAGACCGGTGAAGAGCGTCATCGAAAAGATGGCAAGCGTGCTTGAGTGGCCGACGCGGTTGTAATAGTGGAGAAGGAGGTCAGCGGGATTCGTGGGCGGCTGCAAACGGCCCCAGTAATACAGGCTGCCGGCGGCCAGCAACAGGCAGGCAACCCAATTGATCAATACCATCCGCTCGGGCTTGGTCGTGCGCGTGCCCATCAGCCAGAACGCAAAAAACGACACCAGCGGATACAACACTTCGTCGAGCCACGCGTGCATGCTGTCACGCGGATAAGGCGACCACGCGATCGACGCCAGCGCCCACGCACTCCAGACAACAATAGGCCACAGCAGCGGCCAGTGCAGCGGCGACGGCCGTTCCGAAGAACACGCCGCGGCGATCGTGCCGATGCCCACCAACACCAGCGCCATGTTCTCAAGCGCAGTCATGTGAGCGAACATCGCGACAAACAAAATCACTGGACACGCCACCCACAGAACGCGTTCCACCTGCCTGCACGTCTTCGTCATTGCACTCCCGGAAGGACCGACTGCAAGCTGTTGCAGACGACCTCAAGCGAAATAAATCCCATGCAGTCCGCATGGTCACCGCGCCACGCGACGCAGGTAGTCGTGTTGCGGTCACAGCGGCGAGCCCAAGCCACGTGCCGTCTGAAAATATTCGGCTCATCGCGGCACGGCATGTCCGCGATAGTAACCGGCATGAACGGCGCATCGCGCCAGTAATTTCCGGCGCCATGTATCAATGCGTTACCAGGGCCGAACAATGCAACCGTCGGCACGCCGGTCAGACGCCCGAGGTGCGCGACGCCCGTGTCTGGACAGACGATTGCACGCGCGCCAGCGAACAGATGCCACACCTGCCCCAGATCAATCCGGCCCGCGAAATTCGGATAGCGGGCATCGGGATCGATGGCATCGATCAGCGCCGTCTCGCTCGGGCCGCCGCTCCACACAGGCGTGAAACCCCGTGCTTCGACAAACGCCGCCAGTGCTTTCCAGCGGTCATCGGGCCAGCGTTTGACCGCCGTGCTCGCCCCCGGATGTAACACCACGTAAGGACTTCGCAACACGCGCGCGTCAGGGTCTGAAAACGCGGCGGACGCAGGCGCCGGCCAGTCGCTCACCCGATACGGCCGTGGCGGCGGACCGGCCACCAGGTCAGTTGCGAGATCCGCCCATGCCGCGGGCGCGTCGGGATACGGCACGACTTCGTTCATCGGCATGTTTTTCCAGGCCGGCGTGTCCGAAGCGTGTCCGATGATCCAGCGGCACCCCGCCGCCAACGCAAGCCACGCGTGTCGATTGTCCCCGGCCACGATGCCGAGATCGTACGGCCCCGAACGCAGCACCGCATTGACCGAGCGGAAATCGCGCGGATCGAACGGAATGACGTCGATGCCAAATGGCCTGCCCGCATAGAGCGGCACGATCGGCTTGGGACAGGTCAAAACGATCTGCGCATCGGGATATTGTGCGCGTAGTTTCGCGACGAGCGGCGTCAGCAGAAGCGTGTCGCCGAGCAGCAAATGGTGCGCAATCAGAATGCGCTTCAAGGCCTGAGGCTTGCGGCGCAACGGCTTCAACGCCAGCCGGGGCAACGCGCGGGCGAAGATGCGCACGCGTCCGGAAAGTCGGCTCATCGGGTGGCGTTCCTACGTGAAATCGAGATTATGCCGGTTGGTCGTGGGGAGCCCGGATTTTACGGGTTTTTATAATCGCCATACTACAAGACCCGCCGCGCTGATGGCGTCAAGCGGCAAGCTGGACTTGACATCGGCGAACACGGCGCCTGGGGTCGCCAGCGCCAGCAACGCATCCTGCTTCAACAGGAATTCGCGATGCGGCACCGCCAGCACGATCAGATCGGCGGGCTCCAGCGCGTCGAAACTCGTCAGCGTCACGCCGTATTCATCGAAGGCTTCCACCGCATCCGCAAGCGGATCGTGAAGCTGAACATCGAGCCCGTAGTCTTGCAGGTGATGCACGATATCGATCACTTTCGAATTGCGCAAATCCGGACAATTTTCCTTGAACGTCAGCCCGAGCACGGTCGCCTTTGCACGCAGCGGCGCGCGGCCCGTCCCGATCAGCGTCTTCACGGCGCGATCGGCCACGAAACGGCCCATGCCGTCGTTCACGCGCCGCCCGGCCAGGATCACCTGCGGCGTATAACCGGAGACCTGCGCCTTGTGCGTCAGATAATACGGATCCACGCCCAATGCAATGTCCGCCCACCAGTCCCGGCGTGAAATTCAGGAAGTTCCACTTGGTGCCGGCGGCGTCCAGGACTTCGCGGGTGTCGATGTCGAGGTAATCGAAGATGATGGCCGCCTCGTTCATCAGCGCAATATTCAGGTCGCGCTGCGTATTCTCGATGACCTTCGCGGCCTCAGCCACCTTGATCGAACCGGCACGGTACACACCGGCTGTCACCACCGAGCTATAGACCTTTGCCACCAGATCAAGCGTCGCGGGATCCGAGCCGGACACGATCTTCACGATATTGCGAAACGTGTGCTGCTTGTCGCCGGGATTAATGCGCTCCGGACTGTAGCCCACCGTGAAATCCACGCCCAGCTTGAGGCCCGATTCACGCTCGAGGATCGGGATGCAGATTTCCTCGGTGACGCCGGGATAGACGGTCGATTCGTACACCACCACGTCGCCGCGTTTGAGCGCCCGGCCGACCGTTTCGGACGCCTGTTTCACCGGCATCAGATCCGGTTGCGCGCCGGAGCTGATTGGCGTGGGCACCGCGACAATATGAAAATTGGCCTGACGGAGCATCTCGATGCTATCGGTTAGTTCCAGATGAGCCGCGCTCAGTTCATCGCGGCTGGTTTCGCCATTGCGATCGAGGCCCGCACGCAGATCGGCTAGCCGGGCCGGGCTTGTATCGAAACCGATCGTGCGGCGTTGCAGGCCGAATGCAATGGCGACGGGCAAACCTACATAGCCCAGGCCAATGACGGAGACGTGGCGATCATGCATGGCGATAAGTG
This sequence comes from Burkholderia sp. S171, assembly GCF_009766085.1. Taxonomy (GTDB): domain Bacteria; phylum Pseudomonadota; class Gammaproteobacteria; order Burkholderiales; family Burkholderiaceae; genus Caballeronia. The sequence goes on along the minus strand of NZ_LMUF01000030.1, from coordinate 412,645 downwards.
CTCGGAAAAGTGCTCAGAATGGTCATGACGGGCGCGCCCGAAGGCAGCGCCCGGAGGGTCAGCAGCGGGCGGGAAATCCGCCCGAAGGCCGTCATTTGATTTTCAGGTAAAGGCCGCTGAGAAGCGGTCGGCTATGCACCCACAGACGGCTTTTCAGCCATGTGCCCGGCTTGTCGCGCACATCCAGCCGCAAGATGCGCGCGGGATTGCCGTGACGCCGGTTGGTGCCGGGTTCGACGGTGTACAGATGACGAAAACCCGCCGCGTGCGCTTCTTCCACGTAGTCGGTATCGAAATAGCCTTGCGGCCAGCAGAGATGATCCGATACGCTCCCAAGGTGCTCGGTGAGCGCCGCCCGTGCCTGCAGCAAGTCGTTGCGCAGGTTCGCGCGTTTGGTGGCTGGATTGGCGGCCGAATTAACACTTACACGGTCCCAGCGCGTATGCGTGTGCGTGTGGCTGTGAAACTCGAAGGTCCCGGCTTGACGCATTGCATCGATTTCCGACCAGCGCAGGATGGCCCGGTCGGACTCGCCTGCCTCGATCGCCGCCTTCGCTTCCGAGTGGCCCAGCAGGTTAAGGGAAGACGCTGAGTCGACCGCATTCGGGCGCACGGGGCCGCTGTTCACCCAGCCCGTTACAAGGAATCCGAGCGCGGTAAAACCGTGTTCGGCAAGCACCGGATGCGCGTGAATCCAGTTATCGAGATAACCGTCGTCGAAGGTGAGCACGACCGACCTCGCCGGCACAGGCTGGCCCGCCAGATACTCGCTGAACGCCCGCGCGCCGAGCGTGGTGTAACCCTCACGCGCAAGCATGGCCATTTGATCCGCGAAATGCACAGGCGACACCGTCACTGCGCCGGGCGCCGGGCTCACGTGGTGATACATCAGCACGGGCACTGCACGTGCCGTTTTCAGCGTCGTTTCCAGTGCCGTACTCAGCGTCGTACTCAGCGTCGTGCTCACGCAGCGCCTCGCTCGCTCAAGCTGCTTCGGTAGAACGCGGCCATCTCGCTAGCCATGGTATCGACGGAAAAGCGCGTCTGCGTGGTCCGCAATCCGGCTTCGCCCATGCGGCGGCGTTCGTCGGGGGCGTCGACGAGACGCAGCAGCGCCGCGGCCAGCGCACGGTCGTCGTGCGCGGGCACGAGCAGGCCGTTCACGCCGTCATCGATCACTTCTGGCACGCCGTCCACCGCCGTCCCGATCACCGGAAGGCCGGCTGCCATGGCCTCGATAAACGACGTACCCAGCGCCTCCTGATACGTCGGCAGCACGAACAGGTCGAAGCCCGCCAACACGTTCGGAATATCGCGGCGCAGGCCGAGTAGATGGATGTGGCGGCCAAGACCTTGCGCCTGCACGTTCGCGCGGATTTCGTCGAAGAGCGGACCGTCGCCGGCGAACACAAAATGGAGGTTCGGCCGCTGTTCGATCAACGGTTTCGCGACGCGGATCAGGTCGGGATGCCCCTTCTTGTCGCGCAAGATCGCCACCGTGCCCGCGATCACGGCGTCCTCGCCAAGACCTAGTTCCGCCCGCAACGTGGAGCGCTCGCGACTCACAGGCGGCGACTTGACGATGCCCGTATAGATCGTGACGATATCCTTCTGCGGCACGCCCGCGGACACCAGGTAACGCATCACCGACTGACTCACCGCCACCACCTTGTGCGGCAACCACGTGTAGGTCGCCCGCGACGTAATGGCGAGCGCCAGATGCCGGGTCCGCACGATCAGCGGCGTGCCCGAGAGCCGTGCGGCAGCGCCGCCGAGCAGGCTGTCGCGGCCACTGTGCGTGTTTAGCACATCGAAGCGACCTTGCTTGAGAATGTGCCGCATGCGCGCAACCGCGCTGACGTCGACACCTGAACGCATGGCCGTGGTGTGGACCGTAAAACCTTCCGCCCCAAGACGCTCGCCAAGCCGCGCGCCCGGCACGCACACCAGTTCGAGCGTATGACCGCGTTCGCGCAGCGCGAGCATCTCCTTGAACGTCCGATGTTCCTGACCGCCCCACCCGTTGGACGATTCGCTGTGCAGAATTCTCAGCGGTTTCATTACTATGGCGAACTCCGAGTGAATCTTGATAGTCTCAAGGTGAATGGCGCCGAACGCGGGATTCGGAGTTGCAGACCCTGCGTTTCGTGTGCTTTTCGTCTACTTCCGGCGCCCTGTTCGTGCGCTGAATCTCGCGCGCCAAGCTGCTCACGTTTGCGTGCCCGCGTTGCGTTTTTTCCGGCAGCGCATTCGGGCTCACGGCGGTCCGCGGTTTTTCAGGCTTATGCCCCTTCCGACCGGGGCATGGTGCTATTGGTCTGGTATAACGGTGGCCGGGCGGCCAAGATTGATGCGGAACGCGTATGGCGTAAATTCACCCGGCCTCACTGAGCTTGGCACGCCCTGTTAGGGACGTGACAACGCAACGAGACCGCGACTATAAACGCAGCATTCACCGCTGAAACTTTTCGCATCAAATTTTAGCAATTCGCATACTCCACGCTTACGCCCCATGACTCGTCCAACGCTCGGTATTGCCCTCATTACCTTCAATGCAGCCGCACGCCTCGCGCAGTGTCTCGAGGCGGTTTCCTTCGCCGATGAAATCGTCGTGATCGACGGCGGCAGCACCGACGCAACCGCCGGCATAGCGGAGGCGCATCGCGCGCGCGTGATCGAGGCGCGCGACTGGCCGGGGTTCGGGCCGCAGAAAAATCGCGCGCTCGATTCGCTCACGACCGACTGGGTATTGTCTATTGACGCCGACGAAGTGGTGTCGCCGGAATTGGGCGCCGCGATCCGTGCAGCGCTTTCAAAGCCGCAAGCCGATGTCTACGCGGTCGACCGGCTGTCGAATTTTTGCGGGCAATGGGTGCGGCACAGCGGCTGGTATCCGGACTGGATTCCGCGTTTGTTCAAACGCGGCACAGCCCGTTTCTCCGATGACCTCGTGCACGAGCGGCTAGTGCTGACGAATCCGGATGCAACCAGGGTCGCGCGTCTGCAGGGCACGCTGATGCACTATTCCTACGAGGACTTCGAGACCGTCTTGCGCAAGCTGGATAACTACTCCACGGCCGGGGCGCGTCAACGCCACGCGGCGGGCAAACGCGGCAGTTTGGGCACTGCAGTGCTGCGCGGAGCGTGGGCCTTTGTTCGCACCTACGTTCTGCGACGCGGTTTTCTCGACGGCCGCGCGGGTTTCATGATTGCCGTGTTCAATGCGCAGACCGTGTATTACCGGTTTCTCAAGCTCGCTGAATTGAACCGGATGCGCTGACCGGCACGTCGGCAACTACGCCCTCGGCGAGCGTCAGCAACGACGCAATGTGCGCGGCAATGCTTGTGTCATAAAGAATGGATGCCGCCGTCACGTTGATATTTTTTGCATCGAGGGCGCGTTGGACGGCGTGCCGCAGGCCATCTGCATCGCCTGGCCGGAAGGTAAACTTCGCGTTCCCTGCAATCGCGCTGCAACAGCCTACGCTAGTCGGGAAAATCACCGGCGTCCCGCACATCACGGATTCGATACCCACCAACCCGAACGGCTCGTACTTCGAGGCCAACACGGTGAAATCCGCAGCTCGATAAGCGTCCTCGATATTCTTCGCATAACCAATGTATCGCACCTGCGTTGAGGTCTGCGCGGGCGGCCGACCGGCAACCGCGACAACCACCGGCAGGCCGCTGTCACGCAGCGCCGCCTCAATCAGCGGCAAGCCCTTGCGCTCGTGGCTGCTCGACGGAAACAGCAGGACGATTTCGTGATCGGCGAAACCAAACTGCTTGCGCAGCTCGCTGCGTTTCGCTCCGAGCACAGGAGAAAACCGCGTGCCGTCCACCGGCGGATAAAGCACGCGGATTTTTGCGTCGGCCACACCGTAGAGCGAGCGCAGTTCGTCTCGCATCATTTCCGAGTGCGCGACGATCACGCTGGCTTGCTCGTATTGCAAACGCTCCAGCGTTATCTGGCGGCTGTCCGAGGGGCGCTCGCGCCGGCCGGTCGCGGCGAGAAAGCCGATATGCGTACCGCCGCAAATCGCTATCTCGGAGGACTCCACACGATTGCAGCCAATCAGCAGATCCACCTGCGCTTTCTTGCGCGCCCGTTTGAGCGCCCAGTTGTAGTACGTGTCGCGCAGCCTGGAAGGCAGGAACGACACGTTGATCCGGCGCGCATCGACCATCTGGCTTTCCGGCTGCGATGTATCAATCTTCCGCGCGAAAAATACCGGCTTGCGCTCGCCGGTGAATCCGGCCGCGTTGAGCCCTCGAATCAGGTCTAGCGCGTAACGTTCAAGTCCGCCGCTGAGTTTTAGCGCGTTGGCGGAGACGGCGATTTTCATCCCGGCGCGCATCAATACACAATTTCGATGGAGCTTCCCGCGAATTCGCCGCGCAATGCCGTAATGAGATCGTCGGTCGGCTTCACGCGCCACGCGTCGCCGAGCCGCACTTCACCCTCCGCATGCTCGCTGCGATACACAATGCTCACGTTCAGGCCATTCGGGATCTGCACCGGTGGCCGCTGGCCACGGCCGCCGTCACGGTCCCCGCCTCCTCGCGAGCCTCCGCGCGACGGAGCCTGCACCGCTGCCGGCGCGGCTGCTTGTTCAGGCGGCGCGCTATGCGCTTCGAGCACCTTCTTAAGCCGCAGCGCGTCGGCGTTGCCGTTCATTTCCACCTTCACCGCCTGCGCATAGCGGCTGCGTGAGCGTTCGAGATCCATTGCCGCTTCCACCGTGAAGCGAATGCCGCCGGTGAATGCGTCATTGCGCGCCTGACCCTGCACGACCAGCAACTCGTCTTCCTTGTAGAGCGCCTTGTTCGCTTCGAACTGCTCGTTGTATACGGTCACTTCGCACTGGCCGGTGCCGTCGTCCAGATTCACGATCAGCATCTTGCCGCGCTGGGTCATCTGCGTTCGCATGGTCGTGATCACACCTGCAACAAGCTTGTCGCGCCCTTCCTTCAATTCACCGATCTTCTGGCGCACGAAGCGCCGCACTTCGGTCTTGTAGGCGTCGAAAAGATGGCCTGACAGGTAGAAGCCCAGCGCGCTCTTCTCCTCCTGCAAACGCTTTTTGTCCGACCACATGGGTTCGTCGAGAAGCTCATGGCCTTGCTGGGGTTCGTCGCCCATGTCGAAGAGACCGGACTGCATTGCATTGGCCGCGGCTTGATCGGCCGCTTCCATTGCAAGCGACACCGATGCGATCAATTGCGCGCGGTTTTCGTGCAGCGAATCGAATGCGCCGGCACGGATCAGCGCTTCCACCGTGCGCCGGTTCACCATGCGCCGATCCACCCGCATGCAGAAGTCGAAGAGATCGGTGAATGGCGCTTCTTCCCGCGCGCGCAAGATTTCTTCGATAGCGCTCTGCCCGCTGCCCTTCACCGCGCCGAGGCCGTATCGAATGGTCTTCGAACGCGTGCCGTTAGCTTCGGCCACCGGCTCGAAACGGTACGCTGACTGGTTGATGTCCGGCGGCAACACGGCCATCTTGTTGACGATGCAATCCTCGAACAGGATCTTGACCTTGTCCGTGTCGTCCATGGCGAGCGACATATTCGCCGCCATGAATTCGGCCGGATGATGCGCCTTGAGCCATGCCGTGAAATACGCGAGCAACGCGTACGCCGCCGCGTGCGACTTGTTGAAACCGTAGCCGGCGAACTTCTCCATCAAGTCGAAGATTTCGTCGGCTTTGGTGGCCGTCAGTCCATTCTTGGCCGCGCCCTGCCGGAACAGTTCGCGATGCTCGGCCATTTCCTCGGCCTTCTTCTTACCCATCGCGCGACGCAGCAAGTCGGCGCCACCGAGCGAATATCCGCCGATGATCTGCGCCATCTGCATCACCTGCTCCTGATAGACCATGATGCCGTAGGTCTCTTTCAGGACGGACTCAACACGCGGGTCCGGATACTCCACGATTTCGCGGCCGTGCTTACGCGCGCAGAAGCTCGGGATCAGGTCCATCGGGCCCGGGCGATATAACGCCACGAGCGCGATGATGTCCTCGAAACGGTCAGGCTGCGCGTCCTTCAGCATGCCTTGCATGCCGCGGCTTTCCAGCTGGAACACTGCCACCGTATTGGCTTTCTTGAGGATCTGGAACGAAGCGGGATCATCGAGTGGAACCTGCGACAAGTTCCAGTTTTCCTTCGATGGATCCAGTCGACGGATATACCGTTCAGCCCAATCGAGAATGGTGAGCGTGGTCAAACCCAAGAAGTCGAACTTCACCAGCCCGACCGCTTCCACGTCGTCCTTGTCGTACTGACTGACCACGCCACCGTCTTCGCCCTGCGTGTACAGCGGGCAGAAGTCCGTGAGCTTGCCCGGCGCGATCAGCACGCCGCCCGCGTGCATGCCGACGTTGCGCGTCAGCCCTTCCACGCGCTGCGCGAGTTCGATCAGCTGATGCACTTCGTCTTCGTTGTCGAAGCGCTCTTGCAGCGTGGGCTCCTCCTTCAACGCATCCGCGATGGTCACATGCTTGCCCGGCTTGAACGGGATCAGCTTGGCAATGCCATCGGTGAACATGTAGCCCAGATCAAGCACCCGGCCAATATCGCGCACGGCAGCTTTCGCCGCCATCGTGCCGAAGGTTGCGATCTGCGACACGGCGTCCGCGCCGTATTTCTGCTTCACGTACTGAATGACGCGGTCACGCCCTTCCTGACAGAAGTCGATGTCGAAGTCAGGCATCGACACACGGTCCGGGTTCAGGAAACGTTCGAACAGCAGGTTGTATTTGAGCGGGTCGAGGTCAGTAATGAACAGCGCGTATGCGACCAGCGAACCGGCGCCCGATCCACGGCCCGGCCCGACCGGCACGCCGTTGTTCTTCGCCCACATGATGAAGTCGGCGACGATCAGGAAGTAGCCCGGAAAGCCCATGCCAATAATAGTCTTGCACTCGAATTCCAGGCGCGCGTAATACGTCTCGCGCTGCGCTTCGCGCGCGGCTTCGTCGGGATAAAGCTGGATCAGCCGTTTCTCGAGACCTTCCTTCGACAAATGCACGAGGTAGTCGTCAAGCGACATGCCGTCGGGTGTCGGGAACAACGGCAGTTTCGGCTTGCCGAGTTCCAGCTTCAGGTTGCATCGCTTAGCAATTTCGACCGTGTTGGCGAACGCCGACGGAATGTCCGCGAACGACGCGCACATTTCTTCTTGCGTGCGGAAATATTGCTCGGTCGTGAAGCGCTTCTGACGACGCGGATTCGCGAGGATATCGCCCTCGGAAATACATACGCGGGCTTCGTGTGCCGTGAAGTCATCCGGCGTCATGAACTGCATCGGGTGCGTAGCGACTACCGGCAGCTTGAGCTTCGCGGCGAGCGCGACGGCCTGCTGAATGTAGGCTTCTCCGCCCGGCAGTGCCGCACGCTGCAATTCGATGTAGAACCCGCCTGGAAAGAGCTTGGCCCAGCGCTCCGCATGACGTTCCGCGGCTTGATCATTGCCGGCGGCGAATGCCATGCCAATGTCGCCATACTGCGCGCCCGATAACGCCAGCAAACCCTCAGACAATCCGCCTTCCAGCCACTCGTATTCGACTTCCGCGCGGCCGCGGTATTGGTTCGTCAACCAGGCTTTCGACAGCAACTCGCACAGGTTGAGATAACCGCGCTGGTTCTTCACCAATAACAACAAACGCGCGGGTTTATCGCGATCTGCAGGATTGGTGATCCAGACGTCGCAGCCGGCAATGGGTTTGACACCCTTGCTGCGCGCTTCCTTGTAGAAACGGACGAGGCCGAAAGCGTTGCCGAGATCGGTCAGCGCGAGCGCGCCCTGACCGTCCTTGGCAGCGGCTTTAACGACGTCGTCAAGGCGCACGATGCCGTCGGCAATCGAGAATTCGGAGTGAACACGAAGATGGACAAAGCGGGGATCTGACATGAACGATATTGTACATGCGCCTATTCGCGAAATTCGCCCCGAAGGCTGCGTTAGCCATTCGGCCAAGGCTAATCAAGGTGTATGAAAATAGTGCCGAATCGACGCAGGGTCATCGGCCGATCGGTCGAGTCGGAAGCGCGCGCCGTTTGCGGGATAATACGGATTCGGTGAACGCCTCAAGCGCTCGTCGAAACCGTTTTTTCCTCCGGCAACGCCCGTTTTCCAGCACTTTAAGAGCATTTGCGTCATGAGCATCGTCAACCTTTCTGCCTATAAGTTCGTGACCATCGAGAGCGGCGCCGACTGGCGTCCGCTGATTGTCGACCGGTGCACCGCGCTCAGCCTGCGCGGCACGATCCTGCTCGCGCCGGAGGGCATCAACCTGTTTGTCGCGGGCGAGTCGGAGCAGATTGGCGCGTTCATGGACTACCTTCGTACGGATCCGCTTTTCGAGGGCAAATTCGCCGATCTCGAGTTCAAAGAAAGCGTCTCGGAAACCCAGCCGTTCGGCAAGATGCTCGTCAAGCTGAAGCGCGAAATCATCACCATGAAAAAACCGGCGATCAGGCCTGAACTAGGCCGCGCACCGTCGGTCGGCGCGGCCACGCTGAAATCGTGGCTCGATCGGGGACATGACGACGAGGGCCGTCCCGTCGTCATGCTCGACACGCGCAATGCGTTCGAAGTCGACGTCGGCACGTTCGATCAGGCGCTTGATTACCGCATCGCGAAATTCAGCGAGTTTCCGGGCGTAATCGAGGAGCATCGCGCGGATCTTGAGGGCAAGACGGTGGTGTCGTTTTGTACGGGCGGGATTCGCTGCGAGAAAGCGGCGATCCACATGAAAGAAGTAGGCATTGACCACGTCTATCAACTCGAGGGCGGCATCCTTAAATACTTTGAGGAAGTGGGCGGCGCGCATTATCACGGCGAATGTTTTGTATTCGATCACCGGACGGCGTTGAATGCCGCGCTTGAACCCGCACCGGTTGCGCAGAACGGCGAGGATCGAGCGGCAGCGGCCACGCCAAGCACGGAAGACGATGCCGCCGATGCCACCGATACAGACGAAGCGCACGCAGCGATCACGGCAGACGGCCAGGCGTCGTTCCCCGGCCCGAACCATAGTCGGCACGAATAGGATGCGGGGGCTTCCGGCACGTAAGCGGTTCATCACTTTTCGTCGCGCGTCCCGCGTTAACCTGATGGTCGCGACGTTGCAACCCAGACTCACGGGTCGGCGGACGGGATGAACGCTGAACCGGGCTATCGAGGCCGTTTTGCGCCCTCACCCACGGGGCCGCTGCATTTCGGCTCGCTGGTGAGCGCGTTGGCGAGTTTTCTCGATGCACGGGCTCATCGCGGAACGTGGCTGATCAGGATTGAAGATATCGACGGTCCGCGCACCGTGCCGGGCGCGTCCGCGGAAATCCTGGACACACTGGGCACGTTCGGCATGTTTTCCGCCGAACAACCGGTCTGGCAAAGTCAGCGTGAGGTTGCATACCAGCAGGCCCTCGCGCAACTGCTGACCGCCGGCTTCGTGTTTCCGTGCGGTTGCACGCGCCGCGAAATAGCTGATTCGCTCGCACACAGCCACACCCGCCACACCCACACTCGCCACGCCACGCTGGCTTATCCGGGTACGTGCCGCGACGGGCTGCATGGAAAACCACCGCGCGCGTGGCGGATGCGCGTTCCCGATGGTAACGCCGCTGTTTTAAGCTTCAAGGATCGCTGGCAGGGGATGCAGACGCAGGATCTGGCAGGCGAAGTCGGTGACTTCGTGCTCAAGCGTGCCGATGGCGAGTGGGCGTATCAACTGGCGGTCGTCGTCGACGACGCGGACGCTGGCATTACGCATATCGTGCGCGGCGCCGATCTGCTGGACTCGACCGCGCGCCAGATTTATCTGCAGCGCTGCCTGGGCGTTTCAACGCCCGCTTATCTGCACGTGCCCGTCATCGTGAACGAGCTAGGTGAGAAGCTCAGCAAGCAAACGGGCGCAACGGCGCTTGATACCGGAGCCCCGCTGGTTGAGTTGACGCAAGCGGCAAAGCATCTCGGTCTGCATCCCTCCGCGGCCGGCTCGCTCGAAGCGTTTTACTCCGATGTAACGGCGCAGTGGGCAAAGCGATTCGCGATTTAGCGGTCGTTTTAGGGGGAGCGGTGATCGCCGAACGTCGAAGCCCGCGCACTGGAGACTTAGCGTTCCGAATAAAGCGTTAAAGATAGACGTTAAAAACAGACCGTTAAAAAACAAAAAAGCGGCATCTCTGCCGCTTAATCGTTTGTTCACTCGTCTTGCTTCAATAACCTCAAGACCCCGAAGGCGTTCTCCGCGGCATACCCAAGCCACCGAGCAGCGCAGCCAGCGGCTGACGCGGCGTGGCTTTGCGTTCGGCTTCCGCAGCGGCGTCGTCTTGCGTTTTTCTCGTCGATGCCGCCGACGGCTCGTACGGCTTCAGGAAGAAATCGTCGATAGGTTGCTGACGCGTATGCGAACGCTCGAACGACGTCGAACGACGACGCGGTTCCTCGCTACGCGCATGCCGATGCTCGCCGCGCTCCGGCCGGCCCGAGCGTTCTTCGCGACGCGGAGCGGAAGACGTTTCGCGCCGCACCGGCACGTCGACCTTCAGCACCATGACTTCCAGCGGCCGCTTGATCAGCTTTTCGATATCCGCGAGTTGCTTGCGCTCATTCGGGCTGCACAGCGACAAAGCGTCACCGGTTGCGCCCGCTCGACCCGTACGGCCGATCCGGTGAACGTAATCTTCCGCGCTAAACGGCAGGTCGAAATTGATCACCGCCGGCAGGTCGGTGATATCGAGTCCCCGGGCGGCTACATCGGTTGCGACCAGCGCCTCGATCTCGCCCTTCTTGAACGCGTCGAGCGCCTGCATCCGCTCGCCCTGCGTACGGTCGCCGTGAATCGCCGTCGCAATAATTCCGTCTTTTTCCAGAACGCGCGCCAGCCGGCTCGCGCCGATCTTGCTGTTACAGAACACCAGCACCTGCTTCAGGCCGCGCTCACGAATCAGTTGCGTCACTGCGCCGGATTTATCGCTTTCCGCGACTTCGAAAACGATCTGCCGCACGTTCGCGTTCGTGGAATTGCTGCGCGCGACTTCAATGGTTTGCGGATTGCGCAGATAGGTTGCTGCAAGCTTCTTGATTTCGCCCGAGAACGTGGCCGAAAACAGCAGCGTCTGGCGATCCTTCGGCAGCAAATTCAAAATGCGCTGCAGATCCGGCAGGAAGCCCATGTCGAGCATCCGGTCGGCTTCGTCCAGAACGAGAATCTGCACTTGGCCAAGGTTCAGCGTCTTTTGCTGAACGTGGTCAAGCAAGCGTCCCGGCGTGGCGATCAGAATTTCAACACCGCGGCGCAACGCTTCCGATTGCGGGTTCATGTCGACACCGCCGAACACCACCGTGCTGCGCAACGGCGTGTGCTTGGAATACGCCTGCACGTTCGCGGCGACCTGGTCGGCGAGCTCACGCGTTGGCGTGAGAATCAGCGCGCGCACCGGGTGGCGGGCAGGCGATGCGCTCGTGCTGGCCATCGGCAGCAAGCGCTGGATGATCGGCAGCGAAAAGCTCGCGGTCTTGCCCGTGCCCGTTTGCGCGGCGCCCATCATGTCGCGGCCGGCCAGCACCACGGGGATAGCTTGCGCCTGGATCGGCGTGGGGATCGTGTAGCCGGAATCGACCACCGCGCGCAGGATGTCGGGGGACAAGCCGAACTGGTCGAACGTGGGCACGGGACCGGCAACAGCGGACTCTGTGGCGCCCAACTCGAGCGCGGCAGCGGGCGTGCCGGGACTCGCTTGAACTTCAGGCGTGGCAGGAATCGCTTGAACTTCAGTGCTGGAATCAGCCCCGGGTGCGGCGTCGGATGAAGCGGCGGACGGGTTCGTGGCGACGGAATCGGACATGGTGACTTTGGTGGCTTTCGCTTTCGCTAAAAATGCGCCGGAGCGGCGCGCGAGCGGTCATTCCACCGCTCATGGACATCGGATGAAGAAGAACCGCGTGTTTCGTCGATGCAAACCGGCAAACGACGATCAACGCGCGGACTTCAGACCCGCAGGGTTTGGATCACTGCGAATCCTCGCTTGATCCGGTCTGACTCAACCGGACGGCGTAGTACGTATAGCGGTACAAAGCGCGTGCAAACGGCTAAACAGCGGCTAACCAACAGCTAAGTACGGAGGGCAAGTACGCAAGTACTAATGCTGCGTGACCATGACGGCAACCGCCGCGGGCATGAAATCTTGGCAATCGACACAAAAGGACGTCAACCTGCCAGCCCAACGACCCGTTTCTAGTCCGGCTTCCAGTCCCGCCGGGTGAGGCGTTCGGACTTCGGGAAAGCCCGCTATTGTAGCACTCCCCCGTTCTCCATCACGTCGACCAGCGAGGCGCTTTTCGTGCGGCGCCCCGACCGGGAAGCCCGGCCAGACGGACCTCGGCGCCCCGACCCCAGTTGCTATAACAGCCTATTTCGATTTCTGCGCGGGTTTCTGCGCAGGTTTCGGCACGTCCCTCACGACCATCAGACGCAATTCCGTCATGTCCTCGATCGCGTATTTCACGCCTTCGCGGCCAAGCCCGGAATCCTTGACGCCGCCATAGGGCATGTTATCAACGCGAAATGACGGTACGTCGTTGACCACCACACCGCCTACTTCCAGTTCGTCCCACGCAAGATTCACGTTCGTGAGACTGTCCGTGAACACGCCCGCCTGAAGGCCAAAATCGCTGTCATTGACCGTTTCGAGCGCCTGGCCGAAGTCCGTGAACTTTTCAAGGATCGCGACCGGCCCGAACGCTTCCTTCCGGTACAAGTCCTGGTCGCGCTTCACGCCTTCCAGCAGCGTTGCTTCGAACATTGCGCCCTCGACCTTGCCGCCCGCGATGATTTTCGCGCCGCTCGCCACAGCGCTTTCCATCCAGCCAGCCAGCCGCTTCGCCTCGGATTCCGAGATCATCGGGCCAACGAAGGTCTTTTCATCCTTCGGGTCGCCCATTTTCAGCGACTTCGTTTTCGCGATAAGCTTTTCGCGCAAGGCGTCGTAGATATCGGCGTGAATCAAGATCCGCTGCACGCCGATGCAACTCTGCCCAGACTGGTAAAACGCGCCGAACGCCAGCCGGTCCACCACGTAATCCAGCCGATCGGCCTGATCACGATCGACAATCGCCGCCGCGTTGCCGCCCAGTTCCAGGATCACCTTCTTCTTGCCCGCTTTCTTCTTCAGTTCCCAGCCGACCGCCGGCGATCCGGTGAACGACAGCAGCCGGAACCGCTCGTCGGTGGTGAAAAGATCCGCGCCGTCGCGGTGAGCCGGGAGAATCGAAAACGCGCCTTTCGGCAAGTCGGTTTCAGCGAGAATTTCGCCCATGATGAGCGCGCCGACGGGCGTGCGGCTCGCGGGTTTAAGCACAAACGGGCAACCCGCCGCGATGGCCGGCGCGACCTTGTGCGCCGTGAGATTCAGCGGGAAATTGAACGGCGAGATGAACGAACACGGGCCAATTGGCACGCGTTTGTAATAGCCGTGGTAACCGGCCGCGCGTGGCGCAATCTCCAGGTTGATCATGCCGCCGTCAATACGCACCGACTCCTCGGCCGCGACCCTGAAGGTATCGATAAGCCGCGTGACCTCACCCTTCGAATCGTTGATCGGCTTGCCCGCTTCGATGCACAGCGCCTCGGCGAGTTCGTCGAAACGCTCGCGAAAGCGCTTCACGCAATGATCGAGCACCGCTTGGCGCTGATACGGCTTGAATTCCCGCATCGCGCGCTGGGCGGCAACGGCGTGTCCGATGGCTTCGTCGATTGCCTTCGCGTCCGCCATGGCCACGCGGGTAGCCACTTCGCCGCTGAATTTATCGGTGACTTCCAGGTCTGTGTTCGCCGCGACCGCGACGTTCGCCAAGTAATACGGATAGGTTTTCTTCAACATATCAGCCTCCGAATAGGCTCAAAGTTGCGCGCTAAGCCGTTTGATTTCGCGATTCAACACGCGCTCGTTGTCCGAATAGTCGATAGGCACATCGATCAGATGCACGCCCGGCGTCGTGAAGCACTCACGCAACAAAGGCGCGAGCGCCGCCGCCGAATCCACCCGATGCCCATGCGCCCCATAACTTTGCGCATACGCGACAAAGTCGGGATTCTGCAGCGTCATGCCGTAATCCGGAAAATTCATGTTTTCCTGCTTCCAGCGGATCATGCCGAACGCATCGTCGCGCAGCAGGAGAATCACCAGATCGAGCTTCAGCCGCACGGCCGTTTCCACTTCCTGCGAATTCATCATGAAACCGCCGTCGCCGCAGACCGCCATGACATTGCGGTCGGGATGCACGATCTTGCTTGCAATAGCAGACGGCAGGCCCGCTCCCATCGATGCAAGCGCGTTGTCGAGCAGAATCGAATTCGGCTCGTGCGCCCGGTAATAACGGGCGAACCAGATCTTGTACATGCCGTTATCGAGGCAAATGATGCCGTCCTTGGGCATGGTGTCGTACACGTCCTTGACGATCCTCACCGGATAAAGCGGAAACCGGTCATCGTGCTGGCCTTTCGCCAGTTGCGCGTCAAAATGTTCCTTGATCATCTTGAAGCGCGAAAAATCCCAGCTTTGCTCGCTCTTTTTCAGTAATTCCTTCATCTGCCATACCGCGTTCGCAATGTCCCCAACCACTTCAATCTGCGGGAAATACACCGGATCGACCTGGGCGCCCAGAAAATTCACGTGGATTACGGTCTTTTCATCGCCGTCGCCGCTGCGCATGAAAAACGGCGGCTTTTCGATCACGTCATGGCCAATATTGATGATGCAATCGGCGTGATCGATCGCCCGATGCACGAAATCACCGTCGGAGAGCGTGGCGTTGCCGAGCCACATGGGGTGCGATTCATCGATCACGCCCTTGCCCATCTGCGTGGTGAAGAACGGAATGCCAATCTGGTCAACAAATTCGCGCAGCATCTTCGTCGTGGTCTTGCGATTGGCGCCCGCGCCGATCATCAGCAGCGGATATTTCGCCTCGCGGATCGCCTCGACGGCACGCTCCACCGCCTTTTCCTCCGCAACAGGACGACGGCTGAAACTCTTCGGAATGGGCGCGCCGTCGCCCTCTTCGTGCGCCACGTCTTCCGGCAATTCAAGGTGCACGGCACCCGGACGCTCTTCTTCCGCGCGCCGGAACGCCTCGCGCACCGACGCCGGAATATTGCCGATCGACACCATCGAGCGCGTGTATTTGGTGAGCGGCTCCATCATCCGCACGACATCGACGATCTGGAAACTGCCTTGCTTGCTCGATTTGATCGGCTTCTGGCCGGTCACCATCAGCATGGGCATGCCGCCGAGTTGCGCGTAGGCGGCGGCGGTCACGAAATTGGTCGCGCCGGGCCCGAGCGTGGCCAGGCACACGCCGGTCTTGCCCGTCAGGCGGCCGTAGGTGGCGGCCATGAAACCCGCAGCTTGTTCGTGGCGAGTCAGGACGAGCTTGATCTTGGAGCGGCGCAGCGACTCAAGGAGATCGAGATTTTCCTCGCCGGGAATGCCAAATACGTATTCGACTTTTTCTGCTTCCAGCGCTTTGACGAACAGATCCGATGCTTTCATGAAGAGTCTCGCTTGGGACGGCGTGCACGGTAAATGTCGTGCAAAAGACGGGGATGAAATGGACCGGGTGCTGCTGAATGAGGCCGCGCGGCACCCGCCCGTCCGTTTATGGTCAGTTGACCGCACGCGGTTTGCGCGCGCGAATACAACCTTACTCCGGATAGCGATTCGATGTCGCGGACGACGGCGCGGGTTGAGGTTTGGCGAGCGTTAGCCTTCAAACCTTACGCGTATCGGGGTTTAAGGTTCTTGAAGGATCGGACATCGAATGCAAAGAGCCCGTTCCGACGCAAATCAGAACGGGCCCTTTTTTCATCATGCTGCCGAACGGGTCGCTAGCTGCCCGTCTTGCACTCGGCAAGCATGGGCGGGGCCTTTGGATCGGCGGTGTCGTCGGTGAGCGAACCTTCAGGGCCTTTGGTCCACCACGTGTAGTGATCGCCGACGTATTTCGCGCCCGATGCCGCCAGAACATTCACAAACAACATCTTCCGGCCATCGACGGTCAGTAACGCAAAACTCTGCTTGTTCTTCGTGTTCATGTACTGCACGGTCAACGCGCTGCCGCCACGGCATTCGTAACGCAGCGTGTTGGTCGTCGCGGTCTGAATTTGCGGCACGGTCAGCGGCATGGCCACAGCCGACTGGGTCACGGATATCAAACACAGCGTACCGGCGGTCCAAGCGATCGATCTGATCGTTCGTGCGATCGGTTCAAACAGCGCGTTCTTCTTTCCATCCTTCATCTTTCTGTCCTTTCGATACCTCTTTCCCGGTGAACCAGCCGTGCAACGGCCAAGCATCGGATGCACGGAGCGGCGTCGAAACCGGTCAGCCGGAACAGCCGACGCCTTCAAACTGCGCTTCCAACATCCATCAAGGATCGATGACGCCCGCGCACGCATCGGTTGGCGCCGCCGCCACATGGCCAACGAGCGGCACCATCTTCAATCCCGCCGATGCCACCCGGCACGGCGCCGCCGCAACGCCGCATCCAGCCAAACCAACCAACGTCGCGCACAGCGCGACCATTGCACACCATTTCACTTGAAACCTCCGTGCCGCTCGCGAAAAGCCCGCCGCGAGCGGCGTGTTGCCGTCATCGAGTGGAGACGGGTCTTACCTTAGACGCGGCCAGCTTCGCGCGTTCCCGCGCTTCGTCGGTATCGCGTCCGGTTGCAAGCGCGACGCCCATGCGGCGCTTCGCAAAACTTTCCGGTTTGCCAAACAGGCGCAGGTCCGAATCAGGCACGGCGAGCGCGTCAGCGACGCCTTCGAACGCGACGCCCGTTTCGTCCAATCCGCCGTAAATCACCGCCGATGCACCCGGCGCACGCAACGTTGTATCGACGGGAAGACCGAGGATCGCGCGCGCGTGCAGGTCGAATTCGGAGAAACGCTGCGTGGCAAGCGTGACGAGGCCTGTGTCATGCGGTCGCGGACTGACTTCGGAAAACCAGACGTCGTCGCCGCGCACGAACAATTCGACCCCGAATAATCCGCGACCGCCGAGGGCCGTCGTCACTTTTGCCGCGACATCGCGCGATTTTGCGAGCGCCGCAGCGCTCATTGCCTGCGGTTGCCACGATTCCACATAGTCGCCTGCCACCTGGACATGGCCGATCGGTTCGCAGAAATACGTCTGCAGATCACCCGTTTCCGGACTGACCGCGCGCACGGTGAGCTGCGTGATCTCGTACTCGAAGTCGATAAACCCTTCCACGATCACACGCCCATGATTAACGCGGCCGCCGGCCATGGCGTGCTGCCAGGCCGGTTCGATATCCGCGGCGCTTTTGAGCACGGACTGCCCCTTGCCCGACGACGACATCACCGGCTTCACCACACACGGAAAACCGATCTTGCCGATGGCCGGCGTCATCTCGTCCAGCGACTCGGCGAACGCATATGGCGACGTCGGCAGGCCGAGCGTTTCGGCGGCGAGACGGCGAATGCCTTCGCGGTTCATCGTGAGTTGCGTCGCGCGCGCGGTCGGGATCACGACGGCAAGCTGCTCGCCTTCGATTTCAGCGAGGGTATCGGTTGCGATAGCCTCGATTTCCGGCACGATCAAATGCGGCCGTTCAGCTTCGATCAACGCGCGCAACGCCGCGCCGTCCGTCATGTCGATCACATGTGAGCGATGCGCGACCTGATGACCGGGGGCATCGGCGTAACGGTCGACCGCGATCGTTTCCACGCCGAGCCGCTGCAACGCGATGATCACTTCCTTGCCGAGTTCGCCCGCGCCGAGCAGCATCACGCGCGTCGCGCCGGGCGTGAGCGGCGTGCCGATTTTCACGGGCGGCTGCATCGGCTGCGCGCCGGATTGAGGGGAAGAAACGGCGGACGCAGCGGACTTCGCGCTCTGCATGGATGCTCCAGAAAAAGAGGCCTGTTAAGCCCGCAATGTTAACACGCGGACTCTTTTCCGGACGTGATCGGTGTTGCGTTTCGGGACGCGACCTGCCAGACCGGGGGTGGTGTTGAGATCGGCCACCCGCCATATGTGCGGAGGCTTCCGCTCCATCAAACTGCGGGCTCGGATAACTTTTCTTTACATGCTGCGATGACTTTGCCGCAATCTGCCTTGGTCAATCTTGTGACGAGTGCGATACCCTTACGGTTTTGCCAGCTCCCGAGGAAATTCCATGTCGATGCAGCCTTCCCGTTCGCAACCTGCGCGTGTTTCGGCGCGCAGCCGGGTCCATGCTGCGTTCCCGCGTTCCAGGCCCTCATTGGCCGCCATGGTTTCTGCCGTGACCCTCGCTTTTGGCGCTGCATTAGCAGGTTGCACGATGCCGACGCATCCGGACAGCGCCGCGCCGCCGACCGATCCTTACAACCCGGCCGCGACCCAGCTTCTCGACGATACCCAATGGCAACTCACCAGTTGGGTCAATGCCGACGGCAAGACCCGCCCGGTACCGTCCAATCCGGCTGGAGCCACCGCCGGAAGCGCTGGCGGAGCGCCGATCACCCTGAATTTTTCGACGCAAGGCGGCCAACGCAAAACGACCGGCTTTTCCGGATGCAACCGTTTCACCGGCACCTACGATCTGGCCGGCGGCGAACTCACCTTCGGCCCGCTTGCCAGTACACGGATGGCCTGCGCGCCGGGACCGGGCAGCGCGCTAGAGCAACCGTTCCTCCAGGGCCTGGCGGATATCGAAAAGACCGGCGTGCAAATGCAGCCACCGCAACAATTGCAGATCACGCTCAAGAACGGCGACGTGATGACGTTCACACGAGACGCGCAACCTTGAGAGCGATACAGGCCGCGTTGGAGGGTTGAGGTTTTTGAGGGCGCAGGTTGGGGGAGGCGGTTGCGTTTCAGGCGGTCGTCGCGGAGTCTGTTGGACGTGGAGCTTGACGCTCGGTCGAGTCAGGGCATTTGGCTTTCGGACGTTTGACTTCGTTGAGTTTGACGTCGTTAAACGTGTTGGTTGTTCGTTTGGCTATTCGACTTCGAACTTAATGCGAACGTTAATGAACGTCCCCCTGACCCGGCCAACACCGTCTCGATGGTTCAATCGTCGCCTCCGGCTGAATGCTTGATCGCTTGACCACCGCCCGCCCTCGCCGCCTTCATGGCGGTTAAACTTGGCGGTATCGATTCATCTTTGTCTGAGCCTGGGTTCGCTGCTCACATCGCTTACATCATTCCTGGTTCCTTGCATGCACACGGTAGTTTTCGGCTGGTTCGGTGCTTCGGCCGTCTGGTTCATCCCCCTTCTCTGGCGCATCGTCAAGTCCGTTCTTCCCAACGGCGGCGGCCTGCGCGGCCCGGGCACGATCCGGCTCTGGCTCGGTTTCTTCTGCGTGCTCCTCGCGAGCTGCGCGCTCGAAGCCGCGCTGTTTCATTCGTTCGCATTCGCAGCCGATGTCGACCATCTCGGTCACGCGCTGCTGCTCGGCCTGGGCGGACATGCTGGAGTCGTCAGCACGCCGGCTGCGATGAGCGTGGGTGCCGGCGCGGCGCTTGTGTTTCTCATCAGCTTGCCGTGGCTCTGCGGGTTCCAATGGCGCGAAACCCTTGGCTGGGCAAACGGCGCATTTGGCCTGGGCCTCAGCCCCGAGTGGTTTACGCCGCGGGACCGGTCGGTCCGCGAGAAACCGGCACGCGCGCGGGCATCGCGCGACAAAGCGGAAACGCGAGGAGCAAGCACGGGGCTCGGTAGTTTCAAGTCGGGCAGTGCGGTTGGGAGCGGTGTCACGACGTCTGGCAGAACCTCGCACGATGCTCCGGCACTCGGCTTGCCGACCGCAACGCAGCGACAGGGCGGGCGCTATCAGCGGCCGACCGTCTGGCGTCCGCAGCCGGCCCGGCGCAGCGACGCCGAGCGGCCCCTGCGCGGTCCCGAGGCTGCGCGGCCGATCGAACCCTTGTCGCCGACACATCGTGAACCGGGTGCCGGCAAAGATAGCTATTCGGATCGCTTCCCCGATGCACGCCCCGCTGCTTCGCACAGCGGTCGTGGAGCAGGAGTTCGGGAGCCGCTCGAACCGATAGCGCCGGCTGGCTGGCTGAAGACCGGATCGGCGGGGGAAACGTCGGCGGCAATATCGGCGGGAACGCGGGAAAAGACAGCGGGCGGGAACGCGCCCGTAGTAGCGATTGGCGCGGGATCGGCTGGCATCACGCGAGTCGCGAATGCTGCCGGTAACGGGGGCACAGCGGCGGGAACGGCGGGTGCAATACGACCGAATCCTGCCCAGACATCGACAACGCGGGGAACCGACCGTCCTGTGGATACTGCCGCGTCACGGCGTCCAGACGTAACGCGTTCGTCGCTGAACCAGAGCGCACCGGGCGCCGTTCGTTCGTCGGGTTCCTCCAACGTTTCTCACGCCGCTTCAAGCAATGCATCATTGAACCCGGCCCGCGGCAAGCCGGTTCCTCCGGTCGTGTCGAGCGACTTTTTTGCTGCGACAACAGCATTCGAGTCTGTTCCCGCCAAGCCCGCCGGTCCGCCGCCAGCACCTGAAAGTATCAAGGAGACGCTACGCTCCATCGAGCAGAGCACAGTGCAATGGACCGCGCGCGCCAGTGGCGCCGATGCCGCTGATGCCGCGCGGGAAGCGGGAGCGTTGCCAAATGCAAGTGGCGCAGACAACGGACACGATGCAGCGGCGTTGAACGCTTCGGGTGCTTTGGGTGATTCCCACGCGCTGGCCGCTTCGGGTAGTTCTGCTGGTTCAGTTCCCACAGTGTCCGCGGTTGTCACCACGCCCACAGCTTCTATGGCGTCATCGTTTTCGCCCGCCGCCGGTTCTACATCGTTGGTAAGTGCAGGTCTCGCAAGCTCCAACACGCCGACACCAGCCGCGACGGAACTTGCTAACGCCACATTCATCTCGGATTTGCCTCCGACGTCAGGCACGAATACTCCATTGGTCGTAACGAACCCATCCGCGAACCATGTCGAGCAAGCGGGAATGGCGGACGGCGTTGCGTCGATGGCGGCATCGAGTGTTGCGGGCACGTATTCGTCGAACGCGTCGTTACGCGACGGCTACACGTTCAGCTCAAGCGCCCAGACTACCCAGCCGGCGATCAGCACGAACGCAGGCACGGGCGAAGTGGACATCCGCGACAACCGCGCCCTGCCCTATCCCGCATCGCCGACATCCCACAATAACGGCGCCCAACAAACACCACCAACCGCCCCGGTCACGACGCAATCCATCGATGCACGCTCGAACCCGTTGTCGAACCCGCCTGTGCAGCGCGTCGATAGCGACGAGACTGCAAATCGGACATCGAATCCGATAGCGTCGGCCGAGTTCAATGGAACCGCGCATCCGGCGTCCTCCGGCACTGCGCTCAATTCATCGAACGGTTCTGGGTCTATCGAAACCCATGGCCTGAACAATTCATTTACGCGCCAAGAACCGGCAACACCGAACACGATGTCGTCGCCCAATACGTCACCGCTTACGCAACCGCAAACACCCGCGCAGACGCCGGTTCATCTCGCCGATCTCCCGCCGTGGGCCGTCCGCGCCGGGCAAACGCACCCAGTGCAGACGACGCGTGACATCGCCCCGGCGACACCGACGACACCGACCTCACCGCTTTCGGGAAGCTCGACAACCGCGTCCACGGATCAGGTCCGCACACCACCTTGGCAAGCCGATGCGGGCGCCGCACGTCCGCCGTTCAGAGTTGTCGAAACACCACACGCCACGCCGGACGACACCAACGCAAACGTCGAAGCCAGCACCGACGTCCCGAACAAATACGCCACGCCAACGCCGACCGATCAATCGGCGCAGGCGGAATGGCAAACGGCGCCCGAAGCACAACCAGATCCAAACCTGGACCATGCGTCGAACGTCGTGCACTTCCCGCGAGCGAGTTCGGGTGCGGGTACGAGTGCAGCTCCTGCGCCTGCTGCGCCTGAAACACCCCCGCAGCAACCCGATTCCCGTCCGCCGGTACGTGGTTTCATCGCGACCGAATTTGAGTTCCACGCGCCCGCGGCGTCGGCTGTCGATCTCCCCGGCCTCGATCTCCTCGAACCGGCATCCGACGAAGTCGAACCCGTCTCCGAACAACATCTCGCCGAAACGGGCCAGTTGATCGAGCAGCGCCTGCAGGAATTCAAAGTACCGGTGACCGTGGTCGGTGCATCGGCGGGACCGGTCATCACGCGCTTCGAAGTCGAACCGGCGCTAGGCGTGCGCGGCAGCCAGATTGTCGGCTTGATGAAGGACCTCTCGCGCGGGCTCGGGCTGACATCCATTCGCGTGGTCGAAACGATTCCCGGCAAGACCTGCATGGGGCTCGAACTGCCGAATGCCAAACGGCAAATGATCCGGCTCTCCGAAATCCTGGAAGCCGATGTTTATCGCGACTCGAAGTCGTTCCTGACCATTGCAATGGGCAAGGATATTGTCGGCAATCCGGTCGTGACCGACCTCGCGCGCGCGCCGCACATGCTCGTCGCGGGCACGACGGGTTCGGGCAAATCGGTGGCGATCAACGCAATGATCCTGTCGCTGCTTTACAAGGCGAAACCGGAAGACGTGCGCCTGATCATGATCGACCCGAAGATGCTGGAGTTGTCGGTGTACGAAGGCATTCCGCATCTGCTCGCGCCGGTGGTCACCGACATGAAGCTGGCCGCGAACGCACTGAACTGGTGTGTCGGGGAAATGGAAAAGCGCTACAAGCTGATGTCGGCGGTGGGCGTGCGTAATCTGCAGGGTTTCAACCAGAAAATCCGCAATGCCGAAGCGGCCGGCAAGAAGCTGACGAACCCGTTCTCGCTCACGCCCGACGCACCGGAACCGCTCGCCAAACTGCCGATGATCGTGGTCGTGATCGACGAGCTCGCCGACCTGATGATGGTCGCGGGCAAGCAGATCGAGCAGTTGATCGCGCGGCTGGCGCAGAAGGCGCGCGCCGCCGGCATTCACCTGATTCTCGCGACGCAGCGGCCGTCGGTGGACGTGATCACCGGGCTGATCAAGGCGAATATTCCGACGCGGGTGGCGTTTCAGGTGTCATCGAAAATCGATTCGCGCACGATCCTCGACCAGATGGGCGCGGAGTCCCTGCTCGGCGCCGGCGATATGTTGTTCCTGCCGCCCGGCACCGGTTACCCGCAACGCGTGCATGGCGCGTTTGTCGCCGACGAAGAAGTGCATAGCGTCGTGGAGTATCTGAAGCAGTTCGGCGAACCGGAGTACGAGGAAGGGATCTTGTCGGGACCGACGCCCGAAGGCGGCACGCCGGATCTGTTCGGCGATACGCCCGATGCCGAAGCTGATCCACTTTACGACGAAGCCGTGTCGTTCGTGTTGCGTAATCGCCGGGCATCGATTTCGTCGGTGCAGCGGCAATTGCGGATTGGCTATAACCGTGCAGCACGGCTGGTCGAACAGATGGAAACAGCGGGCCTGGTTTCACCGATGGGCACGAACGGAAACCGCGAAGTGCTGGCACCGGGACCGTCGGAATAAGCAGCTAGCGGATGGCCGGTGCCCAGGCGAGGTTGCAAAATCATAGCCTGGGCATCGACCATCAACCATTGACCGTATCACGTCACCACAACCGCAAGCGCCGCAACAGATACAGCGTAAAAGCGGCGCAAACGGCCATCACGCCCATCACGATAAAGAACGAATGACCGTCGTGCGTGCCGGGCAGCCCCGCCACGTTCATGCCGAAAATACCGGACACAAGCGTTGCGGGCATCAGCAACGCGGACATGACCGCGAGCCACAGGAGCTTGCGGTTGATGTCTTCCGACAGCAACGCGGCAATCTCTTCCTGCAGCAGCTTCGAGCGTTCGTATTGCGCTTCAAGCCCGGCCGCCAGTCCGTTGAGCACCTGAATGGCCTGGACCAGCGTTTCCATCGACCGGGGTTCCGCCCATTCCAGCCGCCGCATGACCAGTTGCGTGAGCGCGTTGCGTTCAGGATCCACGAACCGCTTCACCTCCACCAGCCGCCGGCGCACCGACCCCAACTCCGCACGCCAGTTTGAATGACGGCCGTCGAGCACGCCCTCCTCGACGTCATCGAGCCGGTCGCCGATTTCATCGATACGATCTGCGAACGTCTCGTTCAACGCGCGAATCAGGCCGGCGAAAAGATCGACGGTATCGCGGAACACGGCGCCTTCGAGCACGGCATGACGCAGCCGGTCGGTCGATTGCAACGGCTGTGCGCGCACCGTGATCATGCGGTTTCTATCGACGTAAAAGCGCAGCGCGCCCGTCGCCCGGCGCGTGGCCTGCGCGTTCGGATCGGCGTCGGGCGTTTCCGCGACGCGCTCAAGATCCGCCACGACGCCATACATGAACGTCCCGCCCATGTGCACGCGCGGACGCTTGTCCTCACCGTTCAGGAATTCGCGGGCGACATCGGGCATGGCGGTCACGCCGGTCAGCCAGCTTTCGACGGTGTCGTCGTTTGCGCTCAGATGCAGCCATGTCGGGCCGTCGCCCGCAATCTCGCGACGCGCTTCATCCCAGGACAGCCGTAACGCTTCTGCGCCGACAAACCGGAACGCACAGATGAAACCCGGCGGCGTAGGCGCGTCCGGCGGCGTACTCCGGGCGATTTGGCCGGCGGGGGGACCCGACTCCTTGTTTACTGCTGACGTAATGTTCAACGTTGAATTCCTTCTGTTCCGGGACGACCCCGCGGGACGACTCCGGCCTTACGGGTTAAACCAAAACCACGTTACTTGAGATAACTGTGCGAGCCACGAACCACGGACGATCCACGACTCGCACAGCTAGGGAAACACTCTTCAGGATGGCGAAACAAACTTGAAATCGACCGGCGAACCAATCTCCAGGCGCTTCGGATCAGACGCAAGTTCGCCCGTGTCCGGATTACGCCGGAAAAAGTAGGCGCTGTCGCTGTCCTGGTTGCCGACGATCAGCCAGCGGCCGGTCGGATCGATCGCAAATTCGCGCGGCGTCTTGCCGAGCGTCGAGTTGCGGCCGAGCAGCTTGAGATGCCCATCGGAGGGATTCACGGCGTAGGTCAGGATTTCGTTCGCATCCCCGCGATTGGTGGCGTAGAGGAAGCGGCCATCCGGCGACATATGGATCGCGCCGCCGCCAACCTTGCCCTTGAAACCGGGCGCGGTCATCGGCAGGGTTTGCCTCAACGTGAGCTTGCCGTCGTCATAGTCGTACACCGACACCGACGCACTCATTTCGGTCGTGAGGTAAGCGTGTTTGGCGGCCTGATCGAAAATCAGATGGCGCGGTCCGGAACCGGGTTTCACGAGCGTATAACGCGACTCGGTCGGCCCGAACAAGCCGCGGCTGCCGTCGGCCGTGTACCTGTACGAGTAGATCTTGTCCGCACCCAGATCCTGCGCGAACAGATAACGGCCGTCGGGCGAAAACACCGTGGAATGAACGTGCGAATTGTCCTGGCGTCCTTTCACAGGACCGCTGCCGTCATGATGCACGGTGAGCACCGACGGATCAACCCGGTCGCCTTCCAGTGGAAACACGGCAAAGCTGCCACCCGGATTCGATGCCACCGAGTAGTTGGCGGTCAGCAAATAACGGCCATCCGGCGATAGCGCGAGATACGCGGGATCGTTGCCATCGGACGAGACACGGTTCACGAAGGTGAGTTGTCCGCTCGGGGGATCGAAGCGGAATGCGCTGATGCCGCCGCGTTGCGAAGCGGGACCATTATCGCCAGGCAACTCGTTGACCGCGTAGACATGCTGCCGGTCGTGGCTCACCACGAGATAAGAAGGATTCACCGTCTGCGCGGAAGAAAGGCGCGTGATCGCACCGGTGTTTGCATCGAACCGGTACACGTAGATTCCCTCGCTCTTGCCGCTGCCGGTGTACGTGCCCACAAGCAAGTCGAATACGCCGTTATCGGACGCACCTGACGCAGTTGCTGACATACCCGTCTCAGTCGCCCCCGCCCCTTGCGCGAAAGCTTGAGCAGCAGCAAGCGACAACACTGCCGCCACCCCCGCCGCGACGCTTTTTGACATCAATCGCGGCCGGCCAGGGCGACGCTCAGATGAAGGCACGCAAGCCGGTTCAACGGCGCGGCACGATGTTTGCGTGGGAGCGAAGCCCCGGACACGGGACGTAGAAGGAAACCGACGGGTAAGACGCGTCAAACGAGGGAAATGAGTGAAATCCACCAATTGCATACTGCCTCCTGATCGTTCGTTATTACGGCTTGTTTCAGGGCTTGTTTCAGGTTACATGAGCCGTGGAAAGCGCCCGATTGTCCCAATTGTCACCAGTCACTGCTTCGGCGCATGATGCAGACCTGATGCAGACCCATTCCCATCAAAAAATCAACAAGGAGTCACCATGGATATCCATCTGAGCCTCGGACCGCTGGTCGCGCTGATAGCAGGCATTCTGATCCTGATCGTGCCGCGCCTGCTCAACTTCATCGTCGCGATTTACCTCATCATCATCGGACTGATCGGCGTGTTCGGACTGAGCGCGACACATTTCTGACGGCCTCAACCCGTGCATAACCATCGGGTTGCTATCTGCACCGCGCTCCATAAGACGTCGTTATTGAAGCGAGGTTCCGAACGACGAGCAACGCGATGAACGCGGGGTCGCAATCCGCGATCCCGCGCACTAGGAATGTTCTGAAGTTGAACGACGGCGCTGCGTGTTGCAGCGCAATCCGTATCAGTTATTGGCGAGCTGGTCGAGGCGCATCCGGCCCTGCAGCGACAAACCGCCCACGGCAGTACGCCCATCGACCGCGCGATGCCGCGTGAAGCAGGCGCGTTCGATCAGGAACGACGCAGCGGTTTCCATCCCGTTGCGGGACAGGCCGAGATTTTGGTAATTGAGATCCAGGAGCGTGGTTTGATCGACGATACGGCTCGCAGCCGACAGGATGGCGATGCAATCGGCTCTCGACGGATTCAGCATGGCTTTCACTTTCGATGTCCTCGAAACGTTAAGCAAGCAGGGAGCGCGTGACGAGCATCATCAAGGTCCAATGGCACGGACCCACATGACTACGTTCGGCGAAACCACCGTCAGGCGCGAAGTTTCATTCTATGCATTTGTCACACGTTTTTTCAACCTTTCCGCGCTTGCGTTTGCGCAAGGCTACCCAGACTCGGCGTGACGGACTGGAACTTGCGACCGAACCCCGTGACAGACATGCATGATGACCTGCATGAAAAACGCGAAAGCCGAATGCGCTTCATAATCGAACGCTCGACGGGCTGGAACAGCTTGGCCTCCCCAACCACGCGGCGCCTGTACTGCGGCCGCATCGACCTCAAACCCCTAGCCTATGCCCGCATTGATTGAGGATTACGCCCTGGTCGGCGACGGTCACACCGCCGCCCTGATTTCAAAAGAGGGCTCGATAGACTGGCTGTGCTGGCCGCGCTTCGACTCCGGCGCGTGTTTTGCCGCGCTGTTGGGCACGCCGGAAAACGGCCGCTGGCTGATTACGCCCGACCTGCCCGACGGCGCCCCGCCGCCCGTCATCACGCGCCGGTATCGCGGCGATACGCTGATCCTGGAAACCGATTTCGAAACGCCCGACGGCAAGGTTTCGCTCATCGACTTCATGCCGGTCCGTGACGGCGCGTCCGATCTCGTGCGGATCGTCGTGGGCCGGCGCGGCACCGTGAAGATGAAAATGGAACTGGTGCTGCGCTTCGATTACGGCTCCTCCATTCCCTGGGTCAGCCGCCTCCCCGACGAAAGCGGTATCCGCGCGATCGCCGGTCCCGATCTGTGCGTGTTGCGCACGCCCATCGATCTCACCGGCGAGAACATGCGCACCGTCGGCGAATTCACGGTGAGCGAGGGTGAGCGCGTCCCCTTCTCGCTCGTGTATTCGCAATCGCACTTGCGCCTGCCCCGCGCGCTCGATCCGCATACGCAATTCGCACGCACCGAGAACTTCTGGCTGGAGTGGTCGGGACGCAGCAACCTTGATGGCCGCTGGGGTCCGGCCATCCGCCGCTCGCTGATTACGCTCAAGGCGCTCGCCTACGAACCGACCGGCGGGATTGTCGCGGCGCCGACCACGTCATTGCCGGAGCAACTGGGCGGCACGCGCAACTGGGATTATCGATACTGCTGGTTACGCGACGCCACCATCACCCTGCTCGCGATGATGCGCAGTGGTTACTACGATGAAGCGCGCGCCTGGCGGGCATGGCTCGGCCGCGTGATGGCCGGATCGCCGGATCAGGTGCAGATCATGTACGGCATTGCCGGCGAGCGGCGCCTGCCCGAATGGGAAGCCGACTGGCTGCCGGGTTACGAGAACTCGAAGCCCGTGCGCATTGGCAACGGCGCGGTCAACCAGTTGCAACTCGATGTCTACGGCGAGGTCATGAACGCGCTGCATCTCGCGCGCGTGGGCGGCCTTCAGGGCGATGAAACCGTATGGTCGATCCAGCGCGCCATGCTCGATCACCTGGACACCATCTGGCAGGAAGCGGACGAAGGCATCTGGGAAACACGCGGCGGCCGTCAGCAATTCACGTTTTCGAAGGTCATGGCGTGGGTCGCCTACGACCGCGCGATCAAATCGGCGGAACAGTTCAGCCTGGAAGGGCCGACCGACCACTGGCGCGCCATGCGCGACACCATTCACGCGGACGTGTGCGAGAAAAGCTGGAATCCATCGATGAACTCGTTCGCACAGACGTACGGCGGCGCCGATCTCGATGCCAGTTTGCTGCTGATTCCGCTGCTCGGTTTTCTGCCGCCGGAAGATCCGCGCGTGATCTCCACGCTCCACGCCATCGAGCGTGATCTCACGCATGACGGGCTGGTCAAGCGATACCACACGGCGGAAGTACAGGACGGCCTGCCGCCCGGGGAAGGCACGTTTCTCGCGTGTAGCTTCTGGCTGGTCGACAACCTCGCGTTGCAGGGCCGCCACGAGGAAGCGTATGCCATGTTCGAGCGTTTACTGGGTCTCGCGAACGACGTCGGTCTGCTGGCCGAGGAATATGACACGGTCGCGAAACGTCTTGTTGGTAACTTTCCGCAGGCGTTTTCGCATGTCGCGCTCGTGCATACCGGTATGAACCTGATGCGGCACGAACAAGGCATGGCGAAGGCAACGGGCCAACCCACGTCGCGTCAGGACAAACCCTCGGATGCAACGCTCACAAAAGAAAGCTAAACGTAATGTTATTCGAATGATTGACGAAATTTGACGGTTTTCACGCTAAATTCATGCTCAATAGCGGTAAAGAACACGTATGTTGCGTTGCACAAAAGCACATTCTTGGCTATGATCGGAGAGGCTTTCCGACCGGTCGTTCGGTGAATTAGGGCTCAAGGCGGGGCTCCAAAGTGGAGTCCGAAGCGAAAGGTGAATGGGGTCTGGTGTTACGGCTTAGCCGGCATGTGTTTCGTGTGCTGTTCCATGTTCAGCCCAGAAGGCGCAACGCCGGTTATGCCCAAGCTCGATCCCACTCCCTGCCCCAATTCCCCGCGACCTCTCATGAAGCAAATAAGCAATAACGAATAACTGCCAGCGCCAGCAATACGGTGCAATCGACGAACTGCACGCCGAGCCGGGAACCAGCGAAAGCCTGCCCCGGCATGACGCCACCGCCGATAGAGGCCAACCGCCGGAGACGCTCCCGAACACGGACGCAGCCGGTTTTATACAGGTCAGACATGCTCTATCAATTCCACGAGTTTCAGCGGGCCATGTTGAGTCCCCTTACGGCATGGGCGGAAGCGGCATCGAAGTCGTTCACCAATCCTTCCAGCCCGCTCGCGTACGTGCCCGGTTCCACGCGGCTCGCGGCCGGCTACGAGTTGCTGTACCGCCTGGGCAAGGACTACGAAAAGCCGGAATTCGAATTGCACCAGATCGAGAAGAACGGCCATGCCATTCCTATCGTTGAGCAGATCGTGGTGGAAAAACCCTTCTGCCGGCTGATCCGCTTCAAGCGTTTCTCGGACGACAGCGCCACGGTCACCGAACTCAAGACCGAACCTATCGTGCTGGTCTGCGCCCCGCTGTCAGGTCACCACTCCACGCTGTTGCGCGACACCGTAAAAACGCTGCTGCACGATCACAAGGTCTATCTGACCGACTGGCTCGACGCGCGCATGGTGCCGCTTGAAGACGGCTCGTTTCATCTCGACGACTACGTGGAGTACATCCAGGAATTCATCCGCCATATTGGCGCGAAAGACCTGCACGTGATCTCGGTGTGCCAGCCGACCGTGCCGGTGCTCGCCGCCATCGCGCTGATGGCCAGCCGTGGTGAAGACACGCCGCGCACCATGACCATGATGGGCGGTCCTATTGATGCCCGTCGCAGCCCCACGTCGGTCAACTCGCTCGCGAGTGAACATTCATACGAATGGTTCGAAAACAACGTGATCTACACGGTGCCGGCGAACTATCCGGGTGTCGGCCGCAAGGTGTATCCGGGCTTTCTGCAGCATGCCGGTTTTGTCGCCATGAACCCTGAGCGGCACGTGACGGCGCATTGGGACTTCTATCAGAACCTGATGCGTGGTGACGACGAAGATGCAGAGCAACATCGCCGCTTCTATGACGAATACAATGCCGTGCTCGACATGGATGCCGACTACTACCTCGACACCATTCGCATTGTGTTCCAGGAGTTCCGTCTGGCCGAAGGGACGTGGGACGTCAACGGCGAGCTGGTGCGTCCGCAGGACATCAAGCACACGGCACTGCTGACCATCGAAGGCGAACTCGACGACATCTCCGGTAGCGGCCAGACTCGCGCTGCACATGATCTGTGCACCGGCATTCCGGCGAAGAACAAACGCCACTATATGGCTGAGAAGGCCGGCCACTATGGCATTTTCTCGGGCCGCCGCTGGCGCACGATGGTGTATCCGCAACTGCGCGAATTCATTCTCGCGCACGACAAAGCTCCGAAAAAGGAAGCTGTCCCGGCTTGATCGCGGTCTGAGCGCATAGCGGTCTGAAATTAATTGGCACGACAAAACACGCCGCGTTTTACGCGGCGTGTTTCATTTGCAGCCCCTCTGCGGCGACAAAGGCCGCGAGGAAGCCAAGTCCTCAGCGTCGCAACAAATACGCGAGCAGCAATTCCGTGTTCATCTTGATGATTTCATCGCGTTCGGCGTCGCGGCTGAAGTCGAGTCCGAATGTGGCTTCGAGCGTATATCGGTTCGATACGATGTAATAGCCGAGACCCGACAAGGTCACGTAAAAACGCAGCGGGTCGACGTTATTGCGAAATAGTCCGGCATGCTGACCACGTTCAAGAATTTTCGCGAGCGTGGCGACCACCGGCGATATCAATTCCCGGATTCGCGTGGAACCCTTTATATAGCGGGCTTCGTGCAGATTTTCGTTATTGATGAGCCGCAAAAGTTCGGGATGCTCACGATAATAATTCCAGATGAAATGCGCCAGTTGCGTGATGGCTTCGACGGGCGCGATCCCATCGAGGTCCAGCGTCTTTTCAGCCTCTGTGAGCGCGGCGAATGCATGTTCGAGCACGGCCGTGAACAACTGCTCCTTGCTGCCGAAATAATAGTAGAGCATTCGCTCGTTGGTTTCGGCACGGCGTGCAATCTGGTCGACACGCGCGCCAAACAAGCCACCCGCAGCGAATTCCTCTGCGGCGGCGAGCAGGATGCGACGGCGTGTACCCTCGGGATCTCTTTTGATTTTTGGCTGGTTCATGGTGGCTTTGTGATCGACAAACCGCGTTATCGGGATATCGTCACGCGTTCCCGTGTCCACAGGAAGCATGCGATGGATCGGTTACGCCAACGTGAGTGGGGAATACCGTCCTGCAGTCAATCGAAAGCGATTTGATTATGTGCACATCGTTGGCATGTTGGCAATTGGGAATGATTGGGAACAGCTTGAAATTCGGCGATAATGCCGCTTCCCGTGCAACGGCCGGAAACGCTCTCAAAAATGAGCACGAACCGGAGCGGTCGACATGTTCCCACGCGCCGTCATCGGATATCGC
This sequence comes from Burkholderia sp. S171, assembly GCF_009766085.1. GTDB lineage: Bacteria > Pseudomonadota > Gammaproteobacteria > Burkholderiales > Burkholderiaceae > Caballeronia. The sequence continues at coordinate 380,622 of NZ_LMUF01000030.1, read as the reverse complement.
CGAATACGGATCATATGGATCGGGCCATGCCAATCGTCTGTTGTCTGTTTCGTCTGTCCCCAAGCCAGGCCAACGTCAGATGAGCAGACCGTTCGTGTTGCGAATGAGTTGAGTTCGCGCGAAGGTCACGAGCCGGTGCCCGCCCCCCACGCTGTTAGCAAGCCGTTAATGTGACTGTAGTGACTGCAATCTCTTCCAAGACTCTCGCCGACCAGATCGAAGACCGGCTGCCCCAGACGCAATGCACCAAATGCGGCTATCCCGCTTGCCGGCCGTACGCCGAGGCCATTGCCGCAGGCGAGGCAAACTACAACCAGTGCCCGCCCGGCGGACAGGAAGGCGTAGTGCGCCTGGCCAGCCTCCTCGGCATGCCCGTCATTGCGCTCAATCCGGATAACGGCTTGGAACGACCACGGCCGCTTGCGATCATCGACGAGAATCTTTGCATCGGATGCACGCTCTGTCTGCAGGCATGTCCAGTCGATGCAATCATCGGTGCAGCGAAGCAGATGCACACGATCATCCCCGAGCTCTGTACCGGTTGCGACCTGTGCGTGCCGCCCTGCCCGGTCGATTGCATCGCCATGGTCCCGGTCACGGGCGAGAAGACCGGCTGGGACGCATGGAGCCAGCAGGAAGCCGACGCGGCGCGCGAGCGGCACGACTTGCGCCAGGCACGCCTCGCACGTGAACGCGACGCGGCCGAAGCGCGCAAGGCGGCACGTATGGCTGAGGCGTCGGATGGTGAGCCGCGCAGTGAGCCGCGCAGTGAGCCGGGTACTCAGCTCGATACTCAACCGGATGGATCGGTTGCATCAAAAACGGCGCAACCCGCCACCACCGCTGACGATGACGCGCAGGCAAAAAAGCGCGCCATCATCCAGGCAGCGATGGACCGTGCGCGCCAGAAGAAAGAAGAACTGGCCAGACTCGGCGCGGGGCCAAAAAACATCGACGCGGTCAGCCCCGAGGTTCAGGCGCAGATCGATGCAGCGGAAGCGCGGCGACGCCGGCTTGGCATGATCCCCACAGATGACGACAAAAGTTCGACGCCTGCTGCCGAGCCCGACATCAAACCTGATAACGCGTCGGACAACGATCAGAAAGCCTGAACACGATGAACGCCAAAAAACGTCACGCGATCTTTGAAACGCTGCAAAGCCTGAACCCGCATCCGACCACCGAACTCGAGCATGAATCGCCGTTCGAATTGCTGATCTCGGTGCTGTTGTCGGCGCAAGCCACCGATGTCTCCGTGAACAAGGCTATGCGGCGCATGTACCCGGTCGCCAACACGCCGGCCAAGGTGCTCGCGCTCGGTGAAGAAGGCGTGACTGAGTACATCAAGACCATCGGATTGTTCCGGACGAAAGCGAAGAACGTGATCGCCACGTGCAAGATCCTGCTGGAGCAATACGGTGGCGAGGTCCCGGATGATCGCGAGGCGCTCGAAGCACTCCCCGGCGTAGGACGGAAGACCGCGAACGTGATTCTGAATACGGCGTTCGGTCATCCGGCCATCGCGGTGGATACGCATATCTTTCGGGTATCGAACCGGACTGGGCTCGCGCCCGGGAAAGACGTGCGGGCGGTAGAAACGGCGTTGGAAAAATTCGTCCCCGATGAATTCAAACAGGACGCCCATCACTGGCTGATCCTGCACGGCCGTTACGTATGCCGGGCACGCGTGCCGGAATGCTGGCATTGCGCGATCGAGCCGCTGTGCGAGTTCCGGCCGAAGACACCAGCGCCTATCGAATAAACGTCGGGCAAACGACGCGAGCCGAAGCGGGCTAACCGAAGCGGGCGAGAGACGGCGATGCAGCTTAAAATGAGCCTCTGAAAACGACACCCGCAAGCCGCCTCCATAACCATGTTCAACCCCAGCCGCGACGAAGTTCGCCAATTTTTTACCGATACCTGGCGCAAGCAGCGCGAGGGCGGCGTCCTGACGCCGCTTGAGAGCATTGCGGCAGACTGGATCGGTGAACATCCTGAATACCAGCAAGAACTCGCCGATCCCGACGTCGCCCATGCCGACTACTCGCCGGATCAGGGCAAGAGCAACCCGTTTTTGCATTTATCGATGCATCTTGCGATTACCGAGCAACTGTCCATCGATCAACCGCCCGGCATCCGGCGCGCACATGAGCGGCTGGTCGGCCGGATGGGTTCGACGCACGACGCTCAGCACGCGATCATGGAATGCCTTGGGCAGATCATCTGGGAATCACAGCGCAACAACACGCCGCCGGACACCGACGCGTATCTTGCACTGATCGAACAGCGGGCGTCACGAGACTAAGGGCTGAAGGTCGTAGCCTGCATCAAAAACGAAAACACCCCGCGGGTCATTCACCGGCGGGGTGTTTTTTCATGCGCTCAGCAAAACAGCAACAACGATCCGGCGATGCTTACTTCTTCACGACCAGATCGCCGTCCAACGATTCGATATACGCCGAAATGTCTTTCAGGTCGCTTTGCGACAAGCTTTGCACCTGCGCGGCCATGATCGGGTTGCTACGCCCGAAGTTCGGATTGCCGTTGCCCATCTGGTACTGGCGCAGCGCCCAGTAGAGATAGTCGGCGTGCTGGCCTGCGAGCTTCGGATATTCCGCGCTCACCGGCTTGTTCAGGTTCGGGCCGTGGCAGGCCGCGCAATTGTGGGCCTCGGTGAGCACCTTGCCATTGCCTGCATCGGCTGCATGCGCCGGCTGCATGGCCAGAGCGCCGATAACGCCGATCAGCCCGGCTGCCGTGCATGTTGTCTTGAACACTGTGTCGAGTGCCTTCATGAATTCTCCTATCCGCGATTAGTGATTACCGGGTGACGGGCGCCCTTGATCTGACGGTCAGATGGGGGCGCAACGCGGATCACTTGTCGGGATTGTTCTTCGAAGAGGGGGTTTGCGCGGCGTAGTACGCAGCGATGTCGGCTATATCCTGATCGGACAGCGTGGTCGCTATGCCATGCATCGTCTCGAAATGGCGATCGCCCTTCTTGTAGGCATGCAGCGCGTTCTCAATGTAGCGGGCACTCTGGCCGCCGAGCATGGGAACCCGGTACACCTCGGGATACGCGGTGCGGTAACCGGGAATGCCGTGGCACCCGATACACATCGCAACTTTGCCCTGGGCTGCTTTCGCGTTGCCCACGACATCGGCGGATGCCTGTGTCGCGAAGCCGGCAAGCCCCGACAGCGCTGCGATCACGGCACATTTGCCGACGAATTTATTCATAGCTTCTAACCTGGCATGAGGGGAAATCCGGCACCTTGGACGCCTGGCGTTCCGGGACTTTCTCGGGACTGGTCAAACGAACGCGCACTGACTGAATGCCACCTCGGAGCGCTGATCCGTTTTCCAGCCACGCGGGCCAAAAAAATCGCGCTAATTGTACCGCGCGACCTACCCTGCGTCCACCGGCCGCAGCGGGGTCGGCCCCATCGCACAAGGCCGCGCCGCCTGGGGTCCAGGGGGCTGCGACAATCTGTCCGATGGACATTTGTTTCTCCTTCGGCAACAAAGCACGCGATTAGGCTCGGCCAAGATCAAATCAGCCCGGGTTAGCCCGACCGGCGGCGTTTCTGGGCGCGACGCCTGTAAAACCCTTCTGACTTATACTGCAATTTTTCCTTCTCCGAGGGACGCGTCATGCGTTTTGAAGGTTCATCGCAATACGTCGCCACCGACGATCTCAAGCTCGCCGTCAACGCTGCCATCACCTTGCAGCGCCCGCTCCTGATCAAGGGCGAGCCCGGCACCGGCAAGACCATGCTGGCTGAGGAAGTCGCCGCCGCGCTCGGCATGCCGCTCCTGCAATGGCACATCAAGTCGACCACAAAGGCCCAGCAAGGCCTTTACGAGTACGACGCGGTGTCGCGCCTGCGCGATTCCCAGCTCGGCGACGAGCGCGTGAAGGACATTCGCAATTACATCGTCAAGGGTGTGCTGTGGCAGGCGTTCGACGCCGATGTACCCGGCGTGCTGCTGATCGATGAAATCGATAAAGCGGACATCGAATTCCCGAACGATTTGCTGCGCGAACTCGACCGGATGGAATTCTATGTATACGAGACTCACGAGCTGGTGAAAGCGAAACACCGGCCGCTGGTGATCATTACATCGAACAACGAGAAGGAACTGCCCGACGCATTCCTGCGCCGCTGCTTTTTCCACTACATCAAATTCCCCGAACCCACGACGATGAAGCAGATCGTCGAGGTGCATTTTCCCGGCATCAAGCAGGAACTGCTCGCTGCCGCGATGCAAAGTTTCTTCGAGTTGCGCAATGTATCCGGGCTGAAGAAGAAACCGTCGACATCGGAATTGCTTGACTGGTTGAAGCTGCTGCTGGCCGAGGATATTGGCCCGGAAGCGCTGCGCTCCACCGATCAGAAACAAGTCATCCCGCCGTTGCATGGCGCGTTGCTTAAGAACGAACAAGACCTGAGCCTGTTCGAGCGCCTGTTGTTCATGAACCGCAACAACCGTTGAAAGGGCTGCACGCATGAGCCGCTGGATCGATCCGGTTACGCTGGAAGGCAGCTATGTGAGACTCGTACCGCTCGAACGCGCGCATTTGGACGCGCTCGCCAGCGCCGCCGCGGACGGCGAGTTGTGGAAGCTGTGGTACACGAGCGTCCCTTCGCCCGACACCATCGCCGCCTGGATGGACACGGCGCTCGCCATGCGCGATTCAGCCGGCGTGCAACCGTTCACCATCATCGATGCAAGGACAGGCGACGTGGTCGGCAGCACGCGGTATATGAATGTCGAGGCGGCGCATCGGCGGCTGGAGATTGGCAACACGTGGTATGCCAAACGCGTGCAGCGCACCGCGATAAACACCGAGGCCAAGCTGCTTTTGCTCTCGCATGCATTCGATACGCTGAAGACCATCGCCGTCGAGTTCCGGACTCACTTCATGAACCGTCAATCGCGCGCGGCTATTGCGCGGCTGGGCGCGAAGGAAGACGGGATTCTGCGCAATCACCAGATCGGCCGGGACGGCATTTACCGCGATACCGTGGTGTTTTCGATTATCGAGTCCGAGTGGCCGGCCGTGCGCGCGAATTTGCGCGCGAAACTCGAAGCGCGGTTCGACTCGTCGCGCAACTCGTAGCGCGACTGATTGGGGCAAGGAGCCCGGCATGCTGATCGACTTTTTCTATTCTCTGCGCGGCGCCAAGCTACCGGTTTCGGTCAAGGAATACCTGACGCTGCTTGAAGCGCTCAAGGCTCAGGTAATCGGGCCGTCTATTGACGAGTTCTATTTTCTCGCGCGCATGACGCTGATCAAGGACGAGAAATACTTCGATAAATTCGATCAGGCGTTCGGCGCCTATTTCAACGGCATCGCGACACTCGATGAAAACGCGTTCGATGTGCCGCTCGACTGGCTCAAGAAACGGCTGGAGCGGGATTTCACGCCCGAGGAAAAACGCCAGATAGAAGCGCTTGGCGGTATCGACAAGTTGATGGAACGGCTGAAAGAGCTCCTCGAAGAACAAAATGAACGGCACGAAGGCGGCAGTAAGTGGATTGGTTCAGGCGGGACGTCGCCGTTCGGCAATGGCGGGTTTAATCCGGAAGGGATTCGGATTGGCGGGGATTCCGCAGGAAATCGAACGGCCGTCAAGGTCTGGGATGAACGCGCGTACAAGGATTACGACGATCAGGTCGAGATCGGAACGCGCAATATCAAAGTGGCATTGCGGCGCTTGCGGCGTTTCGCGCGCGAAGGCGCCGCCGATGAACTCGATCTCCCCGACACCATTCGCAGTACCGCCGCCAATGCTGGCTGGCTAGATATAAAGATGGTGCCGGAGCGTCACAATAAGGTGAAAGTCCTGATGCTGCTGGATGTAGGCGGGTCGATGGACGACCACATCAAGCGCGTTGAAGAACTCTTTTCCGCGGCGAAATCCGAGTTCAAGCATCTGGAGTTTTTCTACTTCCACAACTGCGTTTATGACTATCTCTGGAAAAACAACCGGAGACGGCATGGCGAGCGCACCGCCACGTTTGATGTCCTGCACAAATATTCGCCGGACACAAAGCTGATTTTTGTCGGCGATGCAACCATGAGTCCCTACGAGGTCGTTCAACCCGGTGGATCGGTTGAATATAACAACGCCGAAGCCGGCGCGGTCTGGCTAAGACGGCTCGCCGATCAGTTCCCCCATTTCGCCTGGCTCAATCCTGAGCCTGAGAGGCTGTGGGAATATCGGCAATCGGTGTCGATTATTCGGCAAATATTGGGCGGTCGGATGTTTGGGTTGACGCTTGGCGGACTTGAAAGCGCGATGCGAGCGCTTTCTAAATAGCTCACGCGCGTTACGCGGAGCCTTTCCCTCGCGCGGCTCAATCCGCACTCAAGGGTTTATACCGCCCCCTTTGCCCGTTTTATCCACATCACTTTAAAGTGGCACGGCGATTTTTTTTCAGACTGTCACTGCCCTTAATTCAGTCCGGCCAGTACGATCTGCGATCGCCTTTCCAGGATTTCGCATGAATCCGCCCGCCACGACCCTCCGCCCCTTCGCCGATTCCTCCGTCTCCGCGCTTGTTGCCGGATTCGTCGCCATGATGACGGGCTATACCAGTGCGCTCGTCCTCATGTTCCAGGCCGGGCGCGCCGCCCATCTCTCCGATGCGCAGATTTCCTCCTGGATCTGGGCTCTTTCCATTGGCATGGCGTTGTGCACGATCGGCCTTTCGCTCAAGTTTCGCGCGCCGATCGTTGCCGCCTGGTCGACGCCCGGCGCCGCCCTGCTCGTAACATCGCTCCCGAACGTGGCGTACCCGGACGCCATCGGCGCGTTCGTGGTCTGCGCGGTGTTGCTCACCATCGTGGGCTTGACCGGCTGGTTTGATACGCTCATGCGAAAAATCCCCGCCAGCATTGCCGCCGCCCTGCTGGCAGGCATCCTGTTCGAGATCGGCATCGAGATATTCAAGGCCGCGCAGTTCCAGACCGCCCTCGTCCTGGCGATGTTCTTCACCTATCTGATCGTGAAACGCCTCGCGCCCCGCTATGCCATCCTCATGACGCTCGTGGTCGGCATCGTGGCGGCCGGGTCGCTCGGTTTGCTCGACTTCAGCCAGTTCCACGTCGCGCTCGCCCATCCCGTTTTCACGCTGCCGCACTTCTCGCTCGCGGCGGTCATCAGTATCGGCATACCGCTGTTCGTGGTCGCGGTGGCCTCGCAGAACGTTCCCGGCATCGCCGTGCTGCGCGCGGACGGTTATGACACGCCGTCCGCACCGCTGATCGCGACAACCGGCCTTGCGTCGCTTGTGCTCGCGCCGTTCGGCTCGCACGGCATCAACCTGGCCGCGATCACCGCCGCCATCTGCACTGGCCCCGAAGCCCACGAAGACCCATCGAAGCGCTACATGGCCGCCGTCTGGTGCGGAATTTTCTATCTCCTGGCCGGCGTGTTCGGTGCAACCATCTCCGCCTTGTTCGCGTCGATGCCGAAAGCGCTGGTCGTCTCAGTCGCCGCGCTGGCCTTGTTCGGCTCGATCATGGGCGGTCTCACCAACGCGATGAGCGACCCGCGCCAGCGGGAAGCCGCCCTCGTCACGTTCATGGTTACCGCGTCGGGACTGACGCTGCTGTCGATAGGCTCGGCGTTCTGGGGCCTGGTAGCGGGCGTCGTCACGCAGATTGTGCTCAACGCGCGGCGGGCGTAGATTGATCGTATCGACGCAAAATGGTCACGCGAACCACGTGTAATGGGGCGTGTGTCGATGCTGGGCTCTGGCATTGGAATTGCGCACGAGACAGGGGTATGCGTTTTGCACATCCCCAGCCGCGAACCACCGCGTTCTCTGCGCCAAATGGCGCGGCAGGAATAGAATGGCAATCTTGGGCGAGCCGCTCGCCAGCAGCATTGGCGCAGCACCAGCACCGGCGGCCTCGCAAAACCCTTTCACCCGCGGGCACTCCGCATCTTTGACAACGGCATAACGCGCCGAAGACCAGATATGACCACCGCTCTCGACCAGCTCAAGCAATACACCACCGTCGTCGCCGATACCGGCAACTTCCAGCAACTCGACGAGTTCAAGCCGCAAGACGCGACCACGAATCCGTCGCTGATCCTCAAGGCCGTCCAGAACGATGCCTACAAACCGCTGCTCGAGAAGACCGTCAAGGAACACGCGAGCAAGCCGATGGGTCAGATCATCGACCAGTTGCTGATCGCTTTCGGCAAGGAAATCCTGAAGATCGTCCCGGGCCGTGTATCGACCGAAGTGGACGCGCGCCTGTCGTTCGACATCAAAGGTTCCATTGCGAAGGGTCACGACATCATCAAGCTGTATGAGGACTCGGGCATTGACCGCAAGCGCATCCTCGTCAAGCTGGCATCGACATGGGAAGGCATCCGCGCAATGGAAGTGCTGCAGAAGGAAGGCATCCACTGCAACATGACGCTGCTGTTCTCGACCGCGCAAGCCGCGGCCGCAGCCGACGCCGGTGCGCAGCTGATCTCGCCGTTCGTCGGCCGCATCTATGACTGGTACAAGAAGTCGGCAGGCGCCGATTGGGACGCAGTCAAAATGGGTGGCGCGAACGATCCGGGCGTGCAGTCTGTGCGCAAGATCTACGCGTACTACAAGAAGTTCGGCTACAAGACCGAAGTGATGGGCGCGAGCTTTCGCACCGTCAGCCAGATCACCGAACTGGCCGGCTGTGACCTGCTGACCATCAGCCCGGATCTGCTGCAAAAGCTCGCCGAGAGCAATGACAAGGTTGAGCGCAAGCTGTCGCCGGAAGCGGTCGCGAACGATCAGGTAAGCAAGATCGAAGTCGATGAATCGAGCTTCCGCTTCCTCGTCAACGACGACGCAATGGCAACCGAAAAGCTCGCAGAAGGCATCCGCGCGTTCGCGGCCGATGCAGTCAAGCTCGAAAAACTGATCGAAGCGTTGAAATAATTTCGCGGTTGCAACACCTGTATTTCGCGTCTGAAAACGGGCTTCGGCGCTATTGCGCCGACGCCTTTTTTTATGCGGATCGAGGCTGCGGGGTGCGTTTTTAGCCCTCCGGCGTGGGCTAGACTTTTGGCACGGGCGGCGAAGTTGCCCGATTTACCAGGAGTTGCCAATGCGTCTCGAACCCTATTTGTTCTTCAACGGCCGCACCGAAGAAGCGCTCGCGTTCTACCAAAAAGCGCTCGGCGCGGAAACCTTGTCCATCCTCCATTTCAAGGATTCTCCCGAAGGCGTGAACGCCACGCCCGAATGGCTGGACAAGGTCATGCACGCGACATTCCGGATAGGGCAAAGCCTGATCATGGCGTCCGATGGCGTGAACGCCGCACCGCAGGTTTTCTCGGGTTTCAGCATTTCGATAGCCGCCGACGACATCGAATCCGGCCAGAAAATGTTTGAGGCACTCAGCGAGGGCGGCAACGTCCGGATGGCATGGCAACGGACGTTCTGGACAAGTGGATTCGGTATGGTGTCCGATCGATTCGGCATCCCGTGGATGGTGACCGTGATGGACGACCTCGAAGGATAGCGAACCGCTCGGAGCGGAAGATGCTCACCCGCTCATCGATGAAACGGTTGCGCGCCCTCGATGTTCCACTGCCGCTCGATCTCGATCAGCCGCAAGCGCAATCGGTCGACCTGTTCCGCCAGCCGTTGCGCGAGCCAGTACGGTCCCTGCAGTTCGGGTGCGAGGCTCGCCGCGATATTCGCCGTCTGTTCCAGTCGCACGGCCGCTGCGGCAGACCCGGTCGCGGCGTGCAGCAACCCCACGCGCCCAAAACGCAACGCGCGGGCAACCAGCAGCAACGTGTGGCGCACCGCGCGCTCGTCCGCGTGAGGGCTCCCGGCAAATCCCGGCGCGGCGGCCGGCATGGCTGCCGCCATCATTTCCAGCGCACTGAGAATTGACCTGTGCTGGCGCTGGATGTCGTCGAGCACCGCGACCGGCACGCCGATTTCTTTTCCCACCGACGCCAGCAATGAACGCGAGCTCACCAGCCGTGCGTTCATCGTGAGAAAGCGCTTGGTCAGGGTGTCGGCGGATATCGGCCGTCCTTCCATGATTGCGCCGTAAATCCGCGCGCTGTCGCGCATGTTGTCGGCGAGCCGGTAGCGCCACGAATAAGTGGCGTATTGCGGTAGCACGAACGAAAACGCGAGCGCAATCACAATCCCGATTAGCACCGTCAAGGTGCGCCACAGGCCGACTTCGATGGACAGGTCGCCGTGTCCCGCGACGATGATCGTCGTAATGGCCGTCAGCAGCGCGATATACCCCGGCTTGCCGATGGCGTGATACGCGCAGACGCCCGCTATTACCGCTAGGAGCACGTACGTGACCATGGTCGAATGGGTCGCCGATTGCAGCAGGATCAGCCCCAGCCCCAACGACGCGCCAAGCAGCGTACCCACCGCGCGCTCCGCTGCCTTCTTGCGAATATTGCCGTGATGCTGCAAGCCGCCGATCACCACGAGAAGGGTCACCGATGACCATTCGCCATGCGGAATATTGATACCCGAGGTCAGCGCGATCGACGCGAGCATGGCCAGCGCCACACGCACCGCGTGCAGGTATTTGGCGTAGCGATAACGGAAATACGGCGAGCCAAGCACATGCAGGGCGCGCCGTGCCTGGCTACGGTGAGGCCGGGTCGTATCGGTCGAGGACATGCGGTTCCGATGAGTTGACGGGCAAAAGACGGGCAAAAGCTTGATGAACCGGGCGCCGAAAAACGAAACGCCCGCAACATCCGTTACGGGCGTTTTACCAGCTTTCGGGTCAGAACGGGGTTAGATTGCCCGTTTTTCCCGATCAAATCAGGATCAGGTTTCCGCGACGTCGAGATAATCCTCAGGACTCGTACGGTCGTCCGAGCGCTTGAGACCAATCACACGCACGGCAATGCTCACCACGATCGATACCACCAGGTTCACGACCAGCGCCCAGACCGCGGCGTAACCGGGAATCGCATAGCCGAACAGGTGGATCGTGAAGATCGAGCCAGCCAGTTTTAGCGATACCGCCATCCACGTACCCGTTGCAATGCCGGCAGCCCAGCCGAGCAGCAAGCCACGGTGATCCAGAACCCGCGTGTACAGGCCGAGCACCAGTGCCGGCAGCGTCTGGATAATCCAGATCCCGCCGAGCAGTTGCAACTGGATAGCGTAGGTCAGCGGCAATGCCAGGATAAACACAACCGCGCCCACCTTCACCAGCAGCGACACCAGCTTGGCGACATTAGTCTCCTGCTCCGGCGTCATGTTCGTGTTCACGAACTCCTTGTGCACGTTGCGCGTGTACAGGTTGGCCGCTGCGATCGACATGATGGCCGCCGGAACCAGCGCGCCAATACCGATAGCGGCAAACGCCACGCCCACGAACCACGACGGGAAGAAGTGCAGGAACAGTGCCGGGACGGCGAAGTTCGAACCGTACGCCTTGAAGTACGGGGCGAATTCCGGCATGTCCTTCACGCCCGATGCCAGCGCCATGTAACCCAGCAACGCGAGCAAACCGAGCACCAGCGAATACGCCGGCAGCAGCGCCATGTTGCGGCGGATCGTGTTACCCGACTTCGACGACAACACCGCCGTCACCGAGTGCGGATACAGGAACAGCGCAAGCGCCGATCCGACCGCCAGCGTGGCGTACGCGCTGTAACCGTTCAGGCTCGACGCATCCGGCGCCTTCAGCAGGATCTTCGCCGGATCGACATGGGCGAAGATTGCGCCGAAACCGCCGAGCTGCGCCGGAATGACGATAATTGCAGCGATGATCACAATGTAGATCAGCACGTCCTTCACGACCGCGATCATGGCCGGCGCGCGCAGGCCTGACGTGTACGTGTAGGCCGCGAGAATCGCGAACGCAATGATCAACGGCAGATCGCCGACGAAGCCCGTTGTATCGAAACCGAGCGCACCGATCACCACTTCAATACCGACCAGCTGCAACGCGATGTACGGCATGGTCGCAACAATCCCCGTCACGGCAATGGCCAACGCCAGCATGCGGCTGTTGTAGCGAGCGTGCACGAAGTCAGCCGCGGTAACGTAGCCGAACTTCTTCGAGATCGCCCAGAGCTTCGGGAACACCACGAAGGCGAACGGATAGATCAGGATGGTGTACGGCAACGCGAAAAAGCCGGTCGCGCCCGCGCCGAACACGAGTGCGGGAACCGCGACGAACGTGTACGCCGTATAAAGGTCGCCGCCCAGCAGGAACCACGTGACGATCGTGCCGAAGCGACGGCCGCCCAGGCCCCATTCATCGAGTTGTCCGAGATCGGCCTTGCGCCAGTGAGCAGCGACAAAACCCAGGATCGTCACGCCGACAAAAAACAGGACGAAGACGAAGGTTGCTGTGGAGTTCATCATCGCGGGCTCCCCGGCGTGAGCTTGGGAACATCGTGGATAGGCTTGGTCTTCAGATAGACCACGGCCGTAATCACCGCGCTGATCAGTACCCAGAGCAACTGGTACCAATAGAAAAACGGAAAGCCCATGAGCACAGGCTCGATCTTGTTGTAAAACGGCACCCAGACCACGCCGATCCACGGAAGAATCAGCAGCCAGAGCCACCGCTTGTTGCGAACTTGACCACTGGCGGTCACCGCCTCTTGAGCCATGACGCTCTCCTCTTTTCTTTTGAAATTGCTGCTTGACTGGGCCTGACGCGGGTCTCGCGGCAAAACATCAGTCTTATAGCGCCCCGAAATAACACGTGGAGTATATGGACGCAGAAAAGCGGGTCAAGCAGGGCGAACCCGAACCGTAATGACGGAGAACAGCCAGTTGTAATGTCTTCGTTTCTTCGGCTGTGCTCTGTTGGCGCTCTGTTGGCGTTTTGTCTGCGCTTTGTCCGTTCAGACGGCGGGTTCGCCGTCCTATGTCGTTTTGGGCGCTTTAGCTTGGACCCTTGCTGATCAGATAGAGAAGCTGGTTGCGTCGTCCGCGCTGGCGCTGATCGCCAGCCCCTTCACCCATTGACGCGCCGGCAGCTTCAATTCCTTCTCGATCAGTTTCGCCCGCTTTTCGAGTTGCGCGTACGGCACGTCGAGTTCCGGACCCGCGAACGCGATGGCAATGCGATTGCCGTCATGGACTTCAGGCAGCGCGATCACGCGGCCATCGAAGGCTTCGCTCAGGCGCTTCATATTGCGCACGAAGCTCGGATGATCGCCGAACAGATTGACCGTTACCACGCCCGCCGGTGCCGTCAGGCAAGCCCGGCACGCACGATAGAACGAGGTGCTGTCCAGCACGGGGCCCCGCGCGGTGGCATCGTAGACATCGATCTGCAATGCGCCGATGGTCCCGTGATTCGCACGGTCGTTGACGAAGTCCCACGCGTCCTGCTCGTGGACGGTCAGGCGCGCGTCGTCATTCGGCAACTCGAACATCGTGCGCGCCGCTATCACGACGGACGGATTCAGCTCCACCGCTTCCACCTTCGCGCGCTTCAGGAACGCGTGGGCGAACTTGGTCAGCGCGGCGGAGCCGAGTCCGAGTTGCACGATGCGCTTCGGCGTTTCGATGAACAACAACCACGCCATCATCTGCTGAGCGTATTCAAGCTCGATGTGATTCGGCTTCTTCAGGCGCATCGCGCCCTGCACCCATTCGGTGCCGAAATGCAGGAAACGCACACCGCCCTCTTCTGAGAACGTCACGGGCGCGAAACGCGGCTTGCGGGGGACATCGATGCGTGGCGCGTCGTCGAGATCGCGGTCAAGATTGTCGCCGCGCTCGCGCTTCGAGCGCTTGCCGTGCTTCTTGTCTTGCTTGTTTTCACGCTTGCTGCCGAACGCGCGAGCTTCCGCCGACGCGCGTTTGATTAATTGGGTCATTTCAGGATGTCGCGCCAGAAGCGCAATTTTTGATCGAACGAGAGGATAGCATTCGCCGGACTCGACGACGGCAGGACCAGGGTTTCGAAGCCCGCCGCGCGGATCACGGGCTCGAAACGCCCGGAAGTTTTACCGTTGAAGCAGAGCTTTTTGAGTCGCGGCGCATGAAGGCGAAATGCGGCGAAATCGTTGGGGTTGGCGTGGCGTATCGCGGTGTCGAGGCTGCCTTCGCGCTCGCAAGCCGCGAGCACGTCCCATAAGCCGATGCCGTGTGCCAGTAGCTTGAGCACACGTTCATCGTAGGGAAGCTCGTGCAATGGCTCGCCGATCACCGTCCCTACCAGCCGCCAGAACTGGTTACGCGGATGCGCGTAATACTGCGTCGCTACAAGCGATGCCACGCCGGGAAAGCTGCCGAGAACCAGCGTGTGCGTGTTTTCATCGGCGATAGGTGGAAAGCCTTTCAGCATTTTTCGCGACGATCGAGGAAGGTCCAAAGCGCTGGCAGGAAGCATTCCGTCACCATCAACGGCGCGTCCAGTCGTATGAACACCGAACGGCGCGCGACAAAGGAATGCGGTTTCTCATGCAGTATTTGTCGAGCTGCCAGCTTGTATAGCGGATCGCGCGCATCGATCCTTCTGCTCGTGAGCGGCGAGCGCCACACGCTGCTATCGCTATATAGCAACTCTGCAAGCGGACGCGTCCTCAATCGACGCATGGCTTGCCACACGCCCGAACTGGCATAGAGCGGCACCACGCTGTGCGCCGCGACGAACGGCACGCCGTTCACATTCAACACGACTTCGCGGATCCATACCGGCGTGCGCGGCGTGATGTCCAGCGCCGCGGCTTCATCTAGCCACGGTTGCCCGACCGTCTCGCGGGTGACATCGACGGTGACATCGCCCAGTTCACGCAAATGGGCGGTCAGCGAACCGCCGCGCGTGAGCCAGTCTTTCTGATGGGCGGTGAAGGTGGGAAGCGGACGGTCGCGCCAGGCTTGAGTACCGGCAAGAGGAGCTTTTGGCATGCGCGAGATTATAAAACCAGACGCGTATATAGGAGGATTCGTATAGATGTCGGCGTGCGCTCACGAGAAACTGACGAACCGGCCGGTCAATAAACGACGGACCGGCGCTCACGGCAATCTTGTTGCGGGCTATCTATAAAGCATGAGAGGAAACACATGTCGGTCAATACAAAACAAACGTCAAAGGTCGTCGCCACGCTGGCGTCGCATACGCTGCACGACCCGAAGGCGTCGGTGATTGCAAAGAGCCTCGCTGCGTCGGCGTTATCGCAAACGCATACGAAGAATCAAACGGGCGCAGAGATGGAACATAAGGCCGGACAGGTTCTTCACAGCGACAAATATTCAAAGGACACCAAGACGCTAGCGGCGTCGGTCGTCGCGCAAGCCAACAAGGAACGCAAGGCAAAGTAAATCGCGATGTCGCTGAACCTATGAATGACCTGCAATAAAAAACGCGCTGCCAGTTTCCTGGCAGCGCGTTTTTTAACTTCTTCCGAACGCTGACTTATCGCGCCAGCAACAACGCGTTAGTCCGCTTTACAAAGCTCGCAGGATCTTCGAGCGTGCCGCCTTCGGCCAACATGGCTTGATCGAAGAGCAGATGACACCAGTCGCCGAAGTTCGCGTCATCGGCGTGAAGCTTCTTGACCAGCGGATGCTCCGGATTCACCTCCAGGATCGGCTGCATCTGCGGCGCTGCCTGACCGGCTTGCTTCAGCATGCGCTGCAAGTAACCGCTCATGTCGCCGTCATCGGCTACAAGACACGTCGGCGAATCGGTCAGGCGGAACGTCAGGCGCACATCTTTAGCCTTGCCTTCCAGCGCGGCCTTCATGCTTTCCACCAGCGGCTTCAACTCTTCGCCGACCTTCTCCTGCGCCTGCTTTTCTTCGTCGTTCAGCGCACCCAGATCCAGGTCGCCGCGCGCCACGCTTTGCAGCGGCTTGCCATCGAATTCGTTGAGGAACGACAGCATCCATTCATCGACACGATCCGTCAGCAGCAGCACTTCCACGCCCTTCTTGCGGAACACTTCAAGATGCGGGCTGTTCTTCGCGGCCCGCCAAGTGTCAGCCGTGACGTAATAGATCTTCGTCTGCTCGGGCTTCATGCGCGAGACGTAATCCGCGAGCGCCACGGTCTGTTCCGACGACGAATCCGATTGCGTCGATGCAAACCGCACGAGCTTGGCAATACGCTCGCGATTGCCATAATCCTCGCCAATACCTTCCTTGAACACCTGGCCGAACTCTTTCCAGAAGGTGTCGTACTTGGCTTTCTCGGCGTCATCCGTCGCTTCTGCCGACGACGATGCCACTTCTTCCAGCATCGACAAAACGCGCTTCGTCACGCCTTCGCGGATTGCCTTCACATCGCGGCTTTCCTGCAGGATTTCACGCGATACATTCAGCGGTAAATCGGCCGAATCGACCACGCCCTTCACGAAGCGCAAATACGCCGGCACGAGTTGTTCCGCGTCGTCCATGATGAACACGCGCTTCACATACAGCTTCAGTCCGCCTTTGTGATCGCGGTTCCACATATCGAACGGTGCGTGCTTCGGCACGTACAGCAACTGCGTGTATTCGCTACGGCCTTCCACGCGGTTGTGGGTCCATGCGAGCGGATCGTCGTGATCGTGGGAAAGGTGCTGATAGAACTGCTTGTATTGCTCGTCGGTGATCTCGCTCTTCGGACGCGTCCAGAGCGCGCTCGCCTGGTTCACCGTCTCGTCTTCGTCCTTCGTGACCATCTCGGACTTCTCTGCGTCCCACTCTTCCTGCTTCATCAGGATGGGCAGCGCGACGTGATCCGAATACTTCTGGATGATCGACTTCAGCTTGTGCGTGGAGAGGAACTCGTCTTCTTCCGGGCGCAGATGCAGCGTGATGCTCGAACCGCGTTGCGCGCGCTCGATCTGTTCGACGACGAAATCGCCTTCGCCGGCGCTTTCCCAGCGCACGCCTTCGCTTGCTGGCAAACCGGCGCGACGCGTTTCAACCGTGATCTTGTCGGCGACAATGAAACCCGAGTAAAAGCCCACGCCAAACTGGCCGATCAACGCAGCGTCTTTCTGCTGGTCGCCGGAGAGTTTCGAGAAGAATTCCTTCGTGCCCGAGCGCGCGATCGTACCGAGATTCGAGATCGCTTCGTCGCGGCTCATGCCAATGCCGTTGTCGTCGATAGTCACGGTGCGCGCCGCTTTATCGTACGAAATGCGAATACGCAGATCCGGATCGTTCTCGTACAGCGCACTATTTTCGATACCTTCAAAACGCAGCTTGTCCGCCGCGTCCGATGCGTTCGAAATCAGCTCGCGAAGGAAAATTTCCTTGTTGCTGTAAAGCGAATGGATCATCAGGTGCAGAAGTTGTTTCACTTCTGCCTGAAAGCTCATGGTTTCTTGTGCCATGGTCGGTTCCTCTGGTTGTGTCTGATGTTGACGGGTTTTTTTAACGGCGGCGATGCACCCTGCAGCCGGAATGCATCGCGCGAATTCTGCGAAACATGAGGTCGCCCGCGATAATTTCAAGAGGTCGAACCGCCTCGCGGCACCTCTTGATTGCACTTGAGCGTGCTGCGGCAGCGCTACCCGACGCGATCCGAGTAGGCGGAGAGCATCGCGGGCAGGCCCGGATCGCCGCAATTCGCGATGTTGAAGCGCATCCACGTGCTGGGAAGTTGATGCGGGGAAAACAGGCTGCCGGGCGTCAGCAAGAAGCCGGCTTCGTGTCCGGCGGCGGCGAGCCCCTCGGAGTCCACGCCGGTATCGGCCCATAAAAACATGCCCGCCGATGGCACCAGATACGGCTTGTAGCCGACTTTTTCGAACATCCGGACGGTTTTCTCCCGGACCCCGTCCAGTTTTGCACGCAGCCGTTCGACGTGACGCCGGTAGTGGCCGTCGGTGAGCACTTTGTACAGCACGCGCTCGTTAAGTTCGGGGCTCGTCATGCCGACCAGCATTTTCTGATCGGCAATAGCATTCGCCACTTCAGGCGCCGCGGCGACATAACCCACGCGCAGGTTCGGCGCGAGCGTCTTCGAATAACTGTTGAGGAAAATCACCCGCTTCAGTTGGTCGAGGCTCGCGAGGCGCGTCGCGGGGAAATTGGTCGGGCAGAGATCACCGTAGATATCGTCTTCCACGACGATGAAATCGTAGGTTTCCGCGAGTTGCAGGATGCGAAACGCCTGCGCCGCGGTCAGCGACGTGCCGGTGGGATTCTGCAGCACGGAATTGATCACGAGCATCTTCGGGCGCCAGGTCTGGACCATGGCTTCGAGCGCGTCGAGATCGGGCCCATCCGGCGTGTAAGGCATGCCGACAAGCCGCGCGCCCTGCGCCACGAAGCGGCCGAACATCTGGAACCAGGCGGGGTCGCCAACTATGACCGTGTCGCCGGGTTTGACGAAGACCCGCGCGATCAGGTCAATAGCCTGCGTCACGCCCGACACCATCACGATTTGCTCCGTCGACGCACCTATTTCCAGCTCTTCCAGCCGAGTCTGGATTTGCTGACGCAGCGGCAGGAATCCTTGCGCCGAGCCAAAGCCGAGCATTTGCGCACCGCTTTGCCGGCTCATCGAGCGCAGCGCGCCGGTCAGCAGTTCGCCATTCAGCCAGCTGGAAGGCAGATAACCGATGCCCGGCCCTTTCGCCGGACTCGACGTATGCAGCATGTTGCGCAGCAGCCAGACCACATCGATGGTGCTAGGCACCGGTGCGCGCTCAGTGGCCAGTGTCGGGTGGACGTGGGAATCGTTGGAACTGGTCCGGTCGCGCACGAAAAACCCGGAGCCGCGCCGCGAGTCGAGATAACCGTGCGCGACTAGCCGTTCGTACGCCTCGACCACCGTGAAGCGCGACACGCCCTTGTCCACCGCGAGTTTGCGGATGGACGGCATACGCATGCCGGGACGAAACACCCGTTCGTCAATACGGCGCCGGCCCCACTGGACCAACTGGTCGACGAGCGTCAGTTGAGGCGCGCCGTGCGGCGCGGGAATCTGGTCGAGCGGGACTGACATGTCAGGTTCCATCGGGATTGAATGCGTTCGATGACTGTACCGCAGAGTATCGGATCGATTGTACCGTTACTGTTACGGTCGTTGCCGATACATTTAAGACTGGGACGATGGGTAAACTTGGCGGTTTTTGCACCCGTTTCATGCGCTTTCACCGTTGCAGAGGGCGTTCCGGACCGGTTTTCGGCCGCTTCGAGTTGTCTGCCGGTTGTGCGCCGATCGTCTGGCCAAATACCCGGCCAGATGGCTAACGCAGCGGCACGGCCAAGCGGAACGGGTATGCTGACGAGCTTAGCCGGCGTTGTCCGGGCAATTTTCCTTCACGCTATTCGTGCACTATGACCGCTTATCCGCTGCAACTCGATCACCTCGTTATCGCCGCCCGCACGTTGGAAGAAGGCGCGGACTTTATCGCCGCGAAACTGGGCGTCGAGATGACCGGCGGCGGTGCGCATCCGCTGATGCGCACGCATAACCGCCTGCTGAATCTGTGGGGTGGCGCGTATCTCGAGGTGATCGCGATCGACCCGGATGCTGCTGTTATTGATACGCCACGGCCTCGCCTCTTTGCTCTGGACGACCCGGCGCAGCGCTTACGTCTCGACGCCGGTCCGCAACTCGTGCATTGGGTTGTGCGGGTGAACCGGCCGAAGCTGCTGACGCGCTGGCAGGCGCAGTACCCGGAGCGTATCCCGGCAGTGGTGGCCATGACGCGCGGCGGGAACGCATGGAATCTCACCATTCCCGCCGATGGCGCTTTCCCCGCGTGGCAGGATGCCGGCGACGGGCTTTTGCCATCGCTGATCCAGTGGGACACGCCGCAGCATCCGAGCGAATCGTTACCGGAAACGGGTATCGCACTGAAGTCGCTGACGGGATTTCATCCGCGTGCGCACCTGATCTCCGAGCAACTGGCATGGCTCGGTGTGTCGCATCTGATGCAGGTCGAGGTGACGGCGGGTGCGCCGGTACTCGTCGCGGAGTTTGAACTGGCGGATGCCTCCATTGTTACGCTGGGGGAATCGGCGGAATCAATCGATGCGGCAAAACAGGCGGAGATCACGCCAGCCAAGCCGGCCCGCAAGCGCGCGAAGAGCAAGAAGACTGAGGACGCAACCGCAGCGAATGACACGGACGCGCCCGAGGAAACGGCCGAGCCGGCGCAAGACGAAACAATGCAGGAAGACCAGCGCTAGACCATCCGGCGTGCTTCGTAGCTGTGCTGGTTTGACAATCGACCGCCGCCACCGGAGCATCGGGCACGCCATAATAAGCGTCTGCCGCCGTACCCCGATTGCAATGGATTGCACGCAGTACGCAGGACCTTATTCAGAACATCGTGCAGTATTTATCAACCCGCAAACGCATTAGAACCGCTTACCGAGACCAACCGAGGACCCCATGAATCAAGCCGACCTTCAAGCCAAGCCGTGGCAGCTTTCCGAACGTGCGAGAAAGCTCACCAGTTCGGCCATTCGCGAAATCCTGAAGGTCACCGAGCGGCCCGAGGTCATTTCGTTCGCGGGCGGATTGCCGTCGCCGGCTACGTTTCCAGTTGAAGAAATGCGCGTGGCGTGTGACCGCATCCTGCGCGACAGCCCCGCCGCCGCACTGCAATACAGCGCCACCGAAGGTTATCTGCCGCTGCGCGAATGGGTCGCGCAACGCTACTCGGTCAACGGCGCGTCGATCCGGCCATCGCAAGTGCTGATCACAACCGGCTCGCAACAAGCGCTCGACCTGCTCGGCAAGGTGCTGATCGATCCCGCCAGCCGCGTACTGGTCGAAACGCCTACGTATCTCGGCGCGCTGCAGTCTTTTTCAATGTACGAGCCAAACTACGTGCAAGTCCCGACCGACGAGCACGGCTTGATCCCGTCCTCGCTCGACGCCGCGCTGACGGCCGATGCTCGCCTCTTGTACGCGCAGCCGAATTTCCAGAATCCGACGGGCCGTCGCCTGTCGCTGGAACGCCGCACTGCGCTGGCCGCGTTTGCGCAACGCGCAGGCTTCCCGGTGATTGAGGACGATCCGTACGCCGCACTCGACTACGCCGGCACACCGCTGCCGACCATGCTGTCGATGGCGCCCGATCACATCGTGCACCTGGGTTCGTTCTCGAAGGTCCTGTCGCCCGGCATGCGCGTGGGTTACATCATTGCGCCCGAAGAGTTGCACTTCAAGCTGGTGCAGGCGAAGCAGGCAACCGACCTGCATACGCCGAGCCTCACGCAGCGCATCGTGCACGAGGTCGTCAAGGACGGCTTTCTCGAGACGCATATCCCGAAGATCCGCGCGCTGTATCGTGATCAATGCGCGGCCATGCTGGCGTCGCTCGAACAGCACATGCCGGCGGGCGTTGAATGGAACCGTCCGGAGGGTGGCATGTTCGTGTGGGTCAAGCTTCCGAAACACGCCAATAAGCACATCGATACAATGAAGCTGCTCGAGCAGTCAATCGAGCAGCACGTCGCGTTCGTGCCGGGCGGTCCGTTCTTCGCGAATGAAGCAGAACACAACACGCTGCGCCTGTCGTTCGTGACCGTGCCGCCGGCGAAAATCGACGAAGGTGTCGCCAAGCTCGGTGCGCTGATCCGCGCGCTGGTCTGATCTCGTTGCATTAAAGCGGGCCGCGGCGGGACGTCTGCCTCGGCGCGCTCTCGCGTCATCCTTTCCATTTTTAGGGAATACCCCATGGCCCAACTGAACGTCTACGACAAGCTGAAGGAACTCGGCATCGAATTGCCGACAGCCGGCGCGCCCGCCGCCGCCTACGTGATGAGTGCGCAAAGCGGCAACACGGTTTATCTGTCCGGCCACATCGCGAAGAAGGACGGCAAGGTGTGGGCAGGCAAACTGGGCGCTACGCTCACGACCGAGGAAGGCCGCGCCGCCGCACGCTCCATCGCCATCGACCTGATCGCGACGCTGCACGCGCATGTCGGTGACCTGAATAAGGTGACGCGCATCGTGAAGGTAATGAGCCTCGTCAACTCCACGTTCGAGTTCACCGAGCAGCATCTGGTGACCAATGGCGCGTCCGAGTTGATAGCCGATATTTTCGGTGAGGCCGGCAAACATGCACGCTCGGCATTTGGCGTAGCGCAAATTCCGCTTGGCGCGTGCGTCGAAATTGAATTGATTGCGGAAGTGAGCTGAAACCGCCGCGTTAAACGCTTAAGAAGCATAAATCGCTGCAACGAATTTTAGTCTTGCTCTTAATCCCGATGCCACTTGGCGTCGGGATACAAATTACCGCATTTTTGTTCGCTTAAATTCACATTGACGAAACGAACGCCGCCCGTCCAAAGCCCCTCCAGATAAGCGTCCCAGCCTATCCGTGTATACCTCGATACTTCGCCTCGCCGCCACGCTTCCTTAAATGAGTCGCCTTCAGTAATATCTAAGCGGGTTGTCATTGGTATTATCTGGCTCAGCCGCCATTATGGAAATCAGCCTCACGCGGGGGAGACTGGATAACCAGCGGCACCGGTCAACCCGGGTCAACGCCGAACGGAGTTCTAAAAGCGGCAACACCAAAACCATCGAAATCGAAATGAAAGCGTGCTTGACGCGCCCGTCGGCCCTAACCTGGAAAGAGGGGCTGCAAATAATTCGAACGATGGCCCGGATTTATCGGGAATCGGCAATAATGCCCCGCCTCACCGGCATTGAACGCGCTTCAGCAATGCCGACACCCATTTGTGTTGTTCCGGACGCATTACCGGCTCAACCCGTCACAGGGTCCATGGACTGACCAAACCCATGAATCGATCACGGCCCAAAGCGCCACGCGACATGAAACAAGCGGATTTTCCGCGACGGCGCCGCGCATTGTTCGCCATTCCGGCGTTGGGCGCGCTCGTGCTCGTCCTGCTGTGGACGGTGATCTTCGCGCGCCTGTCGGTTGAGCGCGATGCCGCCACGCACGCGTCAATGGCCTCAGCGGCCATTCTTTCGTCCGCGCTCGAGCAGCACACGATCAAAGCCATTCACCAAGTCGACCAGATCACGCGTTTCGTCAAATACGAGTTCGAAAAGACCCCTGGACAGTTCAACCTCGCGAGCACGGTTGAAAAAGGCGTGGTGCAGAGCGACACGTTGGTGCAAGTCTCGTTGATCGATGAACACGGCATGCTGATCGGGTCCACGACGGGCGCCATATCGAAACCTGTCGATCTTTCCGATCGCGAACATTTCCGGATTCACGCGCTTTCCAACGACGACCTGCTCTACATCAGCAAGCCCGTCCTGGGCCGCGTCTCCCGGCAATGGACGCTGCAGATCACGCGCCGCCTGAACCATCCCGACGGCTCGTTCGCGGGCGTCGTGGTGGTGTCGGAGGATCCCAGCTACTTCACGAGCGACTTCTACAACGTGGCGTCGATCGGACGCGACGGCGTGGTCGCCGTGATTTCGGACAACGGCTCGGTGCTCGCACGCAGCACCGGCGTGGGTGCAAGCACGGCGTCCGGCAAACCCGAAGGACTTCCGATCAAAACGGCCAACGGTGGCGCCGCCCCGCAAGGCGCGTTCACGGCAAGCGGCGTGTACCCGACCTCCGAGCACGCATCCGGCATCTATGTCGATCCGATCGACAACGTCACGCGCATCGTTTCGTATCGGCACATAGATGGCTATCCGCTCGGTGTGCTTGTCGGGCTGTCGCAGGCCGAGGAATTCACCGACTTCAATCACACGCGGCGTGTTTATCTGTTGATGGCGACCTTCATCTCGCTCGCCATGCTCGGATTTTTTGCGGTAGCGACCGGGTTGATCGGCAAGCTGCTCGGGCGTGAGCGCGAGATGACGCATCTGGTTGAATACGATTTGCTGACCGGTCTGCGAAACCGTTATTCCACGCTGCAAATGCTGCGTCACGACGTTGCCAAGCCGGAGAACGTCGGCCATCTTGCGCTGCTTTTCATCGATCTCGACAACTTCAAGACCGTCAACGACACCCTCGGCCATAACGCCGGCGACATCGTCTTGCAGATGACCGCGTCGAGGCTGGCGGAAACGGTCAGCGACAATGGCACGCTGTCGCGCATTGGCGGCGACGAATTCGTCGTGGTGGTCAAGGGCGCCGACGTCGAGCGGCAAGCGGTTGAACTGGCGGAAGCGGTTTCGCATATGTTCGCGACGCCTTTCGACGTGCGCGGCAGCGCCTTCGTGTTGCACGCGAGCATTGGCATTGCGTTGTATTCAGTGTCGAGCGAGAGCGAAATCGACTTGCTGAAGAAGGCCGACTTGGCCATGTACAGCGCGAAGGATGCGGGCAAGAACTGCTATCAATTCTATTCGCCGCAGTTATCGCATCGCGCCGATCATTTGATGAAGTGGGAACAGCAATTACGCGTCGCTTTGGCTCAGGATCAATTGTTCCTCGCTTATCAGCCAAAGATCGATCTGACCCGGCGATGTATCACAGGTTTCGAAGCGTTGGCGCGATGGAATCATCCGCAGCACGGTCTGATTCCCGCTAACGAGTTCATTCCGGTCGCGGAATCGACGGGACTGATCGTGCCTATCGGTGACTTCGTGATTCATACAGCTTGCCGGCAATTGGCCATCTGGCAGCGTCAAGGGTATGACGGGTTGTCGCTCGCGGTGAATATCTCGGCAGTGCAGTTCTGGCGTGGGGATTTGCTTGAGACGGTAGCGGCCGCTATTCGCGAAAGCGGTATTG
The DNA here is from genome assembly GCF_009766085.1 of Burkholderia sp. S171. Classification (GTDB taxonomy): domain Bacteria; phylum Pseudomonadota; class Gammaproteobacteria; order Burkholderiales; family Burkholderiaceae; genus Caballeronia. The sequence goes on along the minus strand of NZ_LMUF01000030.1, from coordinate 356,012 downwards.
CGCCGGGCAAACTCGAACTCGAGATTACCGAAACTGTGATGATGGAATTTCCGGATATCGTCGCGGAAAAGATTTCGGCGTTGAAGCGGCTCGGCGTCAGGATCGCACTGGATGATTTCGGTACCGGATATTCGTCGCTGTCTTATCTAAACCGTTTTGCCGTCGATACGCTGAAAGTCGACCGGTCATTTATCCAGGCTATTCCACACGATCGCAGCGTCTGCGTGATGGTGTCTGCAATCGTTAATCTCGCCCGGTCGCTGGGATTGACAGTTGTGGTTGAAGGGACCGAAACCGAGGAGCAGGTTGCATGGTTGTCCCGGCTTGGGCCGATCGAGGCACAAGGCTTTCTCTTTTCTCGCGCGGTTCCGGCAGACGGTGTGCAGGCGCTACTCGACCGGTTTGGAGTCTGCGGCCTGGGGCTGATGGCGGACGTAGCGGCCCTGCCGTTGGGGGAAGCCCCGTCTAATGCCGTGGATTGATCCCGTGTGGGTCGATTCGCACGCGAAGACAGGCGGGGCTGCGTTTGGCAGTCGGACTCAATTCACGTGCGCGCAGCGCGAGGAACGCTCAGGTATGTTGCATCAGGTTTCCGGGCGTCAGTCACCACCGGTAATCGACGCCTGCGCTTCCCGCGTGTGTGTGCCCACCGCCGCCGAATTCACCGTCATAGCGCAAAAAGGCGTGGATTTGCCGACCCAATTCCACTCGCGCTCCAAGACCGACCTGTGTCATATCTCGCGCCGGTCCGCTGCCGTGAACTGTAAAACCACTATCGCTTGCGCCTTCGAAGCGCGCGTTAATCGCTTGTGTCTGCGTGCCATATTGATGAGCCCAGGCCAGTTGCCCGTTCAAGCTCAAGGCGCGGCCAAGCCAATCGACGTCTTTGCGCCATTGAGCACCGAGTAGCGACCGCATTGAATTCGTCGTATTCCCGGAGACGGCCAGATTCACCGAGTCTGCTCCGGTTTCAGTAAATCCAGGACTCTCCACGCTCTGCATTTCAAGCGCCACGAACGGCGTGAATACACCGAATTTTGCTATTGGCAGATCCACCCCGTTACGTAGCGATGCGAAGTACTGGTTTCCATCAGCGTTTCCAAGCGCTGTGCGCGGGGTATCGGTGAAAAAGAGGGAACGTTTCATTTCATCGTCATTGCGCGCATAGCCAATCGTGGCGTTGATCCAATAAGCTCCCGGCGCGTAACTGCCGTACAGCGCACCCTGATAGCTATCGAATTGGCCGTGTACAGGCAGCGTGTCGGTTGACGTATTACCGTGGATAGCGACCAACGCGGCTCCCAGCGTGAGCTTCGGCGCGACGCGATAGTCGATGCCGGATATCACGCCCGCCAGACTTGTTTGCTGGCTAAGCCACGTGTCATACCCGCCTGTCTTGCCAGTGCTGCCGAGCACGGTGATCCACGAACATGCCCGCTCCCCGCTTGCAGACAATGCAGTCGCCTCGCCTGCAGCACATGCACCCGCGGTACGTGCCACGGTCAATCTTGTATCGATTGCATCCATGCCCAGCCGCGCGGCTTCGAAATGTGCGTTTGGGAACGCCGTATAGGCTTCCGCGCCCAGTTGGTCGAGCGCTGCGTAAGCCGATGAACCTTCGAGGTTCACCAGGTCACCCGCGACGGACAGAAAGTCGCGAGTTGGCAGAGCCCCCGTGCCGATGCCTGCTACACCGTGATCGAGCGCCGCCTCGACCGCTATCTGGTTCGGCGTGCCACCGGCGAACTGGAAGCCGCGTTGTACGTGAATGTATGCATTGTTCGCGTCGTAGACTAACGATGGCGAGTCAAATGGGTTAACCGTTGTGATGCCCGAGAAAGTTCCGTTTAGACCAGAAGTTGTACTAATTATCTTGTACGTGTCAGTTGGCGTGAACAATCCGGCGCGCAACCGTGCTTGTACTGTGCCACCCTGTAGCGTTGCGGTGCCATCGACGCTGATGAGGTCGATTCCTTGCGGCGAAACATTGGCTTCGTAGCGGCTGCCGGCGGTCTGGATGTATGAGCCGGCGACTGACAGCGTGCCGATCGCCAAAGGCTGAAGACCTGTTGTTGTCGCGGTGCTCGTCACGCCCGGTGCAATGACGCCTTGCACCGTGAGCGCACCATTCAAGGTTCCGGTTCCAGTTAGGGTGGCTCCCGGAGCGACGGTTATCACCGGGCTGGTCAAGGCACCCGTCAGCCTCAAGGTGCCACTTTCGATTGCGCTTGAGCTACCTATCTGAACGGAACTGGACACGGTCCAGTCACCGCCTTGCATCGCGAGCGTGGAAAAGCCGTAGGTGCGACTGGACAGTGTTCCCGAACCCTGTAAGACCAGCGCATTCGCCGAACCGCTTCCGCCATCGAGGTCGCCTGATATCTGACTGCCGCTGTCGAGCGTCAGTCGATTATTCGACCCTGTAAAACTAACCGCGGCGCCATTTCCGATCAAGGTTCCGGCGTTATAGAGTGAGACATTCGAACCAGCCTGTACAGCGACACCCGCTGCACTTTTAATCGATCTACCTTGTTTGTTCTGAAGCGTCGTAGGGCCCGTTGGTGCACCGATCGTAATCCCGGCGCCGTTCCCACTCGTCGCCGCAATGAAACCTGAGTTGATAATCGAAACATTCGAACCAGCCTGCACGGCATCGCCCGCTGCACTCGTAATCGATCCACCCCGCTCGTTCGTCAAACTCGCCGCGCCGGTTAACGCATTGATCGTAATCGCGGCTGCGTTCCCGCCGGTCGCTGCAATAGAACCTGCGTTGCTAATGCTCGTTCCCGCACCGTTCGCGACCACCGCGGCGGCACCATCTGCACTGCTACTTATTGATCCACTATTGACTACACGGCTCGAATTATTGACCGACACTGCGCTTCCCGACGAATCGAAAATCCCGCCGCCGGACACTACCTCGATATCGAGCCCCGTTGCCCCCGGTGTCGCCATGAGACTGCCGCTCAAGTGCCCTGCCATCTCCACGCCTCCGCCGCTCACGAGCCATGTCTGCGCGGCGACATTGGTGCCGGTGAAAGTCCAAATGCCCGGATCGTTCTTTTGCAGGATGTTGAAGCCACGATATTGCTCGGTCGAGCCCAGGCTCGACATATCGAATCTTCCCGCACTGGTACCATCAAGAATCAGCGTATTGGTTGTGGATACGCCATGCGCACTCGCATCGACAATACCGGTAATCGCTGAGGTGCCCGCCAGGATGAGCGTGTTGTCGTCCGGGCCGAAGAGAATCGCCGTGCCCCCTTGCCCGACGATGGTGCCGCTATTGGAAACCACGCTGCCCGTTCCGGTTGCTCCAACTGTCAAATCGATAGCCGTACCATTCAACGAAGTAATCAGCCCGGCGTTCTGGACCGTCGTCGCCGAATTAGCGAGAATGCCCGGACCATAAGCCGCGATTCTTCCAGTGGCGAGATTGGTCACCGCCCCCCCACTCGGCAAGTGAACGCCCGACTGGGCTTTCGTTATATCCGGTGCCGAGCCGCCAATGTCTCCGCCATTGGTCACCGAGCTGGTTGCGCTATTAGCGTAGATGCCATCTAGCCGGCCCACGATCGTGGAACCAGCCGAATTGGTCACATCACCGCCGCCGAATAGAGCGATGGACGTGGTGGCCCTGCTAATCATTGATCCATTATTGACAAGCACGACGGGGCTGTCGAACTCAGCCGCGTTATAACCCCCCGTGACAGTCCCGTTATTAGTCAGTACCCATGTGGCTGGACGGATGGAACTCCCGTAAATCCCAATGGTGGCCTGCGCAGTGGTATCAATATCCGCGCCGGCAATGACGTTGTACGGGTTGCCAGCGGGAGTCAATGCATAGCCGGTCTGAGAACTTTCAAGATCGGTTGCACGAGCTTGCTCAGCAACGCAATTGACCAGGATCAGAATGGATATTCGAATGATTAAAGCGCCCAGCCAGCCATGCCCGGTTTTAGATCCGGACAACGAACAACGCGGGCATCCTCTTGCTGACACGATCGAAGCACGCATTGCCCATTTCCCGGACGATTAAATCCCAGCACTCTAGACCGTCGCGAAGGTATTGACCATGACCCGGAATACCTTCAAACACGGAATGAAATGCTGAGACTGACCGCTGCAATCCGTCATTCGTTTCTGCGACGGTTTGTGCAATAACGCGCTACATTCCCCGCGATAAAACCGCCGCGCCGATTGTCACCACGCCCAGCACGATATTGACCAGCACCAGCCTTCTGATGGTACCCACCGCTCTCGCGCCATCCGGCCAGTTTTGCGATTGCACGGCACGGCGGATTTTCGGGAATACGCCAAAGCGGATATGGCCGAAAATCAGCATCATCACGATGCCGAGACCTGCCATGGTGTGTAACGGCAACGCCGCGTGGGCGCCGCCGAATTGCGTCAACAAAAAGCCGCCGGTCAGCAAAATCACCAGCACCGATGCCGCCACCCAGTTGAAAAATCGAGCGAATACCGACTCCCATAGCGGCAATCTCAATTGCGGCGACAAATCCGCTATTGCCGGCCGCAGACAGAAGTGAGCAAAAATCATCCCGCCAATCCAGACCGCCACTCCCAACAAGTGCAGGAACAGCGCTACTTCAATCGCTTTATTCATTAACGTTCCTAAATGCAGGTGAATCACCGGTTCTAACTGCCGGGCCAAGCGCTTAATCGACCAAGTAATCGCCCAAGCGCTTATCCGCCACCTCGCCCGCCGTCTTTTCAGTTTCTATAAGGTTTGGGCGTTCGACTCAGCGAGACGGAGCCAGTTCAAGTATTTTCAAGGTAAACAAACGCCCCGGGCCGGCTTAGCCAACCCGGGGCGCGTTATTACGCGTACTTGCGCATCGGTTATCAGCCTTCGAACACCGGCCGCAACTCCGTCACCTTGATGGTGGACTCGGGCGCACGGCCTTTGCGCGCCCGTTTGCCTACGTGCGCTTCCAGGGCCGCCCCGCCAAGTTTCTCGTCACGTGCCTTGCCGCCCCGGCCCGTGCCGATCAGCACCAGCCCGCGTGCGTCGATAGCCAGCGCCTGCCGCAACGTCTCCTTCGGATCGAGCGCCATCAAAATGACACCACGGCCGCCGCCCGACAAGGTCTTCATCTCGTCGATTTCAAATACCAGCAGGCGCCCATTACTCGACAAGCACGCGACCTTCTTGGCGCTTGGCAGCACCGGCATGGGCGTGAGCGGCGTCGCGCCTTCGTCGATGGTCATGAACGACTTGCCCGCCTTCACCCGGCTCACCATGTCGCCCAGCTTGGCCATGAAACCAAAGCCGTTACTCGATGCCAGCAGCAACGGCTGCTCAACCGAAGCGGCAAAATAATGCAGCAGGTGCGACCCCGACTCGAGTTCGATCAGGGACGTGACCGGCACGCCGTCGCCGCGCCCGCCCGGCAGGATCGCGACCGGCACGGAGTACACGCGCCCATTGCTGCCCCACGCGATCAGCATGTCCGGCGTACGCGCCTGGAACGCGGCGTAAATACCGTCGCCGGCCTTGAACTGGAAGCTGGCGGGATCGAGACCATGCCCCTTCAACGCCCGCACCCAGCCCTTCTGCGACACCACCACCGTCACCGGCTCGTCGACCACGCGCACCTCGAACGTCGCCCGCTTTTCCGGCTGGATCAACGTGCGGCGATCGTCGCCATATTGCTTGGCGTCGGCTTCGATCTCCTTGATCAGCAGCCGTTTCATGGAAGCGTCGCTGTTGAGCAATTCTTCGAGCTTTTCCTTCTCGCTGCGCAATTCCTTCAGTTCCTGCTCGATCTTGATTGCTTCGAGCCGCGCCAGTTGCCGCAAACGGATTTCAAGAATGTCGTCGGCCTGACGCTCGCTGAGGTTGAACCTGTCCATCAGCGCTTGCTTCGGATCGTCGGCTTCGCGGATGACACGAATCACTTCATCGATATTCAGAAAGACGATCATCCGCCCTTCAAGAATATGAATCCGGTCGTTCACCTTCCCCAACCGGTGCTGCGTGCGGCGCGTAACCGTCGTGAAGCGGAAGCCGACCCATTCGTGCAGGATCTCGCCAATGCTTTTCTGGCGCGGCCGGCCGTCCGCACCGATCATCACCAGGTTGATCGATGCATTCGACTCCAGGCTCGTGTGCGCGAGCAGCGAATTCACGAACTCGGTCTGATCGATACGGCTCGACTTCGGCTCGAACACAAGCCGCACCGGCGCGTCGCGGCCGGATTCGTCGCGAACCGTGTCGAGCAAGGCGAGCAGCGTCTGCTTGGTCTGCAACTGATCGGGACTCAGCGCTTTCTTGCCGAGCTTGATCTTCGGGTTCGTCAGTTCCTCGATCTCCTCGAGCACCCGCTGGCCCGACGTGCTCGGCGGCAATTCCGTGATGACCAGTTGCCACTGACCGCGCGCCATCTCTTCGATCTTCCAGCGCGCCCGCACCTTCAGGCTGCCGCGGCCAGTTTCATAAGCCGCCGCAATCTCGGCCTGAGTCGAAATAATCTGGCCGCCGCCCGGAAAATCCGGACCGGGAATCAGCTCGACCAGCCGTGCATGATCGATCTTCGGATCGCGGATCATCGCAACCGCGGCCGCCGCGACTTCACGCAGATTGTGCGAAGGAATCTCGGTCGCCATCCCCACGGCAATACCCGACGCGCCGTTCAGCAGCACGAACGGCAGGCGCGCGGGTAAAAGCTTCGGTTCCTGGAACGAACCGTCGTAGTTCGGCATGAAATCGACGGTACCCATGTCGATTTCATCCAGCAGCAATTTCGCGATCGGGGTGAGACGCGCTTCCGTGTAACGCATGGCGGCCGCGCCGTCACCGTCACGCGAGCCGAAGTTGCCCTGCCCGTCGATCAACGGATAGCGCATCGAAAACGCCTGCGCGAGACGCACGAGCGCGTCGTAGGCCGACTGATCGCCGTGCGGATGGTATTTACCCAGCACGTCACCCACCACGCGAGCCGACTTCACCGGCTTGGCGTTGTTGGCGAGGCCCATCTCGTTCATCGCGAACAGGATGCGGCGCTGCACGGGTTTCTGGCCATCGGAGACGTCGGGCAGCGCCCGGCCTTTGACCACGCTCACCGCATAGTCGAGATACGCACGCTCGGCGTAATCGCCGAGCGTCAGTTTTTCGCCTTCGGGCGCGGCTTCTTGGTCCGCGAAGAGATCGTCCATCAGATTTCCAGTGTTATGCGTTGACGAAGTTCAGAGTGTGCATACAGCATCAGCGTCAGGTCGGGCGTCACATGCACCGAAGCATGAAAGCGTCAAATATCGGCTTCAACTTCGTTGCCCTTCTCCTCGAGCCAACTGCGCCGTGACGCCGCTTCGCCCTTGCCCATCAGCATCGTCATGCGTGTGACCGTGTCGTCAAAACCGAGATCACCGACTTGAACCGGTAGCAGCCGGCGCGTGTCCGGGTTCATCGTGGTGTCCCACAACTGCTCCGCGCTCATCTCGCCCAGCCCCTTGAAACGGCTGATCGACCATTGCGTCTCGCGCACGCCGTCCTTCCTCAGCTTGTCCAGAATCGCCTCGAGTTCACCTTCATCGAGCGCGTAGAGCTTTTGCGCCGGCTTCTTGCCGCGCGCGGGGGCGTCGACGCGAAACAGCGGCGGCCGCGCGATGCACACATTGCCCTGCTCGATCAGCTGCGGGAAGTGCTTGAAGAACAGCGTGAGCAGCAGGACCTGGATGTGCGAGCCGTCCACGTCAGCGTCCGACAGGATGCAGATCTTGCCGTAGCGCAGATTCGAGAGATCGGCTTTCTGGTCCAGGCTGTCCGGACCGTGCGGATCCACGCCGATCGCCACCGCAATGTCGTGCACTTCGTTGTTCGCGAACAGCCGGTCACGTTCGGTTTCCCACGTGTTCAGCACCTTGCCGCGCAACGGCAGAATGGCCTGGAACTCCTTGTCGCGACCCATCTTCGCGGAGCCGCCAGCCGAATCGCCCTCGACCAGGAAGAGTTCGTTGCGCGAGATATCCGTCGATTCGCAATCGGTCAGCTTGCCCGGCAGCACCGCCACACCCGAGCTCTTGCGCTTTTCGATCTTCTGCCCGGCGCGCGTGCGCGCCTGGGCCTGCCGGATCACCAGTTCCGCGAGTTTCTTGCCGTACTCCACGTGCTGGTTCAACCACAGTTCGAGCGCGGGCCGCGTAAACGACGACACGAGTTTCACCGCGTCGCGGCTATTGAGGCGCTCCTTGATCTGCCCTTGAAACTGCGGATCCAGTACCTTCGCCGACAACACGAACGACACCCGGGCGAACACGTCTTCGGCCAGCAGCTTCACGCCCTTGGGCTGGAGGTTGTGCAGTTCGACGAAGCTCTTGACCGCCTGGAACAATCCGTCGCGAAGACCGGATTCATGCGTGCCGCCAGCGGGCGTCGGAATCAGGTTGACGTACGACTCGCGCAATAACGGGCCTTCTTCGCTCCACGCGACGACCCACGTTGCGCCCTCGCCTTCCGCGAAGGTTTCCTCGCTCGACTTCGCATTGCCCGCGAACCGCTCGCCTTCGAACAAGGGGATGAGCAAGTCGCTGCCGCCCATGCCTTCGAGAAGATAACCGCGTAAGCCGTCCTCATACTTCCAGGTTTGCCGTTCGCCGGTTTTTTCGTTGATGAGCACGACTTCCACGCCCGGCAGCAAGACCGCTTTGGAGCGCAACAGCCGCTGCAATTCGCCGACTGGCAGGTTCGGCGAATCGAAATATTTCGGATTGGCCCAGGCGGTGACACGGGTCCCTGACTTCTTTTCACCGCGATTCATCGCACGGGTTTCGAGCGGCTTTACGACATCGCCATTCGAAAAGCCGAGATCGGCAACCTTGCCGTCACGCCACACGGTCACGTCCATCCGTGTGGACAACGCGTTCGTGACCGAGACCCCCACGCCGTGCAGGCCGCCCGAAAACGTATACGCACCGCCGGCGGCCTTATCGAACTTGCCGCCCGCGTGCAGGCGCGTGAACACGATCTCGACGACCGGCACGCCTTCTTCCGGATGCATGCCGAACGGGATACCGCGTCCATCGTCTTCGACAGACACCGAATGATCTACGTGCAGCGTGACCGTGATCTGCTTGCCGTAGCCGCCGAGCGCCTCGTCGGAGGCGTTGTCGATGACTTCCTGAATGATGTGCAACGGATTTTCGGTACGGGTGTACATGCCGGGCCGTTGCTTGACCGGCTCGAGACCCTTGAGCACCTTGATCGATGCTTCGCTGTATCCGCTGTTCTTGCCGCTGTCGGCGGCGCTGGGTTTTTTCGTGGACATGTCTGGACGTGGGTCCGGCGGTCCGGGCGGCCGCAGCCTGATGGCAACGGCCAGCCGGACAACCGGCGAATGCGTGAACATAGCGGGCCAACCCGGCCAACCGCGCCTGAGCCGGCCGCGCCGGATTGCGCGTTATTAACTCGAAACCGCGACGGCCTCTCGCTTGGACTATAGCGTTTCACTACAAGGTGTCACCACGGTGTAACCGCAGCGGCGCCTTCGGTGATTTTTCCTCAAGGCCGTGCGCCCGAAAACGCGACGTATTTTACTGTTTCCGACAATTTTTTCGATATGGGGAAGACGCCGATCCCGAGGACCGGCTTACTTGCGCTTTGCTTCCAGTTCTTCCCAGCGCTCGAGCGCGACCAGCAATTCCTCGTCGATAGCCGCGTGCCGTGCACTCAGCCGCGTACCTTCTTTCGGATCTTTCGCGTACACCGACCCGTCTTCGAGCCTCGCTGCAATCGACTTTTGCTCGGCTTCGAGCGCGGCGATCTGCGCGGGCAGCGCTTCCAGCTCACGTACTTCCTTGTACGGCAATTTGTTCGAGCGCTGCGAATTGCGGCCGGTGCCACTGTCTTTAGGGCCGTCTTCCTTCTTCGCTTGCTTGGCCGTGTCACGGGCGGCGTCGAGAGCGATTCGCTCGGCACGTTCGCGCTGGATCTGCCAGTCGGTGAAACCGCCGACATATTCGCGCCACATGCCTCCGCCTTCCGACGCAAAGACCGAGGTCACGACGTTGTCCAGGAACTGGCGATCATGGCTCACCAGCAGCACCGTGCCGTCGTAATCGGTGAGCAGTTCTTCCAGCAATTCGAGCGTCTGGATATCCAGGTCATTGGTCGGCTCGTCCAGCACCAGCACGTTCGCAGGTCGCGCAAACAGACGTGCGAGCAGCAAGCGGTTGCGTTCCCCGCCCGACAGCGAACGCACAGGCGAACGCGCGCGCTCCGGTGCGAACAGGAAGTCGCCGAGATAACTCATGACGTGCTTCTTCACGCCGTTCACCTCGACCCATTCACTGCCTGGGCTGATGGTGTCGGCGAGCGTCTTGTCGAGGTCGAGCTGCGCGCGCATCTGGTCGAAATACGCTACCTGCGTGTTCGTGCCGGTGCGCACCGTGCCTTCGTCCGGTGCGAGTTCGCCCAGGATCATCTTGAGCAGCGTGGTCTTGCCCGCGCCGTTCGGACCGATGAACCCGAACTTGTCGCCGCGCATGACGGTGGCGCTGAAGTTGTCGACGATCGTTCGGTCGCCGTATTTCTTCGTCACATCGGTCAGTTCCGAAACGATCTTGCCCGAGCGCTCGCCTTGGCCCACATCAAGCTTCACGTTGCCCTGCACGTTGCGCCGTTCGGCGCGCTCGTTGCGCATTTCTACCAGCCGCGCGATACGCCCAACGCTGCGCGTACGCCGCGCCTCCACGCCTTTGCGAATCCACACTTCTTCCTGCGCCAGCAACTTGTCGAACTTGGCCGCTTCGACCTGTTCGATCTCAAGCTGCTGCGCCTTTCGCGTCTGGTACGCGCTGTAATTACCTGGATACGACAGCAAGCGTCCGCGATCCAGATCCACGATGCGAGTCGCGACCTTGTCGAGGAAAGCCCGGTCGTGGGTGATGAACAGCAAACCCGTGCGCAACGTGACCAGCATCTCTTCCAGCCAGCGAATGCCGTCGAAGTCGAGGTGGTTAGTCGGTTCGTCCAGGAGCAGCACGTCCGGTTGCACGACCAGCGCGCGGGCCAGCGCCACGCGCTTTTTCATGCCGCCCGAAAGCGCGCCCGAACGGATGTCGCCATCCAGCCCGATCTGCTGCAGCGTGGTCGCCACGCGAGTTTGCCAGCTCCACGCATCGTGCAAGTCGAGCGAGGACTGCAGCGCGTTCATGCGATGCAGCAGGTCGTCGTGCTCGGGACCTTCGGGGGTATCGGCAAGCTTGTGCGCCACGACGTCATATTCGTCGAGCAGCTCCCGCTCATGGGACAAGCCGGACGCGACGACGTCGAACACCGACGCCTCCAGGTCGAACTCAGGTTCCTGCGGCACGTAGACGGTCGTGAGCTCGTTTTGCCGCGTGATAAGGCCGTCGTCCGGCTTGGTCAGCCCGGCGATGATCTTCAGCAGCGACGACTTGCCCGCGCCGTTACGGCCGATCAGGCCGACGCGTTCGCCCGCTTCGAGTGAAAAGTCAGCGTGATCGAGCAACGCAACGTGGCCGAACGCGAGTTGCGCGTTCGAAATGGAATAAAGCGACATGGGAGGCAGCCGGAAAAGTGCAAATACTGGAAGCGGCCATTGTACCGGTCTTGACCGGCGCGCTTGGACGCCCTATGCCATCAGGACAAGGCGAGGTGCCCGAAAAGCTGCAAAAAAAACGCGGCCGCGCCGCGTTTTTGAGATGAGCGCCAAGACCAGAGCGGCCCGACGCCAACCGATGAATTCCGGCACGAGAGCCGTTATTTCACGTGAATTTTGATCGTCTGACTCATTTCTGGTCCAAACGACTGGTGTGCGCCGTCGCCGAATTGCAGGGTCAGCGTGTGATCGCCCGGGGGCAGCTTCACGTCCGCTTCCGTCTGCATCTTGCCAAAATGCAGCGATTTATCGTTCATTGGAATCACGAGACCCTTTTGCATCGGGCCTGCGTCGATCAACAGATGGTGGTGGCCTTTTTGCGGATCCGTATCGCCGGCCGGCGCGAGCCCCATGCCTTCCAGACCGAATACCACATGCACCGGACTCGTGACGGTAGCACCGTCCTTCGGCTCGACAAAAAACACCCGGGCTTGTTGCGCGTGCACCGCAACGGCTACAAGGAAAACGCTCGACAACACCGCTCCCGACAACAGTTTCTTGAACATCATTTTTTTCGCTCCCAGAAGAATGCGGCTGCCGGATCAACATCCAGGCAAGCCAAAACGGTTCGTGCGACACGCGTGGCGTGATCGACGCGGCAGAGACAGGACGCAGCCCGCCGGACGACACGCAAGGGACTCAAAAACCGCCGGGGAGAGGATACACCGAGCATAAGAAATCACGCAGATCCATGCTGTCGCCCTGCCCCGGATCTGTTCCACTTCGATGACACATTCTGACAATCCGGTACTATGCGGGTCGCCGAATGTTTCGGCGGCCGCACGCGGGCGCAATCCGGAAGGCGAACTTTCGGGTTATCGCCGCCGCGTGGAATATTTATCTATATTTTGTCGAACGAGAAGAAAGAGTCTGTCGTGAGTGAAGTTTTAGAATATAAAAGCTGGGTTTGCCTGATTTGTGGCTGGATATACAACGAAGAAGACGGTTTGCCGGAAGACGGCATTGCGGCCGGAACCCGTTTCGCTGATATCCCGGACACGTGGCGTTGTCCATTATGCGACGTCGGCAAAGACGATTTCGTGGCAGTCGAGTTCTGATCCGGCTGCAAAATCGGTCGTTGTGTTGGGTCGTTTCAGCCTGATTTCGCGCCCGTTCAGCGCGCGACCACAATCAGTTCCCGGCTCGCCGCCGATACCGCTGCACCATCCCAACCGCCTTGCCATCCGAGGTGGCGAAACCCCGCGGCCTCGAGTTGCGCGGCGAGTTCCTCCTGAGTGCGAAAGCGCAGTTCGCTCGCGGACATCAGCGTCTCGCCTGTCGCCTTGAATCGATAATACGTGTTGAAGCGAATGCCCGACTCCGGGCTTCCGCTTACGTCGTCCTGCCACACCTCCACCTCGCCGCCCCCCTGCACATCGATCAGCCTGTGCGATTGCGCAGGCGTCCAGGATTCCCACGCTCGCGCGGCCGGATTGCGGCTCTCGAACGCCAGGGTGCCGCCGTCGCGCAACGCGTAGCGGACGGCTTTGAGCGTATTGAGGAACGCGGTGTCGTCGAGGAGCACCTGCGCGACGTGGCCCGTCATGATCAGCAGGTCGGCGGGCGGCAGCAAGGCGAGCGCGCGAGCATCGCCTTCAATCCACTGGACGCGGTCGCCGTTCGGTCGATGCCGCGCCACCTGCAACATCTCGGGCGCGGGATCGACTGCAATCACCCGATGCCCCCGCGCCGCCAATTCACACGCGAGCAAACCCGTTCCGCAACAGAGATCGATTACGCGCTGCTTGCCTGCGGCCAGCGCGAGGTAGAAGTCGGTGTCGGCGGCGAAGGGGTTCAGCGTGTCGTACAGCGCGACGAGGCGCGGGTCAGTGTATAGCGTGGATGGCATCGGATAAGTTGGACGAGTGGCTAAAAGTGGTTAAGCGCCGGGCGTTGAGCGTTTCAGAGTTTCAACGGTTGAGGTAACCCAGCGCATCGCGCATGGACTGGCTCGGCACGACGATGGTGCCCGCAAACGGTGTGTCGAGATCGAGGATCACGAGCACTGTGGACGCTATCGATAACGCCCCGAGCATGATCGTAACCATCGCCAGTGCGTTACGTGGAGCGATCAGGCCAAAGCAAAGGAAGATGACGAGCAGCCAGAAGACGAGAATCCGGTCGAACGGCGAAGAAGCCGAACCACGTGCCTCCTCCACGATTTTCCAGCGTTGCTGGATCAGCCGGTCAAACCGGCCAAGCGCTTCTTCGGCGAGCTTCTGGTGCAACTCGTCAGGCGGCTTCAACTCTCGCGTGTATCGTTGCGCCCGTTCAAGCATGGCGCCCAGTACGCGGCTATCGAGGTTATCGGTGCCGTAGCTCGGCAGTGTTTTCTGATAATAGTCGCCAGGAGGCGGCGGTTCCTGCGCCCAGGTGGACGCGATCGCGGCCGCCGTGTAGGCGCGCAGAACCCGGCGGGCAGCGCCGGTATCCGGGCCGTATTCGCGCAAGCTGTTGTCGAGCTGGATCAGCGCTGCGGCATAGGTGCGGATGTCGGTGGTGGTGGTATCGAATACCGCTTTCGACGATGCCGTCAGCAAACCCAGCACAAGCGCCGCGAACGTAACCAGCATGCCGACCACCAGTTTCAGCAACTGCACGGTTTCGTGCGCCTTGTGTTCTTCAGGCAGCAACGGGCGCACGAAAACACCCAGCCCCGTGGCCGCGAGCAGGCACAAGAACACGATGACAGAGGTTTCGAGTTCAGTCATGGCGAAGGTCAGGGACGTTTGTATTATCGGACGAAGTGGCAGCTTATTCCAGACGAATGGTTTAATGCGGCGGGTTGTGGCGTGATCACGTTGACCCTGCTATGAAGTAGCAACGATAATCAGCAGTCGTGCTTGTTAATCGACCGGTGAGAGAGGGTATGAAAAAGACGAAATACTGGGTTGCTGCGTTCGCTTTAGCGGCCAGCGGGTGCGCATTCGCCAATGTCGCCGCCGATAACGTCATCCGCAGCGCAGCGCCCGCGAACGACCGAGTCATGGGCAATGAGTGCACGGACAAATCGATCAAACCATTCGCACGGCCAAAAGACAGCACGGTGTCCGACGATATGTTGAGAACGGCGTTGACCTTGATCTCGGGTTTTGCGACCGGCAGCAGTCGTGGGACCGCGCCGCTCGTGTGCGGCGACCGGTCGGCGCTTTAGTTTGTTGCTTTGTGGGGTGTTCCCGATTCCCCGAATCGCGGCATCCCTGCGGATATCCCCGCTTTTCTCAAGCACTTCTGTAGCAGACCGGATTCGGGAGATCGCACAAACCGGTCGCACAAACTCCCCTTGCCCGCTTGACGCTGAGCCAACGCTATAAAAACAGCTAACAGCCAGAAGCGGCCTCGGCTCGGCGGCTTACCTGCAAAAATTCGAGCGGAACGCGTCGGCTGAATGCTGCTGCTTCCAGCCTCGCGAGCGACTTGCCACTATGCCATCGCGCGAGAATGCGGCAACGCATTGCATTTTTGTGAATATTTGGTGCCAGAGCGTATTATCTGAGCCGCGGGCGTCGTCGTTCAGCACCTTCGTGCAACCTTGAAACGAGAGTGTCAGGCGCTCAACCTATTCGACTCGCGCGAATCTTTTCAGTCACCTTGCTCACTGAAACCTATGTTCAGTCCCGTCGCACTTTACGTTGTCGGAATTATGTCCGGCGCGATCAGCGTAGTCGTATTTGGCTCGCTGGTGCGGTCCGGGATACCCGGATTGTTTCGCTGGATAGCTGCAAACGTCCTGATTGTGGCGGCATTCGCCGCGCTGGCTCTGGATGACATTTCGCCGACACAGCTAACCATCGTGGTCGCGAGTCTGCTATTCGCCAGCGCCGCGTTTCTTGTACTACAAGGTTGCCGACTCTTCTTCGGCCTTCGACCTTCGAGGGTTCACGAAGTCGCTGCTTTCACGATGCTGGTGATTGGCGTTATTTACTGGACCGCGCTTTCGCCGAACGCCGCTGCCCGGGTTGTGCTGATGTCCGCTTTTCTCGCCTACGTTCGGTTGTCCGTGGGGTGGATTACCTACACGAGGAGGCCGTTGCATCGACCGGGATACAGTTATCAATTCGTCGCGATTATCGCCGCGCTCGGCGGGCTCGTTCATGTTGCACGTGGACTTGCCGCTGGCTTCGGCTGGGAGCATCACACGCGGTTTCTCGAGCCGACGCCACTGACCATTGCGTTCCTCGCGCTCGGCATTGTCACCCTGCCTTGCCTCTCTATCGGCGCGCTCATGCTGGCCTATGACCGCATGGCGGAGAGGATGGAGCGGTTGGCGGCTATTGATGAGTTGACCGGTGCGCTCGTGCGGCGCGAGTTTATGGCGCAAGCCGAGTCGCAACTGGAGCGTAGTAACCGCGCGAAATCCCGCTTCGCGGTCGCAATCCTCGATATCGATAACTTCAAAGCAGTCAATGACGTTCACGGCCATGCGGCCGGAGACCGCGCGCTCGCTCACTTTTCTTCGATAGTGTCGCAGGGCATCCGGCGAGGAGACATTTTTGGGCGGCTTGGCGGGGAAGAGTTTGCAATATTGTTCCCTGAGACAACCCGGGCGGACGCGATGACGTTGGTGAACAGTTTGCGACTGCATCTGGCTGCATCGACGTTAGAAGTACCTTGTGGAGAAGTGACGTGCACGTTCAGTGCTGGCGTGGATGAATATCAAGCGAATGAGCTGCTGGCAAATTTGATGGCGCGGGCCGACGCAGCGCTCTATTCGGCCAAGGCGATGGGACGAAATCGGGTGGTGTTGGCGGTGTCTACGGGCGATGAGGCGGTGGGCGCGACGAAGGACGCACCCGAACCAACTTGACGGTTCTCTTTGCGTAGCCCCGTCTGCCTTTACCTGGTTATTGGCGGCCTAAGGGTGGCGGTGTTGGTATCGACAGCATTGCGACCCTTGTTGATTGCGCTTCCCCGCTTCCCCGCTTCCCCGCTCTCGCGCTTGAGCCGCGACTTTCGTTTTAAACGTCTTTGATATACTCTGCCCGCTGCGCCGGATCCATGCTCGCCAGCGTTCACCGACGGGTAAGATCGAGGTCACGTTCTTTGCTCGAAATCGTTAAACAGCAAGGTCGATCTGCTTGGGATTGCTACCTGTTGCTATAAGGTCAAGTCGCCAAAAGCACCGTTCCGTAGCAAAAGCGTAGCAGCCAAGTTGAGAAATCCGGATTCACAGTGCGTCACGGCGCTTCACTTAGGAAGAAGCAAACCAGCCGAAAACGCACACTGGGCGGCGCCAAAGCCATCATCTTCAAGGCTTGAGCCCACCCGCTGAAATATCCATCTCCCCGTAGTTCAATGGATAGAACAAGTGCCTCCTAAGCGCTAGATGCAGGTTCGATTCCTGCCGGGGGGACCATCTCAGTTCCCAGCAACACCCAACGATTACCAAAAATTCGACACGCGTCGAACCGCCTCGATCTGATAAGGGCGCAGTTTGAAATGCTCAAACGCCGCCAACTGTTCGACGGTAACGTCTCTTACTTTGACACCTTGAGCGGGGCTCGACGGCCTAGCTATGCCGCTCGCGGAAACCATCCCGCATCTGTGTCATGGAACACCATTCGTTGATCTTCCTTGCGGTCCAGATCAGCGATGCGACCAATGAGTTCTTTCAGCTTTACATTGCCATCAACCGATTCCAAATAGATCGCCCGAATCATACGGTCTGCGGTCTTCGGAATCTTGCCGCGCCGCTCCCACAACGCGACAGTCTGCTCTGACGTGCCAAGGAGATCCGCAACGCCGTGCTGGGACAAATCCATCTCCTTGCGCAGAAATCTGAATTCAGCGCCCGTCAGATGACTCTTGCAAGCCACCGCCCGCCCGATGGCTTTGTGCAGTCCATCAGCGTCCTCAATTGAAATAGCCTTTCCGTATGGAGTCTTCCGCTCGTTGTAGCCGTTTTCCAGCCACACGTTCTGAAGCCCGATCTCTGTGTAGTGGTACATCGTCCACCTCAAAAAACAGTCAATACAACAACCCATTCGCCATTCTCAGCGCGCTCGAGTGCGACAGCCACCCGAACGTCGTCGCCGGCATTTCGCCTCGTAAGCGTGCATTGCGAGTGCCCATGAATGTTCGTGTGCGCGGGCTCTGTCACCAGGCCATTGCGCAGGCAGTCATACACTTGAGTCGGCGAAATTTTCCGCTCCTTCATTCGCTTCTTCGAGTGCGACGTGAAGAACACTCTGGACGTGTCTTTAGCTGCGTCGCTTATCAGGCGCCTCAAGCTTTGATCGCTCAGTCGGAAGGGCGTGGGGCTGGAAACCATACCCATAATTATTATGGGTAGCAGCAAGAAATGCAAGTAACTTAAATGTCGTCCGGCGTCAACCCAATCGAACCTTGCCGCAGATGCCGCTGTGCGGCATTTCCAGCATCCCGACAACGACGCCGTTAAACCGCACGCCTAAGCGACCTACCCCACTCTTCCACACGCACGAAGGCCTCGGAAAGCGCTACTCTTAGCGGGCCCTGTTTCGCCTCGCAGGGTGTCGATTCTTCTTCGGGATCCGCCATGGCCACGACCTATAGCGTTTTCAAGGCTCAACTCAGGATGCTGCTGACCGATCAGCCACGCGGCATGACCGCGGACCTGACCGATTTCGCGGTTGCTTATTGGGACGGGCGACAGGTGCTGGGCGCCTACTTGCGCGACGCCGGTCATGTCGATGAAATATTCGACCTGGACGAGAACGCTTTCGAGCAGTGGCGCGACGAGTTTGTTGCGTGGCTAGCCGATCCGCGCTTTACAGCACGGCCAGACCTGCTGGCGTAGATGGGGGAAGGAAGCGAGGAAGCGAGGAAGAAACGAAGAAGCCGCCGGTCGATGCCGGCGGATACCAGTGCCCTCTGCTACTTACCGCGTTTTACCGCAACTTACCGCGCGCCGATCCAGAATTCGTCATCGAGTGCCTGGAAGAAAAATGCTTCCAGCGCGTCCTCCGACAAATCGTCGATCGTAATACCGCGCAGGCGGCAAAGCACGTGGAGCGTCTCGTCAGCAGCAATGACGAGGTTTCGAAACGCGGTGGCGGTGGGGTTGGTTGTGTCCATGCATCCGCTAACGGCCTCTGCTGACAAAACTTTAGACCCAAATGCACGATATTTTCGACGAGCCGCGCCAAGCCGGATCCTGACAGGCCAAGGTAATACGTCGCAAGCAATCCGTGCCCGGTGCATCATGTAAAACGCATGACGCTGATTGCGAGCGCCGCTCGCATCGCTGTAAAAAATTAAATTCGCCCGCCAGGATAAGCGCCACCGCCCAGCTCGTCTTCAAGCGCATTGAAAAAGAACTCGCCCAATTCCGCGTCCGACAAACTGTCGAGCGGAATCTGCCTCAGGCGGCAAAGCAATTCCAACGCTTCGTCGGCGGCATTGAGTGCGCTACGGGTATCGGTATAAGCGAGTTTGTCGAGTTTCATGAGCGCAATAACGGCACGGCTCAAGCGAGCTTTAATGCCTCGCTAAAAACCTCAAGAACGACGCACTGTTATCCAAAACAGATTCACAGCGCGACACCGTGTTCCCGTAGTCCGTCCCAATCACCAGGGGCCGATAATGTCATCGCCCAGTGCATTGGAAAAGAACTCGCCAAGCTCGTCATCGGAGAGATCTTCGATATCAACCCCACGCAGGCGGCAGATCAGTTCGAGCGTTTCGCCCGCAGCTCGGATGAGATCGCGGGAGGCTTCTGGGGTGGGGTCTTTGGTATCCATGCCAACACTAACGGCGCCGATACAAGGAACTTTAAGCCCGCATTACCGGCGCGTTGAACAGCAGCGCCAGATAATACTCGCGAGCAAACTCGAACCCATAACCTGTCACTCCGGCTCAACCGGAAAGCGGCGGTTCAACTCCCGCTTCGCCCAATAAAGCGCTTCGTTCTCGGCGACATTGCTGGTCGGCGCCATCTCGCCCGCATTCGTCTTCAACGGCAAGCTGCCCGCCTGCACGGACCAGTCCCAGCGGCCGCCGCGTTGTTCGACGAACACGTCGATGACATGTTCATTGTGCATATAACGCATGGCTTCTCCCGTTGGCAGGACGCGATCCTAGCATGACGACGACTTCAGGCCCGCCCTGCGGCTTCGTGCTCGTCGCACCAGTCGAGCGCCCATGCACGTGCGCACGCGATGGCATCGCCGTCATTATCGAATGCGTCGATGTCGCCTGACTCGTGCTTTTCCGGATGCGCGTCGTCCGCCGACATGCGGATCATGCGAGCTTGCGCGTAATACAAGCCATCTTGATCGTGTCGTGAGCGACAGTCGATGTGAAAACCTTTGTAATCGAAACGCATCGGCGTGTTCCTCGCAAAAATGTGAACAGTTCCAGCAATCTCGCGCAAGACGCGTTCCGCATGATGCGACTTAGCGTGAGTGACCGGACGCATGGCCGTCGTATTGGCCCCTTCGGTCCCCATAAACTCGTTAAAATACGCCGACCTTGGCCGGGACGAAGGGATGCACGATCGTTATTCAATAAACCGTCCAGCCGAATAAGCGGACACCTTGTACAGGTTAAATACCGTTTGTCCCCTGCCCAACCCTGCCCAATCTCGTCAGCCACGGATTCCGCTATGAAATTGCTTGCCGTCGTCGCCTTAAGCCTGTGTTTGTCGACCGCTCACGCCTCGCAGGAAACCGATGCCTGCGATGCCCATCGCCAGACTCTCGAAAGGCAGATGGCTACGGCGCTGAACCAGGACAACTCAGCGCAACTCGACGCCCTGCAAGCCGAACTCAACAAGACCAACGCCGAATGCACGCCCGACGCGATTGCGCAAAAACGTGCAGACGCGTTGAGACGGCACGACAGTGCCGTGGCCGAGGCCAGGAACCGGTTGCGTGACTGGGAAGCGGAGTTGGCCCGCGCCCGGAAAAAGGGCACGGATCAGCTGAACATAGCGGCTTGGGAGCGCAAGGTGAACCGGGCGCGCGCCGATCTGGACCGGGCGGTGGCGCGACCCGTTCAATAGGCCGCCTGTTAAGGGTTTGTCCCGACCGGGCGTTCGCTAAAGTTTGTTTCCGCGCTGCCGTTACGCATTGATGGACTCAACCATCGACATGAAACTGCAAGGCGCGCCCTCTGCGCTATTCGCAGACCAGGAGTTGACGCACCTCGAACTGGTGCTGCGGCGTTCATTGATCGACGACGCGTTGTGCCCCATCATGCCGCCTACTTACTGGCGCGAGCGGCTTGCGCTTGTCGCGCGAAATTCGCATCTTTCCCACACGCAGATCCAGACGGTTCATCGGCTGTATCTGCAGATCGATGCGCACGAAGCCGGCCACCGGCCACTCGATACCGCGCCCGAACTCACTCCCGACCCAGCGACGTCCATTGCACCCATGCCGCGCATGGTCCCGCAATGGAAACCGGCTCATCCGTTCGGGAAAGACCGCTCGTAGGAACGTCACGCGCAGCTCGCGCAGGCGCTCAGTGCCTGTGCCGAAGCCACCAGTCGCGCAAGGTGCCATAATTTGCATGGCTGCGGCGACGCAGCATACGCTCGCGGAATTCGTCACGCCAGTCGTGCGCGAGCACCGCAATCGCGAGCGCGGCCAGTGCCGCGAGACCAACGAGGATATTCGCTAAACCCTCCATGACGTCCTCCATTCCGGTCGACTGCCATGATTCAAGCATAGGTCAGGCGTCAGGGATCGGGGCGTGGGCAGTGGACTTAATCCACTCTCGGCTTGCTTCTCGGCGTAGTGCAACCGCGCTCAGTTTGAGCGCCGCATGAACCGCATGACGGCGTCGACAACCATCTCGCGATGCCGATCCCGCGACCTCGTCCCGGATGGATCGCGCCCGAAAGCGACGGTGAACGTATGCCGGTTCGCGACGCGATGAAAACACAGCGAACTGATAAGCAGATGCAGGTCGAGTGGATCGACATCGCCACGAAAATGCCGCGCCGCAACGCCGCGAGCGATCAGGTCTGCGATCGTTTTCACCGCGCTCGCGTTGCGCGCCCTGAACGTCTTCAACTGGCCGATGTACTTCGCGCCATGAATGTTCTCGATGGTCACGAGGCGGACGAAATCGCGGTGTTTGTCGTGGAAATCGAACGTGAATTCCACCAGGTCGCGCAAGCCCTCGCGCGGGTCCATGGTATCGAGTTGTAGAGACTGTTCAAGCGCGCGGATCTTGCCGTACGCCTCTTCAATGACCGCTTCGTACAACCCTTCCTTGCTGCCGAAGTAGTAATACAACATGCGTTTCGTTGTATTGGTGCGCTCCGCGATGGCGTCGACCCGTGCACCAGTGAGACCCATCGCCGCGAACTCCTCGGTGGCGATGTCGATAATGTTTCGCTTGGTTTGTTCAGGGTCGTATTTTCGTTTGTCGGGGGGCTTGCCCGACCGAACCGGCGCTGCAACTTTGCTTGCCTTTTTCATCGTTTAATGTGCAGAGCGCCTTAGGTTAACAAATATTTTAGCATGCGAATTCTTCACAAAAACCCTTGTTTCAAGGGGTTTCGTCCCGTTTTCGCTATACTTCCGCAGGATTTTGCAGACCCCTGCAGCGCGCCCCACAAGGAACCGAATGATTCACAAGCAAGCTCTGGCCCGCGTTGTATCGGCCATCCATTCGATGGTCAAGCCGACCCTTATTGCATGCGTAATGGGTGGCGCGTGTGCCGTGTCATTAAACGCTAACGCACAAAACGCGCCCACCCAACAGCCGTTTCCCGCTCAGGCACTGCCGCCGGGCCATCCCGCGGTGCAACCGCCGTCACCGCAAAGTCTCGCGGCCGAAGGCGTGCGCACGAGCGCCAACATTGCACGGGGAGCCGCCGATATTTGCCACATCGATCGCGTGAAGATCGACCGGTTCAAGGCCATGACGCGCAAGAGTTTTCCCGCCGCGCCCGATTTCGAGGGCGAGTGGAATCTCGGCTACAAGGAAGCGCAATCCACGGTCGATCGCTTCGCGGCGATGAAAACCAACAACCCCACCGAGTACGCAAAAGAGATCGGCGAAGCGTGTCCGGCGCTGACCCAGGGGATCGACGAAGTGACGAAGTAACCCGAACGTGACCCGAAAATAAGCCGCGCTTAGCCAGGCGCGCCGTAGTGAGCACGCTTTTCGGCGTACATGGCGGCGTCGGCACGTTGGAGCATGATTTCCAGCCGCTCGCCGTCCTGCGCGGTGGCTGCGCCCATCGCAAAGCTCAAGGGCATGCCCGAATAGAACTGGTTGTTGACCTCGAGCAGTTGCCGGATGCTGTCGATTACCGCGGCGCCACCGCGTTCGTCCACGCCGGGCAGGAGCAGCACGAACTCGTCGCCGCCAATGCGCGCAGCATGGCTCGGCTTTTCGACCGCCTTGCCGAGGACTTCGCCGGCGCGCCGCAATAGCGCGTCGCCGGCGGCGTGGCCGAGTTGATCGTTGACGGTCTTGAGACCGTTCAGGTCTACGGCCACGGCGGTCACCGGGAACGGGCCTTTGCGCTCCAGCCGGTTCATTTCATCGATGTAAAACGAGCGGTTCTTGAGTTTCGTCAGCGCGTCGTGCTTGCCGAGAAACTCCAGGTACGCCTCCGCTTTCTTGCGCGCGGTGATGTCGGTGAGCGCGACGAGGACGAGATCCCAATCGGCTTCGTGGCCGGGAAATACCGAGAATTGCAGATGCACATGCAACTGCTGCCCTTCCAGCGAATAGTTGACGACCTCGCGCTGGTGGAACAGGCGGTTCTCCCATAGATCGATAAGTTGTTCCTGGAAATGTCCCACCATCTCGTCGCGAAAAACGTCGCCCAGACGTGAGAGCAACGCGCCTTTGTCCGGTGCGCCGAACATGGTCAGCGTGTGCTGATTGACATCGAGCACGTGAATTTCCTGCATGCAGCGCTCGACAAATTCCGGATGAACATTCGTGAATGTCCGGAAGTCGACAATCCCGCGTTCCCGTATATCGTCCAGCAGCGCCTTCACGGAACTGAAGTCTTCAACCCACAGCGAAACCGGCGAATGCTCGAACAGGCCGCGCGCATACAGTTCGCTCAGCGCGGCCTTGCGGCGCACATCTTCCAGTTCCGTAATGTCTTCCACGGTCACCAGCACGCGGTCCCAGGTTGCTTCGTGGCCGGGCAGGATCACCGCTTTCAGCAATACGTCGAGCCGCTTGCCGTCGAGCGCGTAGTTCACCGTCTTGCTCACAAACGCCGGTTTTCCGGACCAGAGTTGTTCGAGTTCATCTACGTGGGTGAGCAGCATGTCGTCGCGGAAAACAGCGCCCAGATTACGTACCAGATGGTCGATATCCTTCGCGCCGAACAGCGTGAGCGTGCGCCGGTTGACCTTGATCAGCCGGATGCGCGACGAGCACTCGGCAATCCGCGTCAAGTCTTCAAGCAGGAAAGCGCGCAGGTCGACCACGCCCTGTGCGCGCCAGCCTTCGAACACCTCGCGCACGGCGCTGAAATCCTCGAGCCAAAGCGAAACGGGCGCGAGGTCGAACATATCGGCATCGTCCGCCGGCGCGTTTGACGCAGTCGTCGATGCCGCCGCCATGCTCTGCAAAACGCGCCCCTGGTTGTTCGGCATGTCCATCCTTTTCCGATGATCTAGCTTGATATGGTTCAGTTCCGCCATTTTATGCGCAGACGTGGCGGAAGAAAGCTGGAAGGAAATAATCAGGGGGAACGCGCTCACTGCGGCCGTGAGCAACAATGGAGGACTTCAGGCATGTTTGCTGCGCGCAGGCGCTGGTGGCCGCACGTAAAGTGGCCGTTTTGCGGCCGTCTTGCAGTCTATTTACGCCCGGGCGAATGATTGAAAGCCGGCCAGGCGCCGGGATATCAAACCGCTTAAAACCTAGCAAAGGAGACACGTTGCCATGGCTGACTTTCGCATTTGGTCCGATGAATTCGCGGCCAACGGATATCTTTCGAAGAATCATGAGTTCGATCAGCAAGCATTCGGCGTAGACGGCGAAAACCTCTCGCCCGCGCTGCAATGGGACGGCGTGCCGCCCGAAGCCAAGAGCCTCGCGCTCACCGTCTACGACCCCGACGCGCCCACCGGCAGCGGCTTCTGGCACTGGATCGTGGTGAATATTCCGGTGGACACCCGCTCGCTGCCGCAGAACGCCGGCAAGGCCGACGGCAGCCTGCTGCCCGCCGGTGCGCTGCAAATGCGCAACGACTATGGCACGGTCGGTTTCGGCGGCACAGCGCCCCCTCGCGGCGACAAACCGCACCGGTACATTTTCCGGATTCACGCGCTGAAAGCGGATCACTTGCCGCTCGATGTCTCGGCGACCAACGCGGTCGCGCGTTTCATGACGCATCTCAACGAAATCGATTCGGCTACGTATACGGGGCTGTATCAGTTGAAATAAGCGCCGGATCGGGGTCGCGCACACACGCTCGCACGGCGTCGCGCGGCCCTGTGCGTTTTGAACGCGTCCTGAACCCGTTTTGAAGGAAGTAAACCGTCTGAAAGGCGCGAGCCTTACACTTCGGCGCTCCCCTTTTCTTCCCTATCGATGGACGCAGACCAAGGCCTTCCCCTTCCCCAGCGCTATTGGGCCATCCTGGTCGTAGCCCTCGGCATTACGCTCGCCGTGCTCGACGGCGCCATCGCCAACGTCGCGCTTCCCACCATCGCCCGCAACCTGAACGCCAGTCCCGCCGACTCGATCTGGGTCGTCAACGCGTATCAGCTCGCCATCACGGTCTCGCTGCTGCCGCTCGCCTCGCTCGGCGACCGGATTGGTTACCGGCGGGTCTACATGTCGGGACTCGCGCTGTTCACCATTGCGTCGTTCGGCTGCGCGCTGTCCGGGTCGCTGACCTCGCTTGCCGTTGCACGGGTAATTCAAGGATTCGGCGCGGCGGGCATCATGAGCGTCAACACAGCCCTGGTGCGCATGATCTATCCCACGGAGCATCTGGGCCGCGGCGTCAGCATCAACGCCTCCGTGGTGGCGATCTCGTCGGTCATAGGGCCCACGGTGGCGTCCGGCGTTCTCGCGATTGCACCGTGGCCGTGGCTCTTCGCGATCAACGTGCCCATCGGCATTGCTGCCTACACGGCCGGCTGGAAAGCGTTACCGCGCACGCGGGGACACCGGCAACCCTACGACTATCTCAGCGCGTTGATGAACGCGGCGGTGTTCGGCCTTGCGATCACCGCGGTCGATGGGCTCGGCCACGGAGAACATCGTTCGTACGTGCTCGCGGAGTTTCTCGTGGCCGGTTTGATCGGATACTTTTTCGTGCGGCGGCAACTGACGCAAACCGCGCCGCTCTTGCCTATCGATCTGCTGCGAATCCCGGTGTTCGCACTGTCCATCATCACGTCCTTCTGTTCGTTCACCGCGCAGATGCTGACCTTCGTCTCGCTGCCGTTCCTGCTGCAGAACACCTTTGGCATGAGCCAGGTCCTGACAGGCTTTCTGATGACGCCGTGGCCGCTGGTGATCGTATTCATCGCGCCACTGGCCGGCATGCTGTCCGATCGATATTCAGCGGGTGTACTCGGCGGCATCGGGCTGGCCATCATGACGCTCGGCTTGCTGCTACTCGCGACCACCGGCGCGCATCCCGCGCCCGTCGACATCGCGTGGCGCATGGCGGTGTGCGGCCTGGGCTTCGGTTTGTTCCAGTCGCCTAACAATCGCCAGATGCTGTCGTCGGCGCCGCGTCATAGAAGCGGCGGGGCAAGCGGCATGCTTGGCACCGCGCGACTCTCAGGGCAAACGCTCGGCGCGGCACTGGTCGCGCTGATCTTCGGCATTGCACCGCAGCACGGCACGACCATTACGCTGGTTGTCGCGGCAGGTTTTGCAGCCGCAGCGGCCATGGTCAGCCTGCTGCGCATTTCGCGCGGCAAGACGCCCGCGACCGCCTGACACCGGCCTCTCTATTCCCGTCATATAGCCCCGCATTACAGTCTTGTAGGCACACCCTTTGCTGAATTGAACGAGCGTGGCTCCGTACACCGGAGCCGGTTGGTTCAATGCACTAAGGAGCGTATTTCATGGCTGATTCTCTCAACGGTTACAAGGTCGCAATTCTCGCTGTCGATGGCTTCGAGCAAGCCGAACTGGTCGAACCGCAAAAGGCGCTGAAAGCTGCCGGCGCCCAAGTGCATGTGATCTCGCAAAAGCCGGGACAGATCCAGGGCTTCGTGCACACCGACAAGGGCGACAAGGTCAAGGTCGACGCCACCTTCGACCAGACGCGTGCATCCGATTACGACGCAGTCGTGTTGCCGGGAGGCGTGGTCAACGGCGACGCAATCCGCGTGGATGCGAAGGCGCAAAGCATCGTGAAGCAATTCGATAAGGACGGCAAACCCATCGCCGTGATCTGCCATGGCGGCTGGCTGCCGATCTCCGCGGGCATTGTCTCGGGCCGGACGCTGACGAGCTGGCCGACGCTGCAGGACAATATCCGCAATGCCGGCGGCACATGGGTCGATGAGGAAGTGCATCGCGATCGCAATCTCATCACGAGTCGCAAGCCAGACGATCTTCCCGCGTTCAACAAAGTCATTATCGAAGCGCTCAGCGAGCGGAAGAAAGCCGCTTGAGCGGAGGATTCCCTATTGTCTATGGAGTCCCGATTGTCTATGGAGAACCGAATGACAAAATCGATGCTGACGGATAGTCGCCAAGGTTTGCACGCTTTGGGTCTTGGGATAGCGCTCCCAATGTCGCGGCGCAGCGTTGGTGTGTTCGCAGCGCTCGCAGCGCTCACGCTCGGTGCAAGTTTTGCGTCGATGAATGCAAGCGCGCAAAACAACAATGCCGTGGCGCCGGCACGTCCCGGGTCGGACGGAGCGGCGACGCCTGCGCCCATGGCGGCCTCCTCGCCTTCCCCGGCCAAATTATCGCCGGCCGATCAACAGTTCGTGCAGGACGCCGGCACTGCGGGCGCAACCGAAATTGCGGCCAGCAAGCTGGCGTTGACGAATTCGTCGGATGCGGACGTCAAGAGCTTTGCGCAACGGATGATCGCGGATCACACCCGTCTTGCGCGCAACCTCGATGTTGTTGCAAAGCGGCAAGGCATCACGGCGGCGGCGAGCGCGGATGCATCGGTGACGGGAAGCCTGGAGTCGTTGCATGGCAAAGACTTCGACAAGGCTTACATCGTACAGGTGGCGGTGGGCGGCCATCGGAAAGCAGTGGCGGTATTCAGCACCGAGAGCAAGGACGGCAATAATGCGCCACTCAAAAATGTTGCCGCCAAGGCGCTTCCTATTATCAAGCATCACTATGCAATGGCGCAGCAGCTCGCCAAGCTGAAGGGAGTGACATCATGACGACCGCTTCCGCTTCGCTCGCCTCTATCGTTCCGCAACCTCGGCCAGCCTATGAGGACTCGACCATGCACATCCAGTTTTCCGACGCGGCGCCCACCTATGACGGCGACGATCTCGCCGTTCATTTCGTCGCGCTGATCGACGGCCAAGCGGTGGTGTGTTCCATTTCCGCCGAAGCACTCGAGGATCATTTCGGCGCTGCGTCGGCGCGGGAGGACGATTTGCTCCAGGCGTTCGAACGAGGCTGCGCGCGAATCCGCTCGGTCTGCGCCGAAGCGCTTGACAGCAATGGCGGAGAGAGCGTCGTATTACGTAGCGGACTGTTCCGCGTGGCGGGCATGGAACCGGATTGACCACGCGCTTCGTCCGTCATCGGTTCATTGACGCGGTTCATCGAAACAATCGCTTCCCGGAGGTCCTCATGTCCCTGATCATTGCAGGACGGTTTCAAACCTTTCCCAAAGCCGAAGTCGCAGCGCAGCGTCTTTTTGCAGGTGGATTTCTCGAAGAAGATGTCACGCTCTTTTACGTCGCCCCGAGCGGCCAGCATGCGCGCCTTGAAACAGGCGGAGACCACTACGCCGATGCCGGTGCGAAGGACGCAGGCAAGGGAGCGGGCAAAGGTGCCACGATTGGCGCGGTGCTCGGCGCAATTGTGGGTGCAGGTGTTTTCGTATTGTTCAAAACGCCTTGGCTGGCCGCCGTGCTCGCAGCCGGGGCAGGCGCGTATGTCGGATCGCTAGCGGGCGCAATGAGCCATGCGCGGTCCGGCAAGCGCCCGGCCGCCGATGCGACCACCACCGAAAATCATGGCTCGGCTAACGCCCTCGACGCGAGGCATTCCGGCGTTGTAGTCGCGGTTCATGTTGGCCCGGAATTGCAGGCGCAGGCAGCAGCCATTCTTCGCGATGCGGGCGGCATGGAAGTCGAGCGTGCAACGGGTCAATGGCGAAACGGACGCTGGGCCGATTTCGATCCGGTCAAGCCACCGGAGCCGGTTCGGGAATTCGCGGAACCGCGTGCGTAAGTTTGGGTAGTTCACGCGTTGATGTAAATCAGGCCGCTCTGTGAGCGGCCTGATTTACTTTGTTGTTTCGGAACACTATGAATTACACCCAAAGTTGAACTCTTATCTTCGGCTGGACACGTGTGCCTCGCACGTCGTTCGCCGGCTCGCAACTCGCGCGCAGGGGCCCCCTTCTCAATGCTGAAACCGCTGGGTAGCAGAGACTTTCGTGCATCGATTGCCCACGCGTGGCCGCGAGACTCTCATCAATACTGTGCTGACG
The DNA here is from genome assembly GCF_009766085.1 of Burkholderia sp. S171. Classification (GTDB taxonomy): domain Bacteria; phylum Pseudomonadota; class Gammaproteobacteria; order Burkholderiales; family Burkholderiaceae; genus Caballeronia. Next base: position 326,792 of record NZ_LMUF01000030.1, on the reverse strand, counting down.
CAATTGCAGCACGATCGCAGATGTGACGATGGCAACAAATACAAGAAACTCGCGGGTTTTAACGGTCATTACTTCTCCGACATTCAATTTTTGGGTGTCTTTTAGCAAAGCACGTGCCACAAGCTGCCCCTACTTCTTAGGAGGCAATTAAGAAAGCGATGACAGGCCGCTAACCCCAAAACCATCCGCACTTTGCAATCGAATGCGCGAGTATCGAGCTCGGATCGGGCACAGCTGTTGCGACTCTCTTTTGGACCGCGATCCGGGAAATCAGAGGACCGCGGGCCATCTTCGATCACTCAAAGGAGGTTCATATGAGCACTAACATCGTATCGGTACTGAACGATCTGGTTGAAACGTCGAAGGACGGCGAGAAGGGCTTCCGGAAGGCCGCTGAAGACACCAAGGACGCGACGCTAAAGCAACTGTTTACAGGCCGCGCGGAAGATTGTGCACGCGGGGCGCATGAGTTACAGGACGTGGTCCAGCGGCTGGGCGGAAAACCGCAAACCGGCGGCACGGTGGGTGGAGCACTGCATCGCGGCTGGGTGGACATAAAGTCGGCGGTAACCAACCGTAGCGATCACGCAATCCTCGAGGAATGCGAGCGCGGGGAAGATGTGGCGAAGAAAAACTATCGCGACGCGCTGGACAAGGAATTGCCGGCCGATGTACGCGCCGTGGTTGAGCGCCAGTACCAGGGCGTAATCGAAAATCACGACCGTATTCGCGATCTGCGCGACCAATACGCAGCCGCCAAGCCATAATCACCGGTCACTCGTTGAAAGCAAGCCGATGCGCCGAAAGGCGCATCGGCTTTTTACATTCACACCTAGAAATTCGCATAATCATTCGGTATCCATATTGATTTTTATGCGTATAAATCCAACGATGGAAACCAGAAAAAACCCGCCGACTGCTACCGCAGCCGGCGGGTTCCTGTACGCCCCGAGCCAAGACCGGTACCGCAGCTTACTGCGGTGAACCCTTGTCGTTGGTACCCATTGCCGAGGCCGCCGCAGCCGCCGACGCGCCCCGAAGATGCGTCGCCTTGTTCTGCTTGTGCAGGGTCGTTCCGTGCGTGCCCTTCTTGCTCATGCCCATGCTCCCGGAAGCCGCCATACCGCCTTCTGTAGGCGCGGCGGTAGCGCCAGCGTGCCCGCCAACTTCGCTCGCGCCTGCCCCAGCCGTCGGCCCACCTGACGAGCCTCCAGCCGATTGCGCCAGCGCAGGACCTGAAAGCGCGAGAGCCAAAGCGCCTAGCAACGCAAACTTTTTCGATTGATTCATGGAAATCTCCTTTCCCTGGGGAACTGGTTCATCGGGATTAGCGAAGACCAGGTCCGTTATGAGTGATGGACTGCATCCAGACTGCAACTATTCGTACTTCTTATTAACTACTTCATACCGCTGCCCAACTTCCAACGAGATACAAACAAAACGGACAGCAACCACGCTGCCCGTTTTGTACCAGCCCGTCTTGCGCCAATCTTACTCTACGATCTTCAAGTGATTGCGCACCGACGACACGCCGTCCACCTTCGACACCACGTCTTCCGCGCCGCTCTTGTCTTCTGCCGACGGCACCGTACCCGTCAGCGACACCACGCCCGCACGCGTCTTCACATGGATATGCGTGGACTTGACATTCTTCGCGCCCAGCAATTCGGCCTTGACCTTGGTCGTGACTGCCGTGTCATCGACCTTGGTACCCATTGACGTGGAGGCGCCTGTCGACGTTGTAGCGGTTTGTGCACTGACGTTAAGCGCAAACACGACACACGCGATACTGCCGGCTGCCTTCAGGATTTGGGTCGACTTCATAGTAATTCTCCTTCTAGTTGGTTTAAAAAACTGCGGCATTGCCGCTGTGTTAGTTGAGCGTAGGCCGCCTCGTACGGCCGCAGCATCTTTGCTGCAAAGCCCTGCTCGTTTTCATACCCGCAGCGCCAAGACCCTGCGAGTAGTAATAGGTCAGACGCAAAGAGCGTGCCGGACCGTCTACGACAATCGGCAAATGTGACATTGAAATCCCCGTTTCGACCCTGTGCTGCAACGCTTACCCAGAATTTTGTCCACGCACTGTTTACCTTCATCGGCCGAGGTAAAACACATCTTCATATACGCAGTGCTTTTGCCCGAACCCGTGTAAAAAGTGCGCGCATTTGCCTGCTGGACGAACCCCCGTGCGCGCCGCCGGTGAATGAAAATCGTCTTGAAACCTAGCGCTCACGCGCACGGGCGCGCGCATGGCATGACTGTTGCTCTTAAGGACCCACGAAAGTCCTAACATGAGGAACAACACGCAATGCCGCCTTCCCTCGAACTACGCACCAAGCAAAGTCTTGCGCTCACGCCGCGCCTCCAGCAATCGGTTCGTCTGCTGCAACTGTCATCGCTTGAGTTTCAGCAGGAATTGCGCAACGCGCTTGATACGAACCCGTTCCTCGAATACGACGAGACGCAGGCGGAAGACAATGCGCTGTCCACCGACAACGGCAACTCCATGGCCGACACGCCTGCGCCCGTCGATCAAACTGCGCCTGTGGACGCGCCCATGAGTACCGAAAGTAGCGCCGACACTTCGGACAGCAGCGACTCGCAGTCGCATGAGGACTCGATGAACGAGTTTTCATCCGATCCGTTCGGCCGGACGTCGACGCGCAATAACGGCGATGGCGAAGGCTCCGACCCGGCCGACTGGGTACGCATTGAACCCTCGCTGCATGAAACGCTGCATGACACGTTGCGGCTCTATCCCATCAATGATCGCGACCGTGCAGTGGCGCAGCTCATTATCGAAGCACTCGATGATGACGGTTACTTGCGGCAGGATTTGCAGGAGCTGTCGGAGCTCGTGGACATAGAGCCAGCGCTTTCAGAAGATGAACTCAATATCGCTTTGAAGCTTGTGCAATCGCTCGACAAGCCGGGCGTGGGCGCGCGTAACTTGTCCGAATGTTTGTCGCTGCAACTCGACGCGCTCGACGCCGAAACTCCGGGACGCGCGGTCGCGCTTGAGATCGTCACCCATCATCTCGAGCGGCTCGCGCGTCGCGAGCAGGCCGAGTTGCAGAAGAAGATTGGCTGCAGCGCGGAAGAACTGCGCATTGCCTGCGCGCTCGTGCGCAAACTCGATCCCAAACCGGGCGCGAACTACGGCGCTGCGGAAGATAACTACGTAGTGCCCGACGTGATCGTGCGGCAGGTGAAAAAGAATTGGGTCGTAACGATCAACCCCGCCGTGCTGCCCCGTGCGCGCATTCATCGCATGTACGCCGAACTGTTCGCGCAATCGGCGGGCGCAAGCCGCTCGCCGCTTGCTCAACAATTGCAGGAAGCGCGCTGGCTGATCCGCAACGCGCAGCAACGCTTCACGACGATCCAGCGCGTGGCGGAATGCATCGTGTCACATCAGAAGGCGTTCTTCGATTACGGTGAAATCGCATTGAAACCGCTGGTATTGCGCGATGTGGCCGACGAACTCGAACTCCACGAGTCGACCATCTCGCGCGCGACGGGCAACAAGTACATGTCCACGCCGCGGGGCATTTTCGAGTTCAAGCACTTCTTCCCGCGCGAACTCAGCACTGAAAGCGGCGGTACTTGCTCAGCTGCCGCCGTGCGTGCCCTGCTGAAGGAAATGATCGCGAAGGAGAGCAGCACCGATCCGCTATCCGATGTGAGCCTCGCCAAGATGCTTGCAGATCAGGGGGTGATCGTGGCGCGCCGGACGGTGGCGAAGTATCGCCATTTGATGAAGGTGCCGCCGGCGGAGTTGCGTCGCGGCTGATGTAGACGATACGGTTTCAAAGGCTGTAAAACAGGCTGCAAAAAAACGCCCCTCGACTACGTCGACGGGCGTTTTTTATCGCCAGCCGGAAGTTCGTTGCGTGCGTCTTCGCGCGACCATGGCCGACACTTCCGCGCCCAGCAGGAACACCGCCGCCGAGTAGTACAACCACATCAGGATGATCGCGAACGACCCGGCCGCACCGAACGTATTCGCGGTGCCCGCGTGCTGCAGATAGAACGCGAAGAGCCGCTTTCCTCCTTCGAACAAAACCGCGGCGGTCGCCGCGCCGAGTGCGGCATCGCGCCATTGCATGCGCGCGCGGGGCAGGAATTTGAGCAGCACCGCGAACGCGAGCACCATCATCACCAGGGAAATGGCTCGTTGCGCTATTGCCGCGATCAGGAAGGACGGCCCGTTCGTGCCAAGCACCCACTGACCAACCAGGACCACGAGGGCATCGAGTACGAGCAACGCAACAATCAGCAAGGCCGCGCCCAGAACGAACGCGAAGGAAATGGCGCGGACCCGCAGAAGGGCAATGATGCTGGCCCGAGTGCTCGTGACGGGCGCAGGCCAGATCACGTTGAGCGCCGTATAGAGCGACGAAAAGGTCGCCGAGGCTCCGATCAACACGCCCACGCCCGACAAGATCGCCGTGCGCGTCGCGATATCCGCATGCCAGGCGTTGGCGACGATCGCTTCCAGGCCATGCGCGGCGTCGGCGCCCACTATCCCCGCGATTTCGCCGAACAGACGCCCCTGGACCGCATCCGCGCCGAAGAAAATGCTCGCCACCGCGATGATGATCACCAGCGTCGGCGCCAGCGAGAAAGCAGCAAAAAACGCGATCGCCGCTGAAAACATCAGCCCGTGGTCCTGCGACCACCCGACGATCGGGTCCTGGATCCACGACCAGAAAGACTTCAGTCTTTGGTCTTTTGCTGCAGTGTTCAAGGCTGGGCGCTCCCGCAAGTTTTGCTTTTCGCGATGGTAGCGCGGATTTGAGGTTTGGCCGTGGCCTCCCGGATTGGCGTTGTTTGTTTCGCCTCGGTGATTAGTATTTCTTATTACTTTCCTTAAACGCAAAATGGCGCGCCCGGACGGGCGCGCCATTTTTCAGCCACTGTTTCCGGAAAGGTTCTAAAGGTCTTCGTCGCTGGCCGGGTCGGCAGTTTCATCGTCTATCGCGCGCGCCTCGTCTTCCACGCCGTCCGGCAGGATGTCCGAGTCGGGCTCAAGATTGTTGTCACCATCGGCGGACGCCATCTCGCCCGTTCCATACCGGTCCGTGTCGCTGTTCAGTTCCCCGGCGGACTGACCGACAGCGTGCGCGTCGAGTTCGTCCTCGATATCGCCCGGATAACGCTTCTCGCCCTGCACATCCGAGCCGCTATCGGACGAATCGCTCGGCCCCAATGCGCCGGTTCCATGTCCTTTGCCCACCTCCACGCCACCTTCTTCATCCGGGTCCAATGTGCTTCCACTCATGATCACCTCCTGACTAAACGTCCCTTCAGCGACGCAAGTCCCGTTCCGCCCTCATCGACGTCACCCATAAAAAAGCCCCGCGGCGTTTGATCGGCGCGGGGCTCAATTCGTCTTACGGTTTAACTCGATACAAGACTGCGCACTTAGCTCACTGCGCGCGCCGGGCGTTTCGCCTCCGTCACTTGCCGCACCGCTTTCTTCGTGGCCGACGCAGCCGTCGCGACGCTGCGCAAATCAGACAGGAACGAGTCACGCCAGACCGACAGATTGTTCTCGCGCAACGGCGCCATCATGTCCGTGTGACGTGCCTGGCGTTCCGCAAGCGGCATCGACAACGCCCGCTCCAATGCCTCGGACATCTGCGACAAGTCGAACGGATTGACGACCAGCGCGCCCGGCAACTGATCCGCCGCGCCGGCAAACTGCGACAACACCAAGGCGCCCGGATCGGCCGGATCCTGCGACGCCACATATTCCTTTGCCACGAGGTTCATCCCGTCGCGCAACGGCGTGACATACCCGACCTGCGACAACCGGAACAACGCCATCAATAAACTGCGATCGTACTTGCGGTTCAAATACTGGATCGGCGTCCAGTCGAGCTGCGCAAAACGGCCGTTGATCCGTCCAGCCTCCCCTTCCAGGTTCTGGCGAATGCGTTGATACGTCTGCACGTCCGAGCGCGTTGGCGGCGCGATCTGCACCATCGATACCCGCCCGTGCCATCCCGGCGCGTGCAACAACAAACGTTCGAACGCCTGGAAACGCTCGGCAAGCCCTTTCGAATAATCGAGCCGGTCGACGCTCATGATCAACTTGCGCCCGCGCAGACTATCGCGCAGGCTCTTGACCGGCTTGCGATTCGAAAATTGCTCGGCGACCTTTGCAATGGCGTCCGGATAAATGCCGATGGGATACGCCCCGACCTTCAACATGCGCCCATGCGCCTGCAGCATCCCGTCTTCGCTGAGATGCCCCAAATGCCCGCGCTCGATGTAATCGACAAACGACTGCTTGTCCGCCTCGGTCTGGAAACCCACGATGTCGTAACTGCACATCGCCTTGATCAGTTCTTCGTGCGGTGGCACCGTCCGCAGGATCTCGGGCACGGGAAACGGGATGTGCAAGAAAAAACCGATCGGATTCTTGATGCCCGCCGCCCGGCATTCCTGCGCGAACGGCAGCAGGTGATAGTCGTGCACCCAGATGATGTCGTCGGGTTCGAGCAGCGGCTTGAGCTGCTTGGCCAGCGCCTCATTCACTCGCGCGTAACCGGCATATTCCTCACGGTCGAAGCGCGACAGGTCGTTGCGATAGTGAAATGTCGGCCACAACGTGGCATTGGAAAAGCCGCGGTAATACTGGTCGTAATCCCGCCGGGTCAGCCCGACGGTCGCATACGTCACGTTGCCACGCTTCTCGATGACCGGCGCCGAGGCCTCACCCACAATCTCGCCGCTCCAGCCGAACCACACACCGCCTGTCTCCTTCAGCGCGTCCAGAACGCCGATCGCCAAACCGCCTGCAGCCGGTTTGCCTTCCTGGATCGGCGCGACACGATTCGATACCACGATCAATCTGCTCATTACTGCTTCACCTCATCAGTTGTCGTTGCTCGTTCGAATTGATCGGAATAGCAATGCAAGACACGTGCCTTTTTTACAATTTGGAAAATAAAAATTGTGTATAAATGTGACAGACGAACGAAAACACGCGGCCATCACGCGCCACGCAGAAAATTTTCATGGTGGCACGAAGGCGCAATCCGGCTACTTCAAACGCGATTCAACCCGAGTCAAGCGTCCTGCTCGGACCCGAGATCCCGCTGGTAATCGAGCCCTTCTTTCCGAATACCACCCTGGTTATGGTCGCCGTCCGGCGGTACGCCCGGCGCGGGGCGGTTCTGCGCAGCCGGGTCATGCTGGGATTGCGGATCGCCTGAACTGGCCGGGTCGGCCGGAACAGCGGCGGCCTCGGGTGGAATCAGTTTGGCTGGATCGGGCCGCGCCTCACGCTTCGATGAATGGCGTGCTGAGCGACGGAGTGCGGGGTGCCTCATGGTGCCTCCAGAAGAAGGCCGTCGGAGAAGCATTCGGCGGCGGATTGCCAACAAAATTCAGCAAAAATGACCCGACCCGGTGCTCATATCCGGTCATTCTTGCCTAATACGTTGTAATGCCTACAGCGACGATGAAATATGTTCAAAGGCCCCGCTTACCCGCGGCTTCAGTGCAACGTGCCCGAGACATGCGGCGTTTCGTTTGGTCCCGGAGGCGGATCGCCAATTGGCTGACTCGGCGGTGACGGCGGCTCGCGGGTCGGATCGGGAATGGTGTCCGGGGGTTCTTGCGGTGACGGCGACGGCGGTGTGTCGGGATTAAAAGGCGGGTCAGGCGGCTGCGGCGTCTGCGCGTGGACCGGCATCAAATGCGGCGATCGTGAAACGCGCAACACTTGCCACACATGCAAAACGTTTCGGGGATGGCGTTGAAGCGAGGCGAGATCGGTCATGGCGGGCTCCCTGGATCTTTTGATGATGACACTCGTTCGGATCGCGCGCAGCGGCCGATCCGGCCAAGGACTCTCGGCTCGAACTCCTGCGGCCAAGGGAACGGACCGCCCACGAGCCAAGCCATTCAATCACAGCAAGGGCCATGCCCCGGGTTTAAGTGTTTGGAACGCTCAACCTGGAAGCCTGATGACATTATCGGCGCTGCGTTCGCGCGCACCAACGAAAATCGCCCGTCCAAAGCGGACATCTTTCGAAGTCCCAATGAGACGGGCGTTTGAGTTTGACTCACTCAGTGCGCACTACAAGGCCAATCCTTAGCCGCTACCAGCCATTAGGCCAGCGATGTTACCGCTAGAGCTCATCGCCCGGCGTCGGCATCACCTACTTCACTGGCTTCGCTTAGCGCCGCTTTGTTCGCGGCGTCATCGCCATATTCAACCAGCCGGTTGTAGAGCGTCTTCAGGCTGATGCCAAGAATTTCCGCTGCACGCGTCTTCACGCCGCCGCATTGCTCAAGCGTGGCGAGGATCAACTGCCGGTCCGCTTCCGCAAGCGAAGTGCCGAAGGGAATAGTGACGGCCGTTCCCGCCGATGGCTTCGCCATCGAGATCTGCAGCGGCACGGTCGCAGTACTGTCCGACTCGGCGCCCGACATGATGTACGCGCGCTGCACGTAGTTCTTCAGCTCGCGCACATTACCCGGCCACGGATACGACGCGAGCATGTCGCGCACCGGAGCCGGAAACGTCTTCTTGGTGTTGTAGCGTGAATTGAGCTCGTCGAGAAACGCCTGGCCGAGCAACTCCACGTCCGTGCCGCGCTCGCGCAACGGCGGCAGGTTAATCGGGAAAACGTTGAGCCGGTGATACAGGTCAAGGCGCAACTTGCCTTCATGCACAGCCTGCTCCGGATCACGATTCGTCGCGGCAATCAGGCGCACGTCGGTCTCAAGTTCTTTCGTCGTACCCACCCGCATGAACATGCCGGTCTCGAGCACGCGCAGGAGTTTCACCTGCAACTCGATCGGCATCTCGGTGATTTCATCGAGGAACAGCGTGCCGCCGTTCGCGCGTTCGAAGTAACCCTTGTGCTGACGATCCGCCCCGGTGAACGAGCCACGCTCATGCCCGAACATCTCGGACTCGATCAGGTTCGGCGAGATCGCTCCGCAGTTCACGGCAATAAACGAATGCTTGCGGCGCAGGCTCAGCTCGTGAAGCGTCTGCGCGGCAACTTCCTTGCCCGTACCCGACTCACCGATCAGCAATACCGACGCCGCCGTGGGCGCCACTCGCCCGACCTGGTCGTAGACCGTTTGCATGGCCGGCGAATTGCCGAGCATCAGGCCAAAGCGGCCCATGCGGCGCAGCTCGCCACGCAAGGTGCCGATCTCGGCCTTGAGGTCGCCAGGACGCGGCAGGCGGCTCAGGATTGCCTTGACGCGCTGCATGTTGATGGGTTTGACGAGGTAGTCCGTTGCGCCCATCTTGAGCGCACTGACCGCCGACTCCACCGTCGCGTGGCCGGTAATGACGATGATTTCCACGCCGGATCGGGGATCGAGGTCCTCGAACAGATCGACGCCCGAACCATCGGGCAGCTTGAGGTCGGTGAACACGACGTCCGGCGTCTGGCGCACGAGCTGAATCCGCGCTTCGCGCAGATCACCCGCCGTCGCGGTAGTCAGTCCGTCTTCGCCGATGATCGCGGCTAGTGCCTCGCGGGTACTGGGATCGTCATCGACAATCAATACGTGTGGCATGCGTCTCGAATTTATCCAAAGCGTTGAGGGTCACACGGCGCAGAAAGCGTCGTGGAGGTCTCTGGGACGGTGCTATGAAAGCAGTACGCCGCCAGGCCGAATGGGCACTGAGAGAAACTCAAGCACGCCGAAAGATGAAAGTCTTTCCGGTTTCGCGAATGGCGCCTGACTGCATCGCGCAATTATTGCCATATAGCGAACTTATTACTGTAGGTGATTCGATTATAAGGCTTTATCAAGATGAAACGCACGCCTGGGCGTGCGTTTCGAATAGTCTGCCTGGCCGCTTGGTTCTGATGTTCCGGTCGCGTGTTGAGATTGGCTAATGCGCCCCATGGGCGTGGCAAAACCTGCTCTCGATCACCTGTGAATCAGCTATGAATCAGCTATGCGGAAAGTGCCATGCGTCCGGTGTGCCACCCAGCGCGCCGTTGCCCAAGCCGTTCGATGGCTTGACCGGCGCCACGGGCGTAGCAACAGACGCGGCCGAAGCGCTTGCCGGCGCGACGACCTTGCCGCCCTCGTCTTCCCAGCGGTTCAATTCACGCGCACCGCGTTTTGGAGCGTCGCGCTGTGCCTGCGCCCATCGCCAGGCTAAGACGCTGCCTATCGCGAACAACGCACCGAACAGGCCGAGTTTGGGTCGTGCCATTGTGATCCCTCCGTTTGTCGCGGTTATAACGGTTGTAGCGGTTATAGGTGACCGGTTAGCGCGAAACCAGGATGCCCGCCAGAAACCCGATCCCTGCTGCAATGCCAAGCGCTTGCCAGGGGTTGTCGCGCGTGTATTGCACCGTGCCGTCCAGACTGGCGCGGTATCGCTCCTGCGCATTCGATTGTGCTGCTTCAAGCGCATTGCGCGCTGCATCGACATGGTCACGCAAACGCGTGCGCAACGCGTCCACGCCTTCAGCCGGCAACGACGCGCTCAGCCGCACGAGTTCTTCCGAATCGTTCAGCAACACCTTGATGTCTTCGATGATCTTTTGCTTGCCCAAGGACATTTGGACGGTGGTTTGACTCATGTTATGAAACCCCTTGCCATTGACGTCTGATACGTTTCGTACGTTTGATAAATTGGCCTCATGATCGGCCGCCGGACGCGACGACTTCTGCACCCGCATCACGGCGTCCGCGTCTTGAGTGGCGTCCGATGTTCCGAACGCCGCAGCCGCATCCCGCGCAGCATGGCGCCCAGCACAAGCACGCTACCGAGCGAAGCAAACACGACACTCGTGACGCTCGCTGCCCGCGCCAGTGCGGGTGTGCCGGCAGCGCAAGCCATCACCACGCACATCAGCGCAGTCACCAGCGCGACGGCGGCCCAGTGATAAAGATTGATCGGTTCGGCCGTCAGTAGTTCCGGACGCTCGGCCGCGCGCTGCGGCGCACGAGCCCGACGGACGGGGCGCACACGCGGTTGCACGGGAATCTCGAAGTGAAGGGAATCTTCCATGGCTTGGTGCCGGAAACCGGCCTTTCATTGCAGATGCCACCCCAGTCGCAGGTTTCGTGCCATCCCGTTCAATACGTATGCCGCTACGGCAAAACGTCGATTATCTGCAAAGCGCAGCGGCTGAGGGCCACGTCAAACACGTAACAATTACGCCCGGCACACGTAATTTTCCGGCGGCATCGGTGAAGCTTTCCGCCTCTGGCCAATATTTCCAATTCGTATGGAGATACGCGGATTTAATTGCCGCGCAAAGTCAACGACAAAGGACAACGAAAGGCCAAAGCTCATGCAAAGCACATTGGCGCTAAGTCGTTACGGATGGTTAAATACGGTTTATGAGATAAGCCGCATGCAAGCGCCGGTTCGCGAAACAACCGAACTAGTGCCCGTCGAACGATGCTTCGCCCACCCGAGCGGCAGTCACAACGGGCCTGCCATCCGACTGGCGGTGACCGCCTCGGCCTGCGGCGCCGCCTCGTCTTCCCCCAGCGGCTGAGCTGTCGCCCGAATAACATTTGCAGGACAAAAGACTCATGGCGTCAATCGATCTGGACTCGCCGGCCGTCGCCTCCGGCGACACGCCATCGCAAAAAAAACGCAACGCCGGTGAAATTGCCGGGCTGAAATCGTATGGACTTCTGTACGGTTCATCGCCGGTGATGATGGAGTTGTACTCGCAGATCGAGCGCGTGGCCGCCACCGATGCCACCGCGTTGATCATCGGTGAATCGGGGACGGGCAAGGAACTGATCGCCCGCACGATCCACGATCAAAGCGCCCGCCGTGACGCCCCGTTCGTCGCCGTGAATTGCGGCGCGATTCCCGATAACCTTATCGAACCCGAACTCTTCGGCCACGAGAAAGGCAGCTTCACGGGCGCCGTGCAGGGACGCCTCGGTTACTTCGAACATGCGAACGGCGGCACGCTGTTCCTTGATGAAGTGACGGAGATGTCACCGGTTCGGCAAGTCAAGTTGCTGCGTGCGCTGGAAACAGGCACGTTCTTTCGCGTGGGCGGCAGCGACCTGATTCACTCCGATGTCCGCGTGATCGCGGCGACCAATCGCGACCCTATCGTGGCGGTGAAGGAGAACGGCTTGCGAGAGGACCTGATGTATCGGCTCGCCGTATTTCCGCTGCGTGCGCCGCCGCTGCGTGAACGCGATACCGACCGCGAATTTCTCGCGCAGCACTTCCTCTCCGAGATGAACGCGCAAGAAGGGACGAACAAGTCCTTCAGCAAACGCGCGCTCGACATGCTGCGCACGTACTCATGGCCGGGCAATGTGCGCGAGTTGAAGAACACGGTGTATCGCGCGTTCATCCTGGCTGAGAAAACCGTGGAGATTGCGCATCCGCATCTGGCCTCGCGCGTTAAAAAACCGGTCACGCAAGGCGACGCAATGAACGTGTGGGTCGGCACGCCGCTCGCCGATGCGCAGAAACAAATCATCCTCGGCACGCTCAAGCATTGCGGGGGAGATAAACGTCGCGCCGCGAAGGCGCTCGGCGTGAGCCTAAAGACGCTGTACAACCGCCTCGGCACTTATGAGAACGAAGGCGGCGACGGAGACGCGTCAACGTCGACAAGCGCGGACAGCTAGATCGCTCTAATGCCGCGATAAGGCTTATGAAGTCGATGAAGTCAATGGGCCCTGATGCGGCTCATCGACTCACTCGACCGCGAGATTGTCACCGGCAGTTTTCATTTTCCGCACCACGTTCCCCGCATTTGCAATTTCTTGCAAATTTCTTTGCCCTTCATTTCGCTGCGTCCTTCAAAATGCGCGGGCGCTCCGATTGCTTAGTGTTCCTTCAGTGCCCGCACAAGCAAGCCGGTAGCCGTTATCGAAAGAATAAAGAAAGGCGAGGAAGGTACAGCACCATGCAGAAAACGATTTACCGGCGTCCCCCCAACGTCGTCGCACTGGCAACGCTTCTGGTCGGAGCGCTCGCGTGCTCCGCACTTTCAGGTTGTAGCTCGCTCTATAGCGAAGGCGCCGTGGCAGGCGCCGGTGTCGCCGGCGCCGCAATCGCAGGCAGTGTGACCCGCAATGCCGCGGTGGCAACCGGCATCGGCCTAGGCGCCGTTGCTGCCGCCAAAGCCGGCGTGCAGTACAGCGAGCGCGTGATGCACACCTATACGCAGGACCGGATCGCGGGAGCGGCCGGACCACTTGCCGTCGGCGCGGTGGCGCCGTGGTTCGCGGTGCATAGCGTGCCTATCGAGCCGGACGAGAAAGGCCGCGTGACCGTGAGCCGGACCATCAGCACCGGGACGCTCGACTGCAAGGAGATCGTATTCTCCGTCGATACCGATGCCACCAAGGATCAACCGGCGGACAGCGGTTTTTATGTTGCGTCCATCTGCCGTGACGGCCAGGTCTGGAAGTGGGCGTCGGCGGAACCCGCCACGCCGCGCTGGGGTGCGTTGCAATGAGGCCCGGGTTCGGCTTGATGCTCGCGGCGGGCGTGGCGGCAAGCTGCGTTCTGGTTAGCGGCTGTTCGTCCATCGGTGCTGCGGCCGGTGCGGCTGCGGGCATATCCACGGGCGTGGTGACGACTAATCCGGCCATCGGTTTCGGCGTGGGTATCGCGGTCCAGGCTGCTACCGACGAAGCCGTCAATCGCCTGATGAAACGCCTGCACAGCGACCAGCAAATCGCCATTGCGACGACCGCGGGCGATCTCCCTATCGGCGATACAAAACCGTGGCGCGTAAAACACACGCTGCCGGTGGAGAACGGCCACGGCGACGTGCGTGTGCTGCGTGAATTCAGCAGCGCGCTGGCCACCTGCCGAGAGTTCGCGTTCTCGGTCGCGGATGGCGACAAGCCGGACGCGCATCAGGACTGGTTCCTCGCGCAGGCCTGCAAGGGCAATGACAATAGCGGTGGCTGGAAGTGGGCATCGGCGGAACCGGCTGTCGCGCGCTGGGGCAATCTGCAGTAGTCGTGTTTAGCTTTGTTATTCGATGTGCGTCGCTGTGCATCGACGCTCACAGGCGCCTCACCAGCGCCAGCGTACCGCTGCGTTCCCGCCTAGCGTCTCGCGGCGGGCTCCGCTTGCGTTCATCGCGTAATGCAGGCTTATGAAGACGCTGCCTCGTGCGCTCAGGTTCACAGCGACCCCGGCTGCCATACCGGCAATCGTCGACGATGATTGCGCCGGAATGTCAGTCGTACCGTCGAACGTCACGTGGCTCGTGGCATTGAAGTAGCGCCAGAGATTCACGCCTGCATACGGTTGCATCGTCACGCCCAGTGCTTGCATCCGCCCCGTCAGCCGCACGCCGAGGCGGGCGGCGACGCTGTTGGGATTGGTGAAGGCGACGCTTGAAATGCCGTCGTTGAGATCGTCGATTCCCACGTGTTGCCAGATCACTTGCGCCTGCGGTTCGATGCTCAATCCTTCGCCCAAGGGAAACGGCACGCCGGCCTCAATGGATCCCGCTATCGACCGGCCATGCGTGGTCGGGCTGATGCCGTCGTTCGACGACGGTTTGATCGTCAACGTGCTACCCATCACGACGGTATCGGTGTACCAGCCACCCGCGCCGATGTGCGTCCAGTAAGCGCCGATGCTCCCGGCATCGATACTCAGGCTGCCCGCCTGCACGGTCGGCATGCCGAGCGCGAAACCGCTCACATCGCCTGATGCGCGCGCCACGCCGAGCAGAAATCCGTAGTGGTCCCGATGCCCATCGGCGGTGGTACTGGCGTAGAGATCCTGACCGATTTGCATGCCGCCAATTGCGCCGTTGAAATGCGGATCGACGCCCGTGTCGCTGCTTGTGATCGTCCGGTTGCCCCAGACACGGCTCCACGCTGCACGCAACGCACCGGTCTCGTTCAGCTGCGATTGGTCGCCGGCGCGGTCGTGAAACGTGCCGATCTGCTGTATGCCGAGTTCGCGCGCAAGCGATGAAATCTCTGCGTAGATCGGTACCTCGATTCGATAGAGCGGCGTCGGGTCAGTCTGGATCGGGGGCGTTGGTGATGAAGTCACGGGCGGCGGTGACGTGGGTGGCGGAGTCACGGATGGTGGCGTGACGGGCGGTGGCACAACGGGTGGTGGCGTCACGGGCGGTGGCGTCACAGGCGGTGGCGTCACAGGCGGTGGCGTCACAGGCGGTGGCGTCACAGGC
>NZ_LMUF01000030.1:73459-311524 GCF_009766085.1 Burkholderia sp. S171 | reverse complement strand
AATACCAGTTATCTCCCGTGCCCGCCGTCACGCCACCTCGGAACAAAAAGTACGTAAACGCCCCCGCCTTGACCGGATTCGCCAATGAAAACGCAGTCGTCGCCGTCGTCCCGCCCTGAATTGCCTGCACGACCATGATCCCGTCGCTCAGCGTCAGCGCGCCCGCGCCACCCGCGTTCGTCACCCCAATCGCGGTATTGCCCGTCGCCGCACCTTGCGAAATCACCAGCTTTCCGCTCGGCGAGCTATCCGCTCCGAGCACGCTCTGCACCCGCAATTGCCCGCCATGGCCGACATAGTCGCCGTTGACCATGAGCGTATTGCGTGGACTCGCGCCGCCGGTCAGATCGATCGTGCCCGCGTTGCTCACGCTCACCCGCCCGCCCGGCACAACGGTCGTGACTGCAGATTGCCCGCCGCCGTTCCAGACAAGCGTGCTGGTTGAATCGATATCGAACAGGCCCGTTTGCGCCGTCGCGTTGCCCAATGACACGCCGCGATCGTCGAGCGAGATCCGGCTGCCGTTCGTCAGCGCGATGCTGTCCCAGTTCGTGAAACGGCTAAGCCCGCTGGTTTGCGTATGGTCGAACGTCAGGGCACTCTGCGCGGTGCCCCCATCGAATGCCGATAACCCGGCGAGGTTGGCGTCGTTCAAATTCGACAACGTGGCGGCCACCCAGCCCGCTCCGAACGACACCGTCCCGCCGATTACCCCGCCTCCCAGCCATCCGAAGGTCGTGGCTCCATCGCCCGACGCGATGCCCTGCGCGATCGATCCGCCCGTGACCGCGATCGTGTTCGCGCCGCCCCCCAGTGTGACCGCGCCGCCTATCGTCCCGCCCGACAAAGTGAAACTCGTCGTGCCGGAGCCGGCTGTCAGGTTGGTATCGATTTGTCCGCCTGACATGGCGAAGGCGTTCTGGGCGGCCGTCATCGCCACGCTGCCAATGCGCCCACCCGTGATCGTGACCGCGCCGCCGTTCGTCAGGTCTCCCGTGACGCGCCCGCCGTTTAGCGTGAAGCGTGGCTGAGCGCCGCCCTGGTCGACGGAATCGACCTGCCCCGCCTGCATGACAAACGTGTTGATGCCCGTACCTTGACTGATCAGTCCACTGACCGTGCCGCCGTTCATGTTGAAGGTGTTCACGCCGGTATCGGTCGACACGGCCACGCCGGCGCCACCCGTAATCTGGCCTGTGTTCGTGATGGTGACGGCGAACGGACCGCTGGTCAAAATCGCGGCATTCGACCCGCCTTCGATCACCCCACTGTTCACGATCACCGCGTCGCCACCGACCGACGATAACCCCACGCCGCCGCCCGTTATGGTCCCGGCGTTGTTGAATCTGCCGCCGCCGTTCGCGTCGATGCCGTTGCCCTGATCGCTCGCAATCCGGGCGTTGGCGGTGTTGGTCAAGGTGACCCCTTGCGCGAAAAACGCGCCGAGTCCGCCCGCTCCGTGCGCGACGATCGAGCCGGTGTTCGTGACGAGCCCTGCCGAAGCATCGAGGGACACGATGCCGTGCGCGTTCGATCCGGAGACATCGATGGACCCGTTATTTGTCAGCGTCGTGTTGCCCGGTCCACTCCCCCCGTTCGCGAGCAAGCCGTACGATCGAGCGCCTGTGGTCGTAATCGTGCCGCTGTTGACGAGCGCATCGCCGGAGGTTTCGGCAGCCATGCCGTAAGAGTCATCGCCGGACGTGGTAATCGTGCCATGGTTGGTTAGCGTGCCGCCGCCGGCGGCCGACAAGTCCAGCATGGCCGCCGACCCTGTCCCGCTCGTGCCGATCACGCCGCTCGCCGTATTCACCATCGTGACGGCCGCCGAGCCGTTGTAGATGCCTTCCGATTCCACGCCGGACGTATGAATCGAGCCGCCATTCGTGACGGCGTTATGCCCGATGCCGGATGGGATTCCCTCGGAGGTGATGCCATCGAATGAATTGGCGGTGTTTTGAATCGTTCCGAAGTTCTGTACCGTGCTCGAATCCTGAATAGCGATGCCGCTGCTGTTGTTCACGCTGATGCCCGCACCTGGAAGCACGACGACGGTGACACCAGTACTGCCGGCGAGAGCCACGACGGGCAGCGTGGACGGATTCGGCGCATTGGCATTGCACGTGGCGGTTTGTCCGCTCGCGGGCGCGAGGTTGTCGCAAACGGCGAGCGCGGACGGAGCGCGCAACAGGCACGCCAAGCCAATCGACAAACGAGATAGCACACTCGTCCGGGACGTCAGCATGGACGGTAACGACAGGCGCGTTCGGCGCATCTTCTTGTCTCCACGTTTCAGGGTGACTGAAGCGTTTGCCCGGTGGTGCTTGCCGCGCGCAGGACGACCTGCGCGCGAGTGGAAAGGCGGGGGACTCGAAGGGTAATGCACGATTTACGCGGAAGCAATCTTGCGAAAATCGTTCCAACAAGGCGCGATTGAATCGCTGAGAGCCTTAATGGGCGCGGGTTTCGCCACGCCCTGAAATAACTGCGCCCGACGTTTTCAACGTCGTCGGCAATCAGGTTGTTTCCGCTCCAAAACCATTCGATCAGTAAAACTGAGCGCTTTGCTGATGACTAAAACACGGCCCATATAACGCAAAAAACGCGGCGTCCGTTTCCGGATCTGCCGCGTTTTTTTTGCGCCGGTCAGCGCGATTCAAGCTTTCTTCACTTTCCACGCGTCAGGATTCGACGTCTTCCAGGCTGAAAATTTCGGTCTGGTCGTTGTACGAGAAAATCTCGCCATAACGGCCCCAGTTGATGACCGCATCCAGCGTTTCCTCGGCGGCTTTATCGGAGAGAAAATCTTCCAGTTCCTGCTCGAAGCGCACCCGCGGCGCACGATGCCCCGGCCGCTCATTGAGCACCTTCTTGATCCGCGCGGCGAGCGGCACGTGCCGCAGCAAATGCTCCGCGAACATCATCTTGCGTTCCTGCGTCCCGAACTCGGCGAACACGCGGGCCGGCGGCGTCAGGAAAATGTCACCCTCACGCACATCGGCGAAACCCAGATGCTGAAGCACTTCGGCCACCGGAAACAGATCGTCGACCTCCAGATGCAGCGAACGCGCGATCTCCGGCATGTCGGCGCGGCCGTGATACGGATCGGCGGCGAGCGTTTCGATCAGACCGGCCATCAGGTTGGTCGAGACCTGCGGCAGCCAGCTGCTCAGATCCAGGCCCTTCTTCTTCTCTTCACCGAGTTGACGCGCGGTCATCTTGGCGTAGATATCGTCGACCAAACGGCGGAACGCGGGGTCGAGCCGATTGCGCGGGTGCTTGAACGGCACGCGGATTTCGGCCATGACGCGTCCCGGATTCGACGACAACACCAGGATCCGGTCGCACATGAACACCGCCTCCTCAATGTTATGCGTCACGATCAACACCGACTTGATCGGCATCTTGCCTTGCGTCCAGAGGTCGAGCAGGTCGGTACGCAAGTTTTCGGCGGTCAGCACGTCGAGTGCGGAAAACGGCTCGTCCATGAGTAACAACGTCGGGTCAACGACCAACGCGCGCGCAAACCCCACACGCTGACGCATGCCGCCCGATAGCTCACGCGGATACGCGTTTTCGAAACCATCGAGACCGATGAGGTCGATGGCTGCCAGCGCCCGCTCGCGCCGTACTTTCGCCGGCACGCCCTGCGCCTCCAGCCCCGCTTCCACGTTCTGCAGCACGGTCAGCCACGGAAACAGCGCGAAGGTCTGGAAGACCATGGCCACGCCTTTCGCCGGACCGTGCAACGGTTCGTTCAAGTAAGTGACCTGGCCACCGGTCGGCTCGATCAGTCCGGCGATGATCCGCAGCAGCGTCGATTTGCCGGATCCCGAACGGCCCAGCAACCCGACGATCTCGCCTGCATTGAGCGTCAGGTTCACGTCTTCGAGCACGAGCAGCTCGCCCTGCGTCTTGTTGAAGCCGCGACTGACGTTCTCGACGTTCAGGATTTCCTCGCCGAGGCGCGGCGGGATCGGCGGCGTGTGGGTAGTCGTATTCGTCTGCGTTGACATGATCGCTCGCGCGTTGCTGATTACATGAATTTAAGGGTACGGCCGCTGGCGACGGGCTTCAGAGTCAGTCTAAGCTCAGTCCAAACTCAGTCCAGCCTCAGGCGCGCTTCGGAATAAGCGAACAACGGGCGCCACAAAAGCCGGTTAAAGAGTGTGACGAACAGCGACATGACGGCAATACCGAGAATGATTTTCGGATAATCGCCGTTGGCCGTGCTTTCCGCTATATACGCGCCAAGCCCGTGCGCCACGATTTTCGTATGACCCCACGACACCGCTTCCGCCACGATGCTCGCATTCCACGCCCCGCCCGACGCGGTGATCGCGCCAGTCACGTAATACGGGAAAATGCCCGGCAGGATGGCCTGACGCCACCACTGCCAACCTTTGATCTGGAAGTTGGTGGCCGCTTCACGGTAATCGTTCGGATACGACGTCGCCCCGGCAATCACGTTGAAAAGGATATACCACTGCGTGCCGAGCACGATCAGCGGCGAGAGCCAGATATCCGGGTTCAGGTTGAACTTCACGATCACCACAACAAACACCGGGAACAGCAAATTCGCCGGGAACGCGGCCAGGAACTGCGCGAGCGGCTGGATCTTGCTGGCCAGGGCGGGCCGCAAGCCGATCAATACACCGACCGGAACCCAGATCACCGAAGCAATCGCGATCAGCACCATCACGCGAAACAACGTGATCAAGCCCAGCCAGAAGACGTGCCAGACTTCGCCCCACGTGACGCCCGTGCTCACGAAAACCGTCACTTTCCACACCAGGAACACCGTCAGCGCGAGGACAACGATCGCCCACGCGATATCGCCGGCACGGGAAGGATTGCGCGACTTGCTGCGCGCGCCGAGCGTCCCGAGCGTCGACCCGGCCAACGCTATCGGAAATTTCGGCAGGCGGCCTTGCAGCGAAGGCAGTTTCAGCGGCACCCGCGCCATCTTGCCGATCATCCAGCCCGCCGGCACCAGCAACTGGTGAATCAAACGCGTGCGGCGAATCAGGTCGAGCAGCCACGACTCCGGCACGTTGCCCGAGCTCGTGTTTTCCATGCGGAATTTGTCGGCCCAGGCAACCAGCGGACGGAACAAGAGCTGATCGTAGGCCAGGATCACCACCGTCATGGCCAGGATCACCCAGCCGATCGCGCCGAGGTTCCGCTCGCCAATGGCGGTTGCCAGATACGCGCCGATACCCGGCAATACGATCGTGCGGTTACCGACCACGATCGCTTCGGAGGCGACCACGAAGAACCAGCCGCCTGACATCGACATCATCATGTTCCAGATGAGGCCGGGCATCGAAAACGGCACTTCGAGCTTCCAGAAGCGCTGCCAGTTGGTCAGGTGAAAACCGCGCGAGACTTCATCGAGATCGCGCGGCACGGTGCGTAGCGACTGATAGAAGCTGAACGTCATGTTCCACGCCTGGCTCGTAAAAATCGCGAAAATCGCTGCCAGCTCGGCGCCGAACACGCGCCCCGGAAACAACGCGAGAAAGAACGTGACCGTGAACGAGATATAACCGAGCACCGGCACCGACTGGAGAATGTCCAGGATTGGCACGAGCACGACGGACGCCCGCCGGCTCTTCGCCGCGAGGGTGCCGTAGATCAGCGTGAAGACCAGCGACGCCACCATGGCCGCGAGCATGCGCAAGGTCGTTCGCAGCGCGTATTCGGGCAGGTTCGACGGGTCGAGCGAGATGGCCTGCGTTTGCAGTGTCGAGATGGGCGCCAACGTCTCGTGGAAGCCGACCACGGTGAGCGCGAGCACGCAAATAATCAGCGGGAACGCGACGAAATCCCACCGGTTGGGCAATAGACGCCACGCCGAAGCGTTCGCCGTTCGAGTCAGGTTAAAGCCAAAATCCATTCCACGCCCTTCTCGTTGAGGCTCGTTGCAGCAGGCTTTTCGTCGCGCGAAGCAACGTCCGGCGCCTGTGTTATTGCCTGTATTCTTGTTTCCCAAGCGGATACCCGCTCTTCCCCACTCGCCCCGCGTCCGTGCAGGCCGCCTCGCCTTCCCGCCACTCCATCAAATCAGCAGAGTTCCGCGCCTTCCGGGCGGGATCCGCTCGCACGCTTGATTCGCCGGGCCGACATACAACTTGACCATTTCGGAAACGCACGACACTACACCAACCTTTGTTTCACGCACAACCTCAGCCGGCGGGTCTGTTGCGTGTTTTCCGAAACCACCGCCCTCAGCACAGCCTCCGATTAAACGGCTAACTAGTGGTGGACGTGGACACGCGGTTCAGAAACGCGCGCTCGCGCCGATAAGAACTTGATGGCCAGGAGAAAACGTCGTCCAATCGAGGCGTGGCGGCGTGGGCCGGGTAAGTGAATCAGAGCGAACCTGGGCAAATCGGACTGCGGGACGCTCGCCGGGCGAACGAACAAAGCATGAGGTGCGGCTGACGCTGATTTCGGCCGCCAAGCTACGGCACATCGGGCGAACTACCGATGTGCGCGCGGCTGCGCCCGGTAAGATGCTCACATGCTGGTAAAACACACATAACATGCTCGTCGCGCGGGGTTGTGCCACATCCCGCGCCACAGTCAGACAGGCCAGAGGATCGATGAACAAGACAACCTTTCACCGCGCCATCGCGACGCTCGCCATCGCGTTGCTTGCATGCGTGTGCTGGGTTGCCGCCGGGATGGTGTCGGACCGAATGGTACAGCAAGAACTGACCACGTCGGTACGCGTGGAGCAGCAAATGGCCGCGTCAATCGTCGACAACACCGCGCAGATCATTGCCAGCGACCTCGCCATGTCCCGGGCGATTCCGGCGACTATCGCCGAAATGGACATGATCCAGCTGGCGCTCGCCCAATCCCACAGTTCCGCTGAAGAAACCGGGCAATCCGAGCCCGAACGGCGAGCCAAATGGCTCGCCGTGCCGGCACTCGCCAAACTCGACAACTTCCTGCGCAACGCCCGCGGCTTCACGGGCCTCGACTACGTATGGGTCGTCAATAGCGATGGTTTTTGCGTGGCGTCGAGCAATGGGATTGACTCGAACAGCTTCGTTGGCGCCGACATGCGCATGCGCGGATATATCCAGAAAGCGCTGCTCGGCGCGTTCAACGAGACATACGGCGTCGGCCGGATGAGCGGCGATCCCGGCATTTTCATCGCCACGCCGGTGTATCGGGACGGCTTCCTGGTGGGCGCGGTGATCGCGAAAGTGAGCGTCGACCGCCTGCGCCACTGGGTTGCACGCGCGGGCACATTCGTCACCGACAGCAACGGCGTGATCGTCATGGCTCACGAAAGCCAGCTCGAAAACCGCGTGCTGCCGGATTCGCCCGTGCTGCGGATGTCCCGGTCGGAGCGGCTGGATGCGTATCGGCGGGTCGATTTCCGTACGCTGCAGCTGACCAACATCGGAGAACGCGTGCGGGCGGACGCCCCTTGGCTGCCGCCTTCGCTCGCGCAGTCGTTTTTCTCCTCCGGCGACAGCAGCGCACCCTCTCTCTACGACGAACGCACCGGTCTGAACTCCGGGCTTGCCGCGCATATTGTCCATCCGCTGCCGAACTGGGCGGAAATTGTGAGCAATCAACGCCGCGACCGGCTGCTGGTCTTCCTGACGGCGCTCGGCGTGAGCCTGCTGGCCATTGTGATCACCGTGTCGTACCTGCGCGAACGGCGCTTGCACCGGGCCACGCGCCATCTGGCCAACCAGTTGCAGTCGGCCAATACGCTGTTGTCCGCCGAAGCCCGGCACGACGCGTTGACCGGAGCGCTGTCACGACGTTATTTCCTCGATACCTTGCGTCGCGAAGTCGATCTGGCCCGCTCGAGTGGCGTGCCGCTGTCAGTGGCAATCGCTGATCTTGATCACTTCAAGCAGGTGAACGACCGCTTCGGCCACGCAACCGGCGACCGCGCGCTCGAACATTTCGTGCGGATGTGCGAGGAGCAACTGCGCGCAAGCGACGGTGTCGGGCGGTTGGGCGGTGAGGAATTTGGCTTGCTGTTGCCGCATACGGCGCTCGCCGATGCCCACACGGTTCTCGAACGCCTGCGCAAGCGCTTCAATCAGGAGCATTGCGCCTATCTTCCTGACGACACCATGTTGAGTGTGAGCATTGGCATCACGGAACTGAGCGACGGCGATACCGCTGAAAACCTGCTCAAGCGCGCGGACCTGGCATTATATGCGGCGAAATCGGGCG
The DNA here is from genome assembly GCF_009766085.1 of Burkholderia sp. S171. Taxonomy (GTDB): domain Bacteria; phylum Pseudomonadota; class Gammaproteobacteria; order Burkholderiales; family Burkholderiaceae; genus Caballeronia. The sequence continues at coordinate 303,310 of NZ_LMUF01000030.1, read as the reverse complement.
GGCGTGACCGCAGTGAAGTGCGCCCGGCCGATACCCGGCCCCCCATGCCGCGGCATCCTGAAACGGCCTGACACGAAGTTCAAAGTTAAAACGGCAGCTGAAACGGCAATTTGGCGAGACGTTGGCCGAAAGGAGTGGTGCGGCAGCGGCACGACAGCAGGTATTATCGACCTTCGAGTTCGATATCTGCCGTTATCAGGAGGGGTGCATGAAGGGAAATCTGGTCATTGTTTGCCGCGATCAGGACGCTGAAGCATTCGATCACTTGCTGGCCGAGTATGGTGCGTTCCAGACGAGGCTCTCTTCGACTGCCTGGTATTTGCGTCTCGATGTCGCGCCTGAAGTGATCCAGGAGGAAATCCTGGCGCGGTTCGGCAAATACACCACGCACTATATTTTCGAGGCCGCGACCGTGACGTACAACACCGTCGACAGCGAAGCGGCTTCCGCACTCAATACGTTGTTCGACTAGAGACATTGCCTGGCGCCAGGCTGGGGTTCGCTGGCGCTGCGAGGTTCTGGCGGCCGCGTTTTGGCCGCCTCCTCAAACCGCTTCGCCCGAGGACATCTAGCCCCGGGATGGCCAATCACACAATCACATCACGCGCGCTTCGTGCATCACGTCGCCGTGCAACATCTCGGCCGAGCGTGCCACGACATCAAAAGGAAAGGTCATCACGACCTGCAGGCCGCCTTCAGGACGATTGCCAATTTCGCATTCACCACCCGCCCGCCGCACGAGCCGCTCAACAATCGCAAGTCCCAACCCGCTGTGGCCACTGCCGCCGCGCGCCGGATCGAGCCTGACGAACGGCCGGCTCGCCTTCACCAGATCATGTGCCGCGATCCCACTGCCGCTGTCCATGACACGCAAAATCCAGCCATGTGTCCCGCGCAACGTTTCGATCACCATAGGCGGTGCGCCGTACGCGTGAGCGTTATCGAGCAGGTTGGACAACAAGCGGTCGAGCGTTGCCGCGGGCAACGCGAAGTCCCGCCCCGCCGTGAGCCGGGTCTGAACAGACGGCGCTCCCACCGTGACCGCGCGATAACTGCGCGCAATGCGCTCGCACTGCTGATCAACTTCGGCTGGCTCGCTGCGATCGGCGCCGTCGTGCGCGAACACGAGAAACTGGTCGACGATATGCGCCATGGATTCCACGTCGCGCACCACGCCATCCCGCACTTTCGCTTCATCCATCATTTCAGCGCGCAGGCGCAAACGCGCAAGCGGCGTCTTCAGATCATGGGCGACCCCCGCGAGCATGACCGCGCGATCGCTTTCCGTCTGCTCCACTTCGCGCACCATCTGGTTGAACCCGTGGGTCAACTGCCGCAACTCGCGCGGACCGCGTTCCGGTACCGGCGGAGTGGGTTCACCCCGGCCGAAACGTCCGACAGCCTGGGCCAGCGAACGCAACGGCGTCTGCAATTGCCACGCAGCAAAGAGCGCAGCCATCACAGCGGTAGAGAAAATAATCGCGAGCCAAAGCAGCATCCGGTCGCGCGAACGCGGCGGACGCAAGGGCTGCACGGGCACGACAATCCAGTTGGCATCCTTCGCGCCTCGCACCCACAGGCGCGGCGGGCCGCCCGGCTCACCGATGCGAACGTCGGTGCCGTCCGGCAGACGATCCCGCAAGTCTTCGATAAATCGCCCAAACTGCGGCGGCACGCGGCTGGTGTCAGCGTCGGTGAAGGGTTTGGGAACGTCAGGACTGTTGGCTTCGACTACGCGCACGCTCGACGGCAGCGGCTGATCTGGCGAATTCGTGATGTGCTGGCGGACGGCGTCGACCAGGAACGCGGCTTCTTCTACCGCGTAGCGCGTTTGGGTCTGATCCCGCTCGAGCCGGATGACGGTGAACCAGGCGACGTGCGACAAAACGAGCACGCCGATGACCAGGACAACCAGCCGGCCGAACAGTGAATCAATGGGCCGACGCATTTTGCTCGCCGTCCGGCACGAACACATAACCACGTCCGCGCACCGTCTGGATAAAACGCGGCGTAGACGGATCGGTTTCGAGGATCCGGCGCAGACGCCACACCTGCACGTCGATACCGCGGTCGGTGCCGTCGTATTCCGGACCGTGCAGCAGTTCGAGCAGGCGCTCGCGCGTCAGCGTGCGCATGGGGTGATTGACGAAAATCTTCAGCAATGCGAACTCGCTGCCCGACAGCGTGAGCGGCGTCTCGTCCTGATGAAGCGTGCGCGACTGGAAGTCGAGCCGGAAACGCCCGAATGAGAACGGTTCGCGCTGCTCGGGCGCCGCCGACGGAATCGTACGGCGCCGGCGCAACACCGCCTGCACGCGCGCCAGCAACTCGCGCGGATTGAACGGCTTGCCGAGATAGTCGTCAGCGCCGAGTTCCAATCCAACAATGCGATCCACGTCATCCGCGCGCGCCGTCAGCATGATCACCGGGATGTCGTCGCCCGAAGCGCGTAACTTGCGCAACGCGGTCAGTCCGTCCACACCCGGCATCATCAGGTCGAGCACGATCAGGTCCGGGCGCTCGCGTTCGAGGCGCCGTTCGAGTGTGCCCGCGTCATGCAGCACCGATACCTCGATGCCCTGCCGGACCAGGTAGTCGCGCAGGAGATCGCGCAGTTCAGCGTCGTCGTCGACGACAAGTATTTGAGTAGCCATGCGACGCAGTTTAACGCCTGCGCGGGGCCTCCACATTGCAATCACAGCGGAAACGTTTACTGGGTGTTACCACGAAAGGCGAAAGTAAACCGGCGTAATAACGGCGCCCCCGCTCGTAACACGCGCGTCGCGGCGACTGTCTACGCTGTGTCTTACCGAAGGCGCGACCACCGAAACGGCGCAGCCAGATCGGCTCTGGAAATCAAAAAGGAGTAGACCATGTTTAAGCAGTCCCGATTCCTCGCCATCACCGCCGCCGCGCTCGCCCTGTCGATCGGCGCGGTCAACGCCGCCAGCGCCGCCGCGCCCGACGCGCCGCCGCCCGGCGGTCCGGGCATGATGGGCGGGCCTGGAGGCCCGGGCGGGCATCATGGGGAAATGCGGATGAAGAAAGAGATGGACAAGTTGCACAGCCAGCTCAATCTGAACGCAGACCAGGAAAAAGCGTGGCAGGCCGCGCTTGGCACCATGAAGCAGAACCATGAGGCCGTGCGTGAAAGCCACAAGCAAATGCACGCGCAAATGGAATCAATGAAACAGCAGCCCATTCTCGATCTGAACGCCATGTACGCGGCGCACCAGAAGATCGAGCAGCAGAATTCCCAGTTGCGCGACCAGACGAGCGCCGCGTGGCTGAACTTCTATAACACGCTGAACGACCAGCAGAAGACCACGGTCAGTACGGCACTCAAGCAGCGCTTCGCAAAAATGGAAGCGCGCCGGGAAAAGATGGGTGAGCGCTGGGGTCAGCATCGCGGCATGCCGGGTGCGCCTGCAGGTGCATCGGCCGCAAATCCTTGAGCGGGTGATTGAAGCGGCGCGGGCCGCCGGTTTAATCGCAGGGTGACGGCCAAGCCGTTCTAATCAACGTTGGAACGGCTTTTTTTGCGTTAGCGCAATGCAACATTGCGTTTGGCGTTTGGCGTTGAAACGACGGCCGACACAATCCTGTTCCGTGATGATCCAGCGGACACGCAGCGGCGCCGTTCAGGCGCATCCGAAAATCCGACGCGCGCTAACAACACAAAAGGCCGCGGAATGGCTTCCGCGGCCTTTTAACGTTTTCCCGACCTCCCGGCCGATGCCTGGAAAAACCGGCCGATAACGCTTACTTCAGCTCAAGCCAGGTCGAACAGGATCACTTCAGCACCGGCGCCTTGATCCAGCGTGACCTTCGAGACTCCTTCCAGCTTGGCGGCATCGCCGGCGACCAGCGCTTCACCGTTCACCGAAATCGCGCCCCGCGCCACATGGACATACACGCGGCGGCCAGCCGGCACGTCGAATTCCGCGCGTTCATCGCCGTCGAAAAGACCTGCGTAGACTTCGGCATCGGCACCCAGCTTCACCGCGCCATCCCGTCCCTGCGGCGACGCGATGACCTGCAACCGGCCACGCTTTTCAGCGTCGTCGAAATGCTTTTCCTCGTAGCCCGGCGCATTGCCCGCTGCGTCCGGGATGATCCAGATCTGCAGGAAATGCGCGGTTTCAGTCGCGGAGCCATTGAACTCGCTATGACGCACGCCCGTGCCGGCGCTCATGCGCTGGACATCGCCGGGATGGATGGTCGACCCATTGCCCATGCTGTCCTTGTGCGACAGTCCGCCCTCAAGCACGTAACTGATAATTTCCATGTCGCGATGGCCGTGCGTCCCGAAACCCTGGCCACCCGCCACACGATCCTCGTTGATAACCCGCAGCGCGCCGAAATGCACGTGCTTCGGGTCGTCGTAGCCGGCGAAAGAAAAGCTGTGATACGAATCGAGCCAGCCGTGGTTAGCGTGGCCGCGTTCATTGGCGCGTCGAATTTCAAACATATCGAACTCCCGGTGATATTGCGATGGAGAGAATGTAAGGGCACGCACCGCGCTAAACAATCGCCCGCGCAGGCACCACACCGTCCTGAAAATGCATGCAATCGCGACAGCGCACGGGCTTGGCCGGCGGACTTTGCCCGTAGCATCAGGGTAACGGGAGCCTAAGCCGGACCGCAGGCGCACCGGTCGGCTTCGGGTAGAATACCGGCCTTTTCAAGGGTCAACGGGCCGGAGATGTCGACGCCCCGCCAGACAAGCCGCACCGGGAAAGCCGCATGATGCGCCCGCGGACTTAAGTCGCGGGCTTCAGTTGCGGGCTCCAGTCGCGGGCTCCAGCCGAGACAGCGTTTTTTCGGGTGAAAGGTCTTTGTCGATAAACGCACCAATTTTGGACACCTAGAATAAGCACCGCCGAAGACCGTCAGTCGGCAGCCGTGCATCTGGGTGCGGGCGAAGCGGCGGCAGCCGTCAGCGACCAGCGGTTTGTCGACGAACTGGAACAGCAACAAAAACAGGATAGAGGCAGTTAAAAGCAACCCGGCAGCGCGGCTACTGACGGCGGGTGCGGATAACCAGAGCAACCGGATAAATCAGGAACCAGGAACCAGGCAAGGCGAGAGGCGCAGGTTCACCGAACACCCAAAGCAGTCCGCCAGACAGCGGCTATGAGCGGTTATGCGAATTCAGGCAAAAAAACGCGGCTAACCTGGCCACAGTGAAAACAGCGAAGGCCACGGCACACGCGCACGTCATCAAGGAATCACCATGTTTCTGCAAGGCTACGGGCCGCTTATCCTCTCGGGCACATGGCAAACCGTCAAGCTGGCGGTCTTGTCGCTCGTGTTCGCATTCGTGATCGGACTCCTCGGGGCCGCGGCGAAACTATCGAGGAACCGCATTTCATCGGGTGTCGGCACGATCTACACCACGCTCGTGCGCGGCGTTCCCGACCTCGTGCTGATGCTGCTCCTGTTCTACAGCATCCAGATCTGGCTGAATCAACTCACCGACTTCCTAGGCTGGGATCAGATCGATATCGATCCTTTCGTGGCCGGTGTCATCGTGCTTGGGTTCATCTACGGCGCGTATTTCACCGAGACTTTCCGCGGCGCATTTCTCTCGGTGCCGCGCGGCCAGCTTGAAGCGGGCGCGGCTTATGGCATGACGCCGTGGCAAACCTTCTCGCGAATCATGTTCCCGCAGATGATGCGTTTCGCGCTGCCGGGCATTGGCAACAACTGGCAGGTGATGGTGAAAGCGACCGCGCTGGTATCGATTATCGGTCTGGCCGACGTGGTCAAGGCCGCTCAGGACGCCGGCAAGGGCACGTTGCGGTTCTTCTTTTTCACGCTGCTCGCGGGCGCGGTTTATCTCGTGATCACGACGATATCGAATCTCGTGCTGATGTGGCTTGAACGGCGCTACTCGTCGGGCGTGCGCAAGGCCGACCTGTAGCCATGGCCATGAGAAGCACGAGAAGCACGAGAAGCCGAAAGCAGCCGTAGCCGGCGCATGAAGACAATCACAGCGAATCCAGACACTGTCAGGTAACCCCACGCGGCGGAATCCATGCTCGAAATCATCCAGGAATACTGGCGCAACTATTTGTTCACCGACGGTTATCGCATCACCGGCCTCGCCATCACTATGTGGCTGCTGGTTGTATCGATCGTGCTCGGTTTCTGCCTGTCGATCCCGTTGTCGGTCGCGCGGGTATCGAAGAACAAGTTCCTGTCGCGCGGCGTCTGGGTCTACACGTATATCTTCCGCGGCACGCCGCTCTACGTGCAACTGCTGCTCTGCTACACGGGGCTCTACAGTCTGCAAGTGGTTCGTGACCACGTGCTGCTGAACCAGTTTTTCCGCGACGGCATGCACTGCACGCTGCTCGCGTTCACGCTGAATACCTGCGCGTACACCACGGAAATCTTCGCCGGCGCGATCCGGGCGACGCCTTACGGTGAGATCGAAGCAGCGCGCGCCTACGGCATGTCGTCGTTCACGCTCTACCGGCGCGTGATCCTGCCGTCGGCGTTGCGCCGGGCGCTCCCCTACTACAGCAACGAAGTGATCCTGATGCTGCACGCGACCACCGTCGCGTTCACCGCCACCGTGCCGGACATCCTCAAGATCGCCCGCGACGTGAATTCCGCGACTTATCAGTCGTTCCAGGCGTTCGGCATTGCCGCCGTGCTTTACCTCTGCATTTCGTTCGCGCTCGTGTGGTTGTTTCGGCGTGCCGAATACCGCTGGCTCGCCTATTTGCGGCCGCAGGGTAAATAAGCCTCAAGGAACAGGAACGGGAACGGGAACAGGAACGGGATCGGCACATCATGAACACACCGGCATCAAAGCTTTTCGTCGATAACCTGCACAAGCAGTACGGCGACAACGAGGTCCTCAAGGGCGTCTCTTTGCGGGCGAAAGCCGGCGATGTGATCAGCGTCATCGGCTCATCGGGGTCGGGCAAGAGCACGATGCTCCGCTGCATCAACTTCCTGGAGCAGCCGAATCAGGGCCGGATTTTCGTCGATGGCGAGGAAATCCGCACGCTCAAGGACAAGTACGGCGCGCTGAAGGCGGCTGAGCCCAAACAGTTGCAGCGCATGCGCACGCGCCTCTCCATGGTGTTCCAGCACTTCAACCTGTGGTCGCACCTGAGCGTGCTGGAAAACGTGATGGAGGCGCCGCTGAAGGTGCTGGGGCTGTCGAAACGGGAAGCGCAGGACCGTGCGCGCACTTATCTCGAGAAAGTGGGACTTGCGCCGCGGCTGGAGCAGCAGTATCCGTCGCATCTGTCGGGCGGCCAGCAGCAGCGCGTGGCTATCGCGCGGGCGCTGGCCATGCACCCGGACGTCATGCTCTTCGATGAACCGACCTCGGCGCTGGACCCCGAACTGGTCGGCGAAGTGCTGAAGGTGATGCAGACGCTTGCCGAAGAAGGCCGCACGATGATCGTGGTAACCCACGAAATGGCGTTTGCACGGAATGTGTCGAATCACGTGGTGTTCCTGCATCAGGGACGAATAGAAGAGGAAGGACGTCCCGACGACGTTTTCGGCAATACCCGCAGCGAACGGCTCAGGCAATTTCTGTCGGGCAGCCTGAAGTAAAACTACAGACCGCCTCCGTTGCACATCTGAAAGCGCCCCGCGGGGCGCTTTTTTAGTTGGTATATCTAAACAGGCAAACGTTGTTAAGCCCTCGGCGCATTAACCTCACGCGCATCGCCCGTCAATAGAGGCAATCCATACCGTTAAGAGTCAGGATCGCCCACATCGTTAGCCCATAAGGCTTTCCACCGTTTTTTACCTTCTTTGTGCAAACTCGCAACACATCGTTCATTGCATTTTCGAGACAGAAAATGGGTTGACAACAATTTTCTTGGCGGCACAAAGGTAATTTGCTAAATTAGTAATCAAAGTACGGAAACGAAGTTCATTAAAAGTAGTTTTACTTCAAAAAGAACTGAGGAGACACCAATCCCAAGGGTTGGTTGTGACACTGGAGGTCAGTCAACGGCCCACCGGATGTCAAGGACACCACCCCTTTGCGTGTCATCCCTCTAAATAGTTTCCGGTTCGGTGCGCTGGCGCCGAACCACTACCGCCGCACTTGGGCTTCTATTTTTTGACAGGGTTGGAGGAGATGATGAAGAAAGCTTTGCTCGCGGCTTCGCTGCTGACGGTCGGCGTTGCAGCACACGCTCAAAGTAGCGTGACGCTCTATGGCCGGCTTGATGCTGGTATCGAATATATGTCGGGCGCGCCTACAAGTAACGGATCTGCTGGTCCTGGCGTCACCACCGGCAGCTCAAATCGTTTCCGTGCGGAAAGTGGTGACTGGGGTACGAGCCTGTGGGGGATGAAGGGCGTCGAAGATCTGGGCGGCGGCAACAAGGCCGTGTTCCAGTTGGAAGGCAGCTTCAACACCATGACCGGTCAGGGCCCGGGTAACAACGGTATCTTCAATCGTTGGGCGACAGTCGGTATCGCCAACGACCAGTTCGGTACCCTGTTGCTGGGTCGCGAACTGTTCATCTCGAACGGCGTGTGGGACTTCGATCCGTTCGGTCAGTCGAACTGGTCGTCGGCGTCGCTGGTGCGTGGCCGCAACTGGCCGCAATCGAGCAACAACGTGTCGTACCAGTCGCCGAAGATCGCGGGCTTTGATGTCTATGGCCAGTACGCTTTCTCGAACACGACGGGCTTCAACGGTAGCGGCGGCAACCCAGCGACACCGGGGACGGGTCGTGAAGGTGGTCTGCAAGTGACCTACACGAACTCGCTGTTCCAGATTCGTGGCCTGTACGACGAGATCCGCAACAACGTGAATGGTGGCCTGGGCGATACAGCCGCGGGATCGCCGAACGGTCCGTTCAACTACGGTCGTGAATACTTCGCCGGCATCAACGTGTTCCTCGGCCAGTTCAAGATTCAGGCCGTGTATCAAGCGTCGCGTACTTCGGGTGAAACCAATGTACCTATCGGCACGCCGACGACGACTGATCAGGAATGGGGCGGTGTGACGTGGCAAGCTACGCCGGCTGCAGCTTTGATCGCAGCGGTTTATCACGTCAATGCGAACAACGGTGGCGGCAATGCCAACATCTACACGGTCGGCGGTTCGTACAACCTGTCCAAGCGTACGTTGTTGGACATCCAGGTTGCATCGGCACGCAACAGCAAGAGCGCCAATTTTGGCCTGAACGCGAACGCCGCGGGTGACACGGTTTCGACCGACAACCCACTGCCTGGCCATAACCAGACGGGCGTGTACGCAGGCATCCAGCACTCGTTCTAAAACGAACGAATCAGCCGGAGCAAGTACGACAGAGAGAGAGTCATAAGGTTTTCACGCTGCTGCGAGAGGCGCGTATCGGTGCGGTGTCTGAAAGGGCATCGCACCGTTTTTTATTTGTTCGTTCGCACCGGTGGACGCGGGTTTGATTGGGTGGGTCGAGGTGGTCGTTATTGAGTCTTTGCCCGGTTGCTGCTTTTAGGGTCTTTGGTCTGCTTAGGTTTGCTAATCTTTTTATCACTGTTAGCCACTGTGCGTGGCAGCACGTCATTTCTTTGTCCAAAGCGACAAAGAAACGAAGCAAAGAAAACGCTTTAAACGCTCTACCCTAAGTGTCCACAGCGTGCAGTTTTCATGCATAGGTGCCCCAAAAGCACGGTGCTCGCCAGAACCACCAATGGTTGAAACCCTCCTTCTCGCGAATCCCGACATAGACACGCTTCGCCACCCGTGCTCTCGGGCAAGATCAGTTCGCCTACGGACTTGCACGGCCCTTCGCTTTCCCTCACGCGCTACGCGCCCCTAAGCGCAAAAAACCGCCAATGCGAACTTCGCATTGGCGGTTTTTTTATTGGAGCGCCCGCTCTGGCGCGCCACGTCTCACGACCTTCAGTCGCGTGCTATGCCCGCCGCGCCGTGGCTCAGCCAGTCAAGCACCGCGCCCGTATCGTCGTCGCCCGCTTCACGCACCTTTGCCATCGCATCGCTCACATCGGCACTCGCCGGCACCGCACGACGAATCGCCACGCCAACCGCAAGTATGTCGATCATCACAAGATGCAAGATGCGCGAAATCATCGACATCTGCGATTCGCGGATCTCAATGTGATCCGTTTCCAACGCCACCGTCGCCCGCTTGGCCAACGGCGTGTTGCTCGACGTGATCGCCACCACCGTCGCGCCCTGCTGCATCGCTATCTCAAGCACACGCAATAACTCCGGCGCACGCCCCGACTTCGATACCGCCACAATCACATCGCCCTTGCCCAACAACGCCGCCGACGCCGCCTGCATGTACAAATCGCCATAAGCAATGGTCGGGATGCCGAAACGAAAGAACTTGTAATGCGCATCCTGCGCCACGATGTTCGAATTGCCCAAGCCATAAAACTCAATTCGCCGCGCGCCATTGAGAATATCGATCGCACGCTCCACATGATCGAAGTTCAAATGCTCACGCAATTGCAAGATCGCGGACACCGTGTTGTCCAATACCTTCGCACCAAAATCCGTGGCGGTATCGCCCAGATGCACCTGGCTGTGGCTCACCGGAATCGTGCCCGTCAGGCCCGTCGCCAGCTTCAGCTTGAAATCGGATAAGCCCTGGCAACCCAGCGACCGGCAAAAGCGAATTACCGTCGGCTGGCTCACGTCAGCCTTGCGCGCTATATCGATGATCGGATCATTGATGATCGAACGCGGATGGTTCAAAGCAAGATCCGCCACGCGGCGCTCGGCCGGCGTCAACGCATCGCGCATCTGGCGAATCCGCTCGAACACCGCGGACGAACCGCCGTTCGCACGATTCGACAACTGCTCCGACAAAATAGCCGATACCCCCAGAAACGCCGGATATTCTGCCGTGATAATGAACGTGGGCACGCTCGACAAATACTGCTGAAAACGCCCCTTCGCTTCAAACCGCTCGCGAAACGGCGACTTCGTGAACAACTCGCCCAACTTCAACACCACCCCGCCGCCGATAAATATCCCGCCCAGCGCACCCAGCGTCACCGCAATATTCCCGGCAAACGTGCCAAGAATGCCGCAGAAACAGTTCACGGCTTCAAGCGCAAGCGCCTCGCCATCGTGCGCGCGCTGTGTAATGCTGGCCGACTCGAGATCGTCCGCCACGCTCACGCTATCGCGTTCGGCAAGCGCCTGGTAAATCAGCAACAAACCCGGTCCCGCCGACACACGCTCGAACGACACGTGCGGAAATTTCTTGCGCGCAAAACGCATCACCAGGTCTTCACGCTCATTCGACGGCGCAAAGCTCGCATGACCACCTTCGCTACCAAGAGCAATCCAGCGGTCATCGGCGGGAATCAGGCCGGACACGCCCAAGCCCGTACCCGGCCCAAGCAAGCCAATCACACTGTTCTGCCGGCGCGCACCGCCGCCGATCTGCACGCGCTGGGCATCGGTCAGGCCCGGCAACGCCATCGCCAAAGCGGTGAAGTCGTTCACGACCAGAAGCGTATCGAAACCCAGCGCGCGGCGCGTAGCCTCGATCGAAAAGCTCCAGTCGTGATTCGTCATGGAGACGTGATCGCCGTCCACCGGATTCGCAATCGCCACGGCCGCGTGGTTGACGCGGGCCACCTTGATGTCCTTCAGATACTGCTGCATTGCCTCAGCAATGCCCGGATAGTCACGGCCGGGATACACCCGTATTTCACCAATCACACCCGGCGACGTCTCGAGCGCAAATCGCGCGTTCGTACCGCCAACATCGGCCAAAAGCCGGGGTCCGTCGGCGTGCTGACTTCCGGCCGCTACCGTTACGGCCTTACTTTGCACACCAGTAGACATCGAGCCTGACTCCCTGAGTATTAGCCAGCGTCGAGATGGCGTTTTTTTGCGGTGCGGCAAGCGCAGCGGTTAGTACATCCAGCTTCTTCTGCCCACTAATGAACAGATAAAGCTGCTTGACGTCCTTGAGCGCGGACATGGACAACGACACACGCGCGTGCGGCGCACTGCCCGGATGTACCGATATAAACCGGTCAGCCGTCGATATCGCAAAGTCCCACTCGGGGGCATCGGCGAAAATGGACGCCGTATGGCCGTCCTCGCCCATGCCGAGCACGGCAACGTCAGGCACCCGGCGCTGCGGATCACCATTCAAATCTGCGATGTGCGCATCCAATGGCCGCGCCGTGTCCACCAGCGGCAGGAAATAGGCGCCGCTCGCTGCATTCTGCAACAGTGTTTCACGCACCAGGCGTGCATTGCTCGCGGTGTCCGACTCCGGCACCCAACGGTCATCGACCAGGGTGACGTTGATATGCGTCCAGTCGAGCGCATAGGCCGAAAGGGTTTGCAGGAACGGCTTCGGGCTCGTGCCGCCGGATACGGCGAGCGTTGCGTGTTGGGTGGGATTGCCAGCCACAGCGGCGTCAGCCGACGCCGCTCCGCGAGCTGCGAGCGTTGCGGTAAGCGCGTCGCCTACCGCTTCTGCCAACGCGTCGGATTGGGCGCTTGGCTCATCAAAAGTATGAAGCTGGATCACTGCTCCTCCATGCTGCCTTGTTTTGGTTTCATTTCGCCCGTTGCGACAACGCTTGAACTGCTTTCAGCGTCACGCAACGGGATTTGTCTCGGCTTTAATTGCAACATGTCTACAGCACGTACGTCTTAGAACACGTTCCACCGACCCATTACAACGGTCTCAATACCAGTCTTGATTCTTAGCCTTGATACTTAGTCTTAATTCTCTTCTTCCAGCCAGCAGGTGCCGTGCTGCGCCAGCATCGCACTTGCCGCCGCCGGTCCCCACGTGCCCGATGCATAAGGCTTAGGTGGTTTCCCCGACGATGCCCACTCGTCCAGGATCGGCTCAACATAACGCCACGCCGCTTCCTGCTCATCGCGCCGCACGAACAACGCGAGACGTCCGTTGATCACGTCGAGCAGCAGGCGCTGATACGCCTCCATCTGCCCTTCCTTGAAAAACTTGTCGAAGGCGAGATCCAGATGGACGCTCGCGAGATTCATGCCCTCGCCGGGCTGCTTGGCCAGGCAGTACAGGCGAATGGTTTCGTTCGGCTGCAAGCGAATCACCAACCGGTTCGCGCCTGCCCGCAACGCGTTGGCACCCAGCGCCGAATGCGGCACGGGACGGAAATTCACGACAATCTCTGCCGTACGATCCGCCAGCCGCTTGCCGGTGCGCAGGAAAAACGGCACGCCAGCCCAGCGCCAGTTTTCGATCTCCACCTTCAACGCCACAAACGTCTCGGTATGGCTATCCGGCCGCACGCCCTTTTCGGTAGCGTACGCCGGCACCGACGTACCCTTGATCACGCCAGCATGATATTGGCCGCGCACGGCAACCTTGCTGATGTCGCGCGGATCGACGGGTTTAAGCGCGCGCAGCACGCGCAGCTTTTCGTCCCGTACGGAATCGGAATCCATGGAATGCGGCGGTTCCATCGTCACGATGGAAAGCAACTGCAGCAAGTGGTTCTGCACCATGTCGCGCAATGCGCCGGTGTTGTCGTAGAAATCGCCGCGCGCTTCCACGCCCAGCTCTTCCGCAATCGTGATCTGGATGCTCTCCACCCATTCGCGGCGCCACAGTGGTTCGAACAACGCATTGCCAAAGCGCAACGCCAGCAGGTTCTGCACCGGCTCCTTACCGAGATAGTGATCGATCCGATAAATCTGCTCTTCCTGGAAAATCTCGCCGACCGCGTCGTTGATGGCCTTCGACGACTTCAGGTCGTAGCCCAGCGGCTTTTCCAGCACGATCCGCGCGTTTTCGTTCAGGCCGACATCGGCGAGCGCACGGCAAATTGGCACGAACAGCGACGGTCCCGTCGCGAGGTAAAACACCCGCGTGCCGCCGTGCTCGTTCACCGCATCGCGCAGCAGCTTGAAGTCTTCCGGCTTGCCGAGATCGAGACGAACGTAGACAAAGCGCGCAAGGAAAGTCTTCCACACGCTTTCGTCGACACCGTTCTTCGACACGTGCGGCTTGACGTGTTCATCGACCCACTTCAAATACGCCTCGCGATCTTCGGCGGCGCGCGCCACCGCGACGATCTTGCCGCCTTCAGCGAGCATTCCGCCCCGGTGCGCTTCGAACAGCGCCGGCAGGATCTTGCGCATCGAAAGATCGCCTGTTCCGCCGAACAGAACAAAGGTGAAATTCGAGTCGTTTTGCATGTGTCTCCGCTGGGGTTCAGTAGGACCGTAGTCCGATAAAATTTTTTTTGACACTGAATTGTAGTTTAACTACAATTCAAATCAAGGGGTAACGTGATCCCGGAAAAAAACACTTAGTCAATCAGAACATGCGTGTTTTCCCGGAGATTCATGTCTAGTTGCATGGTAATGGACCTGAGCCGATGACGCTTTTGCCAGATAGGCAACGGTGCGGCAAGGGAAAAAACCGCGTTGATGCAAAACCCCGGACGCACGCCGCGCTGGCTCATGCCAGTGTGAACGGGCAAAAATCAAAAGAGGAGACACAGTTGCGATTCGACACACTCATCTCTTGAGAGCCGTGCGGCCGTGGTTCGGTCTGCCGGCCAGGCTGGCTTGCCCAAGGTTACTTGCCCTGGACAATGCTTGGCCTTATCCCGCCGACACCGCCGATAACCGGCCACTTCAGTTTGTTCATGTTCCAGCCATCGCTTCCTGGCGGCATCAGGGGCCAATCGTTTTTTGTTCAGGTGTTCGGAGGAGATAAACAATGAAATTTCGCAAGCTCATCGGCGCGCTCGGCGCCGCAGGTCTGTTGTGCGGCGTGTCGGCGCAAGCGGTTCAGGCAGCTGAATCCCTGTCGGTACTGCACTGGTGGACTTCCGGTGGTGAGTCGAAGGCCGTTGGCGTCTTGAAAGACGACATGACCAAAGAGGGCTACACCTGGAAGGACTTCGCCGTTGCAGGCGGCGCGGGTGCTGCGGCCATGACGGCGCTCAAGACCCAGGTCATCTCGGGCAACGCACCGTCGGCAGCACAGATCAAGGGTCCGCTGATCCAGGAATGGGCTGAACAAGGCGTGCTCGTGCCGATCGACTCGGTTGCCGGTGACTGGAAGAAGAACCTGCCGCCCGAAATCGACAAGATCATGCACGCCGATGGCCACTACGTTGCAGCACCGTTCTCGGTGCATCGCGTGAACTGGCTGTGGATCAACAAGGCAGCGCTGGACAAGGCAGGCGGCAAGGTTCCGACCACGTGGCCGGAATTCTTCGAACTGGCTGACAAGATGAAGGCCCAGGGCATCGTTCCGGTGGCAGCAGGCGGCCAGCCGTGGCAAGACCTGACCTTGTGGGAAGACGTCGTGCTGTCGCAAGGCGCGGACTTCTACAAGAAAGCGATTGTCGATCTGGACCAGAAGACGCTGACGTCGGACCAGATGGTTGGCGTGTTCGACACGGTGCGCAAGATCGAAACGTATTTCGATAACGGCCGCACCGGCCGCGACTGGAACCTGGCAACCGCCATGGTCATCAACGGCAAGGCCGGCATGCAGTTCATGGGCGACTGGGCCAAGGGCGAGTTCGCAGGCGCGAACAAGACCGCCGGTACGGACTATGTCTGCGCACCGGTGCCGGGCACCTCGAAGCAGTACACGTTCAACGTCGACTCGTTCGTGTTCTTCCAGCAGAAGGGCTCGAAGGAAGCGACGCCGGGACAACTGGCGCTCGCCAAGACCATCATGTCGCCTGCATTCCAGGAACAGTTCAGCCTGTACAAGGGCTCGATCCCGGTTCGCCTGGGTGTATCGATGGCTAAGTTCGACGCATGCGGCAAGCAGTCGTACGCCGATGAACAAACGGCCATCAAGGCAGGCGGTTATGTGCCGTCGCTGGCTCACGGCATGGCGCAAGGTGACGCAACGGCAGGCGCGATCACCGACGTCGTGACGAAGTTCATGAACTCGACGCAGGATTCGAAGAGCGCAGTTGCCGCTCTCGCGAATGCCGCGAAGACGAAGTAAACATTCCGTTCGGTAATACCGGGCGCGCGGCTTTAACCCGCCGCGCGCTTGTAGCAAATCCCAAGCATGAGTTGGCGTAAAAAACTGCTGCATCCCTGTTCCGGCCTGAGACTCTTGCCGGCAAATTTCCAGGAGTCGAGAAGTGGCTGCCTCCCCTAGCGGTATCGCGAGCAAGACATCGCGCACCCCGCCTCGCCGCACGTCGCCTCTGGCGGCGCTTGCCGATACATACATTCCGAAGCTCGTACTCGCGCCAAGCGTGCTGATTGCACTGGTGTTCGTGTACGGCTTTATCCTGATCACCGGCTGGCTTTCGCTGACCAATTCGCGATTGATGCCGCGTTATGAATTTACCGGCTTCCAGCGCTACACCGAGTTGTTCTCGAATGACGTCTGGTGGACGTCCGCTGCGAACCTTGGATGGTTCGGCATTCCGTTCATCGCAATCTGCGTGGGGCTCGGGCTGTTCCTGGCCATCTTGCTCGACCAGAAGATCCGTAATGAAGGTGCGTTGCGCGCGATTTTCCTTTATCCGATGGCGTTGTCGTTCATCGTGACAGGCACTGCGTGGCAGTGGATCCTGAATCCGGGACTCGGACTGGAAAAGATTTTCCACGACTGGGGCTGGACGAGCTTTTCGTTCGACTGGCTAGGCAACCCCGACAAGGCGATCTTCTGCATCGTGATCGCGGCCGTGTGGCAATCCACCGGTTTCGTGATGGCGCTGTTCCTCGCCGGTTTGCGTGGCGTGGATGCAGAGATCTTCAAGGCAGCGCAGATGGACGGCGCTTCCTTGCCGCGGATCTATCGCAGTATCGTCATTCCGAGCATGCGGCCGGTGTTCTTCTCCGTGCTGCTGATTCTCTGCCACATCACCATCAAGACCTTCGACCTCGTGGTTGCGTTGACCGCGGGCGGTCCGGGCACGTCGTCGTCGCTGCCGGCCATGTTCATGTACACGTTTTCGTTTAACCGCGGGCAGTTGGGCCTGGGCGCCGCGTCGTCGATGATGATGCTTGCTACTGTTGTCGCCGTGCTGGTGCCGCTCATGTATCTGGAATCGAGGAGCACGCGCAATGGAATCTAAGATGACGATCAGCCGCGCCGTCATCTATGCGGCGCTGATTCTGTTTGCCCTGTACTTCCTGTTCCCGATCTACGTGATGCTCTCGACGTCCTTCAAGGACCTCGACCAGTTGCGCACCGGCAACCTGCTCACGCCGCCTACCTCGTTCACGTTCGCGCCTTGGGTCAAGGCGTGGTCGCAATCGTGTACCGGCGTGCGTTGCGACGGCATGGAACCGTTCTTCATGAACTCCGTGCGCATGGTGATCCCGGCCGTGCTGATCTCGTCGATAGTCGGCGCGTTCAACGGTTACGTGCTCACGCATTGGCGCTTCCGTGGTGCCGATGCCGTGTTCACCATGCTGCTGGTCGGTTGTTTCATCCCGTTCCAGGCCATCCTTTTGCCGATGGCGCGTTTGCAAGGCATGTTGGGACTCGCTAACACCACGGCCGGTCTTGTGCTCGTGCACGTGGTCTACGGTATTGCGTTCACCACCATGTTCTTCCGCAACTTCTACGTGAGTATTCCGGCGGAGCTGGTGAAGGCGGCGCGTATTGACGGTGCGGGTTTCTTCACCATCTTCACGAAGATCCTGCTGCCGGTATCGCTGCCAATTTTCATGGTGTGCCTGATTTGGCAATTCACGCAGATCTGGAACGACTTCCTGTTCGGGATCGTGTTCTCCGGCGTCGATTCAATGCCGATCACCGTCGCCCTGAACAACCTGGTCAACACATCGACGGGCGTGAAGGAATACAACGTCGACATGGCTGCTGCGATCATTGCCGCCCTGCCCACCCTGCTCGTCTACATGGTCGCCGGCCGGTTCTTCGTGCGCGGCCTGACAGCGGGCGCGGTGAAGGGCTGATTTCCGGGGCTGAATTCCCGCGGGGCGCGTTCAGTTGCTGAACGGCGCTCGCGGTAGAAGATCAACTGATGTGCGCGATGAAATTCAGCGCAGAGACATTAAAGGATTCATAGCATGGCAAGCCTTTCAATCCGCGACGTGTACAAGACTTACGCGAACGGCGTTCCCGTTCTGAAGGGCGTGAACATCGACATCGAGGATGGTCAGTTCCTGATCCTCGTGGGCGGTTCGGGCTGCGGCAAGTCCACGTTGCTCAATATGATCGCCGGGCTGGAAACGGTCACCAAGGGCGACATCATGATCGACGGCAAGACGGTGAACAACCTCTCGCCGAAGGATCGCGACATTGCGATGGTGTTCCAGTCGTACGCGCTGTATCCGTCCATGACGGTGCGCGAGAACATCTCGTTCGGGCTGAACATCCGCAAGGTGCCGAAGGACGAGCAGAAGGCGATTGTGACGCGCGTATCGGACACGCTGCAGATCCAGCATTTGCTCGATCGGAAGCCTGGCCAGTTGTCGGGTGGTCAGCGTCAGCGCGTGGCCATGGGGCGTGCTCTGGCGCGCGATCCGGTGATGTTCCTGTTCGATGAGCCGTTGTCGAACCTGGATGCGAAGCTGCGGATCGAGATGCGGTCGGAGATCAAGCTGCTGCATCAGCGTCTGGGTACGACGATTGTGTATGTGACGCACGATCAGATTGAAGCCATGACGCTGGGCGACCGGATCGCGGTGATGAAGGATGGCGTGGTGCAGCAGTTCGGCGCACCGCAGGATATCTATGATTCGCCGGCGAACTTGTTCGTGGCGGGTTTCATCGGCGCGCCGCCGATGAATTTTATCGATGGCAAGCTGGTCGAGGCTGGGTCGGGTATCGGGCTTGAGGTCGATACCGGCGTGACGCGCACCGTGCTGAACCTGCCGTTCGATGCGGCTGCGGTCCGCGGCAAGATTGGCCAGAACGTGATTCTTGGGCTGCGGCCGGAGCGGATCACGGATGCCCGCAGCGCGCATAACGTGGAAGACGCGCGGTTGCAGCCTATTGAGGTGAAGATCGATGTGATCGAACCGACGGGCCCGGATACGCTGGTGTTCACGCAGGTGAACGGCAAGCGCGTCGTGAGCCGCGTGCACCCGGCGAGCAACCCGCAACCGCTGACGAACATGACGCTGTTGTTCGATGTATCGAAGGCGGTGTTGTTTGATTCGAAGAGCGAAGAACGGTTGGCTTGAGGTCAAGCGCTCTGAATTAGAAAGCCGCGCGCCCGAAGGGGTGCGCGGCTTTTCTGTTTTGGGCGTTTAGCATGCGCACTTGCTTACTGAGTGTTGCCGACTGCTTACCGCCCTGCCCCGCGCGCATGAAGCTCAGCGCGCTGGCGCTCCAGGCTCCGGCCCAGATCGCCCTCGAACATGGCCGAACCTTGATGGCTCAGATTCGACTTCGTATCGATTGCGGGCGTAATGCCGATCGCCGCGCACCGCCGGCAGAACGCATAGTCCTCAGAGAGATAGGTGCCTTTTTGCGGGTCGATCATCGTATCGAAAAACGCGTAGTGAAGCCCAGCCATTTTCCCTGCGGTGTGTTCCGGCCGGCCGATCAGGTCAGGTTGGTAGCGAAGCTCGGGAAAGCTGATCGCGAGATTCAAAAACACCTCACGCTTGATCAGCATAAATCCTGTTGGGGCGTCGATGACATCGAGAAAACCGTCTTCATCAGGTTCCAGTTCACCCGCGGCCGCGGTGGCTGGATAACGGGCGAAGCGCTCGCGAAAATCGGCCTTCGTCGTGCCGGCCGGCAAGGCTTCCAGCAAGCCCTCCGACGGCCAGCCATCAGTTTTGAGCGGATAGACGCCTGCCACCAATGGACGATCCGCCAGAAGCAGCCGAACGACATCGGAACCCTTGAAACCGATATCGCCGTCGATCCACATCAGATGCGTAAACCGATCGTCCGCGAGATATTCCGCCACCATCGTATTGCGAGCACGTGTGATCAGGCTGTCGAAGCTGTTGAAATTTATCCTGAGACCGAATTCGTGCCGGTCGGAGGCGTCGTACAGATCGAGCAGCCCCTGGACATAGCTGGTGGTCACTACGCCGCCGTAACTGGGTGTGGCCACAAATACATTGGCGGGAATCTTTACATCGGTAGTCAAGGTAGCTCCGGAAACGGTGAAATCCATGGCCCTGCGTGCCGGGCCTTCATGCGCCTTATCCCGTTCAGTTTTGATACCTTTCGGAACCTGTTGGAGCGAGCGGAACGGCATCCTAGCCGAATAAATCATCTCGAAAAACTGTGCGTTCGAAGTCGGCCTAGGCCCAGGTTGCAGGCTACGGTCATCGACAGCGCCGCACGTCCCTTGCGTCGAACAGGCACAATCCCTGTTCACCGACAATATCGGCGGCGCTGGCATGCTGCGCGTTGCCGCTTCGCAGACACTCCCGACATGACGCAAACCTTCCTCGACGACCATCCTGACCTCGCGTGGGTTTCCACGCCGAAAAAGTCCAGCCACGAGGATCCATTCATTGAACTCGAAGCGCTTGACGATGCCCGTGTCGACTCGTGGGTCGATGCGCAAAACGCCCGCACGACCGCCACATTTGGTAAAACGGCGCAAACCGATGCACTGACCGCACGCCTGAAAACCGCTTACACGTCACAGGAGCGCATTGTTTCCTGCTCGCGCTATGACGACTGGGGCTATAACACGTGGCAGGACGAGACTCATCCGCTCGGGATCGTTCGGCGCACGCCCTGGCAGAAATGGCTCGCAGGCAAGCCCGAATGGCAAACCATCCTGGACGTCGACCAGATCGACTTGAACACGAGCGCCGCCAAAGACGGCATCCGCTGGGCGCTGCACGACTTCGACATGCTCTATCCGACCTGGGACCGGGCACTGGTGAGCTTGTCGCCGGGCGGCTCGGACGCATGCATGGTCCGTGAATTCGACATCGAAACGCAGCGCTTCGTGGAAGACGGTTTCACGCTCCCCGACGTTGGCAAGCACGGCATCTCGTGGATTGATCTCGACACGGTGTATGTCGGCTGGGACGATAGCGCGTACAGTAAAAAGCCTGCGCTGACCACGTCCGGTTTCCCGCGCCAGGCGCGCAAATGGAAGCGCGGCACGAAGCTGGCCGATGCCCCCGTAGTCTTCGAAGGCAAGCGTCGCGATGTCTCGGCGGGCGTGGATTACGATCAGCTCGAAAAGCTGCATCTTGCTTCGCGCGCGACGTCCTTCTTCGAGACGCTCCAATACTGGCTCGATGAAACCACCGGCGAGTGGCAGCAATACGATGTCCCGCTGCACGCAGAACTGGAGCATTGGAACGGCTGGCTGTTCGTCACGCCACGCGAGCCCTACGAAGCAAGTGCAACATCGGGCGCAACGGCCTACGCGAGCGGTTCGCTGCTCGTCATTCGCCGCGATGCCTTCCTGAAAGGCGCGCGCAATTTCACCGTGCTGTTCACGCCGTCAGGCCGAACCGTTCTCGCCGATATCGACTTCACGAAGCACTGGCTGGTGGTGTCGCAAATGGACGATGGTTCGCCACGCGTGGAATTGCTTGGCCCTCCGGCCGATCTCGAAGGCGAATGGACGCGTCGTCATTTCGCGCTGCCGGCGGCGAGCCAGTCGTACGTAGATTCCATCGACAGCGAACGCGACGACACCGTGCTCGTTCACGTCGAACATTTCCTCACGCCGCCGTCGCTTTACTACGCCGACTTCGCGCAACCGGACAGCGAATGGCAACTGCTCGCCCGCCTTCCCGCTCAGTTCGACTCCACCGGCCTCATTGCTGAGCGTCGTCACGCGATATCAACCGATGGCGTCGCTATTCCGTATTGGCTGATCGGTCGTGAAGCGAACGTGAAAGGTCATCAATCAGCGCCCTGCCTGCTCTATGGCTACGGCGGTTTCGAAGTGGCGCTCGATCCGCATTACGACGCAACCACCGGCATCGCGTGGCTCGAAAGCGGTGGGTTGTACGCCGTCGCGAACATTCGTGGCGGCGGCGAGTTCGGGCCGGAGTGGCATCAGGCGGCGCAGCGTGAAAAGCGCCAGGTCGCGTTCGATGACTTCATCGCAGTTGCCGAAGCATTGGTGGCGTCAGGTGTGACGACATCGAAACAACTCGCTGTTCGCGGTGGCAGCAATGGCGGCTTGCTGACCGGCGTCATGCTGGTCCAGCGACCGGAATTGTTCGGCGCGGTGTTATCCGAGGTGCCCTTGCTCGACATGGCGCGTTTTCATTTACTGCTGCAAGGCGCCTCATGGATCGATGAATACGGCGACCCCGCAGACGACCGCGACCTGCGCTTCCTGATGACGTACTCACCGTATCAAAACGTCAAAGCCGACGTGGTTTATCCGCCGGCGATGTTCACGTCATCGGCGACCGATGACCGCGTGCATCCGGGCCACGCCCGCAAGATGGCCGCCCGGATGCAGGCGCAGGGACATGACCGCGTGTGGTATCTGGAGAACCGCGACGGGGGTCACGGCGCGGGTGTGGAGGCGGAAAGCATCGCCCGGGTGGAGGCGACTGCGTTCGCTTTCTTGCAGAAGATGGTCGGCGGCGAGTGACGTTTTTCCGAGCGCGCGGCTGACATGGCAACGCGCTCGGTTTCTCGCAAGCGGCTGTTCAGACTAGCGCGAGAGTGCGCCCAACAATCATCCTGCGCGAGCAGCGCGCACCGGCGTGCCATGCCAACGCAGCACCAGCGTTCGGCCGACGAACGTCAGCACGCCCGTCACCCCGATCACGATCCCCATGCCCTGCGGTGTGCCATCGTGGAACATCCCGACCGCAACGCTCGCCAGCGCGCCGAGCGCCAGTTGCACCGCGCCGAACACCGCGGCAGCTGCCCCTGCGTTGTGCGGGTATCGATGCATCAGGTCCGTCGTGCAGTTAGCCGATAACAACCCCACGACGCCGACTACGAAAAACAGGCAGCCGACGATCGACCACAAGCCGCCAAACCCCGTGATACACACGAACGCCGTCGCCAACGCCGCGATCACGCTGACAAACGAAGCTATCGAAATCAGTTTCAGCGATCCCAGCGTCCCGACCAGGCGCGTGTTCACCACGTTCCAGCTAATGATGCCGATAATGTTCAGCCCAAAGAAAAACCCGTAGTGCTGCGGCTTCACATGAAAGTAGTCGATATACACAAACGGCGTCGCGGTGATGTACGCGAACATCGACGCGAACGCCATGCCGCCGCATAGCGTGTGGCCCCACGTGACGGGATCGGTGAGAAGACGGCCGTACGCAGCAAACGAGCGCCCAAGAGCTGAAGTCGCGCGCTTCTCGCGCGGCCACGTTTCCGGCACGCGCAAATACGTGGTTACCGCGCACAGCGTGCCGAACAGCGTGAGCGTGACAAACACCGCGCGCCAGCCTCCCAGCAGCAGCAACTGCCCGCCTATCAGCGGCGCGAGCAACGGCCCAATCGACGTGACAATGGCGAGCATCGACAACACACGGGCCGCGTCCGACGGCGCGTGGGCATCGCGTGCAATCGCCCGCGCCAGCACCGACGCCGAACCTGCACCCAGCGCCTGCAGAAAGCGCAGCATAACCAGCGAATCGATGGAAAACGACAGCGCGCACCCCACGCTAGCCAGCGTGTACAACACGATGCCGCCAAGCAGCACTGGCCGGCGGCCGTAGGCGTCGGAAAGCGGGCCGTACACGAGCATGCCGAGCGAAAAGCCCAGCATGAAACTGGTCAGCGTGATCTGCGCGGCGGCGGCGGTCGTGCCGAACGAGGCGGCGAGCGCCGGCAGGCTCGGCAGATACATATCGATGGAAAGCGGGCCGCACGCCGCCAGCGCGCCGAGCAACAGGATCAGTCGGCGATCGGAACGGCGCTTGATGATTTCGGGCATGAGAGGCGAAAGGAGGCTTGAGGAAAAAGGCGCGGTTTTCGGGACGGGCGAATGACGAACGACAAAAGGCGAAACGACCCCGAAGCGACCCGAGACAAACACGATACGAATGCAAAAAACCTCGCAAGGGCCACGTCCGGCGTGCAAGCGAACGGCTTAAACAGAGCCTTAAAACAGTCTGCATTGTACGCGCCCTGCTTTCAGAAGCTTCACGGCCGTCTTTTTGGAATGCGGCACCGGGGCGGAGCGTCGCGGGCCGAAGCCAAGCGACTCCGGTACAATTTCATCTTGATTTCCTGCAGCCGCGAGCAACGCGCGGACCACGCCAGATCCGATCCCAGCGTCGATCCAGGCTTGAAACGAAGCCAGCGGCCGCAGCCCTCTTCAGCCGAACCCGTCATTCAGTGCAGGCCCCGTCATGTCCAGAAATGAAGCTCTCTTCGAACGCGCCCAGAAAACCATTCCGGGCGGTGTGAACTCGCCGGTACGCGCGTTTCGCTCGGTCGGCGGCACGCCGCGGTTTATCGAACGCGCGCAAGGTCCGTATTTCTGGGATGCCGACGGCAAGCAGTACATCGATTACATCGGTTCATGGGGACCGATGATCCTCGGTCACGTTCATCCCGAGGTGCTCGAAGCCGTGCAGCGCGTGCTCGCGAACGGGTTTTCGTTCGGTGCGCCGACCGAGTCCGAAATCGCGATCGCGGAAGAGATCTGCAAGCTGGTGCCGTCGATAGAACAGGTACGCATGGTGTCGAGCGGCACTGAGGCGACCATGAGCGCGCTGCGCCTCGCGCGTGGATTCACGAAGCGCGACCGGATCATCAAGTTCGAAGGGTGCTATCACGGTCACGCTGACAGCCTGCTCGTGAAAGCGGGATCGGGTTTGCTGACGTTCGGCAATCCCACTTCCGCCGGCGTTCCCGCCGATATTGCCAAGCACACGACCGTGCTCGAATACAACAACGTCGAACAGCTTAACGAAGCGTTTGCCGCGTTTGGTGCGGAAATCGCGTCGATTATCGTGGAGCCGGTGGCCGGCAACATGAATCTCGTGAAAGCCACGCCCGAGTTCCTGCAAGCGCTGCGCGCACGTTGCGACGAGTACGGCTCAGTGCTGATTTTCGATGAAGTGATGTGCGGTTTTCGCGTGGCGCTCGGCGGCGCGCAGCAGGTCTACGGCATCACGGCAGACCTGACCTGCCTGGGCAAGGTGATCGGCGGTGGCATGCCGGCGGCAGCGTTCGGCGGTCGCCGGGACATCATGGCGCATCTCGCGCCGCTCGGCGGTGTGTATCAGGCGGGCACGTTGTCGGGAAATCCTATCGCGGTCGCGGCAGGATTGAAAACGCTGCAACTGATTCAGGCGCCGGGGTTCTACGACACGCTCACGAAGCAGACGCGTCGTCTCGCCGATGGCCTCGCGGCCGTTGCAAAAGAAGCGAAGGTGCCCTTCTCGGCGGATGCTATCGGCGGCATGTTCGGCCTGTATTTCGCCGAACGGGTCCCGGCGAGCTTCGCCGAAGTCACGCAAGGCGACACGAAAGGCTTCAACGCGTTCTTTCACGCCATGCTCGATGCCGGCGTGTACTTCGCGCCATCGGCATATGAGGCGGGATTTGTATCGATCGCCCATGACGATGCCGTCATCGACGCAACGCTCGATGCCGCCCGCGGCGCGTTCGCCCGTCTCGCCGCTTAAGCGCCGCCGCCATGTTCTCGCAGACCGATTTCTCGCACATGGAGCGCGCGCTGGCGCTGGCCGCACGCGGCATGTACACGACGACGCCGAATCCGCGCGTCGGCTGCGTGCTGGTGAAGGACGGCGATGTGATCGGCGAAGGTTTCACGCAACCCGCCGGTCAGGATCACGCCGAAGTTCGCGCGTTGAAAGACGCACGGGCGCGGGGCCACGATCCGCGCGGCGCAACGGCTTACGTCACGCTCGAACCATGCAGCCATTTCGGCCGCACGCCGCCGTGCGTGCATGCGTTGATCGACGCGCGGGTCGCGAAGGTGATCGCCGCAATGGAAGATCCGAATCCGGCGGTGTCCGGGCGCGGCCTGGCGATTCTCCGCGATGCAGGCATTGATGTGCGCTGCGGCCTGCTGGCCAACGAAGCATATGAGATGAACATCGGCTTTGTGTCGCGCATGACGCGCCGCCGTCCGTGGGTACGCATGAAGGTTGCGGCTACGCTGGATGGACGCACGGGTTTGCCGACCGGCGAAAGCCAGTGGATCACCGGCGAAGCGGCGCGTGCCGACGGTCACGCATGGCGTGCTCGCGCGTGCGCGATCCTGACGGGCATTGGCACGGTGAAGGAGGACGATCCGCAACTGACCGTGCGCGCCATCGACACGCCGCGTCAGCCCCAACGCGTGCTGATTGATAGCCGGCTGGACGTGTCGCTGACGGCGCGGATACTGGAAGGCGCGCCGCCGTGGGTGTTTTGCGGCGCTGAGCCAGACCCCGCGAAAGCTGATGCGCTGCGAGAACGCGGCATCGAATTCACGCCGTTGACGAACGAGCACGGCAAGGTCGATTTGCCCGCCATGCTGGGTGTCCTCGCTGATCGCGGCATTAACGAATTGCACGTGGAAGCGGGCCACAAGCTCAATGGCTCGCTGCTGCGCGAGGGTTGCGTCGACGAATTGCTGATCTATCTCGCGCCGAGTTTGCTGGGCAACGCGCCGGGCATGTTCGATTTCACGCCGCCCGATACACTCAATGCCCGGCCGCATTTGCGGTTTCATCGGATCGACCGGCTGGGTGACGACCTCCGGATTCTGGCGCGCTTCGCGGTGGTGAAAACCGATGCGCCTACAGACGCAAAACCGATTATTTAACGCACAACGCACAACACGCACAACCTAAGGAAGCTCGACGATGTTCACAGGAATTGTCGCGGCAGTCGGCCGCATTGAAGCGGTTACGCCGTTGGATTCAGCCTCGGATGCCGATACCGGCGTGCGCCTCACGGTGGCGTCCGGCGGCCTGGATCTCGCGGATGTCGAGCTTGGTGACAGCATCTCGATCCAGGGCGCGTGCATGACCGTGATCGAGAAGTCGGCGGCGACGTTTGACGTCGATGTGTCGCGCGAGAGCCTTAACAAGACCGCAGGCTTGTCCGAACCCGGCGATGTGAACCTGGAAAAAGCGCTGCGCGCGCATGATCGGCTGGGCGGGCATCTGGTGTCGGGGCATGTGGATGGTCTGGGTGAAGTGACGCATTTCGCACCGGTCGGCGAGTCACATGAACTGCGGATTCTCGCGTCGCGCGATATCGGCAAGTATTTGGCTTATAAGGGTTCCGTGACGGTGAACGGCGTGAGCCTGACGGTGAATACCGTGAACGACCGGCCCGATGGCTGCGAGTTTTCGATCAACCTCATTCCGCATACGGTGGAAGTGACGACATTGCGGCATTTGTTGGCCGGCGCGAAGGTCAATCTGGAAATCGATTTGATCGCGCGGTATGTGGAGCGGATTCTCAGCACGTCCCAAGACGGCCATAACCCGTTGAAATAAACAGCGTTGTCAAAAACTCGTCTCACTGCATCAAGCTAAATCTACGTTTTGATGACGGTATGCTTGACGGTCTACCGTTTTTCTCTCCACTAAGAATACCGTCACGCCTCTGCAGCAATGCCCCCAAGGCAACCGACCCGACTGGTTGCCGCGCTAGCATTGGGATCGGCGGCTCTCGCCGGAGATCATGGGAAGCGGAGAATTCGCGACTTTTTGCCGATCTTCTGCGTACAGCGCACGACATTGAAAAGCTGTAAGTCGCACGTCATCCTAGCTATCCGTCACGTCGCCGGCCGCACCGTACCCATATGCGCACCGTACCCATATGATTAGCAAGTTAGTTAAGAGAGCACAGCCTGAAAAGCGATCCCGACTCATTTCATGGCGAGGCTCTGTCGCAGCCCTCGAAGAAATCCGAATTCTGCGAATACTCCGGACGCGACAACGGTCCAGTGGACACATAGACGTGCCCTATCTGCGAAATGCGGATCGGACTGAAGTCGGTCAAATTTCTAACGCTCGAAACAACGTGCTGAACGCCCTTAGGGTCCGCTAAACGTTGGTCTGCGTCTGACACCGGTCGACCCGTTTCAGCCCTTCAATCCCCCAGGAATTCAACGGCCGCTTGCAAGATAAAGCGGGAGGCCAATCATCGACAGCAGCGTTCTAACGTCCGTAGCGCTAGTAGGACCACGCGTCCCCACGCGCACCGGCATCTCAAGTCCGACCCCATTTTGCCGATATTTCGGTGGGAATATCGTATTCTACGAAGCAGGAATATTAATCGAGGAATAAAATCAATAAAAAAACGAAAAAATTTCAATGATTCTACGCAATCCCGCAATCAGTCGGCGAGCCTAAAAGAAAATTTTCGTGATTTATTTAAACGAGGAATCATCTCCATTTCTTACTCGGCATACTGCTAATTTTTATTCCAGCTGGTTGGCGGTTCGTTTATTTCTTTACTGGAATTCTATTAGCGCTTATTTTTTCTCTCGTGAGGATTTTGCAAATTTTAAGCCCGGCAAGATTTACGTTTACCAAGATCCGGGATGCCGCGCTGGGCGGGCATGAAAGCCTCAATCGTCATCAACAACTGTATATCAATGTCGTCCTGTGCATCCATTTTTAATATATGCATATCTATTAGACGTCAGGATATTATTCACCACGGAATGTAAGATGCCATCCGACTATCACGAGGCATCGCTAGGTGATGAGATTTATATTTTGGCGACCAAGCAGCCGACTGGAGTGAAATTTGAACTTCCGAGGAAATGTGTTCTTTAGCCAAACTTGGTAGCCGATCAAAATAAGTCGCGGAAGCGAGCTTATCGGAAGAGACGTTTTTCGCGCGAATGGACCTTCTGGCGTTCACGATACGGCGGTGATCAACGGCCGTTCATGGCCGGCTTGTGCTTGGTTTGTGCTCGGTACTTGTTGCCCAACCCGATCCATTACGGGCGGGCAATGCCCCGGCAGCGGACATCTGCAGATTCGCAGGTGCAGGCAGCCGCAAGTCAGGTCGCCCCGCAAGTCTTCATACTTAGCAACGCTTAAGCGTCTTCCGGCCAATTATTTCGACGGTTATCTAAAATACTAAAGAAAATATGATATCGACCGTTAATACAGTCTTCGACAACCGCGGTTCAAGACGGACCGTTCAACTCACGGCATTCCCCATGAAGAACAAAAGTCTGGCCTGCGTTCTCGGATTCACATGCGTATTACTCGCGGGATGCCTTACAACTGTCCCTAAGATTGACGCGCAGCATTCTGCTAGCGTTCAGACGGGACAGTTGATTTCTGACGGTATACAAGCGCCGAAGATCGATGCCAATGGGAATTTGGTGACGCCGTGGGTACGCAATTCGATGATGTCAGCGTTCTACCTGAGAGCAGCCCACCTCGGGATCAAGATTAATCCGAACGGGGTTCCGGTAACTATCCAGATCACAAGCGTCAGAAGCAGATCCGAAACCGCTCGCGTATTCTTAAATTTCTTCGACGGCGCGGATCATCTTAGCGGCGTCGTCAGGGTGGGCGATGCCAGTTTCGCAATCGAAGAAGACACTTGGCTAGATTGGGTGATTACCGGCTTTCGTTCGATGGAACAAGTTTCGAATGCGGTTGGCGAGCAGGCAGCGAATGGAATCGCGTTAGTCGCCGGACTGCCGATCAGTGATTGACCTCGCCTGGGACGTCATCGTATTGATTACGGCGCGGTAGTTTCACGCGCCTCAGGATGCAATCGTCGCCTATGTTGTCGGCAATCTCGGAGGAATGGCCGAAACCGGCCGATAGCGCCAGTTCATCTGAGCGCTGAGCAGCCATCAAAAGTAAGCCGCTCAGAAGGCCTCGTGCGAACAACCTGTCAAGAACGGATGTTCGATGTTTGCCCTGCCTTTGTAGGCGTTTTTGCCTATCTCTGAATCCTGCGATTCGACCTAACCGGCTGTCCAGACTTTCGCGGCCACCGCTGACGCCATGCGCGACGGCCTAAAGCAAATCAGATCCCCTGCCGTTATCCCAAGTGAGGATGATTAAAAATCCCAACACACTTGGCGTCAGACGCATCTCGACTTTTGATCTCCAAAAGACGCGACTGAAGAACGGCCCGTCGATTCAGCGAGCAAGCGCTCAAATGCTCGGGTCCATTGAGTACCGCCTGACACAGATGATTTACTGAACTCAGGGTTCGCGGCATATGAAAAAACGCACGCATAACGAGTGCGCACGCTCAATATTGAAGGCAGCGCTGTCCAGGCTCGTTCGCGCAACCGTGCCAAAAAAATGCATCAGTTTCGGACGCCGTTTCGTCGCCGCGTTTTGTCACACGCGGCGCAAAGAAACGTCGCGCGCGAAGGTCACCGTCAAGCCGTTGGCGAGACTCTGGTCCGAGGACGGCGGTGTGGCCGCACTCGAGTATGTATTCGTGTTCCCGCTTCTCCTCGCGGTCATGATTGGGACATTCCAGTTTGGCCTGATGTTCACGAGGCAATCGCTCATGGACAACGCGGCACGCGACGCCGCCCGGTTGATCCGTATTGGAACGCTCACCGGGGCGTCCGGCGCGTACTCCAGCAATCTCGTCACTGCAGTCTGCAACGACCTGACCGTGAGCGGCTACAGCCTCGTTCCGTCGTGCACCGCGACGATCCAGATCTATGTCGCGGCGGGAAGCTCCGGGACGCCAGCTGGCGTTGGTTTTACGACACTGACCGTCGCGAACGTCAACAATGGCGTCATGACCCAGACCAAGGCGTCATTGTCGCCAAAGTACGACGTCATCCTGCAAGTCGGCTACAACATGCCATGGGTTGCGTCTTTCCTTTCCGGAAACGCAATGCTGATGTCAACCCTCGCCTTTCAGACGGAGCCTTATTAATGCTGCCCGGGCTTTGTCGATTTCTAAAAAACGCGCGTGGTGTTGCCACGTTGGAATTTGTGTTTGTCCTGCCGCTCATGACAGCGCTCCTGTTCGGTATCTACGAGCTTGGGCAGTTCGTCAGGGTGAACATGCAGTTGGCCAACGCAGCTACATCCATGGCCGACCTGATATCGCAGCAAACCAATGGCGTAACGAGTGGAACAACCGGCGTGCTGGGCAATTTCTGCCAGGCAGGCAAGTTAATGATGACGCCCTTTCCAACCGGGGCGGCGACCGGTGCTGGCAATTTCTCGGTGGCGATGGCGAGCGTGACCAACTACACGAGCAGCGGCGTAACTGTCGATTGGGAGAGCGATCACTCGTGCACCGCTGCGGCGACAACCTTGGGCAACACGGCCCAAACGCTCGCTACGACGCCGACCAACCTGTTGCCGAATGCCGGCGCGCCCGGCGACAGCGTGATCATCGTCAAGGCGACCTATCAGTACAGTTCGGTGATCCAGTACCTGATCCCGTCGAGTTTCACGCTGACTCAGACGGCGTTTGCACGGCCTCGCAACAACCTGTCGATTGCGTGCACCGCACCCTGTTCCTGAGGATTCCCGCATGCCGCCGTCAATGAAGCCCCAGTTCTTGCGCACGCTATCCCGTCTCATCGCGGATGAGACGGGCGCTATCGCCATGACGTTTGCATTGCTGCTCGTCCCAATGATGCTGATTGTGGGAGGCGCTGTCGATTATGCACGCATGATTCAATACCGCGCGAGCCTGCAGAATGCAGTCGATCAGGCCGCAATCGCGGGCGCCGCAGTCTTCTCGGTTCCTGGTCAGAGCGCCTTAGCAACTCAGGTCGCAACTAATTACTTCAATCGCACGATCCTGCCGTCGAGCATTTCGATTACAGCGCCAACCGTCTCGACAAACAGCAATGGCACGATCAATCCTGCGCTTGGCAGTTCTGCGGCCTACACCGTCACCGTGAGCGCCACCGCGAAGGTTTCCACAACGCTGTTGTCGCTGCTCATCCCCTCGGCCACCATCACGGCGACGGCAACCGCCGGAGATCCGGTCGTCACAGCGAACCTGACGCTTGGCCATGTCAACTCGCGGGCGTGCGACGGAAATTCGGTTTATCTGTACAAGGTGCCGTTGAATGCGAGCGGCAACGGCTACGATTATTCGTCGTTGCCGGCCTGGACGACACCAGGGGGCCTCCCCACCAACAACTACTACATGATTGGCAGCAGCTTTCAGTCTGTTCCAGCCGGCCAGGTCATGCCCTCCTTTAGCGCCAACCAGCCGCTGGGCGTGGCACTGGTGAACATAACAAACGGCAACACCCTTGGAAATACGAATTGCGGGGTGGGGGTCACAGGAGCGAACTCGTATGGCGCGCCGAATCAGAACACGCAGAAGTTTTATTCGTCGCTTCTTCTGAACAACCAGTCGCCCAGCGAACAAGCCAACTCCTCGTACACAATTACGGTGAACTCGACCAACAGCCGGGGGGGTTCTTCAATCACAAGTGTCTATAACGGATTGACACTCGTGCCGCCCCCCACGCAGTCATCCTATAACACCCTCTCGGCTTACCTCGGCATCAATGCGCCCGGCTCAGGCTACTCCAACTGCACGTCCACATCATCTACGGCGGGATCGAACACTACGACCGTCTATACCTGCACCACCCAGTATCTGACGACGAAGACATCGACCACACCGAACTGCTCGCTGTACGTGCAAACCGGGGTGACGCAAAGCTACGTCAACGCTCTGTCCAACTCTAGTACTGCACCGGCAGCCGCGCTTTCCAACTGTTTTTCCACTTCGGGTGGCGGAGCGGCCTATGCGGCGCCAAGCTGTTCCCAAATGTCGGCACTGTCGAACAGCTCTTCAGGTATTGCTCCCGCGGTAGTTTTTTGGTGGGACGACGCTGGGGGGGTGGGGCCAGGCGAGCAATACTACAGCCCGTCAAGTCACTGCTCGGCCACAAGCGCGAACGGTCCCGGTTACGGTGAAGACTGCCAGTACAAGAATAACTTCTTCCCGGCGACATGTACTACGAGCGGCGGCAGTGGCTCGGGCTATACGGAAGTCGTGTTGACGCAATAGATGAAGGCTGCGAAACACACCCATCGCTTGTGGGAGAAAATGGATGGGTGTAACTGTCTCATTTTCTCCGGCGGGTTCACGACTCTACTGTCTTGACTAGGTTACGGCCCGTGGTTAGCGTAACGCTTCGTTTTACGATGCAAACGTGGCCGCACCACTACCTTGGATTGAGTGACACGAATCGTTTGCGCGAATGCTGCTGCGTCGTATCCCTGGTCCGAAATAATCGGCTTTACGCGAGGATGCCCAAGCGATTCCTTTGCTCGAAAGATAGCGACAACCTGACCGGCAGAATGCTTGCTTGACTGCCGAACGCGCTATGCGTGGCCCCTTCAAAATACCCCAGGTATCAATCGATACCGCACGCGTGCAGCGTACTCCTGATATTTTTCATCCTTAACCAGGATTCTTTCTTCTCGCGCGATGCGGAAGATCTGTAACGCCCAAAGAATCAAAAGCACGGCGAGATTGCGCACGCCAAAGTTAGCCGAAAGAAACCCGGCCTGATTGACGAAATACCCGAGGTAAATCGGATGCCGCGCAAAACGATAAGGTCCGCTTACAACGACGCCGCGATTCGCTGGCAAAATTCCGAACGAGCGGCGCAATGATATCTTGGCGTAGAGCTGAATCATTACTCCCGCGATCTGCAGACCGGCCGCAACTGATTCGGAAATCAGGTGAATCCCGGGATCGAGACGGAACGCTACGAAATAGAAGCTGGCGCAGGTGGAAACCACCACGGTTACAGGGTTCCAGTCACGCTCACGCGGCACGCGCGTGCAGATAGCAAGCCCAAGCGTCAGCAGTTCAGAAAACGCCAGTAGCAGCAACGTGTACCGTGAAGGATCTTTGTGAAACTGATAGATCGTCGACGAGATGAACATCGACAACATCAGGACTGCAAGCAGTCGCATCACGATCTCGCCCACTAGCTGATCGCGGGTCATGAGTACGCCCTTCCATTTCGGAGGTTGGGTGAAATCCTCGGAAACAACGGGTTGACCGGGTTGACCCGTGAACACTGGAATTTTCGATTTCATGATTCGGTTTCGTCAGAGTGCGGATCTGCTATGGATGTAGGCCGGTTCGGCCAGGCGCTTCATGGGTTCACAAACTTATTCGCGGACACCGCGCACGGTATCGATCCGTCGGCAAAATCCGGCGTGGACCCTCTCAGCGCTATCTATTCAAGAATCCTTATCTTTTGCCTTGCATAAGCATCGGTATAAATCGCCTGCTTCACGAACGCTTCGTTGTGCGCCCGGTTAGCGCAAGCTTGCGGCCTGTATGGACTGCGCCGGTACTGCCGTGACCTTGGACGATGAAGCGGATGACACCGGCTGCTGCAAAAGGCGTTGGCGCTGGATCTCGTAATAGCGCAGATTGTCCTGCACTGATGCCTTGGGCAAGTCCCGCCCGAGAATTTCGGCTGCTGCTTCCGTATTACCGAGAAGGCCATAGGCCAGGGCGAGATCCTGGCGGGCCTGGGGCGGCGCTTGCGGGTAGCGGGTGACGTCGAGCAGGACGTTTGCGCCGTCACGGGGATTGCCTCCGAGGATCAGCGACAAACCGAGGTTCGAGCTCAGTACAGGATCGCCCGGATTGACCTTGAGCGCTTCGCGCAAAGCGATCTGCGCGCCCGCGTGGTCCCCGCTTAAGTCGAGTGCGGCACCCAGGCCCGCCGACGCCAGCGGGTCACCCGGCGCGAGTGTGAGGACGCGCTGATAGGAGGAGATCGCGTCATTGAAACGGCGCTGATGGATCGCCACTCGCGCAAGTCCGATGAGCGGTGCGATGTTAGCCGGATCGATCAGGCTGGCGCGCTGATAATAAACGCCTGCACGCGTGAAATCGCCGACGGCGTACAGGGTGTTGCCGAGTCCGGTCAGGCCTGCCACCGAGTGCGGATCGGCCTGTACTATCCGGTCGTATATGGTCGTTGCAACTTCCATGTTGCCCGAGTCCAGAGCCGTGTCGGCAATGCGCAGTTCACTCATGCTGCTCGGCGAGGAATTGCGCGTGACCGGTTGCGTATTGGCCGTGCGTTGGGCGGTCGTGGTGCAGGCGACGGTCGTGCCGAGAATCATCGCGCCGAGAACGGCCCGGTAAAGGCAGCGTGCAGCCGATCCAGCGACCAGGCGGCGAGTGAATGAGTAGTGGTTTCTTTTCATTGCTTTGAAATGAGGTCGAGAAGCTGGATAACCGCAGGACCGGCCGCAATCAACACTACCGCCGGAAGAATAAATAACATCATCGGAACGACCATCTTCGGGGCAAGCTTGGCGGCCTTCTCCTCTAGCGAAACAATGTGAGCAAGGCGTTCCGTACGCGAAAGCGTGCGTAGCGCTTGCGTGATCGGGGTACCGTAGCGCATGGACTGTATGAGCGTGGAGATCAGCGCGCGGATAGAAGGCAAGTCGATTCGTTCGGCTAGCCCCTGAAGTGAACGAGTGCTATCACCGGAGAGCTTGAGTTCGTCGGCCGTAAGCGAAAATTCGTCGGCAAGCGGTGGGCAAATAGCCTTGAGCTCGTCAGCGACGCGCCGGATACTCACGCCCAGGCTGTTGCCTGCATTCGTGCAAATCACCAGCAGATCAAGCGCGTCGGGTAGGCATCCGGCCATCTGTTTGCGGCGGCGTGATGCCCGAAACCCGACCACGTACTCTGGAACGACCATGCCAACGATGAACGCCATCAACATCGCTGAGCCGCGCACGGCCGGGTATTGCCCGATCATCGGAATATTCGATCCCAGCATCACAGTGAGCCCGGCACTCGTCAATCCGACGACAAACTTCACTGCGAGCAGCACGGATACCGCACGGCCGCTGCGATAGCCGCTACGTGCCATTTCCTTTTTAAGCTTGAGCCGGTATTTAGCGTCGAATAGCGGGAGCCTGTCGCCGATGTTTCCAAGCCGCTGCAAGAGCTGCGCGCGCCACCCGCCATATTCCTCAGCCTCCTCCGTCAGAACGCTTTCCGTTCGCTGCGTAAGCGCGACCTCGCGCGCGCGATCAGCAATCCTTCCACGCCGGCCGCCTCGCTTGGTCAACCACCAGATCGCAAGTCCGGCGAAGAGCGCGGACAGCATCAGTAGATTAATGAGCGTTTCGATGTACTCCTGCTTCATCGCGAGGCATCCAGTTTGGACATCTTGGTAACGACGACAATGCCTATGACGACTGAAACGACTGCGTAGGTAAACAACTTCTGACCGCCGGGGGTGCCGAAGAGTACAGGGAGGTACGTCTTGTCGAGTGAAGCCATCGCCAGCATGATGACCAGCGGGATCGCCGTAAGAATCTTCGTCGTAATACGCGCTTCACCTGTCAGGGCCCGCGACTTCTGGCGAATTTCGCGGCGCGATCGCACGATAGTGGCGAGATTTTCGAGCGTCTCGCCGAGTTGGCCACCCGTTTCACGTTGTAGTACCAGGCACACGCAGAAGAAAGAGAAATCCGCGATTTCGATGCGCCGCACCGCCACCGCGAGGACTGCCTCGAGATCCAGCCCGATCTGAAGCGAATCACTCATCAGCTTGAACTCTTGACGCAATGGTTCCTGAAGCTCTTCCACGGCTGAGCCGATGACATGTGTCACCGGCACGCCAGCGCGAACTGCGCGTACGAGCAGGTCAATCAAATCTGGGAAACCATCGAGAAAACGCTCTCGAAAGCGGTTCACCAGAAAGCTGTAGGCACGCACGCCTAGTAGAACCGGCAGCCCGATCACCAGCAGTGGCGTGGCGAAACGCGGAAGTGGCATGAACTTCGTCATGAGAACCGCAACCAGTTCGCCAGCAATCGTTGCCGCGATAACGATACGCAGCCCGTTCGCCCCCGCGACCGTGCGAAGACGTGCGAGTTTCGGGCCGAACCAGCGGCTGATCGCATTGTCTTCGTTGCTGACCCTAAAGAGGTCCGCGTCGACCTGCTCGCTGACCTTCGTTGCCAGGCGGTGCCCCTGCGACGAGAATGCATTCGCCATGCGCGCGTGAATCTGCGCTTCGGGCCGCTTGCTGCGAAGATCCTGCACGGTCAGATACATCACGCCGAGCACGATCACACCTGCAAAAGACGCGAAGGTGACAAGGTCGACGATGCTCATATCTTCATTGCCTCCATCAGGGCCTCCTCGAGGCCGTAGTACGCCGCACGAGCGGCAAACGCCGGACGCACCGAGGCACACTCGAACACACCCTTTACTTCCTCGCTATACGCGCTCGCGTCGTAGCGGAAGGTGAACAGGTCCTGCGTGATGATGATTTCGCCTTCCATACCGACAAGCTCAGTGATGCGTGTGATACGGCGCATGCCGTCACGCATCCGTTCGATCTGCACGATCAGGTGCACGGCGCTCGCGATCTGGCGGCGAATGGAAAGCAAAGGAAGATTGCCGTTCGCCATCATGACCATACTCTCCAGGCGAGTAATGCCGTCGCGCGGCGTGTTCGCGTGAATCGTCGTCATTGAGCCGTCGTGGCCCGTGTTCATTGCCTGGAGCACGTCGAAGGCTTCCGCTCCACGGGTCTCACCAAGGATGATGCGGTCCGGGCGCATTCGCAAAGCGTTGCGCACGAGGTCGCGTTGCGCGACGGCCCCAAGTCCCTCGGAGTTCTCTGGGCGTGTTTCGAGACTCACTACATGAGGCTGCACAAGTTGCAGTTCTGCTGCGTCTTCGATCGTGACGGTGCGCTCGCCGAGGTCGATGAAGTGTGAGAGCGCGTTGAGCAGTGTCGTCTTTCCTGAACCCGTACCGCCCGACACAATAATGTTGAGCCGGCAGGTGCTCGCAAGTTTTAGCACGTTCGCCATTGCTTGCGACAGGTTTCCCTGCTGCGCCATTCGGTGCAGGGTGATGTTGCGCTTGGAGAATTTACGAATTGAGATTACCGCGCCGTGAATCGCGAGTGGCGGCAACACGACGTTGACGCGGCTACCGTCGGCGAGTCGGGCGTCTACCATCGGACTGCTTTCGTCCACGCGCCGCCCGACGCCCGCTGCAATCCTTTGTGCCACGTTGACCACGTGGGTGTTGTCGCGGAATTTGTAGGGAGTTAATTCCAGTCGGCCATGTCGTTCCACGTAGACTTGATCGGGCCCGTTCACGAGCACGTCGGTGACAGTTTCGTCGGCGAGTAGCGGTTCGATCGGGCCAAGGCCAAACATATCGTTCAGCAGGTCGCCGACTATCTGCACCTGCTCCGAGATCGTGATGTTCAGGCGTTCGCGTTCAGCGATATCCAGCACGAACTGTTCGACGCTGAGCTTCATTTGCTCGCGTGTCTTGCCGACAACGGCAGACGCGTTCATCGACGCGAACACGCCATTGCGAATGATCCGGAAGAGGTCAGAGCGCACGAGCATCTCGTTGCCCGCCGACGTGGAAGCGTGTGGCACAGCCGCTAATGCGGTCGCGACAGGGCTTACTGGATCGAGCACCGCGAGCCCGGGGGCATCTGCGGCGGCTCCGTGTGCCGCTTCATCAACTATGGGCGCGCCCTTCTTTTGTCCGAACATCAGCTTCTCCTTAACCTGAGCTTCTGGAAGAACGTGCGCTCTGCGCTGGAGTGCTGGCCGGTCAGGTCACTGCCGATGCGCGTGATTATCTGGTTGAAACCATTGGCCGCTTTTTCCTTGGGCGTCTCGCCCAGGTTCGCTGCGATCGTCACCGCTTTTGCTTCGTAGGGAATTTCGTGCAGTACGGAGCGTCCGACCGCCGACATAAAGTCGGTCGACTCGACCTTGCCCGTTGCCGAGGAAGTCATGTTGTTGAGTAAGATCGACGTGGTGGGATTATTTTCGCGGTCTTCAATGAAGCGTAGACGGCGGATTGTCTCGCGAGTCGAGTGAACCGAGCGATCGGCGACCAGGTACGCGCGCGACGCGTGGTCGAATGCTTCGCCTGCAAGCGGGTCTGCCAGGTCACCGGCGTCGAGGATCACGTAATGGAAGTTGTCGCAGAGAAGTGCCAGCACGGGCGCGAGCGAGCCGTCCGCGAACGACCGCGGGGCGCCGTAGTCGAGTTCTGCTGAGAGCACGAAGAGGCGCGAGCCCTTGGCGACCAGAGTGCGCTCGACGTACTGCGGGTCGAGACGGTGCACATTCTGCAATACGTCCGAGAGACCGTTGTTACTCTGGATGCCAAGCATGCTGTTGGCGGCGCCGCCATACAGGTTCAGGTCGACGTAGGCGATCCGGCGGTGTGTGTCTTCAGCCAGATGGCGCGCCACGTTGAGGGCGATCGTCGTTACGCCAACCCCGCCACGCGAGCCCGTAAACACGACCGTCTTGCCGGCGCGCAGACGCTTGACCTGGCTTACCTTGCCGTCGGACACATTGAGCGTCCGCCTGATCAACTCCACCGTGAGCGGCTTCACAAGATAGTCTCGGACACCGATTTGCAGCAGGGCACGGAACAGGCCGACGTCGTTGCGTTCGCCAAGCGCTACCACTTGCACGGACGGCTCGCACACTTCGGCCAAGCGACCGAGATCGGAAAGTGGCATCACGGAGTCGTGCAAGTCTACGAGCAGGAATAGCGGGGAGCGGTCGAGCTTTGCCAGATAGGCGATGGCCTCGTTCACTCCGCCAATCGCGATGTACGTGTGCGGCATGGCCTGTTCAAGAACGTAGCTCTTGAGCACCTGCTCTGTCTTCTTGTCTATGACAAAGGCGATGAAATCGGCGCTGCGGGTACTGGCCTTGCCCTTCGAAACATTGGACTCAGTCGTGCTCATGGTGTGCTCCCATTAGAGTGCGCGTGTCACTTGCCATCTGAGGTCGTGGCTTTATCGGTAGGAATTGGTTTGGCGGTTTCATAGCGACGGACTGCGTCGGCGGCGACCGCGGCGTTAGCAGGTCCAATCGCCTGCGGTGCGACTATGTCCTTTGGGTGCGCGATCTGCGCGGCGAGATTCGTATAGGTGGCGCAACCCCATTCCATGCTGGGACGGTGCCAACCCGCATCGGTTAGGACCGCCGGGCGCGAAAGGCTCGCGCAGTCGGGCGGCACGACCGAATGCCCATCAAATTTGAGAATCGATGCGTCGGGCATGTCGCGCGGAGGCTTAAAGCAACCACTGAGGCCAACTCCGAAAGTACAGGCCAGGACGACCGTGAGGAGACGTGTAGATTTCATGGCATTGTGCTCAATAAACGTATCCGGCCGCGCCGACCAGACGCGGTTGTCCGGTCGTCGACACTGTGTCGCCGGCCTGATGGCTGAAGCTGTATTCGACGTCGTTACTGGGTGAAACAAGTGATTCGAGCGGCGTGCGCAGCTTCGCCGGATCGGTCGGTTCCACGAGATACGGTGTCACCATGATGACTAGTTCAGTCTTGTTGTTCTGGTAGTTGGTCGACTGGAACAGCTTGCCGAGGATTGGGATCGAGCCTACGCCCGGGACCTGGGAGATCAGGTCGTTCGTGGTGCTCTGCAGAAGGCCGGCAATCGCGAAGCTCTGGCCACTGCCCAGTTCAACCGTTGTGTCCGCGCGGCGCAGGCTCAGACCCGGCACCGTGACGCCCCCGGTCGTAACGCTTACCGACGTATCGATCTCGCTCACTTCCGGACGCACCTTGAGGCTGATGCGGTTGTCGGCGAGCACGGTCGGCGTGAAGTCGAGTTTCACGCCGAACTGCTTGAATTCGACTGAAATCGCACCATTGACCTGCGATATGGGAATTGGGAATTCACCGCCAGCGATAAAGCTAGCGGTCTGGCCGGAAAGCGCTACGAGGTTTGGCTCAGCGAGTACGGTAAGGAGTCCCTCCTGGTTCAACGCGTCGACGAGTGCCTGGATATTAGTGTTGCCAGTCTTGAACTGGCCGAAGATCGAATACGCATTGTTGGTTGGAAGATTCACCGGATACGGGTTACTGCCCCCGTTCACTACCGTCTGGTTCAGGTTGTAGATCGCGCGACCGCTGTAGATGCCGCCGAAGAAATTTCCGGCTGCATTGCCGAGCGACTGCCAGTTAATGCCTAGCTGTTGCGTGACATTGCGGTCGACTTCGGTGATCCGCACGCGCAGTTGCACCTGCAGCGGCCGATCGATCGTCATGCGGTTGATCAGCACTTCCTTGTCGGACAGATAGGGCGTGACTGCCTGTACGACCGCGTCGGCATCAGTGGCGGTGGAAGCCTGGCCGGACAGTTGCAGCGAGCCTTGGCCGCCCGTGATCTGCACGTTCAGGTTCGGAAACCGTGCGGCAATCATTGCGCGCAGCGCACCCATGTCACGGGCAACAGAAACAGTACGCTGCAGGAGCGTCTTGTTGTTCGGGCCGAGCACGTAGAGCGTAGTAGTGCCGCTTTTTTTGCCGAGCACAAATACTGCTCGTGGCGAGGGCACGTGCACGTCGGCCACCGCCGGGTCAGCGATGAACACCGACGTCGCATCCTCATTGAGCCGCACCAGTACACCCGCGCCCGCATTGATTTCAAGCGGACCCGTTGGGTTGGCAGGCGGCATCTGCTGCGACGGATCGACGGCACGAGGCAACACGGCTCGAGCAGGCGCTGCGAGTATCGGAGCCGTACACGCCAGCGCGCTGGCGAGAACTAAAGCTCCCTGGAGAATCGAACTGAACCGCATTTTCATGACACTTTCCTGATGAATGGACAGGTCCACCGGCTTTCTCACGGCATCAATGCGCCGGGGCAAGCGGCGGCAGCGGAGGTGCGCCGTATGCCGCGCCACCATTTCCCTGTGCGACGGTCGCCGCCGGATCGCTTGTATCGGAACCTCGATAAATGATCACGGCACGCGGCGCGGCCGGCGCAGATGGCGCGTTCATCGCGTTCACCTGCTGGGTGTGCGACTTAGGCAATTCACGCACCGCGCGGGAGATGTCTCCCGCCCAAACGGGCGCTGCCTGCGAGGCGGCCGCTATCGGATCTGCAGTAGTCGTATCAGGATCACGCCTGGCGGTTGCAAAGCTGCGCAGCGCAAGCGACAGGCTGCCGAGGCGTGCCGCCACCGAGACCACCTCCCCCATGCGCGGTGTCACTTCGAGCGTAACCGTGCGGGCGCGACTGTTCGCATCTGGAGCATCACTCGTCTTGGGACGGCTGATTTCCGAGCCGACAGCAAGCACGCGCACTTGCTGGACAACCGTCTCGCTCGATACTGCGAGGTCCGGAGAATCCGTGCGCCGGTCCATTTGCTGGGTCAGCAGCAGATCGACGTAGTCGCCCGGCTGGATCAGGCCCGCATTGCCGGACACGTCATCGACAGCCACCGAGACCGCCCGCATCCCGGGCTTGAGCGTCGCGGCAAGGAAGCCAGGAGAGTTAGGCAGGATGACGTCGTCGGCGAAAAGCACGGTGCCGCTTACCGCCGCATGACGCAGCAGCGCACCTTTCAGTTCGACGCTGTTGGGGGTGGCGGCGACGATCGCATTAGGCGGCACGTCAGCCGCTGGAATGTTCTTCCAGCTGAGGTCGTCGTCGCGCAATAGGAGGCCTTGCGGAAGGTCAGCAGCGCTGACTCGCACCTTTTGCGTCGTGACCGTGGGTGCCGACTGGTGAGAAGCGCTCGCAATGACCGTGCGCACAATCAATGCAATTAGCATCGCGCCTACCAGCAGCACCGAAATTTTAATGATTTTCGACATACGGGCGCCGTCCTATCGCGTCAGAATCAAAGGCAGCAAGGCGGGCAAGATGATGACAGTGCCTCCGCCTGCAGCAAGCGCCACGCCGTAAGGCACGCCGCGCTCGCTCGAAAACATGGCGAGTGCTCGCATTGGTGCCAAGCGGTGATGCCGGTCCATGTTTCGTGTGGCAAGACTGATCAGGGATACAACTGTCCCGATCACAGAAATAAGAGTTAAGGCAGGCCACGAAAGGTGCAGGCCAGCCCACAAGAAAATCATCGCTGCCAGCTTGGCATCGCCGCCACCGAGCATCTTCGCGGCAAACAGACCGGCGCAGACGAGAAAGACCACCAGGGCCATGGCGAAATGCACCATCAACTCTCCGAGCGAGATGTGGACGATGAATGCATCAGCGAAAAAGAGAACACCGACTACGAGCACGAGTTTTGTCGGCAGGCGTCGCGAACGAACGTCGATCACCGCAAGCCATAACAGAACGCAGAGTACGGCGAGGCGAATGGCGAGAGACACTAGCTGCATGATGGTCGGCCAAAGGAACGGGACGGGCGGGAATTCGAACGGGGTCCGAATTCCGGAACTTCAACGATCAGGTAGCCGAAGCAGCCGTGATCTTCGTAAACAGTGCTGTGAACAGGCCTTGGAGGCTGCCGGAGAACGTAGTACCAACGGCGGTCAGAGCGACTACGACGATCCCGGCCATGATTGCGTATTCCAATGCACTGACGCCACGCTCATTGCGAACAAACGCGTTCAGAAATGTGTACATTTTGGTCATCCCTCTAGCGATAAAGTAAGGTGGTTACAAGTAACGACTCGCTTTTTTAAAGTCGCAGGCCGTACCAACGATCCCTGTATTGCGGCACTTTCTTTTGCCGACGGAGCGTGGGTACATCTTTTAACGGCGAAAGAAAAGTAATCTTTAGCAATTCAAAATAAAAATCCCGAGCTAGGTAATATCACTCATAGAGAGGTTTTATTTAGTCAAACGCTTATGTGTCGCCACGCGTTAAAACTCTTTACCAAATCTAACGAACGCCTTGCATGGGTCGTAGTTGGCTCCGGATTTATTCGTGCTAATTGCGGTGCCATGGGCGTAGCAGCGCCGCATGAGATGGGCCGCTGCGCCTGCATTGAGCGCATCGACGAATTGAGCGCGCAACGAGCCGATCGCCGTGCGCATAGTCGAAAATTTTCGCGAACCCACTAAACACCACACCGCTAAACGGGCTACCGGTTGACACGCAATCTGGCGCTGTCATTCCAATGGTCACTGACACCGCTCGCGCCTATACTGCCGAACAACCGATAGCCGTCGCCAAGAAGCGTGCAAAACAAGTCGGGCGTCGCCAAGTCGGACTCAACTGGAGGAAGACAAAATGAAGCGTTTCGTTTCCCGCTGTATCGTCGCTGCCTCAACGATCATCGCTTGTTCGCTGTCGGGACTTGCACACGCGGATGCTGCTCATCCGGTGGTTGCACTTCTGCCCGGCGTAGTTGATCCGTTCTACTTCACAATGCATCGCGGTGCGCAACGAGCCGCCAAGGAAGAGAAAGTCGAGTTGCTGTTCCAGGTTCCCAAAGAATGGAATACCAGCGAGCAAGTGCCAATCCTCAAGGCGTTTATCGCCAAACATCCTGACGTACTCCTGATTTCACCCGTCGATAAGCAACAGCTCATTGGACCGCTGAAAGAAGCTGCGGACGCCGGCATCAAGGTCATTACCGTCGACACC
Organism: Burkholderia sp. S171; assembly: GCF_009766085.1. Classification (GTDB taxonomy): domain Bacteria; phylum Pseudomonadota; class Gammaproteobacteria; order Burkholderiales; family Burkholderiaceae; genus Caballeronia. The sequence continues at coordinate 259,129 of NZ_LMUF01000030.1, read as the reverse complement.
TACATTGGCGATGGACATTATCAGACCGGCAAGGGCAATGCGGATTTCCCGCTTTCGTATATTGCGTCAGACAATCTCGAAGGCGGCCGAGTCGCGGCACGCGCGCTTGCCAAAGCCATCGGCGACAAGGGCACGGTCTATTGCGAGAACAACAAGCCAGGCATCTCGAGCACGGACGCGCGCGCTGAAGGCTTCGCAGAGGAGATGAAGAAGCACCCGAACATCACCGTGCTGCAAACGCTGTACAACGAGGACGATGCTAACCAGGCCGCGGCTCACGTAGCGGCGGTATTGGCGCGCAATCCGGATCTCGCCGGCGTGTTCGGCGCCAACACCTTCTCCGGCAGCGGTGCGGCGCAAGGCGTCAAGGCGGCGGGCAAACAAGGCGTGGTCAAGGTGGTCGTATTCGATGCGGTGCCAGGCATCGACAAGCAAATCAAGAGCGGCCTGGTCGATATCGCGATTGCACAGCGCCCGGACGAAATCGGCTATTACGGCGTCAAATACGCCGCCGATGTCATTCACGGCAAGAAGATTCCCACCCTCAAGAGCACGGGTTTCGAGGTTCTCGATAAAGACAATATCGACAAACCCGACATGCAGAAATACATCTATTCGAACTAGCCCAAGCAGAGTGGCTTAAATCATAGACGCATAGATCGTCTCCTCCGCGTGCGTCGCCGCGCACGCGGGTCTTCCTCCTATTGCGGATAATTTCATGGATAACTCGCGTCTCGACAAGATCGCGCTGATTACCAAGCTATGGCCGTGGCTGTTCCTCGCCGCCCTGCTCGCCTTTTTCGAGGTGTATGCGCAGATCTCGGCTCATCGGTCGTTTCTTTTTAACGCCTACAACCTGCAATCGATTGGCCTTGCCGCCGCCGCTCCGCTACTGCTGGCCATCGGCCAGACCTTCGTGATCATCACGGCCGGCATCGATCTGTCCGCGGGATTCGTGATGGGACTCGCGGCCGTTTGCGTTGCACAGTTCACGCTGTTCGGCAGCGGCTCGCCGTGGATCCTGATCGTGTCGCTCCCGCTCACGGTTGTGGTTTGCCTGATCCCCGGGTTAGTCAACGGCGTGCTGATCGCGTGGCTTGGCGTGCCGGCTTTTATCGGCACGCTCGGCATGTACGGCGTGGCGCGCGGTGCAGGCTTTCTCGCGGCCGGCAGCGGCATGACGGTCTCGGTGGACAACGTGGGGCTCGCCTGGCTCGGCGCCGGTTGGAGGCCGGTGGTGCTGACCGGGGTGCTGCTCGTGATCATGCATCTGTTGTTATCGAAGACACGCTTTGGCCAGTACACCTACGCGATCGGCGGCAATCCGCAGTCGGCGGTGCGGGCCGGCATCAACGTCAAACGCCACCTGCTCGTGGTGTACCTGATCGCCGCCGCGTTCGCCGCGGTCGGCGGGATCATCTATACCGCGCGTTTTGCCGCAGGCGCCGCCAACGCCGGTGAGCCGATGCTGCTCGATTCGATCGCCGCCGTGGTGATCGGTGGCGCAAGCCTGTTCGGCGGGACCGGCAATGTTGTGGGGACGCTGATCGGCGCGCTGATCATCGCTGTGATCCAGTTCGGACTGGTGTTCGTCGATGTCAACGCGTTCTGGCAATTCATCGTGGTGGGCATCGTCATTATCCTGTCGGTGCTGATCGATCAATACAAGGATCGTCTCGGAGGCGCCCAATGACCACGCCGATCCTTGAGGTGCGCGACGTCTCGATCCGCTTTGGCGGCGTGGAGGCGCTCAAGCACGTGTCGTTGCAGTTGCTGCCGGGCGAAGTGCTCGCGCTCGCCGGCGACAACGGTGCGGGCAAGTCGACGTTGATCAAGATCATTTCAGGTGTCTACCGCGCCGATCAAGGGGAACTGCTGTTCGATGGCGCGCCGTTGCAATTGCGCGATCCGCAGGACGCGCGCGCCCGCGGGATCGAGACGATCTATCAGGATCTGGCGCTGGCGGACAACCTGGACGTGGGCAGCAATATCTTCCTGGGACGCGAACCGCTACGCCGGCAACTGGGCTTTCAGGTCATCGACCGGCCGCGCATGGCGCAAGTCGCACGCGAAGTGCTGAAGCGCCTCGACATCGTGATTCCCGAGCGCAAGCTCGGTGGTCCGGTGAAGATGCTCTCGGGCGGACAGCGGCAGGCCATTGCAATTGGCCGTGCCATTTACTGGAACGCCCGAGTGCTCATCATGGACGAGCCCACCGCCGCGCTGGGCGTGCCCGAGCAGCGCAAGGTCATGGAGTTGATTACGGCGTTGAAGGCCGAGGGTGTCTCCGTGCTCCTGATCTCGCACAACCTGCACGACATCTTTGCAATCGCCGATCGCATTGTCGTGCTGCGGCGCGGCGAGGTAGCCGGCGAGCGGCAGGTCCAGCAAACCAACGGGGATGAAATCGTGCACCTGATGGTCGGCGATACCTACGTGAGCCCCGGATAGGCGCGAACGGCGGCCTTCACGTCTAGCCAATACCCAGCCGGATGGCCAACGCCAGCCCAAAACCGGCAAAACCAGCGCGTTGACATCGGCGGTGGCGTAAAATACGCCCTTTCTCGCACCGGACGACCACTGCAATGACGCTCGCCTCCACCCCAGAGATCATCGCCGAGCTGAAGGCTGGCCGGATGGTGATCCTCGTCGACGAAGAAGACCGCGAAAACGAGGGCGATCTCGTCATCGCCGCCGATTTCGTGACGCCGGAAGCGATCAATTTCATGGCGCGCTACGGCCGTGGACTGATCTGCCTGACACTCACGCAGGACCGCTGCCGCCAGCTGAACCTGCCCCTGATGACGCAGCGAAACGGCACCCAGTACGGGACGGCGTTCACGGTCAGCATTGAGGCGGCCGAAGGCGTGACCACCGGCATCTCCGCCTCGGACCGCGCCCGCACCATTCAGGCAGCGGTCGCGCACGACGCGAAAGCCGAGCATATCGTCCAGCCGGGTCACGTCTTTCCGATCATGGCGCAACCGGGCGGCGTGCTGGTCCGCGCGGGACATACGGAAGCGGGCTGCGACCTGACAGCAATGGCGGGCCTGACGCCGGCATCGGTGATCTGCGAAGTGATCCGGGACGACGGCGAAATGGCCCGGCTGCCCGATCTGATCGAATTCGCTGAATTGCACGGCATCCGGATTGGCACGATCGCCGACCTGATTCACTACCGCTCGCGCACGGAGTCGATTGTCGAGCGGGTCGCCGAACGCACCATGCAGACGGCGCATGGCGCGTTTCGCGCGGTGCTGTATCGCGACCAGCCTAGCGGTTCGCCGCATATCGCGCTGGTGCGCGGGCAACCGTCGCCGGATCGGGAAACGCCGGTGCGCGTGCATGAACCGCTGTCGGTGCTGGATCTGCTCGAAGTGGACTTGTCCACGCACTCCTGGACCCTCGACGCCGCGATGAAGGAAATCGCCGCCCGCGACCTGGGCGCTATCGTGCTGCTCAATTGCGGCGACACGAAAGAGCATCTCGTCGATGTTTTCCAGGCGTTCGAGCGCGAGGACAAAGCGGCCGAACTCAAACGCCGCCCGGTCGATTTCAAGACCTACGGCATCGGCGCGCAGATCTTGCGCGAATTGGGCGTAGGCAAGATGCAGGTGCTGTCGAATCCCCGCAAACTCGGCAGCATGTCGGGTTACGGCTTGGAGGTGACCGGGTTCATCCCCATGCCGGGCTGCCCCGCTACGACCTCGGCAGATTCGGCCGACCCTGCTTCCATCGCCCATTTGCGCTCGGTCTGACCAGCGCCAACCACCACACTGCAACACACTGAAAACGGATAAATAATGGAAATCGGACAATACCAACCGAACCTCGACGGCGACGGACTGCGCATCGGCATCGTGCAATCGCGCTTCAACGAACCGGTCTGCAATGGCCTCGTGGACGCCTGCACGGAAGAACTCGAACGACTTGGCGTGATCGGTGAAGACGTACTGCTCGTCACCGTGCCGGGCGCACTCGAAATTCCGCTGGCGCTGCAAAAGCTGGCTGAATCGGGGCAGTTCGATGCATTGATCGCGCTCGGCGCGGTGATCCGTGGCGAGACGTACCACTTCGAGCTGGTATCGAATGAAAGCGGCGCCGGTGTTTCCCGTATCGCGCTCGACTTCGGCACACCGGTCGCCAATGCGATCCTGACCACCGAAAACGACGAGCAAGCCGTTGCCCGCATGACGGAAAAGGGCCGCGACGCAGCACGCGTGGCGGTGGAAATGGCGAATCTGTCGGTCGCGCTGGAACAACTCGGCGGCGACGATGAAGACGAAGACGAAGAGGACCGCGCATGAAAAGCGCTCGACGACGCTCGCGCGAACTCGCGACACAAGGGCTTTACCAATGGTTGCTATCGGGCGCGCCCAGTGGCGAGATCGACGCGCAGTTGCGCGGTGCGCAAGGTTTCGACAAGGCCGACCAGGAACATCTGGACGCAATCCTGCACGGCGTGATCAAGGAAGCGGACATCATTTCCGCCGAATTGCAGCCGTGCCTCGACCGTCCGCTCGAACAGCTTTCGCCGGTCGAACGCGCGGTGCTGATGGTCGCCGCGTTCGAGTTCAAGCATCACCTGGACATTCCTTATCGCGTGGTGATCAACGAAGCGATCGAGCTGACCAAGACGTTCGGCGGCTCTGACGGCCACAAATACGTGAACGGCGTGCTCGATAAACTCGCCATCCAGTTGCGGCCAACGGAAGCGCAAGGCCGCGGGCAACGCAGCTGAGCAAACGGTCTTTCCAATTCATGAACTTCGCAAAAGAACCGTTGAACGCAGCTATCCCACGCGACGCTATCCGGTACGCCGCCCGCGTTGACGCCATCGAGCCGTTCTATGTGATGGAACTGGCGAAAGAAGCGCAGGCGCTCGAACGGGCGGGCCGCAACATCATTCACATGGGTATCGGCGAACCGGATTTCACGGCGCCGGAACCGGTGATCGCAGCCGCCACCGACGCCTTGCGTCGCGGCGTCACGCAGTACACGAATGCGCTTGGACTGGCGTCGTTGCGCGAGGCTATTTCCGGTCACTATCGCGACGCGTTCGGGCTCGATATCGATCCAGCGCGCATTGTGGTGACCGCAGGCGCGTCGGCCGCGTTGCTGCTGGCGTGCACCGCGCTGGTCGATCGCGACGACGAAGTGCTGATGCCTGACCCGTGCTACCCGTGCAATCGCCATTTCGTGGCCGCCACCGAAGGCCGTCCGGTCCTGATCCCGAGCGGTCCGGCCGAGCGGTTCCAGTTGACGGCCGCTCAGGTCGAAGCGCACTGGACGTCCGCCACGCGTGGCGTCCTGCTTGCGTCGCCATCCAACCCGACCGGCACGTCCATTGAACCGGATGAATTGGCGAAAATCGTCGATGTGGTGCGCGCGCACGGCGGTTTTACGATCGTCGATGAGATTTATCAGGGCCTGAGCTACGACGCGAAGCCCGTTTCGGCCCTTTCGCTGGGCGACGACGTGGTCACGGTAAATAGTTTTTCGAAGTACTTCAACATGACCGGCTGGCGGCTCGGCTGGCTCGTGGTGCCGCCAGCGATGGTCGCCACCATGGAGAAGCTGTCGCAGAACCTGTTCATCTGCGCGTCGGCGCTCGCGCAACACGCGGCGCTGGCGTGTTTCGAGCCGGCTACGCTCGCGATTTACGAGTCGCGGCGCCTGGAATTCGGGCGCAGGCGGGATTTCATCGTGCCGGCGTTGCGTTCGCTTGGTTTCGAAGTGCCTGTCGTGCCGGACGGCGCGTTCTACGTTTATGCCGATACACGGCACGTCGCGCATCCGGCTGCCGGCGACAGCAACGCTCTGACGCGTTCCATGCTGCACGACGCCGGTGTCGTGCTGGTACCGGGCACCGATTTCGGCTTCCATGCGCCGCAAGACTATATCCGGCTGTCTTATGCTACCGCGTACTCACAGCTTGAAGAGGCCGTGCAACGGCTGGGAGCGCTGTTTAGGGTTTGAACGGCAGCTTTGAGGTGGCTCGAGTCTCTTTAGCGATCGCTCAGAAAACAGAAGCAAAAAAGCCGTTCCAACTCGCGTTGGAACGGCTTTTTTGTCTTACCCGGCCTGCGATCAACCAGCCGGGCGTCCTGCTTTTGCTCTCAACGCGCGCTTTAAGCGCCGAACTCCGCCGAAGCTACGTGCTTCGTTTGCGCGTCTGCGTCGTCGGTATTGTTATGGGCGCTGGCTTGCGGTGCCGCCTTGGCCGGCGCCGTAATGGCGGGAGCGCCGTCGAGCGTTGCATGCACGCGCTTTTCACCTGACCCGGAGTTAGACGGAGAAACCGACGCCACCACTTGCTTCGGCGCAGGCTGTACCGGCGCTTGCGGCGTGATGATCGGCACGTTGCGGCCACGCGCTACATCGCGCAGGCGTGAACGTTCGGCCAGCACCTTGGCGCCGTAACCACCGTCGTCCTGTGCCGTCGAACCCACGTAGAAGCGCAATCCACCTGCCACCGAACCGCCGCGCGCGATGCAATCTTTCAGCACCAGCGCACCGACCTTGATGTTCGCGAGGGGTTCGAGCGCTGCGTGCGAGCCACCAAAGTACTGGAATTTGTCGGAGTGAACCTTCGACATCACCTGCATCAACCCTTGCGCGCCCACACCGCTTTCAGCGTACGGATTAAAACCCGATTCGATCGCCATGACGGACAGCAGCAGCAAAGGATCGAGGCCAACCTCGCGGCCGGTATCGAAGGCGGCTTTCACCAACTCACCAACCGGCTCCTGCGCCACGTGATAACGCCGCGCAATGAAGTTCGCCACCAAGTTTTGCTCACGATCCGACACGAGCACGCGGTCGTCACGGGCATCGGCGACAACCCGTTGCGACGAAATCGCGCTGGCAAGCGTCGAAACGGTCGGTAGCGTGCGGGGATCGAGCCCGTTCGGCGATACGGCGAGACTCAGGCCACCAGTCAGCTTACGGGTGCTGTCGTCGTCGCTGGCTGCGGCGCCTAACGATGTTGGCTCGGCATTGCCGTTGCGAAGATCCTCTTCACGCTGATGACCGAGTGCGAAGGGGGGAAAGGGTTGTCCGGAGAGCAACCGGGCCGGGCCGGCTTGTACAGCGGCCGAAACCAGCGGCATCAGCTTGGCGGCCAAGGAGCCGCGCCAGGCTGGAAGCAGCCAGAGGGCCAGCGCGGTCACTACAGCGGCACAACCAACCAGGCTAAAAACCGTCAGACTCATGTGTTTGGCGCGACGCAGCACAGCGCGCAGATGAAGCGCCAGGCGAGCGTCGGGACGCCACGACAACCAAGCATTCATTGGATGGATCTCCCAAATTGCATGATTTCCGCAGATGAAAACCTGAAAAACTGGTCCACCACGCAGAAATCGACACCGCCAGCTCTGGGTTAGCCACGAGCGGTATCGGGAAAACGGTACAAACCGTTGGGGAAACCTGACCGGAACATTTTGTTTCCGGGTCCGCGCGGCACGAAGGACATGCCAGGGCGCGCACACAGGTCACCACGCGAAAAACCGGCGAAGAAGAGCGCCGGCAAGAAAACCAAAGCCTTGATTCACCGTACAAATCCGGCGCAGGTGACGCGTCGCGTCGTTTCAAAAGACCTGAGGCAGTGGTAAAAAGTTTCAATTGGTGTTGTCAATGCCAACGGATTCTAGCAGGCTCAAATGATCCGTCAATGCTGGTAAATGTAAAAGCTATTACTTTCAGTAATTATGAACACTGTTCAGGGCGCCGAGAACGGCCTGCCAAGCCACTTTCCAGCGGAAGCGCCGGAATTGTGCCGTTGTGTGCTCTGACGTACCGACCTCAAGACAGGTAAAATCGACAATCGCCCGCGCGCGAAAGTTCCTCACAAGGGACCTGAACGCCGCTTGAGCCGCTATTTCAGCCGTCGCGTCTGCTGTCCGTATCCCTTTACACAGATCGCGCTTCCCGCAGGCCCCCTTCCCTTTAGCCGATGAAATACAAAGACCTGCGCGACTTCACCGCCCGCCTCGAAACACTCGGCGAATTGCGCCGCATCAGTCAGCCGGTTTCGCCCGTCCTTGAAATGACCGAACTCTCGGATCGCGTGCTGCGTTCGGGTGGCCCCGCGTTGCTGTTCCAGGCACCGACGGGACACTCCATGCCTGTGCTGGCCAACCTGTTCGGTACACCAAGGCGGGTGGCGCTCGGCATGGGTATTGAAACGGAAGCGCAGGCGGCGGCCGATCCCAGTCTTCTCAGCGATAAAGCCGCGCTCGAGTCGCTACGCGACGTTGGCCGGTTGTTGTCGGCGCTCAAGGAACCGGAGCCGCCGAAAGGCCTGAAGGACGCGGGCAAGTTGCTGTCGCTGGCGAAAGCCGTCTGGGACATGGCGCCGAAAACGGTCAGTTCGCCGCCCTGCCAGGAGATCGTATGGGAAGGACAAGACGTCGATCTGGCGCGCCTGCCCATTCAGACGTGCTGGCCGGGCGACGCCGGTCCGCTCATCACGTGGGGACTTACGGTCACGCGCGGCCCGAACAAGACGCGGCAGAACCTCGGCATCTACAGGCAGCAGTTGATCGGGCGTAACAAATTGATCATGCGCTGGCTCGCGCATCGGGGCGGCGCGCTGGATTTCCGCGAATTCGCGCTCGCCAACCCGGGCAAACCGTATCCGGTGGCGGTGGTGCTTGGCGCCGATCCGGCCACCATTCTCGGCGCCGTGACGCCCGTGCCGGACTCGCTTTCCGAATATCAATTTGCCGGGTTGTTGCGCGGCGCAAGAACCGAATTGGCGAAATGCCTTACGCCGGGTGTCGATACGTTGCAGGTACCCGCGCGCGCGGAGATCGTGCTCGAAGGCTTCATCTATCCGCAGGACGGTCCTGTTGCGCCGCTGCCCGCCGGCGCGCCGCCGCGGCCAATCAATTCGTCGTCGGCGAAATACGAACATGCGCTCGAAGGCCCGTACGGCGACCACACCGGCTATTACAACGAACAAGAATGGTTCCCGGTCTTCACTGTCGAAAAGATCACCATGCGCCGCGACGCGCTTTATCACTCTACCTATACAGGTAAGCCGCCCGACGAACCGGCCGTGCTCGGTGTCGCGCTCAACGAAGTGTTCGTGCCGCTCTTGCAAAAGCAGTTCACCGAGATCACCGACTTCTATCTGCCGCCCGAAGGCTGCAGTTATCGAATGGCGATCGTGCAGATCAAGAAGAGTTATCCGGGCCACGCGAAGCGCGTGATGTTCGGCGTCTGGAGCTTCCTGCGCCAGTTCATGTATACGAAGTTCATCGTGGTGGTGGACGACGACGTGAATATTCGCGACTGGAAGGAAGTGATCTGGGCGATCACCACGCGCATTGATCCGTCGCGCGATACGGTGCTCGTCGATAACACCCCGATCGACTATCTCGATTTCGCGTCGCCGAAGGCCGGGCTAGGATCGAAGATGGGGCTCGACGCCACCAACAAATGGCCCGGCGAAACGGACCGCGAATGGGGCCGGCCGATCACGATGGACGATGCGGTCAAACGGCGCGTCGACGCGTTGTGGGACGAAATCGGCTTTTCCGGAGGGAAGCGCTCATGAGCATTGCGGCGACGGTTTATCGAGGGGATCTGGTTGAAAACACGCACGCCGCGCATGTGGCGGTCGTCGATGCCGAAGGCCGGTTGATCTACGCGTTCGGCGATCCGTCACGGATGACGCTTGCGCGCTCGGCGGCAAAACCGGCGCAAGCGCTCGCGGTGCTGGAAACGGGTGCGCTGGACCGTTTCGGTTTCGACGACGCCGATCTCGCGCTGATGTGTGCCTCGCATAACAGCGAGCCGCGCCACATCGAGCGCACGCGCGCCATGCTTGCAAAGGCGCACGTCGCCGAAGCCGATCTTCGATGCGGCGGCCACGCGCCTTTGTCGGACGCGGTCTGGAAAGAGTGGATCAGGCGTGACTACACGCCAACCGGCGTATGCAGCAATTGCTCTGGCAAACATGCGGGCATGCTGGCGGGTGCGCGGGCGCTGGGCGCTGCAGTTATTGACTATCACCTGCCCGAGCATCCGCTGCAGGTTCGAGTGAAACGCACCGTTGCCGAGCTCTGCGATCTGCCGGAAGACGGCGTGCAATGGGCCACTGATGGCTGCAATCTGCCTACGCCTGCGTTCCCGCTGGATCGGCTCGCCCGGCTGTTCATGAAGCTGGCGAATGCTGAGGTTGAAATCACCCCGCGCGCGAAAGCCCTGGCCCGGATCTATCGCGCGATGACGACATATCCGGAACTCGTCGCGGGTAACGGCCGATTCTGTACCGCGTTGATGCAAGCCTTCGACGGCGATCTGGTCGGCAAAGTAGGCGCCGATGCGAGTTATGCGATCGGTGTACGTGCTACCAGTACGCGCGGGGCGCTGGGCATCGCGGTCAAGGTGGAAGACGGCAACACGGCCGTGCTTTACGCAATCGTCGCGCATGTTCTGGCGCAACTTGATATTGGCCAGGAAACGCAGCGCGCGAAACTCGCTGCGTATAGAAACCCGCCGATGCGCAACACGATGGGGATCGAGACGGGACGGCTGGTGGTGTCGATGCCGCTCGAACGCGTTTAGTTAGTACGCAGACCCGGGCGTTCGACGGGTTGCCCCGCACGCCACAGCAAGATGAATACGCGAAGCCGGACAATCCGCTTCGCTCAATACAAAAAGATCAAAAAGGAAAGTCGGGATGCACGTTTTGCCATTGCTGTCTGATGGATTTTTTCTGTCGTTGTCGCTGTGTCTGGATATTGGTATCGCAAACGTCGCGATCATTTCACTGACGCTTTCCCACGGCTTCAAGCCGGGCATGATGCTCGGCCTTGGCACCTGTTTCGGCGATCTCATCTATGCAGCGCTCGCGCTGGCGGGCATGGCTGCGCTACTGCAGTTCGACACCGTGCGTTGGGTCGTATGGATAGGCGGCTCGATCGTGCTGCTGTTCCTGACCTTCAAAATGGCACGTGAAGCGCTGTTCCCGGCATCGGCGCCGCCGGTTGCGGGCGAACCCGATCTCATTGCCACGCCGCGTCCCTCTCACCTGCGCAGCTTCATGCGCGGCACCCTGCTCGCTGTGTCTTCACCCAGCGCGATCCTCTGGTTCGCGGCCGTGGGCGGCGCACTAATCGCGAAAGCCGGCGCGACGGGCCCGGTAAGCGCATCGGTGTTTCTCATCGGCTTCTTTTGCGGCGGGCTCGCCTGGACGGTCTTTATTTGTACGCTCGCCAGCCACGGCCGCAAACGCGCAGGGACTGCGTTGCTGCGCGCTTGCCACGTTTTATCGGCGGTGCTGTTCGCGTACTTTGCGTACAGCGTGATCGTGAACGGTTATCACGACCTGATCCTGAAGGGCGCGCAGACGTTGTGAGGTTAAAACGTTGGCGCTATCAAGCGATGAATTGAGCGAATCGCGCCAGGTCGACATTGCCGCCGCTGATCACCACGCCCACCCGCTTGCCCTTCACCGGCACGATGTTCTGCAGCACCGCGGCCGCAGCCAGACAACCCGTTGGCTCGACCACCATCTTCATGCGCTGTGCGAAGAACTTCATGGTCTGCACGAGCTGGTCGTCGCTGACGGTGACAACGCGGTCCACGTAGCGCTTCAGAATCGGGAAGTTGTATTCACCCACGTGCGTGGAAGCGGCGCCGTCGGCAATCGTGCGCGGCACTTCTATATGGACGATCTCGCCACGTTCGAGCGACTGCTGCGCGTCGTTGCCCGCCTCCGGCTCCACGCCGATCACCGTGCATGACGGGCTCAGCTCAGCCGCCGCCAGCGCGCACCCGGCGAGCAAGCCTCCGCCACCCAGGCACACGAACAGATAATCCAGCGGCCCTGTTTCTTCGATGAGTTCTTTCGCCGACGTCCCCTGCCCCGCGATTACATGCGGATGGTCGTAAGGCGGAATCAGCGTCATGCCACGCTCTTGCGCGAGCCTCGCACCAATCTCCTCGCGATTCTCGGTGTACCGGTCGTAGGTGATCACTTCGCCGCCATAACCCCGCGTGGCTTCCATCTTCGCAGCCGGCGCGTCCTCCGGCATGATGATCGTCGCCTTGATGCCCGCGATGCGCGCCGACAGCGCGATTGCCTGCGCGTGATTGCCCGATGAATACGTCAGGACGCCGGCCTGCCGCTGGGACTCGGAGAAATGCGAGATCGCGTTGAACGCACCCCGAAACTTGAACGCGCCCATGCGCTGGAAGTTTTCGCACTTGAAGAACAGGCTCGCGCCGGTGAGCGCGTCGGCGGTGCGAGAAGTCATTACGGGCGTGCGATGCGCAGCGCCGGCAATACGTTCTGCGGCGTCGGCGACGTCGGCGTAGGTAGGTGCGGGAAGGAGGATTGACATCGGAACTCAAGGGGACGGTTGAGGAAGCTCTATTGTCCCAGCATCGTGGAGCGTTTGGAAAGCTGGCCGAATGACCAACACGAGCGCCTGGTCTGCGCCGCGTTGAAAAACCCGGCCAAAAATAAAACAGCGCAACCCGGCTCGACGCCAGTGTTGCGCTGTTTATCAGCCAAACCAACCAGCCAAACCAACCGTCAAATAGTCAGTTAGCCGATCCGCTCATACGTGGAATTTCAATGACGCCAGCCACCGTAACCACCGTGGTAGCCGCGATATCCGCCATGGTATCCGTACCCATAACCACCGCGATAATGACCGCGCCAGTACGGGCCGCCACCGTAGTAACCACCCACCACTACGGGCGGCGGCGCGTAGACCACGGGCGGCGGTGCATAGACAACCGGGCCCGGCGCGTAATACACGGGCGGGGGCGGAGCCGCATACACGGGATAAGCCGGCGCGATCGGCACCCCAATGCCAATACCCACCGAAACGTGCGCCTGCGCGGCGCTCACAAGGCCAACGCCAAGCGCGGCAGCTGCCAGAACCTGCACTATCTTTTTCACTTTTATTCTCCACGCCGCGGTCCTGTACACATGACCGGTTACCGCAACGACATGCATTCAATGTAGCTAAAAACCCTGAATTCCACCTTAAGCATTTGTTGCAAATTGCAATATGTACAGTCCTAAAAGTGGGTTTTGTCTGCCGAATTTCAAGCATGCCGACAGCCGCGCCAGCCTTGACGCAAGGGCGTTTCGAGACGGATTAAGGGTTTGCTGAGAAAGTCACCGGCTCCCGCCGTTGTCAGGGACGTTATTCCGAATGTCACCAAAGTAATGATTCATTACACTTTGCTTTTAGCGCCCAAAAAATGAAAAGCCCCGCCGACCGGAAAGCGTCAAGCGAGGCATCTTCAAATGGTGCCGCTTTTTCAGGCAAACGGCGCTCAACTCAAGCGCTCAACCCACCTTCACGTAGGCGAATTCGCGGGTGACGCTGGGTGGCACGTATGCTCCGCTGATCCTGACCCGTGGCGTAAGCCGTTTCCGCTGATCCCACCACTGGCGCCGATGCGTCTGGCTGAGAAAACGCAGGTGTTTCCGATACGCAAAAATACTCATGGCGACCCCCAAACGTTGCAAAACAAGCACTGGCGCACATCGGCCAAAAGACCAACCCTGACTATTCAGGCCCGGAACGCAAGTTTGCTCGAGCCTCGTAAAACCATTGGCGGCGGCATCTTGCGCTGTTTTATGGCGCCAACGCCGTTGCGCGATACTTCTTCGTGCGGCGCGAACGCGAATCCGCGCATCGCAACAAATCTTATGGAGCAACAACCATGCCTTTTTCCACGATGCCCCGTTTGGGCTTCGTCGGCGCGGGGCGTCTCGCGCGCTGCCTGGCAGCCGTCTGGTCGCGCGCGGGCTACCCGGTCACCGCCATATCGAGCCGATCGGCGGCATCGGCACATGCATTCGCAAGCGAATTGCCGGCATGTCTGGTCGCCGATGACGCCAGCGAGGTCGCACAACACGCCGATATCATCTTTTTAACCGTTCCCGACGACTCCATTGGTGCGACGGCGAACGCTTTGCGGCTAGATCAGCCTCGCGCCGATGCAAAGGCGGTCGTGCATTGCAGCGGCGCCACACCTGTCGATGTCCTAGCCGCAGCCCGGGCGCAGGGCGCGGACATCGGTGGATTCCATCCGTTGTTCCTGTTCGGGGGGCTGCCGAGCGACCAGACACGCATTGCAGGCTGTTCCGTGACGATTGAAGCGAGCGGGTCCTTGCACGACACGCTGACCGCGTTGGTCCAGGCGCTGGGTTGCCATCCGCTATCCATCCCGCCGGGCGGCCGCCTGCTCTACCACGCCGCCGCGCACTACGCGGCCAGCTTTGCGCTGTGCTCGCTGTCGGAGACGGTGACGCTCTGGAAAGAGTTGGGGTTCGCCGAGGACGACGCATTGCGCGCAGTCCTGCCGATGCTCGCCGGCACTATCGAAACCGCGCGTGAAAAGGGTTTGCCGGGTGCGCTTGCCGGCCCGGTGTCACGTGGCGATGCGAGTATTGTGATCAAGCAGCTGGCGCTTCTGCAAGACCTTGGCGGCGATCATGCCGCGCTCTATGCACTGCTCACGCGGCGCGCGGTCACGCTGGCGAAACGGCGGGCGTCGCCACCGCCCGCGCAAGCACTGGACGCGATGTCGCACGCCATCGAACTCGTGTTGAACGGGACCGGGCCGAGCGACGATTGATTGTCTCGATCCGACACGCATAGCCGACCGTATGGGGGCACACGTGTGCCGGCGTACGCCAAGCGGCACAAGGCGCCATCAAGCCATGCTATCGTGATGCCCGGCGTGCCAGTGTGGCAAAGCCGCCGAGGGGTTCGGCCATCGCGCCGGACGCCGGCAGGAAGCGGAACAAACGAGCAACGAGCGCGCCCCTGGTTCAGAACCGGACCGTGCGTTGAATCCAGCGAAGTTCCGGCTTCGGCCGCCACCCTCGACGCCAACCCATTCCAGCTACGAGAACGAACAATGATCAAAGTGAGCTTTTTTTATCCGTATCGTGAGAATGCGCCCTTCGATATCGACTACTACTGCACGAGCCATATGCCCTGGGTTGCAGGCCTGCTTGGCAATGCATTGAAGGGCTGGTCGGCGGATGCGGGCCTCGCGGGCGGCGCGCCAGGTTCTTCGCCTACTTATATAGCAGCGGGCCACCTGCTGTTCGATTCCGTCGATGCCTTCACGGCCGCGGTCTCGCCCCATGGGAAAGCCTTCTCCGCGGACATCGTCAATTACTACCCTGATGGTGTTCCGCCGGTCGTGCAGATCAGCGACGTTCGCGCGGCGGGCTGACTGACGGTAAGTCGCTGAATCGTTTGAAGAGGCCGCGCGTTTCCGTTGCGGCTTTGCTTGGCCCTTGTAACACTCCGCGCGGCCATGAGCGCCGCGCTTTTGCCTTGAAAAGGATTTGAGATGTTCGGCGAGATCGCCCGTTTTCTACTCAACACAGTTTTCACGCTGTTTGGCGCTGCGCTGCTGCTGCGCGCCTGGATGCAGGTCGTCCGCATGCCGCCGTATAACCCCGTGTCCAACGCGGTGATGCAAGCCACGAACTGGCTCGTCTTGCCGTTGCGCAAGATCCTGCCGGCGGCAAAAACTATCGACTGGGCAAGCATTGTCGCGGCCTTCCTTGCTGCGGTGGTATTCGTGATCCTGCTGGTGCTGGTCGCGGGCGTCGATCCCGCCGGGCTCGTGCCCATGCTGCCTACGCTGCTGCTGGTCGCGGTAATCACTGTGATCAAATGGGCGCTGAATCTCATCATCTGGATGACGATCCTGATGGCCTTGCTGTCGTGGCTCAACCCGCAATCCCCGGCCATGCCGCTGCTGTACCAACTCACGGCGCCCTTTCTCGAGCCGCTGCGGCGCGTGTTGCCGCGCATGGGCGGTATCGATTTGTCGCCTATCCTGCTGTTCGTGATCGTTCAGGTGCTGCTAATGGTTGTGACGCGACTGGCCGTGACCATGACCATGTTTGGGGTGTGATTTCAGGTTCAATCTCCGTCGATCCGCGTAAAGTTGCGGTAGACGGAGTATTCCGCGTAAAATCGCGGTCTCTGCGGGCGTCGTATAATGGCAATACCCTAGCTTCCCAAGCTAGAGCCGTGGGTTCGATTCCCATCGCCCGCTCCAGTTTTCGTTCACAAAAAGCCGCCTTCGAAAAGGCGGCTTTTTGATTTACAGCAGCGCCAGGTTTGCCTCGCGTTTGTTTGCTTGTTTGCCGCAACCTCCGCTCAACCTCAAAAACCCGCGTCCTTTTTCGATGATCCACGACCCCACCCCCGACCAAGACGAGACCAACGATAGCGACGAAAGCGCCGAAGCCAAAGACGGCGCGGACGCGGCCGGCACGCTTCGACATCGGCGGATTCGCAGCTTCGTCACGCGTGCGGGACGGGTGTCCACAGGACAGCGTCGCGCGTTCGATGAATTAGGGCCGCGCTTCGTCGTGCCCTACGCGCCGCAACCACTCGACTGGGACGCGGCGTTCGGCCGCCAAGCACCGCGTGTGCTGGAGATCGGCTTCGGCATGGGCGGGACGACCGCGGAAATTGCGTCGGCACGGCCCGCCGACGATTTTCTCGGCATCGAGGTCCATGCGCCGGGCGTCGGCGCGTTGCTGAAGCTGATCGGCGAACAAGAATTAACGAACATTCGCGTCGTCCAGCACGACGCCGTGGAAGTGCTGGAACACATGATCGCGGCGGACAGCCTCGATGGCGTCCATATCTATTTCCCCGATCCGTGGCACAAGGCGCGTCACCATAAACGGCGCCTGATCCAGCCGAAGTTCGTGGCGCAGCTCGTGTCCAGGATCAAGCCGGGCGGGTATTTGCACCTCGCGACTGACTGGCAGAACTATGCCGAACAGATGCTTGAGGTGTTGTCCGCAGAACCGGCGCTGGAAAACACCGCCGGCTCGGATTACGCCGAGCGTCCCGATTACCGTCCCGTGACCAAGTTCGAGCGGCGTGGATTAAAGCTCGGTCACGGCGTGTGGGATCTGGTGTTCAAGCGCCGCTGAACCGCGGCTCAATAGAATAGTCAGTCTGATCAACGCAAAACAGGCCGTTCCAACCCACGTTGGAACGGCCTGTTTTGTATGCGCTTGCGGACTTTGATCCTCTTAACTTTCAGGCAGCACCACCGCATTGGAAACGGCTCTAAAAACCGCGAATCATCAGTCCGCCCAACTCAACCCACCGCTATATCCGACGATCAGGATCAGCAGTCCGAAGCCGATCCGATACCACGCGAACGCCGTGAAATCATGCGTAGCGACGTAGCGCAACAGCCATCGAATACACACGAATGCGCTGATAAACGCTGCCAGGAGCCCGACGATAAACAAGCCCACCGAGTCGACCGACAACGTGCGCCACTCCTTCGCAAGCTCGTAAAGCGTGGCGCCGAAAATAATGGGAATCGCGAGGAAGAAGGAAAACTCGGTGGCGACTTTACGTTCCAGCCCGAACAACATCCCGCCGATAATCGTCGACCCTGAGCGCGACGTGCCCGGGATCAACGCGAAGCATTGGGCGAGGCCGACTTTGAAGGCATCGGCGTAAGAGAGATCGTCCACCGACGTCACCCGCGGCGCGACGTTGCGCTCGCGATGCCGCGCTTCCGCCCACAGGATCACAACTCCGCCCACAATCAGCGCCACCGAGACCGGCACCGGCGCGAACAAAACGGCCTTGATGTGCTTTTCGAACAGCAAGCCAAGCACAACCGCGGGAATGGTCGCGATGATCACGTTCAGCGCGAACCGGCGCGCCTTGGGCTGGGTGGGCAAGCCGGCCACGACCGAGCCAATCTTGCGCCGGTATTCCCAGACAATCGCGAGGATCGCGCCGAACTGGATCACGACATCGAAGGTCTTGGCCTGTGCGTTCGTGAAATTCAGCAGACTGCCGGCAACGATCAGGTGCCCCGTGCTCGATACCGGCAAAAACTCGGTCAAACCCTCCACCACACCCAGAATCAGCGCTTTGCAAAACAGAATCCAGTCCATCGCTCCGCCCTTTTGGCATAGTCTGGCTGTCGCCAGCCAATCGTTCGGGCACGCGGGTCCTGGATTGCGCCGGAAAAACTACTTCTCGACGATCTGAACGCGTATGCCGTTTGTAAGGACGGTGATTGTACCGGGTTCGTAATTAACACCGGCAAACTGTAATTGTTCTGGCTTGAATGTGTAGATGGGGTAACGGTCCAGGAACTGCGTCGCCATGACCGCGCCGACCGCGTTGATCTGCTGGCTGTATTGCGCGGCGTCGCCGGAGACCTGCGCGTTATCGACAGTCGGCGACACCAGGATGACCGAATGGCTAGCTGCGTCGTAAGCCAGTTGACTGGAAAGAGTAAACACGCCGGTGACTGGATTCGGCATGAATGGCGTGGCAAGCCGCGCGTCCAGACGCACGGTTATCCGGTTCCGATCGGGCGCAAGGCCCACTACCGGGTTATTCAACGTGACATCGAAAATCTGCGAGGCCGTGCGTTGCAGCGGAAACTTGCGCTGCACAGCGTCCTGGACCTGCGCCTGGCTGAACGTGTAGTGATCGGGGATGAACGGAAATATCGATGCGGCGCATCCCTGGGTTCCCAGCGCCACCGCGCCCGCGCCGCCGAGGGCAACAAGCAGGAACCGGCGCCGCTTCGGCGCAACGGCTTGAGTCATGCGAAATTCTCCAATGACTTGAACCTAGATTTGAACGTGAACGATGAGCATTCGACCGGCTAGGCGCGCTCAGGTTGCGTATCGATTTCGAGTTGCGTGAGCCAGGCCAGCGCGTAAGCACGCGTGTCGCCGCACATGGATTCCGATGGCTGCAAGCCCGAGCAGCAGGCCGGCCTGCGCGGATCGCCGAAGATCCCGCAGCGCAGATCCGCCCCAAGCTGGACGCAGCGCACGCCGGCCGGCTTACCGTCGGGCATGCCAGGAATCGCGCTCGAAATCGACGGCGCGATACAGCAGGCACCGCAGCTTTCGCGGCATGCGTGGGCAGAATTCGGGCGGAGGGCGGCAGACATCGGTTCGGGTGTTCCGTGACTTCGACTCATTAGGCAACCCGGCATTGTGCCACCGCGCGGCTGCGGCGTTCTGTGCGGCGTTATCACGCAAGAATCAGGGGAACGGGTCGGCTAGACTCGGAGCACTTTCCTCAAGTCTGTCCGCAATGTCCCTCTTCCGCCCCGATCTGCTCACAAAATACGACGCGGCCGGTCCGCGCTATACGTCGTATCCCACCGCCGTCCAATTCACCGACACCTTCGATCCCGCCCATTACCATCGGGCCGCGGCAGACCCGGGAGCGGCGTCGGCGGATCTTTCGTTGTACTTCCATATTCCATTCTGCGACACCGTCTGCTTCTATTGCGGCTGCAACAAGATCGCTACAAAAAATCGTGCGCACGCGCGTCCGTATCTTGATCGGCTAAAACGTGAACTCGTGTTGCAGGCAGCATGTTTCGATACCACCCGGCCGGTCTCGCAATTGCATTGGGGCGGTGGCACGCCGACGTTTTTATCCCACGATGAAATGGCCGAGCTGATGGCCGCGACCGCTGAGTCGTTTCGCCTGCTGCCCGACGCGCAGGCTGAGTATTCGATCGAAGTCGATCCGCGCGAGGCATCGGCGGAAACTATCGGCGTATTGCGCGACTTGGGTTTCAACCGGCTGAGTTTCGGCGTGCAGGACTTTGATCTGCGCGTGCAGCAAGCGATCAATCGCGTACAGCCGCTCGAAACCACGCAGAGGGTCATGTCGGCGGCACGGGCTGAGGGTTTTAAGTCGGTCAGCGTCGACCTGATCTATGGCTTGCCGCATCAGAACGTGGAGAGCTTTAGCCGCACGCTCGACACCATTATCACGCTCGCTCCCGACCGGCTCTCCGTGTTCGGCTATGCGCATATGCCGGCTGTTTTCAAGATGCAGCGGCAGATGGATGAAGCCACCTTGCCCTCGCCAGCCGTGCGTCTGGCGATACTTGAACGGGTTATCGAGAAACTGACTGAGGCCGGATATGTGTACATCGGCATGGATCATTTCGCCCTGCCACACGATGAACTCGCCGTTGCGCAGCGAGCGGGTACGCTGCATCGAAATTTTCAGGGTTACAGCACCCAGGCGGATTGCGATCTGATCGGGTTGGGGGTTTCTTCGATCGGCAAGGTCGGCGATGTCTACTCGCAGAACGCCAAGGACATGGCCGGTTACGCCGCTGCGATCGATCGCGGCGAACTTGCTATTGCACGAGGCGTGCGGCTAAGCGCCGATGATCGTCTGCGACGCGACGTCATCACTGAAATCATGTGCCAGTTTTCACTGCGCTTTGATGCGTTCGAAGCGGCTTATGGGATTCGATTTGAGATTGCTTTTGCCGGTGAGCTGGAGCGCTTGAAATCGCTTGAAGCCGATGGACTCGTCAAGGTGAACCACGATGGGATTGACGTGCTCCCCGCCGGGCGCCTGCTCGTGCGTAACGTGGCCATGATCTTCGACCGGTATCTTGTCGGGAATCTCGCCGCCAACGCCCCACAGCGATTTTCACGGACAATCTGATCCATCGCCGCGGTCGGTCGGCTGATTACGCGCGCTACCTTTGGCAACTTTGACGCCGCCCAGCCGTAAATGCGCTATCGTGCGGCGTGCCTTACGCTCCACTGACAAGCAATGCATTCATCGAAAAAACGGAACGTCTTTCTCGCGGCAATTGTCGTCATCATCGTGCTGGCGCTCAGCGTCACTCACACGCTCAGAAAACGCGCGAGCGCAGGTGCAAGTGCCCCGGCAACAACAACTTCCTCCACGGACGAGTCCGTCATCGAATTCACTCCGGGTGACCTCGCCGCGCTGACCCGTCACACACTGTCCGAAACGCTGCCGCTCACCGGGTCGCTCCGTGCCGTCACGCAAGCTGCCGTCAAGGCGAAAGTGGCAGGCTTGGCTCTCGATGTACGCGCGCGCGAAGGCGATACCGTCAAGGCAGGACAAATACTCGCGTCCATCGACGCCCGCGACTACACCGCCCGCGCCGAGCAATCACGCGGACAGATGGCCGCCATGGCCGGCCAGTTGGATATCGCGAAACAAACCCTCGAGAACAATCGCGTGCTTGTCGAAAAGGGCTTCATCTCAAAGAATGCCTTCGATACCGCGCAAAGCCAGTACGCCATCGCCGCCGCCAATCTCGCGGCCGCGCGCGCTGCGCTGGCGTCATCGAATTTGTCGGTGGCGGACACCATCGTGCGGGCACCGTTCAGCGGTCAGATAGCATCGCGCAGCATTGAACCGGGCGAACGGGTGGCCGTCGACAGCAAATTGTTCGATGTCGTCGACCTGACCCAGCTTGAACTCGAAGCTCCGGTGCCCGTGGGAGAAATCGGCCGCGTTCGGATCGGCCAGCCCGTGCTGATTCGGTTCGATGGCGTCGAATCACCCGTCATCGCTACCGTCACACGCATCAATCCCGCCGCGCAGCCGGGCTCACGCTCGATCATGATCTATATCCAGGTGCCTAATCCGGCTGCCACATTGCGCGTGGGCATGTTTGGTACGGGCAGCGTGACGGTGGGCAGCGCCCCGAACGCGCTGGTGGTACCGGCATCTGCGGTGCGCACGGACGGCGCGAGCCACAGCGTCTATGCACTCTCCGGCGGCAAGCTTGCGGAAATCCCCGTCACCACAGCCGCCACCGGCGACGCCGAAGGCGCGAGCTGGACCCAGCTTGTCGACCCGCCGCTCAAGGAAGGCCAGCAGGTCGTGAAGAATAACCTCGGCGCGTTGCGCATCGGCAGCACGGTGCGTATGGTTGGATTAGTCTCGTCCGCCGCTTTACCGACGGCAGCCACGGCGGCCGCAGCGGCTTCCTCGCCCGCTGCTCAATAGCGGAGCCGCAAGCCATGTGGTTCACGCGCGTCAGCATCAATAATCCCGTGTTCGCCGCCATGATGATGGCGGCGTTTCTCGTGATCGGCCTGTTCTCATACGAGCGCCTGAAGGTCGATCAGTTTCCGGATATCACGTTTCCCGTGGTCGTCGTCCAGACAGCGTATCCGGGGGCATCGCCGGAGTCGGTGGAATCCGACGTCACGCGCAAGATCGAGGAAGCGGTTAACACGATCAGCGGTATCGACGAGATTTCATCGCACTCCTACGACGCTTTGTCGGTCGTGATCGTCCAGTTTGATCTCTCGGTCAACGTCATGCAGGCCGCGCAGGACGTCCGCGACAAAGTGGCGCTGATCAGGCCCGACCTGCGCGACGGCGTGAAGGAACCGCGCGTGTTGCGCTATGACCCGGCCGACATGCCGATCGTCACGGTCGCCGTATCCAACGGCCCAGGCTCAGCGCTGAGCACGCGCGACTTGACGACCGCCGCCGACCAGATCGTGCGCAAGCGCCTGGAAACAGTGCGCGGCGTGGGCTCGGTGAGCATTGTGGGCGGCGTGAAACGGCAGGTTCGTATTGATGTCAGTCCGGACAAGCTGCAGGCACTCTCTGTTGGCGTAGACCAAGTCATTCGCGCCGTGCAGAACGAGAATCAGGAGATTCCAGCCGGGCCGCTGACATCGGCAGGGATTGAACAGACCGTCCAGGTGAAGGGCCGCTTCCAGACGCCCGATGACTTCAAACGCATTATTGTCGCGCGCCGGGGCGCGTCGAATGCAGGACATGCCGTCACGCTGGATCAGGTGGCGCAAGTGGTCGACGGGCAGGAAGAGCCCGACAGCATGGCGCTGCTGAACGGGAACCGCGCGCTGTTTTTATCGGTGGTCAAGGCGCAGGGCGAGAACACGGTCGACGTGGCGCATGGCATCCGGGCCGAAGTGGAAGCGCTGCGAAAGGCGCTGCCACCGGGCGTCAAGCTGGATATCACCGACGACTCGTCGCTCGATATCGAAAACAGCGTGAACGAAGTCAAGGGCACGTTGCTCGAGGGCGCGCTGCTGACCATCGCGATCGTGTTCCTGTTCCTCGGCTCGTGGCGCAGCACCGTGATCACCGGGCTCACGCTGCCGATCGCGTTGATCGGCACGTTTGCGTTCATGTTCGCAGCGGGTTTCACGATCAACGTTATCACGCTGATGGCGTTGTCTCTGTGCGTGGGCTTGCTGATAGACGATGCAATCGTGGTGCGCGAAAACATCGTCCGGCATGTTCAGCTTGGTTCGGATCACCGGACGGCCGCGCTCGATGGCACGAAGGAAATTGCCCTCGCCGTACTCGCCACGACGTTTTCGATAGTCGCTGTGTTCCTGCCGGTCGGGTTCATGAGCGGCATCATCGGCCGGTTCTTTCACCAGTTCGGCGTGACGGTCGCGGCCGCCGTGCTGATCTCGATGTTCGTCTCGTTCACGCTCGACCCCATGCTCTCGTCGATCTGGCCCGATCCCGCACTGCACGTGCGCGGCACGCGCCATCTCGCGCGTTTGCTCGCCTTCTTCGAGCGCGGCGTCGAACGGCTCGCGCGGTTCTATCAGCGGCTGCTCGGCTGGTCGCTCAGGCACCGCATCATCACCCTCTCGGTCGCGGCCGCGACCTTTGTCGGCAGCCTGTTCCTCGTGCCGCTTATCGGCACCGAATTCGTACCGAACGCCGATTTTTCCACGACGCAGATTGGCTTGAACACGCCCGTGGGAACATCCCTGGACGCAACCGCCGAGAAAGTCCGGCAGGTCGAAGCCGCGCTCGCCCAATACCCCGAGGTTCGCTACAGCTACGCGACGATCAACTCCGGCAACGCGCAGGGCAAGAACAACGCGCTAATCACCGTGCGCCTGAAAGAGCGCCGCGAACGCACCCGCGGCGTGCTGGAACTGAATCAGGTGTTCCGCACGCGCCTGCAGAGCATTGCCGGGATCGTAGTGACCGAGATCGGCATGCCCGACGGCGCAGGGTCGAGCAAGGCCGTGCAGTTCAGCCTGCAAGGCGACAACCTGGACGAACTCCGGCGTCTGTCCGCCGAAGCACAGCAGCGCTTGCGGAAGATTCCCGGTCTGGTCGATCTGGACGCGAGCCTGAAGGACGATAAACCCATTGTTGCCATCGACGTCCGTCGCGAACTCGCGTCGGACCTGGGCGTGGGCGTAGCAGAAATCGGTCAGGCGCTGCGCCCGCTGCTGTCCGGCGACGCAATCAGCACCTGGCGCGCGCCCGACGATCAGGATTACGACGTGAGCGTGCGTTTGCCCTCGGCACAACGCCGAAACGTTTCTGACCTGTCGAAGTTGATGATTGCCACTAGCCGCACCGACGCCAACGGCGCGCCGGTACTCGTGCCCTTGCGACAGGTTGCCGCGATCACCGAGACGACCGGGCCGGATGTGATCGGCCGACGGGATTTGTCGCGGGAGGTCGAGATTTCGGCGAACGTCATGGGACGCTCGCCGGGCGAAGTCGCCGCCGATGTGAAGAAAACCCTCGACGAGATGCACCTTCCCGCGGGCTACCGATACCGTTTCGGCGGCTCGACAAAAAGCATGAACGAGTCGTTCATCTATGCGGTCCAGGCGCTGGTGCTCGCCGTGATCTTTATCTACATGATCCTCGCGTCGCAATTCGGCAGCTTCCTGCAACCGCTCGCGATCATGACGGCCCTGCCGCTCACGCTGGTGGGCGTGCTGCTCGCGTTGCTGCTGTTCGGGAGCACGCTCAACATGTTCTCGATCATTGGCTTCATCATGCTGATGGGCCTTGTCACGAAGAACGCGATCCTGCTCGTCGACTTCGCGAACCAGGCACGGCGCGGCACCCTGCTCGACGCGACGGGAAAAGGCCACCCGATGACCCGCACCGACGCGCTGCTGGAAGCAGCACGCGTCAGGCTGCGCCCAATCCTGATGACCACGCTCGCGATGATCTTCGGCATGCTGCCGCTCGCGCTGGGTCTGGGCGAAGGCGGCGAGCAACGGGGACCGCTTGGCCAGACGGTGATTGGCGGCGTAATCACCTCGTCTTTGTTGACGCTCGTGGTCGTGCCCGTGGCTTATACGGTCCTTGATGACTTCGGCGCGTGGGTGACGAGAAGATGGCGGCGCGGCGCAAAGGGGAATGCGCTCATTGCACCTCCCGAAGGTTCCCGAGAGATTCCCGCCGAGGTGGATCGCGTGCCTTGAATGCATCGCTGCGCCGCGTGAGGCAGATACACGCGCGCAGTCGCGTTCGGGGTTGAGTTCGGGATTGCGTTGTTATCTCCCGGGCTATTTCTTCCCGAGCGCCCCACCACCCTCACGCTCCTCGCTTTCCACCTCGATCTTGCGGGGCCGGCCGCCGCGCGCGCCATTTGCGCGGGCGGCGGCCGCTTTGGATTCGCTGCGGCTGGCCCCGCCCTCCTTGCCCAATCGCTTGGCCATGAAGGATCGCGACCCCAGCACACCGGCAAGTAACGGCGCTACGAGCATGTCGGCGTCGACAATAGGGAAATACAGACCTGTGCCGGACGCCGTGATTTCGATCGTTTTCAGGTCGCTGTCCGAAGCATTTTCCAAACCCTGAATGATTCGCGCGGGAATGGCGAACAATGTGCCATTCGACAGTTCGATAGCCACCCTGCCGTCTACCGGATTAAACGAGGCGGACAGGGCGACCGGATGCTCGGCAATGTGCGTGCTCATCCGCTCTTCGGCTTCGCGCATCTCGTGTTCGGTGATATCAACAAAAGCAGTCATGAAGTGTTTTCCATTCAGTGCACAGCGAGCCGACTACGTTTTGCATCCGGCGGGCGAAGGTATTGGCATCAACGTGCGAAAAGCCGTGATTCTTTTGCAAGGTCGGCGGTCCAGCCGGACAGTGCAGATTGAAGATGGCGTGTTGCTTGCCATCAAGCACATGCACGTGAGCTGGTTGATGGTCGTTTAAATAAATCACGACGCGGGCAGCGCCGATGCGGAAAATCGTTGGCATGTAGTCACTCTATCCGTTAGCTGTGCGCAAGTAAACCCAAACGCTTGGGTTTTTACAGAACTGTTGCTTTCCACCGCAAAAGACCGCCTGCGGGGACTCACCAAGCTTGAGGCAAGAAGCAGTAACGGCGCTATCAGCCGAATGGCCGAGGAGCCCGGTTTATCAAGCGTTACGCGCGCCGCGTCGAGTATTTATTACTGGGCTGGCTTAGAATGACAGCCACTTTTGGGCAAGTTACTTCAGGCGTTTATTGCGGCTTCCAGCATGGCAATGCAACAACGCAACGGTACGAACGGGCTCGTTCACCGTGCCGCATTCGCGCTCTGTGAAAAACGCTCGTCCTTCCATTTGTAGCCCGTCAAGCCACCGGTTTCTCTCGACATCATGCCCATCACTTCGCCTCAGTTCGCGCCTCTCGCACAACTCGCCGCCGCGCTCCGTGACGGCAAAACCACCAGCCGCGAGCTGGTGGAGCAGGCGCTCGAACGCATTGCAGACCCTTCGGGGCAGGGAGCCGTTGCCTTCCTGCACGTCGATGCAGAGCGCGCACGCGCCGCCGCCGACGCCCACGACGCATTGCGCTGTGCAGGCATCGTCCTCTCGCCGCTGGCGGGCATTCCTGTGTCGATCAAGGATCTCTTCGATATCGAAGGCCAGGTGACGCGCGCCGGCTCGCGTGTACTGGCCGACGCGCTGCCTGCCAAGGCCGACGCTGTCGCCGTTGCCCGGCTGCGGCGGGCGGGCGGCGTGATCGTCGGGCGCACCAACATGAGCGAATTCGCGTTCTCCGGGCTCGGGCTGAACCCGCACTACGGAACGCCGCACTCGCCGTATCGAAGCGATCTGGCGGGCGACGAGCGGATTGCCGGGGGGTCGTCATCAGGCGCGGCGGCGTCGGTGGCCGACGGCATGGCGGCCATCGCACTTGGCACCGACACCGGCGGCTCCATTCGCATCCCGGCCGCGCTTTGCGGACTCACCGGCTTCAAGCCGACCGCCGCCCGCGTGCCTACGAAAGGAGGCGTGCCGCTTTCCACCACGCTCGACTCGTTCGGGCCAATCGGGTTGTCGGTGGCGTGCTGCGCGCTTGTCGACCGCATCCTGGCCGGACGAGACTCCGGCGTGCCCGCGACCCGGCCGCTGGACGGCGTGCGTCTTGGCGTGTTGACGAACTACGTCATGGACGGTGTCGACGAAACGGTCGCGAGCGCCTACTCCGCTGCAATCGGACATTTGTCGGCAGCCGGTGCGCTGGTGGAAGACGTGCGTTTCGCACCGCTCGAGCGGCTCGCGGAGATCAACCGGTTCAGCTTTGCGTCAGTCGAGGCTTACGCATGGCATCGGCCGCTACTGCAGGCACACGCCGATCAATACGATCCACGCGTGCGCGTGCGGATCCTGAAAGGCCAGCCCGCCAGCGCGGCTGATTACATCGACTTGCTGCAGGCACGCGCCGTGATGATCGAGCAGGCGCGCGCGCTGTGGCAGCGGTTCGACGCCATTGTGTGTCCGACCGTACCGGTCGTGCCGCCGCGTGTGGCCGACCTCGAACACGACGACGAAGCATTTGGCCGGACCAATGCGCTGATCCTGCGCAACCCCTCCGTTTTCAATTTCCTCGATAGTTGCGCGTTGTCGCTGCCGTGCCATCCGCGGGGCGAAGCGCCGGTCGGGCTCATGCTGGCCGGGGCGCCGTTCGGCGACGACGCGCTGCTCTCCATCGGTCGCGCCGTGGAAGCAGTACTCGAAACTACGCGCTGAGCCGCTGATGCCCCGCCTGAAACCGCCTGGCGACCGCGATCGCGATAGAATTCCGTCGCCGGATATGCGCTTTCAGGTGTTTTTTTCTCGAACAATTCGGAAAATATGAACAACTCCTTGAATCATTTCACCATGCACCACGACGACCGCGGGATTCGCCGCGAACGACGATTGCTGGTCTTGCTCGCTGTGATCTCTCTGGGGCTCGTGGGCGGAGCGCTTTATCTTCAGTTCATCAAAGGTGAAGATCCCTGCCCGCTTTGCATTATTCAACGCTACTTTTTCGTGCTAATCGCGGTCTTTGCCTTGCTCGGCGCTTCGTTCCGGGGATGGCGCGGGATCGCGCTGCTTGAAACGCTGGTTGCACTGTCCGCTCTCGGAGGCGTGGTAGCCGCCGGACGGCACGTTTATGTGCAGGCGCATCCGGGATTCAGCTGCGGGTTCGATGCCCTCCAGCCCGTCGTGGATTCTCTTCCGCCTGCGCAGTGGCTGCCCCAGGTCTTCAAGGTCGCGGGACTGTGCGAGACGCCCTATCCGCCCATTTTCGGGTTCTCGCTTCCGCAATGGGGTCTTATCGCGTTTGCGGTGATCTTCCTGTTTGTCGCCGGCAGTTTGTGGAGCAAGCGGCGGTTGCGCGCGGGTTGAATGCGGATTGCGTGCGGTTCGGACCTTAGACCTTGGCTGAACTGCACCCGCTTTCCGCAGACGCTGGGACCGCCGTGCCTCAGCCCTACCTAAAACGGCTTATTGCGCAGTCGTGCTGTCTGCAGCGCCATCGCGCACGAACATCCATTGCTATTGTCCAATCCGCCGGTCTTGGACACCACGCGGTCAGAGCCACGTCCTCGCCCTCTCGTTTTATCGCAATCCCTCCCCTCAATGTCCTTCCGCGCGGGTTTTGGCGGTTTCTCCGCCGACCCTCATCCGGCTCTTCACATAGTCTTGATACGTTCGCCGGAATATTTTTGAGATATTGCGGTGATATCGTTATCTTTGGATGGCGATCCACGTGCGCTCTTTCGGCCCGGTTTCTATTGAATCCGACGCCGATTTTCGCGTAACGCGCGCCCGATCCGCAATGTCCTGGACTTCTTTATGACAACGCAAACCATCCGGTTCTTCCAGCGCAACGCCCTGCGCGAAGTGCACGACGTACCCGCTTCCCGTACGGTGCTCCAGCATTTGCGCGAGCACGACCAATGCACCGGTACCAAAGAGGGATGCGCGGAAGGCGATTGCGGTGCCTGCACGGTGGTGATCGGTGAACTCGATGTGGACGGCCAACCCGTCCTCAAAGCCGTCAACGCCTGCATCCAGTTCATGCCTACACTAGACGGCCGGGCGCTCTTCACGGTTGAAGACCTGCGCGCCGAGGACGGCACGCTGCATCCGGTCCAGCAAGCCATGGTCGATTGCCACGGCTCGCAATGCGGCTTCTGCACACCCGGTTTTGTGATGTCGATGTGGGCGCTGTATCAGACTCAGCCCGCCGATGCCGGCCTGCCCACCCGCGACGAAATCAACGCCGCCCTCTCCGGTAATCTCTGCCGCTGCACGGGCTATCGGCCGATCGTGGATGCATCGCAGAAAATGTTCGAGTACCCTCGCACGCCGTTTGATCGCGACGCGCTCAAACGCCAGCTCCAAAGCATCCAGCGCAAGGAAACACTCGAATACTCGGCACCCGACGCGCGCGGCGCTGCATTTGGCCACCCGACGTTCTTCGCGCCCGTCTCGCTCGCCGAATTTGCCCGCTTGCGCGCCGACCATCCCGACGCGCGCATCCTGGCCGGCAGCACCGACGTCGGCCTGTGGGTCACCAAGCAATTCCGCAATCTCGGCGACGTCCTGTATATCGGCAATGTGAACGAGCTCAAGTCGATCACCCGCGACGGGCAATGGCTGAGCATCGGTGCAGCGGCCTCGCTGGAAGACTCATACGGCGCGCTCTCGGCCGTTTATCCGGAACTGGCGGAATTGTGGACGCGCTTTGCATCGCGCCCTATCCGCAACGCCGGCACGCTCGGCGGCAACGTGGCGAACGGTTCACCTATCGGCGATTCCATGCCGGCACTGATTGCCCTCAATGCGGAAATCGTGCTGCAGAAAGCCGCCAAGGTCCGCACGATGCCGCTCGATACCTTCTATCTCGGATATCAGAAATCCGCGTTGGAAACGGGCGAATTCGTCGCGGGGATTCGCGTGCCGTTGCCATCGGCGAAATTGCGCTTCCGGACGTACAAGATCTCCAAGCGCTACGACCAGGACATCTCGGCTGTGTGCGCCGCGTTCGCCGTGACGCTCGACGGCACCCGCGTGACATCGGCGCGTTTCGCGTTTGGCGGGATGGCGGCCACGCCCAAGCGGGCATCGAATGCGGAAGCCGTGCTGGTGAACGAAGAGTGGAACGAAGCCAACGTGCAAGCCGCCATGCGCGCGCTGGACGTCGACTTCCAGCCGCTCACCGACATGCGGGCGTCAAGCGCGTACCGCAGCAAAGTGGCGCGCAATGTGCTGTGGCGTTTCTTCCTCGAGACCCGTGAGGATTCGCCGCTCGCACTCCGCGACGTCAACGCGTTCGCATTCGACGTGCAATGCGCGACATGACACCGCACCAAGCCCCAAGGACCACGCGATGAACAAGCGTACCGATCCACACCACATCGACCGTGCTGCCGCCGACGCACTCGCACTGCGAGCCGCCACGAGCACACCGGAGCGCGCATCGATCGGCGTTGGCTTGCCGCACGAGTCGGCGGGCCTGCATGTAAGCGGCGAAGCGACTTACGTTGATGACATCGGCGAGCTGCGCGGCACGCTGCACGCGGCGCTTGGTCTGTCGCGGCATGCGCATGCTCGCATTGTCTCGATCAATCTCGACCTGGTTCTGGCTGCGCCCGGTGTGATCGCCGTGTTCACCGCCGACGACATCCCCGGCGAGAACAATTGCGGCCCGGTGCTCCACGACGACCCGATCCTCGCTAAAGATGAAGTGCTGTATCTGGGACAACCGGTGTTCGTGGTCATCGCGGAAACGCACGATCTCGCGCGCCGCGCGGCAGCGCTCGCCAAAAGCGAAGAAGTGATCCGATATGAACCGCGCGAAGCCACCCTGACGCCGCGGGAAGCGCGCGCGAAGCAGCAGTTCGTGCTGCCGCCGCTGCATCTGAAACGCGGCGATCCGGACGGAAAAATCGCGTCGGCGGCGCATCGGCTACAAGGTGAATTCGAGGTTGGCGGGCAGGAGCAGTTCTATCTCGAAGGGCAGGTGGCCTACGCCATTCCGAAGGAACTGGACGGTATGCTCGTCTACAGTTCCACGCAGCATCCAAGTGAAATGCAGCATCTGGTCGCACATATGCTCGACTGGCCGACGCATAACGTGATCTGCGAATGCCGCCGGATGGGTGGCGGTTTTGGCGGCAAGGAATCGCAGTCGGGCGTCTTCGCGTGCATCGCTTCGCTGGCGGCGCACCTGCTGCATCGGCCGGTGAAATTGCGCGCGGATCGTGACGATGACTTCATGATCACCGGCAAACGCCACGACGCCATCTACACCTATGAAGCCGGTTTCGATGACGACGGCCGCTTGCAAGGCGCGCGCGTGGAAATCGCGTTGCGCGCGGGTTATTCGGCGGACTTGTCGGGCGCGGTGGCCACGCGCGCCGTCTGTCACTTCGACAACGCGTATTACCTGCAGGACGTCGATATCACCGCGCTCTGCTGCCGCACCAACACGCAGTCGAACACGGCGTTTCGCGGCTTCGGCGGCCCGCAAGGCGCGCTGGTGATGGAAATCATGATGGATGAAATCGCGCACCGTCTTAAGCGCGATCCCCTCGATATCCGCCGCGTGAATTACTACGGCATCACCGAGCGCAACGTGACGCCCTACGGCCAGACCGTCGAAGACAACATCATCGCGCCGCTGACCGACGAACTGCTGGCATCGAGTGAATATTTGCAGCGACGCGAGGCGATCGCCGCCTTCAATGCAACGAGTCCCGTGCTCAAGCGGGGCATCGCGTTCACGCCGGTCAAGTTCGGCATCTCCTTCAACGTGCCGTTCCTGAATCAGGCCGGCGCGCTCGTGCATGTCTATAAAGACGGCTCCGCGCTCGTCAATCATGGCGGCACCGAGATGGGCCAGGGCTTGAACACCAAGGTCGCGCAGGTCGTGGCGAATGCGCTGGGCGTGCCGTTGTCGCGCGTGCGCGTGACCGCTACCGATACCTCGAAGATCGCGAATACATCGGCCACCGCCGCGTCCACCGGCAGCGATCTGAACGGCAAGGCGGCCGAAGCCGCCGCGCTCACCATTCGCGGACGCCTTGCAGAACTCGCGGCGAAGCAGCTCGGCGGACGCGCGGAAGACGTGCGTTTTCACGATGGCGTGGTCGAGTCGAACGGCGGCCAGATGCCCTTCGACCAACTGGTCGGGGCAGCGTATCTGTCGCGCGTGCAGTTGTGGTCGGATGGTTTTTACGCCACGCCCAAGGTCAACTGGGATTCGAAAACGCTGACCGGCCAGCCCTTCTACTACTTCGCGTATGGCGCGGCGATCTCGGAAGTGGTCGTGGACACGCTCACCGGCGAGTGGCGCCTGTTGCGCGCGGACATCCTCCACGACGCGGGACAGTCGATCAATCCGGCGCTCGATATCGGCCAGGTGGAAGGCGGTTTTGTCCAGGGCATGGGCTGGCTCACGACGGAAGAGCTCTGGTGGAATCGTGACGGCCGCCTGATGACGCACGCGCCGTCCACGTACAAGATTCCATCGGTGAGCGACATTCCGGCCGCGATGAACGTCGCGCTCTACGATAACCAGAACGTCGAGCCGACCGTGTTCCGGTCGAAAGCCGTGGGCGAACCGCCGTTGCTGCTCGGTTTCTCGGTATTGCTGGCAATACGCGCCGCGGTGGCATCGGTCGCGCCCGATTCAACCGATGCGCCCGTGCTGCGCGCCCCGGCCACGCCTGAATCGATCCTGAACGCGCTGGACGCTCAGGCCGCGAAAGCGCTCGTCGCGGCTCCTGATGCCGCTCAAACAGTATTGGTCAACTAACCAACCCGGAGCCTATTCGATGCAAGCCTGGCTACACGATCTGCAACACCTTCTCGCACACGGCGACGCCGTCGTGCTGGTGACGGTCGCGCGCGTGGAAGGCTCGGCGCCGCGCGAAGCGGGCACGAAGATGATCGTCACACGTGACGATGCACGCCACACCATCGGCGGCGGCCATCTGGAATGGAAAGCGATTGAAACCGCGCGGCAGGTGCTGAAAGACGGCGCGCGCAGTCCGCATATGCGTCGGCTCGAGCGTTTCGCGCTCGGCCCAAGCCTCGGTCAATGCTGCGGCGGCGCAGTCGTGCTGGCGTTCGAGCGGCTGGATATAGGCGATCTCGGCTGGGTCACGTCGTTGAACAAACGCATGGCGCAGGGGCTATCCACGGTGCGCAGCGTCGGCTTCGGCCCGATCCCCGACGGCGTGATGATCTCCGATCCGGAACCGGGCGTCGCCGGCCCCGATTGCCTGCTCTGGGATGGCGCGGGTTTCGATGACAGCGGCGCATTGCTGACCGAAACCATCGCGTTGCGCGAGTTTCAAGTAGTGCTGTTCGGTGCCGGCCACGTGGGCGCGGCGCTGGTCAGGGTGCTCGCAAATCTGCCCTGTCGCGTGGTGTGGGTCGACGAGCGCGATGAGACGTTCCCGCCCATGGACCGGCTCCCGCCAAACGTCACGATGGACGCCAGCGGGACCCCGGAATCCGCCGTGGACGAAGCGCCGGCCAATTGTTACTTTTTGGTGATGACGCACAACCACGCGCTCGATCTCGCGCTCGCTGAGCGTATTCTCCGGCGCGGCGATTTCGCCTACTTCGGCATGATCGGCTCGCATACGAAGAAAATGCAGTTCGAACGCCGGTTGGCGTCGCGGGGAATAGACCCCATGCACATCGGGCGCATGACGTGCCCGATCGGCGTGCCCGGCATTGACGATAAAGCGCCGGAAATGATTGCCGTATCGGTGGCAGCGCAGTTGCTGCAGAAGGTCGAGGAACGCGCCGCGCACAGCTACAATTCCGCGCAGCATCCGCAAACCGCGTGATCCAGACCTTTTAAAGCACAAGACAAGCATGAATCCCACTCTCGCTGACAAGATCGCCCGCGCGCCCAAGGCCGAACTCCACAT
This sequence comes from Burkholderia sp. S171, assembly GCF_009766085.1. Taxonomy (GTDB): domain Bacteria; phylum Pseudomonadota; class Gammaproteobacteria; order Burkholderiales; family Burkholderiaceae; genus Caballeronia. The sequence continues at coordinate 225,333 of NZ_LMUF01000030.1, read as the reverse complement.
TCACATTGAAGGTTCGCTCGAGCCCGAGCTGATCTTCGAACTCGCGAAACGCAACGGCGTGATGCTCGCGTACGATTCCATCGACGCATTGCGGGCGGCCTACGCGTTCACCGACCTGCAATCGTTCCTCGACATCTACTACGCGGGCGCGAGCGTGCTGCTGCACGAGCGCGATTTCCACGACATGACCCTCGCGTATGTCGAACGTGCGCTGGCCGATCATGTCACGCACACCGAAATTTTCTTCGATCCGCAGACGCATACCGAACGCGGTGTATCGATCGCTACGGCGGTTGCGGGTATCGAAAGCGCGCTGGCTGAAGGTGAGCGGCGCGGTTTGACGAGCAAGCTGATCCTGTGTTTCCTGCGCCATCTGCCGGAAGACGATGCGCTTAAAACGTTCGACGAAGCGCTGCCCCTGTTCGATCAGTACAAGCATAGGCTGATTGGTGTCGGTCTGGATTCTTCCGAGCGCGGCCATCCGCCTTCGAAGTTCGAACGCGTGTTCGCGAAAGCGCGTGAGAAGGGATTGAAGCTCGTGGCGCATGCGGGCGAGGAAGGTCCGCCGGCTTATGTGTACGAAGCGCTTGACCTGTTGAAGGTGGATCGCGTGGATCATGGCGTGCGCAGCATGGAAGACCCGGCGCTGGTCGCTCGTCTCGCGGATTCGCGCGTGGCGCTCACCGTCTGCCCGCTGTCGAACCTGAAGCTGCGCGTTTTCGATGACATGGCGAAACACACGCTCAAGGCGCTACTGGATCAGGGCGTGGCCGTGATGATCAACTCCGATGACCCCGCGTATTTTGGCGGCTACGTGAACGCCAACTATTTCGCGATTCTCGACGCCTTGAATCTCAATGACGCCGAGTGTTACACGCTGCTGAAAAACAGCCTGGAAGCGTCGTTCGTAACGGATGCCGAACGCGAAGCGATGGTCGCAAAACTCGACGCCTACTGGCACACGGCGGCGTGAGCGAGAACGTCATGGCTACGATTACCAACGACACAACCACGCTCGAGCGTTTCTTCGGCATCCGTGCGGCGGGTTCGCGCACGAAGACCGAGATTGTTGCGGGCATCACGACCTTCCTCACGGCGATGTACATCATCGTCGTCAATCCCGGGATTCTGTCGCAGGCCGGCGTGCCCTTCCCTGCTGCGCTAACGGCTACCGTGATCGTCAGTTTCCTCGGCAGTTGCGCGATGGGACTCTACGCTCGCAATCCGGTACTCGTCGCGCCCGGCATGGGCATGAACGCGCTGTTCGCGTTCGTGATGGTTCATAGCGGCAAGATGCCGTGGCAAACCGCACTCGGCTGCGTATTCTGGGCCGGCGTGATCTTCGCAGTGCTCGCGGCGTTCAATGCGCGCAAGCTGGTCGTCGATGCTATTCCGGCGAACCTGCGTCACGCGGTTTCATGTGGCATCGGACTGTTTATCAGCCTGATCGGATTGGTCAACGCGAAGTTTGTGATCAGCGATCCGGTGACGATCGTGCATTCGGCATCGCTGAATCCAGTGGTGATCACGTTCCTGATCGGCCTCGCGCTGACCACAATTTTGGTTGCACGAAAGGTAACCGGCGCGTTGATGATCGGCATCATTTTCACGACCGTGATGGCGATTCCCATCGGCCGCTTCTGGGGCGACGGCACCGCTTACTGGCCAGCCGCGATCGCCACGAAAACGCTCGTGAACTGGAACGGTTTGTTCTCGGCGCCGGACTTCTCGGCGGTCGGTCAACTGGACCTGCTCGGATCGCTGAAGGTGATCTACTGGCCGTTTATTTTCGTGATGCTGTTCACGTCGTTCTTCGACGCGCTCTCCACGTTCATGGCGATCTCGGAAGCCGGCAAGCTCTACGATAAAGACGGCAACCCGCGCAATATCCGCCAGTCGATGATCGTCGATTCGTTCGCCGCGCTGGTCTCCGCGCCGCTCGGCACGAGCCCGGCGAATGCGTACATAGAATCGGCGGCGGGCATTTCCGCCGGTGGCCGCACGGGGTTGGTCGCAGTCGTGGCCGGCTTGTGTTTCCTGCCCTTCCTGTTCCTCTCGCCGCTGCTCTCGCTGGTGCCCGCCATTGCAACCGCGCCCGCGCTGGTGCTGGTCGGCGTGTTCATGATGGAATCGATCACGAAGATTGAATGGGGCCGTTTCGACGAAGCCATTCCCGCCTTCCTCGCCATGATCCTGATCCCGCTGACGTATTCGATCACCGATGGCATCGCGTACGGGTTCCTCGCGTTTGTCGTGATCAAGTCGTTCACCGGCCGCAGAAAAGAAATCAAGCCGGCGATGTGGATTGTCGCCGCGCTGTCGTTGCTGTTATTGACACAGCTATAAGGGCGTTGACCCGCTTTACTGGAGACGTTTCACCCATGACTCAGACCGCTTACCGCGCACAGCTTCTCACTTTCCGCGACGACCCCGCTTTTTCCGATGACAACGCCGTGCATGAAACCGACGGCCTGTTGCTGGTGGAAGAGGGCCGCGTGGTGGCAGCGGGCGCGTATGCGGCGTTGCGTGACGCAATCGCGCCCGATGCAATCGTGAAAGACTTGCGGGACAAGTTGATCGTGCCGGGTTTCATCGACTCGCACATTCACTATCCGCAGACCGACATGATCGCCTCACCTGCGCCGGGTCTGCTGCCGTGGTTGAACACGTACACGTTTCCGACCGAGCGCAAGTTCGAAGACCCGGCGTATGCGCGGGAAACAGCGAGCTTTTTCATCGATGAACTGCTGGCTTGCGGCACGACAACGGCGCTTGTCTACTGCACGGTCCACAAGCAATCCGCCGACGCCCTCTTTAGCGAAAGCGAGTCGCGCAACCTGCGCATGATCGCGGGCAAGGTGCTGATGGATCGCAACTGCCCGGAGTATCTGCGTGACACGGCGCAATCGGGTTACGACGACAGCGCCGAACTCATCGCGCGCTGGCATGGCCGCGGACGGCAGGAATACGCGCTGACGCCGCGTTTCGCGCCGACCTCTACCGAAGCGCAACTCGAAGCCTGCGCCGTGCTCGCGCGCAAGCACCAGGACGTGTATATCCAGAGCCACGTCGCCGAAAACACCGATGAGATCAAGTGGGTCGAAAGCCTGTTTCCGGGGCATCGGAGCTATCTGGATATCTACGATCACTATGACTTGCTGCGTCAGCGCGCGGTCTACGGCCATTGCATCTATCTCGACGATACCGACCGCCAGCGCATGGCCGAAACCGGCGCGGTGGCGTCACATTGCCCGACGTCGAACCTGTTCCTCGGCAGTGGTTTGTTCGACATAGAAAAGGCCGGCGCCGCGAAGATGCCGGTGGCGCTTGCAACCGACGTTGGCGGCGGCACAACGTTTTCGATGCTGCAAACCATGGGCGAAGCGCATAAGATCGCGCGCCTGACGGGGCATCATTTGACCGCGTCGCGCATGTTCTGGCTGGCGACCACGGGCGCGGCTCAGGTGCTCGATATGTCCCACAAAGTCGGGACGCTTGCGCCCGGCAGCGAGGCGGATTTCGTTGTGCTGGATCCCACGGGTACGCCCCTGCTCGCGCGCCGGACGACGCGGGCGGAATCGCTGGAAGAACTGCTGTTTGCGTTCGCCATGCTCGGCGACGACCGCGCCGTGTTCGAGACGTATGCGGCGGGGAAATGTGTGCATCGGAGAGACTCGCGGCGTACGCCGGTGCCGGAGTTGGCAGCGGCTTGAGGGGTTGTGGTTCGCTGTCCGGATTAGTGAGCGACGCGTGGGCTTGAGGGTGGGGGTCCAGTCACGCGCCGGGCAAATCCGGCGTGCGCGCTGCCTTCGGCGCTGAAGCTTGCTTGCCTTTATTTCGCTTAACTATCTTTAGCGACGAAGCGCGTTCGAGCGTTTCTCAAACCCCTTCGCACAGTTCACCTTAATTCCGCTGAGGATTATTCGTCGGCGGATTTCTTCGCAAACCGAACGCGATCGACGCCAGCAGCGTCCCGCCAGACGGGCTCTAAGGACTTGTTTAAGCACACTTTCCAGCTTCCGGCTAAAGTCTAGGCTTTTCGCAACGCCGTGTGCGTACTCACGTCGCGTCCCTCACGGACGCGTGGATCGAAACATGAAGCCACTCGCACAAGCCGTCCGCATCGGCTTATTCATCCTTATTGCAGCATCGTCCGCGCAGGTTTCGGCTTACGCGCTGGACGCCCAACTCGATTGCAAATCGAGCGCGCATGCGTTCATCGCGCCGCTTCAGGAAAACCACACGATAGAAACCACGCCAATGCGTGTGGAATCCAATTCGATCAACGCGTTTAAACCGAGCCGCGGCAGTCATCTCACGGCGTTCGATTTCGGTGTGTTTGCGGTCGTTGGGTATCAGAAGAATGACGCGATTTTCAAGCAGGGCAGCGGTGATCCCATCGCCGATTCGGCTTATGGCGCCGTCGTGATCGGCGGGGAAGACTCGGTCAGGGAAAAGGTCCGCGCGGCCGGCAGCGACGCCGTCATTCATCGCGTCGCGCCGTTTATCACCGCGATCTTCTGCAACCGCGATTCGCCACAATTAGCCACGGTCAGCCACGATTAACACGCGCTCCCTAAACCAAAGGCCGCGCCAACATCGGTTGGCGCGGCCTTTGGGTGAACAGCGTGCCGGGTGGGCCGCTAGCGTCCAATATGAGCCTGTAACCGGCGACGCACATCTTCCGGCGTAATCGACGGGCGCGGCAAATCGCTCGGCGTGCCCGTGTTGATCGACAACCGCGCGAAACGCACGCCATCGACGTCCTTCGCGTCGAACAACCGGTCGATGATCAAGATGTCATCGCCGTCCAGCGCCAGCGCGTACCCGCACGCCGAAGCGATCCGCGCGAACTCCACGCCTTGCGATACCGTCGCCTGACCGCCGGTCGATTCATGCGCGCCGTTGTCCAGCAGCAAGTGCGTGAGGTTGGACGGCCCATAAGCGCCGAGCGTCGCGAACACGCCCATGCGCATCAGCGCGGCGCCGTCGCCGTCGAGCGCAACCACGTTCAGGTCAGGCCGCGACAACGCCAGGCCGAGCGCCATCGGCGTCACGCATCCCATCGATCCAACCAGATACACCTGGTTTTCGCGGTCATCGATAGCGTAGAGCTCCCGACCGCAAAATCCCGTCGATGCCAGCACAACCGTCGAGTCTTTCGGCGTGTACGCGATCACGCGCTGCAACGCGTCGTGACGTGAGACGCGTTCGCTTGCGCCTTCGAGCGTCTCAACCTTCGCCCGTTCGCTCGCTGCGCGCTGACGCACGCCGCTCAAGCCTTTCTTGTTCAACTCGTATGGCGCGACACTGCCCTTCTGCATCACCAGCGCGTATGGGCGACCCGTACTGTCCATATGAGCGGTTGCCCGATCAAGCGCAGGTCCGATTGCATCGGCTTCCGTAGGGAACAGCTCCCACGGAATCTCCATGGTGTCGAGCATGGCCGGCGTAACCGGTCCCATCAGCGCATGCTGAGGTTCATCGGCGACACCCGGCTGACCGCGCCACGTGACGATCAGCAATTGCGGCAGCTTGAACGTCCACGTAAGCGACGTCAGCGGGCTCACCGCGTTGCCGAGCCCGGAGTTCTGCATCATCGAAATGCCGCGACGCGCGTGATGCACGCCCGACGCGCCCAGCGCCACGCCCGCGATCAGCGCGACGGCGTCGCCCTCATTGGCCGCCGACACGTAATTCAGCGACTCATCCTGCAGCACGTAGTTGATAAACGGCGTCAGATACGAGCACGGCACGCCCGCGTACCAATCGAAACCCCGCTCGCGCGCGGCTTCGACAAATTGCGCAGCTTCGATCACGCGCCAGCCTCCGCGGAACCCGAGCCGTTCGATCCGTACGGCGCTTGTCCGTGGGCGAAATCGCCGGCTTGACGCAACTCGTCGAGGTCGTTCACACCGCGCCAGTGGCCGTGCACGTACTGCACTTCGATCTTTTCGTCCGCGGCCACCAGCGCGTTGAGCAGCGCGGCCATGTCGAGCTTGTCGAAGTCATCGCGTTGTTGCAGTTTTTCGAGCATGGCGACAAGGCGTTCACGCCCCGCGCCGCGCACGTTCAGCAAGCCCATCCAGCGGCCTTGCGGCGTCTTCGAATTTGCCGGACCCGCCGAGCTCGTCACGCTTTCGAGCCAGACCTTTTGCCCGAACAACGCACGATCGTCAGCAGTCGAGCAATACGCAAAATCCGTCGATGCCACCCCGGCTGCCGGCATCTGCGATGAATCCACGACCACGCAGAAATCACTGTCCGTCTCGACCAGATCGCGAAGAATGTAGCTGCGGAACAAGAGATCGCCGTAGGAAATCACGGTGTCGGCGGTGAACGATTTCGCCGCGCATGCCAGCGACGCCAATTCGCCCGTTTGCGCGTGCTTCTCGTTCACGACCAGCCGGATGCCAGATGTATCGATGGCATCGGCGCGATAACCACCCACCACCGTAATGTCATTGATCCCTTCTTTCTTGAACGCCTCAACCAGACGGCGCAGCAGCGGCTTGCCTGCGAGAGGCAGCATGACCTTGGGTTTATCGGCGGTAACGGCTTCGAGGCCTGCGCCCCGGCTTGCCGCCAGCACGACGGCATTACGCGATGCACTCGCCGACGACAGATACACGCTCTCAGCGGTCGAATATTCTTCGGCGTCTTGCAGACGGAAGATTTCGTTCACCGTGGCCACGCGGTCTTCCACGTTCACGAGCGTCTCGCTGCTGTGGATTTCCTTCGCGATCGCCTGCATGGTCGACGCGGCGCCGCGCAGCAAATGGTTCGCCCAGATCACCGTGCTGATGCCGGCCTGGCGGAACACATCGGTCGGCGTGCTGTAGTACTTGGTTGGCACGATCACGAGCGGACCGCGACCGGCCCACTCGCGCGCGAACGTGAGGATTTCATCGGGCTTGGACAGCTTGCTGTGGATCAGGATAGCGTCCGCACCGGCCTGGCGATAAGCCTCGGCGCGCTTCAACGCTTCTTCCATGCCCCAGCCCGCGATCAACGCTTCCACGCGCGCAACGATGGAGAAATTCGGATCACTTTGCGAGTCCTTGCCAGCCTTGATCTTGCCGCAGAATTCGTCCATCTCGGCGAGCGGCTGACGCTCGCCGTTAAGGAAACTATTGGTCTTCGGAAACTGCTTGTCTTCAATACATACGCCGGCAATGCCGCGCTGCTCCAGCTTCTTCACCAGCCGACGGACGTTGTTGAAGTTGCCGTAACCGGTGTCGCCGTCCAGCAGGATAGGCAGGTCACTCGCGTCCGCCATGAACTCGAGCGTGTCGACCACCTGGGTCCAACTCGCTTCGTTGTTGTCGCGTACGCCGTACTGCGCGGAGATCGTGAGACCCGATCCCCAAATCGCCTTGAAACCGGCTTCCTTCACAATGCGCGCGGACAAGCCGTTGTGCGCTTCCATCAGGAATTCGAGCTGATTGCTCTGCAGCATCTCGCGCAGGCGAAGGCTTCGGGCATAGGCCGCTGGTAGTTGATACGGTGCATTCATCGTAGAGCTCCTGCAAGCTGACGCAGTTGCGGCAAGACTTCGTCGGCCGCGCGTTTAACGTCGTTCTGAAAATCGATTTCTATCCATGGCGCGCCGGTTACGTCGGCCACGTCGAATACCTGGCTGCGTTCCAGCAGCAGATCACGCACGGCTTCCTCGTGCGGCAAGTTGGCACGGCCCGTCGCGACATATCCCGCGACGAGTTCGGCCAGACGCCGCGCCGCCGTTTCGTCGAAGCGGAAAAATCCCACCGACTCGCCGATCACGTCGAATTGCAAATCCGCCAGCACTTGCTTGCGCAATTCCACCGGCACGCCATTCGCGACGCACAGCTTCACGGGTTCATCGCCGGCTTCAAAATCACGGTCGATCAACAAGCGATTCAGCGGCCCCGCGCCCGCCACCAGCGGCTCAAGAATACGTTCGTCGTAGAGCACGTCGGCGTCCATCAGCAGCACGTCGCCGCCACGGGTCAGTGCTTCCGCCGCCGTATGCACGGACAACACGCTGCCGAGCGAAAACTCGCGGTTCACGACCACTTCCGTATGCGGTTTCCAGTCGATCTCGGCGAGCTCCGCTTCCACCTGCTCATGCTTGAAGCCGAGCACGAAGACGATTTCGTCAACGCCCGCCGTCTTCAGCAATTGCAGATGGCGTTCGAGCAGCGACGACTCGCCGAAACGCAGCAGGCACTTCGGCTTTTGCTGCCCTTCCGGCTGAACCAGGCGCAAACCCATCCCGGCGGCAAGAATAATTGCGCGCATGTTGATCCTATCGGTGATGCTTTATTCGATTTCCGGCACGCGCGCGAGACGACGGCGCTGCCAGCCCTTTTCAGCGAAATGCAGATAAACGATACCCGGCAAACCGAGCAGTAATTCCCGCGCGCGCTTCGCTAACGAGAGCGCGAGCGCGGCCTCCGGCGGCAAGCCGATAAGACGCGCGAGCAGCAAGTAGCCGCCCTCCTGCACGCCTAGCGAACCGGGAATGAAGAACGCCGCGCCCCGAATGGCCTGGCCGAGACTTTCCAGCATCAGCGCTTCGGCCCAGCCGACCGGCGAGCCCAGCAAATGCAACGCAAGCCACACCTCGCCGGTACCCACGATCCAGCCAAGCAAACTCAGTGCAAAACTCGCCGCTACTGGGCCGGGCTTTCTGTAGAGATCAAGCACCGCGGTGTCCACCGCTTCCGCGCGCGACACCAGCGACGACCAGTCGCGCTTCTTCGAAAAGCGCGCAGCAAATTGCGAAGCAAAACGCGTTGCGCGGGCGAACAAACCCTTGCGCTGCGCGAAGAAAAAGCCGACGACCATCAGCGAGCACGCCACGATCACGATAAGCACCGGCAACAGCATGCCCACGCCCGACGCATAGCTGCTCAGCAACGCGAGACCGATCATCGCGAAGATCATTTGCCCGATGGATTGCATGGTCGTGCTGACAGTGATAACTGCCGCGGCATCGCGCGCCCGCATGCCGCGCTGCGAGAGATAGCGCACCATCAGCATCGGACCGCCGATCTGTCCGGCCGGCATCAGGCTATTCACCGATTCACCGGTCCAGCGCGCGAACAGCGCGTCGCGGAAGGTCACATCGTGTTCATTGCGGGGAAAGAGCGTTTCGATAGCCAGCGCGTCGATCACGACAGGCAGCAGATGGAATGCCGCCACCGCGAGCAGGCCCCAGCCGGCGGCGGCAAGCGCCGTCGCGACGGAACCGAAGCCCTGCCAGCCAAGCAGCGCGATGAACAACACCACGCCGAGCGACAGGAGGACCGTTCCGGCGCGGCTCATGCTGCGCCGTTCTTCCCGCCTTTGCGGCGGAAAACCTGCCCGAAGCCGAAGTAAGCGATCGAGTCCTTCATGTTCGAGATGAAACGCTGCCACGGCCGCATGTTCGGATTCGTCACGTACTCGAATGTCAGCGAGACGCGGAATTCGCCAGCGCGCGCAGGCGTGATGCGATGACGCAGCTTGTCGCCATCGAAGAAAACCAGGCCGCCCGGCGGAATCTGCACCGAACCCGGTTGATCGGGAATCTCCGGCGTGCGAGTGTGCAGTTCGTAGTCGAGACGGCACGACGAATCGTCCATTACACCAAGCAGCAGCGTGTAGCGGCGGCCTTCGTAGTACGAGGTGTCGTAGTGCCAGCCAATGTGATCGCCCGCTTTCGTATAAAAATACAACGCGTAGGCGTGCGGATCGTCGGCGGGCGACTCCTGGAGCGTGTCGCCGCTGATCTTCTCCAACCAGCTGATCAGCGCCGGAGACCGGTACAACTCGGCAATGAACGGCGCGAGCTCGTCAATTGCGTGACGGCTGACGCTGCCGCCCTGCTTGTGTCCCGGCAAATAATTGCGGTTGATGGCGGGTGTGACGGCATGGACAGCGGCGACCAGCTTCTCGGTGAACTCGCGCGGAAGAAAGTCGTCGAGGTACAGGAACGCGCCCTGGTCATCGAACGTTTGGTGCAGCTTCGCGGTTTGTCGCTCGGGCGACAGGTGCTGCAGATGCGCGGCCAGCGTTTCGTCGAGCGCGTGGAGGCTCTTACGCTCAGCGGGCTTGCCGCCAACCGCGCGGGGAGATAAGGAATCGACGGATGAATTCATTGAACAGCCTGCAAATCTTGATCTTGACCATCAGCGTCTTTGTTACCCGACGTGGCCCGGGCGAAACGCCGCAGTGCCCGCTGATAATCAAATACCACCCAGACGGCAAACAGCGGAGCGCCAATAGAGGCAGCCACCAGAAACGGCGTCATGCCGTTGAGCAGCGTCACCACCGGCAGCAAATACAAGACGTCTTCGGTCTCGAATCCCGCCATGGCGGCCTGCTTCGTGCCGCTCTTGCCAGCCATTGATTCAATCCGCATGCGCAGGAAAAAGATCAGCGCGACGGCAACGCCCGCGATCCCGCCCAGCCATTCAGCTGACACGATCATGGCCGGGTGATGCACGCTCACATAAAACCCGAGACCCACGAAAAGCAGCACGGTGACCAAGGAGTCGCACGCAAGATCGTAAAAATGACCGATTTTGCTCGTTTGACCGCTGATTCGCGCGAGTTCGCCGTCCGTATGGTCGACGAAATTCGAGAGCGCAATCAGCAAGGCGCCAAGGCTACATGACCAGAAGCTGCCGACCGACAGGTAATACGCGCCGACAATGCCAATCAACAGTCGCAGAGTGGTCAGGTGATTCGGTGTAATCGGGGTGCCGATGAGCGGTGTAACGAGACGCCGGGCGAGCCGCGCATCCCAGGTTGCGGGCTCAGGAAGCGCATGTGGTTGGGCGTTGCGGGGTTTGTTCATGCTCGAAATATATCTCGTTTCGAATTTAATTGCATACAACGGCGCCTCGCCATATGCCTGTAAGAAAGGTGATTTTTGATTGCAATTCGAGCGTTTCTGGGACCGAAATAAGGCAGCGGCCGAATCAGGTCGCCATCCTCCGCAACGGTAAATTTTTCTCGATTCGAGCCAGAAAGCCGCGTTGGATCATTGGCTACTGCACGAGAACTGGCCCCGGAACGAGCGCTGGCGCAGGAGGCTTAACGCTCGTGGCCGTTGCAGCTGGCGCTTCATTGCCGATACCGCCCGTCTTGTCGAGCGGGATTTTCACCCTGCGCACGGTTCCGTTGCCCAACGGAAAGTCCGCGAGCGCGCTGCGGATCAGATAAGGCATGGCCCGGACCAGCGACGATTCGCCTCCCGAATTGCTTGCGGTCACTTTGTACACTTCGCGCCCGTTTTCGCGCTCGGTCATGCGGATCTGCAGCGAATGGACGAAGATCGGATAGCTTTGGTCGACGTAACCTGCCGGTCCCATATCCAATCCGCCCCAGCCGCCGTATGCACCCCATCCGTACGGCCGGCCGTACCAGCCGCCGTACATGGGCCATGGATCGTAATAAACGGGCTGGCGCACGGTGACCATGTCGCCGCGAATGGAATACGACAATTCCACGAGATAACGCGCGCTAGCGTCCGGCACTTGCTTGAACGAATGGCTAGCGAGCTCGTTTGCGGCGAGCACTTCATACGTCTGTTGCTCAATGCTGTTCTGCTGCGGCGCCGAGCGCACGAACGCATAGGTCCGCGTGGCGTCGGTCCCGGACCAGTCCGAGAACGCCGCCACCTGCGTCTGAACATAGGTTGTACATCCCCCGAGCAAGGCGAAACCCGCTATCAGCACCACGCGCACCGCGCCCTTCCATTCCCCGTACAACCGTCCCAACGTCATGGCCGACCTCATTTGTCTTGTTGATTTTTGTTTCGATGTCATGTGCAAACCAGCAGCCGTGAAGTGTCGCATGCACCATACGAAAACCGCCTGATTCCACCTGTTTAAAGACCGTCGCAGGTAGGTGAAGTTCGGGAAACAGGCCATTCGGCCGACCCTGAATCGAGCGCACAATCCCGCGAGCCTTTGTACAATGGTCCGACACAAGGCCGCCTGGAAGCAAAGGCACCCGCTCACCTCAATCAGAACCGTCATGTCCAACTCGACCGCACCTGCCGTAATCCGCCGCGCCGACTACACGCCGCCCGCCTTCCTGATTGAAACCGTCGCGCTCGAATTCGACCTCGTCCCCGAACGCACGGTAGTGCGCAACACCATGCGCCTGCGCCGCAACCCGGACGCCGCGCCCGCATCAACGCTGGAGTTGCTCGGCGAGCAGATGGAGTTCATTGGAGCGACGCTGGACGGGCGCCCGCACGTGGATGTCCGCGTTACCGAGAACGGTTTGTCGGTGAGCAATATTCCCGACGCGTTCGAATTGACGCTGGAAAGCGTCTGCAACGCCGCCGCGAACACGACCTTGTCGGGCCTGTATGTATCGGGCGGCAATTTCTTTACGCAATGCGAGGCCGAGGGCTTTCGGCGCATCACCTATTTCCTCGATCGCCCCGATGTCATGGCGACCTACACGGTCACGCTGCGGGCGGACAAGACCGCGTACCCGGTGCTGTTGTCGAACGGCAACCTGATCGAAGAAGGCGATCTGGACAATGGCCGGCACTTTGCGCGCTGGGAAGACCCGTTCAAGAAACCAAGCTATCTGTTCGCGCTGGTGGCCGGCAAGCTCGTCAAACTCGAGCAGCGCATGAAGACCGGTTCGGGGAAGGAAAAACTGCTGCAGGTCTGGGTCGAACCTCACGATCTCGACAAGACCCAACACGCGATGGATTCGCTGGTTCATTCCATCGAATGGGACGAACGCCGCTTTGGGCTGGAGCTCGACCTCGACCGCTTCATGATTGTTGCCGTGAGCGACTTCAACATGGGCGCGATGGAAAACAAGGGCTTGAACATCTTCAATACGAAGTACGTGCTCGCGAATCCTGAAACGGCTACGGACGTGGATTTCGGCAACATTGAAGCGGTGGTCGGCCATGAGTACTTCCACAACTGGACAGGCAATCGCGTGACCTGCCGCGACTGGTTCCAGTTGAGCCTGAAGGAAGGCCTGACCGTGTTCCGCGACCAGGAATTCTCCGCCGACATGGCCGCCGGACTCGAACCGGGCGCGGCCAGCGACGCGGCCCGCGCCACCAAGCGGATTGACGATGTTCGCGTGCTGCGCCAGATGCAGTTCGCCGAGGACGCGGGTCCGATGGCGCACCCGGTACGCCCGGAAAGCTACGTGGAGATCAACAACTTCTACACGATGACCGTCTACGAAAAAGGCTCGGAAGTCGTGCGCATGTATCAGACGCTGCTCGGGCGTGACGGCTTTCGGCGCGGCATGGACCTGTATTTCGAGCGCCATGACGGCCAAGCCGTCACCTGCGACGACTTCCGCCACGCAATGGCCGACGCAAACGGCCGCGACCTGGCGCAATTCGAGCGCTGGTACAGCCAGGCGGGCACGCCCCGGGTCACGGTACGCACGCGCTACGACGCGGCCGCGAAGCGTTACACGCTGACGCTCACGCAAGGCTACGGCGAAGCGTCCGAAGCCGCGCGCGCGACCCAAAAGGGTCCGCTGTTGATTCCGTTCTCGGTCGGTCTGATCGGCAAGAGCGGCGCGGACCTGCCATTGAAGCTCGATGGTGAAAAAGAACCGCAAGGCACCACGCGCGTGCTGGAGTTCACCGAACAGGAACAAACCTTCACGTTCTCCGATGTCACCGAAGAGCCGTTGCCCTCGTTGTTGCGCAATTTCTCGGCACCGGTAGTGGTTGATTACGACTACACCAACGAGCAGCTCGCGTTTTTGCTGGCCCATGACAGCGACCCGTTCAATCGATGGGAAGCCGGTCAGCGCCTCGCCACGCGCGAACTGCTTGCGCTGGCGGATCGGGCATCGAAAGGTGAGGAACTGACGCTCGACGACCAAGTGGTGTCCGCATTCGCTCAGGTACTCGACGACAACACGCTCACGCCGGCATTCCAGGAACTGGCGCTGATGTTGCCGTCGGAGGGATATCTTGCAGAGCAGATGGCTGTGTCGGACCCCGCCGCCGTTCACGCGGCACGCGTGTTCGTTAGCCGCCGCCTCGCCACGGGCCTGCGCGACCGTTGGCTCGCCGTGTACGAGGCGAACCGCACGCCGGGCGAATATCGCGCGACGCCGGACGACGCCGGCAAGCGCGGGCTGAAGAATCTGGCCCTCGCCTACCTGAGCCAGCTCGACGACCCCGCCCGCGCCATTGAACTGGCAAGCGCTCAGTACAACGCCGCGAACAACATGACGGACCGGTCGGCGGCTTTGTCCGCATTGCTGACGGCAGGCGCGTCAGGTTCCGTCGATACCAGCGTCGCCGATGCCGCGCTCAGCGACTTTTATCAACGCTTCGAGAAAGAGCCACTTGTCATCGACAAATGGTTCTCGTTGCAAGCCACGCAACGCGGCGGACCGAAGCGCAACGTGCTCGACATCGTGCGCAAGCTGATGCAGCACCCGGCGTTCACGCTGAAGAATCCGAATCGCGCCCGCTCGCTGATTTTCAGCTTCTGCGGTGCGAATCCAGCGCAGTTCCACGCCGCAGATGGTTCCGGGTACGCGTTCTGGGCCGAACAGGTCGTGGCACTCGACGCAATGAACCCTCAGGTGGCTGCGCGCCTTGCTCGCACGCTCGAACAATGGCGCCGGTACACGCCCGCCTTGCGCGAGAAGGCGCACGCCGCGCTGGAACAGGTGGCGTCGAAGGTGAAATCACGCGATGTGCGCGAGATTGTGGAAAAAGCGCTCGGCTAAGCGTTCAATATTCCATCTCGCTTCAAGGAAACCGGCGCTGCGGCGCCGGTTTTTTTACGCTCGACCGTTGAGAAAACCAGCAGCGCGAGGCGCGCACATTCCTGTGACATATCCTGTGACATAGGGAGACACATTCCGAGCGGGTAGAATCTGAGGCATTCGTCCTACGCTCCTGGAGCCCAACGCAATGTCGACCCCCTCATCTATTTCCCGCCGCACGACGCTGACCAAGTATCTGATCGAGCAGCAGCGGGAACATCAAAACCTTCCCGCGGACCTTCGGCTGTTGATCGAAGTGATCGCACGCGCATGCAAACAGATCGGCTATCAGGTGAGCAAGGGCGCGTTAGGTGAAGCGCTGGGTACTGCCGGCAGCGAGAACGTTCAAGGCGAAGTGCAGAAGAAACTCGATATTCTCTCGAACGAAATCCTGCTCGAAGCCAACGAATGGGGCGGCAACCTGGCCGCGATGGCATCGGAAGAAATGGAAAAGATCTTCCCCATTCCGAACCGCTATCCGAAGGGCAACTACCTGCTCACGTTCGATCCGCTCGACGGCTCGTCGAATATCGACGTGAATGTGTCTATCGGCACGATCTTTTCAGTGCTTCGATGCCCGGACGGCATGGAGCCGAGCGAAGAGGCGTTCATGCAGCCGGGTTCGGCGCAGGTTGCGGCCGGGTATGCGGTCTATGGTCCGCAGACCGTGTTCGTGCTGACCACGGGCTACGGCGTGAACTGCTTCACGCTCGACCGCGAACTCGGATCGTGGGTGCTCACGCACAGCAATATGCAGATTCCCGCCGACACCCACGAGTATGCAATCAACGCATCGAACAGCCGTCACTGGTACGAGCCGGTCCAAAAATACGTGAATGAATTGAACGATGGCATAGACGGCCCGCGCAAGGAAGATTTCAACATGCGCTGGATCGCGTCGATGGTCGCCGACGTGCACCGCATCCTGAACCGTGGCGGCGTGTTCATGTACCCCGCCGACAAACGCACGCCCGATCGTCCGGGCAAGCTGCGCCTGCTGTACGAAGCGAACCCGATGGCGTTCATCGTCGAACAGGCCGGCGGCGCTGCGACGGATGGCGAACAGCGCATCCTCGACATCGTTCCGACCAACCTGCATCAGCGTGTGCCGGTGTTTCTCGGATCGAAAAACGAGGTCGATCGCGTCACGCGCTATCACTCGGAAATTAATTGATCGTAGGGTGTTGCCAAACTCGCCGGAAGGTCCTTATAATCTCGTTTCTCTGATGCCGGAATAGCTCAGACGGTAGAGCAGCGCATTCGTAATGCGAAGGTCGGGGGTTCGATTCCTCTTTCCGGCACCAAGCTTCATTTCAAGAAACCCGCGTCGCCTCCAGGCTTCGCGGGTTTTTTAATTTTTCAGCCTCGTCTCAAAATTATCTTCAGGATCAATCGGTAAGTTCATGTACTTAAAGTGAAACTTTAAGTGAGCGTAATTCATAAACTTCCCGTCGTTTCCCCGATGCTTTCTTTTCGCGTGATTTGCGAACATTCGTTTGCGTGAATACGTGCGCTTTCAGACATAGCAAAACGTTAAATTTTTTTAAAGATGAATAAAACGGTCAACCACAAGTGATTCGTGCCGTTATCACTATTAGGAAACTCGCTTTTGAGCAACGTCTCGCGTTTTCAAACACAGAAGCGGCCGGGCAGGCAGCCGTGGTTTGAAGTGACTTGCGAAATATTTGCCGCCACTGCCATCAGGTATCGGCGAAGTCAGCAATAAGCGGAAGACGAGTTAATCAGTGGAAGTGATCGGAGAATGAGTCGGAGACGGATTCCGGGCCGCGAAAAAATATAGGCTGCTGAACGATAAATTATCACAGCCTTAAGTCACGCCAAGGGTGTTCCGTTAAAGCAACACAGAAACATGGAAATGCATCAGCCGCGCATTCGACGCTAGCGCGAAGCCAGAGTCGAGATTGATAATCGACCTATACAAGGAGAGAAAATGATGGACGCCAAGCCGACGAAAATCCCGACGCCCGACAAGGTGCAATGTCCGGATCAAGAACCGGTCGGGGTTGAATTCCTCGCTGAGTTGCCCGAACACGTGCGGGCATTCTTCGACGAACAACGTAACCTGTGCGACCCGAAGTAATTGTTGAAATGCGCAGTACGCCCAAGGTGTTTGCAGATGGTGTGCAAGCCGCGGTTTCCGTACGCTTGATCGTCGCAGCGTGCCTTTGCAGCAGCGACGGATTCGCACGCGGGTATTAATAGCACGACCGGTTTCACTTATAAGGCCACGAACGTGGCACGTTTCACGATCACCTCAGTATCACCCTACGCGCTCCCTGCCCGTCACACACGTCATACGTTAAGCTGCGGCTTTCTCGCTCTGGTTCCCGTATTCATGTTTCGCCATTCCCTTCCGCAAGTTCTCCGCGCCATGGCTTCCGTGGCTGCCTTCGTTATTGCCGTCACCGCGTGTTCCTCGGCGGCTCTCGCTGATGGTGACGACACGCCCTTCACCAATCTCATTGCGTTGTCGTCACAACGGCTGGCGCTCGCCGAGCCGGTCGCGCGCTGGAAATGGGCGCATCACGAGCCCATCACCGATCAACCCCGTGAAGCTGCGTTGCTGGCCGTTATCGATAGCCGCGCGAAATCCGCCGGCATCGATCCAGCGTTTGCGCAGCTTTTCTTTCGTGATCAGATTGAGGCGAGCAAGGACGTGCAGAACGCCCTCTTCGATAATTGGCGGAAGTCGCATGCGCCCGAAGGGACGCCACCGGACCTCGCCCGCGATACCCGGCCGAAGCTCGATAGCGTGACCAACGCGTTACTCTCCGCGCTGGCTGGCGTGGAGCCGTTGCGCCATGCCAACGACTGCCCGCTACGGCTGGCCGACAGCATCGCGCGCTGGAAACATCTCACCCGCTACGATTCCGCCCAGAACGCACCGCTCTCGCGAGCGTTGTCGCACGTGTGCGCATCGGGTGGTGTGGGCGCGGTCGGCTAGACCGGCTCGCCTGACAGGCACGCGGCGGCGGCAAGCGGCACGATTGTCAGTCCGCGCGACAAACGTTCGCTAAGAATTCGATACGTCGATAACTCGAAGCATGCCTCAGGCGCTGCCGCGCGCAGTTGCGCGGCTTCGTCGAGCGAGCCAGCCATGCCGAAATACTGCCAGGCATCCACAACGTGCCACACCCGCGCGCTGGTCGTCGTATCCGTTTCCTGTATCGCAATGGCGCCAGGATACGTCCAGGGTGCGTGGCTCGGGTCATCGCGGCGCGCTTTGGACAGCCGGTTATGCGCAGGACGCAACCGTGCAACCGAGCGCCCTTCCACCAGCATCGCGCCAATCTCGCCGCCTGTCGCGGTCCACTCCACACGCCGGATGAGTTCCGCGAGCCGCAGATCTTTCGCCGAACGTTTCACACCCGACAAATGCGCACGCACGCGCTGGCGCAAGCGCACGCTTCGTCCAACATACAGCGGCACATCGCCCTGACCATAAAACACGTAGATGCCGCAGCCGGCCGGAATCTGCTCGATGGTGTCCTCGTCGATATCGCCGGCAAGCCGGAAACGCCGGGCAACCTGTCCTATATAGCCATGCACGACATCGGCGGAAAATGCGCGATGCAGATGCTGCCAGAATTGCCAGAGCAGATCGGCGTCGGCCAGTGCGCGATGGCGTGCAGCAGGCACGAGCGCGTGCCGTTCGATCAGCGCATCAAGCCCATGCCGACGTTCCGCCGGATAGATGGCGCGCGACAACTGGACCGTGCACAAGACGTCGGGCTGGAACTTCATGCCAATTCGCTTGAACTCGCTACGCAGGAAGCCGTGATCGAACCGCGCGTTGTGGGCAATAAACAGCCGCCCTTCGAGACGCGCCAGCAAATCATGCGCAATCGATTCGAACGTCGGCGCGTTGCGCACCATCGAATCGCTGATACCCGTGAGCTGCTGGATAAAGAATGGAATGGGCTGCTGCGGATTGACGAGCGAACTCCACTGCGTCACGCCGGCTGGTCCGACTTCGACCACGCCGATTTCAGTGATGCGATCCGCGCCGAAGGTACCGCCCGTGGTTTCGAGATCGACGAAAACCAGCGTTTCTGGACTAAGACTATGAGTAACGATTGGGAGCACAGCGCTGACCGCTAAAAGAGGAATGGACGCGATCCGAGCAGGAAAGGCGGATCGATTGCGCATTTTAGCTCACCGCAATTCAAGCGCCGGTGGTTGCAGGCCGTTCGCCGCCACCAAGCCAGCTGGACGCAAGAGAGGCGCTTCCAATCTTTGTCCACCTGCGCGTTCGAATTACGACGGATGAAAAGAGAACAACCGGTCGTAATAATTCCGGATTAAACCGTCGATATCGACAAATAGGAAATATTTACTTAGCTTGTAACTAATTTAGTCGAATCGTAAGCGTATACGAGCCTTGTTACCGAAATGCGCTATTGGCATCATAAGAGCGTACTGCAAGCACTTTAAAGGAGGTCATTGTTGTGACGACCGAACTCAAAAGCATGTTTTCCTGGATCAGGACGTTAGTAGCGCCCCAGGCAGTAGTGGAATCGCATTCAGCTCTGGATTTCGACCCGGCATGGCATGGCGATCATTGGCAGAACCTCTTGTCCTCGCCAATGGATGCACGCCGTTATGTGATGGAAGACTGGACAATATCGAGTCCGCTAACGTTCGATAGCACCGACGGATCGGAATTACTCGAAGTTGGTAATGAAGCTGAAGCTATGCCAGAAGAAGCGTTGGAAGCGGCTCTCTAAGCGAACAGTGCCTGGCGCAGGCTCCGGACATTGAGTCCGTTCAGGCAAAAAAAAGCGCGACTGGGAAGTCGCGCCGACAAAGTTTGGAGATCTTTTCCGTCAACGAAAAAGTCTGCTTCGGAAAGCAGTGAACCAAGTATAGCGGCACGCTATCTCCCAATCATCAACAGATCTTGCAATCATCTATTGCTGTTCCGTCAACAATCGACATTTAGGATTATTGGCGTTGTATTTTAACGATAGCGCATGTCGCAATTGCGCAACGAAGCCCTGTTGACACTCCGCACTCGCCCCCGCCATTCCCCCGCAAAGCCTTGCCAGTAAAGGCTTAGATTGCGTTTCTTAATCATTGCCGATCGCAGAATACTTTATTGCGTAAATCGGAATGCCACCTCTGTAACACCGTCTTTACACTTCGTCTGGTCCGGAAACGACTGTGTCTTCTGTTGGCACACGAAATCACCTGACTGCGCCTCTCGCAGCGCGTCGAGTGAAGGTTTCCTTCAAGCCTGGGTTGTCAGACCCAAACTGCTCTCGGAGTTACAAAGATGAAAAAGACTCTCATGGTCGCCGCCCTGTCGGGCGTATTTGCAACCGCCGCTCATGCTCAAAGCAGCGTGACGTTGTACGGTTTGATCGATGCTGGCCTGACGTACACGAACAATCAAAACGGTTCACATAACTTCAAGATGACGAGCGGCGCGGTGAACGGCAGCCGTTGGGGCCTGCGCGGCTCTGAAGACCTCGGCGGTGGCCTGAAGGCAATCTTCACGTTGGAAAACGGCTTCAGCATTGCGAACGGTACGCTCGGCCAGCAAGGTCGCGAATTCGGCCGTCAAGCCTTCGTTGGTTTGTCGAGCAACCAGTTTGGTACCGTCACGTTGGGTCGTCAGTATGACTCCGTGGTCGACTATCTCGGCCCGTTGGCTCTGACCGGCACGCAATACGGTGGCACGCAGTTCGCTCACCCGTTCGACAACGACAACCTCGACAACTCGTTCCGTATCAACAACTCGGTCAAGTACCAGAGCGCGAACTACGCCGGCTTCAAGTTCGGCGCGTTGTATGGTTTCTCGAACCAGGCTGATGGTTTCGCGAACAACCGCTCGTACAGCGTTGGCGCGTCGTATAACTACGGCCCGTTGAACATTGCTGCAGCTTACTTGCAACTGAACAACAACATCACGGCTGGCGCAATCAACAACGCCAACGGTGCTGTTGCTGGCGACAACACGTTCAACGCAGGTCTGCAACGCACGTTCGGCGCTGGCTTGAACTACGCGTTCGGCCCGGCAACGGTTGGTTTCGTGTTCACGCAAACCAAGCTTGAAGATGCAGCAAGCATCAACGGTGCTACGGTTGGCAACACGGGCAACATCGCGATTGGCAACTACGCTCGCTTCAACAACTATGAGCTGAACGCCCACTATGCACTGACCCCGGCCCTGAGCCTGGCAGGCGCGTACACGTACACCGATGCTCGTCTCGATGGCGAAAAGCCGTCGTTCCATCAGTTCAGCCTGCAAACAGCTTATTCGCTGTCGAAGCGCACGGACGTGTACCTGCAAGGCGAATACGTTCACGCGCTTGACCTGGGCGACAGCGGCATTGGCGCTCCGATCAACGGCGTAGGCATGTCGTCGACCCCGAACCAAGTCTCGGCAACGGTTGGCATTCGCCACCGCTTCTAAGTCTTGTTCAAGGTTGTACCGATGTGAAAAAGGCGCCGCTTGCGGCGCCTTTTTTTCGTCTTGAGGTTCTTGAGGTTTCTGGCCTTACAGCTTCAGATGAAGCGCTTCAGGCCTTCGCCGGATAACGTACATCGAGGATATCGATCTGCTGCACGCCTGCGGGCGTGTGCAGCGTGACCGTGTCGCCGACCTTGGCCTTGAGCAAGGCACGGGCGATCGGCGAGATCCAGCTCACGTGCCCGACATCCAGATTCACTTCGTCCACGCCTACGATTCTCACCGTGTGCACTTCTCCATCGTCGCCGGCGTAATCCACCGTTGCGCCGAAAAACACCTGGTCGACGTTTTCCTGCAGGCTGCTGTCCACCACTTCCGCCTTGTCGAGCCGCTTGGTCAGGAAGCGAATCCTCCGGTCAATCTCGCGCAGGCGCCGCTTACCGTAAATGTAATCACCGTTCTCCGATCGGTCGCCATTGGACGCCGCCCAGGAAAGCAGTTTCACGACATCCGGCCGCTCGACGTCCAGCAAATGCAGCAACTCGTCGCGCAGACGCTGATGTCCCGCTGGAGTGATGTAGTTCTTGGTGCCGGGTGGGACGCCCGCGGGTTGCTCGAGGTCGAGATCTTCGTCGCTCTCGTCCGATTCCTTTACAAATGCTTTGTTCATGGTGCAAACCGCTCAAAATAACGTGAAGAGGAGCGAGATAGCTCCTATGCACGGTAACACGAAGGCGATCGGTATTACATAAATCGCGGCGTAACCCTTCCTTTTTTGGGAGAGCTTGGCTATACTCTTGGTCTCGCGTGCGGCTGTAGCTCAGATGGATAGAGTACTTGGCTACGAACCAAGGGGTCGTGGGTTCGAATCCTGCCAGCCGCACCACTTCTTCAAAGCGTTTTAGTTTTTTGTTTCACGCAAGCGTTTCCCGCATCAGCTTTTTGTATTACCCTGTTTCATGCGCGGCTGTAGCTCAGATGGATAGAGTACTTGGCTACGAACCAAGGGGTCGTGGGTTCGAATCCTGCCAGCCGCACCAGTTTTAGAAGGGCCTTCCTCACGGAAGGCCCTTTTTGTTTGTGCGGGCGTTTGCGCAAGCGAAATCCGCACGCCGGTCTTATGCGGCGCACGGTTTTCGGCGAACGCGAGAAACAAGCTTTCCTACGAACAGCGCGTGAGGCCCAACAAACGCCCTTACTGCCGCGCAGTCGACCCAATATCGCCGATACGTCCATCCGGCAGCGGTGCATCTTCAACTGTCGCCACCGCGCTCTGCTCACCCAGCAGTTCAGCCCGTTCCCCCAGCAGCATTTGCGAACGATGCGGAAACTCATCGTCCACCGTGTCTCCGAACGCATGCAGCAGAAACGCTCGCAGCAATGCGATACGTAACGACGGTCCGCGCCCCTCCACTTCCGCGCCGGCCTTGCCGAATATCGCCGCGCACACGACTTCGCCCCGTCCGTGGTCGTTCATCTCCAGCCGGCATGCGCGCTCCAGTACGACTGATGCCGCTTCCCACGATGTCGACGGCAGGAAACGCCCGTCCCATGCCCGGCCACGGTCATTGCCGCGGATGGACAGCGTCTGGCCGCCATCGGTGAAATGAATTTCGCGGATGAAGTCGTGCAAACCGCGCGCGACCCAATAGTCGAGTTCGGCGCCTTCCAGTTCTGATGTTTTCATAAGTGCCCCCTGTGTACGCAGAATGGGTACAGGCACGCAGGTCGCTTTTCAGCGGTGGCGGATCGAGTTCAGACCCAGACTCAATTCCGCCGGCCGCTTTCGCCAAGAGGCGAACGCCAGGCTTTAATAATCGCCGCGTTCGCGATCGATCCGCATGCCGCCTTCGGTATTGCGATGATGCGGCTCGTCACTCGGCCGCTCGCGCGCGATGCGCATCACGTCCGGGTTCGTGCGCACGCGCCGCATGACGTTCGCCAGGTGCACGCGATCGCTGACCTGGATGACGAAACGCAGCACGGTAGATTCCTGCGTCACGTCCTCGTCCATGGCGATGTGGACAATGTTGGCATCGGCGGACGTAATATCAGCCGCTACGCGGGCGAATACGCCCTTCGACGTGCTGACGAGCACCTTGATGGCGACATCGAATAGACGGCCCGGCTGCGGCGCCCAGGCCACGTCAATCCATCGGCCCGGATCGCGCTTGTGAATGCGCTGGGCCACACGGCATTCGGTGGTGTGAATCGCCATGCCCAGCCCAATGCCGATGTAACCCATGATGTCGTCGCCGGGGATCGGGCGGCAGCAGGCAGACAGCTGCACCGACATGCCTTCCGTGCCCGTGATCACCACCGGCGGCGCAGTATTCGTGCTGAAATTCTCGCGCGGGGAATCGTCGTCGTCGCGACCGGTCATCAGCACTTCAATGCGCTTCGCCATGACGGCGGCCACGCGCCGGCCAAGGCCGATATCCGCGAAAATTTCCTGACGGCTCTTGTTGCCCGTCCATTGCGCCAGCTTTTCCCAAGCTTCCGGCGTCACTTCCGACAACGCCAGGCCATAGCTCTTGAGGCATTGATCGACGAGCCGTTCGCCCAGTTGCACTGACTCGTTTAACCGCATGGTCTTGAGATAGTGACGAATGGCCGAGCGCGCCTTGCCGGTACGCACAAAACCAAGCCACGCAGGGTTCGGCTTCGAATAAGGCGCCGTGATTACTTCCACGATATCGCCGCTTTTCAACTCCGTGCGCAGTGGCAGCAACTCGTTATTGATCTTCACCGCGACGCATTGATTGCCAAGGTCGCTGTGAATGGAATACGCAAAATCCAGCGCCGTCGCACCGCGCGGCAGCGGCATGATCTTCGACTTGGGCGTGAACACGTAGACCGCATCGGGGAACAGGTCGATCTTGACGTGTTCCAGGAATTCGCTGGAATCGCCGGCTTCGCTTTGAATGTCGAGCAGCGACTTTAGCCATTGGTGCGCGCGCTTTTGCACATCGTTCAGATCCGCGCCGCCATTCTTGTAGAGCCAATGTGCTGCCACGCCCGCTTCCGCGATTTCGTGCATCTTGCGCGTGCGGATCTGGAACTCGATTGGCGCACCAAACGGGCCCACGAGCGTGGTGTGCAACGACTGATAGCCGTTCACCTTGGGAATGGCGATGTAATCCTTGAACTTGCCCGGCACCGGTTTGTAGAGCGCGTGCAGCGCGCCGATGCACGTATAACATTCGAGCGCCGTATCCACGACCACGCGAAAGCCGTAGACGTCGAGCACTTGCGAGAACGACAACTGCTTGTCGCGCATCTTCTTGTAAATGCTGAAAATGGTTTTCTCGCGGCCGGTCACGTCGGCCTTGATTTTCGCGTCCGCAATGGTGCGCTGGACCGCTTCAAGGATCTTGCCCACCACTTCGCGCCGGTTGCCGCGAGCAGCCTTCACGGCGCGCTCGAGCGTGGCGTACCGATGCGGATTGAAGTTCGCGAAGCTCAGGTCCTGAAGTTCGCGATACGTGTTGTTCAACCCAAGCCGATGCGCAATAGGCGCATAAATGTCGATGGTTTCACGCGCCACGCGACGCCGTTTCTCCGGTGGCACCGCACCCAGCGTGCGCATGTTGTGCAACCGGTCCGCCAGCTTGACGAGGATCACGCGGACGTCGCGCGCCATGGCGAGCAGCATCTTGCGGAAATTTTCCGCCTGCGCTTCCTCGCGATTGCGGAACTCCATCTTGTCCAGCTTCGACAAGCCATCGACCAGTTCTGCAACCTTCGGCCCGAAGCGTTCCGCGATTTCGGTCTTCGTCACGCCCTGATCTTCGATCACGTCATGCAGCAACGCCGCCATGATCGATTGATCGTCGAGTTTCCAGCTGGCGCAGATTTCCGCGACCGCAACCGGATGCGTGATGTACGGCTCGCCACTTTGACGATATTGCCCAAGATGGGCTTCATCGCTGAAATGGAAAGCCAGCTTGACCTGCTTGATTTCTTCCGGCGAAAGGTACGCGGCCAGCTCGGTGGTCAGTTTCGCAATGGAAACGACGTCGTGGCGGCGCGGCTTTTCCGGTGTGGCAGTCGGCCCGAACAGATGGCGAAACGATTGTTCGAGAACTGCGTCGATGTACTTGCGCGCCGCCGAGGGCGAGTCGGCATCATGAGCGTTGTCATGATCGTGCGCGTGGTTTTCAGCATGTGCCCCGGAATGAGGCTCGGTGCTAAGAACGTCGTTATGCGGGTCCACAGAGACGGACGATGGAACAGGATTCATGGCCGCCTCCGTGGTTTGCTGACGCGGTTAGTGACAATGCGCGTAGACGTCCGGACCCGTAATCAGACCGGAACCTTCTTCAACATCTCAACGCCGACCTGACCGGCTGCGATTTCGCGCAGCGCAACAACAGTCGGTTTGTCGCGGCTTTCGATCTTCGGCGTATGGCCTTGAGCGAGCTGGCGCGCGCGATACGTTGCTGCGAGCGCGAGCTCGAAGCGATTGGGGATCATTTTCAGACAGTCTTCGACGGTGATGCGGGCCATGGTTGATTCCTTCTCGATATGTTCTTCATTCTACCTTATGTGACCGGAAAGCCCCGTTCACTCGGCGTGCGGCGAGTGTATGCCTAACTCGACAAACAACTGCGTATGACGGGCGTACTGTGAACCGAAACGTAGCCGTGTGGCCGCAACGAGACACTGCAATTCGCCGAGAGCGCGCTCGAAGTTCTCGTTGATCAGCACATATTCCGCTTCCGGCGCATGCGCCATCTCGCTGCCGGCGGCCAGCAAACGCCGCACGATGACGTTCGGCGAGTCCTGGCCACGCTTCTTCAGGCGCTCTTCCAGCGCATCCAGTGACGGCGGCAGGATGAAGATTTCCACCGCATTGCGAAAGCGTTTCTTGACCTGTTGCGCGCCTTGCCAATCGATTTCAAGCAGCACGTCGTGGCCGCTTTTCATCTGCTCTTCAATCCACACGCGCGACGTGGCGTAGTAGTTGCCGTGCACTTCCGCGCTTTCGAGGAACTCGCCGGCGGCGTGGCGCGCCATGAAGTCATCGACGGAAGCGAAATGGTATTGAACGCCGTTTTGCTCGCCCGGACGCGGTTCGCGCGTGGTGTACGACACGGACAGCCGGATTGCCTGATCCTGCGCGAGCAGCGCGTTGACCAGCGTCGACTTGCCCGCGCCCGACGGCGCCACGACCATGAACAGGTTGCCCGGATAGACCCCGGCGTAGGTGTTGCGTTGTGCGTCGTTCATGGCGGCGTTACTCCAGGTTTTGCACTTGCTCGCGCATCTGTTCGATGAGCAATTTGAGCGTCATCGACGAATCCGCGAGTTCTTTCGCCGCCGCCTTCGACCCGAGCGTGTTCGCTTCGCGATTCAGCTCCTGCATCATGAAGTCGAGCCGCTTGCCCACTTTGCCGCCCTTTTGCAGTACGTGGCGCGTTTCCGCCAGATGCGCGGAGAGACGCTGCAATTCCTCGGTGATGTCGATACGGATGCCGTAAATAGTCACTTCCTGGCGAATCCGTTCCGCGATTTCCTCGCGTGGAATACTGGTTTGCGTGCCTTCCGGCGACGCAATCCCAAGCGCGTCCTGCAAACGCTCGACAATCTTCTGCTGATGCTTCGTGATCAGTTCCGGCACGAGCGGCGTGACCTTGGCCACGATCGCTTCCATTTCCGTCACGTTCGCGATCAGCACGGAGCTAAGCGCGGCGCCTTCACGGGCGCGGACATCGATGAGTTCGGCAATCGCCTGCTTGCCGCATGCCAGAACCGCGTCGCGCAGCGTTTCCGCCGACACGCCGCTCTCCGACAAAATGCCCGGCCAGCGCAGGATTTCACCGGTGCGCATGCGCTCGGCATCGGGGAAAATATCCAGCACCGAGCGTTCGAGCGCGGCGAGTTGCGACAGCGCATCGCGATTGAGCACGCCTGCAATGGTCGTCTGCTCTGCGCGATTCAGGTTGATGCGGATATCGACCTTGCCGCGCGAGAGCTTGTTCATCAGCATTTCGCGCAATTGCGGCTCGCAGACGCGCACGTCTTCGGGCATGCGGAAATTCATGTCGAGGAAGCGCGAATTCACCGTGCGCAATTCCACCGATACCCCCACGCCCGAGCCATTGGCGCCCGCGCCGTCCGACGCTACTTCGCGCGTCGCGCTGGCGTAGCCTGTCATGCTGTAGATCATTGTCGCGTCCGTAATTGAAGGCCGTGGCGGCTCGCGTGTTGCTCGCGTGTTGCTTACTGCTCGCTACTCGCGCGGCACGGCCAGTTCGCTTCGAAACGCCCGGCGTGAAGCTGCGCGAAATGGCAGGCAATGTTGGCCGGGCGAGGAAGCTGGCATTATCCCATTTTTGCCGATCCCGCCCGGGGAAACGCAATGCCGCAACGCGGCGCGCGCGGATCAACGCGGGATGAACCCGGAAAGGCGCGACGGACGCTCACTCCGATTGCGGATAAAATTCGAACCTTGGCGCGTTTTTTTACGCTTTTTTTACCGTGCGCCGAAGCTCCTTTCACTGCGTTTCTTTCACTTTGCCTCCTCCATGACCGACTCCACGCTGAACCCGTCCGCCCCGTTTAACCGCCCGAGCGGCCGTAGCGCAGACCAATTGCGCGATGTGCGCATCACGCGGCACTACACGAAGCATGCGGAAGGGGCGGTTCTCGTCGAATTCGGCGATACCAAAGTGATCTGCACCGCGAGCATTTCCGAGCGCGTGCCCGAATTCCTGCGCGGCCGCGATCAAGGCTGGCTCACCGCCGAATACGGCATGCTGCCGCGCGCCACGAACACCCGTAACGACCGCGAAGCCGCACGCGGCAAGCAAACTGGACGCACGCAGGAAATCCAGCGGTTGATCGGGCGCGCGCTGCGTTCCGTCTTCGATCTGAACAAGCTGGGCGCGCGCACGCTGCACATCGACTGCGATGTGATCCAGGCCGATGGCGGCACGCGCACGGCCAGCATTACGGGCGCGTTTGTCGCGGCCCACGATGCCGTCACCAAGCTGCTGGCCGCCGGCAAAATCGCGGAATCGCCGATCAATCAATTCGTCGCGGCAATTTCGGTGGGCGTGTACAACGGCCAGCCGGTGCTCGATCTCGACTACGACGAAGACTCGCAGTGCGACACCGACATGAACGTCGTGATGACCGGCGCAGGCGGTTTCGTGGAAGTACAGGGAACGGCCGAAGGCGTACCGTTCACACGCGCCGAAATGAACGCGCTGATGGATCTGGCGCAAAGTGGTATTGAAACATTGATTGCGAAGCAGAAGGTCGCGCTGGAGTTGCTCAGTGTCTGATTCTTCTGCGGTTAGCGCCTTGGGACGCGTCGTTCTTGCCTCCAATAACCCCGGGAAATTGCGCGAGTTCGCAGCACTGCTGAGCACCGCGGGCATCGACCTCGTGACGCAAGGCGAGCTGGGTGTGTCCGAGGCCGAGGAACCGCATGTGACGTTTATCGAGAATGCGCTGGCGAAGGCGCGCCATGCATCGGCGGCGACCGGATTGCCGGCGCTGGCCGACGACTCTGGCCTCTGCGTGCATGCGTTGCGCGGCGCACCGGGCGTGTATTCGGCCCGCTATGCGCAATTGCTCAACGGCGGCGAGAAAAGCGACGCCGCGAACAACGCGCGTCTCGCGAAGGATCTGGCTAGTGAATCAGATCGGCGCGCGTATTTCTTCTCCGTCCTCGTGCTGGTGCGTCATGCCGAAGATCCCGAACCGCTGATTGCGGAAGGCCGCTGGCACGGCGAAGTCATCGATACCCCGCGCGGAGCGAACGGCTTTGGCTATGACGCGCATTTCCTCGTGCCGTCGCTCGGACAAACCGCCGCCGAACTCGATCCCGCCGTGAAAAACGCCAACAGCCATCGGGCGATTGCACTTCGGCATCTGCTGGCGCGATTGAAGGAAATATCGTGACGGCCAGTTCGAGCGGTCCTCAGGCGATCAACGTGATCAAGGCGTTCACGTCGCCGGGCAGTATCCGGCTGACGTCGCTGCCGCCGCTGGCGTTGTACGTGCACTTCCCGTGGTGCGTGCGCAAATGCCCGTATTGCGATTTCAACTCGCACGAATGGAAGGGCGAGACGTTTCCCGAGGATCGATATCTCGATGCACTACGCGCCGATCTCGAGCGCGCGTTGCCGATGGTCTGGGGCCGCCAGGTGCACACTATTTTTATCGGCGGAGGGACGCCGAGTTTGCTGTCGGCGAAAGGACTGGACCGCCTGCTCTCCGATGCCCGCGCGCTGCTGCCGCTCGACGCCGATGCCGAAATCACGCTCGAAGCCAACCCCGGCACGTTCGAAGCCGCGAAGTTTGCGCAGTTCCGGGCAAGCGGCGTGAACCGTTTATCGATAGGTATCCAAAGTTTCAATGAGCAGCATTTGAAGGCGCTCGGCCGGATTCACGATGCAACGCAAGCGCGCCAGGCGGTGGAAATAGCGGCAAAGAACTTCGATAACTTCAATCTCGACCTGATGTTCGCCCTGCCCAAGCAGACGCTCGACGAATGCCGGGCGGATATTGAAACGGCTATCAGTTTCGCGCCGCCGCATTTGTCGCTATATCACCTGACGCTCGAACCGAACACCATGTTCGCCAAGTACCCGCCGCCCGTTCCTGACGACGACGCGTCCGCCGACATGCAGGACTGGATTCACGAGCGCACGGCTTCAGCGGGGTATGAGCGCTACGAGGTGTCGGCTTATGCGAAGCCGCACAGGAAGAGCCAGCACAACCTGAACTACTGGCGCTTTGGCGACTATCTCGGCATTGGTGCGGGCGCACATACGAAGCTGTCGTTTCCGCAGAAAATCGTGCGCCAGGTGCGTTACAAACATCCGGGAACGTACATGGATGAAGCGCTCGGCGGCGCCGCAGTGCAGGAAGAGCATGAGGTTGGACCACGCGACCTGCCGTTCGAATTCATGCTCAACACGTTGCGGCTCGTGGAAGGATTTCCGGTGCATTCGTTTAACGAACGAACTGGACTCGCGATGTCAGCAATCGAAACGGGACTGGTCGAAGCGGAACGTCGTGGCTTGATCACGCGGGACATTGAACGCATTGCGCCAACGCAGCGCGGACAGGATTTTCTCAATGATCTGCAGGCGCTCTTTCTCAGGGACACGCCGTCGATAAAAATCAAGGAAGAACGTTAAATTGGACGCGCCCGCCCCTAGTCTGACCGCCGGTTCCGTTATGCGGCACCGGCCTTTCGCGCTCTTCTGGAGCGCACGGGTGATGTCATCGGTTGCGTTCCAGATGATGTCGGTCGCAATCGGCTGGCAGATCTACTCGATCACGCACAGTGCGTTCGCGCTCGGGCTCGTCGGCCTCTCGCAATTCCTGCCGATGTTCATGCTCACGTTGGTGGTGGGCCATGTCGCCGACCGCTACGACCGGCGCACGATCGCGTTCATCTGTCAGGCGATTCAAGGCGTGGCCGCGTTGACGCTGTGCGTGGCGACGTGGCGCGGGGTCCCCAGCCAGGGGCTGATCTATTTGATCGCGGCAATTGCCGGATCGGCACGCGCGTTCGAGTCGCCATCGATGGCCGCACTCTTGCCCAACCTGATTCCACGCGCCCAATTGCAGTACGCGACCGCGTGGTCGACGTCGGCGAACCAGACAGCGCAGATCCTCGGACCGGCAATGGGTGGTCTGCTCTACGGCCTCGGGGCGCTTACGGTATATGGCGCGGTGGCGGTGGCGTTCATCGGGGCGTCGGTGGTGTTGTCATCGATAAAGATCGAACAAGTGGTGCGCATGCGCACGCCGCTGACCTTCGAATCGCTCTTCTCCGGTATCGCCTTCATTCGACGCAAGCCGGTGATCCTGGGGGCGTTATCGCTGGATCTGTTTGCGGTATTGCTGGGCGGCGCAACGGCATTGCTGCCCGTTTTCGCCCGCGATATCTTGCATGCCGGCCCGTGGGCGCTCGGCGTCCTGCGCGCGGCGCCTGCGGTTGGCGCGCTGGCCGGATCGATTTATCTCGCGCATTTTCCGTTGCGAAGGCGGGCGGGGACGGCGTTGTTCGGCGGCGTGATCGCGTTTGGCATTGCGACGATTGTGTTCGGGTTATCGCGGAACCTGTACGTTTCGCTGATCGCGCTGGCCGCGCTAGGCGCCTCCGATGTGATCAGCGTCGTCGTGCGCCTGTCGCTCGTTCAACTTCAAACGCCCGACGACATGCGCGGTCGTGTGGGCGCCATCAATTCGCTGTTTATCGGAACATCGAATCAGTTGGGTGAGTTCGAGTCGGGGATGACGGCGGGATTGTTCGGCGCAGTGCCTGCGGTGCTGATTGGCGGCGTAGGTACGATCGCCGTTGCGTTGCTATGGATGCGATTGTTTCCCGGTTTGCGGGCAACCCGGTCGCTGGAAGGGTGAGTCGGTTTCGCGTGCTGGACGCGAGAGAAAGTTGCGCTACAATACGCGCCTTGCCGGAGAGGTGCGGCGCGGTTTGAGCGCACTTTTCCCGGTGTTGCTGTGTGTGAAGTTTGTCTGTAAAGCGTGGAAGCGTGGCCGAGCGGTTTAAGGCACTAGTCTTGAAAACTAGCGACGGGGTGACTCGTCCGTGAGTTCGAATCTCACCGCTTCCGCCAAAAACAGCACCCCGGCTTGTCTGCAACCCTCTGCTTCAAATTCCCCGCCCCCGCACCAAGCCATTCACACCGCCAGTTCGTCCGGCGAATGGGTCTTGAGCCAGTCGGCCAGAACCACGTCGATTCGCGTCTGCCACCCCTCACCCGACGCGCGAAACGCCTCCACGACCTGCGGCGAAAGTCGAAGCGATAGCGGAATCTTCGTTGGCGCCTTTTGAGGACCGCGAACGCCCGTCTTCGCCCGCAGCGATGCGGGTAATGCAGCGCCTCCGCGCTTGAACGTTTTGACGTCCGCGGCCGTCAGTTCGCGTACTTCTCCACTCTCATCAATCATGGGCTTACGTGCTGGCATAGTGATTCACCTCTCTCGAATTAGCCTTCCGAAAACTGATTACACGGATTCCATCATGGGTTTCAGTGAAACAGAGAACATGCAAGCGTTCGTCGAGATAACCCAAAGCGACGTACCGTACTTCGCTATAAACACGCCGGTCGTCAGTGCCGATCAACGCTGTCTCGAAATTGAATTCTGCAGCCCGTTCGAACGATAAACTGCGTTCAGCGATGTTACGGGCGCTCTTATTCACATCGAAGGAGACTTGCATCGATCAAATTGTATATACAAAATTCGCTCTGGACTAGGCTTTTTGTATATACAAAGATCGGAGTGAGGCGCATCACACCGGCAGTTCGTCTGGCGAGTGGGTCTTCAGCCAGTCGGCGAGCGCAGCGTTCAGGCGCGATTGCCAACGCGGTCCGGTTGCGCGAAACGCTTCGAGCACTTCGTTGTCCAGGCGGACAGTGGTCGGTGTCTTCGTGCTGCCTGGAGGGCGCCCCCGCCGAACCACCTTCCCACCGGCGCGTAACTCCGCGCCAGCGATCCAGTCATTGGTGATTTCGGGCGCATCGTCGGGATCAACCCAAATGCGGGGTGAGTCTTTTAGTTTCGCGGTCATTTGCTTTCCTCATGCTTATGATGCGGCGGTCCGCGCCGCGGGGTGTCCAAACCAACACGACAATCCGGCCGTGTAACCAGCCCGCAGTCGTGAATCGTTGTTCCCCGTAATCGGAGCGCAAGTCTTGTTGCGTCAGCGTCAAGCCCGCAAAAACCTCGGCAGCAAGCTCAAAGTCCAGTCCGCGTTCACTAAAGGTTTTGTCGCGCTTCGCGCTGTCGTAGATAATTCCCATCCAATTATTGTACTAACATAAACTCAAAAGCAACGTCATTTTTTGTTAGTACGAAAATTAAATCTAGCTCAATAAAAAACCCCGCGTCGTCACCGATGCGGGGCTAGCGTACCCAAACACGCCACCAAACCTCACCCCACATCCGGCTCGCCCTCTCCTGGCTTCTTTCCGGGCTTATCGCTTGGAGCCTGTTTGCGGTCGTCATCGGCGCGCTCGGGCATCTTGCTTGCCTCGTTATCGCTATGCTCGGCGGGCTTCGGTTTTTTCAGATCAGTAGAATCGCTGCTCATGGTTCTCTCCTTGCGCATCAAAATGCTGTGGACATGCAAAATGGGGCAGCAAGACCCGGACCCGCCGCGTATTGTTAAGTATGAGTGCAACGAATTCGTGGAGCCTCGCCTGCCATGACCTCATGTTTGAAAATCGCGCGCATCGCGCTGACCTTATCGATCGCGGCAGCCATCGCCGCCTGCACGATCACCCCGCCGCCCAGCGCGCTCGAACCCAAACCGGCCGCCGCCGTGAGCGGCGCGACGCTCGACCAGTACAAGGTACGCGTCGCGCAACACATCTTTGATCACAATCCGTCGCTGGTACTCAAGGGCACGCCGCAAGCGATGCTGCGCTCGCTCGTCGTGGTCGCGTTCACCGTGGACCGCAACGGCCGCGTGATCCGGTCAACGGTCTACCGGACCAATGGCGACGACGAAGCCGAAGCCACCGCTCTCGCGTCGCTGCGACGCTCATCGCCCTTGCCTACACCGCCCGCGCGCCTGCTCGACGGCAACGGCCACCTCGATTTGTTCGAAGACTGGCTCTTCAACGATAACGGCCAGTTCCAGCTACGCAGCGTCCATTCACCACAAGCAACCACCATCGATTAAACGGAACCAGCGGAACTATTGGTGCACTCAGCAATACGGTTTCCTTGCCGGCCGCGGCGCACGGTCGTTATAATTTTCGATACCCCACGCCGGCCATGCCGGCAAAGCCGTCGTCGTCGCCCATCCAGCGCTTGATCGACGCGCCTGACCGTCCGACTCCGCGACATACCGCGCGCAGTCCAACGCCGTTCGTTTTATCGCCCTACACCGCCTCGAGCGCCCAGCGCCCGTTGCACGTTGTACGCTACACGCTGCGCATTCAATACAAAGTGTCCCGACGCGCGTTCCCATTCATGGACGCGACACGAAGGGCGAACCGGAGACGCCATGTCATCAGCCTCACCATCGGGCTCACCCTCGGGCTCCTTACCCGCATCGCCCACAAGCGACGCGAAAATGAGCACTTCCCGCGTGATCTTCGCGAGTTTTATCGGCACGGCGATCGAGTTCTACGATTTCTATGTCTACGCGACCGCCGCTGCACTGGTTATCGGCCCGGTCTTTTTCCCGCATAGCTCGCCCGCCGCGCAAGCGCTGTCGGCGTTCGTGACGTTTGGTATCGCGTTCATCGCGCGGCCGATCGGCTCGTTTATCTTCGGCCATTTCGGTGACCGCATCGGACGAAAATCAACGCTCGTCGCGTCGCTGCTCGTGATGGGCGTGTCGACCACGCTGATCGGCTTCGTGCCGGGCTATGCAAGCATCGGCAGCCTCGCGCCGGTGCTGCTGTGCGTCCTGCGCTTCGGTCAGGGCATCGGGCTCGGCGGCGAATGGGGCGGTGCAGCGCTTCTCGCCACCGAGTACGCGCCGCAGAACAAGCGCGGCTGGTTCGGCATGTTCCCGCAACTCGGGCCGTCGGTGGGTTTCCTGGCATCGAATGGATTGTTCTTCGGGCTGGCGCTCTCGCTCACCGATGAACAATTCCGTAGCTGGGGCTGGCGCGTGCCGTTCCTCGTCAGCGCGGTGCTGGTGGCGCTGGGACTCTATGTGCGTCTGAAAATTGCGGAAACGCCGGCGTTCCGTGAGGCTATCGAGAAAAAGGAACGCGTGCGCGTGCCTATCGCGACGCTGTTCGGCCAGTACCTGAAGCCAACGATGCTCGGCGCGATCGCGATGATCGTCTGCTATACGCTGTTCTATATCTCGACGGTTTTCTCGCTCTCGTATGGCGTCTCGACGCTGCATTTCACGCGCGAGAAATTCCTCGGCCTGCTGTGTTTCGCGGTGATTTTCATGGCGATCGCGACACCGCTTTCCGCATTAGCCAGCGATAAATTCGGCCGCCGCCCGGTGCTGATCGTGGGGTGTATCGCGGCTATTCTGTCCGGCTTCACCATGGCCCCGCTGCTTGGCAGCGGCAACACCTACGCGGTCGCGCTGTTTCTCACCATCGAACTGTTCTTGATGGGCGTGACTTTCGCCCCGATGGGCGCGTTGCTGCCCGAGTTGTTCCCGACCAACGTGCGCTACACCGGCGCGGGTGTCGCGTATAACGTGGGCGGGATCCTGGGGGCGTCGGTGGCGCCGTACATCGCGCAATTGCTGGCGAATCGCGGCGGTCTGGCGTGGGTCGGCGGGTATGTATCGGTCGCGGCAGCGATCAGCCTGCTCGGCGTGTTGTGTATGCGGGAAACGCGGGACATCAAGCTTTCGTAGCGCGTTTGCGTGCCGGCGAGACTTGTAAAGCTCATCGGCGCGCATGTTTCGCACTCACTCTCTCATCGGTCACGCCGGTTAGAAGCATGCGCCGGAACTGCCGGATGTTTCGGCTGACGCGTCCGCTGCATCTCCAGCCGCGCCTCCTTACGGTCACGCCAGAACGCTGCCAGCCAGATCAGGCTGCCAATCGCGATGGCGTCGCCGCTCAGCCCCGCTATCCACTGGTATTGCCCGAGCGACACGACTCGCAACGCTGTGTCGATAACCAGCGACATGCACGCGCCAGCAATAAAACATACCAACCCCTGCTTGCCGATGTTAACCACGCTCGGCAAGCTCTTCGCCAGCGCCTTGATCCATCCGGCGTGCACCGCCTGAGCGAACAGCCACGCGATCACCACGAAACTCACAATGCGCAGGCTCGCCAGGTTCTGCTTCATGTATCCGGGCGGTGCTTGCGTCTCCAGGAACAGCTTCGCGAACGCAAACGTCAGGAACACGGCAATTGCCGCTCGGGTCATCCAGCGAGCGGTTTTCGAATCGTGAAACTCGGCGGGGATCGGCTGCACGCGCGCCAAAATACCGAGCGCAAACATCAGTTGCCACGCGAATGGATTAAAGGACCACCCTTCCGCGTACGCCGAGGGTAGCCATTGCGCGAGCGACGATGCAAAAAGCCATACGCCAAGACTGCCGAACAGCGCGACCACCGGCTTGCGTTCGGCCAGCGGCACCACGAACGGCACGGCGAGCGCGAACATGGCGTACATGGGCAATACGGCCGATAAATACGGCTGATGCCGCAGCGTCGCGACATCAAACGTCAGCCCCAGCGGTCGCGCCAGGAACGACGGCCATTCGGTGATCTGCATCATCGGGGTGTCGATGCGCAGCCACATCAGCAACGCGCCGCCCAACAGCATCATCACGGCCGTGAAAAGGTACGCCCGATAAATCTCCCAGCTACGCTTCAGGAAGCGCCGGCGCGCGGCCCCGTGACTCCGGTTCGATGCCAGCGTTGTATAAGCGGCTGCCGATGCGTATCCCCCGAGGAACACGAAAACCTCTGCGGAATCGCAGAACGCGTAACTGTGGAGTGTAAATTTGGATAAGACGCTTCCCGAAATGTGATCGACGGCAATCACCAGCAGCACGAGTCCCCGGAAAAAATCCACTTCGAGAGAACGGCGATTCGGGGAATTCATAAATGCAGCTCCGTCGATAAGGCTTGCCCTGCGCGGGAAAACGCCAACTCGGGTTAGTACGGACAGCGCCCGGAAAATTCCCATCAGATCATTAGATAAATGCAAGCACCGGGCCATTGACTATTTTGGCGCAACTTGCGTACCGGCACGCGGTGCCTATACTCAACAAACACTCAACA
This sequence comes from Burkholderia sp. S171, assembly GCF_009766085.1. Classification (GTDB taxonomy): domain Bacteria; phylum Pseudomonadota; class Gammaproteobacteria; order Burkholderiales; family Burkholderiaceae; genus Caballeronia. The sequence continues at coordinate 188,421 of NZ_LMUF01000030.1, read as the reverse complement.
AAGTCTGAACATTCGTGAGGCCAGCGTCATGCGCATTCATCTTCAAAGTGCTGATGTTGTTGCAATAATCGCCATTGCGCTTTTCACCGCACTCATGCTGGCCGTGCGTTTCCGGACGACAAGCTGGCGCGGGATCGTGCTGCAGGCGCTGATTGCAAATGCGGGCGCCATCGCCGCCGTAGTCGCTTTCGAAGTAATGACAACCTGAGCTTCAGTAAGCGCTTCACGTCCCGCCTAATACAGTAATCGATAAAACTTTCAAACACCCTGGGTTATCGTTGAAACGTTTGCGTGTCATTCAAAAACCTGAATAAAACATTACTTGTTAATTACGTTCTTCTCTCCGCTCTCGCCACCCCGACGAGAGTGTTTTGGGGCGTCGGCTCAGAGCCGCGCCCCATTTTCTTTTCCAAAGCCCGTTCAAGGTGGAAATCGCAGGCACCAATCGGCTGGATTATTGCGACAACTCGGTATAATCACTCCTTTGCCGACAGCCGGTCGCATGGCTCACTGCACATGATTCGCGCTTTACGCTCTCTCCCCCGATTTACGCTTCGACGTGCGCGCAGCCTCTGGTACCGCTACGGCATATTCTGGGTTGGCGCAATCGCGGTCGGACTAATCGCGGTGTTGTACGCGAAGCTCATCGACTGGGGCTATAACGCGTTTCGCGCCGTTCAGCACGACCATGTCTGGTTGCCGCTGATCCTGACGCCGGCAGTGGCCGCGTTGTCCGTCTGGCTCACGCGAAAGTTCTTTCGGGGCTCGGAAGGCAGCGGCATCCCACAGGTTATCGCCGTGTTGCACAGTCCGCCCGGACTGGGTACCCGGCTGCTGTCGCCAGCCATCCTGATCGCCAAGATGGGGATCTCGTTCATCGCGATCCTCGGTGGCTTCACCATCGGCCGCGAAGGTCCGACCGTCCAGGTCGGCGCAGCATTGATGTACAACCTGCGACGGCTCTTTCCCCGCTCAAATGCCCGCATCGAACGGCAACTCGTGCTGGCTGGCGCGGCGGCGGGGTTATCCGCGGCGTTCAACACGCCGCTCGCCGGCATTGTGTTCGCGATCGAAGAACTGACGCGCAGCTTCGAAGCGCGTACGAGCGGCGTGCTGATCACGGGGATCATCCTCGCGGGTATCGTGGCGCTCGGCCTGAACGGCAATTACACCTATTTCGGCACGATCGAGGTCAGCGCGCATTTCCCGAGTTTGCTGGCGGTCGCCGTGCTGCTCACGGCCATCGTGACGGGTATCGCGGGCGGCGTGTTTTGCTGGTTGCTGCTCAATACGTCCAAATGGATTCCGGCGCGTCTGCGCGAAATGCACGCAACACGCCCGGTCGTGTTCGCCACGCTCTGCGGCTTGATCATCGCCGTGGTCGGGCTTGTGTCGGGCGGCACGACCTTCGGCAGCGGTTACGCCGAGGCCCGCGGCCTGCTCGAAGGCCACGAGCAGCTCTCGCCGCTGTATCCGCTGCTCAAGATGGTCTCGATGATCGGCTCGTACCTGCCCGGCATTCCGGGTGGCATTTTCGCGCCGTCGTTATCGATTGGTGCAGGCTTCGGCAACGTGCTGCATATGGTCTTCAGCCACATGCAGTTGTCGATGCTGATTGCGCTCGGCATGGTGGGTTATCTGGCCGCCGTCACGCAATCGCCGATCATGTCGTTCGTGATCGTGATGGAAATGATCAACGGTCATGCGCTGGTGATTTCGCTCATGGCAACCGCGTTGATTGCGAGCCGGGTGTCGCGCTTCTTCTCGCCGCCGCTTTACGAAGCGTTGGCTGAGCGCTACATGACTCCACTGCCCTTGCCCGTGCCCCGGGCATCGCCCGAAGTGCCGGAAACACCCGTCGAAGACGAAGAGCCGGTCACCAAATAAAGCTCAGGCAAACTTAATAAACGTAGATGCGTGGCACCGGATGGTAAGCATACGGATGCGCCGGCACGACAATACAACCAGCCAGCAAGGTTGCGAGGAAGCCAATAATCAATAGTCTGGTTTTCATGTGGAACTCCTGAACGGGTTCATCGGATTCGGGCGGCGTTTAACGGGCCGCCCGCGAGGCTAGCGACGTATTGCAGCCGTCAGGCTCAAGCCCAGTGTCCGGCCATCCAGCGCCATGCACCGCCGCGTGCGATCCAGTGTCCCGGCACCCAGTGATACCCCACGCGTTCGACTTGCCAATGCCCCGGATTCCACACGTATTGGCCATGTTCCCAGCGCCAGTGGCCGTTGTCCCACACGTAACCCACGCGTGCCGGCGGGACGGATTCAATGCGCATGGGCGGCGGCGCATTCGGCGCCACGATAATCACTTCAGCCGACGCGCTTCCGGCTACTGCCGCAACGCCGGCCAGAACCATAGCCGCTTGGGCAATGAACAAACGTATTTTCATGATCGGCCTCTTGAGTTGGTCGCCTTGTACTGGCGATACACACTCAATGCGCGAGGACACCGTTTAGCCGACAGCGCTCGTGTAACCGCGATGGCTAAACTGCAACGGAATATTGATGTAAGTCACGTATGCGACTTAAAGGTGCAAGCGCGAATGTGAAAAGGCCGGAATCAAGCGATTCCGGCCTTTGGATGCTACGCGCCAAGGAAACCTTCAGCGCTGGTTCAAACCGTCATCCACCTTCAAACCGATGGAATTTCGATCTTCACTTCGAGTACTTCGAGATCATCCTGACGTTCGAGGCTTACCCGGATATCGTCGCTAGAAATCTTCACATACTTGGAAATCACGGCAACGAGTTCTCGTTGCAACGCCGGCAGATAATCGGCGGGCGCATGTCCGCCCGCTCGCTCGTGCGCGATGATCAACTGCAAGCGTTCCTTCGCGACCGAAGCGGACTTCTTTTTCTCGCCCAGCAAAAACGAAAGAATCGACATTGCGTCCCCTTACTTGTTGCCGAAGATGCGTTGCAACAGACCTGGCTTCTGATAGTCGGTGAAGCGCAGGGACTTTTCTTCGCCGAGAAAGCGCGAAACGATGTCCTTGTAGGCTTCAGCTACATCAGTGCCATCGAGGTGCACGGCCGGCAGACCCTGATTGGACGCATGCAAAACCGCTTCCGATTCAGGGATCACGCCGATCAGTTCGATCCGCAAAATTTCCTGGATGTCGGTCAGCGAGAGCATCTCGCCTTCGCTCACGCGCTTCGGGTTGTATCGCGTGATCAACAGATGTTCCTTGATCGGCTCCTTGCCTTCAATCGCGCGCTTCGTCTTCGACGAAAGAATGCCGAGAATGCGATCCGAGTCACGCACGGACGACACTTCCGGATTCGTCACGATCAATGCTTCATCGGCGAAATGCATGGCGAGCAACGCGCCCGATTCGATCCCCGCCGGCGAGTCGCAGACGATGTATTCGAAGTCCATCGCGATCAGGTCGTTGATAATCTTCTCGACGCCGTCTTGCGTCAGCGCGTCTTTATCGCGGGTTTGCGAGGCCGGCAGGATGAACAGGTTCTCGCACTTCTTGTCCTTGATCAGCGCCTGGTTGAGGTTCGCTTCGCCCTGGATCACGTTGATGAGGTCGTACACCACGCGGCGTTCGCAGCCCATGATGAGATCGAGATTGCGCAGGCCGACATCGAAGTCGATAACAGCCGTTTTATGCCCCCGCAACGCGAGGGCCGATGCGAAGCTCGCGCTGGTGGTCGTCTTGCCGACGCCGCCCTTGCCCGAAGTCACCACAATGATTTTTGCCATTCCTGTACCTTGTGTTCGTCAATTAAATCCGCTGGCGTCCTGTCCTGATGCGCGCTGTCCCCATCAAGCGCGCCTGGCTGATACCTCTCAGGCCTCTCAGGTCAGACGCAGCGGTTCGATCATCAGTTTTTCTTCGTCGAGCCAGATCTGCACCGGTTTGCCCAAAACGTCGGGGCCGAGCGGCGTTTCCATCGTCCTGTAGATGCCGGCAATGGAGATCAGTTCCGGCTCCAGACACGTGCAGAAAATGCGTGCGTCGAGGTTGCCGTGCACGCCCGCGAGCGCCCGGCCACGCAACGGCGCGTAGATATGAATGTTGCCTTCCGCGATCACTTCCGCGCCGTAGCTCACCAGCCCCAGCACGACCAGATCGCCCTTCGCATACACCTGCTGGCCCGACCGCAACGGCCGGTCGATGATAGTCGTCTTCGGCAGCGGTGCGCTGGGCGCAGGCGTTTGCGCCACGGCCGCTTCGATCACAGCGGCGGCCTCGGTGTTCTCGACGCCCGCGTCCACCGACGGCTTTGGCGCACCGCGCCGGTCGCGTGCTTCAAGCAACGGCAGAGCGCCTTCAGACGCCCATGCCTGGTCCCCCGATGCAACTACACCGATCGGGCGCATGCGTACGCTGTCGAGCAACGCGGCGAGTTCGCTGATCGATATCCGCTCGTCGGCAGCCAGACGGCGCACGTCGATGGCGACGGTATCGTTCGCGAAAAACTCGGGAGTCGCTTCGAAGCGCCGCGTGAGTTCCGTTCGCAGCGCGTCGAGGTCGGTAGTCTTGACGACAAACAAAAGCGTGTCGACAGAGCCGCTGCGCAATTCGAAAAAGGGCGTTTTTTTGAGCGACATAGGTAAAGCCAAAAATTTTGCGTATTTTACAGGCGTGAGCGCAAGCAAACGGAAAATTTCAGATTGCCGCCCGACCGCAGGCAGCATGATGTGAAACGAGATAAGCGAGACAGGGGACGGCGAGATGAGCCGGGGCGGACCAAGCCACGCGAGCCGTGGCCAATCCCGCCGCGACGAATGCTGGCGGATCAGATGCTCAAGTCATGCGCTCAGGTCACGTGATCGCTCATTTGATCGCTCGTTTGATCGATCACGCGGCGCACGAGCAGCGTTTCATATTCCTCGGGATGCGCTGGAATCCGGCGCCGTTCACCGGTAGGACCAAAGCCCAGGCGCTCGTAGAAACGCATGGCGTTGCGGTTTTCGTCCGCGACCCAGGCAAAGACGTCGTGCACACGCCGCTCCGCGAGCCATTGCGTAGCGGCATTCACGAGCAACTCGCCACCCCGCAGATGCCTCACAGCAGGAGCCACCCACAACGCGTAGACGAATGCGCGCGGCTCAGCCGCTTCATCGATAAACGCACCGACCAAACCCGCTGGATGACCTTCGGTATACAGGATAAACGACGCGGTAACGGGTGAATTCGCGTGGCGGTCGGCCGTTTCGTCGAAGCTCGCGACGTCGGCGGACAAGGCCTCCTCCAGCGTCTCACCGAACGCGTAAGGCGCCTCGCGCAATGAGGCCGTGCGAAGCTCGCGCAGGACTGCACCTTGATGCGCGGTGATCCTGCGAACAGTTAGTGAAGGACTCATGCGGGTGTTTTTCTCTCAAGCTTTCACAAGCTTCTTAAGCTTTCTTAAGCCGGCTTGGTCTATTTAATAGCTTCAACCGAACAGGCGAACGAGTCAAATCATTATTGCAGTCGATGCACGAAGCGCCCTCACCGTGGATCTCCCGGCCCACCACCCGCTCGTTTATGGCGCTTTGCGGTGCTTCAGCGTGCATTAGGGCGCTGCGTATTCGCCGGTGCCGTCAGGCCACGGTGTCAGTAATTCGAAGCCGTCGTCGGTCACCACGACCATATGTTCCCATTGCGCCGACAGCGACCGGTCTTTCGTCGTCACCGTCCAGCCATCACGCGATTGCTGCGTTGCAGCGCGGCCCGCATTGACCATTGGCTCAATGGTGAAAACCAGCCCGGGCTTCAAACGCAATCCGGCCCCCGGTTGTCCGTAATGCAGCACCTGCGGATCCTCGTGATACACGCGGCCAATGCCGTGTCCGCAATACTCGCGCACGATCGAATAGCCTTCACGGTTCGACACGGTCTGGATCGCATAACCCACGTCGCCCAGCGTCGCGCCCGGACGCACCGCCCGAATGCCGGCGACCATTGCTTCATACGTCGTGTCGCACAGCCGTTTGGCCTCACGGCTCGGCGTGCCCGCGTAGTACATGCGGCTGGTATCGCCGAAATAACCGTCCTTGATGATCGCGACGTCGATATTGATGATGTCGCCGTCCTTCAGCGCCCGAGGGCTGGGAATACCGTGACAGACCACGTGATTCACCGACGTGCAAATGGTCTTCGTAAAACCCATGTATCCCACGTTCGCCGGGATCGCCTTCAGTTCTTCGACAATGAACCGGCTGCAGATCGCATCCAGCTCTTCGGTGGTGATGCCCGGCTGCACATGCTCGCCGATCATCGCGAGGACTTCTGCGGCCAAGCGCCCGGAAATACGCAGTTTTTCGATGTCGGCAGGCGACTTGAGTGTAATGGCCATGGAGCGTTGGTGTGTCGGCGCGCGATATCGATGTATCGCTGACGCATTATTTCAGGATGCCGGCGATGATAGCATCGGACGCTTTTCTGCTCTTTTTTCGGCCTTTCTCCGATGGCGTGTTCGATTGCCTTGCAGCTCAGCAACGTCATGCTTTAGGCTTGGTCCGGCTTGATTCAGTTTGCTTAGCGTGAGGTGCGACGGTTGTTTTGGCCCCTGATTTGCGGCTGTTTCTGTCCTGATGTTGCCTAGTTTCTTGCCCTGTTTCTACTGACGCCATTGCTTATGCCTTCACGCCGAGTTGTCCCGTTCACATCCTTGTTTGCGGCTGTGCTTGCGCTTGCTGCGTGTAGTTCCGCGAGCGTCCCTGAACTTCGCGCATCGAGTCCGGTGATCTATGTGTCGTCGCACCGCCAGCCTCGTGACGTGCTGAATTGCCTCGAGGACAAACTCCCTTCGGTGTCGACGTCAAAGCTGGGTAGCGCCTCGGAATTGCTGGTTGGCCCGAACGCATGGCTGGTCACGCTCACGCCATCGCAATACGGGTCGACGGTGAAGGTGCAAAAATCTTCCGAAGATTATGGCGGATTGCCCGAGCCGGAAATGCGCTTCGATATAGCGCGCTGTACAACCTGAATTTTGATTGGCATGAGCCAAATAAAATCCCCGGCGAATAATGATTCGCCGGGGATTTTTTAATACCATTAAACCAAACCTTAAATCATCAAAAGTAGTAGTGAACTCCGACGGTGACGCTGTTATTACTGCGCTTGGTTCCTTCATGACTGTCTGAATCAGCGGTCCATTCAGCTGCGACGCTTAATTGCTTCATGAACTTATATTCAACGCCCACGCCGCCATGAAGGCGCGCATTAGGCCAGGTTCCCGTCATGCCTAAACGCGCGTAGGGCATGATCGTATTGAATGGCATTCCGACCTTGAGATCGATACCGGCGTCTTTATAGGTGGTCGAACCGTGATGGAAATCGGCGAACACTTCTGCGCCGATCACGAACTGCTTTACGTCGAACCCGTAGCCTGCAGTCAAGCCAGGAAAAAACGTGGCATGGGACGGTTTGTTGATAACGCCAGACGCGTCAGACCAGTTCTCCCCCAGCTTGATACCGGCATAGGGGCCAGCAAACTCGCTTGCTTGAGCGCACGAAATGCCGGTCAGGGCGATGACCAATGTGGCGAAAAGTTTCTTAAAGTTGGACATGGGGATTGATGCATAACATTAAATCGGAAAGCAACGTTAATTGCCACTTTCGTGCACATTCATTGTGAATTTGATTTCACATAATTTTTATTGATCTGAATCTCGCAACGAAACGAAAGACTAAATTGCAGCGGCGTACAGAACCAATAAGAGCGATCCTAATTAACTGCCCTGGCGTTATTATTGATAACCTTTCATTTCAGAACAGCCAAAAGAGAAGGATGTCACTATGATTTTGTTCTTTATTTGCAACGATGACCAATAGAACACTCAGGCGGTTAATTTAATCGAATGCAACGAATTAACGATTTGAATCGGATATCGATATAACGCTGCGGCGCGCAGAGATAAAAAGTGACATCGCGTTTTCATTTTACGGAACACGCCCCCTTTCCCTGGATATTCCCACCGTAGCCGCCACCGGATTCTCACAACGGAAGTACACGCATGAACCACTTCGCTCTCAAAGTCCGCATGCGCTTGCTGACAACAGCCGTGGCTGCTGGATCGCTTTGCTTTATCGCAGATGCGCAAGCGACTGACCCCGCCGCTCCGTTCGCCGACACTCCCGTCCCGCTGTCTGTGGCGCCTGTGCATGTGTATCGGCCGCCCTCGATTATGGGGACGTCCCAGCCCGAAACCGGCCCAATACCCGCATCCGGCACCGACGATGGGTCGAGCCGGCAGACGCCCAGTCTCGAGAAACCGGACAACTGGGCCTGCAGGACATCGAATAACCTGTCGCGGAGTTCGGCCGGCAAAAATCCCGACGGCAAGTCGACCTTCGATATAGAACGCTTGCTGCCGAAGTGCTAACGAAAACGCACGGGGCAGAGAGGCCCTCAGCAGATTGCACGGCGTTAGAAAGGCAAAACCCCCGCTGATCTTGCGATCAGCGGGGGTTTTTGTATTTGGCGGAAAGGGTGAGATTCGAACTCACGGTACGCCTAAACGTACACTGGATTTCGAGTCCAGCGCATTCGACCACTCTGCCACCTTTCCATTTACTGCAACCGTTTAGCAGGCTATTACAGCCTTTTGCGGCCTTCGCTGAGCGGGTCGATGCTCGGCGAAGAGAAAGATTATAGACGACTCGGAATCGATTTCCAACCCCCTTTTTGTGAGCCGGTTACAACACGCCGGCTCAATCCGCCGCTTATTCCGCTTTCGGCACTTCCAGTTTTTCGACACCACGCATGTACGGCCGCAAAACCGCCGGCACCGTCACCGATCCATCCGCATTCTGGAAGTTCTCAAGCACCGCAACGAGCGTGCGCCCGACCGCCAGTCCCGACCCGTTCAACGTATGAACAAATTCGGGCTTGCCCTGCGCGTTCCGGAAACGCGCCTGCATCCGGCGAGCCTGGAATGCTTCAGTGTTCGAGCAGCTCGAGATCTCACGATAAGTATTCTGCGCCGGCAGCCAGACTTCCAGGTCGAATGTCTTCGTTGCCGAAAATCCCATGTCGCCGGTGCACAGCGTAATCACACGATACGGCAGTTCGAGCGTCTGCAGGATTGCTTCGGCATGCCCAACCATTTCGTCGAGCGTCTCATACGATTTTTCCGGCGATACGACCTGCACCATTTCCACTTTATCGAACTGATGCTGGCGGATCAGGCCACGCGTGTCGCGGCCATACGAGCCCGCTTCCGAGCGGAAGCAGGGTGAATGCGCGGTGAGCTTCACCGGCAACGCAGCGGCTTCGAGAATACTTTCGCGCACCGTGTTCGTCAGCGAAATCTCAGAAGTCGAAATCAGATATTGCGTGACCGTATTTTCCTCGCCGCCCTTCTCCACCCGGAACATGTCGTCAGCGAATTTGGGCAACTGCCCCGTGCCGACCAAAATCTCCGGATTCACGATATACGGCGTGTACGCCTCCGTGTAGCCGTGCTGCTCGGTGTGCGTGTCGATCATGAACTGGGCAAGCGCGCGATGCAGCCGTGCGATCTGACCGCGCAGTAGCGTAAAGCGCGCGCCGGAAAGCTTGGCGCCAGTCTCGAAGTCGAGCCCGAGCGGCGCGCCTACATCGACGTGATCCTTTACCTCGAAATCGAACGAACGCGGCGTGCCCCAGCGGCGCAGCTCTACGTTTTCCGTCTCGTCGCGGCCAACCGGCACGCTTTCGTGCGGCAGATTCGGTACGCCGAGCATCAGATCGGCGAGGCGTTTCTGGATGTCATCGAGTTGCGCCGACGACGCCTTCATGGTGTCGCCAATCCCGCCCACTTCCGCCATCACGGCAGCAGTGTCTTCGCCACGGCCTTTCATTCCACCGATCTGCTTCGACAACGTGTTGCGCCGCATCTGCAGTTCTTCGGTCCGCGTCTGGATCTCGCGACGTTCGGTTTCCAGTGCCGCGAACGCAGCGACGTCGAGGGTGTAGCCGCGCTGGGCCAGGCGCTGGGCGACAGCGTCGGGGTCTTTGCGCAGAAGTTGAATGTCGAGCATGGCAGGGCCGGTTCTTAGTAAGTACGAATCCGCGATTTTAGCTCAGCACCGAAGGGTTATTGGCGCGCTTTGACCGCGTTAGCCGTTCGGCCTGACGTTCGAGGCGTTTTCCGTTCCAGAAAAACCTGTCTTGGAATTGATCACTACGCTATTTATAAACAATGTCGCTCCACGCGGCGGCGATCACTTCTTCTCGCCTTTGTTCTCGCGCCGCCATTGCGCGTCCATCTCGGCCAGCCTCGCCATCTTCTCGCCGATCTTGCCCTCCAGGCCGCGCGGCGTCGGCTCGTACCAGTGCGGGTGGCGCATGCCGTCCGGCAGATACGTTTCCCCCGCCGCGAACGCATCGGGTTCATCGTGGGCATAACGATATTCATGCCCGTAGCCCAACTCCTTCATCAGCTTTGTGGGCGCGTTTCGCAAGTGCACCGGCACCCCGCGCGACTGATCCTTGCCGACAAACCGCCGCGCCTCGTTATAGGCCTTGTAGCCCGCATTCGATTTCGGCGCGACCGCCAGATAAATCAACGCCTGCGCCAAGGCCAGTTCACCTTCCGGCGTGCCCAGCCGCTCGTAGGTCTCGGCGGCATCGAGCGCGATCCGCCCCGCGCGCGGATCGGCGAGACCGATGTCTTCCCATGCCATGCGCACGATGCGCCGCGCCAGATAACGCGGATCAGCGCCGCCATCCAGCATTCGACAAAACCAGTAAAGCGTCGCGTCCGGATTACTGCCGCGCACCGATTTATGCAACGCGCTGATCTGGTCGTAGAACGCGTCGCCGCCTTTGTCGAAACGACGCAAATTCTCGGCAAGCGCGCTGCCCAGCAACGCGCCGTCGATATGCGTCGACTTCTGCTGCGCCGCCGCCCGCGCGACGATCTCGAGATTGTTGAGCAGCTTGCGGCCGTCGCCATCGGCGGAACCGATCAGCGCGTCGCGGGCTTCATCGGTAAATGTGAGGCCGCCCAGTTCGCCTTGCGCCCGGTCCAGCAACTCCGTGAGCTCGCTCGCTTCGAGGCTTTTCAGCACGTAAACAGCCGCCCGCGACAGCAACGCACTGTTCACCTCGAACGATGGATTCTCGGTCGTCGCGCCCACGAACACGAACAGGCCCGACTCCACGTGCGGCAAGAATGCGTCTTGCTGACTTTTGTTGAAGCGATGCACTTCGTCAACAAACACCAGCGTCTGATGCCCGTTCGCCCGATGAATCTGCGCCAGTTCGACCGCCTCGCGAATGTCCTTCACGCCCGACAGCACCGCCGACAGCGAGATGAATTCCGCGTGAAACGCCGCCGCCATCAAGCGCGCGAGCGTGGTCTTGCCCACGCCCGGCGGCCCCCAGAGGATCATGGAATGCGCTTCGCCGGACTCGAACGCGACACGCAGCGGCTTACTGGCGCCGAGCAGGTGTTTCTGGCCGATAACCTCGTCGATAGTGCGAGGGCGCAGACGCTCGGCAAGCGGAACATTGGCACGGTTTTCTTCGAACATGGCGCTCTGGAGGGTTTCCAAATAGGTCGGGTGGTGCAATTTGCGCAAAGACAGCGATAATCGTGCGCTTTTCGAGACGGACGCTGGCGTTGCTTCAAAATGAACGTTTCGCCTCGAAAAAACGCGAATCGAGCCGCAACGGGTGACGCAATTTGGCAATTATGACAGCCGCGGACGAACCGAAGAAACGCGCATGAACCGGGCCAAGCCCTACAAATAAGGACGAAACGCGAATGGGACAAGGAAACACTACCGGGAACACGACGGAGAACACGACAGCCACGGCCGGCGAAACCGGCGCATCGACTTACGCGCCGCTTCTGCCGGTCCCCGCCGCGCGCCGGGCGTTCGGCACATCGGACGCCTTCGCGTTGTGGTTTTCGCTCGGTATCGGCTTGCTGGTGGCGCAGGCCGGGGCGCTGCTCGTACCGGGCATGTCGCTGCCGCACGCGCTCGCGGCCATCGTGATCGGTACGGTGATTGGCGTGGTCTTGCTGGCGCTCGCGGGCGTGATCGGCACGGACACGGGCCTGGCGGCCATGTCGTCGCTGCGCCCTACCCTGGGGCTGCGCGGCGCGTCCGTGCCCGCGGTCATCAACGCGGTGCAACTGGTCGGCTGGGGCTCGTTCGAAATCATCGTCATGCGCGATTCCGCCGATGCCCTCGCCAAACAATCATTCGGCCTCTCCATGCCGCTGATCTGGACCTTGATCTTCGGCGTGCTGGCGACAACGCTCGCGATCACCGGACCGTTGTCCTTCGTCCGGCGCTTCTTGCGCACGTGGGGGATCTGGCTGCTGCTCGGGGGCGCGGGCTGGCTGACGTGGAATCTGCTGTCGAAACAAGACTTTGGCGCGCTGATGAACCGCCCCGGCACGGGTGACATGCCGTTCGGCGCGGGTATCGACCTAGTGGTCGCGATGCCACTGTCGTGGCTGCCGCTGATCGCCGATTACACGCGTTTCGGGAACAGCGCGGGCGGCACGTTCCGCGGCACGCTGTTCGGATATGGAATCGCGAACATCTGGTTTTATGCGTTGGGCGCGTTCTACGGCCTCGCGGCCGGCGGCGGCGATGCGCTGCTGACCGTCGCGCTGGCCCAGGCGGCGGGCGGGATTGCGCTGCTGCTGATTCTCATCGATGAAATCGACAACGCTTTCGCCGATATTCATTCGGCCGCCGTTTCCACCGGCACGTTCTGGGCGAAGGCCAGCGTGCCGTTGCTGTCGGCAGCGTTCGGCGCGTTGTGCACGCTGATCGCACTGCTCGTGCAGATGGGCAAGTACCAGAACTTCCTGCTGCTGATCGGCTCGGTGTTCGCGCCGCTATTCGGCGTGGTGCTGGTGGATCACTTTATCGTGCGAAAACGTCGCGTTGACATCGCCGCGCTCACCGATCCGCGCGGACCTTACGGGTTCTCCGGCGGTTGGCACGTAAGCGGGTTTGTTGCGTGGGCGCTGGGAATCGCGGCGTATCACGCGATCAATCAGTGGCTGCCGACTCTCGGCGCCACGCTGCCTGCGCTTGTGGTGGGGGCGCTGGCGTATCTGGCGTTGGTGGGCGGCCGCCGGGAGCAGCAACAGTCGTCAGCGACGTAGTGGGTGAATCGAGAGTAAATTCAGCCGGTCAGTCGAGCGTTAAGTCGGTCGCTGACTGGAGCGGAATTTTAAGCGGTGAATTGAGCTTAGATTCAGTCGCTGAATCGAGTGTAGATTCACTCGGCCGGGCGAGCGCAGAATCACGCGGTGAATTATGTAGCGTTGGGCGAGGGGTTCAAGCGTGATGACCATCAGATCCCCTCGCCTGCCTTGCAAGCCTGCCTGATCCACCTTTACTACGTCAGCCGTTGATCACATCCGCGCCCTTCGGCACGATGAACTTGAACTGATCGGCCTTCAGCGGCGGATTCTTCTCGATATTCGAGAACGTCAGCAAGGTGACATTGCCGAACACGTCGTGCAGTTCCATCGCTTCGAGATTGCCGTTCTTGAAGCCGATACCCACCTGCTGGAATTGCGTGTCCTGCGCTTTCGGCGTCAGTTCCAGCCAGTCGATGCCATCCTTCACGCCCGCGTCGCGCGACGTGAAATTCTTGTCGAGGTCGTTGCTGCCGAAGAGAATTGCAGCCGGACTCGCGCCCAGCGCATTGCCCAGCGCCCGGATGGTGACCTGGTTCAGGTCTTTGTCGTAGACGTAGAGCTTGTCGCCGTCAGCCTGCAGCACTTGCGCGTACGGTTTGTCGTACGACCAGATGAACTTGCCCGGCCGCGCGAACGTGAACGTACCGCTCGACGTGCCGCCGAGCCGCGACGCCATGCCCTGCGTAGCCGATGCCGCCGCTTTACTCGGCGCCTTCACCTCACGCTGGACAAAGTTGCCGTGCGCCGCGTGAACCTGCGCAATAAACGCCTTCAATTGCTCGGTACCGCTTGCGAAAGCCTGCGACGCCAGCAACATGGAAGCGCCGAAAACGACGGCTTTGACTGTGCGGCTACTCGACCGCAACGTTGCTCTCAAAGCCGATCTCAAAACTGACTGCATATAAAAACTCTCCAGATAACCTTATTCGGTTTCACGCGCCGGCGTGAGGATTTCGCGATTGCCGTTCGAGGACATCGACGAAACGAGTCCCGAATTTTCCATTTGCTCGAGCAGCCTTGCTGCCCGGTTATAACCGATCCGCAGATGCCGCTGCACAAGCGAGATCGACGCGCGGCGGTTCTTGATCACGATTTCGACGGCCTGGTCGTAGAGAGGATCGGCTTCGCCTTCTCCGCCCGCGCCTGCAGCGCCTGGCGCACCGTCCTCGCCATCGCCCAGCACGCCGCCCTCGAGAATGCCTTCAATGTAGTTCGGCTCGCCGTGCTCCTTGAGCTTGGCCACCACGCGATGCACTTCTTCATCCGATACAAACGCGCCGTGCACACGCACGGGCAACCCTGATCCCGGCGGCAGATAAAGCATGTCGCCCATGCCGAGCAAGGATTCCGCGCCCTGCTGATCGAGGATGGTCCGCGAATCAATCTTCGACGACACCTGGAACGCCATCCGCGTGGGCACGTTGGCTTTGATCAACCCGGTGATCACGTCCACCGATGGCCGCTGCGTAGCGAGAATCAGGTGAATCCCGGCCGCGCGCGCTTTCTGCGCAATCCGCGCGATCAACTCTTCCACCTTTTTGCCGACCACCATCATCAGGTCGGCGAGTTCGTCGATCACGACCACGATGGTCGGCAAGCGGTTAAGCGGTTCCGGTTCTTCCGGCGTGAGACTAAACGGATTCGGAATCTTCTCCTCGCGCTTGGTGGCTTCGTCGATCTTGTTGTTGAAGCCCGCCAGATTACGCACGCCCATCTTGCTCATCAGCTTGTAACGGCGTTCCATTTCGGCCACCGCCCAGTTGAGCGCGTTGCCGGCCTGCCGCATGTCGGTGACGACCGGACAGAGCAAATGCGGAATGCCTTCGTAGACACTCATTTCGAGCATCTTCGGGTCGATAAGGATCATGCGTACTTCGTCGGCGGTGGCTTTGTACAACAGCGACAGGATCATCGCGTTGATCCCCACCGACTTGCCCGAGCCCGTGGTGCCCGCCACCAACAAGTGGGGCATCTTCGCGAGGTCGGCGCATATTGGCTTGCCGCCAATATCCTTGCCCAGCCCCATGGTCAGAGGCGAAGCGGCATCGGCATAAACCTGCGAACCGAGGATCTCGGACAGGCGCACGGTCTGGCGGCGCTGATTCGGCAATTCCAGCGCCATGAAATTCTTGCCCGGAATGGTCTCGACCACCCGAATGGAGACCAGCGACAGCGAACGCGCCAGATCCTTCGCCAGCCCGACGATCTGCGAGCCCTTCACTCCAGTTGCTGGCTCGATTTCGTAGCGCGTCACGACTGGGCCCGGGTACGCGGCAACCACGGACACTTCGACGCCGAAATCCTTCAGCTTTTTCTCGATCAGCCGTGACGTGTATTCGAGTGTGTCGGCGGAAATGGTTTCCTTCACTTCCGGCGCGGCGTCGAGCAAAGCGAGCGGCGGCAGCGTGGAGTCACCGGGGAGATCGGTGAAAAGCGGCACCTGCTTTTCCTTCTCCACACGTGCCGATTTAGCCGGGGTGACTGGCGGCACGATCATCACCGGCTCTTGTTCCTCGATCTTCACGCGCCCGCGCACGACCTTGCCTTCGCGTTTCTCAGCCGCCACTTCGCCCAGCTTGCGGTCGCGGCCGGCTTCACGGCGCATTCTTGCGCCCGTGATGGTCGCCATGATGGCGTCGCCGGTTTTTTCGCAGACGGACAGCCAGGAGAAGTTGAAATACAGCGACAAACCGATCGCCAGCGCGATCAGCAGGAACAACGTCGCGCCGGTGAAACCCAGCGCATGGGACACGCCGTGCGCAACCGCCTCACCGATCACGCCGCCCGGCGCGCGGGGCACCTGCACCTTGAGCGACCACATCCGCAACGCTTCAATCCCGTCGCTGGAAACCAGCACCAGTACGAACGCGAACGCCTCGGCCAGCCACGTGCGATCTTTCGCCGGCGCTTCATCTGCCGCCTCGTGATTCGTGATCCGCCGATAATTCGCGATGATCCGCCGCACCAGCAACACGACCCACCAGTAAGCGGACAAGCCGAACAAAAGCAGCAGGATGTCTGCTGTCCACGCGCCCACGCGGCCGGCCCAGTTGGCGATCTGGTCGACTTGGGCGGCGTGGGTCCAGCTTGGATCGTGGCGGCTGTAGCTCACCAGCGCCATGAGCAGGAACACGCCGAGCGCGACCTGCAGGATCCATCGAATCTCGGTGAAAAGGCGCGACATGCGGTGCGGCAATGCCTGCGCGCTTGCAGAATAGGTAGCTTTTGCCATTGATCCGTAAGGCTTTCTGACCCGCCACACGGCGTGCGTCGGGTCGACAGGTTTAATGACGCATTGTAAACGCTGCGTTGCGATGATCGAGCAAAAATGGTCTGCGGTTTCACCCTGTAACACACGAGTTACACGCTGCGAGCGTTGGAGCGCGCTATGGCTGCGATTGAAAGGATCATTCGGCGAGCGTTCTTTAGCCCCTTTATAATGACGAATTCGCACCTAACTACAGGTCATCGGCAGCAGTGCGTGGCATGCGGTTCGCCGCCACGAGCGACTTTCCACCGTCCGCGCGCTCAAGCCGATATGAATCGTTTATCAGATCAAGGCGGATCACCGCGGATCAACGGTTCGGCCCTAACCACAACGGATTGCTCTCATGTCTTCGCCCAAACACGCAAAAGTGCTGATTCTCGGTTCCGGCCCCGCCGGCTACACCGCCGCTGTCTACGCGGCGCGTGCCAACCTGTCGCCGTTGCTGATCACGGGCTTGGCGCAGGGCGGTCAACTCATGACCACCACCGACGTCGAAAACTGGCCCGGCGACCCATTGGGCGTGCAAGGCCCGGAACTGATGCAGCGTTTGCTGGAGCACGCCGAGCGCTTCAACACTGAGATTGTCTTCGATCACATCCACACCGCCAAGCTGACCGAACGGCCTATCCGCCTGATCGGCGACTCGGGCGAGTACACCTGCGACTCGCTGATCATTGCGACGGGTGCATCGGCGCAATATCTGGGCGTGCCGTCGGAAGAAGCGTTCATGGGCAAGGGCGTGTCTGCTTGCGCAACCTGCGACGGTTTCTTCTACAAGAACGGCGAAGTCGCCGTGATCGGCGGCGGCAACACGGCCGTGGAAGAGGCGCTGTACCTGTCGGGTATCGCCAAGAAGGTGACGGTAGTTCATCGGCGCGACAAGTTTCGCGCCGAGCCGATCCTGATCGACCGCTTGCTCGCGAAGGAAAAGGAAGGCTTGGTCGACATCAAGTGGAACCACGTGCTGGACGAAGTCACGGGCGATGCTTCCGGCGTGACCGGCTTGCGCATCAAATGCACCGACACCGGCACGACCAGCGACGTAGCGCTGCAAGGCGTGTTTGTCGCGATCGGCCACAAGCCGAATACGGACCTGTTCGTCGGCCAGCTCGAGATGAAAAACGGCTACATCATCACGCACGGCGGCCTGCAAGGCAACGCGACGGGCACGAGCATTCCGGGCGTGTTCGCCGCCGGCGACGTGCAGGATCATATCTATCGCCAGGCTGTCACCAGTGCCGGCACGGGCTGTATGGCCGCACTCGATGCGCAGCGCTATCTTGAAAGCATCGACGAAAACCCCGCCGTGCACTCGATGAGCGCCGAAGCGGAGCGGTAAGCGGCGAAAGAGGCGGCGTCTGAGTAACAAGAATTTCTGCGCCGCTCGAATACGCGTCGGTATTGCCGTGTTGGTATGCCGATTACAAAGAACGCCGGTTACGATCCCCTGGATCGGCCGGCGTTTTCATTTTGAGCGCGGTCGTCGCCGGATGAAAATGGGTCAGAAAACGCCCGCCCCGCCGATTTTTCCTCTTCCCATGTTAAAAAGGGTTTCCGATAGCGGCTGAACCATGTTCCGCCGCCGTGCATTTTCTTCCGCCGTGCAATGCCCAAGAACCTGCCCCATCCGAACGAACCCAAGCCGAAACGCCCGCGCGACGCCGCGCCGGGCGCTGCCGCCGCTGCGCCGAAGGCCGCTGCGCCGACGCCGGAAGCATTGTCGGCAGCCTTGAAACGCGACGGCCTCGCCGGACTCGGCGCGTTGCGCAGCTCGCTTGAGGCCACTGCGGCCAAACGCAAGATACAGCGCGCCGCGGCCGTGCTGGCCGAGCGGGAAGCCGTGGCGGACGCGGATGTGTTCCGTCGTTCGATCGGCGAAGTGGAACCGCTGAAAGTCCCGCCCCGCATGCCGCTGCCGCGCGTGCCGCCGTCACCGCTGCCGTTGCAGACGCGTCTGGATGAAGAAGCGGTCCTGCACGAAGCGCTCTCCGACGAATTCGATCCCGAAAGCCTGCTCGATACCGACGACTCCCTCTCCTATTGCCGCCACGGCGTGCGTCAGGAAGTGGTGCGCAAACTGCGGCGCGGCGCATGGATCGTGCAGGCGCAACTCGACCTGCACGGCATGCGGCGCGAGGAAGCGCGTGAGGCACTGTCGGAATTTATCCGCGAGTCTGTGAAACGCGGGCTGCGCTGCCTGCGCGTGATTCACGGCAAGGGACTTGGGTCGATCGGACGCGAACCGGTGCTCAAGGGCAAAGTGCGCGCGTGGCTCGTGCAGAAAGAGGAAGTGATCGCATTCTGTCAGGCGCGGCCGCACGATGGCGGCGCGGGCGCCGTGCTGGTGCTGCTCCAGCCGGGCAGCTCGCCGCAGCATCACAGTCATCCGCAAGACCGGGATCACGTGCCTCACAGAGATCACGACTCCGACCACCGGCGCGACCAGCGAAAGGAGCTGTGACCGTGCATCCCAGGCTCACGCTGGCTATCTCGATCATGGAAGCGTTCGCGATCTTCGCGTATGCGATTTCCGGGTTGATCGAAGCGAGAAAGCGCCGGCTGGATGCCGTCGGGGCCTTTCTGGTGGCGCTTGCCACCGCTTTTGGCGGCGGCACGATGCGCGATGTGCTGCTGTCGCGCCGGCCGTTTTACTGGGTCCAGCATCAGGACTATGTGATCGTCATCTTCATCATGGCGATTTTTGCGCCTTTCCTGCTGCGCACGACCACCCGCCTGTTCGATCAGCGGGCGTTGCTGATCGCCGACGCCATCGGGCTAGGTCTATTCAGCATTTCCGGGACGTCAATTGCACTCGATGCGGGAATGCCCGCGTTCACGGCGGCCATGATGGGCGTGGTGACGGGGGTATTCGGCGGCATCATGCGGGACGTGCTCTGTAACGAGGTGCCGTTGATCCTGCGCGATTCGCGCCCGTATGCGGTATGTGCGTTCGCGGGTTGCTGGCTGTATCTCGGACTCGACTGGCTAGGGCTGGAAGGGGTGTACAACGTGCTGATATCGACCGGGTTCACATTAATCGCACGGCTGGTCACGCTCAAGCTGGACGTGCGTTTACCGCACTGACCCGTGCTCGCTGCAGGATCGCAACGCCGGCCCCGCCCACACGCGCCAGCGAAAGCCGCCGGCTATTTGCTACAATCTGTCCTCGATTTTCGCCTTATTTCCGGCATTGCATTTACTTGCATTTACGTTAACTCGTTACGTCAACTCCACCTCAACGGTCGATCGACCCGCAGACTGAACATGAACATCGAGCAAGCGCGTTTCAACATGATCGAACAGCAGATCCGTCCCTGGGATGTGCTGGACCAGGACGTCCTGAACCTGCTGTCGATCGTCAAGCGTGAAAATTTCGTTCCGGCCGCGTATCGCAACATCGCGTTCGCGGATCTCGAAATTCCGCTGCCCGCCGGCCAACACATGCTGTTTCCGCGAGTCGAAGCGCGGGTGCTGCAGGAACTGGCCGTGAAAAAGCACGAAATCGTGCTGGAGATCGGTGCTGGTTCGGGTTACATGGCGGCTCTACTCGCGGCACGCGGCCGTTCGGTCACTAGCGTCGAAATCGAGCCCGAACTCGCGAAGCTGGCTGCAGAAAACCTGGCGGCGAACGGCGTGTCGAATGCGCAGGTCGTGCTCGGTGACGGCGCGCTGGGCTGGAAAGAAGGCGAGCCCTACGACGTGATCTGCGTCTCGGGCGGCCTGCCAGTCATGCCGCAGGAATTCCTCGATCAGTTGAAGATCGGCGGCCGGCTGGCGGCGTTTGTCGGCGGCGCGCCGGTCATGAAGGCGCAGATCATTACGCGCGTGGACGAAAAGCAATTCCGCGTCGCCGATATTTTCGAAACGCTGATCCCGCCGCTCAAGAACGCCGTGCATCCGTCGCGCTTCAAGTTCTGACACGGCTAGGTTTTACGTTCGGACTCGCGCTGGCGCCCATGGCGTTACGCGACGAGTCCGAAGCATCACGCTGCAAGCTGCACCTTTGTGTGTGCGGGTAGCACCGGCGGGCCGCCCGGCTCGCCGTCGCTCACCATTTTCACCGGAATCCCATGCAAAATCTGTCCGCACCCGAACTGGCCGAATGGCTCGCCGATACATCGCGTCCCGCCCCTGTCCTGCTCGACGTCCGCGAACCGTGGGAAATCGAAACCGCCAAGCTCGCCAACATTGTCGCCATCCCGATGCGCGATATCCCCGCCCGCAGCGAAGAACTGGACGACGAAGCGCAGGTCGTCTGCATCTGTCATCACGGCGCCCGTAGCGCGCAAGTCGGCATGTTCCTGGAATCGCGCGGCTTTACGCAGGTGTTCAACCTGTTCGGCGGCATTGATGCATGGTCGCGTCAGGTCGACCCGGCCGTTCCCACGTACTAATCCGGCCGCTGTCGTTTTAGTCGTTCTACCCCAATCCGATCACCGGTCCCGGACGAATCGCATGCGCCCGATGTTCGCACTTGCGCTATGCAGTCTTGGCACCGGGTTTGCGTGCTCGCCGGCTTCGGCCGTGAGTCTCAATCAGCTCTACGACGAAGCGCTTGAAACCGACGCGCAGCTTCAGAGCGCGCGTGCCGGCCTCACCGCCGACAGCGAGCAATTGCCGCAAGCCCGCGCGAAACTGTTGCCGCAACTCTCGGCGTCGGTGACTGCCAGCGAGCAGCGCACGGAACTTGGCGGCGGCTTCCCGGCATCGACGGGCAATAGCAACGGTTACACCGTTTCGCTGACGCAACCGCTCATCAACGTCGCGAGCTGGCAAGGGTATCAACAAGGCCAGATTGCCCTGACGTCCGCGCAGGCGCAGTTCGCAGCCGCCCGTCAGGACCTGATCGTGCGGCTCGGCCAGGCGTACTTCGACGCCCTTTCCGCGCAGGACAGCGTGGCAATCGTGCGCTCGCAAAAGGCATCGATTGCCGAGCAGCTGGAATCGGCGAAA
Source organism: Burkholderia sp. S171 (assembly GCF_009766085.1). Taxonomy (GTDB): domain Bacteria; phylum Pseudomonadota; class Gammaproteobacteria; order Burkholderiales; family Burkholderiaceae; genus Caballeronia. The sequence goes on along the minus strand of NZ_LMUF01000030.1, from coordinate 167,083 downwards.
CGCTCGTTCGATGTCGGCCAGTCGACCATCACCGATACCAACGAAGCCCAAGCCAAATACGATCAGGCGATCTCGCAGCAAATTGCGGCGCAGAACGACCTTGAGGTAAAGCTGGCGGCACTGGAGCAGATCGTCGGGCATCCGGTGACGCGCGTGGACGGTCTGGCGCAGGGCGTGACGCTGCCGCCGCCTGTTCCCGCCGACATGCAGCAATGGGTCGACATGGCACGCGACGCGAACTATCAGGTCGTGCTCAAGCAACTGGCGGTGGCGAACTCGCAGCGCGAGACATTGAAGGCGAAGGCCGGCCACTATCCGACGCTCGATCTGATCGCAAGCTACGGGAAAAACAGTCTGGGCGCGGCAGGTGCCGGCAACTTCGGTGGAAATTTCGGCGGCGGTTTTGGCAGCGGCGCGAATACGCTCTCGCCAGAGGTACCGGCGGCCACAGCCGAACTGGGCAATTACGGCGCGTATTACTCCAACGCGACCGTCGGCGTTCAGCTCACCATTCCGTTGTACGAAGGGGGCGCCACGCAAAGCCGCGTGCGCCAGACGCTGGCGCTGGAAGACAAGGCGGCAGCGGACCTGGACGCGGCGCGGCGGTCGGCGGCGTTATCGGCGAGACAGGCGTTTCTTGGGGTATCGAGTGGACTCGCACAGGTCCGCGCGCTCCAAACCGCAGAACAATCCGCGCGGACGTCGCTTGAATCGAATCTGCTGGGGTATCAGGTGGGCGTGCGGATCAATATCGATGTGCTCAACGCGCAGGACCAGCTCTTTTCGGCACGACGCGATCTCGCGAAAGCGCGCTACGACACGCTGATCAATTCGCTGAAGCTGAAGGCATCCGCGGCCAGCCTGACCGATAGCGATGTGCTCTCGCTCAACACGCTGCTCTCGCCTACCGACGACACCGCGCTGATTGCATTGCCGGTGGCGCCGAGCGTGCCGCATCCGGGCGCGGCGGCGCGTAAAACGAACGCGGTTGGCCGCCGCTCGATGCCGCAATAAAAAACCGCGGGCTTCTTTTAGAAAAGAAGCCCGCGGTTTTCTTAAAGCCCGTAAAACTCAAACCACGTTCATTGCCAACGCACTCTCGCGATAATGCAGGCTCGCCTTTTCGCTATCGCCGAGTTGTTCGTGCAAACGAGCCAGCGCCCGATGCGTGCGAATCTTCAACGGTTCGTTGTCCGCGAGCTTCAATGCCGACTCCAGGAACGCCTGCGCCTTGCCCCACAACTGCTGATGCAGACACAACCGCCCAAGCGTGAACATCAGGTCCGCGTCTTCGGTGCGCTCCTTCTGCCACGCTTCGGCGCGCTGAATCAACGGCAATGCGTCGCCGGGTGACGCGCAATCCGGATACCGCCGCAACAAGCGCGCGTCCCAGTTGTGATTCAACGCTTCCTCAACGATCTTCCGTGCGTCGTTCCTTCGATCCAGCGCGATCAGCAGTTCGGCAGCAAGATCCGCAAGACGAGGCGATTGCCGCTCAGTCGCCGATAACGACTGCCAGAACTCCAGCAACGCGTCCGGGTTATGACGGCGGTCACGCAGCAAATTCTCCGACGCAACCTGACGCAAGCGCACCGCGACCGCCGGATGCAGCGCCTCGCGTTTCTCCAGCGTCTTGACGAGCTTCAGCACTTCGCCCCAGTTCTTCAACTGCTGCTGCGCGCGCAACGCAATCTGCTGCGCATGCAGCCGCCGGCCGCCCTGCGCCTGCATCTCGGTCAATGCAACCAGCGCGCCGTCCGCATCGCGGCCATCGGCGCGCATGTCGGCGGTGGCCATCAACCGTGCGTCCTGCCAGTCGCTGTCCTGCACCTTGGCGAGCCATTCGTCGCGACGGGCATATTCGTTCATCTCATGCGCCGCCTTCGCACCGATCAGTCCTGCCGCGCCCGCGTTTTCATCGGCGATCAGGGAATCGCGTGCGGACTTCTCCGCCTTGGAAAAACGTCCCGCATACAAATGGCCGATGGCATCGCGCAACGCGGCATTTGCCTTCGCGAGCCGCGAACGGGTCCGGTACGCCGACACGCGCTGCGGCATTTTCAGCACGCTGCGAACGGCGCGAAGCACGGTGTAGATCACGATGAACGACACGACCAGCGCCACCACGAACAGATTCAGCGATATATCCACCCGATAAGGCGGCATGACCAGCAGCACTTGCCCGCCGTCGAAGACGCCGACGAGCGCCAGGCCCGCAGCTGCTGCGAACAGCAGTACAAACCAGATGAGTCCGCGCATCGTCATCATCCGCCTCGCTTGAACTGGTGGACTGCCGCGAGACTCGCGTTGAGATCAGGCACGGTGACCGCGAGCGACGCCTGATCGACCTGCTGCAAGAGCGTATGAACGGCCTTGACCTTGCCCGACGACTGATCGAAATAGCGGCCGATTGCCGTGTCCGCTGCATGAAGATCCGACTTGAGCGCGGGTTCACTGCGTGACAACAACGACAACCGCGCCGACAACAAGCGCAGCTTCACGTTTTCGCGCACGAAATAACCTTGATCCGGCGATGCAAGCATCGCGTCGGCGTTATCGATACGACGCACCGTCACCAAGCTCGACAACTGTTGCCCGATACCGCTGGCAATCTGCTGCAACCACACTTTCCAAACTGGCTGGCCGGTCGCGGCTGCAATGGAGGCGGTGTCGCGCGGGGTATCGGCGTGGGCGGTGGCCGGCGTGATCGGCGCTTCGCCCGCCAACGGCAGGGAGTCGATCTGATCGATTGCTGTATCGAGCTTGATGGCCAGCCCGGTGAGATCCGTGGACGGCGTTGCGTGCAGCTTATCCATGTCCTGCGCGATGGCCTTGCGGATCGTCACGATCTGCGGACCCGTTGTGGCGGCCAGGCGCGTATCCGCGCTTTGCAGCGCGAACAGCGCGAGCTGGACGTTGCCGGTGAGCTGCAACTGCTGGCTCGCGCTCGACAGGATCTGCTCGACTTCGGCGAGCGTCCAGTCATCGCGATTGCTCGCCAGATCCTGGTATTGCTGTTGCAGCGCCTGGCTTTGCGCTTGCGCGTCGGTGAGTTTGCCCTGGAACTGGATGATCTGCGTGTTGATCACCGACACCGAACTGGCGGCCTGATCGGCCTGTGCACGCAACGCGGCCGTTTGCGCGTCGCTCGCTTGCAAACGTTGCGCGAGTTGCGCGTCGCGCTGATCGAACTTGCGGTTGAGCATGAATCCGCCCACGCCCGCGACCACCACGACAATCAGCAGCACCAGCCACAGCAGCGCAGTGCCCGCGCCGCCGCCACGCTGTTTTGGCTGAGACTCGTAGGGCGTGAACGGTGTGTTCGGCGGGTTCGACGACGGCGACGAAGTCGACGTAGCGGACTGCGGGGCGGTTTTACTTGAATCGATCGAATCAGTCATGCGTGATTGAGCCGGTTGGTGAGCCGGGTTTGAAGCCGGCCTGGAATCCGTCGGCGCGGACTCCTGGTTGGTTTGACTGGATTGGCTGAACGGCGCTGCCGTCGAGGCCTTGTATCCATGTTCCGGCGCTTTTGCAACCTGCGCGCCGGGTTCTTGTTCGGCTTTTCGTTGATTCGCGGTCGGTTCCGATGCTGCAGCGAAGATGCCGGCAAGCGCCTGGACGATACGCTCATCGCCGGCGCCGGACACCGTAATCCTATCAAAACCCGCTTGCCGCGAGGCTTCGGCAATACGCGGATGCGGCGTGACGAGTGGCACGTGCTTGAGCGTGAGGGTTTCATCGACGGTGAGATGCTCGCGGGCAAGCTCTTCGAGATTGCGCACGCCTTCCGAGCTCGTCAGCAGCCACGCGTGCGGCTCGCCAGCGAGCAATGCGTGAATGCGTTCCCAGTCGCGCATGGATGGTTCCGGCACGATGCGCCGGTACGCCGCGACCTTCTCCACGTTCGCGCCCGCAGCACTGAGCGCGTCCGCCAGCCACTCACGGCCGCCGTCGCCGCGCACGATCAGTACACGTTTGTCCTTGAGACCATCGGCGCCGAAATGCGCTTCGATAGCCGCATGCAACGCCTCGGAATCGTAACGAGGGTCCGTGGGTGTTTCGGTCACCGTCGCGCCGGCCGCCGGGCTGATGATCGTATAGGCGGGTGCCGTCACGCCTTGCCGGGCGAGCGCCGCCACGCTGCCGGGGCCGACTACGCCCACCGGTATTTGCGTAGGCCACGCTGAACTGAGCGCGGCAAACGCGTGATCGATTGCGTTCGGCGACACGAACACCACCAGCGCAAAGCCAAGCGGTGCGGGCGCGTAAAGCTCGCCGAGCGCGGCGTGCAGCGGCGCGGCATCGGTCACCGTGCCGATATCGATGAGCGGAAACTCGATCGACTCGAAACCAGCGCGAGCAAGCAGCGCGAGCAACGCGACCGACTGGCCCAAAGGACGCGTGACTACAACGACTGGTCGTGGCGTTGGCCGTCCAGCCGATGAATGGGCAGATCCTTGAGCGCTCGCCATCAGTCGGCAGGCGAGGCAGCGGGAGGAACGGGAGCAGCGGGAGCAGCGGGAGGAAGATGCGCGCCGCTCGCGGTGCTCAACTCACGGACGATATCCATTGCGCCTTGCGCCTCAAGTTCGGCCGACACGCGACTGCCGAGATCCAGCGCGGCCTGTACATCAGCGGCCGCGGCCGAGCCTTCTGCGCGCAGGACCCGCGTGCCGTCGACAGTCGATACACACCCGCGCAGATGCAGCACGCCGTCGCGCCAGTCGGCATAGGCGGCGAGCGGCACTTCGCAACTGCCGCCGAGCGAGCGCGACACCATCCGTTCAGCTTCGACCGCTGCGGCCGTTGCATGATGATGCAAGGGTGCGAGCCACGCGGCGAGATTGTCGCGGCCGGCGCGGATCTCGATACCCAGCGCACCTTGCCCTGCAGCCGGCAGGCTGATTTCGACCGGCAAACTGGCGCGGATCCGTGATTCGAGGCCAAGGCGTTTCAACCCGGCAGCAGCAAGGATGATTGCCGCGTAATCACCGCGATCAAGTTTGCCTAGCCGGGTATCGAGGTTACCGCGCAACGGACGGACATCGAGATGAGGGAATTGCATGCGCAACATGGCTTCGCGGCGCAGGCTGGACGTCCCCACGATGCTGCCCTCAGGCAGCTCCTCGAGCGACGCATAGTGCGGCGAGACGAAGGCATCGCGGGGATCTTCGCGTTCAAGAATCGTGCTCAGCGTGAAACCGTCAGGCAGTTCCATGGGCACGTCTTTGAGCGAATGCACGGCCAGGTCGGCGCGGCCGTCGGCGAGCGCAGCTTCCAGTTCCTTGACGAACAGGCCCTTGCCGCCGACCTTCGATAAGGTCCGGTCGAGAATCTGATCGCCGCGTGTCGTCATTCCGAGGATTTTGACGTCGCAAGATGGATATAATTTGTGCAGCGCAAACCGCACGTGCTCAGCCTGCCACATGGCTAGACGGCTTTCCCGCGAGGCAATGACCAGACTGTCGGGCGGTGGCGTGGAAGGCGTCTCGGAGTTCATTGCAGAGTCAATCGGATGACGGGATGGATAACAAACAATGGTAGCACGCACGCCATTGCCTAATTACAGTCGGACCTCGCGCCGGAGCGCCACGGCGCGTGGCTTCGAGCAAAGCGGCAGGACGGAGACAGCAAGGGCGTGCCGCATCGCGCGGCATCGCCGGGGCCGCATTTTATCGCGTGGCCGCGGCAGGACGCCTTCGCAATCTCAGGTTTCATCCGCTACGGTGTAGTGAGGCATGGCAAAGCAGTCGAACGTCGCACCGGCCGGCGGTCTCGCGCCTTTTCGTTTTCTGGCGCTCGGCCCCCTCGGTATCCTGTCTCTGGCTTTCAAGAGGAATTCAACGTGACGTCTCCCGGATCGGCGCGCAACGCCCGCCCCCGCCGCAACGCTGTATCGAAGGATGCTTCTTCCGCCGCGCCCGCCAAGGCGCCTGCCGTTCGTAGTCGCGCGGCCACCGTCGCCAAGGCGTCCAAAACCGCCACCGCCGTGAAAAAAACGGCTGCGGCCGGGACCCCTAAACGTGTGACGAACGGCCGCGCTGCCGCCCCCGCCGCTGCTGCCGCGCCCGCGGAAATCGTGAAGAATGGCAAAGCCCCCAAGGCCCCTTCTCGCGCGCGCGACACCAAGGACCATCCGCTCTTCGAAGACATCCGCTATCTCGGCCGCCTGCTTGGCGACGTGGTGCGCGAGCAGGAAGGCGATGAGGTGTTCGATGTCGTGGAAACGATTCGTCAGACGGCTGTGAAGTTTCGTCGCGAAGAAGACAACGAGGCATCGCAGACGCTCGAAAAGCGCTTGAAATCGCTCTCGCCCGAGCAGACGGTGAGCGTCGTGCGCGCGTTCAGCTACTTCTCGCATCTTGCGAATATCGCGGAGGACCGGCATCACAACCGGCGTCGCCGGATTCACGCGCTTGCCGGTTCCACGCCGCAGGCCGGCACGATGGCCTATGCCATCGAACGCCTGAAGGCGAGCTCAAATGCGAAATCAGCGAAAGCGACGCTGCAAAAATTCTTCGATGACGCGCTCATCGTTCCCGTGCTGACCGCCCACCCGACTGAAGTCTCGCGCAAGAGCATTCTGGATGCGCAGCACGAGGTCGCACGGCTCCTGGCCGAGCGTGATCAGGAACTGACCGCGCGCGAACGGGCGCACAACGAAGCCATGCTGCGCTCGCGCGTTACGTCGCTCTGGCAAACGCGGATGCTGCGCGACGCCCGCCTGACCGTTGCCGATGAAATCGAAAACGCGCTCTCGTATTACCACGCGACGTTTCTCGAAGAAATCCCCGCGCTTTACGCCGATATTGAAGCCGCACTGGCCGAGCACGGCCTGCCCGCGCGTCTGCCGCCATTCCTGCAAATGGGCAGCTGGATTGGCGGGGATCGCGACGGGAACCCGAACGTCACCGCGCCCACGCTCGTGCACGCCATCACGCGCCAGGCCACGGTGATCTTTGAACATTATCTCGAGCAGGTTCACAAGTTGGGCGCAGAGTTGTCTGTGTCGCATTTGCTGGCCGGCGCGAGCGACGCACTGACGACGCTTGCCGATGCTTCGCCAGATTCGTCGCCGCATCGTATCGATGAACCCTACCGGCGCGCGCTGATCGGCGTGTATGCACGGCTGGTGGCGAGCGCCGATGAGCGGCTCGGGCGTGGCCTGGTCGCGGCGCGTAGCCGTCATCCGGCGAAACCGTATGCATCGGCGGCGGAATTTGCAGCCGATCTCAACGTGCTGATCGAATCGCTGGCCGCGCATCACGGCGAGTATTTATCCGCACCGCGTTTGTCGCCGCTGGCGCGCGCCGCTGAGGTGTTCGGCTTCCATCTGGCGAGCATCGACTTGCGTCAAAGCTCGGATATCCATGAAGCGGTGATCGCGGAACTGCTCGCGCGGGCGGGCGTCCAGGACGATTACTCAGCGCTGCCGGAGGCCGACAAGATCGCGTTGCTGCTGAGCGAGCTGGCACAACCGCGGCCGTTGCGCCTGCCTTATTTCGATTACTCCGATCTCGCCAAGAGCGAACTCGGTGTGCTGGAAACGGCGCGCGTGACGCGTGAGAAATTCGGGACGCGCGCGGTGCGCAACTACATCATTTCGCACACGGAAACGGTCAGCGATTTGCTGGAAGTGATGTTGCTGCAAAAGGAAACGGGCTTGCTGCAGGGACGGCTGGGACATGCCAAAGACCCCGCGCACGATGGCCTGATGGTGATCCCGCTGTTCGAAACCATCGCGGACTTGCGCAATGCGCCGCACATCATGGGCGATTTTTTCGCGCTGCCAGGCGTGAGCAAGCTGGTCGAACTGCAAGGCGGCGAGCAGGAAGTGATGCTCGGTTACTCCGACAGCAACAAGGACGGTGGTTTCCTCACGTCGAACTGGGAGCTGTACCGGGCGGAATTGGCGCTGGTCGCCTTGTTCAAGCAGCACAAGACTACGCTGCGGCTCTTTCATGGCCGTGGGGGCACGGTTGGACGCGGAGGCGGCCCGACCTATCAGGCGATCTTGTCGCAACCGCCGGGTACCGTCGATGGCCAGATCCGCACGACCGAGCAAGGCGAAGTGATCGCGAGCAAGTTCGGCAATGCGGAGATCGGGCGTCGCAATCTCGAACTCGTGGTGGCCGCCACGCTCGAAGCGTCGCTTCTGCCGCACGAGAACACGCCGGCGCAGTTGCCGCTGTTCGAAGCCACCATGCAGACGCTGTCGGATTCGGCGATGGCCGCGTATCGCGCGCTGGTTTATGAAACGCCCGGCTTCAAGGAGTATTTCTTCGAATCGACGCCGATCTCGGAGATCGCCGAACTGAACATTGGCAGCCGCCCGGCATCGCGGAAACTGCAGGATCCAAAGCAACGCAAAATCGAAGATCTGCGTGCGATTCCGTGGGGTTTCTCGTGGGGTCAATGCCGCCTGCTTCTCACGGGCTGGTATGGCTTTGGTAGCGCGGTGACCGAGTTTCTGGATGCATCGCCCGATGCCGCCGAGCGCGCGCGCCGTCTCGGCACGCTCAAGAAAATGCACAAGACCTGGCCGTTCTTCGCGAATCTGCTGTCGAACATGGACATGGTGCTGGCGAAGACGGATATCGCGGTGGCATCGCGTTACGCGCAACTTGTCACCGATAAAAAGCTCCGCAAGCACGTGTTCGGCCGGATCGTGGCGGAATGGGAGCGGACGTCTAGCGTGTTGTCGGAGATTACCGGGAATACTGAGCGGCTGGCGAATAACCCGCTGCTCGCACGATCGATTAAAAACCGCTTCCCGTATCTCGATCCGCTGAATCACTTGCAGGTGGAGTTGCTGAAACGCCATCGAGCCGGGGATGACAATGTGCGGCTCGGGCGCGGGATTCATTTGACGATCAACGGGATTGCCGCGGGGTTGCGTAATACGGGGTGATGCAGCGGTAGTGACGTGATGAGCTTCATCAAAAAGCCGGCCTGTGTAGTTCACAGCCGGCTTTTTTCGTTACATCGCCACAGGGGCACTCGATGCGCTGCGTGCTTCCGCAGCGAGGTAGCGTTATGGGCAGATTTCGGAAGCGCCGCGGCATTCTTGGCCGTCTGGGTAGCTTGGTCATCGCATCTCACCATCGCTACAGGTTTTCGTCAGTATTTTCTTGCCGGCCGCAACGCTACAATGGCGCCCTCTTGTACCGGTACACGTCGGGCGGTTATTCTGGTATGTAAACTACCCGAGCCGCTGTCGGACTTTCCAAAGCGCGTATTGAGCCTCATGCCCTTGTTATCCACTGCCGCCGCTGCCAGCAAAACCGACGCCGCGCCCCCACTCGACGCCACGCCGGCGCGCGCGCTTGGCGACTTCATCCGCGCGCATCGGGAGCGGCTGTCGCCCATGGCCGTTGGCTTGCCGCCCGGCCCGCGCCGCCGGACGCCCGGCCTGCGACGGGAAGAAGTCGCCCAACTGTGCGGCGTCAGTCCGACCTGGTACACGTGGATCGAACAGGGACGGCCCGTGTCCGCTTCGGCCGACGCGCTTGCGCGCATCGCCGTGGCGTTGCAGTTATCACGGGCCGAACGAGCCTATCTGTTTGAACTGGCCGCCCAGCGGGACCCCGCCGAACCCGATCCAGCGGCGCAGGACGCGCCGGCAGCGCTGCTGAAATCGGTGGAACTGATCGATGCGCCCGCCTACGTCCTCGACCGGCAGTGGAACGCCTTGCGCTGGAATGCGCAGGCGGCGGAATTGTTCGTCGGCTGGCTGGACGGCGTTCAGGACCGTAATCTGCTCAGCTTCACTTTTACAGCGCCGGGCGCGCAGAGCTTGATCGTAGATTGGGAGACGCGTGCGCGAAGACTGGTGGCGGAGTTCCGGGCGGATTCGATCCGCCATCTGAACGATGCGCCCACGCGAGCACTCATCGATTCACTCAGCGCCGCCAGCGATGCGTTCACGCGTTTCTGGGCGTCGCAAGACGTCGGTGAACGGGAAGGCGGTACGCGGGAATTCCATCATCCAACCCGCGGGCGTCTGGTGTTCGACCAGATTACGTTCAAGCCGGCGCATCGGGAGGATTTGAAACTCGTGATGCTCGTGGGTGCCGACGCGGCGGGAATTCCCAACTGATAGCCGCAAAAAAAATGCCCGACCTATCCGGCCGGGCAAAGCCGTATCTCCCCGGCAGGGCCGGAGGAGAACGGGGACACATGGTGAGCTGCGTGCAGCGCTGATTGTTTCGCGCGCCGCAGAGCTCGTATCCGTTGTTACGTAGGTAAAAGCGAAACGGATGCATCCGGATGCAAAAAAACCAGTGCGGTTTGCTCTGATTATTTCGGTAAGATCAATCGCGCCGCCCACCCGACCGGTCCCATGACAACAACACTCCCGCACGACCCGACCCCCGACACCCTCGTGCAACTGCTCGATCGTGTCGCCAGCGAAGACGCCGCCGCGTTGCGCGCGCTCTACGATTTAACTTCCTCGAAACTGTTTGGCCTCGCGCTTCGTATATTGGTGAAGCGTGAGTGGGCCGAAGAGGTTTTGCAGGACGCGTTCGTCAATATCTGGCGATACGCGGGCGACTACAAAGCCGGCCTGTCCGCGCCGATGACCTGGATGGCGGCGATTGTCCGCAACCGGGCCCTCGATTATTTGCGGCGGCAAAAGGCCAACGGGGCAAGCGCCGAAACAGAATGGAGCGATGCGTTGGACGATACCTTGCCGGCAAATGAGGCAGATCCCTCCGAGCAGATGTTGATGAGCCAGGAAGCACGGCAACTCGCCATCTGCATGGGTCGGCTCGAAGCCAATCAGCGCCAAGCCGTGGCGCTGGCCTATCTGCGTGATCAGAGCCACAGCGAAGTGGCCGATGTCTTGAAAGTACCGCTTGGCACAGTGAAGTCGTGGATTCGGCGCGGCCTCGAAAAACTTAAAACGTGCCTGGGAGGTCTGTGATGGATCTGCATCGACACGCAGGCCTGGTAGACCAGCTTGCCGCCGAGTACACGCTCGGCGTGCTGCGCGGGGGGTCGCGCAGACGGTTTGAAACTATTTCGCAGCACGATCCGGCGATTCGCCTGGCCGTGGAAACCTGGCGTTTGCGGTTAACGGCGATGACCGAGCTTGGGGCCGCGGTCGCTCCGCCGCCGGAGATCTGGCCGGCTATCGAGCGGCGCTTGAATCTGGTGAACGCCCGGCGCGATGCCACTGCGGCTCGCCCGGTTCCACCGGTTCCGGCGCCCGCTCGTCCTGTTGCGCGGCCCAAGCCCAACTGGTTCGAGAACCTCTCGTTCTGGCGCGGCTGGTCGATCGCCGCCACGGCCATTGCGGCTATTGCGTTGGTCGTTTCCATTCGCGAGTTGTCTACCGTCGCGCCCGTGCCTGCCCCCGTGCCCGCGCCGCAAGTCGCGCAAGAACCGCGGATTGGTTATGTGGCGACGCTTGCCGATGACAAATCGAACGCAAGGATGCTGGTGACGTGGGACGACCGGACTTCCGAAGTGACCGTGCGCCGCTTGAGCGGTTCGTCGGATCCATCGGACAAGTCCATGCAGCTCTGGGGCCTCCCCAAGGCAGGGCACCCGGTTTCGCTTGGCGTTCTGCCAGTCGGGGGAACCGCGCGCTTCAAGGCGGCTTCTGTGGATGCGTATCCAATGTTGGCGGTGTCCGTGGAACCTGTGGGCGGATCGCCTAATCCGAATGGGCCGACCGGCCCGGTCGTCTATACGGGTAAGGTGATTCCGGCAGCTTGACGGTTGTCGTTTGGGCTTGGGTGGAAAGGGGCGTCGCGAGGCGTCCCTTTTCTTTTGTGGCCGGCGGTTAAGTCGCGCGTGGCTCGGCGACGATCGTGCTGTGCGGTCCCCTTCCCGCCGTTCGATGGTTGCTCGTTCTCATTGCCTGTAAAATCGCCAGTTCCGCGGGTTTCTATCTTACGAACATCACTATGACGTCCCAATTGCACAAAAAAGGCGAAGCCTGGTCGGCTCGCTTCAACGAACCGATGTCCGATCTGGTCAAGCGCTACACGTCATCGGTGTTCTTCGACAAACGCCTCGCGCTTGTCGATATCGAGGGATCGCTGGCCCATGCCGCCATGCTGGCTGCGCAAAAGATCATCGCCGATGCGGATTTTCAGTCCATCCAACAAGGCATGACGCAGATCCGCGGTGAGATTGAACGCGGTGAATTCGAGTGGAAACTCGATCTGGAAGACGTCCACCTGAATATTGAAGCGCGGCTGACGGCGCTGATAGGCGATGCCGGCAAACGCCTGCATACCGGCCGTTCGCGCAACGATCAGGTCGCGACCGACATCCGCCTGTGGCTGCGTGGCGAAATCGACCGCATTAGCGACCTGCTGGTCGAACTGCGCCGCGCTTTGATCGATATCGCCGAGCAAAACGCCGAAACGATCATGCCCGGCTTCACCCACCTGCAAGTCGCGCAACCGGTGACGTTCGGCCATCACCTGCTGGCTTATGTGGAAATGTTCAGCCGCGACAGCGAGCGGTTGCTCGATTGCCGCAAGCGCGTGAACCGCTTGCCGCTTGGCGCTGCCGCGCTCGCTGGAACGAGTTATCCGATCGATCGTCACGCTGTGGCCAAGACGCTCGGCTTCGACGGCATCTGCGCGAACTCGCTCGACGCCGTGTCGGATCGCGACTTCGCCATCGAATTCACCGCGGCTGCCGCGCTGATCATGACGCACGTGTCGCGGTTCTCGGAAGAACTCGTGCTGTGGATGAGCCCGCGCGTTGGGTTTATCGACTTGGCTGACCGCTTCTGCACCGGCTCGTCGATCATGCCGCAGAAGAAGAACCCCGACGTGCCCGAACTGGCGCGCGGCAAGACGGGTCGCGTGAACGGGCATCTGATTGCTTTGCTGACGCTGATGAAGGGCCAGCCGCTCGCGTACAACAAGGACAATCAGGAAGACAAGGAACCGCTGTTCGATACCGTCGATACCGTCTCCGATACCCTCCGTATCTTTGCCGAAATGGCAGCGGGCATTACGGTGAAGCCGGACGCCATGCGTGCAGCCGCGCTGCAGGGTTTCTCGACGGCCACCGATCTTGCGGACTATCTGGTGAAACGCGGCCTGCCGTTCCGCGATGCACACGAAGCGGTGGCGCTGGCCGTGCGGATCTGCGTGGACCGTGGCTGCGATCTGGCCGATCTGACGCTCGATGAAATGCGCGCGGAATTGCCGAACGTGGCGCGTTTGATTGGTGAGGATGTGTTTGAATATTTGACGCTGGAAGGCTCAGTTGCGAGCCGGAATCACGCGGGTGGAACCGCGCCGGAGCAGGTTCGGGCGGCAGCGAAGGCGGCTCGGGCGGCGTTGGGGTAATAACACGCTCCCGCATCTTCTTGAATATCGTAGCTGAATCGACTACGATCGTAGCCAATCATGCTACGTTCCCCATCCGAAACGCTCTTCAATAGCTATCGCCGGCGTGTTCTTGGACTCCTGTTGCTTCGGCCAGACGAGTCCTTCCATGTCCGCGAGATCGCTCGTCTGACCGGCACCGCCGCCGGCACGCTTCACAAAGAGCTCAGCAAGCTCGCCGAGGCCGGCATTCTCGTCGCCGAGCGGCGCGCTAACCAATTGGTCTATATGGCTAATCGCGCGTCGCCGATTTACGATGAGCTAGCCAGCATCATGCGGAAAACCTCCGGGCTAAGCGACGTTATCGCCAATTCGATCGCGCCATGTGCCACGTTCATCGACGTCGCCTTCGTGTTCGGATCGGTCGCGCGAGGAGAGGAAACGGCGCACAGCGATATCGACGTGATGATCATTGGTGAAATCAGCTTTGCCGAGATTGTCAGACAGGTGTACGCAGCGCAAGCCACGCTGGGACGCGAGATCAATCCCAAAGTGATGTCGGCAAAGGAATGGCGCGCCAGTGTCGAACGCAAGGACGGGTTCGTGCTGGATTTGATGGACAAGCCGAAGATCTACGTGGTGGGTAACGAGCATGACCTTGCAAAACTTGTTGGGGATCAGCCTTGATTCAATAACGCCGAACCGCGAGACAATCGCGCGCCTGCTCGTCGCAGCGCAGCGCAATTTGCTGGACGCGCGACTCGACGCGCTGAGCCCGGAGAATCGCTTCGATGCCGCCTATAAAGCCATCATGCAGTTGTCCATGCTGGCTCTCAACGCCAACGGCTTCCGGACGCTGACCAGCCGGCCGGGACATCACCAGACCGCCATTCAGTCGTTGACGCTCACCATCGGCTTGTCGACCGACCGGATGATCGTGCTCGACGCGCTACGGAAACAGCGCAATCTTTCCGATTATTCGGGCGATCTCGTCACCGATGCCGCCGTGCGCGAATGCATGTCGAGCGCAACGGCGCTTCTCGATGATGTCCAGAAGTGGCTGACCGTTAATCGGCCGGAATTCGCTTAGCCGGTTAACTGAATGGGCAGTCCTAGCGCTCGGATTTTCTTGCCGGCCTTTTTCCCGGCTTACTTGGTCACGCTGGACAACGTGACTGATCGACACATCCCGACAGCGAACGAAGCATTTCCCGGATAATTCCCTGTCCATCCTATACCCGCGCCCATGATCATCCGTCCCAAACTCAACTGGTTTCGCATGCTGTTCGTCTGGCGCGGGTCCGTGCTGCCGCAGCTGTTGCCGCGCCTCGCATTGATCTTCATATTGTCTGTCGCGGCGATCGTGATGCACGACCATGTGCGGAATTATCCGGTCGGGCTCGGCACGCCACCCTTCGCGTTGGTCGGCATCGCGCTCGCTGTGTTCCTCGGCTTTCGCAATAGCGCGAGTTATGAGCGCTGGTGGGAGGGCCGAAAGCTGTGGGGCTCGCTGTTGATTCACGGCCGCTCGATAGCGCGGCAGGCACTGACATTGCCGCGCGGCGTAAAACCTGAAGACACGCGCGAGTTCATCGCGGGAATCGGCGCACTGGGTCACGCACTGCGCCACGAAATGCGCCGAACCGATCCGCTCCCTGATCTCGCCACGCGCCTTCCGTCCACGCTTTATCAGCGCGTCGTTCAAGCGCAATACCGCTCGGCCTTGATCCTTCGATGGCTCGGCGAATGGTCAAGCACGCGTGCTCGCGAAGGCGCGCTCGACGGTTACGGCGTGCTCGCATTTGAGCAAAATCTGAACGAGTTGTCAGGGGTGATCGGCGGGTGCGAACGGCTGGCATCGACGCCTCTGCCGTTCTCGTACTCGGTGATGATCCACCGGACCATCTATCTGTTCTGCGTGATGCTGCCGTTCGGTCTTGTCGATGGAGCGGGTTTGCTCACACCCTTGTTCGCGCTGTTGGTCGCGTACGCGTTCATGTCGCTGGAGGCAATCGCGGCGCAGATCGAAGATCCGTTCGGTCTGGAAGAAAATGACCTGGCGTTGACGGCACTATGCGAGTCGCTGGAAAACGCACTCCACGATATGGCCGCCGATCCCGACTTCACGCGACCACCCAAGGCACTGCCGGAGCCCGGCGTGACAGAGCGCCGGTTTATCGTTACCTAAGCGCCGGAGCAAACCGGGCACCACAGAATGACAAAGGCCCGCGAATGCGGGCCTTTGTCATTCCTACCTTCTTACGCCGTCAGATTCAGCGCTCAAGCTTCACGCAATCGACGAAATACTCAATACGCCCATTGATCATCTCGCCGACCAACCCGTGGATATCCGTATGGAAGCCCGGGAAGCGTTCGTTGAACTCCCGTGCAAAACGCAAATAATCGACGATCGTCTTGTTGAACCGCTCGCCCGGAATCAGCAACGGAATGCCCGGCGGATACGGCGTCAACAGAATGCTGGTCACGCGCCCTTCGAGTTCATCAATAGGCACGCGATCGATCTCGCGATGAACCAGCTTTGCATACGCTTCGGACGGCTTCATGGCCGGTTCCATGCTGGAAAGATACATCTCGGTGGTCAGTCGAGCGATATTATTGGCCCGATAAACGCTATGAATCTGCCCGCAAAGATCCCGTAATCCCATACGCTCATAAGACGGATGCTGCGCAATAAAATCAGGCAGCACACGCCACAACGGCTGGTTGTTATCGTAGTCGTCCTTGAACTGCTGCAATTCGGTCACCATCGAGTTCCAGCGACCCTTCGTAATGCCGATCGTGAACATGATGAAGAACGAATACAGCCCGGTCTTCTCCACGATAATCCCGTGCTCCGCCAGATATTTCGTCACGATCGCGGCCGGAATTCCCGTCTCGCCAAACTCGCCATCCACGTCGAGTCCGGGCGTGATGATGGTCGCCTTGATCGGATCGAGCATGTTGAAACCTTCGGCAAGCGGCCCAAAACCGTGCCAGCGATCGTTCGGTTTCAGCACCCATTCTTCACGATCGCCAATGCCCTCTTCCGCCAGCGCTTCCGGCCCCCATACCTTGAAGAACCATTCGTCGCCGTATTCGTCGTCGACCTTGCGCATGGCGCGGCGGAAATCGAGCGCTTCCGCAATCGACTCCTCTACCAGCGCCGTGCCACCCGGCGGCTCCATCATGGCCGCGGCCACGTCGCAGGACGCGATGATCGCGTATTGCGGGCTGGTCGACGTATGCATCAGATACGCCTCGTTGAACCGGTGTTTATCGAACGTGCTGTTCTCGGAGTCCTGAACCACGATCTGCGATGCCTGCGAAATCCCCGCCAGCAGCTTGTGCGTGGAGTGCGTGGCGAACACCAGCGCGCCCGTACGCGGGCGGCCCGCGCCAATGGCGTGCATGTCCTGGTAAAACTCGTGGAACTCGGCGTGCGGCAACCAGGCTTCGTCGAAGTGAAGCGTGTCGAGCATGTCGCCAAGCAGGTCCTTGATCATCTCGACGTTGTAGACGATACCGTCATACGTACTCTGCGTGATCGTCAGAATACGAGGCTTCACGTTCGGATTTTTAGCGAGCGCCTCGCGCGCAAACGGATTGGCTTCAATCTTCCTGCGGATGTTTTCCGGCTTGAACTCGTCGCGCGGAATGGGTCCGATCAGGCCGAAATGATTGCGCGTCGGCGTCAGGAACACGGGAATGGACCCGGTCATCGTGATCGCGTGCAGGATCGACTTGTGGCAATTACGGTCGACCAGGACGATATCGCCAGGCGCAACGGTCGCGTGCCAGACAATCTTGTTCGACGTCGACGTGCCATTGGTCACGAAGAACAAATGATCCGCGCTGAAAATGCGCGCCGCGTTGCGCTCGGACGCCGCGATGGGTCCCGTGTGGTCGAGCAACTGGCCGAGTTCATCGACGGCATTGCAGACGTCCGCCCGCAACATGTTCTCGCCGAAGAACTGGTGGAACATCTGCCCAAGCGGATTCTTCAGGAACGCAACGCCACCCGAATGCCCCGGGCAATGCCACGAGTACGAACCCTCTTCGGCGTACTGCACGAGTTCCTTGAAGAACGGCGGCGCCAGCGCATCGAGGTAAACCTTCGCCTCGCGGATAATGTGGCGCGCGACGAACTCCGGCGTGTCCTCGAACATGTGAATGAAACCGTGCAGCTCGCGCAGGATGTCGTTGGGCAAGTGCCGCGAGGTGCGCGTTTCACCGTACAGAAAAATCGGGATATCCGCATTGCGTCGTCGCACTGCCTGCACGAACGCGCGCAACGCGACGATCGCGGAGGCCAGCTCCGGCGTATCGCCTTCGGCCACCACGACGTTGTCTACATACGGCAGCAATTCGTCGTCATCGATCGACAGGATGAAGCACGACGCGCGGCTCGATTGCTGCGCGAACGACGTCAAATCGCCGTAACTCGTCAGTCCGAGCACCTCGACGCCTTCACCCTGGATCGCCTCAGCAAGCGCTCGGATGCCGGAACCCGAGATATTCTCGGAGCGAAAATCTTCGTCGATGATGACGACGGGAAAACGGAACTTCATGCGGCGAATCTCCAAATGGAACGACCGCTGACCGAGTTGTGCGTGCTCGAGTCCAGCGGTCTTTCAAAAAGCGTTGCAATGACGTTTCTAACAGTCAAGAAACGTCAGGTTTTCGGCAGCGTTACGCCGATTTGCCCCTGATACTTGCCTCCACGATCGGCGTATGAGGTCTCGCAAATCTCATCGCTTTCAAAGAAGAGAACCTGCGCCACGCCTTCGTTCGCGTAGATTTTGGCAGGCAAAGGTGTCGTATTCGAGAATTCGAGCGTCACATACCCTTCCCATTCGGGCTCGAACGGCGTCACGTTCACAATGATCCCGCAGCGCGCGTACGTGGATTTGCCGAGACAAACCGTCAGGCACGAGCGCGGAATCCGGAAATATTCGACCGTCCGCGCAAGCGCGAAAGAGTTCGGCGGGATGATGCAGACGTCGCCCTTGAAGTCGACGAACGATTTCTCGTCGAAATTCTTCGGGTCGACAATCGTCGAATTGATGTTGGTGAAGATCTTGAATTCGTCTGCCACACGAATGTCATAACCGTAGCTGGACGTGCCATAACTCACGATCTTGCGGCCGTCTTCGGACACTCGCACCTGGTCGCGCACGAACGGCTCGATCATGTTGTGCGCTTCGGCCATGCGCCGGATCCACTTGTCGGACTTGATGCTCATAGGGAACGCTACCCAACGAAAGAGGCGGCTTTAGAGGGGCCGCCGGGCTTGAAACGGGGCGTGGCCGGAGACTCGGGATGAATGCAGAAGTACGCCGAAGCCAGCCAGACCAGACGAGAAGCGCGTATTTTACTTGATGCGCCGGCTGCACGGCCGGCTGCACAAGGCAGCTATGCCAACAGGCCGGGTCGCGCGCCCCAACAGCCTGATTTCATTGAAAGATGAGCGATCACTGCCGGATCACACCGCACGCGAGCGCGGGGCCGGCGCCGTGCGGCACGATGGCGTAGGTGTCGGCGGCGTCGCGATGAAGCACGATGGCCCGCGACAACACCGAACGCACGCCGTCGAGCGACACGTCCGGCGCAACGATGAAACCCGTCGCCGTACCGTTCGCGTCGGCGCGAATGCTGGCCAGGTCGCCTTCGACCTTGGAACCCGAGTCATTGCGTTCGGACGCGGGCGCGAATACGGGACCGACGTCGGCCGATGCCGGGATGATGCAATCGCCGCGTTCATGAATCTGCAGTGCGTGCTCGCTGTTGGGTGGCATGCCCGACAGGTTGTAAGACACCTGGACGCCGTCTGCACGTTCGATGAACGTGACCGTCCCGGTCACCGTATTGCCGCCGGTAGGCTGCAACGTGGCGTCGGCACGTTTTTCGTGGTTCTGGAACAGAAGGCCGCAGCCGCCGAGCAGCATGACACTGGCCAACACGCTGGCAGTCGTGCTTGCAGCAGCGCTTAAACTCAGTATCAGGCTCAGGACCGGGTGTCTCGCGGCAGGCAGGCTACGCGATTCAGGCCCGTCGAATCTTTGTTTCATGCGATCCTCATGGCGACCCGCGACCACCCCGTGTGTTCACCTGGCCGCGCCAATCAAGGCGACATGATACCGCGACACGCGCCGCTAAAATCGCCCGTGCCCCGCTGCTCTCTAAGTGTTTTGCACTACGATGCTCGGGAACATCGACGTCATGTCGCGCTGGCGTTCGGCAATCGAAATGGCGACCTTGCGCGCGATCGACCGGTAAGCCTCGGCAATCTTGCTGTCCGGCTCCGAGATCACTGTCGGCTGGCCTGCATCGGTCTTCTCGCGGATCGCGATATCGAGCGGCAAATGGCCGAGCACCGGCACGCCGTATTCCTTCGACATCCGCTCGCCCCCGCCCGCCCCGAAAATATGTTCCTCGTGGCCGCAATTCGAGCAGATATGCGTGCTCATGTTCTCCACGATACCCAGGATCGGGATGCCCACTTTCTCGAACATCTTCAGGCCCTTCTTGGCATCCAGCAACGCGATGTCCTGCGGCGTGGTGACGATCACCGCGCCCGTGACCGGCACTTTCTGCGAGAGCGTGAGCTGGATATCGCCGGTGCCGGGCGGCATGTCGACGACCAGGTAGTCGAGGTCTTTCCAGTTGGTCTGGCGCAGCAATTGTTCGAGCGCGGACGTGACCATGGGACCGCGCCATACCATGGGGTTGTCCTGTTCGATCAGGAAACCGATCGAGTTGGCCTGGATGCCGTGGCCCACCATGGGGTTCATCGACGTGTTGTCGGGCGATTCCGGCCGGCCGGTGATGCCAAGCATCATGGGCAGTGACGGGCCGTAGATATCCGCGTCCAGCATGCCAACCGACGCGCCTTCCGCTGCCAGCGCCAGCGCCAGGTTCACGGCGGTCGTGCTCTTGCCGACCCCGCCCTTGCCCGACGCGACCGCAATGATGTTCTTCACGTTCGGCAGCAGCTTTACGCCGCGCTGGACCGCGTGCGCGACCACCTGCGAGGCCACCGTGACCTCTACGCCAGCCACGCCCGGCACGCCGGCGACGGCGTTCGCGACCAGCGTGCGGATAGTGTCGAACTGGCTCTTCGCCGGATAACCCAGCACGATGTTCACGCTGACGTTTGCCCCGTCCACGGCCACGCTGCGGATGCTTTTCGTGTCCGCAAAAGTGCGGCTGGTATTCGGATCGATCAAACCGCTGAGCGCGGTATCGATCTGGGCGCGATCAAGACTCATCGAAACTCCAGGGGAACGCTTTTTGCTCTAGCGGATCGAATGTTCCGCACGCAAAGTATGAAATTGAAAGGAATTGTTGCACCACGTTGCGTCGCAGCACTGCGCGATGCACTATCCGACGCTGCCATGATTCGGGGACGCATCGTTATAATCGCTTGAATCCTTGGCCGTATTGTAGTGGCAGCCGTTACGACGCGCCGGAAGACCCTACGGGGGCCTTCTGGCGGTTGGTGCCGGCTTTGTCTGAATTGGTATCCTGGAGAATGAACACATGAACTCGAAAATGATGACCCGCTTGACCGTAATCGCTATTGCGGGCGCGCTTGTCGCCGGCTGCGCAACCCAGCAAGGCAATAACGCCGCCGTTGGCACGGGCATTGGCGCGGCGTCGGGCGCAGCGCTTGGCGCAATCTTCGGCGGCGGCAAGGGTGCGGCCATCGGCGCAGGCGTAGGCGCGGCGGCGGGCGGCATCACCGGCTACAACTGGCAGGCCATCAAGGGCAAGCTGACCGGCGCAACGAAGGGCACGGGCACGCAGGTGACGGAACAGCCGGACGGTTCGCTGAAGGTCAACATTCCGAACGCAATTTCGTTCGACACCAACAGCTACGCAATCAAGCCTGGTTTCGCACCGGTGCTCGACCAGGTTACGCAAACGCTCACGCAGCATCCTGAGCTGATCGCGCAAGTGATTGGACATACGGATAGCACCGGCCAGCCGGCTTATAACCAGACGCTGTCGCAAAATCGTGCACAAAGCGTGGCTTCGTATCTGGCTGGCCACGGCGTAGCAGGTCAGCGTCTGTCGGCACAAGGCATGGGACAGACCCAGCCAATTGCTGACAACAGCACTGAAGCCGGCCGTGCGCAGAATCGTCGCGTGGAAATCTACCTGCGCGCGACCGCGCAGCCGGGTCAGGTTCAGTAAGACGGTGGATTTACAAGAGGGAATGACGCTGTAAACGAGGTCAGAGATTCAATTCGTTTCGCAAGAAAAACGCGGACACGAAAAATATTTGAAACTTTGCCCTAGCAGTCCGTGTCTGTCTTAACGGTAGGTGGCTGGCTTTGCCGCCACGTGCCATTCTCCTCTTGTCGTTGTTGCTCCGGGGCCGCTAATCGCCCCGGTTTTTTTTCGTCTAAATTTTGGCGAGGCACGCCCCGGCCAACCCGGCCGCCCTTTCCACCGCCCCGCCCCCCGTGTCCGGGTGCGAACGAAAGACCCTTGGCTGTTAGAATCGTGATTCGCTTTTTCACGCATTCACTGAATTCTTCAACCGCAGGGCCAGCGCCTTATGTCAGCACCCACCTCGTCACCATCCGTTTCCGCAGCGGCGTCAACCACCCCTGGCCATCGCCGGATTCTCGTCACGTCCGCGCTCCCGTACGCGAACGGTCAGATTCATATCGGCCATATGGTCGAGTACATCCAGACCGATATCTGGGTGCGCTCGCTGCGAATGCACGGTCACGAGGTCTACTACGTCGGCGCCGACGATACCCACGGCACCCCCATCATGCTGCGCGCCGAGCAGGAAGGCATCACGCCGAAGCAGTTGATCGAGCGCGTGGGGAAAGAGCACAAACGCGATTTCGACAGCTTCGGCATCTCGTTCGATAACTACTACTCCACCGACGCCGAAGAAAACCGCGTGCTGTGCGAATCGATTTACGAGTCGCTGATGGCGGCCGGGCTGATCGACGCGCGCGATATTGAGCAAGCCTACGATCCGGTCAAGGAAATGTTCCTGCCGGACCGCTTCGTCAAGGGCGAATGCCCGAAATGCGGCGCGAAAGATCAGTACGGCGACAACTGTGAAGTCTGCGGATCTACGTACCAGCCGCTCGATCTCATCAACCCGTATTCGGTGGTGTCGGGCGCGACACCGGTGCGCAAGACCTCGACGCACTATTTCTTCCGGCTCTCCGACCCGCGTTGCGAAGATTTCCTGCGCGGCTGGGTCGGCGGACTCGCGCAGCAGGAAGCCACGAACAAGATGCGCGAATGGCTCGGCGATAAGGGCGATGCCAAACTCGCCGACTGGGATATTTCGCGCGACTCGCCGTATTTCGGTTTCGAAATCCCCGGTGCGCCAGGCAAATATTTCTATGTGTGGGTGGACGCGCCAGTCGGTTATTACGCCAGCTTCAAGAATCTGGCGGATGCGCGCGGCCTCGATTTCGAGGAATGGATCCGGCCGGGATCGAAGACGGAGCAGTATCACTTTATCGGCAAGGACATCCTGTACTTCCATACGTTGTTCTGGCCTGCGATGCTCGAATTTTCCGGCCATCGCACGCCGACAAACGTGTTCGCGCACGGCTTTCTCACCGTCGACGGCATGAAGATGTCCAAGTCGCGCGGCACGTTCATCACGGCAAAAAGCGTGATCGATACCGGGATCAATCCCGAGTGGCTGCGCTACTACTTCGCCGCGAAGCTGAACCACACGATGGAAGACATCGACCTGAATCTGGAAGATTTCCAGGCGCGCGTGAACAGCGATCTGGTCGGCAAGTACGTGAATATCGCGAGCCGGGCGGCGGGATTCCTGATCAAGCGTTTCGAAGGCCGCGTGCTGGACAGCGCAATGGATCATCCGCTGCTGCTGCAACTGCGCGCCGCCGTGCCGCAAATCTCCGCGCTGTACGAAGCGCGGGAATACGGGCGGGCGTTGCGCACGACCATGGATCTCGCCGATACCGTCAACGCGTTTGTCGATACCGCGAAGCCCTGGGACCAAGCCAAGGACGAAACCAACCCGGCAGCCCTGCATGAAACGTGCAGCGTGAGCCTGGAAGCATTCCGCTTGCTGTCGCTGGCGTTAAAGCCGGTGCTGCCTTTGCTCGCGGAATCGGTGGAAGGGTTCTTAGGCATCGCGCCGCTCGTCTGGGCAGATGTCTCCGTGCCGCTCAGTTCTTCGCAGCCGATCAACGCGTACAAGCACTTGATGACGCGCGTCGATCCGAAGCAGGTTGAAGCGCTGATCGCGGCGAACCGGGAATCGGTCGCGCCGGGGCAAGCGGTTGCTGCCGCGCCCGCGGCTGCTTCATCGTCCGCGTCCTCGTCGAAGAAGGCAGCGAAGGTGAAAGAGCCGGAAGCCGAAGGCGTGATTTCCATCGATGACTTCGCCAAGATCGATCTGCGAATCGCGAAGATCGTGAATTGCACGGCGGTCGAAGGATCGGACAAACTGCTGCAACTGACGCTGGATGTCGGCGAGGAAAAAACCCGCAACGTGTTCTCCGGTATCAAGTCGGCGTATCAGCCGCAGGACCTGATCGGGAAGTTCACGGTAATGGTCGCCAACCTGGCGCCGCGCAAGATGAAGTTCGGGCTGTCGGAGGGCATGGTGCTGGCCGCTTCCGCCGACAACGAGAAAGCCGAACCCGGCTTGTATATTCTTGAACCGCATAGCGGCGCAAAGCCGGGCATGCGCGTGAAGTAAAGTCTGGGCGAGCGATTGATCGCCACGCCCGGACGCAAGACCAAAAGGCCGTTTCCAACTCACGTTGGAAACGGCCTTTTTTAACGTTCATGCGTTCTGCGACCTACTTCCCCTCCGTCGGCCCGTTCCTTCGCGACCACGAATCGAATCGCCGCGTGTAAAGCAGATCCATGCCCTGGAACGTGCCGCCATACGCCGATATCGACCAGAACCGCGACAGGCTCAGCGTCGCCTTGATCGCGTTGCTTGCCGATTGCAGACCCTGCTCATAGCCAAGCACGAGCCGTTCATTGATCGCCTTCGACAACATCACGACTTGCGGATCGGTCAGCCCAACCTCGCTCGTCCCGATAGAAAACTCATCCAGCCCGAACGTCTGCGCAATCCGCTTGCCCTGCGAACTTCCCAGCAATGCGAGCGCATTCGTCATCGCGCTCTGCTGACCAATGTTGTTGCCCTGATCCGTGCCATGCCCGAACAGCAGCCACGATAACTTCTCGTTATCCGGCACGTTCGGCTCTGAAACCAGCTTGGCTATCGGCGACTGCACGGTGCCCGTCACTTGCACGCCGGCCTCGATTTCCTGATTGCGCCGCATCGCCAGAATGTTGATGCCAGGATTCGTGACTGGTCCGTTGAACGTGAAAAAGCCGTTTTCGATTCCCAGCTTCCGTCCAAACGCCGTGTACGTGGAACCCGGCGTCACGCGCACGTTGCCGACGGCCCGCAGCGGCATGTTCGGCGCGCTCATTGCCGTAACGGTCCCGGCTAGTCCAAGGTCCGCTCCCGCGCCACGGAAGCGGAATTTCTGGCCGAGATTGATATCGATATTCGCGCGCGGCGCAAACGCCCCCACGGGCTTGTCACCCGTCGCGACCACCTTCTGATCCTCGCCCTTCACCGTGCCGTCGGGACGCACGATCACGACGTCGTCACCCAGCGACGGCGCCGATTGCTCGGGTAAATCGAAGAGAGCGTGATCGACGGTGAACTTGCCGTCGATCGCCATGCCACCCTGCAGACCCGCGTTTGCCACGGACGCACTGCCCGACAACTGCAACTGCCGGTCAGGCGATGCAAACAGCTCGAGCTTGTCAGCAATAATGCTGGCCGTCAGGTCCGGCTGCTGCTGATCCAGCCGCACCTTGCCGGTTGCGCGCAACGTGCCGCTCGCGCCGTGAAACTCGACCTGCTGAAGATCGACAAGATTCTCCGACAACGCAATCCGGATCACGCCGTCCTTCAACTGCACGCCCTGATCGATGACCGTGACCGACAACGCGTCACCGGTGAGCATGCCGGACAACGTCGGTTTCGCAACGATCCCCGCGATGGTCAGCTTCAGCCCAAGGCGGCCATCGAGCAGATAAGCCGGGCCGAACAGCCCGCCGGTCGTGCGCAGCGCCGGAACGCTCGCGTCAATCGCGCCGCTCAGCGGCGCTTCGTCGGCGACCGTGAGCACGCCGTCGCGCGCCACCAGGTTCGTGTGGACATTGGCATCGATCACGCCGATCCGCGTTGCCTGCGCGTGCACCGTCGCGTTGAGCCGATTGCCGCCGGTAAAGTCCGCGCGGGCGGTGATATCCGTGATGCCGAGCGCCGCCACGCCGCGGGCGGCGTCGATGGAGACATCGCCGGAACGCCGCTTCAGTTGCGCGTAGCCTGTTGCGGTGGCGCCGAGCGCGAAGTTCCAGTCGCCATCGAAAACGAGATCGGTCTTGGCGGGCGGCGGTCCGCCCTCCAGTTCCTGACGGATTTCGAGCAGCCGCGCCACCGAGAGGTTCGTCAACTGGCCGGCCGAGCTGATGCGCCCGCCATCGAGCGCGAACGATTTCAAGTCGAGCACGGCGCCTTCCGCCGATAAGCGCGTCGCGCCCAGCGCCACGTGATTCGGCGCATAGCTCACAGTCACCGGGGCGTCGAGATTCACGTTCGGCGTGCCCTTGTTCGACAAGCGCGTGACCGTACCGTCCCAATGCGCGCCGTCGCGGGCATCGGTCAGGCGGCCGTTCGCGGCCAGCGTCAGGTTGACCGCGTTGCCTTGCACCTTGCCGACAGCGGTCGCGTTGAGCGTATGGTTCGCGCGCGTGCCGTTCAGGTTCGCGTCGAGGCTCGCGAGATCGACGCCGTCGGCGCTGACATCGCGGGCCTGAAGGGTGAACACCAGCGCGCCGTTCGCCCCGTCGCGGGCTTCCGCCCGGCCTTCTGCATGGCCAACGCGGTTCGCGCCGAAGACCACGCTGTCGGCCTGATAGTTAGCCGCCAGATTCGGATGCGCGAACGAACCGGTGACATCGCCGTCGGCTTTGATGAGCCCTGCCAGTCCGAAGCCCAGCCGCTCGAGTTGCGGTGCATCGATACGAAAACGCAAGCGATCGCCCGGCGCGCCAAAACTGCCGTTGAGATCGACGTCATTGCCCGCAATCGAAAGCGTCGCCGTGCTCGGCAGGATGCGCGTTCCCACGACCTGGATCGTTCCTGCGCCGGTGAGCGGAAGGTTGTCGTAGACGCTGTCGCCGAGCTTGAACTGCGCCTTGGTGGTGAGCGTGGGCGCGAGTACGCCCGTCGCGGAAAGCGCGCCGTTCACGCGCGCTTCGATGGTCCGGGATTTCGCCGCTGGCTTCGCCTTGGATCCCTTCGGCGGAGGCTTCGCGACCAGTTCATCGGTCAGCAGCAGCGGATTGAAATCGATGAGCTTTGCCTTCAGGTCGTAGCTCGAATGTATGTCCTTTTGAAGCGCGCCGCTCAGTTCGATACGGCCTTTCCCTACGCTCAGTTTCACGCCATCAAACGCGGTTTGTTTGGCGTCGAGCGTGACCTTGCCCTGCGCGTGGAGCGCCGCTTTCGGGTCGTTGAGGTCTAGCGTGATCGTTTGTGTATCGCCGGCAAGATGGATGCCGATCGGCCCGGCAAACTGCGTAGGCCGGATGGTCGATTCGATCGCGTTCAGATCAAGTTTCGCGACCTTCAAATCGAATTGGCCCGTCCCGCCCTTGAGCGTTCCGCCACCGGTAATCGTGGCGTCCTTCAATAACCGCACGTTCAGGTCAGAGATAATTTGCGCCGATGCATCGAGTTTCACGTTCGCATTGGCATCGATCAAAGGGAGCAGTTGCTTGTCGACGGAACCGGGCTTCGCGTTCACGATCGATACCGGACCGGTCACCACCAGCGCGTTCGGCGTAGCCGGATCGGGCTTCAGTTCGGCACGCACGGCGAGATCGGCGAACGGCGCGCTCGGGCTGAACGCCTGCGGATTGACGTGATCGATGGTCACCAGTGCGCGCTTGAGCGGCACGTCGCCGAACGGCGCAGCCTCGACGTGCGCCTGCCCCTTGAGCTTCAAACCGCTGGCGTTGATATCGGCGGCCAGGTTTTCCAGCGATCCCGTCAGATGCGCGGCCACTTGCACGGCCTCGCCGCTGACCTCGCCCGAGTAACCGGCATCGCCAGTTAGCGGGAACGGGCGCGCGCCGCCATCGAGTTTCAATGCGGCCGTGATTGCGCCGAAGGGGGTATCGAGACGCTGGATGCGCGCCTCGTGATGACGGCCGTCGCTATGTCCGTCCAGCGCGAGCCGCGAGAACTCGGTGGTTGTCGCGCCTTCGTGGAGGCGCAGCTTGTCAAGCGTGACGTCGCTGATGGCAAGCTGGATCGGCAAGCGCAAATCCTGCGGCAACTCGGTCTTGCTGGTGTCTTTCGGTGAGGGCGCAATACGTGCATCGACCGTACCGACATGCAAATAATCGATGGTGAAACGCAATGGCGCGCGGGTCAGTTCCCATCGGCCGGACACGCTGTCTACGGCAATATCCGTTCCTTTGCCGTCGAGACTTGTCCAGTGCACGTTGCGCAACCGCAGGCCGGTGGCGATCGCGCCGCCGTCGAGCGTGCCGCTCAGCTGGCCGCCGAGCAGCGACG
Organism: Burkholderia sp. S171; assembly: GCF_009766085.1. GTDB lineage: Bacteria > Pseudomonadota > Gammaproteobacteria > Burkholderiales > Burkholderiaceae > Caballeronia. The sequence continues at coordinate 139,141 of NZ_LMUF01000030.1, read as the reverse complement.
TCGCCGCCTGCCAAACGTAGCGCGTCCCCCGCTCGCTGTTGAGCGCGTACAGGATCATCGCGACGCCGAGCGCGAAGCACAGCACGACCACCAGCACGAACCCGCCGAGCCATTTGGCCAGCCGCCGCAAGCCGCCGCGCCGTGGCTTTGGATCTCGCGTCCCGTTTTCAGACGCGCCGTTCCCCCGGTCCTCGGAAGGGTCCGGTTGGTCTGCGGGAGAGTGCCCGTTCTGGTCGGTCATGCTTGAACAAATACTCTATGCAAATTCATCAAAAGGCGATCCCGAGCGTCAGGTACGGGCGGATGTCCCGGTTCTTGAAGCCATATGCAATATCAATGTTCACCGGCCCGACCGGACTGCGCCAACGCACGCCCAAACCCGTGCCCGGCTCGAATACGCGCTCTTTCCAGGTATCGGCGGCGGTGCCTATATCGAAGAACACCGCGCCGCCCCAATCGTGGGAAAACCAGTGCTGGTACTCCGTGCTGCCGGTCATCAGGTACTTGGTCGGCAAGACGGAGCCATCGACGTCATTACCAATAGCCTGATAACCATAACCGCGCACCGAATTTGCACCGCCCGCCCGGAACAGCAGCGACGCGGGAATGCCGCTCGAACTGCCCGCCGTGAACACCCCGCCGAACTCAGCGCGGAACACGAACAGGTCGCGCTTGCCCAGCGGCAGGTATTGCAGCAGGTTCGTATAAACGCGGCCGAAGGTTTGATCGGTGAGGATGCCCTTCACCGCGACATCCGCTTCCGCCCGAATCAGGTTGCCCGAACGCGGAAACAGCGGATCGTCCACATTGCGCCGCACCCATTGCCACGACGGCACGAGCGCACGGCTGGAGGTCGGCGGCCCAAGATTCTGCGTCAGACGGTCGGCGTAGAGCAGCAGCGAAAACGTGGTGTCGATGTTCTGCAGCGAGCGCGTGCGCTGCACGCCCACGCGCGCGCTGTAAATACGCGTGTCGGATACGTTCGTGTTCGTGTACGAAGCCAGCACGCTGTTCACCCACGTGCGGCCGTCCGGCGGCATCGCGAGCTGCAGCTGGCCGTATTGCTGGGTCTGGTCCAGACGGCCGGAGATCGTGAACGGATAAGCCTTGCCGAAGGTATCGAGGTAACTGTAAGCGCCCTGGATGTGCGGACCGGTATCTGTCGCGTAACCCACGCCATAACGCACGCTGTTGTACGGATACTCGCTGACCTTCAGGTGCATCGGCGTTTCATTCGGCTTGGTGACGTCGTTGTCCGCGTCGATAGCCACCGACGCGTAGTACGGCGTGTTCTGCAACTGGCGCTGCAACTCGTTCACGCGCGCGACGTCGTAGGTGTCGCCGGGGTTGATCCGGTTCACGCTGTGAATGATCTTTTCCGGATAACGCCGCACGCCGCTGATATCGAGCGGGCCGAACGTGAAGGTCGGGCCGCTATCAAATGTCACCGACAAATCCGCTATGTGCGTCCGCGGATTCACGCGCGCCTTCGACTGCGAGATTTTTGCGCCGAGATAACGGCGAGCCTGCAGCGCTTTGAGCGCGGCGTTCTTCGCGTCGTCCCACGCGCTTTGCGAGAACGGATCGCCTTCCTTGACCGAAAACGCGATGCGCGCGGTGTTTTCCTGCGCGGGGTCCTCGGTCGTGATTGCGCCCTTGAACGTCAGCGAAACGGAAGCTACCTTGGTCTGCGGACCGGGATCGACACTGATGGTGACGGATTTTTTATCGCCGTCATGCTTTACGTCGGTACGCACGATCGGCGTGAAATAACCATCGGTCGCGACGAGATCGCGAACTTCCTGCGGCGTGGCCGTGACCAGGAAGTCAAACTGTTCGTCGCTGATGTCATCACGTTTCTTGAAGCGCGACAGATCGAGGTGGTCTTTCAACAGCGCCCGGACGCTGCGCGGCGCGTCGATATCCACGTCGTATTTCGCGTGCGCCGGCTGGGCCACGGCGAACAACGCCAGCGCGTGGAACGACCAGACGACACGGCGCACGGATGTCCACCACCACGCACGGGAAGGCGCCTTCGACGACGCGATGACCGGCGGCGTCAGCCGCCGGTCATCGGCTTGCCCGCGCTTGAAGCGCAGCGGATCAAACAGGCGCCCCGCCAAACGTGACCTCCGGGGTTGAATTAATGGGATTGCGTGGGTGCCACGGGACGGCCGGCGCCCGGTGCTGGCGCATTGCTTAGAAACGCCGAGCGTTGGTCCGGCAGGCGCTATTTCACCACACTGACGCGGCTGGCTGTCCCAAAAACCGCCGGGTTAGCCGATCGGACAACGTTCAACCCGACCGTCGCCCCGCTTCGCTCACCCGCCCCTAAAAATGCCGGAGGTGCGCCTTGGACGACTCGCTACCGTGCTTGTTCCTTGCTTGCATCAATAATTGACAAGGTTTTGCCCTTGTCTATCCGGCCGCTTTAGTAGACCGCTCGGCCGATGTCTTCGCTTATCCGCGACCTTCGAGCGGGTTAACCGCTCCGCTCCCGGATGCTTGCGGTAAAATTGCGATGAATCACGGCGGCAAGTCATGGCGGCAACGCGCTTGAGCCTCCGCCGCGCCCGTTTTCGAATCGCTCTGAGCCAACGGAAGTCGAATCATGTACCTGTCGGACATCACCCAGTTCATCAATCAGATGAAAGAGCAGAAGCCGTCGCTCGAAGCCGAACAGCGCCAGGGCCGCGCGCTGCTGTGGGACAAGCAGCCTATTGACCTCGACGAGCGCTCGGACGCCAAGACATCGCGAGTCGATCAAACGCCCTACGTCTATTACCAGAATTTCTGAACGTGAGTGCCGCCCGCGAGGCGCCGCAAGCTCCGGAGCGCCTGGGACATCCTTCGGGACACCCAGGACACTCGGGCAAGGATGATCGCGCCGCGGCGCTAGCCGCGCCCGCGACCGACTCCACGCCGAACACGATTGACGGCGTGGCGTTTGCGCATCTGTACGGCGAGCCGCTCTGGAAGCTCCCAACCGACCTGTATATCCCGCCGGACGCCCTTGAGATTTTTCTTGAAGCGTTCGAAGGTCCGCTGGATTTGCTGCTGTACCTGATCCGCAAGCAGAATTTCAACGTCCTCGACATCCCGATGGCCGACGTCACGCGCCAGTACCTCGGCTACGTCGACCAGATTCGCGAATCCAACCTGGAACTCGCGGCGGAATATCTGTTGATGGCGGCCATGCTGATCGAGATCAAGTCGCGCATGCTGCTGCCGGTGAAAAAGGCGGATACGGGCGAGGAAGCGGAAGATCCGCGCGCCGAACTCGTGCGGCGCTTGCTGGAATACGAGCAGATGAAGCTCGCGGCGCAGCGCCTGGACCACCTGCCGCAACTGGGCCGCGACTTCCTCCGGGCAGAGGTGTACGTCGAGCAGAGCTCCGCGCAACGCTTCCCCGACGTCGATGCAAACGACCTGCGCGCCGCTTGGGCCGACGTCATCAAACGCGCCCGGCTGGTCGAGCATCACAAGATCTCGCGCGAGGAATTGTCGGTGCGGGAACATATGAGCACAATCCTGCGGCGCCTGCAGAACGCCCGCTTCATGGAATTCGGCGATCTCTTCGACGCGTCACGCGGCGTGCCCGTCGTCGTGGTGAATTTCATCGCGATGCTGGAATTGTCGCGTGAAGCGCTGATTGAAATCACTCAGGCCGAGCCGTATGCGCCTATCTACGTGAGACTCGCGTATTCGCCGGCTTAAGCCATCCGTGGTGTATAGGTTGCGCATAAGCCGCGCAGCGCCCTTCCCCTTTCTTTCCCCTTGGAGCAGCGTTTTCAAAGCTGCCCGCCAGGAGACACCTGCTAGATGAAAGTCATCAGCTCGATCCATGAACTGCGCGACCAGTTGCGCGGCCAGAACCGAACCGCCTTTGTACCGACCATGGGCAACCTGCACGAAGGCCACCTGTCGCTCATGCGGCTGGCGCGCCAGCATGGCGACCCGGTGGTTGCCAGCATTTTCGTGAACCGGTTGCAGTTCGGACCGAACGAAGATTTCGATAAATATCCGCGCACGCTGCAAGACGACATCGAAAAGCTGCAGTCCGAGAACGTGTACGTGCTGTTCGCGCCGACCGAAGCCGACCTTTATCCGGAGCCGCAGCAATACCGGGTTCATCCGCCAACCAATCTGGGCGACATCCTGGAAGGCGAATTCCGGCCGGGTTTCTTCCAGGGCGTGTGTACGGTCGTGATGAAGCTGATGTCGTGCGTGCAGCCGCGCGTGGCCGTCTTCGGCAAGAAGGACTATCAACAGCTGATGATCGTGCGGCAGATGTGCCATCAGTTTGCGCTGCCCACCGAGATCATCGCGGCTGAAACCGTGCGCGACGCCGACGGCCTGGCGCTCAGCTCGCGCAATCGCTTCCTGCAAACGGCCGAGCGCGCCGAAGCGCCGGTTTTGGCAAAAGCGCTGAATCGCGTACGCGATGCGGTGCTGGCCGGCAATCGCGACTTTGCATCGATAGAAAAAGAAGCCGTGGAATCGTTGGCGCAGCGTGGCTGGCAGCCCGATTACATCGCGGTGAGAAGGCGTGTGGACTTGCTGCCGCCCGGCCCGGCCGATACCGCGACCCCGCTCGTCGTGCTGGCCGCCGCCAAGCTGGGCAACACGCGCTTGATCGATAATCTGGAAATTTGAGCGAAAATTTAGAGAGAGACGCATGCAGCGAACGCTTTTGAAATCGAAGATTCACCGCGCCACGGTCACACATTGCGAATTGCATTACGAAGGCTCGTGCGCCATCGACGAGGATTTGCTGGAAGCCGCGAATCTGGTCGAAAACGAGCAGATCGATATCTGGAACGTGAACAACGGCGAGCGCCTGACGACCTATGCCATCAAGGGCGAGCGCGGCAGCGGCATGATTTCGCTGAATGGATCGGCGGCACGCCGGGCGCAACTGGGCGACCTGGTGATCATTGCGGCGTTCGCGCTGGTCGAAGAAGCGGAACTGAAGGCGGGCTGGAAGCCGGATCTCGTGTTCGTCGACGAAAAGAACCGTATCAAGGGAAACCGCGACCACGTGCCGACGCAAAACTGGACCTGAATCGGGTTGAGTCCGCTGCGAAAACGCAAAAAAACGCCGGTTGGCTTCATGGAAATGAAGCCAACCGGCGTTTTTTCATGGCCGGAGCGTCGCCTGCTTCTACTTGTACGGCTACTTCTTCGACACCCATTCAATAATCGGCTGCCACTGCTCGATATCCTTCTCCACCCGGCTTTTGGCAACGTCCCAGATGGTGAGCCCGTGCGCCGCGACCTGCACGTAGTTCTGTGTATCGCGGATAAAACCCAGCACCGGCAGATCAAGCCCTTCCACGAACCGATGCAGTTGATCCGCTGATTTCGTCCGCGCATCCACCCGCATACCCACCACGCCGACTTCGATCGTGCCCTTGCGGATCGCCTTCTCTTTTTGCAGCCGAACGAGAAATTCCTGCGTGGCGAGAATATCGAACATGGACGGCTGCAACGGCACGATCACCTTGTCCGCCAGTTCCAGCGCCAGCGCAAGACGGGTGCCGTGAATCCCGGCAGGCGTGTCGATAACCGCCTTCTCAAGACCTTTCGGCGGCTTCGACGGCGCATCGACATCGGTTTTCCATTCTTCTATTTTCGGCAGCGTGTCCGGGCGCAAGCCCAGCCAGCCATGGGCCGACTGCTGCTTGTCCAGGTCCGCGAGCGCGACCCACTCGCCGTTCGCCGCAAAATAACCCGCCAGATTCGTAGACAGCGTGCTCTTGCCCACGCCGCCCTTCGGATTCGCCACCACGATCACCGTCATAGGTTCAATCCACGCGTTGTCGGCCGCGCTCGACGCCCGACATCCCCGGCGTGCTGTAAGCGCTGCATTAAGTGAAAAGTTCGAGCCGTTGATACTATCGGATTTGCCTATTTCAATCCATGCGCGTCGACAACGCCGCTCAACTTCAACTTCAACGTTAACTTCAAGGACTCCGCAACATGGCCACACTACGCCCAGAAATTACCCTTGACTCCCTGCGGGAACGCCAGCGCGGCTGCCTGCCGGAATTGCTTGGCGTGGAACTCGTATCGCTGGAAAGCGGCACGCTGACCGGCAAACTGACCGTTCGGCCCGAGGTGCTTGCGCCGAACGGCTTCCTGCATGCGGCGACCGTGGTAGGCCTCGCCGATACCTGCTGCGGCTACGCCTGCATCGCCCATCTGCCCGAGGGCGCGAAGAATTTCACGACCGTTGAACTGAAGAGCAACCACCTAGGCACGGCGCGCAACGGGGTCATCACGGCCAAGGCGACAGCGGTCCATCTGGGCCGCAGCACGCATGTATGGGACGCGATCGTGACGAATGGCGAGGGTAAAACTATCGCGTTGTTTCGATGCACGCAGCTGATTTTGTATTGAAGCTGTGCCGGGGAAGCAGGCTTGAGCGTGCGGCAAACGTGGGCTTGGCGCTTCTACCGGGTAGGTATGGTGTACCCGGCCGTTGTTGTCGCCCTGCCCAGCCGCCTTCAGGCGAACATCGAACCGATGGCGTCAAGATCCAGCGCTTGCCCAAGCGTATCGGCGAGACGGTCCAGCGAGGCCTCCCGCAGCGCCGGGTAATCGAGCGCCTCGGCATCGCGCAAACCCGACCATTCGAGCAGCGCCGCGCAAGCTTCCGGGGTATCGAAGATGCCGTGCAGATAGGTCGCGGCGATCTGGTTATCGGCGGAAATTGCGCCGTCAGGACGCTCGCCGTCGAGCATCACGGCCGGCCGGGCGAGCGCTGCGCCCGTCGTGCGGCCCATGTGTATCTCGTAGCCCCGCACGGGCGCTGGGTTGAGGCCAGCGCTTAAGGTCAACCGGCCGGTCACGTTGTCGAGCAACTTGTCCGCAGTGAGCGTGGTGTCGAGATCTAGCAGCCCCAGGCCGTTCACACAGCCCGCTGGCCCTTCGAACCCCTGCGGGTCATCCACCGTGCGGCCGAGCATCTGCATGCCGCCGCAAATACCCAGTACCTTGCCGCCGTATCGGAGATGCCGCTCGATCGCGCGATCCCAGCCGTTTTCACGTAACCACGCCAGATCCCGCTGCACGCTTTTCGACCCCGGCAGCACGATCAGATCGGCTGGCGGCGGCGCTACTCCCGCGCGCACGTAAGAGAAATCCACCTGCGGGTGTGCCCGCAACGCATCGAAATCCGTGTGATTGCTGATGCGCGGCAACGCCGGCACGATCACCTTCAGCACCTCGCCGCCGGCCACGCCCCGCGTGTGCAACTGGCTCGGCAGCATGTCCTCGGCGTCCAGCGTCAGGCCATGCAAATAAGGCACTACGCCGAGCACTGGCTTGCCGGTCTGCGCTTCAAGCCAGTCGAGACCGGGCTGCAGCAAACTGATATCGCCACGAAAACGGTTGATCACGAAGCCGCGAATCCGCGCTCTTTCGGTCTCCGATAAACACGCCAGCGTCCCCAGCAAATGGGCGAACACGCCTCCCCGGTCGATATCCGCGACCAACACCACCGGGCAATCCACGCGCTCGGCGAACCCCATATTGGCGATATCGCGGTCCCGCAGGTTCACCTCGGCCGGGCTTCCCGCCCCTTCCACGATAATCGCGTCAAAACGCTGCTGAAGCCGGGCGTACGAGGCGAGAACGGCCTCGAAGGCGATGGTTTTGTACGCGTGATACGCGCGGGCATCCAGATTGGCATGCGCGTGACCGTGGATGATCACTTGCGCGCCGCGATCGCTGGTCGGCTTGAGCAGCACCGGATTAAAGTCGATTTCCGCGTCCGCGCCCGCCGCAATTGCCTGCAGCGCCTGAGCGCGGCCAATCTCTCCGCCGTCCACGGTCACCGCGCTATTTAGCGCCATGTTCTGCGGCTTGAACGGCGCTACCCTTACGCCGCCGCGCCGCGCGAGCCGGCACAAGCCTGCTACCAGCGTGCTCTTGCCGGCATCGGAGGTCGTGCCCTGGATCATCAGCGTGCCGCGCGGTGCAAATTGCATGGGGTTTCCGTCGCCATCGTTTCTCTGGGAAGCCGCTATGGTAGCGCCCGCCGGTACAATATTGCGATGACTTCACCCGACCTTACCTTCATTCTCGGCGGCGCGCGCTCGGGCAAGAGCGCGTTTGCCGAACGGCTGGCCGCCGACAGCGGCTTGCCCGTCACCTACGTGGCGACGGCGCGTATTGGCGATGCCGAATTTGCCGCGCGCGTGGAGCAGCATCGCGAACGCCGGCCGGCGCATTGGGCGATTGTCGAAGCACCGCTCGATCTGGGCGGCGTGCTGCGCGAACTGGATCGCGAAGGTCACGTCGTGCTGATCGACTGCCTGACGTTATGGCTCGCCAACCTGCTGTTCCCCGCCGATGTCAGCGTGCCCGACGGCCCGCCGCTGCAAGCCTTCAGCGACTTCGACGCCGCGCTTTCAAACGTGCGCGGCAAGGTAATCATAGTGAGCAACGAGATCGGCTTGGGCGTGGTGCCAATGGGATCGGTGACGCGCCTTTACGTCGATGAACTCGGCCGGCTCAACCAGCGCGTCGCCGCCGCGAGCACGCAGGTGACCATGATGGTTGCCGGCCTGCCGCTCGTACTCAAAGGCTGACATGCTGCTGCTCTCCTTTTACGTCACGGCGATGCTCGCCATTGCGGGCGTCGTGATCGACCGGATCTTCGGCGAGCCAAACACACGGCATCCGCTGGTCGCGTTCGGGCGGCTTGCCACGCGTATCGAAGCAAAGATGAATACGGGTTTCCGGGCGCGGCCGGCGGGCATTCTCGCGTGGCTGCTGGCCGTCGTGCCGCCGGTAATAGTGAGCTGGATTCTCGTGAGCGCGCTGCCGTTCGCCGCCGCATGCGCCGTGCATGTCGCGCTGCTGTGGTTCTCACTGGGCGCTAAAAGCCTGCGGGATCACATCGCGCCGATCGCCCGCGCGCTCGGGCTCGGCGATCTGCCCGCCGCGCGAAAGCTCACGGCGCGGATCGTATCGCGCGACACCAGCAACGCCGATGAAGCCGCGCTGTCCCGCGCCGCCGTGGAATCCGCACTGGAAAACGGCAACGACGCAATTTTCGGCGCGCTGTTCTGGTTCGTCATCGCGGGCGGACCGGGGGCGCTGATGTTCCGCCTCGCCAACACCCTCGACGCGATGTGGGGTTACCGGACGCCGCGCTATTTGCGCTTCGGCTGGGCCGCCGCCCGTTTCGACGATGTCCTGAACTTCGTGCCCGCGCGGCTCACGGCCGCGAGCTACGCCCTGATGGGCGACACCCGCACGGCGTGGCGCTGCTGGCGCACGCAGGCACCGCTGTGGGACAGTCCGAACGCGGGGCCCGTGATGGCGGCGGGCGCGGGAAGCCTGAACGTGCTGCTCGGCGGCCCGGCGATCTATAACGGGACGCTGGAAACGCGGCCCGTGCTCGGGTTTGGAATGACCGCCTCGCCGCGGCACGTGGTGGCGGCGCTGCGGCTGGTCGAACGTACGACGATGCTCTGGCTCGCGGTGCTGCTGGTGCTGGCTTTCACGGGTGTGGGGTTTCATGGTTGATCCCATCCGGCATGGCGGGAATCTACGGGAAGCTGCGCATCGATACGGAATCGCGCTGGGCGACTGGCTGGATTTATCGACGGGGATCAATCCGCGGGCGTATCCCGTCCCGCCCGTGCCAATGGACGCATGGCGCCGCTTGCCCGAAGACGCCGATGGCCTGGCCGAGCTTGCAGCGCGGCACTATGGCGCGCCGGGGGCGCTGCCGGTTGCGGGCAGTCAGGCTGCGATTCGTGCGCTTCCGGGCGTGTTGAAGCGCGGCGTCGCGGCCGTTGCGCCGTTGACCTACGGTGAGTACGGTCCGGCGTTTGAGCGGGCGGGGCATCGGATCGTCGGTCTTGATGTTGCATCGGGCGATTTAGAGAATGGCGTTGATCATGTGATCGTTGCGAATCCTAACAATCCGACGACCGAACGTATCGGGCGCGAAGTGCTGCTGCGGTGGCACGAGCAACTGGCCGCGCGCGGTGGCACGTTGATCGTCGACGAAGCGTTCGCCGATGCCTACGGCGATGCGGCTTTCTCGTTGGCATCGGAGAGTGAGCGCGCAGGGTTGGTCGTGCTGCGCTCGGTCGGCAAGTTTTATGGGCTGGCCGGGATTCGCGCGGGGTTTGTGCTCGCGGCGGCACCCCTGCGCGATGCGCTTTCGGAAGCACTCGGTGCGTGGACGGTGAACGGTCCGGCACGACACGCGGTGCAGGCCGCATTCAATGATCTTTCATGGCAAGCAGATACTCGCGCTACGTTAACTCGCCACAGTGCAAGGCTCGCAGCGTTAATCCGCAAACAAGGTTTCGATCCCCATGCAACACCGCTTTTTGTATGGTTCGAGACCGACAAAGCGAAGGCACTGCAGCATGCTTTGGCCACGCGCGGAATCTGGACACGGCTCTTCGAGCACGGCGCGTCGCCAAGTTTGCGAATTGGTTTGACAGGATCGGAAGAGGAATGGGCGCGGTTTGCGGAGGCGTTTAACGCCGCCGTCAATGCGATCCGCTGAGCCTTTCTTTTAAGGCGATTCACCCACCACGATCCCCAAAAAAACGCGCGTAGTCGTGCTTAGATCGTAGCACCCGAACCGACACACCTCATGACCCTGCGCCACTTCCTCACGCTGAGCTTTATCGCTGCTGCGATTTTCGCATCGGCCCCAGCCCGCGCCGAAACCCTCACTGTCACCGACGACACTGGCGCCACCGTCACCCTCGCCGCCCCCGCACAGCGCATCGTGAGTCTTGCGCCGCACGTCACCGAACTCCTGTTCGCCGCGGGCGGCGGTGCGGGCGTGGTCGGTGCGGTCAGCTATAGCGACTACCCGCCGCAAGCCAAAGCCATCCCTCGCGTGGGCGATAACAAATCGCTGGACCTCGAACGCATCGTCGCGATGAAACCCGACCTGATCGTCGTCTGGCGTCACGGCAATGCGATGCGGCAAATCGACCGATTGCGCGAGCTGCATGTGCCGCTGTTTTTCAGCGAGCCTCACAGGCTGGACGATATCCCTCTCACCATCGATAAACTCGGCGTCCTGCTCGGGACATCGGCTGAGGCGAACAAGGCGTCGAACGCGTTCCGTCAAGATATCGCCGGTTTGCGGACGCGTTATTCGAACCGGCCGCCAGTGAGCGTGTTTTATCAGGTCTGGGACGACCCGCTGATGACGCTCAACGGGACGCACATCATCAGCGAAGTGATCGATTTATGCGGCGGCCACAACGTGTTCACCGATCTTAAACCGCTGGTGCCCACCATCTCGACCGAAGCCGTGCTCGCCGCCGATCCCGAAGCCATCGTGACAGCGACGCCGGGTGCGACGAGTTCGGAACATGCGTTGACGTCGCTGGATGCGTGGCGCAAATGGCCGTCGATAAAGGCGGTTGCGCGCGGCAATCTGTTTGGTATCGACGGCGATCTGATTAACCGGCCAACACCGCGTCTTGCGCTCGGAGCGGCTACGTTGTGTGAAGACCTGGAAGCAGCCCGAACGCGGCGTCCGAAGTAAAGCTTCAGGCGTTCCAGCGGACGAGCAGCCACTCATCACGCACGCGTTTCAACCAGACGATCGCGCCGAAATCCAGCGGCCATTGAATCGCGTTCGCGCGCGAAACGCCGAGTAAATGAGCCGTCAATACGCGTATGACGCCGGCGTGCGTCACGGCATGAATCGGGCCGGTGGTATCGGCTGCAAAAACCGAATCGGCCCAACCCACTACCCGCTCGGCGAACTGCGCGACACTCTCGCCGCCATGCTCGCGGGCGTGTTCAAGATCCTTTGCCCAGGCATCGAGCATCGCGCGATCAAGGCCGTCCCATCGCTGCCCTTCCCATGCGCCGAAATCGAGTTCCTGCAATCGTGGATCTGCTTGAATGGTGCCGAGTGCTTCGGCCAAAAGGTGGCATCGGCTCAACGGACTTGTGTGCCAGACACCTTCAACCGCCGGCACTTTTAGCAGCCGCAAACGCTCCTCCAGCGAACGCGCCGAATCGACTGCATCGCAGAGCAGCGGGACATCAGTGCGGCCATAACAAATCCCGGCGTCAATACCCACAGCCGGATGCCGAATCAGGACGAGATCCATCCGAGTCCAATCAGGTAGATTGCCAGTTCAAAAATCTGCTGCGCAAAGCCCAGGCAGTCGCCGGTATAACCGCCGATACGCTTGACGAAGTATCGCCCCATGGCAAAACGCAACACGCCGAGCGCCACGATCATCACGCATCCAAGCCGCCAGTCGGGCCAGAAAAGCCACGGCAATCCAAACAAGGCAGCTAACAGAAACGCGCTCGCGCTCATCTTCTGCGCGACCGGTTTCGCCTTGCCTTCGGCGCGTACATAGTCGAGCGTGCAAAGATAGCTGATGGCGAACGTGCGGCTTGCCGCATGCGCCGCGACGATCATCCACGCTGCGCGCAACGGCAGCATCGAGCCCAATGTCTGCCACTTCAGCGCGAGCGCAACGATCAACGCAATCGCCCCGAATGCGCCGATCCGCGAGTCGTGCATGATGCGCAGGACATCCTCGCGGGTGTACCCGCCGCCGAAGGCATCGGCGCAATCGGCGAGGCCATCTTCGTGGAATGCGCCGGTCACAAGCAGCGTTGCGGCCATCGACAACAACACGGCCACGCCTGCCGGAAACACTTGAATTGCAGCGAGATAAACGACCGCGCCAAGCCCGCCAACCAGCGCGCCGATCAACGGAAAATAACGCGCCGCCGCATTCAGATAATGCGCTTCGAAACCGACCCAACGCGGTACCGGCACGCGAGTGAAATACCCGAGCGCAGTGAAGAAATAGCGGAGTTCCTGCGATGGCCGGTTCATGACAAGATCACACGGCCTTGTCGGACACACCAGCGGATTCGAAGCTCGCCATTTCATTGATAAACGCCACCGCCGCGCGCAACAACGGTAATGCGAGCGCGGCGCCGGTCCCTTCGCCGAGACGCAATCCAAGCTGCAGCAACGGCGCCGCGTTGAGATGCTCCAGCATGCGCCGGTGCCCTGTTTCGTCCGATGCATGCGCGAACACGCAGTAATCAAGGACCGCCGGATTAAGTGCGTGAGCCACAAGCAACGCCGACGTCACGATAAAACCATCGACGAGAATCGTCATGCGCGCTTCCGCCGCCGCGAGGAAAGCGCCTACGATCATCGCGATTTCAAAGCCGCCGAAGATGGCCAGTGTCTCGATCGGATCAGTCGATGCAGCGTGTTTCTTTAAAGCCGCAGCGAGCACATCGCGCTTGTGGTTCAAGCCGGCGTCATCGAGTCCGGTGCCACGTCCCACGCACGCGTCGATCTCGACATTGCAGAGCCGGCTCATCAGGCAGGCCGCCGCCGATGTATTCGCTATCCCCATCTCGCCGAAGCCAATCACGTTGGTTCCGAGCGCCGCGTGACAACGCACGCGCGCAGCCCCACGCTCGATGGCTTGCAACACTTCGTCGTGGGTCATCGCCGGTTCGTGCGCGAAGTTGCGCGTACCGCCGCGCCGGATCGCTGCATCGACGAACCCTGCCGCCGCTGGCGACGCGCTCGCCACACCCGCGTCCACCACTTCGAGCGTCATGCCCGCAGCCTTCGACAACGCATTGATCGCCGCCCCGCCCGCGATGAAATTCGCGACCATCTGCACCGTCACTTCCTGCGGGAACGGACTCACGCCTTCGGCCGCAATACCGTGATCGCCCGCAAAAACAATGATCGCCGGCCGCTCGATACATGGCTTCAAAGTCCGCTGGATCAGCCCGATTTGCAGCCCAAGCGATTCGAGCCGGCCAAGACTGCCTGGCGGTTTTGTCTTCGTATCGATCACATGTTGCAGTTCGGCCGCCATCGATCGATCGAGCGGTTCAGGACGGGGAAGTGTGTCGTTCATAGTGTTGTTCATGGTTGTTTTGAACGCATCACGGGCACGAGCGCCTCGTGACCGTCCTGCTGGATCAGGGTAAGCGGATAACCGAACGCGGCGCCGGCACGCTCGGGCGTGAGGACATCGCGGACAGGACCGGCATGCGTGTGGCCGGCGCCGTCGAGCAGTAAAGCGTGCGTGGCGAAACGCCGGGCAAGGTTCAGATCGTGACACGAGAAAATCACGCTGCGTTGTTTCGAACTCACCCAGCGGCTCAACGCTTCAAGGCAATCGATCTGATGATGCACGTCGAGATGCGCGAGCGGTTCATCGAGCAATAATAGCGGCGCATCCTGGCACAAGGTCGCGGCCAGCGCCACGCGTTGACGTTCGCCGCCTGAGAGTGACAAGACATCGCGTGAAGCGAACTCAGCGAGGCCGAGCATATCCAGCGCCGCGTTCGCAGCCGCGCGGTCCGCGTCGCTTTCCCAACCCCAGCCGGTGAGATGCGGAAAGCGGTTGAGCATGACGGTGTCGAGTACGGCGGCGCTGAATGCATCGTGCGTGGCTTGCGGCATCAACGCGCGGCGGCGGGCTAGCTCTGTCGCGCCCCAGGCGTTTAACGCTTTTCCATCGAGTGAAATCGCATTCGATGCCGTCTTCGACATTCCCGCCATCGCTGCAATCAGCGTCGTCTTGCCCGCGCCGTTCGGCCCGGCAATGCACCACATTTCGCCGGGCGCGAAGGTCTGCGTGAGGTCGCTGATCAACACGCGTTTTCCTACCCGCAGCGTAAGTTGAGTGATCTGAAGACCGTTCATGGCGCGCGCCTGAGGAGCATCCACAAGAACACCGGCACGCCGATCAGCGCGGTGATAACGCCCACCGGCAACTGCGCCGGCGCGATCACCGTGCGCGCGATCAGGTCCGCTCCCATCACAGCCAGGCCGCCAGCCAGCGCCGATGCAGGCAGCAGCATGCGTTGATCGTTGCCGAATGCGAGCCGCAACACATGCGGCACCACGAGCCCGATAAAGCCGATGGTCCCGGCCGTCGTCACCGCAGCGGCTGCCGCCAGCGACGCCACCAGATATATACGTAGTCTCAACTGCACGACGCGCACGCCGAGCGCCTCGGCTGCTACGTCGCCACGCAGCAAGACGTTGAGCTGGGGCGCGGCCGGCACGATCGCGATCACCGCAATCGCCAGCGCGATCAAAGCGGTCCACGGCATAGCGACGCCATTCAGGTCGCCGGTCAGCCAGAACACCATGCCGCGCAAGCGGTTCTCGGGCGCGACAGCGAGCATGAGCGTGATCAACGCGCCCCACGCCGCCGCGATCACCGCGCCGGTGAGCAGTAATCTCGGCGATGTGTCCTGCGGTTCCCCACGCCACAACTCGCGCCGGGCGAGGCCGAGCACAAGCAGTATCGATAAGAACGCGCCCGCGAAAGCGGCAACGTCGACGCTCCACCACGACAGGGAGAACAACATCGCGGCGAGCGCGAACGCGGCTGCGCCACCCGATACGCCGAGCACATACGGTTCGGCCAAAGGATTGCGCAGCAGGACCTGCAGCAATGCGCCCGCCATGCCAAGCAAGGCACCCGCAGCAAAGCCGCCGAGCGCGCGCGGCAGGCGCAGACTGAGCACGATTTCATCGATCACCTCAGTCGACCGGGACGCAAGCGCCTGCATTACCCGCAGCGGTGACACGGCAATACTCCCCAGCGCCAGCGACGCCACGAACACAGCAAGCGCGGCCAGAGCAAGCCCGGTCCAGACCATGAAAGCGCGCTGGGCGTTCATGCGCTTAACGTTCACTGCGGGTGTGGGCCAGGCGTGATGGAGGCGTCGCGACGCGGCGTGTTGTACGAGTGCGCAAGCTACGGGTCCTTGTTGAAAAGGTTGTCGAGGTTATGGATAAGCGCGCCGGCCCACGGAACGGCAACGCTTGGGGCGACCAACGGATTGCCGCTGAACGGATAGTACAGACCGTCGAAGGTTGAAGCACGGCGGATGACCGCTGCGGTTGCGGCCGGACGCCATTTCGAGTGGTGAAATCTGTCGGACGACGCGTGCCAGGACCAGCTTGCAACTTGCGTGGGAGTCGCTTACCGTTGCGGGGGCAGCGCAGGCTGGCTCGTCCGGGTTGACGCGGCGCCCAGCTCCTCGCTTGGCTGCGCGCTGGCATTCACGCCCGAGCACCAAGGTGGCGGCAGTTTAAGAGCGGCACAATGACCCGTCAAGAAAGCAGGACAAGGCGGCCGTACAGACCATCCGTGGCGTGGTTCGATTATTCGATTTACCCCTGTTTTATAGGCTCCCGCGCGATATTCCGAAGAACGCTCGCACGCCTGAATGAACGGGAGAACGAATCCGTGTAAGACGTTTCCCCCTACAAATAAAGGGCCGCGCCCATGCTTTGAAGACCAATTGCTGTTACGTCTGGAAACGAACCAAATTTCTGAAGCGCCGGAGAAGCGCGCTAAAATGCGAGGTCTTAAGAGGACGCAGCACATGCTCAACGAACTCGAATCACTGTCACTGAATATCGGCCGGCTGATCAAGATCAGCGAACGCCATCATCAAGCTCATGATGCGTTGGCCCAGCAACTCGAACAGTTGCGCGCCGACCATGTCAACACGCAGGGCGAACTTGCGGCCATGCGCGAAGAACGCGACGCACTGGTGGCGGAGCGTGACTCGCTGTCGGCCAAGATCGACGACGCGCAGATTCGCCTCAACGCGATTCTCGAAAAATTGCCGCGTGCGAAAGCTGCACCGGAGCCGGATAACCAGCTTGCCCTTTTGCCTCCCGATGGCGGCATCGAACCGGATACCGCCGACTCGGCGCACGGTGCGTTGCATGAAGAATCACACCATCACGGAGAAAAGGCATGACGACGAAACAGATCGAAGTATCCATTCTCGGTGCGCCGTACCGGCTCGCGTGTTCGCCGGAAACTGAAGGCGCGTTACGTGAAGCGGTAGCGCGCGTAGATGCGGAAATGTCGAAAGTGCGAAGCGCAAGCAGCGTGCGCGGCACGGATCGGATCGCGGTAATGGCGGCGTTGTCGCTTGCGTCGGAATTGCTCAAGCTGCAAAACAGCGTGCGTCACGGCGAAGCCTTTCCGGCCGAAGAAATCCGCCGCACCATGCATCAAATGAACGAGCAATTGGGCGTCGTGATTTCACAATACGAAGCGCAGTAGTTCCCCGCATTTTTGCTGCGTTGGTAACTGTGTGCAGTGGCTGGAATTTGCTTTAAATGCTTGACGCGCGAGCTAATGTGCGGGTGTTATTTTGTTGCCGGAGCGTTGGCACGATTCCGTGTTTAACGCCATGTCTTGCAGCATTTAACAAATTCATCGATCACCATGAAGTTTTCCTGGATCAGTGCTGCATCGTCTCGTCGATTGGTGTAAAGTGACTGCTCCCTGCCTGGTTTGCCAAGGTCATATATTCCTTGAACCAATGCCATTGTGCACGGTTGTGGGACCTTGTAGCACTGGCGAGCGCGTCACTCTGTCTGATGAGCCCAAGGTGCTGCTTACTGCGACCAATCTTGAACCCAGGTTCAGGATGCCGGCCTAGCGGCTTGGGCGGGGACCTTTTTTAGCGGTATGCGTGTTTGTGTGTACGCATGCTTGCAAGCGGTTGAGTTGACTGAATGGACTAGCGGCGCTGGAGTTTCTCCGGCGCCGTTTTCTTTTGCATTGTGAATCCTGCATCGTGCATGCTTCTTTGCACAGCACCTTTCTCCATGGAAGACATTCATGCACTACTGGCTGATGAAGTCGGAACCGAACGAAGCGAGCATCGACCATCTCGCCCACGCTCCGAAAAAAACCCTCCCCTGGACCGGCGTGCGGAATTATCAGGCACGCAATTTCATGCGCGACGGCATGCAGATTGGCGACGGCGTGCTGTTCTATCACTCGAGCTGTCCGCAACCGGGAATCGCAGGCATTGCGAAGGTGTCGTCGGCCGCTTATCCCGACCCCACTCAATTCGATTCCACCAGCCACTACTACGATCCCAAGTCATCGGCGGAAAAGCCGCGCTGGGTACTTGTCGACGTCCACTTCGTGAGAAAGACGCCGCTTATTCCCCTCGCCACGTTGCGCGATCATGCTGAACTCGCCGATATGCAAATACTTGCAAGAGGCAATCGGCTGTCGATCACGCCGGTCACCGAAGCGCAATGGCGCTTTATCACCGAACACCTCTTGTAACACCGCCTGTAACCTCGTTGAAGGGAACTTCGCGTGCATGAGAAGCGCCTAAGCTTCGCGTCACATGACGTGCACTCATGCTTACGGAGTTAGACGATGACAAAGAAAAACACCACTTCCACACTAGCAGCCCTTGTGCTGCTTGCAGGCGTTGCGATGGCACCGGGCGCCTTTGCGCAAAACATCATTCAGGCACAGCCGTCGGGCGTGTTGTCGCTTGCGGCACAAGCGAGCGCCGACGTGCCCCAGGACGTGGTCGACATCACGCTGTTCTATGAGCAGGAAGCGCAAGATCCGGCCTCGCTGACGTCGGTGCTCAATCAACGCGCGGACGCCGCGCTGCGCCAGGCGAAGGGTGTCGATAACGTCACGGCGCACAGTGGTTCGTTCACCGTTTATCCGTCCACGGACCGCGATGGCCGCATCTCTGCATGGCGCGGCCGCACGGAAGTCGTGCTGGAGTCCAAGGACTTCGCCGCCGCGTCCAAGCTGGCAGGCAAGATGAGCGATTCGATGCAAGTGGGCAGCGTGACGTTCTCGCTCTCGCCGGAAGCGCAGCGCGCAGCGGAACAGAAACTGTCGACGCAGGCTATTGCTTCGTTCAAGCAGCAGGCACAGAGTTCAGCCCAGGCGTTCGGCTATAGCGGTTATGCGATCCGCGAAGTGAATATCGGTCATAACGGGTCGTCGCCGCGTCCGGTCATGATGATGGCTGCACGCAACATGGGCGCGGACGCAAAGATGTCGGCACCCATGGCGCTGGAAGGAGGCACCTCGACGGTGACCGTGAACGTGTCCGGTTCGGTACAGATGAACCGTTAAGCGCTCAGTTCAGGGCTCGCGATACAAAAAAAGCCTCGCTGCGTGCGAGGCTTTTTTGTGCCATGCAAAGACTGAGCTCTCGTTCAGGAAAGCTTCGCGGACTCTGAAGGCACCGCGCGACCACGTCGATACGACCAGATCAGCAGGCCGATTCCGCCAATGATCATGGGCAGTGAAAGCCATTGGCCCATCGACAGATTCATGGCCAGCAGACCGAGATAATCATCGGGTTCACGCGCGAACTCAACCGTGAAGCGCGCGAGGCCATAACCGATCAAAAACACCGCCGAAATCGCGCCCACCGGCCGCTGCTTGCGCGACATCAGCCACATCACGATAAACAGCGCGAACCCTTCCAGCGCAATCTCGTACAACTGCGACGGATGCCGCGGCAGCATCTGATACCGCTCGAAGATCTCATTCAAATGCCACTGCGCAGCCTGCTGCGGATGGTTGCGCAGCCAGATGGCGTCATCGGGGGATGCGTTCTGGAACAGCATGGCCCACGGCGCGTTCGGATTGGTCACACGGCCCCACAACTCGCCGTTGATGAAGTTGCCGAAGCGCCCGGCGGCCAGCCCGAGCGGGACCAGCGGCGCGACAAAGTCAGTGACTTGCAGCCAGGTCCGCTTTCTTTGCCACGCGAAGATCACCATGGCGAGCGTCACGCCGATCATGCCGCCATGGAAGGACATGCCGCCTTCCCAGACCTTGAAGATATCGAGCGGGTTCGCGAAGTAGAAACTCGACTTGTAGAACAGCACATAGCCAAGCCGGCCGCCGAGAATTGTGCCGAGCACCCCGTAGAACAGGATGTCGTCTATGTCTTTCGTCGTCCACCCTTGCGCCGCGACGTACGGCAAGCGCAGCCGCAAACGGCCAATCACAATGCACTGGATAAACGCCAGCAGATACATGAGGCCATACCAGCGCACAGCGAGCGGACCGAGATGAAGCGCGATGGGATCGAAATTGGGGTGAATGAGCATGTTTCTATTTACGTGTTGGGGTCACGGCAACGCTGGCACGGTGGCCGCATGAGTGCGCACTATATCGATAAAACCGGCGAGCACCGGGCTGACCTCCGCCGCGCGCCACACGAGTCCGGTCTCAACCACCGGCCCCGATTCGAGCAACGGACGATACACCACTCCGGTCCTGCGCAGATGACGCAGCGACTGCGGCACGAGCGCGACACCCATGCCAGCCGACACCAAACTGACAATGGTCTGCATCTGGATGGCCTCCTGGCCGATACGTGGCATCAGGCCAGCCGCGCCGTAGCAACCCATGATCATGTCATAGAAATCGGGCGCGAGACGCCGTGGAAAGACGACGAGCGGGGCATCGGCGAGTTGGTGAAGGCTGACAGGCGTCTCCGACCACTCTTCGGCGCCCTGCCCGAGCTCCGCCGCGGCGTCGCTCGACATGGCGATGACCAACGGCTCGCGCGCGATCGGCAAATACGACAGCGCGACGGCGTGGCGCGGCGGCAGCGGGGGAATGACGAGCCCGGCATCGATGCGGCCTGCCACCAGTTCCTCCACCTGGACGTCGCTGGTCGCTTCCACGAGTTGCAGCCGGACCCCAGGATAACGGGCGCCGAAATCGCGCAGCAGCAGCGGCAAGAGGCCGTAATCGGCGGTGGAAACGAACGCAAGAGACAGAACCCCCGCCTCGCCCCGCGCAAGCGACTGGGCGAGCGGTCTCAACGCATCCGCAGCCCCGAGCAGGCGCCGCACCTCCGGCAGCAAGTCCTTCCCCACGGGCGTCAGCTCGACGGAGCGCTTCGTCCGTACAAACAGCGCCACGCCGAGCATGTCCTCCAGCGCCCGGATGGCCTGCGACAACGGCGGCTGGGTCATCGCGAGCCGCCCTGCGGCCCGTCCGAAGTGCATTTCCTCGGCAACCGTCACAAAATACCGCAACAATCTGAGATCGATGTTCCGCGTTTCCACTGATATGTTCCGCGACTTAGTAGACCCTGAATAATATATTGGACACGCGTTCGCGCAAGCTTCATCCTTTCGCAACCAGACAAAAATATCCTCAAGGAGCCCCCACATGGCCTTCAATCGCCGCTCGAAAAACATCACGCAGGGCATCGCGCGTTCCCCGAATCGCTCGATGTATTACGCCCTTGGCTACAAGGAAGAAGATTTCGACAAGCCGATGATCGGCATCGCCAACGGTCATTCCACCATCACGCCGTGCAACTCGGGCCTGCAAAAGCTCGCCGATGCCGCTATCGAATCGATCCGTAAATCGGACGCGAATCCGCAGATTTTCGGCACGCCGACCATCTCGGACGGCATGTCGATGGGCACCGAAGGCATGAAGTACTCGCTCGTGTCACGCGAAGTGATCGCCGACTGTATTGAAACGGCCGTGCAAGGCCAGTGGATGGACGGCGTGGTCGTGATCGGCGGCTGCGACAAGAACATGCCCGGCGGCATGATCGGCCTCGCGCGCATGAACGTGCCGGGCATCTACGTGTACGGCGGCACGATCCGTCCGGGCAACTGGAAGGGCGTGGACCTGACCATCGTGTCTTCGTTCGAAGCCGTGGGCGAATTCTCGGCTGGACGCATGTCGAAGGAAGATTTCGACGGCATCGAGAAAAACGCCTGCCCGTCGAGCGGTTCGTGCGGCGGCATGTACACGGCCAACACCATGAGCTCATCGTTCGAGGCGCTCGGCATGTCGCTGATGTATTCATCGACGATGGCGAACCCCGACGAAGAAAAGGTCACCTCCGCGGCGGAATCGGCGCGTGTGCTGGTCGAAGCGGTCAAGGCCGACCTCAAGCCGCGCGACATCATCACGAAGAAGTCGATTGAAAACGCGGTCGCGCTGATCATGGCGACCGGCGGCTCGACCAATGCCGTGCTGCACTACCTGGCTATCGCCCACGCGGCGGAAGTGGAATGGAGCATTGACGACTTCGAGCGCATGCGCAAGAAAGTGCCGGTGATCTGCAACCTGAAGCCGTCGGGCCAGTACGTGGCGACCGATCTGCACAAGGCCGGCGGGATTCCGCAAGTGCTGAAGATCTTGCTCGACGCGGGCATGCTGCACGGCGATTGCATCACGATCACGGGCAAGACCATCGCGGAAGAATTGAAGGACGTGCCTTCGAAGCCACGCGCTGACCAAGACGTGATTTTCCCGATCAACAAAGCGCTGTACGACGAAGGCCACCTCGCCATCCTGAAGGGCAACCTGGCACCGGACGGCGCCGTGGCGAAGATCACCGGCCTGAAGAATCCGGTCATCACCGGCCCGGCACGCGTGTTCGAGGACGAGCAAAGCGCCATGACCGCGATCGTGGCGGGTCAGATCAAGGCCGGCGATATTGTCGTGTTGCGTTATCTCGGTCCGAAGGGCGGTCCGGGCATGCCGGAAATGCTGGCGCCTACTTCAGCGATCATCGGCCAGGGGCTGGGTGAATCGGTGGGCCTGATTACCGATGGCCGCTTCTCCGGCGGCACGTGGGGCATGGTGGTGGGTCACGTGGCCCCGGAAGCCTATATGGGCGGCACGATCGCGTTCATCAAGGAAGGGGATTCGATCACCATCGACGCCCACAAGCTGCTGTTGCAACTGAACGTGGATGACGCCGAGATCGAGCGCCGTCGCGGAGAGTGGACGCAGCCTGCGCCACGTTATACGCGTGGCGTGCTGGCCAAGTATGCTGCGCTCGCGTTGCCGGCGAATAAAGGCGCGGTAACGGGTTAATTGTTAGCTGTTTTTCGCTTGGTGCAGCAGGACCGTTTCAGGTCCTGCTGCACCGGCAGGATTGATGCCGGATTTAATGCCGGATTGCCGCTGCGCCGGGCCGGGCTCGGCGCCGGCCGCTAGAAAACCCCTTCTTACTGACGCGCTCGCCGTTCCAACTCGTCCGCCACCGCCTCGCGCACCCATTGCGTCAACTCGGTTTCCAGCGCCAATGCAACCTCCCGCGTAATCTGGCTGACCAGCCAAGTGGAATGCTCCTGCAACGACTCCCTGCAACGTTCCTCGATCAACGCGCGGCCATCGCCTGTCAAGAAGTGCGTAAAGCGCCCGCGCAGCCTGTCTGCGATCACATCGGCGTCGCGATCCGTGCCGTGTGCAAGCTCTTCGCGCGATGGTACAGCCGCCGGCGACAACACCGGCTCCGGCGCACGCGGCGCAACACGGGCGCGATCCGGCCGGCCCGGCGCGATGACATCAGTCAGCACGGGAATGGAGGAATCGAAGTTTTCGGGTGTTTCAGCCGTATCGGGCGCGGTGGTGATGGGCACGAGTGGACTCCGTCTCTTGATGGCAGGCTGTTGGTAACCCTGATGGCAACCTGATGGCAGGCCGACTGCGGGCTAACGGCGGGCGTTTTTGGGATCATACCGCGTGGCCGCCGCACACTGCGACTGCGCGGTGCGCTCAGCTGCCCTGCTTGTAGTTGTTGAGCACATAGCCCCGATCACGATAGAACCTATACCGGTCGCGCCCAGCCACGAGTTCCTGCTCCTCGTTGCCAACCACTTCCAGCAAGCGTTCAAACCGCGCGAACTGCGGCGGCACGGTTGCGCCAAGGTTCAGCAGGATCTGGTGTTGCAGATTCTGCTCCAGCGCTTCCAGCGACGCAGTCAGCAACACCGGCGTGTCAGCCGCCAGCGCGCTGTCCGCCATGCAATGCGGCACGAACTCGAGCGGCTTGAACGTCCACAATTGCTCGTCGAACTGCTTCAGCCGCTCGGGTTCGGCCAGCACGATCAACGGCTGGCCGCTCAGGTAAGCCTTGCGCACGAGGCGGCAGGCATACGCGATCGAATCCCCCACATTCGAATGGAAATCGATACGCGTCATGCCCACGCCTCCACGCTTGCGCTTCGTCCAATCACGCTCATTGGCCCGCGCGATCGACGAGGAACTGCGTGAGCAAGGCCACCGGACGACCGGTTGCGCCCTTTGCCGCACCGCTTTTCCATGCCGTCCCCGCGATGTCGAGGTGAGCCCACGGATAGTTCTGCGCGAATCGCGACAGGAAACACGCCGCGGTAATCGCGCCGCCCGGCCGCCCGCCAATGTTCGCGACATCGGCGAAATTCGACTTCAGCAGGTCCTGATATTCGTCGTCGAGCGGCATGCGCCAAGTCGGATCGATAGCTTCCTTCGATGCGTCCAGCAACTCGCCCGCCAACGCGTCGTCCTTCGAGAACAAAGCCGTGTTGTGATGACCAAGCGCCACGACGCACGCGCCCGTGAGCGTGGCGATATCGATCACCGCCGCGGGTTTGAAGCGTTCCACGTAAGTCAGCGCGTCGCAGAGAATCAGGCGGCCTTCCGCATCCGTATTCAACACTTCGATAGTCGTGCCGGACATGGACGTGACAATGTCACCCGGCTTCACCGCGTTGCCGGCCGGCATGTTCTCGCAGGTCGGAACCACACCGATCACGTTGAGCTTCAGCCCCATTTCCGCGATTGCGCGCATGGTGCCGAACACCGAGCCGGCGCCGAGCATGTCGTACTTCATCTCGTCCATGCCTTCGCCCGGCTTGATGGAGATACCACCGGTGTCGAACGTGATGCCCTTGCCGACCAGCACGACCGGAGCGGCCTTCGCACCCGCGCCCTGGTGATGCATCACGATGAACGCAGGCGGTTCGATTGAGCCTTTCGCGATCGACAAGAACGAACCCATGCCCAGCGCTTCGATCTGCTTCTGGCCGAGCACTTCGACCTTCAGCTTGAATTCCTTGCCCAGCTTTTTCGCGGTGTGGCCGAGATACGTGGGCGTGCAGACGTTCGGCGGCAAGTTGCCAAGATCGCGTGTCAGGTCCATGCCGTTGGCGAGCGCCGTGGCGTGTTTCACCGCGAGCTTCGCGGCTTTTTCGTCGACGGCATCAGTGCTGAACACCACTTTCTTCAACGCGCGATCGCCGTTTTCCGGCTTGCTTTTCATCTGCGTGAACTTGTAGGTCAACTCGCGCAGTGCAAGGATGGCGCAGCGCACACCCCAGTCGCTGGTGCGCTCGGGCACCGGCAGTTGGGCGAGCGTGAACGCCACGTTCGCGATCTTCGTGGCAAGCAGCGCGCGCCATGCGGCACGTGCGGCTTCCGTGTAGGCCTTCTGATTGAAAGCGTCCTGCTTGCCAAGGCCGACCAGCAAAATCCGTGACGCGCCAATCCCCGTCACTT
Source organism: Burkholderia sp. S171 (assembly GCF_009766085.1). Classification (GTDB taxonomy): domain Bacteria; phylum Pseudomonadota; class Gammaproteobacteria; order Burkholderiales; family Burkholderiaceae; genus Caballeronia. Next base: position 114,002 of record NZ_LMUF01000030.1, on the reverse strand, counting down.
CGGTCAACATCAGCGTGGAACCAGCCTTGCCGCTCATGTCGCCGGCTTTCACCGTGCGCGTGAGCAGTCCCTTGGTGGCCAAATCCATCTCGCGGGCTGCACCCGTCAACGTCTGCGCTTCGAACACTCCGAGCACCACTACATCGGCCTTTCCGTTAAGGAAACCATTTGCCGAGCCTTTGCTCCAATCACAGGCTTTTATGCTAAAGTCCATCGCGCTTATCCTCGGATAAAATCTGGGCTGAAGGATGAAAGCCGCAATTATCCGCTATTTTTTTCCGAGGCGGTCGCGGGCAGCGATACCCGGATTGAATGTCTCGCTCATGACTCGTTCGACTCGTTCAATCGGCACGTTTGTCATGGCGTGTGGTCCAAGCGTGGATCCAACCGCGGACCGCACATAATCCAACCGCCTCGTCGCCGCCGGTTTCCACCTGACAATCAATGATCTTCGAACGCTCCCTTCAGCGTGAACTCGCGTATACGGCCGGTGCCGTATTCATGGTTCTGCTCACGATCATGCTGACCACGATGATGATCCGCATCGTCGGCTTTGCAGCATCGGGGCAAGTCGATCCGCGCGACGTCGTCGTGCTGATCGGCCTTACCGTCATCGGCTATCTTGCCGTGATCATGATCGTGACCCTGTTCGTGTCCATCCTCTTCGTGCTGACGCGCTGGTACCGCGACTCGGAGATGGTCGTGTGGCTCGCGTCGGGCGTCAGTCAAACGGCGCTGATCAAACCGGTCGCGCTCTTCTCCACGCCGATCATCATCGCCATCGTATTTTTTGCATTCGTGGTCTGGCCTTGGTCGAATTTGCAAAGCAAGCTGATCAAGGCACGGTTCCAGCAACGCGACGAAGTCTCGCTGCTCGCGCCGGGGCAGTTCCGTGAATCGCAGACCAGCCACCGCGTGTTTTTTATCGAAAAAATGTCGCCGGATCAGGGACACGTGCAGAACGTGTTCGTGACGAGCACGGAAGGCGGCAAGGTCAACGTGGTGGTATCGAAGAACGGGCACACGGAAACGCACGCCAATGGAGACCGTTTCGTGGTGCTGGAAAACGGCCGTCGCTATGACGGCATTCCGGGCCAGCCGAACTTCCGGATCATGGAATTCGAGCGCTACGGCGTGAAAATCCAAAGCCAGCAGTTCGTGAACACGCCGACCACGACCGGCATGTACACGAATGAATTGCTGGCCGATCCCACTCGCGACAACCTTGCCGAAATTGCGTGGCGCGCGGGTTTGCCGCTGATCGCGATCAACCTGATGCTGCTTGCCATTCCGCTCTCTTACCAGAATCCGCGACGCAGTCGCACAATCAATCTCGTGATGGCAGTGCTGATCTATCTGACGTATTCCAACCTGCTGAACGTGGTTCAGTCGTGGATCGAGCAAGGCCGGGTGTCGTTTGTTGTCGGGCTGGTGGGGCTGCACATAATCGTCTCGGTCATGGTCGCGTTCATCTTCTGGCTGCGCATACGCAATCGCCCGCTCTTCAAGCTGTCGGCGTTCATGCGCTCGAAGGGGGCCTGACGCAATGCGCATTTACGAACGGTATTTCGCGCGTCAGATCTATCTCGCGTTCATCTTCATCTTGTTTGCGTTCTCGGGCCTGTTCTTCTTCTTTGACCTGATCAATGAACTGAACACCGTCGGGCACGGCAACTATAAGTTCGGGCTCGCCGTGCTGCGCGTAGCCTTGCAGACACCGTCGCGCTTCTACGAAATCATCCCGGTTGCCGCGCTGATCGCGGCCATCTACGTGTTCGCGCAAATGGCCGCCGCGTCAGAGTTCACCATTTTCCGCGTGTCCGGATTGTCCACCGGCAAGGCGCTGCGCTCGCTGCTCAAGATCGGCATACCCATGGTATTGCTCACGTATGTAATCGGCGAAGTGGTCGGCCCCTACTCCGACCAGCTCTCCGAGAAAGTGCGGCTCGAGGCGCTGGGATCGTCGGTGTCCATGAACTTCGAATCAGGCGTCTGGGTGAAAGACACGCTGACCGCGCGCGCGGACGGCGAACAGGTCACGCGCTTTGTGAACGTGGGCACGCTGAATCCGGATACGACCATTGCGAACGTGCGCATCTACGAATTCGATTCGCTGTTCCGGCTGACGAACGTGCGGATCGCTAAAAGCGGCGTGTTCCAGCCACCAGGTCACTGGAAGCTCACCGACGTAACGGACACCGAGCTCATCGACGCACCGCCGCAAGCTGTGAATCCCGGCGACGCGCTTAATCCGGTGTATCGCGCGAAACAGATCACCCTGCCCGAATATTCGCTGCGCTCTGAACTCACGCCGCAGATTTTGTCGGTGCTGCTGGTGTCGCCGGACCGGATGTCGATGTTCAACCTGTTCAGCTACATTCAGCATTTGACGGAGAATCATCAGGACACTCAGCGGTATCAGATCGCGTTCTGGCGCAAGATCTTGTATCCCCTCGCAGTGCTCGTAATGTTGGTGCTGTCGCTGCCATTCGCGTACCTGCATACGCGCGCCGGCGTGGTTGGTGTAAAGGTGTTCGGCGGCATCATGATCGGCATGAGCTTCCAGCTGGTCAACACGCTGTTTTCACACATCGGTACGCTGAACACTTGGCCCGCGCCATTAACGGCCGCAGCGCCGGCGCTGGCATATCTGATCGTCGGCTTGATCGGGTTGCGGTGGGTGGACCGGCATTAGGGCTTTGGGCGTCAGGGCTTTGGGTATCGGCGCTTTAAGACTGCGGAGGACGCGATGAGCAGCAGGCACGGCATGATCTTGTTTGGCCACGGCGCACGCGATCCACGCTGGGCCGAGCCTTTTGAACGGCTCGCCACGAAGCTGCGCGCAATGCGCAGCGAGCCCGTATCGCTGGCGTTTCTTGAACTGATGACCCCCGATTTACCGACGGCTATCGAACGCCTGGCGGCGGATGGGTGTGACGCACTCACCGTCGTGCCCGTGTTCTTCGGTCAGGGGGGCCATATACGGCGCGACCTGCCTGAATTGCTCGATCGATGCCGCGTGATGTTTCCATCGCTGACCATCCAATGCGCAACCGCGGTCGGTGAAGACGACGCGGTACTCAATGCGGTCGCCGAATATTGCGTTCGGCAGATTGGGTAGATTTATCGTCCCTCACTAACGCGCTGATGAAAGCACGACCGTTTTCCACAATGCCCCGCGAGTCATGGACTTCCGGGGCATTGTTTTGTTCGAAGGATTTTCTTGGCTAACGCCACTGCGTCTGCACCCGAAGACGGAGCCCTGGGTGAACTTCGGCAAACGCCGGTGCGGGCAGACGATCAATCAGACACCTTCCAATTAGGAAAAATTAGTCATATCTGATCAATTAAGTTACTTATTTGATCAGATATGACTAATTTCGTTGAAATCAAATATTGACGATTGCCGCATTTTGTCTATACTGACCAATTAAGTGGGTTTATATGTCAGATACGACAAAATGAAGCGCAACAACAAGGATTTTTCTTCCCCAGAACTCGGACTTCAAGCCACTGGGCTGGGACGTGCGGTCGCCGCCGCCCGGATCGCACGCAACATGACACGAAAGGATTTTTCCGAACGCGCCAACATCAGCCCCAGCACGCTGATACGCATAGAAAATGGCGACGTTTCGGTCAGTTTCTCGTCGTGGCTGCATGCGTTCGAACGTGCCGGCCTCCTCGGATTGCTCCAGCCGCTCGCGAATCCACAAAACGACGTGGTCGGCGAAGCGCGGCGCAAGACGGAATCTCGTGTGCGTCCACGCAAGACCGCTTCGAAGGCAGGCGAGTATGATTTTTAATACAACGACGTGGAGCAAATACGTCTTCATCGCCCTCGAAGGCGCAGCCGAGGCGGTCCCTGCCGGTAAGCTCGAACTACTCGAAGAAGGTATCAAGCCCGTCGGGTCGACCTTCGTCTATGGCAACAAATATCTGCAGCGCGCAAACGCCACTGCCGTGGATCCGGTCAGCATGCCTCTGGACGAGGCGAAGAAGTCCAAAGAAACGGTCTTTCAGCCACCTGCAGGACTGGCGCTGTTTGGCGCAATTCGTGACGCGGCCCCGGATTCCTGGGGCCGGCGCGTGATTGAGAATATGTTGAGGGCGGCACCCGACGGTTTGCCCGAGACCGAATATCTGGCTCATGCCGGCCCGCATCGGACGGGCGCGCTGGATTTCAGGAACTCCCCCACCGCACCGGCAGAACCCGGCAAGTTGCCGGATGCAAAAGAGCTCTCCTATTTGCTCGACGCAGCCGCCATGATCCAGGACGGCAAGCCGGTACCCAAAAAGCTTCAGTTACTCTTTAGCGTCGGCGCGACGTTCGGCGGCGCTCGACCCAAAGCTGTGCTGCTGGACGATGGACGGCAATGGGTCGCCAAATTCCCCGTCGCCCGGGACGGTTTCAACGTTCCTGTCGTGGAGCGCGCAACGCTTGAACTCGCCCGCAAGTGCGGTATGCGCGTTCCTGCGACCAAGCCCATTCACTTGGCCGACGGGCGGGACGTCATGCTGATCGAACGGTTTGACCGGGTGCCGTTGTCCGGCGGTTCGTTCGGCAAACGGCACGTTGTAAGCGCACTGACCATGCTCAGGATGCATGAAAGCGATACCGCGTCGGCCAATTACACGGACTTGGCGGACCTGCTCGGTGAACGCGGCGCCACGGGTTATGTTGCGGCCGACAAGGTCGAGTTGTTCAAGCGAATGGTCTTCAACATCCTCGTGACGAACGACGATGACCATCTTCGCAATCATGCATTCGTGTGGGACGGCGCAAACAAAGGCTGGCGCCTGAGCGACCTTTACGACGTCGTGCCGAAGCCGCAGGTCGGCACCGAGCGCTTCCTCGTACTCGGAGTAGGGCCGGCGATGGGCCGGCTGGCGACGCTCGACAACGCCCTCTCCGCGGCGGGCCGATTCGGTCTGCTCAAACACGCAGCCGTCGAAATCATCCAGCAACTATCGGCGGTTGTGAGGGAGTGGCGGACTTACTTCGAGGAGTTCGGCGTTCCCAAGAGCGAGTGCGACAAAATCGCCTCGGCGTTTCGCAAGCCGCAGGCCATTGGGCTGCGAGAAGTGGAAAAAGCGGTGGAGAAGGTGTAGTTCTTCAACGCTTGCGGAACGGGCCGTTGGAGAACGCAATTGCGCAGGCATCAGGAAACGACACAGGTGTAAAAAAACCCCGTGGGCCAATGACCCACGGGGTTTTTCAAACGATGAATCACACGCGGCGTTAATCTAAAGAACTCGCGCGGACGGCACGGTTTCACAGCGTCGCCATCAGTCTCAATCAGGCTGCAGCCTGCAACGCCGCTTCCAGGCTTTGGACCGGTACACAAATCGACCGCTCCGCAAACGCCTCGCCGATCATCAGCAAACTCGGCTGCGACGCGTCAAGCCAATCCTGCGCTTCACCAATCGCCATTTCACCCAGCGTCAGCGTCAACGAACGCTCGCGCGGCGTACTGCAAGCCTCGACGATAGCAACCGGTGTAGACGCCGGCCGCCCTGCCTCGATCAGCTGTTGCGCAATCTCCGGCGCGCTGTCGCGCCCCATGTAGAACACGAGCGAATCGGCGCTTGCCTGCTCGCGGATTTCATCGCTGTCAGGAGCACGGCTATACGTCGCCAGAGCAACACTCCGCGATACCCCGCGCAAGGTCAGCGAGCGCTTCAGCGTCGCGGCGCTTGCCAACGCGGCCGTGATCCCCGGCACTACTTCATACTCGATACCCGCCGCTTCGAGCGCACGCATTTCTTCGTCGGCGCGACCGAAAAGCATGGGGTCGCCGCCTTTCAAGCGCACGACAACGTCATGTTCACGAGCGGCATCGACGATCTGCTTGTTGATGAAATGCTGCGCTGTCGAGCGCTGTCCGCAACGCTTTCCAACCGCGATCTTGCGCGCATCTAACGCGTAGTCGAGCATGGCCGGCTCGATCAGCGCGTCATGCAAAACAACCTGTGCCTGGCTCAACAACCGGGCGCCGCGAACCGTAATCAGATCCGCCGCACCGGGCCCCGCGCCGATCAGATACACCTTACCCATAGTCAATACTCAGGCTGAATACGAGCGAATCATCCCGGCCGCAACCGTGTGATGCGTCGCTTCATCGATAAGAACAAACGCGCCCGTGCCCTGATGCGTGTCGTAGGCATCGCAGACGATCGGCTTTTGAAGCGTCAGCGCCACGCGGCCGATGTCGTTCATCGTCAGGTCATGGCGGTCCACCGCGTGCAGCAGCGTATGCACGTCGAGCACTTCCTTGATCGCACCAATCCGCGCGAACACCGTGTTCGTGGTCTGCTTCAGCAAGTACTTGCGCCGCGGCGAGAGCGGCTCTTCGTCGAACCAGCACAGGTCAGCGTCCAGCTTCTTCGCCGGCTCGATCTTGACGCCGCTCGTGTTGCGCGGCACGAACGTATCGCCACGCGAGACGTCGACATCTTCCGCCAGGCGAATGGTCACCGTCTGGCCCGCGAACGCGCGATCCACTTGCGCCACGCCGCCCGGAACCGGCGCGATGATCTCGGCAACGGTTGCATCACGATTGGCCGGCAGCACGGTGATCGTGTCGCCCAGTTTCACTTCGCCCGATTCCACCCGGCCCATGTAGCCGCGGAAATCGTCGGCCTGACTGCCGTCCTGACGCGCGACCCATTGCACCGGGAAACGCAGCGCCTGATCAACAGGCTGCGCAACCGGCAGTGCTTCGAGCAGATCGAGCAGCGGCTCGCCCGCATACCAGGGCATGCGCTCGCTGGCAGTCACAATGTTGTCGCCCTTCAACGCCGACACCGGCACGAAGCGCACATCGGCAATTCCAAGCCTGCGCGCGAGTTCAACGTAAGCGTCGCGGATCTCGTTGAAGCGCGTCTCGCTGAACTCAATCAAATCCATCTTGTTGATCGCGACGATCACATGCTGCAGCCCAAGCAACTTCACGATCGCGCTGTGGCGCACGGTCTGCGGCAGCAATTGCGCAACGCCGTCCTGCAACGTGACACGCGTGGCATCGACGAGAATGATCGCAGCGTGCGCGGTCGATGCACCCGTCACCATGTTGCGCGTGTACTGCTCGTGACCGGGGGTATCGGCGATGATGAACTTGCGCTTCGCCGTTGCAAAATAACGGTACGCCACGTCGATGGTAATGCCCTGCTCACGCTCGGCTTCAAGACCATCGGTCAGCAGCGACAAATCGATTTCATCGCCAACGGTGCGCTTATTCTTCGCCCGCGACAACGCCGACAACTGATCCGACAACACCGCCTTGCTATCGAACAGCAGGCGGCCGATCAGCGTGCTCTTGCCGTCGTCAACGCTGCCTGCCGTGATGAAACGCAACACGCCGAGGTCTTCGGGTTGATGAATGCTCATGATGTTTCCCTGTTCCTTGTTTGCGGCGTGATGCTTAGAAATAACCTTGTTTCTTGCGGGTTTCCATCGCGGCTTCGGACGCTTGATCGTCCATGCGCGTGGCGCCGCGTTCCGTGATTTCCGTCACGGCCGTTTCCGCGATGATCTTCTCGACGTCATCGGCGTCGCTGGCAACGGGGCACGTGCAACTGATGTCGCCAACGGTACGAAACCGCACTTGCGCGACTTCCGATACTTCGCCTTCCAGCAGCGGTGTGATCGGCGTCAGCGGCACGAGCAAGCCGTTGCGTCGAATGATCTCGCGATCATGCGCGTAGTAAATCGAAGGCAATTCAAGCTTCTCGCGCCCGATGTATTGCCAGATATCCAGTTCGGTCCAGTTCGAAATCGGGAACACGCGCAAGTGTTCGCCGTTATGCAAACGCGCGTTATAAATGCTCCACAATTCCGGGCGTTGCGCTTTCGGATCCCACTGACCGAACTCATCGCGGAAAGAGAAGATGCGCTCCTTCGCGCGGGCCTTTTCTTCATCGCGACGCGCGCCGCCGATCAACGCCGTATAACCGTATTCCTCGATGGTTTCGAGCAACGTCACTGCTTGCGCAGCGTTACGCGAATCCGTTTCGCGACGCAGACGAACGGTGCCTTTCTTGATCGAATCTTCGACATGACCGACCACAAGCTCCGCCCCAATTTCAGCGGCGCGACGATCGCGGAAGTCGATGACTTCGCTAAAGTTATGACCGGTATCGATATGAACCAGCGGGAACGGCAGCACGGTCTTGCGACCCGAGCCCAAACCAAACGCCTTCAACGCAAGATGCAGCACGACGACCGAATCCTTGCCGCCGGAGAACAACAGCGCAGGCTTGCTGCACTCGGCGACGAGTTCGCGCAGGATATGAATGGACTCGGCTTCGAGCCAGTCGAGATGGTCCATGCGGGTCTCGCGATTCGCGATCGGAGCGTTGACTGTTGAATCGAGCGTGCTGCTCATATGCGTCATTCCTTGGTTGCTTTGCATGACACTCAACTTGTGGCGTCATGCATCAATATCAATGCGTTTAGAGTGCCGAACTTGGCGCTTCGCTACGATCTTCCACAATCTTGATGTTCGTGATGTGCAAGCCGCATTCCTTTGTATCCTGCGATTCCCACCACCAGCGTCCTGCCCGGCTATCTTCGCCCGGACGGATTGCACGCGTGCACGGCTCACAGCCGATGCTCGGATAACCGCGCGCATGCAGCGGGTTGACGGGAACATCGAGGGCTTCTAAATAAGCCCAGACATCCGCTTCAGTCCAGTCCGCGAGCGGATTGAACTTCGCGATATCACGCGGCGCGTCGTGCTCTTCTTCATGCAGCTCAACACGTGTTACCGACTGTTCGCGACGTTGGCCCGTGACCCATGCGCTGACATTGCTCAGCGCACGATTCAGCGGCTCGACCTTGCGAATACCGCAACAGCTTTTACGCAAATCGACGCTCTCGTAGAACGCGTTCAGACCATGATCCCGAACGTACTCCTCAACCGCTTCCGGCTGCGGATGAAACTGTTCGATGTCGTAGCCATACCGCTCTTTCACGCGATCGATCATGCCCAGCGTTTCAGCGTGCAGACGACCGGTGTTCAGCGAGAAGATGCCGATCTTCACGTCGCGCGAAAGAATGGCGTGCGTGAGCAACATGTCTTCGGCGGCGAGACTGCTGGCTAGCTTGACGTTCGCATGACGTTGCGCGATGGAATCGAGCAACCTGTCCAGACGTTCGACTTTGGCTTGCAGTTCGGCATTCATGCAGACGCTCCGGCGGCTGCTTTTTCGCGGCGGCGAAACAGCGGTTCCGGATTGTCGACAGCGCCTTGATATGGAATGCTCAGTTCACCGAACGCATTCAGCGCGTCGTGAATGTCCTTGTCGGCGCGAACGGCGAACGCGTCAAAGCCGCAACGTTCGTGGAAGCGCAACTGATCGCGCAATACGTCGCCGATAGCCCGCAACTCACCGGCCCAGTGATAACGCTCGCGCAGCAAACGGCCGATGCTGAAACCACGGCCATCGCTGAACTTGGGGAAATCGACAGCGATCAGCGCGATCTTGTCAAAGTCCTCGACCAGTTCCGCGGGTTCATCGTCCGGAGCGAGCCACACGCCGATCGGTTCTTCCTTGTGTGCCGCGGTCAACGCGTTCTTGTGCTCTTTCCACCACGTGAACGGCACGATAACTTTGCCGGGCAACAATGCATCGACTGCGGGCAGCGTGCCGTCTTCAGCCGCGCGCACCACGTGCCAGTCGTCTTCAACCACTTCGCGATTCTTGATAATCAAAGCCATGTGTTTTATTCCTTGAGCGACTCAACGTAGCAATCAGGCATGCGCCGGCTGGCGCGACGCGTACACGCGTTCCTTGAACGGTGCGATGCCGATACGGCCATACGTCTCGATGAACCGCTCACCTTCAATGCGGTTCTCAACGAACGTATCGATCACTTGCGAGACCACGTCGGGCATCTCTTCCGCCGAGAACGACGGGCCGATCACGCGGCCAAGATGCGCGCCCGTTGCGCCCGAGCTTTGCTCGCCGCCAAGCGTGACCTGATACCACTCGGAGCCGTCTTTATCGACACCGAGCACGCCGATGTTGCCAATGTGATGATGACCGCACGCGTTGATGCAACCCGAGATGTTCAGCGTCAGGTCGCCCAAGTCATACACGTAGTCGAGATCGCTGAAACGCTCTTGGATAGCTTGCGCAATCGGGATCGACTTCGCATTCGCGAGCGAGCAGAAATCGCCGCCCGGGCACGCAATGATGTCGGTCAGCAAACCAATATTCGATGTCGCGAAACCCAGCGCCTTCGCGTGTTCCCACACCGTGTACAGATCACGCTTCTTCACGTTCGCGAGGATCAGGTTCTGCTCGTGCGAGACGCGGATTTCACTGAACGAGAATTCATCGGCGAGATCGGCGACGGCTTCCATCTGCACGTCCGTTGCGTCGCCCGGCGCAATGCCCGTGGGCTTCAACGACAACGTCACCGACGCGTAGCCCGGCACCTTGTGCGGCCGCACGTTGCGTTCGATCCAGCGCGCGAACGGCTTGCTATCGATGAGATGCTTTTCATACGATGCATCCGTATCCGGCAGCTTTTCATACGCGGGCGGCGCGAAGAAATGCGACACACGGTCGAGTTCTTCTTGCGTGAGCGTGGAAGGACCGTCCTTCAAATGCGCCCATTCTTCTTCCACTTGCTGCGCGAATTTTGCGGGGCTCAGCGCCTTCACGAGAATCTTGATCCGCGCCTTATACATATTGTCGCGACGGCCGTAGCGGTTATACACACGCAACACCGCTTCGCAATACGTCAGCAGATGCTGCCAGGGCAGATCTTCCTTGATGATCGCGCCAACGATCGGCGTACGACCCAAGCCGCCGCCCGCCAGAATGCTCGCGACCACTTCGCCGTCAGCGTTCTTCTTCAGATACACGCCCAGATCGTGCACTTGCACGGCTGCGCGATCTTCCACCGAGCCATTCACCGCGATCTTGAACTTGCGCGGAAGCCATGCGAACTCGGGGTGAAACGTCGACCATTGGCGGAGAATTTCGGCCCACGGACGCGGGTCGACGATTTCATCGGGCGCAACACCAGCGAATTGATCAGCAGTGATATTGCGGATGCAATTGCCTGACGTTTGAATGCCGTGCATTTGCACCGATGCCAGCTTGCGCAAAATCTCAGGCGTTTCTTCGAGCTGAATCCAGTTGAACTGGATGTTGGTGCGCGTCGAAAAGTGGCCGTAGCTGCGGTCGTGTTCACGCGCGATCGTGCCAAGCATGCGCATCTGGTCGCTGCGCAAGTTGCCGTATGGAATCGCGATGCGGTGCATGTACGCGTGGCGCTGCAAATACAGACCGTTCTGCAGGCGCAGCGGCCGGAATTCTTCTTCGCTCAACTCGCCGGACAAGCGGCGGCGCACTTGGTCGCTGTATTGAGCGACGCGTTCGTCGACGATTTTCTGGTCGATCTGATCGTATTGATACATTCGGGGGCCCCAGTTTTCAGTAGTTCCGTCAGTACGGCGTCCTAGCCACGCCGCACATCGCTATTGGTAGAGTCATTGCCTGGAACGCCGTTCGGACAATGCGTTCATTTGCTTATGACAAATACAGATATCGATATTGGAAAAATTGGCTCGATAGTAATAAACTTCCTATATATTGCAAACGACTGATAAATTACTTTGATATGCCGGTGGGTTATATATGAATCTGCACCAGTTCCGCTTCGTGCGCGAGGCCGTCCGCCAGAACTACAACCTCACCGAAGCCGCTAAAGCGCTGTTCACGTCGCAGCCGGGGGTATCGAAGGCGATCATCGAGCTGGAGGATGAACTCGGCGTCGAGATCTTCACGCGTCACGGCAAACGGGTTCGTTCGCTGACGGAACCGGGGCGAATTATCCTGGCATCGGTGGAAAAAATCCTGCAGGAAGTCGAAAGCCTGAAGCGCGTCGGTAAAGATTACGCGGCGCAGGATCAGGGCAATCTTGTGATCGCGGCCACCCATACGCAGGCGCGTTATTCGCTGCCGAACGCCATCGCGGAGTTCAAGAAGCGCTTCCCGAAGGTGCACCTTTCCATTTTGCAAGGCAGCCCGACGCAGGTCGCCGAAATGGTCATCCATGACCAGGCGGATATCGCCATCGCCACGGAAGCGATCGCCAACTATAAGGAACTGGTGTCGCTGCCCTGCTTTCAGTGGCATCACGTAGCTGTGGTGCAGCCGGATCATCCGCTGCTCGAGCGCAAGCTGCTGACGCTCGACGACCTCGCGCAATACCCGATCATCACCTACGACAACGCGTTCGCCGGCCGCTCGAAAATCAACCAGGCGTTCGCGCTGCGCCACCTGACGCCCGATATCGTGCTGGAAGCGATTGATGCCGACGTGATCAAGACCTACGTCGAGCTAGGCCTGGGCGTGGGCATTCTCGCGGATATCGCGTTTAACCCGGAACGCGATAAACATCTTCGCGCGATGCCCGTTGGCCATCTGTTCGGCACGAACGTCACGCGGCTCGCTTTAAAACAAGGCGCGTATTTACGCAGCTATGTGTACACGCTGGTCGAACTGCTCTCGCCTTCGATGAACCGCAAGCTGATCGAGCAAGCGCTGTCGGGCGAGCACGAAACCTACGAGCTTTGATTCACCGGGTTCGAGACGACGTACGACGCGGGCAACGCTCGCGTCGAAACTCGCGCCGCGCGATTTTTGTCAGCCTCACACTTCAGCATTTTTAAACCACACCCTCGTTGCGGAGACCATCCAATGAAGTTGTCGAAGTTCATGCGCCCGGCGCTGATGTTCAGCGCGCTCGCGTTTTTCAGTGCCGCTGCCAGTGCGCAGCTGAAAGTCGGTATCGATTTGTCGAGCACGGGTCCGGCGGCCGCCATCGGCATCACGAGCAAGAACGCCATGCTGATGTGGCCGAAGACGATCGCGGGTCAACAAGCGGAATACATCATTCTCGACGATGGCTCCGATCCGGGCGCTGCCGTGCGCAATATCCGCAAGCTGATTACAGAAGACAAGGTCGATGTGATCGTCGGGCCGAACATCACGCCGGCAGCGCTCGCGGCGCTCGATCCGGTGGCTGAATACCAGACGCCGATGATCACGCTGATCGGCTCGGCATCGGTTGTGGAGCCTCAGGAAGGCAAGAAGGTGTGGGCGTTCAAGATGGCCCAGACCGACCGCGCCATGGCCGACGTGATGACCCGCACGATGGTCAACCGGAATGTGAAGACGGTCGGTTTCATCGGTTTCGCCGATAGTTACGGCGATAGCTGGTTCAACGAGTTTTCGAAGTTCGCCGAGTTGCGGCATATCAAGGTGGTCGCGAGCGAGCGTTTCAATCGCACGGACGCGAGCGTGACCGGGCAGATCCTCAAGCTGATGTCCGCGAAACCGGATGCGGTGCTGATCGCGGGCGCGGGTACGCCGACGGTGTTGCCGGAACGCACGTTGATCGAGCGCGGGTACAAGGGTGCGATTTACCAGACACACGGCATTGCGACGCCGGAGTTCATCAAGCTCGGCGGCAAGGACGTGGAGGGCACGCTGTTCCCGACGCAGCCGGTGGTGGTCGCGCGGACATTGCCGGCTGACCATCCGTCGAAGAAAGCGGCGCTGGCTTTTGTTGACGCGTATGAGGCGAAATACGGCAAGGGTTCGGTCACGCAGTTTGCCGGCGATGCGGCCGGGGTCTATCCGCGGCTGGAGGACGCGGTTGCGCGTGCACTCAAGGCCGGGCAGCCTGGGACGGTGGCGTTTCGTGTGGCGTTGCGCTCGGAGCTGGAACACGCGCATGAGTTGGTCGTGCCGAACGGCGTGGTTAACACCAGCGCGACCGATCACGTCGGGTTGGATCAACGGGCCAGCGTGATGGGCATCATCAAGAACGGCCAGTTCACGTATTTGAGCCAGTGAGTGGACCGATAAGTGGACCAGTGACCGCGGTTGTCCGCTGCGGGCATCCGAGGGCTTGCCCGCGGAAACGATTTTCGGCATAATCGCTGACTTGCCGGTTGGCGTCGGGATTTTTCCGCTCCCAGTCGGCAGGTTCAAATGCTGTTTGCCCGGGTGGTGAAATTGGTAGACGCAGGGGACTCAAAATCCCCCGCCGCAAGGCGTGCCGGTTCGATTCCGGCCCCGGGCACCATTTCCGAAAAGCCGTTTCTGCGTATGCAGAGACGGCTTTTTCGCATTGGGCCTTGGCTAGATCGATTTGGCGGAATTCAAACCACCGTCAATTCGCGTGCAAATGGCTTAGCTGGACTTCACGGAACCCACGATCCGAACACGTCTGTTCCTTCGATATACGCGCCTCGCGGCACGCGACCAAAAGTGCCCCTTCCCGCCACGATTGTTTCCTTCCTCTCAAACCTCACCGCACAAACAGATATCATGTGCGCTCGTTAATACCTGCCGTGCTTACCCGGCATTCCTGCTGGAGTTTCTATGGCCTCATCCCCTGATAGCGTCAGCATGGCGTTGTTTTGCGACTTCGAAAACGTCGCCCTCGGCGTGCGCGACGCAAAGTACGACAAGTTCGACATCATGCCGGTGCTCGAACGGCTGCTGCTCAAAGGCAGCATCGTGGTGAAAAAGGCTTATTGCGACTGGGATCGCTACAAAGGTTTTAAAGCGGCCATGCACGAAGCGAGTTTCGAGCTGATCGAAATTCCGCACGTGCGTCAGTCGGGCAAGAATTCAGCGGACATCCGGCTCGTCGTCGACGCGCTCGATCTCTGCTACACGAAGTCCCACGTAGATACGTTCGTCATCATCAGCGGCGATTCGGACTTCTCGCCGCTGGTGTCGAAGCTGCGCGAGAACGCGAAGAAAGTGATCGGTGTGGGCGTGAAAAACTCGACCTCCGACCTGCTCGTCGCGAACTGCGATGAATTCATTTTCTACGATGACCTCGTACGCGAGCAGCAACGCAGCATCGCTAAACGTGAAGCGCGCGAGGCTCGTGAAGCACGTGACGCACGGGATGCGAACGCAGCGGCATCATCGTCAGCGAAGCGTTCGCCTGACGACGGCCAGCCCAAGCAGGAACTCGAAGCACGCAAGGCCAAGGCCATTGCGATTGCTGTGGAAACGTTCGATGACCTCGCCTCCGAGCGTGGCGAAAGCGGGAAGATCTGGGCATCGGTGCTCAAGAGCGCAATCAAGCGGCGCAAGCCCGATTTCAACGAGTCGTACTACGGATTTCGCGCATTTGGCAATCTGCTGGAGGAAGCGCAGGTGCGTGGTCTGCTCGAAGTTGGGCGGGATGAAAAATCGGGTTCGTTTGTGTTTCGCACGCAATCGGTGGCCGTCACGGAACCCGTGAGGGACATCGAGGCGCCCATCGTGCCGAAGGAAAACCGGCAGACGGGTAACTCGGGTAACGACCGGAATCGGAGGAAAGGCCGTAACCCGCGTCCGCAAGTTTCAGAACCCCTCTTCGATGAACCGCGCGAGGCGCAACCGGGAACGCGTTCAGAAGCGCAAGCCGAATCGGGTAGCGAGCATGATCGCAGGGACGGACCAGACGCACGATCGCAGGTCGCGGAACCGCTCTTCGACGAGCCGCAAATCGCGCAGCAACCTGAACCGCAAGTAGATGCGCGACCGAGACAGGGCCGCGACCGCAATCGCCGGAATAACCGGAACCCAAGGCCGCAGGTTCACGAACCGCTGTTCGATGCAGCACCGGAACGGCTACCCGAAGCTCATGTGGAAACTCACGCGCAAGCCGCAGACGAGCGACCATTCTTCACGCTACCGGTGAAAGCTAAGGAAGAATTCGTGTTCGTGGAACGCACGGAAGAAACACCTGCGCAATCCCGCGAAGTAAGTGAAGCGCCGTCACCGAAGCCCGGCGTGGCGCGACGTGGACGTCAAGCAGCGGCGAAGAAAGTCGTGACAAAGACGCAGCCGGAAACGCCAATTGAGAGCGCCGCTGCGACCAAAACTGTCGAGAGCACGGACAAGCCCGCGGCAAAGAAAACGGCAGCGAAAAAGACCCCGCGTAAAACAGCTCCAGCTAGCCGGCGTCCGCGAAAGACCGCCGCCGCAACGAGCGAAGAGTGAAGGGTTAAAGACAGGTCATCGCCATGGCGTGGTTTTCATGGCGATGTCGGTCACTTGGAAATTGCTTGTGGCTAAACGGCGGGAACGCCGCGGCGGCAGCTAGGGCATTGAAAGCCAATTGAGTAGGGAACGAAGCTGCCCGTATCCCTGCTTTGTATTCGGCTTCAGCTTTCTTAAAATTCGCAGTCGCCGCGACACCCTTGCCGTTCCGCTAACCCCTGCCGGGCGCACACAAAGTAAGCCCGGCTTGCCACAGCTGGCCTCATTCGCCACTGCGCTTAACCCAACAACGCAACGCCTTAAGGCTCCGGAATCTCCAGATCCATCAGCGCCGAGCTTAGCGATTTCCCATGCGCATCCAACGCGAGTGAACGCGTCACGCCGCCGCCCAGCGCGCGTCCGAGCACGAAATTCATCGCCGATATTTCCAGCAATTCGAAGCGTGTCACATCGCCCTTCACTACATCGATCAGATGCGCCTTCACACGCTCCGGCGTGACATGCGCGAGCAGATGATCGTAGTGCCGCACGTCGTAACAGATCACCGATACATTCAGCGTATTGCCCTTATCGCCGGTTCGGGAATGAGCCAGTTGGCGTAGTTTCATCTCAAGTCTCCACCATCTCGAACGATGGTCGCACGCGTTCTCGTGGCATTAAAACCGACTGCACCGCGATCACTTCACGCGCCGTCTTCGTCACTCCGCCGCCGCCTGCCGGACCATTGGTATAGAGCGTCTCGACTTCATTGCCGATACGAACGGCCTCCCCCATCGAATCCGTGCGCCCAGAGACACGTACCCGAACTTCATACGGTTCCGCGTTACGTTCACCCAGCGTCGCGCCGTGTAACGAGTCGATACCGATCAAATCAAAGCGCAGTTCACTCGTCGCGACGCCCGTTATCTCCAACCGTTCACGCACAATCTCAAGCGCCAGTTTTGCCCGTGCGACCGCGCCCGGACCGCCATAGGAAATCTGCCCTTCGCCGATAAACCCATCGACGTAAGCCACGGTCACCTTCAACGTCCCGGTCCTTGACGTGCCACGGCCGCCGCTCACGCGTACTCGATCCGGCGCTTCCTCCACCACGCGAACCTGCGTGAAGTCGGCGACCACATCGGGCTGCAGATACCGGCGAGGATCGTGGATCTCGTACAGCAGTTGCTCCTTGCACGTGGCCTCCGTCACACGGCCGCCGGCGTGCGCGACCTTGGTGATCGTGACGGCGCCGTCGGCGTCGACCTCGCCTATCGGGAAGCCGAGGCGCGCGAGCATCGGCACGTCCTTGAAGCCGGGGTCAGCGAAATAACCGCCCGTGATCTGCCCCGCGCATTCGAGCAAATGCCCGACCACCGTCGCCTGACCGAGCGTGTTCCAATCGTCCATCGCCCAGCCGAATGCATGGATCAACGGTGCCGTGAACAAGGACGGATCGGCCGCGCGGCCGGTGAGCACGATATCGGCGCCGGCCTTCAACGCATCGACAATCGGCTCCGCGCCCAGATACGCATTCGCCGAAACAAGCCTGCTGTCGTAGTCGGCCACGCTGTCGCCCGATTCCTCGAACACATATGTTCCTTGCCTCACGACATCGAGTACATCATCGCCACTGACAGCCGCGATTTTCAATCTGCTCAAGCCCAACTCATGCGCAATCGATGCCGTCTTGCGCGCCGCCGCCAACGGGTTTGCCGCGCCCATGTTCGAGATAATCCTCACACCATTGCGCACGGCAGCCGGCAACACCGCGCGCATCCGGGCTTCGAGCAACGGGTCGTAACCCAGCTCCGGATTCGCTCGCCGTGCCTGCTGCGCAAGCGCAATAGTTCGCTCTGCCAAACATTCGAACACGAGATAGTCGAGCGCTCCGTGTTCAGCCAGTTCGACCGCGGGCTCGATGCGGTCGCCCGAGTAACCCGCGCCCGCGCCAATCCGCACACGGGTGGCTTGGGTCACAGCGTTGAGTGCAGCAGTCATACCCATTCCTTGCGTTGAAAAACGCGCTCAAAGAGGAAAGATGCCCAGCACGACACACGCGATCGTCATCACGATCGATGCGCCGAACAACAGCGGAAAGGTGAATTTCTGATGGTCGGCGAGATCGATGCCGGTCAGTCCGACGACCAGGAATGTCGCGGGCGTGAGCGGGCTGACCGGGAACCCCGTCGTCATCTGACCAAGCAATGCTGCCTGGCCGACATGCACGGCTGGCACGCCGAGCTGCCCCGCCACTTCCGCGATCACAGGCAGCACACCGAAGTAGAACGAGTCGGGATCGAAGAGCATGCTGAGCGGCATCGATAAGAAACCGAGCGCAACGGGAATGTGCGTTGCCATCGATGGCGGCACAAACCCAACGGCGGCTTGCGCCATCGCCTTGAGCATGCCGCTGCCTTGCATCACGCCGGTGAACACGCCGGCTGCGAGCAGGATGCCGGCCATCATCAGCGCGGCGCGTGCGTGGGCATCAATGCGCTGGCGCTGCATATCCACGTTCGGATAGTTGACGAGCAACGCGACGCATAGCCCGACCATGAACATGATCGCCGGTGGAATCTTCTCGCCCATCACCACCATCGTGCCAAGTACGACCAGCGTCAGCACGATGTTGAACCAGAAATTTTTCGGTCGGCGCAGCGCTTTCTGTTCGTCGGTGAGCTCGCGCGCTCGCACGTGTCCAGGCATTGAGATTGCGCCGTCAGCGCCTGTGTATCCCAAGCGCTTCTCTTCGCGCCGGCCAAGCCACCACGCCATGCCGAATACAAATATAAGGCCCACGATCTGCACCGGAATCAACGGATTGAATAACGCCGATATAGGCAGATGCAGCGACGCCGACGCGCGGATCATCGGCCCGGTCCAGGGCAGGAAATTGATCCCCGCCGCCATCGACGCCGCCGCGGCCAACACGCGCCGATCCATCTTGAGACGGTCGTAAAGCGGCAGCATTGCGGGGATGGTGACGAGAAAGCAAACGGCGCCCGAACCGTCGAGGTGGATCAACAGCGCGAGCAGCGTCGTGCCCATCACAATGCGCGTCGGCCGCGTGCCGACCGTGCGCAAAATCCGGTCGATGATCGGATCGAGCGTGCCCGCGTCGGTAATGGTGCCGAAGTACAGGATCGCGAAGACGAACATGCCGACGACGGGCGCAAGGCTCTTCAGCCCGTCGATGACAAACTTGCTCGTCTGCAAGCCGAAGCCGCCGATCAGCGACGCCGCTATCGGCACGATGATCAGCGCCACCAGCGGCGACATCCGTTTTGAAAGGATCGCCCCGAGCAGGACGACGATAGTGGCCAGGCCAAGTAAGGGCAGCAAGGTTTGTCTCCGATCTTTTTTAATCGATTGTTTTACGAATCAACCAAGCGTAATTTCGGAGCGTCGATAAAACAATTGAAATGATTTGATGACAGCAATCACGTTTTGTAATGATCGAAAGTCATGGACCTGAATCTCCGCGATATCCGTGCATTCATTGCCGTGGCGCAGGCGGGCAGTTTCACGCGCGCCGCGGGGCGGCTGCATCTGTCGCAGCCCGCGTTGACCGTGCAGATTCGCCGCCTCGAAGAAACGCTCGGCGCGCGGCTGTTCGACCGCAATAGCCGCAGCGTCGCGTTGACACCGGTCGGTCGGGATTTGCTGCCCGTCCTGCAAAAGTCGCTCGGCGACATGGAGCAGGTTCTCCACGACGCCCGCGCGCTCAGCGACGGTTCCGCCGGTACAGTGCGGCTCGCGTGCCTGCCGTCGTTCGCCGCGAGTTTGCTGCCCGACCTGATCCAGGATTTGAGACGCGAGTTGCCGCACGTGTCGTTTCAAATCCGCGACGTTGTGGCGAGCGTCGTCAATACGTTGGTGCGTAACGAGGATGTGGACGTGGGCCTGACCGGCGGCGAGGTCACCGACGCCTCGCTGGAAGTGCTGCACGCGGGTGAGGACCGGCTGTGCGTCGTGTGCCCGGACGGGCATCCGTTGACGGCTGGGAAGCGGCTCGGGCTGGAGGAGATCGTGCGATATCCGCTGGTGTTGACGGCAGCGGGTACGAGCGTGCGGGCAGTGGTGGATGCGGCGTTCGAGCACGCCGGCTGCGCACCCGTACCCACCTGCGAGCCGACCTACATGATGACGGCGGTGGCGATGGTCCGGGCAGGGCTCGGCGTGACCATCCTGCCCCGCTCGGCGCGCGAGGTGCGAGCGGAACCGATGCTGGTGGCGCGGGTTATCGATGAACCGGGTTTCGTGCGTCCTATCGCGCTCGTCAAGAAACGCGGACGTACCCTGCCGCCGGTGACGGAGGCGTTTGTTGGCGTGATCGTCAAGGGGCTCGGCCAACGCGGCGAGTAAAACTAAAAGGCGCCGCTATCGATTCAACGCAAATAAGCGACTCGTGGCCGGGTCAACTGAGCATTGCAATGCGGGCGCGAGCAAATGGTATGAAAATGCCGGGGTGATTTGCTTCACCCAAAAACAAAAACAACACGGCGGCACGCTCACGCGTGCCGCCGTATGGTGCGCTTTGAAACATGCCGTCCCAAGCGCTCGCTTCCAGGCCTTGCCGCTTACTGCGGTTGGCCCTTGTCGTTGGTACCCATGGCCGAAGCAGCTGCGGCAGCCGATGCGCCCTTCAGGTGCGATGCCTTGTCTTGCTGATGCAACGTCGTACCGCCTACGCCCGATGCTGCTTTCTTATGCTTGAAGTGCGGCAGGTGCGGTTTGGGTTCTTTGGGACTGACAGCAGGCTTGCTTTCGTCCGTCTTCGAACCGCCACCACCCGATTGTGCCATTGCCGTGCCTGCGAACGCGAATGCGAGCGCACCAACCATTGCAATTTGCGAGAACTTCGTCATTGCTAAATCTCCCTGGAGTTATGAATCGATTGCAGCACCGCATTGTTGTTCGAAATGCATGGAATTTCAACGAATTCAGAATATTCCTATCGAAAATTGGTCTTGGCAAGTTCCACGATCTCGTCGCCGCGACCGTTCAGGATCGCTCGCAGCATGTAGAGGCTGAAGCCTTTCGCCTGCGCCAGCTCCACTTTCGGCGGCATCGCCAGCTCATGCTTTGACGTCACCACGTCCACGAGCGCCGGCCCCGGATAAGCGAAAGCCTTCTGCAGCGCCTCTGCGATGTCCTCGGACTCCTCCACCCGGATGCTGAAAATGCCTGCACCCTGGGCGATAGCCGCGAAGTCCGTTTTGGCCAGATCGACGTTGGTATCGAGGTATCCGGCGGCCTTGAGCTCCATTGAAACGAAGCCGAGCAAACTGTTGTTATAAACCACCACTTTGATCGGCAGGTTGAGTTGGCGGGCGCTGAGCAAGTCGCCCAGGAGCATCGATAACCCGCCGTCGCCTGAGAGCGAAATCACCTGACGCCCCGGATTCGCGCCCTGTGCGCCGAGCGCCTGGGGCATCGCGTTTGCCATGGAGCCGTGGTTGAACGAGCCGTGAAGCTGACGTTTGCCGTTCATCGTGAGGTAACGCGCAGCCCAGACGGTCGGCGTGCCGACATCGGCGGTGAAGATGGCGTCCTCGGCGGCGGCTTCGTCAATGAGCTTCGTCAGGTATTGCGGGTGGATCGCCTTGCCGGGGCCAGACGGCGTGGCGAGTTCGTCGAGCCCTTTGCGCGCCTCCGCATAATGCTTGCGGGCGGTATCGATGAACTTGCGGTCGGACTTGCGCGTGAGCTTCGGCAGGACCGCCGCGACCGTCTCCTTGACCGTGCCTACCAGCCCAAGCGCGAGCGGTGCGCGCGCGCCGAGCTTCGAGCCGCGCCAATCGACCTGGATGATCTTGGCGTCGGTGGGATAGAACGGCCGGTAGGGGAAATCGCAGCCGAGCAGGAGCAGCGTGTCGCACGACATCATCGCGTGATAGCCGGAGCTGAAGCCGATCAGCCCCGTCATGCCGACGTCATACGGGTTGTCCCATTCGATGAACTGCTTGCCGCGCATTGCGTGGACGACCGGTGCGCCCAGCATGTCCGCGAGCGCGACCACTTCGTCGTGCGCGCCCGCGGTGCCGCTGCCGCACATTAGCGTCACCGCTTCCGAGTCGTTCAGCATGGCCGCGAGCCGGTCGATATCGATGTCCGACGGCAGGATGGTCGACGGCCCCGTTGCGGACCAGCCCGGCTTTTCCGCGGGCGCGTCGCTCAACGCGACATCGCCGGGCAGCACGATCACCGCGACGCCCCGCTCTTCGATCGCCGTGCGCATCGCGCGGGCGAGCACCCGGGGGAACTGGGCGGCGCTCGACACAAGCTCCACGTAATGGCTGCATTCCTTGAACAGCGCGGTCGGATGCGTTTCCTGGAAGTAGCCCAATCCGATTTCCGTCGATGGAATATGCGCGGCAATCGCCAGCACCGGCTGCTGATTACGGTGGCAGTCATACAAGCCATTGATCAGGTGCAGGTTGCCCGGGCCGCAACTGCCGGCGCACACGGCAAGCTTGCCTGTGGATGCGGCGTCGGCGCCTGCTGCGAACGCGGCTACCTCTTCGTGCCGAGTGTGCATCCATCGAATGGAGCCGAGCTGCTCCAGGCTATAGGCGAGCCCGTTCAGGCTGTCACCCGTCACGCCCCAGATACGTTCGACGCCTGCTGCCGCCAGCGTCCTCGCCAAAAATTCCGCAACCGTGTTTCTTGCCATGTCCTGCTCCTTGGGTGAAAAGAGAGATCGGAGTGGTCGATTGCATGCCGAGTCGTCGGCATGCAATCGTCATACGCGTGCGACAGGTCGAAACGGCTCAAAGCGAAAGCATAAACGTCATGCAGGGGATCAATTATGAAAAAACCTTAATCGGCGCGTTTTACGAATGGCCGGCGATGTATGCAGACGGTGATTGCGTGAGCGTACAAGGAAACTGCGCGAAGCGGCACGAACCCATGGGAATCCGCACCGCCCTCGTTCTGGCAATCGTCGCGAGGGATCGAAGCACGCCGGTTGCTAGAATGTGCGTCCCTTCTTTCTGCCTGAGCCAAGAACCGCCCTGATGGATCTCGAACGCATTCTCTTCACGCAGGGTTTCGGCTCGCGCCGCCAATGCCGCGCGCTTATAGCCGATGGCCGCGTGTCCATCGCGGGCTCGCCGTGTGCCGATGCCGCGCTCGACATCGCGTCCGACGCGCTTGCCTCGTTCGAGTTTCAAGTCGATGGCGCGACATGGCGGTATCGGGAAAAAGCGTATCTGGCGTTGAACAAGCCACCGGGCTACGAATGCTCACGCGATCCGCAGCATCACCTGAGCGTCTTTCACCTATTGCCGCCGCAGTTGACGGAGCGCGGCGTGCAATGCGTAGGACGTCTGGATCAGGACACGACCGGTCTTCTGCTCCTCTCCGATGACGGCGCGTTCGTGCATGCGTTCACCTCACCGAAACGCAAGGTACCGAAGGTATATCTCGCGACCACCCGCCATCCACTGGACGATGCGCAACTCTCGGCATTGCGTGACGGCGTCTTGCTGCATGGCGAGTCGCAGCCAATCGCGGCCGTTAGCGCTGAACAACGCGACGAAAGGCAACTCGAGCTTTCGGTGCTCGAAGGCAAGTATCACCAGGTGAAGCGGATGGTCGCAGCAGCGGGAAACCGCGTCGAGAAATTGCATCGGGAGCGTATTGGCGGGTTTGCTCTGCCCGATGAGCTAGCCGAAGGCCAATGGCGCTGGCTGGATGTAGCAGACCTCGCCCTGCTCAGGCATTGCTGACGCGCCTCTTGCGCCCTATTCGTGCGACAGCGCGCTAAGTCGCGGTCACGGCGGGTTTAACGTCTCCATCAGGCCAACGCGGCGCGCTGCATCCATCCGGGCGCTCCGAGCGTAGAAGTGGCATCCCCTGCTTTTGGACATTTATGCCCGCACAACAAAAACGCCGCATCGTGACATTCGGTCTTGCCAGTCTTGGCGCTGCGGCGCTCGCCGCCTGTAGTCCCGTCAAACTTTTGAACGCCACCATCCCGTCGGGTGGTTACCGGAAAACGTCAGATATCGCGTATGGAAGCGATCCGCGCCAGGTACTCGATGTCTACGTGCCCGCCGCCGCGGCGAGTATCGGGCCGCGCCCGGTTGTCGTCTTTTTCTACGGCGGAAGCTGGCAGAACGGCGATCGTGGCAATTATTTGTTTGTCGCACAGGCGTTAACGTCGCGCGGTTATGTGGCCGTGCTGCCGGACTACCGCACGTATCCGGAAACGGCGTTCCCGGGCTTTGTGAATGATGCGGCGGCCGCCGCTCGCTGGACCCGCGATCATGCGCATGAATTCGGCGGCGATCCGTCGCGGCTTTTTGTAATGGGCCATTCAGCGGGCGCTCATCTTGCCGCGCTGATCGCGACCGATCCGCGTTATCTCGCTTCGCAATCGATGTCGAAGGCCGACTTGCGCGGGGTGATCGGTCTGGCCGGACCTTACGATTTCCTGCCAATCAAGGACCGCACGCTACTCGACGTCTTTCCGGCAGGCACGCGTGCCGAGAGCCAGCCGATCAACTACGTCACCGGCCACGAGCCGCCCATGTTCCTCGCGGCCGGCACGGACGACACCGTCGTCGATCCCGGCAACACCGACCGTCTGGCGGCCATGCTGCGCAAACACGGCGACTCGGTGGAGGTAAAGCATTACGACGGCTTCAGCCATATCCGCATTGTTTCGGCGCTGGCGTTGCCGTTGCGCGGACGCTCAACGGTGCTTGCCGATGTATCGGCGTTCATCGACTCGCATTTAAGCGGAGCGTAACGGCGCCGAGGCAATTCAATAGGTGTTAACACAGCACGCTGACGCCGCACTGCAGCATGCCTTTCTTACGACGTAAATCTATACTTCTTACACGACTATTAAAAGAAGCAGGAGGGCCACCATGGCCGCTCACATGACCATTGCAATGATTGCGTTCGTGGCGATCAGCGTGTTGTTTATCGTCGGATTGCTGGTGACGATGCATCTGCGCCATCGCTATCAACCCAACCTGATTGGCGCGCTGATCGGGGCCTTGCTGTGCTTCATCCTGCTGGAGACGCTACCGGTTCTGATGTGACGGCTGGATGAACGTTAGCCTGGCGCAGAAAGTCGTCGATGCTCGGGTAACGCAGCGCGTAACGCATTTCGTCTCGCAGCCGGGTGTTCTGCAGACGTCGCGATTCGCGCATGAACGAGAGCATCATCGGCTCGAGTTGCGCCTCGGCCTGCTCGCGCGAAACACGGGGCGCGCGCGGCAAGCCGAACGCATCGGCAATCAGGTCGAAATAATCCCCCATGCGCAAGTCGCTGTCATCCGATGCATGCACGACGCGCTGCGGCCGCGCCCGCCGGATCGCGAGCACGAGAATAGCGGCGAGGTCATCGGCGTGGATATGGTTGGTGTACACATCGTCGGCCGGCGCGAGCGCCGGCGTTCCCTTATGCAGGCGAGCCAGCGGCAGGCGGTTGCCGGCGTAGATACCGGGAATCCGCACAATCGATGCACTCAGCGCGCCCCGCCGCGTAGCGCGCCGCAATTGCGTTTCCGCCGATACCCGTCGTTTCGCACGCGCGTTGTCCGGCCTGACCGGGCGCGTCTCATCAATCCACGCCCCGCCACAGTCGCCATAAACGCCCGACGTGCTCGCATAGATCAGGCGGATTGGCGGCCGTCGCGCGGCGGCGCTCGAAACCCGGTCGGGTACAATAGATGCTCGTTTTATGGCTTTGGCGTGTGTTTTGACGCTGATCCCGACGCCCAATCTGACGGCCGCTGGCACGCTGTTCTTGAAGGACGCGCGAAACCATCCGCGCCACGCTCGCTGACGGGCCACAGCGCTGATCGCCATGCGCGCAACGGAACGCCGCGGCGCAGTCAACGCAGCAATCAGCGCACGGGTCCTGCTGTCGTCGTCGCCGGTTTTCTGGGGCGGCGCAAGATGCAGCACCGTGGATGCGAGACCGGCCAGCCGCCGCAGACTGCGGCGCTCGTCCAGGTTGGCAATGAGTGGTGTTGTGCCGGCGGCACGCAATTCTGCCGTGCGAGCGGGTTGACTTGAGAGTGCGATCACGCGAGGCGCGGCGGCTCGGTGAGCAAGAAGCGGCACGCAACGCAGGCCGACATCGCCGCAACCGGCAATTAGCACACGCGCGCGGCGTAGTTTTCGAGTGGCGATCATGCTGTCGATTGTAGCCGCGACAGCTTTTGCATTTGTTCCATCCAACGCATCCAGGATCTATGGCTTTCAACGTTACGCTCCGGCAAAGCGGCCGGCAGTTTCAGGTAGAACCCGACGAAGCGGTGCTGCTCGCCGCCCTGCGTCAGGGCATCGGTCTTCCCTACGGCTGCAAGAACGGAGCCTGCGGCTCATGTAAAGGCACGATCGTCTCCGGTGAGGTCGAGCAGGCGCCGCATTCGTCGTCAGCGTTGTCCAACGACGAAAAAACCCGCGGCATGGCCCTGCTCTGTTGCGCGACCGCCAAGGGCGACCTGACGGTCGACGTACGCGAAGTGGCCGGTGTAGGCGACATCCAGGTCAAGAAGCTGCCTTGCCGCGTGAACGCGCTGGAACGCAAGGCGACCGACGTCATTGAACTCAAGCTGCAATTGCCGGCCAACGAACGGCTGCAGTACCTCGCCGGCCAATACATCGAATTCATCCTGAAAGACGGCAAGCGTCGCAGCTATTCGATGGCGAGCCCGCCGCACCACGAAGGCCCGATCGAACTGCACGTTCGCCACATGCCGGGCGGCACGTTCACGGACCACGTGTTCGGACCCATGAAAGAGCGCGACATCTTGCGCTTCGAAGGCCCGCTTGGGACGTTCTTCCTGCGTGAAGATTCCGAGAAGCCCATCGTGCTGCTCGCTTCCGGCACGGGCTTCGCGCCGATCAAGGCGATTATCGAACATGCGGTGTTCAAGAACCTGAACCGGCCCATGACACTTTATTGGGGCGGCCGCCGCAAGCAAGACCTTTACATGATGGACATGGCGGAACAATGGGCGAAGGACGTGCCGAACTTCTCGTTCGTGCCGGTGCTGTCGGAACCCGATGCAAGCGACGCCTGGACCGGCCGCACGGGTTTTGTTCATCGTGCTGTCATTGAAGATCTGCCAGACTTGAGCGCGTATCAGGTGTACGCCTGTGGCGCGCCGGTGATGGTGGAATCCGCGCAACGCGATTTCACGAGTCACCACCGCTTGCCGGAGGACGAGTTCTACGCCGACTCGTTCACCAGCGCGGCGGATCTCGCCAATCCGGTTTAAGAACGCCGGTTTAGGCGCACTACTGCGTGCGAGTGTGGCGGCTCGACAAAAAAATCGGGCCGCCATGGTTTACACGCAGGAACTTCGTATCGTATTCTTCGCGAATGCTCAAAATTTACGCCACTCTTCGACGTCGCCGCTCGCCGCTCCCATAGGGATGCCGCTGGCTCGTCACGGATTGGCGCTTGAGTTTTCGAACCAGCGCACACTTCGCCACTATGAAGCCACGGAATTCCGTGGCTTTTTGCATTGTTGGTTCGGTTTTTTATCTCGCCACCTTTTACCTGATGTTTTCGTGGAGCCCGCCGTCATGAATTTCCAAGAGTATCCCGTCGAATCGCTGATGTTCATCACGAACCGTCCTGAGATCGTGTTCACGCACGGCAAGGGTTCCTGGCTCTACGACAACAACGAGAAGCGATACCTCGACTTCATCCAGGGCTGGGCGGTGAATAGTCTGGGTCATTGCAACGACGGCATGATCGAAGCCATGGACAAACAGGCTCGCACGCTCATCAACCCGTCGCCAGCGTTCTACAACGCGCCGATGGCCCAGCTCGCCGGCTTGCTGACCGCAAATAGCTGCTTCGACAAAGTGTTCTTCGCCAACAGCGGCGCCGAAGCCAACGAAGGCGCGATCAAGCTCGCGCGCAAGTGGGGCAAGAAGTTCAAGGGCGGCGCGTACGAGATCATCACCTTCGATCACAGCTTCCACGGCCGGACCTTGGCAACCATGTCGGCGAGCGGCAAGCCGGGCTGGGACACCATTTATGCACCGCAAGTGCCGGGCTTTCCGAAGGCTGACCTGAACGACATCGCGTCGGTGGAAAAACTCATCACTGATAAAACCGTCGGCGTCATGCTTGAACCTATCCAGGGCGAAGGCGGTGTGATCCCGGCCACGCGCGAGTTCATGCAGGCTCTGCGCGCGCTGACGAAGAAACATGGATTGCTGATGATCGTCGATGAAGTGCAAAGTGGTTGCGGCCGGGCCGGCACCTTGTTCGCGTATGAATTGTCGGGCGTGGAGCCGGACATCATGACCCTGGGCAAAGGCATTGGCGGCGGTGTGCCGCTGGCCGCGCTGCTCTCGACCAAGGAAGTGGCGTGCTTCGAACCTGGTGACCAGGGTGGCACGTACAACGGCAATCCGCTGATGACGGCCGCGGGCTTTTCGGTGATTTCGCAACTGACGGCGCCGGGTTTCCTCGAAGGCGTGCGTGAGCGCGGCGAGTATCTGAAGGCGCAGTTGTTGCATCTGTCGGAAGAACGCGGCTTTAACGGCGAACGTGGCGAAGGTTTGCTGCGCGCGTTGCTGCTCAACAACGACAACGGTCCGAAGATTGTCGAAATGGCACGCGACATGGGACCGGATGGTTTGCTGCTCAATGCAGCGCGGCCGAACCTGCTGCGCTTCATGCCGGCGCTGAACGTGACGAAGGACGAGATCGACCAGATGATGTCAATGCTGCGGTCCATCCTGGACGCGCTGTGATCATCCGGATCTTCGATGAGCGCGACACGCAGGACGTGCTCGCGCTCTGGGCGCAGGCGTTTCCGGAATACGCTACGCCGGGCAAACCGCAGCGCGATCCGCGTTTATCGATTCGAAACAAGCTCGCCATGCAGCCGGAGTTTTTCTTCGTCGGCTTGCTGGCAGAGCGTCTGATCGGAACGGTGATGGTGGGCTACGACGGGCATCGCGGATGGATGTATTCGCTCGCGGTAGCCGAGGATCAACGCGGGAATGGTTACGCCCGCGCGCTGGTTCAGCACGCAGAGCGCGCGCTAGCCGCTATCGGATGTCCGAAGCTGAATTTGCAGATCATGGCGAACAAGCCTGAGACGCAGGCGTTTTACGCAAAGCTCGGTTATCAGATGGATGAGGTCGTCAGTTTCGGCAAGCGGCTTTAAACGAGCAATAAATTGAAAAAGCCGCACGCCCTTCAAAGGCATGCGGCTTTTTCTTTCATCGAACTCCGATCACTCGTCCACTCATTCGCCCAGATAAGCTGCCCGGACCTTCGGATCATCCAGCATGGTCTTCGCGTCACCCGACATGGTGACCAGACCCGAATCCATCACGTAGCCACGATTCGCCGCCTGCAACGCGAGCCGTGCGTTCTGCTCGACCAGCAACACGGTCAGGCCTTCAGAAGAAATCTCGCGCACGACCTCAAAGATCTTCTCGACCATGATCGGCGAGAGACCCATCGACGGTTCGTCGAGCAGCAACAGCTTCGGCCTCGACAACAGCGCACGCGCCATCGCCAGCATCTGCTGTTCACCACCCGACAACGTGCCCGCATACTGCGCCGCCCGCTCTTTCAGCCGCGGAAAGAAGCCGAACATGCGGTCGGTGTCTTTATCGATTTCGTCCTTGTCGTTACGCAAGTACGCGCCCATCTGCATGTTTTCAAGAATCGACATGCGCGCAAAAATGCCCCGCCCTTCCGGCACCATCGCGAGGCCGCGCTTGAGCAATTCATGCGAGGGCACGCCCTTGATCGACTGGCCCATGTATTCAATCTCGCCCGCCGAATACGCCTTCAGACCGGTGATGGCTTTCATCGTAGTCGTCTTGCCCGCGCCGTTCGCACCGATCAGCGTCACGAGTTCGCCTTGGCCAACTTCCAGGTCCACGCCCTTGACGGCGTGAATGCCGCCATAGCTGACCTGCAGGCCCTTGATCTTCAGCATTGCGCCGTTCGCACCATTCGCGTTCGCACCATTCATCGTAGCCATCAGTGAACCCCTGCCCCGAGATAAGCCTCGATCACCTTCGGATCCTTCTGCACGTCCTGCGGCAGACCCTCGGCGATCACCTTGCCGTAATCGAGCACCGTCATCCGGTTGCACAATCCCATCACCAGTTTCACATCGTGTTCGATCAAGAGGATCGTGCGGCCGTCGCCCCGAATCTTGTCGAGCAGGCGCGTGAGTTCGACCTTCTCCGTCGCGTTCATGCCGGCGGCGGGTTCATCGAGTGCGAGCAGCTTCGGATCAGTGGCGAGCGCACGTGCAATTTCCAGGCGGCGCTGGTGCCCGTACGACAGGTTGCGCGACGTGTAGTCCGCGTATTGCAGCACGCCCACATACTCCAGCAACTCCAGCGCGCGCTCCTTGATTTCCTTCTCTTCACGGCGCTCGGACGGCGTCTGCAACACCGCGCCGATCAAGCCATGCTTCGTGCGCACGTGGCGTCCGACCATCACGTTCTCGAGCGCCGTCATGCCGCCGAACAGACGAATGTTCTGGAAGGTACGCGCGATGCCTGCCTTGGCCACCTGATGCACGGCGGTCGGCGTGTACGGCGTACCGTCGAGCACGAACGAGCCCGAATCCGGCGTGTACAGGCCCGTGATCACGTTGAAGAACGTGGTCTTGCCTGCGCCATTCGGGCCGATCAAACCATAGATCTCGCCCTCCCTGATTTCCAGGCCAACTTCGTTCAATGCCTGCAAGCCGCCGAAGCGCTTGTTCACGCCCTTCACGGACAGTCGAATGGGTTTATCGCTCATTGTTTTTTCTCCGCTCTCTCGGGGCTCAGGCGCGTACCGGCTTCTTGCCAGCGCGCTTCGCAATCTTCGCGATCTTGTCTTCGTGTTTCGGCGACGGCCACAGGCCTTCCGAGCGATACAGCATGATCAGCACCATCGCGAGACCGTAGAGCAACTGGCGGATAACTTCGGTGTCCACGATCTGATGACCGAAGACGAAGTTCTGCAGCGGACCCATGGTCGAGCGCAGGAATTCGGGGAACACGGCGAGCAGCACCGCGCCCAGGATCACGCCCGGAATGTGGCCCATCCCGCCGAGCACCACGCAGGCCAGCACGACGATGGACTCCCAGAACGTGAACGATTCCGGCGACACGAAGCCCTGGAACGTACCGAACATCGCACCCGACAAACCGCCGAACGACGCGCCCATCGCGAAGGCCAGCAGTTTCACGTTACGGGTGTTGATGCCCATCGCCTTGGCGGCGATTTCGTCTTCGCGGATCGCGGCCCACGCGCGGCCAATACGCGAATGCTGCAAGCGTACGCACACGAAGATCACGAACAGCGAACACAGCACGAACAGGTAGTAATAGTTGTAGACCGAGGGAAAGTTGAACCCGAACAACGAATGGGACTTCGATAAATCGAAACCAAACAGCGACACCGGATCAACGCCCGTAATCCCCTTCGGCCCGTTCGTGATGTTGATCGGACGATCCAGGTTGTTCATGAAGATCCGGACGATTTCCCCGAAGCCCAAGGTCACGATAGCGAGGTAGTCGCCGCGCAGACGCAGCGTCGGTGCGCCGAGCAACACGCCGAAGGTGGCCGCCAGCGCCATCGCGCACGGCACGATGACCCAGAACGGCGCATGCAGCCCGCCAGGGAACAAGTGCGCTATCCACTCGAACTGCGTGGTCAGTTGCGGCGAAGAGAGCAAGGCCGCCACATACGCGCCCACCGCATAGAACGCGATATAGCCCAAGTCCAGCAGGCCGGCAAAACCCACCACCACGTTAAGACCGAGTGCCAGCATCACGTACAGCATCGCGAAGTCGAGCACGCGGACCCAGTAGTTGCCGCCGGCCGCGCCGATTATCATCGGTGCGAGCACCACGAGTACGGTAACGAGCACCGTGACAGCGTAGTTCTTCGCCGTTTTTCTTTCAGGGATGAGCGTGGTCGACGGCTCGATCGGTTGAATTGAAGTCATTCTTGTCTCTCCCTTTTAAGCGCGATCT
This sequence comes from Burkholderia sp. S171, assembly GCF_009766085.1. Lineage (GTDB taxonomy): Bacteria > Pseudomonadota > Gammaproteobacteria > Burkholderiales > Burkholderiaceae > Caballeronia. The sequence continues at coordinate 81,995 of NZ_LMUF01000030.1, read as the reverse complement.
GCGACACGTTCGCCGAGCAGGCCGGACGGACGGAACACCAGCACGATGATCAGCACGATGAAAGCGAACACGTCCTGGTAGTTACTGCCAAACACACCGCCGGTCAAATTGCCGATATACCCGGCACCGAGCTGTTCGATCAGGCCGAGCAGCACGCCGCCCACCATCGCACCGCCCAGGTTGCCGATCCCTCCCAGCACCGCCGCCGTGAACGCCTTCAACCCGGGGATAAAGCCCATGTAGAAGTGCGCGTTGCCGTATTCGGAGGCGATCATCACACCGGCGAGCGCCGCGAGCGCGGAGCCGATCATGAAGGTCGCGGAGATCACGAAGTTAGGGTTGACCCCCATCAGGCTCGCGACGCCCGGATTCTCGGCAATGGCGCGCATGGCGCGGCCGAGTTTCGTCTTGTGCACGAGCAGCAGCAGGCCACCCATCACGAGGAACGCCACCACGATGATCACGATTTCCGTCATCGAAATAACGGCGCCCGGACGATCGGCGGTTGCGGTGATCACGTTGATCGGATCGGTCGGCAGCAGTTGCGGGAAGGCCAGCGGATTGCGGCCCCAGATCATCATGGCCAGCGTCTGCAGAAGAATGGATACGCCGATAGCCGTAATCAGCGGAGCCAGACGCGGCGCCTTACGCAAGGGCCGGTAAGCCACGCGTTCGATGGTATAGCCGACCAACGCGCAGACGACAGCGGCCACCAGTAGCGCGATGACCAGTACCAACGATAACGGCATGCCCGGGAAATGGTTCTGCATGACGCCGATGGCAGACAACGCAACCATGGCGCCGACCATCAGCACGTCCCCGTGAGCGAAGTTGATGATGCCGAGAATCCCGTACACCATCGTGTAACCCAACGCGATGATGGCGTAGACGCTGCCAAGCACCAGCCCATTTAGAAACTGTTGAATGAAAATGTCCATGCTCATGTCCCCCAACTGGCCGCACAATGCAGCCGCATCCGTCGTTATATCGACTGTCCCGTTTGTCGGAACAATCCGCTAAGGCGCTGATCGTTTTCGGCGCGCAATTCATATCCATTTAGTTTGCGTTTCTTTAACCGTCGTTAGGATTGCCGATAGCCTGGATAGTTTCACGAGAAAATTTGTCTATCGTTCACACGTCATCGCCGCCAGCCAAACGTAATGCTCATTGTATAAAACGTATTTAAAGTTTGACCGGGCTGTGGGCAATAAAGGAGGATTTCTAGTATGCAAATTGTCTATTGCAAGTCGCGCACTGCTGCGGCTGGCGCACGATTGGTAAATCGTAAATCGGTCCCGGTGACTGCTTGGCTCGCATAAAGCTTACCTGTCGAATCCGATACACCGCGCGCTGCTAAGTAGTCTGCATGTTTTAGCAATTGCACGCATCTTCCCCAAAAACATTTTAATAGGGGCACGTCCTACAATTCGCAAGGGACGCCTGCGGAAAAACAACTGCTTGCGGTGCATTGTCATTGGCCGCTCGCCATCGACCATATGACATTTGTAGTAGTTATTTTTCGATCAACGGATGGCTCACGAAGGCTCTCTTGCATGCGAGCGCACGGAAATTTGGTATCCACGATCGGAAAGCCTGCGAGCATTTCGCTTATCAAGCCAGCCTGCCTGGCACTAATATCGGGAAATGCAGCATGCGGTTCGAAAAGGTGGCGGCCGAGTGAGTCGACTGTGTGCCATGAAAGTCCTGATGCTTGCTACGGCGATTCAGCCTTGCGCCGTCAAATAAGACTCAATCAAATCGCCGTTCGAAGGATTAATTAGACATGCCGCTCCATGTGTCCCGCGCAAGTGGCGTAGCGGAGCAGCAGACTTCCATTCAATTTGACCGCTATGAATGCTGAGGTAAGCGATAGATAAATTTCCTCGCCGACTAAAAGATTGCGTGGTTAAATTTATCTGTGGCACAACAACAATCTATTTATGACGATCACATATTCTCAACTTCCGACAACATTTTCTTGCCGCCTTCAAAGTGATACAACGAAATCACTCCGTGCTTTAAGTCGCCATGTGCATCGAATATTGTTCTACCCACCACCCCCGCATAGTCCGTCGTAGGCATTTTTTCCAAGATCATCGCGGGCTTTATCGAGTTGGCTCGCTTCATGGCATCTACGATGATATTTACGGCATCGTAGGTAAAAGGGGCATAAAGCCGAGTCGGCTGACCGAAGCGCTTTTCATATCGGGTCTCGAATGCTTGGCCGCCCTGCATCATCGCGAGTGGCATTCCGGGCACCGAGCAGACGATCTGATTGGTGGCGTCGCCTGCTAGATCCTTCAGCCCGTCCCGACATATGCCGTCGCCGCCCAATATCTTCGACGTTATTGCCAATTGCCGAGCCTGCTTAGCAAAAGGACCACCTGTCGCGTCCTCGCCACCATACATGATGATATCCGGCCGCTCACCTTTGATCTTGGTCAGAATGGAACGGAAATCGACTGCCTTGTCGTTCGTTGCATCATGGGACAGGACGATCATGCCATTAGACTTAGCCTGCTTTTCGAATTCATTTGCTAGACCCTGACCGTATGCGGTTGCGTCGTCAACAATCGCTACCGATCTTGACTTCAGCGCTTTAGACGCGTAGTTGGCCAGCGCCGGACCTTGTTGAGCATCGGTCGCGACCAAACGGTAGGCGGTTTTGAAACCTTGCAGTGTATAAATTGGATTAGTTGCGGAAGGCGAAATTTGAACGATACCCGCGCCGTTATAGATCTGTGAAGCAGGAATGGACGTCCCCGAATTCAGGTGCCCGACGACTGCCACGACTTGGTCGTCGACCAATTTCTGTGCGACCTGCGTGGCTTGGCGGGGGTCGCCCGCGTCGTCTTCCGCATCCAATTCAAGCGTGATTTTCTGGCCGCCGATCACTAGACCTTTTGCATTGATTTCCTCGATTGCGAGACGCGCGCCGTTTTCGTTATCTTTTCCGAGATTAGCAACGCCACCGGTCAGCGGCGCTGCGTGACCAATCTTTACAATGACCTGAGCCGAAGCCTGTGACGTCAAGCCAACTCCAAGCATGCAAGCACCGACGATCGCAAGAAGCCTGCGAGCTTTTATTTTCATTAAAATCTCCAATTCAATTTTAAAAAATATTGCCATCAAACCATGTCTGCAGACAATGGCGATTTAAAAAAGGGCGTAGGCACCATCAAGCGCGTGTCCTGTGAAACCAAATAGGCAGCGCTCGAGCTTTTATCAAGATACTCGACCCACGCGGGATCGCGCTGTAACGCCATGCGTTTCGCCGCCCGGTCAGCAACGTCGGCATAAACCCAGATATGCGTGTAGCTATTGACGTTGCCCGTTTCAGTTTGCAAATAAGCGAGCGGTTCGCCCAGATAACGGCGCTGAGTGTCGAAGCCATGTTCGGCGTAAAGCGCCAGATGGCGTTTCAGGGTGCCGGGGCGACATGTGTAAGTACGAACGTCGTAGATCACTGTACGAATACCTCGAAATCTAAATAGGAGAGATGGAAAAGGTGATGAGATCTGATTCACGCTAAGCTCCGCACCGCCTTTTCACGAATTTCACTCAACGTGGTACGCGGCGTCAATATCTCGGGGTCAATTTTCAACTCGATAAGCGCTGAGCCGTCCCAAGCAAGTGCGCGCTGTAAGGCTTGCGGGAAATCCGAGGTTTTCTCCACACGCTCAGCGTGAAGACCAAAGGATTGGGCATACAGCACGAAATCGGGATTGAATAGATCGGTTCCGATCGGCCGGCCAGGGTAGTTACTTTCCTGGTGCATCCGAATTGTTCCGTACATGCCATTATTGAAGACGATAAACACAATGGCGAGTCCGTGACGCCGAACTGTAGCGAGTTCCTGTGATGTCATCAAAAAACAGCCGTCACCGGCGAGACAGACCACTTGTCGTGATGGATGTTTCAATTTGGCCGCGATTGCTGCCGGCACCCCGTAACCCATTGCACCGCTGGTCGGTGCGAGTTGAGTGTGAAGGCGGGAAAACTGATAGTAGCGATGGGCCCATGCACTGTAGTTACCGGCACCGTTTGTTAGGATCGCATCGGGTGCGAGCGCGGCGCTTAACGTTTGAATGACGTGAGCCGGGTCGAGCTCACCACGGGGCGTCGACGGCGCAATGTAGCGAAGGTAGTTGCCGCGCAATTTGGCGGTCCATGAGAACCAGGGCATGGGATCGACCGGCGTTAGCGCCGCTGCAGCCACGGCGAATGAATCAAGACCGCTTAGCACCTTGAGTGTCGGCTGGTACACGCGTCCGAGTTCCTCAGGGCTGGACAGAACGTGAATTAACGGCTGATTCGGCACCGGTACTTGGAGCAGCGTGTAGCCACTGCTGACGATCTCGCCGAGTCGCGTACCTACCGCGATTACCAGATCGGCCTCCTGTAAAGCTAAGGCCAACTCAGGATTAACGCCAATGCCTATTTCACCGACATACTGGGCGTGGCGATTGTCGAAGAGATCCTGGCGCCGAAACGCGGAAGCGACTGGCAAGCCGTTTCTTTCAGCAAACTCCCTGATAGCGTTGTAGCCCGCGGTACCCCACCCCGGTCCGCCGAGCAACAACAGCGGCCGTTGTGCGGCGACAAGAAGTGCGCGGAGACGCGCCAGCGCAACCGGCGCCGGGTGTGATACCGGGACCTCCACGCGCGGCACGGGTGTCGGGAAAGCAGAATCGATCAGCATGTCCTCGGGTAAGGCGAGCACCACCGGCCCCGGCCGTCCGGACATTGCGACGGAGAAAGCACGCGCAATGAATTCGGGAATCCGCGCTACGTCGTCGATCTGCGCCACCCATTTGACGAACGGTCCAAACATGCGCCTGTAGTCAATTTCCTGAAATGCGTCACGCTCGAGCATGTCGCGCGCTACCTGTCCGATCAATAAGATCATCGGTGTAGAGTCCTGGAATGCGGTATGCACGCCGATGCTCGCGTTAGTCGCACCGGGTCCCCGGGTCACCATGCATACCCCAGGTTCTCCGGTCAATTTGCCGTGAGCTTCCGCCATGAATGCCGCAGCACCTTCGTGACGGCACGCCACCACGCGTACCCGGTCTTGCTGGGCGCCGAGGGCATCCAGCACATCGAGATAGCTTTCGCCGGGGACGCAAAATATCGTGTCAGTACCCTGCCTGAGCAAGGCGTCGACGACTAATTGGCCGCCGGTGTGTAATTTTAGAGAATCGGTCATTTGCGGGTTTTTTGGTCAGCGTTAGGATCACTTAGAGAAGTGCATCGTGAAACTGTAATTCACGGAAGATCGCTGACGGTAGGACGATTGCGAAGGACGCTGGTACTTTTTGGAAGGGACACGCCTTAAGTTCAAGCTGGTACCGCAGTGACGAATGGCGGAACAGCGCCAAGGCCGCGTTTAGATACGGGAATGCGGAGGATAGCCGCTGAGATGCGGAAAAGTACCAGACTGTCTCACAATCGTACTACCGCTTGAATTGCCCGATCAACTAAGCTTCAATAAGCTGGCGTGGCGGTTGCCCATCTCTAGGCCGCCGGGTCGGCTCTCTACAACGCTGATTTAAACTGCAAGGAAAAATGTGAATTTTATTTCTCATGCCCTTTCGCGGGTCAAACCTTCTGGTACGATTGCAGTCACTCAAAAAGCTCGGGAACTCGCCGCGGCTGGTCTCGACGTGATCGCTTTGGGTGACGGCGAGCCGGACTTTGAAACACCTGACAACATCAAGGGAGCCGCTGCAATAGCTATTGCAGATGGCAAAACTAAGTACCCTCCAGTGAGCGGTATTCCCGCTCTACGAGAGGCAGTGGCTGCTAAATTCAAACGGGACAATGCATTAAATTACGAGGTGGCGCAGGTCATTGTGTCGAGTGGCGGCAAGCAGGTCATTTCCAGTGCGTTATTGGCCACCCTTAATCCTGGTGACGAAGTTATCATCCCCACGCCTTACTGGGTTTCCTACCCGGAGCTTGTGGCTTTCTGCGGCGCGCAGCCTGTCTTTGCGCCCACTACAGTCGAAAATGGATTCAAAATGACGCCGGAGGTACTAGACGCGTCAATCACACCGAATACGAAATGGCTAATATTCAACTCGCCGACTAATCCTACCGGGGCCACCTATAGCCGAAGCGAATTGCGAGCGCTGGCCGCCGTGCTTTTGCGACATCCGCAAGTTTTAATTCTGGCCGACGACATTTACGAACATCTGGTCTACGACGGTCTAGCGTTTTCGACCATGGCCCAAGTAGAACCGGCGCTTTACGAGCGTACATTGACGATGAACGGCGTATCTAAGGCTTACGCAATGACCGGCTGGCGAATTGGATTCGCAGCGGGCCCCAAGGCACTGATCAAAGCCATGGATATCGTACAGGGCCATTTGACATCAGGTGCCTGCTCCATCGCACAATGGGCCGCGGTGGAAGCATTGAACGGAAATCAGGACGGTCTGACCGCACGGCGTGAAATCTACCAGAAAAGGCGCGACCTAGTCGTAGAGGCCCTTTCCCAGGCACGTGGCCTGATGTGTCAGGTTCCTTCAGGCGCTTTTTATGTTTTTCCCTCATGCAATGACGCCTTGGGCAAAAACACGCGCGACGGCAAGCAGATCGCTACCGACAAGGATTTTGTCTCCGCGCTACTCGAGGATACCGGGGTCGCGGTTGTGCCAGGGTCGGCGTTCGGCACCGATGGTCATTTCAGACTGTCTTACGCCGCCAGCACTGAATCGCTTCAGGAAGGGTGTGACCGGATCGTCAGGTTTTGCGCCTCGCTGTCTTGACTCCGCAAAGGCATGTTGCGCCAACTCTGCTTACGGAGCAGAATTATCACTGGCTATCCCCGGTTAGCGCGGTTGGCCGTATCGTTTCTTGAACTCGACCGGCGTGAACTGGGTTCGTTTTTTGAAGAACCGGCTGAAATAGGCGTGGTCGTCAAAATGAAGCTGATAGGCAATTTCAGAGATCGCCATATCTGTATTGCTTAACAGCCTCTTTGCTTCGAGAACCAGACGCTCGTAAATTAGGTCGCTCGCTGTCTTGCCCAACGTTCTTTTTACCGCGTCGTTTAACGTCCGCTCGGTCACATGCAACTCCTGTGCATAGTTGCGCAAATGACCATAATGGAGATACTGCTGCTCAATTAGCAGGTTGAAGCGTCTTACCAAGGTGTAGTTTTGCGATGATGCGCGATCGGTTGAACGCTCGGGGTAACAGCGGCGCAGGCGCGTTAGCAAAATCAGCAGATACGAACGAACAATATCTAGGCGCGCTTCGTCCTGTCTAAGCATTTCCTGCTCCATTTCAAACACGAGAGATAGCAACGTGTCATGCTGTGTCTGATCCAGATACAGCACGGGGGCATTGGAAGTCATATGGAAAAACGGGAATTTCGCTATCTCGTCTGCGCGCGGGAACATCTTCACAAAAAATTCGACGCTGAAATTAATGATAAAACCTTGCGGTTTGACGCTTGAGGTCCACGAGTGTAACTGGCCCGGAGAGATAAAGAACACCGAATTCGAGCGTGCCTCGAAGATCTCGAAATCAACCCGATGCGTTCCCGCTACCTCGCTCATCCAAAGCAAATGGTAGTAGTCGTGACGGTGCAGAAATTCACGCGGAATGTCTGGTTGATTCTCTAGCCTGACCAGATCAAAATCAGGGCTACCTGTGTCACCGCTGAAGCGTGAACTAGCAAACACTGGGAAGTCGGAGTTGAGCATGGCAGGAGCGAAGTTGAATATTGAGCCGCGATAAAAGTCGCTGCAGAAGCGGAACTAGATTCGGGGTTAGTGTACGGATTTCTCGACTCATTGTCCTCCCTCGTATGCGCGTTCACTGCGCGATTGCGCACGACGTATGAGGTTGGGCTCGGATTTCGGATACCAACAGTAGCTGGTTAAATTCATCTCGTTAGTGGGTAGCCCCATTGCCTCTCGGCAACGAGGCCCCCGAAGAACCGTACGTGCGAGCTTTCCCCGCATACGGCTCGAGCACAGTATTAAACGTCGAATAGACGCCGGTCTTGCCAGACCGCGCAAGCCCTTCGCAAATATCACATTGTTGATTCGCCTCATCGCTGAGACGAAGGGTGCTGAACCGTAGACATACCGGTCTCTCACAAGCTTCCCTTCGATGAATCTCAAAAGTGGACCTGCGACAACTGCACCACGCGGAAGTCTGCACCCTTTCAGGTCGAGGCAAATCTTGAACCCCTGTGCGGGCTATTACCGCCCGCCATTCGCTTTCTCCGCGTTCTCATATCCACTTGCCCAACAGCTTGCCTCGCGGCTCACCTGCCGTAGCCAAATATCTGGCATGGGCGGACAATTGGACTTACCACGTTCCCGCTCCTGTCGCCCCAGATGCGACCTTCACTTCTATCGCATCGGGACTATCCGTTTAGCGCCCGTCTATTCCCCGGCAGCGTTGTGACGGCGTGCCCCCACTGTATAAAAGAGCATCCAGCTGCATACCTTTTTGGCCGGGCCTATCAGCCGCTTTGGCCCGTTGACACTCACGAGGTTTATCGACGATTCACATC
>NZ_LMUF01000030.1:0-73449 GCF_009766085.1 Burkholderia sp. S171 | reverse complement strand
AAGTTGATGATGCCGAGAATCCCGTACACCATCGTGTAACCCAACGCGATGATGGCGTAGACGCTGCCAAGCACCAGCCCGTTGATAATCTGCTGGATGAAGATATCCATTGAAGGCTCCTTAGCCCATGCGACTAGATTTACGCTTTATCGCTGGCCGATAAACCGAAGGGAAGAAAAAAACGCAAACGCACCGCGCGTACTTGAAAAAAAACTCTAAAACGTCCGAAAGTGACTACGAATCGAGGGATTGCTCAACCGGATGTGCATTCGCCGCGCGGCGCCGCAACACAGGCTTACGGCGTGATGACGTCAATGACGTTCTTCTTGTTATCCTTGAAATCGATTAGCGTAATTGCTCCGCCGCCTTTCAAATCCCCTTTGTCATCGAAGGCAATGTGCCCTGTCAGGCCATTGAAATCCGTCGATGCAATCGCGGCCAGCACCTTTGGCGCTTCAATCGAATTCGCTCGCTTCATGGCGTCGACAATCACATACACGGCGTCATAGGTGAACGGCGCGTAGCTCTGGAGCGGCAGATGGAAACGGGCTGCGTAGCGCTGCGCGAAATCCCCGCCCTTGTCCAGCTTCGACACGTCCACACCCAATTCCGAGCACACCACATTCGGCGCTGCGTTGGCCGCGAGCGTGGGCATGTCGGCGGAACACATGCCGTCACCGCCAAGAATCTTTGCCTTGATGCCCATCGCCGCTGCCTGTTTGGCAAACGGTCCGCCCGTCACGTCCATGCCGCCGAACATCACCGCATCTGGCTGTACACGCTTGATCTTGTTCAGTATTGCCTTGAAATCGCGCGCTTTGTCGCTGGTGACTTCGTGACCCGTAATGCGGCCGCCGCCTGCAACCACGGCCTTGGCAAATTCGTTCGCGAGGCCCCGGCCGTAGAGCGTGGCGTCATCGACAACCACGATTTTCCGCGCGTGCAGCGTCTTGAGCGCGTAGGTCGCCAGCACCGGTCCCTGGCGCACGTCCGTCGGCACTACACGGAACGTCGTTTTGAACCCTTGCTGCGTGAACGCGGGGTTGGTCGTCGCACCCGAGATCTGCGCCACGTCCGCGTCGCTATAGATCTTCGATGCCGGAATCGACACGCCCGAATTCAAATGTCCGACGACCGCCACCACGTGATCGGCCACCAGTTGCTGCGCCGCTGCAATCCCTTTCTTGGGATCGGCTGCGTCGTCCTGTGTGTCCAGTTCGAGATGAATCGCGTGACCGTCAATGGTCAGTCCCTGCGCGCTGATTTCCTCGATAGCCAGCCGCGCACCGTTTTCATTGTCTTGCCCGAGATGGGCCAGCGGTCCGCTAAGCGGCGCGACGTGGCCGATCTTGACAACAGTCGCGGCGCTGGCCGGGACCGGCGCGGAGGCCGCAGCGACCGATGCCGCCGACGCCGGCACGGCGGGCGCACTTGCCGAGGCTGTCGCCGACGCTTCCGGCACCGACGATGCCCCCGCAGCCGGCTCGTTGTCATTCTTTTTGCTGCACGCCGTTGCCATCGCAACCGCAGCCGCGATGGTCACGACAAAGCCAAACTTAATTCGCATTCAGTAGGTCTCCGGCGCCTTGAAAAGCTGATGTTTCCAGCCCATCCGGCTTGGAACGCGCGCATTGTAACTCGGTTTTTGAGACGTGCAATATTGTTCAGCGACAGGGGTTTTCCTCCATTGCAACCCGCTCTTCGGCCTCTGGCGTAGATATGGGAGCAACCCGGTTGCGCCCCGCGTCGGTGCGCAAGTTGCACCACGGGCTGGCATCGTGGGTAAACACCGATGCGTTACATTGCCCTCGCGACGCTTTGGATTCTCAGAAACGCACTTTCATGGTGCGAGTGCAAAATCACCGGGTCAATCCGGGCGTTCTCGTAGCGACGCGGGCGATGTGCTCGCGGATACGTCGTTTGGGTGCGATATTTTTCGCAGCGGGCAAACAAAAGGCCGCGCCAACACAAGTTGGAGCGGCCTATCAATACACTTTCGACTGTCGCCTCTAATTCAGATTCACGATCGAAGGACGACGCGTTGCCAAATGCTGCGTCATCCCGGCAGAGTCAGCCCGCGTGGCAGCGGAAACGAAACCGTTTCCTCGATCCCTTCCAGCGGGCGCACGTTACGCACCCCAAGCTCCCGCAACCGTGCGATCACGGCCTGCGCCAGCACTTCCGGCGCCGACGCGCCCGCCGTCACGCCGATGCGCTTTTTCCCTTCCACCCATTTCGGGTCGATTTGCGTGGGCGAATCGACCATATAGGCGGGGATGCCGCGCTTTTCAGCAACTTCGCGCAGCCGGCTCGAATTCGAACTGTTCGGGCTTCCCACTACGATGACGACATCGCATTGAGGCGCGAGAAACTTCACCGCGTCCTGACGATTCTGCGTGGCGTAGCAAATATCCTGCTTCTTTGGCTCTTTCACCGACGGATATTTCAACTTCAATGCACCGATAATCGCGGAGGCGTCATCGACTGACAGCGTGGTTTGCGTCACGTAGGCAATCCGGTCGGGATCGGCAAGCGTGAGCGCTTCCACGTCCTCAATATCCTCCACCAGATGCATGCCCTCACCGCTCTGCCCCATCGTGCCCTCGACTTCGGGATGGCCCTTGTGCCCGATCATCACGATATCGAAGCCGTCTTGGCGCATCTTCGCGACTTCCATGTGCACCTTGGTTACCAGCGGACAGGTGGCGTCAAACACGCGCAAGCCGCGGGTTTCCGCTTCCGCGCGCACCGCCTTCGAGACGCCATGTGCGCTGAAAATCAGCGTGCTGCCTTCAGGCGCATCCGCCAGGTCTTCGATGAAGACCGCGCCTTTCTTGCGCAAATCCTCGACCACGTAAGCGTTGTGCACGATCTCGTGCCGCACATAGATAGGCGCGCCGAACAGCGCAATGGCCCGCTCCACGATTTCGATCGCACGATCGACGCCGGCGCAAAAACCGCGCGGCTGGGCGAGAAGAATTTCGACATCGAGAAGGGTGTCAGTGGAGCTCATGGCTACAGAATTCCGATGATTTTCACTTCGAACGCCAGCGCCTGGCCGGCAAGCGGATGATTGAAATCGAACAGCGCGGAGGTCTCGCCGACCTCCTTGAGCACGCCCGCGTAACGGCCGCCGCCCGGCGCATTGAATTCGACGAGGTCACCGGGAGAAAAATTCTCGCCGATCATCGCGTTCTCACGCAACGTGGCAAGCGACACCCATTGCAGCATTTCCGGGTTGCGCGGACCGAACGCCTGACCGGGCATCAGCCGAAAGGTCGAGTGGTGGCCTACCTTCAGACCCAGCAGAATGTCTTCAAGCGGCGGAGCAAGATGACCGGTGCCTAACAACAGCGTGGCGGGCTTGTCGGCGAACGTGCTGACAATGTCCGCTCCATCCACCAGCGCAAGCCGGTAGTGAAGCGTGACATGCGAACCGGGTTTCACCTCGGAAATATCAATGATGCTCATGTTCGATTGTGGTAGCCGTAAAAGCCGTAATTACCTTCTGAGCCCGTTCCGCCGTCCGATAAAAGGCCGGGCATCCAAACAGGACGCAGTCGTGGCGAAAGCTCGGCCGGTAACCGGGCACCGCACCGCCGAGACCAACGGCCTCGGGGGGCGAACCGCCAAACGGGCGCTCAGGGAAGTGCCAAGCCGCCATTGTAAGCCACAGTGCGACCGCCTCGCCTCCGTCCAAGCAATGCCCCGGCGGGATAGAGAACGGGCCGGGCAGTCGGCGCTTCTCACGTTACATGCGGCGTTACATCCGGCGTTACTTCGCACGTTAATTTCAAAATTAGTTGCAATGTTCTTCCCGCCATTGCACGCGGGCGGGAGCGTGACATGAACGCGCGGCTTGAATTGGTGCAGAACACCGCGCGTTATGCGGCCGCCGCCCCGTCCGCCGCGAAGCCTATCGCACAGATCGAGCCTGCCGTCATGCGCATGCTCGACTGGCCCGCACGTGATCGTCCGCGCGAACGCCTGTTAAAACTGGGCGCCCAGACGTTATCGGACGCCGAATTGCTGGCGTTGTTCCTGAACACAGGACGCCCAGGGATGACATCCGTCGACGTGGCGCGCGACCTCCTGGTCCGGTTCGAATCAATTAGAGGCGTGCTGAGCACGACTGCGACGGAATTACGCAGGTTCGGCGGTATCGGCCCGGCTAAGGCGGCGCTGCTGCTCGCTGTCTCAGAGCTGTGCCAGCGTTCGCTCGCGGAGAAAACCCGCGACCGGCCCTTGCTGGATGCCCCGCAGGCGGTGGAAGACTATTTGAAATGGCTGATCGGCACGCGGCCCAATGAAGTGTTCGTCACCTTGTTTCTCGATATCAGACATTGCCTGATCACCGTGGACGAATCAGCGAAGGGGTCAATCTCGCGTGTTGCAGTCTATCCTCGGGAAATTGTGCGGCGGGCGCTCACTTTAAATGCGGCCAGCCTGATCGTCGCGCATAATCACCCCTCTGGCGGCGTCGAACCGAGCGCAAACGACCGCAGGCTGACGCGCGTGCTGCAAGATTCGCTTGCCCTGATCGACGTCCGGCTGCTGGACCATCTGGTGGTGACGTCGAACGAAGTTTTCTCTTTTTCGCGACAGGGATGGATTCCGGCATGAGCTGCAGCCGACGTGACAACCGACCGCTGATTCACTGATTTGATAGGCTGCTGGCCGCAAAACGCGTCAAAACCAAGCCTGAATGGGGCATTGCGGGCGGGAAACCGCACCAAACCTGCCCCTGGCCCGATAGCCGGATACCGTGTCCGGTACCAAAAAGAGTTGATTTTGCTGGTTTTTTGCGGGTAGAATCTCGGTTTGCTTCTTTCAACCAACCTGTTCCGAGCGTACGCGGTCATCATTTCGGGCAAACCTCTCGGGTAGCCCGAAGCGGTCCAAAATGTATCTGGCGTTCGAACTCAGAATTAAAGCGTATTAGGAGTGCTCTCATGGCACGTGTATGCCAAGTAACCGGGAAGGGGCCGATGAGCGGCAACAACGTTTCCCATGCGAACAACCGCACCAAGCGTCGTTTCCTGCCCAATCTGCAAAATCGCCGCTTCTTCGTTGAAAGCGAAAACCGCTGGGTTCGTCTGCGTCTCTCGAACGCCGGCCTTCGTCTGATCGACAAAAACGGCATCGACTCCGTGCTCGCAGATCTGCGCGCACGTGGCGAAGTCTAAGGAGCAGGAACATGGCCAAGGGCGCACGCGACAAGATCAAGCTGGAATCGACCGCAGGAACGGGTCACTTCTACACGACCACGAAGAACAAGCGCAACATGCCGGAAAAGATGGCGATCAAGAAGTTTGATCCCGTTGTCCGCAAGCACGTTGAATACAAAGAAACCAAGATCAAATAAGATCTGGTCTCTTTCGCTGCAGCATCACGAAAAGCCTCGCTCACGCGAGGCTTTTTGCATTGGCGCCGGGGTATTGGCAGCCCTTTGGCGCCCGATTGGCAATTCCTCCGCCCGAACTCGCATGCGCTTGTTCGCCCTACTGGCCGAACGGCCAAGTGGCCGCGTAGCGTGCCACGCGCTATCCTTATCGACCAGGCTTTCCCCATGCCACCGGCGTGAATCCCGAAAGTCGCAGCGGACAACTATAGACGGAGACGTGGCGGGATGAATTTCGACGTGGCAATCATTGGTAGCGGGCTCGCTGGCTTGAGCGTGGCGCTGAATCTGGCGGATACGCGGCGCGTTGCCATCCTCGCCAAGCGCAGCGTAAGCGAAGGCGCCAGCGACTGGGCCCAGGGTGGTATCGCGGCCGTGCTCGACTCGACCGACAGTATCGACAACCACGTTCGCGACACGTTGATCGCCGGCGGTGGCTTGTGCGACGAGACCGCTACCCGATTCATCGTGGAAAACGGGCGGGCGGCTATCGAATGGCTGATCAGCGAAGGCGTGCCGTTCACGAAGGATCTGTCCGCCGAGCTTGGCTTTCATCTGACGCGTGAAGGCGGCCATAGTCACAGGCGAATAATTCATGCAGCCGACGCAACCGGTCACGCCGTGGTCACCACGCTCAACGAGCGCGTGCGCAATCATCCGAACATCACCGTCCTGGAAGATCATCACGCGATCGACCTGATCACGTCCGAGCGGCTCGGGCTGCCCGGGCATCGCTGTCATGGGCTTTATGCGCTCGATCTTGCCAGCGGACGTACCGTCACCATCGAGGCGCCGCATACCGTGCTCGCGACCGGCGGTGCAGGCAAGGTGTATCTGTACACAACGAATCCCGATACCGCGACCGGCGATGGTATTGCGATGGCGTGGCGCGCCGGATGCCGGGTGTCGAACATGGAGTTCATCCAGTTCCATCCGACCTGCCTGTTCCATCCGTATGCGAAGTCCTTCCTGATCTCCGAAGCCGTGCGCGGGGAAGGCGGCATCCTGCGGCTGCCCGACGGCACGCGGTTCATGCCCGCCCACGACGAACGCGCCGAACTTGCACCGCGCGATATCGTCGCCCGGGCGATCGACTTCGAGATCAAGAAGCGCGGGATTGACTGCGTGTATCTCGATATCAGCCATCAGCCGGAAGCGTTCCTTCAGGAGCACTTCCCCACCATCCTTGCGCGCTGCCGCGAGTTCGGTATCGATATCACTAAAGAGCCTATTCCCGTGGTGCCGGCCGCGCATTACACGTGCGGCGGCGTGGTCACCGATCTGGCCGGCCGCACGGATCGCGCGGGCCTGTACGCCGTGGGTGAAACATCGTGCACGGGGCTGCACGGTGCGAACCGGCTGGCGAGTAACTCGCTACTCGAATGCCTGGTGGTCGGGCGTGCGGCGGCGCAAGCCATGGAAGAGGACGGCTTCGCGGCGAGTGGCCACGCACCCTTGCCGGCCTGGGACGAAAGCCGCGTCTCCGATCCAGACGAAGAAGTGGTGGTCGCGCACAACTGGGACGAGTTGCGGCGGCTGATGTGGAATTACGTGGGTATCGTGCGTACCGATAAACGGCTTGCACGCGCCCAGCATCGGATAGCGCTGCTCCGTGACGAGATCCACGAGTACTACGCGAACTTCAAGGTGAGCCGTGACCTGCTTGAATTGCGCAACCTTGTTGATGTCGCTTCGCTGATTGTGGAAAGTGCGTGCTCACGGCGCGAGAGCCGCGGTTTGCATTTCAGCCGCGACTGGCCAGAGACGTTGCCGAAGGCGCTGCCGACTGTATTGACACCGCCGGCCGTGAAACGCAGGGGAATGTGAGCGGAGGGGATTGCGGATTGCGCTGCGCTGCTGTGTAGCGGAAAGCGCATTAGTTTCGGCGCGCTCTGAGCGTGCCGAAACCTTGCGGCAAGAGCCCGTTAGCGAAAGTAAAAAGCCATTCCAACGCACACTGGAATGGCTTTTTCGCTTTTAGCCTTGGAGCAATCGGCGGCGGTTATATCGTCCTAACCTTCCGGCAACTCCGGTTACGCCAACCGCACCGCATCCACGGCGCATTGCACCAGATCCCGCATCAACGGCGCAACCCGTGCGGCGCGCGCTTCGTCATAGGCGTACGGCCGCGTCTCTTCCATATAAGTCACCTGCGACAACTCCAGCTGCACCGCGTGAATGCCGTCATGTGGCGCTCCGTAGTGTCGCGTAATGTAGCCGCCCTTGAAGCGCCCGTTAGCCACCGCCGTGTAAGCGCCCTGCCCGACCACTATTTCTACAAGCTTTTCTGCAAGACCCGCAACCGCGCTTTCGCCACCCGCCGTGCCGAAGTTAAAGTCGGAAAGCTTGCCATCGAAGAAACGCGGCACATGCGAACGGATGGAATGTGCCTCCCATAGCAATGCTTTGCCATGCGCAGTTTTTAAACGCGCCAGTTCTTCAGCCAGCGCATCGTGGTACGGCCGCCAATACTTCTCGCGACGCTCGGCGATTTGCGCCTCCGAAGGCGCAGCGCCTGCCGAATACAGCGCCTCGCTGTTGAAGGTATCGACGGGACACAGGCCGGTCGTATCGCGTCCTGGATAGAGATTCGCGCCGTCCGGTGGGCGGTTCAAGTCGATCACGTAACGCGAATTCGCGGGCACGAGGATCGACGCGCCCATCTCCACTGCAAACGCGTAGAGACGTTCCAGATGCCAGTCGGTGTCATCGACTTCACGTGCGATCGGCGTCATGGAGGCGGCGATGTCGGCGGGAATCTGTGTGCCGGCATGGGGAATCGAAATCAGCAGCGGCGCAGTGCCGCGTTTCAACGTAAAAACTTGATCGGTCACAGGCTGCATCCCTTATTTAAGTAATCCGGCCAGTGTGTTTCGATACCGCCCGAATGACTCGCGTTCATCGCGATGCCGGCGCGCCTCGACGACGAGCTTCCCGCCAACGCTCACATCGAGCACGGGCGTCTCGCCGTGTTCGCAAAACACCACGCCCGATAACCACGCCTCAGGCGCATGCCCGGCAATGGCCGGATGATCGGGATCGAGCACGATGAAATCCGCCCGGCGTCCCGCTTCCAGCACGCCGACCGCGCGACCGGTGGCGCTGGCGCCCCCTTGTACGGCGGCATCGAAGAGACGATCGGCGACGTGCGCCTGTTCATTCGATGCCAGCACGTTGCGCTCGCGTCGTGTCAGCCGTTGTCCGTATTCCAGCAAGCGCAGTTCGGAGCGCCAGTCGACCGCGATATGGCTGTCCGAACCCAGCCCGAAACGTCCGCCGTCGTTGAGATACGCATGCGCGGGGAAAATGCCGTCGCCGAGATTGGCTTCGGTTGTCAGGCATAGGCCCGCGACGGCGCGACTCGCGGCCATGGCGCGGACTTCGTCTTCGTCGACGTGCGTAGCGTGCACGAGGCACCAGCGTTCGTTCACATCGAAGTTATCGAGTAGCCAGCGTACGGGTCGCGCCCTCAGCGTCTCGAGACAGGCTTCGACTTCAGCCGTCTGCTCGGCGATGTGGATATGCACCGGCGCGCCTGGAAACGCGCTGTCGAGTCCGCTGAGCAAACGGCCCAGCGATTCCTTCGATACCGCACGCAGCGAATGCGGCGCGACGCCGTATCGCAGGTTGCCGTTTTCGGGCTGCGTCGAGCGCAATGAAACGAGGGCATCGAGCAAGCTTTCCGGCGTGTGGACAAAACGCGCCTGACCGGATGCAGGCTCGCGCTCGCCAAAACCGCTGTATTGATAAAGCACGGGCAACATCGTCATGCCGATGCCGGTTTGTGCAGCGGCATCTACCACGCGAGCGGCCATTTCAGCAGGATTCGCGTAGGGTTTGCCGTCCGGCGCGTGATGCACGTAGTGAAACTCGCAGACCGACGTGTAGCCCGCCTTCAACATTTCGATATAAAGCCAGCGCGCAATGTCGCCAATGCTGTCCGGGGAAATGCGTGCGGCAAACCGGTACATCAGGTCGCGCCAACTCCAGAAGCTGTCAGTAGGATTCGCGCGATATTCGGTGAGCCCCGCCATTGCGCGCTGGAACGCATGCGAGTGAAGATTCGGCATGCCGGCGAGCACCGGACCCTTGGCTTTATCCACGCCAGCCGGTTGCGTGCTGTCCGGCGTAACGGCGATCAAGGTACCGTGATCGTCCCATTCCAGCAGCACGTCGCGACGCCAGTCGTCCTGCAAACGCGCGTGTTCGGCAAACAAGCTATTTCGAGTCATGTGGAATCCTGCTTAATTTCGCTTATTTTCGTTTATCCACGGTCACGGCGCCGTGGCGCACGACCAGTGCGCATCGATCAAGGCCGGTCCAGTACGCCAACTCCGCAAGCGAGTCGATATCCCACGCAACAAAATCTGCCTTAGCGCCGACTGTGATTTCGCCGTTTACATCGGCGTGACCGAGCGCTTTCGCACCGTGACGCGTCACGCCAGCAAGCACTTCCGCCACGGACAAACGGAACAACGTGCAGCCCATGTTGAGCATGAGCAGCAGCGACGTACTCGGCGATGTGCCCGGATTGCTGTCGGTGGCAAGCGCGATGGGTACGCCGTGGCGACGCAGCAGGTCGACAGGCGGCAACTGTTTTTCGCGGATGAAATAGAACGCGCCGGGCAATAACACGGCGACGGTGCCGGCTTCGCGCATCGCGATTGCGCCGGGTTCGTCGAGGAATTCGAGGTGATCGGCGGATAGCGCATGATGCTTCGCCGCGAGCGCCGCGCCGCCCATCAGCGACAACTGCTCGGCGTGCATTTTCACCGGCAGATTCAGTTTCGATGCCGCATCAAACACGCGCTCCGCTTGCTCGAGCGTGAATGCAATGCGCTCGCAGAACACATCGACGGCATCGACCAGGCCTTCCGATGCGAGCGTTGGCAACATCTCGTCGCAGACATGGGCGATGTAGTCATCGGCGCGGCCGGCGTATTCCGGCGGCAACGCGTGCGCACCAAGGAACGTCGTGGAAATGGTCACCGGACGCGCCGCTGCGAGCCGCCGCGCGACGCGCAGCATCTTGCGTTCGGTCGCAAGATCCAGCCCATAGCCTGATTTGATTTCCAGCGCGGTCACGCCTTCGGCGAGCAGCGCGTCGAGCCGGCGCAGTGACTGCGCAAACAATTCGTCCTCGCTCGCGGCGCGCGTATTGCGCACCGTCGAGACAATGCCGCCGCCGCGTTTCGCGATGTCTTCGTAACTCGCCCCTTCAAGCCGCATCGCGAATTCCTCGGCGCGATTTCCCGCGTAGACGAGATGCGTGTGGCAATCGACGAGACCCGGCGTCACAATCCGGCCTTCCAGATCGTGACTTACAGCATCGGCAAATGCTGACGGTATTTCAGCTTCAGCGCCGAACCATTCAATGCGCCCATCGCGCACGACAATCGCCGCGTCTTCGAGTACATCTGCCGGATCGGCACGCGCTGCAAGACGTGCATTGCGCCAGATTTGCACGCTGTTATCGGTCATGTCAGCGATCCTTTAGAACTATACGAGCGTCGATAAGCACCGCGCCTTCCGAAACCGGCTCAACGTTTAAGAAAGCATGTTCACCGGCCTCGAAAACAAGCGCATCGCCTTGAGACAAACGCTCGCCTTCCACCGCAAATTCGCCGAGCGCACAGACGAGCACGACGCTGCGCTGCGCCACGCTCAACGCCGCAGCATCACGCCGCACCGTCACACTTCCCGACACGCGGTCTCGCCTCAACATCAGGTTGAAATCGCGGGTCGGACCGTGCGGCAATTCTGCCGTGATCTTCTTTTCACCCGCGAACGCGAGCGAATCCCAGCGACCGAGAACGTGCCGCGGACCGTCAGCATCGGTAAGCACCATCTCCGTGCCTTCGATCAACGTCAGCACGCGATCAATGCCCTCGAACACCGAGAACGCCCCCGCCGCCGATACATCCGCGACGCTCACGCGCCAGTCGAAGGCATCGAAGGTAGAACCTCGCGGCGACGCCGCAATCTCGCGCGTCGCACCGCCGCCATTTTTCCACGGCACGGCCTTCAAATCGGCCGCGCGAATAATGCTGAAGGCCGCCGCCATGATCAGGTCGTGATGAACGGCAGATCGAGGCCGAAGCTCTTCGCGCATGCAATGGCTTGCTCGTAACCGGCGTCGCCATGACGCATCACGCCCGATGCGCAGTCGTTCACCAGCACGCGTGCGAGACGCTTCTGCGCTGCGTCAGTACCGTCGGCAACGATCACCATGCCCGCGTGTTGCGAGTAGCCCATGCCAACCCCACCGCCATGATGCAAGCTGACCCACGTCGCGCCGCCAGCCGTGTTCAACAGCGCGTTGAGCAGCGGCCAGTCGGAGACTGCGTCCGTGCCGTCCTTCATGCTTTCCGTTTCGCGATTCGGGCTGGCAACCGACCCCGTGTCCAGGTGGTCGCGGCCGATCACGATCGGCGCTTTCAGCTCGCCGCTCTTGACCATTTCGTTGAACGCGAGACCGGCGACATGACGCTCGCCCAGGCCCAGCCAGCAAATCCGCGCCGGCAGACCCTGGAACGCGATGCGATCGCGTGCCATATCGAGCCAGCGGTTCATGCCTGCGTTGTGCGGGAACAGTTCTTTCAGCTTGGCATCGGTCTTGTAGATGTCTTCCGGATCGCCGGACAACGCAACCCAGCGGAACGGACCCTTGCCTTCGCAAAACAGCGGGCGGATATACGCCGGGACAAAGCCGGGGAAATCGAACGCGTTCTTGACGCCGTCGTCGAAAGCGACCTGACGCAGGTTGTTGCCGTAATCGACAGCGTGAATGCCCATGGCGTGGAAATCGAGCATGGCCTGGACGTGCTGGGCGCACGAACGTTGCGCGGCGGCCTTCAGTTCAGCGTGCTGGGTCTCATCCTGCGACGCCGCGCGCCACTTTTCGAGGCTCCAGCCAACCGGAAGATAGCCGTTGATCAGATCGTGCGACGAGGTTTGATCGGTGACGAGATCCGGCTTGATCTCGCCTGCCTTGGCGCGGCGCACGAGTTCCGGCAGCACTTCGGCAGCGTTGCCCAGCAGCGCGATTGAAACCGCGTCGCCGGCGGCGGTGTGCTGCTTGATCAGTTCAAGCGCGTGATCGATGTCCTTCGCTTGTTTATCGACGTAACGCGTGCGCAGACGGAAATCGATACGGGTCTGGTCGCACTCGATGTTCAGCGACACCGCGCCCGCCAGCGTCGCCGCCAGCGGCTGCGCGCCGCCCATGCCACCCAATCCCGCGGTCAGGATCCAGCGGCCCTTCCAGTCGCCGTTAAAGTGCTGCCGCGCGGCTTCGACGAAGGTTTCGTACGTACCCTGCACGATCCCCTGGCTGCCGATGTAGATCCAGCTTCCGGCCGTCATCTGGCCGTACATGAACAGACCCTTGCGGTCGAGTTCGTTGAAGTGTTCCCACGTTGCCCATTTCGGCACGAGGTTGGAGTTCGCGATCAACACGCGCGGTGCGTCGGCATGGGTCTTGAACACGCCGACCGGTTTGCCGGACTGAACCAGCAGCGATTCGTCGCTTTCCAGACGCTGCAGCGTTTCGAGGATTTTATCGAGGCATTCCCAGTTGCGGGCAGCGCGGCCTATACCGCCATAGACCACCAGCTTGTCGGGGTTCTCAGCGACCTCGGGATCCAGGTTGTTCAGCAGCATCCGATACGGTGCTTCGGTGAGCCAGCTCTTGCACGTAAGCTCGGTGCCGCGCGGTGCGCGCAGGGGACGCGGGTTGTGGTTTTTCATCAAAGCACTCCTCGGACGGGATGGTGAACATTCGGTATCTTGCAGCCAATTCCGCAGGGCGTTTCAGCCAGCAATGGAACTTGGTCGGCGAGTTGTATATACAAGTCTGAATCAAAATAAATCAGAGCGCAAGCGGTGTGCAGATCGAACGGGTAGGGGTTTACTTGAACGGGGCTGACGACCGGGTATAAATGGGGCGAGAGACGTCGATCCCGCTTAAAAACGGCGGGATCGGCGGCAAAGGAGCGCATTGGATCTGTCTATACAAGACGGCAATGAATCAAAACTCGGGGTTTGCCTCGTGGACGAACGCCCAGGCTGCGGCGATATCGCCTGCCAATGGCCGGTCGTCGCGGTATCGGGAGATAACAGCACGGACGCTTCGATAAATTGCGTCGGTTTTAGGTGCGCGAGACAAGTCGGCGGGTTGCAGGTCGTAGGCCTGCGTCGCCGCCAGCAACTCGATAGCCAAGATCCGCTCGGCATTGGCGATGATTTCCAGCGCCTTCAACGCAGCCGGCGTCGCGTGGCACAGATGGTCCTCCTGCAAGCCGGAGGTGATACCCCCATCCAGGCTCGCGGGCATCGCAAGGCGGCGGTTGTGAGCAACCAGGGACGCCGCCGTGTACTGCGCGATCATGAAACCGGAACACGTGCCGCCGCCATCGGCGAGAAAGGCCGGCAAGCCGCTGACCAGCGGATTCACCAGCCGGTCAATGCGCCGCTCGGCCATGGCGGCAACCTCGGCCACCGCAGTGCCCAGGCTATCCATCGCCAGGCCGATAGACGCGCCTACCGCATGCGCCTGCGAAAACACCCGTGGCGACGCGAGCGTGCCGGCAACGACGGGGTTATCGGTGACCGAAGCGAGCTCGCGATTCACCACTTCGGCGGTTGTCGCGAACACGTCGCGCGCCGCACCGTGCACATGGGGAATGGTGCGCAGGCTCAAGGGATCCTGCGTCTTGCGTCCCAACGACGCCGCGATGATGCCGCTGTCCGCAAGAAGCGCACGCAGATGCGCGCCCACCATGGACAATCCCGGCGATATCCGCAGCGCGAGCGAGTCGGCATCGAAGGCAGCCGCTTGACCACGCAGATTCTCGAAAGACATCGCCGAAATGGTGTCGGCCCATTCCAGCAGCCGCTCGGTGCGGGCCAGCGCCAACGAGGCAAGCCCGGTCACGCAAGGCGTGCCGTTGACCACGCTCAGGCCCTCCTTCGCCTCAAGCACGAGCGGTTCGTGCGCGAGCCGCTGCAACGCGCCGGCGGCGCTCATACGGCCGGTAACGTCGCGGACAAACCCTTCGCCAATCAGCACCAGCGCAATATGCGCCATATGGCTCAAATAGCCGACCGAGCCGAACGCCGGCACTTCGGGCGTCAACCCGCTGTCGAGCAACGTGACGAGCAGCTCCACGAGTTCGAGGCGCACGCCGGAATGCCCGTGCGCGAAGTTGTTCACGGCCGCCGCGATGATCGCGCGCGTCTCCTCACGCCGCAGTGGTTCACCCACGCCGACCGCGTGACTCATCAGGATGTTGCGCGACAACGCGCGCTGTTCCGACGGCGACACAACCACGTCGCACAGCGCACCCACGCCGGTGTTCACGCCATACGCGCGAATCCGGCGTTCGACAATCTGCTCGACCAGCGAGCGCGCATGGTCGATCCGCGAGCGCGCCCCCGGCGACAACACCAGATTCGCGCCATTCGCGATCCGGGCAACACCGCGCCAGTCGAGCGGCTTGTCGATACACACAGAAGCCGGCGTGCGCTCGTGGCCGCCACCGTCAATCAAGTCCGCGCCGATGACGATAGGATCAATCGATGGCACGGGTAAAAAGGAACTAGCCAACACGTCAGCCTCGCTTGATTTAGTTAGCAGTACGGGAATGATGACTCGATACAAACTGCTGAAAACGCTCAGAGCAGCGGCCGTTGAACAGGTCGTCGGGCGCGCCCTCGGCATCGACTTGTCCCTGATGCAGGAACATCACGCGATTCGACACGTGCCGCGCGAAACCCATCTCGTGCGTGACGACCAGCATGGTCCGGCCTTCCTCGGCGAGCGCGCGCATCACGCGCAAGACTTCACCGACCAGCTCCGGATCGAGCGCGGACGTGGGTTCATCGAAGAGCATGACCTTGGGGTGCATGGCCAACGCGCGCGCGATCGCCACACGCTGTTGCTGGCCGCCCGACAGATGCGCGGGATATGCATCGCGCTTCTCGTAAAGACCGACCTTCGTCAGCAACTGCTCCGCTTCTTCTACACACTCTGCACGCGTGCGCTTCTGCACGCGCAACGGCCCTTCGATCACGTTCTGCATGACCGTCATGTGCGACCAGAGATTGAAACTCTGGAACACCATGCCGAGCTGCGAACGAATCCGGTCGACTTGCTTGCGGTTACCCGGCTGCAGGCGTCCATCGCGGCCACGCTTCATTTCGATCGCTTCGCCCGCGAGTTTCACTTCGCCATCGTCGGGTGTTTCCAGCATGTTGATGCAACGCAGGAAGGTGCTTTTGCCGGATCCGCTCGCGCCGAGGATGGAGATCACATCGCCTTCGTGCGCGTCGAGGGAAATGCCCTTGAGCACGTGGGCATCGCCGAAAGACTTGTGGATGTTGGTCGCGGACAGCGCAATGGAAGTGCTTGTGTTCATGAGGTTTTCTCCCTTGGATTCAGGAATCGATATGCTGGCTGTCGGGGACGGTCGCCGCTTTGAGCGTGGGTTGTGAACGCTTCTTCGGCGCAGTGGCCGCAGTGGCATTGCGATCGCGCAGGTGCGGCGAGAGCTTCTTTTCGAGCATGCCCAGCGCCCGCACGATAATGAAATTCAGCACGAGGTAGATAGCGGCCGCGCAGATGAAAACTTCCATCGTCCGGTAGGTTCGCTGGATGATCTGCTGCGCGACGCCCGTCACATCCCACACCGTGACAAGACTGGCCAACGCTGTCGACTTGACGAGCAGTACGGCTTCAGTCGAGTACGCCGGCAACGCGTAACGCAGCGTGATCGGCGCGATAATCCGGCGCAACACGGTCCAGCGCGACATGCCGACCGCGAGCGCCGCTTCGATCTGTCCGTGCGGCACCGACTGCAAACCGCCGCGAATAATCTCGGCGGTATATCCGGCTGTGCACAGCGCGAGCGAGACGATCGCGCACACATACGGCACACGCAGCAGCGGCCAGAGGAAACTCTCGCGCACGGCCGGGAACTGGCCCAGGCCGTAGTACACAAGGAACATCTGGATGAGCAGCGGTGAGCCACGGAACACCAGGATGTAGCCGCGCGCAAAACGGTTAAGCGCCCAGTTCGGGCTCACCCGCATCGCGACAATCACAAGAGAAAGCATGCCGCCCACGATCAGCGAGGCGAAGAACAACCCGAGCGTGGTGGGGACAGCGGCTAGTAGTTTCGACAACGTATCGCCGAGAAATTCGAAATCGATATTCATGGTCGGATTCGCTTGGGGATCGTATTAGTGGCTCGGTGGCTCAGTGGCGCGCGAGCGTGCCGCGAAATGATCGGCCGACACGTGCTTCGGCGCGGTCGAAGACGCGATTCGACAGGCTGGTAAGGACCAGATACAGCGCCCCGCCAACCATATAAAACGTGAAGTATTGATGAGTCGATCCGGCGGCGACCTGGCTCGTACGCATCAGTTCGGCGAGTCCTGTCACGGCGATCAACGCAGAATCCTTGAGGCTCAATTGCCACACGTTGCCGATACCCGGCAACGCAAAACGGATGACCTGCGGAATCAGCACGCGCCGCCAAAGCGTTGCCGTCGACATGCCGATGGCCCGTGCCGCCTCGATCTCACCGCGCGACACTGCGAGCACGGCCGAGCGATATACCTCAGCTTGATACGATCCGGAAATCAGGCCAATGGCGAGTGCGCCGACAACAAAAGGCGGCACGCCGATAAACCCGTCGGCACCAAAGAAGTGGCCGACGGCGGTCATCACCGACGAGCCGCCGAAGTAGAAGAGATAGATGATCAGCAGCTCGGGGATGCCGCGAAAAAGCGTGGTGTAGGCATCGCCGATAATTCTTAGCGTGCGGCTGCGCGACAGTTTCGCGGCGGCGACCATCGCACCGAAAACCGCGCCCACAGCCAGCGCAGCGATCGTCAGCATTACGGTCATGAGCAACGCGAGCAGCAACGTGGTGCCCCACCCTTGCTCGCCGAAGCCGAGTAGTTGAACCAGACTCATCTTTTATCTCCAACGGTGACACATCGTCGAGCGCGCCCGCTTATAGAGGTGCGCTCGCAGGGCTGGGTAAATCAGCAACGCCTCAAGGCGTGGCGTCGACCTTCAGCCACTTCAGCGAGAGGCGCTTGACCGTGCCGTCGGCGAGTGCCGCCTGGATGCCCTGGTCGAACTTGGCCTTCAGGTCCTTGTCGGACTGACGGAATGCCAGCGCTTCGCCGGGACCCCAGACCGTTCCGGCGATCTTCGGACCGGTGAAGGCGAGACCCTTGTTTTCCGGCTTGGTGAATGCGGAAGCCCAGTAGGTGCTGTCGTCGAAGGCGACGTCGATGCGGCCTGCAACCAGGTCGAGGTCATGCTCCGGCGCGGTCTTGTATTCGCGAATGGTCGCGACGTCCTTGAAGTTCGTATCGATGAACTTGGTGTAGACCGTGCCCGACTGGATGCCGATGGTCTTGCCCTTCAGCGCGACGCGCAGTGCATCGACCGTGGCTTTGTCGTGGGCGGTGTCGCCCGTCAGCTTGACGATCTGGCCTGCGCCGGGTTGCTTCGCGAGCGTGGCGGGGCTTTGATCGGCAGACACGAAAGCGGCGGGCGTCGATGCATACGGCGTCGAGAAAGCGATGATTTTTTCGCGTTCCGGCGTGACCGAGATCGCGTCCATCAGCACGTCGAACTTACCCGCTTGCAGGCCGGCGATCATGCCGTCCCAATCTTGCGTCACCAGCGTGCACTGGATCTTGATGCGGGCGCAGACGTTCTCGATCAGTTCCGGCTCGAAGCCGCCGAGCTTGCCGCCGGGAAGCGTCAGGTTCCACGGTTCGTACGCGCCTTCGGTAGCGATCGTGACGGATTTCCAGTCTTTTGCCTGGGCGCTGACAGCGCCCAGAGCGATTACACCGACGGCCACCGATGCAGCCAGCCGGGCGAGCAACTTCATTTTGCCTGTCATTGTTGAGCCACTTTTCCAAGAAGGTTGTGTTGGACCAAGTGGCGAACGCCAACTTGTATAGACAAGAATGCAATGAACAAAAATGACTGGCAATGTTTTTCAGCGCCTAACCGGGGAAGTTAGGGAAAATACTGATTGGCTTGGTGGGTAAGGCTTACAGGGGCTTTACTACAATTGAGGCGTGGGATTTGACGATCGGTCGTTCAACTTTTATGGAAATTTATCGAAGTTGTCTAGACACGAAGAGGGAGACGTACGAGATGCGGTAGCCGGTCGCGATGTTAAGTCGCGGGTTGGTTTTGGACTCAATGGCCGGAGTCAGTGCGGGGTCGCTGCCTTCAGATATTCCTTTCCGATATTCCACCACGCCTGAAAGCAGCAAGCGGGCATCAGACCGGAAGCCCGCTTGCTGCCCACCGCGCTTTACTCGAGCCGCATCGAATAATCCGTGGCCCGCACATCTTTAGTCAACGCGCCGATGGAAATCCGGTCCACGCCTGTCTCAGCGATGGTCCTCACGGTATCAAAGTTCACCCCGCCTGAGACTTCCAGCACCGCCCGGCCGGCAGTCAGCCGCACGGCATCGCGCATGGCATCGAAGGCGAAATTATCGAGCAGGATCGATTCCGCCCGATGCGCCAGCGCCGTTTCAAGCTGTTCGAGCGTCTCCACTTCAATCTGGATCGGCACCCCGACATTCAACGCAAGCGCAGCGTCCATCGCCGCGCCTACGCCGCCCGCCGCGGCAATGTGGTTTTCCTTGATCAGAATGCCGTCGTAAAGCGCCAGCCGCTGGTTCGCGCCGCCGCCCACCCGTACCGCGTACTTCTGCGCCAGACGCAAACCGGGCAAGGTCTTGCGCGTGTCAAGGATCCGCGCTCGCGTTCCTTCAATCGCGTCCACATAACGGCGCGTCGCGGTTGCCACGCCCGACAACAGCTGAAGAAAATTCAGCCCGTTGCGCTCCGCGGTCAACAGCGCGCGCGCCGGCCCATGCAGCAAAACCACGGGCGTATTGGCGATCATCCGCGCCCCTTCGCCATACAGCCATTCCACGCGAATCGATTCATCCACTCGGCGCATTACCGCCTCGAACCATGGAACGCCGCACAACACCGCCTCTTCGCGAACCGTGATGCGCGCCGTACGCCGCACGTTGGCAGGTACGAGAAGCCCGGTCCGGTCGCCGTCGCCGATATCTTCCGCCAGCGCATCGGTGACGTTGCGCTGAAGCGCCTGATCGAATGCCTCGCCGTACAGCGCCCGGATTTCTTCAAGTAAGGGAGAAACCAACTGACTTGCCACCGTCGCCACCATCACGCCGCTCCTACGTTTGAAAACAACGAAACATCCTTTGCGAGATCACCGCTCGCCTGGACGCGCTTCTTGTGACGGGCAGCGAAATCGAGCATGCGGTCGATCGGCAGCCGTGCACGCGCCGCAATTTGAGCGTCGACGAAAATTTCGTTGTGGCCACGTTCCAATACGGCCGCCAGGTTCGTCAGGCCGTTCATCGCCATCCACGGGCAATGCGCGCAACTCTTGCAGGTGGCGCTGTTACCGGCCGTCGGTGCTTCGATGAACTCCTTGCCCGGCGCCGCAAGCCGCATCTTGTGCAGGATCCCGAGATCCGTCGCGACAATAAATCGCTTCGCCTCAAGCCTCACCGCCGCGTCGATCAATTGCGTGGTGGAACCCACCACGTCAGCCAACGCGACCACCGCTTCCGGCGATTCCGGATGAACGAGGATTTTTGCGTCGGGATATTCGACGCGCAGCAGGTCGAGTTCGATGCCCTTGAATTCATCGTGGACGAGACACGAACCCTGCCACGACAGCATGTCGGCACCGGTTTTCTTCTGGATATAACCGCCCAGATGCCGGTCGGGCGCCCAGAGGATCTTTTCGCCGCGCGCATGCAGATCCGCAACGATCTCCAGCCCGATTGACGATGTCACCATCCAGTCCGCCCGCGCTTTCACCGCAGCGCTGGTGTTTGCGTACACCACGACCGTGCGGTCGGGATGGGCATCGCAGAAAGCGGAAAATTCATCGGCAGGGCAACCCAGGTCGAGGGAACAGGTCGCGTCCAGGTCGGGCATGAGCACGCGCTTTTCGGGGCTGAGGATTTTCGCGGTCTCGCCCATGAAACAAACACCGGCCACGATCAGCGTCTGTGCCGCGTGATCGCGCCCGAAACGCGCCATTTCGAGTGAATCCGCCACGCAACCGCCGGTTTCATCGGCGAGTTCCTGCAACTCGGCATCGACATAATAATGCGCGACCAACACCGCTTTCTCACGCACGAGCAACGCTCGAATGCGCTCCTTCAACTCGCGCTTTTCCTCGCGCGACGGGGCATCCGGCACTTTCGCCCACGCTTGGCCGATGCCGCATGTCAGTCCCTGCGGCCGGTCGTACTCGACGCTTTTAATCGCGTGCTCCATCGCTTCCTCGTCTCCATGTCCCGTGAATGCGTCGTGAATACGTCGTGGTTACGCCGCGCATACTGCGTCCCAAAACGCAAAAACCCCGCCAGAGCGGGGTCTTGTGACGTCATGAAATTTTAACGGATATCGATGACGAAGGTCGGCAGGGTTGCTGCCGTCAGGCGTAGCGTCGCAGGCGTGATGCGAAGTCCTGCAGCGCCTTGATCCCGCTTTGCTCGGCCCGGTGACACCAGTCCTGCAGTTGCGCGAGCAGTTGTTCGCGCGACGCATTGGAGCGGTCCCACATGGCGGCCAGATCCTGACGCAATTCAATATACGTGCGCAGCTTGTGGTTGTCGGAGAAAAGCGCCGGCAACTGCTGGCGTTGCGGCTCATCCAGACCCGCCTCTTCCTTGTGCGCCCACTTGCGGGCACCGCGCATCAGTTGGTACTTGTCGGCGGAACCGCCTTCCTTCAGCTTCGACAATTCCTGCCGATACGCACGCTTCATCGCCTTGCCGTAACGCGCCATCACTTCATAGCGGTTCGACAGCACGGCTTGCAGCGTGTCGTGATCGAGCACCGGCTTGGAAGCTGACAGACGCGGCGTGGGCGCAATTTTCTTGACCTTGGCCAGCTTGAACGCCGACATGATGCGGATATACATCCAGCCGATATCGAATTCGTACCACTTGTTCGAGAGCTTGGCCGACGTTGCATACGTGTGGTGATTGTTATGCAGTTCTTCACCGCCGATCAGGATGCCGAGCGGGAAAATGTTCGTGCTGGCGTCCGACGAATTGAAGTTCCGGTAACCCCACCAGTGCGCGAGCCCGTTGACCACGCCTGCTGCCCAGAACGGAATCCAGATCATCTGCACGGCCCAGACCGTCAGCCCGACAAAGCCGAACAGCGCAATGTCGATGACCATCATGATGCTGATGCCGAGAATGGGATAACGCGTGTAGACGTTGCGTTCCATCCAGTCATTCGGCGTACCGTGACCGAACTTGCGCATGGTTTCTTCGTTCTTGGCTTCCGAACGATAAAGTTCAGCGCCTTCGAGCAAGACTTTCCAGATGCCGCGCGTTTGCGGGCTATGCGGATCTTCTTCGGTCTCGCATTTGGCGTGATGCTTGCGGTGGATTGCGGCCCATTGTCCGGTCAGCATGCCGGTCGTGGCCCACAGCCAGAAGCGGAAAAAGTGGCTGACGGCCGGATGCAGCTCCAGCGCGCGATGCGCCTGGCAACGATGCAGATAGACGGTCACGCCGATGATCGTGATGTGCGTCATCACGAGAGTGAACAGCAAGATCTGCCACCACGAAAGGTCGAGCAATCCGTTGGCGAGAAATTGAAGCGATGAATTCAGCAAGGCAATTTACCTAAAAGGCGGAAAAAATAGCCGAACGAAAACCGGATCGACGGCTGTTGGGTGCATGAAAGGATTATGCACGTGGTTCGACGGCATTTTACGTCATGCGTTCCAAGTCTTTGTGTCGATTAGGGAAAATTTTGATTTCGCGCAGGGTCAGCAGGAATTTTGACCGCTAAGTCGCGTTGCTGTTTAGTGCGGTAAACACGAATTTCCCGCTTTTGAAAGCTTTGGCCGGGGATCGCTTCCGATTCCGCCGGCCAACGCGAGCAAATATTACTTATTCCTCCGCTGCTTCCTCAACAGCGGCTTCCTTCGCGGCAACCGGCAACCGTTCCAGTACGGCGGCGAAGAAACCATCCGTACCGTGCTTGTGCGGCCAAAGTTGCAGGTAGTCGCCCGTGTCGAGGTCAATCCGTTGTTCAGCCAGCACCTCGCGCGCCGGAACCAGCTTGAACCCCGGATGCGTTGCGAGGAATTGATTGACCACGCCCTCGTTTTCCGCTTCCAGCATGCTGCATGTTGCGTAGACGAGACGGCCGCCCACTTTCACCAGCCGCGCCGCACTGGTCAGGATGGACAACTGCTTCGGCGTCAATTCCGCCACCGATTCCGGCGACTGGCGCCATTTCAGGTCCGGATTACGGCGCAACGTGCCGAGGCCAGAACACGGCGCATCAACGAGAACGCGATCGATCTTGCCGGCGAGACGCTTGATCTTGGCGTCGTGCTCGCTGTCGATCAGTACCGGATTCACATTCGACAAACCGCTGCGAGCCAGGCGTGGCTTGAGTTTTGCCAACCGGCGATCCGACACGTCGAAGGCGTAGAGACGGCCCGTGGAACGCATCATTGCACCGAGCGCCAGCGTCTTGCCGCCCGCGCCCGCGCAGAAATCGACAATCATCTCGCCGCGACGGGGCGCCACCAGCGAGCACAGAAGCTGGCTGCCTTCGTCCTGCACCTCGATCCAGCCATCCTGGAACGGTTGCAGGCGTGTCAACGCCGGCTTGCCGTCCACCCGCACGCCAAACGGCGCAAACGGCATTTCGCCTGCATCGATACCGGCTTCGGTCAGTGTCTTGATAACCAGTTCACGCGACGCTTTAATCGGGTTCGCGCGCAAGTCGAGCGGAGCCGGGTAGTTCAGCGACGCGGCCAGCAACGCGAGCTCGTCGGTATCGAAGCGCTTTGTCATGGCGTCGTAGATCCACTGCGGCAAATTGGTCCGCACGCGCACCGGCAAGCTGCCCGGATCGATCTTCGACACCTGGTTGAGCCACTGGTATTCATCGGCGGAAATGAACGGCTTTACCGCCGACAAACCCGCCGTCTGCATCAAGCCCAGCAAGGCGAGACGCCGCGCCAGGTTGCCGCTGCCGCTTTCGGCGAGATGCGAAAACTCCATCTTGCGGCGCAACACTGCGAACACCGCTTCGGCTATCACGCCGCGTTCGTTGTGCCCGAGCTTCGGATGCGCGCGGAAAAAGCGGCTGGTGGCCGCGTCCGCTGGGCCGCTGAAGCGTAAAACATCGGCCAGCAACGTCTCTGTTTGTCCTATCAAAAATCCATGAAGCCTCATACGCCCTCCCCGGCAATGTCGGCAAAGAGCCATTGCGGCTCTGGTGGCGTGAGCACGACACGCTCGCCGTCGATGGCAAGACGCCCTTCGACGAACCAGCGCACCGCGCGTGGGTAAATAATGTGTTCGACAGCCAGCACCCGCGAAGCGAGCGTGGCGGCGTCGTCGCCGGCCATGACCGGCACCGCTGCTTGCGCGACGATGGGGCCATGGTCCAGCGTCGGCGTGACAAAATGGACGCTTGCGCCGTGCACGCGCACGCCGGCATCGAGCGCTTGCTGGTGGGTTTTGAGGCCCGGAAAGCACGGCAGCAGCGACGGGTGAATATTGAGCATGCGGCCCGCGTATCGATCGACAAAAGCGTCGGTCAGTACGCGCATGAAGCCTGCAAGCATGACGAGATCTGGCTCGAAGCCGTCGATTACGCGTGCAAGCGCCTGATCGAAGGCGTCGCGCGTGGTGAAATCACGGTGATCTACAACAGTTGCAGGAATGCCGTTTTCCGCCGCGAACGCAAGCCCGGCGGCGTCTGGGCGATTCGATATGACAGCCGCCACCTGGGCCGGCCAGCCGTCGCGCGCGCAAGCCCGCACGACGGTTTCCATATTGGTTCCCCGCCCGGAAATCAGGATGACGATTTTTTTCATCCGCGGATTTTATCATTCGATGCCGTCAAAACCCGGCGAATCCGCCCGGCCCGTAGCGGGCTCGGCCTCCGTCCTGTGCTGTGAGCGTTTATAATCGAACGCTTTGCGGCTTTGCCAGCCTCGCGCTGCATCAGCCCTGCACCACTGCATACGCCCATTTAACCGCCAACCGCCGACCCAACCGATATCGTGAGAGTCTTTCGCGGCCTACCCAATGCCGAAAGCCGCGCGCCCTGTGCGCTGACCATCGGCAATTTCGACGGTGTCCACCGTGGCCATCAGGCGCTGCTCGCCCACGTGCGCGCCGCCGCGGACGCCCGCGGCCTGCCGGTCTGCGTGATGACCTTCGAGCCGCATCCCCGCGAATTCTTCAATCCCGCCGGCGCGCCGCCCCGCATCGCCATGCTGCGCGACAAACTCGAAGCGCTACGCACAAACGGCGTGGATCGCGTCGTGGTCGAACATTTCAATCACACCTTCGCCGGCCAGCCGCCAGATACGTTTGTCGAAAACGTGATCGTGAACGGCCTGCACGCACGCTGGGTGATGATCGGTGACGATTTCCGCTACGGCGCAAAACGTGCCGGCGATTTCGAATCGCTGCAAGACGCCGGGCGCAAGCACGGCTTCGAAGTCGAGCAAATGGCAACGGTCGCGGACCTGAACGGCGCGCGTATTTCGAGTTCAGGCGTGCGGGCGTCGCTGGTAGCCGGTGATCTCGATGCCGCCCGCCTCGCACTCGGCCGGCCCTATGTGATTAGCGGCCACGTGGTCCACGGGCAGAAACTCGGCCGCGATCTCGGCTTTCCCACGCTCAACATGCCGATCGCCCACAAGCGGCCGGCGCTCGCAGGCATCTTCGTCGTGCGCGTGCATGGGCTCGGACCCGAGCCGCTGCCGGCAGTGGCGAGCCTCGGACTGCGCCCAACCGTGGACGATTCCGGCCGCGTGATGCTCGAAACCTTCGTGCTCGACTGGCATGGCGATGCGTACGGCAAGCTCGTGCGTATCGAATTCCTGAAAAAGCTGCGTGACGAGGAGAAGTACGTGGACCTCGAGACGCTCACGAAGGCCATCGCGCGCGACGTCACCAACGCCCGCGCTTATTTCGCTGCAGACGTGAACTCGAGTGGCCGCGACAGCGGTTTCGCCACCTCGGCCACCGATCGAATTAGGTGAGCGCGTGGCGCCGGGTGCTTGAAGATTCGATAAGGTTTCCAATCAAGCTTCCGACGCGCTGCCCGCTGCCTCGCTAAACACGCACCTTCGAGCCCGTTCCCGAGCTTGTCCGCTTGGAACCGCCGCCTCACCGCCGCATCATCGAACAGATATCGAGTCATCCATGAGCAACAAGAAAGAAGCCAAGCCCCAGTCGAAATATCCGGTCAACTTGCTGGATACACCGTTCCCCATGCGGGGTGACTTGCCCAAGCGCGAGCCGCAGTGGGTGAAGGAATGGCAAGACAACAAGATCTACGAAAAAATCCGCGCCGCCAGCAAGGGCCGCAAGAAGTTCATCCTGCATGACGGGCCGCCGTATGCGAACGGCGACATCCACCTCGGCCACGCGGTGAACAAGATCCTGAAGGACATGATCGTGAAGGCGCGCAATCTGGCGGGCTTCGACGCGGTCTATGTCCCCGGCTGGGACTGCCACGGCATGCCGATCGAAATCCAGATCGAGAAGCAGTTCGGCAAGTCATTGCCGGCACGCGAAGTGATGGAAAAAGCGCGCACCTACGCGAGCGCGCAGATCGAAAAGCAAAAGCTCGGCTTTCGGCGCCTCGGTGTGCTCGGCGACTGGGACAATCCGTACAAGACGATGAATTTCACCAACGAAGCGGGCGAAATCCGCGCGTTGGGAAAGATCCTCGAGAAGGGTTATGTGTATCGCGGACTGAAGCCGGTGAACTGGTGTTTCGATTGTGGTTCAGCACTGGCTGAAGCCGAAGTTGAATACCAGGACAAGGTCGATCCGACTATCGACGTATTGTTCACGTTTGCCGATCCGGAAAAGACCGCGCAGGCGTTTGGCCTGAACGCGTTGCCGAAGCAGGAAGGCGGCGTCGTGATCTGGACGACGACCCCGTGGACCATCCCCGCGAACCAGGCGCTCAATGTGCATCCGGAGATCGTCTATAGCCTCGTCGATACCGAGAAGGGTCTGCTGATCCTGGCCGAAGATCGCGTGGAAGAATGCCTGAAACAGTACGACCTCAACGGGTCGACCATCGCGACCACGACGGGCGAGAAGTTGAGCGGCCTGCGGTTTCATCATCCGTTGAGCGCGGCGCACCCCGGTTATAAGCGCACGGCGCCTGTGTATCTCGGCGATTACGTGACGACCGAGAGCGGCACGGGAATCGTGCATTCGTCGCCAGCGTATGGCGTAGAAGACTTTGTGTCATGCAAGGCACATGGCATGACGGACTCGGACATCATCAGCCCGGTCATGGGCGATGGTCGGTATATCGAGTCGTTGCCTTTGTTTGGCGGACTGTCGATCTGGGAAGCCAACGACCAGGTCGTGGAAGCCTTGCGCGGCGCACATACGCTGCTGAAAACCGAGAAGTACAAGCACAGCTACATGCACTGCTGGCGCCACAAGACGCCGATCATCTATCGCGCGACGTCGCAGTGGTTTGCCGGCATGGACGTGAAGCCCAACGATACATCGCGCACGTTGCGTGAGACGGCGCTGGAAGGCATCGAAAACACCGCGTTCTTCCCGGCATGGGGCAAACAGCGGCTCTACAGCATGATCGCGAACCGGCCGGACTGGACGCTGTCGCGTCAACGCCAGTGGGGCGTGCCGATGGCGTTCTTCGTCCACAAGGAAACCGGCGAACTGCATCCGCGTACGCTGGAATTGCTCGAGGAAGTGGCCAAGCGCGTGGAAGTGAGCGGCATTGAAGCGTGGCAAACGCTCGATCCGGCGGAACTGCTCGGCAATGAAGCCAACATGTACGAGAAGAACCGCGACACGCTCGACGTGTGGTTCGATTCAGGCACGACGCATTGGCACGTGCTGCGCGGCTCGCACAAGGATTCGCTGCAATTCCCGGCGGATTTGTATCTGGAAGGCTCGGACCAGCACCGCGGATGGTTCCATTCGTCGCTGCTCACCGCCTCCATGCTCGATGGCCGTCCGCCGTATAACGCGCTGCTGACGCACGGCTTCACCGTCGATGGCGAAGGCCGCAAGATGTCGAAATCACTCGGTAACGGCGTCGATCCGCATGAAGTGTCGAACCGGCTGGGCGCGGAAATCATCCGCTTGTGGATTGCATCGACGGATTATTCGGGCGAGCTCGCGATCTCTGAAGAGATCTTGAAGCGCGTGACGGAGACGTATCGGCGGATTCGCAATACGTTGCGTTTCCTCTTGTCCAATCTCTCCGATTTCGACTTCGAGAAAGATGCGCGTCCGGTCGAAGACTGGCTCGACATGGATAAATACGCTGTCGCCCTCGCGCAGAACCTGCAGGACGATGTGCTCGCGCATTACGAGAAATTCGAGTTCCATCCGGTGGTGTCCAAGCTCGCGACGTTCTGCTCGGAAGACCTTGGCGGTTTCTATCTGGACGTGCTGAAGGATCGGCTCTACACCATGAAGCCCGATTCGCGCGAACGCCGCGCGGCGCAAACGGTGCTGCATCACATCGCGCATGGTTTGCTGCGACTGGTCGCGCCGTATCTGTCGTTCACGGCGGAAGAGGCGTACAAGATCCTGCAACCTGGCCGCGACACCATTTTCACCGAGGTGTATCACACCTATCCGCAAGTGCCCGACGCCGGCGAGTTGCTCGACAAGTGGACGCTGATCCGCTCGGCGCGCAGCGACGTCACGAAGGCGCTGGAAGAAGCGCGAACGGCCAACTTGATCGGTTCATCGCTGCAGGCCGAAGTGGATGTACGGGCGAGCGGCGCGCGTTATGACGCGTTGACCAGTCTCGGCGATGACCTCAGCTTCGTGATGATTACATCGGCGGCGCGGTTGGTGAAGGTCGCGAGCGAAGCGGAGGAAGGCGTCGACGTGATGGCATCGACGTATCTGAAATGCGAGCGCTGCTGGCACTATTGCGACGATGTGGGAGCGTCAGCGGAACATCCTGGATTGTGCGGCCGATGCATCACCAATCTCTTCGGTAACGGCGAAACGCGGAGCGCAGCATAATGGCAAGAACGATGTCGAAACAAAGCAGTAGCGGTTCACTCGCGCCGTGGCTGGGCGTGGCGTTGATCGTGATTCTCTTCGACCAGTTGTCGAAGATCGCCGTCGCCCGCGTGTTCACCTATGGTGAACCGCACGCGCTCACGCCGTTCTTCAACCTCTTCCTGATCTACAACCGCGGCGCGGCGTTCAGCTTTCTCGCCACCGCCGGCGGCTGGCAGCGTTGGGGTTTCACGGCGCTCGGCGTGGTCGCGGCTATCGTGATCTGCTACTTGCTGAAACGCCATGGCACGCAGCGGCTGTTCTGCACGGCGCTGGCGCTGATCATGGGCGGCGCGATCGGCAATGTGATCGACCGGATTGCGTATGGCCACGTGATCGACTTTCTGGATTTTCACGTCAATACGTGGCACTGGCCAGCGTTTAATCTCGCCGACAGCGCGATCACTATCGGCGCAGTGCTGCTCGTTTTCGACGAGTTGCGGCGCGTGCGCGGGGCGAAATAACCAGCTTGACGGAGGCATCGTTGGACACGGCAGAACTCGCAGGGAAGCATCTCGTACTTGGGCTGTCAGGCGGTATCGCGTGCTACAAGATCGCCGAACTCACGCGTCTGCTGGTGAAAGCCGGCGCGACCGTGCAGATCGTCATGACGGACGCCGCCACGCAGTTCATCACGCCCGTCACCATGCAGGCGCTGTCCGGCCGTCCCGTGTACACATCGCAATGGGACGCGCGGATTGCGAACAACATGGCGCATATCGATTTGTCGCGTGAAGCCGATGCAATCGTGATCGCACCCGCATCGACTGACTTCATCGCCAAGCTCGCGCATGGCCATTGCGATGACCTGCTCTCCACGCTGTGCGTCGCACGCGATTGTCCGCTGCTCGTCGTGCCCGCGATGAACCGCCAGATGTGGCAGAACCCGGCAACGCAACGCAACGTCACGCAGCTGCGTGGCGATGGTGTGCAAGTACTCGGCCCCGACTCCGGCGCGCAAGCGTGTGGCGAAGTGGGCGACGGCCGGATGCTCGAGCCATCAGCGACATTTGAAGCTATTTGCGCGTTCTTCCAGCCGAAGATTCTGCAAGGGCTTCGCGTGCTGATTACGGCCGGTCCGACCTTCGAACCGCTCGATCCCGTTCGTGGCATTACGAATCGCTCCTCCGGCAAAATGGGCTTCGCGCTTGCGCGCGCGGCGGCGCAGGCCGGCGCAGATGTGCATCTCGTAGCGGGTCCGGTTGCGCTGGAAACGCCTTGGGGTGTGGTTCGCGAAGACGTGCAGACCGCGCAGCAAATGCACGATGCCGTGATGCACGCCACGGTGGATGCGGACATCTTTATCGCGGTGGCGGCGGTCGCGGATTGGCGCGTGGAGCACCTCAGCGAGCACAAGATCAAGAAGACCGCCGATCAGCCGTTGCCCTCCTTCACGTTCGTCGAAAATCCCGACATCCTCGCAACCGTCGCGCGTTTGCCAAACCCGCCGTATTGCGTGGGTTTCGCGGCGGAGAGCGGCGATCTCGAAGTACATGGCGAGGAGAAACGCGCGCGCAAGAATGTACCGCTGCTGATCGGTAATCTCGGGCCGCTGACGTTCGGCCTCGATGACAATGAAGTCATCCTGTTTGAAGCATCGGGTATCACGCGCCTGCCTCGTGCCGATAAAAAACTGCTCGCGAAGTTGCTGATCGGCGAGATCGCAAAGCGCGCGCCGCGCGGCGGTTCGCTGCTGTCTTAGCCTGCTGGTTTAGTCCATTGCTGTTGCCGAGACCATGACGACGAAACTTTCCGTACTCGATCAAACGCCGGTCATTCACGGCCATAGCACCGCCGACGCGATCGCGGCCACGCTCGATCTCGCGCGCCTCGCCGATGACCTCGGCTATACGCGCTACTGGTGCGCCGAGCATCACGGTTTGCACGGGGTATCGAATCCATGCCCTGAGGTTTTGCTCGCGCGAATCGGCAGCATCACGCAGCAAATCCGGATCGGCTCGGGCGGCGTCATGCTGCCCTACTACAGCTCGTTCAAGGTGGCAGAGCAATTCCTGATGCTCGAAGCGCTGTTCCCGAATCGCGTGGACCTAGGTGTTGGACGTGCACCCGGCGGCGACATGCGCACCGCGCAAGCGGTGGCTGCTGGCGACTACAATCGCGGCGATATTTTCCCCCAGCAAGTGGGCGAACTCGTTGGCCTGTTCGACGGCACGCTGCCCGAGGATCACCTCGCGCATGGCGTGTTGTTGCAGCCGGAAATCGCAACCCGTCCCGAGTTGTGGATGCTAGGTTCCAGCGATTTCGGCGGCCTGCTCGCCGCGCAGCTCGGCATTCGTTTCGCGTTCGCGCATTTTATTAACGCGCAGTATGGGCATCGGGTGGCGGAGGCGTATCGCGAGCGGTTTGTACCGCGTAATGGCTCGAAGCCTTATCTCGCGGCGGCTGTGTTCGTGATTTGCGCCGATACCGAGTCGGAAGCCGCCGCACTGGAACGCGCGGTCGACTTACGCCGCGTACAGATGGCGTACGGGCTGAACATGCCGATCCCATCGATTGCTCAGGGCGCGGGGCAAGCGTACGGCGAACGCGAACTCAGCGTAATTGCGCGGGAAAAGAATCGCAGCATCATTGGCACGCCGGAACGCGTGACCGAACAACTGCATGAACTCCAACAACGTTTCGACGCCGACGAACTGATCGTGTTGACCGTTGCAGGAAGTTACCCGGCGCGCATGCGCTCGTATGAATTGCTGGCTGAAGCATTCGAACTCAACAAACAGACCCCATGAAACTCGACATCAAGATCCTCGATGCGCGCATGCGCGACTATCTGCCCGCCTACGCCACGCCCGGCAGCGCCGGACTCGACCTGCGTGCGTGCCTTGACGAAGCCATTACGCTCGAACCCGGCCAGACGGTGCTGGTGCCCACGGGCTTGGCGATTCATATCGAAGATCCGGGATATGCGGCGGTGATTCTTCCGCGTTCGGGGCTGGGCCATAAGCATGGCGTTGTGCTGGGGAATCTGGTCGGGCTGATCGACTCGGATTACCAAGGTCAACTGATGATCTCGACGTGGAATCGCGGCGCGACGGCGTTCACGCTGAACCCGTTTGAACGCCTCGCGCAGTTGGTGATCGTGCCGGTGGTGCAGGCAACGTTCAATATTGTCGATGACTTCACCCAGAGCGAGCGCGGCGCCGGTGGTTTCGGCAGCACGGGCAAGCACTGAGCTTTCGGCTTGCCCTATAAGTTAAGCGCGGCAAGCCGCCGCGTACGTCCGAATAACCTGCCGCACGCGATCTTGCACTAACGCGAGCGGCTCGTTTTTCAGCTGTCCGCGGCGCACCGACCAATACTGCTCGGGCAAGAACTGGCTGAGCAAATTCTCCGGAATTTTCAGATCATTCAGGTTGTCGAGCAGCGTTTGCGCGGCCTCGTTAATTTCCGAATCCGCCCAGTAATAACGCACGCGGTCGCTATAGCTATAGGTGCGTAACACGCGTTGCTGCTCAGCATCGCCGTGATAATACTTTTCCCAGTGACCTGGTTTGTTCAGCATCACGCGTTCGACCACAGCGCGTAGATTTGAGCGCTTGTTCTCGTCGACCAACTGCGTTTCGATATCCGCCAAAGCGTACAACGCCTCGCGCAATGCGAACGTCACGCCTGGACCGACCTTGAGAATACGGAAGCCATCGCGGACTAAAGCTGTCAGCGCTTCAGACGTTTGGTAATCCGTGGAATGCGCCTCGAAGACCATGCCGTGCAGATCATCGAGCGCACTCTTTAACGACTCGGCACGTGCCGGCACATAGTCGATCACCTTCGTGTGATCAAACTCCACGCCGGGCTGCACAACGAGAGCAATCACGCGCGGCCATGTGTCTTGCACGCCGTGTTCTTGCCACGCTTGTCTGTGGACCAAAGCCGTTTCGATCGCCGCTTCACGCGAGGTCGGCTCCACGATATCCAGCTCTTCCGCTGCGCCGCCCGGCACCGGTACTTCGGTGCCGATCACGTACACGGGACTCACGCCCAGCCCAGCGCGTTTCACCGCGGCCTCCGCTACCGCGCACAAACGCGCAGCCCTTGCAGCAACCACCGCATCCGATAACCGCTCAGGATCATCAGCACACGACATGCTGGTATCGAGGTGAATCTTCGTGAAGCCCGCCGATGCATACGCGTCGATCAACGCATCGGCCCGTTGCATCGCTTCTTCGGCGGGAAGATGGCGCCAGGCGTTTGGCCCAAGATGATCCCCCCCGAGAATCAGGTGTTCATGCGGGAAGCCAACGCGCTCGGCAATCCCCCGAACGAAGCCCACAAAATCCGCCGGCGTCATGCCCGTATAACCGCCGTATTGATCGACCTGATTCGATGTCGATTCGATCAGCAACGGCGTCTCATCTTCCAGCGCCTGCCGCATGGCCGCTTCCAGCACCCACGGATGCGCGGAGCAGATCGAATAGATACCGGCAAGCCACGCCGACGCCGGATGCGCATTGCTTAAACGCGAGACGATCGAGTTCATGACATCACTCCGTGGTTGCGGTTGCTAAAAACGCGTCCAATTCGGCGAACGTCGCGGTGCCTTCCATTGGACCCTTTACGCCAACCGCGCGCGCGCCGCTTGCGCACGCGTATTTCAACGCGGCGTCCACGTCCATGCCTTGCGCGCGGCAACTGATATATGTCGCGCCGAAGCAATCCCCGGCGCCAGTCGGATCGAGTTCCTGAACCTTGAATGCAGGTCGATGCGTCTCGCCGTTGGCATCGAAGTAACTGCAACCCTCAGCGCCACGCTTCACGATCACTTCTTTCACGCCGCGCTTGAGCAGTTCATCGATCGCACCGCGCTCGGACGTCGCACTCGCGAGCAAAGTCACTTCGTGACCGCTCGGGAGGAAGACATCGGTGTAGTCGAGGATAAAGTCGAGCGCGTCGCGCATCTCCGGAATCCGCAGCATTTCCTTGCGGATGTTCGGGTCGAAA
Organism: Burkholderia sp. S171; assembly: GCF_009766085.1. Taxonomy (GTDB): domain Bacteria; phylum Pseudomonadota; class Gammaproteobacteria; order Burkholderiales; family Burkholderiaceae; genus Caballeronia. Next base: position 39,911 of record NZ_LMUF01000030.1, on the reverse strand, counting down.
CTCACCGTGCCGCCGTTCGTCTTCACCGTTTCAATCGCCTGCTTCATCGCCTCGATGATCCTGAACGAAAATAGCGACGACCCCATCACGTGAAAATTGCCGCACTTCGCCAGCAAGTCATCACGCAAATTTGCCACCGACAACTGCGCCGACGCGCTGTTCGTAATGTTGTAGATGAAATCGCGATCGCCGTCCTCGCGATACGTCACGAACGCGCTGCCCGTGGTTGCGTCTTTCAGCACCGCGATACCGGAAACATCCACGCCATCGCCGCGCAAGCGCTCGACGTTGAGCACGCCGAAATCGTCGTCGCCCACGCAGCCGATCATCGCGCACGGGCTACCGAGCTTCGCGACCTGATCGATGAAGATGGCCGGCGCGCCGCTCGCGAACGGGCCAATGAGCGTGCCCGGTTCACGAAAGCTTTGGCCCACGCGCGTGGCCATGATTTCGACCAGGATCTCGCCCATCGCGACAATAGTGCCGGGCTTCTTGGAGGGAACACCGTTTGAGTTAGGCATGACGTTTCTTCGTTTGAACATCGATACACACCGCGACCAGAATCACGATGCCTTTCACGATGAGTTGATAGAAATACGGAACGCTGAGCAGGTTCATCCCGTTGTTGATGACGCCGATAATCAGCGCGCCGATCAGCGTCCCGGTGATCGTTCCGTAACCGCCCGAGAGACTCGTTCCGCCGAGCACGGCGGCGGCGATGGCATCGAGTTCATAGCCAATGCCCGCATTCGGCTGCGCGGAGTAAAGCCGCGACGTCATCAGCACGCCGCCAATACTTGCGAGCAAGCCCGAGATCATGAAAATCATGATTCGCAGCCTGTTTACATCGATACCCGAATACAGCGCCGCTTCGCGATTTCCGCCCGCGAGATACGCCTTGCGTCCGAATACGGTACGCGAGAGCACGAAGTGATTCAACAACAGCAGGACCGCGAGAATCCAGATCGGCAGCGGAATGCCCAGCACGAGGCCGTTGCCGAGGAAAGCGAAGCGGTCGTCGTCGATGGAAATGGGCACGCCGTTCGACGTCAGGTAGGCCAAACCCCGAAAAACGCCCATGGTGGCGACCGTGACAATAAACGAGGGGATTGTGAGCAACGCGGACAGCGAGCCGTTCACGGCGCCCAGGACGAGCCCCGTGACCATGGCGGCGAGCACAGCCATGAGCGGCGACGCGCCGTGCTCCAACGCAAATGCACAGACGGTGCCGACCAGCGCCATCGTCGCGCCGACCGACAGGTCGATATCGCCGAGCAGAAGGACGTACGTCATGCCGAAACCCAGTATCGCGATGATCGAAACCTGCATCACCACGTTCACGAGGTTGTTCACCGACATGAAGTTGGGCGACAACGCCCAGAAAAACCCGCACAGCACGATCAGCCCTACGACAATCCCGCCGTAATGCCGGACCGCGCGTTGCAGCGCACCGCTTGCGTGCGAGCGGCGCGTGGATGCGGCGCCGCTGAGTTGAGTCGGGTTCATGCTTTTGTGGCTCCTGTTGCGTACGACATCACTTCTTCCTGTGTGATGGACAATCCACCGCTCGCGTCAAATTCATGGACGACGCGCTTCTCGCGCATCACGACAAGGCGATCGCTCATGGCGAGCGCTTCCGGCAATTCCGATGAGACAAGAATGATCGCGGTCCCGGTCGAAGCCAGTTCACGGATCACGCGATAAATCTCGAACTTCGCGCCGACGTCGACGCCGCGTGTGGGTTCATCGAGGATCAGGACCTTGGGTTTCAACGCCAGCCATTTCGAGAACACGACCTTCTGCTGATTGCCGCCGCTCAGGTTTCCAACCGCCTGAAACGGCCCCGATGCACGGATGTTCATGCGCGTCATTGCGTTCGCGGTTTCATCGCGTTCGAAGCGGCGGTTCAGGATGCCGAAGCGCGAACCGTGTTCTTCGAAACTCGCCATCGTCACGTTGTTGGCAATCGAATGCATCAGCACGAGGCCTTCGTGCTTGCGGTCTTCCGTGACGAACGCAATGCCTTCACGAATGGCATGCGCCGGATTGCGCAGCTTCAGGCGCTTGCCGCTCATCGTGATCTCGCCGCTTGGCCGTCCGATGCCGAATAGCGCCTTCATCACCTCGGAGCGTCCCGCGCCGATCAGTCCGAAGAAACCGAGGATCTCGCCCGCGTGAATCTGGAAACTGATGTCTTCGAATTGACCAGGCAGCGTGAGGTTGCTGACCTTCAGCAAGGGCAGCGAAGGACGAACGTACGGCGCCTCGCGACGCGGATACACGTCGCTCATTTCACGGCCTACCATCATCGCGATCAATGAACCGATAGTCGTCTGGTCCTTCTGCAATGTCGCGATATAACGGCCGTCGCGCATGACCGAAATGTCGTCGGAGATGCGCATGATCTCGTCCATCCGATGCGAGATATACACGACCGCCGCGCCCTTCGCCGTCAGCTTCGTGACGATATGAAAAAGAATCTCCGCTTCACGATCGCTCAGCGAGGACGTCGGTTCGTCCATGATCACGAGCGATGCATCGCGGCTCAGCGCCTTGGCAATTTCAACGAGCTGCCGCTGCGCCATGGAGAGTCGCGAGACAGCAGCAGTAGCGTCAATATCGATACCCAAGTCATCCAGCAGCGCCTGGGCTTGCGCATACAAGCGCTTGAAATCGACGACACCAAACCGTCGCGGCTCGTGCCCCGCGAACATGTTTTCGGCCACGCTCAGGTTCTTCGCGAGACTGAGTTCCTGATAGATGATCGCGATGCCCGCCTTCTGCGACTCACCGGGATTTGCAAACGTGGCCAACGAGCCGTTCAGGAAAATCTCGCCACGCGTAGGCGCATGAACGCCCGCGAGAATCTTCATCAGCGTGGACTTGCCCGCGCCGTTCTCGCCGAGCAGCGTATGCACGCGGCCCGGCAGGATCGAGAGCGAGACGTCCTTAATCGCCTCCACCGGACCGAACGATTTCGCGATACCGCGCAACTCAAGCAGCGGCACCGTAGCGCGCGGTTTTAAAACCGTATTCATTTCACCGACGCATTCAGGTACTGACCCGGCGTCACCGGTTGCAGCTTCGGCACCGCCTGCTTTTCTGCGACCTTGACCGCGGTGTCCACGGCGAGCGCGCCCATCTTGTCCGGGTACTGGCGGATCACGCCGACGAAGTTCGGATTCTTGTCCACCGCTGCACGTGCTTCCGGCATGCCGTCGAAGCCGATCACTTTCACGTGATTGCCCGCCGACTTGCCTGCCACCGCTGCGGCCATGGCAGCGTCGTCGCCGAAACCGAAGATGCCCGCGAGATCAGGATTCGCCTGCAGCATGTTCTGCGCGGCGCTCAATGCATCGGCGCGCGTGATGCCTGGTTGCACCGCGACGATCTTCACATCGGGACATGCTTCCAGTGCCTTCTTGAAACCCGTCACACGGTCGATCACCGATTGAATCGTCGGATAATCGATCACACCGACCTTGCCCTTGCCGCCCAGCACCTTGCACATCAACGCGCCGGCTTGCAGGCCGCCCGCGTAGTTATCGGTGGCAATGTGCGACGCGACTTCCACGCCTTGCGCGCTGATATCGACGGTAATCACCGGAATTCCTGCGCGCTGCGCCGTCAGGACGGCGGCTTTCACGCCCTTGGAATCGACCGGTGAAATCACGATCACATCGACCTTCTTCGTCACGAAATCCTGGACGTCGGCGATCTGTTTGCTCAAGTCCTGATTCGCAATCGCAATATCGATCTGCGCGTGATCCTTCGCGGCTTCCGCCTTCATTGCGTTGGCGAGTTCGACGTAGAACGGGTGTTGTTGCGTGAGCAGCGACGCGCCAATCTTGATATCGGCGGCGTGAGCGGCAGTTGCGGTTGCAGCAAACGCGGTAACGAGAACAGCAAAAAATGAACGACGACGAAACATGCGATTGTCTCCAGTTATTGTTTAGGTTTACTGACTACGAAATTCAAGGATTCCCTCTTCTCGCCGATGCACATCCAGTCCGGCTTTGAGAATCAGGTCGAGTGTCGGCGGGTCGATCGCGTCATCCAGCACGAGTCCGCCCAAGTGGCTGACGTGGCAGAAGGCCTCACCCTCGCCTTGTAACGTCGGTTGATAAGCCACGACCACGATGCGTTTGGCGTTTTTTAACGCGGCTTTGTACACACCTGCCAGACGCGGATCGGCGCAAAGCAAATTGCCCTCTCGATCAATGCCACTTGCCTCCAGCACCACCAGATCCAGCGACAGCGCAGAGAGCGATCGCTCGGCGTCCGGCCCAAGCAGCACCGTGGAATCGTCGTCCAGCGAACCGCCGGTGAGGCGCAATTCGCAGCGCATGAAGCGCTGAACAGTCGGCACCATGGCGATGTCGTTAAGCGTCAGCGCGAGGTTTGCGCGATCGGCAAGCAGCGGCAGCAGTTTGTGGGTGATCAGTCCCGCGCCAATGAACGCCGACGCGTGGTCATCGATGAAATCCGCGGCCATTCGCGCAATCGCCATGTCTGCCGCCTGCCGCGTCGCGCTCGCAGGCACCGCAGCGAGCAAGTTCTCGCCGGGCCGTTGCGCGACGTACCGCGCCTTGCCAAACGCCCGGATCAGATAGCGCTGCTGCTCCAGATAGTTCAGGTCCGAGCGGATCGTGACGCTGGAGACGTCGAACGCCGTAGCGAGTTCATCGACCGATACTTCCCCGCGCTTGCGGACAAGTTCGACGATACGCAGACGCCGATGAAGCGAATTCTTGTTAGCCAACACAGGCAGCACCACCTTTGCACTTTCGTTTCGAAAGATTTTAGTTTCGAAACGAAAGTCATGCAAAGGAGTTTCTGTTCGGTGTTTACCCGCGCTTCTTATCGCTTTCTATACCAAAGCAGGTAGGTCGCGACGAGCACGACCATGAACGCGAACCCATAGACGAGCGTCATCCGGAACTCGTTCGTGAAAGCCGTGGTGATCATGATCGCGGCCATCAAACCAGCGCCCAACAAGCTTCCGAATGGGTGCAGCACCATCCGGAAAGACAGTGCAGGCCCGTCATACCGGACGCGGAAAAAGAGGTGCGTGACGAAGATCATCAGCCAGGCGAACATCGCGCCAAAGATTGCCAGCGACATCATCAAGCCGAACGCCATCGCCGGCCAGAACGCGGTGAGGACGGTCGCGAGCGCAATGCCGCTGGTCGACAAGGACAGCGCGGCGGTGGGCACGCCGTTCGCACTCAAACGCCCGAATCGCGCCGGCGCGTAACCCGCCCGCGACAGGCTGAACATCATGCGTGTGGTGATGTAGAGCTGGCTGTTCATCGCGGAAAGCGCCGCAATGAGCACCACGAAGTTGATCACGCCCGCAGCGAACGGGACGTGCGTGGCGGCCATCACTTTGACGAACGGGCTCTCGTCAGTGCTGGCCTGCGTCCACGGGACGATCGCGAGCATCAACGCCAACGTGAGCAAATAGAAGAGCACGAGCCGGAACACGGTCGAGCGAAAAGCCTGGGCCACGGCGCGTTGCGGATCGCGCGCTTCGCCGGCCGCGACCGCGATCGTCTCGATGTTCAGGTAGCTGAAGATGGAAACAATGACCGCGAACCACATGCCCTTCACGCCATGCGGAAAGAACCCGCCGTGCGCCGTGAAGTTGTTCAGCCCGACGCCTGACGACACCGGCGCGCCATACACGAACACTGCGCCGAGCAGGATGAACCCGACAATCGCCACGATTTTCAGCATCGAAAACGCGTATTCGATCACGCCGTACACCTTGACGCTCGCCGCGTTCACGCCAATCAGCGCGGCTGAAAAACCAACGATCCAATACCAGCCCGGCACGTTCGCGAACCAGTACTTCATGAACACGGCGACCGCGCTGACCTCGGTGCCGACCGCAAATACAACGGCCGACCAGTACGCGTAGCGGACCAGATATCCCGCGAGCGGCCCGATATAAAACTCCGCGTACGCGCCAAATGATCCGGAGGTCGGATGCGCAACGGTCATCTCGGCCAGCGCGCCCATCAGTAACAAGGCGATCAGCGCGCCGATCGCATAGCTCACCAGCACACTCGGCCCAGCGAAACCAATCGCAAAACCACTGCCTAAGAAAAGCCCCGTTCCAATCGCCCCGCCAATAGCGATCATCGACATCTGTCCGGCGGTCAAACTCCGGTGCAGCCCCTTTTCCCGTTCGACGATAGTCTCGAACGACCCACGTTCAAAGCTCAAATCAACCTCTTGAAGTCATTATCCGCAACGAACGCGGACGCAAAAAAGCGAGGCGGCGCGGGAAACTTCCCCGCGCCGCCTCGCTGATGATGACACACCTCAAGCGCGTGTCATCTGACTTCAGTCATCGCTACTGCTACGTCACTCGACCTCGACCGCTTCCGGATTCGGATTGCGCGGCACCGGACTTTCGTCGAACGTGAGCGCGACCTTGTCGTTCTCGTCCACGTCAACCGTCACGCGACCGCCCGACATCAGCTTGCCGAACAGCAACTCGTCCGCCAGCGCACGACGAATCGTGTCCTGGATCAGGCGCTGCATGGGACGTGCGCCCATCAGCGGGTCGAAACCGTGCTTCGCCAGATGCGCGCGCAAGCCGTCGGTAAAGACCGCATCGACCTTCTTCTCATGCAACTGATCTTCCAGTTGCATCAGGAACTTGTCGACCACACGCATGATGATTTCTTCATCCAGCGAGCGGAAGCTGATGATCTGGTCCAGACGATTGCGGAACTCAGGCGTGAACATCCGCTTGATATCGGCCATTTCGTCGCCGGTTTCCCGACGGTTCGTGAAGCCAATCGCCGACTTCTGCATCGCTTCGGCACCCGCATTCGTCGTCATGATAATGATGACGTTGCGGAAATCCGCTTTGCGACCGTTGTTGTCGGTCAGCGTGCCGTGGTCCATCACCTGCAGCAGCACGTTGTAGATATCCGGATGCGCTTTTTCGATTTCATCGAGCAACAGCACGCAATGCGGCTTCTTTGTGACGGCTTCAGTCAGCAAACCGCCTTGGTCGAACCCGACATATCCCGGCGGCGCGCCAATCAACCGGCTGACCGCGTGACGTTCCATATACTCGGACATGTCGAAGCGCAGCAATTCGATACCCAGCGTGAACGCCAGTTGCTTCGCCACTTCCGTCTTGCCGACGCCCGTCGGGCCTGAGAACAGGAACGCGCCAATTGGCTTGTCCGTCTTGCCGAGACCCGCTCGCGCCATCTTGATGGCGGCGGCGAGTGCGTCAATAGACTGGTCCTGACCAAACACCACGCTCTTCAGGTCGCGATCCAGCGTCTGCAACTTGCTGCGATCGTCCTGCGACACGCTTTGCGGTGGGACGCGCGCGATCTTCGAGATGATCTCTTCGATCTCGTTCTTGCCGATAGTCTTCTTCTGCTTCGACTTCGGCAGGATGCGTTGCGCTGCGCCCGCTTCATCGATTACGTCGATAGCCTTGTCCGGCAGATGACGGTCGGTAATAAAGCGTGCCGACAATTCAGCCGCCGCGGACAGCGCACCCGACGAATACTTCACGCCGTGATGCTCTTCGAAACGCGACTTGAGACCACGCAGAATGGCGATAGTCTGCTCGACCGTCGGCTCGGCGACGTCGACCTTCTGGAAACGACGCGACAACGCGGCGTCTTTTTCGAAGATCCCGCGATATTCCGTGAACGTCGTCGCGCCGATGCACTTCAACTGACCGGACGACAACGCCGGCTTCAGCAGATTCGATGCATCCAGCGTGCCGCCTGACGCCGCGCCCGCGCCAATCAGCGTGTGAATTTCGTCGATGAACAGCACCGCGTGCGGGCGTTCCTTCAACTCTTTCAGCACCGTCTTGAGGCGTTGCTCGAAATCACCCCGGTATTTAGTACCGGCCAGCAATGCGCCCATATCGAGCGAATACACCTGGGCGTCCGCCAGAATATCCGGCACTTCGCCGCGCGTGATGCGCCACGCAAGCCCTTCGGCGATGGCGGTCTTACCCACGCCGGCCTCACCGACCAGCAGCGGATTGTTCTTTCTGCGACGGCACAGCACCTGCACGACACGCTCGACTTCCAGTTCACGGCCGATCAGCGGATCGATCTTGCCGTCTTTTGCGAGCTGGTTCAGGTTCTGCGTGAACTGCGCAAGCGGGGTTTCCTTTTGCGCAGCCGCGTCTTCCGCTTCGGGATTCGCGTCGCTGCTGGCCTTCGCGGCGTCGCCCGTATTCGTCTTCGCGATGCCATGCGAGATGAAATTGACGACATCGAGGCGCGTCACTCCCTGCTGTTGCAGGTAGTAGACGGCATGTGAATCCTTTTCACCGAAGATAGCGACAAGCACGTTCGCGCCGGTCACTTCCTTCTTGCCGTTTGATGTCGATTGCACGTGCATGATCGCGCGCTGAATCACGCGCTGAAAACCAAGCGTCGGTTGCGTGTCGACATCGTCCGTGCCGGGCACGGTCGGGGTGTTGTCGTGAATGAAATTGCGCAGGTTTTGACGCAAATCTTCAATATTTGCTGCGCATGCGCGCAACACTTCAGCCGCGGTCGGGTTGTCCAACAAGGCCAGTAAAAGATGCTCGACCGTAATGAACTCGTGCCGCGCCTGACGTGCTTCCATAAACGCCATGTGCAGACTGACTTCCAGTTCCTGGGCAATCATGCTTCCTCCATCACACACTGCAGCGGATGACCCGCTTGCCTCGCGTGGCTAACGACTTGCTCAACTTTGGTCGACGCGATGTCCCGCGTATAGACCCCACAAACTCCCCTGCCTTCGCGATGAACCTTCAGCATGATTTGCGTCGCAGTCTCACGATCCTTATTGAAATGTTCCTGCACGACGAACACGACAAATTCCATCGGCGTGAAGTCGTCATTCAGCAGCACCACTTTGTACATGGACGGCTGTTTCAGCTTTTGTTCCTGCCGCTCCAGTACGGTGCCATCCTGCTTGTTGGGATTGATCGCCATACGCCCATTCTAAACAACTCGGACAGGCTCGCCATCTCGCCAAAACTCCATTCGCCATGAAAACCGAACGGTGTCGCCGCACACTTCGCGCAACCTGTCGCTTGCTGAATTCTGCCAGCCTTGTGACACAGACCAGCCCTCTTGAAACATCGTTGAATCCAGTATCGCACAGCTCTCAAAAAAACGAATTGTCGACTCGGACGCGGCCTGTCTGGGGAGCCGCATTGGGCCATTCCCCGCTGCGTGACTTAACCATCCCTGAATCAACCCTTAAGCAACCCTGCTATTCGACTCACTCGTACCACCTACTCCTGCAACCCGCTGCGGCGGCTAGCACCAGCCGCCTACTGCCGGTACTCCTCATGTGCGTCGATTATGCGACTTTTCAAGATGGCGTGCTTGTGCGGCGGGATACGCGCAAAGCGGGAAAAACCCTTGAAATGCGGTCTTTACAACGTCTTTACGACCATCTCAAAATTTTCTTGACACTCGATTTAAGAGATTAAACAATCAAATTGGCACTTTTTTCCGAAGCGTTTCAGGTGAAGAAAGGCCGCGGTGAGCTTGTGAGGAGGGGGCGGTCCACATTGTGGGTTGCCAAGCTTTTCGAGCGTGCTCGTGGTAGCGACGAGAGTGAGAGGGGAAGTGATGTCAACTGGTACCGTCAAATGGTTCAACGACGCGAAAGGCTACGGATTCATCACGCCCGATGAAGGCGGCGAGGATCTGTTTGCTCATTTCTCGGCGATACAGATGAATGGTTTCAAGACACTCAAGGAAGGCCAGAAGGTCAGCTTTGAGATCGTCCAGGGACCCAAGGGCAAACAGGCATCGAACATCCAGGAATCTGCCGCCTGACCGTTCGATAGCGCGCTGCCCTCGAAACCCGGCATTGCGCCGGGTTTTTTTATTTTTGAATCGTGAATGGAAAAAACCGGGACGCGCCCTGGCCCTTTACCTATTTGTGTTTGCCAATTCCGACACTCCTCAACCGGAACTCCATGGCCGGATGGGAAACACGAAATTTGGCCGCCATTACATCGATAAAGCGCGTCAGCGGCATTTTTTCGGTATTGTGCTCCGCCTTGTAGGCATCGATTACGCGCCGCCCCAACGATTCAATGAGCTGTTGCGGCATCAACAACTCGGCAGCAAACCGATTTGCCTCGGATTCGTAACTGTTCCAATAGGATTCGCTGCGATTCATAGTGCTTTTGTCGTCGATAAATTCATGGCGATCGCTGGATCTGTGCATGCAAAAGTGCGCTATTTCGTGAGCCAGAGTGAATCGACGCCTTGGACCATAGGCATTTTCCACCGGATTGATCCAGACCTCTGCCGGCCCTTGTTGACTTAGCGTTATCTTGCCGATCGTGTTCGCAGCGCCGGGATCCGCATGCTCGGTCACCTGGATCTGGAGCAACCTCGCGATTTCGTCGACGTCGACGGGTGGTGCGGACTCCACCATGTCGTAACGGCGCTCGGCCATCAAAAATGCCGCCAGTGCTGCTGTGGTTCGCAGGACAGGTATTGCGGAAACCATTGTCATAATCGCCCCTTCCAAACGGTCTAGGCACTTTCCAAATCGCTGGCGATGCGAGATAACGCATCATGTTCGCTGCGCGCGCGCGCCTTACGCTGGTCCGCGTTGTCCAGTTGCGCACGCATCACTTCCCTGAGTTTTTCCTTTACCTGATCGTCGAAATGTTGGACCACTTCGGCGTTCTTCATGACTTCTTTAACGACTGCGACAGCGCACCCGTTAGTACGCGCCATTTCACGCACCAACGCCGCGAAGGCGTCCGCGACGTGGCGTTCTTTCTCCATGGCGAAATGCTGCGTGAAAATCAAACCCGCCATGGTCAGGAACACGGCAACCGCCGCGATCATGAGTGTTGAATAGACGATGTATGTATTCGCAATGGAAATTGCGTCAGCGCCGCTCGCCAGGCTTGGTGAACTGAAATGGTTTATCAGCGTGAACGCCACAACACCTCCGACCACGCCGCCAGCAAGGCCGCCAAGCAAACCGCGCGTTTCTTTCGCGAGCCAGCGAGCGAACAACGCAGTCAGGTGCGAATTTTGGTAAGGCATAGCCGTGTCCAACGTAAGGTGAACTGTATAAAAACACATATGTTGTCCAGCGAATCGAGAGTAGCACCGCGCTGCAGTGATGCGGTCACTTGCGACAAGTTTTGACAGATCTGCGCGGAGTGACCCGATCGCGTTCGCACTGCCCATAAAAAAAGCCCCGGGCGAGCTCATCGCGTCGGGGCTTTCCTTGAAGCTTGACCGTACTTACATATTCTCGATCAGCACCTGTCCGAAACCCGAGCATGAAACCTGCGTCGCGCCTTCCATCAACCGTGCGAAGTCATACGTCACGCGCTTTTTCAGAATCGACGCTTCCATCGACTTGATGATGATGTCCGCCGCTTCGGTCCAGCCGAGGTGGCGCAGCATCATTTCCGCCGACAGAATTTCCGAACCCGGGTTCACGTAGTCTTTGCCCGCGTACTTCGGCGCGGTGCCGTGCGTGGCTTCGAACATGGCCACCGAATCCGACATGTTCGCACCCGGGGCAATGCCAATACCGCCAACCTGAGCCGCCAGCGCGTCCGACACATAATCGCCGTTCAGGTTCAGCGTGGCGATCACGTCGTACTCAGCCGGGCGCAGCAGGATCTGCTGGAGGAACGCATCTGCAATAACGTCCTTTAGCACAATGTCACCGCCCTTCGGGCTCTTGATCTTCATCCACGGACCACCGTCGATGAGTTCCGCACCGAACTCCTTCTGCGCCAGCGCATAGCCGAAATCACGGAATGCACCTTCCGTGTATTTCATGATGTTGCCCTTATGCACGAGCGTGACGGTGTTGCGATTGTGGTCGATGGCGTACTGAATTGCCTTGCGAACCAGGCGCTCCGTGCCTTCACGCGACACCGGCTTGACACCGATACCCGACGTTTCCGGGAAGCGGATCTTCGTCACGCCCATTTCTTCGCGCAGGAACTTGATGACCTTCTTCGCCTCTTCCGACTCGGCTGGCCATTCGATGCCGGCGTAGATGTCTTCCGAGTTCTCGCGGAAGATGATCATGTTGACCTTTTCCGGCTCGCGCACAGGCGACGGCACGCCCTTGAAATACTGCACCGGCCGCAGGCAGACGTATAGGTCGAGTTGCTGGCGCAGCGCGACGTTCAGCGAACGGATGCCGCCGCCGACCGGCGTGGTAAGCGGTCCTTTGATAGAGACGACATATTCCTTCAGCACGTCCAGCGTTTCATCCGGCAGCCACACGTCGGGGCCGTAGACCTTGGTGGCCTTCTCGCCGGCGAAAATTTCCATCCAGTGGATCTTCTTCTTGCCTGCGTAGGCTTTTTCGACCGCTGCGTCCACGACCTTGATCATCACCGGCGTGATGTCCACACCCGTACCATCGCCTTCGATAAAAGGGATGATCGGCTGATCGGAAACGTTGAGCGAGTAATCCGCATTAACGGTGATCTTGTCACCGCCCGTCGGAACCTTGATGTGCTGATACGGCATGGTCGACTCCAAAGATGGCTGGGCTAGCTAAAACAGAAATGCGCAGAATGCGTTCGGAAATTCGGCGAAAAATCGGATGAGCGAACGGTGACCGGGCCGCCGCTGCCAATGCCGGCGCGGCGCCCGAGGCGACCGGAAGGCTATTCTAGCCCACCGTGCAGAGGGCCTGCCCGACACCCGTTTCGCCGCATTGCAGCAAAACGGTGCACGTGGACATGGTTCAAGGACCGTCCGTTGATGGTGTTGCCGCAGTCATGGGGTGACCGGCCGTTGCTCGACTCAAGTCTTATGTCTTATATAAGACTTGAGACCTAATGTTTCGGATTATGCATTAATATCGCGCCATCCGCCATAGCCGGATTCCCGCGCTGCGCTTGAGCGCCGCCTCGTTTCCTAATCGCGTTTTCTCATCGCGTTTCTTCATCTATTTTTTCATGCCGCTGCTTGCTCTTAACAAACCGTTCGGCACGATCTGTCAATTTTCGGCGCACGAGAAGCACCCTTCGCTGGCTGAATGGGTGAAGACGCCCGGCGTTTATCCGGCGGGCCGCCTGGACACAGACAGCGAAGGCCTGCTGCTCCTCACCGACGATGGCGCGCTCCAGGCGCGTATTACCGAACCGCGTCACAAGCTGGTCAAGCGGTATTGGGCACAAGTGGACGGCGCGCCCGACGCACAGGCTCTCGAACGTCTGGCGGCGGGCGTGGACCTGGGGGAATTCGTGACGCGGCCGTGCGATGTGAAGCGGGTTGAGCCTGTGGAATGGGTAGACCAACTATGGCCGCGTAACCCGCCCATCCGATACCGCGCCGCCATTCCAACCACCTGGATCGAACTGTCGATCAGCGAGGGACGTAACCGGCAGGTGCGTCGAATGACCGCAGCGGTCGGATATCCAACATTGCGGCTGGTGCGTGTGGGTATCGGTGCGCTGGATATATTCAGTCTCGGACTGGCACCGGGCGCATCGATCGAACTACCGCCGCGCGCGCCATGGAACGGTATTGTTTAAGCGTTACGTTTCACTTAAGCCCGCACTAAAGCCCACGCTGAAGCCTCGACATTACAAATTCATTTCGGCTTCCAAATAATTACCACTTGCACGATTCCGAAAATAGACGTCAACGGACTTCCTTCATGCGGCGTTATTCGCTGCAGATGCCTTAAAACCGCCATCCGGCATTAGCGAAGGACCGCAACACATAGCCAGCGCACGAAGGCTTTATGTAAGGTTCAAGCGCTCGCAGCGAGATCGAAGTTTTGTTCGGATCTCCTGTCAACCAAAAGGTGGATGGCTCGTTTACCGACATGACTCCATCGACCGGGTCACAAGGTTAAATCAAACTAAAGCTGAGGATTCACAACATGAACAAACTGATCGCTGCTCTCGTCGCTGGCCTGTTCGCAACGGCTGCATTTGCACAAGCTTCGGCTCCGGAAGCATCGGCTCCTGCAGCTGCTTCGACCGCTCACAAGGCGTCGCACAAGAAGTCGACGACGCACAAGAAGGCTACGCACAAGAAGGCAGCTTCGGCTGCAGCTGCTTCGGCCGCGTCGGAGTAAGTTGGTATTAGATCGCGGTAACGCGACGCTACACCAAGCAGTACTGCCGTGAAAGCGGCATTGAAAGGCAGACACCTGCAAAGGTTTCTGCCTTTTTCTTTGGGTCTTCGGATCGGTTGGGTCATCTACGCGGGTTGTGCGGGTTGTCGTATGCGCACACTACGCACCGCCACTTTTTGTCGGCGTGCGCGCGCTCAAGTAACATGCGCCAGTCTTCGTTGATTCTTTAGCTAACCGGCTTCATCTCACCAGGAGTTTCGCCGTGCGTCTTTCATGGCTCTCGCCCCGTTCGGTTTCATCGTTTGACCTTGGGCGTCTAGTGCGCCGCGCGCTTGTTGCGTTCTCCGTTCCGCTCGTTTCATTGATTGCAGTCGCGCCGCTCGCCGCGCACGCCCAACCGCTGGCCGCAGAAGCAGGACAAATGCCGCCGGGCGCGAAAAAGCCCGCCGATTTCCCGCACACGAAACTCACCGCGGGCATGTATGTGATCGACGCCGCCGTTGCCGCGAACGATGCCGATCGCGAACAAGGCCTGATGTATCGCACGAAGCTCGAACCCAACGAAGGCATGCTGTTCGTCTTCAACGAAACGGCCGTGCACTGTTTCTGGATGAAAAACACGCTGATCCCGCTGTCGATCGCGTTCATGCGTGCCGATGGAACGATCACGGATATCGACGAAATGCAGGCCGAGACGGAAAACAACCACTGCCCGCGCAATAATGGTGTGTACGCATTGGAAATGAGCAAAGGCTGGTTTGCATCGAAAGGGCTTCAGCCCGGCATGCAGATCAAGGGGTTGCCTGCAGTGCAATAATCTGTGCGTTGAGCGAGCGGCTTAGTTTCTTCACGCTCTCGTTCGCCCCCGCGCCTGTCCCGCCATTCGTGCCCGAAGCCGGCCGCCCGCTTTTTGCGCGCGTCGGCTTTTTTGCTTATCGCTTTGGGAACCAGCGCGAAAACCAGCGCAGACCGCGCTGGAACGCCGCACGCGCGTCATCACAAATTCATCTTTTTTGCCGAGCTGGCAAGAATCCTGCAAAGACCCTGTCGACGCGCTATCCTAATAAACCAGCGAAGCGCTCGCCAATGCTCACCAAGCACGACAAAGCAATGCTTCGCTCCGGAGCCGCCGGCCGGGCCATCGTGCCCGGTTCGGGTTTTTAGCTCCAACCAATCAACAGGAGGTTCAAGTGCCCCGCAAGACTCCCATCGACCGCTATCGGAATATTGGTATCAGCGCCCATATCGATGCCGGCAAGACCACCACCACCGAACGCATTCTTTTCTATACCGGCGTGAATCACAAAATTGGTGAGGTTCACAACGGCGCGGCCACGATGGACTGGATGGAGCAGGAGCAGGAGCGCGGCATCACGATCACCTCCGCCGCCACCACGGCCTTCTGGAAAGGCATGGCGGGGAATTATCCGGAACATCGGATCAACATCATCGATACGCCGGGACACGTCGACTTCACCATTGAAGTGGAACGCTCCATGCGCGTGCTCGATGGCGCCTGCATGGTCTATGACTCGGTCGGCGGCGTTCAGCCGCAATCTGAAACGGTCTGGCGCCAGGCCAACAAGTACAAGGTGCCGCGCATTGCGTTCGTCAACAAGATGGACCGCGTGGGTGCCGACTTTTTCCGCGTGCAACGGCAGATTGGCGAGCGGCTGAAGGGCGTCGCTGTGCCTATGCAGATTCCCGTGGGCGCTGAAGAGCACTTCCAGGGCGTCATCGACTTGGTCAAGATGAAGGCGATCATTTGGGATGAAGCCAGCCAGGGCGTGCTGTTCGAATATCAGGAAATCCCCGATAACCTGCTCGCAACCGCCGAAGAATGGCGCGAGAAGATGATCGAAGCGGCAGCGGACGCGAACGAAGCGCTGATGGACAAGTACATCGGCGGTGAGGCGATCAGCGAAGACGAGATCAAGGCAGCCATCCGCGCGCGCACGCTCAGGAGCGAGATCGTCCCCATGTTCTGCGGCAGCGCATTCAAGAACAAGGGCGTGCAAGCCATGCTGGACGCAGTGATCGACTACTTGCCGTCACCGGCGGACATTCCTGCCATCAATGGCGTGGACGAGTATGACAAACACGCGGAACGTCATCCGACCGACGAAGATCCGTTCTCCGCGCTCGCCTTCAAGATCATGACGGACCCGTTTGTCGGCCAGTTGATCTTTTTCCGCGTGTATTCGGGCGTGGTGAATTCCGGCGATACCGTCTACAACGCGATCAAGGAGAAGAAGGAGCGGCTCGGCCGGATCCTCCAGATGCACGCGAACGAGCGCCAGGAAATCAAGGAAGTGCGCGCCGGCGATATCGCCGCGGCCGTGGGTTTGAAGGAAGCCACGACCGGCGACACGCTGTGCGATCCGGCTCATCCGATCATTCTCGAACGCATGATTTTCCCGGAACCGGTGATCTCCCAGGCCGTAGAGCCGAAGACGAAGCCCGATCAGGAAAAGATGGGTATCGCGTTGAACCGGCTGGCTCAGGAAGATCCGTCGTTCCGCGTGCAGACCGATGAGGAATCCGGCCAGACGATCATTTCGGGCATGGGCGAGCTGCACCTTGAAATTCTGGTGGACCGGATGCGTCGCGAGTTCGGTGTGGAAGCGACTGTCGGTAAACCGCAGGTTGCGTATCGCGAGACGATCCGCATTCCGGTCGAAGATATTGAAGGCAAGTTCGTCAAGCAGTCAGGAGGACGCGGTCAATACGGTCACGTGGTTCTCAAGCTGGAACCGCAAAAACCGGGAACGGGCTATGAATTCGTCGATGCCATCAAGGGCGGCGTCGTGCCGCGCGAATACATTCCGGCGGTCGACAAGGGTATTCAGGAAACGCTGAAAGCCGGCGTTCTGGCGGGGTATCCGGTGGTGGACGTAAAGGTGACGCTGACCTTCGGCTCGTACCACGATGTTGACTCGAACGAAAACGCGTTCCGCATGGCTGGATCGATGGCGTTCAAGGACGGCATGAGGAAAGCCAAGCCGGTGCTGCTCGAACCGATGATGGCCGTAGAAGTGGAAACGCCCGAAGATTTCATGGGCAACGTGATGGGCGATTTGTCGTCACGCCGCGGGATCGTGCAGGGTATGGAGGACATCGCGGGCGGTGGCGGCAAGATCGTGCGCGCCGAGGTGCCGCTGGCTGAAATGTTCGGCTACTCGACCACGTTGCGCTCGCTCACCCAGGGCCGCGCCACGTACACGATGGAGTTCAAGCACTATGCCGAGACGCCGAACAACGTCGCGGAAGCCATCGTGAGTTCGAAGGGCAAGTAGACTTGGTCGGGGGTCGATCTATCGACTTAACGACGTAACGAAGTCCGTTGTTGCCTCCCGGCGGCAACGGACTTTTTTTGACTTTAGCCGGATTGAAGGTAGCGTAGATCGACGGCGGCTTTTCCACGGATCGGCGGAGACAAGCGAATGAGCGACGAACATCAGCACGACCCTGACCATGAGCACACTGACTGGCGCGAGAACGGCGTCAAGGTGATCAAGGGCGATCAACTCGATACCAACACCGCGCAGACGCCCGGCATGAATCGCGCGGCAGCGATCAACGCAGCACGCGTCGGTGCACAGAAAATCTGGGCCGGCACGGTGACGATCCATCCGAATGCGAAAACCGGCGCCCATCATCACGGCGCGTTGGAAAGCGTGATCTACGTCGTGCGCGGACAGGCGCGCATGAAGTGGGGCAATCATCTGGAATTTACCGCTGAAGCCGGGCCGGGTGATTTCATCTTTGTGCCTCCATACGTGCCGCATCAGGAGATCAATGCGCTTACCGATGAACCGCTGGAATGCGTACTCGTGCGCAGCGACAATGAGGCGGTGGTGGTGAATCTGAATATCGATGCGGTGGAAGCACCCGAGGAAGTGTTCTGGGTCGATCCGATTCATAAACATCCGCATCAGCATTGAACGCAGTGACGGGACTACATGGAGGCGCGGCATTTTCTACCGCCCTCCTGATCGGGTCCGCCAGCGTTCAGCAAGCTTTTCCGCACCGTCGCGGCTGTCCCACAGCACGCGCAATTAATTGGCACATGAAACGCGCGTCGGGAATCGGAACACGATTTGCTCCGCTAAACTGAAAGCGCATCCGATTCCGTCGCTGCCGCTGTCCCTCGTTGGATGGCGCAGTATCGTCGAGTCAAAACAACAACCGAACCCCGAACCGGACAGCCCGATGAAAAAGACCGCAACCGATCTGGACTCGCTTTCCCCCTTCAATGCCGCGTTAGAACAGTCGAGGGGATCGGCAGGAGAACTCGGCAACCATGCTATCGACGAATTCAAGGCCGGCCGGCTGTCACGGCGCGAGTTGCTGCGGCATGCGAGCTTGCTGGGTTTGTCGATGGCCACCGGCGGTTTGATCGGCATGCCGCACGCGCGCGCGCAAACGCCTGCGGGCAAACCCGGCGGCACGATCCGCGTGGCGCACCTGACGCCGTCGGGCCAGGTCGATCCGCTCACCGTCACCGACCCTGCCGGCCTCGCGCTGATCAATCAGACGGGCGAATTTCTTATCGACGATGACGGTCAGGAGCTCAAGCTCCGCCCTTCCCTCGCGCTGTCGTGGAAGCCGAACGACAAGGGCGATGTATGGACCTTCAAGCTGCGCCCGAACGTCAAGTTCCACGACGGCCAGTCGATGACCGCCAAGGACGTCGCGGCAACCTTCAACCGGCTCGCCGATCCGGCCAGCGGTTCGGCGGCGCTCTCGGTGCTGAAGGGCGTGTTGTCGAAGGGCTCGGTGAAGGTTGTCGACGACATGACGGTCGAGTTTCATCTCGACGCCCCGAACGGCAACTTCCCGTATTACGTTTCATCGGATACCTACAACGCCGTGATCCTGCCGGCGAATTTCAGCGGCACGTACGAGAAGTCGTTCCCGGGCACGGGCCCGTTCAAGTTCGAAAAGTACACGCCGAAAGTGGGTGCATCGTTTGTCCGCAACCCGGATTACTGGGGCGATAAAGCGCTGCCCGACCGGGTGACGTTCGCGTTCTACGCCGACGAACAATCGGAACTGCTCGCGCTGCAGGGCCGGCAAGCCGATGTGATGGGCGACTTCACCGTGCAGGGCGGGCTCAGCATGATGACGAATCCCGAGTTCAAGGTGCTTGGCGTGAAGTCGAGCGCACATCGGCAGATGCATATGCGCACCGACACGGGTCCGTTCAAGGACAAACGCGTGCGCCAGGCGCTGGCGCTGGCGGTGAATCGCGATGTGATTGTGAAGGGGCTGTTCAAGGGTCACGCTGCGCTTGGTAATGACAGTCCGTTCTCGCCGGTGTTTCCATCGAGCGATCTGAGCGTGCCGCAACGCAAGATGGATATTGCGAAGGCCAAGCAATTGCTCGCGGCGGCCGGCGTGCCGAATGGTTTCGACGTCACGCTCACGACCGAAAAGTACATGGAGATTCCCGATCTCGCGGTCGTGATCCAGAACGCCGCGAAGGCGGTCGGCATCCGCATCACGCTGAAGGTGGAAAGCCAGGAGTTGTATTACGGCGCGGGCACGTACGGCAAATCGGACTGGCTCGATTCACCGCTCGGGATTACGGATTACGGCCATCGCGGCGTGCCGAACGTGTTCCTCAACGCGCCGCTCACCAGCGAAGGCACGTGGAACGCGGCCCATTTCAAGAATCCGCAATACGACAAGCTGGTAGCGGATTTCGTAGCGGCGCTCGACGTGGCATCGCAGAAAAAACTCTCAGGGCAAATCCAGACCCTGTTGCTCGATGAAACCCCGGTCGTGATCCCCTACTTCTACGATCAGTTGATCGTCACGCGGGCGAACGTGAAAGGCGTGCGCTTCAATGCCATTTCGCAGTTGTATTTCCAACGCGCGACGATTGGCGCGTAGCCGTTTTTTTGAGTCTCGCGCACATTGAAGCCTGACCCGAGGATGCTCCGATCATGAACACGGTCTCGCCTCCCGCCGCGCCGGGCGCGCCGAAAGTAAGCTCACGCAGCAACGCCGGAAGCGTCGCGCGCATTGCGCGGTTTATCGGCGTGCGGCTGCTGCTCGCGGTCATCACGTTGTGGCTGTTGTCGGTGATCGTATTCGCGGGCGGTCAGTTGCTTCCCGGCGATGTCGGCCGCGCCATCCTTGGTCCTCTGGCCGATGCTCGCGCGGTCGCCGCGCTCAATCATCAACTGGGTGTCGACCGGCCTTTGTTCACGCAATACGCCGGCTGGATCGCCCACTTCCTGCTCGGCGACATGGGTCAGTCGTATTCGTATCGCGCGCCGGTGGCACCGTTTATCGGCGACGCGTTGTTGAACTCGGCCAAGCTCGGCGCGCTGGCGTTTATCGTTGTCGTGCCGTTGGGCATTGCAGGCGGCGTTTATTCCGCGCTGCACGAAGGGCGCTGGATCGACCGGACCATCAGCATTGCGGGGTTATCGGCGACGGTCGTGCCGGAGTTCGTCTCCTCCATTGTGCTGATTCTCGTGTTCGGCATCTGGCTGCAATGGCTGCCGATTGAAGCAACATTTCCGCCTGGGTCGAACGTGCTGGTCCAGTTACAGCATCTGATCCTGCCGGTGTTGCCGCTAGTGCTCGTGTTCTTCGGTTACATCGCGCGAATGGCGCGCGCCGGGACCGTTGAAGCGCTCGATGCCGACTACACGCGCACCGCGATCCTCAAGGGCCTGCCGCGCCGCGTGGTGATCATGCGCCACGTGCTGCGCAATGCGCTGCTGCCGACCGTCACCGTTGCCGCGACGCAGCTCGGTTATATGATCGGCGGGCTGGTGGTCGTGGAGACGCTGTTCCACTATCAGGGCATTGGCTCGCTCATTTATAACGCTGCCAAAGGCAAAGACTTTCCCATGCTCGAAGCCGGCGTGCTGACCATCGGCGTGATTTATACGGGGGCGAACCTGATCGCGGATGCGCTGTATGTCGTGTTGAATCCGCGCTTGCGGGTGAGGAACGCGCAATGAGCACTGCAACCGTCGCGCCCGTGCCGCGCAAGGCGCCGCGTTTCGAACGCAGCAAAGCCTTGCTGCGTTCACCCACGTTCGTGGTCGGCGTGCTGATCCTGTTGTTCTGGGTCGCGTGCGCGCTGGTCGGACATTGGGTCGTGCCGCAGGACCCGTACGCGTCCGATCCGTTGAACTCTCTCACCCCGCCCGACGCCACGCACTGGTTCGGCACCGATCAACTCGGCCGCGATGTATTCGCGCGCGTGATCGTGGGCGCGCGCGACATTCTCACCATCGCGCCGCTGGCGACGCTGCTCGGCACAGTGGCGGGGACGGCGGTTGGCTTGATCGTGGGTTATTTCGATGGATGGGTGGACAACGTGATCGGCCGGCTGATCGATGCGGTGCTCGCGCTGCCGCTGGTAATCGTCGCGCTGCTCGCGCTCGCGGCAGTCGGTGCGAGCAACGTCACCGTGATTCTCGTGATCGGCATCACCTTCACGCCGATCACCGCGCGCACCGTGCGCGCAGCCGTGTTCGCCGAGCGCAATCTGGACTACGTGCTGGCGGCGCAATTGCGCGGCGAAAACGCGTTCTACATCATGTTCGCGGAGATCTTGCCGAACGTACTGCAGCCGATCATCGTGGAAGCCACCGTGCGGCTCGGTTACGCCATTTTCGCGGTCGCCACGCTGTCGTTCCTAGGCTTCGGCATTCAGCCGCCATCAGCCGACTGGGGCCTCGCGTTGTCGGAGTGCTACACGCTGATGGCGGGCGGCGCATGGTGGACCGTCGTGTTCGACGCCGCGGCAATCGCCTCGCTGGTCGTGGGCGTGAACCTCGTTGCCGATGGTATTCAGGGAGTGCTCGATCGATGAACGGACCGCCGCCATCGGCCTTCCCCATCTTCGATGGATCGAAGCGCGCAGAAGCCGACGCGCTGACCCTTGTCGGCCTGACGGTCGCGTACCGTTCGCGCGGGCGGGACCGCGAAGTGTTGCAGGACATCTCGCTGCGGATAAAACGCGGCGAAGCGTACGGGCTTGTAGGCGAATCGGGCTGTGGAAAGTCCACCGCCGCGCTCGCGATATTGCGTTATCTGCCGCGCAACGGCCGCGTGAAGTCGGGAAAGATTTCGATCGCCGGCCACGACATCGCTTCGATGAACGCCGACACGTTGCGGCACATGCGCGCCAACGCGGTATCGATGGTGTATCAGGATCCGGGCCGCGCATTGAATCCGTCGCTGACTATAGCTCGGCAGGTGTCCGAAGCATTCGAGCTCGCGGGTTCGTCGGTGAATGACGCGCTGGAACATACCGTCGATATCTTGCGGCGCGTGCGGATCTCGTCGCCCGAGCGCGTGATGGAGTCGTATCCCCATCAATTGTCGGGCGGCATGCAGCAACGCGTGGTCATCGCGATGGCGCTTGCGTGCAATCCGGAGTTGCTGATCCTCGATGAACCCACTACCGGGCTCGACGCCACGGTGGAGGCCGAGGTGCTCGACCTGATCGCGCAACTGCGCGAAGAGCTTGGCACGGCGGTGCTGTTCATCAGCCACAACCTGGCGGTGATCGGACGGATGTGTGATCGCGTCGGCGTGTTGTATGCGGGAAAACTGGTCGAAGAAGGCACGACACGCGATGTATTCGCGCGGCCGCGGCATCCGTACACAGTGGGCCTGCTGCGCTGTTTGCCGACCACGGGGCGAAGCAAGGACACGGGGCGGCTCGACACGATCCCCGGTTCGCTGCCGCTGCCTGGATCCGTGACGCAGGGGTGCATCTACGCGCAGCGCTGCAAGCTCGCCGATGACCGTTGTCATCGTGACGCGCCGCCGCCGTATCGGGTCTCGGCCGCCCATGGCGATCAGATGGCGCGCTGCCATTATCACGAACGTGCGATCGACTTGCCGCGTGCGACGCCGGAAGTATTGAGCGCGCCTATCGACAGGACGGATGCACCCATTGCCTTGCGCGCGGAGAATTTATCGAAGACGTTTCATGTTGGCGGCGAGTCGCTGCGGGCGGTGCACGATGTATCGCTGGAACTGGCGCTAGGCGAAACGCTTGGACTAGTCGGTGAGTCCGGCAGCGGCAAGACGACGCTCGCGAAGTTGTTGCTGGGCTTGCTCTCGCCGGATGCGGGCGGCTCCATAGAACTCGACGGCGCCGCCCTGCCCGCACGCGTGACAAGCCGTAACGACGAGCAGGTCAAGTCGCTGCAGATCGTGTTCCAGAATCCGGATTCTGCGTTGAACCGGGCGCATTCAGTGCGTCGGCTGATCGCACGGTCGTTGTCGAAGCTCGGTGCGTTGCGTGGGGCCGCGAAGGAAGCGCGGCTGCAATCGCTGACCGCCGCCGTGCGTTTGCCTGAACGTTACCTGAGCTCGCGCACGCGGCAATTGTCGGGCGGGTTGAAGCAACGCGTGGCGATTGCGCGCGCGTTCGCTGGCGATCCGCGCGTAGTGGTCTGCGACGAGCCCACGTCCGCGCTCGACGTCTCCGTGCAAGCCGCCATCCTGAACCTGCTTGCCGATCTGCAGCGCGAACGCGGCGTGAGTTACGTGTTTATCTCGCACGACCTGCACGTGGTGCGTTATTTATCCGATCGTATCGCTGTGCTGTATCTCGGCCGGCTGATGGAGATTGGCCGCGCGACCGACGTGTTCGACGGGCCGCATCATCCTTATACCGAGGCGTTGTTGTCGTCGATTCCGGCGATCAGCGATGAACCGCAGTCACGCGAACGCATCCGCCTTTCAGGCGAGTTGCCGAGCGCGGCGAACCCGCCGTCGGGGTGCGTGTTCCATACGCGTTGTCCGCGCAAGATTGGAGCGATCTGCGAGCAGGAAGAACCGCCGTATGCACACGCCTCCGATGGACACAGGATTCGATGCCACATCCCCGTTGCCGAACTCAAGCGCTTGCAAAAAACCGAATAAACCCGCGCGCTAAAGTTGAACCAGAAGGAACCATTCGGCGCTCGTTCCCTCATATCGAGTTCAACGTTCGACATGAGGGATCACAACATGAAGCGAAACATCTCCGCGACGTTCGCGTGCGCAGCTTTCTTCACGCTGGGCTGCGCCTCCGTTGCCCACGCACAGCCAAGCACGCAGCCACCCCCGGTCGATCCGAGTTTCTCCGCCTATACGCTCGCGCAGGAGTGTTCGCAGAAGTCCGATAACACCGCGCAGGGCCAGTGCGTGGGGGCCGTTCGCGGCATTGTGCGCGGCTACCAATATGGCGTGCTGTTCCTGGGTCAGCGCTCGCAACTGCAGCCCAATGAAACGCAGCGCGTGTCGCTATGCCTCAGCAATACGCCGGTCTCAACACTGGTCGATGAATTCCTCGCCGATGCAAAGCAAGTCGATGAAGCGTCGCTCAAGCGCACGCCGGCCGAGGTCGCCGTGCTGGGGTCCGTGCATTCGCATCACGCCTGCATGTAGGGCGGTTTAAAGCCGGTTTAAAGCATTTCCAGCGGGCGTTTTGCTTTCGGCGGTTTGAACTGGGTATCGATAAGACTCAGTTCTTCCGTCGACAAATTCACCTCTCGCGCTGCCGCGTTCTCAATCACATGAGCGACAGTCCCCGCTTTCGGGATCGCCATGACCTGCGGTTGTTGCAAGACCCACGCGAGCGCGATTTGCGTCGCGGACAAACCGCGGGCCTTCGCGATGTCGTTGAGTACGCTTTGCTTGGGCAGGCGCGCGTGATCGACGGGGCTGTACGCCATCGCCGGCATATTGCGTTCGCGCAGCCACGGCAGGAGTTCGAATTCCGGACCGCGCCGTGCGACGTTATACAGAATCTGGTTGGTGGCACAATGGTTGCCGTTTTCCAGGGCAAAGAGTTCGACCATGTCGTCGGTGTCGAAATTACTCACGCCCCAATGGCGGATCTTGCCCTGCGCTTTCAAGGCCTCAAAGCCGCCGATCACCCCTTCAAGATCTTCACCGCCGCGCCAATGCAAGAGATACAGATCGATGCGGTCAGTCTGTAGCCGCTTGAGGCTTCGTTCACACGCGGCCTTCACGCCGGCTTCGCTACCGTTATGCGGATACACCTTGCTGACGATAAAAAGCTCGTTACGACGGTCTTTCAATGCTTCGGCGATCAGCTTTTCACTCTCGCCTTCGCCATACATTTCGGCGGTATCGATCACGGTCATGCCCAGGTCCACGCCCGTCTTCAACGCGGCGATTTCCGCGTTGCGGCTTCTGGCGCTGTCACCCATTTCCCAGGTGCCCTGACCCAAGGCGGGAAGTTGTTCTCCAGTCGGGAGGGAAACGGTTTTCTGATGCGAAGTCATGGCGGCCCCTTTTTTTATGCTCGATGTCGTTGGGCTCACGCCATGGCTGTCGGTTCAAACTTTTTGAGTGCACGCGAGTAGAGCCGAGGCGGCCCGATCATGTGCACTCATCCCTTCGTCAGACCAATCCCACCACCAGCGGTCCCAGCAGCGTCAGCAAAACATTCGCCAACGCGTAGGTGATTGCGAACGGAACCGTCGGCACCGCGCTTTCCGCTTTATCCAGCACGCCGCCGAACGCAGGATTCGCACTGCGCGATCCGGTCAGTGCGCCCGCCAAAAGCGCTGCGTTGGTGTATTTCAACACGTATCGACCGAACAGCATCGTGAGCACGAGCGGCACGATGGTCACGATCGCTCCCAGCAGAAAGATCGTGAGGCCGCTGTTTTTCACCGTCACCACGGCCGCCAATCCGGAGTTCAGGCCAACCGCCGCCACGAACGCCGCGAGCCCGAAATCCTTCATCAGTTGCGATGCCGCCGACGGCATCACGCCGTACATCGGATGCTTACCGCGCATCCAGCCGAATACCAGCCCGGCCAGCAAACAGCCTCCACCGGAACCCAGCGTCAACGGCACGCCGCCCACATTCACCACGATCAACCCGATCAGCAAGCCGATCACAATCCCCACGCCCATGTAGATGAAATCGGTCTTGTTGGTAACCGGCAACTCATAACCCGCTGCATCCACGGCGCGCTTCGTATCCTGCGGCGAACCGTAGAACGTAATGACATCGCCATGTTCGAGCTTGGTTTCGGGAAGGATCGGCAACGGCTGGTCCGCCCGGCGAATTTCCTGCACGAATACGCCGTGGCGCAAGTCGCGATCCACCGTCGTACGCACCGCGGCAATCGTCATGTGATTCATGCCCTTGCGCGTGAACACACCCTGCCGGTTCTGCATCACGACGCTGATGCCGTCGGTGTCCGCCACCTCTTCACCCAGGTTCGATGCGGCCGTCACCATCACTTCACGCCGGCCGACGACCAGCACGATATCGTCGACTTGCAGCATCACGTCCGGCCGCGGCTCCACCGCTTTACCCGCCCGGCGAATTCGCTCGATGGTGATCATGTCGGACTCAGCCATCTCGATCTCGGCGACCGTCCGGCCCGCCGCACCGCTCGCGCCGCCTGCGCCTGAAGCGCTCTTGATTGCCAGCGACCCGGCATCGCCGCCACTTGCGCGCGTCGTCCCACCGCTGCCGCCGGTCACGCGATAAGCCCGCCCGACCAGCTCCGGCATTGCGGCTGTCTGACCGGCCCCCTGTGCGACCGCGCCGCCCAGCAAACTTTTCTCCGCTTCCGCTGCGGCCTCCTTCAAACCCTGCCCCATGAACTTCGGCAAGATATTCACGCACACGATGATCGCGCCCAGCGATCCGAATACGTACGTCACGGCATAAGCGACCGCCACGTCGCCCTGGAGCGCCTTGGTTTCGGCAACCGGCAGCCCGAGCCGGGCGATGGCGTCACCGGCCGTGCCGATGATCGCTGATTGCGTCAACGCCCCGCCAGCCAGTCCCGCCGCAATCCCCTTGTTCAAGCCGAACAGCTTCGCGCAGATCAGCACCGTCACCAGCGCCGTTACCGCGAGGAACACCGCCATCGCAATCTCACGCAAAGTCTTGCGCGACAGCGAGTTGAAAAACTGCGGCCCCGAGTCGTAGCCGACTGCATAGATGAAGATCGCGAACATGACGGACTTGACGCCGTTATCGATCTGTACACCGAACTGACTGATGACGACTGCTGCCAGCAACGACCCGCCCACACCACCAAGCTGGAACTTGCCGAAGTTGATCTGGCCGATGAAGTACCCCACGGCCAGAGAGAGGAATAGCGCAATCTCCGGTGACTTCGTGAAAAGCTGATGTATCCATTCCATAGTGCCCTCGCTAGTTTCGTATGCCTTGCCCGACCCGCTGAACCTGAACCTGAACCTGAACCTGAACCTAATACTGATACTGACACTGACGCTTCTCACCGTGCGCCTATTCCGGCTTTCTACGACATAAACCTGTTCATCCCACCTTGCCCGCGAGCCCGACAATCACCGGCCCCATTAGCGGCAAGAGCACGTTCGACAACGCGTACGTGATCGTGTAGCCGATCACCGGCGTCGCATTGCCCGTCACACCCACCAGCGCGCTGATAGCCGGCGTGCTGCATTGCTGGCCGGCGATCGCGCCGAGCAGCATCGGCACTTCTAGTTTCAACAGCCAGCGGCCCACCGCGAGCGACACCAGCGCCGGCCCGAGCGTGATGACCACGCCTGCCAACGGCAGCGCAAAACCGTATTCGCGAATCAGACGAACAGCGTCCGCGCCCGCCCCCAACCCCACTGCGGCGATAAACGTGCACAGGCCGAAATCCTTCAGCACTTGTGCGGCAGCGGAAGGCAGCGAACCGATCACGGGATAGCGCGACCGGATCCAGCCGAACAGCAAGCCGGCCAGCAAACACCCGCCGCCCGTGCCCAGCGCGACCTGCACATCGCCCAGGCGCACGCTGAAGTGCCCCAGGACGATCCCGGCAATCACGCCCAGGCCCAGAAACACAAAGTCGGTTTTCAGCGTGGCGCGTATCACGTAGCCGAGCTTCGCGGCGCCGCGTTGCACGTCGTCGGCCGCGCCGATCAACGTCAGCACGTCACCGCGATGCAACTCCGTCCCGGGCAACGCCGGGATCGTGCTGTCCAGCCGCGTAACCGCCGATATATAAACGCCGTGGCCGTCGGCAGGGGTCGCGCGGGCGCGCACCTGCGCCACCGTCAGGCCATGCACTTCGCGGCGCGTGAGCATGACGTCGAGCGAGGTGGCATAGACGTCGGCGACATCGCCACCGGTGACTTCCTCACCAATGGCAGGCAACGCCTCCACAAGCGCTGCGCGACGCCCGCCGATCACGATCCGGTCATCCTTCTTCAGCACGAGACCGGGCTGCGCCTTGACGACCGAGCGGCCGCGCAGCACCCGTGCGACTGTGATTTCGTTGCCATAGCGGTTTTCAAGGGCGCCGACACTCAGATCCGCCGCGCCCGTGACGCGGACCTCGCGCGCCACAAGCGACGGCGCCGCCAGCCGCTGGCCCTCCGCCAGCGCGCTGTCGCCACCCAGCGCGCGCCAGAGTCGCTCCGCTTCGTCGCGCAGATTCACGCGCAGCATGAGCGGCGCGATCTGGCTGGTGAACAACACGATGGTGACGAGCCCGAACAGGTAACTCACGCTGTACGCGGTGACAATGTTCGCCTGCAGCCGGGCAATCTCGGCAGCAGGCAGCGCGAGCTTGCCAATTGCCTCGGACGCCGTGCCGACCACGGCGGATTCCGTCGCGGCGCCGGCGAGCAAGCCAGCCGCAGTACCGCGATCCAGCTTGAAGAGCGCGACAGCCCCAAGCACCAGCCCAAGCACCACGACCAGCTCAACGACGGAAAGAAGCCCATAACGCCAGCCGCGCCCGATATTCGCAAAGAATTGCGGTCCGCCGGTGAAGCCCAGCGCAAAGATGAACAGGGCGAATGCAATGTTTTTCAAATCGGGGCACAGGCGCGCGCCGCTTTGTCCGAGAACCAGCGCCACGATCAAGGTGCCGCATACTCCGCCGAGCTGTATGGGTCCGAACTTGAAAGAGCCAATGAAAAAGCCAAGTGCCAGGCTCGCAAACAATGCAATTTCCGGTTGACTCGCCAGCAGGCTCCAGATCATGAAATTATCGCCTCCATTGATTATTTAACTGCAACTATCAAGCGACCGGGAATGATCAATTAAGGATTCAATTAATTATGATCGTAATTCCGGAATTAATGAACAGTGCATCTTTTAGATGTCAGTTTGCCAGCCGTCAAGTCAGCGCGGTATGAATTTAACGCCCATCGTTATTTTTGGCAGGTCAGTAGCGCCGTTCCATCCAATAAAACGCGTGTATTGGCGACGTCCGGCAGAGCTTATCGTGGTTTGGCAAGCTGGATCGCCTGTTTGTATGCAATAGACAAGTCATTTATCGATCGCATCAAAAGTCGAATGCGGTAACACAACTCTTGAAACAAAAATCTGCATAAATCAGACGATCCATTCCAAAATCCGTGGAAGTGTAATTTTTCATTGCAATGAATTAGCAAATGTGAAAGTCTTGCGGTTAATGCGGAATGCAAACAAGAAATCAACGAGATATTGCAATTCCGCACGGGTGTCAATGCGCTTTTCGGCACCGATCAAAAAATGCCGTATGCGCGGTGGTGCGTAATACGGTCCCACGCTGTTTTGGACACTGAGAGGTAAGAGACGATGAATCAAATTCATGCCATGCGTGTGTTCGTGCGGGTGTCAGAAACCGAGAGTTTTCGGCGTGCCGCACAGCAACTCGATGTATCAAACGCGCTTGTCACTCGCGCAATTGCAATGCTGGAAGCGCATTTACGCACTCGGTTAATCAATCGCACTACTCGTAACCTGTCTCTTACTGAAGCCGGCACGCGTTATCTCGAAGGCTGCCGCGCATTGCTTGAAGAACTCGATCATCTCGAGTCAATGGTGGCGCATACCGAGGGCGACCCCAGCGGCACATTGCGCGTAGTGGCATCCGGATCGCTTTCGCTCATGGCTCTGACGCCATTGATTGATGGATTCCGGCAGGTCTATCCAAAGGTGAACGTACGGCTCACCTTATCAGAGCGTCATGTGGATCTGGTGGAAGACGGATTTGATGTCGGTATTGTCACGGCATTCATGGTGACGAGCACCGCGTTAGTAGAGCGCCCGGTCGCCACCAACACGCTGATTCCCGTCGCCACGCCCGCTTATCTGGAAGAGCACGGCTCGCCGAGCACACCGGCCGATTTGCTGCACCACGCGTTCGTGGCGCTCCCCAGCGAAATGCGCAGCGCCACCTGGCACTTCCGGCATCGTAACAACGGCAGCGCCGACCAAGTCACGCTCGCCCCTGTTTATACGGTTAACAGCGCATTGATGGTGCGGCTCGGAACGCTTGCGCACATGGGCATTTCGATCATTCCGGAAGGCATTGTCGCGGCGGATCTGGAGAACGGCTCACTGGTACGGGTATTGGGTGATTATGCTATTGATGATCCGGACGTGAAGGTGTCTATCGTTTATCCGGGACGGCAGTATCTGCCGGCCAAGACACGCGCCTTCATTGACTACACGCTCGAACATATGGGCCCGGGCGGGGAAGTCGGACTGCCGCAGCCGGAAACCATTCTCGCGCGACTTTCCATGGTGCCTCCGGCAACCGCAATCGCTAACTGATTGATTACCTGACTGACTGGCAGGGAGACCGTCCGATGCCGATTCATATGATCGTCTTCAGCAGCCGGCAATATGATCGCGATGTATTCACTGACGCAAACGCGGCGTTTGGTTACTCTCTGCAGTTCCAGGAATCACAACTTGACGCGCAAACGGCGATTCTTGCTTACGGGTGCGCAGTGGTATGCCCTTTCGTGAATGACATCCTTGATGAAGCAGTCCTGGAAATCCTTCGCGAGGGCGGCACGCAGCTCGTGGCGCTGCGCTCGGCAGGTTTTAATCACGTCGATCTGGCAGCGGCAGCCCGGCTCGGAATTGGCGTGGTGCGTGTCCCGGCTTATTCTCCGCATGCGGTGGCTGAGCATGCGGCCGGACTGATCCTGACGCTGAATCGCAAGTTGCATCGCGCTTATGCCCGGACTCGTGACGGCGATTTTTCGCTTAACGGACTATTGGGTTTTGACCTGCACGGCAAGACGCTTGGCATTATTGGCACAGGCGTAATCGGGCGGGTATTCGGCCGCATCATGGCCGGTTTCGGGATGACGCTGCTGGCGTTTGATCCTGGACCGCCAGCAGCCGATCTTCTCGAAGCCGGAGCGCGCTGTGTTCCGCTCGATATCCTCTTGGCGGAGTCGGACATTGTCAGCCTGCATTGCCCGCTCTTACCCTCCACTTATCACCTCATCGATACCGCCGCACTCGCCCGCATGAAACGCGGCGCCATGCTGATTAATACGGGCCGCGGCGGTTTGATCGATAGCCGCGCGCTCATTGGCGCGTTGAAAAGCGGGCAACTCGGCCATCTTGGCTTGGACGTCTACGAGGAAGAAGGCGGCCTCTTTTTCGAAGACCATTCGAATCACATGCTGCAAGACGACGTGCTCGCGCGGCTATTGTCCTTCCCAAATGTTATCGTCACCTCGCATCAAGCTTTCTTCACGCGCGAAGCCCTCAGCGAAATCGCCATCACCACGCTCGGCAATGTAAAAGCCTGGTTCGACGGCTCCCCGCGCCATCAAGCATTTCCCTGAACAATTCAATTGCAGGATTCGAATACGGAATTTATTGACGGGTTGTTTTTATACTTTCCGTCGATAAATCAGTTTTTCCGATATTCAATTTATTCTTCATACCAATACATTTACTACCGTATTCCATCTTTATTACCGCGCGGCGGCATGCCATTTGCTATGGTCCAATGCCATTTCAGCCGCTGCGATGCGTTGCGTTCCAGCGTATTGGCCCTCTTTATTTTGTCGTTATTTTCTTTTCGCGAGTGGGGATTTGGTTGGACGCATCGCAAGACTTGATTGTCGCGAGGCCAGAAGGCCTTTATTGCCCGCCGGGCGATTTCTACATCGACCCGTGGCGCCCTGTTGATCGGGCAATCATCACTCACGCCCATGCCGATCACGCCCGCTTCGGGCATGCAAGTTATCTCGCAGCCGAAGCGAGCGTCGGCGTGTTGCTGTCGCGGTTGCCCGGTATCTCCCTGCAAGGTGTCCCCTACGGCGAGCGACTGGTCGTAAACGGCGTCTCGGTGTCCCTGCATCCGGCCGGCCACGTGCTCGGTTCCGCGCAAGTGCGGGTGGAACACGCGGGCCGGGTGTGGGTCGCCTCGGGTGACTACAAGGTCGAGCCCGATCCCACTTGCGCACCGTTCGAACCGGTTCGCTGCGACACATTCATTACGGAATCCACCTTCGGCCTGCCGATTTATCGATGGGAACCGTCCCGCGTGGTCTTCGACGGCATCAATTCATGGTGGCGGCATAACGCGGCCGAAGGCCGGGCTTCCGTGCTGTTCTGCTACTCGTTTGGCAAGGCGCAGCGGATTCTTGCAGGCGTCGATCCGGCCATCGGACCAATCTTTTGCCATGGCGCCGTGGAACCGCTGAATCGGGCGTACGCGCAAGCGGGCGTGGATCTGCCGCTGACGCGGCCGGTCAGCGACATCGCCGCGAAAGACAAGACCGCGTTCAAGGGCGCGCTGATCATCGCGCCGCCGTCCGCGCAAGGCAGCGCGTGGATGCGTCGCTTTGGCGACTATAGCGACGCGTTTGCATCGGGCTGGATGCGGTTGCGTGGCACGCGCCGGCGACGCGGCCTGGACCGCGGCTTCGTGCTGTCCGATCACGCCGACTGGCCGGGTTTGCAGACAGCAATTGGTGCAACCGGCGCGCAACGCGTGATCGTCACGCACGGACAAATCGAGCCGATGGTGCGCTGGCTGCGCGAACAAGGTCTGGAAGCGGGCGCGTTCACGACCGAATACGGCGATGACGCAATCGAAGCCGACGCGGCGGAAACCGGCCAGGCGAGCTCGTCAGAGCAACAAGCCGTCGAACCTCCTCCTCCTTCTTCGTCCGAGGCGGACGCGCGATGAAACGCTTCGCTGCGCTCTACACCGCTCTGGACAGCACCACGTCGACGAAAGAAAAACTCGAGGCGCTGATCGCGTATTTCTCGGCGGCCGAACCCGAGGACGCCGCGTGGGCGTCGTACTTTCTCAGCGGCGGCAAACCTCGCCAATCGGTACCCACCCGCCTTCTCAGCGAGTTCGCCCGCGAGCGCGCCGGCTTGCCGGAATGGCTCTTCGACGAGTCGTATCAGGCGGTCGGCGATCTGGCCGAAACCATCGCGCATATCCTGCCGCCCGCGCAGCGCACATCCGAACTCGGCCTCGCGCAATGGATCGAGGAACGCGTACTGACTTTGCGCGGCAAGGAGCCCGGCGAGCTTCGAACGCGTTTGCTCGGCTACTGGGACGAACTCGACTGGAGCGAACGTTTTTTGTTGACCAAGCTGATAGGCGGAGGGTTTCGCGTGGGGGTCGCGCGCCAACTCGTCGTGCGCGCGCTCGCTGAAGTCGCGGGTGTGGATCACAAACGCATTGCCCAGCGTATGGTCGGCTGGACCGATTCGCAGCAAGCGCCGGGCGCGGCGCGTTATCTGCGGCTGATCGCACCGGAAAGCCCGGACGATGACAACGCCGCCACGCCGCATGAGAGCGATCTCGGCTTGCCCTACCCATTTTTCCTGGCTCATCCTTTGCAAGCCGATCCGGCGACGCTCGGCGCGCCGTCGGAGTGGGTTATCGAGTGGAAGTGGGACGGGATTCGCGCACAACTGGTGAAACGCGGCGGCCAGGCGTGGCTGTGGTCGCGCGGTGAAGATCTCATCACCGACCGCTTTCCCGAACTCGCGTCGCTCGGTGCTGCGCTGGCCGACGGCACCGTCATAGACGGCGAAATTCTCGCGTGGGAACCCGGCGGCGATGCACCCTTGCCGTTTGCGCGACTGCAGCCACGCATCACGCGCAAGACCTTGTCGAAGAAAGTACTCGCCGATTCGCCTGCTACGTTTCTCGCCTATGACCTGCTGGAAGCCAATGGCCGCGATCTGCGTGTCACGCCGTTGATCGAACGCCGCGCGCAACTCGATGCATTGGCCACCGCGTTGGGCGAGACACTGGCCGTTGACTTGCTGCGGGTGTCGCCGATGGTTGACGCGCCCGACTGGGAAACCCTCGCCGCATTGCGCGAAGAAAGCCGCAGCCGAGGCGTTGAAGGCTTGATGCTGAAGGGACGTGAATCGCTTTATGGTGTGGGGCGCACGAAGGCATCCGGGACATGGTGGAAATGGAAGATCGATCCCTACGCCATCGACGCCGTTTTGCTTTACGCGCAACGCGGCCACGGCCGGCGCGCGAGTTTGTACACCGACTTCACGTTCGCCGTGTGGGACGAAGCCGATGGCGTGCGCACTTTGGTGCCCTTCGCGAAGGCGTATTCCGGTTTGACGGACGAAGAGATGCGCAAGGTCGATGCGGTCGTGCGCAAGACGACCATCGAAAAGTTCGGGCCCGTGCGCAGCGTCACGCCGACGCTCGTGTTCGAGATCGGCTTCGAAGGGATCCAGGCGAGTCCGCGCCACAAGTCGGGAATTGCCGTGCGGTTTCCACGCATGCTGAGATGGCGCACGGACAAGCAAATTGACGACGCCGACACGCTCGGCATGCTCAAGGGTTTTCTCGAAGGAGCGCCGCCATGAGCACGCCCGTCGATGACGATGACATAGACAATCAGGATACCCAACCAACTAGCGATACGAAACGTCGTGCCTCGCGTCCGCGTCGGATACCGAAAACACGCGCGGCTCAGGCGAAAGCCGATGCGGTCGCCGAGCTGTTTCGGCCCGCGCCGATAGTCATCGACCAGGACGTTGCGGACACGCCTTTCGAAGCACGTCTCGCTGCATGGTTTGAGCGCCACGGCTGGCAACCGTTTCCGTTTCAACGCGAAGTGTGGACCGAAATTTTAGGCGGAGCGAGCGGCATGCTCCACGCGACCACCGGCGCGGGCAAGACGTGGGCGGTGTGGTTGGGCGCGCTGGCGGCCTATTCTGACAAGCTCCCAAGCCGTGGCGTTCCGGCGCCGCTCACCGTGCTATGGATCACGCCCATGCGTGCCCTCGCCGCCGATACCGCCCGCGCGTTGCAAACCGCGGTGACGGAACTCGCGGTGCCGTGGAGCATCGGTTTGCGCACCGGCGATACCCCTTCAGCCGAGCGCGCGCGGCAAAACAAGCGCATGCCAAGCGCGCTGGTCACCACGCCTGAGAGTCTCACGCTGATGCTCACGCGCGCGAACGCCGAAGACGAGATGAAACACGTGCGGCTGGTGGTTGTCGATGAATGGCATGAGCTGCTTGGGAATAAACGCGGTACGCAAACGCAGCTGGGCCTCGCTCGCCTTGCGCACTGGCGGCCTGATTTGCAGGTGTGGGGGTTATCGGCGACGCTCGGCAATCTCGATCTCGCCCGCGACGCGTTGCTCGCTCCGGTGAAAACGACGCGCGTCGTGGTGCGCGGCGCGCAGCCGAAGACGCTGATCGTCGATACGCTGATTCCCAGCACTATTGAACGTTTTCCGTGGGGCGGCCATCTCGGCACGCGCCAGGTTAAACCGGTCGCCGCCGAGATCGACCAGGCGCGCAGCTCGCTCGTCTTCACCAACACGCGCTCGCAGGCCGAGGTCTGGTATCAGGCGCTGCTTGAGGCGCGTCCCGACTGGGCGGGTTTGATCGCATTGCATCACGGGTCGCTGGATCAGGAAGTCCGCGCGTGGGTCGAACTCGGCCTTAAAAACGGCCAGTTGAAAGCGGTAGTCTGCACGTCGAGCCTTGATCTCGGCGTCGATTTCCTGCCCGTCGATCGCGTGTTCCAGATCGGCTCGCCCAAAGGCGTCGCGCGCTTGATGCAGCGCGCAGGACGCTCCGGCCATGCGCCGGGACGGGCATCGCGGGTGACCATCGTACCGACGCACGCGCTCGAACTCGTGGAAGCAGCGGCAGCGCGGTGGGCCGTCGAACAACGGCGCATAGAAGGCCGCGAGATGCCTTCCAAGCCGCTCGACGTATTGGTCCAACATCTGGTGACCATTGCGATAGGCGGCGGCTTCAAGGCGCGCGATCTCTTCGACGAAGTGCGCACGACGTACGCGTATCGCGACCTGACGCAGCAGGAGTTCGACTGGGCGCTGGCGTTTGTCGAACGCGGCGGCACGTCGCTCGCGGCGTACCCCGACTATCACCGCGTGACGCTCGATGCTGACGGGGTGTATCGCGTGCCGCGTGAGGACCTGGTCCGGCGCCATCGGAACAACGTCGGTACGATTGTGGCCAACGCGACCATCAACATTGCGTATATGACGGGCGGCCGGATCGGCGCGATGGAAGAGTCGTTCGTCTCGCGTCTGAAGCCCGGCGACGTATTCACGTTCGGCGGCCGCGCGCTTGAACTCGTGCGGGTGCGCGAGATGACCGCGTACGTGAAACGCGCGACGTCTTCGCGAGGCGCCATGCCTCAATGGGCCGGCAGCAAGATGCCGCTGTCGTCCGAACTGGCCGATGCCACGCTGATGATGCTGGCGCGCGCCATGAACGGCGTCTACGATGAACCCGAGATGCAAGCCGTGCGGCCGCTGCTCGAATTGCAGGCAAAGTGGTCGGCGCTGCCCGAGCCGGGCGTGTTGCTGGTTGAGCTGATTCGTTCGCGCGAGGGGCATCACTTGTTCTGTTATCCGTTTGCGGGACGGATGGCGCATGTTGGCCTTGGGTCGCTGATCGGCTGGCGCGTGGCGCGCGATCAGCCGAGTACGTTCTCCATATCGATGAACGATTACGGCTTTGAGTTGCTATCCGCGCGCCCCTTCGACTGGGAGACGCTCATACAAGACGGACTTTTTTCGCCCGATAATCTCGAACACGACATTCTCGCCAGCCTCAATTCGTCCGAGCTTGCCGCGCGGCGTTTTCGCGAGATCGCACGGGTGTCCGGGTTGATCTTTCAGGGGCATCCCGGACAACAAAAAAGTGCGCGGCAACTGCAGGCATCGAGCGGACTTTTCTATGAAGTTTTTCGTCAGCATGACAGCGGGAATCTGCTGCTTGCGCAGGCCGAAGAGGAGGTCATGTTGCAGGAACTCGAACTTGACAGGATACGAGCCGCGCTTAAAAGCATGAGCGCGAGCCGGCTCGCACTGACGCGCCCGAAGAAGCCGACGCCGTTTGCGTTTCCACTGATCATCGCGCGGTTGCGCGAGAAGGTGAGCACCGAGAAGTTGTCTGATCGTGTCGCGCGCATGCTCGCCGATCTGGAAAAGGCGGCGCGCGCATGATGCTCGAGGCGTTGACAGTGGATGTTGGCGGCCATGCGCTGGTGTTGTCGGCGGCGCGGGCGGCGTTCGATCCGGTGCGGCAAGCATTGTTCGTCGCCGATGCGCATATCGGCAAGGACGCTGTGTTTCGCGCTCGCGGCATTCCCGTGCCGGAAGGTTCGACGGGGGAAACACTTGCGCGGCTCGACACCTTGATCTTGATGCATCGGCCGGCGACGATCGTGTTTCTCGGCGATCTGCTGCATGCACGTGAGTCGCACGCGTTGACTACGCTCGGCGCGTTGGCCGAGTGGCGCGAGCGGCATGCCGGCTTGCGGCTGATCCTTGTGGAAGGCAATCATGATCGCCATGCCGGTGGGCCGCCCGACGTGCTCGCGCTCGACGTGGTTGAAGAGCCGTACAGGTTCGGGCCTTGGGCACTGTGTCATTACCCGCAGCGCGTGACGGGCGCGTATGCGTTGGCGGGACATGAACATCCGGTGTACCGCGTCGCGACCCGGCTCGATAGCGCGCGATTGCCGTGTTTTCGTTTTGCTGCGAATGTGGGCGTGCTTCCTGCATTCGGCGCGTTTACCGGCGGCTTCGAGGTGAACGCAAGCGCGCACGGCGAGCGAATTTTCGTAGTCGCTGGCGACCGGGTGATGGCAGTGCGGACTTAGTGATAAGTCATCTTCGATGACGTCAGTTTCGTGAGCGTCCCGCGCTGAAACCTGTACCAGCCATCGGCACTTTTCAGCACCACTTCATCGCGCTGCCAGAACACGCCGGTGAGTTTCATGCGCTTTGTCATGTGCTCAACCGTGGGCGGACGCTTGGTGAAATCGTAGAGAACAAGTTCGGGTGAGCCGGTCTCGAATGCCTCGACAATCATCCGTGCCCCCGACGGCTCGTCAAAATGCGCAATGCGGCGGGCGTTCAGCTGATCGAACGGCTTGCCATCGATTTGAGCTTCGAAGGTGGCGCCTTGCTGAACGAACACCACGCTGCCGCCGGTGGTGCGGATGGGTCCCGCACTCGCGTCAGCTTCCTGAGCAAACACCTCCGGCACGACCGCGAATGCCATCAGCGCGGCAACCATCAACGGAAAAAAATGCCGGAATGCAGACATGAAGGTCCTTCGTTGAAAAGCAGGAACCCGCAACCTAGTCCGCCCGATGGCAAAAAGCAACACCGAGAGCCTCCCACAAGCCTGAAAACCCAACTCGTTGAATCAACTGCACAACTCTCAGGGTTTTCACCAAGCAAACCCGACAACGTTCGGTACAATTTGATTCCTTCAGCTCGCCCGAGCCTGCGTTCTTCACCCCGATAACGCGCGACCGGCCAGCATCAGTTACCGCTTACCCCATGCCTCTGCCCCTTCTAGCCCTCGCCATTGCCGCGTTCGGTATCGGCACGACCGAATTCGTCATCATGGGCTTGTTGCCCAACGTCGCGCGGGATCTCGGGGTATCCATCCCCGCAGCCGGCATGCTGGTGTCGGGTTATGCGCTGGGCGTGACGATTGGCGCCCCCATTCTCGCTATCGTCACCGCGAAAATGCCGCGCAAGAAAGCGCTGATGAGCCTGATGGGCGTGTTCATCGTCGGCAATCTGCTGTGCGCCGTTGCGCCGGGTTATTGGATGCTGATGGCCGCGCGCATCCTGACCGCGTTCTGTCATGGCGCGTTCTTCGGCATCGGCTCGGTGGTCGCGGCGGACCTGGTTGCGCCCAACCGTCGCGCGCAAGCTATTGCGCTGATGTTCACCGGCCTCACGCTTGCGAACGTGCTCGGCGTTCCGCTCGGCACCGCGCTCGGTCAAGTGGCCGGTTGGCGCGCGACGTTCTGGGTGGTGACACTGATCGGCTTGGGTGCGGCGGGTGCGCTCGCCGTGTGCCTGCCGAAGCACATCGAGATGCGGGAATCGAGCATCCTGCGCGAATTCAACGTGCTCAAGAATCCGCAAGTGCTGATGGTGCTGGGCGTCAGCGTGCTGGCATCGGCGAGTCTCTTTTCCGTGTTCACGTACATCACGCCGATCCTTGAGGACGTCACCGGTTTTTCACCGCACGCGGTCACGTTGGTGCTGCTGTT
The DNA here is from genome assembly GCF_009766085.1 of Burkholderia sp. S171. Lineage (GTDB taxonomy): Bacteria > Pseudomonadota > Gammaproteobacteria > Burkholderiales > Burkholderiaceae > Caballeronia. Next base: position 501 of record NZ_LMUF01000030.1, on the reverse strand, counting down.
GTTCGGGCTTGGATTGACTGTTGGGAGCACGCTCGGCGGCAAGCTCGCTGACTGGAAGCTACTGCGCTCGCTGCTGACGTTTCTGGTATTGATCATCCTGGTCCAGGCCATTTTCGCCGCTACGATGCACGCTGCCATTCCCGCAATGATCACCATTTTTGTATGGGGCGTGCTCGCTTTCGCGATCGTTCCGCCGTTGCAGATGTTGATCGTGAATCGCGCGAGCGATGCGCCGAATCTTGCGTCTACGTTGAATCAGGGTGCATTCAATCTCGGCAATGCGACGGGCGCGTGGCTTGGCGGGATGACGATTGGCGCGGGTGCCTCGCTCAGTATGTTGCCGTGGGTTGGCGTGGTGATGGCCTGTGGCGCGTTTGGATTGACGTTGCTGTCGGCGTCGTTGGATCGCCGGGCGCGGCGGGCGAGTATCGGAGTGGTTTAGTTCGCTCGCGCCGGTGGACGGGTTTGGGGGTTTGGGGTTTGGGGGTTTGGGGTTTGGGG
>NZ_LMUF01000029.1 GCF_009766085.1 Burkholderia sp. S171 | reverse complement strand
GCGCGCGAACAACCCAGTACGCGAAATAACCTGAACTCTCTCGTCCGTTCCTACTAAGACCTAGCAGACCTAGCAGACCTAGCCGGATTTCGATTGTCTATCGGAACCAGGATAACCTGCGAACCTCGTAGAGATTATGGGTGCCGCGCGGATAGGTCTCGATAGCCTTATTAAGAAATGAGACAGCAGATACGCGTGAGGCCGTGCTGATTCGTGGGCAACTGTGCTTGCCCGAGGGCACTGGTCGCGAAGCGTGTCTATGTCAGGATTCGCGAGAAGGAGGGTTTCACACATCGGTGGCTCTGGCGAGCACCGTGCTTTTGGGGCACCCATGAATAGAAACTGCACGCTGTGGACACTTAGGGTAGTGCGGTTAAAAGCGTTTTCTTTGCTTCGTTTCTTTGCCGCTTTGGGCAAAGAAATGACGTGCCGCCACGCACAGTGGCTAACAGTGATAAAGAGAATATCCGACTCACGCAGACCACTAACACTGAAAGCAGCAACCCGACATTGACCCCGACCACTAACGCAAGAACCTGGCACCCCGGTATTGACCCAGCCCGACCGCCAACCTCAAAAAGACCAACAATCCAGCCCTTCATTCCCACCCAACCGCGCCAGCAGACCTGACCGTCCCGGTCCACCGGCGCGAGCAAACCTCAAACCTTACTTCAAAGCTCCACCCTGGAACCACGCGGCAAGTTTCTGCCGCTCCCCATCGGTCATCTGGGTGACATTGCCTAGCGGCATCGCTTTCAACACCACAGCCTGCTGATAAAGCCGCTGCGCATTCAACGAAATCGACTCAGGCGTATCCAGCAAAACCCCAGCCGGCGCAGCCCCCATCATCGTCGGATGAGCTGCATGACACGTAGCACACCGCTGCGTCAAGATCGGCTCAATATCGGCCACACGAATCGCGGGCGCTCCGGCCACTGGCGCAACCGTCGGCACCCCCTTCGGCATCGTCCACGCAAACGCGCCAAACATCAGCAGCACACCAATCACCGGCAAATACCACAACACCTGCCCACGATGACGCATCACAAAGAACTGTCGAATCAGCGCACCGGCCAGCATGATGATCAGCAACACAGCCCAGTTATACGGATGCGTGTAAGTCATCGCGTAGTGGTTCGACAACATCACGAACACCACCGGCAACGTGAAATACGTGTTGTGCACCGAACGCTGCTTGCCACGCTTGCCATAAATGGCATTGGGCACTTCGCCCTTGAGCATGGCTGCAACCATCTTCCGCTGACCGGGAATGATCACGAAAAACACATTCGCCGACATGATCGTGGCCAACGTCGCGCCCGTAATCAAATACGCTGCACGCCCTGCAAACACATGGCAAGCCAACCACGCCGCGATGACCACATAGGCGCCCACGCAGATTCCGAGCAGGCCATCGCGATTGCCCAGTAAGCGGCACAGCGAGTCATACACAATCCAGCCCGCCAGCAAGAAGCCCAGCGCCGATGAAACCGCCACCACGGGTCCCATATCGAGCACGTTTTTATCGATGAGATACGTGCTCGGCGAGAACAGATACAACACCATGAACAGGCCAAAGCCGGACATCCACGTGGTGTACGACGGCCACTTCGACCAGTGCAGGTCGTCGGGCATGTTCGGCGGAGCGACCGTGTACTTCTGCATGTTGTAAAAACCACCGCCATGCACGTGCCACAACTCGCCAAACACGCCGCGCTTGGTCGCCGCGGGATCCTTAGGCGGCTTCAGGCTGTTGTCGAGCGCCACGAAATAAAACGACTCGCCAATCCACGCAATCGCCACCACCACATGCAGCCAGCGCAAAGCAAGATTCAGCCAATCAACAATAAAGCCTTGCATGAAACGTCTCCACTACGAATTCTGTTATCCACACTTCAGACGGACGCCGGATCGAAATCAAACAGCGTCAGTCGGAGTAATCGACTCTCAAAGAAGATCTCAGCTACCGCGATACGTGCTGTACGCCCAAGGCGAGACCAGCAGTGGCACGTGGTAGTGCGACGTGGCATCGGCAATACCAAAGCGCAACACCACCCGGTTCACGAAACGTGGTTCAGGCAGATCCACGCCGCTCGCCGCGAAATAATCGCCTGCATGAAACACGAGTTCGTATTCGCCAGCGACAAAAGCGTCGTCCTGTAGCAACGGCGCGTCGCAACGGCCATCCGAATTGGTCTGCGTGGTGAGGAGCGCGCGCCGGGCATCGCCGGTCAGCACGAAAAGTTCGACCTTGATACCGGCGCCGGGGCGACCGTGCGCGGTATCGAGTACGTGGGTTGTGAGCTTGCCCATTCGCGTTGTCCTTATAGTGTGCGAGGAGCGGCTGCGCATCGAACCGTCTGAGTTCTCGTCTGTGTTCTGACAATCAGCGGCGGATCGAGGCTCCACAAGCGTGGCTACATACCCGTCGGCGTGAGAGGATGCGCGCCGTGTCCAGCATTGTAAAAAGTTGCGGCGATCATAACGCCCGCGATAGGCAAGATAATCGCCAGCACATAACGGATACCCGCTTATTGCGGTTTCGTAAAGAAAACGTCAGCGTTCCAGCCCGGTTCCAGCCCTTTCCACCGCTTCCCGGCGATGCTACGCGAGCCAAAATTAACGATCATATCGAGTCCGTGAAGACAACTATGGCAGTGTGCGCATTGTCAGGGGCTTTTTGGCTACGGACAGTAGCGTCTTGCACAGCGGCTTACACAGAGGTTGGCTGGGCATCCCGAAGACGGCGATCGACGCTGGGTAACCGGGTAACAGGCGCGGATTCAAGCGGTGCTTTTATGCTTTTGCGCCCTCGGTAAAACAGTGAAATAGCGGAGATCGGCATGCAACAGAAACCCCGGACATTGCTGGTGAAGAACGCGCGCGTGCTCGTGACCATGGACGAGACACGACGCGAGATCGCCAATGGCGGTTTATTCATCGAAGGCAACCGGATCACGCAGGTCGGCGCGACCAGCGACTTGCCGCAACAAGCGGATGAGGTGCTGGACCTGTCAGGCCATCTGGTGATTCCCGGCCTGGTCAACACGCATCACCATATGTACCAGAGCCTCACGCGGGCTGTGCCGGCCGCGCAAAATGCCGAGTTGTTCGGCTGGCTCACCAGCCTGTACAAAATCTGGGCGAACCTGACGCCCGAGATGATCGAAGTATCGACGCTGACCGCCATGGCCGAGTTGCTGCTCTCGGGCTGCACGACGTCGAGCGACCATCTTTACATTTATCCGAACGGCTCACGCCTGGACGACAGCATTGCGTCGGCGCAACAGATCGGCATGCGTTTTCACGCGGCGCGCGGCAGCATGAGCGTCGGGCAGAAGGACGGCGGATTGCCGCCCGATTCAGTGGTCGAGAAAGAAGACGCGATCCTGAAGGACACGCAGCGCCTGATCGAAACATATAACGATGAAGGCCGTTACGCGATGCTGCGCGTGGTCGTGGCGCCGTGTTCGCCGTTCTCGGTCAGCCGTGAGCTGATGCGCGATTCGGCGCTGCTGGCGCGGGAATACGGGGTATCGATGCACACGCATCTGGCCGAGAACGTGAACGATGTCACGTACAGCCGGGAGAAGTTCGGCATGTCGCCGGCCGAGTACGCGGAGGATTTGGGCTGGGTCGGACCGGATGTCTGGCACGCGCATTGTGTGCAGCTGGACCGTGCGGGTATCGAGTTGTTTGGGCGCACGGGCACGGGTGTCGCGCATTGTCCGTGTTCGAACATGCGGCTGGCGTCGGGCATTGCACCCATCCGGGCGATGCGGGACGCAGGCGTCACGGTTGGAATAGGCGTGGATGGATCGGCATCGAACGATGGCGCGCAGATGGTCGCCGAAGTGCGGCAAGCGTTGTTATTGCAGCGCGTGGGTTTCGGTCCCGACGCCATGAGCGCACGGGAAGCGCTCGAAATCGCGACGCTGGGCGGCGCGAAGGTGCTGGGCCGGGATGATATCGGCGCGTTGGCGCCCGGCATGGCAGCCGACTTCGTTTCCTTCGATCTGAGCCAGCACGGCTTTGCGGGCGCGTTGCACGATCCCGTCGCGGCGCTGGTGTTCTGCGCGCCGTCGCAGGTATCGACGAGTGTTATCGACGGGAAGGTAGTCGTGCGCCACGGCCAGTTGACGACGGTCGATCTTGGACCGATCGTCGAGCGTCACAACCGGCTGGCGGGCCAGCTGATCGCCATGGCCAACTAATCAAGGCTAAGGCGCTTCGATCAGCGAGCGCGTGGCATCGGCGACGAGGTGGCGAAGCCACCGCACTTCGTCGGAGTAATGGCAGCGCTCATGCCACAGCTGGTAGTACTGCATCGGCGGGAAATCGAGCGGTGCGGGCACCACGGTCAGCGGCAGGAACTTGGCGTAGTGATCGGCGAACAGACGCGTGGTGGTGAACACGAGATCCGACTTGATCAGCACGTACGGCGCGAGATTGAAGTAGGGCAGCGTGACGACCACATGGCGCTTGAGGCGCTCGCGAGCCAGATGAACATCGATCGCGCCGCGCTGGCCAACGGAATACGGCGTAGGAGCCAAGTGCGGCGCGTTGAGATATTGATCAAGCGTGAGTGCGCCGCGGCGGGCAAACGGATGATTAGAACTGACGAGACAAACAATCTTGTCGACGAAAAGATTCGAGAGATGCAGTTGTTCAGGCGGCTCGGGCCAGTTGCCCACGACGATATCGAGCTTGCCTTCCTCCAGCGCGAGTTCGTAGTCGAAAGCGGGGCCGAGCGAATGAAATTCGAGCGTGGCGTTGGGCGCGGCAATACGAAAGCGCTCCACCACGGTCGGCACGAACAGCACGTTCAGATAATCCGGGCAGCCAATGCGGTAGCACCGCACTGAAGTAGACGGTTCGAAGTTGTGCTGCTGAACCTTGATGCGTTCGATTTCCCGCAGCGCGTTTTGCGTGGGTTCGAGCAGGCGCAGGCCGTACTCGGTCGGCACCATGCCCGCTTTGCCGCGCACAAGCAGCGGATCGCCGGTGATGTCGCGCAGGCGCCTGAGCGCCGCGCTGATCGCGGGTTGTGACTGATTGAGCTTGACGGCTGCGCGCGTGACGCTGCGCTCCATCAAGAGGGTGTGAAGGACGCGTAACAGGTAAGTGTCGATCGCTTCGCGTTGCTGACTCATCTTCTCTCCAATATACGGTCAGGCTGATCGACCAGGGTGCAGAACATATCGTTTTTAATATGACACATAGTTTTCGTCAAGCTGGGCATACCCGCAAGCACGTTCGTTGCACGCTGTGCAACACCGTGTTGTTGCTAATTGCGCGCACTATTTTGAGTAATCGACGGCCCGCACCGTTTTGGGTATCTTTTACTCGCAGACTGCAAGTTTCCGTTGCTGACATGCCGGTCAATCCGGTTTTGCGCAATTTCCGCACTTTCTGAGTCCATATGGGCGACGCCATTTCCTCATCCATTCAGCCGGGCGGCGCGCTTGCTTCGCGCCTCGCGCTTCACGGCATCAGCAAGCAATATCCCGCCGTCAAGGCCAATGACGACGTGACGCTTATCGTCGAACCGGGTGAAATCCACGCCGTGCTCGGCGAGAACGGTGCGGGCAAGTCCACGTTGATGAAGATTATCTACGGCGCGGTGCGGCCGGACGAAGGCGAGATTCGCTGGGAGGGCGCGCCGGTCGAGATTAGTAGTCCGGCGGCCGCGAGAAAGCTGGGTATCGGCATGGTGTTCCAGCATTTTTCGCTATTCGAGACGCTGACGGTGGGCGAAAACATCGCGCTCGCTCTCGACGATAAATTCGATCTCAAGACGCTCGGCAAACGGATTCGCGAGGTATCGGCGGATTACGGGCTCGATGTCGATCCGCAACGCCACGTACATAGTCTCGCGGTGGGCGAACGCCAGCGCGTGGAGATCGTGCGTTGCCTGCTGCAGAACCCGCGCCTGCTGATCATGGACGAACCCACGTCTGTGCTCACGCCGCAAGCGGTCAAGAAGCTTTTTACGGTGCTGAGAAGGCTGGCGTCGGAGGGATGCAGCATTCTCTATATCAGCCACAAGCTTGATGAAATCCAGGCGCTGTGCCAGACCGCGACCGTCATGCGCGGCGGCCGGGTGACGGGAAGCGTGGATCCACGCAAGGAAACCCACGCATCCCTCGCACAACTGATGGTCGGCCATTCGCTGCCCGACTACACGCGTCGCGAACATACGCCGGGCGAGGTGAAGCTCGCGGTGAAGAACTTGTCGGTGGCGAGTGCCGATCCATTTGGTACGTCGCTGCAGGACGTCTCGTTCTCGGTGCACGCGGGGGAAATTTTCGGCATTGCGGGGGTATCAGGTAACGGGCAGGCCGAGTTGCTCGCCGCGCTCTCTGGCGAGATCCGCGATAAACATATCGCGCCCGATGCCATCACGATCGTCGGCCAGCCCGCCGCGCGTTATAGCGCCGGTGGACGGCGCGCGCTCGGCTTCGCCTTCGTGCCCGAGGAACGCCTTGGGCGCGGCGCGGTGCCGGCCATGTCGCTGGCGGAAAACGCGCTGCTCACCGGATATCGCGAAGACATGGTGCATGGCGGCTGGATCAGCACGAAGGCCATGCGCGCGTTCGCTGACCGCTGCATCAGCGCCTTCGATGTCCGCTGCGGCGGCAACGGCGCGCTCGCACAAAGCCTGTCGGGCGGCAACTTGCAGAAGTTCATCGTGGGACGGGAGATCCTGCAGGAGCCGAAGGTGCTCGTGGTCGCGCAACCGACCTGGGGCGTCGATGTCGGCGCGGCGGGTTTCATCCGTCAACAACTCTTGGATCTGGCCGCGCGCGGGGTGGCGATTCTGGTGATATCGGAAGAGCTGGAAGAACTCTTCGATATCTGCGACCGCCTCGCCGTTCTCGCTCGGGGCAAGCTTTCCCCGGTCCGCGAAACCGGTCTGACTAACGCAGAAGAAATTGGCCTCTTCATGGCCGGTCTCTTCGATGGCAATCGTGCCGACCCCGTCGCCCTCGACACCACGGCTCCGACACAATGAATTTCCCCTATCGACTCGAAGCGCGCCCGACGCCGTCCCGTGCCATGCAGCTTGCCGTGCCGCTGGTCGCCGCAGTGCTGACGCTGATCATCGGCTTTTTGATTTTTACGATCGTGGGCCAGGATCCGGTGCGCGCGATGCACGGCTTTTTCATCGAACCGTTGTCGAACGTGAACGGCTGGTCCGAACTCGTGCTGAAGGCGTCGCCGCTGTGCCTGATCGCGCTTGGACTGGCGGTGGGGTATCGGGCGAACGTGTGGAATATCGGCGCTGAAGGGCAGATGTTATTAGGCGGGATCGTGGCGGGCGGCATAGCCATTCATGTCGGCGATGCCACCGGCTGGTGGATCCTGCCGCTGATGATGATTGGCGGCGTGATAGGCGGCATGGCGTGGGCGGCCATTCCCGCGTTGCTCAAGAGCCGTTTCAACACCAACGAGATCCTGACGAGCCTGATGCTCACCTACGTCGCGACCCAGTTGCTGATCTATCTGGTGAGCGGTCCGTGGCGTGACCCCGAGGGCATGAACTTCCCGATCTCGGCGATGTTCGGCGATTCGGCGCAATTCCCCCGCCTTTACAGCGATTGGGGCTGGGCATGGCTGAAGGGCACGCGGATCAACGCGTCGGTATTCCTCACGGTGATCGCGATTCCGCTGGTGTGGCTGTTCATGCGCAAGAGCTTCGCGGGGTATCGAATGAATGTGGGTGGCCTGGCGCCGCTGGCAGCCCGCTACGCCGGTTTCTCCGATAAAAAGGCCATCTGGACCTCGCTGCTCCTGAGTGGCGGTCTGGCCGGGTTGGCGGGCATGGGCGAAGTGGCCGGACCGATTGGGCAATTGCAGGCGAGCTGGTCACCCGGATACGGTTTCACGGCGATCATCGTGGTGTTCGTCGGGCGCTTGCATCCGGTCGGCATCGTGCTCGCGAGTCTGCTGATGGCGTTGCTGTATCTCGGCGGCGAAGCAGTGCAGACGTCGTTGCAATTGCCGCAGGCGCTCGCGGGCGTGTTCCAGGGATTGCTGTTGTTCTGCCTGCTGGGCGCGGACCTGTTCGTCAACTATCGCGTGCGGCGCCGGGTCGCGGCGCATGCACATTCGTAATCGAAAAGCGGACTAGAAACCCTATGGATATCAATCAGGCCAGTTCGCTTTCATCGAGCGCTGTCGTCGCCGCCATTCCGCTGATGTTCGCCGGCGCAGGTGAGCTCGTCGCCGAGAAGTCGGGGGTGTTGAACCTTGGCGTGGAAGGCATGATGCTGATGGGCGCGGTCACCGGCTACGCCGTGACCGCGATCACCGGCAATCCGTGGCTCGGCATTCTGGGCGCGATTGCCGCGGGCGTGCTGATGTCGCTTGTGTTCGCGTTCCTCACCATCACCATGCTCGCGAATCAGGTTGCGACGGGGTTATCGCTGACTATCTTCGGGATTGGGTTCTCGGCGTATATCGGCAAGCCTTATACGTCGGCGGCGGTACGCGCGACTATCGATGTGCTGCCCATTCCCGGTCTTACGTCCATTCCCGTCATCGGACCCGCGTTTTTCACGCTGACACCGCTCGGTTATTTCGCGTTCATCATGTTTGGCGTGATCAGCTGGTTTTTGTATCGAACTCGCGCCGGGCTGGTATTGCGCTCGGTGGGCGAGTCGCCTTCGGTCGCGCATTCCGTGGGTTTTCCGGTGGTCGGCGTACGTTACGGCGCGACGCTTTTCGGTGGCGGCATGGCGGGTATTGCCGGCGGTTATTACTCGATCGTCTACCTGCATTTGTGGCAGGAACAGCTGACGTCCGGGCGCGGCTGGATTGCCTTGGCGCTGGTCGTGTTCGCGACATGGCGCCCGGGGCGGCTGCTGATTGGCGCATTGCTGTTCGGCGCGGTGATGGCGCTGCAGTTCTACGCGCAAGCTATCGGCGTGCCCATCCCGACGCAATTTCTCGCCATGTTGCCGTACATCGCCACGATCGTCGTGCTGGTGCTTATTTCGCGCAATCCGAACACGATCAAGCTGAACGCGCCTGCATCGCTCGGCAAGCCGTTTTTTGCGGCTAGTTGATGGCGGGGTGGGGGCGAGTGCCTGGGGCGTGGCCTACGCGGCCTCTTAGCCTGCGCCTAAGCGCGAATGGCATGCGCGGCTCGTCAGGCGTTGGCGCGTAGCAGCCGTGAACGCGGCATCTGGTCACCGATATGAGGTGCGTCCATCGCACTCGCTGACGCGCTTGAAAGATGGACTGATATTCCGAACACAGGCCCAATTTTGGCCAATGACACTGCGGCACGATTTTTACAAACACCATCGAAACATCGACAGGAGAAGCACGATGAAGAAAAGCTGGCTGAACACCTTGGGCGCAGCTGGAGCCGTGGGCACGATGCTCGCGCTATCCGCCACGATGGTCGCCGGCCCCGCGCGGGCCGCCGATGTGCCGGGCATTGCGTTCGTCTACCTGGGCAATCCCGGCGATGCAGGCTGGACCTTTGCCCACGATGCCGGCACGAAGGAAGTGGAAGCCAAGTACGGCAACAAGATCAAGATCACGCGGGTCGAAGACGTGCCGGAATCGGCGGATTCGGAGCGTGTGTTCCGCGATCTGGCCGCGAAGGGCAACAAGGTTATCGTGGGGACCAGCTTTGGTTACCAGGACTTCCAGCTGAAGGTGGCGCGTGATTACCCGGACATTACGTTCCTGACCGCGACGGGCTACAAGAAAGCGAAAAACTTCGGCGTCTTCGATGACCGTATGTATCAAGGTGCGTATCTTGCCGGCGTGGCGGCGGGTTATGTAACGAAGACGAATACGCTGGGTTTTGTTGCGTCGGTGCCGATTCCTGAGGTGATCCGCAACATCAACGCGTACACGATGGGCGCGCGTTCGGTGAATCCGAAGATCCATACGAAAGTGATCTGGATCAATAGCTGGTTTGACCCGGGTAAGGAAAAGCAGGCGGCGGAAACGTTGATCGGGCAGGGTGCTGATGTGCTGTTGCAGAATACCGATTCGAACGCGACGCTGGCGACTGCCGCTGAGAAGAAGGTGTACGCATTTGGGTGGGATTCGAACATGAAGAAGTTCGGACCGAGCGCGCATTTGGGGTCGGTGGTGCAGCATTGGGGCGTGTATTACAACACGATGGTCCAGCAGCTTCTGGATGGCAAGGTCAAGACCGACCCGGTTTGGCTGGGCATGCCGCAAAAGGCGGTGGATCTCGAGGACGTGAATACCGCCGTGGTCCCGGCCAAGGGAATGGAAGCTGTCGCGGCCAAGCGTGAACAACTGCAGAGCGGCAAGTGGGACGTTTTCATGGGTCCGATCAAGGACCAGTCGGGCGCGGTCAAGATTGCGGCTGGCCAGAACCTGACTGATCCAGAACTGCAACGTATCAACTGGTATGTTGAAGGCGTTGACGGGTCGTTGCCGAAGTAATTTGGGAGCGGGATAGTTTGCGAAGCCGGTGGGGAGGCAATGCGATTTCGCAAAACTTACCTGTTGATTGTCATCGTTTCCGTCATAAGAAAAGGCCGCGCTTCGATGAAGTGCGGCCTTTGTTGTCTGCGTCGCGATTAATCTTAATCGTCGATTCGCAGTCCAACTTTAAGCGTGACCTGCCAGTGCGCGACCTTGCCGTCCTCGACTTGCCCGCGGGTGCCGATGACTTCGAACCAGTGCAGGTTGCGGAGTGTTTTGGAGGCTTTTTCTAGCGCGATACGGATTGCATCGTCGCTGGATTGGGTCGACGACCCGGTGAGTTCGATTTGTTTGTAGACGTGATTGGTCATTGTGTTCTCCTTTGATTGCTGCCTGTCGGCATTGCACGTTAAGTGGCGTTCGTAGGACTCAGCAAATCATGCGCCAAGGGGGGATCGTTCGCACTCGGTTTTTTTACGGGGGGGCGGACGGGGGTGGGGTGGGGTGGGGTCGGGTCGGGTTGCTAGGGTCTGGGGTTAGCGGTCGGAGTCTATGCCGGGGTGGTGCTTTCGGTGTCAGTGGTCTGCGTGAGTCGGATTTTCTCTTTATCACTGTTAGCCACTGCGCGTGGCGGCGCGTCATTTCTTTTATATGAACGTCCCCGTTTGCGCCAG
>NZ_LMUF01000004.1 GCF_009766085.1 Burkholderia sp. S171 | reverse complement strand
GAAATTAAAACCTGAACAACACCGCTTGACACGGAAAGTCATATCAGAAATGACGCGCCGCCACGCGCAGTGGCTAACAGCGCGAAAAAAATCAGCCAGAAGGGAATGCGCGAAGACTTGGAAAGCAGCAACCCGGCATCAACCCCGACCACTAACGACCCCTGACCACTACCCCCCACCCTAACCGCCGCCGACCATCCCCGCTCGATTTATAATACCCATCCCACCGGAAAACTCCCCTCATGCCCGATCTGCTCGCCAATCTGAACCCTGAACAACTCGCCGCCGTCACGCTGCCGAACGAGCCGGCGCTTATCCTCGCGGGCGCGGGCAGCGGCAAGACGCGCGTACTCATCACGCGTATCGCCTGGCTGATCCAGCAGGGGTTCGCCTCGCCCACGACCATTCTCGCCGTCACCTTCACGAACAAGGCCGCCAAGGAAATGATGGCGCGCCTGACCGCGATGATGCCCATCGACACCCGCGGCATGTGGATCGGCACCTTTCACGGCCTCTGCAACCGCATGCTGCGCGCCCATTTCCGCGACGCAGGCCTCCCCCAGACGTTCCAGATCCTCGATACAGCGGACCAGTTGTCGGCAATCAAGCGCCTGATGAAGGGCCTGAATATCGACGATGAGAAATATCCGGCTAAAAATCTCCAGTACTTCATCAACAACGCCAAGGAACAAGGCCTGCGCCCGAAAGATGTCGACGCGACCGATTCCTTCAACATGAAGTTCGTCGAGCTGTACGCAGCCTACGAGCAGCAATGCCAGCGCGAAGGCGTGGTCGATTTCCCCGAACTGCTGCTGCGCTGCTACGAATTGCTCGCGCACAATCCGCCGCTGCGCGCGCACTATCAGGCGCGCTTTCGCAACATCCTCGTCGATGAATTCCAGGACACGAACAAGCTGCAATACGCGTGGCTGAAAATGCTGGCTGGCGAGCACAACGCCATCTTCGCAGTCGGCGACGACGATCAGTCCATCTACGCATTTCGTGGCGCGAACGTCGGCAACATGCACGACTTCGAGCGCGAGTACCACGTGCGCAACATGATCAAGCTGGAGCAGAACTATCGCTCGCACGGTCATATTCTCGATACCGCCAACTTCCTGATCGCCAAGAATTCGCGGCGCCTCGGCAAGAATCTTCGCACCGACGCCGGTCACGGCGAACCCGTGCGCGTGTACGAGGCCGCGACCGATACGCAGGAGGCGGCGTGGATCGTCGAGGAGATCAAGGCGATGATCCATGCCGGCTCGGCGCGCGGCGAAATCGCCATCCTGTATAGAAGCAACGCGCAGTCGCGAACCATCGAACACACGCTGGTGAACGCGGGCATTGCGTATCGCGTGTATGGCGGCTTGCGGTTCTTCGAACGCCAGGAAGTGAAGCACGCGCTGGCGTATCTGCGCCTGATCGACAACCCGAACGACGACACCGCGTTCGCCCGCGTCGTGAATTTTCCGACGCGTGGCATTGGTGCAAGGTCGATCGAGCAACTGGCCGACGCCGCGCGCCTCCACAACTGTTCGATGGCTGCCGCCGTTCCTTACGTGATGGGCAAGGCGGGTTCGAGCATCGGCGCGTTTGCGCAACTGATCGCCAAGATGCGCGCCGAAACGCAGCAGATGAGCCTGCCGGAAACGGTGGAATACGTGGTTCGCGCAAGTGGTCTCGCCACGCATTACGAGAACGAGCGCGAGGGTCAGGACCGGCTGGAGAACTTGCAGGAAGTGGTGAACGCCGCTGCGGCGTTCGTGCAGGAGGAGGGCTACGGGCTCGATACCCCCGCGCGCTCCATTCCGCTTCGTCCGGGCGCGACGAACGCGCCGGAAATCGGCTTGGCGACCGACGATCCGTCAGTCGATGTGCTCGACCCGGAAAGCCCCGCCGATCCTGCGCAAAATCCCGACACCATGACGCCGCTGGCCGGGTTCCTGTCGCACGCATCGCTCGAAGCCGGCGATAACCAGGCGCAAGCCGGTCAGGACGCCGTGCAACTGATGACGGTGCACGCAGCCAAGGGCCTTGAATTCATGGCGGTGTTTATCACGGGCCTGGAAGAAGGCCTGTTCCCGCACGAGAACAGCGCGCAGGAAACCGACGGACTCGAAGAGGAACGGCGACTGGCGTACGTGGCGATCACGCGCGCGAAGGAGCGGCTGTATTTGTCGTTTGCGCAAAGCCGGATGTTGCATGGCCAGACGCGCTACAACATTCGTTCCCGTTTCTTCGATGAACTCCCGGAAGGCTCGCTCAAGTGGCTGACACCCAAGATGGAGGCGGGCGCGCGATGGGGCGGCCGAGCAGATAACGCCGGCTGGGGCCGCGACTGGTTCGCCAAGCCCGACAAGGAACGCGCCGCGTATGCCGATCCGGATGCCGGCAAGCCACTGCCCGCGTTCGCCAACAGCCAGCGCGCCGCCGACACCGGTTTCAAGGTCGGTCAGGCCGTGTTTCACAACAAGTTTGGCGAAGGCACGGTGATCGGGCTTGAAGGTGCAGGCGCCGATGCCCGTGCACACGTGCGCTTCAAGCGACACGGCGAGAAGTGGCTCGCGCTGGCGGTCGCGAAGTTGCAGGCGGTGGAATGACCGCGAGCGTGAGACGTCTCGGCATCATGGCCGCGTTGCCGCAGGAACTGGGCGACCTGATCGAATCGATGCGCGTGGGCGGTGACGTGCGTACCGAGACCATCGGCCGGCGCGAATATCACGTCGGCATCGCGCATGGCGTGCCGTGCGTCGTGACGCTCGCGCGCGTCGGAAAAGTGGCCGCAGCGGCGACCGCGAGCGCGTTGATCCACGTGTTCGGCGTGAATGCCATTGTGTTCACCGGCGTCGCTGGCGGCGTCCGGAAAGACGTGCGTGTTGGCGATATCGTGATTGGTGAAACACTGATGCAGCACGATCTCGACGCGTCGCCGCTATTTCCGCGCTTTGAAGTGCCATTGCTCGGCATGGCGCGCTTTCCCGGCGATGCCACGCTGAATAGCGCGCTGGCAGAAGCATGCAGAGCATTCCTCGCCGATGAACACGCTACGCTGGAGGCGCGTTTTGGTGTGCACCCGCCACGGTTGCATCGCGGGCTGATCGTGAGCGGGGACCGGTTTGTATCGAGTCATGCCGAGGTGGATGCGCTGCGCGCAGCGTTGCCTGACGCGCTGGCGGTCGAGATGGAAGGCGCGGCGCTCGCGCAAGTATGTTTCGAGCACGGTGTTGCATGCTCGGTTGTGCGCACGGTCTCGGATACCGCCGATGCCGACGCGCCCGAATCCTTCCTCGAGTTCCTGCATGCGCTCGGTGGAACCTATTCGTCGGGAATCTTGCGGCGGTTTCTGGCCGTGTGGGCTTCCATAGGCGACGTACGTAGTCCTTCTTGAGCATCCACTTTCGGCGGGAATTCGGCGACTGTCTCCGCCGCGTGAGCTTGCATAGGCGACGCGCGTCTTCTCTTCCTGAAAACCGTCGTCTTTAGCGTCTGGGAATTTTCCAAGCCCAGCGGCGCGATCTGTCTCCTTTCTACACTCAGAAAGTAACAGCGAATTTGTCGCGAGCTTATCTGCGTGGCGGGCCACCCGTGCCGCCTCTCCCCACGTGCGTCTTCATCATCCGCATCTCTTCTATCGCCCCTCGACTCGCTCCCCAAAAATCTCTCTTGTAATTGAGAATGATTCGCAATTACAATGTTCGAGACGACAGGAGGTCCGCATGACCGAAACGACGCCCGACTCCAGCCGGGCACAGCGCGCAATGTCCGCGACCACCGCACAGGTGATCGAGACCACGCGCCGCGCATGGCTCGCCGAAGTAGCGCAACCCACCGGCGATATCAGCGACATCGCGAAGCAGCCCCGGCGACCCCGGTTTTCACGTCGTCCGATAGTCGCAAACCTTGCATTAGCCATGAATTTCTGGAGTACGAGACCGCTGTGATTGCTACCCCAACTCCCTTGGCCAAGTCCATTAGCTCCGCCATCGTTATCGATGCGTCCGACGCATTCGGTATTCCCGATCAGCGCATGCACGACGCCAGCCGCTTTCCGCTCGTGCGTTTGCGTCGACGCGCGGTGCAGGCGGGCTACGCGTTCGGCTGGGGCGCAGAGATGCAGCGGTTGTTATCGTTGAAAACGCCGTTTGTGATCGTGTCGGATCATGACGCCGATGAAACCGCCGATGACACGCGCCTCCGAAGCGCATGGCTACGTTCCCACCGGGACGCTCTCGCCCTTTTTTGCCGGGGATTCATTGTGATAGAGCCGAGGATAGAAGCGCGGGCATCGACGCGGGAAGCTGTGCGCGCCGCGACGCAGGGCGGCGGCGTGCGTTTGGTTGTGGTGTCCAGCATGCGGGTGGCGGGCGAACTCGCGCCCGTGCTGCTCAAGCATTCAGCAAGCGATCTGGAGAAATCCCGATCCACCGATAAGCCGCGCTTGCAGATGCCATAACGGCGCATCGCGGTCTTTGTTGAAATGATGGCGGGTGACGTCACGTGGCAAAACCGGTCACCCGGCAGTCGACTCAGGGCCGTCCCTCTCTAGCAGCGCCTCACGGCCTGAACTATGCTCAGGAGCAATTCGCTTGTCGCCTGACGCTGATTCAGGCGTGGCGTTCCGCTACCAGACAAAGGTTCAGACAGGGGTCCGAATGCCGACTTATCGTGAAGCTCATCGCCGTTCGATCGACGATCCGGAATCGTTCTGGGGCGAACAGGCGCGGCGCATCCATTGGGAAACGCCGTTTGAGCAGGTGCTTGATCGCAGCAATCCGCCGTTCGCGCGCTGGTTTGTCGGCGGTAAAACCAATCTTTGCTACAACGCCGTCGACCGGCATCTCGCCGCACGCGCTCAGCAAAATGCGCTGGTGTATGTGTCGACGGAAACCGGCATCGAGCGCCGCTACACCTATGCCGAACTGCACGCCGAAGTGAACCGCATGGCCGCGGTCATGCGCTCGCTCGGTGTGAAACAGGGCGAGCGCGTCCTGATCTATCTGCCGATGATCCCCGAAGCGCTGTTCGCGATGCTCGCCTGCGCGCGGCTCGGCGCCATCCATTCGGTCGTCTTCGGCGGCTTTGCGGCCCCGAGCCTGGCGGCGCGCATTGATGACGCCACGCCCGTGCTGATCGTTACCGCCGACGCGGGTGCACGGGCAGGCAAGGTGATCGATTACACGCCGCTTGTGGACGAAGCGCTCGCGCGCGCCACGCATAAAGTCCCGAAGGTATTGCTGATCGACCGCCAGCTTGCGCCGGAAAGGTTGCAAGCACCGTATCTGGTGTCCTACGAACCGTTGCGTGAACAGTTCTTCGATGCCCACGTCCCGTGCGTCTGGCTCGAATCGAACGAACCGTCGTACGTGCTCTATACGTCGGGGACGACCGGCAAGCCGAAGGGCGTGCAACGCGACGTGGGCGGGTACGCGGTGGCGCTGGCGGCATCGATGGAACATATCTTCCAGGGCAAGCCCGGGGACACCATGTGGACCGCGTCGGACGTGGGCTGGGTGGTCGGGCACAGCTACATTATTTATGCACCGCTGATCGCCGGCCTGACAACGGTCATGTACGAAGGCACGCCGATTCGCCCCGATGGCGGTATCTGGTGGCGGATCATCGAGCAGCACAAGATCAACCTGATGTTCACCGCGCCGACCGCGTTGCGCGTGCTCAAAAAACAGGATCCGAAGCTGATGGAGCAAGCGGATTTATCGAGTCTGCGCACGTTGTTTCTGGCCGGCGAGCCGCTGGATGAACCCACCGCGCAGTGGATCCAGGGCGCACTGAAAAAGCCGGTCGTCGATAACTACTGGCAGACCGAAACCGGCTGGCCGATGATCGCGATCCCACGCGGTATTGAAGCGTTGCCGCCGAAGCTAGGATCGCCGGGCGTGCCTTCGATGGGCTTTGCATTGACCGTGCGAAACGAGGCGACGGGTGAAATCTGTGCACCGGGTGAGAAGGGCGTGATTGCGCTCGATTATCCGTTGCCGCCGGGTTGCATGCAGACGGTATGGGGCGACGATTCACGCTTCATCAAGACTTACTGGGAAAGCGTGCCGGGGCAGCAACTCTATTCGACCTTCGACTGGGGCGTGACCGACGAAGACGGCTACGTATCCATCCTCGGCCGTACTGACGACGTGATCAACGTGGCGGGGCACAGGCTGGGCACGCGTGAGATAGAGGAGGCGTTAAGCAGTCACCGGGCCGTGGCTGAAGTGGCGGTGGTGGGCGTGGCCGATTCCGTGAAAGGGCAAGTGGCACTGGCCTTCGTCGTTTTACGCGATGCCCAGGCCTTGGACGCAGAGGGCGCGCGTGAAGCGCTTGAAGGTGAACTTTGTCGAAGCGTGGATGCGCATTTGGGTGCGATCGCCCGTCCCGCGAGAGTCCATTTCCTGGCGATGCTGCCGAAGACTCGGTCGGGCAAGTTACTACGACGGGCAATTGCGGCGTTGGCAGAAGGGCGCGACCCCGGCGATCTGCCGATGATCGAGGATGCCGGGGCGCTGCTCCAGGTGAAGGAGGCTTTGGCGCGGCAGTAGCGGTTATTCCCGTTACTTCACCAAAGCCCGCAACTCACGCTCCGCCCGGGGCGTGAGTCGCTGCGTCTCTTTCGTGAGATTGACTTGCATGGTCGTCTCAGCAATTTCGTGAACCGCTTGTTCAAGCTGATACGTGCCTTTGGCCTTAAGCCAGTCCATGACTTCCGCCAGATGCCATATTGCGGTGCTGCCTTCGTGCACCGGCGAAGGAAACGTATCCGCGTTCGTGAGCATTAACTTGCGCATGTTCTGACGCGTTACGCCGATTGCGTCGGCGACGTCGGTCAGGCCGACAAAATCCGGTGAAGCCTCCACCAGAGTGGCGCTCGGAACGGCCGACTTGACGTCCTTCAATGCGCTCGTCAATGCTGCTTGCGCGCTGTCTGCTTCACGCGTAAATGCCAGTGCAATCCGACCCGGCTGACCTACGCCGATCAATGCGTCGTCGCATCCTGCGGCACCCAGACGTCCGATCAACGCTTCGTGATCGCAGGCGTTTTCCGACAACCGGTACTTCAATGTGAACGTGTATTCCATGGTGTTACCTTAATGGGTACCGCTGATTGTCCGGAACTTTACCTGCCTGAAGCGTGCAGTTGTCGACCACGCGCTTGATGGCTCGCGCATGATTCACCGCGTTTTTCGGCGTGCTCCACACACTGGTAATACAAAACTCGCCGCAGCGGCACTCAGCCGCGTTGAATGGACAATAAATCCGTCCCCACGCATGGCTCCCTCCTTGTTCGACGCGCCAGCCATGCGTTTCGGCGTGCCGCAATGCTTCTTCAATTTCCTTCTTCTGATGCTGTGATCGAGTCATCGTTAGCCCCATATTAGAGGAGCCCCACAAGGTTGTCAAGTGACAACCTTGTGGGGCTCCTGGAACGTCGACACGAAAACTCGTTTTAGAGTTGTGCGTTCGCCGGTCGGATGTGTGTTCTGCTCACATGACCGTGATCATCACGCTTTTGCCGTTACCGTTTTGTCCTTCGCATCCCGGGTATTTGGCAGCAGGATCGTCAGGACTCCGATCAGCGGCAGGAACGAACAAACCTTATAGACATAATCGATGCTCGTCGCGTCAGCCAGATGGCCGAGGACTGCTGCGCCGATGCCGCCCATGCCGAACGCAAAGCCGAAGAACAATCCCGCGACCATGCCGACCTTGCCGGGAATCAGCTCGGTTGCATAAACCAGGATGGCCGAGAACGCGGAAGCCAGGATCAGCCCGATCACCACTGACAACACGCCGGTCCAGAACAGGTTCGCAAACGGCAGCATCAGCGTGAACGGCGCGACGCCCAGAATGGATACCCAGATCACAACCTTGCGGCCGATCCTGTCGCCTACCGGACCGCCCACGATCGTGCCCACCGCCACGGCTGCGAGAAACCAGAACAAATGGACCTGTGCGATTTCCACCGGCAAATGAAACTTGCTGATCAGGTAAAACGTGAAGTAGCTGCTGATGCTGGCGAGATAAAAGTACTTCGAAAACACAAGCAACATCAGGACCGTCATGGCGAGCATGACTTTATTGCGCGGCAAGGCCGACACAGCGGCCGAGGCACGCGACTTCTTCACCGCCGGGTGACGCTGGTACCAGCGGCCAATGTTGGCCAGCACGAAGATGGCGAGGAGCGCCGCAGCCGAGAACCACGCAATGCTGCGTTGCCCATGCGGCATCACGACCAACGCGGCCAGCAAGGGCCCGAGGGAACTGCCCGCATTGCCGCCGACCTGGAACACGGACTGCGCAAGCCCGTGACGTCCGCCCGATGCCATCCGCGCCACTCGCGAAGATTCGGGATGGAAGATTGACGATCCACATCCGACCAGGGCCGCGGCGACCAGCAATACCGGAAAGCTTCCGGCCATCGACATCAGCAACAAACCGCACAGCGTAAAACCCATGCCGACCGGCAGCGAATACGGTTTCGGATGTTTGTCGGTATATAAGCCGACCAGCGGCTGCAGCAGCGACGCCGTGATCTGGTAAGTCAGCGTAATCAAGCCGATCTGCCCAAACGACAACGAAAACTCGCTTTTGAACATCGGGTAAATGGCGAGAATCAGCGACTGGATCATGTCGTTGAGCAAATGCGCAAAACTGATCGCGCCGAGCACAGAGAAGGCCGTTCGCGAAACGGCAGGGCTCAAGGCGGGGGCGGCGCCGAGCGCGCTTTTATCGATACTTGTCTGCATGATGGTGGCTTGAAGTTGTCTCTCGTCGTATTTCGTGGTCGGTCAGAAGCACGTCAGCAGCACGTCAGAAGCGCGTGAAAGCAACCGGATGCGCCGTCTGGTGATAATTTTAATGTGTCCTCTACGCATTGTCCGGCCAAAATTTGTCGCGAAACGGACAGTAATTTGCCCCCACGTGGAGCCCGGGCGCCCGCTTTTGGTGAGACCGACATCAGTTTGCAACATGTGCGGAAAACACATCTAAAGAAGCGCCGTTTCCCGCCGTAGACCATTGATGTAGCCGTGTGGCCCGCCCAAGAAGCAGGCCGTGCGATGCCAATCAAAACTGGGGAATTCAATAGATGAAACCGTTTTCGCTACGGGGCAATCCCGGCGCTGGATTTATTCCTGACGGCGGCGCCAAGGCCGCCTCCCGGGCGATGGCCAAGATCACCGGCACAAGCGGCCGTTCGTTGTCGGTCAAGGCGTCGCTTCGCCTCGCGTTCGCGTTGTTGCTGGTCGGTACGTTGGTTATCGGCGTGATTGCGCTGACGCAGATCAGCCGTCTCAATGGGTCGACGGAAACCATCTATCGCGAGGGGTATGTCGCCAGCCGGGACGTTGAAGAACTGCGCAGCGCCGTGCTGCGCGCGAGCCGCTCGCAAAAGATGCTGCTCACCGCGACCACCGCGAAAGAGCGCGACGAGCTGGGTACGGACATCGAACATGCGCTCGCTGATATCGGCCGCGAGCAACATAACCTGCAAAACTATGCGGACCCGACCGGTGACCAGAAGCGCCTGGCGACGGCCGTTGGCGCGTGGAGCACTGATCTACGGACCTTCGTCAAGCTGGTGAAGGAACAACCGCTCGACCTGTCGCAGATGAACTGGCAGGTCGGCATCATGGACGTCTCGCTGCTGGTGGCAACCGCCAAGCTGGAAAAGCTCGTGAATGCGCTGATTGAACAGCGTGGCGCGGCGGCCAAGGCGACGATCGACTCGGCGGCTTCCATTTATCACGAGTCGTTTGTGATGGTGGCGCTGCTGACGCTCGGGCTGATCGTGCTGGCGCTCGCGGTGAGCGAATGGGTTGTGCGGCGACTGGCGAAGCAGCTCGGCGGCGAACCGGTCTACGCCATGGAAATTGCAAGCCGGATCGCGGCGGGCGACCTGTCGAACCGCATCTCGATCGCAAAGCGCGACAACACCAGCATGCTTCACGCGCTCTCCGGCATGCAGAAGGATTTATCGACGACGGTCGGCGAAATCGCGGCCAGCGCGGAAGCAATTGCGTCGGCGTCCAGCGAAATCTCGCAGGGCAACGTGGACTTGTCGCAGCGCACGGAGCAACAGGCCGTCGCGCTGGAAAAGACGGCATCGAGCATGGAGGAGTTGACATCCACCGTACGCCAGAACGCCGAGAACGCGAAGCAGGCGAGCTCGCTGGCTTACAACGCGTCGGAGATTGCGGAGAAGGGTGGCGTGGTGGTCGGGCGCGTGGTCGCGACAATGGAACAGATCAACGCGAGCGCAAAGAGTATTGGCGACATCATCGGGGTGATCGAAGGCATCGCGTTCCAGACGAACATTCTCGCGCTCAATGCGGCCGTCGAAGCGGCGCGGGCGGGCGAAGAGGGCCGTGGATTTGCAGTCGTCGCAGGCGAAGTGCGCAATCTTGCTCAACGTTCGTCAGCGGCGGCGAAGGAGATCAAGGGCTTGATCCACACGTCGGTGGCGCGTGTTTCCGATGGCTCGACCTTCGCGCACGAAGCCGGCGCGACGATGGAAGAGGTCGTGAAGGCAGTCAAGCGCGTGACGGACATCATGGGCGAGATTTCGGCGGCTTCGGCGGAGCAAAGCAGCGGTATCGAGGAAATCAATCTCGCCGTGACGCAAATGGACGCGGGTACGCAGCAGAATGCGGCACTGGTCGAGCAGGCGGCCGCCGCGGCGCAGTCGCTGGACGATCAGGCGCATGCATTGAAACAACTGGTCGGCAAGTTTCAACTCGCGTGATGTAACGCGGTGTGCACGTTAATCGACGAATGCAGGCTTGCAGAACCGCAAGCCTTTGTTCTAGAATTCGCGACGGGTGCGGCAGGGCGCCCGGTCTCGCGAAAGTGAAAACACCTGTCACGCGTTATCGCTTCACATGGATAAACCGCAACGTTGAACCTTTAGCCGCAGCGAGAACGGCGCAACAAGGAGAAACGTCATGTGGTCAACATCCTGTCCCAGCTTTGCCAATTCCGAACTCACCAACACCGAATTTCTTCGACGCCACGCGCGCCGCTTGCTTCGTCGCGCTCACGCGGACAATACAAGCACGGCGATGCCCGTCGTGCGCCGCTTGCTGGCCGCGGGCGTCACCCGTGCCGATACACTCGCGGAGCTTCACAAAACGCGCACCGAGGTTCAGCTCAAGCACGTATTGAACATGCTGGCCGTCGAGCTGGGTCATTTCGGTTGGGACGCCTGCAAGCCGGTGCTCGACACGCGAGAGCCCGCCATCATCGACCGATACCGCTTCGATGCGGGCGCTTTCGGCGACTACGAGAAAGTGTGGTTTGCCGGCGCCGACGCCGCGCGTGAATGGCAGCGCGAGCATGGCGGGTATATCGTGGAGTACGGCGATCAGGCGGTGGCGATACTCTGGCGGGAGTGAGGAGAGGCCGTTCGCCGTCGCGTTGCCGGTTTGTGATCATGAATCGGCAGCGCGACCGTTGAAGCGCCAAAAACGCTAAAGCAACTCCACTTCCTTCCAGTCCGCATTAGAAAAAAAACGACTCAATTCGCGCATGAGTTCATTCAGCGCGGCCATTTCCGGCGGCGTGATCTTGCGTACGTTCTGTGCTTGTGTCCAGTCGCCGTAAAGCATGGCGACGGTCGAGCCGTTCGCCTTCACGGGCAGCAGCACGAACGCGTGCGCGTCGCCGAATGATGGTTTGAACCAGCGCGGCAAGCGGGCTTCAATCCGCGGATCGCGAGCATTCTCGATAAAAATCCCGACCGGGTTCGATATCGCCAAGTGGAACACGTCAGGCTCGAACGCCGCGGGAAATGTCAGCGACGGCAGCAAATTCTCCACGCCCGCCCCCAGTCCGAGCCGCGCGTGGAACTCATTGTTGGACTGGCGCACGAATACCACCGTGCGCGAAAACGCGAGCCCGGCCAGCACCGCTTCCGAGGCCAGCGCAAGCACCGCGCTCAGCGCGTTCTTCGACGGCAGCGAGCGCAAGTCTTCAAGCCCCGCGGCAATCCGCGCTTCCGCCGATAACCCCGCGCGCGCGATGGCATCGGCGTCCGCGCGCAGTTCCACGATCTCCCGCATCACGCCGTCGTTTGAGTCCTCGTTCGCGAGCGCGAGACTCATCGCGGCGAGCGTGGCGGCATCGGTTAGCAACGCGCGGCTGTAGCGGTTCGCGATGTCCACCAGCGATGTCTCGCGATGCATCTCGTCGACATGCTGCGCGGTGAGCGCATCGGCGACTTCGGTGGAATAGTTGGTGACCGCCTGCAGCCAGCGCACATGGCGCGGCGTTTTTTCATCGATCGGGGCGAGCGGGTCGCGCGTCAGCATGCCGGTGCGGATAGTCTCCGGCAGGCGCCAGCGGTCCGCGGCTTCCATGCCGATTTCCTCGAAGGTGACGCCGAGCAAGGTGCTGCACGCGAGGCTGTCGCTAATATGCTCGGCCGTGGCCTTGCGGCGCAACTGATCCCACTCGGTCTCAAGATAGAACGCCACCAGCAGCTTGCCGATCTGGCGCATCAGCGTGCAGACCACGGCTTCTTCCGACGCCCGGAACTCGCTGTGCTCAGTCACTTGCCGCGCAACGGTGCCAGACAGCAGCGTGCGGTTCAGTTCGAGTTTGGCGTCGATGCGCCGTGGCGCGCTTTGATGAAAGTGATCGACCAGCTTCAGCCCGACCACCAGGTGGCCGACCGCGTCCATGCCGAGCACCATCAGCGCGCGGGTTACCGTGGTGATGTTGCCGCCAAACGAGATGTACATCGCGGAGTTGGCGAGGCGCAACACCTTCTGCGTGAGGCCGAAGTCGGACAGAACGACCTGGACCAGGGCGGTGAAGTCCAGGTCGTCGTCGCTCATTGCGGACACAGTGGTGCGCAGAGCCTGGGAGAGCATCGGAAAGTCTCCGCGCTCGCTCATGCGGGCCCACAGCTTGTCCAGTAATTCGGCTTTGGAGTTGCTTGCCATGCGATTGGTGTCAATGCCTTACACGTTCCGGACCGGGTGCCCGGCGCGTCTTGAATCGTCGACCTGGGTCGAAGTGTAATGCGCGGAAATAAGTCTGCATAAATCCTGCACAAGTCCTGCATGACACTATAACGGCGCGGTGACGCGGAAGCTTTACAGCAGACCATCAATGAAACGCTGCAATAGCCCCCGTCTTTGGCCCTGCCGACGCAAAAACGTGACGGTATCTTATAAAGGCGCCTGGAGAAAGAGCGTTTTATCCTGAAAGCAACGCATCAGGTCACCGGCGGGCAGGGCCTTGCTGATCAGCCAGCCCTGGATCTGGTCACAGCCCATCTCAATCAACAGTTCGCGCTGCGCCTCTGTCTCCACACCTTCCGCCACCAGTTCCAGCCCCAGCGATTTTGCCAGGCCCACGACCGCAGCCACGATTGCCTGGTTGTTGCGCGAGGTCAGCAGGTTTTCGATGAAGCTGCGATCGATCTTCAGCTTCGACAGCGGGAAGCGCTGCAGATAAGAAAGGCTGGAATAGCCGGTGCCGAAGTCATCGACGGCGAAGGCAATGCCCAGCGCCGCCAGCGTTTCAAGCAGGCGGGTCGCTTCTTCCGGATCATGCATCAGCAGGCTTTCCGTGATTTCGAACACGAGCCGGCGCGGGTCGAGCCCTGTCAGCTGCAGCGCCTCTTGCACATTCTGCGTAAAACGCTTGTCGCGGAATTGCTGCGGCGAGACGTTCACCGAAACGTAATCCAGCACGAAACCTTCGAGGTCCCACTGCACCAATTGCATGCACGCAGCCTTGAGCACCCAGTTGCCAAGATAGTTGATCAGGCCGATCGATTCCGCGAGCGGAATGAACGCTGTCGGGGGAACGAGGCCGTGTACCGGATGCTGCCAGCGGATCAGCGCTTCGACGCCAACCACGCCGCCGCCGCGGCTTTCGGTGATCGGCTGGAAGTGGAGCGAAAACTCGCCGTTGCGCACGCCTTCGTAAAGATCGGCTTCCAGGTTAAGGCGCTCGGCGTTGCGGGGGTCGTCGTCGGGGACATGGAACACGACAATATTGCCGCCTGAGGTCTTCGCCTGCGCCAGTCCATGGTCGGCCATGCGCAGCAGGCTGTTGCTGGCTTGCTCGACCGCGTCGGGGAAGATGGCAGCGCCTATGCTCGCCGACAAATGCGTATGTTGTCCGCGATACCGGTAGGGTTGCGCAATCGCGCTCAACACCCGTCGCGCGACGTCTTCGGCCGCCGAGGCTGCTTCGGCCGAGGTGCCGGCCGACAACAGCACGGCGAACTCGTCGCTGGCGACGCGTGTCACACGCTCGCCGGCACGTGCTGCATGCTGGATGCGGCGAGCGGTCTCGCGCAGCATGTCGTCGCCAGCGTCGTAGCCAAGCGCGCGATTGATGCGCTGGAAGTCGTCGATATCCACCAGCAGCAACGCCGCGTGCGTGTGCGTATGAACGGCCTCGGCCTCGGCGGTATCGATCGCGCTTTTCAGCGCGGTCAGATTCTCGAGGCCGGTCAGCGGATCGTGATGCAGCTTGTGCTGCAGGGCGGTTTCGCGGTCACGCCAGTGCGAGACCTCAAATGCGGCGAGCGCGAAGCCGGGCCGATCCGGCGGGTGCGTGGCGAGGATCCGCAGTTCAACGAGGATTGGCGTGGTCAGGGATTTCAGCAGATGCAGCGTCGCGGTCTCCAGCTTGCCGCTTTGTTGTGCACGCGCGACGAGCGCATCGAGTTCATCGATTTCATGCGAAGGCACTAGCTCATGCAACGTCAGCGAGCTCAGGTAGTCGCGGTGATAACCCAGGAACTCGATGCTTCTCGCCGATACATAGCAAAACCGCAGCGAGGCATCCACTTGCGCCACGAAATCGACCGCGGCGAGGGTGGCTTCGGTGGCTTCCGAGCCGGCGCTTGGGGCGCGCTCAGCTTCATTGACCGCTGGAGGATGCAATAGATGAAGCGGCGCGGGCGAAGGCGAAGCTGCGACGGTCCGTCCTGCTTTCTTCCCCCGTGCAGCCTGCGACGTCGATCCGGGCAGGGTGAGCGGCATGGGCAGGGGCAGAAGGGGGTCACGGCCACCCGTGGCCAGCACGGGCGCAGGCGTGGCTTCCACTGTAGCGAACCTGACGACGCCGCTTGGGAACGTGGTCGCGATCAACGTCCTGATCGTCGCGCGCACGGTGGCGCTGGTTTGGCCGGCTAGGGCGATCCATGCATTCAAGCGCTGGGCGGTGATCCGTTTTACTGGCATGTTTCGGTTTATAGCCTGTCTGATTGCGCACCGGGCCGGTAGAGGCGCGGCGCACGCTGTCCGGCCAAGCGCGCTGCATCGGGCATCTGCTGGTGATGGTGCGGCGATACGGGCGTGAGCCACCGAAAAATTCGGTAACCGCGACTCGGACGCGTTCTTTGCAAGTTAACGGTTGTGCCCCGAAATTCTTTAGAGGAATAGCAGAGCGCCCGAGAGCCACGGCCCCGGCGGGTTTCACGCAATTTGTCGACATCACGATTTGGGGTAGAGTGCGGCTTGATAGTTACAAATGCTGAACCGGTCAGTTGGTGCGCGGAGCGTGGTGGTGAGCTATCGTCTGGCCGCTGTCCGACCGCTCATTGCGCTCTTTGTGTTTGTAAGTTAAGTCCGTAAGTTAAGTCCGTAAGTTGAATCCTTAGCTGACCCGTAGCTGGCCCTTAGGCCAACCTCTCAAGCTAATCGTTTGAGCTAACCGCTGTCTGGTCGCCATTCAGTCAACACCGTTCCATTGCTGCACGCCATGATCGCGTCCCCAAGCCGATTGCCGGAGCCGGCCCTGAAGCCAGGCGTATTGAACACGCTGAACGCACGCGTCATGTCGTGCGTCATGCCGCACGATATCTCGGCAATGGCCGTCCATTGCATCGAGCCCAAGTGCTCGTGCGAACGCAGCAGGTCCGACCATGCCGCCGGTTGATCGGAACCCGACCCGGCGCGCCGCGCGCAACGCCGCGGACAGCCCTGCGGCGGCGCCGAAGGACGCAGCGGAGCTTGCCGCGCCCGTTCTTCGCGAGCCGGAAAGCGTCTATCTCGGCCGCCAGCCGATCATCGATCGCAGCGGTGCGCTGCATGCCTACGAACTGCTCTTTCGCGATAGCCCGGACAATCGCGCGCGTATTTTCGACGACGTGCAGGCGACCGCCCACGTTGTCGCGCGTACGGTTGGCGAGATCGGGTTATCGGCGGTGCTGGGCGATCACCGCGGCTTCGTGAACATGAACCGTGACCTGCTGTTCGACGACATCGTCCACATCATGCCGCCCGAGCGCTTCGTGCTCGAGATTCTCGAGACCGTCACCTTCGACGCCAAACTTTTCAAGCGCTGCGCCCAGTTGCGCGCGGCCGGCTTCCAGTTCGCCCTCGACGACGTCGTGTCGCTCACCGAACCCTTGCACGAAGCGTTGCCTTACGTGGATTACGTGAAGGTCGACTTCCTTGCCACGCAGCGCGCCGACCTGCCCGAACTCGCGGCGACGCTCAAGCAACATGGCAAGACCCTGATCGCAGAAAAGATCGAAACGCATCAGGACTTCGAAGAAGCTAGCAAGCTCGGCTTCGACCTCTTCCAGGGTTACTTCTTCGCCCGTCCGCAAGTGCTAGTGACGCGTCGCTCAAATCCGTCGCGCACGGCATTGCTGCGTCTTCTGGGCGTGCTGTCGGGCGAGCCTGATATCAGCGAACTCGAGGCCGAGCTGAAGCTCAATCCGAACGTGGTCGTGCAGTTGCTGCGGCTAGCCAATTCGAGCGCGTTCAAATTGAGCCGGCCGGTGTCGTCATTGCGCGAGGCCATTGCCGCGACCGGCACCCGGCAGATTTCGCGCTGGACCCAGCTGCTGCTCTATGCCGATGGCCGCCACTTGCCGTGGCGTTCGGACCCGCTGGTGCAACTGGTCGGTACCCGCGCGCGTTTCATGGAACTGGCGGCGCGTGTCATGTGGCCATCGAGCGAGGAATTCGCCGATGCCGCCTTCATGACCGGCATCTTTTCGCTCGTGCATGTGGTAGTGGATTTGCCGCCGGTCGAGATCATGGATCTGCTGAAGTTATCGAAAGAAATGTGTGCTGCGATTGTCGATGGCCAAGGTCCGCTTGGTGGGCTTTTGCGGCTCTCTCAGGCCACCGAAAGAGGCGATGCGCCGGAGCTGGATTCGAGCATTGGCTCATGCGTGGATTTCAAGGTGTTGACGCCGGCTGTGCTCGCCGACCTGCAGTTCGAGGCGGCTACGTGGTTCGGTGCGCATCGGGTGGAGTAGGTATTGTAGGTATTGCGTTTGCTGCGTTAATGGCTGTCGCGGGGTTGTCGCGGCGTTGTTCCATTGTTTGTCCTGTCGTGCGCGGGTCACGAAAATAGAGGAGTCTCATGAAGCGAAAGTTTGCTGGGAGAATGCTGGGGGTGTCGCTGGGCGCCGCGTTGGCGGTGTACGCGCTGGTGGCTTATGCAACGCTAAAGCCGGGCGATCACGCGCCGGTGTTCACAGCGCAGGCGTCGCTTGGCGGCAATGTCTATGAGTACTCGCTCGCGGACGAGTTGAAGAAGGGGCCCGTCGTGCTGTATTTCTATCCGGCTGCGTTCACGAAGGGTTGCACGATCGAGGCGCATGAGTTCGCTGATGCCGTCGATGACTACAAAGCCCTCGGTGCCACGGTGATTGGCGTGTCGCACGACAACATCGACACGTTGAAGAAGTTTTCGGTGAGCGAGTGCCGGAGCAAATTCCCGGTTGCCGCCGACGGCGATGCGAAGATCATCAAGCAATACGATGCGACCATGCCGCTGGTCAGTTCCATGGCCAATCGCGTGTCCTACGTGATCGCGCCGGACGGTACCGTGATCTATGAATATACGAGCCTGTCGCCCGACAAGCACGTGGCGAACACGCTGCAGGCGCTGAAAGACTGGAACGAGAAGCACAAGACCCAATAACGTAACCAGCCCTGTAAGGTTTTGATCGATGCCGATTATTGTTGCGCTCGTTGCCCTGGTTGCCGTGATCTACGGTGCGTTCTGGTCGTTTCACGCGTTATCGGCGGCGTTCGGTGTGAGTGTTGCGATTGCCGCGGCGGTGATCGCGGTGCTGATAGTGGTGAGCATTGCCGTGTATTTCTGGCTGCGGTGGAAGGAAGTCGCACCGAATGTCCGCGATGGCGACTGGACCCACGAACTCAAGCGGGATTGGGGCGGCGTGCGGCTCGCGGCGGCCAAGCGTTTGTGCGAGGTGCGGGTAGGCGGTCAGGTCGGCATGTACATTTTTGCGGATCTGCATGGAGCGCGGATGGAGCCGGGCGCATCTGGAGCGTCGGGCGCGCCGGCAACGACGGCCGGCTGGCAAGTCGCGCTGAATGTGAAGGACTCGACACAGCCGCGCTGGAACCTGCCGATGCAGGACCGCCGTGAAGCGCACAAGTGGTGCCGGATCTTGGAGAAAGCCGCCGCCCAGACTTTGTAACGGGCGGCTTTTTCATACTTGCGTTTAGTGAGTCAAGCTACGGTCATTGGCCGTAGCTTGACTCACTCACTGCCGAGCGCGCTACATGTGATAGCCCATGTCGCCGCGGACCTTGCCGCGAAATACCCAATACGACCACACCACATAAAGCACGATAACCGGTAGCAGGAACATCGTTCCAATCAACAGGAACTGCTGCGAAAGCGGTGTTGTGGACGCATCCCACAACGTGACCGACGGCGGCGCGATGAAAGGCCAAAGACTGATCACCAGACCGGTGAAGGCCAGGAAGAACAACCCGATCGAGCACATGAACGGGACCACTTCCTTGCGTTTCTCTAGCGCCGACCACAACGTCCAGATCAGCAGCGCCGTCAGCACCGGCACCGGCGCGAACACGAAGCTATTCGGAAAGCTGAACCAACGTGCCGATATGCGCGCGTCCTTCAGCGGCGTCCAGATACTGATCAGCAAGATAAACGCGACCACGCCGAACAGCACTTTCTTCGCCATCCCACGTGCCCATTCCTGCAATTCGCCTTCCGTTTTAAGAACGAGCCAAGTTGTGCCCTGCAGCGCATAGCCAAAAATCAGCCCGACACCCGTCAGCAGCGGAAACGGTGCAAACCAGTCCCAGCTCGTGCCGGCAAATACGCGCCCATGAATGGGAAAGCCCTGCATGAACATGCCAAGCACGACGCCCTGCGAGAACGTTGCGATCAGCGAGCCGTAACCGAACGCGCCATCCCAGATCCACTTGCGCGCGCCCACCACTTCGCGGAATTCAAACGCCACGCCGCGAAAAATCAAGCCGAGCAGCATCAGCAGGATCGGAAAATAAACCGCCGGCACGATGATCGCAAACGCGAGCGGAAAGACCGCGAGCAGGCCTCCGCCGCCAAGGATCAGCCAGGTTTCGTTGAAGTCCCAGACCGGGGCGACGGAGTTGATCATCAACTGGCGTTCGACGGGGTCCCGACGCAGCAGGAACACCATGCCCACGCCGAGATCGAAGCCGTCGAGCAGCACGTACATGAATACCGCGAGCGCCAGGATGGCGGCCCACATCGGTACGAGGTCGAGCATCATGATCTCCTGGAAGGGGGGACGACGTCGTCCGGGCCGACGGGTTTGACCGCGCTTGCGCCGCCCGATGCATTGACCGATGCGCCAGCCGATGAACTAGGTGACGCATTGGCCGATGCCGCCGATAACGGCCGCGCCGCGCGCGTTTCCGGTTGCAGCAGGTCGTGATCGGTATCGACGTGTTCGTCGGCGGGGCCAATCCGCACAAGCCGTCGCAGCAGGATGAATCCCGAGCCGAATATCACGATATAGGCCAGCACGTAGAGCAGCCACGAGAGCCCGACATCGGCGGCTGTCAGCGACGGCGTGACCGAATCGCGCGTGCGCATCAGTCCATACACGGTCCACGGCTGGCGGCCGGCTTCGGTGGTCGTCCATCCCGCCAGCACGGCGATAAACCCCAGTGGCAGGCCATACGTGGCGCATCGCAGCCAGCGCGTACTCGCCTCCAGTTTGCCGCGTGCGAACAGCACGATGCCCGAGAGCACCAGCGCGAACATCAGCAACGCGATACCGACCATGATCCGGAATGCGAAGAACACGACCGCCACGTTCGGCCGGTCTTCACGCGGGAAGTCTTTCAGGCCTTGCACCGTGCCGTTCGGATCGTGGGTGAGATAAATACTGCCGAGCACCGGAATAGAAATTTCGAAATCGTTGCGCTGGTTGGCCTGGTCGGGAATCGCGAAAATAGCAGCGGGCACGCGCGAACCGGTGTTCCACAGACCTTCCATCGCAGCGATCTTGGCCGGTTGATGTTCGAGCGTGTTGAGACCATGCGCATCGCCGATAACCATCTGCACCGGCACCATGATCACGAGAAAGATCAGCGCCATCTTGGTCATCACGCGGCTTTCCTCAAGCGCGCGACCTTGCCGCAAATAAAGCGCGCCGACGCCGAGAATCACGAACGCGGCCGTCACCAGGAACGCGCTGACTGTATGGCCGAGGCGGTAAGGGAAGGAGGGCGTAAAGATGGCGTCGAAGAAACTCGTCACTTCGAAGCGGCCGTCGGGAAGAATTCGGTAGCCCGCTGGTGTCTGCATCCAGCTATTCACCGCGAGAATCCAGAACGACGAAATCACCGTGCCGGATGCGACGAAAACCGCCGCCAGCACGTGAGCCCATTGCGGTACGAGCTTGCGCCCAAAGAGCAGGACACCGAGAAACGCGGCTTCGAGAAAGAACGCGGTCAGCACCTCGTAGCCCATGAGCGGGCCGATCACGCTGGCGGTGGCATCGGTGAAACGGCTCCAGTTGGTGCCGAACTGGAACGGCATTACGATCCCCGACACCACGCCCATGCCGAATGAAACCGCGAATATCTTCAACCAGAACGCAGAGAGCCGCCTATACACGTCCCGCTTGCTTAACCACCACAGCAATTCAAGCGTCGCGATAAAACACGATAACCCGACCGTAAAGGCTGGCAGCAAGATGTGAAACGCAATCACCCAGGCAAACTGGAAACGCGACAGCAAAACGGCATCGAACTCCATGAACACTCCGGGCGAGAAGTTTCAGATGAGTAATTCAACGGCGCGCCAGCCACGTCATGACGCGTGAATGCGGCGTTGGGTCGTGGCCGTTGCGGCGGTGTTTAACGCATCGACCGCTGCGTACTGGTTTAGATTAAAGCAGGTTTTCGTGAAAGGACGTTTTTATTTCACGGTGCGGTTCGAGGAAGGATTCACTGCTCGAACGGATTGGCACAGCGCATAAAGCTGATGTCGGCAAAGCGGCTGCGGGTTATTTCAGCTTTTCGTATTTGTTATGACTGAGCGCAAAAAGCGGTGTATTAGAGGCTGAATCCGGCTCGAATGCCGATGAATTCTCTTGGCCGGCAAGCGACCGAATTCCATCGCCGTTATAATTACACTTCTATTACATGCCGCATGGACGACCTTGCGCGCCTCAGTCACATCGGGGACGGCCCCGTTTTTCTACGGGAGTTCCATGTGTCCTGGTTTCTATTGCTGATCGCCGGCCTGCTTGAAGTGGCGTGGGCCGCAGGTCTCAAAACCTCCGAAGGTTTCACACGGCTCTGGCCGTCAGTGTTCACGCTGGTCACGGCTGTGGGCAGCTTCGTGTTACTGGCGATGGCGATGCGCCAGTTGCCGCTGGGTACGGCTTACGCCGTGTGGACGGGTATTGGCGCGATCGGGGCGTTCGTGTTCGGGATTGTCATGCTGGGCGAAGCGCTGACGGTCGCGCGGGTCGCGAGTGCTGCATTGATCGTGGTCGGGTTGATCGGATTGAAATTGTCGTCGGGGCATTAAATCCGATGGTTTAGCGCACTGCAGCGGCCTTTTGTCGCGGCCCGTCGCGGACTATTAAAGGGATCGTAAAAATGACCGTTAAGTAGTACGAGGCGGAGTTCAGGGCCGCGTGTTCTTGGTTTCGTGATTAAGGGCTGAATCAGGAACGTTGGGTGCTGAACACGTTGACATATGGCGCGATGCATCAACACGCTGCGCGTGGCTATAATGACTTTCAGTTGTCTTGAAAAATTCACCGGGTTCGGCGGCCTATTGGTCGAATGAATCCGGACAGCGCCAGAATAAGGTGGGCCGGGTTAGTACCGGGCCGCATCCATTTATCCCCAGCCCGTCGCCGAGTAGCTTGAGCGGCGGGTCAGGCACTCGTAGCAAGTACGCCGGAATCTACCGGCGCCTGGGCACGGGGCGAGCAGCGCGCAAGGAGACGGTCATGCTTGAAGCACTTTCGCTGGCAGCGGGTCTTTCGTGGGCCAGCGGGCTGCGACTGTACCTGACGGTGTTCGTCGCGGGGCTGTTCGAGCGCATGGGACTGGTCCATTTACCCGACACCCTCGCGGTGCTCGGTTCTCCGTGGGTGATCGGCGTGGCGGCAGCGCTCGCCGTGGTCGAGTTTTTCGCCGATAAAATCCCCGCCTTCGACTCCCTCTGGGATGCCATCCACACCTTCATTCGCATTCCTGCCGGCGCAGTGCTGGCCGTTGGCGCTTTCGGTCACGCCGATCCTGCGTTGCTGACCGTTGCCGCGCTCGCTGGCGGTACGCTCGCGGGTGCCGCGCATCTGGCGAAAGCCGGCACGCGGGCACTCATCAATTTATCGCCGGAACCGGTGTCGAACTGGGTGGCGTCGGCGACCGAAGATTTCGGCGCGTTGCTCGGCATTACGCTCGCGTTGTTCGTGCCGCTGCTGTGCCTGATCTTGATCATCGCGTTCCTGTTGTGCGCCGGCTGGGCATTGCCGCGGCTCGTGAGAGGCGTGCGCGGCGGCTTTGGGAGGATGGCCAAGCACATGGTGCCCGTCAGCGCCCGTGTGAATCCGGGCGTCGGCCGCTTCAGGAGCAAGCACGATTGAGTACGAGTAGCCTGGGCGGCGAGTTGAAGCAAGATCCAAAGCAACATTCAAAGCAGCAAGGACTGAGCTTCGCGCAAATTGCGCGTCAGTCGTTGAGAATGACCGCGCGCGACTGGCGTGCGGGCGAGTTGACCATGCTTATCCTCGCGCTCGTGCTGGCGGTTGCCGCGCTCGCGAGCGTCGGGTTTCTCGGCGACCGGATGCGTCAGGGGCTGGAGCGTGATGCCCGGCAGATGATCGCCGCGGATTTTGTCGTTCGCGCCGATCATCCTGTCGATCCCGCGTTCGCCGCTGAAGCGGCTCAACTCAAGCTCGATACCGCGACCACCGCGATCTTCCCGAGCATGATCAGCGCGGGCGCATCGGGCAATGGATCCGCTCCGCCTGTCGCCCGCCTCGCGGCGTTGAAGGCTGTTTCGCCCGGGTATCCGCTGCGCGGGGCGGTACGCATCGCGACTGCGGTCGATCAACCTGGCACGCCCGCCACCTCGATTCCCGCACCCGGCACCGTCTGGGTCGACCCCGCGTTACTCGATGCGCTGAAAGTACCCGTCGGCGGTACCGTCCGCGTTGGTACGCAAACATTCAAGGTAGCGGCGGTCATCACACGCGAACTCGATCGCGGGTTCTCGTTCGTCAGCTTTTCACCACGCCTGATGATGCGTGCCGATGAACTCGCGTCCACCGGCCTCGTCACGTTCGGCAGCCGCGTGACCTATCGGCTGCTGGTGGCGGGAACGGATACGCAGGTCAAGCAGTTCGCCACGTTCGCTCGCGCAAAAGTGGACGATGGCAAGCTGCGCGGCGTCGCGCTCGAATCGCTGCAGGACGGCCAGCCGCAAGTGCGTCAGACCATCGACCGCGCCAGTCATTTCCTCACACTTGTCTCGCTGCTCACCGCGCTGCTCGCAGCGGTTGCCATCGCGATGGCGTCGCACCGCTTCGCGCGCCGGCATCTGGATGGCTGCGCGGCGATGCGCTGCCTCGGCGTGAGCCAGGGGACGTTGCGGGCATTGTTTATCGGCGAATTCCTGGCTGTCGGGTTGCTTGGCAGCGCGGTGGGTGTCGTCCTCGGCTTCGGCGGGCATCTGGTATTGCTGGACTGGCTTGGAGCGCTCGTCGATGTCGAATTGCCATCGCCCAGCGTCTGGCCCGCGTTGCAGGGGATTGCGACCGGACTGGTGTTGTTGCTTGGTTTCGCTGTGCCGCCATTGCTGCCGTTGACGCGCGTGCCACCGGTCCATGTCATTCGCCGGGAGCTCGGCGATGCCGGCCGGGTAGCGTGGATCGCCTACGGCGTGGGCGTGCTGCTGTTCGCCGGCCTGCTCGTGCTCGCGGCGGGCGAATGGAAATTGGGCGGGATCGTGGCGGGCGGATTCGCGGGCGGTCTGGTTGTATTTGGCGGTATTGCACGCGGGGCGCTCTGGGCGGCCGCGCGGTTTGTGCGCAGCGAACGTGTGGGCGCGGGCGTGGGCTGGCGTTACGCGCTGGCGTCGCTGGAGCGGCGCAGCGGCGCGAGCGCGCTGCAGATCACGGCGCTCGGCATCGGCCTCATGTGCCTGCTGCTCATCGCGATGACGCGCAGCGACCTGATCGCGGGCTGGCGGCAATCTACACCGCCGGACGCACCGAACGAATTTCTCATCGACGTCCAGCCTGACCAGCGCGCCGGCGTCACCGATTACCTTTCTGAACATGGCCAGGCCGACGCGGTGTTGTCGCCCATGGTGCGTGGTCGCCTGATCGCTGTGAACGGCAAGACGGTCAGTCCCGACAACTACGAAAAGGCCGACGCAAAGCGTCTGGTCGACCGCGAATTCAACCTTTCGTACACCACCGAATTACCCAGCGATAACCGCGTGGTCGGCGGTGATTGGTACGGCACGGACGGAAAGGCGCAGGTATCGATAGAAGAGGGGCTCGCGAAAATCATCCACGTGAAGCTCGGCGATACGCTGCGTTTCGACGTCGCCGGCATGCAGGTCGAAGGGCCGGTGACGAGCCTGCGCAAGGTTGACTGGAATTCGTTCAAGGTGAATTTCTTCGTGTTGATGCCGCCGCCGTCCATCAGTGATTTGCCCGCAACGTTTATCACGAGTTTCCATTTGCCGCCGGGGCAGCAGGGTTTGATCGACGGCTTGATCAATAAATATCCTAGCGTGACCGCCATTGATATCGCGCCGATTCTTGCGCAGATCCAGCGCGTGCTGGAGCAGGTAATTGGCGCTGTGCAGTTCCTGTTTGTTTTCACGCTCGCGGCGGGCGTGCTCGTGCTGTACGCGGCGCTGGCCGGCACGCGTGACGAGCGTGTGCACGAGTCCGCGTTGCTGCGTGCGCTCGGGGCGTCGCATAAGCAGGTGCGTTCGGTGCAGACGGCGGAGTTCGTGGCAGTGGGCGCATTGAGCGGGCTGATGGCGGCACTTGGCGCGCAGGGAATTGGCTGGGTGCTGGCGACGTACGTGTTCGAGTTTCACATCGATTTCAACCCGTGGCTCGTGCCGGCGGGCATCGTGGCGGGTGTCGTGTGTTCGGGGGTGGGCGGCTGGATGAGCCTGCGCCGCGTGCTGTCGCGGCCAGCGCTGCAATCGTTGCGGGATGCGTGACCGAGACCCACGCGTCCCCCGCTACCCAAGAGAAACCACGAAGCGCTTATTGCGCCATGTTCCGATTAACCCTGAAGAAAACGCATGACCGAAGCAAATATTGAACAAGCGCCGCAACCGACGGCATTTGAACTCGTTGGCGGTGAGGAGCGCGTGCGTGCCCTTGTCGACCGGTTTTATGACCTGATGGATCTCGAACCGGAATTCGCGCCTTTACGCGCGTTGCATCCACCCACGCTCGAGAATTCCCGCGATAAATTCTTCTGGTTCCTGTGCGGCTGGATGGGCGGTCCGGACCATTACATCAGCCGCTTTGGGCACCCGCGTTTGCGTGCTCGCCATATGAACTTCGCGATTGCATCGCCGGAACGGGATCAATGGTTGCGATGCATGGCGTGGGCAATGGAAGACGTGGGACTCGACGCGTCCTTGCGCGAACGCCTCCTGACGTCCTTTTTCGATACCGCCGACTGGATGCGCAACCGCTGATTTCTCTGCATGCTGTGGCGATTGTATGGGCGCGCATCCAGTCAATGAGGCCGGGTTCTGCGTTTGCCTGAACCGCGGCCAGCTTTACCTCCGCAAGCGTACGGATGAGGCCGTTGTACTGACCGAAATCTCGCCAACATCCCCTCCAACTGTGTTTTGCGAGTCAGTCAATTACCGAAATGTTTGCACCTTTTCTGATATCGATGAAAAGCACGCAAGCAATACCGACTGTCGTCACAATCGCAGCCGCGCCGAGCGCAGCAAAACCAATCCATGTGGCTGGCAAAGCAGAATCCAATATGACGTACACGTCGATTGGACTCATATGGGGGGCGAACTAAAGGGCATAAAACTCTTGTCCTCAGGTTACCTTCAAGGCCCCTGTAGGTAGCGTGTGGAAGGCGTTGACGGTCAGAAGGCGAGAATGCGACTTGCTGTCAACGTTCGACTTCAACGCGTTTCCGACGTGTTAAATGCCTGGATGCTTAAGCGTCGGCATTCAAAATTTTTTGGTCAACTTCGCACTTCCTTGATCTGCTGAAGCAGAGTGACGAGCTGTCGTTGAGAGATAGACGTTGAGTTTAAAACTGACGCACCTGTGCGTCACTGTGCGTCGATAAGTGCAGAGGTGCGAAATTGAACAAGGGTATTTGATTGGGAATACTGATTAGACTATGCCGTAATCCGTCTGCGGCCGGTTGATTCAAGTCCTGATGAATTAAGTCCTGATTCAATTGAGCGTCCTTCCTAGACGGCCGTACCCCGTTTGTCGCGATAAAAGTCCTGTCGGGAACCGTCGCTTCACAATCATCCAGATACAACATGAATAAGCTTCGGTCGGCGAGTGCAACTTATGTGGTCGTAGGTGGGGGAACGTCAGGCTGCGTCGTTGCGTCTCGCCTCTCCGAAGACCAGTCTGTGACGGTCATCCTTCTTGAGGAAGGTCCGAGGGATTCAAGCCCCTACATTCGCTTCCCCGGCACTTACTACAAGACCGCACAAGGCGGGCTACTTAAGCGGTATCGTTGGGAGCCCGAAATTGGCTACGAGCGTGACGAGAACGACACCATGGCTCAGGCGAGTGTCCTCGGCGGCGGCAGCTCTGTCAATGGCATGGTCTACGTGCGAGGGAACCCGCAGGACTACGACAGTTGGGAAGCCGCCGGTGCCCATGGATGGGCATTCCGGGACGTGCTCCCCTATTTTCGGCGCGCGGAAAGCAATGCCGATTTCGCAAACGAATACCACGGCACGCGCGGCTCGATCGGTATCAGCTTCCCTGCAAGTGTTCATCCGCTGACGCGAAAATGGCTGCAAGCTTGCCAGCAGTCCGGCCTGCAGTATGTTCATGACTTCAACGGTGGCGCGCAAGACGGCTGTGGGTTATATCAGGTAGCCGTCAAGGATGGGCTGCGCTCGAGTTCCGCAAGTGCCTATCTGCGGCCGGCGGAGAAGCGCGGAAACCTCACGGTGCTGGTCGGGGCGAAAGTGCTTCGAATCCTGGTAGAGAAGGGCCGGGCCGTGGGCGTTGAATACACGGTTGACGGTGAGAAAAAGCAGGTCTTTGCGGACAGTGAAGTCATCGTGTCGTCGGGAACGATCAATTCACCCAAACTCCTGATGCTCTCAGGTATTGGTGATGCCGCGCTGTTGGAGCAACATGGCATCGAAGTGCATGCCGACCTTCCCGGCGTAGGCAAGAATCTTCAGGACCACCTCGAGATGTCGTTGGTCTATCAAATGAGAGCGGGCGCGGACAGCTACGACAAGTTCAAAAAGCTGCACTGGAAAGCGTGGGCTGCATTGCAGTATGCCGTCGCACGCAGTGGTCCCATCGCGTCCAACCTCATCGAAGGAGGGGCGTTCTGTCGAGGGACACAAACGGACCTGCCGCCTGACCTGCAGTATTTCTTTATTGTGGGCGCCGGCGTTGAGGAGGGTACGCAGAGTGTGCCGGGCGGAACCGGATGCACGCTGAACTTCGAGCATGTACAACCGCGTTCGCGAGGAGAGGTGTCGTTGCGCAGTGCGAACCCGGATGACCCGCCCCGCATTGTGCCCAATTACATGGTCGAGCAATACGATGTTGAGCGGCTGGCCGAAGGGTTTCTCATAGGTCAGGAAATCATGAGCCAACCTGCAATACAACCGTACATCGATCGCGAGCACTATCCTGGCCGGCAGTTCGCGAGCCGCGCGGAAATGGGCGAATACCTTCGAAAGAACGCGCGAGCCGCGCTTCATCCTGTCGGGACATGTCGAATGGGCAGTGACCCACTCTGTGTAGTTGACCCGGAGCTGCGGGTTCGAGGGATTGTGAACCTTAGAGTCGCTGATGCGTCGGTGATGCCCCGCATTCCGTCGGGCAATACAAACGCCGCTTGCACGATGATTGGCGAGAGGGCGTCGGACATCATCCGCGGTAGAAGTCTTGCTAGTCCAAAGTCGGCGCTGACCGAGAGCCAAGCTTAGTCGAAGCGGCTCGAATGGGTGTGCTTACTCAAGCTACCGTATCTATGGGAGTCAAAGGTGTTCCTTGATAAGAACCGTATCACGTTCAATACCACCGTCGCGAAACACTCGACGTTGGTGATCGAACTTGATATTGCACGAAGCGCTGGTTACACGGCGGTAGAAATAACGCAGGACAAGGTACGAAAATATCTCGATGCGGGCTATTCGGTCGATGACCTGCGTCGCGAGCTCGACGGCTTGATGGTCCACGGAATAGGTGCGCTTGTCGACATCGAACGGCAGGGCACCGCTGAGAAGGATCTCTCTCGTGAGGCGGATAAGCTCTTCATGTTGGCTTCTGCGATCGGGGCCAAGGGCGTCCAGATTGTCTCGGGGCCGTTGGATGTTCAGGCGGTCATTGATTTCAGAGCGAACGGGTATTCGAAGCGTTACACGGGCGTCCTTCAGCATTCTCACGATGACCAGGTGAAGCTGACCGTGAAGAACCTCGCCGCAATTGCTGGCCGCGCTCGTGACTATGGCTTGACCGTGTATCTTGAGGCGCTTTCATGGACTCCGCTCAGTTCGCTTGAGCAGCAAATAGATGTCGTAAGGCGAGTCGCCTGCGATAACTTGAAGCTTGTTATCGACTTCTGGCATTGCTACACGTCGGGAGCAACGCCAGAACAGCTGTCGAAGGTTGACCGCGATTACATCTATGGCGTGCATGTATGCGACTCCTTGCCCTATCCGGGTGGCGTACCGCTGGAGCCAATCTTGCGGGATGTGCGAACGG
The DNA here is from genome assembly GCF_009766085.1 of Burkholderia sp. S171. Classification (GTDB taxonomy): domain Bacteria; phylum Pseudomonadota; class Gammaproteobacteria; order Burkholderiales; family Burkholderiaceae; genus Caballeronia. Next base: position 91,341 of record NZ_LMUF01000004.1, on the reverse strand, counting down.
GAAGCGGGGTATTGAACCTGCGAGATTGGACAGACGCTGTGAAGGCGACGGGCTTCGACGGCTGGTGGTGCAGCGAGACATTCTGCAAGAAGCAGCAGCAAGGTAACAGCTATGTAGTGGCCAAGGAATTGAAGAGGCAACTTGAAACGCTGGTCTTCAGTTGATGTATCGGAATAAGCATCGAAATAAGCATCGAAAGCATCGGAAGAAGCCCGTAGCAGCATCACACAGGCTTCATTCATTTACCCTATGCGCTTGGTCACGACGAATCTGTAAAAACGATATCGCACCCCGTGCGTTTTTCAAGCCGGATTGAATTGGGCAATGGTCGTATCGAAGGCGTGCTTGGCGCGTACGTCGACGGATGCCTTGCGGAGGAAGTCTGAGAGTATTTCCACCCCCCAATACTTTTGATGAAATCCGGCTGCTTTCACGGCATCGATGAAGGACGGGCAGTTGAATTCGCCCTCGCCACATGCCTTGCGGTGATACACCGAGTCGTGCATCAACGTGCCGATTGCGCTTGCGTTAGCGTCGTTAAGCTCAACTCCCTTGATAAGGTTGGCAGGGACCGCGGCAACATCCTCATAGCGTGTGCCGCTACGGACGACGTGCCAGATATCAATGATCAGGCCGCCATTTTCCCGGTTACTGCCTTGTACGATAGGCAGTGCGTCTGCAAGACTTGCAACCTTGCAAAACGGCATGAATTCAAGTCCAACCGTGGCGTTTATCGTACCGAAGTCGTCGCAGAGCTTCCCGAACTCGTCGGCCATCTGACTGTGATTCGTGGGAGAGAGGTCGAGGTGGCTGACTCCGACCTTTAGATTGCACATTCCCAATTCGCCACCGAACTCCAGGAACTCTCGACGTGCGCGGTCAGATGCTTTGCGACGGTCATCGGTCGTGTACCAGTCCATCAGGATTTCGAGTTCGAAGAATTCGAGGCCGTTGTCTTTCAGGATGCGTCGAACTCCGGTCGCACCGTATTTCTGTACGCTGTAGCGGCAATCGTCGAGGCTTAACCCAATGCCCTTCCAGCCAGCGTTGGAAGCGGCTTCAGCGCGCACAGCGAGGCTATCCGGGCTAATCCATTCTGCATCGTCGGGGTTTGTGTCGCCCGCAATTGTCCAGAATGCTGCGAGCAATTTTGTGTCTTTGCCGGTCATTTCATTCAAACCTTGAAGGTAGTTTCATTCGATCAACCGCCGAGCCTCAGGCTTTCTAGACGGGTTCCGTTATGTCACGGGAGCGGCGAAGCGCTTCCGCTTAAGCCGGGCCATGGCGAGTGTCTTTGCACTTGCGAGAACTCAATCATCAAGCTTCCCAATATCGAGGCCAAAGCGGCTAAGGGTGACCACTTCAACACCCAACGGAATGTTGCGCGTCAGATAGGCGGTCAGGGTAAGCACCGTTGCAGCAATCAAAAGCCGTCTCATGTCTCGTATGCTGATCGTACCGTTTCGTCGTGCCGTTTCGGCATTGCGGCCGCTGCGGATGTGGTTTTGATGTTCGCCCCTTGCTTCCCCCAGTATTTGACTTCAAAACTCCTGCCGCAACTTCGCAAGTCGGTCGCGCAGTGACGCACACTGGCGCAGGACAGGTGGTTCGCTGGATACTCTGTCATTGACCGGATAAGCCACAGGTAAGCCACGAATAAGCCACAAATAAGCCACGAATAAGCCACGAATAAGCCACGAATAAGCCATGGAGGAGCCGCGTCAATCCGCGCAAGTCTGCGAGGTATTGCGAACTTGATTGGCGAGTGTCAGCGGAGGAGACTCTTTCTCACCTTGCTACAGTCCTGCACCCAGGAGAAGAGAAATGGATCCCTTGCCTCTTGCCGGTAACTTGTCGCTCTATGCGTTGCTCAGGCAAGCTGTACCGGAAACGGTGCTGGGCGCGTTCGCCGCAACTGTTGTTATCGGACTGTTTCTTTGGCTGGTGGCCATTTGGCTCTGGTTCTGGCGGCCGGACGCGTATCCGGCGAGTGCCATGGAAAAACTCCGGAATACTACGGATATTAAAATCGCCGAATCCAACAGCGCTTTGGTCGACGCACGAGTAATCGAAACGACTAGCCATCCCGCCGGCCGGTGAATGCTCAGCCCTCGCCGCCCCATAGGATTGTCGAATTGTCACCCGCCATGTATTCCCGGACTTCCAATGGGAGCGACGAATCACTAGGCAAAAGAACCGTCGCGTTTTGCAGATGCTTCTTCTTGATTTTGCCTTTATCGCAGAAACCAAACGCGAGCCTCGTCGAAAACGGCTGCCGGTAAGAGGATGAGGCTACGCCAGAAACCAGGCCATACAAGTAGCGGATAGGCCGACGGTGCTGGGGCGTCAATATGGAGAAGGTGAGCTCGTTTTGTTGCTGACCTTCAAAGTCGACCATGAAAATCCGGTCCCCAATCAGGAAGCAGAAACCGTAGTACGTGAACGAATAGCCCGTTTTGCCGCTCCCGTCGAGCAACGGGAATCGTTCTACGGTGACGTGCTGGATTGTCGACTCGGCCTCGTAGATGCACGTGACTGACCGAAGAATGCGTCCTTTGTAGATGGACGAGTTGTGGTAGCGATAGTAAACGCCTAGATAATCGCGCAGAGGCTCGACTGACGATTTCGCAAATGGCAGAAAGGTGGCGAACTGCGACGACGAGCGAAGTCCCATCGGCAATTCGCTCTCGAATCCTTCATAGAACTGTTTGAAGTCGGCTGGCTGACGGTAAAGGTCAGGAACCTCCATCATGAAGTGCCGCGATATCTTCTGAAGCACCTTGTGCGAGGGTGCATGCTGACCGGCAAGGTATTTGTTGAACTGTTGCCGGTTGATGTCGAGGCTGCGGCATAGACCGGCAACCGAGCTGCATGACTCGACGAGTAGCACGAGGTTCTTTTGGAGATTGGTGCGGTCTTGCGGTCGGTCCATAAGCTTGGCGGCAATCTAGAGTGGAGGGGACGCCATCAGGTGGCGTGCGGCGTTCACACCCCAACATATCCAATCGTAGAGTGCACTGCAAGGTGCTCGTCAAAACGGGGCCGCAACCATGGGCGATGGGGTGAAATCTGGCCGGCCTTCTAGCGAATAGTCACTTTCGAACCACCGCCTGCATGGCTGCGAAGCGCTGCCTCCACGAAGCGCATGCCTTCAACGCCGTCGTTGACGTCTGTCAGCCAAGCGCTGGCAGCCGGAATAGGGCTATTTTCAAGCTTGGCCGCAATTTGAAGGGCCGCGTCGCGGTAAAGCTGCGCAAACGCCTCGAAAAATCCCTCGGGATGACCCGCGGGAAAGCGGGCCGCATGGTCCGCTGCGGGGCTGTGGGCGCGTCCCTTTGTCAGCCGGACGGTATTTCCATTGAGCGGCGTGTGCCAGAGGAAGTCGGGATGCTCCTGGTCGAAGGCGATGGAGCCCTTCGTCCCATATACGCGCAGACGCAAAGCGTTGCCCTCGCCGGCGGCAATCTGGCTGGCAATCAAGTTGCCGCGCGCGCCGGATTCATAGAAGAGCGTGGCTTGCACATGGTCGTCAACCCGGCGACCCGGGACCATGGAGACAACGTCAGCTGACAATTTGTCAGGAAGCATACCGGTCACGAAGCTTGCCAAATGATACGCATGGGTTCCAATATCGCCGAGGCAACCCCCTGCGCCCGTGCGGCTTGGGTCCGTACGCCATTCGGCTTGTCGGTTGCCTTGCAGCTCAACCGGCTCGGTAAGCCAATCCTGCACGTACTCCACTGCGATGAAGCGGACATCGCCCAATTCTCCCGCCGCTACGAGTTCCTTCGCGTGGCGCGTCATCGGATAGCCCGAGTAGGTGTAGGTCACGGCGAGAAGCTTGTCTTGACGTTGAGCCAGGTCGCGCATTTCGATGGCTTCGGCCAACGACAGCGCGAGCGGCTTATCACAAATCACGTGGATTCCTGCCTCGAGGAACGCCTTCGCGACGGGAGCGTGCAGATGATTCGGGGTAACGATAGCAACTGCGTCGATACCGTCAGGACGCTGAGCTTCCGCAACTGCCATTTCACGGTAATCTGTATAAATGCGCGACGGGTCGAGGAAGAGCGCGCGACCGCTCTCCTGGGCTCTTTTTTCGTCTGATGACAAAGCGCCGGCGACGAACTCGTAACAATCATCGAGCCGGGCTGCGAGCCGATGCACCCAGCCAATGTAGCCGCCCTGGCCACCGCCCACCATCCCAAGTCGTAGTCGACGATTCATTTCATCCCTCAACACTAAGAATTCAAGGAGCCAGCAAAGCAACGGCACGATTTACCGCGTGAACGAGCCGTGAGGTGAGACACCCGCGAGCGACGCGGGATTCTCAAGTCGCTTGGCGGACATCTGCATTAAAAACCGGCGGCATCAGTTCGTCGAATCGGAACTGTGCATCCGTGAGTGAAGGGTGCGAAACGGGCGGGGTCCGTTCCGCACTCTTTCTCATGGGCGGGCTGACGCGCTGTCAGAAGCCGCGGCCTTCGACGTACTTATCGCGGAGTTCGCCGAGATAAGCTGGAACGGTGATATCCCACCAACCAGTCGGATGCATGTTGCTATAAGGCCGCTCAATCGCGCAAATCGCTTCGACCACATACGGCTTGCCCGACTGAATCGCGCGCTGCAGAGCGGCACCGATTTGACGCGGATCCTCCACACGTTCGCCTTCAGCGCCAAGTGATTTCGCAAAGTTCGTGATGTGAGCCGACCACGGTGCGCCGTCCGGTGTCTTGAAGCCGGTGATAATTTCGCGGTCTTCGCCGAACATGTTGAGCTGCAAGTTACGGATAGCGCCCCAGCCGCCATTGTTGATGATGAGGAACACCGCCGGGATGCCCATCATGACAGCCGTCGCCAGCTCTTGACCCGTTTGCAGGAAAGCACCGTCGCCGCACACCGCGACTACTGGCTGATTCGGTGCACCCAGCTTCGCACCAATCGCTGCAGGCAGCGCGAAGCCGATGCCCGAGAAGCCACCCGGCGTGATGTGCTGCTTCGCACCGTACACCGGGAACTCGTTGAACACCTGGTTTTGCGGGTTGCTCGAATCCGTGACTACGATCGTGTTTCGCGGCAGCACTTTGCGGGCTTCAAACAGAACCTGCGAGACGGTCATGGGCGAGTGGTTACATTCGCGCAACGGACGCAGGTACTCCAGCCATTCAGCCTTGAGGCTCTGAAGGCGTTTGAATTGTGGCGCATTCTGGTAGTCGCGCGGCTTGGCGAGGTCGCGCATTTCATCGAGCAGCGCGGACAGGATAGCCTTAGCGTCACCGACGATACCAACTTCGGCCGGGTAGTTTTTACCAATTTCGAAGCCGTCGATGTCAACCTGGATGAGCTTCGTCTTCGGAATGTCGAAGGTAACGCCAGGGCGGTACGACGACGTGATGCGGTCACTGAAGCGGCAGCCAATGGACAGGATGACGTCGGCTTCACGTGTCATCGCATTGCCCGGAATCGAGCCAAGGTCGCCGCAGGGCCACGCGTACAGCGGATGGTCTTCCGAGATGGAGCCTTTGCCCATGAACGAGGTCGTGACCGCTGCGCCAACGTGCTCAGCGATAGCAACGAGAAGCTCGGTCGCTTCGGCTGCAATCACGCCGCCGCCAGCGAGGATGACAGGACGCTCGGCGGAGAGCAGCAGCTTTGCTGCCTTGCTGATGTCAACCGGGTCGCCATGCAGGCGCCCGTGCGAGCGGTGGGTCTGCGGCGCGGGCAGTTCAACAAGAGCCGATTCAGCCTGCAGGTCTTGCGGCAGATTGATGAGTGCGGGACCGCGACGGCCTTCGAGCATGACGTTGAACGCTTGCGTCATCACGCCAGGAATTTGCGCGACATGGCTCGGCTGCCACCAGCGCTTGACGACGGGTTCAGCCATGCGCGGGAAGTTATCGCCATGCGGTCGGTCGATTTCTTGCAGCACGCCTTTGCCGGTCATGTAGGTGTGAACGCCACCGGTAATCAGCAACTGCGGAAACGAGTCAGCGAACGCGGTTGCAACGCCTGTGAGCGTGTTCGTGGCACCCGGTCCGATCGACGAACACACTGCCGCGATTTGGCCGGTCGCACGGTAGTAGCCGTCGGCCATGTGCGAGGCGCCTTGCTCGTGCATGGCCGGGACGAGGGTGATCTCCTTCTGACGGTCCACGAACGCATCGAGCAGGGCTGTATTGCCGTGACCCGGGATGCCGAACGTGTAAGGCACCTTTTCGCGGATGAGATACTCGACGACGATTTGACCGCCGGTCATTTCTTTCTTTTCAGCCATTGAATCGCTCCTTTGCATGGCAATTTGATACAGATGCGCGCGTTTCCGCGACACAGTTTACGTTTTATGGTTTTCGGCTAAAGCTCGGTTAAATCCCGGCTAACCAAGCCGGGCTAGCCTGCTTGCACGACGCCTCTTGAGGGGTGTCATGAGGGGTGTCATGAGGCGTGTTGTGAGGTCGTTCGAAAGTCTTCCTTGAGCATGTGGTCGGCCGCGCGCAGACCCTGCGCTACGATGGTCAGCGCGGGATTTACCGCGGCAGAAGACGGCATGAATGAAGCGTCGATGACGAAAAGATTTTCGTGTTGATGGCTGCGGCAATATGCGTCGATGGCGCTAGTAGCCGGGTCAATGCCAAATTTGACGGTGCCGCACTGGTGCGATGTTGAGTGACGAATCAGCGGCTTCACCAGAACAATGGGATACCCCGCTTTCTTTAAAAGCGACGTCAGTTTCTCAACGAGGCGATGGTGGGGCTTCAGATTGTTTCGCTTGATCGCGAGCTGGACCTTTCCGTCACGAAGAACAATACGATTCTCCGGGTCGGGTAAGTCCTCTGAGAAAGCAATCCAGTCCATGCTGTGCCGAGCCATTGTCGACCCAACGGCTTTAGGCAGGAATGGCACGTTGGCGGATAGCATGCCGCCCTGAAGTTTGCCGAGCATCTGGGCGTGCCCGAGAGGGAAGCGGTATTCGCCGTCACCGAAGTAAAACTGATTGAGCGCAAGCGTCTTTTGGAAGACGGTATCGTTCGTCTCAAATGACAAACCCATCAATGCGGTCTGGTTGTGTGCCATGTAGTGGCGGCCGACAACACCGGAGCCATTTGCGACGCCCTTGGGCGCGGTATCGCAGGCGGAGCGCAGCAGCAGTGCTGTGCTGTTGATCGCCCCGCACGATACGACGACAACCCCTGCGCGCAGAACCTCAACCTGCCCATTGCGCATGACCTCCACGGCCTCGACACGTTTGCCATCGGCGCCGAGCACAAGCCGTTGGACATAACAATTAGTTAGGATGTCTACGCGACCGGTCGCGAGCGCGGGTTGAATCAGGGCCGTTTCCGCGTCGTACTTGGCACCCAGCTTGCACGGAAATCCATCGCACGTCTTGCAGCGGATACATTGACCCTTCGGGCCATAGTCGATGGCTTCCGGAAGTGCGGACGTGCTCGCTCCATGACGGCGCATCGTGTCAGCCATCCGCTGAACGAGCGGCTCGGACGTGAGCTTGGGTGAGGGATAGGGTTTGCTGCGCCACGGTGCGCTGGGGTCGCCACTGTCGTCCCCATGAACGTCAAAGAGAGACTCGGCTTCGCAGTAGTACGGTTCTATGTCGGCGTAGCTGATCGGCCAAGCCGGTGAGATACCTTCCTCGTGTTCGAGCAAGCCAAAGTCTTCTTCGCGGAAGCGGATCATGCTGCCACCGTAGAATTTGGTGCAGCCGCCCACGTTGTAGTAAATGTTGGGGCGGAACTCATTGCCTTGCCCGTCCAGCCAGGTGTCGTGGGCGGTGTATTTCTTCTCGTGAAATACGGACGCGACGCTCCAATTGTCTGCTTCGCGCGGAACCCAATCGCCCCGCTCGAGCACCAAAACGTTCACCCCGTTTTCGGCGAGGCGGCGCGCGACCGTGCCGCCGCCGACTCCGCTGCCGATTACGATGACGTCGTGATTTTTTTGCATGATGACTTCGCGTATATAAGGTCTGGCAGTTAGAACTGCTTCACTCCGTCGCGGATTGAGCAGATGTCGCCAGTATTTGCGTCCATTAAGTTCGGCTCAATTTCGCAACCACATTGAAACTGACGCAATCTGACGCAGTAGGGTGGAATGGTTTCGCCTTGGAGCGCGTTTTGTCCGCAGAAGCGCGTCGTGACGCTCAAGCCTGTGCGTCAGTGTGCTAGTGCTTCGGGACGATGTTGGCGGCGAGGCAAACCAGTACAAGCAGAACTGCGAGAAGTCCGAACGCCGCAGGCAAACCGACTCCGTGAGCGATAAAGCCGATGGCTGCAGGTCCAGTCAACGTACCCGCGTATCCGAGCGTCGCGGTCGCCGCGATGGCATGTTGCGACGACATGGATTTGTTGGCACCTGCAGCTGAGTAGAGAATTGGGACGATATTGGCGCAGCCAACGCCCATCAGCGCGAAGCCGGCAATGGTGAGGGTCGCATCAGGCGCGAAAACCGCCAGCGCAACGCCCGCGGCGCCGAGGGCGCTACCTATGCGTACCACGCGTCGCGCGCCCAGCGTCGCAGCGATCCGGTCGCCCGTGAGTCTCATCGCCGTCATGGTGCCGGCGAAGACCGCGTATCCAATGCCGGCCTGCACGGCCGGCATCGCCTTGGAGCCGGACAGCAGAAGGGCGCTCCAATCGAGCATCGCGCCTTCGACCAAAAGCAGCATGAGGCACATGCTTCCGAGCAGCAGCACACTCCCGCGCGGCAGCACAAGCGAGGAGCCCTGTGCCTGGGTCTTGCCGCTCAGGAAATGCCGCCCGAACAGGGCGAGTGCAATGACGAGCGCAGATGCGGCAGCTATCGCCGTAGCGGCTGGCGTAACGCCCGTTGACAGAGCGGCGGCAGCACTCCCGGAGCCTGCAAGGCCACCAATACTGTAGAGCGCGTGAAAGCCGGACATCATGCGCCGTCCTGAACGCTGTTCGACAGCGATGGCATGAACGTTCATTGCAACGTCCATCGTTCCAATTGCGCCGCCAAATACTGCCAGCACCAACGCAGTGAGGTAGAGGCCATCCACGGAGCCCAGTAAACCGAGCGTTGTCGCGGCTACTACCATTGACGAATTGATGACGCGCCGGCACCCGAACTTGGAGACGAGGCCTCCACAACTGAGCATCGCGAGGATTGAGCCGACACCTAGGCAAAGAAGAAGGCAACCCAACATTGCCTCGTTGATTGCAAGCCTGTTCTTGACGAACGGTACCAAGGGTGCCCACGCCGCGACTGCGAACCCCGCTGCGAAGAATGCGCCTCGGGTTGCGTGTTGTTGCCAAACCGTTACGGGTGTAGCCGAATTGGCGAGACTGCAGGATGTCATCGACTCGCGTTCCTGTGTAGAGTGATTCGTGAGATTGATTCGGAAAAAATTAGTCGACGCGGCTGGCCGCAGAAATCCACGAATGCTGCTCGAAGACAACGTCAATCGCTATAAGCTATGTATTACCATCTAAGTAAACATGAATCTAAGTGACGATGAAAACGCCGCATACGAGGACACCGCATGCGGCGAAAAAAGCGCGCGTTAGAAGCGATGGCGAATGCCGGCCACAGTCAGAACTTGGTAGCTCGCGCCAGAATTGACGTCATAGGACCCAATGACCGCCTGTGCCGCGCCCAGTCCGTTCTGCCCGCTGGCATGCTGGTACGCGGCAATAGCGTACAAATCTGTGCGTTTGCTCAGCAGATAGTCGACTCCAAAATTGACCTGGTGATATTTGGCGGATGAGTCGCCAGTCGACTTGGTGTAGTTATAGCCAACAGTCGTCTGGAAGTCCGGTGTCACTTGCCAACTCGCGAAGACTGAACCGTTTTGGTATTTTTCCGACCGGGTAAAAGTCGATGCGCCATCGGGAGCGTAGTCCGAATAACTATAAGCAGCGCCGAACGTCACTGGCGCAATGACATATTGCGCGGCAACACGTGAAATGCTGACCGAGTTCGCCGATGAGTAGGCAGAGTTGATTGCGCTGTTAAAGAGGGAGTCCGAGGCCGAAGTGCCGCGGGTAGAAAGCGTCGGGTTACCGTTGTTTATATGTAGATAACCCGCAGCAAGTGAGAGGGGACCCTGCACGTAAGATGCAGCGCCGGAATACACTTGACCAGAGCCGGTTGAACCGGCAACACCGCCAAAAGAATACATCGCCTCGAGTGTGACGCCGCCCCACACAGGACTCGCCCATTTGACGGCATTGTTGAACCGAGCGCTGCTGTCGTAGTTGTCGACGTCTCCGGGCGTTGCCCAAATTCCGCTGAAGAAGTCGCCGGTGATGGGCTGAACGAGGTCGGAGATTGGGTCGTACTGCCGGCCCAAAGTGACAGCGCCCCATGTTGGCGCCGATAGACCCACCCACGCTTGCCGGCCGAACAGTCTTCCTCCTTCGTTAATCTTTCCGGAGCCAAGGTCGAAGCCGTTTTCGATATCGAAGTTCGCACTCATTCCGCCGCCGAGGTCTTCCGTACCCCTCAGTCCCCACTCATTTTCGGAGACGTTGCCGGTGGAGATTTTCCACTGGGAACTCTGGCCCCCGCTGTTATGAATGTAGCCGACCGCGACATCGAGAATCCCGTAAAGCGTGATACTGCTTTGCGCGTGAGCGTTAAGGCTGGTTGCCAAGCCAAGTGCGGCTGCCAGCGCGGTAAGTTTCCTCATCTCTGCTTCCTGTCGTTTGCAAGTTGTAGTTAGGTTCACTGCTATACGGGGGTGTTGCGGAAAGCTACGCCGTCGGACGCGGGGCACCCGTTGCGTGATAAGTAGTGTTGGCAGCCATAAATCCAGGCTCAATTTCGCAGGCGTGAAAAATGGACTCGCATACTGACGCAGCAAGTGCGTCAGGAAGAAGCTTTGGATCGCGAAGCTATGCGAAAGACCGCGGAATGGAAATACAAGGCGTTTGCCAGCAACATTGTTGACCTTACGAATCGCCCCGGTGCCGCACGACATGAGCCAACCCGCCCGCAGGTTCGTGAGCTTGTGAGGTTCGATGCCAACGAACAGGGGAGCGGGCGCCGAGCGGACCCGTGCGCTCTGATCGCTGGGCTCGCAGATGTAATGAGGAGACGTGATGCAGGCAGGAAAAGTCGAGGGGAAGGGTGCAAGAGGAGCAAGACGCTCTGTTGGTAGCTACGACTACATTATTGTTGGTGCTGGTACGGCAGGGTGTGTCGTGGCGAGTCACCTCTCTGAAGACGCTGACGTTTCAGTCTTGCTTCTCGAGGCCGGTGGCGCCGACGACTACCATTGGATACACGTGCCGGTTGGCTATCTCTATTGCATCGGGAACCCACGGACGGATTGGTGCATGAAGACAGAAGCGGAGGCCGGACTGAATGGCCGCGCGCTTGCTTATCCGCGTGGCCGTGTCCTCGGTGGCTGCTCGTCTATCAATGGCATGATTTACATGAGAGGGCAGCGCGAGGACTACGACGATTGGGCCAACCGCACTGGAGATTCAACCTGGAATTGGGAATCGGTCTTGCCGGTCTTTCGCGATAGCGAGGACTATCACGGCGGTGCCAGTGACGCGCATGGCATAGGTGGCCCGTGGCGTGTTGAGAAGCAACGTCTCAAGTGGAAAATTCTCGAAGAATTTTCACGCGCCGCGCAAGAAACCGGCATCCCTTTCACCGATGACTTCAACCGCGGGAACAACGCAGGCGTCGGTTATTTTGACGTGAATCAAAAGAGCGGCGTCCGATGGAACGCATCCAAGGCGTTTCTGCGCCCGGCGTTGAAGCGCCCCAACTTGACGGTCATGACGGGAGCGATGACGCAGCGCCTGACTTTCGATGGCAACCGGTGTAGCGGCGTCCATTTCGAGGTGAACGGGGAGAATCTGAGCGCGGCGGCGAATCTTGAAGTCGTTGTCAGCGCAGGTGCGGTCAATTCGCCCAAGCTGCTGGAGTTGTCTGGTATAGGCGATGGGGCACGACTGAAGCAATTTGGCATTGATGTGGTGAGCAATCTTGTGGGTGTTGGAGAGAACCTTCAGGATCACTTACAACTACGCATGGCTTACCGCGTTTCCGGAGCGAAGACGCTCAACACGCTCAGCGCGCATTGGTGGGGAAAGCTTGCAATTGGCATGGAATACGTTTTTAAGCGCAGTGGCCCAATGGCAATGGCACCGTCGCAGCTTGGCGTGTTCGCCAATTCCGGGACGGACCGTGCGGGTGCACGTCCAGATATCCAGTATCACGTTCAGCCGCTTTCGCTTGAAAAATTTGGCGAACCCTTGCACGCGTTCGACGCCTTCACAGCGTCGGTTTGCCAGTTGCGGCCTTCGTCGCGAGGCACGATTCACATTAAATCGCCCGATGCGTCGGTCGCGCCCATCATCGCGCCGAACTATCTGTCGACCGAGTACGACAAGGAAGTCGCGGTGAACGCGCTCAAGTACACGCGTCGTATCGTTTCTGCGAGTGCCCTCCAAAAGTACGAGCCCGAGGAGATACTTCCTGGAGAGCAATACCAGACTGACGATGAACTGATTCGCGCTGCGGGGAATGTTGGCACGACCATTTTTCACCCGGTGGGAACTTGCCAGATGGGTCGCAAGGGCGAGGCGGGTGCCGTTGTCGACTCGCGCCTGCGGGTCTTTGGAGTGGTCGGACTGCGTGTCGTTGACGCCTCAATTATGCCGACGATCACGTCGGGAAATACCAACTCGCCAACAGTGATGATTGCCGAGAAGGGGAGTCGAATGCTTAAGCAAGACAGAAAGGCGGTAAAGGCAATCGACGTTTTAAAAATGCCTTTTACCAGTACTGCTGACTGATTGTTGTCGCTAGGCCCCCCAGGCCACTCATTATTTTTTTACCACGCGTGAGGCTCCGACGAGCCTGTTGGCGCAGGACCTTGGTCCTGCGCTTTTTTTGCCTTCTAGAACCGCGAGGGCGGCCGCTGGGGCGGGGCGAGCCGTAACAAAGCCGCACTGCTTGAATCCAGAGTCTTGCACCCGGCGCTCGCATTCTTATCCGGATTTGTCTGCGGACTCTAACAAAGCCCGTCGCAAGAGGGTTCGACGATGTCGTGTACGGGTAAGTCCCATTCGCACTTCGATATTTAAGCTTTGCACTGCGTTGAGCGCTGCCCGAAAGCGGCGACCCATCAACCACGGGCTCGTTCAGCACAAATGTAAGCGAATGCGGGCGGCGCCGCAGCAGTTGCCGAAACTCATTGCGTCAGTTTGCGTCAGGTTTGGACTGGTTGCGAAATTGAGGCAGAGATTTTGGATGCCGAAACTGCGTTCACATTGAACCGTTTCCCCGCCCAGTGTGTAGACCTCCCAGCGAGTTCCTCATTCTAAGGGTCCACGGGGCGACATTCGCATCACTCCACTCTCTTAAGCGGGACCAGCGCAATGGCATCGATAAAATTCGAGCACGTCTATAAGACGTTCGGTGAAACCAACGTCGTGTCGGACCTCAACCTGGACGTCGAGGACGGGGAGTTCCTCGTTTTCGTCGGACCGTCCGGCTGCGGTAAATCGACGACCCTGCGCATGCTGGCCGGACTCGAAAGCCCGACAGACGGTCGCATCTCGATTGGGAACAAGGATGTGACGTCGTTGCCTCCGGGGCAACGCGACATAGCAATGGTGTTTCAAAGCTACGCGCTTTACCCGCACATGTCGATTTACAAGAACCTCGCGTTTGGAATGGAAGTGCGCAAGTCGAGTCCCAAGGAAATCGAAAAGCGCATTCGCGAGGTTGCCGCAATGTTGAAACTCGACAGCCTGCTTTCGCGTAGCCCCGCCGAGCTCTCCGGAGGCCAGCGCCAACGCGTTGCGCTTGGCCGCGCGATGATTCGCGAGCCGCGACTTTTCCTGCTTGATGAGCCGCTTTCGAATCTCGATGCGGCGTTGCGCAGTCACATGCGCAGCGAGATCTCCGACTTGCAGCGCCGTCTCGGCACCACGATGGTGTACGTCACCCATGACCAGGTCGAAGCCATGTCGATGGGGCATCGCATCGCCGTTTTCTCCGGAGGCAAACTCCTCCAGATTGATACGCCTGAGCGTCTCTACCGGCGCCCCGTGGACCGATACGTTGCAACCTTTATCGGCTCGCCGCGTATGAACATCGCCTCCAGCGAAATCAGTCTCGCATCGTCCGATGCCGACTGCCTCGCTCTTGGCGCGAAGTTTCGCCTTCCGCCCGCTCAACGTGCTGAATTCAACGGGTCAATGCCTTCTAACATTGAGGTGGGCATCCGGCCGGACGACCTCCATTGGGTCAAGGACGCGCCTGCACGCTGTGAGGTTCGGACATCGGGTGTGGTTGAGGCTATCGAGACGACGGGTTCAGAGAACTTCGTGCGTGTTGCGATTAACGGATCCACGGTTGATGCGCGATTCCCCGGCTTTTCGCCTGTGGCACTCGGCGAACGTGTGGACCTCGTGTTCGACCCGGCAGATCTTCACTATTTCGATGCGAATACAGGCAAGAGTCTCCGTCACTAAATGCGGGGTGAAAGCGTAGGTTGATTTTCAACAATAGACGACAGGAGTCCAGCAATGCGTTGTTTTGTTCGCAGCAAGAAGTTGGCAGCAGTGGCGTCGGCGATGTTTGCGTCCGGTTCGCTTCTCTGCAATATCGCCCATGCCGATACCGTTCTCAAACTGGCCTATGGGTCCGAGTATGTGATGGTTACGCCGGAAATTACGACGAAGTTTTGGGGCGATATCAAAACTGATTTCGAAAAATCCCACCCTGGTGTTACGGTCCAGCTCGTTCCGATTCCGGGAGGTTTCGACGACATCGTGACTAAGGTCAGCATGTCCTATGGCAACTCAGGTGCAGCTCCAGATGTCGCCCAATTGCCGGCCCAGGAAATGGCGCAATGGGCGGCAAGCGGCTACCTCTTGCCGCTCAACCCATACGTTGCAAAAGCAGCTTGGTGGAAGGACGTGCCGGATGCCGTGAAGCAGGAGGGGACGACTGGCAAGGACGTGATTGGTATTAGCCAAGGGGTCAACACGTCAGGGCTGCTGTATGACCGTCAGATTTTCCAGAAGGCGGGGCTGCCGGCGGACTGGAAACCGAAGAACTGGCAGGACATATTTGAAGCCGCGCGAAAGATCAAGAAGTCGGATCCGAACGTATGGCCGTTGTGGGCGATAACGGGCCCTGCAGGGGGTACGTCCGCACTGGTGGAAGGCGCCGCCAATTTGCTTATGGCATCGAGCGACCCAGCGATAAGGGACGCGTCGGGGAAGTGGGCCGTCGATACAAAGGGTATTCGGGAGGTGTTGAACTTCTACCACCAGGCGTCGGTAGAAGGGCTGCTCGCTCCGTCGTCTTTGATTCTTAACGCCAATTCGCCTGCGCTTGCGACACCGGAATTCCCGAAACATCATATCGGTATCGGGCTTGTCGGAAACTATGTGCCCGCGGCCTGGAGCAAGTCGATGTGCGCGCCTTGCTGGCCGGAAGCGCAGAAATTCATTAGCTTCGCACCACTACCTACCGTCACCGGCGGTGGCGTCGGCTATGCAAGCGCGTTCGGCGGTTGGGATCTTTCCATCTACAAGAAATCCGCGCATCCGGACTTGGCCTGGCAGCTCGTTTCGTTGATTGTTGGGAAGAAATATCTTGTGGCAGGTGCGAACGGCACTGGCTTCGTTCCCCCGCAGACCGCTTACTGGACGGATAAGGAATACACGGAGCTTGCACCGCCTTATCAAGAACAATTCGGCAAGCTGTTAGCCGTGGCGAAAAGCGTTCCTGCTGACCCCGAGTATCCGCTTTGGGCTCATGCGCTTGAAGCGGCGACAGAAGCGTTGGTTCTGAAGCCGAACATGAGCGTGGACGACGCTGTCCGCATGATGAAGAAAGAACTGTCGAACCAGCTTGGTGACGACAAGTTGATGGCCGCGCGATAGTCGGTGCGGTTCGCTGGCCGCTTCATCGGGCGGTCAGCGTATGTTCTGGAGAGTTTTAATAATGAATCAGACTACGTTTCGCCCTGTGAGCCTGGTGCTGCTTGCGCCTGCAGCCATCCTCCTGCTTTCGCTGTTAGCGCTGCCGATTGTCTACGCTATCTACCTCGGATTCACCAATCTCCAGCTCATCGGACCACATGCAGCTAACTATTGGTTCACTGGACTTGAGAATGTCCGGAAGCTGCTGAGCGACGACGTCTTCACGAGTTCGCTCTGGCAAACCGTGGTGTTTGTCGTCGGTTCAGGTGCGTTTGGTGCAACGGTTCTCGGGCTCGCGCTGGCACTGCTGATGCAAAAGGCAAGCGGCGTGGTCGGCAAAACGGTGTCCGGGCTGGCTATTCTCGCGTGGAACTTGCCGCCTATTACGATTGCCGTCATCTGGTACGCAGCAACGACAAGCGGCGGTACATTCCCGCGCATCCTGGGCGATACAAATCACGACCTGCTTTACTCCTACCCGATGCTGGTGGTGTCTATTGCCAATGTCTGGTCGCTTGCTGGGCTGTCGATGATCATGTTTTCGGCCGCTTTGCGAAGCATTCCGACCGAGATGATCGAGGCGGCGATACTTGAGAACGCGAGTGCGGCGCAGAGACTGTTTCGCCTGACGCTCCCCATGCTCAAGCCTACCATCTTGATGTCCGCGCTCCTGATGACGCTCTTGACCTTCGCGAACTTCACGCTGGTTTATTTGATGACCGGCGGGGGCCCCGACAACCAGACCAATATCCTGCCCATCTACTCGTACCTGCAGGGCTTCAAATTCCATAGATTGGGTTACAGCGCGCTTCTTGGAAACGTGATCGTGCTGCTCTCGTCGGCGCTTGGATTGGCCTTCGTGCTTATCGCTCGCCAATACCGCCCGGGGCAGGTTCGAAAGAACAAGCTGAAGGCCATTTCCGCCTAACCTGTTGGAAACAGCATCATGAAGGAACACAGAATGGAACTGTCTGCTCAAAAGATAGCGGGAGACGCCGCGCCTCCTGTCGCGCGCGTCAAGCGACGGGCCGAACCCGTGTCCGGGAGGCTATTAGCCAACGTCATTTTGTTGCTTATCGGCGCGTACTTCGTCATCCCCGTCTTGTGGCTGGTGGTGGGTGCCGTCGACAAACACGCGGGTTGGCAAATTCAAATTCCGACGCTGACTTTGGATAATTTCGTCGATGCTCTGGCGCACGGAAATGCGCAAGCGCTATGGAACAGTGTGATTGTTTCAACGATAGCGGCAATCGTTTCGACGGGAGCAGGAACCTTGGCCGCCTATTCGTTTTCGCGGCATCGCATTCCATGGAAAGGCCCCATTCTGCTCGGCATCCTTTTCCTGTCGGGCGTGCCCGTTACGATTCTTATCGTGCCGGTCTACAAGATGTTCGCGCGGTACGACATGCTTTCCATGGTCCCGACAGCGGTACTTCTGGGTGTCACGTCGCTGCCGTTCGCCATCTATCTCATCAAGAACACGATCGACGCGATTCCGCAAGATCTTGAAGAAGCAGCCTGCATGGAGCAGGCGGGCACCTTCCGCATTCTTCGCTCGATCATCGTTCCGCTGGCCATGCCGGGCATTGCCTCTGCAGCCATCTTCAGCTTCGTCAATGCCTGGGGCAACTTCCTCATTCCGATCGTACTGATTGCTGACCAATCGAGCCAACCTGCGCCCATTGCGATCTACAGCTTTATCGGTTCTGCCACGATTCGGTACGGACAAATTGCTGCTTTCTCCATTGTTTACTCGATGCCCGTCATCGCCCTCTACTTCGTGATGTCGCGTTATTTCAAAGGCGGATTCTCACTAAGCGGTGCCGTACGAGGTTGATTAAAGCGTAGCGTCATGCGTCAGGCAATGTTGCGGGTGTCCGGCAGATGCGGGTGATGCGCTCAGTGCGTCGGAGTGCGTCGCGAATTGGTCCGGTGCGAAATTGAATTGGCTTTTTTTAGCGCGAATACTGGTGCGCGAGGGGGTGGTGTGAATGTGTCACGGCCTTTCGTGCGTCAAAATATCGGGAGTGTCGAGTGAAGTTAACAGGCGGCCAAGTTATCGCGAAGGCATTGCGCGCGTACGGGGTGCGATACGTGGCTGGTGTGCCCGGCAATGGAAATAGCGGGGTTCTTGAGGGTCTCAATACACCCGGCGCCAGCATTCCGTTTATCCGGGTCGTGAACGAGCAGAGCGCGGTCCACATGGCGGACGGTTACTTCCGTGCATGTGGGAGTGCGATGGCTGTTGTGCTTCCTGCAAGACCCGGAATTTTTACCGCCTCTGCGGCGCTTTCCAATTGCCTGTCTGATTCCTGTGGGGTGCTCCTGATCACTGGAGACCGGGCTAGCGATGACACGACCGCCGGCTCGACCGGCTCAACCGGCTTCACTCAGCCCGGCTCAGGATGGGACGCAGATGCAGCATGCGGCGGCCTCAAACGGTCCTGGAGGGTGCGCGCTTTCTCGGAGCTCTCGCAAGCAATGCATCATGCTTTTGCTAGCGTACTGGGGGCGAGGCCGGGGCCAGTCCATCTCGAGATTCCTCTGGAAATTCAGAAGCACACAGACCACGTGCACGCTAAGTCTCTTCTGAACGGACTAGCGCAGGGAGGGCTGCAAGGGGATCCCGCGCTCTTTGAACGGGCAGCCAGTCTGCTTGCGAGCGCAGAGCGTCCCGTCATTCTTGCGGGTGGCGGCGTCGTGGCTGCGGACGCTACGTCCGAACTCAAGGAATTGGCCGAAGCTTTATCGGCGCCTGTGCTGGTGGCGGGCAACGGCATTGGAGCAATCCCCGACGACCACGACCTGAATGCCGGGTCCTTTTGCTCGGCGGGAAGCGCCTGTGGAACCGCGCTCTTGAGCAAGGCCGATGTCATTGTCGCTGTGGGCAGCCGGCTATCGGACCTGTCCGACGTCGATGGCGGTGGGTGCAGCCTATCCGAACTGGCCGGGAAAACGCTTATCCATATTGATGTCGAGAAAGACGAGATCGGGAAACGTCACCCCGTCGAGGTTGGCATTGTTGCCGACGCGAAAAGTGCGCTAGCCGACCTCAAGTCCGCATTGAACGGAAAACTGAAGCGTGCTGCCGGTGCAAGAAGACAGGCATTCATTGACCTCATGCGGGAGCTGCGTGGGCAGTGGCGGAGTGCGGTCGCCAGCAAGTCTGGAGCGCATGAAACCTTGATAAGCGCGCCGCGGCCTTTCCTTGAACTCCGCAAGGTGCTCTATCGCGATGCAATTGCGGTCATTGGATCAGGCGCTCTTGCGCGTATCGCGCGTGAGCATTTCCCCGTCTATGTTCCGCGTACCTTCCTGTCGCCAGGAGCCTCTGCGGCCGGTGGTTGGGCTGTTCCTGCTGCCATAGGCGCAAAGCTCGCGATGCCCGCGAGGCAAGTCGTATGTGTGGTTGAAGATAGCGATTTTCTTCAATCGATGCAGGAAATGGCGGTCAGTGTCATGCATTCCATTCCTGTGGTTTTCGTAGTCTTCAATCAGAGTGGACCGGAATTTGTATCGGGTGCGGTCGGTTCGCTTGGTGTACGGCGGAGCATGGGTGAATTCTCCTTACCGGACGGGCGTCCTTACTCCCTTGCATTCTCGGAGATCGCAAGAAGCTTTGGACTTGATGCATGGCGAGTCGAACATGCTTCTCAGTTGGAGGGGGTGTTCCGGCGTGCACTTGATAGCACCGGACCCGCCTTGGTCGAAGTGATGGTCGTGCGGCATGAAACCCATTCGTCATCGAGTCCTAACGATATGCAACCCCACGCTGCACAACAAGCTAGTGTGGCTTAAGCCAGACCCGTCTGACGATGCGAAGGGGCGGTACGTCTCGGCAGCCGAAGTGATGAATTGACGTGAGCATCAACGTCTTCCCACTTGATAAGCGTCACAGTGCGTCATATTCGAAGCGTCTCGCGAAATTGAGTTGGCGTTTTTCTCGACTGATACTGGCTTCGTGCTGCAAAAGTGACGCGCTTTTCCGCGCAATGATTTCGGACTCCGAATACAGAGTCTTAGAAAAGTAAGAATTTTCTCGGTGAAGAATTCACTCAATTTCTGAGTTGCATCATAAGGGGCAATTATGTCGTTTTTTCTGAAGTCGGCTACCACGCAACCCACTGGCGAAGCTGACACCAAGCAGGTCCGTCGCGTTGTCGAGGAGGTGATTGCCGACATCTCCGCGCGCGGGGATGACGCGCTGCACGAGTACTCCGCTAAGTTCGACAAATGGAATCCGACGCAATTTCGTCTTTCGCAAGAGCAAATCGATTCTTGCATTGCCGAATTGACTGAGCAGGAAATCGCGGATATAAAATTCGCGCAAGAACAAGTTCGCAACTTCGCGCGCCATCAATTGGCGTCGATGCATGACATCGAAGTCGAGACATTGCCGGGCGTCATTCTTGGCCACAAGAATGTTCCCGTCCAGACCGTCGGTTGCTACATCCCCAGCGGTAAGTACCCACTGGTCGCGTCGGCGCATATGGGCATCGTCACGGCAAAGGTAGCGGGTGTGGACCGTGTTATCGCGACGTCGCCTCCTTTCGAGGGTCGCCCGAGCGCGCCGGTTATCGCTGCAATCCATCTTGCCGGCGCCGATGAGATTTACTGCATCGGAGGCGTACAAGCCGTGACCGCAATGGCACTTGGGATTGGCGAATTTCCGAAAGTCGACATCATCGTTGGCCCGGGTAACGCCTACGTTGCCGAAGCGAAACGTCAGCTGTTTGGTCAGGTTGGTATTGACCTCTTCGCAGGCCCGACGGAAACCATGGTTATCGCGGACGACTCGGTCGACGCCGAACTTATCGCGACGGACCTGCTTGGCCAAGCTGAACATGGACCGACCTCTCCGGCGGTACTCGTTACGACCTCGCGGAAACTCGGCGAAGAGACGCTTGCGGAAGTTGAGCGTCTGCTGAACCAACTCGACACCGCCGAGATAGCCCGCCAGGCGTGGGAAGGCTACGGCGAAATCATCATTTGCGAAAATGATGAAGAAGTGATTCGCGAGTCGGACCGCGTCGCATCGGAACACGTGCAAGTGATGACGCGCGACCCGGACTTCTTCCTGAAGCATCTTCGCAACTATGGTGCGCTGTTCCTCGGCGCCCGAACAAAC
The DNA here is from genome assembly GCF_009766085.1 of Burkholderia sp. S171. Taxonomy (GTDB): domain Bacteria; phylum Pseudomonadota; class Gammaproteobacteria; order Burkholderiales; family Burkholderiaceae; genus Caballeronia. Next base: position 70,275 of record NZ_LMUF01000004.1, on the reverse strand, counting down.
GTCGCCTATGGAGACAAGGTTATCGGCACGAACCACACGCTGCCGACATCCGGTGCTGCACGCTTCACGGGAGGCCTGTGGGTGGGCAAGTTCCTGAAGACTTGTACCTATCAGCGAATTCTCACCGACGAAGCTTCCGTGCTTGTTGGCGAGTACTGCTCCCGCTTGTGCATTCTTGAAGGGTTCTCGGGTCATGCGGAGCAGGCAAACATCCGCCTCCGTCGCCTGGGTAACATTGATGTGCCCTATGGCAAGGCGGCTCCTGTGCCGGCTGTGACGGCCAAGTAATGACCCGTCGGTGTGTACTTCGTTGAGACGTGGCTTCGAAGCGTGCACCGGTCGCACTGCGACCGGTGCACGCGTTTGCAGCCAACTTTGGTGTGACACGCAATAGTTGAAAGCGGGAGGCTCGTTGTTGCCAACATAGGCGCCTCCCAGGTTGGCATCGTCAAATATTGGTCTGAGCGATTTTTTCCGTTTCTTCGAGCAGGGCGCGATGCAGTGCGGGGGTGGCGGCGGCTATGACACGGCCATCGCTTGATGGCGTCAACGGATTACCGTTCCAATCGGTCATAAGACCCCCGGCGCCATTGACAATTGGCACGACCGGAAGATAGTCGTAAGGCTTCAGGCCCGCCTCGACGACAGCGTCAATGTTGCCGGCCGCGAGCATCGCGTAGTTGTAGCAATCGCCGCCGAATCTTCGGAAACGCGCTCGGCGACTAAGAGAATCGAATACTTGAAACTCCGTTGTGCTGAACATGTCCGGCGAAGTAGCGAACAAGTTGCATTTTCGAAGGTCATCGCAATGGCTCGTGTGGATCACTTCTCCGTTGCGCTCAGTTTGGTGTCCAAGCTTAGCGACATAACGCTCGCCGAGCGCTGGGACATCGATGATGCCAAAGACAGGTTGTGCGTCTTTCAGCAAAGCGAGAAGCGTTCCCCAGAGAGGTATGCCACTGATGAAGCTCTTGGTGCCGTCGATAGGGTCAATGACCCAGCAGAGCTCTGCCGACAAATTGACCGATGCTTGTTCTTCTCCGAGTATGCCGTGTGACGGGTAGGTTCGCGCAATCCGGTCCCGAATCATGGCTTCGATTTCGATATCTGCCACCGTGACGGGGCTGGCATCAGCCTTCTGCGCAATGTCGATTGGCTGTCGAAAATAGCGCATGCCAATAGGGCCGGTTTCGTCTAGCGTCGAGTTGGCAAACTGACGATAGTCTTCGAATGAATTCATAAGTCCTTGAACCTGAGAGCGGGGCGTTGAGAGCCACCTTAAAAACAATTCGTTAAGGCCGCGACGTCCCGAGAAGTTATTTAATTGTAGTCTGCAGTGATACTGTAATCGAATGCGTTGACGATAAATTGCACATCGGTATCCGCGTTCGCGAATGGCGTATTTGTCTAAGTAGTCAATGTCGACGCTGAGGACCGTGATGAGCGAGGAAGGTCAACTCGAGATTCGAGTGAGCCGAAGGGTGCGTAGTGCGTTGGCCGACGCGGTCAACGAGACATGCATCGCCGGCGGCGTAGTGTTGGTTGCGCTGGACGGCGTTGTGATTGCGCGAGAGGCCGCGGGTTTTGCAAATCAAGCGCTCGCCATACCGATGCACATAGATACACGCTTCAGACTGGCATCCGTGACAAAGCCTATTGTCAGCCTCGCGGCGATGAAACTCTTGGATATTGGCGTCCTTGGTTTGCACGAGCCAGTTTCGGATTGGTTGCCCTATTTCCGTCCGTCTCTCGCAGACGGGCGGCGGCCGGACATTACTCTGCACCATCTGCTGTTGCATTCGTCCGGGCTAAGCTATGGTTTTCAGGAGCCCCTAGGCTCGGAATATGAGCGTTTGGCCATTTCTGATGGGCTGGACTGTTCAGGCCTGAGCCTCGAAGAGAATCTCCGGCGGCTAGCCGCAGCGAAGCTCAAGTTCGAGCCGGGAACGGCATGGCAATACTCCCTCGGGCTTGATGTCGTCGGTGCAATCATTGAGCGGGCGACGGGACGTACGCTGCCGGATGCTATCGATGCATTGATATCCGATCCGCTTGGACTGGACTCTCTTGCATTCACTGTTGAATCAGAACGTGAGCTTGCGGTTCCTTATGTCGATAGCTCGCAAACGCTGACTGTAATGCCGGAACCAGCGGAAGTTGTTCCCCCGGAAGGGACGAACGCAATCCGTTTCTCTCCACGCCGCGCCCATACGGTTGGAGAATTTCCGTCAGGTGGTGCAGGGATGGTAGGCGAAGCGTTAGATATCCTGAAGGTTCTTGAGATGGTACGCAAAGAAGGCACCGGGTTCATAGACGCAAAGCTTGCGCGCCTGATGTGCAGCGCTCAAGTCGGAGCGGACCTGCGAGGGCAAGACGATGGGTGGGGGTTTGGATACATGGGCGCCGTGTTAATGGACCCCTCCGTCCTGAACACCCCGCAGCGTGTCGGATCAGTAGCGTGGGGCGGAGTGTACGGACACAGCTGGTTTTTTGATCCCGCAACCGGGCTGACAGTCGTGTCATTGACCAACACAAATTGGGAGGGTGTAGGAGGTCGATTTCCACTGGACGTTCGAGACGCCGTCTATGCAGCGCTCAGCTGAAGAGCCGCTCCTTCAGTCATCCCGGACTTTGCTATGTCATGCTAACGTTCCAACCGATAGCCTCGGCTTGGTCGGGCCGAGCACTATTGGCTTCAGTCAGTGCAGGGCTTTAACTGGTAATTTCGACTCGTGTGCCATCGGGGGCGACTATCACAGCCTCATAGAAACCATCGCCCGTGCCACGAGGGCCAGACAACAAAATTCCGTTTGCCGCGCAACGCTCGGCCAACGCGTCGACAGCATCGGCACTGCCAAGCGAAACTGCGATATGGTCCCAGCCGAGGCACTCATCAGCCGCTTTGTCCGCAACCCAAGGCCCCGTCATCAGTTCAATCTGAAGCGAGTCCGGTGTTAGCCGGATGAAGCACGATGTGAAGCCAGGACGCCGGGCGCTATGGTAAAGCGGTCCGACTTCGGCATTAAAATACTTACGCCAGAATTCTGCGGCGGTTGTAATGTCGCGTGTCCACAATCCCGCATGTGCTAATCGCATACTTTCCTCGTTAGTCGTCTTCGTCAATTATTGCCGCATGCAGGGCGCTCACAATGCGTAGCGAAACCCCACGGTAACCATCCAGAGAGATTCTTAGTGTCCCTAACTCGTCAAGGTCGCCAACAACCGACTCTGCAAGCATGTCGACGACGGGACCAGAAGCAATGCCTGGCAACAATATCAATTCATCAACGGCGCTTGCGCTGAAATTGAGAGCGGTCACTTGCGTGCCTTTGCCCGCAGGAAGTTCATGAACCATGACGAGCAGACTGGGCGAGGTGACGTCGGGTATGGCTACCTGTTTGCTCGAAGCAATCTTATAGGATTCGCGCACTGATAAGAGGTGTTTCAGTTGTGAGGCAAAGGAATTGGGATTAGCCAGCTGTTCGGGGAGGGGGCCGTATAAGGCCATGGTCTTAGGGATGCCTTCTCCGGATACGGCTGCGTCTGGATTCTCACCAGTCAGGTCGTAGGCGCCGCGATGAATCCATCGGGTATCGCCGTCCGCCATGCGTTCTTCGACCATTGCAATGGGTAACGGCAATGCACCTACAAGGTCCCAACCTGAGATTGCAAAGACGCCGGGTTGAAGAGCGTTATACATCGCAAGCAGCAAGTGAATTTGCTGGATGTTTTCCTTGTCTTGCTCGGTCATGGAGTCCAGCTCACGAATGTTAAGCGCGGCAGCGATAATGCTCGCAGTCGTGCAGGAAACTCCATTTGTGACGAATCGCAGGTTGTAAGGGGCATGTTCACCGCTTAGGCGTTCGTACATCGTTTCGCGGATGTGTTCGCGGAGAATGTTTCCGGGCCAGGTCTGGCCTTGAAACGTGAATGTCGTGTTCGCATGCAAGGTCCAAAAATGCACGAGTTCGAGTGTCAGCTCGTCATGATTCTGAAGCGCATGGATCAGGGATCCGGGGTCTATTCCGTACTGATGCACCGTTTTCAGCATGAGCCTGAGAAACTCGGTGTCTCCTGTCAACAGTGCGTGCTGATAAGCCGGGCGCGTGATGAAATCATAGGAGAGGTCGGCCCCCCCTTTTGACATCGCTGCGATGTCATCGACGGTGAGATTCAGCTCCTGAAAGCTGAAGCCCCCGGCTTTACGTATTGCCCCTCCAAGTAACTGATTACTGGTAATCGAAAGCGGATGGCTCTCGGACCACGCATTGCCATGTGGCCGGCGCTCGATGCCCAGGAAACCATTTGCGTCCAAACGGATCCCGCGCGCGCCGAGAACATCAAGGGAGTGGAGGGCGTCGCCAATGATCAGTTGCTGTGCGGCGAAGGTCGGGTCCAGCCAATTAAGCGAGGGCTGTCCCTCCTTGAAGTAGTGCAGGTAGACCCAGCGTCGGGTAATGCCATCGACCCCAACCACGGGAGGCGTTGCGCTCCAATCAGTTTCTTTGATTCCTGGCTCAAAGAAGATGACACGTTGAAGCTGTCCAACTATGTAGTACTTCTCCTTGAGTGCATCCACAATTTTCGGCGGCAAGTTGACCGCATCTCTCCCTTCGGGAACATCAGGAAGGATGCTCCAGTCATCCGGCTTGATTTCGACCATGTGATAGAGGCCGGGATAGTCGCCGTAGTTCATCTCGGCTAACCGGAAGTCGGCTCCCTTTCCTGTATGAGATGGGATGACGTCGTCGATGACAACTGCATTGTGAGCCGCTGCCATTCTGCTCATCGCGACGAACTCTTCTTCGGTGCCAAAGCGCGCGTCGATTTCGAGACCGATGCGGTCGAAGTTGCCGTCAATCGACGGAGTGAAAGTCTGGCCTGCGAGTCCACCGGCCAGCTTTGTCGGGCCGGGGTGAACAGCCTGGATACCGATTGAGGACAATGCGCGCCAAAGAGCATCGCTGCCGAGGGTCCGAAGGACGGAGTCGCCCGGTGCCGTGATGACCGATCCGGGATAAGCCGTGAACCACACTGACGACATGGCGCAGGCTATTCGAGGTCTGGACTCGGCATACGGATGTAACCAAAGCCTGGCTTGTCCGGCGTATGTGCGGGCGCGGATACGGAGTTGATGAAGCATAGAATGACTGACGAGCCATTCCACATATTCGGCGGCTGGAGTATTCACGACAGGCCTCTTTGGGAAAATGCTGTTTGTGCGCTCACGAAAAATATCGACTTATACGGAGTGCTCTCTTGCAAAGGCTATACCCAAAGATGGCTAAGAGCGGTGCGACTTGCAGCGAAAAAGGGTTCTGCTTCAATGTGCGCAAACTTGCGTCACATCGACTTGATGGCGGGTATGGACGCGCAGACGTTGCGTGACGATTTCGCGCAAGTTGGCGTCACTCAGCGTCGCCTTGCTTCCGAGCTGAGCTATCTTTGTCACCGCGCATATGGTTTCCACTCACGCGGCCGGCACGTTGGCCGTTTTTCCCCTTCACAAGGGACGAGTGACAGAGAGAAAATCTGCTAGTTGGGTATTGTCGTTTAAATACAGAGACTTAGAATTGGCTAGCAGTGGGTGGTATTCAGGAGAAACGGATGCGCAACCGCCCGGGTTAAGGCGGCTTGGCGGCGTACCCGCATAATGCGGGTTCATTTTCAGCCGGCGACAGACCAGGAGACTTCCCATGAGTACACGCGCGTTGTTTCGCGAAGACGCCTATTTGACGCGCTGCGAGGCGTCGATCACAGCTATCGACGAGCTGGGTATCCATCTCGATCAAACCGTGTTTTATCCGCTGGGCGGCGGTCAGGCCGGCGATGCCGGATCGCTGACACTCGCGGACGGCACGCGCATTGAAATAGCGGACACCCGCAAGGCCAAGTTCGAAGGTGCGACGCCCGATGACGCCGTCCACGTGCCCGCGCCGGATCAGGATGCGTTGCTCGCGAAGCTGAACGTGGGCGACCGGGTGACGGCCGAGATCGATTGGGAACGGCGCTACCGGCACATGCGCCTGCACACCGCGACGCATCTGCTGTGCGCGGCGCTGCCGTATCCCGTCGATGGCTGCAGCATCACCAGCGGTTATGCTCGCATGGACTTCGCGACGGTCGAACCGATCGAACGCGAGGCGCTGGAAACGCGCTTGCGTGAGCTGATTGGTGGCGCACATCCGGTGGCGACCGAGTGGATCACCGACCAGGAAATGGAAGAACGTCCTGAGCTTGTGCGCACAATGAGCGTGAAGCCGCCGGCCGGCATGGGACGTGTGCGTTTGCTGCGCATCGAGGGGATTGATTTGCAGCCGTGCGGCGGTACGCATGTGCGCAATACGAGCGAGATCGGTGAGCTGCGGATCGCGAAGGTGGAGAAGAAAAGTGCGCGCACGCGGCGTCTTGTGATCGAGTTCGCGTGATGCTCGACGTACGCGCTCAAGCGGTACTCGACGTTTGGTTCGGTGCGCCGGACTCAGCGGAGTTCGGCCACGCGCGCAAGGCCTGGTTCAAGAAGGACGCGACCTTCGACGCCATGCTTCGCGAGCGCTTCGGCGCTTTGATCGAAGAGGCGTTGGAAAGCCAGCTTGCTTCGTGGTCCGAAACACCGCTCGGCGCGGTGGCGTTGATCGTATTGCTCGACCAGTTCACCCGAAACTGTTTTCGCAACACGCCGCGGGCATTCGCCGGTGATGATGAAGCATTAAGGCTGGCGCGTATGTTGGTAAAAACGGGCCACGAACGCACGTTGCCGACGATTCATCATCGCGTGTTCGCATACATGCCGTTCGAGCACGATGAAACGCTGGCAAGCCAGCGCGAAGCCGTTCGTCTGTTTCAAGCGCTCTTCGATGAAACCAACGACAAGGACGTGGAAGACTTTCTGCACTACGCGCGCCGTCATGCTGACGTGATCGAGCGGTTTGGCCGCTTTCCGCATCGCAACGTTATCCTCGGTCGCGAAACAACGGCCGAGGAACACGTGTGGCTCAAGAAGAAGGGCGGCTTCTAGCGTTCCAACGTTTCAGCGCTTCAACGTCCGCCCGCCACGTCGAGCAATGCACCGGTCACATACGCCGACGCATCCGATAACAGCCATACAATCGATTCCGCCACTTCTTCCGCCGTACCGGGCCGACCCAGCGGCGCGAGCGCGCCCAACTGCGCTGCGCGATCGGGCTTGCCGCCGCTTGCGTGAATCTCGGTATCGATCAAACCGGGCCGGACGGCGTTCACGCGCACGCCTTCCGGTCCGAGTTCTTTCGCGAGGCCGATCGTCAAGGTATCGACGGCGCCTTTCGATCCCGCGTAATCCACGTACTCATTCGGGGACCCAAGCCGCGCTGCTGCCGACGACACATTGACGATCGAGCCGCCCCGTCCGCCGCGTTTGGTCGACATGCGCCGTGCTGCTTCACGCGCGCAGAGATACGCGCCGAGCACGTTGGTATCGAAGACGCGTTTCATGCGCGCGATGTCCATGTCCGCGAGTGCGGAACCGGGCGCGACAATGCCCGCGTTGTTCACGAAGCCATCGATCGGGCCGAACGCGTGCACAGTCGCATCGAATAGCGCAATCACATCGGCTTCTTCGCAGACATCGCCTTGGATCGCGACCGCGCGGCCACCGGCGGCTTCCACGCGGGCAACGGTTTCATCGGCAGCGCTGCGATTGGTCGCGTAATTCACACCAATCGACCAGCCGCGCGCCGCGCACAGCAATGCGGCGGCACGGCCGATCCCGCGGCTGCCGCCCGTGATTAACACTACCTTTGACATCGTCAATTCCTCGCTTGGGATATCAAACCGCGTCGCGTTTCTCGGGCCAGCGGTCCACCAGCGGCGGTGTATATGCCTTGAGCGATTCGATCAGCTTCACGGGATCGGCGTTCACCTGCAGCATGTCGAGGTACGGCGCGCGCATGAAGCCTTCTTCCACCGTATGGCGCAGCATGGCGAGTAGCGGATCGTAATAGCCGTCCACGTTCAGCAACGCGACCGGTTTCTCGTGATACTTGAGCTGCGCCCACGTATAGGTCTCGAACAGCTCTTCGAACGTACCCACACCACCCGGCATCGATACAAACGCATCCGAGAGATCAGCCATTTTCTTCTTGCGCTGATGCATGTCGGGCACGACGTACAGATCCGTCAGACCTTTATGGCCGACTTCCTTGTTCATCAGCAATTCGGGGATCACGCCGATGGCGCGGCCACCGAGCGCCAAGACTTCATCGGCGATGATGCCCATCAACCCCACGCTCCCGCCGCCGTAGACGAGCGCGAGATCCGCTTCGACCAACGCGCGGCCGAACGCTTTTGCCGCTTCGGCATAGACCGGTCTGGCTCCATTGGCGGAGCCGCAATATACGCAGACAGCTTTCATTAAATAGGTTCCTTAGGGGCGCCGTCTTCCTTCGGCGCGCGGTAATCGGCAAAGACGCGTTCCGGCATTTTCCCCGACACGAGGTCGTCGAAAATCTGCCGTGATCGCCCGCGGAGATACGGCGCCATCATCGAGATGATTTGCAGGCTCGCTTGATGCAATTCCGCGCGGATCGTGTCCTGCTCGTTATATTTGCGCGGATTCATGACGAACTGGTACGACAGCCAGTACGTCGCGATCACGCCCATGTTGGTCGCGATCACCTTGATCTCGGCGGGCGTTGCGACCATTTCGTGATCGGCTACCAGTGCCTCGCACAGTTGCTGCGCGAAGTTGACCTTGTGGGTGATGATCTGTTTGAAATGGGTTTCCAGCGTGCGGTTGCGCGCAAGCAGATCGTTCAGGTCGCGATACAAAAACCGGTACTGCCACAGGAAATCTGCCATGTACTGCAGGTACGACCACATCTCGTCAATCGTCGGACGATGATCTTCCGGAAAACGCAGCCGCTTTTCGATCTGCTGTTCGAACTGCGCGAAGATACTGTTGATAATGTCGTCTTTATTGCGGAAATGGTAGTACAGGTTACCTGGACTGATTTCCATCTCTTCGGCGATGGTGGTCGTCGTGACATTCGGTTCCCCGATATCGTTGAACAGCTTCAGCGATAGTTCGAGAATCCGTTCACGAGTGCGGCGGGGAGGTTTTGCTTCCATGTCGTCCGGACCTGGTTGACCGGTTCCGGGTGGGGGCGGCCGGATGCGGCCAACGTGACAGTCTGACTGACAGCGTCACGAACCCGGAATCGGTGGGTATCTTGGATATCGGACGATTATAAACGGCTGAGGGGGGACGGGGTCTGCGCGGGTGGCCCGTTGGGTGCCGCGGTGCGTTTAAGCGCGTTTAAAACAGCACCAGGGCCCATCGCCAGAGTAGCGGGCCGACTATCAGGCCCCATGTCAGCACGCACACCAGCAGGGCGACCATGACCGCCGCGCTGCCGAAATCCTTCGCCCGTTTGGAGAGTTCGTGCCGCTCCAGCGAAATCCGGTCGATAGCCGCTTCCACGCTCGAGTTCAGCAATTCCACCATCAGCACCAGCAGCACCGACGCCAGCAGCGCCGCACGTTCAACCGGCGAGACCGGCACGAAGATGCCGCACGGCACCAGGATGGCGGCGAGCGTCAGCTCCTGGCGGAACGCACTTTCTTCGCGGATCGCCACGCGAAAGCCGTTCAGCGAATTTTTCATCGCATGCCAGGCGCGGGTCAGGCCGCGGTTGCCCTTGTAGGGATTGAACGGCAACGGAGCGAGCGGATCGTCGGCGCTCAAGGGTTCGCTCGGATGCGGCGAGCCCTCGATGTCGTCGTCTTCGTCGCTGAAGGGTTCCCGGTGTATCAAGAGCAGGGATTTCGCTTGCACTGAAGGTTTGGCTTTCACATTGCGCTTCTTTGAAACTTGCTGTGGTTGGTCTGACGCATGCTCTGTGGGTGGCGACTTTTAGAGCGATCGCTATGCAGAACTCTCGCCGAAGGTCACCAAAGGTGAGTCCGCCAGCGGCTGGTTGCAGCTGCGTGCGGCTACATCGCATTGTTGCCTTCTTTGGCCGGCGGGTGCCGAACCGCACAGCGCGTTTGGGCACCCGCCACGTTGCGCTGTGAGCAACGCGGATTCCATCATGCTGTTGCTCTCGCACTTGCAAAAGCCAGATTAAGCCGTTGCCTGGCTTTGCGTCGCGCCGCGAGTCGCGAGCGGTTTCAGGTTAGACGCGAATTGCTCCGATGCCGCCCGCCACGAGAACTTCTCCGCCCACGCACGGGCATCGGCGCGTTCAATCTTCAGCGCCCGCAAGCACGCTTCGCGGAGGTCCTCGTCGAGCGCGCCCGGGCCATCGGTGCCGAGCACATCGATAGGACCCGTCACCGGGTACGCTGCGACCGGCGTACCGCATGCCATTGCTTCGAGCAGCACGAGACCGAAGGTATCGGTGCGGCTCGGGAACACGAATACATCGGCGGCCGCGTAGACCTTCGCCAGTTCCGCCTGCGACAGCACGCCAAGATAGTTCGCATTCGGATAGCGAGATTTCAGTTCGGCAAGCGCCGGTCCTTCGCCCGCGACCCACTTCGATCCCGGTAGATCGAGCTTCAAAAAAGCCTCGACGTTCTTCTCGACCGCGACGCGTCCGACATACAGAAAAATAGGCCGCGTTGTGTTGAGCACCTTCGAATCCATCGGTTGGAAGATATCCAGATCCACGCCGCGTGTCCACAGGACCACGTTCGTGAAACCGAACTTTTCGAGGTCATTTTTCACCACGGGCGTGGGCGCCATCACCGCTTGCGAAGGCTTGTGGAACCAGTGCAAAAACTTGTAGGTTGCAGCGAGCGGAACGTGAAACCGAGCCTGCACGTATTCAGGAAAACGCGTGTGGTACGCGGTCGTGAACGGCAATTTGTTACGCAGGGCGAACGAGCGGGCGGCCATACCGAGCGGACCTTCCGTCGCGATATGCAGCGCATCCGGCGCGAACTCTTCTATGCGTTGCGCGACGCGACGGCGCGGCAGCAGCGACAGGCGAATCTCGGGATACGTCGGGCACGCGATGGTCCTGAATTCGAGCGGTGTCAGCAATTCCACGCGATGTCCCAGCGCAGTCAGTTCGCGGCTGGTGCTTTTCAAGGTGCGCACGACGCCGTTGACTTGCGGTTCCCATGCGTCCGTAACAATCATGATTTTCATTCGATGGCCTCGATAAGTGAAAGCGCTCAGGCGGTTGCTCGGCGGTCGATCAAGCCGTTGCAGCGGCCTTTTGCGAATGGTTTTCAGGCGAACGCAGGACAGTCCAGTAGATGATCTTCAGTTCACCTTCGAACGTCTCGACAAGCGCCGACAGGCTCTCGACCCAGTCGCCGTCATTGCAGTACAGGACACCGTCGATATCGCGGATTTCAGCTTTATGGATGTGGCCGCAGACAACGCCGTCGCAGCCGCGGCGGCGCGCTTCATCGGTCATGACGTGTTCGAACTTCGAGATGAAGTTCACCGCGTTCTTGACCTGATGCTTGAGGTATTGCGAGAGCGACCAGTAGTTCAGGCCGAGGCGGCTGCGTACCCGGTTGAACCAGCGGTTGAGCAGCAGGATCAGCGTGTAGAGCGTGTCGCCGAGATAAGCGAGCCACTTCGCGTGCTGGATGACGCCGTCGAAGAGATCACCATGCACGATCCAAAGGCGCTTGCCGGCGAGCGTGGTGTGAAAGGCTTCCTGGCGCACGTGGATATCGCCGAAAGCGAGGTCGCAGAACTGTCGCGCGGCTTCGTCGTGATTGCCCGGAATGTAGATCACCTGCGTGCCCTTGCGGGCTTTGCGCAGCACTTTCTGGATCACGTCGTTGTGCGCTTGCGGCCAGAACCAGCCTTTGCGCAGTTGCCATCCGTCGATGATGTCGCCCACCAGGTACAGGTACTCGGAATCGTTATGGCGGAGAAAATCGAGCAGATAGTTTGCCTGGCAGCCACCGGAGCCGAGGTGGATATCGGACAGCCAGATGGTGCGGTAACGATGGTCGGCAGGCTCGTCGTCGGAGCGCGATGGGGGCTCGGAAGTCGTGTGGGGAGTGAAGCTCGCGCCGGTGGTATCAGGAGGCGGGGGTGGCGCCACGTCGGTGCGGAACGCGATGGCTTCCGCATCGCGGAGGGTGATGCCTAGCAGGTGACTCGCAGACGATTTAGTGGCCATGGGCACGCGCAACGGGTTGCAGTGCGGCCATTGCGCCATGCCCACGTGACGGAGCCATGACAGTCACGAAAACTTCTTATTACTAAAGGTTGCGATGGCAGTGATGAGTGTGCCGTGAACAAGCAAAAAACGCGGCGAATTTCAATGCTTCGATGGGTTTGTCGGACGCTTAATTCGCATGACTCCACGCGATTTTTATGTGCGATTTTGTTTCGCTATCGGATTGATTCAGTCAGAAATTGGCCCGGCTGTCTATCGTTGCTGCGAAGCCACCAGCGCGCGCGAAACCTGACACGACCGCTGAAACAATACGACAAGCATGAATTGCGGATTGCCGAACGCAATACATCGCCTCAAGAACGCAAGAAGCTGAGCGTCCTCATCGTGTTGGCATAGCCTATACTTTCGGATTTACGATGGAATCCTATGCAACTGGATAGTGGAACAGTGGGGCCGGTCGTTCGAATGTCGGCGTGCAAAGTATGCAACGAACCGGCGCCGCTTTACGGCGTCACCGACTTTAACAAGAGTTGCGAAGAGCGGCGCGGACGCTATCTGCCGCTCACCGGCGTGCCGGTCTATTACAACCAATGTGATGCTTGCGGCCTTATCTTCACGACTGCGTTCGACCATTGGAGCAAGGCTCACTACCTGCAGCACATTTATAACGATGATTACGTGCTGGTCGACCCTGACTACATCGATGCACGGCCTGCGGGCAATGCGGCTTTCATTCTCGATTTCATCAAGAAAGGCCACGCGTTAAGGTGTCTCGACTATGGTGGTGGCAACGGCAAGCTGACGTCGTTGTTGCGTGAGGGTGGAGTGGACGGGCATAGTTGGGACCCGATGGATGAAGAAGGGGTGCCGCCGTCCGGTTCATTCGATTTCATCAGCGCGTTCGAGGTTCTGGAACATACGCCCGAACCATTGGCGACGGTCCAGGAAGCACTGGGACTGCTAAACGAGCAGGGCGTATTGCTGTTTTCCACGTTGACGATAGATCACGTGCCGCCTCGGGGAATGGACAACTGGTACATCGCGCCCCGCAATGGTCACATCACGCTCTATACGCGACGATCATTGCAGACGATGTTTGCGGGATTGGGTTATCGGATCCATCACTTCAACGACAATCTGCATATGGCGTTGAAGGAAGATCCAGACTGGCTGAGCTGAGATCAACAAAAGCAGGGTAGGAGAGAGGGCTGGATTTCAGCGCTCAACTGCCGCTTCGGATGCCCGAGACGTCGCGTGAGATATTTTGTGTTGCCGCGTTCCACGGCGATTCAACAATGCGGAGGTTGGCCTAAGCCCCTGTTGGGACCACGCTTACGATCCGCGTGCCGGCCAGCCGGTCATGCAAAAACTGTCGTGCCGGATTGAGCCATACCGCTGCTGCCCAGAGCACGATCCACACGACGGCCACGACAAGCGTGGTCGGCACGGAAAGCTTGAGCAGTGGATGCAACGCCAGCGGCGGCAGGAACCACAACCACGCGAACACATAACGCGCGATGGCGCGCGTAGTCGAAACCGGCGCCCCGCGCGCATCGACTACTTTCAATCGCCACGTTTTCATGGGCAGTGTCTGCCCGCCATGCGTCCAGAAGTAGACGAAATAAATCGCGAGCACAAACCCGATCCACGCCATTAGCAAATTGTGGTGGGTGAGTCCGTTGCGTTGCTGGGTGAGCGTGCTGAACAAATACCCGGCGATAAAAACGATCCCGAACAGGATCACGCCTTCATAAAGCATCGTAGCCAGCCGGCGACGCAGCTTGGGCGCGATCAATTCGGGAGACCCGACAGATTCCAGGGAGGAGGCGCTCACTTTTGCCTAAGACCCGTTGAAGACGGAGGGCGCCTGCTGCGGCGAAACCGGAATCGGCGTGGCCGGCACAAAACTGGCGGCGCCGGGAATAGCGGGAGCGGCAGGCGTGGCGTGTGAACCTGACGCCATGTCCGCAACAGCATCCGAAGCACGCGCATGCTCCCGGGCTGTCATCAGCCTGTCAATATCCTTGACTTCGGTTTTACCGGAAGGCGGCGCGCTAACAACAGTCGGCCGGCGCGGGCGCTCGGTGGCGGCGAGTTTTTTCTTTTGGTCTTCCGGCAGCTTTTGATACGCATCCCAGTCGCGTTCCCGCTTCTCGACGGGGACGGACTTCGAGACCTGATAATTTTCGCGCGCGACCTTGCGCTGGTCCGGGGTCATGTGTATCCATTCGACCATTCGCTCATGAAGCCGCTTTTGTGCATCGGGCGACATCTTCTTGTATCGCGACGCTATCTTGATCCAATTACGCTTACGTTCTTCGCTGAACTGATCCCATTCCGTGGCGAACGGCGCGAGCGCGATCCGTTGCGCGTCGGTGAGCCGAGCCCAAGCCATGGGACTGGAGGGGGAGGAGAGCGAAGAAAGCGGCGACAGCGCTTCTCCCCCGCTCGCCCCGACCGGGGCGGCAGCAGCGGGGACCGCCGAGGCGGACGAATAGAAACGCGGATAGGTGGCAGCAAACGCGACAAGTCCCGCAATTGCGCATCCAAAGACAATCGCGAGGCCGCGCTTGTAACTCACCCGATGACTCCTGCAGTCTTAATGATTGCGCGTCAGGTACGCGTTGAAACCGTGGTCGAGATAGGCGTCGAGCGGGAGATTGTCGCTGAGCATGGCGGCGTCGATATCGGCGAGTTCCGCGGTGCGTTGCTGATCCTCAAAATAAGCGATGCCAGCCAATCCGATCACGAGGGCAAGCAGCGGCCAGGCCAAGGCGAGGCGCGAGAAACGGCCGCGTTTACCCGTATGGCCAGACCCGGCTGGGCCGAGCGAACCCGGACCAGCCATGCCCGCCCCGGCGAGCGCAGGCGCGAAAACCGGCGCCGCGACAGCGACTTTTTCCGGTTTCTTGCGTGCGATCGCCGTCCGGCGAGCCGCCGCCAGCTTGTCGAGCGAAGCGGCGGGCAGCGAATTGATGTTTTCGTCGAGTGCGCGGCGTACCTTCAGCGCGAACTCGGTTTCCTTGTGATCGAGAGCGTTGCTCATAATGTGATTCCTTTCGCCTTCAGCGCGTGTGCCAGCGCGTGCGTGGCCCGCGAGCAATGTGTTTTTACGCTGCCTTCAGAGCAGCCCATTGCAGCGGCGGTTTCGGCGACATCCATATCCTCCCAGTAACGCATGAGAAACGCTTCCCGTTGACGTGCTGGTAGTTTTTGGATCTCTGCGTCGATCAGGTTGAGCACCTGTTCACGCTCGAGCCGGCTCTCGCTGCTTTCCGCACCGACCGTCCCATCCTGCGATTCGAAGGTCTCGAGGGGGTCAAATTCGTCGTCGTCGGCGTTGCCGAACGAGGAGAACAGGCTTACCCACGTATTGCGGACCTTTTGGCGCCGGAAATAGTCGTGCGTTGCATTCTGCAGGATACGCTGAAACAAAAGGGGCAATTCGGGCGGAGGCCGGTCGCCGTATTTTTCGGCGAGCTTGATCATCGCATCCTGAACGATGTCGAGCGCCGCATCGTCGTCGCGTACGGTGTACACCGTCTGCTTAAACGCGCGTCTTTCGACGCCCGCCAGAAAATCGGCGAGTTCCTTGTCTGATGCCATCCGTGAGGCCCGGCGCAACGAGCGTGCGTCGATAAGGGTTGGTGAGAGGTTAAAGCCTGCGGATGCTAGCAAACTTTTGAGTGAACAGCGAGGAAATGCGCCGCTGTTACAGGCTGAAACACAGACCTTTCTTCAGCATTTCGGATAATTCCGAGCCTTTAGGACCTGATTCCGGCGCACGTCAGGCGGTATTGTGCAGTTTTTCCTTGACGAGCTTTATTGCCTCGGGCTATTGTTTCCGACTCGCATCATAAAGTGAACTGTCTCTTTGAGGCGAGCCCAAGAAGCCCGCTTCCCATTTAGACGCGCCGCTTGAACCCGAGCCATAAGCCCGGCAGAGAGCACCCAATCAATTTTTTGCCGAAAATTCGAAAGGTGAATGTATGAATATGCCCAGCGCGGAATTCTCCACGTCGGATACGACTCCCCCCCTCGAAGCTGAATCCATTGGCGGCACCGTGCTCATGCGCGCGCTCGCTGACGAAAAAGTCGAGTTCATTTGGGGCTATCCCGGCGGCTCGGTACTCTATATCTACGACGAGTTGTACAAGCAGGACCAGATCCAGCATATTCTCGTGCGCCACGAACAGGCCGCGGTTCATGCCGCCGACGCCTACGCGCGCTCCACGGGCAATGTTGGCGTGGCCCTGGTGACTTCCGGCCCCGGCGTCACCAATGCGGTGACCGGCATTGCCACTGCCTATATGGATTCCATCCCGCTGGTCATCATCAGCGGCCAGGTTCCTACTGCGGCAATCGGCCAGGATGCATTCCAGGAGTGCGATACGGTCGGTATCACGCGCCCCTGCGTCAAACACAACTTCCTCGTCAAAGACGTGCGCGAGCTTGCCGCGACCGTCAAGAAAGCGTTTTATATCGCCCGAACGGGACGTCCCGGCCCGGTGCTGATCGACATTCCGAAAGACGTGTCGAAGACGCCGTGCAAATACGAACCGATCAAATCCGTCTCGCTGCGTTCGTACAATCCGGTGACCAAAGGCCATTCGGGCCAGATCCGCAAGGCCGTGCAGTTGTTGCTGTCGGCGAAGCGTCCGTACATTTATACGGGCGGCGGCATCATCCTGGCGAATGCGGCGCGTGAACTGAATCAGTTCGCCGACCTGCTCGGTTATCCGGTGACGAACACGCTGATGGGCCTGGGCGGTTATCGCGCGGACAACAAGAAATTCCTCGGCATGCTCGGCATGCACGGCACGTACGAAGCCAACATGGCCATGCAGCATTGCGATGTGCTGATCGCGATTGGCGCGCGTTTCGATGACCGCGTGATCGGTGATCCGGAACATTTCGCGTCGCATGCGAAGAAGATCATTCACATCGATATTGATCCGTCGTCCATTTCCAAGCGCGTGAAAGTCGATATTCCTATCGTCGGCGACGTGAAGGAAGTGCTCAAGGAGTTGATCGAGCAGTTGCAGACGGCCGAACACGGTCCGGACATCGCGGCGCTGGCCGACTGGTGGAAGGACATCGAGGCGTGGCGCTCGAAGGACTGCCTCAAGTTCGATCGCGCAAGCGAGATCATCAAGCCGCAGTACGTGGTCGAAAAGGCGTGGGAACTGACCGACGGCGAAGCATTCGTCTGTTCGGACGTTGGCCAGCATCAAATGTGGGCGGCGCAGTTCTACCGCTTCAACAAGCCACGCAGATGGATCAATTCGGGTGGCCTCGGCACCATGGGCTTCGGCCTGCCGGCGGCCATGGGCGTGAAGATGGCGCACCCGGACGACGAGGTCTTGTGCATCACGGGCGAAGGTTCGATCCAGATGTGCATCCAGGAATTGTCGACGTGCAAGCAGTACAACACGCCGGTCAAGATCATTTCGCTGAACAACCGCTATCTCGGCATGGTCCGGCAATGGCAGCAGATCGAATACAAGAAGCGCTATTCCAGTTCGTACATGGACGCGCTGCCTGACTTCGTGAAGCTGGCTGAGGCTTATGGGCATGTGGGCATGCGCATTGAGCACACGCGCGATGTAGAGCCGGCGTTGAAAGAAGCACTGCGCCTGAAGGACCGCACGGTGTTCCTCGACTTCCAGACAGATCCCACCGAAAACGTATTTCCGATGGTCCAGGCAGGCAAGGGCATCACGGAAATGCTGCTCGGATCGGAAGATCTATAACGGCTGTTTTCCCAAGCGCGGCTCGCGCGCGCCCGTCTTCACAAAAGACGATCGTGGCGCGTGAGTTTTGCGGGAACACGCTTATTCACTGGATAAATCAGGAACGCAACTATCATGAGACACATTATTTCCGTGCTGCTGGAAAACGAACCGGGCGCGTTATCGCGTGTCGTCGGGCTCTTTTCCGCGCGTGGCTACAACATTGAAACCTTGACGGTGGCGCCGACCGAAGACAGTTCGCTGTCGCGGCTGACCATCGTTTCCATTGGCTCGGATGACGTGATCGAACAGATCACAAAGCACCTGAACCGCCTGATCGAGGTGGTGAAAGTGGTCGACCTGACAGAGGGCGCCCACATTGAGCGCGAGCTGATGCTGATCAAGGTGAGAGCGGTCGGTAAGGAACGGGAAGAGATGAAGCGGATGGCGGACATCTTCCGCGGCCGCATCATCGACGTTACCGAAAAAAGCTACACGATGGAACTGACGGGCGCGAGCGACAAGCTCGACGCGTTTATTCAGGGGCTGGACGCAACGGCGATTCTCGAGACCGTACGCACAGGCAGTTCCGGCATTGGCCGGGGCGAGCGAATCCTGAAGGTCTGAGAGCGCCTGAACAGCGCGCACGTTATTAGTACCCAATTCACACATTAATTCCAGGTAAAGGAACCACCATGAAAGTTTTCTACGACAAAGACGCCGACCTCTCCCTCATCAAGGGCAAGCAAGTCACGATCATCGGTTATGGCTCGCAAGGCCATGCACACGCGCTGAACTTGAAGGAAAGCGGCGTGAACGTGACGGTCGGTCTGCGCAAGAACGGCGCATCGTGGAGCAAGGCTGAGAAGGCCGGCCTGAAGGTCAAGGAAGTGGCCGAAGCCGTGAAGGGCGCGGACGTGGTCATGATGCTGCTGCCGGACGAGCAGATCGCTGAAGTCTACAAGAACGAAGTGCATGACAACGCCAAGGAAGGCGCTGCACTGGCATTCGCGCACGGTTTCAACGTGCATTACGGCCAGGTTATCCCGCGTGCTGACCTCGACGTCATCATGATCGCCCCGAAGGCGCCGGGCCACACGGTTCGCAGCACGTACTCGCAAGGCGGCGGCGTACCCCACCTGATCGCCGTGGCACAAGACAAGTCGGGCGCAGCACGCGACGTCGCATTGTCGTATGCAGCAGCGAACGGCGGCGGCCGTGCCGGCATTATCGAAACGAACTTCCGCGAAGAAACGGAAACGGACTTGTTCGGCGAGCAAGCTGTGCTGTGCGGCGGTACGGTCGACCTGATCAAGGCTGGATTCGAAACGCTGGTGGAAGCCGGTTACGCGCCGGAAATGGCGTACTTCGAATGCCTGCACGAACTGAAGCTGATCGTCGACCTGATCTATGAAGGCGGCATCGCCAACATGAACTACTCGATCTCGAACAACGCCGAATACGGTGAATATGTGACGGGTCCGAAGATCGTGACGTCGGAAACGAAGAAGGCCATGAAGCAAGTGCTGACGGACATCCAGACGGGCGAGTACGCAAAGAGCTTCATCATCGAAAACAAGGCTGGCGCACCCACGCTTCAATCGCGTCGCCGCCTGACGGCTGAGCACCAGATTGAAACGGTCGGTGCCAAGCTGCGCGCGATGATGCCGTGGATCGCTGCAAACAAGCTGGTTGATCAGTCGAAGAACTAAGCAGCTTTAGAACTAAAAAGCTGAACGACCGGCCTCATGTGCCGGTCCTAGTGAAGACCGCAAGCCGTCCGGTGTCGCTTGGCGCCGGACGGCTTTTGCTATCCTACGGTTTTACTAAAAACATAGAACTCGTTCATGAACTATCCACATCCGATCATCGCGCGCGAAGGCTGGCCGTTTATTGCCATTGCGGCTGTCATTGCCGTGTTGATCCAGGCCATCGGCGGCTTTGGTTTTGCCTGGCCGTTCTGGCTGCTGACAATCTTCGTCGTCCAGTTTTTCCGTGACCCCGCCCGGCCGATTCCGGTTCAGGCGAACGCTGTGCTGTGTCCCGCCGACGGCCGTATCGTCGCAGTGGAAACCGCGCATGACCCATACGCGGGCCGCGAAGCGCTGAAGATCAGCGTGTTCATGAACGTGTTCAATGTCCACTCGCAGCGCTCGCCGGTCGATGGCGCGATCAGCAAGGTGGAGTACTTTCCAGGTTCGTATCTCAATGCTGCCGTCGACAAAGCCTCGACCGAGAACGAACGCAACGCGATCGTGATCCAGACCGCCGCTGGGCATACGGTGACGTCGGTGCAGATCGCCGGACTGATCGCGCGGCGCATTTTGTGCTACGTCCACGTTGGCGAACCGCTTAACCGTGGCCAGCGTTATGGCTTTATCCGCTTTGGGTCGCGGGTCGACGTGTATTTGCCGATTGGCAGCCGTCCGCGAGTGGCGATTGGCGAGAAGGTGTCGGCCTCGTCTACCATCCTTGCCGAGTTCGCAGAGTAGTCAGTGAACCGGCAGAGAATCAGTACAAATAAAGCGGTAAAACCAGGCTGCACAACGGAGGACTCGATGGCACTCAAACCGCGCCGAACGCGAAGCACGGCAACACCCCCTCGGGCGTTTCGCCGTAACAAGTCGGCGCAGGACATCGGCGTGCTGGAAACGCGGCGTGCGAAGCGGCAACAATTTTTGAGGAAGCGCGGCATTTACCTGCTGCCCAACGCGTTCACCACGGCCGCGTTGTTCTGCGGCTTTTTCGCGGTCGTTCAGGCCATGAACGTACGCTTCGAGATCGCGGCCATCGCGATCTTCGTGGCCATGGTGCTGGACGGCATGGACGGCCGGGTTGCACGCATGACGCATACGCAGAGCGCGTTCGGCGAGCAGTTCGACAGCCTCTCCGACATGGTCTCGTTCGGCGTGGCGCCCGCGCTGGTGATGTACGAATGGATCCTGAAAGACTTGGGCCGCTGGGGCTGGCTCGCGGCGTTTGTCTATTGCTCGGGTGCGGCATTGCGTCTCGCGCGCTTCAATACGAACGTAGGTGTGGTGGACAAGCGCTATTTCCAGGGCCTGCCGAGCCCGGCAGCGGCGGCGCTGATCGCGGGTTTCGTGTGGCTTGCCACCGATAACCGCGTGCCGCTCAAGCTGGTCTGGCTGCCGTGGGTGGCGTTTGCGCTGACCATCTATGCCGGTGTCACGATGGTGTCAAACGCGCCGTTCTACAGCGGCAAGGCGCTCGATGTGCGGTTCCGGGTGCCGTTCGCCGGCGTGCTGCTGGTTGTGGTGGCGTTTGTGCTTGTATCGTCGGATCCGCCGTTGATGTTGTTCGGCTTGTTTGTCTTGTACGGTTTTTCCGGTTATGCGTGGTGGGGGTACATGGCCATGCGCGGCCGGCCGAATCCGGCCAGATCGTCTGAAAAAGCGCATTGAAAGCACAGCGCGCATTGGTTTGAAGCCGGTGCGCGCTTTTTGCTTTGGGGCGCGTTGCGGCCCCAAAGCATTCGGGTAGCCCATGCAGGTGACATTAATCGCCCCGATCGGAAAGCCCAATTGCACGCTCCCAAAAATCTCGTTATAGTCTGCCAATGATTTTTTTCGCCCATCCCCTCTCGTCTTTCCTAGCTGGTGCGCCGCTACGCGCGCTACCGCTACTAGCGCGCCTGCCGCGCTAAGCTTCCCGCCTCCCGTCTGCTCGTTCGTGGTTTTCGACGCCAGCGGTGGCGCGAACACCCGGATTCCGTATTGTTTTTCCCCACCGTTTTCAAAACTCTAAAACTCCCCACTGGAGCCCCGACATGGCAGACAAACTGATCATTTTCGACACGACCTTGCGTGATGGCGAGCAATCCCCCGGCGCGTCGATGACGAAGGAAGAGAAGATCCGGATCGCGAAGGCGCTCGAGCGGATGAAGGTCGATGTGATCGAAGCAGGCTTTGCTGCCAGCTCGAACGGCGATTTCGACGCGATCCACACCATTGCGGGCCTGATCAAGGACAGTACGATCTGTTCGCTCGCCCGCGCCAACGATAAAGACATCCAGCGCGCAGCCGACGCCCTGAAGCCCGCCGATCACTTCCGCATCCATACGTTCATTGCCACATCGGCTTTGCATATGGAAAAGAAGCTGCGCATGAGCGCGGATCAGGTCTACGAGCAAGCGCGTCTCGCTACGCGTTTTGCGCGCAAGTTCACCGATGACGTCGAATTCTCGCCGGAAGACGGCAGCCGCTCGGATCTCGATTTCCTGTGCCGCGTACTGGAAGCGGTGATCGATGAAGGCGCGACCATCATCAATATTCCCGATACGGTTGGCTACGCCGTGCCGGAAGGCTACGGCAACCTGATCAAGACCATCCGCGAACGCGTGCCGAATTCGGACAAGGCGGTGTGGTCCGTGCATTGCCACGATGACCTCGGCATGGCGGTTGCGAATTCGCTGGCCGGCGTGCATATCGGTGGCGCACGCCAGATCGAGTGCACGATCAATGGCCTCGGCGAGCGCGCGGGTAACACGGCGCTGGAAGAAGTCGTGATGGCGATGAAAACGCGCAAGGATTACTACGGGCTGGAACTCGGTATCGATACAACGCATATCGTGCCGACTTCGAAGCTCGTCTCGCAGATCACCGGTTTCGTCGTGCAGCCGAACAAGGCTGTGGTCGGCGCGAATGCGTTTGCGCACGCTTCCGGGATTCACCAGGACGGCGTGCTCAAAGCGCGCGACACCTACGAAATCATGCGTGCCGAAGATGTGGGCTGGGCGACCAACAAGATCGTGCTCGGCAAGTTGTCGGGTCGTAACGCATTCAAGCAGCGCCTGGAAGATCTCGGCGTATCGCTGGAATCGGAAACGGATGTGAACGCCGCGTTCGTGCGCTTCAAGGAACTCGCCGATCGCAAATCCGAGATCTTCGATGAAGACATCATGGCGATCGTCTCGGAAGAATCAGCGGAAATGCAGGCCAAGGAAACGTTCCGCTTCGTGTCGCTGGCTCAGCACTCGGAAACGGGTGAGCAGCCGCATGCGCGCGTGGTGTTTGCCGTCGATGGCGTTGAAGTGCAAGGTGAAGCGCGCGGGAATGGTCCGGTCGACGCCACGCTCGTTGCCATCGAATCGAAGGTGACGAGCGGCGCCGAGCTGGTGCTGTATTCGGTGAACGCCATCACCACCGGTACGCAGGCTCAGGGCGAAGTGACCGTGCGTTTGTCGAAGAGCGGCCGGATCGTGAACGGTGTGGGTACGGACCCGGATATCGTGGCGGCATCGGCGAAGGCTTATCTCGCAGCGCTGAACAAGTTGCATTCGAAAGTAGAGAAGCTGAATCCGCAGCTTTCCTAATTAATTCGATGAATTGATTCGATTGAGTGAAGCGCGTATCCGGCGCTTTATCGGTTAAAGAAACGGCTCTCGCCAGAAGCGAGGGCCGTTTTTTCGTTTTTTATTACCGCTTTATTTAACGGACGCCCGTTTAAAAAACGCCATACGCTGCTGCAAGCTCGGCCGCTCTCGCGCCGTGCGTTCAAGCTGGCGGCATTCCACATGGATGCCGCGCTCGGGGGCATCGGCGACGAATTTATCGATTAGTTCGCGCACGTCGGGATCGACGAAATCAGCGCGGCTCGCGTCCACTATGACGGTCGCGTTGTCCGGAATTTGCCGCAGGTGATGCTTGAGCGACACCTTGCCGAGAAACGACACGTCCTTGCGAAACGACAGCAGGAAGTGGTCGTCATGCTGCGCGATGGTGATAGGCCGCTGCAGATTCGCGTGAATGGCCAGTCCGATGCTGCACGCAATACCCAGCAAAATGCCGATCAGCAGATCGGTTGTGAGCACGCCCACAATTGTCACGATGAACGGCGCAAAGCGTTCGAATCCCTGCTTGGCGACGGCCGCAAACAACGATGGTTTCGCCAGCTTAAGTCCTGTGAAAATCAGGATCGCGGCGAGACAGGCTAATGGAATCAGGTTGATCACGGCCGTCAGCGCGAACACGCTCGCGAGCAGTAAGAGTCCGTGTACGACAGCCGACCAGCGGCTCTGCGCGCCGGCATGAACATTGGCGGAGCTACGCACGATAACCGAGGTAATCGGCAACGCGCCGATCGCGCCCGCCATGATGTTGCCAATACCCTGCGCCTTGAGTTCGCGGTCCGGATGGGCGGAGCGCTTCTTCGGATCGATCTGCTCGACGGCCTCGAGGCTCAGCAACGTCTCCAGACTTGCGACGATGGCAAGCGTCATCGCGAGGCGCCAGACATCGGGATTCACAAGTTGCTCGAAGTTCGGCCAGTCAAACGCGGCGTTCAACGCGGCAAACGAAGCCAGCGACGGCAGCGAAACACGATGCTCCGCCGGAGGCGCAAAACCTGGAGCGGCGTAATCGAGCGCCAGCGTGATCGCGATGCCGAGCATGACAACGGCGAGCGGCGCGGGCACGGCGCGTACCAGTGTAAAGCGGCGCATCGCTTTAGTTTCCCAGCCAGCCAGAATCGCGATCGACACAACGGCTACCGCGCACGCGGCAAGCGACATCACGCCGAACGGCGTCGCAATCGTGCCCGGTAATTGCGCCGCGACGTGTGCGCCGCCGTTGGCAAAACCAGCAGCAAGCGGCACCTGCTTGATGATCAGCAACAAGCCGATCGCCGCAAGCATGCCCTTGATCACCGACGACGGCACGTACGCCGCAAAGCGTCCGGCCTTCAGCATGCCGAAGCCGAACTGGATCACGCCCGCCAGCATCACGGCCATCAGGAAGGTCGAAAAACTGCCGAGCTTGGCAATGCCATCGACGACGATGACGACCAGTCCCGCCGCCGGCCCGCTCACGCTCAGATGCGAGCCACTCAGCAGCGCGACGACCAGCCCGCCGATAATGCCCGACAGCAAACCGGCAAACGGCTCGACGCCGGATGCGTTGGCGATGCCGAGACAGAGCGGCATCGCGACGAGAAAGACGACTGTGCCCGCGAACAGATCACGCGGGAAGGTTGCGAACGTTTCACGTAGGTTCATGAGCTTTTTTGGGCGCGAGTTAAGCCGTGCGATGCCGGGAAGGCATCGCACGGTGAAGGTTTAACGTGGGGTTGAGCGGCTAGTGCAGCTAGCGGCTGACGGCTTCTGTTACACGCTGGGCTGTGCCAGGTGCAGGTGCGGGTTCTGCTTCTTTCGCCTCTGAATTTGAAGAGCCGGCGGGCTCTCCTTCGATGTCGGCATCGGCGGGGTCTCCAGATGAAAGCACCTTGATGCGGCCATCGCGCAGACCGAAGATCCAGCCGTGAACGCGCGGTGGACGCTCGGCGTCGCGCACGATGGCCGTGTCACGCAGCGCGCTCACTTGTTCGAGCACGCTCAGTTCCGCCAGCCGGTCGATGCGCGAATCCATCGTGCCGATCGCGTCGAGTTCGCTGCTATGCGCACGCGCCAGCGCACACAGCGGGGCAATGCGGCGGTTGACGTGGGGCAGGGCGTCGGACAGCGGCAGCAAAGACGCACGCACGCCACCGCAACCGTAGTGTCCGCACACGATCACGTCGTCCACTTTCAGGACGTTCACCGCGTATTCGAGGACGCTCATGGTGTTGTCGTCGTCCGGTGAAAAGAGGTTCGCGATGTTGCGATGGACAAATAAATCACCAGGCTTTGAGTGCGTGATGGTTTCAGCCGGCACGCGACTGTCCGAGCATCCAAGCCACAGGACGGTCGGACTTTGACCCTGAGCCAGGGTTTCGAAGAAATCGGGCTCGCTGGCCGCAATTTCAGCCGCCCAGCCGACGTTTTCAACCAGCATGCGTTTGGGTCGATTCATGGGTATCAGCTCCAAAAGCGTAACGATAGACACAACACTACAACGGTGAAATTATCCCGGAAATGGCCTTCCGGCGTCATTGCCGTGTCGCGCACAAACCTTACGAATTACTTTCTATGAAAAGATCCCGGCAGTCCAGGCATAAAAAAATGCCGCTCGAGGTGACGTGACCCCGGCGGCATTTTTTTTCATCGACAAAAGATTTCTTCAGTGTTTATCAGTTAAATCAGAAAAAATTCCGTTGATCGGGATCGTGAAGCGGGTCGGGCGTTTTTTGCGTCAGGCGCAGCGTGCCCTGATCGTCGAAGTAAAAGCTGTACATCATGTACCAGACATTTGCCTCCATGTACCGGTAGGTCCACACCTCGCGTTTCATCAACGGGAAGTAGGACGTCTCCACTGGACGGCCAAAATTGATCAGCACGTCCTTGCGCGTCCAGGTGCCGATCTGCGCTTTATAGAACTCGTTTTCATCGAGGACCTGGCGCACGTTCACGATCTTTCCCGATGCATCGATATCCGCCGCCGTGGTCACCTCGCCGAGCGGTTGAGTCGGCCACATGAGGCGGCGGCCACCGTTCGGCAGGTCATAGACCTCCCTCGGCGGCCCCAGCTTCGCCGTGATCGTGGACGACTCCGCGCCTGCCTGGTAGTTCTGCCACGGCTGCGCGCACGCCGTGAGCAGGAGGGCAAGTGCCATTGCTGCCGCGGGTTTTCGGATTGCCTTGCTCAACATCTAAGCCTCCTTCGTATTCATATCTGCGCTGTATCCACGATCGAATGTGGGTTTTTCTGCTGATCCGCGCCGCATTGCTTATTTTGACATGCGGGGTAGGCGCGCGGTTTTGATCGCGGTCGCCGGTTCGTCCGTTCGTCCGTTGGTCAGGGCAGAGCGTGCTTGCTGGGTGTAGATGGAACGCGCAAGCTTGAGCGGCTATTCCATTTCCGTTCGCATTTTCTCGGGCGGTTGCACGCAACGTGCCGAACGCCCTATGATCCGCGTTTTCGCTTTGCTGTCATCTTCGCTGTCATTTATCCATGGATGAACTGTAATGGACTGTATGGGTCTCGGCCTTGGTTTGTCGCGCGTGGTTTCACTCAACGCCAGTAAGCGGCGTTTGCCGGCACGGTGGTCCCGGCTGCTCGGCCGCGCGTCGCATGCAGGCAAGCGCCTGGGTGGTTCGTTGCTGGTGGCTTCATGTTTGGGCAGCGCGTTGGTTGCCCCCGCGTGGGCGGCGGACGCCGCTCCCAGTTTGCCCCCCATTCGCATCGCGATGATCGAAGGCATGTCCGGTCCGTTCGCGAATGCGGGCGCGGCCGTCGAGCGTAATTTGCGCTTCGGTGTCGAGCGCGTGAACGCGAACGGCGGCGTTACCTTGCCCGATGGCAAACACCCGCTGCAACTCGTGGTCCTCGACGGCAAGGGCAGCAGCGAAGCCAGCCTCGTGCAGTTGCGTGCGGCCATCGACCAGAATGTTGGCTTTGTCATGCAGGGCAACAGCTCGGCGGTGGCTGCGGCGCTTATCGACGCAATCAATAAGCAAAATACCCGCGATCCTGAACACCGGGTGGTGTTCCTCAATTATTCCGCCGACGACCCCGCGCTCACCAACGCGGATTGCAGCTTCTGGCATTTCCGCTTCGATGCCCATGCCGGCATGCGCATGAACGCACTCGCCGATGTCCTCCAGCACGATCAATCGGTGAAGAAAGTCTATTTGTTCAACCAGGACTACAGCTTCGGCCATGACGTCAGCCATGAAGCCCAGCGTGCCCTGAAGGAGCGCCGCCCGGACATCGCGATCGTCGCCGATGAATTCATCCCCGCCGGCCGCGTGAAGGACTTCGCGCCGTACATTGCCAAGATCCGCGCGAGCGGCGCCGACGCCGTGATCACCGGCAACTGGGGCAACGACCTGACGCTGCTCGTCAAAGCCGCCCGGGAACAAGGCCTCGACACGCATTTCTATACGTTCTATGGCAACAGCCTGGGCGCGCCCGCCGCTCTGGGCGACGCCGGCGTAAAACACGTCGTGGCGGTGGCCGACTGGCATCCGAACGCGGGCGGCGCGGCGTCGGATGCTTATTACGAAGCGTTCCGCACCCGTTTTCCAGCCGCCGCAGACGATTACCTCTTCCTGCGCATGCCGCTCATGATCGAGATGCTCGCGCAGGCCATGGAGCAAGCGCACAGCGCCGACCCGACCGCGGTCGCTCGCGCGCTGGAAGGCATGAAGCTGGACAAGGGTTTCCAGACGACAGAAATGCGCGCCGCCGATCATCAACTCATCCAGCCCCTTTACGTGATCGAAATGGATAAGGCAGGCTCGCCCGGCGTGCGCTTCGACAACGAGGGTTCCGGTTTTGGCTTTCGGACGCTGCTCAAGATTCCGGCAGCCCAGACCGCCATGCCGACCACATGCCAGATGAAGCGCCCGGCATCGTGAATGCGGTCAAGCTTGGGCTTAGGCCTATTGCGCAATTTCGGCTGCTATAGGGAACCGGGTCGACGGCAAAAGTTGCTGTGCTATAATTCGCGACTTGCCGTACTCCGGACTGGTGGAATTGTGGGTTGCAAAGCCTGCTTAAAACGTTCACCAGAACCGTCCGGCAAGGAAGTCCGAAGTCGAGTTATCGGCTGAGGAAAGAAGTAGAAAATCCACGGCACGGCCCTTCTTCCGTGACCGCCTGTCCGTTTCAAAGGAAAATCAAATGTCGACCGTAGCAGCAGTTGCTCATGCAAAAAAGTCCGACGTCGTCGCAGAATATGCGCGCGCCGCTAATGACACCGGATCGCCAGAAGTGCAAGTTGCACTGCTGACCACCCGTATCAATGAACTGACCGTTCACTTCAAGGCTCACACGAAGGATCACCACAGCCGCCGCGGCCTGCTGCGCATGGTGAGCCGTCGTCGTAAGCTGCTCGATTACCTCAAGGGCAAAGACGCTGACCGTTATCGCTCGCTGATCGAAAAGCTGGGTCTGCGCAAGTAAGCGGCTAGCGTTCTCAACGAAATGCCTGTGTCAGTTTGCTGATACAGGCATTTTGTTTTTGAACGGCGCGCTCTTCATGGGCGCAGAAGTGAAAGTGGCGGGAAATATCGAAGGCTTGCATTAAAGCCAACCCCGGATCGGAAGCCGATTCGACTACAGGACCGGGCCTCGCGGCAGAGCTTTGTGTCATTCCAGCGCGTCATGCGCATCGCGTGTCGTGTTGCGTTGGAATGACATACACCCCTCTTGCCGCGCGGTTCCGGTCATCGCTTGGCTTCGCCGTTTTTTCAGCGTGTGCGCAGGCTCCGGATGCTCCGGGTCCACGACAACACGCTTGGACAAGCGCGAGGCATAACGAAGAAGGAGTGAGAATGTTTAAAAAGATCGTCAAGGAATTCAAGTGGGGACAACACAACGTTCGCCTGGAAACAGGTGAAATCGCGCGCCAGGCAAGCGGCGCCGTGATCGTTGATATTGAAGATACCGTGGTGCTCGCGACGGTTGTCGGCGCGAAGACGGCAAAGCCGGGCCAGGATTTCTTCCCGTTGACCGTCGATTATCTGGAAAAGACCTACGCAGCCGGCAAGATCCCGGGTGGTTTCTTCCGTCGCGAAGGCCGTCCGTCGGAAGGCGAAACGCTGATCTCGCGCCTGATCGACCGTCCGTTGCGCCCGCTTTTTCCGGAAGGCTTTTATAACGAAGTGCAGGTAGTAATCCATGTGCTGTCGTTGAACCCGGATGTGCCCGCTGACATTCCTGCGCTGATCGGCGCATCGGCGGCTCTGGCTATCTCCGGTTTGCCGTTCAACGGCCCGGTGGGTGCAGCACGCGTCGCCTATATCAACAACGAATTCGTCCTGAACCCGACGCGTCCGCAAATGAAGGAATCGGCGCTCGATTTGATCGTCGCCGGTACGGAACGCGCAGTGCTGATGGTGGAATCGGAAGCGCAGCAATTGACCGAAGAAGTCATGCTGGCTGCTGTTGTGTTTGGTCACGACCAGATGCAAATCGCTATCGACGCGATCCACGAACTGGTTGCCGAAGGTGGCAAGCCGGAGTGGGATTGGACGGCGGCACCGAAGAACGAGCCGCTAATCGCGCGCGTGGCGGAATTGGCCCAAGCCGAACTGAACGCCGTTTATCAGATCCGCGACAAGTCGGCTCGCAGCGCAAAGCTGAAGGAAGTCTACGCATCGACGACCGCCAAGCTCACCGAAGAATCGGTTGCCCGTGGCGAAACGCCGTCTGACAAGGCGACCATCGGCAACGTGATGTTCGACATCGAAGCGAAGATCGTTCGTACGCAGATCCTGAACGGCGAGCCGCGTATCGATGGCCGTGATACACGCACCGTCCGTCCGATCGAAATCCGTACCGGCGTGCTGCCGCGTACGCACGGTTCGGCTCTGTTCACGCGCGGCGAAACGCAAGCGCTCGTGATCGCGACGCTGGGTACGAAGGGCGACGAACAGAACATCGACGCGCTCGAAGGCGAGTATCGCGAACGCTTCATGCTTCACTACAACATGCCTCCGTTCGCGACCGGCGAAACGGGTCGCGTCGGTTCGCCGAAGCGCCGTGAAATCGGTCATGGCCGTCTGGCCAAGCGCGCGTTGGTTGCAGTCTTGCCGAGCGCCGACGAATTCGGCTACTCCATCCGCGTTGTGTCGGAAATCACGGAATCGAACGGTTCTTCGTCCATGGCTTCGGTTTGCGGCGGCTGTCTCGCGCTGATGGACGCTGGCGTGCCCATGAAAGCGCACGTCGCGGGTATCGCGATGGGCCTGATCCTGGAAGGCAACAAGTTCGCGGTGCTGACGGACATTCTGGGCGACGAAGATCACCTCGGCGACATGGACTTCAAGGTAGCGGGCACGGCGCAAGGCGTGACGGCACTGCAGATGGACATCAAGATCCAGGGCATCACGAAGGAAATCATGCAGGTCGCGCTCGCGCAGGCGAAAGAAGGCCGCATGCATATCCTTGGCAAGATGACGACCGCGGTTCCGGGTACGAACACGAACCTGTCGGACTACGCGCCGCGCATGATCACCATGAAGATCAATCCGGAAAAGATCCGCGACGTGATCGGCAAGGGCGGTTCGGTGATCCGTGCGTTGACCGAAGAAACCAACACGACCATCGACATTTCGGACGACGGCGTGGTGACTATCGCTAGCACGAGCAGCGAAGGCATGGCGGAAGCGAAGAAGCGCATTGAGAACATCACGGCTGAAGTGGAAGTGGGTCAGGTCTACGAAGGCCCGGTACTCAAATTGCTGGACTTCGGCGCGATCGTGAATATTCTTCCGGGTAAGGATGGTCTGCTGCACATCTCGGAAATCGTGAACGAGCGCATCAAGGACATCAACGACTACTTGAAGGAAGGCCAGATCGTGAAGGTCAAGGTCATTCAGACAGACGAAAAGGGTCGTGTGCGTTTGTCGGCGAAGGCTTTGTTGAACGAAGGCGGCGCGCCTATCGAACCGATCCAGCCGACGCAGCAGTAATGCGGTAAGTTCGGAAAAGCCGGCGCGCGCGAGTTGCGCGCCGGCCGTTTTTGAATTTGTGGGTTCGAATGTGATTCGATGTTATTGCGGGTCTCGGCTGAATGAGCCCGCAATGCCATGGGGTTATGCCTCGGTGATAAGCGCGTGTGACTTGAAGGGAATAAGCAGATGAAAGCCATCGAAATCACCGAGTTCGGCTCGCCCGAGGTATTGAAGCTGGGCGAGCGTCCAATGCCGGAGCCGAAAGCCGGTGAAGTGCTGATCAAGGTCGCGGCGTCGGGCGTGAATCGCCCGGACGTGTTCCAGCGCAAGGGCGGTTATGCGCCGCCGCCGGGCGCGTCGGATCTGCCGGGGCTGGAAGTGGCCGGTGAGATCGTGCGCGGTGACTTCGATCCGAAGCACAATCCGTTCGGTTTGAAAGCGGGCGACCGCGTGTGTGCGTTGCTCGCGGGCGGCGGTTACGCCGAATACGCGTGTGCGCCGCTCGAGCAATGCCTGCCGGTGCCGAAGGGGTTGACGGATATCGAGGCGGCATCGCTGCCGGAAACGTTCTTCACGGTCTGGAGCAACGTGTTCGAACGCGCGCATCTGGGCAAGGGCGAGAACGGGGCCGAAGAAACGCTGCTGATCCAGGGCGGGTCGAGCGGTATCGGCGTGACGGCTATCCAGATTGCAAAGGCGCTCGGGCATCGCGTGTTCGTGACAGCCGGGAACGACGAGAAGTGCCAGGCGTGCGAAAAGCTGGGCGCGGAACGCGCGATCAACTACAACACGGAAGATTTCGTCGACGTGGTGAAGTCGCTGACGAACGACCGTGGCGTGGACGTGATCCTCGACATGGTCGCCGGCGACTATCTTCCGCGCGAGCTGAAGGCGCTGGCCGACGGTGGCCGCGTGGTGGTGATCGCGACGCTGGGTGGTTCGAAGGCCGAGATCAACCTCAACGAGGTGCTGCGCCGCCGTTTGGTCATCACCGGCTCCACATTGCGGCCGCGCTCGGTCGCATTCAAGGGCAAGGTCGCGGTGCAACTGAAAACGCAGGTGTGGCCGGAAATTGAAGCGGGGCGGATCAAGCCGGTCATTCACCAGGTTTTTCCCGCCGATCAGGCCGCGGCCGCTCACGCGTTGATGGAAGGCAGCACGCACATTGGCAAGATCATGCTGGACTGGAGTCAGGTCGCCTGATTCCGGGTCGTGGAGTTGAAATGAGCGGCGGATCAGGGTTTGTTGTTTGACGGCGCTGTTTGACCGATTTCCGCCGGGCACAGTAAAATCGCATGTTGTGCTGAAGCGATGCGCCCGAAAGTTCCATTTTTCTATTTCAATGATCGGCAGCCTCGCTGCTACGACGAGACAAATGCCGAAAGAACAAGCCAAACGCGCAAAGCTGGTGGTCGGTAACTGGAAGATGCACGGCCGTCTGGCTGAGAACGCGGTCTTGATGCAAGCTGTGGCCGCTGGCGCCGCGACATTGCAGAGGGGCGTGCGCACAGCGGTTTGCGTGCCCGCGCCGTATCTTGCGCAGGCGCAGGCGCTGCTGGGCGGATCGGTGGTCGCGTGGGGTGTCCAGGACGTTTCAGCGCACACGCAAGGCGCTTATACCGGCGAAGTCGCCGCAGGCATGGCGGCGGATTTTGATGCCACATTCGCGATCGTCGGTCACTCGGAGCGGCGCGCCTATCATGGCGAGCATTCGGACCTGGTCGCGGTGAAGGCGCAGCGAGCGCTGGAAGCCGGGCTGACGCCTATCGTGTGTGTTGGCGAAACGCTGGAACAGCGTGACAGCGGTTTGACAGAACAAGTGGTGGGCACGCAACTTGAAGCCGTGTTGCTGGTGCTGAGCGAAGCCCAGGCGGCGAAAATTGTCGTGGCGTACGAGCCGGTCTGGGCAATCGGCACAGGGAAAAGCGCGACGGTCGCGCAAGCGCAACAGGTTCACGCATTCCTGCGCGCGCAACTGGCGGCCAAGAGCGCGGCAGTGGCGGACGTTCCGGTGTTGTACGGTGGCAGCGTCAAGCCGGAGAACGCGGAAGAGTTATTCGCTCAACAGGACATCGACGGCGGATTGATTGGCGGCGCATCGCTTAAGTCGAACGATTTTCTTGCGATTTGTCAGGCGGCACAAAACGTTTCGGTTTAATCGCCGAGTTTAAGCTTTCGAAAATGTAAGCATTAAAAGCGTGGCGCAACAGTGTCGCGTGAACATTAAAGAGTCGGGTGAACGGAATGCTGTATTTAAAGACTTTGATTATCGTCGTCCAGTTGTTGTCGGCGTTTGGTGTTATCGGGCTGGTATTGCTGCAGCACGGTAAAGGCGCTGACATGGGCGCGGCCTTCGGTAGTGGGGCGTCAGGAAGCCTGTTCGGGGCAACCGGTTCGGCTAACTTCCTGTCGCGTACAACCGCCGTGCTCGCAGCCGTGTTTTTCATCTCGACACTAACGCTGACGTACCTCGGCAGCTACAAGCCGGCCGCCTCCGCAGGCTTGCTGGGCGGGGCAGCAGTGACTGCGCCCGCAGCACATCCGGCGGTTGGTACATCAGCGTCGGCAGCGGCTTCGGCGCCGGTTGCATCGTCGGGTCCTGGCTCTGACGTTCCGAAA
Organism: Burkholderia sp. S171; assembly: GCF_009766085.1. GTDB lineage: Bacteria > Pseudomonadota > Gammaproteobacteria > Burkholderiales > Burkholderiaceae > Caballeronia. The sequence goes on along the minus strand of NZ_LMUF01000004.1, from coordinate 36,499 downwards.
TAATTTTTCGCCTGGATCGCTTTTTGTGCGTTGAACAAACTGGTTAACCCGGTTATAATTTTGTTCTTGAAGCGATTCCCGGCAATAAGAAGTTGTTTTTCCGGATTGCAAGACAGTGCCGACGTGGTGAAATTGGTAGACACGCTATCTTGAGGGGGTAGTGGCGAAAGCTGTGCGAGTTCGAGTCTCGCCGTCGGCACCAAAAGTTATCCAATGCCAGCCGCATGCATTGCTTCGGCTGGCATTGTCACTTCTGGCGAGTGAATATGCTCAAGGTCTCTTGTGCACGTTTCTTGTCTTTAGTTGAAAATCGGTCGGGCAGTCGTCCCGGCCGGCACACCAGATCAAACCGATTTGAGGATAGTCGTGAATCTCTCAGCCTATTATCCCGTCTTGCTATTCCTTGTCGTAGGCACCGGTTTAGGTATCGCGCTGGTCAGCATCGGTAAGATCCTCGGTCCCAATAAGCCTGACACTGAAAAGAACGCGCCTTACGAGTGCGGCTTCGAGGCATTCGAAGACGCTCGTATGAAGTTCGATGTGCGCTACTATCTCGTCGCTATTCTGTTCATTATTTTCGACCTCGAAACCGCGTTCCTGTTTCCGTGGGGCGTTGCCCTGCGCGACATCGGCTGGCCCGGTTTCCTGTCAATGATGGTTTTTCTGCTCGAGTTTCTGCTTGGTTTTGCCTACATCTGGAGAAAGGGTGGGCTGGACTGGGAGTGACGTGTAACGGGTGGGTTGAAGATCACCGGATTGCTGGGTAGCTTTGGCTGGCTGCTCATCTGGAGTGAAAGCAAATGAGTATCGAAGGGGTCTTGAAGGAAGGGTTTGTCACCACCACGGCTGACAAGCTGATCAACTGGACGCGCACGGGTTCGCTGTGGCCCATGACGTTCGGGTTGGCGTGTTGTGCGGTCGAGATGATGCATGCGGGCGCTGCTCGCTACGATCTGGACCGTTTCGGCGTCGTGTTTCGTCCGAGTCCGCGGCAGTCGGACGTGATGATCGTTGCCGGTACGCTGTGCAACAAGATGGCGCCCGCGCTGCGCAAGGTCTACGACCAGATGGCCGAGCCGCGCTGGGTCATCTCCATGGGTTCGTGCGCCAACGGCGGTGGTTACTACCACTATTCGTATTCGGTTGTGCGTGGATGTGACCGGATCGTACCGGTCGACGTCTACGTGCCCGGATGCCCGCCGACGGCTGAAGCGCTGGTGTATGGCGTGATCCAGTTGCAAGCGAAGATTCGTCGCACCAGCACGATCGCGCGTCAATAATTGTCGATAGTCAGGTGCGCCGATCAGTCATGGCGCACGCATGGCGCGCATTAGGCACGGCAGTCAGCGTTGTTGAAGTCCCTGAAGTCCCATTAGCGTCACCAAGGCCAGAGCCTCCCCAATATGGCAAGCAAACTCGAGACCCTGAAAGCGAACCTCGAGGCGGCGTTCGGCGACCGCCTGCATAGCATCACCGACTCGCTCGGGCAACTGACCATTGTCGTCAAGGCAGCGAACTACGCTGACGTGATTCTCAAGCTGCGCGACGACCGTTCGCTCGGCTTCGAGCAACTCGTCGACCTGTGCGGCGTCGATTACTCCACGTACGGCGAAGGTGCCTACGAAGGTCCGCGTTTCGCGGCTGTCCTCCATCTTCTTTCCATCGCGAACAACTGGCGTCTGCGCGTGCGCGTGTTCGCACCGGACGACGAAGTGCCTATCGTCCCGTCCGCCGTCAACGTCTGGTCATCGGCGAACTGGTACGAGCGGGAAGCATTCGACCTTTTCGGTATCGTCTTCGAAGGTCACCCCGACCTGCGCCGCATTCTCACCGACTACGGTTTTATCGGCCATCCGTTCCGCAAGGACTTCCCGGTGTCGGGTTATGTCGAAATGCGTTACGACCCCGAAGAGAAGCGCGTCGTGTACCAGCCAGTGACGATCGAGCCGCGCGAAATCACGCCGCGCGTGATCCGCGAGGACCGCTATGGCGGTCTGAAACACTAAGAGAACGCCATGGCAGAGATCAAGAACTACACGCTCAATTTCGGTCCGCAACACCCGGCCGCGCACGGTGTGCTGCGCCTCGTGCTGGAACTGGACGGCGAAGTGATTCAGCGCGCCGATCCGCATATCGGCCTGTTGCATCGCGCGACTGAAAAGCTCGCGGAATCGAAGACCTTCATTCAGTCCGTGCCGTACATGGACCGTCTCGACTACGTGTCGATGATGGCCAACGAGCACGGCTACGTGTTGGCGATCGAGAAGCTGCTCGGCATCGACATCCCCATTCGCGCGAAATATATCCGCGTGCTGTTCGACGAAATCACGCGCGTGCTGAACCACCTGATGTGGATCGGCTCGCACGCGCTCGACGTCGGCGCCATGGCGGTATTTTTGTATGCATTCCGCGAACGCGAAGACTTGATGGACGTGTACGAAGCGGTCTCCGGCGCACGGATGCACGCAGCGTATTACCGTCCGGGCGGCGTGTATCGCGATCTGCCTGACGCAATGCCGCAATACAAAGCGTCGAAAATCCGCAATGCGAAGGCGTTGTCGCGGATGAACGAAACGCGCCAGGGTTCGTTGCTCGACTTTATCGAAGAGTTTTTCGGCCGGTTTCCGAAGTGCGTCGACGAGTACGAGACGCTGCTGACCGATAACCGTATCTGGAAGCAGCGGCTGGTGGGTATCGGCGTGGTCAGTCCTGAGCGCGCGTTGCAGCTCGGCATGACCGGCGCGATGCTGCGCGGTTCGGGCATTGAATGGGATTTGCGCAAGAAGCAGCCGTACGAAGTCTACGATCAACTGGATTTTGATATTCCTGTTGGCGTGAACGGCGACTGCTACGACCGTTACCTCGTGCGCGTGGAAGAGATGCGTCAGTCCACCCGCATCGCGAAACAATGTATTGACTGGCTTCGTAAGAATCCAGGCCCGGTGATGGTCGACAATCACAAGATTGCGCCGCCGTCGCGTGTCGGCATGAAGACCAACATGGAAGAGCTGATTCACCATTTCAAGCTCTTCACGGAAGGTTTTCACGTTCCCGAAGGCGAGACCTACGCGGCAATCGAGCATCCGAAGGGCGAGTTCGGTATCTATCTGATTTCGGATGGCGCGAACAAGCCGTATCGCTTGAAGATTCGTGCTCCGGGTTATGCGCATCTTGCTTCACTCGACGAAATGGCTCGCGGTCACATGATTGCGGACGCGGTGACAATCATCGGCACGCAGGACATCGTGTTCGGTGAGATCGATCGCTGACATGCAGTTGCCAGGAAACGGCGCCGCACCACGCCGGCATGCTCGCGCAACAGCGCTGAGCATGCCGGCGAACCAACAACAGCAGGACGCCAGGTCTGCCGCAAAAGAAGGGCGCGGCGGGTTTTCGTTCGGTAGGAACTGAAAGAGTCGTGTCTGAAATGATCTCAGCTGAAGGCCTGAAAGAAATCGATCGCGCGATCGCGAAATATCCCGTGGACCAGAAACAGTCCGCGGTGATGTCGGCGTTGACCGTCGCTCAGGAAGAGCACGGCTGGCTATCGCCGGAACTGATGCAGTTCGTCGCCGATTACCTCAGCATGCCCGCCGTGGCCGTGCAGGAAGTGGCGACGTTCTACACCATGTACGAGACCGCGCCGGTCGGCAAACACAAGATCACGCTCTGTACGAACCTGCCGTGCCAGCTCGGCCCCGACGGCGGCTCGGAAAGTGCTGCGGAATATTTGAAGCAAAAGCTCGGCATCGACTTTGGCGAAACCACCGCCGACGGCAAATTCACCTTGAAAGAAGGCGAATGTTTCGGCGCGTGCGGCGATGCCCCCGTGATGCTCGTGAACAATCACCGTATGTGCAGTTTCATGAGTCGCGAGCGGATCGACACGCTCCTCGAGGAACTATCGAAATGACGTCTCTCCACGACCGCCACATCCAGCCCCTGATTCTCGCCGGCCTCAACGGCGAAAACTGGCACCTTGAAGATTATGTGGCGCGCGGCGGTTACGCCCAGCTGCGCCGCATTCTCGAAGAAAAGATCCCGCAAGAGCAGGTCATTGCCGACGTCAAGGCGTCGGGCCTGCGTGGCCGCGGCGGTGCGGGTTTCCCGACCGGCCTCAAGTGGAGCTTCATGCCGCGTCAGTTCCCGGGCCAGAAGTACCTCGTCTGCAATTCGGACGAAGGCGAACCGGGCACGTTTAAAGACCGTGACATCCTGCGCTGGAATCCGCATGCGCTGATCGAAGGCATGGCTATCGGCGCGTACGCGATGGGCATTACGGTCGGCTACAACTATATTCATGGCGAGATTTTCGAGGTCTACAAGATCTTCGAACAGGCGCTTGAAGAAGCGCGCGCGTCCGGTTATCTCGGTGCGAATATTCTGGGTTCGGGCTTCTCGTTCGAACTGCATGCACATCATGGTTACGGCGCGTATATCTGCGGCGAAGAAACTGCGTTGCTCGAGTCGCTGGAAGGCAAGAAAGGCCAGCCGCGCTTCAAGCCGCCGTTCCCGGCGAGCTTTGGCGTGTACGGCAAGCCGACCACGATCAACAACACCGAAACGTTCGCAGCCGTGCCGTTCCTGCTGGCAATCGGGCCGCAGAAGTATCTCGAGATCGGCAAGCCGAACAACGGCGGCACGAAGATCTTCTCGGTCGCAGGCGACGTCAATTTCCCGGGCAACTTTGAGGTGCCGCTCGGTACGTCGTTCGCCACCTTGCTCGATCTGGCTGGCGGCGTGCGCGGCAAGTCAGTGAAAGCGGTGATCCCAGGTGGATCGTCGGCACCGGTGATTCCGGGCGAGATCATGTTGAACACCGACATGGACTACGACGCCATCGCTAAAGCCGGATCCATGCTTGGTTCGGGCGCCGTGATCGTGATGAACGAAACGCGCTGCATGGTGCGCTCGCTGCTGCGTCTTTCGTACTTCTATTACGAAGAGTCGTGTGGCCAATGCACGCCTTGCCGTGAAGGGACGGGCTGGCTGTATCGCGTGGTGCATAGGATCGAACATGGACTCGGGCGCAAGGAAGACCTGGATCTGCTGAACTCGGTCGCCGAAAACATCATGGGCCGCACCATCTGTGCACTCGGCGACGCGGCGGCTATGCCGGTGCGCGGCATGCTGAAGCACTTCTGGGACGAATTCGAATATCACGTCGAGCATAAACATTGTCTCGTCGACGGACATGCGCATCATGCGCCGGCGTCCGAAGCGCTTACCGCGTGATCAGTGATCAGGCCAAGGACCGTTCCCCATCATGGTTGAATTAGAAATCGACGGCAAAAGTGTAGAAGTGCCTGAAGGCAGCATGGTGATCCAGGCTGCGCATAAGGTCGATACATACATTCCTCACTTTTGCTATCACAAGAAACTGTCGATCGCGGCGAACTGCCGGATGTGTCTGGTCGAAGTCGAGAAAATGCCGAAGGCGGTTCCCGCCTGCGCCACGCCGGTGTCGGCGGGCATGATCGTGCGCACGAAATCGGACAAGGCCATCAAGGCGCAGCAGTCCGTGATGGAATTCCTGCTGATCAATCACCCGCTCGATTGCCCGATTTGCGATCAGGGCGGCGAATGTCAGCTGCAAGACTTGGCCGTGGGTTACGGCAAGTCGCAATCGCGCTACAACGAAGAAAAGCGCGTGGTGTTCCACAAGAACGTCGGACCGCTGATCTCCATGGAAGAGATGACGCGCTGCATTCATTGCACGCGTTGCGTTCGTTTCGGTCAGGAAGTGGCCGGCGTGATGGAACTCGGCATGCTGGGTCGTGGCGAGCATTCGGAAATCACGTCGTTCGTTGGCAAGACGGTGGACTCGGAACTGTCGGGCAACATGATCGACCTGTGCCCGGTCGGCGCGTTGACGAGCAAGCCGTTCCGCTACAGCGCCCGTACGTGGGAGTTGTCGCGCCGCAAGTCGATCAGCCCGCACGATTCCGTCGGCGCGAACCTGGTCGTGCAAGTGAAGAACAACCGCGTGATGCGCGTTCTGCCGATGGAAAACGAAGCCATCAACGAATGCTGGATCTCGGACAAGGATCGCTTCTCGTACGAATCGCTGAACAGTGATGAACGTCTCACGCAGCCCATGCTGAAGCAGGGCGGCAAGTGGATCGAGACCGACTGGCAAACGGCGCTGGAATACGTGGCGAAGGGCATCAAGGGCATTACGGCCGATCACGGCGCGAATCAGATCGCTGCCCTGGCTACGCCGCATAGCACCGTCGAAGAGTTGTATTTGCTGAAGCAATTTGCTGAAGGAGTGGGGTCGCCGAACGTCGACTTCCGTCTGCGTCAGAGCGACTTCTCGGCGCCGGTATCGGATAGCGCGCCGTGGCTCGGTATGAAGATCGCAGACCTGACGAATATCGACACGGCGTTTGTGGTCGGTTCGTTCCTGCGTCGCGATCATCCGCTGTTCGCAGCACGTCTGCGTCAGGCCGCAAAGGGCGGGGCAATGCTCACGTTCCTGAACGCGACCAATGACGACTCGCTGATCCCGGCTGCGCATCGCGTGGTCGCGGCGCCGTCGGAATGGCTCGCGCACCTTGGCAGCATTGCTGCTGCGGTGTCCGAAGCGCGTGGCGTTGCTGCGCCGGAAGCGTTCGCGGGAATCGAGGCGTCGGCGGCGGCTAAGGATATTGCCGCTTCGTTGTCAGCCGGCGACAAGCGCGTGCTCCTGCTCGGCAACAGCGCGGTTCAGCACCCGCAGTTTGCGCAGATCCAGGCCGTGTGCCAGTGGATCGCGGACAACACGGGCGCCACGCTGGGTTATCTGACGGAAGCGGCCAATACGGTTGGCGCACATCTCGTCGATGCACTTCCGGGCGAAGGCGGCCTCAACGCTCGTGAAGTATTCGAGCAGCCGCGCAAGGGTTACGTGCTGTTCAACGTCGAACCCGCATTCGATACCGCCAACCCAGCTCAAGCGCTCGCCGCATTGAAGCAGGCAGAAATGGTTGTCGCGTTGTCGGCATTCAAGCATGGCGCCGATTACGCTGACGTGCTGCTGCCAATCGCACCGTTCACGGAAACGTCGGGCACGTTCGTCAACGCTGAAGGTACCGCGCAGACGTTCAATGGCGTGGTGCGTCCGCTGGGCGAAACGCGTCCGGGCTGGAAGGTACTGCGCGTGCTGGGCAGCATCCTTGGCCTGAAGGGATTCGAATTCGAGACCGCCGAAGAAGTCCGCGACGCCGCATTGGGCACGGGCGATCTGACGGCGCGTCTGTCGAACAAGACGAACGTGGCGATCAAGGCTGTTTTCAAATCTGCAGTGAAGGAAGGCAGCTACGAACGTCTCGCCGACACGCCGATTTATCACGCTGACGCATTGTCGCGTCGCGCTGAATCGCTGCATCTGACGGTTGCTGCACGCGACGCTAACGTGGTTGGGTTGCCGACGTCGCTGTTCGAGAAACTCGGTCTGAAAAACGGCGACGCAGTGCGTGTTGCTCAAGGTGATCTCACGGTGGTCCTGCCGGCAGTTCGCGACGCGAACCTGGCGGAAAGCGTGGTGCGTGTATCGGGCGGAACGTCGGCCGGCGCAGCGCTCGGGGCTCTGTTCGGTGAACTGGTAGTGGAGAAGGCGTAAATGGGCTTGTTCGATACGATCAACGCAGGCGGGACGCAGATTCTCGGCGTCGCCTGGCCGACGGTGTGGGCGTTAGTCCGCATCCTCGTGGTCTCGGTGGTGATCCTGCTGTGCGTGGCGTACCTGATTCTGTGGGAACGCAAGCTCATCGGCTGGATGCACGTCCGTCTCGGCCCGAATCGCGTGGGTCCTCTCGGGCTGTTGCAGCCGATCGCCGACGTGCTGAAGCTGTTGCTGAAGGAAGTGATTCAGCCAACGGCAGCGAGCCGCTGGATCTACCTGATCGCGCCAATCATGACGGTGGTGCCGGCGTTCGCGGTGTGGGCGGTGATTCCGTTCCAGGCGAAAGCGGTGCTCGGTGACATCAACGCGGGCTTGCTCTACGTGATGGCGATTTCGTCCGTCGGCGTGTACGGCGTGATTCTCGCCGGTTGGGCGTCGAACTCGAAGTACGCGTTCCTCGGTGCGATGCGCGCAGCGGCGCAAATGGTCTCGTACGAAATCTCGATGGGCTTCGCGCTCGTCGTCGTACTGATGGTCACGGGCAGCCTGAATATGTCGGCCATCGTGGTGTCGCAGGAACAGGGCATCTTCGCGAACTGGGGTATCAACTTCCTTTCGTGGAACTGGTTGCCGCTGCTGCCCATGTTCGTTGTGTATTTCATCTCGGGCATTGCTGAAACGAACCGTCACCCGTTCGACGTGGTGGAAGGCGAGTCGGAGATTGTCGCGGGCCACATGATCGATTATTCGGGCATGGCGTTCGCGCTGTTCTTCCTGGCCGAATACATCAACATGATCGTGATCTCGGCGATCGCAACCACGTTGTTCCTTGGCGGCTGGAGCGCACCGTTTGGTTTCCTGTCCTTCATCCCGGGCATTTTCTGGTTCGTGCTGAAGATCTTCTTCCTGCTGTCGATATTCATCTGGGCCCGTGCGACGTTCCCGCGTTATCGCTATGACCAGATCATGCGTCTCGGCTGGAAAATCTTTCTGCCGGTGTCGGTGGTGTGGGTGGTCGTGGTCGGGTTCTGGATCATGTCGCCGCTGAACATCTGGAAATAATGGGCGGATGAAAAAACCATGAACGCATTACAGAATTTCTTTAAAACGTTTTTCCTGACCGAGTTGCTGAAGGGTCTGGCGCTGACAGGCGGTTATCTGTTCCAGCGCAAGGTCACTGTTCAGTTCCCGGAAGAGAAGACGCCTATTTCCCCGCGATTCCGTGGTCTGCATGCATTGCGCCGATACGAAAATGGCGAAGAGCGCTGCATCGCGTGCAAGCTGTGCGAGGCTGTGTGCCCCGCGCTTGCCATCACGATTGAATCGGAAACGCGCGCTGACAACACCCGCCGTACCACGCGCTACGACATCGATTTGACCAAGTGCATTTTCTGCGGTTTTTGCGAAGAGAGCTGCCCGGTTGATTCGATCGTCGAAACGCACATTCTCGAGTACCACGGCGAGAAGCGCGGCGACCTGTATTTCACGAAGGACATGCTGCTCGCAGTGGGCGACCGTTATGAAACGGAGATTGCTGCTGCGAAGGCGGCTGACGCGCCGTATCGGTAAAACGCGGTACAACGCGGTAAAGCGGAGCGGGGCGTAGCAAGCTGAACACCGCCGCGCCCCTTGCTGTTCCTGCATTTGAATTGACCTGCTGTTCCGGCCCGCGCGCCAAGCTTGTAGGTTGCGTCCTTAAAAAACGCAACGCGGCGCGCTTGTGTCAAAACACAAAGCCTAACGATGAACCGGTAATCATGGAATTCACGACCGTACTGTTTTACATCTTCGCGCTGCTGCTGGTTGTCTCGGCGCTGAAGGTGATCACTTCGCGCAATCCGGTGGCGTCCGCCTTGTTCCTCGTGCTCGCGTTCTTCAACGCGGCCGCGATCTGGATGCTGCTTGAAGCCGAATTCCTCGCCATTCTGCTGGTTCTCGTCTATGTCGGCGCGGTGATGGTGCTGTTCTTGTTCGTGGTGATGATGCTGGACATCAACCTCGACGCGCTGCATGGCGACTTCAAGAAGTTCGTGCCTATAGCCAGCATCGTGGGCGCGATCATCATCATCGAAACTGCGCTGATTCTTTGGCACGGTTACGGCGCGACGGTTACGCCGGTCCGCGACGCGATGTTGGTCAACGGGGTGGGCGCCGGCGTGGGCCCGAACGCGGTGATGTCGAACACGCAGCTGATCGGCAAGGTCATCTACACCGACTACATCTTCGCGTTTGAAATTGCCGGCCTGATCCTGCTGGTGGCAATCATTGCGGCGGTCTCGCTGACCGTTCGCGAGAAGAAGGACAGCAAGCGCCAGCGCATTAGCGACCAGGTCAAGGTGCGTGCGAAAGATCGCGTGCGGATCGTCAAGATGAAGTCCGAGACAGAAGCGCCGGACGCCACGACCAATCCGCCCGTGACCGGCAATGCCGGCGCCGGCACGGTCGACAACAAAGGCTGAGGAGATAAATAACCATGTTGAGTCTTGCCCATTACCTTGTGCTTGGCGCGATCCTGTTCGCGATCAGCATCGTCGGCATTTTTCTGAATCGACGCAACATCATCATCATCCTGATGGCAATCGAATTGATGCTGTTGGCGGTCAACACGAACTTCGTCGCCTTCTCGCATTATCTCGGCGACATCCACGGACAGATCTTTGTGTTCTTCGTGCTGACAGTCGCGGCGGCTGAAGCCGCAATCGGCCTCGCTATCCTGGTCACGTTGTTCCGCAGTCTCGACACGATCAACGTCGAAGACCTCGATCAGCTCAAAGGTTAATTTCAGGCAAGACAGATATGTCCACGACACTCAATGAAAACCTTCTGCTCACGATCGCGCTGGCGCCGCTTGCCGGTTCGCTGATCGCCGGGCTGTTCGGCTGGAAGATCGGGCGCAAGAGCTCGCATCGAATTACGATCCTCGGCGTGATGATCTCGTTCGTCCTCTCCTGCTTCGTCTTCTTCGACGTAGTGCAGGGCGCGAGCTTCAACGCGACCATCTACGAATGGATGACGGTCGGTCCGCTGAAGATGGAGATCGGCTTCCTGGTCGACTCGCTCACCGCGATGATGATGGTGATCGTCACCTTCGTCTCGCTGATGGTGCACATCTACACGATCGGCTACATGGCCGATGAAGAGGTGGGTTACGAACGCTTCTTCTCGTACATCTCGCTCTTCACGTTCTCCATGCTGATGCTCGTGATGAGCAACAACTTCCTGCAGCTGTTCTTCGGCTGGGAAGCGGTGGGTCTCGTGTCGTACCTGCTGATTGGCTTCTACTACACCCGCCCGACGGCCATCTACGCGAACATGAAGGCGTTCATCGTGAACCGCGTGGGCGACTTCGGGTTCCTGCTCGGCATTGGCTTGTTGCTGGCGTTTGCGGGTTCGCTCAATTACGGCGATGTCTTCGCTCACCGTACCGCACTGGCCGGCATGACGTTCCCGGGCACGGATTGGGGTCTGCTGACCGTCGCCTGTATCTGCCTGTTCATCGGCGCGATGGGTAAGTCGGCGCAGTTCCCGCTGCACGTGTGGCTGCCGGACTCCATGGAAGGCCCGACGCCTATCTCGGCGCTGATCCACGCGGCAACCATGGTGACGGCCGGTATTTTCATGGTCACGCGGATGTCGCCGCTGTTCGAATTGTCGGATTCGGCGTTGTCTTTCGTGACGGTGATCGGCGCGATCACGGCGCTGTTCATGGGCTTCCTGGGTGTGGTGCAGAACGACATCAAGCGCGTGGTGGCTTACTCCACGCTCTCGCAACTCGGGTACATGACGGTGGCGCTTGGCGTCTCCGCTTACCCGGTCGCTGTATTCCATCTAGCAACGCACGCATTCTTCAAGGCGCTGCTGTTCCTCGGCGCGGGTTCGGTGATCATCGGCATGCACCACGACCAGGACATGCGCAACATGGGCGGCCTGCGTAAGTACATGCCGATCACATGGATCACGTCGCTGATCGGTTCGCTGGCGCTGATTGGTACGCCGTTCTTCTCGGGCTTCTACTCGAAGGACTCGATCATCGATGCTGTGAAGGCGTCGCACATCGCCGGCTCGGGTTTCGCGTATTTCGCGGTGGTTGCAAGCGTGTTCGTGACGGCGCTGTATTCGTTCCGCATGTACTTCCTGGTGTTCCACGGGAAGGAGCGTTTCCGCGGTCCGAAGCATCCGGAAAGCCCGATGGGAATTGAAGCTGCAGAAGCGGCCGCGCATGCGCATGATTCACACGGTCACGACGCACACGGCCATGACGATCATGGTCATGGCCCGCACATTCCGCACGAAACATCGTGGGTCATCACGCTTCCGCTGATCCTGCTGGCCATTCCGTCTGTGATCATCGGCGCAATCGCGATCGGCCCGATGCTGTTCGGCGACTTCTTCGCGCACGGCGTGGTGTTCGACAAGGTGATCTTCATTGGCGAAAACCATCCGGCGCTGCATGAAATGGCCGAGGAATTCCACGGCTGGTTCGCGATGGGCCTGAGTTCAGTCGAGGGCTTGCCGGTGTGGCTGGCGCTCGCGGGCGTGGTCGTGTCGTGGTTCCTGTACTGGAAGCGCACGGATCTGCCGGGCGTGATCAAGCAACGCTTCCTGCCGATCTGGACCTTGCTCGACAACAAGTACTACCTCGACAAGATCAACGAAGTCGTATTTGCCAAAGGCGCGGTCGCCATTGGCCGCGGACTGTGGAAAGAGGGTGATGTCGCCGTTATTGACGGTATCGTCAACGGCCTCGCCAAGTTCGTCGGCTGGTTTGCCGGTGTGATTCGCTTCCTTCAATCCGGTTACATCTATCACTACGCGTTCGCCATGATCATTGGCATGTTGGGGCTCTTGACCCTGTTTGTAACGCTCGGCGGCAAATAAGGCGGGGACACCTATCTATGCACTCTTTACCCATTCTTAGTCTCGCGATCTGGACGCCGATCATTGTCGGCATCCTTGTACTGGCAATAGGCAATGACAGCAATCCGGGCCCGTCGCGCTGGCTTGCGCTGATCGGCTCAATTGTTGGGCTGATCGTTACGCTTCCGCTGATTACCGGCTTCGACAATTCGTCGGCCGCGCTGCAGTTCGAAGAGAAGGCTGTCTGGATCGACCGCTTCAACATCTCGTATCACCTGGGTGTCGACGGTCTTTCCATGTGGTTCGTCGTCTTGACCGCGTTGATCACGGTGATCACGATCATCAGCGCGTGGGAAGTCATCACGGTTCGCGTGGCGCAATACCTGGCCGCGTTCCTGATTTTGTCGGGCCTCATGATCGGCGTGTTCTCGACCGCCGACGGCATGTTGTTCTACGTCTTCTTCGAAGCCACGCTGATTCCGATGTACATCATCATCGGCGTGTGGGGCGGTGCGAACCGGGTTTATGCCGCGTTCAAGTTCTTCCTGTACACGCTGATGGGCTCGCTGCTGATGCTGATCGCGCTGCTGTACCTGTACACGCAGACGCATACGTTCGATATCGCTACGTGGCACGCTTTGAAGATCGGCTTTACGCCGCAGATATTGCTGTTCATCGCGTTCTTCATGGCCTTCGCCGTGAAAGTGCCGATGTGGCCGGTCCACACGTGGTTGCCGGACGCCCACGTGGAAGCGCCGACGGGCGGCTCGGTCGTGCTGGCTGCGATCATGCTGAAGCTGGGTGCGTACGGTTTCATCCGCTTCTCGCTGCCTATCGCGCCGGATGCCAGCCATTTCCTGGCGCCGGTGGTGATCACGTTGTCGTTGATCGCCGTGATCTACATTGGCTTCGTGGCGCTGGTGCAGGAAGACATGAAGAAGTTGGTGGCGTATTCGTCGATTGCGCACATGGGCTTCGTCACGCTCGGCTTCTTTATCTTCAGCACGCTCGGCATGGAAGGCGCGATTATCCAGATGATCTCGCACGGCTTTGTCTCGGGCGCGATGTTCCTGTGTATCGGCGTGCTGTACGACCGTATGCATTCGCGCCGGATCGCCGACTACGGCGGTGTGGTCAACGTGATGCCGAAGTTCGCCGCGTTCGCCATGTTGTTTGCGATGGCCAACTGCGGTTTGCCGGGAACCTCGGGTTTCGTCGGTGAGTTCATGGTGATTCTGGCTGCCGTGAAGTTCAACTTCTGGATCGGTTTCCTCGCGACCTTCACGCTGGTTCTCGGCGCGGCTTACACGCTGTGGATGTACAAGCGCGTGCACTTCGGCGCAATTGCGAACGAGCACGTGGCGAAGCTGAAAGACATCAACAAGCGCGAATTCTTCATGCTCGCCGTGCTTGCCGTATTCACGCTGTACATGGGCCTGTATCCGAAGCCGTTCACCGACGTGATGCACGCATCCGTAGAAAATCTCCTCTCCCACGTCGCGCAGTCCAAACTGCCGCTGGCCCAGTAACGCGTGCGGAGGAAATAAAAGATCATGCAAAACGCCCCCATGAGTGCCCTGTTACCCGATGGACTGTTGATGTTGATGGTCGTCGTGGCCTGGTTGAACGACACGATCTTCGGCACGAAGAGCCGTCACACGACCTACCTGATTTCGGTTGTATCGGCCGTTGTGGTCGGTGTGTTGTTCGCCTTCCAGGCGCTCGATCCCACGCCGCACTACTTCTTCACGCGCATGTATGTGGTCGACCCGTTTGCGAGCGCGATGAAAGCGGTCGTGACGCTCGGCTTCGCGGTGTCGATCATCTATTCGCGCAAGTATCTTGAAGATCGCGACCTGTTCCGCGGTGACTTCTTCCTGCTCGGTTTGTTCTCGCTGCTCGGCCAGTGCGTGATGATTTCCGGCAACAACTTCCTGACGCTGTATCTCGGCCTGGAACTGATGTCGTTGTCGTTGTACGCGGTGATCGCGTTGCGCAAGGATTCGCCGCAAGCCAACGAATCCGCGATGAAGTACTACGTACTCGGCGCGCTCGCTTCGGGTTTCCTGCTCTACGGTATCTCGATGCTGTACGGCGCGACCGGCTCGCTCGAACTGAACGAAGTGGCGAAGGCGATTGCAACGGGCCGCATCAACGACGCAGTCCTTTTGTTCGGCGTGATCTTCGTGGTAGCAGGCGTGGCGTTCAAGATGGGCGCGGTGCCGTTCCACATGTGGGTGCCTGACGTGTACCAAGGCGCACCGACCGCGATGACGCTGCTCACCGGCGGTGGCCCGAAGGCTGCGGCGTTTGCGTGGGGTCTGCGTTTCCTCGTGATGGCGCTGTTGCCGCTGGCGGTGGACTGGCAAGAGATGCTGGTGATCCTGGCCGCGTTGTCGCTGATCGTGGGTAACGTGACCGGTATCGTGCAGAAGAACATCAAGCGGATGCTGGCGTACTCGGCTATCTCGAACATGGGCTTCGTGCTGCTCGGCATGCTGGCGGGCGTGGTCGACGGCAAGGCTGATGGCGCGGCGAACGCGTACAGCTCGGCCATGTTCTACAGCATCATCTATTTGCTGACCACGCTCGGCACCTTCGGCGTAGTCATGTTGCTGGCACGCAAGGACTTCGAAGCCGAAACACTCGATGACTTCAAGGGCCTGAATCAGCGTAGCCCGGTGTTCGCATTCGTGATGATGATCATGATGTTCTCGCTCGCCGGCATTCCGCCGATGGTCGGCTTCTACGCGAAGCTTGCCGTGCTCGAGGCCACCATGAACGCCGGCCTGACGTGGCTCGCGGTGCTGGCTGTCTTGTCATCGCTGGTGGGTGCGTTCTACTACCTGCGTATCGTCAAGCTGATGTACTTCGATGCACCGACCGATGCATCGCCGATCATCGCAGACAACCTGAAGCGCGCGCTGCTCGCGTTCAACGGTCTGGCTGTGCTGGTGCTCGGCATTGTCCCCGGACCGCTGATGAACGCTTGTCTGGCAGCGATCACGCACACCTTGCCGTTCCAGCTCTAATGTCGGCAGCGGGCTGGTTTATCGTGTTGTTGGCGCTGGTCGGCGCCAACCTCCCGTTCGCGAATCAACGTCTTTTCTCCGTCGCCCCGCTCAAGACGACGAAAAAGAACGGCTGGATCCGCATCGCGGAATTGATCGTGCTTTATTTTGTCGTGGGCGCGCTCGGCTTTATGCTTGAGGCGCGTGCGGGCAACCGCTTCGAGCAGGGCTGGCAGTTTTACGCCGTGACCTTCAGCTTGTTCCTGGTGCTCGCTTTCCCCGGCTTCACGTTCCAATATCTCGTCAAGCGCCGTTGACGGCGACGGCCGTCGCGGCTTGATCTTCGCGTTTAACTTAAGAGTTATGCGCGTTTCCTTCAAGGTGCACGATGGTTGACCAATCTCTCGATTTCCCCGATTCCGACGACGGCCTGCTCGAGAAGACGGTTGAGAGCAAGCTGCTGCATCAGGGCAAGTTCCTTACGCTCAAGATCGATACGGTCGAGCTGCCGGATGGCAAGCACGCCACGCGTGAGTTCGTCGAACATCCGGGTGCAGTAATGATCCTGCCGCTATTCGATGACGGCCGCGTGCTGCTCGAACGGCAGTATCGATATCCGATCGCCAAGGTCCTGCTTGAATATCCCGCGGGCAAGATCGATCCGAACGAGAGCGAGCTGGCGTGTGCAAAACGCGAGCTTCTCGAAGAAACCGGTTATACGGCACGCGAATGGTTTCTCCTGACGCGGATTCATCCAGTCATTTCGTACTCCACCGAATTTATCGACGTGTATCTGGCGCGCGGGTTGACGGCAGGCGAGCGCAAGCTCGACGAGGGCGAGTTCCTGGAGACGTTCATCGCGGACCAGTCGCAGGTTTTGGAGTGGATCAAGAGCGGCCATATCAGCGACGTCAAGACGATCATCGGCAGCTTCTGGCTGGAGAAGGTGATGTCGGGTGAGTGGGCGTTGGGCGATCCGGTCAGCGACTGAGCTGCGACCGAAATGCCCGATACACGCACTAAAAGGCGGCCGCGAAGGCCGCTTTTTATTTGTCTGCTCAATCACGACTGCGCCCCGTTCGGCACGCGTTCCGGCGCCGGGCTAAAATCGAACGTCTGTTCCACCATTCCATCAAACCGTCGCATTGTCATTTTTTTGCGAACGGTCGTTCACAAAACGCGTTTTTGCGACTAAACTTTCTGGCAAGCCCCGATCAGCATGAAGGTTCTCGACTTGAAGTGCTCACATGACCATCGTTTCGAAGGCTGGTTTGCTTCGACCGATGAGTTCGAATCCCAGTTGTCGCGCAAGCTCGTGGCTTGCCCGGTGTGTTCGACAACGGAGGTGAGCCGTATGCCCTCGGCGCCGCGCCTGAATTTGTCGGTGAGCCGTTCGGAGAGTCGTTCGGATCAAGGCGAGAAAGAAGCCGCTGGAGCGAACGCCGCTAAGGCGGCCCCGCCGCAAGACGCCGATCAGGCACTTCAGGCGCGTGCGCTGCATTTCATGCGGGAAATTCTCGCGAAGACGGAGAACGTGGGCGACCGTTTTGCTGAAGAGGCGCGGCGCATGCATTACGACGAAGCGCCCGCGCGCAATATTCGCGGCGTCGCAACGCCGGAAGATGCGCACGCATTGATGGAAGAAGGCATCGACGTGATGCCGTTGCCCGTGCCGGCCGCACTGAAAGAGCCGCTGCAATAAGCTGAACAAGTTCAGCTAAGGCGCGTCTCCTCATGGCCGACCCGGGTCATGACAGGAGACACAGCGCATGGACCTGAATTATTCCCCCGCCGACGACGCATTTCGCGCCGACATCCGCGCCTGGCTCGACGCCAACCTGCCGCAAGCGTTGCGGACCAAGGTACTCGATCACAAACGCCTGAATCGCGACGACTACGCGAGCTGGCACAAGCTGCTCGGCACGCGTGGCTGGTCGGTTGTCGCGTGGCCGAAGGAATACGGCGGTCCCGGCTGGGACGCGACGCAGCGTCATATCTGGGACGAAGAATGCGCACGTATTGGTGCGCCCGGCGTGTTGCCGTTCGGGGTATCGATGGTCGCGCCCGTTCTCATGAAATACGGCAGCGACGCGCAAAAAGCCCACTATCTCCCGCGTATTCTCGATGGCACCGATTGGTGGTGCCAAGGCTATTCAGAACCCGGTTCGGGGTCTGATTTGGCATCGCTCAGAACACGCGCTGAACGCCAGGGCGATCACTACGTGGTCAACGGCCAGAAAACCTGGACCACGCTCGGCCAGTTCGCCGACATGATGTTCTGCCTCGTGCGCACTGACACCGGCGTGAAAAAACAGGAAGGCATCTCGTTTCTTCTCATCGATATGAAGACGCCCGGCATCACCGTGCGCCCGATCATCACGCTCGACGAAGATCACGAGGTCAACGAAGTATTCCTGGAAGACGTGAAGGTGCCGCTCGAGAATCTGGTCGGCGAAGAAAATCGCGGCTGGACCTACGCCAAGTATTTGCTCGGGCATGAACGCACGGGCATTGCGCGCGTGGGGCAATCGAAGCGCGAACTGGTGTTCCTGAAACGGCTTGCCGCGAACCAGAAGAAGGGCGGCGTTTCGTTACTTACCGATCCCGTGTTTTCCTCGAAGATCGCCGCGCTCGAGATCGAGATGATGGCACTCGAGGTCACCGTGCAACGCGTGGTCGCGAGCGAAGCGAACGGCCGCGGGCCGGGGCCGGAGGCATCGATGCTCAAGATCAAGGGCACCGAAGTCCAGCAGGCGCTGACCGAACTCATGGTCGAAGCCATTGGCCCGCAAGCTGCCGCGTTCGACCCCGCGTATCTGGAAGGCGAACGTGAACACAGCCTGGCCGGCGACGACGATGCCGCCCCGCTTGCCGCGTACTACTTCAACTTCCGCAAGACGTCGATCTACGGCGGCTCGAACGAAATTCAAAAAAACATCATCGCGCAGATGATTCTGGGCTTGTGAGGAGCGGCACATGGACTTCAATTTCACCGATGAGCAGCAACAGTTCAGGGACGCATTGCGCCGGTATCTCGACAACGAGTACACGTTCGATGCACGGCAGAAGATCGTGGCGTCCAAGGAAGGTGTCGATGCAAAACATTGGACTGCATTCACCGAACTAGGCTTGCCGGCCTTGCCGGCACCTGAAGCGCAAGGCGGTTTCGATGGCGGTCCGGCCGATATGCTGGTCGTGATGCAGGAACTCGGACGCGCGCTTGTCGTGGAACCGTATTGGGCGACGGCGGTGGGTATCGAAGCGTTGCGACTTGTGGGCGATGACCACGCGAACGCGTTACTCGAACGCACGGCCGGCGGCGAGATCAAGCTCGCGGTGGCGTTTCACGAACCCCATGCCCGCTACGACCTTTTCTCGGTCGATACCACCGCGCAAGAGAAAGGCGATGGTTTCGTACTGAGCGGCCAGAAGTCGTTGGCCCTTCATGGGGCACAGGCCGACTACTGGATCGTACCGGCAAGGCTTGCCGGAGAAATCGCGTTGTTCGCAGTTGCGCGTGACGCGGCGAATGTGGAAGTCACCGAGTATCGGACGATCGATGGTCAGCGTGCCGCGACGCTCACGTTCACGGGTACGCCTGCCGATCGTCTTGGCAAGGCCAACACGGGTGCCGCTACGCTTGAGCGTATTGCTGACTACGCTACGTTCTTGCTGTGCGCCGAAGCCGTTGGCGTACTCGATGCGCTGAATCACGCGACGGGCGAGTACACGAAGGAGCGTAAGCAATTCGGCACGCCCATCGCGCGGTTTCAGGCGTTGCAGCATCGTATGGTCGAGATGCTGATTCACGCTGAGCAGGCGCGTTCGATCACGTATCTTGCCGCCGCGCGATATACCAGCGAGGACGCCACTGAACGCCGCCGCGCAATTTCCGCAGCCAAAGCACGGGTCGGTCAGGCAGCGCGCTTCGTTGGTCAGCAGGCGGTGCAACTGCATGGCGGGATGGGTGTGACGAACGAAGTCGCGGCGGCGCATTGGTTCAAGCGCTTGTCGATCATCGAGACAACGTTAGGCGATGTCGATCATCATCTGGCACGGTTTGCATCGTTGCCTGGATTCGCAGACACTGACGTTTGATTAATCGATGCATTTAAAAAGGAGAGCGGGGATGACGTTCAGCTATGAGGATTTCGAAGTTGGAGCGGTGGCGCAATTGAGTGGCCATACGTTTCTGAAGGAAGAGATTATCGAATTTGCCGGGCGTTATGATCCGCAGCCTTTTCATTTGAGCGCGGCGGGTGGCGAGGCATCGCCATTTGGCGGGCTGGTCGCGAGCGGCTGGAATACATGTTCGGCAATGATGAGCATTCTGGTGCGCGACATGCTCGCCGATTCCACATCGATGGGTTCACCCGGGCTCGACAACATCCGATGGCTAAAGCCGGTTCGGGTGAACGACACCGTTCGGTTGACCGTGCGCGTGTTGAGCAAGCGGGTATCGGAGAGCAAGCCGGATCGTGGAATTGTCGCCACGCGTTGGGAAGCTTATAACCAGCGCGACGAACTGGTCTTGACCGTGGATTCGGCGGCAATCTTCGGGCTTCGTCACCCGGGAAACGCGCAATGACGCTAGCCACGTTAGGCAGTGCAGCGGATGTAAAAGCCGCGCAGGGTGGCAAAGAGTATGTGAGCGAGTGGTTGGAAATAGATCAATCACGCGTGAACCGATTCGCCGATGCCACCGACGATCATCAGTGGATCCACGTCGACGTAGAGAGAGCGAAAAAAGAATCGCCTTTCGGTGGACCCATTGCGCATGGGTTTTTAACCTTGGCGTTAGTCCCGATGTGGCTGGATCAATGCGTGCCGTTGCAGCAAAAAATGGGCGTGAATTACGGCATGAATAAAGTGCGGTTCATGTCGCCGGTGCGGGTCGGGACGAAGCTCCGGGCGAGGTTCGTAGCGGAAACGGTGACTGATGTGGAAGGGGGTGGGGTGCAGGTGATCTGGCGCGTGACCGTGCAGAAAGAAGGCAGTGAGAAACCGGTATGCGTCGCTGAGTTCATCACCCGGCATTACTTTTGAAAGTCGGGGGCTCGTCGTCGCAGGTTCCCCGAGCGAGGAATCTGCGCTGCGTTACGCTTAACGCTTTGCGTACTGCTGCGCGCCAAACAGCACTTCGCGTTGTTTGTCACCGGTCAAATCCTTGCGCGCAGAAGCGAGTACTTCAACGCCACGAATAACCGCAGGCCTCGCCGAAATCTCGTCAAACCAACGCTTCACGTTTGGAAATTCGTCCAGCTCAATCCCCTGGTTTTTCCACGATCGCGTCCACGGAAACGTCGCGATATCAGCGATTGAATATTCGTTTCCAGCGAGAAACCGCGTCACGTCCAATTGCTTGTCCATTACGCCATACAAGCGCTTGGCTTCGTTCGAATATCGATTGACCGCGTACTCGATCTTCTCCGGCGCGTAAATCCTGAAGTGATGCGCCTGGCCAAGCATGGGTCCAACGCCGCCCATCTGGAACATCAGCCACTGCATGGTCGTGTATCGGCCGACAGGATCCAGAGGCAAGAACTTACCCGTCTTCTCAGCGAGATAAAACAGGATCGCCCCGGATTCAAAGAGTGCCAGCGGCTTGCCTTCGGGGCCATCGCTGTCGATAATCGCGGGGATCTTGTTATTGGGGCTGATCGCCAGGAAATTGGGCGTGAACTGATCACCCGCGCCGATATCGATGGGAATGGCTTTGTACTCGAGCCCGAGTTCTTCCAGCATGATATGAATCTTGTGGCCGTTCGGCGTGGCCCAGCTATAGACGTCGATCATCTTCGCTCCTGATCCTGAATACGGGAAAGCGGCGACCCGAGCAATCAGGGGTTGCCACTCAAAAACGCTGCCAAAAATTAGACCATAGTTCGCAGAAGGACGCTCAACGCCGCTTCACGCGTACCGTGAAAGCTCCAGCTTGGCGATCGCGTTCCGATGCACTTCATCCGGCCCGTCGGCAAGCCGCAACGTCCGCGCATGCGCGTAGGCGTAAGCCAGCGGAAAGTCATCGGACACACCGGCCGCGCCGTGCGCCTGGATCGCCCAATCGATGATCTGGCACGCGATATTCGGCGCGACCACCTTGATCATCGCGATCTCGCCGCGTGCGCCCTTATTGCCGACGGTATCCATCATGTAAGCCGCTTTCAGGGTGAGCAGACGCGCCTGTTCGATCATGATGCGTGCCTCGGCAATACGCTCCTGCGTCACGCCGTGCGCAGCGATCGGCTTGCCGAAAGCCACCCGTTGCAGCGTGCGTTTCGTCATCAATTCGAGCGCGCGTTCAGCCAGTCCAATCAGGCGCATGCAGTGATGAATCCGGCCCGGCCCAAGACGTCCCTGCGCGATTTCAAAGCCGCGCCCTTCGCCGAGCAGCATGTTCGATACCGGCACGCGTACGTTCTCGAGCGTGATGTCCATGTGACCGTGCGGCGCGTCGTCGTAGCCGAACACCGAGAGCGGCCGGTGAACCGTGATACCGGTCGCGTCTGCGGGAACGAGAATCATCGATTGTTGCTGATGTTTCGGCGCGTCGGGATCGGTCTTGCCCATCACGATATACACCTTGCAGCGCGGATCGCCCGCACCCGACGACCACCACTTGTGGCCGTTGATCACATAACCGTCGCCATCGCGCACGATGCTGCACTGGATATTCGTCGCATCCGACGAAGCCACGTCCGGCTCGGTCATCAGGAATGCGGAGCGGATCTCGCCTTGCAGCAACGGTTCGAGCCATTGCAGTTTCTGCTGCTCGCTGCCATACCGTTCGATGGTCTCCATGTTGCCCGTGTCGGGCGCGCCGCAATTGAACACTTCCGGCGCCCATGGCACGCGGCCCATGATCTCGCAGAGCGGCGCGTATTCAAGATTGCTTAATCCGGCGCCGCGTTCGGATGCGGGCAGGAACAGGTTCCAGAGGCCGGCATCGCGAGCTTGTTCCTTCAGCTTTTCGATCAACGCCGTCGGGACCCAAGCGTTGCCGTTTGCGCGATTGGCGGCGACTTCGCTGTTGAACGCCCGCTCGTTCGGGTAGATGTGTTCATCGAAGAAATGGCTTAGCTTTTGGCGCAATTCCTGCACTTTCGGCGTGTAATCGAAATTCATATCGTCTCCTCATTAATCTCTATTCACCGACTTTCTGCGCATACAGCCAGGCGAGTTCGGCCATGGGTTTCGCGCGCTTTCCAGCATCCAGAGCCTGCGTGCTTGCCGCCGTGCCTTCGCTGACCCGCTTCATGATTCCCTGCAGGATCGCGGCAATGCGGAACATGTTGTACGTGAGGTAGAAATTCCAGTCGCCCTGGATGGCCAAGCCCGTGCGGGCGAGGTAGGTCGCGACGTATTCGTCCTCATCGGGAATGCCGAGCGCCGCCCAGTCAAGGCCGCCGATGCCGCGAAATTGCGTCGGATCGACGTGCCACGCCATGCAGTGGTAAGCGAAATCGGCGAGCGGATCGCCGAGCGTGGACAGCTCCCAGTCGAGCACGGCGAGCACGCGCGGTTCCGTCGGATGGAAGATAAGGTTGTCGAGCCGGAAGTCCCCATGAACGATTGACACGCGTTCCGCCGGTGCGCCTTCCACGCCGCGCGGAATATGTTTCGGCAGCCATTCGATCAGCTTGTTCATCGCTTCGATAGGCTCCGTTTCCGATGCAACGTATTGCTTGCTCCAGCGACCGATCTGCCGCTCGAAATAGTTGCCGGGCTTGCCGTAGGTATCGAGGCCGACTTGCGCGATATCGACCGAATGGAGTGCCGCGATCACGCGATTCATCTCGTCATAGATTGCGCCGCGTTCGGACGGTGTCATGCTCGGTAGCGCCTGATCCCACAACACGCGGCCTTCGATGAACTCCATCACATAGAACGCTCGCCCGATGACGCTTTCGTCCTCGCACAACGCGAACATTGTCGCGACGGGAACGTCGGTGCCGGCAAGCGCGTCCATCACGCGATATTCACGTTCGATCGCATGCGCCGATGGCAATAACTTCGCCGCCGGCCCGGGTTTCGATCGCATCACGTAACTGCGCGCGGGCGTGATCAGCTTGAAAGTGGGATTCGATTGGCCGCCGGCAAACTGCTCGACGGTGAGCGGTCCGGCGAAGCCTTCAACATGCGTTTCCAGCCACGCGGATAACGCCGGAACATCGAATTGTTGCCGCTCGTTGACCGGGCGTGTTCCCTCGAACGCTGAAAAATCTTGTGGTGCGGGGGTATCGTTTGCAGCCATCGTTGTCTCCTCCGGTCTTGCGTTTATTGAGGCATCACGCGGCGTCGCGCCGTTCATCAGCGCTGTTGTTCGGCGTGCAGGCCGCGTGCCCGCTATGGCTTTATCAAAGATCTAAAGCGCACGAACTGGGCGTACAGCAGTTCCATGGTCGTGTTCCGTACCGCGGCGTGAAGCGGCGAGGGCGGTGAATGGTTCAGCGCGCGGATCACCCAGTCGCCGGGTTTATCGCCGACATCAAGCGCGTTGATACAGCCCGTGGTCTGCGAAAGATGGCCGAAAAACATGCGGCCCCCACTGGTGATTGCGTGCGACAACAACGCGCGATTGACGCCGCCGTGCAGCACGAGCAGCACCGTGTCCCACGATGCATCGTCGCGCAGCTTTTGCAACGGCGGCAACACGCGATCAAGCAATTCGCCGATAGTCTCGCCGCCCAGAAAGGACGTTGTTTCTGGCACGATGCCATCGAAAACGCTGAGAAACGCGCGCTCGACATCCTGCGCTGGCAGTTCGCTCAGCCGGCCGCCACGAATCTCCTGCCACTCCGGCCAGATGTCGATATCGATCTGCTGACCGGTTTCGGCCAGCACGCGCTGCGCTGTTTCGATCGTGCGTGGCAAGCCGCTCGCGATGACTTTACCGAAGCGGATTTTCTGCGCCTTGAACTCGCGGCCCGCCGCGCTTGCTTCCTCGCGGCCACGTTCATTCAGCGGTACACCTTCCGGGTCGATGGCACGGCCGCTGGCATCGAAGTAAGTGACGTCGCCGTGGCGCATCAGGAAGATGCGGCGGCGTTTGGGGAGTTCGTAGAGGGTCGTCATTTGTAGAGCGGTGGCCGTTTTTCGAGGAACGCGTTGATGCCTTCGAGCGCGTTGCCGTTATGCAGGGCATCGACGAAACCATCGCGTTCGTCGTCCAGATGTTCCGCCAGCGACTGCGTTTCGGCGGCTTCGATCAGCGTCTTTATCCGCGCGAGCGCTTTCGGCGCCATGCGGCCCAGTTCATCCGCCCAGGCGATGGCGGCATCGAGCGCTGCGCCCGGTTTCGTCACGCGGTTCACGACACCAACCTCATGCAGCCGCGTGGCACCGATGGGTTTCGCTTCAAGCAGGATTTCGGTGGCGAGCGCACGCGGCAACGCGCGCGTGAGGAACCACGAGCCGCCGCCATCGGGCGTGAGGCCGACGCGGGAGTACGACATCACGAACTTGGCGTCTTCAGCCGCGACCAGCAGATCGCATGCAAGCGCAAGCGAGAAACCCGCGCCCGCTGCAGCGCCTTCGACGGCCGCGATCACCGGTTTCGTCGATGACCGCAATGCCACGATCCACTCGCCGAGCATGTCGATGCTCGCGGCTTGCACCGACGGATCCTTCGCGCGGTTCTCCAGCAACCGGTTCAAGTTGCCGCCGGCGCAAAAGAAGTTATCGGCGCCAGTTAGCACGATGGCGCGCACTGACGTATCCCGTTCAGCCGTGTTCATCGCTTCGATGCCGGCCGTGTACATGTCCGGGTGCAACGCATTGCGTGCGCCCGGATTGGACAGCTTGAGAACGAGCGTGGTGTCGCTTTCAGCGGGACGGACGGAGAGCAGTTCGGCGCTCATACTGGTGCCTCATCGAAGGTGAGAGACAGGCCGAGCTGCGCACGGCGCGCGAGCCAGGGCGACGGACGATAACGCGGGTCGCCGAGCACGGCCTGCATGTTGCGCAGGATAGTGAGGATGGTGCTCGTGCCGAGCGCGTCGCCTAACGCAAGTGGACCACGCGGATAACCCAGGCCGAGCGTGACGGCGAGGTCAATATCCGCCGGACTTGCAATGCGTTGCTGCGCGATATCGCAACCAATGTTGACGATGGTCGCCACCACTCGCTGGGCAACAAACCCGGTCGAATCACGGATCACGGTGACGGGGACGCCATCGAATGCGAACAGCGCGTGCGCGGCGTCGCGGAACTCGGCGGTCGTGGCCGGCGTGGTCATGATGGTGCGGCGCGCGGCATCGGCGAGGGGAAACAACGTATCGATAGCAACCGTGCGCGACGCGTCCAGTTTCTCCGCGACGGCTGCGGTCGTAGCATCGTGGCCGAGCGGCGTGACGATAATCAGCGAATCCGGTGCCGGGGTGCCGCCGGTATCGATAGTGACAGCCGTTTCCATCTTCGCGATCAACCGGAACACTTCTTCACGCGCATGGGCCGATGCCCGGCTTACCCAAACGCGACGCGGCAGCGTGGTAGGCGCGGGCGCTTCTTCGGGAGTTTGCTGCTTGCCATCGACATACTTATAGAAACCTTCACCCACCTTCCGTCCGATCAACCCACCGGCGAGCCGCGTGCCGGTAATAGGCGACGGCGTAAAGCGCGGTTCCTCATAAAATTGGTGATAGATCGATTCCATCACCGGATGCGACACGTCGAGCGCCGTCAGGTCCAGCAACTCGAACGGCCCGAGCCGGAAGCCAGCTTGTTCGCGCATGATCCGGTCGATATCGGCGAAACTCGCCACGCCTTCGCTCGCGATCCGCAAGCCCTCGGTATTCATGCCGCGCCCGGCGTGATTCACGATAAACCCAGGCATGTCCTTCGCGCGCACGGCCGTGTGGCCCATCTGGCGGCCGAGTGCCATCAGCGCGTCGCCGGCAGCGGGGTCTCCCCGCAAGCCGTCGATCACTTCGACTACTTTCATCAGCGGAACGGGGTTGAAAAAGTGCAGGCCGACGACGCGCTCCGGCTTGGCACAGCCCGCGGCAATGGCCGTAATGGACAGCGACGACGTATTCGACGCCAGAATGCAATTTTCGCCGACCACGCCCTCAAGCTCGCGGAACAACTCCCGCTTGACCTCCAGCTTTTCCACGATGGCTTCAACCACCACGTCGCAATCGGCCAGGTCGCCGATCGCACCGGCCGCATGAATGCGCGCCAGCGCGGCGTGCGCATCGGCTTCGTTCAGCTTGCCTTTTGCGGCGAGTTTGTTCAGGGTATCGGCGAGATACTCGCGTGCGGCTGCGATGGCTTGCTGGTTGGTGTCGTACAGACGCACGTTCAGGCCGCCCAGCGCAGCGATCTGCGCAATGCCGCGTCCCATCGCGCCGCTACCGACAATCCCTATGGTCCGAATTTCTGTATCGCGAAAACTCATGGCGTGTCTCACTCCTTATTGCTAGATTAGCACGATCGTACTGTTTATAAGGTGGCCTCGAAGGCCGCCGATTGCCTGCATTGCTTAAAAATGAAAGATGTCCAGGAGACTCAAGATGCTCAAGCTGTATGGTTTTCCGCTGTCCAACTACGTGAACAAGGTGAAGTTCGTGCTGCTCGAACACGGCATTCCGTTCGAGGAGGTGCGTGCAAATTTTGGCCAGGACGAAGCAACGCTTGCGCTCTCGCCGCTCGGCAAGGTTCCGTATTTGGAGACCGAGGCCGGGGCGCTGTGCGAGTCGCAGGTGATTGTCGAATATCTGGCGAGCGCTTATCCGGAGAAACCCATTTTTTCCGCCGATCCGTTCACGGCCGCCAAGGAGCGCGAGATGATCGCGTTCATCGAGACACACTTGGAACTGGTTGCCCGCGAGCTGTACAAGCAGGCGTTTTTCGGCGGCACAGTGACTGATTACACCAAGGTGCGCGCGGAAAAACGGCTCCGGCATGGTATTGCCGGATTCAAGCGGATTGCGAAGTTCGAACCGTATGCGCTCGGCACGACCTTCAGTATCGCCGATGTGAGTGCATTCGTGAATTTGCCGCTGATCGGGCTGACGACGAAAGCGATCTATGGAGCGGATTTCCTGCTGGAAGCGGGAATCGACTGGAAGACGCACAACAAGTTGGTGGGCGAGCGGCCGGCCGCGCAGAAAGTCACGGCGGACCGGCTCGCTTTCATGGAAGCGCAGAAGAAAGCGCTGCCGAAGATCTAGTCTTAAAGACTGGCGAGACGTTCAAGCGCGGTGCGAAGCGTCTCTTCCTTTTTCGCGAAGCAAAAGCGCACGACGCCCGATTCGTGGCTCTCGTGATAAAACGCCGACACCGGAATGGCCGCGACGCCAATCTCGCTCGTGAGCCATTGCGAGAACTCGGCCTCAGGCAGGTCGCTGATGGCCGAATAGTCGACGCACTGAAAATACGTGCCGTCGCAAGGCAGCAGCTTGAAGCGCGAATTGGCGAGGCCTTCGCGGAAAAAATCGCGTTTTTGCTGATAAAAAGCGGGTAATTCCTGGTACGGCGCTGGGTCTTTGAGGTATTCCGCAATGCCGACTTGCATCGGCGTGTTCACAGTAAAGACGTTGAACTGGTGGACTTTGCGGAACTCGGCTGTGAGCGCGGCGGGCGCGGCAACGTAGCCGATCTTCCAGCCCGTGACGTGAAAGGTCTTGCCGAAACTCGATACCACGAAACTGCGCGCGGCCAGGTCCGGATAGCGGGACACGCTTTCGTGCGGTGCGCCGTCGAAGACCATGTGTTCATAGACTTCGTCGGAGAGAATCAACACGTTGGTGCCGCGCAGGATCTCGTCGAGCTTTTGCATGTCCCCGGCGCGCCAAACGCGGCCCGTTGGATTGTGCGGCGAGTTGATGATCAACAGGCGCGTTTTGGGCGTGATCGCGGCGGCGATCTTGTCGAAGGGCAACGCGTAATCGGGTGCTTCCAGCGATACAAACACCGGTTTGCCGCCCGCCAGCTCGATCGCCGGTACGTAGCAGTCGTACATCGGTTCGATCACAACGACTTCGTCGCCCGGATGCACGCAGCACAAAATGGCCGTCAGGATGGCTTGGGTCGCCCCGGCCGTGACGGTGATCTCGCGCTCGGCGTCGTACTGGCGGCCATACAGCCGTTCGATCTTGTCGCTGATCGCGTGGCGTAGGGAAGCGGCGCCGGCCATCGGCGGATACTGGTTGTGGCCGTCGCGCATGGCGTTCGACACGGCGTCCACAATGCGCGGATCGCATGCGAAATCCGGAAAGCCCTGACCTAGATTGACCGCGCCTTTCTGGGTCGCGAGTGCGCTCATGACGGTGAAGATGGTCGTGCCGACGTTCGGCAGGCGCGATGTGATGGCGGGAACGGCGGGCGAAAACGAAAGGTCGTGCGAGGCGTTCATGGCGTGGGCGTTTCGGCTGCGCTAAAGGGAAATGTGTCCTATTTTAAACGTCGATGGCGTTTGTATCTCTATTCGTTTCTTTGGTCGTTTCTTCATAAGCTTCAATGTGGGCTTCGAAACTGGCCACGAACGGCCCCGGCTGGGCGATTCGAAACCCAAAGTCGCGTGCTGTGCGTTTCGCGAGTTTCAGCACCGCGCGATCCTTCGAAACCAGCCAGTCCGCCCGGCTCAAGTGCGCCAGTTCAAGAAACTTCTGGTCGTCGCGATCGCGGCATTTGGGCAACGGCGGTGCGTCGGCGGGCAGTGGTTCGGGCGCAACGAGTCGCGAGAGCCGCGCGACTGTATCTAGCGCGTCGGACTTATTGACAGCGAAGCGCACGAATTGCGGATAGTCCAGCACATACGTCAGTTCTTTGAGGCAGCGCGAGTCGATCAGCGCTTCCAGCGCGCCGGCTTCAAGGGCAACGCGGATTGGACGCGTGACGGGGTCGTCGAATACCAAGATATCAATCCAGACATTCGAATCCAGGACGGCACGCAGCACGGGGGATTTTTTCATTCGATACAATCGAGGGTTTCCGTCTTCATCGTTGGCAGTCTGCCGGCGAGCCCCTATGATAATCGTTCTATCGCCGGCCAAATCGCTCGACTACGAGACACCGCCTCACGTTACCAAGCACACGTTGCCTGAATTCGCCGCCGATTCCGCCGAACTGATCGACGCCTTGCGCAAGCTCTCGCCACAGGATATTGGCAGCCTCATGCATATCTCCGATCCGCTCGCGCGACTCAATTTCCAGCGCTATGCGGACTGGTCGCCGAGCTTTGATACGCATAATTCGAAGCAGGCCATGCTGGCGTTCAACGGCGATGTCTACGAAGGTTTCGACGCAAAGTCGCTGCATGCAGCCGATCTCGACTACGCGCAAACTCATGTGCGTGTGTTGTCCGGGTTGTACGGGCTGCTGCGGCCGCTGGATCTGTTGCAACCGTATCGGCTGGAGATGGGCACCAAGTTCGCCAACGCTCGCGGCAAGGATTTGTATGCGTTTTGGGGCGACCGCATCACGGCGGCCCTCAACGCACAGATGAAAAAACAGAAGGGCGCACGCGTGCTGGTGAACTGCGCGTCCAACGAGTATTTCAAGTCGGTGAAGCCGAAGCGCCTGGACGCGCCGGTGATATCGCCGGTCTTCCAGGACTGGAAGAATGGCCAGTACAAGATCATCAGCTTTCACGCTAAACGCGCGCGCGGTTTGATGGCGCGGTTCGCGGTGCAGCATCGAATTGACGAGCCGGAAGGCCTGAAGGCTTTTGACAGCGATGGCTATGCCTTCGATAAAAAGGCATCGACTGAAACGAGTTATGTGTATCGCCGGCGGCTGGGTCTTTGAGCGCGGCGCGTACGGACTAGATTCCGCATTATTAAGGAAGCGTCATGAGCATTTCAATCACGAGTCAATTCGATGCCGGCGCGATAGACGTTGTGTCTGCCGACGATCCCGCGGCCATTCGCCTGCGTGTGCGTTCGGACAGCCACGCCGACTTTGCGCAGTGGTTCTACTTCCGCGTCTCGGGCGTGCGCGACGAGCCGCTCACCATGAGCTTCGAGAACGCCGCTGACTGTGCGTTCGCCGATGGCTGGCGCGAGTATCGGGCGGTGGCGAGCTACGACCGGATCAACTGGTTTCGCGTACCCACGCGTTACGATGGTCGCGTGCTGACCATTGAGCACACGCCCGACTTTGACGCTGTCTATTACGCCTATTTCGAGCCGTATAGCGAAGAGCGCCATGCGGGTTTCCTTGGCGCCGTTCAGCAGATGCCGCACGCGACGCTCACTGAAATCGGCCGGACAGTGCAAGGCCGGCCGATGTCGCTGGTGTCGCTTGGGTTGACCGAGGAGACCGAGCGCCCGGTGAAGCCGAAGAAGAACGTGTGGATTATCGCGCGTCAGCATCCCGGCGAGACCATGGCCGAGTGGTTCGTGGAAGGGCTGATCAAACGGCTGGCGGGCTGGGGCGACTGGGCGGGTGATCCTGTCGCACGGTTGATCTTTGATCACGCCGTGTTCCATATCGTGCCGAACATGAATCCCGATGGCAGCGTGCTTGGCAACCTGCGCACGAACGCCGCGGGTGCCAACCTGAATCGCGAATGGATGGAACCGGACGCAGCGCGCAGTCCTGAAGTGCTGGCCGTTCGTAATGCCATTCATGCGCTGGGCTGCGATCTTTTCTTCGATATTCACGGTGACGAAGCATTGCCTTACGTATTCGTGGCCGGATCGGAGATGCTGCCCGGCTTTACCGAAAGACAAGCGCAGGAACAGAAGGCGTTCATCGAATGCTTCAAGCAGGCGAGTCCCGATTTCCAGGACGTGTACGGCTATGAAGCGAGCAAGTACCAGACGGACGCGTTGAAGCTGGCGTCTAAATATGTGGGCAACGAGTTTGGATGTTTGTCGCTGACGCTTGAGATGCCGTTCAAGGACAACGCGAATCTGCCGGACGAGCGGGTTGGATGGAACGGAGAGCGCAGCGCTGCGTTGGGGGCGTCGATGCTTCAGGCTATGCTGCGGCATCTCCAGGCATTCTGAGGCTGGCAATCGGAGGGAGGTGAGCACGACTGAACGCATGCGATGCGCGTGCGTTCCGAAGGGCCTGCAGCAAAAGGGCGTGATCGCTAGACGGCGATCACGCCCTTTTCCCTTTTCGGCCGCGCTCGAGACAGTGAGTCAGTGGACGATGAGTCGGAGGACAGCGACTCAGAGAACCCGGTTCAGTGCTTCTTTTTGCCCGACGATTTTTTCGTCGTCTTACTGCCTGCCGATTTCGAACTTGTCTTGCCTTTGCCCTTACTCGCACCATGCCGGCCTTTTGCACCGTGACTCGAGCGGGGTTCCGCGCGCGGCCTGGCTGAAGGCACGGGATCATTCCAGCCGAAAGCCAGCATCTGGCTCCCTACATAGCCGCATCGGAACTTCAGCGTGGAAGGGCTTGAGTCGCCGTCCTTGGTGACCCCAAGGCCCTCGACTGTCACGACGTTGTCGACCTTGATGCGTTGTTTGTGGTCGTCGAAGGCGTCGTTCCACGGGACGATGCTGCCATGAGCGGAATCGAAGGAACTGGCCGGAAACTCCACATGGTCGAACGCCGTCGACGTACTCGCCACGAAACTTCCGTGCGCGGCGCAGTCGGCCACCAAGGGATTGGCGTTGAAGTCGGTGACGAAGTGATTGACGAGCTCGTTGCGTTCATCGAGCGTATCGGCGAACGCGGTGGCACTGCATGCGGCCGACGCGAGTGTCGCCATTGATGCAATTGCCACCAGCCGGCCGACCAGCCGGAGCAGTCGACGCGGTACTTGAATACTATCCATCAGGTTATGCACTAAAGAGACAACAGGCACGTAAGATGCCCGACAGTGAGCGGGAGTTCCATCTTATATTAAATTCTTTCACTAACCGCCGACGATGTCCGGCCTCCACACAGGTTCTGCCATGGACCTTGATGCGGGATAAGGTTTGGAATCGCCGGGATCGATGGGTTTAGATCAATGCGGCGTTCAGACGCGCGGGCCACGATCCAGCCGATAACGCCGGACGTCGAACGTAGTGATCCAGGTCGGCCGGTAGACGGTGATCAAGATGGTGAACACGCCGGTAAATAAGGCCTCACCGGCGACGAGCAGGGAGGCAGCGAGCGTAAATCCAGCCGGGATAATAACGTCGCCATCGGCAAGCACGATTTGCAGCAGCAGTCCTGCCGAGCACGCTATGGCGACGGCGCATGCCGAGGTCAGGAAACCGTGACCGACGATGAAGACGAAGAGACTCCGCGGAATCCACGCCTGGATCGCTTTTTGTAGCAGCGACGAAACGGCGACAGGCAATGCCCCGAACAGCAGGAAGGTCACGGGAACGCCGGGCCATGAGGCATCCAGCACGACGGCAGCCAGACCGGTTGTCACGGCCATGCCGACCATGGCGAGTTGCCAGTCAAACAGGGTGACCATCAGTGTTGCGCCCAGCAGATGAATGGCGGGGCCGTCCTCGAACCAGGTGTTGCACGCCCACAGTACCGTCACCGCGACGACAATGCCAAACCAGACGTGCTGAAGCGTCCCATCTTGCAACCGTCGAAACGGGTTCTTCCAGATCGCAAGCGCGAGCACGCCCACAGTGACAATCCAGCCACCTATTGCGAGCCAAAGCGGAAGAGGTGTGTAGAAGAAACCCATAAATCTCATATTACTCGTTTGCGCCCGAAAACGTGTGCATTGACTGTGCCAGGGGGGATTTTGCAACACGCAACGCGTTAATTTACGCGTTGCGTCCTGACTGTGAAACGACCGTGTTCAGTCACCGAAGCGGGGTTGGGGTTGAGCGGCCATTGGCAGCAAGTGTTCGTCTATTTCCGGCCGTGGCCCGTACGTCAGCATAGCGGCCGCGCGCAGTGGCACCGGACCGGCATCGCCGAGAGCCGGCCGTGGCGACGCGTCGGCCTCGCGCTTCAGGACTTCAAGATAGCCATTTTGCCAGCCGTTATAAATAGCAACGGCCGCGGCGCGATTCGGTGCACCGAGCTGCTGGAAGATGCTGCCCAAGTGGATTTTCACTGTGCCCTCGCTGATTCCAAGTGTCTTCGCAATGATCTTGTTGGTGCTGCCCATGTGGACGCAGCGCATGATTTGTTGCTGGCGCAGCGACAGTGTGTTGAACCGTTTTGAGCCCTTTCGGAAATCTTTCGGTCCGGTGTCGCGACGCGGCAGGAAAACGGACTCGATCGTCGGATCAAGCGCGCACACAGGAACGTAGTGGCCACCCAGCAGAACCATTTCGAGCGCACGAACAATCAATGTAGGGTCGAGATCGCGTGGCACCACACCGAGCACGCCGGCGCTGAGAAGCATGCGGACCTGCGCGGTTGATGCTTCGTCCACGATGATTGCCGCAGGGGTACTCGGGAAAGCGTTCAGCAGCGTGCGCAGATCTGCCATGCGCATGGCCTCGTGCCAGTCGATCACGATCATGTCCGGATCGAGCCGCAGGACCGCGCTTGCCGCTTGACGCCAGTCTTTTGCTTCGTTGAAACGCGCGCGTCGGTCGATGTGCCTTAAAAGCGCCTTCAAACCTTCGCGACGCTCGGCTTCGGAGTTGACTATCGTGAATTTCATACGTGCCTCATTGTTATATGGGTTCGGCGCGATGCCCGCTTCCGGGCGGGCGATATGCGGCTAAACCGATAATGACCAATTGCGGCCGAAATTGCGCCCTGACCGAACGGCATAGGCAATACGCACAAAATCACGTGCTACGTTCCGCCTGCGGGTTGTTTGGGTGAATTAATCGCTGTTCGAGGCAGGTTCGCTGAGAGAAGTCTCAATATATGTGGTCGAAGTTGGGATACTTCTCAAATCGAAGTGCGAATGCGAGACGGAATGAGACTTATCCGAGGCGCGCTTCCGTGCCGAGACGCAGCTCTACATGAGGATAATTCGGGTTGTTCTTGTTTGAATTTGCCCACGGCGTTGTTTTGATCTAACAACGCGGCAAGTGGTTTGCGCTTTTCGCTGCTTCTCGCGTTGATTTTGACCGCTCAATAGTGGCTGCGGAGGGGCAGATAGCGACCCAAGGAATGAAGAGGGAAGAATGACGGTGCTACCCAAATGCATCGCATGGACGATAGGGCGGATCAACCGCCCAAGTCCGTTGGTCGGGATAGCTAACTCGACGCTTGGGACTGCTTCGTGGAATGGTTTTATTTCGGGGGAGCTGGAACGCGGCTTTGTTCGCGCGACGCCGATTCTGGAGATGTCCCTTGCAAGCGGTAGTTGGGCGTTGCGAGTTCGGCGTGCAAAAAAACCCGTTCCAACGAGCGTTGGAACGGGTTTTTGTATTGGATCAAGAAGTTGAGGTCGGTCCCGTCAGGATTTGCGCTGCGTCGAATTCCGCAAGTACGCATACGCTAACTTCCCGATTACTTGCGGTGATGCCAACGAGGGAACGCGACAACGTTCGGCACGCGAGCCGCAAACGCCTTCAACCTCCCTGTCCAACCTCTTGCTTCAGTGGAAATGCGGCTGGGCTGGCTCAGCGTCTTCCGGCATTTCCGCATGGACGATTTCCCCGAGCGGATCCGCATACAGCGGCACACCGCAGTCATCGCAATATTCCGGCTCGAAACGGCCGGTGTGACGACGCACTTCGGTTACGCCCGAGCGCTTCAACAACGCAACGATCTCCTCAACCGGACCATCCACGCCTTCGAGTTCGGCTGCTTCTTCCGCCGCGTTAATTTCGCCGTTTTCCCGTCCGTAGAGCGGCCAGACGACGCCATAGATCACGTCGTTGCTGCCACGGCGAGTAAAGCCGATCCGATATTCGTCCACGCGCTGCTCGCCGAACCCTGCGATCACGGCGCGTAATTCGTCAGGCGCTGTGCCGAGCGTGTCGAACAGGTAGCGAACGGCGGTACGGACCGAGTGCGGCCGAACTTGTTCGTCCGCGTCACGACATGCCGAGTAGTAGGCGTCGGGCAACAGGCATTCGAATTCGCAGCCGGGCAGGATCGCGGCAAAACTGGCGCCACCTTGGGTTGCCCAGTGTTCAAGGCACTGGCCGCGTTCAATCCGAGTGCCGGCCGTTTCCTCTTGCCACCGAAACAGCGCGTCGCCAGCGGGCACGATCGCCATTGCAAGCAAGAAGCGCGGATCGGCGAGAATCGGTGAGGTTTCAGGCAAGTCACCAAGATTGAGGCGCGCTGGCGCGTTGCCGAGCACGGTCTGTATGAGTTGCTGCGCCACACGCGCAGTTTCCACGTGGTGGCGCGGCAACTGGTCGATGCTATAGAGGTACGGTGCAACCGACACCTTGGCGCCTTCAGCGAGCACATGCGCTTGCAACTGAGCACGCAAGGCGTCGACCACGTCGGTCTTGAGCGGCCCGGACGGGATCGAGTAACGCGTCCATGCCAGCACGGGCGCCGCGATCAATAGCGCTTCGTGCGGCATGCCGTCGATCTCGATCGCGAACGACTCGCTTTGTGTTTCCGCCATATCGGCGAGGGCGCCATAAGCGTCCGGAAACTTGAGTTGAAGATGGTCAAGCGCGGCATCAAGCGCAGTCTGATTGCCGTTGCGCACAATTTTCCCGAGAAGGGTGTCGAGACGCGCTTCCCAGAATCGGTCTTCTATACGGCTGCCCGATGCGAAGAGCGAGAGCGAAAGACCGACAAGCTTGTCGGCATCCGGGGGAAGTCGTTTGGCGATTCGCGAGCGCATAGGAGGCAGTTATCAGGTGCAGAGAACCTTAGATTGTAGTCGCTATGCGTCCGGTTGGACCATTAGTGCACGGCCTCTCAGCGATGCCGGTTTTGCGCCTTCCTTTTGCGCTCTTTATTACGGCGGGGGGCTCCGTTGAAATTCTTTTCACGAACCCCTTGCGCAAGGGTGAAACGGGCACTAGAATTCCGTTCCTTCGCTTCCCAAAGAGGCGAAGGGAAGTGAGAAAGTGCAGTAAGCGTGGCGCTTAAGAGGATGCCGCGGAGCCAAGCAGGACGGGCTTCGCAGCGAATCGGAAAGTTCAGGTGAAGTAAAAAACCTGTTGACGAAAAGCGAAACGCACGACATAATCTCGTTTCTGTGCTGCAGATGCAGCGACGCGAA
>NZ_LMUF01000028.1 GCF_009766085.1 Burkholderia sp. S171 | reverse complement strand
GAATCGCAAAGCAATTGGCCTGTACGAAGCTGAACGAGTTCCAGGTGAGGTGTAAGCGCTTGCCATTCGTGCGCCGGAAGCGCGCCCAACAGATGATTGCCGTGCAGGTCTGATTGAAGATTCAGCATGATGTTTTTCTCTCGTGTGCGCTGTGCGCCTTACTTTTTTATTCCGGCCACTCCGTGTCTCGTGATGCATCTGATGGCATCTATCTAAGACACGGAGCGAGCGGCCCCGTAAGCAGCGCTGTCCAAAGTCGTTTGCTTGATGTTGAAAGTCGACCTTGGCTAGTGCTGCACCCCACATATAGCGAGGACCGTGCCAGCGGGCGCAAACCCAATGCCATCATGGAACGTCCGAGGATATGCAGTAGCGCACACTGGGGATGAAAACGTTTTTGATTCACTCTTGAACACTGCACGATCGAATCAGCCCTATCCGTCCGATTAATCGCGCAAACGCTTTCGTCCTTCCAATCCCTTGCTGGTGCAGCATCCGAGTTTCTGTAACACCACTTCAAACCGCTGGTTTGCGGGCGCCAAACCCGGCTTGCATAAGCGTTTGTCGGCCGTTTTAAAAGTGATACAGAAATGTTCTGTCGATTTGGGGCGACCTGGGTGAGGTTTGCCTCTTGCATGGTCTGGAACCGGTGGAGACGCTGGTGGGGCATGATGACACTCACCGTCGGCCGCCTTCTGTCTGGAAAGAACTTGCTTGGCGATCCGTGACACGCCCAACTGAAGTTGCATCAACTTCCAGGCAGCAAATCTCACGATCTAGTTTGACGCACCACCGCCCGTCGCTCCACATCGGCACGGGGAGATCCTCGAACACCTCTACGCACATTGCCCTCGCTACTCGAGGCTTGAGTTACCTCGGGCGGCTGCCCCTCCTCATAACCCGCCGCTCGCCGGCTATCAGCGGAGACGGGCTGGGTCACGATAAACAACGAAGGCCGGCCGAAGGCGCACGCCAATTCCCCTTCGCGTTCGCTCAGCGACCGCCGAACCGCTGCTTCGCGGCGTCGGTCACAGGCGTGTACATGCCCACGAGCGTCCCTTCGGGGTCGCGGAACTGAGCTGCGCGGTTGCCCCACGGCATCATCTTCGGCTCGTGCACCACCGGCACTTCATCTTTCAGCCTCGCGAACTCAGCGTCTACGTCGTCGACCTGGAACTCCACGATCGCGGTGCGATTGGAAGCGGGCTCAGCGCTTCCGTCCTTGAATAACGCCACGGTTTCAGCGGCGCCGATCGCAAGCGTTGCCCCCGGGGTGACGATTTCGGCGAACACAGGCGCCAGCCATTCCGCCTGTTGGCCCGTCACCTTCTCGTAAAAGCTGACGAGGGTTTTGATGTCACGGGCAATAAGCCGCGTGGAAGCGAATTTCATAGCAACCTCCTTTTGCGTGCAGTGGGAAAATTGGACAAGGTGTGATTGCCCTTGTATACACGATACGCTACAGTAGCGTATCGTTTCTTGTCTACCCTATTCTTGCTCATGCGAAAGAAAACCATAGTCACCGAACCAGGCGCGCCGGCTGTTGCCGAGCCTGACATCAAGGCGCTCGACGAAAGGGTCCGCCGCTCGCGGGCGACTGTGCTCGGCGTCACGGCAGAGCTGCTCTTCGAACGCGGTCTTAGTGGCGCGAGCGTCGATGAAATCTCGCGTCGCTCGGGCGTCGCGAAGACCACGATCTATCGGCACTGGCCAACCCGAGCTGACCTGCTGCGCGATGCCTGCTCGACGCTCAGCACACCTCAATACATACCAGACACCGGAAGCTTCGAAAGCGACATCACGGCGCTGATGACAAGTCTCGCGAAGCTGCTGCGGTCAGCCAAATGGACTTCGGTGCTGCCTTCAATCATTGATGCGGCCGAGCGAGACCCCGACATCGCCGATATGTACAGCAAACTTCAACGGGGTTATTCGATGCCTTTTGAAACCGTCATCAAGCGAGCGGTGCGCAAGGGAGAACTGCCGAAGGACACGAATGCTGCCATGCTGATCGCGGTGCTTACGGGCGCGCTTTTTTATCGTCGCTGGTTTTCACGGGAGCCTCTGACAGACGCGTTCGCGAAACAGATCGTCAAGCGAGTCATCCGTGAAACCGGACAGTGACCGTTCGCGACAGGAAGCGCTTGGCTACTGGCAACTTACGCCGGTAGCGATACGCTGCCATTGCCTGCAATTGCGTGATTACGCGTGGATCCGCTCGATCAAGCACCGATGCACATGCATGACCGCCTCGCGCAGGCCGAGCGAACTGGGGAAGCGGCGGCTGATCATTGCGCGCAGGCAATCCGTCGCGATCCTGCCGACGCGCGGCGTGATCTCGCTTGCGCGCTCCCTGCTACGGCGTGCGGTGGGGCGCATGCGCGGGCTTGAGTCCGGTCTGCGCCCGGTATGCTCGCCTATTAGCCATGCGGCTTCTGACCACGGCAAATCGCGCACCGAATCGGCTTGCCGTTCGGCGGCGGCTTACGGGGAGATCGTTAGTTGCGATATGACATCATCCGGTCGCCGTGCATCGATATCGCAAGGCGTCGCGAACTCCGGCATGATGTATGACACTTCAGTGGTGCTCGGCCGCTCGTAAAGGGTTCATAACCCCATCAGCGCGATTGCAGTGTTATAGGTGATCCGTGTGCGCGACCGTCCGCCACTTGAGCCGCCACGCCCACCGGCAACTCCGACCTGAGCACCGGCCTCTCGACCGTCAACCGATATCGACGGGACACTACCCTGCTAGGCTCAGTTTCCGGGTCGAAATCGTGTGGAGTCTGCCACTGCCTTTGAAGCCAAACTTTTCCCGTGCGAACTGTTCTGCGGATTTGTTCAGTGGGGGTTTTCATGGGTCGCTTTACCCGTGACCAAAAATCACGCGCGACTTGCAAGTCGATCTGAAAGGTCGATATTCTGCCGATGATGTGGCAAAACCGTGCGGCGACTTTCTCAACAGCGTCAGCCAAATTGAGCCACTCGCGACCGGGCAATTCAGGTCGCGTTGCAACGTACCGATGACCGCACCGAAGCCCTGCGTGAAACCGTATTGGAACTCCTTAGCGTGAAGGAGCCTCGCAAACGGATAGCTGCCGAGATGTCCGGACTGGGTATTCGTTACGACCTCGGCGAGGGGCATCCGCTGGTCGGCCGTCGCATGCCTGACCTCGACCTGATCACACCTGACGGTCCTATACGTGTCTTTACGCTCATCCATGATGCACGGCCCAGTGCTCTTGAATCTCAGCGCACCCGGCAGCATCGACATCACGCCGTGGTCAAATCGCATTGGGTTGGTTTGCGTCAAATATGACGGTCAATGAGAGCTGCCTGCGCTGGGTTTGGTCTCCGCTCCAACCGCAGTGTTGATCCGACCCGATGGATATGTGGCGTGGGCGGGCGACAGAACGCAGGATGGTCGTCAAGACGCGATGAATATCTGGTTCGGACCACTAAGCCAAGCATGAGGTGGAGTTCTTCTCGGTGATCTGCGACCATAGCGCCAACATCGCTGCAGCGAGGATAGACCCGCAGCCGTGGCCGCGACTCCCGCCGCGCCCGGGCGCCCTCACGCCGCTTCGCTGTCGTCAGTATCGGCATTGACGCTCACCGCCTCCTGGTTCATCGCAGCGGTCGCCAGCGTCGTGGCAAGCTCCGGATGCGCTTGCCTGCGCTCGCTGTAACGGTCGGTCAGGTAATCCGAGCGATCGCGCACGAGCAGCGTGAACTTGTACAGCTCTTCCATTACATCGACGACGCGATCGTAAGAAGCAGATGGTTTCATCCGCCCGTCAGCGTCGAATTCCTGCCAGGCCTTCGCCACCGACGACTGGTTTGGAATGGTCACCATGCGCATCCACCGGCCGAGCACGCGCAGCGCATTCACCGCATTGAACGACTGCGATCCGCCGCATACCTGCATCACAGCGAGCGTGCGGCCTTGTGTCGGACGGACGCCGCCGCTTTCAAGCGGCAGCCAATCGATCTGGTTCTTGAAGACGGCCGTTAGCGTGCCGTGACGCTCCGGGCTGCACCATACCTGCCCTTCCGACCACTCCGACAGTGTGCGCAGTTCTGCCACTTTCGGATGATCGGCGGCAACGCTATCGGTCATTGGCAGGCCGTGCGGATCGAAGACCCGTGTTTCGGCGCCGAAATGGCGCAAGATGCGTTCGGCTTCCAGCGTCAGAAGCCGGCTGTATGACGTGGGGCGCAACGACCCGTAGAGCAGCAGGATCCGCGGCGCATGTTGCGATACGGCGCGCGGCTCGAGCTTGCGCAGATCCGGCCTATCGAGGTGCGTCGCGCTGACGTTGGGAAGATCCTGTGTCATTCGCGGACCCTGTGTCCTTCGCTATCGATGACAGGTTCGCCGTCCTCTTTGGCAAAAGCGCCTTTTTGCGCCGTAGGCAGGATGTCGAGAACGACCTCGGAGGGCCGGCATAGGCGCACGCCAAGCGGTGTGACGACCAGCGGGCGATTGATGAGAATCGGGTGTTCGAGCATTGCGACGAGCAATTGCTCGTCGCCTACTGACGGATCGCCCAGGCCTAGATCGGCGTAAGGCGTGCCCTTTTCACGCAGCGCAGCGCGTACCGTGAAACCGGCACGGACGATCAAATCTTCCAGCGTGCTTTTGCTCGGCGGCGTCTTCAGGTATTCGATGATCTCCGGCTCAATGCCCGCGTTGCGGATCATGGCCAGCGTGTTGCGCGACGTGCCGCAATCCGGGTTGTGATAGATCGTGACGCTCATACGCGTTGTCCTTTGATGTTGTGTTTTGCTTCGTACCAATGCTGCGATCGATTGACCACACCGACGACCAGCAGCATCACCGGCACCTCGATCAGCACACCGACCACGGTGGCCAGCGCCGCGCCCGAATGGAAGCCGAACAGGCTAATGGCCGTAGCTACCGAGAGTTCAAAGAAATTGCTCGCACCAATCAAACTCGAGGGCCCCGCGACGCAGTGCGCGACGCCAAGCCGGCGATTCAAGAGATAGGCGAGGCCGGAATTGAAAAACACCTGAATGAGGATCGGCACCGCCAGCATCGCGATCACCAGCGGTTCCTTGACGATCGCCTGTCCCTGGAAAGCGAAGAGCAGTACTAACGTTGCGAGCAATGCGCAGATCGAATAGGGGCCAAGACGTGCGACGGTCTTCCGAAAATGCGCCTCCCCCTTCGCCATCAACATTCGGCGCAGTAGCTGGGCGAGCGCCACCGGAATGATGATGTAAAGGCCGACCGAAATAATCAGCGTATCCCACGGCACGGTAATGGCCGACAGACCCAGCAGAAGAGCGACAAGCGGCGCGAAGGCCACGATCATGATGGCGTCATTTAGCGCCACTTGCGATAACGTGAAATTCGGATCGCCCTTGCAGAGCTGCGACCAGACAAACACCATCGCTGTACAGGGGGCTGCTGCCAACAGAATGAGACCGGCGACATAGCTGTCGAGTTGGTCGGCTGGAAGCCACGGCGCGAATATATGCCGGATGAAAATCCAGCCGAGCAACGCCATCGAGAACGGTTTGACGAACCAGTTCACAAATAGCGTGACGCCAATGCCCCGCCACTGACTCTTGACTTGCGTCATCGCGGCGAAATCGATCTTGACCAGCATGGGGACAATCATTACCCAGATGAGCACACCGACCGGAAGATTGACCTGCGCCACTTCCATGCGTCCGATAGCCTGGAAGAGCTGCGGAAGCACCTTCCCGAACAGAATGCCGCCCACGATACAAAGCGCAACCCAGACCGTCAGGTAACGTTCAAAAAAACCAATCTCCGGCCGTGCTCCGCCGATCGCTCTGTCAGCGCTACTCATTTGATTCCCCTACAGGCCTTTCTCCAATCGCACGTATTTCCGACATGCATGTGCTTCATGGTGCATCCCCGCAGCAGTTGGGAATGTCGCTCGCGGCGCAAGTCGCGCTGGCGCAGCAGTTCTCTGTCAGGAAGCCGATCAGGCCCGTCATCGCGTCGAAATTCGCGGTGTAGATGATGAAGCGGCTTTCCTGCCGTGGCTTCACCAGGTCTGCATGTGACAAATCCTTGAGGTGAAATGACAGACTTGAAGGGGAAAGCCCGAGCTGCTTCGCGATTTCACCAGCGGCCATGCCGTCCGTCCCGGCGACGACCAGCATGCGGAAGATCGCGAGGCGCGATTCATGGGCGAGCGCGCTCAGGGCGCGTACAACGAGATTTGAGTCCATGCCGGAAGCATAGACTATTCAATTCGATATTTCAAGTATTGTTGAAATAATTTAGTTGTGCAATTTGTGGCGCAAGCCAGTGCAAGTTTATATGACGGGAGATCGAACGATTTGAGCGACTGTAAAGCACCAGGAATCTCGCGGCAGGGCTCTATTCTCAAGCGTAATTCGTTATCCTACGGATATCCAAGGTCGTCACAAGATTAGGTTTGCAATCGGGATTGCATCGCGGCTTTTAACCGACACTTCAAGCAATCCATAGTACTGCTGGTGACATAAGTATTCCTGATCATATGGGCCTCGCTCGATCGCTGATCTTTCGACCCGGCCGATGTGATCACGACAATCGGCTAGTTGCTTAGGTACACGGCAACGCATCATTTGATTCCGGGTGAATGGTTTAACGCCCTCGCACACATGGCCATGCGAACTTTTTAACCTACACCGTCTCCTCGCATGGCGACACTCAAGATGCGCGCGTTTCCCGTCTCTCACCCGCCGTTTAGCGCATCCCGGGCAATCCATCCATTAACTGGACCGTCGGGTAATCCTGCACTAATTTTTCGAAACCACGGACAACATCCGCTTCCATTTCCCGGATACCCTTCTCCCCATGCAAATTAGATTTGCCCGTCGCGTTGAATCGACGATTGAAGAAGTCGCTCACCTCGTCAATTTTTTCGGGGCTGTGCGAGTCGGTATAGAGGACCGATCGGGGCGACGCGGCATCGTAGAACAGGTTGTGCTTCCACTTGGGTACGAACGACACCGGTTTCGACTCGGTGATTAAAAACGAGCCGATAAGTTGTAGCCGATCTTTCTTCCCCTTCGGGGTCACAAACGTCCATACCTTGCGAGGAAGACGCTCCTTCAATTGTTCGAGCACGGCTCCATCAGACCCGAGCGTACCAATACGTCCTTCCTTCATATCGAGCGCAAAGTCTCTCCAGTGATAGAAAATATCCACGTTTCTCCTAGCTATTAATCAATACGATACAGGGTCTCTCGCGGAGATATCCGACGGAGAATTTTCCAACCCATTCTAACGTCCACGACCGCATTCGTTTCGCATACCTGCTTCGGCCAATAACGGATGCCCTTTTCGCCCTCCCCTATTGCAGTCGTTCGATGACGAGAGCCAGCGCAAACCGGCATCTTCGTGTTCCTGGACTGCGCAGTTAGACGCGCAAGCGCTAGCGCTAGCGCGAAAGCTTGCCGCTCTCCTACCGCCGTGAAGTGCGCCTCTATCTAAGCAAACGAGTTGATCGCGCCCCAGTGTGACGGGTGACGCTGTTCTGAATCGACGCTACCAGGACTCGTGCCGCCAGTTGTTCACGGAGATAGATATAACCTTCGAGCAGAAACCCAAAGAGTAACGGTTTAGCCA
This sequence comes from Burkholderia sp. S171, assembly GCF_009766085.1. Lineage (GTDB taxonomy): Bacteria > Pseudomonadota > Gammaproteobacteria > Burkholderiales > Burkholderiaceae > Caballeronia. The sequence continues at coordinate 79,101 of NZ_LMUF01000028.1, read as the reverse complement.
GATACGCTACACCGGCCGCATCCCTGCTGTATTTCAGTTTTTCGTGGCGCTTGCCCTTCTCGCTGCGGACCTCGGGATAGCGACATAAATCAGCAGCCTGCAGGCACATCAGGGCGATGTACGAGCCGAATTCACGCGCCCGAACACAAATTGTCCGAGGTACCAAACCAGGTCTGCGTTCGCAAGGATTTCCGCCTCCGTTACGGTCGAGGCCTCAAGTTTCATGCGCCGGAGCATGAGTTTGCCTTGGCTTGACGTGATCCATGCGCGCACCAGATCTTTGCGGGTTTTTAAGTCAGCGGAATTAAAGTGTTCGCGTCCTCTAAGCGATTCTTCGTTCATGCGTGCACGGCCTTCCTCCTCACGCGACGCCATGGTGCGTGCGACCGAACTCCGGGTTTCATTCTTGGCGACCTCTACCGCTGTTTCGTCGGTAAGCAACTTGGCCTGAACGTCGACCATCGTCCGTTCGGCTTCGGACATTTTCCAGTTATCGCGGAGCGCTCTCATTAGGTAGCCAGCTGGACTCTTTTTCACCTGTCCGCGATTAATCTTGAATCGCGTGTATTCGACAGCTTGCTGGATGTGTGTGTCGGTCCAGACCTCTCGGTTCTCGGAAATCTCGGTGAACTGTTTGGTCGACAAGTTGAACTCATCCTTGAGAATCTTGTACAGGTGGCTGGCGTCAGCCAAGCTGGCCAAGACTGCGTCGGCGGTATCCTTGCGCTTGAGCAGAAACCTTATACGGTCGATTTTTTTCGACGTACTCGACTCGGTCCTGGTTTCATAAGTTAGATCGATATCCGATACCTCATTGATCTCACGCACTGCCGGCTCAAGCCAGTCGCGTTTGAAGTATTTGAAGATAGCCGCGTTTGCACCCATTTTCCCGGGCCAATTTCGCATGTCTTCAAGCGGTATCCATTCCGTCCGGCCATCGGGGACACTCGGCAGTATCTGGTCATAAATCGCGCGCGCCAGACTGCGCGTAAAAGCCGTCGAAATGCGCAGGCTCAGCCAGTGAGACTTTTTCGGGTCACGGATATGCGGGACTAATCGAGGATGCACATCGAATCGGACCCGCCCTCTGTGGAACCCCACCATCCCCAGCAGTTGGACTGAGACCCAAAGGTCGTCTTCATTGGGCTCGCGGTCGAGCGGTGTATCCGTCACCTGGATTTTCGCGTCCTGCGCTTCCTCTGCGATTGTGCGCAGGTGCTTGAGATTGCGGCTGTCATAGCGCATCAGCCACTTGAAGTAGTTCAATTCGACATCGTACTGATCCCGTGCCTCTTGCTCCTGTGCGACGATGAAATAGGCAGCGTCAAGAAATCGCCGCGCCGGCAGCCCCATGTTGACGATTTGGGTGAAAAAATTGTTCCGCTGGTAGCCGATTTCCCGGCTGGCTTCACTGATGGGCATGCCTAGGTCGAACAGGTCCTCGAACAGCGCGAGCGCCATCTGGCGAGGTGTTACCCTCGACTTGCCTGCTTCAGGATTGTCCGCCGCCATAAGCTCGTCAGCTGATCGTTTGAATTGTTTGCGAATGTAGCATGCGTGGGTGAGCTGTCAACACATACAACCTCACCCTCCTCCCGCCGGATCAGGCTATCTGCCCAAGCGTTGCCGGTTGCGCACATTTAACCTCACCTTGGCACAATTAACCTCACCACGTTGAGCCTGCGCCCGGTAGTCTAGCCTTGTGGGGGCCGCTTGAAGCGATGCCTTCCCGTTCCTGCACAGCCAACCTCACCTTTCCTAAAACGGCTCTTTGTTGCACATCAAACCTCACCTTGGTGTGGAAAAAACCTCACTCTAGCGACACAACGAACCTCACTTCTATGCACAGCCAGCCTCACCTTGGACACAATGAATCTCACCTTTACGGGGTTAAGTCATTGAAAATAAAGGAAGTCGCAAGTCCCTGCTGGTGGGTGAGTTGGTTTACTTCTTTAAAAAAACATACCAACAAGTCTCCAATAGATCGAGATATGAGCTGCGAACAGGGGTGAGGTTGATTGTGCAATCGGAGTCGAAACCGATGGTGGAACAGACGACTGGGCAAAATTATCGATTCAGTTGTTGGCGCGCTGACTGTTTTTCCTCAATCAGGCATTTGAAGGGTCGAAAGCGCACGACCGATGGTGAGGTTGATTGTGCGGGTTTACTCCCGGGGTTCTTTCCAAACCTGCTTACGGCTGGTCTTCCCTGGTATTTGGCTATGAAGGTGAGGTTCATTGTGCAGCATCAACGCGATCGAACAACTTGGGCGTAATAGCAGCACAATCGACCTCACCTTGAGGTGTGGTTAGTGCCTGCAGATCAACTAACGGGGCATGCAACACACAATAGCGGAACCGTATCGCGATAGTTCGGAAAAGAAGCTGATGGTTTTACGCTGTGCGAAGCGTCTGAGAACATGGCGAAAGAGACACCGTCGAGTCCTTTTCAGGGAATATCGCTATAGTAAACAACGATTTATAGCGCAATTGCCAAGTCTTTCCTGTATTCTGAGGTTAATTAAAATTTCCGGAAAAACCTCAGAATGGTGAAAACGAGTCAACTTCCTGCTGTAGACCGAACTGTCCATCTTGAGCAGATCAGCCAGTTTGCTGAAAAGGTCTCGATTTTCACAGACGAACTGCGCGACACTATTCTCGCTCCACGGCCAAGAAAGGCCGCACCTGTCTTTAAAACAGGGGAGATTGCCGAGATGTGCAATATCGCGCACTCTCAGGTTCAATACTTGGCCACCAAGAGTGACGGAGAGTTGCCGTCGGGCACCGCAGCGGGCACTGGCCGGACCCGAATCTTTACTCTAGAGGAAGCGCGCGTCTGGGTCCAGAAGGTCTCCGATATCTATCAAACTCCGCTCGTTACCGGGACGCGTGAGCCTGAAGGGAAAATCATCATCACGGCCCAGTTAAAGGGCGGATCGGCCAAGACGACGACAACCATGTGCTTGGCGCAAGGATTGACGTTGCGTGGGCGCAAGGTGCTGGTGATCGACCTCGACCCGCAAGCATCGCTTTCCGAGCTTTGCGGTCTTTATGCGGAAAAGGATGTGACGCCGGACGACACAATTCTTCCTTACATCTACGATCAGGACATCGAAGGTGGACTGGAAGCGAGAGTTCAGTCGACGTATTGGGACGGTCTTGATGTGATCCCGGCTCACACTGAATTGATTGGTGCAGAGTTTCACCTGCCCGCGATGCAGAAGATGAGACCTGGCTTTCGGTTCTGGACGGTGCTGCGACAGGGTTTAGAGCCGCTGCGCAAGCGATATGACTATATCCTCATGGACACGTCGCCCTCTCTGTCGTACCTCAATCTGAATGCGCTACTTGCGGCAGACGCAATGGTGATGCCAATGGTCCCTGAGAATCTTGACTTCATTAGCTCATTGTCGTTTTGGCGCCTGTTTTCTGATGTGTCGAAGAGCTTCATGAAGTACGAGACTGACAAGAAATACGATTTTATTTCGCTGCTGCTTTCGAGAGTCGATTATGGGCGTACTTCGTCAGCACCCATTGTTCGTGCATGGGCACAAAGCGCCTACGAGAGTTGGTTGCACTCAATTGAAGTGCCGGCGAGTTCTGTCATGAGTACGGGAGCGCTTGCGTTCTCAACGGTGTTCGACGTCAGCAGTACCCACAGCGCGTCCAAGTCGCTGCAGCGGGTTAGACAGCCGCTTGTCGATTACTGTCGTTGGATAGATGAAATCTATGCGGAAAAATGGAGGAACGCGTCATGAGCAACATGCGTGAACAATTGCTGGCCAAGACAGCAGGCATTCGGGCGACTTCGTCTATCAACGGAGACGAAGTGAAACGCAGTACTCGAACGCAAACGGCACCGGGCCTTGCCGGGGCATTGGCGGTTGCACAACTCCGTGTGCAAGAACTCGAGTCCACCGGCGCCGCGTCGCGATTGGCTGTATCCGATGTTGTGCCGAATCCCTGGCAGCCGCGTCGCGTATTTAATGAAGCAAAGCTGTCGGAACTGGCCGAATCCATTCGTGAAGTCGGGCTGATGCAACCTATCGTGGTCCGCCGGTTCGAGGAAATCTATCAAATCGTGGCGGGCGAACGTCGATGGCGCGCGCACGTGATGTTGGGGCTGGACACGATAAACGCTGTTGTTGTCGCGTGTTCCGACGCAGACATGGCGGTGTTGGCCTTGGTGGAAAACGTCAGCCGTGACGACTTGTCCGACTATGAGGTCGCTACGTCTATAAGGCGTACGGAAAAGGAGTTTCCCGACCGGAAGCGAATGGCCGAGGCACTGGGTATGTCTCGTAGCGGGCTCTATCAGTTTCTGTCGTTCGAGAACCTGCCGAACTTCATCAGGAAGGACCTGGATATCCAGCCACGGCTACTTGGTGGGACCGCGGCTCAGGCGATTGTTACGGCGATCAAAAAGCACGGCGAGAGCGGTATGAACGCAGCTGTGGAACTTTGGCCCTTGGTTGTGAAGGGCGATATGGACCAAGGGAAAGTGGCTGCGGCGATTAAGGCGTTGGCAACTCGCCAAGCAACAACCGTCAACTCAGCGAGCGAGCGGAGTATCGACAAGTTCTTTTCTGGCAGGGAACACGCGGGCTCCATTACCAAGGATGTCAGTGGTATCACGGTGAAGATCAAGTCCGGCGTGCTGACCAACGCGCAAGAGACGCAGATCAGGGAGCTTATAAGCCAGATGTTTCACGCTCAGCCTAAAGCAAGTTGAGGAACGTTGAACGCGACGAAGCCCGCCATGTGCGGGCTTTTTTTGTGCTGTTTTCTAGCGTGTCTAGAGTCTAGACAGAGTCGGACGCCGGGGTGTTCAGGATCGATTTCGCAGATATAGGAACGTCTAGAGTCTAGACACGATTCCTGTCGCGGCGGCACTGGCATCGCGCGAACGGGGAGGTAGCATCGCGCGGGGGTAGAGGGTGATCGAACGGTGCTATCAGCTACGGCGGTAGCCGAGGGTCTGACACAGGGCGATGGTGGGATTAGCCGTGCGTATCGGCGAGTGTGGTTGTGGGTAAGCCGCGCCGTTTGTAGCGCGACACTGTCTCTGTCCGTTGTCGATTTGGGGGCGCGCGAGAGCCATACGAAGGCTGAAAAATATCTCCGATGCGAGTGTGGCAATCAGGTCCTCCCAGCTCACAAAATACCCGGTCACGTCCGCAGAAAACATCGCATGGCGCAGAAAACACTAGAGCAAGCGGTCGTGCCAGCAACAACAGCGATACACAACATTGGTCACTTCACAAAGAAGATGCGAGGTACTGCGTGTCTTCACGGCGATGGCGGCGAAAGTAATCGGGCTAGCCAGAGATGACCGCGATGAGGCATCTTCACAAAGACTAATTTGCCTTTCGATTGCTCCGGGCCTTTCTGGACCGTAGGGGGAATCCGTGACGGTGAGGGTGCCCTGCGCAAATTCTTACGGGCCGGGCTTGCTGCGGAATTTAGGGGGCCAGGGACGAAGATGGCACAAATAGCCGCGTTCGTTTCCCGACGAAAATTCTGGCCGCTGGTTTCAAGTTCGACACCAAACGTTTTCGCGAACGTGCCGTTGGTTCGTGTCAGTTGCTTCTGAAATCATGCCGCTGTTGATTCCTATACCCAGCACTTCGCCGACCGCCTTTGTCGCCTTCCGCCCAGCGCGTCCGCCGACCGACAGGCTGGACCAATCGCTAAGCTATGAAAGCGCTCCTGTAGCGCGTGTCTAGACTCTAGACACGTATCGTCTCGTTGGCGTCGCGCACATCTTCGCTTAAAGGGTCTCCGGACCTTCGCCCCCGTATAAGTGTTGTGGCTCTGCTCGCTGTTGAGGTCTCGCGGACATCCTGATCTGGCGAAATTGAAATCGCTTTACCACTGACACCAAGTTCTCGGCCTACGTCCCGAGTTGCGCTTTGCGGTGAATTTTCAGTTTCAGATGAAGTTGGTCGGCATTGATGAGTCGCTTTTCGAACGCGGCGAGAATGGTAGCAGCACGAGTCCTATCGCTGGTGTAGTTCGCCTAGCTCAACTCTGCGCAAGCTCTTGCAAAGCTAAGCGATGCAAATCCCACACGCCAAACCACGTTGCGTCACTGCGCGGTAGACCGTTTTCTGCGACGGCCGGACGGCACGACGGCCCGCAATATCGAGGCATATAGGTATCGCAGACACGACACGAAACCTCGCGTCTGCGATTTCGTAGCGGCATTGTAAAAAATAAACACGCAACTAACGGTCGATCGCAAAGGCGTATCCAACAAACACCTTCCATGCTCAGCATTCAATGGCGGAAAAGGGCTACTACTTGTCATAAGTAAGCCGTTTGATTCGAGTGCTGTGTAAACATACAGCCTGCGAGGAAGCCATGGAACAGTGGGTACGCGTGCGAAATGAACAGGATCGCCAGTTGTTAAAGTGGCTAATTGAGGACTTCGGCGAGGCGACAATTGTGAAGGCTGCGCACGCGTGCGTTAAGGATGACGCCAAACCTTACCTATCGACCGTTTGCCGGCAGCTAGGGGTATCGGCTCAGCGACTCTCAGCCGGCTGCTCTGTCCCGGGCGTGGTAGGCGAACAGCATCTCCAAGCGATCTACCACATCCTGCAGCGGCCGCGCACCCATCCTCGAGCGGGAGTGTGAATCGACACCCTCGCCGGCAGTCCCGCAACGAACACGGATCTTCCGTAATCAGGTAGCCCCGCTAAGCCTAAGCCATGAAGCGCGGCGACCGCCGGGGCAGACCCTGTCGCAAAGTCGACTCCGACAATCTTGATCTGCGAGAACTCGCCGTGCCGTTCGGCAATACGGGCTACGTCCCTCTGTTCGAAATCGAAATCGAAATCGAAGGCGAGGGGACCGTGACGGTTCTCGCCATCCGACATCAACGCGAGGATGACTACCACTAAGGATGACGTGCGCTCGGGTCCCGTGGATCATAGAGGCAGCGTGCATGAAACACTGCAGTGCGCCGCAAGACCCCTGCAATTCAATAGGGCAGGCGGCTGCTCATCTCGGCGGATCGTCACGCGACGCTGCAGTACCGCTCGATGGAGCGCGTGTTCGCGCCATCGGCACAAGCCCGATAAATCCTTGGGCATCAACCGAAAACGCTCAGTAGTTCGCTGACGGCCAGGGACGACGAGCTCTAACGCCCGCACTGGGAGGCGATGTCGACTTTTGCATCGCATTTTGGCGACGCAGACTGTATGCCCAAGCGCTATGCCATTCTGCATAGTCGTGAAACAATCAACATCAAAATGGTAATGCCCGAAAGCCAAGCCCAGCATAGGGAAGGGGGGCTAAATGCTAAAATGTTTCACGCCTCTTTGAAATCTTCTTAAGGTCGACGCGATTCGAACGGAGATTTCTTCGATCATTGACCAAAATCATCGATTTCACCGGTTGCTTGTATCGATTGAGTCCTAATACGTATCAGCCGCTACGTTAAGAAGTCAAACGCCGTATCCCTGTAATCGCGCGCCATGCAGGCGTCGAATGGGTTACGGCACCATGGAAGGAGTCTCCGGTACGCTTTCTATAGCGACCGCGTTGTAAGCCTGAGCTTCACAGAACAGGCCGTTGTCACCGAGTTGCCGAGATTGCTCGATGAGTCTCTGCCAGCTAGGCGCAATAACTCGACAACGTTCAAGCTGGTCTCGCGCAGGGCAGGCCGGCTCAACCAGTTACCAGTAAGCGGCCTGGCATCACGCATCGAGTCACCTGAACCTCGGATCTCCGCCGCAGCCGAAAATCAGTATGCGGAAAACGGCGGCTAGCTACTCGCAGCCGAGCTCGCAGCCGATAGACACCAAGGCAGAAGAGGGCGCCGTTCCCGTAAAACCGCGCTACCTCTCCCCGGCGGTGCGGTATCCTCCGAACCTGACAGGTACATTGGCTGTCTTTCGCTTAAATAGGAGAACGCGAATATGAACAAACAGGAACTCATCGATGCAGTGGCGAGCGAAGTGGGCATCGCGAAATCGGCCGCAGCAGAAACGATCGACGCATTTTTGGCGACCGTGACGAACGCGGTGGTCAAGGGCGATGCGGTTCAACTCATCGGATTCGGATCTTTCAGCACGGGAGCGCGTGCGGCCCGGACTGGTCGCAATCCGAAGACCGGCGAGGCGCTTCAGATCGCCGCGTCGACGACGGTCAAATTCACCGCTGGCAAAGCGTTCAAGGACGCAGTGAACCAGTAGGGCGTTGAACACGCTTTCCGCCTGCGCAGGTTGCAGGCGGTTGAATGAGTTCGGCCTGACGGTGCACTACCGTCAGCATCGCAAGTTCGATTTTTAAGCGCGTGATACTGTGGAAACAAAACTCCGCAGCCTGATACAACACCTTGCTGGGCAAACTTAAATAACGACGAAGACGACGGCTTAGTCAGGCGCCGCCATGCAGTCCATTTCACTTTTTTGCGACGAAGAGCGTTTCTGAAAAAAGGGCACTTGGACGACCAAGGTCGAATAAAGCCCAGCAACCGGATGCGCTCTTTCACGTTCTTTTCGCCAGGCGTCGACACCCCAGAAAGGATTTGCACGATGGCCAAGATCTCTGCAGGAGTGGGTCCGCAATTCCCGCAAGTCGTCGTTCTGTTCGGCGCCACAGGCGATCTGGCGCGACGCAAGCTCTTGCCAGGCTTGTTCCATCTGTCGAGCGCTGGATTCATTCCGGGCTGCAAGATCATTGCTGTCGCACTCGACAACATTCACATTGACGACTTTCGTCGCACGGCGCGAGAAGCGCTCGATGAGTTTTCTTCTCGAAAGGTCGCCCAGCGGGAGTGGGACACTTTCGCCGCCAATCTCGACTATCTGCCGCTGACCGCAGGCGCGGAGGCGCTCAAGGCGGCGGTGCTGAACGCCGAGCTGAGCTTCGATGGCGAGTGCCGGCGGCTGCATTACCTGAGCGTCCCCCCTAACGCTGCACTCTCCGCAGTGGGCATGCTCAAGGAAGCGGGCCTCGTGGAACGCTCACGGATCATCATGGAGAAGCCGTTCGGAACGGATCTGGCGACTTCTGTTTCGTTGAATGCCCGGCTGCACGAAGTCTTCGAAGAAGAGCAGATCTTCCGCATCGATCATTTTCTGGGGAAGGAGCCCGCCCAGAACATTCTCGCTTTCCGCTTCGCGAACGGTTTGTTCGAGCCGATCTGGAACCGCAACTTCATCGACCACGTTCAGATCGACGTGCCTGAAACGTTGAGCCTCGGCAAGCGTGCCGGTTTCTATGAGCAAACTGGCGCATTTCGCGACATGGTCGTCACGCACCTGTTTCAGATTCTCGCGTTCATGGCGATGGAGCCACCGACGTCGCTGGAACCTTCTCCCATTAGCGAGGAAAAGAACAAGGTCTTCCGCAGCATGCTGCCGATACAGCCAACCGATGTCGTCCGGGGGCAGTACACCGGTTATCGATCCGAGGAAGGGGTCAGTCCGGAATCAGAAACGGAAACATTCATTGCGTTGAAATGTTCGATCGATAACTGGCGCTGGGCCGGCGTTCCGTTCTATCTGCGCACAGGAAAGCGGCTTGCCGAGGGGCAACGCATTATTTCCATCGCGTTTCGCGAGCCGCCGAAGAGCATGTTTCCGGCGGGATCTGGCGTCGGTTCGCAAGGACCGGACCATCTGACATTCGACCTGGCGGATGCATCGAAGATGTCGCTTTCGTTCTACGGCAAACGCCCGGGCCCCGGGATGCGGCTGGACAAACTGAGCTTGCAGTTCGCCATGCGCGATACCGGTCTGATTGGCGACGTACTGGAAGCCTACGAGCGATTGATCCTCGATGCCATGCGCGGAGACCGTACGCTCTTTACTACTGCTGAGGGCATCGAGCGGCTGTGGGAAGTATCGACGGCCTTGCTCGAATCCCCACCTCCTGTTCGCTTCTACGCGCCGGGCTCGTGGGGGCCAAATGCCATCCATCAACTCGTCGCACCCCGGGCGTGGCGGCTTCCGTTCGAGCGAGCGTGGCGGGATCCGAACGCCCTGGGTAGTTGACTCGGTTTGATGCTAGAGATAACTCGTGCTCTTATAACTCGCCGATGAAATTCCTGGCGGGCGACCGTCGTTGTCAGCGCTATGACGCCATCCGAGGCGTGTTGAGTCAATCAGCAGTACGCAATGATTGCAGTACGCGCTCGTTCATTCGGTATAGCGCAAACCATTAGCGCATAACGAAATCCGTGAGTGTCACCGGTTTTGATTGAGGAGGATTGATACCGTTCTCCGCCAGCGAACCGATCAAAGCCCTCATCGCCCTGTGTGTCGAGCCTGAATTAACCATCACCATTAGCGCCGCGATCGTTTCGTACGCAGTGTAGGTTTGCTTCGAACCGCCTCTACCGAATTTTGCGCCGCCGCTGTGATCCACTTTTTGAACGCAATGACCGCGTCATCGTCGCCGCGATCAGTGTTCACGACCAACGTGTAATCGGGGCCGCGCGATGCGGGCTCTGATATTGGACACACGAGACGCCCCGTTGCGATCTCGCGCTCAATGAGTGGCAGCGATGCCAACGTCACGCCGAGGCCTTCAGCCGCTGCGCCCAATTGGAGAAAAACATGATCGAAGTCGAGATGGTGGGCACCCTGCAGGCCGGGCGCGCCAGCCTCCCGCAACCAATCGGACCAGGCTGTGCGCGTGCTCGTGGAGTGAAGGAGCGTGTGATTTCGCAAGTCGGCGACGGCCCTGATAGGGTGGCTCGACAATACCGCTGGACTACAAGCGGGCAGGCGCAAGTCGGGCATCAGCGTGGTTGACGTGAGGCCCGCTGCGTCCTCGGGTCCCGAGCGCACGCCGACGTCGAATGCATCACCGACATAGCGCAACTTGCGTGAAGTTGTGGAGAGCCGCACATCAATATCCGGGTAGCGAACCTGGAAATCTGCCAGGCGCGGTATTAGCCAGCACAAAGCAAAGCTCGCCGGCGCATTGACGCGCACGACACCCGTTATGCGACGCGTAATGGATTCGTGGCGCAGCCGGGTGACCGAACTGCTCAGGCGCCCAAATGCACCTTTGACATCATTAAGCAGCGCAGCGCCTTCGTCAGTAGGAACGACACCGCGTGGGCGGCGCTCAAAGAGCGGAACCCCGAACCAGTCTTCGAGCAATCGAATTTGTTTGCCGACCGCCCAGTGCGTGACGTGCAGATCGCTTGCCGCAGCCGCGAAACTCCCCAGGCGGGCGGCCGCCTCGAAGTGCCGCAACGCATTTAACGGGGGCAACGTTTCCGCGTCTTTCCCCGTGGGTTTCTCTGTGCCCATATGGTGACTTTTTCTCCCGTCTGACCCAATTTTACGTCGATTGTGGCACGTTCTTGACGGACCTAGACTGTGGGTGTCCTGTAACGAACCCTTGAGCGGTCGCCAAAGCCTGCGCTTCTGCGACTCAGTTGAACCATGAGACTTTTCTCTTTCTCCTCCCCAGCGACTGACGTAGCCGACGGACCTGGTCAGTCGGGCTCCGTTTCACGCACGCGCGTATTGTGGCTCTCGTGCATGGCGCACGCGCTGCACGACGGATACACCGACATGATCTACGCCTTGCTGCCTGTTTGGCAGGCGGACTTTGGACTCAGTTACGGTGCCCTGGCTATTTTGCGCGGTGTCTATGCGGGCACGATGGCGACGCTGCAATTGCCCGCTGGACGCCTCGCCCGCATTTTGGGCACACGCGCGACGCTTGCGTTCGGCACGCTTTTAGCCGCACTGGGCTATGAGATCGCCGGCATGTCTGGAAGTCTGCTGGGCTTGTGTGTCGCACTCGCCATTTCGGGAAGCGGCTCAAGCACGCAACATCCCCTGGCTTCTGGAGCAGTCTCGCGCGTGTATGGACGCAATGCTCGAGGGCCACTGAGCATCTACAATTTTTCAGGCGACCTCGGAAAATCTGCGCTTCCGGCGGCTATCTCGCTTCTGATTACCGTCATGCCGTGGCGCCATGCGCTGTGGGCCGTGTCGACCATTGGCGTTTTAGTGGCGGCAGTGATTGCACTTTTTCTCCCGTCGGTTCCGAGGTGCGAGTCTTCCATAGAGGAAACGTCGAGTCAGGACAGCAGCGGATCGCGATCGGGCTTTTCACTGCTGTTCACCATTGGCGTGCTCGACACAGCCGTGCGCATGGGGTTATTGACCTTCCTGCCATTTCTCTTGAAAACGAAAGGCATCTCGCAACCGATGATGGGCACGGCGCTCGCGCTCGTCTTCATCGGTGGCGCCGCCGGCAAGTTTATTTGTGGCTGGCTCGGCGTGCGCATGGGCGTAATCGGAACCGTGCTCGCAACTGAAGGCGGTACGGCGGCGTTGATTCTTGCCGTGATTTTTCTGCCCCTGGTACCCGCTATGATCGTGTTGCCGCTGCTTGGCGCGATGCTCAACGGCACATCGTCCGTCCTTTACGGTACGGTCGCCGAACTGACTCCGGTCGAGCGTACCGAGCGAGCGTTTGCGCTCTTTTATACCGGCACTATCGCTTCGGGTGCACTCTCGCCGGTGGCTTATGGTTTTCTGGGCGATCGAATCGGCGTACATGGTGCCACTATCGCGACAGCGGCCACGGCGCTGGCCATTCTCCCACTGGCGCTTGCCCTTCGTCCGCATCTGCGCGCGACGTGAGCTGAGTCGAACGCGTTCGATACACGTCTATCTGACCGCAAGCCCGTTGGTCAGATACGGATTAATAGGTATGCTAACGGATTGAACCTTCTGGTACGTGCGGTGCTCACAATGGCGCGCACTGAAACAGGGTAGAGAGCGTAACGCATCGGAGTGGGCGGGGCCGGTACCGGCGCGTAGAAAAGGCGCTCGTCGATGCGATCCTCTACGGCCGAAGACCGCATCCAAATCAGGCTCGCCAAATCGTAAAGCCGCAGTGCTGCGGCTGGATCCGTTTATCGGTAGCGGAGAAAATTATCGAGCCTCAATTGTCGAGTTCGCTCACGACGATGCGGCCGAACCGGATCGGCGTCGGCCGCTCGATCCAGTGGTGCAATCGAACTGGAATCGAGCCGGCAGATGCGCGAATCTACTTACCCGGGGAAATCGGCGCTCACGGTGGTGGCTTCCCATGCGGCGATCTCCGCGCGCAGAGCGTCCAACTTGCTTTTGACACGCTCAAGCCCGTTGCTGCCCAGGATCAGATGGCCCGGCGGAGTGGGCGACTGCACTGCAGCGATGATAGCCAGGGCCGCACGCGCCGGGTCGCCTGGCTGCTTGCCACTACTGGCCGAGATGGTCGCGCGGCGCTTGCCAGCGCCCGCCTCGTAGGCCTCAATCGGCTTCTTGGCTTGCTTTAGCGAACGTCCAGCCCAATCGGTACGGAACGGTCCGGGCTCAACCGCCGTAACCTTGATTCCGAAATCGGCCGTCTCGGCGGCCAACGCTTCGCTCAGGCCTTCCACTGCGAACTTGCTGGCGGCATAGTAACCACTCCCCGGATTGCCGATCAGACCGCCCACGGACGTGATGTTGACGATGTGCCCGGCACGCTGTGCCCGCATCGCGGGTAACACGGCCTTGATGGTATCGGCCACGCCGAAGAAGTTGACCTCGAACATATCGCGTACGTCCTGATCGTCTCCTTCCTCGATGGCGCTCAGGTAGCCATAGCCGGCATTGTTGACCAACACGTCAATACGACCGAATTCTTGCAGGGTTTTTTCAACCGCGTGCTTGATCTGACCGGGCTGGGTTACGTCGAGTTCGAGCACCAGCGCGCGGCCATCGTAGCGCTCGTCAAATTCTGCCAGAGCGCCGGGTTGACGGGCCGTTACGACGGCGCGCCAGCCTTTATCAAGGACAGCGAGTGCGAGCTCCCGGCCGAATCCGGTGGAACAGCCGGTAATAAACCATACGGGTGCGGACGAGGGAGTGGAAGCGGATGGCATGAGGGTCCTTTTGACGAGAGCCGCGCAGCAGCTAAACCACACGGTTGAGGTAGCGGAACAAAAAGTATCGCATGTTAGAGCGCGCCGCGTGGTTGGCCGCTCGCCTGCATGTCATCGCTCCGATGACCTTTCAAACAACTTATTCCGAGTTCCGATCGATAGTCCCCGTGTTACCCGCTCAGTCTCAGTCCGGCCTCTGCTCCACGATGCCAACGGTCATTGGCTTAGCTGACGATGAACTGATAGTCGATGAGAATGCGGCGATTGGCATCCAGGATAAAGACGTTGCGGCCAGCGGCGACCGCGGCGTCGCCTGCACCAGGAACCATGTTCCAGTCCACCATGACTGCATCCTGCAGGGCGTGGACGGCGCTCACCTTGAAACGATGGCCGCCATCGCGGACATTCTTCTCATGCGAGCCTGGGACACGCTGCTCCAGCCCACCGGTCAACGCACTGCGTCTCATGCTTCATCCACGAGCCATGGCGCCGCGGATCGTCAACCTTTCCGAGTGGCGCGCGCATGTGATCACCGTCCTGCGCCAGCAGATCGAAGCCAGGGCGGAGCCCGGCGTGCAGGCGTTACTCGCGGAGATCCTGGCTTATCCGCAGGTGGTTGCGGGAGCGGTTGCGGATGTCGCTGACGGCCCGCGGCGTTTTGCTACGCCGCTCAAGATCGCAACGAATGAGGGTGTTCTATCGTTCCTTAACACTACTACGGTATTTGGTACGCCTACCGACATCACGCTTTCCGAACTGGCGCTTGAAATGCTTTTTCCCGCAGACCCCGAGACCATCGCGATCGTGAGCAAGCTTACCGCGGACAAATCAGCGGCGAGCTCTTTGGAAACTGATCAGTGATACGACCAGCGAGGTTTTCAAATCTCCCTCTATAGAAGCACCCCGAGCTTGATCGGTCGGTGCGCCATCTCCGCTAAAGCCGCCCACTCTCCTAGACCTGATCGTCGTCGTTCATTACGCTTGCTTCTGCTTGATTGCGTCAAACTCCTTGTCATGCATAACATCTGCGACCGAGCGACCCGCACGCACTGCCTGCACCATCGCATCCTGTCGCCGAGCGATGCGCTCGCCGAGCTCAATGACTTCTTCGATTCGGTCGCTTGGGACAAATACGGTTCCGCATCGGTCGGCAGTGACGAAATCATCTTGCCGCACGACAACGCCAGCAAAACGGATCGGCTCGCCTGCCGACACCTGTGCCAGCCGGTTGCGCGCGCTGATCATCGTGATTCCGCGGCCGTACACGGGATAGCCGATCGACTCGCTACCTTCGATATCCCGGCTTACGCCGTCGATCACGGTGCCACGCACGCGCTTGAACTGCGCAGCGTTGGCGATGATGTCGCCCCAGCAGGAGATCCCCTCCGTCCCGCCGCCGATAACCAGCACGCGGTCATCGGTGTCAATCGCGGCAATCACCGGCGTGATGATGTGCGCCTTTTGCTGCCCGTCAGCTTTGGGTTCCAACTGAATGGTGCTGGCGCGCCCAACAATTTTCGGACAGTACCATAGTGGTTGAATGCCAAATGTTGCTCCGGCCAGGCCGAGAAAATCCAGCGCGTCGGAGACCGTATTGGTATCGAGTGCCGCGAGCCGGTCGAGTAACGAATGCTCTGTCATGACAAGCCTCAATGTGGTTGCGAGGAGGCTAGTCTCACATCCATGGTTCGATATGTATATTTCGAATTACGGAATAGATTGATACGTTGGGGCTATGAGGAAATAGTGAGCCAGGAAAATCAAATGCGACCGCTGAATGGCTTGATCAAACAGGTCGTTTTCCAGCCTTTAGCAGGGTGACTACCGCGTCCACTAGTGGGTTTTCCCGCGCGGTGCTCCAGGCCATTGCCGTTGTCACCACACTCACGTTCTCCCTCAGCGGGCGGAACACGACGTTCTCAGGTGCGAGCTTTTTCAGTGACGCCGGCACCAGTGCGATGCCTTGGCCGCAGCCTACGAACGCGACCTGAGACGCGACGGAGCGCACTTCGTGAACTATCCGAGGTGAAAACCCACTTGCGCGACACGACGCGACCAGGCTATCAAAGTACACCGGACTCACCTTGCGCGAAAACATCACGAAATCTTCTCCCGCCAGGGATGCCAGCCGTATGCGGGAAGTACCCGCCATCGCATGCTCCCGTGGCATCGCCACCGCGAGGCGATCCTGCGCCAACGCAAGTGACTGGATTGTCCCTCCCAGTTCACCCTCCAGCCTGGCAAAGGCCAGATCGATGTCACCTGCTTCAAGCGCTGGAATTGCTTCGGCGCTGTCGATCTCTTTTACCGATACGGTGAGCTGCGGATAGTCGCCCTTCAGCCGCTCGACCAGCGGCGGCAGGACATCGAGCATGGCCGACGAGATCGCGCCGATAGTCAGCACGCCACTGCGCCCCGCAACGGCCTCGTGTACGGCGAGTTCGAGCCGCTCGAGCTGCTCCGCGAACTTGCGCACGGCCGGCAGGATCGCCGCGCCCACAGGGGTGAGATAGGTGCCGCGCCGGGAGCGTTCGAAGAGTTTCACCTTCAATGCCTGTTCCAGTGCCTGGATCTGCTCCGTCAACGGGGGCTGGGACATGTCCAGGCGCTTGGCAGCGCGCCCGAAGTGCTGCTCCTCGGCGACCGCCAGGAAGAGCCACAAGTGACGGATAAGACGGAAGTTGATCATGATCGTTCAATAGGTTTGGCGTATCAGATGCTTCAATTATTCGGAATTTACATATCGGACTGTATGCGCGAATGTACGTCATCGCAACCACATCACGGCACTGCCATGACTGAAGATCAAGAGTTGGTCGCCCTGTTCCACGGACTGGATACACCCGGCGTCTCGGATGCAATGGACAAACTCGGTTTGCCCGGTCAATGCCTCGGCATCGCGCCGCTGGACAACTACCCCGGTGTGATCGTGGGACCTGCGTTCACAGTCAAATATGTTTCGGCGAGCATGCCCGCGGGCACGGTCGGCGATTTCATTGACGACGTGGCCGAAGGCGACGTAATAGTGATCGACAACAATGGGCGCACCGACTGCACCGTGTGGGGGGGCATCATGACCCAGTACGCGGGCGCACGGAAGATTGCCGGCACGGTCATCGACGGTGTGTGTCGTGATGTGAGGAGGGCGCTGGGCGACAGTTACCCCTTGTTCACCAAGGGCCGTTTCATGCGGACCGGAAAAGACCGGGTTCAGGTCGAGACCGTCAATGCTCCAGTGTCGATCGGCACGGCCCGTGTTTGCGCGCGCGACTTGGTCGTTGCTGACGTCAACGGTGTCGTCGTTGTGCCGCGCGATCGTGTACGGGAAGTGGCGGCGCTCGCGCGCCAGATCGAGACCGTCGAGGCGGACATCCGCACACAGATATCCCAAGGCAAGACACTGAAGGAAGCACGCGAAGCGCTGAGCTACCACACACTGCAACGGAAGGCGTCATGAGCCACGCAAGATCACCGCTGCCACTGCCGGCAGACTTCGCGGTCCGAGCGCGCGCGTTAGGCAGTTCTACGCTCTACGAAGCATCGGGCCTGCCGTGCGCGGTCGACCCGTTCGTGCGTGGCATCTGGAATGGCGCGTTTATCGCCGCCCCTGCGTATCCACTAGTGTGCTCGCCGGGTGACAACCTGGCCATCCACATCGCCATGGAGCGGGTGCCGCCCGGCAGCGTGCTCGTGGTCGGCACTGGCAATTTTGTGGCCGGTTATTGGGGCGAGGTGCTCACGGTCGCCGCTGAAGCAGCGGGTGTGGTGGGACTCGTCATCGACGGCGGTGTGCGGGACGTAGCGGCCGTGACGGCCCGGCGTTTCCCGGTGTTCGCCCGCGGCATCTCGGTTCGCGGCACCGTGAAGGCCAGTGCGCCCTCGGTAGGACAACCTACGATGTTCACCGGCGTACCGGTCGCTGCAGGCGACCTGGTGGTAGCCGATGACGACGGCGTCATTATCATTCCGGCAGCCGATGCGCAACGCACGCTCGTCGATGGTGAAGCACGCGCGTCCAAGGAAGCCACGATGATGCAGCAGCTCACGCAAGGGGCGAGCACGCTTGAATTGCTGGGCCTGACACGCTGGAGAAGCGCATGAATACGGACCAGAAAATTCTGAACATTCACCTGGCCCGGGTACAGCCCTCTGCCACCTACCGCATGATGGACCGAGTCGCGGCTCGCCGTGCGTCCGGTGCCAAGGTCATCTCGCTGAGCGCTGGTGAACCGGATTTCGACACACCCGCGCACATACGCGAGGCCGCAATCGAGGCGATTCGTGCAGGGCACACACGCTATACGCAGGTCGCCGGCATGCGCGCGCTTCGGGAAGCGATAGCTGCGAAGTTCCGCAACGAAAATGGCCTTGAGGTCACCTGGCAGGACACAATCGTCTGCAGCGGCGGCAAACAGGTGATATACAACGCGCTTGCGGTGACGCTCAACGAAGGGGATGAGGTGATCGTGCCCGCACCGTACTGGGTGAGCTATCCGGAGATGGTCCAGCTGTGCGGCGCGCGCCCGGTCATCGTGACTTGCGGCACCGAGAGCGGATTCAAACTCACCCCACAGGCGTTAGCCGATGCAATCGGACCACGCACGCGCTGGTTGATCCTTAACTCGCCTTCCAATCCGACGGGCGCCGTCTACACCCGAGACGAGCTTGCAGCGCTCGCTGAAGTACTGCTCGCTCATCCGCATGTGCTGGTGCTCTCAGATGACATCTACGAGCACCTGATTTTCGATGGCGCCGCCTTCCACACGATCGCCCAGGTCGAGCCGCGTCTGATGTCTCGCACGCTGACCATGAACGGCGTGTCCAAGGCGTATGCAATGACAGGCTGGCGCATTGGATTCGGGACCGGACCGCACTGGCTGCTCGATGCCATGGAGAAGCTGCAAGGACAGCAGACCTCGGGTGCCAGTTCAATCTCACAGCATGCAGCTCTCGCTGCGCTTACGGGTCCGCAGCAATTCATCAGCGAAACGTGTTCCGTGTTCGAGCAGCGGCGCGACCTGATGGTGCGATTGCTCAACGAGACGCCAGGATTGTCATGTCCTACGCCAGATGGCGCGTTCTACGCGTTTGCGTCGTGCGAGGGGCTGATCGGACGCACGACGGCTGCGGGCACAAAATTAACTACCGACGAGGACGTGGCGGGCGCGCTGCTGGATGAGGCCAACGTAGCCGTCGTGCAGGGCAGTGCGTTTGGTCTTGCTCCGTATATCCGCATCGCATACGCGTTGGATGACGATGCGTTGATCGACGCATGCCGGGCGATCAAGCGCTTTTGTCAGTCGCTGTAGGAGGGTTCGTGCACGACCGCATCGACCTGAACCTGACCTGACCCTGATCCTTTACCCAAGTCGACTAACGCATTAACCATGTCACCAAATACAGAACTCACGAAGACAACGATAGAACTCGACGTACAGGGCGTCAGGCTGAAGCTTGCGACCATGTATCGACTGGGAGAAGGGACGCCAATTTTATTTCTGCACGGCTTCGGGTCAACCAAAGAAGACTACGCGGACGTTGTTCTACGTCATGAGTTCGACGGGCATCCTGTCATTGCTTATGACGCGCCCGGCTGTGGTGAAACTGAATGCGGCGATTTGAACGCAGTGTCCATTCCATTCCTCGTTGAAACGGCACGCCATCTGCTCGCGCACTTCTCCGTGGATGACTTCCATTTGGTCGGACACTCGATGGGCGGGCTGACGGCGTTGATGTTGGCAGACGCAGAACCAACCCGCGTTCTAAGCTTTATCGACATTGAAGGCAATGTCGCTCCGGAAGATTGCTTTCTAAGTCGCCAGATCATGGATTTTCCCACCGAAAACGCTGAGGAGTTTTTCGAGCACTTTGTCGAAAGGACGTGGCACTCGCGTTACCACTCCTCTGCGCTTTATGCAGCGAGCCTTCGGCATAAAGTACGGGCCGCAGCTGTGACAGGCATCTTTACGTCGATGGTCGAGCTATCTGACCACGGTGATCTTATGAGGCGCTTTCTGTCACTCCCCTGTCCCCGAATGTTCATGCATGGTGAGCAAAACGATGGCCTGTCCTACCTGTCCAGTCTCCAGGAAAACGGCGTGAGGGTCGCGAGGGTTCATTCCTGCGGACACTTCCCGATGTACTCAAATCCGGTTGAGATGTGGAACATGATTGCGGACTTCCTGAGTCATCCTGAGGAACGGTCTTAGAGGTCCATGCGCTACTGCGCGGTTTGTTCAAGGCTCTATGAAATTCGCGTTCATTGGCGCCGACACCTTCGGCGTTTTGCCGTCTCCGGAGAATTGCATGAATACCAAGATTCGAGAACTATTGCCGATCAGCGCTGCGGCCATTCTATTAGGAATGCCAGGAATGAACGCGGTAGCGGACGAGGTCGTCAAGATCGGTCACGTCGCACCGTTGACCGGTGGTATTGCCCACCTCGGAAAGGACAACGAAAACGGCGCGCGCCTCGCGGTCGAAGAAATCAATGCCAAGGGTCTGACGATCGGCGGCCAGAAGATCACGCTGCAACTCGACGCACAAGACGACGCAGCCGACCCGAGAACGGCAACTCAAGTGGCGCAAAGGCTCGTCGACGATAATGTCGTTGCCGTGGTCGGCCACCTGACCTCAGGCACGTCGATACCGGCTTCAAAGATCTATAGCGATGCGGGTATCGTGCAGATTTCGCCGTCGTCGACCAACCCGGGTTACACGCAACAAGGCTTCAAGACAACGTATCGCGTTGTGGCGACCGATGCGCAACAAGGACCGGCACTGGCTAACTATGCTTCCAAGGAATTGAAGCTGAAGAGCGTCGCGATTGTCGATGACTCGACGGCTTACGGCCAGGGTCTCGCAAACGAGTTCGAAAAGACTGCCAAGTCGCTCGGTATGAACGTGATGTCACATGATGCGACCAACGACAAGGCTGTCGATT
Organism: Burkholderia sp. S171; assembly: GCF_009766085.1. GTDB lineage: Bacteria > Pseudomonadota > Gammaproteobacteria > Burkholderiales > Burkholderiaceae > Caballeronia. The sequence continues at coordinate 58,262 of NZ_LMUF01000028.1, read as the reverse complement.
TCCGCGCGATCGTGACGAAAATCAAGGGAGAAAACCCCGACGCGATCATGTACGGCGGCTCGGATGCCACCGGCGGCCCGTTCGCCAAGCAGGCGAAGCAGCTCGGCGTGCGTGCGAAGGTTCTGGCCGGAGATGGCTTGTGTACCGACAAGCTGTCGGATCTCGCCGGCGACGCGACTGACAATATCGTCTGCTCGGAAGCCGGTATGGCGCTCGAGAAGATGACTGACGGGAAGGCATTCGAAGCAAAATATGAAAAGCGTTTCGGGCAGCCAATCCAGGTTGACGCTCCGTTTGCATATGACGCTGTGTACATCATCATCGATGCTATGAAGCGCGCCAACTCTACCGATCCGGCGAAGATCCTCGCAGCTATGCCGAGCACGGATTACAAGGGTGTGATCGGCGAAACGACCTTCGACTCCAAGGGCGACCTCCAACACGGCGTGATCTCTCTCTACACCTTCAAGGCAGGCAAGAAGACGCTGCTCGACGTGGTGAAGATGTAATTATCGCATCGCGATGGATGGCAAGTTCCTTGCGCCCCGTTAAGTCATCCGAAATATATTGGCGTAGTCGAATCGAACCGAGGCCTCCCTTCGGGAGGCACTCCTGGCGATAACAATCCTCAACCATCAACGGCCGTTCACAGGCAACCGTTAATCATCTTGTACGCGGAACGTTGTCATCGGCCGCTGGATGGCTCTTCACATGATCGATGAAGGCGCGCAGCTTGGGCATGATCTGCCGGCGGCTTGGATAGTAGAGAAACACTCCTGGTACTACCGGCGCGAAGGGCTCCAGCACGTGCAGCAATTTTCCCGCTCTCAGACCTTCAGCGGCCATTGGCTCAGGTAGCTGGGCCAAGCCCATACCTTCGACTGCCGCACCCAGCATGGTGGGAAAATCATGGGCAATGAGCGGGCCCGATACGGCGATCTCGATCGCGCGGCCGTCGTCGTTGAATGACCATAGCGCGAGCGCGCCGCTGTTTCGTCGCCACCGCAAGCATGCGTGCTGGCGCAGATCATCGGTGTGCTCGGGCGGGCTGCGTCCTGCGAAGTAAGCTGGGCTGCCGACGACCATGAGACGGAACGGTGGAGTCAACGGTACGGCGACCATGTCGGCGTCGACGAACTGGCCCAGCCGGATACCGGCGTCGAACCCTTCCGCTGCGAGATCGGTCAGCTCGTTGCTTGCGGCGATCTCCAGTTCGATCTCAGGATAAGCCCGGCAGAAAGATGCGATCAGGGGTTCCAGGAGGATTGGCACCACCGCGCGCGGCACTGAAAGACGCAACAAGCCGGCGGGCCGCTGGCCGAGTCCGCGTGCAGCCTCACTAGCGGCGACAAGCTCCTCGAAGGCGGGTTTTGCGTGCGAAAGAAACCGTTCGCCAGCCTCGGTCAGGCCGACGCTACGCGTGGTGCGTATGAAGAGCGCTGCGCCAACGCGCGCTTCAAGTACACGCACCGTCTGGCTGACGGCCGACGGCGTCACGCCGAGTTCCGCGGCTGCCCGGCGAAAACTGCGATGCTCAGCAACGCTCAGGAACACCTCTACGCCATCGAGCGCGCCCTGCCTGACTGTGAAGTTCTGCTTCATAGCCCGTCAACATTGTGATGAATAGTCCTTCGAGAGAGGCCATGGTACACCTACGTCTGCAGATGAGGAGGCACGCCGATATCGACTCGTCGACGCGCCGGCTGATCTCCTCCCCAGCATTCAATGCGCCAGACAACGCCTGGCAGCAACCAACTTACATGGCACCCGGGTTAAGCGCTAAAGCGCCAACTCCGGTCGACACAGGAGGCAACATGCCACCCGAACTTATCTTCCCATTGCATCTCGTTCTGGGGTATATCGCCTGGCTGCTTTGCTTTCGCGTATACGTCTGGCCCAGGCTCAAGTCGATGGATCCATTCGAAGCGCAACGCGCCATCGCCACCTTGCACAGCTTCCGCTTCTTCGGGCTGGCCTTCATTCTGCCGGGCGTCGTCGGTCCTGATCTGCCTGCCAGCTTCGCCGTGTCCGCTGCATACGGTGACTTCGCAACGGGAGTTTTGGCGATACTGGCGCTACTCACAGCGCGAACACGCCCACTCTTCTGGTCGTTCGTCGTCGCCTTCAATCTCGTGGGGGCGGCCGACCTTATTCTCGACTACTACCGCGCTATCCAGGCCGGTCTTCCTGCGCACGCGGGAGCAATGGGCGCTACGTACGCGATTCCGATCATCTACGTGCCTCTGCTGATGATCACGCACGTTGCCGCTTTCTACCTGCTGCTGCGCCCTCAGACGAAGGCGGATCGGAGTTATCTATTTTTCCGAAAATCATGATTGGACTGTTACCGGCGTAGTCGAGAAATTTATCTGATAAGGATAACTACTCTTGAGTTTTCATAGGTGTTTTACGTCGGCCCGCTCGATAAAGCCATCGGCGCTTCAGAACGTCACTCACGCGCCGGTGTCACTTCCCCGCGGCACTCACCAAAGCCGATCCGTGCAAATCCCATGCGTTCGCACCAACCGCGCAGGATCACGACGTCGCCGTCTTCGAGGTATGAGCGCTTCTCTCCTGCGCCGATATCAACCGGCGTCTGGCCGCCTCGCGACAGCTCGATCAACGCCCCCGCTTCGGCGTCCCCCGGCCCGGAGATAGTTCCACTACCAAACAGGTCGCCTGCGTTCATCGGGCAACCGCCGCTCGTATGATGCGCAAGCATCTGCGCGATCGACCAGTACTGATGCGCAAAGGTCGTTTCGCTGATACGCGTCGGAGCGCGCTTCGCTGCCCGTGCACGGGCCGATTGCAGCGATACCTGCAGCCGGATATCGATCGCACCGGCTTCCCGGTTGCGCTCGGACTCGAGATAGTCGAGCGGCTGCGGTTCGTCGGCCGCCCGATTCCAATTCGCTCGATAGGGCGCAAGTGCATCCATCGTGACGATCCAGGGGGAGAGGGTCGTCGCAAAGTTCTTCGCGAGAAACGGGCCGAGCGGCGCCATTTCCCACCATTGGATATCGCGTGCGGACCAGTCGTTCAGCAGGCAGATGCCGAAGATATGCGCGTCGGCTTCGTCAACTGACAGCGATGTACCCGCTTGCGTCCCACACCCGACATACACGCCAAGCTCCAGCTCATAGTCGAGCCTCGCGCAGGGCGCATAGACAGGCGTCTGTGCGCCGGCTCGGATGAATTGTCCATGCGGTCGCTGCACGCGCTGTCCGCTGACGCCAATCGACGACACGCGGCCGTGGTAGGCGATCGGTATCCAACGAAAATTCGGCGTCAACGGATCATCGGGCCGAATCAGATTGCCGATATTTACGGCGTGATGCACCGAGGTATAAAAATCAGTGTAATCGCCGATTGTCAGCGGCACCGCGTATTTAACCTCGGCGAGCGGGATAAGCGCTGCCTTCACACTGTCCACGCCCGGCCCGCTCGCGCCTCTTTCGAGCAACGCGAAAAGCGCATGCCGCAGCGCGGTCCAGACGGGCCGGCCGAGCGCGAGAAAATCGTTGAGCCGTGGTTTGGCGCAAGCCTGAATTGCGCGTATCACATCGTCCGGCAGGCCGGCGATCTGCGCCAGTTTCGCCGTGTCGATCACCTGATCGCCAATCGCGACGCCGCCGCGAAATGCTTCGTCGCTGCCGGCGCGCCGGAACACGGCAAACGGCAGGTTCTGGATCGGGAAGTCGCACGCGGGGTCATTTGCGCTGGCCAGCCAACTGGTACGGCCAACGTCGTGAGTGTGGTCGAGCTGCATGTGAACAGAGTGCCTTCGAGAGTTCGGAAACGGGAAACCGGAAATCGGAAAAGGCCCGCGATGGCGAGCCAGCTGCAATCGACGCGCGGACTACCCGAGCTCGGCGTTCTCGCGCATATAGGCGGGCACGTCCGGCCCCCACAAATACGATGAATCCTCAGCGGGATGATCGAGCGGGTGCCAGTCGAGCGACGCTGGAATGAAGTCCATCTCTGCGCTGTACTCGCTGAAGCTGCCCCACGGGTCCGCGACATAGAAAAAGTAATTCGAGCCCAGCACATGCCGGCCGACGCCCCATCCCTTCTTGTAGCCGCAAGCGGCCATATGCATCGCGCCGAGTCCGACTTCCTCAATGGTCGGCACGTCCCAGCTTAGATGATGCAAACCCGGGCCTTGCGACTTGGCGAACGCCATCAGGTGATGGTCGCTGCCGTGCGGGCCGTGCAAGAACGCGACGTGATCGGCAGATCGATCCGACAGCCGCAGACCGAGCACGCGTGTATAGAAATCGATCGCACGCGGTACGTCGGCGGTAAAACGCATGATGTGTGAGAGCCTGACCGGACGTACACGCGGGCGGTCGCGGCGGTTCGCCGCTGCGCGCACGCCATCGACAGGATGTGAAAGCGCGTGGCGCACTGCGGCATCCAGCGTGGTTTTCGGGCCGGGATGAATCGCGATCGTCAAGCCATCGGGATCGGCGAACCACGTGCCATCGCGATCCTCCGCCCAGTCGGGCGCGGCGAAGGTTTCGACGCCATTCGCCGCGATCCGCGTGCGCAATGCGTCGTAGTCCTCCGCATAGCAATGAAAGCGGATATGACGCATTTGCTTACGTGGGCCTTGCACGACATCGCCCCAGCGCCAGCCGTTGTCCGTGTGCAGCGACAAACCATCGGGCGTCGCATGCACGTGCAGTCCGAATGCATCGTAGAAGGCGTGTGCTTCGTCGAGCGAGGGCACGGTCAGCGAGAACGCGCCGATCGAATGGATGCCAAGACGCGAAGTGGAATTAGAGCTTTGCATGGTTTTCCTCAATGACAGGAGGCACTGCTCGCACCGTATCGGCGCCGCTTAATGGCAGCATCCGCGCCGCACTCATCACGATGACGGACAGCGCGGCCACCGCAGGCGCAAGACCGATCACGAGCAGCACCTGAGCCGACGTGAAACCGTGCTGAATCAGTTCTCCGGTCACGATCGGCGCGACCACCTGGCCGAGCCGCCCGATCCCCATGGACCAGCCGACTCCGGTCGAACGCACTTCGGTCGGATAGACCAGCACCGCGAGCGCGATCGCCCCGGATGCACCGACGCCGACGAACACGCCGATCATCGCGACCGCCACACTCGCGGCCACCACCGACGAGCCCACGTAACCGGTCGCGGCAGTCGCTACGGCGCCGACCAGCAACGCGGGCACGAGCGTGCGCGCCCCACCGAAACGTTCTACCAGCCGGCCGACGATCGCCATGCCGATCAGCGCCCCAAGGCCATGAAAGCCGATCACAATCGCGGTGTCGGCGGTGCTGATGCCGTCAGCGCGCAAGAGCACCGGCATCCATAGCACCGCGACCGCGAGGGTGCCGAAAGCCATGAAGAACGTGAGCGACAGAAACGCCGTCGCTTTCGCCCTGCCGTGCGCGAAGAGCATGCGGAACGGCGCGCCTTCGACACGGACGTCATCGAATAAGTACTGCGCGTTGGCTGGCCAGCCGAAACGCGTTGCGACCCGAGCGAGTGCCGCCTGCCTCGCGTGCCGCGCTGCGAGGAAACGGATCGACTCCGGCAGCCAGATCGCCAGCACGACCGCGAGCACGAGCGGCAGCACGCCACCGACGATAAAGATCACGTGCCAGTCGAAGTGGCGGATCAACGTCGAGTTGACGAAGCCGCCCGTCATCCCACCGAGCGGAAACGCCGCCCACAGCAGGCTAGTGATCGTCGCGCGCCGTCGGCGTGGAGCATATTCGGACGCGAGCGCAATAAAGCACGGCACCGCGCCGCCCAGCCCGACGCCCGCCAGCGCGCGCCACGCGAGCAGCGAACCGAGCGACGACGCGAGTGCGGTCGCGAGCGTGCCGATCCCGAACAGCGTCACCGCGGCGATCAACACGCGCTTGCGGCCGATACGGTCGGCAAGCGTGCCAAGCGCCATCGCGCTCAGCACGCCGCCGAGCACCGCAGCGGAAAACACGAAACCGAGTTGACTCTTGTCGAGCTTCAGCGCGTCGACGATAAACGGCGCCGCGACGCCGATCGATTGCGAATCGAGGCCGTCGAGAAAAGCGACCGACGCACACAGAATGAAGGTCGCGATCTGCATGCGTCCGATCGGCCGTTCGTCGATCAGCGTGGAGAGATTGATACGGTCGGAATGGCCCATGCGTGAACTGTCCTGGATCAGAAGCGGTGGTCGATGCCGAGCGTGACGCCGAGCTGCGTTTGTCCCGCGAGCGAGGTCGCGGCCGGATAGGCAACGGCATAGTTGTTGCCGCCCGAATTGATCATGTAGCCGCCGATCGCATACAGCGTCGTGCTCTTCGATAAGAAATACTGCGCCATCAAGTTGAACAGCTTCGGCGTACCCGATAGAAAACTGCGGTGGTACATGCCGGCTTCACCGACGAAGCGCAGGAAAGGTGTTGGCTGGATCGCGGCGGCGACGGTATAAATGCTGCCGTCCGGACTCAGATGCAGATCGCCCATCACGTGCGTGTAATCGCCGAAGAACGTGAACGTCGAGCCTTTGTAGACGGCGGCCGCGCTGATGCGCCGGTCTGCAAGCGATGACTGATTGACCGCAGCCGCGATACTGCCACGCAGCTCTTCGTACAGCACGCGGGCCGACAGCGCGCCGTTCAGGTATTCGAGCGCGAGACCCGTGTAGCGGCCCGCAGTGGTCGAGCCCGCCACCTGTTGTCCGAAACCGTAGGCCGCGTCGATATCGAAACCGGCGAAGCTTGCCGATTGATACTTGACCATGTTGTTGACCTTGAATGTCGTGATCGGCGCGGCGTTCAGCGACAGTTGCGAATACGTCGCGTAATAGAGCGGATCGTAGAACACCGTCTTGTCGTATTGCACGCTGCCCTGGCGCCCGAGCGTGATTTTGCCGGCCGGCGTATCGATGCCGACGAACGCAAACCGGTTGAAGAAAGAGGTCGTGGTGGCAACCGAGCCATCGTTGGCATTGAAGCCGTTTTCCAGCGTGAAGATCGCGGCGTAACCACCGCCCAGGTCTTCGCGGCCTGTCATGCCGAAGCGCGATGGCAGATATGAGCCGGACGCCAACGACCACTGGCTCTGCCCCGCCTTGTTCGCATTCGTCAGATATTGGACGCCGACATCGATAACGCCATACAGTGTGACGCTGCTTTGAGCGTGGGCTTCGACTGTAGCCAGTGCTCCGAGTGCAAGGATCGATAGCGCGAGCGCTCTCTTCATTTTCGTTGTCTCCGTGTTTTATTGCCGTGCCTGTAGCGGCCGGCTTTTTCTGAAGACTACGAGCGGGCTGACTATGCGTCAATCGAGCATAGGTCATACACGGAATGAGCATTCTGCATACTAGGCCGCGCGCCGCGCTGACCGCGCTCATGCTTCATGCACGGCGTCGTAAATGACCTGACGGATGAAGCGGTTCGCCGGATCTTCCTTGAAGCGGCGATGCCAGTGCTGGCGTACGGCGATCTTCGGCAGATCGGATGGCAACGACACCGCGCGCAGCGGCGCAAGCATTCTGAACGCCGGAATCAGCTCTTCAGTGACAATCCCCATCCAGTCCGTCTCGGCGATGATCGGCGCGAGCGCCATCACATACGGCGTTTCCATCGCGATGCTGGTTTCCAGCTGGCCGCGCAAATGGTTGTCGAGCCAGCGGTTGATCGCAATCGTGCTCGGCGCGCGCACGATCGGAATGGTCTTCAGCTGCTTGAGCGTGATGCGCTGGCCGACGCGCGGATTGTCCTCGCGCACGATGCCAACGAACGTGCGGTTGAACAGCAACTGCTGATACACGCTCGTCTTCAGCTCCGGGTAATACCCGATCGCGACGTCGAGCCGGCCTTCTTCAAGCGCTGTGCCAATGTCCTGACGCCGCGTGTCGAGCGTCGACACATGCGCATGCGGCGCCCGCTCGCGCAATAACCGCAGCACCGGCGGTATCACGATGAATGCGCCAACTTCTCCTACGCACAGGTTGAACACGCGCCGCGTCGTTGCCGGATCGAATTCGGACGTGCTCAGCACTTCGTCGCGAATGATCCGCAGCGAGCGGCCGATCGGGTCGGCGAGACGCGTGACGAGCGGCGTCGGTTGCATCTCGCCGCCGACGCGCACAAATAGTGGATCGCCGAGCCGCGTGCGCAGGCGTGTCAGCGTATGGCTCAGCGCCGACTGGCTGACTTCAAGCGCCTGCGCCGCGCGTGTGATGGTGCGGTGCTGCAGCACCGCTTCTATTACCAGCAGGAAGTCGAGCTGGCCGACGCGAGTGTTCGCCGCGCTCGTATGCATGTTTGTCATAGCGTGTATGAATGGAATGATCTATACGGCGCCTACTATCGGCAACTAGCATGGTGAGCGTCAATCAGGACATACACGGGAGCGAGGAGACACATGAGCATTCCAGAGCCACAGGGACAACCGGTATGGGACGTCGTGATCATCGGCGCCGGTCCGGTCGGTCTCGCGGCCACCATCGAACTCGCGCGGCGCGGCATCCGTTGCCTGCTGGTCGAACGCAACGACCGGGTAGGTCACGCGCCACGCGCCAAAACCTGCAACGTGCGCACGTGCGAACATTTGCGTCGCTGGGGGATTGTCGATCGTTTGCGGGAGCGTGCGCCGTTCGGGATCGACTACCCGTCCAATGTCGTATTCGCGACGCGGCTCGCCGGCAAGCCGCTCGCGCGTTTCGAAAACGCATTCTTCTGCCGGCCGGGACGGCATCCGCTGTACGCCGAACACGCGCAATGGATTCCGCAATACAAGCTGGAGGAGACGCTGGTCGAGCACGCGCGCGAATTGCCGGCCGCGACGCTGCGCTTCAACACCACGGTTAAAGCGCTTACACAAACTTACGAGCGCGTCACGCTGACGCTCGAAACAGCGAACGGCACGGAACAGATTGAAAGCCGCTATGTGATCGGCGCCGACGGCGCGGGCAGCGCGACCCGGGCCGCGCTCGGCATCCGCATGACCGGCGACGGCGCGTTGTCCAAACACCGGATGCTGATCTTCCGTTCTCCTGAATTGCAGCGGCGGCATGAACTCGGCGATGCGGTCGCGTACTGGATCGTCAACGCCGATACGCCGTCGGTGATGGGCCCGATGGACGACGGCGGCCGCTGGTATTTCGGCTTCACGCCGCGCACCGAAGACGACGATGTGGTGGACGCGCTGCGCCGCGCTACTGCACTCGACCTCGATCCGGAAGTGCTGTCGATCAGCGACTGGACCGCTTACCGGCTCGTCGCGGAGCGGTATCGCGAAGGCCGCGTGTTTCTCGCGGGCGATGCGTGCCATTTGCATCCACCGTACGGCGGCTACGGCATGAATCTCGGCGTCGGCGATGCGGTCGATATCGGCTGGAAGCTTGCTGCCGTGCTGCAAGGCTGGGGGGGCGACGCGCTGCTCGACAGCTACGGCGAGGAACGTCGCCCCGTGCATCTGCGCACCATTGACGAAGCCGTGATCAATCACACGCATTCGTCCGAGTCGCTTGCCATCGACAACCTTGAAGCCGACAACGCTGCGGGGGAAGCAGCACGGCGGAGTGCGTCGGAGCGGATTGTTGAATCGAAGACCCGTGAATTCGACACGCTCGGCGTCGTGCTCGGCTATCGCTATGACGGCTCGCCGGTGGTCGTCGGCGACGGCAGCGCGCCACCTCCAACACACTATCGCGACTACGCGCCGTCCGCGTGCCCGGGCGGTCGGGCGCCGCACGTCTGGCTATCAGGCGGCGACTCGACCGCACGCGGCGAAGCGCTGTATGACCGCTTCGGCGACGGCTTCACGCTACTGGTTACGGCGGGCCCCGCGGCGGCAGCCGCGCCGATGCTTGCTTGTGCCGCCAAGCGAGGTATTCCACTCACGTCGGTCAGCATCGACGATCCCGCGTTGCGTGAGCTGTACGGCGCGCGCTTTACATTGATACGGCCGGACCAGCATGTCGCGTGGCGCGGCGATGCGATGCCGGAGGATCTCGATGGCGTGCTCGGCATCGTGACAGGCGCGTCTCACTAGCCATCGCTCGAACCCCTCATTCGGCGCTCGTTCGATCGGGCCGCCGATGTTCTATAGCTTCCAGGAGACTCATCATGCGTTTCGCTTTCTACAAAAAGGCCGCTACGACAGGCATTGCGGCCGCCGCCGACCAGCAGTCGACCGACACGTGGTTCGACATCACCGATCTCGAACTCCCTTTTGCCGTGACGCCAACCGACGTTGCGACACTCGACGACGCACAACGCGGCACCATTCGCCGCGCAATCGAAACAACGTCTGCAAAGCCCGTCGACCTCACCACACAAACGCTGCTGCCGCCCATCTCGCCGAACGCCCGGATCTTCTGCATCGGCCTGAACTACGCCGACCACGCCGACGAAAGCAAAATGGAAAAACCCGCCTATCCGGTGGTGTTCCTGCGAACCCTCGAGAGTTTCGTCGGACATGGCGTACCGATCGTGAAGCCGAGATTGTCCGATGCGTTCGACTACGAAGGCGAGATGGTGGCGGTGCTGTCACGCGGCGGACGGTATATCGATGCCAGTGATGCCAACGCGTATATCGCCGGCTATTCGGTTTCGAACGAAGGGTCGATTCGTGACTATCAACTCAAACGCGGACCGCAATGGACAATGGGGAAGAATTTCGATTCGAGCGGTTCGGTTGGACCTTACTTCGTGACCGCCGACGCATTGCCTCCACTTGGAAAAGGACTCGCGATCACGACCCGCGTCAACGATGAAATCGTCCAGCAGTCGAACACGGCGAACATGATCTTCGACGTCGGCCAAATCATCGCGTACTTAAGCGAAGCGTTCGTTCTCAAACCAGGGGACGTGATTGTGAGCGGAACGCCTGCAGGCGTCGGTGCGGCGCGCAAGCCGCCGCTGTTCGTCAAGGCCGGCGATACGGTCGAGGTCGAAGTGGAGAGGATCGGTAGGGTGATAAACGAGGTCGTCGACGAAGAGGGCGCGTAGGCGCTGTCGAGGCTGCGTGGTGGCAGCGATTGCTCTTTGGGCTCGGCGCCGAAAACGGTTTTGAGCGCCGGTCGCGCGCAGCCCAGATCTACGGCCTTTCGCCAGCTGATGCGAAAACCAATCATCAAAGTGTGATTGCCCTCGGCGTGCAGCACTTTTTATAAATTGCTCGCCCTTCCCGATGGGACTTCCTTCAGGGCGTAGCTCGTCACAACTCCGCGCTCGAACAGTAACTTTTTGATGTCGCGAAGGCTCAACTTACACCGGGCAAACCGCGACCAATGCCTAATGCGACAACGATGACAAAGCCGTTCACCGGTCCCACACCTCGTGCGGCACAGGCAGGCCTTCAAGATCGGCTGCGGTCAACGGCCCATCCGGCTCGATACCATTGCTTTCCAGCATCAGCATGACCTGCCGCGTATGCTGGGCCGCATGCCACGCAGTACGTTCGAGCACTTCGTGAAACGGCCGGACGCCATAATAGGTTTGCACCGTGAAACCGATACTCGGATCCTCCTGCGTTTCCCACCATGCCAAAAAACGCGCATGCACGTCCTCGCCCCACCTTGCGATGTCCTCGCCGCTCCAGTCATCGGGCGGAAGTTCATCGAATGATTCGAAGCGCAACGGAATGCCCTGCGCTGCCTGCATGCCCATCTCGGCGACGCGGAACATGTGAAACCCCAGTCCCGCCGGCGTCCGGTTGCGGTTGCGAAAAGGCGTCTTGAGTTGCTCGGGCGTGAACTGACGCACGTAGCGCGCATTCGCGTTCATCAGCAAGTCGAGCTTCGCCACGAGTTGCGCAGGCGGAAGCGGGTCCATCACGCGGGTTTTCAGATCGAGGAACTTGATGACGTCGTTGATCGACTGGCAGAACGTATAACGCGTGCCGATCGATACCACCGGCACGCTTCGCGCGCCGAGTTCTATCAGTTGAGCGCGTGCGGCGGGATCGTTATGAACGTCCAGCGATTCAAACTCTATGCCCTGTTCCGTCAGAAACTCTTTCGTGCGCAGGCACGACGAACATCCCGGTTGCCAAAATACCTTGATGCGTGCGGCCGTCAGTGTCTCGGTCATTGTCGTTCTCCAGGATGAGCGTGTTGGTTAGGGGGCCTTGATCAGACGTTGATGCCACTTCAGCAACGCGAGATTCACCACGGTCGCGAAGATGAAAAGAAGACTCGCGAGCGCGATGATGGTCTGCGAATCGTTGCGGCCCATGGCGATCATCAGCATGTGTCCAATCCCGCTTTGCGACGCGAACATCTCGCCGATCAGCGTGCCGAGCAAGGTCAGCGAAAAGCCGATGCGCAAGCCCGCCAGCACCTCAGGCACGGCAGCCGGCAGCAATACGTAACGCGCATACGAGACCGGCGGCAACCGGCACGCACGCGCCGTACGCGCAAACACGGGACGCATGTTGCGTACGGCGTTCATGGTGAAAATGGTGATCGGGATGATGCCGTGGATCACGCCGAACGTGACCTTTGCATAAAGCCCAAGACCAAACATCAGGAGTACGACGGGGTAGAGCGTGATCTTCGGAATGGCGTAGAACGCCATCAGGATCGGCTCGACAATGTCGCCCATCAAGCGCCGCGCGCCGAGCACCAGGCCGAGACATACGCCGCCGATGCACGATATCGCGAAGGCCAGTGCGAACGCGACCGAGGTCACGCGCAGGTTCTCCGGGAAATCGTCGTCGCTCATGATCGACTTCAGCTTGATGAGCGTGAGCCACGGACCGGGCAGCACGTCAGCGCCGAGCAGCAAGCTTGACACCTGCCAAAGCGCAAGGAGCGCAACGACGAGCAATACGCCATCGCTCCACTTGCGGTGCTGATGCGTCGGCTTGAGCGGTGATGTTGTTAGCAAGGTGCTCATGCGGACGTCCTCTGGGTGCGGCTGTAAAGACGTTCCTCGGCCATGTGCAGCAGCATGTTCAACGTCCCGACGAATACGAGTAACAGCAGCATGAGGCCGTACATCGTCGGGTTATCAAAGTTGTTATATGCATACGCGATCCGGAACCCGAAGCCCGAGCCGGCCAGCACGAACTCGCCCGCGATCACCGCGATGAACGCATACACCACCGTCAGCTTGACGCCCGTGAACACGAACGGCACGCTCGCGGGCAGCGTGATCAGCCGGATTTCATCGATCGTGCTCATGCGCATGGCGCGAGCCGAGCGCAACAGCACGGGCGGAACGCGTTCGAGTCCGTTGAGCGTGTTGGTCGCCATCGCGACGACACCGAACAGGAAGCCGATCGCAATCAACGGCCAGCGGTTTAGGCCAAAGATGACGATCAGCACCGGATACACCACGAAGATGGGCACTGCGTAGTACGAGAGCAGGAGCGGGTCGACCACGCGGCGCAGGCGCGGCAGCTTGAAGAGGCACACCCCGAAAAAGAAGCCACCCGCAACCGCAAGCACTACCGCGAGCGACGCATTGGCCAGCGTCTGCAGGATGTCGTTCGTGTAGTCGCCCGATGCCAGCAGCGCCCACGCGCCTTGCGCCATTTTCGAGGGAGGAATGAACGAGACGGGATCGATCCACGCGCACCGGCTCGCGACTTCCAGCGCGGCGACAAACGCCACGACAAGCGCCAGACGCCACCGCGCCGCGAGCTTCATGATTGGTTCCCGAGCGCCTTGAGCGCCTCGCCTCGCAGCAGGCGCCAGACCGTTGCCGTCAGTTCGCCGAAGCGCGGGTCGAGCGCGGTGTTGCTGTCGCGCTGCCGCGACCAGCCGGTATGGATGGTTTCGATGAAGCGTCCCGGACAGGACGACATCACGCCGATACGGTCGGAGAGCATGACGGCTTCATCGATGGAATGGGTAATCAGCATCACTGTCGCGCCGGTCTCGCGCCAGAGGTTGAGTATCTCCTCGCCCATCAGCAGGCGCGTTTGTTGATCGAGCGCGCCGAAGGGTTCGTCAAGCAGCATGAGGCGCGGGCGAACGACCATCGCGCGGGCAATGCACACGCGCTGGCGCATGCCGCCTGAGAGCTGCACCGGATACGAATGCGTGAACGCCTTGAGACCCATGAACGCGAGCGCATGCTCCACACGCTCGCGGATCTCGTTCTCGGCCACGCCGGCGCGGCGTGCTCCGAACGCGGCGTTATCGTAGACGTCGAGCCAGGGAAACGTCGCGTCCTCCTGGAAGACGATGGCAACGCCTTCCGGCACTTTGTCACGCACCGGCACGCCCTCAAACGTGACAGTCCCGGAACTCGCGGCATTGAGACCCGCGATGACATCGAGCAGCGTGGACTTGCCGCACCCGGACGGGCCGACCACCGAGAAAAACTCGCCCGCCTGCAGGGTCAGGCTGACAGGCCCGAGCGCATGAAACGGCGGCTTGCCTTTCTGACCGGCGTAGATGCGCGTGACGTCGGTGAGGACGGCATGGATCGCGGAGGGCATGTGGTCTGGTGTGCATTCCAATGTGCGATCCGGCACGACCGTTAGCGGTACGCGTTTCATCGACAACCTCACTTGGAACGCTCGCTTGCCGGCAGCATGGATTCATCGACGATCTTCTTCCAGTCAAACGGACCCGGCTCGATCGCCTTGATCAGCACGAGACCCTTGACCACTTCGTCCATGCTCGTGTAGTTGAAGCGGCCCGTGCTCCAGTAATTCGGATCCGTGTCGAGGCAGTTGTCGATCGCGGATTTTGCGATCGCCGGGTCGATCTTGTACGCCTTCGCGAGAATTTGTGCGGATTCCTCACGATGTGCAATGAGATAGCGAACGCCTTTGCTGCGTGCATCAATGATCGCCTTCACCGTATCCGGATGCGCCTTCAAATAGTCAGTGCGCACAACGCCCACGGTCTGCGTCTCGGCGGGCACGATGTCGGTTGAGCGGAACGCGATCCTCAATTGATCCTTACGCGCGCTGAACGAGGGTTCAGTCATATACGCGACATCCACGGCGTGCTGCTGCAGCGCGATCATCATCGTGCCGGATGCGCCCACGGGCTTGCGCTGAACCTCGCCCGTCAATCCCGCGCGCTCGAGTCCGACGATCGTGATCATTTCGGTCATCGACTTCGGACTGCTATAGCCGATGGTCTTGCCCTTCATCTGCGCAATGCCGTTCACGTTGCCGTCCTTCAACTCGACCCATAGCAAGTCGGCCACGCTCTGCACACCGCTATGGACGATCGTGATCGGCACACCTTGCTTGATTGCGGCGATAGCCGCCGGCAACGCGACTTCGCCGTAGGGAATCTCGGATGCCATCGCGTTGCGCACCGACGTGCCACCGCCCTCCGACGTGATGAAGCCGGTGACATCGACGCCATTCTGCTTGAAGTAGCCTTTCTCCAGCGCCACTGCAAAGGGCACGCCGTACATGCCGTCGATCCAGTGCGTCACCGTCAGCGTGGCGGCCTGGCTCGTGGTGCCGGCGGCGCTCGCAGTCACGAATGCAGCGCATGCGGCGAGCCGCGCCAGCGCGTGGATGGCTTTCATCGGATGTCTCCTGAACGTCGGCTTTTGGTTGGTCTATGCCAAAAGTGTAGGATACTTTTCCGCACCCGGAGGCGTTCTCGGCATGCTTGTTTACACCTAAATCGCGCTAAAACCCCTATAAAAATGGAGTCTAGTGTTTTCGTCACGGGTAAACACCGGCATTAATCAGCCGGATTACTTGAAGTTTTGTCCTACACTTTTGATTGATACTTTAGATAAACGGCATGGCGTTTTACGCCGTGTCCAACCATGCAGACCATGAATTACGAATCAGTCGAACACGCTGACGACGCCGTCCACGCCGTGCTCGAACCGGTCTTGCGCACCGGCGAGACGGTCGATCGCACCGCCGACTTGCTGAAGCGCAAGATTCTCGAGGGCAGTCTCGTGCCCGGTCAACGCTTGATATCGCGCGATCTGGTCGAAGAACTCGGCATCAGCCGTGGCCCGTTGCGCGAAGCGTTCCGGCGTCTTGCCGCCGATGGCCTGGTCGACCTCATTCCGAATCGAGGCGCGGTGGTGCGCCGTCTATCCGTCGATGAAATCGCGCACATCTACCAGATCCGCGAGGCGCTCGAAGGCTATGCGGCGCGGCGCGCGGCCCAGGTGATTGATGAAGGCGACAACCGCGCCCGCTTTACCGAAGTGCTTGAGCGTGGACGACGTCATTTCACGCAGCCGGATTTCCAGGCGTTCGTGGTGGACAACCGGCAGTTCCACAGGATCATCGTGGACATGTGTGGCAATCCTCAATTAAGTGAATTGATCGACAAGTATCAACTGCCGGTGTTCATGATCCAGTTGCGTCAGCGCATTGGCGTTGACCAGATCGTGCGCAATTCGCTGGCTGAACACGAGGCGATCGCGACCGGAATTCTGGCGGGCGACCCCGATGCCGCTGCGGAAGCCATGCGGCGGCATCTGTGGCATTCAGCCGATGAACTCGTCAAGCTGCCAACGCTGAAGCTTCCCGAGTGAAAGTGACGCGGTAGGCAAAGGCGGCCGAGGGTTCCATCCCGCCCAACGAAGAGGTACCGAAACGTGGCCAAGACCCTGTTCGACACAATCTGGGATCAGCACGTCATCGAGGAATTGCCGGGTGGAGTGAGCCTGCTGCATGTTGACCGTCATCTGATGCACGAGCTGACGAGCGTGGCGGCCATTCGCCAACTGGAAGCACGCGGCGCGCAAGTGCATGATCCGTCGCTCACGTTCGCCACGCTCGATCACGTGATCTCGACGCGCCCGGGCCGCACTGCCGGCGATGAAGCCTGGAGCACCATCGCGATCACGACGATGCGCGAACAGACGGCGCGGCTCTCTATCCCGCGTTTTGATGTCGATGACGGCCGTCAGGGCATCGTGCATGTGATTGGTCCGGAACTTGGACTGACCTTGCCGGGGCTGCTGCTTGTCTGCGCCGATAGCCATACCTGCACGCATGGCGCGCTCGGCGCGATTGCGTTTGGTATTGGTTCGACGGAACAGGTACACGTGCTCGCCACGCAGACGATCCGGCAGAAGCGGCCGAAGACCCTCCGCGTGCGCTTCGAAGGCGCGACTCGACCGGGTGTGGAAGCGAAGGACATGATCCTGTATCTGATCGGTGCGCTGGGCACGTCGGCCGGGACGGGTTATGCCATCGAATATGCGGGTCCCGCGATCCGCGCCTTGGCCGTGGAAGCGCGCCTGACGCTGTGCAACCTGTCGATCGAACTCGGCGCGAAGGTCGGCATGATCGCGCCCGACGATGTGACGTTCTCCTACATAAAGGGCCGCGAGTATGCGCCGACGGGCGCGGCGCTTGATCAAGCCATCGCGCAATGGAAGCAGCTCGCGAGCGCTGACGACGCCGTATTCGACAAGGAAATTACGATCGATGCCACGCTCATTCGCCCGCAAATCACCTGGGGCACGAGTCCGGAGCATGTGATCGCAATCGACGGGCAAGTGCCCGATCCAAACAGCGAACCCGATCCCGCGCGGCGCGAGTCGCTCAGGAAGGCACTGGCCTATATGCAATTGACGTCGGGACAGCGGCTCGATCAGACGCGGATCGACCGGGTGTTCATCGGATCGTGCACGAATAGCCGGCTGAGCGATTTGCGCAATGCGTCGCACGTGGTCAAAGGCAAGCACGTAGCCGCGCATGTGACGGCGTGGGTGGTGCCGGGTTCCATCGAGGTCAAGCGCGACGCCGAACGTGAAGGGCTCGACCAGATCTTTCTGGACGCCGGTTTCGAATGGCGCGAGCCGGGCTGTTCGATG
This sequence comes from Burkholderia sp. S171, assembly GCF_009766085.1. Classification (GTDB taxonomy): domain Bacteria; phylum Pseudomonadota; class Gammaproteobacteria; order Burkholderiales; family Burkholderiaceae; genus Caballeronia. The sequence continues at coordinate 40,523 of NZ_LMUF01000028.1, read as the reverse complement.
TGCGTCGGCGCAAATGGCGATAGGGTCGGGCCGGGCGAACGTTGCGTATCGACATCCAATCGCAACTTCGTCGGCAGGCAAGGTCCGGGCGCGCTCACGCATCTTGCAAGTCCGAGCGTGGCAGCGGCGAGCGCCATATCCGGCCGGATCTCCATGCTGGAAGGGGAAGAGGAAGGGGAGGCCGTTGCATGAAAGCGTTCACTGTTTGCGAAGGCATCGCTGCACCGCTGATGAGCGACAACATCGACACGGACACGATCGTACGTGTGGAGCGGATTGCCCAACTCCAGCGCGGGCAGTTTGCGCCATGGGCGTTCGAGATGTTGCGCTATCAAGCCGATGGCACCGAGGACCGCGGCTTCGTCCTCAACCGGCCGCCATTTCGCGACGCGCACATCCTGCTGTCCGGTGCGAATTTCGGTTGCGGCAGCTCGCGCGAGATGGCGGTCTGGGCCCTTGAGGAATTCGGTATTCGCTGTGTGATCGCGCAGAGCTTCGGCGATATCTTCTACGCCAACTGCCTGCAGAACGGGCTGTTGCCGATTCGCCTAGACGCAACACAGATCGAAGCACTGGCAGGGCCGGCCGCACTCGGTGAACGGCTTCGCGTCGATCTCCGGGCGCGCACGATCCAGGCGCCCGGTATCGATCAGATTGCATTCGATTTCCCTGACGATCGCCGCGAAGCCTTGCTTGAAGGTATCGACGAAATCGACCAGACGATGAAACTCAACGCGCGCATCCTGGCGTTTCAACGCAATGACGCGGTGATGCGGCCGTGGGTATATGTTGAGCGCGGCGTTCAACGCTAACGAACATTGACCGGAGCCGAAAAAATGGTAAGTAGTACAGTTCATGCAGGCGCGCGACTCGACCGGTTGCCTACGTCGCGGTTTCACCGGCGAATCCTGTGGCTGATTGGCGGCGGCATGTTTCTCGATTCGTTCGATATCTACCTTGCCGGCGGCGTGCTCGGTGCGCTCACCCGCAGCGGCTGGTCGAGCATGACGCTTAACGCGGCGTTTTTGTCTTCCACCTTCATAGGGATGCTGATTGGCGCGTTCACCGCCGGTATTCTCGGCGATGCCAAAGGCCGGAAGTTTACCTATCAATTCAATCTGGCAATCTTCGGGCTGGCATCGCTGGCAGGCGCGTTTGCGCCCAACATGACGTGGCTGATCGTGTGCCGCTTCTTCATGGGACTTGGGCTGGGCGCGGAAATCGTGGTGGGCTATGGGTCCATCGGCGAATTCATTCCGCCTGCCGTGCGCGGCCGATGGTCGGCGTATCTGTCGCTGATCACTAACTCCGCGCTGTTCTTTTCCACCTTTCTCGGCTACCTCGTCATTCCGGCAATCGGCTGGCGCGCGATGTTCGCGCTGGTCGGCGTTGGCGCAATGATCGTCTGGCGGCTGCGCAAGAAGATGCCCGAGTCGCCGCGGTGGCTCGAATCGAAAGGGCGGCTGGATGAAGCCGACGCGATCCTGAAGAGCATCGAGGCCGAGACCGCAGAGGGACGCGAATTGCCGCCTGTCGTCGAACCCGCGGCTACGCCGATCCGCGCTACCACGCTTGGCAGCCTGTTCAGGCCGCCCCTGCTGCGCCGCACTGTGCTCGCGGTGACCATCCAGATAGCGATCAACGTGGTGATCTACGGATTCATCGTGTGGGTGCCGACGTTCCTCATGAAGCAGGGGCTCGGCGTGGCGTCATCGCTCGGTTATTCCACACTGATGTCGCTCGGCGGTCCCGCTGGCGCGCTGATCGGCGTGTTGATCGCCGATCGCATCGGCCGCAAGAACGGGCTGATCGGCATTGCGGTGCTGGCCGCAATTGTAGGCTGGCTCTACGGCAACTCGACGAGCGTAGAGATGGCCACGCTACTCGGCTTCACGCTCTTCACGCTGACCTACCTCATGGTCGCGCTTGGTATCGCGACGTATATCCCCGAGTTGTTCGCCACAGAAAACCGCATGCGCGCAAATGGCGTCGCGGGGTCGGCGGGGCGGCTGTCGGGCATCGTTGCGCCACAACTGGTCGTGTTGATGTACGTGTCGGGCGGCATCAAGGATGTCCTGTCGATCATCAGCGGCGCGCTCGTGCTGATGGTCGTGGTGCTTGTGATTTTCGGCGTCGAAACGAACCAGCGTTCGCTCGAAGAAATCGCAGCCGTCCCCGATGACGAATTGCTTCATCAACCTGCTGCCGACCTTCCCGGCAACCGGCTCCACTGACTCATCCATTCATTCATTCACCGAGGTCAAGCACATGACTGCCAATGCTCGCAGGAAAGCCCTTAAAAACAAGTTCGCGTCGCGCGAGATTGTCGTAGCGCCCGGCATCTTCGACATGATTTCCGTGCGGGTCGCCGACACCATGGGCTTCGATTGCCTCTACATGACGGGCTTCGGCACGGTAGCGTCCTACCTTGGCGAGGCGGATGCGGGGATCGCGACCTACACCGACATGATCAACCGCGTCACCGCGTTTTGCGGCACGGCGAAGACGCCCATGATCTGCGATGGTGACACCGGCTACGGCGGTTTGCTCAATGTCGCGCATACGGTGCGTGGCTACGAACGCGCGGGCGCGGCGGGCATTCAGATGGAGGATCAGGAGTTTCCGAAAAAGTGCGGCCACACGCCGGGCCGACGGGTCATCTCGATTGAAGACATGGTGAAGAAGATCAAGGTCGCCACCGAAGCTCGCGAGGACGCCGACTTTCAGATCATCGCGCGAACCGATGCACGCACATCGCTTGGTCTCGATGAAGCATTGCGTCGCGGCGAAGCGTATGCGAAAGCGGGCGCGGATGTGGTGTTTATCGAATCGCCGGAAAGCGTGGAAGAGCTGGAAAAGATCGGCAAGTCGTTTGATCTGCCCTTGCTCGTCAATGTGGTTGAAGGAGGGCGCACGCCGCAATTGCCGCCCGCCGAATTGCAGCGGCTCGGCTTTGCGCTGGCGATCTATCCGTCGGCGGGCTTCTTGAGCGTGGCGCGTGCACTTGAAAAAGCGTACGGAGAAATCAAGGCGATGAAAGGCACCGCAGCGCTTGAAAGCGAGCAGATGCCGTTCAAGGATATGTGCGACCTGATGGGTTTCCCGGCGGTATGGGAGTTTGATCGGGCGCATGCCGAGTGACATCGGCGGCTCTACAGTAAAGGGGGCGTTGAGCTTCGACGCCCTGAACGGCCGCAACACGCTGCGCCCGCGTCGTTGCGCTGGCAAGTCAGGCAGCGGTCCAACCGCCGTCGAGCATGAGGGCGCTTCCGGTCATCAGTGTCGTTGCATCGCTCGCGAGGAACACGACCGCGCCCATCATCTCTTCCACGCGCCCCACCCGGCCGAGCGCAATCTTGGCGGTCACCCATTGGCGAAACCCGTGTGCCTCGAACATGTCAGCAGTCAGGGCGGTTTCGATGAAAGTCGGGCAGAGCGTCATCCCGCGATCATGGCCGCGCGCATCCTGTAACACTGAGCAGCCAGCATGCTTAGCCTGCGCGAAATTTCGGTTTCCGTACTAAAGTCCGCCGCGCGCGCGCCGTTAACTACTTGACGGTATTTCGGCGCATGCAAAAGAAGCTCAGCGTAGAAGTTCACGTACCTTACAGGATGAAATAAGGTTCGATACTAGGATAAGCCGTTGGATCGGCGACAGGGGATCGGGATATGGGCGCGAAAGAACCGTTGGCCGTTGTTACTGCACAAGAGTGGATCCGGCGCACGGCGCTAACACTCAGTTCCCGAAGCGCGAGCACACGCCGGGTCGATGCTGCGTACACCGACTGGTGCACGGCGCGTTTCGACCAGCTCAAGGCCGCTAAGCTGCGCGACGCGCTTGACGACTACGTCGCCGAGAAAGGCGGCAACTGGGCCCGAGTACCGCGCAACACCGGAAGCGGCGGCCTGATGGAGTACATATTCCGCGAGGCAACCGCCGTTGCACCGCCCCGGCCGTCGGCTGTAGCCGCACGCAGCAAGATCCAGACATTCGATATCCCGCACTCGCGCTATGGCGTGCTCTACCTGCTGGGCAATATCGACATCGACATGAACTGCTTTACCGTCGCCATGGAGGGCGTAGGTGCCGTGGGCGGCGCAGTCGGATCTGGCTTCGCGACCAACATGCAGCATCTGGGCAGCGCTGCGCAGTCCGTCCGCCATGTTGCAGTGGCTGGGCACCAGGTGTCTGGGCAGGCGCTCGCCAAGAGCGCCGTGACGGCCGTCAAAGGGGTGCCCAAGGCGGGCAAGATAATCGACGAGACGTTCGGCTTCAGCCAGCCCAATGGCCGCGAGCGGCTATGGTCGCCGACAGGCACCGTCAGGCCCGGCATGGATAACGCCCATAGCTCGATAGTAAAGTCGAAGGTGACCTGGACCTACCCGACAACCCAGGCCGGCTTTGAAATGATCAAGGACGATCCGGCTTTGTTTCTCAACCCCTGGGTGCTGCCGGCCACCCTGGTCGGCACGGCGTTCGTCACGATTACAGAAACGCTCAACAACTTGCGCCGTGAGATAGACAGCGCCGTTACGTGGGCCTTCGAGAAAATCAAGAATGCCTTGCTCGGCTCGTCAGCCGGCACGTTCAACCTGGCCGGCAGCGTCGTGCGTTCGCTGATCAAGATCGTCGTCACCCAGTGCCTCGCCAGCGCGGCGCCTTTTATTGGGGCGGCCATGGACATTGGCGCGGGTATCGTCAAGACCTTGCGCGCGGCGGCGGAAAAGGTCGGCGCGTGGCTTCAACGGCGCCGGATCCAGTTGAACCCCGGACACCCCGAGCTGATTGCCGCGGCGCTTGAAGGCGAAATGGAATCGGGCATCTTCCAGGGTCTGTGGACCACGCTGAAAGGGGTGATTTCCATGGCGCTGAACTCGTTCCTGCCGGGCGCGGGCAGCCTCGTGTCGGCGATTGTTACGGGCATCGAGTGGCTGGTGAAGTTCACTTTTCGCCTGTGGGAGCAAAGCAAGATCAATGCGTTTCTCGTCAAGGCACGCGATTTCTACCTGGCGGAGCGCGAGCTGGCCACGCGCGATCCGGGCCCGCGCGGCCTGGAGTTCCAGCCGAATATGGATCCCACCCGAGGCGGCATCATCCATGACCTGGAGAAGTTCAAGACGTTCTTTCAGGAAGGTTGCGATGCCAGCCCACTGATCCCGATGCTCACCCTCAATACGGGAATTTGCGGCAGCCTGATGACGCTGGTCAATTTGTTCAGCGACGAAGCGACAACGGGTCGCGAGGTGGTTGATCGAGCGACTTACAACAGCGGCGTGGCCTATTTTGCGCGGCTCAAGGGTTTCGGCGCGCGGTATATGCAGAGTGCCGGCTTCAAGTTCCAGGCGCGTCCAACGGAAACGCGCGGCAGTATCCAAGGTCTGCTCGATCACGCCGTGCACCATCACGGCAACGATACGATGGCCGGCAAGGCCGCAGCGTTCATCGCCGCAACCTAGGCACTCTACAGGTGGAATGTGCGCGCATGGGTTGATACGCGCGCACGGCGCGTTGTTCTGCCAATAGCCGGCGTCGGCGGGTTCCTCGCTTCGCCGACGCGCTGCGGGGGCCGTCGCTGGTTCGCACTTGCCCCTCCTTGATCAACGAGTCGAACGTCCTGGTTCCGCAGTAGCGCGGGCGTTATACCTCGCCAGCCGCTTAGCCATGCTGATTACTCAGGGGCGTGCCTACGGTCGATTTCGCGATTGTCATAATACGGCGATATTTTATAAGAAGAATAGCCGCTTAAATATCTCGCTATTAATTAGACAAATATTTACACATTACTTTTGTATTAATCAGATGAATACCGTTTCACGCCTGCTTTATACCTGTTTCGCACGGTCGTCACGATCAAAACCACTGTATTGCTTCTAAATGAAGGCAGCCTGCACAGTCCGCTTATAGGTACATACCCGCGCTTCGAATAATAAGTCTAAAGAACCGAAAACCCCCTGCCGATATACGTTTGAGGGCGTTTAAACGGCGTTTGCGCGCGCCTGTCCTTGTACTCCGATTCCTGCGTGTTCTACCCCGAATTACCTGATTTGCCTGTCGCCTTCAAAAACGTGGCGAGCGGGACGGTTTTCTCAATGTATTCGAGCTTTCCTGGGAGATACGAATGTCCAATAGTTTGCAGAAGTGGGTCGGGCGCAATCGCCCGCCGCGCGTCCAGATCACTTATGACGTGGAAATCGGCGACGCAATTGAAAAGCGTGAATTGCCGATGGTCGTCGGCCTTCTCGCCGATTTGTCGGGCCAACCGGCAGAACCGCTGCCGAAGCTGAAAGAGCGCCGGCTGGTCGAAATCGATCGCGACAACTTCGACGAGATCATGAGCAAGATCGCGCCGCGTCTCGACCTGTCGGTTCCCGACACGATGAAAGGCGAGGGCAACCTCAAGGTCGAACTGAAGTTCGCCAAGTTCGGCGATTTCCATCCGGAAGCCATCGTGCAGCAGGTCCCGCGCTTGGCCAAGCTCCTGGAAGCACGTCAGCAGCTGCGTGACCTGCTTGCCAAACTCGACGGTAACGACGAGCTCGACCTGATGCTGGAGCGCATCGTCCAAAACTCGGAGGAACTGAAGAAAGTTCAAAGCCAGGCCCACGCCGGGGACAAGCCTGCCGCCGTGGTTGTGGCCGAGCCGGCCGCTAACGAGGTCGCACCCGCTGCGTAATGTGCACCCCGGCGCACAACGGCGCACAACGGCGCACATCGGGACGCAGTGGCATTGCATGCCCACAACCGCGGGCGTAACGAACTTTCATAGGTGATCCAGATGGCAAGCAAGAATGCAGCCGGTACGGCGGCAAGCGATACCCAGACACTCGAAGCAACGGCGCCCGTCGCCGAACTGAGCCTGCTTGAACGTATCGTTCATGAAGGCAACATGGCGGTCGAGGAGTCGCAAAGCGTCTACGCGAAGAAGCTGATCGGGCAACTCGCGTCGCAGATTCTCGACGAAGGCATGCGCACGAGTCCGGACAAGACCGTGGTCGCGATGATCAACGAACGCGTCGCCGAAATCGATTCGCTCCTGACCGATCAACTCAACGCGATCATGCATGACCAGGCGTTCCAGGCGCTCGAAGCGTCATGGACGGGTCTGCACGACATGGTGTACGGCACTGAAACGAGCACGAAGCTGAAGCTGCGCTTGCTCAACGTCACGAAGAAAGAACTGCTGAAAGATCTCGAAACGGCCGTCGATCACGACATGAGCGTGCTGTTCAAGAAGATCTATGAAGAGGAATACGGCACGTTCGGCGGTTATCCGTATTCGCTGCTGATCGGCGATTACAGCTTCGGCCGTCATCCGCAAGACATTGCGTTGCTCGAACGCATTTCGAAGGTGGCCGCCGCTGCCCACGCACCATTCATCACCGCCGCCGCACCGAGCCTGTTCGACATGAAGTCGTACACGGAACTGGGCGTCACGCGCGATCTGTCGAAGACATTCGAAAGCGCCGAACTCGCCGCATGGCGCAGCTTCCGCGACTCAGAGGATTCCCGCTACGTGTCGCTCGTGCTGCCGTCGTACGCCGCACGTTTGCCGTATGGCGCGAAGACCAAGCCGGTGGACAGCTTCAGCTTCGAGGAAAACGTCGACGGTACGGACCACAGCAAGTACTTGTGGGCCAACTCGGCGTATCAACTGGGCCTGCGCATTACCGACGCCTTTGCAAAATACAACTGGTCGACGGCGATTCGCGGCGTTGAAGGCGGCGGCAAGGTGGACGGCATGGTCGCTCACACGTTCAAGACCGGCGAAGGCGATGTCGTTCTGAAGTGCCCGACCGAAGTAACGATCACCGACCGTCGCGAGAAGGAACTGAACGACCTCGGCTTTATCGCGATCGTCAATTCGAAAGGCTCCAACTTCGCGACGTTCTTCGGCAGCCAGACCGCTAACCGTCCGAAGGCCTACAACAAGGACTCGGCGAACGCGAATGCGCAACTGTCGTCGCGTCTGCCGTACGTGCTCGCCGCTTCGCGCTTCGCGCACTACCTGAAGGTCATCATCCGCGACAAGATCGGTAGCTTCCAGACGCGCGCCGATGTCGAAAGTTACTTGAACAACTGGATTGCCGACTACGTGCTGATTAATCCGTCTGCATCACAGGCGTCGAAGGCGCGCTACCCGCTGGGTGAAGCGCGTGTCGACGTGACGGAAGTACCGGGCAAGCCGGGTGCGTATCGCGCAACCTGCTTCTTGAAGCCGCATTTCCAGATGGAAGAACTGACCGCGTCGATCCGTCTCGTGGCGGAACTGCCCGCAGCGGCAGCCTGATGCATGGCGTGCGGCCCGGCCGCACGCAAACTTTGCTCACCTACCCAATTAAACCAGGACAGTCATGGATACGATTCTTCTCTCCATCAAGGACATCAAGGGTAACGCGCTGATCGACGGCTACGCCGATCAGATCGTGATCCACTCGTTCTCGCACGCCGTTTCGCTGCCGATGGGCATGGACGCGACCAATACGGAACGCACGCTCGGCCGCCCGAATTTCCAGGAGTTCTCGTTCTCCAAGAGCACCGACCAGGCAACGCCCGGTCTCTTCGCGGCTTGCGCGCAAGGTACGAAGCTTGGCGACGCGACGCTGTCGATCGGCCGTAATGAAAACGGCAAGTTCATGCTGCATATGAAGTACGTGCTGACCAATTCGATGGTGTCGTCGATCGGTACAAGCGGCGGCGGTGAAATGGGCGATACGTTCTCGCTGAACTTCACGCAGATGACTTCGGAATACACACAGCAGAACATCGACTCGACCAAGAAGGGCAACGCGTCGTTCGGTTGGGATCTGTCGAAGAACGTCGCTGTCGCACCGGCTGCCTGATAGCCGAGGGTAGGTCGCGCCACGCGCAAGACGTTTCACAATCTGTTTATCTGTATCAGGAGTATTCGCGTCATGTCGGCAACTTCAAGGGGCTCAGTCATGCCCCTGTTCGACCGTCTCGCCGCTAGCGGCGAGACCCTTCTCCCGGGCAAGAATGTGCTCCGGGATTCGGTGGCGCGCGATCTGGGCAGGTTGCTGAACACACGTTCGCGGCTCACCTTCGAAGCGTTCGGTACAACCGACGGCAGTGTGATCGACTACGGCGTGCCGGACTTCTCGGAGCGTTCGTTGCGCTCGGGCGGCGATCGCGACGCCATTGCCGCGGCTATCCGGCACGCGATCACCTTGTTCGAACCGCGTCTCACGAATGTCACTGTCGGTTTTACTTTCCCCGCCGATTGCGCGCCCGACGCGGTCCTGCTGATCGGCGGCCAGATACGTGAAGGAACCGGCGTGGGCCATGTGGCCTTTGAACTGGCATCCTCCGGCCATTACACCGCGGACCCGCGTTGGGTGGAACATGGCTGATCCGGCACGCGACGATATCCTGCAGTACTACAAACGCGAGCTGTCCTATCTGCGCACGCAGGGCGCCGATTTCGCGCAGCGCTATCCGAAGGTCGCGGCGCGGCTTTCGCTGCATGGCACTGAATCGCTGGATCCCCACACCGAGCGGCTGATCGAAGCCACGGCATTTCTGGCGGCGCGTGTTCATCGCGATCTCGATCAGGAATTCCCGCAAGTTGCTTCGGCCTTGTTGGACAACGTTTGCCCGTCGCTCGTCCAGCCGATGCCGTCGATGACCGTCGCACAGTTCGAACTCGATCCGAGCCAGGGCAAGGTGACGGCGGGCTTCAAGGTGGCGCGTCACACGGGCCTGCAGGCGCTCACTGAGAGCGGTGACGCCTGCCGGTTCCGCACGGCGTGGGAGACCGTCCTGTGGCCGCTGAGGATCAGCCGCGCGGCATTCGGCGACGACTCCACGCTGCGCCTCACGCTCGAGTGCGAACCGGGTGTCGATTTCGGGGAGCTCGAACTCAAGCAATTGCGCATCCATCTGCACGGCGACTGGATGGTGACGATGCCGCTCTATGAACTGCTGGCGTCGAGCGTGACCGATGTATCGCTGCGGCCGGAGGGGGGCGGGGGTGTCGTTTTATCCGCGTCGGCCTGGCGCGAAGTGGGGTACGCGGAAGCCGACAATGTGTTGCCGCAGCCGCCGCATGCGCAGCCGGCCTATGGGCTGATGCAGGAATATTTCGCCTTTCCGCGCAAGTTTCATTTCTTCGATCTGCACCATCTGGCTGGCCGCCTTGGCACTGGCCGCACGTGCGAAATCGTCCTGCATCTCGAACGCGTGCCGCGCGGACTCGGCATGCTGAGCGCGCAACATTTCAAGCTCGGCTGCACGCCGATCGTGAACCTGTTCTCGCAGACCAGCGAACCCATCGCGATCGATCATCGGCAGTACGAATATCGGCTGGTCGCGGACCAGCGGCGCGACGCCATGACCGAAATTCATTCGATTGTCTCCGTAGTTGCATCGGACCCGTCGATGGAACGCTCGGCCACCGTGCCGGGGTTCTCGGCGATCGACCACGTCGATGCAAACGGCGCGACCGTCTTCTGGTCCGCGCGCCGCGAGCATAGTTTGCGCGAGAACGTGCAGGGCACCGACATGTTCCTGAGCTTCGTCGACGCAGGCAATGTCAGCAGCCAGCCGACCGAGCCGGTCGTCTACGCGAACGTGATGTGCACCAACCGGCACCTTGCCGAACAGTTGCCGGTCGGCGCGCGCATGCTGGTCGAAAAGGTATCGCAGAACGTGCGGGTGCGTTGTCTTTATGAACCGACGCCGCAGCGCAGTCCGCCGCTTGGCAGCGAGACGCTATGGCGGTTGATCTCGATGCTGACGCTCAACTATCACTCGCTCGTGAGCGGCGCGACGGGGCACAAGCAGTTGCAGGAAATGCTGCGACTGTTTGCGTCGGAGAGCACCCGCGAGCAAGACCAGATTCACGGCATCAAGAGCATCCAGGCGCGCAACGTGACCGCGCATGTTGGCGCCGACGCATGGCGCGGATACTGCCGCGGTACCGAAGTCAGCATCGAGTTCGACGCCCATGCGTTCGTTGGTGGCTCGCCGTTGCTGATGGGCGCGGTGCTCGCGCGCTTTTTCGCGATGTACACATCGGTTAATTCTTTTGTGCGGTTGGTCGTGCGCCGTGGAGACGAGATATGGAAGCAATGGGAGCCGATGACCGGTTGCCAGCAGCTGCTCTGATCGCCCGGCTCATCGCGAATCCACAAGGATTCGACCTGTTCCAGGCCATCAGTCTGCTTGAGCGTGCCGTGCCTCACGCGCGTCCGCTCGGGCGCGGTAATGGCGCGGGCGAAGGCGTGCGGTTGAGCGGTTTTGTGTCGCTTACCTTCGAGCCAAGCGATGTCCGCAGCGTGCGGCGCGGCGAGTTGCCGAAGCGCCAATCCGTTCGTGATGCTAATGAAGCTCATGAACACGAGCCGCACGATGCGTCTCACGCACCTAGTGCAGCTTATGCACAACGCCCGGCCTACACCCTCTCGACGCCGGTGCTGACGCTGGCCGGCGCGAACGGTCCGTTGCCCATGCCGTTTACCGAACTGGTGCTGGAAGGCCGTGCACAGCGCGACTCCGCAACCGCCGACCTGCTCGATATTTTCAATCACCGCTTCCTGTGCTTTCTCTATCGCAGCCGCAAAAAGCATGCGCCGGGTCTGAACTGGCGCTCGCCGCATTCATCGGCGCTGGCTATCTGTCTCGATGCGTTGAGCAACCTTGGCCTGCACGGTGCGATGCGAGGCCCGCACGACGAACGGCTGTGGCTGCGTCACGCCGGGCTGCTCAGTGCAGCGCCGCGTTCAATGACGGGCCTGCTTGCCTTGTTGTCCGATCGCCTCGGGATGCCGGTGCGCGGTGTGCAGTTTGTCGGCGGCTGGCGCGAGATCGACAAGACGGATTCGATGCGGCTCGCGCGGGTGGGTTCACGCGCGCCCCGGCTCGGCGGACAGAGCATGCTCGGGCGCCGGGCGTGGGACCAGGCGGCAGGCATTCGCATTGAGTTCGCGGATCTATCGCGTAAGCGCTTTGCCGCGTTGCTTCCTGGCGGCTCGGATCACGCGCTGGCGCAATGGCTGATCCACTGTTACGTGCAACAGGATTTCGATGTGGAGTTCGTGCTGAAACTCGCGCCGCAACGGGTGACCTGTGCGCTCGGCGGCGTGAATGCGGCCCGGCTCGGCTGGACCTCATGGGTAGGTGGCGCAAATGACGGCGAGCCAGCCCGCGAAGCTCAATCCACCCAAACAAGCGGCACGACCGCCGCAGCGCCGGCGCCGGTCCGGCTCGCGCTGCGCGCGGCCACCAAACCCGAGCATCACTTTGAAGGATGCAGCGCATGAACATTGATATCCGTACGCTGCTGAGCCGGCTCAACCCGGAGTGCAAGCACGCGATGGAACAGGCCGCGCAACTGTGCGTGCGGCAGACGCATTACAACGTCGATGTCGAGCATCTGCTGTTGACGTTGCTGGAACTGGACGCGCCCGATCTGCACGCGATCCTCGCGCATTTCCAGATCAAGCCGGACACGCTGATTGCGCAACTGCAGAAATCGGTCGACCAGTTCAAGCGCGGCAACGGCCGCACGCCGGCCCTGTCGCCGAATTTCTCGTCACTCTTCCAGGAAGCGTGGTTGTTGAGTTCGATGCTGCTCGCGGAGCAACAGATCCGCTCGGGCACGCTGTTGCTGGCGCTGCTCGAAGTCGACAGCTTGCGCGGCCTGCTGCTTGAATCGGCGCCGGCGCTGCTGAATATTCCGCGCGCGACGTTGCGCGAGCTTTTGCCGACCGTGCTGGCCGGCTCGGCGGAAGACGCTGGCGGGGCCGCCGCGCGCACCGCTGCAGTCACGGGCAAGCCCGCCGAGGCAGCAGCCGTCGCCGGTGAAACGGCTGCCTCGCCCATGCAACCCGTGATGCCGTCGATGCCGCGCGGACCGGGGGGCGGCACGCACCGCACTGCGCTTGACCAGTACACCGTTGACCTCACCGCGTTAGCCCGCGAAGGCGCGATCGATCCGATCCGCGGCCGCGATGCTGAGATCCGCCAACTGATCGACGTGTTGCTGCGGCGGCGCCAGAACAATCCCATCCTGACGGGCGAGGCGGGTGTCGGAAAGACTGCAGTCGTCGAAGGTTTCGCGCAACGCATCGTGCAGGGCGACGTGCCGCCCGCCTTGGTGAACGTGTCGGTTCGCTCGCTCGATCTCGCGTTGTTGCAGGCAGGCGCCGGCGTGAAAGGTGAATTCGAGAATCGGCTGAAGTCGGTGATCGCCGAGGTGAAGGCGTCGCCGGTGCCCGTGATCCTGTTTATCGATGAAGCCCATCAGTTGATTGGTGCAGGCGGCAGCGAGGGACAGGGCGATGCGGCCAACCTGCTCAAACCAGCGCTCGCGCGCGGCGAACTGCGTACCATCGCCGCGACGACCTGGGCGGAATACAAGAAATACGTCGAACGTGATCCGGCGCTTGCGCGGCGCTTCCAGGTGGTGAAGGTCGAGGAGCCGACCGAGGCGGTTGCTATCGACATGCTGCGCGGCATGGTGCAAAAGCTCGCGGAACATCATGGCGTCGAGATTCTCGACGACGCGGTGCGCGATGCCGTCAAGCTGTCGCATCGCTACATTTCCGGACGCCAGTTGCCCGACAAGGCGATCAGCGTGCTCGACACCGCCTGCGCGCGGGTTGCTATCGGGCAGAACGGTGTGCCCGAGGAAATCGAGGCGCTGGGCCGCTTGATCGAGACCAACGAGAACCAGTTGCGCATCCTGCGTCACGAAGCCGCCACGGGAAGCGATCACGCCGACGCGATCGTCGGCATCACGAAGCAACTCGAGGAGCACCGTACACAGCACGCGCGGCTGAGCGACAAGCTCGTCACGGAGAAGCACGCGGTCGGCGAGATCATCGCGTGGCGCAAGAAGATCGGCCTCTATCTGGCGGACGAAAGCAAGGCGGCGGAAGGCGACGATAGTGAAGACGGTGCCTCGTTGACGGCGAATCTTGCGCGCCTGGAGAAGGGGCTCGAAGCCGTACAAAGCGATGAGCCGATGGTGCCGGTCTGCGTCGATTCCGGCATGGTGGCCAAGGTAATTTCCGGCTGGACCGGAATTCCGGTTGGCCGGATGCTCGCCGACGAACTGCACACGGTGCTGTATCTGCAGGACAAGCTCGCCGAGCGCGTGGTCGGCCAGAACCAGGCGCTCGATGCAATCGCGCGCCGGGTGCGCACGTTCCGCGCCGATCTCGACGATCCAGGCAAACCGGTCGGCGTATTCCTGCTGGTCGGACCGAGCGGTGTCGGCAAGACGGAAACCGCATTCGCACTCGCGGATACGCTGTACGGCGGCGAGCGCAACATGATTACCGTGAACATGTCCGAGTTCCAGGAAGCCCATAGCGTGTCGGGCCTGAAGGGCGCGCCGCCGGGTTATGTGGGGTATGGACGCGGTGGCGTGCTGACCGAAGCGGTCCGGCGTCGCCCGTATAGCGTCGTGCTGCTCGACGAAATGGAAAAGGCCCATCCTGACGTACTCGAACTGTTTTTTCAGGTGTTCGACAAGGGCGTGATGGAAGACGGCGAAGGCGTGCCGATCGACTTCAAGAACACGCTGATCCTGCTGACCTCGAATGCGGCACAAGACATCATTACCGACGCGTGCCAGGGCGGCCGGCGCCCGGAACCCGAGGCGCTGATAGAGCGCCTGCGTCCGGCGCTGCTCAAGCAGTTCAGCCCGGCGTTTCTCGGCCGTCTCGTGCTCGTGCCGTACTACCCGCTCGGCGACGCGCAGATCACGTCCATCGTCAACCTGAAGCTCACGCGGCTCGCGCAGCGTTTCGAGCGCAATCATCATGCGCGCCTGACGTGGGACGAACCGCTGGCCGCGCTGATTACCGAGCGCTGCAAGGAAGTCGATAGCGGCGCGCGCAATGTCGATCACATCCTGACGCAATCGGTATTGCCTGAGCTCGCGCGCCAGGTGCTGGAACGCATCTCGATCGCGGAACCGTTCGGCGGCGTGCACCTCGCGCTGAACGATGCAGGCGGTATCGAATTCCGCTTCCTGTCGGTCGAGGAGGCGTAGCAGCATGTCGACCGTGCCCAGCCAAGCTGACTGCTTCGTATCGGTCACCACGCCGTTCGGTGCAGATGTGCTGCTGCTCGACGGGTTCGGCGGTCGCGAGGCGATTTCCGAGCCGTTTCATTTCGACTTGCGGATGCACTCGACGAACAAGGCACTCGACGCACAGACGATCATCGGCAAGGGTGTCACGGTGACAGTCAAGGATCAGGTCGGCACGGCGCGCTACTTCAACGGTATCGTCAAGCGCTTCGCGCACACGGGCGCAAACTCGCAATACGGTTTCTATTCGGCGGAACTGGCGCCGCGCTTGTGGTTGCTGACGCTCGGCCAGGACCGGATGATCTATCAGAACCAGAGCGCGCTCGATATCGTCAAGACCGTGCTGGGCACCTTCCAGGTACCGCTCGAATTGCGCATCAGCGGTACCGACTATGCGGTGCGCGAATACTGCGTGCAGTACGACGAAAGCGCGTTCGATTTCATCTCGCGGCTGATGGAAGAGGAAGGCATTTTCTACTTCTTCACCTTCTCCAACGGCGCTCACACCATGGTGCTCGCCGACAGCGCGTCGGCGCACGAAGTCGGCCAGCCCACGCTGTATTTTTCACCGGACAGTAGCGTGGCGCCGCGTGCCGAACGCGTCGCTGAATTTGCCATGACGCAGGACATCGTGTCAGGCGTCCACGTGCTTGCCGATTACGACTATCTCACCGCGGCCAGTTCGACGGCATCGTCGAGCGCAAGCGCGTCGATACCCACCGGACGGCGCTATACGTTTCCCGGCAAGTACGCGACCAGCGCGGACGGCACGCGTAAATCCGCAGTCCGGCTCGCCGCGCAAACCGTCCAGCAGCAGACCGGGCGCGGCGCCAGCTACTGCTACGCGCTGACGGCGGGCACGTCGTTCGCGTTGAGCGGGCATGTGAACAGCGCGCTCAATGTGTCGTATGTGGTGCGCGCCGTCACGCACACGGCGTCCAACGATACCTATAGCAACGAGTTCCATGTGTTTCCAGAATCGGTGCCGTTTCGCGCGCCGCTCACGACGCCGCGTCCGCTGGTCGCCGGCACGCACACCGCGAAAGTGGTCGGCTCGTCCGGCGAAGAAATCTGGACCGATGCAAACGGCCGCGTGAAGCTGAAGTTCTACTGGGACGGCAGTGCCGGCGCCGATGAAAACAGCTCATGCTGGGTGCGCGTGTCGCAATCATCGGCAGGCCAGGGATGGGGGCATCTGTTCTTGCCGCGCATTGGGCAGGAAGTGGTCGTGAGCTACGTCGACGGTGACCCGGACCGGCCGCTGGTGACGGGTAGTGTTTACAACGGCCAGAACGCGACGCCCGTCGCGCTGCCTTCGTTGCAGACGCAAAGCGTGATGCGCTCGCGTTCATCAAAGGGCGGTACTGCTGGCAACGAAATCCGCATGGAAGACAAGCTCGATTCCGAAGAGCTCTATTTCCACGCGCAAAAAGACTTGAACGTCGCAATCGAAAACGCGCTGACCACCACGGTGATTGCCGGTGCCGAATCGCATGTCATCCAGAAGGGCGACCGTACGATCGACGTGCAGACCGGCAAGGAAACGCACACCGTCAAGGGCAGCCGAACGCTCGGCGTGACCGGTGACGAGACGCACACCAACCATGCTGCCTTCACGCAAAACGTCAGCGGCAATTACACGCTGAAGGTCACCGGCAACCTGGTGATCGACGTGACGGGATCGGTCAGCATCAAGGCGGGCACGTCGCTGGCCAGTGAGGGCGGCACGACGCACGCGAGCAAGGCGGGAACGACCTTGAGCAGCGAAGGCATGACGATTTCACACAAGGCGTCGGCGACGCAAACCGTCGACGGCGGCGGCATGCTCGCGCTCAAGGGCGGCCTGGTCAAACTGAATTGAGGCAAGCGATCGAAACTTTCCTGTCACCGCCAGTTGCAACAGCCGCACCCGCATCCGCATCGTCGGAAGATGCAGTCACGCAGATCGTCGAAGAACACGACGAAGCGGGCCGCCTCGCCGGCCGCGCGTCAATGATTGCCGGCGTGCCGCATGGTGAGAGCACGCGCTATGCGCCCGACGGCACCCTGCTGCTGCAAGCCAACTTTGCGCATGGCGCACTGAACGGACCGCTGCGCTCGTTCGACGAGCAAGGCGTGCCGCTGCAGCACGCGCACTACCTGAACGGCAAGGCGCACGGCGTGGTGACGGTCTATCAGGAAGGGTGCCTCGCCGCGCGTCAGCACTACGTACACGGCGTGCTGCATGGCGAGAGCGTGTCGTATGCACCGTCGGGACTCGTCACGTCACGGATGACGTATGAGGCCGGAAAACTCGATCGCGAGGCGCTGTTCATGACTGACGGCGTGATCGTCCGGCGCATGAACTATCGCCTTGGACTGCTCGAAGGCGAAACGCGCGAGTACGCACGCGACGGCGCGCTGGTTCAGTCGTCACCTTACCGGGCGAATCTGCTGCATGGAACTATCCGCCGTTTCGCACCCGACGGTTCCGTGATCGAAGAGCGCGCCTTCCAGCAGGGCAAGCCGCAAGGCGAATGGCGCAAGGTGGACGCAGCGCCGGCACCTGGTAGCGCGCCGGCCGCGCCGCGGCTCGTGAAGCATTTTGAAAAATGGGTCAGGGGCTAGACATGGGCATTCAGGTCACAGCAGGGACCACGCTGCAATGCAGCTTCGGCGCGGCGCCCGGATCGCTCGGCGTGCTGCCGGTGAACGGCGTGCTGTCCGGCGCGCCGGCGGCCACCGTGATGGACCACCTGCCGATGGTCAACGTGATGCCATTCGGGACATGCAGCTGCATGGGCAATCCGATGGTCGCCGCAGCGACCGCCGCCGCGCTCGGCGCGCTGACGCCCATGCCCTGCCTGCCGGTCACGGCTGCGCCGTGGGTGCCCGGATCGCCGACCGTGCTGATCGGCGGGCAGCCGGCGCTGCAGAACTCGTCGAAGTTGATGTGCTCGTGGGGAGGCGTTATCCAGATCGTTGCGCCCGCGCAGTTCACCACTATGGTTCCTTAAGGATATAAGCCCGATGCAGCAATACGTTTTTTCGATGACTTCACGGATGGTGACTATCGCCGCGGCCTGCGCGTTGTTGCTCTGTGTCCTGCTGTTCGTGCTGGGCATCGAGATCGGCGCGCGCTTCAGCGCAACGCCTTCCGCCGATGCGCCAATGACTTCGGCAACCCGCTCAGCGGTATCTACCGACAGCGCCCCATCGCAGCCGGCATCGCAAGGTGCATCGCAAGGTTCTAGTGACCTCGCCGCGGTTCCCGCTTCCTCGACTCTCTAAGACTGGTGCTTTTCATGTCGTCTCTGCCTTTTACCGTTACCCGTTTTGCCCGGACCCTCGACCGCGTGGCGCAAGCGGCGCGCATCACGATCACGGGCGGCGTGCGGCGCGGGGCGGCCCTGCTGCTCGCGGCCACCCTCACGCTGGCTGCGTCGCCCGCCGGCGCGGCAGGCAGCCGGCCGCCGCAACCCGGCGCGCCCGGCGCACCGGCCGCAGCAGTAGCTGTAGCCACGACGGCCGCCGCCTTGCCGACGACATCGACGGGACTTGTCCAGATGCCCGACGGCCGGCTGCTCGCGCCTGAGTTCGCACGTATCGTCGGGCGAGGAGAGCTGGTGGTCGCGGTGCTTGGCGTCGACCAGCCGCCGTTCTTCGAAGAACGCTTCGGCAAGCTGACCGGCCTCGACATTACCCTCGCCGACGACATCGCCAAGAAGCTCGGCGTGAAGGTGCGCTTCAACCGCGACGCGAAAACTTTCGATGACGTCGTGAGCCTGCTCGCTAAAGGCCAGGCCGATCTCGCCGTTAGTAAGTTGTCGCGGACGCTGTCGCGCGCACAGGTGATCGCTTTCAGCACGCCTTACCTGAGCCTGAAGCGTTCGTTGCTGCTCAACCGCGTGAAATTTGCACAGCTTGCGCACGGACGGGGAGTACCGGAAGTGATCCGTTCGTACGACGGTTCGATCGGAGTAGTCGCCAATTCGTCGTACGCCAGTTATGTCGTCACCAATTTTCCGAAGGCAGAGGTGCACAGTTATCCAACCTGGGAGTCGGTGCTCCGCGCGCTGGACCTCGGCGAAGTGACGGCGGCTTATCGCGACGAGTTCGAGGTGAAGCGCGTGCTCAAGCTTGACCCGACCGCGTCACTGCGGTTTCGTGTCGTCACGCTGCAGGATCTGGAGGACACGCTTGCGATCGGCGTGAACGTTTCAGAGCCGACGCTGCTCGCGTTCGTCAACCAGTTCCTGGCCGAGCGCAATACCAAGTTCGATGTAAGCACGGTCCTGCAGGCCACCACCGACTGATGCGCGCACCCATACGCTTATACGCACACACGCAAGAGAGCACATCATGAATTCCAGCAGGATCTATGCATTCGTACTGAACCCGTGGGTGGTGATCGGCAGCCTCGCGATCGGCGGCACACTCGGCTTGCTGATGCCCGTCGAGGCGCAGAAACTCGGGTTCATCGGCGACATCTATGTCGACCTGCTGAAGATGACGACCTTGCCGTTCATGATCTCGGCGGTCATCTTCAGCTTGCAGCGTCTGTTTCGCGACGGCGGCACCTCGCGCCTGCTGGTTCGGGTGGTTACGGTGTTCCTGTGCGCCTCGGCGACCGTGGCAGTGGTGGGCGCAATCGTGTTGCTGGTGCTTCATCCCGGCAAGAATCTGTCGAGTGCGACGATGCAGACATTTGGTCTGATGGTGGGCAACGACAGCACCTCAAGCGACACCGTGATGAGCCTGTACGGTGCCGATGTCACGCCCCCATCGCTTAGTTTTTCCGACGTCCTGACGAGCCTCGTGCCGACCAACATCTTCGCGGCGCTCGCGAACGGTGACGCGCTCAAGGCGCTGGTGTTCGCCCTGCTGTTCGGTCTTGCGGTCGGCCGTGTGCCCGAGCGCATTTCCGCCGGCCTTAGCCAGTCGCTGGAGACCATCTATCACGCCTGTCAGAGACTGATGCACTGGCTCAGCTATCCGCTGCCGCTGATCCTGATTTGCATGAGCGCGGCCCAGCTCGGCAAGTCGGGCGTGGGACCGCTGCACGCTATGTTGCACTTCGTCATCGCGTTTTTCGTCGCTTCCGTGTTGTTGCTGCTGCTCGCGACCGTGATCATCTGGAAACGGTCGAGTCATAGTCTCGGCAAGACACTGGACGAACTGCGCGCGCCGTTCGCACTCGCACTCGCGACCCGCAATAGCGCGGCATGCATGCCGAGCATGATCGAAAGCCTCGTCGATGGACTCGGTTTTGCACGTTCACGCGTCGAGTTGCTCGTGCCGCTCACGATCTCCCTGTTGCGCGTCGGACCGATGGTCTATTACGTGTGCGCGACCCTCTTCATCGCGCAACTGTATGGGCACGCGCTCGGCATCGTCGAACTGGCCACGGTGCTGCTCGCGTCGGTGCTGGCGGGGTTTGCATCGGCCGGAATGACGGGTCTCGTTACCGTGTCGCTGGTGGGCATGACGTGCGCGTATCTGCGCCTGCCGTTTGAAGCCGCGTTCATCCTGTTTCTCGCGGTCGATCCTCTGTGCGACATGCTGCGCACGCTGATCCTCGTGATAGGCAACGCAGCTGCGGTGACGCTGATCTGTCCGCGTCCGTTGAAGATCTAGGACCATCGATGGCACTTATCGGAATCCTCGGCGGCATGGGTCCGCTCGCGACGGTCGACTTCATGGCCAAGGTCATGCAGCTCACCGGCGCGACCTGCGACCAGCAGCATCTGCCGATGCTCGTTGCCAATCTGCCGCACGTCGCGGACCGCTCCCGTGCCATTCTCGGTGACGGTGAGGATTGTCTCGGCGGTCTGCTGGAGGGCATCGATCTGCTGAACCGCAATGGCGTAGGACTTGTCACGATCCCGTGCAATTCGGCGCATCACTGGTATGCACAGATGCTGGCGCGCAGTGAAGCGCCGGTGCTGCATATTGCCGATGCCTGTGTTGCAGCAGTGCCCGATTCGGTGCGGCGCGTGGCCGTGCTCGGCACCGGCGGCACGCTGGTGTCGGGGTTTTATCAGGCGGCGCTGGCGGCGCGCGGCATCGAGCCACTGGTGCCGGACGCCGACATGCAGCAACAGATTGCCGCGTGTATCCATGAGGTCAAGGCCGGTGCACTCGAGCAGGCTGCCGGCCATCTGTCACTGGTGCTCAATAAACTGGCCGCCCAGGATGTGGAAGTGGCGGTGATGGGCTGCACGGAGATTCCACTGGCCGCACGGCATCTGCAGGATCCACCGCTGACGTTGATCGACAGTTCCCTGGAGCTGGCGCGCGCCACGGTAACGTTCGCGCTTGCGCGTGGCTGGAACCGGCCGCAATGAAGACTTTGCAGACGCTCTCGCAGAGCACCCTGGGCTTGCTGCTATGCCTCGCAGTGGGCGGCTTGTGCGGCGTGTTCGCCGCGCCGGCCGGTGTATTCGCGTATTTCATCGGGGAACTGTATCTGTCGGTCGTCAACATGGCGGCTGTGCCGTTGCTGGTCGTGGCGACGTTCTTCGGCTTGCGCCAGGTGCTGGCGTTGCCGCGACCCGCCGTGCGCATCGGCACGATCGTCGGTCTCGCTGTCGCGATGGTCGTGCTGTGCGCAATCGGCGGCACGCTGGCCGGCGTGCTCATGATGCCGGGCCAGCATCTCTCCATTGCCGCGCACGAACAGCTTGGCGGACTCGTCCTCAAGAGCGCGAGCGATGCCGAGGAAGTGCGCGTCACACTGTTCGGCCAGGTGACGCACGCAGTGTCGGGTGTGAGCGCCTATGGCGTGCAGGATCTGTTTCCCGACAACTTCTACCGGGTGCTCGCTGAAGGCCGCTCGCTCGGCATCCTGACCGCCACGATCCTGTTCGGCATGGCGTTCGCCACGCTTTCACGCGACCAGTCGAACATGTTGAACAACGTGTTCGAGGGGGTGTACCGGACGCTTGAGGTCATCATCGCTCATGCGAACCTGCTGATTCCCGTGCTGGCGTTCGGCATGGCCGCGCATCTCACATCACATACGGAGCGCGCCACGCTCAGCGCCATGGGCGGTTTCCTGCTGTGCTTCCTGCTGGTCACCGTGTTGCTCGGCGGCCTCGCACTGGCGATGATTACAGCACGCAGCAGCCAGCCGCTGGGTCAGGTACTGAAAGGCCTGAAGGCGCCGCTGCTGGTAGGCCTGACGTCGGGAAGCGCGACGGCGCCGATCCCGCACACGATCGAGGCGATGAGCGCGGCGCTCGGTTTTAGCCGCGGTATAGTCGAACTCGTGGTGCCGTTCGGCTCAGTGTTCCAGCGGGCCGGCTCCGCACTCTACTTCGCGCTTGCAACCGTGTTCGTCGCCAATCTGTACGATCGGCCGCTCGATACCGGCGACCTCGTGCTGATCGCCGCGGCCGCCGCGCTGGCCTCGTTCATCTCTGCCGGGCAGAACGGCGTGGCGACAGTCGGTTATACGGGCGTCGTGCTGTCGTTCCTGCATCTGCCGGTGGAAGCCGCCGGCGTTCTGTTTGTCACCATCGATCTTATTTGTGAAGGGCCGCGCAACGTGCTGAGCCTGTTGTCGGTGTGCACCGTGATTGCGCTCGTGTCGGCGGGCTTGCCGTCGGAACGGACCCAGCTCGCCGATATGCATGGCAACGCCCAGCTCGGACAGGTGCTGCGCTTCGAGTTCACTCGCGCGCAGCTCGTGTTGGCGGTAGGCTGCGTGGCCGTGGCTGCGTCGCTGATCGTATTGATGGGTATTGGAGTTGGAGCGAGATGACGAACTGGTTGATGAGCGATGGTGTACGCCGCATGTCGGGCCGCGGCGCTCGCCTGTTGATGGCAATTGGCTGCGCCTGCGTGCTCGCGAGCTGCAGCATGCTGGGCTTGAGCGGCGAGAAAGCGTCGTGGTCGCAGGTCACGCTGACGGCCAGCGACGACTTGAACAACAACAGCCCGTTGGCGGTAGACGTGGTGCTGGTGAGTGACGACGCGATGCTCGCACGGCTCGCCGAACTCCCTGCATCGAAATGGTTCGCGGGGCGCGCCGATCTGCTCAGTACTTTCCCTAAGAGCCTGCGTTATCGCAGCTGGGAGCTGGTGCCCGGTCAGCGGGTCGACCTGCCGGATGATGCGTTCAGCGGACCGCGTGTTGTCGCGGCTTTTGTGTTTGCCAATTACCCGGACCCCGGCGCGCATCGCGTCCGGATACAAAAGTTCAGCGGCCACCTTGTCGTGCAGCTGGACAGCAATAATTTCTCAGTCGCGGATACGAAATGACAGCGTGTAAGCGCCTATTGAAACATTGCCCCGCCAACCCGGCGGGCGCACACCGTCGCGCGAACGAACGCGGCGTGTGGAGGAACAACCATGGCTAACCCGGCTAATCCGGTGACCGACCGCATTGAGTGGTTCGAGGGCATGCTGCTCTCGCCGCAGCATTTTCAGTTGATGGCCGCGCGCGTCGATTCGCTTGTGGCGTGGCAGACCCTGGCCGCCGCGCCATTCAGTTGGGGCGTGCGGCGCCTGGTATTCGACAACGGCCTGTTGCCGACCGGACTGGTGCGGATTCTTGAGCTCGATGCAATCATGCCCGACGGCACGGCGGTTTCCTATGCGGCCGAGTCGAGCCAGCACGGGCGGCTTGAACTGTCGCTGGAGCCGTTTGCCGAGCAGTTGGCGAAAGGGCCGCTCGATTTCTATCTGGTGCTGCCGGTCGCCGCGACCATGCGCCGCGATGCGCAGGTGAAGCGCTTTCGTTCGACCGCGGGCGTACCGGTCGAAGACGAAGTGTCCGACGCGCCGCCTGCCGATATCCCGCGCCTTCTGCCGAATCTCGCGCTCACGGCGGGCGAGCTGCCTTCGGGGATGAACGTGCATGTGCGGCTCGGTTCGGTGTATCGGGACAACGAGGTGGTGCGGCTGGGCGACACGCTGCCGCCGCTGCTTGAAATAGCCCGCGATAACCCGCTGTGGGCCGCAGTTGCTTCGTTGCTCGGACAGTTGCGCGGCAAGGCGGCCTTCGTCGCGCGGCAGACGGCCAATCCGTCGTCGAAAGTGGACGACCGTCTGACCCAACTGGAATTGAAGGATCGTCTGCGCAGCCTGCTGAGCGCGTTGCCGCTTGCCGAAGCAGTGCTGCGCACGCCGCATCTGCATCCGCTCGCGCTGTTCTGGTCGCTGGCGTCGCTAAGCGGCGCGCTCGCGACGATCAAGCCCGGAGGTTTGCCCCCGGTGCCGCCCGATTACGACCATGCAGATCCGCTGGCCGTGTTCTCGCCGTTGTTGCGTTCACTGCGCGAATCGGTTTCCGAAGTCAGCGAGGACTACCGCGAGCACAAGTTCGAGTTCCGTCACGGTGCCTTCGAAATCGGCTTGCAGCCGGACTGGGTTGGCGAGCGTCTCGTCGTAGGTCTGCGCGGCCAGTCCGAGCGTGACCTGCTCGCATGGATGGACGGTGCGGTGATCGGCTCGCAGTCCGTGTATGCATCGCTGCGCGCTCGGCGTGTGCTCGGCGCTACGCGGCGTAGCGTCGATTATGCGGAAGAGCTTGGGATCCGTTCCGGCTCCGGTTACCTGCTTTTCGAGATCGATGCCGAAGTGGCGCTCGTGCATGCCACCGAACCGCTGGTGATCGGGAATCCGAACGAAGGCGCGAGCGCGCAACGGCCGCAGGAAATGCTGCTATTCGTGAAGGGCTGATGGCTGATGGCTGATGGCTGACGCGGCGCATGAGAGTGAGACAGTGAAGATGAAAGCAACAATGAAGGTAGGCTGAGCATGGCACGCAATCGACCGCTTGAACCCGAAGAAGACGACCTCGTGACTGAACAGTTCCGGGTTTTTCTCGATGAGCTCGTCAAGGCACAGGCGCGCTTTTCCGAGGTGCCCGGCACGGATTCGGATGTCGCAGCGCAAGGCCTGAGCCGTCATCTCCTGAATTTGCTGGAGGTTCAGACGCTGCAGTCACGGCGCGACAGCACCCGCTTTGAAATGGAAAACGTCGCCGATGCGCGTTACCTGAAAGCTGTGCTCGCCGATGAAATCCTGCTCAATACGCCGTGGACCGGCCGCGAGCGCTGGACCGCGTATCTGCTCGAATCGACGCTGTTTCGCACCAACGTTGCGGGCGATCTGGTGTTCCGCCGCATCGAGCAACTGCTGTCGGACCGCGAACCATCGCGCCGCCACGTCGCGCGGCTTTACCTGTTTGCGCTCGCGATGGGTTTTCAGGGCCGCTTTCGCGATGCCGACGCGGCCGCGCGGCTGCGCAGCTACCGCGAAGAACTCTACGAGTTCGTCTATCAGCGCCGCCCGGACCTTGGCGGCCGTGACCGCGTGCTGGCCGAGCCGGCGTACGCGAACACGCTGTCGCACGTCGCGCCACGCAAGCTGCCGACCGTCAGCCGATGGACGGTAATTTTTCTGCTCTCGCTGGTGTCCTTGCTGGCGATTTCAGAAGTGTTATGGCTATGGCAATCATGGCCGGTGCGCGAAGCGTTATATGCCGATCCGGTGACGGGGGTGAACCCGTGAATTCACGTGAGCTGACCAAGGTTGCGGCAGTGCGCCGCGCGCAGTGCAGGGGAGCGCGAGCATGCTGACGAGCAACCTCTTCCTGTTGTCCATTGCAGTGCTGACGCTGGTTGTGTGCGTCGTGCTCGGCGCCGTGCTGTACTTTGCGTTGCATGGCGCGCACAGCAAGCCGGCCCCGGATCGCAAGATCGTGCGCCTGCGCTCGGATTCGCTGCGCAGCGCGTTTCGCCAGGCTGTGGAGCTGATCGAAGGGAATATTGCGTCGCGTGCCGAGCGCTACAACATTCCGTGGATCATGATCCTCAACGAAGGCGATGATCCGCGCCCGCTGCCCATTGCCCAATCCGGTGTAGCGAGCGTGTTGAGCGCGGAGGCGGCCAGCCCGGCTGCCACGCAGGGGATCTCGTGGCATTTCTTCGATCGCGGGATCGTCGTCGATATCAAGGCGGCCTACCTGGGCTCTCCGGAAGACGACGGCGATGAAAAGCCGTGGGACGAGTTTCTCGGCCTGTGCCGCAACTATCGGCAGCAGCGGCCGTTCGACTCGGTCGTCATCACTGTGCCGGCTGCAACGCTACTTGCCGACGACACCGATGCGCAACTCGAACTGGTTCGTCATGCGAAGCTTGCGCATCGGCGCCTGTGGCTCGCGCAGAACCGTTTCGCGATGCGCTTCGCGGTGTATGTGGTGGTCACGGGCTGCGAGGCGCTGACGGGCTTCGCCCCGTTTGCCCGTGCATTGCCGGAGGCGTTGCGCGCGAGCATGCTCGGCTGGTCGTCGCCGTATGATTTGTCGACCACGTATTCGTCGGATTGGGTCGACACCGCGATGCACAGCATCATGCGTTCGGTCTCGGATGCGAGCGCCGAATTGTTCGCGCTCGATGCAGGGCACATGGACGCGCGCCAGTTCCTGTTATTGCCGTCGCGGATCGAAGCGATGAGCGCACAACTGCAGCGCTATGTGGATGAACTGCTGCGTGCAAGCGCGTACCACGAACCGTTTTTCTTCCGCGGCATCTACCTGACCGGTGACAGCAGCGAGTTTGCCCAATGGAGCGTGGGGCAGGGCGACGAAGCCGCGGTCAAGCGCGATGCGTTGGCATCGCCTGCATTCGACGAAGACCTCGCGACGGGCGGCGTGGCCGTCTATGAAGCGGGTGACACGGCGTTGCGGCCGGCCGGTGGCGATTCACCCATGGGCCGCCGCGAACCAAGTGGTTCGCTGAACGACCTGATGCTGCAGCCGGCGTTCCTGCGCGACCTGTTCGAAAAGAAAATCTTCCTGGAGTACGGCCTGACACGCCCGTCGCGCTCGCAATATCTGGCGCGTCCGGCGTTGAGCCGGGCGTTGCGCTGGGGCGGCATCGCGCTGCTTGGGACCTGGGGTCTAGGGCTTGTCGTGGCGACGGTTCAACTAAGCCATCGCAACGGTGAACTGGTCGCAGCGCTCGGCTCGCTGCACAGGGACGCGCAGGAGCGTGCCGCGGCCGCGCAGCAGGCCCAGGACCTTCCGGCGGACTGGTATCGGCGCAAGGCGCTTGCGCTGATTGCGCTGAACCAGCATCTGAGAACGGATAGCCCGTGGACGGTTTTCATGCCGGGCTCGTGGAGTGCGGTCGACGATCTGAACGCACGCGTGAAGGAGCGCTTCGAACGCGAGTTCGGCGAGATCGCTGTGACTGCGCTGGAACGCGAGATGTTTTTGCGCGTGAGCCAGTTGACCGGCGAGAGCCGCGATCCGAGCACCGGTCAGTTGATTGTCAACGACGACTGCATTGCGCCGGCAGCGGCGCGCAGCGACGTGCGCGGCGCTTCGGGCCTCGCTGTCGACAACTTGCCGCAAGTGCGCGCGTTACAGCAGTACGTCGGTTCAGTCGATCAGCTCGATGCCGCGTTGCAGGCACTGCAGCGCTTGCAGACACCCTCTGCGGATAATGCCGACGCGTTGCGGCTGGTGGTGCGTTACGCGCTCGGCGCCGAATTGCAGGGCAGCGTGGCCGGCACCTTGCCTTACTTCTATCGCGATCCGGCCGGACGCGGCGCGTCCAACTATGCGGCCAACTTCGCGGCCAACCCCGTGGGCGGCGTGAATCTGCCGATCATCCAGCAGGCATTGCGATGCACGCTTGACAAGGGCGCGCAACAGATCGACAGCGGCTTGTTCACCAACAATGCGTTGCTCGCGGCGGAGCGGTCGGTCACCGAGCATCTGAACAACCTGTCGGTCGGCAACGCAGGCGCGGCAGATTTTACGCAGCTGACCAACAACTATCGGGCGATCGTGTCAGGTATCGACACGCAGCGCGATCTGTTGGCGTCGGGCAACGGCGGGTGGTTGCGTCAGCCGCAGTTCACGCCGGGTCCGGTCTATGAACGCACCCTTGCGCATGCAGCGCAGAACCGTCTGCTCGGGCCCGACCTTGTAGCGCGTATTCGTGAACGCGATGACACCGCGTTCCAGGCGTTTCGCAGTGAACTCGCGCTGCGTTTCGACGCGCCGGATGGTGGCCTCGTCTGGCTCGACAAGGATGCCCGCTATGCCGTCTCGCCGGCACGGCTTGCCCTGCGCGACGGCCTGTCCAATCTGCTGGGCCAGCCGTTCATGACGGCACCGCGTGACCGGGCGTTACCCGAGCTTGTTGAAGGCTCGACGATCGTCTGGGATCGCGCGCAACTCGACCAGGCGCTGACCCTTGGCGACGTGCACAAGCGCTTCATGACCGATGGACTCGCGAGCTTGCCGGCGGCAACCCGGCCGGCGATCGAGCAGGCGCTCGACACGCAGTTCGCACAATTGATACTCGATCAGACCGCGGCCGCCGCGACCGTCACGCCGACTCAAGGCGACACGGACACTGCAGCATTCGACGCTTCGCGCGCGCGCCTCGTCAGGATCGAATCGCTGTTGGCGGAAATGAACGCCTCGGCTCAGGTCGAAGATCTGGACAGCCTCATGTCACGCGATGCGACGGCGCATCTGAAAATCATCGACGATTCGCTCACGCAGTCCGAGTTGTACGCGACGCGCGAAAGCGGAGCGTACGACCGCGCGAGCAGCAACCACTTGCCCGTGCTGGTGGCGTTCGGCGTCCCCGATGCCGGCGCACTCGCGGTGTATCTCGACCAGCAATCGGCCCGTGCGCTCGCGCTCGGCAAGCAGGCGTCCGCCTATCTGGCCGCACTCGACGCAACCGATGCGGCGTCTCCGCTCGCGCAGCGCTGGCAGGCAATCGTGCGCGATCTCGAACGCTATCGCCTGAAAAATCCGAACAGCAGTCTGCTGCGGCTCGAGCAGTTTGTGGCAACGGCCGCGGCCGACCCGGGCGCAGGCAACTGCATGGTGAAGTTTGCCGGCCGGCCTGCCGCGAACGGCGCCGATGACTACTTCGCCGCGTTGCATGCGCGTCTTTACGATCAATTGCTGGCGCGCTGCAGTCAGAGCTACGTGTACGACTTGCGTCAGCAGTGGGACAGCTTCGCGACGGACTTCAACCAGAACGTAGCGGGGCGGCAACCCTTCAGCGGCGCGATGATGATCCGCGCCGCGAATCGGGGCGATGTCAGCCCGGCGGATTTCGGCGAACTGGGTCAGGTGCTCCGGCGTTACGCGGCTGTGTCGGATACGTTCCGCGCCTCGCGCACGGGGTCGGGCATGCAGACGTCGTTGACGAATGCCTCGGTGCGCCAGTTCATCGACAATTTCGATCAGGTGAAGACGCTGCTCGCACCGCTCTATCCGGCTGACGATGGGGCGCCGACCGGTTACGACGTAAGCGTGGAATTCCGCGCGAATCGCGACGCTGAAGTGGCCGCGAACCAGGTGATTGACTGGACCTTGTCGATTGGCTCGCAAAGTCTTTCGTTGCATGATGCTCCGCATCCGCTTCACTGGGATTACGGCACGCCGGTGACACTGGTGCTGCGTTTCGCGAAGGACTCACCGCTCGCGGCGGCAAGCGACCCTCAGCAGCGCGCACTGTCCACCGACGGACACACGCTCACCTGGCAATTCTCGGACCCTTGGGCGTTGCTGTCGTTCATCGGACGGCAGCGCGTGGCCGATGCGAGCTTGAGAGGCAACAGTGCATCGCAACTGCTGGGCCTTGATTTCCCGCTTTCTACAACCAGCCCCGCCGACCTCGCCTTGTTGCCGAAGCAGGCGCGGGGAAGCGTGTTCCTGCGCCTCACGTTGACGGCTGCCGGCAAGAAAACCCCGCTGCCGTGGCCCGGCAGTTTCCCGGCGCGCGCGCCGAACTGGACCGCGTTATGACACTCGCTGACACAATGGATTTTGCAACGACAGCGTTTGGCGTCGATCTCGACTCGCTTCTTGCGCCCGTCGCAGGCGGCGAGGGCGGCGCTGGCATGTCGCTGCGCTATGACGCGGTCTATCAGCGGATTCGCGATGCCCGGCATCAGGACGACGCAACCCTGCCCATGCGCGAATGGGAGCGCCCGCTGGTCAAGGCCGACTGGAAGACCGTCGCCGCGTTATGCAGTGACGCGCTCAGTAACGGCAGCAAGGATTTTCAGTTAGCCGCGTGGCTTTGCGAAGCGTGGACGCATCTGTACCGGATCGACGGGTTCGTTGCCGGGACGCAACTGCTCGCCGCGCTGGTCGAGCGCTATTGGGAACACGCATGGCCGCAAATCGAGGACGGGGATGTGGACGCGCGGATCGCGCCCTTCGTCTGGATGAACGATGCCTTTTCGTTAATGCTGTCACTGCATGTGTCGTTGATGAACATCGACGGGCGCGAACCCGCCGAGGTCAATCTCGACGACTGGCAGCGGGTTCTGCAACTGGCCGATGACGACGCCGGCAGTGGCGTATTAACGCGTGATCTGCTCGCGCAGCATCTAACCAAGGGGCGCAACCTTGCAAACCTCATGGCATTGCATCAGCAACTGGACGGCGCGCTTGGCGCCTGGCGCTTGCTGACCGGTCTGGTCGATGAACGGTTGCATGACGATGGCCCGAATCTTTCAAGCGTGAGCGACGCATTGGCGCGTCTCGCACGTGCGACAACCAGCTTGCTCGGCGAGCACGCGACGCCGCGGACACCCGTTAGCGGGACGCAGGATAGGTTCACGAATATACCGGCGGCCGCGCCGGCCTATGCAGACGGATTGGCGTCTGCGGAACATGATGCACTCGCCGGCGATTCGCAACGCGAGGCGGAGAAGGGACGCAACGCGGTGGGGGCCGCGTTGCCGGGGCATATCGAGAGCCGCGCGCATGCGTACCAGCTGATCGAAATCGTTGCACGTTATCTTGAGGAAAACGAGCCGCACAGTCCTACGCCGTATCTGCTCAAGCGAGCTGTGTCGTGGGGACAAATGCCACTCGCGAACCTGATGCGGGAGATCGTCCGTACCGAGGGAGACTTGACGCGTTATCTCGCGCTGCTCGGACTGGAATAGCGTTGGGAAGCAGGATAACTAATCAATTTTCACGCTGGGAACACGCTGGCAGCGGTGCACATCGACGCCGGTACAACAGGGACTGACATTTTTCGGAGGAACGATGCTAGTTGGAATATCGAATACTCTTACCGAGGCGTTGCCCCGTAGGGTACGCCCCGGGGCCGTTGGGTTGGTGTTGAGCCTGGAGGGAGCGAGATATAGCGTTTTTCTCAGCACCCAGAGTCGCGATCAAGTCGCCAGCTCAAGCGTAGGCGGCCAAGGCGGCCAAGGTGGGAAAATTGATTTGCACCGGGAGTTGCTCGCCAGATTCCACGGTCCACAGCCAGCATTGGGCGCCATGCAACGCCAGGCCGAGTACTCGCGCATCCTTCCGTTTGCCCGTGCAGCGGCTGCGTCGACTGCAATGATGGTAGAGGCTCGCCACGCCGAAGAGTCGATGATTGAAGACTGGGATAAAAGTTACCAGGACTTCTTTGCCAGGCGTGGGCGTGCGCCGCGGAAAGCCGAGGTGTTTCTGTCCCATTGCCCATGCCAGGTGACGAATGCCGCACCCAGTGCAGCAAAATATCTCGATGGCGCCGCGTACCCTGCATCTTGTCACGAAAAGCTCAAGACGTTCTGTACTACTGGCAGTCGTGTTGGAATGAAGTGGTCAGTCTATTTTGACCATCCATTCCAAGGCCATACTTTGGACATTACGCACGC
The DNA here is from genome assembly GCF_009766085.1 of Burkholderia sp. S171. Classification (GTDB taxonomy): domain Bacteria; phylum Pseudomonadota; class Gammaproteobacteria; order Burkholderiales; family Burkholderiaceae; genus Caballeronia. The sequence goes on along the minus strand of NZ_LMUF01000028.1, from coordinate 8,829 downwards.
GAATTTACGCATTTGCTTGCGGCCGCCTTATATCGACTTCTAATCCGAACGGGAGCGGGCAAACGTTTGGGAGGTCGATTTCGTTGGGGCGCACTTAGGATGGACCTGACGCGTGCCCTCAATGAAGCGATTGCAGCAGGTTATAAACTCGGGTATTCAACCATCGGCGAGTTAGTGAAAGTGCAGGCGTTCTGCTCCCGCCAAAATACCAATCACCTCAATCCGCGGTCGAATCCGGAGGGATGGGATTCTTGTCCTGAGAAGACTCCAGGGCGTTTTCTGAGGCCGGGTGTTTCCTCTTTTCTTCCTTGTCTCGCGCAGTTTGCTCCGAGTCGGGTGCCGGACCGGCCGGACCGGCCCGACCGGCGCGCGAATCTTTTTCTGGTAAGCCCGAGGTTTCTACCGTGTTCCTCATGATGTCCTCCCGCGGAGATAGGTGTTCACTCGACGGCAGCAAGTGGTGGACCCGCTCCTCTATAGCGTCTTTTCGCGATGGGTATGGCAGTAAACAAGAATCTCGTGATCAAAATGGGCAATCGGCCAAATCATCTGACAAGGGTCCAGCAAACGGACCGCGCGCCAGCCTCCTTCGCTGATTCGGTGAACGGCGGCGAAGATGGCGCGTCGAAAGAGCCGCGCCAGTGCACGTCGAAACGTTCCTCGACGACGGCCGTTCCCGCCTTTAGCTGAAAGCCCCTGGTCGAGACACGACAGCCTTCTCGTTGAAGCCGCTCGATCATGTGTTCCCTGCATGCACTCTCGCCGTCGTATTCCACAGTCAGCAATGCAGTTTTTTCACGCGACATATGACGTTCAACGTACTCGAAACCCCAGAGGACGACCATGCCTAACGCGAGTCCGGCCAAGCCGAGAAGCAATTGACCGCCACCAATACATAATCCGATGACCGTGACGAACCATAACGTGGCAGCAGTCGTCACGCCGATCACCAGACCGTCTTGACGCAGGATGGTCCCCGCGCCGATAAAACCAACGCCCGAGAGAATCCCCAGCGGCAAGCGCATTAAATCCAGTACAGCGAACGAGCCGGGTTGCTTGCCAGCTTGAGCGAGCAGCGCGTTGACCTGGAGCATCGCGAGGCACGCGGCCAGGCAGACGAGCAATGTTGTCCTTAAGCCCGCTACTTTGCCGGACTCGCCGCGGTTGAATCCGACCAAGGTTCCGGCCAGCACCGACAGCGCGAGGCGGATCACGATATCGAACCAATGAAGTGTTGTCGGCATCAGTTCCATGGTTCGCGTTCCCGTTAGAAACTGCTGATTCCGCTAAGGCTGAATTACGTTGTTGGCTTGCGCTTTCTGCTGCAGATACACCGCTGCTGCCATCGCCGGGATAGCGGAAGATGCGGCGTGCGCCACAGGAATAGAGTCGATCGGCGAGCCTGTTGCCTAACGTTGCAAAAAATGGGGCTCCAAGGAAAAGTAGCGGAGATCATCGCTGCAGCAATGTGTATTCCCCGCTCGGTATGGCATCGCTCGCGGACGCTTTTACGTTATTAACGCAGCGCACCCGTCGCGGTGAATAGCGAAGCGACGACGTTGGTCTGGTCGTATCGCTTGACGGAAGTCGGATTGATTGGACGCTCGGCCCTAACGGAACCGGTATCCGGACCGCAGGCTTTTGAGCACGGCCCGCGCTTCGTCGTCGCGCCCTTTCATCATGAGCCAGCGGGGGCTATCAGGCAGGGCCAGTACACCCAGCAGGAAAATAGCCGCGGGCATCGAAACGATACCGAGCATCCAGCGCCACGAGCCGCTCGCGGAGAACGCCGTGTCCGACAGGAATGCCGCAAGGATGCCGACAGTGATCATCAACTGATAGGTCGACACCATGGCGCCCCGGACGTTGCCTGGGGCAATCTCCGAGAGGTACAACGGACCGGTGAAAGTCGCGGTCCCGACCGCAAGTCCAAGCACGAGGCGAGCGGCGATCAGCGTCGTCGGGTTGGGCGCGAACGCGCACGCCAGCGCGCCGACAACGAATGTCGCGGCGCCGAGCAGCAGCGAATACTTGCGTCCCAGGCGGAACGAAAGCCATCCGGCCAGCAGCGCGCCGATCGCAGCGCCCACCATCATCGAACTGACAATCCACTCCTGCAGGCGGTCGCTCACATGGAAGTCTTTTGCGATGAATGGCAACGCACCCGCTATCACTCCGATGTCCAGTCCGAACAACAGGCCGGCCAACGCCGCCATCGCGCAGGTCATCCATACGCGCAGACGGTTTCCACCAGGGGCCGTGGTGTGGGACGAGGCAAGGGTACCCATGGCAAGCTCCCGCGTTTGAGATGCCTGCGCTGCGCAGTATTCGTGCCCGTGCGTGGCGAGTGCGGGAAAGTCCCAGCCTTCTAGATGGGGTCTATGGGAACGTGCAACGTTGGCAGAGGTTGCTTACGTTGCGTGATCCGCAAGGTTGATGCGTGAGGGTCGCGGTTGCCGTGCAGGGCGGTGTTAATACAACGACAACGCGATCGGCGGGAAACATCGTGTGGAACGGCGGTTGCTGCATATCCAGGGTACGAGTTCTGACCAATCGCCCATGGAGAAGTGAATGAAAACAAAAGTACTTACTGCGCTGCTTGCCACTTGCCTGATCACGGCCGCACCGCTGGCCCGCGCTCAAAACGCGACCGAAGCCGCCTCGACTACGGCGGCCAATCCGCTCTCGGATGCCGATAAAGCGTTTGTGCAGGCAGCGTCGAGCGCCTCGTCGACGGAGATAGACGCGAGCAAGCTCGCCATGACGCGTTCCAGTGACAAGGACGTCAAAGCGTTTGCGCGACACATGATCGTGGACCACACCAAGTTGACGGTGCAGCTGAAGATGGCGGCTCCCAAGGGCGTGACAGTGCCGAAGGACAATTCCGACACATCACTGCTTGATTCGCTGAAGCCGCTCAAGGGCAAGGACTTCGACAACGCCTACATCAGCAAGGTTGGACTGGAGGGACATAAGGAGGCGCTGGATGCATTTCAGAAGGAGATATCGGATGGGCAGAACGCTGACCTGAAGAAGGCTGCACAGAAGGCACAGCCGGTAATCCAAGGGCACTACCAGATGGCACAGGACCTTGCAAAACAGAAAGGCGTATCGGCGGATTGACATCGCTGGAGGGAGGTTGTGGAAATTGTCGGCGACGGAGGGTTTGCGATGCTGATGGCAGAGATGTCCACGGCCGTCAAGAATCAGTTGCCGATCAAGATCTTCCTGTTGCGCAACGATGCGCTCGCCGAGGTCCTGTTCGAGCAGCGTGACCTTGGCAATCCTGCGTATGGCTGCGAGCTTGGCGGCATCGACTACGCGCAGGTCGCCACCGCGTGCGGCGCGCAGGGGTTCCATTGCGCAGCGTCAGGGGAGATTGTCCAAGCCGTTCAAGCGACGTTAAGTTCAGCGGGTCCGGCGTTGCTGGAAGCGCGCGTTGACGCGGAAGAACCGCCATCAATGCCGCATCAGTTGAAGGTGTGACACGACTCGTATCGATACGGGCTTCGCGCCTCGCATTGAAATCGCGCGTTGCGAGAAGCCCGGCGCCAAATGATAGGTAAACGAAGGGCTTGTCACGCTGCGCGCCCGATCAATTCACAACACCTGCTTCAACTCCGCAAGGTTGACGACGCCAGCTTGGCTTGTGAACGCCAGCGAGTGTCCGTGGCTCTGCTGCTGCGATACCCCGTTGATCCGATGATCACCGCTGTCATAGGCGCGACGGTCGCCGTTTTCTTCAATCAGCAAGCGCTGTTTATCAGGGAAAAACGCGTAACGCACGCCGTTTTGCGAACCGCTGGAAGACGCATGACCTAATTCGTCAGGCCACCACTTTTCCGTCGCGGGCATGGGCTTCATCGGCTCCATGGGTTTCATGGGTTTCATGGGTTTCATCGGTTCCATCGTTCTCTCCTTAGAGATGAAGGCGGCAGATCGCCGCCTGCCATTTTTAAACTGCGCTGCCTGCTTTGAAGTAAGGGCGTTAAGTCAATCTCATGCCGCGTTGTGCGCGCTATCGCCGCCCGTGACATCGAGTGCCGCGCCGGTCACCATTCGCGAATCATCCGATGCAAGGTACACGTAGGCCGGCGCGACATCGTCCGGGTCGATCCACGGTACGCCGAGCGGCGTTTTCTGCGTGAGCGCTTCCACCACTTTCGGCTCAAGAGGTGGTTCGGGGACCTTACCACCCTTGGCCTCTTTCAGCGCCTGCGTGTAGCGGCTTTCGTTGCGCGTCAGTTCGGTATCGATCAGGCCAGGGATGACCGCGTTCACGGTAATCCCGAACTCGCCGAATTCCAGCGCCGCCGATTTCATCAGCCCCAGCAGCGCCCATTTCGACGCCGAATAGCCCGCGCCATCGCGCATGCCGTGACGTCCTTGGGTCGATGACGTGACGATGATCCGTCCGTGCTTGCGCGCGACCATGGCGGGTGCGACCGCCCGGATGCAGTTCAGCGTGCCGGTGAGGTTGATGTCCAGCTGGTCCTGCCAGTCCGCATCCTCCAGTTCCAGCAGCGGCTTGAACGACTGGATGCCCGCGATCGCTGCCAGAATCGCGATCGGCCCGACGTCCCGCTCGGTTGCCGCGACAATGTCCTGTAGTCGCGGGTAATCGCGGATATCGGCGAGTTCTGGGCGCCATCGGCCACCTGCCTGCTCGACCATGCGTCCGGTGTCGGCCAGATCCGCCTCGGTCGGGATGGTGTAGCGCTGGATCGCGCTCGCCCGGCGGCCGATGTCCAGACCCACGACGCTCGCCCCTTCCCGTGCGAACGCCACGGCAACCGAGCGGCCGATGCCGCGCGCCGCGCCCGTCACCAGTGCGACCTTGCCGTGTAACCGGCCTTCGCCCTTTCTCACTGGCGATGATGTCGATGTACTCATGCTTGCCCCTCGTAAATGTCGGATCGTGCGCTCGCTGCCGCCGCCTCGGGCGCATCCGGCGCCTTCGCTTCGGGCTTGCGCGTGATAGTGACGCGTTCGAGCTTGCGCGGAATCTGCTTGAAGAGTTCGGGCGATGCGCCGAAGACCGCGCCGAGCACATCGACGGGAATCGCGCTCAGCGAGGCGAGGATGCCCACGTCGTCAGCCGGTTCGCTCGCACTCGAATTGAAGATGATGAGGACGACAAGGTCCTCGGTTTCACTGGCATTTTCGAAGTAGTGGAAGTGTCCTTGCGGCGCGAAGACGAGATCGCCTTTCGTTACTTCGAACGTGTCGTGCGTGGCTTCCGGCCCGACAAAACTCCAGCGAGCCGAGCCCGAAATGACAAAATTCAGTTCCCATGCGCTCGGGTGCCAGTGCGGCTCGCGCACGCCGCGAGGCTCGAGCCGTGCCAGGTAGACAGAAGCTTGCTGGCCGGCAAGAATCTTCCAGTTGTCGCCGGTGGCGCCCTGAAGGGTGCCGCCCGTGAAGACGTCAGGCGCCCATGCAGACAGGTGGAACATGTGCGGATGCTGGCCACTCCAGCCGCCGGCCGTTGGCGAAGGATCGGCCTCGGCGTTGCTTGGTCCGGAGGCGCCTCCCGCCGCTTGAGATTCCGGCGATGCTGCTGAGGTGCTGCGCTCGCCCGAGATGACGGTGGAGTGCCGCGACGACGCCTCGATGCCGGGTTGTTGTGCACCGTCGGCGGGGGTATTGGGATTTGGCATGTTGGGTCCTCTTGCGGGGAATTCACCGGCTTATGTTTCAAGCAGGTTCAAGCAGTACTTCACGTTGGCCGAAACACAATTCATTCCCGGACGCCCGGCCCGCGACGTTTTCCGCAGCAACGCCATGCGGCGGCGCGTGCGTTGAAGGACCGGCGTTTTGAACCAAGTGCGCCTGGCGTCGCCGCAGCACGGATTTTGCTGCTAGGCCCGGACCCTCCAATTTTTCCGAAAAGCCTGCGCAAATGAAAATAGCGACTTTCAACATCAATGGGATTCGTTCACGGCTACCCGGATTGCTGGAGTGGCTGGCGAGAGAAGCGCCCGATGTGGTTTGCCTGCAGGAACTCAAGGCGCCGGATTCCGGATTTCCCGTGAGAGAAATCAATGCGGCCGGGTACGGTGCAATCTGGCACGGCCAGACATCGTGGAACGGCGTCGCGATCCTGCAGAAGGGCGGAGATCCGATCGAAACCCGCCGAGGCTTACCCGGCGATAAAGACGATAAACAAAGTCGCTACATTGAGGCGGCCATCGAGGGCATGGTCATTGGTTGCCTCTATTTGCCGAATGGCAATCCGCAGCCCGGCCCCAAGTTTCAGTACAAGCTCGCGTGGTTCGAGCGCCTGATCGAGTATTCGGCGGCGTTGCTTGAGAGCGAGCATCCTGTGATCCTGGCAGGCGATTTCAACGTCGTTCCCACTGATGATGACATCTACAATCCGCGTTCCTGGTTAAAGGATGCGCTGTTGCAGCCGGAAAGCCGCGAATGTTTCGAGCGGCTGTTGAGCCAGGGCTGGACCGACGCGCTTCGACACATCTACGGCGATGAACGGGTTTATACGTTCTGGGATTATTTTCGGCAGCATTGGCAAACCAACTCCGGTCTTCGCATCGATCATTTGTTGTTAAGTCCCGATGTCGCGACGCGCCTGAAAACGGCGGACGTCAGCAAATGGGTGCGTGGAGAACCGCATGCCAGCGATCATGCGCCAACCTGGGTCGAACTGGCGCCGCTCAAGCGCACGCGTACTGCGAGGAAGGGCGCCTCCGCTTAAGCGCATGCGAACAAGACCGACGGAAATTTCTACGCCTTGGTGCCCCGTCAATTTATAAGGATATCGAATCATGTCCGATCCTACTCGTCTCGACGAGGGGAATATCTGGCAGCCGGGTTGGGCTTGGCCGCCTCATCGAAAGCTTCGCGAAAGGGTCGTTTGAATGGCAAATCCTGTCGGGTAGTTGTCGATGGAAATTTTTCAAAAAATCCCGGGCGTGTACAAGCGTTGACCGTATTGAAAACCTCCCGGCATCGAAAAGTTTATTGAGCAAGCAGCCAACGCGAAGCCAACCGCGATTACGTATTCTGAGCGCAAACGTTTGGCGAAAATACTTTTCACAGAAAAATTAGCTTTTGCGAAAACGCGGTACTTTTTCTTTGTGCAATGCAGTACGTGGCACATCGGTTGCGGTTCCCCTTACCCCAAACCGGGTATCGGAAAAACCATGAAAAAGAAAACACTGGCGACGGCGGCGCTATCGAACGCTAAAAAATGGCCGGCGCGGCTAGCGGATTCCGAACTCGGTCACTTGGAGGCGGTGCTTGCCTTGGCCGGGCGTCGATCAGTGGCCACAGCGGTACGAGGTCTGGACCTGGCCTACTGGAGCACGCGGCTTGCTGCCCTGGAGACGCAATACGACTTGCTGGCCTCTCAGACAAAGCGCGTGTCCTCCTTGTCGCGATCACTCGCGGCGCTCGAAACGAGCGTTGAGATTGTTGAGACCGTCACAGGGCACGGCACGCCAATCACGCGAATAGCCGCTTAGCGGCCGAGCGCCTCGGACATTCGCGATGCGCTCATGCATGGCTACAAACTCGCGCCCGTAAAGCCCTTCGTGACAGAAACACAGAAACTCGTTTGCACCTATTCACGCGCGAAATTCAGCTCCCTCCGTCAATCGTCGGGAGACCGCGGCAGACCTTCGACATGTTGCGCCCAAGGTAGCGCTGAGCCACACCAGGCTTGCGTTTTGGGAGGAATCTGCGCTCGCTGTTTTAGAGCGCCAAGGCGCAGATTGTATTGAGTGGGATGTTCGGAAGCAGCTGAATAAATTGGAGTGCCGCAATCGGCACAGAAGGCCTGAGCGCGTTTCGCGCCGGACTCCGCAGTCTTGATGTAAATCTTGGGCTGCCCCTGCAAAAGATGAAAGTGCTCGGCCTTGGTAGGAACGCTAGCGCGAAAAGGTGATCCAGATAGCGTCTGGCAGTCGGTGCAATGACAAAGACCCGCCGCGTCGGGCTCAACAATAGCCTCGTAAGCTATTGCACCACAATGGCACTTGCCCTCAATTTTCATTGTTTGCCTCCATGCTCAAAGACATTTACCGCGGCAGTCCGCATCTTAAACCGCGCGATGAACGCCGACACAAACGCCGCCATTTTTCAGCAGATCGGGTAGGCATGAAAATTGCAATTTAATGATGGAATGTCGATACTTGTAAGACCGGTCTGCCTACCTGTTCCCCGACGCCTTGTTGCATCTCAACATCGACTTGAGACCACGGTGCAAAAAGCTCCCGATGACAAACGACAACACGCCGAACGAGATGCCTGCTCCCAAACCGGAAAGGCCTTTTGCGACAAGCTCGCTTGATTTTCCGGTAGTCGGGATCGGTGCTTCGGCCGGCGGCGTCCAAACTTTACTTCGTCTGTTTGAAAACATGCCTAGCGATGTCGGTATGGCATTCGTCATCGTCTTGCATTTGTCTCCGAAACACGAGAGCGTCGCCGACCAGGTCCTGCAACGGGCAACCAAGATGCCGGTCATCCAGGTAACAACGCCCACGCAAATCGAAAAGAACCGCGTCTACCTCATCTCGCCATCGAACACCTTGTCCATGGAAGATGGACATTTGCGTGTCACGCATGTCGACCGCTTGCCCGGTCGGCCCGTCACGATTGATTTGTTCTTTCGGAGTCTGGCCGAGGCCCATGGAGAACGAGCCATCAGCATCATCCTTTCCGGGTCCGGCAGCGACGGATCAGTTGGCATTGGCCGCATCAAGGAGTTCGCTGGAATCACGATCGCGCAAAGTCCGAAGGGCTCTGGTGCAAATAGCGGAAATAGTCGAGGAGGTTAATTTTTATAGGATGGCTTATTGAGCCGAGAAG
>NZ_LMUF01000027.1 GCF_009766085.1 Burkholderia sp. S171 | reverse complement strand
ACAAATTCGGTGGAAGGTTGTCCGCGGATAGCGCGGGGTGAACCTTGGGCAGGTTCAATCACTGGTGGCGAAGCGTGTCAAAAGCTGAGTTCGGAGAAGGAGGGTTTCACACATCCGGTGCTCTGGCGAGCACCGTGCTTTTGGGGCACCTATGAATCAAAACCGCACGCTGTGGACACTTAGGGTAGCGTGGTTAAAAGCGTTTTCTTTGCTTCGTTTCTTTGTCGCTTTGGACAAAGAAATGACGTGCCGCCACGCACAGTGGCTAACAGTGATAAAGAGAAAATCCGACTCTCGCAGACCGCTAAGGCCGAAAGCACCAACCCGGCACTGACCCCAACCGCTAACACCGCAACCACCCCCCAGCACTAACCCCAACCACTACCGCCAAAACCTAGCACCCCGGCATCACCCCCAACCTCCCGCCGATGAACCTCAACAACCCGTCCACCGGCGCGAGCGAAACCAGACTAGCGCTGCAACGTGAACGTAGTCGCGTGACCCAAGGTCGCTTGCTCAAACCGCGAAGTCACCACCCCAATCACATCACTCAACGTCCGCGAGGACACTTCCACGTGCAACGTGACGCATTCATGCCGGCGATCCGTCGCCACCACCTGCATGCGGGCCTCAGCCCCCAGCGCCTTCTGTAAAACGCGGCGCGGCCCGCTGGAGTCAAGCCCCGGCAGGATGAGATCGAACGCAACTACCGTGTGAAGTTTTCGCGTGGCCCGAACGAACGGCTGAGCCACAGGAACTGAAGGGGAACGGACCGGGGAAGCAACGCTTGCCTGAAGCATCGGATGGTGCACCGTCTCGCGACGGGCGGTGGTGGGAACAACACCACTTTAGCGAGCGAGGCATTAACAACAGGCATCAATCGCTGCAGTCCGTATAAAGAAAGCGTTAAACCGGCGAAAGCGTTAAACCGACGCGGGCGCAGACGTCGGTGCCGCCGGAATACCCTCGCGCACCAGCTTCGCCACACGCTGCGCAAACTCCTCGTCCTTCGTCGTGAACACCTCACGCTCGCCTGCCGGCGTCGTGACGTACATCCGGTAGATCACATCCTGCGTAATCCACGACAAATATCCCACCACCGAAATCATCACGCCCAGCAGCAACGCCGGTCCTGATCCGAGAATTCCCCCCGTCACCGCCACGATCAAACCGATCACGCCCAGCGCAATAGGCAAGGGCTTCTGCCGCGGCACCATCACGACCGTTGCCCCGAGCAAATCGCGCAACGGAAACAACTGGCCCGACGCACTCAGACCGGCGCGGGCAAACGTAATACCTCGTTCGTTGAAAGGGAGATCCTGTTGCATGGTTCGAAGTCTTGTCGGCGGAAAGAAAGGCGCAGATTAACAGACACGCCCGGCCCCGGGCATCCCGCCTATCGTCGCATGAGAATCCGCCCTGGCTCAATGCCGGCCGGGCACGCTAGTCCGGTCGTTACATTTCGATACTTTTTCGCACCCGATTTCTGTCGATTTCGACCCTGCTCATGCGTCAACAGAGTGAAGCCACCCCTAACCGGAGACATCGATGAAATTCCTGTGCCTCATTTTCTTTGACGAACGCGTGCTCGACGACCTGTCGAAACGGCAGTACGACGCATTAGTCGATGAATCCCTGGCATACGACGAACGCCTGCGCGAGAGCCGCCAGCTCATTGCAGCGCAGGCGCTTCAGTACGCAAAGGAAGCCGTCACGCTAAGGGTTCGCGGCGACGAGGTCTCCATTACGGACGGCCCGTTCGCCGAGACGAAGGAGCAAGTGGGCGGTTTTCTTCTGATCGAGGCACGCGACATGAATGAAGCCATGCGCGTGGCTTCCGGGTTTCCCGGCGCGCGCCTGGGCGGCGTGGAAGTCCGTCCGGTCAAGGAGTTGCACGCGTCGTGGTCGGACGCATGACTTGCACAAACTGAAAGGAGCAAACGATGCAAACGCTATTGAAAGACAGCCCCGCATTCAGCGGCTTCGCAGTGAAGGATCTCGCTGAAGCGAAGGCGTTTTACAGCGAGGCCCTGGGCCTCAAGGTGACGAGCGAGCCCATGGGCATTCTCAAGCTGCATCTGGCGGGCGGCAACAATGTACTGGTCTATCCCAAACCCGATCACGTGCCGGCGACGTACACGGTACTCAACTTCCCGGTCGATAGCGTCGAACAAGCAGTCGACGCGTTAAGCACGCGCGGCGTGAATTTCGAACACTACGATATGCCGAGTCTCAAGACCGACGCCAAAGGAATTTGCCGCGGCGCCGAAGGCCCGGTGATTGCCTGGTTCAAGGACCCGGCGGGCAATATTCTCTCGGTGCTCGAGGAGCGATAAACGCATTAGTTACTACCTTCACGCCTCCATCGTCGACTCGCTGGAGACGAGCCGTAATTCGTCGGCAATGATGGCTATCAGCGCTTCCGCCGCCGCGCTCAACGGGCGCCGCGGATGGCTGATCCGCAAGATATGGCGCACGATCCGCGGCGCCAGGATGGGATAGATGCGCAGCGTGCCGAGCCGCACCGCGCGCTCCACCACGATGCGCGGAAGGATCGTCGCGAAGCGCGTGCTTTCCACCAGCTTGACGATCGTGCTCAGCACGTCGATCTCGAAGCGTGGTGCGAGTAGCACGTCTTCGTGCTGCGCGGCGGTATCGAGTACGCCGCGTAGTCCATGGCGCTTCGTCGGCAACACCAGTTCGAGTTCAGGAAGCTGCGCAAGCTCAATGGCGTGCGGCAAGTCAGGACCATGCACGGCGCTGGTGACCAGCACCATCTCTTCATCGAGCAAGGGCTGCGAATCGAGCGACAGGCGCGCGCGAGGTTTGTTGATCAGCGCGGCGTCGAGTTGTCCGCCCGATACCCAGTCGATAAACGTCGCGCTGTAACCGTCGGCCACGGTGACTTCGACGTGCGGATAACGCGCGTGAAACCGCGACAGCGAATCCGCCAGCACGCTCTCCGTCACCGACGCAATCAAGCCGATCGATACATGCCCGGTCACCACTTCGTCCCGCTGCACCAGTTGCTGGCGCGCGTGCGCGAGGTCACGCATGATCGGCAGGAAGAGGCGGTACATCAGCCGTCCCGCTGCGGTGGGAGCCATGCCGTGCGCCCCGCGTTCAAAGAGCTGTTGATGCAGTTCGTCCTCCAGCTTGGCGATCTGCATGCTCAAGGCAGGCTGCACGATGTTCAGCCGCTTGGCTGCCCGTGTGACAGAGCCGTCCTCGAACAGGGCGATGAAATACTGAATCTGCTTCAGGTCCATTTAGGTTGGCTTGGTAAAGGTAGCCTGCAGGTAGCCTGCGGGTAGCCTGCGGGTAATCTGCAAAGCGAGGAAACCGGCTCGGCCCGCAGTCCATCAATAAGTCTAATGAAGGAGCGATTGTTTATCAGACGCGCGGCGGGGAGATTCCGCGCCCAAGCCCCATGATAGTGATATTCCACTAACGAACGACTTACATCAGGGCAAACACGGATATCACGGGTACTGATCGGGAGCATCAAAAAACAGTATTAGAAGTTATATCGCGTTGTCGCTACGCTTCATTTCAGAAATGATGGAGACGCAGATGAATCAACGTGACGCCGCGACGAACGGCTCAGCAACACCCTCACCAGCCCGCCAATCCTTCGACGCGTTGTCATTGCGTGGCTGGCTCGCGCACCTTTCCGCCACGGGGCGCGTCGCGACCATCGCTAAACCGGTCGCGCTGAAACACGAGCTTGCGGCCGTGGCGAAGCGACTCGACGGCAAGCAAGCGGCCGTATTCCTCGCGCCCGGTGGACATGACATGCCGGTGGTCAGCGGCTTTATGTCCAGGCGCGCGTGGATTGCCGAGGCCATGGGCGTGACGGAAAAAGACCTGTTGCAGCGTTTCCGCGATGCAGCGGATCATCCGCTGCCCTGGAAAGAAGTGCCCGCCGGAGAAGCCGCTTGCCAGCAAGTCGTGCATACCAGCGGCATCGACCTTCACGCGTTGCTGCCGATCCCCACCCATAGCGAACACGACAACGGTCCGTACATCACTGCAGGTCTCGTGATCGCACGGAACCCCCGCACCGGCATACAGAACGTGTCGATCAACCGTATCCAGGTTCACGCTCGCGATCGCATGGCGATCCTGCTGCTGCCGCGCCATCTTTATGCATTCCAGAAAACCGCCGAAGCGGCCGGCGATGCGCTCGATATTGCCGTGGCGATCGGTGTTGATCCACTGACCATGCTCGCGTCCCAAGCCATTTCTCCGATCGATTTCGATGAGCTGGAGATCGCCGGCGCGCTGCACGGCACGCCCTTGCCGGTCGTTAAATGCGTGACGAACGACGTGCGTGTGCCGGCGTTTGCGGAGATCGTGATCGAAGGGCGCATCCTGCCGGACGTGCGCGAGGCAGAAGGGCCGTTCGGTGAATTTCCGAAGTACTACAGCGCACGGGAAGCGCGCGAAGTGATCGAGGTGACGGCGGTCACGCACCGGCAGAAGCCGGTTTATCACACCATCGTGCCAGCTGAAATGGAGCACTTGCTGCTCGGCGGGATTCCGCGCGAGGCGACGCTTTTATCGCACCTTCAACGCAGTCATCCGGGCGTCACCGACGTGCATCTTTCAGTGGGCGGCGTATGCCGTTATCACCTGTGGGTGCAGTTCGCGAAGAAGCGCGAGGGCGAGGCGAAAAACGTGATCCTGTGTGCATTCGGTGCGCATTACGACATCAAGCAGGTCGTGGTCGTGGACACCGATGTCGACATTCACGATCCCGCCGAAATTGAATGGGCGATCGCTACGCGTTTCCAGGCGGACCGCGATCTAGTGTTGATCGAAGGCGCGCAAGGGTCGCCGCTGGACCCGTCGACGACCGTTGGTCATCCTGACGATTCGCCCCCGCATTTGCAGGGCCTCAGCGCGAAGATGGGCCTGGACGCCACGCGCCCGGTGGTCTATTCGGGCCATGTGTTTACTCGCGTGCGGATTCCCGGCTACGACGCGGTCGATCTCGACGCACTCGTTGCTCCCGACAACGACGGCTTCGACACTTATCTGAGCGAGACGTAATGAGCGCAGATCAAAAGCCGCGCCTGGTCGTCGGCATCTCGGGGGCGAGCGGCGCTGTCATCGGCGTGCGGCTGCTTGCTGCGATGCGCCGGATCGGCACGCACGAGACACATCTGATCGTGTCGGCGTCGGGCGCGGTGACGGCGGCGCAGGAGCTTGGGCTTACGCGCAATGATCTCGATGCACTGGCCGATGTCGTGCATAACGTCCGCGACGTCGGCGCGTCGATTGCAAGCGGTTCGTTCGTGACCAGCGGCATGGTTGTGGCCCCGTGTTCGATGAAAACGCTGGCCGCCGTAGCGAATGGTTTTGCCGATAACCTGCTTACGCGCGCCGCCGACGTGATGCTGAAAGAGCGCCGCCGCCTCGTGCTGGTGGCGCGCGAAACACCGCTCAATCTCGCGCACTTGCGCAACATGACGATGGCGACCGAGATGGGCGCGATCATCATGCCGCCGGTCCCGGCGTTTTATGCGCATCCCAAGACCATCGAAGATGTCGTTGACCATACCGTCGGCCGGATTCTCGATCTGTTCAGCATTGAGCACCGCGAAATTGCCCGGCGATGGAGCGGTCTTGCCGATGAGTTCGGCGCGCGACGCGACGAAGGAGCGGACGAATGAACCAGCGCGAACAGACCGGGTTAGCCGGTATCGACGCGCGCGCATCCGAGGCGGTTGAAACCGCGCACGAGGTGCAAGAGGCGCCGCCGCTGAAGCCAAAAAACACGTATATCGGGAAGTCGCTCGAACGTTTTGAAGACCCCGCCATCCTGACTGGCCGCGGCCGATATGGCGACGACCTGGGTATCAAGCCGGGCACGCTGCACGCAGCCGTCCTGCGCTCGCCGCACGCCCATGCCGAACTGATTTCGATCGATACCACCGCTGCACTCGCATGCGAAGGCGTGCGAGCGCTGCTGACGCGTGACGACCTTGCTGCGTGGTCACGCCCGTTCGTGGTTGGCGTGAAATCGAAGATGGAACAGTGGGCGCTCGCGACCGACCGCGTGCGATACGTCGGCGAACCGGTCGCGGTGGTGATGGCAGAAACGCGCGCGCTGGCCGAGGACGCACTCGACCTGATCAAGGTGGAGTACAAGACGCTCGACCCGGTGACGTCAATAGAAGGCGCGCTCAAAAGCGACGCGCCGGTGCTGCATTCGAACGTCCAGACCAACGTGATCAGCGACCGGAGTTTTCGATACGGCGAGCCCGAAGCGGCATTCACAAACGCGCCGCATCGCGTGAAGCTGGAAGCGCACTATCCGCGTAATACGTGTGCGCCGATCGAATGCGCCGTGGTGATAGCCGAGTATCTTTCCGGCGACGAAGGCTATGACGTCACCTCCAATTTCATGGGACCGTTCTCGCTGCACGCAGTGATGGCGCTCGCGCTGAACGTGCCGGCTAATCGCTTGCGTCACAAGGCGCCGCGCGATTCGGGCGGCAGCTTCGGCGTAAAGCAGGCCGTATTCCCTTACGTGGTGCTGATGTGCCTGGCCTCGCGCAAGGCCAACGCGCCGGTGAAATACGTGGAAGACCGGCTCGAACACCTGAGCGCGGCGACCTCCGCCACGGCGCGGTTGACCACGCTCGAAGCGGCCGTGGAAAACGACGGCCGGATCACCGCGCTCAACTACGACCAGATCGAGGATTGCGGCGGGTATCTGCGTGCGCCTGAGCCTGCCACGTTTTATCGCATGCACGGCTGTTTAACGGGCGCGTATGCCATTCCCGGGCTGCTGGTGCGCAACAGGGTTGTGCTGACCAACAAGACGCCTACGGGCCTCGTACGTGGTTTCGGCGGCCCACAGGTTTATTTCGCGCTTGAACGCCTGATGCAACGTATTGCGATCGAGTTGAAGCTTGATGTGCTGGACGTGTACCGGCGCAATTTCGTTCCCGCCGATGCCTTCCCTTATCGTGCGGCGGCGGGTGCGTTGCTGGACTCGGGCAACTATCAGGAAGCGTTGCGGCGCTCGCTCGCGGACGGCGGTTACGACGAGCTCAAGGCACGCCGCGAAGCCGCGCGCAAGGAAGGCCGTTTGTACGGCATCGGCTTTGCGGCGATCGTTGAACCGTCGGTATCGAACATGGGTTACATCACGACCGTGATGCCCGCCGAAGCACGCAAGAAGGCAGGTCCAAAGAACGGTGCGATTGCAAGCGCGACGGTCAGTGTCGACCTGCTTGGCGGCGTGGTGGTGACGGTCGCGTCGACACCGGCGGGGCAGGGGCACATGACCGTTTGCGCGCAGGTGGTCGCGGATGTGCTCGGGCTCGCGCCGCACGAGATCGTGGTGAACGTCGAGTTCGATACGCACAAGGACGCGTGGTCGGTGGCAGCCGGCAATTATTCGAGCCGCTTCGCTGGAGCGGTCGCCGGCACGGTGCATCTCGCGGCCGTGCGAGTGCGCGACAAGCTGGCGCGCATTGTTTCGTCGCAGCTCAAGTGCAAGCCGGACGATATCCGTTTTGAAGGCGGACGCATCTACCAAGCAAACGACGAATCGAGCGCAATGCCCTTCGGCCGCGTAGCCAGCAACGCCCCGCATTGGGCGCCTGCGTTGCTGCCTGAAGGCGAAGAACCGGGTCTGCGCGAGACGGTGTTCTGGACGCCGGAAAACATGGACGCGCCCGATGAGCAGGACCGCATCAATACGTCGGCGGCTTATGGTTTTGCCTTCGATATGTGCGGCGTGGAAGTGGATCGTGCAACGGGGCGCGTGCGGATCGACCGCTATGTGACCGCGCACGATGCCGGCACGCTGCTGAACCCCGCACTCGCCGACGGCCAGATTCGCGGGGCCTTCGCGCAAGGACTTGGCGCGGCGTTGATGGAAGAGTTTCGATATGGCTCCGACGGCAGCTTTCAGTCCGGCACGCTAGCCGATTACCTGATGCCGACCACCTGCGAAGTACCCGATCCAATGATCATTCATCTGGAGACGCCATCGCCTTTCACGCCTCTTGGCGCCAAGGGGCTGGGTGAAGGCAACAACATGAGCACGCCGCCCTGCATAGCGAATGCAGTGGCCGACGCGCTCGGCGTAGAGGACATCCGTTTGCCGCTTACGCCTTCGAAAGTCATGGCGCTGGTCGGTATCGATGACCCGGAACCTTCGCGGCCCGAGTTCCGGGAGACGCAACAGAAGAAGCCAGTCTTGCCGGGCGGCAAAGCACTGACCGCGCAAGGCAGCGTGGATCTCGCTGCATCGCCGGAAGCGATCTTCGCCGTGCTGCTCGATCCGAACGCGCTCGCCAAGGTGATCCCCGGTTGTCACGCGCTTGAAGCGAAGGGTGAGAACGCATATCGCGCCGATGTGACCGTGGGTGTGGGGATGATCAAGGCGCGCTTCGAAGCGGAGATCACGCTGTCCGATCTCGATCCACCGCACCGGTTGCGTCTCGCCGGCGCAGGCATGTCGTCGCTGGGCAGCGCGCGTGGCAATGGTCTCGTGGAACTTACGCCGCAAGGTACCGGCACGCGGCTCAGCTACGACTATGAGGCACAAGTTTCGGGCAAGGTCGCCGCCGTGGGCGGACGGATGCTCGAAGGCGCGGCGAAGGTCGTATTGCGCCAACTGTTTGAATCGCTTGGACGTCAGGCGGCGGGCAAGCCCGTAAAAACCGGTGGTTCGTGGCTCGGCCGGCTCGTTGCGCGCTTCAGGAGGAAGTCATGAAGCCGGCACCATTCGATTATCTGCGCGCCGCTTCCACGCATGACGCGTTAGAAGCCCTCGCGCAAACCGGCGAAGACGCGCGCATTCTTGCAGGCGGCCAGTCGCTGATGGCCGTGCTGAACATGCGGCTCGCACAACCGCGAGTACTGGTCGATATTTCGCGCACCGAGGAACTCGACCGCGTGAGCATTGATCATGATCATCTTGTCGTGAACGCGGCCGCCACGCAAGGCAGCGTGGAATGGCGTGCGTCACTGCAGAACGAAGTCCCTTTGCTTGCGCTCGCATTCCCGCACATCTCGCATTTTCAGATCCGCAATCGTGGCACCGTATGCGGGTCAATTGCTCACGCAGACCCTAGCGCAGAGCTGCCGCTGGTGCTCGCGGTGCTGGGCGGCGACGTGATGTTGCGATCGAAGAAACGCAAGCGCGTGCTCAAGGCGGAAGATTTTTTTCAGGGCATGTTGATGACCGCGCGCGAGCCCGACGAACTGGTTGAAGGTGTGCGGTTCCCGCTGAAGCGAGCCGGCGAGCATTACGGCTTTACCGAATTTTCAGCACGCCACGGCGACTTCGCGATGGTCGCGTGCGCCGCCGTAGTCACCGATACATCGATCAGGATCGCCGTAGGCGGCGTGGCGGACCGGCCAACGGTTGAGTTATGGCCAAGGCTGCACGGCGACGACCTGCGTGGCGCGCTGAACGACTTGAGCTGGAAGCTGAACGCGCAGGACGACACCCATGTCAGCGCAATGTATAGACGCCATCTGGTGCGGCAACTCGGATGGCGCGTAATAGAGGAGGCGAAGTGAGCAAGACATCATCCACCACGCTTGCGCAGGGCGAGCGCCGGCGTATCACCGTAACGCTCAACGGTCGGGAGCGTACGGGCTATTGCGAATCGCGCGACCTGCTGTCCGATTTCGTGCGGCATGAACTGGGCGCGACCGGCACGCACGTGGGGTGTGAACATGGCGTGTGCGGTGCGTGCACCGTGCATGTGGACGGCGTGGCGGCGCGGTCGTGCCTGATGCTGGCGGTGCAGGTGGAGGGACGCCGTGTGGACACGGTTGAAGGTCTCGCGCCTGACCAGACGCTAGGCGATCTGCAACGCGCGTTCCAACGTCATCACGCCTTGCAGTGCGGCTTTTGCACGGCGGGCATTCTGATGTCGTGTGCGGACTATCTCAAGCGCGTACCGGACCCGACGGAAACGCAAGTGCGCGAGATGCTGTCGGGCCATCTGTGCCGATGTACAGGCTACACGCCGATCGTGGCGGCGGTGCTTGATGTAGCGGCGCAGCGTAACAAGAGCAGCAAGAAGGAGCCGGAACATGCTTGATCTAGGCCGGACTTTTTTGCAAAGCGTTGAGCGCAGCCCCAACACACTTGCCCTCGTCGATGGCGACATCAGGCTGACGTACGCACAGTGGCATGACACCATCCTCAAGGCCGCCGGTGGTTTGCGCGAGCTGGGTCTCGCACGCGGGGACCGATTGCTCGTCGTGCTGCAAAACCGCTGGGAAATGGCCACGTTGCATTGGGCCTGCCAGTTTGCGGGCATCGTCATGACGCCGTTGAACTGGCGCGCAAAGCCCGATGAACTCGACTATTGCGTGACCGATTCGGCCGCGAAAGCGATCGTATTCGAACCGGTTTCCGCCGACGCGGTGTACGCAAGCGAAGCGGCGCAGAAGCTGCCGCGTATCGCGCTGGACGATGCGTGCGGTACGACTTCGTTCGATGCGTTGTTGCGCTCGAACGCCGGGAGCGTCAGCCTCACGACAGAAGCCACAGCCGACGACATCTCGCTGATCCTCTATACCTCCGGGACAACGGGGAAGGCGAAGGGCGTGCCGCGCCGTCATCGGCATGAGCGCGCTGCTGCGCTCGCACATGTCGCGCAGAACCTGTATCGCTATGGCGAACGCACGCTGGGCGTCATGCCGCTTTATCACACCATGGGCGTACGCTCGCTGCTCGCCATGGCGCTGATCGACGGCCTGTTCGTTTGCGTGCGGCGCTGGAACGCGGTCCAGGCGCTGGAGTCGATTGGCGGATTCAAACTCACGTGCCTGTATCTCGTGCCCACGCTTTATCACGACCTGCTGGCCGCGCCCGGCTTCACGGACGCAAAGATCACCTCGGTGACGAAGCTCGGCTTCGCGGGCGCGCCCATGAGCGATGGCCTGCTGAAGCGTCTGTCCGCCGCATTCAAGCCCGAACTGTTCGTGAACCACTACGGATCGTCCGAGGTGTACACCTGCAGCATTGATCAGGACGCCACGCGCAAGCCCGGCAGCGCGGGACGTGCGGGTATCAACACGCGGCTACGCATCGTGAAGCTGGATGCGGCCTCGCCGACCGATCTCGCGGTTGCGCACGAGGAAGGCCAGATCATTGCAGACCTCCTCGGCGACGAAGCCTTTGAAGGTTACTGGAATCGTCCGGACGCGAATGCAAAGTCCTTGCGCGACGGCTGGTACTTCACCGGCGACACGGGGTTCTTCGACCACGACGGTGACCTCTTTGTGAGCGGCCGGGTAGACGACATGATCATCAGCGGCGGAGAAAACATCTCGCCGGTCGATATTGAATCGGTGTTGTCGCTGCATCCGGCCGTGGACGAAGTGGCAGTCGCAGGCGTGAAGGACGAGCGTTGGGGACAGCGCGTGGTCGCGTTTATCAAGCGCCGTGATTATGTCGATGCCGGTGCGCTTGACGCCTGGTGCCGCGAGTCGGATCTCGTGAATTTCAAGCGGCCTCGTGACTACGTTTTTGTCGACGACATTCCGAAGTCCCCCGTCGGCAAGATCCTGCGCCGCAAATTGTCCGCCGGTGAATATGACATCGACACCACGAACAACTCTACCGAAACAACAAAGGAGTAACCGATGACTGACTTGACCCATCGCGGCCAGACGCTGTTGCAGGACCTGGATGGATTCTCGATTGAAGTCGATGAAAAACGCGAACGCGCCGACATCATTTTGCATCGTCCGCCGCTCAACGTCATTTCGATGCACGCACGCGACCAGTTGCGCGCGGCGTTCGAAGCGCTGGACGAAGATGACCGCGTGCGCGTGATCGTAATCCGCGCCAACGGCGAGCATTTTTCGAGTGGTGGCGACATCAAGGGTTTCCTTGAGGCATCGCCGGAACATGTGTCGAAACTCGCGTGGAATATCGCAGCGCCCGCTCGCTGCTCGAAGCCGGTGATTGCGGCAAATCGCGGCTTCTGCTTTGGCGTGGGCTTCGAGTTGTCGCTCGCTTGTGACTTCCGCATTGCGACGGACACGACCTTCTACGCGTTGCCGGAGCAGAAGCTCGGCCAGATCCCGGGCTCGGGCGGATCGGCGCGGCTGCAGCAGATGGTGGGCATTGGCAGAACTAAGGACATTGTGATGCGCTCGCGCCGGATTCCCGGCAAGCAGGCCTACGAATGGGGCATCGCGGTGGAGTGCGTAGCTGACGCGCAGTTGGAAGCCACGACTGATGCACTCGTCGATGAACTGCGCGCGTTCTCGCCGCTCGCACAACGTACGGCCAAGAAGCTGCTCAACGACACGGAAGATGCGCCGCTTTCGATTGCGATCGAACTTGAAGGGCACAGCTATAGCCGGCTGCGCACATCGGACGATTTCCGTGAAGGCGTGGAAGCGTTCCATAGCAAACGCAAGCCGGTGTTTCGCGGTAGCTGAAGCGTGCGACGGTTGCATCTACCATCAATGTGGAGACGGGCATGGAGGCGTTCGGCGCGTTTGATTACGTGATCGTGGGCGGCGGGTCGGCGGGATGCGTGCTTGCGCATCGGCTATCGGCCGTGCCGTCGCTGCGTGTCGCGTTGATCGAAGCGGGCGCGGATACGCCGCCGGGCGACGTGCCCGAAGCGATCCTCGACAGCTACCCCATGCCGGTGTTTTGCGGCGACACCTACATCTGGCCCGAACTGAAAGCGCGGGCTACAACGCAGGCGGTCGAGCGCGTGTACGAGCAGGGCCGTGTGATGGGCGGCGGATCAAGCATCAACGTCCAGTCGGCGAATCGAGGCTTGCCACGCGACTACGACGACTGGGCCGCGAACGGTGCGGCGGGTTGGGGCTGGGATGACGTGCTGCCGTATTTCCGCAAGCTTGAACGCGACTTGAATTTCCCTAATGCCGCGTTGCACGGCAGCGATGGGCCAGTTGCCATCCGTCGCATCATGCCTCGCGACTGGCCGCCTTTTTGCCATGCATTCGCGAAGGGTCTGCACAAGAATGGCCTTGCCATGCTGCAGGACCAGAACGCGGAATTCGGCGATGGTGTTTTTCCCGGCGCGTTTTCGAATCTCGACGACCGGCGCGTGAGCACTGCGAGCGCTTACCTCGATGCGGCGACTCGAAACCGGCCGAACCTGTCGATCTTCGCGAACCTGAAGGTCGAGCGCATCGTGATGGACGGCGTTACGGCGAAAGGGGTGCTGGCGATCGCGGCCAATGGTGAACGGGTGCGATTCGAAGCGCATGAAGTGATTGTTGCGGCCGGTGCACTGCAGTCTCCGGCAATGCTGCTGCGCGCAGGCATTGGCGGGATGGCGGATCTCGACGCGCTTGGCTTGCGCTGCGTGATCGACTTGCCTGGGGTGGGCCGCAACCTGCAGGACCATCCGTCGCTGACGTTCTGCCACTTCCTCGAACCCAGGTTCAGGATGCCGCTTACACGGCGGCGCGCAAGCATGACGGCTGCGCGTTTTACGTCAGGCGTAGATCAGTGCGACACCTCAGACATGTATTTGTCGAGTGCGACTCGCGCTGCCTGGCATGCGCTTGGCAACCGCCTTGGCTTGTTCTTTTTGTGGTGCAACCGGCCGTATTCGCGCGGCCGGGTGCAACTGGTTTCGCCCGACGCCGCTGTCGCACCCCGCGTCGATCTGAACCTGCTTGATGATGAGCGCGATACCGCGCGCCTCGCCGCGGGCATCCGCTTGCTGGCGAAAGTGGTGGAGGCATCGGGTCTGAACCGGGACCCGCGCGACTTCTTCCCGGCTGCATTTTCGCCGCGTGTGAAGGCGCTCAGTCGCGTGAGCAAGACCAATGCAGTCGTGACGTCGCTGCTTGGCGCAATGCTCGATACGCCCGCGCCGTTGCGCCGCATGCTGATCGAGCGGTTTTTTACGCATGGCCAGAGCATGGCCTCCTTGCTGGCCGACGAGCAGGCATTGCACGCGTTTATCCGCGCGAATGTGTTCGGCGTATGGCATGCAAGCGGCACGTGCCAGATGGGTCCGGTGAACGACCGCCATGCAGTGGTCGATACCCAGGGGCGCGTGCACGGCGCGCAACGCTTACGCGTGGTCGATGCGTCGCTGATGCCGCGGCTGCCATCTGCCAACACCAACATTCCGACCATCATGATCGCCGAGAAGATCGCCGACACGATGCTGAACAATGAAGCGCAGCGCCGGCATTCAACGCAATCAACGCCTTCAACGCACTCAACAATTTCTTAAACGCCAACGAGAGCACGACAATTCGACGTGCCAAAAACACGGTGCCATTCGAGAGAGGGCGCCGCGACCTTCAAGGAGATGACAATGTCCGTAGCAGCACAGGAAAGCGCCGCCGCGCCCGAAGTAAACACGCGACAGGTGATGGGCGCAGTCGTGGCCTCATGCCTGGGTTGGGCACTCGATCTATTCGATCTGTTCGTGCTGTTGTACGTGGCTCCCGTAGTTGGCCGGCTGTTCTTTCCGTCCCAACATGCGATGCTTTCGCTGGCAGCGGTGTACGCGTCGTTCGCGGTGACTTTGCTGATGCGTCCGCTCGGCTCAGCGTGGTTCGGTTCCTACGCGGACCGGCACGGCCGCAAGGGCGCGATGATTCTCGCCGTCGTTGGCGTGGGGATATCGACTGCGCTTTTCGGCGTCTTGCCGACCGTTGCACAGGTCGGCTTGGTAGCGCCAATCCTGTTCCTCTTGTTGCGGCTGGTGCAGGGCGTGTTCGTGGGCGGAGTGGTAGCGTCCACGCATACCATCGGTACGGAATCGGTCGCGCCGAAGTATCGCGGCGCGGTGTCCGGGCTGATCGGCGGCGGCGGTGCGGGCCTGGGTGCCTTGCTCGCTTCAATCGTATTCCTGACTATGTCGTCTCTCTTTCCGGGCGCGCTCTTCGACGTATGGGGCTGGCGTTGCATGTTCTTCACCGGGATCATCAGTTCGGTGCTTGGGCTGTTCGTGTTCAATAGCCTCGAAGAGTCGCCGTTGTGGAAAAAGCTGGCGGAAGAGAAGGCCGCAAAGGCTGCCGCACGCGATATCTCCGCGCCGGTGGAAGTCATCCGCTCGCCGATCAAGACGCTGTTTTCGCGGGACTATCGTGGGATTCTGTTCGTCAACCTGCTGCTCACCATCGGTGGCGGCAGCGGTTATTACCTGACCTCGGGTTACCTGCCGACCTTCCTCAAAGTGGTCAGCCACGTGCCTAACGGCGCGGCCGCTGCCATCTTGATGATTGCGAGCGTGGGGGTACTTGTTGCGTCGGTGGCGGCGGGGCACCTGAGCACGTTCATCGGCCGCAAGACAGCATTTATTTGGATTGGACTGGTGCGCCTGATCGCGTTGCCCGCATTGTTCCTGCTGTTGCCCACCGCGCAAAGCATCACGATGATCGGTGTCTATGCGGTCGTGTTGAGCGCACTCGGCAGCGCGGGATATGCGCCTATCCTGATCTTCCTGAACGAGCGCTTCCCGACCGCGATTCGTGCGACGGGAACGGGGCTGTCGTGGAATATCGGCTTTGCGATCGGCGGCATGATGCCCACTGCCGTCTCGCTGGTGGCGAAGGACCCGGGCGAGTTGCCAATGACGCTGGCCATCTTCGTGGGCGTGATCAGCGTGATCTTTCTCGCGGGTGCGTTTATCGTGCCGGAGACGCTGGGCAAGCTCGAGAATCGCTCGGCGCAGGCCGTTTGATATTCCCGGCCTAGCCCTGCGATTCAGGCGGACGGCGCGGTCGTGGTGACGCGACGGATGTTGTCGGTGATGATTTCAATGAGCGCATTCGTCGCGGCGCCAATCGGCCGCTTCGGATGACTCACGCACACAATGTGCCGCACGATTACCGGCGCCGCAATGCGGTAAGCGCGCAGCAGGCCTTCGTCCACTTTCCGCTGAACAACGACACGTGGCAGGATGGTCGCCACGTTGCTCTGTTCGACGAACTGCACGATCGTGTTCAGCAGATCGATTTCAAACTTCGGCTGGATTACTATATCCGCGTTGAGAAGCGCAGCATCCAGCACGCCGCGCAGGCCGTTGCGGCGGGTGGGAAGCACGAGTTCCAGATCGCCGAGTTCAGCCAGGTCAATGGCCTCGGGCATCGGCCGGCCGTGAATGACGCTGGTGACCAGCACCATCTCTTCGTCGAGCAGGGAACGCGTGTCGAGCGAGAGACGGCCGCGCGGCTTGTTGATAACCGCGGCATCCAGGCGCCCGGCCTCGACCGCATCAATCAACTGCGCGCTGAAGCCGTCCGCCACCGACACTTCCACTTGCGGAAACAGCGCGTTGAAGGTGGCGAGCGATTCGGGCAGCACGCTCTCCGCTTCCGACGACACCATGCCGAGCGCCACGCGCCCAGTGACGATCACGTCGCTGCGGCTGAGTTGTTCGCGGGCGTGTTCGATATCGCGAATGATGGGTACGTATAGCCGATACATCAGGCGTGCGGCTTCCGTCGGCGTCATGCCGTGCGGTCCGCGCTCGAACAGCGGCTGGTGAAGCTCTGCTTCAAGCTTCGATATCTGCATGCTGAGCGCCGGCTGCACGATGTTGAGCCGCTTCGCCGCGCGCGTGACCGAGCCGTCTTCGAACAGCGCGATGAAATAGTGAATCTGCTTCAGGTCCATGAGCGGGGCGCGTTATCCGCGCGATCCAAAGGACGAATGAGACCACAAGCATTCCCCCGGCGCCAGCGTGTTCTGGCTTTCAGGAAGGTTCTGTCGTGCTCTTTTCAGCGTCTCCTTTCGGCGAGCGGCGCGGAACATTACTTGCTTCATTGTTCGGTTTCCCCCAAATGCCTGAGCCAACGTCCATGAAGCCCACTATTGTTTGCCACATGATGTCTTCCGTCGATGGCCGCAGTCTCACCGACGGCTGGCATCTCGACTTTGCGTCCGATCTCTACGAAAACACGGCCGCTACTTTTGAAGCCGACGGCTGGATCTGCGGCCGCGTCACCATGCAGGAAATCGCGCATGGAGAGGGTTATCCGAAGGGCCTCGCGAAGCAGCCGGTTCCTCGCACGAATCACTTCGCCCAACGCGGCGCGGATCAGTACGCCATTTCCATTGACCCTAAGGGACTGGTTGAATGGAAGTCGAATACCGCGTTGAAGTCGCACGTGATTGAAGTGGTGACAGAGCAGGTCTCCGACGACTTCCTCGCCTATCTTCAGTCGATTGGCGTGTCATACATTTTCGGCGGCAAGACTGACATCGACCTGGCCGATGTAGTCAATACACTTGAGCGCGAGCTGGGGGTCAAGAAGTTGATCGTGGAAGGTGGCTCGCACGTGAGCGGCGCGTTCGTGAATGCCGGTCTGGTGGATGAGGTGAGCGTGCTGATCCTGCCGCTCGTCGATGGCCGCAGCGAACATCCGTCCTCATTCGAGGTTGCGATGGACGCCTGGAAAAAGCCCGCGTATCTGGTCCTCACATCGGTCGAGCAGGTCGCTCAGGACGCGGTCTGGCTACGCTATACGCGCAAAACGAGTTGATGCAGAACGCGCAGGCGGTGAGATCCGCGATAGTCGCTGTACGGGTGCGCGGTCGATTGCGCGTTTCATCGTGTAAGGCGCCTGTTGATTCAGTAATAACGGCGTCCCAGCCGACGATAGGCGACTATCGCGCAAAGAACGAGAACCACTTCCACGCCGATTTTCAACAACCACGAATAGACGAGGCTGCCCGTGTATTGGAGGGGAAATCCGTCTTCACTGCTCGCGCAGCCGCCGCAAGCGATGCTGTTGAGGACCGGCCAAAAGGAGGCCCACATCATGGCGAGCGCCACGAATGATGCGGGCGGGAGGTAGTCACGCAGCCAGTACACGGTCGGACCCATCACCAGCACCGCGGCCACGCCCATGAAAAATAACGACCAAGAGACCGTCATTGTGTCGGCGCCGAACTCGCGGCCTAGCACCCAAGCGGCTGCGAGGATGCCGATCGTCGCAACAATTACCACGATAGCCGCCTGCTCGCGGCTTCGTATATTTCCCATAGCTTGTTCCGGGTGAAATCAACGGCCATTACTGTAGAGGAGCGCCAAGTCGCGTAGGTAAAATTTCTGGATAGTCTCGAAAGACGTTCGCTTCATGCCGTTTTTGCAACAAACCTGTTGTTACATTGGGCATCGGAGAAGACGCCCAAGCAGCCAGCCCCGGGATTACCCCTATCAGCTATAGTGGATTGCTTGTATATCGGACTTTTACGAAATATACTTCGTTTCATCGCGATTCTACTTAAAGCCGTTTTTCATGGATATCGACGCCATTCACAAGGCCTTGGCCAATCCGGTCCGCCGCGAGATTCTCGCGTGGCTGAAGGAGCCCGAAGCCTACTTCCCCGAGCAGGAGTTCCCGCTCGTGAATGGCGTGTGCGCCGGCCAGATCGACGCACGTTGCGATATGTCCCAATCCACGGTGTCGGCTCACCTGGCCACGCTTCACAAAGCGGGCCTGGTGACCTCAAAGCGGGTCGGGCAGTGGATATTTTTCAAGCGCGACGAAGCGGTCGTCCAGGCGTTTCTCGATCAGCTTCGTAACGGCCTCTGACTCGTTAGCTCGGTTCTCGTGTCCTGATTGTTGCCGGATCTCACTACACTCTATTTAGGATTACTTTAAAAATGCCAAACCTTTTCGACTCGCTCAAAGTGGGTGCCTTTACTCTTCGTAACCGCATCATCATGGCGCCGCTGACGCGTCAGCGCGCGGGCGTTGAACGTGTGCCCAACGCGTTGATGGCGCGGTACTACGCCGATCGCGCTGCAGCCGGCATGATCCTGAGCGAAGCGACCTCGGTTACGCCCCAAGGCGTGGGTTACGCTGAAACGCCGGGAATCTGGTCGGACGAGCAGGTCGAAGGCTGGAAGCTTGTGACGAAGGCAGTCCACGACGCAGGCGGCACGATTCTGCTGCAACTGTGGCATGTAGGCCGGATCTCGGACCCGATCTTCCTTAATGGCGACCTGCCGGTGGCACCAAGCGCCATTGCGGCGCAAGGCCATGTGAGCCTTGTGCGGCCGCAGCGCGAATTCGTGACGCCGCGCGCACTCGAACTCGACGAAATTCAAGGGGTGGTTGCAGCATTCCGCAAAGGTGCCGAAAACGCGAAGCTTGCTGGTTTCGACGGCGTTGAAGTGCACGGCGCGAACGGTTATCTGCTCGACCAATTCCTGCAGGACAGCACGAATAAACGCACGGACATCTACGGTGGCCCGATTGAAAATCGCGCACGCCTGATGCTCGAAGTGGTCGACGCATGTATTGAAGTGTGGGGCGCTGACCGGGTTGGCGTGCATCTCGCACCGCGCGCCGATTCGCACACCATGGGCGACAGCGATCGCGCCGCGACCTTCGGTTACGTCGCACGTGAGTTGGGCGAGCGCAAGATCGCGTTCATCGCAGCACGTGAACGCGTGGGCGTTGACTCGATCGGTCCGCTGTTGAAGCGAGCCTTTGGCGGCGTTTATATCGCCAACGAGAAATTCACCAAGGAAAGCGCTCAGGCAGCGCTCGACCGGGGTGACGCTGATGCCGTCGCGTGGGGGCAGTTGTTTATTGCCAACCCGGATCTCGTGAAACGGTTCGAAAGCGATGCCGCGTTGAATGCGCCTATCCCCGAGACGTTCTATGCGCGTGGCACCGAAGGGTACACGGACTATCCGACACTCGAGACCATGGACTAAGCGTTTCGGTTCCGGTATTTTGCTTTGCGGCAGCCGGTGACTTCATAGGGAGTCACCGGCTGTTTTGTTTTCAGGGCCTCGCCCAAGTTGCAATCTCAGGACAAGCAGGCCTTTAGATACTTCGACGTAACGCTGCTCGTTTTCCCTCGCTTTACCACGTCTTCCGGTGTGCCGCTGACCACCATCCTGCCGCCTTCCTCTCCTGCACCCGGTCCCATGTCGATGACCCAGTCGCTTTGGGCCGCCACCCGCATGTCGTGCTCGACCACAATCACGGTGTTACCCGCATCGACCAGCCCCTGCAATTGAATCAACAAGCGGTCGCTGTCCGTGGAATGCAAGCCGGTTGTGGGCTCATCCAGGATGTAAAGGGTCTCGCCTCGCTGCGCTCGCTGAAGTTCAGTCGCGAGCTTGATCCGCTGCGCTTCGCCGCCGGACAGTTCAGTGGCCGGTTGGCCCAGACGCAAATAGCCCAGTCCAATGTCCTTGAGCACGGTCAACGCGCGCATGATCTGCGGTTCATCGGCAAAGAAGGCGCATGCCGTGTCCACGGTCATCTGCAGCACGTCCGAAATATTCTTTCCCTTCCATTCGACCTCCAGTGTCTCCGGGTTGTAGCGCGTTCCTCCGCACGTTGAACAGGGCGCATATACGCTTGGCATGAACAGCAATTCGACACTCACGAATCCCTCGCCCTCGCACGTCGGGCATCGACCCTTCGCGACGTTGAACGAGAACCGGCCCGCGTCATAACGGCGGCGTCGAGCCGTGGGCGTTTCCGCGAACCGCTTGCGCACATGATCGAAGAGGCCGGTGTAGGTCGCGAGGTTCGAACGCGGTGTGCGTCCTATTGGCTTCTGATCGACCCGCACCAGCCGCCGGATTCGCTCCATGCCGGCCGTTATTTCGCCACCGGTCGGAATGTCCTCTGCGTCGAGTAACGGATCGCGCTCTTCATCCGTTTCTGCCGCGATCGGCCGGCCAAGCCGTTCCGCGACCATCTCCGGCAGCGCCTGGCTGACGAGGCTGGATTTGCCCGAGCCCGAGACGCCCGTGACGGTGGTGAAGCAGCCGAGCGGGAAAGCAGCCTCCAGGTTATGCAAGTTGTTACGCGTCACGTTCCCGAGCCGCAACCAGTCCACGGGCGTGCGCTTCGATCGCGGAGCGGGCCGGTAATCGCCAAACAAATGCAACCGCGTTTGCGATTCCTCGATGTCTGCCAAGCCAGCCGGTGGTCCGCTATATACAATTTGTCCGCCCGCCGTGCCCGCGGCCGGACCGACATCCACCAGCCAGTCCGCCCGGCGCATCATCTCCAGATCATGCTCGACCACGAACAGTGAATTGCCCGCAGCCTTCAGTCGCTGTAACGCGCTGAACAACGCTTCGCCATCGGCGGGATGAAGGCCGGCAGAGGGTTCATCGAGGACGTAGATCACCCCGAACAACTGTGACGCAAGCTGCGTCGCAAGCCGTAGCCGCTGCAGCTCGCCCGACGACAAGGTCGGTGTGCCCCGGTCCATTGCCAGATACCCCAGGCCGAGGTCGATCAGGGTGGTCAGGCGTTCAAGCAACTCACTTGCAATTCGTTGGGCCGCAACCTGCTTCTCCCTGGATTGATTCGTAGTCCGTCTGATGTCGGGAGAGGCCTTGTGTTCCGATCCACCGGACGCAACCCGTCGCGCGACGGCTGCCCGCATCTCGTCTTTGCTCAATATTTCGCTAGCCGACGCCGACGCCGATATCGTCGCGCCTTCGGGTGCCTCACCGCGAGCAACGGGGCGCAATACATCGGCGACACGGGCAAGCGGCATCTGCGATAACTCGCCTATATCGAGTCCCGCGAACGTCACGGACAGCGCCTCGGGCTTCAATCGCTTGCCATGACACGATGGACACGCGCTGCCCACCATGAAACGCGACACGCGCTTCTTCATCAACGCGCTTTGCGTGTTGGCGAAGGTGTGCAGCACGTAGCGTCGCGCGCCTGTAAACGTGCCTTGATAACTCGGTTCCGCGTGACGCTTGAGCGCCGCACGCGTCTCTTGCGGCGTCATGCCGGCATATACCGGCGCGGTCGGCGTCTCGTCCGTGAACAGGATCCAGTCGCGGTCTTTTTTCGGCAAGTCGCGCCACGGCTTATCGACATCAAACCCCAGCGTGACCAGGATGTCGCGCAGGTTCTGACCATGCCATGCCGGCGGCCACGCAGCCACGGCACGCTCACGGATAGTCAGCGAGTCGTCGGGGACCATTGATTGTTCGGTCACCTCGTAGACACGCCCCAGACCGTGGCACGTGGGACATGCCCCTTGCACTGTGTTCGGCGAGAAATCCTCGGCAAAGAGCATGGGTTGTTTTGCCGGATAGGTGCCGGTGCGCGAGTACAGCATGCGCACGAGGCTGGACAGCGTGGTCACGCTGCCCACCGACGAGCGTGCATTGGGCGTACCGCGTTGCTGCTGCAAAGCGACAGCGGGTGGCAAACCCTCGATGGAATCCACTTCCGGCACACCGACCTGATCGATCAGGCGACGCGCGTAAGGCGCCACCGATTCGAAATAACGACGCTGCGCTTCGGCATAGAGCGTGCCGAACGCCAGCGACGATTTGCCCGATCCCGAGACACCGGTAAAGACGACGAGCGCGTCGCGCGGAATGTCGACGTCGATGTTGCGCAAGTTGTGCTCGCGGGCGCCCCGCACCCGCACGAAGCCGGTCCGGGAAGGAGGGAGTGACATGTCTTCAGGCTTTTTGTTTCGAGTTGGCATGCGCTTTAAAGCCGTTGTGATTGAGATTGCCTGCGCGGCAGCGAGGACGTGTCCGACTAAAGATCAACGTGTCGCACGATACTGGGTCGCGCGGATAGCAGACAGTTTAAGTGGCTTGCGAAACTGCTGCCGTCCGGCAAAGGCATTCGGCGCACGGGGCGTGCCCGAATGCGCGTATTGTGATATTCCTGATATTTTCACTCGGAGCGCACAAGGGGTTTAAGCAACCCGGACCGAATCGGCTAATTAGTCTGTTGAGCTTGTGTTCAATGGGTAATCACCTTTCGGCGCGGATCTGTCCATCATTTCGATCGGTAGTAGGGTCGAATATCAGGCGCGCTCGGGTATGGAATTCTTTAAGCGCTGTTTAATGACATTCGCCGCGGCCATTGCCAGCAAAAGCCAGCGTGCGCAAGCCCCACGGGAAAACATAAAGCGATTGCGTTTGAAGTTTTCTCCCCTAGACTATTAACTCGCAAGTCTGCGGACGGTGTCGGGATTATTTCATTGCCCAAAATTATCGTGGTCATAATGCATAAAAACCCCTGCGTCTTGATTTGCGGCATGGTTGCGAAGATCGGTTAAAAAGGAGTGGTGTAGTGCCCGGTTAATAAGCTGCAATCGGGGTGCAATCAAAGACGCATAACCTGAAAATTCATTGCCGCTTTTCTCCCAAAGGGACTGACGTTTCCCCGAGAACGTCGCTCTTTCAAGCAGTCGATCATTTCTGGAGGTGTTGGATGGCAAAATCTACAAAGGCGGGTTCGCAGGAACAGTCCAAGATCGCGGCGCTCAGCCCGTTCGAACTCAAGGACGAATTGATCAAGGCCGCCGGCGGCGGTGCGGTCGAGCGTCCCGCCAACGCGGCCATGCTTAATGCAGGCCGGGGTAATCCGAACTTCCTTGCCACCATTCCGCGCCACGGCTTTTGGCAACTCGGCCTTTTCGCCATGCGCGAGTCCGAGCGCTCGTTCGCCCACATGCCCGAAGGGCTGGGAGGCTTTCCGAAGCGCGAGGGACTGGAAGAGCGCTTTGAAATTTTTGCACGCGACAACAAGGGCGTTCCCGGCATCGACTTCCTGCGCGGCGTGTTGTCATATGTGCGCGATCAGCTCGGTCTCAATGGCAGCGAATTCCTCTATGAAATGTGCGAGGGGATTCTTGCGTCGAACTATCCGGTGCCGGACCGCATGTTGAAGTTGTCCGAGGTGATTGTTGCGCAGTACCTGAAGAAGGAAATGATCGGCAAACACCCGTTCGTTGGTGACTTCGATGTCTTCGCCACTGAAGGCGGCACCGCGGCCATGACCTACATCTTCAACACGATGCGCGAGAATCACCTGATCAAACCAGGCGACACCATCGCGCTGGGCTCGCCCATCTTCACGCCGTACATAGAAATCCCCACGCTGAACGACTATCAGTTGAACGTGGTCAACCTTGACGCCGATGTGGAACTCGGTTGGCAATACTCGAAGAAGGAACTCGACAAGCTGCGCGATCCGAAGGTGAAGGCATTCTTCCTCGTGAATCCGAGCAATCCGCCTTCCGTCAAGATGAATACCGAGAGCCTGGAGTACATCGCGGAGATCGTGAAAGAACGGCCGGACCTGATCCTCCTGACTGACGACGTGTACGGCACCTTCGCCGACGACTTCGTCTCGCTGTTCGCGCTGTGTCCAAAGAACACCATCCTCGTGTATTCGTATTCGAAGTACTTCGGTGCGACGGGCTGGCGGCTCGGCACAATTGCCATGCATCGCGAGAACGTGATCGATGAACTGATCCGCAAGCTGCCGAAGGAACAGCGCAAGGAGTTGCATGAGCGATATGAGTCGATCACCACCGAGCCGGAGAACCTGAAGTTCATCGATCGCCTGGTGGCCGACAGCCGCACTGTCGCGCTGAATCACACGGCGGGGCTCTCCACGCCGCAGCAAGTGCAGATGGTGCTGTTCTCGCTCTTCGCGCTCATGGACACCCCTGAGGCCTACAAGAACGCGCTCAAGCGCCTGATTCGCGGCCGCAAAGAGGCGTTGTACAGGGAGATCGGGATATCGTTTGATGACAGCGACGTGAACCAGGTCGATTACTACACCATCATCGACCTCGAATTCCTGGGCAATCGTGCCTATGGGCCGGAGTTCGTTGCATGGCTCTTCGAAAACACCGAGCCCTCCGAGCTGCTGTTCCGGCTCGCGAAGGAAGCACGTGTCGTGCTGCTGCCGGGACGCGGCTTCGGCACGCAACACCCATCGGGCCGCGTGTCGCTCGCCAACCTCAACGAGAGCGACTACAAGGCGATCGGCCGCGCGATGCGCAAGCTGATGGTCGAGTATGTCGAGCGCTATAACGCCGCAACGGGCAAGTCGCTGGATAAAAACAAGGTGCTCTGATCGTTGATTGTTGATTGTTTTGCGACGCCAGGTACTTCGGGCGTCGAATAAAAAACGGGCCGCTCGGATTGAACTCAATCCAAGCGGCCCGTTTCAACAACTGAAGCCTGCGTTAGAACGTGTAACGTGCTTTAGAACTTGTGGCGAATACCCACGCGTGCAGCGATCTGATTCGTCGAACCCTTGCCCGAGTTTCCGAAGTAGCTCGTGCTTGAACCAATTTCAGCCTGCACCGGTGTACCCGCATTCGAACCCGACGCGTCTTGATAGATAGCCAGCGCGTAGACATCGGTACGCTTGCTCAGCGCATAGTCCACGCTTGCATCAACCTGTTGCCACTTGCCTTGCGCCGCATCGGTGAGCTTCATGTACGTGTAGCCGAGGCCGCCGGTAAGCGCTGGCGTGAACGCATACTTGCCGCCAATTTCATACGCGTTGAACTTCGACGTTGCACCCGTGATTGCTTCGAAGCGCGTGTTGGTCCAGAGACCGAACACGGTTGCAGCAGCAAACTTGTAGCTGGCGCCAACACCGAACGTGCGCAGGTCCTTCGTACCGCCCGTTGCAACGTTCGCGATGTTCGTGCTGAACGCCGGCGTCGACGAACCCGGGTAGTGGATGTCGGTGTAAGCCGCGCCAATCGCGAAGGGGCCGTTAGCGTAGTTCGCGCCAAAGCTGTAAGCGCGCGATGAACCTTGCGTCGTGACGCCTGCGGTCGTCGTCGTGGGCGAACCCTCGAATGCGCCAGCCTGGTTCGAGAAGCCATACAAGCCGCCAAACGTCAAGCCGCTGAAGTTTGCGCTGCTGAATTTGATCGCGTTGTTGATACGGCTCGACGTGAGCTGGTCGACGTCGTTGATGTGGTACGCGTAGTTGCCTGCAACCGTCTGGCCGCCGATGGAATACGAACCGCCGAGATAATCGGTCGAGAACGTGTATTGCCGGCCGAGGGTCACCGAGCCAATATCCGACTTCGAAATCCCTACGTACGCCTGGCGTCCAAATTCCGCGCCGCCCTGGCCAAGCGTGCCGTTGCCGCTGTTGAAGCCGCTCTCCAAGGTGAAGATCGCCTTCAGGCCGCTGCCCAGGTCTTCCGCACCGCGCAGGCCCCAACGGCTGCCTTGCGCCACGCCGTCGTCATACTTGAAGTTCTTCGAGCTGCCGGTCGTGCCGACGGCGCTGTGGTTCACATAGCTGATACCGGCATCGATAAGGCCGTAAAGCGTGACGCTGCTTTGAGCTTGAGCGGAAGTAGCCGATGCGGCGAATGCCGCCATTGCAGCAGTGGCGAGCAGTGTTTTACGGTTCAAAACGTTCTCCCTGAGCGTGGGTTGATGAGCGTGGGTTGAGTAAGCAATTTGATGCAGACAAGTGATGCACGGCATCGGACTCTGACGGTCTGTAGCGCGCGACGGGCGGACTTTATCGAACGGGTGTGTAAGGTATATGACAGTTGTTTTTAAGCGACGGCTACAGAAAAATTCTTCCGGTAAGCCTGTGGAGCCGTTATTCGGCTAGCAACACAACCGAATCTGATGGCGAAGCGATGAGAAAGCGCGCGATTGCGGAACCGGAAGGGCGATTGCGGGACGCCATGCTGGCATCGGATGTGGATGTGCCTGGATGTGCCTGGATACGCCGCTCGCCGACGACCTGAACGCGCATCGCTATGGGATACGGCGGATCGAGCGGCTGGAGATCAAGGAACAGGCAGTGCGCGTGTATGACAAGAGCGCGGTGACGCTCGCGCATGCAGCGCTGAGCGGGCAATCAGGCGGCGTGCTGCTCTCGGCCAATCTTCGCTACGCGCGCATGTGGGTCGAGACGGCGAGCGGCGAGCGGCTGGCGGATCGCCGCCGCTCACTGCAGTGCGTCAGCTTTTTGCGGCTGGCCCGGCGGTTGCCGACGCAGCGCGTGGCTTCGCCAGTTGCTCCCCCACGACCGCCGGCATCACAGCGCTTGCAGGCTTCGACCCGACAGCCGCCGGAATCATGGAACTGGCCGGCTGCGACTCATCCACGGCGGTGCGCCCGCCGTCCGCAAAGAACCTTTGTTCGGCGGCCTTGTTCAACACCAAAATGCTGATGCGCCGGTTGGTGGGTTCATCGGCGACTGCCTTGTTGAGCGGCAATACATCGGCGAGTCCGCGCACTTGCAGGATCTTGCCTTCGTTCATGCCGCCGCCAATCAGCGCGCGGCGTGCAGCGTTCGCCCGTTCGCTCGACAGCTCCCAGTTCGAATAACCGGTTTCACCGCCTGAGTACGGCACGGCGTCCGTGTGTCCGGCGATCGATACGCGGTTATCCACGTCGTTCAGCGACGCGCCGATCTGCGAGAGGATAGTCACCACATACGTTTCAAGCTTCGCACTGCCTGAGGGGAACATCGGTCGCTTGAGTGAATCGACAATCTCGATGCGCAATCCTTCGCTTGTGATGTCGATACGAATCTGATCCTTGTACGCGGCCAATGCGGGCGTGCGTTCGATCAACGCGCTGAGCTTCTGCTTGAGTTGCTGCAAACGCTGTGCGTCGTCCCTGGCTGCGGCATCAGCGGCCGCGCGTACAGCCGTCTTCGGCAATGGCTGGGTCTGGCTCTTGGTTGCCTCTCCCGGACGCGAGCTGGAGAGATCGCGTCCGCCGCCTTCGATCACGCTCGAGCGCGCGGCACCGCTGCCGTCCTTGCCGCCGAACACCGCCGCCAGCGGCGTGTTGAAATAGTCTTCAATACCCTGCTTGTCGTACTTCGAGGTCGACCCGAGCAGCCACATGAGCAGGAAGAACGCCATCATGGCCGTCACGAAATCCGCGTACGCGATCTTCCATGCGCCGCCATGATGACCGCCGTGCCCGGACTTTTTCTTGCGTCGCACTACAACGGTCGGCGCCAGCACCGACTGCATGGGCTCGCGGGAGGGAGAGTCAGCCATGAGCGAACCTCGTGATGATCTGCGGAACCCGCGTCACACGGTTGATGTGCGCGGGGCGGGACAGGCTCGTCATGCCGACTTCGGTTGCTTGGTGGCGCGCACGGCGTCGTCGAGTTCCTGGAAGGTCGGGCGATCCGCGATGAACAGCACCTTGCGTCCGAACTCCACGGCAATGGCCGGTGCATAGCCGTTCATTGACGCGAGCAGCACGGACTTCACGCACTGGAATGGCTTGGCTTCGGCCTGTCCTTTTGCAGCCAGCAGATCGGCCAGCGGCCCGAAGAAACCGTACGCGAGCAGGATGCCGAGAAACGTGCCGACCAGCGCGCCCGCAATCATTTCGCCGAGGATTGCGGGGGCGGCGCCCACTGAGCCCATGGTATGCACGACACCCATCACGGCCGCGACAATACCGAACGCGGGCAGGCCGTCGGCCATCTTCTGGATTGCGCCGGATGCCAACGATGTTTCCGCGTGATGCGTCTCGAGTTCTTCGTCCATCAGGTCCTGCATCTCGAGCGCGTTGATGTTGCCGCTCGACATCATGCGCAGGTAGTCGACAATGAATTCCAGCAGATGGTGATCGTTCAGCACGTGTTCGTACTTCTTGAACGTCGGGCTGTTTTGCGGGGCTTCCACGTCGACCTCGAGCGCCATCATGCCTTCCTTGCGCGCCTTCTGAAGCAGCTCGTATAGCAGCGCGATGAGCTGCACGTACTTTTCCTTCGAGTAGCCGCCCGACTTGAACGCGCTGGGGAGGACCTTGAGGGTCTTCTTGAGCGTCGTAACCGGATTCGACACGACGAACGCACCCACTGCCGCGCCGAAGATGCACAACAACTCGAAGGGCTGGAACAGTGCGAGCAGATGGCCGCCTACGCCCAGAAAACTGCCGATCACCGACCCGATGACCAAGACCCAGCCAATAACGACAAACATCCTCTCTCTCCGCTTAGTTTTCTCGGGCTTCGTTTGAATGAAGCTGTCCTAGACCTTAACGGCAAGCGAACCAGCAGATTTAGGGTACGGGGGAGGTATCTTTTTTCCTGTGGTTGGCGTGGCACGGCAAAAGTTACTTTCCAACCGATCTTTATCGAGCTTGGCAGTCAATCATCAGATGAATTGAGGTAGGCGAAAAAATCTGAATAAGTGACATTCGTTCATCGTCCCGGTCACTTTTACGGACCATCGAATTGAACTTGTAAACGGTCATTGTTTGCTTCATTGAATCGATTCTTGAAACCGTAAAGTCTCGCCACGGGAAAGGACCCGGCACATTACGGAGAGGGTGCAGTGAACACTGTCTTGAAAGCGGCAGCCGCCGCAACGATCGCGACGCTGACAACGGGCGTAGCTCACGCGCAGGAAGTTTATGTACAGGGCGGCACGCTCGGCGCTGGTATAGGCGCGGCGTATTCTTTCAACTCGTGGTCGGGCGTGCATGCGGAAGTGGAGGGCTTCGGCCTGTCGCATTCATTCAACGTCGACGACAACAAATACGATGGCCACCTGAGTCTGAAGCAAGGGGGGCTCTACCTCGACCTGTTCCCGTTTTCCAGCAGTGGTTTTCGTGTGACGGGCGGGGCGCTGTTCAACGGCGATAAACTGACTGCGAACGCGGTACCCAATGCCGACGGTAACTACAAGATCGGCGACGACGTTGTGCCGGCCATCGGTCCTGCGCCATCAGCCACCGCGAGCTTTCCGAGCGTGATGCCGTACCTTGGAGTGGGTTACGGTCACAAGCCGGTATCGAAGGGATTCGGCTTTACGTGCGACCTTGGCGTCGCGTATGGCCGCCCCCATGTTTCGTATTCCGTACCGGCGATCTACAGCATGTTGACGACGCAGGCGAATATCGATCAGGAGCAGCAAAACATTACCGATCAGGTGCAACGGTATCGCTGGTATCCGGTCGTCC
Organism: Burkholderia sp. S171; assembly: GCF_009766085.1. Classification (GTDB taxonomy): domain Bacteria; phylum Pseudomonadota; class Gammaproteobacteria; order Burkholderiales; family Burkholderiaceae; genus Caballeronia. The sequence continues at coordinate 41,621 of NZ_LMUF01000027.1, read as the reverse complement.
AGCTGGGTGTGAGTTATCGGTTCTAGGCCGGTTCAATAGGTAAATGGACTGACAAGGGTCGAACTGGGTGCGGAACGTTTTATGCGTGCCCTAATAGACCTCCCATTTTCTACAGGCGAACCCTAGCGATGATTCAAACTTTCGAGCAAACCATCGACGGCAAGTCGGTGCAATTCTGTGCAAGCATCGCAGACGGCGGCAGCCCGCAACGCGTCATCATCAGCCGGGCGGATTCGGCAAAGTCGCTGGTAATTGTCGAGGCGTCGGGGATCATTGGTGCGATCAAAGCCGAGGTCGAAGCGCCGGAAACGTTTGTCGCCGAAGCTGTCCGCAAGGCTCAGCAAGAAGGGCTGATTGAACGAGCCCTCGCATCGGGCGAAATCCTGACAACGACCCTTTGATGCCCTTTGTTACTCTTTAGCCACCACCCTTGACTTGTAGCACTTGGCCAGAAAATCGGTCAGCAAAAATGCCCGTCTGCTAAAAGTAGACGGGCATTTTTTTGCTGATTTTTTTCCGATGTGGGACGGCAAAATCAAAGGCGCGGTGTACCGTTGTTTGGCTCTGCCGGCACCAACGGTGTTGCGGAATCCGGACCGTCGGGTAAGTCGGGATCGTCCGGAGGCGGCGGTGAATCGGGGTCGAGCAATTCGTCGGGATCGGGTTCGATCGGCAAGTAGGTCGGGTCCGGCGGCGGGGTGGACATGTCCAGTTCCTCATTAGCGGCCTGCGGACCGCGCGTTGCACGAGAAGTGCCTATGTCACACCAGACGCAACGAGCGTTCCCGGCACGGTCCGCTCGTCTGCGTTCGACTCTGTTCATCATTGGCGTGCCTGCATCATTCCCAGTGACGGGTGCCCGCGCCGCATTTAACGGGTACGGTATCGACCGCTTTATCGTCCTTTACGTGCTTGCTTTCGATCGCCCGCCATGCAAGGAATGCAGCGAACAAAAGCAACGCCACCGATACCCCCGCCGACGCCTTCACCCCTACGACGATCTGCGCGCTTTCCGCCATGGCCGAGTGACTCGCGAGCGCACCGAACGCGGCGACGCCTATTGCACCAGCCGCTTGCCGCGCCGTGTTCAGCACCGCCGACGCCGTCCCTGCCCGATCCGGCTCAACTGTGCCCAATACGGCGGTTGTCATCGCGGGGACGGCGAGTCCCATGCCCGTCGGAATCAGCAAGAAGGGCAGCAGCAATGCAACCACGGGCGTGGACGCATTGATGAACAGGAGCGCGGCGAAACCGGCTGCATCGATCAATGCGCCGACGATCATCGGCAAGCGCGAGCCGAAGCGTGCAACCACTACGCCACTCGCAAGATTCGACAACAGGAACCCCCCGGTGAGCGGCAGGAACGCGAGTCCGGCTTCCAGCGGGGTATGGCCAAGCACGCGCTGCAAATACAGGCTCAACACGAACACCATGCCGTAATAGGTGAGGTTCACGCACATGCCGAACGCCGTGGCCGAATTAAACGTGCGGTCCCGAAACAGCGCAGGCGGCAGCATGGGCGCTGACGCACGCCGCTCGACCAGCACAAGTCCCACGGCCGCGAGAAGCGCGACGGCAATTCCGCCGATCACCAGCGGGTGCGTCAGGCCTAACGGCCGGAGTTCGATCATCGCGCCGACAAAGCCGGTCAGCGCCACGGTCGCGAGGATTTGCCCGGGCAAGTCGATACCGCGCGCTTGTTGCTCCGGCTTTTTATCGGCGATCCAAACGTAGGTCGCCACGATGCCGGCTACGCATAACGGCACGTTGACCCAGAAAATGCTGCGCCAGCCGAACGCGGCGATCAGCAGGCCGCCTACGATCGGTCCTGCTGCAATCGACACTGCGCCCGCTGCCGTCCACAAGCCCACAGCACGCGCCCGCAACCCGTCGTCGTGACCGCAAGCCTGATTGAGCAGTACCAGGGAGTTGGGCAGCATCGCGGCCGCTCCTATGCCCTGCAATGCACGTGCAGCGACCAGTTGGGTCGCGTCTATTGCAAAGCCGCAAGCGGCGGAAGCCACCCCAAACAGCATCAGGCCCGCGACGAACAAGCGCCGAGCGCCGAAACGGTCGCCCAGTACGCCTGCCGAGAGCATTAGCGCGGCGAAGGCGAGCGCGTAGGCGTCGACGGTCCACTGCAGGCCCGCCACGCTCGCGTGCAGGTCGCGGCCGATGCTCGCGAGCGCCACGTTGACGATGGTGACATCAAGTTGAGAGACCACGAAACCCATGCTGGCCGTGGTGACGATCAGCGCCTGGCGTGTGCTCAGCCCGGTGCGTGAGGAGATCTGGTTCGAGTTCATGGAAACCAGCTTATCGGCGTGGCGCGTCCGACGTTTCCGTGGTTCGTGAAATATGCATGCATGGCTTTTAAGGCGCCGCGCGCTCCTGGATGCACATTTAAAGCACTGCCAATAGCGTCAGGGCAACACTTTTCGAAAGAGTCCGATTCCGCCACGTGTCGGCACAAACAGTGACCTCGCGCGACATAGTGAAAGCATTTGTGACGATGTGGCGGCCGCAATTAAGAGTTTTCCGATAGATCAAGCCGGTACCGCTCTGCAAAATTCGCGCGTCTGAAGTGGTCTCGTGGAGCGTCATGAGACCTTCTTTGGTGTCTCCAATGATGTCTTTTCAGACCGTTGCGAAGGCACCGTTTGCAGGTTCACCGGTCCCGTTATCATGCGCATCGCAATTCTTCAATCCGATCCCCAGCACCGCTTCGTCGTCTGCGGAATCATCGAGCGGCTCAACCATGTTTGCATCCCCTTCAGCGACGGTTTGTCGATGTCGAAATCGCTCACCCGTTCCACTGTCGACATGTTGATCCTCGACTGGCATTCCTCCGGCTTGTCCGGGCTCGACTTGTTGAAATCGATGCGCTCGGGCATTGGCGAACGCGTGCCCGTGATGTTCGCCTCGGCGGACGGTGGAGAGAGCAACGTGGTCCGTGCATTGACCGCGGGAGCCGACGACTACGTCACGCATCCCGTGCGTTCCGCCGAATTCGGTGCACGCGTGGAAGCGCTGTTGCGGCGTGCGTATCCGGCGAATACCGCTGCGATCACCGAACTCGGTCCGTATCGTTTCGATTCGCGCCAGCAGAGCGTCACCGTTCGCGGCGAACCCGTGCAACTGAGCGGCACGCAATTCCGGCTGGCGTTGCTGTTTTTCTCGAACGTCGGGCGGGTGTTGTCGCGCGATCACATCTTTGCAATGGTCTGGGGACGCGAGTTTCGCGAGTCCACGCGGACCATCGACAGCCACGTGTCGCGCTTGAGGCTCGCGCTGATGATCGAGCCGGTCAATCACTTCCGCTTGCAGCCGGTGTACAAGAGCGGCTATCGGCTGTTGCATTTGTATGGCGACACAGTCGATGAAGCGCAGATGTGTGAGGAAGCCACTGCTTGATACGGGCGTGGTGTCCTGGCGAAAAAAAACCGTCGCGAGACGGTTTTTTTACGCGCTCTTCAAATGGACCAGATAGTTAATTTATCGATGTCCACCGAGAACCGATGTGATGTACCGGTCTTCAGGCGAGCGTCGTCGCTGGGAATATCGAATGTCACGCCGCTGACTTTCAGTCGTGCGTACCGATCTCCGCGCCGCAGTTCGATACCTTCGACCGTACCCTGGAACGGACCTTCCTCAGACGGCATGATCGCAAGCGCCGGCAACCGCCACATCACCGTGTGTCCCGCAGGGATGGCGGTATGACCCGCCATGTCCAAGCGTAACTCGCCACCCAGTTCGACCTTGTTTGCTTCGAGCATGCGGCCTTGCCCGACATTGTGAAGCCCCAGTAATTCCGCCACGCGCATTGAAGCGGGGCGCTCGAAGACATCGCTCACCGGTCCCGCCTGAAGCACACGGCCGTGCTCCAGCAGCAATACTTCGTCGGCGAGCAACGCGGCTTCATCCGGGTCATGCGTGACGATCACCGTGACCGCCGATATCTCGCGCTGCAGTGCCCGCAACGATTGCTGCAGACGGCGGCGGCGCGGGGTATCGAGTGCGGCGAAGGGTTCGTCGAAGAGCAGCAACTGGCTATGCTGCGTGAGTGCGCGAGCAAGTGCGACGCGCTGACGCTGACCGAATGAAAGTTCATGCGGCAAGCGGTGAAGCAGCGTCGAAAGGCCGAGTTGATCGACCCATTGGCGCGCGCTTGCAGCATCTGCGCTTAGTGGAAATGCCAGTTGTTGCGCGACTGTCATATGCGGAAAAAGACCGTAGTCTTGCGGCATATAACCGATCCTGCGCGCTTCGGGCGGCAGGGCATCAAGCTGACTCGCACCCAGCGTCACGGTAGCCACCTGCCCGGCCTCAAGCCCCGCGATGAGGCGCAACGTCAGCGACTTGCCCGACCCCGACGTGCCGATGATCGCAAGACGCCTCGTACGTGGCGCCCATTCAATGTCGAGATCGAAGCTGCCCAGGCGCTTTTTCAACACGATGCTCAGGCGGCGATCGTCCTCTTCTATCAGCGGATGCGCCTGCGTGCTGTCGTCGGCATCATCGCCATTGACGAATTCCGAACTCAACGTAGCGCGGCCTTTGCGGCTGTAGATGGACAACGCTGCACACGCGATGGCAATGGCGAGCGTCGGCAACAGCAACGGCATCATGGCCGGCAAGCCCTGTCCGCCGAACACGACATAGGTATAAACCGGCAGCGAGTACGGGTGATACGCGACCATGACGGTCGCACCGAATTCGCCGAATGCGCGCAGCCACGCCAGCGCCAGTCCGGCGCTGATCGCAGGCCATGCAACCGGCAGCGCGACGCGAAAGAAACGGCTGCCGGCACGATGTCCGAGCGTGGCGGCCACGTCCTCGAACACGGGGTCGACGGCAGCGAATGCGGAGCGTGCGGCGATGATCAGGAACGGCGCCGCGACGAATGTTTCGGCCAGCACGATGCCGGTGAACGAGTCGGTCAGCGCGCCACCTGTTAGTTGTCCGACCCAACTATACGGGCCGAGAAGAAACAGCAGCAAGACGCCGCTGGTGAGTGGCGGCAACGCGAGCGGCAATTGCACGACAAAACCCAGCAACGCCGACTTGCGCGAATTTGACCGCGCGAGCAGATACCCCAGCGGCACGCCGCCCAACAAGATGACGAGCGACGCCACGCTCGCGCTGCCCGCCGATACAGCCACCGCCGACAGCGTGCTCGTCCAGTCGACCCCGTGCCAATCCGCCGCGCCGACCTGCGGGATGCTCGCCAGGAAAGGCGCGCATAAATAGACTGCGAGCAGTGCGGCAAGCCACTGCAGCGGTCGCGCAGCGGTGCGCTTCATTGAGCAGCGTCGATCACAGCCTGGAGGGACGGCGGCATGGCCTGGGCGTTACCGGTGATCGCGGGTTTGATGACGTCGACACCGTGTTCCTTAAGCAGCTCGCGACCCTTCGCGCTGAGCAGGAAGTCGACGAAGCGCGTGGCGCCCACAGAGTTCGGTGCATCGCCAAGAATGGTGAGCGTATAGCTCGCCTTGGCTTGCAATTCAGGCGCGGGACGGATGGACGGAATCTTCAGGTCGGAGGTCTCGGTTGAATAGAAGAAACCGGCGTCCAGTTGCCCGGATTGCAAACGTCCGACCAGCGTTTCTTCAGGCAGGACCTGGTCCGGATTTTCGGCCGCGCCCAACGTCTTCTCGACCAGATCCGGCTGGTGATAAAGATCGGCGGCCTTGGTCACCATCGCGACGGTGAAGGCGCCCTTCGGGTCCAGTTTCGGATCGGTCCGGCCAATGCGGATACCCGGTTCCTGCAAGACCTTGTCCCAGCGCTTTGTCTTGAAGTCGGCTGCAAATTTACTGCGCGGGTTATAGCCGATCATCAGCGGCGATTCCGCGAACGTGACATACCACGTCACATGGTCGCCGTTGGCCGCACCCATCAAGCCCGTGTTGACCTTCGGGCTCGCGCTGATGAACACGTCACCGCGGCGCAGCTTGCCCTTGATCTCGTTGGCGATCTTGTTCGAACCCGCCGCGTAGCCCTGGAAATGCAGGCCGGTTTCTTTTTCAAAAGCAGGGCCAACGCTACGCTCCATCAAATTGACGAGCGAGCCGGCATACAGCACGTTTACGGCGTTTTCATCCGCCATGGCGGCATGGCTCAAGAACGCACTGGCCATGACCGCAACCGACACCATCACCTTACGGATCATCTGATTCTCCACGTTGATAAAGAGCGTAATAAAGGCCGCTATATTACGCTGAGACTCAAGTTGTTCGCTAACGCCATCGACATGTTTTCCGCGACTTTTCGTCTCAAAGGGGCAGCATGGTGCGGTTACACTGGTAGCCTGCCTGCACTGCAGGTGACCATAGCAACGTGCGTCCTCAGATCTGCGTGATCCACGCCTTCACGGGACGCCGCAATCGGAGATGAATATGCGAACAAGTGCCCGAAATCAATTTGTCGGTGAAGTGGTGGACGTCAAGCACGGCGCAGTCAATGACGAGATCTTGCTGCGCGCCAATGACGGCCTGGAGATTGTCGCGGTGATCACGCATGGCAGCGCGGCATCGCTCGGACTGGCCGCCGGTAAAGCTGCGTTTGCGCTGGTCAAGGCATCGTCGGTCATCGTGATGGTTGACGTGGCGGACAGCCAGGTATCGGCGAGGAACTGCTTTGCCGGCACGGTGTCGGCCGTGACCACGGGCGCCGTCAACAGCGAAGTCATTATTACGGTTGCGGGCGGCGCGCAGATTGCCGCTATTGTCACGAACGAAAGCGCGCAACGGCTGGCGCTCGCCAGCGGCAAAGCGGCCACGGCGATCTTCAAGGCCTCGAGCGTGATTATCGGCGTGGACGACTAGCCTTCTCGCTTGGGCGCGCCACGTCAATTCCTCGGTTCGTCAGTTCAGTGGAATGGCGCGCAGGGTACTGCCGCTGTCGGCGGATTTCGGCCGGTCTATGACGTACAGCACGTGATGCTCCGGGTCGATAGCAACCCCGCGGGCATCCTCGAAACCGCTTGCGATGACGGCAACCGATTCATCGGGGCTTATCCTGCAGACCGCCGTCGAGTTGCATTTTGTATAGAGCGTGCCGTTTGAATCGATGGTCAACAGGTCAGGTCCGTTGATCTTGATCACCGATGTGCTCAGGCCGCCGGCCTGGGCATGATTAACCAGTCCGGCCAGACTGGTCTTCAGGATCATGTTGTCAGCCTGATCCGATATAAAAACGGCGTCGCCTTGTACGGCTATGCCGACGGGTTTCGCCAATCCAGTCAACAGGTTGTGTTCCGACGCTGCGTGGGTTGAAACATCGTAAGTAATCAGGCTGAGGCCGCCCGTTGCCGGGGCATTGCCGTTCTTGACGAACCAGGTCGAGAGTATTTTTCCCGTCCCTATGGCAGCAAGTCCCAACCGCCGCCGCATTGGATCGGTGCCTGACAGCGGGGAGACGGACCCGTTTGGGCCAATGTCGAACACCGCGCCCGCCGTGCCGAATCCGAATCGTCCGACCAGTAGCGAACCGGTATCCGCGATGCTCACCTGGCTTAGCGCATTCCCTTGGTCCGCGATCACGGGAAGGGCGGTAAACGGTTGAAACGTCTTGCCATCAGCCGATGAAAGCACGCTGTTGGTTTTATCGTCCGTGATGAAGATCGTGCCATCGGCTGGACGGATCGCTATGCCATTGGCCCGCGCATCCAGGGTGACGCGTTGGGGCGCGCTTACGATTGGCGCCGAACTGCAACCGGATAGCGCGATCACCGCAGCGGCGGTCAAGGCGTTGGCGAGTGTTAGCGCGTCGCGGGTCAGACGCTGGGGGCATCGCTGAGAGAAATGCGAAGAAACCATCGTATTTTCCTTGGGGCGCGGGGATCGAAGGCCACCAATATATCGCTTAGTGCCGTGCTGGCGCGCATATGCGCGAATGGATATGCTGCCTATGGTTCGCGCACTGACTTGCTGGTTGCGGCAGCAGCGTAATATTCGCGTGGATATAATGCCGGACAAGCCGTCTGAATTCGGCCCCTGGAGGATGAGAAAATGAGTGATGCGAGTGATGTCCATTCCCACGCAGTCGCGCTCGAAACCACTGCGAAAGCCGTCATATCGCTTGAAGGGGATTTCCTGCGGCCGTTGATCGTCGATCTGGCGGAATTCAGGGAGCAACCTAATGTCGTTGCCGATCCATTCGATCTGCGTTGTTACACGACGAACCGGTTTATTCGCAGTGTCGATACCTATCGCGGGGTGTTGCTGAAAGACCTGATCATGAAAGCCGGACTGCGGCCCGAGCCTAAGGGCGAGTTCAAGCGCACCGTGTTCATTGCGGTCGCGCACGATGGCTACGCGGTCACCTTCTCATGGCACGAATTGTTTAATACGCCCGTGGGTGAGCGTGTCATCGTCGCGCATGAATGCGGAGACCGCGCGCTCAGCGCTGAGGACGGCGTACCCATTTTGTTCTCGGGCGCGGATATTCTTCCCGCCCCCCGTCACGTGAAGCGCCTTGTGCGGATCGTGGCGCGAGTCTTGACGGCCTGATTTGACGGCCTAACCAGACCGTCTGATATCGGGCGAACGTCTGAAGCCCGATGCGGCAAGCGCTTCCTGCAGCGCTTGCCGATCCGAAACCAGAATCAGAACTTGTGACGCAAGCCAATGCGGGCTGCGACCTGATTGTTCGCGCCGGTGCCTGAGTTACCGAGGAAGCTCGAGCTTGATCCAATTTCAGCCTGCACCGGAACGTTGCGGCCATTGACCGTATTGCTGCCCGACGCCTTCTGGTAAATCACGAGGCCGTAGACATCGGTCCGCTTCGACAGCGCGTAGTCGAGCATGCTGCTGACCTGATGCCATTTGCCCTCGAAATGGTCGTCAAGCTTCGAGAACGTATAGCCCAGGCCGGCGCTCAACGCGGGCGTAAACGCATACTTGCCGCCCAGTTCGTAGTTGTTCAGCTTCGACTCGGCGCCTGTGATTGGATCGAACGTCGTATGGGTCCAGTTGCCCCAGATCGTGCCCGCGCCAATGGCATAACGCGCGCCCACGCCAAACGTTTCGAGGTCGCGCAGTCCGCCGGTATTCACGTTCGCGATGCTGACGCTGAACGCGGGCGTCGCGCCATTCGGGAAGCGAATGTTGGTGTAAGCGGTGCCGATACTGAACGGCCCTTGCGCGTAATTCACGCCCGCGCTGACCGTGCTCGACGACCCTTGCGTGGTCGTGCCGCCGGCGGTGGTAGTGGGCGAACCGGCGAACGAACCGGCTTGATTCGAGAAGCCGTACATCGCGCCGAAGGTCAGGCCCGCGAAGTTGGCGCTGCTGAACTTGACCGCGTTATTGATCCGGCTTGACGTGAGTTGATCCAGGTCGTTGATGTGATACGCGTAGTTACCCGCGGGCGTCTGGCCGCCCATCGTGTAGTTGCCGCCGAGATAGTCGGTCGAGAACGAGTACTGGCGGCCGAGCGTGACCGAGCCCAGGCCCTTCTTAGCGATACCCACATACGCCTGGCGGCCGAACAACGCGCCGCCTTGGCCGAGTGTGCCGTCGCCCGAACTGAAGCCGCTCTCAAGGGTGAAGAGGGCTTGCAGGCCGCCACCCAGGTCCTCCACGCCGCGCAGGCCCCAACGGCTGCCCTGGGCTACGCCGTCGCCGTATTTGAACAGGTTGTCGTGTCCCGTCGAGGTAGCGGCGTTACTGACGTAACTCACGCCGGCGTCGATCAAGCCGTATAGCGTTACGCTGCTTTGTGCATGCGCGATTACCCCGAAACTGCTCAATGCCGCCGCCGCCACGATCTTCTTTTTCATCGCTATTCCTGTTTTAGTTTGAGTTGTCGCCGTTTGTGATCCATGCCATGCCCACGTGTTGCCTGAGATGAATCGAGCCTCGAAGCGAGTCTCGATGCGATCCTTGCAGTGAGCCTTGCGAAATATCGGCAGGAATATAACGATTAGTGGGGATTTGGTAAACGGGATATTGGGTATTTGTATGGTTGGCGAGACACAGGCTTGACTCCGGGATGCGCGTGGCATACTGGTTTTGAGTCGACCACTTCCTGTGGCATCCGCGATCAGCTATATCCTCACTACCTGGCAATGACACATTTGCTCGTGACGCGCGCCCAGTTGCTGGCCGCCTCGGCCGCGCCCAACGCCCCTGGCACCGCTTTGCTCGCCACCTTGCTTGCCGCGCACGATGACCCTTCTCTGCTGGGGTTATCGCCGGGACAATTCGCCTTGCTGTATGGCCGGCACTTTGGCGCAATGCAACCACCGGTGGCGGGCTTGGCCATCCGTTCAGAAGAGCAGGCCGGGTTCGTTAGCGCGCTGGTGGCCTTCCTGCTGAGTCATGTGCGGGCGAGTGGCGCCTCCGAAATGGCCGACGCGGAATGCCTCGCCGCGATCATCGCCCATGCGTGCTTGCGGCCGGACCATCTGTGGCGCGATCTCGGATTAAGCGGACGCGATGAAGTCACCGACATGCTCAGCCAGTATTTCCCGGCGCTGGTGGCGCGAAATGTCGACGGAACGCGCTGGAAAAAATTCCTCGCGCGAGAACTTGCGCTGTCGCTCGGACGGGTGCCGCAGCCGGCGCCAGGGTGTCCGGGCTGCGAAGATTTCGGTTTTTGTTTCGGCGGAAAATCGAGGAGCCTCGCTTGAGCACCACGTTTAAGCACGACGTTTAAGCACGACGTTTAAGCACCACGCCCGAGCACCGCGGCATCCTGAAGCACCGGCAGCCTCGTGTATGCTTTCGCGCATGGCCAAATCCGTGAAAGATCCAGCGACTCCTTCCTTATCCCGTGAGCCCGAGGTGCGTTTTCGCATGCGCATTCGCCAGGCTGACGCCGTGGCAATTGGCCCGGGGAAAATTGATTTGCTCGAGGCGGTGCATGAGCATGGTTCCATCTCGGCTGCCGCGCGCAGCCTGGGGATGTCGTACCGGCGGGCATGGTTGCTCATCGACGAACTGAACCGCACGCTCAAAGCGCCCGCAACGTCTTCGGAAACGGGAGGTTCATCGGGCGGCGGTTGCGTGCTGACGCCGGTTGGTGAAAAGATCGTGCGGCTTTATCGCGAGATTGAAGCGGAAGCGGCCAAGACCTGTGCGCCGCAAATTTCCGCGCTGACCCGGCTTATGAAGCGCTGATCGTAGCAAACGCTACGGCAAGCGTGAGGCTCAAGGGCTTAGCCGTGCCGCAGGCAAAACCGCGACGTCGGTGGCGTATTACCAGATTGGCCGGATTGCCCGGATTGGCCCAGCCGCGTCATCAATTCCACAAAACTCGCGACGCTCGCGGTCCTTAGCGGGTGATAGTCGACCTGATGACGGTCGCATACGCGCTTGAGCAGGTTCATGGAGTCGTGGTCGATGCAGTCGACCGGAAACACGACAATGTCCGCTCGCGGCAGCGCGGCAGCGAACATGCCCTTGCGGTCTTCTATGCCGCCATCGTGGACGATAAAATCGCCTCCCGCTGACTCGACCAGTTGCCTCAGTGCGGCGTTCGAACCGGGTCGGCCGCCCACATAAACCACGCGCTTGCCGCTCAGGTTGACAAGCTCCTCGGCCTTTGAGCCGGCCTCGCTTCCCTGAGCCACCAGCGCTTGTTCTAGTGCGTTGCATTCGGCCTGGACCACGTTGAGCATTGCAATGGCATCGTCCAGCCGCTGGCTTAAGCTCTGCGCATGGCGCTGCTCGTCAAGCGCGCGTTGCTCGGCGGTTTCCCTGCGGCTTGTGTGAATCGCGAGCCGTTCATCGCGTGCAGCCAACGCCTCGCGCAGCGCCCGGACCTCAGCCTCCAGACCCCCTTCGGAAACGTCCGGCTTGCGCACGGCCTTCGCTGACAACTCGGTCACATGCGCGCTCAATTGGCGCAGCGACGCGTCGCGTTCTGTCGTCAATTCGTGCAGCTTGTCTTGCTGCCGTTCGATCTTGTCCTTGAGCGCCGCATTGTCTTCTTCGAGCGCAACCAGGCGGCGGATGTCGGCCCGGTTGGCCGCACCCACCAGATGGGACAACATATGCAGGTCGCCGAACGCAGCCTGACGCACGCTCATGACGGCTTCCGGATGGGTCATCAACGCCCAGTACGCCGGCGGGATATCGCCGCTCTTGAGCGCGTCTTTCCACAGCGCCAGCAGGGCTTCAGGATCTTTTGCCGAGTCGAAGCGGCGCACGGCACCCGAGTAACGCGCATCGAGCGCCTTCTGCAACGCCTTGGCGCCCGCGCCGCCGTCTATCGCAAGTTCCACTGCGGCGTGATGAATCTCCAGATCCGTCGCATGTTGCCGGTCGAGATCCGTGAACTTCGGCACGAGTTTTCTAAGCTCGTTCGTGCTCAGGCATGTGCCGATCACCGAGCAATGCAAATGCGAATCCAGATCTGACAGCCGCGCCCGGCGGTGCGGACTGCGAAGCTGCGCGTCGGTAGGCGTGCAGCAGGCATCCGCCGCGCCGGTCTGTGCGCCGGCATAAGCACCCGCGGCGCTGGTCGATTCGATGGACGGCGTGCGGGCAAGGCGGAAGGGGGGAACGGATTGCACATTCACCTCGAATCGATCTGGAAGTCAAACGTGGATGTCAAACGGCTGAACAGACAACGGCCTTTAGCCTGCTCGATGAACGGATATCGAAATATACCATTGAATATAACGGTACGAATCTGGACGGCTGTTTCGACGAAATCAATGGTTTTTGCTTACAGGATGCGGTTGTTCAAACAGACACGCCGTTGCTCGCACGGTCTCGATAGTGCCGCTCAAGCACGTGCTCTACGCATAAGCCGACAAACGTGGCGTCCAGGCGTTCGAGGTTTCGCGCAACCTGCTGAAGACCGTTGGTGCCGTTGCCGGGCGCGGCCAGGAATACCTGATCCCGCTGCTGCTCCGCCGTCCTGGCGGTTTCGATGGCAAACGTCAGGTCGTCGAGGCGGCCGAAATCGAGCGCGCGGGCGTGATCTTCAAGGGACGACAAAAGGTCGCCGAGCGGCTGGCCGGTCGTGAATTCGAGGGAGCGGGCATTACCGCGGATGTCTTCGAGCATGAGGACAAAACGGGCGACGCTTGCGCGCAGGTTCCGGAATGCATCGACCACTTCCCTGATCGCTTCCGTGCGCTCGGGATTGCGCGCCGAGTTGAGCGGCGTGATCGCGACCGACAGGTCGCGGCGCAGCGGGATCGAAACGGGAGCGCGGGGTGTGGTTGCCTTTTGCCCGGACATGGGTAAATCCTCGAGATGCATGATTGGACCGGTTTGTTTGCGTCGGCTAGATGAATTACCGGGATCAAAAGAATAGTACCGTGATATTTTATAGAATATAACGAATGCCTGTTTTTTGCTTTATGGATAAGCCGGCACTTGGACGGTTTTGAGGCTTTGGATGGTGCGCAGGCGGGCTGCTTTATGTTCAGGCGGCAACGCGCTAGGTGACGTAAACGGCGCCAGGACAGGCTCGTTTTTCGGGCGGACGGATCAGGTGGGGCGGGGTCGTTCAGTGTTGATCAGGAACAAAACAGCGCTTCGGGAAAAACTCGATTTAGAACGTCGGCAAAACCGGCCGGGTTTCAATCGAGCGCTTGATCAACGCTTCCACCGCGAGACGTTCGTCGCCTGCCAGCGGCAAGCGCGGCGGCCGGACCGGTTCGGTGCCCAGACCAACCATGGCTTCGGCCAGCTTGATGTTCTGCACCAGCTTGGCCGAGACGTCGAGCGCAAGCAGCGGCGCGAACCATCGGTAGATCGTGCGGGCTTCTTCCAGACGGCCAGCCTTGAGCAGCTTGAAGATGGCCACGGTCTCCTCGGGAAAGGCGCAAACGAGTCCCGCAACCCAGCCGTGCGCGCCCATCAGGCAGGCTTCCATCGCGAGGTTATCGACGCCGCAAAAGAGCGCGTAGCGGTCACCGACCGCGTTGATGAGGTCCGTGAAGCGGCGTACATCGCCGGCCGATTCCTTGATCGCAACGAGCTTCTTTTCATCGGCGAGTTCGGCGAACATTTCCGGTGTCACATCAACGCCGTACGCGAGCGGGTTGTTGTAGACCATGATCGGCAAGGGACTCGCGCTGGCGACCACGCGGAAGTGGTTGAGCGTTTCGCGGCGGTCCGACAGATACCGCAAACCCGGCAGCACCATGTAGCCGGCCGCGCCGTGCTTGACGCCGAGTTCGGCCTGGCGGCAGCCGTCGAGCGTGCTGTTTTCCGCAATCGTCAGCAATACGGGCACGCGTCCCTGGGCGGCATCGACGCCGATATCGAGCACGTCCAGCTTTTCGTCGAGCGAGAGCGTCGACGCTTCGCCAAGCGATCCGCAGACGATAATGCCGTCGACCCCGGCCGCGATCTGCGCCTCGATATTCTTCTTCGTCCAAGCACGGTCTATGCTGAAATCTGCATTGAACTTGGTCGTGACGGCGGGCATCACGCCTTCCCAGATATGCGCCATGGTGGCTCTCCTAAAAGTAATCGATTGAGTGCAGTCTAAGCATTGCAGAATGGGCCGTCTTGCATGTTGCGCGCAATAACGATGCCGATTTCGGCACAACTGCGATCTCCTGACCTTCGCAGGTATCACCCTTGCCCGCAGCGGAATCAGGCCGAGAGCGTGGTTGATTCAAGGGCTTTGAGGTTCACCAAAAGACCGTGGTCTATGCCGAAATCGGCATCAAATTCGCTGAGCGTCGCCAAGACGGATCACCTCCTGATTTCTACGATGTCAGCATGAAAATCCTACACTTCATCGATTCCCATACGGGCGGCGAACCCACTCGCCTTGTTACGTCAGGCGGACCGGATCTGGGCGGTGGCACCTTGACCGAGCGCCTGGAAAACCTTCGCACGAAACACGACGACTGGCGGGCGGGCGTAGTCACTGAACCGCGAGGCTCTGACGTGATCGTGGGGGCATTGTTGTGCGAGCCGGACGACCCCTCGTGTGCGGCGGCCGTCATCTTCTTCAATAACGTCGGGTATCTCGGCATGTGCGGCCACGGCACGATCGGGCTGATCGTGTCTCTGGCTCACCTGGGGAAGATTCAGCCGGGTTCGCACCGGATCCAGACGCCCGCGGGTTTTGTCGAAGCCACGCTGCATCAGGATGGCAGCGTGAGCGTACGCAACGTACCGGCATATCGATACCGGCAAGCGGTCCGCGTGAATGTGGACGGCGTCGGGCCACTGACGGGCGATATCGCCTGGGGCGGCAACTGGTTTTTTCTCATCGCCGATCACGGCCAGGATCTCGTTGCAACGAACCTGACCCGGCTGACGGCTGTCACCAATGCCATTCGTGAGGCGTTGCAGGCGCAAGGCATTACCGGTGCCGACGGTGCGGTGATCGATCACATTGAATTGTTCGCGGACTCGCCGCATGCGGGGATCGACAGCCGCAACTTCGTACTGTGTCCCGGCAGCGCCTACGACCGTTCGCCGTGCGGCACAGGCACAAGCGCGAAAGTCGCCTGTCTCGCCGCCGACCATAAACTGGCCGAAGGCGAGGTGTGGCGGCAGGAAAGTATCATTGGCAGCGTGTTCGAAGCAAGCTACCGATGCTCGGACGAACTCGCGGGCCGGGGAGTAATTCCGACCATCACTGGACACGCGCACATCATGGCCGAAGGCCGACTCTGCTTCGACAGCACAGACCCGTTCGCCTGGGGTATCCCGGCGGCCTGAGCGCCGAACCGGGACGTTGTTAGTCCCGGTAGGTGCAACGCGCCCCCCGCGCATTTTTCCGCTGATCCCCGCCAAGTATCCCTGTCGTCAACACCAATTTTGACGGACGCCTCTCGCCTCTATAATCGGGCGCAGCGCGGTGCGCGCCCATACCACGTGACCTACGTGGCATGGGCGGCACGTGCGGACCCCGACGACGCCAGCGAGACGCGAATGACCATTACGACGGACCGTCCGGCGCATGCTGAACCCGAACACGGCGCCGCTCCCCCCGCCTTGCACGCAACACTGCAGGCACCCGCCGGCGCTGCCACGCTTGAGGCCATGCTGCAGCATTTCAGGCTGCTGGAACCGGTCTTCGACGCGATGCCCGATATCGTTTTCTTCGTAAAGGATGCGCAGGCGCGTTACGCCCTGGTGAACCGTGCTCTGGCTTCGCGCTGCGGCTTGAAGGACAAGCTGGGACTGCTCGGCAAGACCGCCGAAGAAGTTTTCCCGCAACGCTTTGGCCGCATTTATACGGCGCAGGACCAGTCGATCATCGCGCAAGGCAACCCGATGATCGACCAGCTCGAACTGCATCTCTACCCGGCGCGCCAGCCGGGTTGGTGCATGACGTCCAAGCAACCCCTCCACGATGCACACGGCACGGTCGTCGGTCTCGCCGGCATCTCGCGCGACTTGCAGGCGGACGAGGGGACGCATCCGGCTTACAGCCGGCTCGCCGCTGTTGTCCAGCATATCCAGAGCAACTTCGTCCAGCCGCTGAACATGCCGCATCTCGCGGCGATGGCGAACATGTCGATTGCCCAGCTCGAGCGTTATTTCCACAAGGTCTTTCATCTGACGCCGCGTCAGGTGTTGCTCAAGACGCGGCTCGATGCGGCTACGGCGCTGCTGTTCACGCACGACAAAGTGACCGACGTAGCGGCGTTATGCGGCTACACCGACCACAGTGCGTTCACGCGGCAATTCAAGGCGACCGTGGGCCTGACGCCGACCGAATATCGCGCGCTGTTGCGCTCGCATCAAGTCGTGGCCCATCCGGCGACGCATGCCGCAGGAAAACTTTCACTGTGATATTGGCGTTATTAGTCTGAACTTTCAAAACGGCGCGCTGGGTAAAAAGCCGGGTAAAAAATTACCCGTGTGGTGGCAAATGCTGGCCAGCACTCGGCCGATATAAGTCTTCGCGCGGAGCAACCCCGAACCTATTAGGGTTTGCGCGAAGCCGTACACAGAGGGACTTTCGCCGTTGTTCCTCATGCTGTTTCTGCGCTCGGTCTGTTTTTTGCTGCAAGTGTGGTCGACCATGCAATGGGGCATACTCCGCCCGTTGAAATTTACTCCGCGCGACGTTCGACACCGGCGCGCGCGGCAGATCACACGGTGCCGCATGGATCTCATGCCGTCGTGCCGCAAGGTCCGCAGTGAGTGAGACGCGAGAGCCGCGACATTGGCACCGGAATCCTGTTTGGGCTGTTAGAAAAGATAATGATGAATGAAGTAGCGAGACTGGGGCATACCAGGATTGTGCTGATCGAAGATGACCTGGAGAGCAGGGAGTCACTGCGAATGCTGCTGGAGGAAGAAGGCGCGGAAGTCGTCGCCGTGGCGGACGCGGAAGAGGGCGCCGAGACGGTAATCCGGGAGTTGCCCGATGCGGTCATCTGCGACATCGACCTGCCGATGATGGATGGTTTCTACCTGATCCAGCGCCTGCGCGATCATGAGATTCGAGGCAATCTGACGCCATCGATAGCGATTGCCCTGACAGGCCACGACGGCGACGAATACCGCTTGCGAAGCATCGGCGAAGGCTTCCAGCACTTCATGATGAAACCTGCGCATCCCGATGCGCTCGTGAAGCTGATTCAGCAGTCCCTTAGCGCGCGCGTACTGTCCTAGCTGGCGTTGCCTGTAGCGGCCGCCAAGACACGCAGGACGTTTGAGCCCTGCGTGCCGGTGACGCTGGATGACGGTCCTATGACCGGTCGCGGCTGCGCGCGCGGGTGGCGCCGGTAATGACTGCAATACCCAGCAGAATCACGTCGACAATCATGATGGTATGTTGCGATACATGCATGGCGACCAGCGCCCATGACACGCCGCCGATCAGGATCAGCCAGCCCAACAGATAAATAACCAGGGTCATTGAATTGTCCTTTTGCGTTGTTTTGATCAGGGAGCAGCGGGGAACGGCAACTCACGTTCGATCATGCCCGTTGCACAAAGCGGGCCTCAACCCATGAATTTGACACAAAACCGAGGATAACCTCGGTGTGAATACGAACGCCCGTACGCGGCCATGTTGTATTCTTGGCGCGTTTGCGTCCGGACTTCAACCCCGGACTCCAACTCCGGATTTAAACCCCTACGGCAATCTTCCATGCTTATCGTTCACCACCTCAACAATTCTCGTTCACAACGCGTGCTCTGGATGCTGGAAGAATTGGGCGTCGACTACGAAATCAAGCGTTATCAGCGCGATCCCAACACCATGCTCGCGCCGCCTGAGTTGCGCGCCGTGCATCCGCTGGGCAAGTCGCCGGTCATCACGGACGATGGCCAGACGATCGCCGAGTCCGGCGCGATCATCGAGTACCTGAACGAGCGTTATGGACAAGGGCGTTTCGCGCCTGCGCACGGGACCACGCCGGAGCGCCTTCGCTATAACTACTGGATGCACTACGCCGAAGGTTCCGCCATGCCGCCGCTGTTGCTCAAGCTGGTGGCGCTGCGCATTGGCAGCGCGCCCATGCCGTTTTTCGTCAAGCCTATCGCGCGCCGGATCGCGCAGACTATGCAGGACAGTTTCATCGATCCGCAATTGAAACTGCACTTCGGCTTCATCGAGAGCGAGCTGTCGAAGTCCGAATGGTTCGCCGGCGATTCCTTCAGCGCCGCCGACGTGCAAATGAGCTTCCCGCTTGAAGCCGGAATCCAGCGTGCGGGTGCGAAGAAGCTGCCCCACGTAGCGGCTTTCGTGAAGCGGATTCACGAGCGTCCGGCCTATCAGCGCGCGTTGCAGCGTGGCGGAAAATACGATTTCGCAGACTGACCCAGGACCAGACCCAGGACGCGACCCGAGACAGCCCTGCGGCTTGCGTACAATGGCCGCTGGCTCCCGGAATCCTGCTTGAATCAGGCCTTTCCGGCGCGTGTACGCATACACGCATTTACACGCATTCACACGCACTTAGGCGCGAAGGCGAAGCATGGCTCGAATCGTCCCCGACGACTGGAAGAATATGGAAGCGACCGGCGCTGCCGTGCGTGAACTCGACACGCTGGCGCTCCTCGCAAAACTCCCCGATGACTACACCGTGTATCACGGCGTTCACTGGACCCGCATCAACGAAGGTTTTTCGGTGTTCGGCGAAGCGGACTTCGTGGTGGTCGCGCCGTCGGGCCGGGTGCTGGTCATCGAACAGAAGGCGGGGTTCCTGCGCGAGACGCCCGCGGGCCTGATGAAGGTCTACATGCAGAAAGAGCGCAACGTCGCCATCCAGCTTGCACGGACGCTCGAGAACCTGCACCGCCGCTTCACGGCCGCATTCGGCGCGGGCACGTACCGGATTGAAGAGCTGCTGTATTGCCCCGACTACACGGTGAAGGATGCGTCCATTGCAGGCGTGCCTGAAGCACGCATTGTCGATGCCAGCCGCAAGGGGAAGCTGCCGTCGGTCGTGCTGGATATCCTGCCACCGAATGAGCCGCGTTTCGAAGCGTCGGCGCGGATCCATCATTTTCTCTCCGACGAACTCGCCCTCACGCCTGATACCAACGCGCTGGTCGGTCAGGCCGACATGCTCGTTACCCGGCTCTCGGGAGGGCTCGCCACGTGGGCGCGCCGGCTCGAATTCCAGCCGTTCAGGCTGCGCGTGATTGGTACGGCCGGCTCGGGCAAGACGCAACTGGCGGTGCAGGTCATGCGCGACTCAGTGGCGAAGGGCCGCAGCGTGCTGTACGTGTGTTTCAACCGGCCGCTCGCCGATCACATCCGCCTGGTCGCGCCGCCCGAAGCGCGCATTGCCAACTATCACCAGCTCAGCGCAAGCGTGACGCGCGATGCCGGTACCCCGCCGGACTTCAGCCAGCCGAACGTATTCGCTACGCTGGAGGAGCGTTTCGCAAACGTCGAGATTGCGGAGCACTGGAAGTTCGACGTGTTGATTATCGACGAGGGCCAGGATTTTCAGGCGGCCTGGGTGGACGCGCTGGCTCGTTTGCTGAAACCAGACGGCGCATGGTGGTGGCTCGAAGATCCCATGCAGAACCTGTATTTCCGCGACCCGGTGCCGCTGCCTGGCTGGACCACGTTGCGCGAGACCACCAACTATCGCAGTCCGCGCGACTTGCTGGCGTACATCCGGCGGATCGTCGGACGCGACGTCCGGCTCGATGCGGGCAGTCCGTTCGATGGTTCCGAAGTCAGTCTCTCCACTTACGAAAACGGCCACCCCGACGAAGTCATCGAGGCAACCAAGCGGGCGATTACCCAGGCGCTGGCACTTGGCTACCGGAAGCAGGACATCGCGGTATTGTCCTTTCGCGGACGTGAAGGCTCGGTGCTGACGTCGGTCGACCAGCTCGGGCCGCATCGCTTGCGCAGCTTCACGGGCAGTTACGATTTGTTCGGGAATCCGGAATATCGGGAAGGTGACGTGCTGCTCGAATCGATCTACCGGTTCAAGGGACAGTCGGCGCCGTGCGTGATCCTGACTGAAGTCGACTTCGACACATTCGACGAACAGGTCGCGCGCAAGTTTTTTGTGGGCGCGACGCGTGCCACCATGAAGTTGATCGTGGTGGCGTCCGAACGTGCGGCGCACGCTTTCGACGAACAGCATTGACCGCCGCCATGACACAACCGCGAGTCTTGAGAACGCTCGCGCCTTCGCGGCTTGCCTTGGTGCTGCTCGCCTTGTTGCCGCTTGCCGCGAGCGCGGCTCCGTTGACGCTGGACGTGCAGGGCCTGATCGGGCGCACCAACGACCCGGACCATAGCGTCTATCACATCAGCGAAGCCGAATTGCTGAAGCTGCCGGTCCATACAATTACCACCTCGACCACCTGGACGCCAAAGTCCACTTTCGCCGGGCCGCTGCTGGGTGACGTGCTGAAGCTCGTGGACGCACAGGCCGACGGCATCGAACTGCGCACGATCGACGACTATTCATACACGGTGAGCGCCAAGGAAGCCGAGCGCTACGGCGCGATTCTGGCCTACAGCAAAAATGGTGTGCGCCTCACTGTCAGCAACTTTGGTCCATTGTTCCTGATCTATCCGCGCGACGCGTATCCGTCCGAGTTGAGTGGTTCGGCCGCGGAGGCGAAGTTCGTGTGGCAGATCAAAGCGATGGTGGTGAAATGATCCGTGGGCCGTTTCGCCGCTTCAAGATCGCGATGCTGGTTGCGGCAGCCATTGCGCCGCCGCTCGGCGGTGTGGGCTACGTGCTGTATTCGGTCCTGCTGGCGAACCAGACCACGCAGCAACTTACCCTGCCGTACGACGGTTTCTACTGGGACGGTGCGCAATTCCAGATTGCGTATGGCCGCTTTGCGAACCAGATCCTGTTGTATCGCAGCGGGATCGACGCCGATACTGACGAGATCCAGCTCCGGTTCGAGGTGCTTGAATCGAAGCTTGCCATTGTCACCGCTTCTACCGCCATGCTCTCCGATCGTGGCACCTTGCGAGGCCGCCAACAGGAAATCCTGCGGCAACTGGAAGCGGCGCTCGAGTCCATCGAACCCGATATTGATTCGTTGCACGGGGACCCTGGACGCACGCTGAAGATCATTGGCGTATTGCGGCAGAACCAGGATGCAGTCAACGAACTGGCGAACGGACGCCGCGTGGTCGACGTGGCGGAGCGAGATTACATTGCGCGTGATTTCGTTTCGAAGCGGCGTTATCTGTTCGCAGCGGGCATGCTGCTCGCGCTGCTTTCCATGGTCGCCACCGCCATGCTGCTGCTCAACGGCTACCGGCGTTCGCGGCTGATTCACCAGCAACGCGCGGCGCTCGAAGCACAACATCAGGCCACCCGCGCGGCGCGAGAAGCATCGCAGGCGAAGGACGCGTTTCTCGGCATGATCAGCCATGAATTGCGCACGCCGTTGCATGCCATTGTGTCATCGGTGGAACTGCTTGAACTGAACCTGCATAGTGAAAGCGATCGCAAGATCATCCAGCGTCTCGAAACTGGTGCACGCCATCTTGAGGCACAGATGCGCGACCTGACCGACTTCGCGAGGCTCGGCGCCGGCAAGCTTGAATTGCGGCTGACTGTATTCGATCCCATGGAACTGCTTGACTCCATCGTGGACGCGAATACACCGGCGGCCGTGGCGAAGGGCCTGGCGTTGCGCGGGCAGTTCGCGGGCGAGGCGGGTCTGGTGGAATCGGACCAGCACCGGCTGCGTCAGATCGTGACCAACCTGGTGACGAACGCGATCAAGTACACCGACTCCGGTTCAATCGATGTGCGTTTCGAACGCTCGCTTGAACGGCTTGATATCTCTGTCATTGATACGGGTCCCGGGATCGCGCGCGAACAGTTGCCGCTGATCTTCAAGGAATTCACGCAACTCGATTCATCGACTACCCGGCGTTTCGATGGCGCCGGCATGGGCCTCGCGGTCGTGCGCGGGCTGGTCGAATTGTTGGGGGGCGTGGTCAACGTGTCGAGTGACGTTGGTCAGGGCGCCGCGTTTCGCGTGAGTTTGCCCGCCGCACCGGTAGCACGAATGCCCGAGCGCGAGCGTGCGCCCGCGGACTTGCCGCCGTTGAAGAAAGCACGCGTGCTGGTCATAGACGACCACGATTCCATCCGCGAATCGCTGACTGAAATGCTGGCGCACCTGGGTTATTCGAGCCTGGCAATGCCCGACGTGGACAGCGCCCTCGCGTGGCTCGAAAACAATCAGGCGGATGTGATCCTTGCCGACCTGCACATGCCGGGCAAGGACGGGTACTCGTTCGTGAATGAGTACCGGGCAAGGCGGGCAGCGGGCGCGAGCTTGCCGGTGATCGCGGTGAGCGCCTATGCGCCGGATCTGGTCGACCCGAGCGCCGCCATCCTGTTCTTCGATTACCTGCTCAAACCCGTGCGCTACGAAGTGCTGAAAAGCGCCTTGGCGCGGGCGTTATCGGCGACACGGCGGATACATTGAGCGGTGCGCGAGGCGTCGATGGGACGCTCATTTGACGCTCAGAGTCAGGTCCGCTGCAAGCGCTTCGACAAGTCGGCCACGAGGATCGCCATGCGCGCCGGTTTCTCGAAGCATGTGACGTTGTAGCGCTGGATGATGTCGCTGATTTCCGACTCGCTCGCCTTGCCGGTCGTCAGTTCGCCCGTCAATACGAAGATGGGCGCATCCGGGTTGTCGGAGTTGCGCACGGCACGAATAGCATCGGCCGACGTATGCGCCCCGAACAGCCAGTCGATCACTACCGCGTCGAACACTTGCGTCTGCAGCGCTTGTGAGAACCCTTCGAGACCGTACAGTGCGACCGCCGTGAAACCGCTACGTTCGAGATAATCGTGGAGGTTATCGGCTGAGGTCTGATCGTCGTCCACGACCGCGATCAGCGGTTTATCCATGTCCGTGCGGCGCGGCTGAATCTCGATCTTGTGGACATCGTGAGCGGCGTGCAGCAGCACGCCCTCGTGCGTTGTCACGAGCCAGCGGCCATTCATGTTTTGCGCGATGAAATCCGGGCGGCTGCCCGGTTCGAGCGCGTCGCCAATCCACGCAACACAGGGAATCTCGATAGCGCCAAGCATAAGGACGGCATCCTGAGCCGTGCCCTCGGTGTCGTCTACGTCGGCGTTCTTCGCGTCGAACAGCTGCAACGCAGGCTCGCCGAACGCGTCGGCCACGCGGCGGATCTGCGCAAGCGTCCATGGGCTGTTGCCCCGTAGCTTTCGATGTCCTTGCGAGAAACTCAAGTCGAGGATGCGACAAAGCTCGGCCGTCTGCTGCCGCTTGCCAATGCCGTGGCGATTCATCAGGTCGCGTACACGCTGGGCGACTGCGAGGGAATCGGAGGATGAGGTTTCAGTGACCATGCTGCTGCTGACCGGTAAAAGCGCGTGGCGGGTTTGAAGGCGGTGAGGCGGATTCGAAACGGAACGGGGGGTATTGTAGGCGTAAGAGAGGACGGGTTTGAAAAACTCTTACGAAGATAAACATCTGTCATGCCGAGGACGGGGCTTGTTACCGGTTGCGAACATATGATCTCGTTCGAGCCGGTAATTGGTTCGCGTCTGGCAAACGTTCTCGTGCATCGGATAGCTGCATGAAGCCGCCCGATGCAACCTGGAACGCTTGACCGATTACTCGGGCCGTTCGATTGCCTGCGTCAATCCTCATTCGATGTGGTACACGCTCTGGGCCGGACCCGTTCCTTTCCTGCTCGCACTACGGCCACCGTGTCAGGCGCGAATGGCAACAAATCGGGTTTCGGATTCTTACCAGATTCCAGAAGTATTGCTCCATCGCAGAGCGAATTATTCGTACGATCGTTCGCATAGATCTTCTCCAGATCCACTAACAGGATCGGATAAAACGGAGGAGACATGAGCATGCAGATACGAGTATTGGGCGCGGTGAACGTCATGGCCGCGTTGTTGTTCAGTACGGCCGCGCATGCGCAGAGTGCGGGCGACATTGTGGCGAACCTAGGCTGGTTCCATCTCGCCCCGCAGGATTCGAGCAAGCCGCTAACGGTTAGTGCCGTTGGCACGAGCACGACCGAAGCCGGTACGGGAGCATCGGTAGATGGCGCGGACACGTTCGGCCTGACAGCGACGTATTTCATCACCGATCACATCGCTGCCACAGCCGTGCTCGGGGTGCCACCCAAGTTCAATCTGTCCGGGAGCGGATCGCTTTCGTCGCTTGGGCAGATCGGGACGGCTTATGAATGGAGTCCGACCCTGCTGCTGAAGTATTACTTCAATGACGCGGAGAGCCACCTGCGGCCTTATTTAGGCGCCGGTGGATCGTATGTCTGGTATAGCGGGGTGAAGTTGAGTTCTGCCATGTCCAGCGGCAGTTTCCTGTATTCCCCAAGCTATGGGGTCGCGCTGGAGGGACCGACGACAGTCAAGTTGAGCAGTTCGTTTGCGCCGGTCATCAACGCCGGGCTGTCCTACAACATCAACAAGCATTGGTCGGTCGATGCCTCGCTCTCTTATATGTGGTTGTCAACGCGTGCCACGCTGACAACGCAGTCGAAACTGGGCACCGTGACCAGCAGCACCAAGATCAAACTCAATCCGATCATCTCGTTTGTTTCCGTCGGGTATCGGTTCTGATCGGGGTTTACGCTGCTTTGCTTCGCCACCTCGCCTCACCACCTCTTCGCCTCAATCGGGGCTGCCGGCCGTGACCGGATCGAGCCAGAGTTCCTTGCGCTCGACCGGTACCCAAGACGGAAGAAACGGATTGCTCAACTCGATCACGACACGCCGTTCCAGATGCAGGTCGGCAACGGCTTGCCCAAAACTCTTCCGGAAGAGCGCGTCAAAACTTCCATCCTTTCGCATTGCCTCGAGCCCGTCCTTGATTCGCTGGGCGATCAGCGGATCAGACTTGTTGACGTAAAAGAATTGCGCATAGGCATAGCGAATCAGCAGATGGGTATCTATCGCCATCTCGGGGTACTGGGTTCGAAATGAAATGAGCTCAGGCGTGACCTCAAGCGCACCGCGCGGAAACAGGTCGAAACGGCGGTGAACCAGCATCGGGAACAGTTGATCGTAGTGGCTTGCCGTGACCAGGGGGATGCGGTTGAACCGGTAGACGGGCACGTCGCCCCAGTCCTGACCCTGGCCGAGACTCAGGAGACGAAGGCCCTGGATGTCGTTGACTTCATTGACGCGCGCCTGGTTGTCGCGCCGGATCAGCGCGACCCGATAACCGAGGAGACCTTTGTCAATAGGAATGGCAATCGCAATGCTCTGTGCGTTGAGGTCGGGATGACCGGGATCGCTCGCAATCACATTGATCAGGTGACCAGATATGACCTCCTCGATCTCGCGCTGCGTTGACATGGGTTCGGAGTAGACATCAATAACGTAGGGCCCGTACGCCGGGGTCGTATGGTCCAGCGCCGCGATCAGAAAATCCCAGCGCCTTTCGCGAATGACTTCCTCCCGTACGCGAAGGATGCGGATATGCATGGGCGCGGCCGGCGCGGCAAGCGCAGGACTACTGGCTTGGGCGCGGGCAATGCCGG
Source organism: Burkholderia sp. S171 (assembly GCF_009766085.1). Taxonomy (GTDB): domain Bacteria; phylum Pseudomonadota; class Gammaproteobacteria; order Burkholderiales; family Burkholderiaceae; genus Caballeronia. Next base: position 15,713 of record NZ_LMUF01000027.1, on the reverse strand, counting down.
TCATCGATGGGATGATCGCGAGGATGACCGCGAGGGTGACCACAAGGCGGCCCACAAGGCGCCCCACAAGGCGCCCCACGAGGCTCGCCACGCCCGTCATCAGGACGGCGCAGGCCGGGGCACGAATCCCGGCTGTCCGATCGCGTTGCATGTGCCTTCTCCTGGGGGAACCTCCAACCGGGTTAAAGCGCGCCAGCAGACGATTCTTCCGAATCCAGGGCACGCTGCGTCTCATTCGGCCAATTCTGCCACTAGCCGGCCTCGCATCTTCTCATTTTTAATCAGTGTTCCACGGGCACATACTAATTCCCGCTTCGCCTTAGGAGCACTATGCTTTCTACGGCAAAGAGGTATGAACATGCCGCGCAAGATGCCGATGGACGTTTAAAACTCTGACTTGGGGGAAGGCTTGTGGAACTCGAAACCCGCACTTTGGGACGCGTGACGAAGAGACTCGTCCCGTTCCTGATTCTTTGTTATTTCATAGCGTACCTGGACCGCGTCAACGTCGGTTTCGCCGCGTTGCAGATGAATAAGGACCTCGGGTTTTCCTCAAGCGCCTTCGGCTTCGGCGCGGGGATTTTCTTCATCGCCTATTTCTTCTTCGAGGTTCCGTCCAACCTGCTGCTGGAGAAGTTCGGTGCGCGCCGATGGATCGCCAGGATCATGTTCACCTGGGGCATCCTGGCCGGCGCCATGGCGTTCATTCCCGACATCTCGCGGCTGACAGGGCTCTCGCCCGCGCACGTGTTCTACACCTTGCGGGTGTTGCTCGGGATAGCGGAAGCGGGATTCTTCCCCGGGATCATCTTCCTGCTGACGCTGTGGTTTCCAGCGGCGTACCGGGCTCGCGTGGTCGGCTACTTCATGGTGGCCATCCCGCTGTCCACCGTGATAGGCGCCCCTATCTCCGGCGCGTTGCTCAACCTCGATAAACTCGCGACCCTCGCGGGTTGGCAGTGGGTCTATCTGATTGAAGCGTTGCCGGCCCTGTTGTTGTCGTTCGTGGTCCTGCGTTATCTCACCGACAAACCGGCCGACGCAACCTGGCTTGCCGCCGAGGAGCGTGACTGGCTCGTGGCCCGGCAAGCCCAGGAACGCGCGCAGCGGGAGGCCGTGCGTTCCTTCAGCGTGCGCGAAGCCTTGTTCAACCCGCGGGTGCTCGCCGTCGCGCTCATCTATTTCGGCGCCAACGCGACCAACTACGGCCTGAGTTTCTTCCTGCCGCAAATCGTCAAAGGATTCGGCCTTGGCAATGTCCAGACGGGCCTTGTGACGTCGCTGCCGTATGTTGTAGGCGCGTTCAGCATGATCTTGTGGGGACGCCGCTCCGACCGTAAGCTCGAGCGCAAGTGGCATGTGGCCATCCCGCTGCTGGTGGCTGCCGGTGGCATTGCGGCATCGACGGCACTGGATGATCCTGTGCTGAAGATGATCGCGCTGTCCATTGCCGGCTTCGGCATATTCGGCTGCCTGCCGGTGATCTGGACGTTGCCCGCCTCGTTTCTTTCAGGAGCAGCCGCAGCGGGCGGCATTGCCGCGGTGAATTCGCTTGGCAATCTGGCCGGGTTCTTCGGACCCTATGCAATGGGGTGGATCAAGGACAGTACCGGCAGTTTTGCCGCTGGCTTGCTGTGCCTGTCCGGGGCCGGGCTGGTCGGCGTGGCAGCGGTCCTCCTGCTTCGTCATGACAGCGCTTTGGAAAACGCGCCTGGGCCTCTTGTTGAAGAAAGCTCGAGGCACGCTTAGGGCGGGCCGCGTGTCTTAAGGGCTTGAACGGCGTTCAACTTGCGCTTGGAAAGGAGCCTGCAAAGGCCGGCTCCTTTCGTCCCCACTCTGGGCACTGCCTTGCCGGCAATCCCCAGTCATTGCCTGTCCCCACAGCACATTTCGGGTGGCGTAAGGATTTCCTGACAGGGGAATCAGCATACGTCCCTGCCTCTTTTCCGCGTTTCCTGACTGTGTGATTTCTTTCGGCCGCCTAGACTTTGAAGCATCAAAATGGGTCTTACCGGTTATCCGCCATGATTCCGTATCTTTCCGAGCGCGAAAACGCGGTGGAGCATATCCACACTATCTGCCTGCGCTTGTTCGATTCATGGTGCGAGAACAGGAATGTCATTCCGCTCGCGTATCTGATGCATTGCTGGCCACTGATCAATAGCGGTCCCATCTCGATCAGGCGTCTTGCGGACACCATGTGGGAGCTACGAAAATTCCACGCGGAAACGCTCGATGTCGACGAATCGGGCGTGCTGTGCGACCTGGCCGATTGTATCGACGAGATTCTGGGGAACTCGTTCGGCCCGTTTAACATCGCGGCAAACGGCTAGAGTCGCGTGAGCCTTTCTCATTGGGGCGAACTGGGGCGAACGCGAATGAATTTGAAAGCTGGAGGACAACGGTTTCTTCACGTTCGAGACAGGCCGGCAGTCCACCCTAACCATTTCAGTACCGACGGCCGCACCAAGCGTGCCGTCCGCCCGATGAACTCACGATAACCGTCATTCGGCAACGAGTGCAGATTAACGAAAACGAGGTTCCGGGCACTCGCGGGGGGATATGGTTTTCAACACGTTCAGCGCGCTATGGAGTTCGCTGAGCCGCTTTCGCCACAGCGTGGTCCTGCGGCTTCTCGCGACCGTCCTTTTGTTCAGCTGCGTGGTTACGCTGCTGCTCACCGCGCTTCAACTCTACGGCGACTATGAGCGCGGGATCTCGCTCATCCAGAACCGGCTGTCGGATATCGACCGGAGTTATCGCGACAGCCTCAGCGAGGGGTTATGGCGGCTCGACCGGCAGCAGCTTCAACTCGAACTGGACGGCATGCTTCGTCTTGCCGACATTCGTGCCGCCGAGGTCCGTGAGACGGGCTCGGTCGGTTCGCCTTTGGTGGTGCGAGCTGGGCAGCGCATGAAGGACGCGGTCATCTCGCGCGAATTTCCCATCTCTTACCGCGTCCACGGCACGCAACGCGTGCTCGGCACCTTGTATGTCGAGGCGACGCTCTCCGGTCTCTACAGTGAGCTGGCGCAGACCGCGCTCCTGATCCTGGTGAGCCAGGGAGCCAACACGTTTCTCGTTGCGCTGTTCATCATCTATATTTTTTCGCGGCTCGTTACGCGGCACCTGGCCGCTATCGCACGGCTTGTGAGCCGCTACGACTTTCGCGAGTCGCCGCAACCGTTCAGCTTGCAGCGCCGCCAGCCCCGTCGGCCCGACGAACTTGACCGCGTGGTTGCGGCTTTCCATGCGATGGGCGTACGCCTGCACGTTGCCTACCTCGACGAACGTAACGCCGCCAAGCAACGCGAGGCGCTTCGTTCGGCCGAAGCGGCGAACCGCGCCAAGGGCGAATTCCTGGCAAACATGAGCCATGAACTACGCACGCCACTGAACGGCATCCTGGGTTACGCGCAGATCCTGCAACGCGACGGCGGCCTGAGTGAACGGCAGCACGCCGGCGTGGCCGTCATCCAGCGCAGCGGCGAACACCTGCTGACGCTGATCGACGACACGCTCGACTTCGCGAGGATAGAGGCGGGCAAGCTGCGGCTTGAGATCGTCGATGTAGCCTTGGCCGGTCTCATGGATGTAATTCGCGAAATCATCGGCGTGAAGGCGGAGGAGAAGCAGCTCGACTGTGTCTGCGCGATTGCACCCGACGTGCCGAGTGGTGTGCGCGCCGACGCGCGGCGGTTGCGGCAGGTGCTGCTCAACCTGCTCGCGAACGCCGTCAAATTCACCGATTCTGGCAGGGTGAGCCTGCTTGTCACGCAGACCGTTTTCGGGGCGGTACGGTTCGAGGTACGCGACACCGGCATCGGCATTCCGCCGGACCAGTTGAGGAGAGTCTTCGAACCGTTCGAGCAGGTCGGCAATCCCGAGCGTCGCTCCGAGGGCACCGGGCTCGGGCTCGCCATCAGCCGGGAGTTCATGCTGGCGATGGGCAGCGAGATCCACGTCGAGAGCGGGCTCGGGCAAGGCAGTACCTTCTGGTTCGAACTGGCCCCCGCCACGACGGTGCGCTCAGCGTCGTCCCGCGAAGTACCGGACGCACGCGTCGCGACCGGCTACGAGGGGCCGCGCAGGAAGGTGCTGATCATCGACGACGTGGCGGTCAATCGCACCGTCATTACGGAATTGCTGGGCCGGCTCGGTTTCGACATCATCGAGGCAGCAAGCGGCGGCGAGGGACTGGCCAAGGCGCAAAGCGAGCACCCGGCGTTGATTATCACGGACATCGTGATGCCCGGCATGGACGGCCTCGAGGCCACGCGCCAATTGCGCCAGACACCGGGGCTGACGGACGTGCCGATCATTGTGGTGACCGCCAGCCCTTCCAGCCGCGACGAGAGAAAAAGCCTTGAGGCCGGTGTGAATGCATTTCTCCCCAAGCCGGTCGAATTCGGCCGGTTGCTGGCCCATATATGCGCGTTGCTGAACCTTGAGTGGACCTATGCCGTGGGGGCACATTCCGCGCAGTCGTCATTGCCCGATGTGCCGGCTGCCGTGCCGGCGGCGCAAATGGAGGAATTGCATCGCCTTGCGCGGGTCGGCAACATGCGGGACATCATTGCGTGGGCGGACCGGATATCATTGATCGATCCGCAGTACGAACCATTCACAACACATCTGCGTGGACTGGCGAAAGGCTATCAGTCGAAGGCGATCCTTCTGCTCGTAGAGCGCCATCTTGAAGCGAGGCCGGCGCCATGAGCGAGATCAGCGCCAACCTGAGCGGCAGCGCCAGCGAGCCGCCGGCAATCCTGATTGTCGATGACATGCCGGCTAATCTCAGCCTCGTGGTCGACAGCCTCGCCGACCAGGGCTTTCGCGTGCTGGTAGCGCTTGATGGTGAGGAGGCGCTCGAACGCGCGCAGTTTTCGCAGCCGGATCTGATCCTGCTCGACGTCAAGATGCCGGGCATCGATGGCTTTGAAACTTGCCGCCGGCTCAAGATGGACGAGCGCACGCGGGATATCTCGGTGATCTTCATGACGTCGCTGACCGGCATCGAGGATCTGGTCGAAGGTTTCGCGGCCGGTGGTTCGGACTACGTGACGAAGCCCGTCCGGATCGACGAAATGATGGCGCGGATCAGTACGCATCTGGCGCTACGCGCAATGAACAAGCAGCTTGTCGCACAGAACCGGCAACTGTCGAACGAAGTGAGCGTGCGTCAGCAAGCGGAAGCGGCGCTGGCGCGGGCGCGCGACGAACTCGAGGTGCGGGTCGCGCAACGCACCGCAGAACTCGCGCAGGCGAATGCAAGCCTGCGGCTGGAGATTGAGGAGCGCAGGCGGGCCGAAACGAAGCTGCTGTCAAGCGAGGCGCGGTTCCGCAACATTGTGGAGACCAGTCCGCTGCCGTTTTGCATCACGTCGATGCCGCACGGGTCGCTGCTCTACATGAACGAGCCGTTTCGGAAGTTGTTCGGCCTCGTCTCCCAGACCGACACGGTTATTCGCATTGTCGACTTCTATGTGGACCCCGCGACGCGAGACAGGCTGGTGCGGCAGCTTCGCATGCTCGGGGGCTTTCGCAACACCGAAGTGAATTTCAGGCGGCCGGACGGCAGCACGTTCTGGGCGATGCTGACCGCCCGGGTGGCGAGCTTCGACGACGCGCCGGCCATTTACGTCGGCCTCAATGACGTGACGGCGCGCAAGCTGGCCGAGGGGAAATTGCGGGCGAGCGAAGCGAGTCTCGCGAACGCGCAACGGCTTGCGCGGCTCGGTGACTGGGAGTGGGACACAACGGCTGGCGTAATTCATTGGTCTGACGAGATGTATCGGATCCTCGGATTGGCGCCGCATCTTTCGCGGCCAGGCTACCGCACTTTTCTTGCGGCGGTGCATCGCGAGGACCGGGCGTTGGTGCGCGGCGCTGTTCGGGCGTTGCTGCATGAGCGGCGGCCATACGGCCTGGATTGCCGCGTAACGGGCGCCGATGGCGTGATGCGGATAGTCCAGTTCCAGGCCGAGGCCATGCCCGGCACCGGCATTAGAGTCGGAGTCGGCGGTGGGATCGCTACGCAGCCGTTAAAGCTGGTCGGTACGATCCAAGACATTACCGAGCGCAAGAGCATCGAGCACGAACTCCTGGAGTCGCGCGAGCAACTGCGTGAGTTGTCCGCCTACATGGAAGCGATTCGCGAGGAAGAAAGAAAACGTATCGCAATGGAAATTCACGACGAACTCGGGCAGTTGTTGACCGCGCTGAAGATGGACGTTTCATTGCTCAAGATGCGTCTTGCCAATGACTCGGATGCGGCCAAGAAAGTCGACGACATGCGCGAGCTGGTTGAAAAGACGATCTGGATGGTGCGCAACGTCGCGAGTCATCTGAGACCCGCCGCGCTTAATTTCGGCATTGTGTCGGCGCTGGAGTGGTTGGTGGAGGACTTCGGCCGCCGCAAAGGCCTTTCTTGCCAGCTCTGGATCAATGGCCGGGAACCGGCTCTTGATGATGCCCATGCCACTGCAGTATTTCGGATCGTGCAGGCGTCGCTGACCAATGTTGCACGCCATGCGGGCGCGTCGCGCGTAGATGTCACCTTGACCAACACCGAGACCACGCTTGATCTCTACGTCAGCGACGACGGCTGCGGGTTCGATCCGGCTGCAGCCCGCAAAGGGTATTCATACGGACTGCTTGGCATGAGCGAGCGCGCCCGGCTGATTGGGGGATCGCTGCGAATCGACAGCTCGCCTGAAACGGGCACGGTGGTGTCGATTCACGTCCCGTTGGGCGGAGGAGAACGCCCATGATCCGGATCCTGATAGCCGACGATCACGCCATCGTGCGCGGCGGATTGAAGCAGATCATTGCAACCACAGAAGACATTAGCGTGGCGGGCGAGGCAGCGCAGGGCGTTGAGGTAATGGAGAAACTGCGTACCTGCCGCGTCGACCTCTTGCTTCTGGACATGACGATGCCCGGCATCAGCGGTGTTGACCTGATCCGGCGTGTGCGCACCGAACACCCGGCGCTGCCGGTCCTGGTGCTCAGCATCCACAATGAAGCGCAGGTCGTCGCGCGTGCGGTGCGTGCGGGCGCCACCGGCTATGTCACGAAGGACAGCGATCCTGACATCCTGCTTGCCGCCATTCGCAAGCTGGCTGGCGGGGGACGGTTCATCGATCCGAAGCTGGTCGATGTCATGGTCTTCGACACCCATTCCGGCGACGCCGCGCCGCACGAGATCCTGTCGGATCGTGAGTTCCAGGTGCTGCACCTGCTGGCGGCGGGCAAGAGTATCAATGCGATAGCCGATGTCCTGGTGCTGAGCGCCAAGACCATCAGCACGCACAAGATGCGCCTCATGCAAAAGCTTGGCATTGAAAACAACGCCGAACTGATCCGCTATGCGATCAAACACGGGTTGACGTCGGAGCGCGATCGCTCGTAGGGATATTCCGACAGAAAAACCAGCGATCCCTGAAGCCAGAATCGACCGCTCCCGACGGACAAAGACTTTTGATGCTCCTACGATGGTCTCATGGGGCGAAAAAGCAAATCACGGAGAATCTTATGGTTGGGTCGGAGCAGTCATTGCGCGTACTGGTTGAAAAATGGCTGGGCGCGGTGGGCGCCGGGCATCTGCACGTGCGCTCTATTCATCGTATCCGTGCAGGGCGCCGCCGGTGCGTCTGCGTTGAAGTAGAACGTGCATCGTCTGCATTCAGCTCCGCATTCGTTTCTTTCACGCTCTTCTTTTTCCGCCACGACGACGGCGCCTGGCATATCTATCCGCCAGAGGCCGTACGCCCTGCCATGAGTCTCAGCCGGCTGGCCGCTTGAGGCTGCGCGTCGAAAAAAGGAACCTCGTTGCGATGCTGTCTAAAGAAGTGGTTTTGATTAAATGTTCCGTGAGTACGCATCTGCATATAGGGAATGGTTTTGCTTCCCGAAGCTTGGCGGGCATCACGATGGCGGGTTGAGATTCGGCTTGCCCGCATAGGATGCCGCGGCCCACCCCCTGAAATCCATTCCTGCGAGAGGTCGTCGGATGAAATCAGACTTCACCCGTACCGGCGAACTCAAGAGCATTGCAAGCTATCCGCAATGGCTCCAAGACGTAGTCAAGGATTGCGAAGAAGCGAGGCGGAAGGTTGTCTATCACCCGTTGTGCAAGGCCATGACGGACGCGACGCTGGACATCGAAAGCACGCATCGTTTTCTGATCGGCTTTTTTCCCGTCATTGAGCAGTTTCCGCAATTGAAACGGGGTGCGTCGGCACTCATAAAACAGCACTGCGATGGGGCTTAAAGGCCGTCATGGTCACGATTCTTTAACGGAACAGGAGGAGGTCCGAGCGCCGTCAGCAACCAGCTGCCACATGACCAGCGTGTCGGGCTTCACATGCGCCCCGGCCGTGCGCTGTGCGACCCGCAATCCGATACTTTGGGCGAAGCGGGTTAGCAAGAACGCACTAGCGTGTGTCGTCAATCCCATAATCGTGTTTCCAGGCACGCTGGCCAGAGGCATCAAGCGTTCAAACCACAGCATGCCGATATCGTTTCCTAACGGCACAATGCGCGCGCCTGTCGTGCGCGATCTGACCGCAAAAGCGCGGCTGTCCGCCAGGTGTTCGTCGAAGACTAGGGTGAGCGCGTGGCCAGGCGTTACGTGCTCGCTTGATAGCGTTGATGAGTGCAGCATCGTCTGCGCGGGCCATGACACAGGCACGTATGCAGCGGTGAGCGAAGCGGCCGCAAGGAAGTCACGCCGGCTGGTTTTCATCAGTTGTGCGCCCTGGTTTTTCTTGGCCAGATTCCTTGTTTCCCCGGTGACAGAATGCCGTTTGGATCGAGCGCTTCCTTGATGCTCTCGCTCATGCGCATCAGCGCGTGATTGTTGAAATCGTACTGGGATGCGGCAAGATCCATGAAGGCGAGGTGGGTTCTGTATTGACCATAACCTGCTGCGCCAAAGTCGTCGATCAACGTCTTCAGAAGTTCGCCCGCGTCGCGCGCTTGCGCCGGATCGTCACGATTAAAGATTGCCGCAAAGATGTGATGCATGCTGCGCGGGCCGGCTGTAAAACCGCCGTAGTAGTCGAAGCCATAGTGCGCTGCCCGGTCCCTGATCATTCGATATTGCCGGACCGCGTCGCGCCCAAGCGGCGCACAGACGGGCGAGAAATCGATGTGCGCACCGGAGCCACCGCGCCAGTTCAGCAATTTGAATGCGTCGAGATTGGGAATGCCGACCTGGCTGCGATCGCCGCCGCCTTCGGGTTCAACGCTGGCATGGGTATAGGAAGATTCCATCAACTCCGCGTCTGCGATGGATGCAAAGCGCTGGTGTATCACATCGCGACGCGCCTTCACCAGCGCTTCCGGGCCATACAGGCAGAAGCGGAGATTCCAGCGGCCTATGCCGAGCGTGCGCGTCATGGTCGCTATGGCGGTATCAGGTATTGGACCCGGGCCGTCGTACCATTGCTTGCGCGTCGACACGCCGGCGGCCCACCGCACCGCACTTTCGATCACTGCGTTGCTTTGTATCGTGCCATCGAGTTTCAAGGGGCGTAGCGTCTCAACAATACTTTCAAGGTCGGCGTCATGCTTGAATTGATAGCGGCACAGCATGTAGCCTTCGGGCTTGGGCATTAACCAGATACCAAGCTTGGTGACAATGCCAAAATTCGACTGCATGAACATGGTGTCGTAGGAAGGACCGAAACCCGCCTTGAATACTTGCCAGTCCTGATTGTTGTTCATTGCACCCATGCCGGTGCGTACGATCTCGCCGTTCGCGAGCATCACTTCCATGCCGCATTGCATGGCCGCGTGATCGCCGTATGCCGTCGTGCCGAAGCCGCGCTCCAGTGTATTGCCAATCACGCTGCCCCAGCCGGCGGCAGGCGGATCGAGCCACAACCGGATGCCTTGCGCTTGCAGTGCGCGATAAAGATCGTAGTAGCTGACACCCGGTTCGACCAGCGCATAACTGAGCGTCTCATTGATCTCGATGATCCGGTTCATGCGCTGCAAGTCCAGCACGACAGAGCCTCTAAGCCGGGGTGCCGCCCCGCCATAAGCGAAGTTGCGTCCGGTCGATACGCTCCACAACGGGACGCCATAGCGGTTCGCTACGCCGAGCACAGCGCCCAGCTGCTCGACATTCGACACCATCACAATGGCCGACGCTTCATACGCGTGTGCGTCGCCAGGCGCGAACGGATCCAGATACGGCTCCGCGCCACCGTCTTCCGCGAGAACAGCGTTTTGCCCGACGATTGCCCTGAATGCATCGAGCGCCCGCTGAAAATCAGACTCCGGCATTCCGGGAGGACGCGGAGGATCACTCACGGACCTGGCATCCGGCACACGTTCAGCAACATAACGGTTTTAATCGGTTTCAACCGAAGTACGTCAATAGCCGCCGCTACTGGTGCTGCCGGTCGAACTCGACCCCGAGGCCGGGGCTGAACCGTCGGTTTGACATCCGGTAAGGGAGATCGCAAGCGAGACGGTCAGGACAGCCAGCAACGTTGATGCTATGCGTTTGAAGTTCATTTGTTTTCCCCATGAATTTTGGACAAGCGCGCACTCACCGCGAGCGCGATGTGCGGCACTCGTGAACTAAACGAACGGAGGCGCCAGATTATTCCTTTTTTTTGACAAGGTGACTTTGCTGCGCCGATTCAAACGCATGAAGCTCGCTTTTAATGATCCGCCGCCCCAGGACGGATTCATCGGCAGATCGAGCGAGCGCTTCCGCCCGGAATGGTCGGCGTGATGGTTGACGCTCCACATCTTTGTCCCGCCAACAAACCGCGCTGTCCGGCGGTCACCCTGTGGTCCGTAATCGTATGATGAAAATAGCTCGATGGAGCGGAATAGCGACTACGGCAGCCAGCGCGCCGAAATGTTCTCGCTAAATAGACAGGCTTCGTTGAAGGCCGCGCGGCGGCAAAACTTAGTTTAGAAATTTCAAAACTAATTGTTTTGTTTTCAGGATTTTTTACCGCCTACGCTATATGCGACATTGCTTTCACAAGAACGGCGCGGTGCCGGTCCCACGATCAAGACTCTGCCAATGCAACTGGACATCTTTCGTTCGCTCTGGGGCCATCGGGGCGACCGGCGCAGTACCTTCAGCGACGTCCGCGAGGCTGGCCTGGCCGGCATAGAGGCCCGCCTTCCGCCAACGGCGGATGAGCGTGCTGCGTTGCTGCAGGACTTGAATGAACATGGACTCGACTACATCGCGATTGTCTTCACCGACAACGCGGTGTTGCCCGACCAGCGCGCGACGCCCGCGCAACACTTGGAAGACCTGGATCGCAAGCTCGGATCGGCCGAGGATTTGTCGCCACGGTTTATCAACGTGCTGGCCGGCAATGATCGATGGCCGCTCGCGCAGCAGGTGGAGTTCTTCGGCAATGCGCTTGAGCTCGCACGAAAACACGACCAGTTTTGCAGTTTCGAAACGCATAGAGCGCGATCCCTGTATAGCCCGTGGGTGACGCTGGACGTGATCCGTCAGATGCCTGACTTGCGTTTCACCAGCGACATCAGTCATTGGGTGGTCGTATGCGAACGCCTGCTCGATGACGCCGAGGACGACCTCACGCCGTTCATTGAACGTGTGCATCACATCCAGGCACGCGTGGGTTATGACCAGGGTCCACAGGTGCCGCATCCAGCCGCCGCCGAATATTCATTGCCGCTCGCCTTTCATCAGGACCACTGGGCTTCCATCTGGCGTTCACAAGCGGCGCGCGGCTACCAGACCACGACGCTCACGCCCGAGTTTGGACGGGACGGTTACCTGCATCATCTCCCGTTCACCGATGTTCCGGTCGCCGATCTGTCCCAGCTCAACGAGTGGATGGTGCACGCGGAACGCGAGCATTTCAGTCAGATTGATTTCAGCCAGATCATGGACCCGCACTGACCCCAGGAGCCATACGCGATGCAAGCGAACCACGCCGGCGAAACTGCGCCAGACAAAAATTTCACATCGATTCCAGTAATCGACATCTCCGGCCTGTTCAGTGACACGCTAACGGATCGTCAAGCGGTTGCGGCCGAGCTTGGTCGAGCCGCTCGAAACATCGGATTCCTCTATATTTCTGGACACGGGATAGAGTCCGCAGTCATCAACGGTCTGAGGCAGGCAGCCAAGGACTACTTCAGGCAGCCGATCGAAAAGAAGATGGAGCACTACATAGGCACGTCCGATACCCACAAGGGATTCGTGCCTGAAGGTGAAGAGGTCTATGCGAAGGGCAAGCCGGATCACAAGGAGGCGTTCGACGTCGGCTTCGAAGTTCCCGCCGATGATCCCCTGGTGCTCGCTGGCACTCCGTTGCTAGGACCAAATCATTGGCCCGTGCTCGATGGTTTCAAACCGGCCGTTCAACGCTACTACCAGCAGGTGTTCGCGCTTGGACGTGTGCTGTTCCATGGCTTCGCGCTGGCCTTGGGCCTGCCCGAGGACCACTTCGACGAGCTGGTCACGCGACCGCCCTCGAAGCTGCGCCTGATTCATTATCCGTTCGACGGCGCTGCTCAAGATGCGCCCGGCATCGGCGCGCATACCGACTATGAATGCTTCACGATCCTGCAAGCCGACGCGCCCGGCCTTGAAGTGATGAACGGTCTTGGCGAATGGATCGATACGCCGCCGCTGCCGGGGACGTTCGTTGTGAACATTGGCGACATGCTGGAAGTGATGACCTCCGGCGCATTTGTTGCCACGGCCCACCGCGTGCGCACCGTTCGCGAGGAGCGCTACTCGTTCCCGCTGTTCTACGCATGCGACTACCACACGCTCATCAAACCGCTGCCGGCCTTTGCGAAGGAGGGCGACGAGTACGAGGAGATTGCGATTGGCGAACACATGTATGGGCAGGCGCTGCAAACCTACACCTACCTGCGCCAGCGCGTGGCCGAAGGACGCGCGACGCTGCCCTCGCGTGCACGCAAACCGTCCAGTTTCGGGCACCTGAAAAAGGCGGGCCAACCAGACTGATCACCGGCCGGGCGACTGAGCAAGTTCATCAACACACCAACCCTTCTTCGAGCGGAGTCACACGATGATTTTCAAGCCGGACACCAAGCGCTTCCTGATCGCAGCCGCGACTGCCGTCTTCGCCGGCGCATATGCCATGACCGGTGCGTTTGCACAGACGCCGGCTAACGGCGTTACGCTCGCGCCCGGCCAGTTCAAGGTCGGCATGGAGATCACCTACCCGCCGTTCGAGTCTTATGAAGGCGACAAGGTGGTCGGCTCCGATCCCGATTTTTCACGGGCGCTCGCCAAGCAATTCGGCGCTAGCGCAAGCTTCGTCGACACGCGTTTCTCCGGTCTTATCCTCGGCTTGAACGCACGTCACTACGACGCGGTCATCTCCGGCATGTATGTGACGCCCGAGCGCGTCGCGCAGGCCCAGGCGATTCCTTACGCGCAGACCTCGGCGGCGATCATGGTGGCCGCCAGCAGCACGATCAAACCCAAGACGCCCGAAGAACTGTGCGGGCTGCATGTGGGTCTCGAGCAGGGGACGACGTGGGTAGCGAAGTTGCAGGCGTTGTCGAAGGATTATTGCAAGGCGAACGGCAAGGGCGAGATCACCGTCAGCGAATATCCTTCCGCACCAGAAGTGTTGCAGGCGCTGCTTTCGAATAACGTGCAGGCGCAGATGGAAATTGCCGGCGCGGCTCATGCGCTGGCCGCTAAATCGTCGGGTCGGGTAGTGGTGGTGCAGTCTCCCCAACTGATCTATCCGCAGACGCTGGGTATCTATGTGAGAAAGGACGACACGGCGCTCTACGACACCCTGACCAAGGCATTCGACGCGTTGAAGAAAAACGGCGAGTACGAAGCCATGCTCAAGAAATACAACCTGTCCATGCCGCCTGCCAAGTCGTCCTGATCTCCGGCGATACCTGATCCGCGCACCGCGCACCGCGTCTAGCGAGAGGCACTCATGCACTACGATTTCCCCTACCTGCTGTCGCTATTCGCGTTGCCCGCCTTCTGGCAGGCCTGCGTGACCGTGGTCGAACTCAGCGCGCTTTCGTGGCTGACGGGCCTGGTGCTGGGTTTTTTGCTTGCGTCGGCGAAGCTGTCCCAGTCGCGCTGGCTTTCATTGCCTGCCGCTACTTACATCTGGTTTTTTCGAAGCGTTCCGCTGTTGGTCCTGGTCGTATTCGTCTACAACCTGCCACAGCTTTTTCCTGCTAGCGGCGTGGCGTTGTCGCATCCGTTCTTCTCCGGTTTCGTTGCCTTGGCGCTCACGGAGACCGCTTACATGGCGGAGATTCATCGCGGCGGATTGTTATCCGTGGCTAAGGGACAGCACGAGGCGGGCGCGGCGCTAGGCATCCGCCCGATCGGCCTGCAACGGTTGATCGTGATTCCGCAGGCGCTTCGCATTGCGTTACCGACACTGATCAACGAATTCATTACCTGCGTGAAACTGACGTCGCTGATTTCGGTGATATCGCTAAGCGAGTTGCTGCTGGTCGGACAGCGGCTGTATTCGCAGAACTTCCTGGTGATGGAAACCTTGTCGGCCATCGCCATCTATTACGTGTTGATCGTTACTGTTTTCGGATGGTTGCTGCAGTATGTCGAGCGTCGTGTTGATCTTTCGAAGCGCAAGCCGGAAACGCTTGCGGCTGAGCAAATAGCGGCGCTGCGCACGCGGCTTGTACCGGTTGCGCCGGTTGCGTCGGCTCATGCCGGGCCGGACGGCAAGGGCGCGCCGCATGCGTTGTTGCTCAAGAACCTGCATAAGCGTTACGGCGAACATGAGGTGCTCAAGGGCATCGGCCTGGAGGTGAAGGCTGGCGAAGTCATTGCGGTGATCGGGCCGTCGGGTTCGGGGAAGACGTCGTTGATCCGCACGATCAATGCGCTTGAGCCGATTGATCAGGGAGAGATCATCTTGTTCGGCAAGACCTTCATTTCCGCCACCGATAAAACCAATATCCGGCGCGTGCGCGATGGCGTGCGGCACATTGGCATGGTGTTCCAGAGCTTCAATCTTTTTCCGCACCGGACCATCCTGGAGAACGTAGCGCTCGCGCCGCATTATCACGGGCGTGGCAAGCGGGCGGATGTGACTGCGAGGTCGCTGGCGTTGCTGGACAAGGTGGGGCTGCTTGCACACGCGTACAAGTATCCGCATCAGCTTTCGGGAGGGCAACAGCAGCGCGTGGCGATTGCACGGGCGCTGGCGATGGACCCCGCCATCATGCTGTTTGACGAGCCAACGTCGGCGCTGGATCCGGAGCTTGTCGGCGACGTGCTCAACGTGATTGGTGAGCTTGCGAAGGAAGGGATGACGATGATTATCGTCACGCATGAGATGGACTTTGCGATGTCGATTTCCGACCGGATTGTGTTTATGGAGAATGGTGTGATCGAGCTCGATGCGGCACCCGATGCGATCAGGCATCAGGATGGCGCTGAACGCGTGCGGCGGTTTATTGGTGTGACAAGAGAAGGGGCGCAACAGGGTGTTTCGCTCGCGCCGGTGGACGGGGTGGGGGTTTTGGGGTGTTAGGGTTTGGGGTTGGTCGGGGTCAGTGCCGGGGTGGTGGTTTTGGTGTTAGTGGTCGGGGTCTATGCCGGGTTGCTGCTTTCAGGGTTAGTGGTCTGCATGAGTCGGATTTTCTCTTTATCACTGTTAGCCACTGTGCGTGGCGGCACGTCATTTCTGATATGACTTTCCGTGTCAAGC
>NZ_LMUF01000026.1:459-210730 GCF_009766085.1 Burkholderia sp. S171 | reverse complement strand
TCAGAACCTGTGTTCGGAGAAGGAGGGTTTCACACATCCTTCGCTCTGGCGAGCACCGTGCTTTTGGGGCACCTATGAATTAAAACTGCACGCTGTGGACACTTAGGGTAGCGTGGTTGAAAGCGTTTTCTTTGCTTCGTTTCTTTGTCGCTTTGGACAAAGAATGACGCGCCGCCACGCGCAGTGGCTAACAGTGATAAAGAGAAAATCCGACTCATGCAGACCACTAACACTGAAAGCAGCAACCCGGCATAAACTCCGACCGCTAACGCTAGAACCTACCAACCCCGACCAACCCCGTCGGCGCGAGCGAAAAACCATGTCAAACCTGCTTTCCCGCCATTTCCTCAGCATGGCCTATAACAGCGCGTGGTCGAATCATCGCCTGCTGAAGGCTTGCGCTTTACTGACCCAGGCGGATTTCGTCGCGCATCGAACGAACTTCTTCCCGTCGATCAAAGCAACGCTCAACCACAATCTGACCGTCGACTGGTTTTACATCGACGCGCTCGAACGCGAGCAACGCAACGAGCCGCCCCACCCCAAGATCATGTCTTTCTTCGATCCGGAAGAACCCTTCGATACCTGCGCCGACCTGCAGCGCGAGCAACGGCTGGCGGACCGGCGACTCATCGACTACTGCACTCATCTCACCGACGACACCCTCGAGCGTCAAGTCGCCCTCCTGCGCCCGCGCGCAAAACAGCAGGAAACCCGCACGCGGCTGCTCGGACATGTGTTCCAGCATCAGATTCATCATCGTGGGCAAGTGCATGCCATGCTGGCCGGCACATCGGTCGCTCCACCGCAGCTCGATGAATTTTTCTGCGATATCGATGCCGGGCTCCGCGCCGCCGATCTCGCCGAAATGGGCCTGAGCGAAGCGGCTGTCTGGGGATAAACCAAGGGTTCACCTGCCTCCGCCCACGGGTGCCGCTTCTCATTCAATCCCCGTCGCCGCGCTGCTTGTCTTAGAATCTGCCCTTGGTCCCCACTTCTGCGCTCTATGAACACGACATCGGAAGACCGCTGGCGCGACTTGCGCCCGGACCCGGACAGTGACACCCCGCTTTATCTCCAGCTCGCTCGCAAGCTAGGCAACGCGATCCACGACAACCGCTGGAACGCGGGTGAAGCGCTGCCCTCGGAACGCGTGTTGTCGGAGGCGCTCGGGGTATCGCGGATCACGTCGCGTAAAGCGATCGCGTTGCTGGTCGAACAAGGGCTGATCCGCCGCACGCAAGGCGCCGGGTCGTTCATAACACCGCGCTATGAAGATCCGCTGTCGCGGCTGTCGAGCTTCAGCGAAATGCTGCGTCGACGCGGTTTTACCCCCGGTTCGAAGTGGCTCTCACGCGTGATCGAGCCCGCGAATCGCGATGAAGTGATCCAGCTCGGGTTATCGCCGGCAGCGGCCGTGACACGCTTGCGGCGCTTGCGCACGGCCGACGGCATTGTGATGGCGGTTGAAAACTCCACCTTTCCAGCAGCGCTGATTCCCGATCCGCAGGCTGTCGGCGATTCGCTTTATAGCTTCCTGGAACAGCGCAATCTGTCGATCGTGCGAGCCCTGCAGCATTTCCGCGCGGTGAACGCGAGCGATGAGATCGCCGAGCAAATGGGCATTGCACCGCACGACGCGCTGCTGCTGATCACGCGCGTCGGGTATACGGCCGACCAGCGCCCGATCGAACTCACCGATACCTACTGCCGCAACGATTACTACGATTTCGTCGCGGAATTGCGCAAGTAGTCGCGCGTAATCACCACCAACGCGGCTGATCGGTCCCGATAGGCACCGGCGGCAAAGCCCAGTACGGCGGCGTCAGCAACATGCGTTCAGGCGGCTGCGTGCACGTGAGCGTTCCGAACGGCGAGTCGATGGTTTGCAGCATGTCTCGCACATCGTTGAGTTGCGGATCGGGCACATTCTGACCGCCTTCAAGCAGCCCCATCGATTGCAACCAGCGCCCGGTCCGCGCCAACGCCACCCGCACATGCCAGCTCCCGCCTTCGGTGGCGCGTCGTTGCAGCGCGATCATCGCGCCGAGTGCCGCGAGATAACCGGTGGCGTGATCGAGTGCCTGACACGGCAAGTGGCGCGGTTGCGTCTGACCCGCCGCTTGCGCTTCCGTCCACGCGATGCCGCTCGCCGATTGCACGAGGCTGTCGAAGCCGCGCCGTTGTGACCACGGGCCTTTGTGGCCATACGCCGATATCGTCACGTACACGATGCCCGGGCGCAGTCGCGCGACTTCTTCCGGTCCGAAGCCGTGTGCTGCCAGCGCGCCGGGGCGATAGCCTTGCAGGAATACGTCGGCATCTTTCAATAACGCGCGCAGCGATTCACGGCCGCTTGCTTCGCGAAGATCGAGCGTCGCCGAGCGCTTGCCGCGGCCGTTATCGATGACCAACGGCGGGATGTTCGGCAGATGCGGACCGTTGATGAGCAGGACATCGGCACCATGCTCGGCGAGCGTTCGCCCCGCAACCGGTCCCGCGATGATGCGGCTCAGGTCCAGCACGCGGACGTCCGACAAAGGCCGTTGCGGCTCGCTTTCACCGATTGGCTCGGGCGGGGCATCGTCGAGTTTGACGATCTCCAGCAGCGGTATTTCGGCAATCGCCTGAGCCTGCGGCGTAAGCGCCCATTCCTCCGGCGTGCGGATCAGCGCGGCGCACAGGCCGGCATCGGCGAGCGCGTCGTCCAGCCTTGCGCCATCCCAGTTGCGGATAGCCTGCGTGACGCCGGCGTGATCGTTCGCGCAGCCAAGCAGCTTCACCACACCGTCACGATGATGCTTGAAGTTCGTATGAAGCTGGATCCAGCGGCCGTCACGGGTCTCGTAGAAACCCATGAGCGGATCACGCAACTCCGGCGCTTTATCGGTTCCAATGCGCAAGTAGCGCTCGCTGCGAAACGCGATTGCGGCGCGGCGCGTGTAGATGTGCACGTCTTGCTGCCGCCCCGTGCGATGCCTGAAGCATTCCGCTGCCGCTAACGCCGACGCGCCCACGCTCGCCACCGCCAACGCACTCACCCGATACACCGACGGCAGTTGGCGTTCATCGCCGCTGACAGTGAGGTGGTTCAGCGCTTCGGGATCGCCCTGCGCCAGGCGCCAGAGTTCTTCGACAGGTTTCATGGCCATGCTCCTTCTCAATGCCGCTTGGTCCACCCGAGGTCTACGGGTTCACCCTAGATGATATCGATCGCCGGCACATCGAGCAGATTCCCGTCCGGTCAAATCGGCGCACCGATTGTGGCGCACATCGGTACGCAATCCGTGCGCACATCCACGTAAAATCACGGCACTCCCCCCGCCGGCTCCTTTCATGCCCGACACAATCCGCTCGAACGTTCCGCCCACGCCCTCGCCCCAATCGCTCACGATCATGCTGTGGCTGGTCGCCACGGGCTTTTTCATGCAGACGCTCGACTCGACCATCGTGAACACGGCTTTGCCGGCCATGGCAAAAAGCCTCGGTGAAGCGCCGCTGAAAATGCAGGGCGTGGTCATTGCGTATTCGCTGACCATGGCGACGGTCATTCCGTTTTCCGGCTGGCTCGCCGATAAACTCGGCACGCGCCATGTGTTCTTCAGCGCGATCCTGATCTTCACTATCGGCTCGTTGCTTTGCGCCAATGCTCACACGCTCATGCAACTCGTGATTTATCGCGTGGTGCAAGGGGTGGGTGGCGCCATGCTGCTGCCTGTCGGACGCCTCTCGTTGCTGCGCGTGGTGCCGGCCGAACGTTATCTCAGCGCCATGTCGTTCGTCGCCATTCCGGGGCTGATCGGGCCGCTTATCGGGCCGACGCTCGGCGGCTGGATCGTGCAGATCGCTTCATGGCACTGGATCTTTTTGATCAACGTGCCGGTTGGCGTGATCGGTTGTATTGCCACGCGGCTCTTCATGACCGATAGCCGCAACCCGTCCACCGCGCCCTTCGATCTCTCCGGGTATCTGCTACTCGCGGTCGGCATGATCGCGCTGACAATTTCACTCGATGGCCTCGCCGATCTCGGCCTTCAACACGCCATCGTGCTCGTGCTGCTCGTGCTGAGCATGGCGTGTTTTGTCGCGTACGGACTGCACGCCGTGCGCGTGCCTCAACCGATCTTCTCGCTCGATCTCTTCAAGATCCATACGTTCAGCGTCGGCTTGCTCGGTAACCTGTTTGCGCGGATTGGCAGTGGCGCCATGCCTTATTTGCTGCCGCTGCTGCTGCAGATCAGTCTCGGTTATTCGGCCTTCGAAGCCGGTCTCATGATGTTGCCCGTGGCCGCTGCGGGGATGGCGTCGAAGCGCATTGTCACGAGCCTGATCATGAAGCGCGGGTATCGGAAGGTGCTGATGGTGAATACGGTGCTTGTCGGACTCACCATGGCCAGTTTCTCGCTGACCAGCGCCGAGCAACCTCTTTGGTTGCGGCTCGTGCAACTGGCGTTCTTCGGCGGCGTCAACTCCATCCAGTTCACCGCGATGAACACGCTTACGCTGAAGGACCTCGGAACTGGCGGCGCCAGCAGCGGCAACAGTTTGTTTTCACTCGTGCAGATGTTGTCGATGAGTCTCGGCGTGACTATCGCCGGTGCTGTGCTCGCGACTTTTACCGGCATTCTGCCACGCGTGACCGCGACGAATTCACTGCCCGCCTTTCACGCTACGTTCCTCTGCGTCGGCATTATTACGGCTGCGTCAGCGTGGATCTTTGCGCAGCTTGGGCCGGAAATTCGTGCCGTGAATACTAAGAAGACTGATCCTTCGGAGGCGCATTGAACGGTGGTTTTTCGCTCGCGCCGGTGGACGGGGTTGGGGGGATTTTGGGGGCGATGCTGGGGTGCTGATTTCGGTGCTTGTGGTCTGCTGGAGTTGGCTCGTTTCTTTATCACTGTTAGCCACTGTGCGTGGCGGCACGTCATTTCCTGGTCCTTAGCGACAAAGAAACGAAGCAAAGAAAACGCTTTAACCGCTCTACCCTAAGTGTCCACAGCGTGCAGTTTCTATTCATAGGTGCCCCAAAAGCACGGTGCTCGCCAGAGCCACAGATGGGTGAAACCCTCCTTCTCCGTACACGGGTTCTGACACGCTTCGCCACCAGTGCCTGAACCCGCCAAAGGAGCACCCCACGTTATCCGCGTACAACCTCCCCCCTGACCTTCCACGTCACCGTTCGACCACCTGCGCGCGCGAGCGCCCGAGGACGATAACGCGCTATCGCGAATCATCACCGTGTGCGCACTGCACTACCGCAGTGCATGCAGCACTGGCGCCTCGCCCCGATGAAAACCCAAACCTTAGCCCTGCCCCGGCCGGGCCTGGTTTCGGCGGGAATATCTCAATTGTCCGGCAAATGCGCATATTTCTTGCTCTTCAGGGAATGGCCCTATCCTGTAAACTAGTTCTTTCCCGATGTTTACTCCCACTCGAGCCGCGTTCGAACGCCTGCCAAAACCACCATGAGCATGGTTGACCTCGACCCTCCCCGCTTTCAGCCACCTCGTCCCGTCGCGGAAGACGACGGTTCGCGGCGCACCGTCCTGTACGGCGAATACACGGTGTTCAGCGTTTTCCAACCCGTGTTCTCGGTGTCCCATCGGCGCGCCATCGGTTATCACGCGTCGCTGCGTGCCCGCGATGACTCCGGCCGGCAAGTCCCATCGCATGAAGTCTTCACGCAGGCAGCACGGCGCGGCGATCTGCTAGAACTCGGCCGGCTGGCCGAATCACTCCATCTGGGCAACTTCTTTTCCTTCGATAGCGACGACGAATGGCTGTTCCTCAGCCTCCACCCCGCCGCATTGATGGACACAAGCTACGGCGACGCGCTGCTGGCATCGCTGAAAAACATCGGGCTGCCGCCACAGCGCGTGGTGCTGGAAGTGCCCGAGCAAGCGGGTGGCGAGACCACGCGCTTCGCCGAGATCATCGATTCATTGCGCAAGTCCGGCTTTCTGATCGCGCTGGATGGCTTCGGCGTGAAGCATTCGAACATCGACCGCGTGTGGCATCTGCGGCCGGATATCGTGACGCTCGACCGCTGCATCCTGCAGCAAGCGAGCGAACATTCGCATATCGAACGCGTGCTACCGGGGCTTGTTTCCCTGCTGCACGAGTCCGGTCAACTGGTGTTGATGGGTGGACTAAGCACCGAACGCGACGCGCTGATCGCACTCGAATGCAACGTCGATTTCGTGCAGGGCGCGTATTTCGCCGGACCCAGCGTGGAAGCTGTGAAACCGCAAGCCGCACAAGGCGTGCTGGACGCGTTGTCGGCCGCGTCCCGCGAGCGCGTGGCCGCGCGCGAACGTACGCAGTCGGCGCGGCTTGCGCCGTATGTGGGTGCGCTGGAAACGGCGGCGGCGCGGCTGATCGAAGGCGAAACGCTCGCCAATGCAACCCGCACGCTATTGCAGCTTCACGAAACGGCGCGCTGTTTCCTGCTCGATGCATCCGGCCGGCAGATCGGCGACAACGTCTTGCCCGCCGCCCGTGCATCGCAACGGGCCAAGCGTTTCCGGCCTTTGTTGCATTCCGAAGGCGCGAGCTGGGAACGCCGGCCTTATTTCATCGAAGCATTGCGCACGCCAGACCGGGTTCATCTGACCGCACCGTATCTGTCGATCAACGAGGCGCACCTGTGCGTGACAGCGTCGATCGCCGCGCATACGCCGCGCGGCTTGCAGGTGCTATGTGTCGATATCAACTGGGACGTGACATCGCAACGGCGTTAGAACCCGCACGCGAAACGCACGCGGTCTAAAACGTCACACATGCGAGCGCGTCAGCGCAGCCTTCACGGTGCGCGCAAGATCGCCTATCTGAAACGGTTTCCTGAGCACCGCGTAGCCCTCCACGCGGTCCTTCGATACATCCACATCCGCGTATCCCGTCGCCAGGATCACAGGCAGTTGCGGACGCGAGCGCTTCGCTTCGGCAATCACTTCCAGACCGGTCATGCCGGGCATCGCGAAGTCGACCATCAACAAATCGGGATTGTCGGCCTGCAGCCGCTCCAGCCCCGCGCGACCATGCGATGCCTCGGTGACCGCGTAGCCAAGCATCTTCAGGCAATCGACGAGAAAGGTCCGCACGTCGACGTCGTCTTCAATCACGAGAATCCGCTCGTGCGCACCCGAAATCTCTTCGCCCGGCTCTGCAACCTTCGCTTCGGCCACCACGCGTTCGCGCAAAGGCAGCCATAACTCGACGGTCGTGCCCTCGCCCGGCTCGCTGTGAATCCGCGCCGTTCCGCCAGCCTGACGCGCAATACCATAGACCTGACTCAAGCCGAGACCCGTCCCCTTGCCGACCGGCTTGGTCGTGAAAAATGGATCGAAGACGCGCGTCAGTAACTCTGGCGCGATGCCCGTACCCGTATCGCTCACGCCGATCACCACATAGTGTCCCGACGGCACTGCTTCGTCGGGCGCTGCGCGCTGGCTCACGCTAATGGTCAGCAGGCCGCCGTCGGGCATTGCGTCGCGCGCGTTGATGGCTAGATTCAGAACGGCGAGTTCGAGCTGGTTGGCATCGGCGTCGGTCCAGGCTTCTTTTACATCGAAGCGGGTACCGAAATGAATGCCCGTTCCCAGCGATAACGTCAGCATGTCGCGCATGCCATGCAGCATCGAAATGACGTCGATAGCCTTCAGGTCCAGATTGCTGCTGCGTGAAAACGTCAGGAGCTGCCCGGTCAGTTTCGCGCCGCGTTCGGTTGCCCGCTTGACCGTCTGCGCCATGGTCTGCACGCGTTCATCACGGCTCACGCGCGTGATCAATTCCGCGTTGCCCATGATGACGTTCAGCAGGTTATTGAAGTCGTGGGCAATGCCGCCGGTCAGTTGCCCGAGCGCTTCCATCTTTTGCGCCTGCACGAGCACCGCCTGGACTTTCGCGCGCTCGTGAATCTCCTTCATCAACCGGTCGTTCGCCGACGCCAGTTCTTGCGTCCGTTCCGCAATACGGCTTTCCAGTGTGTCGTTCAACCGTTCGACTACAAGCTGGCTCGCGAGAATCTTCTCGTTGACTTCGTGACGGTCGGTGACATCCAGCGACACGCCGATGATCCGCGTCGTCGAGGTCCCCGAAACGCTGCCCGGCGCGCGCATCGGATGGCCGCGCGACTGGACCCAGTGAACCGTGCCGTCCGGCCAGATCACGCGATATTCGACCGTGAGGTTGGTGTTGGCATCGATGCAACTATCCAGCGCGCGTTGACGCATCTCGCGGTCATCGGGGTGCACCAGCCGGATGATCTGCGCGTAGTCCAGCGTCGGCCCCTTGTGTCCGTAGATCTTGCGGAACGCCTCGGTGGAGCGCAGCGCGCCGGTCTCCACATCGAGTTCCCACGATCCCAACTGGCCTGCCGCAAGCGCCAGATGCAGCCGTTCCTGCGCCTCCACGCGCTCGGCAAGCTGACGCCGCGCCTCGTATTGCCGCAAGCGCGCGCGCAACGCCGATGTCGCCGCGCGCCGCAACGTTTCCGCATTGAGCGGGCGCTCCAGCACCACGACGTTGCCCAGCAACTCAAGCCGGTCGAGCGCCTGTTTCGGGCGTCGGTCGGTGCGTTTGGTGGCGAGCAGGATCAGCGGAAAATCGGACCACGTCGGCTGCTGGCCGAGCCACTGGAAGAGCTGCGGCATGTCGCTGTCGGAGAGTGCTTCTTCCGCGATCAGCGCCGTGCCCGCGCCGCCGCGCAGCTCGGCACTCAGCATGGCGGCGTTGAGGCAGGTGAGACAGTTGCGGCCGTCCTTGCTCAGCACTTCGCCGACCACGTCTGCGTCGCGGCCGCGTGGGGCGAGGATCAGGACACGGTTTTCCACGGCTTAGCGGCCCCTCGCGTCGGGGCTTCCCAGCATGGCTGAGTCACCGCGATACGCCGGCAAGCCGGCGAGCACGCCATCGAAATCGCGCAGCGCTTCACTCAGCTCAAGGCCGCCGTTCGTCAGCCTGAACTGACGAATCGTGCGCTCATGCGCGCTGCCGCGGCTTTTGACAGCGGCGACTGCCGTCAACACCTCACCCTGATGCTCGAAGTAGCGGAACAGGATCATCACGTCGCTGAGATAGCTGATGTCGATGTCCGTCTGCACCTCGCCCACAATGCCGTGCTGGCCGAGCACGAGCATCGTCACAATGCCGCGCTGGTTGAGGTAGCCAAGCAACTCGTGCATTTGCAGCAGCAGGTAACGCTCGCCGGGCATCGCCTGCAGATACGCGTTCAGGCTGTCGATAGCCACATACGTCACGCCTTCGTCTTCCACGGCCTGACGTACGTCGCTGGTGAACTGGCCGGGCGACATCTCGGCGGGATCGATCTGGCGCAAGGTCAGCAGACCGTTGTCGAGATAGGTCGAGAGATCCATGCCGAGCGACTTTGAACGCATCATCAGCGTGCCGAGCGTTTCATCGAAGAGATAGTAAATGCAGCGCTCGCCACGCTTGAGCGCCGCCCTGAGGCAACACACGACGGTCGTGGTCTTGCCAACGCCGGACGGCCCGATCAGCAACGCGTTCGTGCCGGGAATCAGGCCGCCGCCGAGCATCGCGTTAAGGCCCTCCGACCCGGTCGATACCGGTGTGTTCGCGAATTCCGCGTGATGTTCGGCGGCCACCAGGCGCGGGTAGACATCAATGCCGCCGGTCTCCAGCGTGAAGTCGTGGAAGCCTTCGCGAAATTTGATCCCGCGCATTTTTGCCACGCGTACGCGGCGACGCGCGCCGCCGTAGTCGTGGACAAGCTGGTCGAGGCTGATCACGCCATGCGCAATGCTGTGAAGCTGCAGGTCGTTGGGGTCGGAGGTGTTGTCGTCGAGCAGGTATACCGTGCATTCGCGCGTCGCGAAATAGCGCTTGAGTGCGAGGATCTGGCGCCTGTATCGCAGCGGGTTCTGCGATAGCAATCGTAGTTCTGACAAGCTGTCCAGGACGATCCGCACGGGCTTGAGGGTTTCAACCTGGCGCATCACGTTTTCGACGGTCTCGCCAAGCTCCACTTCGGCCGGATGCAGGATGGATTGCTCGTATTCTGGGTCGAGGCCTTCGTCGGAGAGGAGTTCGATGATGGACAACGCATCGACGTTCCAGCCGTGGGCATCGGCGACTGCCAGGAGCTCAGAGCGGGTCTCGGAGAGGGTGATGTACAGCCCCGCTTCACCCAGTTCTGCGCCCTTCAGTAAATATTGCAGCGCAAGGGTGGTTTTTCCCGCCCCCGGCGACCCCTCGATAAGGTACACACGATTCGGCGTCAGTCCGCCGCCCAGGATGTTGTCTAGGCCGGTGATGCCCGTTGACATGCGTGGCGCGGGAAGGGGTGACTGACGTTGTGTGCTCATAGTGGGAATAGGATTTAATGGGTGTAGCGAATGGGTGTAGCGATGTCGCAGGGCGCTCGGCCGAGGTCGGATCTCGCTCCCAATTAACCGCCAATATGTCAGGTAAAAGCAAAGAACAGGCCTAGGGGTCGGGTTTTTGCTCGCGCCGGTGGACGGGGGTTGTGCTGGGGGTGTCAGGCTCTTGGGGTAGCGGTCGGGGTTGGTGCCGGGGTGGTGCTTTCGGCGTTCGTGGTCTGCCTGAGTCGGATTTTCTCTTCATCACTTTTAACCACTCTGCGTGGCGGCACGTCATTTCTGTCCAAAGCGACAAAGAAACGAAGCAAAGAAAACGCTTTCAAAACAAGGGCTCGTAAGTGTCCACAGCGTGCAGTTTTCATTCATGGGTACCCCAAACGCACGGTGCTCGCCAGAGCGGAGGATGTGTGAAACCCTCCTTCTCCGAACACAGGTTTCGACACGCTTCGCCACCAGTGACTGAACCCGCCCAAGGGACACCCCGCGCTATCCGCGGACAACCGACCACCAAGTGTGTGTGCGCGTCGGGACTCGTCGCCAACTCTCCTCAAAATGAGGTAAACCGTCCTTCATGAGTTCGAGTTCAATGCGTCTTAAACACCATGTGTTGCTGGCCGCTTCGCTGGCATGTCTTGCATCGCCCGCCTTCGCCGCCGAGACCATCGAAGCGCAGCCGTCCTCGCTTGTCAGCGACGTTCATACCTTCATCGTCGCGGAAGACGGGTCGTTGACCGAGGACGATGAAACCACCCTCCGCGCGAATACGCCGGCAGGTGTCGGCGAAATCGCGCAACGCTACATCTGGTTCGATAAATCGACGTCAACCATCAACATAAGCAATGCCTACTCGCTCAGCCCCGACGGCATCAAGCACATCGTGACACCCGATCAGATCCGCGAGATCCAGGAGCCACGTTCGGCAGGTGCGCCCACGTTCGAGGACGCTCGCTTGAAAGCAGTGATCTTTCCCGGGGTGAGCGCGGGATCCGTCGTCCATCTCCAGTTTCATAAAACGCAGTCGAAAGCAGTCATCGCAGGGCAATTCGATTATTTCGTTGAACCCGGGCGTGGCCCAGTGGAAAACCAACGGCTGATCTTCGACTTGCCCGCCGACAAACCCCTCTATGCCGATGCGCGCGGTTATATCGCCGTGCCACCGGTGACACAGGGCGGCCGCACGCGCTACGAATTCGACTACAGCCGCGCCCACTACGATCGGGTGGAAGCGGGCTCGGTCGGCTATGCGCAGTACGGTGACCGGCTGATGGTGTCCACGTTCCCCGACTACCAGAGCTTTGCCGCGAGTTATCGGGACGGCACTGTTGATCCGAGCGCGGACGATCCGGCCGTGCGGACGCTCGCACAATCGCTCACGCGCAACGAGACCGATGCACACGCGAAAGCGGCCACGCTTTACGACTGGGTACGCCACAACATCCGCTACGTGTCGCTGTTCCTGGGGCAAAGTCCTGCCATCCCCCACCATGCCGCCGATATCCTCGCCAACCGATACGGCGACTGCAAGGACTATGTCGCGCTCTACGGCGCGCTGCTGGCTGCAGTGGGTATCGACAACGAGCCGGCCTTGATCAGCCTCGGCTCGGTCTATACGCTGCCATCCGTGCCGGGCTATGGCGGCAGCGCAATCAATCACGTCATCACGTGGCTGCCGAGTCTGGGAATGTATGCCGACTCAACGGCCCTGAGTATCGAGTTCGGCGCTCTGCCGCTCGCGGACATGGACCGCCCTACGCTGCTGGTCAACGACGGCACGCTGTCACGAACGCCCGCGACCGAGCCGCTGTCACGCACGGCGCGCTTGCAGATCGAGGTATCGCCCGATGGCTCGGCCGCGTTCGCCGATCAGGTGGAAGACGCCGGATGGAGCACCGGGCCAGAGCGTGCAACTCTGCTCCACGCGACTGCCGAGCGC
The DNA here is from genome assembly GCF_009766085.1 of Burkholderia sp. S171. Taxonomy (GTDB): domain Bacteria; phylum Pseudomonadota; class Gammaproteobacteria; order Burkholderiales; family Burkholderiaceae; genus Caballeronia. Next base: position 198,439 of record NZ_LMUF01000026.1, on the reverse strand, counting down.
CGCAAGCAGATCGCCGATGCCCGCCTTCGGGCAACAGGCCTGCGCGGTGTCGCCACACTAAACGCCACCGACCTGGACGCCAGTAACGGCCCGCTGAGCACCATGATCAATGGAACGCTCGACGATGTCGTTTGGCCCACCGGCACGACCGCCCTGCCCGCACTGACAAGCCTGTCCGGCGGGATCGCCACGCAGGTCGAGAACCTCCTCGCCGAGCGCGTGCGGACCCAGCCGTTCATGTGCACCGGAGGCGCGTTCGATGAAGTCGCGCAAGTCACCTTGCCAAAGACGGTTCGCGTCACCGATGTCCCAACCAATGCCAGCTTCACGACCGCGTTTTTCGATTATTCATCGCGTTATGTCTTCGATCCCGCGACGAACCTGTTTCAGGCAGAACGCCATCTGAAGGCGAACTTCGGCAAGCAGGTTTGCACGCCCGCGGACTTCATCGCCATGCAACCGGTGTTGAAGCGAATCGAACGGGACACCGATGCCCAGATCATCGTCAAGGCGATGGAGCCGTGACAGTGTCCGCGTTGACGCGCGTTCGACCGCCGCGTAAGTTTTCGTTACGCTGGCGAGCACGGCTGTAACCGGAATGTCGGGCGACGCCGCTATGCTGCAAAACCAGCATTTGATGGAACGTCCCGATGCGCACGGCCACGCCATGATCCAAGAATCCGACACCACACCCAAACCTCCGTCCGCGCCGATCGATCGTTTAAGCGCGATCGCGTCGACAGATCCATCGGTTCACCGCGCACTCGCCGATACATCCCGCCAAGCCGGCGATGAACTCGGCGCGCTCGCCCATCTGATCGCGGCCCATACCCTCGATGCGTATGCGACCAGCACGCCGGACGCGCGCACGAATAGCCTGTGCGACGTCGCCACGGGCTATTTCATGAAGGGCGATCACGCCGTCGCCGCCCGCTGGTATGCGCTCGTGCTTACGCTTGATCCGGATGTCGCCGTCGCGTGCCAGAACCTCGCGGCTATCCACGCAGGTGAAGGAAACGATGCTCTTGCCGAGATTTATCGCGAACGCGCTTATGGAATCCAGCGGGTTTTTGTCGAAGAGACGGCGGGCTGGACGCGCTCTGTCCTGATCCTGTGCACGGGCAAAGGGACAGGCAATGTGCCGTTCGATGCGTTGTTGCCAGGCGGCAGGAATCGCCGTATCAAGTACGCAATCGACTACGCTGCCGGCGACGAAGACGCGCAACTTCCCGCCTTCGATCTCGTGTTCAACGCGATCGGCGATCCGGATATTGCAGCGCCGCTTGAGAGCAGGCTCGCGTGTTTCGAGGCGCAATGTTCGCGTCCGTTGCTTAACCCGAACTCGGCGATCACGCCGACCTCGCGGCATAAGCTACCCGCGCTGCTTGATGGCATCGATGACGTACAGACCGCGCCGTGCGTGCGGTATGACGATCAAAGCGAAGGGCAGGACGTCGGAGCACTCGCTTCGCTGCTCGCCGATCACGGCGTTAAGTTTCCTCTGCTGGTGCGCCCCGTTGCCGCTCACGGTGGCGACGGCCTCGTTCTGTGCGACACAATCGAGGCACTTGAAAGCCGTTTATCGACGGAAGAAGGCCCTCAGTATCTGACAGCATTTCGCGATTGCCAGTCGGCCGATGGCTTCTACCGCAAGTACCGCGTGATCTACGTTGACCGACAGCCGCTTCCCTATCATCTCGTGATATCGCCGCATTGGATTGCGCATTATTTTTCCGCCGAAATGGAAGGCCACGCGTGGAAGCTCAATGAGGAACGGCGCTTCCTGCAAGACCCGCGCACGGCACTCGGCGAGCGCGCGATGGACGCTATTGCGGCTATCGGCCAGCGGCTTGATCTGGACTACGGCGGCATCGATTTCACGCTTCTGCCTGACGGCCAGGTCTTCGTGTTCGAAGCCAACGCGACCATGCTCGCGCACTACGAGCGCGATAGCGGCGTGCTCGCTCACAAGAATCAACATGTGCAACATATCGTCGATGCGTTCGAGCACATGCTCACGCGCCGGACAGCGGCTGAATGAACAAGACCATGAACTTCTCGGGCGGACCGGGTGCGTTGCCGGCGTCGGTGCTGCGCGAAACGAGCGTTGCTATCGAAGCATTGCCAGAGACGGGTCTGTCGGTGCTGGGAATGAGTCATCGATCCGACTGGTTCCGCGGCGTGCTCGATGAAGCCGAGCGCAACCTGCGCGTGCTGCTCAGCATTCCCGGCAACTATCACGTGCTGTTCATGCAGGGCGGCAGCAGCCTGCAGTTCTCCATGCTGCCGATGAACTTCCTGCGCGGCAGCGGCAAGCATGCCGAATACATTGTGTCGGGTTACTGGAGCGCCAAGGCGCCGGTTGAAGCGCGGCACGAAGGAAAAACGAGTGTGGTGTGGGATGGTAGTGCGGAGGGGTATCGCCGCTTGCCTGCGCCCGAAGAGTTGCATCTCGCGCCGGACGCGGCCTACCTGCACTACGTGTCCAACGAAACGGTCGAGGGACTGGAATTCACCGACATTCCTGGCCTGCGCGAGGTGCCGCTGGTCTGCGACATGTCCTCCAATCTGCTGGCTGCGCCGCTCGATATCAACCGTTACGCAATGATCTATGCGCACGCACAGAAGAACCTCGGGCCGGCCGGTGTCACGGTGGTGATCCTGCGCGATGAATTCGCTCAACGGGCCACGCATGCGTTGCCGACGTTCCTTGATTATCGGACGCACATTCAAGCGCGTTCGGTGTACAACACGCCGCCAGTGTTTGCCATCTACGTATTGATGCTGGTGACACGCTGGCTGCGCGATGAAATAGGCGGTGTGGCAAACATGGCGGCGATCAACCGTGCGAAATCGGAGCGGCTGTATCGTGCCCTCGATGCCGAGCCGGATTTCTATCGCGTGCATGGCGAGCGGGCTTGCCGGTCGACCATGAACGTCGCTTTCCGTTTGCCCGATGCAGCCATGGAAGCCCAGTTCATCGATAACGCCCGCCGCGCAGGCTTGCATGGACTGGAAGGACATCGATCCATCGGCGGCCTGCGCGCTTCGCTATACAACGCGGTGACGCCCGAAGCGGTCGAGGCGTTGTCGGCGTGGCTGGGTGAGTTTCGCCGGGTGCGGGGTTAGGCGGCGACGGTAAGTGCGGCGAAGGCGTATTGAAGCCGCCGTTCCCGCGTGTATGGCGCCCGTTCGATCAAAGGCCTTTGAACCTGTCAGCGTAAAGACGGCTCACGCTCAGCTTGTCCGGGTGGCCACGCAACGTTAGCGTGAGCTTGCCGCTGTCATCGCGTAACGCACTGGCGATCGCATCACAACGCACAAGCGTGCTCCGATGAACCTGCCAGAAGCACTCCGGATCAAGTTGCAAGTGCAGTTCACGCAGCGAGATCCTGATCAGATGTTCGCGATCGGCCGTGATCATCCGAACGTATTTATCGGCGGCTTCGAAATACAGCACGTCCGCTATCGGCACCATGGTTATCGTGTTGCCGGCGCTCGCCTGAATCAGCCGCAGCGGACTTGCGGGCGCAGGTTTTCCCTGCGGGCTAGCGGCATCGGCATGCAAGAGCTCACGCAACGTATGAATGGCCGCGTCCAGCGACGGCTCCACTGCCGGCGATTGCGTCCTCTGCCGCAATGCGGCTTGCAAACGCACACAGGTCTTTTCCAGGCGATCGGGCTGCACGGGCTTCAGCACATAGTCAACCGCTGCATGCTCGAACGCGTGCAATGCATATTGATCGTAGGCGGTCACGAACACCAGCAACGGGAACGGTTTGGCAAGGTCCGGCCAGTCTTCGGCAAGCGCTTGTGCGACCTCCAGTCCCGTCATGCCGGGCATGCGGATATCGAGGAAAAGCACGTCCGGTTGCAGCGCCAACGCCTGCTCGACTGCGGCCGCGCCATTGGCCACGCTCGCGACGCAATGCAGGTCCGGCCATATCCGTGTCAACTGGGCCTGCAGGTCTGCGGCCAGCAACGCTTCGTCTTCGGCAATCAGGACGGTGGCTTTCATGATCGGCTCGGAATGGTCTGTGGTCAGAATCAACTCAGCAGCCAGAATCAAGATACAGGAAGGCGGACGATAGCGAGAGTACCGCCCTCGTCATCGCCAGCGGCAACGAGTTCAAGCGACGCGCTTTTACCGTATAGCGCAGCAAGCCGTTCACGAACCTGCTGGATGCCAAAACGGCTTCCGCCGGGCGGCGAACCACCCAGATCCGCACCGCCCCCGCCGTCAATCCCCGCGCCGGTATCGCGGACACTCAGCACGAGTGTGCCGCCTTCGCGCTGCGCACTCACCCGAATCCAGCCGCCAGCAACCTTAGGTTCAAGTCCATGCTTGATGGCATTCTCGACCAGAGGTTGCAGCAACAGCGGCGGCACAGACAACCGGCCAAGCTCGTCGGCAAAATCGAGCTGCCTGCTCAAGCGCGTTCCCATGCGCGTCTGCATCAACTCAAGATAATCGTCGATACGCGCAAACTCCTCGGACAACGAATGCGATCCCAATCCCGAGCGTGAGGCGTCAAGCGTCGCCCGCAGGAATGCAATCAGCCGGTCGAGCATGGCTTGGGCACGCGGTGGATCTTGCGCGATCAGCACCCGCAGATTGGCCAGCGTGTTGAACAGCATGTGCGGTTCGAGTTGCGACTCCAGCAGCTTGAGCTGGCTCTCGGCGGCACTTCGCAGCGCGGCCTCAGTGCGGATTTGCAGGGCGGCCATGCGGCTTCGGGCGTAAAAAAAATAGGTGATGCCCAACGACAGCACGAACACACCGGTCATGCTCAGCAACACTGCCCGGGGGTTGCCCGTGATCGCGACCGATGCGTGCTGCACGCCGGTCAACCAATCGCCGAGCATGTGTCCGGCTGCATAGCCCCCTACGCCCGACACCACGATCCATGGAATCATCAGGCTCCAGCCGGGCCAGTTGCGCTGCGCGTCGAAGTTATCGGGGGTACGCTGGCGAATCCGATAGGCCAGCCCATAGCGCCCTACCTCGATGAATCCCTGAATGAACAATGTGCTGCAAAGGGAATAGATCAGGTTGCTCGCGAACGAATCGCGATATACCGAGTAGTAGAACAAGGTGCTCGCTATCGATACCGGGATAAATATCCGCAGTTCGCGCCATAGCAGGTTCGGGAGGATATGAGCGTGGCGCATGCAATGGGCAGTGGTGGTATGCGGTGATTCAGGCGTGGCCTGAGCCATCCGGTTGTTCGTCGGCCCGGTCACGGAGCCAGTCGACCCATTGCGCGGATTCTACGCGTAGCGGGTTGTAGCAGGTGACGGGATGCACGAGACCCTAACGGCAACGAAGCTCGTCGTGCATCCAGCGAGAATAAGCCGCTCGACACGCCAGTCAATAAGCCATGCTGGACGGCTCGGATCCCCGGGCGGTGCGCCACATAGCCAGACCGCGCGCGAGGAAGACGCCGCTAAAAGCGCCGTACGCCAAACTCACCGATACCGCGAACAACCCGTCGATGCTCAGATCGGGATGCATCGCCAGCATGACGTTCGCACCGAACTTGATGATGAACAGGCCGAGCATCAGCAGCAGAGGAACCCAGCTTCCGGGTACGAGCAGACGCTGCTCGTCAGCAAGCCAGCGGACCTTGCCGCCTATGCCGGAAGCGTGGCATATCGTGAAAGCGGCGAGCATCGCCGCTGCCCACGCGACCAGCGCGGTGGGCTGCGCGGCGAACACTGACACAACGCCATAAAACGAGAGTGCAGCCATCGCGACTGGCATTACCGTCGCGGCGCGCAGCGTCCGGTGCTGTGGCTTCGACTGCGAGACGCCGAGGGAAACTAGCCCGGCGAGCAAAAACCAGACCCAATGCGGTGTGCGTTGAAGAATGTCGATGAGCATGATGATCGTCCTTATCCGTGGAGGAGATTTCGATAATGCTCATGGTCAACATTCGCCTCGCGCGTCGCTATCGGTTTGCGACGAGATGACACATTGCGGCGCGAAACGCATCGGGCGCGGCGCGAGTGGTGACAGCAAAAATGCCCATACAAATGCCAACGGCCCACCAGACACGCGCCCATCGGCGAGTCGGGAAAGCGATCAGCCGTTTCAACGCACCGGCGCCGGGTAGTCTTTCCACAGCCATTCAAGTGCTTCTGCCATGGTTTGCGCTTCGGTGGCGTCATCGACGTGACCGGCATTGCGGGAAAACACGAATTGGTACTGGTAGCCTTTGGCGGCGAGTACACGCGCCATATCCTCGTTGGCCAGGGTCCAGTCATGCATGCCATCCGCAAGCGCACCGACCAGATAGAAAAAATCCCGGTCGCCTGCTTCGAACCAGAACCGGATCGGCTTGCGCGGCGAATTCGGGATCAACGGCGCGCTATTGGACCCGCTTGCAGGCGCCACAGTATTTTCCGACGCGGTGGGGTTTGGCTTGATCGGCCCCGGCCACGCAGAGTGGTATTGCCACGCACCACCCGGGAGTGCTTTGTCATGCGGCCATTGCTGGTTCACCATCGTTGGCGAGTAGCCAAGCACGCGGCGATAGAGATCGGGATGGAACCAGGCCATGGTAAAGGCGGCAGCAGCACTGGAGCTGAAGCCCATGGTCGCGCGGCGATCCGGATCCTTCGTCAACAACACATGCGTATTCTGTTCGACGCGCGGCAATACCTCCCGCTCGACCCATTCGGCGTACGTGCCGGAAACGGTGTCATATTCGCGGCCCCGTTGACTGCCCTGCACATCCTGTCCGCCGGCGCCTATGCCGATAGCCACCATCGGCGGCAGCTTGTGCGCGTGGATAAGGTTGTCCAGCACGTTGAACAGCATCTGTTGGTTGAAGAAGCTCTGCCGGCCGCCATCGCCGTACACGATGAACGGCGCTGCTGTGCCCGGTACATAATCGGCCGGCACATAGACATCGACCTCACGGCTCCAATCGCCGGCGTGGCTCTCGGGCACCAGAAGATCGGATTTGTCGCCTGGAACAGTGGAGGCAGTATTTACCGCCGAATTCCAGCAGTCGGGAATATCGTCACGAACCAGGCCGGTCTGGTAGATGACACTGTCTGCCGAGTGCATGACGAAGCTATGCACCGTGCCGTGGGGCACGTCTGCGTGAGCGACAGCCTCTGGGGACGGCCGATGCGTCGGGCCGATGATGAAGTTGCCGTCGCTATTGATTGATGGCAACTGGCCATCCGGCAGTTCCGTCGCTTTTGGATAGTTCGGATTGTGAGGGTCGCGGGTGGGTGGCGTCGTTCTCAAATCCAGCCCCGCCGTATCGATGAAGAACGGCGCCTTCGGATTGGTCGTGTTGGCGCCAGCCGGAACCGAGGCATTGGCCGGTACGCAAACCGCAGCGATTGCCGGCAGGGCGGCAGTCGTTGACAGCAGTGCAACCACGAGAACAGCGTGGGCTTTGTTCATCGGTGATCTCCTCCCTCTCCGGGCACGCCGGCCGGTTTCAACTAATGCCCGATCAGGTTGTTCTTCGTATTCAAATCGGGCTTGAACGCGGTTTTCATTGAATCGTCGCAGCCCAATTCTCAGGATGCGAGAGGCGCATCGATATATTTCTCCTGCATAAAAAAGCCTCCAATCACCGTGGATTTCTGAATCATGCACTTAATGTGTGCGTTCCCGCACCGTGAATGATTATCAGCGTGACGTACCTTGATTGCATCGTCGGAGTACCGAAGGCTGATGCCCCGGCGTAAATAAAAGAAGGGATATCGGCGTAACACACTAAAGCCGTCACCCAACAACGACCACAGCGCAATCCGGGGTTTTCAGTGACCGAAGCTCAAATCTATCAAAAATTGACCGACGTGTTCCGCGATGTTTTCGATGACGAAGACATCGTGCCGACCGCCAAGACAACGGCCGCGGACGTCGACGGCTGGGACAGCCTCGCGCATATCCGCTTGATCCTGACAGTCGAGAAGGCCTTCGGGGTCAAGTTCGCCGCGTCGGATGTTGCCGGCATGAAAAACGTGGGTGAGTTCGTTCACTTGATCGAATCGCGTGGTTAGGACTACCTAACTGTCATCCCTTGCCGTTCGATCCCTTGCTGGTCCAGTGAGACTGCTCCCTTCAGTTTGAGAGACTGTGCCTAATGGCTAACTACCTATACGCTTCGCTGGGCTGGCTGCCCGGTGCGCCCGCGGATTTTTCCGCGCAATGCCGCGCGCTTGTCAACGCAGTTCCTGACATTCAGGGTGCCGATATCGGCAAGCAGATTCGCCGGCTGGCCACGCATGCACTTGACGAAAATCAGCTGATCCGGCTCGGCAAGTCGATTGCCAGCGCCCGCGGTAATGGCCGCTCTCTGGCGCCGCTGACACCGCTGCGGCTCGGGGTGATCGGCAATGGAACACTGGACCATCTCGCGCTGCCTTTGGTTGCATCGGCCGCGCGGCATGGCGTCGCGCTCGACACCATGCTGGGCCACTACGACCAGGTACTGCAGGAAGCGCTGGCGCCGGATTCCGAGATCAACGCCGCGCAGCTCGATGCCGTGCTGATCGCCGTCGATTATCGAGGGCTGCCGTTGTTCGCGACACCCGGAGATCAGACCAAGGCACAGGCGACTGTCGACGCGGCGTTGCAGCTTCTGGACGCCGTTGCGCGCGGGATTCGCCAGCACAGTAATGCCCTGCCCATTTTGCAGACGCTGGCGCCGCCGCCGGAAGCACTGTTCGGCAGCAGGGACGCAGCGATTCCGGGTACTTTGCGTAACCTGATCGATCAGATCAACCACGGTCTGGTACGCCGCGCCGCCACATCGGAAGACCTGCTGTTCGATGTCAATGCGCTCGCGCAAACCGTGGGTCTCGCGAACTGGCATTCGCCGTCGCAATACAACCTCGCCAAATATCCGTTCGCCGACGCATACCTGCCGTTGTACGCAGACCATGTGGGCCGGCTGCTCGGTGCGGCGCGCGGCAAGAGCCGCCGCGCGCTCATACTCGATCTCGACAACACGTTGTGGGGCGGCGTGATCGGCGACGATCTGCTCGAGGGAATCCGGGTGGCGCAGGGGGATGCGGTCGGCGAAGCGCATCTGAGCGTACAGAAGCTCGCGCTCGAGTTGCGCGAGCGCGGCGTGGTTCTCGCGGTATCGTCGAAAAACGATGACCAAACCGCGCGTCTGCCGTTCCAGAAACACCCGGAAATGCTGCTGCGTGAAAACCATTTCGCCGTATTCCAGGCGAACTGGAACGACAAGGCGACCAACATCCAGGCCATTGCCAAGGAATTGTCGCTGGGCCTCGAATCGTTCGTGTTCCTCGACGACAACCCGGTCGAGCGCAACCTCGTGCGTGAGATGCTGCCCGAAGTCGCCGTGCCGGAACTTCCCGACGACCCGTCGCTTTATGCGCGTACGTTGAACGCAGCAGGTTACTTCGAGGCCCTCGCATTCTTGGCCGAAGACCGCGAGCGTGCCGGGTACTACCAGGACAATGCGCGCAGGGTAGCCCTGCAAAGTCAGGCTGGCGATCTCGACGGGTACCTGAAGTCGCTCGACATGCAAATCACGTTTGCGCCGTTCGACGAGGTAGGGCGCAGCCGTATCGTGCAACTGATCAACAAATCCAACCAGTTCAACTTGACCACGCGCCGCTACACCGTGGCTGACGTAGTCGAGCTTGAAAGCGAAGCCGAAAACTTCGCCCTGCAGGTTCGGCTGACCGATACCTTCGGCGACAACGGCATGATCGCGGTGGTGATCTGCCGTCCGCTGCGCGACGCTGCACGCGGCGATGGATCGGGTAGTCCGGACGACACATGGGACATCGACACCTGGTTGATGAGCTGTCGTGTGCTGGGCCGCAAGGTTGAAGAAATGGTGCTGAGCGAAGTTCTCGCGCATGCGGCCCGGAACGGCGTCACGCGCCTGGTCGGCCGCTATGTGCCCACGGATCGCAATGCGCTGGTGAAGGACCACTACGCGAAGCTCGGCTTCACGCCGATCGACGAGCTGGACGACGGCACCACGGTGTGGGAAATAGCCACCGCCGTTAGCAACCCAGTTCCGCATTTCGCCGTGCATCGGATCGGCTTCGATGCAGAGCTGCTCACGTAAGGACACGCCATGACTCGATTCAATGATCAACCGCCGCGCAAGCTGGCGCCGCGGGATTACGTACTGCTGCCGGCCATCGCTGTGCTTAGCGTACTGCTGATGTTCTTCGTCTCTGAGGTCGGCACCCGGCTGGCCTGGTCGGCGGCGCAAACAGGTCAGGAATGTCACGCCCCCGACCCCACCCTGGGAATCGTCAACTTGCCGAACTGCACGATGCACGTCAAGGTTCCTGAAACCGGCTGGATCAGCTATCACTACAACGAATGCGGTTTTCGCAGCACGGAGGCGTGCGGGCCGAAGCCTCGGGGCACGCGTCGGGTCGCGGTCCTCGGAAGCTCGTTTGCCGAGGGCACCAGCGTCCCGTACGACAGATCGTTCAGTGCAGTGAGTGAAGCTCAGTTGTCCCGATCATGTCATGGACCGGTCGAATTCCAGAACCTGGGGGTCTACGAGTTGCCGCTCACCAAAGTGGCGTTGCGCGTCGCCCCGGCGCTGCGGCTGCAGCCGGACGCTGCCATCCTGGTGCTCGCGCCTTTCGATCTGGAAAAACTGAACAGGCCGGACGAAGGCGACGAGCCTGCGGGCCTCAAGCGGGTGTCGACCAATTCGCTGGCCCCTGCGGTGCCACGCGTTGATATGCTCACCCGCGCCAAGGAAGTGGTCAAGGACAGCCGGGCGTTGACTGTCGCTGAGCACTTCATGTTCGAAAATCCGGACATCGAGATTCCGATGTACCTGCGATACGGCGACAAGGCGGACTTCCTGCGCCCGCCGTTCTCACCCGAGTGGCAACACCGGCTTGCCATCGCCGACGCAATTATTGGTGAAACGGCGGCGCGTTTCCGTGCGGCCGGCGTGCCGCTGATGGTGATGCTGATTCCGCAGCGCACACAGGCCGAGTTGTTATCGATGAAGAAACGTCCGTCGGGGATTGACCCGTTCGCGCTGCAGCGCGCACTTGAAGCCATCGCGCAGAAACACGGGGCGACGACTATCGACCTGTTTTCTCAATTTGCAAGTGACCCTCATCCGGCAAGCTACTACTACCCGGTCGATAACCATCTGAATGAAGACGGGTCGCGGGCAGTCGCACGCAGCATCGTCACGAGCCTGTCTAACAGCGGCATTGCCGCGTTCGACGGATGCGCTCAACCGTCATCGCAAGGAGGCGTATTGTGATCGTCCCGTCGTTCCAGTTTCTTGCCTTCGCAGCCATTGCGGCGCTGATCTTCAACCTGTCGCGCTCGCTCTTGTGGCAAAACGCCGTGCTGCTGCTGGTCAACCTCGCGTTCCTATCGACGTTTTCGCACAGTCTTGCTGCCTTCGCGCCGTTCGCGGGGTTTCTGCTGATCGGATACATCGGCGCCCGAGTCATGCAGTCGCAGCCCAAACTGCCGTTGTTCGTGCCACTGCTGATGCTGATCATCGCGATGTTCTTCTGGCTGAAACGCTACACGTTCGTGCCGTCGGAGCTTGTGCTGCACTATCCGTATGTGACGCTCGGCGTGTCATACGTGTTCTTCCGCGTGTTGCACCTGATCATCGATGCGCGTAGTCCTGGCTTGCCGCACCGGATCTCGCCGCTGGTCTACCTGAACTATGTGCTGAACTTTACCGCTCTGGTGTCTGGCCCCATCCAGCGCTATCAGGACTACTACGTTACGCAAACTGAGCAGCGCCTGCGGCCGAATGTGATTGACTACGGCGTCGCGTTGGAGCGCATCGTGTTCGGCTTCTTCAAGGTCGCGATCGTGTCGATGGTCTTGTCGAACGTGCAGCATCAGGCGCTCGATATCCTGTCGCCGACACAACCCTTCGGCGATCGGTTGCGGACGGGCGTTGTGATTGCCGCGGTCTATCCGATCTATCTGTATTTCAACTTTTCCGGGTATGTGGATGTCGTGATCGGCGTCGCCCGTTTCTTTGGTATCGCCTTGCCGGAGAATTTCGACCGGCCGTTCTCGTCTACCAACTTCATCAATTTCTGGAGCCGTTGGCACATCACGTTATCAAGCTGGTTGAAAACCTACGTCTACAATCCGCTGCTGATGTCGCTGATGAAGCGCTTCCCCGCGCGCAAGATAGAACCGTACCTCGGCGTATTCGCGTTCTTCGTGACTTTCTTCCTGGTCGGTGCATGGCACGGGCAGACGTCGATGTTCCTGTTCTTCGGCCTGCTTCAAGGCGGAGGCGTCAGTGTGAACAAGCTGTATCAGATCGCGATGACCAAGCGCCTCGGCAAGAAGCGCTTTATCGCGCTGGGCAACAACCCGTTCTACGCTGCGTGCATGCGTGGACTAACCTTTACGTTCTTCGCGTTCAGTCTGTTCTGGTTCTGGTCTACGTGGACGGAAATGGATTCGATCGTCGTCGCACTTGGTTGGGGCATGGTCGCGCTGGTCTGGTTGCTCGTATTCGCCGCCGCGACGATCGCGCTCACGCTGCTGCAATGGGCGCACACGGGCGTGATGGCGTTGGGGTTCGCGGAGCGTCCGCTGGTGCTGTCGCGGTACACCCGAACTGCATGGGGCACCGCGCTCGCGGTGATTACCGTGCTAACCCTCGTGATCTCCAACTCTCCAGCGCCCGACATTGTCTACAAGACCTTTTAGCCCGAACTTGGACCAAGCGTTGGCAGGCTAAACATCCGAATAGCCGTCAGCGTTGAGCTTCGGCTATTGGAAAAACGGCCGCGCCTATCGAAAAAAAGCCCTCACATGGAGGGCTTTCATCTAGGCCACAGCTTCGAAAATTTATTGCGGAGGGTACCGCTCACTTTCCAACCTATTTTGTCACGCTACTGAAACCTCAAGCGCCAAAGTTCTTGGACGCAAAGTCCCAGTTCGCAATGTTCCAGTACGCTTCAATGAACTTCGGACGCGCATTGCGATAGTCGATGTAATACGCGTGTTCCCACACGTCGATGGTCAGCAGCGCCTTCGAATCGGTAGTCAGCGGCGTAGCGGCATTGCTCGTTGACACTATGTCGAGCGAACCGTCCGTCTTCTTCACGAGCCACGTCCAGCCCGAACCGAATGTGCCGGTCGCGACCTTCGCGAACTCTTCCTTGAACTTGTCGAACGAGCCGTACTTGGCGTTGATTGCGTCGCCGAGCGCGCCGGTCGGAGCACCGCCACCCTTGGGCGACAGGCTGTTCCAGAAGAACGTGTGGTTCCACACCTGGGCTGCGTTGTTGAACACGCCACCCGATGCCTTCTTGACAATCTCTTCAAGCGGCAGGTTTTCGAATTCGGTACCCGGAATCAGCTTGTTCAGGTTCGTCACATAGGTTTGGTGATGCTTGCCATAGTGATACTCAAGCGTTTCTTCCGACATGTTCGGCACAAGCGCGTTCTTGTCGAACGGCAACGGCGGGAGGGTATGTTCCATGGTGCGAGCTTCCTTCTATGATGATTATGGGGGACGTGAGGAGTGAAGCAATGGAGCACTCGATTGTAGGCGAGTTGGGATAACCCCGCAAATTGCGGGTTTTTATGAGCAGTATCGATTACGAAGCTTTAACAGCAGCGTAAAAAATGCTCGAACGTTCCTTCTAAGCCGTCAAAAATACGGGCTTTCAAGCACCCGCGCAGGTCTTGTAAAAACCTTATGCGCAGCGTGTAGATGCAGCCGCAATTTCATCCGATGCATACCGCCGCCAGCGTCAGAATTCATCGGAGAGCCGGGGCTGGATATCGGCGAGCACGATATCCGCGGACCCTTCCGCCAGATGCACGGTCAGCGGCCGTTTTGGCTTTAGCGCGTTCGGCGCGCGCACGGCGCGTCCGGATTGTGTATCGATCAACGCCGCGTAACCGCGCTCGAGCGTGCGTTGCGGGCTCAACACCTGCAACCTCGCCGATAACTCCGACACCCGCGCCGCCGCCCGTTCATGCCGGCGCCCCTGCGAAACACTCAGGCGTTGTGCGAGACGCATCAGATGTTCCCGCTCGGCGGCAAGATCCGGACGCCAGCGTTGCCAGCGCATTTGCACGAGCGCAAAACGGGCGCGGGCATCGCGTACCGGGCGCGCACCGGCCGACGCCAGCCGTACCGCCAGTTGCCGCAAGTGCGTGCGCTGCCGTTCCAGCCGCTCGGCCGGACTGACCAGCCGGCGCGCCAGCCAGTCGAGTTGCTGCGCGCGCCGCTCCATCATCCGGCCGAAACCACGCGCCAGCGCCGCATGCCGGTGATCGAGATCGCGCAGCAACAACACGCGCTGCGGACTGACAAGCTCGGCGGCCGCCGTGGGCGTGGGTGCGCGGACATCGGCGGCGAAATCGGCGATGGTGAAATCCGTCTCGTGGCCTACGCCGCTGACAACCGGCATCGCACTTTCGGCTATCGCGCGGGCAAGCACTTCCTCGTTGAACGCCCACAAATCTTCAATCGAACCGCCGCCACGACACACGATCAACACATCGACCTCGCGACGGGCGCTGGCCTGATCGACCATCGCGGCAAGCTTCGCGGCCACGCCTGCGCCCTGCACCGGCGCCGGATACACGATCACCGGCACGTGCGGCGCGCGCCGCGAGAGCGTGGTCAGCACGTCGCGCAACGCCGCCGCCTGCAACGACGTCACAATCCCGATCGCGCGCGGATGCTGCGGCAGCGCACGCTTGCGCTCAGCCGCAAACAGGCCCTCTGCCTCCAGTTTCGCCTTCAGCTTCAAAAACGCTTCGTACAAGCGGCCTTGCCCAGTCCGGCGCACCGCTTCCACGCCGAGTTGTAACTCGCCGCGCGGTTCGTACATCGTGACGAGCCCGCGGACTTCGATCCGGTCGCCTTCCTTCGGCGTGAACTCGGCGTACTGAGCGCGGCCGCGAAACATCACGCAGCGCATCTGCGCCTGCGCGTCCTTGATCGAAAAGTACCAGTGACCGCTCGCCGCTTTCGTAAAATTCGATACTTCACCCGACACCCAGACCAGCGGGAACGAGCGTTCAAGCATCGACCCGATCGCCCGGTTAAGCGCCGAAACGGGGATGACGGCATCGGCGCTGCCGGATGCACCGGCTGAAGCGAAAGGATCAGAGCTCATCGAAGAAAGGGCGGTCAGTTAAGGTTGAAAGAAGTTGAAATCACGCTCGGCAGAACGCAAACAAGGGGCCTGCCGGCAATGCCGTAAAGCGCACTGGACAAGGCATGGACGATAGACCGATCAGCATGCGAAGTGTAGCAAGTGTCCACAATGCACAAGTTACCGGAAGCTAACGGCAACGCTTATGAAACAATGATGAATGCGCTTTAAGTCTTTGTTTTAACAATGTTTTCTATCTCCAAATCATGACGAAGCCGATGCAAGTCTTTCCTGGTGCCGATTTCAGGCGCTGAGCGGCCAAGTTGTTCACAGAGTTATCCACAGGCGCATTGCGTAAAAAAGGAGCATGAAACCTACCCGTTTTAGGACCGCGCCTGAAGCCGATTCGACACCAAGCGGCGAGCCCGGCGTTGCCCTTCGACTGGCGTCCCCGGCAACGCCGCGCTAGAGTGCCGGGTTCAAGCGCCAGCGCGACAATTGCCTTGCGTCGTCCAGCGACCGCTTACCAATTGCTTACTATTCGCTCATTCTGGAGATCCGCCCCGATGCAAAGGTGCCGGCCATTATCACGAACATTGCCTTTCTCCTCGCCGCTACACCGCCCACCGTTGCTGTTGTCCCAAGCGCGTGCATCGTTCGCGCCTGAAGCGCCTGAAAACAAGGCGCGCCATGTCTGACTTCAAGCCGCCGATCGAAAACTTCCTCGCCCGCGAGTGGCGCAAGCGCGGCTGGGTCGCGTGGTCGCTGACGCCGTTAGCGTGCGTATTCGGCCTGATCGCGGCCAGTCGGCGCGCCTTCTTCGCGCTCGGCTGGATCAAGCAGGTGAACGTGGGCGTGCCGGTTGTCGTGGTCGGCAACGTGACGGTAGGCGGCACCGGCAAGACGCCGACGGTCATCGCGCTCGTCGAAGCGCTGCGCGCCGCCGGCTTCCAGCCGGGCGTCGTCTCGCGCGGTTACGGCGCGAAGATCAATGAAGCCACGCGGGTGACGCCCGACAGCCAGCCCTCCGAAGTCGGCGATGAACCCCTGCTGATCGCCCGCCGCACGCGCGCGCCAGTGATGGTGTCGCCGGATCGCGTCGCGGCGGCGCAGGCATTGCTGAAGGCGAATCCATCGGTGGATGTGATCGTCAGCGACGACGGCCTGCAGCATTACCGCATGGCGCGCGCGTTCGAACTCGTGGTCTTCGACGACCGTCTGGGCGGCAACGGCTTCCTGCTGCCGGCGGGACCGCTGCGTGAATCGATGTCGCGGCACCGCGACGCCACGCTCATCAACAGCCCGTACGACCGCACGCTGCCGCCGTGGCCGAACACCTTCTCGCTGGACCTGGCCACGGGCGACGCCTGGCGCCTCGACGACCCCGCCGTGCGCCGTCCGCTCAGCGCGTTCAAGGGCGAACGGATCGCGGCAGCAGCGGGTATCGGCTCACCGGAACGCTTCTTCGCGTCGCTGCGTGCCGCCGGCCTCGCGCCGGCCACGCGCGCGTTCCCGGACCACTACGATTATCGCGACAATCCGTTCGCCGGCATCGACGCCGATTCGATCCTGATCACCGAGAAGGATGCAGTAAAATTCGGGGCCTGGCGTGACGCGCGCATCTGGGTGGTTCCAGTCGAAGCCGTGCTCAGCCCCCGCCTTATCGCATTAGTTGTGGAGAAACTCCGTGGACGCACGCCTGCTTGAAATCCTTGTCTGCCCTATTTGCAAGACCCAGCTCACGTATGACCGCGCGGCGCAGGAACTCATCTGCAACGTCGACAAACTCGCTTACCCCATCCGCGACGGCATTCCCATCATGCTGCCCGACGAAGCGCGCCAGACCGTGGAAGGCACGCCTGTCGAGCCGTTGAAACCCTCCGGCGGGAATTGAGACCCCATGAACGCACACGTTCCGGTCGCGCCGCCCTTCATCGCAGTCGTCCCCGCACGGCTCGCGTCCACGCGGCTGCCGGACAAGCCGCTGGCGGATATCGGCGGTAAGCCGATGGTCGTGCGCGTGGCCGAGCGCGCGCGTTTGTCGGGCGCGCTGCAGGTGCTGATCGCAACGGATTCGCAGCGTGTGGTCGAGGTCGCGAGGGAACATGGTTTCGAGGCGCTGCTCACCCGCGCCGATCATCCGAACGGGACGGACCGGCTCGCCGAAGTCGCGACGCATTTCGGCTGGAGCGACGACACCATCGTGGTCAATGTGCAAGGCGACGAGCCCTTGATCGACCCGGCGCTCGTGCGCAACGTGGCGGCGCATCTCGCGGCGCATCCGTCGTGCGCGATCGCGACCGCGGCGCATCCCATCTCGGACCCCGCCGATGTCTTCAATCCGAACGTGGTGAAAGTCGTGCTGGATGCGAAGAGCGTCGCGCTGTATTTTTCGCGCGCGCCGATTCCGTGGTCGCGTGACGCGTGGCAGAAGGACTGGCCCGATGTCGCCGCGCTGGGTGCACGTCCGTCCGTTCCCGCGAATGTGTTGCGTCACATCGGGCTGTATGCGTATCGCGCGAAATTCCTGCGGGTTTATCCCACGCTGTCGGTGGCGCCGATCGAAGAAGCCGAGGCGCTCGAGCAACTGCGCGCGCTCTGGCACGGCGAGCGTATCGCAGTGCTGACGACGAACGACGCGCCGCCGCCAGGTGTCGATACCCCCAATGATCTGGCCCGCGTTCGCGCGCTGTTTGACGCGTCGGCGTAGCGTGGCGGGAAGCGGCCGGTGACGGCGTTCCGGCCGCAAGCCACCTTCGAGGTCCGCGTCTGATCGGCACACATATGCCGCGCATGATCCACGCATCAGCCGCGTTTATGCTTTAGCAGCGTTTCCGGCAATTCATTTGTCATCCCGCCGGACGTCCACCGATCACCCACATTTCCGCTACGTTCCCAAGTGACGGCACGCCGCGAAACCGGCTTGTTTTCACCGCTTCCTAACGCGGCATCGCCCTTCGGATCAACCCACGTTAACCCCCGCTGCGCGCGACTTTCCGGGCTTTCCGGCCGCGGATTTGGGTCGCCATTGTGACGATGCATGGCATAATCAATCGGTAGCGCGAGCCTTCCGGTCAGCGCCAACGCTCCTGAGCGCCCGTGTCGACTGGTGCCGCGCCGTCTCCTGAATTCGGCTCGTCGCGCCTCGTTTGCGGCTTCAACCGAGCGATGTGCCACAGCGACCGGATGCGAGAATAAGCCTCGCAGCGCAGCGGTTTCTATTCGATTCGGAGATATCACCATGCGTTTGATCCTGTTGGGCGCCCCCGGCGCCGGCAAGGGCACCCAGGCCACCTTCATCAAGGAAAAGTTCGGCATCCCGCAGATCTCGACCGGCGACATGCTGCGCGCCGCCGTGAAAGCGGGTTCACCGCTAGGCGTGGAAGCCAAACGCTTCATGGACGCCGGCGAACTCGTGCCGGACGAACTCATCATCAACCTCGTGAAAGAACGCCTGCAGGAAGCGGACTGCGCGAACGGTTATCTCTTCGACGGTTTCCCGCGCACGCTTCCCCAAGCCGACGCCATGAAGCAAGCCGGTGTTGTTATCGACTACGTGCTGGAGATAGACGTGCCGTTCGCGGACATCATCGAGCGCATGAGCGGACGGCGTTCGCATGCAGCGTCGGGGCGCACGTATCACGTCAAGTTCAATCCGCCGAAAGTGGAAGGAAAGGACGACATTACCGGCGAGCCGCTGATCCAGCGCGACGACGACAAGGAGGAGACCGTGAAGAAACGGCTCGACGTGTATGTCGCTCAGACCAAGCCGTTGATCGAGTACTACAACACGTGGTCCAAACATGGCGACAACAATGGCCTGAAGGCGCCGGAGTATCGGCGAATCTCGGGTCTTGGCGCGGTCGATGAAATCCGCACGCGCGTATTCGATGCATTGACCTGATCGACACTGAGCGCTCATACCCGGGCGCTCGGGGCACGCCTTCCGAAACCCGCTCGTGCTCCATCGGCCGAGCGGGTTTTTCGTTCTGAGCGATCCTCGAAACGAATCACGCGAACATGATTACGTATAACCCTCATCAAGGAGCACACAGCATGGACATCCAGGACAACGTTTTTCTCGTCACCGGCGGCGCATCGGGCCTCGGCGCGGCGACGGCGCAACTTATCCGCGATCACGGCGGCAAGGTCGTGCTCGCCGACATGAACGAGGCCGGCGGCGAGAAGCTCGCGAAGGAACTCGGCGGTGTGTTCGTGAAATGCGACGTGAGCCGCGAGGAAGACGGTCAGCGCGCCGTGGACGCCGCGACGCAACTCGGCAGCTTGCGCGGGCTGGTGAACTGCGCGGGCATCGCGCCGGCCGCGAAGACGGTGGGCAAGGATGGCCCGCATGCGCTCGACCTGTTCGCCAAGACGATCGGCGTGAATTTGATC
This sequence comes from Burkholderia sp. S171, assembly GCF_009766085.1. Taxonomy (GTDB): domain Bacteria; phylum Pseudomonadota; class Gammaproteobacteria; order Burkholderiales; family Burkholderiaceae; genus Caballeronia. Next base: position 178,939 of record NZ_LMUF01000026.1, on the reverse strand, counting down.
GGCACGTTCAACATGATCCGGCTGGCGGCTGCGGCCATGTCGAAGAACGAACCGAACTCAGCGGGTGAGCGTGGCGTGATCGTGAGCACGGCGTCCGTTGCGGCTTACGATGGCCAGATCGGCCAGGCCGCTTATGCGGCATCGAAAGGCGGCGTGGTGGGCATGACGCTGCCGATCGCACGCGATCTGTCGCGCAACGGCATTCGCGTGATGACGATAGCGCCGGGCATTTTCGAAACACCGATGTTGCTCGGCATGCCGCAGGAAGTGCAGGACGCGCTCGGCGCGATGGTGCCGTTCCCCTCGCGTCTCGGCAAACCGAACGAGTACGCCATGCTGGTCAAACAGATCTTCGACAACCCCATGCTCAACGGCGAAGTGATTCGCCTGGATGGGGCGATCCGGATGCAGCCGAAGTAAGTTTTCGGACTTGACGGGCTCGTAGCTGCGAGTTGCTAGCTCACGGGCTTATGCGTCAAGAAAAACGGCGGCCATCGAAATGATGAGCCGCCGTTTTTTAATGAGTTTTAAACCGGTGGGAGCAACTCACTCGCCGTTGTGCTGCGTACGCTGGCGCAACTCATGCAGTTCCGTCTCCACGACGGTTGCATCTTCGGCCTCAGGCCGATCGTCGAGGTATCGACGCAGGTCCTCCATCGCCGGGCGCAAGTAATCCAGGCGCGCGTAAGCGAAACCCCGATCGCGCACTTCTTCAATACTTCCAGGCATCAGGATCACGAGCCGTTGCTGCACGGCGAGCAGCCGTTGCCAGCGCTCGGTCTGCAAGTAAATGCTCTTCAAATTTCGCAACATTCGTCCGATGATTTCCCGACGCGTTGCCGGCTGCAACAACACCCGCAGCGCACTGCCAATGGACTCGCCCACTCGCTGCACATACGGCTCGAGCATCTCGACCATCGCCGATTCGGACAGTGAATGGCCGGTGGTTGGATCGAGCATCACATCGCCGTCGGGCGTGGTCACGCGCAGCAGGAAGTGCGCCGGAAACGACACGCCGCGCACAGGAATACCAAGCTGCTCGCTCATCTCAAGATACACGACGGCCAGCGAAATCGGAATCCCGCGACGCCGCTTCAGCACCATGTTCAGGTGGCTGTTATCGGGGTCGTAGTAGTCATTGAGATTGCTGGTGAAACCCAGTTCGCGGAAGAAAAAACGATTCAATACGCCGACTTTTTGCTTGATATCGGCGTCTTCTGGCATACGACGGCGGACGCGCAAAACCAGCTCGTCTATCTCGGCCAGTACGGCCTGCAAATCGAGATCCGGATACGCGTCCTGGGCGAGCGACAACGCCGCCTCGGTGAGCGGCAGACTGTCGTCCTCCGCCACTAGCGAGGTGAAATAGTCGAGGATGCGCGTCGTCGTCATTGCAGCGTTCGCCTTCTGAAATACGCGTATTTAAAACCCATCGCGGAGAGCATACCGAAATATAGCGCACCGAATACGACCAGGCTTGCACCGAGCAGCATGATTCGCTCCAGAGGCGCGGCGCGCATGCCGATCCAGTCGAAATTGCCCGCCACCCAATGCATCACGCCCGCGAGCACGAGGCACGCGCCGAGCAGTTGCGCGAAGAAGCGCGTCCATCCCGGCGAGGGTTGGTAAATCCCGCGTTTCCTCAAGCCGATGAACAAAAGCGTTGCGTTCACGCAGGCACCCAGGCCGATCGATAGCGTCAATCCGGCGTGCGCAAAAATTGGCACGAAAATCAGGTTGCTAAGCTGAATCGCGATCAACACGATGATGCCGATGATCACCGGTGTCTTGATGTCCTGCTTCGCGTAAAAACCGGGCGTGAGGATCTTGATCAGGATCAGCCCGACCAGCCCGACGCCATACGCAGACAACGCACGTCCAACCATGATGACGGAATTCGCGTCGAATTTACCGTAGTGGAATAGCGTGGCCGTCAGCGGAACGGCGAAGAAAAACAGCGCGACTCCGCTCGGCGCCGCCATCAGGAACGTGATGCGCAGCCCCCAGTCGAGGAGCGCCGAATATTCGACCGGATCGGCGTCCACGTGCGCCTTCGAAAGACTTGGCAGCAAGATGGTCCCCAGCGCCGCGCCCAGCAGCGCGGTGGGAAACTCCATCAATCGATCGGAGTAATTGATCCACGACACCGCGCCCGGGCCGAGCCGCGACGCAATATTCGTATTGATGATCAGGCTCAGTTGGGCGACCGACACGCCGAACGTCATGGGGACCATCTTGATCAGCACGCGCTTGACGCCCGGATGCCGCAACGCCCGGAAAAAATTCAGGCCGATGCGCGGGATCATGTCGATCTTCTTGAGGCCGGGCAACTGCACGAGAAACTGCAGCACCCCGCCCACAATTACCGCATACGCCAGCGCGTAGACCGGCACTTTCAGATGCGGCGCGAGAAAAATCGCAGCCCCAATGAACGACACGTTGAGCAGCACGGGCGCGAACGCGGGCAACGAGAACTGCCGGTAGGTGTTGAGTACCCCGGACGCCAGCGAGGTCAGCGAGATGAAGATGATGTACGGGAACATGATCTGGGTCATGGTCACCGCAAGGCCGAACGCGCGGCCGTCATGCTCCAGCCCTGACGCCACGGCGAACACGACCCAGGAGGCACCCGCCACGCCCGCAAGCGATACAACCGCCAGCGCCCAGGCAAGCACGGTGGACATGGCGTCGACGAGCGCCTTGGTGGCGTCGTGCCCTTCCGTGTTCTTGAACTCGGCGAGGATAGGCACGAACGCCTGCGAGAACGCTCCTTCAGCGGACAAGCGCCGCAACAGGTTCGGTATGCGGAAGGCGACGTAGAATGCGTCGGTGAATTGACTGGCGCCGAAGGCTCGCGCGATCAGCGTTTCGCGGACCAGGCCGGTCACGCGGGAAAGCAGCGTGAAGCCGCTGACCGTCAGTAGGGCTCGGAATAGATTCATGGGGCGTTGATTATACGGGCCGCATTATGAATGCGACGCGTTGCAACAATCGCGGAATCGTTAGAATTTGCAACTTACGTCGCGCGCAGGCGGCTCGCATGTGGCGCGCGTGCGAGCTCGCGTGCAACTGATAAGCTTCGCGTCCGCTTCCGCGGGGTTGATGCCCTGCCAGACCCGGCAAAAACCAGCCGCGCTTGCCAGTCCCATGATTTCGTTGCTATAATCGCCGGTTTCGAAGCTCCTGAATCCGCTTTCGGCACTTTTAGGTAACTCACAAAGTTACTGAGCACAGCGGTTTCGCGTCTTCTTTCGACGTTTTTGCGCTTTCGGGCAATCGATCCCGAGGGTTTGATCATAAACAGCGCATCGGATTGACCTCGTTTTATCTTGTGTGGAGTCGGGCCAGCCTTGAGTTGGATCCGATCCAGAAGCAAAACGGGAAGCGCTGAAACACATAGCTGGAACAGGATAAGGAACCGTCATGGCAAATACAGCACAAGCCCGCAAGCGCGCCCGTCAAGGCGCCAAGGCAAACTCGCACAACTCGGCGCTGCGCTCGAAATTCCGCACCGCCATCAAGGCCGTTCGCAAGGCAATCGACGCCGGCGACCAAGCCAAGGCTGCAGAAATCTACAAGACGTCGGTCAAAACCATCGACATCATTGCGGACAAGCGCATCGTTCACAAGAACAAGGCTGCTCGCCATAAGAGCCGTCTGTCGGCTGCTATCAAGGGTCTGCAAGCAACTGCTGCTGCTTAAAGATTCTGGTAGTCGCCCATTGCGCGCCTTCAGTTTGATGGGCGCGTGACAGGCTGCTGCTTGGCAATAAAAAAACCCGCTAATGGCGGGTTTTTTGTCGTGTGCATCGAAAAGAAGCTTTTTCGACGGCCCCTGCTGCTCAGTTAGCCGCTTCGTCAGCTATGTTGCTGCGTGGCATGATGCGGCGGCAATTCGCACGCCTCCGTCACAAGCAGATCATTGTCTTTGGCGAAGTTCATCACGAAATCGAAAGCCATTGGCTCGATGTCACGCAAGCGGGAATCGAGGATCACCGTCTTCACGTTACCGAGCAAGGTCGGGCGCACATAGACGGAATACTGCAACCGGGCATTGGGGCCGCGCTTGCCCGGGCCGAACCCCGACATCACGCCGCAAAGCCGCTCCGACCAGTCGCTCGGCCGAAAAGTCTTGCCGTTCGACGTAATGCCCTGGATGAAGTACTCGGTTGGAATTGTTTCGGCCATGTAGGAATACCTGTTTGACGACCGGCAGAGAACGCCGGCAAACGCGCATGCATGGTTGACAAGGTGAACCGGAAAGTCATCGGCTGCAACCTCCGGCGCTGAACTCTCCGCCTCGTCCGGCAGCGTCGCGGCCGGTGAGACCCAGCCTCTTTCTTCGACCTGCATCTACCCACTGATCGACCACTCGTTGAAGTCGCCCGAGTCGCATCGAGAGCGCGCAGTCAACTCATGATGCGCCGTTCACGGATGCCCGCCTTACGGGCGCCATGCAAGTCGGCAAGTGCCAGCGAGACGAAACTCGCGTGTCCGCGAACTGCTCTGACGCCCGCAGATTCAAGGTTGAAAAACAACGCTGAATCTGCGTGTTTAGTCCACGGTTGACACTGCGGGTTGTCTGATTAAGCCGCGAATGGATCTGCTTCGTAAGCAGTCGAAAGGTGTCAGGACTGCCGGAGAAACCTGGCGGATTATACAGCAGAGGCCCTTTTTCCGCACTGCACACAAAGCCTCTAAACCGCGCCAGACGGCGTATGGCGGCGCGCATCGGCTCGCGCGTTGGCTATTTGGCGGCCTCGTCAAACGCCGGAAATTCCTTTATGCTGAAATTCGATACCACCACGACGGCGGCGCCGTCCGGCGCAATTGCCGGCTGAAGCCGCCGTACGCATTTTTCATGACCGAAAAAAAAATTCGCCACTATCTGCAGTTCAAGGATTTCTCTCTCGACGACTATGACTACGTGCTCGAACGCGCGCGTATTCTCAAGCGCAAGTTCAAGAGCTACGAGACCTACCATCCGCTGCACGACCGCACGCTGGCGATGATCTTCGAGAAGAATTCGACGCGTACGCGGCTCTCGTTCGAAGCGGGTATCTTCCAGCTTGGCGGGCATGCCGTATTCCTCAGCACCCGCGACACGCAACTTGGCCGCGGCGAACCGATCGAGGACGCGGCGCAAGTGGTGTCGCGCATGGTCGACATCATCATGATCCGCACGTTCGGCCAGGAGATCCTCGAGCGTTTCGCCGAAAATTCACGCGTGCCGGTGATCAATGGGCTGACGAACGAATATCACCCGTGCCAAGTCCTGGCCGACGTCTTCACCTACTACGAACTGCGCGGCCCTATCGCGGGGAAAACCGTGGCCTGGGTCGGCGACGCGAACAACATGCTCTACACGTGGATTGAAGCCGCGCAGATTCTCGGCTTCAAGTTGCGCCTGTCCACGCCACCGGGCTACTCGCTCGACCATTCGCTGGTATCGGCCGATAGCGCACCGTTCTACGAAGAATTCGCCGATCCGAACGACGCCTGCACCGGCGCCGACCTCGTCACCACCGACGTCTGGACCAGCATGGGTTTCGAAGCCGAGAACGAAGTGCGCAAGAAGGCCTTCGCCGACTGGTGCGTGGACTCGGACATGATGGCGCGCGCGAATCCGGATGCGCTCTTCATGCACTGCTTGCCGGCGCATCGGGGCGAGGAAGTGAGCGCCGAAGTGATCGACGGCCCGCAGAGCGTGGTCTGGGACGAAGCTGAGAACCGGCTGCATGTCCAGAAGGCGCTGATGGAATATCTGCTGCTCGGCAAACTCAATCATTGAGTTGATTGGCGCTGGATGAGCGCCAAGTAAGCACCACGCGTCATGCGTGTGGCGTTTCTTTCCATTGAAACGCTGTGTCGTCCCGAAATGCGGAATGGCCGCCATTTGATATCAAAATGGCGGCTTTTGTGCGCTCTCGGTGACTTGCCTAAACGTCGGCCCGATTTGCTTCGGCCGGCTGCTGTGACACCCGACGATCGCGATAGCTCATTTCTTGCGGCAACTTTAAATCAAAGACACACCGGCTCGGCCTCAAGCTCGACCGCGAAACGCGCGTGTACATCGCGTTTGATGGCGGCGGCGAGTTCCAAAATTTGCGCGCCCGACGCGCCGCCGCGGTTCACCAGAACCAACGCCTGCCGGTCGTGCACAGCAGCTGCACCGATCGCGCGGCCTCTCCAGCCGCATTGGTCGATCAGCCAGCCTGCGGCCAGTTTGAACTGGCCATCGTGCTGCTTGTAAGACACGAGATCAGGTTCAAGCGCCTTCAAGGCGTCGAACGCAGCGGCGCTCACTACAGGGTTCTTGAAAAAACTTCCCGCATTCCCCAGCACCCGCCAGTCGGGCAACTTTGCCTGACGCACGGCGACGACGGCATCGAAGATAGCCTGGGGATTGTTCGTGCCACTTTTCTCAAGCGCTCGCGCTATATCCGCGTAATCCGCGCGTGGCGTCCACGCTTTCGGCAGACGAAAGGTCACCGATACGATCACAAAACGCCCACGCCCTTCCTGCTTGAAAAAACTGTCGCGATAACCGAACGCGCACGCATTGCGATCGAATTCCTGCACTTCTCCCGTCGATAACTCAATCGCCCGCAAACGCTCGAAGCGCTCGCCCATTTCGAGCCCGTAGGCGCCTATGTTCTGGATCGGCGCCGCGCCCACCGTGCCGGGAATCAGCGCGAGGTTTTCGAGCCCGGGCAAGCCTTGCGACAACGTCCACGCGACGAATTCGTGCCAATTCTCCCCCGCGCCGGCTTCTACGAAAACGGCTTCGCTATCTTCAGCGATCACGCGGCGGCCGCGCAGTTCGACGAGCAACGCGACACCGTCGAAATTGCGCGTCAGCACGACGTTGCTGCCGCCGCCGAGCACCAGTTGCGGCAGGCCACTCAGACGGTCGTCGCGAGCCAGCGCCGGGATCTGCGCTTCTTCCGTCAGCCGAACGGCATACTTGGCGCGGACGTCGAAACCGAACGTGTTGTGCGCGAGCAGCGGGTAATCGGAGAGAAGTGGGGACTCGGACATTGAGGAAGCGCTTGGGTCAGATCAGGGACGGCCTTGGGCAAACCGGGACGGCATCGGTAGAATGATGGTGGTCCGTGATTATAGCGAGTGCGTGCGAGCCTTACGTCGCGCCTCGCCTCAACGAAGGGGAATGCAGATGCCATCGTTTGACGTCGTCAGCGAAGCAAACATGATCGAGGTGAAAAACGCCATCGAACAATCGAACAAGGAAATTGCCACGCGCTTCGACTTCAAGGGTTCGGACGCGCGCGTCGAGCAAAAGGATCGTGATCTGACGCTTTTTGCCGACGACGATTTCAAGCTCGGCCAGGTCAAGGACGTTGTGTTGTCGAAGCTGGCAAAACGCAATGTGGACGTGCGCTTTCTCGACTACGGCAAGATCGAGAAGATTGGCGGCGACAAGCTGAAGCAGGTCGTCGAGGTCAAGAAAGGCGTGACTGGCGATCTGGCGAAGAAAATCGTCAAGATGATCAAGGACAGCAAGATCAAGGTCCAGGCGAGCATTCAGGGCGACGCGGTGCGCATCAACGGCACGAAGCGCGACGACCTGCAAAGCGCTATTGCGTTGCTGAAGAAGGACGTGACGGACACGCCGCTGGACTTCAATAATTTCCGCGATTGAGTGTGACCGGATTGCGTTGAGTCAGGAATCGCAATCAGCAAGAAAGCCGCCTTCGGGCGGCTTTCTCATTTTCGCGGCGTCGTTTTCAAGCCGGTTTATTCAACCGCTTCCGCCGCGCGCTTCTTCTCCCCGATCCGGCTCTCCTTGCCATCCAGCAGCTTCTTGATATTCCCGCGATGCCGCCAGATCAGCAGCGCGCTCATCGCGGCCACCGCCAGCGATATACGGCTCGGGCCGAAGAGGAATACATCGAAGAACGGCGCGAACACCGCCGACACCAACGCCGCCAGAGACGAATACCGGAAGAAGACCGCGATGATCACCCACGTCAGCAAGGTGGCCAGCCCCAAAACCGGGTTGATGGCGAGCAGCACGCCCGCCGCGGTCGCAACGCCTTTGCCGCCCTGAAACTTGAAGAATATTGGGAACACATGCCCGAGAAACACGGCGATGGCCGCGAGTGCAATCGCTGTGGAATCGAGCCCGAACCGGGCGCCGAAATGCACGACGAACCAGACGGGTAGCCAGCCTTTGATGGCGTCGCCGAGCAGCGTCAGGATGGCTGCCAGCTTGTTGCCCGTGCGCAGCACGTTCGTCGCGCCGGGGTTGCCGGAACCATACGAACGCGGGTCGGCAAGACCCATGGCTGAACTGACAACCACAGCAAACGAGATCGAACCGATCAGGTAAGCCACCACAGCAACAATCACATTGTTCATTGATTTCTTCTTATCTTCGGGAACGAGGACGTGAGCAAGACTTCAGGACGCGCATTTTAATCGACGCTCGCGCAACTCACGGGCGTGGCCTTCAGCAGGTCGCTCAGGACTGGCGGCGCAATGCTCACCAGATACCCGCGTCGTCCGCCGTTCAGATAAATTGTGTCCAGCTCCAGGATGGTCGATTCCACGTACACCGGCATCGCCTTCTTCGTGCCAAATGGCGAAGTACCGCCGATCAAGAACCCTGAATGCCGGTTGGCCACTTCCGGTTTGCACGGCTCGACGCGCTTCGCGCCAATCTGCCGGGCAAGATTCTTGGTCGAGACCGTTTTGTCGCCGTGCATGAGCACGATCAGCGGCTTCGCATGTTCGTCCTCCATCACGAGCGTTTTGACCACGCAATGTTCATCAACACCCAACTGGCGCGCCGATTCTTCCGTGCCACCATGCTCGACGTACTCGTAAGGATGCTCGCCGAAAACGACTTTGTGCCGACGCAAAAACTGCGTCGCCGGGGTCTCGGAAATGTGTTTTACCTTGGACATGACGGCATTGTAGCGGCGCGAAAGCACGGCCACCATCGGCCGAACGGCCAATTGTGCGAGCCGATTTACTGTGGCACGATCGTTCGCAATTGCTCATCTGGTGTGCGCCACCTCGGAGATTTAATGTGATTCGCGATTCAGAAACCCAGACGTTGCTTGAAGATGCCATTCGCCGCTTTGTACGCGAAACGCTGGTGCCGCGTGAAGCAGAAGTCGACGATACCGACCAGATTCCCGCCGATGTGCTCGCCGCCATGCGCGAGATTGGCTTGTTCGGGCTGACCATTCCGGAGGCTTACGGCGGTCTCGGCCTGACGATGGAAGAGGAAGTGCGCGTGGCGTTCGAACTCGGCCAGACATCGCCGGCATTCAGGTCTGTGATCGGCACGAACAACGGCATCGGATCAATTGGCATTCTGCTCGACGGCAGCGAGGAACAAAAGCAGCACTATCTGCCGAAGCTCGCGGCAGGCGATCTGATCGGCTCGTTTTGCCTGACCGAACCGGATGCGGGTTCAGACGCGGCGTCGCTTAAAACCAAGGCGCTTAGAGATGGCGATTACTACGTGCTGAACGGCACGAAGCGCTTCATCACGAACGCGCCGGAAGCCGGCATCTTCACCGTGATGGCGCGTACGAGCGACGCAAAAGGCGCAAGCGGCATTTCGGCGTTCATTGTCGAGCGGGATTCACCGGGGTTATCGCTCGGCAAACCCGACAAGAAAATGGGCCAGCGCGGGGCGCACACGTGCGACGTCATCTTCGAGAATTGCCGCATTCCGGCCGCGCAATTGATCGGCGGCGTGGAAGGCGTTGGGTTCAAGACGGCGATGAAAGTGCTCGATAAAGGCCGTTTGCACATTGCGGCGGTGGCTATTGGAGCGGCCAAACGGATGCTGCGAGACGCCCTCGCCTATGCCATGGAGCGCAAACAGTTCGGCCAGCCGATTGTCGAATTCCAGCTGGTTCAGGCCATGCTGGCCGACAGCAAGACCGAGATCTACGCGGCCGAATGCATGGTGCTCGATGCTGCGCGCCGCCGCGACGAGGGCCGCGACGTGTCCATAGAAGCGTCGTGCGCCAAATATTTCGCCACCGAGATGTGCGGCCGCGTGGCCGATCGCGCGGTGCAGGTGCACGGTGGCGCGGGGTATATCTCGGAGTACGGCATCGAACGTTTTTATCGCGACGTACGTCTGTTCAGGCTGTACGAAGGCACGTCGCAGATTCAACAAGTGATCATCGCGCGCGGCCTCATGCGCGGCACGGAGATTTGAAATGGACATGGATGTCGCCGCCCTGCTCGCCGCATTGCCCACGCGTATTTCCGATATCCCCGCACGCCTCGCCGCCCGCGATCCGCAGCACGTTGTGTTGATTGAAGACGAGCGACGGCTGAATGCGGCGGAGCTCGTGGAAGCAATCAACAACACCACCCGCCAGCTCGTGCAAGCCGGGGTGCAAGGCGGCGATCGCGTGATGATCGTGAGTGAGAATTGCGTGGCGCAGGTCGTGCTGATGTTCGCCGCGGCAAAGCTCGACGCGTGGTGTTTGCTCACGAACGCCCGACTGTCGGCAAGCGAAGTTGACGCAATCCGCGCTCACGCGAAGCCGCGAGTGGTGGCGTTTACCGTCGATGCATCGAAGGATGCCGCGAGTCATGCGGACCGCTTGAACGCTGCTGATGCAGCAGCGGCGACAAACGTGGGCGCGTGGCGTTTTACCGTCGATGAAACCGTGTCGCCGGAGCCCGTTGAAACGGATCCGGCCCGTCAATGCGCCGCGCTGATCTACACCACGGGCACGACGGGCACGCCGAAGGGCGTGATGCTGTCGCATCGCAACGTGTTGTTTATCGCGGCCATGTCCAGCACATTGCGGCGCGTGACGCCCGACGATGTGGTGTACGCCGTGCTGCCGATCACGCACATCTACGGGCTGACGTCGGTCTGTCTTGGCAGCCTGTACGCAGGCGCAACGCTCAGGCTCGCGCCCCGCTTCGCGCCCGATGCCGTGCGACGGGCGTTGGCCGAGGAGAACGTTTCGATCTTCCAGGGCGTGCCGGCCATGCACGCAAAGCTCGTTGAACACGTGCAGACAAGCGGTACACCGTGGCGCGCACCCGCGTTGCGCTTCGCGTATTCCGGCGGGTCTCCGCTCGATGCCGCGCTGAAGGCGCGCGTCGAAGGCTTGTACAAGGTGCCGCTGCACAACGGCTATGGCATGACGGAAAGCAGCCCGACCATCTCGCAGACCATGCTCGACGCGCCACGCGACGACTGCTCGGCAGGCGACCCCATACCCGGTATCGAACTGCGATTTGTCGCGCTGGATGGCGTGGATGTGGCGCCGGGCGAGGTCGGCGAACTATGGGTACGCGGGCCGAACGTGATGCTCGGGTATTACCGCAATGAAGCGCAGACGCGTGCGACGGTCACGGAAGATGGCTGGCTCCGGACCGGAGATCTCGCGCGTCAGGAGGTGGACGGCGCGCTGTATATCGTTGGGCGCAGCAAGGAGTTGATCATCCGTTCGGGCTTCAACGTGTATCCGGCTGAAGTCGAGAACGTGCTGAACTCACATCCCGATGTGCTGCAATCTGCTGTGATCGGACGGACGGTCGAGGGCAACGAGGAAGTGATCGCGTTCGTCGAATTGCTGCCGTCGGTGCATGCGCTGCCCGACGATATCGTCCAGTGGTGCGCAGACCGTCTTGCGCCTTACAAGCGTCCCGCCGAAATCCGCGTGCTGGCGGCGTTGCCGGCGGCATCGACGGGGAAGGTGTTGAAACATAAGCTCAGGGATCAGCTTTAATTAAGGACCCGCTCGGACCTGTCTGGACCCTTAACCGCGCGGATGGTGATCGTGATGCAGCGTCTTCAGCCGTTCACGTGCGACGTGGGTGTAGATCTGCGTCGTGGTGATATCGGTATGGCCGAGCAGCATTTGCACCACCCGCAGATCGGCCCCGTGATTCAGCAAGTGCGTGGCGAACGCATGCCGCAAGGTGTGCGGTGAGAGCGGCGCGCGCACGTCGGCGGTGAGCGCGTGGCGCTTGATGATGTTCCAGAATTGCTGGCGCGTCATGCCTTCGCCGCGCGTGGTGACGAACAACGCATCGGCGGCGCGGGCGCCGAGCAACGCCGGCCGCGATTCACGCAAATAGCGCTCGATCCAGTCGTGTGCGACCGCCCCGAACGGGATCAGGCGCTCCTTCGACCCCTTGCCCATCACGCGCACCACGCCTTCGTTCAAACCCACTTCCACCGTCTTCAACGTGACGAGTTCGGTCACGCGCAGGCCGCTCGCGTACATCAGCTCAAGCATGGTCCTGTCGCGCAAACCGAGCGCGGTTTCTACATCGGGCGCGTTCAGCAACGCTTCAACCTGGGCTTCGTTCAAGGTCTTGGGAAAGCGCGGGGGCTGTTTGGCCGAACGTAGCTTCAGGGTCGGATCGGCGGGCGCGCGATGCTCGCGCAAAGCCCACGCGTAGTAGCGTCGAAAGACTGACAACCTGCGGTTAGCGGAAGTTGCCTTGTCTGCGCGCCGGGCGGCGAGATAGCCGTTCATGTCGGCTTCGGTGGCGGTGTCCACCGTGCCGCCGCGCGTCTTCGATAACCACTCGGAGAACAAGCGCAAATCCCGCCGGTACGCTTCGAGCGAGTTCTTGGCGAGGCCATGTTCGAGCCAGAGCGCGTCGCAAAAGAGATCGATCGATGCGCTGCTCAACACGAGTTCCGGCGCGCGTTCTACCTCGGTCACTTCCATTGATTTTTCCTGTAAGCATGAGGTCATGCTTAAAATTACGCTTCCTGGCGCAGCGCCCATTCGACGTGTTCGCGAACCAGCTCTGAATCATCCGTGGCCCGGGCATTCAATGCGTCGCGGATTGCCGAGCGCTCATTCGCGCCCAATGCCGGCGAGCGCAACGCGTTGCCCATCGCCACCGCAATATTACGCAACCATCGCTCGTGGCCGATGCGGCGAATCGCGCTGCCTTGCATGCGTTCATCGAAATCGTGGGCGCTCCAGCCGAATAGCATCACAAGCGACGCGCGATCGAGCCCGTGGCGTACATCGAAATCCGCAACCGGCGCGGCCTGAGCGAACTTGTTCCACGGACAGACGAGCTGGCAATCGTCGCAACCATAAACCCGATTGCCGATCAGGGGCCGCATATCTTCGGGAATGCTGCCCTTCAACTCGATGGTCAGATACGAAATGCAACGGCGCGCATCCACGCGATACGGCGCGACGATCGCCCCGGTCGGGCAAACATCGATGCACCGTGTACAGCTTCCGCAATGTGCGCCGTCGTGTTCAGGCGCGCGATCGGGATTGGTCAAAGTGTCGGGCGGCAGCGGAATATCCACTAAAATCTCGCCGATAAAAAATAGCGACCCGGCATCGCTTTCCAACAACAGCGTGTGTTTTCCGCGCCAGCCGTTGCCCGCTTTTTGCGCCAGCTCGACCTCCAGAACGGGCGCGGAATCCGTAAATACGCGATACCCATACGCGCCAATCTCGGCTTCTATGCGATCGGCCAATTGTTGCAAGCGGTTGCGCATGACCTTGTGATAATCACGGCCGCGGGCGTAGACCGACACAACGGCGGCCGCGGGATCGGCTATTCGAGCCCATTCGGCCGCCCGCCAGTCAGTTGCCTGACCGTCGGCTGTCGCGGCACTTTCGCGCGCCTTGCCGTCGAGCGTCGATGCCGGCAGGTAGGCCATCCGAACTGTAATAACACGTCGCGTGCCGGCCACAAGCTCGGCTGGCCTCGCGCGTTTCATCGCATGTTTGGCCATATAATCCATCTCGCCGTGATAGCCTGCTTCGAGCCACGAGGCCAGGCCATCTTCGGCTTCCGTCAAGTCGGCGTCGCTGACGCCGACCGCACCGAACCCCAGCTCGCGCCCCCACGCCTTGATGCGCAGCGCGAGTTCAGCCAGCGCGGCTTCGTCGTCAAGTCTGAAGTGGCGCGTGTCCGCGACGGCGTCGTCTGACGCGCTCTCGCGTTCCACAGGGTGTTCCGGCAAACGGTTCATCACGACATTTTACGAGAATGCCCGACAGCCTCACTCGATCGTTTGCAAACCCTCCCGCCGCGCTGCTCGAACGCCGCTTCGACCTGCCCGGCGAAGACGCGACGCTCGCCTTCGGTGGCCGCTTCGCGACGGCGATCCTGCAGGCTCGCGGACTAAACAATTCACACATTTCAAGCGCGCCAACCGAACGTTTTCCCGGTTTGCAGGTCCAGTTGATCGGCGACCTGGGCGCGGGTAAAACCACGCTGGTACGCGCAACGCTGCGCTCACTCGGTCACGCGGGCCGCGTGCGCAGTCCCACTTACACGCTCGTCGAACCCTACTCCCTTCCTACGGAAACGGGTGCGCTCGAGCTCTATCACTTCGATCTTTATCGCTTTGCCGATCCAGCCGAATGGGCCGACGCCGGCTTTCGCGAATACTTCGATGCAGGTGCGATCTGCCTGGTCGAATGGCCGCAACGCGCGGGTGGATTGCTGGGTGTGCCGGATCTCGAATTCACGCTGGAACAGGAAGGCGAAGGCCGCGTGCTGATAGCGCGCGCGTTTAGCAAAACAGGAAAGTCATGTCTCGAAAGCTGTTGATCAAGCCGTTTCATTCGATCGAATCGACCGCCACGGCCTCGCACAACTGGCGGCGGCGCCAGGTGCTGCGCGCGGGTGCTTCGACTATCGCGCTTGCGCTGCTCGGACCGAAGCTCGCGTACGCGAGTTCGGTGCTCGGCGTGCGCGTGTGGCCTGCCCGCGATTACACCCGGGTCACGATCGAGTCCGATCAGCCGCTGCAAAACACCCAGCAACTGCTGCAGGGTCCGGACCGGCTCGTGGTCGACCTGAATGGACTCGACCTCGATCAGGAACTGAAGGATCTCGTCTCGAAGATCACGCCGAACGACCCGCAAATCCAGTCGGTGCGCATCGGGCAATATCAGCCTCATGTTGTGCGGATGGTGTTCGACCTGAAGGGGTCCGTGAAGCCGCAGGTGTTCACGCTGACGCCGATCGGCAGCTACAAGTATCGGCTGGTCTTCGATTTGTATCCGGCCGTTGCCCCCGACCCATTGATGGATTTGCTGGCCCAGTCCGAGCACAAGCAACAAACCTTCGATCAGACCAACCCGAACCCCACTCCTCCGCCCGCCACGTTGAGCGGCCCTGCCACGCCGCCCAAAGCGGCCGTGCCGGACAACACGGACGAGTTTTTCCAAAAGTACGCGCAATCTGATACGCCGCGCGCACCTTTGCCGTCCACTCCGTCAATACCCGTCCCGCCGATTGCAGCGATCCCGAAGCCCCGGCCTACGGTCAAGGCTGCGCCACCGACGGCCTTGGCGAACCAGGACGACTCTTCCGATAGCAGCACCACCGACGACTACGGCTTCGCCAACCCGAAGAGCAACAAGTCCGGGACAACGCGCCTGCTCACCGTCGCGATCGACCCGGGTCACGGCGGCGAAGATCCGGGTGCGATCGGCAGCGGCGGAACCTACGAGAAGCACATTGCCCTCGATGTCGCGAAGAAGCTGCGCGCCAAGATCGATGCACAGCCGAACATGCGCGCGATGATGACTCGCGACGCCGACTTCTTCGTGCCGCTCAACGTGCGTGTGCAGAAGGCGCGTCGAGTGGGCGCGGACCTGTTCGTTTCCATTCACGCCGATGCGTTCACCACGCCCTCGGCGCGGGGTTCGTCGGTGTTCGCACTCTCCGATCACGGTGCTTCGAGTGCGGCCGCCCGCTGGATGGCGAACAAGGAAAACTCGTCGGATTCCATTGGCGGCATCAATGTGACAACGCAAGATGCGAGCGTCAACCGGGCGTTATTCGACATGTCGACGACCGCGCAGATTCGTGACTCCATGCGCTATGGCAACTTCGTATTGAACGAGATTGGCGATATCAACAAGCTGCACAAGGGCTCGGTGGAACAAGCCGGTTTTGCGGTATTGAAAGCACCGGATATTCCGTCGATTCTGGTGGAAACCGCGTTTATCAGTAACCCCGAAGAGGAGCAGCGCCTAAACGACGACGCTTATCGCGACAAGATGGCTAACGCGATCATGAAGGGCATCAAGCGGTATTTTGCAGCCAACCCGCCGCTCGCCAAAAGCCGGATGACGTAAAGGCCGGATTCGCTCGCGCGGGGCTACAGCTGGATTAAGGCCTGCGCGAGCGAACCACGCCGGCCTTCTAACGCGCCGCCGATAGAAACCGCTGCCGCAACCATCCGCCGAACACATTCACGACCAGTCCGGCCATCACCAGCACCGCCCCCACGAATTGCATCGGGCTCAGCCCTTCATCCAGCAGCAACGCCGCTGAAGCCAGCCCGACAATGGGCACGAGCAACGAAAACGGCGCAACCTGACTCGCCGGATAACGCGCCAGCAGCTTGCCCCACAACGTATAACCGAGCATGGTCGCGATAAACGCGAGATAAACAATCGCCATGACCGACGTGAGCGAAATGCCGGACAAGCTGGCCGATATGCGCGCTGGCCCCTCCACCATCAGCGAAAGCGCGAGGAACGGCAGCGGGGGCACCAGGCTCGCCCACACCACAAGCGACAACAGGTTCACCTTGCCCATCCGCTTGGTGATGACATTGCCCATGCCCCACATGGACGCCGCCACGAGCGTGAGCAGGAAACCGGCAACCGTCATGGCATGCCCAGCCTGAACGCCGATCACGGCCAGCCCGCATGCGGCGATCAACAAACCGGCGACGTTCGGCCCACGAAAGCCTTCACCCAGAATCATGGCCGCAAAGATCAGCGTGAAAAAAGCCTGCGCCTGCAACACCAGCGACGCAAGGCCGGCGGGCATGCCAACGGACATCGCGTAGAAAAGCAGCACGAATTGCCCGAACGAGATGGTCGCGCCATAGGCGAACAGCCATCTAAATGGAATAGCAGGACGCTTGACGAAGAACACCGCCGGGAACGCGACCAGCGTGAAGCGCAACGCGCCAAGCAGCATGGGCGGAACGCCGTGCAGGCCCACCTTGATCACGACGAAATTCACGCCCCAGGCGAGAATGACAATCAGCGCGGACAACAAATCCTTGGGCGACATCGCCGTCTCCGTGAGTTTTATTCGAAGCTACCTTCAGGATCAGACTGGAGCCCGGAAGCCCCGAAATCAGATCGAACGCAATTCGACACTGTAGCGGACGATTTTGCAAATACGTTGTACAAACCCACGCCATAGCCCATTCGGACAAGGCGATCCCGCGTCACATCCCACAGAAAAAAGCGCTTGGGCCGACTAGGGCGCAAGCGCTTTGCTTTGCTTTGAAACCTGACCTCTTGGAACGCCCGCGGCGCCCCGGCCTACTTGCTTTGACCATTCTCCGTCGCGGCACTGGCGCCCGTCTCGACGGCGGGCGTCCTGCTCGGGTTAGCCGACTGGCCGGTCGACGACTGCTTGTTCGCGGGCTTGCGCATCTTGTGATGCTTTTTCATCGGCGCAGATGCACCGTCAGCCATGTCGGTGCTTTGCATCGGCGACGCGGTGGGCATGGATGCCCCGTTCGACGAATTGCCGCTCGACGTTTGGGCATAGGCGCCAGTAGTGGCGAACAGTCCGGCGGCAACGGCGATCAATAGCGTGTTCTTGTTCATGGTGAAGCTCCTGTCTAGGCTAGGCGGAAAAGGTCCATCGAAACGGTACTTCGCAAGGGTTCATCGAAAGGTCCATCGAAAGTTGCACGGTTCGCACGGTCGCCAACCTCGTCAGCGGCCCCATGTTCCGGTTTGAACGATCGGCCGAATGGCTTATCGCCCTGATACCGCTTGCGTGCTTCCACACGGCGCCCAGTAGAATTGCATTTCCGAGCACGCAATCCGGACGTCCTTATGTCTTCTACAATCCAAGCGTTTCTCAAGCCGCATCAGCACGACGTCGGTAACCTCATGGTGCGTCGGGTACTGCCTGCACCGGCTGCCCGCACCATCGGACCGTTCATTTTCTTCGACCATATCGGCCCTGCAACGCTCGTGCCCGGGGTCGGGCTGGACGTGCGCCCTCATCCGCACATAGGCCTCGCGACTGTCACGTACCTCTTCGAGGGAGCGATCATGCATCGCGACAGCGTCGGCTCAGCCCAGAAAATCTCGCCGGGCGACGTGAACTGGATGACGGCCGGCGGCGGCATCGTGCATTCGGAACGCACGCCCGACGAGGAACGCGCCGCCGGCCAGAACATGCACGGCGTCCAGACATGGGTCGCGCTGCCCGTGGCGGAAGAGGAGTGCGCGCCCTCGTTCGAGCATCATCCGGCTGCGACGCTGCCGCAAATCGAACGCAATGGCGTGACGTTGCGGGTGATTGCTGGCAGCGCTTTCGGTGAAACAGCGCCAACCACCACGTTCTCGCCCACCCTGTATGTCGCGGCGCAATTTTCGGCGGACAGTGCCGTGACGCTCGATACTGAACATGAGGAACGCGGGGTTTATCTGGTGGAAGGTAATCTCTCCATTGACGGCGACGTGCTGCCCGCTGGCCAGATGGCCGTGCTGAAGACGGGGTATTCCGCCGATCTGCGCAGCACGGACGGCGCAATCGCAATGTTGCTCGGCGGCGCGCCGCTCGACGGCCCACGCTTTATCGAGTGGAATTTCGTCTCGAGTTCGAAGGAAAAAATCGAGGCTGCAAAACTCGCGTGGAGCGAACAGCGGATGGGACAGGTCCCGGGCGAGACGGAATTTATCCCGTTGCCGCCGCCCCGCCGCCAGGCGAATCCGCCGGAAGCTTGAGGCTTGGGAAGCGCGAGGCAGGGATGGCCTGAGGCTTATGAGGCCGTCCAAGGTTTGAGGTCGAAGCTTGCCGGCAAATCAGGCATGCACCCGGTTGAACTCGGCCGGCTTGCCCCAAGATAATTGTTCATCGTTTAGCGTTTTTGGAGGAACACCATGGATACAACACTCGCCACGTTCGAACAGGACGTCATCGCCGCGTCCACGCTTGCGCCGGTGCTCGTCGATTTCTGGGCGCCGTGGTGCGGTCCGTGCAAGACGCTCGGCCCGATGCTCGAGCGGCTGGAAGCGGAAGGCGCGGGCAAGTGGAAGCTGGTGAAGGTCAACGTCGATGAAAATCCGGAGCTGGCGCAGCACTTTCAGGTACGCAGCATTCCGCACGTGGTCGCGTTTGCGGACGGCCATGCCGTCGACCAGTTCATCGGCGTGCTGCCTGAAGGCCAGTTGCGCGAATTCATCGACAAACTGGTTCCGGACGGCGCCGAAGCCGAGCGACGTGCCGCGCATGCGGCCTACGAGGCCGGCGACACCGATCTGGCCATTGACCATATCAAGGCGACGCTGGCACTTGATCCCGGTTATGACGACGCGCGGCTGGATCTGATTGAGTGGCTGCTAGCCGCAGGCCGCACGGACGAAGCACGCGACGAAGACAAACTGCTGTCGCCGAAAACCACGCAGGGAATCGACGCACGCTACAACGCGTTAAAGACGGAGCTGGACGCTGCCGATGCCGCCGAGAGCCTTCCACCCGCCGACGCCCTGATCGACGCCGTGAACGCCAATCCAGACGACCTGGAAGCCCGTTTCGCGTTGGCCAACCGTTTGATTGCCGGCCGCGATTACGATGGTGCGCTGGAGCATTTGTTCGCGATCGTGACGCGCGACCGCACTTTCATGGACGACGTGGGCCGCAAAACCATGCTGTCGGTGTTCGGTCTCGCCGCGCATCAACCGGAAGTGGTTTCGCAATGGCGCCGCAAATTGAGCGCGGCAATTAACTGACGCATTAAATGCCCGGCGCCAAAACCTTTCAAATAGTTTAAATCGATATTGGCGAAAGGGCATTTTGAAAAATGGCCGCTTGAAAGCGGCCATTTTCTAACCTACGCGGCGTTTAAGCGCGTTTCGCGATATCTCTTAAGACATACGCAGCAGCGGCAAATCCAAAACTGGCTGTCACGCAAACACTCGATCCAAACCCCGCGCAATTCAGTCCGACGGGTCCCGCAGCGCCCGGCGCCGTTTCTTCTGATTCGGCTGCCTCGCTGGCGTCGCGAGCGGGTGCTTCGGGGTAGATCAGCGGCTCGTCAGAATAGACCGCGCTCACCTTGAACTTCGCTTTGGGTCCACGCGGAAAACCGTGCAATTTGCGCAGTTGCCCGCGCACTTTCGAGAGCAGCGGGTCCTGGATCGTGAGTGCCAGATCGTCGATACGAATCCGCGTCGGATCAAGCTGCCCACCCGCTCCGCCGACGGTGATCAATGGCTGTCCATGCTCGACGCACCACGCAATTAGCGCCGTTTTCGTACGCACGCTGTCAATTGCATCGATCACGAAATCGAAACCGCCGCCCAGCACGGAATCGAAGTTAGCCGGCTCGATAAAATCTTCGACCTGCTCCACGCGGCACGCCGGATCGATCAGGTGAATGCGCTCGGCCATCGCGCTGACCTTGGCCTTCCCGTAGTTGCCGTCCAGCGCGTGCACCTGCCGGTTCGTATTGCTTTCGGCCACGTTGTCGAGATCGATCAGCGTCAGGCGCCCGATCGCATTGCGCGCCAGTGCTTCGACCGTCCACGAGCCCACGCCGCCAATCCCTATCACCGCCACATGCGCGCGTTCGAACGCCTCAAGCCCGGCTGGACCATACAAGCGCGCTACGCCGCCAAAGCGCCGGGCGCGGTCGGCGGCTTCAAACTCCGGCGTGGCGGAGGTAAGATTTGAAGTGTCGGCAGAGGCAGGAAAAGCGGTCATGATGAGTTAGGCGGCAGGTAGGCAAAACAAGCAAAAACGAGGCAAGAAATCATCAAAGCAGCAGTGAGCAACACCGGTCCGCACTGACGCGCTATCGCAACGATAGAACCAGAGATCAGCAGGAATTCGCTGAATTGCGTATTCTGCCTTATCGAAGATTGGACGTAAGAAATCACCGGCCAGTTTTTGAAAGCAAAATGAAAATAATTGGCCGGATCAATTCAAATTCTGTCGCCCGGGAACATGATCTAAATCATTGAAGATCAAAGGGACATTGGCAGTAAAGCGCAGAATTTGGAGACCTTGGCTATACTAATGCGATTGAAGCGTTTGCATAAAAAATGACGACCCTCGCTGATCTTAGAAAGAATTATTCCGTCGGATCGCTGGAAACATCCGACGTGGATCCCAACCCGATTCGACAATTCGAAACGTGGTTTGCGCAGGCGCTCGACGCACAGTTACCCGAACCCAATACCATGACGCTCGCCACCGTCGACGAGCATGGACGCCCTTCGGCACGCATCGTGCTGATCAAGGGCGTAGACGACCGTGGCTTCGTGTTCTTCACGAATTACCTCAGCCGCAAGGGTCATGAGCTCGCGAGCAACCCCGCCGCGAGTCTGCTGTTTTACTGGATCGAACTCGAACGCCAGGTGCGTATCGAGGGCTCCGTCGTCAAGACAAGTCCGGAAGATAGCGATGCGTATTTCGCGTCGCGCCCACTTGGATCGCGAATAGGCGCGTGGGCGTCGGAGCAGAGTGAAGTGATCGAAAGCCGCGCGGTGCTTGAAGCCCGCGAGCGCGAATTGATTGCGAAATACGGTGACAACCCGCCGCGTCCGCCACATTGGGGCGGCTACCGGCTCGTTCCCGACACCATCGAATTCTGGCAGGGCCGTCCGTCACGATTGCATGACCGTGTCGTCTATAAACGTGCTGCACACACGCTTGGGGCGAACGGCCAGCAATGGCAAATCGTCCGCTTATCGCCTTAGCCTTAGCAAGACTTCGACCTTCACCGGGTTCCTCGTGGACCCGCATTGACTGGACCCGCGTCAAATCGCGTCTCGTTGCGGCGTGTCCGGGCGGCGAAGGGCAAGTAGAGAAAGGCGAGTAAAGAAGGCAGCGAAAACAGTGCAAACGTGCAGTAAAGCGACCCGGTTTAGCTTCATTTTCAACTGAACGCGGAGAACGAGCATGTTTTGGGAGAAAAAGCTGACGCAGTGGGTGCAGGACGTTCGGGACCGGGCAAACCTGCCCGCCCGGCTGGTACTGTGGGATGGACAGCAACATGACTTCGGAAGTTTCGCGGCACCGCAAGTTACGTTGCACGTAAAGAGCGCGACCGCCCTGCCCTATCTGCTTGAACCAAGTCTCGACAACCTGGGCGAAGCCTATATAAAAGGCAAGATCGACATCGAGGGCAAGCTGTCGGACATCATCAATATTGGCTACGGACTGGCCAAGAACACGGTCACGAGCGCGAGCAAGCTGGCGCGCGTGCGGCGCTACTTCAATCATACGAAGGCGTCGGACAAGAAAGCCATTCAGTACCACTACGATGTGTCGAACGAGTTCTACGAGCTGTGGCTCGACAAGAACATGGTTTACTCGTGCGCCTATTTCGAGAACGGCGATGAAGACCTCGCCACTGCGCAGATCAAGAAGATCGACCACATCCTGACAAAGATCCAGTTGCAACCGGGCCAGCGTCTGCTCGACATCGGCTGCGGCTGGGGTGCGCTCGTCTTGCGCGCCGCCCAGAAGTTCGGCGCGAAATGCGTGGGCGTCACGCTCTCGCAGAACCAGTTCGATCTCGCCACGAAGCGCGTGAAAGACGCCGGACTGGAAGGCCAGATCGAAATCCGCCTGCAGGATTATCGCGACGTGCAAGGCCAGTTCGACCGGATCACGAGCGTCGGCATGTTCGAGCACGTCGGCCGCAAGAACCTGCCCGGTTATTTTGCCAAGGTGCGCGATCTGCTGGTCGACGACGGCATTGCCATGAATCACGGCATCACGTCGACCGACTTCAACAGCGGCGAGACGGCGCTGGGCGGTGGCGAGTTCATCGACCGGTACGTGTTCCCGGACGGCGAGCTGCCGCACATCGGGCTGGCGCTCGAAGCGCTGCAGGAAGGCGGGCTGGAAGCTGTCGACGTCGAAAGTCTGCGCCGTCACTACGCGCGCACGCTCGACATCTGGGCGGAAAATTTCGAGTCGAACGCGGAGCAGGCGAAGGCCCTTGTCGACGATGAAAAATTCCGCATCTGGCGCGTGTATCTTGCGGGTTGTGCGTATGCATTCGAAAACGACGACGTGTCGATTTATCAGATTGTGTGCCGCAAGGCCGGGCGCAGCGCGACAACGCTGCCGTGGTCGCGCCGGTATATCTACGACAAAACGCTCTGAGTTCAACTTCTGAGTCTGCCGCTTCCCACGAATCCGCATCCGGTGATGAACCGGATGCGGCGGCAGAGTCGCACGCGCTGCAAGTGGATATGTTCGGGGCGGCCGAAACGGCGGAGAACGAACCGGCTCCCGTAACTCCGTCTCGCACAAAAACAAAATCACGCGGCGGGGTTTTGCCCACTGTCGCGGCGCCCGACCATCACGCGTTAGCGCTTCGCCTTCCCGACACCGTTCATATTGGCCCGTCGACGTGGTCGTTTCCCGGCTGGCGTGACATCGTCTATGGGGACGAGTATTCGTCCGCCAAGCTTTCCCGCGATGGCCTCAACGCGCTCGGCGCGCATCCGTTACTACGCTGTGTGTCGATAGACCGTTCGTTCTACGGGCCCTTGTCGGTGGCGGACTATGCGCGCTACGCGAACCAGGTGCCGGCCCATTTTCGGTTCATCGTAAAAGCACCGGCTTCCGTCACCGATGCCACCGTTCGCGGCGACAAAGGTGCACCCGCCGGCGATAACCCCGCCTTCCTCGACGCGGGCATCGCGATCAATGACTTCGTGCAGCCGTGCATCGCCGGCCTGGGGGAAAAAGCCGGCGCGCTCGTGTTCCAGATTCCACCGTTGCCTGACGCGATGATCGTCGATCCGACCGCGTTCCTCGACCGCCTGTCCGCGTTTCTCAACGCGCTGCCGCCACTGCCCGGCGAGAGTTGCTACGCGGTGGAATTACGTGACGCCATCATGCTGACGCCGCGGTTTATCCGCGTGCTGCGTGACGCGAAGGTGCGATATTGCGTCGGTATCCACGCGCGCATGCCCGATCCGCGGCGCCAGGCGAAGGCGCTCGCGCTGCTGGACGAAGGCGGCCTTGGGCCGCTGATCGTGCGCTGGAGTCTGCACGGCGGCTTTAAATACGAGCAGGCGAAAGCGAAGTACGAGCCGTTCGATAAACTCGTCGATGAAGATCCGGACACGCACGAAGCGCTCGCCGAACTCGCGCTGCGCTACGCGCTTGCAGGGCAGCCGGTGGTAATCGCGGTGAACAACAAGGCGGAGGGTTCGGCGCCGCTGACGTGTTTCAAAATCGCGATGTACTTGGCGGCAGGCCTGCCGCCGGAATAAGCCGCCGGAATAAAAAACGGGCTTCGATTTCGCGAAGCCCGTCTTGCCTTGGTGTCACTCAAAACTTGCCACTCAAACGTGCCCTTCAAACGCTCAGCGTTTCAGCCGATGCGCGAACTTCTGCCTGAACTTCGCCACCTTCGGCGCGACCACAAACGCGCAATACCCTTGATTCGGATGCTGCTCGAAGTAGTTCTGGTGATAGTCCTCGGCCGGAAAATAATTGCCGTTCAACGGCGTGACTTCGGTAACGATCTTGCCGTCGAAGATCCCTTCCTTCTGCAATTCGTCGATCACTTCCAGCGCGATCTTCCGCTGTTCGTCGGAGTGCGTGAAGACGGACGATCGATACTGCGTGCCAACGTCATTGCCTTGCCGGTTGAGCTGCGTCGGATCGTGAGTCGCAAAGAAAATCTCCAGCACATTCCGATACGCGATCACCGCCGGATCGAATTCCACCTTGATGACTTCGGCGTGACCGGTCGTGCCGTCGCAAACCTGTTCGTACGATGGATCCTTCACTTGGCCGCCGGCGTAACCCGATTCCACCGACAGCACGCCTTCAACACCTAAAAAAACCGCTTCGGTACACCAAAAGCACCCGCCGCCAATGGTGGCGATTTCGCGCTTTGCCTGCTCATCCTGTTGCGTCATGCTGGCTCCTGGTTCGTGTTCCGCGAGAGCTACCAAATGCGTGCGGAAGCCTGTGAATCAACCCTTCCAGCTTACTGGTTTTCGAGTGTCCGCGTTGCCTGTGCGGCCTTTAGCACCGCGGCGAACAGGCCGATTCCGATAGAATCGTAACAATCGCCAATCCTCCGATGACTTCGAAAACTTCATCCGGCTTATTGTTTAGCTATGGTTTGCCGCCTGGATTCCGCCGATACCGTCGAACCCGAACCCATTCCGATGAAACGCGCTAATCCACCGAATTTCGACGCTAGCTCTTTCCGCGACGCGCTCAGCCAGTTTGCCACTGGCGTTACCGTCATCACCACCCGCACCGAATCGGGCCAGTTGATTGGCATTACCGCCAGTTCGTTCAACTCTGTTTCGCTCGATCCGCCGCTCGTGTTGTGGAGCCTCGCGACCAAATCCGCGTCGATGCCGGTATTCCAGGCCAATAGTCACTACGTCGTCAACGTGCTTGCCGCGACGCAAGTCGATCTTTGCAAGCGCTTTGCGACGGTCAAGGGCGACCGGTTTGCCGGCGTGTCGCATGCCGCGGGAGACACCGGCATGCCGGTACTCGATGGTGCGCTAGCGTGGTTCGAATGCCACAACCGCAGCCGCTATCAGGAAGGCGATCACGTGATCTTCGTGGGTCAGGTGGAGCGATGCGGCGTGCATGAGAATGCAGCGGAGATTGCCCCGCTGGTGTTTCAGGCGGGGCAGTTTCATACGCTTGGATCGCTGTAACCGGGCTTGTTCAGCTCGGGTTTATGACGCGCTAGCGGTTCTATCGATCAAGGCGACGGGCACACCGGCTTCGTCCTTCATGGTCTGAAGCACGATATTCGAGCGGATATCGATCACACCCGGCGCCTTGTAAAGCTTGCTCAGGATGAAGTCCGAGTAGTGCTTGAGGTTGTATGCAAGCACGCGCAGCACGTAATGCGTGTCGCCTGTCACAACAAACGCGCCCACCACTTCCGGCCATTCGCGCACAGCGGCCGCAAATTTCTCGTGCCAGTTTTCCTGGTCGTTGCGCATGGAAACATGGACGAACGCCTCCAGTTCCACGCCCAGCCGTTCCCGGTCCAGACACGCGCGATAGCTTGCTATTACCCCTTCCTCCTCAAGCAGCCGCATGCGACGCAGACACGCTGACGGCGAAAGCGAAATCCGCTCAGCCAGATCAAGGTTGCTGATGCGACCATCTTCTTGCAGCACCGACAAAATACGGCAATCCGTTGCGTCCAGCGAGAACCCGGTCATTTTTTAGTCTCCCTGCGGCTGTTTCATCGAATTATGTTCTAAGAGCCGTGTTTTTGGGATGTTATTTCTAAATCACGTTTTGACCGATTTCAACCTGATTTGGCTGTCAAGCGGCCCTATTCGGGCTTAATCAGTACGCCTTCACGCCAGTCGCGCGGCCAATGTCCGTAGCTTGGGCGCAACAACGTTGCGGAAATACGCCTCGTCCATCGACGATGCCGGCCCGCTGCTGCTCAGCACCAGCCATCGCCCGTTGCGGATATCGCGTAAAGGTGCGGCGATCGCGTTCACGTCGGCATGCCAGTCGCGAAACGAATAACAACAGCCATCGCGCGCGTAATCATCGATCGCTTCTTTGGCCGCCTTCACCAGCCGTGCGCCGTCTTCGCCATTTCTCACCGCCGCCGCGCCGAGTTCTTCGAGCAAAGCCTCGCGCTGATCCGGCTCCTGCACCGCCAGATAAGCACGCCCCATTGAGCTGGTCAGCATGGACAGCCGTGAGCCGGGAGCCAGGCCCAGCGTCAGCGCCGTCTCGCTGCGGATGGTTTCCAGATAGATCATATGGAGCCCGGCGCGGCATCCCAATGACACCGCCGCGCCAATTTCCCGCGCGAGCACCCGCATGTGCGGACGCGCGAGTTCGAGTGCATCGGCGCCGGCCAGTAAAGCGAATCCCAGCGACAGCACGCCCGTATCGAGCGCGTATTTGCCGGCCGGTTCGTCGAAACGCAGATACCCGAGCGTGGTCAGCGTGTAGGCAAGCCGGTTAACGGTGGCTTTGGGCAGGCCGGTTCTATCGACGAAATCGCGATTGCCCAGCAAGGTCTCACCCGGACGAAACGCGCGCAGCATGTCCAGGCCACGGGCGAGCGCGACGACAAACTTGCGCTCATCGATTCCCTCCGATGAATCAGGAGACTCTGCGGACGGCTTCGACAACTCGGAATTCCGGATGGAAGTTATTGGCATCGGATGCTAGACTCGACTTTAATTTGCAAAACATTGTTCCGCTTAGCGGAACATCAGTCAAGTCCGAAAATCAGGAATAGAGGAAACAGGAGAAACAACATGGCCGATGACGCCCGTTTTAGTTGGGAAGATCCGTTGCTGCTCGACCAGCAACTCAGCGACGAAGAACGCATGATCCGCGACGCTGCGTACGCTTACGCGCAGGACAAGCTGCAACCGCGCGTGATCAACGCGTTCCGCAACGAACACACAGACGTGGCGATCTTCCGTGAGATGGGCGAACTCGGTCTGCTCGGCCCGACCATTCCCGAACAGTACGGCGGTCCGGGTCTCAACTACGTCAGCTATGGCCTGATCGCTCGCGAAGTTGAACGCGTGGATTCGGGATACCGGTCGATGATGTCGGTGCAGTCGTCACTTGTCATGGTGCCGATCAACGCATTCGGCACCGAAGCGCAGAAGCAAAAGTATCTGCCGAAGCTCGCGACGGGCGAATGGATCGGCTGTTTCGGACTTACCGAGCCGAACGCCGGCTCCGATCCCGCCAGCATGACGACGCGCGCCAAAAAGGTGGACGGCGGCTTTTCGATCTCCGGCCAGAAGATGTGGATCTCGAATTCGCCGATCGCCGATGTGTTCGTCGTGTGGGCGAAGTTGGAGGAAGAAGGCCGTGATCTGATTCGCGGTTTCATCCTGGAGAAGGGCTGGAAAGGGCTGACTGCACCCGCCATTCACGGCAAGGTCGGCTTGCGGGCATCGATTACCGGCGAGATCGTGATGGACGAAGTCTTCGTGCCGGAAGAAAACCTGATGCCAAACGTGAGCGGGCTCAAAGGTCCGTTCACCTGCCTGAATTCAGCGCGCTACGGGATCGCTTGGGGCGCGCTCGGCGCGGCTGAAGCGTGCTGGCACATGGCACGGCAATACACGCTGGATCGCAAGCAGTTCGGCCGTCCGCTTGCCGCTAACCAGTTGATTCAAAAGAAACTCGCCGACATGCAGACGGAGATCACCCTTGGGCTGCAAGGCGTCCTGCGCCTGGGCCGCATGAAGGACGAAGGCACGGCGGCTGTTGAAATCACGTCGATCATGAAACGCAATTCGTGCGGCAAGGCGCTGGATATTGCGCGACTGGCGCGTGACATGCTCGGCGGCAACGGTATCTCAGACGAATTTGGCGTGGCGCGCCATTTGGTGAATCTGGAAGTGGTGAACACGTACGAAGGCACGCACGATATCCACGCGCTGATCCTCGGACGCGCCCAGACGGGAATTCAAGCGTTTTTCTGAGCGAGGTTCTCGCCGGGATCGTTGCGGCTCGATAAGGTCGCTGGAAAGCAAAAAGCCAACGCGGTTCATGCGTTGGCTTTTTGTTTGTTGCTGACGCCGCTAGCGCTTACTTGTTCGGTTGCGGCGTCAGGCGCAGATACGGGCGCACAGCCTTGTAGCCTTTCGGGAATTTGCGCTTGATCTCCTCCGGGTCTTGCAGCGACGGCACGATCACCACGTCGTCGCCCTGCTTCCAGTTACCCGGCGTCGCGACCTGATGGCTATCGGTGAGTTGCAGCGAATCGATCACCCGCAGGATTTCATCGAAGTTTCGACCCGTGCTCGCCGGGTACGTAATGGTCAGGCGAACCTTCTTTTTCGGATCGATGACAAAAAGCGAGCGCACCGTCAACGTGGCATTCGCATTCGGATGAATCATGTCGTATAGCTCGGACACCTTCCGGTCACCGTCGGCCAGGATCGGAAAACCGACATTCGCGGCCTGCGTTTCGTTGATGTCCTTGATCCACTCCTTATGCGACTCCACGTTATCAACCGACAACGCAATGGCCTTCACATTGCGTTTCTCGAACTCCCCCGCCAGCTTCGCCGTCAGACCGAGTTCCGTCGTGCAAACCGGCGTGAAATCCGCCGGATGTGAAAACAGCACGCCCCAGCTGTCGCCTAGCCATTCGTGAAACTTGATACGGCCAACGCTGGAATCCTGTTCGAAATCGGGCGCCGTGTCGCCTAGACGCAAGCTCATGATGTGTCTCCTTGAAGTGATGCACCGCGTTATTCGTCACGCAATGCAGGTCTGGTACAGGTTGGTAGCAGGTATCTGGGCCTTGTCTGTTCGGCTCAGCCAGACTGTACAGGTTCGTCCCGACGCGTCCGGTCCAGCGAAAATTAAAGCATAAGGGACTAGACCTGCACAACGAACGAACATTCCGTCACATCGACATGCATTTTTGTAATTTTTCGGCCCTCACCAATAACTCTCGCAGACGTGAACGCCTCCGGTTCGATGCACAACCTGCACCCATGCATTTAATGGCCGGCCTCCACGCGTTGGAGGGATACCCTTTTTGACAGATGCCGTGGCGAGCTTTGTGACAGCAGGAACAAAAACTGCAAGGTTTGATCTAGGGGCCGGATGGACGCCAATTAGCGACCGCTTCTTTGGTACGATTGGCGTAGCCTCACCCGTGTGGAGCCATCAATGTCAGAAATCAATAAGGAGCGATTCATGTCGGATATCAAAACCGTTCTCGCAGACGCCGAAGACCTGTTGAAACAGGCCGCAAGCGCCACAGGCGAGCGTGCATCCGAGTTGCGCGAGACCGCTCTGACCCGCTTGAAGCAAGCGAAGGAGCGAGCTGCCGACGCACAAGTCGTGGTGATCGAAAAAGGCAAGAAAGCCGCTCGTGCTACCGACGACTTCGTTCACGAACGCCCGTGGGCATCAATCGGGATTGCTGCAGGTTTAGGCGTCGTTGTGGGTTTGTTGATCAATCGTCGCTAATCGTCATTCATCCCAGGGGCCGGGTTAGCCGCTGGTCTTGCCGCGGTTTGCTAATTGCTATATACGCCGAGCTAACTTGGCCGGCAAAAGCCGTGACCGCCTGGGACCGCCGGAGCTTTCCTGGCCGGCGTCCAGATTAAAAGACCGGCCGGGGCGGCTACGCGACCCGGCCGGAAATATTCGCGCCAAAATAACGCGCTCCTCGCGCTCAAGCCATGACGACAGAAAGGCAATCTCAGCACGATACGCAAGGGCCGTTGCGCCGCATTGTCAGTTCCGTGTTCGCCATTTTCGAAACGCGCCTGGAACTGATCGGCATCGAGCTCGCTGAGGAAAAGGAGCGGCTGATCGGCGTGCTCTTCCTCGGTCTTGCCGCCATGATGCTCACCATGATGGCGCTCATCACGCTCACAGTGCTGATCGCGATCGCGTTCTGGGATACCTACAGGTGGCAATCGCTCGCGGCGATCACGGTTGCGTATGCGCTGTTTGCCGTGCTGTGCGCGGTTCGTGCGCGCGCCGGACTGCTCAATTCCCCTAATGTATTCGACAGTACGCTCGCCGAGTTCAAGAAGGACCGCGACACGTTCAACTGATGTGCGCCCGGGACTCACCTCATGGCGACGCCCGGGCAGTACGACGAAACAGTTTTCATCGACGACTTTCCAAGAGCCTGCCACGCCATGAGTCACTACGACGACACCTTCAAAGCTCAGAAGCGAGCGACCGCGCACAAGCTGAGCACGCCCCACATGCGCGCGCTGCGCAAGGAACTGCTGATCGCGCGGGCGGACGTCGAGCGTATGGAACTCGCGCAAGCCAGCGCCGATCTGCGTTACAAGGTCTCGCATTTCAGCGTCCTGAGTTTGTTGATGCCGGGGCGCCGCAAGCGCGGCCGGGCATCCGGTGCCAGCGGGTTCATGAGCCGGATGAGTGGACTGAGCGGACTTAGTGGCCTGTTCAGTGGCGGCGGTGGCGGTCTGGGCCTGTTGCTCAAGCAATATCCCGTTGTGAGTTCTCTTGCATCGCTGGTGCTCACGAAACCCGTGCGCTCCAGGCTGATCGCAAGCGCGAAACCGATCCTCAAGTGGGGCGGTCTGGGCTTGCTGGGCTGGGAGGCGTATCGCGTGTGGCAACAGATCAGGTCGGCTCCGGACAAACCGTTGCCCACGGACATTGCCGTCGATCCGGACGCCTGACACGCCAGGCCCGGGCCATTCGGGCGGCGCAGTGCGTTTAATCAATCCGCTCATTTGCCGCTCCAGCACGCCGCCACTTTGGGCGGCGTGAGTTTTTCCGCCGACCGATTTGACCTGACGCCCGTCGCGTCCAGCGAATAGATTCCGCACGCGTCCCTATCGTCGACCGGCTGCGCTTCAATCGAATACCCGCCGTTCTGCTCCGACTCGCCGAGCATACGCAACACATAAACCACCGTGCCTAACGCGGGCGCGTGATCGAAGCCAAGCGGCAGCTTCGAGGCCACGTCATTGCTTGAAATCGTTCGTGCGCTCTCCACGTATTGAGCCGCGCGATAGAGTGCCGTCACAGCATACATTCGATGCCCTCTTCTCACCTGTTCCCGATAAATCGGCATGGCGAATGTCGCGATAATCGCCGCCATGCCGAGCGTGATCATCAGTTCGAGCAGCGTGAAGCCCTCGTCTGAAGTTGTCATGGCAGGTTCCCTTGAAATGGCTTTGCGACAATGCGTCGCCAGTGCCGCACGATGCCGCTTTCACTCATCTCGATCTCCTGCTGTAACCACGACTCGTTGTCCGCCATCCGGCCGAAACCGCGAGCGGTGATCAAAACAGCGCCGGCTTGATCGTTAGCCCGCGCCGGCCAAATCTCGATGAGGCATTGGGGCGGTCGTATCGCATAGGGCCACGATGCAAACGGCATCACCGCACTCGCCGATGCACCTTCGAACGAAGCCTTCAGCCGCCATTTGTCCGATTCAACGGCAAGCGGACCGGTGAGGTTTTTCAGCTCGGGCAGAGAGTCAAGCGCGATGCGGGTGCAGCGGATCAACGCGCTGTCGGCGCTGTGAAACGCTTGCACGCGCTCACCCAGATTGGTTGTTGTTCGCGCGCTGACGAGCGCCGCCTCAAGCCATGCGGCGGCGGTGACCAGTAGCATCGACGACATCAGCAGGACGATCGGCAACGCGATGCCGCGTGAACTTCTACGCAAGCGGAAATGTTTTTTCATGACGATGCCGCTCCTGCATTGTTCGGAGCGTTCGGTGTAATCGCTACATTGCGCAGTGCAACGCGACGCCGGAAAACTTGCCGGATACGACCGTCCGCGCACACGACCGACGCACCATCGCAATCGGCATAACGCGGGCGAGCTGCCGCGCTCGGACTGTCTCCTCGCACGAGCACGCACACGTCCACGGCGACGACCAGCGGCCAGCGGTCCTGCGAGATCGCCGAGGCGTCCACGGAGAACGACGCATCCTTCAGCCAATAGCCGAACTTGATCCGTTCAATCCCCTCGACCAGTGGCTGCCCGGTACCGGGCTTGCCGCTTCCCTCGCAATACAGCTCGGGCTCGACCGTGGACGAACTCGCCTTCGCGTAGTAGCGGTTGACGATCCACTCACCCGCCGATATCTGCCCGAGACAGTCGGTCGGCAAGCCGGACGACGACGGCCACGTCGAGATAGTGTCAGCGGCATAGCGGACAACTATGCCGTCGGATCGGCTCGCAAGTGTCTCGCACACGGACGCAGCGTCGCTACCGGTCGGGCGGCCTGGAGAGCATCCGAACAGCGGCGGACCCTTGTCTTGGCCAGTCCCGGCCGGGACGAAACCCGCCATCTGAACTTGCTGGCCAATCAGGTCGAGGGCAGTGCTTGCTGCGTCGCGCAGGCGCGTTGTTTCCGTTGCATGGTCATAGGCAAACCGCTGCCCGCGATACAGCGAAATAGTCGCGAGCACGATCAGCACGCCGAGCGCCACCGAGATTGATAGCTCAAGCAGCGTATGGCCACGCTGCGGGTATCTGGAAGCGGTCATCGTGCAAACGCCACGACAACGCAGGCGAGCTTTGCGCCCACGCCCGGTTCTGCACACACCGCTTCACCGTCACTCGATGCCTGTGCCCGCCATTTCACGACCGCGATGTGCAGACCATCGCCACGGTCCAGCACATCGACATCGCCATCGGGCAACAACGCCGCGGCTCGCGCGCGCCAGTGGGTTATGACCGGATCGCGATCGGCGTCGCGACGGATTCCCTCTGCAACGGAATCCGCAATCGATGTGGCAAGCTCGCGCGCCATCAGCGAACGTTCGTTGCGAGCCAGCCACATTTGCGCGCCGATAATCCCGAGCGCTGTAATAGCCGTCAGCGACATCGCGATCAGGACTTCGATCAGTGAATCGTCTCGGCCGACACTGCGCGATGAACGTGTCATGTCGCCGCTCCGCACGCGCCTTGCGTCAACCGGGGCCGCCCGCCGGCCGCGAGCCGGATACAACGGCGCGCGCGCGCCAAGCGACGCCAACGCGTTGTCGCGCGCACTGAAGTCGAAGCTTCGAAAGCCGCCGATCACCTGGCCCGAAGGCGGCGTGAACGACAATTCACTCCCCGTGCCGACAATAGCAATGCCGCTCGCCGCCGGCTGCATTCTCAACAACACGCGCGCACCGCCTCGATCGGCGAATAGCGCCCATCCGCATGACCAGTCGGTCAAGCCGCCGTTGCAGGGCTTGCTGGCCGCGAGACACGCGTGCGCGGCATCGATCCGGCACATGGTCACGCGTGCCCCGCGCCGAATTGCTTCTGAGCGCGCCAGCGTGAGCGTGGCCATCATCACGCGCGCCCGGGTGTCGATCTGATCGCGCTTATGCCAGACGACAACGGACGGCGTAGCGAACGTGGCAACCACAGCGATCACTGCAAGCACGACCGCGAGCTCGACCAGCGTGAAGCCTGACAAACATCGAAAATTCATCTGCATCCCTTATCGACTGAACTGAACCAACGCTCAATCTAAAGAGATTTTTCGATGTCCGCCATTAGCCGATCGGTCGAGTATCGGACGTGCGAAAGCCTCGACATACTATCGAAACGATCACAGGGTTCAACGCAGGGTTCAAGCGAGAAAGGAAAGGGAAATGCAGAAACGCTCAGCGTTTGCGGGGACTGGATTTGCGCGGCGCAGCGCGCCGGAATTCCTCGAGCACGTCTTCGAATTCGGACACGTCTTCAAAGCGTTTGTAGACCGAAGCAAAACGCACGTACGCGATGGTGTCCAACTGCCGCAGCTCGTTCATCACCAGCTCGCCCAGACGGTCGCTGCGAACTTCGCGCTCACCGCTGCCAAGCAACTGGTATTCGATCCGCGCAACAGCGGCGTCAATGGCGTCTGCCGCAACCGGGCGCTTGCGCAGCGCCAGTTGCATGCTCGCCACAATCTTCGCGCGATCGAACTCGGTGCGGCTGCCATCCTTCTTGACTACCGACGGCAACGCGAGTTCCACGCGCTCATAGGTGGTGAAACGCTTGTCGCAGGCGGGACAACGCCGCCGCCGGCGAATCGCCGCCCCGTCTTCCGACACGCGCGAATCCGCCACTTGCGTGTCCTCGTGCCGGCAGAAAGGGCAGCGCATAGCTTAGCCGTAGACCGGGAATTGCTTGGTCAACGCGGCGACCTTCGCGCGTACGCGCTCGAGGTTGGCTTCGTCTTCCGGCGCATCCAGCACGTCGGCAATCAGGTTACCCACCTGCTCGGCCTCAGCCACGCCGAAACCGCGCGTGGTCATGGCCGGCGAGCCGAGACGCACGCCGCTGGTGACGAACGGCTTTTCCGGATCGTTCGGAATCGCGTTCTTGTTCACCGTGATATGAGCCTTGCCAAGCGCCGCTTCCGCTGCCTTGCCGGTGATGTGCTTCGCGCGCAGGTCGACCAGCATCACATGGCTCTCGGTGCGGCCCGAGACAATCCGCAGGCCGCGCTGCACCAGCGTTTCAGCCAGCACGCGCGCGTTGTCCACGACCTTCTGCTGATAAGCCTTGAATTCCGGCGACAACGCTTCCTTGAACGCAACGGCCTTACCGGCAATCACGTGCATCAGCGGACCACCTTGAATGCCCGGGAAAATGGCCGAGTTGATTTGTTTCTCGTACTCGGCCTTCATCAGGATCACGCCGCCGCGCGGACCGCGCAGGCTCTTGTGGGTCGTGGTCGTGACGAAATCCGCGAACGGCACGGGGTTCGGATAAACACCCGCTGCGATCAGGCCGGCGTAATGCGCCATGTCGACCATGAAATATGCGCCAACGCTCTTGGCGATCTTCGAAAACCGTTCGAAATCGATCTTCAGTGCGAACGCCGACGCGCCCGCCACGATCAGCTTCGGCTTGTGCGCTTTAGCAAGCTCTTCCATTTTGTCGTAGTCAATATCTTCGGCTTCGTTCAAGCCGTAGCTGACCACGTTGAACCACTTGCCGGACATGTTCACCGGCGAGCCGTGCGTCAGGTGACCGCCTTCGGCCAGGCTCATGCCCATGATGGTGTCGCCGGGCTTGAGCATGGCGAAGAACACGCCCTGATTGGCTTGCGAGCCGGAATTGGGCTGCACGTTGGCGGCTTCAGCGCCAAACAGCTGTTTCACGCGGTCGATCGCCAGTTGCTCGACAATATCGACGTACTCGCAGCCGCCGTAATAGCGCTTGCCCGGGTAGCCTTCCGCGTATTTATTCGTGAGTTGCGAGCCTTGAGCGGCCATGACGGCCGGGCTTGTGTAGTTTTCCGACGCGATCAGCTCAATGTGATCTTCCTGGCGCCGGTTTTCCTGCTCGATCACCGCAAACAATTCCGGATCGACTTGGGCAATAGTGCTTTGGGCTTTATCAAACATACGTTTTCCGTTGAATGGATGCCAGTTGACCGGATCGCGCGTGCGCATATGCGCCACGCCGCTGGAGCGCGAAGCACGATGGGTCCCAAGCGAGGCGGAAGAGAGAAGCTCCGTTTGCGCGAGACGGACAGCCACCGGCAACGCAACGAACGCGTGCGGATCTCAGCTGCCCAGGCGAACGGCAAAACGACACCCTGCGCTTCCCGGTGGGTTAATCCACCTTGGATCCGAAGATCCTTGTCGCCAGTTACGCAGGGCTGGAGCGCCCTAGTTTAATGGGCCGCCTGAGAATAGGCAACTCCCGAAAAGCGCCTTAAATAGGTGCTTCCAAGGCCATAAAGTACCGCTGGCCGCCGCGTGGAAGCATCGCGCCAGGGCTAGAATTGCCGGCCGGGAGCGAAATTTGCGATGCTCAGCGGGCTTTATCGGGCCGGATTGAATTATTCACTGACATAAAAACGCACAACTTGCCGCGTCGCAGCAATGGAAGTACGCTGTCCGGCTTTCTCGCGAGCGCCCGGGCGGCGGCGCGCGAAGACTCACTTTCCGTATCCTGACAAGCAACATTAAACCGGAACCCGCACATGATCGTATTTGTCACTGGCGCATCTGCCGGCTTCGGCGCAGCCATTGCCCGCACGTTTGTAAAAGGCGGGCATCGCGTGATTGCGACCGCGCGCCGTAAAGACCGCCTGCTGGCGCTATCGCAAGAACTCGGCGACGCGCTGTTGCCCGTCGAGCTGGACGTTCGCGACGAATCTGCGGTCAAATCAGCCCTCGCGGCGCTCCCGGACGCTTTTTCGCAAATCGACGTGCTCGTCAACAATGCCGGCCTGGCGCTTGGCCTGGAACCGGCACAGCGCGCGAGCCTCGACGATTGGAACAACATGATCGATACCAACTGCAAGGGGCTCGTCACGGTCACGCACGCGCTGTTGCCTGGCATGGTCGAACGCAATCGCGGGCACGTATTCAATCTGGGTTCGGTCGCGGCCACGTATCCCTATGCGGGCGGCAACGTTTATGGCGCGACCAAAGCGTTCGTACGGCAGTTCAGCCTGAACCTGCGCGCGGATCTGATTGGCACGGCGTTACGCGTAACCGACATAGAACCGGGCCTGTGCGGCGGTACGGAATTCTCGAACATTCGCTTTAAAGGCGACGACTCGAAGGCGTCGAATGTCTATAAGGACATGCAGCCGCTCACTCCCGAGGACATTGCCGACTCCATCTACTGGATCGCCACGCGCCCGGCGCACGTGAATATCAATACCATCGAGTTGATGCCGGTTGCGCAGTCGTTCGCTCCGTTGACCGTGTATCGCGGCTGAGCCGGGTCAGTGATCACGCCAGGCGTCCAGCCGATAGTTGCCGGAAAGCAGCGGCCGGCAGCACGATTCGACGGACGTTTTGCGGCTTCCGGTAAAATGCGCGGATGAACATGTCCACCAGCGAGCCTCAGCAGGCGAACGGCCTCTTGACCTTCGATTGGCCGCTCCGGGTCTATTACGAAGACACCGACGCCGGCGGCATTGTCTTCTACGCGAACTACCTGAAGTTTTTCGAACGGGCGCGCACTGAATGGTTGCGCGCGTGCGGTATCGACCAGCGTGTACTGGCCGAGTCGGACGGCGTATTGTTCGTCGTCAAGCGCACGGCGCTGGAATACTCGGCGCCCGCCCGCCTCGACGACGTCGTGCATGTCATGAGCCGGATCGAGCGCATTGGCCGGGCATCGGTGGATTTCCATCAGGAAGCGTGGCGGGACGGCACCTTGCTGGCTTCCGGCGACATCAAGGTGGCGTCGGTCAGTGTTGGCGCCATCCGCCCGGTCGGGATTCCCGCATCGGTGCTCGACGGATTACGTCGCGGACCGCAAAAATCTGTGTCAAACAACGCGTCAACCATGGCGATGCCAACACCGTTTAAATCATCTTGTTCAGAAAAACCCATGTAGACAAAGACCCTTTGGCTTCATCCAGACCTGAACTTAACTGAATCGAGCCGGCGTGCCATCAGGCATGCAGGCACAGAAGTACCGAGCATGTGCTGGCAGGACCTGCCTACGCTTTCAGTCGTTTGTCGAAAGCCTGACAATTTCCAGCCAGTTGCACCTCGGACGCCCCTTTGGGACGTAACAGCGGACTTTTATGAACTCTACACAAGATCTGTCGATCATTTCTCTCGTCATCCATGCCAGCCTGTTGGCGCAGGCCGTCATGGCGCTGTTGCTGATACTGTCGTTGTTGTCGTGGACTTACATCATTCGCAAGTGGTTTGCGATTCGGCGCGCACGGATCCAGACCGAGCGCTTCGAACGCGATTTCTGGTCGGGCGGCGACCTGCAGGCGCTTTACCAGAGCGCGGCGAACAACCGCCATACCATCGGTGCACTGGAGCGTATCTTCGAATCGGGCATGCGTGAGTTCCTGAAGGGCAAGGAGCGCCGCATGAACGATCCGGCGGCCACGCTCGACGGCTCGCGCCGCGCGATGCGCGCCGCGTTCCAGCGTGAAATGGATGTGCTCGAAGTGAACCTGGCGTTTCTCGCGTCGGTGGGTTCGGTCAGTCCGTATATTGGTTTGTTCGGCACGGTCTGGGGGATCATGAATTCGTTCCGCGGCCTCGCTAACGTCCAGCAGGCAACGCTTGCGAACGTGGCGCCGGGTATTGCCGAGGCGCTGGTGGCTACGGCAATCGGCCTGTTCGCCGCCATTCCGGCGGTGGTGGCGTACAACCGCTACGCACACGATATCGACCGCCTCGCCATCCGCTTCGAAACGTTTATCGAAGAGTTCTCGAACATCTTGCAGCGTCAGGCTCACTAAGGAGTTCAGAATGGCCGGAGGTCCAATGCGTTCCAGCATGCGCGGCAGTTCACGGCGCGCCATGTCCGACATCAACGTCGTGCCGTACATCGACGTGATGCTCGTGCTGCTCGTCATTTTCATGGTGACCGCCCCGCTCGTCTCGCCTTCCATCATCAACCTGCCAACGGTCGGCAACGCTGCGCCGCAGGAGCAAACGCCTCCGGTCGTGGTCAATATCAAGGCCGACGGCAGCATGACCGTGCGCTACAAGGACGACAGCGGCGCGTCGCAGCAGCAGAGCATGACAGAGGGCGACCTCAGGACTTTCGTGCTGAATCGGCAGGAATCGCATCCCGACCAGCCCGTCGTGATTGCCGCCGACAAGACCGTGAAATATGAAGTCGTCATGAATGTAATGTCCGATATGAAGGCGCGGGGCGTCAAACGGGTCGGATTGTTAGTCAAATCGCAATGATGAATCGGCAGCCCAGCGGGCACCCTGGCGCGCGGACCAGCGCGCGCCCCATCCGTCCGCCGCGTGAACGCGGGACATGGAAGGCGTTCGCGCTCGCCGCGCTGATGCATGTGTTGCTTGGCATCCTCCTGTATCACGGCGTCAACTGGCAGAACAACACCCCGGCGGGCGCCGAGGCAGAGCTGTGGACCGAGATCCCGGACTTGTCGGCGCCTACGCCTCGCCCTGTTACACCGCCCGCCCCGCCTATCAAGGCGCAGCCGGCGCCGCCACCGGCGAAGGATGAGGAAGCTGACATCGCGTTGCAGGAAAAGAAGCGTAAACAGCAGGAAGCGGCGGCGCGTGCCGCGCAGCTCGCTGAACAGCAGCGGGCGCAGCAACTGGCCGATCAGGAAGCCGAGGCCAAGCGTCAGCAGCAGCTCGCGGCACAACAAGCCGCGCAACAAGCTACCTTGGCGGCGCAAAAAGCGGCTCAGGACAAGCAGAAACAAGCCGATAAGCAAAAGCAGCTCGCTCAGCAGAAGCAGGATCAGCAGAAAGCCGAGCAAGCTAAAGAGAAGCAAGCTGACGCAGCGAAAGCCGCGGAACAGCAGAAGGAAGCAGAAACGAAGGCTCAGGAGCAGGCGGACGCCAAGGCGGCCAAGGCTCAGGCAGACGCGAAGGCGAAAGCCAAGGCTCAGGCCGACGCGCAGGCGAAGGCCAAGCTCGATAAGGAACGTAATGCCCGGCTCGCAGCTTTGCAGGGCCAGGCGGGTGGCGGCACCAGCTCCAGCGGCAACGGATTGGCCAAGAGTGGCACTGGCAGTGGCGCGGGTGGCACGGCGACATCGTCGGGATACGCGGAGAAGGTGCAGCGACGCGTGCGTCCGAACATCACGTGGGGAGGCGAAACGGCGGGACTTGAGACCGTGGTCTCGGTGCGTGTGTCGCCGTCGACCGGTACGTTGTTGTCGGCATCGATCCAACGTTCGAGCGGCAACGAGCAGTGGGACCAGGCTGCGCTCCGTGCTGTTCAGCGCTCGGATCCGATGCCCCTGGACACGAATGGTCAGGCGCCCGGCACGTTTACGATCACGTTGCGTCCGGCGGGTGGTTGAACGGACATGGTAAAACGAGAGCGCACAATGAGCCCTGATGGGAACGAATTGTGCATTCGGCGGTCTGTTCTGCTGCCGCCGATAGTTTAAAAATCGCTTTTTCTGGAACCAGATACATGAGTTTGATGACAAAGCTTGGCCTGAAAACACTCGTTGCATCCTGCCTGATCGCCGCGGGTACCGCCGCACACGCGCAGTTGAATGTGCTTGTTACGGGCGTGGGTTCTACCCAATTTCCTATTGCTACCGCCACGTTTGCCAACGAAGCGAATTCGCCGCAGCAGATCAGCGCGATCGTTCGTCAGGATCTGGCGCGCAGCGGCAAGTTTACGAATATCGATGCAGGCGCCACGCCCGTGTCGGAGACGGATTCCGTCGACTTGGGCAGCTGGAAAGCGAAAGGCGCGGATGCATTTGTCTCCGGCAGCGTGAATCGCCTGCCGAACGGCCAGTACGAAGTGCGCTTCCGCCTCTACGACACGGTTAAGCAGCAGAGCCTGGGCGGCCTGTCGCTCGTCAGCCCGGAAAGCGGTCTGCGGATGAGCGCGCACAAGGTCGCGGATTATATCTACGCAAAATTGCTGGGCGATCGTGGTGTTTTCGCGACGCGCCTGTCGTATGTGATCAAGACCGGTGGCCGCTATCAATTACAGATTTCGGACTCCGATGGCCAGGATGCGCGCATCGCGCTGTCCAGCCCCGAACCGATCATCTCGCCGGCATGGTCGCCTGACGGCACCAAGGTTGCGTACGTCTCGTTCGAGAAGAAAAAACCCGTTGTTTATATCCACGACCTGCCGACAGGCAAGCGTGTGATCGTATCGAATCAGAAAGGCAATAACAGTGCACCGGCGTGGTCGCCGGACGGCCGCAAGCTTGCGGTCGCCCTGTCGACTACCGGCAACACGCAGATTTTCCAGGTGAACGCGGACGGTAGCGGTCTGCGTCGCCTGACACTCGGCAGCTCGATTGATACCGAGCCGGCTTACTCTCCCGATGGCAACACGATTTATTTCACGAGCGACCGCGGCGGCCAGCCCCAGATTTACAAGATGTCTGCGAACGGCGAAAGCGCAGGCCAGGCACAGCGCGTCACATTCACGGGCAATTACAATACAAG
Source organism: Burkholderia sp. S171 (assembly GCF_009766085.1). Lineage (GTDB taxonomy): Bacteria > Pseudomonadota > Gammaproteobacteria > Burkholderiales > Burkholderiaceae > Caballeronia. The sequence continues at coordinate 137,613 of NZ_LMUF01000026.1, read as the reverse complement.
CCCGCGAGTGAGCCCGGACGGCAAGCAGATTGCGTACATTTCGCGTGTTGGCGGCGGCTTCAAGTTGTATTTGCTGGACCTCGCGTCCGGCACGGCGACTGGCCTGACCGACACCACGAATGACGAATCGCCCAGTTTTGCGGCGAATGGTCAGTACATCCTCTACGCCACCCAGGTGAGCGGGCGTGGCGTGTTGGCGGCTGTGTCGACCGATGGTCGTACGCGGCAAGTCTTGTCGCTTCAGGGGGGCAGCGTACGCGAGCCGTCCTGGGGTCCGTTCATGCAATAAACCTCACGCAATAACTTAAGCAGCAACACACAAGGAGAGTAACCATGATGTCTAAAATTCGTATCGGCTTTGCAGTGGCGATGGTCGGTGCATTGGCCGCATGTCATTCAGGCGTGAAGCTGGATGAAGGTGCAAACAAAGGCGCGATCGGCACGCAACCCGACGCGAACGCAGTTCAACAGGTCAATGTCGATCCGCTGAACGATCCGAACAGCCCGCTGGCAAAGCGCAGCATTTACTTCGACTTCGACAGCTACGCTGTTCGTGACGACTATCAGCCGCTGCTGCAACAACACGCGCAGTATCTGAAGAGCCATCCGGACCGTCACGTCCTGATCCAGGGCAACACCGACGAACGTGGCACGAGCGAGTACAACCTGGCGCTGGGCCAGAAGCGTGCTGAAGCTGTGCGTCGCGCGATGTCGCTGCTGGGCGTGGCCGATTCGCAGATGGAAGCCGTGAGTCTGGGCAAGGAAAAGCCGCAGGCAACCGGGCATGACGAGTCCTCGTGGGCGCAGAATCGCCGCGCTGATCTCGCTTATCAACAGTAACGTAACCAGTCACGGGTGAGTCGCCGTATGTTGTATCGCTTCCCCTCGCTGCGCGCGGTCGCAGTTGCTTGTTTGTTAGGTTCGGCCGTGGTCGGCGGGTCAGCGCACGCGGCGTTGTTCGACGACAATGAAGCGCGTAAAGCCGTGCTTGATTTGCGCACGAAAACGGACAGCTTGGCTAGCCAGTTGTCCGCCGCTCAGCGCACGATCCTCGACCAATCGAATCGTCTCGACCAGTTGAATCAGCAGGTCGCTACGCTTCGAGGCCAGAACGAGGACTTGGCCAACCAATTGACGACGGTGCAAAAGCAGCAAAAGGACTACTACACTGACCTCGATGGCCGGTTGAAGAAGTTCGAACCGCAGCAGCAAACGGTGGATGGCGTGCAAGGGACGGTGCAGCCCGGCGAGACTGAATCGTTCAACGCGGCATCGACGCAGTTCCGTAATGGCGACTTCAAGAACGCTGCTGCGTCGTTCAAGACGTTTGTCGCCAAGTATCCGGACAGTCCGTACCAGCCCACCGCGCAATATTGGCTGGGCAATGCGCAGTATGCTTTGCGTGATTACAAGGGTTCGACAGCAACCTGGCAAAATCTGGTGACGAAATATCCGACGCATCCGCGGGCGCCCGATGCGCTGCTCGCGATCGCGAACAACCAGATCGAGCAGGGTCAGAAAGCCGCTGCGAAAAAGACGCTGGATCAAGTCATCTCGCAGTACGGTGGAACGGAAGCCGCGCAGTCGGCTCAAAGCAAGATGTCGCAGGTGAAGTAAGCGAAGCTGGTCTTGCGCCTCTCGTGAAAGAGCCCGTAGCGTGGTTGCTGCGGGCTTTTTCTTTAGGTTTCTTTTGCTTTTTCTTCGTTCCGTGATGCGGAGCATTTTTACGCTCCGTTGACAACTTGTGGTCCATGTGACTATAATTTCGGCTCTTTGGGTCGTTAGCTCAGCTGGTAGAGCAGCGGACTTTTAATCCGTTGGTCACAGGTTCGAATCCCGTACGGCCTACCAAAGACATAAAGGGCTCAGCGCAAGCTGAGCCCTTTTCTCGTTGGAGAGGCTCAACGAAGGATCCGGATTTCGTTCGGGCTACAACTACCTGGGCTCGCCTCCGCCGTCCGACTCTTTTTTGAGTGTCACTCCCAGACTCAAGGCGCGCTCGCTGCGTCAGGTTTCATCTCTAGTGAATTGTTTGTTGTTCTAACGCGATGAGCAAGCCAGTCTGGGCCTCCCGCGCAGCACCCATCACGGTCGCCGTCCCCTTTTTTTACGGCTCTCAACTCAAGAAAACAATCAATCAAGGTCGGCGCAATCGTGACTTGGGCAGCGGTTTCCCCTCGGGAATCTCTCTCAAAAACTCAGTCGCGAGAGTAACGGCGTGATCGAAGGTGGGTGTGTAGTCCAAGGTCTGAATGTCCGAGAACCTCTGACGGATGAACACGTCACGCGAAGCCAACTGCTCAAGAAAAATGTCTCGGTGGCGGATCAGGAATTCACCAGCCGCCAGCAATGCAGCAGGGTCACGCTTAATCACGAGACTGAGGTCAAATAGATCACGCGCGGTCGCACGATCACCTCGATGCCACATTTTCTTCGCCACGATTTCAGCAGCCGTCTCCACTTTTACCGGCCGATCGAGCAGGGTCCATAGATCGTATCCGGCGTTAGTCAGATTCGACGAAACAACAAAGTCAATCTCGCCTTCAGGCAGAAGCAGCTTCACGAATTGCGCGTGCTCTTCATACTCAGTCGTGATATCCGACGCAACATCGCTGATGCGCGGATTCACAAACCCTAGTATTGCGGATCGGGCACAAAAATATCGATGTCCTTGCTAGCACGTGCGGACCAGAAGCTCGGTGTAGGCGCGCATGAACGGCAGTCCCATCGTCAATTCCGCACGGTCGGGCAGGACAAAATCCGGTCGATTTCTAAATTCCTTCGCTATGCTAAACAGATAATCCCAGCGTCCAGCGGTTAACCCCGCCGCGTGGGGCCCAAGCGCATGCAGGATTTCATCCATTTCGTATGCGGCGCCAATGTGCTCGATCAACACAGTGGCACGTATGCTCCCACGGGGAATCCCCATCCAGTCCTGCGCAAATTCGAATACATCGTTCCACAGCTTCGCTTCGAGGTGATTCTCAAGCTTCGGCAAGTAGAAATAAGGCCCGCTGCCGCGCGCTAGTTGCCTGCGCGCACAATGAAAGAAGTACAGGCCGAAATCAACCAGACTAGCTGATGCCGCTTGTCCATCGACCGTCACATGCCGCTCAGGCAAATGCCAGCCGCGCGGCCTGACGATGATCGCGGTCGTGCCGCCTTCGAGCCTGTAGTGCTTGCCCCGCGGATCAAGGTAGGCGATATCGCCCATGACCGCTTCTCTCAGGTTCCGCTGACTCGCCATGGCGTTGTGCCAGGTGGGCGACATCGCGTCTTCCAGATCGGCCACCCATACTTGCGCACGGGCATTGAGCGCGTTGATGACAACCTTCCGGTTCTCTGCCGGACTGGCAATCTCCACGCGTCTGTCGATCAAATCTTGGGGAGGTGCAGGAACGCGCCAATCCGGATCATTGCGGATGCCGGCTGTGCTGGCTAAGAATTCGAAGTGACCGCCATTCAGGCGATGGCCCGAACACTCTTTGCGATAGTGGAGAATGTGCTGGCGCGGCTGGGAAAATTCGCGATCCAATGCCGCTATAAAGTCCGTGGCTTCGACGGACCACACATCGGGGAATAGCTCCGCCCCATCGCTTTCGATGAAGCAGGTCGCTCGAGTCGTCTTGGCCAACCTGAACTCCACAAAAGTAATTGTGTGTTCCCTGCCGGTTAGTCGAGCGCGCGGCGGTTGGTTTTCACTATCGATGCTGTAGCGGAATTGTTCAAGCGTGAAAGGGAAATGCCGCGTTGCGGATTTGCGCACAATGAAGCGGCATCGCTTTTCGCTCGACTTCGAGACGCAACAACACTCGATTCGGTCTGATACGATTTCTACAGAATGCAGGCGGTGTTCGCCCTAGCGCCAAGGAGATTGCTTTGCAATTCAATTCGGCCATCGACCCGGACACGCTCCGGGCTTACGAGGAAACGCATTATCGTGTCCTGGGTGATGCTCCGGCAACGCTGCGCATAGGCCACGCCAATCCCGAACTTGCGAAACTTCATCGGGCCTTTGACGTCGACTGCAGTGCGTTTGTCACGGCGGCGAATCCGTTCAGCACGTTAACCCGTGCAACGGACAATGCGGTCCGGCAAGCCGCGCTTGCAGAACAGCTTGGCGGCATGGGACTGCGCTTTATCGAAGGGATCGGCGAGCACCCGTCGGGGACATGGCCGGGCGAGCCGAGCTTCCTGGTTCTTGGAATAACACTTAGTGATGCAAAACAATTGAGTATGCAGTATAGGCAAAACGCGATCGTATGGTGCGACTCGGACACCGTGCCTCAACTGATCCTTCTACGATAATTCGTGCAAGCAGCTAACGCTAATCGCTTAAGCCCGTGCAATCACGAAAGTACGACCCGCAGCTCAAGCAAACTATGAACGGGTCGTCCGTGCGTTCATCAAGAACCCGCATAGATGTTGCAGAAGCTGTACGGCCCGACACACGCCTCATGACTCGGGCTGCCGACATTCGCAAAGCGCGACGAGCTGACGCTCGAACCGGCTGCCACGCCACCATAGGCCGATGTGCCCTGCCTGGCTTGTGCGACCTGATTCGTATAGATGCGAGCTACATCGGGATAAGAAGCGTTGCTGACGAGTTGCGAACCGTCTTGCTGCGCTTCAACGAGTTGTTGGCGGACCTCGGCGCGGGTCAGGCCCTGAGCTTGGGCAAATGCGCTTGACGATGCGAGGACAGCAGCGGACACAACGAACAGGGCAATCTTTTTCATTTTCGACTCCAGAGTGTTTAACGGGTTGGTACTAGGGCGAACCCATTTTTTCCCCGTCTATTCCGGATGAATCGAAAATAATTTACGAGCGGTCCTCGCGGCACCTGCTCATCCAAACGTCAGACCATGCGTGCGAGATCACCGGCCGTCGCGTGCAATCCCTTCTTCAGGGCGATGGGGTGTCAGCGCGTCGTGCACGCCTCGACGCGTGCACTCCGCACACCAGCGGCGCGTGGCAGCGTCCGCTTGCGCGTCCCAGCCATGCCCGAATGCGCATTCCCATCGCAACGGCGTGGCGGCATCAACATAACTCGCCGATAACAATCTACCGCCCCGCTCCTTGGCAAGGGCCTTCAGCCGCTCCGTGTGCTGTTCGCGGCGCTGCGTTGCACAGTTCATGCGGCGCACGTTCTGCGCGGCGCTCACGCCGTCGTCCCATGCGTGCCCGCGGCCGCATTGCCAGAGCGCGTCGGCCGTCTGAAGCGTTTTCAACGTCAACGCCCGGTCCGCGCGATGACGCGCCGCGAGCGCCATCAACGCCTCGGGCTCAAGCGCGTGTTTTTGGTTTTTGGTGATCCATCAGTATGGGTGCCGATATTGAAACGCCCCGCCGCGCAACTCAATGCTTGCCGCCGCCTAATGCTTCCGATCGCGATGTGGTCGTCACAATGCCATCGGGGCCAAAATGCGCGTTGAACATGGCATCGCGCGTCACACCGCCCTCCTCCCAATGCCAGCTCCACACGCGCTCCTTCTTGAGCGGATATTCGGCGATGGTAGTCGGCTTGCCCAGCAGGCGCCGCACTTCGTCCTGCGTCATACCCGGCCGTACCTTGGCGATGTTCTCCGCCGTCAGCACCTGCGTGACCGAGACGAACTTGCCGTTTGCATCGATATCGACGAAATAGGTATTCGTGCCCGCCGGGCCACGCGGATACTCAAGACGCTTCGAGCCGTCGGTATAGGTTCGCGCCGTTTCCGGCTCACCCATCTGATCGCGAATCTGTGCCTCGGTCGTCACGCCCGGCGTCAGGTCCTTGAGCAGCAGCGTGTCTGGTTTGACGGCGTTGAAAAACGCTTTGAGCTTGTTCATGGCATCCGCGTTTTGCTGGTCGTTGCAGCCGGCCAAGAGGACAGCGGACACGCATGCGGCAGCGAGCATGAGCCTTTTCATATCGGCCTGGCTCCCGCTGCACGCGCAATGCCCGCCGTATTCATCAGCCGGCCTTCTTCAGTGACGGCACCGGATCCACGGCCTGCCCCGACTTGCGCAGTTCGAAGTGCAGCAGCGGCTTGTTGCTCGGCCCGGTCCCCATTTCCGCGATGGTCGCGCCCTGGCGCACGGTATCGCCTTCCTTCACCAGCAACTTGCCGTTGTGCGCATAGGCGGTCAGGAAGTCGTTGCTGTGCTTGACGATGATCATCTGTCCGTAAGCGCGCAAACCGCTGCCCGCATACACCACCCTGCCCGCCGCCGCGGCTTTCACGGGTTCGCCGAGCTTGCCGCCAATATCGATACCCTTGCTGCCGCCTTCGCCGAACTTCGTGATCACGTCGCCTTGTGCCGGCCATGTGAGCCACGCGCCCTTCGAATTGATCGCGGGCGTGCTGGTGTCGGCCGGGGCGTTGTTATTGCTCGCCGTAGCGGGCGGTGCGCCGATGATCGGCGGCCCTGCCTTCGATCCCGCCGCCGATGAAGCCTGTTTGCTCCAGTCGTCACCGTTGGCGGCCGTGCCGGTGCTGCCCGGTGGCGCCACGCGCAACAACTGGTCGATGTTGACCTGCTTGCTCTCAGGCAGGTTGTTCCACTTGAGGAGATCGGACGGCCGCTGCTTTTGGGCGCGTGCAATGCCATAGAGCGTGTCGCCCGGTTTCACCCGATAGAACCCGGGCCCCGCATCCGCCTGCACCGGCGCGATGGCGACCGGCCCGGCGGACCCGGCGCCCGGCGGCGTGGTGGGGATCAACGCTGGCGAGCTCGTGCCGCCCGTCGACTGTTCGACGATAGGCGCGGGCGTCAGCGCCGTCGAGCAACCGGCGATGGAAACAGCCACGCCAATGGAAACGAGCGCACCGAGCACTCCCCCGCGGCCGATGACGGCCCATCCTGAATTACCTGAACGCGATACCGCCATGCTTGCCGTTTTCCCTGACTTCCTGTTATCGATATTTCCGGGCTGCGTCCAAGCGCTTAGAACCGCATGCCGGCGCCACATCCGCCAAAAGCCCCGCCGTTCGTTGCACTGCCGCCGCAACCAAAAATCCCGCAGCCGGCGAGCAGCGCCGTTACACCCAGCACCGCCACCGCCAGCCTGAGACGACGCCAGTTACCCGCCGCTCCCGCTTCACTTCTTGTTCGTTCCAACATCAGCTATGAGACCTCGCCAACCTTCGCCAGCATAAAACATTTAACGTTAATTCACGAAACGCCGGAATCGTTCATCTCGATATTCGAACCACCGAGCCGACAATTCGGCATTCTAACCTTTTACGTTTTGGCGGCGAAGACGCCAGCGGGCCGAGTAGCGTGCCCGTGATTTATGCGCTTTAGAACCACGCTTTTGAGTCACTCAATCCAGCTCAATTACCCGCTTTACGCCGCATAACTTTCCACAACGCGCCCAGCGCAATCGGCACGATTGCCGCGCACACGCCGACCAGCGCGATCACGTTCAGATACTGGCGAATAAACGGGATATTGCCGAAGAAATAACCGAGCAACACGAGCAACAATACCCAGATCAGCGCGCCGAGTATGTTGAACAATTGAAAACGCGAGGCTTTCATCGCCGATGCGCCCGCCACAAAGGGCGCGAACGTCCGCACGATCGGCACGAAGCGCGCGAGCACGATGGTTTTGCCGCCGTGCCGCTCGTAGAAGCCTTGCGTCTTGCGGAGCGCTTCGCGATCGAGGAAACGTTCGAGCACGGGAATATGGGTATCGAATACCTTGGGGCCGATCGCGCGGCCAATCCAGTAATTCACCGTATTCCCGAGAATGGCCGCGATCAGCAGCAGGGCGATCAGCGCGCCGAGATCCATGGACCCGCTCGCCGCGAACGCGCCGCCAATGAACAGCAGCGAGTCACCCGGCAGGAACGGCAACACCACGAGCCCCGTTTCACAGAAAACGATCAGGAACAGCACCGCGTACACCCAGCCGCCGTAATGCTGGATGAAGAAACCGAGCGATTTGTCGATGTGGAGAATAAGACTCAGGAATGACAGCAGCGTATCCAAAAGGGGGCCTCGACCAGGATGAAATGAGCGGGAAACCAGCAACAACAACGTGCACGCGCGGGCGCATCGTTGCGAAAACGTTGCGATAAAAACAGTCGCGCCATGATACCGAACTCGCCGCCGGAAAATTCGCGAAGCGCGTGTTCATTGGCGAGTTTTAGCGCTAAACGGCCCGTTTTCGCTGTTCGGAAACGCTTAGAACGGTATGCCGTTCGGTGACTGGCAAACGCGTAATGGCAGACCGAACGGCGGCGAAATCGTTCACGCGCGTGAAGCTTTATAATTTCGACATGCCCGATCTCATCGATTCATCCGACACCGTATCCCACTCCTCCGCCCCCGCCGGGCGCTTGACGCGCGCCATTCAGCCCTTGCCCGACCAGCTGATCAGCCAGATCGCGGCGGGCGAAGTGGTCGAACGGCCGGCGTCGGTGGTGAAGGAGTTGCTCGAAAACGCGCTGGATGCCGGCGCGTCGAGCTTGCGGATCACCCTCGACGAGGGCGGCGTGAAGCGGATCATGATCGTCGACGATGGCTGCGGCATTCCTCCCGCCGAACTCTCCTTGGCGTTGTTGCGCCACGCCACCAGCAAGATCCGCTCGCTTGCCGAACTGGAAGCCGTGGCGTCGCTGGGGTTTCGAGGCGAAGCGCTGGCGTCGATTGCGTCGGTGGCGGAGCTTTTCATCACCAGCCGGACGGCGGCGTGCGCGCATGCGACCCGCATCGACGCCCAGACCGGCGCGATCTCGCCGGCGGCCGGGACGATCGGCACGACCATGGAGGTGCGCGAGCTGTACTTCAACACGCCCGCGCGCCGCAAATTCCTGAAAAGCGAGCAGACCGAACTCGGGCATTGCCTGGAAGTGATCCGGCGCGTCGCTTTGGCGCGGCCGGACATCGCGATATCGGTGATCCATAACGGCAAAGCCGTCGAGCACTGGAATGCGTCGGACCCGTCCACTCGCGTGGCGAAAATTCTCGGCGATGTCTTCGCCACCGCGCATCTGCCGCTCGACGAACGCGCCGGGCCGCTGGCCGTGTATGGCTGCGCCGGCCTGCCGACCGCGAGCCGTGGCCGCGCCGATCAGCAATACTTCTTCGTCAACGGCCGCTTCGTGCGCGACAAACTGCTGACGCACGCCGTGCGCGCCGCTTACGAGGACGTGCTGCACGGCAACCGCTATCCGTCGTACGTCCTGTTCCTCGATCTGCCGCCGGAATCGGTGGATGTGAACGTGCATCCGTCGAAAATCGAAGTGCGTTTCCGCGATTCACGCTCGATCCATCAGTACGTGTTCCACGCCGTGCAGCGTGCGTTGGCGCGTAACGCGGGGGCATCGCCGGAAACGACAGCCGGTGGCCACGCCGCGCAACTCCAACCGACGGGTATCGCTCCGTTCAGCGCCCGGCCGTATGCGGGCGCGGGCTTGGCAGGCATGGGCACGGGTTCGCTAAACGATTCCACGCTGGGCTCGGGGCACAAGACCGACAGCGGTACGAACTGGCTGCGGCAATCGCGGATGACTCAGGGGAATCTGCCGGTCGCGCAGCCGCTGGCACTGTACGACGCTTTATTCGGCCACCGCGATGTGAACGCCGGCACGCCGCAGGGCTCGACGCTTGCCGCTGGCGTCAACTCCTCTGAGGCTTACTCGCCGAACCAGCCCAGCGCGCCGCTCTACGCCGCGATGCCGGGTGTGCCCGATTTCCCTGCAGACGAACAACCGCTGGGCTTCGCGCTGGGCCAGATTCATGGCATCTACGTACTGGCGCAGAACGCGCAGGGGTTGATCATCGTGGACATGCACGCGGCCCACGAGCGCATCCTTTACGAGCAGTTCAAGAACTCGCTGGCTGATCGGGCGATCGCTGTTCAGCCGTTGCTGATTCCCGTCACGATGACCGTCGATGCGGTGGAAATGGGCGTAGTCGAGGAAGAGCGCGAGGTGCTGGACGCGTTGGGATTCGACCTTGCGATTCTGTCACCCGGCTCGATAGCGATTCGCGCGGTCCCTGCCCTGCTGAAAGATGCCGATTTGCAGTCTTTGGCGCGCGCCGTGATTTCCGATTTGCAGGCTTACGGCGGCTCGCGGGTATTGACCGAGCGACAGCATGAATTGCTGGGTACGCTGGCCTGCCATCACGCGGTGCGAGCAAACCGGCGGCTGACGCTGGACGAGATGAACGGCCTGTTACGCCAGATGGAAGCCACCGAGCGTGGCGACCAGTGCAACCACGGCCGTCCGACCTGGTTCCAGTTGACGCTCGGCGATCTCGACCGACTTTTCATGCGCGGCCAATGAGCGCGCGGCGGATTGCGTGTTTGCTCGGGCCGACGGCATCGGGAAAGACGGCGGCCGCGCTCGCGTTCGCGCAGCGGCGGCCGGTGGAAATTATCAGCGTGGATTCGGCGCTGGTTTATCGCGGGATGGATATAGGCACGGCTAAACCGACTGCGGAAGAACGCGGGATGGCGCCGCATCATCTGATCGATATCATCGATCCGACTGAAGCTTATTCCGCGGCGCAGTTTCGCAATGATGCCTTGAAGCTGGTGGCGGAGATTGAAGCGCGTGGAGGGATTCCGCTATTGGTCGGCGGGACGATGCTGTATTACATGGCATTGACGCGTGGGTTGAATGAGTTACCCGAAGCTAATCCGGAAATGCGCGCTGAACTCGATGCAGAAGCGGCGCGCGACGGCTGGCCTGCTTTGCATGCGCGATTAGCTTTGATTGATCCAGAAACCGCGGCGCGGTTGGCGCCTAACGACTCGCAGCGAATTCAGCGCGCGCTGGAAGTGTTCATGCTGAGCGGCAGGGCTTTATCCGCAATATTGAAAGACCCGAAAAAGAGCCAGGATGGCGAACCTGAATTCGTTCCGATTGCGTTGGAGCCATCGGATAGAAGCGTGCTGCATCGGCGGATCGAAAAGCGCTTCGACGAAATGTTGAAGGCGGGCCTGATAGAAGAAGTCGAAAGCCTGCGCGCGCGGGGTGATTTAACACCGACGATGCCATCGATGCGCTGTGTGGGATATCGGCAGGCTTGGGAATATCTGGATCGGGAAATCGACTACGCGACCATGCGCGATAAAGGCGTATTCGCTACGCGCCAGTTGTGTAAAAGGCAGTTGACATGGTTGAGGGGGATCAAGGAGCGGCGAGTGGTGGATTGCGCCCGCGACGATGCGCTGGAAATGACGGTGGCGGAAATTGAGCGGGTGGTTCGTATTTAGTGCGTGGTAAGCGAAGCCGAGGTGGCGCGATACTAGTCGACGAACTTCGTGCGACGCGTATCGACCAACTACGGCCCTCTAGCGCCGCTGGAAACATCGTTAACAATCGTGATCTACCTTACGTATCAGATACTTCTGACCGTTGGAGCGGAAATTGTTGATTGCGACCGGCTGCTATCTCAGCTTTCGAAGGAGCGAAACGATCGATATAACGCATACCGGTAAAAGTATAAGCAGCTCGGGGATGGTAATTAACATAGCAAATCCGCGCCCAAGTCGGATCCCTCGGGAAGATGCCTTGGCTCGGTGAGGCTGTGATACATGAGCAAGTTAAGGGTTATGTTCCAAATGACGAAGGCGAGCACAATTCCGGCACCAGCGGCCAAAATGCCCAGCGAAGCTTTTTCGACCGTGCCGATCTTAATTTCGTCATTCTGGTCCATCGCGAACCTCAGATGATGATTTAAAAGCTCGTGCATTGTTCCATAGACGGGACACTGCGAGCGTGCTCATGCGAACGATTCGAAATATGTCCTGGTCGGGTAGGGCCAATTGCAGTGGGCATTAGCCGGCCGCTTTCAGCCATTCGACAACGCCGTCTGACTTGCCGACAATGTAGCGTTCATTCGTCATGGATCGCGCTTATTTAAGCGGATTAGTCTTATGATTTGAATAACAAACGCTATCGCGTAGAGCATTGCAGCCGTCGTCAAAGCTTTGAGCGCTACTGACGAAGAACGACTGAAGAAATATAAAACAATAAAGGTAGCTAATGCAATGAAGATACCTGTCCCAAAACCGACAAATCTTGCCGTTGTTTTTGATGTCATCCCTAGCGTTCGATAATTGACTGCCATGCCGCTCCGGTATTAGAGCCATTCTTCCCGTGTACGCGTCGGTTTTTCGTCCTTGGAACGCAGTGATACACGGTTGTATTAACGGCCGATAACACTCTTTCTTTACCATTTTTCGCGTTTGACAGAAAAACGTCTGAGCAGCAAGTTTGAAAGTTCACAGTTCGACCCGAGTCGCACGCGTGCACCGCCACGATTTGCGAACGTCCGCTGCCTGGAAAGTTGGTCGTCTCTAATGGGTCGACTTCCGCCCGACGCGGACCGATCAATGGCGGCCCACTCCACCTGTTCAACGTTGGACCGGGTGCGGCTACTTCAGACGTTGGACGTCCCAGCCGAAATCGTTAGCAATTGGTTACCTATCCTAGCAAGGTGGCTCGTTTGGGCCATAATAGTAACCATTAAAAATGAAACAAGTTTTTAAAACCCCGTCGGTGATTACCTGTCTGCAAATTAAGCCGCGCTTCCCGGTAGACAGGTGACCGGAACTTCTTTGTCATCAAAAATGCTACGTCCGGGGGTTTTTCTGGATACAGATGGCAATTTTCGTCTGACTCTGTGACGATCATCAAAAATCGCGGTCCGACAGCAATCTTTGCGCGTGTGAGTTGACCGTCTGCCTTCGCACTCGCCTTGCCAGATGGAGACGTGGAATGGAGAGGAGATGTTTGTGAATTTTCTAAAAATTATTAGCAGAGAAGTAAAACGATACAAAAACTCAATAATATTTCTTACAATGTATGTGACAGTATTATTATATCCCCTAATGGTTGTCATTTTAAATCCGCCTCCTTTGGAAAGGAACTTGGTGACCTTACATGCTAGGGTCATAAGGATGAGTCAAGAAAGGCCGAACGTCACTGCAGCCACGCAAGACGGCACCGTTCAAAATTTCGATTTCCCGTCGGGGAGTTACAGTCTCACCCACGGTTTTGGACCCGTCCCTTTCGGGAAAACGCGTCTTTTAGAAATCCCCCTAGGCTGTAGCGGGGAGCTAAAAACTGACCAGATTCGGTTGTTCTTTCTTCAACGCGTTACACGCATTTGGGAACTGCATTGCGGTAAGTTCGTAATTCTGTATGACGACATAAGGGCGGGCTACCGTCGAGATTTTGTAATAAACGCGTGGCTGAATGCCGTTGGACATCTTTTCTTTCTAAGTCTATGCGGATTGATCATTTACTCCGATTGGAAGAAAAAGGGTTCTCTACGATAATATAGTGATCGAAAGCAGGCGAATGGGCTCGCGGCCGACGCGCCCTTAAGCCGTGATGGACTGGTCACGATTCCCGAAGACTACGCAGTTATCGTTAAGGCGCCACCCAACAATCGCAGGTTCGACGGACAGTCGAGCCGGGGTTTTGCGCCGCTGCATTGTTGAGTAGATGAAAATCCAATCTATCGTGTAGTTGAATTATCTAGGCCGACTGCATGAACAGTTAAAAAGGGGAGCCGCGACCGACCGCTTTGCGAATGTGCCACTGTCTCTTGAGGGTCGAGCATTGCCCATCGGCAGTTGGTGCAGACTAACTTTCCCTTCACCTGAAAGGAGAGTTTTCATGGAAACGACAGTCAGCAACGGCGCGGCGCGTGTGCCGTGGAACAAAGACAAGCTAACCGGGCAGAAGTCGCCGCTGAAACTCAAGGAAATTTGGGCCATTCGGATTCGACTGCAACTGGGGGCGAAAACCCGCGATCTGGCCATGTTCAATTTAGCGATCGACAGCAAGCTGCGAGCGTGCGACCTAACGAAGCTGCGCGTGCGCGATGTCTGCTTGGGCGCCCGCGTGGCGCCGAGGGCGACCGTCATGCAGCAGAAAACTCAGCGGCCGGTGCAATTCGAGATCACCGAGCAGACACGCGACAGTGTGGAAAGCTGGATCAAGGCCGCAGCGCGTCTCCATCCGATTTTCTGTTCCCGGGTCGGATCCACACGTCACCGCACCTTTCAACCCGGCAGTACGCGCGAATCGTCCATCGCTGGATCAAATCGATTGGGCTTGACGACACGGCTTACGGGACGCACACGATGCGTCGCACGAAAGCGTCACTGATTTATCGACGCACGAAAAACCTGAGGGCCGTTCAGTTGCTGCTTGGTCATACTAAGCTTGAAAGTACCGTCAGATACCTCGGTATCGAAGTGGACAACGCACTCGAAATGGCCGAACAGACGGAAGTTTGAAAGTTGCCAGCCGGTCGGCCGTCGGACGCTGACCGGCCGCTCTCAGACGTTCGGACTCGTTGGGTAGATCGTCGACGATCTGCGTGTTCAAGAATACGGCGATGCACTTACAACCGACTACGGGGCGAATATGGGCGTACGGAGATTGCTGCTACAAGGCATGGTTGTTAGTGTTGTTGTCGTAATTGGCGCCCTTTTGGTTCTGCACAAAGACAGCAGCGCGGACGCTGGCATTCTTATCAATCGGCCGCCTTCCGATGTCTGGAGAGTCGTATCGAACAGCGCCGCATATCGCAATTGGAATCCGTTCATTACTCGGGTTGACGGCGACTTCAGGGAAGGAGCAACAATCCGCATTACGCTAGGCACTGGACCGGATTCGATGATATTCAAGCCTACTGTTCTGCTCGTTCATCCGGAACAAGACCTCTGCTGGCGTGGCAGTGTATGGATTCGCGGCATCTTCGACGGTATGCATTGCATCCACCTCACAGCAGCGGCAGACGGAACGCGTCTTGAACAGACAGAGTCATTCTCAGGATTGCTCGTCGGCCGGTTGACGGAGGACGTAATCGAGGAAACTCAGCGAAATTTTGAGGCGATGAATAACGCAGTTAAGCAGCGCGTAGAAGCGAAAGCACCCTGAGCGGGTTAAGGCGGGATCTCCGACACCATCAGCGGAGCTTCGACATCGGGGCCAAGTTCGTCGACAATTCTGCCATCCACGACAGCGCAACCGCGTTTAAGCTATCTCTCGCAATTTACTCATGCTGAGGACATTGGGGTGGAAACTAGCGTTTCGAACAATGACATCTAATGGCTTTTCGGGAGCAGCGATGAGAACGATAAGAGCAACAGGTCGACATATAGGTTTTCTGCTCGTAATGGCCTTTGCTGTGACTACGATTTGCAGCGCCGCAACAATTAAAATATACCAGCTATTTCTGCTAGTAGATGCAAGCACCTCAGGGTCGTCGGTAAGCACAGACGTCCAAGTGACCGAGGGTCGTCTCTATATTTTTTACCTCGTATTCCACTACAAAAACGAGGAACAGCGAGAAAGGCTCGCTGCAATCTTGGGGAACGGTGGTCGATCGAAAGCTAATGGCGAGTATGCATATCCTGGGATAGTGCAGCCCGTCCATTTGACACTGACGACCACCACAGGAAGCACGTTGATCGATGTCAACAGAGACGTTCAGGGTGTTGCTGCGCATGAACTCGGCGCTAACTATAGCGGAGCATATGATCGAAAGATTTATGCTGCGGTCTTGCAGACGGGGCTATACCACATGAAAATAACGATTCCTCAGGGGAGGCGAGAATTCGAGGGTTTTGAATCTGCTATTTCCGTTGGCGTTGAACCTCATACGCGTATGCCCTCCAATTAGAGTTGGCTATGGCATCGTACATGTGAAACAACAGAAAATATTGCACTCCGTTTGGAAAGGCACACGCTGATCATGCGACAACTGAACGGCCGCTTTGCGTAAATTCGGATGGCGGCAACGGGTCGACTTCTGCCCAACGCAGCTCCGTTGACACGGTCTCTTTTCGCTGACTCATCGTCGGACCGGGTCCGGCCATCAAGAGACGATCGTCGCGCCGTAAGTTCGGCATACACCGGCTCGACGCAGACCTAGAAGCCCAATGCTCTCGCCATTTCAGCCCAATCCCGGTGGTTTCGACCGGCTACGTTGATTTGAAGGTGCTGTTTGATTTAATTGGGTCAATTTTTTTGACCGATTTGAGATGACATCGAACCCTGCACGCCTCATGCTGGACTATTCGCGACAAGGAGCGGTAGCGATGGCAAACACGCATACGCAGACGTATCGCGCCTTCGATATCGATACCGAAATAGATATCGTCGCCGCGCATATACAAATCACACATCTGACTATCGGTATTAAAGGTCAGCTGCGGCGCATTCCTATTGTTGTGGATGCTCATACGTCAGTTGACTTTATGACGGTCGACCAAGCCATTGAGGGAGCGCAATCGCAGTCGCGACGGACCATCGACAGGTTGCTTGACCCCGATGAGAAGGGTCAATGAAATGTTCGCAAGCGCCGATTGAACTCAATTGTGTAACTCAGGACAGGCCCCGATGCACTATCGCACTGGCTCCGGATGGCCCCTGCGATACAACGATTGCAACGATCAATAGGCGGTCGATGCTTGACTCGACGTAGCTCCTTGCTCTCGTCCCGCATAAAGCGGCGCCTCACGGTCATTTGCGCTAGGCTCCAATCTGCCACCCGACGACAAGGCGCAATGCATTACAACGCGACGAGATGTAACAAGTTGTTAATTTAACCGTGTATATTCATTTATCGCCTTTTCGAAAACAACGTCCGAGTCAACGCTGTATCGGCTATATCTCACGGGGAATCCGTTGAATCCGCCTAATCAGTCCGAGCTTCCATCCCCCCTCATAGAGCGGCATCGACTCTATGTTCTGCAGGCATCGTGTCTTTTGGATACCCCGCCAGATGCCGCGCTGGACCGTGTTACCGAGCTTGCCACGCGTCTGTTCAACGTACCCATTGCACTAATCTCCCTGATCGACGAGAAGCGTCAATGGTTCAAGGCGCGCGTTGGCTTGGAAGTGGCTCAAACCGAACGGAAGGACGCGTTTTGCGCGCATACGATCCTTTCTCACGATGTTCTGGTCGTACGCGATGCTTCGCTCGATCCGCGGTTCAAGGAGAACCGAATGGTACTCGGCGAGCCGAACATCCGGTTCTACGCCGGCACTCCGTTGCGAACGCGCTCGGGCGTGGCTCTGGGCAGCTTGTGCGTGATCGATACCAAACCGCGTGATGACTTTGACGAGTCGCAGCAGAAATTGTTGTCGCAACTGGCCGAGATGGCGATGGACAGGATCGAAGCGCTTCGCTCGATCGCGTTCGTCGATCCACCCACGAAACTCCTGAACCGCGCACGGTTCAGCGATGACGTTCGTACGATGTTTGAGGAACGTCGAACCGGGCACGGATCGCCCAGCCATGCAGTCTTGATTAACGTCGTTCCTCTTGGATATCTCGATCAAACGTCGATCTCAGTCGGCATTGTCGCTGCCGACAGATTGATGGCCGCTATCTCCGTGCGTGTCGAGCAGGCGCTTGTTGAAAAGGGCACGGTTTATCGAGTGGACTACGCGCGTTTTGCCGTGTTCGTCCAAGATGGGGAAAGCGCCGCCATGCGCGTGATAGAAGCAGCGTTGAAGGCCTTCGACGCTCCGCTCGTGGTCAACCGGATTCCCGTCGATTTATCCCCGACTGCCGGCTTGGTCGACCTGTCCGGAATCGATGAACCTACCGACGTGCTGCGAGCCTTGATGTCGGCGTCCGAAGTGGCAAGGCGCGCCCGCGTTCCGTTCCGAAAGTTTGCGAAGCGCATGTTTGCGGCTCAGGAACGCACCTTCTTCATTCTCAACGCATTGCCTCAAGCGTTGCGTGAGGAGCGTCAATTGAGTCTGGCTTACCAGCCTCGAATCGATTTGCGCACGGGCCGATGCGTAGGCGTTGAAGCGTTGCTACGTTGGTTTCATCCGCTGCTGGGCGCGATTTCACCGGCGGAATTCATCCCGTTGGCGGAGAAGACTGCGCTGATGCCCGCGCTGACCGACTGGGTCATGGACAACGCGTTGAAACAGCTAGCGACGTGGCGGCAGGCCGGCATCCTGTTGAACATGTCCATTAATGTGTCGGTGCTCAATCTAGAGCAGCGTGGCTTCGTCATTCGCTACACATCCTTACTGCGCAATCATGGCATTGAACCTGCGCAGGTGGAGTTGGAGGTGACCGAAGGAGTGCTGGCCCTGAACGCGCAATCCGTTACGGACAACCTTCGCAACGTCGCAAGGATGGGCAGCACGATTGCCATCGATGATTTCGGTACGGGCTACAGCAACCTGTCCAAGCTTCAACTCTACTCAGCCTCTATACTCAAAATCGATCAAAGTCTGGTTCGCCGTGTTCTGGATTCGCAGCAGACACGTATTCTGGTCGAAGGCATCATCGCTCTCGCGCACAAGCTTGATTATCGAGTTGTCGCCGAGGGCGTTGAAACGCCGGAAATCTATGAAACGGTGGCTGGTTGGCAGTGCGACGAAGCTCAGGGGTATCACATAGCCAAGCCGCTAACAGCGACGATGTTTGAGGCTTGGCACTCCGAGGTTAAGCAGGACACTATCTAGGCAAGGAATATCCGTTGTGGCGTCTGACGACACGCTAAGGAGCGCAGATGTCTGGTGATGCAGCAAGAGCTGACGTTCGACCAATAAGTTGCCCAGGGTCAGAAATGGGTCTGGCTTCTGCCAAACGCAGCTCCGTTGACCCGATCTCTTTTCGCCTCAACGTCGGACCTGGTCCGGCCAGAAGCCGACATCCGACTGCAGAAAAGGAATGGCCGCTTTTCGCCGTGCAGGAGACATCCGTCATCCACTCGCTCCGGAGGCAGCTCTTTTAACGTTGGCAAGGAACGCAAAGACCGGATAGCTTCATCATCGTCCTGGGATCAGTCACGTTGGACCTTGATTGCAGAAGCAGCACACTGAATCTCGTCCCGATCAAACGCGCGCAGCTTTACCTTGAGCGGGGCCTGCGATTCTCATTGAGCCGCTTGAGCTTAAGCGTGCCGGACAAAAGCACAATCCGTGGCTTCTGCGCCAAAAGCTACCCGAGATCGGTCAGTGATGGGTCGCTCTCGGCGCTGAACATCATTTATCGCATGATAAAGCCGCCGTCGACGGAAATGGACTGACCGGTCACGTAGCTGGACGCGTCGCTGCAAAGCCACAAAACGGCATCCGCGATTTCCTCCGGGCGTCTGTGCCGACCCATTGGAATGCTCGCTGTCATGGCTTCAAGGGCCGCGCCCTGGCCACCCGCGACCATCCGGTCTGCCATGGCACTCCGTTTGGAAAGGCACACGCTGATCGTGCGACAACTGAACGGCCGCTTTGCGTAAATTCGGATGGCGGCAACGGGTCATCGTGAGCCGGCCACCGTCGGGCTCAGTACGGCCGAGGCTGTGTGGAAACTGTTTTTTATCGGTGGATGCGAGCCGCCAGCGTGACTATTCGAGTTTGGTTGGTCGAGCCCGCGCTAACGTAACGTCTCGAGCGCAAAAAAAGCCCCGCAGGGCCTTAGGTTTCAGCCATCCTCATCGCTTTTATTGTCCGGGCAACCCCAAGTATATTCATAACGCGCTTCAGGTTGTAGGCCAATACCTGAAGACTCATTTCAGTGCTCACCCGTCCGAGCGTCCGAGTCAGAAAGTGTGTGGCACCCATCCACTGCTTGAGCGTGCCGAATACATGCTCAACGGTACTTCTGCGGATGGTCATTGCATCAGGCTTTCGGTCGAGCCGGCGCTGCATGGCTTCCAGAATATGTTCGTGCTCCCATCGTCGGATTCGGCGACAGTCGCTGGACGAACATCGCTCCTTGAGATGGCAACGCTGGCATGCACTGGGCCAGTACACCTGCAGATTCATGTCGTGCTCAACCGTCGTGAATCGATGAATTGCGCGCTCGCCTGCCGGGCATCGATACTCATCGCTCCTTGCAACGTAGACGAAGTCGCGCTTGGTAAAGAGCCCTTTCTTCCTTGATGCCGAGGTAAGTGGTTTCGGGACATACGCTTTGATCCCGGTCAGTTCGCACGCGCGAATATCCGGCCCGCTGAAGTAGCCCCGGTCAGCCAGCACCTTCAGCTTCGGCTTGCCCATCGCGTTCTTCGCTGACAAAGCTATCCTGCTGAGTTGGCCTTGATCGCTTCCGACATTCGTCACGTCGTGTTCGACGATCAGATGATGCTTCGTGTCCACAGCGGCCTGAACGTTGTAGCCAACCGTTCCGGTTCTTTTGCCACCACTGGTCATGGAACGGGAGTCCGGATTCGTAAGCGACAACTGTCCGTCCGGTTGCTTCTTCAACTGCCTTTTGATTTGTTCGAGCTCACGCATCCGCCGGCGCAAGAGCGCGATCTTCTCGTACAGGCGCACGGTCTTCACATCGAAACCTATCGGACTGGTCCGATCCGCGGTTTCAATCATGTCGAGATATCGCTGAACGCTTTCCTCAATCTGCTGCTGACGCTTATCGATCTTGCCGGCCGTGTAGTTCCTGTCACGGCTGGTTACAGCCTTGAACTTGCTGCCATCGATGGCCACCATGTCGCTGGATAGTAGCTTCAGTCCGCGACACAGTTCGACGAAACGACGGCATACACTGTGAATGGCCGGCCCGTTGTCGCGGCGAAAGTCAGCGATCGTCTTGAAGTCTGGTGCCAGACGTCCTGTCAGCCACATCAGCTCGACATTGCGTTGGCATTCGCGCTCAAGACGCCGGCTGGAGGGTACACGGTTCAGACACCCGTAGATATAGATCTTGAGCGTCACGCCCGGATGATAGGACGGGCGGCCCGTGAGCGCCGGCATGGTGCCGTTGAAACCAAGTTCCGCCAGGTCCAACTCGTCGACGAAGGCATCTACGACCCTGACTGGATTGTCCTGTTCGATGTAGTCGTCAACACATTCGGGAAGTAGTGCAACCTGCTTGCGGTCATCGCCTTCAACGAATCGCTTCATGAGTCACCCGGTCTCAATGCGTTGATTCAGTTTAGGCGATCAATGCGTTTTCACACAGCCTCGGCCACTTTCGGTCGTTCGACAGGATGCCGTGAATCATCGACAATCACTAGCCAGTACGCCAGTTCCAGCGGGACAATCGCCGCAATTTCTCAGTTTTGGCATCGCGACTTGAAATTTGAAGGTATGAACTTGATCATCAAGCAGCTTGTCGATTAATTGCACGAACATGGTATCTACCTGCCAGATGGCGACGTTCGGATCGGCAGTTTTGGCGATTCCGAAACACTATCAAATGGGCTCATTTTACTTATCTCGGCCGGCATAAAACGAGCGACCTGCAGTCTGCTGTGGTCTTGGGAATTCGAGGGCGACGCTTTGCCAAAAGCCGGAGACATCGAGATTGTTCTCGATTGGCATGGTCGACCCACGCTAGTTCGGCGGGCGGCAACTGTAAAGATCGTTCTGTTTGCGCGCGTATCCGCCGAATTTGCAGCTAGTGAAGGCGAAGGGGATCTTTCCCTAGCGAATTGGCAGGCGCAGCACTGGCGTTTCTTCTCTGACGAGTGTCTTCGGATCGGACGAGTAGTGGATGAATCGATGCCTCTCGAGTGCGAGACGTTCGACGTACTTCACGTATTGAGCGGGTTCAAGTCGAAGGTAGGTGACTAGAGGTGTGCGACTAGCATCGGCCCAGAGTGTGTCAAAACACCTTTTTGAATTGCTAAAATATCACGTCCGATAGCGGGGGTGAGCGAGATGAAGCGGTTCGTTCAAGGCGACAATCGTACGCAAAGCTTTCTTCTTCCCGAAGCACTTGACGACTACGTGACGGACACCAACCCCGTGCGCGTAGTCGATGTCTTTGTAGATGAACTTGATCTTCAGAAACTTGGGTTTGAAGGCGTTGAACCAGCGCTGACTGGTCGGCCTTCGTATCATCCTGAGGTGATGCTTAAGATCTACATCTACGGTTACCTGAACCGTATTCAATCCAGTCGTCGTCTTGAGCGCGAGGCCCAGCGCAACATTGAATTGATGTGGCTCACGGGCCGCCTGGCACCGGACTTTAAGACCATTGCGCGGTTTCGCAAAGACAACGGCAAAGCGATCCGCAGCGTCTGCCGTCAGTTCGTCATGCTATGCCAACGCCTGGACCTGTTCGCCGAAGCGCTCGTTGCGATAGACGGGAGCAAGTTTAAGGCAGTGAACCATCGCGACCGCAATTTCACGAGCGCAAAACTGGAGCGGCGAATGCGGGATATCGAGGCAAGCATCAGCCGTTATCTTGTGCAAATGGACACCGCCGATCGCCAAGAACCCACTATCGCGAAGGCGAAGACGGAGCGGCTGCAAGACAAGATCGCGGCTCTCAAAGAGCAAATGCAAATCCTCAAGCAAGTCGAAGTTCGACTCAACGCGACGCCCGACAAGCAAGTGTCGCTCACAGACCCGGACGCGCGGTCGATGAAGACGCGGGGGACAGGCGTCGTCGGCTACAACGTCCAGGTAGCGGTCGATGCAAAACACCATCTGATTGTCGCGCACGAGGTCACCAACAACGGTATTGATCGAGACCAACTCACGTCGATGGCCAAGCTCGCGCGTAAGGAAATGGGCGTCGAGAAACTCACGGCAGTTGCGGACAGAGGCTATTACAAAAGCGAGGAGATACTCGCGTGTCACCAAGCTGGCATTACCGTATTCGTTCCGAAGACAGTGACGTCGGGTGCGACGGCTCACGGTCGCTTCAGCAAAGACGATTTCATTTACAACGCCGAGGCGAACGAGTATCGCTGTCCAGCGGGAGAGCGTCTCATATGGCGCTACGTGACGATCGAGCGCGAGCTAAAGTTGCACCGTTACTGGAGCTCGAACTGCCAGCAGTGTTCGTTAAAGGACAAGTGCACGCCGAGCGTACAACGCCGGGTAACGCGCTGGGAACACGAAGGGGTTCTCGATGAGATGCAAATCCGTCTTGACCACAGCCCCGACATGATGCGTATCCGAAGACAAACCGTCGAGCATCCGTTTGGCACAATCAAGGCTTGGATGGGCGCCCCGCATTTCTTAACACGAACGATCGAGCGAGTCAGCACCGAGATGAGCCTGCACGTGCTTGCGTACAACATGAAGCGAGTCATTAAGTTACTCGGTTCAGAAACGGTCATGAAAGCGATGCAGGCATAGGCCCGCATGCGATCAACTGGGGACTAGACGACATCCTCTTTGACGAAATCGATGTTCCAAATGCCGCATTCAATATTCGCACTTCGCTGCGAGAACAGGTGTCGTCCGAGTCTGCGCCGCTACGCGTTTTGACACGGTCTGGGCCAGTTTCGGTCATTCGACGACGGCACTCGAAATGTGAAATATACGTATCAACGAACCTACGCGTTAGAACATCTTGCATTGAAAAATCTGGAGACAGTGATGAGATCGGGTCCTTGGAAACCGAGAGGGCCATTGGTGAAGTTGGTCAAAATGATTCCACTGTCGATCGACTATTCCGTTATTTGTGACCGCTGCTACTGATCGGCCGTGAATAGGCGCGGCATGAAAATTGCGCTTAGTTCTCGTCATCGCAGTAGGTGCGCACTTCACATTCGCTGGTGTCTTCAGCGCGGGCCGCAACCCTTTTCACGGAACGAAGATGCCAGCGTCGGTGGTGCTATCCTCAAAGGCGACTCAATGCGACTTCGAAAGTCTCGGCCAATCTGCGCGATCTGGAGCGTGCGCATCCCACAATGACAGATCATCGCCCTTCGGAATTACCCCCTGCGCTGGAAAATGACTCGCCTGTGAGCGCTTCGACCCTAGGATTTCCCGTGGTCGGCATCGGCGCGTCGTCTGGCGGCATACAAGCGTTGCTTCGCTTCTTCGAAAATATGCCGCGTGACTCTGGCATGGCCTTCGTGATCGTGCTGCACTTGTCGCCGAAATTTGAAAGCCACGCCGACGAAATTATCCAACGGGCAACGAAGATGCGCGTGACGCAGGTGACGGCACCTACGGTGATCGAGAAGAACTGCGTCTACCTGATTTCGCCGGCGAGCAACTTATCGATGATCGACGGCTCGCTGCACGTTACCCGTGCGGAACGCCCGCATGGTCGTCCTGAAGCGATTGACCTGTTTTTTCGCAGCTTAGCCGA
The DNA here is from genome assembly GCF_009766085.1 of Burkholderia sp. S171. Classification (GTDB taxonomy): domain Bacteria; phylum Pseudomonadota; class Gammaproteobacteria; order Burkholderiales; family Burkholderiaceae; genus Caballeronia. The sequence goes on along the minus strand of NZ_LMUF01000026.1, from coordinate 113,602 downwards.
AGCTCACGGGATGCGAGCGATCAGCATTGTCCTATCGGGTACCGGTAGCGATGGCGCGGTCGGAATCAGCCGCATCAAGGAGTGTGCGGGCGTCACCATCGCCCAAAGTCCGGAAGATGCCGAATACGACGAGATGCCGCGAAGCGCACTGGCGACCGGTATGGTGGACATCGCCTTGCCGGTGGTCGATATGCCGCAAAAGCTGATCGAACTGTGGAGCAACGCCCGTGTCATTGCGCTTCCCAAGACTGACGATAGAGAACTATCTGCCGTGGTGCAGGAGGATGGAGAAGACGCAGAGCGAGCGCTGCTCGGCATTCTTAAGACGCTGCAAGCCCGCACGGGCCACGACTTTTACCACTACAAGCGCGCTACGATTTTGCGACGTATCGAGCGGCGCTTGCAGGTCAACGCGATCGCTGACCTGCCCACGTACCTGCGCTTCCTGGACACGCACCGCGAAGAAACCACAGCATTGCTCAAAGACTTTCTGATCGGTGTCACGAACTTTTTTCGGGATCGCGAGGCATTTGAAGCGCTCGAGCGCGAGGTCGTGCCAAAGCTGGTGGCAAACCGCTCCGCAGAAGAGAAAGTCCGTGCATGGGTGGTGGGCTGCGCAACCGGCGAAGAAGTCTATTCGCTCGGCATGATATTGAGCGAAGGCGGCACCGATCCGCTGAACATGCCTGGCCTTCAACTGTTCGCAACCGATATTGACGAAAAAGCCATCCAGTTTGCCCGATCGGCGACCTATCCCGAGGCGATCCTGACAGATGTGCCGCCGGCCCGTCTTCAACGTTTTTTCGCGAGAACACGCGGTCGCTTAGTGATTTCGAAGGTGTTGCGCGAAAAGGTGCTATTCGCGTCGCACAATATTTTGCGCGATCCGCCGTTCTCGCAGCTCGATCTGATCTCCTGTCGGAACCTCCTCATCTACCTCGATCGGACGGTGCAGCGTCAGATCTTGCAAACCTTTCACTTCTCGCTTCGCCCCGGCGCCTATCTGTTCCTGGGCAGCGCAGAATCCGCCGAGATCGCCGACGACTTGTTTACACCCGTGGACAAGAAAAACCGGATTTACCGGGCAAGACTGCTATCGTCAACCCAACAGATGCGGACCCTGCCTCCCGTCGTCACACAGATCGCATCGACTGCTCAGTTCAGCGTTGGGCCGATTGCGCCGCCCCGTGCGCGATCGCCCTCGACCGGGACCGGGACCGGGACCGGGACCGGGACCGGGACCGGGCTTCATCAGCGCGTACTGGAACATCATGCCCCGCCGTACGTGATTGTCGATCGGGATACACAGATCGTTCACCTGTCCGACGAGGCGGGTCGCTTTCTCAGATACGTGGGCGGCGAGCCCACTCACCAGCTCCTGACGCTGATCAATCCCGACCTACGCGTGGAACTGCGTGCTGCACTGTTTCAAGCGCTTCAGCAGGGACAAAACGTCGACGTTCGACATGTACGGTTCTCACGCGGTGAAGCCCATTCCCACGTCGACATAGCAGTGCGCCCTTACCACGACAACGCGGACGATACCGATGTCGTGCTCATTACGTTTACCGAATTGCAACAGGCAAACACACCCGTTTCGGGGGATGGCAGCGAGAAGGTGCTCGATCCACTTGTCGCCCAATTGGAAGGTGAGCTACACCTTACCAAGGAACAACTGCAGGCCAGCATCGAACAGTCGAGCATGTCGAACGAGGAACTCAAAGCGTCCAACGAGGAGTTGCAGGCGATTGTCGAAGAGATGCGCTCGACCAGCGAAGAACTTGAGACCGGGAAGGAAGAGTTGCAGTCCGTCAATGAGGAGCTCACCACGGTCAACGGTGAACTGTTATCAAAAGTGGAAGAAACCGCCAAAGCGAACGACGATCTCGAAAATCTCCTTGCCGGCACAGGGATCGCGACGATCTTTGTCGATCGCAACATGCGCATCAAACGCTACTCTCCGTCTGCTGTTGGCTTGTTCAACCTCATTGATTCAGACATCGGGCGACCCCTTCCAGACCTGACGCATCGCCTCATTTACCCTCAACTTACCGCCGATGCGACAAGCTCCTTCGAGGACCTGAAGCTCATCGAGAGGGAGATCCAAACGAACGAAGACCGCTGGCTTCTCGCTCGTCTGCTGCCCTATCGCACTTCCGACGACCGCATCGATGGCGCGGTCCTCACGTTGATTGACATCACGGCCCTTCGACAGGCCCAGCATGAGGCACGAGCAAGCGGGGACCGCTTGAAGCTGGCGGCTCAAGCTACCGACGATTACGCGATCATCGTACAGGACACAGATGGCGTGATCGTCACGTGGAACAAAGGGGCCGAACGGGTATTTGGATATTCGGCGGACGAAGCCGTCGGTCAGCCAATCGACCTGATCTTCCTTCCCGACGAGCGCGCTGCGGGCATGGCGCTCAGGGAACGGCAGCAGGCTGCGACTGCGGGGCGCGCAGATGATGACCGTTGGCACGTGCGCAAGGACGGAACACAAATCTATTGCAGGGGCGTTGTCACGCCGATTGATACCGACAGTTTCAAAGGCTACGCGAAGATAGCGCGAGACGATACCGACAAAAAGGGTGCAGAGAGTCAGCAGGAACTGCAACTGACGCTGGAGCGCGCGATCCGTACGCAGGCCGAAGAGTCCAATCGGCTTAAGGACGAGTTCTTTGCGGTGTTATCGCACGAGCTCAAGAACCCGCTCAATCTGATTCACGTGAAAGCGGAACTGTTGACACGATTGCCCGCAGCGAAGGAGATCGCCCCCGTAAGGGAGGCGGCCGATGCGATCCAGCGTTCGGTGATCTCTCAAGCGAAGATCATCGATGACCTGCTCGATCTGTCGCGTGTGCGCACGGGCAAGCTGACCTTGCAATTCGAACCAGTCGATCTCGCAGCCGTACTTCGCGCGGTAGTCGATGCCAGTTCTGACGATGCAAGGTCAAACGGCATTGATCTTTCGGTGTCCGGCATCGACGCCCCATTGGTTGTTCAGGCCGATGCCGTGCGTTTTGAACAGATGCTGTGGAACGTGGTGCGCAATGCGCTCAAGTTTACGCCGCGAGGCGGCCGCGTAGACCTCTTGCTGTCGCGCGAGAATGGGTTTGCATGCATCGAAGTGGCAGACACCGGCCGCGGTATCCCCTCGGATTTCCTGCCCAAGGTCTTCGATATGTTCAGTCAGGCCGAAGGCGGAGGACGACGGGATCGCGGTGGATTGGGCATCGGCTTGTCCCTCGTCAAACAACTAGCCGAAATGCACGGGGGCCGGATAGAAGCCGAATCGGCGGGCCTCGGGCTCGGCGCTCGCTTTAGGCTATGGCTACCCGAGCGTTACTACTCGTTTTACGAAAAGAACTCCACTGAACCGATCGATCCGAGCATTTTAAAAGGACTGAGGATCCTGCTCGTCGACGATGCGTTGGATGGACTCGAGGCATTCCGCATGCTCCTTGAACTCGAGGGCGCGCATGTGCAAACGGCGACAAGCGGGGAGTTGGCCTTGTCTGCAGCTTCGAAGGACGACTTCGATGTGATCTTGTCCGACATCGGCATGCCTGAGATGAGCGGCTACGAGCTTATCGCGCAACTGCGCAAATCACCTCGCACAGCGAGGGTGCCGGCCATTGCGCTAACGGGATTCGGGCGGGAACAAGACATAGCAAGAGCCATAGAGGCAGGGTTTGACGCTCATATCAGCAAACCGGTGACGTTGCGCGCGTTGCTGGACGCGATCGGACGAAGCGTGCCGCGAAGTTCATGACGATTGACAGCGCTTGACGTCAGTTACACCTCGCGCATCCAAGGGGCATGCCTACGTCATTTCACTTCTATCTTAGTATCCGGGGCAGCCCCATTAGTCGATGTATCTTCGATTGGTAGCTTGCATCCGCCATGCGCTAACGCATTCTCAAGTGCTGCAGCGATCGCCAACCCGTTTCCAATGAAGCCGATCGGACCGTCATAGTCGATGGCGTTTTGCTGCATTCCAATTGGTTTGTGGGCCGGGTCGAGTACCATCGTCAGTCCCCCCGCAGCGTGAATGGCGGCCAATCCGCGCGACCCGTCATCGAGTGCACCGGAAAGAACGATGCCGACGGCCCGCTCGCCCGCGTGAAGAGCGATAGATTCAAATAGTGTATCGACCGTTCGATTCCTCAGGCGATTATCAGTTCCCTCGACGAGGAAAGCCCGACGCTCGGTCGACAGTGAGAGTGCCTGATTCGGCTCTCCGATGTAGCAGATGTTCGGCAAGAGTACCTGGGCTGCCTTCGCGACGACGATCGGCAGCGCTGAACGGCGACTCAGGATTTGTTGTAAATGGCTGATTTCATCGCTGGAGCGATGTAGAACAACCATCACCACCGCTTGAAGCTCATCGGGCCATGCGCTGAGAAGGTCCACGATGTCGTTGAGCCCCTCCGCTCCGGAGGCTCCTATCGCAACGACATACGGAAGGTAATTCGTTTCCATTAATCCATCATAGGCCACTATCTCGTCCCCTCGAAGCATGTGCGCTCACGCCACTTCAATAAACTCGAATGCGGCGCGTGCTTCTGGCAGCATATCGTCGAGTGTGACAAATTTCGTTCGCGGTTGCTGAATTTGCGCTACGGCTAAACGGCGTCGCACGATGTCAGTCGTGTCAACTAGCCAGACCGCGCTGGGTGCGTGGGATGCAAATTGAACGGCCGCTTCCCGGAAAAATCTACTGTCGCGTATGGGTCGACTTGCGTCGGTGAGGTGTGATCAACACCGGGCCACCAGCTCGGTTCAGCATCGGACTGGATTCGGGCGGCAGGACGCTGGACAGCGAGATCCGCGAAGCTAAAGTTAGACAGGCTTCCGGCCGAAATGGCGACCCGCTGCGATCCAGTACGTCAGGCCAGCCAGGGCGCCCGCCACCGCGAATATGTTTGCCATCGAATGGAATTCCTGCCAAAACGTGGGGGGCGGTGGAGGGTTCGGGGGATCTGTGTACCACGTCAAACCAGATGTTGCCCAAATGATGGGAGCGACAGTGAGAAGCGCTAAACAACATCCCATAAAAACGTAAAAAAGCGGATTTCGAAGGCGGTATCGGCGGGCCAGGAGTTTGAGCAGAACGCATGGCAGAACGGAAAAGAACGCAGCCGGCAACCAAATGACGAAGATGAGGCCGCAGTCTGAGAGAAGAACCAAAAGTGTTTGCCGCAGCGGGTATAGCAGTCCATCCGAAGCTCGCTGCGCGATTACGTGCGGAAACCCTGAGGCAGTCATATAAGTGGTCGCTGCGGTCACACTAAGCCATTAGGCCACCGTGGTGCGTATGGCCGATGGCTGCAGAGGTTCGCTGTCCTGGTTCATCGCGGCTGATAGTTCGATCATCGCAGAGATGATAAATCGAATGTCCGTTACGAAAACAATTGGATGACCGTTATGGGTCGGTACCTGCCCGGTCGCGACGATTCGAAGCCGGCACTGTTCAGCCTGTAACAACCTCAAACCACCGCATTAATAGCGTCGCGTGTTCGCCGCGCCGCTTGCGCCCCCGCATCAGCAAAATCATCGCCCTTGCCGGCATAGATAATCGCGCGCGAAGAATTAATCAGCATCCCGCCTTTACCCGAAGAATCCCGCCCAGCGCGAACCGTCGCTTCAACATCTCCGCCCTGCGCACCAATGCCCGGAATCAATAACGGCATATCGCCAACAATAGACCGCACGACCTCAATCTCCCGCGGAAACGTCGCCCCAACCACAAGCCCCAACTGGCCACTCGCATTCCACTTCTCAGCCGCGAGCCGCGCCACAACCTGATACAGCGGCGTTCCATCGACGTTAAGAAATTGCAGATCCGAGCCACCGGCATTCGACGTGCGGCACAAAACGATCACGCCCTTCCCGTCATGTTCCAGATACGGCTGAACGGAATCAAAGCCCATATACGGATTAACAGTGACGGCATCGGCTTTGTATCGATCAAACGCTTCGATCGCATATTGCTCGGCGGTGCTGCCGATATCGCCGCGTTTGGCATCCAGGATGACAGGCAATCCCGGATGCTCGGCATGAATATGCGCGATCAACTGCTCAAGCTGATCCTCCGCCCGATGCGCCGAAAAATACGCAATCTGCGGTTTGAACGAGCAGGCAAACGGCGCCGTAGCGTCGACAATTTGACGGCAAAAATCGAAGATCGAATCAGCGCGCCCGTTGAATGCGCCCGGAAACCGGGAAGGCTCCGGATCAAGCCCGACGCAGAGCAGGGACTGGGTCCGCGACCACGCGGCATTGAGCGATTCGATAAAAGACATGGGCATCCGGGGGCGAGAGGGCAAATAAGCGATCCCGCATTTTAACGCGCCGCCGCCACGCTTTCTGACAGCGCTATCGCACCGCCGCCGCCGTCTTGCGCGCTTTCTGCCCCGCGGGCTGCTTGGGCCGCCCACGCCGCTTGGCTTCCCCCGATCGTTCGACGGTAAAACTGAACTCGCGGGTCAGGCTTTCGCCCGGCGCCAGCACCGTCATGCCGTGCGCCGCGCCGCCACCGGGCAGATTCACTGCATTGATCGGGTGATCGACGGGTTCGAAGCAAAAGAAATTCTGGCCAGCCGGCGCGTAGAGCACGTAGTAATCGGTATCGGCGCAAATGGTCAGCGACAACCGCCGCTTCGGCCACATCACGCTCGTGCGCCCGCTCCATCCGGTGAACGCGTTGTTCACCATCGCGGCGGGCATGGGGTAAGCCACGCCGAATTGCCACGCGGGCGGGGCCGGAACGTGCCGGATCGGCAGGAAATCATCGCCGCAAAGCCACAAGCCGTCGGCGGCAGCAGACAATTCGGTATCGGCTTCACGCGTGATGAACGGATGCAATCCCAGCCCGAACGGCAACGTATCGCGCCCGGTATTCTCAATAGAAAGCGTCACCACCAGCGTCGACGCTTCGAGCGTGAACGACTGGGTCGCCAGATAGGAATACGGCGCGCCATCGCGGCGATCGAGCGTGAGCCGCACGTGCGTCGAACTCTCCGACGCCACGTCCCACGCGCCGAGCCAGCCGTCGCCATGCAGGGGCAGCGGCTCGCCGGGCCGGTTGCACGGCACATCGACACCGCGTCCGAGAAACTGAAACCGCCCGCCGCCGATGCGATTCGAATACGGCAGCAGCGGATAACACGCGAGCTCGTTCGGATCGGTGGCCGCGCTGGGCGCGAGGCACGGCCGGAAGATCGGCACGAGCGCGCCGTCGCTACGCCAGTCGAAGCGCGTGATGCCGCCGCCAAGCGCCGGCGCGATATCGAGGCGTAGTTGTGCGTTCGCGAGCGTGATGCAACCGTTGACACCCGCGCCGCCCATCGCGACAACCGACGTGGCGGGCCCGGGACGAATCGGCGGTTCCGTCGCGGCGGCAAGCTTCGAACGGCGGGTGGGCGCAGCAGCCCGGGACGACGCCGAAGGAGGCGTGGAGCTTACTGCTGGACGGGCAACGGTCATGGTGGCTGACTCCGAACGAGAGGCGATCGATCCCGTGGTTCTGGCCTGAGGCTCCAGCGTGCCCGGGAAGCTGCGGGCAGCGCGTCGTGCGCGCCGCCTCGTATTGTGCGTGCAAGGTGATACCGCGGGTCTGCGGCGCGGCATGTAGCGCCCCGCCGAGCCAACCCGCTCAATGCGTGTGGCTATGCCCGCGAAACACCGGCTCGGCGATACCCTTCGCCGACGGCGTCGCAATAAAAACCGCACCCGCGTGCGGATCGTCCTGCAACGCGGCCGCATCCAATCCGACCCGCGCGCTCGTGATGTACACCGTGTCGAGTTGCGCTCCGCCGAACGCGACGCAGCTTGGCTGCGCCGTTGGAACCTCGATACGCGCTGTTTCGCCGCCATCGGCGTCATAACGCACCACGCGGCTGCCGCCCCACTGCGCGTTCCACAAGCCGCCATCGCTATCGACTGCAGAACCATCCGGCTCGCCGCTCGCATCCGTCAGTTCGACAAACACGCGCTGATTGGCAAACGAATCGTAGTCACAAACACGAATCACACGTTCCGGCGAGTCGCAGTAGTACATGCGCGAGCCGTCCGGACTGAACGCGATGCTATTCGAAATCGCGCACTCGCCGAGCGGCAAACGCTCAAGCGATAAATCAGGGTTCAATCGATAAAACCCGCCGATCTTCTCCGCCTTCGCCACGTCGTGTTTCGTCCCGAACACGAAGCGGCCTTGTCGATCGCATTTGCCGTCGTTGATGCGAGTCGGCAGATCGGCTTCCACCGGCATGATCGTTTCAATAGCGCCAGTCTTCAAACTAAAGAACGCGAGCCGTGAAGCCAAGCCGAGCAGCAGCACGTCAGCATCGGCGCATAACGCGAAGCATGCAAGCCGTTCCGGCATGTCGAACGAAACGCGGCTGGCATCGCGGGGATCGTAGCGCCACAAACGCTCGCCTTCAATGTCCGTCCAGTAAAAACGCCCGGTCGCGGCGCACCATGTCGCGCCTTCACCCAGCGCGGATTGGCTGTCGATCAGCAGTTGCGCTTTCATGCCCAGCCTCCGTCAATGACCACTTCCTGCGCGGTCATCATGCTGCTGTCGTCCGATGCCAGGAACAATGCGGCGCGCGCAAGATGCACGGGCAGCAATTCCGCATCAATGCACTGGCCTTCTTTGATCGCGCGCTTGCCCGCTTCGTCGAGCCACAAGCGACGCTGTTTGTCTGTCATCACCCATCCCGGCACCAACGAATTCACCCGGATATTGAACGGGCCGAGATCGCGAGCGAGGCCATTCGTCATGCCTTGCACCGCCGCTTTCGCCGTGACATACACCGGAAAACCGCCTTGTTTAAGCATCCAGCTAATCGAGCCGAGGTTCACGATCGAGCCACCGCCGAGCTGCTTCATATCGTCGATCACCGCCTGCGCCGCGAAAAACTGATGGCGCAGATTCACCGCGATACCGGCGTCGTAGAACTCCGGCGTCACGTCTTCAATCTTATGACGCTTGTCGTTTGCCGCGTTGTTCACCAGCACGCTGATGAGGCCAAGCGTGCTGCGCACATCGGCGATACCTTTGCGCAACGCGTCGATATTCGTCAGGTCCACGCGCAGGAACATCGGCCGGAATTGCCCGTCGGCCGGATCCGCGCCGAGTTGATCCGCGAGCGCTTCGCCGGCATTGGTATCGATATCGAAGAACGCGACCTTCGCGCCCTGATCGAAGAAATGCTCGACGAACGCCGCGCCAATGCCCGTCGCGCCGCCGGTGATCAGCACCACTTTGCCGGCGAGGCTCGGATAGCGCGCGAGGTTTTTATCGACTGAACTGGACATCTGTTTCAACCCCACATTGAATCGCCGAATTTAGTCGCGCGAGCCGCGATTCTTCAACTGGTCGAGCAGCACAGCGGCAAGCAGGATCGCGCCGCGCACGAGGTACTGATAGAACGCGTCGATGTTCATCAGGTTCATCACGTTCTCGACCGTACCCATGATCAGCACGCCGATCACCACGCCCGAGATGGTCGCGCGGCCGCCGAGCAGCGACACGCCGCCGAGCACGCACGCAGAAATCACGTTGAGCTCGAAGCCGTCTGCGGCGTTCGGTTGTCCCGACGTAATCCGCGACGCCAGAATCACCCCGGCGAGCGCTGCCACTGCGCCCTGGATCAGGAAGATCCAGATGCGCGTGCGTTCCACATTAATACCCGCCAACCGTGACGCTTCCGGGTTACCGCCGATCGCAAGCGTATTACGTCCGTACACGGTTTGATTCAGCAGCACGCCGAAAACGATGAAACACGCCAGCGTGACCCAGATCGGCAGCGATACGCCGAACATGGTCAAGCCGCCGAGCGCGATAAACGTATCCGACGACACGCCCACCGCCTGTCCATGCGACACGATAAACCCAAGCCCGCGCACCACTTCCATCGTAGCCAGCGTAGTAATCAGCGCGTTGATCCGCAAGTACGCAATCACCGCGCCGTTCACGAAGCCGATAGCCGACCCCGCCGCCACCGCCGCAATAATCGCGATAAAGGTGTTGCCCGTGGCGTTCAGCACCATCGCGCAGAGCACGCCGGCGAACGCGACCGTAGATCCCACCGACAAGTCGAAATCCCGCGATGCGAGGCAGAACATCATCGTGCAAGCGACCATGCCGATCTGCGAAATCGACAGCGCCAGGCCGAGCATGTTCTCGATCGAGAAGAAGTGATCGACCGTGAGCGACATCGTGATGAACATCAAGACGAAGATCACGACGAGGCTGTATTCGGTGATCTGCTGCCACCACCGCTGCTTGTCGTTTTTCGCTGGCACCAGCGTGTTGGTAATATTTTCCCTGACTTCCATGATGTCCTCCATCTCCACTTTATTACTTCAGGCTGCCTGCGCAGTCGGTTCGGATTGCACAGGCAGCGCAAGATTCAGCACTGATTTTTCGGTCGCCTTCCCGCGCAGCAATTCGCCCGCGATCCGCCCTTGCCGCATGACCAGGATCCTGTCCGATACCCCCAGCACTTCCGGGAGTTCAGACGAAATCATCACGATCGCGCAGCCGCGTTCGGCCAGTTGATAAATCACGTTGTAGATCTCGTGCTTCGCGCCCACGTCAATACCGCGCGTGGGTTCATCGAGGATCACAACCTTTAGTTCCGGCTCAGCGAGCCAGCGCGACAGAATGGTTTTCTGCTGATTGCCACCCGAGAGGAAGCGAATCTTCTGCCTGCGGCTCGGCGTCTTGATCTTCAACAACTGGATGAAACGGTCGGCGGTTTCGGCTTCTTTCTTACGATCCAGGAACAGACCGGCGCGCAAGTAATGCCGGCGGCACGAGATATTGATGTTCTCCGACACCGAAGCCATGGCCACGATGCCCTCTTCTTTCCGGTCCTCTGGACACATCACGATGCCATGCCTGATCGCTTCACCCGCGCTGCGGACTTTGATCGGCTTGCCATCCAGCTCGATCGTGCCGGCCTTCTTATGGTCCGCGCCGTAGACGAGGTGCATCAGTTCGCTGCGTCCCGCGCCCACCAGCCCGAAGAAGCCGACAATCTCGCCGCGGCGCACTTCAAAACTCGTCGGTTCACGCAGCGCATGACCTTCCACATTCTTCACGGAGAAGCGCACATCGCCGAGCTCGCGTGGCTTGTAATCGTAGATATCCGCAATTTCACGCCCGACCATTTCCTGCACCATCGTATCGCGCGGAACCTCGGCCAGATTCGCGTGCGACGCGATCTTGCGGCCATCGCGGAAAATCGTGCATGTATTGCACAGCTCGTAAATCTCGTCCATGCGGTGCGAGATGTAGATCAGCGCGCGGTTGTCCGCTTTCAGCTCGCGCACGAGCTTGAACAGCACTTCCGTCTCGCGATGCGACAGCGACGACGTGGGTTCATCGAGCGCAATCACGCGTGCATTGCGCAGCAGCGCCTTGCAGATCTCCACCATCTGCCGTTGCGCAATGGAAAGCTTCTTGAGCTTTGCGTTCGGGTCGAGATCCACACCCATTTGCAAAAGCCGCTCGCGCACGTGCTTTTTCCCTTCGCGCTTGTGCACCCAGCCGAACGTGTTCGGCAAAGAACCGAGCAGCAGGTTTTCTGCGACCGTGAGATCGGGCACGTATTGCAATTCCTGGTGAATCACCGCGATACCCGCCGCAATCGATGCAGCCGCGCTGCCGAATTTCACCTCGTTGCCATCGATCAGGACACGCCCGGAATCCGGCTGATATTCACCGCCCAGCACTTTCAGCAAAGTCGATTTGCCCGCGCCGTTCTCGCCCATCAGGCCGTGCACTTCGCCGGCGTTGACGTCGAACGACACGCCGTCGAGCGCGCGCACGCCTGGAAAAACCTTACCGATATTGTCAAAACGCAGCGTCGCTGACACATCGCCTCCTTGGAATTCGTGCGGACCGCAACGCCTTAAGAGACGCTGCGATCCGTGTTGCTCTACCAATACCTGATACGAAAAGACCTTACTTAGCCGATGCCAGGCCCATCTTTTCGCGCACTTCACCCACGTTGTCACGCGTTGCCAGCATGCCGGTCGTCAGCGTCACGAGCGGCGGTTCCTTGCCGTCCTTGATCCATGTGTACATGAGTTCCGATGTTTCTTCGCCATGACGCTTCGGGCTGATGATCACCGTGCCGTAGAAGCCGGTCGGGTTCGGTTTCTTGAACTCGTTCAACGCCGAATCCGAACCGCCGATACCCACGCCAATCATGTTGTCCGCCTTGAAGCCACGGCCTTCTGCAGCACGCACTGCGCCGAGCACGGCTTCGTCGTTCAGGCCGAACGCCACCCAATGCTTGAACTGGGTGTTTTTCGTCAACGCGATGTTGGCTGCGTTGAAGGCGTTTTCAGTATCGGTCTTGGCTTGCGGCGCCATTACGATATTGGCCTTCGGAAAGCCCGCTGCGACCAGCGCTTCGACTGCGCCAGCGGTGCGGTCATGTGCGGTCGGAAGCTGTTCGTACGTCACGTCGATAGCGCCGACTTCGGCCATGTTCCAGCCGCGCTTCTTGATCTCGGCCGCAATGCCATCGCCCACTTGCTTGCCGATATTGAATGCCGAAATACCCATGTAAGGCACCGATTCAATCGGCTTGCCCGAGCCGTCGACCAGACGGTCATCCACCGTCATCATCTTCAGTCCGGCAGCCTTAGCCTTCGCAACGATGCCCGGTCCGAGCTTGACGTCAGGCGTGCAGATCACGAAACCCTGTGCCTTTTGCGCGGCGAGGTTATCGATCGCGCTCATCACCTTTTCACCCGACGGCGCGCCGATCTTCACCAGCGTGAAGCCCTTCGCCTTGGCCGCCATTTCGGCGAATTTCCATTCGTCCTGGAACCAGGGTTCTTCGGGTTGCTTCACCAGGAAGCCGATCTTGACGTCGTCGGCGGCTTGCGCCACCGGCGCCGCGAACATGGTCGCGCTGGCTGCGGTGGCCGTGGCAACCAGTGTGAGGAACATTCTGCGTTTCATGGTCTGTCTCCTGACTTGAGCTGTCTAGTTGGTACGAAGGTGTTGGCCGCGTCTTGTTGTCATGACGTCGCACCACGGCCAGTGCGTCATCCTTTACTACTGAATCGTTTACGTCTCGTTCAGTCGTGGTACAGCGCCGAGCGCCCGCCATCGACCGTAATGCAACTTGCGTTGATAAACGGCGCCTCGTCGGACGCGAGGAACACGGCGGTCATCGCCACTTCCTCCGGCTGGCCGATGCGCTTCATCGGCTGCAGATCGAGCGTTGCCTGTTTGGCCTTCGCCGGATCAGCCTGTTCGTTCCACCAGTCGTGCGTGAGTTGCGTCTCGATGTAACCCGGCGCAATCGCGTTCACCCGCACCTGCCGCCCCGCATATTCGATACCCAACGCCCGCGTCAATCCGATCACCCCGTGCTTCGCCACCGGATACGGAAAACACCCCGGGATGATCTTGAACGCGTGCGTAGAAGCAATATTCACGATGCTGCCGCGCCCGCGTTCAACCATGCCCGGCAACACGGCGCGACAGCCGTTCCAGACGCCGTCGAGATCGACGGCAAAACAGCGGCGCCAGTCATCGTCGGTCATGGTCAGCGGATCGCAGAACACATTGATGCCCGCGTTGTTTATCAACACGTCGACGGGGCCGAACTTCGCTTCGGCTTCGCTCACTGCGTGTTGCACCGACGCGCTTTGCGTCACGTCCGTTTGCACCGCGAGCACGTTGTCCGTCGATCCGATCCGCGCCGCCGTTTCACGCGCTAACGCAATATCCAGTTCCGCCAGCACCACCGCCGCGCCTTCGCGCACGAACGCGCTGGCAATCGCCGCGCCGATGCCACGCCCGGCGCCGGTGATGACCGCGACCTTGCCTGCGAGCCGGTTCATTTCTTCTGGCCTCGTGCCACAGCCAATCCATTGATGAACGCCTTCGCATGCGACGCCGTGGTCGCTGCGCTCTGACCCGGCTTGTACAGCGCTGAACCGAGACCAAAACCATTTGCGCCCGCGGTCAGGAACGGTCCCATGTTGTCCGGCGAGATTCCACCCACCGGCACGAGCGGCACTTGCGCCGCGATCACCGCGCGCCAGGCCTTCACCACATGCGCGCCAAGCTGCTCGGCGGGGAACATCTTCAGCACATCGGCGCCGTTCTTCAGCGCGAGAAAGGCTTCGTTCGGCGTCGCGACGCCCGGCGAACACGCAAGCCCTTGCGCTTTCGCGGCGCGCACGACATCGCCGTCGCTGTGCGGCATCACGATCAACTCGCCGCCCGCATTTTTCACTTGCGCGACGTAATCCGGATGCAGGACCGTGCCCGCTCCGACGATGGCATCGGCAGGCAACGCTTTGCGAATCGCCGCGATGCTGTCGAAGGGTTGCGGCGAATTCAACGGCACTTCCATGATCCGGAAGCCTGCTTCGTACAACGCGAGGCCGTGATCGGCGGCGTCCGCCGGCGTCACGCCGCGCAGAATCGCGATGAGCGGACACAGGCCGAACGCAGCCGCTAGACCAGCGTGTGGCGCGTACGGCGCGGGGAGGTTGATATCGATTTGCATGGTGCTGCTCCTAATTAGATGCGCTCGCCGTCGACTGGATCAGGCCGGCCTGCAGCGCGATCCGATGCAACCCGCGCTCGGTCGCGTGCGCGACGGTCCGCGCATCGTGGCAACCGAAACGTGCGAGCGCGTGGCGATAACGTTCGCACAGCGCGTCGTTACCGATCAGCCTTAACGCTTTGCCCGCGAGATCCGATTCCTCACGCGCCAGCACTTCGTTGAGGCCGCGTAATTCGTGGCCGATCAACAGGCCCGACAGGTAATCCGCTTGTTGCTCGGGCTGCAATTGCCCGGTCAGTCCCAGCGTGCGGGTGCTGAAAATCGTCGCGAGCAACCCGGCGTGGCCCGCGTCTTTGGCGGTATCGACACCGCGAATGAATGCGCCCAGGTCTTGCTGATCGGTCACGCGCATCGTGCGGCCGAGAATGGTGTGATCGCGCAGCGCGCCGAAGGTCTCGCCGGTCATGAAGGTGTAGAACCGTTCGATCCGTGCCTTCGATACCACCGCCCACTTCGCATGCGTTCCGGGCAAGCCGATCAGGCCGCCGTGCGGTTCTTGGTCCAGCGTGGGATCGCTGGCGAGCGCACCGAAGATCTGAGTTTCTTCACCGCGCATCACGTTCGGCAACGCGCCGTCTTCAAGCACGCCCGGGACGATATGAACCGCAATGCCCTTGAGCGTTGTCACGCGCACGATGCCCGCGACCAGCGCAGCCGGATCGGCGGGGGTGGACACGCACGGCGCCTCCACCCAGCCCTGCGCGCTGCCGACCATGCCCGCCGCAATCACCGGAAGCGACGCATCGTTCGCGAGCCAGGCGCCGCAGGTTGCATCGAATACTTCGTCGAAACCGCCTTCCGCTGCGGGCTTCGGCAAATTCATGATGCCCGCCGACGATGCCCGCGTATCCAGCACCGCGCCGCTTGCGCCGAGCAGATAGGCTCTTAGCGAAGTCGTGCCCCAGTCCAGCGCGATGAGCGCCGGCGCTTCGTTCGCGCGCGTTGATTGCGTCTCGGCCGATGTGTCGATCCGCGTCATCGTTTGATCCTGCGTGTTGCGGGCTGCGGAACGCGCCAGCCGAGTTCTTGCGAGATCGCGCGCGCTTCGCGCTGCACGACCGGAATCAGTTCTTCCATGCGCTCCGACGGCATGTACGGAATCGTGCTCGCCACCGACAGCGCCGCGACAATCGCGCCCGACGCGTCACGCACCGGCGCCGCGACGCAGCGGATCGACGCTTCGTTTTCCTCGAGATCGAAGGTGAAACCGCCTTGCGAATAACGTGTCATGCGCTGCACGAAGGTATCGATATCAGGCTGGTGATCGGGCTTGAAACTCACCTTTGCCAACACGCGATGCGACGCTTCCAGCAGCTTCGACCACGTTTCGGGCGGCAGGTCGAGCATCATCGCTTTGCCAATTCCCGTCGATGCCAGCGGCATCCGGTGACCTACGCGTGAGCGCATTTCGAGGCCGCGCGTGCCGGGAATCTTGTCGATGTAGAGCACGTCGTCGCCGTCACGCACGCCTAGGTGGATGGTGTCGTGTGTATGCTCGGCAAGCACTTGCAAATGTGGGCGCGCTACCGCGGTGAGCGGCATTTGCTCAAGAGCGATCGTGCCGAGTTCGATCAGCTTCGGGCCGAGCAGATAACCACCGCCGACCTGGCGCAGATAGCGCGCCTGCACCAGCGAGCTCACCAGGCGATGCGTCGTGCTGCGAGTCGTGCCGAGCGCCGCGCCGATGCTGCGCAGATCACGCGCGCCGCCGGCTGCGGCTTCGAGAATCGCGAGGCCGCGCAGCAGGGTTTGCGTGCCAGCTTGCTGCGGCGTGAGGTCGAGCAATGCGGCCGCCGATGCCTGCGCTTCGCTCGGCTTGTTCGCTTCGTTGGCTGCGTCTGCTGCATTTACCTCGGGCGCTGCCGAATTACCGGCCGTGCGGTCCATCGACAATTCATGCTCGACGGTGGGATTCAGGGTCTTAGTCATGGCACTCGATGTTCGCGGCTTGAGAATGATTACGCGTTCGTTCACGACGCGAGTTACCGGGCCGATGGAACGCGGCGAAGCGTCACGCAGGATGCGGCGCGGGGAATCATCGATAAGGAGTGCGAGACGCACGGAGGCGAGTGCAGATGCGAGCGCGCTGAGTGCGCTGATGTCGCTGACGTGGGCATGACTTGTCTCCGAGTGCTTTTTTCGTTTCACGCGGTCTACGGGAAAACCCCGAGCCGGGTGTAACTGCCGTTTTGGCTGTGATCGGATTTTAGAGCCGGGCGTCTCGATTATTCAATATGTGATTGATGTGTTCACATATTGGGAGGTTAATCGGGTTTTTAGTGAACGTTCGGAAAACAAAAAACCCCGACGAAGCGGGGTTTTGGGGGGGAAACGAGGGTTCGCAAACCCAGGCTGCGTCGGCTTATGCAGGAGTTTTTTCTTCAATGCGGCAGTTCCGCCGCCCCCATCCGCCGCGTAATCACTCCCGCCCGCTGCGACAAATACGCCGATCCTCTGTGTTCATCGAAGTATTTCGGCCTCGGCAACATCACCGCGAGCCGCGCCGATTGCCACGCGCTCAGCTTCGACGCCGACGTCTTGTAGTAGTAATTCGCCGCCGCTTCAGCGCCATACACGCCATTGCCCCACTCCACCGAATTCAGGTAGATCTCGAAAATGCGTTCCTTGTCCATCCAGAGCTCGAGCATCGACGTGATGACCAGTTCCTCCGCCTTCCTCACGTAACTCTTTTCCCGCGATAAAAACAGGTTGCGCGCCAGTTGCTGGGAGATGGTTGACCCGCCCGCGACAATTTTGCCGCGCGCCTTGTTCTTCTCCCAGGCTTTCAGGATGGCGTCGGTTTCGTAACCGTTGTTGGTGACAAAGTTCGCGTCCTCGGACGCAATGATCGCGCGCTTCAAATTGCGCGAAATCTGGTCGTACGGAATCCAGGTGCGCTGAATGGCGAGATCGGGACGATCTTGCGCAAGGCGCCACGCGTCCGAGCGCATGAACGCCGTCGATGAGGGATTGACGAACGTATAAATCCCGACCATCGCGAAGAAGTAGACCTGCGTGGCGATGACGGCAATCGCCATGACCGAGATGCCGTAGACGATCCACCGAGCCGGCCCGAGACGAACGGGCGATTTTGTTCTTGTCATCGTGCTTCTTCTGGTTGGAACGAATCGGAACATAACGGCGCGCTGATCCACGCGCTCAATTAAACCTTCGTCGATAACTCCAGCCGCAACGCACGCAGCACCGCGCCGCTGTCCGGACGCACCCCGCGCCACAGGAAAAACGATTCCGCCGCTTGCTCGACGAGCATCCCAAGGCCGTCGGCCGAACGTGCGCCGAGGCTGTCGGCATGACGCATGAATACGGTCGGCTGGGCGCTGTACATCATGTCGTAGGCGAGCGTGCCGGGGCCGAACGAACCGTCGTCGCAATCGGGCAGCGAGTCGTCGAGACTGCCGGCCGTCGCGTTGACGATCACATCGTACGGGCCCGCTTCCACGCTATCCGCAGCGCCGCCGGAGAAACGCACATGCACGGCGTGCGCGGCATCGGAGAAATGATCGACGAGTTGCCGCGCCTTCGATGCCGTCCTGTTCACGATAGTCAACGCCGCCACGCCGCCATCCAGCATGGGCAGCACGACACCGCGCGCCGCGCCGCCCGCGCCGAGCAACAGCACGCGCGCGCCTTTCAAACCAACGCCCAGATTCCCTTCGATATCACGCACAAGGCCCACCCCGTCGGTGTTGTCGCCGAGCACGCCGTCGGCGTTGAACGCCAGCGTGTTCACCGCGCCCGCAGCGGCGGCGCGCGGCGTGAGGGTATTGGCGAAAGCGTGCGCGTCGAGCTTGAACGGCACGGTCACGTTCATGCCGCGACCACCGGATTCGACGAACGCGCGGACATCGTCGGCGAACGCACCGATTGTCCCAAGCACGCGCCCATATTCGATCGCCTCGCCCGTCTGCTCGGCAAAACGCGCATGAATCCACGGTGATTTGCTGTGCGCGACCGGATTGCCGATCACGGCATAGTGGTCCCGAGACGCCAAGCCCGATGTCATCGCGTCGGCTCCGTCGTGTCGGGCGTGCTTTCGCCGGCCGGTTCGTCGGTTGCTGGTTCTGCGTTCGTGGCAGCTTCGCCTTCCGGCACCGCTTCCGCCTGCGCCTCAGCTTCGCTCTCTGCGCTCAAATCTTCCGCTTCGATCGACTCTTCTTCCGCTTCTTCCTGCTGCGCCTCAGCCTCTTGCGCCGACACCGGAGCGGGCGCATCGATCACATGCAGCAAGCGGCACGACGCCTCGACCGTGAGTTCATCGAGACTCATGACGTCCAGCATCACCTTCGTCCCGCGCGCGTGCACGCCAAGGCCAGGCACGTGCAGCATCAGCGGGATTTCATCGAGGCGCACGAGATCGTCCTTCACCACCGACGCCGCCACGTGCTTCTTGTTCTCCTGCTTCAACCATCGCAGACACCAGAAGTACTCCATGCGCCGTTGATAATCGGCGTACGCGGAATACTGATCATCGAAGCCCTGAACAACAGCGAACAAATCAGCGTCTTTCGGCTTGAACGGTGCGACCAGCGCAGCCGTCACGCCATGCCGCACACACGCGAGCAACTGCCATTGATTGACCAAGTCGACGTATCGACGCAACGGCGACGTGCTCCACGCATATTGCGCAACCCCCAGCCCTTCGTGCGGCGCGGGCGTGGTTTGCATGCGCGTGCGCTTCGGACCCGGCGCGCCGAATCCGCGCTGCGACCGGTAGATCCCCGGCACGCTGTGATCGTTAAGAAACGCGCCCCACGATGAATTCGCCAAAATCGCCAGCTCAGCGACGATCAAATCAAGCGGCGATCCGCGTCGACGCGGCGTGATCGTGATGTGCTCGCCTTCCACATAGAAATTGAAGTCGTTGTTCCGCTGCACCTCACGCCGCAGACCGTACCCGGCGCGCGCTTCCTGACGCTTTTCGAACAGCGCCTGCGCGAGCGGCCACAGCACCGCGATGTCATCCTTGTGCGCATACTCGCCGCTACCCGCCGCGAGCGATTCCTCGGTGACGTGTTCGTCCAGATGATTGTGTCGAAGATTGCTCTTCACGAACACACGCTCGGCGCGCGTTTCGGTCGCGACAATTTCCTGCGTTTCCCGATTCACGATGATGTACAGCGACAACGCCGGCCGCAATCCGCCTTCCGCCAGCGTGAACGCTTCCACGACGCTGTCCGGCAGCATCGTGATCTTGTCGCCGGGCATGTAGACGGTGGACAGGCGGGTACGCGCGATTGCATCGATCATGTCGCCGCGCGAGATCCCCAACGCCGGCGCCGCGATGTGAATACCCACGCGCACGCGGCCATCGGCGAGATGCTCGACGGAGAATGCGTCGTCAATTTCGGTGGTGGTGACGTCATCGATAGAAAACGCCTGCACGTTCGCTTCCGGCAGATCGTCGGGCAATGGTGGCACCGTGACCGGCGCGAAGCCCGTCCCGTGCGGGAAAAACTCCGACAGGAAACGCGCTTCGTGCAGCGCACGCGCCGAGGGAATGCCACCCACTTCCAGCATCAGCCGCGCTTGCGAAATCCCGCGAGCGGCAGCGGCCGCTTCAAGCGCCTTATATTCGATAGCGTTCTTGTCCGGCTTCGTCAGCAAGCCGATTGCCTTGCCGGCGAGCGCATCGGGCAGTTTTCCAGCGACCAGTTCGGCTTCGTAACCCGCTTGCACCAAGGCAAGTTGCCGTTTCTTTTCCAGACCGGCCAGCGCCATCTGCAACTGTTCCTGCGGCGCGCGCTGATACTGCCCGCGCCCCTTGCGGCGAAAATACACCGGCGAACCGTGCATGCGCAGCACAAGCGCGGCACGCTCGGTAGCGCCGAATTTATCGCCGAAATAATCCGCGCCCAGTTCCGCGAACGGAAATTCTTCTTCCGGTGCGCACTCCCATAGGAAGTCGAGATCGATGTCCTGTGCGATGGCATCGGCCTGCTGCATCAGATCGGCGGCGTTCGGTTTCTCGAATTCGATCAATACGTCTTTGGCACGCACTTTCGCGCGTCGCCCGCCCGGCAACTCGACCTGAAACGCATCGTTCTGCTTGGACAGAACGGCGCCGGCCTTGAAACTACCTGATTCCTCAAAAAAAACGTTCACTCAATACTCTCGAAAGACTGTTGGTCGACGTGGCGTTCAGTCGGGTTCGCATCCCGTACAAAGCGCCAAGCCCACATAAAAGGAAACGCTCAGGGTCTTCAGGCCGCGACAGCGGGCGGCCGAGCCTCGCAGAACGCGAGCACCTGGTCCAGGTAACTGGGAAAGTCGCTGATCGCGTGATCGCTGCCCTGGATTAGCGTAGTCCGCACATCCGGGTAATGCGCGAGCATGGTGCGATAGTCGAGCACTTCGTCGCCGGTGGCCGCGATCAGATAGTAGCGGTCCGGGCGGGTGATCGACGAGACGGAAAGCGCACGCAATTCATCGATATGACGCGGCTCGACCACAATACTGCCGCCGCCATGCCACAACGGCTGCTCGCCGAGATAAGCGCTCAGGTCCTCTTGCGGCACGACCGCCGGATTCAGCAGGACCGCGCGCCAGCCGTGTTTTTCGGCGAGCCACGTTGCGTAGAACCCGCCGAGCGAGCTGCCGATCACCGTGATCTGGTCGTCATCGGCAAGCGCTGCGAGAGATTCGGCCAGCGCTATGGCTTCGCGGGGCGAGACCGGCAACGTCGGGCACTGCCATTGGTCGATCAATCCGAGCTCTTCCAGCCGCGCGCGCATCACGCGGGCTTTGAAAGATTGTGGCGATGACCGAAAGCCGTGCAGATAAAGAATCACACCCGCTCCTTGGTGGCCGGCCGCGTGGACAGTGCGTCGAGCAGCTTCTGATGCACGCCGCCGAAGCCGCCGTTGCTCATGACAAGCACGTGATCGCCAGGACGCGCCGCGGCGGCGATTGCCTTGACGAGCGCGGCAAGGTCGCTGAACGCCTGGGCTTTATCGCCGAGCGGCGCCAGTGTCGCTTGCAGATCCCAGCCGAGCTTGTCGCGGCCTTCGTGCGCGCCATAGCCGAAAACCAGGTCGGCGTCGGCGAGACTGGCCGGCAATTGCGCTTTCATGGTGCCGAGTTTCATCGTGTTCGAACGTGGTTCGAGGACGGCAATGATGCGGCTATTTGCACCGATGCGCGTCCGCAATCCCGCTACCGTCGTTTCAATCGCAGTGGGATGATGCGCGAAGTCGTCGTAGACGGTCACGCCGTCCACGCTGCCCTTCACTTCCATCCGGCGTTTCACGTTCCGGAACGTGCTCAGCGATTGCGTCGCCTGCGCCGGCGGAACGCCTACGGAACGCGCCGCCGCGATTGCTGCAAGCGCATTCATTCGATTGTGCTCGCCTTGCACTTGCCAGTCGACCACGCCCAGGCGCTCGCCTTCCCAGAACACGGCGAACTGCGCGTCGACGGCCACACCGTCGATCGCGGGCAGCGCTTCCCAGCCGCCTTGCACACCGAAGCGTTCGACGCCCGACCAGCAACCACGTGTCAGCACGCGTTCAAGCGCGGCTTCGCGGCCGTTCGTGACGATTCGTCCGACGCCGGGCACGGTGCGCACCAGATGATGAAATTGCGTCTCGATAGCAGCAAGATCCGGAAAGATATCGGCGTGGTCGAATTCGAGATTGTTCAGCACCGCCGTGCGCGGCCGATAATGAACGAACTTGGAGCGTTTATCGAAGAAAGCGGTGTCGTATTCGTCGGCTTCGATGACGAAGAAGCTTGAATCCGTCAGCCGCGCCGAGATGCCGAAATTCAGGGGCACGCCGCCGATCAGGAAGCCCGGATTCATGCCGGCATCTTCGAGCAGCCACGTCACCATGGAACTGGTAGTGGTCTTGCCGTGCGTGCCGGCGACCGCGATCACCCATTTGCCGTTGAGCACGTGCTCACCAAGCCATTGCGGGCCGGACGTATAAGGCAAGCCGCGATCGAGGATAGCTTCCATTAGCGGATTGCCGCGCGTCACGACATTACCAATGACGAAGAGATCGGGTTCGAGCGCAATTTGCTCTACGCCATACCCCTCGATCAACTCGATGCCCTGCGCCTCGAGCTGGGTGCTCATCGGCGGATAAACGCCGGCGTCGCAACCCGTGACGCGATGACCCGCTTCCCGGGCGAGGACCGCAAGGCCACCCATGAATGTGCCGCAGATACCGAGGATGTGAATGTGCATAAAGCGTGTGTTCGTGGCGGAAGAGCCGTTAGCACGGGAAGGAATAGTGAAGGATTCCGGCGCCCGGAGCGGTACATTGTAACCGACGGATGGGCGGGGATTTTTGCTGACGGCAAGCCCGGCCTCGCCCCCGACCGCGAACAAAAACCTATCTCCGGTATCATTCCGCCATGATTCGCAAATCACATTTCGATCCGCTGCGCGTGCGCGAAGAAATCGCCATTGCGGCGGCGCGGCTGATCGCCGAAGACGGCCTAGACTATTCCACCGCGAAGCGCAAAGCCGCCCGGCAAGTCGTCGGAGAAACGCGCATTGGCGGCGAATGGCTACCGGATAACGGTCAGATCGAAGAGGAAATCCGCGAGTACCAAGCAATCTTCCAAAGCGAAAGCCAGCCAGCCGTCCTGCGACGCATGCGCGAAGTCGCATTCGAATGGATGCAGCGACTCCAGCCATTCAACCCGTACCTCACCGGCGCGGTGCTGAACGGCACGGCAGGCGAACACTCGGACATCCATCTGCAATGCTTCTGCGATAACCCCAAGGAAGTCGCTATTTACCTGCTGAACGCGAACGTTCAATACGACGTATCGGAAACCCGGCACTTTGCCGGCCGCGGTTACGTTGAAACCCTGAGCTTCCTGATGCGCCCCTCGCGCGACGAGGAACCCATGGGCATTCACGTCGCGCTCTACGACACCAACGATCTGCGCGGCGCCGTTCGCGCGGACGGCCGGGGCAAGCTTGCACGTGCAAGCGCCGCCGCCGTGCGCGCACTGCTCGACGAGCCCCCCGCCTCCACCCCGGCCCCCTCTCTATGAATTCAATGCGCATTGTTGCCGCCCTCGTTATCGCCATTGCGGCAACTGGCGGCGGTTTCTACGCCAGCCACGTGATGATGGGCGGTGAAACGACCCAGGCAGCAGAAACCACGTCGAAAGCAAGCGGCAACGCCGTCGATGATCTCTGGAAAGCGCAGTTGCAAAACGCTGCAGGCACGCAACAAGCGCTTGCCTCGTTCAAAGGCAAACCCGTGGTGGTGAACTTCTGGGCGTCGTGGTGCGGCCCCTGCGTGAAAGAAATGCCGACGCTCGCGGCGCTGCATCGAGAATATGAGAAGAAAGGCATCACGTTTATTGGCCTCGGCGTCGATTCCGAGAAAAATGTGAACGCGTTTCTTCAGAAGGTGCCCGTCGATTACCCGATCTACATTGCGGGCTTCGGCGGCGCCGATCTTGCCCGCAGCTTCGGCAATAACGCGGGCGCACTGCCTTTCACCGTCGTAATAGACGCGAAAGGGGTGATTCGTTCGACAAAACTCGGCGAAGTCGATCCAAAAGAGCTGAAAGCGACGCTCGACGCCTTATAAGACGGCCCGTTGACCCTCCGCAAATCGATATCGATCGCGGGGAGATGCAGTCATTTCCAGAAACTTTGCGCGAAAATACGCGCAAAATGCGCGTATACGGCCCTTCCGCACCCATGATTCGGGCCTCGGGCCGCCCGTGAAACTAGACAAAATTCTCTAAAGGGCGCTAAAGTGCGCCCAACTCCGCACAAACCAAAGCCACTATGTCACGACTGTTGGTCCTGCACGGCCCAAATCTTAATCTGCTCGGCACCCGCGAACCGGATGTCTACGGTCGCGTAACCCTTGCAGAAATCGATAAGGCGCTGGCAGAGCAGGCACAGGCTGCGGGCGCGGAATTGTCTTCGTTTCAAAGCAATCATGAAGGCGCGATCGTGGACCGCATTCAGCAGGCGCGGACCGAACAGGTGGACTTCGTGCTGATCAATCCCGCTGCCTACACGCACACGAGCGTCGCGATCCGCGATGCCCTCGCGGGCGTGGCGCTGCCGTTCGTCGAGATTCATTTGTCGAACGTGCACAAGCGGGAAGCTTTCCGGCATCACTCCTATTTCTCCGATCTGGCCGAAGCCGTGATTTGCGGCCTGGGCTGGAAAGGCTATGTGTACGCGCTCGATTTCGCTCTCGAGCGTCTTGCTATGAATGCTGCTGTAAAGCTCGCTGTGAAGCTGGCTGAAAAATCGGCTGAGAAATCGACTGAGAAGCCACGCGCTTGAGTCGCGATCCGCACAAAGCAATTGAACTGCTCGCACAACGTGATGCGGAGCGCGCGTCCGCGGTATCGGACAACGCTCCCGTCGGCGGCACCCAACTACCAAGTCAAGCACCGGAAAAAGCTTCCGGTCACCAAGCATTGAAAGGGGAATTTTCGATGGACCTTCGTAAACTGAAAACGCTAATCGACCTCGTCTCGGAATCCGGCATCTCGGAGCTGGAAGTCACCGAAGGCGAAGGCAAGGTTCGCATCGTCAAGAATGCCGCGCCGGTCTACATGCAGGCCCCGCAATACATGCAGCAACCGATGCAGCAAGCGCCGCAATACGGCCAGCCGGGCGACGCAGGCAATGCAGGTGCCGCCGCCGGCGCGCCGGCTACGCCGGCAGCCGTCGTGCCGCAAGGTCACGTGGTGACCTCGCCGATGGTCGGCTCGTTCTACCGCGCGCCGTCGCCGGGCGCCGACGCTTTCGTGCAGGTCGGAGACACCGTCAAGGAAGGCCAGACGCTTTGCATCATCGAAGCCATGAAGCTGCTCAATGAAATCGAGTCGGACAAGTCGGGCGTCGTGAAGGAAATCCTCGTCGAGAACGGCCAGGCCGTCGAGTACGGTCAGCCGCTGTTCTTGATCGGCGATTGATTTCCCGCGATGCTGCCGGACCCAAGCGTATGCAGTTGTCATGCGCCCAGCCGGTGGCCGCAGTACCCGGGCACTCGCCTGACTAACCGGCGAGACGCGCCGCCGATCTCCCAGGACCGCCACGGACATCCGTCCCGGCGTTCCATCGATGAGTCGAAACCTTGCTATGTTTGAAAAAATCCTCATTGCGAACCGTGGTGAAATTGCGCTTCGAATCCAGCGCGCGTGCCGCGAACTAGGCGTCAAGACGGTCATCGTCTATTCGGAAGCCGATAAAGAAGCCAAGTACGTGAAGTTGGCCGATGAAGCCGTGTGTATCGGACCGGCTCCGTCCAACCTCAGCTACCTCAACATGCCGGCGCTGATCAGCGCAGCCGAAGTCACCGACGCCGAAGCGATCCACCCCGGCTACGGTTTCTTGTCAGAGAACGCGGATTTTGCAGAGCGCGTTGAGCAATCCGGCTTCACGTTCATCGGACCGCGTCCGGAAACCATCCGCTTGATGGGCGACAAAGTGTCCGCCAAGCAAACGATGATCAAGACGGGCGTGCCGTGCGTCCCGGGTTCGGAGGGCGCGTTGCCCGACGATCCGAAGGAAATCGTGAAGATTGCCCGCGCGGTCGGTTATCCGGTGATCATCAAGGCGGCAGGCGGCGGCGGTGGTCGCGGCATGCGCGTGGTGCACACCGAAGCGGCGCTGGTGAACGCGGTGAACATGACCCGCGAAGAAGCCGGCCGGGCATTCGGTAATCCGCAGGTCTACATGGAGAAATTCCTGGAGAACCCGCGGCACATCGAAATCCAGATTCTTGCCGACTCATTCCGTAACGCAATCTGGCTGGGCGAACGCGATTGCTCCACGCAGCGCCGGCATCAGAAGGTGATTGAAGAAGCGCCGGCGCCGGGTATTGCGCGACGCTTGATCGAGCGGATTGGTGATCGTTGCGCCGACGCTTGCAAGAAGATGGGTTATCTCGGCGCGGGTACGTTCGAGTTCCTGTACGAGAACAACGAGTTCTATTTCATCGAAATGAACACGCGCGTGCAGGTCGAACATCCGGTAACGGAGCTGATTACCGGCGTAGATATCGTGCAGGAACAGATCCGTATTGCTGCCGGCGAAAAGCTCGCGTTCCGCCAGAAGGACATTGTCTTTCGCGGTCACGCGATCGAGTGCCGGATCAACGCGGAAGATCCGTTCAAGTTCACGCCGTCGCCGGGACGTCTCACGTCGTGGCATATGCCGGGCGGTCCGGGAATTCGTGTCGATTCGCATGCGTACAACGGCTATTTCGTCCCGCCGAACTACGACTCGATGATCGGCAAGCTGATCTCGTACGGCGCGACCCGCGAGCAGGCGATCAACCGCATGCGCATTGCGTTGTCGGAAATGGTCGTGGAAGGCATTTCGACCAACATCCCGCTGCATCGCGAGATGATGATCGACGCGAAGTTCGTCGAAGGCGGCACGAGCATTCATTACCTCGAAAACAAACTCGCCGCACGCAAGGCGGCAGCTGCCGTCGCTGCGGAAGACGCGGCGCAATAACGCCATAACGTATCAAGTAGGGCTTCAAGATGAGCTACCGGGAATTGATCGCCGAGCTGGACCGGGAACACGCGGAAGCGTTGTCGGATGCGCTGCTGGAGTTGGGCGCGCTGTCGGTATCGGTGGAAGACGCCGACGCCGATACCCCCGATGAGCAGCCGCTGTTCGGCGAGCCCGGCCTCACGCCGGACCAGAAGGCGTGGAACCGCTCACGCGTGGTCGCGCTTTTGGCGGACGCCGCCGATCCCGCCGTGCTGCTTGCGGCGGCGGCGAATGAAATCGGCTTGAAAGACGCGCTGGCGTTCACGCTGCGCGATGTCGAAGATCAGGACTGGGTGCGCCTCACGCAATCCCAGTTCGATCCTATTCCTATCGGCAAACGGATCTGGGTCGTGCCGTCCTGGCACGCCGCGCCCGATCCGGACGCCCTCGTGCTCGAACTTGATCCGGGCCTCGCGTTCGGTACCGGCAGCCATCCGACCACGCGGCTGTGCATGGAGTGGCTCGAGCAATCGGTGGAACAAAACCAGTCCGTGCTCGATTACGGCTGTGGTTCCGGCATCCTCGCGATCCTGGCGAAGAAATGCGGCGCGAACCCGGTGATTGGTATCGATATTGATCCGCAAGCCGTGGAATCCGCGCGTCAAAATAGCGAGCGCAATCACGCCGATGTCACCTACGGCCTGCCCGACGATTGCCCCGAAGGGCAATTCGATATCGTGGTCGCGAACATTCTGTCGAACCCGCTGAAGCTGATGGCATCGATGCTTTCCACGCGTGTGAAACCGGGCGGACGCATCGCTTTGTCGGGCATTCTGGCGCGCCAGGCCGACGAAGTGGCCGCGGTCTACGCACGCTGGATCGACATCAGCGTATGGCGCGAACACGAAGGCTGGGTGTGTCTTGCCGGTACCCGCCGCGAAAGCCTTTAGAATAGCGCCATCGTCCATCTACCGGCCTCTGGCCTTCGGCTACATATGGCGCTGGCAACCCGCTGTCCCCACTGCGAAACGGTATTCCGTCTTGACCCGCATTTGCTCGCGCCGCACGACGGCCGCGTGCGGTGCGGCCATTGCCAGGAAATCTTCGATGCAGCGCATTACCAGTTCGACCGCGACGAAACCGTCATGGCCGCGCTGGCTGCAACCGCGCCGAATTACGGCGTAGATCCGGCAAGCCCGTGGGCAGAGAAATCGAGTGCAGAGGTTTCCGGCGACAAACGTGACGCGCTCGGCATTCCACTGCACCCATTCGTCTCCAATGCTACCGCTCTCGCGCCTCAGGCCGAAGCGGAACGCACTCCGGTTGCGCGCGCTGAACCGCTCGCGGGGCTCGCTGCGGGTGAAGCGGTGTCGCACACGCGTGCGGACAGCGATTTTCCTGAAAAGGGACGCACTGAATTCCCATCGCAAGCGGTTAATCGCGCTGAGACGGACGTACACGCTGATGCGCCAGCCGATGCCCCGGCTCGCACTGAACTGCGCACTGATTCTTTCGTGGGTCGAAGCGAAGGCGATTCACTGAAGGAATCGCGCACTGATCCGTTCATTGGCCGCACCGAAAACGAAGCGCTTAACGAGTCACGCGCGGACGAGTCACGTGCTGACGGGCCACGTGCCGAATCACGCACAGAACCGTTCGTTGGCTGGAGCGAGCCGCGTGCGGAGAGTGAAACGCCCGCGCCCCGCCGCCCAGCCGATACCCCCACGCGCGCCGAACCCGCCCCGCTTGGCACCGCCGCCGCTGCTCCGTGGGCAACAGACCCCGTCGAACCGAGCTTTGGCAGCGCGGCTGTGTCGCCTGAACCTGCTTTTGAGCCCACTTCTGAGCCGTTCCCCGTTATCCGTGAAACGCGCACGCCGGCCCGTTCGGGAGTCGCGTGGAAGATCGTCGGCTCGTTGATCGCGCTCGCGCTGTTTGTCGTGTTGATCGCGCAGATCGCGTGGTGGCAACGGGAGACCGTCATGGTCTATTGGCCCGCCTCGCAGCCGCTCTTCGTGCAAGCGTGCGAGCAGATTGGCTGCGTGGTCGCGCCGCCGCGGGATATCGACGGTTTGCAGATCGAGAACTCCGGTCTGCGTCAGGTGGACGGATCGCACAAGCTTGAACTGAAACTATCGCTGCGCAATCGCTTCGACGTGGCGATCGCGTATCCGGCACTGGAACTTACCCTCCTCGACGACAAGAACAACGTCGCCATCCGGCGTGTCCTGTGGCCGCAAGACTACGCGCGTCCGGGTACGGTGATCGGCGCGGGCCTTGCCGCGCGCAGTACGCAGCCCGTGATCGTGCGACTCGATACCGGCGACGCGGTCGCGGCGAATTATCGCGTGCAGATTTTTTATCCCTGACACGCGTCTGCTTTAGCGCGTCCACTTACGCGAGTCTGCTTTAGCGCGCCCGCTTTCACGTTTTACGCTTAACCGTTTTCTACGCGTTTTCTGCGCGTGCCCTGTGATCCGTCAGTCGTTTTTTTCCGCGTGCGTCGCTCGTCCGTCCCCGGCCAAGCGACGCGCACATTCCCTGAACATCAGACACTTTCTGGAGTAGACATGAGCCAAGTTACCCTCGGCGGCAACCCGATCGACGTGGCAGGCACGTTCCCGGCAGCCGGTGCAACAGCTGCGGATTTCACCCTGATCGGCAAGGATCTGGGCAACCTGACGCTGGCGAGCTTCGTCGGCAAACGTAAGGTCCTGAACATCGTGCCGAGCCTCGACACGCCGACGTGCGCCACCTCCACGCGCAAGTTCAACGTTGCCGCAGCCGGTCTCGACAACACCGTCGTCGTAGTCGTATCGGGCGACCTGCCGTTCGCGGCAACGCGCTTCTGCACGACGGAAGGCATCGAGAACGTGGTGACGGCATCGACGTTCCGCGGTCATGACTTCGCGAAGGCCTACGGCGTCGATGTCACGAGCGGACCGCTGACGGGCCTGACGGCGCGCGCAGTGGTGGTGATCGATGAAAACGACAAGGTCCTGTACTCGGAACTCGTGCCGGAAATCAAGAACGAGCCGAACTACGACGCAGCGCTCGCCGCGTTGAAGTAAGTATCGGAGAGCGCGGGCCGGTTGCGGCTTGCTCTCTCCGAGCGGCGGCGAGGCCGATCTCGATCTGCATCTTGATTCGCCCCTCGCCGCGCCGGCTCAACACCCGAAGCAAGACAGTTATTCGGTCAGCCGTAGCGAGGTCAACTCGCAACGGCAGTAAGCAGCAATGCGCATCCGTGACGGGGTGGAACACCCGCCGCGTGACGAATGCGCAGCGTTTCATACAAGCGTGCACTGTGCACAGGAACTCAAGCCTGCGCGCACTTTCATCGACGCACTTTCATCGATCTACTTTCAGGGAATTCGCCAGTGTCTACGCTCATCTGCGGCTCGCTCGCCTACGACAACATCATGACGTTCCAGGGCCGCTTCGGCGACCACATCCTGCCAGACCAGGTGCATCAGCTGAACATCAGCTTCCTCGTCCCCACGATGCGGCGCAACTTCGGCGGCTGTGCGGGCAACATTGCCTACGCGCTGAACCTGCTCGGCGGCGACGCGAAGATCATGGCGACCCTCGGCGAAGCCGATGCCCAGCTTTACCTCGATCGTTTCGATGCACTGGGTCTGTCGAGGGAATATGTGCGCGTGCTGCCCGACCAGCACTCGGCGCAATGCTTCATCACCACCGATCTCGGCAACAACCAGATCACCGCATTCCACCCGGGCGCGATGATGGACTCGCACTTGAACCACGCCGGCGAAACCAACGGCATCACGCTGGGCATCGTTGCACCAGACGGCGCTGATGGCATGCGCCAGCACGTCGAGGAACTGGCGGCAGCGGGCGTGCCCTTCGTCTTCGATCCGGGCCAGGGCCTGCCGATTCTCGAAGGTGTGGAACTTCGTCGCATGATTGAACTTGCCACTTACGTGGCAGTCAACGATTACGAGGCGAAATTGTTGAGCAACAAGACCGGCTGGTCGATCGACGAAATGCTGAGCCGCGTGCAAGCACTCGTGATCACGCGCGGCGAGCACGGCGCGCAGATTTTGCACGCTGAAGGCGTCGAAGAAATTCCGGCTGTGAAGGCTCAGAAGGTTATCGATCCGACCGGTTGCGGCGACGCATTCCGCGGTGGCTTGCTATATGGGATCGAGAACAAGCTGGGCTGGGCAAAAACGGGCCGTCTCGCCAGCCTGATGGGCGCGCTGAAAATCGAGCATCAGGGTCCGCAGACGTATGCGCCCTCCCGTGCCGAGATCGGCGAGCGCTTCGAGCAGGCGTTTGGTTCGGCGCTCTAAGGGTTTTAAGCGGTGCAGTGAAGAAAGTTGAAAGGCAGAGGTTGAAGCGCAGAGGTTGAAATGCGTCATTGAAGCGGCTTTGGGCGACGCTCCGGCAATGACATGGAGCAGCAGGCTGTTGGCTTTCCAAGCAGCAGCCTGCCGTAATTTAGTGGAGTGAGAATGAAGATGACAAGTCGTATGGCGCTGGCAGCAGCGCTTGTTAGTTCCGTCGCCATGACGGGATGCGCCTATAACAGCAGTTCGCCCGATGTGTACACCGCGTCGCAAGCCCAGCGCGAAGAAACGGTCCGCATGGGTACCGTCGACAGCGTGCGGGGCGTCAAGATCAGCACGAACAACGGCCAGCCTAGCGGGCTTGGCGCTATCGGCGGTGGCGCACTGGGTGCGGTGGCCGGCAGCGCGCTTGGCGGCGGGCGTGGCTCGATTGTGACGGGGATCATCGGCGGGATCGCGGGTGCGGTGGCGGGCAATGCTGTCGAGAACGGCGTCGCCACGCAGAACGGGCTGGAGATCACCGTGCGCCTGGATAACGGCGACATGCGTGCCATTACGCAAACTGCAACCGGCGAAGTGTTCCAGGCCGGCGAGCGCGTTCGGTTGTTGTCGAGCGGCGGCGTGACGCGAGTGACGCACTAGCGGATGAAGAATCTGCCGGCATGATCGAACGGGTCATGCCGGCGTAAGAGAAAAGCGCATGCGCCTTCGGGCCCATGCGCTTTTTTTCGTCTATGAGTCGGGTATGCGTTCGGCGTTGGGAGTACTGAGGGCAACGCACCGCCGCTGCCCCGGTCCATGTCACCCTGTCACGGTCGATAAAAAAACCCGCTGCCGGCGAACCACCGGGAGCGGGTTTTGGACCGCGTAGCATTACACGGTCACGAGACACATCGCGTGTGTCGAAGTACTGCGTTACAGCCTGCGCTTACGGGCGGCTGCCCGTCGGGAACGGCCATGCAGCGGCCGGATTCAACGCCGTCTTGACCGTTGCAGCCGGGGCCGCAGGTGTCGTTGCCGTCGTCGCCGGTGCTACAGCAGCCGTCTTCTTCGCAGCGGCAGCCTTCTTGGCCGGAGCCTTTTTAGCAACCGGAGCGGGCGCTGCAGCAGGAGCCGCAGCCGGAGCAGCAGCTACGGCAGCCTTCTTCGCAGCAGGGGCAGCCTTCTTGGCGGGCGCAGCCTTCTTGGCGGCCGCCTTTTTGGCAGGTGCCTTCTTAGCAGGCGCCTTTTTAGCAGCGGCCTTTTTAGCGGCAGCCTTTTTGGCAGGGGCCTTCTTGGCCGCAGCCTTCTTGGCAGGCGCCTTTTTAGCAGCAGCCTTCTTCGCAGGCGCCTTCTTGGCGGCAACCTTCTTAGCCGCTGCCTTCTTCGCAGGAGCCTTCTTCGCTGCAACCTTCTTCACTGCAACTTTCTTGGCGGCAACTTTCTTCGCCGGCGCCTTCTTGGCTGCAACCTTCTTAGCCGCGACCTTCTTCACTGCGACTTTCTTGGCGGCAACTTTCTTCACTGCAACTTTCTTGGCTGCCGGTGCCTTCTTCGCGACCGTTGCCTTCTTGGCAGCCGTTTTCTTAACAGCCGGTTTCGCTGCAGCTTTCTTTGCGACGGACTTCTTGGCTAATGCCATCATTTTCTCCTTCAGGTTTCAAGATGAGAGTCAGTTCAAACAACACCCTTCGTCAAAACCCGCTTCCCGCGTGGGCTTCTCAGGACGCACGCTGCGAAGCGGATTATTCATCGGCGTACGCTGATGGAGCCTGCTTACGCTAATGAATACGGCAAGGCGCGCGGTGCCACACGGCACAGCGCGCCAAATTAAGTCAGCACCAGAAGAAGGTGCCGGCAATCGCTTGATCGGGCCGTCGGCGCTGCCGACGGCATATTTCGGGGGGAAGTTTGCCCGTCCCACTAAAGGGTCCGCAAAACGCCTGTCATCTATTTGGGCTGTTAAGCCACAAGGCGCACTTTGCATCAGGCGACCGTTCTCCTAAACCTGTTGGCCGGCGCGCGCGCAATCGTGATCGCACGCAATGGCGCCGGTTTGCCATTCTTCCCGTCTACTCGACGCCCTCTGTGAGCGCCTGGTCTGCATTTGATTCGTTGCGGCAATGCGTCCATTGCCGCTAGCTCTCGCTTATTCCCAAGTCAGCGCGCCGCCGGTCTGATACTCGATCACTCGCGTCTCGAAGAAGTTGCGTTCCTTCTTCAAGTCGATCATCTCGCTCATCCACGGGAACGGATTTTCTTCGTTCGGGAACAGCGGGTCGAGGCCGATCTGCTGGCAACGACGGTTACAGATGAAACGCAAATAACTCTTGAACATGGAAGCATTCAGACCGAGCACGCCGCGCGGCATCGTGTCTTCTGCGTACCGGTATTCCAGCTCGACGGCTTCCTGGAAGATCTCGCGGATCTCAGCGCGAAATTCCGGCGTCCACAGTTGCGGCTCTTCCAGCTTGATCTGGTTGATCAGGTCGATGCCGAAGTTGCAGTGCATCGACTCATCGCGCAGGATGTATTGATACTGCTCCGCCGCGCCCGTCATCTTGTTCTGGCGACCCAGCGCCAGGATCTGCGTGAAGCCGACGTAGAAGAAGAGCCCTTCCATCACGCAAGCAAACACGATCAACGACTTCAGCAATTTCTGGTCCGCTTCAAGCGTCCCGGTCGTGAAGGCCGGGTCGGTCAGCGTGTTGATGAACGGAATCAGGAACTCGTCCTTCGCGCGGATCGAGTCGACCTCGTGATACGCGTTGAAGATTTCGCTCTCGTCCAGACCCAGCGATTCGACGATGTACTGATACGCGTGCGTGTGGATCGCTTCCTCGAACGCCTGGCGCAGCAGGAACTGCCGGCACTCGGGCGCCGTGATGTGGCGATACGTCCCGAGCACGATGTTGTTGGCGGCGAGCGAATCCGCCGTCACGAAGAAACCGAGGTTGCGCTTCACAATCCGGCGTTCGTCGTCGGAGAGACCGTTCGGATCTTTCCACAGCGCGATGTCGCGCGACATGTTCACTTCCTGCGGCATCCAGTGGTTCGCACAACCCGCCAGATACTTTTCCCACGCCCACTTGTACTTGAACGGCACCAACTGATTCACGTCGGTCTTGCCGTTGATGATGCGCTTGTCCGCCACATTCACCCGCTTCGCACTTGCTGCTGCGATGTCGCTGGCGCTGGGTGCTGCGGGAGCAACGAAGTCGCTCGCAAAAATATTCGGTGCCGCTGACGTTTGATGAGCCGCTTGAAGAACGCCATGACCGGCGACTTGAGTGGCCGCGTGCGAAGTGCCTGGAGCTGCAGCACGCGATGCTTGGCTGACGCCGGCAACCTGACCCGCCGGGTTGCGCAACATGTTGTGTTGCGAACCGTTCGAGGGAGTTACGGCAGTGGTCTCGTCATCCCAGTTGAGCATAAATTCTCACCATCAATTTAGATCGGTTTGTACCATCTTTCCATGAGCGATAAAAGAGCTTGCTCATAAAAATCCTGTTTTAGTGTTGACGCTGCTACTTGCATACAACACTTTGCGTCGAGCTCACTGCTTGAAGCTTCATGCGAAGTCTCTATGAACGTGTTCGATGCAGTGCTTGTTCGGTGCTTCTTCAAGCTCGTTCCGCGTTGCTTTTGCTTGGAGCGCCTGCATCGTTCGGCTCTGCTGTGAATCGTGTTGCGTGCGTAATTTGCGAGGTAGAAAAGCGTGGAAGTTAAAGCGAGAGATCGAACAACTTTCACTGCGTGATTGCTTCGATGAAAACCTGGTGCATCTCTCATCTCGGCGCAGTGCGCATCGTCCCGTTAAGTGCTGCTCGCGACTCGTTCAAACCGGTCGAGTGAGAATGCGGATCATGCGCTTCAACGACCCGCTTCAACCCGCTTTTCGAGTGCTTCCCGACTCTCTAAAAACCGTTGCGCCGCGGTCGCGATTACACGCGTCTTGCTGCGGAAAACGTTACGCCGCGCGTCTCGTTTCCATGTCGAAAGTGTAGCACTCGACGCCGTCATCGCAAAGGCAAAACCACAAAATATTGGGTGTTTTGCGCCCGTGACGACTACCTATAGTACAAACGAATACGTCATGCAAGAGCAGATTTCGAGCGTGAAAATGCGGCTGCGAGGTCACTGGATGCACGCATGAATCACCCCGCAGCAGCCGCTTGCACGCGGCTTTTCAACCTCGTTTTTCGCGCAGCGGCGTGAGCAGTTCGCGCAAGTTGTTGTGATCGATTTCGTGCATCAGCGCGAGCAGCCGGCCGAGTTGTCCTGCAGGAAAACCCTCACGTGCGAACCACGCAAGATAGTGGCCAGGCAGGTCCGCGATCAAGCGGTCCTTGTACTTTCCATAGGGCATTTTCTGCGTGACAAGACGCTGCAAATCTTCCGGGTCCATCGTCGTTCTCCTCGAGTTTTATCGTCGCCGAATGACGCTCGAGCGCCGCACAAGCGTCGCTCATCACGGCACTTCGCGATGTCGCTGTCATGATATCGATGCCATAATCCCAGCTTCCCGCCGCGAAGAGATCCCCTTCCGTTCTCCATGTCGCTAGCCATCAAAGCTTTCGTTGCCCCTCTCATCGTCGCCTGCGCGATGTTCATGGAAAGCGTCGATGCCAACGTCATCGTCACCGCGATCCCCGAAATGGCCAAAGCGTTCGGCCGCGATCCTGTCACGCTGAAGATTGCCGTCACCAGTTATGTGCTCGGCCTCGGGGTCTTCATCCCGATCTGCGGCTGGGTCGCCGACCGCTTCGGCGCGCGCACCATCTTTCGACTCGCTATCGGTATCTTCGTCGCCGGCTCCCTCTTGTGCGCGGCGTCCACCTCGCTGATCCCGTTCACGCTCGCGCGCTTCGTCCAGGGCGTAGGCGGCGCGATGATGGTGCCGGTCGGCCGGATCATCATCTTCCGCTCGGTACGCCGCTCAGAATTCATCCGCGCGATGAACTACCTTTCGCTGCCGGCCATGTTCGGCCCCGCGGTCGGACCGCTGCTCGGCGGGTTCATCACCACCTATCTGCACTGGCGCCTGATCTTCTTCATCAACATCCCGATCGGCATCCTGGGCATCTACCTGACCAACCGTTACATCGGTAACGCACGCGAGCCGCATCCCGGACCGCTCGACTGGTTCGGTTTCTTTTTATCGGCGAGCGGCGGCACATTGTTTCTGCTCGGGCTCTCGCTGATCGGCGGCGAGCTGGTTTCTAATCGCACAGCTGCAGCCATGGCGCTCGCCGGCATGGCCTTCTTCATCGTGTATTTACTGCACTCACGACGCGTAAAACTGCCGCTCCTCGATCTGCGCTTCCTGTGCGTGCCGACGTTCCAGGCGAGTGTCGTGGGCGGGTCGCTGTTTCGCATCGGCTTGGGCGCGGTGCCTTTCCTGCTCCCGCTCGCGATGCAGGAAGGCCTCGGCATGAGCGCGTTCAAGTCCGGCTCGATCACCTGCGCGTCGGCGTTCGGCGGCATGTTCATGCGCTCGCTTGCGTCGCGCGTGCTGCACCGGTTTGGCTTCCGGCAGACGCTGATGGTGAACGCGGCGCTGTCGGGCATCGCGATCGCCGCTTGCGGCATGTTCTATCCGGGCACGCCGACGTGGGTCATCTGGGCCGTCGTGCTGCTCGGCGGTTTTTTCCCGGCGTTGCAATTCACGAGCCTCAACTCGCTGACGTATGCCGAGATCGAAAGCCGCGATGTGGGTCGCGCGACGAGTCTCGGGAGTTTTATCCAGCAGGTGTCGCTGGGGTTGGGCGTGACGGTCGGCGGGATCGCGCTGCAGATTTCGCATGACCTGCAGGGGCATCCGCAGATCGTCTGGTCGGATTTCTGGCCGGCGTTCGTGGTCGTTGGATTGTTTTCGTTTCTTTCGATTCCGATTACCGCGAAGCTGGCACAGAACGCGGGGCATGAGATATCGAGGGGAACGCGGGGGTGAAGCGGATGCGCGGCGCCTCGGAACGGCGGTGTCGATGCATATTGGAAAGCCAGCCCTGAATTCGCCAGCCCGGTCCGTTGTCGAAACAGCGAATGCATCTTCGGTACCGGCTTCGGATTTCAAACGGCGTAAAGCTTCTGAACTCAGCGAGCGTCAATACAAAAGGCTCGCTCCGAATCCGATCGCCCAAGCCGATTGCGGAAAGGGCAACCGCTTGAGAGCACCGCGACTCAAGTTTCAAACGCTGCGGCTACCGGAACTCAGCGAGCACAAATAGAAAAGGCCGGTTCCGAACCCGCCGCCCCTTCCGTTGTGGAAAGAACAGCCGTGTCGTACCGGCCTCGACTCTCTAGCACTACCTGAAGTACAGGCCGATTGCAT
This sequence comes from Burkholderia sp. S171, assembly GCF_009766085.1. Classification (GTDB taxonomy): domain Bacteria; phylum Pseudomonadota; class Gammaproteobacteria; order Burkholderiales; family Burkholderiaceae; genus Caballeronia. The sequence goes on along the minus strand of NZ_LMUF01000026.1, from coordinate 75,898 downwards.
CGGCCTGTAGCCTTCTAGCTCTTACTGGCAAGCCTCGCACTCGTCGAACCCGGCATCGCCCGGACGCATCATGCAGACCGGACCATCGGCCTCTGCTTGGGCCGCAGAGACAATCGCCGGTGCCGCAACCGCAGCGGCGTTAAAACCACCCGTCGACGACCCATGCGAACCCTGCGAGCCGAAACCGTTGCCGTTCGCGCCTGAAGCACCGCCCTCGCCGTTCCCCGAGTTACCCGAAGGCACCGAGTTCAGCTGACCGTGAGCCACAGTCGACTTCTCGACGTGCGTTGCGGCCATGGTGCGGAGGTAATACGTGGTCTTCAGACCGCGCAGCCACGCCAGCTTGTAGACCTCGTCGAGCTTCTTGCCCGACGCGCCACCCATATAGATGTTCAGCGATTGCGCCTGATCGATCCACTTCTGACGGCGCGATGCAGCTTCCACCACCCAGGTCGCGTCCAGTTCGAACGCCGTTGCGTAGATTGCCCGCAGATCAGCCGGAACCCGGTCGATACGCGACAACGTGCCGTCGAAGTACTTCAGGTCCGAGACCATCACTTCGTCCCACAGACCGCGTTCCTTCAGGTCACGCACCAGGTAATCGTTCACGACCGTGAATTCACCCGACAGATTCGACTTCACGTACAAATTCTGGAACGTCGGCTCGATACATGCCGACACGCCGATGATGTTCGAAATGGTCGCGGTCGGAGCGATCGCCACGCAGTTCGAGTTGCGCATGCCGTAGTTGGCGATCCGCGAACGCAGTTCGGTCCAGTCCATCGCCGAGCTGTCGTCCACTTCCACGTACCCACCGCGCGCTTCGGCCAGCAGCTTCAGCGAATCCTGCGGGAGAATGCCGCGGTCCCACAGCGAGCCGCGATAGCTCGAGTAACGGCCGCGCTCTTGCGCCAGTTCCGTCGATGCGTAGTAAGCGTAGTAGCAGACCGCTTCCATCGAGGTATCGGCGAAAGAAACGGCTTCTTTCGACGCATACGGCGTGCGCAGCAAGTGCAGGCAGTCCTGGAAGCCCATGATGCCCATACCGACCGGACGATGCTTCAGGTTCGAGTTACGCGCCTTGGCAACCGCGTAGTAATTGATGTCGATCACGTTGTCGAGCATGCGCATGGCGACGCTAACGGTGCGCTTGAGCTTGTCGTGGTCGAGGGCGAGCGTGCCGTCGGCCTGCGTCTTCATGTGCGCGACCAGGTTCACCGAGCCGAGATTACAAACGGCGATTTCGGTGTCGCTGGTGTTCAGCGTGATTTCCGTGCACAGGTTCGACGAGTGGACAACGCCCACGTGCTGCTGCGGCGAACGGATGTTGCACGGATCCTTGAACGTGATCCACGGGTGACCCGTTTCGAACAGCATGCCCAGCATCTTGCGCCACAGTTGCGCGGCCGGAACCTTCTTGAACAGCTTGATCTCGCCGCGTGCGGCCTTCTCTTCATACGCAACGTAGGCTTTTTCGAACGGTGCGCCGAACAGGTCGTGCAGGTCCGGGCAGGTTGCCGGCGAGAACAGCGTCCAGTCGCCGTTTTCGTGAACGCGCTTCATGAACAGGTCGGGAATCCAGTTCGCCGTGTTCATGTCGTGCGTGCGGCGACGGTCGTCACCGGTGTTTTTACGCAGTTCCAGGAATTCTTCGATATCCAGATGCCACGTTTCCAGGTACGCGCACACCGCACCCTTGCGCTTGCCGCCCTGATTCACCGCCACAGCCGTGTCGTTCACGACTTTCAGGAACGGCACGACGCCTTGCGACTTGCCGTTCGTTCCCTTGATGTGCGAACCGAGTGCACGCACACGCGTCCAGTCGTTGCCCAGGCCACCCGCGAACTTTGACAGCAGCGCGTTTTCCTTCAGCGCTTCATAGATACCGTCGAGGTCATCGGCGACCGTCGTCAGATAGCACGACGACAACTGCGAACGGCGCGTGCCGGAGTTGAACAGCGTGGGGGTGGACGACATGAAGTCGAAGCTCGACAGCACGTTGTAGAACTCGATCGCCCGCGTTTCGCGGTCGATTTCGTTCAGCGCCAGGCCCATTGCAACGCGCATGAAGAACGCTTGCGGCAGTTCAATACGCTTGGTTTCGTTGTGCAGGAAGTAGCGGTCATACAGCGTCTGCAGGCCGAGATAGCCGAATTGCAGGTCGCGGTCGGCGTCGAGCGCAGCGCCCAGGCGCTTCAAGTCGTACTGCTGGAGCTTTTCGTCGAGCAGTTCCGCTTCCACGCCCTGCTTGATGAACAGCGGGAAGTATTCAGCGTAGCGCGTGGCCATTTCGCCTTGCGAGACGTCTTCTTCCAAAATTTCGCGACGGATGGTGTGCAGCAAGATGCGCGCGGTGACCTGGCTGTACGCCGGATCCTTTTCGATCATGGTGCGCGCGGCGAGAATGGCGGAGTCATAGACTTGCGCCATCGGCACGCCGTCGTACAGGTTCTTCACCGTTTCCGCGACGATCGGGTCGGCGTTCACTTCGCTGCCGAGATTCACGCACGCTTCATTGATGCGGGCCTTCAACGCGTCCAGATCCAGCGGATGCGACACGCCGTTGTCGATCACGTTGATGCCAAGCGCATTCGCGCGCGTTTCCGGTGCGTGCGCGCGTTCCTGCGTGCGCTTCTCGCGATACAACACGTATGCGCGCGCCACGTTGTGCTCGCCGCCACGCATCAGCGCGAGTTCGACCTGATCCTGGATATCTTCAATATGGAACGTACCGCCGTTCGGACGGCTGCGAACCAGCGCCCGGATAACGCTCTGCGTCAGTTGTTCGACGAGTTCGCGCACGCGCGCCGAGCCAGCACCCTGGCCGCCGTTCACGGCCAGAAACGCCTTCGTCACTGCGATGGAGATCTTCGACGGCTCGAACGACACCACGGTCCCGTTGCGGCGGATGACTTTGTAGTCGGCCAGTGTGGTGTCCGGCGCGAGCGCGCTGGCGCTCGGCTGACTCTGTGCGCCCATGGGCCGCACGGAGGCGCCCTCATAGGAAGTCGTGGCGTTGTCGGTGGTTTGCATGTGCAAATCTCCAGGTGTTCGATGGTGCGGAACGTCCGCGGATTGAGATGCGTGCCGCGCGCGGTGGCTGCTGGTTGCTGCTTTGTTGCTGTTCACTGCTTTTGCCAACCGCGCACGACGATGAAATTGAAAAAGACTTATTCGGGAAAATTGCCGGTGCCGTTCTTGCGCTCGGTCCCCTGGTTTTTTCATGGGCCGATACACTTCAAACCGACGAAGACAACCTCTCTCGCTACGCCTGTTTGCCTCGGTCTTTCAAACTGAATGCCGACTGTTTTTACGCGACAAATCAGTCGCTTATCCGGTGTTTTCTTCTATGGCCGGACAAGCTTGCGGCGCCGGCTCTATGAGCGGGGCGCCGCCCGGACAACACAACATCTAGTGCGAATTACGTCTCTGAGCACCAAGTATAGTGGCATTCCGCACAGTCTCAAAAACTTTTATTTGCTGAAGAATGGCCTCAGAGGGTTGACTTTTGAAATGCCAAAGTCGGATAAGGGAAAGCGCGTCAACGTGCTGCGAACGCACGCAAACTCGCCGCAATGCAAAATGAAAGCTGGTCCAATCCGTTGCAAGCGATGAGGCAAGACTGGCGGGAACGCAGACGACGATGGCGAGACATGGTGCGTTGTCGCGGCTCAGTGACTCACGCGGCAACGCACTCAATCAGGTGTGAACAAGCAGCGAATCAAACGTCGCCGAGATAGGGAAAATACTGAAGCGGGAGTTGTGTATCGCGTTGCAGTCGCGACCATTCGAAGTACGGGCCAGGATCGGTTTTACGACCCGGCGCGATGTCCGAGTGACCGGCGATTGCTTCGATCGGATAGCGCCGTGTGACCGCCTGAACCACCTCATTGAGCGACAAATATTGCGCGTCCTCGAACGCACATCGATCGCTGCCTTCCAGTTCGATACCCACCGAAAAGTCGTTGCATCGCTCGCGCCCGAGAAAGCTCGACACGCCCGCGTGCCATGCGCGCTCGTTGCACGACACAAATTGTTCGATGCGGCCATCGCGATGAATCACGAAATGCGACGAGACCCGCATGCCGCGCAAGTGGTCATAGTACGGATGAGCGTCGTGATCGAGACGGTTCTGGAAGAACTCGGCGATAGCACTGCCGCCGAACTCATCGGGCGGCAAGCTGATGTTATGAACGACAATGAGCGTTGGCTCAATCCCGCCCGGTCGCGCTTCGAAGTTCGGAGACGGCAGCCGATGCGCGGCCGTGTACCAGCCGTCGGCATCGATCAAAGCGGTCACGCTCATCGAGCGTCGCGGCCTGTGGGATGAGTGGCGTAGCGCTGGGCGTGATCGGTGCAACAGAAGCGATGCCCGGCCACGACAATCGCTTCGCCGCTAGGCGTATGCACGCCGCATTCCGCGCAGCGCACTAGAGGATCGGGGAGTTGAGGTACGCCGCCGGAGGCTGATGGGCCACGCGAGGCGCGTGTCGCCCCTGCAGCGCCGCCCGTTTGCGGGCCCGCGCCGGCTTGAGCGCGCTTGAGCTTCTTGAACAGCCATTGGCTCGCAAAGAACACAAATATCAGCAGGAGAAGTTGGCGCATGATCTTACTAATAGTAGAGGCAATAAAAGCCCAGGGATTCAGACGACTACGTCAAACAACCGCGCGATGCAGCAGCACCTCGAACACGAAGCGGCTGCCCACATAAGCAAGCAGTAACGCGACGAACGAAGCGAGCACCCAGCGCAACGCAGCGCGGCCGCGCCAGCCCGACACGCGGCGAGCGGTCAGCAGCGCGCCGAACATCAGCCACGACAAAATGGCGAAAACCGTCTTGTGATCGAGTTTGAACGCTTTGTCGACGAGTTGTTCGTTGAACGCGACACCCGATATAAGCGTGAGCGTCAGCAGCACGAAGCCCGCTGAGATCAGCCGGAACAACAATTTTTCCAGCGTGAGCAACGGCGGCAAGGTATCGAGCCAGCTCGACACCCAGCTATTCGACGTATGCCGCGTAGCCGTCCCTCGCATGTTCTGCAAGCGCTTTTCCACCATCAGCATCAGGATGGCGTGAAGCGCGGCAATCGCGAACAGCCCGTACGCAATATTCGCGATCAGGAAATGCAGCTTGAACATGGGCGCGGCGGCATAAGGCAGCACACGCACGCCGCCGAAAATCAGCGGCATCACCGAGGCCACGCACGCAAGCGGAAGCACGAGCAGCCGCAAGCCATCGAGCGGGAAGAAAAAGCTCTCTATCCAGTAGATGCCCGCGCCCAGCCAGAACATGGCGGAGAGCGCGAAGGCGAAACCGAACACCATCGAGTTCTGCGGAAAGATGGTGGTGTGCAACAAGATGCCATGCACGAGCAACGCGACGCCCAGCAACGCGCGCCCTATCGTACTCATGCCCGACGCCTTCGATGCCCGGCCACTCTGCATGGAGTCGGCCATGCCGGCGTTCATTCCGGCAGGCATGCCCGCCAGCGCCGGCTCGACAGCCGTGTTGCGATGCGCGCGCCAGCCGGCTACGGCAAGTCCGCCGTAGAGAAGCGCAGTGAGGGCATACAGTACAATATCCATGTTCGAAGTTTACACCAGCCCCTGAAGCCGCGACGTCTTCCCCCTCTTGCCAGCTTGCCTGGAACTAGAGCCGCCAGGACGCCGTTACCCGTTACCTACTGTTATCCGGCACCCGGCCGCACTTTCCACACGCTCCCATGCTCGACACACTCACTACACGGATGGCGCGCGTCGTCAAGACGCTGCGCGGCGAAGCCCGGCTCACCGAGGCTAACACGCAGGAAATGCTGCGCGAAGTACGCCTGGCGCTGCTCGAGGCCGACGTCGCGTTGCCGGTTGTGCGCGAATTTATCGCGAAGGTGAAGGAAAAAGCGCTCGGCGAAGAAGTGCTGTCCAGCCTGTCGCCGGGTCAGGCGCTCGTCGGCGTCGTGCAGCGCGAGCTGACGGCGATTATCGGCGGGGATTACGAGGGTAAGGCCGTCGAGCTGAATCTCGCGGTTACGCCGCCAGCAATCATCCTGATGGCCGGCCTGCAAGGCGCGGGTAAAACCACCACGTCGGGCAAGCTCGCCAAGCTGCTGCGCGAGAAGCACAAGAAAAAAGTGCTGACGGTGTCCGTCGACGTGTATCGTCCGGCCGCTATTCAGCAGTTGAAAACGGTGACCGAACAGGTCGGCGCGGATTTTTTCCCGTCGGAGCCGGATCAAAAACCGGCGGATATCGCCCGCGCGGCGGTGGATTGGGCGAAACGCCATTTCCATGACGTGCTGATCGTCGATACGGCCGGCCGCCTCGGTATTGACGAAGCGATGATGAAGGAAATCGCCGAGCTTCACGCGATCCTGAAGCCTGCGGAAACGCTGTTCGTGGTCGACGCCATGCTTGGCCAGGACGCCGTGAACACCGCCAAGGCGTTCAGCGACGCCCTGCCGCTGACCGGCGTGGTGCTGACCAAGCTGGACGGCGATTCACGCGGTGGCGCGGCGCTGTCAGTGCGTCATGTCACCGGCAAGCCGATCAAGTTCGTGGGTGTCGCCGAAAAACTGGACGGGCTAGAAGTTTTCCACCCGGACCGGATGGCGAACCGGATTCTCGGCATGGGCGACATTCTCGCTTTGGTTGAGGAAGCGCAGAAAGGCGTGGATGGCGCGGCCGCGCAAAAACTCGCCGATAAAGTCAAGAAAGGCGGTGATTTCGACCTGAACGACTTCCGCGCGCAACTTGCGCAGATGAAGAACATGGGCGGTTTGTCGTCGCTGATGGACAAGCTGCCGGCACAATTCCAGCAAGCTGCCGCGGGCGCGAACATGGGCGTCGCGGAAAAACAGATGCGCCGGATGGAAGGCATCATCAATTCCATGACGCTGGTGGAGCGCGCGAAACCCGATCTGATCAAGGCGCAGCGCAAGCGCCGTATTGCAGCGGGCGCGGGCGTGCAGGTCCAGGAAGTCAACCGTATGCTCGCTCAATACGAGCAGATGCGCGGCATGATGAAAAAGCTGAAGGGTGGCAATCTGCAGAAAATGATGCGCGGCATGAAGGGCATGATGCCGGGCATGCGTTAAAGTTTTTATTTCGGCTCAGGTTTGATTTTTTACGACCCGCGTTTTCACCGAGGAACGCGGGTTTATGATGTGGCGCTTAGCGCCTCGTTTCCCCTATTTTTAGCTCTACACCCTCGCCGCCTGCCCTTATGAATCGCGAAGAAGCACTCCACATTTTCAGCCACTCCGAAGAGATCGTTTCGGCGCAAGACGTGACCGCGTCGATCGAAAGCATGGCGAAAGCCATTGGCGCGAGCACGGGCGAAGAGTTCCCGCTCGTGCTGTCCGTCATGGGCGGCGCGGCTGTGTTCACCGGCATGTTGCTGCCGCATCTCGATTTCCCGCTCGAGTTCGATTACATCCACTTGACGCGGTATCGGAACACGACCAAAGGTGGCGACAAGATGGAGTGGCGTGTAGCGCCGGCGGAAGCGGTGAAAGATCGCGTGGTGCTGGTACTTGACGACATCCTGGATGAAGGCGAAACCATGGCCGCCATCCGCGACCGCATCATGGCCATGGGCGCGAAGAAATTCCTCTCTGCTGTGCTGTGCGAGAAGCTCATCAATAAATCGAAACCTCTGCGGCCGGACTTTTGCGGCTTTGAAGTGCCGGACCGGTATGTCTTCGGTTGCGGCATGGACGCAAAGGGATACTGGCGCAATTTGCCGACTATCCGGGCACTGACGGAAGGCGCGTGATCGTCTTCGCCAGCGCTTGAGGTGCGGCGATTGGCCGCATGATCTCCTTGGCGGCGGGCGCAAGTCACCAAGATTAAAAGGCCGTTTCAACGTGAGTTGAAACGGCCTTTGTACGTTCATTGCGCCAAGGTCTTCAATCAGCCATTCGCAGCCAGTTGATGCACGAAGGTCCGTATTCCGGTGAGGATCATTTCCACCGATATCGCGACAAGCACCAATCCCATCAGCCGTTCGAACGCCGTGACCGCGCGCTCGCCCAACCAATGCTGAATCTTCTCGGCCAGCACGAGCACCACCGCGCAGACCATCATGGTGACCGTGAGCGCGCCGATCCATTCCCACATCTGCCCAGGCGCCTGCGATGTCAGCAACATCACCGTCGCCAGCGCCGACGGACCGGCCAGCGCAGGAATGGCCAGCGGCACGATCAGCGGTTCGCCACCGCGCGAATCGCCGCCCATCGGACCATCGGGATGCGGAAAGATCATCCGCAAAGCGATCAGGAACAACACGATCCCGCCACCCAGCCGCAACGACAAATCCGTCAGACTCATCGCGCGAAGAAAGCGGTCGCCGACCAGCATGAACACCAGCAGGATCCCGAAGGCGATCGCGACTTCCCGCAAGATTACAACCCGCCGGCGCTCCTTCGCCACCCCACGCAACGCGTTGATGAAGATCGGGATATTGCCGAGCGGATCGGTGATCAGGATGAGCAGCACCGTCGCCGAGAGGAAGTTGTACTGCACGTTACTGGGCCACTCCACGGGCCAGTGCAGCGCGCACCTTCTCGATCACGACGTTCGCCGCGTCATCCACCGGCAGCAAGGTGGCTTCTGCGTCGCGTCGCGCCTGGTACTCAAGCTTGCCTTCCTTGAGCCCGCGGTCACCAATCACCAGCCGATGCGGCACGCCAATCAGTTCCCAATCCGCGAACATCACGCCGGGACGTTCGCCGCGATCGTCCAGCACCACGTCGATACCCGCAGCCTGCAGCGCTGCATAGAGCTTGTCGGCCTGCTCGCGAACGGCGTCGCTGCGGTCATAGCCCATCGGGCACAACACGACTTCGAACGGCGCGATCGATTCCGGCCAGATGATGCCCTTGGCGTCGAAGTTCTGTTCAATCGCCGCGCCCAGGATTCGCGTGATGCCGATGCCGTAGCAGCCCATTTGCATAGGCGCAGGCTTGCCGTTTTCATCGAGAAACGACGCGCCCATGGCATCCGAATACTTGGTGCCGAGCTGGAACACGTGGCCCACTTCAATGCCGCGGCAGATTTCCAGCACGCCCTTGCCATCCGGCGACGGATCGCCCGCCAGCACGTTACGGATGTCCGCCACGACCGGTTCCGGCAGATCGCGGCCCCAGTTCACGCCGGTGGTGTGATAGTCGACCTCGTTCGAACCGACCACGAAGTCGCTCATGTTCGCGACCGTGCGGTCCGCGATCACCTTGATCGGCTTCTTCGTGTTGAGCGGGCCGAGATATCCGGGCGGCGTGCCGAACGTATCGATAATTTCAGCTTCGGTAGCAAAGCGATAACCCGCCAGGCCCGGCTGCTTGTTCGCCTTGATGTCATTCAGCGAATGGTCGCCGCGCAACATCAATAGCCAAATGGTCGGCTCGGCGCCTTCGTTTTCCGTCGCGAGGATGATCGACTTGATCGTGCGTTCCAGCGGAATGTTCAGCAACTCCGCGACCGCCTCGCACTTCGCCTTGCCTGGCGTGGCCGTCTTCTTCATCTCTTCCGTGGGCGCGGCACGCGTGGCGTTCAGCGGCACCGCGTCGGCGGCTTCCACGTTTGCCGCGTAATCCGAGGTCGGGCAATACGCGATTGCGTCTTCGCCGGTGTCGGCGATTACGTGGAATTCATGCGAACCGCTGCCGCCGATCGAGCCGTTATCGGCCGCGACCGCGCGGAATTCCAGGCCGATGCGCGTGAACACGCGCACGTAGGCATCGAACATTTTCTTGTACGACTCGGCGAGGGCCGCCTGATCGCGGTCGAAGGAATACGCGTCCTTCATGATGAACTCGCGCCCGCGCATCACGCCGAAACGCGGCCGGATTTCATCACGGAACTTGGTCTGGATCTGGTAGAAATTGACCGGCAGTTGCCGGTAGCTCTTGATCTCGCGCCGCGCGATGTCCGTCACCACTTCTTCGTGCGTCGGTCCGAGCACGAAATCGCGATCATGACGATCCTTGATACGCAGCAGTTCAGGGCCGTATTGCTCCAGGCGTCCCGATTCCTGCCAGAGTTCGGCCGGTTGCACGCCGGGCATCAACAATTCGAGCGCACCGGCACGGTTCATTTCTTCACGCACAATGGCTTCAACCTTACGGATGGAGCGCAGGCCGATAGGCAGGTAACTATAGATACCGCCGGCCACGCGGCGAATCATGCCCGCACGCATCATGAGTTGGTGGCTGACGATTTCCGCGTCTGTGGGAGCTTCCTTCAGGGTGCCGATAAAGAAACAGGATGCTTTCATTCAAAAATTTTCCAATGCGGGAGCGCGTCGATTGAATGGGCTATTGCCCAAACCTGCGGAACATGCAGAACGTGCGGAACGAGTGAACGACGGGACAGCGATGCGGTAAGACGTTGGCCGACCGCCCCGGCGCCCAAGTGAAACGAACCCCGATTCGGGTTCGTGCCGGTGCGCCAGGCCCGTTATCTGTTTATAATCAAAGCAATTTTAAAGGATTCGAAGGTGGTTGTATGCTGGATCGTGAAGGCTTTCGCCCGAACGTCGGCATCATCCTCTTGAACGCGCACAACGAAGTGTTTTGGGGCAAGCGGCTGCGTGAACATTCCTGGCAGTTTCCGCAGGGGGGCATCAAGTACGGCGAGACCCCCGTGCAAGCGATGTATCGGGAGTTACACGAAGAAACCGGTTTGCTTCCGGAGCACGTCAAGGTCGTGGGTCGAACCCGCGACTGGCTGCGTTATGAGGTGCCGGACAAGTTCATCAAGCGCGAGGTGCGCGGACACTATCGCGGACAGAAACAGATCTGGTTTTTGTTACGCATGGTAGGCCGTGACTGTGACATTTGTTTGCGTGCGACTGATCATCCGGAATTCGATGCCTGGCGGTGGAATGAGTATTGGGTCCCGCTCGACGCGGTGATCGAGTTCAAGCGGGATGTATATCAGCTTGCGCTCACCGAACTTTCTCGCTTTTTGAGGCGAGCAGTTGTGCGCGCTGAGCGCGCGGAACGGATGGCGCATCACGCCAATCGTTATCCGCGTTTGATTCAGGGCATGACTCTGGAAGATGCGGCCGTTTCTGCTAACGGCGGCATCGTTCAGGCAGAATGTTCGGTGACCGAAGAGCTGCACATCTACGCACAACGTCCTTCGCGGGATTAGGACGTGTGTTATCGAAGCGGCGGTGCGGCAACGCACGCCGCTTTTTTTCGTGCAGCGTCGAAGGCTGGGCTTGCGTGTTTGACATGCCGGCGTGTCCGTTTTCGGGACAATCGCGGCGCTTTTCACGCGGCACGATCGATTTGCAGTCGCTTCTGCATCAACCTCAGGAAATCAAGAATTGAAAGCCATTGCATTGTTCGCGGTATCCGCGGCAGCGCTTGCCGTGCTCGCCGGTTGCGGCAGCTCCAAGCCGACAAACAAAGACGACAGCGCGTTCGTCTATCTCATGGACCGGAAGCCAAACTGGGTCGAAAACACCGTCGACACCTTGCCGCCTTTGCCGCAGGACGCGAATCTCTTGCCGATCACGGTGTCGGAAAATACGCCGCTCAGTTTTTTCGTCGATAAAAACTCGCTCAGCGTTGGGACCGACGGCATCATCCGATACACAATTGTCGTGAAAAGCCCGGCCGGCGCGCGCAACGTCAATTACGAAGGTATTCGCTGCGACAACTATAACTGGCGCCTGTATGCGAGCATCAACGAGGACCAGACCGGCTGGGACCGCGCGGTCGAAAACGATTTTCGACGCATCGAAAACGGCGAATTGAACTCTTATCACGCAGCGCTGTACCAGGATTACTTCTGCGCGAACAAGTTGCCGATGGGGCCGGCCAAGCAGATTGAGCAGAACATTCAGATGAAGCGGACTGCCGTTTCGAACTATCACTAGTCGAAAGGCTGATGAAAAAGCCCGCTGTACCTGAAGGTCAGCGGGCTTTTTTATGGGGCTGCATCACGTTTGCGACCGGTTTCTGACGGTGGCGATCTCATAGAGCGAAACCGCGATGAGCGCTTCAAGCAGTTGATAGCTTGATCAGAAGATTTCGGTGGATATGGGGGATTAAGAAATGCTTTGATCCCCAAAATGCGCATTTTTCGACCAAAAATAAACTAAAAAGCCGCCAATTGGCGGCTTTTTAGCTTTGACGCGTCTGATGCTCACGCCAGCACCAAATTATCCCGATGAATCAGCTCAGGTTCAAGCATGTACCCGAGCACCGTTTCAATTTCACCACTCGGCCGACGCTGGATCAACCGCGCCTCCGAACTGCTGTAATTCGTGATGCCGCGCGCCACTTCCTGACCGCCCGGATTCATGCACGCGATCACTTCCCCGCGCGCGAACGCACCGTGAACATCGATTACACCGATTGGCAGCAAGCTTTTACCGTCCGCAGTGAGCTTCTCGACCGCGCCGTCGTCAATCACCACGTGGCCACGCACCTGCAAATGATCGGCCATCCATTGCTTTCGGGCCGCCATACGGGCTGTGCGCGCCATTAACTGCGTACCGATCATCTCGCCCGATGCCAGCCGGGTCAGGACATCCGACTCCCGCCCGCTCGCGATCACCGTATTCGCGCCGCTGTGCGCCGCGCGTTTCGCTGCGAGAATTTTCGTCAGCATGCCGCCACGTCCTAAGCTGGAACCCGCGCCGCCTGCCATGGCCTCGAGCTCCGGCGTGCCCGCATCGGCCTGTTCGACCAGCGTGGCCGTGGGATCGTGCCGGGGATCAGCGGTAAACAGGCCGCGCTGATCGGTGAGGATAATTAGCGCGTCGCCCTCTATGAGGTTCGCTACCAGCGCGCCGAGCGTGTCGTTATCGCCGAATTTGATTTCGTCGGTGATAACGGTGTCATTTTCATTGATGATCGGCACGCAACCCAGGCGCAGCAAGGTGAGCAGCGTTGAGCGTGCGTTCAGGTAGCGTTCGCGGTCGGCGAGATCGGCGTGCGTGAGAAGAATCTGCGCCGTGCGCATGCCGTGCTTGCCGAAACTGCTTTCGTAGACTTGCGCCAGGCCCATCTGTCCGACTGCAGCAGCAGCCTGCAATTCGTCAATTTCGCGCGGCCGCTTCGTCCAGCCCAAGCGATGAATGCCCTCGGCGATCGCGCCAGAGCTGACCAGCACGACTTCCTTTCCCTGCGCGCGCAATGCCGCAATCTGCGCGGCCCAGCGCGCGATGGCCGCGTGGTCGAGCCCGCGCCCGTCGTTGGTCACCAGGCTCGATCCCACTTTCACTACGAGTCGCTTCGAAGCGGCTATGACGGAACGCATCTGACGCATTTCTCCTCGGATTTGCCTCGATAACCACGGGTCAAACTCTTACACTTCGTCTTCGTCCTGGTCTTCGTCGATCTCTGGCGCGGGCTGCGGCGCCGCGACAGCAGGTTCGTCGCGGAAACGCACGTCGGCGGCAAGATCTTCGGCTTCTGCCGCTCGCGATGCATCCGAGTTCTTCGAGATGTAATCGAAGATGGCGTAGGTCAGGCTTTCGCAACCTTGACCCGTCAGCGCCGAGATTTCGAATACCGGGCCGTCCCATTCATAACGCTCGATGAAGTCGGCCACGCGCGATTTACGCTCGTCGTCCGGCACCATGTCGAGCTTGTTCAGCACGAGCCAGCGCGTTTTCTCGTAGAGCGATTCGTCATACTTGCGCAATTCGTTGACGATTGCGCGTGCTTCCACGACGGGATCGACTGCGTCATCGAACGGGGCCAGATCGACGAGATGCAGCAGCACGCCGGTGCGCTGCAAGTGGCGCAGGAACCGGTGACCGAGACCCGCGCCTTCCGCCGCGCCTTCGATCAAGCCCGGAATGTCCGCGATCACGAAGCTCTTCTCCGGTCCTACACGCACCACGCCGAGATTCGGTGCGAGCGTGGTAAACGGATAGTCCGCAATTTTCGGCCGCGCATTCGATACCGCCGTGATGAACGTGGACTTACCTGCGTTCGGCATACCGAGCAAACCGACGTCAGCGAGCACTTTCAGCTCGAGACGCAGCATGCGCCGGTCGCCGGGCTTGCCTTCCGTCTTCTGACGCGGCGCGCGGTTCGTGCTCGACTTGAAGTGCAGGTTGCCGAGGCCGCCCGCACCGCCGTGCGCGATCAACACACTCTGATTGTGCTCGGTCAGGTCCGCGATCAACTCGCCGGTTTCCGTGTCCGCGATGATCGTGCCGACCGGCATGCGCAAGATGATGTCGTCGCCGCCCTTGCCGTAGCAGTCCGCGCCGCGGCCGTTTTCGCCGTTGCGCGCCTGATGTTTCTTCGCGTACCGGTAGTCGATCAGCGTGTTGATGTTGCGATCCGCAACCGCATACACGCTGCCGCCCCGGCCGCCGTCGCCGCCGTCCGGTCCGCCGAACGGGACGAACTTCTCGCGCCGCATCGACGCGCTGCCATCCCCTCCGTCGCCGGCGATGACCTCAATTCTCGCTTCGTCAATGAACTTCATGAGTTGCTCCGTCCCGTGTTTCAGCGGTGTTCCGCCATTCTGCCGCGACCGGCCGATGCCAGCCACTAGGCCATTCGATATATGTCACTCTGGCCAAGCCAATAAAGCTCAAATAAAGCCGGCCAATAAAAAAAGCCCCGCGAACTTCGCGGGGCCTTTTCCGGTCCTGAAGCCCGTGCCTTGATAAACCTTAGGCAGCCGGGACGACGTTGACCAGATGCTTCTTTGCTGCGCCCTTCGTCGAAAAATTGACGTGGCCGTCAGTCAGCGCGAACAAGGTGTGATCCTTGCCCATGCCGACGTTGTCGCCAGGGTGCATGCGCGTACCGCGCTGGCGAACAATGATGCCGCCTGCATTGATAGCCTGGCCGCCGTAAACCTTCACGCCGAGGCGCTTTGATTCAGAGTCGCGACCATTGCGGGATGACCCGCCTGCTTTTTTGTGTGCCATTTAATAGCTCCTTGACCGTTTAGCTTAATCGACTCGACGACGCTTACGCGGCGTTGATTGCGTCGATACGCAGTTCGGTGTAGTTCTGGCGATGGCCAGCGTGCTTTTGGTAGTGCTTCCGGCGACGCATCTTGAAGATCGTAACCTTCTTGTGACGACCCTGGGACACGACGGTACAAATGACGGAAGCCCCACTGACCAGCGGTGCACCGAACTGAATCGATTCACCTTCGCCTACTGCGAGAACCTGGTCGAGCGTGATTTCAGCGTCAATGTCTGCCGGTATCTGTTCTACTTTCAATTTTTCGCCGACAGCAACCTTATACTGCTTGCCACCGGTTTTTATGACCGCGTACATTGAGAACCTCACTCTGAATTCATTTTTCCGCACACCGTGCGCGAAAACGCGTGATTATACAGAGAGTTAGGCTCTCCGTCAAAACCCTTGTTGATCGCGAAAAACGAGAGGCCGCAGTCGGGATCGAGCACGTCGCATGCACCATTATCGCGATTTCGCCGTCTGACGCCACCCGTCAGGCTTGTCGCCGGACCCTACGCGGTTCGTCCGAGGCGTGTTTAGAGGCGGCTATCGGCCGATTCGCCTTATAATTCGCGGCACTACCCTAATTGCCGATCATGTCGTCCACTGCCACTTCCTCCCCAAACGCCGCCAACGTACTCGAGCCTATCGCCGAGGACATGCAGCAGGTCAATCGCGTCATCCGGCAGCGCCTGGCATCCGAAGTGATGCTGATCAACCAGATTTCCGAGTACATCATCGGGGCCGGCGGCAAACGGCTCCGGCCCGCGCTGCTGCTGCTGGTCGCAGGCGCGCTTGGCGACACCACCGGGCACCGGCATGAGCTGGCCGCCGTGGTCGAGTTCATTCACACGGCCACGCTGCTGCACGATGACGTAGTCGACGAGTCCGATCTCCGGCGCGGCCGCAAGACTGCGAACGCGCTGTTCGGCAATGCGGCGAGCGTACTTGTCGGCGACTTTTTGTACTCACGCTCCTTCGAAATGATGGTCGGCGTGGGCAAGATGCGCGTGATGGAGATCCTGTCGGTTGCGACCAACGTGATCTCGGAAGGCGAAGTGCTGCAGTTGCTCAACATGCACGACCCGGACGTGGACGAAGCGCGCTACATGCAGGTGATCCGCTACAAGACAGCCAAGCTTTTCGAAGCGGCGGCTCAACTCGGCGCAGTGTTGTCGGGGTCGGATGCACGGACCGAGGCGGCAGCCGCAGAGTTCGGCAGGCGCATTGGCACAGCGTTCCAGATCATGGACGACTGGCTCGATTACACCGGCACGGCGGAATCGATGGGGAAAAACGCCGGCGACGATCTGCGCGAAGGCAAACCCACCCTCCCGCTCATCTATCTGATGGAGCACGGTTCGGCCGAACAGGCAGCGCTCGCGCGCGAGGCGATCGAACAAGGCGGCACGGATAAATTCGACACCATCTTCGAAGCCATCACGACATCGGGCGCGCTGGATCACACGTTGAAATGTGCAAGGCAGGAAGCTCAGGCGGCTGCGAATGCAATTTCTTCGTTTCCAGATTCCATTTTTAAAGAGAGCCTGCTAGAATTATGTTCTTACTCGACGGCAAGACAGTCCTGAAAAGGAAACGAACCGTCTCAGAGTGAACATTCGGGGTGTAGCTTAGCCTGGTAGAGCGCTACGTTCGGGACGTAGAGGCCGGAGGTTCGAATCCTCTCACCCCGACCAGAATTGATAAAAAACCGCCCAGCTTGCTGGGCGGTTTTTTGTTTTGGGTCATCGTTTTTTCAGGTCATCGACCATTGGTGATCTACACGTTCGGCGCAGGGTTTGCGCTGCCATCGTCAGATTCAACACTCTGCGCTCGCTCACTAATGTCTTCACTCAGATTTTCATCGGTTAGAAGAATGTCCGTCGGACAGCGCATCGGGCTGTGGTTCGTATTCCTGTATTTCCTGATCGGCGGTGCGTGCCATTTTTTGTACATGCCGCTGTTCGTGCAAATCGTGCCGGGCTATATCCCCTTCCCGCTGCTGGCCGTCATTGTGAGCGGCATTTTTGAGTTGCTTGGCGCGGTCGGCCTGATGATCAAACGCACGCGAAGTGCAGCCGGGATTGGGCTGACGTTACTGACCATTGCCGTTACGCCCGCCAACGTGTTCATGTATCAACACGCAGATCAGTTTCCACAAGTTCCATCGTGGTTATTGCTCGTGCGGCTGCCTTTGCAGCTTGTGCTGATTGCGTGCATTTTATGGAGCACGCGGCGGCGTGCGTGATTCGCATTTAACTCACTTAGCTAACCGGCGCGCGACGTGATGCCTGAGCCACGGCCCCTATAATGCAGAAGGCACCCCTCGGCGGTCACGTCCCATCATCCATCATGCTTCCTCTGAAATACCTCGGCGCCTATTCGCAAACACTTCAGGACAAGGTCCGCAAACTAATCGCCGATGATCAGTTGGGCGTGTATCTCGCCGACCGTTATCCGGACCGCCACGCCGTGCAATCGGACCGCGCGCTGTATCAATACACCACGGATCTGAAGCAGGAGTTTTTGCGCGTGGCACCCGCCATCGATAAGGTCATGTACGACGCGAAGCTCGACGTGCTGCGTCACGCGCTCGGACTGCACACGGCCATCTCACGCGTGCAGGGTGGCAAGCTCAAAGCGAAGAAAGAGATTCGCGTGGCATCGTTATTCAAGGAAGCACCGCCGGAATTCCTGCGCATGATCGTCGTGCATGAGCTCGCGCATTTAAAGGAAAGCGACCACAACAAAGCGTTTTATCGGCTATGCGAATTTATGCAGCCCGGGTATCACCAGATTGAATTCGACCTGCGCGTTTACCTGACGCAGCGCGAACTTTCACGCGATTCGGCCGTCAAGTAACGTAGTCAATCCGCGGCGGCGTGAGCGAGTGTTTCGCTGGCAACACTGCGCATCGGCCGGATCAGCAACAACAGCGGAACGACCAGCAAGGTCGCCACGAACATCAGCTTGAAGTCGTTCAGGTACGCAATCATCTGCGCCTGCTGATTGATCGACTGATCCATCAGCGCGAGACTCAACTGAGATCCACTCTCGAGCATAGGCTGCATCGACGGATTAAATACGTTCACATTCGCCGCGAGATCGGCGTGCGCCACCTGAGTGCCGCGCGTCATCATGGTCTGCACGATCGAAATGCCGATACTGCTTCCAATGTTACGCATCAGGCTGTAGGTCGCGGTGCCATCGGCGCGTAGTTCGGGCGTCAACGTGGAAAACGTCAGGGCGCTGAGCGGGACAAATACGAAGCCCAGGCCAAAGCCCTGGATCACACCGGGCCACACGATGTCCGACACCGACAGCACGAGCGTGTAATGCATCATCTGCCAGAGCGCGAACGCCGAAATCAAAAAGCCCGCGAGCAACAACAGACGTGCGTCGATGCGTCGTAACAATCGCCCGGCAACCAGCATGGCGACCATCGTTCCCGCGCCGCTGGGCGCCGTGACCAGACCGGTCGTGGCAACGGGATAGTTCATCAGGTTCTGCAACATCGGCGGCAACAGCGCACGGGTCGCGTACATTACCGCGCCGATCATGAAGATAAAAAACACGCCGGTCGCGAAATTGCGGTCCTTCAACAGTTCGTACTTGAAAAACGAGCGCTTGCCGGCGGTAACGGTGTGCGCGAGAAAAAAGATAAAGCTCAGCACCGCCAGAATTGCTTCGATGCGTATTTCGAGCGAGCCGAACCAGTCCAGTTGCTCGCCGCGATCGAGCATAGCCTGGAGTGCGCCGATCGCCAGACCTAGCGTGGCAAACCCAAACGCGTCGAATTTCACGCCGAGCTTCGCCGCTCGCGCCGGCAGGAACGTCAGCACGCCAAAGAGCGCAAACGCGCCGATTGGCACGTTGATGAAAAATACCCAGCGCCAGTTGTAGCTGTCGGTAAGCCAGCCGCCGAGTGTCGGTCCGAGAATTGGCCCGACCATCACGCCCATGCCCCAGACGGCCATCGCCTGACCCTGCTTTTCGCGCGGATTGATGTCGAGCAGGATGGATTGCGAGAGCGGCACGAGCGAGGCTCCGAAAATCCCCTGCAGCAATCGCGACGCGACAATCTGCGCAAGACTCTCCGATAACCCGCACAGCGCCGAAGCGACCGTGAAGCCGGCAATAGAAATGATCAGCAGACGCTTCGTGCTCAGGCGGTCGGATAACCAGCCCGTAAGCGGCGTGGCGATCGCCGCCGCAACGATGTACGACGTCAGCACCCACGTGATCTCGTCCTGCGACGCCGACAGCGTGCCCTGCATATGCGGCAGCGCGACATTGGCGATCGTGCTGTCGAGTGTCTGGATCAGCGTAGCCAGCATGATCGAGATCGTGAGCATGGGCCGGTTGAGCGGCGTGGCCGCCGCGCTTGCCGGCATCGATTCAGAGGACATTCAGGCGCCAATTCAGTTATCAGTTTGCTTATCATAATAGTAAGCATGCTTATTATAAACAGGCTGATGATTGGGACAAGATGTCAAAAATCCGGGGAAACCCGCAGTTGTCCGAATACATGTGGGCGCGTGCTTCTTTCGTATAATCCGGGCATGGAAACGCACCTCGACAAGCGCTTTGGTTTTCTGATCTCGGACGTTGGGCGCTTGTGCAGCAAGCGCTTCGACGAACTCGCGAAATCGTCCCTCGATCTCACGCGGGCGCAATGCCGCGCGCTCGCCTATCTATCCCATTTCGGCGATGTGAACCAGGCACGGCTCGCCGATCTGCTGGAAGTCGCGCCGATATCGGCCGGTCGCTTGCTCGATCGGATGGAGGAAGGCGGGTGGATCGAACGTTTTTCGAATCCCGATGACCGTCGCGAACGGACAGTGAGAATGACAGCAAAGGCTGAAGGCGCACTCGGCAGGGCGCGTCGGGTGGGCGATTCAGTGGCTGGTGAGGCTCTGGCAGGACTCGATACCGACGAGCGCGCGCAATTGATTTCTCTGCTGCGACGCGTGCGCGTGAATCTGAGCACGATTGTGGACGAGTGAGCGATTTGCAGCGGTTCAAGGAGCCACGAACTTATGTCTCTACCTGAACTGCAAAAAGCCACCGCTGTTACGCGCTCAGTCGTGCAATTGCCAAGATGCGGTCGGATTTAGATCCACGAATTTAGACCCATCCCGCGACGCAATAAATAGGAGGTCCAGCCCTTGCTACAAAGCGTGTCGGAACGTCCGCCGCGCGTATCCGAGCTTCCGGGCTCTTGCAACGCGTATGCCCTTCTCCCAATTGCAGCTCGCCTCTTCCGGAATCCGACATGCTCTTGCTCGCCATACCGCTTACGGTAGCCGTCACGCTCGTCATTGTCCTGATCCTTGCAAACTTCGTGAGCGGTGAAAAGAAGGTCGAGCACAACATCGACCGGTTGTATTCCAGCGACGACCCGCAATTCATTCGTTCAATGAGCCTCTTGCTGGGGCCACCGGTGACGTCCGGCAATCGATATGCCGTGCTGCTGAACGGCGACGAAATCTTCCCTTCCATGCTTGATGGCATTCAATCCGCCAAAGAGACCATTACCTTCGAAACGTTCATCTACTGGTCCGGCGAAATTGGCGCGCGATTTGCGACGGCGTTGTCGGAGAAAGCGCGTTCGGGCGTTGCTGTGCATATCTTGCTCGACTGGGTGGGCTGCAAGAAAATGGATCATCGTTATCTCGACGAACTGCGGCAAGCCGGCGCCGACGTCGTGCAATATCACAAGCCGCACTGGACCGGACTCGGGCGAATGAATAACCGGACGCACCGGAAGTTGCTGATCATCGACGGCCGCGCGGGATTCACGGGTGGCGTTGGGATTGCGGAGGAATGGACCGGGCACGCGCAGGACGAGAAGCATTGGCGCGACACGCATTTCCGGGTAGAGGGTCCGGTGGTCGGTCACATGCAAGCCGTGTTCATGGACAACTGGATCAAGGCGACCGGCAATGTGCTGCACGGTCCCAAGTATTTCCCCGAGATAACCCCATTGCCCGAAGGCGATGCCTGTCAGGGTGTCGCGCATATGTTCAGCAGCTCTCCCACCCACGGCGCCGACGACATGGAGCTGATGTATCTCATGGCGATCACGGCGGCCACGCACAGCATTCATCTGGCGAGCGCATATTTCGTCCCTGATGGCCTCGCGATCAACGCCTTGGTGGAAGCTGCACGACGCGGCGTGAGAGTTCGCATTGTGACGCCGGGAAAACGAATTGATACGCATACGGTGCGCGAAGCCTCCCGCGCCTGTTGGGGCGATCTGCTGGCCGCGGGTATTGAGATCCATGAATATCAGCCGACCATGTTCCATTGCAAACTACTCGTGGTAGACGATTACCTGGTTTCAGTGGGATCGACGAATTTCGACAGCCGCTCGTTCAAGCTCAACGACGAAGCGAACCTCAATATCTACGATCGAGAATTCGCTCGTCAGCAAAGCGCGATCTTCGACGCCGATATAGAAAAGTCGCACCTCGTCACGTACGAAGAGTGGCTGCATCGACCGAGGTTAGAGAAGCTGATAGAGAAAGCGGTGCCGTTGCTCGACTGGCAGCTTTGAGCGCCGGCATAGTTTCGACTGCTGGCTAGGACCTCAATGCCGCGTTAGCCCACCGCCCGCCGCCTCAATCAGCTTTCTCATAGGCCACGCCTCGGCATACTGACCGATCACAGCCACCTCACGATCCGCCTGCTCGGGTAGCAAACGGTCGTCCACCACCACGATGATGGACGTGTTGGCGGTCAGTGCATTGCCGCGCAAGTCCACAAGCTTGTATAGCTCCGACGACGAAGCGTTGCGATGACATGAAATCACGTCGATCTGCGTGTCCCCCTGCGACAGGTCGAAGCCGTATTGACGACCCGATACGCCTGCGGCCTTGAACTTGCTCTTGGTCGCCGGGACATCCGGCTTCATTGCGTTGAGATAAAGCCTCGTGTCGCCAATCAGACTGGGCTCGCGAACCGCGAAGTCAGTACCCGCGTTGTCGAACTCCCATCTGGCCAGGCTCATCAATGCATCGACATAGCTCGCGAAACCAGACGCCATGTCGGCAACTTCAAACGTGCCTTCGATTTCACCCTCATGCGTTACGTTGATGCCAGGCTGCTTGATTGCCGCCTTCACGACTTGGTAGTCCCGCAGATGAAACGAACTGATCTGGCGGGCGAAGCAGTGGAATAGTGTCCCTCCTGAATCGAAGAACCGTATCTGCTCGCGGTCCCCCAGATATTCCGCGTAGATCTCGAATGGGTCGCCGCCGTAAAAGCCGAACGGCGTTTGGAGGGCCATCATGGGCGGATATTCATCTTCTAGTTGCACGCAGCCGAAGCCGAGCTTGGCACACATGTCTTGGCAGGACGACTGGATACTCATTTCGACTCCGGAACCGATGGGTCAGGCAAGACGCACGACAGCGTCAAGTTAGTTTTCCTGCAGAAGAGCAGCAGCGCGCTCGCGAAACTGATCGCAGACCATTCAGCGTGCCCCGCCAAGCGGTCGCAGCCCACGTGTTCGTGAGGATGCTGATGAGTATCCACCGGTCGTCGACCACTTTGAAAGACATCAAGCTGGTACGCTCGGCGATTACCCCGATGCTGGGCGTAATACATGCTGAACAGGAATTGCTTAAGGTGCGGTCGCCGGCTGTATCGAACAGATAGATCAGCCGTGATGCCCTGAATGCGCCGGCCCTCGGCATCCGTGACACCGAACTCGCATTTCGCCCACCTTAAAGTTTGCTGCCGCCTTCTCCATCCCGTTGAAGGATCGCCGAATTTGGTGAGGCTCAAGAGGCGTTCCGCCTCGTCCCGTGGAAGATCGTCGATCATATGAGGTCATGGTTTGCATCCTGCGTGCTTGCGTGGATTTCACATGACCAACCATACCTTGACGCGCTTTAGACGAGTCAAGCAGAACGTTGTCATAAAGTGTCTGCTCGCCCGACTCATTCACCTCGCGTCACAATCAACCTACCCGCCGATCACCCCCGTTCGCATCAACGCCTCGATCTGTGCGTCATCCATTCCAAGCACGTCGCGCAGCATGGCGCTCGTATGTTGTCCAAGCATCGGCGGCGCCTGATTGTATGCAACCGGCGTAGCCGATAAACGCAGCGGACTCGCGACCGTTGGCGCCACGCCCGCGACGGGATGCGATATCTCCCGCGTCGCGCCGCGAAATTGCGCCTGTTCGGAATCGAAAGCCTGCGCGATATCGTTGATCGGCCCACACGGCACGCCGCACGCTTCGAACGCGTCGACCCATGCGTCTCGAGGACGCGTCATGAAGACTGCCGCCAGTTGCGGCAGCAATTCCGCGCGGTTCACGCTCCGCCCGCTATTGGTCGCGAAGCGGGCATCGAGCGCAAGTTCCGGCACGTTCATCGCGGTGCAGAGCGAACGAAACTGGCTGTCGTTGCCGCATGCGATGATCACATGGCCATCGCTCACGGCGAAAGTCTGATACGGCACGATGTTCGGATGCGCATTGCCCATGCGCTGTGGCGCGATACCCGTAGTGAGGTAATTCATGGACTGGTTAGCGAGCATGGCGAGCTGGCAATCGAGCAACGCAATGTCGAGATGTTGCCCGAGCCCGCTTTTTTCCCGCTCCATCAGTGCGGCGAGCACGCCGGTAGTGGCATACATGCCGGCCATCAGATCCGTTACGGCGACGCCAACTTTTTCCGGGCCGCCGCCCGCTACGCTGTCGGGTTCGCCGGTAATGCTCATCAGCCCGCCCATGCCTTGGATCAGGAAGTCGTAACCCGCGCGCTGCGATAGCGGACCGCTCTGTCCAAAACCCGTCACCGAGCAGTACACGAGCCGCGGATTGATCGCCGAAAGACTCTCGTAGTCCAGCCCATATTTCCTGAGCCCGCCGACCTTGAAGTTTTCGACCACCACGTCGCACGACTTCGCGAACTCGCGGATCAGCGCGGCGCCTTCGGGTGAACTCATGTCGATGGCAACCGACTGCTTGTTGCGGTTCGCGCACAGAAAATAAGCGCTCTCCGACGTATCGCGGCCCTCGGCATCGCGCAGGAACGGCGGGCCCCACGTGCGGGTGTCATCGCCCATGCCCGGACGCTCGATCTTGATTACTTGCGCCCCGAGATCCGCGAGATTCTGCGTGCACCACGGCCCCGCCAGCACCCTCGATAAATCCAGCACGCGAATGCCGTCCAGCGGGCGTTTTCTGGTTGTACTCGTTGTATTCATATTCGCGCCCGGGTTCTCCGGCGTCGGTTGATTCTTGCTGTCCTGCACCATTTCACCTCGTTCGTTTCAAGCCGGATTTTGGCTGGTCGGCCCGTTCATGGCCGGAAAATATCAATCGGCACGCTTGGTCGGGCGACGGGCGGAGAACCGCATCATCTGATGGCGTCGATTGTAGCCAAGTCGCCAGATAGGGCGGCCGCGGTCCGATGCATGACACACCTCGTGCACTCCAAGACCCACCAGCCAATCAACACGATCAAAATGACGGAACACCGTCGAAATATTTGTCAGGTACCGGAATATTCCGTGAGCACCATCCGTTTATCCCGTACCTGCACACATGGAACGAGACAAACAACATGAGAACGCGAATCCCGACCCTCGCTGCAGCCCTGGCCGTTGTTGCGGCCTTCAGCCTCAATGCCCATGCCGCGCCGCCAATGGCCGGAAGCGGCATGTACACCGACGCGAAAGGCATGACGCTCTACACGTTCGACAAAGACCCGGCGTCGGGCCCGAGCGCGTGCAGCGGCGGTTGCGCCCAGGCGTGGCCGGCGGTTATGGCCGATGCCTCCGACAAACCCCAAGGTGACTGGACCGTGATGCCGGCAGCCGATGGCGGTAATCAGTGGGCGTACAAAGGCAAGCGTGTCTATACGTTTGCGAAAGACATGAAACCCGGCGATGCCAAAGGCGACAACTTCAAGGACATGTGGCATACCGTGAAGCAATGAGCGTGAAGCAGTAAGCGCAAGGTAGTAAGAAGCCATTAGAGCGATGGAGACCAGCATGAAGCGCTCGATAGCCACTGTGCCCGTGTCAGCCATATCGGCGGCATGCGAACAGTGGCCAGGAGCGCTGAAAGTGAACCAGTCATGAGCACAGGCCGTTGAGCTTCGATACCGATCTCGTTGGGGTTCTCCCGCAGTTGCGGCGTTATGCGCGCGCGCTGACGGGAGACCGTGCGTGGGCCGATGACCTCGTGCAGGACGTGACCGAACGGGCGCTGGGCCGATCGAAAGGATTTCGCGTCGGCAGCAATCTGCGCGCGTGGCTGTTTACGATCATGCGCAATCTCTATATCGATCAGTTGCGCGGACGGCGCGATATTGCCGTCGACGATGAAACCGCGCCCTGGCGGCAGATGGCCGCGCCCGTGGGCGAAGTCGACGGGCTCGTGCTGCGCGACGTGCAACGCGCGCTGTATTGCCTGCCGGTCGAGCAACGCGAAGTCATGCTGCTCGTTTGCGTCGAGGACATGAGTTATCAGGAGGCATCCGTGGTGCTGAACGTGCCGGCCGGAACGGTGATGTCGCGACTATCGCGGGCACGTGAACACATGCGTGTGCTGCTCGGTGAGGAACCGGGCCGCAAATCGGCATCGTTGAAAATCGTGAGTGGCACATGACGAATCCCGAACGCCCGGATCAGACGGAAGCAAGCGCGGCAGCCGATGAGTTGCGCGCGCTGTCGGCGTTCATCGACGATGAAGCGACGGAGGCCGAGCGCGCTGAAACCGCTGCGCGCATCGTCCGCGATCCGGCGAGTGCGGCGACGGTGGCCGCGTATCGCGCGCAAGACAATGCGCTGCGGGCGCTGTTTGCCGCCACGGCTGATAAAGAACCGCAGGTCGTGGTCGTGCGTCCGCGCAGGCGTTATCTGATGGCCGCGAGCTGGCTGGTGGTAGGGATCGCATGCGGATTCCTGATGCATATGCTGTTGCCGGTCCTCGATCGGGACCGCCCGGCGCCAACTTTTGCGCAACGCGCGGATATCGCTTACGCCGTATATGCGCCCGAGCAGCGGCACGCGGTGGAGGTCGCGGCGTCACAGGAAGATCATCTTGTGACGTGGTTGTCCAAGCGGCTCAACCGGACGCTCACCATTCCCTCGCTGCACGAATATGGGTTCGAGCTGGTCGGTGGCCGCTTGTTGCCCGGCGAGGACGGACCGGCGGCGCAGTTCATGTATCAGAACGCCAGCGGCGAACGGCTTACGCTGTATATGACCAGCGGTTCGGGCAAGCACAAGGACGAGTACGCCATACGGATGCTGCGCGACGGCTCGCGTCGAACGTTCTACTGGACGACCGATCACGCGGGTTACGCACTCTCGGGACAGATCGGCGAGGCGAAGCTCCGTGCCATCAGCTTCGATACCTGCGCGGCGCTCGGTGGTGATCCGAAGAAATGGCAGTAAGCGGTTTCAGGATCGCGGCGCTTGAAGGGTTGAAAACCCAAGCGCGCGCGGTACCCCAAGCGAAGTTATTAAGACACCAGGCCAGAAGAACAATGAAGAATGATCGAAGCAGCATGTGCCGCGCGAAGCGGCTTTTGCGCGTTGCCGCGACAGGCGCGGGATGTTTTCTGAGCGTAACGGCCATCGCAGCCACCGCCGATGAGCGCTTTACGCTGAGCTCCCCCAGCCTCGCCGATAACGCCACCCTCGACTCCCGCCACGCCGCCAGCGCTCAGGATTGCGGCGGCAAGAACGTCTCGTTGCCGCTGGCATGGAGCAATGCGCCTTCCGAGACCAAAAGCTTCGCGGTTACCATCTTCGATCCCGACGGCGCGCGTGGCCTCGGAATTGTGCATTGGGTTCTCTACGGAATTCCTGCTTCGATGACCGCACTCGACGAAGGCGGGCCGCCGCCTGCAGGAAGTATTGGCGGGATCAACCGGACGGGGAAGGACGGCTATTACGGACCCTGCCCGCCGCATGGCGATGCGCCGCATCACTATGTCGTGCAAGCCTACGCGCTGGATCTTGCCGCGAATGCCCTGCCCGCGGCGCTCGACCGCACCGCTTTGATCGCCGCGATGAAGGGCCACGTGCTGGCGTCGTCGAGTATGGTGGTGCGGTACGCGCGTTGATTCCCGCGATGCGTGATCAAGTAGTGGAATAAACGCATCGCGGCTTATGTCTTCAGTTAGGCCTCATCCGCAGCCGCGAGTCCCGCTCTCGTCTGCACACGCCACGCACGTGAACCGCCAAGGAAGTCGACCCAGCCAAGCGCCGCGCCCGTGTGGCGCAGCAACTGGAACGTGAACGGCTCGACAATCGCCGTCACGACAGCCATCCACAGGCTCGACCCGGCGGTGTCTCCCGTCCAGCGCCGATACAGATGCACGGTCCACAAATGGAAAGCGAAGTCGATAAGAATCTTCGCGCCGATCACGCTGAAAATCGGTAAGACAATAGCGCCGCGCCGATCCACGATAAACCCCAGCAGCAGCGCAAACGCCGTCAAGCCGTAGATGGGCTGCACGGTATCGAAGGCCTTCACGGGCAGCATCAGCAAACCGAGCGTGCCGTAACGCCGGTTGCCCGTCATGTCGCGATTCCAGTATTGCGTCTGCAAAAAACCCGCGAACCAGCGCCGCCGTTGCCGCATGAAACCGCTGAACGAACTCGGCGCGTCCGTGATGGCGTGCGCGTTGCCCACTACCCGCACGTCCCAATCCAGACCGTGATCGACGGAATGACGGCGCAGGCGGTGAATCAGTTCGTAATCTTCCACCAGGCATTGCGGATCGAAACCGCCGACAGCCAGCAGCGCATCGCGGCGAAATGAAGCGAACGCGCCGGAGATCAGCAGCAGGCTATCGGCGCGCATCCACGCAAAACGCGCGATGAAATTGCGGATGTATTCGTAAGTCTGGAACCACTGGAAAAAGCGCCCGCTCATCGTTTTGCTGCACACCGGAACCAGGATGCCCGCCGCCGCAACCAAATTCGGTCGCAATGCAAACGCGCTGCGCATGGCGAGAACGGCGTCATCGGCGAGACGCGTATCGGCATCGACGGTCATGACAATCGGCGTACTGATCTTTTCGATCGCCGCGTTCAGCGCACGCGCCTTGCCGCCGTGCGCCACGCGCAGCCAGAAGAGCGTCGGATGCAGTGTCGACGCCGCGCTCAACTCGCCCTCCGCCGGCGCGACGAGACCAAAACGTTGCGTGAGAAGCTCGGCCGTGGCGTCGGAGGAACCATCATCGGCAATCACGATTTGCGCCGCGCCATGCGTTTGCCCGAGCAATTTCGCGAGCGTGTTGGGCAGCACGGCGGCCTCGTTATGCGACGCCACGATCACGCCGAGCTTCGGCAAACCGCGTTCGCGCTGCTTGCGATCAAGCGGCTTGGGCGCCCTGACGAGCGTCCACGATTTCGCCGCGACGAACATCAGCAACAAGGTGTCGTAGACGACGTAGGCAATGCCAGTCGACCACGCCACCACGCCGTGCAGAAAAAAGGCGCGGGCAAATAGCACGAGCCACAGCACGACTACGCCGCCGTGAATCAGTACGCTCGCGACCGTGATCGGGCGCGGCGCCAAGCGCGGCGAAGCCTGCGCGAGCGCTTCTTCCAGCGAGGGTTGCAAACGCGGTTCCGGTGATTGGGCCGGGGTCTTTTTTGTTCGCATGGGAACGGCGTGAAGTTTCACATCCATTACGGCACCATCCGCGTGATGACCGACTTCTTGTCGATCCACTGATGCTTGAGCGCGCCGCCGACGTGCATCGCCAAAAGAGCGTACAGCGCGTAACCCAGCCACGTATGCAACGCGCCGAAACGATCGTGCAACGATTCCTTCAGCGCCGGATCGAGATGCATCACAAACCCCACGCGCGGCCACGGAATCACGCCGAACAGATGCATCGGATGCGTCGCGGCGTCTTTCCATGCCGAGTCGTGCAGCCAGCCGGACAGAGGTAGGCCGATCATCAGCAGATACAGCAAAAAGTGCGCGATGTGAGCGGCCATGTGTTCCCACTTCGGAAACGCCTTCGGCAACGGCGGCGGCCGATGCGAAACGCGCCACAAGATACGCAGCAGCACCAGCCCGAGCACGGTAATGCCGATGGACTTATGGGTATCGACGATCCGGCGCACCCATGAATCGGGGAACGATTCGGCCGTCAGTCCCAGCACGACGTTGCAGATAATCAGCAACGCGATGAGCCAGTGCAGGACCATCGCGGTGCGCGTGTAGCGCAGCGGCATCTCGGTCGGGGGCGGTTGTGACACCACGTTGGCAGCTTGCGTGGACATTGAAACTCCGTGCGAAAAATGGGGATCGGCTGGATAGTTCTGCGACCTGTCGCGCCGGATTGGTTGATTCAAGCGCGAATGATTGCAGACGACACGATCCAAACGCGCCGTGACGCCGGTTTATTCCATCGATTCTGCGGGAAAACGCTAAGTTACGTTTGTAGCGAAATTGTCAGGTGAGATATTGAAAGGGTTCGACGGCTTCGGCGCCCTTCAGCGATGCATTCGGCGACACAAACGCCAGCACCGCTTGGGCGAACCGCAATGCAGCCGGATTCGCGGCGTCGCGGCGCGTGACGAGGTGGAGCGGCGCAGAGAACGCTTCGTCGCCGGCAACCGCGCAATACACCACGGCTTCCTGCTGGTATCGCTGCATGGATGCAGGCACGAGCGTGATACCGCCGCCCGCCGCCACCAGGTTGATGGCGCTCAGCATGCGCGGCACTTCGCTCACCACCTCCGGCTTGAATCCCGCCGACTCGCACGCGCGGATAAAGTCGGCGTACATGCCCGGTGCGCCCGGCCGCCGCACGAAGATAAACGACTCGCCGGCAAGCGCCTTCAGCGGCACACGCGGCTGTTTGCCCGGGCGCACGCCTTTCGCCGGCAGCAGCGCATGCCCGACCGGCAGCACGAGCACCATGCGCTCCTCGTGCAGCAGGTCGAAGCGCAACTCCGCGGGCGTCTCGATCGGCTTGCGCAAGATGCCTGCATCGACACGTCCATTCACCATCCGTTCGATGATGTCAGCCGCATTGAGCTCGTTCAGGTCGATGGCGATATCCGGATGCGTCGCGCGAAAACGGCGGATCGCGGCGGTGGCGAGCGGATGGAACGCCGCCGAGCTCGTCAGCGCGATCCGCACGGAGCCGAGCTGGCCGTTGGCCACCCGCCGGGCGTTGACCACGCCTTGATCGAGTGCGTCGAGCACGGCGCGGGCATCGACCTCAAAAGCCGCGCCCGCCGACGTCAATTCCACCCCGCGCGGCAGGCGCGTAAAAAGCGCAAAACCGAGTTCGCGCTCGAGCTCCTGAATCTGCTGCGACAACGGCGGCTGCTGAATATGCAGCCGCGCCGCCGCCCGCGTGAACTGGCGCTCCTCGGCGACGGTAAGAAAGTACCGCAGATGACGCAGTTCCATCGAGAGGCCTCACATATGTGACAGATATGGCAATGCCATCCGATATGTATTTTACATTTGCCACTGCGTTTCGTACTCTTCGAGTCAAATACACATAAATGCACAGATCTGGAGACATATGGAAACCACATTCCCACCCAACGCGGCCGACCATCCGCCAGCTTCATTGGCGTCGCTCAGCAAGTCGCAGATTCGCCGCGCCGTGCTGGCTTCGGTGATTGGCAATGGGCTGGAATGGTTCGATTTCCTGATCTACGGCTACTTCGCGAAGATCATCGCGCACGTGTTTTTCCCCGTCGGTAACACGGCGCTTTCAACAGCGCTGACGCTCGGCACATTTGCAGTCGGGTTTATCGTGCGGCCGCTTGGCGGGATCGTGATCGGTGCGTATGCGGACCGCGTCGGGCGCCGCAAGACGCTCTCCATGCTCATTTTGATGATGGCCGCCAGCACCTTGCTGATGGGCCTGACGCCCGGCTATTCGACCATCGGGATCGCCGGGCCGTTGCTGGTACTGCTTGCACGCGTCATGCAGGGTTTATCCGTCGGCGGCGAGTTCGCCACGGCCGCCGCGATGCTCACGGAATACGCGCCGCGCGGCAAGAAAATGTACTTCGGCAGCTTCCAGATGACGTCGCAGGCGGTGGCGCTGGTGCTTTCGTCGGCGTTTGGCTATTTCCTGACATCGAATCTGGACCGGGCATCGCTCGAATCCTGGGGCTGGCGCGTGCCGTTCCTGGTCGGCGCGCTGGTCGGGCCAGTGGGTTTTTATATCCGACACAAAGTCGCGGAGTCGCCCGAGTTCGTGGAGTTGCGCGAACGGCTCGGCCACGCGCCGCGCCAGACTATCCGCGGCTTTTTCCGGCAACGCGGCGACGCGTCGTTATGCGCGATGGGCGTGATCATCGTCGGTACGGCAACGAATTATCTGTGGCACACGTTCATGCCGCTGTATGTGGAGCGTCAGTTGCACCTGCCGCTCAAGAACGCGTTGTTCGGCACGGCGGTGTCAGGGTTGGTCTCCATAGTAGGTTATCCGCTCGCAGGGAAACTCGCGGACCGGATCGGCGCGTACCGGCTGTTCTTTCCGGTGACTATTGTGTGGGTCGTGATCGCGTATCCACTGTTTGCATGGGTGCTCGCCTCGCCCACGCCGGGCCGTGTTTTCGCCGCGCAAATGGTCGCGACCGTGGTGCTGAGCCTGATGTCCGGACCGCATCCCGGCATGCTCACGCAGTTGTTCCCCACCGCCACGCGCTCTACCGGCGTCGCGCTTTCGTACAACATCGCGGTGACGCTGTTCGGCGGCCTCGCGCCGCTGACCGTCTCCACGCTCATCACCGTGACCGGATCGAATATCGTGCCGGCGTACTACCTGATCTTCGCGGGCGTCGTGTCGCTCGCGCTGGTCGGGCTGACGCGTTCCGGGCAACGTCTGCGCCGCGATCCCGATGCCCTCCCGCTGGATTGACATGACTGTTGTGCTCCCTTCCTTCCCTAAACCTCGCAATGAGCGGCCGGTTAGCGCAGTCGGCAACGAACGGCTGCGCGTGGTTATGTCGCGCGGCGCGGGTACTGTGCCGTTTTATCGCTCGATAGAGGAACGAGATGCTGCGAACGTCTCGCGCATCGTGATCCTGCTGCACGGCCGGTTGCGCGATGCCGATGCTTATCTGCTCTCGGCGCAACGTGCGCTGGCGGCGGCGTCGACCGATGCCGCCCATACCTTGCTGCTCGTACCGCAGTTCCTGGCCATCGCGGATATTGCCGCGCACGGCTTATCCGCTGACACATTGCACTGGGAATGGACCTCATGGATGGGCGGCGACGACGCGCTCGGCCCGGTGCCGCTCAGTTCCTTCGATGTCCTCGATGCATTCATCGCGCAATTCGCGGATCTTGCGCGTTATCCGGCTCT
The DNA here is from genome assembly GCF_009766085.1 of Burkholderia sp. S171. Lineage (GTDB taxonomy): Bacteria > Pseudomonadota > Gammaproteobacteria > Burkholderiales > Burkholderiaceae > Caballeronia. Next base: position 43,617 of record NZ_LMUF01000026.1, on the reverse strand, counting down.
GCGCGAAGTCGTGGTCGCCGGGCATTCGGGCGGCGCACAGGTCGCGCACCGGTACGCGATCGTGGGCGCGGGCTGTAACGTGCCTGGCGTGCAGTGCCGGTACGTGATCGCGAATCCATCGTCGTATGTGTACTTCGACTCGATGCGCCCCTACGCGGACGGCGTTCTGCGTCCCGCCAATACCACCGAGTGCCCCGGCGTGGACGACTGGAAGTACGGCGTGCGGCGCGCGCCGCGCTACGCAAATTCCGCGTCATTCGGCGCGCTCGAAACACGTTACGCAGCGAGAGACGTTATCTACCTTCTAGGCCAGGAGGATTGCGACCCGCACCATGACGCGCTCGACCGTTCATGTGCGGCAGCAGCGCAAGGCTCCCATCGGCTCGCGCGTGGACGTTCTTATTTTTCGTACCTCAAGGCCCGCCACTCAGGGCTTGGACATCGCTGTTGGGAAGTCGCCGGCGTAGGTCACAACGGCGCAGCGATGCTCGGTTCGCACGAAGGCGTGCGGGCCTTGTTCGACGCACAACGGCTCTCGAACGTGGTCGATTCATCGACAGCCGGCGCGACGGACTAGACACTGCGCAATGCATCGCGACATTCAAGAACGTTGCCTCGGCGACGGGACTGCTGTCGTCCGGACGGTATGCCGTTCGTTTCTTTGTCGGTTTATCGGTTTATCGGTTTATCGGCAGGCGTTTGGTTGGCTCGTTTGATTCGTTTTTCGGTTGATCGTTTGATTCGTTTTCCCGATGGAAGCAGTAGTTAATAAACATACGGAGACAGCATCATGAAAAACACCCTCGCCGCTTGCGGCGTATCGCTTGTCGTCGTTGCGCTGGCCGGTTGCGGCGGTTCATCGTCGAATAACGACAACCCGCCGCCCACGCCGCCTATTTCGTCCGCCGCGGCATGCTCGGCGCTCGGCGGAACCAAGATTGCGGCGACGTCGATAGGCGTGCCCAGCAACGGCGCAACGGTCGCGAGCACAACACTGGTCGCGGCGTCGAGTACGTCCGGCGAGTATTGCCAGGTGAACGGCACCATTACACCCGTCGATACGACCGCGCCGAACATCAATTTCGAAGTCAACTTGCCGACGACGTGGAACAAAAAGGCGCTGCAATACGGCGGCGGCGGTTTCGACGGCACGCTCATCACCGGCCTTGCCGCACTCGACATGGCGCCCGCCGGTTCGTCGACACCGCTGGCCCGCGGCTATGTGACCTTCGGCGATGACTCCGGTCACCAGAGCAAAAGCATCACCGACGGCTCGTTCGCCGCGAACGACGAAGCGCTCGCCAACTACGGCGGCCTCACGCTGAAAAAGACCCACGACGTCGCCATGCTGTTGCTAAAGGCGCGTTACGGCGCGGCGCCCACGAAAACGTATTTCTTCGGCAGCTCGACCGGCGGCCGCGACGGCCTCACCGTGATCCAGCGCTGGCCCGCCGACTACGACGGCATTGTCGTCAACCGGCCCGCGCTGAACTACACGGGTCTGCGGCTTTCCAACGTGGTGCTTGGCCGGGCGCTTTATCTGAATGGCGGCGCGGGCTGGCTCGACGTGAACAAGACCGTGCTGCTCGAGAACGCCATAACGAAAGCCTGCGACACGCTCGACGGTGTAGCGGACGGCATCATCTCGAACGTCGCGGCATGCAAGCTGCAAGCGCCTGCCGTGCTCGCCGCCCTGCGCTGCGCGGCCGGCAAGGATACGGGAGACACGTGTCTCTCCGACGCGCAGATTGCGACCGTGAACACCATTGCCTCGCCATTACAGCTGCCCTATCCGCTCGCGAACGGCGTCACGCAATACGCCGGGTACAACATCCTCGCCGGATCCGTTTTCGCCGGTCAGTACACCACACGCAACTTCGGCACTTCACCCGTACCGGCCAACCCGGCCGGCAAGAACGACGCGAACCAGTGGGTCACGGGCGACCAGTGGGTGAAGTACTTCATCACGCGTATCCCTACGTTCAATTCACTCACCTTCGACCCGCTGAATCCAGGCACGTACCAGGCGCAAGTCCAGCAAGTCTCGGCTGAAAGCGATGCCACCAATCCCGACCTCTCGGCGTTCATCGCCAAGGGCGGCAAAGCGATCATCACCCACGGTCTCGCCGATGAAATCGTCAGCACGGATTCGTCGGTGGACTACTACAACGCGCTCGTGCAGAAGTTCGGCCAGACTTCCGTCGATAGTTTCGTGCGCTTCTACCTGATGCCAGGTGTTGGCCACGGCACCGGACCGTTCCTGCCGCAAGTCGACTCGCTTGGCGCGCTGGAACAATGGGTGGAAAACGGCACCACGCCGGAAACGCTTACCGTCACAGACTCGACTGCTGCGACTGCCGGACGCACGCGGCCCCTGTGCCGTTACCCGACCTGGCCGAAATACACCGGCGGTGACGTCAATTCAGCCGCGAGTTTCAGTTGTAGTCAGTAATCACTGGGGGAGGACGGGGCAGGTCGAACTATCGTCCGGAAGGCTTGTCGAGCAAGAGAAGCAATCGCTTTCTGCTCTGCTATAGTCTTTCCCATCCTCCCTTTCCAGATCGCGCGTGGACCACATTCCCTTATGGGCGCAAATCTGCGCCATTTTCCTGCTGCTGTTTCTCTCCGCATTCTTCTCGATTTCCGAAACGTCGATGATGGCGCTCAATCGCCATCGGCTGAAACACCTCGCCAACCAGGGTTCGCTGCGTGCTCGCGTCACGCAGGGCCTGCTTGCCAAGACCGATCAACTGCTGAGCGTGATCCTGATTGGCAACAATCTGATCAACACGATCATTCCGGTACTGACAACGTCCATCGCGCTGCGCACTTTCGGCCATAACAATCTGGTGCTGTCGGTGACGACCGGGGTTGTTGCGTTCCTCATCATTGTGTTTGCAGAGATTGCGCCGAAGATTGTAGGCGCGACGTATCCGGAAAAAGTTGCGCTTCCGGCGAGCCTGATTTTGTCGCCTTTGATGCGCGTGGCGAGGCCGCTTGTCTGGTTCGTCAACCTGTTCGCGAACGGCGTGCTGAGGGTTTTGCACATCAATACGAAAGGCGGCCGGGACCAGCGGCTTTCCACCGAAGAATTGCGCACCATCGTGCTGGAATCGGGCAATTTCATGCCGACCAAGCACCGCAGCATCTTGCTGAACCTGTTCGACCTGGAGAACATCACTGTCGACGACGTGATGATCCCGCGCCGCCGGATTGAAGCACTGGATTTCGATGCCCCTTTCGACACCATCCTGCATCAGCTCGAAACCTGCTATCACAACAAGCTGGTGGTTTATCAGGGCGACATCGATCGCGTGCTGGGTGTTCTGCACGTGAGAAAGACGCTCTCGGCGCTGCATAACCAGGAATTCGAGCGCGAGACCTTGCGCGAACTGTTGGCCGAACCGTACTTCGTTCCGGCAGGCACGCCCGTGTTTCAACAACTGCAATTCTTTCAGGAAAGCCGGCATCGAATTGCGATTGTGGTGAACGAATATGGCGAGCTTCAGGGACTGGTGACGCCGGAAGACATCATTGAAGAATTGATTGGCGAGTTCACCACGACCATTCCACGCGGAGCCGGTTCGCGTAGCGGCTGGAACGAGGAAGGCGAATGCATCGTTGCGGGCAGCATGCCGTTGCGTGAGTTGAACCGCTGGCTGAAGCTGACGCTTCCCACCGACGGCCCGAAGACACTCAACGGCCTGATCCTCGAGACGCTGGAAGAGATTCCGGACGGCGACGTGAGCGTGCGTATTGCAGGCGTGCACTTCGAAGTCATGCGCAGCGACGACCAGGCGATCCGCACCGTGAAAATATTCCGGCCGCAAGGCGTGGTGCTGAGAAAGCAAGGGTAGTAACGAAGTTGGGTTCATGGACAGCTCAGGTTTCGCATTGGGCTTCTGGTTGCACCAGCTTGCGCCGTTTCCCCCCATGTATCACCTGCCGGACCGCGTTAGCCGTTCGGCCAGCTTTTTAGCGATGCTAAGCGTTAGCCGTTCGGACGAGTTGGAAAGAGGCACGTGGAAGGACAAGATCGGGGCATCCCGTTCACCGAGCCATGCCCATGCCGTCCGCTCTTCCCGTTACTTTTTCGCGGCCCGCGTCGCCGCTTTCGGCGCGCCCCGCCGATGCAATTCCGGACGTCGACAACGCACCCGCCGTTGCGTTACTCACCGATACCCTGCGCGAAGCAGCTGCACGCGGCGCCTCCGATATTCACGTCGAACCGGGCGAGCACGAGTGGCGTATCCGCTTGCGTATTGACGGTGCGCTGCACGTCTTTCTCAAGCCACCACCGCATTTGCGCGATGCTTTCGTCACGCGGATCAAGGTGCTGGCGCGCATGGACATAGCCGAGCGGCGCGTGCCGCAGGACGGACGTTTGCGGTTGCCGCTGGCGAACGGGAATCCGGAAGACTATCGCGTGAATTCGCTGCCGGTCCTGTTCGGTGAAAAGCTGGTGTTGCGCCGCTTGGAATCACTGCCGGCGGATCTGTCGCTGGCAGCGCTCGGGCTCGCCCCCGATCAGCAGAAGACCGTGGAAGCCGCGATCCACGCGCCGCACGGACTCGTGCTGGTCACCGGCCCCACTGGCAGCGGCAAAACCCTGTCGCTGTATTGCTTTTTGCAGATGCTCAACGCGGAGTCGCGCAACGTCTGTTCGGTCGAAGATCCCGCCGAAATCCAGCTTGCCGGTATCAATCAGGTCAGTGTCCGCGACAAAGCGGGCCTCACTTTCGCGGTCGCGCTGCGCGCATTCATGCGACAAGACCCGGACGTGATCATGGTCGGCGAAATCCGCGATGCCGAAACCGCCGACGTCGCCGTGAAGGCCGCGCAAACTGGCCATCTCGTGCTCTCCACGCTGCATACCAACGACGCACCTGCAGCCATCGCACGATTGATCGATATTGGCATTGCGCCGTACAACCTGGCGTCGGCGCTGAGGCTTGTTACGGCGCAACGGCTGGTGCGGCGGCTATGCGACGCTTGCCGCTTGCCTTCAGACCTGGAGTTCGAGCCGGGCTTCAAACCGTTCGAGCCCCGTGGCTGTGCCGCGTGCCATGGCATTGGTTATCGCGGCCGAGTGGGCGTGCATCAACTGATGCCTGTCTCCGACACATTGCGCGAACTGATCGTCGCACGCACCGCCACGCACGCCGTCACACGGCAAGCACAAAGTGAGGGCATGCCAAGCCTGCGCGACGCTGCCTTCGCACGTGTACGCGAAGGCGTGACAAGCGTAGCGGAAGCCGCCGACGCCACGGAGCTCACATGACCATGAGCCCACTCTCCTTCGATACGCGCTTTGGCTGGCGAGGCATTGACGCAAACGGCGCGGACAAACGCGGCAAGACGATCGCCTCGGATTCAACCCGTGCGCGCGCTGCGCTAAAACGCGCCGGTGTCACCGTGCTGGAACTCACCGCGCTCGGTTCGGCGCCTCCTCCCAAAGCCCGGGCTGCCGAAGTCACACTGTTCACGCGGCAACTCGCCGGCTTGCTGCGCGCTGGCTTACCGCTTGCTTCGTCGCTGGATCTCATCGCCGATCCCTTCGCGCGGTGGCCTGCCACGCATCGTGGGATCGGTTGCACGGGATATCACGCAGGGCGTCGCGTTCTCGGAAGCGCTCGCGCGTCATCCTGCCTGTTTCAACTCGCTGTATTGCCAGCTGGTTGCCGTCGGCGAGGTGGCAGGCGCGTTGCCAGTCGTGCTCGCGCGGCTCGCCGAAGACCGCGAACGGGCGGGCGCTCAACGGGCGAAACTGCGCGCCGCGCTGACCTATCCGGTCGTGGTGCTGTTGTTGTCGCTTGCCATTACCGCGGGATTGCTGATTGGCGTGGTGCCGACCTTCAAGACCATCTTCGATGGTTTCGGCGCTAAATTGCCGGCACCGACCTTGTTCGTGCTCGCGTTATCGGATGGCGTCGCGCGCTGGTGCGGACCGTTCGCGCTCTTTTGCGTGGTGTCCGGCATCGCGTTCAAGCGACTCCTGCGACGCGTCCCCGCAGCGAGAAGCGCGTTTGACCGCGCCATGCTGAAGCTGCCACTCGCCGGATCCCTCCTGCGCGCGTTGGCTGTGGCACGCTGGAGCCGGGCGCTCGGCACGTTACTGGCGGCGGGCACACCGTTATCGGATGCATTCGACTCCTTGGCGAGCGCCACGGGCAACCGTATCTTCGATACCGCTACTGTCGAGATCGCCACGCGCCTTCGACATGGCAAGCGGCTCGCCGCCGCCATGCGCGCGGTCGGCTGCTTTCCGCCAGAAGTGGTGCAGCCTATCGCCGTGGCCGAGGAATCCGGTTCGCTAGACGCGATGCTGCTCGATCTCGCTACACTGGGCGACCGTCAGGTGGACGAACAGACCAGCGCATTCGCGAGCCTGTGCGAACCGGTTGTGATCGTGGTGCTCGGTGCATTGGTGGGCGGCCTCGTAGTCGCCATGTATCTTCCGATCGTTCAACTCGGGAATGTGGTGTAGGTGGTGTAGGATCGCAGCCGAAATCAACCCAGGACAGCCATGCAGCCTTTGTATCAGGCGGAGTTTTCAGGCCGCTATCTCGACGCTTACGGTTCCGCATTCGGCGCTTTGCCGCTCGCGGCGCAGTACGGTTTCGCGATCGTCTTCGGGCTGGTAATCGGCAGTTTTCTGACCGTCGTCGTGCACCGCCTGCCGATCATGCTGGAACGCGCGTGGAAAGCGGAGAACGCTATCGACAGCGAGGACGACGCCCATAAACACGCGCCGCCCGCCCGCTACAACCTCGCAGTGCCTCGCAGCGCTTGCCCGCATTGCGGCCACGTGTTGCGTGCGTGGGAAAATATTCCTGTCGCGAGTTACGTGCTGCTGCGCGGCCGTTGCGCGAAATGCAACGCACGCGTAAGCGCGCGTTATCCGCTGACCGAACTGGCCACCGCGCTGTTTGCCGCGCTATCGCTGTTTGCGTTCGGACCCACGCTGATCGCGCTCGCCGCGTTCGGTTTATGCGCGACGCTGCTGGCGGCGAGCCTGATCGACTTCGATACCCGCTATCTGCCTGACATGCTGACCCTACCGCTGCTGTGGGCTGGCCTGATCGTCAATCTCGGCGACACTGCGTTCGTCCCGCTGCACGAAGCGGTGATTGGTGCGATCGCGGGTTATCTGTTTCTCTGGTGCGTGTATTGGCTGTTCAGGCTCGTACGCGGCGTGGAAGGCATGGGTTACGGCGACTTCAAGCTGCTGGGCGCGCTGGGCGCGTGGCTTGGCTGGCAAGCGCTGCCGCAGGTGGTACTGGTGTCGGCGATAGCGGGCGCCATCTTCGGACTGGCCGCAACAGGTATTGGCAAGATGCGATTTGAGGAACCGCTGCCGTTCGGGCCGTTTCTCGCGGCAGGCGGCGTGATTACGTTATTTTTCGGTACGCCGCTTTACGCAATGTTCGGCGGATAAGACTAAACGAAGCGCAGCGCAGCGAAAAGGGAGTTGAACGATGTTCAGCATCGGCTTGACCGGCGGGATTGGCAGCGGCAAGACCACTGTGGCGGACATGTTCGCCGCGCGCGGTGTGCCCGTTATCGACACGGACCTGATCGCGCACCAGATCACCGCGCCGGGCGGCGTTGCAATGCCGCTGATCAAAAGCACGTTCGGCCCGGAATACGTCGCCGCCGACGGTTCGCTGGATCGGGCAAAAATGCGCACCCGCGTTTTCTCCGATAACACCGCCAAAGCGCAACTCGAATCCATCACGCATCCCTTGATCCGCGCTGAAAGCGAGCGTCAACGCAATGCAGCACAAGGGGCTTATCACATCGTCGTGGTGCCGTTGCTGATTGAAGCGGGCGAACGCGCGAGCAAGGTGGAGCGGATTCTCGTGGTCGACTGCCCGGTGGACACGCAAATCGAGCGCGTGATCCGGCGCAATGGCTTCACTCGCGATCAGGTGCTCGCCATCATCGCGCGTCAGGCCACGCGTGAAGCACGCCTGGCGGCCGCCGACGACGTCGTCGTCAATGACTCTGCCGCCATGCTGGAAACGCTGCAGCGCGAGGTGAACGCCCTGCACGCACGCTATGTTGCAATGGCGTCCGGCACGAGCAAACCGCGTACCTAGCAAGTGCGTGCAACGCGTTCGAACTCCTCACGAACGCCGCTGAAAATGCCCGTCAAATGTGATTAAACGTGCCGATTTGCCGTGAGTTTGATGCGGCATTAGAATGTCCTCACTTTCTGCCATCGAACCTTCCGACCAACGCCGAGGCGAGCGCGCTTGATCCTTTACGAGTACCCCTTCAACGAGCGAATCAGAACGCTGCTGCGTCTCGAAGACCTTTTCGAGCGTTTCACCTTCTTTCTGACTCAAGAAGACCCGCGCGAACATCACGCCGCACTGACCACGTTGTTCGAGATCGCCGAAGTCGCGGGCCGCACGGATCTGAAAGCGGACCTGATGAAGGAACTGGAGCGGCAACGCCAGACGCTCGCGCCGTTCCGCGGCAATCCCGGCATTGAACAAGATGCGCTGGAGTCGGTGCTTGGCGAAATCGAGCAGACATTGGCCGGCCTCGGGCAGATGCAGGGCAAGACAGGCCAGCATCTGGCCGATAACGAATGGCTCGCGAGCATTCGCAGCCGTACAATCATTCCGGGTGGAACCTGCCGCTTCGATCTGCCGTCGTACTTCGCGTGGCAACAAAATCCAGCTGAAGAGCGCCGCGGGGACATCGCGAAATGGGTTACTCCCATGCTGCCGTTGCGCGACGCCGCCACTATCGTGCTGCGTCTCGCACGTGAATCGGGCCAGGCGTCCAAAGTCATGGCAATGCAAGGCAGCTATCAGCAGATGCTTTCAGGTCGAACTTACCAATTGATGCAGGTGCGAGTACCGTCCGACACGCGCCTGATTCCCGAGGCAAGTGCGAACAAGTACATGCTGTGGGTGCGCTTTACGGTTCAGGACGGTGATTTGAGGCCACGTGCAGTAGACGCCGACATCCCGTTCCACCTGACGTTATGCAGTCTTTAAGTTGGGCTTAAAAACCCCATTTACTGAACTCAACCTCTTTAAATCCGCTCTGCAGAATGACCACTATCGTTAAATGCCCGACTTGCGAGAAGGACGTCCGCTGGATTCCTGAAAGTCGCTTTCGTCCGTTTTGTTCAGACCGTTGCAAGCAGATCGATCTCGGTGCTTGGGCGACCGAGAAGTACAAGATCGGCGGCGGTCAGCAAGACACACCGCCCGATGAAAACTCGCATAGCGACCTGAACTAGACCGCAGTAAAAGAAACGTCTAAACCGCTTCAGCAGCAAGCCATTCCAGCACTGGAATGGCCGCGGGCAACAACGGCGTGACGTCCGCGGGAAGGTGCTGCCAGGCCAGCGCCTGACCTTCACGGCCAACAGGCTCACCGCTCCACGCGGTCACCTTGCAGAAATAGAGCCGCACGTAAGCATGGGGGTAATCGTGCTCGAGTGTCCGCCAGCGCTCGCAGGCAGTCACATCGATACCCAATTCCTCATGTAATTCCCGCGTGAGCGCCGCTTCAACGCTTTCCCCCGCTTCCAGCTTGCCGCCGGGAAACTCCCAGTAACCTTCATACGGCTTGCCTTCCGGACGCTGAGCCAGCAGATAACGGCCGTCCGGCTGCACGAGCACGCCGACCGCGACGTCCGTCACTCGACGCCCATCGGGCGCCGTGTCTGAGCCGCTCGTAGTAGTAGAAGAAGTAGAAGCCGTCATGCCTTGCGGCCCGACCAGTCGCGGGCGAATTGCCACGCTACCCGTCCCGAGCGCGAGCCGCGTTCCAACGCCCACACAAGGGCGTCGCCGCGAGCACCGGCAATCTCTTCCGCCTCGCAACCGAAATGCTTCAGCCAGTGCCCGACGATCGTCAGGTAATCGTCCTGTTTGAACGGGTAAAAGCTCACCCAAAGGCCGAAGCGTTCGGATAAGGAAATCTTCTCCTCAATCACTTCGCCGGGATGAATTTCACCGTCGGACGTGTGTTTGTAGGTCTCGTTTTCGCTCATGTATTCGGGCAACAAATGGCGCCGGTTCGACGTCGCGTAGATCAGCACGTTGTCTGATTGCGCGGAGATCGAGCCGTCCAGCGCTACTTTCAGCGCCTTGTAGCCCGACTCGCCTTCTTCGAACGAGAGGTCGTCGCAGAAAACGATGAACCGTTCCGGCCGCGCAGAAATCAAGTCGACAATGTCACCGAGATCATGGAGATCGTCTTTATCGACTTCGATCAGACGCAGCCCTTCCTTGTGATACGCATTCAGGCAGGCCTTGATCAGCGATGACTTGCCGGTGCCGCGCGCGCCCGTCAGCAGCACGTTGTTCGCCGGCGCCTTGCGCACGAACTGCCGCGTGTTCTGCTCGATCAGCCCCTTCTGGCGCTCGATATTGCAAAGATCGTCGAGCGACAACGGCGACAGGTTCGGTACCGGCTGCAGAAAACCGCGCCCCTGGCGCTTGCGCCAGCGAAATGCCACGGCGCTGTTCCAGTCGATTTCCGGCTGTGCCGGCGGCAACATCCCTTCTACGCGCGCCAGGACAGCTTCGGCGCGGGTCAGAAATTGTTCGAGTTTATCCATGGAGATTTGAGGTCAGGAGCGGTAATCGGCGTTGATGCTGACGTAATCGTGCGAGAGATCGCACGTCCAGATGGTGGCGTCGGCTTGACCGCGGCCTAGCAGCACGCGGATCGCGATCTCGCTTTTCTTCATCACGCGCTGCCCGTCTTCCTCGCGATATTCAGGATTGCGGCCACCGTTCTTCGCGACGAGGACGTCGTCGAGGTACAGGTCGATCTTGTTGACATCGAGATCCGCCACGCCCGCATAACCGATAGCCGCGAGAATCCGGCCCAGGTTGGGATCGGACGCGTAGAAGGCGGTCTTGACGAGCGGTGAATGGCCGATCGCATACGCGATCAGGCGGCATTCGGCTTCGCTCGTGCCGCCTTCCACCGTCACCGTCATGAACTTGGTCGCGCCCTCGCCATCGCGCACGATCAGTTGCGCCAGCTCTTGCGCCACCGATGTCACGGCATCGCGCAACGCGACATAGGCAGCGGAGTCTGTCGAAGCGATCAACGGCAACGACGACTTGCCCGACGCAATCACGATGAACGAATCGTTCGTCGAGGTATCGCCGTCAATGGTGATGCAGTTGAACGAGCGATCGGCAACATGCTTGATCAGCGTATCGAGCACCGGTTGCGTGACGGCGGCGTCACAGGCGAGAAAACCCAGCATGGTCGCCATGTTCGGCCGGATCATGCCGGCACCCTTGCTGATTCCTGAGAGCGTGACCGTGTGGCCATCGATCTGAAACAGACGCGATGCCGCTTTCGGCAAGGTATCCGTGGTCATGATGGTTTGCGCGGCGTCGTACCAGTGAGCAGGCTTTTGATTCGCCAACGCGGCAGGCAGTCCCGCCTTCAAACGATCAACCGGCAGCGGCTCGAGAATCACGCCCGTGGAAAACGGCAGGATCTGCGTGGCTTTCAGGTCCAGCAGTGCGGCCAGCGCCTCACACGTTTCGCGCGTATGCGCCATGCCCGACTCACCGGTTCCCGCATTCGCGTTGCCCGTGTTCACCACCAGCGCACGAATGCCCTTGGCGCCCGCACGCACTGCGTCCAGATGCTCGCGACAGACCGTCACGGGCGCCGCGCAGAAACGGTTTTGCGTGAACACGCCGCCGACCGTCGCGCCTTCTTCGATCTGTATGACGAGCACGTCCTTGCGATTCGGTTTTCGAATGTTCGCCTCGGCCCAGCCTAGCGTGACGCCGGCGACGGGAAACAGGTGGGCGGGATCGATCGAGGGGAAATTGACGGCCATGTTCGCGACTCGCTAAAAGTGGCGAGTGCCGGTGCACAGAAAGCGCAACGACACGGAGATGAAAGAAACGGAGCCTGACTTGTTTGAAAGACGGACGTCCGGGGATACCAAAACCAGCCTGCCAAAGACAAACGACGCATTGCTGCGTCGCTGTCTCTAATGCTACCTGTTACTCGCTACTGCGCTTCCACCGTCGATTATGCGAGCTTGCCGTGACAGTTTTTGTACTTCTTGCCGCTGCCGCACGGGCACGGATCGTTGCGTCCGACCTTCGGCACGTCGTCGGTCGCTACGCGCGTGGCAACCGTGGTGTCGTCGCCGTACGCCATCGCCTGATTGATCATCTGCGTGGTGGCGCTGGCCGCAACGGCTGCCGCAGCCGCTCCGCCTTCTTCGAAGTCAGCGTGCTGGAACGACACGTTCTCCAGATGACTGCCCTTCTCTTCATACTGTTCGGCGGCTTCTTCAAGCTGTTCCGGCGACTGGATCTGCACGTTCATCACGACCCGCGTGACTTCCTGCTTTACCGAATCGAGCATGGCGGCGAACAGTTCGAACGCCTCGCGCTTGTATTCCTGCTTCGGGTTTTTCTGCGCGTAACCACGCAGATGGATGCCCTGACGCAGGTGATCCAGTGCGGCAAGGTGCTCACGCCAGCGGCTGTCGAGCGTCTGCAGCATGATCGAACGCTCGAATGCGCTGAACGATTCACGTCCGACCAGCGCGACCTTCGCCTCGTAGCTTTCATCGGCGGCAGTGACCACGGCTTCCAGAATCTCGTCCGCGTCGATGGAATTCGACTCGTTGATCATCTCCTGAACGGCGAGATCGAGCGCCCATTCGTTGCGCAGCGCCTCTTCCAGCTCCGGCGCGCTCCATTGCTCTTCAATGCTTGCCGCCGGAACGTACGTGCGCGTCACCTCGGTGATCACGCTCTGACGCATGGCGGTGATGGTCTCGGCCACATCGGTCGCTTCGAGCAATTCATTGCGCTGCTGGTAGATCACCTTGCGCTGATCGTTCGATACATCGTCATATTCGAGCAATTGCTTGCGAATGTCGAAGTTGCGCGCTTCCACTTTGCGCTGCGCCGATTCGATCGAACGCGTGACAATGCCCGCCTCGATCGCCTCGCCTTCCGGCATCTTCAGGCGGTCCATGATCGACCGGACGCGATCGCCGGCGAAAATACGCAAAAGCGGGTCGTCAAGCGACAGATAAAACCGCGATGAACCCGGATCGCCCTGACGTCCGGCACGTCCGCGCAATTGATTGTCGATACGACGCGATTCATGCCGTTCCGTACCAATGATATGCAGCCCGCCCGACGCCTTCACGCGGTCGTGCAGCGCTTGCCATTCGTCTTCGAGATGCTTGATGCGGCGTTGTTTTTCTTCGTCGGAGAGCGATTCGTCCGCGTCGATAAACGACGACTGCTTCTCCACATTGCCGCCCAGCACGATGTCCGTACCGCGACCGGCCATGTTGGTCGCAATGGTGACCGCAGCCGGCCGCCCCGCTTCCGCGACAATGGCCGCTTCGCGTGCGTGCTGCTTGGCGTTCAACACTTCGTGCTTGAGACCCGCTTGCGTGAGCAGGCCCGACAGCAATTCCGACGCTTCGATGGACGTGGTACCCACCAGCACCGGCTGTCCGCGCTCGACGCAATCGCGGATATCGCGCGTCACGGCGTCGTAGCGTTCCTTGGCCGTCTTGTAGATCTGATCCTGCTTGTCGGTGCGCTTCGGCGGACGGTTCGGCGGGATCACGACTGTTTCCAGGCCGTAGATCTCGTTGAATTCGTACGCTTCGGTGTCAGCCGTACCGGTCATGCCGGACAGCTTCGAGTACATGCGGAAAAAATTCTGGAACGTGATGGACGCGAGCGTCTGGTTCTCGTTCTGGATCTTGACGTGTTCCTTCGCTTCCACGGCCTGATGCAGGCCGTCCGACCAGCGCCGGCCGGTCATCATGCGGCCGGTGAATTCGTCGACGATCACGACTTCATTGGCCTGAACCACGTAATGCTGGTCGCGGAAAAACAACGTGTGTGCGCGCAACGCGGCGTACACGTGGTGCATCAACGTGATGTTTTGCGCCGCGTAAAGGCTCTCGCCTTCACCGATCAGACCCCACTCGGCCAGCAGGCGCTCGGCCTTTTCGTGACCTTGTTCCGTGAGGAAAACCTGACGCGCTTTTTCGTCGAGCGTGTAGTCGCCCACTTTCTCGACGCCCGTGCCGTCCGCCTTCTCTTCGCCGATCTGCTGCTCGAGCAGCGGCGGCAGTGCGTTCATGCGCACGTAGAGTTCGGTGTGATCTTCGGCCTGGCCGGAAATAATTAGCGGCGTACGCGCTTCATCGATAAGAATCGAGTCCACTTCGTCGACCACCGCGAAATTCAGCGGACGCTGCACGCGCGCGTGGGTCTCGTAGACCATGTTGTCGCGCAGATAGTCGAAGCCGAACTCGTTGTTCGTGCCGTACGTGATGTCCGCGGCGTAGGCTTCCTGCTTCTGCGCGTGTTCCATCTGCGACAGGTTGATGCCCCACGACAACCCCAGGAAGTTGTAGAGCTTGCCCATCCACTCGGCGTCGCGTTGCGCGAGATAGTCGTTCACCGTGACCACGTGCACACCGCGTCCGGACAACGCGTTCAGATACGCGGCCAGCGTGGCAACGAGCGTCTTGCCCTCGCCCGTGCGCATTTCCGCGATCTTGCCGTAATGCAGCACCATGCCGCCGATCAGCTGGACGTCGAAGTGACGCATCTTCAGCACGCGTTTGCTGGCCTCACGGCACACCGCGAACGCTTCGGGCAGCAACCGGTCGAGCGACTCGCCGCTCGCCACGCGCTGACGGAACTCGTCGGTCTTCGCGCGCAGTTGCTTGTCCGTGTACTGCTCGATCGTCGGCTCGAAAGCATTGATCGCCGCAACGGTCTTTTGGTACTGCTTGACTAGGCGCTGGTTGCGACTGCCAAAAAACTTTTGGAGGAAACCGGTGGTCATCGGATCAGTGTCTGCGTCGCGGTATCGGCTTAGAGCGCGCTGGCTGCGTCCCAGTTCGGGGAACCTCGGCGGCTTAAGTCCATGGGTGAAATCGAATCGGGGATTTTAGCACGCGCCCCCGATACAGCTTGCGTGCACATCGTTTGTGGTACATCGGCCCGGCGGCGGCCCGTCCGCTTCAAACCGGGAAGCGCACTGCCATGCCGCGTGGTGCGCAGCGTTACAATCAGCGCATCACCGCCAGCCCCCACAGATTGAAAAATGAGCCGATTTCCGCCGAATTCAAGGCCCCCGCCACGCTTCGATCCGCGCAAGCCGCAAGCGCTGACGGAGGTGCTCGGGCGCACCAGCGAGTTTCTCGCCCTGCGTGCCGGCGTCGAGCAAGTGACGGCACTGCAACGCGATCTGGTGGCGCTCCTGCCGGATTATCTTGGATCCAACGTGGAACCGGGCTTCATTAAAGACGGCGTATTGGCCCTTTTCGCCGGCCATAACGCGCTCGCCGCCCGCCTCCGGCACATCGAACCGCGTCTTTTAGTGGATTTACAACAACGCGGCTGGGCAGTGAATGCTCTGAAGATTCGCGTACGGCCGCAGGCGATGAAAGACGTCGTGCCGCCCAAACAAGCGCGCATGTCTGCCGCCGGGGCCGACGCGTTGCAAACGCTCGCGGAAACGCTGGAACCGTCGCCGCTTCAGGAAGCGCTCGCGAAAATGGCCGCGCGCCATCACGCGAAAGCACAAAAAAAATGAGCGGCGCTCGAAAGCAGCCGCTCATTTTATTCTGACTTGCTAAATACTTTACGCAAACGCCGTCTGGGTGTCGAAAGCGAAACCACGCGGTGCCGCTTGCTTGTCTTCGAACGTGACGATTTCGTACGCGTCTTCGTGCGCCAGTAATTCACGCAGAAGCATGTTATTCATTGCGTGACCGCCCTTATAGGCGGCGTACGACGCCAGCAACGGATGACCAACCACATACAAGTCACCAATCGCATCCAGCATCTTGTGCTTCACAAACTCGTCTTCATAACGCAAACCGTCGTTATTCAGAATCCGGTATTCGTCCAGCACGATGGCGTTGTCCATACTGCCGCCCCGCGCCAAGCCGAGTTCCCGCATCATTTCCACTTCGTGCGCAAAACCGAACGTCCGTGCACGGGCAATATCCCGGACGTACGACGTATTCGCAAAGTCGACTTCAAGCGCCTGCCCGGTCTTATCGACAGCCGGATGGCGGAAATCGATGGTGAATTTCAGTTTGAAGCCGAAATACGGATCGAGACGCGCGAATTTATCGCCGTCGCGGATTTCAACCGGCTTCGTCACCTTGATGAATTTCTTTGCCGCGTTCTGCTCTTCAATGCCCGCCGATTGAATCAGAAACACGAACGAAGCAGCGCTGCCATCCATAATCGGGATTTCTTCAGCCGTGACATCGACGTACAAATTGTCGATACCCAGTCCCGCGCATGCCGACATCAAATGCTCGATGGTCGACACGCGCGCGCCGTCCTTCTGCAACACGGAAGCCAGCCGCGTGTCGCCGATAGCCAGGGCCGACACAGGAATGTCCACCGGCACAGCCAGGTCGATACGCGCAAAGACAATACCGGTGTTGGCCGGCGCGGGCCGAAGCGTCAAATCCACCTTGCGGCCCGAATGCAGGCCGATCCCGACAGTTTTGACGATGGTTTTAATGGTTCGCTGCTTCAACATGATTTTTTTCGCTTCGATTGTGACTCTCGATTGAGAGAATCAATCGTGAATTTGTATTCAATAGCGCGAAGTATACTCCAATCGCTTCGCGTCGTCCCGGGCGGAACCTTGCAACTTGTTTCTCCAAGTTACCGGGTAATTTCGGCACGTCAGACGTTTTGCCACGCGAAAACAAGGAGGGTCGGGCCGATGACCGGAATGGAGGCATTCCCGGACATCGGCACCGCGTTACGGCTTTGTTGCGACTTTGTTGCGGCGCATTTCAAGAGAGCGCGCGAACGTCATTTTGTGTGGCACGGATGCAACACAACGCTCGCCTTATCGGCCTGAAACGAGCCCAACATCAACTCAACATCGCTTGAAACATCAGCCCAACGTCGCCAGTACGCTCTCAGCGCTGCTGACTTCAAACTTGCCGGGTGCTTCGAGATTCAGCGTCTTGACCACGCTGTCCTCGACCACCATCGCGTAACGCTGGGAGCGAATTCCCATGCCACGCTCCGACAAATCCTGCTCCAGGCCGAGTGCTCGGGTAAAACGCGCGCTGCCGTCGGCGATCATCTTCACCTTGCCCGAGGTTTGAAGATCGCGTCCCCACGCGCTCATGACGAACGCGTCGTTGACGGAGACACACCAGATTTCATCGATACCCGCGGCAGCCAGCTTCTCTGCGTTGTCGATAAAACCTGGCACGTGCCTAGCGGAACAGGTGGGCGTGAACGCGCCCGGCAATCCGAAGATCACCACGCGCTTGCCCGCCGTCCGCTCGCGTACCGAGAAACCGTTCGGTCCCACGGCGCAACCCTCCGTCGCTACATCGATAAATTCGAAGAGGCGTTCGTCGGGGAGCGTTTCACCAGTCTTGATCATGGATCGGCCTTTCACTGAGTCAGTGCTGGTCGCGCCAGCGATTTGCTACTTGATTCATCACACATCATCACGCCAACGTCGTCGCGCCACGCCCGCTTTCGCTGTTCGATCTCATCTCAATATAGACGATGATGAACGTAATCGAAGCGGTCACTCCGCCACAGTCCAGCGTCCAGCAGACGCGGCCTGAAACTGAGACAGCACGAACTTCGCCTGAAGCATTTGCCTACGGGTGTTTAATACAAAAAAACAACCGCCCGGCAAGCACAATCAGTCGGCTTGCTTACGCAAGAACGCCGGAATGTCATACGTATCGACGCCCTTTTCCTGCAGCGCCTGCACGTGCGAAGCCGCCGTTTCACGCGACGAACGCCACACAGCCGGCGTATCCAGCGCGCCGTAGTCCGTGCCGTTCGATTGCTGCGGTGCGTAGCTGTGCTGCGCATGCGCGATCGGTGCATTGTCCGTGCCAGTACGCAGGAGGGTCATCGGCGCAGCTTGTTGCTTCTTCGCTGCACGGCCGAGGCCCGTGGCTACAACCGTCACGCGCAATGCGTCGCCCATTGCATCGTCATACACCGCACCGAAGATCACGGTCGCGTCTTCTGCTGCATAAGACTTGATCGTGTTCATCACTTCGCGCGTTTCCGACAAGCGCAGCGAACGGCTCGACGTAATGTTCACCAGCACGCCACGTGCACCCGACAGATCCACGCCTTCCAGCAGCGGACTTGCGACCGCTTGTTCAGCAGCCAGGCGTGCACGATCGACACCAGCGACCGTAGCCGTGCCCATCATCGCCTTGCCTTGCTCACCCATTACCGTCTTCACGTCTTCGAAGTCGACGTTGACCAGCCCGTCGACGTTGATGATTTCCGCGATGCCGGCAACGGCGTTGTTCAACACGTCATCAGCGCACTGGAAGCACTTGTCCATCTCAGCGTCATCGCCCATCACCTCGAACAGCTTGTCGTTCAGAACGACGATCAGCGAGTCGACGTGATCCTCCAGTTGCTGCGATCCCGCTTCAGCCACGCGCATGCGGCGGCCGCCTTCAAACTCGAACGGCTTGCTGACCACACCCACGGTCAAGATACCCATTTCCTTCGCGATCTGAGCCACGACCGGTGCTGCACCCGTACCCGTGCCGCCACCCATGCCTGCGGTGATGAACACCATGTGCGCGCCGCGCAATGCATCGGCGATACGCTCACGCGCATCTTCCGCTGCGGCTTTGCCCATGTCCGGCTTCGCGCCTGCTCCGAGACCCGTATTGCCCAACTGGATCACCTGAGTGGCACGCGAACGCGCGAGCGCCTGCGCATCCGTATTCATCACGATGAAGTCCACGCCCTGGACCCCGCGGTTGATCATGTGCTGCACTGCATTACCGCCTGCGCCACCAACACCGACGACCTTGATGATCGTTCCGTTGGTTTCCGTTTCCAGCATTTCGAAATCCATATTGCCTCCGTCAAGAATGAAAATCGGCGTTATTCGGCAAGAGATCGGGCAACCTCTTGTCGCGCGCCAGCCGCCGGCACCAGCGCGAATTCTTTGTGTTCAGAAATTTCCCAGGAACCAATCTTTCATGCGTCCCAAAACCTGCCCCATCGATCCGGACTGCACGGCGACCTTGCGGCCACGCATGCGCTGTGAACGGCCTTCGACGAGCAAACCCATCGCTGTGGAATAACGCGGATTGCGAACCACATCGGCCAGACCGCCCGCGTATTCGGGCACGCCGATACGCACCGGCTTCAGGAAAATGTCTTCGCCGAGTTCGACCATGCCGGGCATCATCGATGCACCGCCGGTCAGCACCACGCCACTGCTCAGCAACTCTTCGTAACCCGACTCGCGCACGACCTGCTGCACGAGCGAGAACAGTTCTTCAACGCGCGGTTCGACAACAGCCGCCAACGCTTGCCGCGACAACGTGCGCGGACCGCGCTCGCCAAGTCCCGGCACTTCGATCATTTCATCCGGATCAGCAAGCGCCTGCTTCGCGATCCCGTAGCTCACCTTGATATCTTCCGCATCGGGCGTCGGCGTGCGCAATGCCATGGCGACGTCGCTCGTGATCTGATCGCCGGCGATAGGAATCACCGCCGTATGGCGGATTGCGCCTTCGCTGAAGATTGCGATGTCGGTCGTGCCGCCGCCGATATCCACCAGCACTACGCCCAGTTCCTTCTCGTCCTCGGTCAACACGGCCAGCGACGAAGCCAGCGGCTGGAGAATCAGGTCGTTCACTTCGAGGCCGCAGCGGCGCACGCACTTCACGATGTTCTGCGCCGCGCTCACCGCGCCCGTCACGATGTGCACCTTCACTTCCAGCCGGATGCCGCTCATGCCGATCGGCTCGCGCACATCTTCCTGGCCATCGATGATGAATTCCTGCGTCAGGATATGCAGCACCTGCTGATCGGTCGGGATGTTGATCGCCTTGGCCGTTTCGATCACGCGCGCCACGTCGGTCTGCGTGACTTCCTTGTCCTTGATGGCAACCATGCCGCTCGAGTTGAAGCTTCGAATGTGGCTTCCGGCAATGCCGGTGAACACGTTCGTGATCTTGCAATCGGCCATCAGTTCGGCTTCTTCGAGCGCTCGCTGGATTGACTGGACGGTGGCTTCAATATTCACCACCACGCCCTTTTTCAATCCCTTCGAGTCGCTCTGTCCGAGCCCGATCACCTCGTAGTGGCCTTCGCCTTTCAACTCGGCGACGATCGCCACCACCTTCGACGTCCCGATGTCGAGGGCGACCAGCAAGTCTTTATAGTCTTTGCTCATAGGGTGCTCATTGCCTGTGATGTCTGCTTACTTCTTCGCTTTGTCGGTGTCGCTGATGAAGCGCATGCCGGCGGCCTTGATCGCAAAGCCGTTCGGATAGCGCAAATCCGCGTACTCGATGTCATTTCCCCACCGCCCCGTCACCGCCGACCACGCCGCCACGAACCGTCGGCTGCGATCAAACAACGTGTCCTGATTGCGCTCGCGTCCCAACTCGATCTGCGTCCCGTTCGAAAGCTTCACTGTCCACGCATATCGCGGCGACAAGATGACTTCTTCCGGATGCGCATCGAGCGGTGCAAACCACTTCGTGAAATCGTGATAGCGCGCGACCACTTCTTTCGCCGATCCATCCGGCCCTTCGAACGCGGGCAGGTCGTCATCGAGCTCGCCCTGGTTCGCCGTGAACAGATCGCCGTCCACGCTCACCAGTTGATCCGTGCCCCACGTGCCGAGCGGCTTGAACTCTTCCAGCGTTACCGCCAGCGCATTCGGCCACACGCGCCGCACGCTCGCGTGGCGCACCCACGGCATCTGTTCGAACGCGGTGCGAGCTGCATCAAGATCGACGGTGAAGTAGTTGCCCTTCAAATGCCCCACCACGCTTGCGCGCACAGTCGGCGAATTGATGTGCGATGTGTCGCCGTCAATCTGGATCTCGCGCAGGCGGAACTCCGGCCGCTGGATCGCCCAGTACCCGGCGGCCCCAAGCAGCACGAACACGAGCAATACGTGCAGTGCGTTGGCCGTGAGGTTCAGTTGGCGAGCGTTATTCCACATGTTCTTTCGCTTCAGTCCTGCAAGGTCAACGACAACACTTTCACCACTAAATCCTTGTAGCTGATCCCGACCGCACGCGCCGCTTTCGGCGGCAACGAGTGATCCGTCATGCCCGGCGCGGTGTTCACTTCCAGGAAGTACGGATTGCCGTCACCGTCCATCATGAAATCGGCACGGCCCCAATCGGTGCAGCCGAGCACATCGAACGCGCGGCGCGAAAGTGCCTTCATGCGCGTTTCGTCGGCGGGCGTGAGGCCGCAGGGAATTGGGTACTGCGTGTCGTCGGCGATGTACTTCGCGTTGTAGTCGTAGAACTCGCCGGCCGGCACGATCTTGATGATCGGCAAATCCAGGTCGCCCGCGATACAGCACGTGTACTCACCGCCACCTTCAATGCTCTTCTCGACCAGCACGATCTTGTCGAACTTCGCCGCTTCGATCAGCGCCGGCACCAGCGTTTCGGCGCTCTTCACCTTGATCACGGCAACGCTCGATCCTTCGCTCGCCGGCTTAACGAACAGCGGCAAACCGAGCTTCAGAATAACCTTCTGCGCCGCGGCTTCGTAGTCGTCGCCGCGCATCACGACTTCGAACGGCGGCGTCGGCACGCCGGTTTGCTGCCACACCAGCTTCGTGCGGAATTTATCGAGACCGAGCGCCGAACCCAGCACACCGCTGCCCGTGTACTTGATGCCGTAGAAATCGAGCGCACCCTGCAACTGGCCGTTCTCGCCGTACCCGCCGTGCAACGCGATAAACACGCGAGCAAACCCTTCGGACTTCAACTCGGCCAGCGGCCGTTCCGCCGGATCGAACGGATGCGCGTCGATGCCGGCATCGCGTAATCCTTGCAGCACAAGACGCCCTGAATTCAGCGATACCTCGCGCTCAGCCGTTTCCCCGCCAAGCAGCACGGCCACTTTGCCAAATACCGTGGGGTCGATTACGTTGCTCGTCATTTCAAACCCTTCGAATCCTGAACTTGCGTCGTCAGCCGAGCGCATACGCCGCCGATAGAACCGGCACCCATCGTGATCACCACGTCGCCATTGCGTGCCAGCGTGGCAATCGCGTCCGGCATCTCATCCACCGATTCGACAAACACCGGCTCCACTTTCCCTGCCACGCGGAGCGCGCGCGCTAACGCGCGGCCATCGGCGGCGACGATCGGCGCTTCGCCTGCCGCGTAGACTTCGGTGAGCACGAGCGCGTCGACCGTGGACAGCACCCGCACGAAGTCTTCGAAGCAATCACGCGTACGCGTGTATCGATGCGGCTGGAACGCGAGCACGAGACGGCGGCCGGGAAATGCACCGCGCGCCGCCGCGACGGTTGCGGCCATTTCGACCGGGTGATGACCGTAGTCATCGATCAACGTGTACGCACCGCCTTCAGACGCTTTCACGTTCACTTCGCCGTATCGCTGAAAACGCCGGCCTACGCCGGTGAATTCTTGCAGTGCCCTCTGGATATCGGCATCGGCGACTTCAAGTTCAGTCGCAATTGCAATGGCGGCCAAAGCGTTCTGTACGTTGTGCGTGCCCGGCAGGTTCAACACGATGTCCAAAGGCGTCGCGTCTTCACGCAGCGTTGTGAAATGCATCTTGCCGTCGCGCGCTTCCACGTTCACCGCACGCACTTGCGCTTCAGCGCCCAGGCCGTATCGGATGATCGGCTTCGAGACAAACGGCAAAATTTCGCGCACGTTCGGATCATCCACGCACAGCACCGCAATGCCGTAAAACGGCAGCCGATGCGTAAATTCGATAAACGCCTGCTTCAGCCGCGCGAAGTCATGGCCATAGGTGTCCATATGATCGGCATCGATGTTCGTGATGACTTCGATCACCGGGAACAGGTTCAGGAATGACGCATCGGATTCATCGGCTTCAGCCACGATGAAATCGCCCGTCCCCAGCCGTGCATTCGCGCCCGCGCTGATCAACCGGCCACCGATCACAAACGTCGGATCGAGTCCGCCCGCGGCCAGCACGCTTGCCACCAACGACGTGGTCGTGGTCTTGCCGTGCGTGCCGGCAATCGCGATGCCCTGCTTCAGGCGCATTAGTTCCGCAAGCATCACGGCGCGCGGCACGATCGGAATCCGGCGATGGCGCGCAGCCAGCACTTCGGGGTTATCGGAGCGCACGGCGGTGGACACGACCACGGCATTCGCGCCATCAATATTCTCTTCACGATGCCCGATCGCCACGCGTGCACCCAGCGTGGTGAGGCGATCGGTCACGACGTTGCTCGTCAGATCCGAGCCGCTGACCTGATAGCCGAGGTTGAGCAACACCTCGGCAATGCCGCTCATCCCCGCGCCGCCAATGCCGACGAAGTGAATGTGTTTGACGATATGTTTCATGGCTGGATTTCCTTCGGCGCTTGTATCAGCGCGCTCAAGCCGGCTACATCGGCGCAGACCCGGCCGACGCGCTCAGCCGCGTCGGGTTTCGCCAGGGCGCGAGCTTTCACGGCCATGTGGCTGAGCGTCTCGCGAGTCTGTTCACGCAACCAGCCGGCGAGCTTTTCCGCCGACAAATCGCGCTGTTGTATTAAGTGGGCCGCGCCCGCATTAGCGAGGAACGCGGCGTTGGTTGTCTGGTGGTCATCGACGGCAAAGGGGAACGGCACGAACAACGCCGCCACGCCAACGGCCGCGATCTCCGATACGGTCATCGCGCCCGAGCGGCAGATCACGAGATCCGCAGCGGCGTAGGCGCTCGCCATATCGTCGATAAACGGCACCAGTTGCACGTGGTCATCCGCCGATAAACCCGCTGCCGCGTAGTTCGCTTTCAACGCATCGATATGCTTCGCGCCTGCTTGATGCACGACGCGCGGACGCAGTGCGGGGTCAAGCAACGCGAGCGCTTTTGGTACGGTTTCATTCAAAGCGGCTGCACCCAGACTGCCCCCGACGACCAGAACGTTAAGACGCGCGTCATCATCAACATTGCGCGCGGCGTAGCGTTCTTTGGGTGGCAATGCTTCGCTAAGTTCCGCACGAATTGGATTTCCGGTCCATTCAGCATTCGGCAGCGCATTCGGGAACGCAACCAGCACGCGTTTGGCCACATGCGCGAGCACTTTGTTCGCGAGGCCCGCGATTGAATTCTGTTCGTGGAGCACAAGCGGCGTGCCGCTCAGCTTCGACATCAAACCCGCCGGAAACGTGATGTATCCGCCCATGCCGAGCACCACATCCGGCTTCACCTTGCGCAGCGCGTGCAGGCTTTGCGAACATGCGCGCAGCAGGTTCACCGGCAGCATCAGCTTCGTCTTGATGCCCTTGCCGCGCACGCCGCCAAAGCGCACGTATTCCATCGCGATACCGTGCTTCGGCACCAGCGTCGCTTCCATGCCCGACGCATTGCCGAGCCACACGACACGCCAGCCGCGCGCCTGCATCCAGTGAGCGACCGCGAGCCCCGGGAACACGTGTCCCCCGGTGCCGCCGGCCATCACCATCAGCGTGCCTGCGCGAGATGACGTCGAAACCGTCATACCTTCCCTCCGCGCATGAGCACCCGGTTTTCGTAGTCCACGCGCATGAGTACCGCCAGCGCGACACAGTTCAGCAAGATGCCCGAACCGCCGTAGCTCACCAGCGGCAAGGTCAGACCTTTGGTCGGCAAGAGACCGAGATTCACGCCCATGTTGATGAAGGTCTGCGCGCCAAACCAGAGGCCGATACCCTTCGCCATCAACCCGGCAAACGTACGGTCGAGCGCGAGCGCCTGACGGCCGATTTCGAACGCGCGCCGCACGATCCAGTAGAACAGCAGGATCACGATCAGCACGCCCACGAACCCAAGTTCCTCGCCGATCACCGCGAGGATAAAGTCGGTGTGCGCTTCCGGCAGATAGTTAAGCTTCTCGACACTGCCGCCCAGTCCCACGCCAAACCATTCGCCGCGGCCGAACGCGATCAGCGAGTGCGTCAACTGGTATGCCTTGCCTTGTGCATAGCGGTCGTCCCACGGATCGAGGTAAGCGAAAATCCGTTCACGACGCCACGGCGATGCCCACACGAGCAACGCAAACGTGCCAACGGCCGTTGCCACCAGACCGCCGAACAGCTTGGCGTTCACGCCGCCGAGGAACAGCACGCCCATGGCGATAACCGCGATCACCATGAACGCGCCCATGTCCGGCTCGAGCAGCAGCAACGCGCCGACGAAGCCGACGGCAACGGCCATGGGCAAGAAGCCACGGCCGATGCTGTGCATGAACTCCTGCTTGCGCACCGTGTAGTTGGCTGCGTAGATGGTCACGGCGAGCTTCATGATTTCCGACGGCTGCATGTTCGTGATGCCGAGCGGAATCCATCGACGCGCGCCGTTCACGCCCTTGCCGATGTGCGGAATCAGCACGATCACCAGCAGGAACAGCGACGCCAGGAAGAACTTCGCCGCGTACTTGTCCCACGTCGACACAGGAATCTTGAACGCGATGATCGATGCAACTACAGCGGTCGCGATGGATACAAGATGGCGCACCAGGAAGAAGTAGTCTTTGTACTGCGCGTATTTGGGCGAATCAGGCATGGCGATGGATGCCGAATACACCATCACGACCCCTATCCCGAGCAGCGCAATGGTCACCCACAGCAGCGAGTAGTCGTAGTCGAGCATGCGCGAACGAATGGGCGTCACGCCGTTCACCGCGCTCGAAATACCGCTCGTCCGCTCGGCCACGCGCGCGCCAATGCCACCCAGTGAACCAACGCCGCCCGTACGCGAGGTGCGGCCGCCGAGCGTGGCGCTGTCGTTGGCAACGGCGTTGCGTTGACCGGTCAGTTTCGAGCCAAAACGTTCGGACCAGCTCATAACATCACTCCCCGTTCTGCCGCAATGTCCGCCACCGCTTGCCGGAATACGTCCGCGCGATGTGCGTAATTTTTAAACATGTCGAAGCTGGCGCACGCTGGCGACAGCAACACCGCATCGCCCGGTTCAGCCAACTGCGCGGCCGCTTGCGTCGCGGCTTCGAGCGTCGCGTGGTCATGCAGCGGGACGTTCGTGTCCGCCAATGCCTCACGGATGCGCGGTGCATCGCGGCCAATCAGCATCACCGCCCGGCACCAACGCGTGACGGGTGCCGCGAGCGGTGAAAAATCCTGGCCCTTGCCGTCGCCACCCGCGATCAGCAACGTCTTTTGCGCCAGGCCATCGAGCGCCGCGACGGTCGCGCCGACGTTCGTGCCTTTGCTGTCATCGACGAAATCAATGCCTTCTATTTGCGCGATCACTTCCACGCGATGCGGCTCGCCGTGATATTCACGCAAGCCGTGAAGGAGCGAAGCCAAAGGCAAATCGATAGCCCGTGCGAGCGCCAAAGCCGCCAGCGCGTTTGCCGCGTTATGCAGGCCGCGAACGCGCAGTGCATCGACGGGCATCAGGCGCTTCGAATACACATTCGGCTCAGCGGCGACATCGCTTTTACGCCGACGCGTGGGCGCGGGTTCATCGCTGAGATCGCGGTCGTTGCCCTGCGCCAGCCATGCGATGCCGTTCTCGCGCAGCAGACCGTAGTCGCCGAGACGCTTCGGCTCGTTCAGACCAAACGTGACCACTAGCGCGGGATTTCCCGATCCCAGCGCCATGGTCCGCGCGTCGTCACGATTGAGCACGCGCACGGTCTTTTCACCGAAGATGCGGCCCTTCGCTGCAGCGTAAGCGTCAAGGCCGCCATGCCAGTCCAGATGATCCTGCGTAATGTTGAGCACAGCAGCAGCGTCCGGCGCGAACGAGTGTGCCGTCTCAAGCTGAAAACTCGACAACTCCAGCACCCAGATATCGGGCAGCGCGGTGTTGTCGATTGCTTCACTTAACTTGTCCAGCATCGCCGGGCTGATGTTTCCCGCCACCGCCACGGTCTTGCCGGCACGTTCACACAACAACCCAGTGAGCGCAGTCGTCGTGGTCTTGCCGTTGGTGCCCGTAATGGCGATCACCTTCGGCGCGTAGCCGTTCGCGCCAAGCGACTTCAACGCTTGCGCGAACAATTCCAGCTCGCCCCACACAGGGACGCCGCGTTCCCGCGCGGCGTCGAGGAGCGGCCTCAAATCATCAGCCAGAGGCGACAGTCCCGGGCTGATTGCAACAATTTCGATACCGCCATCGAGCAGCGCCGGTGTGAATGCACCGCCGACAAACTCTGCATCGATGCCATGCACAGCGAGTTCCGACAGGTTCGGCGGCGTGGCGCGGGTATCGGCCACGCGCAGACGGCACCCGTGACGCGCGCACCACCGCGTCATCGCGAGGCCGGATTCACCGAGCCCCAGCACAAGCACCATCGGACTCGGCCGATCGAAGAACTTCTCGCCAAACATCGCTTTACCTTTTTCCCGGCTGAATAAACATCAACACAACAATCAACGCAACTTGAGCGTCGACAAACCGAACAGACACAACATCAGCGTGATGATCCAGAAGCGCACGACCACTTGCGTTTCCTTCCATCCTGACAACTCGAAATGGTGATGCAGCGGCGCCATCTTGAAGATGCGCCGCCCCTCGCCGAAGCGTTTTTTCGTGTACTTGAAATAGCTGACCTGCATCATCACGGACACCGTTTCCGCGACGAACACGCCGCCCATGATGAACAGCACGACTTCCTGCCGAACGATCACGGCGATGGTCCCGAGCGCGCCGCCGAGCGCGAGCGCGCCGACATCGCCCATGAAGACTTGCGCGGGGTGCGTGTTGTACCAGAGAAACGCGAGCCCCGCGCCTCCCATTGCGGAACAAAAGATCAGTAATTCGCCCGCGCCGGGAATGTGCGGGAACAACAGGTACTTGGAGTACACCGAGCTACCCATCACATACGCAAACGCGCCGAGCGATGCGCCCACCAGCACGACCGGCATGATGACGAGACCGTCGAGGCCATCGGTGAGATTCACTGCGTTGCTCGATCCGACGATCACCAGATACGTCATCGCGATGAAACCCCACGTGCCGAGCGGATAGCTGATCGATTTCAGGAACGGCAGCATCAGGTCGGCGCGGGCGGGCAAGCCCATCGACAAACCGCTTCGCACCCACGCCATGAACAAGTCGAACACGCGCGCGTTGTTCGCCTCGGACACGCTGAACGCGAGATACACGGCGGCGAACAAACCGATCACCGATTGCCAGAAATACTTTTCCCGCGACGACATTCCGCGCGGGTCTTTATGCACGACCTTCCGATAATCATCGACCCAGCCGATCACGCCGTAACCGAACGTGACGAGCATTACGATCCACACGAAACGATTGGTCAGGTCGGCCCAAAGCAAGGTGGAAAATGCGATGCCCAACAGGATCAGCACGCCACCCATGGTCGGCGTGCCGGACTTCACCAAATGCGTTTGCGGGCCGTTCGTACGCACGGCCTGACCGACCTTCAACGAGGTCAGTTTGCGAATCACCCACGGGCCGCAGACGAGGCCGACGAACAACGCCGTGATCGTCGCGCCGACAGCGCGGAACGTGAGGTAGGTAAACACGCGCAGAAAACTGGCGTCATTCTGAAGCCATTGCGCGAGTGCGAGTAGCATGCTGGTCCTTCTTCTTCAGTGCGCAGCGGGCGTTTTGCCCGTTGCGGGTTGGTGTGGACTCGTCACGGCGTCCACCACGCGTTCCATCTGCATGAAGCGCGAGCCTTTCACGAGAAACGTGGCGTCAGGTCCGAAGCCGGCGCCGGTGAGTGCTGCAATGAGTGAGGTGATATTGGTGAAATGTTGTCCTGCCGGGCCGAAGGCTTTGCTTGAATCGATGCTCGCATCGCCGAGTGCATACAGCACGTCGATACCCCGTTGCGCCGCGTAAGCACCCACTTCACGATGAAACGCCGGCCCTTGATCGCCGACTTCGCCCATGTCGCCCATGACCAGAACACGCGGCGACGGTTGCGACGCGAGCACGTCGATAGCCGCGCGCATGGAGTCGGGATTCGAGTTGTACGTATCGTCGATAACAGTCGCGCCTTCGATCGGTTTGAGCACTGCGCGCTTCACTTGCAGGCGTCCCTTTACCGGCTCAAAAGCTTCGAGCCCGCGCTTGACGGCGTCGAGTGAAACATTCGCTGCAAGAGCGGCAGCCGTAGCCGCCAATGCATTGCGCGCGTTGTGTTCACCCAGCACGCCCAAAGCGACGTCGAGCGCGCCTTGCGGCGTGCTGATCTTGAGTGTCGCGCCAACCAGCTTTCCGGTCACGGCCGCGGCCGTTTGCGATGCGTCCGTATGCAACGCGAAATCCAAAATCGGATTGCCCGTCGCGGCGACGCGCCAGATGCTCGCGTATTTGTCGTCGGCGGGGAAAACGGCCGTGCCGTTGGCGGCCAGCGCGTGAATCACCGAGGCGTGTTCGAGCGCGACTGCTTCCACCGTCGCCATGAATTCCTGATGCTCGCGCTGCGCGTTGTTGACGACAGCAACCGTAGGCGCAGCGATCTTGCCGAGCGTTTCGGTTTCGCCCGGATGATTCATGCCCAGCTCGATGACCGCCAGCTTGTGTGATTCATTCAGACGGAACAACGTCAGCGGCAAGCCGATGTCGTTGTTGAAATTGCCTGCCGTCGCAAGCCGCGCGCTTTCGCCCACAGCAGCCGCGAGGATCGACGCGATCATTTCCTTGACCGTAGTCTTGCCATTGCTGCCGGTGACTGCAATCAGCGGAATCGTAAAACGCTTGCGCCATCCGTGGGCCAACGCGCCGAGCGCCACGCGCGTGTCCTTCACCTTGATCGCAGGCACGTGAAAATCGTCCGGCGTGTGCGTGACCAACGCCGCTGCAATGCCGCGCTGCGCCACTTGCGGCAGGAACGTGTGGGCATCGAAACGATCGCCCTTGATCGCGATGAACAGATCGCCCGGACCGGCTGTGCGGCTATCCGTCGATACCCGGTCGAACGCGACGTTTTCATCGCCTATGACGGTCGCACCCGGAATCTGCAACGCGGCGTCGCGCAGTGTGAACAGCGTCATTCGCCACCTCCGCGCGCTTGCGTGGCGCGAGCGGCAAGCGCAAGACGTGCGTGATCCTGATCGGAGAATGCGCGCTTTTTTCCCATGATTTCCTGCGTGGCTTCGTGGCCCTTGCCGGCCAGCACGACCACGTCCTCGCGCGCCGCGGTGCGGATCGCCTGGAGGATCGCGCTCGCGCGGTCTTCTATACGACGCGCTTTCGACGCGTCATGAAAGCCCGCAGCAATCTGATCGATGATCGCAAGCGGATCTTCTCCGCGCGGGTTATCGCTTGTGATCACGATGTGATCCGCATTCTTCTCCGCAATCGCACCCATCAGCGGACGCTTGGTTGCATCCCGATCGCCGCCGCAGCCGAACATGCAGATCAACTGACCGCCACGCGTTTCGGCGATCGGGCGCAGCGCTGCCAGCGTTTTCTCTAGCGCGTCCGGCGTATGCGCGTAGTCGATCACCACCAGCGGCTCATCGTTCTGCAAACGGCCGCCGAGGCGTTGCATCCGTCCACTTACCGGTTCGAGCTTCGTGATCTGCCCGAGCGCGGCGTCGAGCGGAATCTGCGCAGCCAGCAACGCGCCCAGCACGCCGAGCAGATTGCTTACGTTGAATTCGCCGAGCGTCGCGACTTCCACGTCGGCGTCGCCCCAGTCGGAACTCAGGTGGAACGCCGTGCCCGTCGCGGTGGCGCGCACGCGGCTGGCAAGCAGCAGGGCGTCGGCTTTGACTTCGGCGCCGGTGGCATTTTCAGCAATTCCATACGCAATCGTTCGCGTCCTGCCGTGACACGATGCAATCAGGCGCTGTCCACCCAGGTCGTCGCGATTGATCACCGCGGCTTTCAACGCCGGCCACGCGAACAGCTTCGCCTTCGCCCCTTCGTACGCGGCGAACGTGCCGTGATAGTCCAGGTGGTCCTGCGTAAGATTCGTGAAGATGGCAATGTCAAACTTCGTGCCATTCACACGCCCCTGATGCAACGCATGCGACGACACTTCCATGGCCACGGCCTTCGCGCCATCAGTCTTGAATTGGGCAAACGTACGTTGCAGTTGTGGCGCGTCGGGAGTCGTAAAACCGGAATGCACGAGCTTGCCCGGCATGCCACTTCCCAGCGTCCCGACCACCGCGCACGGTGTAGCCAACGCCGACAGCGCCGTTGCAAGCCAATGGCTGCACGACGTCTTGCCGTTCGTGCCGGTCACGCCGGCGACCAGCATGGAGTCCGTGGGTTCGCCGTACCACGCCGACGCGATCGACCCGGCCAGTTCATTCAGCGCCTTGACCGCAAACGCACGCGACGCGTCCGGCTTGCCGCTGAAATTCTCCGGCTGATACAGCACGGCAGCGGCGCCGTTTTGGAGCGCGGCATCGATGAAAGGACGGCTGTCCGCGCCATCCACTGCGTAGGCAAAAAACACATCACCGGGTTTCAGCGAGCGCGAGTCGGCATGCAATTGCGCATCGGCGCCCGCGTGCGCACGCAACCACTCAACCGCTTTCGCGATCCGCGCCTGCTGCTTGACCAAGTCCAAACCGCTCATCGAACGACTCCCGGGTGATTCTTCGGATTCGTCGATACCTTCAGCTTCTTCGGCGCATTCGTGTTCGTGTTCGTCGCGTTCGGCTTCTTGATGTCGGTGGCAGGCGTGCTGGAGGCGGGGTCATCGGACACCACCATCTGCTTCACCGCCATGTCGGGCGGAATGTTCAGCGAACGCAAGGTATCGCCGGCGATAGCCGAGAACACCGGACCCGACACCTGGCCGCCAAAGTGGCTGCCGGCCGTCGGTTCATCAACCGACACCGCCACCACGATGCGCGGATCCGGCATCGGCCCCATGCCGACAAACGATGCGCGATACCGCGATTTATCGTAGCCGCGTCCTGCGTGCTTGTACGCCGTACCCGACTTCCCCCCCACGCGATACCCCGGCACGGCGGCATCCGGCGACGTACCGCCCTTCGCCGTCACCATTTCCAGCATGGCGCGCACTTCACGCGCGGTGGTCGGCGCAAATACTTGTGGCCCCGTCACGGGCGCGTCGCCCGGCGTGCGGAAAATAGAGACCGGCAACACCTGCCCGTCATGCGCGATGGCCGTGTAGGCACGCGCAAGCTGGAACAGCGACGCCGACAGGCCATAGCCATACGACATGGTCGCCTGCTCAATCCGGCGCCAGCTTTTCCACGGCCGCAGCCGACCCGACACCGCGCCCGGGAAACCCACCTTCGGCGCTTGCCCGAGCCCGATACTCGTATACATGTTCCACATCTCTTCGGGCCTCAACTGCATCGCGATCTTGGTGGCGCCAATGTTGCTCGACTTCTGGATCACGCCGCCCACGGTCAGCACGCCGAACCCCGAGTCGTCGGTAATACGCGCGCCGTCGAGCACGAACGAACCGTTGCCGGTATCGACGAGCGTGTTCGGCGTGACGCGATGCAGATCGAGCGCCAGCGAAATCGTAAAAGGCTTCATGATCGAGCCCGGCTCGAACGTGTCCGTCATGATCCGGTTGCGCAACTGCTCGCCGGTCATGCGCGAGCGGTCGTTCGGGTTGTAGGTCGGGTAATTGACGAGCGCCAGCACTTCACCGGTCTTTACGTCGATCACGATCGCCGCACCCGCCTTCGCCTTGAACTTCTCCACGGCGGCTTTCAGGTTCGTGTACGCGATGTATTGGATCTTGCTATCGATCGACAACTCCACGTCGTCACCGTTATGCGGCACGACCTGCTCGTCCACGTCCTCGACGATGTGCCCCATCCGGTCCTTGATCACGCGACGCATGCCTGGCGTACCGGCGAGAACGCCCTGATCGCCAAGTTCCACGCCTTCCTGACCCTTGTCTTCAATATTAGTAAAGCCGATCAGATGCGCCGTGATCTCGCCTTCCGGATAGAAGCGCTTGTATTCACCCCGCGAATAAATACCGGGAATGTCGAGCGCCGCGACTTTCTGCGCGACCTCGATCGACACCTGGCGCTTCACATAGACAAAGGTCTTGTCCATGGAAAGCTTCGCGCGCAGTTCCTTCGGCGACATCTCGAGCAGCGTGGCGAGCTGGCCGAGCTTGTCGGCGCCTAGATCGTCGGGAACGGCTTCGGGGATTGCCCAGATCGCCTTTACCGGCAAACTGGTCGCCAGCACGAGGCCATTGCGGTCCTTGATCTGGCCGCGCGTGGCCGGCATTTCAAGCGTGCGCTGATAGCGGCTTTCACCCTGCTTCTTGAAGAACGCGTTGCCGGGGCCCTGGATCCAGAACGCACGCCCCGCGAGCGCGACGAACGCCATGAACAGCATGAACACGACGAGCTTCGAGCGCCACATGGGGAGGCGCACGGAGAGAATGGGATTGGGCGTGAAGGCGACGCCCTTGTTCTTCTTTGGCGACGGTTTCATCGTTTCACCCCGCGCGCGGGAGGAGCCGACGCCGGAACCGGCGCAGGCAACGGCGCGTCCGTTGCCGTCGACGTCGCCGGGTCATAGTTCAGATATTGCGTGCGGCCCGTGGTGACGGGCTGCATCTTGAGAGACGTGGTAGCCAACTGCTCGATACGCGATGTTTTCGACAACGCGCTCTGCTGATATTGAAGCTGCGAAAAATCCTGCTGCAACTGACGCTCTTCCGACTGCGCCCTTTGCACATTGATGAAAATCTGCCGCTGCTTGTTCGAGGCGCTCACCGCCGACAACGCGCAACCGAGCACGACGATCAACAGGAAGATGTTGAGACGATTCATGGCGCCGCCTGCCCGCTAGGCTGCTCGGTAACACGCTCGGCAATCCGCATGACAGCGGAACGCGCGCGCGGGTTCGCCGCGACTTCAGCCTCAGACGCAAACACACGGCCCATCAGCTTGAGCGGCGGAGTGGGCAGATCGGCGGCGCGAATCGGCAGGCGGCGGTCGATCGCAGGCCCGCTTGCGTGGGCCTGCATGAAACGTTTGACGATCCGGTCCTCGAGCGAATGAAAGCTGATCACGACGAGGCGCCCCCCTTGCTCCAACAACGCCAATGCTGCGTCCAGAACTACTTGCAGCTCCGCAAGCTCTTGATTGATGTGAATCCGTATAGCCTGAAAGGTGCGGGTTGCCGGATCCTTACCCTTCTCACGGGTTTTGACGACATGACCCACGATTTTGGCAAGCTCGCCCGTGGTGACGAGAGGCCCAAGACTATCGGACTCTGCCCGGCGAGCAACAAGCGCCTTTGCAATCTGAAAAGCAAACCGTTCTTCCCCATAATCTTTAATCACCTCCGTCAGTTCCTGCACCGTTGCCCGCGCCAGCCATTCCGCGGCAGATTCGCCACGGCTTGGGTCCATCCGCATGTCGAGCGGGCCATCGGCCCTGAAACTGAAGCCGCGATCCGGATCGTCCACTTGCGGCGACGACACCCCCAAATCCAGCAACACGCCCGACACCTTCCCAACTCCTCGCTCGGCAGCGGCATCGGCTAACGAGGCGAAACTCTCATGCACTATGGAAAATCTTGAATCCTGAATCTGTGCCGCTGTCGCAATGGCCAACGGGTCTTTGTCGAAGGCAATCAGCCGGGCGCCTTCCGCCAGCTTCGTCAGGATCTGACGGCTGTGACCGCCGCGCCCAAACGTTCCATCTATATAAGTACCGTCCGCGCGCGTAACCAGCGCATCTACCGCCTCATCCAGCAGCACCGTGCGATGCTGCAATTCGTTTTTCATCGCAGGGGCCATGTTCTTTAGCGCCGCGTCAAAACGTAAAATTCTTCAGCGCGTCGGGCATGCCTTGCGCCATTGCCGCTTTTTCCTTCTCTGCGTAAGTCACCGCGTCCCACACTTCCAGGTAATTGCCCATGCCAAGCAGCGTCACTTCTTTGGTCAGCGATGCCGCCGCGCGTAATTCCGGCGATACCAACACCCGTCCAGCGCTATCGAGCTCGACATCCATGGCGTTGCCGAGATAGATCCGGCGAACCCAGATTGCGTCCATAGGGAGTGCAGCGATTTTCGAGCGAAAGATTTCCCACTCAGGGCGAGGAAAAAGCAACAGGCATCCATCCGGGCTCTTCGTGAGCGTAACCCGGCCTTCTGCCTGCCCTTGCAGCGCTTCCCGATAGCGAGACGGGACAGACATCCGTCCTTTCGCATCGAGCGACAGCGCCGAAGCCCCTTGGAACACTCGCCCTCTCCTCTTCACGCCACAGCGGCGCGTCACAACTTTGTTGGAATATGCCTGAAAGTGCTCGCTGAATCACACAAAAATACACTTTCTCACACCATTTCCCACTGTAGAGGAAGGCATTTCGCGGGTCAATACGATCTGGCATTTTTTGACTAAATTTGTTTGTTAGAACAATGACTTAGCGCAGACCGCTAAAGTAGGGCGAAATTTCGAAAAGCGTTATGAATGAATGACGTAGTGGCGAATGTGAAGGTACTACGTGAAATGGCGGGCAAAGACTAGGGATGGTTTTGTTCTGCGAAGGCCCACAGGACGAATTGCGGGTCAGATGCAATGCAGAAAGTAGACGAGAAACTGGGGAGCGCATCCCACCGGATTCGGCGAGATGCGTGATTGATTAAATATAGTATGCCGTGCGGGTCATGACCTTCGATGTCGCGCGCATCAACGCACGCACCGGAAACGGCAGTTCGACGCCGCCCGCGTTGATGGCCGCTACAGCATGCGCGGCTTCATCGGTACGCATTTGCTCGACGATCGCGCGCGATGCATGGTCGTTCGCAGGCAGACTCGTCATGTGGCTGTTCAAGTGCTTCTCTACCTGACGTTCAGTTTCCGCCATGAACCCGAGACTGACGCGGTCGCCAAACCTTCCCGCGATAAACCCCAGTGCCAGCGACCCGGTATACCACAACGGGTTAAGCAGACTGGGCCGCGAGTCGAGGTCGCGCAAACGTTGCATGGTCCACGCCAGATGGTCTTCTTCCTCGCGCGCCGCTTCCTCGAAGCCACGCTTCAACGTGGCCGACTTGGTCGCGAGTTTTTGCGCCTGATACAACGCCTGCGCGCACACCTCACCAACGTGATTCACGCGCATCAACGCGGCTGAATGCGCCTTCTCTTCCGCGCTCAGTGTTGTATCCGTTTCGTCGCCGGGCGACTCGGTACTGTCCACCTGAACTGGAACCACCTCCGGTATGGGGCGTGACATCCGGGATACACCGGTCATTGACCGTAGTCCGCGATCGAACTCAGAGATCAGTTCATCGAGTGTCATTTCATAACTCCTGTTTCGATCTCCTGAGCGATCTTGCACCGGACGGAGACCGATCGTCCAACCAACAAATTACCCACTCTTCAAAACGTGTAACTAGGGCAAATACGGGTCGCAAATAGCCGGAAACCTCGATTTTACTGCATGTTGCGTAAACGTCACACGAGGGAAACGGAGGAGCCGCTTTTCCTTTGTCACTAAAAGCCTCTTTGTTACATTACGTTCAACTTCAATTTTGAAGTACCGGCGGGGACGTCAACACACTGGCGCAAAGAACAGTGACCTTGCCAAACAGTTTCAACACTCTGGAGATCATCAATGAAAAAGTCGCTTCTCGCTTTGGCTGCGCTGGGTACGTTCGCAGGTGCCGCGCATGCTCAAAGCAGCGTGACGCTGTACGGCATTGTCGATGCAGGTTTCGTGTACAACAACAACTCGGCTGGCAACAAGCTGTACTCGACGAGCGCCGGTAACCTCCAAGGCGATCGTTGGGGCCTGCGTGGTACGGAAGACCTGGGCGGTGGCCTGAAGGCGCTGTTCGTGTTGGAAAACGGTTTCAACGCTTTCACCGGCAAGCTGAATCAAGGCGGTGACGAATTCGGCCGTCAAGCCTACGTTGGCCTGTCGAGCCAGTACGGTACGGTTACCCTCGGTCGTCAATACGACTCCGTGGTGGACTACACCGGTGCGTTGGAAGTCGGTAGCCAGTGGGCGTCGTTCTACGCTGCGCACCCGGGCGACCTGGACAACATGAACAACTCGAATCGGGTGAACAACTCGATCAAGTACGCAAGCACGAACTACAGTGGTATCACGTTCGGCGGCTTGTACAGCCTGGGCGGCGTTGCTGGTCAATTCAACCGCAATCAGATTTTCTCGGCTGGTCTTGGCTATGCGCAAGGTCCGTTGGTGTTGGGCGCCGGTTACTTCAACGTCAAGAACCCGAACTACTCGTTCTTCGGTAACAACTCGTCGTCGAGCGCAACGGCTTCGAACATGACGGGCTCGCAAGTGTACTCGGGCTTTGCAACGGCTAAGACGCAGCAAGTGATCTCCGCTGCCGGTGCTTACACGTTCGGCCCGGCAACTGTCGGCGCAACGTACAGCAACACGCAGTTCAAGGATCTGGGACAGACCGCTGTTGCTGGCGCGCGTGCCGTCACGGGCGACGCCAAGTTCCACAACGCCGAACTGAACTTCAAGTACCAGTTGACCCCGGCGTTGCTGCTCGGCGCAGCGTACGACTACACGAAGGGATATAGCGTCGCGAACGAAAAGATCCATCAAGGTATGTTGGGCGTGGACTACTTCCTGTCGAAGCGTACCGACCTGTATGCCGATGGTATCTATCAACACGCATCGGGCACGAACTCGCTCAACGGCACGGCTACGGCGCAGATCAACGGTTTGTCGGCATCGTCGACGGCTAACCAGGTCGCAGCTGTTGTCGGTATTCGCCACAAGTTCTAATAAGTCGTAATAAAACAGTTGTCTTGAAAGGCGCCTCCGGGCGCCTTTTTTTCGTGCTGATTCCGGTCCGGATCGAGTTGGCTTCGATGCATGTGATGAAAAAAAGGCCTCCGCATCTTGCGATGCGAAGGCCTGCTATTAATTTGCTCTTTGGCGGCTGATCCGCTGTCAGGCGTTGCCGTCGCGCAACTCCCGGCGCAATATCTTGCCGACATTACTCTTCGGCAGCTCTGTCCGGAACTCAATCACGCGCGGCCGCTTGTAGCCCGTCAACCGTTCCTTACAGAAGGCTATTACATCGGCTTCGGTCAAATGCGGATCGCGGCGAACGACAAACAGTTTGACCGCTTCGCCCGACGTCGCATCCTTCACGCCGACGGCGGCCACTTCAAAGACGCCCGGAAGCTTCGCCACCACGTCCTCAATCTCATTCGGGTACACGTTAAACCCCGACACCAGGATCATGTCCTTCTTGCGGTCCACGATTTTCACGTATCCGCGTTCGTCCATGATGCCGACGTCACCCGACTTGAAGAAGCCGTCGGTGGTCATGACTTTCGCCGTCTCATCGGGACGGTTCCAGTAGCCCGCCATCACCTGTGGACCACGAATGCAGATCTCGCCGGGCTGGCCAAGCGGCATGTCGTTGTTGTCGTCGTCGCGGATGACGAGTTCGGTGGAAGGGAACGGCAAGCCGATCGTGCCCGTGTATTCGGTCGCCGTCACCGGATTGCACGTCACGCACGGAGATGTTTCGGACAACCCATAACCTTCGATAATCGGCGAACCCGTTGTCTCGAACCATCGCTTCGCTACGGCTTCCTGCACAGCCATGCCACCACCGTTCGCCGCGATCAGCTTGGAAAAATCGAGCTTGGCGAATTCGGGATTGTTCAGCAGCGCGTTGTACAGCGTGTTCACGGCCGGAAACGTGTTGATTTGGAAGCCTTTCAGCTCCTTGATCGTGCCCGGGATATCGCGCGGATTCGGGATCAGGATACCCATGCCGCCCGTACGCAGGGTCAGGAAGCCGCAAACGGTCAGCGCGAAGATGTGATAAAGCGGCAGCGCCACGACGGTCACAAACTGATCGATGTCCGGTCGGTTCTTGCGTCCCGGTTCGAGCCAGACTTCGGACTGCAAGACGTTCGCAATCAGGTTCCGATGCAACAGCATCGCGCCCTTCGCTACCCCGGTCGTACCACCGGTGTACTGGAGAAAAGCGATGTCGTCGGGACCTTGCTTGATGGGTTTGAGCGTTTCACGCGTACCTTGTCGAAGGGCTGCGTTGAAACTCACATGGCCAGGAAGGCTCCACGCCGGCACTAACTTCTTCACACGCCGGACGACAAAGTTGACGATCACGCCTTTCGCGCCCATCAGGTCGCCCATCGACGCAACCACCACATGCTTGATCGCGGTGTTTTTCGCGACGGCCTGCACGGTATGCGCGAAGTTCTCGAGCACGACGATTGCCTCGGCGCCGGAATCCCTCAACTGATGCTCGAGTTCACGCGGCGTATAGAGCGGATTCACGTTCACAACGATATAACCCGCACGCAAAATGGCGGCGATCGCGACCGGGTATTGCAGCACGTTCGGCATCATGATCGCGACGCGTGCGCCGGTCTTAAGCCCTCGCGACTGGAACCACGCAGCTAGCCGAGCGGACAGCGTGTCGAGTTCGCCATAGGTGATCGCCTTGCCCATGCAGACAAACGCGCGTTTGCTGCGATGTTCGCGAAAACTCTCATCCAGCAAATCAGAAAGCGAGTTGTACCGGGTCTCATCGATTTCCTGGGGCACGCCTGCCGGATAGGACTTCAGCCAAATTTTTTCCATACGGCGTCTCCTTTGTATGATTTTAGAATGGTCGTGCGAAAATTGTCCGTAGCGCATCGTAGCCGCTCGATCGCATTCCGACAACCGGGTTAGACGCCAGCTTCCAATCTCACCCGTTC
The DNA here is from genome assembly GCF_009766085.1 of Burkholderia sp. S171. GTDB lineage: Bacteria > Pseudomonadota > Gammaproteobacteria > Burkholderiales > Burkholderiaceae > Caballeronia. The sequence continues at coordinate 3,965 of NZ_LMUF01000026.1, read as the reverse complement.
GTGCTTCCCCTTACGCCTGCTGGCTTCCACGCAATTTTCCTCAACTCAGTAAGCCGTCTCGACCTCCACGAGACAGTCATAAAATGTCGCTGACCCGCCCAGATCGGTCAGCGCCTGGCTCGTTACCTGGTTGGCGTTGCAGCCATCCGGCGCGAGTTTCTTCCACCATACCGATAACCCCACCACTACGCCTTCCCGCGCGCGATCGGTCACCCGCACACGCGCTTGCATCGAACCGCGGTCGTTGAATACGCGCACCAATTCACCTTCGGTGATCTGACGAGCGTGGGCGTCGGCGGGATGCATGTCGAGATGCGGTTCACCCTCTGTTGATCGCAGGCTTTCCACATTGACGAAGCTGCTGTTGAGGAAATTCCGCGCGGGCGGCGAGATCATCGCAAGCGGATAACGCGCGGCGAGTGCCGGCGCGTACTCGGCGGATTCGTACGGCGGCAGGTAATCGGGCACGGGTTCCAGTCCCGCACGTTGCAAACGCTCGCTGAAAAATTCACATTTCCCCGATGGCGTGTGGAAACCGCCCTCGGCGAACGGCGCTTCCGCCAGCTTGAGTTGCGCCCAGCCTTTTGTCTTCAGCGTGTCCCAGGTCACGCCGGCCAGCGCGGGATCGTCCCAGCGGAATGCCTTCGACGCCAGCGCTTCATCGCTTTCAAATAGCGCCGGATGCGTCAGCCCCATCGCCTTGGCCAGGCCGCGGAAAATCTCCGTGTTCGCCCGCGACTCACCCACCGGCGCGATCGCCGGCAAGTTCGCCATCACGTGCGTGTGGCCGTATGACTTGTGGGCATCGAGGTGCTCTAGCTGCGTGGTCGCCGGCAGGATGAGGTCGGCGTAGTCGGCGGTATCGGTCTGGAAATGTTCGAGCACAATAGTGAACAGATCCTCACGCGCGAACCCTGCCGCGACTTTCGCGGAATCCGGGGCGACGGCGACCGGGTTCGAGTTGTAGACGATCAGTGCTTCGACTTTCGGGCCGAAGCTGGCGTCGCCGGCGTGCAGCAACGCGTCGCCGATAGCATTCATGTTCACGATACGCGGCAGTTTCGACGGCCATCCCGGCAACAAGTCCGGCCGTTCGAGCGCGTTGACATCGACCGGTGCCCAACTCGACGACGATAGCAGCAAGCCCCCCGACCGCTCGCGCCATGCGCCCGTCAGCGAAGGCAGACAGGCGATTGCGCGAACCGCATTGCCACCGCCGCGGACGCGCTGCATACCGTAGTTGAGGCGTATCGATGCTTTTTTCGTCGATCCGAAAGCCCGCGCGAGATCGACCACCACCTTCTCTTCGATCCCGCATATTTCCGCAACACGCGCCGGCGGATAAGCGTCGGCGCGTGCCTTGAGTTGATCGAAACCGAGCGTGTAGGCGCCGATGTATGCCTGATCGATCAGCCCTTCACCGATCATCACATTCATCATGCCAAGCGCCAGCGCGCCGTCCGTGCCCGGTTTCAACGCAATGTGCTGATGGCATTTTTCAGCCGTCAGCGAGCGGTAGGGATCGATGGCAATCAACCGCGCACCGCGTCGCTTGGCTTCCTGCGCGCGCGTCCAGAAGTGCAGATTCGATGCGATCGAATTCGATCCCCAGATCAGGATCACTTCGCTTTCCTCGAAATACTCGGTATGCATGCCGAGACTTCCGCCGTACGTGTAACGCAAGCCCGCAGCGCCGGCAGCCGCGCAGATCGTGCGGTCCAGACGCGACGCGCCGAGCACATTGAAGAAGCGCGCCGCGATGCTCTCGCCTTGCACCAAGCCCATCGTGCCCGCGTAGCTGTACGGCAAGATGGCTTCGGGTGCGCGGACCGCGATTTCATTCAGGCGCTCAGCGGCAAATGTCAGCGCTTCATCCCAGCTCACCGCTTCGAACCGGCCCTCTCCCTTTGGACCAACGCGACGCATCGGCGTGAGCAATCGATCCCGATGGTGAGTTCGTTCGGCATAACGCGACACCTTCGTGCAAAGCACGCCTTGGGTGGGCGGATGATCGGGGTCGCCCGTCACCTTGATGGCGCGGCCGTCCTTTACGGTGACGCGCATCGCACAGGTGTCAGGGCAATCGTGCGGACAGACAGCGCGAGCGAATTCGGCGGGAGCATTCATGCGGATATCCGGAGAAAATGTGCAAAAAGCGGACAGACAAAACGATTTTATTACGATTGATCGAACTCGCCGTCTCGCGCTTCGATAAATAGTCGCGGGCGTAGAATGGTGCAATCGACGCGGACGAAAGCACGCGCAACGTTATTTTTTCAGACAGAGGCCAGTTTCATGAATCTGATTCCAGAAATCGAAGCGTCGCACGAGGAAATCAAAGCGCTGCGACGAACGATCCACGCGCATCCCGAGTTGCGTTATGAAGAAGTCGGCACAGCAAAGCTGGTCGCCGACAATCTCGAACGATGGGGTTTGGAAGTACATCGCGGCATGGGAAAGACCGGCGTCGTCGGGGTGTTGAAACGCGGCTCGGGTAAGCGATACGTGGGTTTGCGCGCCGATATGGACGCATTGCCGATCGCCGAGATCAACACGTTCGGACATCGATCGCAAAACGAAGGACGCATGCACGCATGTGGACACGACGGCCACACCGCCATGTTGCTCGGCGCGGCGAAACATCTGGCTGAGCACGGCAAGTTCGATGGCACGATCGTGTTCATCTTCCAGCCGGCTGAGGAAGGTGGCGCAGGTGCCAAGGCGATGATTGAGGACGGGCTGTTCGAACAATTTCCCGTCGATGCCGTGTTCGGGATCCACAATTGGCCAGGCATGCCCGCCGGCCACTTCGGGGTCACGCCCGGTCCGATCATGGCGTCGAGCAATGAATTTCGCATCAATATCAAGGGCATTGGTTCGCATGCGGCGCTACCGCACAGCGGACGCGACCCGGTTTTTACGGCAGTCCAGATCGCCAATGGGCTGCAAGGGATCATCACGCGTAGCAAAAAGCCCATCGATACCGCCGTCCTTTCGATCACGCAGATCCATGCTGGAGATACGTCGAATGTCGTCCCCGATGACGCCTGGCTCGGTGGCACGGTGCGAACATTTACCGTCGAGACACTCGATTTGATCGAGCACCGGATGCGGACGATTGCAGAGGCGACTGCGGCGGCCTACGAGTGCGAGGTTTCCATCGACTTTCATCGCAACTATCCGCCCACGATCAACGACGCTGAGCAGACGCGCTTCGCGGCGACGGTGATGACGGAAGTAGTTGGGAAAGAAAACGTCAATGCCTCCGTCGAACCCACGATGGGCGCCGAGGACTTCGCTTTCATGCTGCTCGCGAAGCCAGGTTGCTATGCGTTTTTGGGGAATGGCGAAGGGTCACATCGGGAAACTGGACACGGCTTGGGGCCCTGCACACTTCACAACGCAAGCTACGATTTCAACGACTCGCTGTTGTCGGTCGGATCAACGTATTGGGTGCGGCTTGCAGAAAAGTTTCTGGCTGCGGGAGGAGATCAAGCGACGCGGTG
>NZ_LMUF01000026.1:0-296 GCF_009766085.1 Burkholderia sp. S171 | reverse complement strand
GGGGCGCTTCGCTTCGTCTCGGATCGAGAGTGATTTGATTTGGTTCACGCAGAGTGTGCCTGCCTCTGTTGAACCGCCGTCGATCGACCGTGTATATGCGCTGAAGTGACCGCGCCGATATAGCCCGCTACGATAGGAGTTCGGGTTGCTGTATCGCGTGTTGGAGAATGTTGAACCGCAGTGTTGGAGTGGATCAGAGCGGTTAGTACGCAATGAGTTCAGAAACGCAAAAACCCCACCTTTGTGGGGTGGGGTTTGTGCGAGCTGCGCTGAATTGCAGCGAATGAGGAGCCTGA
>NZ_LMUF01000025.1 GCF_009766085.1 Burkholderia sp. S171 | reverse complement strand
CCACGCTCCACAATCTCCGGCATCTGCCGATAAAAGAACGTCAATAGCAGCGTACGAATGTGCGCACCGTCCACGTCCGCGTCGGTCATGATGATGATGCGGTGATAACGCAGCTTCTCGAGGTTGTAATCGTCCTTGCCCAGCCCGGTCCCGAGCGCCGTAACCAGCGTCACGATCTGCTCCGACGAAATCAGCTTGTCGAAACGCGCGCGCTCCACGTTCAGCACCTTCCCGCGCAACGGCAGGATGGCCTGAAATTTCCGGTCACGCCCTTGCTTCGCCGATCCGCCTGCCGAGTCGCCCTCGACAATGTAAATCTCCGACTTCGCCGGATCCTTCTCCTGGCAATCGGCCAGCTTGCCTGGCAAACCCACGCCGTCCAGCACGCCTTTACGCCGCGTCATTTCACGCGCTTTACGAGCAGCGTCGCGAGCACGCGCTGCATCGATAATCTTGTTCGTGATGATCTTCGCGTCGTTCGGCGTTTCCTGCAGGAACTCCTCGAGCGCCTTGGCGACCACGTCTTCCACCGGCGCGCGCACTTCCGACGACACCAGCTTGTCCTTCGTCTGCGAGCTGAATTTCGGCTCCGGCACCTTCACTGACAGCACGCACGACAAGCCTTCGCGCATGTCGTCTCCACTGGTCTCGATCTTCGCTTTCTTCGCGATGTCGTGGTCCGTGATGTACTTGTTCAGCACCCGCGTCATGGCCGCGCGCAAGCCGGTCAAGTGCGTGCCGCCGTCGCGCTGCGGAATGTTATTCGTGAAGCACAACACGTTTTCGTTGTAGCTGTCGTTCCACTGCATGGCCACTTCGACCGTGACGTTGTCCTTCTCGCCAATCGCGTGAAACACCGTCGGATGCAGCACTTGCTTGTTCTTGTTGATGTAATCGACAAAACCCTTCACGCCGCCGACGAATGCGAAGTCGTCTGTCTTGCCGTCACGCTGGTCGGTCAGGCGAATCCGCACGCCGTTATTCAAGAACGACAATTCGCGCATACGCTTGGCGAGGATGTCGTAGTGGAATTCCACGTGGCCGAAAATGGTGATGTCGGGCATGAAATGCACTTCGGTGCCACGATTTTCCGTGTCGCCAACAACGGGCATAGGCGAATACGTAATGCCGTCTTCCGTCACGAGTTCGCGGTTCTGCACCACGCCCTGACGAAACTCCATGAAGTGCTTCTTCCCGTCGCGGCGCACGGTGAGGCGCAGCCATTCGGACAAGCCGTTCACGCACGACACACCCACGCCGTGCAAGCCGCCCGACACCTTGTAGCTGTTCTGGTCGAACTTGCCGCCCGCGTGCAGCTCCGTCATCACGATTTCGGCGGCGCTGCGCTTCGGATCGTGCTTGTCGTCGAGCTTCAGACCCGTCGGTACGCCACGGCCGTTATCGGTCACGGAGATGGAGTTATCGGCGTGAATGGTGACGTGGATGTCGTTGCAATGTCCGGCGAGCGCTTCGTCGATGGAGTTGTCCAGCACTTCGAAAACGAGGTGGTGCAGACCCGTGCCATCCGACGTATCGCCGATATACATACCCGGCCTCTTGCGGACCGCCTCCAGACCCTCGAGGATCTGAATGGAGGATGCGCCATAAGCGTTGTCGGGTTGCGAAATTGGGTTTTCAGTCATGGGTTTTTTTCCGGTTCTGCGTCACTACGGAGTTGCTACTGGGTCACTGCGGGGTTGCTGCGCGGTCGCTGCATGAGACTTTTCGAAACACCTTAAAAATGCCAAAGGGGCAATGCGCCCCTTGGAAAGTTTTTAGTTTTGGCCGCGTCAGATGCGCATCGGCATCACCACATATTTGAATTCGTCGTTCTCGGGAATCGTGATCAGCGCGCTTGAGCTAGCGTCGCCGAGACTCACTTGCAGCATGTCGATCTTCAGGTTCGCGAGCACGTCGAGCAGATACGTGACGTTGAAACCGATGTCCACGCTGTCGCCTTGATACGCGATTTCCAGTTCTTCCTGCGCTTCTTCCTGGTCGGCGTTGGTCGACATGATCTTCAACTGGCCCGGCTCGATCAGGCAGCGCACGCCCTTGAACTTGTCCGACGTCAAAATGGCGGCACGCTGCAGCGAACGCTGCAATTCTTCGCGGCCGATCAGGAACGTGTTCTTGTGCGACTTCGGGATCACGCGCTGAAAGTCGGGGAACTTGCCTTCCACGAGTTTCGACACGAGTTCGACCTGGCCGAACGTGAACTTGACCTGGCTTGCAGCAATGTCGATAACCAGCGCGTCGTCAATGTCTTCAAGCAGGCGCTGCAATTCAAGGATGGTCTTGCGCGGAATGATGACTTCCTGGCGCGCGAACGATCCCTCGATTTTCATCGATGAAAACGCAAGCCGGTGACCGTCCGTTGCAACTGCCATCAACTGGTCGCCGTCGACCACCAGCAGCATGCCATTCAGGTAATAGCGGATGTCCTGCTGCGCCATGGCGAAGTGGACCATGCCGAGCAATTGCCGGAAGGTCTTTTGCGGAACCGACAGGCTCGCGCCGAACTCTGTAGCCTGGTTGACGGTCGGGAACTCATCGGCAGCAAGCGTCTGGAGCGCGAAGCGGCTTTTGCCGGAGCGTACCGTCAGCTTCTTGTCGGTGAGATCGAGCGACACTTCACCCGGCGGCATGGCGCGCAGGATGTCAAGCAGCTTGCGCGCGGCGACCGTGGTGGCGACCTGATCGCTGCCCGTGCCGAAGTCAGCACGCGTGGTGATCTGAAGTTCGAGATCGGTCGAGAGGAACGACACGTCGGCGCCAGTCTTCGTGATCAGCAAATTGGCGAGGATCGGCAACGTATGACGGCGTTCGACGATTCCGCTCACGGTTTGCAGCGGCCTTAGGAGATTATCTCGTTCGGTCTTGACCAGTTGCATAGAGTTCCTTCGTTGATGTGACGGCCGTCCGCCGCTTTTGTCACCGCTGCAGTCACCACTTTTGCCCCCGCTTTTTGAGAAGCGTTTGCCACCGCATGGATGACCTTCGGACGGTCTCGTGTCACGCGCGGGCGGCTACTGCCGCCCGCACGTGCCAGGCTTGCGCCAAAACGCCGCCCAGGGCCGCTGGACGGTCAAACCCGTATTGTGCCTCAAAACCTGACCGCTCCCTGAAAATGGGGGCAATTTCGTCAATAAACAGGCCCATTTTTTGACGCTTTTTGTGGCGCTTTTGGGCGCAAGCGACAAACCACCGCGCGCAGGATCATCAGTGGCCGTTGAATGCGTTTTTCGCCGCCAGCATGATTGCTTTCTGGTTCGGCATTGGTTTGGGGCCGTTCATTGCCGGCGGCCAGATTCAGCCGCCATTTTCCCGCACCCCAACGTCTTTTGCCGCACGCGCGGACGTGCGCCGCGTGGGTGGCCGCCGCGCAAAACGCTCAACCTTTCAGCGTTTGCTCAAGCACGTGTAATTCGTGGTTCAACTGAGCGTCCGTGCCGCGTTCCGCCGAAATTTTCCGTACGGCGTGCAGCACCGTGGTGTGGTCGCGCCCGCCGAACAGTTCACCGATTTCCGGCAGACTCTTCTGCGTGAGTTCCTTCGCCAGATACATGGCGATTTGACGGGGCCGCGCAATGTTCGCCGGCCGCTTCTTGGAATACATGTCGGCGACCTTGATGTTGTAAAAGTCCGCCGCTGTCTTCTGGATATTTTCCACCGATATCTGCCGGTTCTGCACCGTCAGCAGGTCTTTAAGCGCTTCCTTGGTCAACTCGATCGAGATCTCGCGGCCGTGGAAACGGGAGAACGCCAGGATCTTGCGCAACGCGCCTTCGAGTTCACGCACGTTCGAGCGCAAATGTTTTGCGACGAAAAATGCCACATCCTCCGACAAACTCACGCCTTCCGATTGCGCCTTGCGCATCAGGATGGCCACGCGCATTTCAAGCTCCGGCGGCTCGATCGCGACCGTCAGGCCGGAGTCGAAGCGTGAAATCAGCCGGTCATCGATACCCGAAATCTCCTTCGGATACGTATCGCTCGTGATGATCACCTGCGCCTTGTTGGCCACCAGCGCCTCGAACGCATAGAAAAACTCTTCCTGCGTCCGCGATTTACCCGAGAAGAATTGAATATCGTCGATCAGCAGCAGGTCGAGCGAATGGTAGTAACGCTTGAAATCGTCGAAAGCCTTGCGCTGGTAGGCTTTCACCACGTCCGACACGTATTGCTCCGCATGGATGTAGCGGATGCGCGCGCCGGCCTTGTCCTGCAACAACTGGTTGCCGATTGCGTGAATCAGGTGGGTCTTGCCCAGACCTACGCCGCCGTACAGGAACAGCGGGTTGTACGAGATGCCGGGGTTATCGGCGACCTGGATCGCGGCTGCGCGGGCGAGCTGATTCGCCTTGCCGGTCACGAAGTTATCGAAGGTGAGGACGGGATTGAGCTTCGAACGCTCGTAAGCCGAATCGTTTTCCCCGTTCGACGACGCCGTGCCGCCCGGCCGCCATGTCCGGCGAGCGACGGCAGCTTCGTTGGCGTCGAGGCTCGGGAGATCGAGATCGCCGTTGTCGCCCTGGTCGTTATGTTGCAGCGATTGCGCGTTCTGCGCGGCTTCCGCCGCGAGCGCATTGATATGAGCGCTCGCGTTCGCGTGGCCGCCATTGCTTCTTTCGGCAGGCTGGGGCGAGGGCCGCTGCATGGACGGGGAAGCCTGCGTGCTCGAGGGCGCGGCCGAAGCGGATGTCGCTGGCGCGCCGCCCATCGCCTTGCGGGCGGTGGCTTTTGGGTCCAGGACAAACTGAATATCGACGGGTGCGTGCCAGAAATCCCGGGCCATATCCGCGATTCGGCCGGAAAACTGGCTTTTCACCCAGTCGAGCTTGAACCGATTGGGCGCGGCGATGCGCAGCGTGCTCGCGTCGGCATCGAAGTCGACCAGGGCCAGCGGTTTGATCCATGTGACGTACTGCTGTGGCGTAAGTTCGCGCTCCAGCAATGCGGAACAGTGTTGCCAGAAATCGTTCATCGAATGCAGTCGTTAGGGTTTACCGCGAGTCCTGCCGCCGCCCTCGCCGCCACTCGGCAGCAAGGCCCGGTGCGCGCGGGCAAGCGTGCCCCAGAGCCTTGTCCACCATGCTTTTGCAGGCGGTACAGCGGACCGGGACAACGTGCGGTTACGTCGGATTGAGCGGAGATTCTAACGCCAAATGCAACCGCGGCGCGAGTTATCCACAGGGACGGACCATGTCGTGTATCGAATCATCGGACCTGTGGACTTCTTGGAAAACCGCTCGCCATGCCTCGTAACCTATTGACGGTCAATAGGAAAACGGTTTAAATAGCGGGTTCCGCAAAACCGAATTTCTGTACCACCGGCCGGTGCGTCGCTTTTTACGTCGCTTACCTCATGCCGCGCGGTCCGTATTTACCCAAGTGAGACCAACATGAAACGCACTTACCAACCTTCCGTCACCCGCCGCAAGCGTACCCACGGCTTTCGCGTCCGCATGAAGACGGCCGGCGGCCGCAAGGTGATCAACGCACGTCGCGCGAAGGGCCGCAAGCGCCTGGCTGTATAAGGTCGCTTTTGACGGCGCGCCCCGGCACTCGCCCAGACGCGTGCGACGGCCAGGTGTGCAGCACGACCAGCTCCGGACAGGAAACCAGTCAGTTGCGAGCGAGTGCCGCGTTCCCCAAGGCCGCAAGGCTGCTGAAAACGGATGAATACTCATCCGTTTTTCGTTTGCGCCCCTGGCGCCGGTCCCCGCACTTTGTCCTGTATGGCAAGCCGACAGGCAACGAGGCGCGACTGGGTCTGGTTATCGGCAAGAAGTTTGCACCGCGTGCGGTGACGCGCAATCTGATCAAGCGGCTGGCGCGCGAGGCATTTCGGCTTCGGCGCGCGGAGCTTGGCGGCTGGGACATCCTGCTGCGGCTGCATGCGAAAATTGACCGCAAGGCCATGCCGAGCGCGAAATCGCCGCCGCTGCGTACGTTGTTTCGCGAAGAGATCGACGGCCTGCTTGACCGTGCAGTGCGCGAAGCCGCTCGACGTACTGAAGGCATGGGTGAGCAGGGTGCATCGCCTATCGTCAACGACCCACCCGCGCCTGCGGGCTCTTGAGCCGCTTCAGGCGCACACCGGCTTGTTCGGCGTCGACTTGAGCGCGAATTCTATGCAAACGGCACGAATGGCAGAAACGGCGTTGATCGCCTTATTACGCTTCTACAAGGTTGCGGTGAGCCCCATGCTCGGCAACCGGTGCCGCTTTTACCCATCGTGTTCTGACTACGCGCGCGAAGCAATCCAGTATCATGGCGCCGCGCGTGGCTCATTCCTCGCAGCGAAACGTCTGTGCCGCTGCCATCCGTTTTCGGCTGGCGGCATCGATCTGGTCCCCGTGCCTCCGTCCGCCGCCGGCTGCGTTCAGCAGGATGGCGCGTCAGCGGCCGACCCAGTCGACGACTCTGCCCCGAGCGCATCGAATTCGCCAAATCCAGCTCCGTCGGATTCGGCAAATTCTGTGAGTTCAAACCCCCACGGCGCCAATAACGCGCTCTTCGATCGACACTGAGACAACGCATGGATATCAAACGTACCGTCCTATGGGTCATCTTTTTCATGTCGGCTGTCATGCTGTTCGACAACTGGCAACGTGACCATGGGCGCCCGTCGATGTTCTTCCCGAGCGCCGTCCCGACCAAGACGGTCGGCAGCGCTGCACCGGGAACCACGACGCCGGGCACGCAAGCCGCCGATTTGCCGGCCACTCCTGGCGTACCAGGCGCACCGGTCGCACCGGGTTCGAACGCACCTGCATCGAGCGCCGCAGACCAGCTCGTGAATTTCTCCACGGATGTCTACTCCGGCCAGATCGATACGCGCGGCGGCACGCTGTCGAAGCTGTCGCTCGTGAAGGAAGGTGACGGCAAGCAGCCGGATCTGTACATCACGCTCTTCGATCACACCGCGACGCACACGTATCTCGCGCGCACGGGCCTGCTCGGCGGCGACTTCCCGAACCACAACGACGTGTTCACGCTCGTGCCGGGCGGCCAGACGTCGATGGGTGACGGCAACACGTTGTCCATCGCGTTCGAGTCGCCGGTCAAGGGCGGCGTGAAGGTCATCAAGACCTACACGTTCACGCGCGGCAGCTATGTGATCGGTGTCGACACGAAGGTGCAAAACGTCGGCACGGCGCCGGTCACACCGCGCCTCTATATGGAACTCGTGCGTGACGATTCGCCGGTGGAAACGCCGCGCTTCTCGCATACGTTCATCGGGCCGGCTGTTTATACCGAACAGCATCACTTTCAGAAGATGACGTTCAGCGATATCGACAAGGGCAAGGAAGATTTCGCGCCCTCCGCCGATAACGGCTGGGTCGCGATGGTGCAGCATTACTTTGCGTCGGCGTGGATTCCGCAGCAGGGCGTGAAGCGCGATATCTACGTGCAGAAGATCGATCCCGCGTTGTATCGCGTTGGCGTGCAGCAGCCGTTGCAGACCATTGCGCCGGGGCAGACCGTCGACGTGCAATCGCGGCTTTTTGCCGGTCCGGAAGAAGAGCGGATGCTGGAAGGCGTCGCGCCGGGTCTTGAGCTGGTGAAAGACTACGGCATGGTGACGATCATCGCGAAGCCGCTGTTCTGGCTGCTCGAGAAGATCCATAGCTATGTGGGCAACTGGGGCTGGTCGATCATCCTGCTCACGTTGTTGATCAAGGCGGTGTTCTTCCCGCTGTCGGCGGCAAGCTACAAGTCGATGGCTCGCATGAAGACCATTACGCCGCGCATGACGCAATTGCGTGAACGGTATAAGGGCGATCCGCAGAAGATGAATTCGGAGTTGATGGCGCTCTACAAAACCGAGAAGGTGAATCCGTTCGGCGGTTGTTTGCCGGTCGTTGTACAGATTCCGGTGTTTATCTCGCTGTATTGGGTGTTGCTGTCGTCGGTGGAAATGCGCGGTGCGCCGTGGGTCTTGTGGATTCACGACTTGTCGCAGGCCGATCCGTTCTACATCCTGCCGGTGATGATGGCCGTGTCCATGTTCCTGCAAACGCGGTTGAATCCCACGCCGCCGGATCCGGTTCAGGCAAAGATGATGATGTTCATGCCGCTGGCTTTCTCGGTCATGTTCTTCTTCTTCCCGTCAGGACTGGTGCTGTATTACGTTGTGAATAACGTGCTTTCCATCGCGCAGCAGTATTACATCACGCGCATGATGGGACAGAAGAAGGTGGCGAAGGCTTAAGCCTTTGACCTTCGGTTGAATTGAAAACGCCCGGCTTGCCGGGCGTTTTCGTTTTGTGAACTGTTTGTATAAGCGTTTTATCGTTTCCCACCCGCCCCATAAAACTGGTCGATGAGTTCTTCCAGCAAATACCGGTGATGCGACGAAAGCGCCTCGATCTTCGACGCCAGTTCAAGCGTCTCTTCTGAGGCCGGATACTTCTCGTCATGCGATATCGGTTTCGGCGCGTTTTGTGGATTCCCGCTCGGCGGCGGTCCGTAGTGAAGCCAATGCTGCTCGACCTTGAACCACTCAGCGAGTGTCGCCAGTTTGTCGGTAGTGGGAATTGAACGCGCGGTCAGCCACTTATGCGTGGTTTGCGGCGACACGGGTTCGCCGTGATAACGCAAATTGAAATGCAAAGCGAGATCGGTTGCGCCGCGCATTTTCTCGGGCGCGCGTGTCATCGAAAATTTGAGCCGATCCGAAAAATCGGTTTTTTCTTTGGGTGTTGGCATGGTCGCGATTGTGCGAGGCAAACGCAGTGGTGGAGTCAACCGCCTACGCTAGATATGGCGCATCTTTCTCATTTTTAGCGCGTTCAGGAAAAACAACTCGAGAATGCCGCGATGGTTGATTAATGATGTCACCCAATAGCCAGCACATTTGCACCCAATGAAACGATGCGCACCCACAGCCATTCCTAAGGTTCATCATATCCCACATAAGATAAATTAAGAATCCTCCGAACGACTCGTGCGGCGCAGCGAAACAAAGGCGCCACGCTACAATGCCGCCACTCGTTCACTCGCGTTCCGCTGGAAACCACCATGTCCAATAACGACACCGATCCGATTGTCGCGATCGCCACCGCGCCGGGGCGTGGGGGGATCGGCGTGATCCGGCTGTCGTTCGGGCGGGCGGGCGAGGCGGCGGCGAAGCACGCAATGCTTGCGCTGTGCGGCCAGTTGCTCGACGCGCGGCATGCGAGCTATGTGCCGTTTATCGATGCACGCGGTGAGGCGATCGATCGCGGCATTGCGCTGTATTTCCCCGCGCCGCACTCTTACACCGGCGAACACGTGCTCGAGTTGCAGGGGCACGGCGGTCCGATCGTGTTGCAACTGCTGTTGCAGCGTGCTGTCGATACCGGGCGTGAATTCGGGGTGCGGTTGGCCGAACCGGGCGAGTTCACGCGCCGCGCCTTTCTGAACGACAAGCTAGATCTGGCTCAGGCCGAAGCCGTGGCCGATTTGATCGAGGCGAGCACGGAAGCCGCGGCGCGCTCGGCGGGCCGTTCACTCGATGGCGCTTTCTCGCGCGAAATCCACGCGCTCGTGGAAGACGTGATCACGTTGCGGATGCTGGTCGAAGCGACGCTCGATTTTCCCGAAGAGGAGATCGATTTCCTGGAAGCCGCCGATGCCCGCGGCAAGCTTGCCCGCATCCGGGCCTTGCTGGACAAGGTGCTCGCTGATGCTCGTCAGGGCGCGCTGCTGCGTGAAGGGCTATCGGTTGTGCTGGCCGGGCAGCCGAACGTGGGCAAATCGTCGTTGCTGAACGCGTTGGCCGGCGCGGAACTCGCTATCGTCACGCCGATCGCCGGCACCACGCGCGACAAGGTCACGCAGACTATTCAGATTGAAGGCATTCCACTGCATGTCATCGATACCGCGGGCCTGCGCGAAACGCAGGACGAGGTGGAGCGGATTGGTATCGAGCGGACGTGGGGGGAAATCGGTCGCGCAGATGTCGTGCTGCATCTGTTGGACGCTCGCGAAGCGCTGAGCACCGACGATGCTGCAATCTCGGCGCGTTTTCCGGTTGGCGTGCCGGTCGTGCGCGTGCTGAACAAGGCGGATCTGGCGGGCGTGGAAGCATCGGCTGATATGGCCGATGATGGCGTCGGGGAAGTGCGTTTGTCGGCGAAAACCGGGGACGGTATTGCGCTGTTGCGCGGCGAATTACTCAAGATTGCCGGTTGGCAGGCGGGCGCGGAAAGCATCTATCTGGCACGCGAGCGGCATCTGATTGCGCTGCGCGCGGCGCGCGAACATCTGGCGATTGCCGCGGACCACGCGGACCAGAATTCGCAAGCGCTCGATTTGTTCGCCGAAGAGCTGCGGCTCGCCCAGGATCAGCTCAATTCGATCACCGGGGAGTTCAGTTCCGATGACCTGCTGGGTGTGATTTTCAGCCGGTTTTGTATTGGGAAGTAGGCGTCGCATGGTTCATCGCATTCCTTGATGTAGGATTCCAGCAGGGAAGCCACGCAGGGAGGCCGAAATGGCGAAACCAAAGGGTCTCGATGAAGAGCAAGCCACTCGCTGCCGCAGGCAGATAGCCTTGGCCACCATCGCTGCGGTGATCGTTATCGCGGGGCTCTGGCGAATGGCGGTGTGGTTTGGATGGCTTGGTTTGTGATTCGGGCCTCTAGTCAGAGCGCCATGGCGCCGACGAATCGAAGTGGAGGCGTACCGCCGCTTGACCCGCGCCGCTCACCTAAGCCTTAACCCCCTCTTCCCTCTTCGCTGACATTCGCACTATGTGTGGTGCGAGCTCCCGCCATCGAACCGGATCGATCATAGTCTCCGTTGCATCAGAATTTGACTTGAAGACTATACCACCAGGTGTCATAGCCGATCTTTATAGTCAAACCGGCATGCAATGCAACCACCCGCGCAGCGCTTCTTTAAGACAGTATGGTTCAGCAGGGCCGCCAACTCTGCTGGCATTACCTACGGCGATCTGTGCAAAGCCGCAAAGCAACTGATGGCGGGCCAAGGCGATGATCTCGGTGGCAATGGCTGGAAGAAGCGACTGGACAGGAATACGAAACGCCGCCTCGTTTTAAACAAGGTGGGCAGAAGATGGATCTTCGTGTTTTTGTTTGCGAAAAGCGACATGGACAATATCGGCGACATCGATCTAAAGAAGTTCAAGCGACTCGCCAAGGATTATGGAAGCAAGACATCAGGCGATATCGATGTACTAGTTGACCTGCGAGAACTATTGGAGATTTGCAATGGCTGACAAACGATTCAAGAGCGACGCTTCGGAGGCAATTCACAGCGCCGCGTCTGGCCTGTTTCGCGCGAAGCTTATCGACAAAAAGACGATGCGTGAGTATGAAGACCTATGCATCGAGGAGCCGCCTCACTATGAGGCTAAGGACGTTGCACGTATCCGAAAGTCTGCCAATGTCAGCCAGAGTGTTTTTGCTCATTACTTGAACACGAGTCCTTCGACCGTCAGGCAGTGGGAGGCTGGCGCAAAAAAGCCGAGCGGTCTTGCGGCACGTCTGCTTCAAGTCGTTCAAAAACACGGCTTGGAGGTGCTTGCGTAATTCGGTGACCCGCAGGCATTGCCACAGCCGCTTCGGGGCGGAAATGGGCTGAGATAACCGTTGAAAAAGCGAGTGTTGCTTGCGAACGCTCAGCCCATCCGAGAGCGAAGCGGCCGATAACCGGCTACGCGGCGCTTCCCCGGCGCCGCCCACCCAAACCTTAAACCGCCTTCTTCCACGCCGCCGCAAACACCCCTGCCCCGATCAGCAGCGCGCCGCCGGTGCGATTCACCGTCCGCTGCACGCCGGGCCGCCGAATCGCGCGCCGCGCAAACGAAGCAAGCATTGCATACGCAAACGCATTCGCCGCCGCCAACCCGACAAACGTCGCCTCCATGATCGCGATTTGCGAAATGCTCGCCACGTGCGGATCGATGAATTGCGGCAAGAACGCGATAAAGAAAATGATGCTCTTCGGATTAAGCGTGGTCACCGCGTAAGCATGGGCGACGATCCGGCTCGTGCGCAACTCGGTGGGCGCGCTGACCGCATCGGCATCGATCACCGGCGCGCGCCACAACTTGATGCCCAGATAAACGAGATAAGCCGCGCCCACCCATTTCAAGACCATAAACAGTTCCGCCGATGCCGCGAGCAACACGCCAAGTCCGAGCATGGAAGCGGTCATCGACGTAAGGTCGCCCAGCGCGACGCCAGCGGTCGTAGCAAGCGCGTATTTGCGGCCGTGGCCAAGCGCATAGGAGACAACGAGCAACACGGTCGGTCCGGGAATGGCAACAAGGATGGCGGAGGCAATCGCGAACGGCAGCCATTGAGCAAGGGTCATAGAAGCTCCTGTAGAAAGCGTCGATTAATCCACGAACATCCGCGTCTGACAAGACACTGTGTAAAAACAGCAGAAGCCGCAGCGGGACCTGGCCCACGTCGAAGCAACGTGTCACGCACCAAGTGCCTGACTTGCAACGGTTTCATCTGCGGAATTGCGTTTTTGTGATCGATTTCCGCGTTCGGCACAGATTCTGCTTAGTATTTAACGGGTTTTGACCAGCGATCAGGCCCGGTAATCCGTAGTGTCTCCTCCCTCACTCGTGAGGTTAATGCCCGGTTCCGGCGAACCGGGCATCTTTTATTGTCTTTTCTATTTGCGCCGCATCAATCGAGATTTTTGACTACGGCACCGCGCGCTTAAAGCCGCTTAATCCTAAATATCCCTCTGCGACAATCTGTCGTGTTGCGAACGCACACAAGTTGTGCTTGCCTCTTGCAAATTCTCGTCTAGGATAAACGCTGCAGATTAATAACTAGTCACTGAATACATAGCTAAATCCCCGCTAAAGAGTTGCATGGAGGCTATAGATGAAAAAGCGCGCCATTGCTGGTTTTGCGATGATCGGCTTATTGGGCGCGGTCACCTCGGTGCAAGCCCAGGACAAGGTGATCCAGCCGCAACAAACGTTCAGTTTCATGCCTAATGCGTTCGGTTGTTTATCGAAGGACAAATTCGATTCCGCCGATCAGCACGCCCAAGCAGGCGAGCAGCAGAAAATGCAGGAATTCTTCACGGGGTTTCAATGCATGCCGACTCCGGAAGGCGCTCATTTCCGGGTAGTGCAGGTTGTCGGCCATGATGTCGAATTTGTAAATGCCTCAAACAGTGATACACAAGGCTTGTGGACTGCAGACCGATTCATTAAGCAGTGAATTAATCAGCTGTAGATCACGGTTTTAAACGATAACGGCGGCGTAAAAACCGCCGCTCATCTAATCGCTTGATTACCTCGCGGAGTGAATTTATTCACGCCCGTCAGGTTTTACACGCCCGCGCGAGACAGTCGCGGGACAGTCTCAAGCCACATCGGCAACGGCATACGTCAGCGCCAACTCGCCCCCGTTTTCCCCGCAACATCTCCCCTTTACCAGCGATTCCCCGCAACGATCGAACGCGTTCGGTATCATCACGCGTTGAACGTCGTCGAATGTGATTCGGAACGCGTCGGCACGCAGCGGTTCCGCCCGAAACATCCGTTCCGAATTCCCCCTTTTTCAAGCCTCTCAAACAGGCTTTCCGGTGTTGCATGGCCCTTAAATCCACAATCTACAAAGCTGAGCTGCAAATTGCCGACATGGATCGGCATTACTACGGCGACCACGCGCTGACCATTGCCCGGCATCCGTCCGAAACAGACGACCGGATGATGGTGCGTGTCGCCGCGTTCGCGTTATTCGCAAGCGAACGCCTCGAATTCACCAAAGGGCTGTCAGACACCGACGAACCCGATCTCTGGCAAAAGGATCTGACCGGGCAAATCGAAACATGGATTGAAGTGGGTCAGCCGGAGGAACGCCGCATCGCGAAGGCGAGCGGTCGCGCGGACCGGGTGATCGTGATCGCGTATGGCGGCCGCACCTCCGAAATCTGGTGGCAGGGCGTCAAGGCGAAGGTCGAACGGATGCAAAACGTGACCGTCTGGTCGCTCACCGATGGTGTGGCCACAGCGCTCGGCGCGTTGGCCGAACGGACCATGCGGCTTCAATGCACGGTGCAGGACGGCGAGGCGTCGCTGGGCAGCGCCACGGTGGATCCGGTCGCTATCGACTGGACCGTGTTCAAGGGAAAGCCACGCTGAGCGGATGAGCAGGCCAGCCGCCGGTCACGCCTCCGGCGGCCCCTTTAGCTCAACAAGGTTGCCTTCCAGATCGAATAGATACAGCGACGGGCCGAAGCCTTCCGCACCGTAGCGACGACCTTCTTCACCCAGGCGCACGCCGTTCTCAAGCAGATGTGCACGCAACGCGGCGGAGTCGAATGGCTCCACGCGCAAGCACAAGTGATCCATGTTGTTGCCCGCGCCCGGCGTGCCGCTTTCCGGACGGTCGATCTTCGCGCCAACCGCCAACAGATCGATCAGCGAGCGTCCCGCGCGCATCTGAACCAACCCGAGCTCGCGCTGTTCCTTCTCCACCGGACAGCCGAGCACCGTCTTGTAAAAGCCGACCATGGCATCAAGGTTCGCGCAGCGAATCACGACGTGATCAATCTCGCGGATGGGTATGTGCATCGCGTGTCTCCGTTTTTTTGCGTGATGACGACCAACGAATCGCCACGAAAAACCAGCGTTAAGTTTAGCAAGTGTTGCGAAACAGCACGGCTATAAAGGCTACGAAGCATACAGACGAAAAAAAGCCCACTCGTTGCGGAGCGGGCTGAATCCATATCAGGAGGAGACATGGAGGAGACAGTTCCGATATTACACAGCCGATAGGGTCGATGCAACACTTATCGTAGTAAAAACCCCTATGGTGGTGATGTGTCGCATCTGTGCGTCATTTGTCCATGCGTTCACAGCCCCGTTATCCAAGGATGAAATGACAGAGCAAGATCCGGCGAGTACCTATAGACGTCCGCCTCTAAAGTAGTCACGTACCCTTCGCAAACCAAGGATTGTGATGAAAACCGAATCAAGTACCGTTGCTTTTTCCAACGATGAAACCCGTTGGAACGCCTTGTCGAGCCGCGACTCGAGCGCCGACGGCGAATTCTTTTATGCGGTTCGTACGACCGGCGTGTTTTGCCGCCCATCGTGTGCGTCGCGGCAACCGCGGCGCGAAAACGTCGAATTCTTCAATACCCCGCAACAGGCTGAAGCCGCCGGTTATCGGGCGTGCAAAAGGTGTCAGCCGGGCAGCCTGTCGCGCGAGCTGGCGATCGTGGAGCGGGCGCGTAAGGTACTCGATGCCGACCCGCAGCAACGCGTCACGCTCGCGGAATTGAGCCGCGCCGTGTATGTCAGCCCGTTTCATTTGCAGCGGCTGTTTTCACGCGTGGTCGGCGTGTCGCCGCGGCAATACCAGGCCGCCCGCCGCGCGGATGCGTTGCGCAGTGCGCTCCAACGTGGCGACGACGTGACGCGCGCCATGCACGACGCCGGCTTCGGTTCGACATCACGGATGTATGACGCCGCGCCCGCCGAACTGGGGATGACGCCGTCGACGTATCGACGCAAGGGAGCCGGGCTGGTCGTGCATTTCGCCACTGCGCAGACCGCGCTCGGGATCGTGCTGGTCGCGGCGACGCCCAAGGGCATCTGCAAGATCGCTTTCGGCGATGACCCAACTACGCTTGAAGCGGAACTGGCGCAGGAGTTGTCGGACGCAGAAAGGATCGAGGATCAGGCGCGGCTTGCGCCGTTTATCGTGCAGATTGATGCTTATTTGCGCGGTACGCGGGAGCACTTCGACCTGCCGCTCGATATCAGCGCAACGGCTTTTCAACAGCGCGTATGGGACGCGTTGCAGAGGATTCCATACGGCCAGACACGCAGTTATACCGATATAGCCGAAACGCTTGGGTCGCCGAAGGCGGTGCGGGCTGTGGCGAACGCGTGCGCGTCGAACCCGGTGGCGCTTGCCATTCCGTGTCATCGCGTCGTGCATAAGGATGGCGCGCTGGCGGGCTACCGATGGGGCACGGCGCGCAAGGTCGCGTTGTTATCGGCGGAAAAGGAGCATCGGCTGGAGGCGCCGCTCGAAACTGTGAGTGCGGAGGATCTGGGGTGATGGCGAATAGCGGGTTTTCGGTATCGTCTCGATCACGTTGAACGATACGATGCCGATCAGCATCCTGATCGCCCGATCCTCCCTGCTTTCGAACGCATCTAAATTGCCACAGACCAAACCCACCCGAATCCAGCTTCCCTACGTCGAACCCTACGATTGGCCCCGCGTCCTGCGATTTTTCGCGGGACGCGCGACGCATGGCGTCGAAGCGGTGGAGGACGGTTCGTATCGGCGCGCAATTGAGTGGCTTGGCGATTCGGGCACGCTCAGTGTGACGCGGCACGCCACCAAACCGTGTCTCGTCGCGACGCTGGAAGGTGCGGCGAGCCGCCATGCGAAAGCCATCGGCGAGCATCTCACGCGCATGTTCGATCTCCAGGCCGATGCACCCGCCATCGCCGCGCATCTCGCTCGCGACCCGTGGTTCGCGCCGATGACCCAGGCTGTGCCCGGGTTGCGCGTACCTGGCGCGTGGTCGGGCTTCGAACTGGTCGTGCGCGCGATAGTCGGGCAGCAGGTCAGCGTGAAAGCGGCATCGACTATTGTCGGAAGGCTGGTCGAACGCGCCGGTACGCCACTCACCGATCATCCGCATGCCGGTACGGCCTGGCGTTTCCCCACGCCCGCTGCGCTGGCCGCGGTCGATCTGGAGAAGATCGGCATGCCGGGCAAACGCGTGGCCGCGTTGCAGGGGTTTGCACGCGAAGTCGCGGCAGGCGCGTTGCCGCTCGACAATCCCCATGCGGACCGCGCCGAGCTGCGGGCGGCGTTGCTGGCCATGCCGGGTATCGGACCATGGACGGTGGAATATGTCGCAATGCGCGCACTACGCGATGCCGACGCGTGGCCCGGCACCGACCTGATCCTGATGCAGGCGCTGGTGGCACGCGATCCGTCGATGGCGAAAGCGGCGGCGCTGCGCGCCCGCGCTGAGGCCTGGCGGCCGTATCGCGCGTATGCTGCACTTCATGTGTGGAACGAGATCGCGGACCGGGCAGGGTCTGCGAAAGGCGGCTGACGCACAGCGTCGCTACGTGGCTCGAAGCGGATCCTGAAGCCCGCCCACGCCCACTGCCGCTTACGCAGCGCAATCGGAAGTCCCGCATCGTCCATCAAAAAAGCCTGCCGCTGCCTGTTGCGTTGCAATCTGTGGGAAATTCGCGCAAACCCTTATCCGGCAAGGGTTCAAGCACGTCTTACACTGAGGTGTTAAAGTGCCCGCTACCCAAAAATCTGGTTCGGCGCATTCGGTTCGGCGCCAGACACGCAACCGTCGCAGCAATGGCAAATACGAATTTCTCATCTCCGTCCGACAGCGCTTTCCTGCGCCGCTTATCCGCGCTGACCAGCGGCCCGCAAGGCGCTGCGTTGCGCCAAGGGCTACGCGGCATCGAGAAGGAAAGCCTGCGGGTCACGCGCGACGGTACGCTTGCCACCACGCCGCATCCACGCACATTCGGCTCCGCACTCACGCATCCGCTGATCACCACGGACTATTCCGAAGCGCTGATCGAACTGATTACGCCCGCTGAGAACGACGTTGCGCGCACGCTTGAGCAACTGGACGACTTGCATCGCTTCGCCTATGCCCATCTCGGCAGCGAAGTGCTCTGGAACGACTCCATGCCCGGCGTGCTTCCCGCCGATCAGGACATCCCGATCGGCTGGTATGGCACATCGAATATAGGCATGTTGAAGCATGTATACCGGCGCGGTTTGTCGTTGCGATACGGCCGCACCATGCAATGCATCGCCGGGATTCACTACAACTATTCGCTGCACGAAGATGTGTGGCGCAACTGGGCCGCGCTCGATAACCGCGGTGCCGTGCCACTTGTCGATTTCCAGTCCGAACGATACTTCGCGCTGATCCGGAATTTCCGCCGTACAAGCTGGCTGCCGATGTATTTGTTCGGCGCATCGCCGGCGCTCAACCAGCAGTTCCTGCGCGACCGCCCGAATTCGCTCGAGACCTTCGACGCCACAACGCGTTATTTGCCGTACGCCACCAGCCTGCGGATGAGCGATCTCGGCTACACGAACAACCCGGCGCAATCCGCACTGCTGCCGAGCTACGACACGCTCGACGGTTACCTCGATGTCCTCGCGAAAGCGGTCAGCGAGCCGTATCCGGCGTATGAAGCCATCGGCACGCAGCGCGACGGCGAGTGGGTGCAGATCAACACGAACGTGCTGCAGATCGAGAACGAGTTCTACTCGACCATCCGGCCGAAGCGCGTGACGCAACCCGGTGAGCGACCGTTGCATGCGTTGTCGTCGCGTGGCGTGCAATACATTGAAGTGCGTTGCCTCGATATCGACCCGTTTGAACCGACCGGGATTTCGCTGGAGACCGCGCGTTTCATGGACGCGTATCTGCTGTATTGCGCGATCGAAGACAGCCCGGTTCTGCCGCGTGCTGCCAACGAAGAAGCCAACGAAAACTTCGCGCGCATCACGAAGGAAGGTCGCAAGCCCGGCCTGACGCTGTCACGCGATGGCCGGGAAGTCCCCATGCAAAGCTGGGCGGATTCGTTGCTCGACGCCATCGAACCGGTCGCACAGGCACTCGACGCGTTGCATGGCATGAATGAACACATGACCGCGTTGAAGGCCCAGCGCGCACGGGTATCCGATGTCTCGCTGACACCGTCCGCTCGCGTGCTCGAGACCATGCGCGAGCGGCACCAGAGCTTCAACGAATTTGCGCTGGAACTCAGCGCAAAGCATGCCGATTACTTCCGTGGCCGTCCGCTTAGCGCCGAAGCCGAGCGCGAAATGGCAGCGCTTGCTGCAAAGTCGCTGGATGATCAGGCAAGAATCGAGCGTGAAGAAGTCGGTTCGTTCGATGCCTTCGTCGGTGCTTATCGTGCTTACACGTTGAACCGTATCAGCGTTTGAATTGGCTGGGCGCCGGCTCTAAAACCGACGCCCAGCAACCCAGCAGTTTTTCCTCGCCGCACAGCCTCAGCAGCGGCAACCCTTACTTGTTTTGCAACAGTGCGCAACGCGTGGAAACGCTCGCGTGCGTGTCGGGTCTGAAAATAGCGACGTATCAGCTGAGTCAGACTGGTTAGCGACTGGCCGGGCACGATCGGCCAGTCCGGACACACATCAAGGAGAGTTAGAAAAATGAGAAAAAACCTGTTGGGAGGCACGAACTTGGCCAAGACGGCGGCAATGAGTACGGTGGTGGCGGCAATCGCTCTCCTGGCCGGATGCTCGACGACCGGACAGATCGCTGGCGAAACCATGGAGCAGGCCACAGCGCCGCTCACGTGTACGAACAAGGCCGAATGTGACGCGTGGTGGGCGCGCGCGCAGGTTTGGGTGAGCAATCACTCCGAATACAAACTGCAGACCGTGACAGATTCGATCATCCAGACCGATGGCCCGTCGGGCGGCAAACGCGCCTTGGCGTACCAGATCACCAAAACGCCAAGCAACGAAGGGACGGCCACGATCGGTTTCGCCGCCCATTGCGACAACATGCTCGGTTGCGAGCCAAACCCCTGGAAGGCCGGCGCGGACTTCAAGCAATTCGTGCGCGGCGGGCCATCGCAGATGGGCACGCCGGGAGGCGCAACGGCATCTGGCAATGCGTTGCCGCCGGTTTCTCCTGCTCCACCATCGCAGCCGATGCGGCAAAACTTGCCCGTCCAGCCCATGCCGCCGACGCTCGAGAATCAGCCGGGACAATCTGGCCAAGTCCTGACGCCGCAGTAAGTTTCCGTCCGTTATTAAGCGCTGAAGGCCGCATTCTCGTCAGGGAACGCGGCCTTTGCTTATTCGATCAAGCAAATCGGCAAGACGGCGGCTATCGATGGGTATGTGGCGCCTACCTACTATTTAATGCATCGACGGGCTGGTTACTATCGGTTCGATAGCTAAAACCCTTGCATAGGCATTGTTTTACTTCCGCGAGGTAATGGCCGACTTCTCCGCCTGTTCGGGACACTTGGCGCAACGCGTCTCCGTGCAATACGCGGCCGAAGCGCCTGAAAGAGATTCGCCGGCCTAGCCTCCCACGCGCTCTCCGCTTCCCCGTTCTCGTGAACCCGCAACGCTCGCCCGCTGCTTAGTCGAACACGTTCCATGCAATACTTCATTTAAAGCGACCTCGCCCCGCGCTTCCTCCACAAAACCCCTTGCTGGCAGGCTGCAATGCGCAACGGCCGCGTCTGCCGGTTCAAGGCACATGAATTCAAGCAACGCTCAGAAGCCGCGTGAATTCCATCGAAACACCGTCAGTCGCAGCGCACAGAACGCCCCCAATGGAGAGCCCTGGAGTGAAACAACCCATCCCATCCGCCAGCCGGCGAATGCTAGTACCACGCAGGCTCCGCTCTCGCGACTTAAAAACAACAGTGCAAAAATTTGCTAAGGAACGCATCTTGAAAATCGATTGCATAGTCAATATTATTCTAAGCAACGAGTTACGCGCCAAGGCGCCACCCGAGACCATGTTCTGACCGACTGAAAGCATCGAACCATTCGATGCGTAAATGGATTTACCCGATGAACCGCGCTGCCCAAACCACCCGCCTCCTCGGCCGACGCTTCGGCCATTCAATCACTGCCGCCTTGCTGCACGTCCTGCCGCCTAATTTAAGCTCGTGGAAGCTGGCGCTCTATGTGATCGTGTTCTTGCTGCCGGGCGGATCGTTTGTCGTGCTGGGTGCCGCGTGGTTCGAAAACAGGCGCACGCGCAAGCCCGCCGATACTGCGCCCGCCAATACCCCGCTGCTTTGCCGTCCGAAACACTGCGACGCCTAATACTCTCGTCGCCGTTCTTGACGCTTCGTTACGCAACCCACGCAGCGCCTGCGAGTTGCGTAACGACCCGTAACTGATTCCGCACGGCGAGTAACACCCAGCTTCCTTTCAAACCGTTACCCTAACGCCTGCCCGACGTTCGCCCTACGCGCGCGTTCAGTTACCATTTCGGACCGGTTGCACGAACGCTTCGCGCCGCATTGCGTTGAAGCACGCGCAACCTCCGACAGGAATCCAGAGCAGATGCCGTTCACCCGAATACCCGTTTTTCCTCGCAAGTCCGCTTTCGTCCTCGCACTGGCACTGACAATGGCCGGTTGCGCCGTCGGTCCGAACTACAAACGCCCCGACGCCGCGATTCCCGCATCGTATAAAGAAGCGCCCGAGGGCTGGAAAGTCGCGCAGCCTTCGGACCGGGTCGATCGTGGAAACTGGTGGGCGATTTATAACGACCCGCAGTTGAATGACCTCGAAACGCGGTTGAATGCGTCGAATCAAACTATTGCTCAATTCGCGGCGGCTTATCGGCAGGCACGGGCGTTGGTCTCAGAAGCGCGTGCGGCGTATTTCCCTACGCTGGGGTTATCGGCGACGGGTTCGCGGGCACGTTCTTCCACCCGCTCGAGCGGATCGGTTTCTAGCGGTGGATCGATCAACAATGCCTACGATCTTTCCCTCGATGCATCGTGGGAACCGGATCTGTGGGGCACCGTCAGCCGGACGGTCGGCGCGCAGCGCGCCGGTGAGCAAAGTGCCGCTGCCGATCTCGCCAACGCACGGCTCTCGGCGCAAGGCTCGCTCGCGCAAACGTACTTCCAGTTGCGTTCGCTGGACGCACAGCAAAAGCTCCTCGACGACACCGTCGCCGCCTATCAGCGCACGCTGCGACTCACGCAGAACCAGTACGCGCAAGGCACGGCCGCCCGCTCGGATGTGATTCAGGCGCAGACGCAATTGCAATCGGCACAAGCGTCGGCTATCGATAACGGCGTCGCCCGCGCGCAATACGAACACGCGATTGCCGTGCTGGTCGGCGAGCCGGCGTCGACATTCTCTATCGCCTCATCGCCGCTCGACGCCACGCCGCCCGACGTGCCGCTGCAACTGCCGTCTGCCATCCTCGAACGGCGGCCTGACATTGCGTCGGCCGAGCGCAAGGCGGCGCAGGCGAACGAACAGATCGGCGTGGCCATTGCGGCGTTTTTCCCTACGCTGACCTTGTCAGCAACCGGCGGCTTCCAAAGCTCAATATTTTCGCAATTGCTGACCGCGCCGTCGCGCTTCTGGACGCTCGGGCCGGATCTCGCGGCGACCATTTTCGATGGCGGCTTGCGGGCCGCCCAGACCGAAGCGGCGCGCGCGTCGTATGACTCGGCCGTGGCGACGTATCGGCAAGCGGTGCTGACCGCGTTCCAGGACGTCGAGGACAATTTGGCGTCGCAGAGGATTCTCGCGAACGAGATCGGGATCCAGCAGCAAGCGGTGGCGTCGGCGCAGCAGGCGCTGGCTATTGTGACCAATCAGTACAAGTCGGGCACGGTCGGGTTCATCAACGTGCTCACTGCGCAGACCACGGCGTTCACCGCCGAGCAGAAGCTGGCGAATATCGCCGGGGAACGGATGGTGTCGTCGGTGGGATTGATCAAGGCGCTCGGCGGTGGCTGGGACACGGCGCAGATGGATCAGGAAACCGGCAGCGCAGCGGCGCCGGTTCCCGCGAGCGCAGTTGCGGTGAAGGGGTCGAACGCCGCGTCGAATCCCGCGCAAGGTTCGTCGACGGTTGCGACGAACGGCGGCGGCACGGCCAAAGAGTAAGACGCACCGGGGCGAGGATGCCCCGAGGTCCTTGGCGCGCTGCGAAGCGTCGAAGGAAGGGCCCGACTTCTATCGAACGAAGGTCAGCTCGACGGTATCCGGTCCCGTATGCCGTCCGAGCAGGTTCAACAATCCCGCCAGGTTTTCGCGTGCATCCGGCGTGGCCGTCGCCGTGCCGTCGAACGCGCTCGATGTCTTCGACACCGTCCCTTGCCCGTTCAGCAGCAACGGCCCTTTTGACATCGTCGTCAGGTTAATGGTCCCCGCCTGGCCTTCCGCCTGAAACACCACGCGATACGACCCCAACGGCTTCACGCGCGACACGCTGGACGCCATATCACCGAGCGTCACGATCACCTGCCCGTAGGTGTTGGGTCCAAGCATCCGCCATTCGGTCCAGTTCAGCCGGACATTGCCTTCCATGTTGAGCGTGTTGAATGGCGCGCCCAAACCCGAGAGCAGGCTCGCCGGCACGGCAATCGCGCCCGCCGAAACAGTTGAACCTGAAAGACCGGCATCGACGAAAACCGGGTCCGGCATGGAGTCCGTCTGGCGCATCTCCATGTGTACATGGCCGGTGAACAAAGGCCAGAAGGCCGTGTGCCACTCGATCCGTCCCGGCAGCAGCGTCGCGCCGTCGGCAGCGGCCGCACCACCGCCGGTCGCCAGCATCAGCGTGGCCGAGCCTTTCCAAAGCGAACCGGCCGGATCGACGAGATTCACATGGCCGTCCGTCGACTTCGCGAATTGCGGCACGATCCAGGCCGCCGGCAACATGACGGCCAGCGTGATGACCACCGATATTCCCGCCACCACGAACCACGGCCAAGCCGCGAGAAGCCGCCGCGTACCGTAGTTCATTGCAGCTGCGCCGGTTGCAGCGATGCCGTCAGATCCACTTGGCCATCGGGCTTCAGCGCCGTGATATGCGCCTCGCTGACCTGCACCTTGAACTGCTTCCTGGCGTTGTCGAGCCAAACCGTCCATTCCGGGAACGACGCGTTCTTCAACTGGATCTGCACGCCCGAGCCGACCACCTGGACCTGCACGGGCGGCATGTTGCTGTCGGTGAGAGACTTCGCCAATGCGTCGCGCAACGCGCCGCCGGTCGGCGTGACGCCCTGGCCGCCGCCTGCCAGCGAGCGCGCCTCGTTGGCTTGCGCGGTCATCTGCGCGAGCTGGAGCTGCATGCCGGGCAGCGTACTGCGAAGCCGCGCGCGCCCTTCATACGCGGGTGCCCACAAGACCAGATAGACCAGAGCGATGGCCGCAACCACGCCCCCCCACATCAGGATGGTCTTTTCGCGCTGGGTACGCGCGTTCCAAAACTCGCCCCAAGTGTCGATGATGACTTGTTTCATTGGGCGCTCCTGATGGTCCACTTGCCGGTATTGCTGTCGATACCACCAGCCAGCCCGTTCGCCGAAAGCCGTGTCTGCAAGCCAGGATCGACCTTGGTTTCCGGCTTGAAGGTCACCTCAAGCCGCCTGTCGTGGTAATCCAGTCCCGCAATCCCATTCACCGGAATAGGCCCAAGTGCACGGGCGAGGGCATCGGCGAGAGAAAGGAAATCAGACGGCGATAGTTGCCCCGACACCAGCCGCAAGCGGTCAAGCTGTCGCGACATCTGGTCGGGCGCATCCAGCACGACCGTGGTTTTCGGGAACGTGTTGAGGAGCGTCTCGGTCATCTGCGCGTTGATCGCGTCGCGTTGCCGGGCGAGCTGCATCCACTGGATGTTGATGCCGATCATCGATACCACCAGCGCCGCGGCCAGCAGCGCCACCGGCAGCCTCAGGCGCCGCATGGTCGCTCGGTCGAGCCGCCACGGCTGCGCGGCGAATTCGAACTGGCACAGGTCGAATGGGTTGGCGAGCGCGTTGTGCGCAAGGGTTTCGAACGTCAGCGGCTGCGCGCCGGGAATCGCGGGCCGCGCCGACGCCAGGCGCGGCTCGGCACCGGGAACGTCGCGCAGGGTGTACAGCGACATCGGCTGGGCGCCCGCGAGCGCGCTGAGCGTGGTTGTCACGGCATCGGCGGGAATCGCCAGGCCTTCGCCCAGCGCCGCGTGCTCGCCACGCGCAATCGCAATCTCGACGCGCGTCGTAGCGCTCTCGGGCGCCCTGAGCGCGTCGCCACCGAGCAAAGTCGGGGCGGTCGCCAGCACGTCACCCAAGATGCCCGCGACAAACGGATTCGGGGTATCGGCGGCGCTTTCATGCAGCGGCAAGCAACGCATGGCCGGAACGGCCTTCACATTCCGATGCCCCGCGTTCGCGAACGCATCGAGCACAAAGCGGAACCAGCCGCGGTCGATCACCGCGAGCACCCGCCGGCCGCTCGCGAGCGCGACCGGATCGACGGCAATATGGCACGTCTGCGGGTCCTGGATCAGCTGATCCTCGACCACGTTGGGCAAGGCCTGACGCAAGCGCGGCCCTTTCAGCGGCGGCATTTGCGCGGCGGTCAGCAACAGGTCGCGCGCAGCGACAATCAGCACCGTCGCGCTCGCACGCGGCAGCAGCGAAAGCGCGGCACGGCCGGCCCGCTGCTTGACGTTGCGCTTGTCGAGCAGCAAAAACGGCAACTCCGGCAAATTCCACTCTTCGGAGCGCACCGCCGGATCGCGCGGCGGCAGTAGGACGATCAATGTGCTCAAAGGCCGCTCTCTTGTTTTCTGTATCGAAAGTTACTTACTGTACTGCGACGTTGTTCCGATGAAACCCGTCCAAACGCATCAAAGCTGGTCGCGTACATAAACAATACGCGTGGAATGCGTCGCCGGATCGCGATACAGCAAGGTCGTCCGGTCCACTTCCGCCCGCTCGTGCTGCACGCGGCCGTGGATCAGGAAATACTTCGTGGTCACGTCCATCTGATTCGGATCGATGTTGGTGGTGTTCGCGCCCGCGCCTGTCAGGGCGAGTTGCACGTTGCTGACATCGTGGAAAAACACGGTCTCGCGGCGCGCGACAAACGCCTGCGCCTGCTCCAGCGACATGCCGGGCACCGTCGCGGCGATCACTTCCGGCGTCGCGGTGTTCATGTTCACCGACGTCGTGGTCGGAAGCACCGTTACGAACGGCCGCAATTTCTCCACGGCTTCCGGCGAAAAACCGGGGACATCGAGCAACGATTCCACGTTGATCATCTGCAACGGTGCGACCGGCGCGTTGCTGTCTGCATCGGCGAGACCGGGGTCGTCGGTAAAATTGCCACCGCCCGTTCCGCCGCCCTGCGCGATCGCGGCCTGCATGGCGCTCGGTGTGTTGTTCGCGGCGGCGGTAGTCGATTGCGCCTGAAACCGCGTCGCCGATTGCGCCAGTCCGGCGCGAATCTGCAGCGCGACGGTTTTCGCCAGCGACGCATTCAGTCCGAGCAGCGTCAGCAGGCGCTGGAACGACGCAATTTCCTGCGCGTTGATGATCAGCAAGCCGGGCGTGGGCGTGGAGACCAGGTTGCGCAGGTTGAACTTGGCCTGCGCGTCTTCAATCGATCCCGACAGATAGGTGGACGCGCCCTGCTGCGCCCGTACGTCGCCAATTTGTCCGAGAAAATCCGACAGCCGCGTTTTCGCGATCGGCACACCCCACACGCCGCCGAGATACGTGACGGTTGGCGCGGAATCGGCTTCGGAACGCAGGATCAGCCGGGTCCAGTCGAGCGCGCTGCGCGCGATCCATTGCGCTTGCGCGAGCAGCCGCTGGTTCTCGATACGGCGGACCTGCACTTGCTGACGCCACAACAATCCCGACACGATGATCGCCGACAACGCCACGACCAGCAGCGCGCTGATGATCGCGACGCCGCGCTGTCGCACACGCCTGGAAGGTCTCACTGACCTGACCCGCCTTCCCTGAACCGATGAAGAACGCATAGTCATTCTCCGATCAGAAACACGCGCGTGATCGGCCGCGCGAGATTGTGCGCGCCGAGTGCGATCTGAATGCCCGGCACCGCGCGCAGCAACGGCTCGTTGCCGAGCTGCGGCACTTTCAGGTTGTTATCGTTCTTCGTGATTTGCGCCGCCACGTCGCCCATGCGCATCGTCCAGCCGATACTGGGCACATACGCGCGCGTGGCGAAGGTCGAAACGCCGCCCATCAGCGGTATCGCGGTCCAGCCGTTCGAGTTGTCCGACGCCGATAACGCCCGCCGCACTTCACCCACATTGTCGAGCGGCGGCGACGCAAATCGCACCACCCGGCCATTGTCCGTCAACCGGTAACGCACGACCTGCAAGCGCGGCGCCACGCCTTGTGCATAGACACCGCGAACAATCTGCAGCGAATTGCCGCCGATCGCCACCGCGGCCTGGCCGGCTTCATCGTCGGTAGCGGCCTGGCGGGCATCGATACGCATCTGGTCGAACAATTGCGCCATCACGCGCTCATCTTCCATCGCGTTCGTAATGGTCGTGCGGCCGCGCATGACCTGGTCGAGCCCACGCCACGACAGCACCGCGATCACCGCGAGGATCGCGATGGCGACGAGCATCTCGATCAGCGTAAAGCCATGATCGCTGCGAACGCCCCGAGGGCTGCGAACGTCCCGCCTAGAGCGAACGGTTGGTTTCATTCGCCACCACCATGACCATTTGCGCGAGATTGCCGGAGACACCGGGCGATCCCACGACGACTTCCACCCGCCGGAAAATCGGATTCGGCGTCGAGGATACGCGGTCGGTACAAATCAGCTTCAGATTGCCCTGCGAGCAATCAAACGAATGTTCACCAATGTCCGGCCACGTATGCGTGAGCCGCAATTGCGCGAGTTCGTTGTCGGCGCTCCAGCCGGCCAGGAGCCGCCGATGCAAGTCCGCCTCGCCGGTCGCCATCGCGCCCACGGCGCGCAGCGACGCCGCCAGCGCCACCGCGATGATCGCCAGCGCGACGAGCACTTCGATCATCGTGAAACCGCGCGAACGGTTGAGTTTGAGTTTGAGTTTCAGGCCGTGACGAGGGCCGGTCGCGGGCGTTGGCATCAGCGCACCTGATAACGGCCGTTGCCGGTGCCGACAATCGTCACGCTGCCCGATGCCGAGACGAGCGTCACTTCCATCGGGGTATCGATAGCTTCCGTGCCGAACACCACCCGCGCCGCGGACTGGTCCGTACCGGCGTACTGGATCGTCACGCCGGTCACGCCACCTTCCCAGCGGCGCTGGCGCAGCAGGTCGTCGCGCAATGGACGCCAGCCGTCTTCCGTGCGGATATCGAAGCGAAAACCGCCGTCGAGCGGCATCCACGCAATAGGACGCGCCCGCACCTGCGCTTCGTCGCCAGCGGATTCGAACAGGAGCGCGACACGCTGCGCTTCCTCGTTCAGATCCGTGCGCGGATTGCGCGTGAGCTTCACCGACGCCAGCGACACCAGTATTCCCGCGATCACCAGCACCACCAGCATTTCCAGCAGCGTAAAGCCGCCCTGCGGCCACAGCTTCGCGCGGCGCGACGCCTTGGCCTCGGGTACTGAACAGTCCGGCTTGTGCTGCATGTTCACGTCGATTCGCTTCTATAAAAGGGGCAAGGAACGGCTAAAAAGCCTATTGCCACGAGCCGATGTCGGCGTCGTTGCCCTCGCCGCCCGCTTTGCTGTCCGCGCCGTAACTGAATACGTCTACTTCGCCGTGCACGCCCGGGTTCAGGTATTGATATTCCTTGCCCCACGGGTCCATTGGAACGCGATCCATATAACCGCCGCCCTTCCAGTTGTTCGGGACCGGTTCGGTGGTCGGCTTTTCAACCAGCGCGCGCAGGCCCTGCTCCTGGGTCGGATAGCGGCCGTTATCCAGCCGATAAAGATTCAGCGACTGCATGATCGAGCCAATATCCGCCTTCGCCGCCACCCGCCGCGCCTCATCCGGACGGCTCATGATCTTCGGCACGATCAACGCGGCGAGAATTCCGAGAATCGCGATCACGACCATGATTTCGATCAGCGTAAAGCCGCGTTGGCGACGTGTTTGCTGGCTACCTTGCGCCGTCTGGAGTTCGTAGCGGCGCTTCATCCACATTTGCATGACTTGATCTTCCTTTCCAATTGATGTCGTTACAGCGCTCAGGCTCGCCATGAGGCTCGATGCCCGTCTGCCACCCTATCCGGATCGTCGACGATGGACCATTCGTAGGAACAATCAACGGTCGCTGCGGGCAGGCAAGCATTCTATAGCTCCGGCCCGGGCAGATTTCACTTCGTAAGCGGCGCTCGTTGGTTCCTTTTGATCCTGAACGGCCTCAGCGCATATTCGTCGCAGGAATCAGCGCACGTAAATCGTCGGGCCGGGCGCGTTCGGCGGCAGGAATACTTCGGAGGTTTTGCCCTTTCTATCGATGATGATCGAGCGCGCCCGCACTTCCTTGATCGTCACGCCTGGCGTGAGCGGGCCGCCCAGCGAGATCGCTTTCGCCGGTTCACCGCCGTAGCTTACGATTGCCGCCGCGCCGTGTTGCAGCGCGAGGATCCCGAACAAGTGCACGTCCTGGTTTTCCTGGTGTTGCAGCTGGCCGCCGAACAACGTGGCCGCCTGCTCCACCGACGGCGCACGCGTTGCCGCCGCCGCGGGCAACGGCGCGCCCTGGTTTGTCGACAGCGTGATGACCCACCACGTCAGCGTCGCGCAAAAAATGGCGAGCGCAACAAGCGATAGCAGGCGGGTCTGGAATGCATTCATGGGATGGGCTTCTTCACTGCACCAGATTATTCAATTCGATGATCGGCAGCATCACCGCCAGCACGATCACCAGCACGATGCCGCCCATTGCGAGGATCAACAGTGGTTCCAGCAAGCTCGTGAGGAACATTGTGCGGCGTTCGAGTTCGCGCGATTCACCTTCGGACGCGCGATCGAGCATGGTCGTGACGTCGCCGGTGGCTTCACCGGAGCGGATCAAATGCACCAGCACGGGCGGAAATGTGCGCGTGTTGCCAAGCGCGCGTGACAGCGACGTGCCTTCGCGCACGCGGATGATCGCGTCTTCAACGTTCGCGCTCATCGCGCGGTTGCTCAGCGTTTCACCCGCGGCTTGCAGCGCGCGCAGGATTGGCACGCCGGCCGCGGTCAGGATCGCGAGCGTGCTGGCAAAACGCACGGTGTTATATCCGCGCACGAGTTTGCCGAGCAACGGCGCGGTGAGCAGCCACCGGTCGAACGCCATGCGAGGGCCCGGCCGCGCCAGCAGGCTCTTGATGATCCAGCTCAACAGCGCCACGCCGATCAGCCCGGCCCACCACCAGTTCCGCACGAAGCCGGAGAGCGCCATCATCGCGATGGTGAGGAACGGCAGCGCCTGCTTCGTGCTGGCGAACACGTTCACCACTTGCGGCACCACGTAACTCAACAGGAACGTGACAATCCCGAATGCGATCAGCGTGACGATCGCGGGATAGGTGAACGCGAGCACGATCTTCTGCTTCAGCGCATTGCGTTGTTCGATGTAGTCCGCGAGCCGCGACAACACCAGTCCAAGCTTGCCGGTATGTTCCCCGGCGGCTACCAGCGCGCGATAAATCTCGGGGAAATCGCGCGGATGTTCCGCCAATGCATTCGCGAACGAATGGCCGCCGAGCACTTCGCCGCGGATAGCGGCCATCAACTCGCGAACATAATCGCGTTCCGATTGCTCGGTCAGCACCGACAGCGTTTCGCCGAGCGGCAGACCCGCGGTCAGCAGGCTGGCGATTTGCCGCGTGAGAATGGCCTGCTCGCGTTGCGACAAGCGTTTTCCCAGCGATAACCGCTGTTTGCGCTCACCCCGCGTGCGAGTCGCGGCTGCTTCGACCACCAGCGGCGTCAGCCCCTGCGTCCTCAGCTGGCTGCGGGCGGCACGGGCGCTGTCGGCATCGAGTACGCCTTTCTGCGACTTGCCCGCCTGGTCGATTGCTTCGAAACGAAACGCCGGCATGGATGTTTAATCTCCGCCCGTCACGCGCAGCACTTCTTCCAGCGACGTTGCGCCGGTCGCGAGCCACCGGTTTGCATCCTCGCGCAGCGTGCGCATTCCTTGTGCGCGCCCGGCCGTCAAAATTTCGGCATCCGATGCATTTCGGTGAATCAGCGCGCGAATAGGATCGTCGAGCAGCAACAGTTCGTACACGCCGCGACGTCCCGCATAACCCGAGTTGCCGCATTTATCGCAGCCGACCGCATGCCAATGAACGTGGCCATCTTCCGAGCGCTCTTCCTTGCACACGGGACACAACTGCCGCACCAGCCGCTGCGCCAGCACGCCGAGCAACGACGACGCGAGCAGATACGGCTCGACGCCCATATCGGTGAGACGCGTGACCGCGGACGCAGCATCGTTCGTATGCAAAGTTGCCAGCACGAGGTGACCCGTCAACGACGCCTGCACCGCAATCTGCGCCGTCTCAAGATCGCGGATTTCCCCGATCATGATGATGTCCGGGTCCTGCCGCAGAATGGATCGCAACGCGCGCGCGAAGGTCATGCCAATGCGCTCATTCACTTGCGTCTGGCCGATCCCGCCCAGGTCATATTCGATCGGATCTTCCACCGTCATGATGTTGGTGGTCGCGGTTTCGAGCCGCGACATCGCGGCATACAGCGTGGTCGTCTTGCCCGAACCCGTCGGGCCGGTGACCAGCACGATGCCGTGCGGGCGGCCGATCAGCTTGTCGAAATGAACCAGCGTATCGCGCGCCATGCCCAGCGTTTCGAGGTTCAGCCGCTGCGCATCTTTTTCCAGCAGACGCAGCACCGCGCGTTCGCCATGACCGGTCGGCAGCGTCGACACGCGCACGTCCACCGGCCTGCCGCCTACGCGCAGCGTGATACGGCCATCCTGCGGCAGCCGTTTTTCCGCGATATCCAGTTGCGCCATGATCTTGATACGCGAGATCAGCGCGCCATGCAGCGCCTTCTTCGGGCGCACGACATCGCGCAAGGTGCCATCGACACGAAAACGCACCACCGAAGACGTCTCAAACGGTTCGATATGAATATCCGATGCCTGTTCGCGCGCCGCCTGCGTTAGCAGCGCGTTGATCATGCGGATGATCGGCGCGTCGTCTTCCGACTCGAGCAAATCCTCAATTTCGGGAATGTCCTGCATCAGCCGCGACAGATCGAC
This sequence comes from Burkholderia sp. S171, assembly GCF_009766085.1. Lineage (GTDB taxonomy): Bacteria > Pseudomonadota > Gammaproteobacteria > Burkholderiales > Burkholderiaceae > Caballeronia. Next base: position 14,424 of record NZ_LMUF01000025.1, on the reverse strand, counting down.
TTCGCCTTCCACTTCGCCCACGACCTGCGCCGCGCTGCCGTCATTGCGTGAGTACGCCGAATTGATTGCAGCAGACAGTTCGGCCACCGGCAAACGCACGATGGAAAGCGCGCCAAAGTTGCGAGCGACTTCGGCGAGTGCCGCGTCGCTGGTTTTATCGCTGATCCACACTTCGATGCTGTCCGCGTGCTGGTGCGCCACCAGGATCTGCCCGGTCCGTGCGAACGCGTACGGGATCAGCCGTGCCGCGAGCGGCGACGGCGTGCTCGTGGCAACGTTCGCGACAGACGCGCTCAGCGTGCTCACGGCTGTGCTCCCGTGGTGCCGCTAAGCGGCACACCCGGCGCCGAATTACTCGGCACAGCGTAGTTATTCACATTCGCCGGCTGGCCTTGATACTGCGGCTGCGCCTGATACTGGCCCGGCGGCTGCGCCGTCTGATACTGCTGCTGGCCTTGAACCTGCCCTTGCTGATCCTGCATCTTCTGCGGCGGCACCTGGGGCAGCGTCGCGCTGCCACCCTGCGACGGCGAGCGTGTCATGTTGTTCCAGTCGAACAAGTTCTGCGACGGCACACCGCCCTGGCTCGGACCGATCGGCGCCGGCGGTAAAACTGGCACGTCCTTATCCTTCTCGATGCGGTTATCGGACGTCGAGTTGTATTGTTGCTGACGCAAGTTTTCGTAGCGATCGTTCGATATCTGCGAGCTGGTCGCCTGGTCACGCACGATCACCGGGCGCAGGAACACCATCAGGTTGGTCTTCGTCCGCGTCTTCGCTTCGCTGCGGAACAATTGGCCAATCCAGGGGATGTCGCCAAGCAGCGGCACCTTGCTGTTGCTCGTCGAATACTGGTCCTGCATCAAGCCGCCAAGCACGACGATTTCACCATCGTCCGCCAGGATGGTCGACTGGATCGAGCGCGTGTTGATCGTCACGCCGCCCGGATTGTTGGTCGTGGTGGTATCGACGCTGGAATCTTCTTGATACAGCTGAAGCTTCAGTATGCCGCCCGTCGTGATCTGCGGTTTCACGTGCAGCGTCACGCCCACGTCGCGCCGGTCGAACGTATTGAACGCGGACACCGACGTGCCCGTATTGGCGGTCGGCGTGGCGTACGAACCGGTTACCACCGGCACGTTCTGGCCGACCACGATCTTCGCTTCCTCGTTGTCCAGCGTGATGAGGTTAGGCGTGGACAGAATGTTCGCATCCGACGACGTCGACAACGCCTGGAGCAAACCGCCCAAGCCGAAGAAGTTGCCGAACTTGTGCAGCAGTCCGATGTTCAGGCCCTGCGCGAGGATGTTTGTCTGACCTGCAAGCGCGGCCGGATTGTTCGCAATCGTGGCGCCGGCTGCCGTCAAATCGACGATGCTCGACGTGCCCGTGCCCAGGTTCGAGCTACCGTAAATGCCGTTATTGCCACTTTGCGAAAGCAGCGCGCCCTGCCACTGAATGCCGAGATTTGCGCCCGTCGTTGCCGACAGTTCCACAATCAGCGCTTCGATATAAACCTGCGCACGGCGAGCATCGAGCTGGTCGATCACTGCACGCAAGTTGCGATACACCGGATCGGACGCGGTAATGATCAGCGAGTTGGTGGCCGTGTCGGCCTGAATCATGCCGTTGCCGGGTGAATCGTTCGAACTGCTGTTGTCATTGTTGCTGAAGCCCGAGTCCTTGCTTTGGCCGCCGCCCGCCATCGGATTGCTGCTCGACGACGAACTGCTGCTGCCAAGTCCGCTCGGCAGCGGCGGCACGCCGTTCGTGCCGGTAGACGAGCCGGAACCGTTCTGGCCAAACGAGCCCGAACCGCTCGACGATCCCGATGACGACGACGAACTGTCGCTGCCGCCCTTGCCCATCATCGCGCGCAGGGTTTTAGCGAGGCGCGAGGCGTCGGCGTTGCGCAGCGAAACCACGTGCATGTTGCCAGGCTGGGTGGTGGCCGCGTCGAGCTTGTGCGCAAGCTGCTTGGCCGCTGCGAGCCGTGCGCCGCTGGACGCGCGCAGCATCAGCGAGTTCGTGCGCGGATCGGCGGTGACGGTCACTTTCAGCGTGGCGTCGGTGCTGCCTACCGAGCCGGGATCGAGCAGCTTGTTCAGCTGCTCGGCAACGTCGAGCGCGTTTGCGTTCTTCAGCGGCACCACGTCGACCTGCCGGCCCGCCGCTGTGTCGATACCCGCGATGATGCTCGCGATACGCCGCACGTTGTCGGCATAGTCGGTGACGACCAGCGTGTTGTTGGCAGGGTAAGCGGCGATGGTGTTGTTCGGCGAGATCAGCGGACGCAGGACCGGCAACACGTTGTTGGCCGATTCGTTGTGCAGCTCGAACACCTGGGTGATGACCTGGTCGCCTCTCGCCGTGGGCGCGTTGCCGACGTAGGTCGGCACGCCCTGCAGCTTGGCGTCGGCTTCGGGCACGACTTTGAGCACACCGTGATCTTGCACGAGTGCGAAGCCCTGCATTCTCAATGCCGACTGCAGCGTTTTCAAAGCCTGATCCTCTGGCACCGGATTTTCCGATACAAGATTCAATTGCCCTTTGACACGCGGGTCGACGATGATCGTCTTTCCAGTCGCGGCGCCGATCGCTTTCGCGACCTGATCGATATCCGCATTGACGAAATTCAGGGTGACCTGGGCGTGCGCAATTTGCGTGGTGACAAGACCGGCCACCAGCAAAGCGGTCGCGACGCGACGCAATGCCATACGTTTTCTTCTCATGGAGTGTGATGTCTAGACCTGCTGATCACGCTGCTGCAAGCCCGTTGTGTTGCGCGTTTTTCGACGCTATTGACACCACGACGGCTTAAAACAGACGTTTCCAGGGCCGATGCCTGGGCAATGCCATATCCCAAAAACGTGAACCATAGCAGCTTTTCGTGTCAGGTTTGTCACAAAAGTACTAATCTTTGGCCGACGATCGTCAAATATTAAGGGGCCATAAATCTCAAAAAAACTTCTTACAAAAGGCTATTGATTTTGACCCTTACTCCGCCCTTTCTACATAGGAAAAAGGTTGAAATTGTCATATTTGTTCGCTTTCGCCCGTGCAGTAGAGCCGTTCCAGTTTTATGCGCCTATAAAGACAAACGCGGTCGATTTGGATTAACTTTCGATTGCCTTTCAGATTAATTGGCGTCACATGGCTTGGCTATGTCGGATGGTCAAATTTAAAATGCCATAGTCTGCCGGTATGATACGAGCGCTTCGGTGCACTGGATGAGCAAAGTGCGGGTGGGTTTTCCCGTGTTTACCGAGTCTTACCTAGTTTTACCGGGTGTTACCCGGTTTGCCGACCAAGTGAAGTCTTCACCGCAGCAGTCCGCGGATGCAGGGCACACAGTCGATCAGGTGGTACCTATCATGATGAAAATGTTTTTGCGACTCTTTGCGATTGGATTCGGCGCCTTACTGGCAGCCGCGCCGGCGCACGCCGACTGCTTCGACGAAGCCGCCAAGTATCAGAAGGTCAATCCGCTGATCCTGCGCGCGATCGCCTGGCAAGAGTCGCACAACCAGCCGGATGCAATGAACAAGAATGCGAACGGTTCCATTGACTACGGTCTCATGCAGATCAATTCGGTGCACCTGACGCAGCTCGCGCAGTACGGGATTTCGACCACCACGCTGATGCAGCCGTGCAAGTCGGTCTATATCGCTGCGTGGCATTTGCGTCAGAAGATGAACAAGTATGGCAACACGTGGCAAGCAGTCGGCGCGTATCACTCGGAAACGCCGTCGCTGCGTGATCAGTACTCACGGCAGATCATCAATATCCTGGGCAAGTGGAAGCTGTTGACGGCATCGCGCTGATCCGGGTTCGCTTCATTCTGTTTCGTTCAAGTTCTTCTGTTTTTCATCGCATGGCGCGGCGTTCCAGCCGTGTTTGATGCACAATTCCGCGTTCCAGCTCGCCGCTATTCGAGGCGGGTTTTCTTGAAAGCGCCACCGTTTTCAGCGGCCGCTCGCGCGACTACGCGCCCTCTTTCGATGCCAAACGCGATGAATCAGCCCCTGCCCGTTACCGTGCTTGCCGGTTTGCCAGGCGTAGGCAAGACCACGCTCCTCGACCATCTGCTCGCGCATCATGCCGGCACGTCCATCGCGGTTGTGCGCGGCCGGATCGACGATCTATCGAGTGAAATCAACAGCGCTGCCGCCGAAGGCCGCTTCGACGCGATTCTGGTGGAAGCGACCGGTACCGACGACCCGCAAGTGATAGCCGAAAGCCTGATCTTCGATAACGACATCGCGCACCTCGACACGATCGTGACCGTCGTCGATGCGGAGAGCTTTTCGCGCGATTACGCGTCGACGGATTCGCTGAGCGAGCGCAGTTTGGTAAGCGATGACCACGACGACCGCACCGTTGTGGAAGCGCTGATCGCGCAAATCGAGTTCTGCGATGTGATCGTGATCAACAAGACAGATCTCGTCGATACCAACGCGCTCGCCAAACTCCGGCGCATCCTGCATGCGCTCAATCCGCGCGCCGAGCTGATCGATGCCCGTCAAGGCGTGGTGGCAGCGAGCGAGTTGGTGAACACGGACCGCTTCGACTTCGACGCGACCTCCAGCGCTCCAGGCTGGCTCGCCATGCTGAACGCCGATCCGGATTCAGCATCGGTGTTGGCGGCCGATGACCTCGGCATCGGTGGTTTTGTATATCGCGCGCGCCGGCCGTTTCATCCCGAGCGGCTGTGGGCGCTGGTGCATCAGGAATGGCCGGGTGTATTGCGTTGCAAGGGCTTTTTCTGGCTGGCGACACGCAGCGATATTGGCGGCTCGTTGTCGCAAGCCGGTGGCGCGCTCCGGCATGGTCCCGCTGGCATGTGGTGGGCGGCGCAAGAGCGCAGCGAATGGCCAACGGGCGATGCGGAACTGGAAGCCGAAATTGCGGCGGACTGGTACGGCGATGCGGAGGATATGACTATCGGCGACCGTCGGCAGGAACTGGCGATCATTGGAACCGGCCTGGACGAGTCGCATTGGCGCGCGGCTTTCGACGCTTGCCTCGTCACCGATGAGGAATGGACGCAAGCGTCGGAAGGGTTGTTGGCCGATCCGTTCCCGTCGTGGGAGATGGATGAAGATGAGCACGATCACGATCACGATCATCATGACCATGGCGATGATTGCGACTGCGGCACCCATTAGGTTTTTGCTCGCGCCGGTGGACGGGGTTGGAGGGTTTTGGGGTAGCGGTGGGGGTTGATGCCGGGGTGGTGCTTTCAGTGTTAGTGGTCTGCGAGAGTCGGATTTTCTCTTTATCACTGTTAGCCACTGTGCGTGGCGGCACGTCATTTCTTTGTCCAAAGCGACAAAGAAACGAAGCAAAGAAAACGCTTTTAACCGCACTACCCTAAGTGTCCACAGCGTGCAGTTCCCATTCATAGGTGCCCCAAAAGCACGGTGCTCGCCAGAGCACCGGATGTGTGAAACCCTCCTTCTCCGAACACGGGTTCTGACACGCTTCGCCACCAGTGATTGAACCTGTCCGAGGTTCACCCCGCGCTATCCGCGTGAACCAACCACCAAATCTGTACGCACGACGAGCCACGTCGCCAACCCAGCTGGAAACGAGGCCGCGAGATGCGTAAAGCCGTACACCGCGAAATAACTACGCCGACCAAGCAGCTAACCTACGAAGAACCGCCGAAGCAAATACGCGCGAGGCCGTGCCGGTCCGTGGAACACTCGTGCTAGCCCGAGAGCACGGGTGGCGAAGCGTGTTCATGTAAGGATTCGCGAGAAGGAGGGGTTCACACATCCTTCGCTCTGGCGAGCACCGTGCTTTTGGGGCACCCATGAATAGAAACTGCACGCTGTGGACACTTAGGGTAGTGCGGTTAAAGCGTTTTCTTTGCTTCGTTTCTTTGTCGCTTTGGACCAAGAAATGACGTGCCGCCACGCACAGTGGCTAACAGTGATAAAGAGAATATCCGACTCACGCAGACCACTAACACTGAAAGCACCACCCCGGCATCAACTCCCACCGCAAACGCTAGCACCCCCGGGCAACACCCCAAAATGACCAAACCCCGTCCACCGACGCGAAAAAAAACCCGCCAGGGGCGGGTTCCATACTGACAACCGGCTACAACTTACCGCTTGTTCACTGCGTCCTTGAATGCCTTGCCAGCCGTGAACTTGACGGTCTTGGCGGCCGGAATCTTAATGGATTCGCCGGTCTTCGGGTTACGGCCGGTGCGCGCTGCGCGCTTGCCCGAACCGAAGCTTCCGAAGCCAATCAACTGCACGGCGTCACCCTTCGAGACGGCCTTCTTGACCACTTCGAGCAACGTGTCCAGCGTTTCGCCGGTTTGAGCCTTGCTGGCGCCGGTCTGAGCGGCCACGGCGTCGATCAGTTCCTGTTTATTCATTAAGGTTCCTTTATCAGTTTAGGTTGACACGAACAGCGCGAACGCGCCGATTATACGTGCGCGAGCCTTGCAGTCGAGTACTGGCGCGGGTCCCGCCCCTTGGCCCACTATTCCGGCAAACCCTCCCACCCCGGTCGCCGGGCCACCTCCTTACTCGGCCGTTGTTATCATAACGCAGCGCAAACCCAAGCAGGATAAGGGTTTCGAAGATTTACGCATGATCGGACGCAGGTGAAAACCCTTTCTACTGCCGTTTTCATGCAAGCAATCCCTTCGTTCTGTCCCTTTCACGCTCCGTTGGTTTTTGCCAACGGTTGACGGGCGATCCGGTGTATCAAGCGCTAAGCCTTGCCCCTATTAGCTTTAAGGGAAAGCAGCCCAACGTCGGAAATGCACGGCGAAGGTCATATCATCAGTTTGCTTTCAAAGCTTTCGTATGACCCATTCCTTTTTCTGCGCAAACGTGCTTGGCGATCGCGCGCGCTGGCCCCAGCGTCGAAATTTCACGGTTTTGCAGGCGGAATTCGACGCTGGACGGCTGTTTATCGAGACATGGGCTGCCTGGCGCGCAGATTCGCAGCGCTGCGAGCGCTTGCATTTCGTGGCGGTCGGCCGGCTGGCGTCAATGGATCTCCCCAAAGTACTCGCTGAGCAGCCCGCGCTTTCCCAATTGCTGATCGATGCGTGGCCGATGCAGGTTGCCGGGCTGCACAGGCTCGAGTTTGAAAACGGGCGCGTGGTGCTGACATTGGCCATCGGTGAGATGGAAAGCATGCTGTCGAAAATCTGGCTGCGTGCCGATGCCTTTTATCTGCGGCTATCGCAGGTCGACGCGAAGCTCGCGTATATCGCTAAAGCACTGGCCCGCATCGCCGGGGATCAAGCGACGTTATGCGCCGAAGCGCATCCCCTGCTTCCCCAAGCGCTCAAAGACGCAGGCTTTATCTGCGATGAAACCCCGGACGGCGCTTATCTGAAAGCGCGCTTCGCCCCGCGCTGGCGTGTACGGCGTCACGAACCACCACTTGCGTTAGCAATAGCGGACGCCACTCTGTCGGCAGCGGTTTTAAAGGGTTTAGCTCCCTCACCTCAAACGCCGCGCCATGCAATCGTCATCGGGGCGGGCCTTGCCGGATGTGCAATCACCGAGCGTCTTGCATCGCGGGGATGGCGAGTCACGCTGATCGAGCGTCACGACGATCTCGCCCGCGATGCGTCGGGCAATCCCGCCGGCGTCTTCCACCCGATCGTCTGGCGTGACGACAGCGTCGCCGCCCGCCTGACACGCGCCGGGTTTCTCTACGCGCTGCACCGTTGGTCCGAGCTCGAACGCGCCGGCCACAGCCTGAATCGCAGCCACCGCGGATTGCTGCAAATCGCAGATTCCACCGACGATGCGCACGCCATTGCCTCCGCGATCAAGCGCTTCGGGTTACCGCCGTCCTATGTCATACCCGTCGATGAACACGAAGCCGCCCGCCTGGCCGGCCAGCCCGTCGCGCGTCCCGGATGGTTTTTCCCTCATGGCGGCTGGATTTCCCCTGCCGCGATATGCGCCGCGCAATGCAAGGCCGCGGGCGATTTGCTGACCACCTGTTTCGATACGGAAGTCGCGCGGATCGATCAGGAAAACGGCACATGGACTACGTTCGACACCAACGGCCGCGTCCTCGCCCAAGCGCCGGTCGTGATTCTTGCCAACGCTGGCGATGCTCAACGCCTCGCCGGCCTCCACGGCCTTCCGACGCGCGGCGTGCGCGGCCAGCTAACGCTATTGGACTCGAGTCCACTTGATGGTCTGCGCGTACCAATAGTCGGGGATGGCTACGCCGTGCCGCTCGGCGCTCATCGAACGCTCACGGGCGCGACCTACGATATCGACGATATCAACACGCAGATCCAGTCAGCCGGTCATACCGAAAACCTTGAACGCGTCGCGACGATGCTTCCCGCTCTCGCCGGGTTCGAACCAGCGCCAGAAACGCTGGAAGGCCGCGTCGCTTTCCGGTCGGTGACGAGCGACCGCATGCCGATGATCGGCGCCCTCGCCGATGAAACCGCCGCACGTGCCGATGCCACCCGTCTATCCGGCGCATGGCCGCTCGATTTGCCGCGCACGCCCGGCTTGTACGGCGCGTTTGCTTTCGGCTCGCGCGGACTGGTGTGGTCGACACTGGCCGCCGAATTGATCGCGGTGCAAATCGAAGGGGAACCGTGGCCGATCGAACGTGAACTGGCTGACGCCATCGATCCCTCACGCTTCCTGCTGCGGGCTTTACGACAAGGCGAATTCGGCTAAAAAGACCGGTTGGCAAACTATCCACCGCAGCCTGTGGATAACCCGTCGAATTTCGCGCGAATGACCTGTGTACTCGCTGTGGGCGTAAACGGGACAACTTGATGAAGCCGCAAATCCGCCCGAAGTTGTTCGGAGTTCGCCCCTGGGCGCGCACACGTTCGCTATGTGCTTATGCGTCCTTCAAGCGATTGTAAACGTTGATGAAAATAGAGTTATCCACAGAAAACGTGCGGCCTTGTTAACTACTACTACGTATATATAAACAAAACTTGTAAACCTTAAAACAAGCGTCATCGGCAGCGCTCAAAGTAGAAAAACCACGTTATTTCAAACGAAACAACACCGGGATTCAACCTTCAAAAGGTAGTTTTTTCCTCGGGCCGGCACGTTAAAAATCATTGTTACCGCTTGGTCAAAACTGCCGCAAGGATTGAATAGGGGCGCCGGGAGCTATGGCACAATCGCCGTTCTTTCGTTTGGCCGCCTTGCCGGCTTATCGCTTCAAACCGGGCTCTACACGAGCAACGTGCGTTGAAAAAAATCGCTGTAACCGTTGCCGTGACGGCGATTGACCGATTGATCAAGCAACGAAAACGGCCGCCAGTGGGCCGACTGTTCCCAACGGGCCTTGGACGGAGCCTGAAGAATCAGCGGGCAACGAACCTTTCCGGCCACGCACATCGGGCCGCGCATCACCTGCCCATTCACTGTCTATCCGCACTAGCTGCGAAGGAGAAGTCCTCACGATGAAGTCGGCCTTTTCATTCTTACCGGTTTGGCCACTCGCACCCGACGCCATTTTTTGGGCCGGCCTTGCACTGGTTGCCGCAGGCCTCTGTGGTGAACTGCTCTGGCGCGCCTGGCGTTTGCCGCGCATCACGGGCTACGCGGTTATCGGCCTGATCGCGGGCAATGCCGGTTTTGGTGTAATCGATGTCAGTTCGGCCGGAATCTCGCGGCCCTTACTCGACGTCGCGCTCGGCTTGCTCCTGTTCGAACTCGGCAGCCGGCTCGACCTGCGCTGGATCCGACGCAATCCTTATCTGATCTTGTCGAGCATTGCTGAAAGCACGCTCACGTTCGGCTTCGTCCTGATCGCGTTGACGCTGTGCAAAGTGCCGACCATGCCGTCGGTTGTGATTGCCGCCATCGCTATGGCGACGTCGCCGGCCATGGTCATCCAGCTGCGGACAGAACTACGCGCCGAAGGCCAGGTCACACAACGATTGCTCACGCTGACCGCGCTCAACAGCATGTACGCGGTGATCGTGGAAAAACTCGCGGCCGGCGTGCTGCATCAGGAGATCTACGGCAACACGCTTGCGACCATCGTGCAGCCGCTTTATCTGCTGCTCGGTTCGCTCGTGCTGGCGCTGGCCCTCGCGCTGGCCTGCAATCTGCTGTACCGGCGACTGAATACCGACGACGAGCATTCGTTCGTTGCGCTGTTCGGCCTCGTGCTGCTGGCGATTGCGATTGCGCATGTGTTCAAGTTGTCGACCATTCTTGCGTTGCTGGCGGCTGGCATCATCGTGAAGAATTCGAACGAGCGGCCGCAACTCTGGCCCACACATTTCGGCACGGCGGGCTGGTTACTGACGGTGATCTTGTTTGCGCTGACGCTGACGTCATTCGAATGGCGCGATATCGCGCTCGGCGGTGTGGCTGCGCTGGCGCTGATCGTGGCGCGTTTCATCGGCAAGCTGGCCGGCGTGCTGATCTTCGCGAAACCGAGCGGCCTGAACTGGAAACAGGGCGCGGCGCTTGGGGTGGCATTGACGCCGATGTCGGCGCTCGCTTACTTGCTCGTCGACGATATGTACGTGCTGTATCCCGACTACGATCCAACGCTGCGGGCCATCGTGATGTGCTCGATCGTCGTTTTGCAAATTGTTACGCCGTTCCTCGTGTATCGCAGTTTGTCGGCGATCGGCGAACGGCGTGAGTAGCGGGCAGGTAAGGTTTAAGTAGCGTTTTATCCTGTTTTTTTCTCGTTTTTATCGGGTCGCCGGGCGCGTCTTTGAGCTTGTCATTGAGCGCTCGAGCGTAAGCGTATTACCCGGCTTATCTGACTTGGCCGGCGCATCGTGCCCATAAGCTGTCGGCCGGCGACCCAGGCTTTGTCAATCAAGAGGCACCATGTCACTCGAACCTTTCATCAACTCGGAGCCGTTCACCTTCGGCGTCGAACTCGAGATCCAGGTCGTCAACACGCACGACTACGACTTGACCAAGGCCGCCTCCGATCTCATGCGGCTCGTCAAGGACGAAAAGATCCCTGGCAGCATCACGCCGGAGATCACCGAAAGCATGATCGAGTTGTCCACCGGCATTTGCACGACGCACGAACAGGCCGTAACGGACCTCCGTGCCATCCGCGACACGCTCGTGGCCGCTGCTGACCACCTCAACGTCGGGCTCTGTGGCGGTGGCACACACGCCTTCCAGCAGTGGAGCGACCGCCAGATCTTCGATACACCGCGCTTTCAGTACCTTTCCGAGCTCTACGGTTACCTCGCGAAGCAGTTCACGGTATTCGGCCAGCACGTGCACATTGGCTGCCCGGACCCGGACAGCGCGTTGTTCCTGCTGCATTCCATGTCGCGTTTCATTCCGCACTTCATCGCGTTGTCGGCTTCGTCGCCGTACGTGCAAGGTGTGGATACCGGCTTTCATTCCGCCCGCCTGAATTCTGTCTTTGCATTTCCGCTGTCCGGGCGCGCGCCGTTCACGCTCACGTGGGACAGCTTCGAGGAATATTTCTCGAAGATGGTCAGCACCGGCGTGGTCAACAGCATGAAGGATTTTTACTGGGACATCCGGCCGAAGCCGGGTTTCGGCACGATCGAAGTCCGGGTGATGGACACGCCGCTGTCGGTTGATCGCGCAGCGGCCATTGCGTGCTACATCCAGACGCTTGCGCGTTACCTGCTGCTCGACAAACCCCTGACGCTGAAAGAGGACGACTATCTCGTCTACACGTTCAACCGGTTCGAAGCGTGCCGCTTTGGCCTGGAAGGCAGCTGCATCGATCCGCAGACGGGCGAGCGCCGCACGATTGCCGAAGACATCCTCGCGACGCTTGACGTGATCGCGCCTCACGCCGATGCGCTGGGTTCAGGCGAAGCGCTGCGCCAGGTCGGCGATATTGCCCGCAGCAACATGAACGACGCAACTTGGTTACGCGGTGTTTTCGATCGCGAGCGTTCACTGCACGAAGCCGTTCGCCAGCAGTGCCTGCAGTGGCGGGAATGATGGGGACTGTCCTGGCTCCCGCTGTTTGACCGCCTCCGAAAAAAAAGAAACCTGCTTCCCGGCAGGTTTTTTTTCGTCATTTTCTTTCAGCTCGATCCCGATAACATGCCTCTAAGGTTTACTGTCATGAGTTCGTATACATACGTAATAGTAGTTAACAAGCCTCGTGCAATTCTGTGGACAACCGATAAAATCTCCGCAAACTCAACAGTTTGGAGTGCGCACAACTACGGTGTGGCGCCTTGCAACGAGCGGGGTTTCGAGGGATAACAATTGGGCGGATTTGCCCGCCGGGGGGTTATCAAGAATCGGCGCACATCGAATAATGTGGTTATCCACTGCGTTATCCACACTGTTTTGTGAATAACTAAGGTGTACGTTTGGTTCCAGTCGCTTAGAATGTCGGTTTTACCGGCAGGGAGATGCAACACCGGTGAAACAAACGAAGCGCGCGACGGTCTAGAACAGGCGCCACGGAGAAACGTAGATGTCCTTATCCGGACGACGAACTGGCGGCATCGGTTTGATCGCCCGAATTTTGAGACGGTAGTTGATAGGAAAGGATTCGCCGGTCGGATACGTCGGCGATTGAGCCAGCAGCGACTTGGGTAAAACGAGCGGGGTCTGTCGTTTTACCGGTTTCAAGCCGTTGCCGAACCATCAGATAAGCATCAAGAAAGACGAAGCGAACGACTATGAGCGAAGGCGTATACGGAGAGCAGGCCACAGGGCGGGTGACCCATGGCTTACTGCGGTTGAGCACGGCGATGCGTAGCCAGGCATGGGAATGGGCTGAGGGTGCGGGCTTGACGCCGACCCAGGGCGAAATTCTGGTCCTGTTGATGCAGCGGCGCGGTCCAATGCGGCTTGGCGAGATCGCACGTGAAACGGCGTTGACCGCCGCGACCACGAGCGATGCCGTCAGCACGCTGGAAGGCAAGGGTCTGGTCGAAAAGCGCCGCGCGCTGGACGACGGGCGCGCGCTGGCTGTGCGCCTGACCGCACGCGGAAAGACGGCGGCCAAGAAGGCGCTGGTATGGCCGGAGTTCTTGTCGAAGGCAGTTGGCACGTTGAAAGCCGATGAGCAGTCGCAGTTGTACCGGAGCCTGCTCAAGACCATTCGACAGCTCGAAGTGGTGCAGCAGATTCCGCCGCATCGCATGTGCCTGAGCTGCACGCACCTGGAAGCGAGCAAGAACCCGAAGAAGACGCCGCATCACTGCGCGTTGCTGAACATCGACATGGCCGATACCGACCTGCGTCTCGATTGTTCGGTATACGAAGAAGGCGATCTCGCCAAGCAGAAGAAGAACTGGAAGATCTTCGCGCAGGTCGCATAAGCGTCCCTGCCTGAAGCTTCAGGTTCGCCGTCCGTGCTTCGCGCCTTGAGCGCGAAGCACGGCGGTTTTGGTTAGACTTGTCGGTGGACTATTCGAGCCGCGCACCCGCCGCCGGCGCGCTGGCTGCTCGACCGTGCCTCTCCTTTGTGTGCGCCGCCCGATGCCGCGTGCGCTGATCTCAGCTTGCCGGCTTTCCTGGGTGACCGCCGATGAAACGTGAAGTCCTGGCGATACGCCACGTCCATTTCGAAGATCTTGGCAGCCTGGAACTGGTGCTCGGCGATCGTGGCCAACTGGTCCGTTATCTCGACGTGGGCCGCGCTCGCATCGACGCGCCCAATCCGCTCGATACATCGTTAATGGTCGTCCTCGGCGGCCCGATCGGCGCTTATGACGACGCGCTCTTTCCCCATCTGAATCCGTTGCTCGCCATGCTGGAAAAACGCATTGCGGCGGGGTTGCCGACTATCGGCATTTGCCTGGGTGCGCAGTTGATTGCCCGTGCGCTGGATGCGAAGGTTTATCCGGCGGCGCAAAAAGAACTTGGCTGGAAGGCGCTGACCTTGACCGACGCAGGACGGGCTTCCGCTTTACGGCATTTCGAGGCAGATGGTCAGCCGATACCGGTTCTTCATTGGCATGGCGATACCTTCGATCTTCCCGATGGTGCCACGCGGCTTGCATCTACGGATCTTTGCGAGAATCAGGCGTTCAGCTGGGGCGATCACGTCCTGGGCCTGCAATGCCATCCGGAAGTCCTGGTCGACCGTTTTGAAACCTGGCTGGTTGCCTATCCAGGCGAAGTGGCAGAAAGCGGGACTACTGTGACTGCATTACGCGCCGATACCGTCCGGCACGGTCCCGCGCTTGAGCGCGCCGCACGCAAGATGTTTGGTGAATGGCTGGACCGTTTCGAGCCATCGGAATAAAGGGTTCGCTCGCGCAAAGGGTTCGCTCGCGCCGGTGGACAGGTTTGGGGTTTGGGGATGGGCGGCGCTGTACGGTCCAGAGTTGGTGGTCGGGATCAATGTCAGGGTGCCAGGTTCCAGGGTTAGGGGTCGGAGTTTATGCCGGGGTGCTACTTTCAGGGTTAGTGGTCTGCGTGAGTCGGATTTTCTCTTTATCACTGTTAGCCA
>NZ_LMUF01000024.1 GCF_009766085.1 Burkholderia sp. S171 | reverse complement strand
CCTTCTCCGAACACGGATTCTGACACGCTTCGCCACCAGTGATTGAACCTGCCAAGGGGCACCCCGCGCTATCCGCGGACGACCAACCACCAATTTGTACGCACGACGGACCACGCCGCCAACCCGCCAAGTAATAAAGCCCCAAAATATGTAAGGCCGCAACCGACGAAAATAACCGCGTAAGCACGCGGTCAGCCCACCAAAAATTGAAGCGGCGGCTTCAACCTTTGGTGAGTCAGCTGGTCGGTTACATGGAATTCGTCGCTCACGGCTTCACGCGTCCTGCGGCCTCATTTCGAGGTACGTTGGCGGCGTGATTCGGCGTGCGTACAAATTCGGTGGAAGGTTGTCCGCGGATAGCGCGGGGTGCCCCTTGGCAGGTTCAATCACTGGTGGCGAAGCGTGTCAGAATCCGTGTTCGGAGAAGGAGGGGTTCACACATCCGGTGCTCTGGCGAGCACCGTGCTTTTGGGGCACCTATGAATAGAAACTGCACGCTGTGGACACTTAGGGTAGCGTGGTTAAAGCGTTTTCTTTGCTTCGTTTCTTTGTCGCTTTGGACAAAGAAATGACGGGCGCCACGCACAGTGGCTAACAGTGATAAAGAGAAAATCCGACTCTCGCAGACCGCTAAGGCCGAAAGCACCAACCCGGCATAGACTCCGACCGCTAACCCCAAAACCGACCACCCCGGCACCAACCTCGACCACTACGACCAACCCAAGTGCGAACGAAAGACATCCCGCGCCCCTCATCAGTAGAAACCGCGAGACATCTTTCAGCATAAAGCGCTTACAGCCCCTTCAAAGCAGCCTGTGCACGCGCGATCAACGCCGATGTCGACGAATCATGCTTCGTGGGATCGGCCTTGCCGCTGGTGATATCGGCTTCGACCACTTTGCCGAGAATCTTGCCCAGCTCGACGCCCCACTGATCGAACGAGTTGATGTCCCACACCGCGCCTTGCACCAGCACCTTGTGCTCGTACAGCGCGATGACCGCGCCCAATGTCTCGGGCGTGAGGGCATCGAGAATAATCGTTGTCGTCGGGCGATTGCCGGGGAAACTCAGGTGCGTTGCCAGTTCTTCCTTGCCCGGCCCCGCGACCTTCTTCGCTTCTTCCAGCGTGCGCCCGAGCATCAGTGCTTCGCTTTGCGCGAAGCAGTTCGCGAGCAGCTTGGCGTGATGATCGACCAGCGGATGTTCCGGCGTCAACACGGCGATAAAGTCGACCG
Organism: Burkholderia sp. S171; assembly: GCF_009766085.1. GTDB lineage: Bacteria > Pseudomonadota > Gammaproteobacteria > Burkholderiales > Burkholderiaceae > Caballeronia. The sequence goes on along the minus strand of NZ_LMUF01000024.1, from coordinate 9,346 downwards.
GGATCAACGTCGGACCCTGATGCAGCATCTGGTAGAACGCGTGCTGGCCATTCGTGCCGGGTTCGCCCCAGATCACGGCGGCGGTCGGGTAATCGACCATGGTGCCGTCGAGCCGTGCCGACTTGCCGTTGCTCTCCATCTCGAGTTGCTGGAGATACGAAGACAGGTAGCGCATGGCTTGCGAGTACGGCGCGACCATCACGCTTTGCGACTCGAAGAAGTCGCGATACCAGATGCCAATCATGCCCATCAGCACGGGCAGGTTGCGCTCGAACGGCGCGGTGCGGAAGTGCTCGTCCATGGCATGCGCGCCGGCCAGCAGCTTCTCGAAGTTCTCCGGTCCGACCGAGATCACTATCGACAGACCCACCGTCGACCATAGCGAATAACGGCCGCCGACCCAGTCCCACATCTCGAAGACGTTTTCCTTCGCAATGCCGAACTTGACCACTTCCTCAGGATTCGCCGATACCCCCACGAAGTGCTTCGACAGCGCTTCTTCGGGGCAGCCGCTTTTCACGAACCACTCGCGCATGGAGCGCGCGTTGGTCATGGTTTCCTGCGTGGTGAACGTCTTCGACACCACGATAGCCAGCGTCTCTTCAGCGTCGATGTCCTTCAGCACGTTGTAGATATCGGCGCCATCGACGTTCGAGACAAAATGCGTATCCAGACCCGGCTGTGCCAGGTGCTGCAAGGCATGCACGACCATCTTCGGTCCGAGATCCGAGCCGCCAATGCCGATGTTCACCACATGGCGAATCCGCTTGCCGGTGTAGCCGGTCCACGAGCCGTCGCGTACCTTGTTCGCAAACGCGGCCATCTTGGCTTTTTCAGCGCGGATTTCCTTCTGGAACGGGGAGTTGTCGTCGGTGGAACGCAAGGCCGTGTGCAGCACCGCGCGATGTTCCGTGACGTTGACGATATCGCCGGAAAATACGGCTTCCCGCTTGTCAGCGACCTTGGCCTGCTGCGCGAGTTCGATAAGCAGCTTGATCGTGGCTTCGGTGATGCGGTTCTTCGAGAAGTCGATGGAGATGCCGCCGCCATCAAAAGTCAGGCGCTCGGCGCGGGACGGCGTTGTGTCATTTTGCGGCGCGAACCAGTCGCGCAGGCGTTCGTCACGGATGGCATCGTAATGCGTCCGGAGCGCCGGCCAGGCAGGGAGCGAATTGAGCGTCATAACGGTCCGTTTATCAGAGGGTGACGGGAAGTGCTGTGCATCGCGCGGAGTTTGATGAGGTCCATCTCGACTGACTTATCGAGCGACCTACGCGCGAGTCAACAAGTATAGCCACGATGGATGAATGATTGCTTGCATGAAGGTTAAGCGTATCGGCCACGGCTTCGTGTTTCGTTTGTCCGGGATAAACGGCGCGTGCAGGCGGTGCCCGCGTTGGCCTCGCGTTGCATGGATAGACGCCGCTGGCGAACGGCGCCAGCGACGGACTTCAGGGATCCGCGCCTTGACCATGTTGCCGAGTTATGCAGCGTAAAAAAGCCGGTTGAGCAAACTCCGTACCTTCGGAGCCAGCTCTCCTGCGGTTAATCCTGCGGGACCTTCGCCTTCCGCGGTCAACTCTTCAGCGGCCAGCCCATGCAGATAAACGCCCGCCAGCGCCGCCTCATAAGCCGGCAGCCGTTGCGCGAGGAAGGCGCCGATCAACCCGCCCAGCACGTCGCCTGTCCCACCTGTCGCGAGCGCGGCATTGCCGGTGGGGTTCACCGAAACGCGTCCGTCCGGCGCAGCGATGATCGTGCCCGTGCCTTTCAACACAGCGACCGCAGCGAAACGCGCCGCCAGTTGCCGGGCCGCCGCGATGCGATCCGCTTGCACCTTTTTCACATCCGATCCGAGCAAACGCGCGGCTTCGAGCGGATGCGGCGTCAATACGCACGGATCCCCGCGAGCGCCTCGTTCGGCGACCTTGGCAGCCAGCTTTTCATCCGATGAAATCAGGTTGAGCGCGTCGGCATCGAAGAGCTTGGGGACGTCGAGCGCGAGGACATCAGCGAGCACCTTCTTCGCACGCTCGCTCTGGCCCATGCCGCAGCCGACCGCGAGCGCGTTCATCTTGTCGAGTGAGATCTGGTCGACGTGGTGCAGCATCAGTTCCGGATGCGGTGGGTCATAAGGCGGCGAATCAGTGCCGATGAACGCCACGTTGACTTTGCCCGCGCCCCCGTACAACGCCATGCGCGCGGCCAGGATCGGCGCGCCGCACATGCCGGTGTCGCCGCCGAGCACGGCCAGCGTGCCGAACGTGCCCTTGTTGGTCGCGTAATTGCGGGGCGGCAAGTGCGAACCGAACAGAGATGGCGCGTTCAGCACGACCGAGGGTTCAACGGGCGGCTTGACACCCAGATCAGCGATATAAAGCTTGCCCGTGAGGTCGCGGCCATCGCCGGTGAAATGGCCCGGTTTCGCGCCGATAAACGTGATGGTGTGCGTGGCGCGCACGGCCTGCGCGCGGCCGTCGGCGCTGCGGCTGACCGGTTCGCCGGTGTCGCTCGACAGCCCGCTCGCGATATCCAGCGCAAGCACGCCGCCGCCCGCCTTGGAACGCCGTGACAGGCGCGCGGCCAGATCCGCGAACACGCCTTCCAGCGGTCGTCCGAGACCAATCCCGAACATGCCGTCGACGAGCCAGCCGAAGTTATCGAAAGAGTGAGGGGATTCGGCGGTGATTTTCACGCCCGCTTGCCGGGCTTCGGCGAGCGCCCAGCGTGCATCGTCGGGTTTCACTTCCACCGGCATGCAGACTTCGACATCGATACCGGCTTGCCGCAAGCGGGCAGCCATCACGAGCGCATCGCCGCCATTGTTGCCCGGACCGGCCACGATCCACACTGGCAGGGCGGCAAGATGCGGCGCATGCCCATTCTGGTTCTGATCGATGACAAATTGCGCCGCGGCAGCCCCGGCGCGCCCCATCAGCGTATTCGCGGGCAGGGACGCCGCGGCGCGGCTTTCAAGCGTGCGGAGTTCGCCAAGTGTCAGCAGCGCCAGCGCGTGATCGCGTGGCTCGACGTAGGGCGGAGAAGGAAAGTTTGAAACGAAAGAGTCGGTCATGGCGCCTGCGTAGGAGGAGTGCGTGAACTCATCGCAATTATTGCGCCCAAATGGCCGCAAACGCCGGCCAGCCAATTCGTAAAGTGTTTTACTTTCGTGAAAGACGTTTGCTGCTGCGTTTTTGTATTTCGTCAGGCCGCATCGCTATTCGCTTTGCGGACCCTTTCGCTGCCCGGAATTTAAGCCGAACGAGGTTCAAACTGACGCTCAAACCTTCCTAAAACCGGTCCATCCGCAGCGCGCTGAGCGTTTCAACCGGCACGTCGGGCGTGATTCCGGAGACCATGGCCGCCACCACCTTGGCCGCCCCGCAAGCGATCCCCCAGCCTGCCGGCCCGTGCGCCGCGTTGATGAACAAGCGGGCATGCGCGGTCGGGCTCACCACGGGCAAGCCATCGGGCGACACCAGCCTGATGCCGTCCCAGGCCCGCGCCGCCGATACCTTCGCCGCGCCTGGAATCCAGTCGTGCGTCGCCTGGCCGAGCAGCGCAAGGGCGCGCCGCGTCATGCTTTCGTTCATCGGCTTGTGGGCTTTTGCCACGCTCTCCAGCACCGCGCCACCGGTTACACGCATGCGCTGGTTGATTCGCGTCATGGTGATGCGCTTCACGGAATCGACGACCGTAATGTGCGGCGCGCGTTCCTCGTAGGCAATCGGCGCGGTCAGGGTGTGCAAACGCAGCGGATGCAACGGCAGCGTGATTCCCAGCGTGGCCAGCAACGCCGACGTGCCGGTACCGGCCGCGACCACGATGGCATCGGCGCCGATCAGTTCGACGTCGCGGGATTTGCGGCCCTTGCCGTCGACTTCACCCGCGCGCGGTCCGAGTTCTACAGCGGCACGCTGGGCGTCGGCGCGAATGGCGGTTACTTCGCGGCCAAGTTGGAACTGCACGCCGCTGTCTTCCAGCACCTGCTTCAGCAGCTTGGTAAACAACGGGCAATTGGCGGTGCGGGCATCGCCAAGCAAAACGCCACCCGCAAGCGGCGGATCATCGGGAATGGACGGCTCCGCCCCCACGCATTCCTCGGGCGTGAGCACACGGTGCGGCGTCTCAAAGCGCTGCAGCAGCGCAATGGCGGACTGCGCCAGCTCGAGATCGCGTTCATGGCGGAACACGTGCAGCACGCCGGTGCGCTGCTCGTAATCGAGTGCGTATCGGGAGTCGATATCAGCGATCACATCGCGCGATATGTCCACCAGCGGCCGCAAAGCGGCGTATTGACTGGTGAAAAGCTCCGGATCCTTGAATCGCGCGAGTTGCTTGGCGAACTCGCGGGTATCGGAATTGAAGCCGGGTTTGTACACGACGCCGGTTTTGGCCGAGCGGCGTGTCTGCATGAACGTCGGTCCGAACCACACGTCGAGCGGTGAGGGCAGCACGGAGCCGCCATGGCCGTAGGTTGCGCCCTGCGCAACGGTGGCATGGCGCTCGACCACGCAGACGCGGTGGCCGTTTGCACGCAATTGATACGCGGTGGCGATGCCGGCGATTCCGCCGCCGATAACGATGACATCCATGATTCGTTCTCGCCCGAAGGCGCAAGACCAGACTGGTTCACGAGCCGGCGCCCGACTGTGTCAGGGCGCCCGGGATTCGCCGGGATTCTCGTGAGAGAGGCGAACCGGCGTTTGTGTGACTTTTTGTGCGACCAAACGCCGGTCAGGGAAAGCGCGCCATCATAGCGCCAAACGGGCGTCGACGGGACGCCAAGAGGCGTGACACAGCGGCACCGGTGAGCGCGCCGGCGGCTGAAAACCCTTGCGTGGCAAGGCCCTTGAAGTGCACCGCCGGATCTTCCCAAAAACGTTCCGGGCGTATTTCAGAGATTGCGGGCATGCCGCCGGGCCGTTTCACGGCTTGGCCCCGGGTCCGTTTTCGAGACACTTCCGGGTTATAATCCGGGTCTTCCCACCGCCAGTTGCGGCACTGCCGCATTTGGCTCCGACGTCTCTCGTCTCGACGTCTTCTAAGCACCGTGACAATGGCCCACTTCTCGTGTTTCCCCGGCGCTTCGGCCCTCTCCGATTTCCGTCAAACCCGCCTGCTCGAAACATTGACGCGCATCGACCCGGCAATTGTCGGCGTGCGCGGCCAGTATCTGCATTTCGTGAACTCGGCCGAACCGCTCTCCGATGACGACAGCAACCGCATCCACGCGCTGATGCACTACGGCGCGCCGTTCGAGGCCAGCACGGAGCGCGGCGCGCAAGAGACCTTCATGGTCGTGCCGCGCTTCGGCACGGTGTCGCCGTGGGCGAGCAAGGCGACCGATATTGCGCATCACTGTGGGCTTACGCAGGTCCGGCGGATCGAGCGGGGCATCGAATATACGGTGATCCTGAAAAGCGGCTTGCTCGGCAGTGGCATTGGCGGCAAGAAGGCGTTGGGCGAGCAGGAGCGCGCAGCCGTTGTTGCCGCGCTGCACGACCGGATGACCGAAAGCGTGGCGCCGTCGCGGGATCACGCACTGCATCTCTTCGACGAACTGCCGGCTCAGCCGCTGCAGGCCGTCGATATCCTCGGCCATGGCCGCGGCGCGCTGGAAACGGCGAACGCGGAACTGGGCTTGGCGCTGGCGGAAGATGAAATCGACTATCTCGTTGATTCGTTCAAGGAGTTGCAGCGCAATCCCACCGACGTCGAGTTGATGATGTTCGCGCAGGCCAACAGCGAACATTGCCGTCACAAAATTTTCAACGGGCAGTGGACCATCGACGGCGAGCCGCAGGACATTTCGCTGTTCAACATGATCCGCAACACCGAGAAGCTGAATCACGCCGGAACCATCGTTGCGTATTCGGACAACTCGGCGATCATGGAAGGCGGCACGGCCGAGCGCTGGTTCCCGCGCGGTTCGGACGAACATTACGGCCGTCACACCGAGTTGACGCACACGTTGATGAAGGTGGAGACGCATAACCACCCGACCGCCATCTCGCCGTTCGCTGGCGCGGCAACAGGCTCGGGCGGCGAGATCCGTGACGAAGGCGCAACGGGCCGCGGCGCGCGTCCGAAAGCGGGCCTGGCCGGTTTCACGGTATCGAATCTGGACTTGCCCGATGCACGCCAGCCGTGGGAAAACGCCCGCGACAGCGCCGTGCCGGTGCCCCAGCGTAATCCTTCGGACGCGCATGAGCCGTATGGAAAACCGGAGCGCATTGCGTCGGCTTTGCAGATCATGATCGATGGCCCGATCGGCGCGGCCGCGTTCAACAACGAATTCGGCCGGCCCAATCTGGGCGGCTATTTCCGCGCGTATGAGCAGAATGCTGCCGGGCGCGTGCGGGGTTATCACAAGCCGATCATGATCGCGGGCGGTATTGGCAATATCTCGGATCAGCACACGCACAAGATGGATCTGCCGGCGGGATCGTTGCTGATCCAGATCGGCGGTCCGGGCATGCGGATCGGCATGGGCGGCGGCGCGGCGAGTTCGATGGCGACCGGCGCGAATACCGCGCAACTCGATTTCGATTCCGTCCAGCGCGGCAACCCGGAAATCCAGCGGCGCGCGCAGGAAGTCATCAATGCGTGCTGGCAGTTGGGCGCTGAGAACCCGATCCTCAGCATCCACGACGTGGGCGCGGGCGGGTTATCGAATGCGTTCCCCGAACTGGTCGATGGGGCCAGCAAGGGCGCGCGATTCGAATTGCGTCGCGTGCAGCTTGAAGAATCGGGTTTGTCGCCGCGCGAAATCTGGTCGAACGAAGCGCAGGAACGCTACGTTCTGGCTATCGCGCCGGAAAGCCTCCCGGCCTTCGAAGCGATCTGCACGCGTGAACGTTGCCCGGTCGCTGTGGTGGGTGTCGCGACGGACGCGCGCCAACTGCAGTTGATCGACGACTTGAAGAGCGCGGATGAAAAGCTCGAACCCGTCGATATGCCCATGGAAGTCCTGCTCGGCAAGACGCCCAAGATGCATCGCGACGTGAAGCGCGAGGTCTTGACGTTCGAACCCGTCGATGTAACCGGAATGGTGTTGTCGGAGATCGCGGTGAGCGTGCTGAAGCACCCGACGGTCGCGAGCAAATCGTTCCTGATCACGATTGGCGATCGCTCGGTGGGCGGCACGACGGCGCGCGACCAGATGGTCGGCCCGTGGCAAGTGCCCGTCGCCGATTGCGCGATCACCACCATGGATTACGCGGGCTTCCGTGGCGAAGCAATGACCATTGCCGAACGCACGCCGCTTGCCGTGATCGATGCTCCTGCATCCGGACGCATGGCGGTGGGTGAAGCGGTGACGAACATCGCGTCGGCGCCAATCGAATCGTTGAACAAGCTGAAGCTGTCCGCCAACTGGATGGCCGCGTGCGGCAGTCCTGGCGAAGACGCGGCGCTGTTTGACACCGTGAAGGCTATCGGCATGGAGTTGTGCCCGGCGCTGGGCATCAGTATTCCGGTCGGCAAGGATTCGCTGTCGATGCGCACCAAGTGGCAGGACGCAACGGGTGCGGCGAAGGAAGTCGTGTCGCCGGTGTCGCTGATCATTTCGGCGTTTGCATCGGTTGAAGATGTGCGCCGACAACTCACGCCGCAATTGCAGCGCGGCACGGATACGGTGCTGATCTCGATCGACCTCGGCCGCGGCAAGAATCGTCTTGGCGGCAGCATTCTGGCGCAAGTGACGCAGCAGATTGGCGATACGGTTCCCGACGTTGACGACGCCGAGGACCTGAAGCGGTTCTTTAACGCTATCCAGTCGCTGAATGCGGCGGGCAAGCTGCTCGCGTACCACGATCGTTCCGATGGCGGCCTCTGGGCCACCGTCTGCGAAATGGCGTTCGCGGGACATGTGGGCGTGTCGCTGAACGTCGACATGCTGATCCTCGATCCCAACCACGAATCTGATTACGGCGATGCCAAGGATTGGGCGAAGCAGACGAGCGGCCGTCGTGAAGATCGGACCATTCGCGCGCTGTTCTCGGAAGAGTTGGGCGGCGTGATTCAGGTGCCTTTGGCGGATCGCGATGCCGTGCTGGCTGTGTTGCGCGAGCATGGCTTGTTTGGTTGCAGCGAAGTGATCGGCAAGCCGAACGAGCGGGACACAATCGAAATTTATCGCGATGCCAAGAAGATTTATGAGGCTCCGCGCCATGAATTGCACCGTGCGTGGAGCGAAGTGAGCTGGCGCATCGCGCGGTTACGCGATAACCCCGCCTGTGCCGATGCCGAATACGACGCGTTGCTCGATCCTGCTGATCCGGGCATCTCGCCGGTTTTGACTTTTGATCCGGCGCAGGATGTATCGGCTCCGTTCATTGCGAAGGGTGCCCGTCCGCGCGTGGCGATCCTGCGAGAGCAGGGCGTCAATTCGCATCTGGAAACGGCTTACGCGTTCGATCGTTCGGGGTTCGACACCCACGACGTCCACATGAGCGATTTGCTGGAAGGCCGCGTCACGCTGGCTGACTTTGCGGGTGCGGTGGCTTGCGGCGGCTTCTCTTACGGCGACGTGCTGGGTGCGGGCGAAGGCTGGGCGAAGACGATTCGTTTCAACCCGCGTCTGGCTGATATGTTCGAGGCGTTTTTCGGTCGCACGGACACCTTTGCGCTGGGCATCTGCAATGGTTGCCAGATGATGAGCAGCCTCGCTTCGATGATCCCTGGCGCGGATGCGTGGCCGAAGTTTACTCGCAACAAATCGGAGCAGTTCGAGGCGCGGTTTGCATCGGTTGAAGTTCAAAGCTCGCCGTCGATATTCTTCGCCGGAATGGAAGGTTCGCGGATTCCGGTGGCCGTTGCGCATGGCGAAGGCTTTGCGGATTTCTCGCAGCAAGGTGATTCTGCGAACGCATTAGTCGCAATGCGTTTCATCGATAACCAAGGCGCTGCAACCGAGCGTTATCCGTTGAATCCGAATGGATCGCCGGAGGGTATTACGTCGGTGACGACGCCTGATGGACGCTTCACGGTGCTGATGCCGCATATGGAGCGGGTGCACAGGAATGTGCAGATGAGCTGGACGCCGGAGGGTTGGACTGGGGACGCGAGTCCGTGGTTGCGCGTGTTTCAGAATGCGCGGCGCTGGATAGGGTAGGAGGGGGCGCTCGCGCCGGTGGACAGGAGGGGTTGCTGGCGCGAAGGGCGGAGTGCGGAGTGCGGAGCTTGGGGTTGATCGTGGGTTCTTGAGGGGTAGCGGTCGGGGTCTATGCTGGGTTGGTGCTTTCGGGCTTAGTGGTCTGCGAGAGTCGGATTTTTTCTTTATCACTGTTAGCCACTGTGCGTGGCGGCACGTCATTTCTTTGTCCAAAGCGACAAAGAAACG
>NZ_LMUF01000003.1:466-14258 GCF_009766085.1 Burkholderia sp. S171 | reverse complement strand
TTCCCATTCATAGGTGCCCCAAAAGCACGGTGCTCGCTAGAGCAACGAATGTTTGAACCCCTCCTTCTCGCGAATCCTGACATAGACACGCTTCGCCACCAGTGCTCTCGGGCAAGCACCCTTGCCAAGGAACCCGCACGACATCACGCATATTTGAAATTTCGTTTTTTAGTCGGTTGGCTGAATGGTCCACACCGAGGTCCGGCCTGAGTGGTCTCTGCTGAGTGGTCTCTGCTGAGTGGTCTCTGCTGAGTGGTCTCTGCTGAGTGGTCTCTGCTGAGTGGTCTCTGCTGAGTGGTCTCTGCTAAGTGGTTCGGGCTGAGTGGTTCGGGCTGAGTGGTTCGGGCTGAGTGGTTCGGGCTGAGTGGTTCGGGCTGAGTGGTTCGGGCTGAGTGGTTCAGGCCAAGTGGTTGGCGCTAAGTGGTTGGCAAGACTATCAGCGTGCACCACGGGGCCGCACGTTTATTTGCTGTTTCTTTTTGTAGGTTGTATGTGTGGTCTGCGTGCTTGCGGCCTCACGCATTTTTACGGCTTGGTTTCTTAGTGGGTTGGCGATGTGGTTCGTCGTGCGTAATGATTTGGTGGATGGTTCACGCGGATAGCGCGGGGTGCCCCTTGGGCGGATTCAGTCACTGGTGGCGAAGCGTGTCAAAACCAGTGTTCGGAGAAGGAGGGTTTCACACATCCTTCGCTCTGGCGAGCACTGTGCTTTTGGGGCACCTATGAATCAAAACTGCACGCTGTGGACACTTAGGGTAGAGCGGTTAAAAGCGTTTTCTTTGCTTCGTTTCTTTGTCGCTTTGGACAAAGAAATGACGGGCGCCACGCACAGTGGCTAATAGTGATAAAGAGAAAATCCGAGTCATGCAGACCACTAAGGCCGAAAGCACCAACCCGGCATTGACCCCAACCGCTGGCCCTGGAACCCGCCACCCCGATCCTGACCCTACCCTTCCCCTGCCCCCAACCGCTAAACCCCAAACCACCTAACCGCCCCGTCACCCTTCAAAAACACCCACTGGCACCCAAAGATCAACTACCGACCGAGCGCCAGCGAATAACCACCAAAAACCCCAAAACCGAGTGCGAACGGAAACCCTATGGCTAATTCATTTCCCGACAAGTTACTCCCGGGCGCGGCTTACCCGCTCGGAGCCAACTGGGACGGTTTAGGCGTCAACTTTGCAGTGTTCTCAGCGAACGCACACAAAATCGAAGTCTGTCTCTTCGATACCACCGGCCGCAAGGAGCTCGCCCGCTTCGAACTGCCGGAATGCACCGATGAAATCTGGCACGGATACCTCCCCGGCGCACACCCCGGCACGGTCTACGGTTTCCGCGCCCATGGCCCCTACCAGCCACATCAAGGCCATCGCTTCAATCCCCACAAACTCCTCCTCGACCCCTACGCGAAGAAACTCGTCGGCCAATGGCGCTGGTCCGACGCACTGTTCGGCTATCGCGTGCATTCGAACCGCCTCGACCTTTCAATGGACCGACGCGATTCCGCCCCCGCCACCCCCAAATGCGTCGTCACCGACGACGCCTTCGACTGGTCCCGCGACACACGCCCGAACGTCCCCTGGGGCGAAACCGTCATCTACGAAACGCACGTGCGCGGCACCTCCATGCTGCGCCAGGACATCCGCCAGCACGAACGCGGCTCGTTTTCAGCACTGTCATCGCCGTGGTTCATCGAACACTTGCAGAAGCTCGGCGTGACCGCAGTCGAATTTCTGCCCGTACACGCCTTTCTCAACGACCGCTTCCTCGTCGAACGCAGTCTCAAGAATTACTGGGGCTACAACACCGCCGCGTTCTTCGCACCCGAACCGTCCTACCTGTCAACCAACCGTCTGAACGAAATGCGCATCGCCGTGCGCCGGCTACACGCAGCGGGTATCGAAGTGATTCTCGACGTGGTCTACAACCACACATGCGAAGGCAACGAACTCGGGCCGACGGTGTCGTGGCGCGGCCTCGATAACGCCAGCTACTACCGCCTGATTCCCGGAGACGAACGCCGCTATATCAACGAGACCGGGTGCGGCAATACGGTGAACCTGTCGCATCCGCGCGTCCTGCAGATGGTCATGGACTCGCTGCGATACTGGGCAACGGCGTTCAATATCGATGGCTTCCGCTTCGATCTCGGCGTCACGTTAGGCCGTGAAGGCCACGGTTTCGACCCGGGTTCCGGTTTCTTCGACGCCATCCGCCAGGACCCGATCCTCAACACGCGCAAGATGATTTCCGAACCGTGGGATATCGGCCCGGACGGTTATCAGGTCGGCAACCACCCGCCAGGATTCGCCGAATGGAACGATAAATTCCGCGATGGCATTCGCCGCTTCTGGCGCGGTGACGCCGGCGTGCGCCCGGATCTCGCCGCGCGCCTGACCGGCTCCGCCGAGCTGTTTCACCGGCGCATGCGCAAGCCGTGGGCATCGGTGAATTTTGTCGCTTCGCACGACGGTTTCACAGTCGCGGACGTGACGGCCTACGAGCAGAAACACAACGAATTGAATAAGGAAGGCAACAACGACGGCCACAACGAAAACTGCAGCTCAAACTGGGGCGAAGAAGGCCCGACCGATGACCCCGATATCCTCGAAACCCGCGGCCGCGTGGCGCGCGCGCTGATCGCAACGAACCTGCTGTCGCTCGGCACGCCCATGCTGCTCGCCGGCGACGAATTCGGCCGCACGCAACGCGGCAACAACAACGCGTATTGCCAGGACAACGAGATTTCGTGGATCGACTGGGCGCAGGCGGATTCGCCCGCCGGCCGCACGATGACGGAGTTCGTCGCCCGCGTCATCGCGCTGCGCAAAAACTACCCGCTGCTGCGGGAAATGCGCTTTCTCCAAGGTGATCGCGAAGTGTTGCCCGGTCTCTACGACGTCAGCTGGTTCGACGAAAGCGGCGCGGCGCTGACGATCGACGCATGGCAGGATCCCGAGGGACGGGCGCTGACGCTGCGTCGCGCGGGACCCGGTCTGAACGGGGAAGTCGATGTCATGCTGATCATGATGAATGGATCATCGCAAGCGCTGAATTTCTCCGCGCCCGCGCCGCACTTGGAATGGAATGTGCTCATGGATAGCGCTGTGCCCGACGCGCTGCAGTACCCCCTGATTGGCGGGGAACTGGAGGTGCAGCCGCACAGCGTAGCCGTGCTGCTCGCGCAGCCAACCGGCGAAGCCGACTGGCAGGCTGTATGGATGGCCGGCGCCCACGAAGGGCCGCGGCTTCTGACGGCGTTGCCGCCGGACCCGGGCACGATCGGACCGCGACGGACAGCGGAACCCTGGAAAACGCCCATACCTGAGCACGCGCCGCCCGCAAAGGAGGAAAATTGAACGGGTCAAAGACGGCTTTAAGAGGCATAAAGACGTCAACAATCACCGGGCAGGTTCCAAGCCAAGCAACTGACCAAGCGCACTGAAGGCACACACATCATGTCCGAAACCCCAATCGATCCGCACAAGCGTCACCATGCCTATTGTCTGCCCTTCGGCGCTCATCTCACCGACGCCGGACACACGCGTTATCGCTTCTGGGCACCCTCGCTGAAAGCGGTGCAACTGGAGCTCTACCCCACTGAAGAGGGTGCGGCCGCCACACTCACTGATATGACCTCCACCGGCGACGGCTGGTTCGAAACGCTGGCCGAAGGCGGCGCGGGCACGCGCTATCGATATCGGATCAATGCGGATCTGGCGGTGCCCGACCCGGCCTCCCGTTTCCAGCCCGACGACGTCCACGGTCCGAGCGAAGTGATCGACCCGCGTGCGTATCGTTGGGAAAACACAAACTGGCACGGCCGGCCGTGGGAAGAAACGGTGCTTTACGAAGTGCACGTAGGCGCGCTGGGCGGTTATGCCGGCGTGACCCGCCGCCTGAAGGAGTTCGCGCACCTCGGCGTGACGGCTATTGAACTGATGCCGCTCAACGACTTCAGCGGCAGCCGCAATTGGGGTTACGACGGCGTGCTCCCCTACGCGCCCGATTCGGCCTACGGCACGCCCGATGAACTGAAGACGCTCATCGACACCGCGCATGGCCTTGGACTGATGGTCTTCCTCGACGTGGTCTATAACCATTTCGGACCTGACGGCAACTATCTGAGCGCGTACGCCAAGTCGTTTTTCCGTGAGGGCATGAATACGCCGTGGGGCCCGGCGATCGATTTCGAACGTCCGCAAGTGCGCGACTTTTTCTTCGACAACGCGCTGTACTGGCTCAAGGAATATCGCTTCGATGGCCTGCGCCTCGACGCCGTCCACGCCATCAACGACGACGAATGGTTGCGCGAGTTGTCGGATCGCGTGCGTTCGTCGGTGGAACCGTTGAGGCACGTGCATCTGGTGCTGGAGAACGAGCACAACACGTCGAATTTGCTCGAATCGCATTTCAACGCGCAATGGAGCGACGACTCACACAACACGCTGCACGTCCTGCTAACCGGCGAAGACGAGAGTTACTACAGCGCCTACAGCGACCAGCCGATCCAGAAGCTCGCGCGCGTGCTGAGCGAAGGCTTCGTGTATCAAGGCGAGCCCTCGCCCATCCATGACGGCAAGCCGCGCGGCGAACCGAGCGCTCACTTGCCGCCTACGGCGTTCGTGATGTTTTTGCAGAACCACGATCAGGTCGGCAACCGTGCAATGGGCGACCGCTTGCGCGCGTTGTGCAGAGAAGACGCGCTCTATGCCGCAACCGGCCTGATGCTCCTCACACCGCAAATCCCGATGCTGTTCATGGACGAGCAGTACGGTTCCACACAGCCCTTCCTGTTCTTCACCGACTATCACGACGAACTGGCCGACGCCGTGCGCGAAGGGCGTCGCCGAGAATTTGCGAAGTTCTCCGCCTTCACCGACGAAAAGCGCCGCGCCCAGATTCCCGATCCGAACGCCATCGAGACGTTCAGGATGTCGTCGCCCGATGAAAACAAGCATCCCGCCGATCACAACGACTGGCTGCATTTCTATCGCTCGGCGCTGGCGGTGCGCACCAAACTGCTGATGCCGCATCTGAGGGGAGCAAAGGCGCTCGGCGCCAAGGTGATCGGAGAGAAAGCCGTGCTGGCAAACTGGCGGCTCGGCGATGGCAGTACCTATTCCGTCGCACTCAATCTGGGCAAGCAAACCGTTCCACTCACAGACCATCCGCCGGGCCAGGTTGTCTTCGAAACACCGGCCCGGGCTCGCGACGCAGCGGATCGTGGCGAGTTGGGCGCAGAGACTTTTATCGCGTGGCTGACGGGCGATTTCGCCGATGCCGCGTTCAATCACGACGCACGCCGCGTCAAAGCTTCGGGGAAAACCTCGTGAGCACGACCATCAATACCCCGGCTACGCCGGATAAAACGCCCAGCCCTGTTGAGGCGCTCGCCACCAAGGCCGGTTTCGAGGTCGAGTGGCAAGACGCGCACAAGCAGATCCAGCGCGTGCCGGAAGAGACGCTGAAAGTGTTGCTGGAACGCCTCGGCCTGCCCTGCGGCAATCCGACGCAACTCAAGCAGAGCACGGCAACGCTCGATGCCGAATTGTCCGGGCGCAAGTTGCCGCCGCTGATGACCGCGGAGATCGATCGCGCCATTTCCCTGCCGATGGCAGCCGTGAAAACAGGCGCGAGATATCGGATAGAACTGGAAAGCGGTGCGGTGATCGACGGGCGGTTTACATCGCCGAAAGGGGCCACCGCCTTGCTCTCGCCGATCTCCGAGCCGGGTTATCACACGCTCGTGATCAACGAGCAGCGCACGACGCTCGCGGTGGCGCCGGCGCGCTGCTACACCGTCGACGACGCCTGGCGCGCGCTCGAACCTGACACGCAAGCGACCGCGCCGATGTGGGGCATCGCCGCGCAGGTGTACGGCCTGCGGCGCGCAGGCGATGGCGGTGTGGGCGATTTCTCCGCGCTCGCGACGCTTGCATCCGAAAGCGCGCAGCGCGGCAGTCATGCAATCGCGATCAGCCCGATGCACGCCATGTTCAGCGCAGAGCCGAATAAGTTCAGCCCGTACTCGCCTTCATCGCGCTTGTTCCTGAACATCGCGCACATTGATCCGGCGGCGGTGCTGGGCGTGGAAGCGGCGCAGGCGGCCATAAAAACAGCCGGTGTCGCCGATGAATCCGCCGAACTCGAAGCGCTGCAGCTGATCGACTGGCCGCGCGTGGTGACGGCGAAACTGGCCGTGCTGCGCGCGCTGTTCGCGCAGTTCCAGACGCAAGTCAGTGCTCACGAAAACGACATGCTGCACAAGGATTTCACCCGCTTCGTGAAACGTGGCGGACGCCCACTGGAAGACCACGCTCGCTTCGAGGCACTCCAGGCAGCGCAATTAATTGAAGCCAACGAAGGCCATTGGCGCAATTGGGCCGGTGAACTACGCGATCCGCGCAGCGCCGCTGTCGCGGAATTCGCCGCCGCGCATAAAAACGAGGTCGATTTTTTCCTCTTTGCGCAATGGCTCGCGGCCAAAGGCTTGTCGCATGCACAGCACGTCGCACGCGACTCTGGCATGGCGATCGGTCTAATTGCCGATCTGGCCGTAGGCTGCGACAGTGCGGGCAGCCACGCCTGGTCGTATCGTGATGAAATGCTGCAAGGCGTATCCGTTGGCGCGCCGCCAGACCTGTTCAACCAGGCCGGACAATCGTGGGGCCTCACCACGTTCTCTCCCCGTGCTATGCGGACACAGGGATTCTCAGCATTTATCGATATGCTGCGTGCCGCGTTCACGCTCGCGGGCGGCATTCGTATCGATCACATTCTCGGCTTGCGGCGTCTCTGGCTCGTACCCGATGGCGAAAGCGCGAAGAACGGCGCGTACTTGCGATATCCGCTCGACGACCTGTTGCGGCTGATCGCGCTCGAGTCGTGGCGGCATAAAGCTATTGTGATCGGCGAGGATCTGGGCACGGTTCCGCCCGGCTTCCGCGAACGCTTGCAGGAACACGGTCTGCTCGGCATCCGCGTGCTCTGGTTCGAACGCGCGGAAAAAGGCCCGGGCTTCAAGGCGCCCGCCGACTGGGATCACGACGTGGCCGCGACCACCACCACGCATGATCTGCCTACAGTCACCGGCTGGTGGATCGGCGAGGACATTGTGTGGCGCGCGAAGATCGGGCAGACGGCCGCACGAGCCGACGGGCAAGATCCCGTCGAAATCGCGCAGACCGAACGCGGCGAGGATCGTAAATTGCTGTGGTCTGCGTTTCAGGAAGCGGGTGTCGCCGCGCCCGATGTTACGGTGGCCGCCGACATCTCCCCGCACACCGCGCCGGTAGACGAAGCGCTCGCGTTCGTGGCATCCACGCCCGCGCCGCTCGCGATTTACCCGCTGGAAGATTTGCTGGCGCTTGCCGAGATGCCGAACCTGCCCGGTTCCATCGACGAGCATCCGAACTGGCGCCGGCGGCTGGCTGTACCCGTATCTGAACTTTTCGACGACGATTCGTTCGTCGACCGCCTGCTTGCTGTCGATCAGGCCCGGAAAAAATCCGCCCAGACGAAGGCGGCCACGCATAACGCTTCACCCACCGACTGAGACCATGACCGTTCCACGCTCCACGCTGCGGCTGCAGCTTCACAAGGATTTCACCTTCGACGACGCCGCGCGCCAGGTCGATTACATGGCCGCGCTCGGAATCAGCCACGCGTATTTATCGCCGATCACGACCGCGACCCGCGGCTCGACGCACGGCTACGACACGGTCGACTACACCCGCGTCAATCCGGAACTCGGTGGCGAGGAGGGCTTGAGGCGTTTCGTCGAGAAGCTGCGGGCGCACGAGATGGGCGTGATCGTGGACGTGGTGCCGAACCACATGGGCGTAGGTGGTTCGGAAAACCTCTGGTGGATGGACATCCTCGAATGGGGACGCCACGCGGCGCATGCGCGCTATTTCGACATCGACTGGCATTCGCCTGACCCCGCGCTGCGCGGCAAAGTGCTCGCGCCGTTCCTGGGCGCGGCGTATGGCGAGGAATTGCAAGGCGGCAAGATCAAGCTGGTCTTCGACGCCGATCAGGGGCGCTTCAAGATCGAGTACTACACGCACACGTTCCCGGTGAGTCCGCTCGACTTCACATCAGTGCTGCAGGACTACGCGCCCGAGATGGCGCAGCGCTTCACGGGGCTGTCCACGCAACCCGGCGACCAGCCGCGCGCCGACGAAGCGCGGGCGGCTTTGAAAGAGTACGCGGCAACGGCCGAGGGCAAGCGCGCTATCGACACCGCCGTGCAAGCGCATTCCGGCGATAACCCCGTCGGCCGCGACCGTTTGCATCGGCTGCTGGAACGTCAGCATTATCGGCTCGCCTGGTGGCGCACCGCCGCGGACGAAGTGAACTGGCGGCGTTTCTTCGATGTCAGCACGCTCGGCGGAATGCGCGTCGAGCGCCCCGAAGTATTCGAGTCATCGCATGCGCTGATTTTCAAGCTGTTTACCGAAGGGCTGATCGACGGCGTGCGAATCGATCACGTCGATGGCCTCGCCGAACCGCGTGAATATTGCCAGCGCTTGCGCGGCCGGCTGGAAGAACTCGCGGAACACCGGCCGGAGAATCTAAAGCAGGACCGCACGTATTTTGTTATCGAAAAAATCCTCGCGCGCGGCGAACCCGTGCGTGACGACTGGCGTATTGACGGCACCACCGGCTACGACTTCATGAACGACGTCGGCGCGTTGCTGCACGATCCGCGCGGCGCCGAACCGCTGGCAAAAAGCTGGGCCGAATTGTCTGGACGTCCAGCGGACTTTGCCGTCGAAGCCGAAGCCGCGCGCCGCAAGATCCTGTCCGAGAACTTGTCCGCCGAACTCGATCGCGTCGCGCGAGCGTTGCATCGGATCGCACGCGATACCCCCGTCACTCGCGACTTCACGTATTCATCGTTGCGACGGGTTGTGGCTGAGCTCGTGGTGCACTTCCCCGTGTACCGGATTTACCCCGTCGGTGGCCAGCGCAGCGAAGAAGATGAGCGCTTTTTCTCGCACGCTTATCAAGGCGCCAAGGCCGCGCTGGCACCCGCCGATTTTGTCATCCTCGATCAGATCGCGCAGTGGCTCGGTGGTCCGGGCGGTGACGATGCCGTGGAAGAAAAACCGCGTGAACGCGAGCGCTTGCTCGATCGCGGCCGGGATCGTGATCGGGATCGTCAGTCCGCCTCCAGCGCGCCCAATCAGAACCTGCAAGCGAACAGCGCCGGCTCGAACTCTAGCGGTTCACATCGACGCAACGCACAAACTCTGTTCTCCCAACTTACTTCGCCGGTGGCCGCCAAGGCGATCGAAGACACCGCGTGTTATCGATACGGCCGGCTGATCTCGCGCAACGAAGTGGGCGCCGATCCGGGCGAGTTTTCGTTGTCAGTTGATGCATTCCACGCGGGCAATCTCGAACGCGCCAAGCGCTTCCCGAACGCGATGCTCAACACCGCGACGCACGATCACAAACGCGGCGAAGACGTGCGCGCGCGGATCGCGGGATTGAGCGAGATTCCCGATGAATGGGCCGCGACATTGCGAAGCTGGTCGACGTTGAACACGCCGCAACGGCGGCCGCTGAACGGCGATGAACACGACTGGGCACCGGGCGCGGCCGCTGAAGCCATGCTGTATCAGACGCTGGTCGGCTGCTGGCCGCCGACGCTTTCCCCCGACGACGCCGATGGCGTGAAAGCACTCGCCGAACGCGTGAGCGCGTGGCAGTTGAAGGCGCTGCGTGAAGCCAAGTTGCGCACGAGCTGGTTCGCTCCCGATGAAGCGTACGAGAATGCATGCCGCGATTTTCTCTTCGATATCCTCGCGCCTCAACGTCGCGATGGTTTTCTCGGCGAGTTGCCGGCATTCGTGGAGCGCGTCGCGCGGACCGGGGCGATCAATAGTTTTCAGCAGACGTTGTTGCGGTTGACATCGCCGGGCGTGCCGGATCTTTATCAGGGCACCGAACTATGGGATTTCAGTCTCGTCGATCCCGATAACCGGCGACCCGTCGACTTCGAGCAACGGCGCGTGTGGTTGAGTGAAGGCGAGGCTGAAGGCGCGCCATCGGAGCAATTGAAGAACTGGCACGATGGCCGCGTGAAGCTGGGTATTGTGCGGCGCTCGCTGGCGTTGCGCGCACATGCGCATTCGCTATTCGAGAAAGGCGCTTACGTGCCGCTGAAGGTGGAAGGCGCGCACGCGGATAGCGTGATTGCGTTTGCGCGGCATGCGGGCAGCGCGTACGCGGTGGTGATCGCGACACGGCTGGCCGACTCGCTGCTGACTGAGAATAATACCGGCCTGCCGCTGGTCGATGCCGCTCATTGGGGCGATACAGCAGTGCTTTTGCCGGAAGCGCTGGCTTCACGTGCGTTGTTCGACTGGCTGAGCCCGAACGCGCCGAAGTCGGATGGGCAGCGCTTGTTCATGCGCGACGCGTTGGCGTCGATGCCGGTGGCATTGCTGATGGAGGAAGGGGTGCCGCGAGTTTGACGTGGCTTATCAAGGCCCAAAGGCGGAGTGAAAAATCACTCCGCTTCCAGCGCCACCTCTTCATGCGGATACACGCGCACAAGTACGATGCGTGGCCCGTTCATCTTCTTCACCACGATATCGAAGCGATCGAAGCCGACCCGTTGCCCTTCGCTCGGCAGATCGCCCAGCGCATTGATCACGAGTCCGCCGACCGATTCAGCCTGCCCCTCGTCGATATCAATCCCTAAAGCCCGTTCCAGCGACACCACCGGCAAGCTGCCCTTGCCCATCAGCGTGCCGTCGTCCATGCGCGACCAGTCTGCATCGCCTTGACGGAACTCGTCGTGAATCTGGCCAACCAGCGCGCCGAGCAGGTTATCGAGCGTCAGGAATCCTATTGGTTTCTGGCCCTTGCGCCCGACCAGCGCGAAATGCGGCGCGCCCTTGCGAAAGCGGCGGAACAGTTCCAGCGCCGATAGATTGCCCGCCACGTATTGCACCGGCCGCACATGCCGGGCCAGTTCATCCTGCTCCGTGTCCTGCCGGGTCAGGCCTTGCAGCAGACCGCGCCCGGCGCCATTGCGTGCGAGCAGCAGGTCCTTCAAGTGAATCATGCCAAGCACGCGTTCGCCGGAGGCATCGGCGAAAAGGGGATAGCGGCTGAAGCGGTGACGCGCGATCACCTGCATGTTGTCGCGCATGGGCACGTCGTTGCGCAGGCCGACCATTTCGTGGTTCGGGCGCATCAGGTCCGAGACCGTCATGCGGCTGAAATCGAGCGAATGGGCGATGGTGTTCCACTCATCCGCGTTATAGGAAGATCCCGGAGACCCGGCAGCCCCACCAGACCCGCCCGCCCCGATTGCGTCCGGCAACGCAGTTGTGGATGCTCCGCTCAGGCGCCGGCCACGCAGGATCAACTTGAGTTCGTCGGTGGAATAGTGAGCGTCGCCGCCATGTCCCGTTCCGAGTCCGAACAATCGCAGCACGAAATTCGCGCTCGAATTCAGCACCCAGATGAACGGATACATTGCCCAATAAAAACCATAGAGCGGCATGGCGACCCACAGGCCGACTTGTTCCGCGCGCCGGATCGCCCACGATTTCGGCGCAAGCTCACCGACCACAATATGCAGGAATGAAATACATGAGAACGCGAAGAACAGCGAGACGGCGTCAATCAGCTTGACCGATTCGATACCCGCAAGTGCGAACAGCGGGTGCAACAACGCGGCGAATGCCGGTTCGCCGAGCCAGCCAAGCCCGAGCGACGCCAGCGTGATACCGAGCTGACACGCGGACAAATAAGCGTCGAGCTTGCCGTGGACCTTGGCCAGCAAACGGCCCGGCAAACCGTTCGACCGGGCGATTGCCTGAACGCGCGTGGCGCGCAGTTTGACGAGTCCGAACTCGGCCGCGACGAAAAACCCGTTCAACGCGACGAGCAACAATGCACCAATTAGCGCGACAACCTGATTCAAAGCAACCTGCTCCGCAAATGAAACCGCCAGTATAGAGGTGCAAGCTGACCGAAAGTTAAATCAGGTCGCGCTCAACGGCACGCGAAACCTGAGCGCAACGGTGGCGCCATCGGCGAAATCGTCGTGTTCAAACGTGCCGCCGTGCGCTTCGGCCACGCGTTTGCACAGGGCGAGCACCCACGCGATACGCGCCGCTTCCCGTGGCAACGTTGCCTGATTGCGGGCAAACGCTTCAAGTACGTGGGGCGCTTCGGGATCCAAAAGCGCTTTCTTCGATGCCGTGAACGTGGCGACCGCGCTGAACGCACCGCCTTCCACCGTGCCGTTCAACACCACCTTCGACCCCGCCGCGCTCGCCTCGGTGGCGAACGCGAGCATCAGCCAGAGCGCTTGGGCGAGACGTTCGCCGTCGGCGCTGATCTGCTCTTCCACGAGTGCGGATTCAACGTGCAGCGTCACCTCCCGTGCGCTTGCCAGGCTCGCGCGTGCCTCCCATGCGCTTTGCTCCATCAGGTGACGTAGCGCGATCGGCGCGTGGTCAAGCGCGAGCGTTTTGGTCTCGGCGCGGGTGGTATCGATGAATTGCTCGATCAGCTTCACCTGCTGTTCAACGCCGGAACGAATCCCGGCGAGTGCGCGTTGGGCGGCGGCATCGGCGGTATCGACCTTGCGCTCCAGCACGTAACCCCAGCTATGGATGGCGTTCAGCGGCCCGCGCAGATCATGCGACACCACGCCGAGCACGTGATCGCGCATGAACAACGCCGCTTCGGCACGCAGATGCGCGGTGCGCTCGTCGGCATCGGCTTGTGGCGGCTGGGTTTGCGTCGATAACCCCAGGACTTCGGGGCTGCTCGGCGAAACGATCAGCGACACGGTATCGGCCCGGCCGATGCTGCCGGGCAGCGCGAGGATCGCGAACGCACGCGATCTCGATCGCGCGCCCTCTCCCTCGTCGATGGATACCTTCGCGCGCCGGACGCCGCCGGCAGCGAACGCGGCGTCCGCAGCTTCGGCGAGCACGGCGATCAGAGGCTTGGGTAGGGCGGTATCGGCGAGAGCGCGGCCTTCGAATGCGCTCGCGTCGAGATCGAACAGATGTGCAAAGACAGTATCGGCTGACAGACAGCGTTGCGCGGTATCCAGAACAAGCACGCCGTCCGTGCCCGCGACCGGCGCTTCAGGACGGGAAGCGCGCCCCGTTTCGACCGTGCCGGAAAAAGACGTTGTCACGATAGGAGATCCTTGAGCGTTGATGAATGCGAGTATCTTGCCCGGTGTTATCGAGATGACAGACCATTATAGGAGAGCGCTTCCGGGCTTTCCGCGTGGGGCTGGCCGCCCCTTCCCCTCCATTTACGAGATATTGCCAAGGCGTGCAGCAAACCTCGTGCACGCTTCGCCGAGTGTAACGATGCCACCCGAAAGCCCTACAATACCGGTTTTAGATCCAGCTGGCGGTGCCGGCATTTACAAGGAGTGTTACATGGCGATCGTGACGACCGACTCAGGGCTCAAGTATGAAGATTTGACGGTAGGTGAAGGTGCTGATGCCGTTGCCGGCAAGTCGGTGAGCGTGCATTACACGGGCTGGCTCACGGACGGCCAGAAATTCGATTCCAGCCACGACCGTAATGATCCGTTCGCTTTTGTGCTTGGCGGCGGGATGGTCATTAAGGGTTGGGATGAGGGTGTGCAGGGGATGAAGGTAGGCGGCAAGCGCAAGCTGACCATTCCGCCGCAACTCGGTTATGGCGTGCGCGGCGCTGGTGGCGTGATTCCGCCGAATGCGACGCTGGTGTTTGAAGTGGAATTGCTGGAAGTTTAAGGTTTATT
>NZ_LMUF01000003.1:0-177 GCF_009766085.1 Burkholderia sp. S171 | reverse complement strand
CTTTAACCGCTCTACCCTAAGTGTCCACAGCGTGCAGTTCCCATTCATAGGTGCCCCAAAAGCACGGTGCTCGCCAGAGCGAAGGATGTGTGAAACCCTCCTTCTCCGAACTCAGGTTCTGACACGCTTCGCCACCAGTGATTGAACCTGCCCAAGGTTCACCCCGCGCTATCCGCG
>NZ_LMUF01000023.1 GCF_009766085.1 Burkholderia sp. S171 | reverse complement strand
TGCTTCGTTTCTTTGTCGCTTTGGACAAAGAAATGACGTGCCGCCACGCACAGTGGCTAACAGTGATAAAGAGAAAATCCAACTCTCGCAGACCACTAACACTGAAAGCAGCAACCCGGCATTGACCCCGACCGCTAACGCAGAAACCACCAACCCCGGCACCACCCCGACCACCCCCGACCACTACAATCACCCCCGAGTGCGAACGAAACCAACTACACGCTTAGGCCATTCACAAGGCGCCCTGCTTCTATTGTCACCGTGGCGTCGCATCGCTCGGCCAGCTCGATATCGTGCGTGACCAGGATGAGCGTGGCGCCATTACGCCGGTTCATCTCGAACATCAGGTCAATGATCGCGTAACCTGTTGCCGCGTCCAGACTGCCCGTGGGTTCATCGGCGAACAGCACGGCCGGATGCGTGACAAACGCGCGCGCAAGGGCCACGCGTTGTTGCTCGCCACCGGATAACAGCTTGGGATAATGCGCGGTCCGCTGACCGAGACCGACCTGATTGAGCAGGTCCCGTGCACGGATCGCAATCTCTTTGTGCGGCACGTCGCCGCGCAATTCCAAAGGCAACATCACGTTCTCGAGAGCGGTCAGGTGCGGCATCAACTGGAACGACTGGAAGACGAATCCCACCGAGCCGCTGCGCAATGCCGCACGTTCGTCCTCGTTCAGCGTGCCCAGGTCGCGCCCGAGCAAGCGAACCGAGCCAGCCGTCGCGCTGTCCAATCCCGCAAGCAGACCGAGCAACGTAGACTTGCCGGACCCCGACGCGCCGACTATGGCGACACTGCTGCCCTTTTCGATCGACAGGTCGATCTGATCGAGGATGATCAATTCGCCCGTCGCGTCCTTCACTCGCTTGCTTAAACCCCGTACTTCAATGACTGGTTCGATATTGTTTTGCATGGAGAGACTTAAGGTGAACTGGACAACGCGCGCCACGCTGGCACCGCTGGCATATGTAGCATTGATTGCATGCACGGGCGCCGCGCCGGCTTGTGCGGCGCAAGACGCGGCTGTGGCCAAGGTTGGGACAAGCACGACGGCCACAGCGGGCAAACCGTCGATCGTGGTCCTCGGCGACAGCATTTCCGCGGAATACGGCCTGCCGCGCGATACAGGCTGGGTTGCGTTGCTGCGCACAAAGCTTCCGCAAGAGCACTTCGATTATAGCGTCGCCAATTCAAGCATCAGCGGCGACACCACCAGCGGCGGCCTCGCCCGCCTGCCCGCTGCACTTAACCGCATCAAGCCAACCATTGTCATAGTAGAACTCGGCGCCAACGACGCGCTGCGCGGCGTGCCGCTCGCCACCACCGAAGCGAACCTGCGGGCCATTATCGAAAAATCACAGGCCGCCAACGCGAAAGTTTTACTCGTGGGGATGTATGTTCCGCCTAACTATGGCCCCGACTATTCGCAAAAGTTTCACGGCGTCTATGAACAATTGTCCAAAGAAAACCATGTGCCGCTAGTCCCGTTCCTATTGGCTGGCATTGAAAATAACCCCGAAATGTTCCAGGCGGACCAGATTCATCCGACCCCTCAGGCCCAGCCTTTGCTATTGAACAACGTCTGGCCAGTTTTAAGACCTTTGCTGGGCGCGCCATCGAAATGACCGGAGGTTATTGCTGATTGAAGCGATTCATCGATATAACCCAGTCAGCGCGTCGCCCGGTTGGCATTTAGCCATGCGCGGAATACGGCCACGATTCAGTAATCAAGATTTTCGCGTAACCCTGAAAAACCCCGGCTCCGCTGTGAGCGCATTGAAAGGAGGTAACGTGAAATATTTACCAATTCTCGCCATGACCGTCGCGATCTCGGCTTGTGCCGCTCCCATGTCCCCTGGCGTCAGTCAGGTCGGCACGAGCCAGCAACCGCCGAAGGTCGTCGCACAATGTATCGCGCAGAAATGGGCCGATAAATCACAGCAACAAGTGGTTTCGCAGGACACGCTCGCGAACGATATGGCAGCCGATGTCTACGTTCCGGGTCAGCAACCGCCCGATGGCGCCAAGGCTATCGTGCGCCCCAACTATTCGGGTCCCGGTACATGGGTCGGCTTCCGCGCTGCGGGCTCGGCCGGCAGCGATGCCACCGGCGACATCCAGACATGCCTCTGACCTCATTGAAGGTCTTGTAGTTCGTTCTGAAACCCTTCCATCGGGCGCCTTCTTCTTAGACTCTCAAAGAAGCCTGATACGAAAAAGCCCCACTGGTTTTCGCCAGCGGGGCTTTTTTTCTGCGGATCAAATTTGGCGGCTCAGACCGCGACGATCATTGCGACTGATCGGACGTGGTCGGCACGTTGGTGACCTTCACCTTCGAGCGCGCCTTCAATGAATCGAGGTACGACTCCATCTCGGCTTGCGCGTAGACCTGAGCGACTTGCTGCTGCGCGCCGGCAAGACGGTCAGCGGTCACCGGTTCAGGCTTCTCGATGCCGTTCACGCGATAAATAGCGTATCCGTCCGTACCCAGATCGACGCCAACATAAGCCGGCAGCTTCGACGAATCCGCCTTGAAGATAGCGGCGAGCGCGGCGGGCGGCAGGCCCTGCGCGTCGTTACGCGATACCTTCGACACCGACGAAAAACCGGCAGTCGAGTTCGACTTCTGCAGTTCGGCCAGCTTGGCTGCGCCCTCTTTGCGCGCAGCCTCGGCGGCTTCTTCCGCCACGACCTTCGTGCGCACTGCGTCCTTGATGGTGTCAAGTGCAGGCACGGCTGCCGCTTTGTAGTCGGTCACACGGCCGGCGATCAGCGTGCTGTTGCCGATATCGATAGCCTGCGTGTTGTTGTGCTGCTTCACCGCGTCCGGCGCAAATACGGCTGCGAGGAACTTCGTGTTATTCAACGGGCTGTCTGGCGGCAGCTTCGGATCCGGCTTCGATCCAACCGTTGCCGTCTGGATTTGCAGCTTGTATTTATCGGCAGCGGGTTGCAGCGACTTCGATTGCTCGTACACCGTCGAGGTGAAACCTTCCGCGCCGTCAGCCAGGCTCTTCGCCGCTTGCTGCGCGACGACTTCCTTCGTGATCGCGTCCTTCACTTCGTCGAACGGCTGCGTGACGGACGGCTTTACGTCGGTTGCTTCGATAATGTGATAACCGAAATCCGTCTGCACGATCCCGCTGATTTCGCCCTTCTTCAGACCGAACGCGGCGTCGTCGAATGCCTGACCGCCTGCAATCATGCCGCGGCTGAAATAGCCCAGGTCACCGCCTTTTGCCGCCGATCCCGGGTCCTGCGAATTTTTCTGTGCAATCTCGGCGAACTGGTCCGGATGCGCCTTGACCTGCGCGAGCAGCGTTTCGGCTTGTTGCTTGGCCTTGGTTTTATCAGCAGCGCTTGCATCTTTCGGCGCCGTGATCAGGATGTGGCTCACGCGCACTTGCGCCTGCGTCTTGAAGCGCGCGATGTTGTCGTCGTAGTACTTCTTGAGGTCCGCGTCAGACGGCTTGAGCGCTGCCGACAACGTAGCCGGCGACATCACCAGATACTGGATAGTCGCGGACTCGGGCGTAGCGAACTCAGCACTGTGCGCGTCGTAATACGACTTCACTTGCGCGTCGGTGGGCTGGATCTTTGCGGTGTAATCGACGGTGCGGAACGCGAGACCCTGAACGTCGCGGCGCTGCTCGGCGATCTCGGTCAGCGTTTGCGCCAGGGTTTTCGACGTGAACGCCGTGGACTGGATACTCGACGGAATCTGGTCCGAGGCCAGGCCATAACGGACGCGCTCGTCATACTGCTCAGGCGTCATGCCCTGCATCGCGAGCAATTGCTTGTACTGGTCCACGTCGATGGAACCATCCGGCTTGCGCAGCGAAGCGATGGTCGGATCAGCCAGCAATGCGCGGCGTACGGCTGCGTCGGAGGCGGTCAGGTGGAGGCGCTGGGTTTCGTCGGAGAGCATGCGCTGTTGCACGAGGCTGTCGATCAGCGACGCGCGCATTTCCGGCGTTTCGAACATCTTCGGGTCGAACTGGGCGCCGAGCATCTGCCGCGCGCGATCGACTTGCTGGCGCATCGCGCCGTCGTACTCGACACGCGTGATCTTGTGGCCGTTGACGCTGGCGACGTTGGCGTTTTCGTCGAAGAAACTGCTGAAGCCCTGGATACCCACAATGCCTAATCCCGGCACGACGATCAGGATCAACAGGGCCATCATCAGGCGTTGGTGATTACGGAAAAAGTCGAGCATGCGTGACGATTCTGCCTAATACGAAACGCCCGATGTTACAGCAGCGGGCAATAAAAAAGGCGAACCGGAGTTCGCCTTTCTCGTGAATGCTGGCGGAGTGGACGGGACTCGAACCCGCGACCCCCGGCGTGACAGGCCGGTATTCTAACCAACTGAACTACCACTCCTTTTTTACATCTTTTGCAACGATCCGGACGAGATCAGCGCGGCCGATTATTTCAATCATTTGCAACAATCCGTCGGCCGATTGAACCGGAAAGCGGCGGTCCGGAAGGTTTGTCAACACCCTGCCAGCCTTGCTCCACAACCGTTTGCTCAATCGGGGACGAAGTATACAACGAAACATCGGATGATGCGAAATTTTCTCATGCGACGCAGCAAAGACTGCGGCAGCGGGGATCGCTTCGGCAGGATTCCGTCGGGCTGTGAAGCTAATCAGCGTCTGCAGCAGCTGAGCCGTTAAGCCGCGGTTTCAACGGCGAGAACAAAGCTTCCAGTTGGCTTGCCGGGGCATTTCATGGAGGTCGAATCGCGTCGACGTTCGCAAAATGCCCTCCGGACCACTAGCGTCCCCCCACTCCCTGCGACTCGGCTACATCAAGCGACTGACCACCCGGAATCTGCAGCGGCTCGATCTTGCCTACGATCACCAGGTAACTAAACGCGCCGAGAAAACAGAACCCGCCCGCGACGATCAGCGGAATCGTGAACGACCCTTTGGTCAGCGCGAGCATAAAGCCGGTGAACGTGGTGATCACGATGCCCGCGAGGTTCGACGCGAAGTTCTGGATACCGCTGATCGAAGCCACATAATCCGGCGTGGGCGCCACGTCACCGGGGAGCGACCAGATGCTGGCAGCCGCGAACGCGAGGCTGCCATAGGCAATTCCAAACGATGCCAGCATCACATAGATGCTGGATGTGAACGCCGACAGCGTGATGATCGATGAAAGCAGCATGCCGCCGACCATGCAGGTCTTGCGCGACTTCGTCAGGCTCCAGCCGCGTTTATAGAGCGCGTCCGAAACGATGCCGCCCAGCCAGCCGCCGGGAATGGAAATGAGCGCGGGAATCATGCCGAGAGTGCCGAGCGACTTAAGCGAAAAACCGCGCGTTTGCACGAGATAGCTCGGGAACCACGTGATAAAAAAGTAGATCACGAAGTTCAGGCAGAAGAAGCCGAGCATCATGCCCCACAGCGTGCGATGCCTGAAGAGCGAGGCCCACGTGACGTTCTGGCCGGAAGTTTTCTCGCGCGGCACAGGCGTTGCATTTTCCTCGCCGGTCAGATCCCCACGCGACGGATTGCGGTAGATCAGGAACCAGCCGAGCACCCACAGCAGGCCGACCGCGCCCGTCGCGACAAACGACGCTTCCCAGCCGAAGCCGCTGATGATCAGCGCGACAATCGGGATGGAGAGCGCGGAGCCGACCCGCGAGCCGCTATCGAAGATACTGGTGGCGAACGCGCGCTGCGCCGGTTTGAACCATTGCGCGACGAGCTTCGCACACGCCGGATAAGCGCCCGCTTCGCCCACGCCGAGCATCAGGCGGCAGCCGAACATGCCCGCCACGCTCGAGGTCGCCGCCGTGAGCGCGGTGAATATGGACCACCATCCGACTGCGAGCGGCAATGCAATACGCGCGCCGACTTTATCGATGAACCAGCCGAACGGCATTTGCATCAGCGCGTAGGTCCAGAAGAAACCGCTCATTACCAGGCCCATTTGCGCCGGTCCGATGTTGAGCGCCTTCTGTATTTGAGGTGCTGCGACTGCGAGGTTCGCGCGATCGACATAGTTGATCGCGATTGCCAGGAAGCATAGAAATATGACCATCCAACGCATCTTGCGCATTCTTTGTCTCCTCCGGTACGGCACGTTTTTTTATCTACGATGCTCGAGGCTTAAGCGATGCTGCGAGCGAGCGCAGGATCGACCCGGTCAAGCACGGTGCGCGTGCTTGCCGAGGCGTTACATGCTACTCGCAAAATGCGGATGTTTGCACGGCCGGTATCGCGCGCCACCCTTCCAAAAGCGCCCACCTTGGATTCAAGGTGGATTTTCAGGAAGAGCGGAGCCGGCCGATCAGGGTGTCCAACGATAAACAATGATGCTTGAACCGTTGTAGTTGTCCTTCGTGACCACGTACTCTCCGGTCGACCGAAGATACGACCTGAGGCCGTACATGGAGTCCACGTCATTGCCTACGTACACGGTGCTGGGGCTGCTGTTGATAAACGTGTTGTCCAGGTTGCCCGTGGTCAGGTTGAAGGCATCGATGTTGGGTACGGTGTGTACGTATCCGACGAAGAGATAGTTGCCGGTTGCCGTGATCGACTTGGGATTGGTGCTGGTGAGATTGATCACGGGGTTGGGTGCGGTGGTGTTGCCTGCGAGCCAGCCGTGATACACCTCGACTCTCGTTCCGATCGACGTCCAGCCTGAGCTCCCGGTCAGGCCTTGGGCCAGGATCATGGTGTCGCTATCAGGCAGGTAAATGATCCGCGACAACGGCGTGATCGTGCCCGGAATGGGCGTTGCAATTCCTGCTCCCCATGTCGGTTTTCCGTTGCTGTCGAAGCCAATCAGCGGATAGTGCCAGATGGCGTTCGTCTTATCCAGACCTGCCCAGACGTCCCCTTTGCTGTCGAGGCAGAATCCGTCCCTGACGGGTGCGGTCGCATTGAACAATGTCCCTGGAATCGAGCCATCCGGTATGGCGATGTAGCCATTCGCCGTATTGAAGTGAAAGAAGTAAAAGGTATCTGGATTCTGGCCGGATGCCACAAGGATTCGATTGATGCCGAGCGCGGCGACTTGACCGAAGCGCTCATCGCGAGAGGGATCGTTGATGTTGATGCGTGGGTCGGAGGGATAGTCGATCGGATCGACCGTGTTCGCTACGAAGGTCCCGCCTGCGGTGCCGCTGTAGAGGTTGGTGCCGCTGTAGAAGTAGCCGCCGTCGCTACCCGGGTCCGGAGCGGCGACCCCTTCGAAGTTGAGAGATTGAAGCTTCCATTGCAAGGTGCCGGAGCTGCTGTAGGAGTGAATGTCCGTGCCGCCGTCGCGGCCGAGGTCCCAGCTTCCGCCCCATGGGTTGTTGAGGACGTACAGGTTGCCGCCCGAGTCCTTGCCGACGCCGGTAACCCGGGTGAAACGCTTATCGCCGACCCGGCCCTTTGTTCCAGCCGTCGTGTCGAGATATCCGCCCTGGATGCCGAACGTACTGACCAGAACTGGCGTGTTCGAGATGTTGTAGTTCTTGATGTTCATGTCGGGCCCCTGGTCCCCGACCATGAGATATCCCGTCGATGAATCGAAATACAGCGCGGACGGACGAGACGTAGTGGACATCTGGATCGTGTTCAGCGGCGCGCCGGCCGGACTAAATTCGAGGACCGTGCCGGCGCTTTTCTGCGCCACCCAGACGTTTCCTGCGCTGTCCACGGCGAGCGCGCCCGGGCCTGAGACGTTGATATCCTGCCGCCAGGTGCCGTCGGTGGTGTAGACCCGGACGCGATTTCCCGGAAAATCGCTCGCGTAAAGGAGCGACCCCGACGTCGCGAGTCCGGTGATTACATCGGCTCGCTGCTCAGTCGTTGTCGCGCTGACGGAGATCAGCAGATCGCGGGATTGGGTGATCCGGTTGTACCGCCCCACCGCGCCGCTGCCGTAAGCGGTAGTCAATGCCAACGCAGCGAAGATTGAAGTGGCATTACCCGTAATGGCGCCGCCCTGGAAATCGCCGTGACCTCCTATGGACCCCGTGCTTTGGCCGTTTTGGTAGATGGCGACTCCGCCCTCGTTTTCGTCCCACATTGAAGCCGTATAGATGACGCCCTCGGGCGCTACCCACATGGAGCGCGCAACGCTGCCCACGCGCGTGGCGTTGGTCCCGTAGGTGTTTGCTATCCAGTCAGTGGTGTATTGCGCCTGGCACGCGGGAGCAATGGTCGCGATCAGCAGCGCGGCGAGGAACGTGGCATGGATTCGTTTCATGATCCTGAAGGCCGCCCTTTTGAGGCACCTGTATTGGGTGAATGTGGCGTCGCCGATGATTGCGGCGTTGGCAACGGGGTGGACTCTGCGTGGAGAGCGGGTGATGGGTCCTGTGGTGGCATTCGTTTGCGGCGGTTGTCGTACTGGCGTGCGAGCTGGGGCTGGAAGATGCTTCGATCTGGACGTGTCTTCTTTGAGGCTTTGAGGCGCACCCCCACGGCGCCCTCCCGTTCGGCGAGCGTCGTTTCGCAGAGACATGTCCCTCTTCGCTCGGTGCTCCAACACTCGCCACTGCAACACGTGTCGTGTCTGTCCAATCCGATGCTGCCTTCAGGCGGTATATCGGCGGGGTAGGAAAAAAGTTGAGTTGTTCGCGTTTTGAGAACAGGCGAATGCGCTGGAACGGGCAGTCGGTCTGGCCGGTCCGAGAGGTGGTTGAGCTTTTACGGGTGATATCCGCAAACTGGCGTATTTAATGTCGAAAAGCGCTTGTCCTGTCAGAGGGTTTGAATATATGATTCGTATACGTTTCATATATAGAGAGTGATATGGGCATTGTGAATATCGACGACGAATTGCACGATCAGATACGTAAGGCAAGCGCAGTGTCATGCCGGTCGATCAACGCGCAAGCAGCCTTCTGGATCAAGATCGGCAAGTTGTGCGAAATGAATCCGACGCTGAGTTTCAATGAAATAGCTACCCGTGAACTGAGAGCCGCAGGCGTCGTTGCGCAAGCCCTCAATGTGGCATTGACATGACCAAGCGACCCGAAGAAATCGCGTTGATGGCAGAGTCAGGCCAGTTGCTGGCGGATGTATTCGGCTATCTGGATCAAATGAGCTTGATTGGCATGTCGACCATGCAGGTCAATGATCTGGTCGATAACTTCGTCGTCAACGAACGCATGGCACGCCCGGCAAGCAAAGGGCAATACGGCTACGCCTATGCGCTTAACGCTTCACGCAACCATGTTGTTTGTCACGGTGTTCCGTCCACGACAGAGATGCTGCAAAACGGGGACATCGTTAATTTCGACATTACGCTGGAGAAGAATGGCTACATCGCTGATTCCAGTAAGACCTATCTTGTGGGAGAGGTGTCTCCACTGGCTCAACGGCTCGTGCAAGTGGCCTACGAAGCAATGTGGAAAGGGATCAAGGCCGTTCGCCCCGGTGCCAGGCTCGGCGACGTAGGTCATGCCATTGAGCGGCACGCCCGCAGAAATGGCTATTCGGTCGTAAAGGAATATTGCGGACATGGCATCGGGCGTGAAATGCACGAGGATCCGCAAGTGCTGCATTGGGGAAAGCCGCGGACGGGTTTGTTGTTGCGGGAAGGCATGGTGTTCACCATCGAACCCATGATCAATCAAGGGCGAGATTCTGTCCAAACCGAAGAAGACGGCTGGACGGTGGTCACGCGCGATGGGCAACTGTCGGCGCAGTTTGAACACACCGTGGCCGTGACCCAAAACGGTGTACAGGTCTTAACGCTCCGATCCGAGGAAAAGGTGCCCAACTGATAGTTCTGCAGATTAACCGTGCGTTAAACCAAGCACATCTTTGCGGCACAGGTCGGGAAGATCGCTCATTGCCGGTGGCACGTCCACTCGAACCAAGCGCGAGACGCAGTCGTCAACGATTGCCGCGAAACCACGTAAGCCCGTTGTTGGCCGATGGCGGGCGCTGGCTATCAGTCAGGCTTACTGCCGCTGCCCTCCTGTTAGATCCGTTGACCTGACCGAAGACGAGGGCTAGGCGTCAGCGAGACCCTGCGCCGGAAACTGTGATCTCTGCTTCAGCAAGAGCTCTGGTTCGTAACAACGCAACGGTCACCGATCCTCAGGCATCACCTGCAGCAGCGGCTCCGGCGACAGCGCGATCTCTCCTGTAAAGGGCCTATCGTGCGAGAGGATGAGCAAAAAGGTTGTGGCAAGTGCCGTCGAAAACAGACCGATTGCCACGGCAGATGTCAACCGGTTGTCGCAATGAACGAACGCGATTGCGAACAGCAGGCACACCGCCAGAATCGCCAGGCATAGCCATTTGACACCGTTCACTTCGCTGCGACTGATCAGGATACGCTCGCGACGCACTTCGAGAGCACGCTGCAGGGACGCCGCGACCTCGCGCTGCGCCGTCTGCTGTCCAGGCGTAACGACTGGCAGAGATAGCGTGAACGTCAGTGCGTTGTTCAGCGTAGGAGGACTAACGTTAAGCGTGACGACTCCCTTCGCGACGAGCGGCCATTCAGTCGTCGTGGTGTACTGAATGTAGTCTCGGACCATCCTTCGCAGTTCGGTCTGGGCTTCGATCGGCAAAACGGCGGACATGACAACAACCGATCGCAGCGCACTCGCTTCATCGGCGACCGCGACAGTGGCACGCGCTGTATCGGTCCAGACCTGCGAGGCCGTGAAGGCGATAAACAAGCCGAATATGATGCCGAGTGGAGAAAGCAGACCGGGCGAGATTGCCTTGAATGATGGCCCATATCGACCGGCAGCAAGCCAGCCAGTGATGAAATGGATGGCCGCGCCCACGAGAAATATCACACCGAACGTGACAAGTGCCATCAACCATAACGGCAGCTCATGTACCCATGTACTCATTATTGTGGTTGCGCAGTGCGCAGTCCGAACGGGATCTTCGTGGTGGGTCGGGACGTCCAAACCCCTCAACCAGACCACGAAGCTGTATTAGTAGTCTGTGCGCTCGGCCACGTTGCGCCGTGATGGCCGAACAACCCATCCCTCGGCATGCATCCTGTAGAGGCTGTGTGCGGTTATCGTCCTTTCAGGTCGGCCAGCGCTTCGACGCCCGCGGCACCTTCTTTGCCTGGTTGAATTCGAGCAGCAGCATGTCGCGAAACCCCTTCGCCGCGGTAGACAACGGGCGAGCGGTCGACGTAATCAGATACGCGCGATAGTCGATGCGCGGCTTGAACGCGGCGATGTGATAGCCGAGATGCGCGAACTCGAGCGCTGACTCGTGGATCACGAGCCCGACGCCCAGACCATGCGCCACCATATGGCAGACCGTCGATGCCCATGGTGTCTCCGCGCGAATGCGTCGCTCGACGCCGCTCGAATCGAACACCGCATCGATCGACGTGCGCGCTTTCACCTTGGCGGCCATCGAAATGAAGTCTTCGCCGGACAGATCGGCCGGCTGCAACAGGGGTCGTCCCGTGAGGCGGTGCCCTTTGGGCAGGATGCAGACGATCTCCGAACTGGTGATTTCCTCGCTGCGCAAACCCTCGCGATCCGACGCGCGCAGCGCAATACCGAGATCGATGGTTTGCCGCGACACGGCTTCGATCACGCTATCGGTCGACATCGGCTCCAGCGACGTCAGCAGTTCCTCACGCCCCGCGACATAGCGCGCGATCCGCTCCGTGATCCAGCCCTCGGCGAATGCGGGAAACACACCGACGCGTAAATAGCCGCGCCGCGTGGTGCCGATTTCTCTCGCCACTTCGTTAAGGTAATCGAGCCCGCGATATACCTGCGTGACTTCGGCGAAGAAGATTTCCGCTTCCGGCGTCGGCACCAACTTGCCTCGGCGCCGCTCGAAAGCGACGAAACCGGCCTCCTGTTCGAAGCGCTCGATCATCCGGCTCACGGCCGGTTGCGATACGTTCAGGCGCTGACCGGCGGCGGTGATCGAGCCGTGCGTCATCACCGCGACGAATACTTCCATCTGCTTGGCATTGAGTCTGGCCACGAGCGTGTCACCTCGATTATTGGTGCGATGCGGCAGCGCTGAAAGCCCACCGTGAAGCGATCTTAGGCCATTACATAGAATAGGATCAAACGAACAAAATTGTGTTGGATGTAATAGTTTTGCCTGCCTATAGTCGCTTCATCGACGCATTGCGCATCTTTCGAAACGACTGCTTCACGAGGACAGGCCAGTGGACATTGAAGCTAGAGAAGACCTGCAGGACCCCGCTGCGTTTCTCACGGAGACGCCGCACAGCCACCGGCATAAAAGCGACGCTTACAGGCCTGGAGAAAAACCACCTGCGGCCTTACGCATTCATGCGCGCCCTAAGAACTCCGACTGGTTCTGGTACGCCATGCTGTTCGTCGTCGCCGTACTGTTCGTCGAACTGGTAGTCGACAACCAGCGCTGGCAATGGGATATCGTCGCCCATTACCTGTTCAACAAGCGCGTGCTGAAGGGACTAGGGAATACGCTGATCCTGACCGTGCTGTCGAGCGCGCTTGGCCTGTGTTTTGGGGTCGTTATCGCCGCCTGCCGGATGGCGGACAACGCAGTGCTGCGCACCGCCGGCTACGTGTACATCTGGATCATCCGGGCGACGCCGCCGCTTGCCATGCTGCTGTTCCTGTTCTTCTTATCAGCGCTGATTCCTCGGATCTATCTGCCGCTGCCGTTTCTTCATGCGAATCTGTTCGACGTCGACACTAACCAGATCATCTCGCGCTTCAGTGCGGCCGTGATCGGTCTCGCGTTGTACCTCGGCGGCTATAGCGCGGAGATTTTTCGCGGCGGGGTCTCAGCCGTCGATCGCGGACAACGAGAAGCCTGCAAGGCGATCGGCATGAGCGATTTCCGGACAATGTGGCATGTGGTCATGCCGCAAGCGGTGCGCATCATCATTCCGCCGCTCGCCAACGAACTGATCACGATGTTCAAGAACACGTCGCTCGTCACGGTGATCGGTTATGTCGAACTCCTGACTACCGTGCAACTGATCTACGCGACCAACTTCGAAACGATTCCGCTGCTGACCGTCGCCTGTATCTGGTATCTGGCGCTGACGAGCCTCGCCATGGCGGCGCAGAGTCTGCTTGAACGTCACTTCAGGAAAGGAGTGCGGGCATGAACGCGATCCTCAAGGACACATCGGCGATGAACGACACAACACGCTTTCTCGACATGCGCGCCGTCACGAAGCAGTTCGGCGACTTCACTGCGCTGGATGCCGTGGACTTCTCGCTGTCCAAGGGCGAAGTCGTTGCGATGATCGGACCGTCCGGTTCGGGCAAGAGCACCCTGCTTCGCTGCATCAATATGCTCGAATTGATCGATGCCGGCAGCATTACCTTCAAGGGCGAAGTGCTCGGCACGGAAATGCGCGGGACGCGCTGCGTCCGCCTGCCGAACAAAACGCTCGACCAGCAACGCCGTTACTTCGGCATGGTCTTTCAGGGCTTCCACTTGTTCCCGCACTATTCGGCGCTCGACAACGTGCTGGCCGGCCCGTGCATTGTCGGGCGCAAGCGCAAGCGCGACGTGATGGAGCGCGGCAAGTATCTGCTGTCGCGCGTTGGACTCGCAGACCGGATGCACCACTACCCTTCCGAACTGTCCGGCGGACAGAAGCAGCGCGTCGCGATTGCACGCGCACTCGCGATGGAACCCGAAGTGATGCTGTTCGACGAGCCCACCAGTGCGCTCGATCCGGAACTGGTCAACGAAGTGCTCAACGTGATCAAGGAGTTGGCGCTCGCGGGCACCACGATGGTCGTCGTCACCCACGAGATGGAATTTGCGCGCAAGGTGGCGAGCCGCGTGGTGCTGATGGACGGCGGCCGCATTGTCGATGAGGGCGCACCGGCCTACATCTTCAATGGCCGCGGAACCGAACGCTGCAAACGCTTTCTTTCCAGCCTGGGCACCTAGTGCATGACGGTTAATCGGTGATTTGGAAACTTCGATCGGGATTTGAAAAAATGACCACTACAGACGGAAAGATCAGAATTGGCTTGTCGATACGCTATCTGGGGTATCACATGGCCGCATGGCGGCATCCGGATGTGCCGGCAGCGGGCGCCATCGATTTCAATTATTTTCTTCGGACTGCAAAGAAAGCCGAAGAGGCTAAACTCGACATGATTTTCTTTGCCGATGGAATCGGCGTCCGCGCAAACGATACGCCTAAAGGATCGCTCGCCCGCGACGCAAAGAATGCCGAACTCGAGCCACTGACCTTGCTCGCGGCGATCGGTGCGCGCACGTCGCACATCGGCCTGGTCGCAACCGCTTCGACGACATACAACGAGCCTTTCCATATCGCACGCAAGTACGCGTCGATCGACCATATCAGCGGCGGTCGCGCGGGCTGGAACGTCGTCACGTCGTGGTCGCAGCAAGAAGCGTGGAATTTCAGCCGCGACGAGCATCTCGGCTATGAAGAGCGTTATGAGCGCGCAGACGAGTTCGTCGACGTGGTCAGGAAACTGTGGGATAGCTGGGAAGACGACGCATTTATTCGCGACAAGGCAAGCGGTGTCTTCTATGAAGAGACCAAGCTGCACGTGCCGAATCACAAGGGCAAGCACTTCAAGGTCCGCGGCCCGCTGAACTCCGCGCGCACGCCGCAAGGCCGTCCGGTCATCGTGCAGGCCGGCGCCGCCGAAGCGGGACGCGAGCTTGCCGCACGCTATGCCGATGTCGTCTATAGCAACGCAAGCAGCATGGAAGGCGCCAAGGCCTACTACGACGATCTCAAGGGCCGCCTTGCGAAATATGGCCGCACGCCGGATCAACTTTTGATCATGCCCGGCGTCACGCTGTATGTCGGCAAGACGCGCGGCGAAGCGCAGGACAAGTTCGATCAGTTGCAAAACCTGATCGATCCGCTTAGCGGACTGGCGATCCTGTACGGCGTGCTCGGCGATCTGTCCGAATACGATCTCGACGGCCCGGTGCCCGATGTCGGCAATCAGCGTGTGCGCAGTATCGCGGAGAATCTGCTCGCGCTGGCGCACAGGGAAAACCTGACGATCCGCCAGATGTACAAGCGCGTGGCCTCGGGCAATAACTGGCAGATCGTTGGCACTGCGGAGGATATCGTCGACGAATTGGAAAGGTGGTTTCGGGCTGGCGCTGCCGATGGCTTCAATATTTGCCCGGCGACGTTGCCGCAAGGTGTCGACGACCTGACGCAATACATTCTTCCCGAGTTGCGCAAGCGCGGACTGTTCCGCACCGAGTACGAGGCGAGCACGCTGAGAGGCAATCTCGGACTGCAGCCCCTGCACTTCGGCGACTAAATTCCGGTGTCTAAAAATATCGTGCGCCGCTTGCCACGGAGCGGCGCACGCCTGACGGGAGGCGTTTCACATGAACACCGACACGACCGACGAACTTTTCCGCAACGCGATGGCGCGCTTCACCAACGGCGTCACGCTCATTACGACCGCTGAAAGCGGCACACCGTTCGGCCTGATCGCGACATCGGTGTGCAGTCTGTCAGCCGATCCGCCGACGGTGCTCGTCTGCGTGAACCGAAGCGCGAGCGCGCACGACGTGATCCTGCGTGCGAAGGTATTTGCCGTCAATCTGCCGTCCGCGGATCAGAAGAACGTCGCGCAACGCTTTGCCAGCGAGAAAGGCCCGTCCCGTTTCGATCCCGCGCAATGGACAGCGGGCAAGAGTGGCGCGCCGTTGCTGACCGGCAGTGTGGTCTCTCTTGATTGCAAGGTAATCGCGACGCACAACGGGTATTCGCATACGATCTTTATTGGCGAGATCACCGATTCATCGACGCACGACGATCCGTCCGCCCACTGTCTGTTGTGGCATCAACGTCATTTCGCAGCGGCGGCGATGGAAGCGCGATGAGCGTGACAAGAGCGCGTACGCTTTAGCCCGGTCAACCCCATTCGAATCCCCCCACATAATGACCACGCCCGTCCGTTTCACCCAAATCATTGCGCGACTTTCCGTCGCTGCCGCGTTCAGTCTGGTCGTTGCGCCGTGTGTTGTGTCACCGGCTTTCGCCGAAGACGCGCCGAATATCGACGCGCTCCCCGCCGACCCCGCGCTGTCCGCGCTCGTGCCGGAGTTCTATCGTCAGAAGCAACCCATTACGGTTGCGGTCAATCCGGAGGTCGCGCCCGTCAAGTTCATCGACGATGACGGCGACGTGGCGGGTTTCGCGCCCGATCTGATCTCTGCTGCGGCCAAAGTGCTGGGGCTGAAAATCAAGTTCGTGCAGGCATCGTTCGATTCGTTGATTCCGGGCCTCGCCGCGAACCGCTTCGACGTCCTGCTGTCGCTCGGTGATTTTCCGTCGCGTCATGGCAAGGTGACGTTCATCGACTACCTGAACGTCGGCCAGACGATCGTCGCCTCGGCTAAGCGGCAACCGACGCTCAAGTCGCTCGACGATCTATGCGGGATGCAGATCGCGCTGCCGCGCGGCACCGCGCCGATGCAACGGGCCATTGAAGTAAGCAACAAATGCGTGGCGGACGGTAAGAAAGCGATCTCGATCGCCACCTATCCGGACACCAACATGACGCTGATGTCGCTGACCAACGAAGCAAGCCAGGTCGTGTGGATCGACTCGCCCGCCGCGAACTACAACATCAGGAAGTTTCCCGACAAATACCAGGCGGTGTACTACTACAACCTCTCGTCATACGGAATCGGCTTTGGCGTCGACGACAACGGCAAGCGGCTCGCTCATGCGTTCCAGCAAGCCCTGATCAAGTTGCAGAAGCAAGGGTTTTATCAAAGTGTGATGCAGAAGTGGGGTCTGCCCACGAAGGATGGACGCCCCACTTTCCCGATCAACGATCCGCAGATGTGAAGCCTCAGGCCGGCAGCGAGCCGGCCTGCGCGTCCGCTTACGCCCCCTTGCATACCGCGTGAAGCGCGTTAAGCCTGCGCACCGGATCGGCCACGTACGGATTCGATTCATCCCACGCATAGCCCGCCAGCACCGCGCTGATAAAACGGGAGATCTGCGGTGTCTTATGCGGATAAAAGATGATGTCCTGCAACTCGCCCGTATACCACCGCTCGACGAATGCACGGAACGTATCAATCCCTTTTCGTAGCGGCACGTCGTAAGCCTCGTTCCAATCGAGCGTCTCTCCGTTGAACTGCCGCTGAAGCGTTTGTACCGCCAGATGCGCGGAGCGCAGCGCGATCGTCACGCCTGATGAAAACACCGGATCGAGGAACTCCCCGGCATTTCCAAGCAGCGCGTAACCCGGACCATGCAGACGCTCGACGTTCGCCGAATAACCACCGATATGCCGTACCGGCATCAGGAACGGCGCCTCTCCTATAAGCCCGTTGAGCGTCGGCTCCTGCTGGATCAGCGCGCGCAGTTTTGCATCGCGCTCATCTTCCGGGCCCTCCAGGAAACTCGCTTCGGCTACGCACCCGACCGATGAGCGCCCGCCTGCCAGCGGAATCATCCAGAACCAGACATTGCGATGTTCCGGATGCGTCGCCACACAGATCTTGTTGCGGTCCGTGGCGCCCGCCGGAATGCCGTCGCGCACATGCGTAAAGATGGCCGCGCGCGTCGGCATCCGCGTGGGCGCTTCAAGATTCAGCAGACGCGGCAACACACGGCCGAAGCCGCTTGCGTCGAGCACAAAACGCGCTTGCACGCGGTATGCAACACCCGCTTCATCGATCACGTCCAGCACGGGCGCGCTGCCGGTTTGCATCGCCTGCACGGTGTGGCCGAAGCGCACTTCGGCACCCTGATCTGCGGCGCAGCGAATCAGCAGGTCATCGAAGACTGCACGTTCGACCTGATACGTCGTGCCCCATCCCGGTGAATGTTTATCGCGGAAATCGAAGGACGAC
This sequence comes from Burkholderia sp. S171, assembly GCF_009766085.1. Taxonomy (GTDB): domain Bacteria; phylum Pseudomonadota; class Gammaproteobacteria; order Burkholderiales; family Burkholderiaceae; genus Caballeronia. The sequence continues at coordinate 94,301 of NZ_LMUF01000023.1, read as the reverse complement.
GACTGCTCCCGATAAATAAAATGCGCGCCGTTCTTGTACTGGAACCCTGCCTCGACGACGGACTGCAGCATGCCGGCCTCCTCCAGGTACGCCATGCTTTGCGGCAACAGGCTCTCACCCACCGAAAAGCGTGGAAAATGCTGGCGCTCGAGCACGAGCACCGAACGGCCCGCCTTTCTCAGCAGCGCAGCCGCGACCGCACCTGAGGGGCCCGCGCCGATGATGGCTACATCGACAGTCGTGTCTTGCTTCGAAGAATCAGTATTCAAGGGTGCCTCGCTTAGGCCCTGGGGCTGTCTGTGAAATTTTTTACGGCGCACGTTGCCAGTTCATCTGCCCGGATCAACTTTCCCGCTCTTGCTTCTATGCGTGCCATGCTTGCGATTACAATGAAGTGCGCCCTGTTCGCATTCTTTGTTGCCGGAGAGAAATTCGTGTCGTCATCCGAAATATCCAGCGTTGCCTTCGTGCCGGAGACGGCTTTCGGGCTCTGGTTCCTGCGTACCGCCACGTGGGAGCATCACGTACTGCGCGTAGCGATCAACGATCTCAAACGCCTGGTCGATACCACCCTGCCCGCCGCGCCCGTGATCGTTGATGTGGGCTGCGGGCAAGGTCAATCGTTCCGGCTGCTCGGCGAAGCATTCAGGCCGGCCCGGATCATCGGAGTCGATTTCCATGAGCCTTCGCTCGCGGAAGCCCATAGTGCAGCGCAGGCTTGCTCGCGGGACGACGGCTGGGCGAGCGAGATCCAACTGCTGCACGGCGACTGCGCGAAGCTGCCCTTGCCCGATGCGAGCGCTGACATTGTGTTCTGCCATCAGACCTTTCATCATCTCGTGGATCAAGGCCGCTCCCTGGATGAATTTCGCCGGGTGCTGAAACCCGGTGGGGTGTTGCTGTTCGCTGAATCCACCGATGCGTATATCAAGTCCTGGGTAATCCGCTTGCTGTTTCGCCATCCCATGCATGTGCAGAAAAGCGCCGACGGTTACCTCGATATGATCCGCGACGCCGGCTTCGCATTCGGTCCACAAAACGTTTCGATGCCCTACCTGTGGTGGAGTCGTGCTGCTGACTTCGGACTCCTTGAACGGCTGGGGTTGCATCGGCCGCTGCCGGGCAAGCGTCGTGAAACGCTGGTCAATGTGGCTGCGATCAAGACAGGTTGAATCGGCCTTGGCCTTGGCCTTGGCCTTGATCTTGATCTTGACCGCAGCTTTGCTTCAGATTTCCACGTTCACTCCAGGTTACGGCGCCTCAAGCACCACAACATCTCCACGCACCCGCAAGGCGGCCGCGCTTGGGCTCACGCCACAGGTGAACTCGGTCGCCGACGCTGATTCCGTGCTATGAAAACTCGTCCCGATGTTGATGACGGCGTTCGCGTGACGGTCCCGGGCATACGCACGCAACTTCTCCAACGCATCGGCGAGCGCGCGGTTGCATGACGCATCCTGCCCATTGGTCTCACGCGCGATACGCACCGACGCCGTGGTTTGTCCCAACTGACTCTGCACGGCAGGATGATCCTGCGAGCCGAAATACAACGCGACCTTCGCGCCCGGTGCCGACTGAGCAGACTGAGCAACCACCGGCGCAACCGGCAAGGACTTCACCTGCGTGGCACACCCGGACAACGTCGCTACAACCACCATCAGTCCACCAAACGCATACTTGCTCTTCATCGTGTTTCCCCGGTTAGTTATTGTTACAGTCAGTAGAAATTTTTCAAGCGCCCTTCCACGCGTCGAAGATCAAGCTGGCGCAACTGCCGCCGAACCCGAATGAAATCGACATCGCGGTGTCTATGGTCATGGGTCGCGACGTGCGCACGAGCGGCATGCCGTTCGTGCGTGGATCGGGCGTTTCTATCGGCCCTGTTCCGGCGATAAAACCATCGCGCATCATCAGCAACGCGTAGATCGCTTCGTGCACGCCACAGGCGCCAAGCGGATGGCCGGACAATCCCTTCGTCGATGAAAACAACGGGATGTCGTCGCCAAATACATCGCACAACGCATCCAGTTCTTCGACGTCGCCAAGAGGCGTCGAAGGTGCGTGCGTGTTGATATACGACGGACGTGTGCCTGCTTCGTCGAGTGCGCCACGCATCGCGCGCGCGATGCCCGATGCATGCGGACTCACCATGCCGGCTGCGTCGGTGCAATGGCCGAAGCCCGTCAGTTCGGCATGAATGCGTGCGCCCCGTGACAACGCGTGATCCAGCGACTCCAGCACCAGCACGCCACCGCCTGACGCAATCACGAAACCATCGCGCATGCTGTCATAGGGACGCGAGGCCCGTTGAGGCGTGTCGTTGAAACGCCGCGACAATGCGCCCATTGCATCGAACTGCAGGGTCATGTTGTCGTGCAACGCTTCGCTGCCGCCTGCGAGTACGATCTGCTGGCGGCCGGTCTGGATCAGTTGCATCGCTTGACCAATTGCAAGCGCCGATGTCGTGCAAGCCGAGGAAGGCGAATAGGTCATGCCCTCCAGCCCAAACACCTGAGCGACGTTCGCCGATGTAGTGCTGCCCATCGTTTGCGGGATCACGTACGGCGGCACTTTTTCGATACCGCGCGTGTGAGCAATCACCATCGCTGCGTCATAAGCGGAGAACGTACCGGTGCCCGAGCCGATCACCGCGCCGGCATGCGGCGAACGCAACAGGAAGGGATCAAGGTTGGCATCGAATATTGCCTTGCGCGCTGAATGGCATGCAAAACGCGCCGTATCGCCCATGAAACGTTCGAGCTTGCGATCGAACGGCAGTTCGTCCGCGATCGACGCCACACCCGCCACCTGACTTGCCAGACCCCGTTCACGCCACGCATCGACGCCCGTGATACCGCTTCGGCCTGCGCGCAAAGCGGCGGACACTTCATCGAGCGTATTACCGAGGCACGACACAATGCCCATGCCCGTCACGACCACGCGTGACAAAGCACGGGGCGCAGACATACTCGCACTCATGGCATGCGCCTGAAAATCAGCGACGTATTGATGCCGCCGAACGCGAAGTTGTTGCTCATCACATATTCCGCGTCGATCGTACGGCCGCACTCCATGATGTAGTCGAGCGGCGCGCAAGCCGGATCAACCTGCGTCAGGTTCAGCGTTGGGGCATACCAGTTACGCTTCATCATTTCGATGGTCCACCACGCCTCCAGCGCGCCGCACGCGCCCAGCGTGTGGCCAACGTAACTCTTCAGCGAACTGATCGGTACACGCGCGCCGAAGGTCTGCGCGGTCGCGTGGCTTTCCGCTACATCGCCTCGATCCGTCGACGTGCCATGCGCGTTGACGTAGGCAATGGCTTCAGCCGAAAGCTGTGCATCGCGCAGCGCGAGCTGCATCGCGAAGGCCATGGTCTCGGCCGATGGCTGCGTCATGTGCGCCCCATCCGAGTTGCATCCAAAACCTACGATTTCCGCATGAATGCGCGCCCCGCGTGCAATCGCATGTTCATACTCTTCGAGCACCAAAGTCGCCGCGCCTTCACCGACCACGAGGCCGTCACGGGCGACATCGAACGGGCGCGGAGTCAGATGCGGCTCGTCGTTGCGCGTGCTCGTGGCATAGAGCGTGTCGAACACAGCGACGGCCGGCCCGGACAATTCTTCAGCGCCGCCCGCGAGCATCAGCGTCTGTTTGCCAGCCGCAATCATCTCGTAGGCGTAACCAATCGCCTGACTGCCCGATGCACACGCGCACGATGTCGGCACAATCCGGCCCTTCAGGTCCCAGAACAGGCTGACGTTGACGGCCGTGGTATGCGGCATCATCTGCACGTAGCTATTCGAGGTCACGTCGCTCATCGAACCTGTTTCGATCATCTTGCCGAAGGCACGAATCGGCTGGACCGATCCGGACGACGATCCGTACGCCACGCCCATGCGGCCGTCCTTGATCGTGAGATCGTCGGCGAGACCCGCATCGGCCAGCGCCAGTTCGCTCGCGCGCACCGAATACAGGGACACGGGTCCCATCGAACGGGTTTTCTTGCGCGGGTAGTGAGCGGGCGTCGTGAAGGCGGGCAAGGGGCACGCGAGCCGTGTATGCAGCAACTCGAAGTAGTCCCACTCGGGCATCCGGCGCACAGCGTTGCGGCCGCTTCTCAAGTTTGCTTCGATCTCGTCCCAGGCGTTGCCGAACGCCGTGACACCACCCATGCCCGTAATGACGACGCGCTTCATCAGATCATCCCGCCATTGACGCCGATCACTTGACGCGTGATGTACGAGGCCGCATCCGACATGAGAAAGCTCACCACGGACGCCACTTCGGCCGGTTGCCCGACGCGGTTCATCGGCACCGTCTTCAACGCGTGTTCGAGCGGCACGCCCTCAAGCATGCCGGTATCGATCAATCCAGGCGCCACGCAGTTGACAGTGATGTTGCGCGTCGCCAGTTCGACGGCGAGCGCCTTCGTGGCACCAATAAGCCCGGCCTTCGCCGCGCTGTAGTTCACCTGGCCGCGATTGCCCATGACGCCGGATACCGAGGCGATCGTAACGATACGGCCGCCCTGCTTCGCGCGCACGAGCGGCATGGTCAGCGGATGCACGACGTTATAGAAAGAGTCGAGACCGGTTTCGATCACGATGTCCCAGTCCTCTTCGGTGAGCGCCGGGAACGCCGCGTCACGCGTTACGCCCGCGCAACAGACGATGCCGTAATACGCGCCATGGGCGGCCACGTCTGCTTCAAGCACTTCGCGGCATGCGGCGCGGTCGCGTACATCGAATTGCAGCACCCGTGCCGAACCGCCCTGCGCGGCAATGCCGGTCGCGACAGCTTCAGCTTCAGTGCGACCGCTGCGGCAATGCACGGAGACCGTGAAGCCGTCTGTCGCGAGTTGATACGCTATCGCGCGGCCAATGCCGCGGCTTGCGCCCGTTACAAGAACACGCCGGCTCATGATCCGAAACTCCCAACAATAAACGACTGAAAATCAGCCGGTTGATACACCTTGATAACGGCCTCGGCGCAGCACACGCTGCTGCGATTCAGGTCGTGTTCCTGGTCATGATGGATCGAGCATTCGTACGCGCCGTGGCCTTCACTGCCACGCAGCAGTTCTTTCACTTCGATGCGCAACCGGGCATCGCGCGCAAACGCCGGACTATGCGCTTCGTATCGACGCGATCCGAGCAGCACGCCCGGACGTGCCTGACCGCCTGCGCGCGTCGCGAGTAAAGCGACGTGAGCGGCGATTGCCTGGGCCATCAGTTCGATGCCGATCCACGCCGGCATCGCGCCGTCTTCGTCGGCATACCAGGCATCGCCACGAACGCTTGCATAAGCGCTCAGGGTTTCGTCCGTGCAGGCGCTGACGCCGTCGAGCAGCAGCATCGTGCCCCGGTGCGGCAAGATCGTTTCAATGGCGCCAAAGCCGCTGTTATTTATAGAGGTCGTCATAGTCATCACCGGCCGAGAATCAGGCTGACGTTGCTGCCACCGAATGCAAACGAATTGCTCATCACGTACTGTGCGCCCGTTGCGTGTGACAAGTACCGCTCCCCTTCGACCAGATCGAGCGGCGGCAACGCCGGGTCAGCCTCACCGTCCCACAGATGACGCGGCAAAGCGACATCGTCGCGCGCGAGCGTGAGCCACGCGAACCCGAGTTCAGTCGCGCCCGCTGCGCCAAGTTGATGCCCGGTCAGCGGCTTGGTGCCGCTGGCCGCAACGCCGTCCTTGAACACCCGCGCCATCAGGTGCGCTTCCATGTCGTCGTTCTTGCGCGTAGCCGTTGCATGGAGGTTCACATAAGCAATATTGGCTGGCGTAAGACCGGCATCCGCCAGTGCTGCGCGCAATGCGATTTCACCGCCCGCGCCGTGTGGATCGGGCGCGGAAATATGATACGCATCGCTCGATTCACCCACGCCCGCGAGTATGACCGCGCCTTCGTCGCGGCTCATCAGGAACACGGCAGCGCCTTCGCCCACATTGATCCCGCAGCGATTGCGGCTCATCGGATTGGAGCGGACCGCACTGGTCGACTCGAGCGACGCGAAACCCTGCACAGTTAGTTCGCATAACGAATCTACGCCGCCGACCACCACCGCATCGCACAAGTGCAACTGGAGCAACCGACGCGCGGAGACGAACGCCTTGGCGCTCGATGTGCACGCGGTCGAGATCGTGAATGCCGGGCCATGGAGGTCGAGCGCTGCGGCGGCGAACGGCGCCACCGCGCCAATTTCAACTTGCCGATAGTCGAAGCCCACCGGCAACTTGCCTGCTTGCGCCTGATACACAAACGCAGCCTCAGCCGCTTCGATACCCGATGTACTCGTGCCAAGCACCACGCCAATCCGATGCGCACCGTAACGCTCGCGCGCGGCTTCTACTGCCGGTGCGACCTGTGCGAGTGCGGCGAGCAGCAACCGGTTATTGCGGCAGTCGTAATGCGCGAGCGAATCCGGAGGCGCGAGATCGAGTGGCACGGTCACGCTGCCGGCAAACGCATCGCCGATGCCGGTGTGGATTATTCCCATGCCGGGTGAAATGCCGGCCGCGAGCGCCGGCACAATCGCGTCGATACTCTCGCCGAGCGCATTGATCATGCCGAGCGCGTGTAGATAAACCCGTGGCCCGTTCATGCGGCCCTCCTTCGTTCCGATGGCATGCCGATGGGCGCAAGCAACACCGATACCGCTATACCGAGAGCAAGCGTCGCGCCGAAACTCCTTAGCGCGGGCATCGCACTCATGGCGAGCAAGCCAAAGGAAAGCAAGGTCGTTGCCGCCGACAGCAACACGCCCGTCCACACCGCGCCGAGATCGGCGTCCGCGCGCGCGGCGCCTTCGCGTAGGAATACGGCATAGTTTGCGCCGACGCCGAGCACGAGCATCAATGCCAGCCAGTTGAACAGATTCAGCGGCACGCCTGCATAGCCGAAGACGGCGAGCGTCACGCCCACCGCCAGCAACACCGGCAGCGTGACAACAACGCCGCCGAGCGGCCGGTAGCGCGCCATCATCAGCAAGAGCACTAGCAGCAGCGCGCCCGCCAGCCAGATGCCGCTATCGATTCGATAAGCACCGAATAGCGTCGATACGCTCGCGGCTTTATCGACAAAGGTGACGCCCGGTAATGCGCGCGCGGTGGAGATCAGCACAGGTTGATTCGCCGGTGTAACGCCCTGCGGAATCACGACGGCGGCGTAACCGCCCGACGCTGATGCCGGGTCAACTCTGCCAAGCCACAAGTGACGGAACGGTTGCGACCATGGCGCTGCAAGCCAGCTATCGACGCTCAGTACCGCATGGTCCGACTTAGCGTAAGCCGCGAGCCACGCGTCAGCGACTTCATCGCGGAAACCAGCTTGAACAAGCGTCGCGCGTAACGCGGACGGATCGTTGAATACGCGTTGACTGAGCAGCGTATGGTCTTCGTCTTGCCGCTTCGCCGACGGGACAAACGACGTTATCGATTGCCAACTACTCAGCCGGGCCGCGCCCGTCAAACCGTCGAGCTTCGCGCCGAGTGCCTCTGCCCGCTCCAGCACGATCTCGGGTGTTTCACCACGCACGACGAAGAACTGCGAGGTGTTGTCGAAACCGACCGCGTCGCGAACCTTCTGCTCCTGCGCCATGAGTACAGGATCTCGTTGGATCAGCAGATGGATGTCGTCGTCACTCGTAAGCCGGAGCCATCCCGGCACGGCAACAACCAGCAGAAGAGCAGCAACACACCACGCTCGCCGTCCGCCGATCACCGCGCGCCATGCGTTAAGCAGACGTGCCGCTCCATCGAATACGCGCTGCGGACTGCGCTTGGGCGCGCGGATCAACAACGCCGGTAGCAACCACAGCACCGAAGCAAACGCGGTACAGATACCTACTATTGCAAAACAAGCGATCTGCTTGAGCGCAGGGAACGGGACCCACGTGAGGATGGCGTAACCCAGCAGGCTTGTCGTCAGCGCAACCGTCAACGCCGGCCTGACGGCACGCACGCCGCGCTGTGCATCCCAGGCTTTCCCTGCACCAAGGTAAACAACAAAATACTGGATCGAATAGTCAACCGCCTCCCCGATCAAACTCGCGCCGAACACGAGCGTCAGCAGATGCAGCTTGCCGAATATCAGCATGGTGGCGGCGAGCGCGCAGACAATACCGAGCGCTGTCGAGACAAAGCCAAGCAGGATCAGCCGCGGCGAACGGAACACCCACAACATCAGCAGCGCAATGCCGCAGAGCGATGCGATACCGATCAGATGCACCTCCCGCTCTGAAGCAGCGCGCGCCGCCTCCGCGTAGAAAACAGCGCCGGCGCGGGCTAAAGTGACATCGGGGAAACTTTGCTTGAGAGAACTTTCGCCGTGCGCCACGGCTTCATGGACCGCATGCTGGACCTTCGATTCGTACGCCGAACCCGGCAACGTCGCCATCACAAGAACACTCGTCGCATTGCCTCGATGCGCCACGAGTAAACTGTCTTCCACCTCCAGGTTCGAAGTGGCAAGCGGCAACCCCGAAAGCCAGTGTTCGAGCCAGCCGAACGGATCGTCGGCGAGTTGAGTCGCAAGCCCGCCATGCAGCGGGCTATAGAGGCGTCGCGCGAGTGTGTCGTGCAAGGAAAGCGTACCGTCTGCGAGCGCGGTGCGATCGGCAGGTGCAAGCAAGCCGAATCGATACGGCATGTACAGCCCGGCGATCTTCGATACATCGAACGGGGGTAATTCCGCTGTCACCGAGCCGAACGCTCCGCTTGCCGACAACGTCGCCCCAAGCTGTTTCGCCGCGGCTTTGACGTGCGCTGCGTCGTTACTGGTCACGAGAAAAACCGTACGATCACCCAGCGCGGTCGCCAGGGTATCGACGGCTTTTTCAGCGACCGGATCCGCTTCCGTTGCGGGCAATAACGCAAGCAGGTTCGTCTGCAACGGCGACGGCCCGGCAAATCGCCACACGCAATAAAGCGTTGCGACAAGCGCGAGCAGCAGCCAACCGACGCGTATACTCCACGCCGGTTTTGCGACCTGTGATTGCGATTGCGGCAACTGCATTACGGCCCTCCGAACAGCGTGCGATCGGCCGGCGGCAACTCGCTCACCGCCGCGCTGTTCGCAAAGTCGATACGCGTCACATCACCATTCGCAAGCGTAATGCGCAGTGCCTGCAAGTAGTCCCCGCCGCTCATCTCAAGGCCCTTGATCGACTGCGCGAGTTGCGGTTGATTCGGCGTCAGTTGCATACGCCATTGCGCCGGTGTGCCGTCCGCGTGCACGTCGAATTGTGCGTAGAGCGCAGAGAGATCGCCACCCAGCATTGCGCGCATCATCCGTGAGACCTGTGCCACACCGCGCACGCCGTCGCTGCTCTTCGAGTTCATCCGCTGGCCGTTGGCATTCACTTCGCTCACGCCGGTGTCGGTGATGACGTAGGTCGCTTTGTACGGTGTATCGATCTGCCAGATCACGCCCCGTTCACGAAAAAAAACCAGCGAGCCCGTGCTGACGAGCGGCTGTTTCATCGCGGCAAGGGTTTGAGTTTGCGTGAACTGCGCGCGAACGCCCTTCGCTTGAGCAAGATGCGTGGCTATCTGCGAAACGAGATTCGTATCGCTTGCCGATGCAGGCTGCGCGGCGAACACCGGCGCGGACAGCACAATCAATAAAGCGGCGACGGCGCTACGCCAATTCAACGTGCCCATGCGCGCTCCAGTTTCTCGATCATCACGGGCGGTGATACGAACTGCAATTCTTGCGTCGCGGCGTGAATAGCGACCTGGATCGTATAGCCCTTGGTCAGCCGCTCGCCTGAAGCGGCATCGACAATCTCGTAGCCAATTTTCAGGCGGTTTTCATATTCCAGCAACTGTGCGCGTACTTCGATCTGCTGCCCGTAAGTAGCCGGGCGCACGTACTTGAGATGCACTTCGACGATGGGCCAGAGATAACCCGACGCCTGCATCTCGCGATAGTCGTAGTCGAACACGCGAAGCAGCGCGGCCCGGCCGATCTCGAAGTACTTCAAGTAGTGGCCATGCCAGCAAACGTTCATGGCGTCGACGTCGTGGAAAGGCACTTCAACTGGCGCGCTGGCGGTCAAGACCTTTGGGGTCGCAGCTTCAATCATGCTGATCCTCTTGGCCGTAATCCTGGACCAACTCGCACGCCGCGATCCGCGCAGTCAGTGCGCGCAGGTCGCTTTCAAGCGCGCGGTCTTCATCGACGAACGGCGATCCGGCTGTCACGCTCTCCATAAAATCACGCAACGGCGGGGGGATGGGCGTCGTATTGTTGATCCGCAGACGCAAACGCGCAGCCTGCACAGTCGCGAGCGTATGCGCCGCGGCGACTTGCTCGGTCAGTTCCAGGATCCGCAGGCAATCACGTGCGGCGATCGTGCCCATGCTCACCTTGTCCTGGTTATGCGCTTCGGTCGAGCGCGAGAACACACTGGCGGGCATGGTCAGCTTGAGCGCTTCCGCGGTCCATGCCGACGACGATATCTGCACTGCCTTGAAGCCGTGATTGATCGATGCGCGCTCGGGCGCCGCGCCCGACAAGCTGCGCGGCAGGCCGTTGTTGAATTTATCGTCGACGAGCAGCGCCAATTGGCGATCCATCAGGTCGGCAAGATTCGCGACCGCCACTTTCAGCGCGTCCATCGCGAAGGCAATGTGACCGCCGTAGAAGTTGCCGCCATGCAGCACGCGTTCGCCATCGGGATCGATCAGCGGATTGTCGTTGGCGCTGTTCAGCTCGTTCTCGACATCGCGACGCACCCACGAGAGCGCGTCACGCGCAACGCCGATCACGTGCGGTGCGCAGCGGATGGAATAGCGATCCTGCAGGCGATGCCCCGGCGTGTCCTCACGGCCCGCGAGATCCTCGCGAATCCATGCCGCGGCTTCGGCCTGCCCTGCGTGTGGTTTTACTTCGAAAAGCATCGGGTCGAAGTGCGCGGCGCGGCCGTCGAGCGCGACGGTGGACAACGCAGTCAGGCGTGCGGCGAGCCGCGTCAGATGACCGGCACGGGCGAACGCGAGGCACGCGAGGCCCGTCATGACCGCCGTGCCGTTCATCAGCGCGAGGCCTTCTTTCGGCGCGAGCGTGAGCGGTGTGTGGCCAAGCTTGGCCCAGACGCTGCGGGCATCGCATAACTCGTCGCGAAAACGCACGTCGCGCTCGCCAACCAGCGCGGCTGCCACGTAGGACAATGGCGTCAAGTCACCGCTCGCCCCCACCGATCCCTCCGATGGAATCCGCGGCAGCACGCGATGATTGATCAGGTCAGCGAGCCGTTCAAGCAGTACGTGCCGTACTCCTGAGAACCCGTATGCCAGCGAATTGAGCCGTGCGGCGATGACCGCGAGCGTCTGCGCGTCGTCGAGATGCTGGCCCATGCCGCAGCCGTGATAACGCAGCAGTTGCAGGGGCAGGACTTCGACCAGTTCCATGGGGACATCGACCACGCACGAGTCGCCGTAACCGGTGTTGACGCCATAGACGGTTGCGCCCTGAGCCAGATGACGGCGCAGGAAATCAGCGCCGCGTTCAATGCGTGCGCGCCACGCTGGATCGGCATTCAAAGCGACAGGCGTTCGCTGATAAGCGATCGATACGACCTCTTCAATCGTCATCCGCCTGCCACCGATGACGATCGCTTCTTCAACTGTCACCACTAACTCACGTATTTCGTCGCTCAAATCATGTTCGGCCATTCGCGCCTCCAGTGCCATTAGCAGTGCCATTGGGACGCGCCCAGAAATCGAAGAAATTGAACCATTGATAAGGCGCCTTGCGACAATAATGTTCGAGACGTGACGCATATCGCTGTGCCCACGCCGCGAGATGCTGCGCACGTTCGCGGCGCGGCAACTCGATGCGCTCCGCGAACGGCTCGAAATAAAGCTTATAGCCTTGCTCTTCCTTCAAGCAGAAAAACAGGTACACGGGGCAGCCGAGTGCATGGGCCAGCACGTAAGGACCTTGTGCAAACGGCGCGGTCGAGCCCAGAAACTGCGCCTCGGTCGTGCGGCCAGAATCATGCGCGGGCACGCGGTCGCCGACGATCACCAGCAGCTCGCCGGCCTCCACGCGATCCTGCATCATCATCGCCGTTTCGGGGCCGAAGTCGCTGACCTCGACAAGACGTTGCGCAAACTCGCTATTCGCCGAGGCCAGCACGCTATTGAAACGGCGCGCGTGTTCGGTATAGACAACAGCGGTGACCTTCGCATGTGCGCCGCGCGTGGCAAGCGCCCGGGTCATCTCGAGGTTGCCGAGATGCGCGCCGATCACAAGTGCGCCACGGCCGCTGGCGCTCAGCGCTTCGAACGCAGCCGGGTCGTCGAACTTCACGTCGCCCATGTTGACGCGGCCCGACCATGCAGCGAGTTTATCGAAGCCTGATCGCGCGAACGCCAGCATGTGTTTGTACGCGGACCACCATCCTGGCCGGGGCGTTTGATCTTGCGGTGCGGCTTGTTGAAGGTGCATGAAGTAGCTGCTCGACGCAGCGCGTGCGCGGCTTCCGGTCACCAAAAAATAGGCCACGATCGGATGCAGCCACAACGCAGTAAAGCGCATCCCGAAGAGACGGCAGCTAAGCGCAAGCAAGGACATGCCTAGATGGCTGCCGCGTTCCGCGATATGCCACCAGTGCTGCTCGCTTTCCTTCGATGATGCGGCCGAAGCTCGCGGCATCAGCTTGTGTGCAAGCAGCATTGGCAGCCGTATCAGCATGCCTAAAACGAGCCGCGTGTGAGTACGACTGATGCGCACGTTGTCCCATAGCACGTCGAAGTGCGAAACGCCGTCGCTTGCATAGGTGACGCGCGTCGGGATCGAACGGAATGCTGTTTGGCGCCAGTACAGCCGCACCAGTATTTCGATGTCGAAATCCATTCGCGTGGGCAACTTCACGTCATCGATCAACGCGCAAACCACGTCGAGCGGATACAGGCGAAAACCGCACATCGAGTCGCGGATCGTAAACGAGAGCGTTTCGATCCACACCCACACATGCGTCAGATAACGGCCATACAGGCGCGACTTCGGCACGGAGTCGTCGTAGACCGGACGACCAAGAATCACGGCGCGAGGCTCCGCGCGTGCAGCCTCGACGAAGCGCGGCACATCCGCACTGTCATGCTGTCCGTCGGCGTCGATCTGCAAGCCATGCGTGAAGCCTGCCTTGCGCGCCGCTCGCAGGCCCGCCATCACCGCCGCGCCCTTGCCGCCGTTGACAGGCAGCCGGATCAGCGTGAGCGTGTCCGCGTATTGCTGCTGAAGCGCTGCAAGCACGTCCTGGGTGGCTTGGTCGCTGCCGTCATCGACAACAAAAATGGGCAACCCATGCACGTTCAGATTCGCGACGGTCGCGCTAATCGCTTCCTTGTGGTTGTAGATCGGAATAATGATGCACGGCAGGTTAGGCCTCGCAACGCTCATGCGGGCCCCCGATAAACAATGACACCCGACGTGCACTCGCGCCGCCCAAGCCTATACACAAATTGCACACGTTGACGCGATGCGTCATGCGTCAACGTGAGATCGAGCAGCGCGCCCGGTGCCACCGGGGCCTTGAATTTCAACTGCTCAATCGATGCCAGCATGCGCACGCCTGGAACTTGCTCGGCCGCCAATCGCATCGCCCAGTCGATTTGTACAACGCCCGGCAGGATTGGCAAGCCGGGAAAGTGGCCAGCGAAATGAACCAGCGTCGGAGGCACGCGAAGTTCGTAGTGCAACGCGGTCTCGCTGCGCACTTCGGAGAGCACTTCGACGCCGTCCGCGCGTGCATCAAATGCTGCGGCAACAGCGGCCGCCGGCAACTTGCCTCGAGCATCGAACGGAAGCGCGAAACGGAAACGCCAGAAACGCGGCAGCACGACGATATCGAAATACGCTGCAAGGTGACGGCGCAGGATCTTCGCGAGCGCAACGCGCCCTCGTTCCCGCAGCGCGTCACTACCGGCTTCGGTGAGCGCCACCACGGCGCCGACACGCTCGCGCGTCATCCCCTCAAGCGACACAACCGCCGCCTGCGCTACGTACGGATGCAGCCCAAGCCGGCTTTCAAGTTCGGGCAGCGACACGCGCTTGCCATCGAGCTTGAGCACGCGGTCGAGGCGGCCTTGCAGACGAAAGCGTCCGTCTGAATCGAACGTGATGATGTCGTCGGTACGATGCCAGTCGTCATGCCCCAGATGCGGTGAACGCAGCCCGAGCGCACCGTCGTCCCCACGATTAATCTCAATGCCGTTCAACGCTTCCCATGCGTCCGTTTGATCCTGCCGACGCCATGCGATACCGCCCGTCTCCGTGCTGCCGTATATCTCGACCGGCGCCGCGCCGAAAGTCGCGGCATATTTACTTGCTGCGTCTGCTGAAAGCGGACCGCCCGATGAAAAAAACACGCAGGGTGCAGGACTTAAATGTGCAAAGCCATCCAGTTCAGGCCAGCGCGAGAGTTGCGCCGGAGTCGATACCACGACCGAGCCGCCCGGACCGCACTGCGCGATCCGCGCCTGCAAATGTTGTGGCTCGACGCTAAGCGCCCGGTCGAATGCGCGCCCGGCTGCGAGTGGCCAGAACACGCGAAACAGCAGCCCGTAGATATGATGATGCGGGACGCTGCCGAGCACGGTTGCATCGCCGACAAGCGCGTCCCACTGCGCCTCGAGCGTATGAACTTCGGCGTTAAATTGCGCGAGTGTCTTTCGAATTGGCTTCGGTGTGCCGCTGCTGCCGGAGGTGTACAGCGTGAGCGGCGCGTGCGGGTCGATCGATGCAAACGATCTGACGTACTCCGAACTAGACACCGGCGCAGGCATGTCGACATCGGTTAGTACAGTATCGTAGGCACTCGATAGATCGGCCAGATAACCAGGCGCTGCATGCGCCGGAATGACCGGTTCTTTACCGCAGGCGAATAACGCAAACAGCGCACAGGCGAAGTTAAACGGATCGTCAATACACAATGCATAGCGTCGCGCCGGCTGCTCGCTCAAACGTGCAGCGATGGCTTGCACTCGTTCGAAGAACGCAGAGAAATCGAGCACGTTGGCACCGTCGCGACAAACCGGTGTGCCGGCGTCACGCTTGACCCGCAACAGGTCGTGCAACGCTATCATGCCGCCTCCGAGCGCGCGGCGCGTGGCAGCACGGCCACGTAACGCCATACGATCTCGCCAACCAGCAGCACCCCTATCAGGCCATACGCGATCGCGCCGTTATAAAGCGACCAGGCAGCACGCGTCCAGAACAGCGCGGTATAGGCGGAAAACGCACCGTTGAGCGTAAAGAACACACACCACATTTGCGTGACCCGGCGCGTGTAGTGCACCGCATGCGCCCCAAGCTTGGGATTGCCCATGCGCGCGAATTTTTCGACCATCGATCGCCCGCGCACAAGCGTCGCGCCGAACGCGACCAGCAGTCCGAGGTTCACCAGCGAGGGGTATAGATGCAACAGCAATTCACTGCCGGACAATACGATCCCCGCCGATGCGCAGCTTAGAAGACCCGCGACGCACCAGTCGGTCACGGCGAGCTGGCGCAGCGACGTCGCGAATGTACCCGTCCCGGCCCATCGCTGCAGCCATAGCAGCGCGAACAACGCGGCGCCAATGTATCGCGGTGAATCCCAGCGCCATGCACACAAGATCATCAACGGGTAAGCGAGCTTCAGCGCGACTTGCAGAACCGTGCGCAGCCAGCCAAGCGGCCTGGCTTGCGCGTTACAGCCATCAGCCTCGGGCACCGCGGCACCCTGCTCGCCGGAACGTGAATGCTCCGCTTGCATCACCCCTGTTCCGCCAGCAGCGATTCCACGGCACCGATCACATCGCCGACCGTGCGTACCGACTTGAACTCTTCCGGCTTGATGCGTCGTCCGGTCATTTCCTGCAGCTTGATCGCGAGATCGACGGCGTCAATGCTGTCCAGGTCGAGGTCCTCAAACAGATGCGCTTGGGGCGTCACGCGATCGGGCTCGATCGCGAAGTTCTCTTTGAAGATGGCGCGGATGCGCTCAAGGATCTCTGTCTCGGTCACGATTTATTCCCCTTTTCCCCGATGTCGTTCGTAGCGCCCAACCCGCCTTGCTGGCTGGCGACCAACGCAGCGAGGCTGCTGATCGAACGAAAGTGCTCTCGCGTGCGTTCGTCGTTCGCCGCAATCGTCAATTGATAGTGTTTGCGCAGCACGATGCCAATCTCAAGTGCGTCGATCGAATCGAGCCCGATGCCATCGGTTTCGAACAACGGTGCATCGTCATCGATGTCGGCAGGCGTCAGGTCTTCCAGATCGAGTGCATCGATCAGGAGCTGCTTAATTTCCAGTTTCAAAGAATCCATAGTCGAACAGCCGCTGGTTAATGTGCGCCTCAACAGCGCTGGTCAAAGTGCGCGCGGCAAGGGCCGAAGAAGGCGCCTCATGCGAGGCGTCATGCGCCATGAGCTGGTCGGCCGCGACGGGCTCCAGCACGCTCACACGGATGCGGAACGCCCGCGACGGCGCGTGATACCAGCGCATCTGCTTGGTGAACGCCGGTGGATCGCAATCCATCAGCACGGGCAGGATCGGCGTGCCGGCCTTGAGGGCGATGTGCGCAAAGCCGCGCGAGAATGCGTGCAGCCGGTTCGGCGCGGGACTCCGCGTGCCTTCCGGAAAAATGATCATGGTATAGCCCGCGGCGATCTGGCGGGCACTGGCTTCAACAAGCTCAACCGGGTCGACGTTGCTCACGTATTCAGCCGCCCGCACGATGCCCCAGAAACAGGGATTACCCCAGTGCGCGTTCTTGACCACGCAACACGCGGAAGGCGTGAGCGCGAGCAGCACGACGACGTCAAGGTAGGTGGGATGGTTGGCCACGACAACCACGGGGCCGGCGTCGCGCAAGGCGGCCGCCCCCGAGACTTCCAGTTCCATCACGCCGACCCACTGCAAAAAGCCCACCAGCGCCCGGAAGAACCAGTGAATGATGGTCGTGACCATACGCTGACGCGACGCGCGATGCGGCCACAGCCACGCGAGTGGAAACACCAGCACCGAGAACAGCAGTCCGCAGACGCCGAACACGACGAAGCTCATGCCCGTGGCGACCAGCCGCCAGCCGTAATTAAGCCGCGCCGTCATGCCAACTCCAATGCCAGGTAGTGCCGTTGGTCTGCCATGTGGCGGGCGCCTGTGTGCCGAGGCAGCGTTGAACCGCTTCGCTCTGCGTAAGGAAAGAGTCAGGAATGCGGGCAAATGCGGCGGGACCTCTCAATGGCGATTCTGGTTCGCCCGACGGGCTCCCCGAAGCCGATATTGTGCATGCAAGCTGTCCTGCCGCGCGGGTGTCCAGCAGGATCGCGAGCGCACCGCCTTGCACCTCGTCTTCAATCGTGCCGTAGGCGGCATCGGCCGGCTCGTCCGCATAGACCACCAGCACGGGCGACGACGGGTCCGCTTCGAACTGCGCATGCGCTTCGAGCAAGGCAAACCCGAGCGTTTGCGCCCCGGCAGAAATCGCGCTGGCGGGCGAACGATCGCCCCGGGCGATACCGAATATTCCAGTCATTGCGTTGAGGACGGACAGGCTGAAAGCCGTCGGCGACACCGGCTCGCCCGTGCTGATGGCGCGCAGGATATCGGTCGTGCGCCGCAGTTCACCATGCCGCGATGCGAACACTACGCGCACGCGGTCTCGCCCGGCCACGCAGTCATGGGCGACCTTGAGGGCGCTTCGGGACAGGCTGCTCAGACGACGGCGCACGATCGGCTCGATGAAGCTTATATCGGCGGTCGCTGCAGCAGCGACGGCTGACCATCGGGCAACGGGCATGGTCCAGCGCAGATCGTGCATACGA
The DNA here is from genome assembly GCF_009766085.1 of Burkholderia sp. S171. Lineage (GTDB taxonomy): Bacteria > Pseudomonadota > Gammaproteobacteria > Burkholderiales > Burkholderiaceae > Caballeronia. Next base: position 76,469 of record NZ_LMUF01000023.1, on the reverse strand, counting down.
TGTTTACGATTTGAAAGACACCAGCACCTCACCAGGATCCGCCTGTGCGGACAGCACATGAATGCGCCCGCCCCAGCCGGACGTTCTTCAACCGGCTGTCAGGAGATGACCGGCAACCACGCGAATGCCTGTACTGACTTAACGGCAGTTTGTGCCGATTATTTAACGCCATATTGGGGTACGCGAAGCGGGTAAATGGATTATCTAGATTTGGCTCGGCTCCGCATTGAGGGGCGAATCATACTGAAAATTGCTTGCTAAATCAGCCATAAAACCAATTCAGGCCTGGATAAGTCTCCCATATACGACGGAAAGGCATCTTTGATCCGATGCCCCCACCGGAATTCGAGCGCGTTATCGCCAATCTAGCCGCCGCATGCTCATTGTCCAAATCGAAAAAGTTACGGAATGTATGCGCCGCCGGGGGCATCGGCTGGGACTAGTTGCATCTCCCGATCGACCAGATGACTCATGCAAGCAGTCCTGCGGGTTTCGCGATTGCCGGATCGGTATTGAGCATTTGCGCGGAACGGGTGACGGAGTGGGACGTGTGGGGCCCCACGTCCTCGGCGTTTTCGATAATAGCGACGCTCATCAGGAACCGTGCGTCTCGCCGTGCCGAACGAACGGGCGCCGGAGCGGTACGTTATGCCAAGCGTTCGGCCGGATGCAGGTCGGTGAATCGTGACTTGATCGGCGCCGCCCTCGGCTCGCTCGCTTCGTACAATGCGTAACGTCTCTTACTCGATGGTGAGGGAAGAACTGTTCCTCATTTCTTTTTGGCCCTGCTTGCTCGCGTTCAGTAGGCTTCTCGTAAGGTAACGAAGTGCAGCCCTCGCTTTTTCGCAGCCTCGAAAACCCGTGGCAACACTGAGAGCAAGACGGGTTGACCGTCGTCGGTAATCGCGGCGCCGCCATCGTGGAGCAGCAGAATGTCGCGCGGGGCCAGATTGCGCAGCAGTCGCCGTGCGACGATTTCCGGATCGCGCTCGCGGGTATCGAACCCGCGCCGTGTCCAGGCGGCTAGCCTCAGATCGAGCTTTTGCAAGACTGGCTCCAGCAGAACATTTCGCAGGCCCGCCGGCGCGCGGAAGAAAGCCGGCCGCTCGCCCGTCAGTTCCGTCAGCGTGCGTTGTGCTGCATCGATTTCCCGGCTTAGCGCGCCCATGCCCGTCACCGAAAACGTGTGCACATGCTTCTGCGAGTGGTTCTCCACGCCGTGCCCTCGCGCGACGATCTCGCGGGTCAACGCGGGATATCGGCGCGCGCGTTCGCCGATCAGAAAGAACGTGGCGCGAACCCGGTGCGCATCGAGCAGGTCGAGAACCTGGGGCGTGACGAGCGGATCCGGACCATCGTCGAGCGTAAGCGCGATGGCGTTTGCATTGCGCGGGATAGCAGGCAAGCGAGTCCAGTTGGCGCCAAGCAGCGTTGAGCGCGGCCATAACCCCGCTGCCGTGACCGTCGCGTGGTTGATCGCCGTGCCGGCCAGCCACCAAGGCCACATCTCCGGCGCGATGGCGCAGCCGGTCAGCGCCACCGCATGCCAAGCCGCCGTGACCTTCAGCGCGAGGGGAGATCCTGTGACAGGCCAGCGCCGCTCGGACGCTGCATCCGGATCGACTTGCAGTCGCGGATGAAGATTGAGCATGCGTGTTCCTTCTTTGATTCCAATAACCGTTAACTGTGTTTATACGCTAGTAAAAAATACACCCCGGCAGAGCGGGTTGAACACGGCCAAGTTTACCTATTTCCGGCTTAAGGCATTCGGAGGCATTGGGACTTGGCGTGCGCGCATGAATTTTAGCCTTTGGTGCAGCGTTAAAGCGTTTTCACGGTGATGTCTGGAGGCCGAGGTCGGTATCACTACCTCGGGTCGCAGGCCGCTTCGAAGGTGACAGCAACCACGGCTGAACAGCCGCTCAAACGCACATCCGACACATGGCGGTCACGCGGTTATCGCATGATGCGACTCGCCATCGATCCGGGACAATCAATTCGCGCGGCACGGCCGGTTTTTGCCGCGAAACATCCCGCTTCCTAAGCCTTGGTAAGTTGTGCCGTAACCCACGTAATGGAATGGGATCTTAGACTGCCTCCGGCTCGGGGATCCGTCCTGAGCGGAAAGCGCTCCCCCGCAGCGGAGTGCCTCGCCGGAAGCATGTATGCCGCACGCAATCCAGCCACTGTCGAGTGTGGCGTTGATCCTCTCGTCGGCGCTCGGCGACTCGCTGCTGATGATGACCGTTGCACGCAACCTCAGGTTGAACGGTGTGTCGGTCACGGTGTTTGGCCAGCAAATCAATAGCATGCGGAGCTGGTTTCCCGGCATGGAGATTGAACCCGAACTGAAACCGGAAGACTGCGCGAAACAACTCGCGCGCTTCGACACAGTGATCCAGCTTCACGCCAACAAGCCTTTTGTGAACCTCGAACGGCTGCATCCCAAGGTCATTGTCCTGGCTCATCTGTGCAGCGCCAATTCAACCGAGTCGATGGCCGAGCGCCTGACCCGCTTCTGCCGCGACGAACTGCGCCTCACCGTCGTCGACAAAGGCAACGGCATCACGCCCCTTCCCGGCCTGATGCATCGGCAGCGGTCTCTGCGCGTCGCGATCCACCCCATGGCGAGCACGACCGACAAATGCTGGCTGGCGTCACGCTTCATCGGACTGGCGATCAAGCTGCGGGACAGCGGCTTTGATCCGCAATTCGTCGTGGCGCCCGAGGAACGCGCGCACTGGACCCATATTGAACAATTAGGACTCACGCTCGCCGATCTCGGACCGCTTGATCAGGTCGCCGGGTGGCTCTATGAGTCCGGCTGGTTTATCGGCAACGATTCGGGGGTGGGCCACCTTGCGTCGAGCCTCCAGATTCCCACGCTATCGCTCTTCATGCGCCGCGGCACCGCCCGCACATGGCGTCCCGGCTGGGGCGTGGGCCAGGTGCTGATCGGCAGTGCGTATCTGCCGACCGGACGGCTCAAGGAGCGTTACTGGAAATACATGCTGTCGGTGAACAAGGTGTCTCAGGCATTCGACCGGCTGCGCGCACTCACTGCCAACGCATGAACGTATGACTAACCCCACCCCTCCCTCGTCGCTTCCACTTGCCCCGTTCGGGCGGGTCGCGTTCGTCGCGTCCAACGCGATAGGCGACACATTGGTGTCGATGGTGATCGTCAGGAACCTGATCGATAACCGTATCGATGTCACCGTGTACGGCACTCCCGCCCACGCGCTTCGGCACTGGTTTCCCGGCGTCGCTATCCATGCGCTGCCGCAAGACAACCTGACCGCTGCGTTCGCTCGGTACGACACGGTTTTCCAGATGCAATGGAACCAGCCGCTGCGCGATCTCGTCGATGTCCATCCTCATGTGGTCACGTTGCATGATGTCGAATTCGGCGACCGCCCGGGCTGCATGGCGCAGCGTTTCGCCGACTTCTGCCGGGACGATCTGGCGTTGAGCGCGCCGGTGCTAGATAACGGAATTACAGCGCCTGCGAGCCTCGTGCATCGCAGAAACGTCAAGCGCGTGATAATTCATCCCGAGGCGAGCACCGAAGACAAACGCTGGTTCTCGCACCGCTTCGTGAGGCTTGCCCAGCGCCTGCGCAAGCGCGGTTATGACGTGCAGTTCGTGATTGCGCCGCACGAGCGCGAACGCTGGCGCGATCTTGAGACGCTGGATATTCCTGCGCCCCATTTTGCGAACCTGCACGAGCTTGCCTGCTGCGTGTATGAGTCGGGCTGGTTTATCGGCAACGACTCGGGCATCGGCCATCTCGCGTCGAATCTCGGCATTCCGAGCCTGAGCTTGTTTCGGCGCCGCCGGGTGGCCGAGCGCTGGCGGCCGGCGTGGGGCGTAGTCGATGTGGTGTTGCCGTGGCAGTGGGTGCCGACCGCGTATTTGAAAGAGAAACTCTGGCGGCAAACGCTGACCTGCAACCGCGTGCTTGCCGCATTCTCGCGGCTGACCCGGCAGGCAGCTCGCACGCACGGTTAGAGGGAGTGGACAACGTGGCGGCTAGGCGTAGCTACTCATCGCGGAGGCGCGCTTCCACGCCGGTTCTGGCGGCATGACATTGAGTTCGTCGTGGTCCAGAGGCGCGGCGTTCGGCCCTGACGGGGTGAAGACATAACCGCGCCCGCGAATAGTCTGGATCAGGCGAGGCATCGACGGGTCAGCTTCGACAATTCGCCGCAACCGGCAGACGAGCACGTCCAGCGAACGATCGCAGTGCCCTTCACCGGCGCCGCGCAATTTGTCGGCGATGCTGCGTCGGGACAGCACTTCAAGCGGATGTTCCGCGAAGAGGCGCAGCAACGCGAACGTGCTCGAGTGGAGGGTAACGGGTACGCCGTGGCGGGTCAGCATGCGGGCCCGGACATCGAGGACGAAATCACCGATATCGCACCTTCCCATTGAATGCACCGGTGTCTGGGATTTGTGCGGTGCGCGACGCAGCACGTTCTCGACTCGCGACAGCAGCTCGCGTGGATTGCAAGGCATCCTGATGTAGTCATCGGCGCCCAGTTCAAGGCATATGATCAGTTCCACTGAGTCGAGGGTATTTCCGATCACGATGACCGGCGTGTCATGGCCGGTTTGTTGCAGCGTCCGCAGGATGGCTGACGCTCTCATGTCGGGCAGGCCGTCGCGGAGCACGATCAGCGCGGGGACATCGTGCTCCATGCGCGAGATTAACGCGCTGCCGCTGCTGAGCGTGTGAACATCCATGTAGCGGCTTTCCAGGACATCGCGGAGGTTTCCGTGGAGCGCCGGATTCGCTTCGACAAAAAAGATGCGTGTTTTCATCTGTGTTTCCTGAGCGTTGATGCTTTCGGGGTTAGTGGTTGGGGTCAATGCCAGGTTGTTGCTCTCAGTGTTAGTGGTCTGCTTGAGTCGGATTTTCTCTTTATCACTGTTAGCCACTGTGCGTGGCGGCACGTCATTTCTTGGTCCTTAGCGACAAAGAAACGAAGCAAAGAAAACGCTTTAACCGCTCTACCCTAAGTGTCCACAGCGTGCAGTTTTTATTCATAGGTGCCCCAAAAGCACGGTGCTCGCCAGAACCACCGATGTTTGAGACCCTCCTTCTCCGTACACGGGTACTGACACGCTTCGCCACCAGTGATTGAACCCGCCCAAGGGGCACCCCGCGCTATCCGCGGAGAACCTTCCGCCGAATTTTTACGCAGGCCGAACCATGCAGCAACCAACTTCGAAACAAGGCCGGAAAGATATCTCAGGCCGTAACTCACGAAAATAATTTGCAGACCAAACTGCTAACCCACCAAAACATGAAGAGTAAAGACGCGTGGGTCCGTGCAGGTTCCTTGGCAATGGTGCTTGCCCGAGAGCACTGGTGGCGAAGCGTGTCTATGTCAGGATTCGCGAGAAGGAGGGTTTCACACATCCGGTGCTCTGGCGAGCACCGTGCTTTTGGGGCACCTATGATTCAAAACTGCACGCTGTGGACACTTAGGGTAGTGCGGTTAAAAGCGTTTTCTTTGCTTCGTTTCTTTGTCGCTAAGGACCAAGAAATGACGTGCCGCCACGCACAGTGGCTAACAGTGATAAAGAGAAAATCCGACTCTCGCAGACCGCTAAGGCCGAAAGCACCACCCCGGCATTGACTCCAACCACTAACGCTAGAACCTGCCAACCCAACCCCAACCCAACCCCGACCCGCTAACCAAAACCACCACCACCATCCAGCCCCTCCCCTACGCTCGCGGCAAAACCACCTTCACCGGCAACTCACGATCATCCGTCACGAGGTACTGCGGACCGTTCCTGTGCGACCTCATGCGACAGCGAATCTCCTCCTCCGACGCATCGCCCGGCACCGCAAGACATGAATACTGCCCTTCGCGATTGACCCACTCCACAATCCTGCAGCACTCGCCCCACGCCCGCGGCAGCGTCTCCGACACCCGCGCGCCACGCAGCTTGATGACCCGTTGCGCAGCGTTCACCGCAGCAATCTCGGGCGCATTCGCTGCCAAACGCTTGCCGCTGTCCCGCGACGACGCCGAAACGCGTCCGAAGACCTTCGATGGGGTGCGCTGAACGCTCGACGCGGTTTGCATGTGTTCTCTCCAGAATCGACAAAAATCGGCGGATGAGTGGATCGGGATGAATGAAGCCATCTGCAGGATCGGATAATAGTCAGGCATCACGCACTGACAATGAACAAAAGAAGGAGAAATCGTGGAGGTTGTACGGGAACATCGCGCGAACGTGAGACAGCCCCCCTGTTTCCACTAGAATCCGCGGATGCACAGCGAAACACATAGCGAACCACTCGGCGCACAGACAGGCTCAGAAACCGGGTCGGAGACCGTCCCCACCGGCCTAACGCCGCGCCGCAGCTCGCGTAATATTTTGAAAGCACTTGGAACACGCTCCCGCGCGCGGGCAGGCACGATCCGCTTCGGCATTACGTGGAAGATGTTCCTCGCCGTGCTGATCGCCTGCCTGACGATTTCCCTCACGATGGGATACGCGCTGCGCCTGAGTTTCGAGAACGGCTTCCTGCACTACGTCCGCGCGCGCGACGCCGGCCGCATGAACGCCGTCATGGCAAAGGTAACGGCCGAATACGCCGCTCACGGCAGCTGGAATTTCCTGCGCCAGCATCCCGAAGAATGGATAACGCTGCTCGACGCCGCACATGATCAGGCCCTCAGGCAAGAGATGGTCGAGGCGCAGACGAACAAACTGCCGAGTTGGCGTACCTTCCCCGGCAGCGCCAGCGTGCAACAAATGCTCGGGCCGCTCTCGGGCAATGACGGGGGTTCGCATTGGGGCATGCGCCTGCCTGCCCCCGCGTTCGCCGACTCGGGTGTAGCAGCAAACCGCGACCGCAGCGTAGGACGGGACGCGCCATTCGACGAAACGCCCTACGAGCATTCGCCACGCCCACCGATAGGACGCGGAGGACGGGGCGCGCCCCAACCCGCCACGCTCTACGACGCCAATCATGACCTGGTCGCGACCACCGACTCCGAGCCGCCGCCCGACGCCGCCCTCAAGCCGGTGATCTACAACGGCAAGATAGTCGGCTGGGTCGCGGCCAACGCGCCCAATACGCTCTCCGATGCCGCCGATATCGCATTTCAAGCCCAACAGGCGCGTGCGACCTGGGAGATCGCCGGCGTGGCTGTGATCGTGGCCGCGCTGGTTGCCCTGCTGCTTGCGCGGATCGTGCTGGCGCCGGTCAAGCGCCTGATGATCGCAACGCACCGGCTCGCAGGCGGCGACTACACCACCCGGGTTGCCGCCGGACGCCGGGATGAACTGGACCGGCTGGCGGGCGACTTCAATGTGCTCGCGGATTCCCTGCAGCGCGCGGAACGCTCGCGCCGGGATTTCATCGCCGATATCTCGCATGAGCTGCGCACGCCCTTGGCGGTATTGCGCGGCGAACTGGAAGCGATCGAGGACGGCGTGCATGCGTTCGATCACCATTCGCTGGCCTCGCTGCAAAACGAAGTCGCGATGCTGAACAAGTTGATCGAAGACCTGTATGAGTTATCGTTAAGCGATGTCGGTGCGTTGAGCTACCGGAAGGTGCCGGCTGACATCGGACAGTTGGTGAGCGCATCGGTCGAAGCGATGCGGGAATCATTCAGGGCCAAGCAAATCGCATTGAGCCTGACGCTGCCGGAGCCGTCGGCGTACGAATCGGCTAACGGAGCCACCGGCGTGATATTCCACGTCGATCCCGCGCGCTTTGTGCAGTTGCTTAAGAATCTGCTGCTCAATTCCTTGCGTTATACCGATCCGGGCGGAAGCGTATGCGTCTCGGTGAGCGTTGGCCCTCGCGGCTGGCAACTCGATATTCAGGACTCTCTGCCGGGCGTGCCTGCCGAAGCGTTGCCGCATTTGTTTGAACGCCTGTATAGAGTCGATGAATCGCGCAGTCGCCAAAGCGGTGGCGCGGGCCTCGGTCTTGCCCTGTGCCGCGCTATTGTGACCGCGCATGGCGGGACTACGATGGCCCGGCCATCGCCGCTTGGCGGCGTCTGGATAACGGCGCATTTTGAACCGGAAGGAGGCGTGGCATGAGTACCGAGCGACGCGGCGTTCGAATCCTGATCGTCGAGGATGAGCCGAAGCTGGCGGCGGTCATGGCGGACTACCTGCATATCGAAGGATTCGAAACGACATCGATCAACGACGGCGCCGAAGTGATCCCGTTCATTCGCACTACACCGCCCTCGCTGATGCTGCTTGACCTGATGCTGCCCGGGCGCAACGGCATGGATATATGCCGTGAGCTGCGGCAGTTCTCGACGCTTCCGGTGATCATCCTGACGGCGCGCGTCGATGAAGCCGATCGTCTGCGCGGCCTCGAAATAGGCGCCGATGACTACGTCTGCAAACCCTTCAGTCCACGCGAGGTCGTCGCACGCGTGAAGGCCATCCTCAGACGTGCGGCTCCGCCTGCAGTGGCGGCTGCACCCGTTGCAACGGGCCTTGAGGTGGACCAGCAATTTCATAGCGCACGGCTCGATGGCGAGGAGCTCAAGCTCACGCCGGTCGAGCTGCGCATGCTGGCATTGCTGATGAAATCGCCGGGCAGGATCTTTCCGCGTGATTACCTGCTTAATCAGCTTTACGATGATCATCGGGTCGTGACCGACCGCACCATCGATAGTCACATCAAGAACTTGCGCCGAAAACTGCAGGTCGTGCGTCCGGACAGCGAGCCGATTGTTTCGGTCTACGGCGTGGGGTATCGGCTGGAGCTTTAGCGGGCGCCGTGCAACGGGCGCCGTTAGCATTCAAGCGCCAGTGGGTTTGCTCTCTTCAATGAAGGCGCGAATGACATCGCTAAAGTTGCGATCGGCCGCAAGCCCCAATTTTTCGCCTCGTTCCGTCTCCCATGCGCCCGGCCAGCTCCCGACAATCTTTTCGATCTTCGGATCCGGTTGCCAGTCGATCAGCGCGGCCACCTCTTCTCCCGCCACGTCCTTCAGTGCATCGACCATTTCCGTCACGCTGACCGAGAGTCCCGGCATGTTGACGACCGGCCACGTGCCCAACTCGGCCTGTTCAAGCTCGCAACCCGCGATCAGCGATTCGATTGCCTGCTTCGGCGACAGCAGCCACAAACGCACATCGCCCTCGACCGGACACACCGCGCGTTCACCGTTCAGCGGCTCGCGAATGATGCCGCTGGCAAAGGACGATGCCGCCGCATTCGGCCGCCCCGGACGCACGCTGATAGTAGGCAGGCGCAGCACGCGGCCATCGACAAAACCGCGCCGCGAGTAATCGCACAGCAGCAACTCCGCGATCGCTTTTTGCGTCCCATAGGATGACTTAGGATTCAACGCGGTATCGTCGCGTACGACGTCGGGCAGCGTGCCGCCATACACAGCGACCGAGCTCGTGAATAACACACGCGGCGAGTGGCCAAGCGAGCGGCACACATCGAGCAACAGGCGCGATGCGTCCAGATTAATGCGCATGCCCAGTTCGAAATCTGCCTCCGCCTGACCGCTCACGATCGCGGCAAGATGAAAGATCGCATGCGTGTCCGTGCTGATGTATCGCTCAAGCACGCTGCGATCGGCAATATCGCCGGTCTCGGCGCGCACGCGTTTGTCACCCAGATCCGGCGGACGTACGACGTCGAGCAGCGTAAGTCCGGTGATCGGCTCGCCCATCAGCGTGCCGCGTTCAAGAAGACGGCGCGCGAGCCGTTGTCCGAGAAAACCGGCGCCGCCGGTAATAAGAATATTCATGTCGCCCTCACGCACGTTGCAGATAAGGTTTGATCCAGCCGAGCCCGTCCGACGTCGCGGCTTTCGGCCTGTATTCACAGCCAATCCAGCCCTCGTAGCCAAGCGAATCGATCAGGTCAAACAGGTACGGATAATTCAGTTCGCCCAAATCCGGCTCGTGCCGCTCCGGCACGCCCGCGATCTGGATATGGCCGATACCCGCGTGCGGGCGCTTCATGTCGCGCCGGAGTTTGACCGCGAGGTCGCCCTCCACGATCTGGCAGTGGTAACAATCGAATTGCACCTTGAGATTGGGCACACCGATCTCCTCGCAGATCGCTTGCGCGTCGTCCTGGCGATTGAGAAAAAATCCGGGGATGTCACGCGTATTGATCGGTTCGATAACGACCGTGATACCAGCGGCGCGTGCTGCGTTGGCGGCCAGTTCGAGGTTCTTCAAGTACACCGCACGATGTTTCTCGCGTGACTGTTCCGGCGTGATCAGCCCCGCCATCACATGGAGCGTCTTATTGCCGAGAACGGCCGTGTATTCCAACGCTTTATCGAGTGCGCGAGCGAACTCTTCCTCGCGCCCCGGCAGCGAAGCAGTCCCGCGTTCGCCTTGTGCCCAGTCGCCCGGCGGTGCGTTGAACAAGGCCTGGGTAAGGCCATGTTCGTCGAGCCGTGCCTTGATGTCGGCTGCGGCAAAGTCGTAGGGGAACAGGAACTCCACGGCCTTGAATCCGTCCTTCGCGGCGGCGGCGAAACGGTCGAGGAACGCGTGCTCGGTGTACATCATTGTGAGGTTGGCGGCAAAACGGGGCATAACATCGACTCCTGAAATAAGTTCCGTGCGCGTTACCAGCGCACGTTGAACGTCTTGCGCAGATCTTCAATTGCCGCCTCGTCGAGCGGCTCAGGAAGTGGTGCATTAGTCGAACGCGCGAGGAGCCAAAGCCGTGCCGTTTCCTCAAGCTCTTCCAGCGCATACGATGCGTGGCGGACCGATTTTTCCCAGACAACCGGCCCCAGTCTCTCCAGCAGTACGGCACGTACCTTCAACGCCAGCGCCGCGACTTGTTCCGCAACAATGGGGTCACCCGGACGGCGGTACGCGATCAACGGTACATGGCCGACCTTCATCACGTAATACGGCGTGATCGGCGGCAAGATGTCGTCGCGGCGCCAGATACCGGCAAGCGTCAAAGCGACCAGGTGCGTGGAGTGCGTATGGACAATACCGTGCGTGTTGCTGTTGTTCTCATAGATTTTTCGATGCAAAGCCAACGTCTTCGAGGGCTTGCCGCCGGACACGTGATAACCCGCTGCATCGACCTTCGCGATATCGGCCGGATCGAGGCGACCGAGGCAAGCATCGGTCGGCGTGATTAACCAACCATCGTCGAGCCGCGCACTGATGTTCCCGGCAGTGCCAACCGTATATCGACGTTCGTAAAGACTCGCGCCCGTCTCGCAGATTTCATCGCGAATGCGGTTCTCGTTCGTCGCCATGGTTACGCGGCTCCATCGAGAGACTTCAGCGCCTTCACGAAGAAGTCCTTCGTGCCGAAATTGCCCGACTTCAACGCGAGCGCCAGCGGTTCTTCGCCAATAGACTGCGTCGCCGGCACGCCGGGATCGATCTGAGCGCCAATCCGCAGCGATTTCACGCCAAGCGCCTGCACGACCGCGCCGGAGGTCTCGCCGCCCGCGACAACAAACTTCCGCACGCCGGCATCGCGAAGCCTGCTTGCAATCGATGCCAACGCTTCTTCGACCAGATGCCCGGCTTTCTCGACGCCCAGTTCCTTCTGCACGGTCTTGACTTCATCGGGCGTGGACGTGGCGTAGATCAGCACGGTTTCATCGGCATGTTTCGCCGCGAATTCAACCGCTTGTTCAACGACCGGTTCGCCGCGCGACAGCGCGAGCGGATCGACGCGAAAGCTCGGCTTCGTCGCACGCCACTCCGCCACCTGCTCGTTGGTCGCCTTCGACGCGCTGCCCGCCAGCACGACGGATCTACCTTCGATTTTGGGCAGGTCCGATGCATGACCCGCTTCTGTCAGCAAGTTCGCCGCGCGGAAGTTATTCGGCAAGCCGAGCGCGATGCCCGAGCCGCCAGTAATCAGCTTGAGATCCGCGCACGCTTCGCCCAACACGTAGAGATCGGCATCCGAGATTGCATCGGCGATAGCAAAACGCACGCCCTCCTTGCGCAACAAAGCAATCCTGTCACGTACGGCTTGCGCGCCCTTCGCAACCACGTCATATGCGATCAACCCGACCTTAGATTTCGTCTGGCGTTGCAGCACACGCACAAGATTCGGATCGGTCATGGGCGTGAGCGGATGGTTCTGCATGCCCGACTCGCTCAGCAGCACATCGCCCACGAACAGGTTGCCGCGAAAGATCGTGCGGCCGTTTTCTGGAAACGCGGGACACGCGAGTGTGAAGTCCTCGCCGAGTGCGTCGAGTAATGCATCGGCGACCGGGCCGATGTTGCCTTTGTCGGTGGAGTCGAACGTCGAGCAGTACTTGAACAGGAACTGCCGGCAGCCTTGCACGCGCAGCCATTCGAGCGCCGCCAGCGATTGCGCGACCGCTTCTTCTGCAGAGATAGTGCGCGATTTCAACGCGACGATCAGCGCGTCTGCTTCAATGGTTATATCCGATGCGTCCCATGCGTCCGATGCCGGCACGCCAATGGTCTGCACCGCGCGCATGCCCCCGCGCACGAGCATGTTGGCCAGATCGGTCGCGCCGGTGAAGTCGTCGGCAATGCAGCCTAGCAGCGCTTTGGTCATTATTTCGTCCCCTTCGGTAAGTCGATGCCCGGGAAAATCTTGATCACGGCCGAGTCGTCTTCGCCACCGTGTCCGGCCGTCGATGCCATCATGAACATCTGATGCGCCGCGGCCGACAGCGGCAGCGGAAACTTCGACGTGCGCGCCGTATCGAGTACGAGGCCGAGATCCTTGACGAAGATATCGACGGCTGACAGCGGCGTGTAGTCGCCTGCAAGAATGTGCGGGACGCGGTTCTCGAACATCCACGAGTTACCCGCGCTATGCGTGATGACGTCGTACAGCGCGTCCGGGTCCACGCCTTCGCGCAGCCCGAGCGCCATCGCCTCGGCCGCCGCGGCAATATGCACGCCCGCCAGAAGCTGGTTGATGACCTTCACCTTCGAGCCTGCCCCATGCTCATCGCCGAGCCGGTACACTTTGCCCGCAATCGCTTCGAGCACGTCCTCGCAAGCCTCATAGGCGGACGCGGGGCCTGACGTCATCATCGTCATTTCGCCGGATGCGGCGCGTGCCGCGCCACCGGACAGAGGTGCATCGAGCATATGCAGGCCAGCCGCTTCCACACGCTTGCCGAGTTCGATGGCAAACGCAGGAGACACCGTCGCGCAGGCCAGCACCACGCTACCGGGTTTCATCGCGGAGACGGCGCCAGGCTGCGTCTCTGATCCAAACAACACGGTCTCGGTTTGCGCCGCATTGACGACAACAGTCACTACAACGTTGCACTGGCTGCCCAGTTCGGCAGGCGTGGCACAGGCGATACCGCCCTCGCCTGCGAACGCATCGAGCACTTGAGTACGCACGTCGCAAGCATGAACCTTGAAGCCCGCGCGCAACAACGAACGCGCGACGCCCAGGCCCATTGCACCCAGGCCGATCACTCCCACGTTTCTGGACATTTCGTTATCCTTCGAATTAGCTGATCAGCAAATGCCGGCTTCCGCGAGGCGGCGAGCGGCGTTGTAAAGGTGGGTCTGTGCAGCATTGCGCGCAGCCATGGGGTCGCCTGCGCGAATGGCCGCTGCGATCCGCGCGTGTTCCTCGCGGACCTGCCGCGAAAAATCTTCTCGCAGCGATTCGTTGCGGCGGGTAACGAGCGTGCCGGCTTCGAGATACTGGTTCAGAAATGCAAGCGTGGTCAGGAAATACGGGTTGCCGGTGGCTCTTGCGATCGCACGATGAAACTCGACGTCTTCCGTCACGCCGTCCTCGCCTTGCGCAACGGCAACATCGATCTGCGCCAGCTTCGCTTCGATCTCGTTCATCTGCGCGTCCGTGCGGCGCATGGACGCCTCCGACGCGACTTCCGCTTCGATCGCCCGGCGCAGCGCCAGAATCTGCACGACCGCGCCCGGCTCGACCGCTTGCGCGTAATCGATCCGCAGCGGCCTGATCCCTGCCCGCTCGACAATAAACACGCCACTGCCCTGGCGCGGCTCGACCATGCCTTCGTTTTTGAGCCGCGAGATCGCCTCGCGGATGACCGTGCGGCTCACCCCGAACTCCTGCGCCAGCACGGCTTCGGTGGGCAACTTGCCGCTCTTTACGAAGCTGCCCTTTTCGATTTGCAACTGAATCTGCTGCGCGACCGTGTCACTCAAGGCTTGCGCAGGGATCTTGTCGAACATGCAGCCTCTGATTTGTTGGGTGATGTGGTCATCATACAAATTTAGAAACTTATCGACATACTAGAGATAACCCTGATGACGCGCTGTGCCGTTGGTCAATTCCCTTTGCTGTGCAATTCGATCGTAATTTTTCTCACATACGCATGAGAATTGTTCGTTTGGCCGGTTTGGGCTCGCACGCCTACGATGGCAGCCATATACCGAACCACGAGCGAACCACCACGTTTGCTCATTTGTCGTTTCACGCCGGACTGAACCATCTCGCGTTGCAGCGCCTATACGATGGCTCCGCGTCGCGACTCCACTGCGCTCGACGCCCTAAAAAATGAATCCTATAAACATCGTCCAGTTGCTCATCCTCGCCGCGTTATGGGGAGGATCGTTCCTGTTTATCCGCATCGGTGTCACCGACTTTGGCGTCGCACCGTTGATGGCGCTGCGGGTCGGCATTGGTGCAGTGTTCCTGCTTGCCGTACTGTTCATGCGCGGGTCCGCTCGCGGCTCCCTGCAGATCATGCGCACCCATGCATTGCCGCTTTTTGTGGTTGGCATTCTGAACTCGGCCGCGCCATTCTGCCTGTTCGCTTACGCGGAACTCACGCTGTCAGCGGGCGTGACATCGGTGATCAATGCCACGACGCCGCTGTGGGGCGCAATCGTTGCCTACCTGTGGCTGAAGGATCGCCTGACCGGGCTGCGCATCGCCGGACTTGTGATCGGATTCGCAGGCGTGGTCGCGCTGGTCTGGAATCAGATGGACGTGGGAACAAACGCAAGCACGGGTGCGAGCGCCACGCCGATGACCACCGCATTCGCCGCGGCCGCAGCGCTGGGCGCCACGCTGCTGTATGGGATCTCGGCGAGCTACACCAAGCGCAATCTCACCGGCGTCAATTCGCTTGTCGTCGCCTCCGGCACGATGACCGCCGCTACGATCGTATTACTGCCATTCGCCGTGTTCTGGTGGCCGGTTACGCCCATCTCGACGCAGTCCTGGGAAGCGGTCATTGCGCTTGGCGTAGCGTGTACGGGCATCGCTTACATGCTGTTTTTCCGGCTGATTGCGGCAACCGGACCCGCGCGTACGATCAGCGTCACGTTTGTCATCCCGATCTTCGGCATCCTGTGGGGCGCGCTTTTCCTCTCGGAACACGTGTCGTCGGGAATGATCAAGGCGTGTGTCGCTATTCTTGTTGGGACGGCACTTGCTACGGGTTTTATCAAGCGGCTTCCGGGCATGGGTACGCGACGCGAAGCGCCTGTGAAATAGGGCGAGCGTGGGTGTTTTTTCGTAGCAATCGCGACCGCATCGCCCTGTGCATATTCACGCATCCACGATCACCTCGAACCCGCCGTAGATCATGCGCTTGCCATCGAAGGGCATCGCATTCGTGTGGGACTGCGACCGAGGATCGGCCATTACCGCTTTCATTCCTTCATCCCTGACCTGACGCGACGGCCAGACGACCCATGAGAACACCACCGTCTCGTCGTCCTTACGTTTGACCGCCATGGGAAACGAAGTCAGCTTCCCTTCCGGCACGTCATCACCCCAGCACTCGACCAAATTCAACGCGCCGTTCTCCTTGAAGACGACCGCCGCCGATTCAGCAAATTTCCTGTATGTCTCGCGATTGGCCGTAGGCACCGCGACGACAAATCCATCTACGTAAGTCATGAACGCTCTCCGTTTCGTTGTGAATAGATTGAGGGCACGAAGCGATATCGTTCGGATCTGGTTCCATTGCATCGCATTGCAGCGCCGGATCACCGCCCTATCCACACGACGCCCGGCGCGTTCACGAATCGACATGGCTCGCCAACTATTTTCTGAAGCATCGCGGACGTGCGTGTCTCGAGATCCGGCGGCGTATGCTTTCTCGGATGCCGTTTGCTCAGGAGAACTGCCATGCCACAGGTCACGCGCTTCGGAGACCACGTCCGGCTCGAATTGCATCCGATGGATTCGCGTGTCGCGACGGTCGTGCTCGACCGGCCCGAGCGTCGAAACGCGGTCGACCGGCAAGTCGCCGATGCCCTGCGCACAGCCTTCGAAACTTTCGACGCTGATCACTCGCTTGCGGTCGCCGTGCTGTGGGGCGCGGGAGGCACGTTTTGCGCGGGTGCAGACCTCACTGCACTGAACGATGCCGAACATCGCAACGAAATCCATGCCGACGGCACAGGCCCGGGGCCGATGGGACCCACGCGGCTGATGCTCAGCAAGCCGGTCATCGCGGCCATCGCCGGGCATGCGGTGGCGGGCGGTCTGGAACTCGCGGCGTGGTGCGACTTGCGAATCGTCGAAGAGGATGCGGTGCTAGGTGTTTTCTGCCGTCGTTTCGGTGTGCCGCTCATCGATGGCGGCACGCTGCGGCTACCTCGCCTGATCGGGATGTCGCGCGCGATGGACTTGATTCTCACCGGGCGTGCCGTCGATGCCAGCGAGGCGCTGGCGATCGGTCTCGCTAATCGGAAGGTCGAGCGCGGCGGCTCGCGTGCGGCGGCTGAAACGCTTGCCTGCGAACTCGCCGCCCTGCCCCAAGCAGCGATGCGCGCCGACCGTCGCTCGATCTACGACAACGCAGTCGCCGACGATCTGACCGATGCACTGCTCCGCGAAGGCGCGGGCGGCTATGCAGCGGTGTTTGCCGAAGGGCTCGCGGGTGCGAGCCGCTTTGCCGTCGGTAAGGGACGGCATGGGAGTACGAAATAAGCGCGTTCTTTGCCGTTCACAATAAGTGCCCTTGCGACAGCATTCGAGCGGCTCGCGTGCGGCATACAACATCGCTGATAGAAAAAATCGGGCATGGTCAAGACCCGCCCGAAACAGCGAATTCGCTAGCCGACGAAGCGACGCGCAATTTAGCGTCACGGGCGTGGCACGTTAAAGTAACGCTTTAGAGCGAAAATAAGCAGCGAGCCGCGAATAGTCCAAACGGGCCGTTCCAGATACAACCAGGTATGGCCTTCGCTGCAAGGCAGGCTCAACTTGGGTTGAACGCTTCCGCATCGATCCGCACCCGCGCCGCAAGAAAACACCGTGACCCGCATAATGCTTTTCCAAGCCTTTTGATGACCGACTTCAACGTGCGTACCCAAGAAACCGCCAGTGATTGCCTCGTCTGCGGCAACGTGCTTGCATCGCCTGACGCGGCGTGTTCGCGATGCGGAGCAAAACCCGCAACCGCGAGCGCAGCCGATTTATCCTCGCCCGAAGCAGTACCGAAAGAGGATTTTCCCGACCGGCTCTACAAGAAGCCGACGCCGGTCAATTCGCCCTATCCGAGCGAATCTAAACCGGCAACTTCTACCTTCGCCTCACGCAGCCTGTCGAGCCGGCGCATCAAATTTGCCGGAGCCGCCCTCATCACGCTGACGGCACTGATTGCGGGCGCTGCCTACCTGTATGACGGGTCCGCACCCAACAACTCCGAAGTTAAGGCCGGGAGCGGGCCGATCGCTGAAAACGGCCTCGTTGTCGCCGCTCAGCCGGGCAGCATCAACGCGCCGGTCACTGCTAAAAACACCTCGATCGATGCGATGAGAACCGTCGATGCGGTGCAGTCAGCCATGGTACGAGGCGAGCTGAACACCGCTCGGCAGCAACTGGCGATGCTTCCTCCAGGCGCGGATCAACGGGCTGATGTTCGGCGAATCAACAACGAACTGGTCCAGCGCGAACGCGCAAGAGATTCAGCCTTGGGCCTCGCCCGAGCCTGCGAGCAGGCTGGCGACGTGCCGTGCGTCCTGCGATCGGCGGGCGATGCATTGGCAAGCGACATATCCGATTCCGAAGCGCGCGTAATGCTTCTCCGTGCCGTCACGCAGTCGGGCGCAAACCAGGTCATGGCCGTAAAGGTCAACCAAGTGGGCGATTCTCCGATCGCGACACATCGGCAAGCGCACGAAAAACACAAGCTCCGACGCGGACCGCAAATAGTCGCGAACAACAACGACGTCTACGGGAAACACTGAGCTACGTTATTGAGTTACGGCAATTAATCACGCGTCGTCCAGCTCGGTCGACCGGGCGATGTCTTCCTGCGCTTCGAGATCGGCAAGCCGTTTCGACAGCCCGGCGCGAACCCTGTCAAAAGCGTCGCTGCCCAAGGTTAACCTCAGCGGCGCAGGCGTACGTTCGACGCTATCGATCATCGCCTGGGCCATCTTCACCGGATCGCCTTTCAACACGAACGAACCCGTTTCGATTGCGCGCCGGACATCACCGGCCGGCGTGTTGCCGTAGATTGCCATGGGCGCCGATTTGACAATGCCCCCTCTGAAGCTCGTTTTTGCGGGCCCCGGCTCCACGATCGTAAACTCGATCCCGAACGATGGGACTTCCATAGCGACTGCCTCAACGAAGCCTTCGATTCCCCATTTCGTCGCGTGATACAGGCTGAAGTCCGGATACGTGATCTGCCCGCCCTCTGACGACACCTGCAGGATCCGGCCACCGCCTTGGTTCCGCAAATGCGGCAGCACGGCGCGTATGACCTGGATCGAGCCGATGAGGTTGGTGTCGATTTGCTGACGGATCTGTTCGTCGCTTAACTCCTCCGCTGCGCCGATCAAGCCGTAAGCGGCGTTACTGACGACAACATCGATACGCCCCAACTCCGCAAATGCCCGGCTGGTTACCTGCCGAATGGCTTCCGTATCCGTCACGTCCAGCGACGCCACCCAGAGGCGATCGCCGAATTGCTCTTTCAAGTCGTCGAGGGCGTGTACCTTGCGCAACGTCGCCGCCACGCGGTCGCCGCGCGCCAAGAGTTTCTCGGTCAGCACGCGCCCGAATCCGGAAGAGCTACCGGTAATAAACCATGTTTGAGCCATATGAATTGTCCCCAAAAGAGAGCCACGCCGCAGGTTTGCGACGTGCCTTGAAGACCATGCTAGACCTCGTCTATTCCTGATACTATCCGCACGATATTGGATGACTTGGTGAAAATTAGCCATGAATGACCGGCCCGCTCTGGGCGACCTGACCGCGTTGGCCGCGATCGTCACGCATCGCAGCTTCCGCAAGGCGGCGGACGAACTGGGGGTTTCGCCCTCCACGCTCAGCCACATGATGCGAACGCTTGAACTGAAGATGGGCGTGCGTCTGCTAAACCGCACGACACGCAGCGTCTCTCCCACCGAGGCTGGCGAACGTCTCGTCTCCCGCTTACACCCTGTGCTGAGGGAGCTTGACCTTGCGCTGGAAGAAGTCGATGCGGTGCGTAGTCGTCCTAGTGGATCGCTTCGTATCAACGCGAGTGAACCGGCCGCGCGCCTGCTCATGCAATCGGTTGTCCCGGCCTTCCTTGCGCGCTATCCGGACATGTCGGTCGATCTGGTAACGGAGGGCCGGCTGGTCGATATTGTCGCCGGTGGTTTCGACGCTGGTGTACGACTTGGCGAAGCACTGCCGCAGGACATGATTGCTGTGCGCTTCGGCGGCCCCGTGCGCTTTCTTGCGGTCGCGTCGCCCGCCTATCTCGCGAGACACAAGGCGCCGCTCGCGCCGGACGATCTCAAGGATCACGCTTGCATTCGCGTGCGCCTGCCAAGCGGCAAGTTTTATCGATGGGAGTTCGAGAAGCACGGCCAGGAGTTGACTGTCGATGTGCCCGGTCCGCTGACCCTCGATCATCCCGGGTTGATGACCGAGGCCGCCGCAGACGGAATGGGGATTGCCTACGTGCCGGACCACACTGCAAAGCCGTTTATCGATACCGGGAAGCTCGTGACGGTGCTGGACGACCGGTGCCCGTCCATCCCCGGATTGTTCCTCTATTACCCTGGGCATCGTCATGTGCCGTCAGGGCTAAAAGCGTTTGTCGACATGCTGCGGGAAATGCCGTGAGCAGGGTAGCCGGCAGCGCTCTGTTCTGGACGGACTTGGTGTCACGCTTCATGCGGTAGGATGCCAGATCGCAAAACGCGCTCAGCAGCGGCGCGCTGCGGCCTTAGCGGCACTTAACGCCGCGTTCTCCAATCGCTCATCTGCCGTCCGCATGACTGCCCATTCCACATTGCCTGATCGCCACCGTGTTTCATGCATCATTTGCGCATTTAACGAAGCCCCGCGGATCAGCGCGGTGCTGGCCGTTGCAACGGTACATCCGCTGCTCGCCGAGGTTATCGTGGTCGATGACGGCTCGACCGACGGCACCGCCGAGATCGTCAGGCGCTTCCCCTCTGTCAGGCTGATTACGTGCCCGGTGAACCGCGGTAAAAGCGCGGCGATGGCCGTGGGTATCGCCGCAGCCGAGAACGCGTTGCTGATGCTGCTCGATGCA
This sequence comes from Burkholderia sp. S171, assembly GCF_009766085.1. GTDB lineage: Bacteria > Pseudomonadota > Gammaproteobacteria > Burkholderiales > Burkholderiaceae > Caballeronia. The sequence continues at coordinate 55,995 of NZ_LMUF01000023.1, read as the reverse complement.
GACCTCAAGGGGCTCGCCAGCGAACACATCACCGCACTCGCCGCCCCCGTTTTGAATGGCACCGCGGACGTCAGCCTGAGCCTGCGGCAGAACAGCCTGCTGCTGTTTCGCGCCATCGGCCTGGATTTCGTTTCGGGTGAGCGCGTGGTCAGGAAAGAACTGCTAAGCGAGGCGCTCAAGGAAATTCACCGCTTGCCGCGCTTTGGCATCGAGGTGTTCATGAACCGCCTGATCATCGAACGCAGGCTCTCGATTGCAGTCACCCACTGGCCGAAGGTAACGCAAGCGCGCAAGACCGAAAAACTCGGCTACTGGGCGGGCGTTCGCGCGGAATGGCGCATGATCGCCGACTTGTTGAAAGCCAGCTATCCGCTCGCGCTCCTGTCACAGACATGTCATCTCTTTTCGTTAAGGGTCGATCATGCCGGGCATGCGCCGTTCATTGTCAGAATCAGGAGCCCGCGCGACAACGTGGCTTGAGGTTCCTTTGAAGTACTCCTTCAAAGTATTCCTTTAAAGCATCAGTCGCGAGCGGGAACAGCCGTGGCCGCACGGCGGTGCCACGCAAGCGCGAGAAAGCCGACGACGCCCAGCATCAGCGGGCAGTAGAGTGTCGCGAATCGCCAAAGAACCAGGGCCGTCGCCAGGGCTGCCCGCGGAACCCAGGCCGCGAACGCGGCTGCAAGCGCCAGATCGCCACCGCCCCCACCTGCAGGTACGCCGGTCCAGAGAGCCGCGTGCAACACCACTGCCTGCACCGCGAGCACGAATCCAAGTGGCAACCGGTACCCGAGTTCCAGCAAGATGAACCATAGGGCGCTATAGCGAAGCAGCCATTGCAGCGTGGTCAGCAGCAACAGTGCGACTAAGCGGTCACGAGGCCCTGTGATGAGTAGCCGCCACTGCTGATGCACACTGTGGCGAAATTTGTCCCAGCGGGACCGCCGCGCCCTGAACCAGGGAACGAGATGGCCCGCTGCGCCAAGGGCGCGCGCGACATAGCGGCGGCACATCCAAAGAGCGCCCATCAATATGCCGAGACTTGCGAGCGTCGCGGTGACCGTGGATAAACTCACCCTCGGGAGCAGATAAGCCAGCGGGCCGATGGAGAACAAAAGCGCGATTGGGACCGCTACCCCGAAGAACGTCAGGTCGAGCGCCTGGTCAGCGCCGACAACCGTGGTGGCGATCGCCCACGACGCCCCCGCGCGCTGCAGCAAGGCGATATTAACCCCATACCCGGCGGCTCCCAGCGGTGACACCAGGAATGCAAAATCAGTCACGAGCGTGATCGCAAACGTGCGCATTAAAGGGATACGCACGCCAAGCGTGGTTTGCATGAGTTGCAGCTTGCCGGCTTTCGCTAGCGCGCTTACGGCGGCGCTTGCAGCCAGCACCAGGAATACATCTACGGGGACGGTGCTAAGGCCGGCCAGTAGCGCGTGCGAGCCCAATACCAACGGCACGCCCATTGAGAGACCGACCCCAAGCAAGGCAAACAGGATCGCGAGGTTACGTGTGTGCGCGGTCACAAGGACCGCCTGCAAACTTGCCGCTGGGGAGTGGGATTCGACGTGGGGGAACCGGATTGCGCTAACAACGCGATCGGCTTGTCGGTCACGATCTGAAGCATGAGAGGCCGAAGAATACGCATTCGATTGGATGATCCTTAAAGCAACGTCATTAGCTACGCGCGTGCGACTCAAGCACCCCAGGCTTGATATAACCGGGACACCGGTTGCGCTCGCACCCTCATTCTCCAGCACAATGATGTCAATCACGCTGCGATGCGTTTCGAAAAATGCAGGCTTGCCTTTCAACGAAGAGCCGATGGATTCTGCGCATTGCCTATGAGGTCATGTCTCAGCACGGGGCTTCCCCGACCACGTGGTCGGACGCCGAATTCTGCTGCGATGTATGTCTCGTTCAACGGCTAAGATTACAGCGCGCAGGCGTTCGCCGCCCGGCGCTTCGATTAGCCTGGAAGTCCTCACGTCACCGCGCGTCACATCCTGGTCGTCTGATCCGCGTAGCTTCATAAGACTGTCCGTTCGAGCGGTCTTATGTTCCCCCTTCAACACTTTAATGCCACGTTCAGCCCTCGCTCGCGTGTGCGTATCGGGTGAACGTGCCGATTATTCAGATGCGGGGCTTCTGCTTTTAATTATGTGCCTGACGCGGAAAATTAATATTTTTTTCAGCGAATGGCGGGACTACAGTGATCGAGGCTCGACAATTTATGAAAGGAGATGCAATGGTCTTTTATCATCATGGTGCGGCTATTCAACCGTCGGTAACAAGACTAGGCAACACGTTCCTCGCACGCGTTTCCATTCTGGAGGAGGATGGCGAAGCGACCTCGCTTGGCAATCTTGGACAGTTCGCCAATCGTGACTGTGCCTTCGAGTTTGCCGTACGTAGCGCCACGGCGTTCGTAGATGGCGAGCCCTTGCCGCGGTCCCCTTTTGAACAGCCAGGGACCAAGTAAATCAACGATTGGTTGCTACTCGGATGTCGCTTGCCAAGCGATATCCTGCGCCAAGCTGTAACGCATTCGCACGAGGCGTGCTAAGGCCTAACCAAGGGATCGTTGGTTCGGCCTTAGCAGGATCGACTGCCAGAAAGACAGTACGCGCTCGGAATAGTCACTGCCAGCTAACGAAGTCCTGCGCACAAGGAACCCCCATTAGACAAGCAGCGTCCCCACGCTATTGCATCGACAAGGAACCCGCGTCGCCTTTCATCCTCAATACCGCGGCTTGAGCCGGGGGCACCAGATTTTGCTCAGCAAGGCTGGCCTTAAGCACGGTAACCTGGTTTTCGCTTCCCTGATTGAAGTCCGCATCGAGCTCACTGATCCGACGGTTGTACCAGTTGATCACGCAGATCTTGTCCTTGCAGTTATGCTGACGCCACTGCCACTGCTTGACGCGGTCGTCCTCAAACGCTGCGGTGTCGGGCGTAACGTCTTTCGCGCGCTTGTAGGAGATCGCCAGTTTATCGTCAAGAGACGACAGTTCGGGATCGTTGCAAACGAGCTTTTCCGAGCTTGAAACCTTCTTGCCGCAATGGAAACTCGCGGCCTGCGCGGATCCGGAAAAGCCAGCGCCCAACAGCAATAACGCCAGCGTGGCAGTCCCGGCAGCACGCCTCACGTTGAACAGTTTCGATTCCAATTTTCCTGACCTTGTCATACCTGCCCCCGTTGATCCATCGTTGAAGTTGCGGTGATCGAACACGATGCCTTCCATTCGCCCGGCTAAGCTTTTTAAGCAGTAGTCTTGAAACGAACGGTCGCACGCCGACTCCCGGAAGCATGTCTGATGACGCGTCAAGGTTCACGTTTCATCGCCCACGTTTCCGATACCTGTCGACCATGCGCGGTTCGCCATCGCCTATGCGAGAGCGTCCTTTCGGCGCAGAACTAAAGGCTGAGTTCGTTAAGGGGATGATCCTAGTTTTCTAGCGAATGAACCGATCGAAAAGGAGGCGACCTTCTCAAGGCCTTACGCAATATTTCACGCGTGTATTGAGCACGCGAAATGACCCAGCGGTTCTAACGTGCCGCCGATCGTTTCGCATGCGTGGGTTTGAAGGGAGCAACGCAATACTTGTTGCTCCGGGAGCAATCTGCTCCGCTGTAGTGATCTCAGGCGACGTACGACCGCGACGCCAAGCCAGGCGTCATCCCACTCGTGCGTAATAAAGGTTCTGCGGATGCTTCGCCTCGGCGAAGAAGAACCATCGTTCCGCCACGAGGCCGGCGTACTGCACGAGACACGCCGCGCCCAGCAGGACGACCGAGACGCCGATTGAATGCACGCCAGCGCCCAACGCCATCAGCACAATGGGTGCCACGAACGCCGTCGCGAGAAATCCCCACTTGACCCCACGCAGCGTGCCTGCCGATTTACCGTGAAAGAACTCGCGCAGGTTGAATGCGCCGGCCGTGAAACCGCGTGATACCTGCACGACCTTGGCGTTCTTGATACCGGTTGCGCTCTGCACGGTGGACTTCGGCCGCAGTCGCGCATTGCGTACAAGCGATGCCGACCGGCTCGCGCAACCGGCAAGCGTCAGCGCGCACGCGCAGGCGGCAAGGCCGGCGGTCAGTGAAGGCGCGAACCACGCACTCAACGCAGTGACCGCCGTGAACCCGGACGCGCAGCCGAGCAGAACGAAGTTAGCCAAGGTAAGCGGCGTGGCCCACTCCTGCAGGAAACGCAGGCATGCATAGATCATGGCCGAGCACACGAACAGCGCAGCGCTCGCGAGCACACCCAGCGCCCCCAACGCGAGCGACCATGGCGAGGCGAACCAGTGCGCGACGCCGTAGAAAAACGCGCACGCAAGAAACGCCGGCAGGCAAAGGCATTCACGCGATAACCACGAGGTCCGCCACATGGCAACCGCTCGCCACGCGCGTTCAGGATGCCCGAGATGGAAGAACGAAGCGATGAGTCCAAGCCCGCCAAGTGCGACTGACAACGCGGCACCCGTGACATAGAACGCCGTTGGCGGCGCTGCGAGAAGACCAAGATGCGCTGCCGTCTCCACGCCGACGAGCGCGATCAACAGGCCCTGCGCAGCGCCGCTTAGAGTAGTGAGGAAGACGACTGAGAAAGCGGGGTTCATTGCGGAGTCCTTTAGATGCGCGTCGCGACCGACGCAAGATTCAATTGGCCACGCTCAAGTTGCGCGTCCACGGTTTGCGGCATGGACTCAGCCGAACCCGTCTTGCACGAGCAACCGCCTTCCCCACAACCCGAAGCCGACGTCATCTTGCGCGGCAAATAATGGTTCGCGGGTTTCGTGTCCCATTCAGGCATCAACTGATAACCGCCGCGCTCCTTGATCGCCTTCGATACCACGGATTCGGGATCGTGGATGTCCCCGAACAATCGTGCGGAGGTCGGACACGCGAGCACGCATGCCGGTTGCCGATCTCGCTCGGAGAGGTTTTCGTCATGGATACGATCCACGCACAACGTGCACTTCGTCATCTCCTTGCGCTCTTCATCCAGTTCGCGTGCGCCGTACGGGCACGCCCACGCGCAGTACTTGCAGCCGATGCATTTATCGAAGTCCACCAGCACGAGCCCGTCTTCCTTGCGCTTATAGCTCGCACCGGTTGGACACACCGGCACGCACGGCGGGTCCTCGCAGTGCAGGCACGACTTCGGAAAATGGATGGTCTCGGCGTTCGGATAACTGCCCGCCTCAAAGCTCTGGACACGATTGAAAAACGTGCCGGACGGATCGGCGTCGTAGGGATTCAGGTCGGCAAGACTGCCCGACTCGCCCGATGTGTTCCACTCCTTGCAACTCGTCACGCAAGCGTGGCATCCCACGCACACGTTCAGGTCGATCACCAGCGCCATCTGAGTCATTGCATGTCCCCTTGCTTCTTAGCGTCACTCTTGGAGTCACTCTTGGAATCACTACTTACGCCCTACCGCCCCGCGCAGCCGTGCCGCAAATTCGCCTTGCCCCGCGAAGTAGGTCTGGACGATCCGCGATATCACGCCATTCGAGCCCGGCAGCGCACGCATGGCGTCGAACTGCGGCAGCGTGTGCTGCGCGTCGGCCTCCGCTGGATAGATCCGCACACGCACGTCGTACCACGCGGCCTGCCCCGTCACCGGGTCCGAGTTCGAGACACGTCCGGCGGCTTCGTCCGCTTTGTCCGCGCCGGGCAGTTCATCGGTTATCAGGTGATTGAGCAGGAACCCACGTTGCGATTCACTCGCGTTCGGGCCAAGATTCCATGCACCCGATGCCTTGCCGATCGCATTCCAGGTCCATACCGTTCCGGGCTCGACCGTTTCACTGAAGCGAGCCATGCAGCGCACGCGGCCCCACTGCGACTCAACGTAAATCCAGCCACCGTCCGCAATGCCGTTTTCAGCCGCCATCAACGGATTCATGTATAGATAATTCTCGCCATGGATCTGACGCAGCCACGCATTCTGCGAGTCCCATGAGTGATACATCGCCATCGGTCGTTGTGTTACCGCGGCCAGCGGGAAGCGCTCAAGATCGGTCGAGTTGCTTTCAAGCGGCGCGTACCAGAACGGCAGCGGATCGAAGTATTTTTCGACGCGCTCGCGCAAGTGATCAGGAGGCTGCCTGCCTTTTGTTCTCCCTTGCGCGGCGAGACGAAACTTCTGCATGACATCGGAGTAAAGCTGGATGACGATAGGTTCGCGAAACTTGCGAAACCCGTTTTTCACCGCCCAGTCCAGATACGGCCCGTTGCAGTTGCGCATGTACTGCAGGTCTTCCGGCATCACGTGATGGAACACGCAGTTGTTCTTTGCGTACTGCTCCCACTGCTTCGGATTCGGCTCGCCGACCAGCGCCTTATCTCCGTCCTTGCCACGCCATCCAATCAGGAAACCCACCCCGGAATCGGGCGTCGTCGTGAAATTGACCACGAAGTCAGGGTAATCACGAAAGCGCCGCTTGCCTTCGGCCGTGGTAAAGGCCGGGAACTTCAAACGCGACGCGAGTTCGATCAGCACTTCCTGGAACGGCTTGCACTGCCCCGAAGGCGGCACGACTGGCACGCGTACGGAATCGGCTGGACCGTCGAATTCGGAGATCGGGCGATCGAGCATCGACATCGCGTCGTGGCGCTCAAGGTAAGTCGTGTCCGGCAAGATGAGATCGGCGAACGCCGTCATCTCTGACTGGAACGCGTCGCACACCACGAGAAACGGAATCTTGTAGTCACCGTTCGCGTGTTTGTCGACAAGCATCTCGCGCACCTTCGTCGTATTCATCGACGAGTTCCACGCCATGTTGGCCATGAAGATCATCAACGTGTCGATGGGGTACGGGTCCCCTCGCCACGCGTTGGTGATCACGCTATGCATCACACCATGCACGGCAAGCGGGTACTCCCACGAGAACGCTTTATCAATGCGAACGGGGCCACCGTTTTCATCGATGAACAGATCTTCCGGCGCCGCAGGCCAGCCCAGCGGTCCGCTTGCAAGCGGTGTGTTCGGCTTGACGGCGTCGGGACTGTTAGGCGGTTTCGCCGACGGCGGCACGGCACGCGGAAACGGCGATTTATGTCGAAAGCCGCCCGGCCGGTCGATCGTGCCCAGCAGCGACATCAGCACCGCGAGTGCGCGGATCGACTGGAAGCCGTTGGAATGCGCTGCAAGCCCGCGCATGGCGTGAAACGCGACGGGGTTGCCGGTCACGGTTTCGTGCGTCTCGCCCCACGCGTCGGTCCATCGAATGGGCAGCGTAATCCGGTGATCGCGGCTCGTCTGGATCATCTCCTGCGCGAGGCGACGAATGGTGCCGGCGGGAATGCCAGTAATATCAGCCGCCCACTCGGGCGTGCAATCCGCCACGCGCTCGCGCAGCAGCGTGAACGACGGCGCAACCGGCGTGCCGTCCTCGAGCGTATAGCGGCCATCGAGTGCGGGCGTCACGCCGGGTGAATGATACGGTACGGCGCGCGCCGTTTCAGCGTCCCACCACGCATGATTTTGCGGAAACAGCGGATTACCGGCAGGTGTATCGGGATCGCTCACGAACAGGCCGAAGTTCTCACTCTGTTCGTTCAGGTCGATAAGGTCGGCCGCGTTCGTATAGCGCCGCACGAACTCGTGGTCCCAGGCGTCGGCTGCAATCAGCTCATGGAGAAACGCCATGAATAGCGCGCCGTCGGTGCCGGGCTTGATCGGAACCCATTCGTCGGCAATGGCGGCGTAACCGGTGCGGATCGGATTGATCGCGATAAAGCGTCCGCCCCCGCGCTTGAACTTCGAGATGGCGATCTTCAGCGGATTTGAATGATGATCTTCCGCCGTGCCGATCATGAAGAACAGCTTGGCGCTGTCGAGATCGGGACCGCCGAATTCCCAGAACGAGCCGCCGATCGTGTAGATCATGCCGGCCGCCATGTTCGCTGAACAAAAGCCGCCGTGAGCTGCATAGTTAGGCGTACCGAACTGTTTGGCGAAGAGGCCTGTCAGCGCCTGCATCTGATCGCGGCCCGTAAAAAGCGCGAACTTCTTTGGATCGGTAGCGCGGATCCCGGCAAGGCGCTTCTCGAGGACATCGAATGCGACTTCCCACGACACCGGTTCGAACTGCGCGCTGCCACGCTCGGCGTCCGCCTTGCGCATCAACGGCTGCGTGAGGCGAGCGGGCGAATATTGCTTCATGATGCCGGACGCGCCCTTCGCGCAGATCACGCCCTGATTGAGCGGGTGTTCCGGGTTGCCATCGATATAACGCACTTCGCCTTCGCGCAAATGCACGCGAATGCCACAGCGACAAGCACACATGTAACAAGTGGTTGTCTTGATCTCAAGCCGCTCATCTTGCGTGCGGGCGTGATGTTCCATGCTGGGTCTCCCTTGCGGCTTCCGGTATGTCCAGGCGGTACTGATCCGATCCTGACCATCCTAATCGCCGCCAGTCGCCACGGGAAATCGTGATTTGCGAGAGGAACTATCCGCTACGCTGATGGTTTCAACTTGCCTTCAATTGTGCGATCAACGTATCGGGAATATCGACACCTTCCTGCTCCGACGCGTCGGCAAGACGTTCTCTTCTGTAACCGGGAAGCCGGACATCGTCGTCCATGAGCATCATTTCAATCAGTGTTTCCACGCGTGAAAGATAGGTGTCGTCGCCGGCCAGTGCGCCTGGATCGATCGCCCAGAATAAATGGCCGATGCGCGAACGTTCGCCCTCCTCCGTCAGGAACGAACCGGCTTCGTAACCGAAGTTCGCGCCGGTCAGCGCTGCTGCCAGCAACTCGACGACCAATGCCAGCATCGCACCCTTCGCCCCGCCGAACGGCAGCATCATGCCGTCGAGGGCAGCACGGGCATCGGTCGTCGGCTGGCCGTCGCGGGTGGTCGCCCAGCCTTCCGGAATTGGCTTGCCGTCACGGGCGGCAATGGCAACCTTGCCGCGCGCAATCTGCGAAAGCGCGAGGTCGATCACCAGCGGTTCCGCGTGACGACGCGGGAAGACGGCGGCGATGGGATTGGTGCCGAACAGCGCCCGCCGACCGCCCCACGCGGGCATGGCCGCAGGCGAGTTGCTGAACGCGAGGCCGACCATGCCCGCCGCGCCCAGCGCCTGCAGATGCGCGGCGCCAACGCCGAAATGATGGCTGCGCCTGACGCCCGCCACCGCGCTGCCGAACTGCCGCGCGCGTTCGATCAACGTGCTGATCGCGAGATCGCAGGCGGGATAAGCGAGTCCATCCGCGCCGTCGACGAGCACGGCCGCACCGCGATCCGAGACGATGACCGGTTGCGCCAACGGATCAACGCGGCCATTCCGGAGTTGCGCGCAATACATCGGCAGACGCGAGACCCCATGCGACGACAACCCGCGCAGGTCAGCATAAACAAGCGCACGGGCGGTTGATTCCGCAATCGCGGGCAATGCGCCGGCGGCAAGCAGCGAGTCGACAGCAAGCGTGGTGAGCGCATCGGGAAACAGTCGGGCCATCGATCATTCCTTTCAAGTTATAGATTTCAATCTGCAAGCGCGGCCGCGATTCATACCGCTACGAGCGAGCTCACGCATCCGCCGCCTTAAAAGTGCGCACGGTCGGTTGAGCCAGCGAAGTGATCAGCGCGGTTCTCAGGGAGCCTGGTTGAGAATCGCGTCCATGAGTCCCGGGAACCTGCTGTCGAGTTCAGCACGTCGCAACGTGTTTTGATGAACCGTGCCGGCCACACGCGTTTGAACGAGCCCCGCCTCGCGCAAGATGCGAAAGTGGTGGGACATGCTTGATTTCGGGCGGCCGCCGTCGAGCTCTCCGCAGGTGGCTTCGGAGACATGCGACAAATGCCGCACGATGTCGAGACGCACCGGGTCGCTCAAGGCGCTGAAGATCCGCTGGAGGGTGAAACCCTCGGGGCCAGGATGGTTATATATGCGCATACTGCAGATGGTACTGGTTTCTGTGATAATCGATAGTTCGAATTATATCGAACTATCGAACTAGATCATCCCACGGAGCCTGCCTGATGCCCACATTATTCGAACCGTTCAAGCTCAAAGACATCTCTTTGCGCAATCGCATCGCGATCCCGCCAATGTGCCAGTACTCCGCTATCGATGGCCTGATCAACGACTGGCACCACGTGCATCTGGCGGGTCTGGCACGCGGTGGCGCCGGCCTGGTTATCGTAGAAGCGACGGCCGTGTCGCCTGAAGGCCGCATTACCCCGGGCTGCACGGGCATCTGGAATGACGAGCAGGCACAGGCTTTTGTACCCGTCGTTGCGTCGATCAAGGCGGCAGGCTCGGTGCCGGGAATCCAGATCGCCCACGCGGGCCGGAAAGCCAGCGCCAACCGGCCGTGGGAAGGCGACGACCATATCGCCGAAGACGATGCACGCGGCTGGCAAACCATCGCGCCCTCGGCCATCGCCTACGGAGCTAACCTGCCCAAGGTGCCCGAAGCGATGACACTCGACGATATCGCCCGCGTGCGCCAGGATTTTGTGGCAGCTGCAAAACGAGCACTCGATGCCGGTTTTGAATGGCTGGAACTGCACTTCGCCCACGGCTATCTCGGTCAAAGCTTTTTCTCGACGCACTCCAATCAACGCGACGATGCGTACGGCGGGAGCCTCGAAAACCGCTGCCGTTTCATGCTGGAGACGCTCGCTGCCGTGCGCAAAGTATGGCCTGAGCACCTGCCGCTGACGGCTCGTTTTGGCGTGATTGAATATGACGGCCGTGATGAGGAAACCCTCGCGGAATCCATTGAGCTCACGAAAAATTTCAAGCGTGAAGGGCTGGACATGCTCAGCGTCAGCGTGGGTTTCTCCACGCCGACCGCCAAGATCCCATGGGCGCCCGCGTTCCTCGCGCCTATTGCTCAACGGGTGCGGCGCGAGGCGCAATTGCCCGTCTCTTCGGCGTGGGGAATCGATACGCCGGAACTCGCCGATACCGCAATCCGCGAAGGCCAGCTCGACCTCGTGATGGTGGGACGGGCCAATCTGGCCGATCCTCACTGGCCGTACTACGCCGCGAAAAAGCTCGGCATTGCGCGTCCTTCGTGGACGCTGCCCGCGCCTTACGCGCATTGGCTCGAACGCTACGCGCTCGGCTGATCACTCGCCCTTGCCACTGGCAATCGATTTGCTTTTTGCACACGGTTGCCGGAGAGAGGGACGAGAAACGCAAAAGCCGGCTTGCGGGTGCGGCGTTGTCTGCTGCCAACCCGCCGTTGGTGAAACACGGTCGTCACTCCCTGACCGGTCTTGTTCCTTCTGTTCGTATGACGAAGGATCAAAACACCTTCGTTGACGCCGCGCAGCCGTCTATGGGTATGGCGGTCTTACGCAGGAATACCGGTATCAACACGATGGTGGTTCCACGACGCATTCCTGATCTCAATGCAACGTGGCTGTTCCCAAAACGGCTCTCAAGTTTGTTCGGTCCGCGGCGCACGCGTGGACTCCATCACAATCAGTACATCGCCCTCTTCAATTGTGCGCGCCGCGTCCTCATAGAACGAGAACATACGGCCGTCGTGGACCAGCCCGACGATGAGCATGCCCGTTACCGCATTCGTCGCCTGACCGACTTCCCGCGGTGCGGCGGGCCGCTCCAGTAGCGTGACGCGTCCACGCGCCGACAACAGGTCGTTGACGAACGGAACGATATACCGGCTTTCCACGGCGTCAGCCAGAAGCAGTCCGCCGATCTTGGTCGACGACACAATCACGTCCGCACCCGCTTGCCGTAATTGCCGTTGGAATACATGCTCCTGAATCCGCACGACAATTTTTGTTTCTGGTGCAATGCTGCGAATGCTTAACGTGAGCAATATCGCGGTCGGGTCATCGGCGACCGCGACTATGACGGCCTTCGCAGAACGAATCCCCGCCTGTTGCAAGATGTCTTCGCGCGACGGGTCGCCGAGCAGACCTGCAACGCCCAGCGCCGTGGCCGATTCGAGCACCGATTGCTGCTGGTCGATCACAATGATCGAATTGGAATTCACGCCGCTTTCAAGTAACTCACGAACCGCGACCGAGCCAGTGAGTCCAAAGCCACACACAACGACGTGGTCCTGCAACCGCTTTTGCAGGCGTTTCATGTGAAGCTCCTCAATCACACGTTGAACGACGAATTGATACGCTGTGCCTAGAAAGACAAACCAGATGGTGATACGTATCGGCATGACGAGGAATGTGACGATCAGGCGCGCACGAGCTGTAACGGGCACTATGTCGCCATAGCCAACTGTTGCAACGGTGACCATGGTGAAATACATCAGGTCGATCACGCCGAGCGTCGGCTTGGTCGCATCGCGCAGCCCTTCTCGATCGATATACACCACGACAAAGGCAAGCACGCACAATCCGATCACAAGGCAAAAGCGAAGCAGCAGCACGCGTTGTGGGGAAGCCGTGGGCCGCATGAACAACGTTCGCGCACGCGGCGCGTGCCACGGTGAACGCGTTCGACGCGGCAAATGGAATCGACTCGATCTTCCGCGCTTCAAGCCCACGCGTGTCTCCTGAAAAAGGACATACGATTTTACGACACCGGTACTCGGGCCCAATGCCCTGTCCGCGCGGAGCGCAGCAGATTTTTAATCTGCGAGCACCTATATCTCAGGTTCACGAGCATGCTGCAAAATACGCAAATTGACCCGCACCACGAAAAGCAAAACGGTCGGCCTTGCGAGACAATAAACCGGTCTTGATCGGTCCGTGAACGCGACAACCTGACTGGCGCCGCCGTTCGCACGGCGAGGATCTATTATTAGCATTTCAATAGTGGTCCTTAGCCGATTGCTCCAATAAAAATATGTTTACTTCCTCCTTTTCGAGGCTTAGCTTGAAACCTTGATATGCAAACGTCTATGAGTCTTTTTAGGCTAAGGACACCGCTTGGCACGGCCGGGGTTTGTGACACCATCCCAGTCGTGCGCCCTTGGCCTATCACGAACACAACCATCGGACTGCCATGACTTACGCCAGCGAAAAGTGGGATCCGAAATATGCACTGTCGCGCGCATTGTTGATTGCAGTAGCCGTTCTCAGTTCGAGTCTTTTGCCTACGGCGGCACGAGCGACCGCAATGGTAACCGCGGAAGAAATCTGCATGCCTAAAGGGACCTATCCGACGGGAACCTATCCAACGACAGGCGACAGCACGACCACGTTCTCCCGCGACCAAACCTGTTTTAGCCGCCCCGTAACGAACCCCTTTGCGTGGGAGAAGAAAATCCCGCGCGCGAACAAGCGCACCCAGGATTCGTTCAACGGGGCGCGAATGATGCAGTACGACTACCACGACGCGCTGTATCACTGTGCGAAGCGTCATATGCGGCTACCGACGGTCGAAGAGCTGACTGCGCTGTTCGTTTACGGGAACACTGCCAACAATTCTGCACCGGGAGGCCAATACGCGATCGTCGCAGCAAAAGATGATCCGCGTTATCCGGGTGGTCTCTATGGATGGGGCGGTAGCAGCACCTATTGGTCACACACCTTCGCAGGCAAGGGCTTCCACAAGGTAGTCAACCTTGAAAACGGTCGAGTGAGCACTTACTACGATTCGCATAGGCGCTACGTGTCGTGTGTTCATTGACTTTATCCGTAAATGGGCAGCAGCAGAAACAACTTGATGACGATCGCGTTCGCAATGTCGATAAAGAACGCGCCTACCATGGGCACCACCAGAAAGGCCAGATGCGAAGGGCCAAACCGCTCCGTGATGGCCTGCATGTTGGCGATCGCCGTCGGCGTAGCCCCAAGGCCGAAACCACAATGCCCGGCAGCCAGCACCGCGGCGTCATAGTTGCGCCCCATGACCCGGAAGGTGACGAAGATGGCGTAGGCGGCCATGGCGATCGCCTGCACGATCAGGATGGCGAAGAGCGGCAGCGCAAGCGAGGCCAGGTCCCCCAGGCGCAGGCTCATCAGCGCGATCGCCAGGAACAGTCCGAGGCTGACATTCCCAAGGAGCGACACTTCGTCCTCGAAGACCTGATACCAGCCACGCAAGGCGAGACCGTTACGCAGAACAACGCCGACGAACAGGACGCACACGAACGCGGGTAACTCGAGTGCCGTGCCTGCCAGCCATACTGCAAGCGCCGAGCCGACCGCGAGGCAAACGGCAATCAGCGCTATTGTCTCGATGACAGCCATCGCCGTGATCGGGCGAACAGCCTTGGGTTGCTCAAAACCGCTCAGGCCGGCGGCGTTGGATTCCGGATTTGGGACCAGGCTGTGGCGTGTAATCAGAAAACGCGCGACCGGACCACCGATCAATCCCCCGAGTATCAAGCCGAACGTCGCGCAGGCAATGGCAATCTCCGTCGCTGACGCGAGCCCGTGACGTTCCGCGAACACCTTCGCCCAAGCGGCACCGGTGCCATGACCGCCGGAGAGGGTGACAGACGCCCCGAGCAGGCCCAGGAGACGCTCTTGTCCCAACGCCCAGGCAAGGACCAGACCCAGCGCATCCTGCATCACCAGCAAGCCCACTACAGCGCCGAGAAACATAATCAGCGAACGCCCGCCGGCTTTCAGCCCTGCCAGATCCGCATTGAGACCGATCGTGGCGAAGAACGTGAGCATCAGCGGCGTTTGCAGCGTTGTGTCAAAACGTACGTCGAGTTTAAAAACCGCGCGTAACGCGAACGCCAGGACGGCGACCAGCAGTCCGCCGACAACCGGCTCGGGAATACTGTAGGTCCGCAGTATCGCGGTCCTGGCGAGGATCATGCGCCCCAGCAAAAGAACGAGGGAAGCGGCCATCAGCGTTTCCAGGGTGTCGAGGGTCACGATGCGCTTCTCCTGTCGAGAGACCGATTAGTTTTCCATGCGCGATGGGGTCAACCTGGAATGACCCGGCGCGAACCTGAGCAACAGATAACCGGTCACACCCGATAGCGTAGAACCCGCGATCACGCCCAACCGGAGCGGCGTGAAATAGTCGGGGCTGTCGAAAGCGAGTGAGCCGATGAACAGGCTCATGGTGAAACCGACGCCACACAGCGCGGCAATACCAATCAGTTGGAGCCAACTGGCGTCCTCTGGAAGCTTGGCCAGGCCGAGCCGAATCAATATGGCGCTTGCCCCGCAAACGCCGCAGAGCTTTCCAGCAAAAAGGCCCACGGCAATGCCGAGGGGTAGTGGCTGTGCCAGCGCGCTCAGCGTCACGCCGGCGAACGAGACGCCCGCGTTCGCAAAAGCGAAGACCGGCAACACGCCAAAGGCCACCCAGGGGTGGAGACTGTGTTCAAGTTGGTGGAGCGGAGCAGTGCCTTGTGCGTTTTTCGTTTTCAACGGCACCGCGAAAGCGATCGCCACGCCTGCGAGCGTGGCGTGAACACCCGACTTCAGAACGAATACCCACAAGATCACGCCAACGATCATGTAAGGCGCAATTCGCGTGACTTTCCGCAGGTTCAAGGCGATCAGAACCGCTATGGCCACGGCCGCCAAAAAAAGCATTGCGATGGAAAGCTCAGCGGTATAAAACAGCGCAATGATGACGATCGCGCCCAAATCGTCCGCGATTGCCACTGCGGTCAGGAATATCTTGAGCGACACCGGGACCCGCTTGCCGAGCAGGGAAAGAACGCCGAGCGCAAACGCAATGTCCGTGGCCGTGGGAATCGCCCAGCCATTCAAGGCCGCGCCATTTCCGCGGTTGAAAATGAAATAGATGAGTGCCGGCACGACCATTCCGCCCAACCCGGCAACGACAGGCAGCACTATCTGCGCAGGCGTAGACAGTTCACCTTCAATCACCTCGCGCTTGACCTCCAGTCCGACCAGGAGGAAGAAGATGGCCATCAAACCGTCGTTGATCCACAGTAGAAGCGGCTTCGCCACCGCGAATGATCCGAAGCTTATCTGTACAGGGATTTTCAGCAGGTCGTCGTACGCGTGTCGAAACGGGGAGTTGCTGAAGACCAGCGCGAGTGCGGCTGCGGCCACGAGCAGCAAACCGCCCGCCGATTCCAGTTTAAGGAAGTCGGCAATGCCGTCGGTCCCCTTGCGAATCACGTTGCCGATCACAATACCCGGTCCGTTGTCTGCGCATCAACTCGTGAAGGCCAAAGCCGGCGCCGAGTGGTGTGTTCATTCGGGCGCAGCGTTTCTTCCAGACATGATGATAGTGCACCGGCGGAGTCATTGATACCGGTTTTCAATGTCGTTTGAAAGCGGCCACTGACCATCGTCAGACACATGAGGCAGGAGTGAAGCGAGATGGCATACGCGCAACGGTGGCGTGATCGGAGCGTACAACTGCGCATCGGCAGCATGGTGGCGCTCCTGGTGCTACTCGCGCTTAACGTGTTCGTCGTGCCCTTTACCATCGCACCGGGCAGCGTCTTCGCGCAAATAGTGAGAGACGTGCTCCTCTCAATGATCCTGATAAGCGGCGTAGCGACAGTATCGGACCATCATCGGCTGTTCGTGGCGATCGCGCTGGTCGCAGGCGTAGCGATCCTGGTGCGCTGGACAGGATGGTTCTATCCGCCGGGAAAGACGCCCGGGCTGCGTGATGAGACCGCGCTCTTTTCGCTTGCCATTCTTTGCCTGGTGATCGGCATCAAGGTCTTTGGCGCCGGCGTGGTGACGTTCGACCGGATCCTGGGCGCCATCGCGCTTTACGTATTGATCGGGGTTGTCTGGGCGGAGGCGTATCAACTTATCAACATCCATGTACCGGGAGCCTACGCCGGAAAGACGGACGACAGTGATTCACTGGATCGCTCATCCTGGATCTACTTCAGCTTCGTCACGCTTACCACATTGGGCTATGGCGACATCACGCCGGTCGCCCACGCAGCGCGGTCGCTTGCGATTCTCGAGGCGTTGATCGGACAGCTTTATCCGGCGATCGTGCTTGCGCGACTCGTGTCACTGCATGTTGCGGGCGGTGGCTCCGGTACGAATGAGGCTTGACGTCGCAAGGCCTGTATGTCACTCGTGCGACGCACCCTAAGTGTCCGGATTCTCGCGAACGGACGGTATCCGGAGTCGCTGATGGATGAGTAGCAGAAGCGGTGTCGTGACCATCGACAATGTGACCACCAGGGTCACGAGCGACGACAAGCGTTGGTCGATCACGTTCGCCGCCAATGATGCCGCCAGCACCACGAACGCAAATTCCCCGCCTTGTGACAGCAGCACTGCGAAGTAGGTACGTTGACCGGCCGGGACTTCGAAGCGGCCTGCGAGCAGCCACAGCGCAACCGTCTTGATGCCCACGAGCACCACCACCAGCGCAGCGACCAGCATGGGTTCCCGCGCCAGCACGCCGAAGTCGATCGACATCCCCACCGCAATGAAGAACAAGCCCAGCAACAAGCCCTTGAACGGCGCCATATCGATCTCGATCTCATGGCGATATTCCGAATCTGCAAGCAACATGCCGGCGACGAACGCACCGAGAGACATCGATAAATGGACGCTCTGCATGAGCAGCGCAATCCCGATCACCCAGAGCAAGGCAAAGGCGGTGAACACCTCGGGCACGCCGGTCCGCTTGATCACTCGAAGCAAAAAACGCAATAGGAAGCGTCCGGCGAGCACGACTGCCGCGAGCATCGCCAGCGCTTTCAATGTGACAAGCCAGCCTGGTTCGGCGGCGGCATTGGCCACCGCCGGTCCCAGCAGCGGCAGAAGCGCAATCAGCGGAATCGCGGCCATGTCCTGAAACAGCAGGATGCCAAATCCTGCCCGGCCGGCCGGCGTATCCATCAGCTTGTGTGTCTGGAGTTCAGCGATCACCATCGCGGTAGACGACAACGCCAGTGCAAGGCCGCCGGTCAGCGCAACGCGCCACGGCGAGCCGAAAACCAGGAACGTTGCTGTCAGGACCAACGCGCACAGGGCCATCTGCGCTCCGCCGTAGCCGAAGATCGTACGGCGTATGGCCCATAGCTTTTCGACCTGCATTTCGAGGCCGATCACGAACATCATCAATACTATTCCCAGTTCAGCGAAGTGGAGGATCGCGTCTACATCAGTGACGAGCCTGAGCACCCACGGGCCGATCGCCACACCCGCGAGCAGATAGCCGAGCACAGAGCCAAACCCCAGCCGCACGGACAGAGGGACGGCGATGAGCGCCGCTGCCAAAAAAATCACGACGTCGATCAGCATCCCTTCCATACATCAGGTCCCCTGGTCACGGCCGACGTATCGTGCGGATCGCTGCGGCGACGGCATTGCTGACCGCCGCCATCGCCTTGCTTTGGGCCGCAACGAGCGCGTCGTTACCCTGCGCGCCCGTCTGCACGCTGATTACGGTACGCCCGCTTACCGGCGCGCCCTCCTTCGGCGGCTTCACCGACCACAGTACTGAGACCGCCGCCACGTCGGGCGCCGACTCGAAGCTCTCTACATCGATGGATACGACGTACGTCACCGCGGGGTCCATATTTTGCGGAAAGGCGGACACGAGCGCGCCTGGAAACTGCACTGCAAGGTCAGCCGCGATAACCCGCCGGATCTGACTCTTCAGCGGCTCCGCCCATCGGGAGAACTCGTCGAGCGTGATCCGGTTGACGTCGGCTCGCATCACGAACTGCGGGCGATCGACAATCTCCGGTACCGTGACCGCGCCCATCACGATAGCCCACGTTGGAATGGGGGCCGGCGCGCTGTCTCCGGTCTGCACCTGCGGACCCTCCGCGCTCAACGTATAGAAGCTCGCCTGAGGCGAAGTCGTGCATCCGTTGGCAAGTGCCGCCGCGAGCACCACGGCTGTCGTTAAGAGGGTTCGCATCACTTCTTGTCCTCCGTCTTGCCGCGAAGCAGCGCTTCGGGATGGCGCTCAAGATAGTCGGCGAGCGCACGGAACGACGCGGCCGTGCGCGACAATTCACGCATGGTGTCAACGGTGCTTTGCGCCAGCGGGGAATTCGGTTGCAACGTGCTGTTGGCCGAGACGAGCGCTTCGTGCGCAGCGGCCAGCGTGGCACGCGCCTCCGGCGCGACTTGAGTGTTGAGCGTCTTGAGCAGACCGTCCGCGTCCGCCAGCGTCTGGTGCAAGTCGTTGCCGATCGTTTCGAACGGAATCTTGTTCAACTTCGCGACCAGACTGGTGATCGAATCCTGCAGCCCCTGCAGGTTGCCCGGAACGGTCGGCAATTCAGGCGGACTCTTGCTCCAGTCCATCGAGGCCTTCGAAGCAGCCGGAAAGAAATCTACGGCTACATAAAGTTGGCCCGTCAGGAGGCTTGCCGTTTTCAACTGGGCGCGCAAACCGTGAGCGACCAGATACTCGACGAACACCTTGCGATCCGGTGCGACCCGGCCGCCGTTTCCGGCCGCTTCTTCCTTCGTGTCCGAGTCATAGCGCGTGGTGAAGCGCTCGGGGAAAATACGTATCACGACCGGAATGCTGAACTCCTTTTTGACCGGGTCAAAGTGGGTATAGATCGCCGCCACCTCGCCGACGACGATACCCCGAAAATCGATGGGCGCGCCAACGGTCAAGCCGCGCACCGACTCCTTGAAGTTCAGTACATAGGTGTCGACGATAGTGTCGTGCCGCTTCATCGCCTCGGCGCGGTCGCTGAAAAGCTCGAACTGGCGCTGCGCCGCAGCTTCGGGCTTGACGGATTTGTCGGCCACGTTTGGCGGATCCTCGAATGCCAGGCCGCCAATCAGGATCGACACCAGTGATTCGGTATTGATCTTCACGCCGCTTGTATCCAGCGTCACGTCGACACCGCTCGCGTGCCAGAAGCGCGTGTTGTCCGACACGTATTTGTCGTAGGGCGCATTGACGAAGACGTGCAGCGTCATGCCGGCGCCGTCGGGGTCGAGTGCATAAGAGGTGATCTGGCCGACCTGCAGCCGCCTGTAAAACACCGGCGAGCCAATATCAAGCGAACCCATGTTCTCGCTCTTGAGCACGAACTCCCGTCCGGGTACGCCGGCCGAAAACACGGGTGGCGACTCCAGCCCGGTGAAATCGCGGCGAGTCTCGCTCTTCGAACCAATGTCCATGCCAATGAACGAGCCTGACAGCAGCGTGCCAATACCCGACACCGTGCCGCCGGATATGCGCGGGCGCACGACCCAGAAGCGGGTATCGTCGGCCAGCATGTTCGTGGCGTCGCGGTTCACTTCGGCGCTGGCTATGACCCGTTTGTGATCAGGCGACAAGACAACTTTCTTGATCACGCCAATATCCACGTTCTTGAATTTGATCTTGGTCTTGCCCGCTTCCAGGCCTTCACCGCTAATGAAGCTGATGGTGATCGTCGGACCTTTTTCGAGGATCGACTGCACCGCGAGCCAGCCGCCGATCAATACCGCCACCAGCGGCACGAGCCACACAAGCTGCACGCGCCAGCGTGAGCGAGGTGTGGCGACCGCTTCGGGGAAATCGGGCGGCCTATTCATGATCAGGCTCCATGGCGTCCCAGATAAGACGCGGGTCGAATGACATCGCGGCGAACATCGTCAGTACAACTACCGCACCAAATGCGATCGCGCCGGGTCCCGCCTTGATTGTCGCGAGCGCGTTGAACTGCACGAGGGCGACCAGGATGGTGATGACGTAGATATCGAGCATTGACCAGCGGCCGACCAGTTCCACCAGCCGATAGATGCGCGTGCGTCTCTCGGGCAGCCAGCGCCACCGCAATTGCGCCGTCAGGACGAGAAAGACAAGCGCGATGATCTTGAGCATGGGCACCGCAATGCTCGCGATGAAAACAATGGCCGCAAGCGGCCACGAGCCTGACGTCCAGAGATAGACCACGCCGCTCAGGATCGTGTCCGTTTGCGCGCCGAAGAGCGAACTCGTGTCCATCACGGGCAGCATATTGGCGGGGATGTAGAGGACCACCGCGGCAATGACGAACGCCCAGGTGCGTGCAATGCTGCCGGGCTTGCGAAAGTGCAGATGCGAGCCGCAACGCGGGCAGCGGCCTTCGTGCGCGTGCGATGCCGGCTTCGATAACAAGCCGCAGTCATGGCAGACGAACAGGCCGGCGCGGGCGGCCGTCGGTGCCGAGGCGCTGAACTGCGCGACGGGTGTGGCGGGTGTGACTGACGCCCTAACCGTGCTCCGCGCGATGTCGATGCGGGTCCAGATATCGTGATGATCGAAGGTAGCCGCAGCCGCGGCAAGCAGCAGCATCACCGCACCGAACGCCAACATGGCGATGCCGGGAACCACGGTTGCAATAGCCGCCAGCTTGACGAGCGCGACCAGCATTCCGAGGATCAGCACTTCGATCATGCCCCATGGCGTCACACGACGCAGCACCCGCAACACGATATCGGGCCGGCGCGGAACGTGCCCTGAGCGCAGAGGCAAAAGCACATACGTCACCGCCGCCATGTCGAGCAGCGGCATCAGCAGCGTCGTGACGAACACGAGGCCCGCGAGCGGCCAAACGCCGTCGTCGTACAGGATACGAGCCGCACCGAACAGCGTGGTCTCGACGAGCGTGCCGTTCACGGAAAGCCCGACGATCGGGAAGGCATTGGCCACCGCGAACAGGACCATTGCAGCAAGAGTGAACGCGAGTGCCCGGTCTACGCTTGCGGGCGGGCTTCGATACAGCGTCGCGCCGCAGCGCCGGCAACGCGCGACCGCTCCGCCGGTCAGCACCGTCTCGCGCTGCAGCAGGTCGCATTCGTGACACGCGATCAGGCGGGCGGCATTCATGGCGCAGCGCCACCGGTTTGCGAAGCGGCGGCGGGCGGATTCGCCATGGCCGTAGTCCCGTCGTAGGTGGTCGAGGTCATGCGTTCGGCGTCGGTGACCCAGCCGCCCCCCATGGCCTTGTAGAGGCTCACTGTCGACGTGAACACCGTACCTTGCGTCTGCGCGTAACTCAGTTGGGCATTGAAGAGACTACGTTCGGCATCGAGTACTTCAATGTAGCTCGTATAGCCGCCCTCGAAGCGCAGCCGGGCGAGGCGCGCATAGGTGCGTAGCGCATCGACCTGATTGCCCTGCACCACCAGTTGCTCACGCGTTTTCTGCAGCGACACGAGCGCGTCCGCAACTTCCTGGAACGCAACCTGGATCGCCTTCTGATACTGAAACAGCGCTTGTTGCTGCTGCGCTTCGGCTTGCTTTACCTGACCGCCGATACTGCCTGCCGTGAAGATCGGCAGCGTCACCGCTCCCGCATAGGACCAGACGCGCGCCGGACCGGTGAAGAGCGAAGAGAACTGTCCGCTTGCGGTGCCGAACAAACCGGTGAGCGAGATAGAGGGGAAATAGAGCGCACGCGCCGCGCCGATCAACGCGTTCGCGGCAACCAGGTCTTGCTCGGCCTGACGCAGGTCGGGACGGCGTTCGAGCAACTCGGACGGCAGCCCCGCTGGTACCGCGGGCAACGCGAGATCGTCCAGTTCACGGTCACGCACAATGACCTCGGGGTTGTGCCCAAGCAGGATGGACAGCGCGTCTTCCTGCTGCGCGATCTGCAACTCGATCTGCGGAATCGACGCGAGCGACGCCTGGTACTCCGACTGGCTTTGGGCCAGTTCCATTTGCGACACTTCGCCGCCCGTAAAGCGCAACTGAAACACACTCACCGAAGCGCCACGACTAGCGACCGTAGACTTGGCGATATCGAGCTGGCGGTCGAGTGAAAGCAAGTTCACATACGACGACGCCACCGATGACACCAGCGTCAGGATCGTTGCACGCCGGCCTTCTTCGCTTGCAAGGAGGTTCGCGCGAGCAGCTTCCGTCTGCCGGCGCAGCTTGCCGAAGAAATCGATCTCCCAGGATGCGGAGAGCGTCGCCTGATACTGGTTGAACACCGAACCGACTCCCGGCGGCAACTCCGTCGTGCCGAGCGGCACCCGCTGGCGTTGCGCGTCGATCCCTGCCGCCACCTGTGGGAACAATTGCGAACGCGTGGTCACGAATTGCCCGCGAAACTGCTCGACGCGGGCCGCCGCAGTCTTCACGTCCAGGTTGTCGGCCAACGCCGTGGCGATCAACGCGTTCAACCCCGGATCCTGAAACTGTTCCCACCATGCTGTATTGACGAGATCTTTCGCGTCTGACTCGGCAAAGCGGAACGAAGGCGGTGTATCGACAACTGGCCGCTGATAGTTCGGTCCGAGCAGGCAGCCACTGAGCGCAAGCAACGAAGACAACACCAGCAACGAGAGAGCGGAAGCACGCATGTCAGTCGCCCTCGCGTGGGGCAGACGGCGTAGCGGTCGGGGCGCCTGCGCCGTGATCTGGCGGGCTCACGGTCGGGCCTGGGGACTTCTTCCCGCTGCTGCGCTCCGACATCGTTTCGAGCACATAGAAGAACATCGGAATGAAGAATACCGCGATCACCGTAGCGCCAAGCATGCCGCCAATGACGCCGGTGCCAATCGAATGCCGGCTGTTCGCCGACGCACCCGTGGCGATGGCAAGCGGTACGCAACCGAGGATGAATGCAAGGGACGTCATCACGATCGGACGTAGCCGCTCAGTCGCCGCCGTCACCGCGGCGTCGTACACCGACTCACCCGACTCCCGGTTCAGCACCGCAAACTCGAAGATCAGGATCGCGTTCTTGGCGGCCAGTGCGACCAGCATCGTCAAGCCGATCTGGAAGTAGACGTCGTTTTCAAGACCTCGCAGCAGGATGGCGAGCAACGCGCCAAAGAGCGCGAACGGCACCGCCATCAGTACGCCCACCGGCAAGCTCCACTTCTCGTATTGCGCGGCGAGAATCAGGAACACCATGATCAGGCCGAACACGAACACGAGCCCCGAGGTA
This sequence comes from Burkholderia sp. S171, assembly GCF_009766085.1. Classification (GTDB taxonomy): domain Bacteria; phylum Pseudomonadota; class Gammaproteobacteria; order Burkholderiales; family Burkholderiaceae; genus Caballeronia. Next base: position 32,240 of record NZ_LMUF01000023.1, on the reverse strand, counting down.
CCGCCGGCTTGCCTTGCTTCGTACGCTTCACCGCTCCAGCCGACGTCGTAGCCCGCCGGCATCACCTCATGCGCTACCTCGTCAAGCGTGGAGAGGACCTGTCCCGAGCTGTAGCCCGGCGCGGCGTTCGCCGTGATCTTGACTGCGGGGAAATTGTTGAAGCGCGTCACCAGATCGGGACCGGTTGCGAATTGACTGGTCACCACGGCTTTGAGCGGCACCATGCTGCCGGTCCTGGCACGCACATAAATCTGATCGAGATCCTGAGGCTTGAGCCGATACGACGGCTCCGCTTGCAGGATCACCTGCCACAATCGGCTCGACCGGTTGAACTGCGATACGTACAACGAACCAAACATGGTCTGCATCGCGCTATAGACTTCCTCGATAGGAACTCCAAGCGTCTCCGCCCTGTCACGATCCACATTGACCAGCAGTTGCTGAGACGACGCATTGAACGTCGACGTGACGCGCGACAGTTCAGGCCGCTGTTTCGCTTTCGCTATGAAGTCGTTTACCACGGCCGCAAGTTGAGGGATGGTGGCGTCCCCCTTGCTTTGAATCCACATCTCGGTCCCCCCCGTCGTTCCCAGTCCTGGAATCGACGGCGGATTGACCGGCAGGATGATCCCCTCCTTCACCCCGGAGAGTTTTTCATATGCATCGATCAGGACGGCACGTGCGTTCTGCGTCCGGATGTTGGCGAACTTATAGCGCTCGTCAAAGCTCTTGAAACCGATAAAAAACGTCGATGCATTGTTCTTGCTCTGACTGTCCAGCAAGCTGTATCCATCGATTATGGTCACACTGCTCACGGCAGGCTGCTTCATGAAGTAGTCAGTGACGTGCTGCGACACAGCGCCGGTGCGATCAAGGCTCGCCGCATCCGGCATGATGACCGCGCCGAGCAGGTAGCCCTGGTCCTCCGGCGGGAGAAACGAAGTCGGGATCGACCTCATCATGATGACCGCGAGCGCGATCATCCCGGCGAACAGCAACAAGGCCACCACGAAACGCTTGATGGCCAGCCTGACCAAACGCGTATAGCCGGATGTCATCCGTCCGAACGCGTTATCGAACCATCTGAAAAAGCCCTTCTTTTCATGGTGTCCCGGCTTCAGCAGCAACGCCGCAAGCGCGGGCGACAGCGTCAACGCCACCACGCCTGAGAACACCACGGAGATGGCGATCGTGATGGCAAACTGCTTGTACAGTTGCCCCGTGATGCCGCCGAGAAACGCCACCGGCACAAACACCGCACACAACACAAGCACGATCGCCACTACCGGCCCGGAGACTTCGTCCATCGCCCGCTTGGCAGCGTCCTTTGGACTGAGCTTATGGACGTTCATGTTGCGTTCGACGTTTTCGACCACGACGATGGCATCGTCCACCACAATCCCGATCGCCAGCACCATGCCGAACAGCGTGAGCATGTTGATCGAAAAGCCCAGGGCCAGCATGCCCATGAAGGTTCCCAGAATGGACACCGGCACGGCGATCACCGGGATCAATGTGGCGCGGAAACTCTGCAGGAAGACGTAGACCACGATCACGACAAGCACGAGCGCTTCGAAGAACGTATGGATCACATCCGAGATCGACGCCCGCGTGAATTCAGTCGTGTCCATCGCAATGCTGTAATCCATGCCTTCCGGAAAGGACTTCTTCATCTGCTCGAGAGTTGTCCGCACCTGCTTGGATACGTCGAGCGCATTCGCGCCGGGTTGCTGGTATACCGCGATGATGGTCGCCGGCTTGCCCTGAAACTTGCTGCGAATCGAGTAGTCTTTTTGACCGAGCTGAGCCCGGCCAATATCCCTGAGACGCACGATCGCAGCATCACCACTCGCCGCCCGGATAATGATGTTTTCGAACTCGGCGGGGTCGCTCAGCCGACCGGTGGTCGTCACTGCAAATGATTGCTCGACCGGGGCGCCGGTTGGCGACTGGCCGATGCTGCCGACCGCGAACTGCTGGTTCTGATTCGATACGGCCTTCTGCACGTCGCTGGCGGTAACACCGAGCTGCGCCATGCGGTCGGGCTTGAGCCATATTCTCATTGCATAATCAGGTGTACCAAAGATACTAGACTGGTTGGCACCAGGCACTCGCTTGAGTGCATCGAGCACATAGATATTCGCGTAATTGGCTATGTAAGTCGGGTCGTAGCGGTCGGTAGGCGAATAGATGGCAATGACCATCATGAACGCCGATGACTTCTTCTGCACCTGGATGCCCTGCGCTTGCACCGACTGCGGCAATTGCGGCAACGCCAGGTTCACCCGGTTCTGGACATCGACCTGTGCAAGCTCGGGGTTGGTGCCGATCTGGAAAAAGACATTGAGCGTAAAGTTGCCCGTCGATGAACTCGACGAGTTCATGTAGATCATGTTGTCCGCGCCGTTGACCTGTTGCTCGATAGGCGCAGCGACATTGTTGGCGACCACGTCGGCGGTCGCACCGGGGTAATTAGCGGAGATCGTGATCTGCGGCGGGGTGATGTCCGGATACTGCGCGACGGGCAGGCTGAGCATCGACAGCGCACCACCCAGCGTGATGATGATCGAAATGACCGATGCGAAAATCGGCCGATCGATGCAGAAGCGGGAAATGTTCATTTCGGCCGCCGCTCAGTTCGTCGCAGTGTGTTCGGGCTGACGCTGTGCCATCGCCTGCGCGCCTTCGCTCTGTCCACCGGGCTTTCCGTCGTGCTGCTCGTCGGCGGTACTTGGCGCGGCAGGAGGCGCATCGGTAATCTTGAGCGGCGTGTCGGCAACTACTCGAATGGCGCCATCGACCACGATTCGCTCGCCAGGCTTCAGGCCGTCGGTGATGAACCAGTCGTCGCCGTGCCACGCGCCGGTTTCGACCACGCGTTGATGGCCTTTGGAATCGTTCTCGACCACCCAGACAAAATGGCTCTTCGATCCCTGCAACACGGCACGCTGCGGTACGAGGATCGCGTTCGGACGCACGGCCCCCGACACGCGTGCGCGTACGAATTGTCCGGGGCGCAAGCCGCCTTGCGTGTTCGCGAACGCGGCCCGCACGAGAAACGTCCCGGTTTGGGTACTAAACGCGGGATTGGCGAAATTGATGTGACCGCGAGCCGGGAATACGGTGCCGTCAGCAAGTACGACGGTCACTTCGAAGTCATCGTTCGCCGGAAACCGCAACTGCTTCTTATCGATCTGATCGCGGTAAGCCAGCAACTCATTCTCGGAAATGCTGAAGTTCACCCACATCGGGTCGAGTTGATACACGGTGGTAAGCAGGCCCGTTGCGGCTGCCGTTACGTAGCTGCCATCCTGCTGCCGGGCGAAGCTCGACAGACCCGTGAGCGGGGACTTGATCGTGGTGTAACTCAGGTTGAGTTCAGCAGTCTGGACCTGGCCTTTCGCAGCGATCACGGCGGCCTCTGCCTCCTTTTCGCTGCCGATCGCGTCGTCCCGTTCTTTCTGGCTCAACGCGTTCTGTGCGACGAGCGGAACCACGCGTGCGAGATTGGCTTTCGCCACCGTTAGCCTGGCCTGCTGCTGCGCGAGCTGGCCCTTGGCAGACTGGAGCACCGCTTCAAATGGCTTCGGGTCCATCATGAAAAGCGTCTGGCCGGCGTGCACCAGTTGCCCCTCGGTATAAACCCGCTTGTCCAGGAAACCGTCGACGCGTGCGCGGATCTCGACCTCACGCGAGCTTTGCGTCTGGGCGGTGAATTCGAAGTCGACCGGCGTATCACGCGTGGCGACCGTCATCACCGTCACATCAATCGCCTGACGCGGGAGTTCCGCTGCCGGTTTGCTGCAAGCAGCGAGCACCACCAGCACCGCACCGGAAAACAGACGATGCAACCCGGTGCAAATGCTTGCACACCGGCGATCACGATTCTTGATCCGCGAAGCTGACGTCACCATGTGAGTCTCCCATTGGGAACTCGGACTCGTGGAATACACCATGAGCAGGACCGGGCGCGTGGCCGGTTACGGCGTGCAATAGCCATAGACCACGTACGTGTCCTCGCGATTGACAAGCGTCATTGACAGGGCGCCGTCGGTCTTGTCGATGACAACCGTCCACGCATAGCCGAGCTCGGTGCCCTGCATCAGGATCTGATCCGCGCTGTTGTCGAGATAGCGGATCTGGGTCGTGCGCTTAGGCCCCGCGATCGTCTTTTCAGCGAAGTCGATGCGCATGAAACGCGGCACGCCAACGTCGTCCGGCAAGCCGCGAAGGCAGGTCTCGCCCGGGTCGCAAGCATGTGCGTCCACCGTCGCGCAGATCAGCCGCTTGCTGCCATCGAAGTCCGCGCTGAACGCGGCTGTTGCCGAGCAGAGCAACGCCACCAACGCGGTTTTTATTGCAGTTGTCGTTGTGATTTTCATTGCGGATTTCAACGCGCTCGCCAACGCTGTTCGCCTTAGTCTGGTCATCATGCTTGCATCTCCGCTGGCTGCGCTGGTCGACTCTATTGAACGGTGTATCCCCGGCCCGTCATGCAGGCGGCCACCGCCCGGCTGAACGTCGCCATCTGCTGCGATGCCTGTTGACTGTTAGCTTGCTGCTGGCCGGCAGCAGCCTCGTTCCTTCGGCGCTGACGCATCCCTCCCGCCGCCGTGCCGACCACCGCCCCGATCGCCGCACCCTTGCCCGCATCGCCTCCGATTGCACCGCCCATCGCACCCAGCGCAGCGCCGCCGGCCGCTCCCCTGAGCATGCCTCCTTGCTGTTGCTGAGGCGGCGGCTGGTTGGCGCCCTGCTGCGCTATCACGACCGGATCAACCCCTGTTGTTTGCTTCGCCCACAACTGGCATTCAGCGGTATCGGTGTTTTGCTTTTGCGCACTTTGCCCCCTGGCCGGATAGATGATCGGCTGCTGCGCGGCGGCTGCAAACGTCAGCGCCCAAAGCACCAGACCCATTGCGACTCGTTGCATTCGTTGTGTTTGCTCCATTCGCTGCATGGCTCTGCACCCTTTCATCAAATGAGCAACTCAACCGGTTCAATGCCTTTCGCCGCATGAAGCGTGGCCGCTGTTCAACGCAGACTTCCGTGTCACACGTGCATTGCGACCTAACTACCCGAAGCCAAGACGCTAAACGACGCTGGCGCCTCTCTTCGGGGTTAGCTTCGCTCTACTCGTCGAACTTGACGATCCGCTGCCCTTGTACGCCGAGTCCCGCCATCAAGCCCTGCTGACCGTAGATCATCGCGTAGACATCAGATTTAAGCGTCTCGGACGTCATCGATTTCGCCACGCCGGCATCCACCACCACGACGCTTGGGCCCACGCCGACAGACATCCCGGTACCACTGGTGACCGAATCAATTGCCGTGTCGGTCATCAGAAACAACGCTTCGGAGTACGTCTGACCGCCAGCCTGGAGGCCGTAGGACAGTCCGCGCACCCGGTAGTAACCAATGATCTTTCCATCCGGACTGAACATCACGCCTTTGCCGCCCTGCGCACCGACGATAAAACCCGCCTTGACGATGCTGGGAAATACCAGGACGGCCTTTGCCCGGTATTGCAGGCCTTGAGCTCGCGGGGCGTTCGCGAATAGTTGTTGAAGCGCTTCGCGAGCTTGCGCGTCCAGCTCTGGATCGCCGCCATTCGCGACAGTTGGGTTTGTCGAACACGCCATGGCAAACAGAAAGAGGGGAATCGCGAGAACCAGCCGAAGGTATCTGATCATGATGCGTGCTCCATTGGAAATGACTTCAAGAAGTAACCCTTTCGGTCGCCCTGATACTTCTTTAGGACTCCGTTTTTATGATGCAATCAATATTCATCTAAAACAATGGGACCTTGGTCCAATACCTTCGTTACAGGCGTGAGTGTCGAGCCTCAGGGCCTGGGTACGAGATCGATGGCGGAACGCACGGCCCTGATCAGAATTTCGTCATTGAATGGCTTGCGGAGGTAGCCTGCGGCGCCCGCCGCCAGCGCTTGCTCACGCACGACTCCGTCATCATGTGCCGTGATAAAAATGATCGGAATACCGCTGCTGGCCAGTCGCTGCTGGACCTCAAGCCCGTTCAGTCCAGGCATCTGCACGTCAAGCACGATGCAGGCTGGACGGTATGACGGTATCGAATCGAACATGTCCAGAAAATCGTTGCCCGTCTTGAAGGTGTCCGCTGAGAAGCCGGTAGAACGTAACAGCCGCTTGATGGCTCGACTCACCGATTCATCGTCATCCACTACTGCGACGAACGGCTTGACTTGGCTCATGGCGAATATCCCTAATACAGTCACCTCGGTACCAGACATGGTTCGACGCTGAATCCAGACTATGACAAATTGGGGGATCCTGATATGGGACCTTGGTCCAACATCAGCAGGGAGATATGCGCGGTTCGTGGCGACACCGGCTGTTCAGCGTCAGGCTGACTGGCCGTGTGCAAGGGGGATGCAGACTTTATCGATAACGCGCACCAGGTCGACAAGCGAGTGCGCCTCCATCTTCTCCATCACGCGGGCGCGGTGGACCTTGATCGTCTTTTCAGCCACACCCAATCTACACGCGACTTGCTTGTTGGGCCGGCCTTCAACGAGAAGCGCCAGCACTTCGCGCTCGCGCGGCGTAAGCCGCGCCATACGGCCGTGAATGCAGTCGAGTTCAGAGCGGCTCAAGAGAGCTCGCGAGGAGACCCGCAGCGCGTTTTCTATCGCTGGCAGGAGGTCAGAGTCGCTCACCGGTTTAGCCAGGAAATCAGTTGCACCGGCTTTCATCGCTCGAACTGTTGTCGCGATGTCGCTGTCGCCTGTGATGAAGATGATAGGCAATGCGCTGTTGGCGGCGTTGAGTTCGTTCTGCAATTCGAGGCCGTTGATGTCGGGGAGTCCGACGTCCAGTACAAGACAGGCACAATCTTCAAAGTGAGGATGGCATTCGAGGAATTCTTGTGCGGATCCGAAGGATTCAACGCAATAACCCGCAGCGCGTATCAGCCGCGTCAACGCGCGACATACCGCGGCATCGTCGTCCACCACAAAGACCGTTGACGTTGGCTCGCTCATGGCTGCCTCCTTGGAACGCTTCGCCCTGCCCTGGCGCCAGTGGGCAATGTGAAATAAAAGGTCGCCCCGTGATCCTCGTTGTTTTGCGCCCAGATGCGTCCTCCGTGCATCTCGACAATAGACCGGCTAATTGAAAGTCCAAGGCCCAGTCCGTCTCGCTTGGAGGTGAAGAACGGCAGGAACAGTTTGTCGAACGTGTTGCCGGCGAGGCCGGTTCCGCTGTCTCGTACCGCTACACGCAGGGTGTCGCCCTCTTCAAGGGTGACCGCAATAGCGACCTCACGATCGAGCGCGGGACGGGATTCCAATGCGTCGAATGCATTGAGCAATAAATTCAGCACGACTTGCTGCAATTGGACCTTGTCGCCGTCCACAGGCGGCAGCTCCGGGGTCACCGCCACCCGCATGCGAATTCCACGCACGATCGCATCGCTATGCACGAGCAAGGCCACGTCCCTGATGACGCTTGCCACACTCAGCGGTGCGGCTTCGAGGTCACCTTTTTTGACGAGGGCTCGAATCTTCCGGATGACTTCGCTTGCGCGATGAGTGTCATCCACAAGGTCATGCAATATCTCCCGCACCTCGCCAAGGTTGACCGGCTCTGTCGCGAGGAAGCGTTGCGCTGCCTGGGCGTTACTTAATATGGCCGTGAGCGGCTGGTTCAATTCGTGTGCGAGCGATCCGGCAAGTTCGCCCAGTGTGGAGACGCGAGTCAAATGGGCAAGCTGTTGGCGATTTCGCAGCAACTCGTATCGCTCAGTGCGATCGATCACGATCGTAAGCGTACCTGTTTCGCTTTCCCACGAAACTGGATTGATGGCGACTTCCGCCGGAAACTCCGTGCCGTCCCTGCGTCTCGCGACCAGGTCCCGGTGGCCGTCCGGCTCTCTGCCGCCGATCGCCAGTTCCACGCTGACGGAGTCCGCGCCGCTGACGTTGAGTTGCAATGCAGGAACCAGCTCGCGTACAGCTACGCCGATCAACTCTTCCCGGGAATAACCGAAGAGTTTCTCCGCTGCTGCATTGGCAAAGAGGGTTTTCCCTTGCGGATTAACCACCAGGATGGTCAGCGGCAACAGATCAAGGGTGGCGCCAAACCGTTCGTCGTACCGAGACTGCCGCTCGGCACTCCGCGAGCCACCGGCCGCCTCTGTGCGCGATTTGACGTGGCACGGTTGCAACTCGTTCTCATTCGCTGACGAGGTCCGACGAAAACGCCCCCTGGACAGCAGGGCGAGATGCGTGTGGACGATATGGCGGCCAGATAGTCTTGGCGGGCGGAGACCCGCACTGCGGCGAATGTTTGTCTGATCCAGACCAGGCTTGGCAGGCTGTTCCCTATCCGCCGCTTCATCAGCTGCCGCGAAGGCATAGTTGTTATATCTCTGCCGAGACAAATCAGCGTCGACAGGCGACCCAACCGCGGGCGCCAGCGAGTGTATTCGTCTAAGTTGCAAAACAATCAGTAGTACGATCAATACCGCCACTGCAACAGCAGCAGAAAACGTGGTCATGACGCCGTGCTCCCTCAGAAGCTCGAGCAGGCGTGCGAGAACCCGGGCGCGCCGGACTTCGAAAGGTCCGACTTCGCGAGGGCTTGTGTCCGCGCATGCACCTGCCGAACAAGCATCGTGCGACATCGCAACGAGAACGCCGTAGATTCCTGTTCCACGATGTCTCGAGCGGGGTATTTAATTTATTTCTTGCGGCGTGTTTGCTTGAAACCAATAGGCAATAACCGCCTACGACGCGAAACGGTGCGTCAGGAAAACCACTTCTCATGATCCGTATCTGACCGGCCTCATGCCGACGGGTAACGAATACTCATCCAGAGCTTAGACGCTGCATTTGTTTCCGTAAAGCGTTTCGTTGCATTCCGTAAAGCAATTTTTCTCAATCGGTCGCCGATACCGGTCGCTGGCGTTTTTCCGCCTCTGCAGACACATTAAACAAATAGCTAATGGCCCCCGTATAGGACCAAGGTCCAATTGCTTGAGCTCTGGCACTCGGCTATTTTGAAACAGGGACCCGGGCTCAAATAGTCGGTAAGCGCAGCCCCTTAAATGCGGGCAGGTCCGCAATGAACTGATGATAATCAAATTACTTAATACAAAACCTCGACAATCCGATCCGCGCTTCTCAAGCGCACCGTTATCCGAATTCGATTGACGCTGGGAGGCGCTTGAACATGGCGATGCTCGTAAAAAGCCGCTCAGCAAAGCGCATCGCTTTGGCGCTCACGCTCGTTGCGTCAGGTTTTCCCGGTCGCGCGATGGCAACCGATGCGGGTTGGCCCCGTGAGCGCGAACAAGACGGCACTCGCCTTGTGCTTTATCAACCGCAAATTGACGACTGGAAGCAGTTCAAGCAAATAAACGGTCGGATGGCCATTTCGCTGACTCCGAAGGGCGGGCAGCCGCAAATCGGCGTGGTGACGCTGCAGATGGACACCGAGACCGACATGGACAGCCGTACCGTTCTTCTCAGCCATCCCACCATTACGGGCACCTCATTCCCGGGGGCGGACCCGGCGGCGTCCGAAAAACTTGATCGACTGGTCCGGACCTTCCTTAAGCCCGACGCGACGCTGACGATATCGGTGGACCGTCTGGTCGCGAGCGTCGATCAGAAAAACGATTTGCCAGCCATCGCCGTCAAGAACGATCCACCGGCTATTTTTGCCAGTTTCGGACCCGCGATTCTTTTATTCGTTGATGGCGATCCCGTACTCGCTCCAGTCGCGGGCACTGATATGCAAGCGGTGATTAATGCGAGTTGGCCCCTCTTTCTCGATAGCGCCACGCATCAGTATTATCTTTTCACCGGGCAACGCTGGGTTATGTCGAGCGACCTGAAAAGTGGATGGAAAGAAGCACCAAACCTCCCCGCGAAAATGGCAAAAATTTCGGCCGACCCGCAATGGGCGTCGCTCAAACAATATATCGGCGCGACGTCCCATCATGCGGGAAAAGCACCGGCTGTGTATTACAGCCAAGTGCCAGCGGAACTTATTACCTTTTCCGGCAAACCCGTCTTTATTTCGATTCCCGGCACAAAGCTCACATTCGCTACAAACACCGACAGCGATTTGTTTATTGATTCGCCAACCGGCGCGTATTACTACCTGAGTGCCGGACGCTGGTTTTCGGCGCCTGGGCCCACTGGCCCATGGAGTTACGCGACAGACCAGTTGCCGGCGGATTTCGCCAGGATCCCGCCGAATAGCCCGGCGGGAAGAGTGCTGAGTTCAGTACCGGGAACACCGGAAGCGAGGGATGCGGTATTGCTCGCGCAGATTCCCACCACGGTCGAGATCAATCCCGCCGCAGCGGCGGCTGCAGTCAAGGTTTCGTACAGCGGCGAACCTACGTTCAGCCCGATTTCCGGAACTTCGATGTCCTATGCATCCAACACACCGGCGAAAGTGATCAAGGTGGAGCAACGCTACTACCTCTGCTCACAAGGTGTATGGTTCGATTCCAGTTCGCCGGGTGGTCCGTGGCAGACGACTAGTGTCGTACCGCAGGTGATCTACACGATCCCGCCCAGCTCGCCCGTCTACAACGTGGTCTATGTGACGCAACAGGTGACACCCACGGGAACGGTCCAGGCAAGCTATACGGCGGGCTACCTGGGTGTGTTTATCGCGGGAGCGGCGCTGGGTGCGATCGTCGCCCAGGGCAACGGTTACTACTACCCTCCTTACGTCGCCATCGGTCGTGGACCTTATCCGGTTTATTATCCGCGTCCCGCCCCTTACGGCTATCGCACCTATAACCCTTATACCGGTGCAAGCGGCGTACGGGGCGCGGCTTACGGCCCTGCGGGAAGCGCGCAATGGGGCAACTCATACAACCCCTACACCGGAACCTACGCACGGGGAGCAACCGCTTCCGGGCCTGGCGGAAGCGCGTCCGTGGGGCAGGCATACAACCCAAGGACGGGCGCGTACGGCGCCACGCAACAAGGCTCGAACGCCTATGGTCAGTGGGGAAGCTCGGTCGTCACGAAGGGCAACCAGTGGGCCGCGACACAACACACCACAACGTCGAACGGCACGGCCGGCAGCTTCCAGAACTCCGCGGGCGGCAAGGCGGTCGCTGGCCAAGGCGCCAACGGCAGTGCTGCCGCGGGCAAGACCGCTAACGGCAATATGTACGCAAGTAAAGATGGCAACGTGTACAAAAACACCAATGGCAGCTGGCAAAAATACGATAACGGCTCATGGTCTGCAGCCAACAAATCGAATGCGCCCGTGTCGTCTGCCGCGCAGCAAAAGTCTCCATCGACCCAGACACAACGCAGCGCGACGGCAGCGGGCGGCAATCCCCCGCAGGCTAGACCCGGTGCACCGGCGAATCAGCAACCGCGCCCCTCTACGGCCACCGGGGGAAAGACCGCTCAGGCAGCCTATCAGCCACAGCGCACCGCTGCTGCCCCGAGTGGGAATGCGCAACGCCCGACGCAAGCGCCGATGGCTCAACAGGGAGCCGCAGGCGGCCAAGCGCGACCGGCCAACACGGGCGGGGGAGCCTATGGACAGTTGAATCAGGATATGCAGAACCGGCAACGAGGAGCGGCCCAGAGTCAGCGTTTTTCGCAATCCGGGAATGGTGGCGGCAGAGGCGCGGCCCTTCGTCGATAAGTGAGCATGGCAACGCTCACGTCCACGCCGATATTGGACCAAGGTCCAATATCGGCATTCCGGCCCGTGTTCTAGTCTTCTCTTACCGAAGCATGCTTGATGACATCGTTTCGGGCGCGCAGCAGCAGCGGAAAAAGTTGCCCTCCCTTAAAAAGTGACGACCCCGGCGTGGGGACGCCCAGCACCCAGCGCGACACATTCTGGAGGAACTCATGAGCAGGCATCTCTTATGGTTTGCAATCCTACCGATGTTGCTAGCCAGCGAAACCGCCTCAGCTCAATATCCAGTGCTGGACGCGGTCGCCGGCAAGGTCATCCAGAAGTACCAGGGCTCGTCCTGCGAGCAGTTATGGCAAGAGAAAGCTCAGCAACAGGGGCGCCCGCGGCCTCCACGAGAGGAACAGGCCGTGCAGTTGCTGCGCAACGACCCTCAGATGCGCGCCCTGTTCATCGATAAAATCGCCGCTCCTGTTGCCAACAAAATGTTTGAGTGCGGCATGCTCCCGTGAGTATTGCCGGCGCGCCGCTAAAACGGGTTCAGTCAACGACGAGGCCGCGAGTGACCTACGAGAAATTGCTGTCGCGCATCACTGTTGCCGCGCTGTTGGCGTTCGTGGTCGCGAGCGGCAACGCCCAGCAGTCGCAGCCGGCGCACAAGACATCGAAAGCAGTCTCCACCAGAGCAGCTAATGCGGCCGGCCTTGCATTCCAGCCCGGCCTCGAGCCACGGGCGATTGAAGTCCTGAAGACCGCATGCGCCAAACTTGCCGCCGCTAGATCGATGACTTTCACAGCGGTCGTCTCCTACGAAAGCCCGAGCCGCCTAGGCCCCCCGCTCGTCTATTCCACTCAGTCGGAAGTCAGCATGGTGCGCCCGGACCGGCTTAAGGTCATCACCGCCGGCGATGGTCCCGCTTCGGAATTTTATTACGACGGCAAGACGATGAAAGCATTTGCTCCGTCGCAGAATCTGCTCGCCGTGGCTGATGCGCCACCGACTATCGACGCTGCGTTGCAGGTGGCCTTCGACTCCGGGTCCATCTATTTCCCGTTCACCGACGTGATCGTGGCTGATCCCTACAAGGATATCGCCGATGGACTGACGACCGCATTCTACATAGGGCAGTCGTCCGTTGTCGGGGAGACCACCACCGACATGGTGGCGTATGTCACCGGGGATGTGTTCGTGCAGATCTGGATCGGGCGGGACGACAAGCTCCCCCGCCGCATCTATGCCATCTACCTCAACGATCCCGCCCGGCTGCGTCATGTCCTGGAACTGTCCAACTGGGCGCTGGATCCCGTCCTTCCCTCAGATGCCTTCGTTGTCAACGCTGCCAGCGCTTCACGTATTGCGTTTGCGCGTCCGGACGCGAGTGATGCGCAAGGGATGAGGCCGCCACCGAAGAAGCGTACGTCCACCAAGACCCAATGACCAGGAGACGCATCATGAAGACCGGCGTCATCCGCCTGCTGAGTCTGCTTATTCCGGCGCTCGTGTCAGGTTCCGCGGGAGCGTGGTCTCACGCTAACGCCTATGGTGGCAGTACTTCGCATGCCTATGGATCAGGGTCGACCACCCGCAGCGACGCAGGCGGAGGTAGCGAAACACACACCTACGGCCAAGGCACGACTGCGACCGGACGCTACGGCGATACAGCAACCCATCAGGAAGGATCGGGGCAAACGACCGCCACCAATCACTACGGAGGGAGCGCGACGCACACCTACGGTCAGGGCACCACCGCCACCAACGGCTATGGCGGGACCGCAACCCATGCAACCGGGTCCGGCTATTCGACCTACACGAACGCCGCGGGCGCGACCGCGTATCACAGCCCCTATTACGGCGCCAGATATCCCGCCTATCATCCGCCGACCACGGTGAACAACTATGGCTCCGGCTGCTACAACTGCGGCGGTTGGTCCACAGCGGGAGCGGCCGCCGCAGGTGCCGCAGTCGGTGTCGTGGCCGGTGTTGCCGTGGCGTCGGCCAACAACGCAGCAGCCACCTCCAATGCCTACAATGCCGGCGTGATGGCTGGGGCAACGGCTGTTGCTGTGCCTGTGAGCTATCCGGTACCCGTCGTCAGTGCAAACTTCGCGATGGGCGCGATCTATGCAACGTTACCCGGCGGCTGCATCTCACCCCAGGTTGCCGGCGGCACCTACTACTTGTGCGGTAACACATGGTTCCGGCCGTCATACGGCGCAAACGGTATCTACTACCGTGTAGTGCCCGCACCCTGAGGTCGTCATCCATCAGGTCCCGGTAATACGACAACCATCCCAGGTCCGATGGACTTTGCCTCCCCGATCAAGGCCTGCGCTCAGACCATGACAGCTGCCGAAGGTACCGTTTGCTGGACCACGGTCGCCCTGTCAGATACCCATACGCGCACAACACGCTCGACCTAAGGCGGAGGATTCAAGGGTGGACCACCTCGTTATCGCGTCGATCGTGTTTGTATGTGTCTTTGGTAGCGGGCTGCTTGGTCTGTATCTGCGCGCACTGCTCCCGGCACACCACCTGAATGACGAGTCGATCGGTGTCATCAAACTGGCGACCGGCCTGATCGCGACCATGGCCGCGTTGGTGCTGGGGCTGCTGATCTCGTCGGCAAAAACGTCATTCGACACAGCCAACAGCGAGGTTATGCAGAATGCAGCCACCGTCGTCCAGCTCGACCGCGTATTGGCGAGGTATGGACCGGAAACCCAGGAGATTCGTGCGTCGCTCAAGCGGAACTACGCCGGCGCGGTCCAGGTACTCGCATCAGGCGATGCTGCGCAACTGGCAAAACTCAATAGCCCTGACGCCATCAACAGGTCAGAAGATTTCGAACGCAGAGTGGAGGAACTTGCTCCATCCAATGACACGCAGCGCGGACTTAAAGCGCGCGCCATCCAGCTCGTCGATCAGGTATATGCGGCACGCTGGCTCACGCTGCTACAGGCAAAAGGCTCGATCCCTGCACCGCTGCTGATCATTCTCGTGGCGTGGTTATCCATTATCTTCGGCACCTTCGGCCTGTTCACTCCCCGCAACGGGACGGTCGTGGCAGCGATGGTCTTGTGCGCCCTGTCGACGTCTGGCGCGTTTTTCCTGATTCAGGAAATGAGCACGCCGCTTAGCGGCACGGTGAGAGTGTCAATCGCGCCCATGCGCGACACGCTGGGCCGCCTCGACGAATAACAACCACGCGACCGAGATGGTTCGAAAAACGTTTGAACATTTCCCATGACATCCGGAGGTCACCATGAGAATTCTTGCGCTGTTAGCGTGCATCGTGTTTTCCACCAGCGTATCCGCGGAGTGCAGAACCGCTGCGACTGGCCGTACCGTTTGCAATAACGGACAACAGGCTGGCGGATATAACCCGAACAGTGGCACCGCGTGGAAGTCCGACAGGAATCAGAACGGCGTAGCGACAACTCAGACAAGCAAGGGCGGAGAAGCAAAGACCAAGAACGGCAAGGGTGTCTACAAAAGCCCGTCCGGAAAGACCTGCATGAGGACCGCCAACAATCAAGGCTGCAATTGAGCGTGCGTGTCAGCACGGCCCGGTGTGATGCAAGCGTAGCGACGGCAGCCCTTGCAGTCTTAACAAGGATAATATGATAAAGGTGACGTATATAAGCGATGAGAAAAATTGTTGAACGGCGTTAGGTTTCGTTTCCTCAGCGTTCAACCTCCTCTCCTTCCAGAGCATGCCCATCCATCCGTGAAGGACAGGCTCTCAGGTGCAGCCCGCGCACGAGAGACCTGACGAGAGAGGCCGAGCAATGCCCAGGCACAACCCAGCGCTTCATCGCAGTCAGAAAGCCCCCATGACACCGGGGCGCAGGTGGTTCCTCATCATTGGCGCCATACTGCTGATTGCCGCTCTAGGCTGGGGGCTGGCGATCGTACTGAAGCCTGCTATCCAGCGCACCATCGTCATTACAACAGGGGCGGACAACGGTATCTATCGCGGCTTTGCGGATCGGTATGCGCCCCTCTTGAAGCGCGACGGCATAACGCTTGATATCCGCAGTTCTTCGGGCTCGATCGAAAACTATCAGCGACTGAAGGATCCTGACAACGAGTATGAAGTTGGCTTTATCCAGTCAGGCACCACCCGCCCGAAAGAGGCGGACAACTTGCAGACGATCGCTGCCGTTTCATACGAACCGATCTGGGTGTTTTATCGTGGCAATGCGAGCGGTACAACCGATATAACCATCAACCGGCTGGCACAGCTACGCGGCAAAAGGATTGCCATCGGCGTTCCTGGCAGCGGCCTGCTCAACGTCGCCCAGGTATTGCTCTCTTATAGCGGCATCACCGGCGACAACACCACGCTGCTGGAAATGGATGCATCCAAGGCGTATGAAGACCTCGAAAATGGCACGCTGGATGCGGCTTTCTTTATTGGCAGGCCCGATGCTTCCATGCAGCAGACGTTACTGAACAGCAATCTCAAGCTGATGAGTTTTGCCCAGGCCGACGCCCTGGTGCAAAAATTCCCGTCGCTCTCCAAGATCATCTTTCCGCGTGCATCGACCAGCGTCGTCAATGATCTTCCGCAGGCCGATGTCACCCTGCTGGCCGCAACAGCCCTGCTCGTGGCCAAGGACACGCTGCACCCTGCTCTCGCCTACCTTCTGCTGGAAGCGGCTAAAAACGTGCATGGCGGCGAAGATTACTTCACGCCGCTCGGCGCGTTTCCCAACCTGAACACCGATGAATTTCCCATCTCCGATGAAAGCACGCGCTACTTCAAATCCGGCCGTCCTTTTCTGCAACGATACCTTCCGTTCTGGCTGGCCAGCTTTATCGAAAGACGGCTGCTAATCCTGCTGCCCTTCATGGCCTTGCTGATAGGCTTGCTGCAAGCATTGCCGCGCATGGCACAGACACGGATTAAGAACCGGCTCGTGGTCTGGTATAGGGAGATCAAATCGCTGGAAGATGAAATATGGAGAACCCCGCAACCCACCCCGGACCAGATTGCGCAATGGCGCGAAGAGATCGAGAACATCGATGCGAACGCCAGCCAGATAAGGATGCCTCAACGTTATTTTCAGGACGTTTATGCCCTCAAGCAGGCGATCGGCATTGTGCGGGAGCGGATTTTACAGGTGGCTGGAAAGGTTCACTGACTGGTGTTTCTGTTCGCGAGGTCGGCCGCGCCGAAGCGAGCTGCGCATCATCACAACGGGTGACTGTCGATGCGTAAGTCTGCGAGTGTTTGTGTGGTGACCAAGGTCGCTTGCGCCTGCACCACGGTCACGGCAATGACGTAATAAATATCCTCTGCGCTGCAGCCGCGTGACAGATCGTTGGCGGGCTTTCGAAGGCCCTGCAATAACGGACCGATCGCCTTTGCGCCGCCCACCCTTTCCGCCAGTTTATAGCTGATATTGCCGGCCTCCAGACTCGGAAAGACCAGCACGTTGGCCCGGCCGTGGACGTTCGAGTGGTCTATCTTGCGTTCAGCGATCTCCGCGACGAGCGCCGCGTCGAGCTGCACATCGCCGTCGATAGCAAGGTTCGGGCGCTGCTGCCTGACCAGGCGGGTTGCTTCCACCACCTTGTCGACCGCTGCATGCCGGGCACTGCCGCTCGTCGAGAATGACAGCATGGCCACGCGCGGCTCATCCATCAGAAGGTTCTGCGCGCTATCCGCTGCCGCCATCGCGATCTGCGAGAGCTCATCTGCATTCGGGTCCACGACCAGCCCGCAATCGGAGAAGATAAGACCGCCTTTGAGCGTGTGAAAGGGTTCACACAACATCATCAGGAAGAAACTGGAAATCAGCTTGAACGACGGGTCGACGCCGATAATCTGGATCGCGGTGCGAACCACGTCGGCCGTGGTATTGACCGCGCCTGATACCGACCCATCGGCATAACCTAGTCGCACCATCAGGTTAGCAAAGCAAAGGGGCTTAAGCACTTCCCGCTTGGCCTCGTCCAGCGTCATGCCCTTGCCGGATCGAAGTTCGAAGAGGCATCGGCACACGGATGGCCCGAGCGGCGAAGTAGTCGGATCCACCATTTCGATGCCGGCCAGATCGATACCCTCACTGGCCGCCACTTGCAGAATGTGCGGTACATCCCCCACCAGAATCACTTGGGCAATGCGCTCTGTGGTCACGCGTTGCGCCGCCTGGAGAACCCGCGGATCCTCCGCTTCGCTCAGTACGATGCGCATGGGATGAACGCGGGCGCGCTCGATGATGCGGTTAATCGGCTTCATGGGTCACTCAGTCACGGCTGCCAAAGACAATAGCCTAGTGCTGGAAACGGCAGCGGCCCGTTTCCAGCATGTCAGGTTCCACGAGAGCCTGATAAGGCCAAGCCCCCGTAAGTTGGAACGTTCACACGTAGTCTTTGTACTTATCAAGCAACCGCACGGGTTTAGCGAGTGCATCACGGCGGAACGGATCGCCGAGTTCGCGTGTACACATGATCTCGATGATCGTGGTCTTGCCGTGATTCATCTGCAAATCGATGGCACGCTTGAGCGCAGGTCCCACGTCCTCGAGCTGATTCACCACGATCCCTTCGGCGCCCATCGCCTTGGCGATCTCCGCAAAGCTCTGGTTATCCAGTTCACCCGCCACGAAACGCCGGTTATAGAAATCGACCTGGTTCTTCTTCTCCGCGCCCCACTGCCGGTTATGAAACACCACCGCCGTCACTGGAATGTTGTGACGCACGCAGGTCATGGTTTCCATCAGGCTCATGCCCCAGGCGCCGTCGCCGGCATAGGACACCGCCGGCCGATGCGGCGCTGCCACTTTCGCCCCGATGATGGTCGGAAACGCGTAACCGCAGTTGCCCCAGCTCATCGCGGCGAAGAAGCTGCGCGGCTTGTTAAAGCGCAGATAACTGTTGGCCACCGAGTTGATGTTGCCAATGTCAGTGGACACCATCACGTCCTCGGGCATCGCCTTCTCCAACTCGCGCAACACCTGACGCGGGTGCAGATACCGGCCACCGCCCGGGGGCCGCTCGTGGCTCTGCTCCTCGATCATGTCCAGGCTGTAGGCATCGCGCTCGTGCGTCCACTCGTCGAGTTCCTTCTCCCATGCCGCCTTCTCCGCCGCGATCTGGCGGGCGCGTTCTTCACGCGTGGCATCGCTTACCAGCGTGCGGCCATCGAGCCGCTGGCTCAGTGCAATAGCTGCCGCTTTCGCATCGCCGCAGATGCCCACGGAGATTGTCTTCACGAGCCCGAGCATCTTGTGATCGGCATCGATCTGGATGATCTTCGCGTCCTTGGGCCAGTAGTCCATACCATGCTGCGGCAGCGTGCCGAAGGGTCCGAGACGCGAACCGAGCGCGATCACGACATCGGCTTGCGCCAGCAGCTTCATGGCCGCCTTGGAGCCCTGATAACCGAGCGGGCCGCACCACAGCGGGTGCTTCGCCGGAAACGAATCGTTGTGCAGGTAGCTGTTGACTACGGGTGCGCCAAGACGCTCGGCCAGCGCCTGGCACTGCTCGATGGCATCGCCCATCACCACGCCGCCGCCTGAAATGATGACCGGGAACTTGGCCTGCGCGATCAATTCTGCCGCTTCGTTCAAGCTCTGTTCACCGCCGGGGCCGCGATCCAGGTTCTGGGGTTTCGGGATCTCGGCCTTGATCTGGCCGTAGAAGTAATCGCGCGGGATATTGAGCTGGGTCGGCCCCATTTCGGCCTTGGCGCGATCGAAACAGCGTCCGGTGAATTCAGCCATGCGCGCGGGATGCGTGACGTGGCCCTGATACTTGGTGAACTCCTGGAACATCGGCAACTGGCGGGCTTCCTGGAAGCCGCCCAGTCCGATACCCATGGTGCCGGCCTCAGGCGTCACGATGACCACCGGGCTATGCGCCCAATAAGCCGCAGCAATGGCGGTCACGCAGTTACTGATGCCCGGCCCGTTCTGACCAATCACTACGCCGTGGCGCCCGGAGACGCGCGAATATCCGTCGGCCATGTGACCCGCGCCCTGTTCGTGGACCACGGGAATCAGACGAATACCGGCTGGCGCGAAGATGTCCATCGCGTCCATGAAGGCCGAGCCCATGATGCCGAACATCTCGGTGACGCCGTTGGCGGCGAGCGTTTCAACGAACGCTTCAGACGGGGTCATGGCCTGGGGGCCGGTGCGCGCGGCGGCGGTGGCGGTAGCGCTGTTGGCTGCTGGGTCTTGCTCGCTCATGGTGGTGTCTCCGGATTTATCAATAAAACGGAACGAAAGGTTCCGAAAAGCTCGTTTCATGAGCAAAGATAAAATAAGATCGATCCACCGTCAATCCACATTTACAATAAACGGTATGATTTGTATCTAAAAAAGAAGAAAGCTATGATGAACACCCAGTAAGCCGGCCGCGAGACAAACACGTTGCCGCGCTGACACAAGAGAGGAGACGGCAGTGACTGATGGCGCGACGAGCGGTGCAACGGGCGTGACGGGAGCAATGAACGAGCCGGACAAAATGGTCTCGGTACGGGCTGTGTTCGGCATCGATTCCGATCTGATGGTGCCCGCGTTCAGCGAGCCCGACGACCACGTTCCGGAAATCGACGAGGTTTATCGCTTCAATTCGGAAGTGACAACGGCGATCCTCGCCGGCTTCGCACGCAACCGCCGGGTCATGGTGCAGGGGCTGCACGGCACGGGCAAATCGACGCATATAGAACAGGTGGCGGCCCGGCTCAACTGGCCGTGCGTGCGCATCAATCTGGACGGTCATATCAGCCGCCTCGACTTGGTGGGCAAGGATGCGATCGTGGTGCGCGACGACATGCAGGTGACGGAGTTCCAGGAAGGCATCGTGCCGTGGGCGCTGCAGCGGCCGGTCGCGCTGATCTTCGACGAATACGACGCCGGCCGCCCGGACGTGATGTTCGTGATCCAGCGCATCCTGGAACGCGATGGCCGGTTCACGCTGCTTGACCAGAACCGCGTGATCCGTCCGCACCCGTACTTCCGCCTGTTCGCCACCACCAACACGGTGGGGCTGGGCAACATAAATGGCCTGTATCACGGCACCCAGATGTTGAACCACGCGCAGATGGACCGCTGGAATGTGGTCGCCACGCTTAATTACCTGCCGCGTGCAGAAGAAGCGGGAATCGTGCTCGCGCGCGTGCCGGAGCTTGCCGATGCCGCCGGCCGCGCGTTGATTGAATCGATGGTGAGCGTGGCCGAACTCACGCGCAAGGGCTTCACGACGGGCGATGTATCAACGCTCATGTCACCGCGTACGGTGATCGACTGGGCGGAGAACTGCCAGATCTTCCACGATCCGGCGCGTGCCTTTCGTCTGACGTTCCTGAACAAGTGCGACGAGGCGGAACGGCCGATCGTTGCGGAGTATTTCCAGCGTTGCTTTGGCGAGGAGCTGGATGACATGTCCGAGCGAAAGAGTCTCTCAACGGAGCTTCGCTGATGGAGACGGACAGGCAGGCAGTTCGCCGCCGCGAGCAGCGCGAGAACCTCTGCGCATCGGCAGTACGCGCCCTCACAGGCGATGCCGCACTCGACTACCGTAACGGCCGCTTGTGCCGTAACTTGCGCCCGCTGCCGCTCAATGCGCCACATCTGCGCCGCGATACGGTGGCGAATTGCCTCGACTCCCTGCGTGGTGCGGCCGATGGCGCCGCCCTGCGTCTCATGCGCTCCGATGCAACGCTGCATAGCACCTTATGTCCTACCGATCCGGTCGCGCGCCTCGTGTTCGAACTGCTTGAGCAACTGCGCTGCGAAAGCCTGACGCCGCCCGGCATGCCGGGTCTCGTGAGTAATCTTCGTCAGCAGTTCGAAGCATGGTCGCGAAAGTTCTATCGATCTGGACAGGCGGAAAACCATATCGGCAACCTGCTTTATACCGTCGCGCAGATTTCCTGGTCGCGCCTCTCGGGTTGGCCCGTGCTCGAAGAAACCGAGGGCCTGATCGAACACACGCGTGGTGCAATCGCGCCGGTGCTGGGCGTTTCTTTGGCGGGGCTGCGACGGCATCGCGCGGAGCAAAGTGCGTTCGCGGTGCACGCGCTTCAGATGGCGCACCTCGTGAGCGAAATGATCCGCGACGCGCGCGATCAACACACGCTGGACGATTCATCGAATGAGACGGATGACGAGGCCACACGCACCGCGTTATCGTTATGGTTCGATTTCGATGACACCGAGACCGCCGATGAAGACGAGTCGGTGGCGGCTGCCGTCACCGGCGTGGGGCGCGTTCCGGGGGCGCCCGGCGACAACTATCGTATCTTTACCACGCGCTACGACCAGGAGATTTATCCGGGTGCGCTCGTGCGCAAGTCGCTGCTTGCGGAGTATCGGGTACGCCTCGACGAACGAATCGCGACGCAAGGCATTAACGTGCCACGGCTGGCCCACGCGCTGCGCATTGCGCTGGCTATCCCACAGCGCGACGGCTGGTCGTTCGGAGAGGAACATGGCCGCATCGACGGCCGGCGTCTTGCGCAACTCGTTAGCTCTCCTGCTGAGCGACGTTTGTTCCTGCTGGAGCGTAAAACGCCGCTGGCCGATTGTGCAGTCAGTTTCCTGATCGACTGCTCGGGCTCGATGCGCGCGCATATTGAAGCAGTGACCGTCATGGTGGATACGCTCGTGCGCGCCCTTGATCAGGCAGGTGTGACCACCGAGGTTCTAGGTTTCACTACAGGCGCCTGGAACGGGGGCCTGGCCCGTCTCGACTGGCTGGCTCGTGGGCGGCCACCTCATCCCGGCCGGCTCTGTGAACTCTCGCACATGGTGTTCAAGGATGCATCCACGACCTGGCGGCGGGCTCGCGCCGATATCGCCGCGCTCTTCAAAGCGGATCTGTTTCGCGAAGGTGTAGATGGCGAGGCGATCGACTGGGCGTGCACACGGCTGCTTGCGCGCGACGAGCGTAGACGAATCGTGATTGTCATTTCAGACGGCAGCCCCATGGAAGGCGCCACGGTCCTCGCCAACAACGCGAGTTATCTCGACAATCATCTGCGCGAGGTTATCGCGCGCCATGAAACCGCGCGGGATGTGGAGGTGCTTGGATTAGGCATTGGGCTGGATCTCAGCCCGTACTACCGGCATTGCCTTGCGATGGATCTGTCCGTGCCGCCCACCATGGCGATGTTCGGCGAACTCGTGCGATGGATTGGCGGACGAAGACATACGGTAGGTGGCCGGTAACGGCGTGATGGAAACCAAACGCGCTTACGTCGAGCATGTCGCCCGACAAAGCGCATCAGCCTATCGTCGTGTTACCAAGCCTCCTCTCTACGCAGCCGCCGTGGCGGTCAAACTATTCACACCCATTTCATCCAGCACATCACGTACGGCCGCTATCAAGCCATGCATCTCCTTTTCGTAAAGCCGGCCGATACAGCCAATACGAAACGATTCCGCGATCGTCAGCTTGCCGGGATAGATCACATAACCACGTGCTTTGAGGCCGTCGTAGAAACGCTCGAAGACAAAGCCCTCATGGGCGGGCATCCGGAAGGTCACGATAATCGGCGCCTGCAAATCCTCTTTCAGCAAGAGCTCGAAGCCGAGCGCCTTCATGCCGTTGACCAGAACGCGACAGTTGTTCCTATACCGCCCCCCTCGCCCGCCAACGCCCCCCTCCGCATCAAATTCCTGAAGCGCTTGGTGAAACGCCACGATCACATGCGTCGGCGGTGTGAACCGGTACTGCCCGGTCTTTTCGAAATTCGCCCACTGGTCGTGCAGGTCGAGGACCAGCGTGGTGGCATTGCCTTTGGTTGCCACAAGCGCGTCGCGCCGGCACACGACGAAGCCAAGCCCCGGCACGCCTTCAATGCACTTGTTCGACGACGCGGCCACCGCGTCGGCGTGGATCGCGGGCGCATCGATCGGCAGCGCGCCGAAGGCACTCATTGAATCGATGAGATAGCCCTTTTTGTACTTGGCCGCGAGCGCGCCGATCTCGGCAATCGGATTGAGGATGCCGGACGTCGTTTCGCAGTGGACCACGAAGATATGCGTGATCGAAGGCGTGCGCTTCAGAATCGCCTCGACCTTCTTCAGGTCCGGCGGCGCATCTTCGGCCGTTTCATGGGTGACCGTCTTACGCCGGGCGATGTCGAGAATGCGTTTCGCGCGCTGACCATAAGCGCCGTTGATCAGCATGAGGACCTTGCCCGCCGGGGGCACGAAACTGGTCAGCATGGCTTCGACTGCAAAGGTGCCGGAGCCTTGCATAGGCACCGTTACATAGTCGCCCTCGCCATGAACAATCTCAGCGAGTCGCGCGAGCACCGCCTTGTTGATCGCGACAAAACTCGCATCGCGCGAGCCCCAATCGTGTGCCATCGATGCCTTGACAGTACACGAGGTAGTCAGGGGTCCGGGCGTCAGGAGAAAGGGATCGCCCGTTTCGGAAGCGGCTGGTTTGAGGACCGCGGATTGATTCATGGGAAGGGTGTCCAGTATCGATGTGTGGCGTGTAAAGGCTGCACGAAGAGTCAATGAGCGTGTGATTTTGCAGGCTGCGAGGCGTTCACGTCTGGCAAGGCCCTCAGCGCGTGCCGACATTTTAACCGCCCGTCGTCTTTTTTGAGGTCCCAGCCATGTTTCGGCATGCAATCCCACCATTATTGGATACAAATCATACCGTTTATTGTAAATGCGGATTGACGGTGGATCGAGGGTATTTTATCTTTCATAAATATGCATTTTTCGGAATATTATGTTCCGTTTAATTTATAAAACAGAGACAACCCCGGATTCAACGTGCCGACCGACTACTCCGAAACGACCGCTACCAAGGACCTGTCCGACGTCGATGACGCGCGTTCTCGAATTCAGTTTGGCGCCCCCAATCAAAGCCGCCACGTCACCGCTCAAACGACCGAAGCCAAAAGCTTCACCTACGACTTGAACGACCCGTTTTCCGGCATGACGCAGATGAAGGAAGCAGACACCCCGACGCTGCGCACCTTCGCACTGCTCGAACATCTGGTCGCCGCAGAGGGACCGGTGTCGCTAGCCGACATTGCAGACGACGTGGGCTTGCCGAAGGCATCGCTGCATAGGATGCTGGCTTCTCTGGAAGCGAGTGGTCTCGTGATTCGCGCACCTGATCAGAAGAACGCCTATGTCATCGGGCCACGCCTGGCTCAACTGGGACTTGGCGTGATGATGCACTCCTGCGCACGCCGCCTGCGTCATGCGATCCTCGCTCACCTCGTCGCCGATCTCGGCGAAACCTGCAACCTGACCATGCTTCACGGGGCGCAAGTGCTCTATCTCGACAGGATGGAAGCACCCTGGCCGTTGCGTCTTGATCTGAAACCTGGCTCTCACGTACCCGTTTATTGCAGCGCCAGCGGCAAGCTGCTGCTTTCAATGCAACCGCGCGAACAGCGCAGTGCGATCGTTCGCGCGTTGAAATTTGAGCGGCTCACGCCAAACACCATCACCGACCCTGAGCTACTCGACGCCGAACTTGACCGGACCTCGCACAAGCGCATCGGTATCGACAATGAGGAGTTCGTGGTTGGCATCGTTTGCGCGGCCGCGCCCGTGACGGATGCAAGTGGCCAATGCATTGCGGCCATCGCCGTGCATGCGCCCGTCTCACGGGCTCCGCTGTCACGCGCGCTCGAATTCGTCCCACGGATGCAGGAAGCTGCGCGGGCGCTTGCGAAGACTTTCTAGTTCTAGTACATCCGGGTAGCGGGAAATGGTCGCCGGTGCTGATATTTAAGGATCGATGCAGTCGCCTAGCGCTCAAGACGGGGGCAGTGCAGCAGGCGCCTCGCATCGCTGGGATAATCGAGTTTTCTCTCTCGACCCTGAAAGGATCCACCCGTGACCGAACCTGCAAACTCCTCTTCAAGCAGCCCCGTACGCCGTGTCGCGTTTCTTGGCTTGGGCGTGATGGGTTATCCGATGGCCGGCCACCTTGCCAAAGCCGGCCTCGACGTCACGGTGTACAACCGAACCTACGCCAAGGCCGAACAATGGGTAGCCGAGCACGGCGGACAGGCGGCGCGGACACCGCGCGAAGCCGCGTCGAAGGCAGACCTGGTGCTGGCGTGCGTGGGCAACGACGATGACCTGCGCAGCATCGCGCTAGGCGACGACGGCGCTTTCGCCGGCATGATCGCGGGCGCCGCCTTCGTCGATCACACCACCGCATCCGCCAACGTCGCGCGTGAACTGGCGGAGATTGCAGACGCCCGCGGGCTGGCCTTCATCGACGCGCCTGTGTCGGGCGGCCAGGCGGGCGCGCAAAACGGCAAGCTCACCATCATGTGCGGCGGTGCGCCGGAAGTGTTTGAACGCGTCCACGCTACCCTTGATCACTACGCGACGGCCGTTACGTTAATCGGACCGGCCGGCGCGGGACAACTCGCGAAGATGGTCAACCAGATCTGCATCGCCGGCCTGGTTCAGGGCTTGTCCGAGGCTGTTAATTTCGGCCAGCTGTCGGGCCTCGACATGCCGCTCGTACTCGATGTAATCGGCAAAGGCGCGGCAGCAAGCTGGCAGATGGACAATCGCGGCAAGACCATGATCGACGGCAAATTCGACTACGGCTTTGCCGTCGACTGGATGCGCAAGGACCTGGGCTTCTGTCTCGACGAAGGGAAGCGCAACGGCGCTTCCCTTCCCGTGACAGCGCTTGTCGACCAGTTCTATGGCGACGTACAGGCGCTCGGTGGGAATCGCTACGATACATCGAGCCTTATCTGGCGCCTGCGCAAGCTCAAGGGCTAATCTCAAGGGCTAACTGCAAGCGCTGAACGTCACTTGCGCCAGCGCAACGGCCGGCGCAGGTGATGCCGCTCCAGGCGCAAGCCGGGTGCTGCCTGCAAGAACGCGGGCACGCCGCCAAGCGAACCGGCCTCGGTGCGGTCGCGTTCCTCGTCGGCATCGACCGTCTTCAGCGGGTTGATGAACAATGCCGCCACCATGCCTACTGCGAGCAAGCACGCCGAGATGGTGAAGGGCACGTTGTAGCTGCCCGTCGTTTCGATCAGGTAACCAAACACAACCGGCGAGACCATGCCGGCTACGCCGAAGCCGGTATTCATCATGCCGCCAGCGGTGCCCGCATACTTGCCCGCGATATCGAGCGGCAGTGTCCAGAGCACGGGATTGGTGATCTCCAGGAAGAAGAACGACGCGGACAGGAACAGCACGGCCGTCACGGGATTCGCTGTACTAACCATTGGCATCAGGAACGCGAGCGAGCCGCCCAATCCAACTACCAGCACGGAACAGCGTGCGAAGCGCAGCCGGCCGGTCATCTTGAAGATCTTGTCGGACAGCGTTCCGCCAAGCGTGTCGCCAATCACGCCCGCCAGCAGCGGCAATGCGGTGAAGAGCGCGAGTTGCTTGAGATCGAATCCCCGCGATTCCTTGAGATAGGACGGCAACCACGTTAAATACACCCACAGCAGCCAGCCGTAGCAAAAATCGACGAAGGTCACCAGCCACATGCGGTGCATCAGCTTTCGCCACGGCGTCGCGCAATGTTTGGCACGGTCGCAGTCGCCTACGTGATAACCGATCTCCGCCGTTTCTTGCGGCGTGATGCGCCGGTGCTGTTCGGGAGAGTTCGTGAACACGAACAAATAGAGCACGGTCCACGCAAGACTGGCGACACCGAGCAGAATGAACGCATCGCGCCATCCGCCTGTTGCCACCACCGCGAGCACGAGCGGCGGCGTCACGGCCCCGCCAAGCCGGGCGAAGCTATGCGTGATGCCTTGCGCAAAGCCGCGTTCGGCGACGGGCATCCAGTAGGTAAAGGCACGGGTAGCCGTCGGGAATGCACCGCCCTCGCCCACACCAAGCATGAAGCGCAAGCCCACGAGCATCGCCACGCTGCCGGCAAAGCCGGTCGCAAGCGTCGCGACGCCCCAGATGAGCGAAAGCACGGTCAGCACGCGCTTGGGTCCGTACTTGTCGGCAAGCCAGCCACCCACGATTTGCATGACGGCATACGGATACGCGAATGCGGAGAACACAAGCCCGAGCTGGCCCGACGTCAATCCCATCTCATGCCGGATGATGGGCCCGGCCACGGCAATGTTGACGCGATCGATGTATGAGATGAAATACATCAGGCACATGACTGCGAGAATGATGTGACGCGTCTTGATACGCCGCGGTTGCGTCGCTTGCTGTTCCATGCTGTCTCCTGTCTCTTCCATGTGACGTCTTTGACGTTCGTGATCGGTGCTTCTGTATTGCCTGTTCCGTATTGCGTTTTTTGCGTTCGGTGCTTCCGTTGCGTGGGTCGATGGTGTTCGGACTTTGCGGATCAGCTCTCCAGCAACTTCAGCCGCTGTACCTTGCCCGACGGCCCGCGAGGCAGTTCATCGATCAGGCGGAATTCTTTCGGCGTCTTGAAGCGGCCGAGTTCGCGCAGACAGTGATTCCTGAGATCGGCGAGATCAAGGGCGAGCGGACCGTCGAGCGTGCGCGGAACGACGAATGCGACAATCTCCTGTCCGTACGCGGGATCCGGCAAGCCGACCGCCGCCGCATCAAGCACGCCCGGGTGCTTCAGTAAGGCCTCGTCAATTTCGCGCGGCGCGATGTTCTCGCCGCCCTTGATAATCAATTCCTTCGAGCGGCCATTGATATAGAAGTAACCCTCCGCATCGCGGTAACCAAGGTCGCCGGTGCGCAGCCAGCCGTCATCAGTGAACGCCGCTCGCGTCTCTTCCGGGCGCTTGTAGTAGCCACTCATCACCTGTTCGCCGCACAACACGATCTCGCCGCATTCGTCGTTGGCACAATCGCGGCCTTGCGCGTCGATCACGCGGGCGCTCGCACCGGAGGGCAAACCGATGCTGCCAATTCGCCTCTTATTAATGTCATATGGATTGCTAAATACTGGAGCAGCGGTCTCAGTCATGCCCATCGTTTCGATCACGCCGACACCGAAGCGTGCCTCGAACGCCCGGTGATGCTCGACCGGCAGCGCAGCCGACGCGCTGCGGCAAAACTTGAGCGCTGACAGGTCGAAGGCGCGATCGTCCTGCTGGTTGAGCAGATAAGCGACGATCGTTGGCACGACGTTGATCCACGTGCAGCCGTGGCGCGTGACATCGCGCCAAAACGTTCGGGCGGAGAAACGTGGCGCGACGACGACGGAGCCGCCGTGATGCAGCGGAGCGAGAAGTGTCACCACCAAGCCGTTGATGTGAAAAAGCGGTAGTGAAGCGAGCACGCGATCATCGGCGGTGAGCCGGTGCTCGGCTGTGATCGTGCGCGCATTCGCCATCAGGTTGTGATGCGTAAGAAGCACGCCTTTAGGCAAACCGGTCGTGCCGGAGGTGTACATCAGAAGCGCGACGTCTTCCGCATGCGGCGGGTTTTCACTGACGGTATCCAACTGCGATGTCATAGGCCGCGCCGAAAACTCCCTTGCGGCATCGGCGAGCGCGAGTTCCGGTGGCGCGAACACCGGCGCCTCAAGCGTGTCAGGCTCGGTGGTAACGACCAGGATCTCGCGGTTGAAACCCTCGTTGCGCAACGCGGCGATAGCAGTCGTGATCGCAGTTCGCGACTCCTCTGAAACAAATATCGCCCGCGTGTCGGAATGCTCGACGATATAACGCACCTGCGACGGCTGGCACAGCAGGTTCAAGGGGTTCGCTACGAGCCCGCTGTACATCGCAGCGAGGAGCAGCGTGGCCGTCTGGATGCCGTTGCCCATGAACACAGAGACAACATCGCCCGGCTTCAGGCCCACGTCGCGAAAGCGGACGTCAAGCGTCTGGCAAGCGTCGCGCAATTCGCGGAACGTCAACACGCCCGCGCGGCTGGCATTCGAAATCGCATTGGCATCTTCGTCGGCTGGCGCGAGCAGGAAGGGCTTGTCGGGGAACTGCGCGGCGCGTTCGTCTATCAATGCGCGCAAGGTGGCAGGCGTGTTCATCGGCCATACCTCCTGAAGAAATCGCCCAGTAAATCGTCCATCTCCGGCACGCGTTCTTCGATGGGGTACGCGACCCGCGTGATGTTCAGGTAATGGCGAAAGCCGAGGTTCTCGGAGAAGTTGTTTCGGCCCCACGTGCCGCAACCCATCGACAAAGAAAAAGGCAGACCATTGTCGAAATTGCCCCCCGTTGCGAGGCAATGCGCCTGATTGGAAATAACGCGGGCAACAGGCAAATTCATGCCGAGTTGCACGGCCTCGGCGGGATCGGCCGAGTGCAGGCCGACCGAGTGACCCGCGCCCATGTACGCGTAGATGCGTTGCACGACAGCCGCCGCGTCGTTGAAATCCCTCGCGCGGTAAACCGTCAGCACCGGTGAAAGCTTTTCGCCCGAAAACGGATGCTCCTCGCCGAAGCCCTCTTCCTCGACCATCAGGAAAGCGGGCGCCTTGGCCGCGACGTCATCGAGACCCGCGAGCCGCGCAATTTCAACGGCTGATTTCGCGGTGCAACACGCTGAGAGCTTGCCGTCGGTCCACATCGCCGCTTGCAGGCGTTCCTTTTGAGCCGCATCGAGTAACACGCCGCCGTTTTCAGCGAGCGCTTCGAGGGTCGGCCCATACACCGCCTCCACGATCACGACACTGTTTTCAGACGAACAACTGGTGGCGTTATCGAACGTCTTGGAGAGCCGGATTTTCCGCGCCGCGTCATTCAGATCCGCCGATGCAGCAATGATCGACGCCACGTTGCCCGCACCTACGCCGAACGCGGGCGTGCCGCTCGTGTATGCCATGCGGACATTGGCCTGCGATCCCGTTGCGACAACCAGGTCGCATTGGCGCAAGAGCGCGGCTGTAGCAGCCTTGGTGATGGGTGGCGGCAGTACCTGAACAAGATCGCGGGACAAGCCCGCCTTGGCGAATTGCGCGTGGATGAATTCGATCAGCAACGCGCACGACGAATACCCCTTCGGCGATGGCGCAACGATTACTGCGTTGCCGCATTTCAGCGCGTTGATGATCTTGTTGGCGGGCGTAGCGGCGGGGTTGGTCGACGGCGTAATCGCCGCTACCACGCCCACCGCTCGCGCGATCTCGACAATCCCTGTGGCTGAATCCTCGCTGATCACCCCGCAGGTTTTAGCGTTGTGCAAATCGCGCAGGAGACCGAGCGTCTTCCGATAGTTCTTGCGGAACTTGTCGTCGGCGTTGCCCAGGCCCGTGTCTCGTACGGCGAGGTCTGCCAGTCGCCGGTTGCGGCCCGGCTCCATGATCGCCCACGCCGCGGCGGCAGCCGCTGCGTCCAGGACCTCCTGCCCCGCGTGCTCGAAATTTTTCTGCGCCGCTCGCGCCCGCGCAACCTGTTCCGCCACATTCCGTTCCATGTTGCTGGCAACGGCGACCGTCTCTACTTCTGCTGCGCTGATATGTCCGTTCATTACGTGTTGCTCCGGCTAAATGAATCACGATGATTTGCAATCTACTCAGCCACGCGCACAGCGAAGTCCCGTTTTCCGATCTAACGCTCGCTACCCCTCCTGCAGCCGAGGAAAATGCAGATTTCGGGACATTTCGTAGTCCCGAAAAGCGATAAAATTGATGCAAATCCTCCATAAAAATTTACGACGTTCAGGAGACGGAATGTCGACGTCCAATCAATCCAACGCAGCCGCCGTGCGTGCGTTTCGGGTACTCGAAACATTGGCTCAGGCGGGCCGGCCTCTTTCGCTGACCGATCTCGTCGACGCGCTCGCGCTGCCCAAGCAGACCGTGCATCGCATCCTTGTGCAGTTGACGGATGCGTACCTCATCACGCGCGGCGCTGGCGACCGGTTGTATGAATGTTCGCCGCGCGTGCGCTCGCTTGCGGTCAACGTGCTGATGCATGCCGGTCCTGCGGCGGCGCGCCATGCGCTACTCGAACAACTGGTGGAAAAGATCGGGGAGACGTGCAACCTGACGATGTTGTCGGGTAACGACGTGGTCTATGTCGACCGCGTGGAGACGGAGTGGCCGTTGCGGATGCATTTGCAACCGGGTTCGCATGTGCCCCTGCACTGTTCTGCAAGTGGGAAGCTGCTGCTGAGCTTTATGCCCCGTGAGCGGCGCGAGCGGATGATCGAGACACTGCCGTTGCGCGCGTACTCGGAACGCACCATCATCGACCGGGACGCTTTGCGCCGCGAGTTGAGCACGACGCGCCGGCGGCTGCTCGCGATCAACAATCAGGAGCACTTGCAGGGGCTGATCGCTATTGCGGTGCCGGTGATGCTCGATCGTAATCGCGCGTGTGCGGCTATTGCGGTGCAGGCGCCAATCGGCCGGGTTGCGCTCGACGACCTGCTCGCGTTTGTGCCCGATCTGCGTCTTGCTGCCGAAGAGACGGCGAAGACTTTTCATGATTGATTGTAGTGGGGTTGGGGGTTAGTGGTCGGGGTTATGCTGGGGTGCTAGGTTTTGGGGTTAGTGGTCGGGGTTATGCTGGGGTGCTAGGTTTTGGGGTTAGCGGTCGGGGTCAGTGCTGGGGTGGTGCTTTCGGCGTTAGTGGTCTGCGTGAGTCGGATATTCTCTTTATCACTGTTAGCCACTGTGCGTGGCAGCACGTCATTTCTTTGTCCAAAGCGACAAAGAAACGAAGCAAAGAA
>NZ_LMUF01000021.1 GCF_009766085.1 Burkholderia sp. S171 | reverse complement strand
GCGGGACCGCTCTCCCCCAGCAGCGAGCGACAAGCGTTTGTCATTCTGAATACCCTTTTCGCGTGGCTGGTCAACGCGGGCTACCTGGCCGGCAATCCTCTGTCCCTATCGCGTCAGCGTGCACGAAAGACGAAGCCTCGCGTGACGCGCTTCCTCGAAGACGACCTCTGGCAGGCCGTCAAAATCTCGATCGACGCGATGCCACGTGACACCGCACGCGAGCAGGAACACTACGCACGCGTGCGCTGGCTGATCTCGCTCTTGTATCTGATGGGGCTGCGCATCTCGGAAGTCGTCAGCAATCCGATGGGGGGCTTTTTTAGACGGCGCGATCGCGACGGCCAGGATCGTTGGTGGCTGGCGATCACTGGCAAGGGCGACAAGGAACGCTTGCTGCCGGCGACGACGGAACTGATGGCGGAACTGAGCCGCTATCGCCGACACTACGGTCTTGCGGCGCTGCCCTATGGCGGTGAAACCACACCGCTGCTGTTGCCGATCGGTGGGGCACATCGGACGATGACCCGCGGTGCCGTGCACCTGATCATTAAACAAGTGTTCGAGAATGCGATCAACCATCTGCAGTCATCGGGCGAAGCGCGCGAGCGCGCAACAGAGCGATTGCGCCAGGCGTCTGCACATTGGCTGCGCCACACAACGGGCTCTCGCATGATGGATGGCCAAGTCGATCTGCGGTACGTGCGGGACAACCTCGGGCATACATCGATCTCGACCACCAGCCAATACCTGCACGCGGACGACGACGATCGGCATCGTGCAACGGAGGCCGGACTGAGACTCAACTGGTAGCAAGATGACTATCGATTCCAGGGTCTGCATTTGGCAAGTCAGTGACCGTTCACTGTGCGGCCGCTATTGCGCACAGCAAACGCCTCTAGTCTGCCCCTGAATGGACAGCGGTACATCTCTGCAACGGCCATCGGTTTGGTCGCAAGACTTCCGGTAACCATGAGAGTTGTGGCAGTGGTCTCTGAATATTCTTCATGGGTGCTCGTATGCCATTGCAGTGGCCCTATGTGCTGACCGGCGTCGATTGCCGCCGCATATGCGGCTTCCGAAAAAGGGCTGTTACTGGCGCTGCGTCGGCGCTTAGGCGATCACTGCCGCTTCGTCTGCCTCATGCGCCCACCGGACGTGGACGACGCGCACCGGCATGCCGTGCTCCGTGCAGTACGCAAGCCATCGGATCTGGTTGTCCTGCAGCCGGTCGCCGGGTCCCTTGACCTCGACCATTTCATAGCGTCGCTGCGCGGGCCAAAAACGGATCAAATCCGGAAAGCCCGTCCGGTTGGCACGGATGTCGCGCGTGAGGCGCGCGAACCACAGCTTGAGGTGCGCGGCCGGAATGCACAGCAACGCGTCTTCGAGCAGGGGCTCCGTCAGGAGCCGCCAGTGAACGAACGGCGACTGCAGGCCTGCTTTTTCGACGAAGGTTTTGTGGATCGCGTGCTGATAGCTGTCGTCATCAAGTCTCGCCAGGCATCGTTGGAATACTTCGCACCGGGCAGCGAAGAAGTTGGGCGAGTACAGATCGGCGGGGCCGCGCTGGAACGGATGGAAGAATGCACCGGGGACGCCTGCAAAAATGGCGTCCCAGCAGAGCAAGCCGAACAGCGAATTCAGCAGCGCGTTTTCCACGTAATAAACAGAGACTGCGTGGTCGTCGGGATGGCCGAGCGCGTCGCGAACGGCGATCTCGATGGGCACGTGTTCGGATGGGCGCGGGAGGACCAGATCGCCACGTTCCGGTGCGGCCGGCTTGCATACGGTTTCGTTGGCAAGGCCAAGCTTGCGGCGTAGGCGAGGCAGCATGCGCCGCAGTCGCTGAGCTTCTTCTTCGCTTTCAGGTGTGTGATGCGCGCCAAGTGCAAGGTTAAGGGCATCGCTATCTCGCCCGCACTGTTCGAGCACGCGCATGCGCCGATGCCGCGCGCCAGGATACGTGCAGTTCGCGTACGACGCCAGCGCAACCGTCCAGTCGCACTGGCGCTCGCACTGCAGCCCAATGCGGTACAAAAGCTTGTGCCGCCGCTGATCAAGCCAGTGCCGGGCGCAAGTCAGTTCTTCGATTTCCCGGATCATCGGCTCAAGCGGCGTTGTCTCGCCGGTGCTGGCCAATGCATCCAGCCGTTCGCGGCAGGCATGCACCGCGAGAAACACATCGACATCATCGCGGCTGCCGAATGCCCGCGATGACGGTTCAAGCGCCACGTGTTCATATCGGAAAACGCCCAGGTCCGCCAATACGAATTCGGACCAGCCCTGCCGCAGGTTGCCGAAGAACATGAGCCGCAACCGTTCGCATAAAGTGGTCACCGTGACGCGCAGCGCCTTGTCTTGCGCCTCGGGATGCCAGTGAGCATAGCTCCGTGCTGGACGGTCACAGCAGCGCAGTAGCGCCAGCAATTCGGGCTTACGCATGCCTCGAGCCCGCGATAAGCCGGGAATGATGACGGCGAGTTCGGCTTTGGTGTGCAGGTTGAAGATTTCATCGAGGGAGAGCAATGGGTTCGTGTCGACCCATCCCAGCGCCGCGAGAGGAGCGGCGGCCTCAAGTGCGCAGCCAATTTCGTCGTAAGCCAGCTTGCTCGCGCGAAAGAGAGGGCTCGTGCGCATCAGCATCCGAACCAGCAGCGCCCGCGATGCCAACGGCAGTCGGGGGAAGGCGAACAGAAAGGCACGCTCGTCGTCGCTCCAGAGATCGTCATAGCGCGCGGCGAGCCATTCGAGGACCATTTCGAAGTTCAGCAGGTAGTAGAAGCGCCGCTTCAAATTGGGCGGGGATGTTGGCGTGCGAGTTTCCATAAAGCTGTACATATATACAGTCCTTATGATAGCAGTACCGTCTGTCGAAGAAAACCTCGGCTTGCGCTCATGCGCGACGCTGGCTGCGGTCATTACGGTGCGACGGCACTCGCCAAAAGGCCGAAGTCGACCCAATTCGGACGGTCGAATTTCTACAAACCGGCCATTCGTTTGTAGGTGCGTGCAATCGGCTGCCAGACCGACGCTACAGCCGCCAGCCCCGGAGCTACTACTGGTTCATGAAGCCGGTTGTGCCTCAGGGAACTGCCATTTGCCGTTCAAGACTTCCGGTCGGGGCCGATAAAGCCGGACCATGTAATTCCATCCGGGCTCGATCGGCAGGCAGTTGACGACTTTGCTATCGCAGTCGCCGAACTGGACCTTGATCGAACCGTCAGCGTCTTTCTTCGCTGTGAGGTTATTGAGCGTATAGGCTGCTTGTTTGTTGGGCTGGTAGTAACCTTTGGCGTTATACACGCTCACGGACCAGAAGCCGTCGACCGGTACATCATTCGCGCGAAGCGTGTAGATGGTTTTCCCATCGTTGTGAGTCGGCGTTACGTTGAGATAGGTTGCATCCTTGTCGGGGTTTCCGCCCCATGCAGCAGCAGCGCCAATCAACCTGCGTACCGGATCAACCTCTTCCTTGGTGCCGAATGCGCCCCTGAAATCGGGGATCGTAGAACCGAGCACGAGCAAGGCATCACGCACTTTCTTCTGGCTAACAGGGTCCCACTTTGGAATGTCCAGACGGCCCGGCGCTGCCTGGCTCACCTTGATGCTATCTTGCAGCGCCTGAACTTGCTTTATGTCTTCTGGGCTAGCGGGATCGACCAGCGTACGTATTGCGGTGACAACGTAGCGCGTGCCAACGTTTTCATGAGTCAACGTATGAGCGCCCGCACCATAGAACACGTTCGGAACATAGTGATCTTCATTGATGATCTGCAACGCCATGAAGCGCTTGCCAGGATCAGGCATGGTGATGGTGACGGGGCCGGCATCAAGGTCGAAAACGCCTGATGTATAAAGCGTATCGCGGTTAAGCCGTATCACGGTCTGGTGTTCAATCGATGCAGGCTCGCGCCGGCTCAACATCTTGCCGAGCCCTCCCTGCTTCGCCAATGCAACAACATAGGTATCGGACTCGGCCCGAATGAAGTTGTCGACGGTTACGGGAACATCTGCCGCGGAGACAGTCTGCGGACAGACCAGGGCACTCGTAGCAATCGCGGCAGTCATGAGGCATGTGCAGGATAGTGCTGATTTCATGATGTATTCCTTAGTGTCACGGGAAAGGCCAAGACTGCACAGCGCACAGCGGCAAAGGGTCGCTCGATCCGACCGATATCAGAAACGCAGGCCTAGCGCAATCAAGCATGGTGGCATTCAGCCGGACGATCGGGTCGGCCGAGCGTGTAGATATGGTTTGCGGCAGCGATTCAATTCTGATATCGGTTGAAAAAATCAGAGCCTTCTTGCACTGACAACCTTTGCCGAAATCATATGAAATCGCGAACGCTGCCCGGGTTGTTCCCCACATGCCTGACGGCCTTGTGTCTCGCCGGTTGTGCAGTCGCGCCCCCGTCAAGTTACAAGATGACCACGCCTATTCCGCCGCAGATCACTACGCCAAGCGTTGTCGATACCCGACTTGGAAAACTGTCATTCTTTGACGGCGTGCCTGTTCCCGACACGGCGCAAAAGGTGTATGACAATCTCGATTTCTCGCGTGGCGTTGAGGCGTTCCTAAATGGCATTCCCGGCGCATCGCTCGTCGCGCTTCGTTCGGGATTGCGTGAAGCCGGTGCCGTTGGAAGTACGGTGGGGGTATTCGAGTCGCTGATGGATTCGAAATCGTTGTTCCTGACGGCGAACACAGAGACCGTGTATTTCTGGAACTGGATGGACCTGAAGGACGGCCCCGTGGTTGTGGAAACGCCTCCGAACATTCTCGGTGTCGTCGACGACTTCTGGTTCCGTTACGTCATCGACCTTGGCAACGCCGGTCCCGACAAAGGCAAAGGCGGCAAATACCTGTTCGTACCGCCCGGCTATACTGGAGCGCTCCCGGCATCGGGCTATCACATCGTCAAGTCTTCCACCTTCGGTAATCTCCTGTTTGGGCGCGCGTTCATGAAGAACGGCGATCCGCGGCCCGGCGTCGCAAGCCTCAAGACAAGCCTGCGCGTTTATCCGTTGTCCCAGGCAAGCTCGCCCCCAGCTACGCAATTCATCAACTTGTCCGGCCGCGTGATGAACACGATCCACGCCAACGACATCACGTTCTATCAAGAGGTGAATCAGATTATCCAGGAGGAGCCGGCCGGTGTGTACGGTCCCGATATGACTGGCCTGTTCGCATCGATCGGCATAAAGAAAGGGCTGCCTTTTGCGCCCGATGCTCGCATGACGAAGATCCTCTCGGATGCTGTTGCTGTCGGCAATGCTACCGCGCGCGCTATCGATTTTGCGAATCGCGACAAGAGCGTGCTGATCTATCCAGACAGACATTGGACCACGCCGTTCGTTGGTGGCAGTTATGAATGGTTAGACAACGGTGCAAGGAATTTCGATGCGCGAACCATGTTCTTCTACGCAGCAACGGTCGATACGCCTGCGATGGCCGTCGCCATGCCCGGCATAGGTTCGCAGTATGCTGCAGCCAACTATGATTCGGGGGGCCACCCTTTCGATGGTGCAAAAAACTATCGGCTGCATGTTCCGGCTGATGTGCCCGCCAAGGATTTCTGGTCTGTGGTTCTTTATGACACGCAAACCCGCTCGATGCTGCAGACGGACCAACCGTTTCCCAGCCTTTCGAGCGAGAAGGGCTTGCTGAAAAATGCGGATGGTTCGGTCGATTTGTACTTCGGACCGATCGCGCCGACTGGGCAGGAAAGCAACTGGGTGCAGACGATTCCAGGCAAAAGCTGGCTAACGATTTTCCGGCTTTACGGCCCGCTTGGGCCCTGGTTCGATAAGAGCTGGAAACTTAACGACATTGAAGAAACGGTCGGGAAATAGAGGCCCAGTGCGAGTGTCAACGTGTCGTCGGATCACTACATTATGTATGCGACTCTAGAACCCGTTTCAAGACTGGTTCTTTCTTGCTGTGACGCCTCGTTCGACACGGTTTCCTGTTGCGTCCGACGATTCCGGTAGGACGATTTCTCCAACAACCCCAAAGCGATACCAACAGATCGTCGACGATCTCGGTATGTGTTCTGAGCGTCCGCAACTGGCCGACTGCCGCCTGATGCGTTTCGCGTGTCCAAAAACTGACCAGCCGGGGCTTCGCTCAGTATGAGAATTCGAAATGCGATTCCTGCTGGATCACGTGTGCGATGGCGGCTCGATCGACCTGAAGCAATTGACGGAGAAAGTCGGGGCGAATCTCGATTTCAGACAGCCGTTGCCGAGAAAACCACGAGAACGTAAGGCGCTTGGCTGCCTCGCAGCCGTGATGCGAAACTGCCAAATCCAACAACGGCGACCCGGCTTCCAAGTGCGCAATAAGATAAAGGCCAATCTCATGATTTGGCCGTCCCTTATGGCTAAAGAAATTCTCGGCGACACAAAGCGTTTTCTCGACATGAACGGAAGCGCCAACTTCCTCCTGCATCTCACGAATGACCGTCTGTGCGGCATGTTCTCCGGGCTCGACCCGGCCCCCGGGAAGACACCAGAAATGGTCGCCCTCTACCTGATGCAGTAGCACATGTTCGTTGTGAAAGATCACGGCGGCGGCCCTCAAATTGAAACGATGACTTCCGCTGTCAAATGAAATCATGATCCTGAGTTCGAAGATTTGTGAGCTGCCATTTTATGCCGAGCATTGCTGTGCATGTGCCATTGGCGACGATCTTAGCCAGCAAGCCGATCGTCCGCACCTGGCCGGTTGCCGAAGTTCGTTCTATGCATAGAACTGGTGGAAAGCTTCGATCGACGCGGCTACGGAAAGCGGTTGTAGCGGGAAACATTGTGCAAGCTCATTCATGCTGGTCTGGTCGGTAAGCCGCCGAGTGAATAGCGCCACAGCGTCTTTCCTAATGTGCCCATGGCGGTTCAGAAATTGCCCCCAGAGGGGCATATTGCGGAACCTGTTTTCTGCCACCGTCGCCGTCGCGACGTAACACTCAGGAAATAACCGTCTATAGGCTGGCAAGTTGTATAGCCACGAGACCCCGGCTACTCGCCTGACCTCCCTGTGCTGTGAGCGGACGTGGTTTATAAGCGAAGTCAGCTCAGATAACCGGGAGGCCAAGCGCTCCTCGCTCAATGGAGCATAACGCTCCTCATCGGCGTTATGGAAATGAAGCCGAATTCGGTCCGAATCCTCAATAGCGTACGAGAAACATCCGAACGTCGCGACAACCGTTGCGGGCTGAACCCGATGGGGCAGATGACGGTAAAAGCGGTACGTCCAATCGCGTAGATCGGTCTCGCGCCCCAACCCTGCCACGTAAGCTGTCCAGACCGGACTATTGCTATCGAATTTTCGATCACCAACGAACCGCACGTACAGATTCGTGAAGTCAAGAAGAGCCACCGGCAACGCGATGGGTCCTAGCTCCGAGACTCTTCCGGCGAACTTGAGCTGAAGGTCAAAGAATTCCTTGGCGTAACTCATTCCGATTCCACCCGGTGAGACGTTTTCCTGTTGCGAGTTTAACAATTGTCGCCAATCCTCGGTCGGCTGCCGAATGTCCGAAAGTGGCCGGTCAGCGTCCGACGGCCGACCGGCTGGCAACTTTCAAACTTCGGTCTGTTCAGCCATTTCGAGCGCGTCGTCAACCTCTATACCGAGATATCGGACTGTACTTTCAAGTTTCGTATGACCAAGCAGCAATTGAACGGCCCTCAGGTTTTTCGTACGCCGGTAAATCAGTGACGCTTTAGTGCGACGCATCGTGTGCGTCCCGTAGGCCGTATCGTCAAGCCCGATCGACTTGACCCAACGATGAACGATCCGCGCGTACTGCCGGGTCGAGAGATGCGGCGAAGCGTGGATCCGACCCGCAAACAAATAATCAGATGGAGACAGGGCTGCGGCTTTGATCCAGGTTTCGAGGCTGTCGCGCGTCTGCTCCGTGATCTCGAATTGCACCGGCCGCTGAGTCTTCTGCTGCATTACGGTCGCCCTCGGTGCCACGCGAGTGCCTAGGCAGACGTCGCGCACGCGCAGTTTGGTCAGATCGCACGCACGCAGCTTGCTGTCGATCGCTAAATTGAACATCGCCAGATCGCGGGTTTTCGCCCCCAGTTGCAATCGAATCCGAATGGCCCAAATCTCCTTAAGCTTCAGCGGCGATTTTTGCCCGGTTAGCTTGTCTTTGTTCCACGGCACGCGCGCCGCGGAGTTGCTGGCAGTCGCTTCCATGACAAATCTCCTTTCAGGTAAAGGGAGAGTTAGTCTGCGCCGACTGCCGTTGGGCGATACCCGACCCATCGCGGTCACTCGAGGGATTGGTCCGAGCGACCGGAAGTCTACCGATTTCCGACAGCGCATTGTGCACGGCATCTGATCGCGGCGGCTGCCGGTAGAAACTGGAGATTGAAAAAAGAAAACAGGTTGCAGGTACTAACCGGACACGCCTTACAGATTTCTCGGGGCGAGACAGTTTGATTCCCGCTCACGTCCGCCACATAAGGCTTTTGCTCTGATTGCCGAACTGCGCAAACACAGGTTACGGGACAGCCGACACCCCTGCTCAGTCAATTGCGTGCCGATGCTGTGCTGGCGATGGGCGGCGGTGTACGATCATGGCGCGACGTTACCAACCGAGGGCACATGGACCTGTTCAGCGCCGCGCAAGACGGCATCCACTCGCTCTATCACTACCAATCGTTCAACGACCGGACCGCCGAGCGCCTTGAGCGGACGCTGCGGGAGCGAGCCATTCGCATGTCCAAGGCATCAGACTTCAATGACCCGTGGGACTGCAAGCCGTGGTTCGATCTTAGCCTTCTGGACGACCCGCATGAGCGCGAGCAGCACTTGCAATGGCTGGCACAAACGGCGACCATACCACCAGATGAAGTGGACGCGCTTCGGGCCAACCCGCAACAGCTAGCAGCGTACGTGGACCTGATCCACACGGGTCACGTACAGGCCATTGCCGACATATACCGAGTGTACTGCCTGCTGCCCGAGGCCGATCATCCACTGATGTGGGCGCACTACGGGGACAGTCACAAGGGCATCGCGCTGGAATTCGATGCACGGCACCAGCAGATTCAATGGGCGTATCGAGTCCACTACCGTGAGACGTATCCGCCGTACCGGCTGTACGAAGAAGCCGACAACGCTAACCTTGTGCCCATTTTCACGAAGTCCGACGTTTGGGCGTCTGAACGCGAGTACAGGATGGTTGCGGAGGAAAGGCAAAGGCCCCGCCCCATCATGTTGGAGACTCGCGATTCAATGCTACAGCTCGCGCAAGGCGCGCTGGTTGGCGTGGTTCTCGGATGTCAGTGCGACGAAGCCCGCACGCTTGATCTGATAGACCAGTTTGGCCCGGATCTGAGAGTGCGCCGAGCGAAGCGCATGACGAACAGGTACGCACTGGGGCTGGAGACGATCCGATAGTCCAATGAGATACCAACTATGAAGAACTTTCGGGAAATGATTGCTGGATATTTGGACAACAATCCGGAGTAAAGGAAAGCGCTTGCAGGTGCCAACATCGATCGGTGGCTTGTCGAAAACGCCGACAAGATGGTCGACAAATTCTCGAGTGAACTTGCTCAGGATTTAGATAGCAAACAACGCGAGTTTGTTGAAGACATTCATTCGGAGCTAGCTGGATTTCATAACAGGCTATTTGAGACTTGGCGTGCTCCGCTAACTCGGTTGGACTCCCTAATCGCAATGTGCATGGAGATCGGAAGCGAGATCAACGCCGAATATAGAACTGCAGGGAAATGCCCGCGTTCGTCGCGACGAAACATTACGATCCGGCTCCATACCCGCGCAGTCCAGATCGCGAAGGAAGTTTCTTGCTTGCTAAAGGGTGGATATGCCGATGGAGCAATGGCGCGCTGGAGATCGCTTCATGAAACGACCGTGATTCTGGCGTTTCTAAGTAGGCACGACGACGCACTTTCATCACGCTTCGTGGACTTTCAGGCAATCATCCGTTTAAAGGCTGCCACAGAATACAATCAACACCAAGCCGTGCTTGGTTTTGAGCGGTTTGACGAGGCACAGCTTGCACAATTTCAGAGCGAGCGCGATGCGATGCTTGCCAAGTACGGCCAACAGTTCGCAAGCGAGAACGGGTGGGCGGCCGACGTGCTCAAGCAGAAGAGAGTCACGTTCAAAGACATCGAAAAGTTTGTCGATCTGAGTTATCTCCGACCTCAGTATGGCTTCGCCAGCAAGAACGTCCATTCGGGTGTCGACAGCATCGGGTTCAAGCTCGCATTGTCGATGTCTAGTCAAGAAACCTTACTGGCTGGACCGTCCAATGAGGGGCTAATAGAGCCCATTCAATGCACAAGTTACTCCCTGATCATCGCGACCGGCGAGCTTATAGACACGGCTCCGAATGATGAGCGGTCGATTATGGAAGGGGTGCTGTGGCGTTGGCACGATAAGCTCAAGGCAGAGCTGATTGATGCGGAGGCTGCTCTTCGCCAACGCGGGAGTGGCGTCGACGATTGCGCCTAGAGCATTGTGAGCCACGTTGCTCCGCGCGCGAAACCGAGCCAGTTCATTGGCCTTTCGCGCGCGAATTCAGCGTCGGTATTTCGGAGGTGACCGGACGCTCACACGCGGCAGTCGAAAGGCCGTCTCTGGCCGATGACCGTCTCATGCTTGGTGGGTAAGAGCAGGATCGATCTCATTGTTAGTCAGTCCGAATGTCGCCATCCGAGCGCGATGATTTGGTGAGCCGAGATATGAGCGAAGTTGCCGGTTCACGGCATTTAATAGATCGCTGTTACTTCTGTTAAACGAGAAAGCTCCAAGCGGGAGCTCTTGCTGTCTGACGTTCCTTATCGGTTCGTGCTCCACGGCTTCGAGCACTGAGCCGCCGATTCGATCCGCAAGTATGCGATTTCCCAAAGCGGTGCTCGCATACGCATCGATCGCGCCCGAGCGAACCGCTTCAATAGCGTCGGCTTGGTGTTCGAAGATGGATATCCGGTCCTCGCTCACGCCTGATGCTCTCGCGGCGTCGTGTTGCACTTGCCCGGCAATGATTCCAAGGTGCGCGTCGCGACGTTCCGCGAGTGACGAATAGCTGTCGAGCGCTTTCGGATTTCCAGCCCGAACTAAGAAGCCGTCTCCGATCGCCCATACCGGCATGCTGAACGCGACCAATTGGGAACGTTCGGGCGTAACGAACAGCGGAACATTCATATCCCAGCGGCCGGCTTCGACACCGGGCAGTAGTTCACTGAACGTAGTCAGGCGATGCTCGATCCGTGTGACACCGATCGCGCGAAGCACCTCCTCAGCCAGATCAACGTCAGCACCAGTTGCGGTACCATCCGTTTTCGTCCAACCGAACGGTGGTTCGTCGATGTACGCAATCGTTACCTTCATCGCTGTGTCTCGAGAAATGGGGGTGGACTTCAATGTTTAGAGCCGATTGCCGACGATTCTACCTACATGCACGAACGTCGCTTATTGGCCGACCGCGGTCTAGCGCGATGCGGCGCGCTAGACCAGTTGTTTGCACATATGCTCTTCATCATAAAAACGATCTCCGACCTTCATGGCGCGAGGCTCCAAGCCGAACGTCTGAA
The DNA here is from genome assembly GCF_009766085.1 of Burkholderia sp. S171. Classification (GTDB taxonomy): domain Bacteria; phylum Pseudomonadota; class Gammaproteobacteria; order Burkholderiales; family Burkholderiaceae; genus Caballeronia. The sequence goes on along the minus strand of NZ_LMUF01000021.1, from coordinate 1,457 downwards.
AGCCGTGCGACGCGTAAAGCCTCTTTGCCGGCAGGTTCTCTGCATTGACGCAAAGCATCAGCTGGATGGCCTCCCACTGCTCGGTCGCGTGAGCTGTTGCTGCCGACAAAAGCGTTTGTGCGATTCCTCGTCCACGGTATGAAGGGTTGACAAACACGCCCCAAATCGTGGCCTTGTGATTCACCTGACACAGCGGTTCACGACGGACGCCCGTTATGCCGATCAGCACCTCGCTCTCAAACGCTCCGAAGACGGCCTGTGTCGGCGTTGAACGAATGCGAGCGGCGATCTCCTCACCGAGCGTGCCATTTCCTCCTGACGGGTAGGCCATATGGCGGTGGGGGCGTTATCAACGGCAAGAAGACGCAATGCTTTAAATTGCTCTGCATCGTGGGGATCTATTAGGCGGACAGTGACCATGCGATATAAGGGGATGACCAAAGAACGCTCACCGTACTCGATATCAACCACGCCGCGCAAGTTTTGACGGTCAGGCGTTTCGCCCACCCGCATAAGTCAAGTTGTCGACGATCTGGGCGAGGACGACGAAGGACTGCTGTTGGCCGAACGTCGCCTATCGGACCTCAACGGGGCTCAGGCAAGAACCGAGCTCGTCAGCCAATCGCGCGCTATCTTCGTGCATAAAGCTGGGCGCTCCAGCGTCGGGAAGTGTCCGCAACCCTGAAGCGACTCAAAGCGGGCATGTGGCATTAGCTGAGCGATGCGAGTCCCGACTTCGACAGGAACGAAGTGGTCCGCCTCGCCCCAGATCAGCAGCGTCGGAACCATGCTAGCAGCAGACAGCGTCGGCCAATGATCAGAGCGAGTCAGCGTTGCGTCAGACTGCCGTGCGAACGTGTCGGCGCCGGCATCTCGCGCCATCTGGACGAAGGTCGCTCGTGAAGCTAAGTCGTCAGCAGGGATGGCGTTATGTGCAAACTCCGCGATTACATTTTCGTGTTCGCCACGACGAATCCTGAGGCTGGTCGCTCGGACTATGCTTGGGTCCGGGTGAGTACCTGGCTGACAATTCATCAACCAGAGTCCGCGAACTCGCTCAGGCGCCCTTGCCAGTACTTCCATTGCAAGGCATCCACCATAAGCTGTCCCCGCCAGTACGAAGCTCCCGGATGTGGAAGCTAACAATGCGTCGGCGCTGTCGGCGAAAGTCTTCCTGTCCAACACGTGGACAGAGGGCGAAACGAGATCTTTCAGGCCATCAATCTGGTCGGTGTACAGTCTTCCGTCGCAGGGCATGGCAGGCAGGAAAATCATCGGCAGCGACATTCTCGATCACGATTCGTTGGCAGGAAAACAGTCTAACCGAGTAACGAGTCCGAACGTCTGAGAGTGGCCGAACATCGTCTCATGCAATCGGCATGTTTGACGTGCCTTTCCTAAACGATTCGATTCCCTGGAAGGGCCAACGACAGTCGTTGCGTGATTGCTTCGACGGC
>NZ_LMUF01000020.1 GCF_009766085.1 Burkholderia sp. S171 | reverse complement strand
CTGTTGCTGCTCGACGAACCGTCGATGGGTCTCTCGCCGATCATGGTCGAGAAGATCTTTGAGGTCGTGCGCGAGATTTCGAGCGAAGGGCTGACGGTGCTGCTGGTTGAGCAGAACGCACGGCTCGCGTTGCAGGCGGCGAATCGTGGCTACGTGATGGATTCGGGTCTCGTCACGATGTCCGGCGATGCCAAGGCCATGCTCGATGATCCGAAGGTTCGTGAAGCATATCTCGGTGAGTGACACTGATGAGATCCCGCCTAACCCGCGTACGAGCGCAACAACGTCCTGACGATCTTGCCGCAGGCCTGCGCGGTCGTGCTTAGATTGACAAAGGCATGTGGGCAATGCCCGATCTGAAGCACGCGATGCTCGAACAGAAATCAGCAAACCGAAAGCAGGCGCTAACATTGCCTGGGTGCCGTCACCAATTGCTTTGTTATCATCAGGTCGACGTGCAGGTTGTGCAGAAAAAAATTGAACGCATCGACGACGATAGCATTCGGACTGAACTGCTCGACGGATTGCTAACTGCTCCCGTCGTCAACAAAGCCACCTAGAGCGAAGGCGAGATCCGTGGGAAGGTGAGAATAACGCGCAAGGCATTCCTGGGTATGTGGTTCGCTGGATCGACCAGAGCGTCGGCCGGTTGCGGGATCCTGATGCACTCGAGCCTTGCTGTCACTACGCGAGGGGTTCCGTTGGGTCTGGCAGCAATCAAGTTCTGGACCCGGAAGAAGTATAAAGGGTGTGACGCACTCAAACGCAAGATCAATCCGACACGCGTTCCGATCGAGGAGAAGGAAAGCTTTCGATGGATCGAAAATCTGCGGCAATCGACAGCCCTGTTTGGCGAACCACAGCGCTGCATTCATGTGGGAGATCGCGAAAGCGACATTTACGAACTCTTTTGCCTCGCTCATGAATTACAAACCAACTTTCTGGTTCGAACCTGCGTTGACCGGCTAGCAGGGGATGGAAACCACACGATCGCATAAGAGATGGATGAGGTTCGTGTCAAAGGCATACATCGGATCGTGGTTCGCGACCAGTACGGCAAGGTTGAACGGGCATCGCTGGAACTTCGATATCGCCGCATAACGGTGTTGCCGCCAATCGGCAAGCAACGGCGTTACCCGCCTCTGTCTTTGACGGTGATTCATGCAATTGAACGGGGAATACCCACAGGCAGGAAGCGCATCGAATGGACGCTGATCACCAATTTGGCAGTGACGTCCCGTAGACAGGCTATCGAGAAACTGGACTGGTACGCACTGCGATGGAAAATAGAGGTGTTCCACAAAATCCTTAAGTCGGGCTGCAAGGCTGAAGAGTCGATGTTGCGCACAGCGGACCGACTGGCTAACCTCATCGCGGTATTTTGCATCGTAAGCTGGCGTATCTTCTGGATGAGCATGGTTCATCGAGCCGCCCCGCCATTGCCGGCCGAAATCGCATTGACACCGCCCGAAATACTGCTGCTCGATCAACTAGTCAAAGATACCGTTAAGACCGCAAACGCCGAACCCCTTACACGATACACCGTCAAACTTGCACAACTGGGCGGCTATCTGGCGCGAGCCAATGATCCTCCTCCCGGCAACACAGTGATCTGGCGAGGCCTGCGAAGACTCACCGATATCCAGCTCGGCTTCGAGCTCGCCAAATATTGTGGGTAATCGCAAGGTTGATGGATCGCATACAAGCAATGTTGCGAGAAGGTGCGCTGTCACACGATGCGCACATCAAACTCCTGGGCACCTCGGCACATGCGTTCCGGCATACCTTTGGTACTCAAACGGTTGCCCGAAAGATGCGAATCGATGTAGCGCAACGGCCGTGCAAATGCGATTGTTACGTATTGCTTATGAAGCAAGGGAGTAGAACTGGTTGGCGGCAGAAAGCGGCGTTTTGTTTGCGCACTTCATCTGCCCTTTCTTGATCATGTGCATGACTTCAATGCCGCTTAGAATGACACGCGCGCAGGCAAAGTCCTTGAGCCCGAGCATCGGTCTAGTTCGACGCTTGATGGCCCGATCGTCCTGCTCGACTACGTTGTTCAAATACTTGACTTGACGAACCTTGATGGGTGTCTCGCGCTCCGCGTTCACCGCATGCAGTGCCGCCAGATTAGAACCGCTTTTGTCGATGGTCACCGTCTCGGGCGAACCGTTCTGACCGATTGCCTTTTCAAAAAAACGCCTGGCAGCAACCTTGTCCCGTTTGGCTCTGAACAGAAAGTCGATAATGTGACCCGCTTTGTCTACGGCGCGATAAAGATATTTCCACGAGCCTTTGACCTTGATATAGGTTTCATCCATACGCCAGCTCTTGCCAACAGGGCGTTTGTGCTTGCGAAACGTCTTTTCGAACAAAGGCACCAACTTGATGACCCACCGATGCTCCGTTGAATGATCGACGCCGATGGCGCGCTCGGCCATCATTTCTTCAAGGTCACGAAGACTGAGCGAATAAGCCACATACCATCGCACGCACAGCAGCATCACATCCAGCGGATAATGAAGCCGCTTCAGAAGCTTGGCAATGCCCGCAGCAAGAGGCTTTCGCGGTGTCACGGTCTTCTTCATTGTGGCCCGAAGCAAAGTGTTGGTAACCTGAACTTTACCGCAGCATCGTTATTGCGACAGAACCGTTCTTAGGGGGCCCTTCATCCATAAGGATGGAGGGCTACCCTACCTCAGTTATTTGTCGGCGCCGATTCGAGCCCCTGCTTTGGCGCGGTCTCTTCACTGACGGCGTTGAGGCTATATCGCCCTGATAAGGCTAAATATACTGGTTTCTTCATCTTCCCCGATAAGGAATGCACCGCGCTGTCGAACCGAAATCGGTGACACACGCCCGAGCCAGCTCGGCATTTCCCACCGTAGTCTGATCAAGATCGTACCGTCCGGCACTGCCGAATCGTGAAGCGGAGCATCAAGATACTCGAGATGCCAGCAAGATACGGGAAAACATTAATTGGCCGTCCGGACGGAATAAGATAAATTAGTTCTAGGGCGGTTTTCGCCTACAAACGGAGACCCGATGAACTATAAGAACTTGATGATCCTTGCGGCCTTATTCATATGTGGGTCAGCGCTGGCGGAAATCAAAGTCGGCATCATCCTGTCAGAGACGGGGCCAGCCGCATCGGTTGGGGCGACTCAGCTTAGGACGGTTGGCATTCTTCCGTCGAGACTAGGAGGGCAGCAAGTTCAGTACATCGTCCTTGACGATGCTTCGGATCCTTCGCAGGCGGTGAAAGACGCTCACAAGCTAATTGATGAACGGCAAATCGATGTACTAATTGGACCTAGCCTGTCACCTTCTTCCTTAGCCTTGCTTGACATCGTCGCGTCAGCTGAGACCCCCATGATCAGCCTCGCTGGGGCGGGAGCGATTGTTGCGCCCGTCGACAGTCGCCGACGGTGGGTGTTCAAAACCCCTCAGAGTGACGCTCAGATGGCTGAGCTTGTTGTGGCCAATATGAGTGCTGCGGGTGTAAAGAGTTACGCGTTTGTTGGGTTTAACGATGCATATGGCGACGGCTGGTTAGAGCAGATGGGTAAATTTGCGAAATTAGCCGCTATCCGACAGGTTGCGAGCGAACGGTACAGCAAAACCGACGCATCGGTGGTAGGTCAAATGCTAAAGGTGATGAGTGCGAGGCCCGACGCTGTATTCATCGCTGCTTCCGGTACTCCCGCTGCACTTCCGCAGGTATTTCTTCACGAGCATGGGTATAAAGGTATGGTGTATCAGACCCACGGGGTAGCCAACAACGACTTCCTTCGTATTGGTGGAAAAGCTGTTGAGGGTACCTTGCTGCCGGCCGGACCAGTGCTTGTCGCGGAGCAGTTGCCAAACTCTCACCCAGCAAGGCTGCCTGCGCTAAATTTTATCCAAAAATATGAGGCTCTTCCGGGAGCAGGCACACGGTCGACATTTGCGGCTTATCTTTGGGATGCCTCGCTTATACTCGACCATGCGATCGCAAGTGTTCCATCAACAGTCCTCCCAGGAACAAAGGATTTTCGAGAGTCGTTACGCAACGCGATTGAGAAAACGACGGATCTACATGCTACAAACGGTGTGTATACCATGTCCCCTACCGATCACCTCGGATTGGATGCGCGAGGGAAAGTAATGGTTAAGATTGTGGACGGGAAGTGGAAATTGCAGCCATAGCATTAGCGCGTCATTAGCGCGTCACTTCAACATTAAGGCTAATACACTTGGAAAAATGGCATTGAAGCTGGCGGTGCGGATTTAGATAATGACGAAAGAATAGTTAATTTGGACTACGTATAAATATTAGCTTATCGGCTGAACGCTTGACTTGGGACGAAGCGACCCTTCAAATTGGGCAGTAGAGAGACCGTCTTTGTGTGCCTCAGATTTTAGCGGCGAAATTTTGTGCTTGGCTTTCGCAGAAGGTCGAACTGAATTTGACGATCAGCAAAGCGTTAATGAGGATAGTGATTATGAACTATGGTAACGTCGATGATGCCATTGACAGTCTGAAGAGTTACTTCGGTGATCAACTGAGCTTGTCTTATGCAGTCCGTGATCAGCACGGGAAGGACACGTCTTTCCATCCGGGCAAGGCCCCGGACGCCGTGATATTTCCAAAATCACTTAGCGAAGTTCAAAAGATTGTAAGTGTATGTTCAAAGCTGCATATACCTATTATCCCATTCGGCACTGGTACGTCCTGCGAGGGTCATATTTCGGCTTTATACGGAGGTATATGCGTCGATACATCACAGCTAAACGCGGTTCGTGCAATTCGGGTCGACGATTTGGATTGTACGGTAGACGCCGGGGTAACGCGAAAGCAGCTAAATGCGCAGCTTCACGGCACCGGTCTGTATTTCCCGATTGATCCCGGTGCAGATGCCTCTATCGGCGGGATGGTGTCTACGCGCGCTTCAGGTACCAACGCGGTGCGTTACGGAACGATTCGCGAACAGGTGCTAAGCCTAGAAGTCGTGTTGCCCGACGGCAGCGTAGTGCAAACAGGTACCCGAGCCCGCAAGTCAGCGGCGGGATATGACCTAACACATCTGTTTATCGGCTCAGAAGGAACGTTGGGAATCGTCACGGCAATAACCTTAAAATTACATGCCTTGCCCGAGCGCATCGCCGCGGCCATCTGTAGCTTTCCAAGTCTTGGGCAGGCCGTCCAGACTGTTATTCACACGATCCAAGCCGGTGTGCCAATTGGTCGCGTCGAGCTTCTTGATGATACACAGGTCGAGGCGGTTAATCTTTACTCCAAGCTGAATTTGAGTGTTGCCCCGACTCTCTTATTTGAGTTTCATGGTAGTCCCGGTTCGGTCCAGGATCAGATCGAATTAGTCAAGGACATCGTCGATGCGAATGGGGGACGTGATTTTGAATGGGCAGAGCGTCCAGAGGATCGTTCCCGGCTTTGGCAGGCTCGCCATGATATCTGGTGGGCTAACCTGGCAATGAAGCCGGGATCGCAGGCATTGCCCACCGATGTTTGTGTCCCAATATCGTCGCTTGCTAAAAACATTCAGGCTGCTAAAGACGATGTACTTGACGCCAAGTTGTACGCACCAATTTGCGGTCATGTTGGGGATGGCAATTTCCATCTGTGTTTTGTCGTCAACCCCAACGATCCACATGAAATGACTTGCGTTTCCGAGGTGAATAGGCGAATGATCGAACGTGCCCTCGCGTGCGGAGGAACTTGTACTGGCGAGCACGGAATCGGCTACGGGAAGATTGAATATTTACGCCAAGAAGCCGGGGGCGCGTTCGCCTTGCATCGCTCGATTAAACACACCTTTGATCCTAGCGGAATCATGAACCCAGGAAAGATCGTCGGAGAACTGCTGTGACTTAACACGTCTTTCTCTATCAGCTGGGTGACCACCAACCAAGTAGCAAATCGATGTCCGCGGCGCGCAGGTCGATTAGCGCGTCTGCACCAACTTGAATTTCCCCAATTCGCGAGCGACTTTCCGTAAAGCTCGGCGCGTAAAGTCATCCACCCCGTCATCGAGGAACCGGTTGACGCGTGCAACGTCATCTCCCACAGATGAGGGACTTTGCAGTGCGGCAATCCTTTAAATTACGGTTCAAATGGCTCTGGTCGGAGCACGAAAAAGCGTGAAAATTTTAGTTTGGTGGCACGGACACATCCGGACCCAGCGAAAGTCGCCAAGGATAGACAGCTTCATGCTCCATTGTTGACGTGCGAGGATTCTTTCCGAGCATAGACTTGGCACTGCAACAGGCAGTTCTCGAACTGCTGAGCCAGCGTGGCACATGTCGGCAGAATTTTCTGCAAAGTATTTTTGAGTGATTTACCGTCTGGGTGGATTAACAATATGATTTGATGCGCGCTCGTTAGGAACATCCCGGAGGAGATTTCGCTTGGCGCGGTCGCGGCACAGTTTCGCGATGATGTCGAGTGTTTTGGTCGAAGTCTAGGCCTTCTACTATGTTAGAGGTGAGAGTGTGATCCCATATCCGCATGCTGCAATCGATCGGGTAGCCCGGTTAGTGGCATTCGATACAGTGAGCCGCAATTCGAAGCTTGGGCTCATCGAGATGGTCTGTGACGATTTGCACCGGGCTGGAGTGCATTCGACTCTCAGCTACGATGCCGGAGCCGGCTAGGCAAATCTATTTGCCACCATCCCCGCATGCGACGGCGGCATGCAAGGTGATGGTCCATTCGATAACGACTTTGACGTGCCATTCAGCACTGCTCAAGTCGGAATCATTACGGGCGGTGTTGCGGTCAATACGATACCGAATAGATGTGAATTTGAGTTTGAATGCCGGAACCTTCCGGGTGTTGATCCGAATGCATTTTTCAGCAATGTGATTGAGTATGTCGACACGGTGTTACTACCCCGTATGCACGCGGAGCACCCGTCCGCAGGCGTTAACATTATCCAGTTAGCTAAGGCGCCGTTCCTTGAGGCTCAGGAGGAAGCGGCCGTTACCCAGTTGGTACGCGCTCTCACGACAAACTCTTCCCGTCAACAAGTCGCATATGGCACAGAGGCCGGTCAGTTTCAAGAGGCCGGTATCCCGTCAGTCATATGCGGCCCTGGCTACTTCGAGCAAGCTCACAGGCCGAACGAATTCGTCGAGGTAAGCCAAATTGCATTCTGTCGCGATTTTTGCGCAATGTGATCACAAGCCTCTCGCGTTGAGGCCAGCAAATAACTTTTAAATTTATCGGGGAAAAGACGAAAAGCTATGCAGAACAAGATCGCAGACGATGTAAAGGCCAAATCCAGCTCAGCCGCTTGGCGGATCATCATTCCAGCATCACTGGGCAATGCGCTGGAGTGGTTTGACCTCGTCGTCTACGGCTTCTTCGCCGTAACGATCAGCAAGCTATTCTTTCCGACAGGAAGCGATACGGTTTCGCTGATACTGACGCTGGGTACGTTCGGCGTTTCATTCTTAATGCGACCACTGGGTGCGATAGTCCTCGGCGTGTACGCGGACAAGGCTGGGCGCAAAGCGGCGCTTATGGCTTCAATCACGCTAATGATGACCGGCACGCTCGTGATCGCACTTCTGCCAACATACTCAAGCATCGGTCTTTGGGCGCCCGCTGGGATGGTCGCTGCGCGGTTGGTTCAAGGCTTCTCTGCAGGCGGAGAATTCGGGAGCGCAACTGCTTTTCTGGCGGAACACACACCTAGCAGGCGCTATTTCTACACCAGCTGGCAGGTAGCGAGTCAAGGCATCACAACGCTCCTAGCTGCCGGTTTTGGTGCCACCCTAAACGCAACTCTTGATACTGGCCAGATGAACAGTTGGGGGTGGCGGGTTCCATTCTGCTTTGGATTGCTTATAGGACCAGTTGCGCTCTGTATCAGAAGAAATATCGAAGAGACTCCTGATTTTAGACAAAATGCTCATTCTGAGAATCCACTGGCAGAGATGCTAAAGAATGATCGAGATCGACTGTGCCCTGCAGTGGGCGCGGTAGTGCTGGCGACGGTTGCGAGTTATCTGCTGCTCTACATGCCGACCTACGCGATCCGGCAACTGGGCATGGCGCCTTCCGATGCATTTGCAGCGACGCTCGCGGCTGGCATAACGCAGTTCGTCATCGCACCGATGGCTGGGCACTTCGCCAACAGGCGTGGATGTATCAGAATAATGACATGCTCGTCAACTCTGTTTCTACTGCTCGTCTATCCGCTGCTTGCCGTCCTACGGGATCACCCCGTCTTCGTTGTGATGCTCATAGTGGAAATCGTTTTCGGAGCGCTTGTGGCTGTCTACTTTGGGGTATTGCCTGGCCTTCTCTCAAATTTGTTCAAGACAAAAAACCGGACGACAGGACTGTCTCTCGCCTACAGCTTAGCCGTCACGATCTTTGGCGGGTTTGCTCCCCTCATTATCACTTGGCTCATCAAGGCACTCGACAACAGCCTGGCGCCGGCGTTCTATGTGATGGCTGCAGCTGTCGTCAGCTTACTATCAATTCGCGTAATTAAGGCTAGAACTCACCTAAATTAGCGACCAGGAACCCCGTAAAAACATTCGTCGGCATCGTGAATTACGACCGGAATTATTCCTACACAAGCATCTCATAGAGATACTGCAGATCTCATGGGCTGCTCACGATATATATGATCGAAGTTTGTTCGTTCAATGATATTTGAACTTGCAATACCCAGTGTGAATTTCCGGCATATAGGCGCCATTTCGTTTTCGGCGTAATGGCGCCACCGGATTTCCGGCGTAATGGAGCCACGGCGTTTCCGGCGTAAAGGCGCCAGTCGTTTTTCGGCGTAATGGCGCCACCCAGGAGACGAGCAACGAGGGTTCGAACTTTCATTGATCGGCTAGACTGCCGGCCTTTTGCCGGGAGTGGCCGTGGCCAATCGGAGGTTCGAGATGTACCAATACCGACAGATCCTGATGCGCATGCGCCGAGGCGACTCTGACCGGGATATCGCACGATCGAAGACCATGGGGCGCAAGAAGATTGCGCAGGTGCGGGAGATTGCCGCCAAGAACGGATGGTTGGTGCGTGAAGCGGCTTTGCCCGATGAAGACGTAATGGCCACTTTCCTAGATCGCAAAGAGGCGCCGCTACCATCAAGTTGCGTCTCAACCTTGGAACCGTGGCGCGAGCAGATCACCAAGTGGCGAGCGACCGGGGTTCAATGCACGACGATCCACGCCACGCTCGTTCGCAACCACGGATACAGCGGCAGCTATTCCTCGGTCTATCGTTTCCTTCTGCATATAGACGCGTCGCACACTCCCGAAGTGCCGCTACGCCTAGAGTTCAAGCCCGCCGAAGCCGCGCAAGTTGATTTCGGCGCCGGGCCGATGATGACCGACGCGCTTACCGGTGAGATCCACAAGACTTGGTTCTTCGTCATGACCTTGGCGTGGTCGCGCCACCAATATGTCGAGTTTGTCCGAGACCAAACGGTAGCAACCTGGTTGGGATGTCATCGGCGCGCCTTTGAGGCATTTGGGGGCGTGCCAGCCCGGGTCATCATCGACAATTGCAAATGTGCGATCACCCGGGCGTGTTATTACGAGCCCGAAGTACAGCGCGCGTATGGCGAGTGCGCAGAAGGATACGGTTTCAAGATCGATGCATGCCCGCCAAGAGATCCGCAAAAAAAGGGAATCGTGGAATCGGGCGTCAAATTTGTAAAGCGAGGCTTCTTGCCCTTGCGCGAGTTCCGTGGTCTTGCTGACGCCAACCGCCAGATACAAGCTTGGGCAATGAACGAGGCCGGCAACCGCATTCACGGAACCACCCGCGAGATGCCGCTCAAACGCTTCGCCGAAGTCGAGCGAACCCTACTGATCAGCTTGCCAGACGTCCCGCCTGAGCTTGCAGTTTGGGCTAAGGGAAAGGTGCACCGTGACGCTCATGTTCAGTTCGAGCAGAGTTTTTACTCGGTCCCGTATCGACTAGTCGGCCAAGAGTTATGGCTTAAGGCAACCGACACCATGGTGACACTCTATCGCGGGCAGGAGTCAGTTGCGGCCCACGTGCGTCTTACCCGTCCGGGCGGCCGCCGCACCGTAGACGATCATCTGCCATCGGCTGCTCAAGCTTGGCAACTGCAGGATACCCAGTGGTGTCTGGCAACTGCTGAGCAGATCGGGCCTGCCTGCTACGCCTTGGTTTATGCGCTCTTCGGCGACAAAGTCTTAATCAAGATGCGCTCGGTGCAGGGTGTGTTGCGGCTTAAACAGAAATACGGCGCGATTCGACTCGAAGCAGCTTGCTCGCGCGCAAACCATTACGGCACGCCGCACTACACAGCGGTTAAAACCATCCTGCAAAAGGGATTGGATCAACTGACGCTGTTAAACGCCTTTGATGCGCTGGCGAGCACCTATACCGAAGGTGGCCGCTTCTGCCGCAACACTCAAACCATTCTCCAATAAGGCGCGCCATGCATCCCATTCCTGAACTAACGCCGCTGCTCAAACAACTGCGCTTGTCCGGCATCCTCGATTCGCTGGAAGCGCGAAATCGCGAGGCCATTGATCGCAAGCTCGCCTTCACCGAATTCCTGTCGCTGCTCATCCATGATGAAGTAGCCCGGCGCGATAACAAGAAACTCAGCTTGCGCATGCGACGCGCCAACTTCCGTAGCCAGAAGACACTCGAAGGATTCGACTTCGATCGGCTACCCGGTTTGAATCGAGCCGCCATCCACGACCTCGCCACAGGCCGATTCATCGACGAGAAAGTAGCCGTTCTGATCGCCGGCCCCTGTGGGACTGGCAAGAGTCATCTCGCACAAGCGCTGGGACACGCAGCTGCGCGGCAAGGACACGATGTCTTGTTCTCTACGCAAAGCCATTTGCTAGCAAGTCTACGCAGCGCGGCGGCTGTGGGCACCTACGACCGCCGTTTCCAGTATCTCGCCAAGCTTCCACTTCTGATCATTGACGACTTCGGACTTAAGCCACTGCGTTCGCCGGACGATGAAGACTTCCACGACCTGATCGCCGAGCGTTATGAGCGCGCGGCAACGATCTTGACTTCAAATCTGGACTTCCCAGAATGGGGCGAAGCATTCCCAGGTAACAAGATGATCGGCGCGGCAACCCTTGACCGCTTGCGTCATGGTGCCCACAAAATCGTCCTCGACGGCGAGAGCTATCGCGGACCAAAGCCGGGAGTCGAATCACCCAGAACCGAGCTTGCAAAAGGAGGCAAAATCAAGCAACCTTGATCCCCGTTCGAACCCTCCAATTGCTCGTTTCCGGTGGCGTCATTACGGCGAAAACGCCCGGCGCCATTACGCCGAAAGGTGACACCCAGCAAATTCACGGCGAGAGAGTGTTTGGATTGACCGTCCATTAATCAGATTGGTTCCACACTGTAGTCCGACATAACGTCATGCAGTGAAGAAAATTGATCACTTTATACAGATAGAAACAGTACCATTGTCGAAGAGTATTCGTAGCGTTACCGGATAAGAACCTATAAAGAATGGTCACGGTATGTGTAGCCGCGCATTGGACCGTGACGCCAGGCTCACCCCCAAGCTGCGTGCATAGGAGACAGGAGATAAACATGGCAAAGAAGCAGTGCGCGCGAGTAGTCGCCCGAGAAATTTTGGTTCGCTGGTGTCAAACCCGTTACATATGCCGCATGGGTAATGGCGACTCTAAACGGCGAAAGCGAATTTGATGCACGGCGATTATTTTCCGGCGTCGCAAATTTAACGCCAGCAACCCCTTCGCTTTAGTTCTCGCAACAAGCTCTAGCGACAGTGCCTGCAGGGCGTCAAACGAAATGGAACACAACAAGCCTTTCGCCCATAACTCCCTATGCAATGGACCGGTCTATAAACAGATTGTTACGATGCTGTTAGTTTGGATAACAAACGAATAAAGGTATCCGTCAGCGGAACCCGTTAGGGCGGTTTTTGCGCGGCTAAATGTCGACGATCTTTCGCAGTAGAGAGTACGAAAC
>NZ_LMUF01000019.1 GCF_009766085.1 Burkholderia sp. S171 | reverse complement strand
ACCACCCGCCCCCACCATCACCCGCCCCACCAAACCCCAAAATCAAGTGCGAACGAACCCCCCGGCCTAATCGGCCCTAAGAACGATGGTCGCCAACGGCGGTAAAGTCAAAGCAGCAGACCATTCCCGCCCATGACTCGAAACATTCTCGGCGTGAATCACGCCCCCATTCCCCATATTCGATCCGCCATACACCGACGCATCCGAATTCACAATTTCACTCCACTTCCCACCTCTCGGCAACCCGACCCGAAACCCCAGCCGCGGCACCGGCGTCATATTCGATATCACCACGCACTCTCGCCCCTCACCATCCGTACGCCGGAACGCAAACACACTATTGGCCGCGTCATCGCCGATCAACCAGTCAAACCCGTGAGGATCACTATCAAGCTTGTAAAGCGCCGGCTCCTCTCCATACACCCGGTTCAAATCGCGAACAAGCTTCTGCAAGCCACCATGAAACGCATCGTCAAGCAAATGCCAGTGCGGCGATGCATCGTGATTAAACTCGCCAAACTGACCAAACTCACCACCCATGAATAACAACTTCTTGCCCGGATGCGTCCACATAAATCCCAGATAAGCACGCAGATTCGCAAACTTCTGCCAGTGATCCCCCGGCATCTTCCCAATCAACGATCCCTTGCCATGAACCACCTCATCATGTGAAAGCGGCAACACAAATCGCTCGGAATACGCATACACCATCCCGAACGTAAACATATTGTGGTGGTACTTCCGATTGACCGGATCCTCTTCCATGTAGTGCAACGTGTCATGCATCCAGCCCATGTTCCACTTGAAATCGAAACCAAGCCCACCGTGCTCAAGCGATGCCGTGACACCCGGCCATGCTGTCGACTCCTCAGCAATCGTAATCGCCCCAGGAATCTGACGGACTTCGTGGTTAAGGCGCTTGAGAAAAGCGATCGACTCCAGATTTTCACGGCCGCCATACATGTTCGGCACCCACTCGCCCGCCTTGCGCGAATAGTCCCGATACAACATGGAAGCCACCGCGTCCACGCGCAATCCATCGACGTGATAACGCTTCAACCAAGCCAGCCCCGACGCCACGAGGAACGCGCTAACCTCGTTACGGCCGAGGTTGTAGATCATCGTGTTCCAGTCCTGGTGGTAACCCTCTCGCGGGTCCGAATGCTCGTAAAGCGGCGTGCCGTCGAACTCGATCAAGCCATGAGCGTCGTTCGGGAAATGCGCCGGAACCCAGTCGAGAATGATGCCCAGCTCCGCCTCATGCGCGCGATTCACGAACTCGGCAAATTGCTGAGGCGTCCCAAACCGCGCCGACGGCGCAAATTGCCCCAACGGCTGATAGCCCCACGAGCCGCCAAACGGATGCTCCGCAATCGGCATGAACTCCAGATGCGTGAATCCCATGCTCTTCGCGTACGGAATCAGGCGCTCGGCAAGCTCATGCCAGTTCAAACCACGATTGCCTTCCTCCGGCACCCGCAGCCACGATTCCGCATGCACCTCGTACACGGAGATCGGCGCATGCATGGTCTGCCGCGGTCCGCGTGAGTTCATCCACTCGCTATCGGTCCACGCGTATCCATCGATAGCCTCAGCATCCGCCACCACCGACGCCGTCGCTGGCGGCAACTCGCTCTGCATCGCGCACGGATCGGCCTTCAGCGGCAACGCGTGGCCTTCTCGCGTGACAATCTCATACTTGTAGCGCGTGCCCGCACCGAGTCCCGGCACGAACAGTTCCCAGACGCCGGCGCTGTGGCGCAGGCGCATGGGATGCCGGCGGCCGTCCCACGAGTTGAAGTCGCCGACCACCGAGACACGCCGCGCATTCGGTGCCCATACGGCAAAGCGCACACCGGCCACGTCGCCATGCACGACCGGCCGCGAGCCCAGGCACTCCATCACCGCATACGGGTCCCCGCCGGAGATGCGGTTCAACGCTTCATCGTTTAATACGGGGCCGAACGAATAGGTATCGGCGACTTCTTGCGGCGTGCCGTGCCAATCGATATTGAGCCGGTACGCCTGCATCTCATCGATAAACCCGATAAACAACCCCGCCGGATGAACCTGCGTCAGCGTGCCGAGCGGCTTGCTGCTGTCGCGCTCGAGCACCTGCACGCCGGTTGCGCCGGGCAACAGCACCCGAACCACGGGACCGGCATCTGTCTGATGCAGCCCGAGCTTCGAAAACGGATCGGGATGGCGAGCTTCGACCAGCGCGTCGATATCGAGCGGATGCAGACCTTCGGTCAGCAGCCTGTCGTCTGTGCGCTTATTCATGTTCGTTTCCATCAGAGGTGTCCTTGAGTGCGGCGTCCACGGGTCGCGAGCCGGGGGCGGGCGGTGCGCCCGTATCGCCAAGCAGGCGGCTCGCCAGCGACGCGAGGCCACGCAACGGCAAGCCGATCCAGGTCGGACGGTTCGCCGCTTCATAGCGGATTTCGTAGGCGGCCTTCTCGATCAGGAAAAGATCGAGCAGGGCGGCAAATGTGGCTTCATCGCCGGCAACGGGTTGCGGTGAAGCGGCCACCGCCGCTTGATATTCAAGCAGGAACGCTTCCTCGCCATGACCGCGCAGGCGCTCGAACAACGCGCGCTTACGATCGGCCGTTGCCTGCGGTGCGTTTCCGGTCGTCGGCTGCGCGGCAGCGCTGGCATAGGACAAGGAACGCAATAAGCCGGCCACGTCCCGCAATGGGCTCGATTTCTTGCGTCGTTCTTCCAGTGGACGTGCCGGTTCACCCTCGAAGTCGATCAGGAAAGCGTCGCCTTGCGCCATCAGCACCTGCCCGAGGTGGAAGTCGCCGTGGATACGGATGCGCAATGCAGTGGCGTCTTCCGGCACGAGCTTTTGCACTGCCGCGAGTAGCAAGTCGCGGCGATCGAGCAGGCTTTGCGCCATCGCCCGGTCATGCTCGCTGAATTCCAGTAATTTGGCCGCCAGGATGTCGAGCGCCGTCACGAGCAGCGTGTGCGTGCCGTCGTTCCAGCCGCGCACGTCCTTCTTCGACGCCTTTTCGGGCGCAAAAGCCGGGTCGTCGGAAGGTTGCGCGAGCGCGACATGCAGTTCGCCCAGCCGCTGCCCGATGATCCCCGTGACCTTTCTGTAGCCTTCGATACCCAGCATTTCCTTCTCGCGGTCCATCGAATGGTCGTCGGTATCCACTGCCAGCGCGAGTTCATCGACGGTGCGGCGCAGGTAATCGAGCGCGTAGTTCCATGCATCGCCCTGGTTATCGATAAACCCTTGCAAGATGCACAGCGTATGCGGCACGCCTTCCGGGTCCACACGCACGACTTCTCCGAACAACGGCCCCGTGTTCTGATAACCGAGCTTCGTCAGATGCCGGCTCATTTCGGCTTCCGGATGAATCCCGCCAACCAGGCGACGCACCAGTTTCAGCACGATCTGATCGCCGATCACAAGGGAGCTGTTGCTCTGCTCCGCCGCCAGCCAGCGAATTTCCGGCGGCGGTTCCCCCGGTCTGAAATTGGCCGCGAGTGCGTCGAGGCGTTCGGTCGGAATAAAGCGGATCTCGCTCTTCTGCACGGTGGGAACGACCGCCCGCTGCAGGAGTTTCTTCAGCACGCCATAGGTGAAGTTTGGAACAGCAAAGGCGTCGGTGATATGGCCAATATTACGCACCTGGCGCACTCGCGCGAGCGCGAGCTGCATATAAAGCGGCGAGGTAGTCTCAGTGCCCCACGCAATCGTGAGCGGCAGCACGTAGCGTTCGACGTGATCGCCGAGATCGGCTTCGATCTCCGTGAACGCGAAACCTGCTTCCGGAATGGTCGTCAACGCAGCGAGACGCACGCCGAGCAGCTTCTTGTCCTTCGATGCAAACCAGCGCCGCTTGCTCAAATAAGACGGCAGCACTTCGGATTCAAGCAAGCGTACGTTTTCCGGTGTCGGACCGGTCTGGCCGGCGCGGATCACCATCGTCACGAATTCGGGCAATTGCTCGGACGGCGCCTGGCTCCATGCCGGACGCTGATTGCCCGGGCACAACTGGAACCACAGGAAACCGTACGGCGGGAAAGTCAGCAAATACGTGAGCTGACCGATCGGCGGAAACGCGGAATCCGCCGTCATTTCGAGCGGCACCGAACCGGCGTACTCGGACAAATCGAGTTCCACGGCCTGCGGCGCGCGCGACAGATTCGCCACGCACAGGATCGGCGGTTCGCCTTCAACCTCACGCAGATACGCAAGGATCTTGCGGTTGTTCGGACGCAGGAAACGGATCGTGCCCCGGCCGAATGCCTGTTTCCCGCGACGCACCGTCAGCATCTTGCGGGTCCAGTTGAGCAGCGAGTGCGGGTCGCGGCTCTGCGATTCCACGTTTACAGCGTCATACCCGTAGAGCGCGCCCATGACGGGCGGCAGCACGAGTTGCTCCGGATCGGCGCGCGAGAATCCGCCATTTCTATCCGATGACCATTGCATCGGCGTACGCACGCCGTCACGGTCGCCCAGGTGAATGTTGTCGCCCATGCCGAGTTCATCGCCGTAATAGATCACGGGCGTACCGGGCATGGAAAGCAGCAGCGAATTGATCAGCTCAATCCGCCGACGGTCGCGTTCCATCAGCGGCGCAAGACGTCGGCGAATGCCGAGATTCAGCCGTGCGCGCCGATCGCTCGCGTACGTGTTCCACAAATAATCGCGCTCGGAATCCGTGACCATTTCCAGCGTGAGTTCGTCGTGATTGCGCAGGAAAATGGCCCACTGGTTGGTCGGCGCGAGATCCGGCGTCTGGCGCATGATGTCCGTGATCGGGAAGCGGTCCTCGCTCGCAATCGACATATAGATGCGCGGCATCAGCGGGAAGTGGAAGGCCATGTGGCATTCGTCTTCGTCGCCGAAATACTCTTTCACGTCTTCCGGCCATTGGTTCGCTTCGGCCAGCAACATACGGTTCGGGTATTCCGCGTCGATCGTCGCGCGGATCTTCTTCAAGATCGCGTGCGTTTCCGGCAGATTTTCGTTGTTCGTGCCTTCGCGTTCAACCAGATAGGGCACGGCGTCCAGCCGCAAACCGTCGATGCCCATATCGAGCCAGAAGCGCATCACCTGAAGCACTTCCTTCAGCACGGCGGGGTTATCGAAGTTCAGGTCCGGCTGGTGGTTAAAGAAGCGGTGCCAGTAATACTGGCCGGCGACCGGATCATGCGTCCAGTTGGACGGCTCCGAATCGATAAAAATAATCCGCGTGTCTTCGTACTTCTTGTCGGTATCCGACCAGACGTAGTAGTTGCGATGATTCGAGCCCGGCTTCGCGAGGCGAGCGCGCTGGAACCACGGGTGCTGGTCGGACGTGTGATTAATGACGAGTTCAGTGATCACGCGAATGCCGCGCGCGTGCGCTTCTTGAATGAACCGCTTCACGTCGGCGAGCGTGCCGTAATCGGGGTGCACGTTGCGATAATCGGCGATGTCGTAACCGTCGTCGCGCCGTGGTGACGGATAGAACGGCAGCAGCCAGATCGTATCGACGCCGAGTTCGGAGATGTAGTCGAGCTTCGCGAGCAGGCCGGGGAAATCGCCGATGCCGTCGTTGTTCGCATCGAAGAAGGACTTGATGTGGATCTGATAAATGATCGCGTCTTTGTACCAGAGCGGATCGTTGCTGAGAGTCGAGTTCTTGTTACGCTTCACGTGTCGCTCCTTGAGCCGCGACGGTGTTTTGTCCCGGCTGTATGAGTTGTTCTGTGCCACGTCGGCGAGTGCCGTCGTGATGATGACTGTCAGGTGACGCTCAGAGGGGTGTTGGTGCCCGCGGCAATCCCCAGGTCGGCGCGATTCTCCATATCGCAAACGGCCGCGTGTTTGGATCGAGGCGGATATGCTGCTTTTTGCCGCGCCATTCGAACCGCTCGCCTGTCATCTGGTCCTCCACGGCCAGCGCGTCCCATTCCTGCACGCCCCAATTATTCAACGTCTGCCACGGCAGTTCCACGTCCGCGCCTTGTTCGTTGAACGGATCAAGATTGATCGCGACCAGCACGATGTTGTCGCGTGCTGCATTCGCTTTCTCGAAGAACAGGATGTTGTCGTTGTGAGCGGGAAGGAAGCTGACGCCGAGATGCGAATGCAGCGCCGGATTCGCCTTCCTGATCCGGTTCAGCGCGGTGATTTCTCCAACAATATTCCCCGGCCGGTTCCAGTCCCATGCCCGGATCTGATACTTCTCGGAGTCGAGATATTCCTCGCTGTTCGGCAGCGCGGCAGCTTCGCAGAGTTCGAAGCCGCTATACACGCCCCACAGCCCGGATAACGTCGCGGCGAGCGCGGCGCGGATCACGAAACCGGCGCGGCCCGCGCGTTGCAGGAAGCGCGGGTTGATATCGGGCGTATTGACGAAGAAGTTCGGGCGGAAATAATCCTTCGCGTCCGTCTGCGTCAGATCATGCATGTATTCGAGGAAATCGCGCTTCGACTCGCGCCACGTGAAGTACGTGTACGACTGCGAAAAACCGAGCTTGGCGAGGCGGTTCATCACGCGCGGACGCGTGAACGCTTCGGCCAGGAACATGACATCGGGATGACGCGAACGTACATCGCCAATCACCCATTCCCAGAACGGCATGGGTTTGGTGTGCGGATTATCGACGCGGAAAATCTTCACGCCTGCCGCGATCCAGAACAGGAAAACGTCGCGCAATGAAAGCCAGAGTTCCGGCTTTGCGTCCTGCGCGTAGAAGTCAGGATTCACGATGTCCTGATACTTCTTCGGCGGATTTTCCGCATAACGCAACGTGCCGTCCGGGCGCCATGCAAACCATGTGGGATGCTCCTTTAGCCACGGATGATCCGGTGCGCATTGCACGGCGAAATCGAGTGCGATCTCCAGACCGTGGGCACGCGCCGCTTCCAGCATCTGCTTGAAGTCGTCCAGGTTGCCGAGTTCCGGATGCACGGCGTCGTGGCCGCCTTCCTTGCCGCCGATCGCGTAGGGGCTGCCCACGTCGCCGGGTAGCGCGGTGAGCGTATTGTTCTTGCCCTTGCGGTTCGCCACGCCAATGGGGTTGATCGGCGGGAAGTACAGCACGTCGAAACCCATCTCGCGAATGCGCGGCATTTTGCCGATCACATCGACGAACGTGCCGTGGCGATTTTCGTCGTCGCTCATGGAGCGCGGGAAGATCTCGTACCAGCTTGCAAAGCGCGCGGCGGCGCGTTCGGCGTCGATGCGATATGTCACAGGATCACGCGACAGGAACGGCCGGTGCCGCGCCGCCTCAATCGCCTGCGCGGTTTCCGGCGCGAGCGCCAACGTGAGGCGCGTGTCGGCGTCGGCTTTGGCGAAATGCTTGACGATCCCTTCCAGCGGTTCCGTCTGCGCGCCTTCGGTGGTTTTCACCTCGGCCAGGATCAGCGCGAATAAATGCCGCAATTCCTCCAGTTCAAGTTCAACTGTCTGGCCGGCCTTCAGCTTCTTCTGCATGTGATCGATCAGCGAAGCGAAGTCGTCACGCCACGCGATCACGGTGAATTCATGACGGCCCAGGCGATCGATTGGAATGTGCGTGATCCACAGGTCGTTGCCGAGCGGCAGGACCGGGACCATGGGCGCTTCGTGCCAGTCGGTTTCATCGGCGGCGCGCCATTGCACGGCAGCCGCGATCTTGTCGTGGCCTTCCGCGAAAATCGCCGCCGTGACTTCAACCGCTTCGCCCACGATCCGCTTCGCCGGAAAGCGGCCGTGATCGACCGATGGCGTCACGCTTTCGATCGCCACCCGCGGCGCCACTAACGCTTCGTTCACGGACTTCTTGTCGGCCGCCTTGGCACCGCGCTTGACCTGCGGCTGTGCCAGCAAGATGGGCGGCTCGGCCGCGCCGCGCAGCAGGCGCACTTCGCCGGGCTGCAACAGGAAAGGCGCGAGCGGCAGCGGCGTTTCCGTCGTGTCCTCGTCGATTGCCCGAAACCGCGTGAAGTTGCCCGGTGCGCCGTCCAGCAGATGGCGCGTATCGACATAAACCGGCGTGGTGAGATCCGGATTCAGCACAATCAACGCCGCTTCGGCCGCGACCCGCAGGTCCGGGCCGCTGCCACGCAGAATGGCTGCGTAGGGCGTGCCTGCGCCCGTCAGCGCGCGCAGTTCACCCGTGCTCGCCAGCGCCGCCGAGTTGCGTTGCAACGCGTTGGCGTGGGCCACTTCCGCCGATACATTAAAACGCGCCCCTTCCCGGGCGCGACGGAATTCTTCCGCGCTGCCGTGGTTGTAAGTGAGCGGCTGAGTGACGCCGTATTCGAAGCCCATAGGCACGAGCAGGCCCGTGCCTATGCCTGCCGCTGTGTACAACGCGCGCCGGTAGGCTCGCTCCACCAGCGACGAGTCGCCGGTGTCAGGCAGATCGTGCAGCAGGCGTGAGCCGTAAGGCTCTTCCGGAAACGCAATGGGCGGCGCGATGCGAAACAGCGCGGCGTGTTCGTCGAAGAGCCAGTTGCCCTGATAGTCCCACCATCGCGACGATGAAAACACCGAGTCGAAACCGGCGTCGGCGAGCGCGGCGAGGTCCTGACGGCTGATGCCGACGGTCCATGCAAGCCATTTCGTTTGCGGATGACGTTCACGAACAGCCGCGCCGAGCCTGCGCCATACGTGCGCCGGCACCTTGTGCGGCGCCTCGAAGCGAAAGCCGCCAATGCCGGCATCGGCCAGCAGCATCAACTCGCGCGCCCACCATTCGGTGAGCGCCTGGGCTGCTTCGCCATCGCCGAAATTTGCATGCGCAACGCTTTCTTCATGCGGCGCGTGACGCGGGTCGAGCCGGGCTTCAGCCGCTTCAAACGGATGAAACCAGTGGCGGTTGTCCTGGAACAAACCGCCTTCGGCGCTGACCTGGTCGAGCGTGATATCGACCAGCAAGGTCAGGCCGTGCTTGGTCGCCTGGCTTGCAAGCACGCGCAGGCCTTCGCTCGCGGGCGCGTCGGATTCGAATACGGAGTGAAGCTTGTGATGGTCGGCCACGGCCTGTCTGTGGCCGCTGCTGCCCGGCTGGAACGGTGCGCCGATCAGGACGTGATCGAAGCCCAGCGCGGCGGCATGCTCGAATTGTGCGGACCACTCAGGTAATGGTCCGACGAGAAGCGGGTCGATGAAATAAATTCTTGGCGCATACGCTTGAAGCATGTGATGGTGTTCCATCGGTCGTCTTTTCCAGTTCGTCCTGCTATGGCGTGGATGCGGGAAAACGCGATCGCGCTCAACCAGGCAATAAACCAAACCGCAAGAACGGCTACGGCAGACGAGCCTCAGACAGTCTTCAAAGCACCAATTCCGGGGTGACGAGTGCGGTGCGTATCGACCATGGACGACAGACGTCAAGTCATCAGGCGATACGCCGTTCGGTGCGGCGCCAGGGTCGCTTGAGGGATACAGCACGTAGCGTGCCGCGCCTCTCTCACGTTTCCTGACGTATGTCGGAGCCTGAGCGTAGCCAATGGTTCGCGACCAGCATGCGGGTTCAGTCAGACGACATGCGTTCGCCGCGCACCGCAATCAATGCACGGCGAACGGCCAACCCTGTAACCGTACCATCGAAAAGGGGTGCGTGGAACGTCAGGCGCTGCGTGCGACGAATTGCGCCAATTGTGCCTGTTGCGCTTCCCGACGATCTGCCTCGGCCACCGAAATGACCGGGACCGCCCGAACCGTGACCGGCACGCGACGTGTGCGCAACGGTGCTTTGGCAGGACGCGCGTCGGTGAGACCCGCGTATAGCTGGACATATTTCGCTACCGCCTGGTTCCATCCGTAGTCGCGTGCCATCGCGTTGCGTTGAAGCGTGCGCCATTGTTGCGGACGCATGAAGGCGTCGATGGCGCGGGCCGCGGCGGCGATCACATCCTGGACACGGTCGCCGTCGAACAGGAAACCGGTCGCCGGGCGCGAGGACATTGCGCCCTCGAAGCCGCCTAGGGGAGATGCCTGGAAACCCGTCTGATGCCCCGCCGTGTCAGCTGCTTCGGCCGCATCCACGATCGTGTCCGCCAGGCCGCCCACGCGCGATGCCACGGGCAACGTGCCATAACGCATGGCGTAGATCTGCGTGAGGCCGCAGGGCTCGAAGCGGCTGCCATGCAGCAGGATGTCAGCACCGGCATGCAGCGCATGCGCGCGGCGCTCGTCGTAACCTATATAGACACCCACGCGATCCGGCCAGGTCTGCGCCAGCCGCTGGAACGCGGCTTCTATATGCGCTTCACCTTTGCCGAGCACCGCAATCTGCAGACGCGGATACTGTTCCAGCAGCGCGGGAATGGCTTCCACGGCGACATCGGCCATTTTTTGCGATGTCATCCGGCTGCCGAGCGCGAGCACCGGCGCGAAGGGATCGGTGGGAAGGCCGAACATCTGCTGCAATTCGCGCTTGCAGGCGTGCTTGCCGCGCATATCGTCGAAACAATAATGGCGAGCGATTTGCGGATCGGTCTTGGGGTCCCAGGTATCGACATCAATACCGTTAATGATCCCCGACAGCTTGCCCGCGCAACTTTGCAGCACGCCTTCCATCAGGTGGCCGAAGCGCGGCGTGAGGATTTCGCGGGCATACGTTTCGCTGACGGTAGCAACGTGGTCGGCATGGACAATGCCGGCTTTCATCAGACTCAACGCACCATAAAATTCGATGCTTTTCGGTTCGGTCAACGCCGGCACGAGCCACTTGGCAGGCACGTTGAGCGCTGCACCAAGCGAGAGCGAATAGTTGCCCTGGAACGCCAGATTGTGGATCGTGAAAACGCTTTTTGCGTGCACGCCAGCTTGCTTCATCAAGAGCGGCGTGAGTCCTGAATGCCAGTCATGTGCGTGCACGATGTCCGGCTTCTTGAAGCCTCGAACGCCTTCCGCGATCTTCACCGCCGCCGCCGATAACGACGCGAAACGAATCGCGTTGTCTTCGTAGTCGCGTCCTTTCGCGTCTTGATAGAGCCCTTCTCGAGCATACAAATGATCCATGCGCAGCAGGATCACTGGCACGCCGGTATCGGGCATGCGGCCGCGATACAACGCGCCATCTCCGCCCGGGAGCCCCGTCACTGAAGCAACCTTCTGTAATCCCTCGACCATCTGCAGCGCGTTCGGATAGGCCGGAATGAGGATCGCGGCATCGACTCCGGCTTCACGCAATGCAACGGCATACGCGCTGACCATGTCACCCAGTCCGCCGGTTTTGGCTAGCGGTACAGCCTCGGAAGCGACAAGCAAGACGTTCAAGGACAAGGCTGACTCCTGGCGTTTGATGGATGAAAAGCGATGGGATGCGCTCGCGGCAGAAGAATCTGCGGCGCATGCGTCCGGTGCTTTTATCGGAGGGAAGAGGGATGCGGAATAGCTAGAGCAAGGCGTGTGCCATGTTCTTGAAATTCTGTTGAAACCGGGGGAAAGCGATAGGCTCTGATGCGCGTCGTGGGTCGACCTCATGCGGAACTGCAGAGCCGTGTAAAAAAGCACGCGCTGCCAGCGGCGTTTTTACACGGGGTGTTCGGGAATCGTTATACGAAAGACGGGCTTGCGGTGCGCTAGCCCGTTGTCAAAAATTGTCAGCCATCCCGACTAATTTATTCCATACGGAAATTACGCCCGAAGCCAACCATACGTGACGGCAATATTTGCTTCTCTGATCGTCTCAAGGTCCAAGCAAACTGGCTGCCGTGTTGACACATAAACCAATCACCGCAGCATTAAAGAAGAACGAAAGGACGGACTGGGCGAGCG
This sequence comes from Burkholderia sp. S171, assembly GCF_009766085.1. Taxonomy (GTDB): domain Bacteria; phylum Pseudomonadota; class Gammaproteobacteria; order Burkholderiales; family Burkholderiaceae; genus Caballeronia. The sequence goes on along the minus strand of NZ_LMUF01000019.1, from coordinate 74,159 downwards.
CCGCCCGCCGGACTTCGTTGGAGCAGAGCACGACATCCGAAGTCTGCGACGCCACGGCGATCGTGAACGAGAAATAGAGGAAGTCCCAATAGTCCGGCTTGAGATGGGCATCGGGAAATTTCAGCGATGTCTCCTCGCCCGCTGACTGATAGTAGTGGCGCGCGTAGTGGAGCGTGAAGATGGTCGGGATGAGGAACCACGCCCCCAGCATGGTGAATGCTGTCAGCAGATAGTGGAGCAACGCGCCGTGCCCGCCGAGGTTCTTCGCAGCGGCCAGTTCGAAAACAATAGCGATAAGACTGGCGATGGCGGCCAGGCTGATGATCAGCAATACCATGCCTGCGTTTTCATCCTCGCGTTCAGCGAGCTTCTGCACTTTGTCCTGACGCGCAAGTCCCATCTGAATCCAGATAAGCGCGAGATACAGCCATACGGTACTGTCCCATCCGATGAGTCCGCGCACGATCGGTGTGAAGTCATGTGGAACCAAAAGCGCCACGATCACACCAACCACGAGGGCAATCACCGCCCGCGGGCGATAGCGAAGTACCTGGGGAACGAAATTCATTTTTTATAGTGGTCTGGTTATAGCGTTAAGCGGGTTCGGCGCGGTATCGTGCAAGCGATCGAAAGATGCCGGCGTGTCTTATGCTTCAAGTGCCGCGATTATTGCCCGTGCGCCTTTCAATTGCCAACGACCAAAGGGCTGGTTGTTATCCGCTTCATCGTGCATGCTTCGGCCGCGCGCAATGAGTCGCAATGAGTGCTCAAGGCAAGCCTTCAAAAAATTAGTCGGGGGATATCGACAGGTGCAATCGATCATCACCTCTTTGAACAACGCGAATTGGGACCTCACCACATGACACAACTCGACCACCCCATAACGCACGCACAGTCGGCCGCTCGCCGGCGTTTTGTTCTTGGCGCGTGTGCGTCAGCAGTCGCGCTCGCGTTCACTTCCGCGGGGTTCGGTTTCCCAACATTCTTCACCCAGGCTTTCGCCGATACCCCGCCTGCGGGTCTGGACGGCTTCCTGCTGCTCTCGCGCAAACTGACCGGCCGCACCGCCTTCGATCCTGCGCTGGCTCAGCGCGTGTATGACGCGCTGTCGAAGTCGGACAGCGAGTTTGCCGGCAACGTGAGCGCCCTGAATGTCTGGCTCGCGGCGCATGGCGGCGTGCCGTCGGATACGGTGACGCAGGCGCTCAAGGCTGACACGCCCAAGCTCGCCGGCACGGTCACCGCGATCATGCGGGCGTGGTATCTCGGTCTTGTCGGCGATGCCCCGCGCGTGAGCGTGGTCGCCTACGAACGCGCGCTGATGTTCGATCCCGTCAACGACGTGCTGACCATTCCATCGTATTGCCGCGACGTGCCGTTCTACTGGACGCAGAAGCCGCCCGGCGCGGCCTGAACACATCAAGAGAACAGCATCAAGCCGGCGCGCTGCCTGGCAAACAGCATTGACAGCGCGACCGAAGCAAATAAAAACCACCCCTCACAGGACAACAACAAATGGCAAATTCGAATTCGGCCGATGTCGTGGTCGTCGGATCGGGGGTTGCGGGCGGACTCGTCGCGCATCAGCTCGCGACCGCGGGCGCATCCGTAATCCTGCTCGAAGGCGGGCCGCGCATTCCGCGCTGGCAGATCGTCGAGAATTTTCGTAACTCGCCGGCGAAAGCCGATTTCGCTACACCGTATCCGTCGACGCTTTACGCGCCGCATCCCGAGTATTCGCCCGAGAACAACTACCTGATCCAGAAGGGCGAGTACCCGTACGCGTCGCAATACTTGCGGCTCGTAGGGGGGACGACCTGGCACTGGGCCGCTGCTGCATGGCGCTTGCTGCCTGCCGATTTCAAGCTGAAGACGCTGTATGGCGTAGGTCGTGACTGGCCGATCCCGTATGAGACCATTGAGCCGTGGTACTTCGCCGCCGAGGTACAGCTTGGCGTGTCGGGGCCGGGCAACAACGTTGATCTTGGCTCGCCGCGTTCCAAGCCCTACCCCATGGATATGCTGCCGCTGTCCTACATGGACCAGCGTTTCGCCGATGTCCTCAACGCACAGAATTATCACGTGGTGCCGGAGCCGGTCGCGCGCAACAGCCGCCCGTATGACGCCCGCCCGACTTGCTGCGGCAATAACAATTGCATGCCGATCTGCCCGATCGCCGCCATGTACAACGGCATCACGCATGCGGAGAAAGCCGAGCGCGCGGGTGCGAAGCTGATCGCGCAAGCGGTCGTCTACAAGATCGAGAGCGACGATAAAGGCCTGATCACCGCCGTCCATTACAAGGACCCGAACGGCAACAGCACGCGTGTCACGGGCAAGCTCTTCGTGCTCGCGGCTAACGGTATTGAAACGCCGAAGCTGATGTTGCAGTCGGTGTCCGACCGGTTCAAGAGCGGCATTGGCAACAGTTCGGATCAGGTCGGACGCAACCTGATGGATCACCCCGGCACCGGCGTGACCTTCCTCGCCAATGAACCGGTGTGGCCAGGACGCGGGCCGATGGAAATGACCTCCGTCGTGAATTTCCGTGACGGCGCTTTCCGCTCGGAATACTCGGCGAAGAAGCTGCATTTGTCGAATGGCGTACCCACCATGTCGGTCACGGCTGACTTGATCGCGAAGGGCATGACGGGGGCCGAGCTCGACCGGCAGATCCGCGACCGTGCCGCGCGCACGATGAACATCAACAGCTTCCATGAGCATCTGGCCGAGCCGCAGAACCGTGTGATTCCCTCGTCGGATCACAAGGATTCGCTTGGCATCCCGCAGCCCGAGATCTATTACTCGATCAACGACTACGTGAAGAAAAGCGCAGTGGACACCCGTGCGCAGTATGCGCGGATCGCGGAATTGTTCGGCGGCACGGAGATTACCTTCGACGATAAATTCGCTCCGAACAACCACATCATGGGGACGACCATCATGGGGGCGGACCCGAAGGATTCCGTCGTGGATTCCGAATGCCGCACGCACGACCACGCGAACCTCTTCATTGCCGGCAGCGCGGTAATGCCGACGGCGGCATCGGTGAATTGCACGCTGACGTTGTCCGCGTTGTCGCTGCGTCTCGCCGACAAGCTGAAGAAAGAACTTTGATAGCGCGCCGACGGAGATCCACGATGAAGAACCCCAAACCTCGCGACGCGAAACGCTGTAACACACTCGGCAAACGCCTGGGCGGCGCGCTCGCCGTTCTTGCGCTCGCCATCACGGGCGTGAGTTTTCACACGCTGATTCAGTCCGCGCACGCGCAGACCACCGCGACGGAGCCCATGGTCGTGCAGCGCGACACGCTGGCCGGCGCGGACCTGATCAAGCGCGGCGAATACCTTGCGCGCGCGGGCGATTGCGTGGCGTGCCACACCGCCGATAAAGGCCGTCCGTTCGCGGGCGGTCTGCCGATCAGCACGCCGTTCGGGACGATCTATACGCCCAATATCACGAGCGATCCGGATACCGGCATTGGCCGATGGAGCGACACCGACTTCCTCCGCGCAATGCATGAAGGCATTGGCAAGAGCGGTGAGCGCTTGTACCCGGCTTTCCCGTACGCCGAATATACGAAGGTCACCGACGCAGACGTCCTCGCGATCCGTGCCTATCTGAACACGCTTACGCCAATCCACTACACGCCGCCTCGCAACGCGCTGTCGTTTCCGTTCAACCAGCGCTGGCTGATGGTGTTCTGGAACATGTTCAATTTCAAGGAAGGCCGTTTTGTGCCCGACCCGCAGCAGAGCGCGGAATGGAATCGGGGCGCTTATCTGGTTGGCGGTCTCGCGCATTGCGAGGAATGCCATACGCCTAGAAATGTGATGCAGGGCCTGAAGACCAGCGAGCGTCTCAGCGGCGCCGAACTATCCGGCTGGCACGCGTTCAATGTCACGCCGGACAAGAACGCGGGCGTTGGCGGATGGACCGACGACGAGCTGACGCAATATCTCGCGACGGGCGTGGCACATGGCCGGGCGAATGCGGCTGGCCCGATGGCGGATGTCGTGCAGAACAGCACGCAGTACATGACGCCCGAGGATTTGCGTTCGATCGTGGTGTACCTGCGTTCGGTGCCGGCGCAGAGCGGTGGCGACATCCATCCGCGTGATTCCTTCGGTAAGCCAACTAATGCGGACGTCACGGCAATGCGCGGCACGGCGATCAGCGGCGTGAACGGTGCGCAATTGTTTATCGCCAACTGTGCGACGTGCCATAGCTGGACGGGCGAAGGACGGGGCGGCAGCGCGGCGGGGGCTTATCCGTCGCTGATTCATAACAGCGTGGTCGGGACATCAGCAGCTAACAATCTGACAATGGTCATGCTGCACGGCGTGAGTCGTCAGACGAAAGATGCCAACGTTTTTATGCCCGCGTTCGCGAATGAACTCAATGATGAACAGATTGCCGCGATCAGCAACTATGTGACAAAGACATTTGGCAATCCACAATCGACGACGTCCGCCGATCAGGTCGCCAAACTCCGTTCAACGCCGCAATAAATGCGCTGTCGTCCATCTGAGCGCGGCAATTATTGCCGCGCTCAGATGGACGTATTGCGCATTGGTATTGGCCGTTCCAGAATGTGGGCTGTTAATTGCTGGTAAGCGGGTTGGTGCGCGTAACCCTGTGTTTTGTAAGCTTAAAATTGCTGCTATGACTGCTTCTACTCATCCTGTCGTTTGCTGGCATCCGGCGAACAAAGTTGGTCGTGACCTTGTGGTCGGCGATCTGCATGGCTGCGTCGACGCCCTGCGTTATCTGCTCAGCGAAATTGGTTTCGACGGATCGCGTGATCGCCTGTTTTCCGTCGGCGATCTGGTCGATCGCGGCAGTGATTCGCTTGGCGGTATCGACCTGCTCGACAAACCCTGGTTCTACCCTGTGCTTGGCAATCACGAAGACGCGTTGTGCGCGGTCGCGGCGGGCAAGATGCAGCGCCATGTGTGGTATTCAATTGGCGGAGCGTGGGCGGCGAACCTGACCGACGATCAATTGCAGGGGATTGCCGCGAAGCTGGCGAGCGTTCCTTTGGTGCGAATTGTGGGTGACGGTCCGACGCGGTTCAACGTGCTGCATGCCGAGTTTTTTGGCAGCGACGCTGATCTGGAAGTCGCGTATTTTCCCGACGATGTCCGCCAGCAGATGCTGTGGGGACGCTCGCTTGCGCTGGGAACAGCGAAGGCTGCATGGCAGCGGGGGTTATCGCCGACCTATTGCGGGCACACGCCCATGAAGGCGATCAAGCAGATCGGGTCGCAGATTTTTATCGACACGGGTGCTTATACCGACGACGGGCGTCTCACGATTGTCGAGGCCGGCACGGAGCAGCGCTGGTCGGTCAAGCAGGGTTGGGCGAGTGCGGAAGGGGCAAAAGAGCTGGCATTACCGTAGGTTGATAGAGCCGTAGGTATGGGCTTTGCTTGAATCCCGGCTAATCGAGCGAGATCCAAGCGAGGCACGCAGTGACATCAACCCTGGACCCACAACCGCAGAGCGAGATCAAGGGCTGTCCGGAAGACCTGCCCCCAGGTTTGCGCTACGTCGATGACGCCCGCCCCGGCTACACGCGGGCGTGGAAAAACGGCGCCTTCGTCTACTTCAATACCCAGGGCAATCCCCTCTCTGACGACGCCGACATCAAGCGGATCAACGCACTCGCCATCCCGCCTGCTTATACCGACGTCTGGATTTGCCCCGACTCACGCGGGTATCTGCAAGCTACCGGCCGCGATGCCCGCGGCCGCAAGCAATATCGATATCACCCGCATTGGCGCGAAACCCGCGACGCAACCAAGTACGAACGGATGCTGGCGTTCAGCGCCGTACTACCAAAACTGCGTGCACGCGTCACCCGGGACCTCGAACTCGACGGCATGCCCCGCGACAAGGTCTTGGCCACAGTGGTCAGGCTCCTCGACACCACGCTGATTCGCGTAGGCAGCGAAGAATACGCGCGCGACAATAAATCGTATGGACTCACCACGCTGCGCAAGAAACACCTGAGCGTCAAATCGGGCACGCTGCGCTTCCAGTTCCGCGGCAAGAGCGGGATCGAACACGATGTCTCGGTGAGCGACCCGCGCATTGCCAGGATCATAAAACGCTGCATGGACCTGCCGGGCCACGACTTGTTCCAGTACCTCGATGCGAGCGGCGAACGCCACACGGTCAGTTCCTCCGATATCAACGACTACCTTCACGACATCACCGGCGCCGACTTTACTGCTAAGGACTACCGGACATGGGCCGGCAGCGTGTTCGCCCTGGCGGCGTTGCGCAAGCTTGCGTGGGAAACCGTGACCGAAGCGCGCAAGCATGTGGTCGGCACGATCAAGGAAGTATCGAAGATATTGCGCAACACACCGGCCGTGTGCCGCAAATGTTATGTCCATCCGGCGGTGATCGAAGCGTTCGAAGCCGGTGAGCTTGCCGATGAACTGCCGCCTTCCCGCCGATCCGGCCTGAAAACCGACGAAGCTGTGCTCGCTATTTTTCTGGAGAAAGACGCAAAGCGCCGCGCTCGCGAAGCAGCCCGAGGTCGCAAGAGTCAGGCGAATGGCGCGGATCCACGGCTCGCCCGGCTGCTCGCCAAGTCCAGTCAAAAGGCGAAAGCGGCTGCGCTAAAGAACTCGTCGAAAGACGTCAGGACGGAATCGCTGGCGATGGTGTCAAAACGCGCTGCATCGAAAAGCGCATCAAAAACCGCGTCGACGGCCGCACGTCCTGCGACCAAGAAGATCGCGCGCGTACGGTCGTCGACGGCGGTGGCTATCAGTTAGTTCGATCAGCGAGTTGAGACGTCCGGCTTAACCGACCTTGCTCATTTCGAAGACGTTGGTCACGGCCTCGCCATTCCACTCGTATTCCAGGTACGCGGCGTGATGGCAATCGCGCAGCAGGGTAGTGCGGAAAGCGGCGAGGCATTCGCCGCCGTGGTCCCGCACCGACGGATACGCGATCCCCGGTGCGCCCGCTTCCCGTGCAGCCCGTCCCATCGCTTGGCCCGCGACGTAACTGGATGGCGAAAGAATCGCGGGATCGAGCGCGGCTTGTTCCAGTCGACCCTTGCATAGATCGATGACATCGCCCTGCGCCAATACCGTGTAGAGCCGCATCTGCTGACGCAGCGGCGCTTGTTTCGTATCCGCGAGGAACAGCGCCGAGTGATAACGGGTCTCCTCAATCGCCGTGCGCCGGTCGCGTGCGCAATAAAACACGCCGTAGCTGCCATCGGAGAAACGGCTGCCGTTCGGGTTCAGATGGGTGAAGGCGGCCATGATCGGGCCGTAACCCGCGCCGAACTGGCGCTCGGCGAGCGGCACCAGATCCAGGTCGCCCACTTCCGTACGCAGGCGGTCATTGGTCATGGCCTCGAGCGCGTAAAGGGCATCGAAATCCTGGGGTGACGCAACCCGATCGAACAGGTTCACGGCGGGAAAACGCGTGGGAATCACCCGATAGGCTGGCGACCAGTTGAGGTCGGTGTGCGGCCACTCAGCATGCCAGTCGTTTTCGGCTTGCGGCAAATTGGATAGATCGCTCACGCCCAGCCGCCTCGCATCGCATCGAGATATTGGCGAACCGCCACAAGATCGCTCACGTTGCCCGCGAGCATGCGGTCGAGGGCACGCCGTCCGCCAAATGGTGGCGCGGTATTTGCGCGCTTGATCCAGCCATCGGCGGCTTCGGCTTGCGGCAACAGGATCTGAAGGGCCTTGTAAATGCCGAGAATCAGCGAGAGCCGCTCTAGCGTGTCGCGCCCGAGACGCGCCGTCTGCGGCGTGGCTTTCCACTTGAAGAACGTGGACCGCCCGGGCGAGCCGAGCAAAACAATCTGCTCATCGGCCGACAAGGTCCAGTCGCGCGCGATATTGAAAAACGCACGCAAGCCCGCTGCGGACATGTCCGCTATGGAAGGCTGTGGCGGCGGAATGGGGCGCGGGACGCGTTGAGCGCGTGGCATAGATAAGTCTCGTTAAGAACTTGATTCACATATTAGTCCATTTGTGGACTATATCAAGTTTTAACTATAACCCGGAGCCGCGTCGAACGCTGCGTCCGTCTTTATCCCGTTTTTATCCGCCTTTTCCGTTGCGCAGCGGCCAAAAGCGCCGCTGCTGGTGTTTAATTCGCACTCGGAAGCGTGGTCATTCCTGGACCGTTCCGTCCGAGTCCGTGGGACCGTAGCGCCGCCCCGAAACGTGGGCGCGCAATACTTCCGCAATCTCGGAGGTGGTGAACTCTGCCGGCACGACGCTCAACTGACTGCAGGGATCGCTTTTGCGCGCCCATTCGACCATTCGATATGGCTTGCCCCACGGCCTTTCCACGGCCTCGGAAAGCCGGCATTCGTGCAGCGGCAGGGCGTGATCGGTTTTCATCGTGGACTTGATGTTCTGAAACGATGCGCTGGCGGCCATGACGTGTCCTCGCGGTGAAAGCCTTGATTCAAAAGCCGCCATTGGTGACGGCGATAAAAGCTCGCGTTTGTAATGTGCCCTCAGACAATTAAGTGCAACTTAAAACCAGACGGGTTTACGTGCACACTGCTCATCGCCGCACGAATCCTTTTCGGTCGTGCGCCATTACTGTATATTCATACAGGTGAATGCTTATGCATGGACACGAAACATGAACAGTCATTCTTCTGCTGAAGCCGCTGCGCTCGTGCGATACGTGCAGGCTACGCGCGCGGTATCGGCTGCTTTTGACGCTACGCGCAGCGAACCGGAACTGAACGCGGACGGCTGCACGGTCGCGTTGGCGCTGCAACGGCTGGACAGCGCGTTGCTTGAACTCGACACATCGCAGCGCTCGCTGGACGCTATACTTTCGCGCGCTGGCGGACACTGAACACTCTGGAGCACTTGTTGTGAGATCTGCTTTATCCACATTTTCTTCGAACGTCGTGCTTGTGGTCCTGGCCGCATTCATGGGTTTGGGCTCGCTCGCAGCGGTCGCCGCTCAGCGGTACGTCGAAGTCTGGAATCCGCCCGAAGCGCAGATGCATAAATCGAAGGCCAAGCCGCGTGGGGTGCAGTCCGCGCAGGTAAAGAAGAAGCGCAAGAGCGGCCCGGCCGTCAAGCAAGTCGCCGATAAAACCAACCTCGCGCCCCCGGCGCTCACCTCTGCCCCGGCGAACCCGGGACACGCAAAAACGGCGCCCAAAGGCACGGACTCAACACCGCGCCTGCCGCCGCTCATCGGGCCGGACGGACGTGTATTGCGCGTGTGATTGCGCTTGCGCGGCGCCCATCGCCTAAAAAGCAGACCGCACAACGCCGCCGTCCACTCGCAGCGCAGCGCCATTTGTAGCCGACGACGCTTCCGAGCACACATACACCACCATATTTGCTACTTCCTCCGTCGTGGCAAATCGCTTGAGCAGCGAACTCGGTCGTTCGGTTTCGAAGAAGCCTTTCTCGAACTCCGCGAACGACTTGTTGCCCATGCCCTTCGCGGCCATTTCGTCGAGACCATCGGAATGCGTCGGACCGGGTAATACCGCGTTCACCGTTACGCCCGTGCCTGCACAATGTTCGGCAAGGCCACGGGACAATCCCAGTTGCGCCGTTTTCGTCACGCCGTAATGAATCATTTCGACGGGAATCTGAATGCCGCTCTCGCTGCTGATGAACACCACACGGCCCCAGTTCTTCGCTTTCATCTTCGGCAGATAGGCGCGCGCCAAGCGTACGCCGGACATCACGTTGGTATCGAAGAAACGCAGCCATTCGTCGTCCGGAATTTCCTCGAACGGCTTTGGATCGAAGATACCCAGGTTGTTCACCAGAATGTCGACGGCCGGATAGCGCGTAACCAGCGCATCGATCTGGCTGGCGTCGGAGAGATCACCGGCGAAACCTTCCGCGTTCGCGCCGGACACTTGGGCACGTAGTTTTGCCAGGGCTTCATCTACGGATGTTTGCTTGCGCCCGTTCACGATCACGCGCGCGCCTTCACGCGCCAGTCCGGTGGCAATGGCGAGGCCAATGCCCTTCGTCGATCCCGAGACGAGTGCGAGTTTCCCTTCCAAGTGGAGGTCCATGAAATGTGTACTCCTTGATTGGCGGATATTGATGAGCTGCCAGCGGCTAATGAAAATCGGCCAAGTAAAACGGCCAATTGAAAACCGCCCGCCATGAGGGATGCTCTCCTTCTGGCGGGCGATAACACATCGGTTTAGAGCATTCTGTTAAGGCGCAGCTACGCTCAAAGCGCCTCCGGTTTCGAGCCAGCGCCGGACCACAGGCCGAGCGGCTGACACACTGGTCCGACTGCCACGCTAGATTCGTCCCATGAGCAGCAGCACGATCACGATGATCACGACCACGCCCAGGATCCCGCTTGGGCCATACCCCCAGCTACGGCTGTGCGGCCATGAGGGGAAAGCGCCGAGCAACAGCAGGACCAACACGACAAGCAAGATTGTTCCGATCATTCCACTTCTCCTTAGTTATTAAAGTCTGCTGAAGAGTGAATGGCGATGCCGCGTTTGGTGCGGCGTGAGTATCGGCGGATTGCTTCAGGTTACGTGTCCGCAGCGCCAATACCCTCGCGATTGCCGCTTTCATTGAGCAAGCGCTGTGCCTACACGTGGGATGAACGCTGCGTCAGGAGGGTGGCCGGAGGAGGGAACCAGCCGGTGGCTATCGGCAAATTCTGCAAGCGCGAGCGATTTGAAAAAATCGCTCGCGCTTTAACGTGAGGCTAACGTGCAGCGGGCTAAACCGCGTTTGGAATAGCCCGCACTGGCTACCTATGCTCGGCGTTGAAGACCCGCACTTAGAACAACCCGCGGAACACCCAGAACAATCCTGCCGCGAGTGCGATCGAAACGGGCAAGGTCAAGATCCAGGCAAGCGCGAGGCTGCGCACCGTGCGCCATTGCAGCCCGGAACCGTTTGCCGCCATGGTCCCGGCCACGCCCGACGACAGCACGTGAGTCGTACTGACCGGCAAGCCGTAGACGTCCGCCGCGCCAATGGTCAACATGGCGACGAGTTCCGCCGACGCCCCTTGCCCGTATGTTAAATGGGTCTTGCCGATCCGCTCACCGACCGTCACCACGATCCGCTTCCAGCCAACCATGGTGCCCAAACCGAGCGCCACCGCCACGGCCACTTTCACCCACGTCGGAATGAACTTGGTCGAATGGTCGAGCTGGCCTTTGAAGTTCTTGAGCACGGCGGCGTCATCGGCGGCAAAACTGGGGGCGTTTTGCTTGTCCATCAGGCGCAGCGCTTCGGAGGCCACATACATGTTGTTGCGCACGTTATTCACAATATTTTGCGGCACGGTCGCCATCGACGAAGACGGCCCGACTTGTCCGTCGATGATATCGGTGAGCTGCTTGAGCGCGACCACGGTGTCCGGCTCGACCGTCTTGGTCTGCACATAGTGCTGCACCGTTGCGCGCGGGTCGGCGACGGGCGCGGCGCCGTTGGTGTACTTGCCAAGCACTTCGGACGCGTGATGGCCGACCGACAGGAAGGTCTGCGTCTCAGCGGGCGTAACGGCCTTGTTCAGCGCATAGGCGGTCGGCACGGTGCCGATCAGGATCAGCATGATGAGGCCCATGCCTTTCTGGCCGTCATTCGAACCGTGCGCGAACGACACGCCCGTGCAGGTCAGGATCAACAGGCAGCGAATCCAGAACGGCGGCGGCGTGTTTTTCTTCGGCTCTTTATAGAGCGCGGGAACGCGCACCACGAGCTTCATCACGTAGAGCAGCAAGCCCGCCAGGACGAAGCCGACCAGCGGCGAGAACAGCAGCGATTTGCCGACCGCGAGCGCCTGGCCCCAGTCGACGCCCGATGTTCCCGACGGCCCGTGCATCATCTGGTTCATCAGGCCGACGCCGATCACCGAGCCAATCAGCGTATGGGAGCTCGATGAAGGAATGCCGAGCGCCCAGGTGCCGAGGTTCCAGATGATCGCGGCGATCAGCAAGGCGAAGACCATCGCGAAACCCTGCGATGTCCCCACGCCAAGGATCAGTTCCACCGGCAGCAGTTGCAGGATGCCGAACGCCACGGCACCGCTCGATACCAGCACGCCGAGAAAATTCCATGCACCCGACCAGACGACGGCGAGGTTCGGCGCGAGCGAATGCGTATAGATGACGGTGGCGACGGCGTTTGCCGTATCGTGGAAACCATTTACGAATTCGAACCCAAGCGCGATCATCAAGGCGACGCCGAGCAGGAGGTACGGCAGTATTGAAGACTGTTGGACCGACTCCAGATCGTGCATCAGGTGCGTCACGCAATAGATAATGCCAACGCCGATCACGACAAGGAATATCGGCATGCTCAGCCGTCGTCCGAGCGAGCGGGGTCCGTTGCTGTCGTTGCTGTCGGGGAGAGTCAGGTCAGGCATGGAACGTCCTTTGAGCTAGAGGCTGCGCGTGTAACGTAAGGGGATTCAGGCGTAAGGAAACACTGAAAGGCGTTGCTTCTGGCATGGCGCCGACCATGTTTGCACACGGTTTATGGCGTTTTGATGACACGTGAAAGAATTGAAATTCGTCTGATCTGAAGGTGCGGCGTGGCGACTTGCTGCCCGGCAAGGACACCCGCTCATGATGGGGAAGTTATGTTGCAACTCGTCGAGTTGAGGATGGTTTCTTTGGATGCGCTGAACGGTCCGCCGGACGAAGCGCTGGCGCGACTGAGCCGTTTCGCTACGGCGCGCCGGACGGATTTCGTGCTGCGATCACAAAAAGCCGGGACGAATCTGGCTTCGAATCTGACCGAGTGGGAAGTCGGGATCGAGACGCATGATGACCATCGGGTTTTCGTGGCAATGCACCGTGACTGGCCGCTGATCCGGCGGATCGAAACCGAGGCGGGGCCGTTTGACACGCTGCATGGCTGGATCAAGTCGGAGGCAGTGCTGAGCGATCTGAAGACCCTGCTCGGCGATGCCAGCTTTACATTGAGTGAGGCCACCGAGACGGCGATCGTCGAGTGGGATACGCCCGGTGAGATGGATACCGGGGTGCACGTGCGCGCCACGCTGCAGCTTGACCCGGATCGCCCGGCCATGCTGACGCTGACGGCTGCCCCCGACGCACGCGAGGCGCTGTTCGCGACCGCGCATGAGATTGCAGAGACGCTGCCGTTCCTGATCGTGCCGATTGTTATCGACAGCTCCTTGCGCGAGCCGGTCAAGGCCAACAAGCTGAAGTTGCCGAAAGACGCGAGTCCGACCGATGCTTTCGTCGCGATCGGCCAGTCAGTTGCGGCGCAGTGGTTCGGCAACGACGCTGCGTCGCGCAGCGGGCTCGAGGTGGAGCATGTGCATCAATTGCGTGTCGCGCAGCGCCGCTTGAAGACGGCGCTCAAGCTTTTCCCCGAATGGATCGACAACACGTGGACTACCCGTGTCGCACCCGATATGAAATGGTTCGGCGATTTGCTAGGCGATGCCCGCGATTGGGACGTCTTCACCGACACCACGCTTGCTGCCTACGCGGCGTCAGATGACCCTCAGCACAAGGACGCGTGGAAACCAACGCAACTCGCCGCCGAGAGCGACCGCATCGCTGCACGCCAACGCCTGCAAGACGCAATGAATTCCCCGCGCTACGCTCGGCTCGCGCTGTCGTTTGTCGAGTGGTTCGGCACGCTTGAAGCGCCCCCGGACCAAGCGGACCAGACACTCGCCGCGTATGCGCAGAAGCGCATCACGAAGCATTATCGGAAGATCGAACGTGCGCCGGATCTCACCACGCTCGATGCCCGCACGCGGCACAAAGTGCGGATACATGCCAAGCGCTTGCGTTACGCGCTCGAATTTTTCCGCTCGCTGCTGACCCGGAAAACGCGCAAGCAAGTTGAAGAGGCATTGGGGAATCTGCAAAGTGTCCTGGGCGATGGCAACGATGCCGCCGTCGCTGCGCAACGCCTGGCCGATCTGAAAGAAGCTGGCGATTTCCAGAAGGGTTTGGCGAAGGGCTTCGCCGTCAACGCGCAACGGATGAGCGCGATGGAAGGCGAACGCATTCTGCGCAAGATAAAACCACCGCGGATCAAGTGAATGCATGCATCGATATAATCGTCGCACTCTCTTATCACTCTGCTCGGCGTTCGCCCCATGACCGAAGAATCCTGTAGTACACCGCACGATGCTATCGAAGTAGACGGATCAGTCTGGTTCCGCAGCGGCGCGGCCACGCTCGGCGGCGCGGCGCGCATCGCGTTGCTCGCGGCCATCCAGCAGACCGGGTCGATCACGGGCGCGGCGAAGGCCGTCGGCATGAGTTATAAGGCGGCGTGGGACGCCATCGACACCATGAACAACCTCGCCGGCACCTCGCTCGTCGTGCGTGCCACGGGTGGGAAGGGCGGCGGCGGGACCACGCTGACGGCGAAGGCGCTGAGACTGATCGATACCTATCGGATGATCGAACGGGAGCATCAGGCGTTTCTGGCGCGCGCGGGCGCGGCCATTGAAGGTTTCGCGCAGGACTGGCGGCTCATTGGAAGGATCGGCATGAAAACCAGCGCACGCAACCAGCTGTTTGGCACGGTTCGGAAAGTCACGCGCGGTTCTGTTAACCACGAGGTCGAGCTGACGTTGTCCGGTGGCCAATCGATTGTCGCTGTGGTCACGCACGAAAGTACCGAGTCGCTCGGTCTCAAGGAAGGCGTTGAGGCGTTCGCGCTCGTGAAGGCGTCATGGGTGATGCTGATGGTCGATGAAGGCAATGAATCCGCTGCGCCCATGCGGATCTCGGCGCGAAACCAGTTGCGCGGCAAGGTGTCGAGCGTGACGCCGGGCGCGGTGAATGCGGAGGTTTCTCTGGCACTCGACGACGCCACTACCGTCACGGCCATCATCACCAACGAGAGCGTGACGGCGCTCGGCCTCGCGCAAGGTCGGGCTGCCATCGCCGCGTTCAAGGCGTCGAGCGTGATTCTTGGCGTGACGGACTGAGGGTGTTGAGGGCATCGTCTGGTTGCACGATGCCTTCGCGCAAACTCACGACCTGATCGCCGAACATGGCGACGTCGTCGGGATCGTGCGTGATGAGCACCATCGGAATATCCAGGCGGCTTTGAAGGTCAGCCAGTTCCTGGCGCATGCGCTGGCGCAAGGTCATGTCGAGCGCTGAAAAAGGCTCGTCGAGCAGCAGCAATTGCGGATGCGGAACCAGCGCACGCGCCAGCGCAACACGTTGCTTTTGCCCACCCGATAATTGCGCCGGAAACTGCCGCGCAACCTGCATCAGATCGAACGCATTCAGCCAGTAGTCGACATCGGCGTGCGCCACGTGTTTCGATGGATTCCACCAGCCGCGTTTGAGCCCAAAGGCGATGTTCTGGCGCACGTTCAAGTGCGGAAACAGCGCGTAGTCCTGAAACAGATACGCGATCCGACGCGCTTGCGGGCTCAGGTCGATTGCGTTGGCCGTATCCAGCAACGTTGTTCCGTTCAGGACGATCTCGCCCTCGTCCGGCGTGATCAGACCAGCGATGGTTTGCAGCGTCAGGCTTTTGCCCGCACCCGATGGCCCGAACAGCACGATGCGCTGACTGCTTGAACGAAACGCGATATCGAGCATGAAATCGCGCTCGGGCGTGATGAAATGCTTGCGCAGGCGGACGGTGAGAGCGGTCATGGCGGTCATCTTCAGCGCACCGACGCCGTGGAGCGCTGCGGCAGCAGCCGTCCGGCTGCGAGCAGGATGACCACGCACGTAACCGAGGTGACGATCACGAGGATGTTCGCGGTGCCGTCGTCGCCGGCCTGGACTGCGGCATAGACGGCGACCGAGAGCGTTTGCGTCCTGCCGGGCAAGTTCCCCGCGATCATCAGCGTGGCACCGAATTCACCCAATGCCCGCGCAAATGCGAGCAGCGCGCCGGCCAGGATGCCGCGTGCGGCGAGCGGGAGCGTCACGCGGAAGAACACAGCGGCTTCACTGACGCCAAGTGTGCGTGCGGCGCGTTCGAATTGTGGATCGACAGTTTCAAACGCAGTACGCGCCGACTTCAGCACGAGCGGAAATGCGACCACGGCGGACGCGATCACCGCGCCTTGCCAGGTGAACACCAACTGGATGTCGAACTTGTCGAGCCATGCCCCGATCACGCCGCGTCGGCCTAGCAGCACGAGCAGGTAATAACCGAGCACGGTGGGTGGCATGACCAGCGGCAGCGTCAGCAACGAGTCGACAAGCTCACGCGCCGACGAACGCCAGCGCGACAAACCGAATGCCACCGCGACGCCGAGCACGACATCGATTGCTGTCGCCCATCCCGCTACTTTGAGCGACAACAGCAGTGGGATCCACGCCTGGTCCATGGTCTTCGTTCGGTGGTTCTACGTTATAAGCAGCGTTATTTCACCGGCGGTTTGAAGCCGAATTGCGCGAGCGTTTTCTGCCCGTCCGGTGACAACACGTACGCGATGAACTGCTGGGCATCGGCGGCGTGTTTGCTCTGCGCAACTTGAGCGATAGGGTAGGTAATCGATGTTTGTGTCGGCACGCTCAGCGCCACTTTCACGCGATCCGGCATCACGGCGGCGTCGGTGCTGAATACGAAGCCGGCGTCCACTTCGCCGCGCGCCACGTAGTCCAGGCTTTGACGCACGTTGGCCGCGAGCACGCCCTTGGCGCTGACCGCGTCCCATACGCCCGCTTCCTTCAACGCGCCTTCGGTATAGCGGCCGACCGGCACCGATGCCGGATCGCCGTAAGCCACGCGTTTCACGCTGGCGGCCGTGAGGTCCTTGACGCTGGCGGGCGCAAACATGCTGTCTTTCGGCACGATCAGGACGAGCGAGTTGGCGGCAAAGTCGCGGCGCGAGTCCGTGACGATAACCTTTTCGTCGATGGCCTTGTCCATGGCTTTCTTATCGGCTGAGGCGAACACATCGGCCGGTGCGCCCTTCACGATTTGCTGCATCAATACATCGGAGGCGCCGAAGTTCATCAGGACTTTGGTGCCGGGATGCTGTTTCTCATAGGCATCGCCGATGGCTTTGAACGCATTGGTCAGGCTTGCCGCGGCGGACACGACGATTTCATCGGCGTGGGCGGCGGATTGCAGCGTGAAGGCGAAGACAGCGACGATCAGCGAGCGTTTGAGATTGAACACGATGGACAGGTCGAAGGAAATGGAAAGCGTATCGTAATATAATTGGGGTTATAACGATAGGCGGTTCATTTCCACTGTTTGGCGGGTGCTCGGTTGCATTGAACCTTGAAGCGGGCATCGGCCTGGCACCCGTTCAACGAGCGAAAGCCCCCTACGATTCCGACGTCCCCGAAAACCGCACATCGATACGTTGTGCCGGATGTGCAACCGGCTTGTCATAGCGACCCGCTTTCCATCGAGCGCGAATATAAGGTTGCTCGCGGCCGGACAAATGCAGGGCGATATCCGTGATCCAGCGCTGCGTTGGCACCGAAACCCCATGCAGCGTGATAGCCACCAGCGCGAGACTCACCGCAACCGGCGCCCCCGACAGTTTGCCGGGTTCCGCGCGCCAGGCGAACGCCACGAACACCAGCGCGGCGAGCGCGCCGAGCCCGCATCCTGTCACCACTTCCGACACCGAATGGGCATTCAGCAAGATCCGCGACACGCCGACCACGATTCCGATCAGCACCCCCGCCGACACTCCGAGCGCGCGCACCCACCGACGTCCCGGCAAACACGCGACAAATAACGCCACCGGCAATACCGCCGACGACACCATGGCATGACCGCTGATGCCGGTGAAATCCAGGTCACGCACCCCGACGCCCCATCCCATGAACGCGATCTTCGTCAACGCCACGAGTCCGCTGGCAGCGCCGAGCACAGCAAGCCAGCACGCGGCGTAACGCCAGGGATATCCAAGCGCCAGCCACGCGGCCACCGCGAGCGCGAGCGGAATCATGACGCCGACGCTGCCGAGCGAAGTAATGGAGAGCCAAAGCGAATGCGGCAAGTCAGGCATGAAGATTGATTCTGCAGAGCGGGGGAAAGCCGACAGTATACCTGCCAACTGGCCCTCTCAATTTTTTAGAGGGAGTCTAAAAATAACAACGGATCGAATCAAAATTGCTGCAACGTACCGCATCAACCGGCTTCATGACTGCAACGTGACGCAATGTGAAATTCAGTGGTGCGCGCACGGTGCCGGAATAGATGCTATTGTGCACTGCACAACATTCGTCGTTCCCAGAAGGGTTTGACGATCCAATTCTTCTGTGCGGACCCTTAATTCGATGCCAAAAAGCCTGACAAAACTCTGGCTACGAGGCTTGAAACGCCTTGTAGCGACTCAGATCGCTCCGCCCCGAGCGCCGAAAGCACGCGCTCCGGCGCAGCCTGTTCGTGCCAAGGTGGCCAAACCCAAGGTAGCCAGACCGAGCGCGGTGAAACCCAAGATCCCGGCCAAACCGCGCGTTGCGCGCGAGTCGCGGGTCAGGCCGCGTGCCTCCGCATGGGCGTCGGGCAAGTGGAGCCGGTCGTTCCATTCGGCGGCGCCAACAGCGGGCCGGTTCGTTAATCACCTGGCGTACGCGCTGTATCTCCCCACCGGCGCATCTCTCGTGGACATGCCGCTCGTCGTGATGATGCACGGCTGCCAGCAATCGGCTGAAGAGTTTGCGCAGGGCACGCGCATCAATTTGCTCGCGGACCGTTTCGGATTTGCCGTGCTGTATCCCGAGCAATCGAAAACGGCGCACGTTCACCGCTGCTGGCACTGGTACGAAGATTCCGCCAATTCAGGCGGAGGCGAGGCTACGGCGGTCGTTTCCCTGGTGCGCGAGGTTGTCGCGCGTCATCATTTCGACCCCGAACGTATCTATCTGGCCGGTATGTCGGCCGGTGCGGGGCTCGCAGCCATGCTCGCCGTTAAATATCCGTCGGTGTTCGCGGCTGTTGGATTGCACTCAGGCGTGGTTTTCGGCGACGCAAACTCCGCGATCGGTGCCATGGACGCCATGCGGCGCGGCAGTCGCAGCGACCCTGTCGGCTTGATCGACGCCGCGGTCGACGTCGCCGATTACCCTGGCATGCCGGCCATCATCGTGCACGGCGAGCTGGATTCGGTCGTATCGAAGACCAATGCAGAGCAACTGACAACTGAATTCCTGCGCCTGAACCGTTTCATCGATGCTAACGGCGCCTGGCGCAACGGCGAACGCCGCGAGGAAATTCAAGCCGACGGCACGGTGACGGACTATGTAAAAGGCGGCCGACGCGTTATCAAGACCTGCATCGTGCGCGGGTTGGGCCATGCCTGGAGCGGCGGTGACGACACCGTTCAGTTCCATTCGTCCAAGGGACCGGACGCATCGGCCATGCTCTGGGAATTCTTCAAGTACCAACGCCGCGTGCAATCGGCGGTACGTGACGAGACGCTGGTTTAGCGCCAAGTGTTGTAAAAAAGTCTTTCGTATCAATGAGATTCTTTTTTGAGCGCTAGCATTTGCTTAGGGATTACCCTATACTTCGATCAAGCACTAGGTAATTACCCTAATCATTTAAGCGAGGTTCACCATGTATCTGCTCAGCCGCCTCTTCCTGTTCCTGACCAAATCCGCCGACCAGCGTGACAAGGAGCGCAACGACGCTTATCTGGCCGAAGCCACTGACATTTACGACCTCGAATACCGCATGCAGAAGTTGGATCGTCGCGCCACGTCGCGTCATCCCTCGTGGCTCGCACAGTAATTCCGGCGGCGGTAATTCGATAGTCGGAAGAAGGACAAGCAGGATTCGTCACGCTGAAAACGGCGTTGTCGAAGCAAAAAAATGCCGGCCACGAAGGCCGGCATTTTTGCGTCTGGCGGTTGCTGAAGCTTTGCTGGAGCGGCAGGCGCGGGCTTTTCACCGCACCAGCGCGCCACGCTCTGGGCTCAGACCAACTTGACGCGTACGTCGACGTTACCGCGCGTCGCGTTCGAGTACGGGCACACTTGGTGAGCCGTCTCTACCAGCGTTTGGGCTTCCGCCACGTCCAGTCCCGGCAAAGAAACCCGCAATTCAACGTCCAGTGCAAAGCCACCCTTGTCGTTCGGGCCCACGCCCACGTCGGCGGTGACGGTCGTGTCGGCGGGAATGGTCTTCTTTTGCTGACCGGCAACAAACTTCATCGCGCTCAGGAAACAGGCCGAATAGCCAGCGGCAAACAGTTGCTCCGGGTTCGTGCCGGCAGCGCCCGAGCCGCCCAATTCCTTCGGCGCGCTCAATTTCACATCCAGGTTTTCATCAGACGATACTGCCCGGCCGTCGCGGCCACCCGTGCTCGTTGCAGTTGCTGTGTAAAGGATGCTCATGATGTTCTCCTGTTTAATGGTTGCCGCTCGGCGGCAGAAATAGGGTACTGCAGGTTTAAGTCCGGTAACGCGGTGCCAACAGGAATAAATATATCGCACTAATCATTAGTGTGCAAATTAAATGGACATGCGAGCAATTGATTGTGACTATCGGGTTTTTTAGGCTTCGTTGTATTCGATCAGCGATGCACGCAGACGCATCAGGTCGTCGCGCAACTTGATAAGCCGGTCGGCGTCTGATCCGGCTGCACAGTAGATCTCGCCGGGAATATCGCGGATAGCGTTTTTCAGTTCACGGCCGGCATCGGTCAGGTGGATATGCACTTGCCGCTCGTCTTCAATGCCGCGCACGCGCTTGACGTACCCTTGCGCTTCGAGACGCTTGAGCAGCGGTGTCATGGTGGCCGAATCGAGGCTCAGCCGTTCGGCCATCTGCTTGACGGTCAGGTCGTCGCTTTGCCACAGGACTAGCATGGTCAGGTACTGCGGATAGGTCAGTCCGACTTTATCCAGCAGCGGTTTGTACGTCTTGGTCATCGCGAGTGAAGTCGAGTACAGCGCGAAGCAAAGCTGGGCGTCGAGTTCGAGCGGGAATTGCGGGGCAGAGGTCATGGCGGTCGCGCATGAATACGCTGAAAACGGATATAGCGTTAGTGTACGCAAATATTTAGCGTACGAAGGAAACGGCAAACCCCAACTTCGCAGCACACCACAAAACAAAACGTCGATGACTGGGCGGTCATCGACGTTCGATCATCGGGATTCGTTCATCCGGGAAGACTCACACCGGCGGTTGGGACGGATCCGGGATATCAGGTGAATCTTCCGATTGCACGCCGAAACAGCCGCGATACGTCGCGTAAAACGAGCAGTACAACGCGGTTGTCACAAGGATGGACGCCGGCATCAGCACCGCGAGCGCCATTTCCTGTGCCGCGCCAAGCACCTGCATCAACGCGCTGAGTCCGAAGGACACGGCGAGCGCAATACCAATCCACAACACGCCGTAAATCACAAATGCGCCGCGATTGCGCCAGCAGCTGACAAAGCTGAAAAACAGCGCTTTCACCGGCGGCACGTCGTGCCAAGCGACCAAAATAGGCGCGAACCAGAACAGCATGGCGACTGGCAGATAGCAGACCATGGCGACCAGCACCGCAAGCGGGTTGAAACTTGCCGCCACGGTTTCCGGATCACCGGCCGGACCGTTGCCGAGCATCATGTTGAGCAGCAGGCCGTCATCGACCAGCGCGGACGCGGCGAAGATCAGGCCCATCGCAACGACATAGATCACGCCGAGCACGAGCAGGCGGCGCGCGACGATCTGTCCGTAAGCACGAAAGCCGTCGATGAGCACCGTCGGCCAGACCGGTTTCTTCGCGATGGTATTGCGGCAAGCCGCCATGAACCCCACGGCCACGCCCGGAATCAGCAGCAGCGGCAGCACCGGACCGATCAGCGGCAGCCGCGAGATCAGCGTCATGGCAAACAGATAGGCGAAGAACACCGTGAGAAACGCGAGCGGATTCCGGCGAAACAGCCAGATACCCTGGCGGAACCACACATAACCGGTTTTAGCGGGGACTTCGATCAATTGCATTGATTAATTACCGTGAACGGGAGGAGGCGCAACTTTGATGCGCTCGCGCAAAATGCGTTCGAAATGGCCGGGATCGTGCGGTTTTAGCATCTCAGCTTCGCGTGGCCGGTAAAAATCATAAAGACGCGATACCCAGAAGCGCAGCGCGCCGGCGCGCAGCATGTCGTTCCAGTGATGCGCTTCAGCCGGCGTGAACGGCCGAACGGTCTGATAGGCACGCAACAACGCGTCGACCCGGGCGATATCCAGCGCGCCGCTTGCCAGATCGACGCACCAGTCGTTCACGCACACGGCGACATCGAAGAGCCATTTGTCGTTGCCGGCGAAATAGAAGTCGAAGAACCCGCCGAGCCGCGTTTCATCGGCTGTTGGATGGGCGAACAGCACGTTGTCGCGGAACAGGTCGCAATGGCACGGGCCTTCGGGTAGCGCCCGATACTCGTCCGATGCAAAAAACGCCGCCTGATGGGCGAGTTCGCCGTTGATCAGCGTGCGCTGTGCGTCGCTCAAATGCGATAGCACGGCGGGCACGTTCTCCTGCCACCACGCGAGGCTGCGCAAATTCGGTTGATGCGTGGGGAAATCCCGGCCCGCCAAATGAAGCCGCGCCAGCATCCGGCCCACTTCGATGCAATGGAGCGGCCCCGGCGCCAGTTCCGGAGCGCCGTCCAGCTTCGTCACGATCGCCGCCGGCTTGCCGTTCAGCGTGCCGAAAAGCGTGCCGTCGCGACGTTGCATGGGGTCGGGTACCGGCACGGCGTGCGACGCCAGATGGCGCATCAAATCGAGATAAAACGGCAATTGCGTGGCCGTGAGGTTCTCGAAGATCGTCAGCACATACGCGCCGCGCGTGGTCGTCAGGAAGAAGTTGCTGTTCTCGATGCCGGATGCAATGCCACGGAAATCGACGGCTTCGCCGAGTTCGTAGTGTTGCAGCCAGTCGGTGAGCTGGGAATCGGTGACAGCGGTGAATACGGCCATGCGGGAGAGCGTCGGTGAGGTTGAACTTGCAGGATGACCGACGGGCGCGTCAGTCACGCGTTGCGTTGCCGAAATACGGCGGCGCGGCGCAGGGCTCAGCGGATGAAACGGGCAGAGGTCACAGGTTGCTGAGCGCTCAACAACCCTTCAATTAACGCTCAGTACGTCAGGTTCCACGATGGCAGGCGCGTGCTGGGCTTGCCGTTATCGCGGACGGTCGGTGACGTGTCGGCAGGCGCGCTCATCTGATAACGCGTGCCGAAATTCGAGCGCACGTTGATTTCGACGGGTTTGCCTTTGTCGCGGTATTCCGTGATTTCGGTGCCGTTCGTGCTCTCTTCGTGATAGCTCGGCAGGCGCGGCGGCGAAATTTCGACCTTCGACGTAACCTGTGCGGCGGGCCGGTTGATGGCCTTCAGGTCCGGCAGCCCGGCATTCTCTTCAGGCGACATGACGTGCGCCGGAGGAGCATCCGTCGCGACGGCCGATTGCGCGTAGGCGCCCATGCTGGCTGCGGCGAGAATGGCCGCGATGGCGACAGATTGAAGCGGCTTCATGATGTTTCTCCAGATGAGTGCCCGAATTTTAGCAAAACGCACTCGCTAAAGGGACGTTGAACCCCGCCTAAAAGCCTTATTTTGCGCTGGTTTCATTGAAAGCGTGTTGGCGCGGTGGAACGTGTTGAAGAAACGCATCGCCGGGAGGGGTGTTCATGGGCGTGTGGTTCTTCCGTGTTAATGTCGATTCATCACAAGAGCGCAGAAGATCATGACAAACGACCGGACTCAAGCAAGCCATTCCACGCCTGCCAACAACTTCCCCACGGAATCTTTCGACGACCCCGTGGCCGCGGTCGCGCGGGTATCGGCAATCTACGAAGCCAACACCTCTTTCCTGCGCGACGCTTTCGCGCGTTATAGAAAGAACGAACCTTTTTCACATCGCGTGCGGGCGTGTTATCCGTTCGTGCGCGTGCGTACCGAGTTGAATACGCAAATTGATTCACGCCGTTCATATGGCTTTGTCGCAGGGCCGGGTATTTTCGAAACCACGCTCACGCGGCCTGATTTATTTGGTCATTATTATCGCGAGCAATTGCGGCTGCTTACCAAGAATCATCATGTCGGGATTGAGGTGGGTGTGTCGGCGCAACCCGTGCCCATTCACTTCGCGTTTGCGGAAGGCATTCACCTGGAAGGCGACCTGGATCGCGACCGGCTGCTCGCCATGCGCAATATCTTCGATATGCCCGATCTCGCGCGGCTCGACGACCGCATTGTGAACGGCACCTACGAACCGGCTCCGGGCGAACCGCATCCGCTCGCGTTGTTTACGGCAGCGCGGGTGGATTTCTCTTTGCATCGGCTGAAGCATTACACCGCGACTGCGCCTACGCATTTCCAGAACTATGTGCTCTACACGAACTACCAGTTTTATATCGATGAATTCGTGAAGCTCGGACGCACGATCATGTCACGCGCGGACGATGAAGAAACCCGGGCGTATAGAAGCGAATATACGTCGTTCGTGGAACCCGGCGACGTGATTACGGGCAACGAGAACCTGGGCGACTCGCAAGAGGAGCAGCAGGGCGTCGCGCCTCCCCGCTTGCCGCAAATGCCCGCCTATCATCTGAAACGAGCCGATGGCAGCGGCATCACCATGGTCAATATCGGCGTCGGACCGTCGAACGCGAAGACGATCACGGACCATATAGCGGTGCTTCGTCCGCATGCGTGGATCATGCTCGGGCATTGCGCGGGATTGAGGAATACGCAACGCCTGGGCGACTATGTATTGGCGCATGGTTACGTGCGTGAAGACCATGTGCTCGACGCCGATTTGCCGCTCTGGATTCCGATTCCCGCCTTGGCTGAAGTCCAGGTTGCGCTGGAGAAAGCGGTCGCGCAAGTGACGAAGCTCGAAGGCATTGATCTGAAGCACGTCATGCGCACGGGAACCGTGGCGAGCGTGGATAACCGTAACTGGGAGTTACGCGATCACCGTGAGCCGGTACAGCGTTTGTCGCAAAGCCGGGCGATTGCGCTCGATATGGAAAGTGCAA
Source organism: Burkholderia sp. S171 (assembly GCF_009766085.1). GTDB lineage: Bacteria > Pseudomonadota > Gammaproteobacteria > Burkholderiales > Burkholderiaceae > Caballeronia. Next base: position 49,208 of record NZ_LMUF01000019.1, on the reverse strand, counting down.
CCATTGCGGCCAATGGATTCCGTTTTCGCGTGCCTTACGGAACCTTGCTTTGCGTCTCCGATAAACCTCTGCACGGCGAATTGAAATTGCCGGGCATGGCGGACCAGTTTTATCGCGCGCAAGTGGATCAGCACTTGCAGATTGGCGTCAAGGCGATGGAGTTGCTGCGGATGAACGGGCTATCGAAATTGCATAGCCGGAAGTTGCGGGGTTTTGCGGAAGTTGCATTCCAATAGGGCTTTGCCATAACGCAAAAAAGCGGCTCCGAAAGGAGCCGCTCATCGAGCGCATACGTTATTGAAGTTATCGAATCCGCTATCAACCCATCACAGATAGAACATCCGGTCTTCGTCCGACTTGCCTTCGGCCGGCTGTTCTTCCGCGGTCTCGCGGTCTTCATAGAACTGCAGCACCGCTTCGAGCACCTGGTCCGGGTCGTCGATCACTTGCATCAGGTCGAGATCCTTCGCGCTGATCACGCCAGTCGGGATCAGCGTGTTGCGGAACCACGAGAGCAAGCCTTCCCAGAACTCGGCGCCGACCAGCACGATGGGCACATGCCGCGACTTCTTGGTCTGGATCAGCGTCAGCACTTCCGCCATTTCATCCAGCGTACCGAAACCGCCCGGCATGACGACCACCGCATCCGAATTCTTCACGAACGTGACCTTACGCGTGAAGAAGTGCCGGAAACGCAACGAGATATCCTGCCACTGGTTGCCCGACTGCTCGTGCGGCAACTCGATGTTCAGCCCCACCGACGGCGACTTTCCCGCGTGAGCACCCTTGTTGGCCGCCTCCATGATGCCGGGACCACCGCCGGAGATGACGGCGAAGCCCGCGTCAGAGAATTTCTGCGCGATTTCCATGGTGAGCTTGTAGTACGGCGACTCCGGTTTCAAGCGCGCCGAACCATAGATGCTGATGGCAGGGCGGATCTCCGACAGGTACTCCGTCGCCTCGATAAACTCTGCCATAATCGTGAACATCTGCCACGATGCGCGGGCCTTCTTGGCCGTCGCGCGCTCTTGATCTGCGAGCGATCGCAGACTCGGAATCACTTTTCTTTTGTTCATAATGCCTGAAGAACTTAATCTTGAAGGTAAGACCCTGCTATTGGTCGACGGATCCAGCTATCTCTATCGGGCCTACCACGCCATGCCGGATTTACGCGGCCCCGACGGCGGTCCAACCGGCGCGCTGTACGGAATGATCAACATGCTGCGGCGGTTGCGAAAAGACATCAACGCAGAGTATAGCGCGTGCGTATTCGACGCCAAAGGCAAGACATTTCGTGACGACTGGTATCCAGATTACAAGGCAAACCGGGCGTCGATGCCCGAGGACCTCTCTAAACAGATAGAGCCCATCCACGTGATCGTGCGAGCGCTCGGCTGGCCGCTGGTGATGATCGAAGGCGTGGAGGCCGACGACGTCATTGGCACGCTTGCAGTTGCCGCCGAAAAGCGCGGCATGAAAGTGGTCGTGTCGACCGGGGACAAGGATCTGGCGCAGCTTGTGACGAATCATGTCACCCTCATCAACACAATGTCCAACGAGACGCTCGATCGCGCCGGGGTGCTGAATAAGTTCGGCGTGCCGCCGGAGCGGATCGTCGACTATCTCTCGCTCATCGGCGATACGGTCGATAACGTACCGGGTGTCGAAAAATGCGGGCCGAAGACGGCGTTGAAATGGCTTGCACAATACGAAACCCTCGATGGCATCGTGGCACATGCGGAAGAAATCAAAGGTGCGGTGGGAGACAATCTGCGCAAGGCTCTCACCTTCCTCCCCATGGCGAAACAGCTCGTTACCGTACAGACGGAGTGCGACCTGACGGAGCAGATCGTGTCGATCGAGGAAACGCTTCCGGCGCGGCCCGAGGCCCGCGACGAATTGCGCGACCTGTTCACGCGCCACGGTTTCAAGACCTGGCTGCGAGAAGTGGAGATCGCGGACGCGGTGGAAGGTCCGGTCGACACCCCACCTGCTGCGGCCACTGAAATTGAGCGGCATTATGAAACCGTCCAGACGTGGGAGCAATTCGACGAATGGCTCGCGCGCATCAACGCCGCCGAGCTGACTTCGTTCGATACCGAAACGACTGCGCTCGACCCCATGCTCGCGCAACTGGTCGGATTGTCCGTGTCGGTCGAGTCGGGGCACGCGGCTTATATTCCGGTCGCGCATCGCGGGCCGGACGCGCCGCTGCAATTGCCGCGCGACGAAGTCCTGCAAAAGCTTAAATCGTGGCTTGAAGATCCGTCGAAGAAGAAGGTCGGCCAGCATCTGAAATACGATGAACAAGTGCTGGCGAATTACGGCATCGAACTGAATGGTGTCGAGCACGACACGTTGTTGCAATCGTATGTTTTAGAATCGCACCGGCCGCACGACATGGACAATCTCGCGCTTCGGCATCTGGGCGCGAAGACCATCAAGTACGAAGAGGTGGCGGGCAAGGGCGCGTCGCAGATTGGCTTTGATGAAGTGGCGCTGGAGCAGGCCGCGCCCTACGCAGCGGAAGATGCGGACATTACGTTGCGGTTGCATCAGGCGCTTTATCCCCAACTCGCCGATGAAGCGCAATTGCTGAAGGTTTACCGCGATATTGAAATGCCGACATCGCGCGTGCTGCGCAAGATGGAGCGCAATGGCGTACTGATCGACGGCGAATTGCTGCGCGTTCAAAGCGGCCAGATCGCCACGCGCCTGATTCAGTTGGAAGCCGAGGCGTACATGCTCGCGGGCGGCGAATTCAACCTGGGTTCGCCGAAACAGATCGGCCAGATTTTCTTCGAGAAGCTGCAATTGCCGGTGGTCAAAAAGACGCCGAGCGGTGCGCCTTCCACTGACGAAGAAGTGCTGCAGAAGCTCGCTGAAGACTATCCGCTGCCGAAGATTTTGCTTGAACATCGCGGCTTGTCGAAGCTGAAGTCTACTTACACCGACAAGCTGCCGCGCATGGTCAATGCCAGGACCGGCCGCGTGCATACGAACTATGCGCAGGCCGTGGCAGTGACGGGGCGGCTCTCGTCGAATGAACCGAACTTGCAGAACATCCCGGTGCGGACCGCCGAAGGACGGCGGATTCGCGAGGCGTTTATCGCGCCGCCGGGCAGCAAGATCGTGTCGGCGGATTACTCGCAGATCGAGTTGCGAATCATGGCGCATATCTCCGGCGATCCGTCGCTCATGCGCTCGTTCGCCGAGGGCGAAGACGTGCATCGGGCGACTGCCTCGGAGATTTTCGGCGTCACCCCTATCGAGGTGTCGAACGACCAGCGGCGCATCGCGAAGGTGATCAACTTCGGCTTGATCTATGGCATGAGCGCGTTCGGATTGGCATCGAATATCGGCATTTCGCGCGATGCGGCGAAGCTGTATATCGATAAATATTTTCAGCGCTATCCGGGTGTCGCCAGCTACATGGACGAAACGCGCACGAAGGCGAAGCGCGATGGTTTCGTCGAGACCGTGTTCGGACGACGCTTGTGGCTGCCCGAGATCAACGGCGGCAGCGGACCGCGCCGGCAAGGCGCCGAGCGCGCGGCAATCAATGCGCCGATGCAAGGCACGGCCGCCGACCTGATCAAGCTTTCCATGGTCGCGGTGCAGGACTGGCTGGAAGCATCGAAGATTGAAAGCAAGATGATCATGCAGGTCCACGATGAACTCGTGCTCGAAGTGCCCGAAGCCGAGTTGTCCGAAGTCCGCAAGCGCCTGCCGGAGTTGATGTGCGGCGTGGCCAAACTGAAGGTGCCGCTGGTGGCGGAAGTCGGCGTGGGTAATAACTGGGAAGAGGCTCACTGAGCACGTATTGAGCATGTATTGAGCGTGCCGGGTGGCCCATCCAGCTAGTTTTGAATGATGTCATAGGGGAGTTTGAATGCACCGTTTCATCATCGTTGGCGGCGGAGCGGGTGGGCTTGAACTGGCCACGCGTCTAGGTGACAAGTTCGGCAATGCAGACGGCAAACGCACGGCGCGTGCGCAAGTCACGTTGATTGACCGCAATTCCACGCATATCTGGAAGCCGTTGCTGCACGAGGTCGCGGCCGGCAGCATGGACCCGTTCTCGCAGGAATTGCCGTATGCGGCGCAGGCGCGCTGGCATGGTTTCGAGTTCCAGCAGGGCGATTTGCTCGGCATCGACCGGACGGCCAAACGCGTCACGCTCGGCCCCCTTCTCGACGATGAAGCCGGCGAGTTGATGCCGCAACGGGATCTGGAATACGACACGCTGATTGTGGCGATCGGCAGCACGACGGCCTTTTTCGGCGTTCAGGGTGCGCAAGAAAATTCGCTCGCCCTCGATACCGTCGATCAGGCCGAGTTGTTCCGCAAACGGCTGATCGCGGCGTGTATTCGCGCGGAATATCGGGCGCCGGAACCGGCGACGGCGAGCACCGCCGATGCCGGGCCGAGGCAGCCGCGCATCCAGGTGGCGATTGTCGGCGGCGGCGCGACGGGCGTGGAGTTATCGGCGGAATTGCGCAACACGGCGCAAGTGCTGCACGCTTACGGGCTGCACAAGCTCGATCCGAAACACGATATCGGGATCGTATTGATCGAAGCCGGACCGCGCATTCTCCCCGCGTTGCCCGAGCGTGTATCCACCGCGACCGCCGACTTGCTGGACAAGCTTGGCGTCGCGCTGATGACCAGCGAGACGGTGGCGGAGGTATCGCGCGGGTCCATCCGTACGGCGAGCGGCAAGACCATCGCGGCCGATCTGACTGTATGGGCGGCGGGTATTCGCGCGCCGGGCGTGCTCGCGAAACTCGATGGCTTGGCCACCAACCGGCTCGGCCAGTTGATCGTGCGCCGCACGCTGCAGACTGAAACCGATGACAACATTTTCGCGCTCGGCGATTGCGCCGCGTGCCCGTGGCCCGGCGGCGAGAAAGAAGGGCGCAACGTGCCGCCGCGTGCGCAGGCCGCGCACCAGCAGGCAAGTTTCCTGCTGAAATCGCTTGAGCGCCGGCTTGAAGACAAGCCGCTGCCCGACTATACGTATCGCGACTTTGGATCGCTGGTGTCGCTTGGGCATTTCAGCGCGGTCGGAAGTCTGATGGGTGGGTTGATCGGCGGCAACATGCTGATTGAAGGGCTGTTCGCGCGCTTCATGTATCAGTCGCTGTACCGCATGCATATTGCGGCGCTGCATGGCTGGGCGCGCATGGCGCTTGATACGGTCGCTCACTGGCTGCGGCGCTCCACCGCGCCACGCGTCAAGCTCCACTAAAGCTGTTTAGAATGGGCCGCCGGCTTTGCAGCGCAGCGCGCGCTTCAAAGCCGGTTGTCGTGTAGTGATTGCGTAGTCGTTGCCGTGCTTTCGGCTGGCTTTGCGGGCCGGTAGCGCGGCTTACCCATACCGGACGTCTGGTTCGCTAGCACCGTGTGCCAGTGGTCCTTCGCGGCCCATGCCGCTGGAGCTTTGCATGCTTACGCCTGATATTGACAGCCTCGTTCCGCATGTCCCGTTCAACCGGCGCACGTTTATCAAGGCCGCGGTCGGTAGCGGTTTTGCCGCTTGCGTGATGCCGGTGTCCGCGCAAACTATCATTACAGATACCGAAGGTCTGGAAGCCGGCCCGGTCGGGTTCAAGGCCGCCGACGGCACGCTTATTCCCGCGTATCGAGCGCAACCGAAAGGCAAGACGCACTTGCCGGTGATCATCGTGATTCACGAGATTTTCGGCGTGCACGAACATATTGCCGATGTCTGCCGGCGCTTCGCCAAACTCGGCTATCTGGCCGTCGCGCCTGATCTTTATGTGCGCGAAGGCGATGCATCGAAATTCCCGTCGATGCAGCAGTTGAACGACCAACTCGTCTCAAAGGTGCCGGACGACCAGGTCCTCTCCGATATCGACTCGACGGTCGCCTGGGCGGGCGAACATGGCGGCGATTTGCATCGGCTGGGGATCAATGGTTTTTGCTGGGGTGGCCGGATCACATGGCTTTATGCCGAGCGCAATCCGCAACTCAAAGCAGCGGTGGTTTGGTACGGACGTGTGGTGGGGCCAAAGACGCAGAACAATCCGGCGAATCCGCTCGATCTCGCGTCAAACTTGAAAGCTCCGGTGCTCGGCCTGTTCGGCAAGCTGGATCCAAGCATCCCGCAGGACTCGCTCGAGCAGATGAAGCAGGCGATTGCGTCGGGACCGCCGGTGGCGCGTGGCTCGCAGATCGTGGTCTACGACGACGCGCCGCATGCGTTTTTCGCGGATTACCGGCCGAGTTACCGGAAAGCCGATGCGGAAGATGGCTGGAAGCGCGCTTTGGCGTGGTTCAGTGAACATGGGGTGAAGTGAAGGGGCAAGATTGCGGCGGCGCGGCCCGTTCCTAAAACCACACAAGAGCGTGATTGCACCGCTGTTTTCGCCCCAAGCGCGGCGCTTGGCTATTTGCTATGGGCAGCGAGGCACCGCCCATCCCTACTGTTGCTGCTTTCTCCACGCCTGGCAGAGAAAAAACGCAAATTCTTGCAAGGCGCGGAGGGCTAGTTTCCCACCCGCACCGCTGCGCACTCTTTCACCCCTGGCAGAGCAACAGCCTTAAGCCGTCGCGCCCGTTACCACCGGCCGCGATGCATCCGCGCACCATTCGCTCCATGATCCCCCGTAAAGTGCCGCACCATGCAGGCCGGCGATTTCCATCGCCAGTGCGTTGTGACAGGCCGTCACGCCCGAGCCGCATTGCAGCACCACCCGATCCGGCGATGTCGCCCCGAGCAGCCCGCTAAATGTCTCCCGCAGCTCGTGCGCGGTTTTGAAGCGGCCATCGGCGGTCAGGTTGTCCTTGAAAAAGCGGTTCAGCGCGCCTGGAATATGGCCGCCGACCGGATCGAGCGTCTCGTTCTCTCCGCGATACCGGTCCGCCGAACGGGCATCGATCAGTACATGGTCATGCGTGCTCAGGTTGCGCACGACGGCGTCGACGTCGAACGTGACGGCCAGCGGCGCGCCCGCCTTGAACGTGCCTTCGGATTCTTCTGGGGTAGCCGTGTCGAGGGGCTGGCCGGCTGCTTGCCATGCGTTGAGGCCGCCGTCGAGCAGGGCGACCGAATCGTGCCCGAGCCAGCGCAATAGCCACCACAGACGTGCCGCGTACATGCCGCCCTGGGCGTCGTAGGTCACGACTTGCTGGCCTTCCTTCAGGCCCACGCGCTTGAGTGCGGCGACCAGTGCCGTGCGTTCCGGCAGCGGATGGCGGCCGTTCTTGCCTGTCTTTGCGCTCGACAAATCGCGGTCGAGATGCAGATAGTGCGCGCCCGGAATATGTCCTGCCGCGTAGGCGGCTTGCCCGGCTTCGGGGGCGGCTAGGTCAAAGCGGCAATCGACGATAAGCACGCTACCGGGCGCGGCGGCGAGGCGTTCGACAAGATTGGTCGCGGAAATAAGCGTGGTGTGGTGCGTGTGCGGCATGACAGCTCCCGGAGCGAACGCGCGGCTTGGTAGGCCGAGGGACGGCGCGTCGCGGTAGTTAAGTTTCAAGTCTAAACAAAAACGACAAGGGATTGAGCACATCGTCAATGTTTGTGTCTGCTAGTCGCTCGGAACGGCCAGTTCGTGGCGCTATGCCGCCTGACGCGCGTTGGGGTATTTAAAAAAATCATGACTGGATTAGGACATTTCGCGTATCGAGGTCCGTCCTTCGTCGCCAGTATCAATCAGCGCGCAACTGTTCCGGCGCGGGCAATCCATGCGCGTAACGCGTTCGACACCGGGCTTGCTCCGAGTCGAGCGTGCCACTTCACGTTACGCAACTAGCCGAAAACCAAGGATTGCGAATGGCGTCAAAATCACCCGGTGTTCCCACCACTCCCGTTATAAACTCCGGCTCAATGAGCAACCACGAACAATTCCACGTCGTCTACGACGGCCCGGCGCTCGACGAGCACCGGATGAATGTCCGCGACCTTGCGCCCGCGCTCGTCGCCATCGCCGATTTGTTCTCTGCGGCGAATACCGAACTCAACGGCAATTCCGCGGATGTCCGCGTCGAGGTCAAGGGCAACTTCAAGTCGGGTTCGTTCCAGATCGAATTGATCTTCACGCAGGCGCTGCTTGTTCAACTGCGTGACATGTTTGCCAGTTCGACCGCGACAGCGGTGTCCAACGCTTCGGCCATTTTGGCGGTAGTCGGTCTTGTCGGTGGAGGTGGTCTCATCGGCTTTCTCCGGCAAATGCGTGGTCGCCGCCCTGAACAGGTTGAAGACAACGGGGAATCCTTCAGCGTCTGGATGACGGAAACTGAGGTGATGGAGGTTTCGAGGCCGGTTTTTCGGCTTTATAAAACGCGAGCAGTACGCGTTTTCTTGCAAAAGGCGCTGTCTCCGCTCGAACTTGACGGCATCACGAGCTTTGGCGTGGTCCGAGGCAACGATATCGACTTGGACATCGAGAGCGCGGAACTGGCGGCGTTCGTCTTTTCGGATGAGCAAGAGGATGTGGTCTCTGATTCCACTACGAGAAAGATGTTGCTGATCGAGTCGGTGACATTTAAAGACCAGAACAAATGGCGTGTACACGATGGTCAGTCGGCGTTCTTTACCGCCATGGATGACAGCGAGTTCCTGAAGGAAGTCAACGCAGGCGAGCGCTTCGGAAAGGGCGACGTGCTTGTAGTGGATCTTCAGCAAATCCAGACCGTGGCCAACGGCACCCTACGCACGGAGTTTCGCATCCTGAAGGTCTACGAGCATCGCGCGCCGTTGCAGGCCGTATTGATCTATGTGCAGCCGAAAAAATGCCCATCAATACGCGATGGGCATTTCCTTTTCAAGGCCTGCGTTGGTGACCTAGCGATCCCCTCAAATCTCGCCCAACTGCCGTCGCAAGAACTCATGGAAGTGCTGCATCCCTGACTCCATCGGGCTCTGATACGGCCCGACTTGCGACTCGCCGCGATTCATCAGCGCGCGCCTTCCGGCGTCCATGCGCTCGGCGATCTCGTCGTCCTCGCTCGCCGTTTCCATATACGCCGCCCGTTCCGCCTCGATGAATTCACGCTCGAACAGTGCGATTTCCTCTGGATAATAGAATTCGACGATATTCGTCGTCTTCTGCGGGCCTTGCGGAATCAGCCACGACACCACCAGCACATGGGGATACCACTCGATCATGATGCCGGGGTAATACACCATCCAGATCGCGCCGAACTCGGGCGGTTTGCCGCCACGAAAGCGCAGCACTTCGTCGTGCCACTTGCGGTACGTCGGGCTGCCCGGCTTTTCCAGGTTCTTGTGCACGCCAACCGTCTGAACGCTATACCAGTCGCCGAATTCCCACGTCAGGTCGTCGCAGGAAACAAAGCTCCCCAGACCCGGATGGAACGGTGCGACGTGATAATCCTCGAGGTACACCTCGATAAAGCTCTTCCAGTTGTAATTGCACTCGTGCACTTCGACGTGATCGAACATGAAGCCCGAAAAGTCGAAATGTTTCGCCGGGCCGAGCTTCGCCAGATCGGCGGCAACGTCGCGGCCGCTGGACTCGAACAGCAGTCCCTGCCAGTTCTGCAACGCAGATTTACCGAGGTTGAGGCACGGGTTGTCAGCGAAATGCGGCGCGCCGAGCAACTGGCCGTCGAGGTCGTAAGTCCAGCGGTGTAGCGGACACACAATGTTCTCCGCCGTGCCCCGCCCGTTGAGCATGATGGCCTGGCGGTGACGGCACACGTTGGAGAGCAACTCGATTTCGTCCTGCTTGTTACGGACGAGCAGACGCCCTTCGCCTTCGCCGGGCAAAGCAAAATAACTTCCCGCCTCGGGCACCATGAGTTCATGGCCGATATAGCGGGGACCGCGTTTGAACAGCGTGTCGATTTCGCGCTTGAGAAGCGCTTCGTCAAAGTAAGCCGTGACTGGCAACTGACTGTGGATGGCGTTCAGTTGCAATGCATTGCTCAGATTGGACATTCCCACTCCCGTGAAGACGTGAAAGCAGTGAACAACCCAACCATCGAAAATTCGATTTAGGGAGCCCGCGATTATACCGAAAACCCCATCAATGGGGCACCTAGGGCCTTGATTTGGGTCAACTCCTGCTGAGGAGTTCCGCAAGGCGACACCCTTTCTCCACTTTTTCAGAGATAGGCGGTAATGGCCTGAGACAGGCCACAGGCATGGGTGAGAGCACGCTGAAGGTCGGAAAAGCAGCTTTTGCCGTAGAATGTCCGACTTGTTTCCCAAAATCCGACATTACACCCACGATTCATGGCGAAGACCGCAACGCAGGAAGGCTCGGCTAGCGCGGACAACGCGCCGCTCCCGGAGAATTACGAAACGGCGCTGGCCGAACTGGAGGGGCTCGTGGCGCGCATGGAGGGCGGCGCGCTGAGCCTCGAAGAGTCGCTGGCGGCGTACAGGCGCGGCGCCGCGCTGGTCGGCTTTTGCCAGCAACAACTAGAGAAGGTCGAGCAGCAAGTTCGCGTGCTCGACGGCGACACACTAAAACCGCTGCCCGCCGAGGTCCAGCGCGCCACTCAGGGCGCCGGCACAACGGCAGATAACGGGGACGACTTATGACTTTCGATCAATGGATGCGCGCGAGCCTTGACCGCGTTGAAACGGCGCTGGAGCATTATTTGCCGGGAACGGACATCGCGCCGGCCAAACTGCATGAAGCCATGCGCTACGCGGTGCTCGGCGGCGGCAAGCGGGTTCGCCCGCTGTTGTGCCACGCAGCCGGCGAGCTGACCGGCGCGGGTTCGCAGCAACTGGAAGCGGCGAGCGCGGCGCTCGAGATGATTCATGTGTATTCGCTGGTGCATGACGACATGCCGGCTATGGACGACGACGCGTTGCGTCGCGGAAAACCAACGGTACATGTGCAATATGACGAAGCGACGGCATTATTGGTCGGCGACGCTTTGCAGTCGCAGGCTTTCGTTGTGCTGACGGCGGACAATGGCCTGAACGCGGCGCAGCAGGCGTCGCTTACGCGCGAACTGGCGCTGGCAAGCGGTTCGGTCGGTATGGCGGGCGGCCAGGCAATCGATCTGGAAAGCGTGGGCCGCAAGCTGTCGCGCCCGGAACTTGAAACCATGCATCGCAAGAAAACCGGTGCATTGCTGCGCGCGGCCGTGCGAATGGGTGCACTCTGTGGCGAAGCCCCTGATGCAGCCGCCATGAATGCGCTAGACGCGTACGCAGCCGCAGTCGGACTTGCGTTCCAGGTGGTAGACGACATTCTCGACGTCACGGCCGACTCGGCTACGCTGGGCAAAACGGCAGGTAAGGACGCGAAGGATGACAAGCCGACCTACGTGTCGATCATCGGACTCGATGCATCGCGCGAGCTGGCGGCACAACTGGGCCGCGATGCGCACGCCGCGCTCGCGCCTTTTGGCCCGCGTGCCGGTCGGCTCGGGGAATTAGCTGACCTGGTTGTGAACCGGGTGCACTGAAACATACGATAAAACGCGGGACCGGCGGGCGTGCCTGGTGCAATTTGCGCTCCTTACACAGGCTGTTTTAAACAGCGCCGGGTAACAACCGAACGGCTTCCGCCAGTTTTCCTAAATGGGACGACGATGTACGACTTGCTGAAAACCATCGACGATCCGGCCGCCTTGCGCGCCCTGGACCGCCACGAACTAAAACCGCTGGCCGAAGAGCTGCGTGCCTACGTGCTCGATAGCGTGTCGCAGACGGGCGGGCACTTGTCGTCGAACCTCGGAACGGTCGAACTGACGATCGCGCTCCATTACGTCTTCGACACCCCGCACGATCGAATTGTGTGGGACGTGGGTCATCAGACTTATCCGCACAAGATCCTGACCGGCCGTCGCGACCAGATGAAGACGCTGCGCCAGGCCGGCGGTATTTCCGGCTTCCCGCGCCGCAGCGAATCGAAATACGACACCTTTGGCACCGCGCATTCCAGCACGTCGATTTCGGCGGCGCTCGGCATGGCGATCGCCAGCAAACTGCAGGGCGACAACCGTTATTCGATCGCGGTGATCGGCGACGGTGCGATGACCGCCGGCATGGCATTCGAGGCCATGAACAATGCAGGCGTGGCCGACGACGTGCCGCTGCTCGTGATCCTGAACGACAACGACATGTCGATCTCCCCGCCGGTGGGCGCGTTGAATCGCCATCTCGCGCGCTTGATGTCCGGGCGTTTCTACGCAGCGGCGCGTGCCGGCGTTGAACGCGTGCTGCGCGTGGCTCCTCCTATGCTGGACCTCGCGCGCAAGCTCGAGGAACACGCGAAGGGCATGATTGTTCCGGCCACGTTGTTCGAAGAATTTGGCTTCAACTACATCGGTCCGATTGATGGGCACGATCTGGAATCGCTGATTCCGACGCTGCAAAACATCAAGGAATTGCGCGGCCCGCAGTTCCTGCACGTCGTGACGAAGAAGGGGCAGGGTTACAAACTCGCCGAAGCCGATCCGGTGCTCTATCACGGTCCCGGCAAGTTCAATCCGGCAGAAGGCATCAAGCCTTCGACGGCGCCATCGAAGAAGACTTATACGCAAGTCTTCGGCGAATGGCTGTGCGACGCCGCCGAGCAGGATTCGCGGGTCGTCGGCATCACGCCGGCCATGCGCGAAGGCTCGGGCATGGTGGAGTTTGAAAAGCGTTTTCCTGATCGTTATTTCGATGTCGGTATAGCGGAACAACACGCCGTGACGTTCGCGGGCGGTCTTGCCGCCGACGGCATGCGCCCGGTTGTCGCAATCTATTCCACCTTCTTGCAGCGCGCCTACGATCAGTTGATCCATGACGTCGCGTTACAGAACCTGCCGGTGGTATTCGCTATCGATCGCGCCGGTCTGGTGGGAGCGGACGGCGCGACGCACGCGGGTAATTACGATCTCGCGTTCCTGCGCTGCATCCCGAACATGACGGTGATGGCGGCTTCAGACGAAGACGAATGTCGTCAGATGCTTTACACGGCGTTGCAGCAGCCCAATCCTTCCGCCGTGCGTTATCCGCGCGGTGCCGGCACGGGCGTGAAGATCGTCAAGAAAATGACCGCTATTCCTCTCGGCAAGGGCGAAGTTCGCCGCGACTCGACGCAGAAAATGGGTTCCGGCAAGCGCATCGCGATCCTTGCGTTCGGCACCATGGTCGCCCCCGCGTTGGCGGCGGCTGAGGAACTGGACGCCACCGTCGCGAACATGCGCTTCGTGAAGCCAATCGATGCCGAATTGCTGCGTGAACTCGCCGCCACCCACGACGCGCTCGTGACCGTGGAAGAAGGCGCGATCATGGGCGGCGCGGGCTCGGCATGCGTGGAAAGCCTGTTGGCGAGCGCGGTCATCAAGCCTGTGCTGCAGTTGGGCTTGCCCGATCTTTTCATCGATCACGGCGATCCGGTCAAGCTGCTGGCATCGTGCGGGCTGGATGGTGCTGGCATTGCCAACTCGATTCGCGAGCGCTTCCTGAATAACGCCGTCGAAACCGATGCAGGCAAGCTGACGAAACGCGTCGCCTGATTGCAGAACGTGATTGAAGAACGTGTGGTGAAGACGGGCGTCGGGGACGCCTGTCTGGTTTCATCCGTGGGCGTCCAAGGTTCGCGCGACGAGATTTACGCCACGGACAAGGAAAAAGAATGAATCAGATGAATCCCGCCTTTGCGATGCCCGATGTTCAGAGTTCGCTCGACGTCCGGCAGATCCCAATCCAGCGCGTGGGCGTAAAAGCAGTTCGATACCCGCTGACTATCCGCACCTCCAGCGGCGAATTGCAGCCGGGCGTTGGTCTCTGGAATCTTGACGTTCATCTTCCCGCCGATCAAAAAGGCACGCACATGTCGCGCTTCGTCGCCTTGCTCGACGAACATCGCGCGCCGCTCGACCAGGCCGCATTCCGCATCATGCTCGCGTCGATGCTGGCGAAGCTTGAAGCGCATTCGGGTCGTATCGAGGTTTCGCTTCCGTACTTCGTCATGAAGACCGCGCCGGTGTCTGGCGTGCAAAGCCTGATGGATTATGAGGTTACGTTGACTGGCGAAGTGCGTGGCGGCGAAACGCGGATCTCGCTGAAAGTGCTCGTGCCGGTCACCAGCCTCTGCCCTTGCTCGAAGCAGATTTCTCAGTACGGCGCGCATAACCAGCGCTCGCACGTGACTATCGCGGCGGAGTTCGAGGGTGATGTCGCAATTGAGGACTTGATCCGGATCGCGGAAGAGGAAGCGTCGTGCGAGTTGTGGGGTTTGCTGAAGCGGCCCGACGAGAAGTTCGTGACCGAGCGTGCTTACGAGAATCCCAAATTCGTTGAAGACCTCGTCCGCGATGTCGCCACGCGACTGAATGCGGACGAACGGATTGTGTCGTATGTGCTGGAAGCCGAGAACTTCGAGTCGATCCACAACCACAGCGCCTACGCCGTGATCGAGCATGACAAGCGGGTTTCAGCTCTGGCTGTTTGAGGCGCTGAGACGGTGATGGCGCCTCACGTTGGTGCAGCCACTTACGCAGCCGCCAGCGATGTCAGGTCCCAGCGCGGTTTCACCGTGAACGCATAATCGCGCACGGCCTGATCAGGCCAGCGCGCGAGACGCAATGCTCCGGCGAGGGCGATCATGGCGCCGTTATCGGTACATAGCGCCAAATCCGGGTAATGCACTTCGAAGCGACGCTTTTTCGCGGCGGCGGACAGTGCCTCGCGCAATTGCCGGTTCGCGCCCACTCCGCCGGCCACGACCAGCCGGTTCAGGCCCGTCTGCTTTAATGCCGCGATCGATTTCGTAGTCAGCACATCGACGGCCGCATCGACAAAACCTCGCGCCAGATCCGCTTTCGATTGCTCGCAGATGTTCGCGCCAAGCTTGCGGCTGTGCGTCAGTACTGCGGTTTTTAATCCGCTGAAGCTGAAATCCAGATCGCCGGAATGCAGCATCGGGCGCGGCAGTTTAACTGCGCCGGATGTACCGAATTCGGCGAGCCGCGAGACTTCCGGGCCGCCCGGATAACCGAGGCCCAGCAGTTTTGCGGTTTTGTCGAAGGCTTCGCCGGCGGCGTCGTCCAGCGTCTCTCCGAGCGTTTCATACTCACCTACGTCGGTTACGCGCATCAATTGCGTATGGCCGCCCGACACCAATAACGCGACGAACGGAAACGGCGGCGGCTCGCTCACCAGCAGCGGCGACAGCAGATGCCCTTCCAGATGATGAATCCCGACGGTCGGCAAGTCCCACGCCATGGCTAATGCATTGGCAATGCTCGCGCCCACCAGCAGCGCTCCGGCTAGACCAGGTCCTTGCGTGAACGCAATAGCGTCGATATCCGTTGGCACCGTGCCGGCTTCCGCCATGACCTGTTCGAGGAGTGGCAATGCCCGGCGGATGTGGTCGCGAGAGGCGAGTTCCGGCACTACACCGCCGTATTCCCGATGCATGGCGATTTGCGAATGCAGCGCGTGCGAAAGCAGGCCGCGGTCGGTGTCGTAGAGCGCAAGGCCGGTTTCGTCGCAGGAACTTTCGATGCCTAGAACAAGCATGGGGCAGAGGTGTTTGGATTAACAAACGAGTATAGCAGTGGGCGGGTTTAGGCTCGTTCGCCCGACGGCGTTGCTCCAGGACGATTACACCGTCGCCCGCAGTCCAATCCCCTCGAACCCAAGCACACCACCCGTTACAATGCGCGCCATGGAAACCTACGATATTGCAGTCATTGGCGCGGGCGCTGCGGGCATGATGTGCGCCGCGGTAGCCGCGCAAAGCGGCCGCCGGGTGGTCCTGATCGACCACGCGGAACGGCTCGCGGAAAAAATCCGCATCTCGGGTGGCGGCCGCTGCAACTTCACGAATATCAATGCCGGACCGGCCAACTTCCTCTCGGCGAATCCGCATTTTTGCCGCTCGGCGCTTGCTCGCTACACGCCGCAGAATTTTCTCGCGCTGCTCAAGCGTCATCGTGTGGATTGGCATGAGAAACACAAGGGCCAGCTTTTCTGCGATGACTCCAGCGAATCGATCATCCAGCTTCTGAAAAGCGAATGCGACGCGGGCGGCGTGACGTGGCGCCGGCCAGTCACCGTCGATACGATTCGCCACGACGGCGCCCGGTTTTTCCTCGACAGCAACGCGGGCACGATTTCAAGCGCCGCGCTTGTCGTCGCAACCGGCGGCCTGTCGATCCCGAAAATCGGCGCGACGGATTTCGCGTATCGGCTGGCGAAGCAATTCGGCCACAAGCTCATTGATACCCGTCCCGCCCTGGTGCCACTGACCTTCGCGCCGGCCGACTGGGAGCCGTTCGCGGCGTTATCCGGCTTGTCGGTGCCGGTCGAACTCAGCGCGGGCGCGGGTCGCGGGCGTGGGGAATTCAACGAGGACCTGCTGCTCACGCACCGCGGTTTATCGGGGCCGGGCGTGCTGCAGATTTCGAGCTACTGGAACCCGTCGGAGCCCATTTGCATTGACCTGTTACCCGGCGTCGACGCCACCAGCGAACTGATCGCGGCCAAGCGGGAATCGCGCAAGCAAGTCGGCACGTTTCTCGCCGAACGTGTGCCGGCAAGGCTCGCCCAAACCTGGCTCGACGTGCAGCGTGTCCCCACCGATGCCCGTCTCGCCGATCTTCCCGACAAAACGCTGCGCCAGATTGGCGAATCGCTGTCGCGCTGGACGCTCACGCCGAACGGCACGGAGGGGTATCGGAAGGCCGAGGTCACGCGCGGCGGCGTGGACACCCGGGAACTGTCATCCACGACCATGATGAGTTCGCGCGTTTCGGGTTTATATTTCATCGGCGAGGCGGTCGATGTTACCGGCTGGCTCGGCGGCTACAACTTCCAGTGGGCATGGGCGTCGGGCGTGGCGGCGGGCAAAGCGGCGGCCGAACTAGTTCGTGCCTAGAACCGCAAAGGCATGACCAGTATGGTTTTTAGCCGTAAGGGCCGGTATCCGTGCAAGGCCGTTTCCCCTGGGAAATCCTGGTTTCGACCTGCTATACTGCTTCGTTCGTAGCGGCAATTGACAGGCAATCTGTAGGCAATTGACGGGCAATTGGCACAAGCGGGGCGCGAGCGCAAATGAGTGAAACCGGGCGGTGATCCATGAAGATAGAAGACGATCCCTGCCGCGAGCGGCCACTCGACCAGTCTCGGGACCCTGCCTATGCGTCGTTCCGGCCAGCTTCAAAAAGTACCCGAATCACCCCGTTCATGATCCCGCTTGAGGAAACGTCCCAAGCGGGTTTTTGCTTTAGCGCCATGAACGGCTGACGTCCGCATTCTTTCAACACAGCACCAGCAGAGTTCCCAAGCGATGAGCCTCAAAGACCAGATCACCGACGACATGAAAACCGCGATGCGCGCCCGCGAAACCGATCGCCTCGGCACCATCCGGCTGCTGCTTTCGGCAATCAAGCAGCGCGAAGTCGACGAGCGCGTGACGCTGGACGACGCAGCCATCACGGCAGTCATCGACAAAATGATCAAGCAGCGCAAGGACTCGATCAGCCAGTTCCAGACGGCCGGACGCGACGACCTGGTGGCGAAGGAACAAGCCGAGCTGGGCGTGCTGGCAGCCTATATGCCTGAGCAGATGTCGAATGAAGCGATCAACGCCGAGATTCAGGCAGCTGTGACGGCGACCGGCGCCGCAGGACCCCAGGACATGGGCAAGGTGATGGCCGTGCTGAAATCAAAGCTGGCGGGCCGTGCAGATATGACGGCGGTGTCGGGCCTGGTCAAAGCAGCGCTCGCCAAATAAGCTTACGAAATAAGCTTGAAAATGAGTTTGCCAAATAAGCCTGCTTAAGTGCTTAAGAAAGTCTGACCAAGAAAACTCACTAAGTGATTCCGCATTCGTTTCTTCAGGACTTGCTGAACCGCGTCGATATCGTCGACGTGGTGGGCAAGTCCGTCCAGTTGAAGAAGGGCGGCGCGAACTTCATGGGCCTGTGCCCGTTCCATAACGAGAAGAGCCCGTCGTTCACCGTCAGCCCGACGAAGCAGTTCTATCACTGCTTTGGCTGCGGCGCGCATGGCACGGCAATCAGTTTTCTCATGGAGCACGCCGGGCTCACGTTCCCCGAAGCAGTCAAGGATCTCGCCCAGTCGTGCGGTCTGACCGTGCCGCAGGAACCGTCGATGCGCGGTGGAGTGGGCGGCGGGTCGGGCGGCGAAGGTTACGCGCCCGCGCCGAGCAAAGCCGTCAGCGTCGCGTTGACTGAAGTCATGCAGACCGCCTGCGAGTTCTATCGCAAGCAGTTGCGGGGCGCGCCCAACGCGATCGAATATTTGAAAAAGCGTGGCCTGACGGGCGAAATTGCGTTGCGCTTCGGGCTCGGTTACGCGCCGGACGGCTGGCAGAGCCTTGAAACGGCTTTCCCCGATTACAAGAACGACAATCTGGTGGAAGCGGGTCTGGTGATCGTCAGCGAGAAAAGCGACAACCAGGGCCAGTCTCGTCGATACGATCGCTTCCGCGAACGCGTCATGTTCCCTATCCGGAACGTGAAGGGCAATGTGATCGGCTTTGGCGGCCGCGTGCTCGACGGCGGCGAGCCGAAGTACCTGAATTCGCCCGAAACGCCGTTATTCAGCAAGGGCAGCGAGTTATACGGCCTTTTTGAAGCGCGGCTGGCGATTCGTGAACTCGGCTATGCGCTGGTCGTCGAAGGGTATATGGATGTGGTCGCGCTGGCGCAATTGGGTTTTGCGAACGCGGTTGCCACGCTCGGCACGGCTTGCACGCCAATCCACGTACAAAAGCTGTTTCGTCAGACAGATACTGTCGTATTCAGTTTCGATGGCGATTCGGCTGGCCGTCGCGCGGCGCGCCGTGCACTGGACGCCTGTTTGCCGCATGCCGCCGACAACCGCACGATCCGCTTCCTGTTCCTGCCGAAGGAACACGACCCGGACAGCTATGTGCGGGAATTCGGCACTGATGGTTTCGGCGAACAGGTCGATCGCGCGATGCCGCTGTCGCAGTTCCTGCTGAACGAAGTCCTGAACGACAAGGAACTCGACCAGCCGGAAGGCCGCGCCAAGGCGCTCTTTGACGCCAAGCCGCTGCTTCAGGCGTTACCGGCGAACGCGTTGCGCGTGCAGATCCTGCACATGCTGGCCGATCGGCTGAGTACACCGTTTGGCGAAATCGCGGCATTGTGTGACATCGATTCGCGAGCAGCGGCCGTTGCCCGGGCTGCGCTGCCAAAGAGCGAGCGACGTCGCGTAAAGGGCCATGAACAGCGCGCGCTGCGTAACCTGGTGATGTACCCGGCCATCTACGCCACGCTCGATCACGAAAGCGAGCAGACGCTGGTCGCCATGACCGAGCACGGCGAGTTGTTCAGCGAGGTGATCGGGCACGCGCGGGAACTGGGAGAAACGGCGGAATTCCAGATGCTGTCGGATCTGTTGCGAAACGCCGCAAATGCCCCGACTTACGAGGATATCTTCCAGGAAATTCTCGCCTATGATGAAAATGTACGGGACCTGTTGATGCGCGATCCGGCCGACGAAGGCGCAAACGAACGCGTACAAGAGCAGAAAAAGCTGCTCGCGGAAGAGTTGCATGCAACGGTTGTCAAGTTGCGTCACGACAGCTATAGGAATCGGCTGGATCAACTGGCGCAGCAATCGAGCTTGACTGCGGAAGAAATTGCCGAATTTTCAGATTTATCGGCTAAAGCTGCTCAAATTAAGGCCTTGCGCGGGGTGAGTCGGGACATTTAAGACACGCATGCTACAATTAAAGGTTTTCAGCAAGTTGTTTTTTTGACTTTTGTGCTCATTTGCGAAAGAGGTGAGGCACGCATGGTTAAGACTGCTAGCGGGAAGAAAACGACGGTACGCGGCTCGAGCGAGTCGAAACGGGCAGTGGCCCATAGCCGTTCAGTTCCTTCCCCCGGAGCGTCGAAGACCAGGGCAATCGCCATTCCCTCTCCGCCATTTGGTACAAGTAAAAAAAACTCGATTGCGTCGGCAGTGAGTAGAGGGTCTACGGGGTCTACGGGGTCTACAGGGTCGGTCAGAACGGCGAAAGTCGTGAGGCCGGTGGGCAAGCAGACGCCGGGTCAGTCGAAGGATCAGGTTGGCCTGATGGCGGATGAGACTGGCAGGAGTGGCAAGGCCGGAAATTCGGCCGGCAAGCAAGCGAGTGCAACGGAAGCGGCTGCTAATGCGGGCCGGAAACGCAACACGATGCAGGAGTCGAAGCTGGCTCGCGTGCGCGTTGTGAAGCGGGGACCGGCGCAGGACTCGGGGCGACGCACTGCCAAGGGGACGCAGGACAAGGCAGCGCGCGCATATTCTGTATCCACGGTTCCATCGGCTGTCGTCCAGCAGCCGCGAGTCGAGACTAAAGCCGGTACGGCGAACTCCATGACGAAAAAGCTGAACGAAGTACCCGTCGATGACGACGCAACGCAGAACGCGCAAAACGTGCAGGCCGACCCGGCCGCGGCCCCTGCTGCGGATGCTGTAGCCGCGCCTCCGGTCAAGGTCGAAAAGGTCAAGGCGCGCGACCGGCGTGCGAAGGAAAAAGCGCTGTTGAAGGACGCGTTCGCCTCAAGCGCGCCCGGTACGGTTGAAGAGCTCGAGGAGCGGCGTGCGAAGCTGCGCGCGCTGATTAAACTCGGCAAGGAACGCGGCTTCCTGACCTACGCTGAAATCAACGATCACCTGCCCGATAACTTCACGGAAACGGAAGCTATCGAAGGGATCATCAGCACGTTCAACGACATGGGCGTGGCGGTCTACGAGCAAGCGCCCGACGCTGAAACGCTGCTGCTCAACGACAACGCCCCGGCGGCTTCATCGGACGATGAAGTCGAAGAGGAAGCCGAAGTTGCGCTTTCCACTGTCGACTCCGAGTTTGGCCGAACGACCGATCCGGTCCGCATGTACATGCGTGAAATGGGCACGGTCGAACTGCTGACGCGCGAAGGCGAAATCGAGATCGCGAAGCGGATTGAAGACGGCCTCAAGCACATGGTCATGGCCATTTCTGCTTGCCCGACGACCATCGCTGACATCCTGGCCATGGCCGAGCGCGTGCAGAACGAAGAAACGCGCGTGGACGAACTGGTCGACGGCCTGATCGACCCGAACGCCGCCGATGCTGATGGTTTCTCCGAGCAGGAAGCGGAAGCTATCGAAAGCGAAGAGGAAGAAGAGGAAGAGCCGAGCGAGGACGAGGAAGAAGTCGACGAAACCACCGCTCAGGCCAACGCCAACGCCGCTCAGCTGGAAGCGCTCAAGCGTGCGTCGCTCGAGAAGTTCTCGCTGATCAGCGAGTGGTTCGACAAGATGCGTCGCGCGTACGAGAAGGAAGGTTATAAGTCGAAGGCTTATCTGAAGGCGCAAGAAGCCATTCAGACCGAGCTGATGACCATCCGCTTCACCGCGCGGACTGTCGAGCGTTTGTGCGACACATTGCGCGCGCAAGTGGACGAAGTGCGTCAGGTGGAACGTCAGATCCTGCATACCGTCGTCGATAAATGTGGCATGCCCCGTGCCGAATTCATCGCCCGTTTCCCGGGTAGCGAAACGGACCTCGAGTGGTCGGAGAAGGTCGTCGCCGAGAACCATGGCTATAGCGTGATTTTGGCGCGTAACGTGCCGGCAATTCGCGAACAGCAGCAACGTTTGCTCGACTTGCAAGCGCGGGTTGTGTTGCCGTTGAAGGACCTGAAGGAAACCAATCGCCAGATGGCGGCGGGTGAACTGAAGGCGCGTCAGGCGAAGCGCGAAATGACGGAAGCGAACTTGCGTCTCGTGATTTCGATCGCCAAGAAGTACACGAACCGCGGTCTGCAATTCCTGGATCTGATCCAGGAAGGCAACATCGGGTTGATGAAGGCGGTGGACAAGTTCGAATATCGTCGCGGTTATAAGTTCTCGACGTATGCAACGTGGTGGATTCGTCAGGCCATCACGCGGTCGATTGCCGACCAGGCGCGCACCATCCGGATTCCGGTTCATATGATCGAAACGATCAACAAGATGAACCGTATTTCGCGGCAGATCCTGCAGGAAACCGGGCTTGAGCCGGATCCGGCAACGCTCGCTGAAAAGATGGAAATGCCGGAAGACAAGATCCGCAAGATCATGAAGATCGCGAAAGAGCCGATCTCCATGGAAACGCCGATCGGGGACGACGACGATTCGCATCTTGGCGACTTTATCGAAGATACGAACACGGTGGCGCCGGCCGATGCCGCGCTGCACGCCAGCATGCGCGACGTGGTGAAGGACGTGCTCGATTCACTGACGCCGCGCGAGGCGAAGGTGTTGCGGATGCGTTTCGGTATCGAGATGAGCACGGACCACACGCTCGAGGAAGTGGGCAAGCAGTTCGACGTGACGCGTGAGCGGATTCGCCAGATCGAGGCGAAGGCGCTGCGCAAGCTTCGTCATCCGAGCCGTTCGGACAAGCTGAAGTCGTTCCTGGAAGGGAATTGAGGTCGGGTTGGTGAAGTTAAGCGCGGCGGGCCGAATGGGTCCGCCGCGCTTGTTTTATAGGCCGTTTCAAGGCAAACTCGCAGACCTTCGCGAGCGCAAGTTCAATCGAATTCGATGCATGCCGGAAGCGTCAGTCGATGTCTTTGCTTAGTTGTTCGTTGACTCGCGGCAGGGCGTTTTCTGCCCACGGGCCGGAAGCTTGATTGATATAAGTTGTCGGCTCGGAAGACTCTGCAGTAAATCACGAAGCCGTGCTGGATCAGGGGTTTCGTGCAGTAAAAAAGCTGCTATGTGATTTCGCTTACGTCTGGACCACGCAAGGTCCTTACGTCGATAGTCATCACATACGGTAAAATGTTCGACTTTCAGGGCCTCTAGCTCATGCTTGGTTAGAGCAGCGGACTTAGCAAGGACTCGCCTAAACCATGTAGCACGGCACGGTGAGTCATGAATGGGTTGCCTTGGGGTAAGTTAGCTCTGCCCCTCGGTAGAATTGCTCAAATTCGGGGAAACCTCTGTTGCTCTCGCAGCGTGGCAATCCCGAGCGAAGCTCTCTTAGAGAGAACGTGTAGAGACTGAACGGGCAGGTCGTAAAGACAAGAGACAGTCCAGACCACAAACCCGAAAGGGGCGGTGAAAACCGTAGCTGGTAAGCATAATCCGTTGGTGCCGTGTTCGACTCACGGGAGGCCCACCAAACACTTGAAAGCCACCCTTTATGGGTGGCTTTTTCATTTATGTGCGGGGTACGGCCAAGATTCGCAATCCGTCTACGGCAGAGTCCCTTCGGCCCGGCCTGCCGGGAGGTTTATGAGTGCTCCCGGGTTGCGTCGCCTTAATGCCTGTTCACCGGTGCAACCGTTTCTTCAAGTGATGCAGGGGAGAGCGCCGGAACATCTCGCGTCGCTCCTCTTCCTCGAAGAACGCGAGCGACGGTTTCACGAGATCGCTGCGGCTGATCAAGCCCACCAGACGACGCGACTGCGGATCCGACACCACGGGCAAGCGCTCGAGTCCATGCACAGCCAGCCGATTAGACACGATCCGGCAAGTCTCCCCGGGCAATGCGACGATCGGTGTGTTTGCGCCGAACAGGTCGCTCATGACTTGAATGGCCGGATTGCCGGTTTGTGCGATCAATCCCTCACGCTCGATCATTCCTACCAACGCGCCATCTCGTATGACGGGAAACGCGCGATGGTTTTGCTTTTCCCCAAAGTATTTCGCCAGCACTTCGGCGACCGGCACATCTGCATCGATCGTCTCGACTCTTTGCGTCATCACCTCTTCGACGAAATGGCATTCAAGCGGGTCAATGCCGTACTCCCGGTAGATGTGATAACCGCGGCGCGCGATCTTCTCGGTTAGGATGGAGCGCCGCATTAGCAGCACCGTGAATCCATAGGCGACAGCCGACGCCATGAGCAGCGGCAGCAGTACGTTGGCGTCATGGGTGAGTTCGAACGCGAACACGGTTGCCATGATCGGTGCGCGCATCATGCCGCCGAGGGTCGCCGCCATGAAGACCAGCGGCCATACTGCGGGCTCTCCGCCCGGCAAGAATGGTCCGAAGATGGTTCCCATGGCCGCGCCCATCATCAGCAGCGGAGCGAGTACACCCCCGGACGTGCCGGAGCCGAGGGCGATGACCCAGATGATCGCCTTCACCAGTATCAAGCCGGCCACGACGCTGATAGCAAGATGGTTATTCAGCAGGTCGCCTATGACGTCATAGCCCACGCCGAGCGCGCGTGGCTCGACATATCCGCCGATGCCGACCGCAATACCGCCCAGCGCCGGCCACCACATCCAGTGGATGCGCAATTTGCCGAAGAGATCCTCGACCTTGTATAGCGCCGACGACAAACCCCAGGACATCGCACCGGCCATGAGACCCGCGACCACGCATGAAATGAGGCCGAGCGGACCCAGCGGGAGGGTTTGCAACGGGAACAGGGCGCCGCTCCCGATCAGAAGGGGACGCGTGAAACCGGCCACCGCGCACGCGACGGCAACGGGCAGCAGGCTACGCGGGCGCAGTTCAAACAGCAACAGTTCGACCGCGAGCAGGACCGCCGCCACAGGCGTACCGAAAACCGCCGTCATCCCGGCAACGGCGCCCGCGACGAGCAGCGTTTTGCGCTCACCAGCGGTCAAATGGAAATACTGTGCGAGCAGCGACCCCAGTGCACCGCCCGTCATGATGATGGGCCCTTCCGCACCGAACGGGCCGCCGCTGCCGATGGCGATCGCGGACGAAAAGGGCTTGAGCACAGCGACCTTCGGCGACATCTTGCTCTTACCGAACAGGATGGCTTCGATCGCTTCCGGAATGCCGTGTCCACGGATGGCTTCGCTGCCATAGCGTGCGATCAGTCCGATCACCAGTCCGCCGATGACAGGAATCACGATCACCCATAGACCGAGCGTATTTCCCGCAGGCGAGCGACCGTCGAAGGACATCGACTGGAAGAAGAAAAGGTTGGTGAAAAAGTTGATCAGGTGGAGCAGGACATACGCCGTGACCGTGCTTAATGCGCCGATCACTACGGCAATGGCGGTGATGCGCAACAGGTGAGCGTTTGCTGCAAAATCCCCTCTCGAAGCGTTTTCTTGCACACCAACTCCTCATCAATTCAGATTCGCGTTGCATCGGTGACCGGAGCGGCGCGACCTTGCTGACATGCTGCGAAGGCGGGCAGCGACTTACAAATCGATCTGCGGAATGCGGAAGGTGCCCGCAAGCGACTTCAGTTCAGCCCGATGCAGTTCCGCTAGCCGCGAGAGGATTTTCTCTCCGGGTTTAAGCAGATGAATCTCGACCTGGCGGCGATCAATTTCGCTCGGCTTTCGCTTGACCAGACCTAGCGCTTCGCACCGTGTGACGAGCGCAACTATTCCGTGGTGATGCGCCTGAAGCCGCTCAGCCAGTTCGCCAACGGTTGCCCAATCCCGGTCCGGATAACCCTTGATATGCAACAACAGCAAATATTGCAGCGGCGTAATACCTTCGTCCTGAGCGGCCTGTTCGGAGAAGCGCTCGAACCGCCGCATCTGATATCGAAACTCGGACAGCTGTTCAAAATCTTCTTTTCTCAGCGAGCGAGAAGGTTCTTTCATGGGGATAGTCCGGTCAGGGTTCTAGATCGAAATTGTATCACAGAGTGATATATATGAGCGTGTCTCGCATGCGCAGGACCGTGACGCCTTGGAGTGACGAGCGCTTGTCTGTGGATCACAGAGCACGCCAGCGATAGAAGCTTCAAGGGTGAAGCTAGGCGTGAGTTTGCCGATAAAGGCCCAGTATCAGGTCTGCCTGGGTGATCATGCCGGCGAGTTTCTCCTGCGTGTCCAGCACCGGAATATGGTGATGGCCATAAGCGGCGAATATCGGCACCAGCTTCGCAATCGAAGTGGTGACGCAGACCGTGGACACGTCGCTGGTCATGATGGATGCAACCGTCAGCGCTGAACCGGGAGCGGCGAGCCATCGCTCAATGAATGTCGCCAGCCCCTGAAGCTTTCCGGCCGCCCTATTTCTCGCGATGTCAGCAGGGGTGAGGATGCCGATCACGAACGCGTGGTCGTCGATGACGGGAAGCGCCTTGATGTTATGACGCTGGATTATGGAGGCGGCTCGTGCCACCGTCGTGCCGGATGTGACCGAAACGACGGGGCTGGACATGATTTCCGCGCAACTCAGTCCGCTGAAGCCGCGCACGTACGATTGCAGCTGTATTTCCAGCAGCAGTGATTCGAGATCCGCCGGGTCGATGTCCAGCAATTCGTTGCGACGACCGAGCACTTCCTTGAGGTCTTCTCGCGTGAATCCAGGGCTGGCCGCTGGGGATCGGGCGACTGTTTCCCTGGCTGAGCGCGCTGCATGCGGATAACGATGCCCGGTCGATGCGTGAAACACGATCGCGACTCCCAGTAGTGCGAACGACTGCGCTGCTATCGGTGCGAAGACGAATCCGAATCCGAGGGCATGCACGGCCGGCCCACCGAGCACGGCAGTGAGCGCGACGGCACCCGAGGGCGGATGCACGCACCTGAACGCGAACATTGCACCAATCGACATTGCCACTGCAATCGGCGCTGCGTCGATCGGATTGGTGATCCAGGTTGCACACGCCACGCCGATAATCGCGGAAACCATATTGCCGCCGATGATTGACCAGGGTTGGGCGAGAGGGCTTGCAGGCACAGCGAACAGCAGCACTGCGGAGGCGCCCATCGGCGCGACCAGAAGGGGGATGAACGCGTTCTCGCCCAGAAAAACATGCATCACCCCCGCGGTGAAAGCTATGCCGAGCAACGCACCGAGACAGGACCTGAATCGTTCGGGCCAAGCCAGCGCGACGGGTGCAGGGGAGAAGCTGAGAAGCCAACGTGCGAGAGCAGATCGGACCATAACGTGGAAGATAGTGTGAGCGGGCGAGGTCCCGTGAAACGTCCTCGCCGTCAGGCAGCGTCTCCTGCCGAACGCATTGAAAAAGTATGTGATTATGACATATTTTGACGTTTTCTCCAGGACGATGCCGGACGGTCATGGTAGCGCTGCCGTGACCAGGTCATGGTCCGATCATCGTCCGATACCCGGCGCAGACTAAAATAAGGTCCTCGGCAGTATCTTCGTTAATTGGATATATGATTAGAAATCCTATTTATCAATGTCAAAGATCTGGCTATTTTCCGACAGTCCCGCGATGCGGCAGATCGGGATTGGGACCGCTCTTTTCGCTCCTGCGGTGACGATTTGCGTACCTATGCGATATGTTTCTGGCGCTACGCACGTACGGTAGGCGTCATTCCAATTCTTACTCTATCTGGTTGAGACTAGTAGATTCCCCAATCCCCTTAAGTTCGACCGATTCGTGCCGTTAGTACCTTCAAGTATCGGATCATCTCCAAGTCACCACTGTAATGGCTTCAATTCACTTATTGAGGCGCCGTCGGCATTTGGGGCCCGTGCGAGAGAGACCAAAAACCATAACAAGATTCACTTTAAGGCACCTTCGGGTGCCTTTTTTGTGTGCGCGGTAATTGGCCGGTTCACCGTTAAGCCAACGTCACGCAACGGGGCGTCAGTGCCTCTTTCACTGCAGCCTGGATCGACGCGGCGCACAGTCGTAGTGCAGTGCACCATTGCATCGCACCAACTCAGGTCGCAAATCTGTGCTCAACCGCAAGCGACGAACGATCGCTTGAACGCGATGAACCCGCGACCTTCATTGAATTAGACGACCCGGCGATACGTCGTTGATTGGTAAGCCCCGCTGGGCGCAGTAATAGCCGATCAGCGCAACCTTGAAGCGTGCCAAAGAAATTACTGTCGATCCGCGTCACGCGGATTTTGGCACGGCTATTGCATTGCTTCGGTCCGGGGCCAACGGAGGCCTCAGCGTATCGAATCTACCTCGGCTGCTCGTGTAGAGCAGCCAGCAGGGACAACGGCGTCCCGAGCGTCAACTATGCGACCGAGCAATCGGGGCGCGGTTGCTGCTCGGGACGTTTTTTTTTGCGCGCTCGATCAACCATCACGAGTCTCGTTCCGGTTCACGCTTGGTGATCGGGTCAACGGTCTCGGAATATCGGCCTTAAACATGAAGCAGTGGACACACTCAAGCCGCGAAGACATTTCTGCGCAGACCATCGGACAGCTCATCAATCTGTCGGGGAGGCAGCGGATGCTCTCGCAGCGGATCGTTCTGCATGTGCTGCTTGCGTCCCACGGCGATAGGGCCGCACTGATGGTGGTCAAGGACTGCCTGGTTACGTTTGCGCAAACGCACGCCGACCTCGTAAGCAGCGATGGTTCGTTGAGGGGCGTATTTTCGGAAGCCCTGCATCAGCTGTATTTCGGCACTCGAAACGCAGACGAAAGGATCCAGCGATTCATCGCGCAAGCGCATCAAGCAGTTCTGTGTATGGAGTCGGGCACGACAGACGGGCGCGAGAAGACCGACGCACTCGTTGTTCAGGCCACGCCGCTGCTCGAACTCCTGCAGGAAATAACGCTCGCGTATCAACAGGAGATGCGCAGCATCGAGACTGCTTCACTCAAGCGTCAGCGTGACATTGCTGAACAGCTCGGAAGCATCTCCATGCAGGCGAACATCGTGGCCCTCAATGCGCGCATTGCAGCCGCGCGTGCGGGGCAATTCGGCCGGGAATTTGCGGTGATCACCACGGTACTCGCCGACATCATCAAGGAGATGGACCAGCTGATCCACAGCGTTGTCAACACGCGTAGCGCCGACGAGGCGTCGCCTCAAAGCAGCGTTCACCCGCAAGGTCGGCACATCCGTGCTGATCGCGCTTTTCAATAGCCTTCGCCCCGTGAGAGAGACCCATGAAAACCTTGTTGAATTCGCTATCGAGCGGTAACTGGCGCGCGTTGCTGGCGTGCTTCCTCTACTTCGATACCGGTTTCACCGTGTGGGTGATGTTCGGCCCGCTCGCGCCGTTCATCCACAAAGATATCGCGATGTCTCCCGCCGAACTGGGCTTCCTGGTAGCAGTTCCGGTACTGGGCGCAGCCATTCTGCGGGTGACGCTCGGCAACTTGTATCAGGCTTACGACGGCCGGCGCATTGCGTTAATGGGTATCGCGCTGTCGGCTTTGCCTTCTGTCATCTTGCTGCTGTCGCCGTCTGCTCCGTCCTACACGTTGCTGCTCGTGCTCGGCGTGTTTCTCGGCGTCGGCGGTGCAAGCTTCGCCGTCGCGCTACCGATGGCCGGAAGCAATTATCCACCCAAGGTGCAGGGCCTCGTGCTTGGGCTTGCCGCAGCGGGCAACATTGGCGCGGTGCTCGACGGATTCATGTTCCCGGGTCTCGCAGACCATTTCGGCTGGGCGAAAGCGACCGGCGCTGCGCTGCCGTTGCTAGCGTTGGCCGCTACGGCGATATTCTTTTGGGCGAAGGATCTTGGACCCAAGTCGGGCAGTGCACCGCACGCTTTTCTCAGCTTCTGCATTACGCTGGGCGGACTTGTCGCGCTCGTGCTTGCCGTGCATTGGGGCATTTTCGGCGCAGGAAAAACGGGCGTATTGCTGCTGCCGGTACTGGGTGCCCTACTGGCCATCGCGGTATTGCCGAAGCACTACCGCAGCGTGCTGGTGGAGGGGGATACGTGGGTTGTGATGCTGGTCTATAGCATCACTTTCGGCGGCTTCGTCGGCATGTCGTCTTATGTGACTACGCTGCTGATTTCGCTGTATCAGTTGCCGAAACTTGAAGCGGGTCTCTTCATGTCGCTGCTCGCGTTCATGGGTGCGCTGGTGCGTCCTATCGGCGGGCTGATCGCAGACCGGATTTCCGGCGTGCGTGCGCTCGTCTTGCTGCTTGCCGGAATCTCTGTGTGCGACTTCACGTTCGCAGCGTGGATGCCGCCGCTGCCGGCCGGGATTGCGCTGCTGCTGGTCACCTATCTGTGCTTTGGGCTTGGCAATGGTGCGACGTTTCAACTGGTGCCGCAACGTTGGAAGGGCAAGACCGGACTGATGTCCGGCATCATCGGCGCAGCAGGGGGGATTGGTGGATTCTATCTGCCAGTAATCATGGGGATAGCTAAGGAAAGCACCGGCAGCTATCAGATGGGTTTCGCTACCTTCGGCGGCCTGTCGGCCGTCGCATTCGCGCTCGTGGTCCTGCAGCGCACCCGCTGGATGGAATGGGCGCTGCCCAAGGAGAGTTCTGTTGTGGCGGACACAATGCGCGGGGCAGCGGTACGCGTAGACAGCGGAGCGTGATTCAAGCAGGAATCGTTGTTCCCAGTGCCGTGCCGCCGAGGTCATCGGCGGACACGACTCGCGCAGCCGCGATGCAATGCATGCAGACCTTTGGAAAACGGCCGATCGTGCTCGATTTCATTGCCTAGAATCAAGTTACGCGCAAACGGTTCCCGCTAGCGCCGAGGTATCCCGATACGCAACAATCGTAGGGAGAATTGTCATGGCGACTTATGTGGTTCTTTCAAACTACACTGACCAAGGAATCCGCTCCGTCAAGAACAGCCCGCAACGGGCGGCTCAGACGGCGGAAATGGCCAAGGGTTTTGGCTGCGAAATGAAAGAAATCTACTGGACGTTGGGACAGTACGATATTGTCGCGATCGTTGAGGCTCCGGACGATCGCACCCTTGCTGCCTTCGGCCTCGCGCTTGGCTCAGGCGGCAATATTCGTACAGAGGCGCTGCGTGCTTTCACGAGGGATGAAGTCGGCCCGATCTTCGGCAGGCTGCCCTAAAGCGACGCACCTTCTAGGGCATGGCTGGCGGTACAAACTCGAGCGTGCCCGCCAGCACCGTCAGAAGAATCAGCACCAGTGGCACATGCACGATCAACTGCGTGAACGTGAAGCCCACGACATCGCGAGCCCGCAAACCCAGTACGCCGAGCAGCGGCAACATCCAGAACGGATTGATCAGGTTCGGCAACGCTTCGGCAGCGTTATAAACCTGCACGGCCCAGCCCAAATGCACACGCAGATCGTTGGCCGCCTGCATCACGTACGGTGCTTCGATAATCCATTTGCCGCCGCCTGACGGTACGAAGAAACCGAGTATGGCGGAGTAGGCACCCATCACGGCAGGGAACGTTGCATGTGACGAGACCGATACGAAAAAAGCGGCCAGCACATGCGACAACGCTTCACCGCCGGGCGCTGCCGCCTTCGTCAGGATGAACGCGATACCGCCATACAGCGGAAACTGGATCAGCACGCCGGCCACCGATGGCACCGACATCTTGACCGCTTGAAGGAAGCGGTACGGGCGCCAATGAAGCAGCATGCCGAGCATCAAGAAGAGGAAGTTGTACGTGTTCAGGTTGGAGATGGCGAGCAACGGATCTTTAGTCGTGAATTCGTGCGCAAGCCATCCCGCGCCCAACGCGACCAGGACGAGGGTCAGCAGCGGGCTGTATTCCAGCCAGTCGCCCGGACGTTGCGCACGCGCCGGCGGCGTGGCCGGTTCGGACAAATCCACGTCCAGATCACGAGCCGTGACTACGCGTGTGTCGCGAGGCGCCGAGAACCATGCGATCGCCAGGGAGACGAGCCCAAGCACGAGCGCCATGATCATCGATTGCGGCAGGAAGATGGTCTGTGAAAACGGCAGTACACCCGTGATGTCGCTGATGGCCTTGGGCAAGCTTGCAGGGTTGGCCTGCAGTTGCGCCGCCGCCGAGCTGAGTCCCAGCGCCCAGGTCGCGCCCATGCCGAGATACGCGGCCGCGCCGGCTGCCCGGTAATCCATCTCGAGATCGTCGCGGCGTGCGAGTGCGCGGACCAGCAAGCCGCTGAACACGAGGCTGATCGCCCAGTTGAACAGCGACAGCACAATGCTGATCAACGCTACGAACGTGATCGCCGCGCGGCCCGAGCGCGGGACGCGCGCAAGGGCTGCAATCAGCTTCGATGCCGGGGCGGAGACGGCGACCACGTAACCGGTGATCGCGATCATCGCCATCTGCATGGTGAAGGGGATCAGGCTCCAGAAGCCATCGCCGAAACTGCGCGCAACCTGCGTGGCCGGTGCGCCAATCGCCAGCGCGCCCAGCGCAACCGCCGCAACGGCGATGGCCGCGAAGACATACGCATCCGGGAACCAGCGTTCGGACCAGCGAGCGACGCCGATGGCGATGCGTTCAAGGAAGCCGCTATCCGATGTCGGCTCGACACGGTCCAAGGCAGTGGTGTTTTTCATGGCGATCTCGCTTGGGGCTGGTTTGGATTGGTGAGATTGAGGGAAAGTAAAAGTCAGGCAAAGCTGCGATACACAAGCGTCGCAGCGCCGAGGTTTTCAAGCGTCGAGTTCGAGGTCGGAGAGCGGAATTGCCTGGCAGCCGAGCAGGATGGCGGGGTCGTCCGGCTCCTCCCCGTGCAGGTGCATGGCCGCACCGTTCAGCACGCGCACTGCGCAGCTCTCGCACTGGCCCACGCGGCAACCGCTCGGCATTGCAATACCGAGCTTTTCCGCAAATTCCAGCAAGGTGCCAGACGACGCCTGCCAGCCCACCGTGCGGCCGCTGCGGCGAAACGTGACCTGATGGGTCCGGTCATCGCCTAAAGCCACCCGTGCCGGCGAGCGGAACTCCTCGTGGAAGATGTCGAAGTCCGGCACGCCACGCGCGACGAGGCCGGCGCGCACCGCGCGCATCATGGGCACGGGGCCGCACATGTACACGCGCACGCGCCGCTCGATCTCGTGATCGGTGACCACGGCGTCCGTGATGCGCGTGCGGAGCGCGTACGAGCCTGCGCTGGCGTCCGTGTCAGGCTCCGCGTAGTAGTCGACCACCCGCAGGGTAGGCAGCACCTTGCAGAGCGCCTGCAAGCGCTGCCTGAACGCGTGCGACGCTGCCTGGCGGTTGGCGTAGTGCAACGTGATCTCCGGCGGCGCGCCATAGCGGCGCACGATGGTTTCCAGTTGGCTGATGAATGGCGTAATGCCAATGCCGCCCGCGATCAGCACGACGGGTTGCGGCGATTCGAGCGGTAACGTGAAGCGTCCCGACGGCGCACGCAGATCCACGCGAGCGCCCGGCGTGATCCGCGTATGCAGATGCGTTGAAAGCGCGCCTTGCCATTCGGCACCGGCGGCATCGACACCGCGTTGATGGCGTACCGCGATCGAATAATCGCGGCGTGTTTCCAGCACCGCGGGACCAGTCAGTGAATACGCGCGTGAAAGCGCTTCGGCATCTTGTTCCGTCTCGATGCGAACCGACACGTGCTGCCCCGGCTTGAAGTCGGGCAAACTGCCATCGTCGAGTGGCTTGAAATGAATGCCGACCACGCCGTCGGCCAGCGCTTTTACCTCACTGACGATGAACGGCCGCCAGCCGCTCCAGCCGCGCCGCGCGATATCGAATAGCGGATCCCGCGCGATGTTGCAGCGAAACGACCGGTGCGGCACGGACCCGCTCACCGGGTCGGCACTTTCCGACGAAATCAACCCGTTGTAATGGCTGTTGTCCGGACCGTCGAGCGAGAAGGCCGGTGCGCCAATTTCCGGGCATGCTTGCCACCAGCCGAACTCGGCGACCACGCAGTCCGGCTGCATGGACTCGGACAGATGCGCGATAAAACGCGCGTGGCCATTGCGCGTAGTGACAATGACCGGATCGCCGTCCTCGATGCCCCGCTCGCGCGCAAGCGACGCGGCGATCTCGAGCATAGGATTCGTCGAACGTTTCCTCAGCGATACCAATCCGCGATGCTGGCTATGACAGAAATGCCCGTTCTTCGCCGATGACAACACGATCGGAAAACGTCTTCCCCCAGCCAGGTTTTCCGCCGGTTCGATAAAAGCCGGCAAGGGCGGCTGGCCGTGTCGAAGCAGGAGCTCCGAATAGAGCTCGACGCGTCCTGTCTCTGTCGCGAAGCCCGAGGTCTCATAGAAACGCTGTCGTTCCGGCAAGGGCAGGTTGATACCTTCGGGCGCCGCGCGCAATTGCTCGACGCTCACGTTTAGCGGCGCGAGCATGTGATTCCATCCCGCTTCAAGGCTGCCTCCGAAGAACGCATCGCGCATGCCGAGCCGGCAAGCGAGGTCAAAGATGATGTCGTTGTCGGAGCGTGCTTCGCCTTGCGGCTCGATCATCCTTTTTCGCAATTGCACTAATCCCAGGGACGCCGCGTTGAGTTCGAAACCCACACGCAAACCTTCACGTTCCCAAGGCGTGCCGACGGGCAGCAGGATGTCGGCGTAACGCGCGGTCGGGGTCTCGAACAGGTCGCAGTGGACATGGAATTCGAGCGCTTCGAACGCACGGCGTGCCAGCGCGGTATCGGCTTGCGAGGAGAGAGGATTCGAGCCGAAACCGAATAGAGCGCGCACCTTGTAAGGCTCGCCATCCAGGATTGCTCGATAGGTGTCGCGTGCGGTCACCCAGCCACGCGCGGGAGGACCGAGGGGACGCTCTGCCAGTCCAAGCGCCTTCGCGCGCTGTGCCGGCGCGAGTTGCGAGAGTTCGCTGATCGCGTTGACCGCATGAGTTGGATAAAGGCGATTGCCGCCGGGTTGATCGAAGCAGCCGGTGAGCGCGTAGAGCACAGCGATCGCGCGTTCGGTTTGCGTCGCGTTGGTATGTTGCGCGACGCCTGACCATGCGTGAT
Source organism: Burkholderia sp. S171 (assembly GCF_009766085.1). Classification (GTDB taxonomy): domain Bacteria; phylum Pseudomonadota; class Gammaproteobacteria; order Burkholderiales; family Burkholderiaceae; genus Caballeronia. The sequence goes on along the minus strand of NZ_LMUF01000019.1, from coordinate 14,690 downwards.
ACGCCACACGTTCCGATCGTCCGATAAGGTGCGCCGCATCGACAATGGCCACTGCGGGGATTGTCGTCAACGACGACACGTGTTCCGGCGTATAGTTCGCGACCTCGCGCACCAGCAGTTCGAACGCGGGATGGCAGCGCACGCGTCCGCTGGTTGTCTCGATGTCGAACGTGCCGCGTAACGCCGCCTGTATTTCTTCGGTGCACGCATGCGGGCTGCCCGTAAGGGCGTCCGCTATGACGAAGCGGTTGTCGTCGGCTTGGGCATCGAGATCGCGTGCGCGCAGGAACAAGCCGTTGTCCGCTCGGACCAGTAACGGACCGTTGGTCCAGCGGCGCACGAAGGTTTCATCGAAGCTGTCCGCTTCAATCAGCACATGGATCAACCCGAGCGCGAGCGCCGCGTCGGTGCCGGGGCGTACACGGAGCCAACTGTCAGCCTGCTGGGCGAGTGCGGTTGCGCGTGGATCGATCACCATCAGGCGTGCGCCGTTCACCCGGCCGCCACCCACTGCATTTGCCTGCGCTAGCCACGCGGCGGCAGGGTTATGGCCCCACAGGATGATGAGGTCGGCGTGCTCCCAATCGGGCGTCGGCATGCCGCATCCGAACGTGAACGCGTGGGCAAAATCCTTGTGCCAGTTGCAGATCTCGGTCGCGTAACAAATGTTCGGACTCCCGAAGTAACGTACGAACCGCTCGATCCAGTCGATGCTGTCCGACAACGGCGTGCCGCTTGGCGTGGTCACGCCGAATACCACGGCCTCCGCGCCGCTTTCCCGGCGAATGGCGCCGAGCCGCTCGCTGACTTCGGCGAGCGCTTCGTCCCATGAAATACGCTGCCAGCCGGGATCGGCGGCGCCCTTGGGCTGAGTGCGGCGCATGGGATAACGCAGCCGATGCGGGCTATGGACCAGTTCGGGCGCGGCCCGCCCCTTCATGCACATCGCGCTTCCGGTCGGATGTGCGGGGTTCGGGCGAACGCTGACAAACTGCCCGCCGCGCACCGTGTGCAAGGTGCCGCAGCGCGAGCGGCAAAGCGTGCAATAACCCGGTATTTCGATTGTTTCCATCGTGCCGACTACCCCTAAAACCATCCGGCCGATCCTAGAGTGGCAAAAATAATATTGGTAATTCAATATTCAGAACTTGCGATATTGAAAAAACCAATATGGACTTTACGCTTCGACAAGTTCGTTATTTCGTCGCTGTTGCCGAGACCGGACAGATCTCGAAGGCTGCGCTTCGCTGCAACATTTCCCAGTCGTCGATGACCATCGCGTTGAAGGCGCTTGAGGAAATCGTCGGGGCGCCGCTGTTCATTCGCCATGCCAAGGGTCTGCGTTTAAGCGACGCCGGCGAGCGTTTCCTGCGCCACGCACAGCAATTAAGCGCCGGCGTGCAACGGGCGGTCGAAGATATGCGCGCGGCGCCCGCCACGCTGTCAGGGACCTTGCGCATTGGCGTCACCGATACGATCTCCGCTTACCTCATGCCGTCGCTGGGACTGAAGTTGAAACGCCGCTTTCCTGATTTGTCGGTCGTGTTGCACGAGCGCGAGCGTTCCGACGTCGAGCAGGCAATCGCCGACGGCGAGCTGGATCTTGGCATCGTGCTGGTGTCGAATGCGGCGCGGCGCGAAGACATTGACGGCGAGACGTTGCTGCGCTCGCCGAGGCATTTATGGGTATCGCCGGAACACGCATTGGCGGGAGCCGATAGCGTCACGCTTGCCGAGGTTGCCCGTCAGGACTTCCTGCTGCTCGACATGGACGAACACGTCCACACCGCGAAACTGTATTGGACGCGGCATGGTTTGCAGCCCACCGTCGCGTTCCAGAGCAAGTCGATCGAATGTATTCGCAGCATGGTGGCGCTCGGCAGCGGTGTCACGATCCTGTCGGACCTGGTGTACCGGCCGTGGTCACTGGAGGGCGGGCGCATTGTCCGCCGGCCGGTGACCGATGCCGTGCCGACGATGGATGTCGGCGTGATCTGGTCGAAAGCAACCGGACTGCCGCGCGACAGCGAACCGGTGAGGGACTTTCTCCGTGCAACGTTGCGCGAAAGCTGATGGGTCGTCCAGCGGCCATGCGAAACCTGAAGCTTAAAGTCCCATCGCCTTGCCGTCGCTACGTGGATCATGCGCCCCGGACAGTGCGCCATCCGATTCAATTCGAATCACGCCCGGATGACCCGCAAGCGGACTCTGCGCTGCAATAGCGCTCACTTCATGTCCGCGCGCCGCTAGCGCGGCGAACACCTCGGCACCGGCGTCTTCCTCAAGCTTCAACGCATCGCGGGCATCCGAGAAGGTCTTGCCCAGCAGGAAACGCGGACGAGACAGCGCGCTCAACGGGTCCATGCCGTAGTCAATCAGCCGCGTCAATACCGCTGCCAGTGTCTGCGGCTGACCGTCCGCGCCCTGCGTGCCGTACAGCAGATGCGGCCGGCCATCCTTCAAATACATGCCGGGATTGAGCGTATGAAATGGCCGCTTGCCTGGCTGCACCGCATTGTGATGCGCCGGATCAACGCTGAACGACGCGCCGCGGTTGTGCCAGAGAATGCCGGTGTCGCCAGCCACAACACCGCTGCCCCAATCGAAGTAGACCGTCTGCAGCAGACTCACACTGCGGCCTTGCCCGTCCGACGCACCGACGAACGCCGTGTCGCCGGGGCGGAATACGTGCGGCCAGGCCCGCGCTTGGTGAAGGTTGATCGAGCGCGCATGAGCGTCGAGCGTGTCGGTCGAGAGCATGTCAGCGACGGGAACGCGGTTGAACTCCGGGTCAGAGACCCAACGGTCCCGATCCACGAACGCGCATTTCACTGCCTCCACCAGCAAGTGATAGTAGTCGGCGCTGCCCTCGGCGATAGACGACAGATCGAAGCGTGCGAGCGTGCCCATGATCTGCAGCGTGGTGACGCCTTGCGTGGGCGGTTGCAGGCTCACGAGTTCTCCGCCGCGATACGCCACGCGCAGCGGTGCTTCATCACGTGCATGGGTCTTGGCGAGGTCTGCTTGCGTCAGCGGCGAGCCGGCCTCTTGCAGGCCGCGTGCAATGCGCTCTGCGAGTTCGCCTTCGTAGAACTCGCGCGCGCCGTAGGTGGCGATGCGTTCAAGGCTGCGCGCGAGCGCCGGTTGTACGAAGCGCTCGCCAATTGCAGGAGCGTGGCCGCCGGGTGCAAATACCGCTGAAAAGCCCGGCATTGCACGCAATTCATCGGCGCGAAACTGCTGCCAGAAGTGTTGCGATGGCGTGACCGGAAATCCCTCCGACGCATAGTCGATAGCGCGATCGAACAGAGACGACCACGTGCGTTGGCCGCCCCACGACGTCTGGCTGATTGCGTACGCCTGGTGCCAGGTATCGACCGTTGCTGCAGTGGTCAGCGTTGAACCGGCGCCGCGCAACGGGATGGCGTCAGAGAACACCGGCAATCTCTGCGCTGCCTGTCCGATGCCCGACAACGTACGCAACATGCCCGTCCGGTCGCCGATGACCCAGAACGCATCGCCGCCGAGACCGGTGAAATGCGGATAAGTCACGCTCAGCGCGGCACCGATCGCAATGGCTGCTTCAATCGCGTTGCCGCCCGCGCGCAGCACTTCGAGTCCCGCTTCGCTTGCAAGCCCGTGGGGACTGGTGACCATGCCTTGGGTTGACGTGTCGAGGGTTGTGTTGTGCATGGATTCCGTCGCCGATCAACCGAGCGTGAAGCGCTCGCGGGTGGTCACATAGTCGCTCGCGCCAAACCGTCCGACCGGGAAATAGTGTTGAAGTCGCACTCGCCATGTTTCGGTATCGATCAATTCATCGCGTGCATGCAGCCTGTGCACGCATCCAATGAAGATCTGGCGGCTCGTGGTTTCCAGCGTCTCCCACAACGTGCATTCGAATGCCACCGGTGCTTCCGCGATCCGTGGCGGCGCGACCCGCGAGCTTGGCGTCGGCGTCAGTCCGACCTTCTCTAGTTCGCTGACGTTGGGCGGAAGACGTTCCCCGCATCGATGCATTTTTTCGGCCATCGCTTCGTCGCAGAGATGCACGACGAACTCGCGGCTGCGGGCAATATTCACGGCCGTGTCCTTGAGCGAGCCATCGTCGAGACGGTTGATGCTGATCATCACAATGGGCGGTTCCTCGCCCAGCATGTTGAACATCGAGAAGGGCGCGGCGTTGACCGTGCCGCTTGCACTCAAGGTTGTCACCAGCGCGATCGGACGCGGCACGATCAGGCTCGCCATGAGTTTGTATCGCTGATATTCGGTGATCGCTTCGAAGTCTATTTCCATGATGATGTGGATCGCCAGGCTTAAGGTTTGTCGTTCGGATTCAACTCATGCCGAGCAGTTGCCCAAGGCTCTTTTCGCCCAGCATGCGCGACGTCTCAATCCGCTCTTCCAGTTCGCGGAGATGCGCTTCCATGCGCGCGATGGCGCCGGCTGCATCGCGCGCCTCGATGCAGTCGACAATTGCCGCATGTTCCTCGTGCTCGCACGGGGCGTGGCCCGGCGGCTCGTAGACGCCCACGATCAGCGAGCATCGCGACACCAGTTCCGTCAGGTAGCGTTGCAGAATCGAGTTGCCGCCAAGCGCCGCGATACGCAGATGAAAGTCGCTTGCAAGCCGCGCCCACGAGGGCTGGTCGAAGCGATGCATGGCTTCGTGTTCATCGGCTAGCTGACGGCGCAGTTCCTTGATGTCGCGGGCGGTCGCACGTTGCACGGCGAGCTCCACCAGCACGCGCTCCATCGAGCGGCGCGCTTCGAAAATCTCGCGGGTCTCCTCGGGTGTCGGCTCGGCGATTACCGCGCCCTTGTTCGGCCGCAATGCAACGATGCCGTCGTAGGCGAGCTTCTCCAGCACGCGCCGAACGACCGCACGGCCGACGCCGAACAACTGGCACAACTCTGGCTCTGGAAGTTTGGTGCCGGGCGTCAGGCGATGGTTCAGCACACCGTCGAAGATGGCTTGGTAGAGGCGGGCGTCGGCATCCTGCGCTGCTTCAGGCGCGGTTTCTTTTCGGGGCTTCGCAGCCACCTTCAATGCGGGTTTCGGAGTCATTTTTCTGCTGGAGGGTGGGTCTGCCGCGGCATACCGACAAGTCCTGGACGCTCTATCTCGTCCATATGCCGGGCGATTGCGCCGGGTGTCGTCATCCACACGTCGCCGTTCGCGCGGGCGGCGGCAATGTGCTGCAGGGCACGACGTAAATGGCGCAGCCGGTAGGGCTGTCCGACGAGATAGGGATGCAGCGCGATGCCCATCACGAGCGCCTGCGGATGGCGGCTGTGGTTCGCCTGTTCGAGCATTTCGTCGAACTGGTCGATGATCATGTCGGCGAAGTCGCGCGCGTCGAGATGACGGCCGACCATCATCGGCAAGTCGTTGAGTTCTTGCGGGTAGGGGATGGACCACAACGAGCCCGAGCGTGTCGCCATGCGCACCGGGCGGTCGTCGTGGCACCAGTTGAGCGTGTAGCCGTAGCCGGTTTCCGCGAGCAGGTCGGGCGTGACGCGGGACTCGGAGATCCATGGCGAGAGCCAGCCCGAAGGCGGCGTGCCGGCGTGCGCGGTGATGCGTTCGCGGCAGTGCAGCAACAACGCGCGTTCGCTGGTTTCGTCCAGGTCGCTCTGGCGCTGCGCGTTCGTATGGCCGTGTGCGATCAGTTCGTCGCCGCGTGCGAGGCAGGCGTCGATGACCTCCGGGCAGTGGTCATACAGCGATGTATTGATCAGCGTGCCCGACGGCAGGTCGAGTTGATCGAAGAGCTCGATACAGCGCCAGACGCCGACGCGGTTGCCGTATTCGCGCCAGCTGTAATTGAGCACGTCGGGCTGCGGCGAGATCGGGCCGAGGGCCGCGCCAAGGCCCTCACCGAACGCAAAATGTTCGATGTTGAAGCCGAGATAGACGGCGAGGCCGGTGTCGCCCGGCCAACGAAACGCGTCGGTGTCGGTGATTGGGCGGTACGGAAAACGGCCATGCGTGGCGAGCGGGCCGAACGCCGGATCGAGCGACGCGCGAGCGTGGCGGATGGTATCCATGTGCAAAAAGCCTTGAGTGACAAACGTGCCGCGCCTGACCCTTTTTGGGGATCGCGCCCCGCGACGGACCGGCGGCGCACTGCGATTGTGCGGAATGGCGGGTTTGATCGCCAACAGTCAGGTTTAGGATTGTGTGCAATTTACACGCCATATCGTCGACGTTCAATAGATTCGATGGTTCGCAATAAAGTTATCGATATGCAAACAAAGTGGCATATGTCTTGCATTCATCGCCTTGCAGACACCTTGCTCCCGTCTTCGTTTGCTGCTTGCTGCGCTCTTATCGAGGAAACGCCCTGCATGAGTTCGTACCCATGAGTCCGTCCACTTCCGCCGTGCTTAAAACCGAGCCCGCCGATATCGAACTGGTGCATGTATCGAAGCAATATGGCGATTCGCTCGCCGTCGATTCGATCGACCTGCGGATTCCCGGCGGCCAGTACTGCTGCCTGCTCGGGCCGTCGGGCTGCGGCAAGACATCCACATTGCGAATGATCGCCGGCCACGAGTCGATCAGCGACGGCGACATCCTTATCGGCCAGCGCAACGTCACGCGCGCGCAACCCGCCACGCGCGGCACCGCGATGGTCTTCCAGAGTTATGCGCTATTCCCGCATCTGTCCGCGCTCGACAACGTCGCATTCAGCCTGAAGATGCGCGGCGTCGCCAAGGACGCACGCCGCAAGCGGGCGGGTGAGCTGCTGGAACTTGTCGCGATGAGCGCCTATGCCGAACGCAAGCCGTCGCAACTATCGGGCGGCCAGCAGCAGCGTGTTGCACTCGCCCGCGCGCTGCTTAATGAGCCACGCTGCCTGTTGCTCGATGAACCCTTGTCCGCACTCGATCCGTTCCTCCGTGTGCAGATGCGAGCCGAACTCAAGCGCTGGCAGAAGGAACTGGGCATCACGTTCGTACACGTTACGCACTCGCAGGAAGAGGCGCTGGCGCTTGCGGATATGGTCGTTGTCATGAGTCACGGACGCATTGAGCAAAGCGGCTCGCCGCACGAAGTCTTCAACCGGCCGCGCACGGAATTCGTCGCGCGTTTCCTTGGCGGACATAACGTGCTTGATGCGAACGGCCGCGCGTTTACCGTACGCGCCGATCATTTGCGAATTGCGCCGCATGGTTTCACGCCGGTCCAATCACCTGCGAGCGAAAGCGGCTTCAGCAGGATTGGCGGGATACCGTGCACGGTCCGCGAAACCGAATATCAGGGCACTCATTTGCGCATGACGCTCGCCCCGATCGACGGTTCACCCGATCTTGTTTCACTGCTCCCCGATAACGAATACGACCAGCAGCGCCTGGGACCCGATGCGCGTGTCGTGGTCTGGTGGAACGAGCAGGACGCCCATGCATTGGCGGCATAAGAGACCGCTTATCCGTTGCACCAAACGACAATTTCAACCGAGGGAGATATTGCAATGACCGAGCGTTACGAACACCCGTCCGATCCCAGCACGAGCGAGACGCCGGCGAGCGCCGCCGCGACCGAATCTGATCTCGTCACGGGCAAGGGCATGTCACGCCGTACCCTGCTCAAGGGCGCGGTAGCCGCGGTGGGTATCTCCGGGTTTCCGTACGTGCACGCGCAGGAAAAGATCACGCTTCGCTACCTGGGCACGGCGGTGAATCAGAGTTCGGATATCGCCAAGAAATTCCAGGAAGATACCGGCATCCAGATCCAGTACATCCCGGTGACCACCGACGACGTCGCCAAGCGCATCATCACGCAGCCGAATTCATTCGATATTGTCGACACCGAGTACTTCTCGCTGAAGAAGCTGATCCCCGCCGGCACGCTGGCCGGCATGGACGCAAGGAAGATCAAGCTCGCCGACAAGATCACGCCGGTGCTCACGCGAGGCGAGGTCGACGGCAAGAAAATCGGCGACCAGGGCACGGCCCCCAAGAAGGTGATGTTCCTGACGGGCGCGCACTCGACTGAGTTTTCCGCGACGCCCACCGAATGGATGACGCTGATCCCGACCACCTACAATGCGGATACGCTTGGCATCCGTCCTGACCTGATCAAGCGCCCGATTACTAGCTGGGCCGAGTTGCTTAACCCTGAATTCAAGGGACGTGCCGCACTCCTGAACATTCCGGCAATCGGTATCATGGATTCCGCCATGGCGATCGAGGCAATGGGTCATGTCAAGTATGGCGACAAGGGCAATATGACCAAGGCCGAGATCGACCAGACTATCAAGATCCTGATCGAAGCGAAGCGTGCCGGGCAGTTCCGTGCGTTCTGGAAGGACTTCAATGAGAGCGTGAACCTGATGGCGTCCGGAGAAGTAGTGATCCAGTCGATGTGGTCGCCCGCCGTCACGAAGGTCCGCACGATGGGCATTGCGTGCAAGTTCCAGCCGCTGAAGGAGGGGTATCGCTCGTGGGCGTCGGGCTTCGGACTGCCGCGTTCGTTGCAGGGCCGAAAGCTCGATGCTGCTTATGAATTCATCAACTGGTTCCAGGACGGCTGGGCCGGTGCTTACCTCATGCGGCAGGGCTATTACGCGGGCGTGCTCGAGACCGCCAAGACCCATATGCAGCCGTATGAATGGGACTACTGGATTGAAGGCAAGCCGGCCGCCCAGGACATCAAGGCGCCCGACGGCCAGTTGCTCGAAAAAGTCGGCACGGTGCGCGACGGCGGTTCGTACAACCAGCGCATGGGGGCGATCGCGTGCTGGAACGCGGTGATGGACGAGAACATCTACATGGTCCAGAAGTGGAACGAGTTCATCGCGGCTTAATGTGGCTTAGTGTGATTTAGCGCAAGGCCGGCGTTTGTTGATGCGCGCCGGCCGCCTCTGTTTATCCAATAGGTAATTCGCGATGGCATCGATCGAGCTTCCCATCCAACCGTTGGAGGCGAACGTCAAGCACCGGCGTGCGGCCGCATGGCTGCAGGCGACGCCGCTTACGCTGACCTTCGTCCTGTTCTTTATCGTGCCGCTGGTTATCACGCTGATCGTGAGTTTCTGGGACTTCAACGAATACCAGATCATCCCGGCGTTTACGTTAAAGAACTACGCGGCGATCTTCGACGGCTGTTCTTCGATGACCGATGTTTGCGTGACCTTCAAGACCTACTGGTCGACGATCAAGTTCTGCGCAATCGTCTGGGCGGTGACACTGGTGATCGGTTTTACGATCGCGTACTTCCTTTCGTTTCACGTCCGTTCATCAGGTATGCAGACGGTCTTGTTCCTCGTCTGCACGATTCCATTCTGGACGTCGAACGTGATCCGGATGATCTCGTGGATACCGCTGCTCGGCCGCAACGGGCTTGTCAACCAGGCGCTGCTGTCATCGCACATGATCGACAAGCCGCTTGACTGGCTGCTCTATTCGAACTTTTCGGTCGTGCTCGCCTTTGTGCATCTCTATACGTTCTTCATGATCGTACCGATCTTCAACGCCATGATGCGCATCGACCGGTCGTTGCTCGAAGCCGCGCGCGACGCGGGCGCGAGCGGTTGGCAAGTGATCCGCGAAGTCGTGTTGCCGTTGTCGAAGACGGGGATTGTGATCGGCTCGATCTTCGTGATCACCATCGTCATGGGCGATTTCCTGACGGTCGGCGTGATGGGCGGACAGCAGATTGCGTCGGTCGGAAAAATTATTCAGGTGCAGACCGGCTATCTTCAGTTCCCCGCTGCTGCAGCCAACGCGATCATCCTGCTGGCCGTCGTGCTGATGATTGTCTGGGCTCTCACGCGTGTAGTCGATATCCGCAAGGAGCTTTGACATGGCTGCGACTGGTTTGAACTTGAAGCACCGCGAGCGGCGCCCCGCCAGTTTCTACTGGCTCGCGCTCGTGTTCGGGCTGTTCGTATTGTTTCTCTACGGACCCGTTATCACGATCTTTATCCTGTCGTTCCAGGGGCCGGAAGGCGGCCTCACGTTCCCCATGCGCGGTGTTTCGTTGCACTGGTTCGCGGTGTTGCGCCAAGGCGTGGGCGACATCGATATCTGGGCCGCGTTCGGACGCTCGGTGCGTCTTGCTGCAGTCGTCACGGTGTTGACGGTGCTGTTTTCGGTCGCAGCCGGCCTCGCGTTTCGCAAGCGCTTTCGCGGCGATACGGCCGTGTTCTACGTGTCCGTCGCGAGCCTGATCATGCCCTCGATCATCGTATCGCTCGGAATCGGGTTGACGTTCCGGCTGCTGGACAACGGCGTAAAGTATCTAGCCGGCGCGTGGGGATACCAATCATTCGTCGACAACTACACCACGTCGATGGGTCTTTATACCTCGGCGCTCGGCGCGCATTTGACGTGGACGCTGCCCTTCGGGCTGCTTGTGATGTTTGCTGTTTTCAACCGCTTCAACCCCGCGTATGAAGAGGCGGCTCGCGACCTTGGCGCGTCGCCATGGCAAAGTTTTCGCCACGTGGTGTTGCCGATCATCGGGCCATCGGTGATCGGTGTGGGGATGTTCGGCTTCACGCTGTCGTGGGACGAGATCGCGCGCACGTCGCAGGCGATCGGCGACCAGAACACGCTGCCGCTGGAGCTACAGGGGCTCACGACGTCCGTCACCACGCCCGTGATCTATGCGCTCGGCACGATGACCACGATGCTGTCGCTGACGGTGATGGTGGTGGGACTGCTGACGGTGCAGTGGCTAAGCCGGCGACGTTCAAGAGCGCTTGCAGGTTGACTGTCGAAGCACCCTCGCAGATCAAGCCGCCGATAACGACCGCTCCAGCGCCGCCACGCCCGCGGGAAGATCCACCGGCACGCCGAGATCGATCATCGTCCGGCCGAGCGCATGGATGGTCCTGAAGAGATGATGCTCGCGGCATTGCTCGCCCATCTGACCGATCCGTACGATCGGCGCACCGAACGAGCCCGCAATCTCGACATGATGATGGCGCGAGATATGGGCGCAGACATCTGAACCGCTGATGCCTTGAGGCAACGCAATCCCCACGACCGAATTTAACCGGCTCGGCTTCGGCACATGGAGCTTCAGGGCAAGCGCTTCAACGCCCGCTTGCAGCGCGTTCGAACAGCGCTGATGACGCGCGAACCGGCGCTCGAGCGTCTCCGCGCACACCAGTCGCAGCGCTTCGTGGAGCGCGAGCACGCCCGACACCGGCGCCGTGTAATGGTAGGACGCGTTATGCCAGAAGTTCGTTGCCAGCGCCGCGTCGAGGCACCAGTGCGTCGGGGGCACAGGACGCGTCATGATGCGTTGCCACGCCGTTTCGGAGAACGCGAGCAGTGAGACCCCGGGAATGGACGACAGCCCTTTCTGGCCTCCGGTAATCACCGCGTCGATACCCCATGCGTCCATCGGCAGCGGCATGGTGCTCAGCGTGCAGACCGCGTCGACAATCATCAGCGCGCCCGCGTCACGGGCGACCGAGGCGATCGATTCGAGGCTGCGATTCCAGACGGTATTCGATGTCTCGCCATGCACGATCGTCACGATCTCCGGGCGAAACCGTTCAATCGCTTGTGCCGCTTGCTGCGTGTCCGCGGCGGTACCATCAACCACGGTCAGCGTTTCCACCTGAGCGCCGGTTCGCCTCGCCATCTCCGCCATGCGCTCGCTGAAGAAGCCGTTGCAGATGCAGAGCACGCGCGTGCCTTTCCACGCGAGATTCGTGATGGCCATTTCCATGGCCGCCGATCCCGGTCCCGCCACGCCCATTACCCATTTCGATTCGGTCTGGAACACATACCGGGCCATCGCCTTGACCTGACCGATGACTGCGGCCATGGTCGAGCCAAGATGGTTGATCACGACGCCGTTGGCTTTCGCCACGGCGTCGGGAATCGGTACGGGGCCGGCGCCCATCATCAGCAGAGGTTCTTCGGGAAGAATTGAAGAGAGCGGCAGGACCGTCGGACACGCGATGCTGAACGTATCCGGCGTGCCGGACTCTGCGGAGAAGGTGTGTCGGTCGTTCATCGAAACTCGTTTAATAAGGGCGTTGTTGGGTGGCTAAGCGACCGGCCGTCTGACCGAACATGGCCGCGGCCCGTTCACATTGCCCGCGTCCTGCGCTGGCCGAAACGGATCGGCAACCAGTAGAAAGCGAATCGCCGAGTGGGTGAGAATACCGGTGCCGAGGCCAAAACGAAACGGCTATTCGGCTCGGATGCGCTGATCCAGACCTTCGAACGCGGCGCAAGCTCAAGCGTTTCGCCCGCCCGCAGCCACCAGTCTTCGGACTCGCCTTCAATGGTCAGCCATACCGTACCCCGGCAAACCGTCAGGGTATGAGGCCGATCGATGAGCCAGCAGGCTGGCGCATCATGGGGTTCCTGCTCCAAGGTCCGGATTTCACGCATGTCGCTCTCCCATCACGGCCGCTCACAGAGAGACGGCCTCTTGACTGCATTATTTATTTAAACTCCAATCTTAGGAATGTACAGTCGCGAACAGTTGTGCCGCACTGTTCAGTGATTTTCCCTGCACACTTCCACGAGTTCTCGCAATGAACCTAGTCATCGATCCGCGAAATGGCGTCCCCATGACCGATCAGCTTGTGACCGGCATTTCGGGTCTGATCCGCTCGCGGCAGCTTTTGGCTGGCGTGAAGCTGCCGTCGATCCGGGCACTCGCGGCCAGCCAGCAGATCAGCCGCTTTCCGGTTATCGAGGCGTATGACCGGCTTTCGTCGCTGGGTTTTATCGTGCCGAAACATGGTTCGGGCTTCTACGTGGCAAAACACATGGGAGGTGAGAGCGGCGCATCGGGCGGTTCCGACCCTCGTCTTGCCGAGGAGGAGTCGCATCAGATCCTGCAGCAGTTCAACTATCCCGGTGAGTCTTTGAAGCTGAGCAGCGGGTTCGTGCCCGAAGCGTGGCGAGACATCGAGGGCATCGCTCAGACCGTGCGCCAGGTCATGCGGATGGACCCGAGTTGCGTTATCGACTACGCCATGCCGCATGGCGACGCGAACCTGAGGCATCAGATCCAGATGCGCCTCGCGATCGTCGGCATTGAGGCGGACATCTCGAACGTCATAGTCACGAGCGGTGCGAGCCAGGCGCTCGACCTCGTTGTCCGGTTCATGCTGAAGCCGGGCGATACCGTATTTGTGGAAGATCCCGGGTACTACAATCTATTCGGATTACTAAAGCTTCAGGGTGTCAGGATTGTCGGCGTACCGCGTTTGGCTAGCGGACCGGATGTCGATGTTGCCGAGCATCTTCTCAAGACCATCAAGCCGAAACTGTTCTTCATCAATACCGTCTTTCATAACCCGACTGCGACAAACGTCGCACCGCAAGTCGCGTTCAAGTTGCTGCAACTCGCGCAGCAGCACGAGTTCATGATTGTGGAAGATGACATCTATGCAGACTTCCAGGCAACGCCGACTCAACGTCTTGCATCGCTCGATCAGCTCGATCATGTGATCTACGTGGGCGGGTTGTCGAAGACGTTGTCGTCGTCGTTGCGGATTGGTTATCTGGCGGCCAAGCGCGACCTGATCAAGGATTTGGTCGATGTGAAGGTGCTCACGAGCCTGGGCGGTTCGCGTTTTAGCGAATGTGTCGTGGCGGCGTTGCTTGAGCGGGGCACGTACCGCAAGTATCTTGAGCGCTTGCGGCGCCGCATTCACGACACGTTGTCAACGGCGGTTCAGCGTCTTGAGGAGAACGGCTGGGAAGTCTTCGATGAACCTAGCGGCGGCAATTTCATTTGGGCGCGCGTGCCGGGTATAGAAGACTCGATGGTCCTCGTCGATCATGCGTTGAAGTTTGGCATCACGCTTGCGCCGGGGAGCTATTATCGTCCCAACGGCGAGGTGTCGGCGTGGGTGCGGATCAATACTGCCCATACCGACGATGCCCGTGCTGTCAGGTTTTTTGAGCATATGGGGCGCAAGTGATTTTCGCTCGTGACGGGGGCGGGGGCGGGGGGGGTGGGGTCGATCGGCGGCTAGGTTTTGGCGTTAGCGGTTCTGGGTCCATGCCGGGTTGGTGCTTTCAGTGTTAGTGGTCTGCGAGAGTCGGATTTTCTCTTTATCACTGTTAACCACTGTGCGTGGCGCCCGTCATTTCTTTGTCCAAAGCGACAAAGAAACGAAGCAAAGAAAACGCTTTTAACCGCACTACCCTAAGTGTCCACAGCGTGCAGTTTTGATTCATAGGTGCCCCAAAAGCACGGTGCTCGCCAGAGCGGAGGATGTGTGAAACCCTCCTTCTCCGAACACGGGTTTTGACGCGCTTCGCCACCAGTGACTGAACCTGCCCATGGTTCATCCCGCGCTATCCGCGGCAAACCTCCTTCCGAATTCGTACGTAGGACGAACCACTTCGCTAACCTACCCCGAAACGAGGCCGCAGAATGCGGGAGGTTTTTACCGAGGTATAACCGTCCAACTCCAAGAGACGAAGTTGTAAATGTGCCCTGCCGTGTCGCCAAGGAAGATCGCAGCGGAGACTACACAACCGACCAACAAAAAATTGAGCCGAAAAGACGCGTAGATCCGGGCGGGTTCCTTGGCAATTGTGCTTGCCCGAGAGCACTGGTGGCGAAGCGTGTCTATGTCAGGATTCGCGAGAAGGAGGGGTTCACACATTCTCCGCTCTGGCGAGCACCGTGCTTTTGGGGCACCTATGAATGGGAACTGCACGCTGTGGACACTTAGGGTAGCGTGGTT
>NZ_LMUF01000018.1 GCF_009766085.1 Burkholderia sp. S171 | reverse complement strand
ACCCTGGCGCAAACGGGGACGTTCATATAAAAGAAATGACGCGCCGCCACGCGCAGTGGCTAATAGTGATAAAGAGAAAATCCGACTCTCGCAGACCACCACCGCCGAAAGCACCACCCCAGCACTGACCCCAAACCACCACCTTCAGAACCGCCCCCCCGTCCACCGGCGCGAGCGAAACCTACAGTCCATTGCGCTGAAGTTGCTGCAGAGCAACCATGGCACTATCGGCGGATTCGATCGGCACAAAAATGTGATCGTGATACGCGGCCGCAACGACGTTGCAGCTGACATTTGCCCTGCCAAGCGCGGTAGCAAAAGCTGCAGTCAAGCCGACCGCCTGGAGGTCAGAGTGAACCGTAAGCGTGATCCAGGCGGCGCGAAATAGCGGCTGGATGCCCGCTCTCAATGCATCCCCCTCCTCCACGATGATCGTCAAGCCTTCTCGTTCGCGGAACGTCGCAAGCGGGACAATATCTCCAAGGTCATACGTAAACGGCACGGTCGCGTACACATAGGCACCCGGCTGCAACTCGGGCGACATGGAAGCAAGCAGCGTGTTCAGATCGGTGATGGGGTTGGTCATGGTTTAAATTTCCCGCAGTTATTTTTGTCCACCAGCGAGTCGCGCGATTGGTCAATACACTCCATTGAAACCACCCTCAAGGAGCAACCCGAATGATTTCAGATCGCAGCGAAGTGACTCGCATGATTCTCGCCGCCAAGGTGAGCAAAGGGCTGAAATGGGCCGACGTGGCGGAGAAAGTCGGCTTGAGCAAGGAGTGGGTAACAGCAGGCTGCTTGGGGCAGATGACGTTCTCCAAAACACAGGCCGAAGTCGTCGGCGGTCTCTTCGACCTCTCCGATGAAGCCGTCGCCTGGCTGCAGATTGTGCCCTATAAAGGCTCGCTGCCGACCGCCGTCCCGACCGATCCTCTGATCTATCGATGGTACGAAATAGTGAGCGTTTACGGGAGCACGATCAAGGAACTGATCCACGAGGAATTCGGCGACGGGATCATGAGCGCAATCGATTTTTCGATGGACATCCAGCGCGAACCCGATCCCAAAGGGGACCGGGTCAACGTGGTTTTATCAGGCAAGTTCCTGCCTTACAAGAGTTACTGAGCCGGGCTACTGAACCGCCTCGGCCTGGAGGGTCCCGCGTTCCAGCACCGGCCGCAGCGCGGCGCCCGTGTGACTGCGCGGATTCTTCGAGAGCGTATCCGGATCGGTCGCGGCCACGATCGATCCGCCTTCCGTGCCGCCCTCCGGGCCGAGATCGATCACCCAATCGGCTTCGGCGATCACATCCAGATCGTGCTCGATCACCACCACCGAATGCCCGCCATCGACCAACCGGTGCAGCACGCGGATCAGCTTGGCGACGTCGGCCATGTGCAGGCCGACGGTGGGCTCATCGAGCACGTACAGCGTATGCGGTGCTTTCTGCCCACGCCGGCCGATATCGTCCCTGACCTTCGACAACTCCGTCACCAGCTTGATCCGCTGCGCCTCGCCACCTGACAACGTAGGCGATGGCTGCCCAAGCGTCAGATAACCCAGTCCCACATCCTTCATCAGTTGCAACGGATGCGAGATGCTTGTCATCGCGGCGAAGAACTCGACGGCCTCGTCAATCTCCATGGTCAGCACTTCGCCGATGTTCTTGCCGCGCCACGTCACCGCCAGCGTTTCCGGATTGAAGCGCTGACCGTGGCAGACGTCGCACGGCACTTTGACGTCGGGCAGGAAACTCATCGCGATGGTACGCACGCCCTGACCTTCGCAGGCCGGGCAGCGGCCGTCGCCCGTGTTGAACGAGAAACGCGAAGCCGTGTAACCCCGCGCGCGGGATTCCAGCGTGTCCGCGAACAGCTTGCGGATGGTGTCCCACATGCCGATATATGTTGCCGGGCACGAGCGCGGCGTCTTGCCAATCGGCGTCTGGTCGACTTCGAGCACACGGTCGATGGTCTCGAACCCGGTCACTTCCGTGCACCCTTGCCAACGATGCGCAACGTCAAACTTCACACGCGGCGCCTCGCGTGACAACACGCTCGACCGGTTGCGCGCGGGCATATCGGCTTGGGCCGTCTTACGTGCGCGGCGCGTAGCCGGCGACGATAAAACCGAACGGCCGACGGCATCGAGCAGATTGGTCATCAGCACGTCACGAGCAAGCGTGGACTTGCCGGAACCGCTCACGCCCGTGATGGCAATCAGGCGACCAAGCGGCATGCTCGCGGTGACGTTGCGCAGGTTGTGCAGCGTTGCACCGTGAACCGTGAGCCAGTTCTCGGGCGTGGCGGCGCGCTTCGCGGTTGCGGTCTTTACGTCGCGACGCGCTTGCAACGGATGCTGGATCGGGTTCGCCAGGTACTGGCCCGTGAGCGAATCCGGCTGCGCCGCTAGATCGGCCACGTTGCCTTGCGCCACGACCGTACCGCCGCGTTTTCCCGCCCCCGGACCGATATCGATAATGTGATCCGCTCGGCGAATGGTGTCCTCGTCGTGCTCTACCACCACGAGCGTGTTGCCCTTGTCGCCGAGTTTTTTCAGTGCGTCCAGCAGGATCTTGTTGTCACGCGGATGCAGACCGATGGTCGGCTCATCCAGCACATAACACACGCCCTGCAAATTGCTGCCGAGCTGCGCGGCAAGGCGAATGCGCTGCGCTTCGCCGCCCGACAGAGTAGGCGCCGCACGGTCCAGGCTCAGATAGCCAAGACCGACCTCTTCGAGGAACAGCAAGCGGCCTTCGATTTCACTGACCACGTCGCGAGCGATATCCGCATCGCGACCCTTGAGCTTGAGCTTCTTGATCCAGCCGCGCGTGGCGCTGACGGTCCAGCGGCCGACTTCCGTTATCGGCTGATCGCCGAATGTCACCGCCCGCGCCACTTCGTTCAGGCGCGTACCGTTGCAATCCGGGCAAGGCTGATCGACGACATCGTCCG
Source organism: Burkholderia sp. S171 (assembly GCF_009766085.1). Lineage (GTDB taxonomy): Bacteria > Pseudomonadota > Gammaproteobacteria > Burkholderiales > Burkholderiaceae > Caballeronia. The sequence goes on along the minus strand of NZ_LMUF01000018.1, from coordinate 31,311 downwards.
GTTCCTGTTGCGCCGATGGAATGGTCTGCTCACGGCCACGGCCGTCGTCGGAGATCACGGTGTCGTCATAGACTTCACGCTGTTCGCGCGTGAGCGTGACGCCCGTGCCCACGCAGGTGTGGCACCAGCCGTGCTTGCTGTTGTACGAGAACATGCGCGGATCAAGTTCGGGATAACTCGTGCCACAAACCGGACACGCGCGTTTGGTCGAGAACACGCGGATCTCGCCAACGTGCTTCGTCCCCTTCTTCCCGCCGTTCAACGCGCCATGCAAGTCATCGAGCGGGGCAAGCAAATGCATCACGCCCTTGCCCAGTTCGAGCGTCTCCAGAAGCATCGCTTTCAGCGTGGCTTCATCGTTTGCACTGACGGTCAGATCACCGACCGGCAACTCGATGGTGTGCTCCTTGAAGCGATCGATCTTCGGCCACGGATCGACGGACAGGAACTCGCCGTCCACACGCAAATGCGTATGTCCACGCGTCTTCGCCCACTTCGCGAGGTCCGTGTAAATACCCTTGCGGTTCACCACAAGCGGTGCCAGCAAGCCGATATGCTGGCCTTTGAAATCCCGCATGATCTGCGCGACGATCGATTCAGGACTCTGCGCCGTCACCGGTGCGCCGTCATGGACGCAATGCTGGATGCCGAGCTTGACGTACAGAAGCCGCAGGAAATGCCAGACTTCGGACGTGGTCGCGACCGTGCTCTTACGGCCGCCACGCGATAAACGCTGCTCGATGGCCACCGTCGGCGGAATGCCATAGACGGCGTCCACTTCAGGACGCCCGGCCGGCTGAACGATCGAACGCGCATACGCATTCAACGATTCCAGATAGCGGCGCTGGCCTTCGTGGAAGAGGATATCGAACGCCAAGGTGGACTTGCCCGAGCCCGACACGCCCGTGATTACATTGAACTTGCCGTGCGGGATATCGACGTCGAGCGACTTCAGGTTGTGTTCGCGCGCGTTGACAATACGCACCACGTCTTCTCCCTGCAATGCGCGCCGCGCCGCCGCGATTTCCGCGGCCAGTTGCAGCGGAACGCCCGCAGCGCGCTTCTGCGCCGCGCCGGGCGCCATCGCCTCTTCGTAGTCAAGCAGAGCCTTGCCAGTGTGCGATTGTTCGCAGGCCGAAACGTCATCCGGTGTGCCGACGCAGACGACCAGACCACCGGCATCGCCGCCTTCCGGACCAAGATCGATGATCCAGTCGGCCGCGCGAATCACGTCAAGGTTGTGCTCGATCACGATCAGCGAATGGCCGCGCTCCAGCAGGCGTCTCAACGCCTGCATCAGCTTGGCGATATCGTCGAAATGCAGACCTGTTGTGGGCTCGTCGAACATGAACAAACGGCCCGGCAGGTTGCCGCTCGCCTGTGCCGTTTCTGCCAGGAAACCCGCCAGCTTCAGGCGCTGTGCTTCGCCGCCCGAGAGCGTGGGGACCGGTTGCCCGAGCTTCACATATTCCAGCCCAACATCGACAATCGGCTGCAACACCCGCAGCACTTCCTTGTCTTTCGCAAAGCACACAACGGCTTCGCTCACGGTCAGGTCGAGTACATCCGCCACGCTGAGCGACTTGCCGCCGCGCTCGATCTGCACGTCAAGGATTTCCGCCCGATACCGCCGCCCGTCGCAATCCGGGCAGCGCAAATAGACGTCGCTCAGGAACTGCATCTCGACGTGTTCGAAGCCCGAACCGCCGCAAGTCGGGCAACGGCCATCGCCGGAATTAAAGCTGAACATGCCTGCGCTATAACCGCGTTGCGCAGCGAGCGGCGCCTTGGCAAACAGCTTGCGAATCTCGTCGAACGCGCCGACATAACTCGCGGGATTCGAACGCGCCGTGCGGCCGATCGGCGATTGATCGACGAAGATCACTTCGCTCAACGCATCCGCGCCCTTCAACGCGCGGAATGCGCCGGGAGATTCGGTCGCCTTGCCAAAATGACGCTGCAACGCGGGGGCCAGTACGTCCTGGATCAGCGTCGATTTGCCCGACCCCGATACCCCCGTCACGCACACCAGCCGCTGCAACGGAATCTCGACCGTGACATCGCGCAGGTTGTGTTCGGTCGCGCCTTCGAGCACGAGCCGCGGCGTCTTTGCATCGACCACGCGGCGCTGCCAGTTCGATGCATGCGCCACATGCTTGCGGCCGCCGAGGTACGCGCCCGTCAGCGTGTCGCTATGCTCGATTTCATTCGGTGGCCCGTCATAGACAATCTCGCCGCCGCGTTCCCCGGGTCCCGGACCCATGTCGATAAGACGATCCGCCGCGAGCATCACCGACGGGTCATGCTCTACAACCACGAGCGTATTGCCCGCGTCGCGCAAGCGGTGCATGGCTTCGACAATGCGATTCAGGTCGCGTGGATGCAAGCCGATGCTCGGCTCATCGAGCACGAACAGCGTGTTCACCAGCGACGTGCCAAGCGCAGTCGTCAGGTTGATCCGCTGCACTTCGCCGCCCGACAGCGTACGGCTCTGACGATCCAGCGTGAGATAACCCAGGCCGACATCGCAGAGATATTTCAGGCGCGTGCGGACTTCGTTATGCAGGAGCTTGAGCGCGTCGTCGAGCAGCGTGCTTGGCAACGTCAGCGAATCGAAGAAACGGCGAATGCGGTCGATAGGCATCAGCATCAGATCGTGCAGCGTGAGGCCCGGCAGCGCTTCGAGTTGCGCACGCGTCCACTCCACGCCCGCCGGCAGGAAACGATCGGCCGGCTTCAGCACAGCGTCTGCTTGTTCCTTCGTGCCGAGACGCCACAGCAGCGCTTCAGTCTTGAGGCGCGCGCCCTCGCATGTCGGACACTTTGTATAGCTTCGATATTTCGACAGCAGCACACGAATGTGCATCTTGTACGCTTTCGATTCAAGGTAATCGAAGAAACGCTGCACGCCATACCACTGGTTTTGCCACTTGCCCGACCAGTCCGGCGAACCGCCGATCACCCAGTCGCGTTCCTTTTGCGTGAGTTCGCTCCAGGGCACACCAAGCCGAATGCCCGCCTTCGCGCCGTAGCGCAGGAGGTCGTCCTGATTCTCTTTCCACGCAGGCGTTTGCAGCGTCTTGATCGCGCCGCCGCGCAGGGTCTTGCGTTCATCGGGAATCACGAGGCCGAGATCCACGCCGATCACCCGGCCAAAGCCGCGACACGTTTCGCACGCGCCATACGCCGAATTAAACGAGAACAACGCGGGTTGCGGATCGGCGTAGCGAATGTCGCTTTCCGGACTGTGCAGGCCCGTGGAGAAGCGCCACGTTGGCGCGTCCGCCGGCTTGTCCGTATCCTCCGTGCCCGGCTCCGGCAGAACGTAGACATTCACGCGTCCGGTGCCGCGCAGCAATGCGCCTTCAATGGCCTCCAGCGCCCGCGACCGCTCCGTCTTCTGCAAGCGGAACCGGTCTGCGACCACGTCGAGCATTTGCCGGCCGTCCTGGTGACGCTTGGCCTGGACCCGCGTATAACCGCTCGCGGACAGCCATTGAGCGACTTCTTCATCGCTCGCGGATTCGGGCAACTCCACCGGGAACGTGATCGCAATTCGTGGATCACCCGCCTTCGTGCGCTCGAGCAACTCGACGTAGATGGTCTCCGGCGTGTCGTGCCGGACCTGATGCGAGGTCTTTTTATCGAAGAGCTCGGCGGCGCGTGCGTAGAACAACTTCAAGTGATCGTTCAACTCGGTCATCGTGCCGACGGTCGAGCGCGAACTGCGCACCGGATTCGTCTGATCGATGGCGATTGCCGGCGGCACGCCGTCCACGCGATCCACCTGCGGACGGTCCATCCGGTCGAGGAATTGCCGCGCATAAGCGCTGAACGTTTCGACGTAGCGACGCTGGCCTTCGGCGTAGAGCGTATCGAACACAAGGCTCGATTTGCCCGAGCCTGAAGGGCCGGTCACCACGGTCATCTGACCCGTGTAAAGGTCCAGATCAATGTTCTTGAGATTGTGCTGGCGAGCGCCGCGAATGCGGATTGCGTTGTTGGATGCCAATTTTTCCTAACCGGTTCAATGAGTTAGATCGGCCGCCAGTAGCGCTAGGGCGAAGCGTGGCTCGCGCCAGGGGAGCCGCCGTTCGACACGCATTAGCGAGATAACGACCGATGAAGTCGACACTGTACACCCATACAGTGTTTTCGACAGGAGGAGAGCCGCGTGGAATTACGCGGTCGCGAGTTGGGTGTTAAGGCCAATCAGCGTGTCGCCAATGCAATCCAGAAACGCGACGGTCATCGAACTCTCCGGTGTCTCCTGCAGCGTTGCCAAACCTATTTCAAACGGCAGCGCGGGTTCGAATGGCTTGATGGCAAATCCTTCCGATGGACAACACGCCGCGAGCACCTGGGTGACGATCGTCACGCCCATGCCGCGCGCAACCATGGCGCAGGCCACGCCGACCGAATGCACTTCTGCCAGAACGCGCGGCGTGATGCGGGCGCGGCGGAAAGCCATATCGACTTCGCGCCTGTGCAGACTTTGCCGCCCGAGCAGGATCAGCGGCACGAGTTCAAGATCCAGCGCGCTGATTTTGTCCAGCGCGGCCAGCGGATGGTCAATGGGCACGACGCAGGCCGACTGCGAAGGAAACACGCGATGAACCCGCAAACCGGGCAAGCCTGCCGGCATTTGTACGAAAGCCAGATCAACTTCCCGGCTTAAGAGCGCGCGCTCGCCTTGTCCATACGTGCCTGACAAAACCTCGAGCACGGCATCCTCGTGTGCCTTGCAGAAGATTTCCATGGTTTGCGGCATGGCGTGCTGAGCGAAGGTGTTAGGCACCATCGCGCGAACCAGTTTTCGCTGCATTCCGCCAAGCCGCAGTTGTTGCGCATGACGCCGCAAGCAATGCGAGCCATCGAGCAAGGTCTTCACTTCATCGACCAAAGCAGCGCCCTCACGGGTGAGGGTAAGCCTGCCTTGTTCCCGGATAAAAAGTCTGAGTCCGAGGTCTTCTTCCAGTTGAGCAAGCAGCCTGCTGACGACCGATTGCGAGATTTCCAGGCGCTGAGCCGCGGCTGTGGTGGTTCCGAGGCTTGCCACCGCTTCGAACGCTTCGATCTGTTTGAGGTTCATCCTTGCTCGCACATAAGGCTATGCAGATTCAGCATAGTGTTGCATCCAAAAATTGTCGGCTTAATTATCGCGAAACTGAACGAAATTTGCCGGAGGCGTTTGCCCGGCTCGAAACGCTTTTATCGCCCAGCGAGATCACAGGATTCGCGGAACTTAACGCTAGAGGTTGTCACGCAATGATCGGTTTCATCATCCATCGGTTTGTACAGAGCGCCGGCATCCTGATGCTGACCTCTGTGCTCGTTTTCTGCGGGGTCTTCGCTATTGGGGACCCCATCCAGATTCTCGTGCCCGCCGACGCAAGCCCGGCAGAAATAGCGCAAGCAGTGCACTCGCTGGGTCTCGACCAGCCGATGTGGAAGCAATACATGCTGTTTGTGGAACACGCGCTGCATGGCGATCTTGGCCGGTCGTTCGTGTTCAACCAGCCATCGATCCAGTTAATCATGGAGCGCCTGCCGGCCACGCTCGAACTGGCAGTCGTAGCGCTCGTCATGGCGCTGATGATCGGGCTGCCGCTTGGATTGCTGGCCGGCATGAAGGCCAATTCACCGGTCGACCGCGTGATCATGGGCGGCTCGATCCTCGGCTTCAGCCTGCCGAACTTCTGGCAGGGCATCATGCTCGTGCTGATATTTTCGGTGACACTGGGCTGGCTGCCCTCGGCAGGACGGGGTCATCTTGGCACCCTGCTCGGCATCCATACGAGCCTCGCGACGCGCGATGGACTGATTCACCTGATCCTGCCGGCGCTGAATCTGTCGCTGTTCAAAATGTCGCTCGTGACTCGGCTGACGCGCGCCGGCGTTCGAGAAACGCTGCCTCTCGACTACATAAAATTTGCTCGCGCCAAAGGTTTGCGGGAGCGCAGGATCATTTTTGTCCACGTGCTGAAGAACATCATGATCCCGATCGTCACGGTGGTCGGCATGGAGTTCGGCTCGCTGATCGCGTTCGCTACCGTGACCGAAACCATCTTCGCGTGGCCGGGCGTGGGCAAGCTGATCATCGACAGCATCATGCGGCTCGATCGTCCCGTGGTCGTGGCGTATCTGCTGATCGTGGTCGCCATGTTCACGCTGCTGAACCTGCTCGTGGACATCATCTATTCGCTGCTCGATCCGCGCGTGCGTCTGGGAGGTGCCTGAAATGAGCACGCTTTCGAACATCCTGCCGCGCTGGACCACAAGCCGCGACACACGCGCCGGCCAGGCATTGCGCGGCATGTTCGGCCGCCCCGCCGTTGCGCTCGCGTCGCTGACCTGCATTGCGCTGATCATCGTGGCGATCTTCGCGCCATGGCTCGCGCCGCAGAATCCATACGACCTTGCCGCGCTAAATATTGTCGATGGCAGGCTGCCTCCCGGCGCTCACGGTCACCTCGGACATCTCTTCCTGCTGGGCAGCGACGCGCTTGGCCGCGACATGTTCGCTGCCATGATGTTCGGCCTGCGAACCAGTCTTGGCGTGGGGATATCCAGCGGCGCGTTTGCCTTGATCGTTGGCACGACGCTCGGCTTGGTAGCCGCGTATTTCGGCGGCTGGATCGACACGCTGATCATGCGCACCGTCGACCTCATGCTCGGCTTCCCGACCATCCTTGTTGCGTTGATGATGCTCGCCATTCTCGGCCAGGGCGTGAGCAAGGTGATCCTCGCGCTCGTGATCGTGCAATGGGCGTACTTCGCCCGCACCGTCCGCGCGGTCGCGGCCGTCGAGAGCAAAAAGGAGTACATGGAGGCGGCATTGTGCCTGGGGTTCAGTCATCGGCGAGCGCTCTTTAGCCAGTTACTGCCGAACTGCCTCGCACCCGTCATTGTGATTGCGATGGTGCAGGTCGCAGCCGCCATCTCCGCTGAAGCCACCTTGAGCTTTCTCGGGATCGGCTTGCCGGTGACGCAACCCTCTCTTGGATTACTGATTGCGAACGGCTACCAGCAATTGCTTGCCGGCTTCTACTGGATCAGCGTGTTCCCCGGCGTGCTGCTTGTCATGCTCGTCTTCAGCATGAACATGGTCGGCGACGGCTTGCGCGAGGCGCTCAATCCGCGCCTCCAGAAATAGGAAATCTCATGTCTCCAGTCATTCCAACTTTATCGGTCGAGAAGTTGCAGACCCATTTCTTCACGGCGGCCGGCGTGGCAAAAGCCGTTGACGACGTGAGCTTCGATGTCTATCCCGGCGAGATCGTCGGCCTTGTCGGCGAGTCCGGTTCGGGGAAATCGATCACCGGCTTCTCGATCCTCGGGTTGATCGATGCGCCGGGACGGATTGTTGGTGGACGTGTCCTGTTCAAGGGCGTGGACCTGACGAGTTACGGTCCGGAAGCGCTGCGGCAACTACGGGGAAATCGCATCGCGATGATTTTCCAGGATCCGATGATGACGTTGAATCCCGTTCTACGCATTGATACGCAGATGATTGAAACCGTGCGCGCGCATGCGTCGGTGTCGAAACAAGCCGCTCGCGACCAGGCGCGCGAGGCGCTCGCGGCGGTTGGCATTCCCGCGCCCGATGAACGGCTCAAGGCGTATCCGCATCAGTTGTCGGGCGGCATGCGGCAACGCGTGGCGATCGCGATTGCCATGCTGCACAAGCCGGACCTGATCATTGCGGACGAGCCCACGACCGCGCTCGACGTCACCATCCAGGCGCAAATTCTCGCGCAAATGCAGAAGCTGTGCGCGCGTTCGAACACGGCGATGGTCTGGGTCAGCCACGATCTCGCCGTAGTCGCAGGACTGGCCGATCGCATCTGCGTGATGTATGCGGGACGCGTGGTTGAAACGGGTGACGTGGATACGATCCTTGAACATCCACAGCACCCCTACACAATCGGCTTGCTCGGTTCCGTGCCCGAGAACGTGGCGCACGGCGAACCGCTGATGCAGGTTCCAGGCGTCGCCCCTTCGGCGCTTGCGTTGCCCGCGGGTTGCGCCTTCTCGCCGCGATGCACGTATGCCACCGATACCTGCAGGACACAAAAGCCGCCGGTATTCAAAATGAGCGAGAGCCATCTCCACCGATGTTTTCATCCCGTTGAGCGAGTTGCAGCATGAGCACGCAAGTTCTTATCAAGGCCGATCAGGTGTCGCGCCGTTTCGTGAAGCGTTCGAGTTATGCGGAGCGCATTGCGCAGATGCTGGGCGCCAAGCCCGTGTCGCACACGGTCCATGCAGTGGACACCGTGAATCTCGAGATTCATCGCGGAGAAGTGGTCGGGCTCGTGGGTGAATCCGGCTGCGGCAAGTCGACCTTCGGCCGCATGCTGGCGGGCGTGGTACCGCCGTCGTCGGGAACCATTCACGTGGCCGATGCAAATGGAGCCGGCACGACGGTTCTCGGTTCGCATGGGAAGCTTGCTCACCGCCTTGGAACGCAAATGATCTTTCAGGACCCGATGTCATCGCTCAATCCGCGCAAGCGGGTGCGCGAAATTATCGGTGAGGCGCCGCTTGTGTACGGCATGGTGAAGCGGCGCGACCTGGATGATTACGTTGTCGATGTGATGGAGCGGGTTGGCTTGAATCCGGACGTGCGGCAGCGCTATCCGCATCAGTTTTCCGGTGGGCAACGCCAGCGCATCAGCATTGGGCGAGCCTTGGCGGTAAAGCCCGATTTCCTGATCTGCGACGAATCAATCGCGGCGCTCGACGTGTCGATCCAGGCGCAGATCATCAACCTGTTCATGCGGCTGCGCACTGATCTTGGACTGACCTATCTTTTTATCAGCCACGATCTTGGGGTGGTGGAACATATCAGTGATCGGGTCGCGATCATGTATCTGGGACGAATCGTAGAGACCGCGCCTACGGCTGATCTTTACGCAAAGCCACTGCATCCGTACACGGTTGCGCTGCTGGATCAGGTGCCACGCTTATCGAACAGGAAGCGCGCGTATGAATCCATCACGGGCGAGATTCCGTCGCCGCTTGCACCTCCGAAAGGCTGCCATTTTCATCCGCGCTGCCCACACGCGATGCCGCGCTGCAGCGTCGAGCATCCGGAATTGACGGAAGCCGCGAGCAATCACTGGGTCGCCTGCCACCTGTTCACGGAGGCGAAATGAGTCGCCTACGGATTGCCGCCGCGTGCGTTTTGATTGCTGCTTACATGGTCTCGTCGAGCGTATGTGCACGCGCGCTGACCATGGCCGTTGCCGCCGAGCCTTCGTCGATGGACCCGCTGTTCTCCCGCACGCAGAACAATCAGCAAGTGGAAAACATCTTCGAGCGCTTGATCTCTCGTGATGAGAATCTGCAAATTCAACCCGGTCTTGCAGTGGCGTGGCGAGTCGTAGATCCGACGACATGGGAATTCAAACTGCGCCCCAACGTTCGCTTTCACGACGGTACTCCGTTCACCGCGAGAGACGTGGTGTACTCGGTGAGGCGCGCGTCGAGCGTGCCGAACAGCCCCGCGCCCTTCTCCGGCGCCGTGGCGAATATTGCGTCCATTGACGTGCTCGATCCGCTCACGCTGCACATCCATACGAAGACCCCCGCGCCCGGCTTTCTCGAACAGATCGGCATGCTGTTCATCGTGTCGCAGCATGCGGCCGAAGGCCACCAAAGCAATCAGTATGTATCGCCCTCTGTGGCAGTCGGGACCGGTCCTTACAAACTAAAACGCTGGGTGCCGGGTGATTATCTCGAACTCGTGCGCAACGACGATTATTGGGGTCCCAAGCCGCCGTTCGACACGGTCACAGTCCGCTTCGTCGCCAACGACGCCGCGCGCATGTCGGCGCTGCTTTCAGGTTCCGTCGATTTGATCGATAACGTTCCACCGGTCAATGTGCCACGACTCAAGCGCGACCCGGCTGTGACGCTTTATTCGGGACCATCGGCGCGGCTGATCTATCTCGCGCTGGACACGAGCCGCCAACAGTCTCCGTTCGTGACCGGCCCGGATGGCGAACCGCTGCGAAGCAATCCGCTGCGTGATCTGCGCGTGCGGCAGGCTATATCGAAGATGATCGACCGGAGCGCCATCACGCAATACCTGCTGAACGGCGCGGGCGTTCCGGCCGGCCAGATGGTGCCGCAGGGAATGGGCGGTTACTCGCCGGCATTGCCAGCCGATACCTATGATCTCGCGGGAGCGAAAAAACTGCTTGCGCAAGCGGGCTACCCCCAAGGATTCACGCTGACGATCCATTCATCCAACGACCGTTTTTCCTCCGATGGCGATGTCGCCCAAGCGGTCGGACAAATGCTGGCTCGCGGCGGCATCCGGATCGCGAACGTGGTCACGCAGCCCTACAACGTCTATGCCGGCGCCGCGGCCAAGCAAAGCTACAGCGCCTTTATCTTCAGCTTCGGCAACACGACGAGTGACTCCACCATCGCGCTCTCCAACGTCTTGGCGACCTATTCGCGAACCGGTGGAACGGGAGCGTTCAATCGCGCCCGCTACTCGAATCCCGCGCTCGATCACGCGCTCGCCGCGGCTAGCGCCAGCTTTGACCCCGTGCAGCGCGAGCGCTTGCTTGAGCAAGCGGCAGAAGTGGGATTCCGCGATCTTGGCATTGTCCCGCTGTATTTTCCCGAGAACTTTTGGGCTGCGCGCAACGGCGTCACGTTTCATCCAAACAAGGCTGAATACACCACAGCAATTTATGTAGGAATCCGATAAAAATGACCGATTTGGTTCGCAACAATACATTCGATGCTGCATCCGGACAGGACGCAGCGTGCACCGAGTTCATGATCCCCATGCGCGATAGCGTGCGTCTCGCCACTGACGTTCATCTGCCGGCAGGCTTTCGCCCGGGTATCGACGCGCCCTTGCCGACCATTCTAGAACGCACGCCTTATGGCAAGCGCGAAGTATCGCGTTCGGAGATCAACCGGGGCGAGCCGGCCGCGCGTCGTGGCGATATTGCCGCGTATTTCGTTGCGCGCGGCTTCGCGGTTGTGTTCCAGGATTGTCGCGGACGTCATGCATCGGAGGGCGAGTTCACCAAGTATCTGTCGGAGGGGCCGGACGGTTATGACACGCTCGAATGGATCACACAGCAGGACTGGTCGACAGGCCGCGTCGGCACCATGGGTCTTTCTTATGCGGCGCACACGCAAATGGCCGCCGCCTGCATGAACCCGCCGGGCCTAGCGTGCATGGTGATGGACTCGGGCGGATTCGCTAACAGCTATCACTGCGGCATCCGTCAAGGCGGCGCCTTCGAACTCAAGCAAGCCACCTGGGCGGTGAATCAGGCAAAGGGAAGCCAGGCGGTCTTGAACGATCCATTGCTCAAGGCAGCACTCGACGCGCAAGATCTGAGGGAATGGTTTTCGCGCATGCCGTGGCGGCCGGGTCAGTCGCCGTTGCGCTTCGTGCCTGAATACGAGCGCTATCTGTTCGATCAATGGACGCACGAAACATTCGACGAATTCTGGCAGCAACCCGGCATCTATGCAGAAGGGTTCTATGACACCATGGCGCGCGTTCCGACCGTCCTGATGTCGAGCTGGTACGACGCATATGTGCGCTCGACCATGGACAACTTCGCCGCTATGTCGAAGCTCGATCCGGTCGCGGCGCCCACCTACCTGATCATGGGATCGTGGCTGCATGGCGACCGCAACGTGCCGTTCAGCGGCGATGTCGATTTTGGACCCGCCGCCAGGATCGAAGGACAAATTGCGGAGGACTGGCTTGCGTTTCGCGCGCAATGGTTCGACCGGTGGCTGAAGCCCGCTACGTTTGGAGTAAAGCAATCCGATCCTGTTGCGAGGATCTTCCTGATGGGGGGAGGCAGCGGTGCTCGCAATGCCGATGGCCGCATGGAACATGGCGGTGCGTGGATCCAGTCATCGCAATGGCCGCTGGCCGACACGCGCTTCACGCGTTTCTATTTGCGGGAAGGCGGTGTGCTGTCGGAGAAGCCGCCTGAAGAGACGGATGCATCTGTTACGTACGCGTTCGATCCGTCGAACCCCGTCCCGACTATTGGTGGTGCATTGACATCAGGCGCGCCGGTATTTGATGGCGGCGCGTTCGACCAACGCGAAGACGAACGTTTCTTCGGCATACGCAATCCGGGCGTCCCGCTCGCTGCGCGCAATGACATTGTTGTATTCGAAACGCCGCCGCTGGAAGAAGACATGGCGGTCGTGGGGCCGGTCATCGTGAGATTGTGGATATCGTCGGATTCTCCCGATACCGATTTCACCGCGAAGCTGGTCGATGTGTACCCGCCCAACGCCGATTATCCGGAAGGTTTCGCAATGAACCTGACCGACGGTATTTTCCGCTGCCGCTTTCATAATTCGTGGAGCGCGCCCGTGTTTCTCGAATCGGGCCGCATCTATGAAATAACAATCGAGCCTTTTGCGACCGCGAATTTATTCAAGCGCGGACACCGGATTCGACTGGATATATCGAGCAGTAATTTTCCCCACTTCGATGTCAATCCGAATAGCGGGGAATCACCGGCTCTGGCGCGGGCACCGCGAATTGCCGTGAATACCGTGCACCTGGGAACAGAGCATCCCTCGCATCTCGTTCTGCCGATAGTGCCTGTCAACGCGATCAGGAGCCTGGCGCCGCTCACCGACCAGTAACCGCTAGCCACGCCCGCGTAAGCCCTTGAAGCCAGTCTGGCGGCGCCCGTTCCATCGGGCGCCGGGGAGAACTGTTGCCCGAATTTTTTCATGCATTAAACCAGCAGCAAAACCCAAAGCACTCAACTAAAGAGGAAGAATCATGCACAAGCACACTCCGCGAGCGCTATTGGCCGCGTCGGTAGGACTCGGCCTTATCGCGACTACCGCACACGCTCAATCGACCGTGACGTTATATGGCATTGTCGATGGCGGATTTACTTATACGAGTAATCAGGGTGGCAAAAGCAATTACCAGGCAACGGCCGGGAGCGAACAGGGATCGCGCTGGGGTTTTCTTGGCAAGGAAGATCTGGGCGGCGGCAACGCAGCAATTTTCCGGCTTGAAAACGGCTTCAATTTACAGACCGGGACGGCAAGCGCGAACGGTCGCATGTTCGGCCGTCAGGCATGGGTCGGATTGTCGAGCGAAAAATGGGGCGCGGTGACACTCGGGCGCCAGTACAACGCGGCACAGGACTCGCTTGAGCCGTTGCAGGTCTCGGCGGATACCTCGCAATACGGCACGCACCCGTTCGATACCGACGACCTGAACAACACGTTCCGCACCGATAACTCCGTGAAGTACGTCACGCCGAATTTCCATGGCTTGCAGCTCAACTCCATGTATGGCTTCAGCAATAACGCCGGCAACTTCGCAATGAGCCGTTCGTACAGTGTGGGCGCGTCCTATGCGGGTGGTCCGTGGCGTCTTGGCGCGGCGTATGTTCGTATCGACAATCCGGCGGTTGATACAACGGGCGCAATTCCTTCGGATAACTACTTTACTTTCATCAAGGGTGTGACGAAGCAGCAGATCTACGGTGCGGGCGGTCTTTATGATTTTGGTAAGGCGAGCCTCGGGTTAATGTACACGAGCACGACGTTCGACCTGACACCGACTACGCAACACCAGACGTTCCAGAACGCGGAAGCAAGTATTCGTTATCAGTTCACCCCCGCCCTCAGGGCGGCGCTAGGCGAGACGTATACCGAAGTCACCGCGAACGCCAAGCCCGCGAGCTGGCACTATTGGCAGACCACGAGCGCTTTGCAGTACTTTTTGTCGAAGCGGACTGATGTGTATATTGATCTGATCTATCAGCGCGCGAGCGGTGCGGTCGCGGCGATTGAAGGGACATCGGGCGCGTCGAGCAGCCACACGCAGTTTCTGGCCGTAACAGGCATTCGGCAGAAATTCTAAAAACCTTGTTGGCATGCGCCACTGTTTCGCGCAGTGGCGCTTTTATTTACCTTTGCCCGACATAGCTAAGACACGAACGGCAGCTTCACATCGCGTGCGGCATCCAGCATCGAAACGGTGATCTTGCGGACTTCCAGCTTGCTCTGCGTGATATGAGCCCGCAGCAAGATAGTCGCCTCGGTGAGCCGGTTGCGCTCGATAAGATGCAGCATGGTCGAGTGCTCGTCATAGGTTGCGCTGGTCCGGTGAGGCTTCAAAAAATCGAGCCGCCGCACAATACGTATGCGCTCGGTGACGTCGTTATGAACGCGCACCATCTCCGCGTTGCCAGTCGCAGCCACGATCTGCCGATGAAAATTTTCGTCCATACCGAACATCTTCACCGGATCGTCTTCACGCGCTTCCGGGTCGACGCACCAGATTGCCTTAAGTGCATCAATAGCTTCACGCGCCCCTTCGCTTCCCGATGTCAGCCGTTCAAGCGCGGCCAGTTCAAGCACGATACGCAGGTCGTAGAGCTGATCCATCTGGTCGAAGTCAATGCGTGCAACTTTCCATCCGCGTCGGAAACCGACCTCCAGATAACCCTCGCGTTGCAGCCGGAACAAGCCGTCACGCATCGGCGTGCGCGATACGCCGTAGAACTGCGCAATCCCGTTTTCGGAAAAGCGATCACCCGGAAACAACCGGAAGTTGAAGATATCGCTTTTCAGCCGCTGATAGACCTGCTCGGCAAGCGGATTCGCGGCGTTCGGCTCGATCGCTTCGACTCCTGTTTCAATGATGTCTTCCGGCATACGGTTCCCCTTTGTTCTTATTATCGGCCTTTCAAGGCTTGGGAATCAGGCTTACGTGCGCGGCGACAATTTTGAAACCATCGGCAGGACCGAGACGCGCCCAGGTCTGCATCTGGCGTCCGATCAACGGCGTCGCGTCACTGGTGAATTCGGTGCTGACGGTCGCGAAGTCGCGGCCGAATGTGGTGACCACGGTCCTATGCAGCATGCGTGAAGCGGGCACGGGTGCGCACGTTTCACGCCATTGTCGAATGACCTCGCCGCCATGCTGGATTTCAGCAATGCCATAACGCACCGTCTCTGGGGCGTCCCAGAACAGCGCGTTCATTGTTTCGATATCGTTTGCCACGAGCGCGCGTTCATACTCGACGAACGCCGCGCACACCTCGGCAATGACTTCCGGCAGGTTGATGTCCATCGTCGGCAAGTCCCTCATGCAGCGGTAAAAGATGACAGGGGCGCGGTCCATCCAACAATCCCGCCTTGCGACCGCACCATCTCTAGCGTCGCCTGCTTGAACGCCGGAAAATAGCTGGCGGTCGCGTCCTCGACAAGCAGGCAGTCGTAACCGCGGTCGTTCGCTTCGCGCATCGAGGTCTGCACGCACACCTCTGTCGTGACGCCAGCGAAAACCAGATGCGTGATATGCCGCGCCTCTAGTTCCTGAGTCAACAACGTCGCATAGAACGCGCCCTTGCCGGGTTTATCGATGACAAGCTCGCCTTCGGTTGGAGCAAGTGCATCGACGATCGCATTGCCGGGTTCGCCGCGAATCAGGATGCGGCCCATCGGCCCTTCGTCTCCAATACGTGCATTGGGTGCGCCGCGAAGGCGCTTGGCCGGTGGACAGTCCGACAGATCCGCTGCATGCGATTCGCGCGTATGGACTACGAACCACCCGCTTTCCCGTGCCAAGGCCAGCAGCGCGGAGACAGTCGGGACAATCTGCGCAAGCAGCGATACATCATTGCCCAGCGATTCTCCAAAACCGCCGGGCTCGATGAAGTCCCGCTGCATGTCGATGATGACGAGCGCGGTTGTCGATGGATCGAATGTAAAGGGTCCGGGTAGCGCCGGTATCGTGATCGTCATAGCGGGTCCCCGCAACGGTGCAGTCTCATTCGATCACCTCTTTCAAGGCTTCGGCAATTGGAGCCACGTGCGTCGCCGAGTCACCCTGTCCCGCCATGTAGTGGCCCAGCGTCGCTCGGTCGGCACTCGCAGCCGGCGTCTCGTACACGAGTTCCCCCTCCGCGATCACGACTATCCGGTCCGCCAGTTCCAGCAGTTCATCCAGGTCTTCGCTCACGAGCAGGACCGCCGCACCGGCATCGCGCGCCGCCATGATGCGTGCATGAATATCCGCCACCGATGCGAAGTCGAGACCGAACACGGGGTTCGCCACGATCAGCACATCGACCGGTTGACCTAGCTCGCGGGCAAGTACCGCACGCTGGACGTTGCCACCCGAGAGCGTGCCGATGGCGCGTTCGGGTAACGGCGGACGGACGTTGAAATCGGCGATGAGATGCGCGGCGCGGTCCCGCATCGCACGCCTGTCGAGACGCCAGCCGCCGCGACGCAATGGCGTGCGGTCGAAGTCGCGGAGAGCCAGGTTTTGCGCGACGCTCATGTTCGCCACGCACGCGTTTTTAAGCGGTTCTTCAGGGATGGCGAACACACGCCGCTGCGTCATTTCCTCGCGTGTGGCGTGGTATGCGTCACCCGCTATCTCCATCTCGCCCGTCTTCACGCGGCGTTGCCCGACCAACCCCTCGACCATCTCCTTCTGCCCATTCCCCGATACGCCCGCGATCCCAAGTATTTCACCCGATCGAACTTGAAGCGACGCACCCTTGACCGCCGCATGGCCGCGATCATCGTCGATAGATATGTTCCTCATGGCAAGGCGTATACGCGCCGCCGGGTCCACCGGTTTGCGCGCGACCCGTTCGGCATTGACCGCGTCCATGACCGCGGTGTCGCGCGTCTCAGCGGCGCCCATCATCAAACCGGCAAGCGCATCGCGGCTGGTCGCCGATACCGCGCTCGTCCCCACCTGCCTGCCCTTGCGCAGGACGGTCACGTCGTCGGCATACGCCATCACTTCGCGGAACTTGTGCGTGATCATCAGCACGGTCAACTCGCCGCGCGTTGTCAGGTCGCGCATCAGGCCGAGCACTTCATCCGCCTCTTGCGGCGTCAGCACGGAAGTCGGTTCATCGAGGATCAGGAAACGCTGCCTGAGATACAACTGCTTGAGAATTTCGAGCTTCTGCTTTTCCCCTGCCGCTAAACCGGATACCGGCGCATCGAGCGGCAACCGAAACGGCATCCGCTGCATGAACGCATTCAGTGCTTCGCGTTCCGCTGTCCAGTCGATTTTCCAGGGCAAACTCCCGCGTGCAAGCAGCAGGTTCTCCTCCACCGACAACCCCGACGCCAGCGTGAAATGCTGGTACACCATGCCGATACCCAGCGCTTGTGCATCGCGCGGCGAAGCGATGTGAACCTCACGGCCATCGGCTGAGATCTGGCCTTCGTCGAGCAGACCGTAACCTACCAGCCCTTTCACGAGGGTACTTTTGCCCGCACCATTTTCACCGAGCAGCGCGTGTACCGTGCCCGGCCGAACCTTGATGGACACGTTATCCAGCGCGCGAAATGCACCGAACGACTTGCCGGCGTTGTGCACTTCCACCTCTAACGCATGCTGAGGAGCCGACATGATCAACCGCCGAGCGTGGTCAGGAGCGCGCTCGAATCGGAGACCGCGCCGAACACGCCGCCTTGCATCGTGATCATGTGCAGAGCCGCCTGATGATTGGCGGGGTCGGTCGCACCGCAGCAGTCCGCGAGGACCGTGCATTCGAAGCCGCGGTCGTTCGCTTCGCGCATGGTGGTGTGGACGCAGACGTCCGTAGTGATCCCGGTCAACACCAGGTTCACGATGCCCCGCGTACGCAGGATCAACTCGAGATCGGTCGCACAGAACGAGCCCTTGCCGGGTTTGTCGATCACGATCTCGCCTGGCAGCGGTGCCAGTTCATTGATGATTTCCCAGCCCGGTTCACCCCGTACGAGGATACGGCCGCACGGGCCGTCGTCGCCAATGCCCACGCCTTCAGTACCCGCGCGGCGGCTGCGCCAACGCTTGTTCGCCGGCAGGTCCGACAAATCCGGCCGATGCCCTTCGCGCGTATGAATGATCGTAAAACCCTGCTCGCGCATCATGGCCATCACGCGCTTGATCGGCTCGATCGGCGCGCGGGTCAGCGACAAGTCATATCCCATCTTGTCGACGTAACCGCCGTGGCCGCAGAAATCCGTCTGCATGTCGATCACGACAAGCGCTGTGTTATCCGGGCGCAGGTTGCCATCGAAGGGCCAGGGGTACGGAGAAGCTTCAATGAATCGGTTCATGGTCGTGGCCGCCTTGAGGAGGGGTAAGCAGGTCGTTCAGCGTGTCAGACTCAGCTCGCCCGGTGCGCCGGCAAGCGTCCGGTCCGGACGGCAATTGATAATCATGATGGCGAGCGTGAGCACGTAGGGCGCGGCGTTATACAAGTAATAACCGCTCGTCACGCCAATCGATTGCAACGCAGGCCCGAGCGCTCCCGCTGCGCCGAAAAGCAACGCGGCCCACAGGCATCGCAACGGCTGCCAACGCGCAAAAATAACCAGCGCGACGGCCATCAATCCCTGCCCGCTGGAAAGCCCTTCGTTCCAGCTACCCGGATAAACAAGCGACAGATACGCCCCGCCGATCCCCGCGAAAAAGCCACCCACCGCTGTCGCCGCAATGCGAATTCGCGTGAGCGGATAACCCATCGCGCGGGCGGTCTCGGCATGATCGCCGACCAGACGCAAGGTCATGCCCCAGCGCGTAGTGCGCAGCCCCCATTGCAATACGAACGCCAGCACCACGCCAATCACGAACAGCGGGTTGATATGCAGCGCGTTGTGCAACTGCGGAGAACTCGTCCAGGTGCCGAGATCGAATGATTGAAGACCCGGCGCCTGCGGTTCAATAAACGGCTTGCCCAGATAAAACGCCAGTCCGGTCCCGAGCAACATGAGCGCGATACCGAACGCGATGTCCGACACCCGGGGCAGCGAACACACGAGCCCGTGCAAGCATCCGAGCAGCAAGCCGACCAGCCCGGCCGCGAGCACCCCGGCCCATGGCGAGCCGGTCAGGAACGAAGCGGCATAGCCGCTCATCGCACCCGAGACGAGAATACCCTCGAGCCCGAGATTGACCCGCCCGCCCTTCTCGGTCAGGCATTCACCCAAACTCACGAACAGATAAGGCGTGCTGACGGGGATCGCGCCGGCGAAGAGGGACAGCAGCAGGATCACGAAGGGCGAATGTGCGTCAGGCATGGGTCTGCTCCATCGGCAAGTTGATGTCGGTGAGTGCGGCGGCCTGCAGTTGCACGCGCCACGCGGCGATCCTCCCGCCCAGCGCTTCCCATGCCAGCAGGTTCGCGAACAACAGACCTTGCAGCACAAGCGTGGTGGCATCGGGAAGATCGAGCCGGCGTTGCAGCAGACTGCCGCTCGCTTCGATCCCGCCGATCATCAGCGCGCACACAATGATCGCGAGCGGGTTCTGGCGGGCGGCGAAGGCGACAAGAATGCCCGCGTATCCGTACCCGGCGAGCAACGACGCGTTCGCGCTGCCCTGCACCGCTGCGACTTCGAACATGCCGGCAAGGCCCGCCGCCGCGCCGCCGAGCGCGCAGGCGGCCAGCGCAAGCAGGTTCACCGGCAAGCCGACCAGTCGCGCCGCGCGATTGCTGCCGCCGACTACGCGCATCGCAAAGCCCTTGGTGCTGTACTTGACGAAGACCCACGCGCCGATGCACGCAAGGACGCCCCAGAAGAGGCCCCAGTGGACTTCGAGACCCGGGAGTGACCCGATCATCATCGATGGCGGGACGGGGAGCGTAGAGGGCTTGTTGAGACTTGCCGGGTCGCGCAGCGGCCCTTCGACCAGGTGCTTGAACAGCGCAATGGCGATATACGCCATCAACAGGCTGCTAATGGTCTCGTTGACCCCTCGCCATTGCCGCAGCGCGCCCACCGCACCAATCCAAAGCGCGCCCGCCAGCATGCCCGCGATCGCCATCAACGGCGTGGCGATCAGCCATGGCGTGCTGGCCGGAAGCATCTCCGGAACGATGGCCGCGCACATGCCACCCAGCGCCAGCGCACCCTCGCCGCCAATCACGACCAATCCGACCTGCGCGGGCAACGCGACGCACAGCGCCGTCAGCATCAGCGGCGAAGCGCGCAGCAAGGTGCTTTGCCAGGCAAACGACGAGCCGAACGCGCCCTGGAAAATCAGGCCGACGGCATCCAGAACCGGTTGACCCTGCACCAGCAGGAATAACGAAAACAGCACGAGGGTTCCGACAAGCGCAAGCACCGTCGGGATCGCCGGCAACAAGGCGAGCAATACGCGGGCAGTCTGGGCATGAGGACGCATCACGACTCCTTCAGGAGATCAGCATGACTAATCATCAGATCTGGCCGGCCACACCCACCACGAGATAATTCATGCTCTCAAGCGTGTAGTCGGTCTGTACGTGACTTGTTCCGGAGGCGATCGCCACACCGCCTTTGTTGTCCTTCACCGGCCCCTTGAAGATCACGAAGTCGCCCGCCATCATGCTGCCCTTGATCGTGTCCGCCGCCTTCTTCGCGTCGGGCGTGACCTTCGCGCCGTACGGCGACATCTTGACGAAACCTTCCTTGAGACCGCCGCGCAGCACGTTGGGCTGGGGCTTGCCGGCCTGCGCATCGGCGACAAGTGCCTTGTAGGGCGTCGCCCAGTCCCACTCGGCGCCAGTGAGATAACCTTTGGGCGCGAGAGCCGCCTGGCTTGCGTGATAACCGCAACTCATCACGCCGCGCTTCTCCGCCGTTTCCACCACCACCTTCGGGCCATCGACGTGACAAGTGATGACATCGCAACCCTGGTCGACGAGACTGTTGGTCGCTTCCGCTTCCTTCACCGGCATCGACCAGTCGCCGGTGAAAATAACCTGCGTGGTGATGGCCGGATCGACGGACTGCGCGCCGAGCGTGAACGAGTTGATATTGCGCAGCACCTGCGGGATCGGCTTGGCCGCCACGAAGCCGAGCTTCCTGCTCTTGCTCATGTGGCCCGCCACCACGCCGTTCAGGTACTGGCATTCATCGATATAACCAAAATAGCTCGCGATGTTCGGCGGATTGCCCTGCTTCCATAAACCACCGCAATGCGCGAACCGGACGTTCGGATACTTGGCGGCCATCTTGAGCACATGCGGATCGAAGTATCCGAACGAGGTCGCGAAAACAAGCGTGGCGCCGTCCTGTTCGATCATCGCTTCCATGGTCTTCTGGACCGCTATGGTCTCGGGCACGTTCTCTTCTTCCACGACCTTGACGTTGGGCAGCTTCTTGATGATTGCCGCCGCCGACGCCTGCGCCTGGTTGTAGCCATAGTCGCCGCGCGCACCCACATAGATCACGCCGACCGTTGTGTTGCCCGCAGCGAACACCGACCGGAACGGGGCCATGGTCGCGAGTGCCAACAGGCTCGCGTCTTTGATAAAAGTGCGGCGGCTAGTCATGTCATTCGACTCCTGGTTAGCGGTTATTGAGCGGTTCTGAAGACTGTGGAGGTAAGTGATCCAGCGCCGAAAGCCGGCGTGCCGGTCGCGCCGAAAGCGCAGCTAAATGAGCCGCGATGCGTGGACGGGTCGAATGGATCAGTGAGCTTGGACATGAATTCCGTCTTGCATACAAGATGGAATTCATTAATGCAGGAGCTATGCCAGGAGTAAGGGCTGTTCGCGTTTATGGCTGTTGTGCCTCGTGGCACAAGGCTCTGCGGCCATCACGCGGGCTTCCCACGACGGCTTATTGAGTGCCCGGTGATTTAGCTGCTGGTGCGCGGTGCACCGTTGAGCGTCGTGCACGCACAAAAGCGGCGCCCTCGGCGCCGCGCATCAAAGGTGATCCTGAAGATGCCCCTTTCAGGACGCCTGGTTCGCGCGCGAGGACGCGAGAGCGCTTCGCGCTGTCAGGAACTTCCCTAGAAAAATCGACGGCCGCTCGACCAGGAAGTGAGTTACGGCAGCAACGGGAATGACAAGCACCGCCGCTATCACGATCGAATGCCATGCCGAACCCGAAGCAGGCATCAGATGGATTACCGTAAGGAGAACGACAGTATGAGTCAGATAGAGGCTGTAAGAGATCTTGCCCAGGAATACGATCGGACCTTTTGCCAGCACCAACGTGAAGCGCCTGGATACGATTGCCGTACAGACAAGCCCCGCAGCGCCCGCCGCGACACACCAGTCGAAAATGTATTGGCCTACGACCCCCGACGAAATTGACATCACCGAGCGCGACAGGAAATAGAGCGTGATTGAAGCGGCGAGAACAAGCCGGGTTCGATTGCCCTGCAAGAGCCATCGTTGCCAGCCCATGCGGTGGAAAGCCAGCGTCGCGCCGACGATGAACATCCCCAGGTAGTGCGCCGTCATCGCCCAGTCGCCCGTGAAGCTTGGGCTGCTGCTCTTGCCCGTATTTCTGCCCATCGCAAAAGCGAAAGAAACCAGTGAAATGCACAACGCCACAGCCAGGCAACTACGCGCGGAAAAGCGGCTGACGCAATATACGACTAGCGGCATCATCAATGAGATACGCATTTCGTAAATCAGTGACCAAATAACTGGAAGCACACGATTGGCTTTATATTGTCCGATGAATAACAAATGATCCAGTATTTCCCCGCCAGAGAATGATCCGGTCCATACATGGTTGAACCATGAACCGGCCCATTCAACAGGCTCTATCTTGATCAGAGTAATGGCCGAAAAAGCGATAAACAATACGGCGAGATATGGCAGGTAAATCCGGCAAATCCGCTTGATCACGAAGTCGCGATACGTAATGCGGCGGTCCGATATTAGCTGGAGTGTCAGGACAAAACCGCTAAGTATGAAGAATAAGATGACCGCTTCATGGCCGAGCGCCAGCACGCGCAACGGCGACCTGGGTATCCACCAGAGCGGGCCGACCAATACGAAGTGATTAATGACGACCATCAGGGCAGCGATGCCGCGCAGAGCATCTAGCTGGGGATAATAGCGGCCGCAAAAATGACTTGTTTCATTCATCCGATAAATACCTTTGCAATGGTGGTTATAGGTGAGTGACGACAATGTTCGGTTGATACGTTCTACCAAATTAATTAATTGGTAAAGGAAAGTTTAATGGCCGATTAGATAGACGAATACGGCTGTATTACTTTCTAATACTTTTTTTCATTCTTGCCGATGAACGCCGATGGGACATCTGTAGTTTTTGCCAGCGTGTTTTAGGTAGCTGTACGGGTAAGTGTTGGTGATCGAAGCCAAGACTCGGGCCGCCTGGATGGTCTCGCTCGAGACGCGGATTGCGTCTGTTTGAACGTACCAAGGGGCGGCTCGTGCCGACGTCGGAGGCACAAGCGCTGTCCTGATGCGCGCGGTCTACCGGCAGGCGCAACGTACGGACCGGCAGATCAACAATGCGTCGCTGCCAGTGTGATGTTGCGGGAAGTGGTATTGGTCTGGCTTTCGTTGACTTGAAAGTCTGCGGCTCGGTCACAGGAATCGAAGATCATTTTTTCGTGTGTTTGATTCCTGTTTTATCGGAGTGCTGTCCTTGATTCGCGCTTGGGATCGGATGGGAGCGTGTGGACAAAGCCTCGGTTGAGCGTTCAGGAGTGTCGATTGCAAGTTTGAACAGGGCGAAAAATCACGAACAGCATGAGCGTTCTGGAGATCAATCCGGATAGCCCAGACATCTTCGAGTTTCAGCGGTGGCTTCTGGTCGACCAGCTTGCCGTTGTTCCCCTCTCCACGGGTTTGTTCGGTTTGCATGACAAACTCCCACAGGGATAATGGGAGTTCGATTGTGGTCCGTCAGCGAATGCTGCTCTCGACGAGCTTCGCTCGATCGGAACATTAACGGGCCCGCAGCATGCGACCCGCTCTTGTCAAAATGGATGGCGGTGCTGCTGACCCGGCAGCGCAAAATCGATCTGTCGTCACGCGAGCGGCGTCACGGATGATAGGGTGATTTTCTGCGAATCATCGCACCGGTTGCCGTAGCCCGCGTGGAAGTTTTGCTGCCCCCTTCGGCCCGCTTACGGAAGCCGCAGAACACGAAGCGCCGCATCGGCGATCGGGCAATCTGAACCTGAGGAAGCATGCCGCAAGTCAAAACACCTGGCGTATATATCGTCGAAGAGAACGCGTTCCCGAATGCCGTGGTAGAGGTTCCTACCGCAGTTCCAGCATTTATCGGCTACACCGAAACGGCGCGCGGCGGCAGCGAATCCAAACACTATGTACCCACCTACATCGGGTCGCTGGCCGACTACGTGAGGATTTTCGGCGGCCCGTGCCAAGCAGCCTTCACGCTGGCACAAAGCGTGGACAAGACGCAATACATCGTTGCGCAGGATCCGGCCGGCCGCTTCTTTCTGTACTATGCGGTTGCCCTGTATTTCGCCAACGGCGGTGGCCCGGCATATGTGATTTCCATCGGCAACTATGCCGACGCGATCCTGAACGGCAAGAGGGCCGCCGATTTCATGCCCGCACCGGACCCGGTTAATCCAGCCATCGTGTCGCCATTCGATGCATTGGAGAAAGTACTCGACGTCACGCTGCTGGTAGCGCCCGACACGGTGCTGCTCGACAGCGCATCGTCTTGCTATGGGTTCTGGACCGCGGCGTTGGCCCATTGCGGGTATATGCAAAGCCGCATGGCGTTGATCGACATTTTCAACGGCGACCAGTCGCGCACGCATGCATCGGACACCGATGTGATCTCGGGCACCAAGACGGGCTTGCGGAATCTGATCGGCACGGACTTCCTGAATTACGGCGCCGCGTACTATCCGTGGCTGAACTTCGACGTCGTCGATAGCGGCAAGGTGACCTACGCCAATCTGAACAGCGATTCGCTGGTCGCGCTGCGTCAGGCGCTGAATGAAGAATTAGCCACGCTGAACCCGCCGCCAAGTGCGTCGCAACTGAAGATGATGCGGGAGTTATACGCCGCGCTGTCCTTGCAGGTCAACGATGCCACCGGCAAACCGCTGACCGATAGCGACGGCAATCCATTGCCAGACGACAAGGGCAACATGCAAGCCAACGCGATCAATGCCGCAGCGGCCGTCACCCGCATTCACGATCAATTGCGCGGCCTGAGTCCCGTCTACCAACGCATTTGCGCCGACATGCTTAAACGCGCGAACGTGTTGCCGCCATGTGGCGCGATCGCCGGCGTGTACGCGCGAGTGGACAGCACTCAAGGCGTGTTCGTAGCGCCCGCTAATACCAGCATCAACCAGGCAGTGACACCAGCAGTGGAGATTTCCGCGGAAGATCAGGAAGACCTGAACGTACCGCAGGACGGGCGTGCGGTGAATGCGATCCGCACCATTCCGGGTCGCGGCCTTGTCATATGGGGCGCACGTACGCTAGACGGCAACAGCGACGACTCGCGCTACATTAACGTGCGCCGGACGATGATCATGCTGGAGCAGTCGATCAAGGCTGCCGTGATGACGTACGTATTCGCGCCCAACGTGTCGACCACCTGGGTCTCGGTCGAAAACATGATTTCGAATTTCCTTCTCAACCAGTGGCGTGAAGGCGCTTTGATAGGATCGAAACCGCAGGACGCATACAGCATAAGCGTTGGGCTCGGTACAACAATGACCGCCCAGGACATTCTCGATGGTTATATGCGAGTGGCGATCAAGGTGGCACTTTCCCACCCGGCTGAATTCATCGAACTGACGTTCCAGCAACAGATGCAGACTTCCTGATTAAAACTGACAAGGATAACTGACTATGGCGGGCGAAACACAAGACCAGAGCATCGGGCCGTTACCCCAATTCTACTTTTCGGTGGATATCGGCGACCAGCAGAACCTGACGTTTCAGGAAGTATCGGGACTCGACGCCGAGACGCAGGTCATCGAATATCGTGCTGACGACAGCAAACAGTTTTCGACCGCGAAGATGCCGGGAATCAGGAAGGTGGGGAATGTTACGTTGAAGAAGGGCGTTTTCGTCCAGGATGAAAAGTTCTGGGACTGGTATTCGCAAATCGAAATGAACACCATCAAGCAGGTGCCGGTGGTGATCAGGTTGCTCGACGAAAAAGGCAACGCCAGCATGGTGTGGACGCTGCTGAACGCGTGGCCGACTAAAATCACGGGCGTCGATCTGAAATCAGATGGGAACGAAGCGGCGGTTGAAACCCTTGAGATTGCGCACGAAGGCATGACGATCAAGACCGGCTGAGCATCGGTTTTTGGTGACATTGGGGTGGCGACGTCGGAGAGGGGGATATAGGTCGCTTTCCTGCCGTTCCTGCACCGATGGCGGCGAATGTCAGGTCTCACTGTCAGCGAATGCGTGCTCCCGACCCACAAGGGACGGTCAACTTTCCGCGAAGCGGACATTCAAATTAACTGAGGCGCCCGACCAGACGTGGACCGAGTAACGGCCATCAGTCGAAGGCATCGCAACTGGCAGCGAGGTTCATCTAGGTGGCAGGTTCGAACGTCTCTGCGCCTAATGAGATCGACGTGCGTTGCCACATGAAGCGGATGCTCGTCGCACGGACGATTTCAGCTTTTTGAGGACGCAAGAGACGCGATCTGGCTGTGAAATTCGGACAGAAACGCGTCGCGAGCCCGCAATCCGACGGGCGTTTTCTGCGGTCCCGTACCATCGTCCTGTATCAGTCTCGCGAACACAAGAGTCTTACCGTCACGCCGCGCCCATCCAACGAACCATCCCCAGCCGCGCGTCCTGTCGTCTGACCCGTCAGCGTTGGCGGGGAACCCGGTGCCGGTTTTTCCATGGACGTCCCACCCGTCGGAAAGCTGAGTGACCTCCGTTATCTGCTCGGTCATCGCGAAGGCATGCTCGCTTGCAGGCAACTTGTGATTCACTAATTTGGTCAGAAAGGCTACCTGCTCCAGCGGACTAATTTGAAGCGATGAGTCGATCCATGCATGAGTCAATCCGTCGGGGTGACGCCTGTCGCCTGCCACGTCCGCGTTACCAAAATCAAATTTCTTCGCATAGCCTGCAAAGCGATCCATGCCTAGCGATTTCGTTACCTGCTGAGAGAACCAGACTACCGAATATTTGATCCAGCTAGTCGGATCGGTTGGTTGCTTCCATGCTACGCCGCCCCAATCTGGGTAACCTTTCTGAAACTGAAGTGTCGGGGTGTGGGTGTCTTTCAGAAACCCTGAATCGTATCCCATCAGGCTGATAGCAATCTTGAAGGTTGATGCTGGCGTCGTGCGTATAGAACAGTTCCCCTGTTCCACCAGTATTTTGCCGCTGCCCGGATCGGTGACGACTGTGCATATTGTGTGCGCATTGACCGAAGTGGCAAGGCTTGCAATCGCAGCGACCAGAAGCATTCGATGTTTCATCACGTCTCTTTTCTGGTTGACATAGGTAGACGAGTTATCTCTCGCCTCATTAGAGCTAGGGCCGACGGCGACCGGCGCAATTCGCCCCACGATGGCTCGACAACGTTCCGTTAGCGAACCGTCATGATTGATCGGTGTGTGGTAGGCCAGCTAGGAGATTCGATATGTGATTCCCGTTGACCGCTCGAAAGGCGAAGCGTTACCGGACGCCATCTCGGTGTATTACAAACGTTTCGGCGCGGGTTCCATAGTGCTTCGTCACCTCGGCATCGGCCATCAGTTTGGACGATTTCAGGATTGGTCCCGCCACCATATACAGTCGATCGGGATCGGGACCGTACATATACAAATACCCGTCATTACCGTCGATGTGAAACTCCGTCTCACCGAGTTCGCCAACACCCGCACGTTTTATCGCACTTTCCAGCCGCTGTTCCAAAACCCGAATTCGCGCCCGGTCCTTGGGGTAGTAATCGAAATGGACCATCATTACCGGTCCTGGTGGCCTCTGTGGCTGTTCCGAAGCTGCGCTGCCCACGAACAGAACTGTGCATAGAGCCGCGACAAATACTTTTATTCTCAACATGGGTGCGATATCGTCTGCGAAATGAAAATCAATTGTCGACGATGTAGACAGTCCCGTCGAGCATCCCTGTGTGGTCGCACCCGGACCCACGATACGGTTGGGTCTGCTGAGGCAACTATCCGCTGGCGTGACGCGTTTCTGCAGGCGCTACCCACGTCCGCAGACGCGACGCCGGGACAGAGACCGTGAGCCCGGGCCCCCGCAATCTGCGGATCGACACGCTGCGCGGCGTGTCGATCCTGCTCGTTTTGCTGCATCACTTCAACATAGCGTACGTACTGCGCGATACGGCCGTCGCGCACGCATTCGGCTGGGACGCCATGCATGCCGTCGTCCGGAACGGCAACTATGGCGTCACGATGTTCTTCGTCATCTCGGGCTACCTGATCACGTCAAACGCACGGCGCCGATCGGGCTATCTCGGTGCAATCGATGCGCGAACTTTTTATGTGTCGCGCATCGCGCGCATTATGCCGTGCCTGCTCCTGTTGCTCGTCCTCGTCAACGGGCTTGCGGCGGCCAGCGTGCCGATATTCAGCAATCATGCGCCGCTTGGCGTGCCTGTGTCGTTCTGGCTCGTCAATTTCGCGTCGTTGACTTTTTGGATGAACGTGCTGATCGGCTCATACGGCTGGGTCAACTACGCGCTCGGCGTGCTGTGGTCGCTGTCGGTCGAAGAGGTGTTCTACCTGTCGTTTCCACTGCTTTGCATCGCGCTGCGCCGCGATGGGCGACTGCTCGCGTTCTGGGCGTTCGTCGTCGCGATTGGCCCGTTATATCGGGCGACACATTCTAGCGACGAAGGCGGCTTTCTCTACGCGTACTTCGCGTGCTTCGACGGAATCGCGATCGGCTGCTGTACAGCGCTGCTGGCCGACCGGCCTTTGTGGCGCGCAGTCGCGATGCGCACCACGCAATGGCTGACGGTCACCGGAATGACAGTTCTTTATCTTGCGTGGCCCATCGCGCAAAGCCACGTCTTCGGCGTGACCGGCATCGCACTCGGCACGGCCGTGCTGCTGATCAACGCGCATGCCAGCAGTGCTCCCGGAAGCGCTCGCCTGCTGGCGCCGCTACGCTGGAGTGGCAAACTCAGCTACGAGCTTTATCTGTTCCATCTCGTTGTGCTCGGCGGGCTTCGCACGCTGTATCCACCATCGGCGACGCACGGTAATGAGAAACTGCTGTTACTCGGCGTTTTTCTGGTGCTGTCGGCTGCTGTGAGCACACTGATCGCGCGAGGCTATGCGACGCCGCTCGATCGCTTCGTTAAGCGGAAGTGGCTTCGCGCCTCGGCGCGAGTTCCGGACGGCGCTCGCCTTTGACACCACGACGCGGGTTCCCATCAGTTGCATCGGGTGTCAGCGATCTAGACATCAACCGCGAATGGCCGAATGTGGCCGGACCCTTCCTGACGGCGCTCGGCGCTATCCGACCCTGAACGTCGTTCGAAAAGCCCGGTATTGGCCGTTGAGCGCAGGGCATTCAAGTGTAGATTTCAGCACAAAGGGGTTTCGAGTGCGCTCCACTGCTCGAGCTTGTCCGCCTGTTTTTGCAGCCATTTTGGCGGAAGCACTGCGGAACCCCATTCGTCGCTGCGGCTCGCATACTCGCCCAAAAACCAAAAATGCCGCGCGGATACAAATAGCGCTATCGCCGAACAATCACTCGGAGACAGTGGCGACACCTCGCGATAGCCATCGACGAAGCTCTTCCATCGTTCACTCTGCTCTGAGCTTTGCTCCAAGTCCTTGCTGTTCAACAACATAGCCCAGAGATAAACCGCGAGATCGTATGCAAGGTAACCGGGGCCTCCGTCATCGAAGTCGAAAAACGAACCAACGCGGCGACCGTCCGAAGAGCTTGTCATGAACGTGTTTCCGCCATGGCAGTCACCGTGGCAGAAGACCATTGTCAGTTGCGTCGTTGCTTCGATCTTTACGATTAGATTCGAGGCTATGTCCCTTAGGCGTTCGGAAAGAACCTCGTCCATCGATGCGTGATGCAAAAGCCGTTGTAAAGGCCGACTAACTAGATGTTGAAGATCTAGGACGTAATGACTTGCCGGCCCGCTATAACTTCGCGCTAAACGATGCAGAGTAGCGAGGCTGGCAGCCATCGTTTTCGTGTGCTGAAGGTCAGTACCGGGAGGATCGCCTGCCAAGAACTCGAACACGACGAGTGAACGGTGGCCTTCCGCTGCATCGACTTCGATACTGAGCGCGCCCGTGTTTGTAGGAAGCGGCGCCGCCACATCGCCGCCTGCTGCCTTTAGATGGTAAAGCAGTGAGGTTTCGTAAGCGACGTTTGATTTCCCCCCCGCTCGACGGGAGCTGAGGCGAGCTACCTTGCTGCTGCCATCGGCAAAGCGAAGAAGATAGACATCGTTGAACCCTCTTCTAAGCAAGCTGCATTCGAACGGTGAGTCAAACGGATATGCCGACGCGATGAAATCGCGGAGGTCGTTTCCGTCTATTGTCGAATACGCGGCGCGAAGTGGCTTGGAGGGTGTGAACCCAAGTTCTGCCATACATACGCTCCCGATCTGGTCTGACCGAGTATTGTGCGTGCGTTTGCTTTCAACAAGCAATCGTCGAAAGTCGCCTCGATTGTTAACGAGTCAGAGCCCCGCCCTGAATGACTCAAACTGGCCGGGCCCGGTCCGACGTTGAACTTGTGGAGTGAGCCGCCATTGATCGGGGCCATGTCGGGCAGAAGTCGACCCTAAACAGACCGTCAGTTTATTAGTAACGGCCATTTGCAGAGATTGCTTCAAAGGCCGCAATTTAAATGTCTTCAAGAAGTTTAGGCACTCCGTTAGTCCGTCGATAGCCGAACCGCAAACGCTAGCAGTACGGCGGAGAATGTCCACCGTTGCAAGGCTTGCGCATGAGGATGTTTGCGCAGCCATCTTGATAAGCTGACGGCGCAAAGTGCTAATGACACATCGAAAATAACGCCGAGTGCGACTAACACTATCCCCAATTCTGCAATTTGCCACCCCATCGAACCCGCTTGCGGAAGCACGAACTGCGGCAATAACACAGAGCAAAACAGAAGCGCTTTGGGGTTGAGAATGCTACTAAGCGTGCCCTTTAAGTGTTCAGGCGAAACGGATTTCAAATTCTGAGCCATAGCCGGCGAGCAGCTTCGCGATTTCAGCATCGATGGTTTCCTTCGTCCAGGTGATGAAACGTCGCCAGTGATACTTGGCGTGCTTCCAGACGATTTCAATCAGGTTCAGCTCGGGACTGTAGGGCGGCAAATAGTTTATTTGAAAATCAATGCTTTAGAAAAAATTGACGTAAAGTCGTCCTGTTTGGTTGATAGGTGGGCTGCGGAATTTCGCGAGGTTGGCTGAACGTTTAGCGA
Organism: Burkholderia sp. S171; assembly: GCF_009766085.1. Taxonomy (GTDB): domain Bacteria; phylum Pseudomonadota; class Gammaproteobacteria; order Burkholderiales; family Burkholderiaceae; genus Caballeronia. The sequence goes on along the minus strand of NZ_LMUF01000018.1, from coordinate 130 downwards.
TCCGAACATAGAGTTACGTGGTCACCGATGCGTGGTGGCCATCGCATTGGGTATAGGTGTGCTTGGCTGGCTGTTCTATCGCAATTTTCGCGAGACGAATCTTTTATACGGGCTGCTTGGTTCAGCGCTC
>NZ_LMUF01000078.1:969-10180 GCF_009766085.1 Burkholderia sp. S171 | reverse complement strand
GATCGCCGAATTGCTTCCGCATAACTGGGTACCAACTGTCCCCTGATTGAGCTCACCCCTGACTTTGCCGGGCGCTTACGAAGGAGGGGTTCAAACATTCGTCGCTCTGGCGAGCACCGTGCTTTTGGGGCACCTATGAATGAAAACTGCACGCTGTGGACACTTAGGGTAGAGCGGTGAAAGCGTTTTCTTTGCTTCGTTTCTTTGTCGCTAAGGACCAAGAAATGACGCGCCGCCACGCGCAGTGGCTAACAGTGATAAAGAGAAAATCCGACTCACGCAGACCACTAACACGGAAAGCACCAACCCGGTACTAACCCCGACCGCTAACCCCGACCGCTAACCCCGACCGCTAACCCCGACCGCTAACCCCATAACCTAGCAACCCAGCCCCCGGCGACACCCACAAAACCCGCCATGCACATATGGTTAGCACCTATCGTTCGTTGTCGGCGGCTTCGCGTGGCACTTATCCTCATCGTTCGCACCAGTTCAAATTGTGGAGAAGTAAATGACGACGTCAGCACCGGCAGACGCTGCGCTTTACGCGCGTTTCGCGGAGATATTCGAGCAGATCGGCAAAGGGACTATAGAACGTGAGCAGGGCCGTGAACTCGCTCGCGATGCCGTCCAGAGTTTGAAAGACAGCGGCTTTACCGCGCTGCGAGTCCCACGCGAATATGGTGGCAGTGGCGTTTCTTTACCGCAGTATTTCCGCCTACTGACGCGTTTGGGCGAAGCCGATTCGAACTTGCCGCAGATCATTCGCGCTCACTCGGGTTTCATCGAGCAGCAACTCGAAACCGGTGACGAAGCAACGCGTGAGCGCTGGCTAGGTCGTATTGCGAAAGGCGAGACAGTCGGAGCGGCTACGTCGGAGCGCACCGGCTCCACGCACAATAGCGTGACCGTCACGCCCGACGCGGACCCCGGCTTTGTTCTGCTAAACGGCGAGAAGTACTACAGCACGGGCACGCTCTATTCGGAATGGATCAACGTGGCCGCGCACGACGCGCAGACTGATCTCCACGTGCTGGTGCGAAGCGATGCACCGGGCGTGGCGCGCACCGACGACTGGGACGGTTTCGGCCAGCGTCTGACGGCTAGCGGTACAACACGTTTCGATAACGTACGCGTTCCCATCGATCAGATCCTGTCGCGCTACAAGGCGTCAGAGCCGCGCCGCAACTCGTTGCTGACCGCGTTCTACCAGACCGTGCACCTGGCGACGCTCGCCGGTATTGCACGCGCGGTATTGCGTGATGGTGTCGCCTTCGTTCAGGGTCGCACACGCACCTTTGGCGTAGCGGGGCAGTCGAGTCCGCGTGACAATCCGCTGGTGCATCGCGTAGTCGGGCGTCTCGCGAGTCTCACGTATTCGGCGGAAGCACTGGTTGAGTCGGCAGCCGCGGCGCTCGACCGGGTGCATCGGGCGCGCAACGCGGGCGTGGCAACGACAGCGGACTACATTGCCGTCGATATCCAGGCTTACCAGGCGCAGCAGATCGTGCTCGAGCAAGTGCTTGAGGCAGCCACGCTGCTATTCGAAGTGGGCGGGGCGTCGGCGACGAGTGAAGCGCGCCGGCTTGATCGGCACTGGCGCAACGCACGCGTGATCGCATCGCACAATCCGGCAATTCAGCGCGAGGCCGCGGTCGGCAATTATCATCTGAATGGCACGGCGCCCGAGGAGCGGTTCAGTCTTTCTCATTCCACTGCCGATACACCTACGCCCGCCTTCAAACAAGGTGCGGTGCGTGGGGAGAAGTCGGTGCTGCAGGACGATGCATTTGCCAGAACTGGCAGATAAGCGGTAGATATAACGGGCAGATAAGCGGAGAGAAGAAGGTCGGGCCTGTGGGCCTCGATCGTCGCTGATGCGTTGCCGGATACACGAACGCATATTCGGACGCAAAATCGCAAGCAAAAAGTAACTACGGGGCGCGGCCAGAGATGGCCACGCCCCGCTTTCATCCGTGGGACAGATGAAAACCAGCCGCCGTGACGGCCGAATCAAACTCAGGCCGGCACGATGTTCGATGCCTGCTTGCCCTTCGGCCCTTGCTTTACCTCAAACGTTACCTTCTGATTTTCTTGAAGGCTTTTGAAGCCTTCTGCCTTGATTTCCGAAAAGTGAGCGAACAGATCTTCGCCGCCGTCATCGGGTGTGATGAAGCCGAAGCCTTTTGCATCGTTGAACCATTTGACCGTACCGGTTGCCATGAGCGTATCCAAAAATTTAGAGCTAACGAGTGAGAATAAAACCAGAGCGCCGAGCCGCGTCGCATTGCATTGTTGTGACAAGACTTCTCTAAGTCCGTGAGCGCGTCCGTAACAAACAGTCGCTGCGGCGCTATGCGCTTTTGGAATTATGGCGAATCAATTGTACGCCGCGCCAATAATTATTGAAGCTTTCCAAACCGGAAAAGGTGCAATGCGCGCGGAATACGGAATTCAGTCGCCCAATGAGGCCGCAATAAGCCCAAATAATGGGCCTTTTATGGACTTCAGCCCTTCTCCAGCGGTTCGTCTGGACAAAGAGACGCCTCTAATTGGCCGTACGGTCGGTCGATGTATAGGGATGGAATGCGCTTAAGGAATGCCAATGCACCTCATTTAGCGCGCTGGTAATGGAATGCCGCTGGTTTGGAAGTAATTTTATCCGGCAGGTTATTAGTCAAAGCTGCATGCTGGGACGACTTTACCGCATCAACGAAAGATTCAATGCGAATTGCACCTTTTTTGGAATATAAAGCGCATTTATACCGCTGTATCACGCAATTTTGCTGCGCCACAAGGGCGTCTTGACGCAGGACTAAGGCATTGCCACGATAGATCGGCTGCAAAACCATTCGAGGTTAAGGGGGGCGCCGTGAGTCGTAAAGAAAAAACGAATCTCGCAGATGCCAGGAAGTGCTACGCCAGGCTCATGGCTGCCGCGAGCAAGTCCGACGATCCGAGGCTTGAACGCGTGTTCGAACTCGTGCCTCGCGAGGTGTTCCTGCCGCCGGGTCCATGGAAGATCATGATGGACAACGCGTACTTCGAGACCCCCAGCGCCGACCCTGTCTATCTTTACCAGAACGCGCTAGTTGCTTTGGATGCCGCCAAAGGAATCAATAACGGTGAGCCGTTTCTTCACGCAGCATGGCTCGGTGCAGCCGCGCCGCAACGGGGCAACGTGGTGTGCCATGTCGGCGCCGGGTCCGGTTATTACACCGCCATTCTTTCCGTGCTCGTGCTCCCTGGCGGTCGGGTAGAGGCATTCGAAATTGACCCGGACCTGGCCGAGAAGGCGCGCAAGAACTTGCAAGCGTTCGAGGGCATAACCGTGACACAAGGCGACGCGACCAAGTTGCCTTTGCCCGCGTCGGATCTGATTTATGTGAACGCGGGCGTCATGGCGCCGCCGTGCGCCTGGCTTCAGGCGCTGCGTCCGCAAGGCCGGTTGATCTTCCCATGGCGCCCGTCCGATGAAGTCGGACTAACCCTGCTGATTACACGAACCGACGCCGGTTTCGAAGCGAAACCGCTCATGAAATCGTGGTTCATCCCTTGCGTTGGCGGGGCGTCGACTGCTGATGCGTTCGTGAAGCCACCCGACGCTCACGCGGCATGGTCCGTCAGGTCGGCATGGCTTGCGTCAGAGCGTTTACCGGACAAGACCGCAGTGGTTGCATACAAACATGTCTGGTTTTCTTCATCGGCGTTGGGTTGATGCATGCAGCTACGCGCACACGTCAACGCGATGCCGATGCTGATGTCGATGCCAAGTTCGATATATACGCGAGCAGGCTGCCATCCTTGAGCACCCGTTCGAGATGACGTGCGATGTCGGGTGCGCCGGTCATTTCGCCGAAGGTTCCTCGTGTCATCGGGCCGAAGGCCAGCAAGCCCGGCGACACGTCGCCGTCCGCATTTCTGAGCTGGCTCAGAAGGGTGGTGTCGAGTCCGATCCGCACAGCATCCAGCCGCGCGAGCCCCCCCTCCAAGAGCGACTTCACGAGCGGATTCCTGTCGATATCGCGTGCGGGTCCCGTGCAAAAGACCACCGCGTCGAAAGCGTGCTCTTCATGCGTGCCGCCCGGACGTCGCAAGATGGCGCTGAAGCGCTCCGCCACGCGACTGATCGCTACGATACCCGCCATGGTGACGCTCATCTGACCGCTCTCGATTGCCCGCTCGATAGCCGTATGAATTTGCGGCGCGATGCGAAAGCGATGCACGTCCCAGAACGGCAGCAGCCTTTTCACCACCCGAGCTTGTTCGCGTGAAGGCAACGCGTTCCAGATCCGGGGAAGATCGAAACGCAGGGCGTCGGCGGCGGGTTGCCAGCTGATACGAGCCTGGTCGCGCGCGATCCTCTGCCTGAGCTTGCGCACGAGTTCACGGGCGCTGGCGGGCGGGGCGGTATCGCCGAGGAAATCGGCGGCGTCGGAGAAAAGTCCATGCGGCTGGGCGCGCAAACCCCGTCGAGAAACTGCCGTGATGCGGCCGGTATGCTTGCGCTCAAGCAGCGTAACGGCCACGTCCGCCATCGTCAGGCCAGTGCCGACCAGCAGCACGGACGCGTCCCGCGGGATCGCACGCAGTGCGTCCGTAGCCCACGGATGCGTGATCAACCGAGGGTCGTGCAGGGCCTGTTCATCGATGACACCCGGTGGTTTCGACGGCGTATGGCCAAAACACAACGCAACGCGATGCGCGTCCAGATGCGAACCGTCGTCGAGCGTAACCGCATAGCCTGAATCAATCTTACGCACGCCGGTAGCAGTTGCTCGCTGATGCCTTACGCGCACATGTGACGCGGCCTCGGCCACGACGTCGTTCAGGGTCGCGGCGACATACTCTCCGTATCGTGCACGCGACACGTAGTAGCTGCCCTGGCCGTCGCTGCTGCCGGCATCGATTGCTTCGTGCGCCTTGAGCCAGCGTGTGGCATGCGTGGAGTCGCCGGCAAACAGGCTCATCCGGTCGCTTGGTACGTTGATCCGATGCAGCGGATCCGCCGTTCCATAGGCAATGCCCCGGCCAAGTTCCACCGACGGTTCCACAATGGTGAAGTCCAGACTGACGCCAGCCGGGCAGGCGCGAATGGCATGAATGACGAATGCGACGCCGGTGAAGCCGCCACCAATCACCACGATGTTCAACGGGATGTGTTCGGGAGTGTTCAAGAGAGTGCTCATGATGCTGAAGCGTCGAGGATACCTCAGTCAATACGCCGGGTGAACGCTGTGCAAAGCATGAAATTCGCTAAGCTTGTGAGGATTGGCGGGATTGGAACCGACGGCAGAAGCTGATTTGCTGCGAGCTTGGCAGTTTGTATTGGATGACTAATGATTGGCTAGAAACGCCGGATCAGGTTCACTAACACCGTCAATGACGGACAACGCTGTATGTTCAGTTTTTTGGCGCGTTCATAAAAGATGAACAAAGCAACGCCTATAGCCGCCTCGACAGTTATCTCACGGAGTTTGAGACAGGGCTCGTGCTGGCGTGACAATGGCTGCCGCTCTTACTTCTCGTTAGCCCGGCGAAACGACGCGCCCGTATGTTCATCCGGCAACTTCGCGCCGCGGTTGAACAGCTTCTCGCGCAGGGTGCCATCGGCGTAAGCGGTCTTGTACACACCGCGTGCCTGCAGCTCGGGAATCACGAGGTCGATGAAGTCCTCGTAACTTTCGGGCGTCACGGTACGCGTCAGATTAAAACCGTCGATGCCGGTTTCATCCATCCACGATTCCATCGCGTCAGCCACTTGCACCGGATCGCCGACGATAGTCGTGAACCGCCCGCCGAGTTTCAACTGATCGAGCAGGCGTCGCACGGTCCAGCCCGATTGTCCATCCGTCACGCGCTGCACTGAAGACTCTATGCCGCGGCTCTTGTGACCACCCGGCGGTTCGAGTTCGTCGTCAAGACCGACCAATGAATAATCGATACCACTGCCCGCCGCAAAGTGCGCGAGTCCCGCTTCGGCGCTCGCATAACTCGCATACTCGGCGAACTTTTCCCCGGCTTCGGCGGCAGTGCGTCCCACCACGACGGTGAGACCCATGAACACCTTGAGACCAGCCGGGTCCCGGCCTGCTTCAGCCGCTTGCTTGCGCAATGCATCGACAAGTTTGCGCGTGCCTTGCTTGCTCTGGCTCGAAACAAAAACGCACTCGGCATGACGGATCGCAAACGCCTGCCCCCGTCCCGATGAACCCGCCTGGAACAACACAGGCGTGCGTTGCGGCGAGGGCTCGGACAAGTGATAACCCTCTACGTCGTAGTAGCGGCCGTGATGGTTGACCTTGTGGATCTTCTGCGGGTCCGCGAACACACGTGTACTGCGGTTGCGCACGACAGCGTCGTCCTCCCAACTGCCTTCCCAAAGCTTGTACGTAACGTCGAGGTATTCGTCGGCGCGGTCATAACGTTCGTCGTGGGCAATCTGCTCGGTGAGGCCCATTGCACGCGCGGCGCTGTCGAGATAACCGGTCACGATATTCCAGCCAATCCGCCCTTCGGTCAGATGATCGAGCGTGGAGAAACGTCGTGCCAGAAGATAGGGTGCTTCGTAAGTCAGGTTCACTGTGACGCCGAACCCAAGATGTCGCGTGACGGCCGCCATGGCGGAAACGAGCATCAGGGGATCGTTGACCGGTAACTGTATGGATTCCTTGAGCGTCAGGTCGACCGACGCTTGATAAACGTCATACGCCCCCACGATATCCGCAATAAAAAGCCCGTCGAACAACCCGTGTTCAAGCAATTTTGCAAGATCCGTCCAGTATGAAAGCTTTCGGTAATCTTCCGATTGATCGCGCGGATGCGTCCACAAGCCATGATTGATATGGCCGACACAGTTCATATTGAACGCGTTCAGGAGGATCTTTTTCTTGCTCATGGGAGTGGCATGCGAAGGACGTGGCGGTAGAAGGGGCGCGAACGAAGGCCACGAAAACGGCCTATATGAAGCGGTTTTAGCTGCGTTTCAACGATAAAGGCGACGGGAATGCTTACACATCTTCAATGCGTTGCAAACTACCGAATTCGCATTTGCATTCCATCACATTGCGATTTATCGCGCCAGGGCAGGGCCGTTTAGCGAAATCACAGACGCCGAGCGAACGAAACCCGGGAAAAACCTGCAACAAATTCGAACGAAAACGGATTTGCCTCTAGCGTGCGTGTCCGGTAAGGTGACGCTTCCGCCATGCAACTCGCATGGGCAGTGCGTTGTACCCATCTTTGAGAAAACAGAAATGAACAAGCAAGAACTCGTTGACGCCGTGGCGTCCGCCACCGGCACGAGCAAAGCCGCGGCCGCTGAAGCTATCGATGCATTTATCTCTACTGTCACGCAAGCCGTTGTTAGCGGCGACAGCGTTCAGTTCGTCGGTTTCGGCACCTTCAGCACCGGCGCACGCGCCGCGCGCACGGGCCGCAATCCGAAGACTGGCGACACTATCCAGATCGCTGCTGCAAAGACGGTCAAGTTTACCGCCGGCAAAGCGTTCAAAGACCTCGTCAATCAGTAAGAATGACGAGCGCGTCCTTGCAGCGTTTTCGGGCAAGGACGCAGTCGAGCGGTGTGCAACTTCATCCGATCTTCATCAGATGAATGTCAAGTGCTCCCGAGCACGCCGCGCGCCGCCAGGTTGCGATAAAGCGCACGTACCCCGAACGTCCAGGGCGTAATTTCGGTCGATAAACGCACGGTGTTAACGATCGCGCCAAGCGACGGCGTAGAGATTGTCACCACGTCGCCCAGATGATGCGTGAAGCCGCCACCGGGCGTGTCGCGGTCCTTGATCGGCGAGAACATCGTGCCGAGAAACAACATGAAGCCGTCCGGATACTGATGATGCGCGCCATGCGTCTGCGCGACCAAGTCGGCCGGATCGCGGCTGATCTCGCGCATATGGCTGATGCCGTCCAGCACAAAACCATCGTCCGCGCCTTCAATGCGCAGCGACACGCTCGCCTCGCGCACGGTGTCGAGCGTAAACGCTCCGTCAAACAGACGCACGAATGGGCCGATCGAACATGAGCCGTTGTTGTCCTTCGCCTTGCCAAGCAGCAAAGCGGAGCGGCCTTCAATGTCGCGCAGGTTTACGTCGTTGCCGAGCGTCGCACCCACGATCGTTCCCGCGCTGTTCACCGCCAGTACAATTTCCGGCTCGGGGTTATTCCACTTCGAAGTCGGATACAAACCCACGTCCGCACCGAATCCCACCGAGGACATGGGTTGTGATTTGGAAAATACTTCGGCATCCGGACCAATTCCGACTTCCATGTATTGCGACCACGCGCCGCGCCGCTCAAGTTCGGCCTTCAACTTTTCTGCTGCTTCGGAACCGGGCTTTATCTTCGATAAATCCGCACCGATCAACTCGTTGATCATTGAGCGGGTTTCCTGCGCCTTGCTTGCGTCACCGCCCGCGTGTTCCTCGATCACGCGTTCGAGCAGGCTCACCGCGAACGTCACGCCGCACGCCTTGACTGCTTGCACGTCGCACGGTGCGAGCAAATGCATCGCGTGGGTGGATGGATCGAGTGACGCGTTGATCAGTGCATCGACCGACCCTAGCGATTCGCCCGGGGCATGGCGCGCGATCTCTACGGCATCGTCGCGATCGAAAAGATCGGCGGTGGTGGCGACCGTCGATGTGATGTCGACCACTTCGCCGCGCCGCACGACGATTACCGATGGCCCATTTATGGGCGCGGGCCGCCACACGCGGCCGATCAGCAGCGCGTCGTCAAGGTCGGAGGGGAGGTAAGCGTGAGGCATGGTGTGTGTCTCCAGAAGTTTCCAGAAGGATGATGGCCAGGCGTCAGTGCGCCTTAGTGGTTGTGCCGCGATTCGCCGCGCGTCTCTACGATGTTCAGGTACAGCGTGGCCGGTTCGAGGCATGCACCGCTGCCATGCTGGCCGACCATGCTCCGGTAGATCTCTTCCCACGGCGTCATGTTTTTCAGCACAGGCGGCTTCCAGGCCGCGCGGCGTTGCGCGAGGTCGGCGTCGGGGATCATCAGGTCGACCTTGCGGGTCTTCAGGTCAATGCGGATCTTGTCGCCCGATACAAGCAATGCAAGCCCGCCGCCAACGGCCGCTTCCGGCGACACGTTGAGAATGGACGGACTCGCCGACGTACCGCTCTGACGGCCATCGCCGAGCGTCGGTAAGGTGTCGATACCGCGCTTGAGCAACGCC
>NZ_LMUF01000078.1:0-959 GCF_009766085.1 Burkholderia sp. S171 | reverse complement strand
TCCTCCGGGCCTTCGAACACGACGACCTTGCCCTCGAACACATCGGGATGATCCGGGTCAGCGAGGAAGCGCTTGCGGAACGCCTCGTCGATCACGCTGACCTTCATGACGGCGCTATCGAAGAGGTTGCCTGAGAGCACGACGTATCCGGCCGACTCTTTCAACGGGTTCGCGTACGCACGAATCACCTCGCGATCGGGCGCGGGAACGGTGGTCAGGTCTTCGCTCAACGTGCGGCCGGTGACCGTGCGTACGTTAGCGTTCAAACGGCCCGCATCAAGCAGTTCCTTCATCACGGCCGGCACGCCCCCTGCCCGATGAAACGCTTCGCCAAGGAAACGCCCGGCCGGCTGGCAGTCCACCAGTAACGGGACTTCGGGACCCAGCCGTTGCCAGTCTTCCAGCGTGTGATCGACACCCATGTGGCGCGCAATCGCGATCATGTGAATCGGACAATTCGATGAAGCGCCAAGCGCGGCCGCCGCGACTACGGCGTTCTCGAATGCACTCTTGGTCATGATGTCCGACGGACGCAGATTTTCCGCCACCATGCCGACGATACGCTTGCCGGTCGCGTACGCCATCCATCCACGCTCACGATGCGGCCCGGGAATCGCCGCGCAACCGGGCAGCGACATGCCAAGCGCTTCAGCAAGCGAGTTCATGGAGAGCGCCGTGCCCATCGTGTTGCAATGCCCGACTGAGGGCGCGGAAGAAGCCACCATGTCCATGAAGCCGGGATAGTCGATCTCGCCGGCGGACAAGCGTTTGCGAGCGTCCCAGATCACCGTGCCGGAGCCTGCAAGCTTGCCGTTGTACCAGCCGTCTAGCATCGGGCCGCCCGATAGCACGATGGCGGGAATGTTGACCGTGGCGGCAGCCATCAGGCACGCGGGCGTGGTCTTGTCGCAGCCGGTGGTGAGGACCACGCCGTCTATCGGATAGCCGTGCAGGATCTC
>NZ_LMUF01000017.1:89366-119930 GCF_009766085.1 Burkholderia sp. S171 | reverse complement strand
TCGATCTTCCAGCGCATTGCGTACCAGTCCAGCTTTTCGATTGCATCACGCCTCGATGCGACTGGTAGGTCCGTAACTAGCTTCCACTCGATTCTTTTTCTGCCAATCGCCTCTGTCTTTTCCTGCGCATGTATCACAGTCAGGTTTAGTGCCGGATAGCGTTTCTGCTTGCCGATGGGCGGCAACACCGTGAGATGGTGATATTTGATCTCGAGGACGGCCTCCGTGACGTTCCCTCTCTGGTCGGTAGTCCGCACACGGTGTAGTCCTTTTACTCGCACCTCTTCCATCTCATCCGCTATCGTGTGTTCGCCATCACCCGCCAGTCGGTCAACGCAAGTCCGAACAAGAAAGTGTGTTCTCATGTCATGAGCCGCGCAAAACAACTCGTAAATGTCGCTTTCACGATCACCGATGTGAACGCATCGATTCGGATCACGGAACAGCGTCGTCGACTGCCTGAGATTCTCAAGCCAACGATAACTTTCCTTCTCTTCAATAGGTACCCGAGTCGGATTGATGCTCTTTTTCAAAGCATTGCAGCCTTTGAATTTGCTTCGCGTCCAGAACTTAACTGCTGCAAGGCCCAGCGGCACGCCGTCTGTCGTAACGGCGAGACTCGAATGCATCAGCATGCCGCATACCGTGAGCGCCTGCCGGCGACCTTCCTTGTCCCTGACGCTACCGCTCTTTCCGGTAAAGCCTATAAGCTCTGGCCGGTCCCGTTGATATGAAAATGTCGTCGTGTCTTGGAGCACCAAAACCGGCCCGTCAGAATTGGCAAAGCGCTCTCTCGTGGCCTGGAAGTGCCCGCTCAGGATATCTTGCTCACCCACACGGTCGTTGGCGAGGAAACGATAAGCGGCCTTAGTATTAGCCCAGTCCTGGCATGCAAACGGAATGCTTTGACCCATGCTTCCCCACAGTCGCTCGAGTAAAATCCGAAACCGCTTTCCCAGACGTTCGTCTTGGAACTTGCACTCCGTAACCTCCCGATCAAGCCACGTTTCGTCGTCCGCTGCAACTTCATCAAGATAGCGCTTTTCATTGCAGAACGGACGATGATTAGTCATTTAATCTCGATAGGCATCCTAATTTAAAAACGTTAACAGAAATTCTTGAGAAGATGTGGGTAATTGCAAGATAGACACCACGCTTACAAGCCACCTAAGAGTGTAATGCCGTTCAGTTGAGAGCTGAGCGGCATTTTGTTTTTGAAGCAGGAAGAGGTTGTAAACAACGCGCCAAGCTGTTAACTTTTCAGCGCGATGCTCTCAGCCCACCTTACCTATCTGATCGAAGCACAAGAGCCGGTAGCCGACCTGAGCCGGCTGGCTAAGCATCTTCCTTACGAATTGATCGCGCGTGCAGTCCGTGCTACGGGGACGGCAGGCCCAAGGCGCCGCCGCCTACCGGCTGAACAGGTGGTGTGGCTGGTCGTTGCACTGGCGATGTATCGGCACTGGTCGATCAGCGAGGTGCTCGACAGCCTTGACCTAGCGTTGCCCAACGAAGCCGCGCCGTTTGTCAGCAAGAGCGCCGCGGCGCAGGCGCGTCAGCGCATCGGCGAGGCACCCTTGGCTTGGCTGTTTGAGCAGACAGCACGTGCATGGACGACGCAGGACGCGGCGCACCATACATTCAAGGGGTTGAGTCTGTGGGCGATGGACGGCACCACGCTGCGCACGCCCGACAGCCCGACGAACCGTGAGCACTTCGGCGCACAAGGTTACGCCAGTGGCAAGGTGGCCAGTTATCCGCAGGTGCGCGCGGTGACGCTCACCGCGATTCCAACGCATCTGGTCGCCGATATCAATTTCGGTCGCTACGACACCAACGAAATGGTGTACGCCAAAAGCCTGCTGCCGCAGATACCGGAAGACTCGCTGACCGTGTTCGACAAAGGCTTTCTGGCCGCTGAGATTCTGTGTGGCCTGACGATGGAAGCACGCGATCGCCACTTCCTGATTCCAGCGAAATCCAACACCTGCTGGGAAGTGATCTCCGGTACCGCTGACGATGCAACGGTGCGCATGTGCGTCTCGCAGCAGGCACGCAAGAAATGCCCGGCTTTGCCAGAATTCTGGAATGCGCGAAAGATTCGCACCATCGACGCACGCGGGCGCGAACGCGTGCTGCTGACTTCGCTGGGGGACCGGCGGCGCTTCAAACCCGCTGATATCGTGGCCTGCTACGAGCGCCGCTGGCAGATCGAAACCAGTTTCCGGGAGATCAAGCAATCGATGCTGGGTTCGGAGTTGACCTTGCGCAGTCGCACCGTCGAAGGGGTGTTTCCGGAGATATGGGGTGCGTTGATCGCCTACAACCTGATTCGCCGTGAGATCGCCAGTGCCGCATGGGAAGCCAAACTCGAGCCGACCGATATCAGCTTCGTGCGGGCCTTTCATACGATCCAGCACGAAATGATGTGGGCCTCCGTTACTCCGGCCTATGCAAAATTGCCAGCGTGCCTTCAGCGGCTGCGTGAACGTCTCAAGGCTTTACCCAACGAAAACGACCCGGTCGCGCATGCGAGCGGGTCGTCAAATCCCGACCTAAACGTTACACCGTTCGACACCTTAAGAAGAACCTTAACTGAACGGCACTACATCTAAGAGTGGCTTTTTTGCGCCCGGCCATTTGGGCTTGGTCTAGCCGACAGGATTCGGAAGGCGCGCAATCTGGGGTGCCCTCAAGATTCGGACTTTTTCGTACGCTGGGCGTCTTGGTGAGCGTATCGAACGTCGCGGATCGACCCGTTTCAGCCACTCGCAATGGCGCCTCGAAGGTCGGTTCAGGGGCCGACAGGAGACGGCCGACGATAACGTGCCGGTACACCGTTCTTCAGTTCCGCGATGTTGCGCTTCAGGCACTGCCAGAGAGCTCGGACGCTCCACAATCTCGAATCACGGTGATGAATGCGCGCAATCCTGCGGGCACATACCGGTGTCCAGGATAGTAGAGACACAGCCCGGATGCATACTCCGACCAGTCGTCGAGCACGCTGACCAGCCGGCCGGAAGCGACATGGTCGGCCACCGCCCACTCGCTCATCCAGGCGAGGCCGATGCCGTGCAACGCGGCGTCGAGTATCAAATGCGGGCTGTCGAGCGTCAGTGCGCCCGGCACCTCGATATCGATGCGCTCACCGCTTTGCCCGAACGTCCACTTGTAAGGCGTTCCGCCCGGCAGCCGGCCGCGAATGCATTCGTGCGCGCGCAAATCGTCGGGTACCTTAGGCGTGGCTCGATCGACAAAGTACGAGGGTGCGCTCACAACCCGGAAGCACACCGCTGGACTGCACGGCACGGCGATCATGTCTTGAGGCACATGGTCGATCTGGCGGATCCCGGCATCGAATCCTTCCGCAACGATGTCCACCATTCGCGCGTCCGTCGCGATATCGAGCTTCATGTCGGGATAACGCCGGAGGAATTCGTAGCCGACCGGGTTCATCAGCCGCAGCGCCGCGCTTTCTGACGCGTTGATCCGCAATGTGCCCGCCGGTGTTGCACGATGCATATTGGCCTCGTCCATCGCGGCGGAGATTTCGCGCAACGCTGGACTGACGCGTGCGAGAAACTGCTCGCCGGCTTCTGTCAGCGACACGCTGCGCGTGGTGCGGTGAAACAAACGAACGCCCATGCGCTGCTCCAGCGCGGCGACTGCGTGGCTCAGCCCTGATGGCGACATACCGAGTTCTTTAGCGGCGCCGCGAAAGCTGCGGTGTGCCGCCACGGTTGCTACCGATATCAATTCGGATAACGCTGTCCTGTTCATTGTTCGATATTCTGCATCAACTCGTACGATTTTATGCGCATTGTCGCATCGATCACAGGTTGTTATCGTGTTTCTTCCATCGGCAGTCAGGGAAGCAGAACTATGAGCAAGACTATTTTAATTACCGGTGCTTCGTCGGGTATCGGCAAGGCGAGCACCACACTGTTTGCCGCAAAGGGCTGGAATGTCGTTGCGACGATGCGTCGCCCGGATGCATCGCTCGAAGCGGACAACGTGCAGGTCGTGAGACTGGATGTGCAGGACCCCCGCAGCATCCAGAACGCCGTCGACGCCGGCATCGCTCGCTTCGGCGCGATCGATGTGCTGCTCAACAATGCAGGTTACGGTCAGTACGGGTTGTTTGAAGCATTGTCGCCGGAGGCGATCCAGACGCAATTCGACGTCAACGTGTTTGGCGTAATGAACGTCACGCGTGCTGTCCTGCCGCATTTTCGGGCTCGCAAGTCTGGGGTCGTCGTGAACGTAGGGTCGGGCGCCGGCATCTTCACTTTGCCCATGTTCTCGCTCTACTGCGCAAGCAAGTTTGCCCTCGAAGGTTTCACGGAGTCCTTATCGTACGAACTGGCATCTCAAGGTATCGGCGTGAAGCTCGTCGATCCGCACGGCGGCGTAACAAGCACGCGCTTCAACGAGCGTTCCGCGCAAAGCGCAGCAAAGAGCGACGCACTGAAAGACTATGACAGTTTCGTCGCCCGCACGAATGAGGCCTTCTCCATGCTCACGGCTGCGCGTACGGTCACCGCAGAAGAGGTGGCCCACATCATTCACAACGCAGCGACCGACGGCACGGACCGCCTGCGCTATCTCGTTGGCGACGACGCGCGAGGCTTTATCAAGGCGCGCCGTAATCTTGACGACCAAGGTTATATCGACTTCATGCGGCAGCGTTTCCCATCCATCTGACTGCTGAGGTGGCGTTCATAAAGATGTTGGTCGGCAGATTGCGGCAGCACGCCTTTTGCGAGTGGCAGCCGGCTGAGTTACCCATAACGACGCCGCAAGCCGTTACCGAATGTCTTATCCGCACACCGTTAGCAGCCGTTCGCTGGCCAAGGATGATTAACCGCTCGTGGCCAACTGGGGCCGCCCGCACGTGACGCCCGCCTGCGAAGCAACGACTGGGACGGCAGCCGGCTCGCGACGTGAGTGTGAGCATTGATGCGGTGGGGATCCTGCGCTACTCCGCGATGATATGAGGCGGATTGAAGACGTCGAGCGTCGAAAATGCGGAGATGCCGCGCAGGCAGCCCAGTAGGTAGATGACCACACCTAGATCGCCGGTCGAGAGCGAGTAGCGCACCCGTCCGTACTGCACAGCATCGGCTTCTGACTGGCGGATACTGTGCATCGCGAACGCGCGACCTCTGAGTCTAGTGCAGAAACACATATGCTTTCAAAATGCGCCGAGCTTCGCGGCAGGGTATTGTGACCGATATGATCAGCTCGCGCTCGATCAGCTCGCGGCGCAGGACCTTACGTGACCGAGCATGGAATCGCGACAACGAGGGCGACACTCTCGAGAAGGGGTCCGCGCTCGTTTCTGTCGCTTGTCTAGGATTTGCGGATGCGGAGCCAGCCACCCCTACACGACCTTCTGGCCCACCTAGGACCGCGAGATCTGCGAAATTAAGCGTTTCGTTTTCCGGGCTATGCGGCGAACGAGAAACTTAATAAGATGCGCCGTCCTTTGCAACGGCGTTGTCTCTCAGCCAAATGCTCCTCCCGCTCCGAGCGGGAGTTTTTTCAGAAGTTCGGCGGGTCCGTGGATCTCTCCGGCATGCTGGTGGCTGCATTGCTTCAACGACCATACAAGAGGTTTACCGTGAAGGCGACTATCGTGTCTCGCTCCCCATACCAGATGGGGAATCCGAACAGATCTATCGATTTGGATCCGTCCTCGAAGCAGAGAACGACGCCCCTCCCTACGTGGAAACACTTTCGCTGCGCACCGCTCGTGTGTTGGTCGCCCATTTAGAGGATGGCAACGCGTTTGTGGAAATGTTGAGGGCGATCGTTGCCATTGATGTGGCCGATTACGACTCGCTGATCGGCCACCGATTCGATGATCATATTCAGCCGTCGAGAGTCGCGCCATTGGTCCAGCAGGCCTCACAAATTAGCGTCATCAAGCGACGGCGCTCGATGTCCGATCTGCCGAACTCGACAGCGTACAAATTTGCCCGCGCTCTGGTATCGAGCGCTATCGAGTCTCCGTAGCCGACTCTCAGCGGCCAGTCACGCTGCGCCCTCTCACTGGCAGAAAACTGACCGGTCCGTGCGTGCAAGTGGCATTTTCGGGAACAACTATTCGACTTAGCTGCCGCTGGCCGCGGGCCATACTGATGGCGGCTTAAGCCAACAAGGGGCTGCACCTCCGTCGTCATGGTGTCTCGCGTCCGCGGTCCGCGTGGGAGTCCGTTGTTTTGCGAGGAGAAAAGTTGAGCACGCTTGGTGTGGAACCGGAAGCTTAGTACCTCATTGATTCTCAACAAGGAAACGGTCTTAATGCCCTCAGAACGAATGCTCACGCTCACAACAACTCCTTGAGTTCAGGCGGAACGGTCGGTATCGGGGCAGCGCGGTCAAAGCCATCGGAAGCGAATTCAAAGAGGCCCCTCATTGGTGGGGCCGTGAGCCACGAAATCACGGTGCTTTCGTTAGTACGTCACAGAAGCCCCACTGCCAGTAAAACTGTGCTGGGTAGGAGCGTCAGACGCATAGTCGCCAACGGCCTGGATGATGTTCAAGATCTGCTGCGGTAATCTGCCGCCGCAGACGGCGGTCATTGCAGTACGATCCATCTCAACGGCTACGGGAAGGTCTTTGATTACAAGCGTGTTCATTTCAATTCTCCGAGGGTAAATTAGTCAGTCAGGAATGTCAGAGCTTGTTTGAGGGTGTCGCACTCCTCGATCAGGATCAATGCAAAGTGCATGCCAAACGGTGGCGCCGCGGTACGCCATCACACAACCGGTTGAAAACATTGGATTTTTAATGTTGACCAGTACGAATTGGTAGACAGACGCGCACGCTGCGGCCGGTGGGTCTGATCCAACTCTCCGTTCGACGCTGTTGGTTAAATCACGACACATGCGGTCCGCCTATGTATCACGTGTTTGTACGATGTCCTCAAGGCTTGGAATCCGATTGAAGCCCGATGACAATCAGTCTGTCGCGGACAGTCTCGCTTTCCTGCTGGACTGCTAAGCGAGGCGTGACTACGGTCTTGACAGGGTAAGATCGCGGAACAGACGAAACACGAGAAGTCAATGAAGGCATTGCACGATCGTCGATACAAAGCGACTTGCAACGAACGCAACGCGTTGGCGGCTGCAATGAATGGACACGGCTTGGTATTTCCTGAAACCAGCTGTACCGTCTCGAAGGGGCAGGCAATCTTTGATCGTGATGGCGTAGAGCTATGGCGCTGCAACGCCGCTTACGCGGAAGTTCATTTCAAGCTTGAACGGATCGATTGACTCAAGGTCTTGCGGAGTCTGTGCTCATGGTACGCGCTGTTGACAGCGAGGGACGACGATGTGCGTTTAAACGCCTGTGCTTGCCGGAAGCTGCGCCGCCAGGTTCCAGGGCAACAGTTCGTCGATACGATTGATTGGGTAATCTGCAATGTGGGTGAGCACGTGGCAACGCGAAGTTTACCAATTTAAACGCGTGTTATGCGCACTACGTTCATGCCGCTCGTAGTGCGTTATCGACAGCACTGAGCAACGCTTCCGGACCGACGGGTTTGCGCAGAATGGTTGCATTGCCGATCTCATCGAGCGCGAGCGTGTCGGCATAGCCGCTTACAAAGATGATCGGTAGCGAGGGCAGTTTCACGCGAGCAAGGCGAGCGACTTCCGCTCCATTCAGGTCGGGCATGATGAAGTCGATGACAGCCAGCACCGGCGTGATCTCGTCAAGCATACGCAATCCGGCTGCACCGCTTTCAGCTTCCGACACTTCGTAGCCTGCACTACGAAACATTTCTGCCAGTGCGACGCGCACGTCTTCGTCGTCGTCGATCACAAGGAGGGGGCCTGTACGCGAAGTTACGGGAACTGACGTTTCTTCTGACTTCGGAACACTTGGAACGGCGGCCGTCCGCGCAGCTGTAAGCGGCAAACGCAAATCGATCGTGGTGCCGCTTCCCAGTGTGCTCCGGATGCGCAGATCGCCGCCGCACTGCTTCACCACACCATAGACCTGTGCGAGGCCGAGGCCCGTCCCCTTACCGCGTTCCTTTGTGGTAAAGAACGGCTCGACCGCCCTATCGACAACCTCGGCAGCCATGCCCATGCCGCTGTCGCTCACGCGGATGGTGGCAAAACTCGAGCCTCTCGTATCGTCGCCTGACACCGGCCCAACCAGCGTGCGAATGCTAAAAGCACCCCCAGCAGGCATTGCATCACGCGCATTAAGCGCAAGATTCAATATGGCGAGATGGAGTTGGTCGGCATCGGCGAGGATCCAAGCACCGGGCGCCAGCAACTCTATATCGATGGCGATTTTTGGGCCCAGCGCATTGCCGAACAGAGCTCGCGCATCCTGCACAACCGCGTCCAGTTCGATCGGCCGAATATCGAGCCGTTGCGTACGCGAAAACGCGAGCAACTGTCCGGTGAGTTTTGTGCCTCGCTGCGTGGCGGCCGCCGCATTGTCAACGAAGGTACGCGCTGGATGCTCCACACCGAGCCGGCTCTGAGTCAGGTGCAGGTTGCCCGAAATCCCCATGAGCAAATTATTGAAATCGTGCGCGATTCCACCTGTCAATTGTCCTACCGCCTCCAGCCGCTGCGCGTCGTACATAGCGGATTCAGCTTTCGCGCGCTCAGCGCTTTCGCGGTTGAGCGCGGCGGCCTGCTCGGCGAGCCGCACCTTCAACTCGTGCGCGGTTTGCTCCTTCAGCCGGTCGGATGATTCCCGTTCAATGTCGAGCGCGTCAAGCGTCCTGCCGTCGTGGAGAATTAGCGCTATGAGCGGGGCAATAGTGATCACGACGAGCAGCGCCATCGCGACGCCCGGTCCGAGCCTACCAACATGGGTGGATTCGAGCAGCAGACCACCTGCGACCGGCGGCAGGAGCGTGAACGCTAGCTGGCGCCGCGTTGCGCCGCCGCCCGGGCGTGAGGAGGCAATTGTTCGCGCCCAGCCGCGGTTTGCTTGCGCAAACACTGTAGCAAGCCCAAGTGCGAAGAGCGCGGCGGCAGTGTGAACCGCCATCGTGTTGAAAAGAAATAGCGCGTATAAGTCGCTCACGCCGTATGCGTAGCCTAGCAGCGCAGTGCTGGATAGCAGCAGCGCGGTACTTGCGAGCACATCGGCGAGAAGGTGCCGTCGCAGTAACCGTTGGTGCTGCGCGAACCCAATGAGGGCAATTGCGATCGCTGTTGCGACGGACGTGTGCCCGCTTTCCCCGAACGGTGTTCCAAAAAAAACGTGTGCCAGGTAAGGACTGAAGGCATCGCGCCCGAGAACCGCATGAGAGGCCAGCGCGGCGATGGCTGCCAGCAGTGCTGCCCAGCAGACTACGAAGGCTGCGCCGCGCGGAACGAAAAACGCCAGGGCGACGCAGCCAATGCCAAGGGCTGTCACAACCGACATGCCCTGCAGCGAGGGCATGACTGTGATGAGTAGGGGGACGTGGGTGACGTAGCCGGTGAAGACCGCTGACACGACCAATAGCACGAGCGCGGCGAGAATCTGCGCCGATCGGGTCATTATGCTCACGTAAATAAGGTTCACCGGCCCTCTGTTGTTATCGCGGAGCTTAAATCGTACCAAAACGGGCAACGCATGCGTGCGAAACGGTTCTGTCGCGATAAGAAAAGTGAGTTGAACAATGGTTGGTATGCTAAGGACTATCTATACCGCTAACGAGTAGAACTGCTCTGTGGGAGTCTGTCCGATGTCGCAGCCTTTTCATCTGCCCCTTGGCGATCATATAGCGGCGGAACGCCTTTTTAAGCAGCGGCAGAAGCTTGATGGCCCATCGGTGAACGGTCGAATGATCGACCGCAATCCCGCGTTCGGCCATCATCTCTTCGAGATTGCGCAAGCTCAGCGGGTAGGCCACGTACCAACGCATGCAGACCAGCATGATCTCGAGCGGATAGTGCAACCGCTTCAGCACCTTGGCTACCGCCGGACTCAGGCCTTTCATAGTCGTTTACATCATGCTGTAAGGTCCCGCAGCTACCAGCCTCCGCTATTGCGACGTAACCCATCTAGCACAGCGCCCATGCCGTCAAGATTATGTCGGCTCGTAAGTTTGCCGTGAACTATCTCGAGCGCTCGTATCAGTCGCCGTTCGGGCAAGACGAAAAAGCCTACTGGCCGACAGGCTATGCGATGTGACAGCGCCTGATCGGGAGTCTGACGTCGCGCTTTTGCGAGGCAGCAGTCCAGCGCAGGAAAACAACGCCGTATCTTCCCCATGGATAGTCCCGGAGCTTCGATAGCCATCGCTGCGGTCGCGATTGGCTCACTGATTTGTTGAGGTGTCAACGAGGCGATAAAGACGATTTTCCTGCGTCCAGAGAGGCAACCTGGAAGAAAATTTCCAAGGTGGGGATGCCAAATCGAGCGCAGAAAGTAAAAGGCCCGACAAAAGCCGGGCCGCAAATCAAGGTGGAAACCCCCGTTACCGCCTTGATAGTATTTCTCTCGTATCTGACCTTTTGCCTCTGAATCGTGGTTTTTATGTATCCGGGCGGTTGTTGTCGGTCAGTGAATCCATGGTATGTGCAAACGGATGATCGCTATGTGGTGCATCGCACACTCCGGTTACTTCCGGTTACAAGTGTCGCCGTCTCGCCACATTTCTTGTGTGGCGTGCGATGGGAGTTTCAGCGGGTATTTGCAGGTCGCGGTGACGCTCCAACTGGGGAGCGCTATCATTAACAGATCAAAAAGAGGTGACTCTCATGGGAAGAATTCCGATCGACCCCGCTCTTACCGAGCACGACACTCTCGAAGAGGCTGAAGCCTACGACGCATGGTTCTGCGCCGAGGTGCAGGCATCAATCGACGAGGTTGGCCCGGACATTCCGCACGATCAAGTCGTCGCGGAGATGCGAGCGCACATCGAAGAACGGCGAAAGGCGCGCAATGCACGTTGACTGGCGCCCGCGCGCTCGACGCAGACTCCAAAGCATATTTGACCATATCGAAGATCAAAGCCGGCAGCGGCCGATTTTGTTTTTGAATCAATCATCGCGGCTGCCGCCGCACTGCCCGATCACCCCTATGTCTACCGGGAGGGTCGAAGGCCAAATACTCGGGAAATGATTGTTCTGCCGAACTACATCGTCGTCTATCGCGTGAAGTTGGACCGGATTCAGATTCTGAACGTGTTGCACGCGCGGCGACGCTACCCCTAGTAAAAAGCCAGATCGCTGCATCGACCGAACTTCACCCAAGAACGCTGTGCCTCGGTGGTCAAGTCGACCCAGACCAAATGCTCGTAGAGCGCATGCCACTCCGCAATTCTTCGACCCATAGCACCCCGCCAACACCGTCAGCCAGGCCGAGCAGCGAGTCTGCCTAGCCGCCAACTATCAACTCCAAATCCTCCCAGAAGACGTAGTTGAGCCGAAGATCCGCGGCTGGCTGCCCGCGATATCGCGGGTAAACTCTGTGTGGTGATCGCACAGGCCTCCTTCCACGACAGCATCACCGTGTCTTCGAGCGTGAAAACCTTGTAGGACATGCGCTTACCTAGCCGCCGGTGTTAGGACAGTTGGAAAGTGGCAGACGGTTAGTTGAGTTTGTTCATGACGAACCTATGCGAGATTGAGCGACACCTCGTCACGTTTTGGTCAAAGCCCACGTGAGCTTTCTTCCTCGGACGGCGTGATGGCGGGACACTTGCCGAACTGGATCGCGCCAATGCATTTCCCGACCAAGCGTCTGGAGCGACGAGACGTTCTTGCGATCGACCGGGTAAAGACACATGGCGCAAGACTTCGACGTGCCGATCCACGGCTCAACGCAGTCGCTTGCATGCGGTTGCCGCCCCTCCTCCATCAATCTGTGGGGGTAGCAGAAGGCACGAAATCTTGCAAACCGGTGCTCGCGCGATATGTCGCATTTTTTGTTGCGATGTCCATACCGCCATTCAGAGTTGCAAATCCGACAGCGCGGCGTCGACAAGGACGAAAAAAAGCCCGCTCAGATGGCGGGCGCAATCCATATCAGTCGAGACATGGAGGAGACAAACTAAGTATAAACCCTAGTTATCGAATTTGCACGCGCCTTTGTTTGATTGTGATGCGGTAAGGCCACATGGGCCTGCAAGCAGGCAACGTGATTTGCTAGCCGCTTCAACGCCGTGCCCGTACCGACTCTCCGCCGCTGCGCATTCCATTGCGCGGAATACTGTACGCATATACAGTGCCTTCCATGAGCGCCTTACCCGAACACCCCGAGTCGATCCACCCAGCGTTGTGGCGCGCGACCCAACTCGCCCGCGTCTACGGGCGCACTGTCGACACCGGTTATCCCGCATTGTCTGCGCAGCGGCTAGGCGCAGGCTGGCCTGTCGGAACACTGATCGAATTGATGTTGCAGCAGGCTGGCATCGGAGAAATGCGCCTACTCAGTCCCGCACTGCCGGCCGTCGTTCAAAGACGCTCCATCGCGCTGGTCGCACCTCAGCAGACTCCCCATGCGTTGGGCTATGCGTACATGGGCGTTCGTCCGAGCAGGCTCATGTGGCTGACCACGCCGAAATCATCCGACGCGCTCTGGAGCGCGGAGCAAATTCTTAGAACAGGCAGTTGCAGCGCTCTCGTGCTGTGGCAGCAACATATCCGCTCGGAGTCGTTGCGAAGGCTGCTGCTCGCCGCTCAGAGCTCAGAGACGCTATTTGTGGTCGTGCGCCCCCTCGCCTGCGCGCAAGACGCGTCGTCCGCGCCGCTTCGTTTGACCGTTCGGCCTGCAGCCGATGGGGTCGCTATTGAGATAATCAAACGAAAGGGCCCCGTCGCGGTGACGCCGATCATCGTGAAGCTCTACCCGTCGCCCAACCTGATCAGTGAGCATCGCCGTGCGCCACCGCGGATTGTGGAGCTGCCCACGCCCGCAGTCGAGCACGTGGCAATCAGTGGATAGCGCGCGCCGTCATGGCTAGACCCTTGCCCGAGTTCGCGCCGCTCAGCCTGCGGGAATTGCGTTCGCTCTGGAAGAAATATCGCGGCAATGAAGATGTCGAACGGCTCGTCCTGGAAGTTCAGTTCAGCCGTGGCGTCATCAATGAGATCGACGGCTATTTCAGAACCATCCATCAGGCATGGCGGGCGGAGAATCTCGGCGAGTTGGTCGCAATCGAAAATCTGCGGCTTCTGTTAATCCACCAGCACGTACGGCAGAACGTCCTAGCGGGGCTCAAGCCCGCGTCCAAAAGAGGTGAGCCGCCGGAGCCTGAACCCGCTCTGGTCGAATGAGGCCGGCGGTAGGGTGACGGTTGGCTGACGCTTAGGTGACGCACATCGCGCTCGTATCTAAAGCCGAGCAACAACAATGACTTACACCGTCTCTCGACTAATCATCCACAGGCCTGCCCACAAAAGTTGGGGATAAGTTTTGAGACCCTCGCCTCGCCACCAACTAATCTGCGATCAGGAATTTTTCTCGGTCCTGGTCCGCCATCCAGCGCGGCGCCTTTCCACGGCCGCTCCACGTGGCGCCCGATTGAGGATCACGATACTTCGCTGCGACCGGACCGGAGTGCTTTTTCGGACCGCGCCGTGAAACCAGGTCTTCCGGTTTGATCTGAAACAGCGCCATTTGCTCGAAGATCCAGTCGATCACGTCACCGCGTTCGACGCTTCGAAGCGCTTCAATTTGTTCGTCCAATGCTGCACGTTGTGCGAGCAGGTCGCGATATCCGGCGTTCAACTTTTCACCCATGTTTTCTCCTATGATGACAATGGCATTCGACCATGGATGATCGCTGTCGTTCCTGCACGGAGAAAACGCTTTCCAACAAGGGAAGTGGGCGCTCGGCTTGGACTAGGACGATTGACGGAAAGCCGTGAGCAGAAATCTGCAATGAACGCCACAGACCAGGCCGTTTTTTGATTTGCAAAGTCGAGACACGACCGTACATGAATACGCACTTGAGTGATCGGTGCCGAACCTCCCTGTACCGAGTGATTTTTGGCAAACCCAACAGCAGCGATGAACGCGTCGTCTTCCTGAGGGCGGGCAGCAGCGATGTGGCATCCAGGCGGGCTACAGCTTTGCTTGCCGCGCTCTACGACATCGATCCGCTAGAAGTTCATCTTTACAACCTGGCCTCGTTCACGGACCTCATCAATTCGGGCGTCAGCGATGACGAAGACATGCGGGTGTTCGAGATCGGCTGGAAGGGGCCGAGCGTCAGCGCGTGGGCCGAGCACCCGCCGTTTCTGACTGACGATACGTCGCTTCTTGGGAAGTGGGCGGAATTGTTTGCAGACATTGCCCGGATGAAGGCGCTTGAGGCCATCAAACGCGCGCGGTCGTGAACACGAGCAGTCGGCGCATTCAGCGAGACGATGTGCTCGTCACCAAAGTTGGCCACCTCACGCTCTACGACATCGACAATGCGACGCTCCGGTTCCGAGATCGACATTCTTTTCACGATCTGAATAACGTACGCAAAGCTCCTTCAGTTCAAGCCGCAAGTCGATACTCATAATAGGGTTGATGACGGTCATCAAGAATGGCGTATTGCGCGTCCAGATCTGCGGGATCGGGGTTCAGCCAGGCACTGATGTTTTCGGGCTTGATAGGAATAATGCACCGGTCGTGGCCGGCTAATGCGATCTCCGCCGGCGGGTCGTCCGTGACAGCGGCAAACGAAAGGAGATCCGGTTCGTCACGACCAGTCCATTTCGACCATAGGCAAGCGATGAGCATATCCTGGGGCGGATTGGGCTTGAACTCGAGGACGACGTTTTCTTCTTTCTCGCCTTCGGCGAGCTCACGACCTTCCATGCGATGCCGTGGCACGTTTTCATAAAAAGCACTGACCAGCATCAAGCCGTGCGTGTAGCCAAACAAGCCCTTCCAGAAACCCTCAAGGTTGTCTCGTCTTGCGTTATAGGTGCCGGGATATTTCACGTCGTAGATTGCGGGCTTACCTGCCGGCCGACATTGATAGCGCATCGGTTTAATGACACGCCGGCCATTCTCCATCACCATGACGGGCGCGTATTGACAGGGGAATATCCGAGAGTCGCGGTCTACCGCTTCCGTTCGCCGCAGGTCGTCCAGCCTGCGCAGCGTTGCCGCGACCTTGCCCGTGGCGATCTGTTTGCTCTCGATGGTAGCCTTTGTGGATTTGGTCTGAAGAACACGTGCCGCGTCCGCGAGCCGCGTGCGCTGTTTGAACAGTTCCTGTTCGAGCTTCGTCGCCTGAGCCGCGTCATACCGCTCGATCCATTGTTTGATTCGATGTTCTTCTTCTGTTGCCGGGTCCACGAAGGCCGCATCCATGCCCTTGGGAACCTTCGCGCCGCTGCCCTCGACGCGCTCCCAGTAGAGCCGTGCGAATTCCCTGATATCCATGTCGGGACCGAACATCTTCACGTACTTGCGGTAGTCCGCCACGATCTGCGCCGAATAACACATAGTGCGACCTTTCCTTTGGAATCGTCATCGCATGATGGAACGACCGGCCGCCTGTTGTCACTCCGAAATCTACCGGATGGCTGGGCGACACCACCCCTTTGGGTGAATTTTTTTGTGGCGAAAAGTTTATCCTCTCGATTCGTAAAGCGGAAAGATATTTCATAACAATACTCTTCCTCTAGCTGCACTCCGAGCGTGCCTGAAGCGGTGTCAGGACGACGGCAAGATTTCGCTATCGAGCTAGCAATCCACCAGAGCGTTAGGCCGCAACCATCGCAGGTAGTTTCACAGACTAGGTTCCAGCTGACAGCATTTCCCTGATCTTCGCTGCCAACTTGTCCACGGTGAAGGGTTTGGCGATGAGTTCCATGTCCTTCTCCAAAAACTGCCCGTCTGCAGCGACTTCGGCGTAACCGGTCATAAAGAGCACCTTCAGTGACGACCGTATTTCGCGCGCAGCATCGACCACTTGCCGGCCGTTGATTTCGGGCAAGCCGATATCAGTCACAAACAAATCGATCTTTTGCGTTGACTGCAATATCTGCAAGGCCGCGCGTCCGTCCGCCGCCTCAAGCACACGGTAACCAAGATCACTCAATACCTCTACAACCAGGAAGCGCACGACTTCTTCGTCTTCGGCCACCAGCACCACTTCATTATTGCCCGTTCCATCCTCGGCAACGGAGGGAGGCTCGCCGAGAACGACAGCCGTGTTGCCATCAAACCGCGGAAGGCTGAGCTCGATGGTCGTCCCGTTGCCCACTTCGCTTTTGATCCGCACTGACCCCTCGGCTTGACGGGCAAAGCCATAGATCATGGAAAGCCCGAGTCCGGTTCCCTTGCCAAGCGGTTTGGTTGTAAAGAACGGATCGAAGGCGCGAGCCTGAACATCCGGAGGCATTCCAACGCCGGTATCATGAATGCGAAGGACGACGTAGTCACCTGCCTGAAGATCTCGTATCAGCGCCTGCGCTGCGTCGAACGATGCATTCACGGTGCAAATCGTCAAGGTGCCCCCATCCGGCATCGCATCACGCGCATTGATCGCGAGATTGAGGATGGCATTTTCGAGTTGATTGGCGTCGCACCGAATCAGCCATAGGTCGTCGGCGCCCGAAATGACCATCTTGACGCCCTCGCCCAGAGATTGGCGCACAAGTTCTTCGATGCTTCCAACCAATGCGTTGACATCGATAGGTCTGGGGTCGATCGGCTGGCGACGCGAAAATGCGAGAAGACGGTGCGTCAGCGTCGAAGCGCGCTCGGCAGATGAAACTGCCCCCTGCAAAAACCGTTCGACTTCGCTGATCCGCCCTTCAGCCACTCGCTTTTGCACCATGTTGAGGGCGCCGACGATGCCCTGCAAAAGATTGTTGAAGTCATGAGCGATTCCACCGGTAAGCTGGCCGATAGCCTCCATCTTCTGGCTTTGACGGAGGGCGTCTTTGACCTCCAGTAGTTGGTTCGTGCGCTCAACGACCCGCTGTTCCAGCGTCGCATTGAGTTCCGCCAGCGCCTTCGCCGAGGCGCGAAAGCGCTCTTCGCTTGCTCGTAAGTCCATTTCCGCAACTCGGCGTTCGCCAGCATCGCGCAGGATGGCAGTGACATGAACGTGGTTGTCGTTCTTCCACCGCGAAGCCGATAGTTCGACGTATCCGTGAGAACCGTCTTTGCGCAGGGCGGTCAATTCCACCGGATGTAGAAGTTGTGCGTGTTCGAGAATGCAGCGCCACGCCGCCTCCCAAAGCTCCTTCGTTTCAAAGAGGCACGCCGCGGGCTGGCCAATCAGCTCACCGTGGTCGTATCCGAATTGAGATTGGGTTGCGTTATTGGCAAGGCGAATGATCCCATCCGCGTCAAGGGTCAGGATGGCATCGGGAGCGTTTTCAACCACCGCGTCATAGCGCGCTTTCTGGCGATCGCGCAGATAGCGCTCGCGCCGCACGGCCATGGTCACATCGACGATATGAATCAGGCATTTTCCGTCTGATCCATCGCGGATCGAAGAGACAGTTATGTCGTGTAGCATTTCGCGGCCGGCCCTGGTCCGCAGCGGCAGGAGTTGGGCGTGGAGCGCATGCGTTAAGAGACCAGAAAGTCCACGCGTGATGGCAGCGGTGATGGCGGCATCAAGACGCCCAAGATTCGAATCCGGAAAAACATCCGCGAGGCACGCGCCATAGACCTCCTCCCGACCTCGTCCGCTCGCCGAACTCATCCAGGCATTCCAGCGAACAATGCGTCGGTCGACATCAACGACAATCATCCCGGCATCGACGGCGTCGAGAATGGGATATTGGAAAGACTTATCCTTTTCGGCCATGAGGTCTAAGTCTGAACGTCGCCCGCCACGCGACGGATATAGGCAGCGAGGAGATCCTTCAAGACTGCTAGAGAGGGCATATCAAGCAGCATCGCGATATGCCCGTCTATATCACGCTCACGGACCGCGAAGTGAATATAGATCAACATCACCGTGTCACCGGACTCTGGCGGGGGGGCTAGTTCGAATAAATCCGCGCTCTGCCCGTGAAGAACCTCTGGCAGCGAGATTTTCAGGCTACGCTCAAGTTCGTTGGCAATCGTCCCAAGGCAGCCATTCAAGATGACGTTGCCAGTTTCGGAAAGTGCTTCCTGTTCCAGTTCGATGATGTCTTCAAAGGACAAGTCGCCGCCGACAACAGCTCGGACGAGTTCGAGGCTTTTTGCTTCCGGGAAGATCAAAAGCGCGCGACCGATGATATCGCCCTCAAAGACTTGATGCACAGCGACAAGATCCTTGGCTTCAGCGCCACCAAGTACATGAATGGCCTCATCCCGCCCAACCAGAGCGACCCTGGGGACCGACAAGACTACTTCCTGGCGGACCATCGTTGCCAAATCGCCGGCAGCTTGGCTGATACCCAGATTGACCAACTCAGTGAGCGCATCGAGTTCCAATTCACTCAGATGGATGGGCGTGGATGCGTTCAAACCGTCAGTCCTTTCCGCGCGTGTCTGCGGCTTTGGTCAAAAAGACCGCAAGCGCAGCTTCGGTGAGCGGCTTGGCGAGAAAGCTGGCCTGCATCGCTTCGGCGCGTGCGATTACTTCTTGCTGCCGGTTGGCCGAAATGAGGGCAATCATCATGCGGGGATGCGAGTCACGAAGTTCAGCGGCGAGATCGAGACCATCAAGGCCCGGCATGTTGAAGTCGAGGAGCGCGATATCGGGGTTGCTGTTTTGGGTAAGGCGAAGGGCCTCCTCGGCGTTACCTGCCTCAAGGCGGGTCCAGTCCGGATGAAGGGCTCTCAGCGACTTGACGACTGACATGCGCGCCAATTTGCTGTCATCGACGATCAGAATGGTGAGGCTCATTGCTGCGGCATTTTCAGGGCTTTCGGTGGACAGAAATAGTACGAATTTTACAACCAAGTCCGCCGTCTGTCATAACTTTCCCTAGCGAGGCAAATGCCCGGCAAGCCGGCGCAAGAAATCATCTCCCGGTGGCCCGACCATATGCGGGCGGGCGACCAGAAGAACCTGGAAAACGGCAGCATGCAGCGTTTCGCAAGTCCGCCAATCGACCGTGGGAACAGGGTCCGCCAGAAGATAGCGGTGAAGAGGTTCAGCATCTTCACTCGGGCACTCGCCGGACAGGACGACTATGCCATTTACAGCGGCTTTGACAGTCATCGACAGAGCTCCGTAAGGTCTAAGATCAAAAGAACGCTTCCATCGCCAAGGAGGGTTGAACCGGCCAGGCCGGGGGTCCCACTCAGAAGACCTTCCAGGGGTTTCAACATGGCGTCGAAGCGCTCGCCTATCACGTCAACCCGGAGGGCGCTGGAAACGCCGTCGACGTTGGCGACGACCAAAATGGCGTCTCGGCGTCGGTCACCCTCGTGCAAGTTGAGGGCCTCTCGCAGATCGATTACCGGAACGGTCTGGTTGCGCAGCACGATCGCTTGCGCTGCGCCCACCCGTGCAATGGCGTCAGGACCCACGCGTAAGGTTTCAACCACGGCATCGAGGGGAATGCCAAATTTCTGCCCCGCGGCGCTCACAACCATAATCCGGGTAAGCATGACACTGAAGGGGAGCGTAAAGCGGACGGCGGTGCCTGCCCCAGGCCTGCTCTCGATGCCGACCGTGCCGCCCATGCGAACAACTTTGGTGCGAACCACGTCCATGCCCACGCCCCGGCCGGAGAGACCGGTCACCGACTGGGCCGTCGAAAAACCCGGCTCAAAGATCAAGGTCGTGACCTGCGCTTCACTCATGGCGGCAAGCGCCTCCGCGGTTACGACGCCCCGGTCAATTGCAACTTGGCGAACTCGCTCTACGTTGATCCCTTGTCCGTCATCGGTGATCTCGACGACAACGTTTTCGCCCTCCCGATAGCCACGAAGCCCAAGCGTCGCAACCGCTGGCTTGCCGAGCGCCAAGCGGGCCGCTTTGTCCTCAATGCCGTGATCTATAGCATTGCGGACCACATGCAAAAGCGGCTCGAAAAGCATCTCGACGATGGCTTTGTCGGCTTCCGTCTCAGAACCTTCCGTCACTAGATTGACAGATTTATCGAGGCCCGCAGCAATCTCGCGCAGCAGGCGAGGAAATCGCTGGAACACATGCCGCAGAGGCAGAACACGTAGGGCGAGGACGCCCTGCTGCAATTCACCGATCAGACGGTCAAGGACGGCGAAGCGTTGCTTTAGTAGCTGCTCCAGTCCCTCGTCGCCGTTCTGGGCCAAAGCCACGACGTGGCCGATTGCGTTCTTGGCGACCGTAAGCTCGGTCGTAAGATCGACCAGGCTGTCCACCCGTCGGGCGTCAATTCGCAAGGCCCGCGCGGTGGTCTCATGCTCAGTCCCGAAAGGTAATGGCGCGCCGGGTTTGGCGGCCTCCTCAAAAAGTATTGCCTCGATCGCGCGAGCGATGGGAGCGGTCTGGCCTTCTGCCAGGCTTTGCGCCGTCGCTTTTTCGATCGAGACGGCCAGGCCGTTGTCACACTGGGCAAGAAACACATTAGCCGCGACCGCGCCTGCGGATGCGACCTTACCGGCAAAGTCATCGCCATCCGTGCTTTCAAGAAGCGTAAGTTGTGCCTCCAACAGGGAGCGGGCGTCGAGTGACAACGAGGAAGCGGGCCTCCGAACGGTCGCTTCTAAGGCTTCAATGTGGCAGCGATCCAAAATGTCGGACAGCGCTTTGTGAATCTCGGTCTCCGACGCGCTCGAAAGGACCACCAAGACAAGATTGCATTGAAACGGATCGAGATCGCACAACTGCGGCCAAGGATGTACTGGGGAGACATCGATGGTCAACAGTCCGGGGAGTCTTGCAATGCGCGCAAGCGGATCCTCTTGGGAAAAGAAACAATCCGCGCTGGGCGTATATCGAAGCGCGCATTGCGCCTCTCGCGCAGCGTCCGGATGTTTCGCTAATATGGTGGCGACCCAGCCGACAGGTTGCTCCACTTCGGGCCGCGGATCGGCGCCAGGACCCATTCCATCTCCGCGTGAGAAACGCGCTACGATGGCAGCCGCTTCCTTGCTCGCGTCTTTGGGAAGGTCACCGCACCTGGCGATCTCGTCTACCCATTGGATAACTTGATCAAGGCAGGCGAGGCAATCGCCGATCAATGTCGTTGAGATCGCTACCGTCCCCTTGCGGGCGTACGAGAGACCATCTTCTGCCCCGTGGACGGCTTCGGCCATCGCGTCAAAGTCGACGATGCCTGCGCCGCCTTTCAAGCTGTGAAATGCGCGAAAGGCGCTGTCCAGCCTTTCGATGTTCAATGGCGATTTTTCGAGCGCCAAAAGATCGGCGGTCGCCTGCTCGACCTGTTCGCGGCATTCGATCACAAACTGTTCGAGGAATTCGTTCATGGGGCCACCCCGCACATCATTGCGGCGAAAGCGAGCAGCCTGTCCGGCTCAATGGGCTTCACCAAGTAGAAATTGGCACCTGCCTCGCGGGCAGCGGCAAAGTCTTGTGGGCCTGCCTCCGTGCTGGCGATGAGGACCGGAATTCCTGCCACAGGAGGTTTCTGTCGTCGCAGCGTCTTGATGAAGGTAATGCCATCCATCTGTGGCATGTTGACATCGACGATGAGCAAGTCCGGGGCTTCAGAAAGAACTTTTTCAAGCGCTTCCAGTCCGTTGAGCGCTTCATCCACGATGAATCCCGCTTTCCTAAGCGTTTCGCGGTAAAAGAGGCGCACAAGCGCCGCATCATCAACCACCATTACGCGCATCCTCTTATCGCTCATGCGGGTCCTTCCGTGGCTTTTTGATAAACGATCGCGTCGGTAAAACGCCGCACTGAAAACAAGGGGCTAATGCGACTCATCGACTCCGTATGCCCCAGGCAGATAAATCCGCCCGGCATCAAATTTTCGTAAAGGTTTTCCGCGGCGACGCGGCGCGAGGCATCGTCAAAATAGATTAGGACGTTGCGGCAAAAGATGATATCGAAGCGTCCATGTCGCCGGGTCTCAACAGGGTCGACAAGATTGACCGGTGTGAAGAGGACCGATTGGCGCAATTCTTCGATGATCTTCCAGATCTCCGCTCCTTGCGGTTCGAAATACCGCCGGACGAGGTCGTCCGTGAGGCGCATCAAGGCGCGCTTGCCGAAAACCCCGGCGTGAGCCTTCTCCATCACCGTCGTGTCGATATCAGAGCCGACGATTTCGATGTCGTATTGATCGACCAACCGCCAGTTTTCCAGCAGCCAGATGGCAATCGAAAAGGGCTCTTCGCCGGTCGAGCAAGGCACCGACCAGATGCGAATGGTTTCTCCCCTAGCCTTATGCTTCAAACGATCGGCTAGAAGATCGTTGGTCATACAGCGGAGCTGGTGGTCTTCTCGATAAAAGTAGGTTTCATTGACGGTGACTGCATTGATGAGACGCTCTATCTCGCGGTCTACATCGGTACGCAGGCGTGCGAAATAACTCGCAAATGATCCGGAGCCCGCGATCGACATGCGTTCCACGAGCCGGCGTTCAATGTAGTAGCGCTTGGCCTCAGTGAAGACCATCCCTGTACGCCGGTAGATGAATTCGCAAAGCCTGCGAAATTCCTCCTCGGTGATCGCGGTGAACTCGCTCACGCCAGTCCGGCAGTTTGCGATCGGATACGGTCGCCGGTGACCTTGATCGAGAACTCGAGAAAACGCATGCCTTGGAAACGCGCGGCACACCGTTCGAGAGCGGGGAGAGCCTCGGCGGTGCCAACCTCGGCCAGGACCTCGATGGCCGAGGCGCAGACATTGGCCTCGCTCTCGCGCTCGATCAGGCCGCAGAGAAGTGCTGTCGCTTTTTCTCCGGGAAGCGTTCGCACAATCTCACAAGCCAGCAAGCGGACATCGGCGTCGGGGTCGGCCAGCAATTGCGGCAGATAAGGCCATGCTGCCTGCTGCATCGCCCGCAATGCATCGATGGCACCAGTCCTCCAGGCTGCGATCTCGGCGCGCATCAAAGGCAGGACCGCCTCAACCGCGTCCGGGCTGGCCATGCGGGTGAGGCTGGTAAGGATCGCCTCGCGGACACGAACGTCGGGCTCAAGACGTAGCGCGGCCCCCAGGGCCTTCGCCCCCCCGGCCACACCGGCGGCGGCGCGGGCTGCAACCCACCGTTCCTCGGCGTCCCCCTCGAAGAGGGAGCGCAGCACACCGTCCTTACCGGAAAGTAACGGAATTGGAGAAGTAGTTGATTTACGGATTAGCGGCATGGATAGGAACAAGGGACATCAAGCGATCGGCGATCCCTGCCAAGGGTTCGACCCATTCGGCACCGCCGCGTTTCACCAATTCACCGGGCATGCCCCAGATCACGGCGGTTTCTTCGGCCTCGGCGATCGTCGCACCGCCCAATGCGCGCAGCTCGACCATGGCTGCCGCGCCGTCATCGCCCATACCGGTCATCAGGATACCTATAAGCTGGCGGGGGGCGATATGCTCCGCGGCCGACCGCACGAGCCGGTTGGTGCTGGGGTGCCAAGGGTAGCCCGCCTCGGCGGGCATAGCCATGGCGAACAACGCCCCGGCGCGGCGGGTCACAATGACGTCGGCATCACCGCGCCCGATATATGCCGTTCCAGGTTTCAGCGCGGTCGGACTTCGGACTTCCTGAACACGGATATTGCAAATGCCATCCAGGCGGCGCGCCAAAGCACCGGTAAAGCTTGCCGGCATATGCTGGGCGATTACGATAGGCCAAGGAAACCCTGCGGGAAGCGTGGTCAACAGAGCTTCGAGCGCGGGCGGGCCGCCGGTCGAGGTTCCCACTACCACTAGCCGTTCACCGGCCTCGGGCGCGAGCGGCGGTGCCTGATCTTTGAGCCTTGGGACGCGAGGCGCCGTCGTGCTCGAGATGCTAGCGCGGTGTCGAATGCGCTCTCGTAGGCGCGCGCTCGCTCTGACCTTAACCGTTGCGGCCGCGCGCACCTTTTCTAGGAGAACGGGGGCAAACTCTGCCATGCGCATGGAGACTGCCCCGCCCGGCTTGGTCACGAAGTCGACGGCCCCAAGGCGTAGAGCGTCAAGTGTCGCTTCGGCTCCCTCCGCCGTCAGGGACGAGACCATGACGACGGGCGTGGGTTTTTCCAGCATGATCCGGTCAAGGCAGTCCAGTCCGTTCATCCCAGGCATCTGGACATCAAGCGTGATGACATTCGGCTTAAAGACCTTCAGTTGCTCCAGCGCTTCCAAGCCATTCGGCGCAAACTGAACTTCGAATTCGGGGTCATTCCCGAAGACGCCGCCAAAGAGCTTTCGCACCAGAGCGGAGTCATCGACAATTAGAACTTTAATCACTCAACAATCCGCCCTTGAACAGCTTGGAATTTATCCAGTATGCCGCGCTCAACGCGGGTCAGCAACTCAGGCGGCGAAAGCAGAAGAACAATGCGGCCCGATGCATTGAGGTTGATTACGCCGCTAACTAGCCGAGCGATGTCATCGGTCAAGTCCGGTGCCCCTTCAATCGCCGCTTTGCTGGTCCGCAGAACGTCGGAGACGCCATCCACGACGAGGCCGGCACGGTGCCGTTCGGTATGGACCACGATAAGGCGTCGCCCCTTCACTCCGGTTGAAAGGGGCATATCGAAGCGGCGGCGAAGATCTATCACAGGCAGCACCGCACCGCGAAGATTGACCACGCCTTCCAGAAAATTCGGCGTTTTTGGAACGCGAGTGATTTGCGCAGGGAGGGCCGCAATCTCTTCGACCGCATCGATAGGCAGGGCAAATTCGTCCCCGCCCAGTTGAAAGATCAAGAAATTCTCTTTGTCTTCCCCGGCAGGCGCTTGTGCAGTCAATTGCACTTCGCCTCGCTCATGATGTGCGCGCAAGCGTTGCATTACGTCCTCCCGAAACAACTGCTCCGGCGCCAGGATCGAAACCAACCGCTTCCCAGCATCGCCGCGATAGATCGCCCTTATCCTGGATTCTCCGCCCGCACGGGAGGCAAGAACGCCCGGAATCGGATCGACAAGATGGGTTTCAGCCGCCACGATCGCCCGCGTCGCGTCAGCGACTAACCCCACCTGCGCCCCATTGACATTCAAGACCACGACCTTTTCGCGGCTATCGGCTTGCGTCGCAGTCGGAAAACCAAGCAGACCGCGCAAGGACAGAAGTGGCAGCAAGGTGCCGCGCAGAGCCGTCACCCCGAGGACCAACGTTTCAGCTTTAGGGATTGCGATGCGGGTTTTGGGAGCGGGGATGACTTCTTGAACGTCGGTGAGATCAAAGGCAAATTCCTGACCAGCGACGTCAAAGGTGAGCAACATTTCATGCGCAGTTTTCCTTTCCTCGACCACTGCGACTGCCCTGGCCATCATGGTACGCGCGGGTTGTTGCGTAGCGCGTCTACGTTTTACGAACGCGGCATCTAGGAGGCCTTTGATGTCAAGGATTTTCACGGCTTCGCCTTCAGCGCCGGTCAGAAATGATCCTTTCAGTTTCTCACCGATTTCCATGCCCAGTTCGGATTGATGGGTTTCAATCCGTTCGGGCGTAATCCCGACTAGGTTGTCCACCGCGTCGACGACAAGGGCTACATTGCTCCCGATATTGAGAACGACGGCGCGCGTGCTGGCACGCGCTTGCGTCTCCTCAATGCCCAGCAGCCCGCGCAAACTGACGACCGGCAGGACGGCCCCGCCCAAATTGGTGATGCCAAGAAGCGCAGGGGGGCTTTGCGGAACCCGGGACATCGGCGGAACGCGGATGATCTCCGCGACTTCATGCGCCGGCAGCGCATAGCGCCGCCCGTCAATCCTGAAGGTCAAAAATTGAAGGGTCGATGTCGCTCCCGCGTCTTCGATAATTTCAGGCATTTTGCAGCTTCAGTTCATCGGCAAGCGAGGCAATCTCTTCTACGGCGGCAGCGAGATCCTCGGCCCCTTGCGATTGTTCGGCGGCAGCGCTCGCCGCTTCACGGGAGGCAGCACTTGCTTCCTCTGCTGCGCTTGCGACCTGCCGCGCCCCGGCAGCGGCTTCCACGGTGGCCGTCAATATGGTGTCGGCACCTTCGACAATAAGCTCGCTCCCGGCGCCCAACGCCTCGATCTCGTGAGAGATTTTTGCGAGCGACAATGAAACGGCCAAGTTGTTTTGTACTTCGAGCTCAGCAGAGACAATGATCTGATCAAGCTCGCGCTCCAGCAGCGCAACCTGATCAAGGATGTCCCGCACGGTATCCTTGGCGCGGTCAATATTTTCCGAGGCTTCGCCTGCGAGATTGCGGATATCGGTCGAGACCACGGCGAAACCGCGTCCCGCATCTCCGCCGCGTGCCGCTTCGACCAGGCCGCTGACCGCCAGCATGCCGGTCTGCAGCGTGGTCATCGAAATGGCATTAACGGTCTTTTCGATCTTCCGCCCTACCGTGCCAAGGCGGCCAACGGTCTTGACGCTGTTTTGGGTCTCCTGCAAGGCGATCTTGACGCCGTCGATCAGGCCTTTGATGGCCTCGCTGCTCTGCGCAAGCCCTGCCTCGAGCGCCTTCACCCTCTCGCGCGCTACCCGCCCGTTTTCCTGCGAGAGCTGCGCGCTCTTTTCGATCTGCGCGAGGGCGGCGGAAGTTTGCTGCGTGGCCGAGGCCTGCAATTGGCAGGCGCGGTTGATTTCCTCGATCGCGGCCATGAGTTCAGTGGCGGTGCTGGACAGTTCCTGGATCATTGCCGAAAGTTCTTCGGCCGAGGAACTGATCTGCTCAGCGGTTGAGGCGCCACCTGTCCCATCTCGGAGGTCTTCGGAAAGGGTTGCCAAGGCGCGGGCTGCTATTTGTGATTGTTCCAGTGACTTGTGCTGCTCCTGGACCACTGCCTGCGCTTCGGCTGCGCCGGAGGACTGCTCTTCGGCGGCGCTAGCGATCTCCTCCGTACCCTTCTCGGCCTCAAGCGCGGCGCTTTCGGCTTCTATCGCGGCCGCAAAAACGGCACGACTGTCCTCGCCGATGCGAATCATGTCGCTTCTTCTGCTCGCCAGATTCTCGATCACTTTGGTCGCAGCCTTGGCCTGGACGGTGGCGTTTTCCGAAGCCGACTTTAGCGCAATGACGACGGCACCCACATCGGCCTGGATAGCCTCTGAGAGCTGCTGAACCGCCTGTGCGCTTTTATCCGAAGTCTCCGCCAAGGTGCGCACCTCCTCTGCCACCACGGCAAAACCGCGCCCCTGTTCGCCGGCACGCGCCGCTTCGATAGCGGCATTCAGTGCATGGATATTGGTCTGATCGGCGATATCGCTTACGGTTTGCGTTAGCGTCCCAATCTCCTTGGCGCGACGTTCAAGTTCGCTAATGATGGCGACGGCCGCAAGCTGGCGCTCGGCGTTTCGTTCGATCGAGCGAATAGACGAAGCGATCTGCGCGCTAGTCTCAACAAGCGTGGTCAAGACAGTTTCAGCACGACGTCCAGACGCATCGGCTTCTGCTTTCGCGGTCGCGAGAGACGCAACGATGCGTTTCATTCCGGCCGATTGCTGTTGGGACGCGCCTGCGGCTTCTTCGGCCCCAGCGGCGATTTGCTCCATTGAACGGCCTAGTTCTTTGGTTGCCGCGGACGCCTGCATGAGCCCGGAAGCCAACTCCTCAGTTGCTGCGGCAACCCGCTCGGATATCGTCTGTTCGCGGACAGGGACAGCGAGCGTCTTCTTGGCCGGGGCGGAGGCAGCGCGCGTTTTCTTGGCCGGGGCGGGGGTGGACTGCGCCGGGGTTGATAATTTTCCGGCAGGAGCAGCAATTTTCGATTTCTTTACGAGTGTCATAACTCCCTCAGTATTAGGCTTTCCGCTCTCCACCCATCGGGGCCGGGTATATCTCGAAGTAGAGCGTCAGCCCGTGGCCCCAGCGAGCACGGCATTGTATATCCCGACCTCTAAATCGGGTGATATTGGCAGTCTGATGCCGCCTTAAGACCAAGGTCGTTTTTTCGCAGGCGCCGGAATGCCGAAAGCCTTCGGACCATATGGCCTTTTGGTATGCTCCGCCAGAGCGCTTGATGTAGGAGCGTCGGTTACCGGCTTCTTGCGTGCGAGAGCAATTTGAAACAGGGACAGATGAGCTTGGTGAATTTACCTCAGAGCGTTGCTTGGCATTCCCGGGAATTGCTAATCCAGACGGACCTAGCCCACCAGATATTGGACGTCAATTTCGGGTGCGCGCATGTCCTCGGCTGGTCGCTGCCCGAATTCCGCGAAAATTCTTTTTTTAGCCTTGCTCATCCTGATGATCGTGCATTGACTCTAGCCGCGGTGGCGGCCATCGACAAAGGCGGCGAAGCACTTGCCTTTACCAATAGGTGCATGCGCAAGGGCGATGAGGCCGCCTGGGTGTCATGGCAAGCCGTTACCGTCGATACGTCCGTCTTCTTTATAGGTCGCGACGTAAGCGCTGAAAAGCGTGCGAACGCGGCATTAGAAAAATCGGAAGAGGCGTTGTTTCAACTTGACCGCATAGCGACCATGGGACACTTGGCTAATGGAATCTCTCACGACTTCAACAATCAACTGCAAAGTGTCGTCGCTTCGCTGGAACTGATTCGCCGCATGTTATCGAAGAATCGCGGGCCTGAGGCGGAACGCTTCATCGCTAACGCCATCACTGCCGCGCAGCGTGCGGCGACTCTCAATCATCAAGTGCGCAAATTGCTGCGCCCTCAATCGTCTGAACCGCAGGTGTTGGCGGTCAACCAAATGCTCGTCGGGGTGGAGGAAATGCTGCACGGCGCGCTCCCCCCGAAAATAAAAGTAGATCTGGTGCTCGCTCCCGACCTGTGGGAAGCCTATTGCGATCGAGTGCAGGCGGAGACAGCCGTTTTGAATTTGCTCTTGAACGCCTATGAGGCTACGGCTGGAGGCGGCACGATAACAATCCAAAGCAATAATGTCGAAGTGAGCGCTTCGACGTTCGGACCGCCGACCTCGCTGCCACAGGGACCATACGTCACCATCGCGGTAAAAGACTTAGGCGCAGGAATGCCAGTAGAAATTAAAGATCGCGCGTTCGATACTTTTTTCACAACTAAACCGAACGGACTGGGAATGGGCCTAGGCCTATCCGTAGTGCAGCGCTTTGCCCAACAGACCGGGGGGCACGCGTTCATTCAGAGCGAGCCGGGCCAGGGAACCGCAGTGACCGTCTATCTGCCTCGTTTCGTGCAGCGCTGATCCGCTCGTCAGCCACGCCAGCAGGCAAATGGGAAAACGGGCGCGTCAGCTTCAGTTTGTTTTCGCCTTCAAATCTGCACCGCACTCACGCGTAATATCCATGCAAGGAAGAAACGTTACCTCACGAAAGCTGACTTGCTCCACAAGTCAAGCAGCGTTGCGTATCGATGCCCGCAGGCCTGGCTATAGAGAGTATCAAGGGCGCTTTTAGACGACTCTGCAGATAATCACGACCTTGTTGCATGGACTGCGATCATTTGGCTTCACTGATCGCGCTTCTCGCTGGCTGACCGACGCCAGACAGCTCGCAGCCGAGATTCAGCCGTTGCGAGTGGTGCTTAGCATGTCAAGTAGCAGTCGTCAATTAACTTGCCGGAAGAAATCGAAGACGAGCGGTCCGAAGTGGTGTTCGAAGCGGCTGGCGTGATGCCTGCCCTCAGACAGGCACTGAAGCACATCCGTAAAACCGGCGCTGGTTCAGGTGGGCGTGCATCACGTCGAGGCGACCGTGGATGTCAATCCCTTCACGATCTACGAACATGAATTGCGCTTCATCGGCTCCCACTCGCTTGCCAACTAGTTTCCCGAAGCGGTCGACCTGATGTACGACGTGGCGCAGCAAGCAGGCAGCTGATCGGCCAAAAGAATAGAGGTGTCCCTTCGTTGTTTTGTTCGTGCAAGCTTGGTGACATTGAACCAGAGGCCTACCTGCGCCACGTGTTCACCCACATTGCAGAACACCCAATAAGTCGTACCGACGAACTATTGCCGTGGAACTTGTTGGGCGCAGCTTCCGACAAGCACAGGCGGTTAAACGCACTGCGCCGTTCACCGCTGTCAACGGAGCTGATCCGTCGGTAGCAGTTGGCGAAAAAAGGAATTGGCGGTACAGCTAAATGCTCCCGCGCCGTCGAAACGGCGAAATCCATTGCGTTCGAGCCACGACGCGAACCGCTCGTTGAAGACCGATTCAAGCTCGATCCGATCAAACGGAAAACTTGAATCTGTGGTCATCGCGCCTATCAACAGTCCGAAAAACCCACCACCACGATAGTCCCGGCCGACTTCAACATTAGCAATGCACAGCCCATGGCCGCCTCGAAGTCGAACACCAAGTGTTCGACTTCTGCAATAGAGAGTGACGACCTTGCCTCGGTACCATCGCGAAAGCCCTGTGCCCCGCGTCGCCGAGACGCGATCGAACGCCCTCAGCCATCGTAAAATTCGAGCTATCTCTGTCACGAATTCGGACTGGATGGTTGAGAAATCGACCGGGATCGTTTGTCTATCTGCTGACACTTGGCTAGGAAACTATGTATGGCTATCCATTATGCCAGTGGAGTGTTGGGCCGACGCGTCTATCAAATCGCACAAATGTGGATCACAAAGGACCTGTTCGCATGAC
Source organism: Burkholderia sp. S171 (assembly GCF_009766085.1). Taxonomy (GTDB): domain Bacteria; phylum Pseudomonadota; class Gammaproteobacteria; order Burkholderiales; family Burkholderiaceae; genus Caballeronia. The sequence goes on along the minus strand of NZ_LMUF01000017.1, from coordinate 89,445 downwards.
CCTCCGACGCCATCCCTAGGACCGAGGCAATTGTGTCTGCCGTCCTCCCCATGTCAAGACGGTATAGACACCCTTCCAT
>NZ_LMUF01000017.1:83217-89356 GCF_009766085.1 Burkholderia sp. S171 | reverse complement strand
TATGCGGGGAAAGCTCGCACGTACGGTTCTTCGGGGGCCTCGTTGCCGAGAGGCAATGGGGCTACCCACTAACGAGATGACTTAAGCCGCCTCACGGCCGTCTCTGACAACTTGGAGTAACTGGCCAATCACGAGTTGTCAGGCGAAGCCAGCGCCCGATCGAGATGCTCAGCCATGACAACTGCATCGATCGGCTTCAGAAGGATGGCGATGACTCCGGGCGCGCCACGCTTCCGGTCGAGTTCCGGAATGGGGAAGGCCGTGACAAAGATCGTTGGCAATCGGTGACCTAGCTGCAAGAGCCGGTCGTGCATCTCGACACCGGACATGCCGGGCATACGCACGTCAGATATCACGCACGCCGTTCGTGCAATGTTGGGCGACTGCAGAAAAGCGAGCGCGGACTCAAACGGTTCCGCCTTCCATCCCATCGAACGGACGAGACTCGCGACGGCAACCCTGATGGCCTGGTCGTCGTCCACAATGGCAACAATCCCGTTCGATTGAGTATGCAATTGGAACTCTGCGGAAAATGCCGTGTAACCGGATAGGCCGGAGCTACGAAAACGCTCCGATGACATGACAGGGTATCGGCTGTCGCGCTGGCCCGAAATACTACTTAAGTATGGGGTCGAGAAACACCGAGCTGACGAGTGTCAATGCTGCCCATGACCCGCCTGCGGCTCGGATTTCGCCGTTTGATTTCGTCTCAAACCCATACCTTCGTCTGTCTACCCAATGCTTATTCAGCACCACGCCGACCGACGGTATTGTAGCTTTCGGCTTTTGCAAGATCTAAGCTCTATCCAACCGCAAGACGCATTATCGGCCGGGAGCACAATCGATATGAATCAGAGAGCGATGGCCTATCCCGCCATCGCTTCTAACCCGCCCCGCCTAAGACCCCACGAATACCTGCTAACGGAGCGCATCATGGATCGACGTCAATTCGTTACAGCGGTATTAGCAGGTTCGGCAATTCCCGATGGATGAGCGTTGATCGCCATGCGACTTCGTGCGAAATCCGGAAATCGTTTTAGCTGGCAATGCGCGAAGGCTATATTCCGGAATAAAAAATTATACGAACGGGTTGGCTCAGGCATTGATGTTCTTCAAGACTATTCTTCAAGGTGGATCGCCATGTCTTTTAGTTTCGCTGCGGTTCTGCGTACCCATCGCATGGGCACCATTGCACTATCGGTTGTCGTTATCGCGCTGGGTTCAATCGGTTCCCCGGCCCATGCCGCCGACGCGGCCAGCGGAAGCCCGGAAAAGCCGTTCCTCGCTGAAAACGATCAGGCGATGACACGCATGATGGACGGCATGCCGATCAAGCCGAGCGGCGACGTCGATCGCGATTTCACCGCGATGATGATTCCGCATCATCAAGGCGCAATCGATATGGCGCAAGCCGAACTGCGCTATGGACACAACGAGCAATTGCGTCGCATTGCGCAGGAAATCATCGTTGAACAGCAGCAGGAAATCACCGCCATGCGCCTCGCTCTTGGTCAACCGTTGCCGCCTTCCGCACCGGCCCCGGATCAAGGTCAGGCACCGGGACACACCACCGCATCTCAACCCGCGTCCAGCAAAAACATGTCCATGCCGATGCGCATGGACCAGGAGATGAAATGAAACGATCCACGCTGTTTTCCGCGGCGCTAACTGTGTTGGCGGCCGCCGCGTTCGGGGCCATTCCGCAGCTTGCATGCGCAGGCCAAGCGCCCGATCTCGCGTCATCACCTGACATCGCGATTAGCCACCACGACCGCGTCTACGCGGCTGAACAGTTCTCGAATACGGTCTCCGTCACAGACCCCGTCGACAATAAACTGGTGGGCGTGATCCGTCTTGGCGACCCGTCGCCGGGCAATTTCAGCCCCTTGTACAAGGGACAAGTTCTCGTGCATGGCATGGGTTTCTCGCCGGACCATCGTACGATCACGGTGGTCTCGATCGGCTCGAATTCTGTATCGTTCATTGACACGCAGACCAACGCCGTCAAGCATGTGACCTATGTCGGGCGGGCGCCGCATGAAGCATTTTTTACGCCGGACGGCAACGAGGTCTGGGTCACCGTGCGGGGAGAAAACTATGTGTCGGTGCTGGATGGCCACACGTTTGAAGAGAAGACCCGCATTACCACGCCGGCGGGACCGGGCATGCAGATTTTCTCGCCCGACGGCAAGTATGGGTACGTGTGTTCGTCGTTCAATCCTGAAGTGGACGTGATCTCCGTAGCCGATCACAAGCTGGTCGGCAAGGTAGTACAAGCAAGCCCGTTCTGCCCGAACATTGCGGCTACACCCGACGGCAAGCAGGTCTGGTTCACGCTGAAAGATACGGGCAAGACGCAGGTCTTCGACGCTCATCCGCCGTTCGCGACGCTAAGGGTCATCGATACAGGTCCGATCACGAACCACGTGAACATCGTGCACAACGCGCACGGGACGTTTGCTTATGTCACCGTCGGTGGGCTGAATCAGGTAAAGGTGTTCCGTACCGACGACTTCTCGCAGGTCGCCACCATTCCGGTCGGCAAGCTACCGCATGGAATCTGGCCGTCAGGCGATGGCAGCCGCGTATATGTCGGCCTGGAAAACGCAGACGGAATGACCGCTATCGATTCCTTGACGAATAAGGTCATCGCAACCATTCCGATTGGGCAAGCGCCGCAAGCAGTTGTGTATGTGCCGAACGCAGTGCCTGAAGGCGATGGGTCGCAGAACACGCAACCGCTCGGGCTGGCAGGCGAAAGCGCTCACCTTACCCTGGTGCCGGTTGGCGCGAGCCAGACGGATATGGCGCCGACCAGCGTCGCATTGTTCGACCAGGGCTTGCTGCAGGTACTGCAGGCATCAGCGACCGGCTTGCAGCCGAAGTCCCCCTACGTGCTAGGTCTTTCCGATAACGCCGATGGCAGCGGCAACGTGGAATCGTTTGCGCTGTTCATGACGAACCCGGCGGGTTCGGCGATCGTCGATGCGACTGGGCAGATCCGTCAGGTGGTCGTACCGGGTACGAGTACTGCCGCCGACAAGCGGCGCTACCTGGTGATTGCGCCCCAAGTCTCTGGCAAGCCGGGTGCACCTGTGCAGGTGCAAGCGCTGTAGTCTTTCCTGCCAAACGGAAGTTGGCACCGTGAGATGTGGGTGTCACGCAGGGGCGCAGTATCTCGCCTATGCTTACTTTTAGACGCGCCGAAGAGCCGTTTTTTTCGACCGGCCGCAAGCAGTTGATCATCGCTGGTCTGTGGACCGAAATTTGTGTAGCGATGCCCGCGATTCAGGCACTCAGCGAAGGGTAAGACACCACGGTCATCACAGATGCATCGGGGGTACACCTGAGCAGGCGTACAAGGGCGCTATACAACGCATGATCGCGGCGGGTGCGAATATGATGACCTGGCTGGCACTGCGGCCGAATGGCAACGCAACTGGGCTCGTATTGAAACTGCAGGCGCGACGACCGAGGTACTGCGCCAACATGCAGCCGGTAGCGAAATTGCGTGTTTCTGAGAGCAACAGCTTCTTAACACGCCAGTTTCCGCCTAGGTCCAGTCTTCGAGGGAATGACAAAGTGCGTGCTCGGCTAACTATGCGATCGGCCGGCTGCCGCGCGTCATTCCCTTCATCATGTCGCGGCCCAGCACGCTCACCATAACCCTAGCCATTTCTGGCTGTCTATGCCACATCTCGCTGCAGGGTAGTGAACATGACGATGAAAGGCATTCCCGATAGGTATGACCCGCTTAACCATACAAATCCAATCACCAGGATACCTAACTGTCGAGGCTTTTTAGAAATGTCGTAGCGCTGGCTAAATACAAATGTCGTAGTTTTGATGTCGGGTTTGAGTCTGTCTTTAACGGTTTGAATCCGCGTAGTGTTGAAGGAGAGCCTTGAACTGGCAGGGCGTGTCAGTGCGTTCAGCGAGTGCGTGCAGACCGTTGGCCAGGTGTTGAAGGCGTCGTTGACTGCTGGGCGATCTGCATGATCGCCTGATTCAGGTCTTCTGGGGTGAATGCGCGTTGCTTCTTCGTGCCGGGCGAGGGGTTGGGTTTGCGTACCGCCGCGCCACGATTCGTACGTGATGGCGAACCCGAGATCGGACGGTTGTCGCGCTGCGCCTGCAGGATTTGCGCGACCTGCAGCGCATGGCCGAGCCGCTTGTGCTCGATCACGGCACCCTGATCAATCTCGGCGAGCTTGTCGTACGGCACATAGCGCAGCGCTACGCCAGCGGCCCGGATCTCGATGCGACCATCGGGATACTCCCACACGTCGATGTAACGACCGATCAGCTTACGGTTGGCTACGGTATCTTCCAGCAGGTAGATCCCTGAAAAGTCTCACCGCGACCTTGGCTCAGTTGACGTTCGAGACAATGTCACGCATTGGCAGGTTGCGCGGTCCGATCGCACGCAAAGAAAGTCTCGAAATCGAGGATGCGGTGCTCAAGCTGATGCGGGACACCAAAATCGCGGAGGATGAAATCAAGCGGGCCGTCCATCCTGTGCGACTGGTGACGAGCTTTGACGTTCTGCGCCCCCGCCTTCAAAGAACTGGACGACCAGTTCCAAGCCTGGAACAAGGAAATGCAGAAACGGCGTCAGCAGGTCCGTTCTCCCATCAATTTGTCCGACCCGGAGTACATTGCAGTGCAGGAAGAACAGAAGCGGTTCGACGCGTTGCATTTGCGATTGCAGGAGATTCGCGCACTAGAATACGGCACTGAAATCGGGAACCAGCTTCGGCAGCTCGCGACGGAGATGCAGATGCCCCCGGAACTGGCGGACTTCGAGGCTTCCCAGCAGTTCGCAGATGCGGTTGGCGATCACGCGCATTACGTCAGCACGGGAAACCACCGTGACCGCGCACGCTGGGCATCGACTGAACTCGAATAAGCGACGGCGAAGATTCCGAACCATGCCTCTACATGAGAGCCCGCGAGAAACAAAGGGCTTCTTCGGTCACAACGGCGGCATGTCAAGATCGGCTGCACTGTCCATGCGCCGTTCAATGCGTGCGCATTGCTCCGGATATGGCGATCCGCGTTCCCTTGCAGACATACTCGTCGCCACCACTTCGCTCGGCATCGAGCTTCGCAATCGAAATCCACACTAGCACATCAGACTTCTCATCTTGCCATCCTGCACCTAACGGGCGTTGGCGCCACACCGGGTTCTCAAACCAGTCCATCGCGTCTCTTGTCCCGTTCCGTCGTCTTGCGATGTTGGTAGGGCAAACGGACCTTCACTGTAAAATACGCGTCGACGATGCAACTATCGTAGTTCGGGATAAAACACCATCGTGAGCGACTCATGAAAATAAAACGATTTCAAGCTGGCAACGCATTCTCCGCTTATAGCTGCATCCCTTAGTGCTGATGAGGCAGAGGTGATACAAATACAGCGTCGCGGCCAACGACTGATTGCTCACTCCGTTCCGGGCGGTCCGTTCGGATGGACTACCGACGAGATTTTGCAGGAAATGTTCGGCTTAAAGAGCTCTCGAAGCGTAGGCTTCACGCAAACTATGGACGAAGCGCTAGCCCTGTTCGCCAAGGGCGACCGCACCAACAGCAAGCTCAGGGGATTGGTTGCGACGCTGGCAAGGACACGTCCGGATTTGCCGAAGGACGACGCGACTCGACAAATGATTGAAACCTTAGCGTTGGTTTTGCAATTACCAGGCCACGGGGGGAAATGAGATGGCGATCATCCCCGTTCACTTCGAGAGAATAGAGAGATTCTGGTTGGCCCCTGTTTACAAAACGAAGATCACTGCGGGAGTCACTTTGTACGGGTACAACTGGACGCACTCTAACTTCGATTGGTTAAAAGAGCTTCTGAAAAAACGACTGAGGAAACGGCAGTCGGATCGGTGCTGTTACTGCCGGAGAGCGCTCGTCTTCGATAGAGGGCACGTTGAGTTAGATCATATAATCGACAAAGGATCACAGAGTGGCATTTACGCTCGATTTACGTTCGAACCTCGCAATCTAGCCCTCGCCTGCAAAGACTGTAATAACAACAAGGGGACTAAAAAGGTCCTAACTAAACCACTCGCCACAAATTCGCCGTATCTCCGGCACCCGAAAGCGTTCCTTTGTAAGCGTCCGCTCGTGCTTCCAA
>NZ_LMUF01000017.1:0-83207 GCF_009766085.1 Burkholderia sp. S171 | reverse complement strand
CTCTGGTCGGTAGTCCGCACACGGTGTAGTCCTTTTACTCGCACCTCTTCCATCTCATCCGCTATCGTGTGTTCGCCATCTGAGGTAGCCTGACTTTTTAGGACACTCCTTTTTGATAAACTTTATCAATGGGAGCACACATGACGAAACCAAGAACATACACACCAGAGCTTCGTGAAGAAGCTGTAAAGCTTGTGCTTGCACAGGGCTTGACGCTAGATGAAGCGGCGAAGCGAATTGCCATTCCGATGGGGACTTTGGCCACTTGGGTCAAAGCAGCCAAGCTTGGCAATGGCGCCGTGACGGCGCCAGGCAGTCGCACGGTTCCCGAATTGGAAGCCGAGGTAGTCAGACTACGCAGGGAACTGGCGGAGACCAGGATGGAGCGAGATATCGTAAAAAAAGCGGCAGCGTATTTTGCGCAGGAGTCGCTGCCAAATACGCGGTCATGAATACGATGCGACTCGATTATCCAATTGCTGTCCTGTGCCGTGCCTTTGAGGTTTCGCGCAGCGGCTTCTATGCCTGGTCTAAAGGTAAGCTGTCTCCACGTGCGCAGGTTGATGAACGCCTGAAAGCCGCCATCAAGGCTGTGCACAAGCAGAGCCGCGAGACCTATGGCACGCGACGCGTGCAGCCTGAGCTTGAGGCACAAGGCTTTATAGCCGGGCGCGACCGCATCGCCCGCCTGCGCCGAGAGCTGAATCTGCGCTGTAAGCAGAAGCGCAAATTCAAAGCCACGACGAATTCGAATCACAACTTGCCTGTCGCCGACAATCTGCTGAACCAGACGTTCGCGCCAACGCGGCCAAACGAAGCCTGGGTGACAGACATCACCTATTGTGCCACCGACGAGGGATGGCTCTACGTCGCCGGCATTAAGGACGTCTTCACCTGTGAGTTGGTTGGATACGCCATGGGTGAGCGCATGACACAAGGACTCACGGCGCAAGCCCTGTGGCGTGCTGTGCGCAACAAACGTCCCGAGAAAGGCTTGATTCATCATTCGGACCGTGGAAGTCAATACTGCGCTCATGACTATCGGAAGCTGGTTGAACAATTCGGCATGCAGGCCTCAATGTCGCGTAAGGGGAATTGCTTTGACAACGCACCGATGGAAAGCTTCTGGGGCAGTCGTAAAAAACGAACTGATACATCACCATCGCTACGCCACGCGTGCCGATGCGAAGGCGGCAATTCAGGAGTACATCGAAAGCTTTTACAAGTATGTTTCATAATGCCCAATTTCGCTATGTCGTTGATAAATCTAGAGAGCCCTGTTGCGCCGTTGGTATTTCGGGGCGTCCGCGCCGGGCGCGAGTGCGCGCGACGAGTTCGGTGACAGCGTTGGTGTTCAGTGAATTACGATTGAAGATCCATGGCCCATTGGACAACGGATGTTCTGCCGTGATGTCGCCGCGCTCGACTGCGAGCCTGAGGGTCTTGGGACTCACGCCGATGAACGCCGCGGCCTCAGTCAGATTCATCCATCCTTCGGCCGCGCGCCGCTCGCTCGAATAGACGGGGATTTGATGGTGGCTGCGCAACGAGGTAACGCGCTCCTGAGTCCAGAAGTTACCCCGACCGGTGCGCAGGTCATTGCGATTGAGCACGCTGGCAATCAACAAATCCGGACAGATGCGTGCGAGCTGGCGCACGGCATCAATTGCTTCCGGGGATGTATGAGTGGCGTTTTGGCCGCGGCGCCGTCGCGGTACGCGGACTTCTGTGTGGACGCCGCCTTTCCAGTGAATGACGAGTACGATCTCGCTTGTCGTGTCGTCGACGTCGACGACGACTTCGTGAATCAATGTGCGCACAATGCGCTTCTTCAGGCGAGCATCGGCCTGCGGCCAGATCGACTCCAGCGCGGTGGCAAGTTCCGTGAACTCCTCAGGTTGCGCAGGCGGGAGTTGGCCGGATGCATACGACTGCTGCCCGATTCGCGATTCCAGCTCCGCCACGCGCATTAGCGCATCATTCCAGCGTCGCTCCAGCTCGTCGGCGACGAGTCGGTTGTCGGGATCAGCAGCGTCGTACTGCTTTTGCGCGCGTTGCGCTGCATAGCGGGCCGCTTGCAGATCGCGCTGCAATGCAGCCAGTACTTCGTCATGCTTATGGACATCTTCTTCACGCGCCACGATCGCCGCCTCGATTGCTGCAGGTTGGACTACCCGCAAGACCGCCTGGGCAACGGCCGCATCCACGCGTGTACCGCCGAAGGCGATACAGCGAGGCTGCCCTTTGTCGAGCCACGCCCGATGACAGGTGTAGCGCAAGGCGTCATGCTGGTTACCCGTGTAGTGTAGCGTCAGCTTGCTCGCACACCGCCGGCACCGCAACAGTCCCGACAACAACGCCTCGCCGTTCTTTGGAGCACCTGCCTGCCCGCCAAGACGCACGTTAGCGTGGATCACGCGCTGGATTCGTTCAAACTCGTCCCAATCAACGTATCCCTCGTAGGCGTTGGGGATCAGCGCCAACCATTGATCTCGCGGTTTGCGTCGGTCACGTTTGCGCGGTTCTCCGTCCGCGTAATGGATCGTAGATTCCGTCTTGCCATAGGCATATGCGCCACCGTAGACCGGGCTGGTCAGGATCTGGTACACCGTTCCGTAGTACGGTCGCTTCCAGTGGATCTCGCCGCGCGGTGTGCACGCCGGCAATTGCAGGCCGTGCTCCAGGAACCATAGTAACGTCTGGCGTACAGAACCAATCGCGGCGAACTGGCGGAACACTGAACGGATGGCTTCCTGCACACGCAAATCCGGATCCTTCTCCAGGCGCTGGTCTTCGGTCTTGCGATAACCACGGGCGCCGTGATGATGAGCTCGCCGCGTCTGGCTTTCTCGCGGCGCGCTTCCAGCGAACGCTGACGCAGAAGATCCAGTTCGTATTCGTTGAGGCTGCCCTTCAATCCAAGCAGCAAACGGTCATTGCTTAGCCGTGGCGCGTATACGGTCTCCTGATCGATCAGCACGGTATCGACGACACGGCAAACTTCGACCAGTTGCTGCCACTCGCGACTGTTGCGCGCGAATCGCGAAACCTCGCGAGCGGCAACCGCGCCAACGCGTCCAAGACAGACTTCTGCCACCATCCGTTCAAAACCCGAGCGTGTCTGCGTGCCGGCTGCAGAGCGGCCCATATCCTCATCTATTACTTCAACCTCGTGCCAGCCCAACTGGTGCAGACGATCCTGCATCGCGTACTGCAGTTTCTGGCTCTCCAGATTGTGGCTGACCTGGTAAGCCGACGACTGGCGCACATATAGGGGTCGCCTGTATTTCGATGCAGTTTACCGGGCTAGCGACCTCTAACGCTGGCGCGGGTTTGCGTGGCGGCCCTATTTAAATATCTCAATAAATCAAAGAGTTGCTGTTTGGGTGTTTGTCTCGCTCCGCGCCGACGATTGTCGGTTGCCGCGCCCATTTTGTGCCGCTACTCTGGTCGGCCCATCTCACGCTCGCGGAGAAAACGCGATGGAGCACTGGCAATTAGCGTATCTCGGCATGCGGCAGATCCCGGATGAACTCAACGAGTTCGAGCTTGCCACGTTCTTCACGTTCTCCCGTAAAGAACGGGGGTTGATCGACGCCCGGCGCACTGATCTTTATCGGCTCGGAGTTGGGCTGCATATCGGCTTTGTACGCATGACGGGCCGCACGCTCGACGCATACAAACAGATTCCGAAGGCCCTATGGAGTCACCTTGGCGAACAACTGGGTGTCGATCCGCCGGAGCTCGGTACGCTACGTTCCTTGTACGATGGGCGCACCGACACACTTGTTGACCATCAGATGCTGGCCTACCAGGTACTTGGCTTCCGTCCGATGGCCGAGCATCAACGCCGCTACGTCGTGCGCTGGCTCAAGGAGCGTCTGTCCGGCGCCCTGAGCGCGGCCAACTGTTGCATGAGTTGAAGCGGTGGCTGTACGAGCACCGCATTCTGATTGCTCATGATCGATTGCTCAAGCGGTTGATCGTACAGGCCGTCCAGGGCGTCGAAGTCGCGCTGACCGATACGCTGGCACGCGCCTTTGGCGCGTCGATGCTGGATGGTTGGGGACACCTCCTTCCGCAGCCCGAAGGAGAGCACGCGAGCCTGCAACACTGGTTGTGGGCCGTTCCTCTACGCAACTCGACTCATCAGATGAGCGAGATCTTCACCAAGATCGATCGACTGTAATTAATCGGCGTTCATTCCCGCTGGCCGGCGAACTGCAATGACGCGTTGGTGCGCCACTACGCGAGACGCTGTGCGAACCGGCCGCCGTCGGTAAGCAACCGGATTGAAACGCAGTCGCGCCGACTGGAAGCCGCATGCTTCCTGCGCTATGCGTTGTGTGCCGCATCCGACCAGTTGTTGGGAATGTTGCGCCACTGGATCCAGAAGGCGGTCAACGATGCCACTCGAGACATCGACGCCACGCGCCCGGACTTGAAGACACGTATCCATGATTTCGCGGCTGCGGTGAAGGCAGTTGCACTCGACGCAACACTGTCTCGCGACGAACTCAGTAACAAGGTGTGTGCGCTTGCCGATCAAGCGCTCGATGTGCGCCCGCCGAGTCGCCGGAGCCTCGTCCGTGCGCATCTCATGGCGAAGCGCGGACAAGCGCGCGCGATGCTCGCCAAAATAGTCCGTCTGCCCTTTGAAGCGCAGACCGCTCATCCGGTGACCGATGCGTTGCAGGTACTGCGTGACCTGTACGCTGGCAAGGCATACACGCTACCGGACCGCGTCACGATTCGACTCGGGCGCGCATGGCGGCAGGCGATCGACGGTTACGACCGGCACAAGGCCCTGTCAGCATTCGAATGGGCGACGCTGTTTGCCCTGCGGGTCGCGTTGCGTAACGGGTCCGTCTTTGTTGACCACAGCTTTGCATTTCGCAGTCAAGCTCGGATGCTGATCCCGCACGACGACTGGAGCGCGAAGCGCAACCACTACTATGGTCATCTGAAACTGCCACAAGACGCGAAGGAATTCCTCGAACCGCTAGTCCGGCATCTCAATCATGGGCTTTCGGTGCTGCGCGACGCGACGGTGCGTGGTGATGTGCGAATCGACACCGCCGTACATCTCGATGCTTTATCGGCACAAGGCAAGGATGCCGCAGTGGAGCCCTTGCGCCGAGCGATCTTCGCCTCCCATCCCGGTGGCCAACTCCCGGAAATCATTCTCGAGATCGACAGCTTGACACGCTTCAGCTGGTTGCTGCTCGGACGGGAACCGCGTTCACGCAGTGAGCTGCTGCTGGTGTATGCAGCGGTCTTGGCCCATGGCACTTCGTTGTCCGCAGCGGACATCTCGCGGATGGTGCCGGAATTGTCGCCTGTCGCGATCCGACAAATGATGAACCGAATCGCCGATGAACGAAAACTACGTCAAGCTGCCGACGCAGTGCTGGAATTCATGCTTCGCCACCCGATCGCCGCGCACTGGGGTCGTGCCGATCTGGCTTCGTCCGACATGATGTCGCTAGAGACGACGCGCACGGTCTGGCAGGCTCGGGCTGACCCGCGTCGGCGCACGGCGTCCATCGGCATGTACACGCACGTGATGGACCGCTGGGGGATCTTCTACGATCAACCCGTCATCCTCAACGAGCGGCAAGCAGGCGCAGCGATCGAAGGTGTCATTCGACAAAGCGGCACGAGGGACGTGGCACAACTCGCCGTGGACACCCATGGGTATACGGATTTCGCAATGGGGCTTGCCCGGGCGCTTGGCTTTGACCTGTGCCCACGACTTGCTCATCTGCGCGACCGCCGTTTGCATGTGCCACGGCATCACGCCGTGCCAGCGGAGCTTGTGGCCGTGACCGACTGTGACGTGCGCCTGGACCTCATCGAAAGCATCTGGGACGAATTCGTTCGGGTGGCAGCGTCGATTCAAAGTGGTCGCTGCACTGCGGTCGAGGCGTTGACCCGGTTCGGCGCAGCGGCGCGTGGACAGTCCGTGTACGACGGTGGCGTCCATATAGGAAGGTTGTTTCGTACGGTTTTCCTGATCGACTATTTCACCAATCCGGTATTCCGCAGCGAGCTTCAGCATGTCCTCAATCGTGGTGAAGCCGTACACACCGTGCAGCGGGCGATACACATAGGCAAAATTCCGTCGGAACTAACGAAGCATCACGAATCACTCGCAGCCGTGTCGTCGTCGCTGGCGTTGCTCACCAACGCCGTAATGGCTTGGAACACGATGCATATGCAACGCGCCGTTGGTCAGATCGAGGCGATGAGTGGGGACGTCCTTCGGGCTGTGGACCTGCGGCGAATTGCACCCACCTATCTTGAAGGCATTAACTTGCGCGGTACGTTCGATTTTCCGATCGCCCGCTATGCGGACCGTGTCTTGCCCAGCCTAGTGGATGGTCTGAGTGTAAATGAGCTTCGCTCTGCGTGACGCTGGCCGTAGGCCGAATTATAACTATCACCGGTGCAAAAATAAAACCGGCAATTCGCTAATGGGTGGCTTCTCGAAGGCCCATATCCGATGACTGGCTGCGTCTAACCGGCGACGCCTGACAGCAGCAGTTGCTTTAACTGTGGAAGACACACATTGTGCAACTCGTAGTCGTCAACGATACGCCGGCGAGCGCGATCCCTGATCGCACTGAAATTCGAAAGGCTCTTGCACGCGGTGTCGATCTGACAACGGTACGCGACAATCTCCGACACGCTTCGATCTCGACGACGTCGGTCTACTTGCATAGCGACGAAGTGAAACGTGCCAAACAGATCCGCGAAGCGTTCGCTGCCAGGCGAACTGCGCTGAAAAAAGCTTGAACGGATTTTGTGTTCCGTTGCTCGCGTACCCTGAGCTTCGAGTTGTCGCCATAAAGGCGTTCCCGCTGCCTGAAAGAGACCAGACAGGAAGTACTTGATTTAATGCGATTTTTTTATAGGGCCGTTTTGCAAAGCCGCATGGCGCCTACGCGCTGCTATCCCCGCAAAATGCAACGAAATCAAGGGGACCCCTCGATTCGGTGCGCGCGGGCATCGCGCGCTGAGACTCGGACCCGCTCGAAGACGCCATCGCCGAGGCGCAGGCGTGCGCTGGCGAGGTGCGCACGCCTGAAGAGTTGCTCGCGCATCCGCACGGCGCGCATCTAGCGAGCTGCCCGATCGCAGAGGGTTGCCCGCAGCGTGCGCGCGATGGTCGTGCCGGGCTCGGGATCAGTGCGTCGACAGGCCGAAGCGAAAGGCATCGTGGACACGGTGAAGAGCGCCGATTTTTATGGGCGCGAGCCGGGTTTCTCCATGTGTTTCGCAATGAACGACGACTTCCTGCAAGCGGGCGACGGCCTTACGCACGCGAAGCATTCGATCGTCTACTTGCGGTTTAGCTTCTTGTTCGAAATCTCACAAAGTGAGCGCCCTATCGAATTAGCAGCACGTTCCAATCCAAGCGCTTCGAGGCTCGCTCCGCGGCTACTACGGGCGGATCCGGATCTTCGTGACAGAGGTGCGCGCGTCGCCTTAGTGCGCTGATACCGATTTAGTTGAAGACCCGACTTTAGTTGTTTGAGCGCTATTACTCAGTTCGACCCTGCATTGCTCCAATACCTTCAATGCTCTCGAAAATTGAACCAAGCGGCTTGGGACACGCGACCAGCGTCGAAAACGCCATGCTTCGAGCTTCTATCGCCTCTATGCCAAGCGCCAACAACAACGAGTAAGTCATATTCTCCGCGTAATCCTGAGGGGCTCGATCCGAGAGCAACGTCTCGATCCCGTACATTATCGTGCCTAGCGATATGTCGCGAGCTACCGTGACTTCCGATACGTGAAAGCGCCTAGCATCGATACCTAGCTGGAGGTCGCGCGTCATGTATTCGTCGAGAAGCAATCCGCGAGAACCCCGCTTCGTTCCTACCCGCGTAATGAATGCGCCCCAAAGTGGATAAAGCTTGGCCATATGCATGTACAGACGAACGCCTGTCACCATCCGCATCGCAGGGTCATCGATAGTGCGCACGACCGGGTCTATCACGCGTAACACTCCGTCGCTGATTTCTCCTGCCACTGCTGCTAGCAACTCCGAGGTCGTTTGAAAGTAATTATAAAACGTTCCCCTTGCCACGCCTGCAGCCGCAATGAAATCGTCGATAAGTGGCGCATCCGCGCCTTTGTTCGCGAACACCCTCAGCGCGCTTTTTATTAATCTCATCCGGGTTTTCTCCCGTCTGAGGGCTCCCACGCGTGTCTGGTAGTTCGTGCCGGCCTCGTTCTCTTCCATAAGCTTCTCTATTGATTTTGCAAAACGTGTCCGTAGTATCGGGGTTTATCCTACACCGCATCTAATTGACGGATTTGTCATTTCATCTAAAATGACTTTTATACGTCGCTCAATCAAACATCAAGCAGTCGTCTATCGCAACAAGGATCAAGGAGTAACTATGCGGTTTGTAAGTTTTGAGAAAGACAACAAGGCCGTGCTCGGAGTGCGGGAAGGTGACAAGGTTCGCATCGTCAGTGACGAGTCCCTCGAGTCGCTCTTGGCTCGCGGAGAAGATATCAAATCGTTGGCCGAGGACAGTTTTGCAGGCGAGACCGTGTCTGCTCAAGACCTCAAGTTTCTGCCGCCACTACGAAAGCCGCCGAAGATTCTGTGCGTGGGCCTTAACTTCGCCGACCACACCAAAGAAAGCAATTTCGAGCAACCGGCCTATCCCACGCTATTTTTGCGAGTCAACACCAGCCTTGTTGCTCACGATCAACCCATGATTCGTCCGCGCGTCACCGATTCTGAGGGCCTTGATTACGAGGGTGAAATCGCAGTTGTGCTTGGCAAAGGGGGGCGGCATATTAGTCGCGACGACGCGCTCTCGCATGTAGTCGGCTATTCTCTTTTCAACGACGGTTCGGTGCGCGAGTATCAATTCAAAACGCCGCAGTGGACGGTTGGAAAAAACTTCGATGCGACCGGCGCCTTTGGTCCCGACCTCATCACCGCCGACGAACTTCCACCGGGCGCGGCAGGCTTGCTGCTAGAAACTCGGTTGAACGGCGAAGTGGTTCAGTCGGCCAATACCGACCTGATGGTGTTCGATGTCGCATCCCTGATCAGCATTATTAGTGAGGCCATCTCACTTGAGCCAGGTGATGTGATTGTTTCCGGCACTCCCTCGGGTATCGGCTGGGCCCGCACGCCAAAACTATTGATGAAAGCAGGCGATGTCTGCGAAGTGTCCGTCGAAAAAATGGGTACATTGCGCAACGTGATTGCCGACGAGACCTGATACGGCCAAGCCTCGCATTTTTGACGACCGGGGGCAGAGCCGGCAGCTAACCATGCAATGCAGTGGAGACAACCATGGTAGAACTTCCAATTGCGCGTCCGGACGCAAGCGTTCATTCAATCGATCATTACGCGCTTTATGTCCCTTCAATCCCTGAGGCGGAGCGGTTTTTTAGTGCGTTCGGCCTCGATGTCAGCCACTGCGGGCAGCACGCACAGGAGTTGGAACTGCGCGCTGCTGACGGGTGGCGCTGGGCGCGCGTGTTGCCATCATCCAGCAAATCGCTGGCTTATTTGAGCTTTGGTTGCTTTGATGGCGATCTCGAACCCATCCGGTGTCAAGTGGCAGCCGCGGGGGCCAGACTGGTCGCGCCCCATCCGTCCGTTCTCCCGGAAGAAAACGTTGTGGGCTTTTGGTTCAACGACCCCGATGGCAACTTGGTCCAAGTGAAGCCTGGCCCGAAGACAAGCCCTCAAGGCAAGACTTCGACTCTCCTGCCGATCGGGACACCCGATGCACGAGGTTCGCACCCGCGCTCCGCCGCAAAGATTGTTCGTCCGCAGCGGCTCTCGCATGTGCTGCTTTTCTCACCCAATGTCCTCCGCGCCCTCGACTTTTATGGCAAAGCGCTTGGCCTGCGTCTATCCGACAGGTCGCTTGACGTCATTGCATTCACGCATGCTCCCCACGGGAGTGACCACCATCTCGTAGCATTCGCCAAGAGCACGGCACGCGGTTGGCACCACGCGGCATGGGACGTGCCAAACGTCAACACTGTGGGCTTGGGCGCGTCGCAGATGGCCGCGGCCGGATATACCGAAGGCTGGGGCACAGGCCGTCATGTATTAGGCTCTAACTACTTCCACTACGTGCAAGATCCGTGGGGGTCGTTCTGCGAGTATTCAGCCGACATCGACTTTGTCTCCGCAGGTTACGAGTGGCCAGCCGGCGATTTCGCACCTGAAGACTCGCTTTATCTCTGGGGACCTAGTCTGCCTGGGAATTTTATCCACAACACAGAAGCCCCGGCCGATGTAGCTGGCGTTGTTCCGGAAGGCTAGCCCTCTTCTATTTCTAATTCTTCGTACAGCTTGCGTTGAGATTGTCCGTGCCAGGGTTCAACGCGCTTACGCGGCGAGATTTCACACAGCCTAGCCATTCACGCTCGGCGTGGAAGTCGTGGATTCCGTCTTGTCTAGCAAACGCTGTCCACCCTCCGTCTCAAACGCGGCTACAACGTGGCCGCGCTCCACCAACGGCGCGCGCTCTGCCCCTCCCGCGTTGTTTTCCACGATCAAAAGATCAAGCACATCGTCCAGGCTCCCGTACTCGGTAAGGACGTCGGAGTAATATCGTGGCCGCCATTCAGATACAGAGCTCCGGACGATGGGTTGCTTCCCAATCGACTGCGACGTGAAAACAGATCGTTGGACACGATTCGCGTCACGCGCGACAAAGGCAAATAGCTTCTAGACCGCATGCCGTTTTTTGACACTTACTTAAAAGATCACAACCAACCCTCTCGATGGACCGAATCGCTCCGATTGCAAGCTCGTCTTCGTCTACCAAGGCCTGCTGAGCCATATTCCTTGTTTGCCTCGTCTGGGCGGCTACCGATTAGCGGGACAGTTCCTTCTGTACGTCACCCTGAC
The DNA here is from genome assembly GCF_009766085.1 of Burkholderia sp. S171. Taxonomy (GTDB): domain Bacteria; phylum Pseudomonadota; class Gammaproteobacteria; order Burkholderiales; family Burkholderiaceae; genus Caballeronia. The sequence goes on along the minus strand of NZ_LMUF01000017.1, from coordinate 72,301 downwards.
ACTTACCAACGACTGAATGGCGAGCTACAGTCGAATTCGATTATTCCGAAACAAGCAATAAAGTATTAAGGGATTACCCCTATATTAGAATCACGTAACGCGCTAAACTTGTGATCATCTGTCGGTTTTGATAGACATCATAAACAACTTGGGCGGCCGTTCCGTTAATCATGAACATCTTCTACATTTCCGTTTTGGTCACAGCGTTGGGAGCTATAGCCCCGAGCATCGTGCATGCGCAACCCGCTGCTGGCGACACGTCGCTTAGCCGGGAGCAGGTCAAGCAGCAGCTTAAAGATCTGCGCGCGGTTGGATACCAACCAGGTGACTGGGGCCATTACCCGGAAAACATTCAAGCGGCTCAACGCCAGATAACCGATGGAAAAACTGGTGGCTCCCAGATCCCTCACTTGAACTAATTTTTGGACGCAACGTCGCTGTCGGAATGGGTAGACAAAGCCGGATTGCGGCATGCTGAGTGGACCTGCAGCTTTGGCAAACTGACTGCCTGTACCGGCAACACCGTTGTTGCAATACATTAGACATCAGACGTATATCCCAAACGTTGAGTCTCGGAAACACAGCCCTTTCCCCACACTCCGTGGGCGTGCATCACTCCGCGAAATCGCGAGTCAAACCAAGTTATGAATTTCGCGCGTCATCAGCGCGCACCTCTCGCCTTGTTCTGGGCCTTAGCAACCTTCAACCATTTATCTCTGAAATTCATCAATTTCGACCGCGATCCTCATGCCGTCCGAGCGGTTGCTTAAGCTATCATCTGGGTTCGATCTTGCTGCGGCATATGCCCTCCATGTCCAAACTCAAATCCTCGTCGCCCGATACTGTTAGCGGCTCTACAGCAGTTACGAAGTCACCGGCCGTGAAATCTCAGATAGGGCCTCGTGAGCGCCGCGATCACGATCTGGATCATTCGGTAGGCTATCTGCTTAACCGTGCAGCCAGCATCATCGCCGCCCGCTTCAGCGACGACCTTAAAGCGTATGGCATCAACCTGCAAACATGGCGCGTGCTGGCGGCGCTTCGCCACGAAGATCACCAGACATTGTCTGATCTGGCTAGCCATACCGGCTCGGAACTGTCGTATCTGTCGCGGGCGGTGAGCGCGCTTGAAACCAAGGGATATATCCGACGCCGCGAGTCACCGTCCGATCGTCGAAACATTCATTTATCGATCACCGTGGCGGGGGCAGCGATCGTCAGTGAACTTGCTCCGCGCGCATGGCAAATCGAGAGCATGTCTCTCAAAGGTGTCACGGCAAGCGAACTTGCGGCCACGCTGAAGACGCTTCGGGCGGTCTACTCGAATCTCGTCGATAACTATGAAGACGCGTCCGCCGTCAATCGTAAGCTGACAGTTGCGCGCCGCGTTCGTCGACGGGAAGCGCGCGACGGGGTATCCGACTAAAGCTTGCTCAATTGGTCCAGTCGCTGGCTCAATGCACGCGTTGCACAAAGTCTTGCGTTATCTGCTTGTATTCAAGAAAGTCCTCCACTGACGCGAGGCCGCCCAGACGCCCCGAACCGCTGGCCTTGAAACCACCTTCCTCAAATTCAACCGCCAGATTCGCCCAGCTATTGATCGAGACAAGACCGACGTGCAAGCGTCGCGCAACGCGTATCGGGCGATCGACATCGCGGCTCCAGACGCACGCACTCAGGCCATAATCGCTGTCGTTGGCCATCGCGATAGCCTCGTCTTCCGTATCAAAAATCTGCAGGGTCTGGACCGGCCCGAAGGTCTCTTCGCGAGCGATGGGTAAGCTCGGATCGTCGATTTCAAGTAGCGTCGGTAAATAAAAGGCGCCGCGTGCAAGCGCTGGATCGGTCGGTGGACCTCCGCGCACCAGAGGACGCGCGCCGGCGGCAATCGCCGCTTCAACTGCTGCATCGACACGTTTTACCGCCGCCTTGTCGATCAACGGACCCATCTGGCTTGACTGGTCACACGCCGGGCCAGCCCTCACAGCACGCAGACGCTCGGCAAGCGCCGCCTTGACCGTCTGCGCGACCTCGCGCTGAACAAGAATGCGGCTGCCTGTCATGCAAAACTGACCCGCGAACACAGTGCAAGATTTTTCGAGCACGGGTAGCGTTGCGGATACATCGGCATCATCGAAAATCAGATGGGGAGTCTTGCCGCCTAGTTCGAGCCCGACGCGTTTTAGGCGGTCCGCCGCGGCCCGGGCGATTGCGCGCCCGGTCGAGGTGCTGCCGGTAAAGCTGATCGCCGGCACCAGAGGCGAGTTAACGAGTCGCCGTGCACCGTCAGCACCAGACTCTATAACGATGTTCACCACCCCTCGCGGAATATCGACCACGGATTCAACGATACGGCCAAGCAGCGCAGCCGTCTGCGCCGCCTGATGCGGCATCTTGATGACCGCCGTGCAGCCCGCGGCGAGCGCTGGCGCTAGCGCGCGGATGCAAAGGTAAGCCGGGGAATTCCATGGGATGATCAGGCCGGCGACCCCGGCCGGCTCGCGGATCGACATTGCCTGCTGTCCTGGACGGCTTTCCAGCACGCGTCCGAAGTTGTGCATCGCGAGGCCTGTGGCAAAGCGCAGCGCCCGTGGGATCAACGACGCTTCGAATGTCGCCTCAGGGCGAATCTTGCCGTTCTCGCGGCATAACGTGTCGATGACCTGATCGAGCTGGGCTTCGAACGCGTCAGCAAGATGGCTCAGCGCGGCTGCTCGACGATGTGAGTCGCTTCGCCACACGCTGCGCTGAAAGGCATCGGCAGCGGCGTCGATGGCCGCCTGCATGGTCTGCTCCGGTGCATCGTAAAAATATCCGATCACGTCGCCCGTGGCTGGATCGATACTTTCGCGGCGGGGACCCTCGTCCAGCCATTCCCCTGCGACCCAACTCCGTGCTTCATGCGCTGCCGACATCGAGATTCCCCTTGTCCAAAAGAAGTCAATTGATAGATTGGTGGGTCAAAGGCCCTGCTAGCCGGCCGGCGTGCGTGCGCCGTCACGGGCTACGCGATCAAGCAGCCGCGCGGCATTGCCGCCTTCGACCGCCCGCAATTCGCCTGCGCTAAAACCCACGTCGCGCAGGCCTGCCAGCGTTGCCTGCATGCCGTGCTCGGGAACGAACGGAAAATCCGTTCCCAGTAGGACGTTGGCGGGCGTAACCAGTTTAAGCAATGCGGCCATCGAAATAGGATTGGCCGATATGGCGGTGTCGTAGTAAAGACCACGCAGGATCGGCATGACGCCCTGCGGCACATGGCGCGCGAGGCCCTTGTCCTGGGCGCCCAGAATCGCCATACGCGTAGCGAGAAAAGGCACGGTCCCGCCGGCGTGTGAGAAGATGAACCGGATGTCCGGACAACGGTTGAATGTCCCCGAAAACATCAGGCTGGCGACCGTGCGCGTGGTGTCGTGCGGGAACTCGATCAGCGAGTCCGGTTCGTCCGGCAGCAGGCCGCGGTTGCAACTGCAGGACGTCGGATGCACGTAGACGACCGCCTTGCGTCGATTGAGCTCGTCGAATACGGGAACGAAGTCGGCGTGGCCGAGGTATCGGTCGTCGTAGTTCGTCATCAGACCGATTCCGTCTGCCTTTAAAGTATCGAGCGAATACTGAATCTCCTTTAGCGCCGCGGTCGCGTCCGGCAACGGCAATGCGGCGAACGCGCCGAACCGGGTGGGATGGTCGGCTACCATCTGCGCCGAAAATTCATTGCACGCGCGCGTGAGGCGCCGTGTCTTGGCCATTTCCGGCATCCACAGCGGCGGCGCCGACACCACCGCGGTCGTAATGCCCTGTCGGTCCATCACCCCAAGGGAATCCTCGATTTTCCACTGCGGCGCAATCCGATTCGGCGCGGGCGCGCCGATAGCCACCTCGCCCATGGTCTCCCGAAAAACTGCAGGCAGAAAATGATGATGGACGTCGATCCTCTGAACCGTCGCGGGAGCGCCCACTGCCTGTGCCATCCCCGGCACGGCACGGCCGGCGAGCAAGGCCGCCGCCATCATCCCGAACTTGCGTCGCGCAGGGCGCAGCGCATGCTCGCCTTTTGGATCGACGATGCCGTCGTTGTCTCGATGCATATTGTTTCCCGAATTAAAGCAGTGACGCGTCGCTGCAAAGCGGAACGAGTCACCTATTGCGTCCGCGCTCGATGGGCGAGAGTGTTAGACGGCTTCGGCGACCACGCGATTCTCGATCGCGCCGATTCCATCGATTTCGGCGCGCATGATGTCGCCAACGCGCAAGTAAGTCGGGGGACTCATCGCGACGCCTACACCTGACGGGGTTCCGGTTGCCAGCAGATCACCCGGTTCGAGCGTAAAGGCTGCGGAAAGGTGAGCGACCTGGGCGAAGATGTCATGGATCATCGAGCCTGTTTCGTCGTCCTGCCGTAACTCGCCGTTCACCCACAACCGCAGACGGAGTGCAAGCGGATCCCCAAGCTCGTCGGGCGTGACAATCCACGGTCCGGTCGGACCACAGGTGTCGAACGACTTGCCGATCGTCATGGTCTGGGTGGCGAGTTGCCAGTCGCGCACCGATACGTCGTTGCACACCATATAACCGGCGATGAACGCCTCCGCTTCTTCGCGCTTCACGTGCTTGCAACGCTGTCCGATCACAGCACACAACTCGACCTCATAATCGAGCTGGTCCGATACCGCCGGCAAGTGGACATCCCCGAACGGGCCGTTGACGCAGGACACCTGCTTATTGAACCAGACCTGCGTCGGCGGCGTGTGCACGCCCACCTTGGCAGCCTCCTCCACATGCTTGCGATAATTCATGCCGATGGCCAGAAACTTCGATGGATTCGGCAGCGGCGCAAGCAATTCGACCTCCGAAAGCGCTACTGCGTGGTCGCCACGCACAGCGTGCGCGCGCGCCATCGCCTCCGGACCGGCTTGCAGCAACTCCAGCATGGTTGCGGGCAACGCAGCGTCATTGCGCGGCAGGTCGATTACCTGGTCGCCGTCCACCTTGCCAATTGATGTTGTGCCTTGATATCGATACGTAACGAGTTTCATTGATATGGATAGTCAAATAGAGAAAAAAGGAGGGTCAAGCAAGGCTCGCGGGCGACCGGCCTTCCTTGACTCGTTCAGCGTCATTCGTGATTACTGGAAATGGATAGCTACGCGGCAATCGCGTCAGCAAAAATGCGGCGCAGGCCAGCACGGCAACAAAGGCAATCAACGCGGGACGGTAGGATCCCGTCGCGTCGTATGTGGCCCCCATCACGAACGGTCCCAGCCCGGTGCCGACGGTGAACACTGCGAATAAATAGCCGTAGATTTGTCCGAACGCGCGCAAGCCGAAATAACGGCTTTGCAGATAGGCAATCAGGTCGACCTCAGCGCCCATGCCAAGGCCGACGAGCACCGCGCCAACGGCGGTGAGCGAAGGGTCGCTGCTGGCCAGTAACGTCACGACGCCCAGCAACGGCAGCACGACGAACGCAATGGCGACGTGCGGACCAAAGAAACGATCAAGCAGGAAACCGCATAAAAGACGCCCAACGATCAGCGACGCCCCGATGCCCGAGAAGACGGCAACGGCGCGACTCGCAGGGATTCCGCGATCAGTCAGCAGGGGCACGAGATGCACAATCGTTCCATTTGCAACGATCGGTATGCAGAGAAAAACCGCCGCCAGCATCCAGAAATGCGACGAACGCACGGCCACTGCCGCTTCAATCCCGGGCGATCCGCGAGCGTGTGCTTGAGCCGCCTCGCGGGTCGTGCCGCCCGAGTCGCCAATGAATAGCCCGACGGCGACGAATGCAATGACGAACACTGTCGCGCCGATCGCGACATAGGCGCCCCGCCACCCCAGGTGGTCGAGGTAAAGCTGTGTCAACCTGGGCACAAGCGCCGCGCCCAGGCCGACGCCTGTCATGGCAATGCCCATGGCAAGGCCGCGCCGCCGGTCGAAGGTCGCGGCGATTGCTTTGGCGTATGGCAAGGGTGCCTGCCCGGCGCTGAAGAGCCCCACTACTGAAAACATCGCAAGAAAGACCGCTGGAACGGCGGGCGCAAGCGACATCGACGCAATGGCCAGCGCGAACAGTGTGATTGCAGCCAGCGTAATCCGCTTGATGCCCCGACGGTCCATCAGCCTGCCGGCAACGGGTGTCCCGAGCGCGGCGCAGATCGACCCAAGCAGAACGGCGGCCGACACCATGCTGCGACTCCAGCCGAGCTCGGCCATGATCGGCTTCATCAGCACGGACGCCGAAAACTGCAGGATGGTCACGTTTCCGACGATCAGTCCGAGAACCGAGCCGAATACGATCCACCATCGATTTCTAAAGATACTGCGCACGATTGTCTCCAGTTTACTTTCTGCTTCTTCAGCGGCCAGCCACTGCGGGCCGGTTCCGTTGTGCCATTACGCCATTACGCCGTCATGCAGCGGCGCCATGCTCCATGAAGCGCCCGGCATGAAACAACAGCGGCGACTCGCTGCCATACGAGAAACGCTCGACGTGGCCAAGAATCATCACGTGGTCTCCGTATGTCTCGATGGCAGTCGTCCGGCACTCGAAGCATGCGAGCGCATCGCCCAGCACCGGCACATCGCCCAGACCGGCCTTCACTCGGTGGCTGTAGGGGGCGAATTTGTCCTCCGAGGGACGCGCGAAATGCGATGCGAGCTCTTGCTGATCGGCGGCAAGTATGTGCACCGCGAAGTATCCAGACGTCCTGAATATCGGCAAGCTCGGCGCCCGGTCGTTCAGATACCACGCGACCAACGGCGGATCGAGCGAAACCGAGCAAAACGAATTGATGGTCAGCGCTGCCTTACGCCCATCTGCGGTGCCGGTAGTGACTACGCAGACACCGGTGGCGAAGCGGCCCAGCGCATTGCGCAGCTCGCGGCTATCGACGCATGGCGTGCTCATGCTTTTTCCTCAATTTGTTCATCGATGGATTCGGGCGCTGCATTGGCACCCGCGCCTGTAAAACAGCGTGGATCGCGCGTAGAGCTCCAATAGTCAAGGGATGTCGGGGACGGCTCGATGCGTCGCGGCGCGCGTGGAAATTCTTCGGGGAAAGCTTCCATGCCGAAGCTGTATTCCATCGTCATGCCGTCTGGATCGAGAAAATACAAAAATATGCTGTCGGAGGCTGGATGCCGCCCCGGTCCGAAGACCACGTCCGAACCGGCGGTCTTTAAACGCGACAAAGCACGGCCAATATCGTCGATCTCCGTCACCATGTAATTGACATGGTGAAGACAGTGGCGCTCGTATTTGGCGATCCCTATCCCGTGGTGATAGGGATTAGGCCAGCAGCGCATGAACGTGATGAACTCGCCGACCGAATCCGATTCCCTAAAATTCAGCACGTCACGCCAGAACTCAACAGCGCGCGCCGCGTCGGGAGTATTGAACACGACGTGCCCAAGCCGCTGGATGCGTGCCACCGACGGCTGAAACGGGCGCGCCGAATCATGCGACGGAACATAGAACTCAATGGTCGCGCCGACGAGCGGCTCGAACACACGGACCGCACGAAGCTGCGCGCGCACCCGGCATGTTTGCAGATCGGTTTCATGCACGCGGAGTCCCGCGCTAGCGAGACGTTCGATAAGCGGCTCGAATTGCGTCATGTCTTCCAGCATGAAACCAGCGCATCGCAGACCCGCTTCCGGGGCCGCGTACAGTACGACGCTGTGGTGATCCTGGTCGCAGCGCAACTGGACGCCGCCATCAGCGCCCGTATCGACATATTGCAGTCCCACTACTTCCTCGTAGAAGCGGCGAGCCCGTTCCAACTGGGTCACATTGAGTTCTACTCGTCCCAGTTTCCGATATCGGACCATCGAATTTTCTCCTTCAGTACTGGCCGCGCGGAGGCTGGCCGAGCCGCATTTGTCCATACATCGTCGAGACCGCGTTCCAGTTGACGCTGATGTGGTGAGCAAGCGCGTTGATGTCGCGCCAGGCCCGCTGGATGCCGTTATCCAGCTGGATACCGGTGCCCCCGACGACGTCGTAGAGTGCATTGATTGCATCGACACAAAGATGGACCGAATACGCGTGGCCGCGTCGCAGCGTGATGCGTTGTTCCACACTCAGCTTCATGCCTGCGTCGACCAGATCCGTGGCGAGCTGCAAATCGCGCTGAAGAATCAACTGCGCGGCATCGATCGCCGCTTCAGCTTGCGCCACGGCCGTCTGGACATGGCCGAATTGGCCAAGTGAGGCGCCCCCACCTGCGAATGCGCCACGGGTGGCACGGGCGGCAATACCCTCGACAAATTCGTCTACTGCGCCGCGCAACGCCGCAACGGCCGGATTGGCGAGCAACGGGGGAAAACCGCTCAGGAAGGGCACGCGATACAGCGCTGAATCGTGGAAGTCCGCCCCAGGCGCTTCCTGCTCGAGAACATCCTTGAACGACACGGTGCGATGCGCCGGAACGAACACTTCGTTGTCGATTGCGATGTCCTTGCTGCCGGTGCCGGCAAGACCCACGGTGTGCCACGTATCGACGATCCGGTAGTCCCCCTTCGGCACGAGCAGGAAAATTGGCCTGGGGGGCTCGCCTTCGGCCTGCGCGACCATTGCACCCAGCGCCAGCCATTGCGCGTTGTCGCTATTGCTGCCGAAGCCCCAGCGACCTTTGAACATATAACCGCCCTCCACCGGCACGGCTTTACCCGTCGGCGCGATGCAGGAAGCGAGCAGCGCGTCGGGCGAATCGCCCCAGACGTCTTGTTGCGCTTCCTCCGGAAACATGCCGAGCACCCACGATGCCGCAGCACTGAGTCCGTAGCACCAGCCCGTCGACGTACATCCGCGGCCTATTTCAAAAGCGAGGCGGCGCAGCGCCTCCAGGCTCAGTTGATAGCCGCCGAAACGGCGTGGCTGAACAACCCGGTAGAGGCCAGCTTCTATAAGCCGCTGCGTAACGTCGGTCGAGACGCGCCGGTCAATTTCGGTTTGACGGGCGCGCTGCGCCACGACTAAACGCATTTCTCCAGCGGCATCGAGCAAGCGCGCAAACCGCTCGTCGTCTGAAAGGAAAGTGTCGGCCGGAACAGCCTGACGTTCAAGGACGCTTGGCATTGATGTCATTTCTAAAGTCTCCAAAACTATTGCAAAAGCAACCAAACCGTGATCGAATTAAAGCCGACAATGGTTGGTTTTGCAACCTTTAATACGATCCTCCGCATTAGGAGTTACCCGAATGACCTCCCCCTTTCAACAACACCTATGCGGCTGTATCGACATCCATACGCATGTCGTCCCGCACGATTTCCCGGCTTACGTGGGGAGCCGGCCGGATGCGCCCTGGCCGTCCATGCGCAGCGCTCAGCCGTGCCACCGGCACGTGGTCATCTCCGGCAATGTGTATCGAACGGTGTCGGATCAGGCGTGGGATATCAACGTTCGGCGCGACGACATGGAGAGACTCGGCATTGAGCGGCACGTACTGTCCCCCATGCCGGAGCTGCTTTCGTATTGGCTCGATCCAGAGGACGGCGCGATGTTGTCGCGCTTCCTGAACGAAACGCTTGCGAACATGGTGGCACTGGCGCCCGACCGGTTCAGCGCGCTCGGCGCGGCGCCGCTCCAAAACATAGATCGGGCAATTCGGGAACTTGAATTTGCGGTCGGCGAGCTGCGGCTGGCCGGCATCGAAGTCGGCAGCAATGTGGGAGGCGTGCCGATCGGCGATCCTCGTTTTTGGCCGTTCTTCGAGGCAGCGGAGGCGTGCGGCGCGGCTATCTTTGTTCATCCATTGCGTCCCGCCGGCATGGATCGGCTGGTGGGACCCGCTTCGCTCGAACAGATCGTCGCTTTCCCGGGTGAAATCGGACTGGCTGCGGCGTCGATCATTACGGGCGGCCTGTTGGCCAAGTTCCCGCGCTTGCGCATTGCACTGAGCCACGGCGGCGGTGCGATCCAGACCGTGCTGCCGCGCATGCAGTACGCATGGGAATGCCAGCGCGCCCTGCGCGAAGCCATTCCGATTGCACCGGTAGACGCTGCACGGGCGCTCTACTACGACGACCTCCTCTACAGCGCCACGGCAATCCGCGCACTCATCGAGACGGTTGGCGAAGACCGCGTCATGATCGGAACCGACTATCCGTTCGCGATCATGGACGCCGATCCGGCGGCACGCGTGGTATCGCTGGGACTCAGCGATGCCACACAGGAGGCGCTGCGGTGGGGCAACGCGGCTCGATGGCTCGGACTGGCTTGAGAACCTCGCCAGCGCCACCAGAAGGGCTCGGACGCCGGACGAATATGCGGGAGAGTCATAAGTTCATTGCCGGACAAATGCAAGTACGCTAGACGGGCGCTTATCTATCCAAAGATAGGCTGGTACAAAAACAATGCGAGACACTATGAAGATGCATCATTTGCGCGACTTGCTGGCGGTCGCAGAGAAAGGCAGCATCAACGCTGCCGCCAAATATCTCGGGGTGTCACAACCCGCCTTGAGCCGAAGCGTCCGCGAACTCGAAAAGGAAATGGGCGCGCCCTTGCTGGAACGGCAGGCTACCGGCGCGGCGCTTACCCCAATGGGCGACCTGTTCGTAATCCGTGCCAGTACCGCGATGAATGAGCTGCGCCGCGCGCGCGACGAAATTCAGCAGATGCAAGGTTCGGTTCACGGCACTGTGGTTGCATGCATTTCCGCCATGGGTCATCAGGCACTGCTGCCCGAAGCGCTGGATGTTTTTACCCGGCGTTATCCGAACGTCCGGCTGCGGATCATTGAAGGCGTCTTTCCCGTGATCGATGCGCGCATTCGCAGCGGCGTGGTGGACTTTTACCTGGGCCCGGCACCGGAATGCGGCACCGCGCCAGGGCTGCAACTCGAAACCCTGTTTGCGACGCGCCGCGTCGTTCTTGCGCGCAAGGAACATCCGCTTGCGGGCGCCCGCTCGTTGGCGCAGTTGACCGAGGCACGATGGATCTCGACCTCGATCACTTCCGAGGCTGAAAAGGAATTCTCGGGGGTCTTCTCAGGCCGCGGGCTGCCTGTTCCCAAGCTCGCGCTCCAGGCCGAGTCTGCACTGACTTGGATTACTGCCCTTCTCTCGACTGACATGCTCATCATGCTCCCGGAGCAGTGGCTCGGCTCTCCGCTCACCCGCGACCTCACCGTGCCGATTCCAATCGAGGAAACACTGGAGGGGCCATCCATGACGTTGGTTCGTCGCAGCAGTGTCCCCTCGACGCCGGCAAGCGAATACTTCTGCGATTTGCTGCGGCGAGTTGCCAGCCGTCAGAACACGACGGCGCGAGATACAGACAAGCTGCATCTCATTCGCCATGTATGACACAGGCCGAGTCCCGCGACGGCTCGGCTAAGCCCCCGCATCACAAAATGACGTCAGTGGCCGCTCACACGCTCCAACAATTGCTGGCCATTGTCCGGCCAGGAATCTCCACGCCACGCCACATGCTGGTCGGGTCGAATCAGTACATAGCGCGCGCTGTATAGCTCCGCCAGAGTCGAGTTCTCCGGAGAAGAGACCGTCAGGGGGATCTTAGTCTTGGTTGCGTCATGCGTAGCCTGCCTGATGTTGAGATCGACGTCGTCGGCTTTCCAATCGGTCACCAATAGCGTAAAGCCCTGACCGAATCCATCGTAAAGCGAACTACCGTCTTCCATCCACGCGTGCGGGGCAACGCACCCAGGACTGGCCGACGGTACGTATTGCTCGCCGCCCTGCGGGGCAATAGCTGAACCGTCCGATACCACGAGCGACGACTCGCCATAGTGATACCCCAGCACGACACGCAGGTTTAAAAACTCCCGAGCCTTAGTGAGTTGAATGTGCTGGCTCGCTTCATCGCGGAGCTGCGCGCCCTCAGCAGTCAGGTCTTCTAATCCCGGTTGAAACACTTGCGTTCCGATCAGAGAGTGGTTCGCAACTGCCTCGTCCATAACGAAGTTATGCACGGGGCGTCGTTCGGCCTCGTAACTGTCCATCAGGCTGGATCCGCCCCAACCTTGCAAGGTCGCCGCCATTTTCCAGCCCAGATCGACCCCATCAGCAATTCCCATGTTCATTCCATACCCTCCCATAGGTGGGTGCAAATGACAGGCATCGCCAGCGAGAAAGATGCGCCGATCGCGATATTTGTCGGCAATGAGACGACTCGCCACCCATTCATCAGTACTCAGAACCTCATAAGGAAGGTCAATGCCGGTTGCCTTGCGGATCAAATCGGCCGCTTCGAGGTTGGTCAGTTTGAGATCCTTCGGAACATTTGACGGCATGAAAAACCATTTATCGCCGACGTCCATGGGACCGATAACGCCCGGCGTGTCGGCGTTGACCTGCCAGTACATAATCGCCGGCCCGTGAGCGTGTGCCTCGGCAAGGCCGGGTGCGCGAAACACAATATTGTAGTTTCTCGACAGGCCGTAGCTTCCAGACATTTTCGCGCCGATCACATCGCGCACGGCGCTGCGGGCGCCGTCGGCACCCACCAGATACTCGCAACGAATCTCTTCCCTAACACCCGTAACAAGGTTTCGGATTTGCGCGTGTACTTGATCATCATCTTGCGAAAGCGACTCGTACTCGGTCGAGAAACGCACCTCTACACCGGGAAGGCTCTGCGCGTGAGAGCGCAGCACCTCTTCGAGCAAATACTGCGGAATCCACTGCGCGTGCTCGGAATAGTGTGCGTTTTTCTCAGGGTTGCAATTCAGCACGTGATCGAATTTTGCAAGACGATGACCACTCAGGCGCGTCACAAAAAGCACGTGAGAAGGATAGTCGAGCCCAAAGGGCGACGCCTCTGCGAGACGGTCAGCGATCCCCCATCGGCGCAGATGCTCCCGTGTCCGAACATTAGTCGTCTTGGCCCGGGGCGCATAACCAGCGCGATCATTTCGTTCAATCACCACGCATGGAATCGAGCGGCCACCCAGCTCGATTGCGAGCGCAAGGCCAGTCGGTCCCGCTCCGACTATGAGAACTTTTGTCTCCAACACTTTATTGTCAATCATAAGGTTTTCGCCTGGTTCCATTTGAAGCACTTCCCTCACACACGCGGGAAAAACGTGATCCTTCTTTGATGTCGATGGGCGAACGCGGGTTGTATCGAATGCTCAGTACTGTGCCTCACCAGACTGTGCAGAGCCAGATGCTATAAGCGCCGAACCTATACCCGGCACGCATATCTTCCATCGCCACACAACCGCTTCGACCATTGCACCGATCGCCCACTCGCCACCCACGAACCGCAAAGCCGGAATTCCTCGAAAACGCACTCCGTCTCAAGCGCGGACCCCGCTTTCATGCGCCGCTTTCGACAGACACGCGGGCTCCTGTTCGATATGAAACACCCGTCTCGCATTCTGGTGATAGATCGCTTCACGGTCTGCTTCGCTGATCATCACGTTGTCCATGAACGCCACGCCGGCGCTCATGGGTTGATAGGGATAGTCGACCGCCCAAATGACGTTTTCCGCGCCGACTGCTTTGATCGCACATTCGAGCGCCGGGGCTGCAGAAGCGTTGCCGTTGCCAAAGTCCGCCGCGCCGCTGGTAGTAATGGCAACGTTGCGTCGAAAGACTTCGCTGAAACGGTCACGAGGAAGTTTGCTGATCGCAGCCGCCCAATCGCAACGCCACAAATAAAAAGGGAAGCCCTCGCCCATGTGACCGATAACAATTTTCAGCTTGGGAAACTGCTCGAACACGCCGGCGCAATAAAGGCGCATGACATGAACGCTGACTTCGGTATTGAAGCCCCAAAGCGGGCCCGACATCGACGCAAGATCGAATGCGCCCGCCAATTGACTGGAAGGCGCACGCGGATGAATGTAGATAGGACGATCCAGTGCCTCCGCCGCTTCCAATATTGGCCGGTACTTTTTGAGGTCAAGGTATTCGTCGTTGGTGTGGGAATTGATGATGAACCCATTCAGCTTCAACTTTTGGATCGACCGCTCCATCTCCTGGACCGCCTTCTGCGGATCCTGAGGAGCAATAGCCGCAAGACCGCAATAGCGCGTGGGATGACGGCGAATCGCATCGGCCAGATAGTCGTTCGCAAGCTTCGCAAATTCCGGTGCCACGCCTGCTCGAAGAAGCTGAACGCCGGGCGCAGTTAGCGACAACAAGTGCATCGCAACCCCGCTCTCATCCATCAGCTTCAGCCGCTGTTGATCAAGATCCACCAGGTTATTGGCAACCGGACTCTCTTCATCGTTTTGCACGCCGAACATCTTTGCGTCGAGCGTGCTCCAGCTGCCAGCGGAAAACTCACGATACAGCTCTCTCAAAGCAGGTGTCTGGAACGCCTCTTCCGTTGCGATCCGCGGGTAGTCGATTCCCGGTTTTCGTGTCGCTTGCGAAGAAGGCACGCCGGCTGTCCTCTCCCCCCCTGAGTCTGCAGCCAGCAGCGAACCCCCATGGATAATTCGGTTGCGATTTATAGTCATGTCTACTTTTCCTCGTTTAATAAGCGTATACCTTCATTCCGTCCGCACACCTGGCCGACCCGGCTAGTTCAACCTATACGGGCCACGGCAGACTGCACGAAGCCGCCCTTTTCGATCAACGGGAGGTTCAGTGTCGAGCGTATCCAGCTTGAATACAGATGCCAGATCGAGATTGGTTATGCCCGCGACACATAGCACCTGCCTCTTGTACGTCGTGCAGATGGATTACACCGTCAAGCCGCGGGCGTGCGTTGCGGCCGAGCGGGTATGCCGATTCATTACGGCAAGAGCGATCAAGCCGGCGACCAGCATCCCGACAATGACACTGAAAAACAAAGTGCCCCCCGGTCCGCCTGCCTCAAGCAGGACACCGCCGCCTAGCGCACTTAAAATGCCCCCGACCCGACTTATGCCGACGCATACGCCAAGCGCAGTTGCGCGGTAAGTCGCGGGGTAAACCGTCGCGGCGAGTGCGTAGATGGTTGATTGCGACATGCCGCCGCCGAATCCCGCAAACACCATGGCAATATTCAACGCCGAGACTTTCGCCACGCCACCTGCGAGAAGACTCGGGAAGGCAATGCTGGCGCAGATGCCCATTGCGATCGACAGCAAAAGCAACATGCGCGATCCCGCGCGCGGTAGAAACACTGCGCAAACGAGGACGCCGAGTACGGCCGAGAATGTGTAGACCGACGTGCATCGAATGGCGGCAGGCACGTCGAATCCCGCCCCCACGAACACTGCCGGCGTCCAGGTTACATATGCAAAGGCTGCATACGACAACGCAAAGAATCCGACCCAAAGCCCTGCGTTGACACGCAGATTCGACGACGAAAGCAAGCGCGCCCCAGCTTCCGGCACTGACGCGTCGAGTCTCTTCCGGTCGCCCCCGACCGGAAGAGCGGTGACATCGCCGCCGAGCACCCGCTTGATCCAGACGAGGGCCTCGTCCTGACGCGTCTTGCGAATTAGGAACACCAGTGACTCCGGCAAGTAGATCATGCTCAACGCCGCGGCGACAGCCGTGATTGCGCCGGCCGCCACGAAAATGCTGCGCCAGCCGTACGCCGGAATCAACCATGCGGCAAGCAATCCTCCGAGCGTACCCCCAAGCATGGTTCCGATCGACATCAGGAGGACTAGCTGACCGCGTAGCGCGCGCGGGCACCACTCAGATGCGAGGGCCATCGCGGTGGGCACAGCGACTCCGAAACCGATTCCCGACATCAGGCGCAACACGATCAGTTGCGTGACCCCTCCGGCAAGCGCCGTTCCAAACGTGGTCATGCCAAACGCGGCAACGATGACGATCAGCGTGCGGCGGCAACCAAAACGATCCCCCGCGAATCCACCTATTAGCGCACCCACCGCCGTACCAATTAACGATACGGCCAATGCCGGCGCAAGTTGAGCTTTAGTGACATGCCATTCGCTTAGCAAAACGGGGCTTGCGAACGCGAGCATCTGAGCGTCCATGCCGTCGATGATCAAAACAATCAGGCAAACGGCAAAGATGAGCTTCTGTCGCGTGCTGATTGGGCGGGCATCGATTAAATCGTCAAACATGGCGTCCCCTTCGTTCTTTATGTTCCGTCTTGTTTCATCGGTACTCTCGTGATAGCGCGCGTAATCAGAAGCGGGTCGCCAGTCCTATGTTCATCGCAGCCTGACGCGACGAAGACGACTGCGAGAGGCCGTTCAGCCACGCATACGCAGGGCCGTCGCCGCCCGCCTGCTGGAACGCGGCTATCAGATAGATATCGGTGCGTTTCGACAGCCAATATTGAACCCCGGCGGAAACTTGATTCGCCTTGTTGTTGCTGAGTTGGCTATTGCCTTTCATGTACTGGTAATCGATGCCGAGAAGCCATGCATCGTTCAACCATCGCTGAGCGCCCCCCTGGACAACCCACACCTTGGCGCCCGTCAATGTGTTTTGGGTATCGGTGAACAACGCGCTCAACGTCACGTTATAGAGGTTGTACTTGATGCCCGCGCCGAAATTGCGGATGCCGTCGAGCCCGTTGTCCATGGACGGGTAGCGTTTTTCCAGATAGGCGAGCGCAGCGGAGAAATTAGTGCCTTGGTAGTTGAGCCCGAATGACATCGACCGATCTGCATTGAACGCGCCGGCTACGCCACCGAAGCCATACTGAGCGCCCCCTGAAAAGCCGTGAAAATTGGGCGATACGTATTTGACGGTGTTGTTGACACCAGCCGCGCCGAGGCTGTCAAATTCAAAGGCGCCGGTAGGGTTTTGCGGAATACCAAGCTTGGCAAAGGGCCCCTGCCTAAGGTTATAAAGGCCACCGTAATTGTAGGCACCGTCGTAGCCTGCAAAAAGCAGGTTGTCCATCATGAAGCTGTACTGGTTGCCCACTGTAATTTTTCCGTAGTTCTCGTTACTGAGACCCACCAGGGACACACGGTTGAACAACGTTCCCGGAGTAATCAGTGCGCCCGTACCCACGCTGAACTGCGATACCAACTGGAAAACCGCCTTGGTTCCTCCTCCCAAGTCCTCAGAGCCCTGAAACCCAAACACACTGGGAAAGGAATACGAATCCTGCAGCGCAGTCAGATGCTTGCCTTGTTCGTTCGTGACAAAGGCGAAACCTTCATTGAGCTGTCCGAAAAGCGTCACGCTACTCTGCGCGTGGACACTTAGCGAAACCCCCAATATCGAAGCTGCAAAGGCGATTTTCTTCATGTTGTCTCCAGTTTTTTGATTTGTATAAAAATCTGCAAGCGAACCGCGATTACCCTACTTATTTTTTTTAAATAGATATGCCGAGTTGTTATTTACCTCGTCCCCTGCGGGGTTTTCTTTGCAACACGGTTTAATTCTTCTATATTCCAATAGGTCTTCTGCGAGGACGAGTGTCGAGAACACGGATGCAAGGCTTCTTCTCAAGCATCATGTTTTCAGTGGCCATTACGGGTCTTGCTCAAGGCGTAGTGGATATCCGTCGCCGATGTATCGGCACGACAAGTGTCGGGGGTTTTTCCGCCGGAAGACAGATGTCAAATCGATGGCGCTTATGCCATCAGCACATAGCAGCTTGATTTGCAACCAACACCTGATTGACGGGACGAACAAGAACAACGGTCGAGCGTTAGGCGACCGGGACGCGAAGAGCGCCGAATTCAATCGGCGCAGGCATGTCGCCTTACTACGGCATGCTCACTTTGGGAGAGCATGAAGAAGGGTCGATCGCCGGTTGGCACCGGCGATGATCGGCTTGAGGTTTAGCGGCGTTCACTCCGCCATGCGGCAGGAAACGCCCCGTCGGTGCGATAGCTAGAAAGGAACTTGAAACGCACCGTTTGCTCGTCGTTCGTCTCGGGGCCAACAGTCTTGCCCAGTTGCTGAACGACGCCGCCCTCTCCGAACGCTGGCCAATCCGGAAGGTCCGGACCGTTGGGGTCAGCAGCCGTTGCGAAATTGACCCAATACGACATCATTGTCTCGGACAAGGCTCGGTCTTCGTCCGATGGCGGCGCTTTACCGCCAACAATGAATTGCGGCGTCAATGTACCGAACACAAAGGGTATCTCGACGAGGTGGGAGGCGATGGGCACATACGGCGACGTATAAGAAAACCGATAACCATAGACTGCTGCCTGGCCCGCGCGCTTCTGCAGTTTCAACCACAACCAGGTTTGCTCTGAAATGATCAGATCTCCGGCGAGAGCGTCAGCCGATGCCTTCGCCTGCACGTCGGTGTCCGCCGGGTAAAGCTTCAGAAATTCTTCCAAACGATCTGCTCCGAACCATCGCTGCGCTGCATGACGGAAAACCTCGGCGCTTTCCTGTGGCAGGCCCAGCGCGCGGAACGGAAAATATTCCGCATCATTCCAGCCAGCGAGGAGAGGAATCTGCATCTGCTTGCCGTGCACAAAGGTCTTCGCAGGCACCTCAGGTACAACGTGTCGGTCTACGTTGGGCGAGAACGCGGCAACGATTGGATTTCTGTCGAAATTCCACATAGCCGCCGCGTTGAGCTGCTCAGCGGGCATGGCGCGCAATTCGGCAACGGACGAGGCGCCGATCCGCTTGGCAAACTCCACGCCGCGCAAATGCGCTTCGTCGAACGATTCGAGAGGACCATTGCTGCCATCCCAGAACGCGCCACTTTGGCCGATCGCCTTTTCAAACAGACCGACGGCGAGCGGAGACGACATAAGGATGCCGATCGCGTGAGCGCCGGCCGACTCGCCGAACGCAGTGACATTCTCAGGGTTGCCGCCGAACGCAGCAATGTTGGCCTTGACCCAGGCGAAAGCCGCAAGCTGATCTTGCAAACCGTAGTTCCCCGAAGGCGCTTCGTGGTCCAACTCGGGGTGCGCCATGAAGCCAAGTACGCCTACCCGATAGTTGAAACTAACGACGACGACACCCTTCTGCGCCAGCCGCGATCCATTGAATGAGGGCGATGCAGACGATCCAAACTGAAACCCGCCGCCGTGAACCCAGACCATTACCGGGAGCCGCTCATCGGTTTTCTGCAGGGGCGTCCAGATATTCAGGCTCAGGCAGTCTTCGCTTCTAGGAGGTCCCGGTTCGGGATCGGCTTCCCACGCGGACAGACAACGAGCGCCGTATTGAACACACTCGCGCACTCCAGACCAGGCTTCGGCAGCCTGTGGCGCGTGCCAGCGCAGCTTGCCTACAGGCGCCGCCGCGTACGGAATCCCCTTGAACGCCAGCACGCCCCGTTCATCGCGAGCGGCTCCCCGCACTAATCCGGAGTGGATCTGTAGGACAGCGCCTTGTCCGGGCTCTTCGGCCCATGCCTCACCCAATGAGCTTCCTTGTACATTCATAGTAGCCACACATCCTTGAAAAATGGAGTCACACGAAATACTACTACCTCGAAATACTACGACCTCGACATTGCCAGGAGATCGCAACCGATTTTTTCCGCGTTAATCCGGAGAGAAAAAAAGCGGCGTTATCGAAGGACACCCTGTATGCGCTCCGCGTAGAACATCCCTCAGTATCCCGATCCAGCAATCTGCGCAACAGATGCCAAACGCATACAGGCTATGCCATCAATACATAACGCGCCTGAACCTCCCCGATAAATTCCGTGCATGTGCGGACGCTTGTGCCGAATGCTCTCCGTGGATCGACAGATTTAACGGGCGCGGACTGAATCGACAGTGATTGCGATGTGTCCGAGTGTCGCGCAGGTGCAGCTTCTTGGTGCACGGCGCATGCCGATTTGCCGCCGAGGGCACGCTTATGCAACCTGAGCATAGCCCACATACATTTGTCATCTGTCGGATTGCGAGGAATGTTCCGACACTAGCGGAACAAGACAGTACATTAGAAGAATGGAGACATTATGTTCGAGGATGCAATCAATGACCGGCCCATTAGCGGGCGGCAAAAGGTGATGTTTTCCCTATGTCTGCTCGTCCTGATCATCGACGGACTCGACGCCGCGCTGCTCGCCTTCGCGAGCCCCGTGCTGCTCGCTGAATGGCACGTTACCAAGGCTCAACTGGCCCCGGCATTAGCGATGTCACTCGTTGGCATGGCCATTGGCGCGCCACTGGGGGGCCTGGCAGGCGACCGCTTTGGGTGTCGTCGGGCGCTCATCACGGTGGTCGCATTGTTCGGTCTGACTACGCTTGCCTGCGCTTCGGTCAACGGCGTGTCGCAGCTGATTGTATTTCGCTTTTTGTCGGGTATCGGCTTTGGCATCGCCGTGCCGACGGCAATGGCGCTTGCGTCCGAGTGGAGCCCACGCAAGCTTCGAGGGCAAATGATCGTGTTGATGTCGGTGGGCCCCATGGTAGGTGGCACCCTCGGCGCCTTGCTCGCCGCAAAGTTGATTCCGGCATTCGGCTGGCGTAGCGTTTTCGTCGTCAGTGGGAGCATTACTTTGGTCAGCGCAGTGTTAAGTGTGATCTATCTGCCGGAGTCGCTCGTATTCCTGATCCGCAAGGGACGGCAAACTGAGGCCCTCGACTGGGTCAGCCGGATGGTTCGTGGCAGTGCCACAGCGGTGCCGGTCAGCGCTGAACGACGATCGCTCGATGTCCCAACGACTGCGGCCGGCACGCGCCTGTTCTCCTTGCAGAATCTGCGCTTGAATGGCGGGTTGTGGATCGCGTTCTTTACGCTGTCATACGCAGCCTTTGCCTACATATGCTGGACGCCGACGTTTCTCGTCGCAGACGGATTCAATCTGGAAAATGCAATCCGATATACATCCATCTATACCTTTTCTGCGGTGATCAGCGTACCAGTGTGCGCAGTGCTGTTGCCGCGCACCGGATCGCGCGCACTGCTTCTACTGTCGATTGCGGCGACCGCGGCGGCAACCATCGCATTCCCAAGTCTGTTGACGACAGGCGTGACCCATGCCGCGGCGGTCAAGATCGCGATGTTGCTGGCGGGTTTCGGCGGCGGCATGTCGCAGTCGACCATCTATGCGATCGCCGGAACGGCGTATCCCGCGACTTATCGAGCAACCGCGCTCGGCGTGTGCGTGGGTGTCAGCCGGGCGGGCGGAATTCTTGGCGCTTTGGGAGGAGGCGTTCTGCTCGAAGCCGGCGGAACGACGGAGGTCCTGTTTTTCGGCGTCATCGCGTGCATGCTGATTGCCGGTCTGATAGCCCTTGCTGCAATGAACAGGCATATCGCGGCGGCGTCTTCAATCCCCCGTCGCGTGACGATCTGAGACGTTTCGTCAACACGTTCAGGAACAAAATATGAAGTCGTACCGCCGTCCCGCCCGGGTCGTTGAAAGTCGTTATAAACGGAGATAATAAATGACGATACTCAAAACATCTTTTGGTTTGTTAGTCATCCTGACATCGCTTAACGGATACGCTCAGTCGAGTGGTGCCGGAGGCGCTTCAGAACCGACTAACGGCCTGGCCGCTTCGCAGCCGGACATGGCACCGTCGGATGTGAAAGCCACGAAAAAGGCTGAAAAACTGGCCAATCGGGCACTGCAGAGCGACGTGCGCCGGGCGCTTTCCAGAACCAAGGGTCTTAATATCGCCAACGTCACGGTCCAAGCGCGCGGCGGCGACATAGTGCTGGAAGGTTATATGCAAAATCAAACGCAAGCTGATCAGGCGGCCGAGGTCGCGAAAGGCGTCAAGGGGGTTACATCCGTGAAAAACCGGATAAGAGTCCGCTCTACCATGACTTCGTAACACGGCGATAGCCCACACCGTCGTGCTTGAGCGGACCGTTGCGGCATTCAAGCCCGACCAGAACTGATCCTAAGGAATTACGTTGAAAAAGATCGATATATACAACCACGTGTTGCCTCCCGCGTACTTCGAACTCGTCAAGGCACACTCTAAAGATGCGGGTATTGTCAAACGCATGGCCGGCTTACGGATGCTGTGGGACCTTGAAGCCCGCGCCGCGATGCTCGCGGAGCAGTTTCCGGACGTGGCGCAGGTCTTGACCTTGAGCCAGCCGTCGCCGGAAATGCTAGGCGGCCCGGGCGAGTCACCCGAGTTTGCGCGCGTGGCGAACGACGGAATGGCCGAGATATGCAAACGATGGCCTGAGCAGTTTCCCGTTTTCGTCGCAGCCTTGCCAATGAATAACGTACCTGCCGCGCTCGAAGAAATGGACCGCGCCATCGGCAAGCTCGGGGCTCGCGGCGTTCAGGTGGTCACCAATGTCAATGGCCGCCCGCTGGATGATCCCGAATTCTTCCCGATTTTTGAGGCGATGGCCACGAAGTATGACCTGCCTGTGTGGATGCATCCGTTCCGTCCGGGAACGGCGTCAGACTACAAAGGCGAAGAGCGCTCGAAGTATGAAATCTGGCAAGTGCTCGGCTGGCCTTTTGAAACCTCTGTTGCCATGTCGCGCATGGTCTTCTCGGGCTTGCTCGAAAAGCTGCCGGCATTGCGCATCATCACGCATCACTGCGGGGGCATGCTGCCGTATTTTGCTGGCCGCGCGGAATCGCTCTGGGCGCAACTCGGTAGCCGCAGCGCCGACGGCAGCGAGGCCGAGGTCCTCAAGCGGCTCTCGAAGCCCCCTATCGAGTACTTCAAGATGTTCTACGGCGACACAGTGCTGGGCGGCTCCGCGTCGGCACTGCGCTGCGGCCTGGACTTCTTTGGCATTGATCACGTGGTGTTCGCATCGGACTGCCCTTTTGATCCCGAAGGCGGCCCGATGTTTATCCGCGAAGGGATACGTTCCATCGAAGGTCTGGGGTTAAGCGACGAGGACCGCGAGAAACTCTATCTTGGCAACGCCCTCAAACTGATGCGCATCCCGCGCATCGGCAAGCCATGAGCCCGTCGGCGGGGCAGCCCGCGCCGAACGGAGCGGATGCGCCAACCCGCGTTGCGATGCCGGTTCCCGCGCTCTGTCTGCCGCGCACGTTGTTCGCCCCGAATGCGGTCGCTTCACTCGCGAACGAGCTCGCTGCGCTGCGCGTCCGACGCCCTTTGCTGGTGACAGATCGCGGCGTGGTGGCAGCCGGACTTGCCGAAAAGATCCTCGCCGCTTGCGGCAAAGAACTATCAGTCGTAATCTTCGACCACGTCACCGAGAACCCGTTATTCGCCGATGTCGACAGCGGCGCTGCGCTCTATGCGCGTGAAAGCTGTGACGGGGTGGTGGCTTTGGGCGGCGGTTCTGTTCTTGATACGGCGAAACTGATCGCATTGCTGGCAACCAATGCCGGTTCCGTCGCCGACTACGCGGGCGTGCCAAACGTCGCGCACGTCGCGGGTGCCCCGCTGATTGCAATTCCCACGACGGCAGGCACGGGCAGCGAGGCATCGCCTTCCTCCGGTATCCACCCCGATGCCGCGACTGCATCCGTCGGCATGAATTCCCGCCATCTGGTGCCGAGCGTCGCCATCCTTGACCCCGATCTGACGCGCAGCCTGCCAAGGCGCCTCACGGCGGCAACCGGTATTGATGCGTTGTCGCACTGCATCGAGGGATATCTTTCGACGAAGAGCGTGCCACTTGGCAAAACGATTGCGCTGGATGGGATCGCGCGCGTCGGCGGCTACCTGCGACGCGCGGTGGTGAGCGGCGACGACGACGCCCGTGGGGAAATGATGATGGCCGCTTATGCGGGCGGCGTATCGATTGGCATGGGATTGGGCCCGGCCCATGCAATCGCCTTGTCATGCAGCGATCAGGGCTTTCATCACGGCACATTAAGTGGCATCGGCCTCGTCGCGACCCTTGATTTCACCGCCGAAAGCAGGCCTGAACAAATCTTGGAAATCGGCAATGCCCTGGGACTGGACGCGTCTATGTCTCTTGCGCGCGGAGTGGCGGCGTTGATGCGCGAATTGGGGCTGCCGGCGACGCTCGCCGAGCTGGGCTATTCGGCGAACGATCTACCGACGCTTGCACACGCCGCGCACGTCAGCCACTTCAATATTTTCGCACCCGCTCGTCCGGCTCGCGCCGACTACGCAGCAATGCTGGAGACGTCGCTTAAGCGGATGTAGCGCTGGAGATGTTACGCGCGGAGTTCAGCTAACTAGGGTGCGACAGGACCCCCGGCCTCCGAACAGGCGCATCACTCCGCAAGGGCACTGCGAACTCCAGGTGCAATTGCATATCGCCTGGTGTTCACGCGGCAGCAGATCTCATATTTTTCTTTGTATCGAATAAGGAATCGAGATGGAAAACGTTTCAACAACGCAGATAAAGAAATATCGTCAACTAATAGCTGGCGAATGGGTCGAAGCGGCGGCGGAAGCCACCTTCGATGACATGAATCCGTACGACAACACCGTCTTCGCGCACGTCCCGGCGTCAAGTGACGTGGACGCGCAAC
Organism: Burkholderia sp. S171; assembly: GCF_009766085.1. GTDB lineage: Bacteria > Pseudomonadota > Gammaproteobacteria > Burkholderiales > Burkholderiaceae > Caballeronia. The sequence goes on along the minus strand of NZ_LMUF01000017.1, from coordinate 48,057 downwards.
GTGCCATCGACGCTGCTGCCAAAGCCTTTCCTGCATGGGCGGCGATGGGCGCTCGCGACCGTCAGGGTCTATTTCTCAAGGCCGCTGACATTCTTGTTCGCCGCGCGGACGAAGTGGTCCTGCTCATGGCGCTGGAAACCGGATGCTCAAACGCATTCGCCCGCTTCCAGATTCAATGGGCGGCGGGACTACTGCGGCAGGCCGCCGGATATCCGTATCTTTCTGGAGGCGAAATTGTTCCGTCGGATACCCCTGGCGTGTTCGCCATGGCGATTCGCAAACCGTTGGGCGTTGTAGGCGGCATTTCTCCGTGGAACGGTTCCCTTGCGCTGGGGTTCCGCACAGTGGTCGCACCGCTTGCCTGCGGAAATACCGTTGTGCTGAAGCCTTCAGAAGATGCGCCGGTGTGCGCGGGTCTGCTGATGGGCGAAATCCTGACCGAAGCGGGCTTCCCCGCCGGCGTGCTGAATGTCATCACCCACGCGCCCGGACAAGTGGGTCCGATCGCCGACAAGCTATTCGAGAGCAGGCATGTGCGCGCGTACAACTTTACGGGGTCATCGGCGACGGGGTCGATGCTGGCGGCACGCGCGGGTAAACATTTGAAGCGGATTTCGCTTGAACTGGGCGGCTATAACCCGATGATCGTGCTCAAGGACGCGGACCTCGATTACTCGGTCGATACCGCAATTTTTGCGGCGTTCTTCCATCAGGGCCAGATTTGCATGAATACGCGCAAGATTCTGGTCGAGCGGCCACTGTTCAATGATTTTCTGGAACGCTTCATATTGCGCGCTAAAGCGATAACAGTGGGCGACCCGGCAGACCCCAAGAACAAGCTCGGACCACTAATCAACAATCAGGCCGTTTCCAATGTAATGAAGGGCATCAACCAGGCGGTCGAGATGGGTGCTCGCGTCGTGGCGGGCGGAAATTGCAATGGGCGCTGCTTCGAGCCTACCGTGTTAGTCGACGTCCCTCCAGATGCGCCCATTTACTGCGAGGAAGTTTTCGGTCCCGTCGTGCTGGTCGAGCCTTTCGACAGCGAAGCGGAGGCATTGGAAAAAGCGAATGGCACTCAGTTCGGCTTGTCGGCCTCCATCATGACCGCTGACGTCTGGAAAGGAGTCACATTGGGCGGCGAGCTACAGGCGGGCATGGTCAACGTCAACGGGCCGACCATGGGTGGCGAGCCGCAAATTCCATTCGGCGGTGTCAAGGACAGTGGCTGGGCACGCTTCGGCCGATGGGCCATCGAGATGTTCACCGATCTGAATCTGGTCACCGTCAGCCGGGACAAGCGCAAGTATCCTCTGTGAACGACGCCTCGCCGGCGTGAAGCGCGGTAAGCGTTGCCAGGGTTCGGACGGCCGCGGTAGAAACCGGGCAATCGAACCCTGGCAATCGCCCGCTCCGGCTATATGTTTGTGGCCTGGAAACTGACTTGTTGCCACGCGCCGCGCGCGCGTGCCCACACCTGGGTCGTCATCACGTGCATTTCCACGCGCTGGGCCGACTCCTTCAACTCGATGCTCTGCGTCAATGCTCCCGTGGCGATCGCCACGTCGCCATGGACTCGCACCTCAAGGTGTTCGCGCGTCGCCGAAAGGAAGCGGATCTTCTTTTCGACCGTCAGCAGATAGGCGGCTTTGTCGTCGGCGTGGCCGGTTGCATGCACGTGCACGACGTCATCGGATACGAGCTGGTCCAGCGCGTCGAGATCGGCTTCGACAAGCGCGCGACATCGCGCCTGTTCTAGTCGAGTAATTTCCTGCTGGATAGATGCATCGGTCATTACTTGTTCTCCTGATTCCGTGGATCAACCGGCTTCCGGCCGGACTACGTTCTCGATCGCGCCGATTTCGTCAATCTCGACCCTGACCCGATCGCCTGAGCGCAGCCAGCGCGGTGGCTTGCACGCGACACCGACGCCGCCCGGCGTGCCCGAAAGAATCACGTCGCCCGGTTCGAGCGTCATGACCTTCGATAAATGCTCGACCTGCTCAAAGCAATTGAAGATCAACTCCCGGGTGTTCGAATCCTGGCGTTTTTCCCCATTTACGAACGTGCGTATGCCCAGTGCGTGCGGGTCCGCGATTTCATCGGAGGTCACGATCCAGGGACCAAACGGCGCGTGCGTATCGAACGACTTTCCCAGCATGAATTGCGAGGTGCGAACTTGCCAGTCGCGCACGCTGACATCGTTCGCCGCGCTGTAGCCGAAGATGACTTCATGCGCTCGATCGCGCGAAACATGGCGGCAGCGCTGACCGATTACGAAGGCGAGTTCCGCCTCGTAGTCCAGTTGTTCGGACACGCGCGGTAGATCAATCGATGCAAACGGTCCGGCAGCCGATGTCGGCATTTTGGCGAACCATAACTGATCGGCAGGTTTTTCCATGCCAGACTCAGCGAGGTGGTCCGCGTAGTTCAAGCCAATGCCGAGTATCTTGCCCGGCCGGGGTACCGGCGCGAGCAGCGTGACCGCATCAAGCGAGACATCGGCGCGGGTGTTTGCCTCCAGTTGCTGCAACCGGCTTCGGAAGTCGGGCCACGCGCTGATCAGGCCGATCATGTCGGGGGGAGCATCGGCAATATGTTTCGCTAAGCTAACTATCCCGCTTTTTACTACCAGTCCTGTCGAAGGCGCTCTGCCCGACACGGAAAATGTAACCAGTTTCATCGATAACTCCGCTTATAGAACACTGGACTTGCGGACCGCCGCAGTCCCAACCTTGCACAACTCGGCGTCGCTTGCGCCCGCCTGCCACATTCTGACGAGCTCGTCGGCATCGAACTCAACGCCGATGGGATTTTTCGCGAAGTCCTCCGAATGGAAATAGGCTCCCGCGTCGTCGTTGTTATCGACCTGAAACTCAATATCGTTGCCTTCCGGGTCGCGGAAATATAGCGACGTGGTCGGTCCGTGATTGATACACCAGTACGGCAGGATGCCGACCGCCTTCAGGCGGGCGTAGGTCTTGAGCACTTCGCCGATCGTGCGGAAGCTGTAGGCGACGTGATGCACCCCTGCGGTTTCCACACCCTTGGGCGGAATGTCCGGCATGTTGAAGAATGCAAGCCGGTGATGTTCGTCGTCGTACGTGATAAAGGTCAGCACGTCATCTTTGAACACAATGTGCGCCTGGAACAGCTTCAGATACCAGTCGACGGTCTGGTCGCGCTGGCGGCACCGGTAGACCATGTGGGCCATCTTGAACGGCACGACATGCTCGGGTGTCTCGGGCTGCGCCGTCGCGGCTGGTTGAAGCGTTTGCGTGGCAGTCATGTTTGTCTCCTTTTCCGGTGGACGCCCCGTTGGGTCTGCACGGGGCGAATGTCAGTCAACAAGGTGTTGGGGTTGCTAAGCCCCTCTTTTCTTAGGTACTCTTTCCTGTCACTAGCGATTCCACGGCGCGCCATGGGCGGCCTCGATGTCATAGCGCTCAAGCGCAAGAGCCTGCTTTGCAGGGTCTATAGCCGATAATGCAGCCGCCACTATGTGATAGCGATCCACCTCGAAGAAGCGCCGCAATGCGGGACGCGTATCGCTGCGTCCGAACCCGTCAGTACCCAGCGCGATGTACGGCGCCTCGACGTACGACGCAATCAACTGCGCATAGGCACGAACGTAGTCGCTTGCGGCCACCACCGGGGCGCCGCCCGCAAGACAGCGCGCCACGTGGCTCGGCTCTTTGTCCCCTGCCCCGAACATCCTGTCGCGCTCCAGCTCACGCGCGCCGCGGGCAAGCTCCGAAAAACTGGTCACACTCCAGATCTCGGACGCGACGTCCCAGTCTGTGGCGAGTAAATCGGCAGCCGCGATGACTTCGCGCAGAATCGCACCGGATCCAAGCAGGCGCACAGCCGGCATGACGTCCTTCGCACCGCGCACGCCGTATCGACGCATGCCTTTGATGACGTCGTCATGAGCGTCTGCTTCGAGCGGCGCCTGCGCGTAATTCTCGTTGGTGACCGTCAGATAGTAAAACTCGTCGTGCTGCGCTTCGGGCATGCGCCGGCTGCCGTGATCGATGATCACCGCGGCTTCGCCTGCAAAGGCCGGGTCATACGCGCGGCAGTTCGGCACCGTGGAGGCGATCAGTTGGCTTGTGCCATCCTGATGTTGGAGTCCTTCGCCCGAGAGTGTGGTGCGGCCCGCAGTCGCGCCGATCAGGAAGCCGCGTGCGCGCTGGTCGGCAGCGGCCCAGATCAGGTCGCCTACGCGTTGGAAACCGAACATCGAGTAATAGATATAGAACGGCAGCATGGCGACGCCGTTCACACTATACGACGTGGCGGCGGCTATCCAGGACGAAATCGCGCCCGCTTCAGTGATGCCCTCTTCCAGCAACTGACCGTCCCTGGACTCCTTGTAGTAGAGCATCGAAGCGGCGTCTTCGGGCTCGTAGAGCTGCCCAAGTGGCGAGTAGATGCCAACCTGGCGGAACAGGCTTGCCATGCCGAAGGTACGCGCCTCGTCGGCCACGATCGGTACGATGCGCGGGCCCAGTTCCTTGTCCTTCAAAAGATTCGTAAAAAGGCGCACAACCGCGGTAGTGGTCGAAACCTCGCGCGGCTCGTCCGGCTGCAGCGCAAACTTCGCGTAGCTTTCAAGCGGCGGCACCGAAACCGGCAACGCATGGGTCGCGCGCTTCGGCATATACCCGCCCAGAGCCGCGCGTCGCGCATGCAGGTAGCGCATTTCGGCGCTGTCTTCAGGTGGCCGGTAGAAACCCATTTCACCGATGGTCGCATCATCGAGCGGCAGACCAAAGCGGTCGCGAAATGCCTTGAGCGCATTGACATCGAGCTTCTTCTGCTGGTGCGACGTGTTACGCGATTCGCCCGCCAGCCCCATGCCATAGCCCTTCTTGGTCTTGGCAAGGATCACCGTGGGACGCCCGCGATGTTTCAATGCAGCGTCGAAGGCCGCATACAGCTTGCGAAAATCATGACCGCCGCGTCGCAAGCCGTCGATTTCTTCCGGCGACATGTGCGCGACGAGCGCCTGCAATTCGGGATCGAGATCGAAGAAGTGCGCACGGTTATAAGCACCATCATTGGCGCCAAGTGTCTGGTATTGACCATCGACCGTCTGTGCGAATCGGCGCAGCAATAAATGCTTATGGTCGCGCGCGAATAGCGCGTCCCAATCCGAGCCCCAGATCACCTTGATGACGTTCCAGCCCGCGCCTGTGAAGGTCGACTCGAGCTCCTGGATGATCTGGCCGTTGCCGCGCACGGGTCCATCAAGCCGCTGCAGATTGCAGTTGATGACAAACGTCAGGTTGTCCAACTGTTCGCGCGCCGCGAGGGAGAGGGCCGCAATCGATTCCGGTTCATCCATTTCGCCGTCGCCAAACACCCCCCAAACATGACGTTGCTCCGTCCTGGCGATTCCGCGATGATCAAGGTAGCGTAGAAAGCGCGCCTGATAAATTGAGCTGATTGGGCCGATGCCCATGGATCCGGTGGGAAATTGCCAGAAGTCGGGCATCAGCCAGGGGTGCGGATATGAACAAAGGCCGCCGCCGTCAACCTCCTGCCGATACCGATCCAGTTGAGCCTCGTCGAGCCGCCCTTCCAGAAACGCGCGGGCGTATACACCTGGCGCCGAATGGGGCTGGAAGTACACAAGGTCCCCTTTCGAGGTCGCACTATCGGCGCGGAAGAAATGATTGAAGCCAACTTCAAAGATCTCCGCCGCCGACGCGTAACTGGCTATATGCCCGCCCAGTTCGCCATAAGCTTTATTGGCTTTGGCGACCATGGCCAGGGCGTTCCAGCGGATGATCGACGTGATGCGCTCTTCCATCGCCAAGTCGCCGGGATAGGCCGGTTGCTCGTCGAGTTCGATGGTGTTCTGATATAGCGAATAGGGATGAGCCGCAGGCGAAATGCCCAAATGACTCGCGTGCTCGGCCAGACGTTGCATGAGAAATACAACACGATCGACGCCTGCAACACGCGCCACGCCTTCCAGCGCGTCGAGCCATTCCGAGGTCTCTTCGCGGTCAGGATCGTCGCCCGACAGGCCGGTCAAGAGATTCAACAGTTCAAGGGGTTCCAACTCCATCCGGAATGCTCGATAAGGTAAAGGTGATCAGTGGGTACCGCTGAACGCACGCGCGGTCAGGGTGCGCATGTCAGTAATCGTGCGAGCGCCCAACCGTCTTATTGAAACTGTGCGCCATATCGTCGGGAAGGCCCAGATGTGGCAATCGATACAGCTATGCTTGTTCCGCATAGGCCGATGAACGTTTTCCCTAAGTTTGAGGTTTCGCGAGCCAAACATCCTGTTTGTTCGCGAGACGTATCGAATCGCCCTACCATCCTTCAATGAATCCGTTTGCATTGATTGTCGAAGGATGGGTATGAACTTGTTGGTACTTCCCGCTATAGAAGATCAGCGGCCTGCGCTGCTCGCCAAAGCGCAAATGCTCGACTTCGCCGATGTAAAGCAAATGATCTCCCGCAGGATGCACGTCGACCGTGCGAGCAACGATATGGATCAAGCTCCCCTCGAGCAACGGTGTCCCCCGATTTTCATAAAAACGGGGATCGATCCCCGCCACCGGATGGCCGCTGAAATGTCCGCTAAGCACGCGCTGGTCCTCGCCAAGTATATTGATGCCGAAGCGGACATCCTCTCGCACCCACTGGTTGAAACGGGAAGCGGTCCGAACGGAAACGAGTACTAACGGCGGCTCAAGCGACACCGACATGAACGCGTTTGCGGTCATTCCCCCCCGTTGCCCGTCGGCCTTGAAGGTGATCACAGTCACGCCGGTTGCAAACAGCCCCATGGCCGTGCGCAACAGTTTCGGGTCCACGGAGTCTGCGCCGTGATGCACAAAAGAATCGCCCATTGCTATACCAACGGCGTGACCGTATTTTCAACGCCAAGCAGCCCCTTGCCGTACACCTCATTTCCGATGGCGGGCAATTGAAGGGCATGACGCGCCGCAGTATTCGAATCACGCCACCAACGCTGCATCGGACTGCCTTCCGCAAAACTTCCCGCACCATGCGCCGACAACAGCACATTGATCGCGTCAGTTATAAGCGTCGTAATCAGCCCCGTGTCAGCGCGAACCCGCGCGCGGGTCACTTAGTCGAGCGACTCGCCATGCTGAGCGGCCGCATCGATTTCATCGGCCGACCGGAATGCCCGCAAATGCGCCGTATCGATGTTTAGCGCGGCATCTGCGATCTGCATCTGGAACACGGTGGAATCGGTCTGTTTCTCGTAGGACGTATAAGCGATCGCCCGTTGCGGCGCCTTTTCGATCACGTACTTGAGAGCCGCGCGCCCCATGCCCAGTTGTGGTCCTGTCAGGATCAATGCGGCAAACGGCACGAAGGCGGCGCGATAGTTCGCCTCTTCCTTCAATTCGGTTGGGTAGTCGCCTTGCACGGCTGCCAAGATGTCGATCAAACGATGGTCCGGCACGAACACTTCATTGCCGACGATGCAATTGCTACCCGACGCGCGCATGCCAGCGGTGTACCAGGTGTCCTCGATCGACAACTCGCTCATGGGTACGAGCGCCAGAAACTGCTTCTTGAATGCGCCATGCTGATCATGTTCAATGACGCCGATCATCGCCCAGTCCGCGTGAAGCGAGCCTGACGAGAAATACCATTTTCCGGAGATGACCAGGCCGCCTTCTACACGCCGCGAATCCTTGGAGGGCGTGAAGACCCCGGAAACTCAGGCAGCGGGATTCGCTCCGAACACTTCGTCTTGCGCCCGCTGCGCAAACAGGCCGGTAAACCAGGCGCACACGTTGATCAACGCGACGACCCACGCCGTACCGCCGCATCCTTCGCCTAGCGCGGCAGAGACCTCCAGATGCGAGCGAAGCGTGCCTTCGTAGCCGCCGTAGCGCTTGGGCACCATGAGCCGAAACAGACCGGCCTCGTCGATTGCCCTGATATTCTCTTCACTGGCCCGCCGGTTCTTGTCTGACTGAGCAGCGTTCTTGCTGAGCAACGGCTGCAGAGCTTCGGCTCGCGCGGCCAACTCGCGCAAACTGGGCACGCTTTCCGGCTGTGTGGACATGTTCGTTTCGACGAGCGCGATTGCTGCATGAGTCATCATTGTCTCCATAGCAGGTATGGGGTTTTTAACGTATTGTCCGACTTCAAACTTTACGCTTGAAAATTTTCATTCGGATTCCTGATCTATTGAATATAATCTCCGCGAACATTGACGGGGATGCGTTCGGAACGACACTTTCGTCACTACGAGAGGCGAATGGAAATATAGAAACTTAACCAGAGGGGCGCAAGGGAATCCGGGGAAAGTGAGGGTATGCAGCTAGACCTGATTTGTCACTATGACAAATTGTCGAAATGAAATACGCCGACACGGCTGACCTCTGCTTCAGGCCTAAGCGCAAGCCATCAAGGTTCCGATGGACGGACCTGATCCATAACTTCTACATGAGAGCTATGGTGGTTAAACTCAACTTGGCGACACTGCGATCGGAGACATGCATGCTGAAAAATAAAGTGGTGAAAATCGGCGAAATCGAAATATGCCGGATACTGGACAGCTATCTACTTGGCGAAACGATGCAGGCTTGGTTTCCAGACTTCGACAGAGAAGCGGTGAGGCCTCACGAATCCTGGCTATGCCCCACCCACTACGACCCGGAAAGCGGGCACTTTGCAATGCCCGTTCATAGCTGGTTGCTAAAGGTCGGCGGCTATAACGTGCTGATCGACACGTGTATGGGCAACCACAAATCGCGGCCTGGTCTCGCGGAAATGCATATGCTCGCCAATCGCTATCTCGAACGCATGGCGGAGTGCGGAGTGCGACCAGAAGACGTCGACTATGTGTTGTGCACGCATCTTCACGTCGATCACGTGGGCTGGAATACGCGCCTGGATAACGGCCGTTGGGTGCCGACTTTTCCCAATGCCCAATACGTTTTTTCAAGAACGGAATATGAAGCCGCGAAAGACGAGGCAGCCAATCCCGATAGCCCGCCTTTCCTCAAAACAGTATTCGAAGATTCTATTTTCCCGATTGCCGACGCAGGCAAAGCAGTCCTTGTCGACGGAGTAGCGGAATTTCTCGATTGCCTGACATTGCGCCCGGCCCCCGGACACTCTCCTGGCCACGTCCGCATCGAACTGAGATCACAAGGCGAACTCGGCGTTTTCGCGGGTGATTTATTGCACTCTCCCGTACAGATCCCGTTCTGGAACTGGAGTAGCCGGGTGTGTTGGGACAAAGCCTTGTCCGCGAAATCACGTCGCGAGTTGCTGGAGTTTTGCGCATCTGAAAACGCACTGCTCCTGCCGGGACATTTCGAGACACCGTATGTGGGACGTATCAGGCAATCCGCAGGATCTTTTTCAATTCTGTTCGGTTGGTGAGCCAAAACGCGGGATCCAGGTCGCTCAATCAATTCGCACCCTAGGGTTATCACTGATTTGCATACGTATGCAAGCGTTCGACAGTGTTCGCGTGTATCAACGACTGACCAACTTCCCGGATATTGAACACTATGATTACGTACCTCAAGCGAGGCCGCACGGCGGCAGGTAAATCGGACAGCGACGCAAAGGTGCGCGCCACCGTTGAAGGCATCATTGAACACATCGAGAACAAGGGCGACGAGGCTGTGCGTGAATACAGCCGCAAGTTTGATAACTGGGATCCGAGCGACTTCCGGCTATCGCGCTCGGAAATCGAAACCGCGCGCAAGCAGCTTTCGGCGCGCGAGATCGAAGACATCGCTTTCGCGCAAACCCAGGTGCGCAACTTCGCGCAGATCCAGCGCGACTCAATGCTCGACGTGGAAGTCGAAACCCTTCCCGGTGTCGTGCTGGGCCATAAGCACATCCCCATGAACGCGGTGGGCTGCTACATTCCTGGCGGCAAATATCCGTTGCTCGCGTCCGCTCATATGAGCGTGTTGACAGCCAAGGTAGCGGGCGTAGCCCGGGTTGTATCCACCGCACCGCCCTATCAGGGCAAGCCGCATCCGGCAATAGTGACGGCCATGGACATGGCGGGAGCTGACGAAATTCTCGTGCTCGGCGGTGTCCAGGCGGTGGTCGCCATGGCGGTGGGAACGCCCAGCGTGGCGCCCGTCGACATGCTCGTGGGCCCAGGCAACATGTTCGTGGCAGAAGCCAAGCGGCAACTGTTTGGACGAGTTGGCATCGACCTTTTCGCTGGACCCACGGAGACGCTCGTGATTGCGGACGAAAGCGTCGATGGCGAACTCTGCGCCGTCGATCTGCTCGGTCAGGCGGAGCATGGCGCTACGTCGCCGTCCATATTGCTGACCAACAGCGAGAAACTTGCTCGCGAGACGCTTGCGGAAATTGATCGCCAGTTGAAGATCTTGCCGACCGCCTTGATTGCCGCGCAAAGCTGGGCTGATTGTGGCGAAGTGATCGTGTGCGACACGTACGAAGAGATGCTGCAGGTGGCCAACGATATCGCTTCGGAACACGTACAGGTCATGACAAAAGACCCGGAGTACTTCTTGAAGAACATGACGAATTACGGTGCGCTATTCCTCGGCCCGCGCACCAACGTAAGTTTCGGCGACAAAGTGATTGGCACCAATCACACGTTGCCGACAAATCGCAGCGCGCGTTATACCGGTGGACTGTGGGTTGGGAAGTTCCTGAAGACCTGCACCTATCAGCGTGTGACGACAGACGAAGCCAGCGCCACTATCGGCGAATATTGTTCTCGCCTTTGTCATATGGAAAACTTTGCCGGGCACGGCGAGCAAGCCAACATCCGCGTTCGCCGATATGGCAACCGCCCCGACCTTCCCTGGTACCAGCCGGCGGAGGCGCAATCGTGATCGAACTGCCGGCGGGACCCGATTTTCGGCTCGTCGGCCGGCGCGCCTTGGTCACGGGCGGAAGCAGCGGAATTGGCCTGGCAGCGGCTGCAGCACTCGGCCGTGCCGGCGCGCACGTGACGGTAGTCGCGCGGCGACAAACGGAGCTTGAGTCGGCTTGCGAAGCACTGCGGGCGGCGAGCATCGCGTGTGAAGCAGTGGTGCTCGACGTCACGGATTCGGCGTCCGTGGATCGCGTGGTGAACGCCCGATCGCCGTTCGATATTCTCGTCAACAGCGCCGGCATGAATCGACCCAAGCCGCTGACCGACTTGACCGACGACGATATCGACGCCGTGCTTCAGCTCAACGTGAAAGCGGCTTTCTATACCGCCCGCGCAGTCTCGCGGCGACTTGTCGACGCCAACCTTGGTGGATCGATCATCAACGTTTCGTCTCAAATGGGACACGTCGGCAGCCCGCGCCGCTCGCTTTATTGCGCGAGCAAACACGCGGTCGAAGGTATGACCAAAGCACTCGCGTGGGAGCTTGGGCCGGCGAGGATTCGAGTCAACAGCCTTTGCCCTACATTCATTGAAACTCCCATGACTACGTCGATGTTCGCGCAACCGGGATTTCGGGAATGGGTGTGCGAGCGCATTGCGCTGGGGCGCGTGGGTGAGATGCACGAGATCATGGGCCCGGTTGTCTTTCTCGCCAGCGATGCATCGAGCCTCATGACAGGCAGTGCGCTCATGCTCGATGGAGGGTGGACCGCAGCATGAAAAGTGCAACTCGCGCCCAGGACGTAGCGGACCTGGCCAAGGTATCGCAGTCTGCGGTTAGCCGCACCTTTACGCCGGGAGCCAGCGTCTCGGAAGAAACGCGTCGCAAAGTTCTGGCGGCCGCTAAGAAACTTGCTTATCGGCCCAACGCGTTGGCACGTAGCCTGATCACGCGCCGAAGTCATATTGTCGCGTTGGTGATGAGCTACCTCGAGAATCAGTTTTATCCACTGGCGCTTGAGAAAATGTCGCAGAAGTTGCAGAAAGAAGGCTATCACGTTCTTATGTTTATCGCCGAAATGGACGAGGACGCGGACGCGGTGCTGGCCGACATTCTGGAGTACCAAGTCGACGGCATTGTCATGGCGTCCGCGAACTTGTCGTCGAGGCTGGCACGAACCTGTGCGGACCTCGGCGTGCCGGTCGTGCAGTTCAATCGCGTATCGGACCCACGGCACCGCAGCCAAAACACGCTCAGCTCGATTACGTCCGACAACTATAGCGGTGGCCAGATGGTCGCCAATTTGCTCCTTGATCGCGGGTATCGGCGGATTGCATTCCTGGCGGGCCTCGATAATTCATCGACCAGTATGGAGCGCGAACGTGGCTTCACCGATGCGCTTGCAGCACGCAAAGTGCCACTCGCTCGTCGTGAGACCGGTCACTACGATTTCCAGAGGGCGAAGGAAGCCACGCACCGCCTGTTCACAACCGGTCCGGCGCCCGATGCATTGTTCGTCGCGAACGATCACATGGCTATTGCCGCACTTGACGTGCTGCGTGGCGAGTTGGGACTGCGTTCACCCAGGCACGTTGGCGTCGTAGGATTTGACGACGTACCCCAAGCGGCGTGGGGCGCATACCAACTGACCACCGTGCGTCAGGATCTTGAACAGATGATCTGCTCAACTGTCGCGTTGGTTTGCGAGCAAGTGACAGGCGAATTGCGTCCCACCAACATAGTCATACCCTGCACGCTGATTGAACGCGCCACCGTGCGACCCGCCGCTTGAATTGGCGGCCGATTTCCGACGCGCTTGTTCAGCAAATATTAACATCTCAACGGACGGAACATGTAGCGCCAATCGTTTCTTCGATGGCGCGGTTTCCTCGACCATTGACATGAGGATCAACGATGCCAAAATGAAAGCGCCCTGAAGATAAGGCACGGCAACCAGACCCCAGCGGTCTGCGAGCATGCCGCCGACCAAAGGCGTAACCACGCCACCGATAATTTCACGGGTTCCCATGACCAGGCCGATGGCCGCCGCGACCCGGCCATTCGCCAGCGTCTCGGCGGGAACGGTTGCCATCAGCATCGGCGCAAGGCTGCTGACCGAACATCCTATAAACAGCATGACCGCCAACGCAACGGGCGTCTGCCACACATAGATAGCGCCGATGGGCATGAGCAGCGCGAGCAAGCCTGTAGTTAGCATGACCGGCTTGCGTCCGACTCGGTCCGATATGCCAGGCACGACCAGGCCGGAAATCACTGAAGATAACCCCATGGTGCTCATCATCACGCCTATCTCGGTAGATGACATTTGCAACGACTGAGCGAAGTACACCGGCAGAAATACGAAACCCAGTACGATCGTTCCAACCATGAGGCCCGACAAGGTCATGCACAGCACAATGTTGCGATGTTGAACCATGTCACGCAGCGTAGCCGAACCTTGATGCACGCAATCCTGCGTCGCGGGCCTCTTTACGGGGTCGCGTACGGTGCGCCATGCAGCCACTGCGCAAAGGAGCCCCGGCACGCCTGCGACAAAAAACGCAGCGCGCCAGCCCCAGTGACTAGCAATAGCAATCAGGACGATCGGTGCGAGGAAGGCGCCCAGAGCGTTGCTGCCGAACGTTTGCATGAGCCCCATGTTGAATCCTCTGCGCCGTTCTGACGATGCTTGGGCCATCAGCGTCTGTGCGATCGGCAGCACGGGCCCTTCGGCCACGCCCATCAGGGCTCTTGAAAGCAGCAGCGCGATGAACGAATACGCCAGTCCTGATATGAACGAGCACAGCGAAAACGCGATCATCGCGAGAACCAGAACGACGCGATAACTACCGCGTTTGTCGCAAATACGGCCAAACGCATAGCCCGAAACTGCCCACGTGGCGGAAAGCGCAGACGCGAGCATGCCAATCTGCACGTTGCTAAGCGACAATTCTCGTGCGACGAATGGCGCTAAAAGACTCATCGCGGCTCGATCGAAAAACACGAAGCCAAAAGTGAGAGTTAACACGCCAAGCAACCGGTTTTCGTACGACGCTAAGGGTACGTTCCTTACTTCTCCCATGACGGCACTCCTTCATGGTCATGGCACATAAGTCTTGCGACAGAGAGAAATGTTGCGGGAGCTAGTACGGTTTCTGCGCACTGACGAGGGACCTTACTTTCCACATAGGCGAAGCTGGGTTCTCTCGTTGCTTCGCGAAGTACTCTTGCGTTGAACATGCGTCTCCTCTTTGCCGGTTCGATGCCGGCGATATCGTCGGTGGTCATATGTCAAAGCATTGCTTAAGAAGAAGCGGTGTTCGACGCGTGTTCCATCCTGTTCTCATGCGGCGAGGGACGAACGTCAGCTTTTGTCTCGCTAAGCATCGAGGCAGGCTCGCATCGACAAGCAATGGACAGGTGAACGGTTAAACGCTCACCCTATGCGCAACGACACGGGTAGATATATGTCGATCCATGGTCGTTAGCCCTATCAGGCCGGTAACGAGAAAGCACGCGATAACCGAAAAGAACACACCGCCCCCGGCTCCGCTCAGTTCAAGCACCACTCCGCCGCTCAGCACGCTGCATATGCCCCCTCCCCGACTGAGGCCCACGCATATACCGATGCCGGTCGAACGATACGTAGCGGGATACGCCATCGCCGCCAGAGCGTAGATGGTCGATGTCGACATGCCTCCGCCAAAACCCGCCAACAGCATGGCAACTTCGACAATGCCTTTGCCCGGAGTGCCATTTGAAAGAATGCTGGGCAGCGCGACGGTCGCCACGATGGTCAACGCAATCGAGCCGATAAGTATCCTGAGTGATCCTAAGCGTGGCAAACAGACGGCGCCCGCAAGCACGCCGGTAGCCGCGGCAAAGGTATAGATCGACGTGCATTTGATCGCTGCGAGAAGACCCAAGCCAGCACCCACCAGGACCGCAGGGGTCCAGCTCATGAAGGCATAGGAAGCAAACGAAATCGAGAAAATCCCAATCCATAATCCCACGTTGACGCGCAAATTTCCCGCCGATAGCAAGCGCGAGCCGGCTCCTGTCAACTCGGGACGGCCCCATGCATCAGTGGCAATGTCGCCGCTCGTCGCGACGGTTCGACCCATCACTCGTGTGAACCAGGCATCTGCCGCGCTTTGCCTGCCTTTCCTGACCAGGAACGAGAGTGATTCAGGCAGATAAACAATGCTAACCAGCGCGCTAAGCAGCGTCAGGCCGCCACTGACAATAAAAATGCTGTGCCATCCGAATGTGGGGATTAACCACGACGAAAGTAGGCCTCCGAGCGTGCCGCCCGCCACGGTACCGATCGACAAGAGCACGACCAACTGACCACGCCGTTTCCGCGGGCACCACTCGGAGGCGAGCGCCATTGCCGTCGGAACGGCAACACCGAATCCAAGCCCTGACAGGAAACGCATGACAGCGAGTTCGGAAACGCCCGTAGCGAGCGCGGTTCCAAGCGTGGTAATACCGAACGCGGCCACAAACAGAGTCAGGATGCGCCGGCAGCCGAAGCGATCACCCGCCAGGCCGCCGAACGCCGCGCCGATTGACATTCCGAAGAGCGCGGCGGCGAGAGCGGGTGCGAGCTGCGACTTGGTAATTTTCCAATCGGTAAGCAGCACAGGACTCGCGAAGGCAAGAAGCTGAAAGTCCATTCCGTCGATAATCAGCATAACAAGGCACAACGCAAATATGATCGTCTGCCGGCGGCCTATGCGCCTTCCATCAATCAATTGGTCGAACATTCCGTCTCCGTACTTGAATTGTCTGCCGGTTTCTGAAATTTCAGTTCCGAGCTTATGTAAAGGGCACATCAGAATCAGACGAGTCGCCGGTTTCGTGACTTTTCAACATGAACTAGTCGACGCACGTTGTAAAGGCGCATGAACAGCGGCGACCTATAGCCATTCAAGTGTCGGCAATTCCCTCACTGCGGTGCAGATGCCAAATCTAGCAACGGTATGCCGTCGTCACATAAGGGTTTTGCATGACTATCGATCTGCACCCCTCCGAACCCTGTTAACGATTACTTGCGCGGCGAGCAACCTTGCACGCAGATCAAGACTCTCCATCGTTTCCAACTTCGCGCAATATTCGTTGGCGGCCAACTCAACGTTAGCATTTGACGTTTCGTTTAGGCGGAGCAGCAGTCTATTGATCCGACACTGGCCGGCTACAACTTAACCTTTACGATGACAAATTTGTCACTTGATCCATCTATTGCGTATAAAGTCGCTAGGGGAGCCGGACAAGTGAATTTCATATTCCATGAGGTTTCTTCGAAGATTGATTCTGTCATTTGAAATGTCGCGAAGGAATTAAATTTTGTTGAAGCCAAATTTGTTTTTCAGGAGGGTGAAGTGGTAGACCACCGTTCGAAGGTCGCTGAAAAAAAACGAATGTTGATGCGTGCAAAGCTGCTCGACGCCGCGATGCGCGTTTTTTGGGAAAGGAACCGACCCAATCCCGTCATAGACGACGTAATTCGCGAAGCTAAGGTTTCCCGGGGAACATTCTATAAATACTTCGATTCGCTGGAACAGCTTCTCGTGGCGCTCGGTCAGGAGTTAAGCAACCAGACGACCGCCGACAGCCTGCCCATATACGACGTATTACTGGAACCCTGGCAGCGCGCCGCTGTAGGATTTCGTCTATTCCTGGTCCGTGCGCTGCTCGACAGGAGTTGGGCCGGCTTCGTAACCCGCGCCGACGTCTGGCCTCATACCATGCTCGTCGCCCAGTACATGGGTGCAGACCTCGAGAGAGGTAAAGCCGCGGGACAGTTCTCATTAGAAAATATCGACGTTGCGAAGGACTTCTTGATGGGCGCGTCCGCTCACGCGATACAAGCCATTAGCACGGGGGTAGACGACCCAAAGGCCTACATGGACGCGAGCGTCAGGATGGCGATGATGAGTTTGGGTTGCGACTTCCAGACTTGCGACCGCGGCGTAGCGTTCTCACTTGCATACCTAAAGGCGTGGGCGACCGGGGAGCTGACGGCGACTAGGCCACTGTGGGCTCTTGATTTGACTTCCGAAGAAGCCCGACTGTTTCTTTCGCCCGATCCATCGCAGGGGATGGATTTGCAAACAGTGCCTATCAGCCCACAGGCGGGACATGATGATGGCGTTCGTGCTGAAACCATGGCACATCGATCGCAGAGACGCGCGTGACTTCGTAACGGTTCGGCCTATGGAGCCTGTTGCGACCTGTTCGGCTCGATCTACCCCGGCGGGGCAGGAAAACGGCGATCCTTACCAGTACGCTCTACCCTTGCACGAACCGCGCACCCCTCGTTGCGTTCGCTATGCCAAGGATGTCGAAGGTCTATTGCCAACCCGCCGGTCACGCGATTTCTGTCGTCGTTGCCGATTTGCTAATTCGGATCAACGAATCCTAATTGGTCGATATCGTCTACCGAATAGTCCGAGCCCAGCAATATGCCATCGATATAGCAGTCCGGGGTGAGCCGCCGCTAAATTATGGCTTAACGAATAGCATGACTTCCCGCCTGCCACACACGAAAGCCGCGCGGGACCACCTCTTTACATGGACGTTTTGTTCCGCCCCTGCTCACAAGAAAGCGTCGAAGACATTGGCTGCGATGAATAGCGCGATCATCTGCTTAACGTGCGAGTCGATATCGCTACGTACATCGTCAAGATTCTCGCCCATTAACGATCTGAGAATTATTGGAGAGACGACCGCATCGAGCATTACGGCCGCAATTTCGCGCGAGCGGCGCTTTCTTGATCTGCACACCCGGATGTCGCCAGGAGACTGTGAATAGCCGTCGATCACTTGTGCCAAGACTTCTATCCCGCGCATTCGTCCGGCTTCGCTCATCAACGTCACAAGTGATGGAAACCGCGGAGCGTCCGCCATCACCATTCTCATCAATCCGATCACGTCGTCGTTGACTAAGCGAGTCACTAGCAACATGGTCACCGTCGAAACCCGGTCCGCAAGAGAACTTTGTTGCGGGGTCTCAAAAGCGAGGCGCAAGCTCTGTTCGCTTTTTCGCGCAACCACATCCAAAAAAAGCGCCTCTTTACCGCTGTACCGACTGTACAGCGTTGCCTTACCTGCGCCGGCCGCCTCGGCGATCCGTTCTAGCGATGCACCTGCATAACCATGCTGTATAAATACCCTAGTAGCAGCATCAAGGATTCGCTCTTCAACATGGCCCACCATCGCATGGGAGGGTCGCCCTTTTCTCGAAAAAACCTCTCGCACGCGGCAGGAAATGGGCTCTTCAGACGCATTTTCGGGTGTGGGTTTCACAACGACTCGCCTTCGCAGCGTCTTCGGTAGCATGTGATCTCGTTTCAAATTGTAGAAACAAACCGTTCCGCTATATTTTCCAAGTAGGGTCACGCGCCGAAAGGAATGCGCCTTCCAAGTTGCCGAGGTGTCTCGTTCATGCGGACGGCTTTTTCGACGGCACCGCCTAGTCTCGCTCCGCGAGCGCAATTTTCACTCGCCTGTGGAGGCGGAGATCAAGAAATTCTCAAGGAACTTGAATCTCGCGATCTGCTGGCTTGTCGGCGGTCTTCCCGTTATTCGGCCGTCGGCCTCAATCTGGAGCATCGAATTGTCGGACCGAAACGATGGCCAAACCGGTAAGCCCGGCCCATTCGGATTTCCTGTCCTCGCGAAATTGGTCCAATAGGACGACATCTGATCCGATAAAGTCCGGTCGTGTTGGTCAGCAGGCGGACTCTTGGGCGCGAAGACCTGATGAACGAGATTTCCGAAGACAAACACAATGTCGGCGGTGTGGGACGCCACAGGGGAATAAGGAGACTCGTACGAAAACTGATAGCCGTAGACACCTGACTTACCCGTGCGCGAGTGAAGAACTAGCCATTGCCACGTTTCCGCTTTTTGTCGGATGTCCCCGTACAACTGTTCCGCAGACGTCTTGGCTTCTGCGTCAGTATTACAAGGATAAAGCGACGCGAACTCCTTCATCTTCGAAGCCCCGAACACTCTTTCGGCTGCGGTACGGAACTCGGCCGCATTGCTATGGGGAAGGGTCTGGGAAAGGAAAAGAAACTCTTCGCGCTTATTGTATCCAGCGATGAGGGAGACATCATTCTGCTTGCCTTGTGCGAAGACGGTAGTCACCTGATCAGGCAAAACATTTCCGTCGATAGCGGGCGCAAAAATAATCGGCGCGCCCGTTTCAAAGTTTCCCGTGGCCGCCGTGTTTAGGCGCTCCGCGCTTATGGAACGTAAGTCGTCCATCGATTTCGCGCCCAACGCGCCAGCGTATGCCGCGCCGCGCATGGACATCTCGCCGGCATCAGGAAGACTCTGCAATGAGGATCCGCTCTCGCCGATCGCTTTTTGGAACAACCCTTTGGTTAGCGGGGAGGACATCAGCAGACTTACCGCCTGCGATCCGGCCGACTCGCCGAACAGCGTGACATTATTCGGATCGCCACCGAAGTTCGCGATGTTTGCCTTTATCCATTTGAGGGCTGCAATTTGATCCTGCAGTCCGAAGTTAGCGGACAGTTTGTTTGCCTCACCCCGAAGCGTCGGATACGAGAAGAAACCGAACACGCCAAGGCGATAGTTCAAGCTCACCAGTATTACGCCCTTCTGCGCGAGGAGCGTTCCGTCTGTTGCATGCTCCCCGCTAGTCCCGAACTGGAAACCGCCCCCATGAAGCCACACCATCACCGGCCGACGCTCGGACGCTGATTTGGCGGCGGTCCATACATTGAGGTACAAACAATCTTCATCCTCCGGCACGCCCGCTATTGCACCTCCGATTGCCTTGTTGGGTACATTCACCCAGCAACGATGGCGCAGCGCGGAAGCGTCCCGGACGCCGTCCCACGGTTTAGGAGGCAGCGGAGGCTGCCACCGCAACGGGCCAACGGGCGCGTCGGCGTAAGGAATGCCTTCAAACGCGAGAACGCCCTGGGAGTCGCGCTCGCCCCCCCGTATCTCGCCGTTCGCAACCCGAACCGTATCCCCGAGTGTTGAATCGTTTTGCACCGCCTGGTCCATAAGCTCTCCTGTTGCACCAAGCGCAGTCGCGGCGCAAATGCAGGAAAAAACGAGTCCTGCCAAAGTCAGCACGATTCGTGATCTTTGTTTGGTTTTACGAACAATGCTTTGCATGTTACTTTTGTCGCAGCGCGTTTGTCTTCCAGCGTTGACGTGCCTATGCGATACCCGAGCGGTCATGGCAATTTGGCTCCGATTAATAGAGAGAGATCAAAGGAATGTTTTTACAAAGACTGAAAGCAGGGAACTCAAATCGATGATCAGCCACCTTCGGAACAGCATTGCGATGCTGCAACCCTCCCAGCCAATGCGTCGTCCCGCGGGTCCATAGAATCCCATCATTATGCATATTGCGAGCCACTTGGTTGTTTTTACAATGGTTGCTAACGCAAGTGTATGTGAAAATTTCGAACTCGACAATACCGCGCGTGCCAACGATCGACGATGCACGGGAATCTCATGAGTTGGCCGCTTTCCTAGCGGACTATCCTAGCGAACGGCTTACACACCTCCGTTCGGAGGTACGCTGACAAAGGACTGAACATCCACACGGCGGGTACACGTTCTTGTCGCACTAAGGATGGTGAGGCAAGCGAAGGCTATATGCGAAGGCATGTTTAATTCGATCGATTGCTTCAAACAATTCAGCGGCGCCATCGTCGGTGGAATCGACGTATATGCGAAAGGAGCGCTTGCCAAACGTAGACTTAGTACTACAGCCGTAGATAAAAAAAAGCGGGAGGTACGCAGCCGCGGCGCCGGTAGTGACACTGCTGGGCGCGGTACTGGTGCCTGCGCCGCCATGTCGACCAGGCCAGCACGTACTCGATGGAGTGAGCGCCGCGCCATAGGAGGCGGCACAGTAGCCGGCGGATCTCCTGCACACTGAGCGGTACCGAATCTTCAGGTGTTTTTTTTGGCGCGCACCCGCAGGGTAACGAGCACGGCATGGGCCAGCAGCGCCAGCGTGATGTGGCGGTACCAGCCCTGCCATCGGCGTACCTCGTATTGATCGAGTCCGCATTCGCCTTTGGTCGCCTCGAAGCCGGTTTCGATTTCCCATCTGCGGCCCGCGACGTTGACCAGGGTTTGCCGTGTGGCTTTGCTGCGCGGGGCGTATACGACGTAATACGCATGCTCGCGTTGCTCGTCCAGGCTGCGCCGCACCAGCAGGTAATGCCCGAAGCGGCGCTCTTCTGTGGTGATCTGCAGACGCCACAGTGGGGTGAGCGCCCAGTCATACAGGCGCTCGCCTTTGGCGCCGGCACCTGCTGACAGGCGTCGCCATGCCCGTGCCGGCAAGGCTTCGGCGATCCGGTCGGCCCGTACGTAGTCGGGACCCTGCCACCACAGGGGTTCGTTCTTCGCGACGGCCAGTACGAAAGACTGGCCGTGCGACTCGAGCCACAGCCGCAGGTGACGGTCGCCGCCGTAGACTTCATCACCCGTGACCCAGCCGCACGGCACACCTGCGTCCAGCGCCCGCTCAAGCATGCTGCGCGCGAGCCGCGGCTTCGTTGCAAACTCCACCGCCTCGGGAATGCCCGCTGCCTCGCAGCGCACACGGTCATCGGTCCACGCCTTGGGCACATACAGTTCGCGGTCGATAAACGCGCTGCCGCCGCGACCGGCATAGCAGAGGAACACGCCGATCTGGCTGTTCTCGATACGGCCTGCCGTGCCACTGTACTGGCGTTGCACACCGGCCGAGTGCTGCCCCTTCTTGACGAAGCCGGTCTCGTCCACAATCAGCACCGCGTCACGCTCGCCCAGTTGTTCAACGACGTACTCCCGGAGCACATCGCGCGCGCCATCCGCATCCCATTGCGCCCGCTCGAGCAGGTGCTGCACGCCATCAGGCGTTGCTTCGCCGATCCATTCGGCGAGTTGCCAGCCGTTCTTGCGCTCGACTGTGCCCAGCAGGCCCTTCAGGTAAGCGAGAGACCGATGTCGGGGCTAGGGGCGCCTGAACAGTTCTCCGAGCCGCTGGTGTAGCGCCTCCAGTTCACGCTCCCACGCTCTCGCCGTCGAATGCATTGCTTACTCACGTAGTAGTACTAAATATTGTTAGTATAGTAAAAAATCTACGGCTGTAGTATTAGAGGCGGTTTCAAAAAGGCTGAATAGATCGCTTAAGGGTGCTCCAGCAGATGACGCAAGCGGCGAACTTCAGGAAGGCTTCATGGATCTTGGCAAGTCGCTCGTAGCGCACGAAGACGAGGGAAATTATGGAACCAAGCGTGAGTACGCTCGACTACCCATCTATATTTTCCGAGGCTACTGCCATGCTCGGTGCGGCGCTTCGCAAGAACGGGTTTGATACCCCGATCGCGCAATTTCTGTCGGTGTGCTTCGGAGTCGTATCCGCGATCAGCTCAGACGACTTGAGGCTTTTGCAAAGGGCGACCGCGGATACCACGCATGGGTGGAATCGCGTCAATGAGCGGCAACAATTGTGTGACGTCATGGCGATGTGCGCCGGTCAAGTCCAACCCGCCAGACTCGGCCGACATGCGTCTCAATTGGCTGATGTCCGACTCTAGTTCCGAGCTTTCGTCGCCGCCAGACAGATTGTAAACAAGACCACTTCTGCCGGCAACACATAGCGCGTCACTTTTTAGTCAGCCAGTGTGATAGCAGAAGGCGCTACCTTTAAGCGAGCCGGCGCTGTCTCTTTGAGACACAGCGCGACGACAAAGCCTGCGGCGAGCGCAATCAGACCGAGATACATGATGTGTTGAATACCGAAGTGCTTGGCGACATATCCAGCGATCGCGGGCGCAACCCCACCTCCGAACACCTCCCCAACCCCAACGACGAGACCCGAGGCCGTTGACATCAATTTAGGTGGCACCGATTCAGCACTCAGCGGCCCAACCGTCAGCGTGATCAAGCTGAAAATGAACAGGAGCGTCAACATCAGATGGGTGAACAAAAGGGTTGGGTTCGGGCCAGTGTGCATCAAGGCGGAGAGGAAAATCGCGGCTCCCGCGACCGATACGACCATAACCGGCTTACGTCCAACCCGGTCAGAAAGCGCCGGCATCAACAAGGTGCCGAGCGACCCACCAAAACCGATTGCCGACAGCACATACCCCATCTGCTGCATATCCAGCCGCAGATAATCGATAAGGTAACTGGGAAAGAGCGCGGTCAGGACGATCAGGCAGGTCAGCCAGCACAACATCCCGAGCATATTCAGAGGAACATTGCGATAGCGAAGGACGTCTGTCCACTTGTGCTTAGTTGCGTCGTGGACTGCGGTATGCTTGGCCGCCGCCGAGGGCTTAGTGTTGCGCAGAACTTTCCACAGCAAGAACGCAACAATCAGTCCCGGGATAGTGACAACAGCAAAGATTAGATGCCATGGTAAGTACTTGAGCAGTTGCGTCACGAGAATTGGCGCGAGGCCCAATCCGAATAGCGGAGATGCGACCTGCTGAATGCCGACGTTGCGCCCATGACGCGTAGGCTTCGATGCATCCAGCGTGGCGATGATGCTTGCAGGCGCCGATGCGCCTTCTGCGAGACCCATCAACGCACGGATCATGACGAGCGACAGCATACCGGTTGCAAGGCCACTCAATCCCGCCAGCAAGGAAAAGGCAATGATCGCCGGAATGATCACTTTTCGATGCCCGATGCGATCGGACAGGTTGCCCGTAAACATGGCAGAAATGCCCCACGCAATGGCTAGCGCGCCGGTGATATGCCCGAGGTCCTGATAGTCGAGATTCAGGTCTTTCATCATGACTGGGAACAGCGGCATGATCATGAACCTGTCGATACCGACCAGCCCAAATCCCAGCGAAAGCAGGAGTACCGCTTTCCATTCGTACGCAAAATCCCAGTGCGATTTTAGATTGTCATTCATGTTTATTCGCAGAGTATCAAGTCAGGATGGCATAACAAATAAGCCTTGCTATCGATCTGCTAATTACCTTAGCATTCCTACGTTATATATATCGAAAAAATGAATTTCGTCCGCGACGTCTGATGGAATATATTGCCGCGCCCTTAGCTGTGCAAGATAATTCTACGGTTGTAGGGTTTTTGACTAGCTCGATTTTGTCACTATGACATTCGTATATTCTGATAACAACGACTGCTGTTTTTGCGAAGTATCAAAGAGGCGAAGCAGCAAGTTCAAATCCCAATGCGTCGAGGCGCGTCCAGTGCGAGTTAGCGCTTTATTCGGTTCCTCGCAACAGTGGTGCGCGAGCGCCTGAGAGCGGTGACAACAACTAATGAGATGGTCCCTCCCGCCTCGCGAGTGAGTTAGCCTAGCGGTGCTAAATCCCGATCGGAGACCATCATGGAAGACGTGACACTCGTTGGCATTGATTTAGGAAAACACACGTTCCGCTTGCATGGGCAGGATAAGAAAGGAAAAGGCCTGTTTCGCAAGAAGCTAAACCGCAAGCAGACGATCGAATTCTTCGCGACGTTCCATGCCTGCACCGTGGTGATGGAGGCCTGCGCCGGCGCACATCACATGGCTCGCAAGCTGGCGTCGTTTGGACATCAGGTCAGGCTTATCTCGCCGCAGTTTGTCCGGCCCTTCGTCAAGTCAAACAAGAATGATTTCGTCGATGCAGAAGCCATCTGCGAAGCAGCTTCCCGGCCGGCCATGCGATTCGTGACTCCAAAAACAGAGGCGCGGCAAGTCCTTTCAGCGTTGCACCGGGTTCGCGAATCTTTGGTGCGAGATCGGACGAAGACCGTAAACCAACTCCACGGATTTCTGCTGGAGTTTGGCGTCAGCTTGCCCGTCGGGAAAGCCATCATGACGCGTCTTCCGGCTATCCTCACTGAACATTGTCTTCCACCGACTCTTGTAGTGATCCTTGAGCGATTGCATGCCCACTATAAATATCTTAACGAACAGGTCACGGAAAACGACAAAGAAATATCGGGTCACCTTGCCGCCGATGAACTCGGTCAGCGTTTGCTCGCTATTCCTGGCGTGGGCCCCATCACAGCAAGCGTGCTAACGGCAGAGATGGGTGATGGGACCCAGTATCTGAACAGTCGCGATTTCGCAGCTTCGGTCGGATTAGTGCCGCGGCAGTACAGCACAAGCGGGCGGGCCAATCTCCTCGGTATCAGCAGACGAGGAGATAAGAACATTAGGCGATTGCTCGTGTCGTGCGCGCGCTCGTACATGATGCGACTCGACAAGCAGACCGGCGCCTTAGCGGATTGGGTTCGAACCCTGCTGACGCGTCGGCACTCGAACGTCGTCGCCTGCGCACTCGCCAACAAATTGGCACGAACGGCCTGGGCAATGGCGACGCATCATACTGTATTCCGCAGTGATCCGACCGCTGCTGTTTGAGAAGACGGCTAACACCGCAACACCCAACTGCTTTTGCGACGACTGAAATTTGATGACGTGAATGGCATAACGGCCTGACAGACAACCTGGTCAACTAATCGGCTTGTTGAAGCCGCTCAACTTTTTAGGACTATCAGGCGCGAATCTCATCGTGGCGCGGGGAGCGATCCTCACAACGACGCCGAATAGATTTGTGCAAGCCACCAACGACATTGAAAACCAGGGGTGCAAAAATGGGAGGGACCATAGATTAGTTGAAATCTATTAACAACTTTAGTGTGCGACACGAAGCATGAGGCTCGGTGTTGCCGAGCGCAGTGCATCATTGTTCGGTCATGCAGGAAGGTCTGCATGGTAGTGAACCCGCTGTACGACCAGCGGTAGCCTAGGAAGGGGTATTCGTCCTTTTCGTGCTAAATCTGGCGGTTTTCTTTGAAGCACCATAATTTATGGGCTGCCAAGGGGTTCCGACTTTTGTCCGAAGGCTCAAAAAAGCATCTGCGATAACATATCTGCCCGCGATTACAGATCGCGCCACCTTGACGGGAGGCGGGGATGCCAGGCCTGGAATTTCGTTATGTGGGACAGGATCGCCTGCCTGCTCGACTATCGGAATTCGACGTGGAGCGTTACTTCACGTTGACTGACAGCGACATTGCAGCAATCAACGAGCGCTTTCGGCGCGATCGCCTTGCCGGCGTTGCCATCCAACTGGTCTTTCTGCGGGCCAGTGGCCGCACCCTCGATCATGTCGGCACACTCCCGCGCCAGTTACTGCGCCACATTGGCGAGCGGCTCGGCCTGCCCACCCCGACTATCGCGTCCCTTCGCACACTTTATCGGCGCTATAAGACGCTGTACGAGCATCAGGTCTGGATCTGCGAATATCTCGGCCTGACGTCGATCGGACCGAGCCACTGGGCAGGACTGGAAGCGTGGATGCGACAGGATGCCATCGAATCCCTTACCCTTGATGAGCTGCTCCAGCACGCCCATTGCTGGCTGTATGAGCGTCGCATCCTGATACCCGCCGAACGGAAACTGCGGGACCTCGGCAGTTCGATCTGGTCGGATGTTGAGCGTTGTCTGCTCGCCCGCATCAAGGCAACAGTCACGAAAACACAGTTGGTTCATGCCGATTCTGTCCTCTCCGCCCAGCATGGGACTTCTGGGATGAGAGTGCCCGAATGGCTGAAGGCGCCACCAGCGCAACACAGTCCCTCGACGCTCACCGAAACCCATATGAAGGTCCGGCCTCAAGGAACTCGGTGCGCATACGGGGATACTCGACGCCGTTCCAATCGAAAAGCAGCGTGCGTACGCGCAGCGCATCCAGGCGCGCCGGCCTGCGAAGGTCCGCGAACTCAAGGAGTCGACTCGCACCATCGAGATGATCTTTTTCCTGCGCGTCACGCTGCTCGAGTTGACGGACGCGCTACTCTATCAAACAGGGCGTAGGGTCTCAGACCTCGTGCGGCAGGCTTACGACCGAACGACCGTCAGGCAGGCACGCTCGGCTGTCGAATACCGGCAGCAACTGGTCGCGATCAAGGCGCTGGTTCAGGATAGCAAGCGTACGGCGCAAGAACGTCTCGATGATATTGGCAAGGTTCTCGAGGATCTCGTAGACAAACCATCGGCAAGTCACGCAGCCAGCGTACGCGAAACGCTCACCAACGATCATCACCGTATCCGCAATCTGCTCGGGCCGTTACGCGAGCTAGGCTTCGTAGGCAGAGAAGCGGAACCAAGCCTGCGACAATTCGAACTTATCGGCGCACTGCATGACAGCGGCGCGAGCGAATTGCCGCCCGACAGTGACGTGCCGGTCAGCGCCGCCTGGAGCGATCTCATCAAGGGTGGCGATCGGGTGCGCGCGTTGCGGGCACTGGAAGCATCGGCAATCACGGGGCTGCGTAAGGGGCTTCGCCGCGGCTCGGTCTGGGTCAACCACAGCCTGTCGTTCCGGGAACGCGATCAGTTACTGATACCACCCGCGCAATGGGAAAGCGATCGCGGCCGTTATCTGTCGTCGCTCGGATTGCCGGGAACCGCAGAGCCGTTTCTTGAACGGTTGACGGAACACCTGAAGGTAGGCCTGGCTGCGCTGGAGGAAGCGCGCGAGGCAGGCCGCGTGACGATCGGCACCGACGGCGTGATGCACCTGTCCGCCATCGAGGCATTGCCGACCGACGGCATACCGAAACGCACGCGGGATCTGATATTCAAGCAGATCGGAACCGTGCAGTTCGCCGACATGCTCACGGAAATGGATGCTCACACTGGCTTCAGTGAAGTGCTCCGGTCACGCAAGGCGCGCGATGCGAATGAACTGGTCTCGCTGTACGCTGCGTTGATCGCTCACGCCACGGAAATCGACGTGAAGAACGTCGCCGCCATGATCCTGAAACTGGACCCAGCGCACATTTCGACGGCAATGCGCCTCCTTGAGATGCCCGGTCGGCTGCCACGTGCAAACGACCGCGTGGTGGAATTCCAGCGCACGCATCCAATTACGGAACTCTGGGGCACCGGGCGGCAGGCATCGAGCGACTCAATGAGTCTGGATACGTCACGACACCTCTTTTACGCGCGGGTCGACCCGCGACGTCGTACTCATGCTGTTGGCATGTACACGCACGTGCTGGATCAGCATGGCATTGTCTATAACCAGCCGATCGTGCTGAATGAACGTCAGGCTGGAGTGGCGATCGAGGGCGTGATTCGTCATAACGTGAACCGTGACGACGGTGGGGTGCTGCGACTTTCGGTAGACACCCACGGGTACACAAATGTTGGAATGGCGGTGTCGAAGCTGCTCGGCTTCGATCTCTGCCCGCGGCTGCGCAACCTCTCAGAAAGGAAACTGTATTTGCCGCGACGAGTGGCTGGTCCCGACGGGTTGGCATCGGTCCTTGCCTACGAGATATCCTTCAAGGCGATTCGTGGTGGCTGGGACGAGTTGCTGCGCCTCGTCGCGTCGATTCACTCGGGACGCGTGAGCGCAATTGTCGCATTACAGCGGTTCGGCAGCGCGGCACAGGGTGACCCTGTGTACCGCGCTGCGGACCACCTTGGCAGGCTACTGCGCACGCTATTCTTGTGCGATTACTTCAGCAACGTGGAGTTTCGGCGCGAAATTCACACGTTGCTTAACCGCGGCGAATCGGTTCATCAACTGCAGCGTGCGATCTACACCGGCAAGGTCGCTCCTGAGCGCGGACGGCGCCGTGACGAAATGATTGCAATATCCGGCTCGCTTACCTTGCTGACAAACCTGGTGATTGCGTGGAATACGCAGCGCATGCAGACCACGCTTGATGACTGGCAACGCAAAGGACAGGGGATTGACGACGACTGGTTGCGGCGACTGGGGCCGGTGCACTTCGCGCATGTCAATTTCCGCGGAACGTTGAGCTTTCCGATCGAGCGCTATCGCGACATGTTGCTGGATGCGGCGCCTTGGCGACGCATGGTCGGATCGTAAAGCGGGTCTGCAAAGGCTCGAAGACGAACTTCGATACAGAAGTCATCGTCTGTCGGAACGAGATCACGCAGTTGAGCCTAGACAACGCGCGTGTCGTCGCCAAAGCCTGGCGCCGAGACGAAGCGTAGACGCGAATAAGAGCAGGTGCATGGTGCGGATTTGCTGGCCACCCTCGGTCGCGCGCTCACCGCGCGGCAGAATGAATGCGCCAGATTTTGCACCAGCGGGACTGCATCTAGCAAAGTCAATGACTTCTCAATCCATTGATTTTATGCGAAAAAACAAGGCAAGCCGCCAGATTTAGCACGAAAAGGACGAATACCCCGATCAGGTCGTTGGCCTGAACCGCCGGAGTACCCTCATAAATCGACAGGATTCGCGCATCGCGGTAGTACTGCGCCGCGCCCGTTTCCTCAATGAAGCCCATCCCGCCGTGAACGGAGTTGGCGCAGCAGTTCGAAGTACACCTGGACCGGATAACTGGAAAAAGAAATTGCAGGAACGCGTTGCCTAAAGGTTTTAGACGGGCAAAGACGTCAGCCGAGCCCGCCCCGGCCGACGTCAAGGTGTTGCACGTGAAGGTTGAGCAGTTGACACTGAAGAAGGATTTTTTTAAGGCGCGCTCAGGAAGGTGGCATTGCTGAACGTAACACGATGATTGACCACCAGCATGCGCTGTTGGTGAGCCGGCCGGCCATCGCCGGAGAACCTGACTCCGCCGCCTTCGACGCGCTTGCCCGCTGAGCCGCATTCCTCACTGAGTTCTTTACAAAGGCTTTGCATTGTTATCTCTCGCCGTGTCGACCCGATAACATTTCGCCAGAGACGCATACAGGACATTGCTCGGCTCAATCGCGAAAAACGCGCGGCTCGATGCCCCGTATGATGCAAAATGGCCGGGGCCATCTCAACCTGCCAGCTTCGCTCTGATAATCGTTCCTGATTCTGCCGCGAGTGCCGCTTGCTCACGACTGCTGGAATGGACCTAGCGACGCCGGTGATCTTTCTCCGACCTCGTGTGAAGCGTCACGTCACGATGGTCAAACGCCAGCGTTGCTTTCGGCATGGGCAAAAATCTGCTTCCAAATCGACACTTCGTCGGTAACGAAAAATTCCGTCATTACCTTGTCTTTCGTGAGATTCGCGTGCGACATGCCCATGACGTAGACAGGCGCGCCGGTCGGTTCTCCAAAGTGTCCGAAGCCGCAATGCGTGCCCGTGAGCGACCAGCGCACCGCAACCCTGACTGGCTGCTCAGGATCGCGATTCACCCGTGCGCTTTCGACTTTGAGCACCGCATCGGGAAATGACGCGAGATAACCAAGCGCGAAAGTATCTATATCACCATGCCCGTACAGCACATCTCCCCCAGGCGCATGAAACGCAGCGCCGTGGAAATACATGTCGCGAATCACGGCGGTTTCCTTGTCGTGCCAAAGACGTTGCATCCCGCCGAGATAACGGTGAACGGTTTCGTCGTCGCTTTGCACCGTTGCCTTATAGCGGCTCGGCTTGTCGTGCTCAGGCGTGAAAAAGGAAATTGGCACGCCCTGCTTAAGTTCCCGGTCGGTCATGCTGCGGGCGAGCGCGCGCGCACTTGTGCCCAGGCACCGCGCGAAAGCAGCCTGGTCCCGCACGAGCCACTCCTCGATCACGACTTGATCCCTTACCCAGCAATCCGCGATGATCCGGCTGCGGACCATGCGTCCCTCGGCGCGGCCGAGAATGCCGTCGCCGGTATGACGCATCACGGAGGTCAATCTATGCGACGAAAGAAAGGTGCCGTCGCCATACGGCGTCCAGATCACATCCTCACCAACGAGCTGGCGGTCAGGGAACTGATGCAGCGTCTGCAGCGTCTGCGCCGTGACGCCTTTGTTGCTTCCGGTAAATCCGGTCGCGGCGCGCAGCAGGATATCGGGCGCGTAATGCTTGTCGAGCTTCCCGCCGATTCCCCGGTCCTCCCAAATTTCACGCGTGATTCCATAAATGAAGTCCGGGACATCGTTGTACGACCCTAGGTCAAAGCTCACCTTATGCTCCTCTCAATTGAAAGCTCAAAAAGCTCATCCATGCTTAGAAACGATGTCGGATACCGCCCACCACGGCAAGCTGCTTGTTGGTGGAAGAAGCCGATGTAAAGGCGAGTTGCGCAACGGCCGGGCCGCCCACGGAATTGGTCCCGCTGGCGTTCTGACCATATGCCCAAACATACACATCCGTGCGTTTAGAAAGACTATATGTTGTTCCGATGTTGATTTGGCGATAAATCGCGCCTGGTGCACCACCCGTCGAATTCACGCGCGTATAGATGAATGCAGTGCCCGCACTGAATGCCGGCGTGAAATGGTAAAGGTAGTTGATTTCGCCGGTATTCAAAACGCCAGTGCCGGAATACCCTTCGGGATTCGGCCCCGAACCGCTGCCCAGTTTGCCAAAGTCGACGTTGCTGAAAGTCCCGCCAATCGTCGAGTTTCCGAACGTGTATGAGGCGCCAAGAGCGCTGATTTGCAGGCTTTTCGCCGATACGAAACCGGAGTAGCTCAACCCCGACACGGTCACGCCGGTAGTGGTGTTCGTTCCGTCGTACACGGATGTATTTGGATGATCGATATGCGAATACGACGCCGCAGCCGCAAAGCCGCCGATTGTGTAAGTGATGCCGGCGCCGTACGTGCTGTTGTTGGTGACCGACCCGAGCGTGCCTCCGAATGAATACACCGCACCGACAGTCAATCCGTGATACGGGTTGCTGACGAACTTGACGGCGTTGTTCAAGCGAAAGCTGGCGTTCATGTTGTTATTATCGCCGGGCTGCGTGCCGGGACCGCCAGACCATGCATAACCCGATTCGAACGGCCCCACGAAAGTCGTTTCGAAATCATATTGACGACCCAGCGTGACCGCGCCGTAAGGCGTCGAAATGCCTACCCACGACTGGCGGCCGAACAGACGGCCGTTCTGCCCGAGCTTGCCGGTGTTTGCGTTAAAGCCGTTCTCCAACTGGAAGATAGCCGCATATCCGCTGCCGAGGTCCTCACGACCCCTGAAGCCAAAACGCGAAGCGCTCAATGTTCCGCTGGCCAGTTGATAAGCGTGGCCGCCCGCCTGGTTCGTCGTGTACTGGAAGGCTTCGTCGATAATGCCGTACAACGTCACATTGCTTTGTGCATGAGCGCTAATGGCAGCGGAACAGCAGACAATGGATAAAAGCGCGCGGGTCGGTTTCATTTCACGTGGCTCGTAAAGGTTGTGTTGACGTGCGGAATGTCTTGCGTGGATTTGGGTATCGGCGGCGAAAAGAAACTGACGCCTCAACAGTTTTTCTTTCAGCGTACTTTTTAAATCGGTTTCCTAACTAAAAAGTAATCTATTACTTCCGGCGATCAATTTCCATCAAACGGCTAGGAATTCATTCTCAGCAGCCATTGCTGCATGGCTTGATTACATGCATCAGGTGACTCGAGCGTTGCAAAATGGCCGCATCGTGCAATGAACACCGTGCTCGCTTGCGCAAGCTCTTGCGCCATCTCGTCCTGCCGGTCGCGCGGCGTCAACACGTCCGAATCACCGCAGATCAATAGAACGGGCACGGTTATCGATTTCAGCATCGGCCTTGAATCCGGACGATCGCTTGCATAGCGCGACTGGTTCGCAAAATTCGCCGCGCTCGAATGCGCCATCGCCCTAATCAGAGCTGTCAATTCACCACGATGCCCGCATTCAGGCGAAAAGTAATAGGGCAAAAGAAACTCATCGAGCACACTTTCCAGCTCGCCGGCTTCGACCCGTTCAACCAGCTTCCGGCGTTTGTCCCTGCTTGGTTCAGGATCGGGCCGCGCGTTGGTCGAGACAAGGATCAAGCCGGCCACACGATCCGGCGCCTGTCTGTAAAACTCCAGCGCCACAATTCCACCGAGCGAAAAACCGCCGAGAACGAACCGCGGCGGGAGTATCGCAAGATACGAGGCCACCTCGGCCTCCATGGTCCGTTCGCTGCCCAACTCGCATACGACGACCGGCCGCTGCGCCGACAATGTGTCGACCTGTGCGCGCCAGACACGCGCGTCGCACAGTGTTCCCGGTAACAAGATTAGCGGAATGGCGGCCATTGCCCTGTTCCTTCAGCGAGTTTCAGTAGCCGCCGCGGGCTGTTGCTCCGCCCGCGCCACGCGCCGCCAGGAGGCGCGACGTGCTTGCAACTGCAAGCGCGTTAGCGTCATTGCCAGGTGTCACGAGATGAAAACCCTCTTCCAGCCGGCTGTGCGCCGCGGCGCCGTCGCTGCAGAATATGCCGGCAAGCAGACCGCGATCACGGGCGCCCCGCAGGATTCGCCCGATCACTTCTTCCAGCCTCGCGTTCGGTTGCATGCCGGGTTTCATGCCAAGGCTCAACGCAAGATCGTTCGGGCCAATGTAGATACCGTCGAGGCCGGGTGTATCGAGGATTGCATCGAGTTGATCGAGCGCTTGCTGCGATTCGATCATGGCAAGCGTCACGACGGTGTCGTTGGCGCAACTGAAGTAATCGGGTCCGCCATAAAGCAGTCCGCGCGCCGGACCAAACGAGCGCTGCCCGGCGTCCGGATAGCGGCAGGCAGAAACGAATTCGCGCGCCATCTCGGGGGTATCGATAGAAGGACAGATCACGCCGTAAGCGCCTGCGTCGAGCAGCTTCATGATCTCTGGCGGATTGAGCGAAGGACAGCGGACCAGAGGTGTTGCAGGCGTGATGCTGACCGCCTGCAACATGGTCAATGCAGATTCGAAACCCATCATCCCGTGCTGCAGATCGACTGTCACCGAATCGAATCCTTGGGACGCCACGACTTCCGCCGCATAACTGCTCGGGATGGAAAGCCATGCATTGACGATGGGTTCGCCCGCGAGGAACTTCTGTTTGACTAAGTTGGGACGCATGGTGACTCGTTCTCCTGGTTCAAACTTAAAGCTTATGCAACTGAATAGGGGCAGCCCGCACCGTCAGCCGGTCTTGATGCGCTCGCCGGTCGTGCCGTCGAACCAGAACATCTTCGATGGCTCTGGCCGCACGATGATCCGGTCGCCATCGGTGTATCGAATGGATTTGTCGCCTTTGACCACAAAGTGCTCACCGGCAAGTTTCAGCGTGATGAGGGTGACGTCGCCGAGCAGTTCGAACGCGAAGATATCTGCTGAAAAAGCGCCTGGCAGATCACCCGCGCCGACCACGACGTCTTCCGGGCGCACGCCCAGATAAAGCGGTCCGTTGCGCGGAGGCGCGATGGGAAAAGCAAGCCCGTCCGACATGACAAACTGACCACCCCTGCCTTCGCCGCGCAGCAAATTCATGGCCGGCGAGCCGATAAAACCCGCGACGAACGCATTGGCCGGTTCGTTGTAGATTTTCTCGGGCGCGTCGATTTGCTGAAGCACGCCCTCTTTCATGATCGCGACGCGCGAGGCGAGTGTCATCGCTTCGACCTGATCGTGCGTGACGTACACCGTCGTAACGGCAAGCTCGCGTGCGAGGTGCTTGAGCTCCGCGCGCATCGACCCGCGCAGCTTGGCATCCAGATTCGACAGCGGTTCGTCCATCAGGAAAACGCGCGGCCGCCGCACGATGGAACGCGCAAGCGCCACACGTTGACGCTGACCGCCGGATAACGCCGCGGGGCGGCGAGTGAGCAACTGGCCAAGTTCGACCCGGTCCGCCGCACGCCTGACTTCGCGATCGCGCTGCTCGCCGGTCACACCCCGCAGCTTGAGCGGATAACCAATATTGTCGTACACGCTCATGTGCGGATACAGACCGTAGTTCTGAAATACCATCGATACATCGCGTTGCCGTGGCGGCACGCCGTTCATGCGCTCGCCGTCGAACATCAGGTCGCCGCCGGTGGGATCTTCGAGGCCCGCGATCATGCGCATGGTCGTGGTCTTGCCGCAGCCGGACGGTCCGAGCAGCACGAGGAACTCCCCTTCGGCAATGCTCAGGTTCAAGTCCTTGACGGCGTGGAAACCACCCCAGTTCTTGTTGATGCGATTCAATGTGACCGTGGTCATGAACGTCGCCTTAAATAAAGAGTTGAAGCACGGATCAGCGGACAGCGCCGGCCGTCGTACCGCGAATCAGATAGCGTTGCATGAACGAAGCGAACAGGAACATCGGCAGCATGATGAGAATGCCGGTGGCGGAGAGCAGTTGCCACAGATCGCCCTCTTCGCGGTTGAACAGGCTCATGGCGACCGGCAGCGTGACTGCATCTTCCGAAGTCAGGATCACGGCAATGATGAAATCGTTCCACGACAAGATGAAGCAGAAGATGCCCGCCGTGACAATGCCCGGCAGCGCGATCGGCATGATCATCTGGTAGAGGACCTGAAGACGGGTCGCACCGTCTATCAGCGCGGACTCTTCAATATCGATCGGAATCTGGTCTATGAAACCCTTGATCATCCAGATCGCGAACGGCATGACAAGCGCGGTTTGCACCACGATCAACGCAATGCGCGTGTCGTAGAGTCCAAGATCGCGGAACATGAGGAAAAACGGCAACACGATCACCACGGGCGGCAGGAACTGCGTTGCGAGCACGGCAACCAGCATCGACTTGTGCGCGAAGAGTCTGAAGCGCGAAAACGAGTACGCGGCAGCGGTTGCGATCGGCAATGTGATGATGACCGTGCTCACGGAAACAATGATCGAGTTGATCAGTTTGTCCTGCACGCGAAACGGTTCGCGCATGATCTCGAAGAAATTGCCGATGGTAGGCGTGAACGTCACGCGCAACTTGTAGATGTCCACGTAATGCTTGAACGCGGCGGACAAGATCCACAACAGCGGCAACACGATCACTACGAACAGCACAGCCATTGCAACGCCGCGTCCAAACCAGCCGAGCGAAGCGCGAAACCTGCGCGGCGTCGCATAGCCGGCGGGGGATGCGGATTGCGTATGCGGCAACATGTCGGGAATGGATTTCGAGTTCATGTCGTTCCTTATTTCCCGCGCTGAGAAAGACGGACGTACAGCACGGTCAACGCCATCATCGGGATGACGAGAAGCCAGCCGAGCGCCGATGCATAACCCATGTTCAGGTACTTGAAGCCTTGGAAATAGATGAAGTGCGTGAGTGTTTGCGTAGCCTGTCCGGGACCGCCATTTGTGATCATGACGACTTGGTCGAATACTTTCATTGCGAAGATGGCCTTGAGGACCATGGCAACCGCCAGAACCGGCCACAACTGCGGCAGCGTGATCGAGAAAAACACTTGAAGCGGGCTTGCGCCGTCTATCTCTGCCGCTTCCTGGCTTTCCTTCGGCACCGACGCCAGCGCGCCAATGAAGATGAGCGCGAAGTACGGCGTCCAATGCCACACATCGCTGGATAAAACCAGCCAGAACGCCGCGGTCGCGTTACCAAGGATGTCGATTTCCTTCAGATGCAGCGCGCGGCTGATTGCGCCCGCCACCCCGAAGTCGGCGTTTGCCATGAAGCGCCAGAGCGCGCCAATCAATGCGGGGCTCATGGCGAACGGCAGGATCAGCATGGAGCGCAGGACCGCGCGAACCAGGCCGCCGCGAAACAGCAGCACGGCGATTGCGAGCGCGAACCCAACGGTCAGCACCACCGAGGCCACCGTGAAGCGCGCCGTGACCCACGCTGAATTCCACATCGACGGGTCGGTCAGGGCTCGCGTGTAGTTATCGAAGAGATAACCAATCTGTGACACGCCGTCGGAGGGCAACCATAAGGACTTCGATTCATTCGCGCGGCCGAGATTCCAGTCGCGAAAGCTGAGATAGAAGGTTGTGACCAGCGGATAGAGCGCCGTGCCGAGCACGATCAGCAATCCCGGCGCAACCATTCCATACTTGGCGATACGTTCAGACATGACACATGTTCCTCAAGTGGACGCGTACTGCTCGAGATCTAGCGAAGCGCGCGCTGCACGACATGGTTCGCGCGCTGCGCTGCTGTATTCATGAGTGCATCGACGTCGCCGCCGGACGCCGCCTGGTTGATCGCCACCGAGGCAAGATCTGCCACTTCCGGCCAGTAGACGACTTCGGGCATCGGTGCGGCATTGCCTTCGAGCGCCGCTTTGGCCGCAAGCAGGATGTGGTCGTTTGCAGCATTGACCTGGGGATCGCCCATGCTCGACCAGCGGTTCACCACGCTGTTCACAACGGCAAATCCATTGACGTTGCGCTCAATCGCATTGCGTTTGTCCAGATCGGAATTCGTGACCCATTTGAGGAATTCCCACGATGCGTCCTTGTGCTTCGAATAAGCCGAGATGGAAACCGGCATCACGTTGATCACAGTGCTTGGCGGATCGCCCGCCTTGTAGGCCGGCATGGGCGCAAAGCCAACCTGATCTTTCGTGAGCGTCGAGTCCTTCGGATTCGTGGCGGCTGAATAAGCCCATTGCCAGATCGGCAGTACCGCACTTCTGCCCTGCTGAAAGGCGACGCGGCTGTCCTGTTCCACATTCGATGTCGCGCCAGCCCCGCACAGGTTGTTCTTCGTCATCAGGCCGACGTACGCGCGTGTGGCTTCC
This sequence comes from Burkholderia sp. S171, assembly GCF_009766085.1. Classification (GTDB taxonomy): domain Bacteria; phylum Pseudomonadota; class Gammaproteobacteria; order Burkholderiales; family Burkholderiaceae; genus Caballeronia. The sequence goes on along the minus strand of NZ_LMUF01000017.1, from coordinate 10,802 downwards.
ATTGCTTTTGGCGAGGTCCATGCGGGATAGCCCTTGTCATCGAGAATCCGGCCTCCCGCGCCACGCACGAAGTCCGCCCATGCAAAAAGGTTCTGGCGGTTGCCATCCGCGCCGTAGTAACAACCGAGCGGCGCGACACCCGGGTAGGCTGCACGGATCTTCGGGCCTGCATCGATCAGGTCTTGCCAGGTCTTTGGCGGCTTCAACCCGAGCTTTGCAAAGATGTCCTTTCGATACAGCATCATTTGCACGTTGCTGCGTAAAGGGAGTCCGTTGAGCTTGCCGTTGATGGTGAGAGCTTCGAGAAATGCCGGTGGATAGTCGTTGAGATCGAGCTTGTCGCGCGCAATGTAATCGTCGAGCGGCATCAGCCAGTATGCATAGGACGCGCCCCACTGATCCAGATAGTTCACTACATCAAAGTTGCCGTTCGCGGCTACGCCCACGCTCGTGACTTTTTCTTGGAGCGCCTTGAACGGCACGAAGGACCACTTCACTTCTATGCCGGTCAAGTCGGTGAATTCCTGCGTGCGCTTTTGCAGCGCAGTGAACTGCGGCGTCGATACCGCCATGACCTTGATCGACTGCCCCGCATACGGCTTGCCGGCCTTGAGTCCGTAGGGTGCTGTCTCGCCGGCTGCCGCAGCCGTCGTCACGACACCGGTGACGGTCATCGCGACATAAAAGGCCACACAGGCAATTCGATGAAACATGGGGTCGCTCCATTGATGCGTTCCGGGTCTTGATCGGTGCCTTGGTTCGCGCCTTGTTACGGCGTGGAAAGAAATTTGCGCCGGTCAATTTGTTCTGTCTAATATATTATTCGTTGGAGTTTCATACGTTTTAGGAATGAAACATGATCGACTTGCGCCAGCTTCGTTATTTCGTCGTGCTTTCGGAAGAGCTCAATTTCGGACGCGCGGCATCGCGCCTCCATATCACGCAGCCGCCTCTGAGCCAGCAGATCATGCAGTTGGAGGCGAGCCTGGACACGCCGCTGTTTATCCGCGGCAAACGCCCGCTCAGGCTCACTCACGCAGGTGTCGAGCTGCTGTCGGGGGCGCGCCGGCTGCTGGCGCAAGCAGACGTTGTGATCGAGCATGCGAAGCTCGCCGGCCGTGGCGAACGAGGACGCCTCGGAATTGCTTTCGTGGCAGGCGCGTTGCCGCAGCTTTTGCCTCAATGCATTGGCGCCTATCGCTCACAACATCCCGACATTCGCCTCGAGCTGCGGGAAGGCGTGACGCAAAGACAGCGCGAAGCAATCCTTGCCGGCGAGATGGACATAGGGTTCGTGCGCCCGATCGGTAATGACGGCGGCGAACTCGCCACGCGCACGCTGATCCGCGAACCCATGATGCTCGCGCTGGGCGAACATCATCCGCTGGCGCACCTCAAACGTGTGCCGGTCGAAGCGCTGGCTGCCGAACCGTTCATTCTTTTCAGCCGCAAGGACGCGTTCTACTTCCACAAGATCGTCTCGGATATTCTTCACGAAGCCGACGTCATGCCCGAGATCGTGCAGGACGCAACCCAGCTCTACACGGTCGTGGCGCTGGTGTCGAGCGGCGTTGGACTTGCCATCGTTCCAGCGTCCGCGAGGCACATGCGGTTCCCAGGCGTCACCTTCCGGCCGCTGGATATCGACAAACCTGTCAGCGCTGTCCTGGACCTGATCTGGCGATCCGACGACGATCATCCCGCGTTGATGAACTTCATCGACATCGCGGTTGCGCAGGCTGCGCAATACCTCGAAACCAATATCTCCTGACGTTTTCCCAAGCGTGCCAGTTCTTCATTGAACTTGCCCTTCTCGCTCGTTTTGCATTAGCCTATGCATTCGAATGCATGAAGTCGCGAAAACACGGGAACGGAGAGATGAACATGGGTGAAGCAACGACGCTCGACCAGGCCGCGGTAAAGAGCCGCCTGGTTCTCAGATCGGACATGGTGGCGTGCAAGGTGGCGTTCATCGACTGCAAGATGAAGGGTTCCGAGCGCAAGGAAAATTATTCGTTGATCGGAGCAGGCGTATCGCAAAGCGAAGACCAGGTGGTCAATCTGCGCGAACCACATGGCTTCAGTCTCGGCGTCGCGGCCATGCCGCCCGGCGTCGTGAACAACCTCCACGTACATTACACGGCAGAGGTCTTCATGATTTTCCGCGGCCGCTGGCTGTTCCGGTGGGGTGCGAATGGAGACGAAGGCACCGTGATCGGCGAACCCGGCGACGTACTGAGCATTCCCACCTGGATCTTTCGCGGCTTCAGTAATGTTGGCGATGACGACGGCTGGATCTTCTCGGCGCTTGGCGGCGATGACACCGGCGGCATCATCTGGCATCCATCGATCCTTGAGCAGGCGGCGCAACATGGGCTCTACCTGACAAAGGAAAATTTCCTTGTGGATACCAGCAATGGCACGCCCAAGCCTTCAGACGACGCGCTGCTCAAGCCCGTCGACCAGGAAACCGCCGAGAGCCTGCGTCATTATTCGCCCGATGAAATGCGCAAGCGCATGGTCAAGGTCGCCGACCGGAAATGGTCGCGGCATGCCCTGCTCGACAGCGTGCTACCTGGTCATCGCGCCGAGGTCGCAAGTATCGTGGGCTTCGGCATCACGCAGGATCGCGACCAGCAGGCGGAGATTCTCTATCCGCACGGATTTTCTATCGACTGGTTGCGGATCGATCCGGGGCAGGAGATCGGGACTCATCGCGTGGATGCAAAGCAGGTCCTGATCGTATTCGACGGTGAAGCCGAGTTGGTCCTGAACGAAGGCGCCGACGAGACGCCCGTTATCGTGCCCCGTCAGGCGTTGTACTCGGTGCCGGCCAATGTCTGGCGTTCCGTCAGATCTGTTGGCGACACACCGCTGCTTGTCGCGGTCATGACGACGGGAGATCAGAAAAAGCACGTGATATGGTCCGCGGCGATCGTCGCGGCGGCGGCCCAAGAGGGCTTTGGCGTCGACCACAATGGCTATGTGGCGCCGCTGCGCCTGCTACCGTACGAGACTCAGCAAGCTGTCGCCGCAATGGGCCTGCCGGCCTGAGCGGGCGGCCCGGTTAGAATCTCGCTTTCGGCCGCGTATCCATTTGCTATCTGGCCAGGGCGGATTCATCCGTCCAACACCCACGCCATGCCGCCAATAGACACCGCCTCGCCCCGCCCTGCCCGCGCGACGTCCTACGACGTTGCGCTCGCCGCGGGCGTGGCGCAATCGACCGTATCGCGCTGCTTCCAGAAAGACAGCCCGATCTCCCCGGACACACGCGCGCATGTGCTGGCTGTCGCGGAGCAGCTCAACTATCGGCCAAACGCGCTGGCACGCTCGCTCATTCTCGGGCGCTCCGAGGCGGTTGGCGTCATCGTCACGAAATACACGCTGCGATACAACCCCGACGTTTTGTTTGCGCTAGGCGAAGCCTTGGCCGCGGCGAATTCGAAGTTGCTGCTTATCACGGTCGAGAGCGACCAGGCTGTTCATGAAACGCTCGGTCGCGCACTGGATTTTCCACTCGATGGACTCATCTCCTGTGCCGACCTGTCGGCCGTCGACATCAAGGCCTTTCAGCAACACGACGTGCCTGTCGTGCTCTTCAACAGGCATTCCACGGCGCGTGGCGTGGATTGCGTCGCAACAGACAATGCAAACGCGTCGAAGCGCATCGCCATGGCGTTGCGCGAAGCCGGACACAGCCGCTTTCTGTGCATCGGCGGTCCGGAAGATGCGCCCGTGAGCAGAGCCCGAATCGATGCTTTTGTCGAAGAAGTGCAGCGACTTGGTGCGATCCGGGTAAATGCGGTCCATACCGACTTCTCTTACGAAGAAGGAAGCTCGGCAATGTCCGCGGCGTATCGAAGGTCGAATGGAGAAATCGACGCGGTTTTTTGTGCGAACGACCAGACCGCACTCGGCGCGCTCGATACATGTCGATTCAATCTTGGCTTGAGCGTTCCGGAAAACATATCGATTGTCGGCTTCGACGACGTGCCCGATGCGTCGCGTCCCACTTATATGCTGACCACGGTTCGTCAAGACGTTCGGCAACTCGCGAGCGAGGCTGTCCGCATGCTGGCGCTCCGGCTCGCAGATCCATCTCGGCGCGCCTGCACGGTCATCGTACCCAGCGAATTGATCAAACGTGAGTCCGCGAATCTAGGCTTGTAGACCTTGCCGCCTGGCTCTTCAACGCAACTCAGATCAGCACGTGGATGTCCGCTGAACCGCCACAAACCGCGCGCTATCGAATTTTCCTCGCCACCGTCTGCAACTGCGTGAAGGCCTGAAATTTGGTCTCGTGCAGGGTCGCGAGATCTCCCCCTGCCGGCTCGTAGGTCTTGCTGATCTGCGACATGCTTCTCATCGCCGAGTGCACATTGGCGAACCGGCCGCGAGCCACACCACCGCAGAATTGCGGCGCCCAGCAAAACAGGTTCGTCCACCTCAGCTGCAAGCACAGGCTTGCCGGTGGTATCAGCGAGCAGTTGCCGGACGAGATCAAGGCACCCCAGTAGACCGATTTTATTTTGCCACCATTGCGGGATCTACCCTTGTTCCCAGCGCCCGCAACGGACGCGGCGATCAGACCCCGTCGAGCGCTACATCCAAGCTACTGTCGGTTGAAAATCTCGCCCCGCGAAATGCGGGCTCTTTTTGCAGCGCCGGCAATGCTGTAACCGGTAGTATCAGCATTGAGGTTTAGCCAGATGTGTACAGCCGCCGCCCCGCTGATTTAAGAGGCGCCGATTCGAAGACAATCACCCCGCCTGTCAGAGTAGACGTGTGGCGCTCACGAGAAACGAAGCGTTTTTGGCCGAAATTCGCGACTGCCCGCGCAAACTACCACTTTGCGTTTTTGCGCAAAGTGGCGTATTGTGAAAACTATGCAAATCGATCCGACCGACTTTCGAACACCAGGACAGTACATCGATGCCCTTCTGGAAGCGCGCGGATGGTCAAAACGCGTGCTCGCGGTGATTTTGGGCGTCGACGACAGCAGCATCAACAGGCTCGCCTCTGACAAACGACCGGTGGACGCCGCAATGGCGGTGTCGCTCGAAGAAATCTTCGAGGTGCCGGCCGAGAATTTTCTTGACCTTCAAAAGTCCTTCGATCTCGCTAAAGCCCGGATTTCAGCTAGGCCGGATCCCGGCCGGGCTACTCGCGCTCATTTGTTCGGGGGCTTACCTGTCATCGAGATGATTAAGCGCGGTTGGCTAAACGCCGACGACGCGCGGGATGTCCAATCTGTAGAAAATGCATTGGCAAAATTCTTCAAAGCGGAGACTCCTAGCGAAATCGAAGTGCTCCCGCATGCCGCAAAGAAAACTCTCGTGCACGGGGATCCGACGCCCGTTCAAATTGCGTGGCTGTATCGTGTTCGCGAAATCGCAAGCGAAATGCTTGTCCCGAAATATAGCCCTCAGATGGGCAAGCTGGCAGTCGCAAAACTTGCAGCGCTCCTAGCCGCGGCCGAGGAAGCGCGAAAGGTGCCCAAGATCCTCGCTGAATGTGGAATTCGGTTTGTCCTTGTTGAGTCGCTTACATCCGCGAAGATCGACGGAGTGTGCATGTGGCTAAACGATCACTCTCCCGTTATCGGCATGACTCTTCGTCACGATCGGTTGGACAACTTTTGGTTCGTTTTGCGCCACGAACTAGAACACGTTCTCCAAGGACATGGAAAGGACGCAATCATCCTTGATGCAGAGTTGGAAGGCGAAAGAGCCGGCACTGGAGAAGCCGTCAGTGAAGAGGAAAAAATAGCGAATGCCGCCGCTTCGGATTTCTGCGTCCCGAGAAAGAAAATGGACTCATTCATCGCGCGCAAAGCGCCTTTCTTCGCGGAACGAGACCTCTTGGGCTTCGCCAAAACTCTCAATGTGCATCCCGGATTGATCGCGGGACAGCTTCAGCACCGTACAGGACGCTATGATCGTTTCCGCACTCACTTGGTGAAGGTACGTTCTATCGTAACGCCGGGTGCGATGGTTGATGGCTGGGGCGACATTGCTCCGGTTGGACTTTGATTGGGGAGTTGAAGTGACTAAGCATGTGGAAATGCAGTACTTGATTCGCTTGTACAAAGAAATAACCGGCGAACACGAAGTCGATATGAAGAAGGTAGCCAAGTTTGCGCACCAGCGCGGATGGCCATTGCCCAAACCCAAAGATCCCTTCGACATGTTGGCGACGGAGTTCACACAGGCTGCACGACAAGAGTTTCGCCGCGATCCCAGGACGGGAAAACCATACCGCGCCAACCACGCCCTGCCGGTTAGCCAGGGAGGGGTACAGCTCACGTTGTGGATCGACATTGACGAAGCGCCGCGACACCAAATGCACAAGTCGCTAATTAATCGCCGTGAGCAGATGGTCGGCGATGGCGTTCAGCTTTCGTTGGACGCAGATCACTGGAACAGCATTCACGAAGAGGAAGACCCCATCGCCATCCCGATGGACCTTACTGATGACATTGAGTGGCGGAAGAATGCGCCAGACGAAGATGAGGATGCCGCATAGGCCACGGAGGATGATCGCAAACAGACGACAACTTTGAGAAGCTACCGCGTTTAAAGCGGGAAAGCCCCTACCGGCAATCTTGGCGGATCCGGCAGAGGCTTAATGTTCAATCTACTAGGACGAACACGTGGATACTACCACCACGGCGCGGACGCGCCAAATTAAAGTACCGTTTTACGGTGTGGATTTATACCTGATCGAGCACAAAGGTCAACCTTACACCCCGATGAAATATCGTGGGAGGGATCGGCCTAGATTGGGCGAGCCAGTACCGTAAAGTAACTGACAACCGTACACGATGGGGTGTTGTCGATTTGACAATACCTTCTGTTGGCGGCCCGCAAAGCATGACATGTCTGCCAATTCGAAAAATGGCTGCGTGGCTTACGACGATCGAGCCTGGGAAGGTGAAGAACATTCGTGTACGAGATCGAGTCATTCAGTTTCAGAACGAATGCGACGATGTACTTTGGCAGCATTGGACAGATAGTTACTCTGTAAGCCCTCGTACCGATGATGCTGAGGCGCTTGCGCAGATCAGCAAGCGATCCGATCGTGAACCGCTTCTCATTCGCGCGGTGCGGCTCGTCGTTGAGCGGGGCGTGACATTTCCAGAGGTGTACAAGATCATGAACATGTATGCAGGAACCCGTCACCTCCGCAACATGACTGTCGAGCAAGTCAACGAAGCCTTCGGCTTTACTGAACGAGTTCTTCTCGGCGGGGATACGGACGGGGATTGGGCAGAGATTGAACGAAACCGGGCGGCGTTGTTCGAGGATATGATTCAGTTGCCTCTCGCCGGTCTCGTACATCCTCGGCTGCTAAGCAAATAGGTGAGCCCTAGCCGTCACGGGTCCGGGCGGTTTTCGGCTTACCTGCTCGCGTCAGAAACTACACCCATAGAACGCGCGACGACGATTTTTATGGGGTATTGATGGAGCTACAAATCACACCATGTGCCTCAAGACACTTGTCCCGTTTGTATGAATTCTGCGCGAGCGATGTGAACTACCTGCAGCACGGTTATGTCGTTCGCGCCGATCAGTCGTTTTGGCATGGCTACCTCAGCATTGGCCCGTGAATCGGCACGAGTCGACAAAGCGCCATGCGAGCGAAAACAACGGCGTAAATGTGCAATTGATTGCCACGCCGCTAGCCCTTCGACAACGAGTTCAATGACCCTTACTCACTCCCTATTCACACGGGTGGTGCCCACCGAAGAATCTTGAAGAAGATTCTAGATACGCGGTGGAAACACATCGCAGAGAATCCAGCAAGTGCGATCCAGACAGGCCCATACCAATATGGGAGATGTTCGTTCCAGAAAAAACCCGCCATCGAGTAGACACTGAAACATAGGCAACCATAGAGCGCGCCCGCTAGATAAGTGATGAGATCATCAATGTAGCCGGATGCTCGCAGACGGCCCACAACTGTGTCGGTAGGCAAGGCCGCAAGGATAGCTTGGGCGGTGGCGATAAATCCAGTGAGTATTGCACCGACGCTTATGGCCGCCGACAAGAATTCCTTTATCGCTTCCGGCAATGGAAGTTTGAAATGCCACCATGCGATGCCCGCTGCGCCTGATATAACGAATGGGTACCAACGCTCTGTTTTCAGTGACATGGTCATCCCGCGATAACGCGCCCCCAGCCATTGCGGGCGCGAATTAATCCATCCCACCGGGAGCGTTGAGTGTACCGCCGATCGGCACCTAGGATAAGGTCGCCGATTCGTTGTTCAAGCTTTGGTTTTAAGAGGTCGACAACATCGAGCGGTTCCAGCAAGGAATCACGTCCGACGACTTCTAGCTTTGACACAATCGGATCTTGGTCTTCCCCTACATGGCGCATCTCCATCAACCGACGCGCAAGTGCCCTTGCCCGCTGGAATGATAATGCCGCGTTCCCGCTTCGACCAGCGGAGACGATAACCTCAATGGTTTCCGCACCTAGGTTATCGCTAACATCCAGCGAGCGACCAAGGGATACGTTACCGTCACGCTGCGCCTGTGTCATTCGAGGCGGCGCAATTTTGAAGTGCATTTTTGTGATGATTTCCTTCTGGGCAAACTTCACATCAGCGCTTTCGTCCATACGAATGTTGAATTCGTAAGACCCCACAGCGTTAGCGTCATGGCCATAGAGCGCAAAGTAATTTTTCATGATCGAGGACCGCACGCCATAGTGGTTGTACTGGATCAGTATCACTTGTCGTTGCGGGTCATACAGCGCCGCCGTCTCCTCACCGAACCCTTGATCTGCTTCGAGTTCAAAGCCCTCAATCGGATCTTCTCTGCTTGCCTTACCAGGCCCGTGCTCGAATCGAATCTTCGTAAAATCCAGAAGCCAATACGCGGTATTGTTATCCGCGCTGCGGGGCGGCGCGATAGTTTCTAGGCGGACCTCTTGCTGACCAACAGTCTTCAAGCGATTAGCAATGCCGTCTTGGTGAATACGCTCCAACAGTTCGGTCAGCGGAGGCGTCCTTTGAATCGCTCGCACATCAAACAAATGAACAGCCATTTCTCCCGCCATCAATCGTCCCCTCAGATCGTTAGATTCATTGTTTTTATGACGAGCAGAACTGTAGCATTTTGCGGATCAAAACGCCGATTACGCCGAATTCTAAGTATCTGGTCGGGTTTAATGTTCCCGTTCGATGTGCGGAGGCGCACCTTGAAGCGCGTACGCGCCAGCCGCCATCGCCCGTTGCGACGCGCTGGGTCGTCCTAAGGCGACTTCGGTGGTGGAGATACCGCGTTACGAGGCTTGAGCGCGATGTCGAACTTCGATGGTGACGCCGACATCGGATACCGCCGCGATGCAATCAAGATTTGCGCACGCGTGGCGATTTCCGCATCGGCGCACTACTCGTGCGCGGGCCAGTTGTCCGCTCCGCTGCCCGTTTTGCCGTTGACACTTGTCGCTTTGCATCGGCATGCGTCAGCGACAGTGCCAATTGGTCGCGTTGATTACGCGCCTGCGCCGCTTCAGCGACATAACGCGCATTCGCGGTGCGCAGCGCCTCCAGATTACCCTCCAGCACACCGACTTGCTGCCGCAGATTACCAAGTTGTCCCTGCAGCTTTTGCACGTCATCGCGATGACGGCTGACGCCCTGTTCCGCTTTACGGGTAACCGTATCAAGGTCCTTCTGCAAGCGTGCGGCCGCTTGCCGCTCGCGTTCGATTTCCAGCAGCGCCCGGGTCTCGGCAGCTTTGAGCCGCTCCTGCGCCAGCGTGCCGTCTGCACGCAGCTTGTCCAGTTCAGAAGCGAAATCATGCCGCGCGGTTTCGAGCGCCCGCTGCAACTGCTGCTCGCCCTGTTGCGCAAGATGCAACCGCTCCTCCAGCGTCGACACCGCGGCGACGGAGATGGCCAGCGCCTGGTCCAGTTCCGTGATGCGGATCTGCGCTCCGTCCAGCGCGGCCGCACTGCCTTTCAGTTCTTGACGCACCTGGTCGCGTTCGGCCTCGGCCTGAGCTTGCCTGACCTGTGCGTCCGCGACCGATCGTTGCGTTTCGAGCTGCGCGGTCGCCAGTTGTTCTTGCGCCATGTCGACCGCCCGCGTCCAGAGCGCGGCTGCCAGTTCCCCGGTGGCGGACTGTAGTTCCGCCGGCAAGTCGGGATGCTCGATGCGCACCCGGCTCTTTTCCCGCAGGGTCATCCAAAAGCGTGCCAGCGCCTCGGCCGGCGCGCTCATGCTGCCCTTCTTCACCAGCTGATAGAGCCGGTTCGCGGTGGGGGTGATGCCGTGCCGGAAAAACAATAACACGCAGACCTCGCGATACAGCTCCTGGGTGCGCGGAAACTGCGTGCGCAGCCGGTCGATTTCCTGCGCGATGTCCGCGTGCAGTTGCGCCTCCAGGGCGGGCGAAGCATCCATGGCAAGCAGTTCCAGACAATTGATCTGTTGATAATATAACGTATAACGTTAATTACCTTGAATAGAAATCCATAATTTAGACATTATGACTATAATGTCGAGTAAAATGAGTGATTGTGTGAATTGAGCGCGTCTCACCCCAACATGCCGTTTTCTGAGCCCCTCCGCATGTCCGAAGGCACCCTACTGTCGCTCAAGCCGCTTGAACAGCTACAGCTGCCGCCCGAGTTCGACGGTGGCAATGGCACGAACCGCGCGCTCGGCAACCGTCCTCAAATTGCTGCACAAAATGACGTCGACGCAATCAGGGCGTGGCTCGCGCGCTTCATCGATACGAAGGCGACGTTCGACACCTACCGCAAGGAGTCCGAACGCCTGCTGCT
>NZ_LMUF01000077.1 GCF_009766085.1 Burkholderia sp. S171 | reverse complement strand
AGTATGGCCCGGGGGATCCTAGAGACCATTCGCGATTCCATGAGACTCCAAGGGTTCTGCACAACTTATGCACCTCTATTAGATCATTGTGTTCTACGAAGCCTGGACTGCATTACATATTCACAACCAACATGAGAAGAGCGGAATAGATGGCCGGATGTTTGGTGGCTTTGATATATTGTGAGGAGCATTGCGAACCCTAGAGCTGTCCGGTCAAATAACCCCCTCACAATAAGTGTAATGTCATGGGATAATCAAAAGACTAAGGGAGGGCTTTTATAGAAGGCGTGAGGTCATGCTATCCCCCTCTGAAGACGCGGCCGCGATATCCTGCAGATGCATCCCCTCCTTTTCTCGCCC
>NZ_LMUF01000002.1 GCF_009766085.1 Burkholderia sp. S171 | reverse complement strand
ATTCGCTTCGATCAACAAGACATTCGCTGCATGGCGCATCTGGTCGAGGCATGCGCCCATGACTTGCGGCTGGCAACGCAGGCTGTACGGGTCCTGAACCTTGTCGCAATCCTGATGCGACAAGTTGATCGCGGAGCCTTCCAGCAAGGTGCGATAGGCATCCGCCGCATCGATTTGTCCGGCGTGACCGCGTAGCGAGTGAATGCGGGCATCGAAGGGAACGACTGAACCCATTGCAGCGTCCACCGACAGCGCGCCCGACACCAACCCCGTGCGATACAAGTCTTCGATCGCGAACATGTTGTACAACGCGAGCGCCGTGGAAGCCTGCGTGCCGTTGAGCAGCGCGAGCCCTTCTTTAGCCTGCAGCGTCAGCGGTTCGAGACCGGCAACGCGCAGCCCGTCCAGCGCACTCGCGCGTTCGCCACGGATGGTGACTTCGCCGATACCGAGCAACGCCGTCGACATATGCGCAAGCGGCGCCAGATCGCCCGATGCACCAACCGAACCCTTGACCGGGATGACCGGCAGGACATCGGCGTTAAAAAGCGTGATCAGCGCGTTGATCACCTCGCGGCGGATGCCCGAATGCCCGCGTCCCAGGCTCGACACCTTCAACGCGATCAGCAAACGTACGACCGGGCGCGACATGGGTTCGCCCACGCCCACCGCATGCGACAACACCAGGTTGCACTGCAACAGTTCAAGCTGATCGGCGGGAATGTGGGTGCTTGCCAGACGGCCGAAACCCGTGTTGATGCCGTAGGCCGGCTCGCCCTTGGCGGCAATGTCGGCAACGGTTTGCGCGGAAGCGTCGATGGCGGCAAAGCTGGCCGGATCGAGGGTTAAGGCGTCGGAGCCGCGGGCGATCTGGCGCAAGTGCGCCAGCGTGAGGTGGCCGGGGGTCAATTCGATCATCGCAAGTCCTGTCTATACAAGTTGCGGCCCAGTCTAAACAAACAAATCCCCCAAAACAAGGCCTGAAAACACCTAAATCGTATTTTCAGGGATCGATCCGGCCATTTTTTCGACCGGTTGTCTATACAGCGCCAAATCGTTTCTCCATCCGGAAGTTCGTGAGCCGCTGGCCGCGCAGCGCCACTTCTTGCGAGCGGACGATCTGAAAGCCGTGCTTCTCGAAGAACGGGCGCGCGGTAATGCTGGCGTCGGTATCGAGGAGCGCGAGCCGTTGCATATGCGCCGCCTTTTCCACCGTATCAAGCAGCGCGCTCGCCACGCCTATGCGCTGGCAAGCCGGATCGACAAACAGCATATCGATGTGCCCGCTTCCTTCCAGATCAATGAAACCTGCAATCGCGCCGTCGATCAGCGCAACCCATGTCGGCCGGTCAAGCCGGCGACGCGACCAAACCTCCCGGTCCACGTGCACCCACGCCCCGATCTGGCCTGCATCGTAGTCACGCGACGCCACTTCGCGCACCGAACGCAGGAACACACCGATAACCGCATCCAGATCCGCCGCTTCATAACGCCGGATGACGGGTTGTATCGGAGAATGCACGGGTTCTTTAGCGCGTGAGCGAGACAGTCGCGATGCCCAAAATGGTCATCACGACAGAGGCCGTCACGTGGATCGCGATCTCGCCCGCCGCCCAGCCGTAGCGCCCCTGCTGCAAATGCGCGACGACTTCGGCCGAGAACGTCGAGAAGGTGGACAGGCCGCCCATCAAACCGGTAATGACGAACAGGCGCCATTCCATCGATACCCCGGGGAAGCGCGCGAACCACGCCACCGCCACGCCGATCACATAGCCCGCAATAACGTTTGCCGCGAGCGTCCCGAGCGGCAGATTGGGAAACGACGCGTTCAGGCGCAGGCCGAGGACCCATCGAAACAGGGAACCGAGCGCGCCGCCAATACCTACAGCCAGAATCGACAGATACATGAGCGAAGGATGAAGATCAGAGAGAAACGAGCGTCAGGCGCTCGATGAGCTGGTCACGGCTGGCCGCGACGACCGTCTCGCCGGACGCCGAAAGCCGCGCGATCCACGTGCCGTCGCGCCGCTGTTCCCAGCCGCCGCATTCATGGCCGTCCAGCAGCAGGGAGCCGCGCATGACCAGTTGGGGATCGGCGGGGTCGAGTACGGTGTCGTCGTTGTGCTCCAGCTTGACGGTTCGCATGAACGTTGCGCTCGCGCGCGGGAATGCATGAAGCCGTCATCATAATGGAGCGCACGCAGAACCCGATACAGAAAGCGCAGCGCCGCCTTTCATGCACAATACGGGTCGCGCTTTCACTCGCCTTTGCATCGCCTTTGCATGTTCCACACTGCCCGCATGAATTTGAATCTGGATGATCTGATAGACACTGTTGCAGACACGCTGCAGCAGCACTACCCCACCCACCACTGGGCGCAATTCGCGCTCGGCCTGCTGACGCTCGCGCTGGCGGCGCTGTTCGCGCAGTGGGTGGTCGCGCGCATCGTGCTGTATTTCGCGCACCGTCTGCTCGTCCTGACCGAACGTCAGGCGTGGGACAAGTCGCTCGCCCGGCATCGCGCCTATCACCAGCTTTGGTACGCCGTGCCGTTTGCGGCGGTGGCGATCGGTATCGGCGATGTGCCGCACATCGGCCATCTGGCGGACGTGATCGAGCGGCTCGCGCACGCCAGCGCATGGATCTGCGTCTTCTTCGCGATGGGCGGCGCGCTCAGCGCATGGCAAGACGTCTACGCGGCCAGCATGCAGGCGCAGACACGCTCAATCAAAGGCTACATCCAGATCGGCAAGCTCGCGCTCGCATTGATATGCGGCGTGCTGGTGCTGTCTATTGTGATCGACCGCTCGCCGCTCTGGATGCTGTCCGGGCTCGGCGCACTGTCGGCCGTCCTGCTGCTCGTGTTCAAGGACACGTTATTGTCGCTGGTGGCGAGCACGCAGCTCACATCGAATGACATGCTGCGCATAGGCGACTGGATCGAGATGCCGCAATCCAACGCCGATGGTTTCGTGAAGGACATCGCGCTGCATACGGTAAAGGTGCAGAACTGGGACAACACGGTGACTACCGTGCCCACCTACAAGCTGTTCTCGGAGAGTTACAGAAACTATCGGCAGATGTTCGAATCGGGCGGGCGGCGCATCAAGCGCACGCTGCGAATAGATGCCACCTGTGTGCGTTTTCTCACCGATGAAGAAACCACACGCCTCAAGCAATTTCGCCTGCTGCACGATTATCTGGAAGAAAAGCAGCTTGAAGTCGACCAGGCGAACAAGAATCTCGGCGAGCTCGCCAGCGAGCCGGCCAACCGGCGGCGGCTGACGAATATCGGCACCTTCCGCGCGTATGGGCTCGCATATCTGCAGCGGCATCCGGAGATCAGGCAGGACATGGCGATGATGGTTCGCATGATGGAACCGCAATCGGAAGGCATTCCGGTGGAGGTGTATTGTTTCACCGCCGTCACCGCATGGACACAATACGAACGCATCCAGGGCGATGTGTTCGACCACTTGCTGTCTATCCTGCCGGAGATGGGCCTGCGGCTCTATCAGGCGCCGTCCGGTGCTGACATGAGCGGACTGGTGAGCGGGCGGATCGGCGGAGGCGGAGGAAGCGCCAGCGCCATTGGCGGAGCGGCAAGCGGCCGTTTGCGCGGCGAGTTGCCCACGCTTTAGCCGGAGAAGCAGGCAAGAATCCGCGACTTTTGTGTATTCACGCGAACCGTCCTGATGCCTAAAGTGTGAACCTTGCCGGCATTCCTTCTGCATCACCCGAAGGTGCCCGCCGGTCATCGCACTCATCGCCTCTAAGGAAAACTCCCGTGACCGATCGCGTTCATGCCATGCGTGTTTTCATCCGCGTCGTCGATACCAACAGCTTCTCGCGCGCCGCCGAATCTCTCGGCATGCCGCGTGCAAGTGTCTCCACGACCATTCAACAACTCGAGGCGCTGCTCGGCGTGCAACTGCTCGCACGCACCACGCGGCGCCTCAATCTCACGGCCGAAGGAGCCGAGTGTTACGAGCGCTGCGTGCGCATTCTTGCGGATATCGACGATCTGGAAGCGGGCTTTCTCGGCCGCGACGAGCGTCTGCGCGGCCGTCTGCGCATCGAGTTGCCCGATACAGTCGCCACGGCGCTGGTCGTGCCCGCGCTGCCTGATTTCCATGCGCGTTATCCGCATATCGAGTTGTCGATCGGTATCTGCAATCGCGCCGTCGATCTGGTCGGAGAAGGCGTGGATTGCAGCGTACAGCTCGGCGAATTGCCCGATTCCGGATTGATCGCACGGCGGCTCGGCACGTTTGAGCACGTGACGTGCGCGACTCCCGCGTATCTGGAAGCGCACGGCACGCCCAAGACACTCGACGAACTCGCGCAGCACGTCGCGGTGAACTGTGTGTCGGCTCGCACCGGCCGGCCGTGTGATTTTGACTTCGAAGTCGATGGCGAAGCAGTGACCGTGAAGATGGCGGGTTTTGTTCAGGTCACCGACGAACATGCGTATCTCGCATGCGGCCTGCAAGGGCTCGGGCTGATTCAGCCGCCGCGCATTGCCGCGTTGCCGTACCTCCGTTCGGGGCAACTACGCGAGGTATTGCCGCAATGGAAGTCGATGCCAATGAACGTGTCGGTCGCGTTCGTCAAGAGCCGGCAAGCCGCGCCGAGGGTTAGCGCGTTCGTGGACTGGCTGGCGGAATTATTCGAGCGCTCGCAGGAAATGGACGATACGCTCACCCGCCTGTTCCGCACGGCTCGCCGCCCGGCATCCACGCCCGCGAAAGCGCCGGCATCAAGACCTGCTGCAGCCCGCGACGAGGACGCGCACGAGGAAACCACCAGCGAGTCATGATCCTGCATGTCGCTGGCATGGGCGCTCACGCCGGCCTGACCGGCTGAGCCGCCCCGTCGCCCACCACCGTATTCCACTTGCGCACTTCCCAGTGCGTGACCAGCCCCTCATTCACATACGGATCGGCCCGCGCGAACGCCTCCAGCACGGCGGCCGAGTCCGCTTCGAACAGCAGCATCGCCCGGTCGGCGGGTGCCTCCAGCGCCCCGCCCAGCAACAATTCTCCCCGTTCCGCCGATGCCCACGCCACCGCCAGATGGCGGTCACGAAACGCCGCCCGGCGTTCGAGGTAATCGGCGCTCAATTCGTACATCAATAGAAAGTGCATAAGCTTGTCTCCGGTTGCAGGCGGCGCTTGCGCGCCGTAATGAAACGATCGTGCCGCATGTAGTAAGCGCATAGTTGACACGCATGTCACACGGGTAAGACTCGATAGGCACGCCAAAACTGTATGGCGGAGTCCGTGTGTGCGATCATTGCGACACTTTCGACTTTTACCTTGGCGCAGGTTCGCGAATTACCCGCGACGCTGAACATTCCGGCGGCGTCGGACGTTCTTCGGAACAACCGTGTTCTGCGGCTTTTTCGCCTCCTGGTTCCCCGGCTGAAGGGTCAATCACTCTCGCCGCGCTTGGGTTTCGCCGTTACTCCTCTTCGACATCCGGCAGCATGCCGATCGTCGAAGTTTAAATTCATCCGGCGCTCGTCATACGCATTTCGCCGCCCGTCTCAAGGGGCAAGTTTGAACAACTTCGGTTTCTCGCTCGTCGTAGCGCTGCTCCGCGCGCTCGCTCACCTGCCCTATGGCTTGGTCGCGCGATTCGGCAGCGGCCTTGGTGCGCTGCTCTATAGCATTCCGAGCCGTCGAAAACATATTGTGCAGGTCAATCTGCAATTGTGCTTTCCCGGGAAGACCGCCGCTGAATATGAATTGCTCGGACGCTCCCATTTTCGTCACGTCGTGCGCAGCTATGTGGAGCGCGGCGTGCAGTGGTTTGGTTCGGCTCGAGCTATCGAAAAACTCGTGCAGCTCGAAAGCCGCATTGACCTCGACGACGAAAACTCACCGCCGACCATATTCATGGGCTTCCACTTTGTCGCCATTGAAGTGGGCTGCATGCTGTACTCCATGAAGCTGCCCATCACCGCGCTTTATACGCCGATGTCCAGCAAGCGGCTCAACACGCTCGCCATAGAACAGCGCGGCCGCTTCGGCGCCGACATGGTGATGCGCGCCGACAGCGGCCGCCGCATTCTGAAGCTGCTGCGCAAGGGCGGTTCCGTCATGCTCGCCGCCGACATGGATCACGGCATCGAGAACTCGGTGTTCGTGCCGTTCTTCGGCGTACAGGCCTGCACGCTTACGTCGGTGTCGCGGCTGGCACGCCTTGCTGGCGCGCGCGTGGTGCCGTTCGTGACCGAAGTGCTGCCCGATTACAAGGGCTACAAAATGACGATTTTCGAGCCGCTTGCCAACTTTCCGTCGGAAAGCGACGAAACCGATGCCCGCCGCATGAACGAGTTCCTGGAATCGCAAATAGTGCGTTTTCCGGAACAATATTACTGGGTGCATCGCCGCTTCAAACATCGGCCAGAAGGCGTAGCCGGCGTTTATTAATCTATTCTGCGCGCCGCCAAGGCGTGTCAGTATCAATGTCAGCGTGCGCGGCGATCAGTCGGGCTTACGGAAGTCGTTGTCCACCCAGGCCTGCGCGCTGGTCTTGCTGAGCTTGAATCCTGCGGACACGCGCACGTGGGCGAGCAGCGCGCCGAACGAATCGAGCGCCTTCAGGTCTGCGTAGGGATCGTCCTCGTCAGGGACGATATCCAACGACACCGTCACCTCCTCGCCGTCAGCGCGAACCGTAAAATCCTTGTGAAGAATTGCGTGGCGCTGTTGCTCGTGCCGGCGCAATACTTCGGACGCCGTCTTGATCAGCGTGCGGAACGCATTCGGATCGAGCGGCTTGGGGTTCTTCTTGTCGCGGCCCATGGTCCAGGGACCGGTGAGCGCCGGTTCGGCTTCGCCGTCCTTGATCATTTCGACCGCCCAGCCGTCATCATCCTCGTTCTTGATCACCTTTGCGGTCCAGCCGTCGTCGCGCCATAGGCGAGCTTCGTGGAGTGTGGTGTCTTCGTCGGTATGGAGATCGGGGGTTGAATCGGTCATAGGAATGAGTCGCTCGAGTTGCATGAAACGGTGTGGGAGCACGCGGGTGTTGCACCGTGCTGATGCGACGAATTTTAACCTGCAAGAAGCCGTGGCATCGTCGAAAATGCCCACACGCTGGTCGACCGGTCTACTCGACGGGCACTTTGCGCACCGCCCGTCTTTTTGCTGCAGGCGTGTCGCGCGCATGTGCGCCGGCGCGCGCCCGGATATTCCCGGGCGTTTCGCCAACACTACGGAGGAATCTTCATGCTTTCACTTATCGGCACCATTATCATCGGCGGCATCATTGGCTTGATTGCCCGGGCGATCAAGCCAGGCGACGACAGCATGGGCTGGATCATGACGATCGTGCTGGGCATTGCCGGCTCGCTGGTGGCTGGCTACGCCGGCCGCGCACTCGGCCGGTATCACGAAGGGCAAGCTGCGGGATGGATTGCCTCGGTGGTCGGCGCTATCGTCCTGCTGTTCGTCTGGGGGCTCGTCGTGCGTCGCAGGGCTTGAAACCCGTGAGACCCGATTTGCGCGTATGAGGTTTCGGGTCGAATGAAAAGGCAGTTCCAACGAAGGTTGGAACTGCCTTTTCATTTCGTCCGGCCCTACCTCAGGGCATCAAGCATGAGCAGTTCGCTCGCGCCGGTGGACGGTTTTTGGTGGGTGTGGTGCGGTGCGAAGTTGCTCGTGGTTGCACGGGTAGCGGGTGGGGTCGGTGTTGGGTTGGTGCTTTCGGTGTTAGTGGTCTGCGAGAGCCGGATTTTCTCTTTATCACTATAGGCCACTGTGCGTGGCGGCACGTCATTTCTTTGTCCAAAGCGACAAAGAAACGAAGCAAAGAAAACGCTTTCAACCACGCTACCCTAAGTGTCCACAGCGTGCAGTTTCTATTCATAGGTGCCCCAAAAGCACGGTGCTCGCCAGAGCGAAGGATGTGTGAAACCCTCCTTCTCCGTACACAGGTTCTGACACGCTTCGCCACCAGTGATTGAATCTGTCCAAGGAGCACCCCGCGCTATCCGCGAAAACCAACCATCGAATTTGTTCGCATGACGAACCACGTCGCCAACCCACTTAGAAACGAAGTCGCAACGAGGCGCGAGGCCATACCCAAAAAATTGACCGTGCTGACCAAGCAATCAACCCATGAAGAAACGTAGCAATGAATATGCACGAGGCCCGGTTGGTCCGCAAGCAGTCGTGCTTGCCCGAGAGCACTGGTGGCGAAGCGTGTCTATGTCAGGATTCGCGAGAAGGAGGGGTTCAAACATCGGTGGTTCTGGCGAGCACCGTGCTTTT
>NZ_LMUF01000016.1 GCF_009766085.1 Burkholderia sp. S171 | reverse complement strand
TTTAAAACACGCTACCCTAAGTGTCCACAGCGTGCAGTTTTCATTCATGGGTGCCCCAAAAGCACGGTGCTCGCCAGAGCCACGGATGTGTGAAACCCTCCTTCTCGCGAATCCTGACATAGACACGCTTCGCCACCCGTGCTCTCGGGCAAGCACCCTTGCCAAGGAACCGGCGCGGCCTCACACGTCTTTATTGCGCTGGCTTTTTTGTAGGTTAGCTGTCTGGCCTGCCGTATGCGTGGACCACAGCTTGATAAGTAGTAACTTTACGCGTACTACTGTCTCAGTTTTTGGCAAGTTGGATGCTCTGCCTGCGCGGTTATTTTCGTGAGTATGGCCTTGCGCATCCTGCGGCTTCGTTTCGAGCTGGGTTGGCTCCATGGTTAGGTATGCATACAAATTTGGAAGGAGGTTGTCCGCGGATAGCGCGGGGTGAACCTTAGGCAGCTTCAATCACTGGTGGCGAAGCGTGTCAAAACCTGTGTTCGGAGAAGGAGGGTTTCACACATCCGTGGCTCTGGCGAGCACCGTGCTTTTGGGGCACCTATGAATCAAAACTGCGCGCTGTGGACACTTAGGGTAGTGTGGTTGAAAGCGTTTTCTTTGCTTCGTTTCTTTGTCGCTTTGGACAAAGAAATGACGTGCCGCCACGCACAGTGGCTAACAGTGATAAAGAGAAAATCCGACTCTCGCAGACCACTAAGCCCGAAAGCACCAACCCGGCATAGACCCCGACCGCTAACCCGGCAACCGCGCAACCCCACCATTGACCCCGACGAATCCGCGCCAGCAAACCCCTCCTCCGGTCCACCGGCGCGAGCAACCCCTACTTGGCGAGCAACCCCCTACTTGATTACAGCCTTCTTCTGCAAACCCTCTTCAAAAGCCTGCAGCTTTTCCTGCTGAATCTGCTTCGCAATCTGGTCCTTGACCTGCTCGAGCGGCGGCGGTGCGACATCGCGAATGTCGTCTAACCGGATGATGTGCCAGCCGAACTGCGTCTTGACCGGAGTGTCCGTCATCTCACCCTTCTTCAACTTCTCAGCCGCCGCGCCAAACTCCGGCACGTACGCCTGCGGGCTGGACCAGTCCAGATCGCCGCCATTCTTGCCCGATCCCGGATCCTTCGAATACTGCTTCGCCAGATCTTCAAAACTCGCGCCAGCCTTGATCTTCGCAATCAAGTCCTTAGCCTGAGCTTCGTTGTCGACGAGAATATGGTGCAGGTGATATTCCTTGCCGCCGCCAACTTGCTTCACCATGTCGTCGTATCGCGCCTTGATCTCGGCATCGGTCGGCGCATTGTTCTTCACGAAATCTTCAATCAACGCGCGCAAGACCACGGTCTGCTGAGCAACGGCAATTTGCGCCTTCACGTCAGGTCGCGTGGCAATACCGCGCCGCATCGCTTCCTGCATCAGGATCTCGCGATTCACCAGCTCTTGACGCACGGCCGCCTGCAATTGCGGCGTGTCCTGCTGACCCTGTTGAACGAGTTGCGCGACAAGCGCATCGACACGGGACTTCGGAATCGGCGTGCCGTTCACCACGGCAATGTTCTGAGCAAACACGGGCGCCGCCGCGAACGCGGCCAGCAACACCCAAATACGGGGATTTTTTAAAATCATCAATAGTTCCTGATCAGAACGAGGGCTGGAGATCTTGGCTTAAAGCAAAATTGAACTGAAGGACAGTTCTGACGGACCATTGAGTTACTAAGCGGTCACTCGAACTGGTCTGCAAACTCTTCGGGCGTAAAAGCCTTGATGGCAAGCGCATGAATACCCTGCCGCAGCTCGTCGGCCAGCGCATCATACACTAGCCGATGCCGCGCCACGCGTGGCTTCCCGGCGAATCGGGCCGCTACAATGGTAACCGTATAGTGACTTCCCGCCGAGGCTCCGGCATGACCTGCATGCGCCGCGCTGTCATCGTCGATATGCACCTGCGACGCTTCCAGCGCCGCATTAAGCCGCGCTTCGAGATAAGCGATCTTGGCTTCGGCCGACGCGTTGACGAAGTTCTCGATAAACCCAGGATCGCTCATTTCCCTTCGTCCTCTTTCATATACTTGGCAAGCCACAAACTCTGCGCGACGATAAACACCAGCAAACACCCGGTCGCGCCGAACAGCTTGAAGTTGACCCATTGATCGGTCGTGTAATTGAACGCGACGAACAGATTCACCACGCCGAGAATCGCGAAAAACACGGCCCAGGCAAGATTCAATTGGCCCCACACGCGATGCGGCAACACAATCTGTTTGCCCATCATCGCTTCAATGAGGTTCTTGCCGAAAGCGACCTGCGACACGATCAGCGCGCCGGCAAAAAGCCAGTACAGCGCAGTGGGTTTCCACTTGATGAACGTATCGTTATGCAGCACGAGCGTCGCGCCGCCGAATACGACCACCACACCGAGGCTCACCCACAGCATGGGATCGACCTTGCGATGCCGGAACGCGACCCACGCGATCTGCACAAGCGTGGCAACAATGGCAACAGCGGTGGCGGTGTAGATGCCCCAGATCTTGAATGCGACGAAGAAGAGGAGGATCGGAAATAGATCGAACAGAAATTTCATGTCGTAGGGACGAGGAGGGCATCAATTTGAAAGCGCGCACGCGCCGCGTGTCACCGGTTCGCTACCGGCACAGCGCGACGCCTGGCGAGTGAATGGCCGCAGTCAGCTGCAAGTCGGGCGCGTTTGAAAACGCGCGGCGAGGCAGCCCGCCGCGCCGATGTCGACTCGCCGCAGCAAGGCCGACTCACCGGCCGGCGTCGCCCGACGCGCTTACTTGGGTTCGAATTGTAGCGCAGCCGAGTTGATGCAGTACCGCAGACCGGTCGGCGCGGGACCGTCCTCGAAGACGTGGCCCAAATGCGCGCCACAGTTCTTGCATTGCACTTCAATACGCAGCATGCCATGCGCACGATCGGTCTTTTCGTTGATGACTTCGCCGTTGATCGGCTTGAAGTAGCTCGGCCAGCCGCAACCGGCATCGAATTTCGTATCCGACTCGAACAACGGCGTACCGCAGCACACGCAGTCATACACGCCGCGCTCCGTGTGATCCCAGTATTCGCCGGTGAACGGCCGTTCGGTGGCGGCGTGGCGCGTCACCTGGTACTGGATATCGGTCAATTCCTTTCGATACGCGGCGTCGTCCTTCTGCAGCGGTGCAACGGGGTCTTTCGTGAGATCGTCTCGGTTCATGGTTCTATCTCCAGATCTTTAGCGGAGCCTAAGTGGGTCCAAAAGGAAAGACCCAACAGCGGCTTATTTATTTGGGGGCTATTTCAGGAAGAGCAACTGACTTCCAGGTCGCTCGCCCAGTCGGGCGGCAGGCCGGCGTACGCTTCAAATTCAGGTTGTTCATCGAAGGGATGGCGCAGCACCTGTGCCAGTCGTTCGACTTCGGAGAAATCCTTTTCTTTAGCCAACCGGATGGCATTTTCGGCCAGATGATTGCGTAAGACATATTTTGGATTCACGGCGTTCATCGTGCTTGCACGCGCTTCGTCGCTCTGTGTTTCTTCCGACAAGCGCAGCCGGTAGTCGTTCGCCCAGACATCGAAAGCGGCGCGATCGAGGAACAGGTCACGCACTGGCGCGTCACCAGATGCGTCAGCCTTGCGCATTTTGGCCAGGTTTCGGAACGTGAGCGTGAAATCGGCGCGATTCGCGTTCATCACTTCGAACAGGCGGCTGGCGAGTTTATCGTCGCCTTCGCGAATCTCAGCCAGCCCGAGCTTCGCACGCATACGGCGCTCGAGTGCGGGCGCAAAACGGTCCTTGAACCCTTCCAGCACGCGCTGCGCGTCTTCGATCACCTTATCGTTGCGAGTGTCGCTGTCGTATTGCGGGCCGAACAGCGGCACCAGCGTCTGCGCGAGGCAAAACAGATTCCAGTAGCCAATCTGCGGCTGCATTTTATAAGCGTACCGGCCCTGTGAATCCGAGTGATTGCAGATGTGATTTGCATTGAATCCATCGATAAAACCAAACGGGCCGTAATCGATCGTCAGCCCGAGTATCGACATGTTGTCCGTGTTCATCACGCCATGGCAAAACCCGACGGCTTGCCAGTCCGCCATCAGGTCGGCGGTGCGGTGCATGACTTCCTGCAACAGCGCCAACGCGGGATCGTCGGCTTCGCGGCACTGCGGGTAGAACCGGGCGATCACGTGATCGGTGAGCTTTTTCAATTCATCGAGCCGATCGTTCGTGTAGAAATGCTCGAAGTGGCCAAAGCGCACGAAACTCGGCGCGACCCGCGTCACAACGGCGGCCGTTTCCATGGTTTCGCGGCGAATAGGCTGATCCGATCCGATGACGCACAACGCCCGCGTAGTCGGAATGCCGAGATGGTGCATGGCTTCGGAGCACAAATATTCGCGTATCGATGACCGTAACACCGCGCGTCCGTCGCCCATGCGCGAATACGGCGTGCGTCCCGCGCCTTTTAGCTGCAGCTCGAAACGCTTGCCATCGTGTTCAATCTCGCCCAGGCCGATCGCGCGGCCGTCGCCAAGCTGGCCGGCCCACACGCCGAACTGGTGCCCCGAATACACCGATGCATACGGTAACTTCTCAGCCGGCCATTCGCGGGTGGGGTTGCCCGCAAAAAGCGCTGCAAACGGCGCGGCGAACGCAGGATCACGCGCGTCAGCGGCGTTGAAACCCAATTGCGCGGCGGTATCGGCGGAAATACCCACCAGATAAGGCTCCGGTAAAGGGGCGGCGGGCAGACGGGTGAGAAAGGCGGAGCCGAGTGAAACGAATGCATCGGGCCGATCGGTTTCGATCGATGCGAGCAGCGAATCAACGGGCGCAACCACGGGCGCAAGGCTTGCCGGCTCCGCAACTGCTGCGGTGCTGCTTGGGGAAAACGACATATTGAGCACCTCAAGATTAACCGATATTGTAATTCCGCCCCCGCGCCGCTGCACGAGCCCGCGCGATTGGCTCCCACGTTGGCTCAAGGATCGATTAAGGTATCCATTCCAGTAGTAGATCAGGCATCAAACCCCGTGCATCCGGACTTGTGAGGAACTCGCCCATGACGTCGCCGCTTTTCGGCCAGATGATGGATGTACCGCTACTCGCTTCATCGTTGTTATCCCACGCTGCACGCCATTTCGGCGATACCGAGATTGTCTCGCGCCGTATTGAAGGCGACATTCATCGCTATACCTGGCGCGAATGCGAAAAGCGCGCGAAACAACTGTCGCAGGCGCTGATCGGACTGGGTGTGCAACCAGGCGAACGCATTGGCACGTTGGCGTGGAACGGATATCGCCATCTGGAATGCTATTTCGGCGTGACCGGCATGGGCGCCGTCTGCCACACGATCAACCCGCGGCTTTTCCCCGATCAGGTGGCGTTCATTGTCAATCACGCCGACGACGAATACGTCGCGTTCGACATGACGTTCGCCACGCTGGTGGACATCATCGCGCCGCAGTGTCCGAACGTGAAGGGCTGGATTGCGCTCGGCGACGAGACCTGCATCAGCACCCATCTCGCCGATATGGCCACGCCCGCGCTCAGCTACGAAACGCTGATCGGCAAATGCGACGGCGACTACACCTGGCCCGTCCTCGACGAACGCTCGGCATCGTTTCTTTGCTACACATCGGGCACGACCGGCAATCCGAAGGGCGCGCTTTACACGCATCGATCGACGGTGTTGCATGCGTTTGCGGCGTCGCTGCCTGACGCCATGGGCTGTTCCGCCCGCGATGCCATCCTGCCCGTCGTGCCCATGTTCCACGTCAACGCTTGGGGTATCCCGCACGCCGCGCCGCTGGTCGGCGCGAAGCTCGTGCTGCCCGGCAATTGTCTCGATGGCAAAGCGCTCTACGAACTCATGGAAACCGAAGGCGTCACGTTTTCGGCAGGCGTGCCAACGGTCTGGCTCGGCTTGCTGAACTACATGAAGCAGGCGGGCGTGCGCTTCAATACGCTTAAACGCACGGTGATTGGCGGCTCGGCTTGTCCGCCGACCATGTTGCGCAGCTTCGAAGACGAGTACGGCGTGGAGGTGATTCATGCGTGGGGCATGACGGAGATGTCACCGCTCGGCACGCTTGCCAAGCTCACCTGGAAGCAGCAGCAACGCTCGCCGGAAGAGCAGCGGCATCTGCGTGAAAAGCAGGGCCACGTGATGTTCGGCGTGGACATGAAAGTTGTTGGCGATGACGGCCAGGAACTCCCTTGGGACGGTACATCGTTCGGCGATCTGCATGTGCGCGGGCCGTGGGTGATCGACCGGTATTTCCGCAAGGACGATTCGCCATTGGTCGACGGCTGGTTTCCGACCGGCGATGTTGCGACCATTGATGCCGATGGTTTCATGCACATCACCGATCGCAGCAAGGACGTGATCAAGTCCGGCGGCGAATGGATCAGTTCGATCGACCTGGAGAACGTGATGATGTCGCATCCGCAGGTCGCGGAAGCAGCGTGTATTGCGTGTTCGCATCCGAAGTGGACGGAGCGGCCGCTGGTGGTGGTCGTGCTGCGTCCGGGTGCGACCGTCACGCGTGAGGAATTGCTCGCGTTCTACGACGGCAAGGTGGCGAAATGGTGGAAGCCGGATGACGTTGTTTTCGCCGATGAACTCCCGCATACGGCTACAGGCAAGCTGCAGAAGTTGAGGCTAAGAGAGTTGTATCGCGAGTATGTGCTGCCGACGGTTGATGAAAAAGTGGTCTGAGTTTTTGTCCGATTCTTAGTTTCAGGGTTTTTCGCTTCACCGGGCTGCCGACGCGCAGCCCGACTTTCCCCGCACGTCTCTTCGAAGCTTATTCCCATCTCAGAATTAACAGAATTGAACGAGCGTTCTTTTTTGTGTATTCTTCTCGGGTAACTCACAATCCCAGCGACACGGTAATCAGCGCTTTCCGGGAGTTTCCCGGAGAATCTGGCTATCGCAGGCATCGAATGGAGGTAGACAAATGGCAGTGGACTACACGACTCGCGACGGCATCGCCGTTATTACGCTGAACAATCCGCCCGTGAACGGCCTTGGGTTTTCCACCCGGCTTGGCGTGGTCGAGGGCGTTGAAAAAGCGCAGGCGGACGCGTCCGTCAGCGCGATCGTGATCATCGGCGCGGGCAAGGCGTTTTCCGGTGGCGCCGATATCACCGAATTCAACACGCCCAAGGCAACCCAGGAACCCACGCTGCACACGGTCATCAAGGTCGTGGAGGGCAGCGCAAAACCTGTAGTCGCGGCTATCCATAGCGTCGCGATGGGCGGCGGACTCGAACTGGCGCTTGGGGCGCATTATCGAGTGGCGTCGGTGGGAGCGCAGATCGCGTTGCCCGAAGTCAAGCTTGGTATCTTGCCGGGCGCAGGCGGCACGCAGCGCTTGCCGCGCGCGGTCGGCCTGGAAACGGCGTTGAACATGATCGTGTCGGGTGCGCCGGTGATGTCGGAGAAACTGGCCGGCACGGGCTTGTTCGATCACATGGCGCAAGGCGATCTGCTCGACGAAGCCGTCAAATTCGCGCAAAAAGTGGGCGCGCAAACCGGCCCGCATCCGAAGGTCCGTGATCGCAAGATCGAGCATCCGAACGCCGAGGGCTTTATCCAGTTCGCACGCAACGGCGTCACGCCGCTCGCGAAGAACTTCCCGGCGCCGCTCAAATGTATCGATGCAGTGGAAGCCGGCGTGAAGCTCGGTTTCGATAAAGGCCTGGCCATCGAACGCGAATGTTTCATGGCCCTGGTGCAGACACCCGAAAGCCGCGCGCTGCGGCACGCGTTCTTCGGTGAACGCGCAGCGAGCAAGATTCCCGATGTGCCTTCGAGCACCCCGGTGCGCAAGATCGACCGTGTTGGCGTGATCGGCGCGGGGACGATGGGCGGCGGTATCGCCATGAATTTCGTCAACGCGGGCCTGCCGGTCACGTTGCTGGAGACGAAGCAGGAAGCGCTGGATCGTGGCTTGGCCACCATCCGCAAGAACTACGAAAGCGCCGTGAAAAAGGGACGTTTGACGTCTGAGAAACTGGAAGAACGCATGGCGCTGATCACGCCTACGCTCGCCTACGAGGACCTCAAGGATGCGGACCTGATCATCGAGGCAGTGTTCGAAGAACTTGGCGTGAAAGAGCAGGTGTTTTCGAAACTCGATCAGGTCGCGAAGAAGGGTGCGATCCTGGCATCGAATACGTCTACGCTCGATGTCGACAAGATTGCAGCGTTCACCAAGCGTCCCGAAGACGTCGTCGGCATGCACTTCTTCAGCCCGGCCAACGTGATGAAGCTGCTGGAAGTCGTGCGCGGCGCGAAGACGTCGAAGGACGTGCTCGCCACCGTCATGCAACTCGCGAAGAAGATCAAGAAGACGGCCGTGGTGTCGGGCGTCTGCGATGGTTTTATCGGCAACCGGATGATCGAGCAGTATCTGCGCCAAGCGCTTTTCATGCTCGAAGAAGGCGCGTTGCCGGCGCAGGTTGATCGTGCTGTCGAAAAATTCGGTTTCGCGATGGGACCGTTCCGCATGAGCGATCTCGCCGGCAATGACATTGGCTGGGCGATTCGCAAACGGCGTTATCAAGAGAAACCCGATCTGAAGTATTCGAAGATCGCGGACCGCTTGTGCGAGACGGGGCGCTTCGGACAAAAGACCGGCGCGGGCTGGTACGACTACAAGGCCGGCGATCGCACGGCGCATCCGTCGAAGATCGTCGACGAGATGATCGTTGCGTACTCGAAGGAGCAAGGTGTCACGCGCCGCAAGATCTCCGACGATGAGATTGTCGAACGGCTGGTGTTCGCGCTCGTTAATGAGGGCGCGCTGATCCTGGAAGAAGGGATTGCATCGAAGGCGTCGGACATCGACATGGTCTACCTGACCGGCTACGGTTTCCCGCTGTATCGCGGCGGGCCGATGCTGTATGCGGATACGGTCGGCCTGTACAACGTCGAACGCGCAATGCGCAAATATGCGGACCAAGCCAACGGCGAAGCCTGGAAGCCCGCGGCACGCGTGACTGAACTAGCCGCAGAAGGGCGCGGCTTCAACAGCTAGATTCAAGAGCTAGATTCAAGATCTAGCTACAACCGGTGAGATTCGCGATGAAAGGCGCTGACGAAGTCCTGCTTGTGATCGATGTCCAGAATGATTTCATGCCTCGCGGCGCGTTGCCGGTCGCTCACGGCGACGAAGTCGTGCCGGTGATCAACCGCCTCGCACGCGCGTTTTCGCATGTGGTGGTGACGCAGGACTGGCATCCGGCGAAGCACATTTCCTTCGCCGAAAATCACGCGGGGCGCGCGCCTTTCGACTTGGCCACGCTGAGCTACGGCCAGCAGGTTTTATGGCCAACGCATTGCGTCCAGAACACGGACGGCGCGGCGCTGCATCGCGACCTCGACGTGCCGCACGCTCGGATGGTGATCCGCAAAGGCCATCACGTGGATGTCGATAGTTATTCGGCCTTCATGGAAGCTGATCGCACAACGCCGACGGGCCTCACGGGTTATCTCCGCGATGTCGGCGCGAAGCGGGTCTATTGCTGCGGGCTGGCGACGGATTATTGCGTCGCGTGGTCGGCGCTCGACGCACGCAGCGCGGGTTTCGAAGCGGTCGTTATCGACGATGCCTGTCGCGCGATCGATCTCGACGGTTCGCTTGCGCGGGCGTGGGAGCAGATGACGGCAGCGGGTGTATCGCGAATCGGATCGACGGACTTGCTACGCTGAACGGCGGGTTGAACTCGCGGGTTTAAACCCGCCGGTTAAGCCCAATGAACCAACCCTATTCGTATTCGAAGTGGAGACAAGCATGACTGACGCGGTAATCGTATCGACGGCACGCACGGGCCTCGCCAAATCCTGGCGCGGCGCATTCAACATGACACACGGCGCGACGCTCGGCGGCCATGCCACGCAAGCGGCCGTGGCGCGTGCGGGCATTGACCCGGCGCGTGTGGAAGACGTGATCATGGGTTGCGCGAATCCGGAAGGCGCGACCGGCATGAACATCGCGCGGCAGATCGCGTTGCGCGCGGGTTTGCCGGTCAGCGTGCCGGGCATGACCGTGAACCGCTTCTGCTCGTCGGGGCTGCAGACCATCGCGCTGGCGGCACAACGCGTGATCGCCGGCGAGGGCGATGTCTATGTGGCTGGCGGTGTGGAGTCCATCTCGTGCGTGCAGAACGAGATGAACCAGCACATGCTGCTCGATGGCTGGTTGAAGGAGCACAGGCCCGCTATCTACTGGTCGATGCTGCAGACGGCCGAGAACGTCGCCAAGCGTTACGAGATATCGAAAGAACGGCAGGACGAGTATGGCGTGCAATCGCAATTGCGCGCCGCTGCGGCGCAAGCGGCGGGCAAGTTCAACGACGAAATCGTGCCGATCACGGTGCTAGCCGGTGTCGCCGATAAAGCCACGGGCCGCATGTTCACGAAGGAAGTCACGCTGTCCGCCGATGAAGGCATTCGCGCCGACACGACGCTCGAAGGGGTGTCGAAGATTCGCACCGCGATGCCTGGCGGCGTGGTCACGGCGGGCAATGCCAGCCAGTTCTCCGATGGCGCGTCGGCATGTGTGGTCATGAACGCTACGCTGGCAGAGAAGGAAGGGCTGAAGCCGCTGGGGATTTTCCGAGGCTTCGCGGTCGCGGGATGCGAGCCGGATGAAATGGGTATTGGACCGGTGTTCGCGGTGCCCAAGTTGTTGAAGAAGGCGGGCCTTAAAGTCAGCGATATCGACTTGTGGGAACTGAACGAAGCGTTCGCCGTGCAGGTGCTCTATTGCCGCGATACCTTGGGTATTCCGGCTGATCGCCTGAACGTGAACGGCGGCGCGATTGCGGTGGGACATCCGTATGGCGTGTCGGGGGCGCGCCTCACGGGGCATGCGTTGATCGAAGGCAAGCGGCGCGGCGCGAAGTTTGTCGTCGTGACCATGTGCATCGGCGGCGGGCAGGGCGCGGCCGGGTTGTTCGAAGTGGTGTGATTTTGACCGGTCGCCCGGCGTTTTTGATACGCTTGGGCGATCGACTGAGTCATCGTCTACATCCAGGAGCCCGTCTTGTTACGTCACATCGTCATGTGGAAGTTGAAGGAAAGCGCCGAGGGCGGCACTCGCGCTGAAAACATCGTCAAACTGAAAGCCAAACTCGAAAGCTGCCGCAGCATTGTTTCAGGTCAGGGGCACTTTGAAGTGGGCGTGGCGCAACCCGGTTTCGAAGCCACGTATGACGTGGTCCTTGTCTCTGACTTCGACAATCCCGAAGCCCTTCAAGCCTATCAAGTTCACCCGAAGCACTTGGCAATCAAGGACTTTGTTGCGGCGGTACGTGAATCGCGTCAATGCATCGATTACGAAGTCTGAGACCATGACCGATTTCTCCACGCTCCCAGAAAGCCCGTTCGTCGATTCACTTGGCGTGCAGCTCATCTGCGCCGAAGATGGCGCAAGCGAAGTCCTGCTGCCGCTGAGCGCCACGCACATGAACACCTGGGGCATCGCCCACGGCGGCGTGACCATGACCCTCGCCGACGTCGCCCTCGCGATGGCTGCGCGCAGCCTCGCCGACAACGGCATCGGCGTGGTCACCGTCGAAATGAAAGTCAACTTCATGCAGCCGGGCCGCGGCGAACTCCGCGCGTTTGCCCGCGTGCTGCACCGCTCCACGACAATGGCGTATTGCGAAGGCGAAATCCGCGACAGCGAAGGCCACTTCGTCGCAAAAGCGCTCGGCACCTTCAAATACATGCGCAAGCTCGCCGTCGGCCGCGATATCGCGCAGCAACGCCTCCGTTCAGATCCGTCCGCCACACCCGGTCCCAGCGACGCCTGACGCCGCTTCCAGAGCGCGCCGCGCGCCCTGGTTTATCCCTGGACCGCACAGGAGTATCACGATGTCAGAACACAACTCAATCAATCGCCAGATCCTCCTCGTTTCGCGCCCGCAAGGTGCGGCAAGCGTCGATAATTTCAAACTCGTCGAGACTCCGCTCGAGCCGCTGGCCGAGGGGCAAGTGCGCGTGCGCAATCACTTCCTCTCGCTCGATCCCTACATGCGCGGCCGCATGGACGAATCGAAGTCATACGCCGCATCGCAGCCGCTTAACGAGGTGATGATCGGCGGGACGGTGGGCGAGGTGGTGGAATCGAAGAATCCGAAGTTCGCGATCGGCGACAAAGTGGTCGGAATGGTTGGCTGGCAGGAATTCGGCACGTCCGATGGCAAGGGCCTGCGTAAAGTCGACGACACCCACATCCCGCTTTCCACCTATCTCGGCTCGGTCGGCATGCCTGGGGTAACCGCATGGTTCGGGCTCAACAAGATCATCGCGCCGAAAGCGGGTGAAACGGTCGTGGTCAGCGCGGCGAGCGGCGCGGTAGGAAGCGTGGTCGGCCAGTTGGCGAAAGCAGCGGGCTGCCGCGCGGTCGGCATAGCGGGCGGGGCGGACAAATGCCGCTACGTCACCGAGACGCTCGGTTTCGATGCGTGCATCGACTACAAGGCCGGCAACCTGCATGATGACCTCAAGGCGGCGTTGCCTAACGGTGCCGATGGTTATTTTGAAAACGTCGGCGGCGAAATACTGGACGCCGTGTTATCGCGCATGAACGCGTTCGGCCGGATTGCGTTGTGCGGGATGATCGCGAGCTACGACGGTTCGCCGATGCCACTTAAAAAGCCCGCGTTGCTGCTCACGCAGCGCTTGAAGGTGCAGGGTTTTATCGTCAGCGAAGCGCCGGAAGTGTGGCCCGAGGCGCTCACGCAACTTGGCGGGCTCGTTGCGCAGAAAAAGCTGCAGTATCGCGAGTCGATTGCGCAGGGCCTGGAAAATGCCCCGGAGGCTTTTCTCGGATTGCTCAAAGGCAAGAACTTCGGCAAGCAGCTCGTCAAGCTGATCTGAAGGTTTGGATCTATATAGATCTAAAGGATTAAAGGAGACAAAGTGGATCAGTTCGACGGCAAAGTGGCCGTGATCACCGGCGCCGGCAGCGGTTTCGGCCGTGAGTTCGCATTGAAGGGCGCGGCGCTGGGCATGAAGCTCGTACTCGCCGATGTCGATGTGAAAGGCCTCACGGAAACGGTCGAGATGGCGCGTGGTCTGGGTGCTGAAGCGCTCGGCGTGCCCACAGATGTGTCGGATGCCGTGCAGGTCGATGCGCTGGCGCACACGACTATCGATACCTACGGCGCGGTGCATCTGCTCTTCAACAACGCGGGCGTCGGCACGGGCGGTTTCGTCTGGGAAAGCAGTGCGAACGACTGGGCGTGGGTGTTCGGCGTCAACGTAATGGGCGTGGCGAACGGCTTGCGCGCGTTCACGCCATTGATGCTCGCGCAACAACAGCCCGCGCATATTGTGAATACAGCGTCGGTGGCGGGGTTGCTGTCGGCGCCAGGGATGGGCGTCTATAACGCGTCGAAGCACGCGGTCGTCGCGTTGACCGAGACCCTGTATCACGATTTGAAAATTGTCGGCGGTCCAGTGGATTGTTCGTTGCTGTGTCCGGCATTCGTGCCGACAGGCATCGCGAATGCCGAGCGGGTGCGGCCCGAAGGCTTACGCAACGATGAGCCATTGACGGCATCGCAGCGCATGGCCGGAAAGCAGCTCACGAAGGCGGTAGAGAGCGGCAAACTGAACGCGACACAGGTGGCGGAATTGACCTTCGAAGCGGTGCGCGAACGGCGGTTTTATGTGCTTACGCACCCGAAGATTCTGGCGTCGGTGCAACTACGTTTCGATGACATCACGCAATTGCGCAATCCGACCGATCCGTTGTCGTTGAAGCCGGAGGTGAGGGGGTAGGCGGACGGTTTTGACGAGCTGACGCGCGGAATTCGCCGCCCTATGTCATCATCGCGAGCTTCCAACGCTCGCCCATTTGCCCGCTCCCATGCCGCTGAATCCTGCCATTGCACAGGTCGTCGAACTCATCGCGAAGGCCAAGCGGCCGCCGTTCCACACGCTTTCGGCTTCCGCCGCGCGCGCGTCCTACGAGCGCAGCGCGCTGATTCTCGACATCGCGCCGGCCGCGATGTTCGATGTCCAGAAACTCACCATTCCCACGCGTGATCAAGCGTCCATTCGTGCGCGCCTTTATCACCCCGTCGAGCCCAACTGGACTGCTCCCACACCTACGCTGATCTACTTTCACGGCGGCGGTTTTGTAGTCGGCAGCATTGATACCCACGACTCGCTCTGCCGACGCCTCGCCGCGGATTCGGGTTGCGCGGTGGCATCGGTCGATTACCGGCTTGCGCCCGAACACAAGTTTCCGACCGCCGTGCACGATGCCTTCGATGCCCTCACGTGGCTTCACGCGCAAGCGGCATCGCTAGGGCTCGACAACACGCGCTTCGCGGTCGGTGGCGACAGCGCGGGGGGCACGCTCGCAACGGTGTGCGCCTTGCTCGCTCGCGATGCCAGCATTCCACTACGTCTTCAATTGCTGATTTATCCCGGCGTAAGCGCGCGGCAGGATAGCCAATCGCATGCGCAATTTGCCGAGGGTTTTGTGTTATCGGCGAAAACTATTCAGTGGTTTTTTGCGCAGTATCTTCGCGACGATAAAGACCGTGACGACTGGCGTTTCGCCCCGCTGGACGCACGCGGGTCGGTGCTTGATTTCACCGGCGTTGCGCCTTCGTGGATCGCTGCCGCTGATCACGATCCGCTCTTCGATGAAGACGTGGCGTATGCGGCCAAGCTTGAAAGGGCAAACGTCCCGGTCGAACTGGTCCGCTATGAAGGCATGACGCACGAGTTCTTCAAGATGGGCGGTTTTGTGCCGGAAGTGGCGAAAGCGCATGCGGACGCGGCAGATGCATTGCGTCGATACATGGACGTCACAGAGAGATAAGAATCAGCGCCCGGAACTTTAGGCGCACAAAGTTCCGCTTGGAGTTCAACTGTCCTAAGCCGCCCGCACGATCGTGAAGGCATCGCTTCGTTCGAACGCGCCGGGACGTTGGATGTTGTGCGAACCATCGTCGTCGCTAAGTTCCTTGATCTGCAGCGTCAAATCACCGTTAACCGCCGCAACCCGCAACGCCGTCGTACTGCGCGTGCCGTAACCCTCGGACTCAATAAACGCCGCCGACAACACACGCTCGCGTTCAAGCGAGAGTCCGGTGGACGGCAGCAGATGGTCATCGGCGAGTTGGGGATTGCGCATGGTCTCGATCAAGCTGTCCAGCGACGGCCGTTCATCGACGTGAAGCAGATCCCGCAGCGCGTCGCGTTGCGCGACAAGCTTGGGCCAGGGGGTATCGAGCAAACTATTCGACAACCCGTGAATGCCGGGATCAAGCAGGGAAGGTGGCGCATCGGCACGATTGCCGTACCAGGCCAGTTCGCGCCGCGTGAAGTCGCCGACAACCAGATTGAAGCCGTTGTACCGATGCCCGTCGCGGGCCACCGCGTCCAGATAGGCCATCGGCGCGATCGGTGCGCCCGACAAAAAGTCACTGACCAGCGTACCGCGAGTCGGCGCATTAGGCCGCACTTCCGCTGGCGCCCGATAGTTCGTCAACGCGGCGAAACGGCCGTCGCGCGTGACGCCGAGCCAGGTTCCGCCACCCGTCAGGTCGCGTCCGGCGAGCACTTCCGGCGCGCTTTCCAACCTTCTCCACCAGTGCAACGGCTCGGTTTCGCGACGAAAAAACTCGTCACGATTGGCCGCAAGCGTGAGCAATGGGCGCTCAGCATCGGACGCCGCGGCATCCGGTTGCCAATCGAAGACAATCAGGCACATGAGCAACCCGTCCGCAATAAGTCAGACTTCACTCGGCAGCGCATAGGGCAGCGGCGAGAATTTCAGCGCGGGACCCTCGGCCGTACCGACGTGAACCGAACCCTGTTCAAGCGCCGCGAGCTTGATTTCCACGAGCGCATCCACGCCGCCGCCGGGCGCGGGCGCCACATTGACTACGAGGCCGCACGGCTGGCCGGGGTCGTCGGAGTGGAACAGTTCGTCGCCGGGCTTGGCGGTTTCGGCATGGGCCAGCGACGTGCGGCGCTTGATCGTCCCGCGATACTGGCTGCGCGCGACCACTTCCTGCCCCGGATAACAGCCCTTCTTGAAGTTGACGCCGCCGAGCACGTCGAAGTTGACCATTTGCGGGACGAATTGCTCCGATGTCGGCAGCGTAATGCGCGGTTCGCCCGCGTGAATGTCGAGCCAGTCCCATAACTCGGCCGGGGCACGCGTGAGCTGTTTTTCGATATCGGCGAGGCGCGCTTCGACTTCGGCCTTCGGGCCTACCCAGAGGAAGCGCGGCCGGCCGGCGGCATCGGGAACCCGGATCAGCGAGCCGAGCGGACCGTCCACTTTCACATGTACGCCGTCGGGCATGGCGTCGAAGAGATGGGACAGCGTCTTGCGGACGTCGCCGGCAAAACCCACCGCAGCGAGAGCCGGCGTGGCATCGACGAGCTTCGCTTTCGCGCGCATCACGAACATCGACAAGCGTTTTTGCACCGATGCCTGTATGTCAGCGGCGAGCATCAGACGCACGGCCTCACCGCACCGCCATATCAAAAACGACGCCAGCAAGCGGCCCTTCGGCGAGCAATAACCGGCGAGACGCGCGCTTGATGCGTCCAAGTGCTGGACGTCGCTCGTCAATTGCGTGTGAAGAAACGCAGCGGCGTCGTCGCCGGTGGTGTCGATGATGCCGAATTGCGTCAGCGGCACGAATACGCCGGCGTGAAGGACGGCGTCGAAGGGAGACGTAAGCGGAGATGAAAGCGATGAAGCGGTCGAAGAATTCATGGACCTGACTTGGGCGATTGCGAACAAGTATTATATGGGTCTTACTTAGAGCGTGTTTCGCATGTCCCTTTTGAAGAAATGTTTGGCCGCGGCGGTCGTCGCGGTCGTGGTTGGCGGTGCGCTCGTTGGCGGCGTGTTCAAATGGGCGAATAGCCCGGTCGAGCTGGCCTCACCCGAACTCGACATCACCATCAAATCCCACAGCACGTTACGCAGCGTGGCCCTCCAGCTGGACCGCGGCGGCGCGCACATCCAACAGCAGTTGTTCGTGCTGATGACGCGCGTGCTCGGCCTTTCCGCGCAGCTCAAGTCCGGTAACTACGAGTTCAAGGAAGGCATCACGCCCTACGAGATGCTGCAGAAAATCGCCCGCGGCGACGTCAACGAATACGTAGCGACCGTGATCGAAGGGTGGACATTCCAGAAAATGCGCAACGAACTGGACGGCAATCCGGCGCTGCAGCACGACACGGCGGGCATGACCGACACCGACTTGCTCAAGGCAATCGGCGCGCCGGACGACGTGATTGCGCGGGCGAGCGCGGAGGGGCTGTTTTTCCCCGACACCTATCTCTTTGACAAAGGCACGAGCGATCTCGCCGTCTACAAACGGGCGTACAAGCTGATGCAGCAGCGCCTCGATGAAGCCTGGGGTACCCGCGCGCAGAATTTGCCGTACAAGACGCCTTACGAGGCGCTGATCATGGCGTCGATTGTCGAAAAGGAAACGGGGCGCGCCGCCGACCGGCCCTTGGTCGCGGCCGTGTTCGCGAACCGGCTGCGTATCGGCATGCCGCTGCAAACGGACCCGTCAGTGATCTATGGCCTGGGTTCGGCCTACGGCGGCCGGCTGCGTAAAAAAGACCTGCAAACGGACACTCCGTACAATACCTACACGCGCATGGGCCTTCCGCCCGGTCCGATCGCGTTGCCGGGCGTCGCGGCCCTCGCGGCGACGGTCAATCCTGCGTCCAGCACGGCACTGTATTTCGTGTCGCGCGGTGACGGCAGCAGCTTCTTTTCAGACAATCTCGGCGACCACAATCGGGCCGTCGACAAGTACATCCGGGGACAATGATGGTGCGCGGCAGATTCATCACGTTTGAAGGCATCGACGGAGCGGGTAAGACGACGCACCTCGCGTGGTTTCGTCAGCGCCTGGACGACAAGATCGCAGCCACGGGCCGTTCGGTCGTGATCACGCGCGAACCTGGCGGCACGACGCTGGGAGAGAGCCTGCGAGACTTGCTGCTTAACCAGCCGATGGACCTCGAAACCGAAGCGTTGCTGATGTTCGCGGCACGCCGCGAACATCTGGCGCAGATCATTGAGCCGGCGCTGGCGCGGGGGGATTGGGTGCTGTCGGATCGCTTCTCCGACGCCACCTTCGCGTATCAGGGCGGTGGTCGCGGCTTGCCGCGTGACAAGCTGGAAGCGCTCGAGCGCTGGGTGCAGGGTGGTTTCCAGCCAGACCTGACCTTGCTCTTCGACGTGCCGACGAACATAGCCAGCGAACGACGCGGCGCGGTTCGCTCACCCGACAAGTTCGAGAGCGAATCGGATTCGTTTTTCGGCCGAACCAGGGCCGAGTATTTGCGCCGGGCGGCAGAATCGCCGGAACGATTTGTAATAATCGATGCTACCCAGTCCATAATCGATATTCAGAAACAACTCGAAGCAGTGGTCGCAAGTATTTGATTTTTAATAAAGATTAGTAAATAGAATTTACTTTAAGTCTGGTTAAACGTAGTGTTGGTCGCTGAAATTCGTGGACACAACCGCTGGTCACGCCTCGAAAAAGCTTCAATTACTGTCAACAAACAATTGAATTCATTGAATTTTAGCAACGACTTAAAGTAAATTCAGACTCATAGGATTCTGTCGCAAACACCTGATCCAAAAGACTTTTCATGATCTATCCGTGGCAAACCGATGACTGGACCCGACTTGACCAACTGCGCGCAAGCTGGCCGCACGCGTTGCTCCTGCACGGTCGCGCGGGTATCGGCAAATTGCAGTTCGCGCAGCATCTTGCTCAAAGCCTGCTTTGCGAAACCCCGACCGACACTCGCGAGCCATGCGGAAAGTGCGTTGCCTGCCTGTGGTTCAGCCAGGGCAACCATCCCGACTATCGCGCGGTCCTGCCGGAAGCGCTCGCTGGCGAATTGATCAGCGACGACAAGGCGGAGAAGGCAGACGAGGACGGCAAGAAAACGAAGGTCCTGAGCAAGGAGATCAAGATTGATCAGGTGCTCGGGCTGATGAATTTTTTCAGCCTCGGTTCCCACCGGGGCGGTTTGCGCGTCGTGTTGCTGTATCCGGCTGAATCGATCAACGTGTTCGCCGCGAATGCCTTGCTCAAGACACTGGAAGAGCCGCCCGCGGGCGTGGTATTCATTCTGGTGACGGCGCGTATAGACCGTTTGCTGCCGACGATCATCAGCCGCTGCCGCCAATGGCCGATGACCCTCCCGGCCACCGAGCCCGCCGTTGCATGGCTTGCGCAGCAGGGCGTGGAGCGTCCCGCAGCCGTGCTGGCAGAAGCCGGCGGCGCGCCGTTGACCGCGCTGGCGCTCGCCTCCGATGAAAACCGCGCGCTGCGTGATTTCGCGCTGGCGCAACTGGCCGCCGGGCCCGCGTGCGACGCGTTCGCGTGCGGAGAAAGCCTGCAGAAGCTGCCGGTGCCCATGGTGCTCGGCTGGCTGCAGCGCTGGCTATACGACCTGCTTGCGCAGAAAACGGCGGGCCGTCCGCGCTACTTCCCGGGGGCATCGAAGGCGCTCGAACGCTGCGCTGCGCAGATCGATACCGAGCGTTTCGCCCGCTTTCAAAAGACGGTGACACGGCAGCGCGCGGTGGAAAATCATCCGCTGAACGCGCGGCTGGTGTTCGAAGAACTGTTCCTGGGCTATCGCGACGTGTTCACCACGGCCTGACTACCGACTCACTTTTTTGCATACGAACGCTATGAATCCCAATTTCCGCGACGCCACGCTCGACGATCTTCCCGGCATCGTGGCCATCTACAATTCCACCGTGCCCTCGCGCCTCGTCACCGCTGATCTCGAGCCGGTCACGGTCGAAAGCCGGCTCGCGTGGTTTCATGCGCATGGCCCAAAGGCACGCCCGCTATGGGTCGTCGAAGAAAACGGCGAGGTCATCGCGTGGCTGAGCTTCTCCGATTTCTACGGCCGTCCGGCCTATCTGCGCACGGCTGAAGTCAGCATCTATCTCGCCGAAAGCGCGCGTGGCAAAGGGCTAGGGAAGCAGCTGCTGCAAGTGGCGCTGGAACGTGCGCCGGCGTTGGGTATCGACACGCTGCTGGGTTTCATCTTCGGCCACAACGAAGCAAGCCTGCGCCTGTTCCAGCGCTTCGAATTCCAGACGTGGGGGTCGCTGCCGCGCGTCGCCCTGCTGGACGGCGTTGAGCGAGACCTCGTGATTCTTGGCCGGCGGCTTGGCTAAGCCGCACCGAATGATCGCTAGCTCGCCAGCCAACCCAATCCCGCTTTAACGGAAAAC
Organism: Burkholderia sp. S171; assembly: GCF_009766085.1. Lineage (GTDB taxonomy): Bacteria > Pseudomonadota > Gammaproteobacteria > Burkholderiales > Burkholderiaceae > Caballeronia. Next base: position 84,101 of record NZ_LMUF01000016.1, on the reverse strand, counting down.
CCATGTTCGTCGATTCGCATTGCCACATCAATTTCGAAGGCTTAGCCGACCGTTTGCCCGAGGTGCTCGACAAAATGCGCGAGCTGAAAGTGACGCATGCGTTGTGCGTATCGGTTGATCTGGAAACGCTGCCTTCGGTGTTGAAGATTGCCGAAGAAAACGAGCATATTTACGCATCGGTCGGCGTGCATCCGGATCACGAGGACGCGCGTGAACCGAGTGTGGCGGACCTCGTGGAACTGGCACGGCATCCGAAAGTAGTGGCTATTGGTGAGACGGGGCTGGATTATTACCGCCTGGAAGGCCGCAGCATCGCCGATATGGAATGGCAGCGCGAACGCTTCCGCACACATATTCGGGCGGCGCACGCGACGGCGAAACCGCTGATCATCCACACGCGTTCATCGTGGGAAGACACGCTGCGGATCATGGCCGAGGAGCGCGCAAGCGTGCCGGGCGGCGTGATGCATTGCTTCACGGAGCCGTGGCATGTCGCCGAGGCGGCGCTCGCCCAGGATTTTTACATTTCGCTGTCGGGCATTGTCACGTTCAAGAGCGCGAAAGACGTGCAGGACGTCGCGGGGCGTGTGCCGCTCGAGCGTTTGCTGATTGAAACGGACTCGCCGTATCTGGCGCCGGTGCCGTATCGCGGGAAACCGAATGAACCTGCGTACGTAAGTTATGTCGGACGCTTCATCGCGCAATTGCGCGAGCTGCCGGAAGAAGCATTGGCGGCAGCCACAACGCGTAATTTTTTCACGCTGTTCAAGATCCCGCAGCCAGTTGAGCAGTGAGGCGCGCCATAGATTTTTCACCGCAGCGCGTCCGATCACTCGCCTGAAAGATTCGTTATTAGAACGTTAAGTAATCCCCAAGGAACACATGCTTACATTTTCAACGGTTTCCGCTTCGACCCTCTCCACGTCCTCGACCCGCCAATCCACCCTGACGCGTAAAACGTGGCGAACCCTGGTGACGGGCCTGGTGCTGACGGCCGCCGCCATCGCGCAACCCGCCTTCGCGACGCCTGCCGACTCCATGATCAAGGCAGTAAAGTTTGACGATATATCTGCCGTTAAAAAGCTGTTGTCACAGGGCGTGGATCCGAATCTCGTCGATGACACCGGCACGCCGCTGCTCGTGATCGCGGCACGGGAAAAGTCGGACAAGGTAGGCAAACTGCTCGCCGATAACCCGAACATCGACCTTGAAAAGCTCGATCCCGCCGGTGAAAACGCGATGATGCTGGCCGCGCTCAACGACGACCTCACCTTCGTGAACCTACTCATCGCGAAGGACGCGGAAGTGAACAAGAAGGGCTGGACGCCGCTCCACTATGCCGCCACCAACGGTCACGACGACGTGGTGAAGGTGCTGCTCGACCATTCGGCCTACATCGACTCGGGTTCGCCCAACGGCACGACCCCGCTGATGATGGCGGCGCGCGGCGGCCATTTGTCGACGGTCAAGCTGTTGCTCGATGAAGGCGCTGATTTGCGGGTGAAGAACCAGATTGGCCTGACGGCGGTGGACTTCGCGAAGCAGTATCACGAGAAAGACGTGGCGGAAGGGCTGGCGGCACGGCTGGCATCGATGCAAAACCAGGGCGCAGCGGGCGCGTCAGGGGCACCGCAAAGCGGCGCAAACAGTGCAAAATGACGCTCGCAAGGCGAGGAACCTGACTCAGGACTGACTTCGGTCTGACTGACAACAGGTCCCGACCGCGCGATACGAGGAACAGCGGGTGTGATCCGGAAATGATGAGCCAAGACATGGCGCGTCCGGGTTCGTCCGTTGATAAGACGGGTTGGCCAACAAGACAGGATGTTTCCACCTGCGCATCCAGGCCGGCCCGCAACCGCCAACATAAAAAAGGACCATCATGCAGCGGGTTTTTGTCATGGCCAGTGTGCTCGCGTTTCCGCTCAGCGCGGCCGCGTTTACGGGCAACGATCTGAACATGCTTTGTACCAAGACGGACACAGCCTCACGCAGCGCATGCGCGGCTTATATAGAAGGTGCCGCTGACGGTATCTACAACACCATTGAAGCAATTGGCGGCACATCGGGACCGCAGGTTGGCCAGTATTTTTGCCTGCCAGTCGATGTCAAACCGCAGGAGCTGACGGACGCGGTACGCAAGTTCATCGCCGACAATCCCACGCGTGGCAACTTCAACGCCACGACCATGGTGTCGCTCGGGCTCGGCAAGGCTTTCCCCTGCAAAGCAGAAAAGTAAGCCGCCATTGGGCGTGACACAGTGCATCCGGGCTGCCCGCCAGGTCATCGACCGACCGGCCGGCGCAGCATTTGCTGCAATGCAATAGAATAGTCAACTCATCACGCGGCTGGCGGGTCAACCCTGTCGGCCGCTGATTTCACTGCTTTAAATCACCACTGATATCACCGCTGACGCCACTACGCTCCACGCGCACGCAGACGCAATCGGGTTTTGCACACTCCCGTCGTATCCCTCCGATATCACCTTCCAAAGGCGGATGCCACGACGACGATGATCTCTTTCGCTTCCTTCGATTTCGACTCCTTCGAGCGCATCGCTTCCGCTCCGCTTAGTACCTGGCCCGGCACGCTTGTCGTGGCGGCGCTCTCCGTGCTGTTCGCCATCGGCGTGCATCGCGTGGGCGCCCGCATCCTGATGCGCATTGCGCGGCCGTACCCGTTGATGAGCGTGGTATTGCGCTTTATCGACAAACCCGCGCTCGCGCTGCTAATCATCCTCGGCCTGGGTTTCGTGCTGGTTGAAGCTCCCGATGCACTGCCGTTCGCCGCCGCGCTGCGCGACCTGCTCACCGTGATGCTGATTGTCGCGCTGACGTGGCTTGCCGTGCGCTCAGTGGCCGCGGTGGCCGAAGCCTTGGTGCAGGCTCATCCGCTCGACAGCCAGGACAACCTGCAAGCGCGCCGGATTCACACGCAGGCTCGCGTGCTGGCGCGTTCGGTGATGGTAGTGATCGTGATCATCGGCTTTGGCGGCGCGTTGATGACGTTTCCCGCCGTGCGTCAGGTCGGCGCGAGTTTGCTGGCGTCGGCGGGCGTGGCCGGGCTGGTGGCGGGTATTGCCGCACGGCCGGTGCTCGGCAACTTGATCGCGGGATTGCAGATTGCGTTGTCGCAACCCATCCGGCTCGACGACGTCGTGGTGATCCAGGGTGAATGGGGACGGGTGGAGGAGATCACCGGCACCTATGTGTCTATCCGGATCTGGGACCAGCGGCGCATGATCGTGCCGCTGCAATGGTTTATCGAGAATCCGTTCACCAACTGGACCCGCAACAGTTCGCAGATCATTGGCACGGTGTTTTTCTACGTCGATTACCGCATGCCGCTTGCGCCAATGCGCGAAGAGCTCGAGCGGATTTTGCAGAACGCGCCGGAGTGGGACAAGCGCGTGCAAGTGCTGCAGGTCACCGACGCCACTGAAAAATCGATGCAACTTCGCGTGCTGGTCAGTTCCTTCGATTCCGGCTTGAACTGGGATCTTCGATGCCGGGTGCGCGAAGGCTTGTTGGACTTCATGCAGTCGTCGTATCCGCAATTCCTGCCGCGCACGCGTGCGGATATATCGCCGGAAGGGGAGCATGTCGATTTTGTTGCGCCGCTTGAACGCAGCATGGCGGACGGGCTTGACGGCACGGCCGGAACGATCAGGCCGCCGGCATCGAGCCGGACAGCGAACACGGAAGCCGATCCGGTAGCGAGCCGGGGAGAGCGGCACGGGCCGGCGGCATCGGCGAATTCGGCGGCGAGCACCGCACCGAGCGCGCCCGGCGGCGGCGCGGCTAAACCCGCCGACCGGCGCTGAGCAGGCGCGGTGGCATCGAGATTGCGGACAAGCTCACGCTAAGCAACAGTGAGAGACCGAGTAGCGAGGCCGCGAAGCACGCCCGGGCACGGGAGAACGCGACAATGAAATTGAACTGAGGCCGTTGCCCGGAGCCGAACGAAGAGCATCGACAGAAAAATAAACGGCTACGACCCTCGCACGTAGGTGCGCCACGAAACGTGGCCGTGCAAAAAATACACACACCCTGAACAGAATCGCAAAAAAGGAAGCCAGTAATGACCCGCCTAGTCGTTGTATCGAACCGAGTAGCTTCTCCGACAGAAACCAAAGGCTCGGCCGGCGGCCTCGCCGTGGGTGTCTTCGGCGCGCTGAAGGACAGCGGCGGCGTCTGGTTCGGCTGGAGCGGCGACGTAGTCAGCGACAGCGTAGCGAACCAGGGACCGAAACTCGAACAGGACGGCGCGGTCACGTTCGCCACCGTGGGCTTGCCGAAGAAGGACTATGACCAGTATTACCGCGGTTTTTCGAACGCGACCTTATGGCCTGTCTTCCATTATCGCAACGACCTGGCCGTCTACGACCGCGAGGAATATGCGGGATACAGACGGGTCAATTCCTGGCTGGCGCATCGTGCAATCAAGCTGCTGCAACCCGATGACGTCATCTGGGTCCACGACTATCACCTGATCCCGTTTGGCGAGGCGCTGCGGTCTGAAGGCGTGACCAACCGGATGGGCTTTTTCCTGCATATCCCGTTTCCGTCTCCGCAGATCCTGCTCAACATTCCGCCGCACGAGGAACTGGTTAAGTCGCTCTGCTGTTATGACGTCGTGGGCTTTCAGACTCCCGGCGACCAAGCTGCTTTTCATGATTACATCGTGCGGCACGCGCATGGAACAGCCACGGCCGATGGCGAAGTGGAAGCGTTCGGCCGCCGGCTTAAAACCGGCGTGTACCGTATTGGCATCTTCCCGGATGAAATCGCCGAGCAAGCCACCCGCGGCGAAGCGCGCCAAGATGTGATGGACCTGAAGCAGAGCCTGGAAGGTCGCAAACTGATCATGAGCGTAGACCGGCTGGACTATTCGAAAGGCCTGGTCGAGCGCTTCAAGGCGTTCGAGCATTTCCTCGAAAAATCGCCGGAATGGCGGGGCAATGTCACGCTGGTCCAGATCGCGCCGCCCACGCGCTCGGACGTGGATACCTACCAGCAGATCCGCCATAACCTGGAGTACGAAGCTGGGCGTATCAACGGCCGCTACTCGGGCCTCGACTACACGCCGATCCGCTACATGAACCAGCGTTATGACCGGTGGAAGCTGATGTCGCTGTTTCGTGAGTCGCAGATCGGGCTGGTTACGCCATTACGCGACGGCATGAATCTGGTCGCGAAGGAATATGTCGCGGCGCAGAATCCCGACGATCCCGGCGTGCTCGTGCTGTCGCAGTTTGCGGGTGCTGCCGACGAAATGAAGGGCGCGCTGATGGTGAATCCGCACGACATAGTCGGCATGAGCGAGGCGATTGGGCGGGCGCTCTCCATGCCGCTCGCCGAGCGCCGCGAGCGCTACGAAACCAACATGGTGATGCTCCGCAAATACGACTTGGGTGTGTGGCGCGACTCGTTTCTCGCCGACCTGCGAGGCGTGAAATTGAACAAACAGCCAAACAAGCGCCCGGCAAGCAACAAATAACAACACATGCGCCGCCGATGTAAAAAGCGGCTCGCAACGGGATATCGGCCTGAAAACCGCAGGAATTCGTCGATATTCGAGTGTTTCGCGACTGTAACAGGGTCGTGAAAGTGAAAGTTTTGCCAACATTCAGGCTTCCCCGGCCAATAATACGGTGTCGTACTCGCGCGCGCTTCGCACATCAATCTCGCGCGTGAGGGCGACCGGCGCCCGTGCCGATCACTATCACCGACTAAACATCACGGCGACGTAAGACCGAGTGGAGACGCGAACAATGAGAATTGCACAAATAGCCCCGTTAACCGAATCAGTGCCGCCCAAGCTGTATGGCGGCACGGAGCGGGTTGTTTCGTATATCACCGAAGCGCTGGTTGAACTTGGCCACGACGTGACCCTGTTCGCTTCAGGTGACTCGCAAACCAAGGCGAAGCTGGAAGCCGTGTGGCCGCGCGCGTTGCGCCTGGACCCGGCTATCCGCGACCGGATCGCTCCGCATATGCTGCTGATGGAGATGGTGCGGCGCCGCGCCGACGAGTTCGACGTGCTGCATTTCCACATGGATTACTACTCGTTCTCTCTGTTCAAGCGCCAGGACACGCCGTTCGTTACCACGCTGCACGGCCGGCTTGATTTGCCGGAGCAGCAGCCGGTCTTCAACACGTTCAATACGGCACCGGTCATCTCCATTTCGGACGCGCAACGTCATCCGTTGCCGCAGGCCAAATGGCTGACCACCGTGTATCACGGGCTGCCGGAAGACCGCTACATGCCGCAGCCGGTTGAGCAGACGTATCTGGCGTTCCTTGGGCGTATATCGCCTGAAAAACGTGTCGATACCGCCATCCGGATCGCCGGCCGCTGCGGGATGAAAATCAAGATCGCGGCGAAGGTGGACTCGGCGGACCGTGAGTACTACGAGCGCGAAATCGCACCGTTGATGGAGCTGCCGTATGTGGAATTTATCGGTGAAATTGCCGATGACCAGAAGGCCAATTTCCTTTCGGGCGCCCACGCGCTGCTGTTTCCGATCGATTGGCCAGAGCCGTTCGGGCTGGTCATGATCGAGGCGATGGCGTGCGGCACGCCGGTAATCGCGTTCAATCGCGGCTCGGTGCCGGAAGTGCTGGACGAGGGCGTGACGGGGTTCATCGTCGAGGACGAGATTGGCGCCGTGGCGGCCGTCAACCGGCTGCATACGGTGTCGCGCGAAGGCGTGCGCAAGCGCTTCGAAGAGCGTTTCACGTCGCATCGCATGGCGCAGCAGTACGTTGATGCTTATCAGGCAGTCATGCGCGCGCAGAAGCGCTCGCGCTTCAAGCTGATTGACAGCGCGACGAGTTAAAAAACGCGCTTTAAGCCGTTTCGCCAGCGTCAAAGCCAAAAAGAAAACCGCCGCGCAGCACGACCTTCTGGTCGGGCTGCGCGGCGGTTTTAACTTATGCGCGTTCGCGTTTAAATCAGGATTCAGGCCGGCTCTTGCCAGCCAAACACCCTGATCAGATCTTCAGACGCGATACCTTCGTGCCTTCCAGCGACAAGTTAGCCATCAGGCCAGCGTTCGTCAGCACGAACACTTCGACCGGCGCCGTTGCGGTGGTCGAATCGATATTGCCGTTCGCGCCCATCTTGACCAACGCGACCGATGCATCGCCGCCGACCGACCAGCCATCCGCATTGCGGAATTGGTCGAGCGCGTCCTGCGTCATGAACAGGAAGACGATCGATTTCGATTGCGCGCCGGCTTGCAGGCCGATCGACCCCGACGTCGTGCTGTAGTAGCCGACCGAGCTGCCGCCAACCCGCAACGCGCCCTTGCCGTACTGCGCCCCGACGATGAAACCTGCCGCCAGCACTGACGGGAACACGAGCACGCCGCGCGCCTTGCCAACCAGCTCACGCGAGCCGCGAGCGGTGACATAGAGGCGCTGCATGGTTGCATCGATATCCGAGTCGATTGAACGGCGTGCGTCCGCGTCGCCCGCCGTTTGTTGCGCGCCCTGGTTCGAGGTCGTCGTGCAACCCGCCAGCGCGAAGCCACCCATTGCAAGCGCGGCGGTCGATTTGATCATGAAGTTTCGTCTTTGCATCGTTTTCTCCTTCGTGGTTTTTTGGGAAACCCCATCTACGGGTGTTGCAGCATGGCGTTTTATAACACAGCACGACCGTGAGCAACATGTCATGAAATGACGCGGAGCCTTACCCCGCTTGGCTTTCGCCGTGTCAGGCAAATGCAATGTGGTAATTTTGACCTGCCCGGCCGAGATGCCGTCCGCATGAGAAAACGCTTGTTTGCGCGAAACATTCGGCTCTCACACCAGACAAAAATCGAGGACGCAAACGGCGGGCCAGCTCGGCCGGATCAATCGAATTCCGGTCAAAGTTACCCGTCAAAATAAAATGAAAAACTGCGTGAGATAGTGCAAAAAGCTTGCAGAGGTGTTGTCTCCGCGCTGCGACGCGATGGTTTTTACGGCTTGGCAATCCGTGTGGATTCATTGGCTTGCTTCGCTTTGTCGTTTTTTGTGGCGGGGCGGCGAAGGGAACGTCGAATGACGCCAATCACTGCACCCAGCAAAAACAGCGTAATCGCCGGTACGACCCAATAGCCGATAAACGCATGCCATAGATAACCAAACAGCACGCTGCGGCGAGTCGAATACTCCTCTTGCGCATCCTGGTTCTTGGTGGCATTGGCAGCGACAACGTCCGGCGGGCAGCCGGCTGTGCGCGCTTCGTCGAGGGAACCGTGGCAGCGCGAAACGGCGGGGGAGGCGCGTTGCGCGTCGGTGAACGTCCAGGTTGACAGGGAGTGCGCAAGATCCTGGGCATCGTACGCGAGCTGCTCGCGAAGCTCATTTGCCGCAACGATCATGACCGGAACCGCCCAAAAAACGATCACGACCAGCCACCGCCTGAACCAGCGGTTTTTATATCGCCATACCATCCTCGGGCCTCCGTCCGTTGCAGTGCTGCAAGCCGGCTGACTGTGGCGGACCGATGGCGCATTAGTTATTCTGGTGGGCCGCCTCCGCGCCATCTTATGAGATAAAACGCGCGCCGCGTAGCACGACCGTAGTTGCACTGCAATAAGACGGGGCGGGGTTTTCCCGGGTTCGGGACTTCACCTACGCCTGATTCATGCGGGATTCATGCGTGATTTATTCGTGGTTTATTCGTGGTTTATATCTGGATTCCTAACCGATCCACGCTTTGGAAAAACCATGAAAAAAGCCGCGTGTTCTAAGCCACGCGGCCTGAGCTGACAATCGCCAGCAATCGAACGTCACCTCGTTCCGGTTCAGCTCTTGTTGCTGAGACAGTCCTTCATGAAGGCCTTCCGGTCGTCGCCCTTCTTGCCCGTCGCCGATTTGTTGCACGCCGTCATTTTCTGCTGCTGGGTCATCGGAGCGGCGGCGGCAGGTGCTGACGAGAGGCAATCTTTCATGAAGGCCTTGCGGTCATCACCTTTCTTGCCCGTAGCCTGCGCATTGCAGGTCGTCATCTTCGATTGCTGGCTGTTATCGGCAAACGCCGGTGTTGCAGCGAAGGTCGCGCTTAAAGCGACGCCCAGTGCGAGCGTTGCCATGGTTGCCCGGATCTTCATGCGATTCTCCCTTTAAATGGATCACGTGAAACGAGGTGAAGTGCTGCGAGGTCAGGCACGTATCGTTACCGCTGCGGCATTTGCCGTTGCTTTTGCCATCATTGCCATCGTCTAGTGGCTTAATGAGGCAAACCAAGGCAAGCCATTATGGCAAAAAGCCATACAAATGCCGTACGGTTTCGAACCTAAGGAAACGAAAAACACGCGACGTCCGCGTCGTTCAAAAGACGCGCGCATTAATCGAATCGAACCGCCTAAAACCAGTTCACTCTGTTCCGGATCCGCTAATGCAGGCTTTGTAAGCTTTCTTTCACCGACGACAACGGTTTCGCGCGGGAGGCTTACAATTTCCATTTCGACCGCCCGCTTGAACAGCACATGACGCTCGATGATTTCGCGGCCGGCAACGACCGCCGCTCACAGGCATCCTCACGGGAAAGTCTCCGTTGTAGCGTCGCAACATTCGCATGAACGGTGTCACCACGCCGACAAAGCGCCTTCACAGTCTCTCCCTACACTCTTCGTGCGCTGCGTTGCAAAGCCGTGCGATCCTGTCGCTCTATTGCCTGAATTTCTACTGCCTGAGTTTCTGCTACCGTTTCTGCTACCGTTTTTGCTACCTAAAGGAGTCGCGTATGTCCCGCCCCTTGTCCGATCACTACAAAGGTTTCGAGATCACTGTCCAGGCGTTGCGCCGCGCGAAAGAGCGCGATGAGCCGGACGATGGTCCGCGACATTTCGATATCGTCGTCAACATTTCGCGCAGTGCCAGTGGCGAGAGCGGTAGATCGGAGATGTTCGGTGTGCCGGAGCAGGAACCGTTTGACAGTCCCATCGACGCGACACGAGCCGGGATTGAGTATGCGCGGGCGATCATCGATAAAAAGGTGGAAGGGGAGTCCGTCGATGAGCTGTGAACGGTTGCCACCGTTGATGCATTACGCGCAGCGCAAAAAAAGACAGCATTTGCGATAGGCAGTGGCAACGTCCATGCTAATTGGGCCGCGCAAGGCGCGCATTCACGTGGACGAAAAGCAAACCCATGCACACCCGCATGGGATCTCGCGCGATGATGAATCTGTCTATTTGAAGCGGTCGTATATCTCGATGCCCGGCACGACTGCCGAATCCCTCGGCCGGGGGCGCGATGCAACCGATACGCCCGGAATACACGCTGCCGGCAGCTGAAACCCGACACGCCGACATCCCGACACCCATCCTGTTTCATCCAATAACTGAACATCTAACAACTCAAAACGAAACCAGGAGATTTGCCGCATGAATTCACATCACAAACCTGTCAAACCTGCGCTGCGCCGCCGTTTCTTGTCGGTCGCGCTGTCATTGGGCGCGTGCGCCGCGTTGCCGTTGTCGCTGTATTCCACGGGTGCAGCTGCACAAGCCGCGCATAAGCCGAAGGTCGCCCTCGTGATGAAATCGCTGGCGAACGAGTTTTTCCTGACGATGGAAACCGGCGCCAAGGATTATCAGAAGCATAACGCCAGTCAGTTTGACCTGATCACCAACGGTATCAAGGACGAAACCGATACCGCGAACCAGATTCGCATTGTCGAGCAGATGATCGTCTCAAAGGTCGACGCGCTCGTGATCGCTCCGGCTGACTCGAAAGCGCTCGTTCCGGTCATCAAGAAGGCCGTGGATGCAGGGATTATTGTGGTGAATATCGACAACCGGCTGGACCCGGACGTGCTCAAGTCGAAGGACCTGAACGTGCCGTTCGTCGGCCCGGACAACGCGAAGGGCGCAAGGCTGGTCGGGGAGTATCTGGCGAAGCGACTCAAGGCAGGTGATGAAGTCGGCATTATCGAAGGCGTGTCGACCACGACCAACGCGCAGCAACGCACGGCCGGCTTCAAGGAAGCGATGCAAACGGGCGGCATGAAGGTCGTTGCACTGCAATCCGGAGATTGGGAAATCGACAAGGGTAATGCCGTGGCATCGCAGATCCTGAACGCGAACCCGGACATCAAGGCGCTGCTGTGCGGCAACGACAACATGGCGCTTGGCGCAGTGGCTGCCGTGCGGGCGGCCGGCAAAGCGGGCAAGGTTCAGGTGGTGGGTTATGACAACATCAACGCCATCAAGCCGATGCTCGCCGACGGGCGGATTCTTGCAACTGCCGATCAATACGCCGCAAAACAGGCGGTATTTGGTATCGACACGGCTTTGAAGGCGATTTCCGAGCATAAGAAACAGTCGGAATTGTCGGGCATAGTGGAAACACCAGTGGTCCTGATTACCAAAAAATAGGTATTACAGGCATAGGGTATCGATTTGTCTGCTTAAATCTTAAGAAACGGGCGCCGCTGCCGATAAACGAGAGAATGGGATGATCAACTCGTTTTTCGATGAGTAGCCAAGCGGAGCCGGGAATCGTGTATCTGAACTTAGTAGGCAGGGTAGTTGGACGAAAATCGGACCAAATTGGGCCGATTTGGCTAGTTGAGGTTTTGCGAACAGACCCGTCTGCAAACGATTGCGATCGGACCCTTGGTGGAATCGAAGCATCGCTTTATTGAGGTTCACAGGGTCTGCGAAGCCCGGTTTGTGGCCGGGCGCAGCGAGAAGGGCGCGCGTTTAGAGGATTTAGAGAACGCAGCGGCTTGTCGCCGGAGAAGAGGATGGACGACAGAGTGGAAACCGCGCCCGTTCTGACGGTGAGCGGTATAGGCAAGACCTACGTGGAACCGGTTTTATCCGATGTCACGCTGGATCTGCATGCCGGCGAAGTCCTTGCATTGACCGGGGAAAACGGCGCCGGGAAAAGCACGCTGTCCAAGATCATTGGCGGCCTGGTTGATCCGACGACTGGCACCATGACCTTGGGTGGAGCGCCTTACACACCGGCTAGCCGCAAGGAGGCAGAAGCGCTGGGCGTGCGCATGGTGATGCAGGAATTGAACCTGTTGCCTACGTTGTCGGTGGCGGAAAACTTGTTCCTGAACCGCTTGCCGCAGCGCAAGGGATTCAAATTTGGCTGGATCGACCGGGCGGCGCTGCGCGAGGACGCGCGCCACGCGATGCAGCAGGTCGGGCTTGACGCAATCGACCCCGATACGCTCGTGGGCGAACTGGGGATCGGGCATCAGCAGATGGTGGAAATCGCGCGGAACCTGATTGGCGATTGCCGCGTGCTGATTCTCGACGAACCCACCGCCATGCTGACGGCGCGCGAAGTGGACCTGCTGTTCGAGCAGGTCGAGCGCTTGAAAGCGCGGGGCGTGGCGCTGGTGTATATCTCGCACCGGCTGGAAGAACTCAAGCGGATCGCCGGGCGCGCAGCCGTGCTGCGCGATGGCAAGCTGGTTCACATCGACGCCATGCAGAACCTCACTAGCGACCGCCTCGTCACGCTCATGGTGGGGCGTGACATAGGCGAGCGGATCGATCTGGGCGAGCGAAAAATTCGCGACGTCGCGCTGAAAGTGGCCGGCATGAGCCGCGGCCAGGTCGTCCGCGACGTGTCGTTCGAGGTGAAAGCGGGCGAGATTTTCGGCATCAGCGGGTTAATCGGCGCGGGCCGCACGGAACTGATGCGGCTGATCTACGGCGCGGATCGGGCCGATAGCGGCGTGGTGTCGGTCGCGCACGAAGGTGCTGCGCTGATGCCGGTGAAGATCACGTCGCCTGCGGACGCGGTGAAGAACGGCATTGCGCTGATCACCGAGGATCGCAAGGACGAGGGTTTGCTGCTGCCGCAGCCGATTGCCGCGAATATTTCGCTCGGCAATATCGGCGCGGTATCGAGCAGGGGTTTTGTCGATGGACAGCGTGAAGCGGCGCTGGCGCAAAAACAGATCGACGCGATGCATATCCGCGCCGCAGGTCCGTCGCAACCGGTGTCGGAGTTGTCGGGCGGCAACCAGCAAAAGGTGGTGATCGGCCGCTGGCTCGCACGCGACTCAACCGTGCTTCTGTTCGATGAACCCACGCGCGGCATCGATGTCGGCGCGAAGTTTGATATTTATGCGCTGATGGGCGCGCTGGCGCTGGAAGGGCGGGCGCTGGTGGTGGTGTCCAGCGATCTGCGCGAACTGATGCTGATTTGCGACCGGATCGGGGTGATGTCGGCGGGACGGATGACGGGGGTTTTCGAACGGGACACATGGTCGCAGGACGCGCTGTTGGCAGCTGCTTTCGCCGGTTACGCGAAACGCGACGAAATCCTCCAGGAACCCATCGTGCCGGACGCCAAGGCGCCGCCTCAGGAGGCTCAGCAGTCTGAGCCAGGCGCGGCGGATCGGCAGTGAAGCGCTGAACCGGCACACCGAAAATTTTTGAAGCAGTTGAAACACGGCAGCCAAAGCAGTTGAATCAGGTAATGCGCGGGTGCAAAAGCGGCAAAAAGCTGTGGCGCCCGTGAAGCATGAAAGCCGGCGCGGGGAAACGCCGGCGGGCGGTCGTCATTCGCAATGGCCGCCCACAGGCAGGCGTACTACGTTAGACCAAGCAGGCAACCGGAAACGCAAGGCTAGAGGGCAGCGCAGTGGGATGCGCGTTGCGGGGGCCAATTAAGAAGAGCAAGAAGCAAGAACAAGTCAGAGAGAAGGACCAAGTATGGCGACGATCAAAGATGTAGCAGCCATTGCGGGCGTATCGTTCACTACGGTGTCTCATGTCGTGAACAACTCGCGGCCCGTGTCGGCTGAGGTGCGGCTGAAGGTGGAGCGCGCGATCGTGCAACTCGATTACGTGCCCTCGGCGGTGGCGCGTTCTCTCAAGGCGCGTAATACGCTCACCATCGGCTTGCTGGTGCCGAACGCGACCAACCCGTACTTCGCGGAACTGGCGCGAGGGGTGGAAGACGGGTGCGCGAAGAACGGCTATTGCATGTTCTTCTGCAATTCGGATGACGACCCCGCCAAGCAGCGCAGCTACTTGCGTGTCCTGCAGGAAAAACGCATCGACGGGCTGGTGATTGCGTCAGCGGGAGAAGATGCGGTGCTGGCGCAAAGCCTGGCCGGTTCGCGTGAACCGCTGGTGATCCTGGACCGGAATATTGAAGGCGTATCGGCGGATCTGGTGCAGATCGACCACGAGAAGGGCGGCTATCTGGCTACGCGCCACTTGCTGCAACTCGGCCACTCGCGGGTTGGCTGTATCACCGGTCCCATTGCCACGGCGGTCAGCGCGATGCGCGTCCACGGATTTATCCGTGCAATGGCGGAGCGCGGCATCGAGATCGAACCGAACGCCATTCAGCAGAGCGCGTTTTCAGCGACCGGCGGTTACGAAGCGGCTTCCCAGCTCTTCGATACCCTCAGGCCTACCGGTATTTTTGCGTGCAACGACATGATGGGCGTCGGTGCATTGCGGGCGGCGGCGGAGCGGGGTATAAACGTGCCGCGCGACTGTTCAATCATCGGTTTCGACGATATCGAATTGAGCCGATACACCTATCCGGCGTTGTCGACGGTGGGGCAATCGGTGCGCGAACTCGGCGAGCTCGCGGCGCAGACGCTGATCGACCGGATCGCGGGCAAGGTGCCGGCGACCACGCGACGGCGCGTCGTCACGCCGCGCATGATCCTGCGTGAGTCGACGGCAGTTGTGCCGGAAGTGTTGCCGCTGACTTATCGGAAAGATGTGGCGGCGAATTCCGTGGCGTTGGGCCAGGGTAAAACCGAGAAGGCCTGAAGCAGGCAGAGCACGGTCGCATTCGGGGTTTTGCCTGGCGTCGGCAAAACCCCGATTGGTGGCGCTTTGGCTGAGCGTCCACTCATAGAAAAGAGCAAGAAACCATCACGTCCGGCAGCATCCTGACCTCTTCGTGTTTCTCCTTTTTTCCTCTTTCTCCCGAATCAATACCTCAACCGATTCCGCTCTCGGCCATAAATCCGATGATGCGATTCATCATGAATCGTTTACAACAAACGCATTAATGCGATCCTTTGCTGAATAACGCGCACCTAAAGTTCTCAGGGTAAATCATTAGACGAAATAACATTTCATGAATTTCCTCAAGTGCGTCGTTCGCACGCCGTAAAAGATGTCCAAGCAGGCGAATCTGGCCTTGTTCCGAATTGCGATTCCGAATCGCGATTCCAGACCGCGCCGTGCCGACATTTTTATAAGCAGCTCCGGGGAAAATCATGAATATGAGTTTAACGATCAAGGCGCGTCTCGGTCTGACGATGGCATTTCTGGGGCTACTTCTGGTAGCAATCGGCGGATTGGGGCTTTACGGGATGACCCAGGCGAACCGGTCCTATCGCGACACGTTCGAGAACCAGATGCCGAGCGCGAACGCCGTTAGCAACGCGGAGCTTTATACGGCCCGCGAACGGCTCATATTCGATCGGGCGGCGTTTCTTGCCGGGACGCCGGAAGTAGCGGCGACTATCGAGCGCGGCGGCATGATGCGCAGCCGTGCCAACGATTACTGGAAAAAATACACCGAGCTGCCGCAGGACGCGACCGAAAGGCAACTCGCCGATGCGTCCAACGCCAAGCGCCTCGCGCTGCAAAAGGTGATCGACAGCGGCTATGACGCGGTCAGGGCGAATGACCAGGCGCGGATCGTAGAGACAGCCAAAGCGATGCAGGTCGCATACGGCGAGCTTTCGACAGCCAACGACGCGCTGCGCACATTCCAGTTCGACGGCGCGAGGCACGGCTACGACGCAGCCCAATCGGCCGCGGCGACATTTCGCACGTTGAGCCTGATTGCCATCCTGGCCGGACTGGCCGCCGCCGCGTTTTCGTGGGTTGCGTTACGCCGCGCGATTGGCCGGCCGCTGGATGCCGCGCTCGAACATTTCGAAGCCATCGCAGCCGGTGATCTGCGCGGCAAGGTGGTCGCCACCTCGCGCGACGAAATGGGCCTGCTGATGCAAGGTCTTGCACGGATGCAGGCCAGTCTCGTCGGAACGGTTCGCAGCGTACGCTCGGGCAGCGAATCCATCGCCACGGCGACCAAGCAGATCGCGGCGGGCAATATCGACTTGTCGTCGCGGACGGAAGAACAGGCGTCGGCGCTGCAGGAAACCGCGTCGAGCATGGACGAACTGACCGGCACGGTAAAGCAGAACGCCGATAACGCCCGGCAGGCCAGTTCGCTTGCCGCCAACGCGTCGGAGATCGCGAACAAGGGCAGCCGCGTGGTGGCCCAG
The DNA here is from genome assembly GCF_009766085.1 of Burkholderia sp. S171. Lineage (GTDB taxonomy): Bacteria > Pseudomonadota > Gammaproteobacteria > Burkholderiales > Burkholderiaceae > Caballeronia. Next base: position 67,865 of record NZ_LMUF01000016.1, on the reverse strand, counting down.
GTGGTCGACACCATGGGCGATATCAATCAGAGTTCGGCGAAGATCGCGGACATTATTACGATCATCGAAGGGATTGCGTTCCAGACCAATATCCTGGCGCTGAACGCGGCCGTGGAAGCTGCGCGGGCCGGGGAAGAAGGGCGCGGTTTTGCCGTCGTGGCAGGCGAGGTGCGCAACCTCGCTCAACGTTCGTCGGCAGCGGCTAAGGAGATCAAGGGTCTTATCGATACCTCAGTCAAGCGCGTGCAATCGGGGACATCGCTGGTCGACGAAGCCGGCCGCACGATGAACGAGATTATCGGCGCGGTGCAACGTGTCACCGACATCATGGGCGAGATCGCGGCGGCGTCGCAGGAGCAGAGCAGCGGCATTGAACAAGTGGCGCGCGCGGTTACGCAGATGGACGAAGTGACGCAGCAGAACGCGGCGCTGGTCGAGGAGGCAGCGGCGGCGGCGCAATCGCTGGAGGATCAGGCAGCGAAGTTGCGGCAGGCTGTGGCGGTATTTCAACTTGAGGACGACAGCGCGGTCGAAGCAGCGTTCAGCCACGCTGCGGCGCGGCCTGGGTCATCCGCGGCAGCAAAGTCGCGGCTGACCGTTCCAGCGAAGCCGCGGCGCGCAGCGCCGGCAACGACGCTGGCTAAAGCGCCCGTCGCGGTACGGCCGGTGGCGGCTGCGGCGGCTGCCGCCGGTGACTGGCAAACTTTCTGATCAGTTGAGTGAGTTTATTGAGTCAAACGCGCTCCGCGAACCTGGTTTGCGGAGCGCGTTTTTATTGATCGCGAGCGGTTTGCTTTAACCCGATTAACTCACGCTCTCACAGCCCCTCCCTCGCGCGGTTGGGTTGGCGCGTCTTATAGGCGCTCCTGGCGTCCAGAGCGCACCTAGCAAGGCAAACCTGCGACTAGGGCCCGATCAGCGCGTGCGCATCGGGCCCGGATACAACCTTCCGTCAACACACAAGAACCCACCGCGCCCAGCGGCGCACTCGTCAAGCAATCGCCATCGCGGAACCCCTATTGTCCCTACCCGAACTCGCGATGCAGGCGGACTTCCCCGTACACTGAGCGCACTTCGTTCATCCTTCAAGGGATTAGAACGCGTTTCGATCACCACCACAGGACGCTTGCCATGACCGGATCCACCCTTGCCGCACAGCTCGTTCAGGCCCGCCGCCAGCGCACTCAGATAGAAGACCTCGAGTCAGTCGATATCCCCGCCGACGCCGAAGCGGCTTACGCCATCCAGCACGAAGTTCTGACCCTTTCCGGCGCGCGAATTGGCGCGTGGAAAGTCGGCGCGCGTGCCCCCGGCGCACTGGCGAACACGGCGCCCATTGACGCGGAACTCGTCCACACTTCGCCGGCGCGCATTGCGCACGCCTCGTTTTTTCGTGCGCTGATTGAACTCGAGATCGCGTTTCGTTTTTCGTACGCGTTACCGCCCCGTGAAGAACCTTACAGCCGCAGCGAAGTGCTTGCGGCGCTGGGCAGCATGGCCGTCGCGCTTGAGGTGGTCGATAGCCGCTTCGCGCAATGGCCAAACCTCGCGACACTGGCACAACTTGCCGATTCGCAGAACAACGGGGCACTCGTCGTTGGCAAGATGGAGCCGTATGACGTGATTGCCCCTAACTTCGATTTCCTTTCTCCGCTGCTCGAACTGTCTGTTGATGGCGTGTCGATCGTGCCGCCGAGCACCGGCAATCCGGCTGGCGATCCCCGGGAACTGCTGGTGTGGTTCGTCAACCATTGCAGCACGCACGGACATACCGTCCAGCCGTTCTGGACCATCACCACCGGCTCCTACACGGGCGCACGGCGGATCGAAGGGCCATGCGTGATAAGCGGCCGGGTGGACCGGATTGGTGACATCGAACTGACGCTGGAATGACATTTTTGCGGCCTTTCAACGCACCGTGACAGGGGCGTGCGGAGATATTCATGCGCGCCTGTTACATCAAAAAAGCACTCATTCGAGTGCTTTTTTTGCGTCTAAATCCCTGTCTGCCGAGCGGGTATATCCGGAGCATAAGCGAGCTATAAGCGGTCAACGGATGCGCGTGCGCATCGTTTAGTAAGAGAGGCGCATTGCGTTTGAGACGCCTGCAATCGAATGGCATTGCAGAGTCGATGTCAAAAAAACGCACTGGACGTTGCATCGTTCCGGCGCTACGAAGCGTATATGGGATAACCGGTGGATAACTTGTGGATGAGCGGGGGACAACACTGGGACAACTCAGCATGAGCGCGGCATAAGCGCTCAATGCATAAATGCGGGCAACGCTGAACCGTCGGCAGCAGCAGTCAGTGGGTTAGGCTGCCAGCATGTCGCATGGGTCCGGGGCTTGTACAGCAAGGCTATGCAGCCAATGCGGAGAACGTTTCGCGAGTCGGGATGATGATTGTAGGTGAACGAAAATATTCCACCAAGCTAGGAATACTTCGAAGCAAATCAACAACGCATTTGCATGAAAAAAAATTCGAATAGGTTTAGGATGAACTGAAGCGATGTTGTTCTGATTAGGCGCGCCGCGCACACATTGCTTTCTGACTTCGGCGAGGAGGTAGCATGGATATCTACAGCAGTTTCGCGACCCGCTTCGAAAAAACCCGCGAGGAGGAATTCTCGCTCGAAGAGTATCTCGCGCTCTGCAAAGACGATCCTGCAACGTATGCAACAGCGGGCGAACGGATGTTGTCGGCCATCGGGGAACCGGAGTCCGTCGACACTCGTACCGATCCGCGCTTATCGCGTGTGTTTGCAAACAAGGTCATCAAGGTGTATCCGGCGTTCCGTGAGTTCTACGGAATGGAGGAAGTGATCGAGCAAGTGGTGTCGTACTTCAGACATGCTGCTCAGGGTCTTGAAGAGAAGAAACAGATTCTGTATTTGCTGGGGCCGGTGGGCGGTGGCAAGTCATCTATTGCCGAACGTCTGAAGCAACTCGCCGAGCGTGTTCCGTTCTATTCAATCAAGGGTTCGCCCGTTAATGAGTCGCCGCTTGGGCTGTTCGATTACGACGAAGACGGCCCTATACTCGAAGAGCAATACGGCATCCCGCGCCGTTATCTCAAGAACATCCTGAGCCCGTGGGCAGTGAAGCGCCTTCACGAATTCAATGGCGACATCCGCAAGTTTCGCATCGTTCGCCGTTATCCCTCCATCCTGCGCCAGATCGGTATCGCCAAGACCGAACCGGGCGATGAGAACAATCAGGACATCTCGTCACTCGTCGGCAAGGTCGACATTCGCAAGCTCGAAACTTTTTCGCAAGACGACGCTGACGCCTACAGCTATTCCGGCGGCTTGTGTCTCGCGAACCAGGGCTTGCTTGAATTCGTCGAAATGTTCAAGGCTCCGATCAAGGTGCTGCACCCGCTGCTCACCGCTACCCAGGAAGGCAACTTCAAGGGCACGGAAGGCTTCGGTGCAATCCCGTTCGACGGCGTGGTCCTGGCTCACTCGAACGAGTCGGAATGGAAGACTTTCCGCAATAACAAGAACAACGAAGCACTGCTCGATCGTATCTTCGTGGTCAAGGTGCCGTACTGCCTGCGCTACAGCGAAGAGATGAAGATCTACGAGAAGCTGCTGCGTAATTCTTCGTTGACGAACGCAGTTTGCGCGCCGGGCACGTTGAAGATGATGGCGCAAATGGCCGTGCTCACGCGTCTGCATGAGCCGGAAAACTCCAGCCTCTTTTCGAAGATGCAGGTCTACGATGGCGACAACCTGAAGGACACGGACCCGAAGGCAAAGTCGTTCCAGGAGTACCGCGATTTTGCGGGTGTCGATGAAGGCATGAACGGCGTTTCAACCCGGTTCGCGTTCAAGATTCTTTCCCGGGTATTCAACTTCGATTCCGCTGAAGTCGCGGCCAATCCGGTGCACCTGATGTACGTGCTCGAACAGCAGATCGAACGCGAGCAATTCCCGCCGGAAACCGAACAGAAATACCTGTCGTTCATCAAGGACGTCCTGGCGTCGCGGTATGCCGAGTTCATTGGCAAGGAGATTCAGACCGCGTACCTGGAATCGTATTCGGAGTACGGGCAAAACATCTTCGACCGTTACGTCACGTACGCCGATTTCTGGATCCAGGACCAGGAATTCCGCGATCACGATACGGGAGAAAGTTTCGACCGGGCTTCGTTGAATGCGGAACTCGAGAAGATCGAGAAACCGGCTGGCATCAGCAACCCGAAGGACTTCCGCAACGAGATCGTGAACTTCGTGCTGCGGGCTCGGGCCGCGAATGGCGGCAAGAATCCGGCGTGGATCAGCTACGAGAAGTTGCGCGTGGTGATCGAGAAGAAGATGTTCTCGAACACGGAGGAGCTGCTGCCGGTGATCTCGTTCAACGCCAAAGGATCGGCGGAAGAACAGCGCAAGCATGAAGACTTCGTCAACCGCATGGTCGCGAAGGGCTACACGCCGAAGCAGGTTCGGCTGCTCTGCGACTGGTATCTCCGGGTACGGAAGTCGTCCTGATGCGTCATCTAGATGAAGATGTTTTCGTCGTGTTTTTATCGGGAGAGAAATGAGTGCTCAGCGAAACCAGGCAAAACGTGATTGAATCAGTATTGTGTCGCTAGTTTTATAGTCATACGTTCGCGTGACGCCGGCCGCAAACCGGCGAACCGCGAGCACCTTGGCGAGTGCTTTACGGCCGGCGCCGCAGCGCGCGGTTCAAGGCCATGGGCGCTTCGCTTCCTCGCCAATTACGCGGGAGACTGGATGTGCTGCATCAAATCATCGACCGCAGGTTAGCCGGCAAGAACAAGAGCATTGCCAATCGCGAACGCTTTTTGCGTCGTGTCAAAAACTATATTCGCCGCGCGGTGTCGGACGCCGTTCGGGATCGAAGCATCAAAGACATCCAGAGCACGCAAAGCATCACGATTCCGAAGAAGGACATCGCCGAACCGTCGTTCCGGCATGGCCCTGGCGGAAAGCGCGAGCTCGTGCATCCGGGTAACGCCGAATACATTCGTGGCGACAAGATTGCGCGCCCGAATGGCGGTGGGGGCGGGGGTGGCAAGACCGCGAGTAACGAGGGCGAAGGGCAGGACGACTTCGTATTCGAGTTGTCGCGAGAAGAGTTCATGCAGTATTTCTTCGACGACCTCGAGCTTCCGCGTCTGGTCAAAACTCAATTAGCCGCCGTGCCCACGTGGAAAAACGTGCGGGCAGGGTTTTCGGCTGAAGGAACGCCGAACAATATCGATGTCGTCCGCTCGCTGCGCAGTGCGCTGGGGCGGCGGATCGCGTTAGGGTCGCCGTTATCCCGTCAGCTGCACGAGTTGGAGCGCCAGTTGGAAGTGCTCCTGGACGAGAAAGGCGACCCTGAGGAAATCGCGCGGCTGGAAGCCGATATCGTGATCATGAAAGGGCGCATCACGCGAATTCCTTTCATCGACCCATTCGACTTGCGGTACGTCAACCGGACCAAGCAGCCCACGCCATCAAGCAAGGCAGTGATGTTTTGTCTGATGGACGTGTCCGGTTCCATGGACGAGCAGCGCAAAGATCTGTCGAAGCGTTTCTTCATCCTTTTGTACCTGTTCCTGAACAGGAATTACGAAAAGATCGAAGTCGTCTTCATCCGGCATCACACGCGCGCCGAAGAAGTGGACGAAGAAACCTTCTTCCACTCGACCGAGAGCGGCGGTACGGTCGTGTCCAGCGCGCTCGAATTGATGAAGAAGATCATGGACGAGCGGTATTCACCCAGCGAGTGGAATATCTACGGCGCGCAAGCGTCCGACGGCGACAACTGGACTGACGATTCGCCCAAGTGCCGGAAGCTGCTTGCCGAGGACATTTTGCAGAAGGTGCGCTATTTTGCGTATATTCAAGTAGCGCCTGAAGAGCAGAATCTCTGGGTGGAATATGCTCATCTGGCGCAAAGCGCGCCTGAACTCGCGATGAAGAAAGTCGAATCAGCTGCAGATATTTATCCTGTCTTTCGCGAATTGTTTGAGAAACAACAGGCGGCTGCATGACAACTCGGCATTTGGATAATGAAGCACGTGGGTATCACCTCAAACCTGGCGAAGAACTGAAAGCACAAGACAGCGCGCTACAAAAGGCCAGGAAGCCTCGCAAAAACGCGGCGTCGGAAGGAGACACCATGAACGTGGCGGAAAAAAGGCCGTTGCCGTGTCCATCGGATTGGACCTTCGAGTTGATCGAGGAATACGACACCGAGATTGCCCGTGTCGCACAGCGTTATGGGCTCGACGTCTACCCGATCCAGCTCGAACTCATCAGCGCCGAGCAGATGATGGACGCCTACGCGTCGGTCGGCATGCCGGTGAACTATCGGCACTGGTCGTTCGGCAAGCACTTCCTGTCCACCGAGAAGAGTTATCGGCGCGGGCAAATGGGCTTGGCGTACGAGATCGTCATTAACTCGAATCCGTGCATTGCGTACCTGATGGAAGAGAACACGATGACGATGCAGGCGCTCGTCATCGCGCACGCGGCGTACGGACACAACTCGTTTTTCAAGGGCAACTATCTGTTCAGGCTGTGGACAGACGCGCACGCCATTGTCGATTACCTCGTTTATGCGAAGAATTACATCGCGGAATGCGAGGAACGGCATGGCATTGACCGGGTGGAGGAACTGCTCGACTCGTGTCACGCGTTGATGAACTATGGCGTGGACCGGTATAAGCGGCCTCAGAAGTTGTCGCTGGCCAAGGAAGTGGCCGCGCGGCGCGAACGCGAAGCGTATTTGCAGTCGCAAGTTAATGAACTCTGGCGCACGCTGCCGAATAAAAAAGCGACCACGGCGGAGGAGATTGAAAGCCGTTATCCGCCGGAACCCCAGGAAAACCTGCTGTATTTTGCAGAGAAAAATGCGCCGCTGCTTGAGCCGTGGGAGCGCGAAGTCATTCGCATTGTCCGCAAGGTCGGTCAGTATTTTTATCCGCAGCGGCAGACGCAGGTCATGAACGAAGGGTGGGCCACGTTCTGGCACTACACGCTGCTCAATACGCTTTATTCGGAAGGCCGTCTGGAAGACGGTTTCATGATGGAGTTCCTGCACTCGCACAGTAACGTGGTGTATCAACCGCCTGTGACGAAGCAGTATTACAGCGGCATCAACCCGTATGCGTTGGGTTTTTCCATGATGAGCGATATTCGCCGCATCTGTGAACACCCGACGGATGAGGATCGCGAATGGTTTCCGGAGCTTGCCGGCAGCGACTGGCTTGAAGCGCTGCATTACGCCATGCGCAATTTCAAGGACGAGAGCTTTATTGCGCAGTATTTATCGCCGCATCTGATTCGAGAAATGCGCCTGTTCTCCATTCTCGACGACGATATGCGCGACTCGCTGGAAGTGTCTGCTATTCACGACGAAAGCGGATACCGGTATGTTCGCCAGGCGTTGTCGCGGCAGTACGACATGCATCATCGTGAGCCGAACATCCAGGTTTATTCGGTGAATACTCGTGGCGATCGCAGCCTGACGCTGCGCCATTTCATGACCGATAACCGTCATTTAACCAATGACAGCGAAGAGGTGCTCAAACACATGGCGCGGCTGTGGCAATTCGACGTCTATCTAGAGAGCGTCGACGAAAACGGAACAGTGAGAAAGCGCTTCGATTGCAAATACACCGGAGCGGAGAAACGCTGAGTTATTTGTTTTCGTGCGTCGCCATCGTTCATTCAGGCATAAAAAACCGGCTCGCTGAGTTAATCAGCGAGCCGGTTTTTATTGAGCCGGGCCTAAACCTTGGACCAGAGACCCTAGACCTTATCGATCTTCCGGGCTTCCTCGTCTTGCGTGAACAGATCCCAGCTCGCCATGAACAGCGCGGCGATCAGCGGTCCAATCACGAAGCCGTTGATCCCGAACAATCCCATTCCGCCCAGCGTCGAAATCAGCACTACCCAGTCCGGCATTTTTGTATCTTTGCCGACCAGGATGGGACGCAGCACGTTATCCACTAAGCCGATCACCACCACGCAGAACAAGATCAGGATCACGCCACGCCAGATATCGCCAGTGAGCAGGAAATAGGCAGCTGCCGGCGCCCAGACCAGCGCGGCGCCAATGGCCGGCAGCAGCGATAGGAACGCCATCAGGACGCCCCACAGCAGCGAGCCCTGGATACCGAGGAACATAAAGATCATGCCGCCGAGGAATCCCTGGACGGCCGCAACGGCGATATTGCCCTTCACGGTTGCCCGGACGACGGTCGTGAACTTGGCGATCAGGTGTTGCTTGGGTTCATCGTCCAAGGGCAGGGCGCGGCGGATGCGCCGGCCGATCTCGCCGCCGTCGCGTAGCAGGAAAAACACGAGATACAGCATCACGCCGAAACTGATCACGAATTGGAACGTGTTCTGGCCAATGCTCAGCGCTTGCGAGGCGACGAACTGGCTGATCGCGGCGGCGCCACTGGTCAGCCGTTGCTGGATGCTCGGGATATCGGTGAGTCCAAAGCGGCCGAGCAGCGTCTGTACCGAATTTGGCAGCGCGTGAATGGCTTGCTGGAAGTAGGTCGTGAAATTGGGCTGGCCAGCCTTGACCTGAGCGTACGCGAGGCCGATTTCCTGGACCAGCGTTGCCGCGACGAAGCTGAGCGGCAGGATCACGATCACGATCGTCAAACCCAGCGTGGCGAACGCCGCCAGATTGCGCCGCTTGCCGAATTTAGCGGCGAGATAACGCTGCAACGGCTGGAACAGGATCGCGAGAATCGTGCCCCAGAAGATCGCGCCAAAGAACGGCAGCAAAATCCAGCAGAGCGCAACCGTGACAACAAACAGCAGGAGGTGGAAGAAATTCTGGTGAACCGAGCGGCTATTCATGAGATCCCTGAAATGAGGCGGAGGCCAGGGAACCAGCGTGAGCTTCAACGTCTGGTCACCCTTGGCAATGCAATTGCCGGATGCTAGCACGGGCAAGATTTGGTCCATCCCGCCCGCTTGGTAATGTTTATTTGACATCTGAGGCTCGGTTTTTCGCCATCGTCTTGCCGGTATCTCAAAATTCGGTATAATTGAGTGCTCACTCATTAATCATATCGATCCACCCATCGATTCGATCACGCACCATGGCTCGACCCAAAAGCGACGACAAACACAATGCACTGCTGCTCGCCGCAGAACAGGTTTTTGCCAAACGCGGGCTCGCGGCTGCGCCGACATCGGCTATATCGAAGCAGGCGGGTGTCGCGGAAGGGACGCTGTTCACTTACTTCCGGACGAAGGACGATCTGGTGAACGCGTTATACCGGTCCATCAAGCTCGATCTGGCCGATGCCCTGATGACCCGGTTCCCCCGGACGGGGCCCTTGCGCGACCGGCTTGAGTACCTGTGGAACGCCTTCGTCGATTGGGGTGTCGCGAATCCGCAGCGGCTGAATGTGCTCGACCAGTTGTCGGTGGCGGACATAGTCAGCGAAGAATCAAAGGCGGTCGGCTACGAACCATTTGCCGAGATCGAAGCGCTTGCGCAGCACAACATCGACACCCAGGTCCTGCACGCTTACCCGGTTGCGTTTATTGCGGCAAGCATGAAGTCGATGGCCGAAACGACGATGGCCTTCATGACCGCGTGCCCGAACGAAGCGGGTCAGTATCGGGAGATTGGATTCAAGGTGTTCTGGAATGGCATCGCCCGCATCGCAGATAGTTGAATGACCGGTTGATCAAGCGGGCACGTTTTGTTGCCGGTTTTCTCAACGTTTTAATGACTGATTACTCACGCAAAAACATCTGGAGGATGAGCACATGAGTACATGGACCACGGCCGACATTCCCCCGCAATCGGGCAAACGCGCGCTGGTGACCGGCGCGACGGGCGGATTGGGTTATGAAACATCGCTCGAACTGGCCCGGGCAGGCGCAGAAGTGATTCTCACCGGACGCAGCGACGCGAAAGGGCGTACAGCTCTCGAACGTATTCGCCGCGAAGTGCCGAATGCCCGGATCCGTTTCGAATCTATCGACCTCGCGAGTCTCGCGTCGATCTCGAGCGCGACGCAGCGGCTGCTTGCAGAAGGCGAGGCGATCGATCTGCTTGTGAACAATGCCGGCGTGATGATGTTGCCCAAGCGTGAAAGAACCGTCGATGGCTTCGAGCGTCAGTTCGGCACCAACTATCTCGGTCACTTCGCGCTGACCGCGCAGTTGCTGCCGTTGCTGGAAAAAAGCGCGGCGCCGCGCGTGGTGAACTTGAGCAGCATTGCACATCGGCGAGGCAAGATCGCCTTCGATAACCTGCAAGGCGAGCGTGCTTATAAAGCATGGCCGGTGTACGAACAGTCGAAGCTCGCAATGCTGATGTTCGCGCTGGAACTGCAACGCCGCAGCGACGCAAACGGCTGGCGTCTCATGAGCAACGCCGCGCATCCGGGTTTTGCGCGAACCGATCTCATCGCGAACGGGCCGGGTAGCTCGGGCGTGTTGTCGTTGATCAGCCGCGCGATGATGCCGTTCCTGAGCCATAGCGCCGCTGAAGGGGCATTGCCTACTCTGTTGGCGGCGACCTCGCCGGATGCACGGCCCGCGGCTTATTACGGCCCGAACGGATTCCAGGAGATGAAGGGCGCGCCCATCGAGGCCCGCATTTATCCCCAGGCGAAGGACGCTGCGGTTGCCGCTAAACTGTGGGATGTATCGGTGAAACTGACGGGCGCGTCGTGGCCTGAAAAATCATGAAAGTGCTTATTTTTGGTGCGACGGGAATGGTCGGGCAGGGTGTGTTGCGCGAATGCCTGCTTGATAAGGATATCGAACGAGTGGTCGCGGTGGGACGCAATGCGACGGGGCAGAAGTACCCCAAGCTTACCGAGATCGTGCATAAGGATCTCTTCGACCTTACGTCGATCGAGGCAGAACTCACGGGTTTCGATGCGTGCTTTTTCTGCCTGGGCGTGTCGTCGTTCAGGATGAGCGAGGCCGACTATACGCACCTCACTTACGATCTGACGTTCGCGGTCGGCCGGACCTTGTCGCGTCTTAATCCGGACATGACTTTCTCGTACGTGACGGGAGCGGGAACCGATACCACCGAGCGCGGAAGCAGCATGTGGGCGCGCATAAAAGGCCGCACGGAAAACGCGCTGCTGCGCATGCCGTTCAAAGCCGCCTATATGTATCGTCCCGGCATGATCCAGCCGATGGACGGCATTCGCTCGAAGACTGCCGTGTATCAGATGGCAATCTCTGTGCTGCGCCCCTTGTTCCCCGTGATGCGGCGCGCGTTCCCGAACGCTATTACAACGACCAGCCAGTTGGGGCGGGCGATGATCGCCGTGGCCAAGGAAGGCGCCGCGTCGCGCGTGCTGGAGACGCGGGACATTACCCGGTACTAGGATGGACAATCGGTCGAGCCCAGGCATTCACGCCGAAGGCCCAAACGACAAATCAATTACCGCGCAGCATCGCCCCAGCGGTATTCCACCGTGGCGTCGTCCAACTGCGCCTTGAGTTCGTCATTCAGCACGAGATCGATCGCAGCCAGTGTATCCGTGAGCTGGTCGGGCCGGCTCGCGCCAATAATGGCCGACGTAATCACCGGATTCGCCAGCACCCACGCGACCGATGTCTTCGTCAACGACTCACCGGTTGCGCTCACGATCTTCTTCAATTTTTCGATGGTTTCAAACTCGCGCTCATGCCAGTAGCGCTGGTGATACATCGCTCCCGCTCGGCCGACGGCCGCGGTAAACCGGCCCTCCGACGGCGCTGCATCGTGTTTATGTTTTCCCGTCAGCAAGCCCCCCGCGAGCGGGTTATACGGGATCACGGCCAGATGTTCGTCTGTCGAGAGTGGTAGCAATTCACGCTCGATCTGCCTGAACAGCAAGTTGTAACGCGGCTGGACGGACACGAAGCGCGCCACGCGCAAGAAATCGGAGCGGCCCAGCGCAGTGGCAAGCCGGTAGGCCAGGAAATTCGATACCCCCACGTAGCGTGCCTTGCCGTGACGCACGATGGTATCGAGTGCTTCCAGGGTTTCGTCGAGCGGCGTGTTGAGATCGTCGGAATGCAGTTGGTACAGGTCGACGTAATCGGTATTCAGACGTTTGAGCGATGCATCGATAGCGTCCAGCAAATGCTTGCGCGATGCCCCCTGATCCCACGCCGAAGGCCCCATCTTGCCGACCGCCTTGGTCGCCAGAATGAACTGGCTGCGGCGCGTGGGCGTGTCCTTCAACCAGCGGCCGACGATCTCCTCGGTGCGCCCGGCCACGTCTTCCGTGCTGCCGAGCGGATAGACGTCGGCGGTATCGATGAAATTGACTCCTGCCTCAGCCGCACGATCCATGATGCTGCGCGACACATCCTCTTCAGTCTGCAAACCGAAGGTCATCGTGCCAAGGCACAAACGCGAGACGTTCAAACCGGTACGGCCAAATTTACGATACTGCATGGCGAACTCCTTGGGCGGGTTGCGTGTTGAATATCCAGCCAGCTTAAACGTTCAGGCCGGAGCCTGCATTTGCGCGGCTGCGTACTATGAGGTCTATGAGGTTGCTGCGGCCTGCGGCGCCGGGCGCGGCGGCACGGCATCGAGGAAACGAAAAACAATGGCCGACGCCAGCGTCACCAGGCCCACGCAGACAAACGCGATCCGGAACGCAAGCGCTGCCGAGCCGAGGCTCTCCGAGAACACCGACACCAAACCACCGCCAATCGAGACGCCGAGGCCAATGGCCAGCATCTGCACCATCGAAAAGAGGCTGTTGCCGCTGCCCGCGTCCTTGATCGACAAGCCCTTGAGCGTGACGCTGTTCATCGCGGCGAACTGCATGGAATTGCACGCGCCGAATACGGCGAGGATCGCAATCTCGAGCGCGAGCGGCGTGCTCAACGAGAACGAAGCGAAGCCGACTATCGAGGCCCCGACAAGAATGGTGTTCCACAGCAGGAAGTTATCGTAGCCATAACGCTTCACGAGCGGCGAGATCCAGCCCTTTGCAACGGTGCCGGCGAACGCGGCGGGCAACATCATCAAGCCTGAGTGCAGCGGCGTATAACCGAGCTGCAATTGCATCAGCAGCGGCAGGAGAAACGGCACGGCGCTTGATCCGATCCGGCACAGCAGGTTGCCGATCAAGCCCACGCTGAAGTTCGGCTCGCTGAACAAGGACAGCTTAAAAAGCGGGTTGGCCCGGCGTTTTGCATACGGAATGTAAGCAAGCGCGGCGACCGCGGAGAGCACGAACAGTCCGCCCGACACCAGCAGTTTGTGCGTGTGCGCGGGACTGTCGAGCGCCATTGAAAACGCGACCATGCAGAGCGACAGCAACGCGCAGCCGATAAAGTCAAAAGGACCGGCCTCTGTAATGGCATCGTTGGGAAGAAAACGATGCACCGCGAACAAACCCACTGCGCCAATCGGCACGTTAATCAGGAAAATCCAGTGCCACGTAAACGATTCGACGAACCAGCCGCCGAGCGTCGGTCCGAGAATCGGGCCGACCTGGCCCGCAATTGAAATGACCGCCAGCGCGGAGACATACGCTTCGCCTGTCACGCTGCGCAGCACGGCCAGCCGGCCGATAGGCAGCAGCATGGAGCCGCCGATCCCCTGGATCACGCGAGCCACGATCAGTTGATTCAACGATTGCGCGTTTGCGCAGCACATCGAGCCGATGACGAACAACAGGATGGCGACGAAGTAGACGCGCCGGGTGCCGAAGCGGTCGGCGAGCCAGCCGGAGGCAGGCGTGAGGAGCGCCATGGTCAGCGTGTAGGCAACCACGATAGGCTGCATCGCGAGCGGTTGCGCGTGCAGGCTGCGCGCAATGGAGGGCAGGGCCGTATTGACGATGGTCGTGTCGAGGGCTTGCATGAAAAAGCCAACGGCCACGATCCACAAAAGCGCCGTGTGTGAGTTTTTTGAAGTCATCGATTGCAGCAGGAACAATGTCGCGCAGGTTTAACGCGATATGACGATTTTAAGACTCCCATTGGCAATCGGGAACCCCTCTAGCCGCATTGACTATCATCGATAAATCCGATCACAATGCGTCATGCTCAATCCAGTCTGGCTGAACACGTTCGCGACGGTGGCCGCGTCGCACAGTTTCACCGACGCCGGCCGCCAGCTCCGGCTCACGCAATCCAGCGTGAGCGAGCATATCCGGCGGCTGGAGGAACACGTCGGCCGCCGGCTGCTCGTGCGTGATACCCATTCGCTCGCGCTCACCGCCGACGGTGAAGCCATGCTGGTCCACGCACGCATGATCCTGGAAGCGATGACCCACGCCGAGTCGCAGTTCCGCTCGCCGCGCCTCAGAGGCCGCGTGCGCCTGGGTTCCTCCGACGACGTCGCGCTCGGCCCCTTGCCCAGCGTGCTCGCGGCGTTTCGCAGGACCCATCCGGATGTTGAGCTTGAGATTACCATCGGCATGACGGGGCGGCTTTACGAGCATCTGGACGCGGGGTCGATCGATTTGCTGATCGGCAAACGGCGCATCGGCGACCCGCGCGGCATTCCGCTGTTTTCCGGACAGCTCGAATGGCTCGGGCTGACGGGCACTGAGGTCGACCTGGAGCAACCTCTGCCATTGATTCTTGTCGCCGAACCGAGCGTGACGCGTGCCGTGGTGCTCGACTCGCTGGCCGCAGTCGGCGCGCGCTGGCAGGTGGTCTGCACGAGCAGTTCGTATGCAGGGTGCATCGCCGCTGCGCGCGGTGGGCTTGGGCTGACCGTGCGCTCCCATTTTCTCGCGGGAAGAGGACTTTCCCCGCCAGTGAATCGCGCTGCGCTGCCTGAATTGCCGAAGGTCGAGTTCATCGCGTTGGGGGCGAAGCATTTGAGCCGCCCGGCAGAGACGCTGCTGGAGATTTTGCAAAACAGCGATCTCCGAGGCGAATGGGCGGGCGAATAAGCTGGGGTCCAGGCATGACCCGTGCACGATGGGCTGACGCGGATGCGGCGGTATTTATCGGATCAATCGCATCGCAGCACAAAGATGCGGACCGTGCGTGCCGGTTGTGCAAACGCAACGAATTCAGACAATCGGATTTCTGCCAATAAGACACTTCTTATATATTGTGCGGCGAAATTGCGCGGCAAAGAACACGCAGTCAGTTTTCCGGTTCAACCCTGGCACAGCAGCTGATTGCCGTCAGGCACCGCAGCAATTCACCCATTAGGCGATGCCCCAAGCTACAACTCCTCTCTTGCGTGCCCTGTTGCTGTTCAGCGCCTTATTCGCATGCAGCACGCACGCGAACGCCGCGTCGTACGTCGTCAAGCATTGCGCCGAACTGGAAGGCCAGTCGGTGCCGGCATCGGTCATCGGCTTGCCTACTCGCGGCGCGACCATCCTGGACGCGTCGGTCGTAGCCGCCGCCGCGCCGAAAAACCGCAATGGCGAGTACTGCCGGCTTGTCGGCGTCATCAAGGCGCAACTGGACACCACGCCCGACATCCGCTTCGAGGTCAATTTGCCGGCGCGCTGGAACGGCCGTGCATTGCAGATGGGCGGCGGCGGCTACAACGGCGTGATCGTCAGCGGCACCGAGCCTACGGCTTTCGCGCCCTACGCCTCGCCGCTGTCGAATGGCTATGCAACCTTCGGCTCCGATTCCGGCCACGTAGGCAATTCCGGCCGCGCCGATTTCGCGATGAACGACGAAGCGGTGATCAACTTCGGCTACGGACATCTCAAGAAAACCCATGACGTGGCGCTTGCACTGATCATCATGGGCTACGGGCGCAAACCCGAGCAAACCTACTTTGCCGGCGGCTCGACGGGCGGGCGCGAAGCGTTCACCGTGATCGAACGATATCCCGACGACTACGACGGCGTGATCGCCAACGCACCGGCCATCAACTTCTCGGGCGTGCGGCTGATGGGCGTGAAAGTAGGGCAGGCGGCTTATGGGACGCCAGGGGGTGTCGTCGGGCCGGTCCAGCAAAAACGCGTGGTCGAGACCGTGCTTCACGAATGCGACGGGCTGGATGGCGTAATCGACGGCATTGTCTCGAATGTAGAAGCGTGCCGTGAGCACGAACCGCAGATCATCGCGCAACTGCAGTGTGTGAGCGGGCAACGGGCTTCGTTGCGGGACAGTTGTTTGTCGCAGGCGCAACTGGCGACGCTCGAGGTCCTGCGCGACGGCTTTACGTTGCCATATGAACTTGCTTATGGCGTCACGAAGTACTACGGCTACAACGTGTTTCAAGGCGTGGATTTCTCCAGCGGACTGGGGCTCGGAAGTTCACCGGTGCTCACGCAGCCTTTGCGATTCGATGTCGATGGTTATCTGTTCACGCAGGGCGACAGTTACATGAAGTACTTCGTCACGCACGACCTGCGCTTCAACACACTCGGTTTCGATGTCGATCATCCGGGAGTTTATAAGTCGCGCCTGATCGATTTGTCGGAGACGGTTGGGGCGATGAATCCCGACATATCGGAATTTATCGCCCATGGCGGCAAGCTGATCACCATGCACGGTCTCGCCGATGAAGTCATCAGCCCGAATCAGACCATCGCGTTTTATCACTCGCTGGTTGAGAAGTACGGGCAGAGTATTGTCGATTCGTTCATGCGGCTTTACATGGTGCCGGGATTCCAGCACGGCAACGGCGTCTTCATTCCGGCGTGGGATGAACTGGGCGCGCTCGACCGGTGGGTCACGGCGAACATCGCGCCGGAGACGCTGGTCGGGACGGACATAGCGAGCGCGACAAACGGCCGGACCCGGCCGCTGTGCCGGTATCCCGGTTACCCCAAGTATCTGGGCCACGGCAACGTCAACAATGCCTCAAGTTTTCGATGCGAGAACCCTTGAGCGGCGCTTGCGTGCAGTGCGCAGACTACGAGTGGCTTGGTGTGGCGTACGGCACCAGCTCTGACGCGATGATCATCGCCCCTGCATTGCCGGGGGGCGGCTCGCAGGTCACCGGCCGATAGATGAAGTCCCCGCGCTTGATGGACTTGCCGCTCAGGACGCACTCGCCGCCTTGTTTGGCCAATGCTACCCGCCACGTCTGATGCCCGTAATAGCCCGATAGCGGGTCGCACCATGAGACCGTGGCAGTGCGTGGTGTGGGGAGTTCGATCACGCTGACCATCAAGGCTGCGTGATCGGTCCAGATGGTTTTTGCGGGACGCCGCCGGGCCATTCGTGTTGCTTCGTCGGCGACTTGTTGAGCGCGTGCGTTATCGAGTAACGCAACGGTTCGGGACCATGCACTAGTGGGTTTCTCGAGCATCTCACCTTTCCTTTACAAGAAATTCCGGGCAGCCGGTTTCCCGGTGTCACGACGAGGCGATCACGTCATGCGGATTGCGCTTGGGCGCCAAGGCCATCGATTCATTTGGCCGTCCGCAGCAGGGTCGTTTTACCCAAACCATGCAAAGCCGACTGAGGCGGGCGGTAAAGCATGGCGTGACCTGGTTTGCGTGACTCAGTCGCAGAAGCGTCGCTGCGAAAAATATTCAACGAGTGATGAATTAGTGAGATAGTAGGGCATTCCCGTAGTCGATGTCAAACGCCGTGCGCACCGATGTGAGGGCGAGGCGCTTTTGCGTCGGTTAAACTTCCGGCTCGCTTTACCGCATTGGAATTCGGATCGAACCATGACAGTTTCAACCACACGCCCGGCGCAAGCCGCCAAGGAGAAACGCTCGCGCGGACGGCCCGCCTGCAGCGCGATTGCCGGCTCCGACACGTTGCTTAAAAGCGCGCGGCAAGCGTTCGCCAAGCGCGGTTTCGAGTCGACCAGCGTGCGGGAAATCGCACGGGACTCGGGCGTGGATCCCGCGCTCATCTCACATCACTTTGGTTCGAAAGAGGCGTTGTGGATCGCGGTCGTCAACCAGATTGCACAGCACGCCGCACCCATGATCGATGCGACAGGGAAACTGCGTACTGCCGACCTGACGAAACGTCAGCGGGTAGAGCAGGCGCTGAGCCTGTTCATTGATAAGGTGTTCAGCGAGCCGGATGTCGGGATGTTTTTCTCGACAACGGCAACGGAGCAGGGCGAGCGGCTGGATGTGCTGATGGACCGCCTTCTGCGCCCTTATCACGACGTGTTTGTCCCATTGCTCGCCGACGCAATCGATTCAGGTGAACTTGCCCCCAACGACCCGGATCTATTGTTCGCGATGCTAACTAATGGAGTGGGGAAGACCGTTTCTTATAGTCATCTCCTGTCGATTTTCTCTCCGCTTCCGAACGATCCCGTAAAGTTCAAGCAGGCCGTGCTTGCGACCGCGCTCAGTATGCTTTAGGCGGTACGGATAAGTGCGGGCCCTGAATACCTTTAAGCTGCGGGGGTTTCTACGGCTTTTCTTGCGGGGAAATTCTAGTTTGACCGGTCGGTCCGGTTGCGTCGGCTGCTTCCGCGAGGATCCACTGACGGAACAATTCGGTCGCGGGCGACATCCGCTTCGATTTCGACCACGTCAGCCAGTAGCTGCCCGTTTTGACTTCCGTATCGAAAGGGCGAAAGAGCAGTTCCGCCTGCAGTTCCCGGGCAAACATCACCGGCGGAGCCAGGGCAATCCCGGCTCCTTGTACGGCAGCTTCCACCATCAAGCGTGACGAGTCAAAAACCGGGCCATTGACCGGCCATGGATCAAGTCCGGCGGCGCTGAACCAGCCGGTCCATTCATCGGTACGATACGAACGAAGCAGGGTTTCTTTTGCAAGATCACACGGTGTGGCAAGCCTTCTCGCAATATCCGACGCGCAGAGCACAGTCAATGGCGCATCGAGCAACATGACGTTGTGCGTCGTGGGCCAGGCTCCGTCGCCGAAGCAAATTGCAAAATCCAATCCCTCTGCTGCCAGGTCGACCAGATTGTTATGGGTTAGCAACCGCAACTCCACAAAGGGATGTGTCTCCCGAAACGATTTGAGCCGTGGCAGCAACCAGCCAACTGCGAAAGTCCCGACAACGCCGATCGTCAGCACTTCGTGAAAATGTCCGCCCTCGAATTGCTTGAGTACGCCCTCGATGCGACCGAATGCATCGGTCAATACTGGAAGTAGCGCGCGGCTTTCGTCGGTCATGCCAAGTCCACGCGGCAACCGTTTGAACAGGGTGGTTCCGAGCCGTTCTTCGAGCATCCGAACCTGCTGGCTCACGGCAGCCTGCGTTACGTTGAGTTCGAGCGCCGCGCGCGTGAAGCTAAGGTGTCGTGCCGACGATTCGAATGCGCGCAGGGCGTTCAACGGAAGATGTGGACGAATGGAGGCCATGACATAAGTTTTTCTTTACCCAAGCAGAAATTATGCTCGCTTGTAGGCGACTCGCAAAGAGGCGATATTCTCCTCGCCGCTGGATGTTTTCATCCGTGAAGTTGTGGAAACCAGGCGATGGCGTATTGCTAAATCTTGGATAACTCGCAGCAAAACGCTGGGTGCCAGTTCGACTTTTACCTGAAGGAACAAGCGTGAAATCGCGTCTCTCCGTCCCCGTGTTTCTTGGCGCCTTGATTGCAATGCAATTTGCCACGGCCGCCTATGCGATACCCCTCGCAAAGGAGACGCAGGTGCTGGAAAGAGTCGAGGTAAACGGAACGAATCGCGAGATGGGCATGGGGGTGTCCGAGTTTCCACCCGACGCCGAAAAACCCCGACACTTGGCGACTGGACCCGAGGTCTGCTATGTGATGAGGGGCGAGATAATCTTGCAGGTAGATGGCCAGCCAGTGAAAGTTATCCGCGCGGGAGGAAGCTTCCAGATCCCGGCTAATGCAGTTCACGTCACCAAGGCAGGGCGCGCAGGCGCAACCGTCATCGCAACCTGGGTTTCCACACCCGGGAAACCGTTTAACGTCAGCGCGCCGCGGTAATTGGTATTGCGCGACTCAGCCTTGTCGCAAAGTCATTTGGACCTACATTCATACTCATTCAAACCATTAGCCCAAGGAGATTGCATGCGTTGCAGTTTTTTTAAGAGCCTGTTGATTTCGACTTTGGGGTGTTCTTGTTTTATCGCCTCGAGTACCTATGGCGAAAGCAACAGCACACGGAAGGATATTTCCGACGTGATGGACAGCGTAATACGTCCCTTGATGCAGGAATATGCAATCCCAGGCATGGCGGTCGCGGTCATCGTCAATGGAGAGAGCTACTTTTATAACTACGGTGTCACGTCACTGAAAACTCGGCAACCGGTTACAAATAAAACGCTTTTCGAGATTGGATCAGCCAGCAAAACATTTACGGCGACGTTAGCTTCTTATGCTCAGGTCAAGGGCAACCTTTCATTGTCCGACAGCGCCAGCAAATATTTGCCGTCCCTGCGCGGTAGCAGTTTTGACAACGTTAAGCTCTTGAATCTCGGAACGCATACTGCCGGCGGCCTGCCGTTGCAGGTGCCTGACGCCATTCGCAATGACGATCAGCTGATGAGTTATTTCAGGCAGTGGCAACCCTCTTATGCTGCTGGCACATACAGGGTCTACTCGAACCCAAGTATTGGCATGCTCGGCATGATCGCAGCGCGGAGCATGAATGAGCCTTTTGATGACGCGATTGAAAAGAAATTATTCCCGATGCTTGGAATGACGCACAGCTATATCAATGTGCCGTCGGATCAGATGAAGGACTACGCGCAAGGCTATACGAAGCAGGGCGCTCCGATCAGATTAAGCGCGGGGGCTCTGTCTTCGGAAGCCTATGGAATTAAATCGAGCACGACGGACATGATTCGGTTTATTGCAGCCAACATGCGGATGGTCAAGATTGACAGCGAGTTGCAACGCGCGATCAATGACACCCATATCGGATATTTCAAGGCGGGAGAAATGACGCAAGACCTTATATGGGAGCAATACCCGTATCCCGTGGAACTGAAAAAGCTTCTGGCGGGTAATTCGGACGCGATGGCTTATCAGGCGACTAAGGTGGTTGAAATAAACCCTCCGTTGCAGCCGCAAGCAAATGCGCTGATCAACAAGACCGGATCGACGAATGGCTTCGCAACTTACGTCGCTTTCGTTCCCGGTCAGAAAATAGGGATCGTCATGCTTGCAAACAAGAACTATCCCGTCGCTCAACGGGTGACCGCTGCGCATCAGGTATTGACGCAGCTTGGTGGGCGGCTTGGTCCGCAGGACTGATCGGTTTCGACGTAATTTGGGCGAGCATCTTTTCACCGGCGCGTGGGAAAGCTGGACGTGCTTGCTGTGCGGGTTCTGAGTCGCCCGAGATTCTGGAACCGTGTTCTGTCCAGCAGATGATCTTTCAGCGGTTATCGGGAACGAGCTTCGTTCGTTGAGGGATGATTCGGGCCGTTAAGCGGATCCGCCTGGGGTGTCCGCGTAGCCGCGCAAGGGCGCATCCGTTTCCCGAGAGGACTTCCAAAAACGGTAGCACCAATGGCCCGGCTTACCAGGGCCGAGGTGGGAAGTTATCGAACGATGGCATTGGAAGCAGATTTTCCGGATGGTCATTTTCTAATTTGACATAACATAAATTATCAACTTTTCTGTTGTAGCAGCTAAGTAGTAATGTCCGCTTCTAGCCAGATTCAAATGTCCGCTTTCGGGCGGCCTAAGCTTACCCGGCGTCGATTCCCGCGGCGCCGGAGGCTGCGATGGCTGCGACGGACAGAATCACCATGACGATGCGTGAGTTGGACCGGTTCAAGGTCATTCAATCGGTGGTCGACGGGCTGCTCAAGCCGTGGCGTGCGGCCGAGCGGCTGTCGTTGACCACGCGTCAGGTTCGACGCCTCGCGGCGCGCCTGCGCGAGCAAGGACCGCCTGGGCTGATCTCGGGCCGATGTGCCAAGCCGAGTAATCACCGGATCGATGCCGGGCTCGCCGTGCGAGCTGTGGCGATCATCAAGGAGCGGTACGCCGATTTCGGTCCGACCCTGGCGTGCGAGAAACTGCGCGAGTGCCACCACCTGAAGCTGGCCAAGGAGACGGTCAGGCGCTTGATGATCGACGCAGGCCTATGGACGCCTCGCCGACAACGTCCGCCCAAGATCCACCAGCCGAGGAACCGGCGTTCGTGCCTGGGCGAGCTGATCCAGATCGACGGCAGCGATCACCGCTGGTTTGAAGAACGCGCACCGGCGTGCACTTTACTCGTGTTTATTGACGATGCGACCAGCCGGCTGATGACTTTGCACTTCACCGCGACCGAGTCGACCTTCAGTTATTTTGAAGCGACGCGGCGCTATATCGAGCAGCATGGCAAGCCCATGGCGCTCTACAGCGACAAGGCCAGCGTGTTCTCGGCCAATCACCGTAAAAGCACTGCAGACAAGGGAATAACGCAGTTCGGCCGGGCCTTATACGAACTCAATGTCGACACCTTTTGCGCCAACAGCAGTCAGGCCAAGGGGCGCGTCGAGCGTGCCAACCTGACCTTGCAGGATCGCTTGGTCAAGGAATTGCGGCTGCGCGGAATCGACACGCAGGAGGCGGCGAATGCGTATGCGCCCCACTTCATCGCAGACTTCAACAACCGGTTTGGCAAGGTACCGAAGAGCGACTACAACGCACATCGGCCCCTGCGCAGCGACGAGGATCTGGATTCAGTTTTAACGTCTCGCGCATCGCGCTGCGTGTCGAACACACTGACTGTGCAATACGATCGGGTGCTCTACCTGCTCGATGATTCGCCCGTGGCACGAGCGCTGATTCACCACTATTTGGACGTGTACGAGTACCCGGATGGGCGCATCGAAATCGTGGCCAATGGCACTGCCCTGACCTATCGCCAGTACGATCGGCTCTCGGATGTAGACCAAGGTGCCGAGATTGATAACAAGCACCTTGGACACATCCTCGCGCTGTCTCGACAGGTGCAAACAGAGCGCGACAACCGGCGCATCTCGGGTTCGCCCTCCCGGACCAATCAGGGCGAACCGGTGAGGCCGAAGATGCGGGCCAACAATACGCGCAAGCAACGCGAACTCAAGCAGATTGACCTGAACGCGATGATCTTGAGGACCGCCGAAATGCAGGCAGCCGCGGTGGGGAAACTGCCTTCTACAGAGATAGTTCTCAACCCAAAACCGGACATTTCAACTTAGCCCAACGGCGGACATCTGTATCTGGCCTCGACATATGCATTCAGATAATTCAAAATTGAACACCTCCAGAAACCCCGGCCGGACGCCCATTCGCTCCGTGTCCCTAGTCTCTGAGGCGAGCCTCATGCCATGATGACGGCTTGAAGACATATGTGACCCATCGGCCGAAGGAGCTCAACGTGATAGACGACAATGCCTTGGCGAACGGCCATCCCGAACAGGCACCTGAATCGCTGCAAACACTTGCCGAATACCTGGAGCGGTCACTCGATAAAGCGACGAGCATCGTAATGATGCGACATACGGCAGGCGTTTGTACCGTGTATTTGGGTGATCCCGCGGGTTCACGCGAAGACCTGATGCAGGTTGGCGCGATTGCAATCACGCTCGCAAACGACATACTTGAATCGACCTCTTCGGGAGCGAATCAATTGCCAATCGGCGGCCAGGTCTATCGTTTCGTCCGTAGTTTTACGCAAATCGGGGATACGGCGGCGGTTGTCTTCTCAACGGATTAGGCCGTGGTTCATCGCTATCGGGATGGACCTGGCGGGTTCACGTTCCAGGAGGACTGGTGCATCCGAGACACTATTCGGCATTGCTGCTGTCCATGGCAGCGTTTGGTTCAACCAGCGCATCGGCGAGCGATATTCAATGTGCCACCACGCGCCAACCGGCTGAGCGCGTCATATGCGACCACGCCATCCTGAACAACGAGTACGACGAAATCGTCGCTCAGCAGCAAACTTTGCTGAGCGCCGGGAAGCTGTCGCCGGATCAGCTCGCCAAGTGGCGGCAATCTCGCAACGCGTGCAGGGATGTCCATTGCATTGACACCGTATTTGCTCAGTGGAAGGCGGTGGCCAAGTCTGGCGAAGCCATTTCTCGCGAGCCGCCAGCTTCGGCGGTGACGGCTTCCGCTACCGATATGGCTCCCGTCGGACCCGCTTCGGACGCGGTTCCCGTCCCTGCATCTCAGGCTTCCCCGACATCGGATGCGTCCCTCGTGCGGCAAGGCAGCGCCGCCGGGGTAGCGCTCCCGCAGTTGATTGCGCCGCAGGCATCGTCACCTGCGGTCGCGTCGGCCGCAGCTTCAGGGACGAATGCTACCCATAGCACCAGCGCGTTGAGCGTCGGCGCACTTCTCGCAGTTGGACTTATCGCGCTTATGGTACGTCGAAAAAGAAGCCATCGACGCACCGGCGAATCACCCAGAAATGTCCGCAGCAACGACGAGCCTTGAACAGACCTCCCTGAAGTGCATGAGCGAGGCAATGTTATGTTGCGATAGCAGCGCTCGTCGCGGTGTGCGATTGCGCGGGACATCGCGTCCCTCAGTTAAGCGTCTTTGCGCGGCGCTCGGAGAAGATGCGCGATGCTGATCCCCACCATCTTATGGGCGTCGGAACCCGATGCGCTCGTTTCGGTCGAGTTGATGCGGGCCGGCGCGCCCTTACCCTCTGCCAAACATAAGTTCCGTACACCGAAGTGCGCTTTGAGAGCCGTTCGGACAAAGTGGGCGCGACTCAAAATAAGCGACACATCTTCGCGTGGAAGCCGTTACCCCTCCTCCCGACGCCTGTTCCTTCGCATCAAATAACTATCCATGATCCAGCCATTCGCCTCGCGCGCTTGCGCACGAATCCGTTCGATATCCCCAACCACATCCTTGAGTTTTCCTGCCACCAGAATCTCGTCCGGTGTGCCGATATAAGCACCCCAGTAAATGTCGATGTCCTGGTCGGCGAAACGCTTGTAAGCGCCTGCGGCGTCCAGCATGACCACCACGCTATCGACGTTGTTCGGAAAACCTTCGGCTATCCGTCTTCCTGTCGTGATCTCGATCGATTCCCCAATGCGATTCAACGGTATCTTGTGTTGTGCCGCCAGAGCCTGGATGCTGCTGATCCCCGGAATCACTTCATATTCGAGATCGTGACCGCCCTTCTTGATGATCGCGTCAATGATCCGGATTGTGCTGTCGTAAAGCGTCGGGTCGCCCCAGGTGAGGAACGCCCCGCATTCGCCATCGGACATCTCTTCGGATATCAGTCGTTCAAAGACGACCTCTTTGTCATCATTAAGACGCTTGACGCTTTCCCGATATCCGGCAGCGTCTTGTACTCGATCAGGACTGCTAGCTTCAGCGAAACGGTAGTCATTGCCCTTGATGAAACGACGGCAAATGTCCTTGCGCAACGCGATCAGCTTTCCCTTGGCAATGCCCTTGTCCATCACGAAGAAGACATCGACTTCGTTGAGCGCGTTGACCGCCTGTATCGTCACATAGTCGGGGTTGCCGGCGCCAATACCAATGATCAGAATGCGCTTCATAAACGGGACTCGCGAGGGTCATGACAACAAGCAATTAGAAAGTGTAAGCGACCTTGCCGAATGCCGTCCGGCCCAACGTGTTGTACCCGTATGCCGTGACGTACTGCCGGTTAAAAAGGTTGGACAGATTGGCGGACACGGTGAGATGCGAATTGACCTTGTACGCGGCACGCAAGCCAACGGTAGTGTACGAAGGCAAGTACGTCGCGTTGAACTGATCATCGTAGGTCGATCCTCCGTAAAGCAAGGAAACGCCCGTGCTCAGCGCGTGCAAGTGGAACTCGTCCCACGTGTGATCGATGTTCAGGGACCGCGCTGGACTTGCACCAGCTTCCACGAGTCGTATGCGCGCATTTTACTTCTGAAATCACGGCTAACACTAGTAAGTCCGAGTTTCAACTATCTGTCGATGCGCGCCCGGTAGCATGAAATGCGTGTGCCTTGTTTATCGCGCCCCGTAGCGCCCTCCTTCATTTCGCTTACTGTCTCCGCAAATGAAGAGCGCGGAGATGACGAGGCTCGATGCCGCATCTCCGGGTTCGCTTCGCGATGCGAGAGCCCACGGATCCGGAAGGCTAGTCAATGAACCAGGACCGTGCTGTCGGGTGACCAACTCAGCGTCACTTGCGAGCCGACCGGAATCAGGTCTTCGCCAGAGTTTTGCACATGGACCTTGAGCCGCTGCCCGCACCAGTCGAGCATATAGGTTGTATTCACACCGGCAAAGACGTGATGGGCAACCTCTGCCGTCAGCCGGTTATGCGCGCTCGGAGCGGCCTCGCCTGTTGCACGTTGAAGCGCGATTTTCTCCGGACGCACCGCACACTTCGTCTGGTTGGATACTGCTGAGCCCGATCCGAAACGAATCAGGCTGCCATCGTCAATGCGCATGCCGCCGGTTTCAAGTCGACCATTGAGAATGTTGGCATCGCCGAGAAACGTGGCGGCGAACTCGCTCGCTGGTTGATCATAGAGCTCGCGTGCAGTGCCCTCTTGAATCAATTTTCCATCGCGCAGGATACCTACACGATCACTCAGCGTTAGCGCTTCTTCCTGATCGTGCGTGACGAAGACGGTCGTGATCGCGACATCGCGCTGGATCCGGCGCAATTCAACCTGCATGTCCACACGCAACGATTTGTCCAGCGCGCTCAGTGGCTCGTCGAGCAGCAACACGCGCGGACGTGTCACGATAGCCCGAGCCAGTGCGACGCGCTGGCGTTGGCCTCCCGACAACTGATTGATCCGGCGTGCGTGCAGGCTGCCGAGTTGCACGAGGTCCAGCACCTCGCCCACACGCCGCTTGATCTCGGTCTTATCCACATGCCTCACGGACAGCCCGAATGCGACGTTGTCGACCACGTTCATATTCGGGAACAACGCATAGTTCTGGAACACCATGCCAATCTCCCGCCGCTCCACGGGCAAGCGTTCGACCGGCTGGTCGTCAATGCGAATCTGTCCGCTATCCGGGAACACAAAGCCGGCAATCATACGCAGGAGCGTCGTCTTGCCGCTGCCGGACGGTCCGAGCAAGCCATAGAGGCCGCCCTCCGCGAAACGGATGGAGACGTCATCCAGTGCGCGTGATTCGCCATATTGCTTCGATACCTTGATTACGTTGACTTCGGCCATTATTGCTCTCCACCAAATCGATACAGCCGTGACACGATCAACATCGTGCCCATCGACACGACAATGATGATGGTTGAAATTGCGTTGATCTCGGGCGTAAAACCCTTGCGGATTGCGCTATATATTTCCACCGGTAGCGTGGTCTCGCCCGGGTCAGACAGGAAGTACGACACCACGAACTGGTCGAACGAAACAGCGAATGCAAACAAGGCCCCCGCCACCACGCCCGGCGCAATCGCAGGCAAGGTCACGCGCCACGTGATCTGCCAGCCGCTCGCGCCAAGCGATCGGGCGGCCAGTTCCAGTTCCGGTGAGAACGTACGCAAGCGCGCACCGACCACGATGATCACGTAGGGCAACGCGAGCGCCACGTGACCGAGCATGATGGCGTGCAAGCCGCGCCCAATACCAATCGCAAAGAAGAAGATCAGCATCGCGGTGCCCGTGATCAGCCACGGGATCGCCATCGGCGGGAACAGCATGGCTTGCAGGAAACGCTTGCCCGCGAAGTCGTATCGAAAGAAAGCCAGCGACGCCATCACGCCGAGAATGGTGGATAACAACGTGGTCCACAGCGCGATCCCGATGCTCCTGAATGCTGCCGCCTTCAACACACCGTCTTCGGCGAGCGCCTGATACCAGTGCGTGGTGAAATGAAATGGCAATTCGTAGAGCGGTGACGCGTTAGCCGACATCAACGCCATGACCAGAATCGGCAGATATAAGAAGCCGATCATGACCACGACATACCCGTAGCCGATCGCGCCAAGCGCTGCACCCACGCTCCACGTCCTTCGACGCGGGGTATGCGGCGCGCTGGAGACGTCCGGGGAGTCCAGCTCGATTGACCCGATGGTGTTGTCCTGTTTCATTTGTCCTTCCTCCGCGAGAGCCGCATGCCGGCGAACAGGATTGCCAGCACGAGGGCCAGCAGCGTGAACGACAATGCAGCGCCAAGCGGCCAGTTGAATACGGCGACGAACTGGTCCTCGATGACCGTGCCAATGAACGTGCCCTTGCGCCCGCCGAGCAACCTGGGCTCCATGAACGCCCCCACCACCGGCACGAAGGTCAGTACGGCACCAGCAAGCATTCCGGGCATGGCGAGAGGCAGGATCAGCCGGCGCAGGATGGTCAGGCGTCCCGCGCCCATTGAACGGGCTGCTTCGATCAGGGAGTCGTCAATCGCCTGCAAGCTCAAATAGGCGGTCAGCACCGAATACGGCAAGTAGGAATGCACCAGTCCAATCACGATCGCCGGATAAGAGAACATCAGGTCAGTGTTGACCGTCCACGGCCACAGATGATTAAGCACCCAGTCCACCAGTCCGCCGCTGCGCAGCACCATATTCCAGGAGAATATCCGCACGAGCCCGTTGCTCCAGAACGGCAGGATGATCAGCAGGAACAGCGCTTCACGCGTGCGTCCGCGTATTACTTTCGCGAGCATGTAGGCGCACGGAAAACCGAGCACGGTGCAGATCAACGTGACCTGGGCGCTGAGTCCAAGTGAACGCACCATCAACTTCCGATACAGCGGTTCATCGAAGAACGTCAGGTAGTTCTGGAACGTCAGCGACCAGGTGCCGCCGCTCGTCGGCACGTCGGACATGAAGCTGTAGAACAACATGACCGATAAAGGCAGGAACACCGCCAGCAGGAGCCACACGTAAGCGGGCCCGGCCAGCGTCATGGCGCGAACCAGCGGTCGGCCTTGCGGCGAACTGAGGACAAATTTCATGGCACTTCCTTGACGTCGTCAGTCGGCCTGGGCCTTGATTTCCTGCCACAACTGCAGGTAGGCCTTACGCCTGTCGTCGGTGATCGGCTCCTGGAACTGGATCCGCGACTGCACCGCCGGATTCGCCAGCACCGCACGGTTGAACGCATTGGATGGCAACGCTGCAACCGCCTTCAGGTTCGCCGATACCGGTGCGCCGACACGGGAATCCCACTGCGTGTAGAAGCCAGGATCGATCATGGTGTTGATGAAGGCTTTCGCGCCCGCGACGTTATGCGCGCCCTTGGGAATTGACAGCGAATCCAGCCAGCCGATCGCCCCTTCCTTCGGGATCACGAACGTGACCGGAAGGTTGAATTTGTTGCGGGCACGTGCGGCTGATCCGCTCCAATACGTAGAGATATAAAACACCCCCGACGCCACGTACTGGTTCCAGTCGTTCTCTGAACTCCAGAACGTTTTCAGTTGACCTGTCAGTGCCTTGAGCTTGTCCTTCACGGCATCGAGATTCTTGATGTCGTTGATATTCTGGCCCGTCGCGAGCGCTGCGAACTGGACCGCTTCAATTGCGTCGTCACGCATGCCGACATGGCCTTTGTACGCCGGGTCCCACAGCGCCTGGATGGTGTCCGGAACAGGGTGGATCTTTGTGTCGTTGACGGCAAACGATGTCACGCCCCACACCCACGGAATGCCGTAGCTCTGGCCGCCGATCTCGAGCAAATGCGAATGGCGCATCTTGGGATTCAGATCCGCGACGTTCGACATCCCCGTTACATCGATAGGCTGCAGCAGGTTTTGTTCGCGTGCTTGCTGGTTGAACGCACTGTTGACCATCACCACGTCGTACGCGCCCGGGTTGGTGCGCAGCTTGGTGAGCATTTCCTGCTCGGAATTGAAGAAGTCGTTGACCACGTGATACCCGGTCTTCGCTTCGAATTCCTTGAGCGCCCAAGGCTCGTCCGTGCCATATCCCTTCCAGTTCAGCACGTGAATATCTTCGGCGTGCGCGGCGAACGAAGCCAGGGAGGCCGTTGCCATCACGCACGTCAATGCCCGTTTAAATATTTTATCGATCAATGCCATTTCATGGACTCCCGACAATCATGTTGAACTCAAGCAGCACAGGCTGCGGCAGTAACTAGTTAATACAACTTAGTGAATAATCAAACGCGAGGACCTTTCCAATTCAGTTGCCACTGCCCTGCCCGCTGCTGAGCTAGCGCGTATGCAAACGGCCGCATAGACCCGCGCAAAGTTGCCCCTGCTCGGCCGCCTCAGGCATTTTCAAAATTCCAGGTGCAATCCAAAATAGTCGGGGTCGAGCAGACTGACGACGTATTCGACCGGGTTGCCGTTCTTGTCGCGTGTGAGACGACGGGTGCGCAGGAACGACGTGCCCGGAGGATGTTTCAGGATGTCGGCGTTGGCTTGATCGAGCCCGATCACCTCCGCCCATTCTTCGCCGTGATCCGCGGCCATTCCGTATTCAATCAAGGTCTGGTTCAGCGAACCGCCGATCAGCCCTTGCAACGGCAGATCCGCCAACCGGTCGGAAAACGGAATCCGGCTCAGTTCGAGCGAGATCGGCCGTTCCGAGTCCGCCAACAAGCGTTGTCGGTCCACTGCGATAAATGCAGGCTGTTCCAGCGACAATTCAGCGGCGAGCTTTTCATCCTGGATCATCCTGATTTGCAACAACCGGGTTTGAGCGCCGCCGTCCGCCGTTTCAAGCGCCTTTGACCAGCCGAGTGCACTATCCAGCGTCTGGCCGTTGTAGGTGACAAACGAACCCACGCCTACCTTGCGGGTGATCAGGCCCGTGTTCATCAGTTCCTCGAGACCTTTGCGAATCGTGTTTCGGCTGACCGAGAACCGCTGCACCAACTCACTCTCACTTTCCAGCAACACGCCGTACGGCAAACGCCCGGTCAAAATCTCGTCCTGGATCGCCGCGGCGACCATTTCCGCTTTCGAGGCGCCCACATTGTTCAAACGTTTTTTCATCGCAGCGCCCCCAATCGTGTTGACCTTTCTTTTAAGCGAACATGTATGAACATGTTTGTACACGTTGGGCCAACAATAAGATCTAGAATTTATGGAACATGCCAATCGAGATGCCATGAGGATTGGCGCCTGGATAGGCCAGCGGCAAGCCCGGATTCGCCGATCCCGCCAGCGTATAAGCGGCCTGGTTGTGGTTGGTCAGATAGGAAACCGTGCCATATACGCTGGTCGTTTTAGAGAGATCATATTGAGCCATTGCGGCAATTTGATTCGCATTATCGGCGGCGGCAGTTTTATCATGTAATGCGGTATAGCCTAATGCGACAAATACGGTAGGCGTGAATTGATATTTACCGGAAATACCATAAACGTCGACATTCAGATTAATGTCCGTCCATCTGCTGGCGGCATAGCCGGCATAAATCGTTGCCTTCTGGATGGTGTAGGACGCTCCAGCCTCAACGGCGGTATCGGTTGAGGAATTACTCGAGTTTTTCACAGCCTGCCACGCCACGGCAGCGGCGATCGGCCCGCTGTTGTACTGGAGGTCGGCCTGATAGCTGGAACCCGCGGAGCGCAATCCGCCGGCATCGCCAAAACCGGCATATACACCCGCCTGCAAGCCTGCTATGACCGGTGACTGGTACGACACGGTATTACTCGTGCGCACAACGTAGGTCATCATGTTACTGAACCCGGACGCCTGAGTCGCTGCCCCGAATGCATCCAGATAACCCTGGTCGTAAAAGACTGGTGAGTTTTGACGGCCCAGTCGCACTTCACCCCAATTACCCGAAAAACCCACCCACGCCTGCCGGTTAAACATCAGGCCCGCGGATGCGAATGTGCCGTCGTTCGGATTAAAGCCGTTCTCGAGCTGGAAATTGACCTTGTTGCCGTCGCCGATATCCTCGGAGCCTTTTAATCCAAACCGGCTGGCCCACTCGGAACTTGATCCGACAGCAGCGGTGTAGTGATTGCCAGTATTAACGTACTGAAAGAATTCATCCACGATACCGTAAAGCGTCACGCCAGAATCCGCGTGAGCATAACTACACGACAACAACGCTGCACACGCAGCGTATCGACCCAGCTTCATATACCCCCCGGTTGTAAAAATAGCGGACGTGCTACAGCAGTGAACAAGCTGACCTACCTATCCGTTACAAAAAGTACATGTATGAACAGGATCAAAATGTAGGTTGCCATTTTTTCG
This sequence comes from Burkholderia sp. S171, assembly GCF_009766085.1. GTDB lineage: Bacteria > Pseudomonadota > Gammaproteobacteria > Burkholderiales > Burkholderiaceae > Caballeronia. The sequence continues at coordinate 35,924 of NZ_LMUF01000016.1, read as the reverse complement.
CAGTCAAGCGATTTGCGTGTAGGGGAAAATGCTTAGATGACGGTGGGGACAGGGTTGCGTATGAGGGTTGGCCGGGCGCGCATTCGCCACCGCGCGGTCAAACCGGTCCTCTGGTAACGTATCCGACCAACGCGCCTCCGCTGATGAGCTCACCGCATGAAGACAATCCCCCTGTCGGCCGCCCGTACGCTGCATTTGATAGCCCAAGGACTGCTTGCGCCGCCGCGCCGCAAGGCGACAAAAACGGACGTGCTTGGCGCAATTCGCAGCATGGCGCAGTTGCAGATCGATACCATCCACGTGGTCGCTCGTAGTCCTTACCTTGTTCTATTCAGCCGGCTTGGTGACTATCAACCGCAATGGCTCGACGAACATCTGGCCGAGGGTTCCCTGTTCGAATACTGGTCACACGAAGCCTGCCTTGTGCCGATAGAAGACTACGGGCTGTTGCGGCATCGAATGCTTGATCCTGTCGGGATGGGCTGGAAATATGCGGCAGACTGGCATGCGAAACATCGCGACGACATCGAGCGGCTGCTCGAACGCATTCGATCGACCGGCCCCATTCGCTCGGCGGACTTCGCCCGCGAAGGCGGCAATGGCAGCGGCTGGTGGGATTGGAAACCCGAGAAACGTCATCTGGAAGTGTTGTTCGCGACCGGCGAACTGATGGTCGCGGAACGACGCAATTTTCATCGGATCTACGATGTGACCGAGCGCGTGCTGCCGGACTGGAATGACGCGCGCGACCTGCCGCCTGCCGAAGCGGTCCCGCAAGAACTGCTCAAGCGGGCTTGCCGTGCGCTCGGCATCGTCCGTGCCGACTGGGTCGCGGACTATTACCGCATGCCCCGCCGTCCCTACGCCTCCGCGCTACATGAACTGGCCGATGCCGGTGAGCTGATATCCGTGCGAGTCGATGACTGGAAGACGGATGCGTTCGTGCACCGTGACCTGGCGGACAAGCTGGACGATGTGGTCGCCGGTCGCCTGGCTTCCACGGTGACCACGGTGCTGTCGCCGTTCGATCCGGTGGTATGGGACCGCAAGCGCGCGAGCACGTTGTTCGGGTTCGACTACGCGATCGAGTGCTATACGCCCGCTGCAAAACGCAAATACGGTTACTTCGCACTCCCTATCTTGCATCGTGGCCGCCTGATTGGACGGGTCGATGCAAAAGCCCATCGCACGCAAGGGATCTTCGAACTCAAGTCGTTGCATATCGAACCGGGCGTGCGGGTGGGCACAGGCTTGACGTCCGACCTGCGAAAGGCGTTGCAGCGTTGTGCGGACTGGCATAAAACGCCGCAGCTAGCAGCCGGCGCGGGCGTTCCGGCAACGCTCGCTGCTGCATTGACCGGCGTGTCGTGAACTTTCGGACCAACATGCCGGATGTAATAGGGTTATCTCCACCCTGCAGGCCACGTCCCAGACAACGCCCAAGATTAGGGAGTGTCAGCGTCAAGCGAGCGTCGCGGTGGCACGCATCGTCAGGTACCCGTCATGGTCTTTTGCCCATAGCTCGACAGTGCGACCGTCATCCGTCCGTTTGCCGCATACGGTGAACGGGTTGGGCGCAAAGGTCGGGCGCAGCGCGCGGAAGGCAAAGCTCACGATATTCGCGTCGGGCAGCTCGCGGCGCACCAGATCGACGAGAAAAGTGGCAATCAACGGGCCATGCACGATCAACCCCGGATACCCCTCCTCCTGCGTGACGTACGGGTGATCGTAGTGAATCCGGTGACCGTTGAAGGTCAGCGCTGAGTAGCGGAACAGCAGCACGGGATCGGTCGGTATCTCGCGACTGAAGGTCTCGTCTATGGGCGCCCTGGCTGGCTCTTTCTTCGGCGTGCTGGACGCATCGGGAGCGGGCTCGTCACGGTACACAATGTCGTGCTCCTCCTCGATTCTGAGCATGCCGGTCACCTCAATTTCATGCTGCACGGTCACGAAAACGAGCCGCCCGGTACGGCCCGTCTTGTCTTCGATATTCACAATCGTCGACGTGCGTGTCGCCTGTTCGCCCACCACCAGCGGCGCGTGAAAAGTCAGGCGTCCACCCGCCCACATCCGGCGCGGCAACGGCACCGGCGGCAGGAAGCCACCGCGTTTCGGGTGACCGTCGGGACCAGTTTCAGACAATGGCGCAATCGGTAAAAAATAGAGCCAGTGCCATAACGGCGGCACGTTTTTCGACTCTGGTTCGCGGTTCAGCGTAGCGGCCATGGCCGCCAGCGGGAACGCGGTAATCAAGTCGTGGACAACTTGCGTCTTGTCCAGCCAGTCGTCAAATCTTTTAGTCGCTTCAGGCACGATGGCTTCTCCCGTTGTACATGGCAGTGGGGTCCACTATGAACTCGTCTTCTCGATTCGCGAAGTACTGCCCGATCGAGCCGCGTCCGGATGCCCAAACGCACGGGCACATAGCCGGCCCCAGCCGATCAACGAGACAATCACGCCACACGTCTACCTTCAAGGAAGGTAGCACGGGGCACCGGCAAGCGGCCCGCCATGGCGACCCGCACGAAATCGGCCCTGAGTCCCAGGCCAATTGCGCCACGATCCGTCAAACCCGCCGCCTTGGCCGGCGCCAACGATATCGTGCGAATGGCCTGCGGCAGCGACCAGCCGGCCTTATCGACGAGTTCGAACGTGGCCGTCAGCAAACTCGACGGCACGTAGTCCGACGACAAGATGTCGAGCAGCCCCGCACGTGCCATCTCAAGCGCAGATACATTGCCCGAATGCGAGCCGCCGCGCACGACGTTCGGCGCACCCATGATGGTCGCAATCCCATGGTCCCTCGCCGCTTGCGCTGCGGCCAGCGTCGTCGGAAATTCGGCAAGGGCCACGCCGTCATCCACCGCTTCCAGCACGTGTTCGACAGAAGTGTCGTCGTGACTCGCGAGCGGCAGACCCAGCGTTTTGCAACGCGCAACGATCTCGCTGCGATGAACCCGCGCGTACCGATGCTGGTCATCCGTCAATTCGTTGAGCACCGTGCTGGCGTGTTCGTCGGTCCATTTGCCGTGACGCTCCTGATACCGGCGCCACTGGACGGGATCGTGCCATTGGCGCTGGCCCGGCGTATGGTCCATCACGGAGACGAGGCGCAACAGCGGGTGCGAAACCAGCCCCTCGAATACGTCGAGCACGTCCGCTGCCGCCACTTCGCATCGCAGATGCAGGAAGTGATCGACGCGCAGCATGCCGGTTCCCGCCAGCCGCTCGATCGAGCGCGCGCAGTTGGTCTGTATCTCCTTGCCGCGTACGCCCACGCCCCCGCGCGAGCCGATACCGAGTGCATCGAACACCGTTGTGATGCCGGCCGTTGCCACCTGGGCGTCGTGCACGAGGATAGCGGCGTCGTGATTCCACAACACGCCCGGACGCGGCGCGATATGCTTTTCGATGTTGTCGGTATGCAGCTCGACAAGCCCTGGCAACAGGTAGTCGCCGTCCCAGTCTTCGGCTTCAGCAACCGAAGTCGTGCCGGGCGCCACCTCGGTGATGCGGCCGCCGGCAACGCGTACTACGCCTGTGAACTCTTCATCGCGAGTGACGATACGCGCGTTTTTGATCAACATGTCTGCAAGGTTTCCGTATTCGTTGCCGCCGTTGCCGCCGTTGCCGCCTGTCCGGCGGGTGCGTTGAGTTGGATCACGCGAGTGGCCACACGTTCACGCGTGTCCTCGTCATGAAAAATACCGACGATTGCCGCGCCCCGCTCGCGTGCCTCTACGATGAGATCCGCCACCACCTGCCGGTTCTCGGCATCGAGCGAAGCGGTCGGTTCATCGAGCAGCAGCAGCGGCTGTTCAGCAATCAGCCCGCGCGCAATATTGATGCGTTGTTGTTCACCGCCGGAGAACGTGGCCGGCGCCAGCGTCCACAAACGCCGCGCCACGTTGAGGCGTGCAAGCAGCGCGCCAGCGCGGTCCCGCGCTTCTTCTTCATTCATGCCGCGAGAGACCAGCGGTTCGCTGACAAGATCAAGCGACGACACGCGCGGGATAGCGCGCAAAAACTGGCTCACATAGCCCATGGTCGTACGGCGCAAGCGAATCACATCGTGCGGCAACGCGTCGGAGAGCGACAGGTATTGCGCCGTGCGACTGTCATCGCGGATGGCAACCGTGCCACGCGTGAGCAGGTAGTTGCCGTACATGCAGCGCAGCAACGTGCTCTTGCCGGCGCCCGAAGGCCCTGACAACACGACACACTCGCCGCGTTCGACATCGAGCGACACACCACCCAGCGCAGCGATGCGCACACCACCTTGCTGATGCAGCGTAAAGGTCTTCTCGACCCCTCGCGCGCGCAGCATCAGTGCCGCGCGCTCAGCAAATGCAAGCTCATTGGAAAGATCGGCATTGGCATTCATTCTCTTACCTCAAACTGGCAGCACGGACGCAACCAACGTCTGTGTATAGGGATGTTGCGGGTCATCGAGCACCTGGTCGGTCAGTCCGCTCTCCACTACCCGGCCGTCCTTCATCACCATCAAACGATGCGCGAGCAAACGTGCAACACCAATATCATGCGTGACAATCAGGGCAGCAAGATGAAGCTTGGCTGTCAGCGTACGCAGCAGGTCCAGCAGCCGCGCCTGCACCGAGACATCCAGCCCCGCTGTAGGCTCGTCCATGAACACAAGGCGTGGCTTCGTCACGAGATTGCGTGCAATCTGAAGCCGCTGCTGCATGCCGCCTGAAAACGCGGAAGGCAACTCGTCGATACGCGCGGCATCCAGTTCGACCTGGTTCATCCAGTCAGAGGCTTTTTCGCGCAGGCGTCCGTAGTGACGCGCCCCGTTCGCCATCAACGGCTCGCCGATATTCGCTCCGGCCGACACGCCGTGACGCAGTCCGTCACGTGCATTCTGATGCACAAAACCCCAGTCGGTACGCGCGAGCATCCTGCGGCGCGGCATGGGCAGCGCGAACAGATCGAGCAGTTCGTGATCCACGGATCGATAGTGCAACGCGCCGTCATTCACGGGCGTACGCAGCGCAAGCGCGTTCAGCAACGTGGATTTTCCTGAGCCGGATTCGCCGACGATGCAAAGGACTTCGCCCGGATAGATATCGATGTCCACATCAACACAGCCACTGCGGCCGTCATAACGCTTCGTGAGTCCACGGCCGGTGAGCAGCGGAAGTGCGGGTGTCGAAAAATTCATACGTCCTCCTGAGCTGCGCGACGTTCCTGGCAGTAGTCGCTGTCCGAACACACGAACATGCGCGCGCCGGCGTCGTCCACAATCATTTCGTCGAGGAAACTCTCCCGCGAACCGCACAAAGCGCACTCATGATCCCAGTGCTGAATGGTGAACGGATGATCCTCGAAGTCGAGACTCCGTACCTTTGTATAAGGCGGGATCGCGTAGATGCGGCGCTCCCGGCCGGCGCCGAAAAGTTGCAGTGCGGGGTTCATGTGCATCTTCGGGTTATCGAACTTGGGAATCGGCGACGGTGATGTGAGATAACGATCGTTCACGAGCACCGGGTAATCGTAGGTCGTCGCAATGCTGCCATGCTGCACGATGTCCTCGTAATACTTCACGTTGATCAGCCCGTAGTCGGCCAGCGCATGGAGCTTGCGCGACTCAGTCACCCGAGGTTCGAGCCGGAACAGCGGCTCGGGCATTGGCACCTGGTACACCAGGATCTGCGCGTCGGTCAGCGGCGTTTCAGGAATCCGGTGGCGGGTCTGAATAATGGACGCGTCCACCGTGCGCGTGGTTGTCGCAACGCCCGCCGTGCGCGCAAAGAAGCGGCGGATGTTCACTGCGTTGGTGGTTTCGTCGGAGCCCTGATCGATCACCTTCAGTGTGTCGCTGCGTCCGATGATCGCGGACGTCACCTGCAGGCCGCCCGTTCCCCAGCCATACGGCAAAGGCATTTCCCGCGATGCAAACGGCACTTGATGACCCGGTATGGCCACAGCTTTCAGCAGCGCGCGACGGATCATGCGTTTGGTTTGTTCATCGAGGTAGGCGAAGTTATAGCCTTCAGCCATGGCACTTTCTTCGATACGCGCATTCATGCGGCGTTCTCCTCGCTGGGCTCTGGTTGCGCTTCATGCGCTTCATGCGTTTGATCCGCCGCTTGGGTTCCCTGTTCGCGTTGCGCTTCTTTTTCGATGCCCGCACGCAGGCGTCGCAGCAACTCGAGTTCGGACTGGAAGTCGACGTAGTGCGGCAATTTCAGATGCTGCACGAAGCCCGATGCTTCCACATTGTCGCTGTGGTAGAGCACGAATTCCGCATCTTGCGTCGGTGACGAAACGGTCTCGCCCAGTTCTTGCGCGCGCAGTGCACGGTCGACGAGCGCCATGGCCATGGCCTTGCGTTCTGAGTGGCCAAACGCGAGGCCATACCCTTGCGTGAACGTGGGCGGCACATCGCCGCTCCCCGCGAACTGGTTAATCATCTGGCACTCGGTGATGTCGATATCGCCGATCTCCACCGCGAATCCCAACTCTTCAAGTTCCAGTTCGACGGCGACTTCGCCGTAACGAATCTCGCCAGCAAACGGATGCGAGTTCGCATAACCACGCTGCGTGGCGTAGCCGACAGCCAGCAGGAAACCCTCATCGGCACGAGCGAGATTTTGCAAACGGACCGGGCGCGCGACGGGAAACATCAGGGGCTCACGCGAGAGATCGCCGGGTTCCGGTGCATCCGCCTGCTGCTTTTCCTGCTCGATCAACCCTTCCTTGTCGAGCAGCGCAAGTACCCGCGGCATGGCTTCCTGCTGCGGTGCTGACGTACTCGCCGCGGTGACGTTGGCCGTGCGCGGGCCGCCTTCGGCGAGCAAGCTGAAATCGAGCAAACGCTGAGTGTAATCGTACGTGCCGCCGAGCATCTGCCCGCCCGGAATGTCCTTGAACGCAGCCGATATGCGCCGCTCCGCCAGCATGGCTTCCGTGTCGAGCGGCACCGTATAACCGAACCGAGGCAGCGTCGTGCGATACGCCCGCAGCAGGAAAATGGCTTCCACAAGATCCCCCGCTGCCTGCTTGATCGCGAGCGCGGCCAGCTCTTCATCGTAGACCGAGCCTTCGGTCATCACGCGGGCAACCGCCAGCCCAAGCTGCTCGCGAATCTGGTCGACACTGAGTTCCGCGACCGCTTCATCACCGCGCCGGTTGGCGCTAAGCAAGTCCCACGAACGCTCGATCGCGCGTTCTCCGCCTTTGACTGCAACGTACATCAGACCACCTCCACGCGCGTTGTACGCGGCAGGCCGATCACCGACCCGCCGTGCACAAAATAACAGTCGATACCGCAAGGAAACTGGCTCGCCAGCAACGCGCGTTCATTCCAGAACGAATTGGGTACGCCGTTGATATGGACCGATTGCGAATCGCGGATACCGGGGCCGCGCCAAGTCATCGGCGTGCCGTCCGTGAGGGAATCCACGCGGATGAACAACATGGCGGCGTTCTCCGGTGTCTCAGGATCGCCGAGCGAAAATGCATCGATCGGCGGCATCGATTCGGCATCATGCAGGTAGGCGAAAACCGCTTGCGCGTGATCATGCGTCAGCGGTGCGCCGGTATGAAAACGCAGCGCGTCGCTCAAGCCGCGATGCTCATGCTGCAGCAGCACGGGCGTCGAATAGTCGGCCAGTGCAAGCAGCGCAGCGAACGCGGCCATAGGCACGTGGGCTGCAGCCGTGCTGCCGTCCTGATCCAGGTCGGGTAGCACGGCATCGATCGAGACGATCTTGCCGGGCCGGGACAGCGCGTCGAGCAGCGCGCGGAACACGCCCTGCGAATCGTGGACGGTGTCGTTGAAGCCGGGGGTCAGGGTCGCGAGGTCGATGCCCGCGGCGTCCGCGCCCTGCAGGTTGCTTGAAAGATTGTCAGGTAACATCAGTCGCCCCTCACCATCGTAAAGAATTCCACCTTGGTACCCGCGGCGCGGGCCTGTTTCTGCGCCCGGTTTTCTGCGATGCGCGCAGCGAGCGGCGCGAGCAAGTGCTCATGCATCCGGGCTTCGAAAGCAGGTGTCTGCAGCAACGCGTCCGCGAGTGCGGCGAGCGTCGCGCGCTCCTTGTCCCGCCCCATGTGCACCGCGATACCCACCGCCGCACGCCCCTCGCGAACCCTCAAGCGCAGCGTCGCGCGCGTCACCGTCACTTCACCCAGGTTGAACGCATCCCCGCTGCCGCCCACCCGTCCGCGCACCATCGCGAGACCGATATCGGGGGCACGCAGCCAGTCGAACTCAGGCGGCGACGCACCGTCCAGCGCCGTATCAAGCGCGTCCTTCATGCAAGCTCGCGGCGTACGCGCCAAAATGGCCAGCCACTCCCGCCGTGTCGCGGGACCGGAAGGCGCGGGCGGCGCGGGCGGCGCGGGCGGCGCGGGAGTCTGCGCAGATGTACTCATGGTCTTACCTCGTCAAGAAAGGGCGCGATGAGCCGAACCGCGTCCGTGATTTCGTCGTCCTGTCCAGCCTGAACGGTACTAGAGTAGTCATCCGGTCGTCTAGACGTTTGTTCAACCGGATAATAATTCTTGTCTAGTGCCCTGCTTTCACATTTCCGCCATCGGCTGCGCACTACAATGCCGAAAACGATATTCAAACCGACGGGAATGACAGCGACATGACATCTAACGAAACTGGTACGCCGGGCCTAGCCGTGGAGCGCGGTGCGGGTGTTGCGGTATGGCGTCAGATCGAACAGATTCTTTCGGCGGAGATCACGGCGAAGAGCTTCGGCGAAGACGGCCGCCTGCCTAGCGAGGCCGAACTCGCCCGGCGTTTCGACGTCAATCGGCACACGGTACGGCGGGCGATGCTGCGGTTGGCCGCCACGGGACTGGTGAGCGTCGAACAAGGCCGTGGCACGTTCGTACAACCGGGCGCAATTGACTATCAGATCGGGCGGCGCACGCGCTTTACCGAGAACCTGCGGCGCAATAACCAGGCATCGGTGGGACTGGTGCTCTCAAGCGCGAAAGTAAAAGCTGATCCGGTCGCCGCGAAAGCACTCTCTATCCGGGCCGGGACTTTCGTGTACGAGATCGAGACGCGGCATGATTCCGACGATGTGCCGCTGACCTATGCGCGCAGCTGGTTTCCCGCCATGCGCTTCGCCGACCTTCCTGGCGTGCTGGCTGGCGTGCAAGGCGTCAGCGCGGCGCTGGTGGAATTCGGCGTAGTCGATTACACGCGCAAATGGAGCCGTATCGGCTGCGTCCTGCCTAGCTCGGAAGTCGCGCGGCGCTTGCAGATCAATCGCGCGCAACCGGTGATGTGGGTTGAAAGCGTAGACGTCGACGAAGCCGGTGTGCCCATTAAATACGGCATTACCCACTTCGCCGCCGACCGGGTGCAATTGCTGGTCGAGGACGGCATATGAGTAGCGAAGCGAGCGGCGAAGCGAACGACAACATCTTGAATGCCTGGACACCTGGCTCGCGCATCGCGCTGTACTACGCACCACCAGCGTCTTCTGCGTGGTGGCACGCGGGCTGCGAATGGCTTGGCCGCGATGCAGAGAGCGGACGCTTAATCGAATCACCCGAGGAAACCGCCATCACCGCACTCGGGCAGACCGTTGCCGTGCTGACCGGTTCACCGCGCCGGTATGGGTGGCACGGAACGCTCGTCGCGCCTTTTCATACCGCCGAAGGTGTGACGCCGCAGCAGGTTTTATCGGAGGCTCGCGAGTGGGCGAGCCGCATCACTCAATTCGATGCTCCCTTGTCGGTGGTCGAGATGGGCCGCTTCGTCGCGTTGCGGGCCACGCATCCGGATGACGACGAATCCATCCGCCGGGTGGCGGCCAGCGCGTTGTACGCGCTCACCTCGCTGCGTGCGCGTCCCTGTGCAGAAGATGCCGAACGCCGCCTGGCGTCAGGCTTGAGCGAGCGGCAGCAAACCCTGTTGCATGAATGGGGCTACCCCTATGTGCTCGATGAATTCCGCTTCCACATGACACTCTCCGATGCACTCGATGCGCCTTCAGTGCGTGCGGCAATTGTCTCGCTGTGGCAAACCCGCGCTGAAACGCTCGGACCGCTTCCCTTCCACGGGGCAGCGCTTTTTGTTCAACCGCACCCGGGCGCGCCGTTCACTCTATGGCAGCGCCTGCCCTTTGCGAATGCGCACTCGGAGGCCCTTGAATGAGCATCGAAACCGGTCGATTGATCTACGTAATGGGGCCGTCGGGCGCCGGCAAGGACTCGTTGCTCGGCTTCGTTCGTGAACGCATTGGCGCGCAGGTGATGTTCGCGCATCGCTACATCACGCGACCCGTTTCGGACGGCGAGAATCACGTCGCCCTGAGCGATGAGGAATTCGCCGCGCGCCTGGCCAGCGGCGTTTTTTCGATGCATTGGGAAAGTCTCGGACTGCACTATGGCATCGGCGTCGAGATCGATGCATGGCTCGCACGCGGGTTGCCGGTCGTGGTCAACGGGTCGCGCCAACATGCGCCGGCTGCGCTCGAACGCTATCCGTTCACGCAGTTCGTCCACATTCACGCAAGCCCCATGGTTCTGGCCGCCCGGCTTGAGCGGCGCGGCCGCGAAGATTCCCGGCAGATGGAAGCGCGGCTTGCACGGCGCCCGGCTTTGTCACTTCCAGAACAGGCCCGGCTCATCACCATCGACAATTCGGGGCTGCTTTCCGAAGCCGGCCAGCAGCTACTGGCCGCAATCAATCCGCAGCAGCTTTAAAGTGTTGGCCGGCCGAGCATTGACCGGCCAACGCATTCAGATCACGCGCTTAAATCACGCATTCAGATCACACGCTCACGGAGCCACGCGGACGCCAGATCGATCAGCGTAACAATCACGATAACCATCAGCAGTATGGCTGAGGTCTGGGCATAGTTGAACGAGCGGATCGCTTCGTACAACACAACACCAATCCCGCCCGCGCCGACCATGCCGACCACCATCGCCGAGCGTACGTTCGACTCGAACCGGTACAACGCGTACGAGATCCACAACGGCAGGACCTGGGGCAGCACGCCGTAAAGGACTTCATCAAGACTGCTTGCACCCGTTGCACGAACGCCTTCTGCCGGCCGTGCATCGATCGCTTCGACTGCTTCAGCAAACAGCTTGGCCAGCACGCCGGTTGTATGCACCCAAAGCGCGAGCACGCCCGAGAATGGCCCCAGTCCCACCGCGACAATGAACAGCATCGCGAAGACCATCTCGTTGATCGCGCGGCATGAGTCCATCAGGCGGCGTACCGGCTGCACGATCCACATAGGCGCGATGTTGTAGGCCGACAGCAAACCGCACGGCACAGCGCACACCAGTGCGAGCGCCGTGCCCCATACCGCCACTGCCAAGGTGACGATCATCTCGTGCACATAGGTGCGCCAGTCGGAGAAGTCCGGCGGAAAAAAGTCCTTGCCGAACTGCAGCATGTTGCCGGAATCGCTGAAGAGATCAAGCGGACGCATGTCAGCGCTATGCCAGGACAGCCCAAGCACTGCCACCGCCACTAACCATCCGAACATGGACAACCAGCTCCGCTTTGGCTGCCCCAGTTCGAGCTTCAGTGGCAGCGGACCGCTCCGCGCGCTGCCGAGGGAATAGGCGTCGGCGTTGTGCTTCACTTCGCCGCCACGCTATCCAGTTGCGACAGCTTCTGGTCGAGCGCCGCGATCTGCGATTTCTTGTCCGAGTCGGACATGTGTTCGTCGTTCTGGACCTGCTGCTTTTTCTGGAACAAGGCCATTTGACGGATCGGTATGAGTTGAGCGTCGGTGGAATCCGCAAAACCCGACAAGCCCGTGATCCCTGCCATGATCGCCTGTTCGCGCGGATCGCTCTGCGCATAGTGATCGAAGAAGTTACGCAACTTGTCCTTCGTCGCCTGCGGCAGGTCACGACGCCATACCAGCGGGTCCGACGGAATCAGCGGCGACTTCCACAAAACGCGCACCTGCTTGAGCAACTCGGGATGATTTTGCCTTAGCGTCTCGACCATGTCGGTGTTGTTGGTCGCGATGTCGACACGGTTGTTTACCACAGCCAGCATGTTCGCTTCATGGCTGGACGGAAGCACGCTCTTGAAGTCATTGCGCACCGAGATGCCGTTCTTAGCAAACAGGTAATACGACGGCACGAGCGTGCCCGACGTCGAGTTCGGATCGCCGAAACCGAGGTTGATGTCGTGCGTGTTTTTCAGCACCTGGTCAACCGTCTTCCACTTGCTGTTCACGTTCGTGATCAGCAGCGAGTAATAACCCGCTTCGCCGCTTTTGTACTTTACCTTCGCGAACACTTCGCCGTTGCCGCGGTCGACCGCTTCAATGGCAGACGCATTGCCGAAGTAGCCGATCTGCACCTTGTTAAAACGCATGCCTTCGATAATGCCCGCATAGTCGGTCGCGAAGAATGGCTTGACGTCGAGGCCGGTCTGCTTATTGAGGTCGTCGATCAGCGGTTGCCAGCGTTGCTTGAGCGCGGACGAATTGTCGGTCGAGATAATGCCGAGGTTGAGCGTTTCGGCGCGCACCATCTGCGTGACAAAACACGCAGCAAGGGCCACACCGGCCAGAAGAAAACGGGCTGATTTCATCGAATGAGTCCAGGTTGAAGAGGGTTCAAAGCAGGTGTTCAAAAAACAAATCAGGAGCTGGCAGCGGATGCCGAAGCGAACGCGGCCGAGCGGGCCGACGCACCTTCGGGGCGCGCGGCGGCACGGTCGACTGCACGTTCGGCTTGCTTCTCCACGTCGCGCAGCGTGCTTTCCGTGTCGGTCAGCAGTTCTTCGGCTGCAGCGCCATACAGGTCGCGCAAAAGGGATGGCGTGAGGCTGGCTGACGGGCCGTCGTAGACCACGCGGCCGTCGCGCAGCGCAACGGTACGCGCGCAATATTTCATCGCTACATCGATCTGATGCAAGGACACCACTACGGTCAAACCGTGATCCTCGTTCAGCGACTGAAGCAGCTCCATGACACGTCGCGACGACTCGGGGTCCAGCGATGCAATGGGTTCATCGGCGAGGACAATGCGGGCTCGCTGCACCAGCGCACGCGCCAACGCGGCGCGCTGTTGCTGACCGCCGGACAGCGTGCTCGCGCGCTCGTTGATGTGGTCGCCAATACCCATTGCGCTCAGCGACGCCATCGCGAGCTCATGCTCCACCCGCGGAAACCGGCCGATAAGACGCCGCCACAGCGGCACCCGCGACAACGCGCCGAGCAGCACATTAGTGCGCACGGTGAGACGCCCGACGAGATTGAACTGCTGAAAGACAAACGCGACATCGCGGCGAATTCGACGAACCTCGCGCGCGACCTTGCCGTTTTGCTGGATAGGCCGGCCGAGCAGCGTGACATGCGACGGCGCGGGGTCCGATGCCGTAAAGCCGGCGATGTGCCGCAAAAGCGTGGACTTCCCTGAACCCGACGCACCGATCAGCGCGATCATTTCTCCTTCACCGACTTTCAGGTCGATGGAGTCGAGCGCCTTGCGCCCGTTGTTGAACGTCTTGCAGAGACGTTCAATGTGAATTGCATCCATGGTGTCCTCACAATCGCGTGTCAAAGCTTGGCAGCGTCGAAACGGATTCTAGGAACGCAACATGACGTCACGGTGACGCTTGCAAGACGTCTAGATGAATACACGAGTTGGAACCGGCCGAAACAGTAACAACATTGCGGTGAATGGCATGATCGTGCGTGCATTGACGGATAACCACCGTGCGCGAATCGGTGAGCTGTCCGCTGCGGGCGTGGGCGGCAAACGCGCGACTGAACTAAAACCGTGTTTATTGACGATGCCGCGAGTTTCTACAAATAACAGCATGTTGTGCGACGCACAATTCAACGAACAAACCCATGCCATCCCATTTACTGGATAACGACACTTAAGTCGCCGTTGCGGATGCCGATTGATATGCTTTTGTATTGTCTGCAATACCAGACAGCCGCGGTATAGGATTTCCGGCAGCAACTGCATTGCGCGCGAATCCTCTTCTCGCTTCCAAAACATGGCCGGACCCAATAGCCCGCCCCCCTTATTTCCCAAAAACAATACGGTTGAATAAACATTCACTTGAGCCCGGCCGCGCCAAGTAAGACAATCTCATTCATCCGACTATTGTCGGATCATGTGAAGCTTCGTAACTCCGGTAGTTCAAACAATTCGGCCCGGCACAGCCGACAGCCATCATCAATTAATGAGGCTGCTAAAACTTACCCCGAGAACATGCTCACCTCCTTGCTCCCGCCCACGATCACACCCGCGCTTCGACTCTGTTTCCACCGCCGCTCAATGGATCAGCAACGGCCGCTATCAACGGTCACCATGGCCTTTACCGTGGTGGCATTTCTTATTTTTGTCATTGCCCGAGCCCACGTAACGGGGACCGACCTTCCGCTCTGGCCGCGCCTGACATGTGCTCTCGCCATGCTGTTGCTAGTCGCGGCCATCCCCAAGGCGCCGTCCACTTTCATATTCGGCCTGATCGGCGTGCTTTATGTCGTCGTTCTGCAGATCGGGATTGTGATCAATGTCGAGGGCGTGGAAAAGCCGCTCTTCTGGATGCTGCCGGCCGGCATGGTCATCCCTATTTGTGCGGCGCCGCTGTGGCTGACGCCCCGGCATTTCGTCCTGGGAACGATTGCGTTCTATCTGGCCGGGCTGCCCTTCGTCATGGCCGTGCCCTTCACGCACGACGACTACGTCTTATGCGCAATGTGGGTGGCAATCGGCATCCCGACCGCGACCACGTTTCATTTTGGGTTCTATTGGTTCCGGCTCAATCACTTCCTGCTCGAAGAGAAACTACGGGCGCTCGCGGCAACCGATCCCTTGACCCAACTTCTGAACCGGCGCGCTTTTTTCGAGCAGGCGGAACAGATGCTGGGCGAGACGAAAGGAGACGATGAAGTCGTCAGTGCGATCTTCCTGGACATCGATCGCTTCAAGTCCCTGAACGACCAGTACGGCCACGCGAGAGGCGACGAGGCGCTGATGGACGTCACCAAGGTCCTGAACGACGCCGTGCCCGCGCACGCCGTGGTAGGACGGCTGGGGGGCGAGGAGTTCGCGGTCCTTATCAAGGCGCCCGCTCCAGATCGCGCGACCGGACTGGCCGACACGCTGCGCATCCTCATTGCATCGATACTTCGACCCGACGGCTTTCTCACCGCCAGCTTCGGCGTGGCGCATCGCCGCCCGAACGAGAACGCCATCGAGCTGCTGGACCGTGCCGATGAAGCGCTATTGCGCGCGAAACACGCGGGCCATAACCGGGTGTTCGTCGAGCAAGCGCGACGGGTCGAGCGTGTGCGCGCCACCGCGCTCGATGAAGACACTGACACACGGGTCGACGAGGAACCGGTCGTTGTCACCCGCTGGGGCGCGTTCGACCTGTTCACCCACTACCAGCCGGTGTACAGTTTGTCGCATCAGAAGCAGGTCGGTTTTGAAGCCCTGCTTCGCGGCTTCGACCGGCATGGCACGCCGCTGCAACCCGACAAGCTGTTCGCCCCGCAATCAAATTCCGGTATCAACGACCTGGATGCACTGACCCACCATCTGCATCTCGCGAACGCCCGCAAGCGCCTGCCGCTCGACTGCTGGCTCTTCCTGAACGTCGCGCCCTCCACGTTCATCCAGCCGGGTTATGAGCAGACGCTCGCGGCGATCGTCTTCGAAGCGGGACTCGATCCCCGTGGCGTGGTGCTGGAGATCCTCGAGTCCGAGGGCGTGGACGTGGAGGAGCTGGCGCTGGCCGCGTGGCGGTATCGCGGCTGCGGTTTCCTGATTGCAGTCGATGACTTCGGCACGGGCCACTCCAACCTCGACCGCCTGCTGCGGATCCAGCCCGACTTCGTCAAGCTCGATGGCGCGCTGATCCGCGCGAAGAGCCGTGCCTCGGATCAGCCTCTGCTCCCGACCATTGTTTCGCTGCTGCATCGGGCGGACATGCTGGTCGTGGTTGAAGGGATCGAGACGACCGAGGAGCTCATCCTGGCGGTGGAATCAAATGTCGATTTCGCGCAAGGGTTCTTGTTGGGCAGACCGAGTGCCACGCTGCCATCGCCGGCAGCGGTCACGCGGCGTATCGACCATGCATTCGATGTGATTGCCGAAGGCCGGGCCGTGCGCACCGCCCGCTTCGAAGCGCAGTTGGCGCCGTATCTCGCCATGCTCAATACTGCGGCGGCGGCGTTGACGGACGGCGCCAGTGTGGAAGACGCCATCGCGCCCATGGCGAAGCTGGAACTGTGCAAACGCGGCTTTGTTCTCGACGATACCGGGCGCATTCTGGGGCAGGAAATTACGGGCCGCGCGGGATCGAGCGCAGACTTCCGGCTTGGGCCGTTATTCGCGTCGCAGTCGGGGCGATGGGATCATCGGCCGTATTACTGGAAGGCAGTGGCGAATATGGGAACGGCAGTGTTCTGCCAACCGTATTTATCGCTGACCAGCGGGCGCGCGTCGGTCGGCGTGACGATTGCGTTCACGTGCAACGAGCGGGTGATGGTGGTCGGTAGCGAACTGGACTGGACATCGCCTCATCTGGCGTGGCCCACGGTGGAATGATGGTTAAGAACGATGACTAAGAACGATGCATGGCTATTTCAGGTCAGGATCACCGTCTCACCGGAGACCGCCGCGATCTTGCGCAGAGATCCAGAGGGCGCGTCCCCTGCGCTACGTGATTTACTGCGTCGGCATAACGCCTCGTTGACATGCCAGTTCGACGCGTTTTCTGATTACGTCAATGAAGCAGAACGACTCGGCCCGGAAAAGTATCCGCTTTACCAATGGACCAGGGAAACGATCGAGAACCCTGAGAAAAAAGCGAAGTATCTGAAGTCTTTCACTGTCTATGTAGATAGTGAGGAGCTCTACCCGGGAGAGACCGCCGACCTGCTGCGAGCTGAATTGTCGGCGCTGGCAGGTATCGCGGGAATCGAACGGGTCGTCAAGATTGACAGTAACCCCGCAAACAACCCGCAACCGCCTAAGCGCGTGCAATAGCGCACCACCCTATGAATGACGCTCCTCAACCGCATCGAGTGCGAGACCTCCTTACTTCCTATTTCTGGAGTGGCGATGTTATCCGCAGCCGAAGCGTGAGCGACATCGCGCTGACGGGCACAGTCGACGTACCCATGCCCCCTGCACGTCTGCTCGCAGATTGGGAAAGGGAGATAGCGTCGCGCCTGGTCCTGGAGCCTGGGGACGTCGAGGTAATGCCTTTGGCGCGAGCGCTAGTACGCTGGCCGGATTACAAGCTTTGCGTGCAAGCGGTATCCGATTGGACCTGCGAGCTTGGACTGCCTGACGTGCTTGCCTCCAGTGACGTAGCGCTCATGGCCTGCCGTGGTGCGAGGTACCACCACGATGGCGCGCAATATGGCGGTGCGGCCTTTTGCAATCTCTTCATGAGCGAGGACAAGGGTCTGGACTTGCATTTTCCCTCTACAGGTTATCGAATCCCTCTGACCCGGGGTACCGCTGTGATATTCGATACCGGCCAGCCTCATGGCGTCATTCAACGCGGCAGCACCGGCTTTAATGTGGCCGACTTCGGACCTGACCAGGATTGCACCCAAATCTTTCTGACCTGGGAGCTTCCCATTGAAGATGCCCATGTTGGGAAAGCACTTGAGGTTACTTTTGACATCGACCGTTCAATCTCGCTGCAACTGGATGAAGAGCAAGTCTGGGTGAACGGTGCACGGGCCATTGTGTGCCCGGATTCTGGTCAGTGGCGTCCGGTCGACTAATCCTCAGGGCACCACGGTAGTGTTGTCCCCGGGCGAATGCTGCGAGCGCCGTTGGACCAACGCTAACAACCGTAGAGAATTCATTGCGAGCCCTCTACCGTTGACATCGTTTAAAAAAACACAGATCATAAAGTCATGAAACATATCAGCGTACAGTTCCCGCCAGTTTTCTACACCGGTTCTCCAGCGGTGGGTTAGCGCGCGTCCGTATGCTGCTCAAACAAACCGCCTCTGAGGCGGTTTTTTTTTGCCCTTTTTTGCCCTTGTTTTGATCCTTCACCTAGCCAGGTCAGTCATGAACAAAATGAAGAGGAACGCCATTTCTCCGACGCGAGCGGAGAACTATGCCGAGTGGTATCAACAAGTGATTGATGCCGCGGAACTCGCAGAAAACTCCCCTGTTCGTGGCTGCATGGTCATCAAGCCGTGGGGGCTTGCGCTCTGGGAAAACATGCAGCGAGAGCTTGACGATATGTTCAAGGAAACGGGGCATCGCAATGCCTATTTCCCGCTGCTTATTCCCAAGTCGCTGCTTGAGAAAGAGGCCGAACATGTCGATGGCTTCGCGAAGGAATGTGCCGTCGTTACGCACCACAGACTGATCCACTCAGCAGATGGTTCGCTGATTCCCGATCCCTCGGCCGAACTTGAGGAGCCGCTGGTCATTCGCCCCACCTCCGAAACGATCATCGGCGTCATGTTTGCGAAATGGATTCAGAGCTATCGCGATCTGCCTTTATTGATCAATCAATGGGCCAATGTATTCCGTTGGGAAATGCGCACGCGCCTGTTTTTACGGACCAGCGAATTCCTGTGGCAGGAAGGACATACCGCGCATGAGACGGAGTCCGAAGCACGCGAAGAGGCCACCCGGATGCTCGATATCTACACGCGCTTTGTCGAAGACTATCTGGCAATACCGGTTATCCGCGGCGTAAAAAGCGACAGCGAACGCTTTCCTGGCGCCATCGATACCTACGCCATTGAAGCGATGATGGGTGATGGCAAGGCGCTGCAAGCCGGGACATCGCATTTCCTTGGCCAGAATTTTGCCAAGGCGGCCGGCATCGAGTTTCAGGGACGTGAACGAGGTAGCAGGCAATTTGCCTGGACCACGTCCTGGGGCGCATCCACCCGATTGATCGGTGCGTTGATCATGGTGCATGGCGACGATGACGGTATTGTCCTGCCGCCGCGTATTGCCCCGGCTCAAGTGGTTATTTTGCCGATACATCGGTCCGACGACACGAGAGCAGCGGTAGACGAGTATGTCGACCTGATCGCCAGCCGATTGCGTTCCATGCATTTCGCCGACAGAAGGGTTCGCGTCGAGATCGATCGCAGGGAATCAGGAGGCGGTCAAAAACAATGGGAGTGGATCAAAAAGGGCGTTCCTATCCGACTCGAAATCGGGCTCAGAGATAAGGACAGTGGCTCTGTCACGTTGTCGCGACGCGATCGTGACGCGTCCGAAAAAATCTCAGTTTTGCTCGCGGATCTTCCGGAAACCGTCATGTCATTGTTAGACGAGATCCAGCGCGGATGCTTTGAGCGCGCCCAACAGTTTCGGTCCGAACATACGCGCACGATTTCAGACAAAGGCGAGTTTGAAAAATTTTTTAAACCGCGAGCCGAACAGCAAACCGATACCCTTGGCGGTTTCGCCTTAGCTGCCTGGTGTGGCGATAAGACTTGCGAGAGTCAGGTGAAAGTGGATCTGAACGTGACGATCCGATGCCTACCGTTCGATCAGTCACACGAAGACACCGGCGCGGGATGTGTCGTCTGCGGCAAACCCAGAAGCATCGTTGCGCTCTTTGCTAAAAATTACTGATCTCAATCTTAGCTATGCTCACCATATCTATCGCAAGCGAAAGACCCCAACACCATGCCCAACCGTATGACATTTCGACTTGCAACAATTCATGTCGATATATGTCACGGCGCACGTCGCCCGTTCGCAAACCCCCGTCTGGCGGGCCTCCACTGCGGTGACACCGGGTGACATATCTTCGTTGATGATTAAATCTGCGCAGGCTCCTATAGTCCGCTCATCGCCACGCTGCAGTGCAGGAAGTGGCTCTGAACCGCCAAGGAGATAGTGTGAATATCCGCTCGTTCGTCCGCCCGACACTCGCCGCTTCCCCCACGTTCGCCGCGACCACAGAATCTGTACGGGGTGCCCTGCGCAAGCTCGTGCTTGCCGCAACCGTCGCCGTACTTGCCCTCGGCAGCGCCTCAGCTTTCGCCTGGTCGCAGCACGGCACCGCATACACATCGCACGGCACGTATAACGGCGCTCGATACGGCTCGTGTGGCGGCGGCAGCTGTTCGCATGCAGGAGGCGTCGCCGGCCCTTACGGTGGCTTCGCGACCAACACGGGTACGGTAACCCGCAACGCACCGGGCGAGTTTTCGAATTCGGGCACCGCGACCGGACGCTACGGCAATTCGGTGCAGCACGCAGGTGACACGAACTGCGCCAGCGGCACGTGCTCACACACCGGCACGCTCACCGGACCGGACGGCAAGACGGCGTCCACATCCGGCGACGTGACCAAAACCGCGCCGGGCCAGTATTCATCGTCCGGGTCGATCACTGGCTCGAACGGCAATACGGTCGACCATTCGGCATCGACGAATTGTGCCGGTAATTCGTGCTCCCGTTCAGGCACGGTGACCGGCTCGGACGGCGGGACCGTCTATCACTCAGGTACGGCGACGCGGGTTGCGCCGGGCGTCGTTACGACCTCTGCCAGCGCGACCGGTACATACGGCAACACAGTGACAACAAGTGGAGTGGTTACCACCACGGGCGTCATCACGACGGGCGGCACGACGGTCGTCGTCGCACCCAAGCCGGTGGTCGTTGCTGCTCCGGTCGTCTACGTGCCACCGCCTCCGGTCGTGTATGTGCCGCCTCCCCCGGTCATCTACGCATCGCCCCCGCCGCCGGCCGTGTACGTTGCACCGCGCGTCGTCTACATGACGCCTGTGCCGCGCCCCGCGGTGTGGATACCGGGTCACTGGGTCGGGAACGTCTGGGTAGCAGCGCACTGGGCATGAGCGATTGCGAAATCGGAAAAGCCTGACGGGAAGTTGCAACGCAAAGCAGGCGTCCTGTTACTTCCCTGTAGACGTCGGCTGGGCAGGCAGAATTAAATGCGCGGGCGCAGCGTGTGCCTTGTGACGCGCGGCAAAGTAATACAGCACCGCCGGCACCACGAGCCCGACGATCCACGAAATGTCCGCGCCGTCGAGCTTGTCCACCATTGGGCCGGTATAGAACGCGCTCGAAATAAAGGGGAATTGCACGAGCACCCCGATTGCATACACCGTGATACCGGTCACGTTCCAGCGACCGTAGCGGCCATCCGGATCGTAAAGCGCGGGGACGTCGTAACGATCCTTGGTAATGAAGTAATAGTCGACCAGGTTGATCGCGCTCCACGGCGTAAAGAACGCGAGCAGGAACAAGATGAACGACGAGAACTCCTTCAGGAATGCGTGACGACCGGCGAGCGCGAGGCCCATCGCAAGTCCAACCATCGCGACAATGTAGATCGCGCGGTTACGCGTCGACAGACGCTGCTCGCCGCGAAAGCCGCTGACCACCGTCGCGATCGACATCACGCTGCCGTACGCATTCAGCGTCGTGATCGTGATCTTGCCGAACGCGATAGCGAAGTAAAGCAGTGCGGCAATCGCCCCGCTCCCACCGAGGCTGACGACAAACGACACCTCGTGATGCGAGAACTGCTTGCCCGCGAGCGCGGCCGCGAACACACCGAACACCATCGCCACCTGCGCGCCGATTACCGAGCCAAGTCCGATGGCCCAAAACGTCTTGCGCGGCGACGTTGAAGAAGGCAGATAGCGAGAATAGTCGGCAACGTACGGGCCAAATGCGATCTGCCACGACGCGGATAGCGACATCGACAACAGGAAACTGCTCAACGTGAAGTGACGGTTCGCCAGCAACGAGCCGATATCGTGACCCGTCAGCAACCGCGCAAACATGTACACGAACGCCAGCACGCCGATCACGCTGGCGACGCGGCCAATCGCGTGGATCACACGGTATCCGAACACCGTAAAGCCGACGATCACCAGCGTGAACACGACAATGCCGACCGCGTCGTCCACGTGCAATAGTTGCGCGACTGCCTGCCCCGCGAGCACCGAGCCGCTCGCCGAGAAGCCGACGTACATCAGGCACACCAGCGCAATGGGAATCACCGCACCGTACACGCCGAACTGCACGCGGCTCGATATCATTTGCGGCAGCCCGAGTTGCGGCCCCTGCGCTCCGTGCAACGCCATCACGCCACCGCCCATCAACTGACCGACCATCAGACCGATCAAGGACCAGAACACGTCGCCGCCGAGCACGACCGCAAGCGCGCCCGTGACGATCGCGGTGATCTGCAAGTTTGCTGCCAGCCATAGCGTGAACTGGCTGGCAAGGCCGCCATGACGCTCGGCGTCGGGGATGTAGTCGATGGTGCGGCGTTCGGCAATGGCGCCGCTCTGTGCGCCGCGCTGTGATGCAGACATGGATTCCCTCGAGTCAGTGGCGTCGCGTGAACCGCGTGTCGCCCGCTTCTTTCAATACGTCGTCGCGCAGTACGGCAGTACGCCTGCGCGACGGCCTGAATCGCAAACGCCGCCGGGCGGCCATTCACGATTCAATGCGACTGTATGGGAATCAATATGTATAGACAAGTACGCTACTGTGAATGTTTACCCCTAACCGAGATTTTAAAAAACTTGGTCATCTCAGGCTTAAACACCTTTAATTCAGCAGTTTATGGTTAATTTACTTTGACGGACACGTGACTTGTATCGATGGATATTTTTATATATGTATAGACAAGATGTAAGGTAGCCAACTTCGTTTTAGTTGGCTATCGCTCCCTCATCAAGCGACCGCCTTCAGCTGGAACAGCGCCACTGCATCATTCAACTGACGGCTCTGTTCTTCCAATGACACCGCAGCCGCGGACGCCTCTTCCACCAGCGCCGAGTTCTGCTGCGTCATCTCTTCCATCTGCGCCACCGTCACGTTGACCTGCTCGATACCCGTGGTCTGCTCGCCCGATGCCAGGCTGATCTCCGCCATGATCGCGCTCACGCGCCTGACGGCCTCCACGACTTCCACCATGGTCGCGCCTGCATGAGCCACGAGCTGACTGCCGTCCTTCACGCTCAACGTTGACGTACCGATCAATTCCTTGATCTCCTTCGCCGCCGATGCCGAGCGTTGCGCCAAGCTTCGCACTTCGCTTGCAACGACCGCGAAACCGCGCCCCTGCTCGCCTGCCCGCGCGGCTTCCACCGCCGCATTCAGCGCGAGGATGTTGGTCTGGAACGCAATCCCTTCAATCACGCTGACAATGCCCACGATCTTGTCGGAGCTGCCCGAGATCGCGTTCATGGTCGCGACCACGCGGTTCACCACATCCCCGCCGCGCAACGCGATGTCGGATGCGCCCGCAGCAAGTTCGCTGGCGTTGCGCGCGTTGTCGGCGTTCTGCCTGACGGTGGCGGTCAACTGCTCCATGCTCGATGCAGCTTCCTGAAGCGAGGCAGCCTGTTGCTCCGTACGCGCCGACAGATCGAGATTGCCGCCCGAGATGGCATGGGCGTCACGCACGATTGTCTCCGCGCTCGAACGCACTTTGCGCACCGTCTGCGCAAGCCCGTCCTGCATGCCCTTCAACGCATTGAGCATGTAGCCCATCTCGTTGTTGCGCTGGACCGTCACGGTGCTGGTCAGGTCACCGGCCGAGATCCGGCCGAAATAATCGACGGCCATGTCGATCGGCCGCACGATCGCCCGGGTCAATATCCGCTGCGCGAAGAAACCAATGACGAGGGCGACAACCGCTGCGGCGCCGAGCGTCCAGAGCATGGCTTCAAAACGTGCGTCGGTGGTGTCGAAGCGTGCTTTCTGGCGCTCGACCTGGAAGTTTTCCAGAGCGGTCAGCGCACCTTGATAATCGGAGAAAAGCGTGGGCGGTGCTTCCCGCTGAGTGGTAAGGAAATCCACCAGATTGTCCTGATCGAGCTCGGTTAGCGCTTTCTGGAACACTTGGGCCAGCAGTTGCTCGCGCCGCGACTGCATAGCGTCGATGAGCGCCTTCTCCGCCGGCATCGGCTCGTGAAGCTTCCGAAAGGCTTCCAGTTCCTTGTTGCTCTCGTTAAGAAGCGCGTGCTGGCGAGCAATTTCGCGCTCAGCGGGCTTGCCGGCGCTGATCAACTGCTCGACTTCGCCAAACCCGGCACGCAGCAATAGCAGGCGCTCCGAGCTTGTTTTAAGGTGCAGCACTGAAGCGGTATCGTCGCGATACATCTCCCTGAGAGCCGAATTGCTGCCGTACAAGCCCAGGATGCCCACCACGATTACCGCGAGGAGCAAGACGGTGTAAATGGCGATCGTCGCGACCAGGCCGCCGCGAATAGTCATGTGTTTGCGCATAAGGGCTAGTCCCCACTGCGTCGCTATAGTACGCGGCGCAACAGGTCTGTATCCTCCGGATATCTGGGGCGAACCGTGAAGGGAACCACTGGAATCAAGCGTCGATTGATCAGATAACGGCAGCGCGAGATGCGAAGATTTATTGGAAGGCGACGCGGATGT
Source organism: Burkholderia sp. S171 (assembly GCF_009766085.1). Classification (GTDB taxonomy): domain Bacteria; phylum Pseudomonadota; class Gammaproteobacteria; order Burkholderiales; family Burkholderiaceae; genus Caballeronia. The sequence continues at coordinate 11,543 of NZ_LMUF01000016.1, read as the reverse complement.
GGCGTATAGCGACATCGGTGCGCGTTCCTGGTGCGTACGTGGTGTGGCGGCGGACGTTAGTTGGGAAATCCCGTTTTTTCGACGATCGACATTGACGTACTTGGCCCCCTCCTTCGCCCGGTTGTTGGCCCGGTTGTTCGCCTCTACGGCACTTTTTTTAAAGCATGGATGTATGACTGATTCGACCTTCAAGCGTTTTTCCGAACCCGAGATTGCCGCGGTCTACCGCGCGATCCACGAACGCCGCGACATGCGGCATTTCACTAACGCCCCCGTTGCCGCCGATCAAATGGCGCGGTTGATCGACGCCGCGCACCATGCGCCGAGCGTCGGTTTCATGCAGCCGTGGCGCTTCGTCCGGGTGACGGACCGGAACCTGCGGACGGCGCTGCACGACATCGTGGAAACCGAGCGGCGCGTTACTGCAGACGCGCTCAGCGAGCGTAGCGATGAATTCATGCGGCTCAAGGTCCAGGGCATCCTGGACTGCGGCGAAATCGTGGTCGTCGGTTTGATGGAGAATCGCGAGCGTCACATTTTCGGCCGCCGGACGCTGCCGGAAATGGACCTGGCATCGGTCGCGTGCGCTATCCAGAACATCTGGCTGGCCGCACGCGCCGAAGGGCTCGGGATGGGCTGGGTGTCGCTGTTCGACGTCGGCGCAGTTCAACGGCTGCTGCATATGCCTGCGGACGCGAAGCCGGTCGCCATTCTGTGCATCGGACATGTAGAGCATTTCTACGACGAACCGATGCTGCAGGCAGAAGGTTGGGCCAAGCGCGTAGCCGTATCGAATTGCGTCGAAGAGAACCGTTGGCCCGAGACGCTTCCGCATTCGGATGCTTGAGCCCGATGCATGAGCCGGATGCTTGACGCAGTTTCGCGTCCCCCTAGACCTCCGCCAATTTGAAGAGCGCGACAGCCGCGTTCATCTGCGCCGCCTGCGTTTCCAGCGACGCCGCTGCGGCAGCGGCCTCCTCGACCAGCGCTGCGTTTTGCTGCGTCACCTGGTCCATCTGCGCGATCGCCACGTTGACCTGTTCGATACCAGTGGTCTGCTCCTCGGACGCCACCGTGATCTCCCGCATGATGTCCGTGACCCTGCCCACCGCGACAATGATGTCGCTCATCGCGCTGCCCGCGTTCCTGACCAGCACCGAGCCATTGCCAACGCGCTCCACCGACGTGGTGATCAATTCACGAATCTCCTTCGCGGCGCCGGCCGAACGTTGTGCCAACGCGCGCACTTCGCTTGCCACCACGGCGAAACCACGCCCTTGTTCACCCGCCCGCGCCGCTTCAACCGCTGCGTTCAGAGCGAGAATATTGGTCTGGAACGCAATCCCTTCGATCACCCCGATGATCTCCGAAATTTGCTTCGAACTACTATTGATACCGTCCATGGTCGACACCACGTCGGCTACGACCTGACCGCCGTGACTGGCGGTTGTCGATGCGGTTTGCGCGAGACCGCTCGCTTGCCGCGCGCTATCGGCGTTCTGGCGCACCGTGCTTGTCAATTGACCGATACTCGCTGACGTTTCCTGCAACGAAGCGGCTTGTTCTTCGGTCCGCTGCGACAAGTCGATGTTCCCCGACGCGATCTCACGAGTCCCCACGGCCATCTGTTCCGTGCCGTCGCGTACGCCGCCGACTATCGTGCTCAAGCCTTGTTGCATTGTCGATAACCCGTCAATCAGGCGGCCGATTTCATCGTGCCGGCGCGCAGTGAGACGGGTTGCCAGGTTGCCTCCGGCAATCTCCGTGCAGGCATCCACGGCTGCCCGCAACGGCACGATCACGATCCGCTCCAACGCGACACGCGAGAAGAACGCCAGCACGAGCCCGGCCGCCAGCAGCGTCGAGGCGATCCAGGTAACCGTGGTGGTGCGTCGCTGCGAGGCTTCAAACCGTGTCTTGCCGTGCTCGAACTCCATGGCAACCAGCGGCTGCAGCGCGGCATCGTAGGCCTTGAATGCGTCCTTGATCTGGTTCTCGTTGAACTCGCGGATATCGCTCGCGCGCTTGGATTCCAGCGCCTCCACGGCCGGCAACAATGTCTGCTGGACGAGTTGCTCGCGTGCGGTGTTCGCCGTCTGCATGAGCGTTTGCTCTTCGTGGCCGCTTGCAAGTACTGCAAACGCTTTCCATGCTGCGTTCGCGCCATCGATCGCACCTTGAGCGTCACGCAGCAACGCCGCGGACTCCGCGCTGCCAGCGCGTGGGTCGTAGTCCTGCAACGCCGTGCGCGCGATCAGCAAGCGGATCGTGTCCTTGGCAAGCAGGTCGAGACTGCCGGTGTCTTGCATGTAGAGCCCGCGCATGGATGCGTCGGCGGTTCGCGCCGCGTAGATGCTGTAGCCGCCCGTGGCAGCCAACATGATGGCAAATGCCGCCACCAGAATACTGAGCCATGCCTTGATGCTTACCGCTGTTTTCATCGAATCTCCATACGATGCGCCGCTTCGCGCGAGGACATCGGCCCGTGCCGACCCTCTCCTTACGGCGGTTGGGCGGATAAGTTTAGGCGGGCAGGCGGGAGGAAAAATTTGCAGCGAGGTGGCGCAAAGCCTTGTTTTATAAGGCTCTGGCGGGAGTTGCGCAGCACCGGGGCGCGATTCGGCAAATACCGGGTATACGCGCGGACACACGTTTTGGGCCTCGTAAGACAGCGAACCTGTCATTTGCCCAACCGCGCGCCCTCCAGCCACGCTCGCTCCTCGCGGCGTATTGATCGTGTGGGCGTGCAAATCGCAGGTAGGTGTGCACGACGTCCCGAGCAGGCGGATTGCGGGATGAACACGCCTGGCTGGTCTACGAAGAACAGCGCGTATCGTAGGAAATACACCTGAGCGGCCCCTCAACCCGCCAATGCACTTGCAGTTCCGAAAACCCGCGATGTAATATGACGTCTGATAACGTATGAGATTGCCGAAATATAGATTACCCAGATATTTCGGCGTCCAATTCAAGACGTCAAGCCAGAGGAAACCTAGCCATGACATCGTCTACGCCTTACCAGCCCTTGCCCAACACCTTTCGTCAGTCGGTCTTGAAGAGCGAAACCCAGATCGGATGCTGGGCGTCGCTCGGCAGCCCGATCACGACCGAACTGCTCGGCATACTCGGCTTCGACTGGATCCTGCTAGACGCCGAGCACGCCCCCAACGACGTCCTTACCCTTATCCCCCAACTGATGGCGCTCAAGGACAGCCGCAGCGCCCCGGTGGTGAGGCCGCCGGCTAATGACAGCGTGGTAATCAAGCGGCTGCTTGATAGCGGCTTCTTCAACTTTCTGATCCCTTTCGTCGACAGCGCCGCTGACGCCGCCCGCGCCGTCGCCGCGACCCGTTATCCGCCCCAAGGAATTCGCGGGGTATCGGTGGGACATCGCGGCAACCGCTACGGAACCGTAAGCGACTACTTAAGCACCGCGAACGACAACATTTGCGTCGTGGTGCAGATCGAAAGCCGGAAAGCGGTTGAAGCGATCGATGGGATCCTTGCCGTCGAAGGCGTTGACGCCGTGTTCCTCGGCCCGTCGGATCTGGCGGCATCGTATGGACACCTCGGCAATCCCAATCATCCCGACGTGCAGCAGGCCATCGCACACGTCTTCGAGCGCGCCCGCGCTGCAGGCAAAGCGAGCGGCACGCTTGCACCCGTGCAGGCCGATGCGGAACGGTATCTGTCGATGGGCTGCCAGGTGATCGCGGTTTGCGCCGACATGGGCCTGCTCAGGAATGCGGCGCAAGCCGTACAAAAACATTTCATGCAGAAGTAGCAAGATAAAAGCAGGACGAAGCCGGACGCTAGCCGTTCGCACCCAGACAACTTGTGGAGATAGACATGCAAAAAGCAGGCTTCATCGGTCTTGGCATCATGGGCAAACCCATGGCCGAGAACCTCATCAAGAACGGCGTGGCGCTCGCCGCGTTCACGCGTAGCGGCGTGCCGGACACGCTGACCCAAGCCGGCGCGGTTGCGTGCGACAGCCCGGCTGCGGTCGCCGGGCAAGCCGACGTGATCTTCGTCATGGTGCCGGACACGCCGGACGTGGAACGTGTGCTGTTCGGCGAGAACGGCGTGGTCGCCGCGCTGCGTGAAGGTCAGGTCGTGGTGGACATGAGCTCGATCTCGCCTATCGCCACCCGCGAGTTCGCAGCGAAAGTGCGCGAACGCGGCGCGGACTATCTGGACGCACCGGTCTCCGGTGGCGAAGTCGGCGCCAAGGCCGCGTCGCTCACGATCATGGTCGGCGGCTCGCAAGCCACCTTCGACAGCGTCAAACCGCTCTTCGACATGATGGGCAAAAACGTCTCACTGATCGGCGAAGTCGGCGCGGGACAGGTCTGCAAGCTGGCGAACCAGGTGATTGTCGCAGCGACCATCGAAGCGGTCGGCGAAGCGTTGTTGCTGGCGTCCAAAGCCGGCGTTGACGCAGAGAAAGTGCGTACCGCATTGATGGGCGGTTTCGCGTCGTCGCGCATTCTGGAAGTGCACGGCGAACGCATGACCAAACGCACGTTCAATCCGGGCTTTCGCATTGAATTGCATCAGAAGGATTTGAACCTCGCGCTCTCGACGGCGCAGGCGCTTGGGGTGTCGCTGCCGAATACCGCGACGTGCCAGGCGCTGTTCAACGCTTGCGCGGCGCATGGCGGCAAGGCATGGGATCACTCCGGCATGGTCCGCGCGTTGGAGTATCTGGCCAACCACGAGATCGGTCAGACGCCGGCGGCCTGATTCTCCGGCCCGCCAAACGAGTTGACGAAATTAAAGGGCATCACGATGTTAATCGCGATGCCCTTTTTAACGTCACGCGGGTTTAGCGCTTCGCTTATCCCTTCGTCACGCTCGCGGGCAAATCGCGGCCGTGATACTTCTTGTAGATCGTGTTGAGCGCGCCATTTTTCTGGTTCGTGCTCACCCAGTTATTGACCCACTCCTTGAGCTTCGGCTCGTCCTTGTTCATCGCAATGCCCAGGTCGAAATCTTTCTGCGGGAACTTCAGTTCCAGATTGCGATTAGGCGCGCGCTTGACCATCTCGGCCAGGTTCGACGGCGTGCTGGAGAAGATATCAACCTGCCCCGTCACCACCGATGTAATCAGCGTCGCATCGTCTTCATAACGCTGAATCTGCGCACCCTTCGCCATTTGCGTCGTGATGGTGTCGTTGACAGTGGCGCGCGTGAGGCCGATCGTCTTGCCGTTCAGGTCATCGTAATTCTTGACGTTCTCATTTTTCGTTCCGCCTACGATGATCGTGATGACCGCATAGGGAATCGAGAAGTCGACGACCTTCGCGCGCTCAGGCGTGATCGAGAGATCCGCGATCACGAGATCTGCACGCTTGGCCTGCAAGGTCGGCACGCGCGCGGCATTCGTGATCTGCACGAGTTCGAGTTTCACACCGAGGTCTTTCGCCAACGCCACGGCCGTGTCTACATCGGAACCCGCAGGCTGAAGGTTCGCATCGGCGTAGCTGAACAGCGGCGTGCCCATCGCGATCGCCACGCGGATCTTGCCTGCCTTCTTGATGTCGTCGAGCTGGTCGGCCATCGCGCTGTGCGCTACGCCCGCGAGCAACAAAGCGGCCACGCAGCCGCGCATGATGAATCGATTAGTCTTCAAATCAGTCTCCATTTTTATGGTCGGTTCAAAATTTATTCGGGCGTTGTCTGCAAGCTAAAAGCTATAAGCCGTTGTTCAGGAACGTACGCAACTCGGGTGTCTTGGGCGCGTCGAGCATGTCGCCGCTACCCACTTCCCACACCTTCCCCTGGTGCATGTAAATGATCCGGTCCGCCATGCGCTTGGCGAACGCCATCTCGTGCGTGACTAGCAACATCGTCATGCCGTCCTTCGCCAGATCCTCCATCACGCGCAGCACTTCGCCGGTCAATTGCGGATCGAGCGCGGACGTCACTTCATCGAATAGCATGACCTTCGGCGACATCGCAAGCGACCGCGCAATCGCCACACGCTGCTGCTGCCCACCCGAAAGCTGCTCCGGGTACGCATCGGCTTTTTGCGCGAGGCCGACCTGATCAAGTACCTTCATTGCCACGCGGCGCGCTTCATCACGTCCGAGTTTTTTCACGTGGCGCAGCGCCAGCATGATGTTTTCTTCCACGGTCAAATGCGCAAACAGGTTGTAGCTTTGAAATACGATGCCGACTTCACGGCGCAACTGATGCAGGTCCACCTTCGGGTCATCGACACGAATGCCGCATACCTCGATCGTCCCGCGGTCGATGGTTTCCAGGCGATCGATACACCGCAGCGCCGTGCTCTTTCCTGAACCGCTCGCGCCGATCACGGCGATCATTTCGCCCTTGGCCACTTCCAGTGACACGCCCTTGAGCACCTGGTTCGAGCCGAAACTCTTATAGACGTCCCCGAGCTTAACGATTGCCGACATTGAGCTTTTTCTCCATCGATTGGCTCCAGCGCGAGAGCGGATAACACAGCACGAAATAGAAGACCCCGACCAGCCCGAACACGAGGAACGGCTGAAAAATCGAGTTGTTGATGATCTGGCCGGCGCGGGTCAATTCAACGAAACCGATCACCGAAGCAAGCGACGTCATCTTGATGACCTGCACCAGGAAACCCACCGTTGGCGGCAGCGCGAGACGCAGCGCCTGCGGAATGATCACGAGGCGCAAGGTCTGCCAGCGCGTCAATGACAGGCATTCAGCGGCCTCCCATTGGGGCTTTGGCATGGCGTCTATGCAGCCGCGCCAGATGTCGCCAAGATACGCGCTCGTGTAGACCATCAGCGCAAGTCCGGCCGCGACCAGCGCCGGCACTTGAAAGCCATACACGGACAAACCGAAGTAGACGATGAACAGCAGGATCAGCAACGGAATGCCCTGAATGGCTTCGATATAAACCATCGCCGGACGGCTGAGCCAGCGACGCGGCGAGATGCGCGCCAGCATCACGCCGAAGCCGCCGATACTGCCCAGCACAAAAGCGAGCGCCGAGAGCACCAGCGTCCACCAGATCGAGTGGACGAGATAAAACAGATGTGCCGTAGTGAAACCGCCGGTCATGCTGCACCTCCGGGAATCACGGTATCGATTCGCCCCTGGTCCGGCACCGGCTTGCCAGCCCGCTCCGCGGCCTGGCGCATGACCCGCCGCCGCTTGAACGCGACCTCGCCCACGGCCCACGCAATCAGCTTGATCAGCAGCGACAACGCGAGATACAGCAGCGCCACGACAATGTACGTTTCGAGCGAGCGGAAGGTATCGGATTGCACGGTGTTCGCCGTTGCCGTGAGCTCTTCCGCCGAGATTTGCGACGCTATGGCCGAGGCCTGCATCATCAGCAGGAACTGGCTGGTCAGCGCGGGATAAACCTTTTCGATGGATGGCTGAAGCATCACATGCCAGCCGATCCGCCAGCGCGACAACCCCAGGCATTCGGCTGCCTCGATCTGCCCGCGCGGCACCGATTCAAGGCCTGCACGAATGATCTCGGCCGCGTAAGCGCCGATGTTGATCACCATCGCGAGCGTGGCGGCGGCGAACGTCGGCATGCGCACACCGAAGCTGGCCAGCCCGAAGTACAGCAGGAAGATCTGCACAAGAAAAGGCGTATTGCGCACGGCCTCGATATAGATCGAGCAGAGCCGCGATAGAAGCCGGTTCCGGCCGCGCTTCGCAAATGCGACCAGCGTACCCAGGATCACACCGAAAAACACCGCCACGGTCGTCATCTTCAACGTCAGCCAGGCGCCTTTCAGGAAGACGGGCCAGTACGGAAGCAGCGGGCTGAAATCGAGAGAGAAAGTCATCGCAGCAATGTCTAGGTTGTTACGGCAGGGTGTCCGTTTTCGTTGCCACACCGGACGCGCGACGCCGCCCGTTACTGGGGCAGCGGGCCTGTTCGAACGTTATTCAAACGGCCCGATTGTGGTGAACGCCCCGCCCTGCAGCACGGCAACGGCACTGCCGGGCTCAGGCGCCGGCTGCGCGTCGATCTTCGCCCGGAACGGCTCCGACGAATCACGTGGCACGAATCCGAGCTTCGATGCAAACCGGTTATCCCACCATGTAACTACGTTGTCTGACATCCCGTAGACGACTGTATGACCGACATCCGGCGTGAAGAGGCTGCGCTGCAGGAGTTCGAGCAGGTCGTCGTAGCTGAGCCAGCTCGCCATCATCCGGCGATCCTTAGGCTCGGGAAACGCAGAGCCGATACGAATGCTCACCGTCTCGATGCCGTATCGATCGAAGTAGAACTGCGCCACGTCTTCACCGAACGATTTGGACAGGCCGTAGTAGCCGTCGGGACGTCGCAGCGCATGCGCGTCGATCTTCTCGTCCTGCCGATAAAACCCGGTCACGTGATTAGAGCTGGCGAAGATGACACGCTTGACGCCATGCCGGCGGGCGCCTTCGTAGAGGTTGTAAACCCCCTTGATATTGGCCTCCAGCACTTCCTCGAAGGGCCGTTCCACCGATACCCCGCCGAGGTGGATGACCGCGTCGCAACCCGCAACCAGCGCGTCGACTGCCTGCTTATCCGAGAGATCGCACGGGATGACTTCCTCATGCGCCGCCGCGTCCGAGGGCAGCGCGCCGGCGAGATCCGAGACCCTGATCTTGTCTGCAAATGCGGCCACGCGCGAGCGAATTACCTTGCCGACGCCGCCGGCGGCGCCGGTCAGCAACAGGCGTTTGAACGGAACTGTGTGTTCTTGATTGGCCATTTAAGCCTGTCTCCGATAAGCGCGGCTACCGGGAGCTTGCACGCTCCTTTCGGTTGGATTGCCGCTTGATTCAGCTTTTATTGTACGTTGTCATATGACTATAGCGTGCATATAATCATTCGCACATCCGTTTGTCAACTTTGGTGAAACATTATCCCAACCGAGGTAGCCGTGCAGAGACCGACTCGTGCTGTCTTCGAAACCCCGGCCTACCCCCATGTACGCCGTAGCCTGACGACCGAACTGGTCGATGCATTACGCCAGCAGATCGAAACGGCTGAACTCAAAGTGGGCGCCCGGCTCGCGACCGAAGCGGAAATGGTGCAGCGCTACAACGTGAGCCGCACGGTCGTACGCGAGGCGTTGTCGAAGCTACAGGCAGCAGGACTCGTGGAGACACGGCATGGCATTGGCACCTTCATTTGCGAGGCGCCGAGCAGAGGTCTTTTTCGACTTGATCCTGCGGACGTGGCCGGTTCCATCGACGCCCTCTCCGTGCTCGAGCTGCGCATCAGCCTCGAAACAGAGAGCGCGGGACTGGCTGCGGCGCGATGCGACAAAGCGCGGATTGCTGCCATGCGACACGCGCTGAGCGACTTCGAGCGCAACCTGGGTGAAGCGAACGGGACCATATCGCCCGATATCCGCTTTCACCTCGAGATCGCGCAGGCAACCGGCAATCGCTATTTCGTGGACATCATGACGCATCTCGGCACCCACATGATCCCGCGCACCCGCCTCACCGCCACGCAGATTCCGCCCGCCCAGTACGCGGACTATCTGACGCGCGTGAACCGCGAACATGAACAGATCTGCGATGCCATCGAGCGTGGTGATGCCGACTCGGCCCGCACCGCCATGCGGTTGCATTTGATCAACAGCCGCGAACGTCTGCGGCGCGCGCAAGAAGGCGTTTGAGCGCCGTGCGGGCGTATCTTTAACTGCGTATGCGTTTCGCCGGAGCGGTAACCGACGCGCGGTTCGTGACCGTTACAGGGAACTCGCGATAGATCGTGTACGCCGTGCCGTAACACGCGTTGAGCAACCATCGGACGGCGTTCTGCGTGAGATCGGCGGTCGGGATGTGGACCGAGGTCAGGCCCGGCGCGGAGAACGCGGCCGAATAGTCGTCGTCGTAACCGATTACCGACATATCGTCCGGCACCGAGATGCCCGCTTGCTGTAGACACGACATGGCGCCAATTGCCATGGTGTCGTTGGCGCAGAACAGCCCGGTAAACTTTTTCTTCGACGCCAGCAGTTGCTGCACGGAGTCGTATCCGCCGTCCGGCGAGAAGTCCGATTCAATCAACTGAACCTCGGTCTGATCGATGCCGTTGCGCGCGAGTTCCTCGAAGAATCCTGCGATCCGCGCATGGTTGTCGTACGCCTGGAAAGGCCCTGAAATCACGGCCATTTTCTTGTGTTTGTGCGCAAGCAGCGTCTGCGCCGCCAGCGCCCCGCCCCGATAATGATCCGCGCAAAACGACGCCTCCGGCATCTGCGCGAAGTCGCGGTTGAGGAACACCATTTTCGGATGCATGTGGTGCAACTTGACGAGATCGTCGTCGTGCAAGTCGTGGCTTGTCACCACTACGCCATCGCAATCGCGCCCGATCAGGAACTGCACTGCTTCAATCGCCTGGTCGCGTGGCGAGTCGTCGCCGCAGCCCGTTGCCACCACCACATGGCGATGCACCTTGCGTAATTCCGTATCGGTCTGCTTGAGGATAGTGCCGTAGTACGGGCCGAAGAACGTCGGCACGAAGATGCCGATCATGCCGAGCGATTGCGTCGATAGCGCTCGCCCAAGCGACGATGGCCTGAAATTCAATTCGGCGATCGCTGCCTGCACGCGCGCGAGTGCATCGGCGGAAACGGGTCCGCGGCCGGAGATAGCCCGCGATGCGGTGGACATGCCTACGCCGGCGAGTACCGCGACGTCCTTCAGGGTTGCCACTGGTTCTGTTACTCCGTGAATGGAAGGTTTATTTTGACGAGGAAAGGGGTTTTCGTTCGCACTATTTAGCTGTTTTTTGGGGGGGCGGTCCGGGTATTTATGCTGGGGGGTTAGCGGGTGGGTTTGGTGCTGGGGCGTTGGTTTTGGGGTTAGCGGTTGGAGTCAATGCCGGGGTGGTGCTTTCAGTGTTAGTGGTCTGCATGAGTCGGATTTTCTCTTTATCACTGTTAGCCACTGTGCGTGGCGGCACGTCATTTCTTTGTCCAAAGCGACAAAGAAACGAAGCAAAGAAAACGCTTTAACCGCTCTACCCTAAGTGTCCACAGCGTGCAGTTTTCATTCATAGGTGCCCCAAAAGCACGGTGCTCGCCAGAGCCACGGATGTGTGAACCCCTCCTTCTCCGAACACAGGTTCTGACACGCTTCGCCACCAGTGATTGAACCTGCCCAAGGTGCACCCCGCGCTATCCGCGTGAACCAACCACCAAATCTGTACGCATGACGAACCACATCGCCAACCAATCCACCGACTTAACTGACCCAACCGACGAAGCAAGGATGCCGCAAGGATGCGTGAGCCATATTCCACGAAAACGACCATGTCCACGCAGCCAACTCACCCCAAAAAATGAGCCGTGAATATATGTTCAGCCATATGGCCCACCAAACTAGCCACGCAGACCACGCAGCCGGTTCAGTCGACCTACAAAGAAACGAAGCGGCATATGCACGTGGGGCCGTGCTGCTTCCTTGGCAAGCATGCTTGCCCGAGAGCACTGGTGGCGAAGCGTGTCTATGTCGGGATTCGCGAGAAGGAGGGTTTCAAACATCCTCCGTTCTGGCGAGCACCGTGC
>NZ_LMUF01000064.1:223176-334717 GCF_009766085.1 Burkholderia sp. S171 | reverse complement strand
ACAAGGCCGAATATAAAGCTGCAACCTCCTGTTGCGTTACATGCTCGAAACCCTGGCGCAAACGGGGACGTTCATATAAAGAAATGACGCGCCGCCACGCGCAGTGGCTAACAGTGATAAAGAGAAAATCCGACTCACGCAGACCACTAACACGGAAAGCACCAACCCGGTACTAACCCCGACCAAAAACCCCGAAAGCACCAACCCGCACCCACTAAAAACCCCAAAATCCGTTGACCAGCGCGAGCGAAAACTCACTTGATCCCGGCACATTTTTAAAAATCGTGATAATTTACGTTCCGTTCACTAAGAACGAGTTCTCGGGGCGGGGTGAAACTCCCCACCGGCGGTAATCGCGTATAGCTTCCACGCGTAGCCCGCGAGCGCTTTGTGTTTTGCCCTGAAAGCATGGCGGAACACAAAGGTCAGCAGACCCGGTTTGATTCCGGGGCCGACGGTCATAGTCCGGATGAAAGAGAACGGGACGGCGTGTGTCCCTTTGCGCGAAAGCACTTGCTGCATGTGCTGAATTTGCGCCAAGGGACCATGCCGTCCTTCGCCCTGTTCACACAAACAGGCTTACATTTATGACGCTCGCAACTACTCTCGAAAATAATCACGCCGTTAGCACGGCAACCAAGCCGCGCGCCCGTATCGCATTCATTCAAGCGTGCTGGCACCGCGACATTGTCGACCAGTGCAAAGCATCGTTCCTCGATGCCATCCAGGCACAAGGATTCAGCCGCGACGACATCGATCTCTACGAAGTCGCCGGTGCCTTCGAAATCCCCCTGCACGCTAAGCTACTCGCTCAACGTGGCGACTACGCGGCTATTGTTGCCGCAGGTTTAGTAGTCGATGGTGGCATCTACCGGCACGAGTTCGTGGCGCAGGCCGTCATCACCGGCTTGATGCAAGTGCAACTGGAAACCGGCACGCCGGTCCTGTCCGCTGTGTTGACACCCCATCACTTCCACTCGGGCGAAGAACACACCAAGTTCTTCCGCGAGCATTTCGTCGTGAAGGGCGTCGAAGCGGCGTCTGCTTGCGCCGATACGATCCGCAAGATCGCAGCACTGGCGAACGTCCGGTAACGACGGCAAAAATACAATGAACAAAAAGCGCCACGTGGTCATTTCAACTGCCCACGTGGCGCTTTTAAAACAAATCACACTCAGGACATAAACATCCCGCCGTCCACATTGACGGTTTGTCCCGTGATGTAGGAAGCATCGTCGGAGGCCAGGAACGCTACCAGCCCTGCCACGTCCGCCCCCGTTCCCGCTCGTCCCATTGGAATGTTCTTCACCCACTCCGCCATCAGTTCGCCGGGCTTGTAGTCGCCCAGCAACTTGCCCCATGCTTCATCGTTGTAAGCCCACATGTCGGTCGTGATAATGCCCGGGCAGAATGCATTGACGGTAATGCCTGTAGGCGCAAGTTCCTTGGCAAGGCTTTGGGTAATCCCAAGCACGCCGAACTTGCTCGCGGCGTAGTGCGGCGTGTACACGAAACCCTGCCGAGCCTGTCCGGAAGCCGTATTGATCAGGCGGCCTCCTTTTCCCGCGCGCAGCATGCGCCCCGCTGCTTCCTGGCAGCAGAGGAATACCCCTTTCGTGTTCACCGCGAGAACCTTGTCCCAATCCGCCTCGCTCAAGTCTTCCAACTTCGCGATGGTGATCACGCCCGCGTTCTGGATCGATACATCGACTTCGCCCAGCTTCGCCGCCACTTCTTCGTAGAGCGCCTTGACCTGGGTTTTGTCGGTGACGTCTGTCTCCACGGCGATCGCGTCATAACCCGATTCACGCAGTTGCGCGGCGGCGTCGAAGACGCTCTTTTCATTCGCCGATACGCACACTTTCGCGCCTTCCTGCGCAAAACGCTCGGCTATTCCCAAGCCGATACCGCGGCTACCGCCCGTTACCACCACTACTTTGTTTTCGAAGCGCTTCAAGTTCTGGCTCACGTCTGCTCCTTTTCAAATAGGGTTGATCAAAGCCGCTCGATCCAGCGCAGCCATTGCGAATGATTCAGCGCCGCCTGCTCCACTCCCGCGCCGGGCTCAACGCGTCGCAGCACCGGACGCTCGGCCTGACCGGCGTCGAGGGTATCGATCAGTCCCAGCTGCAGCGACCCCAGCGCCGCTGCGCCGGCCGCTGATATCTCACTCATCGCGAGGGTGCTGACGGGGCGGTTAAGCGTGTCGGCGAGGTATTGCAGGAGGAACGGCCGCTGCACAAGTCCGCCGTCAAGGAACAGCTCGACCAGTTGCACCTGCGCCGCCTGTTCCATGACAGTGATGACGTCCTTGATCTGGTAGACAATCGATTCATACGCGGCACGCGCAACGTGCTGCCATGACGTCGAGAAATTGAGTCCGACGATCTGTGCGCCGCCCGGATATTTCCAGTGCGGACAGCCGATGCCGGAAAACGCGGGGATCAGGAAAACACCGCCGTTGTCATAGTCCGTGAATGCCTGCTCCGCTTCGGCGAAATCGCTAAAGAGGCCGAGCTTTTCTTTGAGCCATGCAGGGGTTGAACCCGCACTGATGATGATGCCTTCCATCGCGTAGTCGACCCGCTGCGACGTCGCGAAACAGAGCGTCGATACAAGTCCGTGCGCAGGCGCTTGCGGTTTGAAGCCAACGTTCATCATCAGCGACGAGCCCGTTCCCATGGTCGCTTTAGCGAGCCCCGGCCGCAAGCAGCCTTCGCCTACAGCGGCGGCGTGCGAGTCACCAATCATGGCGACGACTGGAACAGGTTTCGCCAGCAAGCCCTCGAAGTCGGTCGCCCCAAAGTCCGCCGCCGATGGCCGCAGCTCCGGTAATCGCAATCCATCAAGACCGAATCCGGCGATCAACTCGCGATCCCATTCGAGCGTATGCAGGTTCATCAACATCGTGCGCGATGCATTTGTATAGTCGGTCAGATACGACGCGCCACCGGTCAACCGATACAGCAACCAGCTATCGACGGTGCCGAACAAAGCCGATCCCGAAGCAATGCGTGAGCTGACCCGCTCGTCGTTCTCGTTCAGCCAGATGAGCTTTGTGCCCGAGAAATACGGGTCGATCAGCAAGCCCGTTTTCTCGGCGATCACTTCTGCCATGCCCTGCTCGCGCAAACGCTCGCAGATCGCAAGCGAACGCTGGCACTGCCACGAGACCGCAGGAACAATGGCGTGCCCCTCTTCGCTCCACAGCACGACGGTCTCACGCTGGCTCGAAACAGCAACGCCGCCAATCTCAGCTCTGTCGCCTTCGAACCGGTCGATACATTGCGCCACTGCGCTCAACACCGAGCGATACAAAGCCTCTGCATCCTGCTCGACAAAACCAGCGCGCGGATGCGTGCAGGGCACCGCCGTGAAACCGCGCCCATGCACGTTGCCGTGCGCGTCGAAAAGAAGCGCCTTCGTGCCGCTCGTGCCTTGGTCGATCGCCAATACGTATTGCATACCCTTTCCCGATGAACGCGCTTACGCCGTCAGTGAAACCATGCGCGATTGCAACCGCTGCTGCAACTGGTCGATAACCACAGCGAAGATGATCACGAGACCCTTGATCACCATCTGCCAGAAGTCGCTGATGCCGCACATCACCATGCCGTCGCCCAGAATACTGATCACGCATGCGCCGACCACTGAACCGAATACCGTGCCCCGGCCTCCCGCCAATGCCGTGCCGCCGAGCACGACTGCTGCTATTGCGTTCAGCTCGAAGGTCTGTCCGGTCAACGGGTGCGCCGTCTGCAACTGCGCGGTGATCACAAGGCCGACAATCGCGGCACAAAAACCCGAGAACATATAGACGAACAGTTTCACGCGATTCGTGCGAATACCCGAGAAACGCGCCGCCTGCTCATTGCCGCCGATCGCATAGACGCGTCGTCCGAGCGGCGTCTTGCGGGCCACGAAGATAGTGACGGCCGCCAGCACGATCAGGATCCAGACCGGCATGGACAGACCGAGGATCGTCCCGTTGCCGATAAACTCAAAACCTGTATTGCCCAACGCCGCGTTGCCTTCCAGATCGGCGTAGGTGCTGCCATTGTTGACCAGCAGCGCCGCGCCGCGAACTACATACAACATGCCGAGTGTCGCAATGAACGGCGCGACGTTGAGCATGGTGATCAGGTAACCATTGATCGCACCAATCAACGCACCGATCACGCAAGCAATCAGCGCCACGCCGACCGGATTGAAGAACACGATGTGATGCCCGATCTTCACGCCTTCGAGCAGCAGGTAACCTGCGGCCATGCCGCTGATCCCGACGATCGATCCAACGGACAAATCGATTCCCCCGGTCAGGATCACCAGGGTCATGCCGATCGAGAGAATGGCGACCACCGTCACGTGCTTCGCCATGATCAGCATGTTGCCGGTCGACAGGAAGTTGTCGGTGGCAAGCGAGAACACAATCACGATCGCAAACAGCGCAATGAAAATACGCAGCTTCAGGATACTGACCGTCACGCGCGAGGCCCAGTAGGCTGCTTCGCGATCAGGC
Source organism: Burkholderia sp. S171 (assembly GCF_009766085.1). Lineage (GTDB taxonomy): Bacteria > Pseudomonadota > Gammaproteobacteria > Burkholderiales > Burkholderiaceae > Caballeronia. The sequence continues at coordinate 330,198 of NZ_LMUF01000064.1, read as the reverse complement.
TTGGCGGGCAGTGATTGCACGGAAGTATCGGCCCTGTTAGACGTTGTCATGGATTGAACCTCAGTCGCTTCAGACGACGGCCGTGGCGGGCGTCGACGCGCGCACGATCCGTTCGCTATCGAATTCGGCGCGTCCCATGATGGCGGTGAGCTTGCCGCTCGCCATCACGAAAACGCGGTTGGAGACGGCCATCGCTTCGTCGAGTTCGGATGTTGCATACACCACCGCGATGCCCGACTGCGCCAGCAAGCTGATGGTCTTGTAGACATCCTCTTTGGCACCGACGTCGATACCGCGTGTCGGCTCGTCCATCAGCAATACCTTAGGCGATGTCAGCAATGCTTTACCGATGACGACCTTCTGCATGTTGCCGCCGGACAGCGACGTGATGGGGGCATCGACGGAACTTGCCTTGATGGCAAGACGCTTGATCACGTCGTTAGCGGCATCGACCTGCTTCGCGCGGCCCAGCGCACCGAACGCAAAACGCCGGACAAATTTGCCGAGACTGGAGAGCGTCATGTTTTCCAGAATGGTCATGAGCTGCACCATGCCTTGCTTCTGCCGGTCTTCGGGAACGAGCGCAATACCCGCGTCAATGCGCTGCGGAATGTTGTGCCGCTCGATACGCTTGCCCGCCAGTTCGATCTGCCCGATAGCAAGCGGCTGCGCGCCAAGCAGCGCTTCGAGCAACTCCGTGCGACCCGCACCCATCAAGCCGTAGATGCCCACCACCTCACCCGCGCAAACGCTGAACGACACATGATCGACTGCGTAGATTCCATTCGAGCGCTTCAGCGCCAGATCCGTCACCTTCAGCACTTCTTCGCCAAGCGCGTGCTGCGCGAACGCAAAACGCTTCTTCGACGATCCCACCATTGCTTCGATGATCCACGGAATGTCCACGTTGGCGATCTCGTCCTCGGCCACGAGCCGGCCATTGCGCAGCACCGTGATGCAATCACCGATCGCCATGATCTCTTCCAGCCGGTGCGAGATATAAATCACCGTCACACCCTGCTCTTTCAACTGGCGAATGATCTTGAAGAGGATTTCGACTTCGGTCTTGGAGAGCGCCGACGTTGGCTCGTCCATGATCAGCACCTTGATGTGCTTGGACAAAGCCTTGGCGATCTCGACCAGTTGCTGCTGACCGACATAGAGATTGCCGAGCCGCGTGCGCGGGTCGATCGGAATTTGCAAACGCTCCAGCAAGATTTTTGCCTGATGGTTCTCGGCCTTGCTGCGGATCACGCCGGAACTCGTCAGCTCATTGCCCGCGTAGATGTTCTCCGCCACCGTCATCTCAGGGAACAGGTTCAGCTCTTGAAAGATGATGCCAATGCCATGACGCTCGGCGCTGCGCACGTCGGTAATATGCACTCGCTTGTCGTCGATCCAGATTTCGCCGGCACTTGCCACTTCCGCCCCGGCCAGCAATTTCATCAGTGTGGATTTACCCGCGCCGTTCTCGCCGATCAGCACATTGACCTTACCGCGCTGCACCTTGTAATTCACATCGACCAGCGCGGCGGTGCCGGGGTAGGTCTTCGAAAGACCTTTCGTCTCGATCACATGCACGGGATTGAGGTTCATTTCCAGGCCACCGGGATCGCGCGAATTTCTCCCGCGGGTTCGCTCCAGCTACTGTAGACGGCGGCCACGTCGACCGGGTCGCCTACCTTGAGCTTGAGCGAATGCTGCACTCGCGCCACCACCAGCTTGTTGATCTCCTGGCCGAACGCGGCGAACTTGGTCTGGTCGTCGAAGTCGCTGTACTTGATGCCCGGGAAACCGTCGCGCACGCCGGTGCCTACAATCACCGGTCCCATCTGCAAGACAATATCCACGGGATCGCCACCGGCGGCTTGGGTGAGTTCCACGTACGCTTTACCCACTCGCGACGAATCGTCTATGCGTGTCACCTTGCCCTGCACCCGGATCCAGAAGTTGCAGGGAAACGCGTCGCTCTGACGAAAGCCATACTGCTTGCAGGCGGTATCGAAGTTCTGCGTCAACGCCCCGACCACCAGCGCGGCCGGTTTCGCATTCTTGTCGGCATACGGAACCAGTTGACCGTTGAAGACCTGCGCCGCATCCGGTCCATGACGCTGACCTTGGCTGCGGATGGCGGCCAGCTCCGTGTCGGTGACGACGTGGCAGGCTGCAAGCGCCAGCGTGAGGCCCAGGCCGAGGCTGATTGGCAAAAGCAGTGTGCGCAGGGCGGAAATTCGGTAAAACATGGCGTCCTCACTTCAAACAGACTTCGTGCGGCTGCGGCGGCGGTTGCGGATCTGTCTAGCCTCAACCGCAACCACAATTGCACGCTGACTACTCACTGCTTACTTGGTGTAGTAGAAGTCGTTGACCTTCGAAGCGTTGGCCTTCGTGATCAGGATGCCGCGAAACAACTGGCGTTCCTGCTCACCGGTCTTACCGGTCGCGATGTACTTGTCGAGCAGGTCCACGCCGTGGATCGCAATGCCTTGCGCTTGCAGCATGACCGTCGCCTTGAGCTTGCCGGCGAGGATGGAATCACGCTCGTCGTTGCTGCCGTCAATACCCATCACCACCACGTCCTTATGCCCGGCCGACTCCAGCGATGCAATCGCTCCAAGCGCGACCGGCCCGTTGCCTGCAATGACACCCTTGACGTTCGGATGCTCCTGCAAGATGGAGTCCATCGCCTGCTTGCCCGGCAACAGCGCACCCTTCGCATCCTGGCGCGCGACCATCTTCAGGTCGGGGTATTGATCGAGTACCTGATGAAAAGCTTGCGAGCGCGTCACGCAATTCTTGTCCGCCAGATTGCAGGTCAGTTCAACGTATTCACCCTTCTCGCCGATGGTTTCGACAAACCTTTGCGCGACTTCCGTGCCGGCCTGGAGATTGTTGTGGCTTAACTGCGCGATGGCGAGGCCGTCCTTCGGGATCTCGCGGTTGATCAGCACGACCGGCACTTTCTTGTCCTTGGCGGTCCGAACGGTCGCCACGCTGCTGTTCGAATCGGCGTTGTCGAGCACGATGCCCTTCACGCCTTTGCCGATCACCAGGTTGACCAGTTCATTCTGCTTGTTCACGTCTTCGCCGTGCGACAGGACGATGGTGTCGTAGCCGAGCTTCTTCGCTTCTGTGTCCGCGCCCTTCGCCTCAGCAGCGTAGTACGGGTTGTCGAGCGCGTTGACGAGAATGGCGATGGTGCCCTTGCCCGCGGCTTGCGCACCGAGAGGCATGACCAAGCTCACCGAAGCAGCCACGGCTGCGGACAATGTAAGTTTTTTCCACATGTTGTTGTCTCCTGATTCAAGTTTTATTAATCGAGTTTTACCAAGGATGCGGTCTTTAGCCGCTTGATTCCGGTGTTCAGCGCGTTAACAGATCGTGTAACCACCGTCGATCATGATGTCGGCGCCCGTGATCATGTCCGAGCCGTTGGACAGCAGGAACAAGATGGCGGCGGCGATCTCGTCCGTGTACGCAAAGCGGCCGACGGGTATCATTTTCTTCATTGCTTCGCCCTTTTCGCCCTCCCAGGCAGCCGCGCCCATCGGCGTAAGAACGACAGTCGGCGAGACGGTATTGACCGTGATGCCGCGGCCAGCCCACTCCTTCGCAAGAACCTTAGTCATGCCGATCAATCCGGCTTTCGCCGACGTATATGCACAATGCTGGTCAATGGCGACAATCGCAGCCTGCGAAGCAATGTTGACGATCTTGCCGCCGTGACCGCTTGCCAGAACGTGTCTCGCGAAGTGCTTCGCGCAAAGGAACGGCCCGGTCAGGTTGACTGCGATCTGCCGTTGCCATTCTTCAAAGCCAATGTCTTCGGCACGCGTGAGCGTGATGCAACCCGCGGCATTGACCAGCAGATGAAGATCGCCGAAATGCTTGTGGGCAGCAGCAATGGCCGCTTCCACATCTGCTTCCTGCGTCACATCGCAAGCAAACGCCACCGCATTGGACGAGCCAAGCTCCTCGATAGCTGCGGCCACGCGCGCTTCCTCGAAGGCAGGATAAAGAATGGCGACGCGTGCGCCCTTGCCGATCAGCGCGGCGTTCGTCGCCATTGCAATGCCGCCCAGGCCGCCGGTCACTATCGCGACTTTTCCGTCGAGACGAAAGGCAAAGTCGACGCCGTGGCGAAGCGACATATCGTATTGAATGCTCATGCTGTGTCTCCGTCTTGTGCCAGCAGGTACTACTTCGTATAGAGCGCGCGCACCGTCTGCGCAATGCCTGCTGCGTCGATGCGATAGTGTTTTCGAATGCCCTTGCGGGTACCGTAGTGAGCGAACTCGCCTTCAGTGATGCCGAGCATGTCCAGCGATTTTGATAAGCGTCTGCGCGCGAGCAACACCGCGACAGTCGCGCCAATGCCGCCGTGCAGCGAGTGCTCTTCCACCGTCACCACGGCGTCATGCCGTTCGATGATGGCCGCGAGCGCATCGTGGTCGAGCGGTCGCAGCGAAGAAAGATTAATCAGCGTCGGGTCGATCCCATCCTCGCTCTTAAGCGTTTCGCAAGCCTCGAGCGCCTCACCCACCACCGACCCGAGCGCGATCACTACAACGCCCTTGCCTTCAAGCAGCACGTCCGGGCGCCCCGGCGTAAACCGGTACTGCGCGTCGTGAACAATGGGAAATTTTGCGTTGTCCAGGCGGATATAAACCGGTCCGTCGATAGACGCCGCATACTCGATCACCTGCGCCGTCTCTACTTCATCGCAAGGCGCAAAGATCTGGACCGTACCGAATCCGCTCATGACCGAGATATCGTCGATCGCGTGGTGCGTCGAGGCCAGGGGTCCATACGCCACGCCGGCGTTAAGTCCGAGCATCTTGACGTTGGTCGCGCTATAGCAGATGTCGTTCTTGACCTGCTCGTTGGCGCGCCCCACCAGGAATGGCGCGGCGTTGGCCGTGAAGACCGTATGGCCGCCGAGCGCCAGGCCCGCTGCCATGCCGACCATGTTCTGCTCCGCGATCCCGACGTTCACCACGCGGTCCGGATACGCCTTCATGAACGCACCAATTTTCGCGGTCGAGGTGGAGTCGGCAACCATGACGATGATGTCCTTACCCGCTTCCGTCAGACGACCGATCGCGCCCACCGCGCCGTCGCGCAAATCACCGTACTCACGCATCTTCAAGCTCCCGCAACGCTTGCTTCAATTGATCTTCGTCCGGGAACTTGTGATGCCATGCCGGTACGTTCTCCATGAACGAAACGCCGCGTCCCTTGATGGTGTTCGCGATAATCACTTTGGGCTTTCTGTTTTCGTGATCCAGACTTTCTATTAGTTTCCAAATCTTATCGACTTCATTGCCATTCACTTCATGGACTTCGAAACCGAAAGCTTTGAATTTATCGTCGAGCGGCTCGAGGTCCATGATGTTGTGGGTGAAATCTGCCAGTTGCAGACGGTTGCGGTCCACGATCACAACAAGGTTCGACAACTCGAAGTGCGCCGCGGACATCGCCGCTTCCCAGTTCGATCCTTCTTCCAGTTCACCGTCGCCCGTGAGCACAAAAACGCGGCCGGCCGAGTCGCCGCTGTTCCACGCATGACGCTGTTTGGCCATGGCAAGACCTGCGGCTATCGGGAGTCCATGACCGAGTCCACCCGTATTTACCGTGACCCAATTTGGCAGTTTCTGCCTGACAGGGTGGCCTGGAAGACGTGAATCGTCTTTTAGGTAGGTGAGCAACTCACGCTCCAGCAACCAGCCGAGTTCAGCAAAACACGCATACAGTCCGCCCACGCCATGACCCTTACTGAGGATGAACTGATCCAGCCAACTTACCGATCCGTCCGCCTTCACTTCGTAGCGCAGCTCGTGAAAATAAAGCGCCGCCAGGATATCGGCTTCGGACATGTCGCCGCCGGTATGGCCGCTCTTGGCTGCCGAGTTCATGACGCAAATCTTCTTGCGGATTTCCTGGGCTCTCCGGTGCAATGACTCACCGGACAGCCGGTACGGGTTTTCCATTCCCTGCTCCTTGGACTTCTCTTTTGCTTGGTTTTAAGTTTCTTTTACTTTCTATAGAAAGTCAATGAAAAACCGAGTTGTTCGGGAAAACACTGCCCAGGCGGTCTGCTCAATCTGATCAGGCACAATAGGCGTGTCGACGCAGCTTGCGTCTCAGGCGGCTTCGCAGGGAAAGCAGAAATGGATCAACGCACGAGAACAGAAAAAATCTTCGAGATGGTGCAAGCGATGAAACTGGTGAAGCTGTCGGAGCTTTCCAGCGAATTGGGCGTGTCGATGCCGACGATCCGCAAGGATGTCGACGAACTGCAAAAGGGCGGCCGCGTCGAGCGCGTGCATGGCAATGTGCGTCTGGCGTCCCGCCAGCCCAAGGCCTTACTGGATGCTTATGACGCCGGGATATTGCCGACCAGTGAAGAGAAGGCCCGGATCGGCCGCAAGGCGGCGGGGTTTATATCGAACGGCGACTCGGTCATTCTCGATTGCGGCGCGACCACCACGGAATTGGCGAGGACCTTGTCCGAGCGGCAGAACCTGCGCATTGTCACGACCGCGCTCAACATCGCCATCATCCTGGGCGGCGAACCAACGAACCGGGTCATGCTGACAGGCGGGATTTTCAAGGCGGAGACCATTGCAGTGTCGGGCGAGAAAGCATCGGCGTTCTTCGAAGACATGTTCGTCGACAAGCTGTTTCTCGCAGCGGGTGGCGTCTCGATAGAAGCGGGTATTTCGTACCCGGACTTCATCGACCTGCATGTGAAGCGCGCGATGATCGATGCGGCAAAATCCGTCTACCTGCTCGCGGATTCAAAGAAATTCGGCAAGCGCGAGTTCGCGACGTTCGGCGCGATCGAGAAGGTCGATTACCTGATCACCGATACCGGGCTGGAACAGAAATATGTCGACTGGATCAAGGGCAACGGGATCGAGATTATTTATGCTTGAGGGGGAACCCGGTTTCGCTCGCTGGTGGATCAAGGTTTAAAAAGACCGGGCATCATCTTGAAGTTGCGGTTCAAAGGAATACACCATGAAGAATGACCTGTTCGCTCCGGTAAAGGTCGACCCAGATGTGCTTGAATTGGCAAAGGGAGTCTTGTTGGAAGACGAAAGTCTCGCGGATTTTATCGCGCAGGCGATTCGCGCTAACGTTTCGCGCCGCCAGCATCGCAGCGAGTTTGTCGCACGAGCGCTCACTTCGCGTGACGATGCCAAACGCAACGCCAACTATGTATCCGCGGAACATGTCATCGCTCGTTTGACGATGAGACTGAACGCGGCGAAAGCGTGAACAGGAGCGAGCTCGACGACTCGTCGGCCGGGTCCAGACAAACCTGAACGTAAGCGCAAGATTCAGCGCGTATAGCTCGCCTTCGCACACCATGATGATCGGGCCATCCCCAAGGAGCCCACGTCATGCACGCTTCATCAAACGATCGCATCACCCTGCCGCCCGCATTCCATCGATTAGCCTGGTCGAATCTGCTTGCACAATCTGCCGAGCAAATCAGTCTCGCCGCCGCGCCGCTCGTTGCCGTATTCCTGCTACGCGCAAGCGCCGCGCAAACGGGCCTGCTGCAAACTGCCCAGACACTGCCATTTTTGCTGCTCTCGCTACCGATGGGTGTCTATGCCGACCGCCACTCGCGACGCGCGCTGATGGCAAGCGCAGAAGCCGTTCGCGTACTTGCAATGATCACGATCCTCGTGCTGATCGGAACCCATCTGCTCACATTGCCGCTGCTTGCAGCCTGCGGTTTTATCGGCGCGGCGGGGACGGTTGCTTACAGCGTTGCAGCGCCATCGCTTGTTCCCTCTCTCGTGCCCCGGTCTGCGCTGCCGGCTGCAAACGGCCGTATCGAGTTGGCTAGAAGCGTGGCGTACTCAGCAGGGCCGGCAATAGGCGGCGTGATCGTGGGCTCCGTGGGCGCGGGTTGGGCCTACGCGCTAGCGACCATGCTGTCTGCATTCGCTGTTGCCCTGCTGCGCGGGTTGCCCGTCTCGGCGCATCTGCCCAGGACCGGCAGGCATTTCCTCGCCGAGGTCCGCGAGGGCGCCGCTTTTGTATTCCGCGACCCGCTGCTTCGCCCCATTCTCCTTACCGCGGTTTTCTTCAACCTCGGCTATTTCGTCTTGCAGGCGGTCTACGTAGCTTACGCGGCGCACCATCTGCATATGTCCTCATGGATGATCGGCGTGAGCCTCGCGGCGTATGGCGCGGGCATGGTGGCCGGTGCGCTGGCCGGACCCGAAGTGTCCAGGCGAATGTCTTTTGGGCGGACACTCGTGATCGGCCCTGTATGCGGCTTCCTGGCATCCGTGCTGATGAGCGCAACCTTGATTTTTCCGCACGTATGGATGGCCTGCGTGAGCTTCTTTTTGCTAGGCGCCGGTCCGGTGCTATGGACAATAGGATCAACGACCTTGCGTCAGGCGATCACACCTCACGCCATGCTCGGCAGAGTGTCGGCCATCATGAGCACGGCAACTTATGGAGCGCGTCCCATTGGCGCGTTGCTTGGCGCAGCACTCGCGACGCAGTCCGGCGTGGGCGCATGCCTGCTGATGTCGAGCGTGGCTTTCGCAATCCAGTTAGGGGTGATCGTTCTGTCTCCGGTCACGCAACTGCCCGCGCTTCCCGAGGGCGCGGCGCCTTGATCAGCATCCAAAGCCGTATCTTCAAACTTCTCGCATCACCCTATCCGGAATGATTTTTGCTCATGCTCTGACGACACGAAGCAAGGATAACCAGGAGAAAGCGATGCGAAAGGAAACTTCGCCCCCATTGCCCCCATTACCATCATCAACGGACGCGCTGGACACAGTCCCTGACACATCGAGTCCTGCTTACGCGACCCGTCACCCCGTTACCCGCGCCTTCGATATCTTTGCGAGCGCCGTGACCCGCTGGACCGGCTCCCCCGTCGCGTTCGGCCTTGCGGTCATCAGCATTGTGGTCTGGGCTGTGACCGGGCCGGTCTTCCACTACTCGGAAAACTGGCAACTGGTGATCAATACCGGGACGACCATTGTCACGTTCATCATGGTGTTCCTGATCCAGCAAAGCCAGAACAAGGACAGCGTGGCGCTTCACCTGAAACTCAACGAGCTACTTGCGTCTCACCGGTCTGCGGACAATCACCTGATCGGCATTGAGGATGCCTCTGAAGAGGAGCTTCGCCGGCTTGCAGCCGCTTATCTCCGGAAGGCGGCCGGAGCAGACGAGGCGCCCGTCGCCAATGCCTCCTCTTGATCGTCGTGGTGCTGCATGACTTGGCAGGATTGTCCGTCGTATCCAACTGACACAGGGGTCATTTGGACGAGAAAGTGCGGCAACTGATGGCACAGATAAGCGTGCTGGAGGACCAACTGAGGGCCGCCGTGCATCAGACGGAAGTGCCCTGTTCTATCAGGTGGACGGCAAGCGGATCAGATTCGACAAATCGGTCAGGGAGGCACACCAGCAGTCAAAGACGGAACTCCTGCGGGGGATCGTCAAGAGCCAGACAGTCGACTCCGCCAAGCCGGATTTCCCGCGCGCGACCCTCCGGCGTCGTGAACCGGCTGAACCGTATGGGGCCAGCGCCGTCCGACATGAAGTTCCGGCAAGACGTTCAACCGCTTGCCGGAACGCTTGATTGCAATCATTGCACCTGCCGCAAGACCGCAACCATGCTCAGGGTATCGTAGGGCTTTCGCAAGACAAAATATCCCGATACCTTTGAAACATGATGGTCGCCGGTTGCAAATATGACCGCCAGGTCACCACGCAAAGCACGCGCTTGTATTGCCAGCTCTTCTCCCGACATGCCGGGCAAGCCCACGTCCGTGATAAGCAGATCGACCGCCTCTTTCTGCATGAGTGCCAAGGCCGCTTGTGCGTTCGCGGCCTCGTGGACCACGTGCCCCAGTGCCATGAGCAACTCGCCCGTATTGGAGCGAATCAGGTCATCGTCTTCGACGAACAAGATGTTTAGCGCGCGTCCGGCAGGCGCACTAAGCGTCACTGCAGACGGCACGCTCAAAGGCGCCGGTGCGACGGTGAACGTAGCATGCTGGGTTTGGTTGGCGAGCACATGCCGGATCTTTCTTGCAAGTGCCTCACGCGTGTAGGGCTTGCCGAGCAATTCGACGCCGGCATCCAGCCGGCCGCCGTGAACGATCGCGTTTTCTGTGTAGCCTGACGTGAACAGCACAGCGATGCCGGGAATGATTTGCCGCGCACGGCGAGCCAGTTCGGGACTTCGCAGCGGACCCGGCATGACAACGTCAGTGAACAGCAGATCGATCGACACGCCGCTTTCGATGATCGCAAGCGCGCTGCCGGCGTCGTTCGCCTTGAGTACGCGGTATCCCAGTTCGGACAGCATCTCCACCACCGTCACCCGCACTTGTTCGTCGTCTTCAGCAACCAGGATCGTCTCAGCACCACCAAACACCGGCGTGCTCTCCAGCACCATCCCGAGGTCTTCCTTGTCATGGGTCCGCGGCAGATACAACTTGACCGTCGTGCCGTGACCCGGCTCGCTGTAGATCTTGACGTGTCCACCGGACTGCTTAACAAATCCATAGACCATCGAAAGCCCTAGCCCCGAGCCCTTGCCCTCCGGTTTGGTGGAGAAGAACGGTTCATAGGCCTGGGCAAGCACGTCGGGTGTCATCCCGCAGCCGGTATCCGTCACCGCGAGCATCACATATTGCCCGGGGGTCACTTCGGCATGATCGAGCGCATAGCGGTCGTCAAGGAAAGCGTTGCCTACTTCAAGCGTCAGCTTGCCTGTATTGTCCATGGCATCGCGCGCATTGATGGCGAGATTGAGGACTGCATTCTCGACCTGAGTGGGATCGACGAATGTATTCCACAAGCCGGCGGAAACAACCGTCTCGATCTCGATGGCTTCGCCCAGGCTGCGCCGCAACATGTCTTCCATGCCGGTGATGAGCCGTCCAATCCTGATCGTCTTCGGATCGAGCGCCTGCCGGCGGCCGAAGGCCAGCAACTGGCTCGCCAGTTTCGCGCCGCGGCTTACGCCGGCAAGCGCATTCGCCAGCCGCCGCTCTGCCCGCTCGCTGCCCGCCACGTCTGTCGCAAGCAGTTGCAGGTTGCCTGAAATAACCTGCAGCAAATTATTGAAATCGTGCGCGACGCCGCCGGTGAGCTTGCCGATCGTCTCCATCTTTTGCGCCTGCTGGAGCGCGAGTTCGGTGCGCCGCAGCGCGTCTGCCGCTTCGCGATCCGCGGTGATGTCGCGACCCACGGCATGGATGAAACGATCATCGGGCACGGCCGTCCACGACAGCGTGACATACGCGCCGTCCTGCCGTTGATACCGGTTGATAAACTTGAAGGTGCGGATCCCTTCGCTTAGTTCGCCCAATTCGGCAAGCGTCGCGACCCGGTCATCGGGATGCACGAATTCAAGGAATGAATGGCCGATAAGGTTTTTCTCATCACGCCCCAGAATCTGCCGCCAGGCCGGATTCACCGCCACGATATTCGACTGGAAATCGGCGACCAGCATCATGTCGGTGGAAAGCCGCCACATGCGGTCCCGGTCGGCAACACTTTCCGCCACCTGCTGTTCGAGGGTTTTGTTCAGGCGCTCCAGCGCGCGCGCCGCGGACTTCTGGTCTTCAATGTCAGTGTTCGTGCCAATCCAGCGGACAATCTGCCCCGCGTTGTCACGAATCGGCAGTGCTCGGGCGAGATGCCAACGGAACCCGCTGTCAGCTTGCCGAATGCGGAACTCGCATTCGTAGGTCGCGCCCGACGCCACCGCGTGAGCCCATTGTCCGGCGGCGGCTTGCCAATCGTCTCGATGAATGATCGTGCCCCACGCATGGCCGTCCAGACTGCCCTGCGCCGCGCCGCTATATTCGTAGACCCGGTTGTTGAACCAGTCGAGTTCACCGTCGCGTCGTGCCGACCAGACCTGGTTGGGCATGGCCTGGGCGAAGGTGCGGAATTTCTCCTCGCTTTCATGGACCGCGCGCTCCGCTGCGAGGCGGTCGGTCACGTCGGTTCCCTGAATGAAGATGCCGATCACGGCGCCGGCTTCGTCGCGTACCGGCTGATAGACGAAGTCGACGTAACGCTGCTCTGCAGGGGCTCCAGGGAGCCGATTGAGCACCATGGACTGCGCACTGCCCGAGACGGGCATTCCAGAGGCGTAGACCCGGCTCAGGATCTCTACAAACCCTTGCCCGCGTAGTTCGGGCAATCCTTCCTGCACCGGTTTTCCCAGGATCGTCCGATCCCCGACCAGTTGCGTGAAGGCGGCGTTCGTCAATTCGATAACGTGTTCGGGGCCGGTCAGCATGGCCATGAACCCAGGGGCCTGCTCGAACATCCGTCGCAGCCGCTCGCGCTCGCCGCTTAGCCAGCGCTCCGCGCGCACTTTTGCCGTGGTCTCCACCACGATCGCCATGACCGCGACGGGTACGCCTCGCTCGTCACGAACGGGCGAGTAGTCGAGGTTCATCCAGACTTGCTCGCCGCGTCCGTGGCGGTGAAGCGTCAGTTCCTGATCTTCGTATCGCAGCGTTCGGCCGGCCAGACCGACTTTCATCACGTTGTCGTTGAAATCCGCGATCTCGGACCAGCCTTCCCGCACCTTGGAGCCGAGCAACTGGGGGTGACGGCCGCCGGCGAAAACGGAATAGGCGTCGTTGTAAAGCATGACGCCATCCATCCCCCAGAGCGTCACGATTGGAACAGGCGATTGCAAGATCAGGGCAATGGTGCCGGTCAGCGTTGTTGACCAGCCGTCGAGCGGTCCCAGAGGCGATGTGGACCAGTCTCTGGATGCGATGATCTTGGCGACCTCGCCGCCGCCCTCCAGGAAAGCGTGATTCGAGCCAGCGATCGGTTGTCTTTCGTTCATGTGCAGAGATCGATAAGCAACGCTTAAAACGTAAGACGCGCCTAAGCATCGCAGAGTTTGAAACATCAGTAGATAGGCGGGCATTTTACCTGCCAAAATCCCGCGCGTGGAGCGCGGCGGAGGCTAGAGACACACAGTTTCATACGCAGATCCCGGGGACGATTCTTGCTGCCGATACTTTTTCGACCTCACTGCCCTCGTTCCACGACAGCTTTACCGGAGGCGTCCAGATAGCGCGGATTTTGAACACTCGAAATACCGCCGGGCCGACGCATTTCGCCAGCGAGCGTCTTCCTGCCTATGCATCAAGCCCGGAGCAAGAAGCGTACTGCGATCGCGGACTGGTAATTGCTAAATGTTAAGTGTTGTGCAATTGCAGTGAACGTCGTGATGTCCCCGAGCCCGAGAAAAATCGACCGCCTCCGCGCTCGGCCGGACACACGCCACGCCTGTCTTCGGGCACGCTTGAAACACGAAAAGACCATGAAAAAGCCGAAAATTGTCCTATCCATGACTCAGCTGCAAAGCCGGGGAGCAGGCGGGCACATGCGCCCTGAAGACTTCGCGGTGTATGCGTCGTATCAGATCAATGCGGGTGGCTTGTTTGTAGGAACGCTAAAGGTTATTAGGAAAACCGACGGACGCCTGTTGTTCCCGTTCCAGGGAGCACCGGTGCTCGGTCCGTACCCGTCGCGGGAAGAGGCTCGCGAGGCGGCAGTCATGCGCGGCGAACAGATAGTCGCCAGTGACATTGCCAATCCGGAAGATTGAGGGGAGCGTACTCGCCAAGGACGCTCGCCGCGATGCCGAAGTGCTGCGTTGCAGGGGAGCACGGCACGACCGCGGCAAACGAAGAGTTGACCAGGTCTATTGCGGCACGAAAAAAAAACCGCCGGACAAAACCGGCGGCCTGACTCTCTGACAGCAGACAAAAGGCAGACAAAAACGTGATGCGACTCTACGCGATCGTCTGCGTGGCAACTTCATCCACTGCTTCGCGCACGATACCGACGATCTCGTCCACGTCCGCCCGCGTGGTCACGAGCGGCGGCGCAAAGCCGAGAATGTCGCCGTGCGGCATGGCCCGCGCGATCACCCCGCGCCGCAATGCAGCCGCCGAGACCTTCGGCCCGACCTTCAACGCTGCATCGAAAGGCTTGCGGCCTGCCTTGTCCGCCATGAATTCAAGCGCGGCCAGCATGCCGGTCTGGCGCACTTCACCCACGAGCGGATGCTGGTCGAATGCAGCATGCAGTTGCGCGCCAAGATAAGCGCCAACATCGGCCGCGTTCTGCGTCAGGTTCTCACGCTCGAGAATGTCCAGATTCGCGATGGCGGCAGCCGCACAAATGGGGTGGCCCGAATAAGTCCAGCCGTGTCCCATGGGGCCATGTTCCTGCGAGCCCTTCTCGATCACATCCCAAACCCGCTCACCCACAATCACGCCCGACAGCGGCGCGTAAGCGCTCGTGAGACCCTTTGCGACGGTGATCAGGTCGGGCTGCATGCCGTAGTGCTGCGCGCCCATCTTCGACCCGAGCCGGCCGAAGCCGCACACCACTTCGTCGGAGATCAGCAGGATGTCGTGCTTCTTCAGGACCTGCTGGATCGCGGCCCAATAACCCTCCGGCGGCGCGATGATGCCGCCCGTTCCCATCACCGGTTCGCCGATGAACGCAGCGATTGTATCGGCGCCCTCTTGCGCGATCAGCTTCTCCAGTTCTTCCACGCAATACGCGACAAACTGCGTTTCGTTCATGCCGGCCGGTGCCTGCCGATACCAATGCGGACAGACCGTATGCTTCACGCGATCAATCGGCAAATCGAAATGCTGATGGAAGCTCGGCAAACCGGTCAGGCTGCCCGTGACAATGCCCGAACCGTGATAACCACGCTGACGCGAAATGATCTTCTTCTTGTTCGGGCGGCCCAGCACGTTGTTGTAGTACCAGACAATCTTGATCTGCGTTTCGTTCGCGTCCGAACCGGACATGCCGTAATAAACCTTCTTCATTCCCGCCGGCGACCAGTCGATAATCCGCGACGACAGCTCGATGATGGTGTCGGTGGAATGACCCACATACGTGTGGTAATACGCCAGCTTCTTGGCTTGCTCGTAGATCGCTTCGGCCACTTCGGTACGGCCGTAGCCAATGTTCACGCAGTACAGACCTGCGAAGGCGTCTATATAGCTCTTGCCCTCGTGATCCTCAATTCGAATACCCTTCGCTCCCCGAATGATCTTGCCGGGAAGCGCGCCACTTGCGTGATCGTGTGCATGGGTCGACGGATGCATGAAGTGTGCACGGTCTTCGTTGAACAGTTGCTCGAGTTGCTGTGTCATGAGTTGCTCCTTAGATTCCAGTCATTCCGTTGATTCTGTCAAGCCGTGACGCTCAGCGGCAAGCCGAGGTTGCCGAGGCAAAAATATTTGGTTTCGACGAATGGCTCGAAACCCTCCGATCCCCCTTCGCGGCCGAGGCCCGACGCCTTCATGCCGCCGAACGGGATGGGCGCACCGGTAAACTTGACGCCATTGACCGAGATCATTGCGAAGTCGAGCCGGCGCACCAGTTGAAAGATGGTGTCCACGCGCGTGGCGCAGATGTAAGCAGCCAGCCCGTGCTCGGTGTCGTTGGCTTTAGACACCACTTCGTCGAGCGTGTTGAACGACGATATGGCCGATGTCGGC
Organism: Burkholderia sp. S171; assembly: GCF_009766085.1. Taxonomy (GTDB): domain Bacteria; phylum Pseudomonadota; class Gammaproteobacteria; order Burkholderiales; family Burkholderiaceae; genus Caballeronia. Next base: position 314,629 of record NZ_LMUF01000064.1, on the reverse strand, counting down.
GCGAAGTTTTCTTCATCGTAAATACGCATGCCGGGCGCAGCGTCGGCCACAACGGTAGGCTCGAAGAACCACCCGCCGAGCGCATGGGCTTGCCCGCCCACGGTAATGCGCGCGCCCTTCGTACGAGCATCCGCCACGCGAGCGGCGGTGGTATCAAACGCTGCCTGATGCATCAGCGGTCCTACTTCTACGCCCGCTTCGAAGGCCGATCCGACCTTCAACGCTCGCACCGCTTCGCTGTATTGAAGAACAAAACGTTCATAGAGCGGCGCGGCAACGAAGATGCGGTTCGCCGCGCAACAATCCTGTCCCGATGTCTGGAACTTCGCGCCAATCGCCACCTTCACAGCCTGATCGAGATCAGCGTCTTCCGTGACGATGAACGGCGCGTTGCCACCCAGTTCCAGCGCCAGCTTCTTGATGCCGGACTCGGCCACCGCACGCGCGACCAGTCCACCTACACGAGTCGATCCGGTGAAGCTGACCGCCCGCACGCGCACGTCGCGTACCAACGTTTCCATCGCCATTTGCGGCTCCCCCAGCACGACGTTGAATACGCCTGCGGGAAAGCCTGCTTCTTCCGCAAGTTGCGCCAGCGCAAGCGCGGAGAACGGGGTCTCGTGCGCCGGCTTGACGATCGCCGTGCAGCCTGCGGCGAGTGCGGCAGCCGCCTTGCGGGTGATCATTGCGACCGGGAAATTCCACGGCGTAATAAGCGCGGCAACACCGACGGGTTCCATTACCGTGCCGAGATGGGCACCATTGATATGCGAGGGAATCGTGCGACCGCAAAGGCGTTTTGCGTCGTTGGCGTACCACTCGACAAAGCTCGCCGCGTAGGCAATTTCTCCCCTTGACTCAGTTAAAGGCTTGCCCTGTTCCAGAGACAAAATGCCGGCCAGATCATGTTGATGACGCAGGATCAGTTCGTGCCAGCGCAGCAGGATCGCGCTGCGTCGCTCTTGCGGCACCCATCGCCAGGATTCGTACGCACGGTGTGCGGCGTCGACCGCTGCTTCTATTTGCGCGCGATCCAGCATAGGCACATGACCAATCACTTCCTGGTCGGCGGGATTCTGCACGGCGATCGTGGCCGCGCTGTCGCTATGAATCCAGCGGCCATCGACATAACAAAGCGACTTGAAAAGGACGGGATGACCCAGCAACATGAGAGGCTCCTGATTGCACTGTATGGTGTCCATTTTCGTCCTCGCTGCCGCGCGATTTTTTCGATGTGGCCCGTTATGTGTGGCGTTTTTTCTGTCCTGCGGGTCCTTCTCGCGATATTTTCTTATTCCCAGTCGGGAACGCTGTCCGGGATGCTCTTCACGACCTTCGTGACGATGTAAGTGAAATAGCGCTCGATCCCGATTTCATCCATCAGCAGGGAGTCAATGAAGCGCTGGTAATGATCAATATCCCGCGATACCACATGCAACACATAGTCCACGCCGCCGCCCGTTGCGTAGCATTGGACAACTTCCGGCGCGGCCAGCACCCGGTCTTCGAAGCGCCTCATGTCGTGCGCGGTGTGTTTTGCCAGTGTCACCTCGACCACAATCCGGCTCGCCTTGATCGCGCCCACCCAATCGAGCTCCGCCCGATACCCCTTGATGACACCGCTTTCCTCAAGCTTGCGCACACGTTCCCACGCAGGGGAAATCGACAGGCTCACCTCCTCGGCGAGCCGCGATTTCGTGATGCGCCCATCACGTGCGAGGATCCGCAAGATGGCGATGTCGTAGCGATCGAGCTTGATCACGATCAGATGACCACAGGAATATGGCCTTCCACTACGTCGGCAACCACCGCGACCGTATCGCCGATCTGCACTAGTCCCGGGAAGTGCCGCGCGGCCAGCAAGCCGCTGCGCCGGGCCAAATATTCAACTGCCGGCGCACCGGTACGCGTCGCGTCATAGACACGGGCCAGCACATCGCCCTCTTCAACAAAGTCCCCTAAATGACGACACATTTCGAGCAGGCCGCTATGCTCGCTGGTCGTGTAGCAAGTGCCGTCCGGCATGTCTAACAGCGTCGTCATACGGTTATTGCCCCGCAGGTCGTCCCGTGGCGATATCCCTTCCCGGTCGATCACCCCCGCATGCGCGAGAAAGCCGTACACGCCGCGCTCTGCAATCGCCACGCTTGCGGCCGTCGCCGTTCCGCCGCCGCCCAGTTCGGTGGACACGAACACTTTCCCCGCTTCTTCCACCGCAGAATCGAACAGTCCAACGCTATCCAGTTCGAGCATGCGCATGGAGTAAGGCGCGCCGAACGCACGCATCGCGGCTTCGCACCGTGCCTGCTGTTGTGCGTCAGACAGCACATGGATTGCCGCAAACGGCAGGAAGTCCAACGTGCGCCCACCCGCGTGAATATCGAGTACGTAGTCGGAGATGGGCAGCAAATGCCGCTGGAAATAATCTGCGATTTTTTCAGTGACGGTGCCATCCGGCTTGCCCGGAAAAGTCCGGTTGAGGTTGCCCGAATCCACCGACGAGGTGCGTGTGCCAGCCTTGAATGCCGGATAGTTCATGAAGGGCACCACAATCACGCGTCCGGTGACATCGCTTGCCTTGAGCGTTGCAGCAAGCTTGGACAGTGCGATCGGCCCTTCGTATTCGTCGCCATGATTGCCACCCGTCAGGAGAACGGTTGGCCCCTCGCCGCGCTGGATCACGGTAATGGGAATCATGATGGCGCCCCACGCTGAATCGTCGCGGGAATACGGCAGCTTGAGGAACCCGTGCTGCTCGCCAACGGCTGCCAGATCCACGGTCGGCGTAATGGGTGACGCACGCATTGCTACTCCTTCACGAACAATTGTCGAGGCGTGTTGCAGAACGTCTCTACGCCGGTGCCCGTAATCAGGATGCTCTCCGTGATTTCCAGGCCCCAGTCGTCGAGCCACAGCCCCGGCATGAAGTGAAACGTCATGCCGGGTTCGAGGACCGTCTTGTCCCCTGGGCGCAGGCTCATCGTGCGCTCGCCCCAGTCAGGCGGATAACTCGCGCCGATCGGATAACCACAGCGGCTGTCCTTCTCGATTCCGGATTTGCGCAGCACCGCAAAAAACGCATTGGCGATGTCTTCGCAAAGATTGCCCGGCTTCGCCGCCGCGAGTCCTGCTTCTATGCCTTCAACGATGGCCTTTTCTGCATCGATGAAATGTTGCGGCGGACGGCCGAGATAAACCGTGCGCGATTGCGGACAGTGATACCGCTTGAAGCAGCCGGCAATCTCGAAGAACGTTCCCGCGCCCGTCGTAAACTCGGAGTCATCCCAGGTCAGATGCGGCGCGGCAGCGTCAGAGCCGGTCGGCAACAAAGGAACAATCGCGGGATAGTCGCCGCCGTAGCCCTCCACACCGGTGATGCCTGCGGAATAGATCTCCGCGACAAGATCGCTCTTGCGCATCCCAGGCTCGACCCGTTCGAGGATACGTGCGTGCATCTTCTCGACAATCCGCGCGGCGACGCGCATGTACTCGATCTCGCGCGGCGACTTGACCGCTCGCTGCCAGTTGACCAAGGCAGTGGCGTCGATCCATGTTGCTTGCGGCAGATGGTGCGTCAATGATGCATACGCTGCCGCGCTGAAATAGTAGTTGTCCTTCTCCACGCCTATCCGGCATTTATCCCAGCCGCGCGCAGTGATCACTTCACGCGCCATATAATCCATAGGATGCCGAATTGGTGACTGTACGTAGTGATCGGGGTAGCCCACTATCTGGTCGTGATGCATGAAGACAGTGCGCTTCGCGCCGTTCGCGTCTTGTCCACGACCAAACCATACCGGCTCCCCTTCCATTGGCAAGAGGACGCACTGGTGCACATAGAACGACCAGCCGTCGTAGCCGGTGAGCCAGTTCATGTTGGTCGGATCGGAAACAATCAGAAGATCGATGCCGGCCTTTTGCATCGCTCGCCGCGTCTTGGCAATGCGTGCATCGAATTCGCTTTGCGCAAAATGCAGGCGTGCGGCGGGTGCCGTTGTGCGCCTTCCCTGCTCATGTGCTTGTACTTGTTGCGTCATGAATGACATCGTCCCCTCTCAGAGCGTCACGTCGTTGTTAAAGATAATTCCCGCGTTTTTCGCACGCGCGCGTTGCAGCGCCAATGCGGCAATTGCTGTGTCCTGTGCACCTGTTCCGGTCAGGTCGCAGACCGTGATGTCGTCGTCATGTACGCGCCCCTGGTGACTGCCCGCAATGACATGTCCCAACTCGGCAAAGGTGGCGTCCTTTGCAACCACGCCGGCTTCAATAGCGTGATGAAGCTCGCCGAGAATGCGCGTTTGCTGAAGACGGTCGCAGATATAGCGCCCGGCAGTCAGAACCCCTGACGCGAGCTCGTTCTTATGTTCGGCGTCGGATCCCATCGCGGTGATATGCAAGCCCGGGTGCAGGTCTTCAGCATGTATCAGCGGGCTTCGGCTTGGCGTGGTCGTGATGGCGATATCGGCGAGCGCAAGCGCTTCATGCACACTGGCGGCGACCTCGCAGCGAATGCCGTGCGTATCCTTCGCAAAGCTCCGCGCACGTTCCATGTCGCGTGCCCAGACAGTGACGTGGTCGATCTCGCGCACCAACCGTACTGCCTCCAACTGAAGCCGTGCCTGCTCGCCCGCCCCAATCACCGCCACGCGCCTTGCGTCCTTGCGCGCAAGCCAGCGCGCGGCGACAGCGCCCGCCGCCGCGGTGCGAACCGCGGTGAGATAACCGTTGTCGAGCAGCACAGCCTCAGTCAATCCGGTACGCGCCGACAGCACCAGCATGAGGCCATTGAGACTCGGCAAACCGAGCGCGGGATTGTTGAAGAAACCGGGACTGACCTTGATGGCGAAGCTATCGAAACGCGGCAGCCACGCGGTCTTTACATCGACTTCACCGGCGTGCTCGGGAAGATCGAGACGAAGGATTGGCGGCATGGCCACGGCTTCCGTCGCGAGTGAAAGAAACGCGGATTCAATCTGATCGATCGCAGCAAGATCGAGTGGCACGAGTGCCCGTAACTGCACTTCGCCGAGGAGTGTGATGGCGGACATGTCAAGCCTCCTGGATCAGCCGGCGATGCAGGCCGATATCGATATTCGCGCCGCTTATCACCAGTACGACCGGACCGGCCTTAAGCTCGATACGTCCGTCGAGCAGCGCCGCAATGCCCACCGCCGCCGCCCCTTCGACTACAAGCCGTTCCTCGCGATACGCATGCACGATGCCCCGCGCGATGGACGCTTCGTCCAGCAGCACGACGTTATCGGCGAGTTCTTGTGTCAGTGCGAAGGTATATTCGTTGTCCAGGCCGATACCGCCGCCCAGCGAATCAGCCAGCGTCTCGACTTCGTCAGCAAGCACCGGCCGCCCCGCCGCGAGACTCGCGTGCATCGCGGCGCCGCGTTCCATGCTTACGCCGATCATCGCGACGTCGGCGCAGATGCGCTTGGCCGCAAATGCGACGCCGCTAAACAAGCCGCCGCCCGACAGCGGCACGACAATGCTAGCGGTATCCGGCAACGCCTCCATGATCTCCAGACCGATAGTCGCCTGCCCCGCAATCACATTGAGGTTGTCGAAAGGCGGGACGAACGAGAAGCTTTCTTCACTGGCGAGACGCAACGCCTCCATCTGTGCTTCGTCCTGACTCTTACCCGCTATCACGACACTTGCGCCGAGTGCGTTGACGGCATCGACCTTGTTCTTCGGCACCAGCGCAGACATGCACACGGTCGCCTCCATGCCGAGCGCGCGCGCGGCATAAGCGACGGCGCGGCCATGATTTCCCGTCGATGCAGTGACCACTTTCGTGATGCCGCGCTCGGCGAGATTGACCAACGCGTTGGTCGCCCCGCGCAGCTTGAAGCTGCCGGTCGGCTGCGTGGTTTCGAGCTTCAGATAGACGTCTGTGCCGGCGATCCGCGACAGTGACGCCGACGCAAGCAACGGTGTGTGTGTCACACGCCCCTTAATGCGGCGACGCGCGCGATAGACATCGGCAAGCGAGAGAACAGGCATGAGTCGAATCGCAAAGGTGAAGTGGATGCGATCGAGTCTAATGTCCTAAAAAGCGGTTTTTAATGTCCTAGTTCAATCGATACAACAGCTTCCGAACGTGAATGAACGATCAACTGAAGTCGTGCACATGCGGGTACTGCTCGAACACTTCTCCAATGGTTTCAAGGGCGGTTTTGAAGGTGTGATCCGCCACTTCGGCACCCACGCATAGGCGCACCGCATTCGGCCTCTCGGCGCCACGCACGAGGAACGGATCAGGCGATGTCACCGCAATCTCCCGCTTGCGCAACTCGCGTGTGACACGGTCCACTTGCCAGTAATCGGGCACCTGCAACCAGGCCGACAACGCTTGCGGATGGCTCCCTATCAAATAGCGGCCGAGCACCTCGCGAACCATGGTCTGCCGGGTCCCCAAGCGCTCGCGCTGCACCTGGACCAGGTGTTGAGCGGTCCCGTCCATGATCCAGCGCGTGGCGACCTCGGCCATGGGCGACGTCGCCATCCAGCTGCTCACACGCAGCACGCTTTCAGCGCGCAGCGCTAGGCGCCGGGGCATGGTGAGATAGCCGATCCGCAAGCCGGTCAGCACCGACTTCGTCATGCTCGTGCAGTAGAACGACAGCTCTGGAATCAGGCTGGCAATAGGCGTCTGCGTCTTGGCCGGCAACGCGCCATAGACGTCGTCCTCGATCACGTACACACCGTAACGCTCGGCAATGCGCGCAATCGAGCGGCGTCGAGAATCCGGCATCAGGGCTACCGTGGGATTATTCAGCGTCGGAGTGCAGACCAGCGCGCTGATGCGCTCGCTGTCGCACATCTCTTCGAAATGTTCGGGACGTATGCCGTATTCGTCGATCTCAAGGCCCTTGAGCGTGAAGCCCAGCACGTTGGCTGAGCCAATCACGCCATGGTCGGTCAGGCTCTCACATAGGACCGTGTCGCCGGGGCCAACGAATGACGCCAGCGCGAGGAAGATGCCATGGGCGGCGCCGTTGGTGACCAGCAGCGTCTCGGGATTCGCCGGCATGCCGAGCGTGGCAAGCCACGCAGCGCCCGCCTGCCTATGATGCTCAAAACCGGCGATCGGCCGAAACGCCCGTATCCATGGTTGATCCTCGACGGTCGCGAGCGTCGCGCACACCTTGCGCCACATGGCGTCGTGCTCCGGGGTATGCACGATCCGCGCAATCGAAAAGTCGATGACCTCGCGCTCGGCGGTGTCGAGCATGTATTTCGACATGGTCTCGGTCACACGTGCCGCAACGAAGCTGCCTCGACCGACCTCGCAACGAATCAGCCCTTGCCGCTCCAGTTCCTTATACGCGTTCGTCACGGTCTGGACGCTTATCGCCAAATCCGCCGCGACCTCGCGCTGCGGCGGCAGGCGAGCGCCCGACGCAAGCGTGGCGCTTTCGATATCCGCTGCAATCGCTTTCACCAGACGTTTGTATTTCGACTCGACGCCATGCACCGTACGCACTGCGTCACGCCATCGCTCGTTCACGTTCGCCTCCATTCAGTAGCGCTCATAGTGGCGCAGAAGCAGCCGCAAAAATTATTGTCCTAGAGCAATTAGAACAAAAATATGGCTTTGTATGCTGCGTTCATGGCGGTGTAGCGCGACCTCGAAACGGGAATAAAACCAAGGGTTTGCGAGCATTTTTCGCCACTCGTGCCGCGCGGACGCGGCGCAATCAACCACGCTACGGAATCGGGAACGGATCGACATGAAACTCAAACGAGTGTCTGGAATGCTGGGGGCGCTGTCCACGCTGTGCATGACGGCAGCAGCGGCGGGGTTGGTGGCCCATGCTGCGGCAGCGAATGCTGAAACAACCTTGCAGCGCATTCAGCGCACCGGGGAAGTGCGCATTGGCTACGCGAACGAAAGCCCCTTTGCGTACACCACGCCGGACGGCACCGTCACGGGCGAGTCACCCGAGATAGCGAAGAAAGTGTTCGCCAAGCTCGGTGTCAAGAAAGTCGATGCCGTCCTGACCGAGTGGGGTTCGCTCATTCCTGGATTGCGCGCGGGCCGCTTCGACGTGATTGCGGCGGGCATGTACGTCACGCCTGAGCGCTGCAAGCAGGTTGCTTTTGCCAATCCTCAATACCAGATCCAGGACACCCTGCTGACCTTGAAAGGCAATCCCAAGAACCTGCAGAGTTATGCGGACGTCGCTAAAAACCCCGACACAAAACTCGCCGTCATGGCGGGCTCGGTTGAGTTGGGCTATGCACGGGACTCCGGCGTAAAGGACGGGCAATTGCTGCAAGTACCCGATACCACCGCGCAGTTGCAGGCAGTGCGTGCAAGCCGCGCCGACGCTGCCGCCGGCACCGCGCTGACCATGAAGGGCCTGGCCGAGAAGGCGGGTCCGACGGTCGAAGCCATCCCCAAGTTTACTGACGATCCCAAGCACACCGGTTACGGGGCGCTCGCGTTCCGTCCGGACGACACGGACCTGCGCGATGCCGTCAACCAGCAGTTGAAAGCGTGGCTCGGTACGCCGGATCATCTGAAGACGGTCGCACCTTTTGGTTTCGATAAAAGCAACCTGCCGGACAAGACCACCGCGCAACTCTGCGGCGGTTGATTGTCTTCGTCTTCATGTGACGAGCCGGCACGTGCCGGCTTTCAACTCGGCTCACCGCCTCAATGCCTTAAGCGAGGAATGCCATGGGCGACTTGCATGAACTCTTGCCCCTGTTGCTGAAGGGCACGCTCGTCACCGTCGAGATTGCGGTGTCCGGGATCTTGCTGGCCATTGTGATGGCCGGCTTGGCGACCGTACTGCGCTCATCGGCATGGCGCGTTTTGCGCTGGACCGCCAACGCGTATGTGGAAGTATTTCGCGGTACGTCGCTACTGGTACAGCTATTCTGGCTTTTCTTCGTGCTGCCGTTGCCGCCATTCAATCTGGAACTGACGCCGCTCACCGTTGCCATCGTCGGGCTGGGGCTGCATTACGGCGCCTATGGCTCCGAGATCCTGCGGGGTGCATTGCGTTCAGTGCCGGGTGGGCAATATGAGGCGGCGCTTGCGTTGAACATGCCCGCGTCGACAAGGATGCGGCGCATTGTCTTGCCGCAAGCCATGATCAACGCGTTGCCGCCCGCCACGAACCTGATGATCGAATTGTTGAAGGGAACCTCGCTGGTTTCGCTGATCACCCTCTCCGACCTCACCTTCCGCGCACGCCAGCTAGACGAAGCGACCTTCAAGACCGCTGAAATTTTTGCGCTGACGCTAGTGATCTATTTCGTCATGGCGCAGATTGTAGTTACCGTCATGCGACATTTCGAACGCCGCGTCAGTCACGGCATCAGTCTCAAATCCACGGAGAGGACGGCGAAATGAACTCCTTTTTCGACGTCAAGTATGCAGTGCATATTCTGCCCGAGTTGCTGCGTGCATCCATGTACACCATCGGTATCACGCTGGTGGGCTTTGCGATTGCACTGGTGCTGGGTCTTGCGCTGGCTATCTTGCGCCGCAGCGCCATTGCGCCGGTCGCACGGGTGACGGGATTCTTTGTCGAGTTCATTCGAAGCACGCCGTTGCTGATCCAGGTCTACGTGCTGTTCTATGTGGCGCCGCTCTACGGTCTCACGATGTCGGCGTTAACAGCGGGCACCATCGGCATCGCGGTGCATTATGCGTGTTACGTGTCCGAGGTTTATCGAGCGGGATTGAATGGCGTGGCGCGCGGACAGTGGGAAGCCGCCTGCGCATTGTCACTGTCTCCGTGGCGAACGTATAGCGGCGTCATTCTTCCGCAGGCGATCCGGCCGGTCATTCCAGCGCTCGGCAATTATCTGGTCGCCATGTTCAAGGACACGCCCGTGCTGTCCGCCATCACGGTGGTCGAACTGATGCAGCAGGCTAAAAATATCGGCTCGGAAACGTTCCGCTATCTCGAACCGATCACCATGACCGGCCTGTTCTTTTTATTGATCAGCGTGACGTTCGCCTCAGGCGTGCGTCACCTCGAACGTCGCGTGAGATTGCCATGACGCATGTTCTATTCGAACAACCGGCAGGGGCATGCTGATGGAACTCCAGGAGAAGCAGATGAAACGGGATCTCGACCCCGCACTCGGCGCAGACGCTGTCGCACCCAACGTCCAGCCGATGGTGCGCTTTGCCGGCGTCACGAAACGATACGGCTCGCTTACCGTGCTCGACGCGCTCGATCTGGAGGTCGCCCGTAACGAGAAGGTCGCGATCATCGGACCCAGCGGATCGGGCAAATCCACCTTGCTGCGCGTGCTGATGACACTCGATCCGCTCAGTGACGGTCTGATTGAAGTGGAAGGTGAGCCGCTTACGCACATGCGCCGCAATGGCGCGCTAGTGCCTGCCTCCGAGCGGCATGTCCGCGAAGTGCGCCGCAAGATCGGCATGGTGTTCCAGAGCTTCAACCTGTTCCCGCATATGACGGCGTTGCAGAACACCATCGAGGCGCCGCTGCGGGTGCTCGGCATGTCTAAGCGCGATGCGAACGAGCGTGGCCGGGAGCTGCTGTCCATGGTCGGGCTCGACGACAAGTGCAATCACTTTCCATCGCAGTTGTCAGGCGGCCAACAGCAGCGCGTGGCGATTGCGCGGGCACTGGCGATGCGGCCAAAAGTGATGCTGTTCGATGAAGTGACTTCCGCGCTCGATCCCGAGTTATGCGGCGAAGTGCTGAACGTGATTCGGAGGCTCGGCCGCGAGCACGATCTCACCATGTTGATGGTCACGCATCAGATGGGATTTGCGAAAGAGTTCGCGGACCGCGTGTGTTTCTTTTCACAAGGCAAGATCATTGAACAGGCGCCGCCGCAGCAGTTCTTCGGAGCACCGCAACATGAGCGTACGCAGCAGTTCCTGCGTGCTGTCCGGGAAGCGACCTAGCGTGTGCTCAGTAATAAGCTCGATGAACCCGGATCCATCCTGATCGATCGGCCCGGGCATCGATCGAGGATCACGCCGAGGCCGGAAAGAAGCCAAGGTAATCGAACGCGGGCGCGTCCGTCTTCACGTAATGGACACCCATTGCTCCGATGGACGTCAGCGTGTCCACGGTTTCGCGACGGTTCGACACGACCTTCCAGTGCACCACTTCCTCATCTGCATTACGGTTCTCGCGAGCACGTTTCAACGCGGCTATAGCGAGGTCTACCGGCGGCGAGTAAACCACCAGTCCCTCGTTCGCCAGCGCTGCCGCATCAATGTCCAGGTCGGCGCATGCGCGCGCTTTGGCTGGGGCGTCGCTAACGTCGGCCGAACGCGATTTCGCAATCAACGCAAACGTCTCGGGATCAACCACGCGGTGTGCGCTCATCAGGAGCGGCTTGTCCGAGCCCCACGCTTCCGGCGGACATTCCTTCTGCTCAGGCTTCAACTCGATGAACGGATTGATCTCCGCCGGATAGATCCGGCAGACAGTCGGGCGTTGCTCATACACGCCGCAACTCAGGTTCGCTTGCAAGTGCGGACACGCACCCTCGAACGATGCCGCCAGGACCACGACCACCCGCACGGGCAACTCACCGCTCGATGCGGCAAACGACCGGCGACGCTTATGCTGCGCCTGCAGGTTGTCGGCAGGCGGCTCATCGGGCCAAGGCACCGCTTCACACAGGAACTGGACATTGCCGCCGCGCTCAAGCCATACGAGCGCTTCGTCGACGCTCAAAGGCAGCTTGAGGTCGTGGCAGCATTTACCGCACATCGTGCATTCAAAGTTGATATCCATCGGGTGACGCTGCTCCTCGAAAGGCATCTGTAATTGTCGGCAAGCACCGTCGCGGTGTCGGATGATATAGCGCGACCTGTAGGCTAGTTCGACGATTTCAGGCAACAGGTTACATGCCCCCCGTTTTTCTTTGCACGAATCTTCTGCAACTGCGTAATGACAGGTCGTCGGATGGGTCGTCGTGCGCCTTTATAGATTGATGCGAGGCCTCGTGCCTCAAGCGCGACTTCGCTCGGGCAGATTCTATTCTCTTTAGCGGCGCAAAAAATTCTCGGGCAGGGAGAGCGGTGATTTCCGCCCGCCCCGCCCGATGACTGGTCGTTGAGTTTAAGCGCTAGCCTTAGCGCAAACTTAGCCTCAGTCAGCGCTGCGCAATGCTAGGTTCCAACGCGCTAGCCCCTGCGGAATCTCCCCACCCGCCACCCAATGCCCGGATCAGATTGACCGTTGCGACTGCCTGTACGCCCGACAATTGCACGGCGGCCCGCTGCGTCTGAAGTGCGGTGCGATCTGCATCGATTACATCGAGGTAGTTAACAGCACCTTCCGTGTACTGTGTCCTCGAAATTGTAGCGGCACGATTGGACGCGCTAACGGCTTGCGCTTCGGTGCGTGTCTGCTCCTCCAGGATGCGCAGATCCGACAAGTTGTTCTCGACCTCCTGGAACGCAACCAATACCTGCTGCCTGTAATTCGCCGCGTCTTCCTCAAACACGGCGCGAGCGTTTGCGAGGTTGCCCTTGCGCCGCCCTCCGTCGAAGACAGGCACCGCAAGCGCGGTTCCAGCCAACGGTCCAAGAAGGAAAGCGCGGCTCGACCATTTGAAAAGATCGCCTAGCGTGGCGGATTCAACCCCTGCCGCGCCCGTGAGGGACAACGACGGAAAGTAGGCGGACTTGGCCACGCCAATGCGTGCATTGGCCGCGGCCATTGCGCGTTCGGCGGCGGCAATGTCCGGCCGGCGTTCCAGCAGCGAAGAGGGCAAGCCCGGAGGAATGCGTATCTGCACCGGTGCCAGCGGGTTTGCTGCCATGGAGAACTGCGCCGGTGCCCGGCCCAGCAGAACCGCAAGGCTATGCTCGGAGGACGCGCGCAGCCGCTGCGCGGTCATGGCATCGGAACGAGCAGTGGCAAGTTCGGACTTCGCCCGGGCCACGTCGAGCTCGCTGGTGTCGCCTTCGTCAAAGCGATGCTGTGCCAACTCAAGCGTTTGTTCACGCAGCGCAACGGTACGCGTATAAACCTCCAGCTCCGAATCCAGCTCACGCAAGTTGAAGTAGTTCTGCGCCACGTCCGCTTGCAAAGCCAACTGCACTGAACGGAGCAACGCTTCGCTTTGCTCGGCATCCGCGCCGGCAGCCTTCACTGAATCGGAAACCCGGCCGAACAAATCGACTTCATAGGATGCCGTAGCCTGTGCGCGCCATAACGTCTGCGCCGGCACATTGACGCCATCCGGTTCAAGCTGCGACGCGGGAGAAACCTTCTCGCGCGTTGGCCCGAATCCCGCGTCAACTGATGGAAACAAACCAGAGCGGGCCGTTTGCTGAATGGCGCGTGATTCCTTCACGCGCGCCGCCGCAGCTTTCAGGTTCTGGTTGGCATCCAGCGCTTGTTGCTCGAGATCGTTCAGTGTGGCGTCATCAAAAATGATCCACCATTGGCCACGGGCAATCTGATCCGATGGTTGCGCGGTCTTCCACGTGCCGGCGTCTGCATGAGCAGACGTATCGGCTGGTGTTTCCTTGAACGCGGGCGGGGCGTTCACATCGGGCTTCTCATACACCGGCGCCAACGAGCATCCTGCCAGCGCGAGCAACAATGCCGACAGGCCCCAACCGCGTTTGCTTAGGTTAGCGTTTGACATTTTGGTTATGCCTCGATCGATGCGTCAATACCGCGCATATGCGGATGCAAGCCATGCTTGTCGACCACGTGTTCGTTGCCTGCGAGCTTGCGCAGCACTACATAGAACACGGGCGTGAGCAGCAACCCGAAGAGCGTTACGCCAAGCATGCCGAAGAACACGGCAATGCCCATGGCTTTACGCATCTCCGAACCGGCGCCTGACGAAATCACCAGCGGCACCACGCCCATGATGAAAGCGATAGACGTCATCAGGATAGGACGCAGGCGCAACCGGCTTGCCTCGATAGCCGCTTCAATAATGGACCGTCCCTGCATCTCCAGTTCGCGCGCAAACTCCACAATCAGAATTGCGTTCTTGGCAGACAGGCCGACCAGCACCATCAAGCCAATTTGCGTAAAGATATTGTTGTCGCCATGGGTCAGCCAGACACCCAGCAGTGCCGAGAAAATACTCATGGGCACAATCAGGATCACCGCCAGCGGCAAGGTCAGGCTTTCATACAGAGCAGCCAGTACCAGATACACGAGCAGCACGCTGATAGGGAAGACGACGAACGCCGCATTGCCTGCCAATTCCTCCTGGTACGTGAGATCGGTCCATTCGAACTTGAAGCCGCGTGGCAATGTCTCGGCTGCGATACGTGCGACGGCCGCCTGTGCCTGACCCGATGAATAGCCGGGTGCCGGCCCACCGTTGATATCGGCTGCGGTATAACCGTTGTAGCGCACGACCATCTCAGGGCCGAATGTAGGCGTCACCTTCACGAGCGAGGACAACGGCACCATTTCGCCGTTGGCGTTGCGCGTCTTGAGCAAGCCGATGGCATCAGTATTTGATCGGAATGGCGCATCTGCCTGCACGCGTACCTGGTACACCCGGCCGAACTTGTTGAAGTCATTCACATAGAACGAGCCAAGGTAGACCTGCATGGTGCTGAACACATCGGTTATTGATACCCCGAGTTGTTTCGCCTTGACCCGGTCGAGATCGACGTTCAGTTGCGGCACATTGATCTGATAGCTTGAGAATGAAGGTCCCAGTTCCGGCGTCTGTGCCGCGCGTTTGATGAACGCTTGCGTCGCGTCGTTCAACGCGGAATAGCCTAATGCCTGGCGATCTTCGATCTGCAGTTTGAAGCCGCCCAAGGTTCCGAGCCCCAGGACCGGCGGCGGCGGAAACACCGCTATAAACGCGCCTTTAATCGTCGAAAAGCGCTTGTTGAGTTCAGCCGCTACGCCGCCGGCGGTGACGGAGCTTGATTTGCGTTCATCGAACGGTGTCAGCCCGAAGAACACGACAGCAGCGCTCGACGAATTGGTAAATCCGTTGATCGACAAACCGGGAAACTGCACGGCGGAGATTGCGCCCGGAACGTTCTTGCTGATCTCGCCCATCTGACGCACAACGTCCTCGGTACGATCAAGCGAAGCGCCGTTAGGCAACTGGACAATGCCAATGAGATATTGCTTGTCCTGCGCCGGCACGAAACCGCCGGGAACAATTTTTTCCATCAGCACCGCGCCGCCCAGCAGGACCAGATAGACCCCCAAGATGGCTGCCTTGCGATTGACGAAAGTTGCCACGCCTTTGCTGTAGTTTTCAGAACCGCGATGGAACACCTTGTTGAAGAGCCGGAAGAACCCGCCGAATATGCGATCCATGCCGCGCGTGAGCCAGTCCTTCGGTTGATCGTGTCCCTTCAGCAACAGCGCTGCGAGCGCCGGCGACAACGTCAGCGAGTTGAACGCCGAGATCACCGTGGAGATGGCAATGGTCATTGCGAACTGCTTGTAGAACTGTCCCGTCAGGCCCGACATGAACGCCAGCGGCACGAACACGGCGACCAGCGTGAGTGCGATCGCGATGATCGGTCCGCTCACCTCCTGCATCGCCTGATAGGTCGCATCCCTCGCTGAAAGTCCGGACGAGATGTTTCGCTCTACGTTCTCCACCACCACAATGGCGTCGTCAACCACAATGCCGATCGCCAGCACCATGCCGAACAACGACAGCGCATTGATCGAGAAGCCGAACGCAAGCAGCAGCGAAAACGTCCCGATGATCGACACCGGTACGGCAAGCAAGGGAATAATTGACGCACGCCATGTCTGCAGGAACACAATCACCACCAGCACGACCAGCGCAATGGCTTCGATCAGCGTATGAATCACCGCGTCAATGCTTGAGCGCACGAACTGCGTGGGGTCATAAACGATCGAGTACTTGACGCCCGGCGGCATGTCGACTTGCATCTCCTTCATTGCTTCGCGGACCTGATCCGATATTTGCAGTGAATTCGCGCCCGGCTGTTGAAAGATCGTCAGGGCGACCGCGGACTTGTTATCAAGCAACGAACGCCGTGCATAGTCGGACGCGGCAAGCTCGACACGTGCTACATCGCGCAGATGGGTGACGGCGCCATCCGGAGATGTCTTCAGCACGATGTCCTGGAACTGGGCTTCGGTCTGCAGGCGTCCTTGCGTATTGATGTTCAATTGCAGCGGCACATTCGCCGAGGTCGGCGACGACCCGATCACGCCGGCGGCCACCTGGATGTTCTGCTCGCGGATCGCATTGACTATGTCAGTTGCAGTCATGCCTCGCTCAGCGACCTTCTGCGGATCAAGCCACACGCGCATTGAATAATCGCCTGAACCCCACAGGTCGACCTGCCCTACGCCTTGGATTCGTTCAAGCCGGTCCTTGACGTTGATCAGCGCATAGTTGCGCAGATATGTGGAATCGTAGCGGCCGTTGGGCGAGATCAGGTGAACGACCATGGTCAGCGTCGGCGAGGACTTGATGGTCGTCACGCCGAGCCGCTGCACGTCGTCAGGAAGACGCGGCAGCGCCTGCGAGACGCGGTTCTGCACCAACTGCTGCGCCTTGTCCGGGTCCATGCCCAGCTTGAACGTGACGGTCAATGTCAGCTTGCCGTCGCTGTTCGCTTGCGACTGCATGTACAGCATGTTCTCGACACCGTTGATCTGCTCTTCAAGCGGCGAGGCGACCGTCTCCGCAATGACCTTCGGGTTAGCGCCCGGGTACTGCGCATTCACGATCACCGAAGGCGGCACGACCTCCGGATACTCGGAGATCGGCAGGTTGAACATCGAGATCACGCCGGCCAGCAGAATGATTGTCGATAACACGCCCGCAAATATAGGGCGGTCGATAAAAAACTTGGAGATGTTCATGACGGTTTGCTTATCTGCTTTAGAAGCTGCATGAGAGGCTGTATGAGCGTTCAGGCGCGCCGGTGGGGCCGCCTTGAGCCCAAGCCCTAGGAAGCGTCCTTGGCCGGTGTAGCAGCGCCGGACATGACCACCACGTTCGGCTTGATAACGTCGTTCGGACGTACCCGCTGCAAGCCGTTGATGACAATCCGCTCACCCGGCTGGAGCCCCTTGGCGATCACGCGCAGGCCGTCGTTCTGCGTGCCCAGCGTCACCTCCCGGTACTCTGCGCGGTTGTCGTGATCCACGACCATCACGAACTTCTTGTCCTGATCGGTGCCAATCGCGGCGTCGTCGATCAGCACGGCAGGATGCGGCGCGCCTCCTCCCACCTTGATGCGCGCATAGAGACCGGGGACCAGCGCACCGTCGCCGTTGTCGAATCGCGCACGCACCCGGATCGTGCCCGAGCTGGTGTCGAGGCGGTTGTCCACCGAGTCGACCCGGCCTTCGCGCGAGTAGCCATCCTCGTTCGCCAGTCCAAGAGAAACCGGCACGCTTGCACGGGAGTCGTGGCTCAGGTACCGCAGATACGTTTGCTCATCGACATCGAACGATGCATAGATGGGCGAGACCGAAACGAGCGTGGTCAGCAACGGGGCGCTGGATCCTGTAGAGACGATGTTGCCCACGGTCATCTCGGCACGTGACACGCGGCCCGATACCGGCGCAGCAATGTTCGTGTATCCGAGGTTGATCTTCGCGGTTTCGAGCGCCGCTTGAGCCGCCTTCAAGTTCGCCTGCGCTTCACGCGCGGCGTTTTGCGCCTGATCGTAATCGCGCTTGGCGATGGCGTTATCCACCAGCAAGCGGTCCGCACGCGCGGCGTCGGTTGTGGCATAACCATTGCGCGCCTGAGCCGCGGCCAGTTGCGCTGACGCACGGTCCACTTCCGCAACATAGGGGCGCGGATCGATAGTGAAAAGCGGGTCGCCCTTCTTGACCAATGCGCCGTCCTTGAAATGCACCGCGACAATAGTGCCTGGCACGAGCGGCCGGATCTCCACCTTATCGATCGCCTCGAGCCGTCCGGAATAGCCCTGGTAATCCGTAACCGACCTGGCTACCACCGCAGCCACATCGACTTCCGTGGGCGGTGCGGCATTCGACGCGGCAACCGCCGAGTTGACCGGCGAATCGCCGTGACCATGAAACACCGTCAGTGCACCTGCCCCGGCCAGGACGAGCGTGGCGCCGAGCGCAGCGTATTTTCGATTGCCGTTTTTTCGATTGCCGTCTTTTCGATTGCGTTGCGTGGACATTTTTTTGCTCCGATTGAATCGCTATGAATTTTGTAGATCGCTATAAGCGCTTAGCGTCTTTGTGCTTTGGCGGGCAAGCGTTTCTGGAAGAACGCCACCACATCGGCTAGCGCCGCTGGATGCGTCCCCAACTCATGGTGAGAGGCGTTGCAATGCCGCGTGACTTCGGTAGGCACCCCCGCGGCAATCAGTTCGCCTGCATATTTCTCGGCTTCAACGTGCAGCAGATCGTGCTGCGCACTGGCGATCAGTGCCGGCGGCAAACCGGCCAGCCGGCGCGACTCAATCGGGGCCGCGTACGGATGCAGCCACTGCGATGCATTAGGCAAATACGCTCGATAACATTGCGCGCATTCGCTCGCGCCAAGATCAGGATCGACAATCTCGTCCTCGCTAGCCATGCGCGTCATGCTGGGATCAAGCAAAGGCGCGAGCAGCGCCTGCGCCGAAAACGCGAACTCGCCCCGGTCCCGTGCAACCGCGGCAAGACAGGTCGCCAGATTGCCGCCAGCATCGTGACCGGCCACTCCCATGCGCCTCGCATCCGCGCCTTGGGCGCGCGCATTGGCCACCGCCCATTGCGTGGCGCGGTAGCCATCTTCGAGCGCGGCAGGAAAGGGAAACCGGGGAGACAGCGAGTAACCCACCGACACCACCCACGCTTGCGTTTGCCGGGCAATCGTCGACGCGGCAATCTCGGCGTCGTCCGGCGAGCCGCGTACAAAACCACCGCCATGGAAATAAATAACGATCGGCAAAAGCACGCCTTTCGAAGCCGGGAGATAGCTGCGCACCTTGATAAGTTGCGCGTGACCCGTGATCGATACATCTTCGATGCTAAGCGTCTGATCGCTCGTCAATTGCATGTTTCGTGTGACGCGTTCTGCGCCATTCCGCCAAAGTTACGATGCATCGAATTGTGGACTTCAGCGCAATTCTGATAAATGGTTATAATCCAGAACACAATTCGTTCGCTCGGAACAATCGCGACCGGACCTGCCCATTTCTGCTTGAACAGTGTGCTGCCGCGTGCGGCGAAGCGTTGAAGGTGAGACAACATGGACCGGCTACAGGCAATGCAGGTATTCACGAAGATCGTGGAGATGAACAGCTTTTCCCGTGCGGCAGATGCGCTGGGCCTGCCGCACGCCTCCACCACCACGATCCTCAAGAACCTGGAGGCGCACCTGCGTGTACGCCTCCTGCAACGCACGACAAGGCGGTTGAACCTGACTCCGGAAGGCGCGCAATATTACGAACGTTGTCTGCGCATCCTGGCTGAGATAGATGAAACTGAGGATTCCCTATCAAATACCGGAAAGGGTCCGCGCGGAAAACTTCGCATCGACATGCCGGGGTCTATCGGCAGGTTGATCGTGATGCCCCGGCTGCTCGAGTTCCGCGAACGCTATCCCGACATCGACCTCATGGTCGGCTTCGGAGACAAGCCCGTGGACCTGGTGCAGGACGGCGTGGATTGTGCGATTCGCGTGGGCGAGCTGGAGGATTCAAGTCTGGTCGCTCGACGCCTGGGCGAGCTTCAGACGCTGACTGCCGCGAGCCCCGCTTATATAGAACGCCATGGCGAGCCAACGAGTCTGGACGACCTGCGGCAACACTTGGCCGTGCAGTATTTTTCAAACAGGACGGGTCGTATCAAGGACATGAACTTTACTGTCGACAAGGCAACGACCGCGGTCAAGATGCGAGGGGCGCTAGCCGTGAACGACGCCGAAGCCTACGTGATGTGCGGCGTTGACGGTGCCGGGATTGTTCAGGCGCCCCAGTTCATGCTGCTGCCGCACTTACGTTCCGGCAAGCTGGTCGAGGTGCTGCCGCAGTGGAAACCGCGTCCGATGCCTATTGCGGCGGTGTATCCGCACAATCGCCACCTGGCGCCCAAGGTCCGCGTGTTTGTTGACTGGATCGCGATGATCTTTGAAAAATGTCCGTTGATGTCCAGCAATACAGACCTTCAAGGCCGTTGCCTGATTAACGGAACAGACATCGAGTCGACCGTGTACAGCACGGCTCGCACGCCTGCTGAACCTGCGCAAGCCTACGCGTGATAGCCCGGGTCGAGCTTGGTTAAACTTTTAGCTTGGCTTGCCCAATTCGCCTCAATTCTTCGTGGCTGCGTTTGCATGCTCTCCGCTAGCGAGTCCTGCTTCTTAGCGTTCCAACATGCGAGATTATTCGCCTATCCACAAATATCTATTCGCTCCAAACGTATTTATCTATTGCCAATGTTTGAATAACTTAAGAACCATTCACCCGTGGGGGAAAGTCCTCCTCCTGCCTCCACGGTCAGCCCCGGATTTACCCAAGAGATCCGGGGCTTTTTTATCCGGTGACGGTCGAGGCGCTGGACGGGTTCATCTACAGCCGCGCGCAGCACATCGGCTACATCCGACTATTCAATCGCGCCGCGGACATCCTGTGCAGGGACAATGAGCAGCAGGCAGCATCACGCGCTTACCTGGATGACGCCGTTCAGCAACCCCCGCTCTTTGCGGGCAAACGCGGTTGCAGCCTACGCCGTCGCCCCCGCCATCCGGGTGTGACGCGCGGCCGATCGCGGCGCGCGTAACAAACGGTAAATCGAAGTGGAAGCTCCAGGCGCAGCGTCCGGTCAACGCGACCGTCTGTCGCATCGTTTCCTGATAGGCAAGATCAACAGAAGACGCACGGTGGTATCGGGCGTCCAACGCCCATCAACGACGATGTGAAGGAGGTCAAGCTTGCATCCGCAAAGAGGTCCAGCCTACGCACTTTCCCTGATGCTGGTCGCGATGTCGGCATCGGCGGTTCAACCCGATACGCCAGACGCAGCGCCCGCATTGTCTGCTTCATCCACTACAGCTGCACCGGTCATGCGCGAGCGCGATGTCGTGCATACCCCAGTGCCGAAGGTGCAGCCCGAACGGCTGGAGCTCGTCACGCAGTCGGGTCCTGTCGAGGTACCGATCGCGGTATCGCGCAACTGGACCCAGCCGCAGCCCGACGTGACACGCGTGGTCGTGGTGATACCGGGGTGGCCCCGCCGCGACCTCACCTCGGGCGAGTATGCGGCCAGAGTCGCGGGACCCGCCGCACGCGGCGCGATGCTGATTACGCCGCAATTCCTGACCGCGAAGGATATCGCCGCGCATCACCTGCCGGACAACATGCTCCGGTGGCGTGAAGACGACTGGCCGCGTGCCCGGCTTTCCACGGGCCCGGTCGCGCTCAGTTCATTCGAAATAGTTGACGAGATTTTCAGACGCCTCGCCAACCGGGCGATCTTCCCCAACCTGAACACGATCGTGCTGGCCGGGCATTCTGCGGGCGGACAGTACGTGCAACGCTACGCGGCGCTCGGGCGGGGCGAGGTTGATCTCGGCGGCGCGCCGATCCATATCCGCTATGTGGTCACCAACCCGGCCACTTACCTCTATCTGACAGACGACCGGCCCGATGGCAACGGTACGTTCGCGCCGTTCGATGCGAAGCGGTGCCCCACGTTCGACCGCTGGAACTACGGGCTGCGCACGGGCGTGCCGCCTTACGCGGGGGCGCCGGTCACGGCCAATGCAGTAAAAGCCCGCTATCTGCAGCGCGACGTCGTGTATCTGCTGGGCACCGCCGACAACTCGCCCGACGAGGACGCCGTCGGACACAATTGCGAGGCCGATGCGCAAGGGATCACGCGCTACGCCCGTGGACTCGCGTACGACGCGTATATTCATATGCTCGATCCGCAAACGCGCCAGCATGCGCTTGAGGCGCCGGGCATCGCCCACTCGAGCGGCCGGATGTATGCGTCCGCGTGCGGACTGACCGCGCTGTTCGACAAGCCGGGCTGTGGAGAATCGGTTTCGCAACAGCCGTGAGAAGATAGTCGACCATACGTCACGACTCGGACGCCGCGAGGCTGCCGAGTACCTTCGCCTTGAAAGACATAGCCGATCACGTATGGCTGGATGCTATCTGATGAAGACACGTCAGGAAGAGCTGCACGGCTCTGGTAGGCGCAATGTCGCTCCGCGTAATCGCCATCCCGGTTGCCTTGGGAAACTTTTCAGCAAGCTCCAGCCGCACGATACCTAAGGGCGCCAAGATCGGATCGACGGTTGCGTCGATGATGAATGCGATCGAGTCGCCATTCAACATGAGTGAGAGTGCCGCAGTAAACGACTGACTACGGACGATGCGCCCGGGCGGGTCCACGCCCTGCTCTGTGAAGAACGTGTCGAACGAGTTCAACGAGTTCTTCGGATAGATCCATTGCGCGCCCAGCGTGTCGGCTAGCGAGACCGCCCGCGCGTGGGGGCTATGTCTGGACGCACAGGCCACGATGTCCGACGAAAGAAAGCGGATGCTGTTGAACTCCACACCCACCCAGTCGGCCACCGTATGAACAAGCAGCAGGTCGGCTGACCCATCCCGAAGCAGATCCAGCGCGTGCGGCATGGCCGCATCCATCACGTGCACCTTGGTGAGCGGCGACACGTCCTGGAGCATCTTGAGGGCGGTCGGCAACACGGTCAGCGACATGGCCGAACTGACTGCGATCACGATCCGCGATTCCATCCCTTGCGCGATCGCAAGCAGATCCTCGCGCGTGCGCCGCATCTCTTCGATCATCGACGTGGCGTGCCGGCGAAATACCTGGCCGCACTCCGTGAGCGTAATTCCCTGAGCGTGTCTGACGATCAATTCCACGGAGAGCTGCCGCTCGAGTTCGCGTATCGACTTGGTGACGGCGGGCTGGGAAACGTTGAGTCGTTTGGCCGCCGCCCGCAAGGACAGTACGTCGGCAACGGTCAGAAATACGCGAAGTTGGGTCGGCGTCATTCTCGGGAACGGCTCCTGACTAAAGGAAAAATCGTGCAGCGCGACACGCGAAAAGGCCCTTGCAGTATAGACGACGGGGATAGCGCCGACCCCTCTAACAAAATGTTATCGCTGCGATTTTTGGGTTGTCTGTGCGGCTCGAAATGAGCGTCCTATTATCTGCACCAACCCCGCTGGACCACGATCCATCACAGAGTCACAGGAGCCAATCATGAGTACAACGGAAGTCTACGGACGTGCGCGAACGCCCGGCGGTTCGTCTCGCACGCTCGACATGAAGCTGGTCGCCGCCACAGTCGCGGGAAACACGCTCGAGATCTACGACTTCGTTGTCTACGCGTTCTTTTCCGTCTATATCGGCAAAGCGTTTTTCCCGGCGACAGACCCTTCCACGAGCTTGCTGCTATCCGTAGGCGTGTTCGGTGTGGGATTTATCGCCAGGCCGCTCGGCGCGTATTTCATTGGCCGGTTAGCGGACCGCGCAGGAAGACGGCTCGCGCTGCTGCTCACCATTTTCATGATCACGATCGGCACCATGGGACTCGCTTTCACGCCGTCGTATGCGTCGATCGGTATTGCAGCGCCGCTTATTGTCGTGGCTTGCCGATTAATTCAAGGATTTGCGCTGGGCGGAGAGGTCGGTCCGTCGACGTCATTTCTTGTCGAGATTGCGCCGGACAACACGCGCGGCTGGTGGGGCAGCTGGCAACTCGCCAGTCAGGGTCTCGCGATCGTCATCGCGGGCCTGGCAGGGCTGATCACGACTCATACGCTAAGCGCGCCGCAGATGCAGGCATGGGGCTGGCGAATTCCATTAACGTTAGGAATTCTAATGGTTCCCGTGGCGATCTATTTGCGCAGGTCGATGCCGGAGACTCTGGAAGAAGAGACACAGACCACGGGAGGCGACGCATCGCCAACGCTTGGTAAGCATCATCGCACCATCCTGCTCGGCGTTCTGCTGATCCTGGCGCCCACGGTATTCACCTACCTGGGCACCTACATGACGACCTATGCAATTTCGGTCATGAAGATGGACCCGGCCACGTCGATGTGGGCGACCCTCGCATTGGGCCTCTCGACCTTCGTGTTCTCGTTGCTCGGTGGCTGGCTAAGCGACCGGCACGGGCGCAAGCCCGTGATGTTCTGGCCGCGCCTTGCGATCGCACTGCTCTGCGTCCCGCTGTTCGCGATGCTGCAGGTTTATCCCAATGCGGTCGCACTGATCTTCGCAACCACTGTGATAGCCGGGTTGACTGCGTTGAGCGGATCGGCATCGCTGGTGGCGATTCCGGAAATGCTGCCGGCACGCATTCGCGCTGCAGGCATGTCGATTTCCTATGCGCTGACCGTAAGCATCTTTGGCGGCACGACGCAGTTCGTTGCGACCTGGCTTCTCAAGGCAACGGGAAATGCGCTCTCGCCGGCGTGGTACGTCGGCGCATTGGGAATTGTCAGCGCGCTCGCTGTGCTGTCGTTCAAGGAAACCGCGCCAGGCCATCTCCCATCCTGATTTCCGTTCCATCGCATAGGCCTAAAAAAAGCAATCATGAAACTCATTCCCTTCATCGTTGAGAACGCCCCGCAGATCGCAAAGTTTCGACACGATATTCACGCGCACCCGGAACTCGCATTCGAGGAGCATCGAACCGCCGGGATCATTGCGGACATGCTCGAAGGCTGGGATATCGAAGTGCAGCGCAATGTCGGCAAGACCGGTCTCGTTGGCATCCTACATGGACGCGATGGCGGCGCGAACGGCAAGGCGATCGGTCTGCGCGCGGACATGGATGCGCTTGCGATGCCGGAGCAGAACGAATTCGCGCATGCCAGCACCGAGAAGACGAAGATGCACGGCTGTGGTCACGACGGACATTCGGCGATGCTGCTGTCGGCCGCGCAGTATCTGGCGAGTCATC
Organism: Burkholderia sp. S171; assembly: GCF_009766085.1. Classification (GTDB taxonomy): domain Bacteria; phylum Pseudomonadota; class Gammaproteobacteria; order Burkholderiales; family Burkholderiaceae; genus Caballeronia. Next base: position 289,744 of record NZ_LMUF01000064.1, on the reverse strand, counting down.
GCAATTTCGACGGCACCGTGTATTTCATCTTCCAGCCGGCGGAGGAAGTTGGGCTGGGCGCGCTGGCCATGATCGAGGATGGCCTGTTCACGCGCTATCCGATGGAGTCGGTCTATGGCATGCACAACTGGCCCGGACTTCGCGCAGGATCGTTTTCGGTCACCCCCGGCCCCATGATGGCCTCGGCCAGCATCTTCGACATCGCGATTCAGGGCAAAGGCGGGCATGCGGCGATGCCGCACCTCGCGATCGACCCAATACCGATCGCCGCTCAGATCGTCCTTGCTTTTCAGCAGATCATCAGCCGCGGTATCCGGCCGCTGGATTCCGCAGTGATATCGGTGACGTCGGTGAAGTCCGGTCAGGCATTCAACGTCATTCCGCAAGATTGTCATCTGAGGGGTACGGTCCGCACGTTCAGCGATGCGACGCTCGGCTACATCCAGGAAAAGATGGAGCGTATTGCCGAGCGGATCGCGAGCGGTTTCGATGCCACTATCGACTTCAATTTCAAGTGTCTTTTGCCGCCGACCGTGAACGATCCGGAGGAAACCGCGCTCGTCGAGGAAGTGCTCGCCGATCTGGTCGGCGCAGACAACGTCACACGACAGGAGCCCACGATGGGCGGAGAAGACTTTGCCTTCATGCTGCGCGAAAAGCCCGGCGTGTTCTGCTTCATCTCGAATGGAGAAGGCAATCACCGCAGTCCGCAGGCTGGTCTCGGGCCATGCGAGTTGCACAACTCGAGCTACGACTTCAATGACGAACTCATTCCCGTGGGTGCCAGCTACTTCGCGAAGCTGGTGGCACGCAAGCTCGGTTCGACGTAAGTGAAGTGAATTTCGCGCATCAATTTCAAGTTGAATGGATGGCAGTGCATATGAAACGAATTTCCGGGTTCACCGTGCAGTCATCAGCGGATTCTTCCGCTGATGCTGCGTCGCGACTGACGGACAACCCTGCGTTTGGACGCGTGTTCACCACACACATGGCGTCCGCGCGATTCACGGGAGACGCGTGGGTCGATTGCGAAATCGTGCCGACAGCGCCGGTCTCAATTCACCCGTCGACCATGGCCTTGCACTACGCGCAGGAGATTTTCGAAGGTCTCAAGGTGTACCGGCTACCTGACGGTGGCGCCGCCCTGTTCCGGCCGGACGCGAACGCGAGGCGATTCAGGCGTTCCGCGCAACGCCTTGCGATGCCTGAACTTCCTGAGAGCCTGTTTCTGGATTCCGTGCGCAAGCTGGGCTCGATCGACAAAGCATGGATTCCGGGCACGCCGGGTGGCGCACTCTATTTGCGTCCTTTCATGTTCGCAAGCGAAGCAGCCCTTGGCGTGAAGCCGGCCATGGAATACCGGTACTTCGTGCTGGCTTGCCCTGTCGGCGACTACTTTCATGGTAAGAGCGCGGGCGTGTCGCTGTGGGTGAGCGAGTCGCTTTCGCGCGCGGGCCCGGGAGGTACGGGCGATGCCAAGTGCGGCGGAAACTATGCGTCGAGTCTGGCAGCCCAGGCCGAAGCGACTGCGAACGGATGCGATCAGGTCGTATTCCTAGATGCGGTCGAGCGTCGCTGGGTCGAAGAACTGGGCGGCATGAACGTGTTCTTCGTCTTCAAGAACGGATTGATTCAGACACCCCCGCTCACCGGCACTATCTTGCCCGGCATTACGCGTGATTCGCTGATCACGCTCGCGCGAGATCAAGGCTACGAGGTCCGGGAAGCGCCCTACAGCATCGATCAATGGCAAGCCGATGCACGAAGCGGCCTGCTTGCGGAAGCGTTCGCGTGTGGCACCGCTGCCGTGGTAACTCCAATCGTTGAAGTAACGCGCGCCTCAGAGAAATTCCAGATCGGCGACCGGTTGCCGGGCACGCTCACGCAGCGTTTGAAGAAGGCACTGACCGACATCCAGTACGGGAAGGCCAAGGACAAATTCGGCTGGCTCGAACGAATCAGCTAAAGACCCATTGAACGCGCCTGAAGGTCTCCCTGAAGACCGCGGCGTTGCGTTTTTTTTGGCAAAACAAACACTCACTATTGGACTGGAGATCGACAATGAAAAAGACTTACCTTGCACTGACGGCAATGGGCGCGTTCAGTGTGGCGCACGCTCAAAGCAGCGTTACCCTGTATGGGATCATCGACGAAGGCATCAACTACACGTCGAACTCGGGCGGCCACACGCTCTATAACCTGTCGTCCGGCGTGCTGCAGGGCAGCCGCTTCGGCCTGCGCGGCGCCGAAGACCTCGGCGGTGGACTGAAAGCGATCTTCGCGCTGGAAAACGGTTTCGACGTGAACACGGGCAAGCTGGGACAAGGCGGACTGATGTTCGGCCGTCAGGCGTATGTCGGCGTTTCGAGCTCGCGATTCGGCTCGATCACGCTGGGTCGCCAGTATGACTCTGTTGTCGACTACGTCGGTCCGCTGGAAGCCGGCGATCAATGGGGCGGCTACATCGCGGCGCATACGGGGGACATCGACAACTTCAACAACTCCTATCGCACCAATAACACGGTCAAGTACACAAGCGCCAACTACAACGGCCTGACTTTCGGCGGCACGTATAGCCTCGGCGGCGTTGCCGGAGACTTCTCTGCGAACCAGATCTGGTCGTTCGGCGCGGGCTACAACAACGGTCCGCTGGTGCTCGGCGCGGGTTACCTGAATGCACGCACGCCGTCGAACGCAGGTGGCTTGTTCGGCAACAACACGTCGTCGTCGACGGCCTCGGCCGTCACGACGCCGGTCTACTCCGGCTACGTGTCGGCCAATTCGTACCAGGTGATAGGGGCGGCCGGCGCGTACACGTTCGGCGCGGCCACGATCGGCGCGACCTATTCGAACGTCAAGTTCATGAATCTCGGTGCGAATGGCGCGTCTGCGTTCCAGCGCGGCGACACGGCGACGTTTAACAACGTCGAAGCCAATTTCAAGTATCAGCTGACGCCGGCGCTGCTGCTGGGCGTGGCATTCGACTACACGAAGGGCGGCTCGGTCACGCAAGCGAACGGGGCGACTGACGCCGGTGCCAAGTACTACCAGGCCGCACTCGGCGCCGACTACTTCCTGTCCAAGCGCACTGACCTCTACCTCGTCGGCGTCTATCAGAAGGCTTCCGGAACGGACTCCAAAGGTGAAAACGCGGTAGCTGCCATCAGCAATCTGACGCCTTCGCTGAGCGATCGGCAGACGGCCGTGCGCATCGCCATCCGCCACAAGTTCTGATACGTCTTCGTCACTTATCCGGTTTGCCAATGGCTATGTCCCTGCGTTCACGCATCGTCCTGATTTCTTCGCTCGCGGCGGCACGGAATTGTTTCTTTCCGTCGAGCGGTTGACGGACAAGCCGCTGCCCGTCGATGTATCGGGAAGTTGCGAGGTAGCGGTTCAGAACGCTGCCTTCGGCTTCCGACCGATATATGTGTTCGGCCGTCAGCGAGACGACAGCAAGGTATGGACGTCAGCGCAGTTTATTACGTTTGACTGAATCGGTTAAAAGCTATTTTGAAGACAACAACTGCCCTAAAGAGGCAGCCTTCAATTAACACTTTTGGCTATTGAAGGTCCGATAGCCAAACGGGTCATCCTGCTAGCCATTGGCTTTGACCGCAACGGTGACCACATCATCTGAACGCCACCGCGCGGACGCCGACGTCAGGGTAAACACAGGTTTGCGTATGTCAAAAGCCTCATACAATGACAAATATTAGCTAATAGCAAACACTATTGCTATATGTTAATTCGTCGTTTGACAGTAAACGGAGACACCATGCAGGTCGATTATCAAACGCTGCGGTTCAACTACGAGCGGACCCCGGATCACGATGCGGGGACGCCGGCACTCTATCCAGTCGTCGTCATCGGTGCTGGGCCCGTGGGACTTGCAGCAGCGATCGACTTGGCGCAGCAGGGCGTGCGCACCGTGCTTGTAGACAATAACGACACGCTTTCCAGCGGCTCTCGCGCGATCTGCTTCGCGAAACGTACGCTGGAAATTTTCGACCGTCTCGACTGTGGCGCTCAGATGGTCGAAAAGGGCGTGAGTTGGAACGTCGGCAAGGTGTTCCTGCAGGACGAGCTGATCTACACATTCAACTTGCTCCCTGAAACCGGTCATGCCCGCCCTGCATTCATCAATCTTCAGCAGTATTACGTCGAGGGCTATCTGGCTGAGCGCGCACAGAAGACAGAAAACCTGCAGATGCGCTGGAAGAGCAATGTCATTGGCCTCACGCAGCACGACGACTACGTCGAGTTGCAGGTCGAAACGCCCGATGGCGTTTATCCGCTGCGCGCGCAGTACGTGATCGCGGCCGACGGCGCGCGCAGTGCGGTGCGCAGTGCGCTCGGTCTCGACAGCCGCGGGCGAACCTTTAAGGATCGTTTCCTGATCGCCGATGTGAAAATGAAGGCGTCATTCCCGACCGAGCGCTGGTTCTGGTTTGATCCGCCATTTCACCGCAACCAGTCCGTGCTGCTGCATCGGCAGCCCGACAACGTGTGGCGGATCGACTTCCAGCTTGGCTGGGACGCCGATCCGATCGCGGAGAAGCAGCCGGAGCGGGTCATTCCGCGCGTCAAGGCCCTACTAGGCGACGACGCGGAATTCGACCTGGAATGGGTGAGCGTCTATACGTTTTCATGCTCGCGCATGGATAGCTTCCGCCATGGCCGAGTGCTTTTCGCGGGCGACTCGGCGCATGGGGTATCACCGTTCGGCGCACGCGGCGCGAATGGCGGCGTGCAGGACTCGGACAATCTCGCGTGGAAATTGCGGCTGGTCGTCAACGGCAATGCGCCGCCTTCGCTGCTCGACACCTATGCATCCGAGCGCGAATATGCCGCCGACGAAAACATCCTCAACTCGACGCGCGCGACCGACTTCATCACGCCCAAAAGCACAGTGTCGCGCCTATTCCGCGATGCGACGCTCAAGCTTGCGAAGGACTGTCCGTTTGCGCGACGCATTGTGAATAGCGGCAGGCTGTCTGTGCCCGCAGTGCTGCGCCATTCACCACTGAATACGCCCGACGAACCTGCCGACGGTTTCGCCTGCACGATGATTCCGGGCTCTGTCTGCACTGACGCGCCAGTGCTAGTCGACGGAAAGGAAGCGTGGTTCCTGACTCACACGGCGGGTGGGGAATTCACGGGCGTTTATTTTTACGGCCTTGGCGACGACGTTGAACAGACCGCCGACCGGCTTGCCGAGCTGGGCCATCTGCCGGTACCGGTGCATGCACTGATGGTCGTACCACGCGGAGCGGCGATGACAACTGCGCCCGGCATCACGATCGTCGAGGACGTGGAAGGCATCGTCACGCATCGTTTTGATGCGCGACCCGGGACCTTCTACCTGCTGCGTCCCGACCAGCATGTCTGCGCGCGGTGGCGCGCCCTCGACGCTGCGTCGATCAAAACGGCCCTCAATCGCGCAACGTGCAACGGGTAAAAGGACCATGAACAAGCTCAACATTGAATCGAACATTGCAGATCCGGACGCGTTCTACGAAAAGTTGATCGATGTGCACAACGGACTGACCGACGAGGAAAGCCACTTCATGAATGCCAAGCTGGTGCTGCTGCTGGCAAATCATATTGGTGATGCAGACGTCCTGAGCGAAGCGCTTGCTCTGGCACGCGCGGGTGCAAGCACGGCTAGTGCCGCGCCGGAACCGACCAACTGAATCGACATTTCGAATTCAACCGGAGCAGTTCATGTCGGAAGCAACACACGGCCTGACGATGGCCGCCGGCACCGGATAACAATCCTGTTTTGGCAACGAGTTTGCAACAGAAGCGTTGGCGGACGTGCTGCCCGTCGGACGTAATTCGCCGCAGCAGGTCGCAAAGGGGCTCTATGCCGAGCGGCCGACAGTCTCCCGGCCACTACCGTATCTTCGTCACGCGGGCCGTCATGGCGGCGGCCGAGCCTTCCCAGCAGCCGGACGCCGCCCTGCCCTGATCGCACTGAAATCAACGGCCGCTGATCCAGCCAAAGCGCCACGACAAACGTTGCGTCGCGGCGAGCAGTTGCTGCGCGATCCCCCCTTGCGAGCTGGGATCGAAGCTTCCTGACGAACCAATCAGCGCAATGACGAGGCGAATACTGCCGGTGTGATCGAACACGGGCGCGGCCAGCGTGCCGATGCCTGGAACCGGTGCATCAAACGCGCGATCAATCCCTGTCTCGCGAATGTCGGCGAGACGCGTGCGGTAGTCAGTTGGGAGGGTGCTGGTTGCCAGTAAGCCTGCAAGCCTGATCGGTTCCTGCGGCAACAGACCCGAGAGCACGTCGTCAGACACGTGTGCGGCGAATACCCGGCCGATCGCGGTATTGACTAGTGACATGACAGTGCCGACCCGCAAGCTGACGTGTTGCGGCCGCGCGGACTCCTCCAGGCGGATCACGGTGGGTCCGAGGGGACCAAGCGTCGCCGCCGCGACGCTCATGCCGGTGTCGGCAGCGAGTGCTGCGATCTCGGGCTCGGCATCCCGCGTCGGCGACAGACGCTGCAACGCGATCAGGCCGAGTTCCATGCTGAGCGGCCCGGCGTCGAAACATCCGGTGTCGTCGCGACTCAGCAACCCTGTCTTCAGCAAACTCACCAGGTGTGGAAACGCCTTTGCCGCCGGCATCTCAGCAGCCGCAGCCAGATCTCGGAGCGACAGCGGCCGACCGGCTGAAACCAAGGCGAGCAACAGTTCGCCCGTGCTGTCTAGCGCATTGATGCCGCGCTGCGCTTTCGCATCGCTTGATGGTGAGACGGTATCGTCCGGGCTTGCCGGTGATTCGATTTGCATGATCTCAACCAGGGTTCGCGAGCGCATGGGTCACGCGTTGAGCGGTTTCCAGCAATTGACGCGCGACGCGGCCATCCCAGTCGACGTCGATCGAACCGGACGAGCCGATGACAGTCAGCGCGAGTTGCATCCGATGTTCGGCGTCAAATACCGGCACGCTCAGGCTGCTGATGCCGGGGCTTGGCACATCGATGCCGCGTTCGATTCCGCGCTCGCGAATGTCGTCCAGACGCGCTCGCCATTGCTGATTGACAGCCGATCCGCCGGTCATTTGCCGATCGCTCGCGCCCGGGTTAGACCGACTGGTCATTTGACTCCGGGCCATGGCGGCGACTTGCTCGGGCGCGAAAAACGCGCAGAAAACGCGTCCGGTCGACGTCATATCGAGCGACATCACTGTGCCGACGTGCAGGTTTACGTGCAGCGGAAATCCGCCGCGCTCGTATCGAACAATGATCGGTCCCTGCACGCCCGCAACGCATACCGCCACGCTGAAGCCGATGACTTCCGCGAACGCGGCGGCGTACGGAACCGTAATGCGGTATGCGGGCTGCTGCTCGATATGCATCAGGCCAAGGCGCAACGAAAGCGGGCCCGGTTCGTAATTGCCAGTGAGTACATCGCGCTTGACGAGACCCAGCCGTGTCAGGCTCACGAGATACGTGTGGGCTTGTGCAGACGACAGTTGCGCCTCGGCCGCGAGTTCGCTCAATCCCAGCGGTCCGCGATGCCGCGCCAGTGCCTCCAGCAGGCGGCCGCCCACTTCGACGCTTTGAATGCCTCGCTGCTTCTTTTCTGCAGGCGCGTCCGCAACTTCATTGGCTAGGCCTTTACTGGCCGGCGTTTTAATCAATTGGGTGCCTCGTAATAGAACGGCTACATGGTATCCGATCAGCATCGCTGATCGGATAAACGGGCACTCGTCTAACTTAATTAATAGCAAGTATATTTGTCATTGACAAATATACTTGCTAAGACGAAGATGACCTATTCCCACAGTCACAGCACGGAGACAAACATGGCAAAGGCATTCGCTTCCCAGGCAGACCTGGAAGAAAAGAAGATCACGTTCACGCGGCTTTCGGAGAACGCCTACGCTTACACCGCGGAAGGTGATCCGAACTCGGGCGTGATCATCGGCGACGACGGCGTGCTGATCGTTGACACGACGGCCACGCCGGCTATGGCGCAAGACCTGATCGCGAAGATCCGCAGCGTCACCGACAAACCGATTAAATACGTCGTGCTGTCCCATTACCATGCGGTGCGAGTGCTGGGCGCATCGGCCTATTTCGAAGAAGGCGCGCAGCAGGTGATCGCGAGCCGCGGAACGTACGAGATGATCGTCGAGCGCGGCGAGCAAGACATGAAGTCGGAGATCGAGCGTTTTCCGCGCCTGTTTGCTGGCGTCGAGACGGTGCCGGGCCTGACTTGGCCGACCCTCGTCTTCGAAAAGGAAATCACCCTGTGGCTGGGCAAGCTCGAAGTGAAGATTGCGCATCTCGGCTCGGGTCACACGAAGGGCGACACGGTGGTGTGGCTGCCGTCGCAGAAGGTGTTGTTCTCGGGCGATCTCGTGGAATACGACGCGGCCTGCTATTGCGGCGATGCGCAGCTCGAACAATGGCCGACGACCCTCGAAGCACTGCGTGCGCTGAATGCCGACAAGCTGGTTCCCGGCCGCGGTCCGGCGTTGTTGTCACCGGCCGATGTCCACAAGGGCATCGACTATACGAAGGATTTCGTCACGACCCTGTTGCAGGCGGGCCGCGAGGCATTCGAAATGAAGCTTGACCTGAAGGGTGCAATGGCGCACACGCGCAAATCGATGGACCCCAAGTTCGGCCAGGTATTCATCTACGAGCATTGCCTGCCGTTCGACGTCTCGCGTGCCTTCGACGAAGCGAGCGGCATTGCTCACCCGCGCATCTGGACCGCGCAACGCGACAAGGAAATGTGGACCGCGTTGCAGGACTGATCCAGCAGGCTCTCTTCTGAAAAGGTCCCATCTGGACCTTTCCCTTCCTGTTCAAACGCAAAGGCGCATAGACGCCTCGGCGCTGCTCGTCCTGCAAAAGGCCCGCAACGCACTTGGAGCGAGACATGAAAAATTCCTTCACTGCCGATGGCATCGCTTACGCGAGCGCCTCGGCCGACGAACACGTGATGTTTCAAAAGGTCGCGTGGCGCATCATTCCCTTTCTGTTTCTCTGCTACGTCGTGTCATTTCTGGATCGTATCAACATCGGATTTGCCCAGTTGCAGATGAAGCACGACCTCGGCTTCAGCGATGCCATGTACGGACTTGGTGCCGCCGTGTTCTATGTCGGCTATGTTCTTTGTGAAGTCCCAAGCAATATGCTGCTGTTCAAATTCGGTGCGCGCAAGACGTTTACGCGCATCATGCTTTTGTGGGGCATCGCTTCGGTATGCATGATGTTCGTGTCGAAACCGGCCCACTTTTACGTGTTGCGTTTCATGCTCGGGGTCTTCGAAGCCGGCTTCTTCCCCGGCATCGTTCTTTACCTGACCTTTTGGTTTCCCGCCAACCGCCGCGCCGCGGTGATGTCGGTCTTCTTTGCGGGCGTCGCAGTGGCCGGCGTGCTCGGCGGGCTGTTCTCCGGATGGATCATGCGCGACATGGGTGGCGTAATGGGCCTGTTCGGCTGGCAGTGGATGTTTGCTCTCGAAGGAGCGCCGGCTGTGATCCTCGGGTTCGTCGCCTTGTTCTATCTGGTCGACAAGCCGCACAATGCCACCTGGCTTACCGCAGCCGAAAAGGACCGGTTGGTCGCTCTCTGCGCACAGGGACAGGCAAAGGACGGCGTGCATGACGCACGCAGTTTCGCCGCGGCGTTGCTCAACCCCCGTATCTATCTGTTCGCGTTTATCTACTTTTCGCTGACGTGTGCGTCGCTCACACTCAACTTCTGGATGCCATTGATGATTCGCGATTTCGGGATCAAGGATGTGGTCTCCGTGAGTCTCTATACGGTGATTCCGAATGCGATCGGCGCGATTGGTCTCGTTCTGATCGCGCGTCGTTCGGACCGTATGGGTGAACGGCGCAAGCACTTCGCGTTTTGCACCATTGCCGGGGGGCTGGCGCTTGCCGCGTTGACCCTGCACTTGAATAGCTTTCCCGCCATGCTCGCGATTCTCTGCGTCGCGGCCGTCTTTATCTTCGCTGCATTGCCGATCTTCTGGTCTGTTCCGCCGAGCTATTTGTCGGGCAATGCCGCGGCCTCGGGCATTGCCTTCATCAGCAGTATCGGGATCACAAGCGGCATCGTAAGTCCGTGGGTGATCGGCCAGATTCGCACGAGTACGGGAAGCATGGACCTCGCCATCTATATGCTCGCCGGCCTTCTGATGCTGAGTGGAATTGCGTTGATGATGGGTGTCAAGGCGGACTTCGCAAAGCAGCGACGAGCAGCGATGACGTAGAACACAATGAAGTTGCCACAACTTCACGGAAGCGTTGAAACCCGTGGGGGAATGGATTGCGTATCTGGTGTTGAAGCGCTTCCTGCCAGCCGAGGTGAGTGATGAAAATCACCATCCGCGCGCGAGGATCCGCATCCGCTCTTTAAGAGCCGTGAGCCCGGCGAAACGGGTCTTCGCCGAAGACATCCGTACCGATCGGCATCGAGCACCCTCCTCCTTTCTACCGCCCTCAGAACCGGTAGGAGACCCCGCCGAGCAACACATCTGTATCGCGGCTGTAGCGTGTCACGACCCGATTCCACGTGACACGCGCGGCCCAATGCGACGTCAACCGATAAGAGCCGGAAACCGACACGAGCCCCGACAGGATCCCGTCACCGGACGGCCGCTCCGAATCGTCGTCGTGATGGATGGCCGCGTACACACCCGCGCCAATCCCAAGCGTCAAACGCTCGTTGAGAAATGCCCGCGTCAGCCACAGCTGTGCGGTCAAGCCGTCGCGCCGCGCAAGCAGTCCATTGCCTTCGTGCAGATAGCCGACCGTTGCGTCGATGAATTTCGTCAGGCCGCGGCGATACTCGAACGATTCGGCGATTGAGGTTGGCGATTGCAGGCTGTTGAGAATAGTCTCACCTGCCATCAACGAAATTTCATTGTTCGTCACGTTATACAACCGCGGAATCGCAAAATCGCGCGGACCGGGTTCGTCCGGGCCATCCAGTTGATAGCCGATACCGACGAGCACTGCCGTAGTGGAGGTTCCATGCCACAGTTGCACGCGATTGAGCTGCAGGTTGGCCGTCCAGCGATGCGACGTGTACCAGGATGCACGAGCGCTGTAGAGGACGCCCCAGCCGTGCGTATTTGAGTAGCCGTCGCCTTCCGCAGCCGCCTCCGTATCGAAGTAGCGATACGGGCCCGCGCCGAGCGCGAAGACTACGCGTTGGTTGGCGACCGGCAAGCGGAACCATGCCTGAGCGGCTTGGCCGTCGCGATGATGGCCGGGGATATGGCCTTCATTGAGCCAAGTGATACTGCCGGCAAAGTATCTGCCGAAACCTTCGGTATAGTCGATTGCCCAGGAGTACGAATTTTGTCCGGCACCTGCCAGCGGTCCGGCGTACAGTCCGATCTCCTGTGCCGACGCAGATGAGCAAACCGCAATCAGCACTACCATTGTTCCGAAAAGGGGACGTTTATTGCGCATGCTCTCTGCTGTCCCTTAAACGGTAACAGCACCTCAGAAGAAAATGAAAATTCTGACCTAATGCGCGAATTTTTAAGTTACGAATTAATATTAAATATTACGCATACGAGAGAAGTTTCCGCTTTCCGATAGGCAAACAGAATTTCTGTTTTATCGGATTCCTAACAGTCTGCGTAGTGCCGTAGAAAGTCAAAAATATGGCTGGCGTCCGTCAGATGGCGGCACACCACATGGATGCGCTTCGTTATTATTTGAGCATGGAATACTCGGCGAAGATCCGAAGGACGTTCGGCAGCGAAGCTGATGCATTGACCGCGTTGATGTGCTCATCTACCGCGTATGCTGGTCGCTATTCGCAGATATCGGTCTCCGGCGACAACTACCATCCGCGATTCTCGGATCCGCGCAAGCTTTCAGGCAAACCGAGATGAGCGTTGTAATGCGAACGCACGAGAGCTAGGCTGTGTGCGATCTGCCATCACGGCGTCGCCTCAAACCTCCCGGTGAAATATCAAGAGATCAGATCTTCCTCGAACTTCATCGATATATCCGTCAGGAATTCGGCCTACGATGTTGAAACCATTTCGTGCATATAGTTTCGTTGCTGCTGTGTTGATCCCAATTACCTCATTGAACTGCATTGCGGAAAACCCGCGATCGCGCGCGGTGGCGATCGAGTGCTGACACATCGCACCTCCGATACCTTTACGCCGAAAATCAGAATGCGTTGCATAGGCCGCATTCGCAACGTGAGACCCGGGTCCCGAATGATTAGGACGTATGAAATACGATCCGACAACTTGTCCTCCAGATAGAACCTTGAACACAATCGTGCCTTTCCCGAACCAAATGCGGCACATGGATTCTTCTTCAAAGTCTGTTGGGAACACGAAATTAGAGCCCGCCGCTAAGACCTTTTGTAGAATCGGCCAAATTGCTGGCCAATCTGCTGGCTGTGCGGGTGTGATTTCAAAATCTGTATTCAAATTTCACCTCTGTTTTATTGTCGTTCGCGCACACGCATTCGATATCTTCAAGTCACCGAATAGACGAAGATCCGAATACAAACTGCTGGGCGAGCGTTCGATTCGCGTCTGTCACTGCCGGCGCATGTAACCGGTATTACACTCAGGATCGAGTGGCTTGCAAAGCAAGCATTCTGGCAAGCAATGTCTAATTGCTTTCCATGTCAGTTGTCCCATTGGTCGATTGTTTGCTTCGCCCGCGCGATCCCTTCGCGCGTGGCGTGAAGAGCATCTTTCGAACGGCGAACGCCGGTGCGAACAAAAAAGAAGGTGAAAGCAGCCGTCAGGAGAACGCCAATCACGAGTCCACCAGCACCGTATTGCGACACATCGAGACGCGCAAGCACTGCCTCATTCGCCACTCGCCACCCGTTGATTACCATGCCAGTAACCATTACTCCAGCGGTCCCACATGCAAAAACCAAGAGACCGGTCAAGCAAGTCATCAACCGTGTGTTATCTCTTTTCATCGTACAGTCCTTTTCCTCGTTGCTGCCTTACCGCCTGGTGGTCTGGATGGCATTGACCATTCCGGCACAAAGCGGTGGAACGTGCAGGTTTCGACTCACCGCTACATCCCGCTATTCACCCCGTTGTCTACCGTTTCATCCGAGCGAGAATAGACCGTTAGGTCCACCGCTAGTTCTAATTCTTTAAGTATCGCAATATCGTCAACAGTGAGATTTACATACGCTGCGAACTGGGTCGAAGCATCCACGGTAACGCCAACTGAAAGTCCGACAACACCACTGAAATTGGAAAACCGAAGGCCCTGATCCTTGCACTTCCTCAAAAAATGACGGACCCTCACCATCATGGTATAGGGCGCGGCAGAATCCGCGATCGTGACGACAAATCCCGACGTGTGATACTCACCCCCGCGCCGCTTTGGGTCACCTTTTTCCCATTCAGTACTAGTCGATAGCGCCAACAGCTTGCGCACCTTAGTCAATCCGACACCATCCCCCTCAACTTTAAGCGTTGCAAGATTCATACTGGCAGCATCCCATTCCGGCGAAATAACTGATCGGCAAACATCAAGTCCTCCCCTGTTTTTCAAACGTGATCGGTGGCGCAAGAGCGCGATAGACCCGCGTTCAGCGGCGACAGCTGAATCGCTGCCCTTGTGGAGCTTCGCTTAATATCAATCTCCGGAGCCGCTGAACGCTGGGGGACGAACATGTCATCAAGGTATCAGTCGACTCTCACTCACCAACGAATCCAGCGACCTGATGCGATATCACGCGCCGTGGCATAACAAACGAGACGGTGAACGACACCACAATATTGAGAGCCAGCGCAAGCAACCCGATATAAACCGGGTACGTTGCACCGCCCACATGCAGTGCGAACACCGGCTTTAGGCCTTGAAGAATAGCCAATCCCGAGCCGAGCACAATGCCAGCCAGCCATCCGAGAAAAAGACCCGGCGTACTAAGGCGACGCGTATAGAGTGAGAAGACGATCGCAGGGAAAATTTGAAGAATCCACACGCCCCCCAATAACTGAAGATCAATCGCGAATTGCGTCGGCAGGAAGACTGTGAACAGCAGCGCGCCGAACTTGACCAGCAACGACACCAGCTTGGCGGTTTTCGCTTCTGCTTCCGGCGAAGTATTGCGCGAAATCAGTGGCCACAAATTGCGCGTGAAGAGATTCGCCGCGCCGATCGACATGATCGCTGCGGGTACCAACGCGCTAATTGCAATCGCCGCAGCGGCGAAGCCGACAAACCACGACGGAAAAACAGTTCTAAAAAGTGCCGGCACGACATCTGAGGCAGATGTCACGTGTACGCCGGCAGCAATCGCCATATAGCCGAGCAACGCGATCAATCCCAGCAGCAACGTATATATCGGCAAAAAGATCGCGTTCTTGCGAACGGTGTTCGCGGATGAAGACGACAACACCGCTGTCATCGTATGCGGGTACATAAACGCAGCCAGTGCCGAACCCAGCGCAAGCGATGCATACGCAGTGAATTGCGCCGGCTTCAGGGTAATGCCTGTCGCGCCGCCTTTTGCCTTGAAAAACGTATCGGCCGCGTCGAACACATGTCCGTAGCCGCCGAGCTTCGACGGAATAATCCACACCGCCGCGATCACGACGATGAAAATCATAATGTCCTTGACGAACGCGATCATCGCCGGTGCCCGCAGGCCGCTCGTGTAGGTGTATAACGCGAGAATCACGAACGCAACGATCAAGGGCAGTTCGCCGGACACACCCAGCCCCTTGATCACTACCTGCATACCCACGAGTTGCAACGCGATATAAGGCATCGTCGCGACGATACCGGTCAACGCAACCGCAGCGGGAAACCATTTGCCGCCGTATTCGCCTTGCACATAGTCGGCTGCAGTGATGTGTTTCTTCGCATGCGCAATTTTCCAGAGCTTCGGCATGACGGCGAATACGAACGGGTACACGATAATCGTATACGGCAATGCAAAGAATCCATAGGCGCCCACCGAATACACAAGTGCAGGCACGGCGATGACGGTATACGCGGTATAAAAATCGCCCCCCACGAGGAACCACGAAATGACGGCACCGAACTGGCGGCCGCCAAGACCCCACTCATGCAGTTGAGTCAAGTCGCCTCGCTTCCAGCGCGCAGCAAAAAAACCAACCACGGTGACAAGAACAAAGAAACCGATGAAGACGGTCAGTGAGACCGGATCGACATTGCTCATTTGACACCTCGGTATACGACATAAATCAGCAGCGAGGTGAGCGGAACCCACAGGAACTGATACCAGTAGAAGAACGGGAAACCGGCGAACGAAGGACGTGTGTCGTTATAGAACGGTACCCACAATAACGCGATGTACGGCAACAGCAAGATAAGCCAGAGCCGCGAGCGGCCGGCTGGTGCGTTAAGTCCCACAAAAGCTCCTGGGTCGTAATCAATTGGATGGAGAATCAACTGCAAGCTGCTTCAACTCAGGCGAAGGTTTCATACCCTCCCCGCGGATCATCGCGCGCGTTTTCAAATGCTCATGGTGCTTATTAGGAAACTCGGTAAGTGCATCTACTGACAATGTCTGGTGTGTAAAAACTCCCATTGTCGGCGTTGCAAAATGGCTGCCACCGCACGCTTTACCCGGTAGCCTGAACGTTTGAGTAACGAACGCCAAAGCATGGTGCGTCAACAAAAATGTAAGGCTATTTTCTTTAGTCGTAGAGGCACGTGGAACGTATCCAGCATCCTGCGCATGTACGGCACTGTTTTCCTGTTACCGCTCGCGAAACAGGGACGGTCAAACGCGAGCTTTACCCCCAGCCGCACGATCAAATAGGTCTCAGAATTTAACTCGTAAGGAATACGTAACTACTGCAACTCGATCGCAGGAAATTTTAGGCCAGTCAAAAATAAATTTGTCATCTATTTCCATAGACTAGTTCTTATCATCATTTTGGATCACTAATCTTATTTCGCGAACCAAGTCATCGCATTCCGAACTGACGAAACACCGCATGTCGACAAGACGTTCGTCACGTCAAAGCACTGGGCTCGACGTCGCTGGATAAACTGGCCTTTGCTCAAAAACCGGCCTGATTTTGGCTAAGCCCGGTGAAACGAGGCCCCGCGGAACAGTGTTCGCCCAGCTGTTTTCGGTACGGTGTTGACTACCCGTTGATTTAACAAAGCTCTATTGCGCAGCGTATTTCAACACGAAGGCCGGGTAACGGTCGCCGAGGATAACGCCGGGCGCAAAAGCGCGCTCAAGATCGGCCAATTCCTGGGCGCTAAAGCGGATATCCAGAATCTGCAGATTTTCCTGCAGACGCGCTGGCCGGGTCATGCCGACCAGCGCAATGATGTCATCTCCACGCGAGAGCAGCCAGGCAACGGCCAGTTGAGCCGGTGTACAGCCCTTGGCCGCGGCCATCTCTTTCAGAGGCGCAATGGCCGCAATGTTGTGCTCAAGGTTCTCACCCTGCATCCGCGGGGGCTGCATGCGTGAATCCCCGCCTAGCGACGCACTTGTTAGCGCTCCAGTCAACAACCCGTCGGCAAGGACACGATACGGGACAATTGTTACCCCCAACTCACGTGCAGTCGGCAGTATTTCTGGCTCAGTAAAGCGGCATGCCAGCGAGTATTCAATCTCTAATGCACTGACCGGATGCACCTTGTGGGCACGGCGCAAATTATCTGCGCCCACTTCAGAAACGCCCAGATAACGCACCTTTCCCTCTTTGATCAGATCCGCAACTGCACCGATCGTGTCCTCGAAAGGCACCTCAGGGTCAGGCCGACCCGGCTGATAAAGGTCGATCACGTCCACCCCGAGCCGTTGCAGCGAATAGGCAGCAAAGTTCTTGACCGAGTTCGGACGACCGTCGAGGCCCATGAACTGTCCCGCGGGCGAGAACATGGCGCCGAACTTGACGCTGATAAAAGCCTGATCGCGCCGGCCTTTGATGGCACGTCCAATCAGCGATTCGTTGTGGCCTGATCCATAAAAATCGGCGGTGTTCAGATAGTTGATTCCGGCATCCAGCGCAGCTTGAATGGTGGCGATGCTTTCGTCATCATTTCGTGGGTTTTGAAGCGACATCCGGTTGCAACCAAGTCCCAGCGCTGAAACCAGCGGGCCTTCTTTACCCAAACGCATGGTGATCATCGAGTTTCCCGCAATGTTAGAATGATTGTTCTATCTTAGAATCGAAAAAAATTTTGGTCAACATAAATAGATCGTTCACTCTATCTTTGCGTGAGGATACCTACCATGCGTACCGTCGATCCAGTTAAACATGAGGCAAAGCGCCAAGAAGTTCTCAAGGCCGCCAGGCGATGTTTTATGCGGGACGGATTTCGCAGCGCATCGATCTCCGCCATCTGCACCGAGGCGGGTATGAGTCCTGGTCACCTTTACCACTACTTCGAAAGCAAAGAAGCCATCATGGGTGCGATCATCGAAATGATGCTGGCAAGCGCCACCGAGCGTTTCAGCCAGACGATGACCAGTTCCGATGCGCTGGCAGCGCTGATCGCTGAAATGCAACAAACCAGGATGGGCAAAAATGGTGGCCGGCACACCCTGTTTGTCGACATGCTGGCGGAAGCCGGCCGCAATCAGGAGCTAGCCCGGATCCTGCAGGTCCATAGCCGAGGTATGCAGCAATTGCTGGCAGACTTCCTGCGTAACGGTCAAACACAGGGACGCATAGACTCATCGCTCGATGCCGATACAGCGGCGGCGCTGCTGATCGGGGTGGTCGACGGATGCAAGATCATGGCAATTCGTGGCCTGCCGCAAGACCAAAACAAGGTGATTGAACTCCTGCAAACGTTGATCAAGCGGTTTCTGACCCCGCCGGTAACGACATAATCTGCGGCCGATTGATCCCGGTAGAGATACCTCCGTCCGCCCGCTTTCACGTGACCGGCCCCACAACCTGAAAGCGCCTGCCCCAGTTCTCGTCAACTTGACGATGCTGGTGCGGCCACTTGAGCGGTGATTCCCTAGCCGAATGGTCCTTTGAAAAGAGCCCATGGATAATGCATTTTTTCCTGCTTCTACGTCGCTCGACCAGGCATGTAGATCCTTAAACCGATCCAATACCGGCACATCGGCAACAGCTTGAGTGCCCAGCGGTGCACAGCCGAATGATCAACTGCGAGGGCCACGTTCAGCCATCATTTCTTCCAGGTGACGCAAGCTCATCGGATAGGCCACGTACCAGCGCACACAGCAGGATCAGATCAAGCGCGTAACGCAGAGGTTTAGCACGCGCGCGACAGAGTCATCGAAGGCCGGCGCAGCGCTGCATCGACAGGCTTCGTCACCCTCAGCACCAGCACCCGGTCAACCCAGGTGTTGTAGATCGTCATCGACGCGTGCATCAGCCGCACGTTGGTACGCACAATGGCGCTAAGCATCTGCCTCGCTATAGTTGTATATCCGTGTGCGATGGCGATCGCGTCGCTACCTCAGACAGCACTACTATCATCAGAGGGCAGCGGTATGTCCCTTCGGACGGCAGCTCTCTCTACGTCGCTTACCGTTATGAGCTCATTCATGCTCAAGATGCTTTATTCGCATTTCGCTAAGAGGCACTCGACCAAGCCCAAGTGTTCCGCCGCAACTATATAACTGTCGATACGAATTAATCAATCTTGAATGTTGAATCAATGTAGTTTTCCGGCGTCGCCAGATTAATTGTGAGGGCGTGAACGTCACCTGGCCTTTAGACTATGACGGACTCTCCACCTGGACTGTTGACCCTTCTTCGCTCATCTATTCGAGCGCTGCCTGGTCAACGCACGATAAAGATCCTTCAGTAAATAAAATAATGTCCGTTAATTAGCAACGTAGCTTCCACGAATTTCTACTAATTAAGAGGACTTACTATGTTGGCGTTTCATCAAATGAAGGTGTTCACAAAACTCGTCGCCGGATTTTCCGCTGTCATCGCGCTGCTTGTGGGGTTGGGCGTGTTCAGCCTCTCCGAGATATCCGGCGAGAATGATCATGTGGCCTCGCTGAGCGGAAACTCGCTGCCAGCAGTGCTGAACAGCCTGGAAATGCAAAGCAGCCTGCGCGCGATTCGCCTTAGCGACTACCGCGCGGCTACAGCTTCATCTCCCACTGATATAGAAAACGCGAACCAGCTGGCGGATCAAGCCATCGCCGAGTTTCAACATGCGGCCAGTCAATACGAGCCGCTCATAAACGACCCCGAGGAAAAAATCCGGTACTCGGAATTGCAGGGGGTCATGGGTCAGTATCTGGATGCCGACCGTAGCACTCGCACATTGGCGAAGGACGGCAAGCACGATGACGCGATGGCAATGCTCAACGGAAGATCGGTTGAACTTCGACGTATCGCGGAAAAGGATCTCCAGGCCATTGTTGATATCAATGTCGTCGAAGCGAAAAAAGAAGGCATCGACGCGCGCAACGCGTATTCGCGCGCTGCCACGCTTGTGATGAGCGGGATCGTTGCAGCAGCGCTTATCGGGCTGACGCTGTCGTTGCTAATTGCGCGCGGACTGACTCGGCAGCTCGGTGGCGAACCTGGAGATGCGGCCGCAATTGCTCAAGAAATTGCAGCGGGCAACCTGCTCGCACCTATTGCGTTGAAAGAGGGCGATGACCGCAGCCTACTGTTTTCACTTGCCGCGATGAAGGAACAACTCACCACGATCGTGCGGGGCATTAAGACATCAAGCGAATCGATCTCGGTCGCTGCAGGAGAAATCGCGCAGGGCAACACGGATCTATCACAGCGCACGGAAGAGCAGGCAGCTTCGCTGGAAGAAACGGCAGCGAGCATGGAAGAGCTCACCACAACGGTCCGCCACAACGCGGACAACGCAAAGCAGGCCGCCGCACTTGCAAGTTCCGCGTCGCGTACGGCACAGCGAGGCGGTGACGTGGTCTCCCGGGTAGTCCACACCATGCAGGGCATCTCCGAAAGCTCCAGCAAGGTCGCCGACATCATCAGCGTAATTGAAGGCATCGCGTTCCAGACCAATATTCTCGCGCTCAATGCAGCGGTCGAAGCCGCCCGCGCTGGTGAGGAAGGACGTGGTTTTGCGGTCGTCGCGGGTGAAGTGCGCACACTCGCGCAGCGTAGCGCGGCGGCCGCGAAAGAGATCGGAGGACTCATCAGTGAATCGGTGCAACGCGTCGATGCGGGGTCAAAACTGGTCTTGGAAGCGGGCGCGACGATCGCGGAGATCGTGGTATCGGTGCAAAAGGTCACGGATATCGTAGGCGAAATTTCATCGGCCTCGGCTGAGCAGAGCGTGGGAATCGAACAGGTCAATCAGGCGGTCAGCCAGATGGACGAAGTAACGCAGCAGAATGCCGCACTCGTCGAGCAAGCTTCGGCCGCCGCGCAATCCATGGCGGATCAGTCGAATTCGCTGCGCCAGGCGATATCGATATTCAAGGTCGGTGAAAACGCTGTCCCATTTGCGCCAGCGCTCGCGCGGCATACAGCACACAAGGCAGCAGCTAAACCGATCGCCTCGTTACAGCCAAAAGCGACAGCCGACTGGCGGTCTTTTTAGATCGACGGCAAGTTGGCAAAGCCTCTGCAGCATCACGGAATTTTCATAAATCGGCTGATTAACTCAATCTAGTCAAATAGTGCGACCGTCTGTCGGCCGATCGAAATGCACCTTCCATCTAAATCCCAACAATGCATTGCCTGCCTTGAGTAGCCGGAGCTTGCTTGCTCGCTCGACGATCGGAGTAGATACCACTCGGACGGCAGGACCGGTTGCGCGACGTCAAGGGTCCATGTCATGGTGCTAATCATTGCTGCCGTTTCGAAGCTTACGGTTGCTGCGGGAGGTAATGTATCAGCCACCGCTAGTAGGATCGCGGAGGGGTCTACGTCCGTGCTGTGCAGCGGACGTACCCAAACAAAAAACTCAGGCTTAGAACCCTGACTAATCGGTGGCGCGCCGCTCGCAAAGCGCAGTTCGAAATTTCGGAGAAAAAGGGGTCGAGGGCCATTCCAGACGAAGAGATCACAGAAAGTCGGAGGAGATATCTTAGGCATAGGCAGGTAATCATGCACGATCCGGCTTTCACGGCCAGCCCCGTATGTAAGAAGCACACGGGCAGCCAATCGTTCTTGAGCAAACACATCGACGTTGGCAACAGTCGCACCGCGCCCCTGCCGCAAAATAGAAGGAAAAAGGTCAACAACGCCAGTCGCTGGCGAGATAAAACAAAACTGTCCCGAGCGAAAGGGCGGGAGGTCCGGATTGGCTAACTTGACGGCGTGAAACGATAAGGCTGCCGTAAGGCCGCCGTATAAAGTTCGCCCTTGGGTCCAATCGTCGGGCGCCTCGATGCGGAATCCCTCCCCTTTGGGCGCTACGCTCGCAAAAAGCGCAGAAAGACCGGAAGGTGCCTCACTAATTGGTTTGTTCACGTATTCCTTTAGAAGAATTTACTTGAACGCCTCTACCGGCAGAAACGGAGGAGGCCGGCTAAATGATTACCAGAGCAATCAATTTGACGCCAATGTCAGTCGCTCACTGGATCACCGCCGTCAGTCGCGTCTTAGTCGAATGCGTTCCCATTTGTACTGTGAGGATATGATCGGTCTCGTCGTAAGACCAACCATTATCTGCCTGAGACTCCCTGACTTGCTGCCCATCGACGCTCACGGTGCGGGGCTTCGACGAGACCTCCAACATTCGGATAGTCCATGCCCGAGAGTCGATAGCACCGCTATAAGTCCCGCGTTGAGCATGAATTGTCAACGTCTTGCCATTCCCCGTTCCATTGTCTTTGTAGTCAATCAACGTAGTCGCGTATTTGCCTTGCAGATAATCCAGGCCATCTCCGGAATCCTCATAGAGATTAAATGTGCCATCCGCGCCGGCAGCAACATTTAGTGTCATTTGATCTATAGGATTAGAGACATCGTGATCCACATAATTGCTACGCATCGGCACGATCCCACCTGCCTTCAGAAATGCAGGCATATCCATCAACGTGCTCTGAATCGATTGATCGGTCGAGCCGGAGTACGATGCGCCCGTAAAGAAATTCACCCAATTCCCCGGTGGAAACCAGACTTGCGTAGCAACTGTTCCAGATCCCGCGGTCGTTACCGGCGCAATCAACAAAGCATCGCCATACAAATACTCCGTGCCACCATAAGCATTAGGCTCATCCGGATACTCGAGATAGAGCGGCTCAGTGATGGGTATGCCAGTATCGTGTGCGTTTCGTGCCAACGTATAGGTATAAGGAACGAGCATTTCGCGCAATCTTAAAAACTTCTCAGCAGATTGCTCAGCGGCCGCGCCGTATTCCCAAGGCAATCTCCGGCCTTGAGCAGAATGCAATCGCATGATTGGCTGGAAGGTGCCGAGTTGAACCCACCGAGCATACAGATCGTCCGAAACGGCGTCGCCCGTATAGCTCGTCACCGAGTCACGGAATCCTCCCAGGTCGTGCGTAACGTAAGGCAATCCGATAGCCGCGCCAACCCCCGGCGTATATTTCGCTTCAAACGCCAATGTTTCCCAGTTCGAAATGCTGTCGCCGGTAAAGTTCACTGTGTATCGATGTTCCGCCCACGGGCCCGTTGCGGGAGCATTGAACGTCCCATAACCACTCCCATCCCCACCTATACGGCTAAAAGCAAAATTCCTCAGTCCCGTTTGCTCAGGCCTGCTGTTCTCATAGTTCACATACTGGTAGTTGACCCACGTCACCGGTGAGATTCCCGGCAGACTGGACGATACCTCTCCGCCGCTCCAGTCCATCCACCAAATAACGGGAGCAAGCGCATCAATTGAATTGTGCAAGTTGAAGAACGCTTTGAGTTGCCGGTATTTACCCAAATCAAATCTGCCGCACGGTGCTGGATTGTTATAGCAGTTGTTCGAGACCAAACTTTCTCCGGCTGTGGCCTCAGCACTTTTGTATTTCGGGTCGCTCACCGACATACTCGGGTGCACATTCAGCGCAACGCGCAAACCCTCGCTTTGTGCCCAATTGAAGAACTCGGCAGGATTCGGGAAATATTGACTATTGAATTCCCAGCCGTTCCAGTCCGGTGTCTTCCAGTCAGTGTCGCTAACCAGTACATCCAGCGGGGTATGGTGAGACCTGAATGCCGGAATCAAACTGTGCTTATAGTCATTGAAACTGTATGCGTACCACCTGGAAAACCAGACACCGAATACTGAGCGTGGCAGCATGACAGCGGGTCCAGTTAGCGTACGGAAATCGGACAATGCCTGTTTATAATTATGGCCATATCCGAACAGATAACCGTCCTGATAACCTGATTGCCGGGTAGTATCACGTTGCGTTACATGACCGCCTGCGAACAGGGCACTCTGACTATCGTCCAGCAGATACCATCCTGCGTTGCTGACTAGGCCAGGCACGACCGTTCCCGGAGGTTTTCCATTGGCAGCCAGATAGGAAACATCGATGCTTTCACGCCAGCCACTCGTAACGGAGTCGATCGGAACCTGGGTCATCGGCTTTCCGGACAGCCATTCAGGATTCGCGAGGGCCGATTTGCCGGCAACATCGAATTGAATACTCAAATTGTTTTTCGTAAATTGACCCGACCCCTGCTTATAGGACAAAGTCATCGCAGATGTCTTAAGAATAAGAACCCCGTTGACCACCTGCTCAGTAAAAGATGTCACCGGAAAAGCACGATTCACTGCATTGAACGTGGGGTTGTCTTCGAATTTCCCGATCGGAGAGTATTCAGCTCGAATTAGTGTTGGTGACAGCACTTCAAAACGCGTTTGCCCTTCTAGAACGATCTGAGACCGAACTGCGTTCGTTGGGTCTGCGCTCGGCGAAGACTGTGGGGTGGCTGTCGCCGGGTCGACCGCAGCCTGTGCAATTGGCGTTGACGAGGCTGTTGTTTGGGAGGTGGGTGTCTGGTCACCACCGCACCCGGAAAGATCGAACAGCAGGCTGGCTAACAGCACAGCAATCGAGCATCGATGGCCTCGTATAGGCATGTCTGATTTTCCTTGTCCGTAGATAGTTAAATTCGTTCTTTAGCGTTTCATGCTTTTCTATTTCAAACTATCCCTTCGCCCTTCCGTAAGTTGCGAACGCACCGAGAGGCAAATCGATCCCCGCGCAATCCACGTTCGACTCGCGAGCACCTTCCGCAGGCTGGGGAAATTACTTGAATTACTCTAGAAGAGCAAAATGTCGCCTGTAATCAACCTAAAGTATGATTGTTCGATACACGTTGCGATGTCGATTGCAGCGGGCGGTGCAACGGCTCTGTGCAGTAGTGCGTTTCGCTATGATGTTTTGGATAACATAAAGAGTTGAAAGCTCGATGAAGGCGTCGAAGCTGGTGGTGGCCCGAGTGCTCAAGCGCTTGCGCTATTCGCTTGGCTCTGGCGAAAATAGCGGAAATAATCAGGACTGTTGATCTTTAACGTGAAGACCAATAGTGGCGGAGCCAATGAGTCGGGGCGGTGTCGAACGATACAACGGTCTTTGCGGCTGACTCGCAGCAGAACGTTGACGCCGGCGTGTCGTACACGTTCTCGAACAAAGCGATGTTAGCGGTCGCATTCGCATGTGGATTTCTACAATCCGACTGACAATGCGTACTTTACGAATCAGCGGTGGCTGGGTACCCAGAACTCGTGGAAGTTCAGAGATCGTAGGCATGATCTCTGCGCCACTCAGAACGACACGCGCGCAGCGCGGCCAGACTGGCTCCGCTTTTGTCGATCGTCATCGTTGGGTACGCCGTTTTGCTTGATCGATTTTTCGAAATAACGCTAGGTAGCGGCCTTGTTGCACTTAGCTCGCAGAAAAAACGACCGTGTTGCCTTGTCCACGGCGCGGTAGAGATACCTGCGTTCGCCCCAGATCTTCACGTTGGCTTTGTCCACCCGCACGCTCTTGCCAACAGCTCGCTTGCAACGGCGCAACGCCTACTTAAGTACGGTAGAAGCTGAACGGCGCATCCTGCGCCGTCCAGCTTCTACCGCAATCCCACGCTTGGCCATCCTTTCTTCGCGATGGCACAAGCTCAGCGGATAGTACAGCCGTCCAAGCACGCTTGCCACACCCCGGATCCAGCGTCTTCATGCTTCATCCACGCGGTATTTCGATTCAGCCAAATGGACCGATATGACCAACAGTAGATAAGATCTATATTTCAAGCAAGATTGATAATTCAAATCAATAATACTTGTATACCTCTGACATGCCATTCTGTGCACCGCTAGCGGTAGAATTTGGTTGATTATTTTTTAGAAAATGGCAGGACATCGATGCAAAAAGATTTGATGACTCGCAACGAAGTACTCGAAATTCTCAATATCAAGGCCGGCACGCTCTATGCTTATGTGAGTCGGGGCATCATCAAGACCGCTCCGCATAGCGACGGCCGCAAGAGCCTGTATCTGCGTACCGACGTCGAGCGCGTACGCAGCCGCAAGCGCGGTCGGCCGTCGAAGTCTGCATCGGCTGAATCAACCATGCATTGGGGCGAACCCGTCATCGCTTCGGCCATCACCCAAGTCACGCATGCGGGCCCGATCTATCGCAATCGAGCAGCGGTGGAAATGGCGCGCGCCGGCATCTCGTTCGAGTCGGTCGCGCAATTGCTATTCACCGGAACCTGGCAGGACACGTTCGCTGCATGGTCCGGCATCGAGACACCAGCCGACACCCAGCGCCTCCTGCGATCCTACGAAGACGGCCTGCGTTGCAACGACATCGGCAACCTGCTTGGCATCGTTGCATTGGCACTCGGGATGCATGATCGCGGCGCTGCCGAGATATCCGACGGCACCTCCGTGCCTGCCGCGCGCCTGCTCATCCAGACGATGGCCGGCTGTCTGGGCTACTTGCGGGCGCGTCCGCAATTCGAGTATCGCCAAGCCCACGAAGCACTCGCGCCGTTCATCCTGCGGGCTACCGGCGCGGCGAGTTCTCCCGAAGCGCTGCACGCCCTTAACGGAGCGATGATCGTCCTCGCCGACAACGAACTCGCGCCGGCAACGTTCGCAGCGCGCATCGCCGCGTCCACGAACGCGGACCTCTACAACTGTGTGGCGGCAGCAATCGGCTCTCACGTAGGCTTCTCCACGGGCACAGCGACCCAGACGGTCGAAACCGCCCTGCTTCAATCAACGGCACCGGAAGATCTCGAAGCACGGTTGCCTTTCGTGCGCGAGTACGGCGCAAGCCGCTTCGGCTTCAATCACCCGATGTACCCCGACGGCGATCCGCGCGCCGACGTCATTCTCGATCTGGTCGCTGGCTTGCCCGACCTGCCGGCGGGTACGCGCAACACGCTGGATTTCCTCGCAACGGCACGAAGCTCGCTCAAAGCGAACCCGGGCCTCGCTATTGCGCTAGTGGTGCTCACGCGTGCACTGTCGATGCCCGATGGCACGGCCACTGCGCTGTGGATCCTGAGCCGCACGGCCGGATGGGTCGCCCACATCCTTGAGCAACGCACGCAGGCTTTCCTGCTGAGACCTCGCGCCAAGTTCATCGGCACCGTACAGAATCGCTAAGTCAGCTTCGAAGCGACACGTTGACGTTCTTGATCCTCGTGAATTCCAGCAACTCTTCCTTCGATTCCTCGCGCCCGATTCCCGACTGCTTGAAACCGCCGAACGGCGCACCCGGGATGTGTATCGAGCAGTCATTGATCCACACGTAGCCCGCCTCAAGCCGCAACGCCGCACGATGCGCGCAAACCAGGTCACGGGTCCAGATCGACCCGGTCAAGCCGAACTCCACACCGTTTACGGCAGCAAACAGTTCGTCTTCGTCGTGCCAACTAAAAACCGAAAGGACTGGGCCGAAAATCTCCTCGCGGGCAATCGCCATCGACGGCTGGACATCCGCGAAGATGGTTGGCTCGATAAAAAATCCCTCCGATAACAACGGGTCCGCCGGATGTTTGCCGCCGCATACCAGCGACGCGCCTTCTTCGAGCCCTGCCCGGATATAGCGCAACGTCCTGTCGTATTGCGCCCGGCTCGCGAGCGCGCCCATCGTCGTGCGCTTGTCGGTTGCAACGCCAGGCTTGTGCATGGTCTGAACGCGATCGGCCAAGGCGGCTACAAACCGATTGTGAAGCGACTCATGCACGAATAGACGACTCGTTGAACCGCAGGATTGACCACACCATGTGAAGTTCATGCCTCGAACCGCGCCCGCCACGGCTTGTTCGAAGTCCGCGTCCGGAAAAATCACCATCGCATTCTTTCCACCGAGCTCCAGCAACGTGTGCTTGAGGGTGTCGGCTGCCGCATGAAGCACCGCCTTACCCGCCGGCACGCTGCCGATAAGCGCGACGGCTGCGACGTCCGGATGAGCGGCAAGGGCCGCGCCGGTTTCCCGGCCGCCTGTCACGCAATTGAGGACGCCCGCTGGAAAGAGGTCCGCGAGCAGCTCCATGAGCCGGATGGTGGATAACGGCGCCTGTTCCGGCGGCTTGATCACGACCGTGTTGCCCGCCGCGAGTGGCGCAGCGATCTTGCCAGCGGCAAACATGAAGGGGTGGTTGAAAGGAAAAATCCGCGCGACGACGCCTAACGGTTCACGCACCGTATAGTTAAGTGAGCCGTTGCCCGTGGGAATCGTTTCTCCCTTCATTTCGAGCACCAACCCCGCAAAGTACTCGAGTTGCGTGGCGGCAATCTCGGCGTCCGCCATCATTGCGCTGATCGGATTACCGCAATCGGCCGAGTCGAGCATCGCGAGTTCGAGGGCGTTCGCGCGAATACGCATGGCAGCTTCGCGCAGGCGCCGACCACGCTCCAGCGGCGGCACTCTCGCCCAGCCCGGTGCCGCGCTCTTCGCCGCGCACACTGCGGCATCGACCTCGGCGGCGCCGCCAACGAGAACCTCCGCGAGTAGCGCGCCGGTGGACGGATTGAACGTAGTAAGCTTCTGCGCCTCAGCAGGTGTGTGCCATTGACCGCCCCAGTACAACCCACTGGACCGTGGGATCAGGGACGCGATGCGCGAAGAGAGATCATGTTCACCCTCCAGCATCCGCAGCGATTCATTGCTCATTGCGAAGTCTCCAATTCGATCTCAAAGTCGAGCTGACCGACCGGCTCATTCGGTCTTGGATCTCGTCATGCCTGACGACATGGACGGGCTGTATCCCGGATCCACGCGCACGTCCACCACGACGGTCTTTCCATCAAGCAGAGCACTCACAGCTTGCGCTAAAGCTGCGTCAAGATCCGTCGCGCGCGCGACCGGCCCGATGCCGACAAGGCCCTGCCCCCTGGCGATCATGGCGAGATCCGGCTCCGGATCCGCGATGCGTTGGCCGATCCAGCGATTCTCGACCGGGCGGTGCCGATCCTTCGCCACGCGCTCCTGATGCAGCTCGTCGTTGAAGAAGGAACGGTTGTTCGCAACGATGACGAGCAAGGGTATCCGCGCGTTGGCAGCGGTCCACAGTGCGGTCACGCCCATCATGTAGTCGCCATCGCCAATCACGGCAACCGGCAGGCGGCCGCTGCCCTTCAAGGCAAGTGCCGCGCCGACGGCCATCCCCGGACCTGATCCAATTCCGCCGCCACCGTCGTAGCCGAGATAATCAAGAGGATGGCGGAAGTCCCACATGTCGCCACTCCAGCCAAGAGGCAACCGGATAAGACAGACGTCGTGGCCGGCTGTGGCACGCCGCAGCGATTGCGCCATGAAGGCAATGCTCATTGACTCACCGGACCTTGATACGTTTTCTCGAGGCGCCACCTTCGCGGGCACGGGCACCGCGCGCTTCGGTAGCGCCTCGCATAGAAGCGCGACGACCGGATCAGGTTCCGACATCATATAAAGGTCGACCGGTGCAAGCCCCTGATGATCCATGGACCAACCGTTATGGATATATTGATCCACCGATACCTGGATGACGCGACTCCCCACCACGTCCTCACCCCACGCCTGCCTGAGCGTCCCTGCAAGATCGACCCAGTCCAGACTCAGGACAACATCGGCGGATCTCAACTCGGCGGCTGCAGCGGGCGAGAGAAAGAACCCGGGCGCGGCGACATGCAGCGGATGGTCAGTCGGAAATGCCGCTCCTACCTTCAGGTCCGTCAACACCCGCGCACCTAGTGCTTCAGCAAGTGCGACGCGGTGCCGCCACGCGGTTTCGTCACGCGACACTCGCCCCATCAGGATCACCGGCGAACGCGCCTCTGCAAGCCATGCGAGCGCCTTGCAGAGGTCCGCTTCCGATGGCCGCGCGGAGGTTGCCGGCAAGTAACGCGCCGGGTCGGGAAGAACCGGTTGATTACTTAATTCGGTCTCCTGAAGCGCCGCGTCGAAACACACGTAGGTCGGGCCGTTCGGCGCAGTGCGGGCGATTTGCGCAGCACGCAGCAGAGCCTCGAACGCAGCCGGGACCGAGGCCGGTTGCGCGTCCCACTTCGTAAAATTTCGCACGAGCGCACCCTGATCCTGCGCGGTATGAAGCCAGTCAATCCAGGGGCGACGCAGCGCGGCATCGACAGGCCCGGTAGCGCCCAGCACGAGCACGGGCACACGGTCGGCCCAGGCGTTGTAGATCGCCATCGACGCGTGCATCAGCCCGACGTTGCTATGCACGATCGCGCCGAGCATCTGCCCCGTTACTTTCGTATAACCGTGTGCGATGGCAATCGCGTGCTCTTCGTGCAGCACTACAATCATCTGCGGATTGTGATTAGCAAGATAATTCACCAGACTGTCGTGCAGTCCGCGAAAGCTTGCGCCCGGATTGAGCAGCACATACGGGATGTCCAACTTGCGCAACATCTGTGCGATCGCGTCGCTACCCCAGACAACACTACTATCCTCGGAGGGCACCGGTATGTCCCTTCGGACGGCAGCGCGGTCTACGTCACTCATCAATATGGCCTCGTTCAAGTTGAAGTCGCTTTCGGCGCGTTTCGCTAAAAACCTCCCGATCAAGCCTCAAGCTCTCGACGGCGACTATATGACCGTGAATCGTATTGATCAATCTTGAATGTAGAATCAACCTAGGATGACGGTGAAGTAAATGTGAGTGCCAGAGGGGAAGCCATCCTTTTCTTCGAATGGAGCATGGCTATTCGTTTGGAGTACTCCGAAGTTTTCGACGTCTTCGAGTCATTGCCCTTTTGTCTCGAGTGAAAATGCTGTCCAGAGGGTACAGATAGACGAGCAAGGCGTTGGTATTCAGCGCTACGTATATGACTGTTGCTGAAGCGACAACGAACGCACTGTTTGTCGGCGATGCTTCTGCAGCAGGACATCGAACCCGACGCCCTGCTGATCAGCTGCTCGCCACAGCAGATAGTGCTCCGGCAATTTGACGAGAGGGTCAGAAATGGTAACTGGCAAATGCGCCATAGAAGATCTGGCTTTTCTTTTCGACCACCGGACTGTCGCCGGTGTTGCCCTGCAGACTGGATGCGCTCACGAGCCCCCTGACGTCCCAGTGCTTTGTCAGTTCGTAACTTGCGCCTACGGAGAATCGGACGCTGGAGATGCCTGATCCGGGGCTGTACTGCCGCAGGCCCGACTGTGAGCTTTGCTGGGCGTCCACGCCATAGTATGTTTGCTCATACTGGCTGCTTGCCCATGTAAGCCCCGGCCCGGCGGTGAACGTCAAACGATTCGTTGGCGTATATTTCGCTTCCAGATCGAGCTTTGCGATGGTTCCCTGGTGTTTGCCGCCAATGTCGGTCAGGACGCTGCTGCGCGCCCCGAACCACCCCAGTGTGTAGTTCACGAATATGCCTGCATGCGCTGTTCGATCGATGTCGCCTAGGCCCTGCAAATGAGCGTCGTCCGATTCGCGGCGGGGCGTCAGAAGGTCATAGGACACCACGGCGCCGATCCGCCAATGGCTGTCGCGATACAAATAGGCGCCGAGCCCGAGGGGGGTTCCGCTATCGGGCGACGCACCGAAGAAGAAGCGGCCGTAGCTCGCGCTCAGCAGTGGCACCGGTTCGTACCTGCGATTGCTCGAGCCTGGATATTTTGGCTCGCTGATCGCGCCTACGCCCACCACGAAGCGCCACGCATCGGGCGCAGGCACAGTCGGAGTAACAGGCGTGCCGGAGTCGGCCATGGCGTTGGTCAGGGGCAACCCGATCGCCATGGAGATGAAGAAATGAGTACGGAAAGACAGTCTGGAAGTGTGCATCGGCGGGTCCGTGTGGATGAAATCGCCGGTGATTTAACCGCAGTAAAGTAAGCGTAATGTGTGCAATCAAGGGAGGTTTGTAACGCAATCTTGCGCACGTTCGTCGTGCAACACTACGTTACAAATCGGCGTCGTGTGAACGTGCAAGCACGGTATAAAAGCGCGTGTACCGAGTCGGGCCAGGCGGCCGTGGATTTTTTTTGAGGGCATCGCAGATTTACTATGGAACGCCAAGAGACCATCCTGATTGTCGACGACGACTCCGAGATCCGGCGCTTGTTATCCGATTACCTGACTCAAAGCGGTTATGTGGCAAAGGTGGCGGCCGATGGCCGGGACCTGCTCAAGGTCATCGAACGCTCGGCTGTGAATCTGATCGTGCTCGATCTCATGATGCCCGGCAAGGACGGTCTGATGCTATGCCGTGAAGTGCGAGCCCGATCAGATGTGCCCATCATCATGCTGACATCGCGGGGCGAACTCGTCGATCGGATTATCGGTTTGGAGATGGGCGCGGACGATTATTTGCCGAAGCCGTTCGACCCCCGGGAGCTGTTGGTCAGGGTGCAGGCGGTGCTGCGTCGCGCGAAAGGCAGGTCGATCGATGTGCGCGACGACAGCGTGCAGAGCATAGAATTCGCGGGCTGGCAGCTGGATACGGTTGCACGGCACCTGACTTCGCCCGACGGCGTGCTGATCGCGTTGAGCGGCGCCGAGTATCAGTTGCTCCGCGTTTTCCTGGACCATCCGAGTCGCATACTGACCCGCGATCGATTGACGACCCTCCTCATGGGCAAGGAGGCCGATCCGTTCGAGCGTGCCGTCGACGTGCGGGTCAGCCGCCTGCGTCAGCGTCTTCTGGAAGATGCACGTGAGCCGCAAATCATCAAGACTGTTCGTAGCGAAGGCTACTTGCTGGCAGTCACCGTGAAATATTGCCCATGAAGTTCATCTCTCCCCGCACGCTGTCTGGACGCATCATATGGACTGTGATGCTTGGCCTGGCGATGTGGTCAGCTTTCGACCACATCGGCTGGAAAAACGAGCGCAGCCGTCTGTTGCTCGAAATCCCGGCCCGTCTGGCAGCTGCGCATATTGCCCAGACCGTACGGACGATCAATAGTCTTCCAGGAGAAGACGCGAATCGCGCGGTTCAGGCACTGAGCCGGCCGGGGTTTTCCTTGTCGTGGCGCAATGCCGCGTCGCCGCCGGAACACAGCG
Organism: Burkholderia sp. S171; assembly: GCF_009766085.1. GTDB lineage: Bacteria > Pseudomonadota > Gammaproteobacteria > Burkholderiales > Burkholderiaceae > Caballeronia. Next base: position 257,383 of record NZ_LMUF01000064.1, on the reverse strand, counting down.
AGAAGTCCGCAACGGAGTCGCAGCAACTTGTGGCGCGGGCCATTCGTGCCAATTTCGACGGGCCGCTCGAGTTGAAGGTGTTGAACGCGCGTCAGTTTCAGGCGCCCGATTCGCGGGGCCTGATTTTTAAGCTAGACGGCTTGCAGTGGCAACGTGGAGAATTTAGCGTTCAGGTCCGAATGGACGATGGCAGATGGCTGAATATCGATTGTGAAGAGGGAGAAGGTGGCCTTAGCATTTCGCCATGGTGGGCGTTCTTTCGCTGGGGCGTGCCGTTTGTCGTATTCAGTTCCATGCTCGCCTGTCTCGTCAGGATAGCGATGCGGCCGTTGAGGGCGTTTGCGGCCGCAGCCGACGATCTCGCGCAAAATATCAACCGCTTGCCGCTGACCGTCGCGGGACCACTGGAACTGCGTAATGCAATTCAAGCGCTGAATAATCTGCAGCGCAAGCTGCTCGACTATGTTGGCGAGCGGACCCGCATTCTGGCGGCCGTTTCCCACGACCTCAAGTCGCCGATTACCCGTCTTCGGCTTCGCGCCGAAATGCTTCAAGACGATGACTTGAGGCAACGCTTTCGCGCCGACCTGCTTGAAATGGAAACGCTCGCGAACGAAACGCTTGAGTTCATGCGGGGCATCGAAGTTCGGGAACCGGTACGACCCATCGACGTCAATGCGCTTCTCGACGTGGTCCAGTCGGATGCCATGGAAGCAGGCGGAGAGATATCGATTAGTGGTGCCGCGACGCGTCCTTTGCCCGGCTATGCACGCAGCCTCAAGCGTTGCTTATCGAACCTCGTCGATAACGCTGTGCGCTATGGTGAACGCGCACGGATTCTCATACGGGACGAGAGCGACATGCTCGAAATCGTCGTCAGCGACGATGGCCCCGGGATACCCGTCGATCACCTGAGCCGTGTATTCGAGCCGTTTTATCGTGTTGAAGAGTCACGCAGCCGGGCTACCGGCGGCTCAGGGCTGGGACTCAGCATTGCCCAGAACATCGTGCTTGCGCACGGCGGCACACTCACGCTGAAAAACGGGGGCGAGCGCGGGCTTGAGGCAACTTTGCGCTTTCCGCGGCGACGTGACTGCCACGCATGATCTTGCAGTGCCCCTCATGGCTCAACGGGCGTTGACCTGTTGACAGGATTTTGTCGCGTTAAGACCAGCGGGTAGTATTCGCGGCTGACAACGGCTTCCCTGTCTTGATACCTTCGCTGCCGTCATTATTCAGCCTTACGGCTGATTGCCCTACTCATCGACACGCTAGAGAATCAACGCGGAGAATATGTCCTCGTTGAACATTGTCTGGTAAGGGTGCAGATGGCAAGCGAAATCGACTACCGTGAACAGTATGGGGCCCGCGATTCAACGCTATACGACGTGGTGATCGTCGGTGGCGGCCCTGCGGGCCTGTCCGCGGCGATCCGCCTGAAACAGCGGGCGCAGGAACAGGGTGTTGATGTCAGCATCTGCGTACTTGAAAAAGGCTCGGAGCTCGGGGCGCACATACTCTCCGGCGCAATCATGGACCCGCGCGCGTTGAACGAACTGATCCCCGACTGGAAGGTAAAGGGCGCGCCGCTCACCGTGGACGTGACCGAAGACCGCTTCCTGTTCTTGTCGCAAGGCAGTGCGAAGAGCGTGCCGAACTGGGCGCTGCCGGATAACTTCAAGAATCACGGCAATTACGTGATCAGCTTGGCCAATGTCACGCGCTGGCTAGGGCAGCAGGCTGAGGCGCTAGGCGTAGAAATCTTCCCGGGCTTTCCGGCCGCCGAGATTTTGTACAACGACGACGGTTCCGTTAAGGGTGTTGCGACCGGCAACCTGGGTATCGGCAAAGACGGCCAGCCCACCGAGAACTTCCAGCTCGGCATGGAGCTGCACGCCAAATACACGCTGTTTTGCGAAGGTGCACGTGGGCATCTGGGCCGTCAATTAAACGACAAGTTCAAGCTGCGCGATGGCGTCGATCCGCAGGTCTACGGCATTGGTATCAAGGAACTGTGGGAGATTGATCCGGCGAAGCATAAGCCCGGCCTGGTGATCCACACCGCCGGCTGGCCGCTCGACTCGGATACCTACGGCGGCTCGTTCCTTTATCACATGGACAACAACCAGGTGATGGTGGGTTTCGTGGTGGGCCTCGGCTATTCCAACCCATATCTTTCGCCGTTTGAGGAATTCCAGCGCTACAAGACGCATCCGGCGATCCGCACGTTCCTCGAAGGCGGTAAACGCGTCTCGTATGGCGCCAGGGCGATTACCGCCGGCGGCCTGATGTCGCTGCCGAAACTCGTGTTCCCGGGCGGCGCGCTGGTCGGCGACGATGCTGGCTTCCTGAACACGTCGCGCATCAAGGGTTCGCATGCGGCGATCAAGACCGCCATGCTGGCCGCTGACGCCGCGTTCGAAGCGCTGCAGGCGGGCCGTCAGGGGGACGTGCTGAACGCCTACCCGGAAGCCTTCAAGACCTCATGGCTATACGACGAGCTTTACCGGGCCCGCAACTTCAAGCAGTGGATGAGCAAGGGCCTGTACCTTGGGACGCTGATGGTGGGGATCGAGCAGAAGCTGCTTGGCGGCAACGTGCCGTGGACGCTCCATCACCAACATTGGGATCACGAGATGCTCAAACCAGCATCGCAGTGCAAACCGATCGCGTATCCGAAGCCTGACGGCAAGCTGACCTTCGATCGGATCTCCTCAGTTTTCATCTCGAACGCCAATCACGAAGAGAACCAGCCGGCTCACTTGACGCTGAAAGATCCGACGGTGCCGGTGAACGTGAACCTCAGCACCTATGCGGGCCCCGAATCGCGCTATTGCCCGGCGGCCGTGTATGAGTTCGTGAAGGACCAGGATGGCAGCGATCGGCTGGTGATCAACGCGCAGAACTGCGTGCACTGCAAGACCTGCGATATCAAGGATCCAACGCAGAATATCGTGTGGGTCACGCCCGAGGGCGGCGGCGGCCCTAACTATCCAAATATGTAGTGCACGGATTGCCGGATCCTCTGGCGATGCGGTCGAACGATCGAGACTCTATTCTCTCAGCAGCCGAGCAGCTCATTCTCAAACACGGCGAATGGACTCAATGCGCTTCGTATTCGGAGATCATTGAAACCAGGCTGGCCCGGTTAGGAGCCCCGACCTTTTCGAATATTTTGAGGACATGGGACTTCACCGTCGCCACGCTGATATGCAGCGTTTCGGCGATGCAATTGTTTGTCTGGCCGGACGTTAAAAGTTCCACGACGTCGAGCTCCCTTGGAGATAGCAAAAAGGACTTCGAGAGGTCTTCCCGGAACTCCGATTTACTCCGTCCCGTGAAGCCACGCAGGTTGTACTCGATGTACGGGTGCATCGCGTCCACGACGGCCGCGACCTGCGCAGGGTCATCGCCCCGGCGTAAGAGCAGACTGATCCCGCCGAGAACTCGCGTGTCGCTACGAAAAATCGTCTCGACAATATCCTCGTACCCATGCGCTTTTAGAAATCGTACGTAGTGCTGGTCTTCCGGCGTTGCTGAACGCGTGAACGCGTTGCTCAAGATAGATGCCCGGTCCATCGCACAGGTGACACGGTGATATTCGAACGGGTCGAATTTGCACATGCCCGCCTTATATTCCCTATGGAATGCCTCCGGCACGTCCAGCCGACGAAACTTGCAATTTTCGTGGCCCTGATCGATTACATAGAATGCCAACGACCTGGTGTGGGTCATTCGTGCGACGAATTCCATCGTCTCTTCTATGAATCGCATATCGATAGGCGCGCGCTCTGAGCGAGAACGATTCAGCACGTCGGTACTAAGAGTCGGATTGAGCTTCATTTAGCAGTCTTCCCAGTTTGTTGTACGACGACGGGCGTGCGCTCCTGAGCCAGACCGCGAAGCAGGATCCCACTCCACTGCCCCCTGGTGTCGCCCACGGCACCCACTCGGACCGGTCGACTCGCTGCTACTCAGCAGATCAACATGGACGATGATTTATCACAGGTAAAAAAACAGTCCCATGCCCAGAGCAGTCACCAGCGCCTATCTTTCGATTCCACTGATCCATATAACTATGTCACGTGACCTAATTATATTTATAGCTCAGCAAAATATCGACCGCAAGTAGGTGCAAGCCCTTTTCGAGTCCGCTTGCTTTCGAAGCTGTAAGACATGATCACTCCCCTAAGTCCAGCATTGCGATCAAGTACGGGGGAAGACATCCTCATTGCAAGCGCGTCCAAGTGTGAGGAATATAAGTTGTCATACGTCAGCGGGCGTTTAATTCTTCTAAACTAGGTTGTATGACCTATATTTCCTGTTCACCCAGTCAACGGCGCTGGTTTCCGGTTCGGTTATCGCGATGGCTGCACTGCATCGTCCATGAGGCGTCAGCTTCACGTTAACGGATGCGTAGCTGTTGGCAAGATAAGGAAGACAACTGGCGCTACACAAACCTCTATCAAGGGACGAAAATGGACGAGGCCGGGTAGGCCATGCTTGTACGAACTTGGTCATCCGACCGACAATGATATCCTCTGACAACCACCAATTTGCGCGGTTCGCCCGCAACAAACCATGCCCAGAGAGACGCTCACTCGCGAGGACCGGAAGCAGGGTCCATTAGCGAAAATCGAAACGACGCATCAAGGAATCCCCCCGCCCGAACCAGGTCGCAAAAGCGGCAAACGCGGGTTGACCGAGCGAGGACGCTACGCCGTCGAACGCATCCTTAAGTGTGCTACCGATATTTTTGTCGCGGAAGGCTACGGCGAAATGAGCATGCGCAAGGTCGCCTCGAGTGCCGGCATAGCCCTATCCAATCTGCAGCATTACTTCCCTACCCGTGAGGAATTATTCGCTGCAATCATGCGACAAACATCGGCTGAATATTCGGAGACCTATGACAGTATTAGAAACGACTATTCGCTCACGCCCGAGGAACGACTAGAAAAAATTGTCCGAATTCTGATCGAGGCCGATAAACAACCTCGAACCCAAAGTCTGTTTATCAACATGTGGGCGCTGGCGCAATCTCATGACTTTGCGCGTCAGATTATGGATGAAGCGTATGTATTCCAACGAAAGATGATTCGTGGTTTTCTCGAAGGGGTCAACCCGGACTTGCCACCGCTGGAACTCTCGTGCCGAGCGGCGCTGATAACCTGTCAGATCGAAGGCCTGATCCTTTTGATACCCCAACGCAATCGCTTTCCGTCGGACGTCAGGGGAATCGAGGACGAAGCTGTCAGGGCAGTCTTGGCACTCGCCCAGGCGGGAAGCTCGCGGGGAACCGTTCAGAAGACCAGGTCCCGTAAGAGTGATCGCGTATAAATGCCTGTCGCCCTAGCCGTCGCGTGACGTTCACCCGAGCAATAACCTGATCCTTGGTGTCATGGTAGTTGCCGCCTCTGAACTAAGAGATCAGAGGCGTATCCACGCGTATTTGCTCACAGAGTGAAGAACTACGCGGTCAACCGTTTGCGGCCCGGATCATAGGGTGCGCGCCCAAGGACGGTACCGGTGACGTTCCCGGAGGCATCGGCGCGCGCTATTTCGACCTTGGTGCCTTCCGACGCCAGTTCTGATGGAAGGTAAGCGAAGGCAAACGTCCTGCCCAGATGGAAGCCGGGATCTCCGGAGGTCACTACGCCAACCTCTTCTCCGTTATGGAATACCTTCTCACCGTGAACAATCGGATTGATGGCCCCCGTGTCGATGAGCCGAAGTTGCGGAGTCACGTTGTTCGCCACTACCTTATCCAATGCGGCACGACCCATGAAATCACGATCATCAAATCGAACGGTCCAACCCAAACCAGCCGACAGCGGGTTCGTCTTTTCGTTGATGTCCAGTCCGTACAATAGGTACGCCTTTTCGATTCGCAACGACCGCATGGTTTTCATACCGCAAGGACGAATGTCGAATCGCTTGCCTGCCTCCGCAATGGCATCCCAGACATACTCTGCATATTCGACAGGGAAAAAGAGCTCGTACCCAAGCTCTCCGGAATAGCCTGTGCGCGATATCATCGCGTCCGGGACTTCCCCCACCCTCCCGCGCGTAAACGTGAAATATTTCAGTGCCTGCGCGGACAGATCAGTATCCGTCAGAGATGCCAGCAATTCACGAGAGTCCGGCCCCTGGATAGAGAGATAGGCATTCGAATACGCGAGATTGGTGACCGTGACGTTCGCCGCTCCAATCAACAGACTCACTGCCTCTACGACAACCTGTACGCGCGAAGGAGTGGGAGAAAGCCAATACCGGTCGCCGCTAAAGCGAAAGCACGTCAGATCATCGATGATCCCACCTGCTTCGTTGCATATGGAACTATAAATAACGTCACCATCGGCCATCCTGCGTACGTCGTTCACAAGGGCACGCATCAACAACCGCTCAGCGTCTTTCCCTTTGATTTCTACGCCCACCTGATAATAGACGTCAAACATTCCCACCCGCTCACGGACCGCCTTGTGCTCATCCGCGATCGATGAAAAGAAGTTCGGCGTGGCGAAGCCACCGCGATCCTGCAATGTGGCCCCAGCCGCCACGAGCTTGTGATAGTAAGGTGTATGTTTCAGCATTTTTACTCCACGAGATTAACCCAGTTCCTGCACCAGTAACGGCACTACCGCGAAGAGGTCGCCCTCTACGCCGTAGTCGGCCACGCTGAATATCGGCGCTTCCGGATCCTTGTTGATCGCCACGATGACCTTCGAATCCTTCATGCCGGCCAGATGCTGGATCGCACCCGAGATGCCCACCGCGACATACAGTTGCGGCGCGACGATCTTGCCCGTCTGGCCCACCTGATAGTCGTTCGGCACGAACCCTGCATCCACGGCCGCACGTGACGCGCCCAGCGCTGCGCCAAGCTTGTCCGCCAGCGGCACCAGAACTCTGGTGTAGTTTTCACCGTTGCCCAGGCCGCGCCCCCCCGACACAATGATCTTCGCCGAGGTCAGTTCGGGGCGGTCCAGCTTCGTCACTTCACGGCTCACGAACTGTGACAGGCCGCTGTCGGCTGCCGCTTCGATCTTCTCGATCGCTGCACTGCCGCCTTCTGCTTCCACCGGCTTGAAACCGGTGGTGCGCACCGTGATGACCTTGATCGGGTCTGACGATTGCACCGTGGCGATCGCATTGCCCGCGTAGATCGGGCGCTCGAACGTGTCCGGACTGTCCACTGCGGTGACATCGCTGATCTGCGCGACATCCAGCTTCGCAGCGATACGCGGCGCGATGTTCTTGCCGTAGGCGGTCGCTGGCGCGAGGATGTACGAATAGTGCTTCGCCGGGGCTTGCACTAGTGTCAGCACGGTAGCTTCAATGTTTTCCGCCAGGCCGGCTGCGAGTTGCGATGCGTCGGCCAGCAGCACCTTGCTCACGCCCGCGATCTTTGCTGCAGCTTCAGCCGCGCCTTGCGCGTTGTGACCCGCGACCAGCACATGAATATCGTGACCGGTCAGTGTCGCGATGACCGCCGCAGCCGCTATCGTATTGAGCGTCGAAGCCTTCACCGACACGTTGTCGTGTTCCGCAATTACCAGAATCGTCATTTCGTCCATCTCCTGCGTTATCTTTAAAGCACCTTGGCTTCGGTCTTCAGCTTCTCGACCAGCGTCTTCACATCAGCGACCTTCACGCCGGCGCTGCGCTTCGGCGGCTCGACGACTTTCAGCGTCTTCAAACGCGGGCTCACATCGACACCGAGGTCTTCGGGCGTCAGGACATCGAGCGGTTTTTTCTTGGCCTTCATGATGTTGGGCAGCGTCACATAGCGCGGCTCATTGAGGCGCAGGTCCGTTGTCACGACCGCCGGCAGCGTCAGCGATAACGTTTCCGTGCCACCGTCCACTTCACGCGATACGATCGCCTTGCCATCAACAACCACGACCTTCGAAGCAAATGTCGCCTGCGGCAAATTCGCAAGAGCCGCCAGCATCTGGCCAGTCTGGTTCGAGTCGTCGTCTATCGCCTGCTTGCCCAGGATCACCAACTGCGGCTGCTCCTTGTCGACCAGCGCTTTTAGCAACTTGGCGACCGCCAGCGGCTGCAGGTCCTCGTCAGACTCGATCAGGATCGCGCGGTCTGCGCCGATCGCCAGCGCCGTACGTAATGCCTCCTGACACTGCGTCACACCTGCCGACACCGCGATCACTTCTGTCACCACGCCCAATTCTTTCAGACGCACAGCCTCTTCCACGGCGATCTCATCGAAAGGGTTGACTGACATCTTGACGTTGTTCAAATCGACGCCGGAACTGTCGGCTCGCACGCGCACCTTTATGTTTGAGTCTGCAACGCGCTTAACAGCAACCATCACTTTCATACACCCATCCTCAACGTCGGTTGTTCTAGATTTGCGCCATTACATTGCACTCGAGCTCGCGCTCAGAAATCTGCTGTTGCGGGCAACCCGTGGATCCTGGCAGCGGCAAGGTAAGTGTTCACCAGCAGACAAGCGATGGTCATTGGCCCGACGCCACCCGGCACCGGCGTAAGTGATCCAGCGACTTGCACTGCTTCGTCAAACGCGACATCGCCGACCAAGCGGTGCCCTTCCCCGTCAGTTTTGGGAACACGGTTGATACCTACATCAATGACGCAGGCGCCCGGCTTGATCCAGTCACCCTTCACGATCTCGGGCCGTCCGACGGCGGCCACCAGAATGTCCGCGGTACGTGCAATCGCCGGCAAATCCCGGGTTCGAGAATGGGCAATCGTTACCGTGCAGCTACTGGCCAGAAGCAGTTGCGCCATCGGCTTTCCGACGATGTTGGAACGACCGATCACGACCGCGTTCATTCCCGCAATGCCACCCAGCGCGTGCTTGATCAACATCATCGATCCCATTGGCGTGCAGGGAACAATGCCACCTTCTCCGCTTGCAACCCGGCCGACGTTCTCCGGGTGGAAGCCGTCCACATCCTTGCTCGGCAGGATGCTCTCGATCACCAGCTTGTCCGCGATATGTTTTGGCAGCGGTAGCTGAACCAGAATGCCGTGCACAGTCGGATCGCCGTTGAGCTTTCCAATCAACGACAAAAGCTCAGCCTCGCTGACGGTAGGCGGCAGCTTGTGTTCGAACGACTGCATGCCGACTTCGACTGTTTGTCGAGCCTTGTTTCTTACGTACACCTGACTGGCAGGATCCTCGCCAACGAGAACCACGGCCAAACCCGGCACTACCTGATGTTCCCTTTTTTGCTTTTCTATCAACACCGCAAGCTTCTCCCGGATCGTTTGGGAGAAACCCTTTCCATCAATCAGTTTTGCCGACATAGCGTTCTCTTTCCGGTTTCGTCTGGCAACGCCAGTGACTATGAGAAGACAATGGTTTTATTCCCATCGAGGAACACCCGATCCTCCAGATGCAGACGCACCGCTCGAGAAAGCACCTGACATTCCACGTCCCGGCCCATCGCCTGCATTTCGGCGACCGAGTAACGGTGATCTACCCGACGGATGTCCTGCTCAATGATTGGGCCTTCATCCAGTTCGCCGGTCACATAGTGCGACGTTGCTCCTATCAGCTTTACCCCGCGCTTGTGCGCCTGCGCGTAGGGTGAGCCCCCCTTGAAACTGGGCAGGAACGAATGGTGGATGTTGATACAGTTGCCGTGCAACTCGCGAGCGATGTCGTCACTGAGAATCTGCATATAGCGAGCAAGAACAATCAGTTCAGCCTTTTTCTCAGATATGACTGCGCGCAGCGCGCCCTCCTGCTGAGTCTTTGTTTCCGGCGTGATCGGCATATGGAAGAAGCTGAGACCGTACCGATCCGCGATTGGCTTCAGGCTCTCGTGATTAGATACGATTGCAGCAATGTCCATGTTCAACTCACCAGCCTCCCAGCGATACAACAAGTCGCGAAGGCAATGGTCGAACTTGGACACCATCAAAAGCACTTTGTACGGGCGGTCCGTCCGCCGGACAGACCACTCCATACTGAAACGCTCGGCTAGCTTGTCGAAGCCGAACAGCATGTCGCGATCGTCATCAGTGATTTTTCCGCTTACTCGAAAGACGCAACGAAGGAAGAATCGCTCGGTTTCGTCGTCGTCGTACTGCGACATCTCGTTGATGTAGTAATTATGTGCCGCCAGGTAACCGCTAATTGCCGCGACGATTCCCGTCGCGGCCGGACTGGTAACCCGCAGGGTGTAGGTATTGGGTTGTTTCGTGCTCAGGGTCATTTTAGTTTCTCAACTAATGTGGCAAACGTAAGCGCGTCGACGGACGCACGCAACTGTCTAAAGTACCGCTCGCTCGCGCAGGAAAGATTCGGCTCGCCGTTCTTCCCCTAACTCACGCGCGTAGGCTGCACCGGAGTAGACGGCGGCAGCCACCGTTCCCGGTGCTAATGCATCGCCGATCAGGTCAACAGATTCGATGCCTGCATCTCGCCAATCCAGTCGACGAGCGGTGAGTTGATCCATTAGTTGACGATCTGGCTCTCTCAACGTGACGGGTACAAACGTGCCACAGGGGATGTACTGCTCCTTTCGCCCGCTTGCCAGAAGCAACGCGCCGTCACCTGCCGCTTTCACCTTGCTCTTTGTGATGCACTTGATACCCGCGTCTTCCAGACGCTCTTCCAGCCGCCTGAGTTCCAAGGTGTAATACGACCATTGGGAAACGTCGGCAAGCGGTGTGACGAGCGTGACGTCATGGCCTTTCGCTCTTATCCACTCTGCAACTGCATGCCCGACGTAGTAGTGGTCATCGTCATAGACAACGATAGGGCCCTTGAGATGTGCCCCGGCCATTACTGCCTCCGGAGAGAGAACGTGGATTGAATCAAGCGCCGCGATTCCATCCGGTGTCGCAGGCCCCGTCCCATCTGTTCTCCAATGCGCGCCGGTGGCCAGGACAACGCGCTGCGCGCCGAACTGCAGAATGTCCTCAACGCCAACAGGTGAGCCGCGATATATCTGCACGTTACTCATCCGCTCGAGTTGATAAGTACGATAGTCGCGGACACGCGCCAGGGTCTGCGCACCTGGGAGCCGGGATTCCCAGGCGATGCGCCCGCCAAGGTGACCCTCCCGATCAACTATCGATACTTCGACCCCGCGCTGAGCAAGTGTTAGTGCTGCCTCAAGTCCCGCAGGGCCGGCGCCTACAATGAGCGTGGCTTTGTCATCAGATAGTCTCTTGAGCTTCTCGGGATGCCACACCTTGCGCCACTCTTCACCGATCGTGGCGTTTTGTGTGCAGCGGATCGGAACCCCATACATTTCTGTCGAAGCGCATACGTTGCAACCAATGCACTCGCGAATCTCCTCGACGCGGCCGGTCCTGATCTTTTCAGGCATAAACGGGTCGGCGATGGAAGGCCTGGCAGCACCTATGAAGTCGATCAACCCTTTATTGATGCGCGATACCATCGCATCAGGTGAAGTGAATCGGCCAACGCCAACCACGGGTTTTGTCGTCAGCTTCTTCACGAAATCAATGTACTCGTCCTGGAATCCCTCCTCGGAAAAGCGCGCCGTTGAAGAATCGAAGGACCACGGGCTTACATTCACGTCCCAGAGGTCCGGCAATTCACCCAGTGCCTCGATGACCGCGCGGCCTTCTTCAGTCGCTGAGATGCCGCCAGTAAAGTCGTGAACCGCGAAGCGCACGGCGACCGCACAACGTCCCGCCGTTTCTTCGACCGTGTCCTCAATCAACTCCTTCAAAAGCCGCATCCGGTTCTCGAGCGAGCCGCCGTATTCGTCAGTTCGCTTGTTATATCGACGAGACAAAAAATGAAGCGGCAGCGCCCTGTCGTGAGCGGCGTAGACATAGACGATGTCGTAGCCCGCCGCCACGGCCCGTCCGACTGCTCGACGATGCGCCGCTCGAAACGCCTGGATGTCCGCAATTGTCATGGGCATTGATTGCGTTGGAACATATGACGACGTGCACTTCAGACTTCCAGGTCCCAATGCGGGCACCCGGCTGTACAGATTGCGCGCACCGAGACCCAAGTGAGCCAGCTCGACCGCCGCAAGGGCACCGTGCTTATGGATTTCCGCCGTCGCCAGACGGTGACACGCCACGTCGTGGTCATCCCAGAGGCGATCATTCTGATGACCCATCATGTCTGATGTCTCGTCGATCTCACAGACGCCTGTACACACGACGGCCCATCCGCCCTCGGCTTTCATTCCCCGAAGCGCCGCAGTCGCGTGTGGCTGGGCGAAACCCATCCCGGCACTGTGCGCGACAGCAAAAAAACGGTTCTTGGCTCTAACCGGTCCGATGTTCATCGGGCTGAACAAAACTTCATAGCGGCTATCGACAGTTTCGTCAGTCATGTTTGCTCCGACATAACGTTATCTCTTTCAAACAGGAATTCATCAACGAAAGTTGTCCTCAAGCCTTCAATCTTTCGCTTTTCGGATCATAGAAAGATGCGTACTGCAGATCAATGGCATGCTTGACGCCAGCGACCTCAACCTCAAATCCACCTTCCTTCAGATAATCGACCGTCACACCGCCCTCTCTTCGGATAGAGGCCATGCCGAGCGACGCGCCGATGCGGAATCCCCATGCGCCGGACGTGATATAGCCCACGATCTTCCCCGCCTTCCATACAGGTTCACTGCGCATGAGGAACGGACCGTCTTCGAGCGTTGCACCGGGGACCCGGGCGTTGACAAGCCGATTTTCAAGCGACCCGGAGTTCAGTTGATTTTGCAGCGCCTCTTTCCCGACAAATGAAGCCACCTTTTCCATCGCTACCGCGAATCGCAAACCGGCCTCAAATGGTGTGTCATCCTCACCGATATCGTGACCGAAATGCACGAAGCCTTTTTCAAGCCGGCAGTGCCCCATGGCGAAGAAGCCAGCATGGATGAGGCCATGCAACTCACCTACTTTCTGGATTTCATCGTAGATATGGCGGCACAGGTCCGTCGACGGGTAGATTTCGTAGCCCAATTCGCCAAAAAAAGAGCGGCGAAGCACCCACGCACGGCCATAACCAACGTCGATCTCCTGCGCTGTGCCGAAAGGGAACGCTTCATTTGAAACGTCCGCGTCCGATAGCGCTTGAAGAATTTGCCGGGACTTCGGTCCGGTTATGGAGAACATGCCGAATTGGCTGGTTACGTCCAATATCGACACGTCGAGTGCCGGATCGACACGCGATTTGAACCATGCCCGATCGCGCTCCTGACTAGGATGCCCAGTCACGATGAAGAAATCCGTTTCGGACTGCCGTGTAATCGTAATGTCTGCTTCAATTCCGCCGCGCTCGTTCAACCATTGTGTGTAGACCGATTGACCCACCGGGACATCAACCTCATTGGCTGACACAGCGTTTAACGCTCGAACCGAGTCACGGCCAGTGACGAGAAGCTTTGCGTAACAGCTTTGGTCGACGAAGATAGCTGCATCCCGAGCGGCGATACACTCACGCTCAACGAAGGGGAACCACTCCTGATAACCAAAGCTTGCGTTATGAGGTAAGCGCGCACCCTCCTCGCCGTAATAAAGAGCAATCTCCCAGCCTGCCCGCTCTCCCATTACCGCACCCGCGCTCACGAGCTTGTCGTGGACCGGCATGTGCCGCACGCCGCGCGCCGTTTCGAACTGATGTCCCGGCCAGTGAAGGGTCATGTGAAGTCCGATGGATTCGACCATACGATCACGCAAGTAACGGGTATTCGACTGGAAACGCATTGCTCGCTGAGCATGCAATGTACCCATACCCACCGGCGGAAGTCCGCGTATCAACCATTCGGCCATGACCTTCCCGGCACCGCCGGAAGAAAGGATCCCGTTTGAGTTATAGCCTGCAGAAATAAACAGGCCGTCGACACCGGAAGCAGGTCCCATATACGCGCGCCCGTCCGGCGTGAAGCTTTCCGGTCCGCAAAAGAAAAGCTGAATACCCGTCTCGGCCAGCGCCGGCACCCGTTCGAATGCCTTTTCCAGCAACGGTTCCATATGCTCCATGTCAGGGGGAATTTCGTCGAAGGAGAATGACGCCGGAATCTCGCCTGACGGCGGCCATGCCTTACCTTTCGCCTCAAATCCGCCTATGAGGAGCTTGCCCGCATCCTCCTTGTAGTACGCGCGTTCATCCGCGACTGTCAGGACTGGCGTTGCCCGGTCAAGACCTGGCATGCTCTCCGTGACAATATAAAAGTGCTCGGCAGCGTGGAGCGGCACAGAAACACCAAAGCGCTTAGCGAACTTATGCGTCCACATCCCACCCGCAATCAATACCCGTTCGCATGCGATATCGCCCTTCAATGTCTTTACGCCCACCACCTTCCCATCGCGGATAATCAGGTCTTCAACCGGCGTGTTCTCGAAGGCCTTCGCGCCCCGCAGCTTTGCGCCCTTGATTAGCGCGTTCGTAACGTCCAGCGGATTGACTTGGCCATTCGACGGAACGATCATGCCGCCAAGAACGTCATCGACCCGTAGCAGCGGCCAGCGCTCCTGAATTTCGTCAGGTGTCAGGTAGTGTGCAGGTACCCCAAGTCTCTTCGCGGCTGACACCGCACGCTTGACCAGTTCGTGCCGTTGCGGATTGAGCGCAATGGTCATCGAACCGTTTTCCTTGTAGCCCGTTCCCTGGCCGGTTTCGGCCTCCAGAGACTTGAACAGGTTGGTCGTGTATTGCGCCAGTTCTGTTTGCGCTTTCGAGTCCCGGAGCTGACCAACAATGCCGGCGGCGTGCCAGGTAGTCCCCGACGCGAACTTGTCCCGCTCCAGCAAGACAACGTCTTCCACGCCGGCCTTGGCCAGATGATAGAGGGTCGATGCGCCGATAATGCCACCACCAATTACAACGACTCGAGCGCGCTCAGGAAGCATATCCGTCATTATCAATAACTCCGTTTTGCCAAACTTGCGACCAGGAAACCGGTCGATTTGCTGTATCAACCGACAGGTCGAAATGTGGCCACCGCAGCCTCACGCCGCGTTCCCACTGGAATTTTTCCTTGGGCCACCCACTGGTCAAACACGGTGATAGCCATATCCACGAATGCGTCATCGTTGATGTGACAATCCATTTCATGCAGATCAACCGGCGCTTTCACTGTCAGCCGGACCTCATCCACGAATGCCGAGAGACCAACCGGGTCGTGCAAGGGCTGACCAGGGCGGTCCCACTGCTGGATTCCCTTGATAGGCAGCAAAAAGGTTGTGGGACCAACCGCTTTATTGAGCTTTTCCGCAAAAAGTCTGGCGGTCGCACGACGTTCCTCAGGGGTCATCGTGACTGACGCAATAAGACGGTTGTGCGCGTGATAGGGACGTCCTTCGTATTCCTTGGGAAGCGGCTTCCACGTCTGCACATCAATCATGTCGCTCGCGCCAGGCGCCACGATCTGAGGTATGCCAAGCCGACCCGCTGCTTCCAGGCGAGAGCGCCCAGCGGTCACCACCGATCCGTGCACCTCGTTACCTAGCTCACATAAAGCAAAATCGAATACGGCGACAAATTCGTTTTGTGCGATCAACGACTCCATCGCACGACCGCCCATACCCGTGCAGTGAAAGACGACCGGCTCATATCCGCGCTCTTCCAGCTCCACGGTCAGGCGAACCATGTAGCTCAAGCAGGACTTCCCGAGTGAGCCGATCGCAATTCGGGGACGATCGGACTGCGGTTTGACGATCGCCCGGCAAGCGCCAAGGACGGCACCCGCTGCCTGGCTAAGAACGGCTTTACAGACGCCGTTCAGACCGAACAGACCACCCGCCCACAGGATCATCATCAAGTCCGGCGCCAGCCGCTCGGGTGGAATCAGGTGCGAATACGCAACCGTTGACACAACGAACTTAGGCAGGCCGAGCGGTAGCGCCGCTGCGACATCGAGCGCCAGATCGGTTCCCATTGTTCCGCCCAAGGCCAACACGCCGTGTATCTGACCGGCTTTGTATCGTTCCAGGGCAATTGCGACGGCGCCGATCGCCATGGCCGACATGGCTTCATTTTCGTCACCGAGTGCCGCGATCTTTTCAAGCGTCGACCCGGCGGCGACAGCTATCTCGCGATTCGTGATCTCGGGTTTGAACGGGGCAGAACCCAGCACGCCAACGTCCATGACCACTGCAGTTGATCCTTGCGACTCAATGCATTGCTTCATGAAAAGCAACTCGTCCGCCTTCGTGTCCGCTGTACCGATCAGCAAGATCGTGAGATCCGAAGCCATTGCGCTCAACCCTCCACGGCTGCGAACGATGCTGCCAGCACATCACACAGAAAGTCGATTTCGTCCCGATTGATCGTGAGGGCTGGTGACAAAATGACATTCGGGCCGGAGGTGCGCACCATCGCACCCCGCTTGTAGGCTTCCCTCGCCACTGCGGCCACTTCCTTTGACCCGCGGCCGAAAGCAGCCTTTGTCGCTTTATCGGCCACCATCTCGATGCACGCCATCAGGCCAACGCCTCTAACGTCTCCAATGAGCTTGGAGTTACGGGCCAGGTCAGCCAGACGCTCCATCAGGTAGGTCCCTTGCTTCGCTGCGTTGGCGGGAACGTTTTCCCGCACAATCAAGTCCAGCGTGGCAAGAGATGCGGCCGCCGCTACCGGGTGCGCGCTGTATGTGTAGCCATGCGAGATCGCGCCCAAAGAGGCATCCGCGGACTTGAACACGTCAGCGACCTTCTTTGAAATGGCTGTGGCACCGAGCGGTACATAACCGGACGAAATCCCCTTTGCCAGACACCACATGTCGGCCTTGACGTCCCACAGCCGCGTGCCGAAAAGCTCCCCCGTCCGACCGAAACCGGTGACAACCTCATCGGCGATCAGGAGAACTCCGTATTTGTCACAGATCTGCCTGACGAGTGGCCAGTAATTCGGCGGCGGCACAATCACCCCTCCTGCGCCTTGCACCGGCTCTGCGATGAAAGCCGCTACGGTGTCGGGCCCCTGGAAAATAATCTCGCGTTCCAGCAGCTGCGCACAAATCTCGCCGAGCTTGATCGGGTCATCGGTATACGGATTGCGGTAAACCCACGGTGTATCAATGTGAAAGCAACCAGGGAGAAGAGGCTCATACGCCCGTCGGAAATTCGTGTTTCCATTCACGCTCATCCCGCCAAAATGCACGCCGTGATAGCCCTGCTTCAGCGAAATGAACTTGGTGCGATCCGCCGGACCTTTGATCTTCCAGTATTGCCGCGCGAACTTGAGTGCTCCTTCAACAGCGTCAGATCCTCCGTTACTGAAAAAGACAGAGGCAACACCCTCCGGCTCCATCAGTTCGACGATCCGCGCGGACAGTTCAATCGCACGCGGATGGGTCGTGCCACGGAAGGTGTTGTAGAACGGCAGTTCATCGAGCTGTTCTACGATGGCGTCTCGAATCTCGGTTCGCCCAAAGCCGAGGTTCACGCTCCACAGGCCACCCACTCCGTCCAGCAACTTGTGGCCATCCACGTCCCAGACCCAACTGCCTTCCCCACGAGCGATGATGTCCGGCGGCGTATCGATCATTGCCTGCGGGTGCGCCATCGGGTGCCACAAGAACTTTGCGTTTGCGTCCTTGAGTTCATCAACCGTCATCTTTTTCATACCAAATCCTCTATCGATAGGTTGAGCCGCGTGGCAATCGCGGCAATGTTTCCGTCTATGTCACGCAGGTCGAAATACTGGACCTGCAAACCAGCCTTCACCGCGCCCGCGATATTTCTGAACTGGTCATCTACAAACAGCACTTCGTCCGCGCGAGTCTTCAGCGCGTCAATCGCCATCTGATAGGCACGAGGATCTGGTTTCAGAATCCCTGTGTGAGTAGCGTCAACAATTACCGCCACGTCTTTCAGTATCGACATGCGCGACAGAAACTCAGGGCCGTAAAAAAGCTCTAACTCATTAGAAAGGATTCCTATTAGAATGCCACTGGCTCTGGCACACCTCACAAGTTTCGCCATGGCTGGCCTGATAACAGCATTCGGATCGGTCTGCCGCGTTCTGGTGAGCATCGACCGCACGCTCCAATCCGGCTCACCTATTGCGGCTCCGATCTCACGCGCACGAACCGCCCAGTAATCTCGCTCGCTGATGTCGTCGCGTTGCATCGATTGCCAGAGGATGTCGGTCGATGTATCTATCGGACCTAGCCACGTCAGCGTACCTGGTGGCAAACCAAGGGTCTGTTCAGTTTCGCGATGGCGCTCGAATACCGAGACGCTGATGACGCTGCCGAAGTCGAGAAGAAGCGCCTTGGGGCGCTTTTGCAGGACAAACTGCTGGCGTCGGGAAACGTCACCGCGCGGCGTCAGAATTGAGGGTTCATTCATGATTGAGCAATCGAAATCAGTTTGACTTCGGTGTATCCAAGTAAACCTTCAAGGCCGCTTTCCTGGCCGATCCCGCTTTCCTTCAGTCCGCCAAACGGTGTCTCAGGCTGCGACACACCGAAATGGTTTATGCCGACCATTCCGGCTTCCAGCTCACTAGACAGTCGATGAGCGAGATCAAGGCTTTTCGTGAACGCGTAGGCGGCCAAACCATAAGGAAGCCGGTTAGCACGGGAGATCGCATCGTCGATATCATCGAAGACATCCAGCACAGCTATCGGTCCGAATGGTTCATCGTTCTGCACACGGGCATTCAACGACGCGTGTTCGATCACAGTGGGTTCGTAAAAAAATCCGTCGCGTTCAATCCGTTTCCCGCCGCACAAGACGGTGGCGCCGTTTTCAACCGCGTCATCAACGAACGACTGCATTTCCAGGACGCGCCGGTTTTCGATAAGCGGGCCAAATTGCACGCCATCCTCGAGACCGGAGCCAATCTTGAGCGAAGACGCCCCGCGTACCAGCTCATCCCGGAACGCGTCGTACTGCGCGCGATGAACCAGGAAGCGAATCGGCGACGCGCAGACTTGCCCTGCATTGCGAAACTTTGCAGGCACCGCGAGCCTGGCGGCCTTAGCCCCGTCGTAATCTTTGCAGACGATCACCGGAGCATGGCCCCCGAGCTCAGCGGTATAACGTTTGACGTACCTGGCAGCCTGCTCCCCGAGCAACTTGCCGACCCGAACAGACCCGGTAAAGGAAATCTTCGCGATATGCGGACTGGCAATGAGCGTGGCTGAAATTACCGCAGGCACGCCAGCGACAAAATTCAGGACACCATCGGGAATGCCTGCGTCAACAAAGCACCGGACGAGTTCCATGCAGGTCCCCGGCGTCTCCTCAGCGGGCTTGATCACGACGCTGCAACCGGCGGCAAGTGCGCCGCCTAATTTTCGCGACGGCAGGTTGGCGGGGAAGTTCCAGGGTGTAAATGCTGCGACCGGCCCCACAGGAACGCGTGTAACCGTCTGGCTGATCACGTTCGGCAACCGGGCCGGCACGCCGCGAGCCGGCAATCGCTTCGCTTCCTCCGCCAGGAAGTCAATGATGTCCGCCGAGAGTGTTACTTCCCGTACTGCCTCAGCCAAAGGTTTCCCCTGCTCTAGCGTGAGAATCCTGGCAATGTCACCCGCACGTTCGCGTATCAGAGCCGTCGCCGCGGTGATGATCTTGAAACGCTCGATCGGTAACATACGCGACCAGCGTTTGAATCCGCGCGATGCCGCGTCCTCGGCAATTTCCAGCTCCCGAGCGCCGGCGATCGGCAAATACCCAAGTACCTTCCCATTGGCAGGGTTGATAACAGGTATAACGCCCTCATCAGTTCTCTCTATCCATTTACCGTCGATGAACAGTTCAAGTTTCGGGTATGACATTGCGCGGTCCAAGAGAAGTTGTTAAATACATTTTGTGTCTCAAGGCTTGCCGCAGCAATCATCCTTTGGGTGGAATTTAGCGACGCTGAAGACGAAGTAGTTCATCGTCGTCATCAAACCTCCCGCCGCGTACTTCGACTTTGCATACAGCGCTTTCCTGCCGTCAGGATCTGCGAGTTCATTACACAGTTCAGCTCATTGGTTACCACTCTGTATGGTGGAACCAGCTTGCACAACGATCCGTGAGACGACAGTATTCAGTGCTTCCGTGCGAAGCACGCGTCAGCGGCTTCGACGGGCGTTAGCCTGGCGTGGAAGTAGCCTTGAAGACGGTTTATGGTCACGGTGTCAGGGTGATAGGGTGGCCGAATAAAATGCCTTTCAACCGCTGCGTCGTACCAAGCACATGTCCACGCTTCCAGATCTCGTTCGTACTCGATCGGTACCTGCTTCGAATCTTCAAACATAGCGGCTTCCTTCCCGGTCGTAGATACGATCGGCGTTCGGTCACCCCCGCGGATATCTCAATCGCAATGCACGTTAAAAACACAGTCGCCGCCGGGTTCGGCAATAGGCGAGAACGTATCTGGTCGCGAAAGTCACTCTGCTTTGACGATGCCATCCTTTGAGAGAAAAATAGGTTTGTTTATAGCGGCACTCGGCATCACCAACGCCGTCAACGCTGCGCGATCCTGTCGTTGTTTCGAAGTGAAATGGACGGCCTCGGTCGTACCATTAATTACAAAGCCATCTAATCCGACGCCGAAGATTTTGTCGCCCGCCGAAACGAGATCAGTGATCGACCCGCTCGATCCCGAGTCGATCGCCGTCCACGTGTCACCACCGTCATGGCTACGATACAGATGGCCTAACAACCCGCCGACGAATATCGAGCCGTCTGCAGCGGCAGTTCCCGTCCACAAGCTGCCCTTGTTGCCAGTTTGCCGATATTCCCAGGTGGCGCCGGCATCACGCGAGCGCAGCACGGTGCCTTGTTCCCCGGCTATAAAAAGCGTACCTGAGCGATCGCCAAAAAACTTGAACAAGTTGCGGTCAGCCTTGCCACCACCGGGCGGCGGCGGTAACTTGGACACGTGCCAATTGCGGCCACCATCGTCTGTCGCCAGAAGAAGCGACCAAAGCCCCACCGCCCAACCCTGGTTCGCGTCCTTGAAATACACGGAGAACAGCGGTTGATCGACCGACGTGTCGGAGCGCTGCAACGTCCAGTTTTCGCCGCCGTCGATTGTGGCCAGGATCACGCCCCATTGTCCGACGGCCCAACCATGCCGGGAGTCAACGAAATAGACCGCCGAAAGGGTCGCGGCCGCCGGGACCTGTTTCGCCTGGCGAAAGGTCCGGCCGCCGTCGTCGGATAACAATACGATGCCGTGTTCGCCAACAGCGACGACGCGTGCGCCGGCATGTGCGACGTCGAGCAGCATTGCATGAGTCGGGTTTGCCCACACGTGTGCCGAAGCGAGTGCGAACGGTGTCGCCGGTCCGCCCGACTGTGCGAAGCCACTGGTGCATGCGCAGCACAGTGCGGCATAGGCAAGAAAGTTCTTCGTCATCGCGAGACCTTTGCAATTGAGTCGTATGGTCAGTGGCTGAGCAGGCCCGGAGCGCGCACGGGTTTGCGACGCGGAAACCAGCGCTCCAATAGAACAGCCAAAGCGGGTAATGCCGTCATCGCCATCACCAGATTTACGATGAACATGAACGCGAGCAACTTGCCCATGTCGCCCTGGAACTTCAGTGCCGAGAAGCTCCAGGTAGCGACGCCAATCGCAAGCGTGATTGCGGTGAAAATGGTGGCAACACCCACTTCGAGCATCGCATGCTCGACGGCTTTCACGACCGTCTGACCATTCGCCATATGCAATTGCAAACGGTTGTAGATGTAGAACGCGTAGTCAACACCAATTCCCACGGCGAGCACCATCACCGGAAGCGTCGCAACGGTCAGCCCGATCTGGAGTTCCTTCATGAACCAGTAGCCGATAAAGGTTGCCACCGTCAGCGGCACGCAGCACGCCACCATCGCACGCAAGTCGCGGTACGCGAGGAACACAAGGATCAGGATCGCCGCGTAGACGTAGAGCATCATCGGCAACTCGCTTTTTGCCACTTCGTCGTTGGTGGCCGCAAGCACGCCGGCGTTGCCCGCGGCAAGCCGGATTGTCACCCCGGCAAGATGGTTCGATGCCCGGTATTGTTTGACGTCGTCGATGATACGGTTAAGTGTTGCCGCCTTGTGGTCGGTCAGGAACATGTGCACCGCCGTCATGCTGCAATCCTTGTTCATGTAGCCCTTGACGCGGCCGATTTCGGCCGACAGCCCCCCGTAGTTTCCCGGATCGATTGGCACTACGTTCATTTTCGGATTGCCTTCGTTATAGCCCTCGTTGTAAGTCCGCAGCATCGCCGGATAGGACTCCACTGAGACGACACCTGGCTCCCTCGTCATGGACGAGGCGAAATCGTCTTCGAACAGGCCCACCGCGGGGTTGTCGCAAGCGGAGCCCTTGGACTCAAAAACGATCGTCAACCAGTCAAGGCCAACATCGTAATTGCTCGAAATAGACACGGCATCGCGGTTAAAGCGCGCGTCGGCACGCAGCTCGGGTGCGCCAGGCTGGAGCGTACCTATCACGCGATCTCGGCTTTGCCATGCTGCCAGCACGAATATGATCGCCGTCACAGCGACAACAATATAAGCATTTCTTGGTTCAGCTACCCGTGCCAGCTTACGCAGCCAGGCCGAGCGACGCTCTCCATTTTTGAGCGCGCGGTCGGCGTAAGATTTTGTGAAATTGAAACAAGACGCAGCTACGGGCAACATGACCAGGTTTGTGACGATCTTGTAGCCCACGCCCAATGAAGCGGTAATCGCAAGCTCACGCACCATCGGAATCGGAATCAGCAGCAGCGTGATAAAGGATACGAACGCAGTGATGAGCGCCAGGACGCCGGGTATCAAAAGCCCGCTGAAACTGCGACGTGCGGCTTCGAGCGAGTCATGGCCGTGGGACAGCTCACGCACAATGTAGTTGACCTGCTGGACACCATGCGACACGCCGATCGCGAACACAAGGAAGGGCACCAGCACACCAAGCGGATCCAGACCGAAACCGAGCAACTTGAGCGTGCCGAACTGCCAGACCAAGGAGGTTAGCGAGCATGCAATAGTTAGAAGCGTGAAGCGAATCGAGTGGCTATACCAGTACACCGCAAGTGCTGTCAGCAACAGCGCAATTCCACAAAAACCAAGTACGGCCGTCGCACCGTCAGCAATGTCGCCAATCTGCTTGGCGAAGCCAATGATCTGGATTTCGTAGCCGGCATCTTCGAAAGGCTTGCGAATCTGGCTTTCCAGCAAATGATTAAACGCCACGTAGTCCAGTACCTTGCCCGTTGCGTCACGTTCGTTCAGTTCGGCCGTGATCATCGCGCTATCCTCGCCGTGCGAGACGAGCGTACCGATGTAGCCGCCACCCGTTGCAGACTGCCGGATCGACCGGACTATCGTGGGCGTC
Organism: Burkholderia sp. S171; assembly: GCF_009766085.1. Taxonomy (GTDB): domain Bacteria; phylum Pseudomonadota; class Gammaproteobacteria; order Burkholderiales; family Burkholderiaceae; genus Caballeronia. Next base: position 234,132 of record NZ_LMUF01000064.1, on the reverse strand, counting down.
AACTGGTCTGGTGTGATGGTCCCATCGATAACGGGATTAGCGCGAAAGCCGTCCTCGGTAATCTCGTTCACAAACGCGTTGGGCGTCCAGAGCGATTGCACGCCCTGCCGATCAACGTTGGGCAGGAACATCACCGCCTGTGTCACCTTGTACAGCCGCGTCAAGCCTTGCGGCGTCCAGATATTCCCATTGCGCGCCCGGACCACGACCGTGATCCGGTTCGCCCCGAACAGGTCGTTACGATATTTCTGGAATGTCTGGATGTACTCGTGGCCGATCGGCATCTGCTTCTCAAACCCCGCCTCCATCCGGAGTTGCACCGCGAACACCGCCATGACGGCAGTGAAGATGCCGATTGTCCCCAGTACGATTGCACGGTGCCCAAAGAACAGCTTCTCAAGAAGAGTTACAAAACGATTTAACACGGCTCTATCCTTCAATCATGTCTTCGATACGCGAAACCGTGCATCGTTAAATTGCTTTCAGACAATCAGAAATTGCGCGTAGCGAAAACGCCTACGAAGTTGCGATCCGCGTAAGGCTGACCAACAGTCTGGTGCCCGCCAAAGAACGCGGTGTAATTGATCCCGGCCTGCCATACCGCGGGGTTCTGATTGAACAGTACATAGACGTTCAGCGACTTCGCCCCTTGCATATAATTCGCCGAGAACGTCGGCGTGTATCCGTACAGCGCATCGGAGAACGTCGCACCCGGCGTCACTTGCCATCCGGGAATCAGACTGCCGTCATACGTCCAGTTAAAGTCGACAGTCGCACCCACCGAGCTTGCGGTGCCTTGCGCTGTGGCGATGGGATAGCCAAGGCTCGAGCCGTTGTTCAGCCATGCGAAGTACCCGGCAGCCGGAACCTGCGTAACGGTTTTCCCGTTAATCGATTTCGTCACACCACTTGAACTCAAGCCCGGGTAGTAGATCCATGTCAGCTCTGCAGTCAGCACGGCCAAGTCGGCATGAATCAGCTTAAGGAATGGATATTCACTTTGCGTGAGGTTCAATTGCCCGTTGATGTCGTACTGGAACTTCTTCTTGTCGGCCCACTGCTGACAAGTGACGCCACTCACCCCGTTGGTATTCAAGTCAAGCGGACCTCCGGCTCCAAAGCAACCTGACAGCGCAACTGCGTCTTTCGGACGGTAGGACAGTTCCGTGCCGATTGCCCAATCACCCAGTGCAAAATTCGCGCTCGCACCAAGGAGCTGACGGTGCTGCCGATAAGACCATTGGCTTGAACCGTCCGCCAACGTCGCCAGCACCGGAGCCTTGTCCGTATAGTTCTCGTAGTAGAAGCCGAAATTCGCCTCGATTCCCTTTGGCTTGTAGTTGAGCTTGATACCAAATTCCGGATTGTATTTGGCCGGCAGCTGGGTCGAAACGGGAACGCCGATTGAGTTGTAAGGGGCGCCCGCATACTGCCCGTTCACAAGACCGGTATTGATTCCGGAGAGCGTGGCAGAATTGCCGCTGTTCGGCCCGGCGATGGTGCCCGCGTCGACACCGCCCACGTTGTAGTTGTTGGAGTTGATCGTGGCCGGTACGGCACCACGTCCGAAATTGTTGCTCACCGACCAGAATGTGCCGACCGGTGGATAGCGATTGCCGTTCCACTGGAACTGGTAGTAGCCCTCAGTGCTGAAGCCCTTACCCAGACCGGCCGCAAGGCTCAGCATGGGTGCCGGCAGCAGCGCCTGCTTGAGTTGCGTCCCTGGGATCAGGAGTTTCTGGATATCGACGGAATTCGTCGCATTGATACCGCCCGTGGCGAAGTAGCTTTCTCCCCAGTTGATAACCTGATTCCCCAAACGCACGTGCGCTGACTCTCCGTTGAGCGTAAAGTCCTTCTCGCCCCAAAGGTCGAGCAGTTGCACCGGGTAAGCCACCTGTGCCGACGCCGAACTGGAGAGGGGTGTTCGCGCGGTATCGGCAGCGAGGAAATCGTACATGGCGGTGGCGCGAACCATGAACTTATAGCCTTCGTTGGGCATCGTCAGTAACAGTTCGCTTGTCGCGCTAATATAGGTGCTGAACGCCTGGCCCTTGCGGTAGTTCAGATCGCCGTTATCTCCGAAACCCCATTGGTTGACGTTGGCCGCCGCGCCGCAACCGTATGCGTCCGGGTCCCCAGTGAGCGAGCAGCTTGGATCTTTCGTGCGAATCCCGGCGCCCGCCGTCAGATTCGAAATCAACGAGCCCGACAGATCGCCAAAACCAGTTGCGAAATCATATCCGTAAGCGCTTGACGATGCTGCACCTAGCACTGCTAACGAAACAGATATCGAAACGCCAACCCCTGTAGTTTTCATGCTTCACCCTTGATGTTGCTATTGGCTGACCCGTACATCGCTTTGTTGATCCGGTCGTGCACTTCAGCGTTCGCTAATTGCGCGTAGATTTTCAGCGGTGTAGTAACCCGAATCAAAACTAGGATCACTCGACGATTCGAAGTAGTGCACGTCCTCGCCTGTGCCGATCACGGTTTGATCCGTCACGTAACGCCCGGCAACCAGGTTGTACTGCGCAAAAGGCTCAACGTCGCAGGTGCCACCCAGTTCCCAAACTGGAACGGGGTAGCCTTCCTTCGCCTTCCAAAGCTTGCCCTGCGCGTCGTAGTCTTCACCTGCCAGCGCGAGGTACGTGTCCTCATCCAGGTAGAGCACCTTCTTCTGGGAAACGTGCCGCATATTCGGCTTCAACGTCGCCTCAACTACATAGACGCGATGCAGCTCATAGCGTCGCGCAGATGGATCGACCTGGTCGGGCTTGAATACTTCGTCAACGGTCTTTTTGAAGTCGCCCATTGCGAAGTCGTTGTACGGTACGTACATCTCCTTCTTGCCAACGAGTTTCCAGTCAAAGCGGTCGATGTCGCCGTTAAAGAGCCAAGGTTCGTCCACCGTATACTGGTTCTCGAAGCCAATTTGCGGCGCATCGTAGTCGTATGAGGGCATTCGCCGCACACGTCGCTGACCGGAGAAGTAGTAGTACGTCGGGGTTTCGTTGTTCGAGAAATTGAATGTTTGCACAAGGCCCTGTCCAGCCAAGGCAGCGGGGGCGTCGTAGGAAAAATAGATCGAGAACAGCGATTCGCCAGGTCCGAGCGCATTGGCGCCCTTCTTGCCCCACGGGAAGTACAAGGTCTGATGACTTGTTACCGAAATCCAGTCGGCGCTACCCGGTCGCGGTGACACCAGCGTGTTGATTTTTGCCCACTTGGCGCCTACCCCGCGGTAGCGGGTCAAGTAATTCCAAATGGCTTGCTGTCCGGTCTTGGCGCCAGGAAACGGCAGACCAGGCAGCATGGCGCTTTGCAAGTGATCGCCGCTTGCATCGAGCTTCGCGCCTTGTTCATTTTTCTTGATATTGTCCTGCACCCAATCGGGGTAGCCGCAATCGCGGTGTGTCGGGTACACGTCCATCCGATAATTCTTGATCTGCTTAAACAAGGCGATCTGACCAGGCGACAACTTATCGGCGTATTTGTCAATGTTCGCTGCGGAGATCGAGAAAAGCGGCTTTTCGGATTTGTAGCGCCAGTAGTCCGCTCTGACCTTACCGACAGACCAACCGGACGGCGTAGATTCCGGTCCTTCATAGACGGGAATCTGACCATCAGCATTCCCCGCTTTTTCTGCGCCGCTAATCGTCAAATTTCCCGGCGACTGCGCCCAGGCTGTCGCAATCACTGCTGTACATGCAACTGCAAGACTCGTCTTGAGAAAAATGCGCATGGTAAACCTCCCTCGCCTAGAGATATTTCGGCGACCTTGACGTTGATTGGTTGTCGCTGATCAGGCCAGACTTAATAACTTCGATCACGATGACTGAGGCTGATTCTCTGTGTTCGAAATTTGCGCAGACATCAGCCAAAGGGATGATTTGATGCCGCGCGATGGATAACCCTGAGTGCCTCGATGTGCTTCGAAAGAGGGAGGCCTTCGGCGATGCAGTCCCCTCGGTGTTCGAGTGCAGGGGATAGCGATCAACAAACTTCAACCCGCGAAAAAACGGCTCCTCGAAGCCACGCGGGTGATTACCAGATCGACAGGCGATCGAGACTCCGACCGTGTCTGTCATCAGCGTGGGTCAACCCGTTGCGACCGGCGACAGACCGGCGATAACAGCGCAGACGACGTGGCTCGTAGCTCATCGATTGGAAAGTTTTATCCACTACATGGAACCGGTTAAGGTTTCGATCCTGCAACAGAACTGGAGGCAGCGGAGGCGAGCGAGCTTGCGCTCAAAGCTGTGTAAGCGCGGTCTGGAGGCGGTCAGCGAGGACAAGAGCAGGAGAGCTCTACAGGACTTGACGGTCAAGTTTTGCGCGTGATTCGGAATAAATAAGTCATGCTTATATATTTTCACTTCGCGCCTAAGATCACCTAGCGCGCTTAAAGCAATTTTTGCATAGTTTTCGCGCACGCTCGCGTTCGCGTTCGCGTTCGCGTTCGACAATCATCCGTTCCTTCATGGTGTGGCCGTCGTTCGATTGAATGAGCGGTCGACTTACAATGAAGTCAGCACTAGTGGTCTTTAAATTCGGATACCTTGGTGATCCGCCTGGCTCGTTTAGCGCTTGGATGTTCTCAGAATTATCGAGAACCCATGACTTCACGGTTGTGATACTGATAGGCAAGACATTCCCATACGCCTGTTCAGACTTCGTTAAGCAATCTACCCAAGTTCTGGTATAGCGCCGGCCTGGCATTCTTTAACCACATCGCGAAACCCACGCCAACCACCGCTACTCCCAGCGTCGCCCACGGTACAAGTTTTCCCCAGATTGATGTAGTGCCGCTGAGAAGATCGACATGGACGATAATCTGCCATAGGCAAAGGAACAGGCCAATTGAAGCGATTGCCGGCGACAACGTTCGCTGCCAAAAAGAAACGCCGCGAGCATCATTCCAGAAAAAGCCGACAACAGCCAGCGAAGCGACTGCTTGTACCGCGACAATTCCGACCGCAGCGACGACGCTCGCCCAAGGCAAGAGGTTTTGAAGCGGATCCACTTTCAATAGGCCACTGACAACGATGACAGCGAGTGCACAAACAGTCTGAACAATGCTGGCTACGAACGGTGTCTGCTGCGTCCTATGCGTTCGAGCTAACCCCTTCCAGATAATGCCCTCTCGTGCCAAGGAGAAGAAATACCTCGAAATGGTGTTATGAAAGCTAATAAGAGCCGCCAGTAAGCTGGTGATCATTAGGATTCCCATTGTATCGGCGGCCCACTTCCCGACGAGACGCGATGTCATCAGGAACCACATATTTCCGGGATCTTTTTGAGCTTGCGCCATTGCGGCGTCTGGTCCATACGCCGCAATGATGAACCACACCGAAACCGCGTACAACATCATGATGATCGTAATCGCGCAATAGGTGGCTAGCGGTATCGTCCTGCTCGGGTTCCTTGCTTCCTCAGAATAGATAGCCGTAGTCTCAAATCCCATGTAGGAACTCACAACAAAGACGAGCGACGGGCCAAAGCCATTCGTAAAAATGCGGGAAGGCGTGAAAGACACGATCGGAAAACCTTGGGGTCCACCGCCGTGAATAACTACCGCGACATCGAAAAGCAGAATGATGGCGATTTCGCACAGCATTAACGCGCATAAAAATTTTCCGCTAAATTCGACATTTCGGTAACCGAAGTAATGCACCACCATCGCCACGCAAGCCGCGCTGACCCACCATGGCACGGCGACGCTCAGTTCGTCGAGCAGCGCCTGACTCACGAAGAACCCCACCAGTGCATAACAGGCTAGCTGAATCGCGTTGTAAGCCAGCAAGGCAAGGAACGCACCTCCGACACCAACAGGCCTGCCAAGCCCTGTAGCAATATAGGCGTAAAAAGCTCCGGCGTTTTTTACGTACCGGCTCATTGCCGCGTAACCGACGCTGAAGAGCAGATAAAGGATACCTGCAGCGAGAAAGGAGCCCGGGATGCCCACACCATTGCCCATCGCGATCCCGACCGGAACTGCGCCAACGAGAGCGGTCAACGGTCCGTTTGTCGCAATCACCAAAAAAACGATTGACAACGGTCCCAACGCATTCTTGCGCAAACCTTGCTCATCCAGAACTTCTGTGCTCATTTGCCCGTCTCCGCGACCCTAGCCGAATCTATGAATGATCCTGAAAAGCTTTCCCTGACTCAAATTTTTGATGGCCAAAAACAACTGCACAATCAATCTTTCGGATGAAACCTGCTTACGTATTCACTACAGGCCAACGCAATCTCAGTTCCGGGTGTCAGCGGTCACCGACGGGGCTGGGTACCAGGCACGACCCGGCCTTGGTTCGCCGGGTCCTGCTGTAAAACCGTGGTCCTTTGCGAACGAGCACGCCGAATTCCCTCCGACGCGGAGCGCCGCGATCGAGGTTGCCGACAGCTCGACCGCGACGCGGCTCGCTGTCCGAAGACAAACATAAATCGATTTTGATAAAGCAGGAATACTACTTAAATGGTAAAAAATGACTACGACGCTTTGCTAAGTGGAACAAGACTACTATCCAGCGTTCTCTCGAAAAATAGATCCGGCGAAACGGCATACCCGAGACAATAACGATCGACCAAAGCGGAGCCAGTCTGACCGCACTGCACCCGTGTCATTCTGAGTGGCATCGGCATCATTCAATAAAGCTTTTAACTCAAGACACAGCTACATACAGTTGGCCCGGTCAACTGGTTTTGCCGCGACTACGTCGCAGGCAACAAGAACGCGTCACTCAGATCGCTAAAGTACGGGCATCCAATCAACGCAAGCGTTGTATGGATTTCACTTCTAAAAAGTTCGAGTGCCTTGGCCGCTCCCCGCTCACCTGCGGCTATAACGCCATACAACGGTGCTCGCCCCGCGAAAACAAGCTGAGCTCCCAGGCAGCGGGCAATGATCGCATCGGAACCGCGACGTATGCCGCTGTCCATCATGACAACGGTGCGCTCACCGACCGCATCAACCACGCCGGATAGCGCGGCTATAGCGCTGCATCCCCGGTCGAGAACCTTGCCACCGTGGTTGGAAACAATGATGCCGTCAACCCCCGCCTCGACGGCTCGCCGGGCATCGTCCGGATGTTGGATGCCCTTCACAATCAGTTGGCCCGGCCAGGCGTCGCGAAAATGATCGAGGTCTGTCCATGTCTGAATCGAGGGACTTTGGGTGCGAAAGTAAGCGAACACATCCTTCGCCGTTGCATCGTTCCCTGCGTACTTTTGCCAGGGTTGCATCATCGGCAGGCCACCGTTCGAAAGGTATTCGAACAACCACGCAGGATGCCGCAGGACATCGGCGACAATGCGTGGTCGCAACTTCATTGGCAAGCCGAAACCGTTGCGCATGTCACGTTCGCGCTTCGGATAGACAGGTCCGTCCACAGTCAGTACCAGCGTCCTGATGCCCGTTTGGAGCGCCCGGCGCATCATGTCCCGCGACACCTCGAAATCCCTCGCGGCGTATAACTGGTACCAGGTGCGCTCCGGATCGATGGCGCCAACCGTTTCGAGCTGTTCCATGCATGCGCCCGACAGGATGAACGGAACATCGGCGTGCTTGGCAGCGCGTGCGAGCATCGACTCGGAGCCTCGCCGGAGCAGCCCGGCAATTCCCGTGGGTGCAATCCCGACTGGCGACGCAAAGCGTCTTCCGAACACGCTCACGGTCTGGTCGCGCTCGGCGACGTCAACCAGAAAACGTGGAACGATGACATGGCGCTCGAAGTCTTGCGTGTTCCGCACCACGCCGATCTCGTCTTCCACTCCCCCCTCGACCAGTTCGAACAGGATCCTCGGTAGACGCCGCTGTGCCAGCCGACGCAGGTCGTCAAAGCTCAGTGCACGTTCAATGTCCCTGCTTGCCAGCCCAGGGCGCAAGATCGATTGCCGCAGATGAAGCGGGTCCCGGGCGACCTGCTGGCGAGACACGATGCCGTCGTGACTTGAACTCATGAGTGACAAGTTCCGGCGGCCAAGGTCATGACCGCTGAAATGTCAGGCAACAGATCGAACGTATCCAGCATCGAATGAAGTTCCATGGCCTGGGCAGGTGTCAAGGATGATGAGACAAGAATGTTGAACTTGCCGCGCAACGGGTCGCACCATGCTGTGTCGTGATCGCTTGGATCGGCGGCGTCGCGCGACGCCGCGAGCATCTTGCCAGTCCTGAACCGAACCGTGATACGGGCAGCTGTGTGCGACAGTATGGGGTCCGGTTCAAGCGTAATCATCAGTCGAACCTTGTCGAGTTTCGTGCTCTGCGCTCCAGTGACCCGGTCAAAAAAATCAGGTATTGCACCATCTATGCCGAGGAGCGCCATTGCCGCAGTGTACGGCAGGCTGCGTCTCGCTTCGAGGCTGTTGGCCGGAGAAATGACGCTGCACGACCGGATTGTCTCCGGATGCAGGAATAGTTGGATTTCCGTGACCCCATCGATGTCGAAATCAGGATGCGATCGCACCGCACCTGCACATTCGATACCCGCGTGGGTAAAGAAACAGGCAGCATGTCGTTTGATAATGTTCGATTCGAGAAAGAACTGCTCGATACCGTCAGGAACCCTGCCAATTTGACGAGGATCGATCGAGCTATAGGCGTCGATAAAACCGCGCTCACATTCAAGAATGTCGATTCGCGCTACAAAGCCGCGGCTTGCGAGCAGAGCCGCGACGACTCCGCCTTGAGCTGCGCGCCCAGGGTGAAGCGGTTTGCACATTGTTCCGCCTTCAACGCGAAGTCCGCCAGCCTGACTCGCCGCGATGCCGATCGCGCGAGCCGTCGCACACGCGTTCAATCCGAGTAGGCGTGCCGCTGCTGCCGCAGCTCCCAGCATGCCGACAGTCCCTGTCAGATGAAAACCTCTTCGCTGGCTGCTAGGGCCGATGATCGAGCCGATATGACACGCAAGTTCGTAACCGGCGACGTACGCGGTCATTACGTCGCTGCCGCTGCTGATCCGACGCTCCGCAAGCGCCAGCACGGCGGGTAATATCGCGGCCGTCGGATGCCCGCTCAATGCCATGCTGCAATCGTCATAATCATGCGCGTGCGCGGCCGTCCCATTTAAGAGCGCTGCATTGGCCGCAGGCATTTTTACGCCCCGTCCGATCACGCTCGACTGCGTTGCACCGCCCATGTCCGACAGTTCCGCGAACACGATGTCGGCAAGCGGCTCGCGCGCTCCAGCGATCGCGACGGCGAAGAAGTCCATGATCGCGTCGCGCGCGAGTAGGACGACCGGCCGTGGAAGCTCATGGAACGACAACATGGCACCGCGCCGCGCGAGATCCATTGTCAGCGGCGATGCCCTTGCGGCGCTCGGTTGCATATTCGAATCCTCGTTTGCCATCCGATGTATTCCGCTCTCGATCACGGTTCGCCCAGCCTACCTGACATGGCTGGTCACGATCTGCTTCCTGATCGACGGGCGCGCGAAAAGGATGAGAATTGCAGAGCACGCCGCCGCCGCGCCCATAAAGAGCAGACCGCCATAAAAGGACCCCGTCGCCTGCTTGATCGCACCCAACACGGACGGCCCCACAAAACCACCAAGGTTGCCTAACGTATTGATGAGCGCGATACCGCCAGCGGCTGCCGCCCCCGATAGCAGCGCGCCGGGCAAGACCCAGAATACGGTGTACGCGGTCATGATTCCGATTACCGCCACCGTGAGGCAGGCGAGACTAACCACTGGGGACGTGGCGAACGCGCTCGCGAGCAGTCCGAGAGAACAGAAAACCAACGGCCACGTTACGTTCTTGTAGTACTCGCGTGACCGGTCAGCGAACCGCGCCCATATGAACGCGCATATACCCGCGAAGAACCAGGGAATCGCCGTCAGCGCCGACGCTTCGAAAACATTCACCGATCCCCATGACTTGATGATCGTCGGCAACCATGCATTCACCGACGACAGGATGATATTCATCCCGATGTACAGGAAGCCGAGGAACCAAACGCGCGGATTGAGGAGCGCTGCCTTCGCGGAAAGGATCTCCCCGAACTGTGCCGCCCTTTTTTGATGGTCATCGGCCAGCGCGCTTTTCAGCCAGCTTTTCTCGGCGTGGGTCAGCCAATTGGCGCGTTCCGGACAAGGTGTGAGGTAGATATAGGTTACAACCGCGACCAGAAGCGCAGGCATCCCCTCAACGATGAAGATCCATTGCCATCCGCGTATCCCCCACACTCCATTGAAGTACTGCAAAAGCAATCCACTTAGAGGACCCGCGGCCACAATGGCGATCGGCATGCCAATAAACCAGAGTGCATTGACGCGCGCACGGTGGCGATTAGGTATCCAATAACTGAGGTACAACGTCATGCCCGGCATGAAGCCAGCCTCAGCAACACCAAGCAAGAAGCGCGCGATGTAGAAGCTTGTGGGCCCGGTGACAAATGCCATTCCCATCGAGACGATGCCCCACGTCACCATGATGCGTGCGATCCATATATGCGCGCCCACTCGATGCAGCAGCAGATTGCTTGGGATCTCGAAGATGATGTAACCGATAGAAAACAAGCCCACGCCAAAGCCAAACACCGCCGGCCCCAGTCCGATATCTTTCGACATCGTCAGTGCGGCGTAGCCAACGTTCACACGATCCAGAAAGTTGATGACAAACAGCAGAACCATCAATGGCACGAGCCGCCGGATCACCTTCCTCATTACCCTTGACTCGATGTCCGTGACCGAACTTGATAGAGCATCGGGGACCCGCTCCGTGGCATTTTGCATGGTTGTCTCCGTCACACTTTTATATGTCCAGCGTCCAAAGAAGGCACGCAGGTTATGATTTGATCAGACTTACGAATCTCGGATTCCGGCTAAGGAAGGTCTGCATAAATCATGCAGAAATTAAGTTGCCAAATAGGCCGAAGACTGCGACGATTTTGGCATGAGACAAGCTAATCTGGGATTGGATTTGACGACCAAACGAACGCGC
>NZ_LMUF01000064.1:223055-223166 GCF_009766085.1 Burkholderia sp. S171 | reverse complement strand
CGGTGTTGCCGCCCATCGGCAAGCAGAAACGCTATCCGGCACTAAACCTGACTGTGATACATGCGCAGGAAAAGACAGAGCCGATTGGCAGAAAAAGAATCGAGTGGAAGC
>NZ_LMUF01000064.1:183094-223045 GCF_009766085.1 Burkholderia sp. S171 | reverse complement strand
CGCTTTGGGCAAAGAAACGACGTGCCGCCACGCACAGTGGCTAACAGTGACAAAGAGAAAATCCGACGCAAGCAGACCGCTAAGGCCGAAAAGCAGCAACCCGGCATTGACTCCGACCGCTACCCTCGGACCCTAGCCCCCTACCACCAACCCCAAAAACCCCACAACTCAAAACCACCCCCAAGTGCGAATGTCCCTCAACTGGCGATACACAAATACTTGATCACCAGATAGTCATCGATCCCATACCGCGAACCTTCGCGTCCGAGCCCGGATTGCTTAACCCCGCCAAACGGCGCGACCTCATTAGAAATAAGCCCGGTATTAATCCCGACCATGCCATATTCCAGCGCTTCGGCGACACGCCAAACCCGTCCAATATCCCGGCTATAAAAATACGCAGCCAGTCCAAACTCGGTATCGTTAGCCATACGAATCACTTCTTCATCGGAAGAAAACCGGAACAACGGTGCGAGCGGCCCAAACGTTTCTTCCCTGGCGATTTTCATCTCCGAAGTCACCCCCGACAACACCGTCGGCTCAAAGAAACCGAATCCAAGCGCGTGCCGCTTGCCGCCGACTACGACCTTCGCGCCTTTGTCCAGCGCGTCCTGAATATGCGATTCAACCTTTTGCACTGCGGCGTCATTAATCAGCGGCCCGAGCAAAACGCCGCTTTCCAATCCATTGCCTACCGTGAGCTTCGCAACAGCCGCGCCCAGCTTGGCGGAAAATTCGTCATACACCCGATCATGAACATAAAACCGGTTCGTACACACGCAAGTCTGCCCGCTATTACGGTATTTCGACGCAATAGCGCCCTCGACTGCGGCGTCAATATCGGCGTCGTCGAAAACGATAAACGGTGCATTACCGCCCAACTCCAGCGACACCTTCTTGACGGTCGGCGCACTTTGCGCCATCAGCAGCCGGCCGACCTGCGTCGATCCTGTGAACGACAGCTTCCTGACAATCGGATTGCCAGTCAGCTCGGCACCGATCGCCTTCGGATCACCCGTCACGATGTTCAGCACGCCCTTGGGCAGCCCCGCGCGCTCGGCCAGCACGGCCATTGCGAACGCAGAAAACGGCGTTGCCTCAGCGGGCTTGACCACGATCGAACAACCGGCTGCGAGCGCTGGACCGACCTTGCGCGTGATCATCGCGCTCGGGAAATTCCACGGCGTGATAGCGGCACAGACGCCGATGGGCTCCTTCGTCACCACGATGCGTTTATCAGCGACGGGCGATGCCAGCGTGTCACCCGCGACGCGTTTGCCTTCCTCCGCGAACCACTCGATAAACGACGCCGCGTAGACGATCTCACCGCGCGCTTCGGCGAGCGGCTTGCCTTGCTCGCGGGTGAGGATCATGGCGAGATCGTCGGCGTTTTCGAGCATCAGTTCGTACCAGCGGCGCAGAATGGCCGCGCGTTCCTTCGCGGTTTTCTTGCGCCACAGCGGCCACGCGGTGTTGGCCGCATCGATCGCGCGACGCGTTTCCGCCGCGCCCATGTTCGGCACGTTACCGAGCGACTGACCGTTCGCCGGATCGATGACTTCGAAGGTCGATGCGTTATCGGCACCTTGCCATTCGCCGTCGATGAACGCGTCGTGACGCAGCAGCGCCGGGTCTTTCAACTGCATGGATGAACGTTGCGTGCTCATGCTGCAACACCCACTTCTTCTGTCAGGACACGTTCGAGAATAGCGAGCGCTTCATCGAACACGGCGTCTTGAATGGTCAGCGGAAACAGGAACCGGATCACGTTGCTATACACGCCGCAGATCAGCAAAAGCAGGCCGCGTTCAAGCGCCAGGGTTTGCACGCGCTTGGCGAAAGCGGCATCGGCTTCGGTGGTTCCCGGCTTGCAGAATTCGACGGCGATCATGGCACCGGGGCCGCGCACATCGGCGATCTGGGGGACGTCTGCCTTAATCGATGACAGCCGCGACTTCAGCTTGTCGCCCAGCCGCACGGCACGCTCGCAGAGCTTCTCTTCATCGATGATATCGAGCACCGCATGCGCCGATGCCACCGCTAGCGGATTGCCGGCATACGTGCCGCCAAGACCACCGGGCGCGACCGAGTCCATCACATCGGCACGGCCGACCACGCCCGACAGCGGCATGCCGCCAGCGAGGCTTTTGGCGATGGTCATCAGGTCCGGCACCACGTCGTAGTGCTGCATGGCAAACATCTTGCCGGTGCGCGCGAAGCCGGTCTGCACTTCATCGGCGATCAGCAGGATGCCGTGGGTGTCGCAGAGCTTGCGCGACGCGCGGACAAATTCCACGGGTGCCTGATAGAAGCCGCCTTCACCCTGAACCGGTTCGAAGATGATCGCGGCAACACGCTTGGCTTCAATATCCGCCGCAAAAAGATGCTCGATGGCGCGCAGCGAATCCTCTGTCGTGATGCCGCGCAGCGGGTTCGGGAACGGGGCGTGGAATACGTCGGACGGGAACGGTCCGAAGCCGATCTTGTAGGGTGCCACCTTGCCCGTGAGCGCCATGCCCATGAACGTGCGGCCGTGGAACCCGCCAGTGAATGCGATCACGCCCGGACGGCCCGTCGCGGCACGCGCGATCTTGACGGCGTTCTCGACCGCTTCCGCGCCAGTCGTGAAGAACGCGGCCTTCTTTGCATGGTCGCCGGGTGCGCGCTCGATGATCTTCTCGGCGAGCGAAACATACGATTCATAAGGGACGATCTGATACGCCGTATGCGTGAAGCGCTCGAGTTGCGCGCGCATTGCCGCGACAATTTTCGGGTGCCGATGTCCGGTGTTGCATACCGCGATGCCCGCCGCGAAGTCGATGAAACGGCGGCCTTCCACATCCCACAGCTCGGCGTTTTCGGCACGTTCAGCGTAGAAATCACACATCACGCCGACACCGCGCGGTGTCGCGGCGTCTTTGCGGGCTTTCAGGTCGGCGTTCTTCAGGGTCTGGCTCACGGCATCGCTCCTTGGTGGGTTTTTAGGCGGTATCTCGACTATAGTAAGATTTGGCTCTTTCAATCAGAGCCATTTCCGTGTTTTTATAGGAGCCAATTCTTCGATGTCCGCGATGCGTGCAAGCATGTTGTCCGACTGGCTCGCTCAGCGGATTGAACGAACGGGCGGGCTGCCCATTTATCGACAGTTGTATGGCTTGTTGCAGCAGGCCATCCTGTCGCGGGAATTGCCGGCGGGGACCAAAGTGCCATCGTCCCGATTGCTCGCGAGCGAGCTGGGCCTCGGCCGTAATACGGTCACGCAGGTGTATGAGCAACTCGCGCTGGAAGGCTACGTGTGGTCGGCGACGGGGCAGGGCACGTTTGTCTCGGACAGCGCGCCGGACGAGATCGTGGGCGCGGAATCCACGGCGAGCGATACGGCCCCTGCGGAACCGCGTGTTCTGTCCGCGCGCGGCGCACAGTTGTTGCAAGGGGCGGGTGTGTCGCAGCGGCAAGGCGGGGCGTTCATGCCCGGCGTGCCCGATGTATCGAAGTTTCCAGCGGCCGTCTGGAGCCGCTTGCAATCCAAATACTGGCGCCGCTTGCCGCCGGACTTGCTGACCTATGCGCCCGGCGGTGGTTTGCCCAAGCTGCGTCAGGTGCTCGCCGATTATTTGCGGACCTCGCGTTCGGTGCGCTGCACGCCGGAACAAATTATCGTGACGACGGGGATTCACCAGTCCATCGATCTTGCCGTGCGCCTGCTGTCCGATTCCGGCGATGTCATCTGGACCGAAGACCCGTGCTACTGGGGCGTGCGTAGCGTGTTGCAAGTGTCTGGGCTATCGCTCAAGGCTATTCCCGTGGATGCAGAGGGCATCAATCCTTCCGCAGATGATCTTGCCGATCCGCCCAAGCTGATGCTGGTTACGCCGTCGCATCAATACCCGCTGGGCATGGTGATGAGCCTCGCGCGGCGGCGGATGCTGCTGGAGTTCGCGCGGCAAAACGGCTGCTGGATTATCGAGGACGATTACGACAGCGAGTTTCGATACGGCAGCCGGCCGCTCGCATCGCTTCAAGGACTCGACACAGCCGGTCAGGTGATCTACGTGGGCAGCTTCGGCAAGACACTTTTTCCGGGGCTGCGGATTGGTTACATCGTGGTGCCCGAGGGGTTGTCGGCGAGCTTTGCGACGGCTTCCGCCGAGTTGTATCGCGAGGGGCAGTTGTTGCAGCAGGCGGTGCTGGCCGAGTTCATCGCGGAGGGGCATTTCACGTCGCATATCCGGCGGATGCGGGGGATCTACGGGCAGCGTCGCCAGATACTGCTGGACACGATCAGGAAGCGGTATGGCGACGCGTTGCAGATTGTCGGCGGCGATGCCGGGCTGCATCTCGTGCTGCGTTTGCCTGATGGCGTGGATGATCGTGAAGTGGCGAAAGCGGCGCTCGCGGTCAACATTGTGGTGCGGCCGCTGTCGGGTTATTTCCTGCGCCCAGGCGAGGGCATGTCGGGCTTGCTGATCGGGTACGGCTGCGTGGCCGAAGAGGAGATCGAGCCAGCGTTTGAGAAACTGGCGGCGGTGCTGGATCCGGCGTTGGGGCGATGAGAGGTTCTCGACTCCCCCGTGCCGGGTGCTTCGACTATTGACCGATTGCCAGCCTGACTTGCTTTCCTACTCTGCTGAGCATCTCGACCAACGTATCGATAGTGAACTTGGCCGTCTTCTTGTTCACTACGTCGGACACGCGTGGCCGCGACACCATCAGGATTTTTGCCGCCTCTGCCTGCTTGAGCTGATGCTGCTCGATCCAGTCGGCAAGCTCCGACATCAATTGCTCCTTGAGCTTCTGTGTGTCGTTGATTTGCTTGCGCGAAGCTGCTTGCAACCGCTTCGCTTCCTCAGCCGAAAATCCGAGTTCACGGAACAGATTTGCGCCCGGTTTCGTCACATGGCGGATTTCAGTATCGATCGTCATTGATTGCTCTTCCTTGCGTTGGCCACGGCGCGATAGCGCGCCTCGGCGATTTCCTTATCCCGCTTGCTGGTTGCCTGGGTTTTTTTCTGGAAGCAGTGGAGGACATATACCGCTTCCTCGAACTTGGCTACGTACATCACCCGGAAAATGCCGCTGGTGTCCCTGATACGGATTTCCCGAGCTCCAGCACCCACCTCCCCAAACGGCTTCCAGTCCTCTGGGTCGAGCCCAGACTGAACCTTGCTCAACTGGAAGCCGGCATCCCTGCGTGGCTCCTCTGGAAACTCCAATAGGTCGTCGTAGGCGGACCCTACCCAGCGAATTTCTTTCTCCGGCGTCATGGCGTCCTTGTGTATAAAATTTTATACCATTTTCGCCAGAACTCAAGGGTTTGTCATCGTGGCGTTCTGACGCAGGTCGGAATACCCAAGGCAGGGCTTTACAACGCCGCCGAAAGGCGCGCCACCGACTATGATAAAAGGGAATCACGGTAGGACTGAAGAAAGCGGTGCGTCGCCGTAATCGAAGCATAATAGAACGTGTACCCTACAATTCTTCCCATGTCCAAAAAGCCATCCCCCACTCCGGTCGTTGCAGGCAGCGAGGAGTATCACTTCTCCGAGCAGATCGGCCACCTGCTGCGACGTGCATACCAGCGCCATGTCGCTATCTTCCAGGAGGCCATACCGGATTCTGACCTGACCGCAGCACAATTCGTCACGCTATGTGCGGTCAAGGAGCAGCAATCCTGCTCGCTCAACGACATCGTCAAGGCGACAGCAATCGACCAGGCCACCATCCGCGGCGTCGTTGAGCGCCTGAAAGCGCGTTCGCTGATCGTGGTCTCGCCCGACCCGCTCGACGGCCGCAAGCTGCTGGTGCGCACCACACCGGAAGGCCTGGCGTTGATCGACCAGACCGTACCTTTTGCAAAGCAGGTGAGCGAGCAGACTTTCGGCGGGCTGAACCCGGCGGAGCGCGTTGCCATCGTGTATCTGTTGCGCGCCATGACGCGGGCGGAAGATAACTAACCTGTACGTGCTTACCACTACAGATAGCCACGTACAGGCCGCTTGCTACGCACTCATCGATGCTCGGCAGGTGCCGGCGTCACGGCGGCCTGCAGCGTGGCTCTGACCGCATCTGGCGTGAATGGCGGCGCGCGGAACCTCACGCCGGTTGCATCGAATAGCGCATTGGAGATAGCGGGTGCACCGGGGAGCGAAGCGGACTCACCGGCGCCGAGCGGCGGCTCGCCTTGCCGGTCGACCAGCACCACGTCCACGGGCGGCAGTTCGGGGAATGTCAGGATCGGATAGCTGCCCCATTCCTTGCTTGCGACCAGACCGTCGGTGAAGCGCACACGCTCTTTCATCGTACGACTCAGGGTCTGGATCACGTTGCCGTGGATCTGATGGCGCACGCCATCCGGATTGATCACGGTGCCCGTGTCCTGACCCACCGTCACCCGCTTGATGCGGATCTCTCCGCTGACGGTGTCGACTTCCAGATCGACGATCCACGCCGACCAGGCCGCACCGAAACCGGGAAAGCGGCTATGCACATACCGTGCATAGGCCACGCCGCGTCCTTGAAGCACGCGTTCGCCGGTATCGCGCGCAGGACCACGTTCGGCACGGGCTTGCCAGCCTGCGCGTTCCGCGACTGCCTCGAGCAACGCCACCGCCCGCTCGTCCTTGAGATGACGTAGCCGGAATGCCAGGGGATCGGCGCCGCTCTCGAACGCGAGTTCATCGATGAATACATCATGGGCGAAGGAGTTCGGCAGCGCCGACACCCCTCTGAACCACGACGCCCTGACCAGCGGCGCCAGGTCGTGGCAGACGAAACGGCGATGCGCGAAGGTGTAGGGCGTAACCGCAGTCCGGTCGCCCATTTCAAAGACGCGCGGCTCGGCCGGCGTCGCGCCGGTAAGCAGTAGGGCGAGCATGGGCGCATCATTTGACGGATAGCGCGAGGCGAACGTATAGCCCAACGTGTCGCCGCTGCGGGACACCGTGCCGGTCACATCCACAACTTGCGCCGTGCCCTTTGGCTCCCACTGATGTTCGTCCGCGCGCGATAGCTGGACCCGCACCGGATGGCCCATCGCACGCGAGAGCAGGAGCGCGTCGCCGGCAACGTCGTCGGCGCAATTGCGGCCATAGCATCCGGAGGCCTCCATGCGGACGATATCGATATCGGCTTCATTGCGCCCGACCAGACTCGACAAGTCATAGCGCAAGGTCTGCGGGTTCTGCGTGCCCGACCATACCGTGATGCGTCCTTCCTGATAGTCCGCAAGGGCACAAGACGGCCCGATCGATCCATGCATCTGGTACGGCCAGACATAACTGCGTGTCAGCGTGGTCGTCCCGGTTTGGCCTTGCACGCTCTCCACGTCCCCTTCTTCCAGCAGCAGGCGCCGCTGAGCCGGAGCATTGGATATCGCCACCGCGGGGTCATCGAGGGACGGCAGCGGCGGCAGCGGGCGCCACCGGACGAGTAGCGCGCGCGCTGCGCGGATCGCCTGCTCCTCCCGCTCGGCCACCACGCCAACGAAGTCGCCGATAACAACCACGCCGCGCACGCCCGGCAGCGTATCGACCGATGAATGGTCCACGTCGATCAGCGTCCTGCCAATGAAAGCGCCGCAATCATGTCCCGCATACGGCGGCCGCACGACGCGGCCGTGCAGCATGCCCGGCACGCGCATGTCGTGCACGAAGGTGAGGGTGCCGGTGGCCTTGGCAGGCAGATCGACGCGTGGTGTTGCCCGCCCGACAATCCGGTAAGTGGACGGGTCCTTTACCGCGACGGACGAGTCGATCGGAAGGGAGATCCGTTGCCCCTGGAGCAGCTCGCCGAAGCCGATGCGGGTCTTGTCCGGGGCAATGACATAACCGTCGTCGGTGGCAAGGCGGGCGGCATCGATGCCCCAACGCTGCGCTGCCAGCCCGATCAACACGAACCGCGCTTGCGCCGCAGCAAACCTGAGCGGCACGGCGGATATCTGGATGGTCGCGCTGGCGATGGTCGGCCCCTGGTTGGGCACTCGGGCGGAGTCGCCGAGGATCATCTTGACGCGCGGGGCCGGCACGTCGAGTTCCTCCGCCACGATTTGCGCTAGCGACGTGCGGATGCCGGTGCCGAGATCGACGTGGCCGTTGAACGCCAGGATGCGGCCATCGTCGAGTATCGCGACGAAAATTTCCGGCGAGTCCTGAACGTAGGAAGACCCGCTGCCCGGTTGACCGGGCGCGGGTTTTACCGGCGCGAGCGGCTGCCTGACGATGGTCAGGCAGCCGCTGCGCGCGAGCAGTTCACCTCGGGTGAGCGCTGCTTCAGTAGGCATGACGATTCCTGAAAATGCCGCTTTATTCGACTAAACCGCTTGAACGACCAGCTTCAACGCTTTGTCTTAATGCCCGGCGTCAACGATTAACAATACGCTTCGGCATCGCCAACACCAAGAGGCAACCCGCCAGCATGCAGATGCCGAAGGTGATCAATCCGGCGCTCATACTGTGGGTCGTGTCCTTCATCCAGCCCAGCACGTAGGTGCTGGCAAAGCCGCCCAGGTTTGCTATCGAGCAAGCGAACGCAATGCCCGCAGCAGCAGCCGTGCCCCGCAGGAACGTGGAGGGCAGTGCCCAGACGACCGGCATGGCCGCGGCCACGCCTGCGTTGGCGATCGACAGCAGGATCACGGTGATCGCCGTGTTGCCGCTGAAGAACGTGCTCGCGATCAGGCCGAACGCGGTGCAGGCAAAAGGTACGACGATATGCCAGCGGCGTTCGCGGCGCTTGTCCGAACTTGCGCCCGTTACCAGCATCATGATCACGGCCAGCGCATTCGGGATGGCGGTCAGCATGCCGATCTCGAGCGCGCTCTTCACGCCGGAATCGCGAATGATGCTTGGCATCCAGAAGCTGATTGCATAGGTGCCGAGCAGCACGCACAAATCGATGAGACCCAGCGCCCATACTTTCGGATCCGTGAACGCATCACGCAGCCGATGACTCTTGCCGTCATGTGATTCCTGCGCGAGATCGCGCTTCAGGCGCAGACGTTCGTCGCTATCAAGGAACTTCGCCGACTCCACCGTATTGGGCAGGTAGAAAAACACCAGCACGCCGAGCACGATCGACGGCAACGCTTCGATCCCGAACAGCCACTGCCATCCTTGCCAGCCGTGCATGCCGTCGAAGAAGGTCAGGATCCAGCCGGACAACGGCCCGCCGATCAGGCTCGACAGCGGCAGCCCCATCATGAAGAGCGCGATGATCTTGCTGCGGCGCGCGTCGGGGAACCAGTTCGTCAGATACAGCAGCACGCCCGGCAGGAAGCCGGCTTCCGCAACGCCTAACAGGAAGCGCAGCGTATAAAACTGGCCGGGCGTCTTGACGAACATCGTGAGCCCGGAAAGGATGCCCCACGTGACCATGATCCGCGCGATCCAGAGCTTCGCCCCCACCTTCTGCAGGATCAGGTTACTCGGCACTTCAAAGAGAATATAACCGACGAAAAAAAGACCTGCTCCCAAGCCATAGACGGTGTCGCTGAAGTGCAGCGCATCCAGCATCTGCAGCTTCGCCAGACCCACGTTCACGCGGTCCAGGTAGGCTGAAAAATAGCAGAGGCAGAAGAACGGGATCAGCCGCCAGGTGAGTTTCTTGTACAGCTCGCGTTCTGCCTGTGCGTCGGTGTGCAGCGTGCCGCGCAAAGTGTCTATCGATGGGGTCGACATGTCGTGTCTCCTGGAAAATCGGTGCTGTGAAGAAAGATCAGAACAGGTGGTAGAGGCCGAGCGTTGTCGCGAACTGGCCGGCGGTCGCAGCCGATGCGCCGAGCGTCAGGTCGCCCGCTACGCCAGTCGCTGCAACAATCTGACCGCGTGCATTCACCGCGTTGCCACTGGCGCGCACGTAGACCGCCTGCGCGTAGACCCCGGTGCTTTTCGAGAGCGAGTAGTTCACCCCGGTTGCCCACTGGTTGTAGTGCGCCGTCCCGGCTTCGCCTTGCGCGGTGGAGACGTCGTGGCGCGCGGTGTAACCGTAGGTCGCGAACAGTTGCGTCGCCGGCGTGACGAGGTACTTGAGGTAAGTCGAGTAGTTGTCGAACACGGCGGAGCCATCAAACAACGAGGTATTCCCTGCGATATAGCGCGTGTTCGTATAGGTCAGGCCAGCCTTCAATCCGCCGATCTGATATTGCGCGGCGAGCGCGGCAAACTTGGCGCTTTGCGCGCTCGCATAACCCTCGTTCACCGATGAATTGAACACGCTGTCGGCAGTGGCGGTCCAGGTCGTCGGATCGGCAGTGGTCGAGCGGCGCATGTCCACGTAACTGGCTGCAAGTGCGAGCGGTCCTTGCGCATACGAACCACCGATGCTCCATGTCGAGCCCGAAGAGATCGAGCCGGGCGTGCCGCCGAATGAATACAGGCCGCCGAAGCGGAAACCGCCCATCAGCGGGCTCGTGTACTTCAATGCGTTGTCCACGCGCGCGATGGTGTCAAGGTGATCGAGGTCGCCAACGTGCACGAAACTGCTGCCCATGCCGTAGATCAGATTGCCGACATACTCGTTGGCCGAGTCGTACTGACGGCCCAGCGTAACGGTGCCGTATTGCGAATTGCTCAGCCCGACGAAGGCTTGCCGTCCGAACAACCGGCCGCTGTTTCCCAGCGCGCCGTTGGACGGCGTGAAGCCGTTTTCCAGCGTGAAGATGACTTGATTGCCGCCGCCCAGATCCTCGGTTCCCTTGAAGCCGAATCGCGATCCCCACACCACGCCGTTTGCCATGCGCGTCTCTGAGGAGCCCGTGTAATTGCCTGCTGTGTTAGCCGTGGTGCGCACGTTGTTGACATAGGTGATCCCTGAGTCGACCGCGCCATACAGCGTGACTTGTGCATGGGCGGCACGCGGCAATGCGGATACCGCGACGACTGCCAACGAAGCTGCTGTGAGTACTGCGGGCTTGAACATCCGGTTACGTTGAAGCTGCAGGCGCGAGTAATGAGTCATTGATTTTGAGTTGTAGGTCGTTGAAGAGCTGAGCTGAACGGGGCTTGACTTGAGCGTGTTCGAGATAGCTCGGCGCATGTGTCGCGACACATGCAAAGTTACGGAATCAAAATCAGGAATGCAACGATTTTTTAACAAAAAATCTATATAAATCAAAGACTTATATTTTTTGTTATAGACGTGATGAAGCGTCCCGCGGGATGAACCCGGAGGACGCTGGAGCGCTAAACTGAGGTGATTAATAGAGGATGATCGAGTGCTTACGCCTGGCGTTTTTCGATACTCGAAAGGGCCTCTTCGAGCGTCATGACCGCGGCATATTTCTGTTGCATGTCGAAGAGATTCGCATCGTGCGGACCAATGGCTCTATCGCCGACGCAATCAGATACAACCAGCGGACGGAAACCATGCGACATCGCATCCACCACGCTTGCCCGCACGCATCCACTCGTGACTGCACCAGCCACGATCAACGTCTGCACCGCACGCTGCGATAACCACGGCGCGAGTTGCGTGCCGAAGAACGCGGAAGGCACGGTCTTGCGCACGACCAGTTCGCCCGCTGCAGGTGTCAACTCAGGCACGATCGCGCTGTTCGGATGGTCTTCGGTGAGCGTCGCCATGCCTGGCACTTTCAGCGAAAACACGTTGTCGTCGCTGCCGTCGGCCGCATACACAATGCGGCTATGCGCAACCGGCCAGCCGTGCCGGCGCGCGGCGGCCAGCAGATGCACCGTGCGTTCGATAGCCGGTGCAATGTTACCGCCGCCGAAGGTCTTGGGATCCGCGAAGCCGACCACGAAGTCGACAATCAGCAAGCCGATATTGCCTTGCACCGGCAACGGCGTGCCAAATCCCTGCTGTTTGTACACGCCCGATTCGGCGTGGCTCTGGATGTCGCTCATTCGAATTGCTCCAAGGGGTCGATATCTATCGGTCCATCACCACGCCATCGCAAACCACGGCATCGCCGTCGAGCATCACGTCGCAATGGCGCAGCGGGATGTCGATGTGACACGTGGTCGTGCGCTTGCCGCCTGCTTCGTTGTTGGGTCCAAGCGAAAACAGGAAGTTGCCTTCGAACGCGCGTGCATCCATGCCGATGGTCGCTTCGCGGTCATACAGTCCGAGCGTCGACCAGCGCGCGCGAGGCTGCAGACCCCAGCCGATATGCGAGATTGCGTAGCCTTCAGGATCGTTGAACGAGGCCATGTAGTCGCTTAGCAACGCCGCATCCACGCCGCCATCGATACGCGTGGCGTAACCGTTTTCCACGGTCAGCGTGATCGGATCGTTCACGTACTTTTTCTGCGGCAGCAAGATGTCGCCGCGATCGATCACGATCTGGCCGCTCGCTTGTCCCTCGTTCGGGAACGTCAGCACAAAACCGCTTGGCCAGTGATCCCAGCGGCCCGGTTCATCGACGAAACCGTACTCGGAGATAGCGGGAAACTCGCCCAGCGGACACACGAGTTCCGTGCCCGCTTTTGACTTGACGCGCATTTCACGCGACGCCTTGATCCGCTCGGCTGCTGCCTTCACGCGGGTGCGATCGGCTTCGGTGGGCACGAGCCGCGCGAGCACTTCGGGCGGTTCGACTGCCAGCAGGACCTTCGTGCCGGTCGCGAGGATCTCGTGCTGCTCAGGCGAGAACAACAAGGTCATCAGGTCGAGCACGAGATCGCTCGCCTTCAACGCAGCGATAGCAGCCAGGTTGCCGGTGAGAGGCGTGGTGCCGAGATACGCGAGCGAGTCGCGGCTCAGGGCCTTTTCACCATTTACCGGCAAGAGGTCGAGCCGGTTGACGATTGCGCCCATCGACTGCGTGGCGATCAGTGCGCTTGAAAGCGTTTGTGGATGCGTGGACGCGCTGGTGAGGATGGTGACGGTCTGGCCGGCTTGCAGCTTCGACAACGTCAGTACCTGCTTCCACGCGGCAATCATTTCGTAATCGCTGATTGGCATGTTGACTCCTGAAGAATGAGTGTCAGTGTCGGCTCGTCTTGCGTTGCACTTAAACGAGCTTTGCGCCGAGGAAATCGCCGAAAGCTTCATAGAAGCCGGCTTCGTTATCCCACGGAATCATGTGGCCGGCATCCGGCACGCGGGTATGCAGCAGTCCCGGTGCGAGTGTCTGCATTTCCTGCACGTCTTCGTCGAGAACCACGTCGCCGCGCGCGGCCGTGATCAGCAGTGAAGGTACGCGAAGCAGGGGCAGGTCGGCGTGGATGTCGTCAGTATGGAAACCTTCGAACGAAGTCAGCATGCCGCGTTCATCGCAGGTATGCAGCCATTGCGCGCGCACACGCAACTGGTCTTCGGTCCAGGTCGGGCAGAAAGCGCGCATGCCCTCTACGTCGATGCCTTTCACAGCCAGGCGGATCGAATCGACATACCACGGCAGCTTGGCCGGATACGCGCGGCGGCCCGGACCGGACACCGGCGGATCGACCAGCACTGTGCGTGTCAGGCCCTTCGGAGCGCTGCGGGCAGCACGGATCGCGATGCGGGCGCCCATGGAGTGGCCGACAAGCGCATAGTGTTCAAGGCCGAGCGAGTGAGCGAGCGCGATGACATCGGCGGCTTGCGCGTCGAGGCTGTAGTCAAGTGTTGACGATGCTTCGGACAGACCGCGGCCGCGTACATCGAGCACGTAGGTATCGAACTGGCGGCCAAGCGTTTCGCCGACAAAACCCCACGTGACGGCCGGGCTGGTAATGCCCGGAATCACGATCACGGCAGGGCGGCCGGCGCGCACGCCTTCCGTGCCGCCGTAGCGCAGGTAATGCTGGCGAATGCCATTGGCGTTGACGTTCGCGCCGTACAGAAAAGTTGAGTTCATCGCGGAGTCCGTGGGTGGATCGAAAGCTATGCGTCGAAAGCTATCAGTAAGCGGGTCAGCAGGCGGATCAATAAGCGCCGGACAAAAGCGCGCCCGCGCCCGGCACGACGCGCTCGAGATCCAGCTCACGCAGCATGGCGTAGGTCGTCGCAATGGCGGCGGTGATGACCGGCTTGCCCGTCATTGCCTCGACTTGCGGCACTGCGGCAAGCGACGGCATTTGCACGCAGGCCGACAAGACGATCGCATCGACGTCCTGATAAGGCAGGGTTTTCACGATGTCCGGCAACAGCCGAGGGTCGTGGCGGCCGACATCCAGATTGTCGGGAATTTCGAGCGCCCGGTAGGCGACGACTTCAAACCCCTCATTGCGAATGTAGTCCACGACCAGTTCGGTCAGCGGCTTCATATAGGGCGCAACCACTACGACGCGCTTGGCCCCGATGACCTTCAACGCTTCGACAAGCGCGCCTGCGCTGGTGATGACCGGCGCGGCGCCACCGTTCTCGATAGTGCGCTCGTGCAGCCGCTTCTGCGACACGCGGTGGTAACCATGTCCCATCGCCATGATCGCGACCAGGCACGCATAACCGAGCACGTCCACGCGCGCGTCGCTAAGTTCCAGCGCGCAGCGATCCGATTCCGCGTCCATGGCCGCGAGCTCCTCCTTGACCACCTTCTTCATGCGCATGCGGCTGGAATGGAACGTGAACCTCTCCGGGCGGATGCTCTGGCGGGCGAGCAGCATGGCCGGGATTTCGGTTTCCATCGTCGTGTTCGAGCTCGGCACGATCTGGCCGATGCGAAAGGTCTTGGTCATCTAGTCGACTCCGTATGTCTTGGGCCACCCGTGGCGGCATTGTTGGTCCGGCAAATGATGCGGCAATCAGGTTCGATAAATTCTAGTGTACACATTGGAATTTAACAAGATTCCGAAAACATTTTTTAATGGTGCAAGCGTGCTTTAGATTGGTGAAAACCCTTATAAAATGCACATATAAAGGGATAAAACGCACCGCTATCGATTCAATGCAAATTTTCTTTACTCAAAAAAATTCAATGTGTACACTCGATATAGGTTCATTTAACAGGCTCGGCTGAACGACTTTCGGCGAGCGCCAGACATGGAGAGATCATCATGAGCAAACCCCGTATTGCAATCATTGGCGCGGGCCTTGGCGGAACAGCAGCAGCGGCGCTGATGCAGCGCGCCGGGTATTCGGTTCGCCTTTACGAGCAGGCTCCTGCGTTTTCGCGTCTCGGCGCGGGCATTCACCTCGGCCCCAACGTGATGAAGATCATGCGCCGCATGGACTGCGAAGACGCGCTGAACGTCATGGGCTCGCACCCCGATTACTGGTACAGCCGCGACTGGAAAACGGGCGAAGCCATCGCACAGATTCCGCTGGGCGAGTTCGCGTTGAAAGAATATGGCGCGTCGTATCTCACGGTGCATCGCGGCGACTTCCATGCACTGATGACCGAGGCGGTTGCGCCCGGCACCATCGAGTTCAACAAGTGCCTGAGCGGGATTGAAGAGCTGGACAATGAAGTGCGGCTGACGTTTGCGGACGGCAGTGTCGAAACCGCGGATATCGTGATTGGCGCGGACGGCGTGAACTCGAAGATCCGCGACCATCTGCTCGGCGCGGAACCGCCGCGTTATACGGGTTATGTTGCGCATCGCGCGGTATTTCCCGCCTCGCTGCTCGGCACCGATCCCTTCGATCTGTGTGTAAAGTGGTGGTCGGAAGACCGGCACATGATGGTGTATTACGTGACGTCCAAGCGCGATGAAATCTACTACGTGACCGGCGTTCCGCAGGCTGAGTGGCCGGCAGGGCAGTCGGTTGCGCCCAGCAGCCGCGACGAAATGCGCGAGGTGTTCGCGGGCTATCATCCGTCGGTGCAGAAGCTGATCGACGCCACGCCCGAAGTCACGAAGTGGCCGCTGCTGGAGCGCGACCCGCTGCCGTTGTGGAGCCGCGGCCGCTTGGTGCTGCTCGGCGACGCATGCCATCCGATGAAGCCGCATATGGCGCAGGGCGCGGCCATGGCGATTGAGGATGCAGCCATGCTGACTCGCTGCCTGGACGAAGTGGGGACGACCGATTTCGCCGGAGCGTTTGCGCTGTACGAAGCGAATCGGGCGGAGCGTGCATCGAAGGTACAACTGGTCTCGCACAACAACACGTGGCTGCGCACGAACGAAGATCCGGCTTGGGTGTTCGCTTATGACGTGTTCAACGAGCCCCTGACGTCGCCGTCAGCCAAGCAGGCTTCTGCCGCTGCCGCCTGATATTTCGACCCGGCCGCGCGCGGCAATGTCTGGATGAATTGCCACGAGCGGTCTTGATTCGATGACTTGAAAATGAGCGTGTCTGCTTCTGCTGCATCGCTATCCGGACCATTGACGCTGACCGTCAACGGCAGCACTCGCACGGTCGAGGTGACCCGCGATACGCCCTTGCTATACGTGCTGCGCAACGACTTCGAACTGAACGGGCCGAAGTACGGTTGTGGCCTGGGCCAGTGCGGCGCCTGCACGGTGCTGCTGGACGGCGGTCCCGCGCGTTCATGCGTCGTGCCGGTTGCGGCAGCTATTGGACGTGAGACGCTCACGCTGGAAGGGCTTGGAACGCTGGACGCGCTGCACCCGATCCAGCGCGCTTTTATCGATGAACAAGCAGCGCAATGCGGCTATTGCCTCAATGGCATGATCATGAGCACGAAGGCGCTGCTTGATCGCAACCCCACGCCTGATGACGACGATATCCGCGACGCGCTGCGCTTCAACCTGTGCCGTTGCGGCACGCACATTGAAATCATGAAGGCCGTGCATCGCGCGGCTGAGTATTTGAAACGCGAACAAAAACGCTGATTCATTGGACCCCATGTAATGGACGCCCTGTAATGGACCTGAGGTAATGGACGCCGTGCACGAAGGAAGTTCTGGTGGACCCGTGCTGATGCCGGAGTCGATGCTTCACGCGTGCGTGCTGGGGGAAGCCGACGCGGCGCTGCTCGGGTCCGCGCAGCAGTTGAGTGTGGAAGCCGGCGTGCGCTGGGTGGTCGTCGGAAACGTGGCCGCGTTCGTGGCTGAGCGTTTCGAGCAGGCGCGCGACGCCGCTTGCACGCTGGTGTTATCGGCCCGTCCGCAACATGCTGCTGATACTCCGTCTTTACCCGTGCAACACTCCGGCTTGCAGCAGGAAGCGCATTACACATGGCCGATTCCGGCAGACAGGTTGCTGCCGTGCGAGGCTGTTGCGTGCAACGATGCCGGTAATTTCACGGTCTGGAGTCATGCTCCCGAGACTGCGGATCTACGGGCGAAGCTTGCTGCTATTACGGGCCTGCCGCCTGAGAGCTTTGCGTTGCATTCACTCGATGCACAAGATGACCGCGCCGACCCGCTGATCGCCACATATGCCGCGCTTGCTGCGGTCGTTTTGATGACGGAGACCCGCCGGACGATATGCGTTGGCGGTTATATGGCGGTGTCGCAGGTCAGGGAAGCGGCGGTTTCTGTCGCCGCGTCGCTGGACGGCGAAGGTGGGCTGCTCGACTGGCGCTACATGGCGCGAACGCCGGGCTTAACGGGCGGCGAAGCAGTCTCGCAAGATCCGGGTCCCTATTCTTCGTCCCGCGCCACGTCGCTTGTCGACGATCCCGCCGCGCTGATTCCCGGCTCGGCGCATAC
Organism: Burkholderia sp. S171; assembly: GCF_009766085.1. GTDB lineage: Bacteria > Pseudomonadota > Gammaproteobacteria > Burkholderiales > Burkholderiaceae > Caballeronia. The sequence goes on along the minus strand of NZ_LMUF01000064.1, from coordinate 205,547 downwards.
CTTTGCACGCGAGTCTTTCGTCGATGAAATCGCGCGCGATCATCATCGTGATCCGGTTTCGTTTCGTCTCGATCACCTCGATCCGGTGGAGTATGGCGGCGCGCGGGAACTGATCGACACGGTGGCGCAGCGGGCGGCGTGGAAATACGATCAGCCGGATCGGAAGACGCGCCGCGCGAACAACGAAGTCGCGCATGGCCGCGGTTTCGCGTTCGACGAACACGACGCAGCATCCGGCGATAACCCAACGCCCGACTATTCAGCGTGGATCGTCGATCTTGATGTGAACCGCCTGACCGGCGACGTTGCGCTTAAACGGGTGATAGCGGGGCGGGCAAGCGGACGCCGCAGTATCGGCCGGTTGAGTGGCGTTCCAGCCCGGCAGATCGCCGCTGCAGCGTCGCGCGCCCTGGGTCTGCAACTCACTGCGCGACCCTCGCACGACGAGACGCCGGGCGCGCAGGCCGTATCGCATGAACTTGCTCCGGCATCGGCGGCATCCGGTGAAGTCGCTACGCAGAGCGCTGCCGGCGATCGTCTGGAAATCGATGTCTCGCCGGCAGCAGCGGCTATCGCCAATGCGCTTTACGATGCGACCGGCGTGCGTTTCCGGGCCCCGCCGTTCACGCCGGAGCGCGTGCTTGCGGCGCTTGGCGCGGGTTTGAACGGCACGATTGGGAGCAAACCACGTCGAGCAAAACGCTCGCTTTGGACCACGCTTGCAGCCGGCGGTGTCGGCAGCCTGATCGGGCTGGCGTGCACGGCGTGGCCCCTTCGTGCGCCGATTGAACCGATCGCCCGCCCGGCAGCATCGACGTGGTCTGACGCCACCATCGCTCGCGGTCGCCAGATTGCCGAGTTCGGAGATTGCGCGGTCTGCCATACGGCGCCCGGCGGCGTGGTCAATGCCGGCGGTCTCGGCCTTGAGACGCCTTTTGGCATGGTCTACACGACCAACCTGACGCCCGATCCGAAGACGGGCATCGGTAACTGGTCGTTCGCTGCATTTGACCGGGCAATGCGCGAGGGCATTTCACGCGACGGTCATCACTTGTATCCCGCGTTTCCCTACACCGCGTTCACGAAGATGAGCGAGGCCGACATGACCGCGCTGTACGCGTATTTGATGTCGCAACCGGCCGTCGAAAATTCGCCGCCAGTCACGCGCTTGCCGTTTCCGCTGAATCAGCGCGCTCTGGTCGCTGGGTGGAACGCGCTCTATCTCAAGCAGGGCGAGTTCAAGCCCGACCCAACGCGCTCGGCAATATGGAATCGCGGCGCATATCTCGTGGATGGCGCCGGACATTGCAGCGCGTGCCATTCGCCGCGCAATGCATTCGGGGCGGAGAAGGGCGGGCGTTTGTATCTGACGGGCGGCAGCGCTGAAGGCTGGGTGGCGCCATCGCTCGTCGCCAATTCGAAAGCGCCGGTGCGATGGACCGAACAGGCGTTGTACGACTATCTGAAGACGGGTTTCTCGCATGAGCATGGCGTCGCGGCGGGGCCGATGGCGCCCGTCGTCGCGAGCTTGTCGACGCTGCCGGAAGAGGACGTGCGCGCGATGGCGCATTACGTAGCGTCGCTGTCGCCGCAACCCGCTGCTGAGGCTTTGATGCCCAAGCCCAAGCAAAATCTCGCCACAAGCGCCGTGACCCTGCAGGGACTCGACAGCGGCCGGCGGATCTTTGACGGCGCATGCGCGGTGTGTCATTCCGCGACGGGTGGTGTTGGCAACTTCGGGGTGCGCCCGTTGCTCTCGCTGAACACCAGCGTGAGCGAAGGCACGCCGGACAATCTGCTGAACGTCATCCAGAATGGCATTGATGCCCCCGCTACCGACGCGCTCGGTTACATGCCCGGCTTCAAGGATTCCTTCGATGACCGTCAGATAGCCGATCTCGTGTCTTACATCCGCGCTACATTCGCACCGAATGAAGCGCCGTGGAAAGACCTGGCCCAGGCGTCGGCGAGAATCCGGAAACACGTGCACTAGCGGCAGGCGGAACGACGCTCCGGCTACCTTGACGAATGGCGCTGCCCTGCCCGGGCGGGCTCCCCTTCCCATTTCACCCTATCGACATTCGAACTATCATGGCGCCTTCGAAGCTTCCTTCCGGTTCATCGCAAGCTGCACAGGACGTTGTGTCCCGCTATGAGGTGTCGGAGCAGATCGGGCATCTTCTTCGCAAGGCTTATCAGCGCCATCTCGCCATCTTCAGCCAGACTATCGACGACCCTCAACTGACCGCCGTGCAGTTTGCGGTGTTGAGCGCCAGCCGGAGGCTTGGACCCTCTTCGATGAGCGATCTGGGCAAGGCGACCGCGATCGATGCGGCCACGGTACGCGGCATAATCGAACGCCTGAGGGTACGCGAGCTGATCGAGTTGCAGACGAATCCCGACGACCGCCGGAAGGTGACGGTGCAACTGACGCGGGCCGGTGAAAGTCTGGTTGAACAGATCACACCCACCGCCTTGCGTATCAGTGAGCTGACCATGAGTGAGCTGAACGAAGCGGAGCGCGTGGCCGCACTGTATTTGCTGCGCAAGCTAAGCGCGCCGGATGCCGAGTAATGCCGAGTGAGCGCGTTTCGTATTCAGTGCATTTGCACGGCTAGGGCTACGTTTATTATTTAGTTGCTTCGTCTGGTGCAATTCATCGGCCGCTCCGTCGCATTGCACCAATAGCGGGACCGTCGCACCGGAAAAGCGATTGTGGCGTGTACGCTGATTTTATAAGGTGCACCACAACAAGTGTCCTTGCATGACTGTTAGCTTTGCGTCAGCTGTAAAACCCAATAAAACAAGGGATAAACGGCTGGATACCTAGTACAAGTCTCTAGTTATAAAGTGGGCATGGTCATTGCATAGAAGACTAGAATTAGAGTGTGTACATTTGTATCGGCGGAGAGAGGCGGCGCTTGAAAAAGCAGCCTTGCCGACGTGAACACCTTGATGAATCCCGAGCTATAGAGGCGTCGATGCTTTCGAATCTGGCTGTGCAACTCATCAACGGACTAGCGGACGCCTGCGCCATGTTTCTTGTCGCGTCCGGTTTGTCGTTGATCTTCGGCGTGACGCGAATCGTCAACTTCGCGCACGGCTCGTTCTACATGCTTGGCGTGTACGTGGCCTATAGCATCGCCAGCCGCTTTGGTTCGACAGTCGCCGGTTTCTGGCTTTCGATGCTTGCAGCAGCGCTCGTCGTTGCCGTGCTGGGTGCGCTGGTTGAAATGGTCGTGCTCCGGCGGATCTATCAGGCGCCCGAGTTATTCCACCTGCTGGCGACCTTTGCGCTGGTGCTGATCTTTCGGGACGCCGCGCTGTACATCTGGGGGCCGGAAGACCTGTTCGGGCCGCGTGCTCCGCTGCTCGGCGGCGCAGTCAATCTGCTCGGCCACGCGCTGCCTACCTACGACATTGCATTGATCGTGATCGGTCCCGTGGTGCTGGGTATCCTCTGGTTCGGTCTGACTAAAACGCGCTGGGGCACGCTCGTGCGCGCGGCAACCGGTGACCGGGAAATGCTCGGTGCGCTCGGTATCAACCAGGCGTGGCTATTCACGGGCGTGTTTTTTATCGGCGCATTTCTCGCAGGTCTTGGCGGCGCGCTTCAGGTGCCTCGCATGTCCGCGAACCTGTCGCTTGATATCGATACGATCGGCAATGCGTTCGTCGTGGTGGTGGTCGGCGGAATGGGCTCGATTCCGGGCGCATTCGTAGCGGCCTTGCTGATTGCGGAGATCAAGGCTCTATGCATCGGCATAGGCGACGTAAGCATTGGCGGCGTGGTGTTTTCGCTGAGCAAGTTTACGCTGGTGGCTGAGTTCGTCGTGATGGCTGTCGTGCTGGTGGTACGGCCGTGGGGTCTGCTCGGTCGCGCACAGGCCGCAGTTCGCACCATGGCTGCCGCTGAAACCCCCCTGCGTCCCGCCGATATCCGGCTGAAGATATTTGCCGGTGTCGTGCTCGCAGTGCTTGTGCTTGCACCGCTGCTTTCGGGCGTGTTTCCGTACATGCCCGTGCTGCTGGTCGAGATACTGATCGCCGTCCTGTTTGCAACGAGCCTGCATTTCATCATGGGTCCGGGTGGCATGCATTCGTTCGGCCATGCCGCGTATTTCGGTTTGGGCGCCTATGGTGCAGCGTTGTTCTTGAAGGTCCTGAACTTGCCGATGGAAGCCGCGCTCGTGCTCGGCCCGCTGCTCGCCGGCGTCGGGGCGATCGTGTTCGGATGGTTCTGCGTGCGCTTGTCGGGGGTCTATCTCGCGATGCTGACGCTGGCCTTCGCGCAGATCGTCTGGTCGATCGTGTTCCAGTGGGACGCGGTGACCGGTGGCAGCAACGGCATTCTCAACCTGTGGCCATCGACCTGGCTCAGTTCGACCGTGGCTTACTACTACGTGACCTTGGTGTTCGCGGTGCTGGGTGTCTGGCTCTTGCGGCGAATGTTGTTCTCGCCGCTTGGTTACGCCATGCGCGCCTCGCGCGATTCCACCCTGCGTGCTGAAGCGATTGGTATCGATGTAAAGCGCGTGCAGTGGGTGGCGTTCATCATCGCGTCATTGTTCTGCGGCCTCGCGGGATCGCTGTATGCGTTCTCCAAGGGGTCGATCTCGCCGGAGGTGATCAGCGTCGGGCGCTCGGTCGATGGCCTCGTCATGGTGCTGCTGGGTGGCTTGCAGACGCTTACGGGACCCATTGTCGGCGCGGCAGTGTTCACCTGGCTTCAAGATACCGTCGCACGTCAGACCGACTACTGGGAGGCCCTGCTGGGCGCGGCGATCCTGGTGCTGGTGATTGCATTTCCGCAGGGGATCGTGGGCTTCGTGCAGGACAAGCTCGGGTCGCGCAAAAATGCCGATAACGCCGTCGCCTCGCAACCCGCCAAGGAGGCCCTGTGACCCTTCTGCGCGTCTCTCATCTTGCGAAATCGTTTGGCGGCGTTAAAGCAGTCGACGATGTTTCCTTCGACTTGCACGCGGGGCAGTTGCTCGCGCTGATTGGTCCGAACGGTGCCGGCAAGTCGACCTGCTTCAACATGCTCAACGGGCAGTTGAGACCGAGTTCGGGATCGATCTTGTTCGATGACCACGAGATCGCCGGCAAACGTCCTCGCGATATCTGGCGTCTTGGCGTAGGCCGCACCTTCCAGATTGCCGCGACCTTCAATTCGATGACCGTGATTGAAAACGTGCAGATGGCGCTCGTTTCGCGAGACCGTCAGCTATTCAACTTGTGGAAACCGGCCTCGTCCATTCACGCCGATGAAGCGATCGCGCTGCTCGAACAAGTCGGCATGGCGGCGCATGCGAAGCGCGCGTGCGGCGTGCTGGCTTATGGCGATGTGAAGCGCGTCGAACTAGCCATTGCACTTGCCAACAAACCGAAACTGCTGCTAATGGACGAACCAACGGCGGGCATGGCGCCCAAGGAACGCAACGACCTGATGGCGCTGACCAAGCAACTGGTGATCGACCACAAGCTCGGTGTGCTCTTCACTGAGCACAGCATGGACGTGGTGTTTGCTTACGCCGACAAGCTGATCGTGCTCGCTCGCGGCAAGCTGATTGGCGAGGGGGATGCGGAGACCGTTCGCAACGATCCGCGTGTGCGCGAAGTGTATTTCGGCACGGGGAAATCTTTCACGCCGCGTGCATCGCTCGCCGCAGACGGAGTCGCGTAATGAGCACCGCCACGCAAGACAAGAGCATGTTGAAAGTCTCCGGTCTGAACGCGTTCTATGGCCGCGCGCAGATCTTGTACGACGTCGAACTCGAAGTCGGCCGCGGCGAAGTGGTCGCGCTGATGGGGCGTAACGGCGCAGGCAAATCGACCACGATGAAAGCGCTGATGGGCATGCTGCCGTCAAGGCAGGGAGCGATCAATTTCTGCGGGCACGACATCGCGAAGTTGCCGCCGTATCGTATTGCGCGACTCGGCATGGGGTTCGTGCCGGAAGACCGGCGCGTGTTCGGCGATCTGACAGTCATGGAGAATCTCGATACCGGCCGCCAGCCAGCGCGCGACGACGCCCCCCGCTGGACACCGGAAAAGCTGTTCCGTTTGTTTCCGAATCTTGGCGAGATGCCGAATCGTCCGGGTAGCCAGATGAGCGGTGGCGAGCAGCAAATGTTGACCGTATCGCGTACGCTGATGGGCAATCCCACGCTGGTCTTGCTCGATGAACCGTCGGAAGGTGTAGCGCCGATCATCGTTGAACAGATGGCGAACATGATTCTCGAGCTAAAGCGTGAAGGGCTGTCTATTTTGTTGTCCGAGCAGAACATGCATTTCGCCGAGCTCGTCAGCGACCGCGCGTATGTGCTTGAAAAAGGGCAGATACGGTTTAGCGGCACGATAGACGAACTCGCCCGCGACGAAGCGGTGCGGCGGGCCTACCTTAGTGTTTAAGCGCTCAGCCCAAGCCAACGATCGACCAAGGGTATCCTTCAATCAGCCTTAGCCATGTCACTTAGCATTCAACCTAGCCGCTTTATCCGGAGAGAAAAACTATGACCACGCGTGTTGGATCGTTGCTGCGCTTAACCGCCTTCATGGTTGCGCCCCTGGCCACCGCTTTAGTGTCGGTCGGCGCTGCCGCTCAGACCATCAAGATTGGCGAGATCAACAGTTATAAAGCGCAGCCTGCGTTCCTCGGCCCGTACAAGAATGGCTGGAACATGGCGCTCGATGAGGTCAACGCGGCGGGTGGCATCAATGGCAAGAAGCTCGAAGTCATCTCGCGCGACGACAACGGCAACCCGGGCGATACCGTTCGCGTGGCACAGGAATTGGTCACGGGCGAACAGGTCTCGTTGTTGTTCGGCGGGTTCCTGTCGAACACCGGTTTGGCGCTTGCCGACTATGCAAAGCAACGCAAGGTTTTCTTCCTCGCTGCTGAACCGCTGACCGACAAGATCGTCTGGCAGGACGGCAACAAGTACACGTACCGGCTGCGTCCGTCGACCTATATGCAGGTCGCGATGCTCGTACCCGAAGCCGCGAAGCTGCACAAGAAACGCTGGGCCGTTGTCTATCCGAACTATGAATACGGCCAGTCCGCCGTGGCGACGTTCAAGCGTTTGCTGAGAGCGGCACAGCCTGACGTTGAGTTCGTTGCTGACCAGGCGGCACCGCTTGGCAAGCTGGATGCCGGCGCCGTTACGCAAGCGCTGGCGGACGCGAAGCCCGATGCAATCTTCAACGTCGAGTTTGGTGCCGATCTGGGCAAGTTCGTGCGTGAGGGTAATACGCGTGGTTTGTTCAAGGATGTTTCAGTGGTGTCGTTGCTGACCGGCGAGCCTGAATACCTCGATCCGCTCGGGTCCGAGGCGCCGGTCGGCTGGATCGTGACGGGGTATCCGTGGTATTCGATCGATACACCTGCTAACCGCAAGTTCGTCGCGGCGTATGAGACGAAGTATCACGACTATCCGCGGGTGGGATCGGTGGTGGGTTATTCGGCGTTGATGTCGATTGCAGATGGTTTGAAGAAGGCCAAGTCGACCGATCCGGACAAGCTTGCGGCGGCGTTCAAGGGGCTTTCCGTTGATACGCCGTTTGGTCCGATCACGTACCGCGCGCAGGACAACCAGTCGACGATGGGCGCGTATGTGGGTACCACGGCGGTGAAGGACGGCAAGGGCATCATGACGAACTATCGGTATATCGATGGCGCGAGCGTCCAGCCTTCCGACGCGGAAGTGGCGAAGTTGCGCGCAGCGGATTGAGTTAATGCGCTGAGTGTGACGATGTGAAAACGGCCCGCGTTAGCGGGCCGTTTTCGTTGGTGGGGCAGTCGAGGGACCTCCTTTCGGATGTTGCTGGCATCGGTCAAATCGGTTGATACGGTGGAAAGCGCCTCACCGATACTCGCAATGACCTGATATACATAGCAGGTTGATGTACATGGAGTGTAGGAATGGCTAGTGCAACGGAACGGATTGTCGTCCAGGTGACACCGGTTCAAAAACGTGCGATTGCGCGCACCGCGAAGCGTCTCGGGCTCAACGTGAGTGAGTTGATGCGCCAGGCGGCGCAGGGCATCACGTCGTCGGACGTTGAAGAAAATATCGATGCGCTGATCCGGCACGTGAATGCGTGCTCGAAGGAAGCGAACGACGCACTCGATGATGCGTTGTTATTTGTTGAGGAATCGAACGAGCGCATCGCGGCGATAGCGGGAGGTTGCTCGTGGTGAGTGTAATCGACAAAATGTGGGGCGCTCACGACCGTTTTTAAAAATGAATGACAAGGTGGTATCGCTGACCGGTACGGTGAAAGAGCAGCAGCTAAAAACCGAGGGACTGACCGAGCACGTGATTAGTCTCGAGGCGACTCTCGAACTGATGCCCGCGTACAGGCAGCGGCACGAAAAGCTGCCGCGCTAATTGGAAACAAATTAAGAAATGTCGAATATGAGGAACAATGGCATCCGCAACTGTGACATCGCCGGGATTTCGAACGGAAGATTACGAATGACTTTTCCAACGCGGTGTGCGTGCACTCGACCGCGACAAAAGTAGGCGCTGATGTTCGGCACCTACGATTTGCAGATATATAAGGGCGTGTATCCGGCGGGGTGCCGGGCACGCGCCCGATGAACCATAAGGATTACTCGCAAGTCATCTGCAATAACCAAACCCTCACGGACTAAGCTTCGAGATTTTCTGGCCCTGAATGCCCACCCCGGCCATCAGCCCTTGCTGGCCGTAAATGAACGCATAGACGTCCGATTGCAGCGTAGTCGATGTCAACGACCGGGCCGTGCCGGAATCCACGACAACCACGCTTGGACCCGCGCCAATCGACCAGCCGCCACTAGTCTGCAGATACTTGATGGCCGAATCGGTCGTGAGGAACATGGCTTCCTGAAACGATTGCGCACCGGCCTGCAGTCCATACGAAACGGACGTTGCGTTGTAGTAGCCCATCACTTTCCCATCCGCCCCAAACATCACGCCGTTTCCTTCCTCGGCGCCGACGATCAAACCTGCCTTGAGTATCTCCGGAAATACGAGCACCGCCTTCGCCCGGGACTGGAGCAACTTTGCATTGGGCGTGGTGCTGTACAACTGCTGTAGCGCAGCGCGCGCTTTTGCCTCCAGATCGGGGTCAACCGCGTTGGTCGGGGGTATCTGTGAAGTCGAGCAAGAGGTCGCAAACAGCAAGAGCAGGTTAACGAGGATCAGTCTGATGCATTGGGCCATGAGGCCAAACTCCGCTTGCAGATCGGCCGTATCCGGTTGGATGCGGCCTGGGGTGGTTCGCTGGGTATTCGGTGCAGATGCGCTTTATCGGTGGGTGTGACAGTTAGCGTTTTTATTTGAAATGTGTCTCCGCGCGCGGGTAAATATTTTTGACCAATTTCTGTTATTTGAAATGATTGAATATTTGATGATCTTATTCGTAGCATTCAAAAAAACATTGCAAATGGAGAGGGTCGTGAACACGCTTGACAACGATAAGCGTATTTAACGCCGCGATCGGCCAGGACTGCGTCCCACTGGGCATGACCGCCGCAGCATGATCGACCAATTCAGTCGGTGGATAGTCAGCGACCAAACCCGACGGTTCTCTCTTTGCTTGAATCGGGAGTTTAATAGGGTAGGAGGTTATATCAGGCATCGTCATTTGGCAAAGCATCAGAGGTTCTATAAATAATAGAATTAATATCGAAATTCGTTTCGGTATTTTGATTTTTAATACAACGAATATATCCACCGAAAACCCAGATACAAACGCCCCGATCCGTCCCCGCCCGCACCCCATCCGTTCCAAGCCTCGACGCAACCATAGCCAACCAGATCCGCCCGGCCGTTATGACGCGTTACCATGCCCGTTCGTCCTGACTTGCGACTTTTGCCGTGAACATTCGCTTCCTCGAAACTTTCGTCTGGCTAGCCAAACTCCAGAATTTCCGCCTCACGGCCGAGAAACTGCACACCACGCAAGCGGCGGTCTCAAGCCGGATCGCGTCGCTTGAGGAGAGCTTCGACGTCCGCCTGTTCGATCGCAACTCGCGCAGTGCCACGCTCACGCCGGCCGGCCGCAAGATGCTGGCCTATGCAGAGCGCATCGTGCGCCTTGGCGAGGAGATGCGCCGGGAAGTCGACGATGCAGACGCCGATGCAGGCCTGATCCGCATCGGGGTGATCGAGTCGATTGTGCATAGCTGGTTTCCGGCGCTGATGGCGCTCGTGCGCGAGCGTTATCCACGGCTCGAAATAGAAGTCACCAGCGACACCACGATTCACCTGGCGAACCTGTTGCGCGGCGGTGAGATCGAGTTGATCCTGCAGACCGATGCAATCGCCGGCCCCGACTTCACGAATCTGCCGCTGTGCGAATTCCCTGTGCGATGGGTGGCCAGTCCCAAGCTCGGGCTCTCGGGCCGGACGCTCGATCTCGCGCACCTCGCGGACTTTCCCATCGTCAGCTTTTCGCGCCATTCCGGCCCGCACGCAACGATTGAGCAACTGTTCGCACTGGCAGTCGAGCGTCCCGCACGGATCAACTGCATCACGTCGGTGGCGGCAATGATCCGGCTGGTTGCCGACGGTTTCGGCGTGGCTGCACTGCCGCCCGCGATCATCCAGCGCGAGTTGCGCGAAGGGACGCTCGAGGTCCTCGACGTGAGCGCCGAGTTTCCATCGCTGCCGTTGGTGGCGACGTGCCGGGCGCAGAGTCACCCGCTCGCCGCGCGTATTGCCGATCTCGCACGGCAAGCCGCGAGCGAGTTCGAAACTGCGCTTCACGCTGAGCCGGTTCCTGCTGCGAAGACCCAGGCCAAACGAGCGGCATCGCCGAAACGCGGCACCCGCAAGACTAGCGGCGCGCCGACGCCGTCGCCGCCGGTCAATGCTCGTAAGCCGGGCCGCACGCGTAAGCCGCCGGAAAGCAAGCCACCGGAAAGCAAGTCATAAGGAAACTTGTTCGCGCCGTATTTGTTTTCTTGTTGGACCGAAGTACCCGCTGCTCGCGACACTGTTCCCATTACGAATCCACTTTCGCCAGGGAACAATCGATGAGCGCACCACAACCGCAGGGCCAGCTTTGCATCTGGACGGATACCGACCCCAATCCAGCGCAGGAAGCTGATTTCAACGCGTGGTACGACCGCGAGCACATGCAGGAACGCGTCGCCATTCCTGGCTTTCGTTATGCACGCCGCTTCAAGGCCACCGATGGCGGCCCGCGCCGCTACCTCGCGCTCTATGTGACCGAGTCGCTCGATGTCTTTCGCAGCGACGCGTATCAGCGCGCATTCACTCAGCAAACGCCGTGGTCTCTAGGCAACTTTGCGCGGATGACCAACACGCAGCGACGCGTAGGCGAACTGACGCTTGAAACCGGCGACGGCGAAGGCGCATGTCTCGCGCTGTTCGTGCTGCCACCGGAACGCGTTGAAGCAGCGTTGTTGAAGCCGCGCTTCGAAGCAGGTCTGCGTCAGGCCGGCATTCATGCCGCACGGCTTTTTTGCACGGCGCCTGCGTTGTCCGTTTCGCTGACGGCATCGAAGGAAGCGGCATTGCCCGCTGCCGATGCGCTCGTGTTGATCGAAGGCAGCGACGCCGAGGCTACCCGCGCGTTGGCCGAAACACTCGCGGACGGTGTTGAAGTCCGCACGTTCCAGATGCTCTGGCGCATTTCGGCCTGACCCCACGTCGTCACCCTCATCCCGCTTTCATCACCCGAGGTCCTCGATGAACACACTTGCCCAGCAATCCGATCTCGGTTCACCGCACGTCGGACGCGGCCGTCTAGCGACGGCGAGCATGGTCGGCACATCGCTAGAGTGGTACGACTTCACGATCTACAACACGCTCGCCGCGCTTGTTTTCAATCACCTGTTTTTCCCCTCCGTCGATCCGCTCGCGGGCACCATTCTCGCGTTCTCGACCTACGCGGTTGGATACATCTCACGGCCGCTCGGCGGCGTGATATTCGGCAATCTGGGCGATCGAATCGGTCGTCGGGCCGTACTCATGCTCACGCTCGTGCTGATGGGCATCACCACCGCGCTGATGGGCTTCTTGCCGACATATGCGGCCATCGGTATCTATAGTCCGATCCTGCTCGTCGCACTGCGCTTCGTGCAGGGCATTGCGCTCGGCGGCGAGTGGGCAGGAGCCGTGTTGTTATCGATTGAACACGGCGATCAGAATAAGCGTGGCCTGAGCGCGTCGTGGACGCAGGTCGGGCCGTCGTTCGGGACGCTGCTCGGCACGGGTCTTATTGCGCTTATCACGCTCGCGGTTTCCCCCGACGACTTCCTTGCCTGGGGTTGGCGTTTGCCCTTTATCGCCAGCATGTTGCTGGTGGTTTTCGGCTTGTGGGTGCGGCGCGGCGTCGATGAAACGCCGCAGTTCGAGCAACTGAGCCACGCCCATGCGACGGCGAAGGTACCCGTGGTTGAAGTGCTCACGCAGCACTGGCGTCGCCTGCTGATAGCGGGTGGTTCGCGGATCGGCTCGGACGTGCTGTACGCGCTGCTGGTCGTGTTCACGCTGACCTATGTCACGACCGTACTGCATCTGTCACGTACGACAGCGCTGACCGCCGTGCTGATCGGCACTGCGTGCAATGCGTTGAGCGTGCCGTTCTTTGGCGCGTTGTCGGATCGCTTCGGGCGTCGGCCGGTCTATCTCGCTGGAGCGTTCGCCGCGCTGGTGTGGGCGTTCGTTTTCTTCGTGCTCGTCGATAGCGCGCAACCGTGGCAGATCGTGCTCGCCGTCGTGGTTGGGCTTGTGATCCATGCGGTGATGTACGGGCCGCAAGCCGCGTTCGTGACCGAGCAGTTTCCCACTCGCGTGCGTTATGCCGGATCGTCGCTCGCTTATACGCTGGCAGGCATTCTCGGCGGAGGCTTCGCGCCGCTCATTATCGTGAGCCTTTACAAGCACTACAACAGCTCGCTGGCGGTGTCGGTGTACGTAGCGGTTGCAGTGATTGTCACCGGAATTTCGTTGATCGTCGCGCGTGAGACCGCGCGCGGGCCGCTGGAAAACTAAAGCGCTACCTGTATTCCCGGCGCGCGTTGCCGCGCCGCGCTCATCTACTTACGCTCTCCAATGACTACGCTTTCCTTCAATGTATTTCCCCTTGGCGCAGCGCCTGTTTCGACCACGGCCAACATAGATGACCTCGTGATCGCGGGTTGGGCAGGCCGCGATCCTGCAGCAATCCAGGCACATATCGATGAACTAGCAGCGCTCGGTGTAGCACCGCCATCAACTACGCCTTGTTTCTATCGCTTGGCCGCCGATCTTCTCACGCAGGATGAGAGCATCACCGTGCTCGGTGCGCACTCGGGCGGCGAAGTCGAATGCGTGCTGCTCGATAGCCCGCTTGGCACGCTGGTCGCTATTGGCTCCGATCATACGGACCGCGAAGTAGAAGCGTATGGCGTGGCGGTATCGAAGCAGGTTTGCGCAAAGCCGCTCGGCCGCGATGCCTGGCTTTATGCCGATGTCACCGCGCATTGGGACCAGTTGACGATGCGCTCATGGCTAATCGGCGCCGACGGCGAGCGCCGCCTTTATCAATCGGGCGCGGTCGACGGACTGCTCGATCCGGCTGATTTATGGCGCAGGCTCGCTGGCGTGCCGACGCTGCCTGCGAAGAGCGCGATGTTCGGCGGCACGTTGTCTGTGCACGGCGCCATTGCGGCGATGTCCTCCGGCGATGCCTTCGAACTTGAGCTGCACGATCCAGTGCTCGGGCGCACTTTGAAACATCGGTATTCGGTGGCTTCGCTGCCGGTTGTCGCGTGACTTTTACTGGACATCATCCATGACGCTCTTCGCTCCCAAGACTCCGCTCGCCGACCTCGCCGCCCTGCTTGACGCAGGTACTACGACCTCTCGCGAATTGACTGAAATCGCGCTGGAACGCATCGCTGCCGACGGCGGTAATGGCGGCGCTGCATTCTGTTTCGTCGATGCCGACGGTGCCCGCCGCCAAGCCGATGCCCTCGATGCACTGCGCCGCGCCGGCACGCGTCTGTCACCGCTCGCGGGTGTGCCGGTATCCGTAAAAGATCTCTTCGATGTACAAGGTCAGCCGACCCGCGCCGGTTCCCGCGTCCTCGCCGATGCTGCGCCTGCTAGTACCGACGCCCCCGCGATCGCCCGGCTAAGGCGAGCCGGCGCGGTGCTGATCGGGCGCACGAACATGAGCGAGTTCGCATTCTCGGGGTTGGGCCTCAATCCGCACTACGGTACGCCTGCATCGCCGTGGCGCCGTAGCGAACGACATGTGGCCGGAGGGTCGTCGTCGGGGGCGGCGGCTTCCGTGGCCGATGGCATTGCGGCCGCCGGCCTGGGCAGTGACACGGGCGGATCACTGCGGATTCCTGCAGCGTTTTGTGGACTCACGGGTTTTAAACCGAGCGCGGGACGTGTGCCGACTGAGGGCGTTGTGCCTCTTTCGCCTACGCTGGATGTAGTCGGTGCCATTGCGCCGAGTGTTGCGTGCTGCGCGTTGATGGATGGCGCGCTCTCGGGGGCATCGTTCGAGACGAGCAGGCCGCTTGCGGGCGCGCGGTTCGCGGTGCTGCGCAACTATGTGATGAATGGTATCGAGCCGGAAGTCGCGCGAGCTTATGAAGCAGCATTGGACAAGCTTGCTCGCGCCGGTGCCTTGCTCACTGAAGTCCGTTTCGCACCGCTCGATTCGTTGCCTGCGATCAACACATTCGGCTTCTCGCCGATAGAAGCGTTTGCCGCTCATCGTTCGCGGTTAGGTACTCAGTCGGATGCATACGACCGGCGCGTGCTGGCGCGGATCAGGCGCGGCGAGGCGGCATCGGCGGCGGATTACCTCGATCTGCTCGCGGCACGTCGAAGGACCATTGCGGCGGCTCGGCAGTTCTTCGCCGGTTTCGATGCTTTCGTCATGCCGACCGTGCCTATCGCGCCGCCTGCGATCGCCGCGCTCGAAGCCGATGACGCCGCATTCGCCGCAGCCAATGCGCTGGTGCTGCGCAATCCGAGCGTGGTGAATTTTCTCGATGGCTGCGCGGTTTCAGTGCCTTGCCATAAGGAAGGGGATGTGCCGGTGGGGTTGAGCATCGGCGGATTTCATGGTCAGGATGAGGTTGTTCTGGCGCTGGCGGGCGCGGTCGAAACTGCGCTCGGGGCTTGAAGGGCGAGAACGGCGCGGGCTCAACCGGTTCGCGTCGTTCATAACGAAGCAAGGGCCTAAGCCTCAACCAAATCAAAACCTTGCCTAATCTCCCCAAGACTTGTCCACAGCCTTGCCAACAATTTCTGTGGATATCTTCGTGGACTAAAACAACTCGTGCTGACCAGAAACCAGCGTCCGGAAGTCGCTTTGCAGAAGCGGCAATATAGCGTCGGCGATGGGCTGCAACTGCCGCGTCAGATAGTGATCGTAGTCAATGGCAGCCTGCAGGGTTTCGAGCGGTTCCGGTCCGGCGCTGGTCATCACGTAGCTGATCCAGCCGCTGCGTTGATACTGCAGCGGCCGGCCACGCTCGCGGTTGAACTCATCGGCCATGCGAGCCGCGCGGACATGCGGCGGCACGTTGCGCTCATACGCATCCAGCGGCCGGCGCAGGCGCTTTCTATACACGAGCAGTTCGTCGAATTCGCCGCTCAGCGTACGCCGCACGTAGTCGCGTACATAGTCCTGATACGGCTCGCCCTTGAAGATCCGCAAATAGAGTTCTCGCTGGAACCGCTGCGCGAGTGGCGTCCAGTCGCTACGAACGGTTTCGAGTCCCTTGTAGACCACTTCCTCGCTACCGTCAGGCAGAAGGCTAAGACCGGCGTAGCGTTTTTTGCTGCCTTCTTCCGCGCCGCGAATGGTAGGCATGAAGAACCGGCGATAGTGTCGTTCGAATTGCAACTCCAGCGCGCTCTCCAGACCGAAGCGCTCTCGCACATCATCGTTCCACCACGCATTCACGTGCTCGACGAGCAGTCCGCCAATCCGCGCCGCTTCTTCCTCGCTGCGAGCGTGCTTCAACCAGACGAACGTTGAATCCGTATCGCCGTAGATCACTTCGTATCCTTCGGCTTCAATCAACTCCCGTGTCTTGCGCATGATTTCATGACTGCGCATGGTGATCGACGACGCAAGGCGAGGGTCGAAGAAGCGGCATCCTGTAGAACCCAGCACGCCATAGAACGCGTTCATGATGATCTTCAACGCTTGCGAGAGCGGTTTGTTGTGCTCGCGCTTGGCTTCCTCGCGTCCTTTCCAGACCTGATCGACGATGGCCGGCAAACTGTGACGCGTACGTGAGAAACGCGCGCCAAGAAAACCCGGCACCGAGTGCTGATCATCGGGATGGCGCAGGCCGTCGACCAATCCAACCGGGTCAATAAGGAAGGTGCGAATGATCGATGGGTAAAGGCTTTTATAGTCGAGAACCAGAACAGAGTCGTAAAGACCCGGCCGCGAATTCATCACGAATCCGCCGGGGCTTGCCGCACCGGCGACATCGCCGAGGTTGGGTGCAACGAACCCCTGTCGATGCATTCGCGGCATATACAAGTGCGTAAAAGCCGCCACGGACCCGCCGCTGCGATCAGCGGGCAGTCCCGTGACTGTAGCGCGCTCCAGCAGGAACGACAGCAGTTCAGTCTTCGCGAAGACCCGCGTCACAAGCTCGCAATCCTTCAGGTTGTAGCGCGCGAGGGCGGGCTTGTCTTCATCGAAGCGACGCTGGATTTCATCCATCCGCTGGTACGGATTGTCGATGGCCTTGCCTTCGCCCAGCACGCTCTGCGCGACATACTCGAGGCTGAACGAAGGGAAGCTCCATGTGGCCGACCTGAGCGCTTCGATGCCATCGATCAGCAATCGTCCCGCCGCGCCCGCGAAGAAATGGTTTTGAGTGAGACCATGTTGCCGCCATTCCATCACGCTCCCGCCGCGACCCAGCCGCAGCG
The DNA here is from genome assembly GCF_009766085.1 of Burkholderia sp. S171. Lineage (GTDB taxonomy): Bacteria > Pseudomonadota > Gammaproteobacteria > Burkholderiales > Burkholderiaceae > Caballeronia. The sequence goes on along the minus strand of NZ_LMUF01000064.1, from coordinate 188,622 downwards.
GAATCTGATAAAGCTGCGAGTGTTCCTGCAATACGCGCAAATCGAACTGAACCAGGTTCCAGCCGATGATCGCATCGGGATCATGGCGCTCAAGCCACTCGTTGAGTTTCTCCAGCAGGAGAGGGCGGCTTTCACAGTATTCAAGCTTGAAGTCGATGCCGCTGCTGTCGCCGTTAGGTGGTCCCAGCATATAAACCTGACGCTCGCCGCAGCCTTCGAGCGCGATGGAATACAGCTCCGTTTTGGCGCTGGTTTCTATGTCGAGCGAGACTAGTTTCAAGTTCGGCCTATAGCCAGGCACGGGCCTCAACTCGCTGTTCAGAAGCGGACCGTCTCCATGAGACTCGCCGTTAAACACGACCGGCGCCGTGATAAACCGCTCCATCATGTAACGGTCCGGCGGAAAGACATCGGCTTCGTACACATCGACGCCAGCCTGCTTCAAGCGCCTCTCCAGCCCGGTCAATTGCCGATATTGCCTGCTATACAGGCCCAACACCGGCCGATGACTGAAGTCGACGAGGTCCAGCGGACGGAGTTCGACTTGTTTCTCGCGTTGCAAAATCGTCTCGGCGCGCTCGCGCTGATCGACCGGAATGAATGCGACCGATTCCTGCGGGCGCAGTCGAAGATGGCGGGGACCATCGTCCGTCGCCAGCCAGAATTCGACCTCCGTCCCATCGGCGGTGTCCCGCCAATGACGCGTCAGAATAAAACCGTGTTGATGCTCAGCCAGATACCCACCTTGGAAAAAACGTGTCCTTCCCATGGATTTTAGTGGGTACGCGGGTTCCGCGTTAAGTTGGCCACTTTTTTGACGCGGCTGTCCGGATCCGCGAGTGACTTCAAATGCGTCACGACACATCGGTGGTGAACGAGTACGTGTTCGAATCGTCCTGCAAGCAAGTAGTTCTTCTATCGCTTCGTTGAAGGGCTCCTCAGGCCGCCACCGCGCTAGCCTTCTCCGCAGAGTGCCGATTAACCGGCTGCGCAAGACCAAGATTCGCACGCAGCGTCTGGCCTTCATACTCCGTTCGAAACAGTCCTCGGCGCCGTAATTCCGGAAGCACCAGTTCGATGAAATCAGTCAGGCTGCCGGGCAGAACCGCGGGCATGATGTTGTAACCATCGGCCCCATAGTGAACGAAACGTTCTTCCAGTTGGTCCGCGATCTGCTCAGGCGTTCCAACCACTTGCCAATGTCCGCGTGCACCCGCCACCCGCAGATAAAGCTGGCGGATCGTCAGGTTTTCACGCCGTGCCAAATCAAGGGTGAGCAGTTGACGGCTCTTGCTCGCGTTCGTTTCCGGCAGTTCGGGAATAGGGCCATCGAGCGGGTAAGCCGACAAGTCGAAACCACCGGTAAGGCCGGAGACCAACGCGAGACCCACCGCCGGATCGATCAGCGATTGCAGATGCTCGAACTTCTCCCGCGCCTCGCTTTCGGTGCGCCCGACAATAGGCATCACGCCCGGCATGATCTTCAGGTCATCAGAATGACGCCCATGTTGTTCGAGGCGGCCTTTGACATCGGCATAAAAATCAATCGCGTCCTGAAGGGTTTGCTGCGCCGTGAAGATAACCTCGGCGGTACGAGCGGCCAACGCCCGGCCGGCTTCCGATGAACCCGCCTGCACCACAACCGGTTGACCTTGCGGCGAGCGCGCTACGTTCAACGGCCCCTTGACCTGGAAAAAGCGTCCTTTGTGGTCGAGGGCATGGCGCTTGGTGGGATCGAAGAATCGGCCCTGCTCTTTGTCGCGCAAGAATGCATCGTCCTCCAAACTATCCCAGAGACGATCGACCACTTCCGCAAACTCGGTCGCCCGCTCATAGCGTTCTCCATGCTCGAAATGCTTGTCGCGGTTAAAGTTCTTCGCTTCATGCTCATTCGACGAAGTAACGAGGTTCCATCCCGCGCGACCGCCGCTGATATGGTCAAGCGACGCGAACTTGCGGGCGATGTGATACGGCTCGTTGAAACTGGTCGACGCCGTGCCAACCAGGCCGATCTTCTCCGTCACGGCCGCCAGTGCGGACAGCAGCGTGATCGGCTCGAACTGCGCGATGTAGCTGTGTGCGGTGCGGCTCAGGAAGTCGAGGTTATCGCCTCGGGTGCCCACACCATCGGCGAGAAACAGAAGATCGAATTTTGCTGCTTGCGCCGCTTGGGCGAGCTGCACGTAGTGCTTGAAATTGATGCCGGCGTCCGCCTGAGCATCGGGATGCCGCCACGCGGCAATGTGATGTCCCGCAGGATAAAGAAAGGCGCCTAGGCGCAGTTGTCCGGTTCGCTTGGCCATGGTGTGTGGGTCGTGATGCTGGATCGGAATGCTTCGTGAAAGGGGACACCGTCATGCGTGAGTCCGCTTGCTGCCGGTGCAGGATTAGGCGCTTTTACGCCATAAGCTCTGGTTCTCGGGACGCGCCAGACCGAGATGCTCGCGCAGCGTCGTGCCTTCGTAGCCGGTGCGAAAGATGCCGCGCCGGCGAAGAATTGGAACGACGCCATCGACGAAATCCTGTAAGCCACCCGGCAATGTATCGGGCATGAGATTGAAGCCATCGGCGGCTCCGGCCTTGAACCAGCGTTCGATGTCATCGGCGATCTGCTCGGGCGTACCCACGATGACGCGATGACCCCCGCCCCCGGCAAGCGCCCGAATGAGTTGACGCACGGTGTAGCCGTGCTGCCGGGCTTGTGCCAGTGTCGCGTGAAAGAACGTATGGTTGCCGTTGCCTTGGGCCGGCAAGGTCAGGTTGTCCGGCAATTGCTCATCCAGCTTGAGTCGGTCTGGCGTTACGCCCAGCGTACCCGCCAGCCGGGTGACGCTATAACTCCATGGAATCAGGTCCACCAGTTCGTCGCGGCGACGCAGTGCTTCGGACTCCGTTGCACCGATGATCGTGGTCAGTCCCGCGAGCACTTTCACGGCGTCGGGACCGCGTCCGAAAGCCGCTGCGCGCGCCTTCAGATCGCGCCCATAGGCTAGAGACTCCTCGAACGATTGCGAGGCTGAGAACACTGCTTCGGCATGGCGCGCGGCAAGCTCGCGGCCATCGCCCGACGCGCCGGCTTGCACCAGCACCGGATGTCCTTGCGGCGAACGCGGCACATTCAACGGACCTTGCACCGAGAAATGCGTGCCTCGATGCGCGACCGGATGGACCTTCGCTGTATCGACGAATAGCCCGCTTGTTTTATCGCCTATAACGGCGCCGTCTTCCCAACTGTCCCAGAGCGCTTTGACGACGCTGGTGAATTCCGCGGCACGTGCATAGCGCTCGGCGTGATCGGGCACCGCATCGCGCCCGAAATTGCGCGCTGAGCCCAGGTCCGCAGTGGTCACGACGTTCCAGCCTGCACGCCCGCCGCTGACATGGTCGAGCGTGGCGAAACGGCGCGCGATGTTGTACGGCTCGTTGTAACTCGTGGACGCAGTGCCGATCACGCCGATATGCGAAGTCGCTGCCGCGATGCTGGCAAGGAGGATGGTCGGTTCGAGCGCGGTAATCGGGCGAAAGTCGATCTGGTCGGCGATAGAGGCGTTATCGGCGAGGAAGACGGCGTCGAAGCCGGCCGACTCCGCGATCTGCGCGACCCGCACGTAATGACGAACGTCGATGAACGCTTGAGGATCGGCATCGGCCAAGCGCCAGGCAGATGGAACGAATCCCGAATGCAGGATATTGACGTTGAGGTGAAGTTGCCGGGGCGGGGTATTGGGAGGTTGGGTCATCGTGTTCTTGCGCGTATTGGCTAACTTTGGATTCTTGATCGGACCGCCGCGCAAAGCGACTAATAAATCCGCTGATCGATATACGCTAAGAAGATTTCGCTCGCGCCGGTGGACGGGTTTGAGGGTTTGGCGGTTTTTAGGGGTAGTGGTTGGGTTCAATGCCGGGGTGGTGCTTTCGGTGTTAGTGGTCTGCGAGAGTCGGATTTTCTCTTCATCACTGTTAGGGAAGGTCTGCATAAATCATGCAGAAATTAAGTTGCCAAATAGGCCGATGACTGCGACGATTTTGGCATGAGACAAGCTAATCTGGGATTGGATTTGACGACCAAACGAACGCGTAAGCGGGAGTTCCTCGACGAGATGAACCGAGTGGTTCCGTGGAGCGAACTGGTGGCGCTGGTATTGCCGCATGCACCCGAAGGTAAGCGAGGGCGACCGCCGTTTCCAGTGGAGACGATGTTGCGCATCCACTTTATGCAGCAGTGGTTCACCTTGAGTGATCCTGCTATGGAAGAAGCGTTGCATGACGTGCCGCTGTTTCGGGAGTTTGCCGCGCTGGACAACTGGAACATGCGTCTGCCTGACGAGAGCACGATCTTGCGATTCAGGCATCTGCTTGAGAAGCACGAGCTTGCCGTCCAGATGCTCGCAGTAGTCAATGCGGTCCTGAGCAGCAAAGGACTGCTGCTCAAAGCGGGTACGGTCGTTGATGCCACCCTGATCGCAGCGCCCAGCTCGACCAAGAACGCGAGCGGTGAGCGCGATCCCGAGATGAGCTCGACCAAGAAAGGCAATCAATGGTACTTCGGCATGAAAGCGCATATTGGCGTGGACGCCGAATCCGGGCTGGTACACACCGTTCAAGGAACGGCCGCGAACGTGCATGACATTGTCAAAGCGGACGCGTTGCTGCACGGCGAGGAAACTGTTGTGTACGGCGATGCGGGCTATCGAGGGATACAAAAACGTACGAGAGCTAAGGCAGTGGATTGGATGGTCGCGATGTGCCCTGGCAAGCGCGCGGCGCTGGATAAAGACGACGCGCTTGATCGCATCGTCAACGAAATTGAATACCTTAAAGCAAGCGTGCGCGCCAAGGTAGAGCATCCGTTTCGGGTAATCAAACTGCAGTTTGGCTTCGCAAAGGCGCGCTACCGTGGTCTGAAGAAAAACACCGCACAACTGACAACGCTGTTCGCGCTGTCCAATCTCTGGATGGCGCGTCGCAAGCTGCTGAAAATGTGAACGGTGGACGCCGCGAAAGCGGCGATCCACACACATTGAGCTCAATTTCTGGTCCGTATTCATTCGGTTCCCAACGCTAAAACGACTTTCGAGACCTACCAATTTCGAATGTGGCGAACAGTCAGGCTGGAAATGAGTTGTTCAGACCTTCCCTAGTTACGGACCTACCAGTCGCATCGAGGCGTGATGCAATCGAAAAGCTGGACTGGTACGCAATGCGCTGGAAGATCGAAACGTTCCACAAAATTCTGAAGTCGGGTTGCAAGGTGGAAGAGTCAAGGCTTCGAACGGCAGACCGGCTCGCTAACCTTGTTTCGATCTTTTGCATCTTAAGTTGGCGTGTGTTCTGGATCACGATGATCAACCGGTCGATGCCCGAGGCGCTCCCGGAAATGGCGCTGACACAGGCGGAAATCGAGCTTCTCAACCACTTCGTGAAAGACAACAAGCGATCGAGTCACGCTCCGCCGCTTTCACGTTACCTATTCAAAATTGCGCAACTTGGTGGCTATCTTGCTCGAGCGAATGATCCACCTCCAGGCA
>NZ_LMUF01000064.1:32107-183084 GCF_009766085.1 Burkholderia sp. S171 | reverse complement strand
GCTAAAACGACTTTCGAGACCTACCAATTTCGAATGTGGCGAACAGTCAGGCTGAAAATGAGTTGTTCAGACCTTCCCTAATACTGCGTCTCCTCTTCACGAGATAAGCGTGAACCTACTCGGGACGAGTCCGGTGTTTCAACGCAGGAAATCGCTCAACACATTCATGCGCCGCTCCAGGTCATTCGAAGAACAAGGGCGGCTCGTGCATTTGCACATCCACCTGCTTGTTGGCCTGTGAATAACCGTCGAAAGGATTGCCGTGCTCATCGATTCGCGCGAGCGGGTCGGCTGCCAAATCGGTCACCGCACCGACCCTAAGCATGACAAGCGGAATTTCGCCGATCGCTTTAAACCAATAAAGCGTTCCCCGTGGCAGCAAAATGCCCCCATGCCTACCAACAGTGTGGGTTTCACCGCGAGGGCCATGAAATCCAGCCTCCCCCTGCAACACAATGAAGACATGATCTTCATTCGGATGCGCATGCAACTCGTTCTCGCCATCCGCGGCATAAGTCTTGATAACTACGCTCATCAATTCGGTCGCGGCAAGAGGCGTGTCCGTGCGGCCCTTTTTCGGCAACTGCGGACATATTTGAAATATGGTCGGCCCCTTCGCGGAAGCAAGCGATTCGACGGTGCTGCGCATGGCCTCGGTATTTTTAGTCGGCGTGAGTGATGTGTTGGTCATGGTATTTACAAGCGATGGCGGTCGCAGAAGTTAAGCTTAGGTTAAAAGGGGGAAACCGTCGGATCGCTCACGGGTATGCGGCCTTGCCCTCGAACGGAAGAATAGACACGCGCGTCATACGGTGAACCGATCAACGCTTGTATGTTCGTACGGAAATTGATGGTCGACTGCGACGCGAGATGCTCGTCGTAAGTCCGTTGGTTTTGCCAAACTTCGATGACCTGAAAGTGGTTGGTCGTGGGCGCCCAAGTAATCAAGTTGGCATACTCCGAGCCGACGCTCCCTCGGGACTCATCGACATACTTTTTCAAAAACTGAACACCTTGTTCCACGCTGTTCGGAATGACAGTGTCAGGTAGCAGGTCAACGTGCGTTACGACCAGCAGGGTAGCGTCGCTCTCGTCAGCGTACGCAGTCATGCTGCATACGGACAAAGCCAATAGCGGAAGCACCCAGTAAAAAAAATTGCGCATTTTCGTCTTGCTCCAGGTGTTCGCTTCAGGGTGAACGCGGATAACGTCGATTTACAGCGGTGCGCCGAGCCGATCGTCGAGCGGTGCGGCAAGAAGTGGTTGAAGCTGACTCAACCAGGCGCGCGTCGTGGATTCGTTTCTATAGTTCAGGTAGTCGTCAGCAGAGTTCCAGACTTGCCAAATCACGTAGTGATTGGGAACTCCACGTTCGGCTTGGAACTCGAACCGAGTGGCTCCCCTTTGGTCACGGCCATACTCTGCGTACCGAACCAGTAGCGTCTCTGCGGCCAGCTTCTTTGCCGGGCTCACCTCGACGTAGGTGACCACATATTGTTGCACCTGCTGCTGAGCCATTGCTTCATCTGCATATAATAAGTACACCATACAAATGATTGCACTCGATGTCTTTTTAAGCATTGTCTTTCTCCCTAATTTGACGTGCCGCCATCCATTACATGTCCGACGCCACTCGCCGTTTCGAACACATGCACCAACATCGTAGAACGGTTATGAGCAACTCAGTCGCGTGTTCACTGTAATCAACTTGACCGTACTTACCAACGTTGATTTACGATCAATCCGGGAAATTCTTTCCTTGGACGTCGGCCGCGCAAAAAGGCGAATATGAGAGCAAGCTATGCAAGACGCTCGACGAACTTGACAAGGTTTCCCTCCGGGTCGCGCACAAAGATCACCTTCATGCGATGTTCGTCGTAGGTCTTTGGGCCCCACAGAACCGGAACCTCTTTGCGGGTCAACTCGTTGATCATTTCGTCGATATCGGCCACGCGAAACGCAAAATGTGTGATGCCGCGTACCCGTGCATGCTTTGGCGGATCGGGATGGTCGGCCTCTCTCACAGAGCCCGCGAAGCTGATCAACTCAATCTCGAATTCGCCTTGGCGCAGGAAGGCAATCTCGAGGCCCATCTCAGGATAGGCCGTTCTGGACACACGGGTGAAATTCAACGTGTTCTCGTACCACCGACTGACCGCATCAAGGTCCAGTACCGATAAATTGACGCAATGAGCTTGCAACATGACCGCTCCTGATTAGAAAAAGATGTCTCGCCTAGACCTGCCAGCCGAGCAAATGGTCCAGCGAATAGGGGCCGCCACCGTGGATAACGAAATACAGTGCGCCAAGCGCCCACAATGCATAGTGTTCAAAGCCATTCTGATTGGCGAAGTAACCGTCTTTGCGCAGGTGGTGACAGGCTGACATGATGAGCAGCAGGAAACTCAAGAAGGCGGCCGGCCGCGTCAGCAATCCGAGCGCAAGCATGCTCCCGCCGACGACGTTGTTGACAGTAGAAAGCCACGCAAGCGCATAGGCCGGTTTCCATCCAAAACGCTCGAGATAATCCGCCGTGCCGCGCACAGTCTGGATCGGCAAACCCGTATTCGGAAAAAAGCCGAAACTCGAACGTAACGCGTACGGAACCAGCGCTGCGCCAACCGCAACACGCAACAGCAATTCCATTACTGGCGAAAGGGCCTGATAGACTGGACCGAGGACAGGGAAGATTAGCGCTGTATTGAAAGACGTCATATTCTTGTCGTGACCGATCTATTGATTAGTCATGCGGCGTATCGTCCTGAGAGGAAGCCCAGGCTGCGATGTCGTCCTTGCGCAGGAATGCGACGCCGGCATGGGTTTGCGCAAAGGTGATAAATTCTTCGATCGCGTGAGCAATGGCGGGTTGACCTCCAATCCGATCATGCACGCTCACCGACATCATCCGGCGGCGGTGCCCGGCCTCCTCATAAAGCATTGAGAATTCGCGCTTCAGGTCGGAGAGAAAACCATCGACCGACAATGACTGATTGTGAAACTTCTCGATGTCGTTGTTGCGTCGCGTATAGGGCACGACCATGAACGGCTTGCCGTCGACACTGACCGAAAACGGCTCGTCCCGACTGATGTCGTCTATGTAATAGGAAAAGCCGAGGGCCTGCAGAATACCCAAAGTGTTGGGGCCGTTACGCAAAGCGAACGCGTTGAAGCCAACCGGCCGTTGTCCAGTCGCCTTTACGATGGCCGCAATATTCGCCTGATATGAGGCGCGCTCCTCCTCCGGAGTCATCCTCCAGTGCGGCACCCACTCCTGTCCATGCGCGGCGGCTTCATGGCCTCGTTCGACGATTTCGCGAGCAAGCGCAGGATACTTTTCGACCGCCTTGCCGACCATGTGAGAGGTGACCTTTACATTCTTTCTGTCCCATAGATCGAGCAAGCGCGGGAGCCCTTCCTTCGCGCCATATTCGAACCACTTCAACGTAGCCTGGTTGGGTGTTTCGGCATCCATTTCGTGAAATGGGCTAAAGGGAGCGCGTTCGGGTTGCGCACCTGTTTCGAATTGCATAGAAATTGAAATGACAAGGCGAATATCCTGGGGCCAGAAGCTCGTGGACATGGTGTCTCCAGTTTTATTAAAAGCATTTCACGAGAAGTATTCCCGCCAATCCAACTATAGACATAGGCCCTCCATTGATCAATCTTGATGCTAGAATCAATCAAGTCAATCAAGGATCTGATGCAAGTCAGCTATTGGGGCGGATGATGGAAAAATCAGCACTGGCAGGTAAAAAGGACTACGTTTCGTCGGCACAAGCAATGGAGATACTGGGGGTGCGCAAGCAAACCCTCTATGCCTATGTCAGTCGAGGTCTCATTCGTAGTATCAAACAGCCTGGACGGCAGGAACGGCTTTATTGGCGCGACGACATCGAGCGGATGGAAGCGCGTTCACTAGCGCGCTCCGGACACGGGGCAGTCGCGGCGTCGGCGATGAACTGGGGCGAGCCAATTATTCCCACTTCGATCACCGAGATCACCCCGGAAGGGCCGCGGTATAGGGGACGCCTTGCCGGGGATCTGGCAAGAATGCAGGTTCCTTTTGAAACTGTCGCCGAATTGCTCTGGACTGGCATGTGGAACGATCAGGCAACGAACTGGCCCGTGATCGCACTCAAACCGGAACTCAAAAGACTGGCGCAGTCGCTCGCATCTCCTGACGCAGCAGAGCAATTGTTGGAGATATTCGCGCTTGTTACCCTGCAACTCGGGCTGAGTCGTGGCTCAGTCAAAGAACGCGTGCACGGTGGTCAGACTCTTGTTTCGGCTCGAGAGATCATTCAGACACTCGTCGGTTGCTTCGGGCTTGCAACGACCAAGGCGGCTTACGTACCCATGCAGGACGGCCAGACGATCGTTCAAGGTTTGATGCGTGCACTCTCGCTGGACGCGACTGAGGAGAATTACGAAGCCATACAGTCGATGATGACGCTGTTCGCAGACAATGAACTGTCACCTGGCGCGCTCGCCGTTCGGGTATCGGCATCGAGTGGAGCCTCACTGCACGCCTGCATAACGTCCGGCATTTGCGTGAGCTCAGGCGTGCAGATCGGGCGGTTTTACGATCGTGTCAATGACTTCCTTGATGACGCGCGGACCAAGGCAGCGCTCATGAAAAAGGCTTATGACTTGCAAAAACGCGATATCAGCGTGCCGGGCTTCGTACATCCACTTTATCCCCACGGTGACCCGCGGGCGAAGTATCTATTCGAAGTGGCTCGGAGACGGGCGAGCCAATCGAAGGAGCTTGTAGCAATTTATGGGTTTGTAGAAGAGATGTCGACGAAGCACGAAATTTACCCGCGACACGAACTGGCGATTCTCGCCCTTACTCGCGCAATGGGACTACCGAGGCAGATCCCCGGTGCCCTCTTCGTCCTCGCTCGCATAGCGGGGTGGGTCGCGCATGTACAAGAGCAGCGACTGACCGGTTCGCTGCTCCGTCCACGCGGCCGATTCGTTGGTGCTACGGTTACCGAGGCATTCTGACCTGCGAATCAGCGGCTATCAGCAATCGAACCGAGCAGACATGCAGATGTCACTGCGAAGGCATCTACATTGGACAATTACCGCAGGGCGTGGTTTTTCACGGCTTCGGGGATTCTCAAAATTTGTGTCGAATACCCACAACCGCAACTACCTGATTCGAAGTGGACGACGGTGACAGTGTGGTAATGCTCGCGACGGCCGGCTTATTGGTCGAATCGGTTCCCGAGGCATGCTGATAAACGCCGGTAATATAAACGTCGGTACGTTTGGATAAAAAGTAATCTGCGCCCAGCGCTGCTTCTTGATATTGAGCGTGGTTCACGCCGTAGCCCTTGGTATAGTCATAGCCCACTCCAATCAGCAGTGCTGGCGTTATCTGGTACCTGAGATTCACTTCGACGTTGTTGAATTTGGCAGCCCCGCCGGCGCCGTTTGCCGCGAGTCCGGCAATCGCACCGATATCCTTGAATTGGCTATTGCTATAGGTCATACCGACCGTCGCCGAACCAATCGTATAGGCCGCTGCCGCCGCAAAGACTTGCTGCGTCTTGGCAGACGCGTACCCCGAATACACAGGGCTGCCGCTCATATTCGAGCCTGTTGCACTGGACGTCGCATTGTTCCCGAAAAACGAGAAGTTTGGATCTTTTACATTAAAGTATCCGGCACCAAGTTGGAGGGAACCAACATTGTAACCAGCACCTACGGACCAAATCTGGTTTCGGTTAAACTGGCCTGCAACGCCGCCAAGGCTGTACAGACCACTAAATTTAAAACCGCCGTAACTGATGCTTGTATACTTCACCGCATTGTTTACCCGGTTCGAATTCAGCATATTGTCAAGATCGCCCGGGTGGGCGAAGTAAATTGTCGCCCACTGGGTAGCCGCCGTTAGCACGTTCGTAAAATCAACAACCGAATCGTATTGCCGACCCAAAGTTACCGCACCGAACTGCGTTGTTGATAGTCCGACATATGCCTGGCGTCCAAACTCGTCCCCGCCCTGTCCTAGTTTTCCATTCGCGACGCTGAAGCCATTCTCCAATACAAAGATAGCCTTCATCCCACCACCAAGATCTTCCGATCCTCGGAGACCCCATCGACTTGCCTGGATGTTCCCGCTTATCAGCGAATATAGCGGGTGCCCCTGACCATTCGAGACCGAGTTGTTCACGAACGCCATTCCCACGTCTAGCAGCCCATACAGCGTAACGCTGCTTTGGGCATGCGCACCCATGCTCAGTAGGCCGAAGATGCCACCGGTGACCAAGGTCTTTTTCATTTTTTCCGTCTCCTAAAAGTAGTGGATCTAACTCAATGCAATCTTTCAGAACTTCGCCACGTTCTTTACGTGCTCCAATTGCTACCTTGAATAATTTTTATCGACAGGCAGGTATCGCCAGATGCACGGCTTATTTTTCTTTCTATTTAATTTTCGATCTATATTTTATTTCGTTATCCTGATATTTATACGTTCAAATATATCTATCGCCATTCTTCTCACCTACTCAAACACTTACTGCGAATCCTCGACACGCGAGCGTCGAAGCCACTCGACCGCAATGTTCGCGATGTCATCGCTGTTCCTGTCCATCATCATCATGTGCGTATTACCCTTGATGCCATTTGAAGGCAGGTGCAGGACGGTTACCTGGCCGCCGCTTGCGTTGATCGCCGTGGCGTATTCTTCGACGGTCTTCACCGTTTTCGGCCAATCGCCGGGGCCTCCGCTGTTCAAATGATCACCCCACAGCAATAGCTGCGGAACGCGCGCCAGCAATGCATCTTTCGCCTGATCCCGGCCTGGAACGGCTGTGAGTTCCACGGCAATCAGGGCTTTGACCAACGACGGTTCTTCTCTCGCAAGCCTTAGCCCGAAATAGGCGCCCGAACTTTGAGCAACGATGACGCACGGTCCAATCTTCTTGATCAGTTCACGATAAGCCTCGAACTCGCTCTCGTCTTGTCCCGCGAATCGCGGCACCCCCTCCTTGAAGAGATCGTCTACGTGGTCAATCGGAAACTGTGTGTCTTCGTAGGCATGAGGTAGGACGCTTGTTGCGTCTGTAGGCGGCCCAATACGCAAGAGTGCGAAGGTCGACTCGTTTGATCGGAAAATTGGAGGAACCTTGTACACAGCCGGGTACATCGCCCACGAAGCCCGGCCTTTGCCCACAGCGTCAGTGAGGTAGGTATCGAATCCTGCATGCTGGAAGAACGAACTCCAACCGGGGCGCCCGTCTGGCGTCGTCTGCCACATCGCGCCTGTAAAAGTGCCTCCGTTAAGGAATAGGATCGGGAAGGGAAACCTGGGTTGCGCTAGCTTCGCAAATTCGACATAGACCTGGCCCGCAATATAGGTTCCGTTGGAGTCCACTCGAAGGGGCGGCGCATCCTTCACCACATGGATGTCCTGCGTGGCAAGTCCGCTAACGACCTTCGCTGCCCCTCCGATAAAAAAACCGCCGGTGGAACGCACGCTCAAATCCTGGCTCTGCGCGAGAAAGGAATCGTCAGTGACACGGGCGAGATCAAACTTTGCGTCGTTCGAGATGACACCTGCCGATTGCATGGCTTCGAAGACATGGCGGATCCCCACGTCGGACCAGTTCAGCCTGGGATCAAGGATGCCTAGTCGCTCGCTGTCGGCAATCGCTCGCGCGGCAAAGGGAACTGAGGTCTTCAGTTCCTGCGCCGCGACTTCGGCAGCCTCATTGGGATGGCTGGCGATGTAATCGTTAGCACGTTGCAGCGCTCGCAGGAAGCCGGTCACCGCCGCTCGGTGCGAACGGGCCCAGTTCTGGTCGGCGTTGATGGTTGTGAACTGCCAATCGGGTTCGTAATCGCCTACCCAGCCTAAATTGTTCAGGCCAGCGGCCTCTGCCTCGTAGCTCAGGGGAAAAGGCTGGAGTCCCACGTCGATCTTCCCGTCGAGCAGCAGGCGCTGGCGAGTCGGCGCCCCTCCGACAGCTGTCATGTGATAGTCGTGCGCACCGAGTCCAGCCGCGCTGGCGATCTTCGGCACCAGGTAGGTGGTGCCTTCATGCATCGAGATCACACCGAAATTGGCCCCCTTCAAGTCGGCCAGGGTCTTGATGCCTTTGCGCCCAATGATGAAGTGCGGGAGTTTGCGTGCGTTTCCCCCGATGATTCGAAACGGACCATCGGCAGTGTAGACGCTCGTCAATACCGCTTCAGGAGGTGCAATTGAGACCTGGACCTTGCCAGTCAGCAAATCGTCGCGGGACGTATCTGCCGACGAAAATAACTGCACCGTTACGTCGAGGCCAAGGTCTCTGAAATATCCTTGCCGCTCAGCTATCCAAAGCGGCAGATAGAAGATCGTTCTCGAGTTGATACCCACTGTGAGATGGTTCGCGTCATCGGACGCGAAGACGTTTCGCGCACAGAGTAGTAGTGCTAATAGTATTAATTTCTTGATGTTCGGCTTCATCTCGTCTCCTCATTCTTATGTCTGAATCACGCCGGGATTCGGCAATGACTCAGCCCGCGCGCCTTGCTCATATATCCATCAGCCTCCCGAAACCTTTGACACTGCTTTTAATTCCTATTCCACGCAGGCTTTCCCAGGCGATCACCTGATTGCTCGTAACAACGGGCTTACCCAAGCGCTTTTCGAGCAGTTCAATAACACCAGCTGTCCGGATAGCTGCACAACTGATGAAGTAGGCGTCGACATCGGGATGCGCGTGCTCTTCTACCAGACTGATCCATGTCTGTGGATCGACGCGATTCATCAAGTGCGGGTCAGCGATGCCGAGACCGTGCTGGTCCAGCACCGATATGCCGCGGCCGCGCAGAAAAGCAATCTCCCGAGCATTAATCTCCTCGACATAGGGTGAAACAAGGACGATGGAGCGTGCCTCTAGCGCTGCCAATGCGTTGAGCAAGGCAGTTGCGGTTGTCGTCGCGGGAACGCCGCTACGCTCGACGAGCATCGTGGTCAATTCGTGATCGGCATTGGGCGACCAGGCGGAAGCCGCGGTGCAATGAAACGCGATCACATCGACTTTCGCATCGGCCAGCAACTCCGCGCCCTCGCCGGCGCGCGCGGCCATTCCCTGGATATCAGCTGGTGAGCTGCCTGTGAGCTTCAGCCGAGTCGTGTACAAAGCGACACCGGGCGGCAGCATCGCGGCAATTTCCGGTTCGGCCGCGACGTTTGCGGACGGCACGATCAAGCCGATGCGGCCCACCGACCCATAGTCAATGTCCATATTCCGCTCCGCTGTCGCCGAGAATCGCGTTGCGCTCGATCGCAGCGTAGTCGCAGCCCTCGGCACGGTAGGTCAGTGCGGATACCACAATGCTCACGGCGAATGCCAGCGGGATCGTCACAATACCGGGATTGCGCAAAGGGAACCATGCCGAGGCGTGCTTGAGCACGTCGACCTGGATCGTCGGCGAGAGATAGATAAGGACAAGACTCGAGCACAACCCCGTCAGCATCCCTGCCACGGCTCCTGCATAGGAATAGCGCCGCCAGTACACCGCGAGGAAGATGGCCGGGAAATTGGCAGCGGCAGCCACTGCAGTGGCAAGTCCCACCATGAAGGCGACATTCTGTCCTTTCAGGCCCAAGGCACAGCCGACTGCGATGATCGCGAGCAGCACGGTCGAAATGCGCGCCACCGACATCTGCTGACTGTGTGACTCGATGCCTCGCCGAACGACCATCGTCCAGATGTCGTGCGCCAGAGTGCCAACGCCCGTGATCATCAAGCCCGAAACCGCTGCAAGAATGGTCGCAAATGACACTGCCGCGATGAAACCGAGCAGGACAGTACCGCCAAGTTGTTCCGCAAGCATCGGCACCGCCATGTTGCCGCCACGGTCCATGCCGATAATTGCCCCGCGCCCGACCAGCACCATCGCGGCGAAGCCGAGGATGGCAGTAAGCAGCATAAACAGTACGATGATCGCCGTCGCATAGAAGATAGACATGCGCGCGGCGCGACCGTCCGGCACGGTGAAGAAGCGCATCAGGACATGCGGCAAACTCGCGACGCCCAGAACCAGAGCAAGACCCAGCGACACGGCCTCGATTGGACTTGTGATGAGCTTGCCCGGGCCGAGGATATCGGCACCATTCAGCGCGGCCGCAGCAGCGAACAGATGCAGCGGGTTGAAATCGAAGCGCGCAAGCGCCATTGCGGCCATTCCCAAAGCACCGCCGATCATGAGTCCAGCCTTGATAATCTGCACCCACGTGGTGGCGACCATGCCCCCGAAAAGCACGTAGACGAGCATGCAGGCACCGATAATCGTGACCGCGCTTGTGTATGAAATTCCGAACAACAGGTGAATCAGGTTACCCGCACCGATCAGTTGCATGACGAGATACGAAAGCACGATGATCAGCGAATTGACCGACACGACGAGCCGGATGTTGCGATTTCCCAATCGCAATTCGAGGACGTCCCCAAGCGTATATTTACCGAGGTTGCGGAGCGGCTCGCCGAAGAGGAACAGCATTAACGGCCAACCGATCACTCCACCGACGGCATAGAAAAATCCATCGAATCCAGCGATCGAAATAAGGCCTGTGATTCCAAGAAAACCGGCCGCAGCAACGAAATCGCCGGCCAGTGCAACACCGTTCTGACCTGCCGTGATCCGATGACCTGCAGCCAGGAAATCGTCTGTGCTTTTTGTCTGCCGGGCGGCCCAATAGGTAATCAGCAAAGTAATGCAGACGAACAACAAAAAGAACGCAATGGCGGGCACGTTCGCGTGGCCGAACACCTGGCTATCGGCTTTCATGCCCAACTCCCTTTCTTGCAAACTGGTCATGTGCCTTCTGCACATAACCAAGCCAGACGATATATGCCGAGGTCATGACCAGGCAGCCGAGAATGATGACCACGCCGAGCAGCATGGCGACTGATAGCCCGCTCAGCAGTTGGCCGCTGAGTGCGGGCATCCTGGAGGTCACGATCAGCACAAACGCAAAATACGCTGCGACGAGGATTGCGCTGAACAGGAATGATGCACGCCGTCTTCGTTGGATACGGTATGCGACCGTTTCTTGTTCGAGAGCGCGCTCACCGGGGCGGAGCTTCGCACCATAAATAGACTGCGTTTTCATGACGGTCTCCTGCGTCGCGCCCGGTAGCCGAGTCGCGGTATGGGGTATGCGGTATGAATAGGTGCCGCATCAGGCCACGGCCTGTGCGGCCATGGTCGTAACTTGATTTGATCAGACGACCAGTGCTTCATCGACGCCTGCAAGCCCCTGTGCCGCGCGCAAAAAACGGGTATCGACGTACTTTGCGAACCCCGCGTCGCCCGCGACCAGCACGCTCGTCGTCCGATCGCGCCTTATCATGTCGAGCGCCGTCCCGATTGACCTCGCTTCCAGGCGAAGATCGATTGGAACCGCGAGTCCGTCCACGTGGTCTTTCCACGCACGCTCGAGATACTTAGGGTCGACATCCATGCGCCGTGCCGCGACTTCCACCGCTGACTGCTGATTCTTGAACATCCACTGTGATCCCTGAATTGACGCTGCCAGGAATCGAACAAGGGCATCTTCGTTGTCGCCTGCCCAGGTCCGAGTGACGTTCACTGAAGTGAACTGGAAATACGGGATCCAACCGGACACCGGTCCGAGGTTCGTGAAGCCGGCGTCTTCGGCCAGATAGTTGTGAGGGTCAGTTTGCATCGCGGCATCTATGCTTCTTTCGAGCAAGCGTTCATGTCGTGGCGGCACGACTCCCGCTTCGACCACGTGGTAATCGCCGGGATGCAGGCCCACACGTTCCAGGATGTCCGTGAACAACGAGGAGGTGCCCGCGCTGAGCGCAGATACGCCGATCGTCTTGCCGCGCAGATCTTCCAGTCGCTTGATCTCGGGCTGTGCTATCAGCGAATGCGTCAGCCGGTTCACGTTGCCCGCGATCATGCGCAGATCGCCGCCCGCTTCGACGTCGTGAATGACATGTTCGGGTGACCCGATACCGACGTCGATCGTCCCGTCCTTGAGCGCCTTTGTCAGCGGATCGATACCGCCGAAGACCACGAACCTGACATTTAAACCTTGTTTCCCGTACAGGCCTAAATCATGAGCGGCCCAATACGGAACGTAGAAAAATGCGGGCACTACGAGGCCGACATTCAGCGTTACGCCATCCATCTCCGTCTCCTTTATCTTTTCTTATGTGGTGTTCATACGAGCGATCGCCCGCTTCGCTCCATATGCACGTCAGGCTACGTTAGGCGAACGACGGCTCCACGTCGATAGCGGATCCTTGATAGTCGATTTCAATTTATTTGAATTTGGTACGGCACATGGCCGTCATGGATTCGATGACAATACAATTTGTATTCCTATACATTTCATTTCTCGAACTCCAGCGTCCGGCGGTCGTCTCGTACCAACCTACTATCCTGATATGCGAGCACGCCGACCGTTGCGTCGGACCTGAAGGTCTCCACGATGAGATGGCGAAGCCACTTTAGGCTAGCGTCATACTGAAAGCGCTCATGCCAGTATTGTTTAACTGGAATGGCATCAAGGACAAAAGGCAAAGCGAAAGACCGAAGACCATGCACGGTGGAAAACAAATGTCCCAGGCGCTTCGGCACGGTCACCACCAGGTCGCTTTGTACAAGTATCGTGGGAAGTGCCAGGGAACTCGGCAACTGCACGGCGACAGTTCGCCGGATACCTCTTCTTTCAAGCGATTTTTCGATCAATGCATGGCCACTTCCGGGCACGGAGACCACGACATGCTGCTCTGCAAGATAGTCGACAAGAGTCGGCTGGTCGCCAATGCGGGGATGCCCGGGACGCACCACACCAACGAAATTCTCCAGGAAGATGTTTTGCTGGAAAAAACCGTTTTCCAGGTTGACGATGCATCCAAGCGCCAGGTCAATATCGCCTTCCTGCAACTGTCGGGGGGTGTCCTTCGAGACATGAAAAACCTGCAAAGTGACCTTTGGTGCGAGCCGCGTGAGAGCCCCCATGAGTAGAGGAAGCAGGATCACCTCACCCAGGTCGGTCGTCGCAATGCGAAACTCACGTGGCGACACGGCCGGGTCGAACGACGGCCGCTCTTCTAGTGCTGCCTCAACAAGCTGCGCCGCCTGCTGCAACCGGAGTACAACCTCGGCGGCACGCGGTGTCGCTTCCATACCCTGAGCAGTCCGTACGAACAAAGGGTCATGAAACAGCGTACGAAGCCTGCCAAGACTCATACTGATTGACGAGGGCGTTAAGCCGAGCCTGTCCGCCGTGACCGATACGCTCTTGGTGCGGTAGAGTTCCGTGAACACCGCTATTAGCTTGATATTGAAATCGACCATGGCGCTCCTCCCTGGAGTCAGGCGCCTTACCTCAAGATCGCGACATGCCGTGCAACGTCGCTGACATCCTGATCACTCAACACCTGTTGGGTGGCATCTGACCCATGGCCGCACGAACGTCAGCGGTCATCGCTGCAATGGAAATGGGCGCATGTCAGTGCGTCTCCCGCGTTGCACCGACAGCACTGCCCGCAGCCCCGCCCTTGCTCCCGCGTCCCTGCAACCACAGGAGCGCGACAAAAATCGCTCCAAGAACAGGGAAAAGCGCTGCAGCGATCAGGATTTGTCCCGTTGCCAGTCCCGCCGTCAACAGACCGCCAATAATCAGCGGTGACACGAACTGGCCAAAGCGCGCGCTGCCCATGCCCCAGCCTATTGCAGTCGATCGTATCGCGGTCGGGTACACGAGAGACGCAATAGCAATCGCTCCTGCACCGCCTATGCCGATGGTGACCCCTAGCAGCGCGCCGAAAAGCGACGCAAAGCCAACGCTAGTCGCACCGCCCAGCGCGGCTATGGAGAGCGCCGCAGCGAGGAAGGCAGGAACGAGCATGGCAGTCGGACCGAACTTGTCCACCAGGCGGCCAGCGGCGGCCATGCCGAGAAACGCGCCAATATTGAAGAACGCCAGCACGATCGCGGTCGCGGCTGGAGCAAGGCCGTTCGCATGCAGGAGGGTCGGCGTCCACATGGTCATCACGTTGGTCGTGGCGAATGCCAGGAAAAAGACGGCCCATAGCAGGACGGTCGGCAGGCCGCGCCGCTCGTTGAAAAGATGCTTGATCGGCACGCCCGGCAGCTTCTTGCCTTCAACGACGAACGCCGTTTGCTTATCATCGATGGCATGACCCATGCGTCTCAGGATCTTGCGGATACGGCTCGGCTCGGCGCCGCGCGCTGCAAGATATTGGACTGATTCCGGCAGAAACAGGACGAGCGTCCCAGCAACGAGCAGCGGCAATCCGCCACCGATGTAGAAGATCGCCTGCCATCCGAAATGCGACAGGATGTACGCGTTCATGAAGCTGCCGAGTGCAGCGCCCAGCGGATAGGCGGACCAGATGATGGTCGCTATCATGCCGCGCTGCTTGCGTGGCGAGTAGTCGGAAGTGAGCGTCAGGAAACAGGGTGTCGCCCCGCCCAGGCCGAGGCCTGCGAAAAAGCGCACGGCCACGAGCGCGGGCAAGGATGTGACCATCGTCGTGGCCAGCGTGAAAGCGGCGAAAATCATGATCGCCAGGATGAGCATCGGCTTGCGGCCGACCCGGTCAGCGAGCGGGCCGAACGTCAGCGCCCCGACCGTCGCGCCGAGTTGCGCGGCAGCAAACACGGGACCGAAGCCGCTTACCTTGTGTCCGAGCGCGCTCGCGATGAAAGGAGCTGCAACTCCGATGGACTGTGTATCTGCGCCGTCGAGCAGCCCGACGAGTGCGCACAGCGCAACCACGGTGAATTGCAGCCTTGTGAACGTCACACCATCAATGAGTTCAGTCACATTGATGGCTTTGTCTCCTGCTGTCATGATCTTCCTTGAACTGAAACACCTGTCATGATCAATCTTTGTTGTTATTGCGCCTGCCCAGCGTTTGTGCGAGTCAGGTCTTTATTTTTCCGGACACGAGCCGCGGGGCATTGCGTTCAGGCTGGGGCAACCCCCGGCCGATACCACTCTCCAGCGCACGCCGATACAGTTCGATACCCAGTGCCAGGTCGGAAATACCCATACCCATCGCCTTGAATATCGTGATGTCGTCAGAAGGCGCCCGGACCGACCGGTTCGCAATCACTGAACTCAGTGTGCTGACCTTCGACCACTCGTGGGATGCCTCGAACGCCTGGATGAATTCGGAGGACAGCTTCTTCGCTGTGAAAAGGTCATCGACGACAGCGCGTGAACAACGATCAAAGACGTCATGCGCAAGCTCGGCACGCTCGCTGGTGATCGCGCCGACCGCGTTGACATGTACGCCGGCATCGAGATCAGAGGCGTGCAGGAAGGCCTCTGTCGAGCGCGTGACGGTCGTCACGATGGGTGCGCCCCTTACGGCTTCCCTGACTGACTCCGCGTTCACCAGTTCGATATCGAACTGCTTTGCCGCCTTGTCGATGAACGCCTGCCGGCTCTCGGCGCGCGGACTAAAAATACGCACCTGCTTGAGCGGACGCACCGCATGCACGGCGGCGAGTTGCGCGAGCGCCTGCTTGCCGGTCCCGATCAGCGCGAGCACGTCAGCGCTTTCTGAAGCAAGCCACTTCGTCGCTACGCCAGAGATGCCGCCCGTGCGCATCTGACCGAGCGCGAACGCTTCGATGATCGCAACAAGCTGTCCGGTTTCCGAGGAAAACAGGATCAGCAACGGGCACGCACCGCCCGAGGTATGCGCCCAGGTCTTGGTGCCGACAATTCCTTCACCTGGATACGCCGCACCAATCGCATGCAGGTTGTTGCCATCCCACGCGACATGGGTCTTCACCATGTTCTTGGCCTCGCCCTGTGCCTCCAGCGCGAGGCCTCGCTCGAGCGCCGTAATCGCCTCGGGCAGGCTCATCATCTCGACCACGCTTTGTTCAGATATCCAGATTGGTTCGGTCATTGCTCGCTCATTCAAAAATCGACGGCACGGGTGGCTTCAGGTGGAGTGTGTTGACGACCAGCGCGTGCGTGACGTAACGGCCGATCAGCATGACGAAGGCCATGGCTTGCGAGGGCGGAACCTGCGCCGCCAGCGCGGCGAATTCGTCGTCGACTCCAAGGCCACGCGTATGCAACGCGGCGAGCGCGTAGCGCTGTGCCACCCGCTCGATATCGCTCAGCGTGACCGCTTCGTCCGGCTCCAACGCGTTCACCTCTGCGATCCACGCCTCATCGAAGCCCAGTTTCACGCTGAGTCTTTCGTGCTGGTTACGCTCGTAGTCGTTTTGCATGTAGCCGGCGACCGTGAGTGCGCCCAGCTCGGTAAGCCGGTCCGGAAGCGCTTCCTTGAGGGAATCGGTGAAGTGCATGAACTGCAGGATGACGCCGGGCGCATTGCCTGCGCACTTGAACAGCTCGCCGAGGTATCCCAGGCGCTTGACTCGCGGGCCAAGATATTGCGCGAGGTCTGCCGGCAACTGGTCCATTTCCAGACGGGGAATAGTGGCACTCATGTCCGTCATGTCTCCTTGGTCGGCAAGTGTTGCCGGCGATTGACTAAATCAGGCCGGCGCGGGTCAGCACGCGATCCAGCCGCTCTTCCAGCTCGCGCGTGGCAGGCACCATCGGCAAGCGATGCTCGTTGTTCGGTATCAATCCCATGCGCTTCATCATGTATTTGATGGGAATCGGGTTCGTATCGAAGAACACCGACTGGTTCAGTTCGAACAGGTCGAAGTGAAGCTGACGAGCAGTTGCCATGTCCCCCTTCTCGACCGCTTCATAAAGATCCGAGACCTTCCTCGGTGCAAGATTGCCCACTGCGTTCATCAGGCCGCACGCGCCCACCGCCAGCATCGGGAAACTCAGTTCCTCAAGGCCGACAAACACACGCCAGCCAGCACCGAACGTGTCGAGCATCTGCGTGACGAAGCCCATGTCGTTGACGGCGTGCTTCATGCCGACCAGATGCGGCACGCGCTCCTTGATCGCCTTGACGGTCGCGAGATCGGTGTTGACGGCCGCTCGCCCGGGAATGTGATAGATCATCATCGGAAGCTGCGTCCTGCTGCCGAGGTCCGCGTAATACTCGACCAGTCCCCTTTGAGGCGGGCGGATGTAGTACGGCGTGACGATCAGCAGCGCATCCCCACCCGCCTTGTCTGCATGGGCCGTCAGGGCGATCGTCTCGGCATGCGACTGGGAACCGGTTGCCGCGACCACCGGTACGCGTTTGCCGGTCGCTTCGATAGCGACATCGACCAGGCGGTTACGCTCATCCACTGTTAATGTGCTTGGCTCCGACGTCGTACCGTTGACGAGCACTCCGTGGCCGCCGTTCCTGATCTGCCAGTCGACCAGTTTCGCGTAGGTCTCGTAGTCGACCTCACCGCCCTTGAACGGAGTGACGATCGGCGTGATGGAGCCCTTGAGTCGTTCAATGCCTGTCATTGTTTTCATTCCCATGGTTCTTGTTCCCTTATGCCGTCGTCTTTTCGCGATTGGTCCTGAAGCCGCTTTCAGTGCCGAGTAACGCGGGCGGTTCCTTCAGGCTTTCCTGCCACAACAACGATTCCATGTAGATATTGAGCGGCTGGTCCTGGATCGTGAGTTCGTAGACGTAGTCGTCGTAAGACGCATGGTTGTGAACCGCCCAACCCGGAGCCGAAAGCATCAGGTCTCCCGCTTTCCATTCATAGCGGTTACCCGCCACCATGCTGTAGCCGCTACCGGAGAAGTAATAGTTGATTGCAGCCGATACATGCCGGTGCGGACGGTCGATGATCTTGGGCGGACGGATCGTCATCGTCGCGAAGAAGTTCGGCGTGATGCCGTTGGTCCGTCCGGTAACCGGGTTGTACATCATGTAGAGACGCCGGCCGACATAGTCGCTACCGAGAGCTTCCAGCTTGTCCAGCTCCTGCTTCACGTGGTGCCACGGAAAGTGCAGCGGATTGGATTGCACAGCGGTTGGATTGATGAGCGTCTCGTAGGGCATGAGGAGGCCACCGTCGGTGCCGATCGGGAACATCCCGAAGGGATTCTGGCGCTTGGGATCGATGGCGATATGCTGGAGCGGTTCGTTGTCTCCGGTTTGCCCGGCGGGTGCTTCGTAGTCCGGAACATACACTTCCATGTGCTGTAACAACGGCACATTCGAGTAGGTCAATCGCACCTGGATGTCGTTCGAATCGTTCGTGTGCCAGTACGTTGCGTACGACGGATGATTCCACACGTCGTACTGCCTGAATGAAATCTCGCGCCCCGCCACCGTGGTCCTGCCGGCGCCTCGAATGCAGAAATTCACTTCGGTCGCGTTGTGACGCATCGGTTTCGTCGACTCGCCTGGCAACAGGACCTGCATCATCACCTGGATACCCGGTGCAAGACCGGGCGAGCCCTCGCGTGCAGACGGGTGCACGATCAACGATTGACGCCGGCCGTCGGCCGGCGCGGGCAGCGCGGCAAGCCGTTCGACTTCCGCTTCGATCTCCTCACGCGTGATGATCACCGGTTCCCAGTAATGATTCTCACGAGCGCGAGCCGCCGTCTGATCCACAAAAAGCGCCCTGCGGCGTTCGAATTCCCGCTTGAAATCCTGCATGTTTATCTCCCAATCCAGCGTTCAATATTTCAGACCCTGATCGCAATCCAACGGCGATCTGACATAACGAACAGTAGATAGGATTTATATTTCACTCAAGATTGATAATTTAAATCAATACTAAGTGTTTACCTTTGCCTTCCCCTGTTTTAGGACGCTATTACTAGAATTCACGGAGGATATTCGTGCAACAGACTTGATGGCTCGCAAGGGGCACTCGAAACTCTCAACATAAATGTCGAGGGTTTCTTCGCCATAAGACGTTCCGGTAATTTGGCTAAATCGAAATGGTGCGCGGATGAAGAATGAAGATGCTGGATCCAGATATGGCGCGCGCTTGAAAGGTTGCACCGTCCCCTGGAAGTAAAAATAGTTCTAGACGACCGGTCTACTTTAATTTAAAGTTGCCACATGGTTACCGTAAACACATCCGAGCCGGTCGATGTCCGGGAGAACATCATCGCCGTTGGGCGACGAATCATTGGCGCCAAGGGCTTTTCGGCCGTAGGGTTGAACGAGATCGTGTCGGCGGCGGGAGTGCCGAAGGGTTCGTTCTATCATTACTTCGGTTCGAAAGACGCCTTCGGCGTAGCGTTGCTTGACAGTTACTTTGACGAATACCTGGCCGATCTCGACACTACGCTGGCCACGCCAGATCTGACAATGGCGCAGCGCCTCATGGACTATTGGCGGGTCTGGCAGGAAACGCAGTCGTTCTTCGACTGCCAAGGCAAGTGTCTCGCGGTCAAGCTGGGCGCGGAAGTCGCGGACATGTCGGAAGCCATGCGCGCAGCGCTGAAGCGCGGTACGTCCGGCATCATTGTGCGACTGGCGCGCGCTATTCAGACTGGCGTGGACGAAGGTTCGCTGTCGGTCCGCGAGGACCCATCCATCGTCGCGCAGAGCCTCTATCAGCTTTGGCTGGGCGCGAGCGTGATGGTCAAGATCGTGCGCAATATGGAGCCGTTCGAGACAGCCATGAAGACAACGCGGCAAATGCTTCATCTAGACTCTTGACGGAAAAACAGGTTGTAGGCGGCACTTCTAAGGAAGTGCTTTTTTTAGCGATATTTACTAGACGACTGGTCTACTATTTTCTAGGTTCACCCACTGATCCACGGAGAAACAACATGAAAGTACTGATGGTTTTGACCTCGCACGACCAATTGGGCAACACAGGCCGCAAGACGGGATTCTGGCTTGAGGAATTGGCGGCCCCCTACTATACGTTCAAGGATGCGGGTGCGGACATCGTGCTGGCGTCGCCGCAAGGCGGACAACCCCCGCTCGATCCGAAGAGCAACGAACCGGCCAATCAGACCGACCAGACGCGTCGCTTCGAGACGGATGAAGCTGCCAAGGCGCAACTCGCGGCCACGGTGCGCCTCGACAGTGTCTCGCAGGCACAGTTCGACACGGTCTTCTATCCCGGCGGTCACGGGCCATTGTGGGATCTCGCGGAAGACCCGGCTTCCATCGAGTTGATCCAGTCGTTCCTCGCTGCGGGCAAGCCCGTTGCCCTGGTGTGTCACGCGCCGGGCGTGCTGCGTCATGTCAGCACCCCGAATGGCAGGCCGCTGGTCGAAGGCAAGCAGGTCACAGGCTTCACGAATTCCGAGGAAGCCGCAGTCGGTCTGACCGACATCGTGCCCTTCCTCGTGGAAGATGAGCTTAAGGCCAAGGGCGGCATTTATTCGAAGACCGACGATTGGGCTCCGTATGTCGTTACCGACGGCCTTCTGATTACCGGACAGAACCCGGCTTCGTCGTCGTCCGCTGCCGCGACTTTGATGAAGCACCCAGCACTCGCTGCGCAATAACGAACGCTGACCTGCCGACGCGGGCTGCCGCGTGGCCGGTCAGTCCTGCACGCTTGGACGCCGTCAACCGTCTCTGACCGCCAAACAGCAACAAACAACCCAAGTAATTCCAGGGAGTGAACCGAACATGCACCATCCTTCTCTCTTTACGCCGGTCCAGCTCGGACGGCACACGCTGCGAAACCGCATCGTGCTACCGCCACTGACGCGCCAGAGAAGCGCCCAGCCCGGAGACGTCGCCACCGAACTCGCCGCGCTCTACTATCGCCAACGCGCCGGTGCGGGATTCATGATCAGCGAGGGCACGCAAATCGAGCCGCGCGGGCAGGGTTACGCGTGGACGCCCGGCATCTACAGCGACCAGCAGATCGACGGCTGGCGCCACGTGACCGACGCAGTGCACGCCGAAGGCGGCGTGATTTTCGCGCAGTTGTGGCATGTCGGCCGTGTATCGCATACAGCCTTGCAGCCGGGCGGTGCAGCGCCGGTCGCGCCATCGGCGATTCAGGCGCAAAAGGTCAAGGCTTTTATCCAGACTGGGCCGGGCATCGGCACGCTGGTCGACCCTTCTGTGCCGCGTGAACTGACCGTTGCCGAGATCGGGGAACTGGTGGCGCTCTATGCGCAGGCAGCAGAGAATGCGCTGAGTGCGGGCTTCGATGGCGTCGAGATTCACGCGGCCAATGGATACCTGGTGAACCAGTTCATCTCGGCGCAAGCGAACAATCGTCGTGATGAATACGGCGGCTCGCTGCAGAACCGCCTGCGCTTCCTGCGCGAAATCGTCGACGCGGTCGGCAAGGTGGTGGGTCCGGAACGGCTCGGCGTGCGTTTCACACCGCTATTTACGAGCACCGATCAGGACCGCGTTTATATCGGCCTGGTCGAAGACGATCCACATCAAACCTATATCGAAGCGATCAGGGTACTCGAAGCAGCCGGTGCAGCCTATGTCTCGATCGCCGAAGCAGACTGGGAGAACGCTCCCGACTTGCCGGAGGACTTTCGCCGCGAGGTCCGGCGCACGTTTAGCGGCCGCATCATCTATGCGGGCCGTTATACGGCGGAACGCGGCGCGCGGCTCATCGAAGCGAACCTCGCTGACCTGATCGCATTCGGCCGCCCTTACATTGCGAATCCGGACCTGCCAGAGCGCATTGCCAATGGCTGGCCGCTGAACGCAGTGAATCCCGCAAACGTGTATGGCGGCGCGGAAGCAGGACTCACGGATTATCCCGTGTATGCAGAATCGGCTTTTAACCTGTCGAACGAAGTGCTGTCGTGATCACCGAGGCAAACATGTCAAACCTGAATACCGCCTCCACCCTCGGCGCGACTTCGCGTAATCCCGCGACCGGCGCGTTAATCGCTCACTATACGTTCCAGACTGCAGATGAAGTCGAACGCATGCTCGAGGACAACGCCGCCGCCTACCGGCTGTGGCGCGCAACGCCAATGGCAGTGCGCGTTGCGACCTATCGCCGTTTATCGGCCACATTGCGGAATCGATCCGGATCGTTGGCATTACTTATTACTGCAGAGATGGGCAAGACGCTTGCCGCGGCGCGGGCGGAGGTCGAAAAGTGCGCCGCAGCGGTCGACTGGATCGCTGAGCATGGCCCAGCGTTGCTCGCCGATGAACCCGCGCCGGTCGAGGGCGACGATGAAGTCCACGTCTCTTACCTTCCTATCGGCTCCATCCTTGCGGTCATGCCGTGGAATTTTCCGCTGTGGCAGGTCATTCGCGCGTCGGGGCCAATCATGCTGTCTGGCAATGGATTCATCCTCAAACACGCGGCCAATGTCATGGGATCGGCGTATGCGTTGCAAGACGTCTATGAAGCCGCAGGTTTTCCCACCGGGCTATTCGCGAACTTGAACGCGGACAACGAGACAGTTGCTCACGTGATCGAAGATTCCCGTGTTGCCGCGGTCACGCTGACGGGCAGTATGCGTGCGGGGTCGGCCGTGGCGGCGACGGCTGGCAAGGCACTCAAGAAAACTCTGCTGGAACTCGGTGGCGCTGACGCTTTCATCGTGCTGGCCGACGCGAACATCGACCTCGCCGTCAAGGCTGCAATTGAAGCGCGATTCCAGAACGCCGGTCAGGTCTGTCTGGCAGCGAAACGTTTTATCCTCGATCGGCCCATTGCGGATGAGTTCACGCGGAAGTTCGTCGCCGCCGCTGGTCAGATAAAGGCCGGCGATCCGCTCGATCCGGCTAGCACCATTGGGCCAATGGCGCGTGCCGACTTGCGCGACGAACTGCACCGTCAGGTGGAACGCACGATAAATGCAGGCGCGACGCTGCTTCTCGGCGGCAAGAAGGTCGAAGGCGTTGGAAACTACTACGAGCCGACCGTGCTCACCAATGTCGTCCCCGGCATGGCCGCGTTCGACGAGGAAACCTTCGGCCCGGTTGCCGCAATCACAATTGCCGATAACGCCGAGCACGCGATCGAACTCGCCAATACAAGCGACTACGGCCTCGGTGGAAGCCTCTGGACAAGCGATGTTGCTCGCGCCCAGCGGATCGCGCGTCGCCTCGAAACGGGTGGCGTCTTCATCAACGGCTTCTCCGCTTCCAACCCGCGTATTCCTGTCGGCGGAGTGAAGAAGAGTGGTTACGGACGTGAGCTCTCGCATTTCGGCCTGCGCGAGTTCACTAACGCTCAGGCGGTCTGGGCCAGGACGGTCGATTGATCTGCCACAACCAATGGTCCGCCCCGCCATAGCAGCTGGGTTACGGTGACGGTGTTCATACTGAACTGGAGGCCATCATGGAAGACGCAACGTTTGTCGGTATCGATCTGGGCAAGCATGCTTTTCACCTGCATGGCGGACGTATAAGGCAAGACCTTGTTCGCAAAAAGGTAAGCCGCAAGCAGCTGATCGAATTCTTCGCGACGTTTCATGTCTGTACAGTCGCCATAGAGGCTTGCGCCGGTTCGCATCATTTGGCGCGAAAGCTGGCTGCATTGGGACATAGGGTCAAACTGATCTCGGCTCAATTTGTCAGGCTATTCGTCAAGTCAAATAAGAACTATTTTGTCGATGCAGAGCTATCTGCGAAACGGCGTCGCGGGTGACGATGGAGATTCGTGACGCCGAAGACGGAATCGCAGCAAACCCTTTCGGTCTTGCATTGCGTGCGCGAATCGCGTGGCAAGCTACGCAAGCAGCCGCGCTTATTGCCGCGGTGTATCGCGTCAATGCGAACAACGGCGGTGGCAACGCGACCATCTATACGGTCGGCGGCACGTACAACCTGAGGAAGCGTACCTTGTTCGATTTCCAGATTGCGACCGCCCGCAACAGCGCCAATGCGAACTTCGGCTTGAACGCGAGTTCGTTCGGCGATACAACCAGCACCGACAACCCGCTTCCCGGTCATAGTCAGTCCGGCGCATACGCCGGAATTCAACATCTCTTCTAGCCATCCGCCAAGCGATGCGTGCAACCGTGTTGAGATACTCGATACCGGCCGGTTGCATGCATCGCTTGACGCCGACAAGTGCTTATAGCGGTGCCGGGCCTAGCGCGTGAGGTCCGCGATTTGTTAGTGTCTGCAAGAGACTTCAACAAAGATCACCTCCATTCCGGCTAAGCCCAATACGAATTCATAATTCGTGTACGATCCGGTTTTAAGTCCCCTGGCTTACCATGCTCGCGCTAAAGCTGACGCTGGTCCCGTTCTTTCTTCTCGTCGTTTCCATGTCGGGTAAATGGTGGGGGCCTACTATCGCAGGCTGGCTTGCAGGATTGCCCTTCGTTGCCGGACCTATCCTGTTCCTTCTGGTCCTGGATCACGGACCGGTTTTCGGAGCGCATGCGGCCACCCTGTCGTTGTCCGCCATCCTCGCCTCCGAGGCATTCAACTTCGCTTATGCATGGACCTGCCGGTCCCGATCCTGGCCCATTGCTCTAACGGCGGGACTGGGAAGCTGGCTCGTAGCCGCGACTATCCTGGCCTCAATGCCGACATCCCCAGCGTGGGCAATCGCGGCCGCGTTGATCGCCGTCGCGTTCGGACAAACGTTTCTCCCTCGCAGCAATGCCATTGCCAAGGTTGCACCGCTTAGCCGCAAGGATCTCATTGGACGCATGATTGCCGGCGCTGCGCTAACGGTCGCGGTGACCACGCTGTCGTCTGCGCTTGGGGCCAAATGGAGCGGACTTCTTGCGGTGTTCCCATTATTGGGGATCGTGCTTTCTGTTTCGTCTCATCGGGCGCACGGTCCCGATTTCGTCGTGTCGCTTTTGCGAGGCATGGTGCTCGGCCGGTTCTCATTCGCCGCGTTCTGCCTCTGCCTTATCTTCACGCTTCCCAGACAGTCTGCTTCCCTGGCATTCGTCGAAGCCGCCATCTTCGCGATGGCTGTGCAATGGACCACCAAACGCCTCGCACACGCACAACATGTACGCACGCGCGAGGTACTGACCGTACCGGCGCCGCGAGAGTAAGCGGTAATTGAGAAGAAGTGTTTTCTCGTAAACGCAAGCGGTCAGGCACGCTTAGGTTTAAATTCCACGCCACAAGGAACCGACTCCCAAATCGAATTATTCATTGACTTAACCAAGCGGGAAGTCAGCGTTGATGAACCATGAATGTCCTAGCGCAATACGTTATCTTGACAAGCGTTTAGCCGGTAAGCCGGACAATTCGTGGCCCCAAAATCCACAAAAAAAACGCAGCCTCGCAAGCCTCACCTCGAATGCGGGCTTAATCTGCAAGCACCCGCGCCCGTCTCATGGAAAACCCCGGCACATTCATCGTCCTAGGACATCGGTTTGCGATCACACTGGCGGTATCTTGAATCAGCAGTGGCGCCCGTGTTGCCGCTGCCCATGATTCCGGAGGAAGACAATGAGCCACGCGCAGCCAACGGCAAAACATACAGCTCGACACATCCCATCCAATCTTCTGCGGCGGGCAATTGCTGCATCTGCACTAGGCAATGCCACCGAATGGTTCGACTACGGCATCTACGCCTACGGCCTGACCTATATCTCGGCCGCCCTGTTTCCCGGCAGCACCGCCGAAGCCACCTTGTTCGCGCTGGCGACCTTCGCCATATCGTTTCTCGTGCGCCCACTCGGTGGCCTCTTCTGGGGACCGCTGGGCGACCGCCTCGGACGAAAATACGTGCTTGCCCTGACGATCATCATGATGTCGATCGCCACGCTTCTTGTTGGGCTACTGCCCACCTACGCCAGCATCGGCTTATGGGCGCCCGCGTTGTTAATCGTATTGCGCCTGGTACAGGGTTTCTCGACGGGCGGTGAGTACGGCGGAGCGGCCACTTTCATGGCCGAATATGCGCCGGACAAGAAGCGCGGCTTTTGCGGCAGCTTCCTCGAATTCGCTACGTTGGCCGGCTTCTCGCTTGGCGCGCTATTAATGCTCGGTTGTTCAGTCTTGCTAGGTAACGAAGCCATGCATGCCTGGGGATGGCGCCTGCCGTTCCTGATAGCCGCGCCGCTCGGCCTGATCGGATTCTATCTGCGTGCCAGAATGGAGGACACACCCGTCTTTCTCGAGTTGGAACAATCTGCCGAAAAACGGCTGCATGCGCGGGTATCGCTGAAAGAACTGCTGACCGAGTTCTGGAAGCCCCTTCTATTGCTAGGCGGCCTGGTCGTGGCACTCAACGTGGTTAATTACGTGCTGCTAGCCTATATGCCGACCTTCATGCAAAAGCAGTTGGGGATGAGTGACAACATGTCGTTGCTGGTGCCGCTGATCGGCATGCTGGCGATGATGGTATTCCTGCCCTTCGCGGGCACGTTCTCCGACCGGGTCGGCCGCAAGACCGTGTGGTGGTTTTCCTTGATCGGGCTCTTCGTCGCCGCCGTACCCATGTTCCTGCTCATGACGCACGGCACGGTTGGCGCGCTGATCGGTTTCGCGGTATTAGGCTTGCTGTATGTCCCTCAGTTAGCCAGCATCTCGGCGATGTTTCCGGCAATGTTCCCCACTCAGGTCCGCTATGCAGGCATGGCGATCGCCTATAACGTGTCGACCTCACTCTTCGGCGGCACCGCACCCATGGTGAACGAATGGCTCATTGGACGTACAGGTAACCACCTTATTCCGGCGTACTACATGATGGGCTCATGCGTGATCGGTGCGCTCGCGTTGATCTTCGTGACCGAGACCACCGGCTGTTCGTTGCGGGGACGAGGTATTCCCGGTAAGACGTAAAAGCAATCTTGCACAGGGCACTGTCAATGCGCGGCGGCGACTGCCCTGGCTTGCAGTAAATCACCTTTGGCGGCTGCGGATCTTCTTGTATCCGCGTACAAGGGTTCGCCTGGGCGTCCATGGCCGCGGACGCCGGCACCGGTCTTCCCTGGAGGAGAGTGCATCATGCGTATCGGTCTGCCTAAAGAAATCAAGAACCATGAATATCGGGTCGGGCTGACGCCTGCGGGCGTTCGCGAGCTGGTGTCTCACAGGCACGACGTTGTCGTCCAGACAGCGGCAGGCGCGGAGATCGGTTTATCGGATGAAGCCTACAAGGCTGCGGGCGCCACTGTGGTCGACACGGCGCAGGAGGTTTTCGCGCGTGCAGAGATGATCATCAAGGTGAAGGAGCCGCAACCCGCCGAATGCGCGATGCTGCGCGCGGGGCAAATTCTCTATACGTACCTCCATCTCGCGCCTGACCCGGAGCAGACACGCGCCCTGATCGACTCCAAAGCCGTCTGCATTGCTTACGAAACAATCACCGGACCCGGCGGCGGCTTGCCGTTGCTCGCGCCCATGAGCGAAGTCGCGGGCCGCATGTCGATCCAGGCAGGCGCGGCGCACTTGGAGAAATCGAAGGGAGGCATGGCGTTGCTGCTTGGCGGTGTTCCCGGCGTAGCGCCGGCACATGTGGTGATCATTGGTGCAGGCGTGGTCGGGACCAACGCGTTGCAGATTGCAGTGGGCATGGGCGCGCGTGTGACAATAATCGATAAGAACCTCGAGCGTTTGCGCGCACTGGACGTTATCTACGGCAACCGCGTCACCACGCTATGTTCGAATGTGCAGACGATCGAGGATTCAGCGCACGCCGCCGATCTCCTGATCGGCGGCGTGCTTATCCCGGGCGCTGCTGCGCCGAAGCTCGTGACTCGCAACATGATTTCGCATATGAAGCCGGGCGCTGTTGTTGTCGATGTCGCCATCGATCAGGGCGGTTGCTTCGAGACGTCCCGCCCCACCACGCATACAGACCCGACTTTCATCGTGGACAATATCGTGCATTACTGCGTGGCCAACATGCCCGGTGCGGTGGCGCGAACCTCGACGTTCGCGCTCACGAACGCGACAATCGGGCACGCGCTGGCAATCGCGGACAAAGGCTGGAGGCGCGCGCTGTCTGATGATCCGCATCTGCGCGCCGGCTTGAACGTGTGCGAGGGACACGTCACTTACAAAGCCGTTGCACGCGACCTTGGGCTTACCTACGTACCGGCTGAAAGCCTGCTTACATGAGTTGGACCGTAGTCATAAAAAGCCGGCCCGGGTTATTTCAAGCGCATCTTCTGCTGCAGTAAGGCCTTTACCTCCTGCCACTCGGAATCAATGATGCTGAACCGGACCGAGTTGCGCTTGCGGCCGTCCGGCATGATGCGCTCGTGCCGGACAATGCCCTCCTCCTTCGCGCCAATGCGCAGGATCGCCGCTCGGGATTTGGCGTTTAGCTCGTCTGTAGTGAATTGGACGCGCACAGCATTCATGACTTCGAACGCGTAGGCCAGGAGAAGGTACTTCGCTTCAGTATTGACGCCCGAGCGCTGCACCGAGGCACTTAGCCAGGAATGGCCAATTTCGAGCTTTCTATTCACGCGATCGATCTTCCAGAACCGGGTGCTGCCCAGCACCTGCCCGGTCTCTCGCTTGACGATAACAAACGGCATCACAGTTCCGGCCTGCCGACCTGCTAGCGCAGTAGCAATGTATTGCCCCGCCGTCTCGGGACCCGGAACGACCGTCACCTTCATGGTCCACAATTCACCATCTGACGCGGCGTTCACCAGCGCCTCCTGATGCGATGACTGCATAGGACGAAGTTCGATTGTGGGGCCGGTCAGCGTAGGTGGGATATCAAGGGAAGCGTCAGGGATCATGGCCGGCAACTTTGCTTTTTGAGGGCCTCAATCATAAGCCAAACGCCGACGATATATTCCGGCTTGGAGTAATCGCGAGACGCCGATCAAGGTCGGGCCGACTCCCGAGCGATCCATCGTATGTTTGCCCTGCTCGTTGCGAAAACCCCTTGAAATCAAGGCCGGTTTTGCGTTTTCTGCATCCAGTCCACAATACCGTTCACTACCGTTTCTTCTATTCCATAGTAGCCATGCGGAGTCAGCGAGCCGCAATCGTCGTGGGTACGTTGCGTGCCGCCGCTAACGGTCAGGACCGTTACTGGAGCGTGGCGAATTGATTGCGCAATTGACTGTGCCATGGACGGCGGTGCGACCTTGCATTGGTCATTTACGTTTGCGACAACAAGCGAAGGCACGCGGACATCGGCAGGACGCGCATCGAACACGGTTTCATGAGAGCCGCCGAGAATGGACACGGACTCGGTCAAGATCAGGCCGGCAAGCTGCATGCTTCCGGCATGCGATGCAGCGTTCATCGCGGCAATGGAACCTTGGCTTGTACCAAGCACCCATACAGGAACACTCGCCTGCATACCTGCAAACTCAATGATCTTTTTCGTTACCTCTGCATACTCGGCGCTACTGCGCTGCCCTCGCATGGACTGGTGATCCAGCGCGTCGACCAGCACGATGCCATAACCCCTGTCACGCCAGAGTTCGTCAGAACGCACGACGAAATTCTTCGCATTCTTGACCTCTCCGCTCTTCTCAATGTCGATCTCGCCGGTGCCGCCGGGGAACATCACGATAATGCCTTTTGTTTCGCGCTTGGCCTTGGTGTACAAAACGCGCTGGAAACCTCCGCCTTGCAAAGGCAGCTCTTCCACTATGCCCTCACCCGCCGACGATATTTCCATGACCTGAGCACTCTGCGTCGAGGCGTGATGCAGCGTTAATTCGCGTGCAAAAGCGTGGGAACCGGAAACACAGCAAATGGCTGCAAGCGACATGCGTAATAGAAGGCGACGCGGCCCAGGTTGAAACATTCAACGCTCCTATGAGGCTAAGCAGCCCAAGTGACTTCCCGGAAAAGCGCACAGAGTACAAAGCGTTGATTGGAATGTAAAATATATTCTATAAGCGGCTGCCATATTAATCACGTATGCCCACCCGCGTCAGGCTTGCGGCCTGTTCAGCATCGTCTTATCTGCCAACCTCCTGGTCTACCGCAACGACCCGCACTCAAACAGTAAGTACCGTGGCTTACAGCCGATTCCTCATTTAACCTTCCCGGTAACGCTGTTCCGTTCTTAGTCCGAACGAATTTACTCGCGGCCATCGCTTGTATTTGAAGTATTCGTTCAATCATGGATGACCTCAAAAAAACTGCGCAGCAACTCGCAAACGTTTGCCTTGCAGCTTGTAATCAGATCGTCGACGGCTAAGCTGGGTAAGGCTTTGTAACCAATTCAGCCACATCAAGTTTTTTTGAATCCCGCCACTTTTTTCTCGGATTATTACGATATATTACGGCCGCTACAGAACGTTTACGTACTGCCGGGAGCAGCGAACAGATGAAAGCATTGCGAGTACTTCATAGCGAGTCGTCAGGGGGCTGGGGCGGCCAGGAACACAGGACGCTCAAGGAAATGATCGTGTTGCGCTCCCGGGGCCACGCTGTAGAAGTCGTCTGCCCTGTCGATGCCCGGCTCGGAGTGCGCGCGAAAGAGGAAGGTTTCACCGTTCACCACGCGAGGATGAAAGGCGGTGCCGATGTTTCGTCCATGCTGACGATCAAGGCATTGCTGACGCGCAGCAACTTCGACGTTCTCAACACGCATAGCGGCCACGACAGTATTGTTGCGGGCACGGCGGGGAGGCTCGCCGGCACGCCGCTCGTGGTCCGTACGCGCCACCTCGCCTTGCCCATCAGTTCGCTTGCCACCTACACGTGGATTCCGCATCGCGTCATTGCAGTGAGCCGCCATGTGCGCGAATACCTGATTTCCGCGGGTGTATCGAAGAGTCGCGTTGAAACTATCTACGACGGCATCGTCAAGCCACCGGCCCTTTCTCATTCCACGTTACGCGGTGAACTCGGTTTAGGCCCAGAGGCCATCATTGCGGCCATGGTCGCGATCGTGCGCGATAAGAAGGGCCATGAGGATTTGATCGATGCGGTGCGGCCCATGCTTGCGGAACGTCCGAACCTGCACATCGTGATGGCCGGTGACGGACCGTGGTTCGACAAGATCAAGAATATCGTCGACGGTCTGGGGATTAGCGACCGCGTCCATCTACTCGGCTTTCGCACGGACATTCCGAATGTGCTGCGAGGCTGCGATTTCTTTGTGCTGCCAACCCATCAGGAAGCATTGGGGCAGTCCTATATAGAAGCCATGGCAGCAGGATTGCCGGTCATCGGTACGGACGTCGATGGTGTGCCGGAATTGATCACGCACGGCGTGAACGGCCTGCTTGTGCCGCCACACGACATTGAAGCGCTGCGAGCGGCCATTGCCCGCCTGATCGATAACCCGAGGCTTCGCGTGCAACTCGGCGTTGCAGGGCGCCTCCTGACCGATGCCAGCTTTACCGTCGACGGCATGGCTGACGAAACCATCGACTTCTACGAACGCGGCATCAACGAACGGCGGCTTAACGCGTGAGAGGGAAAGGCAAAGCGCAAGCGCAAGCGCATGCGGTGCCCGTACTGATGTATCACCACATCAGCACGTCACCGGGAATGATTACAGTCTCGCCCGATCGTTTTGCGGCTCAGATGGCCTACCTCGCGCAAGCGGGTTACCAGACCGTGAGAGCCGCGCAGTTGAGCGCGTACCTGGCAGGGGCATCGTTGCCGGCGAAGTCAGTCGTACTGACCTTCGACGACGGTTATCTCGACAACTGGGTGCATGCCCATCCTGTGCTGCAGCAGTATGGTTTTACCGCCCTGTGCTTTCTGGTCACCAGTTGGCCAGGCGACGGCGCGCCACGCGTTCACGCGCACTCGGGTGGCGAATTGCCCGAGTTGCTTAATCATCACGAAGGCGACCTGGCTATCGAGAAGGGCGACACTGATCGCGCGATCCTGCGATGGTCCGAGATCGATGCAATGCGTCGTGCAGGGACGTTCGAATTTCATAGCCACACACACAGCCACGTGCGTTGGGATAAGGTTGCGCGCAACCGCGAAGAAAAATGTGCTGCGTTGCGGCGCGACCTCGTCGCTGCGCGTGCAGAACTTCAGACGCGCATGGGCGAAGCCTCTGACCATCTATGCTGGCCTCAAGGCTTCTACGACGACGACTACCGGCAAGTCGCCCGCGAGACCGGTTTCAAACATTTCTACACGTGCGAGATGGGCCCCAATATTCGCGGGTCTAAAGAAGCCGACGAACGATCGATTTATCGGCTGGAGGTGCGGGACCGGCCGCCGTCGTGGCTTGCATCCAGGCTGTGGGTACATAGCCGGCCGACCCTGAGCCGCGCTTATCTTGCAGTGAAGCGGTGACGGACGATCCGTCGCTTCGTGCGACGGCTGGCTTCAAGTGAATGACCGCGCAATTTCGTTGCCTGCTTCACCATGAAAGCACGTTCCCCTGCATCGGTTAAGCGCTGCCGGGCCGGGAATTGCTAGAATTGCGGCTCACACGCAACGTGGCCGACTCCTCATGAAAAATCGCAGCCGCCCGCCGTCAGGCGTCCTATCGCTGGTGCTCGCCATCATGGTGCTTGGGTCGATACCGGCCCGCGCCGCCAGCGACCAGGTTGAAACAATCGTCATGGTTCGGCACGGGGAGAAACCCGTCGCCGGCCTCGGTCAGCTAAGTTGCCAGGGCCTGAATCGTGCGCTCGCGTTGCCACGGGTCATCGAAAGCAAATACGGTAAACCAGACTTCATTTTTGCGCCGGATCCGGCTAAGGAAAAGAACGATAGCGGCATCAAGTACGACTATGTCCGCCCGCTAGCGACCATCGAACCGACTGCAATTTATTTTGGTCTGCCGGTAGATGCGTCGATTGGATTTTCCAGGACCGACGACCTGCGTGCGACCCTGCTGGCACCCCAGTACAAAGACAAACTGGTGGTAGTCGCTTGGGAACATAAGATCATCGAGACACTTGCCCGTAAGATTGTCAGCGACGCCGGCGGCGACGCAGCGAGCGTGCCTCATTGGGCAAGTGCGGATTACGACAGCATCTACGTGCTGCGGATTACGCAAAGCGCGGACAAGGTCAATGCGGTCTTTAGCGTTGACCATGAGGGCCTGAATCATCGCTCCGTGACGTGTCCAGGCGGCTAGCTAATGCCCGGGCAAAGCAAGGAACCCAACGTAATGGCTCAGATATTCAGGAACCCGAGAACGGACACGACGATCCCTGCCACCCCCGCCAGGCCCGCGACCACGAACAGCTTGCGACTGCCTGTGAGCGATGTAATTGCCGCTAGCGAAATAGCGACGTTGATTAACGCAAGCGCCTGACCGAACATGTGTTGCGGATGGCCCTTGCGCTCGGATTGCAGGTTGGCTTCTTCCACCTGCTTTTCCATGTCGTGCGCCTTGGCCTGGATCTCTTTCTTTCGAAGCTCGTATTTGGCGATCTGGTCGCGGTAATACGCCTGCTTGTCAGGACCGGACAATTCAGCGGCAAGCTCCATCAGATGCCCCTTGCTGGATTGCGCCTGATACAGATTCCATTCATCGCTGGTTTTGCTTTGCAGCAGCACCGCGTCGTTCTTGAACAGCAGGGACTGCGTTTGCAAGACCCCTTCCTCGTAGTGCAAAAGCCCCGAGAGCGCCGCGAGAATGGCGGTGAATACAGCAACCCAGCGGGATAACGGATCGCCCGAATGCGCCGCATGTTCAACCGCATGCTCGTGAGGGGCACTTTCATTCGACATGGATCAGGTTTCCGCTGTTAAGACTGATTATTCGTGTGGCAATGGGAGTTGGGTGCCGGTCCCGCACGGCAAGAACGAGTGTCCTGCCAAGGAAGGTCCGGGATTATCGCAGCGCTTGGTAGGCGACAAAAATACCTTAGCGATGGAGATCGAGAAACAGGCTTAAACGTTCAGGTCTGGCGTTATCTTTACCTGCAAGCGTTGACGACTCCGGGCCTGTCACTAAGCGCCCTTAGCGGTTAGCACGCGGCGGCCTATTCGAACCAAAGGCATGCCCGCGAGCACAACGCGAGCCCCCATGGATGCCCGCCTCGCCTCAACACAAGCGCTGTCGCCGGCAGCCGATCACGCTCGCTAAAGCGAACAAAACCGGCTGCCAGGCTCTCAGCAAATCAAACGCTTACTTCGGTTGCTCCTCGTGATGCTCACCACCCTTAGGTGCTGGCGGATGCGCTTCAGGACGGGGTTCCGGACGCGGATGCTGCGGTTCCTCCCGATGGGCCTCTTGCTGAACCGGCGGACGGGCAGGCTGCGGCCTTTCCACATGCGAGACCGGCGGCTCGACCGGACGCGGGTGCTGGACTTCATGCTCCTCCGGACGAGGCGCGGCTTCCGGCGCGGGACGCTGTTGCTGCGCGTTCGGCGCGCGCATGGCTTGCTCTTGCCGGGGCGCTTGCGGCTCGTTTTGAGCCGGCCGCTCGGCATGGGGTGCTTGCGGCTCGTTCTGAACCGGACGCTCGGCATGGGGTGCAGGCTCGTGGTTTTCTGCGGGCGGCCGCGGTGCACCATTTGCATTGGCTAAAGGCGCACGCTGCTGCGCGGGTTCCGCGGGGCGCGCACCCTGCGGCGGTCGCGCTTCTTCACGCGGCGCATTCGCTTGAACGTTCCTGGCCGGCGCGCCTTGCACTCCGACCGGACGTGCTTGCGCCCGGTTCACCAAACGATAGCCTTGCGGCGATGGCGCCACAGCCGCACCGTGGTTCAACGGACGCGTGAAGGCTGCCGGCACTGTCGTCCGCACGATCGGCTCACCCGCACCGGCCACGCGCGCTCCGCCGCTGGCGAAGTGTTGTGCGAGCGTATCCCGGTATGCCGCAGGAACCACCGGTGCGCGGGTAGCGACCACTTGACGTTGCATGGCCATCTCGGGCGCACGCGCAGAAGCGGGTCGCATCCCGCCCGTGAAGCTGCCGCGTACCGGTGCGATACCGGGCATGCCTGCCCCAATCTGCGCGCCGCCAATTTGTTGTGCCGTCAGCCTGCGCGATGCCTGCGCCACCTGCTGGCCCTGCACGAACGTGTTCGCCGGCACGGCCGTAATAGCACCCGGCACACGCTGGTTGATATAGGTGTTATGAACGTTCGTGATGTTGTTGACGATGGTCGTGTTGTGCACATTCGTGATGTTCACGTTGTTGACCCGGTTGTAATAGCTCGGGCTATAACCCGAGCCCGGGTGCCACGGTTCGTGCGGGCCCAATGCAAACCATGCAACCCCCACGCCCACCGCACCGCCGATCGCCAGGTCGACACCCCAATGCGAACCGCCGCCACCGCCAACAAACGCCACGAGCGCCGGCGCATACACCGGCTGAGCGACGACCACAGGCCCCGGAACCCACGCCCAGGCATCGCCCAGATGCGCCCATCGACCATAATGGAAAGGCGCGAAACCCCAGGGGGCATCGTCTATCCAGGTCCAGCCCCACGGCGCAATCCACGTCCAATGACCTTGGTGATACGGCGCCCATTGCGCGGTTACAGCAACGGTCGGGACCCAGACTTCACCGTAGTTCGGGTCACTGCGCCACGTGCCGTTCGCATCGAGGTCTTCATAACCCGGAATCTCCCGCGATACATATCGTGCGGAGGCCGAACCATCTTCCAAGCGATCGCGGCTGACGACCCATTGATCGAAGGCGTCGAGAGCCGGCGCCGATCCACTTGCCTGTTGCTGAAGGTTCACGCCGGTGAACGTGATTTGCTGGCCCGCGGTCATTTGAAATACACCGCCGTCACCATAAAGATTGGCGGTGCCGCTTCGCAGCGTCACAGTCGTCGAGTTACCGTCAGGTGCCACGTCTACCCGAAATTCACCCGGGCTCGACGCCTGCATCGCGACATTCGGCGTGTCTATTTCGACAGTCTGACCGGAAGGCAATGCCCTCACCCGCGTAGAGAGCGTGCCCTGCGTCACTTTCAACTGCAGGTTCTTGTCGTCGATATCGACAATGCTTAAAGCAGTCTGTTGACTCAGTCGCAGCGCGGTAGAGCCGACGTGCAGTTCGCCGCGTGCACCGCTGTCTACCCACAACTGATCGCCGGTCGTAAGCGGACGATTCAGTTCGGCATATGCCCAGTCGGTTGCACCGGCCGGCTCCATGGTCACGCTGCCGTCGAAGTAGTTAAGACGAGCGACACGGCCCGGGGGATCGATGACGGATGCTGCGGTCGCTGTCGGGGACGGGACTGATTGAGCCCATGCTGGCGGGACCACTGCTAACAACGCAATCGCAGAAAGGACTGCTGCATGGGTGCGGCGCAAGCTTACCTTCATGGTGCAATCTCCGGTTAGTTTTCAGTTTGTCAGGTTAGCTTCGACCTAAGACACGCACTGTCTAACGCAGGTTTGCCACCGGTGGATGACACACTTCACATTACATACATTCCGTTGCAAAGAAGACCTGACATTTACAAAGAATGCATGGCGGACTTAAGACGCTAAGGTTATCGACCGCAAATAAATTGGACTGCTAAAGCCGCTTTATTAATATTTGTAAGGGCAGCATGTGCAATCGGTCGATCACCGGCCTAATGCTTATACAGCGTTAGGCCGACATGCAAAAGCCCACTGAGCATTTAGCGCGTCGAGGTCGTGGCAAATGCCGTTGTTAAGCCAAATTGAAAGGTTTGCCCACGCATTCATTGATTAGGGCGCACCGTTAGCTTTCGGCCTTCCTTCGGTTAGCTTGGTTAAGAAGCCACCTTTGTAATTCGGCGAGTCAACAACACCACTAACGCAGGCGCTACGGCGAAGCTTGCGAACAACCATGCAGAGGCCGATTGCGCGCCCGCCACCCCACCGGGACTTAGCAAGCCTGCCGCATTCGCAACGAGTCCCGCGACGGCCGCGCCTGTCGCCATGCCATAGAGCTGCACCGTCGTGATCGCCGCTGATGCGGTCCCGCCCTCTCCCGGCGGCGCCAATGTCAAAACACGCGTCAGCAAATGCGGCCAGCAGATGCCCACCCCCGCACCGACACCGGCTAACGCAAGACCGCATAGCAGCGTGCGCAAGCCCGCCGGCAACCCGGCGCCAAGCGGCATCAATATGGACAAGACGAGCAGGCTTAGCACGCACAGTGCGGGACCGGCGTGCACCAGACGAGCAGCTCCACGGCCCTCATGACCGGAAGACAGCAGTGCACCCAGGCTCCATCCACCGGCCATTGCGGCTGCCAGATAACCCGCTGCAAGCGGCGTATGACCGTGCAACGTTTGCAGGAAGTAAGGCACAAATATTTCCGTGGTCGTACCGACCAGCAACAACGCAACGCTCGCATAGACAGCGCCCAATGCCGTGCCGAGAGCGGTCGCGCCCTTGGGTAACAACCGCACGGTCGTGCGCCGTTCCCACGCAACGGCTGCTGCACCCAGCATCAATCCTGCCGCGAGACCGGCCGCTTGCCAGACCAGCGAGGTCGATAAACTGCCTGCCGCGACCGCCATGACGGAGCTAGCGAGTAACGCAATCTGCGGGCCGGGCACGTGAGCCGCACCATCCGCGGGCGGCGCTTTCGCATGCGGTTTCAAGCGCGTCGCTACCAGCAGCGC
The DNA here is from genome assembly GCF_009766085.1 of Burkholderia sp. S171. GTDB lineage: Bacteria > Pseudomonadota > Gammaproteobacteria > Burkholderiales > Burkholderiaceae > Caballeronia. Next base: position 145,846 of record NZ_LMUF01000064.1, on the reverse strand, counting down.
TTGCAGAACGCAGAGCGGCAACAGCGTCCAGAAGGCCCATCGCCAATGTCCTGCTTCGGCAAACAAGCCCCCCAACGCCGGTCCGCAAAGCGTCGCCACGCCCCACATTCCTGATACCAGCGCGACGGCACGCGGCCACAGCGGCGGCGCGAACACGACCCGGATCAACGCGTAGCTCAAGGCGCCTAACGTACCGCCGCCCAGACCTTGCACGCTGCGCCCAGTCAGCATCCAGGGCATGGAGGGAGCCGCGGCGCATACGACCGAACCCAGTGCAAATACGGCTAGCGCCGCGAGATATGCGCCGCGTGGACCTAATGCCGCCAGCACTCGCACGGACAACGCGGCTCCCACGATAGAAGCCACCTCGAACAAGGTCGTATTCCAGGCGTAGAAGTCGAGTCCTCCGATATCCCTCACCACCGACGGCAACACAGTCGAGACAACATGTACATTGACCGCGTATAGCGCCACGCCGCCGGTCAAGGCCAACGCAAGAACACCGTTCGCGCCTTGCAGCAGGTCGCTCCAGGCGGCGGTGCCCGGCTGATCGGCGGTACGGGCGGCGCGGGTGGTATCTGCTACAGGCATGGGCTTTCCTTGACCTCGACAGTAAGGCCGCTTAGGCCTAATATCAAAACATTAGCTTGCATATTAGGTTGATGCAGCAATTTACACAAGGACTAACTTGGATAATTCAAGCGTACTGTCGACTGCGGATCGCATCTTGTTTTTCATCAAGACGAAGGGGCCCGCGTCTACCGCGACCCTTGCGCAAGCTTTCGACATGACCCCTGAGGCCGCCCGCCAGCAAGTGCAGAAGCTTGCAGCGGCGGCCTTGATTGAAGGCCAGCAGGAGGCCATAGCGGGCGTGGGGAGGCCGCGTCAAAACTGGGCGCTGACGGAAGCCGGCAATCGGCGGTTCCCGGACACGCACGCGCAACTGACCGTGCAGTTGATCGGGTCGATCCGGCAGATATTTGGTGAGGACGGCATGGACCGCCTGATCGCGCAACGCGAGGTGGAATCGCGCGTGCTCTACGCTGCCGCGCGCGCCGGCAGGACGTTGCCTGAGCGGCTGAAGCGACTGGCTGCGCTACGCACCGAAGAGGGTTACATGGCGCGGGTCGAACGCGACGGGCACGACTGGTTGCTGATCGAAGACCATTGCCCGATCTGCGCCGCCGCGCGCACGTGCCAGGGGTTTTGCCGCTCCGAATTGCGCTTGTTTCAAGAGGTGGCAGGAGACGATGCCACCGCCACGCGCGAGCAGCATCTTCTCGCTGGTGCACACCGATGCGTTTATCGTATCGTTCCGAATCGATATGTTAGGGATAACTGATCGATGCTCTTGAAAACGGGCAAATGGATTGAAGCGCAACTCCCTTTCAACGCCTTCAACTGCATGCATGACTGCCCATTCTAGATCTGCATGCTCAAGACTCAGTATGCATCGGCTCAATCCATGATGTGCAAGCTTTGTTTCACGCTCAGGAAACCGCATGAGACTAGCGCTTCTATTTGCCTTGCTATGCAGCGTCGCATACGGCCTGACTATCTCCCACCACGTCAGTGCGCAAGCCATCGACGCGCCCGCGAAAATCTCCGCGCTTATTCCTGACACGCAACGCCCAGCCGAACATCACGGCTCAACAGTGCTTGCTGGCTACGCTCCAGACCGCGCGACCGGCCCGGACAAGCCGGTCCGGGCTACGCCGGCCCAGCAGTTCGACGTTGCAGCGGCATCCGGCAACGGCACTATTCCCGTGTATTCAACCCTTCCGCTAAACGCCAACGCTGCGGGTATTGAGCGAGTTGTCATCGTCGTGCATGGGGAAAGCCGCAACGCTAAATCGAATTGGTCCTCAACCGTTGACGCAGCGAAGATGGCGGCGGTGACGGGAACAACCTTGATCGTCGGCCCCCAGTTCTTGGTCCCTCAAGACATTGCGGCCCAAAGGCTGCCTGCTTCCGTGTTGCGCTGGAAGATGCATGACTGGTCGCGCGGGTTGCCGGCAGTATCGCCCATCTCCGTCAGTGGATTCGAGGTACTTGATCACCTACTCGACCACTTTGCAGACCGAACGCGATACCCGGACTTACGCACCGTTGTACTCGTTGGCCACTCGGCGGGCGCGCAACTCGTGCAACGATACACAGCCGTTGGACATGGCGAGCAAGCGTTGACCGCGTTGGGAATACACACCCGGTATGTGGTGGTGGAACCCAGTAGTTTTCTCTATTTCGACAACCTCCGGCCCTCCGCCGCAGGGGGCTTCAAAGCGCTCGATTCGTCTGCCTGCCCCGGCGCCACGCAGTGGCGTTATGGACTGGATAACGCACCGCCGTATGTAAGCGGTCAATCCGCGCAAGCCGTCGAGGCAACGTACGCAGCGCGCGATGTTGTCTACCTTGCAGGGACCGCCGACAACGACCCGGATCACAGCGAACTGGACCGGTCTTGCGCAGGCGAACTGCAAGGCTCCGACCGCCTTAGCCGCAGCGTTTCCTATATGAAGTACATGCGCATGCGGCATCCAACGAATTTGCATCAGCGTCTTGTACTGGTACCGGGTGCGGACCACGATTCGAAACACGTTCTGGCGAATAGCTGCAGCTTGCCGGTGCTCTTTTCCGACAGCCACGAATTCCCCTGTGCGTCCAAGCCCTGACGGGAATCGCCAACGGGATGAGGGCTTAGCGTTGAATCGCGGGCGCCGTGCGGGACTCGGCACCGCTCAAGAGCGGGTTACGCCGCGTACACGCGCTATCAAAAGTCCCTATGCTAACTCCAGCGGTCCGACCACAGGGGGCACCCATGAAGAGAGCCCTTGAACCTACAGATGCCAGCACCATGCGCCGGCATCAATCGACCCTGGTCGCGGAAATCGCAATCGCGTTTCCCGTCACCATCGTTTTGTGGCTTGGCGTTTACTACTTCCTGCCGCCGCTTGGCGGCATGGACGATCTTCCCGCCCGGTTCGTGCTCGCGCTCAAATGCTGCTGCATCGCGATCCTCTTCTGCTTCCGCACGGGCATTGAAGCGGTTGCACATGAACGCTTGCGCTCGCCGGCAATTGATCCATTGTCGGGTTATGAAACGCGTCGCTTGACGATGAACCTGCGCTATCTACAGAACACGCTTGAACAACTTATCCTGTTTGTCCCCGGACTATTCGCGCTGGCATTCTAGTGCCGACGGACACTCTATGCGCGCGGTTATCGCAACCGCCGTAGTCTGGATCGCTACCCGTTTCGCTTGCAAAGCATGCTGGTCCCGTGGAAGCATCTTGTGCGAGCAACAGGACCGGTTAATGCTTGAACAAGCGCGGCGGCTTGCGACGACCAAGCTAAGACAAACTCACGCTCGATATGTGCGTGCATGGCTTGCTATAGGACGACACCAGCGAGATCATGATCGTTCATCCGCTTGTCACCCACGGTTAGAAGGAACGGCCAGATGTTTTCACACATCCATGTAGGCGTCACCGACTTTGAGCGCGCGTTCCGTTTCTACTCGCCGATCATGGAAGCGCTCAGGCTGCCATTAAAATTTCGCGACGATGACAAACCATGGGCCGGCTGGGTCGCGGCCGACGCACCGCGTCCGTTATTCCTGATCGGGACGCCGTTCGATGGAAGCACTGCCAGCCCCGGCAACGGACAGATGATTGCTCTTCTTGCGCACGACCGCGACGCCGTCGATCGTTGCCACGCTATCGCACTGGCGAACGGCGGCATGTGCGATGGGCCGCCGGGCTTGCGGCCGCACTATCACCCGCATTACTACGGTGCGTATTTTCGTGACCCGGATGGAAACAAGATCTGCGTGTGCTGCCACGATCCCGCGTGAGCGGATATCGATCCGAAAATTTTAAACAGACTCAGGCCACCGGTAACCCAGCACCGACTCCAACGGGTACGCAAGCTCGCGCACTTCTCCAAGCTGATTACCGCCGAACAGATAAATGGTGTCGGCGTCTCGGCGGAGATAAAAGCCGGCGTGCCCTTTCCAGCTAGCGGGATCGTCGCGCGACAAGATGACGACGCAACCATAGGCGGGTTCATCGAGAGCCCTGCCCCACTCAAGCCACGAACGCGCGAGCGCGGACCCGGTGCCACGCTGGCCGGTATTCGCCAAGCACCAGTTCAGGAAGGACGAGCACCACGAGATTTTGTCGTCGTAGCCCACCAGATTGGTATGCGCGTTGTATTCGACAATACGCGGATTACTCTCTCCCGGACCGAAGCGCCGCACGCCGCGCTCAGCGAATGCAAGGGACAACCATGCGGGTTCAGCTATGTCACTAGTCATACTGACGATCATTCTCCGCTAGGGGTTACTGCAACGTGCGCTTCATCAGCCGGCCCGTTCGCATTCTAACCACCCCTCTGCGACACATTCTGCCGCATTGATCCTCCGCCAACGCTTTGCCCCGCGTCACGGGCGACCTTGAAGTAGCCCCATACAGAAAGCAGCGTCAGCAATCCGGCGAACAGAAATGCAAGCCGGAAGTCGTCGAGCGTAAAGTGCATGCCTCCAACACTAGCCGTCTCGCCGTTAATCAGCGCGGCGGCTCTCAAGGCGACGGCGCCAAAGGCAATGCCTAGCCCTATCGTCATCTGCGCAGCCGCACTCCATAGCGTGCTCGCGGCGCTCATTTGCGGGGCACCCACGTCGGCATAAGCAAGCGTTGCCAGCAACGAAAACTGCATGGAGCGCGCCACGCCATAGACAAATACCACGATCAACACCCATCCAAGCGGCGACAAAGGCGTAAGGAGGCCGCATACGATCGTAAATACGCCCGCTGTCGCCACGGCGACAATGGAGACATACCTGAAGCCGAAACGCCGCAGAATTCGCGTGGTCAGCGCTTTCATTCCAAGATTGCCCAGCGCACTGGCAAGCAGCAACAGACCCGACTTGAAAGCAGAAAGACCAAAGCCAATCTGAAACAGCAACGGCATTAAGTAAGGCACGGCGCCAATGCCGATGCGCGTCAGCGAACCGGTCAGGACCGTTACTGAATAGGTGGGAATCTTCAGCGTTGTAAAATCGATCAGCGGATGCGGATGACCCGCCGCATAGCGAACCGCGGCAAGGCCAATCACCAAGCCGGCCAGGACTACACCCCCGGCAATCCATGGATTGCTGCCGGGCTGGCTGGCCAGTTCGGCGCCGTAGAGAATGGCGGTCAGGGCTGCGCCGCTAAGCACAAGACCTAGCACATCCAAAGGCTTGCGCTCGGCGCCGCGCAGGTTCGGGACAAGCATGGCGACCGCTACCAGCGCACAGATTCCGAACGGTACATTCAACAGGAAAATCCAGCGCCATGTCGCGTACGTGGTGATGAAACCGCCAACGGGCGGCCCGATCACCGGAGCGGCAATAGCAGGCCAGGTGATGGTGGAGATAGCCTGCATGAGGCGGCTTTTCTCCGTGCTGCGGACCACGATGAGTCGCCCTACCGGCACCATCATTGCGCCGCCGGCTCCCTGCAGCAAACGCGCCGCCGTGAATTCCGCAACCGAGTTCGACAAGCCGCATAACACCGACGCAATCACGAACACAACGATCGCACTAAAGAACACGGTCCGTGACCCTACGCGGTCCGCTACCCAACCGCTAACCGGAATAAAGATCGCTAGCGCCAGCATGTAGGCGGTCATCCCGATGCTTAGTGCATTCGGGCCGACACCAAACGAATGGGCCATCTGCGGCAACGCAGTTGCGATAACCGTGGTATCCAGATACTCCATGAAGAACGTTCCCGCGACTATGTAAGGCAGCCAGCGAGCGGCAGAGGATGTTGGCAACGAACTGTTGCTCATCGAGAATTCCAGGTTGAGCGGCGACGTCGCCTTGAGCGACGCGCGGGAGTTGAGATTGACGCTTTTGCAGCGCCGATAGATCCAGCAATTACGTATGGCCTTGCGCAAGATGCACGCTCGGATACGCGTGAGCCCGCTTGGCATTATCGCGTAACACTTAGCGCCATGTCATCGGTCCATGCGCCGTGATCGACTAGCCGGCATCACGGCGAATCGATCCTTGCATTACCGAAAGCTTCACAGCGAAGGGTGTTTGCAGAGTGATCCGCACTAACGAATTTCATGACGCACTGCACGATCACCGCGTCTTGACAGAGAAGGTCGCCATGAAGAATAGTGTGTCCACAAAATGAATAATATATCCACAATATGGACAAGGAGCTAGCTCATGGCAGATCCGAAACCTGCGGCGGACGCAATGACGCCGTATCAGCTTCCATTTCCTAAAGAAGCGGCTAAGGAGATCGTGGTTGAATCGGCAATCCCTAAAGACGAACGCCTTTGGGTCCCTCAAGCTGAAAACGTCTGGTTCCGCCCGCTGTGCCTGAATGTCTCGACCGGGTACTGGATGAATCTGCTGCGCGTGCGCAAATCCGGCGTGCTAAGCCGGCACCGGCATCCGCAAGCGGTGCATGGCATGGTACTCAAGGGCCGCTGGCGTTATCTGGAACACGATTGGGAAGCCACCGAGGGCAGCTATGTTTTCGAGCCGCCGGGCGAAACGCACACGCTCTATGTGCCTGAGGACGTGGAGGAAATGATCACCTACTTCCAGGTCAACGGCGTGATGTTCTATTGCGATCCTTATGGCAATTACACCGGCTACGAAGACGTTTTCACCAAGGTCGACATGTGCCGCAAGCACTTTTCATCGGTAGGACTTGGAGAAGATTTCGTCGACCAGTTTATTCGTTAGGCCATGCATCCGTTAAGGCTGAGCAAAACTTAACTGCCGAAGTACCTTCCACGCAGACTCTCAACGAGCACCGGAGGAGACACCATGTTGCAGAAATCACCGCGCCTCAAGCGCATTCAGGTGGTCGCGATCACGTTCCTGACACTGGCTGGGATCGTGAATTATCTCGACCGGAGCACGCTTTCCATAGCGAATCATTCGGTCAGCCAGGAACTCGGGCTGTCTGCGTCGCAGATGGGCTTGCTGCTGTCCGCTTTCTCTTTCGCCTATGCGTTTTCGCAGCTACCCATCGGCATTCTGCTTGATCGTTTCGGCGCACGCGTGATGCTCGGCCTCGGCATGTTCGTGTGGTCAGCCGCGCAATTGTGCGGTGGTCTCGTGACGAGCCTGCCGCAGTTCCTGGTCGCGCGGGTCGCGCTTGGAATTGGCGAGGCGCCGAATTTTCCCGCCGGTGCAAAGGTGGTCAGCGAATGGTTCGGTGTGCGTGAGCGCGGCCGGCCGACAGGTATCTTCATCACGTCCTCGACCATTGGACCCGCTCTTGCACCGCCCGTCCTCACCATGCTCCTGCTGGCCTTCGGCTGGCGCACGATGTTTATCGTCATGGGCGTGCTTGGTATTGCCGTGTCGATTGGCTGGTACCTCGTTTACCGTGACCGCCGCAACCTCTCTCTCGATTCTCAAGAAGTGGCGTTCCTGACCGAAGGAGAACCGGAGCAGCGTGCCGAACGCCGCATGACCATGCGTGAATGGCGTGGGTTGTTCAGCAAGTCGACCACATGGGGCATGATCTTCGGCAACATGGGCGTGATCTACATGGTGTGGCTTTATCTCACCTGGCTGCCCGCATACCTTGAGCATGAACGCCACCTGACAATCGCGCATACGGGCTGGCTCGTGTCAATTCCCTACCTCTTCGGCACGCTTGGAATGCTGTCCAGCGGATTCGTAGCCGATGGCCTGATGGCGCGCGGCATGGCGCCTATCAGAAGCCGTAAGTGGCCGATCTGCGTCGGCTTGCTGGGCGCTGCGCTCTTCACGGTACCGGCGGCGTTCACCCCGAACCTGACGCTTGCGATGGTCTATCTCTCCGCCGCCATGTATTTCGTCAACATGGCGAGCGGCGCGTGCTGGGCACTGGCAACCGTCGCGGCGCCTCGTCACATGGTGGCATCGCTGGGCAGCATTCAAAACTTCGGCGGGTATTTCGGCGGTTCATTTGCCCCGTTTATCACGGGCATCGTGGTGGATAAAACGCACTCCTTCGTCAACGCGTTCCTGATCAGCGCGGGCGTCGCATTCGCCGCAGCGCTGGTTTATATATTCGTAGTACGGACGAAAATAGAAGATAGTGAGACCGTTGTTTCAAAGGTTCCGCTGTCCGACCTTCCCTGACCGGCCATGACTTTCCAAACCGATCTTTTCAAAGGTAAGACCGCCGTTGTAACGGGCGGCACTCAGGGCATTGGCGCCGGCATCGCTCAATGCTTCGCCGCGCTCGGCGCGCGGGTCCTCGCTGCGGGCCTCGCGCCGACCGATGCCCAACGCGAGGCGCTAGGCTCCGTCATAGAGGTCATCGAACTCGACGTCAGCGACGACGCCAGCGTAGCCGCGCTGATAGCGCGGACCGACTCTATCGACATGCTTGTCAATTGCGCAGGCATGATCCGGCGTGGCGATGAACTGGCTATCGACGTATTCGAGCGCGTGATCGCCGTCAATCTTAGCGGCACAATGCGTGTCTGCGCCGCGGCACGCGAGCGGTTGAAGGCTAGCGAGGGATCGATAGTCAACACAGCGTCAATGCTGAGTTTTTTCGGTGGCGGCCTCGTACCCGCTTATAGCGCAAGCAAGGGGGGCGTGGTGCAGTTGACCAAGTCGCTAGCCATTGCGTATGCAGCGGACAACATTCGCGTTAACGCGGTCGCGCCCGGCTGGATTGCTACGCCGCTTACGCAAGCGCTGCAGGATAGCGACGATCGTTCGCAAGCAATCCTTGATCGCACACCAATGAAACGATGGGGTCAGCCCCACGACGTCGCGCAAGTGGTGGCGTTTCTTTGCTCGCCCGCAGCGGCGTTCATGACCGGTGCCGTAGTCCCCGTCGATGGCGGCTATTTGGTTGTGTAGCGGGCGTTGACTATAATCACCGGCTCCTCAATCACTGCTTTTCAACGCCGCCGGTACACGGCCAAGTTCCCCGGGGACGCCATGCCAAAACCGCTTAAGCCCGCCATCGGCCAGTCCAATTCGCAGCCCCTGCCAGACGATGCCAAGCCAACCGGCACCGCCGCGTTCTCCAAGTTCCTGGTGGTGCTTCAGTGCATCGCCGACGCACCAGCGCCACCCGGCATCGCCCAACTAACCGCTGCATCGAACTTTCCACGACCAACGGTTTACCGCATTGTCGGAGCCTTGATTGCGGAGGGCATGGTGGTCGAAACGCCACGAAGTGGCAGCTATTCGCTAGGCCCTCGTTTGTTATCCCTGGCAAGCCGGAGCTGGGAGCGCTCCGACCTGCGCGTGGCCGCCAGCGAGGCGCTGCAGACCTTGCGTGACCGTACCCAGGAAACCGTTCACCTGGCGGTGCGGAGCGGCTCTGAGATGGTCTACATCGAGAAACTAGAAAGTCCGCATGCGGTGCGCATGGCGTCGCGAATAGGCACCCGTGTCACGCTGTATTCGAGTTCCGTCGGCAAAGCCTATTTGTCTTCGCTCAAGCGCCCGGATCGCGACGCGCTACTTGCGACCCTGAACTTCCAGCGCTTTACGCCGAATACGATCATTGAACGCGCAGCACTCGATACCGAGCTCAATGCGACCCAGGCTCGCGGTTACGCGGAAGATCGCGAAGAAAACGAGGAGCAGATCTTTTGCTACGGCAGCGCGATCCTGGGAGCACATGGCGAGCCTCTCGCATGCATCAGCATCAGCATTCCCCTATATAGGAAAAGCGCGACACCGCTGGAAACCTATATCGCGCCATTGAAGGACGCTTGTCGCGCGATTGCCGAAGGGGTCGGGCCGGGGTCCCGCTAGGAAAAAGATTCATGTTCGGGCTCACGATATAGCTTACCTAAGAAGCCGGTGCCGACGCTTAGTGCGAGTCGCTCAAAAAATTATTCACCAACCGACACGATATTATCCGAGCGAGCCTCTCTCCCTAAACGGACACACCATGATCACTTGCTACCTTCGCTACATTATCGACCCGTCCAAACTTAAAGAATTTGAAGCCTACGGAAAGATGTGGATTCCATTGGTCGAGAAATTCGGCGGCCAGCATCATGGCTACTTCCTGCCGTCGGAGGGCGCGAACAATGTCGCGCTGGCGCTGTTTTCGTTTCCGAGCCTGTCAACCTACGAAGGCTACCGTCAACAATCGCAACTTGACCCGGAATGCCAGACAGCATTCAAATATGCGGAAGAAACGCAGTGCATTGTCAGTTACGAGCGCAGCTTCTTTCGTCCCGTCTTCAGTTAACCGCTGACTGAAAATGGGAAAAGCCGGCAGGACTTCCCCGGCTTATCAAAACTTCCCGCCAAGCACACCGCTAAGGTGCAGCCTTTGAGCCAATCATGCCCAAGGCCGCATTCATCCGCTTAGCGGTTCACTTAGAAGCGAGCACGCAAGCCAATGGTTGCAGCAACCTGGCTATTGGTCGACGAGGCGCTCAAGCCGTTGATGTTGGCGGTCAGGCCCGAATCACCCGTACCGTTCACGTGCTGATACACGCCCTGCAGATAAACGTCAGTACGCTTGGACAGCGCGTACGCCGTCTGCAGGGTTACCTGGTTGTATTTCGGGCTTACCCCATCCAGGCTCGCATTGGTGAACGTGTAGGCTCCCGACAGCGTCCACGCAGGTGTGAAGTTGTAGCGGCCGTTCACCTCATAATTGGTGAAGCGCGCGCCGCCACCTGCCAAGGCAATGCCGTTTGTCGTGCCGGAGGCCGATGCGCCAATACCCGTCAAGTCGCTCAACTGAGTCTGCGAGAACACGAAGCCGACATTCGCTGCGCCGAACGTGTAGTTGACGCCCCCGCCGTAGGTGCGTTGACGGCCCGCTGCGAACGTAGCATCAGTGTTCACTGCGCCGGAGGAGTTCAACGTGGAGCCCGCGCTGTTGAGCTGCATGTAGCTAGCTGCGGCGGTCAAAGGACCATAGTTATATGACGCACCAATGCTGTATGCGCGGTTGTCCGAGAATCCACCCGCGTCGTTCGAAAAACCATACAGGCCACCGAACTTGAAGCCGCCGTAGTTGACGCTCTGGTACTTGACCGAGTTGTCGATGCGGAACGAATTGTCGAGGTTGTCGTTGTCGAACGGGTGGGCCGCTTGCGTGCCGCCGAACTGCGTGCCCGTGAGCGCGAGCGGGCCGACGTAATCGACCATTGAGTCGTACTGCCGGCCGAGGGTAATAGCGCCTGCCTGATCACTCGACAAACCGACGAACGCCTGACGACCAAACTCCAGGCCGTTCTGGCCTAACTTGCCGGTATCGATATTAAAGCCGTTTTCCAACGTGAAGATGGCCTTGAGACCGCCGCCCAGGTCTTCGGAGCCACGCAGGCCCCAACGGCTGCCGTTGACCTGACCGCTGGTTGCCTGGACGTTCTTGCTGCCGCCCTGGTTGTTTGTGTAAGTGATGCCTGCGTCGATCAGACCATAGAGGGTCACGCTGTTCTGAGCGTGTGCCGCTCCGGCGAAGGTGCCAAAGACACCGAGAGCAAGAAGGGATTTCTTCATTTCAATTTCTCCGAAAATACGATTGAGCAACGCGGTCTGCCTGGCCCACTGTCAAGGGTTGTAAACACCGCGAAACTCGTCAGATAAACGTGCATTGCTGCGCGTACTGATCGACGTCGCCGTGCGTCGATCAGACCGGCACCATTAAACAGCAGCGTCTTGCGAGGGCTGTTGGCAACCGACAACAAGCATCGTTACCAAGCGTTGCAGTTGGCCAAAACCGTAACGCAATGGTTTGCGCTTAACAGGGCGCTCAAGCAAATGCCGTGGACCGGCAAAGCGCTCTCTGGAAAGGCCTGCGCGGGTGTTTCCGTGCAACGACCGGCAAGACGCGGGACGCAGTCAATCATCCGACGCGTACCCTGCGGTCATGAAGGGGAACATTCTGGAACAATTGGGTAACGCATAAAACGCGGCTAAGGCGCGCTTGATGCAAGGGAAGAAACGTCATCGCTGCGTGGATGCGCGCTAACGTTCGTAGCGTGCAACAGCATAATCGTTCTACAGTTAAACCAATATGAAACATACGTATGGGATCGTCATGAAGCCGCTCGTCCCTAGCTTCGCTAGTTAAGTTAAGCCAAGCCGCGCTCATTCCTCACCTAGCATTTCACTGTGTCTCTAAGAACGCACTCTGTACCCGTCACGCGTGCCGCCTTGAGCGCCTTTCTCTCGTGAAAAAGAGAGACATGCAGCATCCGGCAAACCCGGCCAGAGGCTTTAACCACAAGCCTGAGCGAGCCATCCCCCTGCCCCGCACTTCCAAGCTGCTTCGCTGACCAGCCGATACACCCCCTATTTCAAGTGAGAAAAGCGGTAACGAAGCCGTAACGCACCGCGTCATATAGCGAGCTACTTTAGTGACTCGTCTAGCGACTTGCACGCGAGGGCAGCAAACCATGATGAAACACATTCTTTCCGCACAAGTTCTTGCAGCGGTTCTGCGAGCCAGTTCAACGCCGTTGTTTTCGGAAAAACTCGTTGCCATGTCAGCGGGCCGGCAACGCGCGGCTTTCTTCCGCGATAGCGCCACCAGCGCCGACTCTTTGCGGCGAAGCAGCGCTTGCTGACGTCCAGGAAACTCCAACGTCCGCCTGAAGGAAACAACGGAGATTCCGGTCATTTTTGAATCCGTCCGCAACCGAACCGCAAGGTAGCCAGTCTTCTACAAGGCCGCTGCCTGCCCCTTCAATACCTTACACAATAAATAAGGATTACATAATATGCCATTAGTGAAAGAAAATATCGCCCCCCAGCGCAGCCCGGTTCCGGCTGAAGGGGTCGAAAGGAACGACCCGCCCGAACCCGTGCGGGTTGCTTCCATCGAGCGCATCGAGCTGGAACCCGACGGCCAACATATGGTGGTGCATTGCGACCGGTCGACCCTGACGTTCCATTACTCGGTGTTTCGCGAACTGCTCGCCGTCCTTCCCGCCGCGATCATGCAGTCGGAGCGAATGCTTCAGCGAACACCGCACATCAACTTTGCGATGGGCTGCGAAGGATGGGAGCTCGGCGCGATCGATAACGGCAAAAGCCTGGTCCTTACGTTTCGGCTGCAAGGCGGGGCCGACATTTCCTTTTGTCTTCCCCGGGAGCAGATCCCTCCCATGGTCGATGCGCTGATAGCAGCGGCACGGCTGGTTCAGATTCCAACCCACGCGAGCGGCCCCTTGCAGTAACTGGCCAGTACAACGCAGTTCCTTAGCAGCCGATAGACGCAAGTCCAGGCCAGGCACGGCACCGATCACGTCCGATACGACGCGGATAACAACGCAACACATCCGGGCCGATATGCTCGTCAAGTACATTAAATGAAATTCAATTTCCGAACCTTCCGAACGTTCCAAACGCTACGCAACCTAGGCAACTTACGCGCCGCTCACTCAGCCGTTGCCCTCGCATTGAACGTGTTCCTTGCGCCGAGCGTCTATGCGGCGACCAGCAGTTTTGTCATCAAGGACATTCAGATAGAGGGCCTGAAGCGCATTGAGTCTAGCTCGGTCTTCGCTTACGTCCCGCTCAAGCGAGGCGACGTCTTCTCGGACGACAAAGCGTCGGAGACCCTTCGCGCTCTCTACGCAACCGGCTTCTTCGACGATGTTCAGGTCGAGACGCGAGGTGACGTGGTCGTCGTGAAAGTACAGGAGCGCGCTGCCGTCTCGTCAATCGACTTTGCCGGTATCCACGAGTTCGACAAGGACAACCTCACCAAAGCGCTGCATTCAGTCGGCCTGTCGCAAGGCAGCACGTACGACAAGGCGCTTGTCAGCAAAGCCGAACAGGAACTGAAGCGCCAGTACCTGACGCGAGGTTATTACGCTGCGGAGGTGACCACGACGGTCACGCCGATCGACCGCAACCGGGTGTCCATTCTGTTCTCGGTAGCGGAAGGTCCGAGCGCGAAAATTCGTCAGATCAACTTCATGGGTAATCACATTGCGAGCTCCTCGACGCTACTCGACGAAATGCAGTTATCGACCCCTAACTGGTTCTCCTGGTACACAAAGAACGACCTCTACGCGAAGGACAAGCTCACGGGGGATCTGGAAAAGGTGCGCTCGTATTACCTGAACCGCGGATATCTGGAGTTCAACATCGACTCAACGCAAGTGTCGATCTCGCCCGACAAGAAGGATATGTACCTGACCGTCACTATTCACGAGGGCGAGCCGTACACCATTTCGAGCATCCGGCTTGGCGGCAACCTGCTCGATCGCAACGCCGAACTGCAAAAGCTTGTATCGATTCGCGCGGGCGAGCGTTTCTCGGCCGAAAAACTGCAAGCCACGACCCAGGGACTGGTAGACAAGCTGGGGGAGTATGGCTACGCGTTCGCGCAGGTCAATGCCCAGCCGGAAATTGACCAGGTTCATCATACGGTCGCGTTGACGTTGCAGGTTGACCCGGGACGACGCGTGTATGTACGCCGGGTGAACATTGAAGGCAACACGCGGACGCGCGACGAGGTGATACGTCGTGAAATGCGCCAGATTGAAAGCTCATGGTTCGACAGCAGCCGCCTGAAGCTTTCGAAGGAACGGATTGATCGGCTGGGCTACTTTACCAACACCGATGTAACCACGGTGCCGGTGCCGGGCACCGCCGATGAGGTCGACATAGATGTGAAGGTGGAAGAGAAACCAACGGGCGCGATCACGCTGGGCGCAGGCTATGACTCAAGCGACAAGGTCGTGCTGTCCGCCGGCGTGTCGCAGGACAACGTGTTCGGCTCGGGGACCACACTGGCCGTCAACGTCAATACAGCGCAGACGTACCGGACCTTGTCGGTGACGCAAACCGATCCCTACTTTACGATCGATGGCATCAAGCGCATTACCGACATGTATTACAGAACCACATACCCGCTCTACAACTTCAGCGACACGAGTTTTCGAATTACATCGATTGGCGCGGATATGAAGTTCGGCATACCGTTCTCCGAATCCGACGTGGTTTATTTTGGTGCCGGCTTCGAGCAGGACCGGTTCAACACGGACTCGTCAACGCCACAAAGCTACCTGGACTATGTTGCTGAGTTCGGTCGCGTGGTGAACAACGTTCCGGTAACAGTCGGCTGGTCGCACGACGCACGCGACAGTGCGCTGATACCCAGCAAAGGCTATTTCCTCCAGGCCAACGGCGAGTTGGGCACACCAGCGGGAAATACCCAGTACTACAAATCAGATGTTCAGGCTCAATACTATTACACGCCCGCCCGAGGTTTCATTTTCGGCATGAATTTCCAGGCAGGCTATGGCCACGGAATAAGCGGCGACGCTTATCCGATCTTCAAGAACTACTACGGCGGCGGTATTGGCTCGGTGCGGGGCTACGAGTCCGGCTCACTCGGACCGCGCGACGCCACGACCGGCGACCCGATCGGCGGATCGAAGATGATTGTCGGCAATATAGAAATGACCTTCCCGCTGCCGGGTACCGGGTACGACCGGACTCTGCGTGTGTTTACGTTCGTCGATGGTGGCAATGTCTGGGGCGACGAAGGCAGCAGCGTGGGCGCCAACGGCCTGCGTTACAGCTATGGTGCGGGACTTGAGTGGATTTCCCCAATCGGCCCCCTCAAGCTGGACTTCGGTTTGCCGATCGTGCGGCACGCAGGAGACCAATACCAGAAGTTCCAGTTCCAGATCGGCACGTCGTTCTAATCCGTGCAGTCCGCAGAAACATTCGTCCGGTTCACGCCGCGCATGCGTCATATCGCCGTTGCAGCGGCGATCGTCATGTCCCTCACACCGTCGCCCGCACGCGCGCAACTAAGCGGCGCGGCGGCACAGGTAGAATCGATCGAGCCTCCCTGGGGTCTTCGATTCGCACCTGAGGTGACGGAGCATCCGTTGCCGGTCAACACCGCTCCGGCCGCATTCGGCATCGGCGATGCGGCGGACGGCGACGAGGATCGTGACCTGTCGCTCAAAGGTCATGGAGAGCTTCGACGCGACGCCACCATTGTCAGAGGCGACGCCGTTCACTATGACATCGACCGTAATGTGGTCGATGCCTACGGGCATGTGCGCATAGTCGACGACTACGACGTCTTTGTTGGCCCCGAAGCGCATCTTCAGGTTGAGGCCAACGAAGGCACCATGACCACGCCGACCTATCGCTTCAATCTGACAGGTGGATCGGGCAGCGCCGACAGCATCGAGTTGATCGATAATGAACGTTCAGTCGTGCATCACGGCACATACACCGCGTGCCAGTGCGAAACGGATCCAGCCTGGTACCTCAAGGCGGCAAGTTTCGACATGGACCAAGGGTCGAACGAAGGCATTGCTCACAATGGCGTGCTGTTCTTCCAGGGCGTACCCATTTTTGCGAGTCCGTGGTTGTCGTTTCCGTTATCCAGCGCTCGCCAGAGCGGCTTTCTCCCGCCGACCTTTTCGCTGAGTTCGACGAATGGATTCGATCTCACCGTTCCGTATTATTTCAACATCGCGCCGAACTACGACCTGACCGTGACACCGCGCTACATGTCCAAACGCGGCGCAATGCTGACAACGAATTTCCGCTATCTGTCGCCTACGTATTCGGGTTCGGTGACTATTTCCTACTTGCCCGACGACGCCCTGACCAAGACCAACCGTTATTCGATCAACATCCAGCACAACCAGAACTTGGGCGGCGGGCTGGCTGCGTATGTTAACTATTCGCAGGTGTCGGACGTCAACGTCACGACCGACCTGAATTCGAATACCGCATCGCTGGTCAATGGGCAGGACATCTTCCAGCAAGAGGCGGGCGTGACCTACAACAACGGTCCATGGTCGGTGCTGGCGCGGGAGCAGCGCTGGCAATCCTTCAGCACCGCGCCGCCTTACAATCGGGCGCCGGAACTGGACGTTAAATACAATCAGTACAACATGGGCGGATTTGATTTCGGCGCCGAGGCTGACGCCACGCGCTTCACTATTTCCACGGCGGACTCCACCGAGGGCAGCCGTTTCACGTTCAATCCGTACGTCAGCTATCCGCTGTCCGGTCCGGGATGGTTCATCACGCCAAAGGTGCAGTGGCACTACGTTGCCTACGACCTGTCCTCAATCGGCAGCACGGCGCCAACGGGGCAACCGAAGAGTTTTTCTTTCAATGTGCCCACACTTAGCCTGGACTCAGGGCTCGTATTCGAACGCAGCATTCGCCTGTTCGGAACGGACTATATCCAGACGCTGGAACCGCGGCTCTACTACGTCTATACGCCCTACCGGAACCAGACGTTTGCACCGGTCTTCGACACAGGAGAAGAGGACTTCGGACTGGCCCAGATCTTCACCGACAACACCTTCGTTGGCGGCGACCGGGTTGCCGACCTGAACCGTGTCACCGCTGCTCTGACTACCCGGTTCATCAATCAGGCGACGGGAGATCAACGGGCTCGCTTCGTGGTTGCGCAGGAATACTATTTCACTAATCCGCAAGTGACGCTGGATTCGGGCGCCTCCGTGACCGACATTCGCGGCAGCGACGTCATTGTCGGGGCGTCGCTCAAGATTGGGCCGGGCTTTACGACCGAGCAGGCGATCCAGTACGACGAGCAGCACAATCAGTTAGACCAGGGTACTTCGGGCTTCACCTGGAAACCGGGAGATCGAGAGGTAGTCAGCATTGCTTACCGGTATACGCGCGCCGATGAGGACCTGGACAACGAGGCGGAAAATCAGATTGTGGCATCCGGTCAATGGCCGTTGAGCCGCAGGCTTTACGCTGTCGGCCAAGCCAATTTCGACATGGTCGCTCATCGCCTGGTAGCGGGATTGCTCGGCGTTCAGTACGACGCGGATTGCTGGTCGCTCAGCTTGGCGGTGCAAAAATATACGAACGTAGCCACTACCACGACCACTGCCAGCAGCGCGACTCGCGTTCTGTTGCAGCTTCAGCTCAAGGGCCTGACGAAGATCGACAACGGGCTGTCCGAGCAGTTTAAGGCGAGCATTCCAGGCTATACGCCATTGCCTTCGCCGCCTGAGCCTGACTCGCGATTCTCGAACTACGAATGATGCGTGACGAATGACCACGTTGATAGTGGCGTGGTCATTCGTCTCATCAGAACCTGTGCCGCAATCCCACTGCGGCGGCGACCTGCTCATTCTTGCTGGACGGCGACTGCCCGCTGATGTCGGCGGTCAGTCCCGAGCCATCGCTTGCAATATGCTGGTAGCTCGCTTGTATGTACACGTCGGTGCGCTTGGACAGCAAGTAGTCCGTCTGCACCGACACCTCGTGCCACTTGGGGTGATGCTCACCGCTAGCCGTCGACAACGCGCCATCCGTGTACGTGTAAGCGCCATACACGGCCACCGACGGTCTCAGCAGATAGCTCGCATTCACTTCGAAGTTGTTGAAGCTCGCGCCCTGGCCGTTTTGCTTGAGACCCAGACTGTTCGCCCCGTTGATCACAGCAAGGCCGCCAAGCTGCGTGCGTGTCCAGACGAACCCCAGCTTCCCTGCTCCGATCGAATAATTAACGCCTGCTCCGTAGGTCCGCTGCAATGCTGTCAGGAAGGTACGGTCCGTCAGCGTGATCGCGCCGTCGGTGTTGGTCACGCCCGGATTGTTCGCCTGCAGATAACCCGCAGCCAGCGTCAGCGGGCCTGCATCGTAGGACGCGCCAAAGCTATATAGACGGTTGTCGTCGAAGCCGCCCGCTTCGTTCGAGAAACCGTAAAGCGTGCCGAACTTCAGGCCGGCGTAGGGCGTGCTGGCGAACTTCACGGCGTTATCGACACGAAACGAATTGTTCAGGTTGTCGTTGTCGTACGGATGCGCGGAGAGGTTATTGCCGCCCGGATGCCGGCCGGTGAAACTCAACGGCGCGAGGTAATCGACGACCGAGTCGTACTGCCGCCCGAGCGTCACCGTGCCGAACCGGTTGTTGCTCAAGCCCACATATGACTGGTAGCCGAACTCGCGGCCGCCCTGGCGCAAGCTGCCGTTCATGACGCTGAAGCCGTCTTCTATCTGGAAGATCGCCTGGTTGCCGGCACCCAGGTCTTCGCGCCCCAGCAGTCCCCAATGGCTACCCGTCACCGCGCCGCTGCTCGCCTGCAGGTTGGCGTGGCCTTGCGCATTGTTCGTATAGAGCAAGCTTGCATCGATGACGCCGTACAGCGTCACGCTTGACTGCGCGTGGGCCGGGCTGGCGATGAAAGCGCTCGCGATCAGCGTCGCGGCGAACGTTTTTTCGAGGCATCGCCTCGTAGGGCTGGAGCCACGAGGAAGTCCGGCAAGCCGCCATGCGGCGGGCTTGAACACGGTGGAACGACGGGCGCGCAGCGAGGATCCTGGAATCGGCATGTTATAGTCTTTAAATGAGAATCAATGTCATTACGCGACGACACTTTATCGGCGAAATGTATTGGCGATATGTTGAATAGCCGCCGTTTTGTATTGAAATGTGTTGGCTCAACCACGGGCTTTTCATTCGCCTTACGACCGCGCTTCATTGACTCCCCTCTCTCGATTCCCGCTTGATGCATCCGCGCAGATGGACCACCTACTCGTAGCCGACGACCACCCAAAGCGTCAGAGCGCCCGCCTGTTCCGTGAAGGCCGCGCATGAAGTTTCGCCTCTGGCCCGACACGCTATTCGGACGCCTCGCGCTGATCCTTGTGATCGGCATGTTCGGCGGCCAGCTATTGACCAGCACGATCTGGTTTGAGACCCACGACAACCGCACGCTGGAGATCCCTTCACGTCTGTTCTCAAGCCGTCTTGCAGACACCGTGCGCCTGCTGCAGGCCGCGCCGGACCAGGCAGCGCGGCAAAATCTTGCACGCCAGCTTGAGGACAGCAGCTATCAGTTACGTTGGATCGAAGCGCCACTCCCAGCGCAGTCGCACACGGTCGCGCAACGTGCGACTGAGGACTTGCTTGCAAGCGTGATCGCACAACGTCTGCACGAGCACGTACCGCTGCGTTTGATCGATGCCGAACTGACCGACGACACCGGCCGTCATCGCGGTATCTTCAGCCTCTTCGACTCGCGCATGCCATCGGGCGATTTTCATGTGCAGATCCAGGCACCCGGCGGCGTTTGGCTCGATGTCACCGCGCAAGAAGGACAGGCGGGCCGGCAGACCGAGCCGCGAAAACTGGTGATCGAGTATCTGCTGCGCATCTATGCGATCCGTTTCATCGCCGCACTTCTGTTCGCGCTGGTGGCCGTGCGCATTGCCGTTCAGCCGCTGCGGCGACTCGCGGTCGCGGCTGAGGCGCTGGGCAAGAATGTGTATCGGCCTTCGTTGCAATTATTCGGACCGCGTGAGGTGAGAGTGGCCGCGCAGTCATTCAATTCCATGCAGCAACAATTGATTCGGAGTATTGAGGAACGAACGCGCTTGCTGGCTTCGATATCCCATGATTTGCGCTCGCCGCTGACGAGACTTAGACTGCGCGCGGAGATGTTGCCCGATGCGACGTCGCGTGAACGCTTGTGCACTGACCTGGATGAAATGGACGCGATGGTGCACAGCACGCTCGACTTCGTACAAGGCGTCGAGATAACGGAGCCGCGCCATCAGATCGATATTGACTCGCTGCTGCGTGCACTCTGCGATGACCTCGCTGAAACGGGCGCACGCGTTGAACTCGACGGCCACGCCGCCGCGCCTGTCAGCGGATATCCGCGCAACCTGAAACGCTGCCTGCAGAATTTGCTCGACAACGCGATCCTGCATGGCGGCAGTGCTTCGGTACAAATACATGACGATCGCGACGCGGTGCGCATTACCATCAGCGACGAAGGCCCGGGCATTGCAGGAAAAGACATGCTTGAGCGAGTGTTTGAACCGTATTTCCGCGCGCGGCCCGGCAAGACCAACGGAACCGGGCTGGGACTGACCATTGCGAAGAGCATCGCGATGGCGCATGGGGGCACGCTGGTGTTGAGCCACCGCGCTGAGCGAGGACTCGATGCGGTGCTGACCCTGCCTCGCGAGCCCCACGGCTAGGGTGCCGGCTTTCAGCCTTCAATGCCCGGCGACCTCGCCCACATCAGCGCAGAAGCCATCGTCAGAACCTGGTGCAGATCGATGATTCTCACGCTTTTAAAGTATGCAAAATGGCGTCGGCATGCATGGTAAATCATGCTGCAATTGCTTATCCTGTTGCCAGTTTCCTGACAGCGGCGCAGAGGGATCCATTGAATAGGGAAACATGATGAGCAAGACATTGCAAGGCGTGCACCACGCCGCAGCAGACGGCTACGCAACAACGACAACGGCGGACACGTACGTGCGCGGCCGGCCCGACTATCCGCCGGAGATCGCGGACTGGTTGCGTGAACAGCTCGGCCTTCGCGCCGGGACGACCGTCGTGGATCTCGGCGCAGGCACGGGAAAATTTACGCCGCGCTTGATCAGCACGGGCGCCAAGGTGATCGCGGTCGAACCCGTCGCCGCGATGCTCGGCAAGCTGTCCGCAGCGCTCCCGCAAGTGGAGACGCACGCGGGTACGGCCGATTCAATCCCGCTTCCTGACGCATCGGTTGACGCAGTGGTTTGCGCGCAATCCTTTCACTGGTTCTCGACCCACGCCGCGCTTGCGGAAATTCTTCGGGTCTTGAAACCGGGCGGCAAGCTCGGCCTGATCTGGAATTTGCGAGACGCCAGCATCCCGTGGGTCGCCCGGCTCGACGCGATCGTGAATCGGGTGGAAGGCGATACGCCGCGTTATTACACGGGCGCCTGGCGCTCCGCGTTTCCGTTCGACGGTTTCGGCCCGCTCAACGAGCACCAATTCAATGTCGGGCACACCGGTTCGCCCGAAGACGTGATCCTGAATCGGGTCCGCTCCATGAGCTTTATTGCGGCACTGGCCCCCGACGAGCGTGAGAAGATCGATATCGAGGTCAAGGCGTTGATCGCCAGCGAACCGTTGCTCGCGGGCAAGGACGAGGTCACGGTTCCTTACGAAACCGCGGCGTTTTATGTCGAGAAGCTCGCACGCTAGAAAGCGCTCGGGTCCATACAAGGAATGGTCCGTGCGTGGCCGTACCTTTGCACGCGCGCGACACTTCTCTGTCACAGTGGAGGACTGCAAGCGGTTTCACTCACTGACGGCCCGATCTTCATGACCCTTCGCGACACTGGCATATCTCCCGCACTCGAATGTCGCGGCTTGAGCAAGGCGTACGGCGCCGGCCGCGTGTTACTGGCTAGCCTCGACTTCACACTCGATCCGGGGGAGTTCGTCGCGATCATGGGCGATTCAGGCGTCGGCAAGTCGACGCTGTTGAACCTGATCGCGGGCCTCGATCAAGCCGACAGCGGTGAAGTGCTGATCGACGGCACGTCCATTTCCAGTCTCGACGATAACGCCGCAACCCGCCTTCGGCGGCAAAAGCTCGGCTTCGTCTTCCAGGCTTTTCATGTCCTGCCGCATCTGACGCTGGTTCAAAATGTCGCGCTTCCGCTGTTGCTCAATAACACCTCGCCTGCCCGCGCGCTCGACCTGCTGGAAGCCGTTGGGCTGGGTGGCCGTGGCAACGACTTCCCACGGCAGCTATCGGGTGGAGAGCTGCAGCGTGTGGCCATCGCTCGCGCACTGGTGCATCGGCCCACGCTGATCCTGGCTGACGAACCCACGGGCAACCTGGACCCCGAAACCGCGCATGAAGTGCTTTCACTGTTCCGTGCGGAGATCAAGGCGAATGGCGCTGCGGCAATCATGGTGACGCACTCCATGGCGGCGGCCGCCAGCGCGGATCGGATACTCATTCTGAGCGAGCATGGGTTGCATGCCGGGCAACCTGCTGGTGCGCATCAGTGAGCGGACGCGTTCCGGCACCCTCGCGGCGCATTGCAGGCGGCCGGCTACTCGCGCGCTGGTTGCTCGGTGCCGAGTGGCGCAGTCATCCGGCGCGAGCGATCGTGGCTATCGCAACTATTGCGCTGGGCGTGGCGCTCGGATATGCCGTGCAGCTCATCAACAGTGCTGCATTCAACGAGTTTTCCGCAGCCGCCAAAAGTCTTTCCGGCGAGGCCGACCTGCAAGTCCGCGGCGCGCAGCCCACCTTCGATGAAATCTGGTACCCGCGTCTCGCAACAACACCGGGCGTCGCTTTAGCCAGCCCCGTTCTCGATCTGGACGTGACCGTGCCCGGCCAGACCGCTGCGTTGAAAGTGCTTGGCATCGACGTTTTCAGGGCGAGCCGCATCACGCCGGAACTGATCGGCGTACCGTCTGCGCAGCGTCCGCTCGATACCCTTTCCGACGACGCCATTTTCCTATCACCCGCTGCACAACAGTGGCTTCACGCGGCGCCCGGTGACCATGTCGAGCTGCTTAGCGGTACCTCGATTATTCGTTTCCGAATGGCCGGCGGTTTGGTCAGGACGCGGCCGGGACAACGCGTTGCGGTAATGGATATTGCCGCCGCCCAATGGCGTTTTGGACTGGAAGGAAAACTCTCGCGCATTGATTTGCAACTGCAACGCGGCGTCGATCGGGAACGCTTCAAACGCGAGTTTCAAGCGCGGCTTGGCAATCAACTGGTCGTAGCCGAAACACGCGACGATGAAAACCGCACCGACCGCCTCTCGCGCGCGTATCGGATCAACATGAACGTGCTCGCGCTGGTGGCGCTCTTCACCGGCGCGTTCCTCGTGTTTTCGACGCAAGCGCTGGCGGTCGTTCGTCGCCGGGCGCAGTTCGCAATGCTTCGCGTATTGGGCTATACGCGCGGCCAGCTTCTACGCCAGATCCTGATGGAAGGCGCGCTGCTCGGTGTACTTGGCTCCGCGCTCGGCCTTGCACTGGGCTACGCATTGTCGAGCATCGCCCTGCGTTTCTTCGGCAGCGATCTGGGCGGCGGTTACTTTCCGGGCGTGCAGCCGCATGTCAGTTTTGAGCCCATTGCGAGCGCCTTGTTTCTTGCGTTGGGTATCGGCGTGTCCGTGCTCGGCAGTCTTGTCCCGGCGCTTGAGGCGGCTCGCACCAGGCCGGCGGCGGCGCTAAAAGCAGGGAGCGAAGAAGGCGCGCTGGCGCGGCTGGCGACGCCGTGGCCCGCTGTGATCTGCCTCGCAGTCGCGGCAATACTGGCGCTCTTGCCACCGTTATTCGATGTCCCCATCCTCGGTTATCTTTCCGTCGCGCTGCTGCTGATTGGTGGAATCGCGTTGATGCCGCGTTGCACGGCGATCGTGTTCACTGCGCTGAGCCGATGGCACGCCAAACGCCGTGCACGCGCCGTCACGACGCTGGCGCTTGCCCGGCTCGCCAACGCACCCGGCCAGGCATCGATCGCCATGGGCGGGGTTTTATCGAGCTTTGCGCTGATCGTCGCGATGGCCATCATGGTCGCGAGTTTCCGTGTATCCGTCGATGAATGGCTGACCCATCTCCTGTCCGCCGACCTGTACGTTCGCGTAGCAACCAATGGCGACACAGCGAGCCTGAGCCCCGGCGAACAAACGGCAATCGCCGCGACGTCCGGCATCAGGCATGCCGCGTTCACCCGCACGTCGCATCTCACGCTGGACCCCGCACGTCCCGCGGTGGCGCTGCTCGCGCGTGACATCGATGCAGCCGATCCCGGCGCCGCCATGCAGATGACCGGCCCCGTGCTTCCACCGTCCGCCCTGCGGGAAGGCGAAACGCCCATATGGGTGTCGGAGGCAATGGTCGACTTGTACCGCTACAAGTTGGGACAAAGACTCAAGTTGTCGATTGGCACACAGGGCGGGACGTTCGTCGTAGCCGGCGTGTGGCGCGATTATGTGCGGCAAACGGGAGCGATCCAGCTACGGCTCGCCGACTACCGGCGCCTCACGGGCGACACAGGCTCCACCGACGCCGCCATCACCGTGGACCGCGGCGCAAGCGTGGAAAGTGTCATTGCGAGCCTGCGCAGACTGCCCTTCGCCGCCGCGATGTCATTCGCCGAACCCGGCGACATCCGCGCTCGGACGCTGACTATTTTCGACCGGAGCTTCGCCGTGACCTACCTGCTGGAAGCGGTGGCCATTGTGATCGGGCTGTTCGGCGTGGCGGCAACGTTCTCCGCGCAGACACTCGCTCGGGCGCGCGAGTTCGGCATGTTGCGGCACGTTGGTGTGACGCGTGCTCAGGTGCTCGCGATCCTCGCGGCCGAAGCCGGCATGCTGACGGCGCTCGGCATTGCCGTGGGCTTCGTCCTGGGCTGGGCGATCAGCCTCATCCTGGTGTTTGTCGTGAATCCGCAGTCGTTCCACTGGAGCATGTCGATGCATATTCCATGGCACATGGTGAGCACAGTGGCCCTTGTCATGCTGATCTCGTCCTGTGCAACAGCCGTGGTCGCAGGTCGCAAGGCGGTATCGCTCGATGCCGTGCGCGCGGTCAAGGAGGACTGGTAATGCGTGGTCCTAACCGATCATTAAATCAGGCATGGCGATGGGCCTTGAATGCCTTGATGGCGTGCGCTTGCTGCATGGCCAGCACATCGTCCATGGCCGCTGAGTTCGCCAATGTCACACCGGATCATCCGATTGTTTTCCCGCAAGACACCGGCGCGCATCCGGCCTTTCGCACCGAGTGGTGGTATGCAACGGGTTGGCTCAATCAACCGGATGGCAAGCCGCTCGGTTTCCAGATCACGTTCTTTCGCTCGGCGACCGGACACGATCCCGCGGACCCGGGTGCATTCGCGCCGTCGCAGTTGATCATCGCTCATGCGGCGCTTAGCGATCCCTCACTGGGACGACTCGTGCACGATCAGAAGATTGCGCGTCAGGGCTTTGGTCTCGCCTATGCAAAAACAGATTACACCGACGTCAAGCTCGACGCCTGGCATCTAGTGCGTGCTGCCGATGGTGACTACACCGTCACCGTGAATGCCGCCGATTTCACGCTGGACCTGACGCTTACGCCGACTCAGGCACCGCTGCTGCAGGGCGACAAGGGCTACTCGAGAAAAGGTCCGCTGGCCGCGCAAGCGAGCTACTACTACAGCGAACCGCAACTGCGCGTGAGCGGCAAGGTCACACGTGCTTCAAACGCGAACGCGACCGGCAAGGCCGGCCTGAGCACAGCAGTGTCCGGCTCGGCGTGGCTGGATCACGAATGGTCAAGCACAGTGCTTAGCAGCGATGCCACAGGATGGGACTGGCTAGGCGCCAATTTGTCGGACGGATCGGCATTGATGGCATTCAAGGTGCGCGGACAAAACGGCGGGACCGTCTGGTCCCACGCGGCGCTTCGCGAAGCGAACGGGCACGTGACTGCATTCGATGGGGACCAAGTCGACTTCACGCCGCGTAGGACATGGCGCTCGCCACGGACCGGCACGTCCTATCCGGTATCGGAGACGGTCAGGACTGGTGCGCTCACGTGGCAGCTCGATCCATTGATGGACGATCAGGAACTCGACTCCAGCCAGTCGACGGGCGCGGTGTATTGGGAAGGAGCGGTATTGCTGAGTCGTGACGGTAAAGCCTTAGGTCACGGTTATCTGGAACTGACGGGATATGGGAAGGCGCTGAAGCTGGAGAGATAACCACGCTTATTGCATCGCGCAGCGTGGTCTAAAGACAATATGACAAGCGCATGACGCTGCGCAGACTTAACAATCTGCAAGTTGATGCTGGCACGCCTGACGTCTTGCCGTATCCAGACAAGCGCCTAAGCGTGCCAGCCGTCGCCACAAGGGCGACGGCAAGTTTAGCCCTTCAAGCTGTCCGGCACCTTCCCGCCGTTAGCCGCAAGCTGTTCCATCACGGCTTTGTGCAGCCAGATGTTCATCGATGCGGAATCGTTGGTGTCGCCCGTATAGTGCAGCTCGCCGGCCAGTTCCTTGCGAGCACTGAGACTGCTGTCAAGGCCGAGCAATTTCATCAGATCGACAATCGACGTCCGCCAGTTCAATTGCTCCGACGTATTCGCCTGCATGTCGGTCAGGACTGCTTCAACATCCACCGGTTCTGCGGCTGCAGCCGGTGCTGCAGTGGCATCAGGCGCCGCGGTCGGGTCTGCCGCAGGGGGCGCGGCCGGATCGGCGGGCGCTGTATTCGCGGGATGGCTTGAAGGGAAAATCTTGCTCAGGATCGTGCCGAAAATGCTCATGATGTTTATCCCTTGGTCGACGTAGTCAACGACGTTGTGAAGCAGCGCGTTCGCCGCTTCGTGGAGGCGCCGTGCAAGACACGTTCCCGAAACAGTTAACGATTGTTATGTCTCGAGTCCGGCGCACAGTCGCAAAGACATTGTAGGTGATCGATCATCTTGAAAATGCCCTGACATGGAGCAGCCGCAACGCGCGCGGGATACTGTTACCGCGAAAGGCGTTTAACGCTGCAATCGTTTCGTTTTCTACTCGCGAGTGACGTGGGTCGATCATCTTGCAGCCAGGGAAACACAGTTCATTCATGCGATGATTCGCCCACTCTTAACCCATGCACCGCCATGACCACAAAACGCCAGGTTGACTCCGCTCGCTTCGTACACGGCTCGACCTTGCGCCATGTCGTGGTCATGGCAGGAACCGGAGCGATTGGATTGATGGCCGTGTTCGCGGTCGATCTGGCCAATCTCTTCTATGTATCGCTGCTCGGGGACACGTCAGTGGCCGCGGCCGTTGGATTCGCCGGGACCATCAACTTTTTTCACACCGCCATTTCCATTGGCATGACGATAGGCGTCAGCGCAACCGTCGCGCGACTTCTCGGTGCCGGCCAGCGGACCAAAGCGCGGCAGGTGGCATCGGCGAGTCTGGTGCTGATGATCGTGATCACGCTCATCTTGAGCGCGGCGACGCTGCTCTTCCTTGACCCGATCCTCAACGCGCTCGGCGCGGCCGGCGAAACGCGCGTGCTGACTCACGGCTTCCTGCTGATCACTGCGCCCACGTACGTGTTCCTCGCTATCGGCATGTGTACGGCCGCGCTGATGCGTTCTGTCGGCGATGCCCGCCGTGCCATGACCGTCACGCTGACCGCTGCGGTCGTGACCGCGATCCTCGATCCAATCCTGATCTTTGGTTTTCATCTCGGGCTGACCGGTGCGGCCATATCGAACGATATCGCGCGAGTCGCGCTTGCACTTGTCGGCCTGTATGGTGCAACCCGCGTCAACGATCTCATTGCCCGTGTCCGCTTTGCACGCTTGTGGTCCAACAGCCAGCCGGTCATGAAGGTCGCCCTGCCCGCCGTACTGACCAACCTTGCTACGCCCGTTGCCAGCGCCTACGTGACGCATGCAATGGCGCGTTTCGGCGCTGCAGCGGTGGCGGGACAAGCCACTATCGACCGCATCACGCCCGTGGCCTTCGCCGTGATCTATGCGCTCACCGGCGCGGTCGGTCCGATCATCGCCCAGAATCTCGGCGCGGGCCGTGCGGACCGGATTCGCGAAACGGTACGCAACAGCCTGGTGTTCGTTCTGCTGACGGTTGCGGTTGCGTGGGTCGTGCTGGCGCTGGCTCAGGGCGGCCTGATCCGCGCGTTCTCGGCACGCGGCGACACCGCCGTCATTATCACGGCGTTCTGTTCGTGGCTGGTGGCGAGTTATGCGTTCGTTGGCTGCCAGTTCGTGGCGAACGCGACCTTCAATAATCTTGATCGGCCGTTGTTGTCGACGCTGTTCAACTGGGGGCGCGCGACCATCGGCACGGTACCGTTCGTCGCAGCCGGGATGCGCCATGGTCCCGTGGGCGTGATGATCGGACAGGCCGCCGGCAATGCGATTTTCGGCACGATGGCCATGCTGGCGGCGTACGTCGTGGTCAGGCGTTTGCCCATGGGCGATTGCGCCGCGCTGGCGCGCAAAGGCAGCAATCAGCTTGAGCAATCATCCGTCAATGTCCCTGCCGCAGCCGCCGGAAATACCATGGCGCCGGACGTAGAGTTAAAGGAACTGCCTGTGCAAGGTGGTTAGGCCCTTAAGCTCTCAAGCGGCCTAAGTCATTTAAGCCACCTAAGCCGCTTAGCGTTTTCTCTTTGCGTTCAAGCTTGGATTCAGCTTCTTTCATTGGTGTTATCACGCCCGATTTTCTTAGCGAATTCAGCTAAGCCGGCTGCGTCCGATTGTTCGTTTTGCGCGGAATCACTATTCCCCTCTATCGGTACAATATTTCGATAGTGCGCGCATATACTCCATTCCATCGACGCAGCGCAGCAACCAGCCGGACCGCTGTGTAG
This sequence comes from Burkholderia sp. S171, assembly GCF_009766085.1. Lineage (GTDB taxonomy): Bacteria > Pseudomonadota > Gammaproteobacteria > Burkholderiales > Burkholderiaceae > Caballeronia. The sequence continues at coordinate 116,712 of NZ_LMUF01000064.1, read as the reverse complement.
CCCATGAAATGAAGTCATAGATACGCATCGGAGCACATCATGAACAAGACCCTTATTGCATCGTTGTTAGTCGCCGTTTCCGCCGCCCTTGCAGCACCCGCATTCGCTAGCAGCGGTTATGGTCCGGCACCGTCGTACAACCCGCAAGTTGGCGCACCCGCTTCGCAGCGCGGCCAAAGCGCGCAAACCGTCGCAGCGGAAAATGCGGTGAGCAATGGCGCAAACGCTTATGGCGGTGTGCGGAATACCACTACGCAATCCGGTGATCGCGTTCAAGCCAACGACGCAGGTTCGCTTGCGCCGCGTAACTGATAAACGCTGAAGCTTAAGACTTAGCAGGAAGCCGATGCCCGGCGAACTCAGGTTCGCCGGGCATCGGCGTTTGTGGAGCTAGCGACCTCTCTGACCTTCCTGACATTTTTGACCTTCACGCTGTGGACCCAGGCTAGAGCACTTTGATGCATAGTTGAGAGCCGTCGGCTTAGCCAACGTCGCTGCTACCGTCCACCACGAAGGAAGATCCTCATGTCAGAGCAAGCGCAATTCGAACTCTTCGCATTCTGGCGCTCGTCCGCCGCGTTTCGCGTACGCGTCGCCCTCAATTTGAAGGGCCTGAGCGCGCACGAACAAAACATCGACCTCGACGCAGGCGAGCAACGCAGCGCCGAATTCCTGAAAATCAGTCCGCTGGGCTCCATCCCCGCATTGGTTGTAGAAGGGCATGAACCGCTGACGCAATCGCTGGCCATCCTCGAATTCCTCGACGAACTGCAGCCTTCGCCGCCTTTATTGCCGAGCGATTTATACGGTCGCGCACGCGTGCGCTCCATTGCGTCCATGTGCGCAGCCGATACCCATCCGCTCGTCGTGCCACGCGTGAAAAAGTATCTTCAGACAACGGGCGGATTCGATGATGCAGCGTGGCGCGCCTGGCAAATCCGCTGGTTCGGCACGGGCCTTGCCGCAGTTGAAGAACGTCTCGCGGGCGCGCCGGAAACGGGCAAGTTCTGTCATGGCGATGAACCCACCATCGCGGATATCTGCCTCGCGAGCATTGTCGCGGTGGCGCGCGTGTTCAAGATCGCGATTCCTGACATACCGACTATCGACCGGATCATGGCCGCGTGTGACCCGCATCCGGCATTCATGAAGGCCGATCCCCAGCGGCAGCATGGGGCACCGGGATAGGTCAGACCGTTGCGGCGAAACTTTGCAAACGAGCCGCTTCGATCGCCATGGTTTCCTTGCTGAGATCGAGAAAAGCTTTCACCAGCGGGTTCGAATGCTGCAACTGAGGACAGACCGTGAAGCCGCGAAACATCACGTCTGGCGAGAACGGCCTGAACACAATGCGCGCCGGATTGGTATCGGACGTGGCCAGCGGATTTACCACGCCCACGCCCAGGCCACGCGCGACCATCGCGCAAATGGTCGCGCCGTAAGGCGTCTCGATCACCGGCACCTGGTTCACGCCGGCTTGCCGCAACGCGTGGTCGAGCGACGAGCGAACGTCGTCGGCATAGGACGGCAGGATGAGGTTCTGATCCCTCAAGTCACGGGCATGAATTCGCTTGCGCGCAGTGAGCGGATGTTTGGCGGGCAGCGCGCAGACCCCGGCCAGCCGATACAACTCTGCGCTGGTCACACCGAACGCATCAGGCGTCGTGGTGGCAAAACCGACATCGCAATAGGCCGACGACGCCCAGCGCTGGATCGTGCCCTCACTGCGCATTTCCAGCGACACCGCAATGCGCGGATACGCTGCGAGGAAGCGCTCGATCACAAGGGGTACGAACGATAATGCCAGCACCGGCGGCGCCACCAAACGCAGCCGGCCACTGCCGAACTGGCGGATCTCCCGCGCTGAGTGCCCCAGCTTTTCAAGCCCGACAAAACTGCGGTCGACCTCGCGATAGAAAGCAGTGCCCGCGTCGGTGGCCTGGATCCGGCCACCGTTGCGCGTAAAAAGCGCCAGCCCGGTCGACACCTCCAGCTCGGCAATCAGGCGGCTGACACTAGGCTGCGAGGTGCCGAGTTCTTCGGCCGCTGCGGTCATCGATCCCCTCAGCATCACCAGCCTGAACGCTTCGATTTGCTTCTGGTTCATGTTCGCCCTCTCCCTTGATTTGCCCGGTCCACATGCAAGCTTGTCATATCAAAAATGAATAGCAGACGTTTTTGGCCGTATTTGACCGGATGACGGAAGCGCTTCTAGACTGGTTGCAACTAGTCACTCCCAGCGAACCATGAGAGCCGATGCACTGCTTTTCCACGACGAATTTCGCATCGCACCGTATTGGTGGGACGCGGCGCCCCCAGAAACATCGCGCGTCGCGCTGCCGTCGAGCGTGGATCTGGTGATCGTGGGAAGCGGCTATTGCGGGTTATCGGCGGCGGCGGAGGCGGCGCGGCAAGGTGCTTCAGTCGCCGTGCTGGACGCCGCCGAAATCGGCGCGGGCGGCAGCACGCGCAGCGGCGGCATGGTGTCGAGCGGGCAGAAATTGGCGCTGACCGACGCCATTCGCGGGGTATCGGCGGAACGGCTGGGCCGCTTGATGACGGAGTCCACGGCGAGTTTCGACTATCTCAAGCACCTGATAGCCCGTGAATCGCTCGACGCCGATCTGCAGATAACTGGCCGCTTTTTTGGTGCGTTTACGCCGGGGCATTTCGAGCGGTTGCGCCAGCAGGGTGAATTACTGCGCGAGAAAACCGGCGTGACCGTGCATGTGGTGACGCGTGCCGAGCAACGCGCCGTGGTGGGGTCGGACTACTACTACGGTGGCATTCTCGTGGATGAATACGGCGGCCTGCATACGGCAAAATATCACCGAGCCCTGCGCGAATTCGCGCGCCGATGCGGCGCAAGCCTGCATTCCCATGCGGCAGTCGAACGAATTGAACGGACCGGCGCGCGCTTCGCTGTCCATACGGCGCGCGGCAAGATTGATGCAAAGCAAGTGCTGGTCGCGACCAACGGTTATACCGGGCAGCTGCTGCCCTTTTTCTCACGTCGCGTGCTGCCGGTGGCGAGTTACCAGATTGCGACGGAACCGCTGCCGCCAGGACTCATGGATGCATTGAATCCGGGGCGCCGCATGATCAGCGACTCCAAGCGAAACCTTTTTTATACACGGCCTTCCCCCGACGGAACGCGCATGTTGTTCGGCTCGCGGCCATCGTTTCGCGAAGTCGGCGAACGCGAGGCGGCGCGAATCCTGCACAAGAAGATGGTGCAGCTCTGGCCCGCTTTGCGCGATGTGCGCATCACGCATGCATGGAAGGGATACGTTGCGATGACCGGCGACAAGCTCGCGCATATCGGCGAGCGCGACGGGGTGTTTTACGCGCTCGGCTGCAACGGCAACGGCGTCGCGTTGATGACATACCTCGGGCAGCGCATTGCAAGAACACTATCAGGCCTCGACGCGGCGCCCGGCGCATTCGGCGAAGGTCCGTTCCCGCTGAGTCCGGGCGGCATGGCACGCAGCCTGAGCGTGCCGATAGGCACCGCGCTGTATCAGCTGGACGATTACTGGAACGCACGCGTGCGCGGCGCGCTGTCCTGACGCCTGCTTTCAAGCCCGTTAGTGATTCTGCATTGACCCGTTGTATTTTCAATTCATCGCTGGTTACCCTGGAGCAACATCATGCGGTTTCGACACTTTCTCAGCCTGGTTTCCATCGTCGCTTCCTTCTCGTTGATGGCCGCCACCAGCGCCCATGCCGACGACCTCGGCACGCTTGCGCCGGGCAAGCTGATGGCTGGTGTAGACGCTAACAACAAGCCCTATTCCTACATCGATAACGGCAAGATGACCGGCTTCGACGTGGAGTTGCTGCGCGCGGTTGGCGCGAAGCTGGGATTGAGCGTCGACTTCCGCGCGCAAGACTTCAGTGGCTTGCTGCCGAGTGTGTCCAACCAGCAGATCGATCTTGCGGCTGGATCGATTTCGATCACGACCGACCGTCTCAAGATGGTCGATTTCTCCGAGGGTTATCTCACTGGACTGCTTAGCGTGACCACCCTTCCCGATAGCGTGATCACGAGCGACAAGGCGTCGGTCAAGGACAAGCGGATTGGCGTGGTGCAAGGGACGATTGAAGATACGTATTCGGCCAGCTATTTGCCAGGCGCGCTGATCGTGCGGTTCCCTAACGTGAACGCAGGCTTTCTCTCCCTGCGCTCAAAATATATCGACGGTCTTTTCATCGATAAATCTTTAGTCGACGGCCTGCAAAGCAAGTACCCGCAGTTGAATCTTGCCGACCGGCTGGATATTTCCGCAATCAACCTGCCGGCCGGCTTTCCGATCCGCAAAGGCAACGCCAAGCTCGAAGCCGCGGTCAACAAGACGCTTAACGAGCTTGTGGCAGATGGCACCTGGATGAAGCTCTACACGCAGTTCCATCCCGGTTATCCTAAGCCTGCCAGCCTGCCGCCGTATGAGATGAAAACCGGTAGCTGATCTTTCGCCGACATGATCCGGAGAGCGCCATGAACGCATTCCTGCAGAACTTCCTCGACTGGCAGTTGCTCACGGGATCGCTGCCTTCGCTGCTCGAAACCGGGCTGGTCAACACGCTCGTGCTGTCGTTGTTTTCGACCCTGCTCGGGATCATCGCCGGTATGGTGCTGGCGTTGATGGCGGTGTCGCATATGCGCTGGCTCGAAGTGCCGGCGCGCGTGTTCGTGGAGGTCTTTCGTGGTCTGCCGGCGGCGCTCGTGATCCTGCTCGTGGGGCAAGGACTCGCGCCGGTCGGGCTGGCGGTGTTCGGTCCGAATCCGTATCCGCTTGCCATCGTGGCGCTTGGGTTGATTTCATCGGCGTATATAGCGGAGATTTTTAGATCGGGCATCCAAAGCGTCGGCAAGGGGCAGCTCTCCGCGTGTCAGGCGCTCGGCATGACGTACTGGACTGCCATGCGTCACGTGATCGTTCCGCAAGGCATCAGGCGCATTCTGCCCGCGCTGGCGAACCAGTTCATTTCGATCGTGAAGGATTCAAGCCTCGTGTATTTTCTCGGCTTGCTGACTTCGCAACGTGACCTGTTCACCATTGGGCAGAATACATCGGTGAACGTAGCAAACCTTTCGCCGCTGGTCGCCGCCGGGCTCGTCTACTTGCTGATTACCGTGCCGCTCACGCACGCGATCAATCACATCGACCGCTGGACCAACCGGCATTCAAATCCGCGTTACGGCGGCGCAAGCACGGCTACCACACGCAAGCAACTCAAGCGGCAAGCAGCAGCCGCACGTGCAGGCATGACCGGACAACACAACTAAAGGCGGGGAATAACAAGCTTATGGGACCACCAGTCGAGACCGTCACCGACGACACCACCCTGCCGCACGAAGTGGATGTCGTGGTGGTCGGTGGCGGGATTATTGGCGTGAGTACGGCACTGTATCTGAGCGACAAAGGGCTGCGCGTAGCGCTATGCGAGAAGGGCTATATAGCAGGCGAACAATCCAGCCGTAACTGGGGCTGGGTACGTGTCACGCATCGCGACATGCGCGAGTTCGAACTGAGTATAGAAAGCCTGAAACTGTGGCGCACGCTCGACCAGACACTTGGCATCGATACCGGTTTCAAGCAATGCGGCATCCTGTACATGGCTAACGACGACGCGAAGATGGAAGGGCATCGCGTATGGCTTGAAAAAGCCCGTGCGCTAGCCGGGAGCGATGCATTCGATACCCGTGAAGTCGATCCCAAGACCGTCGCCGGTTTATTGCCGGGCGCAACAAAGACGTTCAAGGGCGGACTGTACACAGCCGGCGATGGCCGCGCCGAACCGCAGAAAGCCGCACCGGCTATAGCAAATGCACTGCGCAAACGCGGCGTGAAAATACTCACGCCGTGCGCGGTGCGCGGCGTGGAAACAAGTGCGGGACGCGTCAGCGCGGTGGTGACCGAGCTAGGCACAATCCGCTGCAAGAGTGTGGTGGTCGCGGGCGGCGCGTGGTCGCGGCTCTTCTGCGGGAACCTGGACATCAACGTGCCGCAGTTGATGGTGAAGGCTTCCGTGCTGCGGACATCGCCTATAGAAGGTGGTCCCGCCGTGAGCGCCAGCAACAAGGAATTTTCGTTCCGCAAGCGCGCTGACGGCGGTTATACGATTGCGTTCGGCTTTCGTACGTACACCGATATCACGCCTGACAGCTTCCGGCTGCTTCCTCAATATATCCCTGCGCTCAAGAGTCAGATGGGCGCAATGCGGATTGGCTTGGGTGCGCGTTTCTTCGATGAACTGCGTCGGCCGCGTCATTGGGCGCTTGATCAGCGGACCGCCTTCGAAGACATTCGCACGCTCGACCCCGAGCCTATTTCCGCCTATACCGATGCCGGCCTGCGTGAGTTCGTGAAGGTCTTTCCGCATATGAGCGGTGCGCGCATCGCGCAGCGTTGGGCGGGTCTCATGGACGTGACGCCTGATGCCATTCCCGTGATATCGGGCGTTGAAAGCGTGCCGGGGCTCTTCATTGGCACGGGGTTCTCAGGGCATGGATTTGGCATTGGTCCGGCTGCGGGAAAACTGATGGCGGACCTGGTCACCAACGACACACCGCTCGTCGATCCGCACATGTTCCGGCTAAGCCGTTTCAGTGACGGCACGAAGATCGTTATCGACGCAGGCTTTTAAGCAAGGACCTCAAGCATGGACAAGGTAGCGATGATCTCCGGCGCGAATCGCGGCATTGGCCTGGCGGTAGCGACAGAATTGCACCGGCGCGGTTATCGGCTGTCGCTGGGCATGCGGGACCCTTCGTCGGCGCATATCCCCTTCGATGCTTTCACCTTTGCGTATGAAGCACGCGATCCGCTGAGCGCGCGTCGCTGGGTCGACGCGACCGTCGCGCATTTTGGCCGCATAGATGTCCTGATCAACAACGCGGGAATCTGCACGCACATCACGCTTGAGGACGGCACCGATGAGCTTCTGGAGGAAACGCTCGATATCAACGTGAAGGCGCCCTTCCGCCTGATCCAGGCCGCGTTGCCGCATCTGCGCAAGCCCGGCGATGCACGCGTCGTGCAGATTGCGTCGTTATCAGGCAAGCGCGTGAAGAACCTGAACGCGGGTTACCAGATGTCCAAGCATGCGGTGATCGCGTTGAATCATGCCGTGCGGCGAGCCGGCTGGAATGACGGCATTCGCGCGACCGCTATCTGCCCGGGCTTCGTCAATACCGACATGGCGGCGGGCATAGCCGATCTTGAACCTCAGGCCATGACCCAGCCCGAGGATCTGGCCTTGCTGATCGCGAACACTATTGCGATGCCGAATACCGCGAGCGTCGCGGAGATCCTCGTGAATTGCCGGCACGAGGACTTGTTTTGATCTCCAAGCCCGGCCCTACGATTGAGGACGCACATTCCATTGCCTCAGCGCCCTGGTTTCGCGATCGAAACCCAGCACACTGACTGAAGCGGTATCGAGCAGTAAATGTGCTCCCAGCGCCGCTGAATCAGCCATCCAGCAGGCACCCAGAACGCGCAGAAAATGCGCGTGCGAAAACAAAGCGATGCGCCCTTTAGTGGCAAGCAGCCGCGCGATCAGCGACTCAGCCCGCGCCTGGATGTCTTCTACGTTTTCGCCCTCGGGCATGGGCGAAGTCCACACGGCCCAGTCAGGATCTTCAGCGCGGATATCGTGCGTCGTGCGGCCTTCATAGATACCGTAGTTCCATTCGCTCAGGCGCGGCTCTTCCTCTGCTTGAGCACCCAACCCCGCTTCGGCACAGGTGTCCCGAGCACGAGACATCGGGCTGCACAGCACGAGGTCGAAGGACTGCGCCGCGAGCACAGGCCGTAGCGAACGCGCCTGTTCGCGCCCGTGGTCGGTCAGCGGAATATCGGTGCGGCCCGTGTGCTGGCCGGACAGGCTCCATGCGGTTTCACCATGGCGGATCAGCCAGATCTCAGGTTGGTTCGCGTGGTTTTCGGGTGCGGTAGCGTTCATTGGCGTTGGCAAGATGAGGTCGGATTGAGCGTCCGGCTTTGGGCCGGAACGAGCGGGAGATGCCTGGGCGTCTGACCCAATTCTACGGGGCTATCGATAAATTTTCAGAGCAAGCGCTGTGTCAGGTAACCGAGCGCGTGCGGGAGTGGATGCGCCCAAACGCGGCCGGTTTCAAACCGATTCGAAGCGATCAGCCCTGAACGGTGTGACATCAACAAACGGTTCCTCCCCCGTCATCATCGATGCAATCAGCCGCCCGGTCACCGCGCCGAGTGTCAAACCATGATGCGCGTGTCCGAACGCGAACCACATGGTCTTGTGACGCGGCGCGGGACCAATGATTGGCATCATGTCGGGTGTACACGGACGCCGGCCCATCCACGGTTCGTCATCGACCCGCTCGCCGAGCGGGAACAGCGTACGCGCCAAGGGCTCGGCACGCATCAACTGCACCGGCGTCTTCGGCGCATCGCGATCCGCCAGTTCGACACCCGTTGTCAGCCGAATGCCGCGTGCCATTGGTGCGAGCAGGAAGCCGTTATCCACGTCCAGCACAGGATGATTCAACATCGTCCCGGGTTGCGGCGCGTAATGCATGTGATAACCCCGCTTGACCGCGAGCGGCAGCTTGTAGCCCAGCGCCGACGTCACGTCTTTCGCCCACGGACCCAACGCGATCACCGCCGACGACGCACTAACCGGACCGTCTTGCGTCGTTACGCGCCAACCGTCGCCTTCGGCTTCCAGCGAGGTGGCATCGCCGGTCAGGAAGCGGCCGCCCAGACGTTCGAAGTAAGCCGCGTAACCCGCGACCAACGCGCCCGGGTCCGTGACCGACACCGCATCGGTGTAGTGCAAACCGCCCACTAGCGAGCGGTCGAGATGCGGTTCCGCTAGTTGCAACGTCGCCGGATCGAGGAGCTTGTATTGCACGCCAAACTCGCGATGCCACCGCTCGGCGTCGCGCAATTCGCCATCCTGAGAGGCGGCACTGTGGAACACCTTGATCCAGCCCGTTGGCCGCAGCAATGACTCAACGTTCGCTTCCCGCGCGAGGATCTCGTGCTCGGTCACGCAATGTTCGATCAGGGTGGCGTACTGGCGCGCGATGGCGGCATGGCGCGCGGGTTCGGAATTGCGCCAATACGCCCAGAGGAATGGCGCGAGCGCGGGCAATGCTTCGCGATGGTAATGAACATCGATAGACGAATTGCGAGCGTAGTGCAACAGCGTGCCAAAGTCGCGGGGAAGCGCGTAGGGATAGACACCCTCGCGCTGCAGCAGCCCCGCGTTGCCAAACGAGGTTTCGAGTCCGGGATGCTTGCGGTCCACCAGCGCGACCGAGCGGCCACGCTTTTGCAAATGAATGGCGATCGATACACCCACGATGCCCGCGCCCAGCACGACTGTGTCGAACTTCATGCGTTGAGTCTCTCCTCTACGACCAGTTTGTTCGCGGCGGTGAAGGGTGGACAGATTCCCGCCACTCTTCTTTCACCGCCCCAGAAACTTCCAGACGTAGATCATACCCGCGCGCTCCCCGGGCTTTCCGAATAAGCTTTCGTTTCGGCTTAGCCGCAGCCTTTGGGCCACGACGTGCCTCTATTTGAGCAAGGCTTTAAGCGGGGTGTCCAGATCGGCGAGACGGGCGCCGTCAAGCACTTTTCCTGCCGCCATCAACCGGCGGCATACCGCCACTTCCCGGCCGCAATTCACCGTCACCACGGCCTCGAGTCTGTCGTCCGCGCCAAGCGCCAGCATGCAGAACGCATTGCCTTGCGGATCGCCTCGTTTAAAGACCGATTGATGCGCCGCAAAAATGCCCAGCGTCTGCAGATTGCAGTCATATTGATCAGACCAAAGCCACGGCATCTCAGCGTATGGCTCTTCGCCGCCAAGCATGTTCACGGCAGCCACAGCAGGCTGGTTCTCCGCCACTTGCCACGACTCCACGCGCACATGCCGTCCCAGCAGAACGTTGAAGTGGCTCGTCACTTCGCCTGCCGCGAAGATCAGTGGGTCGGCGGTGCGGCAGTGTTGATCCACCACAATGCCGTTATCGACCAGCAATCTCCCGGATACCGCTAGCTCCACGTTAGGCACGACGCCTATGCCGATCACCACCACGTCCGCAGGCACGTCGCCGCGATCGGTTTTAACCATCGCGCCCGTGGGCGTCTTTTCGATAGCAAGCGGCGTGGTGCCGAGTTGCATATCCACGCCATGACGCCGATGCAATCCGAGCATGAACGCGCCCACTTCGGCTGGCATTGAGCGCTGCAATAGACGGCTTGCGGGCTCGATCACCGTCACCACGCAGCCACGCGATACCGCCGACGCCGCCACTTCCAGCCCGATAAAACCGCCGCCGAGCACAGCCACCTGAGCGCCCGGTACGAGCGCTTCGCGCAGCGCGCGTGCATCGGCGATGGTGCGAACGTAATGCAGCTTCACGCCGTCATCGACCGGTCCGCTAAAGCGCCGCACGCGTGATCCGGTTGCGATCAGCAGACGCTGATAGCCGACCCGCTCGCCATCGCTAAGATGCACGCACCGCTGCTCACGATCGATCGCGGTCACCCGCACGCCCAACCGCATCTCGATACGCTGCTGCGCATACCAGTCAGCATCGTGGATAAAGGCGCGTTGCTCGCCTTCGATCCCAAGCAATGCATCCTTCGATAACACCGGCCGGTCGTAAGGCAGTTCCGCTTCCTCGCCGATCATCACGATGCGGCTCTCCGGCGCCTTTAGCCGAAGCGTCTCGGCGGCACGTCGCGCAGCGTGCCCCGCGCCGACAATCACATACGCTTCATTCGACATGGATCTCGACACTGCCCTCGTTGATGCGAACCGGATACGCGCGAACCGCTTCCACTATAGGCGCGCACTGCGGCGCACCCGTGCGAATATCGACGAGCCCTTGATGCAAGGGACATTCGACACAACCGTTCTCCACGAACCCCTCTGAAAGACGTGCGTGACCATGTGTACAAAGATCGTGCAGCGCGAAAATTTCTTCGCCTAGACGGAAAATAGCGATAGGTTTGTTACCCGCAACAACCGCGACCGGTTCACCTTCTTCGAAGTCATCGAGTGCGCCGACTGGAAACCAGGCTTGAGCCAACTGGTTCATTCTTATCCCCTTCAGATCGGTGTGGCGAGCAGGGTCTGCACACGCGAGGTGTCGTAGATCACGCGCTTTGACTGGTAACGCAAACCGGCGTCGGTACGCACCACCTTGTCGTAGTACTTGCCCGCCTGATACACACTCGACTCGCCATTCGTGCGCGTCTGGATTACCACGTAGTTGCTTTCCGTCTCGATCACGCCGTCCTTCTCCGTCATCACGCAGAGCCCCGACGTCATGTGCCGGTAGCTGTGTTCCTCGAAGATATTGGCATTGCGCAGCGACACCACGCGGTCGCGCAGCATCTTCTGGTTGTTGCAGTAGATGATGCCGATTGGAAGGCCCAGGTCGGCGTTTTCCTTCGGTACGATCTCGTAAAGACAGTCCTCGGTGAAGAGCGTCGGCCACGCTTCAAGACGGTCGTTGTCGAGGTTGTTGATGTATTGATCCTGCAGCATGTGCAGTTCGAACCACAGCTTCATTGCTTCCATGATCTTTTTCCTCGACGTTCAATATCCCATCAGCTTCTGGTAGCCGACCCAGAACTTGCGGATCAGGCTTTCGGTGATGACCGTGTCCTGCTGGTCCGGATTGCCGCGCGACATTTCGATCACCGACGTCGCGCCGGCGTCGCGGATCGTGCCGCGCTGGACCAGTTCAGTGGCTTCCGTGTCTTCCATCGAGATATAGCCGGCCGGTCCCACCAGGTTGGCCTGCTTGATGCGCAGCTCGCGCATCTCAGGCGTGTCGTCGGTATAACCGAAGAAGTGGAAAATCAGCTCGAAGCTATTCGGTCCTTTAGGCAGCAACTGCCGTGCGACCAGCGTGTTGTGAATCTGCTGGATCACGAGTTGCGGGAAGATCGGCTGAATATGATTGGTCGTGTCTTCTTCGTATTCGGAGATCAGGCCGAGGATGGAATCGTCTTCAAGCACGAAGCCTTCGTCGAAGGAGCGAATGTTCTGCTGCTTGTAGGCGGCCGACGTGTCCTCGCCGGTCTTCGTCACCGTGATGATGCTGTGCAGTCCATGGGTTGCATCGGGTATGGAACGCGCCTTCATGCCGACGCGGAAAATGTTGAACGTCGTATGGAACAAGTGCAGCATGCTCGCGTGATACGGGTCCTTCACGTTCTCGAAATAGAGCTTCCAGTTCGACTTTGAAAACTGCCGCGTGCAGCCAAGATATTCAATCGGCTTGTGAAAAATCCGATCAATCCAGGGCCGCATTTCCGCGCCAAGATACTCAGGCAAGGGACCGACTGTTTCGCTGAACGTCGCGAACACCAAGCCGCGATAACTCTCCACCCGAAGCTTTCGCAAGCTGTGATTCTTTGGATCGAAGTCGGCGGGCATGCCGGTCATGCCCTTTTGGCCGCGCCGAAACGGTACGCCCAGCAGGTTGCCGCTCTTGTCGAAACTCCACTGGTGGTACACGCATGTGTGCGAGCTTGCGTTGCCACGGGACTTCCTGCACACGGACGCGCCGCGATGCGCGCAGCGGTTGACCCACGCCGCCAGCGAACCATCGTCGTTGCGCGTAACAACTACCGGCGTGTCGCCGACGAAGGTGCTTTTGAAATCGCCTGGATTCGGGATTTCCGCTTCCAGCGCCACGAAATTCCAGGTCGGTCCGCGATAGATCCGCTCCTGCTCGCGCTCGTACACCGCCTGTGAGCTAAAGACCTTGTAGGGCACGCGCGAACCGTCATCATGGGGAAAAATGACCGCGGCGGAGTCGAGCGGGTTCATCGGGCGAAGGGGGAATTCGGCCCTTGCGTCCGGTGCATTTGGCGCGTCCGGGGCGCTTATCGCATTCGTTTCCAAGGCGATTTCTCCTTTTGTGGGGGGTGGTGTGCTGCGATTTTTGGTGCGCCAAAATAGCGGGTCTATCCGATAACGGCTGCGCGCCAAGCTCCGCTATCCACTTTCGGCAAGTTTTCGCCGGGCGTCGGGTGTTGAGCGGCACGAGCGTCGGGTAGAACGGCGAAGTGACTTACTATCTGCCTGAGCAATTGCATGAGCATTTGCATGAGCATTCGTCGTGATTTTTTCACCGACCGGAACCATCCATGTCGCAAGCCGCCTTTCGTGCTGACGCGTTGCGGGGCTATCGATTATTCGAATCGACTGACCTCGATGAAACCCGCGAACTGATCTCGGGCGTGATGCAGCCGCACGCGCTCGTGCCCTCGGGGACGGGCCGCGGCCGCTCGCACATGGATTTCGTCAAGCTTGGGGGGCTGGGTCTGGGCACGATCGCTTTCGGCGATGCCATGCGCGTGAACGTCCAGTCGGTAGACGGTTATTACCTGCTGATGTTTTGCGTTGCCGGCAACGCGGAAGTCCACACCATGGGACGCTCCATGCAAGTGAACCGTGACCAGGGCGTTTTATGTGCGCCCGGGCAGGCTTTCGATGCACTGCTCTCGCCTGGCTGCGAGCAGTTTGTGCTGCGGATCGATCCCGTCGCGCTGACCACGCACGCGGGACTGGCCGTGCAGGACTTCGCCGCGCTGGTGCCGGTGGGCGGCTCGCATTTACGCGGCTGGATGCAGCAATTGCAACTGGTCGCGAGTTCGTCCGAATTGCTCGCGAGTGCACGCAGTAATCCGCGTGTGGCGACGCATCTGGAAGGTTTGCTGATCGATCTGTTCGCCACGGGTCATGTGGGCAATGCAATAGAGTCGGGCTTCGCTTCGAAGCGTTCGCTGGTCTCGCCCGGCTTCGTGAAGCGCGCGGAGGCGTTCATCGAAGCAAATTGCCGGGAGCCGCTGGAATTACTCGATATTGCCAAGGCCGTCGGCGTCTCGGCTCGCACGTTGCGCGACGGCTTTCAACAGTTTCGCGGCGTGAGTCCCATGCAGTATGTGAGGCAATTGCGGCTGGAACGCGCCCGCGATGCGTTGCGCGCAGCCCCTTTGGATGTGAGGGTCGCAGAGATTGCGCTCGATTGCGGCTTCGCGCATCTCGGGCGTTTCGCGATGGTCTACAAGGCGATGTTCGGTGAATCGCCATCGGAAACACTGCGGGGACGCTAAGCCTGCCCGCAGCGTTCGTCAGATGGGCGACCACGCCCCTCCGCGCGTTGCGCCGGGCGGTAGGGGCAAGCCTAGCTAGCGCGAAGCACTGGAGCGCTCCATGGCGCGCCGATCGTGCCGCCGTCGACCACTATCTCGGCCGCCGTGATTCCGGACGCACCATCCGACGCAAGGAACGCAACCGCCTCTGCGACTTCTTCGGCGGCAGCGAAGCGTCCCATTGGAATAGCCGGCGACAACGCTTCTTCCGTGCCGTCGATCGTCGCGCCTGCCCGTGCACCGCGGGTCCAGATCGGCGTGCGGGTGCCGCCAGGAATCACCGTGTTCACGCGGATGCCGCGTTGTACGAGCTCTCCGGCAAACACTTTCGCCATCCCTGTAATGCCGGCCTTGGACGCCGAATACGCCGCCGTACCTGCCCGGCCAAGCTCGCGCATGACCGAACCATTCAACACGATCGATCCTCCCGCGGACATCAACGGCAGCGCCGCCTGGACCGTCAGAAAGACCCCTGTCAGGTTGGTACGCAGAATGGCTTCAAACGCCGCAGCGGTCGTACCGCCCAATGGCGTTGGCCCTGAGATTCCCGCGTTGGCAAACACGATATCAAGTGAACCATAAGCACCACTGACTTGTTTTATCACCAAATCGATTGCAGTTGGATCGTCCAGATCCGCCTGAATGCCGAGCGCATTTGCACCCAGCTCAGACACCGCGTTATCCAGCTTCGCGCGGTCACGCCCCGTGATCGCGACGCGCGCCCCTTCGGCGATCAACAACTTCGCGGCCGCAAAACCAATACCGCTGTTTCCGCCCGTAATCAGGGCAATCTTGCCAATGAATCGCATGGGTCCTTCTCCTATTTTGATCGCCGCCCGGTCGCGGCTGAAGAATGCATCGGCTGTATTGATACGCCGCCAATCTGAATGTTGAATATAATCCACAAATTCAGTATTATCCTCGTCATGCAGATTGTCAAGCGAGGATTGTGATGGGCTTTTCACAGGCACAGAAGGCAGAAAGCAGGCAACGTGTGCTGGATACGGCTGCACGGCAGATTCGCGAGAACGGTCTGAAAGCACTGGGAGTCGCCGATTGCATGCGTAGCGCGGGGCTTACGCACGGCGCGTTCTATGGACATTTTTCGTCACGCGATGAATTGATCATTGCTGCGCTGGAACAGGCAATGACCCAAGGCCGGGAACGCGTGACATCGCGCGCGGCGAATGCGGCGGAACATTCAAAGACACCGTTCGAAGCGATCGTCGATGCCTACCTGCACCCCGCTCACGCGGACAATCCCGGCAACGGCTGCGCACTGTGTGCACTTGCCGGCGATGCGGTGCATGCAACGGCGGATGTGAAAGCGCTCTACACCACGCACTTGCGGCGGCTTGCAGATCGATTGACTCAAGCAGCGGGAGGCGAAGACGGAAGCGGGAGCGAAGCGCTGGGACTAGGCGTGGTTGCCGCGATTGTGGGCGCGATCACACTGGCGCGCGCAGTGGACGATCACGATCTGGCGCTGTCGATTCTCACGGCCGCGCATGCGCTCGTCATGACGCAGGAAGGTACTGCTCACCTGCAATAAACCCGGGGCGAACCGCGGCGAATGTCAGTGCAGGTTCAGTGGCTCTCAGCAAACTCACGGGCGCAGAAACGATGCAGTTGCTGCAATAAATCGGAGCCCTGTGTAGTCAGGCGCGGCATAGCTCGACCGTTCGTGCTTGCGTCGATGCTGACGAGGTGCTCGTGCTCGAGACTCGCCACGTCGGAACATTGAGGTTCGACCTGCGACGGCGAATGTTGGATCAAGAGCAGCGTCGACAACTCGTGAGGGCTGAGCATGGGAATCTCCTTGCATGAATGAATCGCAACGGTTTGCGTTCATGCATCCTAGAGAGTCAAATCGACATTCTCGCTACAGCCATTTTTCACGGCATTACACAGTTACATTCTCGCAATGAGCAAGCGCCCGTGCGGGGCGCAACCGTTGTCGGCAGAAACTTCCCGTTGCAATTGCCCGGTCAACCGAACCGGGCTTAAGTCTTTCATCGGGTAAGGAAGCTCATGCCAGTCGTAACATAAGGTGACTTGACACGAGCCGCCCCAACGTCAATTCACCCCTTGCCGCTCCAGCGCCCCGATCGATTCCGCCTGGTGTAACTCGTTCGAATCACGTCCATTCTGAAGGCGCGCCAGGCCACGAATACCAATCAGCGAGATCGCGATACCCGCAATGATCGCCACGGGGTTGCCGGTACTGACGAGCATGAAGATGGGGTACGGCGTCAGCATCGAAAGCAACGCAGCGGCTGCGAGAGAAAGCTGAATGATGGTGACGACAAACAGGCAAACTGGATGGAACATCTTTGAGCAGATACTGCTCCGCCTAAGCTTGCGACGTCACGCATGCTAAGACGCGATTACCCGCCCATAGCAACGCGGCCGCCCACCCGAATCTTTCCTGCGGCGCGTGAGGCACGAATAACGCAAGGGTTATCCAGATTCCGCCCTTGATACAGCGTTATATCCGCATTCAACCTGACGCTCAGTGCCCCAGCGGCGACACCGGTAGCCGCGTCTTCCAGCGTCGCGTCGAGATGATTGAAGTTGCGGCCGGCATACTGGCTCGGACTTGCGCCCATCAGCGTGTAGACGAAGCAACCATTGACGCCATTCCTTTGTCCCCATTCTGTGATGCCATCCAGATCCGGGGCCAGGGAATACAGCACATCTTCGCTAGCGACTTCAACGAGAAGCTTGGGGCTACCTACGGAGGCCACCTCGGGTGACGACACGAGCACGCCCGTATCGCAGCGCAATAACTTTGCTACGTCAGAAATGGATACATTGGGGAAATCCGCCTGCTGTATATCGACCGACACGAAAATTTCGTCGCCTGTTCTATCGAACGCCAGCGGTTGCTTTTTCATGCTCGACGTCAGCAACAAAACACCACCGTGCTGTCCAGTTTTCCAAACATGGTCGGCAGCCGCTAGCGACGCGTGCAGACACAAAGGGCTGCGCGTATGCGGATAGTAAAAATCCAGCGTGAACTGGCCGCTTGCCGAACCCTCCGCATCTACAAAAACACACGCGTGAGCATGTTGCTCGATGGTGAATTGTTGCCGGTCCTCAAGCAACCAGCTTGAGAGTTCAGGACCCGACACAACCACAGCATCGTTTCCGTTCAACGCTGTTGCTCCAAAGCATCTATATCGTTCAATGTTCATTGAATCACCTTGAGTTGCGTATTGCCATCATAGTACGACCAGGGTCTGGCTACAGCCAAGTGTCCGCCTTTAGCTTGCTTACAAGAGACCGACGCATCCCTAGATGAGTCAACCTCTCGCCTAAGCGAACGCCTGGCGCTATAACGGATGCCCCCATGAATTCCGAAGCAATGCCGCCGTCGGGTAAGCTTCGCTTAACCGACGCTCCGCAGGCACATCCATGTCCTCCGTCTCCGCATTCAAGCTCGTCCTGCTCTCGCTCATCGTGATGATCGGCTTGCAGCTGCTAGCAAAGCGTCTTAAATTGCCACCCGCGGCCGCGCTGCTGATTGGCGGCATTGCCATGGCATTCGTGCCCGGGCTTCCACCCGTTCACCTGGACCCGGACCTGGTGATTGTCGTATTCCTGCCGCCGCTCCTCATGGACGGAGCCTACTTCTCAGTCTGGGAAGAGCTCAAGCGCAATCTCGGCGCCATCCTGCTACTCGCTATTGGTGCCGTTGCGTTCACCACACTTGCGGTCGGCGTGGTCGCCCATCTGGTTGTCCCTGGCTTGCCTTGGGCAGTCTGCTTCGCGCTCGGCGCGATTGTGTCGCCGCCCGATGCCGTCGCGGCCAAGGCCGTGCTCGAACGCCTCGCGCTGCCACGCAAGCTGATGTCCGTCCTCGAAGGAGAAAGCTTGCTCAACGATGCGGCCGGCCTCGTCCTGGTTCGCTTCGCCGTGGCGGCAGCGCTGACCGGAACGTTCAGCATGGGACATGCTGCGGCGAGCTTCGCCTTCCTTGGCCTGGGTGGTGTGGTGGTGGGTGGCATCGTGGGCTATTTGATCGTGCAAATCATCCGCTGCCTCGACGACGACTATCTCATCATCACCACCAGCGTATTGACGGCATGGATCAGCTACATTGTGGGCGAAATGCTTGGCGTCTCGGGCGTAATAGCGACCGTAACGGCTGGCCTGACATTGGGTTGGTATCAACACGAGGTCTTGAGCGCGACCGTTCGCATGCGCGGGACGGCATTCTGGCAGGTCATTGTCTTCCTTCTCGAAGCGCTCGTGTTCATCCTGATCGGGCTGTCTCTTCGAGGTGTCATCGCGCGGTCTGGCGGCGCCGATGATGCCCTTTTTACGCTGGCGCCCGCCGTGGCGGCTGTGCTTGGCGCGGTGGTCCTGTCGCGCTTCGTATGGGTCTTCGCTACCGAGTTTTTCAACACGTCATGGCAGCGTTTGACAGGTCATAAGGACCCCGATCTTGATTGGCGAACGGCAACCATAATGAGTTGGGCAGGTATGCGCGGCGTGGTCACCCTCGCAGTCGCGCTATCGCTTCCAGAGACCTTGCCCGGGCGGGATCTGATCCTTGTTGCATCGTTTGCCGTCATCCTGGTGACCGTGTTGCTGCAAGGCGCCACCATTGGCCTTCTTATCGAATGGATCAATCCTGATCGCAGTGCGGATGCAGGCGCCCAACATCTGACGGAACCACAAGCCTGGGCAAGACTGGAGGCGGCTCAACTCGCTGCTATCGAACCGCTTGTACACGACAGTGAGGGGAAGGTGATTCATCCCCGGCTGCTCGAGCAATACACCTACCGGGCGACACTCACCAAAGCGTATGGCGACCGGGCGGACTTTCCGCATGAGGAACGGGTCACTCATTTCGATGTTGTTCTGGCAGCCATTGCCGCCGGGCGCAAGGAGTTGCTCCGGATGCATCGTTCGGGCGCCATTCACGATGAGATGTTGCACGTCCTCGAACATGACCTGGACTTGCAAGAGGTGTCCGCGCGGCATGGACGTGGCTGATACCGTCAAGTGCTGGCGGGCAGCTCCGGCTAGTCCGCTTTGCTTGGCCAGCACAGGGGACCAAACTGGAGAAGGAGCTTGGGTTGGTACAATTGGGTCAAGCTCCTCGTCCCTCTTTACTACATGTCCGAAACGAACTGGTTGTCCGAACCGAGCACCGCGCTCAAACGCATCATCTTCGCGCGCCACGGCGAATATCCGTGCAACGTCCGCGGCGTTTGCAACAGTAATCCCCGCACCGGTTTTTATCTGACCGAGAAGGGCGAAGCACAGGCCAAGGCCTTGGGCGAGCGTCTGAAGGACGAGAAGATCGAGCTTATTGTGACCTCGGAATTTCTGCGTGCGCGGCAAACAGCATGGTTGGCCAACAAGGTATTGAACGTTCCACAAGTCGTCAATCGGCTAGCCAATGAAAACCGCGTGGGTGCCCAATTTGAAGGAAAGCTCGGCGACGATTTCCAGCGATTCATCGCCCACGCACCGGCTATTACCGCCGCGCCGGACGGCGAACCCTTCACGGGAATGCTCGCGCGTGTTCAAACACTGATTGCGGACCTGAAGCTGAGTAGTCCGCAGACGGTGCTGGTCGTCGCACACGGCTGGACGCTTCAAGCTGTGCGGGTCATCCTGAACGAAATCAGCATGGACGACGGCGCTCGATGCGTGGACATGCCGTCCAACTGCGAAATTGTTGAAGGAAGGTTTTAACCTCCAGCGTGGTGCTCCAGGCACGCATGGTCGTCCGGCAAATCACTTGAACGCGTAGGCGACTCCCACGCCATACGTGATTTGATTCCGGTTGCCGCGTTGCGTGACGATCGGACTGTCCGCCGCTGAGCCTGATATCCGCTGGTAGTAAATCATCGCACCGCCAAACCAGTGTTTATCGATCTGGTAGATCGCGGCAAGCCAGCCGGTCATCTGTTCAAGTCCGCCGGAAGGACTGAAAGCAGGCAGGCCGCTGCGTGTGGAGTCCTCCTCCGTCACACCGTAGTACACCTGGTTAAATCCTTGGCTTACCCAGCTTGCACCCACCCCGGCACCTACAAAAATGCGGCGTTGCACGGGCAACCAGAGGCTGCCGTTCACCGACACCCGTGCTCCTGTATAAACAATGCCAGCGTTGGTCACCACCGTCACAGAGCCCCGCAGACGATACGGGAAAGCGCCCTGGTTATCGTACTCGTAGCCAACAAAGCCCCCCGCTTCCGCGGTCGTGTGCACGTCGTGGACCTGGGAAACGACCGGATCGTCAACATGACTTCGTCCCAGGCGAAGCTCGACGGCCGGACCGTATTGCAGTCCTGTCAGGCCGCCAAGATCAAACTGTGCGTAAGGCCCGTATAGCTCGAACAGCCGTCCGCCATCGGTCACGTAACGTATTCCCGGTACTGCGCCGACAAAGCGGTCCTTACCCCCGGCGTAGTCCGTCGTAGACCCAAGGCCACCGCCGACCATGCTGGGAAGCGTGCCGGGAACGTCGAAGGACGCTGCCCGGCTTGGCTGACTGATCAGACAGCACGTTGCCAGCACAACAGCGTGCAGGCGTACTTGGGATAAGCGGTTCAAGTGGTTTTTCATTGGCCGGCCATTGGAACGGGGGTGCCTTGAATCCAGGTTCTAATCCAGGTTCTAATCCAGGTGCAAGTCCAGGTTCAAGTCTTAGCGCCAGGCACTGCCGACTTGAACGTAGAACGCGTTTTGGCCGGGGCCACGTGCAATATCGATACCCATCGTCAAACCTAGCTTGCGGGCGATCAGGTAGCGAAAACCGGTGCCGAAACCATAGGCTGTCGGCGCATCTGAGATTGAATGAAGGTTGCCGTACGCCTTGCCGGCGCCCCCAAAACCGAGCACATACCAGCGCGGCGCCACATTCCACCTGAGCTCGACCTCGCTCGTCAGTTGATTGCGGTCTTGATACTTCGCGTCAGACACGCCGCGTAGAGAGACGTAGGGCTGCGCAAAAAACGGGATATTACCTTGCGAAAATCCGGTGTCGGCGCGCATCCCGAGAACCCATGACGGACCGAGCGGTAACCAGTGGTAGCCCTTCGCAGTTTCCATCTGGAAATTTGAAGAACTGCCGAGTCCACCTCTGGCAATTTCCGCTTCAAACTCCGCGTAGGTTCCTTTGCCCGGGAAAAAGAAGTTGTCGCGGGTGTCGTAGTCAACGACCACACCGCCCTTCGCAACGCGTTGCTCGTTCTTGAAATCAAGCAATCCGTTTGGAAGAATGGGGCCGAAGCGCGTGTTCGAATCCAGAAACGTGTAGCGAGGACCGACGTACCACGGACTATTGCCCAAGCGGAACAAGACCTGCTGAACGACGGCAACGCCGCTTAGCTGATACGCGTGCGATCCGCCTTCGGAACCGTAATAGTTCAGATGCAGGTTGATTTTTCCAACAATGCCGAGATAGCGAATCCGGTCGTCGTCCCAGGTGTGGAAGTGCATCAGCCCGACACCCCAGCTATGCGTGCCTGTCGCAAAGCCCCCCAAGCCGGTGATATTGGGAGGCGCTGAGCTCTTGGCCTCGCTCTGAGGGGCATCCGGATCATGCTTGGGCATGGTGAAGTACAGCAGGCCAAGGCCGAGTCCGTACCCAACAGCGGGTTCCGTGACAATAGTGGGTACAGGCAGGACGCCACGGTGCGACAGCAACATATCGCTCAAGTCGAACATGCCATCTTCAGCGTCGGTGAATTTGCCTTCCGCCGACGCCACACCGGTGAGTGAAGCCGTGAGCGCGAGGCATCCGAGTAATGGCCATATCCTTTGCCGTGATTCAAGGGCAGCGCTTAAGCCTCGCTTGCGTAATTTCATCGATACGATTTCCGTCATGCAAGTTTTTTAGTTCATCGCTAGCGAAGCGAATGCACGATTACCGACACAGTGGCCTCAACACTTCGGTGCGTGTTTAAGTTTTCACAGGCTGCGTCAGTGCTCGCTAATAATTTAGCAATTCGAATCGTTCAGGTCCTACGGTTCGACTGTGGATTCGGTAAAAGTGCAAAAACAAAGTCGACCGATATCAGAAAGTCAAACAGAACGCAATCATGGTTCGAGGCTCGACCAATCTCCCGGGCGAATACGTTTGTTCACGAGTGAACGACGGGCGATCGAGTATCGATTTGACTTATCGTTCCCTGTCAAAGCGCTGGTGAAAATAGGGATGATTGAGATGGCGGTGCTTAACGCCGCGCTAGGCGGCCGTAGTCCGTTGAGCGCGCGCGCATGGAAGCGCCGCTCTGAGGTCAATGGGATAGGTGAACACTTGGCTTACGTGTGCGAGGTCGGCCTCGATGGCCAGGTAACACACAGTATGGCCTGCAGCGTGGCGCGTCGCAGGCGAAACACATCTTCGTTGCAAGCACCGGAGCGCTCACGTCAGCGCAGACAAGTTCTGCACTATTCGATAACCTCAAGCAGCCCTGCTCCACCACTCAGGCAACGCGAAGAAGCATGTCTCCGTTGTCGTCCGAGACGTGCAGGCCTCGAAGATCGTGAAGATAGCCTCGTGGACCCAAAGCGTCGATCTGCGCTACGGATAAAGTTGATGTGATGGCAATGACCAGTGATCCGGCGGCGAGTCCCGACGCAATTCCGGCGGCCGAATCCTCAAACACTACAGCGCGTTCGGGAGCAGCGCCCAATGCTCTCGCAGCCACAACGAAGCCATCTGGCGCAGGTTTTCCGCGCGCAATCTCGTCCGAGGTGAACAAGACCTTGGGTATGGGTAATCCAGCCGCTTTGAGCCGCCTGAGTGCAAGAGGGCGTTCCGCCGACGTGACCACGCCCCAACGATCGTCGGGGATGGACATCAATAAATCCCGAGCGCCCGGGATCTCCACTATGCCCGCGACGTCATCGAGTTCGACCTGTTTCAACGCGGCTGTATCGGCTTCAATATCGGTTCCGGGAGGCGCCAGCGCGCGGATAGTGTCGATCACGCGTCGGCCCTGGCATTCACGCAGGACCATCTCGGGATCAAGCCCTCGCCTAAGCGCCCAATCCGTGTACGCGCGGATCACGGGCGCATGTGAGTTGAGCAAGGTTCCATCCATATCGAACAGAAAACACGATACGCGAAATTCGACTTAGGTAAGCAGCATGAGCGACAGCGGACCGTATGAGTAATTCGGCAATCATTCAGGGAAGTTGAGCAGCGTCGCTAGCCACGGCCTCTTCCACACTAAGCGTGATCGAATCACCCGGCTGCAAAACGACCAAGGGCCCATGCGATTCGATCTCGAAGTATGGCAGTTCAGGCGCGTTGAACACTTCAAGCGGCGTGCCGTGAGCATACCTCGCGCCCGGGGTAACCGGGAAGCGCCGGCGCAATGTCCGCTTGCCTTCGGGCAAATCAAATTCGACGTGAATAACACCGGGTGAATTCTTTACGCCCAGCTTGAACTCGACCGCCTCAACGCATTGCGTCGTGACAAGTCCGTTTGAGCCCGTCACGAATGCTGATTCACGCACGTCGCCTAAAGGGCCTTTGGCAGGAAACGGGATCACCGATACGCGCCAGTCATCGTCGCTCTCGATTGCAACGTCGACCTTTCCCGGCCGGCGCAACATCAGGACGTCCCAGATCGCGCACGGCCGCTCCGACGCGCCCCGGTTACAAAGCTCATGTGAGGTTGTCCACGCGCCATCTCGTGCCGACAGGACAATACGACGCCGGATTTGCAGGCCGCTCTGCCGGCATACCACGCTCAACAGTTCGATGCCCATGGACCTGGAGTCGAACCACGTACTCGCGACTTCGTAGGGTCCGCTGTCCAGATCGCGCTGCGGCGCACCGTCAGGCCAATCGGCCTCGGGTGCCACCCAGGTCTTGCCGCCGCCCCATAGCGGGAAGTCCCATTCGCCGCAGAGTGTTCGCCATTGCGCGCCGCTCCAATCCGGCACGCGTCCTGCCAGCGCATCATTGACATACGCCAGCTCGACACCCTCATGCCGGATGCTCATGAGCCTGCCGCCAATTGCAGGAACAACTGTCAGTTCGAGCGGTCCTTGACGCATCGAGAGCGCCGTCCATCCGCGATATTCAGTCCATTCAAGCGTGCGATGCGTGTCGGCACTTCCTGCAAAATGCGATATGCGGCTCAGCATCGGTCAGCTCTTTTCCACCGGCTTGCTGCGCATCAGGCCGACTGTTTCAGGCTGCGCGACCTTGCACATCATGGGCGGCAAACCGCGCGCAATCAATTCGATATCGGCCAAAGCACGGCGACCAATGTCCCTCAATACCGTGCCAAGCGCGCCGGCCTGGTGCGGCGACAGCAGCACGTTGTCGACCGACCGCGCCCGATGCCCAGCCGCGAGCGGCTCTTCAGGAAAGACGTCCGTAGCAACGCGGATGTGACCTACCGCGGCAGCGTCGAGCATTGCGTCGAAATCCACGACACCGGCACGGCTCACCAGGATGAAAGCGGCGCCCTTGCGCATCAATGCAAATTCCTCGCGCGTGAGAAAACCTTGATTCTCGGACGTGACGCCTGCCACCACGAATACGATCTGCGACTCGCGCAATACCGTATCGAGCGACGCAGGCTCACATCCAAGCGATTCGATATAAGCCGCAGGCAGCCACGGATCGAACGCCCTCACCACGCCGCGAAACGGCGTCACGAGGGGCAGGATCGCGCGCCCCAGGTCGCCCATGCCGATGAACCCCACCGGGGCGTCATACAGGGAGAACGCGTCCCGGTTTGCATCGAGTCCGTATTGCTCGGTGCCGTTGCGAAAACGCCTGTCCGCATGACTGATCCCGCGAGCAAGATCGATCGCCATGCCCAGCGCCATCTCGGCCACGGGCTCAGCGAATACCGGGCTTACGTTCAGGACGCGAATGCCCTGCCTGAAGCACTGGGCATAGCCCACGTTCGGAAGAAAATTCCCTTCCACATTGACGATCGCTCGCAGGTTGGCTGCCCGCGTCACCCGCTCCGCCGGCATCTCAAACTGACCAACCATGATGTGGGCATCGGCAGCGTGTTGTTCGAAGATCTCGTCGGTCACTGGGCCGTCTTCATGAATGAACACCTCGCCGAGTGCACGGAGCCGATCGAGATCGGCGGGACTGAAAATGTCCGCAACAGTACGGGGAGCAGGTGCAATGAATAGACGGATTTTTTCTACGGGATGAGTCATGGGTACTCCTGAAGACGAATATCGGAAGCGGCGCCGCAGTCAGGAAGGACATGCGGCGCTTGCAGATTGATTTACCGGGACTTGCGGGTGAACAGCTTGTCGGCCGTGACCGCAGCAATAATGAGCGCGCCCATCACGATCTGCTGGTAGTAGGTCTCTACATTCATGATGTTCAGAATGTTGTTGATTACGCCGATGATCAAGCCACCTATGACCACACCCGTGACCTGTCCGCGGCCGCCAAAAAAGCTTGTGCCGCCGATAATCGCGGACGCAATCGCAAAGGTCTCGAAGCCCACTCCGGCATTCGGTTCTGCAGCAGCGGTGCGGGCGGTCGTGACAATCCCGGCTATGCCCGCGCACGTTCCCGCAATGATGAAGACGACCATGGTGTGTAACTTCACGCTGATACCCGAGTAGAACGCGGCCTGCGCGTTGCCACCGAGTGCGTAGATGTTGCGGCCGAGCTTCGTGAACTTCGTCAGGAACATCAGGAATCCTGCCACCACGACCGCGATGATGATAGGCACCGGTATGCCGAAAATACGGCCGGCGACGACATCGGTAAAGGAACGGTCAAAGCCGAATACGGATCGTGAGTCGGACACGATGAGCGTAACTCCCCGGTATATCGCGGCCGTGCCCAGCGTGATGATGAACGGATGCAATTGCGTGAGATTGACCAGCGCGCCGTTGACCGCGCCGAGCAACGCCCCGACGCCGACGCCGCCAATGAGCACGGCGAGCCACACGGGCAAGCCGGCCATCATCAGCTTCGCCATCACCATGCCGGAGAGCGCGAGCACCGAGCCGATAGACAGGTCAATGCCCGCGATCAGGATGGTGAAGAACACGCCGCACGCAAGCAGGACCATCACCGAACTCTGCAACAGGACCTGGACGAGGTTGTCGCGAGTCAGGAAATACTGCGGCGACGCGATGCTGCACAAGATAAGCAGCACCACGAGAATGCCGAATGTGCCGTATGTCTGCCATATCGTGGCGAAATCCCGGCGTGGTCTTGCCGCAAGCGGCGCGCCGGACGTGTTGGATTGGTTCATCTTGCCTCCTTCGTTGTCGCTCATGAGGTGGCGACTTGCATGATCGATTCTTCCGTGGCGTCGGCATTGGCGAGCGTGCTCGCTACCGTGCCGTCCTTGTAAACAGCAATGCGATCGCACACTGCGATGAGTTCCGGAAGTTCCGACGACACCATGAGAATGGCCTTTCCTTCATTGGCGAGCGCACGCATGATCGAATAAATTTCAGCCTTCGCTCCAATGTCGATACCGCGGGTCGGTTCGTCGAAAATGAAGAGATCACTCTTTGCCGCGAGCCACTTGGCGATGATCGCTTTTTGCTGATTGCCACCCGATAGTTCCGTGATGTTCTGGGTGGAAGATGCGCATCGGATGCGAAGCCGCTCTGTGTAGCGCAGGCCAAATTCACGCTGCTGCGCACGGTCGATCAGCCCGAGCGAGAGTGCACGCCGCGTACTGCGCAAGGCAGGAGCAACAAAGATGTTTTCTTCAATATTCAGATTATGAAAAAAGCCTGTCGCGCGCCGGTCCTCGGTCACGAACGCAAGCCCTTGCTTGACCGCCTGATACGGCGAGTCGATCGTAATCTCGCGACCGTTGAGCGTCATCAGGCCAGCCGATTTTCGACGAACGCCGAATATGGTTTCCATCAACTCGCTGCGTCCTGATCCCATCAAGCCGGCGAAGCCAAAAATTTCTCCACGATGAACGTTGAACGAGACATCGCGCACCCATCCATCGCGTGAAGAAAGATGATCGACAGAGAACACAACATCGCCCTTTGTCGCATCCACGCCGTCCGGTCGTCCGTGAACGATCTCCCGGCCGACCATCAGTGCAACGAGCCGGTCTGTCGATGTCGTTTTAGCGTCGTAAGTGCCGACGTATTTCCCATCCTTGAGGACCGTGACGCGATCGCCTATCAGCGGAATCTCCTTGAGCTTGTGGGAGATATAGGCCACGCCGACGCCGTCACGCTTAAGGTCCCCAATCACCGCGAAGAGCTTCGCGACTTCAGTGTCCGTAAGTGACGAGGTCGGCTCGTCCATGATGATGAGTCGCGCCTCGCTCGCCAGCGCCTTGGCAATTTCGACCTGCTGCTTCTCCGAAATGCCCAGGTCACCAACCAACGTCCGCGGGTCGCGCGCCAGACCGACCCGGGCAAGGACTTCACGAGCCTTGCTGTGCATCGCCTTCCGATCCACTACGGGAATGCCGAAGCGCCTGACGGTGGGAATGCGCCCAACGAACAGGTTTTCCTCAATGCTCAAGTAGTCGATCACGCTCAGCTCCTGATAAATCAGGCAGATGCCAAGCTGGGCAGACAGCGCGGGCGACAACTTCGAGTATTCACTGCCGCCCGCCACAATAGCGCCTGACGTCGGCTCATAAATGCCGCTGAGGATTTTCATCAACGTCGATTTACCGGCGCCGTTCTCGCCGAGCAGCACATGTACCTCGCCTGCGCGAACGTCAAAACTCACGTCGCTGAGGGCAGTCGTGCCCGGAAAGATCTTCGTGATGCCACGCACGGCCACCAGTACATCGTTCATCTGATCCTCGCTGAATACGTCAGGCACGAAGGCTTACTTCGTGATCAGATGCGATTCGACCGGTATGAAGACCGGCGCCACAGCGGGGTTGATCGCGGGCTTGTTCTTCAATGCGTCGAGCAGGAGGTCCACGGTTTTCGCGCCCATTGCTGCGGAGTCCTGGGCAATGGTTGCGGTCAACTCGCCGCGCTTGACTGAATCGAGCGCTTCGGGAACGCCGTCGGTGCCGACCACGACCACTTTGCCGAGCTTGTCGGCGTTCTTGACCGCCTGCGCGGCGCCGAGCGCCATGGTGTCGTTCGCCGCGTAAATGGCCTTCAGATCAGGATTGCGCTGCAGGATGTTCGTGGTCACGTCCAGCGCTTTCGAGCGATCCCAATCGCCTGGCTGACTCGCTACGAGCTTGATGGACGGCACCTTTGCAAAGGCCTGCTTCGCGCCGTCGCGACGCGCGTCGCCGGAGACGTTGCCGGCCTTGCCTTCGATAATCGCCACGCTGCCGCCTGCGCTACCCAGCTTCTGGACGATGAAATCGCCCGCCTTGTTGCCTAGCGCCACGTTGTCGCTGGAGATGAAAGCAATCACTGCGCCGCCTGCTGCCTTCAACTGGCCCTGATCAATTTTCTCGTCGATATTGACCACATAAATACCCTTCTTCGTGGCCGCGGCCACAGCCTGGATCAGACTCACTGGCGAGATGGGCGCGACGCCGATCGCTTTGTAATTCTTGTTGAGCACGTCTTCCACCAGACGCTGCTGACCCTGGATGTCTTCTTCGCTGTTGCCCGCGAGGATGTCGACGCTCACCCCCTTCGCCTTCGCTTCTTTCTGAATGCCATCGCGCATGGCGACCCAGTAAGGATTGGACAATGTCTTCAGCACGATCGCGATATCGGCAGCCTGCGCCGGTGTCCAAGCCGTCAGCGTTAGGGCCAATGCCGCGATGCCGGTTGTCGACTTGAGCAACTTTTGAACCTTCATTTTCGTCTCCTGTTGTTCCGCGCCAAGGCGGGTTTTTAATAGATATCCAACGTGAACCGCAACTAGATTTGCTCCCATGCGCGCGCTTTCGATGAACGAAGCACCGCGTCAATGATCTGTGCCGAGCGATACCCGTCTTCGAACGTCGGCAAGCCTTCACGCGCTTCACCGCGAATCACCGCGTAGGTATCGGCGACAAATGCTTCGAAGCATTGCGCATAGCCCTGGGCATGGCCCGCCGGCAGCGTGGCAAGACGTCGTTGTTCAGCACCGCCGCGAGAGGGATCGCGCACGAACAGCCGGGTCGAGTCTCGTTCTCCTAACCAAAGTTTTTCCGGCTCCTCCTGATCGAATACCAGGCTGGCGCGAGCACCGTCGAGCTCGAACCACAACCGGTTCTTGCGGCCGGCCGACACCTGGCTCACGGTGAGCGTTGTCAGCACGCCGGTTGTGGTCCGGAACAATGCGCCGGCAACGTCCTCAGTCGTCACCGCTTGCCTTTCTAAAGAGGCGCCCGGGGCAGGAGACGAAAACGTCTCGACCGTGCCAGCCGGGCGGTCGGGCATGGTTGTCTGGAGTGTTGCGACGACAGTCTCGAATCGTTCGCCGCTGATCCATTCGATCAGGTCACACCAGTGCGACCCGATGTCCGCGAACGCTCGCGACGGGCCGCCGAGTGCCGCGTCCACGCGCCAATTCGTGTCGTCCCGTCCAAGCAGCCAGTCCTGCAGATAGCTTCCGTGGATGAGTTGAAGTGCCCCTACGGTGCCGTCCTGCACGAGCGAGCGCGCCTCCCTCACCATCGGGTGATATCGATAAACGAACGGAACCGCCGCGATGCGCCCCGCTGATTGGGCTGCCGACGCGAGCGCCTTCGCATCGGAGAGGCTGGTTGCAAGGGGCTTTTCGCACACCACATGCTTGCCGGCGGCCAGCGCCGACATGGCGAGGGGGAAGTGCGTGGAATTAGGCGTGCAGATATGGATGACGTCGACAGCAGGGTCCGCGATCGCCTCGTCGGCGCTCGAATAGGCACGCTCCATACCCAGATAAGCCAGATGAGCTGCAGCCTTTTTAGCGCTCTGCGGACTCGATGCCGCTATGCCCTTCAACGTTGCGCCTGCGAGCCGGCTCGCCCTGGAATGAACCGCGCCCATCATCCCCGCACCGACAATTGCCACACCAAGTGTCTCAGCCATTTTTTTAAACTCCATTGGGTTGACTGGACAATACCGAGGCACGCCTTAGCCCGATATTTTGTATTATTTAATTCGATTTCCGA
The DNA here is from genome assembly GCF_009766085.1 of Burkholderia sp. S171. GTDB lineage: Bacteria > Pseudomonadota > Gammaproteobacteria > Burkholderiales > Burkholderiaceae > Caballeronia. The sequence continues at coordinate 86,510 of NZ_LMUF01000064.1, read as the reverse complement.
CATAAATACTTTGCCTATCGTCCTTACAATCACGCTTGTGGCTCACGCGCGGATTAAGTAAGCTCGATTTCTCAAGGCCTTGTCATGAACACGCCAAACCATTTGCTCGCCCCCTCTCGCCTAGCGACCTTCGACCGAGCCTTCAGGCTTGAAGAGTTTGAAGTTCAAAGCAAGCTCGCCCGGCTGATTGCTTCGTCTCAAGGGGTCAGCCGCGCCGACCTGGCGCGTAACACGGGATTCGCTCGCTCGACCGTGTCGCAATTGATCCAGCCGCTGATCGAATGCGACCTTGTCAAAGAGCAAACGCAAAGTGCGTCCGCCAGAGGACGGCCCGGTACGATGCTCGTGCTCAATTCCCGCGCCGGGCTCATCTTGGTAGCCGACATGGGCGCGACTCATGGACGACTCGTCATCTCTGACCTGGCTCAAAGGCGGCTGGCGGAGAGAGTATTCAGCATCGACGTTTCGCTTGGACCCGAGATCGTCCTCGACTCAGTCGTCGACCAGTTCCAGCAGTTGCTGCGGGAACATCGGCTTCTCGATCAATCCGTGCGCAGCGTTGTCGTTGGACTGCCCAGCCCCGTGGACTTCAGTCGCGGTGTTTGCGTGAGGCCACCCATCATGCCGGGATGGGACGGCTTCCAGGTCTCCGAGTATCTGCAGTCGCGCCTCAAGACCCCCGTGCTGGTCGACAACGACGTCAACCTCATGGCCTTGGGCGAGGCCCGCACGCGCCCCGCTCATCAGTCTCCGTTGCTGTTTGCCAAGGTGTCGACCGGGATAGGATGCGGGATCATCACGTCCGACGGGATGCTGCACAGAGGGGCCGATGGCTCGGCGGGTGATATCGGACACATCAGGGTTCCCGGGCGCGACGATGTCATTTGCCGATGCGGAAATATTGGTTGTGTCGAAGCGGTGGCGTCGACTAACGCGGTCCTTGCAAACCTGCAGGCATTGCCTGAGGCGGGCGCAAGAAATGTGGATGACCTGGTGCGGCTGGTTCGCTCCGGGGACTATCAGGCCGTCAGGCTTATTCGCGCCGCGGCTGCTGAAATAGGCGAGGTCATCGCGATGCTGGTCCACATGTATAACCCGGCCGCGATTGTCCTTGGCGGCCGGATGGCGAGAATCAGCGACGACTTGCTTGCGGGCGTTCGCGCGGTTGTCTATAGGCGGGCATTGCCGCTTGCGACGAGGAGCTTGCTTATCGAAAATACCGCGCTCAATCAATATGCCGGTGCAATCGGCGGGGCAGTGCTCGGGATCGAACGTGCACTGTCATCGAAGGGAATTGCTTCGATCCTGCATTCAGGCTCTAGCTCGACTTAGATGTTCGCTTGCGTCCGATGCGTCGTGATTGCGGCTTCGTCTGCCTTCATCTAGCTACACACGGTCGCTCAAGCCGTGGCTTTGCCATTCTTCACAGCGCCGCAGCACGTACGGTCCAAGGCGTCATGTCCGAGCTAAGAGCACTATCTCTCCGATGCTCAGGGACGCTGTATGCCTTGCGCGTTCACGTTGATACGGTACAGAGAAGTGGAAGCGACAATAAACATCTGGTCACGGTTCTCGCCACCAAACGTCAGGTTCGCCACAATCTCCGGTACATGAATGAGCGCAAGCCGGGTGCCGTCGGGATGAAAGACCTGGATTCCGATCGCGCTGCTACTGAAGACCCAGCCTCGGTCATCTAGTCGAAATCCGTCCGACAGTCCCTCGCCCTCAGCAATCGTGGCGAAGATCCGAGGGTTGCTCAAGGAACGGCCTTCTATGACATCGAATACGCGGATGTTGTGAAAACCCTTGTCGCCGTATGGGACCTTCGACGTATCCGACACGTAAAGCAATGACTCGTCCGGCGAGAACGCCAACCCGTTGGGGCAAATAAGAAGGTCCGTCATCACATCGAGCGTCTTATTACGCGGGTCAAATCGAAACACATGGCAACCGCGCATTTCCTGAGCGCCTTGATGCCCCTCATAGTCGGACAAAATGCCGTAAGGCGGATCGCTGAACCAGATCGTCCCGTCACTCTTGACGACCACATCGTTAGGCGAATTCAGCCGCCGGCCGTGGTAGTGGTCGACGACGACTTCATCAACAGGTTGACTGAGATTCGGGCCGAACCGGGTACGGATAACCGCACGCTGACCGTGAGAGCAATGCAGCAGGCTACCGTCCGCTTCACGTGTGTGGCCGTTGGTATATTCCACCTGGTCGCGCCAGACACTCACGCCCTCATCAGGATGCCAGCGCATCATCCGGTTATTCGGAATGTCGCTCCATAGCACGGATCTGTCTTCGTGCATCCAGATCGCGCCCTCGCCCCATATGCAACCCGTCGCGAGCTTCTCCAGTTTTGCATCGTCGCGCAGGAGATCACGTGCACGTTCGTCATATATTTCTATAGCAGGATTATTCATTTTGGCTTCCTAACGAGCTTGCCGTCTTTCAGTCAACGCCGCCACCATCACGATAATGACACCCGTCAACAACGTGCGCAAACCTGCGCTTGCACCAGCGGTGTTCAGCAAGGCGACCAGCAAAAACATAAACAAAGCACCACCCCAGATGCCACCCAAAGACGCCCGGCCACCCGCGACCGACGTCCCGCCTATGACCACGACCGCGACAGTCAACAACAGGTATTCGTTGCCCTGGTCCAGCGAATTTCCGCCGGAGTAAGAGGCGATCAGACAGCCGGTCAAGCCGGCTAACGCGCCGCTGATCGCGTATGTCAGCAAGACATGGAAATCCGTTCTCACACCCGCCAGTCGCGCCGCGTTTCGATTCTGACCAATAGCACAAAGCGCCCGTCCATAGATGGTGCGCGTGAGCAATAGCCAAACCAGCAACGTCAACGCCATCGCGAAGATGGAAAATACCGGGATATAGCCGATGCGGGCCACCAGCATCTCCGCCAACAAGGCGGGCGGCGCCGTGCGCATGCCGCGTCCATACGCAATCGCGCAGGACAGGACGATCAATGCGCTGGCCATCGTTGCAATGATCGGCGGAATCTTCAAGAGACGGATTAGCAAAAAGTTAACGACGCCTACCGCCATTCCCGACGAGAGCGCCACCAGGATACCCAAGGCAATCATCCCATTCGAGCTTTGCATCGCCCCCATCGACAGCGCGCCCGATAGCGCAATCACAGAAGGAATGGAAAGATCGATATTGCCCGGTCCGCTCGTAATAACGAGCATTTGTCCCAGAGAAACCAATACCGTGAAGGTCGAGAAGCTCAGTGCCGTGGTCAATAGAGGACCGAGACTAGGTCCCCCCTTGCCTGCGTTGAATAACGTCGTCGCAACAAGAACGACAGCCGTTGCCACCCAGGCGCTCAGCGAGTAGCTATTGCGTAACCGATTCAACGGAGAAAAGTGCATGTCGCTCATGCTGGTTTTCCTGAATAGCCAATGACGGTCCGCAAGCTGAGCGCCACAATGAGAATGATCCCTTGCATCGCTACTTGCCAGTCCGAGGAAACCTGGTAGAAGTTCAGGAATGAGGTTGCCAGCGTCATGGTCAGGGCACCGAACACACTGCCCAGTGCATAGATTTTTCCACCCACGAATTCACCGCCGCCCAAAATGACGCTCGCGATGGAAATCAAGGTATAGCTGGTTGCCTGGTTAGCGTCGGCGGACGTCGTCTGCCCCAACAGGAGCAATCCGGAGACAATTCCGAACACCCCAGCCAAAGCGTAGACCGCCGCATGAATGCCCAGGCTCGACCGGCCACTTCGTTCGATCACTTTGGGGTTGCCGCCGAAGCCGCGGACAACGGTACCGAATACCGTGATATTGAAAATGAAATAGCCTATCAACGCGGCAAGGACAGCGAACAATACCGGCAGGGGCACGAACGGCGGTTGCCACGTCATCAGGTCGACCAGATATTGAGGCGCCTGCCCGCCCGGGCTCGGAACCAATAAAAGCGCGAATCCCAGCCAGACAAAGGACAAACCGAGCGTCACGACAATTGACGACAGTCGACGCACATGGATCAGCACTCCGCAAAACACGTAGACGCCGATTGCAAGCACGTATAACAGTGCCGCTAGCCAAGGCGAGTTCGGCAGAATGATCGCGCCAATCGCCGCGCTCATTGAAATAAACGGTCCAATGGATAGATCCAGATCGCCCACCGACACCATCATCATCTGAGACAAGGTTGCAAAAACGATAGGAATAGACGCTCCCAATAGCAGCGTCAACCCCAGATACGACAGCGCCAGCGACTGATTCCTGTAGATCAACCCCAGCAGGACCGCGAAGGTAATGGCGGACAGCAGGCGAGTTATATGAGCGCGAAAATGTCTCATGCCAGCTCCTTGAAGGACAGCCGAAACAGCGCGCCTTCGCTCAGATCGGCATTTGCAATTTCCCCGACAATTTCACCTTCGTTCATCACATAGATGCGGTCGCAGTGATATAGCTCATCGAACTCCGTCGTGTACCAAAGGAACGTTCGCCCCTGGTCAGCTTGCGATCGGACAATGCTATATACCTCGTATTTCGTGCCGACATCCACGCCGCGGGTGGGATCGTCCATGAGGATCATTGGTGCGTCAGCGCCCAACGCGCGTGCAAACAATACCTTCTGCTGGTTGCCGCCTGACAGTGACGAAATAGGCAGGTTCATGTCGGGCGTTTTCACCCTGAGTTTTTCCATCCATTGCCCGATCAGACGATCTTCTTCCGCAAAGGAAATCATCCCCGCCCGGCCGCATTTGCCAAGCCAGGACAAACTCATGTTTTTCGCAATCGACCATAAGCCGAACACGCCATCGCTCTGCCTGTCTCCGGCAACAAACGCCGTATCGGCATGCAGTTCATTGCTGTGCCGATCCTGGTGACCCTTGCGCAATGCATGAATCAATTTGAGCAAGCGGGTTTGGCCGTGCCCTGCCAGTCCCGCCAGTCCGATAATCTCGCCTTGGAACGCCTTGAGCGGCAAACCCTCTACCAACAGACGCGCCTGTACCTGCAACTCACCCGCTTGATGATGGCGGGTCGCCGCTCGTTCGTCGCGGTTAGTGTGTCCTTGCCCCATTGCCTCAACCACTCGCTTGGCACTGGTTTGCGCGGTGTCGCTTTCGTAGATGACCGCACCCTCGCGCATCACAACAACGCGGTCGCTGAAGTTCATGACCTCGTGCATTTTGTGCGAGATCAATATGCAGATACCGCCGCCGCTGACGAAGTCGCGTAGATACGTGAGTAGTTGCTTCGCCGATTGTTCGTCCAGCGAGGATGTAGGCTCATCGAGAATGACCAGCTTTAACGGGTGATCGCCCGGCGTAAATGCCATGGCGATCTCGACCATCTGACGCTTGGTGATCGGGAGTTCCTCGATAATCTGGTTGGCACCAAGACCATGACGCGGGAAGATCTTGTCCAGCGCGCTGATCAACTGCGCACCGGCTTGTTTGCGCCACCCGAACGCGTTGCCCGCCGACGTTCGCAGACGCATGTTTTCCGCGAGACTGAGATTCGGGCACAACGACAACTCCTGGAATACGCAGCGTATGCCGTGCCTGATAGCTTCGTGGGTATTCCAGTGATGCTCCACGTTCTTTCCGTCTACATGCAGCGTGCCCTTATCATTCTTGAAGACACCGGAAAGAATATTCATCAACGTCGATTTGCCCGCCCCGTTGTGCCCGACAATACCGACGCACTCGCCCGGATAAAACGCCAGGGTTGCCTCGTTTAACGCCCTCACCGCACCAAACGTCTTACCGATTCTCTCGGTTTGAACAAATGCTGCGTCCGCACTGGATGTCATAAAAGTCCCTCATCACCCTCAATAATTTCATGCATCGTGCGGCGCCCTCCGGGCCGCTATGCACGCGTTAGTTGGCGGCGTGGTTTTTTACGTAATCAGTGACTTCCTGCTGCGTGAAAGAGCGGTCAAACACGCCGCCCTTCGGAGTGCTTGCCATCGACTGAGCCAGGTCCTTCTGGGTAATGACGGCAATCGGCAGATTGATTTCCTTAGGCAACTTCGCACCGGCCAGCACCTGCTGCGCATACCAGAATGCAAAAGTGGCGACGCCCGGTACGATCGAAGCTGATTGGGTCTCGTAGCCGTTTTTATCGTGCTCGTTTTTCCACAATTCAAGTTCGTCATAGCGATTGCCCATAAAAACCACAGGCAGTTTGCGGCCGGCATCAATAAACGCACGCGCCGTTCCCGCACCATCTCCCCCTTGGGTGGTGACCGCGACAACATCGGACAAGGTAGGCAAGAGTCCGGCGACCGCCTTCTGTGCGACCGTTTGCGTATAGTCGCCGTTGACCGATCCGACCACCTTGAAGTCCGGATATTGCTTGAGACCTTCTTCGACGCCAGCGTGTATCTGGTTATCCACCACGAAACCTGCCAGGCCTCGCACTTCGAGCACATTACCTTTCAAATTGCGTGCATGAAAATAATCGATCTGCATCTTTCCCATCTGCTTGAAATCGATACTGATCTTGTACGCGCAGGGCTCCGTGACCGTGCCGTCGAACGACACCACAACAATGCCCGCACTACAGGCCTGCTTGATGGCACCATTCACCGCAGTGGGTGAAGCCGCGTCGACGACAATCGCGTTGTAGCCTTGCAGGATCATGTTCTGAATCTGCTGGGATTGTTCGGTTGCCTGATTCTGCACCGTGGTGAAACTAGGCGCCGCTGCAACGACCTTGTTGGCCACCGCTTGTTTGGTGACCTTGTCCCAGTCCTGCAGCATCTGTTGACGCCACGAATTGCTCGCAAACGAATTGGAAAACGCGATCTTCATTGTGGTCGTCGGCTTTTCCTGAGCATGAGCGCCAACCGTTCCGAACAGGACAAAGCCCAGACACCCTAAAACCCGCACGCGGCGTGCCACATTTCCTTTCATGATTCGTCTCCAAGATATTGTGGGCCAGCGCAGGTCTGCAGGATGGCCATATGTGAAATCTCGCTACTTATCCACGCCTATGCATCAAGTAGCTTCCGAAACAACGCGTTGACGTCGGTCAATCTGCTCACGCGCCGGCCGGTTGTTGCGCCACCCTGTCCTGCTGTCTTCAGCCTCGGCCGACGAAAGGCATATGACTGGCCATGACCGTCATGAACAGGACGTTTGCATCCAGTGACAAGCTATCCATGTACAGGATTGCCTTGACCACGTTATCCATCGACATGCGTGGCTCTACCTTGATCGAACCGTCGGCCTGAAGCGTCCCTTTCGCCATCAATTCGCTCATGTCAGTCACCACATTGCCGATATCTATCTGGCCACAGGCAATGTTGTAAGGGCGACCGTCCAGCGAACTTGCCTTGGTCAAGCCGGTTATTGCATGTTTGGTGGCCGTGTACGGCGCTGCCTTCGGGCGCGGTGCATGCGCTGAGATTGAGCCGTTATTGATGATCCGGCCGCCCTGTGGCTGCTGTTTCTTCATCAGGCGGAAGGCGCCTTGCGTGCACAGGAAGGCGCCAGTCAGATTAACGTTGACGGCCTGAGTCCACTGTTCATAGCTGATATCTTCCAGTGAATTTTGCGGCGTGAATGTGCCGGCGTTATTGAACAACAGATCGAGACGGCCGAACTTTTCTTCAAGCTGGGTGAACAAGCGATTGACCGAATCGGGGTCGGCAACATCGCAGGGTAGTGCATGGGCATTGGCTGCATGTGCGCCCGCCATAATCGCCGTTTCAGTCAACGCACGCTCGTTTCGTCCCGCCAAGACGACGGTGTAGCCTTCAGTTAGTAAGCCTAACGCAACACCGCGCCCTATTCCTGAACCCGCGCCCGTAATCAAGGCAATTTTCCCTTCCATCGTCACCCCTTCCATTCATGGTTACCGGTAACTAATCCAACTGACTTTAGCATGAGGAGATGAGCATGCACAAGGCTGGCCGATTGGTACTAACCCGATATGCGGCGTAATAAAAACGTCTTCGTCGAGGCTAGCGCCTGGCTGATTTTCAACCCACTGCATCGTTCAGCTCGGTCAAATCCCGCTGCCGCGTTTCGGTGGACAGCGACACGCCGATCAACGTAATCACCGAGAGCGTCGCCATATAAAGTCCCATCACCCAAAACGCGCCATCCGATAGCCCGACAAGGTATATCCCCAGCAACGGCGCGATACCCCCCGACAACACCGCACCCAACTCACGCGCCAATGCGACGCCGGAGTACCGGTAGCGATTGCCGAAGAGTTCGGAGAAGTGAGCGCACTGCGCGCCCAGCATGCTGTTAGCCCCCAGCGCCAGGCCGCCGAACAGGGCCACGTCCACCCACAGCGCGTTGCCCGTGCTCACCATCCACCACGACGGCACGGACCAGAGCAGCATGAAGATCGCGCCACCCCGGTACACCGCGATACGGCCGATGCGGTCCGACAATGCGCCGAACAGTGGCGTTGTGATGACGCTCGCCATGCTGGCGATCAACGCGCCCGTCGTGCCGATCGATGTCAGCTCGGAGGGACGGACGCCCAGTTTCGCGGCCACGGTGCCGCCGAGGAATGCGATGGCAACCGTGGTGTAGATCGTCGATCCGCCCTGTTCGGCGAATCGCATCAGGGTTGCGGCGAGCACGGGACGGCGCGCGTGGGTAATGACGGTTTTCATCGGCGATTTGATTACTGCGTGCGCGCCCTCGAGGCTGATGAATGCAGGACTTTCTCGCAAGCGAAGCCGGATCCAGACCGCTACGCCAATGAGTAAGACACTAGAAAGAAAGGGGATACGCCACGCCCATGCAAGGATGGCCTGCTCTCCCAGCACGTGCTGCATGACACTGAAAGTGGCCGTGGCGAGCCCCAGGCCCGCGAAGATGCCCACGAACGGCAATGCTGCGAAGAAACCGCGTTGCTGCACGGGGGCGACTTCCGCCATGAGCGTCGATGCCCCCGCTTGCTCCGCGCCCGCACCGAAGCCTTGCAGTAGTCGCAGCAGCACGAGCGCGACCGCGCCGACGGTTCCATTGGGCAAAAAGCCGACCAACGTGGTGGAGGTCCCCATGATCGCTATGGTGACAAGCAAGACAAACTTACGCCCCTTCCGGTCACCGATAGACCCAAAAAACAGGCCACCGAACGGCCGTGCGAGAAAGCCCGCACCGTAGGTGCCGAAGCTCGCCATCAGCCCAGCTTTCGCGCCCAGCGCGGGAAAGAAGATATGGCTGAATACCAGTGCCGACGCGAGTCCGAAGATCGCGAAATCGTAGTACTCGAGCGCGCTGCCAACCGCACCGGTCAGGATCGCTCGCCTCAACTGTTGAGGCGATACAAGCGGTTTTTCAGCGGCCAATGATGGGGGAACCGGGGCAGCGGCGCTTACCTGCGAGGGCATAGGGGAATGCTGCAAATCCATTTGCGTCTCCTTTGCAAATCGGGGTGCCGTTTGATTGAACGCCGGCTATTACTTTATTTATGGAATGCCCGCCTGGATGATTCAAGCGGGTTAAATGAAACGAATAGTTTTTATGAAATGGCCGCCTGACTCTCACGCGACAAGCTTGCGTTGTGCGCGAACGCCAGCACGATCCCGCTATGATCGATATCGCCATGCTCCTGCAAAAGCATGCTAAAAAGTTGCGCGGTAAGCTCGGTGTAGGGCGTCGGGCTGCCGGCTTGTTGCGCTACCCGCAAAGCATTATTCAGATCTTTGAGCTGCGTGCTGGAGCGCCCTCTGATCCGCACATCCCGATCGACCATGCGCTGTGCGTCCAGTCGCAGGATCGTGCTGTCGGCATAACCCCCGGCCAGTACTTCAATCAATTTCGCCGGGTCTGCTCCGCCCTTTTCAACAAGAGACAATGCCTCGGCAATCACACCAATCGTTGTCCCAACTATCATCTGGTTCGCCAGCTTGGTGAGTTGCCCCAAGCCATGCGCGCCTATCAACACAGGACGCCCCATACAGCGCAATACGGGCGAAACGCGTTCGAAAACCCGTGGATCGCCACCGCACATGATTGCAAGCGTCCCGTTCTCCGCTCCGCTCGTGCCGCCCGACACCGGCGCCTCGAGATAAGCGACACCCCGCCGCCCGAGCAAACGTGCATGGTCCAGCGCTTCGTCGGGGCGAATGGAACTCATGTCGACCACGGTTGAGTGCGCCTGGAGGGAATCGGCCACGCCCTGGTTGAACAGGACCTCGTGCACGGCGTCGCCGTTGGCGAGCATGGTAATCACCACGTCGGCATCACGAACCGCGTCAACGGCCGACTCCGCAACGGTCGCGCCGTCGCGGCTCAACCGGCGCGCCTTCTCCCTGGTGCGGTTCCACGCATTAAGCCGGTAGCCGGCCCTCAGCAACACGCGCGCTTGCCGCTCTCCCATCAAGCCCGTTCCGAGAAACGCAATCTTCTCGGACGGACCCATCGAATTGGCCGTCATCTCGCTACCCTGGAGGAATGATCTGCTGGACACGGGTTTCGTCGTGTTGTATGGTTACCGGTAACCATTAATCAAATCTAACATGAGGAGATAGCATGCACAAGGCGGATTTACTGGTAGTCGTGCGTTACCCGGAAACGGACATGGCCGAACTTGAGCGGCACTACACGCTCCACGTCCTCTCCGATACGATCGATCGTGCCGCGTTGCTGGCGGAGGTGGGGCCACGCATCCGCGCCGTGGCGACCAATGGAGAAGCCGGCGCCGGCGCTGAGTTGATTGATGCGCTGCCGCAGCTTGAAATCATCGTGTCTTATGGTGTTGGGGTCGATGCGATCGATCTCGGCCACGCCGCGAAGCGCGGCATTCGCGTTACGAACACGCCGGATGTTTTGACGGGAGACGTTGCGGATATGGGGATGGGCCTGATGCTCGCGATGGCGCGCCACATACCCGCGAATGACCGCGTGGTCCGCGACGGTCAATGGGGAAAAGCGTCGTTGCCGCTGGCCACGCGGATGTTCGGCAAACGGCTCGGCATACTCGGGCTCGGCCGTGTAGGCCGTGCGTTCGCCAAGCGAGCGGCCGCATTCGATATGTCTATTGCCTATCACGACCGCTTCCGTTTCGACGACGTCAGCTATACCTATCGCGAAGATGCGGTGGCACTCGCGCGTGACTCGGATTTCCTGGTGATCTGCGCGGCGGCTGACCGGCAAAGCCATGCATCGGTGAGCCGTGATGTGCTCGACGCGCTTGGGCCCGATGGCATTCTGGTGAACGTTGCGCGGGGCAGCATTGTCGATGAACCCGTGCTGCTTGAGTATCTCACCACGCATCGCATCCGCGGCGCCGCGCTCGATGTCTTCTGGAACGAGCCGTCGATCGACCCGCGCTTTCACTCCCTCGACAATGTGGTGCTGCAGCCTCATCGGTCAAGTGCGACGGTCGAAACGCGCGCGGCAATGGGGCAACTGGTTCGAGACAATCTTCAGGCATTTTTTGAAGGCTCGCCGCTTGTTACCGAATTCCCCACGCATTGAGCCGCTCGTTAAGCGTCGGCGCCTCATCTCTCAATACAAAATAGCGGACAAGTCAGCATGTCTAATCAATCTACCCCCCCGAATTCTCACGATTCACACGACGATACCCCGCAACTCCGTCTGCGCAGCCGCCGCTGGTTCGACGATCCCTCCGACCCCGGCATGACCGCGCTCTATCTCGAGCGCTACATGAACTACGGCATCACGCGCGAAGAGCTGCAGTCGGGCAAGCCGATCATCGGCATCGCGCAGACGGGTTCGGATCTTGCGCCCTGTAACCGCCATCACCTTGAGCTTGCGAGCCGCGTACGCGACGGTATCCGCGACGCAGGCGGCATTCCGCTCGAATTCCCGGTTCACCCGATCCAGGAAACCGGCAAGCGCCCCACCGCCGCGCTCGATCGCAACCTCGCTTATCTGGGTCTCGTCGAGATCCTGCACGGCTATCCGATAGACGGCGTGGTCCTCACCACCGGCTGCGACAAGACCACGCCCGCGTGCCTGATGGCCGCCGCCACGGTCAACATTCCCGCCATCGTGCTATCGGGCGGCCCGATGCTAGACGGCTGGTACAACGGCAAGCTCGCGGGTTCGGGAACGGTCATCTGGGATGCGCGCAAGCGCTTGTCCTCAGGCGATATCGACTACCCGCAGTTCATGGACGAGGTGGCGTCGTCCGCGCCTTCCGCCGGCCACTGCAATACGATGGGCACCGCGTTATCGATGAACTCGCTGGCCGAAGCGCTCGGCATGTCATTACCTGGATGTGCCGCGATTCCCGCGCCGCATCGCGAGCGTGGATGGATGGCGTATGCGACCGGCAAGCGCATTGTAGAGATGGTCGCCGAGAAACTGCGCCCTTCCGATGTCATGACCAAGGCTGCATTCGAGAACGCCGTGGTCGCGGCGGCCGCGCTCGGTGCATCGTCGAATTGTCCGATTCACATGATTGCGATTGCGCGCCACATGGGCGTCGATCACACGCTGGAAGACTGGCAACGGCTTGGGCCCGACGTGCCGCTGTTGACCGATTGCCAGCCGGCCGGGCGTTTCCTTGGCGAAGCGTTTCATCGGGCAGGTGGCGTGCCGGCCGTGATGAAGGAACTGCTCGATGCAGGCAGGCTCAATGGCGCCGTGCGCACGGTGACGGGGCGTACGCTGGCCGAAGATCTTGCCGCTGTGCCTACGCCAGATCGCGAGGTTATACGTGAATATGCGAAGCCGCTCAAGGAAACCGCGGGTTATGTCGTGCTGTCGGGCAACCTCTTCGATAGCGCCGTCATGAAGGTCAGCGTAATCGACGACGCCTTCCGCAAGCGCTTCCTCGCTGACCCGGATCATCCCGATGTGTTCGAGGGCAAGGTCGTCGTGTTCGAAGGCCCGGAGGACTATCACGCGCGCATTGAAGACCCGGAGACCGGCGTCGACGAACGTTCGATTCTCGTGATCCGTAACTGCGGTCCAGTGGGCTTTCCGGGTGGCGCGGAAGTGGTCAACATGCAGCCGCCGGCAGCGTTGCTCAAGCGCGGTATCGACACCCTGCCGACTTTAGGCGACGGCCGTCAGAGCGGTACGTCGGCGAGTCCGTCCATTCTCAACGTGTCGCCGGAAGCGGCCGTTGGCGGCGGCCTTGCGTTGCTTGTATCGGGCGATAAAATTCGCATTGACCTGAAAACGCGCAAGGTCGACCTGATGATCCCCGACGCCGAACTCGACCAACGCCGCGCGGCCTGGAAGCCGCCTGTGTTGAAGAACATGACACCGTGGGAAGAGATCTACCGCAGCATGGTCGGCCAGCATGGCAGCGGCGCATGCCTGGAACCGGCGACGCTGTATCTCAACATTATCGAAACGAAGGGTGAGTCACGCCACAACCATTAATGTGAGCGGGTGCCGCGCGAGTCGCTAAGTGCTAGGTGCTAAGTGCTCTCGCGCGCCACCACTTCGTAGTGAATCTTGATGACCGTCGGCAGCGGTTTTCGCTTCGTTGCCACAACCGTTTTCGTCCCTCGGGTCTTGTCCGGCTTACCCTCGCCTTCCGCCTCATGGAGCGCCGCGAGAAGTGATTCGCCGGTAGCGCGTCCAATGCCATAGGCATCGACGGAAACAGTCGTGATCGTCGGATAACAGTGCCTGGACACTTCGAAGTCGCCGAATCCCGCCACCGCGATATCGCCCGGCACCGACAAGCCGAGCCGATGGCACGCCATGACCGCGCCGAACGCGTGGATGTCGCTGGCGCACATCACGGCGTCGGTGTCGGGCCAGCGCTCGAGCAACTGTTGCAGCGCGGCTGCCCCATGAGCCATGGCGACGCCGTGCGCCATGGTCGTCGTCCAGGCGCTTTTCGTGATGTCGCGCGGTTCGCAGCCGGCCGCCCGGACTTCCTTGAGATATCCGCGCCGGCGGTCAATACCGCGCCGGTCGAGTTTCGACGCGCTGCTCACAAAAGCAATACGCTCATAACCGCGCTCGTAGAGATGGCGGACCATGGCGCGGGACGCTTCCGCATTTGAAAAACCGACAACACGATCAATAGGATTTGCCGGCATATCCCATGTCTCGATGACAGGAATACGCGCGCGTGCCAGCAACGAATGAGTCTCGGCTGTGTGGTGGCTTCCGGTCAATACGATGCAACGCGGTTGATATCGAAGCAGCGCCCTGACAAGCTCTTCCTCGCGCGGCAGGTCATAGTCCGTATTCGCCAGCAGCATTTGCATGCCGACGGGTTCGATCACGTCGTTAATGCCGCGAACGGTATCGGAGAAATTCGAGCTTGAGAGCGACGGCACGAGGACCGCGACGAACGAAGACCGCCCCGACGATAACGCGCCGGCAGCCGCGTCCGCGACATAGCCCATTTCATTGACCACGTTCAGTACACGTTCGCGCGTGGCAGCGCTTACAGGCCTGCCGGCGAGCACACGTGACACCGTCATTTTGGAGACTCCGGCGATACGCGCCACGTCGGCCATGCGGGGAGGCGCGGAAATCGAAAGCTTGTCGTCGGACATCGTGTTCTTCGTTAACCTGGTGGGTCAATGATACTGGATGACGATTCGAGGCCGCAATGTGGACGGCGCTCGGGAAGTGGCGGTTGTATAGGCGTTCGGTCGGAGAGCATTCTCCCGAACAGCGCGTCTGTAGATGCGATCACCGCGATAGTAAGGGCGACAACAGTGTCCGGACATCACGTTATCCTAACCGTGCCAACCGCAATGTCTCATGGTCGGCTGCACGCCGTAACTGCGTGTTACCAATCTCGCAAGCTGGTTTCACTTGTGAGCGCGACTCGCACATAGACTCCAGCGACTGGACGGTATCCGAGTCCGATCATCTTTTTTGGAGCGACGAATGAACACACGAAACGTGGTCACTGCAATATCTGCGATGACATTACTTATGACTGTCGGCGCGGCGCACGCGGCGGGATGTCTGAAAGGTGCAGTGGTCGGTGGAGTGGCTGGTCACGTCGCCGGCCACCATGCCGTAATCGGGGCAGTGGGCGGTTGCATCGTGGGGCATCACTATGCAAAGGAACAGGAGAAAGAGCGGGCGGTAGCCGCGAGCCAACGCTCTGCGATCGCGCATTCCTGATGACTCGAAGCAGATAACGCGTATCTTGCTCACCGGCTATCGCGTGGTTCACGGTGCAATAGCCGGATTTGTTTTGCTGTAGTCTTGAGTCGCGGACGGGGCTTGCAGGGTCACCGCCTCTTCCCATTGGAGAAACCAATGCTGCGAATCCGTAGCCTTCGCGTCACTGCGCAGTTGGCAGACACAGAGATGTGCGCCGAGTACTGCGCGCAGACCGGCCGTCTTCGCATCCTCAAAGACGACGTTGCGCTGCGCGAATGGTTTCCACCGAATTCGTGGATTGCCATTGCCTCGGTCGCGGGCGCGCGCAACTGGGGAACACAGCCCGATTCCGATGAGCTTCGGGCATTGCTGGAAAGCCAGATATCGCTGCTGCAAATCGGGTAAGGGTTGCAGGCGTCTGGATGCAGCAAGCGGAGACAACAGCCGACGTCATGTGGTTTGCAAGTGAAGTCAGCTCGCTCGATGTCATCGTCCATTTTTGCAATCCTATTGCTGCGCCGACATCGCCGACCACGACGGTTAACGGAAAACGCCCCTCGGATTTTTCGTCGCGAGGGGCGTTATTACCTGAGAGCAGTTTCGCTTACAGCGCGGCGTCCTTCAGCTTCTTCAGCGGGCGCACCTTGAGGCGCACCGAAGCGGGCTTCGCCGCAAACCATTTGTCTTCACCCGAGAACGGGTCCTTGCCGAAGCGCTTCTTCTTGGCCGGCACGTCCTGTGCAACAATTTTCAGCAGACCCGGCAGCGTGAACTCTTTCGCACCCTTCTTGTGGATCGATGCGAGCACGGTTTCTTCCAGCGCTGCCATGAACGCCTTCGCAGCCTTGAGTTCCACGCCTGAGCGCTCGGCCAGGTAAACAGTCAGCGATGCTTTCGTGAACGAATCTTTGATAGGTTTCAAGGGAGCGGCCACAACCGGCTTCTTCACCGCAGGCGCGACTGCTTTCTTCGCGACTGGTGCAGCTTTCTTGCTGGCCGGTGCTGCTTTCTTCGTAGCGGGTGCTACCGCTTTCTTCGCAACGGGAGCCGCAGTTTTCTTGGTCGTAGTTGTTGCCATATATTCCTCGCTTCTAGTCAAAGGTTGCCCAAGACCTTTGCCTTTGCGCCGTCAACGACTAACGCAAAGGTACAAATCCTCGGGTTGGGCGCCAGCGTACCAACACCGACATGAAGAAGCAACGTCTGAGGCCATGAATTAAGGGGTTTTCGCACGAAAGTCACGAAAACGGTGACCCGTACCCCGCTTCACGCCGGCGGCTCTAATAAAAACCCCTGCAAAAGATCGCTTGAAGTGCGCTCAAAGACGGCCGAATCAGATTGCCGACGTACGCTGAAAGAGTCGATGCGATGCGAAGAACACTGTCTCATCTCGCAGGGAGTCGGCGTTATCGGGGCGTATACAGCGACAACACATAGCCCGAAATCGAGAAAGACCGTCGCTGGTCCTGCCGTAGTTGTTGGTTGCACCTGTGTAATGCGGAAACCCTCACAGCGCTTTCACACTCGCGAAGCTCATGGCATAGTGCGGCCATATCCATTTAAGGAGAGTGCAATGCCGTCCCTCGAACAAATCCAGGCAAAGATGAAGGCGCTGCAGGCGCAAGCCAATGCCTTGATCGCAAAAAAGACGCAGACAGCAGTCGACCAAATCCGAAAGATTATGTTGGCGCACGGTTTGACCACGGAAGATATCGAAGCCAAAGCAAAGGCAAAACGAGAAGCGAGAGCGGGGAACGGGAGTGCTCCGAAGGTCAAGTCGACGGCTGCCAGTAGTCTAAAGAGTGGAAGCCCGGCTAAGTACCACCATCCCAAAACCGGCGCGACCTGGACCGGGCACGGCCGGGCGCCGGCATGGATTGCGGACGCCAAGGACCGCACCAAGTTTTTGATCGCAAACGGTACTGATGCGGCTCGCGCAGCGAGTGTCGGTGCGGTGAGTAAGGCGAAGACTGCGTCCAAGAAGGCATCGACAGTGGCCGGCGCAGGTGCTCACAAGGGACAGCGCAAAGGACCACAGCCGGCGAAATACCTTGACCCCAAGACCGGGGCAACATGGAGCGGACGTGGGCCGGCACCGGCTTGGCTCGGCGCAGCCAAGGACCGGACGAGGTTTTTGATTGCCGGCGCTAATGCCGTCGCGACTGAAACCAGCACTGCGAGCAAAGCGAGTAAGCCGAAATCGTCGATTACCAGCGGTGCCGTTGCAAAGAAAAGTGCCGCCAAAAAAGCGATAGTGAAGAAGGCCGGTTCAGCGGGCAAGACAGCGTCGGCGAAAAAACAGATCGCAGCGGTAGGGTAATAACGCTTTCCGCCGCTCAGGCCACGACCGGCGCCGGGTGACCGATACCAGCCGCCTTGTCTCATTGCCACGGAAGAGAGTCGCGAATAGTAACAAGGCGTTGCGCGACCAGGTCGAGCGGCGCCTGTTCTGGCAGCTGCGTCATGGCTATTGCGCTTTCATTGCTCGCAAACAGTTTGTCGCTCGAGCCTTACCCCCTTACTCCACCGTCACTGATTTAGCCAGATTCCGTGGCTTATCAATATCCGTTCCCCTTGCGAGCGCCGCGTGAAACGCCAGCAGTTGCATTGGAATAGTATGCAAGATAGGCGATAGAAGACCGTAGTATTCAGTAAGCCGAATCACTTCAATACCAGGACTCGGTGAGATGCCGCAGTCTGCATCGGCGAATACAAATAGCTTGCCGCTGCGCGCACTCACCTCATGCATATTCGACTTGAGTTTTTCCAGCAGCCGGTCATTAGGCGCGACCGCAACCACCGGCATCTCGTCGCTAACCAATGCAAGCGGACCGTGTTTCAACTCGCCGGCAGGGTACGCTTCAGCATGGATATACGATATCTCCTTCATCTTGAGTGCCCCCTCCAGCGCGACCGGATAATGCATGCCGCGCCCAAGAAACAGGATGTTCTGCCTTCGCGTGAGTTGCTCCGCCCAATCAATAATCTGCGGCTCCAGCGCAAGCACCTTGGTCATCGCGTCCGGGAGATGGCGAAGCGCGCGAAGATGGGTTTGCTCATCCTGTTCCGATAACCGCTGACGCGCCTGAGCCAGCGTCAACGCCAGCAGGAACAACCCGACGAGTTGCGTGGTGAAGGCCTTCGTCGATGCCACGCCGATCTCAATCCCCGCCCGCGTGCAGAAAGTCAGCGCGCATTCACGCGCCAATGCGCTGGTTGGCACGTTGCAGATAGCGAGCGTGTTCAGCATGCCCTGCTGCCTCGCGACTTGGACCGCGCCCAGGACATCCGCCGTCTCTCCGCTTTGCGACACGGCGACAACCAGCGTCTTCGGATTCGGCACGCTTTCGCGATACCGGTATTCACTTGCGATCTCTACGCTCACCGGCAACTGTGCGAGGCTTTCTATCCAGTACTTGGCGGTCAGTGCGGCGTGGTAACTTCCGCCACACGCGAGCAGCAGCACGGAATCTACGGAATTCAGCACCCGCCATGCGTTGTCGCCGAATAGCTCCGGCATGATCGATGTGACGTCCTGAAGCGTGTCGGCAACTGCTTGCGGCTGCTCGAAAATTTCCTTCTGCATGTAATAGCGATAAAGCCCCAAGTCAGCCGCCCCGCTATGCGCCGCGACGGTATGCACCCGGCGCTCGACACGGCGGCCACTAGCGTCTTCTACGCGATGCCGGTGAAGCTGGATATCGACTACATCGCCGTTCTCAAGATAGGCAATCTGATCGGTTACGCTCGACAATGCAATGGCGTCGGAGGCCAGGAAGTTCTCGCCATTGCCTATGCCAATCACCAACGGCATGCCATCGCGCGCGCCGACGAGCCGATGCGGCTCGTCGCGACACAGCACTGCAATGGCATAGCTCCCACGCAGTTGAGTCACCGCTTCCTTGACGGCCTCGAACAAGTCGCCGATGTACAAATGATCGATCAGATGCGCGATCACCTCGCTGTCGGTCTGACTGGCGAAGACGTAGCCGCTTTCCTCAAGCTCCGCGCGCAACTCCTCGTGATTTTCGATAATCCCGTTGTGTGAAAGCGCTATGCGTGGCGCTTCTGCGTTCGGTGAAAAATGCGGATGCGCATTCGCGGTCACCGGCTTGCCGTGCGTCGCCCAACGGGTATGTGCGATCCCCGTATAGCCGGACAAGGCCTCGCCGAGGATCACGTCTTGCAAGTGCGCAACGCGATCGACGCTACGGGCCCGCACCAATTTCCCCGCCTGATATAACGCGACACCGCACGAGTCGTAGCCGCGATATTCAAGGCGTTTAAGGCCGTCGACCAGATTAGGCAGGATGTTGCGTTGAGCGACCGCGCCGACAATTCCACACATGATGTTGTTCCTTAGGCGGCTCCCCTTTGGAACCGGTGCAGGAATGGTAAAGCTGGCTCAATGGAATTTAATTTCATATTAATACCAGACATGAAATTTTCTGCTAGCAGCAATGTTTGATGAAATTTTATTTCACGCTAAGCTATGCGCGAGTTGCCACCCTTAGCGAAAAACGGAGCCCATCGTGCCCGGTATTTATCTGGACGAACTCGACCTTCGCATCCTTGCCATCCTGCAAAGTGATTCGTCTGTCTCTAACGTGGAGCTTGCTGCCCGCGCGCATGCATCACCGCCTACGTGCTTGCGTCGGGTGAGCAAACTCAAGGAAGCCGGAGTCATCCAGCGCGAAGTGGCCATTCTCGATTACGCCAAGATCGGTCCGACATTAACCGCGATCATTGAAGTGAGTCTTGACCGGCAAGCAGCCGAGGATCTGGACGCTTTCGAAACGTATATTTGCGCTGAGGGTGTGGTGACCCAGTGTTATCGCGTGTCGCCCGGGCCGGACTTTCTGGTCGTAGCGGAAGTGGTCGACATGCCGGAATACGACGAACTCGCCCGCCGCCTGTTCAAGACTTCTTCGAACATCCGCAATGTGCGCACATTCTTTTCGACGCATCGCGCCAAGTTCGAAGCGAATGCGCCGGTAAGAATCGTGGCTGATCGAGCGAGATCGTAAATTTCGTCAGTGCGTCGCCTTCACACCCTCGCCAACTGGAACACGTTGACGGTATCGCGCAGCATCTGGGCCTGCTCCTGCATCGACTGCGCCGCAGCCGTGGCTTGTTCGACCATCGCGGCATTTTGCTGGGTCGTCTCATCCATTTGAGCAATGGCGATATTCACCTGCTCAATGCCGCGGCTCTGCTCCTCGGACGCCACTGAAATTTCGCCGATGATATCCGTCACGCGCTGCACAGCCTGAACCAGCGAGTGCATCGTCGTGCCGGCCCGCTCCACCAGCGCCTTGCCGTCGTCGACCTTGCCGGTGGACTCTTCGATCAGGCTCTTGATCTCCTTGGCAGCGTCCGCGCTACGGCGTGCGAGATTGCGCACTTCGCCTGCCACTACAGCAAAACCCCGCCCTTCTTCGCCTGCGCGCGCCGCCTCAACGGCCGCGTTGAGCGCGAGGATATTCGTCTGGAAAGCGATGCCTTCGATCACGGAGATAATGTCGACCACGCGCGTGGAACTGGCCGCAATGCTTTGCATCGTCAATACAACCTGCTGCACCGCCGTCCCGCCTTCGCTTGCGATCTGCGATGCATTCGCCGCCATCTTGTTCGCTTGGTGCGCGTTCTCCGCATTCTGCTTAACCGTCGCGGTGAGCTGTTCCATGCTCGCCGCGGTTTCGCTGATCGATGACGCCTGCTGCTCGGTGCGTGCGGAGAGATCATGGTTGCCCGCGGCGATCTGCTGCGCGGCAACGGTAATGGTTTCGGTGCCGCCGCGAATGCGCCTCACGGTATCGGCGAGCCGTTGCTGCATGCGTTGCATGGCCGACAACATGCTGCTCTCGTCCGATGCGCTCAGCGCGACCTCGTGCGACAGGTCGCCGTTCGCAATGCCCTCGGCGACGGTGGTGGCATACGCAGGTTCGCCGCCCAGACTGTGCTTCACATTGCGGATGATCAACACCAGCGCCGCCGAGCTAATGCCGCCAATCAAGAGGATCACGATCAGGTATTGCAACAGGTTGACCTTGAACGCGTCGTTGATATCGTTCACGTAGACGCCCGAGATCAGGTACCAGTCCCAGGGCGCAAACCGCTTGACGAAGCTGATCTTCGGCACGTGTTCCGATTTTCCCGGCAAGCGCGCCATGTACGGCACGAAACCTTGTCCGTTCGCCTGAGCGACCTTGACCATCTCGACGAACAAAAGCTTGCCGTCCGAATCCTTGTAGTCGCTGACATCCTTCATGCGCAGATCGGCCAGCACCGGATGCATGATGACCACCGGGTGCGCGGTCGTAATGATCATGAAACCATTGCCGGAAAAGCGCATGGCGGAGAGCTTTGCCTTCGCCTGCTCCTGAGCCTGTTCCAGCGTCAGTTGATGGCTGTCCACTTGCTTCGCGTAGTCTGCAACAACCCCGTACGCCGACTCGACGACGTTTTCGACGCCCGTCTTGCGCTCAGCGGTCATGGTTTCGCGCGACTGCCACGCGGCCCATCCGCCGAGGAACACAAGTCCCAGCCAGGTAATGAGCAGCGCCAGCGATAATTTGGTGTTCAAACTAAGACGGTCCAATCGACTCTCCGATGCGAGGCACAGTTCATGACCCGGCGCATAGAGGAGTTCGCGCGCCGCTGTGTGCATATCGGCCGTCTGGGGGGATTCTGAAGTAAGGGAAACACCGAGCGGTGTGAACGCGAAGGGGATATGGCCAGACGCAGCGGGCAAGCAACTCACACTGCGATAGCGGCTGGCTTAATAATATTCATTAAACCTTCACTGAAAACACGAGCGTGTCGCGCCACTCGCCCCTGATCAGCACATTCTTTCGATAGAGATCCACCTGCTGCATCCCGAGCTTCTCCAGGACATGAATGGACGCGAGATTTTCCGGCCTGCTGGTCGCGAAGATTTCCCGCACTCGGCGCTCGCTGACCAGATAATCGACCAACCGCTTCGCCGCTTCGGTCGCGTAGCCCCGGTGCCAATAGCGGGGATTAAGTGAATAACCGATCTCTGCCTCCGTACCGTCTTCCGAGAGACTTGCCCGGTAGCTGCCTATCAGGCTGCCATCGTTCAGTACTGCTGCCAGTTCCAGCGTTCTTCTGTCGGGCAACGAATTCCCCAGCACACAGCCTGCTACATACTCCCTCGTCTGCTCGATCGTGTTGGGTCCCCATTCCTGATGCAACACGACCTCTAGCAAGCTCGCATATTCGTGCACTGCGTCGATATCGGACAGTTCCAGATCCCTGAGATAAAGGCGTTCGGCAAGCAGTTTCATATCGATGCAACTCCGTCGCGCGCAACGATCCTGCCGCGTGCAATCACGAGCTTGCGGACCGGTCGCGAAACAACCGCTTGAGCCACTGTTTCAGCGTCCACCAAAACAAGATCGGCCCGAGCGCCTTCGTGCAGCCCATAGCCCTGGAACCCGCACGCCCGCGCGCCCGATGTGCTGACACAGTCAAACGCAAGCGCCAGGTCTTCATCGCGCCGGAGGTCGTAGCGCATGCCAACGAACATGGCCCGCTCGAGCATGTCGGGCTTGCCGAAAGGCGTCCAGGTATCGCGTATTCCGTCGTTACCCGCAAACAGCGTTACGCCGGCCTCGATGCAAGCGCGCATCGAAGGGACGGGCACCGAGGGCGGCGCCGTGGTCAACAGCGCGACGTCGAGATCCGCGATCCTCACTAACAACGCATCGCGTTCACGATCCGCCAACATGCCCAGGCAGAACGCGTGGCTAACAACAACACGTCCTTGCATGCCTAACGCCTTGACGCGGTCCAGCAGCAGGTTGAAGGTGAACGCACCTACCTCGCCGGGTTCGTGAAGATGGATATCGATAGGCTTCTGATGGCGGTTCGCCATCTCGAACGTGGTGTCGAGCGAGGTTACCGGGTCCTGGTCGATGAGCGCAGGGTCCAGCGCACCGAGCACATCGGCTCCGGCCATTAGCGCGTCGCTTAACAGCGTGTCGGTCCCTGCACGACGCAGCATGCCCGACTGGGGAAATGCCACGATCTGTATCTCCATGACTTCGGCCAGCTTTGCGCGCGTCGCCAGCACCCCGTGCAAATGCCTGAGCCCGGCGTCCGTGTCTATATCCACATGCGTTCTAAGCCGCGTCGTTCCCGCCGCGAGAAAAGCTCGTGCGAGCGCTAACGACTGCGCACCCGCATCATGTCCCGTGCTCGCGCGCCATGATCGTTCGTTTTCGATCCGGTCGGTAAGCTTCGGACCTACATCGTTGCGATACCACGGCAAGCCCCAGTTCGTTTTGTCGAGATGCGTATGGCCTTCGACAAACCCCGGCAGGACCAGCGCACCCTGACCGTTTTCGCGCACGACGTCAGCGCTGCGCTGAAGGTTCGGGCCGATTTCTTCTATCCGTCCATCGTTGACGGCAATGTCCACCGGGGTGCCGTCCGGCAGACGAACATTGGTGATCAACAAGCTGGCTTCCACTAGTACTCCTAGAAACAGAAAAGACAATCAACGCACTTCAAAGATGGCGTCCACCTCCACCGACGCCCCCGCTGGAAGCGTCGCAACGCCCACCGCGGTCCGGGCATGCCGGCCTCGTTCGCCGAACACCGCGAACATGAGATCGGAGGCTCCGTTGATGACTTTCGGCACGTCAGGATAACCCGGCGTGCAATACACGAATCCACCCATCCGATGACAACTGACCACGCGGTCAAGGTCGCCATCGAGCGCGAGATGAAGTGCTGCGAGCAGGTTGAGTCCGCAAATTTGCGCTGCTCGTTGCCCCGCTTCAAGATCCTGCTCCGTGCCGACAGGACCCGCGTATCGAACGTCGCCTTCCCATTCACAAATCTGACCCGCAAGGAAGATCAGCGAGCCCGACCGAGAGAAAGGCTTGAACGCGCCGCGAGGCGCAGGCACGTTCGGCAGCACGAGTCCAAGCGCCTCAAGGCGCATGGCGGGGGAATCCGGATGGGTTGGAACGGGCGTGGATGTCATTGACGGTCCTCGATTAAAAAAGATATTGCCTTAAGCCAACGAACGGATGAAATGAAAGTGTTCGCGTCGAATATCCAAGTGTGTCACAACATCCCGAACGAACAAAAGCGTACGGCTAACAAGGCTTTGCGTACCAATTCGATAACGCCACGTCTCTAAGGAAGGGGCCTTAAAGACATGGCCACGCAACCAATCAAGCAGCCTTCAAACGCGACTCGGGTTCAGCGAACATTTCCGCAAGGGTGCATACTCTTTAACGGTCACGCCGCCGCGACCGTATCACGCGTCGCAGCTCCATGCTTCTGCGACTTTGTCCGCGCCCCTCATTACACCAAGATCAATGTCCCGCAGCCCGCAATCGTCGCGTCCTCTTGTCATTGCCGCGGTCATGGCTTCAATGGCAATGGTCGCCATCGAAGCCACTATCGTTTCTACCGCCATGCCGCAGATCGTCTCGCAGCTTGGCGACCTGCATCTCTATAGCTGGGTCTTCTCGTCCTTCCTGCTGACACAGACCGCCATGACGGTCATCTTCGGCAAGCTCGCGGACCTGTATGGCCGCAAGCCCATCGTTCTTGCCGGTATCGCGATCTTCCTGATCGGCTCGATACTCGCCGGTTTCGCCTGGTCGATGCCGGCCATGATCGTGTTCCGGCTGATCCAGGGAGTCGGTGCGGGCGCAATCCAGCCGGTCACGCTGACGATTGTCGCCGACCTCTACCCCGCGCGCGAACGCGGCAAGGTGCAGGGTTATCTGGCGAGTGTCTGGGCCATATCGGCGGTGGTCGGGCCAATGGTAGGCGGGCTCATCATCCGCGACTTTTCGTGGTCCTGGATCTTCTGGATGAACGTGCCGATCGGCCTCGCGTCGGCGGCTGGTTTTATCGCGTTCCTGAAAGAATCCGAGCGGCATGCGCGGCCGTCGATCGACTTTGCAGGGGCGGCGCTGTTCATGGTGTCGATCGCCGCGCTGATGATGTCGCTGACGTATGCAGGCAATGACGACATCACGAAGGCGTTGATCGCAGGCGGGTTGTTTATCGTGTGTCTGCTGTTGTTCCTGATGCAGGAGAAACGGGCGACTGAACCCATGATCTCGTTCGCGCTCTGGAGCCGCCGGCCGATCGCCGCGTGCAATGGCGCGACCGTCTTGTCCGGCATGATTTTGATGGGCGCAACCACGTTCCTGCCTATGTACGTGCAGGGCGTCCTGCACCGTTCGCCGGTGGTCGCCGGTCTTGCATTGACCATGATGATGGTCGGATGGCCCGTCGGCGCGACGCTGGCCGCGAAGTCGTTTCATCGAATCGGGCTGCGTCGCATCCTGATTGGCGGCAGCGCGTTTATCCCGTTGGGCGCCGTGTTCCTGATCGTGCTATCGCCGGGAAGCTCACCGCTAATTGCGGCATTTGGTTCGCTCATCATGGGCTTCGGCATGGGAACGGCAAGCGTCAGTTCGCTCGTGCTGATCCAGGAGATAGTCGACATTGCGCAGCGCGGCAGCGCGACTGCATCGAATCTGTTCTCGCGTAATCTCGGCAGTACGATCGGCGCGACCTTGTTTGGCGCAGTGCTCAACTTCGGTCTCAGTCATTCAAATGGCGCGGCGGCGGTCACATCGGACCAGTTGAAAGCCCTGCTTCAGAATCAGGTGACGAATCTCGGCAACAGCGACGCGATCCGTCAGGTGCTGCATCAGTCGCTTCACCTGACGTTCCTGTCGATTTTCGTGATCGCGATTTTTGTCGTCGGATTTTTCCTCTTCGTCCCTACTATCACGTTGGCACACGAGAAGAAGATGCCGCTCGAAGCGTTGTCGCCGATCGAAGACTAAGCACGCAACGCCGGGCTGATTCACGAGTCAGCCCCGGTCTAGCCAACGCCTGCGCCCTCTTGCATGGAGAGCGCAGACTTGGTCGTTACTTCCCGCGCGATCTAATCGGTCTCTTCGCAGGCTCTAATCTCATACGCTTTCATTTCAGACGACTTGCAACGGCCTCGTTCAACCCATAAATGTGATTGATTGGACGTAAGCCCCCGTGGCGCGAGTGAAAATCTAAACGATCATCTGCCAGCCGAAGAACACCGCAAGTGAGACCGCAATGGTCAGCAACGGCTTGCGCGTAACCGCACACACAACAACGGCCACCGCCGCCGCGATCAATTGGGAGTTACGCCAGGTAAGCTCGGCACCACCGCCGTGCGGCGCAAACGTCATCGGCACAATGATCGCCGTCAACACCGTTACCGGCACGAAATTAAGCGCCATCCGCACTATCGGCGGAAAACTCAGGCGCTCGCCGAATACGAATACCGCAGAGCGAATGCCATAGGTAATCACCGCCATGCCCAGGATCAGAAGAGCGTATTTCATTTAGCGCGCTCCATTTCCGCGGGACGTTGTGTCGAGCGTTGCGTGGAGTCTGCAGAGCCTTTTGCACGCATCGACAGCAGCATGCCCACCGCCACCCCCACCACAACTGCCGCTAGCAAACCGAGCTTGTAAGGCCAGTCACTCCATGCAAACGACAACACGCCAGCAGCCAGCGCCGCTGCCACAAAACGCAACGCAACAAGCTGCGGCACGATGATCGCAATGAAGGTGGCGACCATCGCGAAGTCGAGTCCCTTCGACTGGAGACCCGGAAACGCCGAACCGAACAGCAGTCCGGCGACGGTCCATATCTGCCAGTTCACGTACATGGATACGCCCGAGCCGAGGAAGTAATACGGCCCGGTTTCACCCGGTGGCCGGCGCTGATAATGCGCGTACGAGACGGCAAAGACTTCGTCTGTCATGAACGCGCCGAGCGTCCAGCGCCAGCGCGCTGGCAAGTGCGCGACGTACGGCGCAAGGGTCGCGGAGTACAGGACGTGACGCAGGTTGACGATGAACGTGGTTGCCCAGATCACGGCAAAACTCGCGTGGCCGGCGATCAGCCCAACCGCGATGAATTGCGCGGAGCCTGCAAACACGGCAAGCGACATCAACTGTACCGACCACGCATGCAGCGGACCGGTGGCCGCGAGCGTACCGAAGATCACGCCAAATGGCGCGGCGCCGACCATCATGGGAATGGTGTCGCGTGCGCCTGCGCCGAATTCGGCGAGGTTAGCCGGTTGATGGAGCTGATGGTCCTGATGCGTTGAGTTCAATGTCTCCTCCGTTGATAGCGAGGATAGGACGCGCCGCGTTCATGCGCTTGTACGTTCTTGCGGTCGGGTTACATCGACGAGGTATGACGTGGGTATGACGTGCTAGCGCCAGCGTCCAGGCGACACGCCGAAGGTCTTTTTAAAGTGCCGCGTGAAATGGCTCTGGTCGGTGAAACCGCTGGCCGCCGCCACGTCCGTCACCGGAACGCCCGCACGCAACGCATCGAGCGCGCGGTTGACGCGCATCTGGTTACGCCACGCGTGGGGAGCGAGCCCGGTCTCGCGCGTGAACAGGCGTGCGGCGTGGAAGGTCGACAGTCCCACCGTCTGCGCCAGTTCGGCAAGCGATAACGGCTCAGTGAGGTCATCGGTCAGGCGGGCTTGCATCGTATTCACACGCGTGGTGTCCTGACGCATGCGCTGCACCGGCGGCCGTTGTCCAGCGTGACGTGCAAGCAGCGTGGACACCGCGTCGAGCAACGCATGCTCCGCCCCGAGCGGATCCAGGTTGGCTTCCATTGCCTGATGCGCAAGCTGCACACGCTGGGCGAGATCGGCGTCGCGAATGACACCGGCGGAGAACCATGGCATTGGCTGGGCGCGGCCGGCCACTTCATCGGCGACAGACTGCACGAAATCGACCGGCAGATAAAACACGCGATATCGCCAGCCCAGATCCACCGCCCGCGCGCCTGTATGCAGTTCGCCCGGATTGATGACCGGCACCGAACCCGCCTCGGCCACGAAATTCGATCCGCGATAGTCGTACTGCTCCGCACCCGCTTCAATGACGGGAACGGTGTACGCATCGTGCCAGTGGGGCGTGAAGGAATGGTCGTAATACTCGGCCGTGAGCATTTCCGCGCCGGGCACGAGCGGCGAGCGCCAATAGCGCGCGGAATTGCTGAAACGGGAGGCGGTCATGGCTTTGCGAGTGCCGTTGGCGGAAACCGCAAGTTTAGCCCGGGCTGCGTTTTCAGCGGATTATGAATAACCCGCCGGTTTCTGACATGAGGGAAAAAGCCTCGATCAGACGGCCGCGGGAGACGTCTTGGTCTTGATGAAACTCGTCAGCTTCCTCCTCAGTTCCTGATCCGCACGCGCGAGCAGCAAGGCGAGCACGATCGAGATGCCGGCCACGACCAGCGTCTGGACGATGGGGTTGAGCACACGGATCTCGAACGACTCGAACACCAGCCGATAGATCGGGAAATGAATCACGTAAAGCGGATACGAGAGTTCGCCCAGCGCCTTGCAGATCCCCTTGCCGAACCCTTCTATGGACACCGAGCACAGCAACGCCACCGACAAAGGCACGAGCGTGAGCGAATTGACGAATGCCAGCTTGGGATTGCCCATCGAAAAGCACGCAAGCGCCGCGATCGTGACCGTTGCGGTGAAAACGACGTGCGGTTTTTTAAACTGAAGCCCCATCGAAAAGATGAACACGCCAGCGAAGAATTCAGCAATAACGCGCGGGAATCCGAGCAGAAAACTCTCAGCCCGCCAGCCTGGATTGATTTGCCGAAAGATGACTGTCAAGGCAATAAACGCGATGAACGCGAGTATCGAATATTTAGCACTCGGGAGTTTGCGAAACGTGTAAAGGTAAGCGGCAAATACAACATTGACGAATAACTCGAAGAATAATGACCACGATGGATCGTTCAACGGAAAGGTCGCGCCTACGATGGAATCCGATCCAAAAGGCCAGCCGATATTATTAAAATACGGCAGCCAGGCCGCGCCCAGCACGGTTGCTGTTGCGAGCTGCGTGCCCGATATTTGCGGCGTGCCGGTTTTTGCCATCGACAGCAACACGGCGCACACGCCGAGCGCCAGTCCCAAGAGGTAAAGGGGCGCAAGCCGGACGAGCCGCACGAAGGCGAACTCGCGGAACGACATTCCGTTCAAGATCTTCTTGCTATAACTGTGGGCGATCACGAAGCCGGAAAGCACGAAGAACAGGTCGACCGCGACCCATGCTCCGCCAAACCAGTCCCAACCCGTGTGCTGCGTGTAGTGGTGAAGCATCACGGCAATTGCTGCGACACCTCTCAAACCGTCAAGCAAATCAAACCGGGTGGACTTTATGGCGTTCATAGTGGCGGACCGTCATTATCGAGCGCCCAGTGTAGGGTGGAAAAAATGCAATCCGGATGCGGAAAAATATCCCTTTGAGGCGTCAGGTCGAGAAAATATTAGAAAATAATTCGATTGGGGGTTTTGTAAGCGAGAAACATCAAGGGTGAGATGCGAAGCCACTAGACCTATTAGTCAACGAGCGACCCGGATTCGCGGCTTTATCGGAAAGGCAAGACGGTTGATATTCCAGACTATGAAAATCCCGACCGGACAATATGGCTCAGTAAAAAGTAAAGTCGACCTCATTTACGCAGCCTGCGAGTGCCCGAGCGCCGTGGTTGCGACAGACTGACGTGCCGACGAGAATCATTCGACGTCCTGCGGTCGACGCGGCGCCCCTTTGATACCCGGTTGGCTACCGCCGAGATTTGCGAGCCGTTTTGCGACTTCACGTTGGATCAGCGCCTTGAGCGCTTCGTGCACAAGTGCCGTTTTTTCTTCCAGGCCCGTATAGGCTTGGGCCTTGGCGATCAAATCGTCATCGAGGGCAATGATTGTACGCATGAGAACCTCCGGTCGGTTACGCACCAATTCGACATCGTTTAATGCGGATTTACGCGCACAACTGCCTTCTTGGAGCATACCGCAGGGCAGTTGCCATGGATCCACTTCGCCGACCGCCTCGATACCTATCCGGGGTCAAGGCCGTCGTTCGGGCTTGAGGGAACCTGCGAAGTCCGTACTTATTTGTGGCCCCATCGGAAAACGCGGTTGCGCTGCCCCGCTCCTTCTTTCCGCCGCCCGTGAATTTTGAATCGTTTAAAAAACAAAGGACTTGCTACTAGACTTTGCGATGTCGCGAGCCAAGCGCTTCCGCCTCTCTCCGGCAAATAACCGGACGATCAACGTAGACAGACCACACCACGTTTCAGGGGAAACATGAAAACTTCGAAGTTGTTGATGACGCTTGGCGCAGTCGCGCTCAGCGTGTTCGCCCGTTTGACGCCGGTCCACGCGGAAGCACTGGATGACATCGAAAAACGCGGTGTGCTGCGCGTGGCCGTACCGCAGGATTTCGCGCCGTTCGGATCGGTCGGTCCGAGCATGCAACTAGAGGGTCTCGATATCGACGTGTCCGGGCTGCTTGCGAGGAAACTCGGCGCCAAGCTGGAACTGGTGCCGGTCACGAGCGCAAACCGCATTCCGTACCTGCAGACGAACAAAGTCGATCTGGTTATCTCAACCCTTGGCCGCGACGCGGAGCGCGACAAGGTCATCGACTTCTCACAGTCGTATTCGCCTTATAACAATAGCGTGTACGGTCCCGTGAATATGAAAATTGACGGTCCGGCGGATATGGCCGGGAAGACGGTGGGTGTTGCTCGCGGTACCTTTGAAGACCTGATGCTGACGAAAAGCGTGCCGCCCTCCACCACCATCAAGCGCTTCGAGGACAACAGCGGCATGATCTCCGCTTACCTCGCGGGTCAGGTGCCGCTGGTGGGCACGGGCGACTTCGTGGCTAACAAGATTGCGGCGACCTTGCCGGCATCGGCGCCGACTAAACCTGCGCTCAAGTACGTGATTCACGAGTCGGCGTGTCACGTCGGGCTGAACAAAAACGAGCCGAAGCTGATGGCGAAGGTCGATGCGATCCTGACTGAAGCCAAGAAAGACGGCGAGTTGAACGGTATCGTGGAGAAGTGGCTGCACGTGCCATTGCCGCAAAAGATGGCGCAGAGCACGGATTGAGTTTGTTGCGGACCCCGGCATCCGCTTGTCCGCTAGGTCCGTCTTACGGTGCATCGATGCTATCCGCGCGTTACTCCGTTTGTCATAGCCCGAACCGATGACCATGCGCACCCGTTATTTTGAGACGCGGGTTCGGAGAAGTGCGTTAACGTTTCGCGTGTGCCTAAAAAACAGGAGACAAAAAAGATGCGCGTGGAATTGTTCAAGCACGGACGTTACCGATACATGCTGTGCGGGCCGACAGATTTGTCGCCCGGAGAGCGCTACGAAACGGAGCTCGACGCGCTCGAAGCGGGCGCGGAACTGTGCAGATCGGAACGAAAGACATTGGGCCTCTCAAACTGAAGTAGTAGCCAGGATTCAAGCATTTTTACAGAAATCAATGCCGTGGCATCTTTCCGGGCAATGGGAAGACAGCCCACGGGAGGTCGTGACGTGTTTATGTCGCTGCGTTCTCGACGGGTCGGTCGTGATTCTCCGAGCGGAACCCGCCTACATTGCGCATGACGGCTTCGTTCCGACGCGTAAATATGTTGATTGCCAAGACGACGACTTAGCGCAACGAGTTAAAGCCTATTCGGACAGGTCTGCAGCGCATGCCGCCGACTTTACGAGCTATACGCAAGCAGTCGATGAACGCGTGCGAGCGTCGGAGATGGCGATCACTCCGTTCCGACACATTGAAACAATTGCCGAAGCGGGCGCGCGAAACCTTGCGGCGTGGTCTGCAAGTGGCGGGCTGACTTCTTGCATCAGCTGTTGAATCCGTCGCTTCCGCTGTCGCGTCGTCGTTTCCATCGTCAAATTTTCCGCCCGAGGACGAAGGCGTTTTAGACCTTGGCGAAGTATCAAAGCTCGGCGCGCGGCTAACGCCGTTAGGCAATGCCGCGCCGTTTGAGCTTGGCGATATTCCAAGCTTTGGCGATAGTTTCAACATTGCGAAAACGCCGAACCGTGGCGAGCCGGGAACGTGGTACACGAACCTCGGAAGCGGGCAAATGCGCCTTTACGGCGATACGGGCGCGCCCGTTGTCGATTTCGACTTCGATCACGATCACGGTCAAGGGGTTCCGCACGCGCATAACTACGGGCCACCCGGCCCGTTGGGTGAACTCAACCGCGAGACCGGACGTAGTTTCTCACTCCTCCCGTGGTAACGCAGCAGAGACAAACAAAATGAATACGAAAAAGAATTACCACGACGCCGAATTTATTGGCCTGCACTACACCCGAGACGAGCGCCGCTTGCGGCTCAATTTCCAGCTTGTGAGCGGTGAAGTCGCGGTTGTCCGTTGCGAGGATGTGTCGGTGTTCCGGCTTGGCGAGATGGGATTGCAGAACGTCGCTTCACGTTTGCTAATTTCGTCCGAGAGGGAATTTCAGCCGGACGATATCCGCGAACGTATCAATTGGGCAGCGAGCCGCGATAGCTGGGAATACGCAATGACGGATGAACAAGCCGCACACTTCGCAACTGAGATCGGGCAGCGGAAATTGATCGTGCTTGTTTTAGAGCCGTCTATCGGAGCGGAATTGGTCGTGGTCTGCAAGTCAGTTGAACACGTCAAGTAAAGCGGCTCCAGGTAACCGCGTCGCTCGTGGCTGGGCTTATGCGACGCTGCTATCGCCATTTGCGTTCGCGCGGACTTTACAGACGAAAAAAAGCCCTCCGCGCGAAGGGCCCTATGTGCGTAAAAACCGGCTAATTCCGGCGTTATGCGGCCATCGTGTAGCGGTCTGCTTGCGCGGGTTGACCAGGATGCGCACGATGCGCCTCGGCCACTACCGCGAGCAGTGCCCCCGTCAAATCGACTTCTGAAACGGCGCTCCGGAATGCTCGCGCAGTTCATTAAAAACGATCTTCGGCCAGGCCTTCTTCGCGACATCGATTTCCGATACATGCGAAGCGAGATACGTCGGCGCATTCGACGCATCGAGTGCAATGCGAGCCGAATACGCATCGGTAAAGCGGCGCAATTCAGCTGCATCGTCGCACGTAACCCATCGCGACATGCGATACCGCGCCGGCATGATCCGCACATCGACTTTATATTCCGCCGATAACCGGTGCGACACCACTTCAAACTGAAGCTGCCCGACCGCACCCAGAATAGTCGACCCGCCAAGCACCGGACGGAAGACCTGGATTGCGCCTTCATCGCCGAGTTGACGCAACGCTTCTCCAAGCTGCTTGGCGCGAATCGGATCGACCACTTCCACCGTCTGGAAAATTTCCGGCGCAAAGAACGGCAAGCCGACGAACTGCAACAACTCGCCTTCAGTCAATGTATCGCCGAGGCTCAGCGTGCCATGATTCGGAATGCCGATGATATCGCCGGGGAACGCTTCACTCACCGTCTCGCGGCGTTGCGACAGGAACGTCACCACGTTATTCGCGCGGAAGGTCTTGTTGGTGCGCGTCACTTTCAGCGCCATGCCGCGCTCGAAATGTCCCGAGCACACGCGAATAAACGCCACGCGGTCGCGGTGCGCCAGATCCATGTTCGCCTGCACCTTGAACACCACGCCGGTGAAACGCGGCTCTTCCGGCAGCACCGGACGTTGCACGGACATGCGCATGGACGGCGGCGGCGCGAGCTCGACGAGCGCGTCGAGAATTTCCTTCACGCCGAAGTTGTTGATCGCCGATCCAAACAATACCGGCGACTGCTCACCTGCGAGAAACGCAGCGCGATCAAACGCGGGCGTAGCACCCGTGATCAAGTCGATTTCTTCTTTCGCGCGCGCCCAGCTCGGGCCGAAGCGACGCTCGCCGTCGGCATCGTCGAGCGCACGCACGGTTTCAACCGCGCCGCCGGCGGTATCTTGCCCAGCACGGAATACCCGCACCTGATCGTGCGCAATATCGTAGACGCCCTGGAATTCCTTGCCCATGCCTATCGGCCAGGTGAACGGCACGGCCGCCACGCCCAGGTGCTGTTCAATTTCATCGAGCAGGTCGAGCGGTTGACGTACCTCGCGGTCGAGCTTGTTGATGAACGTGAGGATCGGCGTGCGGCGGCTGCGGCAGACTTCAAGCAGCTTGAGCGTCTGCGCTTCAACGCCGTTGGCGCCGTCGATCACCATCACGGCGGCATCCACTGCCGTCAGCACGCGGTATGTATCTTCGGAGAAGTCTTCGTGGCCCGGCGTATCGAGCAGATTGATGACGCAATCGCCATATTCGAACTGCATGACCGAGCTCGCGACTGAAATGCCGCGCTGCTTTTCGATTTCCATCCAGTCCGACGTCGCATAGCGGCTGCTCTTGCGCCCCTTCACGGTGCCTGCAATCTGGATCGCGCCCGAAAACAGCAGCAGCTTTTCGGTCAGCGTGGTCTTGCCCGCGTCAGGATGGGAAATGACCGCGAAGGTGCGGCGCCGTTTGAGTTCGGAGATTGACATCGGTACTGGAAAGAGCTGTGGGGTTGAGCATTCGGGCAGGGAATTGCCCGAAAAATGGCCCGAAAAAGCCGCGTGGTGTGGATGATACACGAGGGGGGTCTGCTCGCCCCGGGCTGGGCTTGCCGCTACGAACGAAATCAAAACGAAATCAAACGAAAAAAGCCCCGATTGGATCGGGGCTCTTCTCGAAAACGCTAAAACTTTTAAGCTTAAAACGTAAAGCTTGATAAAAGCTTAGGGCTTAGCTGCCGACGACGGGATTGCCGTAGCCGATGCTGCGTGCTTGTGATGCTTCTTGTGATGGTGCTTCTTGTGTGCGCCGCTAGCCGGTGCTGCAGCGTCAGCCGTCATAGCCGGACCTGCTGCGGGCGCCGGAGCCGGTGCCGAAGCTTGTGCGAATGCGCCAGCGGAGAACAAAGCGACGAGCGTCGCAGCAACGAGTTGTTTTTTCATGGCAGTGAGACCCTTAAGGTTGATTAACGACTACGCGGCGACGACGTCGCGTGTACCCGTTTAACGTCTCATCGCGAAGTGTGTTGACACGAACTCAAAGAAAAACTGACGGCGTCCAAAAAATTTTCCTGTGCAAAGGATTCCTTCGGTTGGTGCACAAAGTGGCACCCTGTCCCCCGTTTATGTCGGTGCATGAAATTCGATGTCGACACATAACGTTGCTTAACAATTGCAGGGGCCGATCACCGACCCGCGTTTCACTGTCTTCAAACCGGCGATGCTGAATTTGCATCGGCAACGGCTGCAGGTGTCTCGATTCCGCCTCGCTGCCCGAGCCAGATCCACACTATTCCCGCGAGCAACGCGCAGGCAATCATCACGCCGCTCATCGCGAAAATGCCGAGCACTGGAAACAGCATTGCAACGAATGAGCTGGACGCCGCGCCGCACAGCATCTGTATAGATGTCAGCAAGCCGCCCGCCACGCCCGCCAACTCCGGAATGGGATCAAGCGCGCCGCGTGCGGCACTGGGCGCCGCGAGCCCGAAGCAAAAAGTACTCGCCACGAGCAAGGGCATGAGGGTGATCAACGAGGCGTAATGCAACACGCTCAGTGCAATCAACCCGAGCGTTGCCGCAATGGTCGTGCAAATGGCGGTGGCGAGAATGCGCCGCGATTCAACACCGCGCGCGGCTATAAAACCGTTCAGCGTTGCGCCCGCGACAATACCCGCGCCGGTCATGGCGAACATCGCGGCATAGATGATCGGCCGGACGTGCAGGATATGCAGCAGCACAAGCGGCGAACCGGCGACGTACGCGAACATCCAGCCGAACCCAAAGCCGTTGATGAGAATATGCCCCAGCACCGCGCGATGCGTCAGCGCGCGGCGATATCCATCGCGGAGACTGGACAGGGCGAAACTGCTGCTCCGCTGCGGCGCTGATTCCGTCAGGCCGGCCCACGTGGCGAGCGCGGCTACCAGCCCGCAGACCGCCATGACGCCGTATATTCCCCGCCATTCAATCGCCGCCAGCAAGCCAACGCCAATAGAGGGCGCGACAATTGGTGCAACGTTCGCGACCACCGTGATGGCCGCGAGCCGGTGCTGCATCGCGTTGCCTTCGAACAAATCGCGGACGATCGCCAGCGCAACGGTCATCCCAGCGCCCGCCCCAATGCCTTGCACGAGGCGCGCGCCCAGCAACATGGCGATGCCTGGTGCCAGCGCTGAGACAATCCCGCCCACGGTAAATAATGCAAGGCCGAGCAGCAGCGTAGGCTTGCGGCCGCGTGCATCGGAAAGAGGACCGTATACGATTGGACCGACTGCAAAACCCGCCATGAAGAGACTCAGCGTAAGCCCCGCCTGACTCGCGCTCGCATGCAAAGTGTTTGCAATATCGCCAAGCGCCGGCAACGCCATATCAATGGAAATGGGTGGCAATGCAGCCAGCGCACCCAGAAAAACAGCGAACAGGATGGAGTGCGGCGCGAGTCGCCAGCGTTGCATCGCGTCAGTTCCGCTTCGTTTGCGGTGTCAGCACGACGCGGCCCTTTGTGCCCTCCGCCACCGCCTGGTAGGCGGCTTGCGCATCCTCCAGCGCGAAGGTGTGCGCGATGGCCGGCGCCTTGTAGCTGCCGTCTTCGAAGCCGGGACGCAGCGCTTCCAGCATCTGCGCGGACGCAACCAGGTCGCGCTTCAAGGTATCGACGCCAATCAACCGGCTCTCGTTGTGATAGAAATCCGCGAGGTTGAAGGTGACTTCGCGACGATCCGACGCCGATATCTCCACCAGCCGTCCGCCCACCTTCAGCATATGCAAGGCCGTTTCGAACATCGATCCGCCCACGGTATCGAATACGACGGACGCGCCGCCATTCGTCGCCTCACGAATCCGTTCTATGGCGTCGGGGGCTTGCGAGTCCACCATGGCATCGACGTAGGGACTGGTCGCGGCCGCTCCGCGCGCCACGCCCACCACCTTCGCGCCGATACGTTTCGCGATCTGCGCTGCCGCCCCGCCCACGCCGCCCAGCCCGATGATCGCGATGCTCTCGCCGGCCTGCAAATGGGCTGCCTCCACCACGGCGCACCACGCGGTGATGAAATTCACGCCGATTGCCGATGCTTCCTCAAACGTAAGATTGACCGGTTTACGACGCAAGCTCGCAACCGGCACGACGACCTGTTCAGCATGCGTGCCGTCGCGGGTGAAACCCACGTCGCCGCCCGATCCCCACACCTGAACGCCCAGCCATTCAGCAGGACCGGCGATAACCACGCCCGAGTAGTCGCGGCCGGGGGTGCGCGGCAGCGTCGTCTGGCTCATGCGCCCTTGCACGTTCTTTACGTCGCTCGGATTGATCGATGCCGCGAAGACCTGTACGACGGCTTCATCACCCGACGGCGCAGGCACGGGCAAATCGCTGGTGAAAAGGACCGATGGATCGCCGTGTTGGTTAAAGCGCAGTGCTTTCATGATGATTCCTCCTTTGTCATGTCCGCATTATTGCCGTGCCTGCCCGTGGCGAAAAGACATCTGTCCGCATAGAATCGTTGCGTCAAGTGGAAAGATGGACGGAATCAAGATGGATCTAATCGATGCCCGATGAAATCAACGACCTGCGCCTGTTCGCGCAGATGGTGGACGCCGGCAGCCTCTCGGCGGCGGCGCGCCGGACCGACGGATCGACCGCCGCCATGAGCCGGCGGCTGGCCGCGCTGGAGAAGCGTCTGGGCGTGCGCCTCGTCACGCGGACGTCGCGGCGCTTCGACCTGACGGTGGAAGGTGCACTGTTTCATGAGCGCGCAGTCGCCATCCTGCACGCTGTCGACGACGCCGAGGCCGAGATCAGCGCTCAGGCCCGCGTGCCGCAAGGTTTGTTGTGCATCGGCGCGCCGTCGGAGATTGGGCGCAAGCAGATTGCGCCGCTGATCGAAGCGTTCTCGGACCGGTATCCGGAAGTCGAGGTGCGGCTCGTGCTGTCCGATATCGGGCTGGACGTGATCGATGACAATCTCGACGTGGCGTTGCGCATCGGCTTACCGGCTGATACCGGCGTGATTGCGAAGAAACTGCTGTCGAGCCGGCGCATTGTGTGCGCGGCGCCAGCGTATCTGGCGCGGCACGCCACGCCGCCAACGCCGGCCGATCTCGCCACGCATGATTGCCTGCGGCTCGTGCGCGGGCAGCGTGTTTTCGACCGATGGTTATTCCTGGAAGATGGCCGGCGCCGTGAGATTCAGGTGCGCGGCACGCTGTCTACCGCGAGCGGTGAAGTGCTCCACGACTGGGCTCTCAAAGGCCGCGGCCTTGCGCTGAAGGCGCTGTGGGACATAGAAGACGATTTGCGCGCGGGCAGGCTGATTGAGTGCCTTGCGCCCTATCACTGCGATGAAATCGAGTTATATGCGGTGTTTGCGAATCGGCGGCATTTGTCGCCACGCGTGCGCGTCTTTCTTGATTTCGTACAGGAGGCGTTTAGCGAAGCAGCGCTTGACCCGGAGCGCCCGGCAGCACGATAAGCGCGCTTTAGACTTCAGCTTGAGCGCTTTCTGCGTACGTTAGCTGGAAGCCAGCGGCATCCACGGGTCATTGCCGGTCGCCGGATACATGAGCGAAACCTCTTTGCTCACGCGAACGATTTCATGGATGTTATCCCTGAAGTTCGGGCTCTTTTCGTAGCTGATAAAGCCAGCATCCGCAACGGCAGACATGGTTAGCAACGCGAAAGCGATGCGCTCGACAATCATAAAGCGGCGGGGCATTTCCAAAGTTCCTTGAGTCTTTCACTTTGAGAATTATAAGGGTTTTTACCTATCTTTTGCCAGTCCGAATTTAGGGCTGGTGACGGAAAACGACACAATCCAATGCACTGCTTAGGGAAATATTGCCTCTTTTCATCACACGAAAAGCTGGCTTTGATTCGTCGCGGTATTGTGGTTGTCTCGTTGTTATTTGTTCCCTGCATTGCCGTTGAACACAATCAAGGACGGGTGTCACCGCTTATGGCAATCGAAGCCGAGCACCGCGCCATGGCGCAATTTCCGCCGGAGGGCATGAAAACAGAGCGTGTTGTTCTGCGTCCGGCTAGCAGTCAGTACACCGGCGCGCTGCTGATCTACCGGCTCGCCAATCGCGCGCATCTGGACCACTGGGAGCCGTTGCGGGAAGACTCGTTCTTCACCATGCAAGCCGCGAATGAACGCATGGCGTTAATGGAAAATGCAATGGCTGCCGGTACTGCGCTGCATCTGTTGATTTTCTCGAGCGAACGCCGCAATGTGCTGATTGGCGACTGCCATTTCACGAACATCGTGCGGGGGCCGTTTCAGGCATGCCATCTTGGATATTCGATCGACCAGCATTACGAGGGACGCGGGCTGATGCGTGAGGCGCTCGCTGCGGCGCTGGGTTTTATCTTCGATGCCTGCGGGCTGCATCGTGTTATGGCAAGTTATCGGCCGGAGAATGATCGCAGCGGGCGCCTGCTGGCCAGCGTTGGATTCGAGCACGAAGGGCTGGCCAAGGCGTATCTCAAGATCGACGGGCAATGGGCGGATCACGTGCTGACGTCGCTGGTGAACCCGAAAGACTAAGCGGTGGATGCGTTGGCGCGGACCGCCATCGGATTACGCGTTTAGCCAGTTTTCAACTTTAACGCCAGGATAGTGCGCGAAATCGCGTTCGTTGTTGGTAACCAGAATTACGTCTAACGCGGAGGCATGCGCAGCGATCAGCTTGTCGAGATGATCCTTTTTCCGTTCGCGTGTTGCTTCCCGGATAGGGCCGTAGGCGGTCGCTGCCGCAGCGTCAAACGGCATCACTCGAATGTCTTGTGTCAGCGCCACAAGATTGCGTTGTTCACGCTTTGGATTAGCTGAAACCGCCACACCGTATTCCAGTTCGGCAAACGTGATAGCAGACATGACCACGTCGCCGAAATAACATTTCTCAAAACGTCGAGCAACTTGCTCGGGTTGGTTTTTCATCAGGTAGATGCAAATATTCGTGTCGAGCATATAAAGCGGCATTACAAATCCTCGCGGTCCGTCTGCTCGTGTTCATCACGACCTTCCACTGTGAAATCCGGTCCGAATTTCGCAAAGGTTTTCAGCACGCCCGCCAGAGATCGACGTACCGGTCGAATCCTCAATTCGTCACCCACCCGTTCGATATCGACTTCCATATCCATACGGTCATAGGCCAGTTCGGCGGGAATGCGCACGGCCTGCGAATTTCCATTTCGGAAAACTTTCGTGGTGGGCATAGCGAACTCCTTGTGTGTACATTGGATGTACTATAGTCGCAAACGCCCTCAATGTAAATACACGTGTGTACAATATCTCATCAATGAAAGACGGGATACACAAACAACGTTCATCGGGCTTTCGCTTCCTCAGACACCCGCACCAGCACCTTGCCGAAATTGCGGCCGTCGATCATGTCAAGGAACGCTTGCGGCGCGTTCTCCAACCCCACGGTGACGTCCTCCAGATGCTTCACCTGACCCGCACGCAAAAAACCGCCGACATCACGCAGGAAAGCGTCCCGGTACTCGGGCAGGAACTCATAGTTGATATAACCGCGCACCGTGAGGCTGCGCGTCAGAATCGCGCGCATGGTCGCGGCGAGGCCATCGTCTGCATCAGCATTGTGGCCCGACGTCTGCGCCATCAATCCACAGACGGGCACGCGGCCGTATTGATTGAGCAAAGGCAGCACAGCCTTCCACACCGCGCCGCCGATGTTCTCGAAATACACGTCGATACCCTTGGGACATGCATTCGCCAACTGATCGGCGAAGTCGGGCGCGCGATGATCAATGGCGGCATCGAAGCCAAGTTCATCCACCACATAGCTGCACTTCTTCGCACCGCCCGCAATGCCCACGACGCGGGCGCCGGCGATCTTGCCAAGCTGACCCACGAGCGAGCCCACCGGGCCGCTCGCCGCGCCGACCACCACCGTCTCGCCGCTCTTCGGCTTGCCGATCGCCGCCATGCCGGCATAAGCCGTGAAGCCCGGCATGCCGAGCACACCAAGATAAGCGCGCGTCGCAATGCCGTCTGCGGATAATGGACTCAGGTCGCGGGCATCGGCCACCGCGTGGCTGACCCAGCCCGCGTTCACGAGCACCTGGGCACCGGCCGGGAGTGTTGCGTCGTTTGATTCAATTACCGTCGCCACGCTCTCGCCGGGCATCGCCTCGCCGATCTGTGCGGGTTTCGCGTATGAACGTGCGTCGTTCATGCGGCCGCGCATGTACGGATCGAGCGATAGATAGTCCACACGCAGCAGCACCTGCCCTTCACCCGGCACGGGGATGGGCACTTCTTCGAGGCGAAAATCAGAGAGCGCGGCGCGGCCGCTGGCGGGACGCGAGGCCAACACGATTTGTCGAGCGGTAGCTGAGGTCATGCGGTTTCTCCAGGATGCATCGCGGGGAAACTGAGCATATACGCGCTGGCACAATCGCGCTTTCACCGCGCGGTTAGACGCTGGGGATTCGCTTAACTTGCCTAAGCATTCGACGCGATGAACGCATCGATCTCCGCCGCATCCGGCGACGTTGCAGGTCCGTAACGCGTCACGGCAATCGCCGCCGCAGCGTTCGCGCGACGAGCGGCCGTTCGTGGATCGACACCGGTCGCAAGCGCGGCCAGGAACACGCCCGCGTGAGCATCGCCGGCACCGTTGCTGTCGACTGCTTTTACCGCGAAGCCCGGTACGTGGTCGCGCGTTTCACCCACGCGCAGATGACAGCCCGAAGCACTATCGCGCACGATGGCGAGCGCGCCGTTTCTCAACCTCGCGATGATCGAATCAAATGCTGCATCGAAATTGTCGGTCTTGGCGAAACGCAATGCTTCCACGCGGTTGCTCGTCCAGATTGATACGACGGCGAGCATGCGCGCAAGCAACGTTGCATCGATCGCATCGACCAGCGGTCCCGGATCAAAAGCCACACGCGTTTCCGAAGGCAGTTGCTCAAGCCAGTCGACAAGCACAGCGCCCTTGTTCGCGAGCATCAGGCTATAACCGCTGACATAAACAATGTCGTGCGCGTTCACCGAGAGCGCATCGAGCACGTGCCGCTCGAGCACGCTTTCCGCGCCCATGTACGAGACGAACGTGCGCTCGGCGGATGCATCGACAATGGCAACGCACAAGCCGGTGTCCTGGTCCGCGACTTCGGGGCCCGCAATCTCCACACCTTCCAGCGCTAACGTCTGGCGTGCCATGTCGCCGAAACGTCCATGCCCATGACCGCCCGGATACACCACGCGCATGCCGCTGCGTCGCGCTGCGGCCATCACGTTGAAACCGCCGCCTACTTCGAAGCTTGCGTTGTGCGCGAGCACGTCGCCGCCGGGCGCAGGTAGCGTATCGATCTGCATGACCAGATCGACAATCACCTGCCCCGTATGAATCAATCTCGATGCCTGCTGCTGTAAGTCTGCTTGGGTCATGCTGTCTTCCAACGTTTAGCTGCACCGCGTGCACCGCCTAACAGGGCGTATAGGCCTGCTGCCACGACGAACGTCACGATCCATCCGAGGCCATTGCGTCCAAACCAGGAGTCCGCGAATATGCTGTGGATTGCACCGGTGGAGAGGAAACAAAAACCCAGCACGATCGCCAGCGCCCACGCACCGAATGCACGCCATTCAATGCCGCCCTTGTACCAGTAGGCGCTACGCGGGGAGACATCGAGCAAGTCGGTCGGGGAGTATTCGTGGCGATGAATCAGATCCACCACGAAGATACCAACCCACGCCGTGATAGGCACCGCCAGTAGTGAAATGAAGCCGATGAACGGACCATAGAAGCTCCCGGCAATCAGCATGAAGTAGATCGAGCCGGCAAAGATCACCACGACATCGACCACCACCGCTTGCACGCGCTTCACCTTCAGGCCGAGTGTGAGCGTCGTCAAACCCGCCGAATACACGGACAGATAGTTGGACAGCAGCAAACCGCCGAACGCTGTGATCAGGTACGGGATAGCCATCCACGTAGGCAACATTTCGCGGATCGCGGCGATTGGGTCTGTGGCTGACGCGAGATGATCGTTGCCCACTGACAGCAGCGCGCCCAGCGTGACGAGAAGGATCAGCGGAATGCCCGCGCCGAACGCGGCGGATGCCACCAGTGCCGGTCCCTTGACCGTCGGTGCCTGATAGCGCGACATATCGGCGCCCGCGTTAGCCCAGCCAATCCCGGTACCCGCTGCAATCGTCCCGATACCGATGATGACAGCGCTCAACGGCGCAGGCGCTGCGTTAAACACCGCATGCCAGTCGATCGCCGTCACGAGGAAGCCGGCCACCAGCAAGTTGAGCACG
Organism: Burkholderia sp. S171; assembly: GCF_009766085.1. GTDB lineage: Bacteria > Pseudomonadota > Gammaproteobacteria > Burkholderiales > Burkholderiaceae > Caballeronia. Next base: position 43,267 of record NZ_LMUF01000064.1, on the reverse strand, counting down.
CCGAAGACATACGTGGACCACTTCTGGATCACGAGCAGCGTAGCGTGACCGAGCCCCGACACGATCATCGTCAGCACCACGAACACGGCGATGAACACAAGCGTCAGCACCGGCGCGTTCTTGGCTTCCGCCGGCGTGCCGAACACAATGGTTGCCAGCGACAGCAGCACGTACGCCGCGGTGGTCGTGTTGACGGTCTCCCAGCCGAGCCGTGACAACAGTGAAACGATAGTCGGCCCAATGTTGCCGCGCACGCCGAAGATCGCACGCGACAGTGTGAGACTCGGCGCATGCCCGCGCCGTCCGGCGATCGAGATTACGCCGACGATCGCGAACGATCCCGCCGCACCGATCACCGCGACAAGCGCGGCCTGCCAGATCGCAAGATGCTGGAAAGCAACCAGCGTCGCGCCGAGCGGCAGTCCAAGGATGCTGATGTTGGCGGCGAACCAGACCCAGAAAAGCTGCAGCGGATGCCCATGACATTCGCCTTCCGGTACGGGTTCAATACCACGCGTCTCGACTCGGCGAGCGCTGTTTGACGTGCGTGACGAAGCCATCTGAGTCCGATCTCCAGATTAGAGGGTACAGCGGGTGCTGCGAAAAAAGTGCGTTAAAGCGCGGGTTAAAGCGTGTCAGGCAGCCGCGGCGCGCAGTCCAAGCAAGCGGTCGACCAGCGGCTCTAGATCGAGCGAATTCACGCGTCGAATAATCTCGATAGGACCGGCCGGCAGCGCGTCGTAACCGGCGCACGCGCCGAGGATCGCGCCGAGCATGGCGGCGATCGTGTCGGTGTCCCCGCCCAGGCTCGCCGCAGCCCCCAGGGCGGCTTCGATCGTGCTGTTGCGTGCATCCAGATCAAAGGCCAGCGCGAACGTCGCCACAACCGATTCCTGCGATGCCACCGATGTGCCGATCACGTCATAGATCGTGTCCGCCACCTCGTGCGCGGCGCAGTTGCGCATCAGCTCACGTGCATGGCGAATGCGCGGTGCAATGCGCCCGCCCGCCACCCAGAAGCCTCGGCTCTCGGCGGCCTCGGCCATCGAAATGCCGGCTTCCAGTGCTTCAATCAGGCTCGCGCCGTTCAGTCCGGCCGATACCGCTGCCGCCACCGCCGCCGCGCTCGAAATGCCAAGCGTGGTGTTATGCGTCACGACGCACGACTGCACGACGGCATCAATAAACAGGTCCTGGCGCCTCAGGTCAAACGCAATCCCGACCGGCGTCACGCGCATGGCCGCGCCATTGGTCGTACCGAAACGGCCCGTACGCAGCGGATCTTCACCGGCGGCAATGCGCACGATGGCCTGTTTCGTCGATGGCCCCAGCAAGTCGAGCGAACCGCGCGCTTTCATGGACGCTTCCCATTCGATCAACGCATGCGCGAACGCCATCGGTTCGATCTTGCCGTGGCCGTCGGCCAGCAAATGCGCAACGAGGACCGCTTGTTCCGTGTCGTCGGTGATGGAGCCAGCCCGAAGACCCGGCGCGATCGGTTGATCCGGAAACGCGTTTTCCAGCTTGTCGATCCGTCCGAACTGCTCGACGATCCGCTCGCGGCTAAGCGACTGGGTCGGCATGCCGAAGGCGTCGCCGAGTGCAAGACCGTAGAAGGCGCCGCGTGCGCGATCCGCCAACGTGGTGTGATTCAAAAGCAAAGACGAAGACATCAGAATTCCAGGTGTAGTGCAAAAAAAGCCGGGTCCAGCAAGCTCACGACATATTCGATAATCCGTTCATCCCGGTCCCGCGTGAGCCGTCGCGAACGCAGGAACGAAGTGCCGGCACGACGCTTGAGCAGGCGTGCATCGGCCGCTTCCAGTCCGACCACTTCGGCCCATTGCTCGCCGTGATGCGGCACCATGCCGTGCTCGATCAACGTCCGGTTCAGCGATCCCCCTACGAGCCCTTCCAGCGGCAACGCGGCGAGGTCGTCGTTGAACGGCAAGCGGCTGCGTTCGAGCGAAATGCACTGCGCGTCGGTGTCGGTGCCAATCACGCGCATCCGGTCGATCGCCACGAAGGCTGTGCGCTCAAGCTTCAACTCCTGCGCAAGCGCCTCGTCTTCGATCAGCGCAATCTGCAGCAAACGGGTTTGCGCGCCGCCCGCTTTTTCTATCGCGGTGGTCCAGCCAAGCGTCCCGTCAAGTGCCTGACCGTTGAACGTCACGAATGAACCAATACCGCCCTTGCGCGTAATCAAGCCACCGCTCGTCAGCAGGTCGAGCCCCTTGCGAACCGTGTTACGGCTGACCGCGAAACGCTCGACCAGCTCGTTCTCGCTTTCCAGTTGCTGCCCGAACGGCAGACGCCCGGTGAGGATTTCCTGCTCGATCGTAGCGGCAACCATATGTGCCTTCGAGCGTCCGACCTCTGCGGTTTTTACTGCTCGTTTAACCATGGTGTGACTCCTGTGCCAATGAGATTTGAAAGGTCTAATCTCTGTAAAGCACAAGTATGCACATGTTTTGCTAAAAAGCGACGCCTGAAACCTGATTGAAAGCTCCAGGCATCCGTACGGTTTTAATCCGCGTTGCTTGTTCCTTTTATGAACCTCTAAAAAGAACATGTAGGAACATGTACATAATTTAGAACGTCATATTGCGATGGTCAAGCAGGAATTAATGAGGGGAAACCCTTGGAGTCACGCTAGATGATGGATGAACGGCGAGGTGCGCGCAGGGAAGAGCCGGTTCTCGGCTCCTTCCCTATTTTTACGATCGTGCTTTGGCGGGCGTTTGACTCATCTCACGCAAACGTTCGATACCCTCTCGAATGAGGAAGGTGCTTTGCGTTCCGTCCCGAAGTCGCAGCGACACAGTCTCGTCACGCTGGTCGCGTGCCCCCACCGTGATGAAAACGGGGATCCGCTGCTCGCGTGCATCAACAATCTTTCGTTCAAGCCGTTCAGGCCTGTCGTCGAACACCGCCCTGAGTCCCGCTTCATCGAGCAAGTCCATCACGCGTTGACCATAGCCCGCGCTGGCATCTGACACCGTTGCCACCGTCACCTGGTCGGGCGCAAGCCACAGCGGCAGCCAACCTTCATGATGTTCAAGAAGCATCGCGATAAACCGCTCCATGCTGCCCAGGACCGCGTGGTGAATCATCACCGGGCGAACGTGTTCATCCTCGAACGAGACGAAGCTTGCATCGAGTCGATCCGGCAACACGAAGTCAAGCTGGATCGTGCCGCACTGCCAGCTACGGCCACGGCTATCCATCAGATGGAATTCGAGTTTCGGGCCATAGAAAGCCCCTTCCCCCGGACGCACATCGAACGTCAGGCCGGCGGACGTCGCGGCCTTCGCAAGCGCCTCTTCCGCACGATCCCAGACCGCGTCATCGCCTGCCCGCTGATCCGGACGCGTAGCCAGTTGCACGCGGAACGTCGAGAAGCCAAGGTCGGCATAGACCGCGCGAAGCAAGTCGCAAAACCGCCCTACCTCGGCTTCCACCTGATCTTCCGTGCAGAACACATGGGCATCGTCTTGCGTGAAAGCGCGCGTGCGCTTCAATCCCTCGAGCGACCCCGAAGGCTCCTCGCGATGGCACGCGCCAAACTCGCTGTATCGGATCGGCAGGTCACGATAAGAACGAATGCGCTGATTGAAAATCTGCACATGACAAGGACAGCTCATGGGTTTCAGGCAATAAGGCTGGCCGTCGTGAGCTTCATCCTGGGCTTCACCATGAGCCTCATGCTGACTGCCGTTCACCGAATACATGCCCGCCTGAAATTTCTCCCAATGCCCGCTGCGTTCCCAAAGCGAACGCGCCAGCAGTTGCGGCGTACGCACTTCACGAAACCCCGCGCCCCGCATTCGACTCCGGATGTAATCCTCCACTACGCGATAAAGCTCCCACCCACGCGGATGCCAGAACACCATTCCGGGTCCTTCGTCCTGCTGATGGAACAGGTCAAGCTTGTTACCTAACTGCCGATGATCGATATCGTCCACAATGCTCTCCGTTAAATTCAAGAGCCGTAACGGACAGGGGGCTGCACAACGCAAAAGGCCCCGTCCGTTTCCGGCGGGGCCTTCTGAAAAACGCACCTCGATACTTTATCGCGCACGGCCTCCAGACGACCCGCCTGAGATGGTGGTCGTGGTAGTCGCGGTCGTGAGGGTGAAGAAATGCGAGTTCATGTGGCAAACAATAAAGGGCTTTAGTGCTTGCCGTCAATATCGTTATTGGAAAACGATGAATCTTCTAGCGACGCGAACCCGGACGTTTTGGACGACACGTACCGGGTTCGCGCTGGCTACCCCTGCGTTAAGCGAGCGTCGTCACCGGAGCAACAGCGGCCGGATCGCTGATACTCGGCCGGCCGTTTTCAACGTGACCCGCAAGACGGCGCAAGAACGTGGGATCTTCGTTGCTCGTGACGCTCAGGTCGTACCAATGGTGACTCGCGGCCAGAACCCACGACGCTTCCGTCGACCCCAACGAAGGCACCGACACCGAACGCGGCCGCGCACCATAGGCGTTATCGGCTACCGATAAGTGCGCAATGCCGCGGCCCCGGTTCGTGAACTTCACGGACACGTTGCCGTTCGCGACATCGTATTGCACCGCTAATTCGGGGTCAGCCGGCGGATGGGACAGACTGCCGCTACCCGGCGGCGTCAACGTACCGGCGAACTCGCGCACGAATCCGTTCGGACCATAGACCGTGAACGCGTAGATGCCCGCCGTTCTGTTGATGTCGAAGCTGTCGCGCAAAGTCTTGCCCGCCTCAACGGTATAGCGCCACGGACCGTCAGTGCGGTTCGATGAATAGACATAGAAATGCGCGCCCTGCGAGCCGGTATTGGCGAAATGAAGCGTCAGTGCCTTGTAGTCCGGATCGAGACTGCTTTGCACATACAACTCGTAGGGCAGCGCGCGGGCGAAACGGGTACCGGGCTCTTGCGGATCGATCACGCCGGGCACGGCCGGCACCGTCGGCGCCGGTTGCGTCGCACATTGATTGTCCGCGATCGTCTTGTAGTTGCTGGTGTCGGGCAGCACCGGCATTTGCGCATCGGGCGTGCGGAAATCGAAGGCCGTGGTCAGGTCGCCGCATACCGCACGACGCCACGGCGTAATGTTCGGCTCCATCACCCCGAAGCGCGCTTCGATAAAACGAATCACCGACGTGTGATCGAACACTTGCGAACAAACGAAACCGCCCTTCGTCCATGGTGAAACAACCGTCATGGGCACACGCGGGCCGAGGCCATACGGCAGGCCGTCGGCGGTGTAGCTGCCACCCCGCCCCGGATTGACGACCGTATGGAGCTCGCCCTCGGTGGTCACCGTCGACAAACCTTGCGCGCGCGACATAGGCGGCTGCGGCGGCACGAGGTGATCGAAGAAACCATCGTTCTCGTCGTACATGATGAACAATACCGTCTTGCTCCAGACTTCCGGATTAGCGGTCAGCGCATCCAGAATTGTCGACGTGTATTCCGCCCCGTAAGCCGGCGTGTATTTCGGATGCTCCGAGTACGCGGCGGGCGGACACAGCCACGATACCTGCGGCAATTTATTCGCCAGCACGTCGGCTTTCAGGTCATCGATCGTACGCACGGCGTTCGCGCGCAACTGCAGCGAAGAGCCTTGCGGCGCATTGATGATGTTCGCAAAATTCTGCAGCACGTTGGTGCCGTAATTGCCGTTCAGCGGATCAGCGCCGGTCAGGCCTTGCTGGTAGATCTGCCACGTGATGCCGGCCGCTTCCAGACGTTCCGGATAGGTCGTCCAGGAGAGCAACTGATATTGCGGCGGACCGTCGCCATCCACATAGTCATTGTTGTCGAGCAGCGGGCCGCCCTTCGTGCCCGTGGGATCAACCATCCCCGTCATGAGGTACGCGCGGTTCGGATGCGTCGGGCCGGGCAGCGAGCAGAAGTAGGCATCGCAGACGGTGAAGGCATCGGCGAGCGCGTAGTGAAACGGAATGTCGCTGCGCAGGTGATAACCCATCGTCATATCGGTCTTATACGCGGGCCACTGGTCGTAACGGCCGTTATTGATCGCGTAGTGCGTCGGGTACCACGAGTGGTCCAGGTCGCCTATGCATTGCGCACTGGTCGTCAGCGTATTCAGGTGAAACGGCAGCACGGGTTTCGTCGCATCTTCCTTCGATGGCTGGAACCACACCGGTTGGCCGCTGGGCAGCGGGATCGGGAAGCGGTCGTTGTATCCGCGTACACCTCGCAGGTGACCCATGTAGTGATCGAAGGAACGGTTCTCCTGCATGAACACGACAATGTGTTCAACGTCGTTGATCGATCCGGTGCGCCCTGACGCCGGAATGGCGAGCGCTTTGCGAATGGACTCGGGGAACACCGTCAGCGCAGCGGCGGCGCCGGCTGAAGTAGCAACGGTCTGCAGGAAACGGCGGCGGCTATTCAATGTCATTTTGATTCACCTCGTGGCGTCATGATGTTGCGGCAATGCCGTCCCGGTCGAAGGAGCCGATCAGGATGGGGATTTTTATTCAAGGGCGAGCGTTGCTTGCAGGCTCACTCGGATGAAGCAGGCGCGGAGTGGAGCACGGGCGCGACCTGCTGCGCGTCTGCCGCGAGGCTTGCCTGAGCGGCCGCAATGGGACTGCTCGCGGCCTGGTCGTCGGACGGTGCTGCCAGCACAACCGGCTCAACGGCGCTGGCTGGCAACGACGCGTTAGCCGAGGCTTGTTGCGTGGCGCTAACGCCCGCCTGATCGTCCGGTCCGCAGGCGGCGAGCGTCAACGTTGCCAGTGCTGTCAATGCCAATATCGCGGTTCGTCTCATGCTGTCTCCGCTTGTTCGGGGATACGCGCAAACGTTTCCGTTGCATCGCGGACGCCAGTCTGCAGACGATTCAAGAAAGTTTTGTGAAATATCCGGTAAGGATTGGTGAGAAGCAAAGTCTGTCAATTAGCTTACGTATTGCATATTGGGAAATCAAAACTAGTTGCATAGCGAATCATTTTCTTCTACAGTGTGTTCATGTTCGATCACTGCATTTACTTCAACACAACGGCACTTGCGCGAAGCCTCGAGCGCGAGTGGGCGAACGCGTACAAGGCGTTTGGCCTGACCCCGCCGCAGGGTTTCATGCTGCGCGCGGTGCTGGCGAAACCTGGCATCGTGCAAAGCGAGTTGGCCTCTGAACTGGCCATTTCACGATCCACTGCAACGCGGACACTGGACGGTTTGCAGAAGTTGATGTTTATCGAACGCCGGCTTACCGCATCCGACGGACGTGAGACCGCGATTCATCCCACTGACGAGGCGCTGCGAATCAAGGATTCGTTGAACGCTGCAAGTGCTGCGGTCACCAAACGTTTGAAGGCTGAACTCGGTGAGGAACGCTTTGCGACCACGGTCGCAAGCGTGAAAGATGCACGGTCGAGCCTCGACTGATTTTTTTCCTAAATAGTTGTATAGCGAACTAATTGGAGATGAGAAATGCCGATTCTAAACGTGAAGGTAAGCATTGAAAAATCACCCGAGGCTGTTGCTGCCATATCGGACATGTTGCTTGAACTGACCTCCAGTATCCTGGGCAAGAAGCGAGAGGTGACGGCGATCGCCATTCAGTTCATTAACCCGGATAGCTGGGTCATTGGTGGCCGGCTGCTAAGCGAGCAGAAGAAATCCAGTTTCTATTTCGATATCAAGATCACCGACGAAACGAATACCAAGGACGAGAAAGCACGGTACATCTCGGCGGTTTATGAAGGGTTCGGCAGGATATTGGGCGATCTGCATGAAGAAAGTTATATCCATGTTGAAGATGTCAGGGCAGCTTCGTATGGATACGGCGGGCGCACGCAGGAGTACCGCTACCATCATTGAATTTTTCGCTCGCACCGGCGGCCGGCTGATCTTTCGGCATTCTGCTGGCGCGAGCGAAACATCACCGATGCCCCGCGGGCGTCGTTATGTCCCCCTCCGAACCTTCCGCAAACGGGTGCAACCCCGGTTCATAGAACAGCGCAAACAACTCTGATTGCGAACCAATGCCGAGCTTCGAATAAATATGCTTTTTGTGCGCGCGGACCGTCTCGAACGAAATGGTCAGCTTCTCCGCAATCGCACGCGATGAGAATCCGCTCAGCGACAACATGGCGACTTCAATTTCGCGCGCCGTCAATGCACCGCGCCCGCTCTTCTCAGTGAGCATCCCGAACCGCGCGGGAAGATCGTGTTGCCCGCCCTCCGCGGCGTCGGAAGCTCCTGGCACCATACCGAAATTTTCGTATCGCAAGCGCTGCTGCATCAAGGCGAGCACCCAAGGCGAGAACAACGTCAGCAACGCCACTTCACGCTCGTCGTAACGGCGCATATTGCCGAGTGAAAACCCCATGGTGTGATTGGCGTCGATCAAAACATTAAAATGCACTTCGTCGCCAACAATGTTTTTCTTGAAGTAGCGCTGGTAGTACTCGGTCATCTTGAAGTTGTCGGGCGCGACATCGGCTAGCGTGTAGAAACCCGAGACCCGCTGCTCAAAGGCGGCCAGATAAAATGGATCGAGCTGGTAAAGCGCTGCCAGATAATCTTGGAACAACAGGTCGATCTTGCCGTCAGGCAACGCCTGCTCAGCGCAGACCAGCGGCGGTCCGTTGCGGGCAAAACGCAGCGCAACCCAACTGTCGAAGCTGATATGCCGCTCGAGCACCCGCGTAAGTCGAGCCCAGAAATGCGGGCCGTCCAGTGCGTCGATGGCTGAACCGATCTCTCTATGGAACGCGAGATCATGCCATTGAAACTCCATCGTCTCCTCCGGTAAGGGTAACCCTGGTGGGTAATTCCTGGACAAAAATAATGCCTCGATAATAGTCCGGACGAAAACGTGGGCACTCGAATAATGCCCTTGAAAGGTATCTGGAAGGAGACGGATTTAATGCAGGCAGAACTCGCACAACTCGCGCTCGTCGATGGCGACGTCGGGCACAACACCCGCAAGGTCATCGAAACAATCTGCCGCGCCGATATCGCCGGGGGCACGAAGCTGATCGTGTTCCCCGAAGCAACCCTGTCCGGTTTTCCGACGCGGGAAAACGTCGCGGACGTCGCGCAGTCGCTTGATGGCCCTGCACTGGCCGCCGTACGCGACGCTGCACGACGCGCTGGAGTTTCGGTCGCGGTGGGCCTGGCCGAACGCGAAGGCGCGCGATTCTACAACACGACCGTACTGGTCGATGACAAAGGAGAGATCACGCTGCGCTATAGGAAGACGCACCTGTGGGCGTCGGACGTGGGCGTGTTCACGCCGGGTGATCGCTTCGAAACATGCTTGTGGAACGGCATCACGGTCGGACTGCTGATCTGCTACGACATCGAGTTTCCCGAGACCGCCCGTGCGGTCGCCGCGCTCGATGCCGACCTGCTGATCGTCACCAACGGCAACATGGATCCGTTCGGCCCGGTGCATCGGCGGGCCATTACCGCGCGTGCAATGGAAAACCAGATGTTCGCGCTCATGGTGAACCGCTGCGGCACCGGCGACGACAACCTCACCTTCCCCGGCGAATCCGCGCTGGTTGATCCCTTCGGCGAGATCGTTGCTGCGGCGGGTGCGCAAGAAAAGTTGCTAAGCGTGGATATCGACTTCAAGCGGCTGGAGGCCAGCCGTGAGCACTATCGTTATTTGAACGATGCACGCGTGCCGCTCGGCCTCACGCCGGTCGATAACGCAAATGGATCACGTGCGCTTTTGATCGAAGAGCGCCGTCGCTTGATCGACTGAAGTTTTCAGCAGTTCCGTAGCACATGAATCGTCCGGAGCCCGTGCTCCAGACGCGCCCGCCCACGCCTGTCGAAAGTCCCGGAGATATCATGCAAGACTCGTCCGTAGCCGCGCAGTCGCATCTGAAACGCACACTCGGCTTGCCGTCCGTATTGCTGTTCGGCCTGGCCTATATGGCGCCGTTGATCGTATATGGCACCTATGGCGTGCTCGCCAAAGCAAGCGATGACACCGCCGCCCTCGCCTACTTACTTGCCCTCGTTGCTATCGCCTTCACGGCGCTGAGCTACGGCAAGCTTGCAAGGCTCTATCCGGTGGCAGGCTCCGCTTATACCTACACACGCAAGACCTTCAATGCGCATCTGGGCTTCCTGGTCGGCTGGGCAACGCTGCTCGACTATTTCTTCCTGCCGATGGTGATCTGGTTGATCGGCGCGGCTTATCTGAACGCCGCGTTCCCGACCGTGCCCACGTGGATCTGGATCGTCGCGTTCATCGTCTTGACGAGCGCGCTGAACATTGTGGGGATTGAACTGGCCGCGCGCTTCAATATTGTGTTGATGGTCGTGCAACTGGCGATTGTCGGTTTGTTTGTCGTGTTGTGCTGGCACTATGCATCGGCTGCGGCAGGTCCTGGCGGGATTGCGTTGGCGGAACCGTTCTTCAAAGGCCATGTGCCGTTCGCCTCGACCATGGCCGGGGCCGCCATTGCCGCGTATTCGTATCTTGGTTTCGATGCAGTCTCCACGCTCACTGAAGAGACAATCGACCCGAAAAAGAACATGCCGCGTGCGATCTTGTGGATCGCGTTGATAGGTGGCGCGATCTTCGTTTTGGCCGCTTATACGATGCAGCTTGCGCATCCGGGCGTGGAATTCAAGGACACCGATTCGGCCGCGTTCGAAGTCGCCAAGATGATCGGCGGCGATATCTTCGTGACCGTCTTCCTGGCCGGCCTGATCCTCGCGCAGTTCGCGTCGGGCATCTCGGCACAGGCTAGCGTCGGACGTCTGCTGTACGCCATGGGTCGCGATGAAATCCTGCCCAAGCGCGTGTTTGGTTTCATCCATCCGAAGTTCAAGACGCCGGCGATCAACATCGCGATCGCGGGCATTGTGGGTTTGATCGCCCTGAAGCTGGACGTGGCGACGTCAACGTCTTTCATCAACTTCGGCGCGTTCCTCGCGTTCACCGCCGTCAATCTTTGCGTGGTCAGGATCTATTTGTCGGGGGATCATGGTGACAAGAAGATTGGCGTGATCGGCGGGCTGGTGTTTCCGCTGATCGGTGCGATCGCGGATATCTGGCTGCTGGCGAGCCTTGAGAAGACAGCGCTGGTGCTAGGCGCAATCTGGTTCGTGATCGGGTTGGTGTACCTGTGCTGGATCACGCGATTGTTCCGGCAAGCCCCGCCGGAAGTGGCGG
>NZ_LMUF01000064.1:1731-32076 GCF_009766085.1 Burkholderia sp. S171 | reverse complement strand
AAAGCAGGAGTCGATGGTCACCGCAGCGCGCGAGCTAGTGCTAGTGCGCGCTGCGGCAAACCTCAAAGAACTCCACGCATCAAAACCGATGCTGAATCCCCGCTGTCACACCCGCCTGCGTATCGGCGGCACCGACCAGATCACGTGACAAGCTGACCTTCTGATCGTGCTTCGCCATCGCGTACCCGCCCGACATATAAAGCGTCGTACGCTTGGACAATGAGTAGTTGCCGCGCACCGAGAACAACGTCGGGTCGGCGTCGCTCGCGTCATTGATGTCCTGGTGATACACCGCGCCAATCAACGTGAAAGCCGGCGTGAATTCATATGAACCGCCGAACCAGTACGTATCGCTACGCAGTGTGGCAGCGGCCGTATTGAACGCGCGCCGATAATTCCGATAACCCGCCATCATCTTCGCAGCGCCAAAGTCATAGCTCGCGCCTGCATGAATGCCCTGGATGTAGTTCGTGGAGTCCGCAGGTGTGACGCTATCGCCGGCGCCATTCTGGCGATCGAACGTAGCGACCGCAGCAAACGCACCACGCTCGTAGCCCAGTCCAAAGTCATATTTCGAACTCGATTTCATGCTGCCCGGCACGTTGCCAAAGCCGTACGTCGCGCCAAACTTCACGCCACTGTATTCGCCGTCGTAACGCACTGCGTTCGCCGAACGCGAGAACAGGCCGTCCTTGCGGCCGCCGGTTGCAGTCGCGCCCGTGGCCCACGAATAGTTCGGCGCGTAACCCATCGGGTCGAACGGCAGCATGTAGTCGTAGGTCGTGGTAAAGGTGCGTCCGAGGATCACTTGCCCCCACTTCTTGCTCTTCAGGCCCACGGTTGCACGCCGATCGAACAACGCGTTGGGACCGTCATCGAGCTGACCGTTCGCGATGTTGATACCGCTCTCCAACTGGAATATGGCCTTCAATCCGCCACCGAGTTCTTCCGATCCCTTGAAGCCGAACCGCGACGTATTCTTGCCACCCGATACGAGGCGCGCCGCTCCACCGTCGTTACTCGCGTGATTCACGTATTCAATGCCCGCATCAACAATGCCGTAAAGCGTCACGCTCGACTGTGCGTGCGCCGCGCCGCTCAGCGCGAATGCCGCGACGGATGCTGCTCGAATACTCATACTGCTGCGCTTCATTTGTCTTCTCCGTGTTGTGGTTATGGTTTGCGACGCACGAACGCGGTCTCGCGCGGTTGCGAAAACTGCGCGAGTGTCCTGCGTTCCTGGTGATGAACGGCTAGCTCGCTTGAGCAAACGCCCAGCAATCGTTGGCCGGGAATTCGACCCAGTGCTTGCCCGGGTCCCGCGGCTGATGGCCAAACGCGCGGAAGCGCAATTCGCCGCAATGGAAGAGGTATTCCCAGCGGTCGCCGAGATACATCGACGTGACAAGATTCGCCTGCAAGCGATTTTGACCGGGACCGTCCGCGACTTGCACCCGCTCGAGACGGATCACCGCTTGAGCGTTTTGACCGGCCTGCAAGGTATCGCGAGCATGGGCATGCAACTGGAAACCATCGCCGGCGAGCACAACATGCGAACCGTTGACGGATGCCACTTTTGCATCGATACGATTGTTGCTGCCCATGAACTCCGCCGTGTAGAGCGAGCGCGGCGAACCGTAGAGTTCCGCGGGCGTGCCCTCTTGTTCAATGCGTCCGTTGCGCAGCAGCAGGATGCGGTCGGACATCGCCATCGCTTCGGTCTGGTCGTGCGTCACGCAAAGGGCCGACAGTCCCAGCGACACGATCAGTTCCCGCAGCCAGGCGCGCGCTTCTTCGCGCAACTTGGCGTCGAGATTGGAGAGCGGCTCATCGAGCAGGATCACCGGCGGGTTGTAGACGAGCGCACGCGCAATAGCGACACGTTGCTGCTGACCACCAGATAACTGATACGGAAAACGTTCAGCAAGATGACCGAGTCCGAGCTGATCGAGCGCGCTTTGCACGCGGCGTTTTCTTTCTGTGGTCGATACCTTGCGCAGCTTCAGCCCGTACCCCACGTTGTCCGCCACCGTGCGATGCGGCCACAGCGCATAGGATTGGAACACGAGGCCGAGAGAACGCTGCTCGACGGGGCAATCGATCCTGGCGGCGCCATCGAAGAAGACTTGTTGATCGAGCGCAATGCGTCCCTCCGATGGCTGCTCAAGCCCCGCCACGGCACGCAGCAACGTGGTCTTGCCGCTGCCCGATGCACCGAGCAAACACACCACTTCGCCCGCATTCAGTTCGAATGACACGCCCTTCAGAATCGGATTCGCGCCGTAGCTCAGGAACAGGTTGTCGACGATCAGCTTATCCATGAAGTTTCACTCCGAAGCGCAATGCCACGCCGAGCCCGGCGCCGACCATCGCGATGTTGATGACAGAAAGCGCCGCTACCTGATCGACGGCGCCCGTCGCCCACAGCGACACGAGCAGCGCGCCGATCACTTCGGTGCCGGGGGACAAGAGATAAACCGCCGTCGAATATTCGCGCTCGAAGATCATGAAGATCAGCAGCCACGCAGCAAGCAAACCGAAGCGCACGAGCGGCAGCGTGACATCGAGACTCACGCGTGAGCGGGTTGCGCCGACACTGCGCCCGGCCTCTTCAAGTTCGGGGCCGACCTGCAGCAACGCGCTTTGAATCAGGCGCATGCCGTACGCGAGCCATACGACCGTGTAGGCGATCCAGATGCTCCACATCGAGTTCTTCAACTCCTTGATGCCGGGCACGAAGAGGAAAATCCAAAGGAACGCGAGACCGGCAAGTAACCCTGGTACAGCGCGCGGCAGCAGCACGAGATAGTCGAGCAGCTTGGTGCCCCAGTCGTTGCGTCGATGCCCGGCGAACGCAACGAGTGAATAGAAACCCACCGCGACTGCGCCGCCAATCACACCAATGCCAAGCGTGTTAAAAATCGCGCGGACGAGGTTGTCCTGCTCGAAGAGTTCGGTGAAGTTGGCGAGCGTCAGGACTTCCGAGAGTGCAACGCCCTCGCCCCAGTTCGTGACGAACGAACGCAGCACGATGCCCGAGAGCGGCACGAACACCGTGAGGAACAACCACAACACGACGATGCCCAACGCAATCCAGCGCCATGCGCCCAGCGGCAGCACGGTCTGACGCCCCGCCTTGCCCTTGACCGTGACGAACTTGCTCGCGCTCTTGAGCAAGCGCCGTTGCAGCAGTACGAGCGGAAAGGTGATTGCAACGATGCACATGGCAACCGCCGCCATCAGGTGATACGACGGCACGCCGAGCTTGTTGGTGAGTTTGTAGAGGTACGTGGCGAGCACGAGGTGCCCTTCGGGATCGCCGAGAACCAGTGGCAGGCCGAACACTTCGAAGCCCAGGAAAAACACCAGCACCCCGGCGAATAACAACGCGGGCATGGTCATTGGCAGGCTGACATCGAGCGCGACGCGAAAGGGCCGGGCGCCGGCTACGCGTGCGGCTTCCTCTACGTCGGAACCCAGATTGCGCAACGCCGCCGATGAATACAAATACACGTGCGGCACATGCGTCAAGCCAACGATGATCGTGATCGCGAAGATCGAATAGATCGACCACGGTGCGTTCTCGAAGCCGGTCAACTGCTTGAACCACACGGAATAGAAACCGACCGGACCAGCCGCAACCACGTAACCGAACGCGAGCACCATCGGCGAAACGAAAACGGGTGTGAGCAACAGCGGTTCAAGCCAACGACGTCCAGGCAAGTCGGTACGTACCATCAGGAACGCGAGGATGCCGCCGAGCGGGATCGAGATAAACAGCATTCCGCCGGCAATGATGAACGAGTTCTTCAGCGCCGACCAGAAGTCAGGGTCTTCGAAAATAAACCGGTAACCCGCGATGCCGAAGGTCCGGTTGGCATCGAAGAACGGTGCATTCAGGAAACTCTGCACCACGATAAACGAGAGCGGCAACAGCACTGCCACAGTCAGCACCGCTATCACGATCCATCGAAATGTCGCGCCCAGGCCACGCCATCCGCTGTCGGGCAGGGTCGGCACTTTGCCGGTGCCGTTCGTCGTGAGGACGCCCGGCACATCGTTCGAGCTTTGAGTCAGCATGCGTGTTTCCCTGCGCCTTGTGCGGCGCATGCGAGAAGTGATCGGGAGATCCGCCGGCTTAGGCGGACTGTGGGCTTAGCGCTTGATAGCCTGCTGCCACTGCTTCAGGAATTCGAGGCGCTTGGACTGGTCCAGATAGACCAGCAAACCCGCGCCGATGGGAATCGGCTTGAGGGAGTCGCCCAGTTGCTTGGTGAGCCCTGCCATGGAGGTTTCACCATCCACGTCGGCACGAATGGAGAACAGGTTGGCCTGGTTCGCCAGCAGCGTCTGACCGCGTTTGGACAACAGGTAGTCCACCCACAGTTTGGCCGCGTCGGGGTTCTTCGCCTTCTTCGAGATCGTCACAAGGCGGCTCACCACTTGCGTGTAATCCTTCGGATAGACGTATCCGATTGAAGGATCTTTCTTCGCCTTCGCAAACGCGTACGAGCCCAGGATGTTGTAGCCGATCAGGTTCTCACCGGACGAAATACGTTCCATCATCGCGCCCGTGCTCGACTGCAATTTCGGATTCAACACGCCCATGGCTTCGACCAGTTGCCACGTGACTTGAGGGTTCACGCGGACATCCTGAGTCAGGTAGTTGAAGCCGACACCCGATTTCTCGATATCGTACGTGGTGACCTTGCCCCTGAATTTATCGGCGTGCGTGGTGAGCAGTTTGATGAACTCGGCGCGCGTCTGCGGCACTTCGTTTGCCGGCAGCAGGCGCTTGTTGTAGACGATCGCAAGCGGCTCGTAGGTCGTGCCATAGGCCTGCTTCTGGTACTGCGCCCATTGCGGCACGTGCGGGGCTTCAGGGGACTCGTAGCTTGCCATCAAGCCGTCGTTGACGAGCTTGACCTGCAGGTCCATGGCCGAACTCCACAGCACGTCCGCGCTGGTGCTGTTCGCGGCATTCTCGCTGATAAAGCGGTTGTAGAGCTCTGTGCTGTTCATGTCGTTGTACTCGACCTTGACGCCGTACATGGACTCGAAGTCCTTAATGAGCGGCCGCACGAGCGCGGTATCCGTGACCGAATAAATCAGCAGCTTGCCTTCCTTCTTCGCGCCATCGATCACTGCCTGATAACCCCCGGGATAACCCTCGGGTACCTGCGCATATGCTGCCTGCATCGCCAGAAGCAACGCCAGGGCGGCCGGCAGCCGCAGCTTGTGATTCAAATTTCTCATGTCTTCCTCCAGAACTACTTGTCGTATGTTTGTTATGTTCGAGTGGGCGCATAGTAAACTTCAACTACTTTCAGCCTGCTTTCATTTCTTATCGAAAATGGCCGCACACCCCGGTTTCGGCCTCATGGATTTCCC
This sequence comes from Burkholderia sp. S171, assembly GCF_009766085.1. Lineage (GTDB taxonomy): Bacteria > Pseudomonadota > Gammaproteobacteria > Burkholderiales > Burkholderiaceae > Caballeronia. The sequence continues at coordinate 26,685 of NZ_LMUF01000064.1, read as the reverse complement.
TGATTCCCCTTATGCGTGTACTCCTCGTTGAAGACAATCCCACCCTCGCCAAGTCGCTGACGGACGCGCTTTCGCAAGCGCGTTTTACCGTCGATTGCATGCATGACGGCGAGGCCGCCGACCACGTTTTGCGCACGCAGGATTACGCGCTCGTGATCCTTGATCTCGGGCTGCCAAAACTCGACGGGCTCGAAGTGCTGCGGCGCTTGCGGCAACGTCGCAATGCGGTGCCGGTGATGATCCTGACCGCGCATGGGTCTGTGGAGGATCGGGTGAAGGGTCTCGATCTCGGCGCCGATGACTACCTCGCCAAGCCGTTCGAACTGAGCGAACTCGAAGCGCGGGCTCGCGCGCTGATCCGGCGCAGCCACGGTCATGAGCAGACAAAAACCGCGTGTGGGCCGCTCGAATACGACAGCGTCGACCACAGCTTTCGTCTTGCCGGCGAGCCACTTGCGTTGACGCCACGCGAGCGCGCGGTGCTGGAAGTGCTGATCCTGCGCAACGGCCGCGCGATCAATAAGGAAACGCTGTCGGAGAAGATCTTCGGCATTGATGAGTCCGTGAATTCGGATGCGGTCGAGATCTACGTGTACCGGCTCAGGAAGAAACTTGAACGCAGTGGCGTTGCCATCGTCACGTTGCGCGGACTGGGGTATTTGCTGGAAGCCAAACAAGAACCTGCTGCGGCCGGCGTCTGATGAACAAGCCGAATCTTCGGCGGCAAGTCGCGCTATGGCTGCTGCTGCCGCTGCTCGCCCTGCTCGCGCTCGATGCATGGCTGACGTATCAACGTGCGATGAGCGCCGCGCATGTCGCGTTCGACCGCTCGCTCGAGTACTCGCTGAAGTCGATTCGCGAAGGCACGCGTTTCGTCAACGGCACGGTGGAAGTGGACCTGCCGTATCTCGCGCTGGAGATGTTCGAATCGAATGCGGGCGGCAAGATCTATTACCTGATCCGCGAAGAAGGCGGCCGCGCGGTGACCGGTTATCCCGACTTGCCGACGCCACCGCCACGCGCGACGCCCGAGTCCTATCAAACGAGTTTCTACGATGCCAGCTTTCGCGGCGAAGAGTTACGCATGGGCGTACTGCGCCTGCCGGTACACGACGTACCGGGCGCCCAGACACGCGTGGTGTGGATCATGGTCGGCGAGACAATCGAGCCGCGCCAGGCGCTCGCTCGTCAGATCCTGATGGGTTCGCTGCTGCAGGAGTGCCTCCTGGTCGTGCTGGCGCTGGCCATCGTCTGGCTCGGTGTGGGGCGCGGACTGAGGCCGCTGCACCGGCTCTCGGCCAAGGTCGCGGCACGCACGGAAGACGACCCCGCTCCGCTCGATAAAGCGGGCCTGCCGAACGAAGTGGAGCCGCTGGTGGAGTCCATCAATCAATACATCGGACGGTTGCGGCGGATGCAGGAATCGCGGCGGCGCTTTTTCACCGACGCCGCGCATCAGTTGAAGACGCCGCTCGCCATCATCCAGGCTGAATCGGAACTTGCGCTGCGCGAAACGCTGAATGAACCCGCCCGTTTGCATCTGACGCGTCTTAACGGCGCCGTCAGGCAAGCTGCAAAGGGCGTGCAGCAACTGCTGTCGCTATCGCGCCTCGACAACGACAGCAGCGAGGTCGGCGTGCTTGTGCCGCTGCGTCTCGACAAACTCGCGCGCAGCGTAACGCTCGACTGGTCGCCCGTGGCGCGGGCGCGCAATATCGATCTCGGTTTCGAGCACGAGGCGGATATCGAGGTGATGGGGAATCGGGAGTTGCTAGCGGAGTTGTGCGGCAATCTCATCGATAACGCCGTTCGTTATGCCGGCGATGGCTCCATCATCACCGTCCGCGTTGCACGAATTGAAGAGGGCCCGTTGCTGCAGATTATTGACAATGGTCCGGGCATTGCGCCACATGAACGCGATGCCGTGTTCGAGCGTTTCTACCGGAGCCAGACCGAACAATACGTGGAAGGCAGCGGCCTCGGCCTCGCGATCGTGCGCGAAATCGCGCGGGTACATCACGCGCAGATCACGCTTGGCGATGCACCCGGCGGCGGGCTGGTGGTCAGTGTCCAGTTTCCATCGACCGTGCTTTGAAGCAAGACACGTCAGCCGGTAAGGAAGTCACTTCATCGAACGCAGGATCTCCCGGCACGTCTCGACAAATTGTTCGACGAGTGCCGATCGTTCACCATTGATCGCGACGCTGGCTACAATTGGAATCGCGATAAGCGGCGACAACGGCACCACCCGAAGCCCTTGTGCGCGAGCCGAAAGCGCCGCAGCTTCATCGACTATGGTGATCAGCTTGGACCGCGTCGCCAGCGCAATCAGCGAGTGATATGACTGCGCGGTGATGGTGACATCGACGGTCACTGAGAGCTCTTCCAGGCGCTTGGCGAGCAGCCTTCCCAGCGGGTCCGCGGGATCCGGCCCGGCAATCTCGCGGCCCTCCAGCGCATTGAGTTCAATGAATGACACGTCCGGCAACATGGAAGGATGTCCCACGCAAACAAGCCGGCTGGCAGCCAGTTCGATCTCCTTGATGGCCGGGTGGGACACGCTGTGATACAGGATGCCGACGTCCGCCTCCATGAGCGCGATGCTGGCAACGGCGGTCGCCGAGTAATCGGCGCGAATCGACAGCTTCACGCCTGGATGCTTCGCTTGAAACGCCAGCGCTGCATCGGCCACCACGGTCTGTGCGAGCGCGGGCGCCGCGAGCACGCGTATGGATGAATCACCGGTGCCGCCGCGCAGGTTCTGCGCGAGCCGCTGGACGGCCTGAAGCTGTTCATCGAGCCGAAGTATTTCGGGGAACAGCAACTGTGCCTCCCGCGTTGGAATCAGCTTGCCGCGAACCCGGTCGAACAGCGGATAACCTAGCTGGCGCTCCGCGCTTTGCAAGATTTGCGTGATCGCCGGCTGCGTCAGGGACAGCAGCGCGGCGGCCGCTTTAAGCGTTCCGGTGACACGGATAGCGTTCACGACCTCTATATGCCTGAGCCGCATCGAATGGGGAGTCCGGTTGGATTCAACTTCGCAGTCGGCCCGGGCGAGCGGCTAGCCGTCTGCTCATGCATTCGTTAACACGCTCGCGCTCGCCACAACCGGGTCGACCCGCTTGCGAAAGTACAGAATACACAACAGCGCAAGCACCGCCGTGACCATGACGTAATAAGCGGGGATGAACTTGCTGCCGGTCGCGTTGGCAATCCACGTGCAGATCATCAGCGACAACCCGCCGAACACCGCAAAGGTCAGGTTGTGAACGATAGCAATGCTGGTCGTGCGCGTGTCATGCGGAAAGAGTTCGGCCACGAACGCGGGCATCGCACCCTGGAACACCATCACGCATGCAGTCAGCCCCGTGACGCAGAACACGTACGTTCCCACCGTCGGCGAGGCGACCATCAGATGGAACGCGGGGATAGTCAGGATTGCCGTCAGCGAGGTGCCTGCCGCGATCAGCGGGAGGCGGCCCACTCTATCCGAGAGCGCGCCGAAGACCGGCGGCAAAACGATCTGCGCGACCGAATAACCAATGGCGCCCCACATGGAATCCGCCGCGCTCATGCCCAGCACTTTCTGCGCATAGAGGGGGATGAACACACCGAGCAAATAATTCGTCGATGCCGCGAGCGAGTACAAGCCGATCGCCGCCGCGATGCGCATCTTCGCCGTTGCCAAGGTGTTCCGAATCGGGTTGCGTTCGTGGTGGGAAGCCTTGAATTCAGGCGTTTCATCGACGCGGCGGCGAATCCAGTAACCAAACGGCACGATCGCGAGCCCGATCAGGAAAGGTATGCGCCAGCCCCATGCCATCAAGGTATCGGGCGTCATCAGCTTGCTGGTGCCGAGTCCCACCAGGCTAGCCAGACCGGTCGCAAGACCAATCCCGACGACCTGGTAACTCGCGAAATAACCCTTCATGCGCGCGGGTGCGTGCTCGGTCACGAAGGACACTGTCGAACCGAATTCACCGCCCGCCGAGAACCCCTGCAAGATCTTGCCGAGGACCAGGATCAACGTGCCGGCAACCCCGAACATGGCATAGGTCGGCGCGCACGCGATCACCAACGTACCCGCGCCCATGAGCCAGATCGTGAGCATCATGCCCGCCTTGCGGCCGTGCCTGTCGCTATAGGCTCCAAGAACCATCGCGCCCAGCGGCCGGATGAAATAGCTGACGCCAAAGGTTGCTGCGGCGGCCAGCATCGACGTGTAGGCATCGCCGGTAGGAAAGAAAGCCTTGGCAATGACGACCGCTAAAAAACCATACACAAACAGGTCGTAGAACTCGAGCATATTGCCGACCAGCGCCGACGCCAGAATGCGCCGGAACTTGCTGCGCTGCTCGGGGGTTAGAGCGTTATCGGTGGACATGGTATTTCCTTTTCCGATGCGAGAGGTGTCAGCAAACACCGCGTGACGGCGAGCTCACTGACGATCTTTGGTAAGGAGGCGGCGCTTAAGCGTCTGCCGGCGCATTCAGGTAGTCGAATGCGGTAAGCGCGAAGATTTCGCCTAACGCCCGCAGTTCGTCGACGTGCACGTATTCATCCGCCGCACCCATGTTGTAAGAAGTCAGGCCGCATACGACCGTCGGCACACCGTGGCGGCGATACAGCCGTGCATCGGACGCACCCACGCGCATGTTGACGACCGGCTCGGTACCAAGCTTCGCGGCACAATGGCGTTTGAGTGTTCGGATAACCTCGTGATCGGGATCGGTCCAGCTCGGTTCGTACTCGCGAACAATGTCCAGCGAGACACCGGGATGACGAGCGACGATTGCACTTATCCTGGCCTTCATTTGCGCCACCGATACACCGACTGGAAGCCGGATATCGGCTGTTGCGGTCGCGTGATCCGCAATCAGATTCGATAACCGGCCACCGCTGATCGTGCCGAACGTGATGGTGGGACGGCGAAGCACATCGCTTTCGCCAGCGCCCGAGATTGCTTCAGACACGCAGGCCGAGCGAGCGATAGCAGCGAGCACTTCCGGACGCGCCGCAACGGGATAGTCGCGTACGCTCTTGAGCTCCTGAATGACATCCAGCAGTTTCTCGATAGCGCTATCGCCCTTATGCACGTGTGCCGCGTGAGCCGACTTGCCGGCTGCATCCAGACGCAGCCAGATCATTCCCTTTTCGCCGAATCGCAACACGTGGGGCGAACCGGTGTCGGCGCTGATCATCGCGTCGCCGGCTGCGTGCGGCACATGATCCAGAAGGTATCCGCTGCCCTCAGTACCCATGCTTTCTTCGTCACCGGCAAACGTGGCTACCACCTCGCCTGCGAACGAATCACGCAGTCGGGAAAGATGGCGCAAGGCGAAGATGATGGCGGCGAGTCCGCCTTTCATGTCGGACACCCCTAGCCCAAATAACTTTCCGTCGCGCTCCTCGCCGTTGAAATCAGCAGACCATTGCTTCGCGCTGACAAGAGGGAACGTGTCGAGGTGTCCGTTAAAGACGAGACGTCGACCCGGAGCGGCCCCGCGGACGCGGACCACGAGATTCATGACATGGGGGAGCGTGCCGTATTGTTCGACGCTGACATCGAAACCTTCGAACATCGCCGCGATAGCGTCCGCCATGGCGTAGGTGTTGCCCGGCGGGTAGGCGCTGGGAACAGCCACCAAAGCGCGTGCGAGCGCAACGATCTCGTGACTGGATTGTGCGACCGTGCCCGCAAGGGCACTGCGCATGTGAGCGATTTCAGCATCGCCCGTAATTGCCTCATCGGCTAGCATGTCTGGCTCCCGCTAGTTGAATGCGCGTGCTTCACCTGATGTGAAGCAACCTGCATTGACTAGATAGTCGGTAGCCGAATCAGCCCGGTCCAATCAGCCAAAATGGGTTGGGTATAAGTAAAACTTAAGCGGTGCGGCTTAGGACTCGAAGCGAGATGGCCTCGCCGTAAAGATCAGGAGGCCGTTACAATGCCGTTGACAGGCTGTTTGAATCGCACTGCAGCAACGTCTAGCGAGACTGCATAGCCAGAACGGGGAATGACCGGTATTGCGCGGGCCTGGATCATCTTCAGAAAACCAGGCTGGTCGGCACTGAGAGGATCTATGTTCGATAACATGTTCCGCGTAGTGAATGGACCAGACGGGCGTCATTTCTATGTCCACACCGACAGCATGCCCGTGGCGATCATTCTCGTCATTGCGCTGTTCCTGGCGATCGCGTTGTCCAGCGCGCTTTGCTACTACGTCACCCGCTTTATCTTGCTGAAGATCGTTGGCCACCTCGCCCGTGGCGAGCGCCGCAAGTGGTTGCGCGCCGCCGAGCGCCGCAAGGTGTTTCATCGACTGGCGCCACTCGTGCCTGCGGCCATTATCTATTTCTCGGCTCCCCTGCTATCCGGTGTCTCGTTTCCGGTCATTTCCGCGCTGGGTCGTCCGGTGGAAACGCTATCCGCCTGCTTCATGGTGGCGACGGTCCTGCGTGCCGCATTCGCGTTTTTGGGCAGCATCGAGGATCGGTATAGTCATTTTCCTTTCGCTAACCAAAGACCGATAAAGAGCTTTCTTCAGATAGCCACCATCGTCCTGTACGTGCTTGCGCTGATTGCTGTCGTGTCATTTTTATTGCACAGATCGCCCGCCAATTTCCTCACGGGTGTGAGCGCGCTGACCGCGTTGCTGATCATCATCTTCCGCGACTCGTTACTAGGTTTTGTCGCCAGCATTCAACTGGCCGCCTATGACATGCTGCGCGTAGGCGACTGGATCGAGGTGCCTGGATTCGTGGCGGATGGCACGGTGATCGATATCGCGCTGAATACCATCAAGGTGCGCAATTTCGATAATTCCATCGTCATGTTGCCGAGCTATGTATTGCTGACCAACAGCGTCAAGAATTGGCGCGGCATGGAGGAATCGGGCGGACGGCGCGTCAAGCATGCAATTCATCTGGACATGGAGAGCATCCGGTTTTGCGACGATGAACTGCTCGCCAACCTGACGGCGAGCGTAGCCTTCAGGGTGCCGTTCACCGTGCCAGAAGACGGGCACCGCCTGACCAATCTCGGCATGTTTCGCCGGTATCTGATGGAGTACTTTCGACACTACCCAGCGATCCGAAAAGACATGTCGCTGGTAGTTCGCCAGCTGCAGTCCACCAACCAAGGCCTGCCGCTGGAGGTGTTCCTGTTCGTGAACGAGACGAACTGGGAATCGTACGAACAAATTCAATCGGATATGTTCGACCACGTCTATGGCATCTTGCCGCTATTCAACTTGCGCGTCTGGCAGATGCGCTAGCGGTGCCGGGTAAGCCTGGTTGCGCCCGCGTTATCCGGCCAACCCCTCGACAATGCAAACGACAACAGTGAAAGCGCCAATGCAGGCGGCCAGCGTGGCTACTGCTTTCGCAAACGGGGTCATGCGGCCTCCAAATCGGTAAAGAAAAGCGCATTTTATATGGAAATGAAAGCAAAAAGAAATAATTGTATTAAATGAAAGGTGGACAAACCGGAAGCTGATCCCGCGACGGGGCTGAGCCTAATGTATGGAGGTGCAACGATTGCACTCAGCATTGTTCGATTGCCACGTTTTTGTCGCGCAATGAACCACGCGAGGAAGGGCATTTCATTTTTTATCTAGTTATCACCAACTCAACCAGTTTTGAAAAATTTACTGGTCGGACGCTATAAAATCCTCGCGCGGGTCTCGCTTTAATATTAATATTGTCCGTATTGATCCTTTCACTCCTGCTCAGTCATTTCGACCCATTCGTACAGCATTCCGATATTTTCAACGACGAAACGTTATTGAACGTTCGTCGAGGATATTGCACTACGATTTTTGTCAGATGATTGACAACGCTGAAATTACTCGACGTACGATTTAATGAATTTATCGCAGAGTTATGAAACCATTTCGCGAAATCAGACAGATTATACAATCGATACGTCTGATTAATATAAAAATACCCGCTGCATGTTGTGGCGAATTCGGCCTATCTTATTCGAGATTAATTTCAACGTTTATAGAAGCATTAACCTTCGTGATTACTGGAATTATATTTATTCCCGCTTATGGCCAGTCAATTACGCCCGCCGCCTCCGCTCTTTCCAATGCCGTGGCCACGAAAGCGGACAATCCTTCAGCCCGTGATCTCGACGCGAAGAGTCCGCTATCCGCCTCGTCGACGCCACAGGGAAATGGCAGCAATATGCCTGCACGCGGCGACAACCCGCCATCACTTGTCGACCGACGGCCGCTGGATGACGCGGTGCGCGGCATTGTGACCAACGAAGTCATTACACTGGCCGGCCAGGATTTCTACAACTCATTCGTATCCGCCTGGCGTGACGTCCCGCTTTCTGAACGCTACAACGTTTCAATCTATGAACGTCCTTCGGCACGCTGGGGAAGTCTGGTTTGGGTTGAATTCGAGCACCGGCATTTATTCCAGACGTTCCTTCCACCTACGCGCACGGACGTTAAACCAATAGCAGAACGGGCGGCAAAAACGACTTACGACAATCTTGTGCAAGCTGACCTCGAGCGGCTGCTTTTTAAAGATCAGGACCTCGCGTCCGACGAAATGTAGTTGGGGAATCAATAATGACTTTAAGACCGAAAACCGCAATTGTGGCAGCACTCGCTATCTCAACGCAGATTGTCAACGCGGGCAGTCTCATATACCAGCCAGTTAATCCCACGTTCGGCGGCTCCCCTGATAATGGAGCTTATCTGCTTGGAACGGCGACGGCAGTCAACAATCACCAGGCGCCTTCCGCTTCAGCAGCCGGGTCGCTTGCTGCACAGACGCCGCTCGATCAATTCAACACGCAGTTGGAACAAGCCATTCTTTCCCGGCTTGCGTCGTCCGTTACATCATCCATTGTCGGGCCCAATGGCGCGTTACAGCCCGGAACAATTACGACCGGACAGTTTACGGTGAGTGTCACAAGCCTGGGTAACGGCCAACTTCAAGTAACAACCACCGATACAACCAATGGCCAAACAACGACATTCGCGGTGGGCCAATGATCCCAATGCTGCGGTATGCACGGATCAACGGCTCAAGAGCGCGTCTGGTCAGCACGGTTTTGCTTGCCGCCCTGATAACAGGATGCGCAAGCCCGGTACCCGTCTTCGACAACGCCCAATTGACTTCCGCCACGCAATTCACCCGGGACCTCGCCAACTTACCGCCGGCCAAGGGAAAGATGGTGGTGGCGGTCTACGGCTTTCGCGACCAGACCGGTCAATACAAAGCCTCGCCGGACAGCTCGTTTTCGTCTCAGGTAACACAGGGGGCGGCGTCCATGCTGATCGATGCCCTTCGTACGTCCGCATGGTTCATCCCCGTCGAACGCGAGAACCTTCAGGATGTCCTGACGGAGAGAAAAATCGTGCGCGCCCTGGAGACGCCAAACGATAAGGGCCATCCGATCGCGGCCATCGGAGCGCTTACGCCTGCCAGCGTGATCATTGAAGGTGGCGTGGTGGGCTACGACACCAACCTCAGGACGGGTGGCCTGGGCGTGAATTATCTGGGTATCGGCGCGGCAACTCAGTATCGCGTCGATCAGGTCACTATCGAACTGCGCGCTGTGGATATCCGCAATGGCCAGGTATTGAACAGCGTCTCGACCACCAAGACTATCTACTCCTACGAGTTGACCGCGGGCGTCTACAAGTTTGTCGGTTATCAAAACCTGTTGCAGATCGAGGCTGGACTAACGTTTAACGAGCCGCAGCAGTTATGCGTGCGTGAGGCGATCGAGGCGGCCGTCATGCACTTGATTGTTCAGGGTATTGGCACGCACACGTGGGATCTCAAGACCGCCGACGATTGGCATAACCCGCTTATCCAGAAATACGCCGTACAAAGCAATGAGATATTCAAACAGGCTGAAGCGAGTGCCTCGCCGCCTGCTATTTCGGTCGCCCCACTACATTAGCATGACTAATTGATCGTCAATTCTTGAAATGAAAAGAGAGATTCTCATGTCCAATCCGAATCGCATTGTTGTCAGGACAATGTGCGCGCTGCTGTGTAGCGCAGCGCTGACATTGAGCTGCCTCGGCGGAGCGTGTTTCGCCGAGCCTGCACCGCCGTTCGATCTCGGTCCGGACGAACCCGCCTTCGCCGCGGGTGGCAACGTGGCGCACATTACGCAAACTGGATCGTCGCAGTCAGGCGTCATTGACCAGACCGGGAGCCGCAATACGGCGCTTGTGTTACAGGCCGGTGGCACCAATATGGCTTCGATTCTGCAAGCCGGGACGCAGAACGCCGCGCGTCTCACGCAGACCGGTTTGGCGAACGGAGCGACGTTCGCACAACACGGAAATGGCAACAACGCTTCCGTCATTCAAGCTGGTCAAACGAACCGTGGTTCGATCGTTCAGGACGGGTCAGCGAACACCGCTGCCATCCAGCAACGGGGAACCGGAAATACCGCTCTGGTTGCACAAAGCGGCTCACACAACGCCATTGCCGTTCTTCAGACAGGCAATGGCGGGTCTGCAATCGTCGTTCAGCATTAGGCAACTGACGACGACGTTACACCCACCTGCCTATTCCTTGGAGAAACATCAATGAAACTCAAGCACATCTCGTTCGTTGTGAGCGCGGCAATCGCGCTTGGTTTTACCCTCTCGGCATCGGCTGCTTCTTATCAGGAAACAGCCACGGTGAATCAGACGGGCACGGTACAGTCGGCCACCATCGACCAAGGCAATTCAAGCTACGACCGAGCGACCATCAACCAGGATAACTTCGCGAACCGGGCAACGATATCTCAGGAATCGACCACGAGCAATACTGCAGGAATCAATCAGGATGGCGTTCGGAACACAGCGAGCGTGCAGACGACCTATGGCGGGGGCAACACCACCAACGTCGGTCAGGCCGGAACAACGAACCATGCAAGCGTAACTCAGTATAACGAATCATATGATCAGACCAAAGTCTCGCAAAACGGCATCTCGAACAACGCAGATGTCACGCAAAGCAACGGCCGAGGAAATGCCGCGACCGTTGGTCAGTACGGCGCCAATAACAACGCCGACCTCGTTCAGGAAGCGGCTTACAACTCCTCTTCATCCGTGAACCAGTATGGCGTCGGCAACTACGCCAATACGCATCAGACAGGCAGCAACGAAACGGCTTCGATCGGCCAGCTTGGCACATCGAACAATGCGTACACGTCTCAAAACGGTGCGTTTGACCGGGCAACTGTCAGTCAAACGGGTAGCAGCCACTACGCAAGCATCACGCAGCACTAATAATCCACACGTTGCTTGAGACGCTCAGCAGGCTCCCTGCCTGCTGAGCGAAGGCACGAAGGAACAGAGGAGCGCGAGATGTTGCCAGCGATGGAGTTGAACGTGTGGCTTGAGACGTCGAACCATCAAGGCATGACCACCTTGATACCCTACGTGAGCTCAGCCAAAGACATCGAGTTGCACTATGACGTCAGACTTTTCACGTTGAGTCCGGCGGGAAGGTCCGATGTTGCGCAAGGTGGCGACCTGCGAATTCTGGCGGGTGAGCCGCATCGGCTATCTTCGCTAACAACGAGACAAGAAACGAGGAAAGACTCATCATCCCGATGCTCGTTGTCCGTATCCTTGAGCAGAGGTAGTACGGAATTGACCACAAAAGAATTTGATTGCAGCGCTTCGGGTGCTCTGTCGCGATAACGTCGCAGCGAACGTCGTCATGTTGGTTGGTTTGAATCAGCCAGAACGGGTGCGCTCATGGGTTGTTTAACGTCTGGTGCTTGCCCGACAGCACCGGCGGCGAAGCGGGTTCATGTCAGGATTCGCAAGCAGGGGCAGAATTTCACACATCGGCGGCACAAACGAACCCCTTGCCTATCTTATTTTTAGACGGTATCTTGGCGGGGTTCTAATCGCTAGCGCGGGAGAGACTGTCACGGCAACACGGTGACGGCGCCGACGGAGCAACCGCCCCGGAAACTCTCAGGCCCAAGGACCGCGCAGCAGGAACATCTGGAGAGCGGCGCTTTAACGCGCCCACCGACGGGGATGTCGTGCGAGCAACGCCACGACTGAAACTCTCAGGTAAACGGACAGATGGGGCATAGACGCTGGAATTCCGGCGATTTGCCCAACCTCATCTGGACCTTGTCATGTCACGAATCGCCATCATTGGCGCCGGTATTACCGGCGTCACGACCGCTTACGCCCTCGCCGAACGCGGCCACGACGTCACCGTTTTCGAGCGTCATCGTTATGCAGCGATGGAAACGTCGTTCGCCAACGGTGGCCAGCTTTCCGCCAGCAACGCCGAGGTCTGGAACAGCATGGCCACCGTGCTCAAGGGCCTGCGCTGGATGTTCACGCGCGACGCGCCGCTGCTGCTGAACCCCGCGCCCAGTTGGCACAAGTATTCGTGGATGGGCGAATTCCTGCGCCAGATTCCAAACTACCGGGCCAATACCGTTGAGACAGTGCGCCTTGCCATCGCTGCGCGCGAGCATTTGTTCGGGATTGCGGAGCGCGAGGGGATCGACTTCGACCTCGAGCAGCGCGGCATCCTGCATATGTACCAGCAGAAAAAGGACTTCGATACCGCCGCGAGAGTGAATCTGCTTTTGCAATCGGGCGGCCTTGACCGGCGCGCGGTCACCAGTGATGAAATGCGCGTGATCGAGCCCACGTTGCAAGGCGATTTCCACGGTGGATTTTTCACGCCGTCCGACTCGACCGGCGACATCCACAAGTTCACGCGTGGTCTGGCCGAAGCTTGCGAGCGGCGCGGCGTACGCTTTCATTACGACACGCAGATCACGGGCATCGAGCAGCGTGGCGACGGCCCGTTCGCCATGCGTGTGCTGCACGGCGGCAGCGAAGGTGACGAGCAACAACATGGTTTCGATCGCATCGTGGTGTGCGCGGGCGTGGCAAGCCGTGAGATTGCATCGATGCTCGGCGACCACGTGAATATCTATCCGGTGAAGGGGTATTCGATCACCGTGTGCCTGGATGACGCCGCAAGTCGCGAGGGTGCGCCGTGGGTCAGCCTGCTCGACGAGAGCGCGAAGATCGTCACAAGCCGGCTTGGCGCCGACCGTTTTCGCGTAGCGGGTACGGCTGAGATCAATGGCTTTAATCGCGATATCCGCTCGGACCGGATCGCGCCACTCGTAGACTGGACGCGCCGCTATTTCCCGGGCGTGGCGACATCGCGTGTGATCCCGTGGGCGGGCTTGCGGCCGATGCTGCCAAGCATGTTGCCGAAGGTCGGAAGCGGCAAGCGTCGCGGTGTGTTCTACAACACGGGACACGGGCACCTGGGATGGACGCTATCGGCCGCCACCGCACACAGCATTGCCGAGCGCATGTAGGCATCGGTTTGTCGCGCCGGTCGGCGCGGCTGAGATTCCGGCGGGTTGGCCGCGTGGTTCGTGGTGCGTACAAATTCGGTGGGTGGTTCACGCGGATAGCGCGGGGTGAACCATGGGCGGGTTCAATCACTGGTGGCGAAGCGTGTCAGAACCTGTGTACGGAGAAGGAGGGTTTCAAACATCGGTGGTTCTGGCGAGCACCGTGCTTTTGGGGCACCAATGAATCAAAACTGCACGCTGTGGACACTTAGGGTAGAGCGGTTAAAGCGCTTTCTTTGCTTCGTTTCTTTGTCGCTAAGGACCAAGAAATGACGTGCCGCCACGCACAGTGGCTAACAGTGATAAAGAGAAAATCCGAGTCAAGCAGACCACTAACGCCGAAAGCACCACCCCGGCATTCACCCCGACCGCTAACTCTGGAACCTAGCAAACCGGTCCACCGGCGCGAGCGAAACTTCATCAGGCCGCAGTCGCTCGCAACGGCCGCTCAACCGGAGCATCAAGCACTAGCCGGCCAAACTCCTGCGCGGCCAGCGTGGGCTCACCCTTGCCCCAGAGCAGCCTGAATTCCGCTTCTGGCAGGGGTGGCAAACCATACTGCCCATCGACCACTACAATGCCCGGCTCCAGGTCATCGCGTGTCAGCGGCGTAATCGCGAGCCCGGCCATTACGGCGGCGCGAATACCCGACTGACTCGACGATGTAAACGCAACATGCCAGTCCACCGGCCGGCCATCGAGCGCTTCGAGCGCCACTCGCCGATTCACACACGGCGCCGGAAAAAACGCGAACGGCAGCGACACGCCCGTGCGCGCGTCGAACGATTCAGCGGCCGCCCAGACGAACCGCGTTCGCCGCAACACGACACCGTCAGCGTCCCGATCCGTTTCTCCGTGCACGCATAGCACCACGGCCAGATCCAGTTCGTGCGCGGCGACCATCGCCTGCGAATCGAGGCTCATGCCCACGCTCACATCCAGCCGCACATTCGGAAATGCCCTGGAAAATTGCGTGAGCAGAACGGGGAGCCGTTCTCCCATGAAAATATCCGGCGCGCCAAACCGTACGACACCCGAAGCCGGAGACGATTGAAAACGCTGCGTGACCGCATCCATCGCGCTGAGGATTTGCATTGCGTAACGCAAGAAATCCTCGCCATCTTCAGTCAGGGTCAGACTGCGCGTGGTGCGATATAAAAGCGGCCGGCCCACTTCTTCTTCAAGCCGCCGTATTTGGTGACTGATCGCGGATTGCGTCAGGTTCAACCGTCGCGCCGCTTTGGTAAAACCGCCGGCTTCCGTGACAGCAACAAACGCGCGCAGGAGGGCAAGATCGAGGTTCATGGTTGAGATCAATGATGATGAAGCTTAATCAATGATAGTAAATTAAATCATTTCCATCATAAAGCAAGGACGCCGAGAATAAATCTAACGACTTTTTCCGGTAGCCTGCCATGGATGCTTCGCCTCACGCTTCGCCTCGCTTAGTAAATCAACTGGCTGTCACGCTCCTGCTGACCGCCGTGATCGCTGCAACCTACGGCTTCGGCGTTTATCTCTTTCCGGTGGTCCTGCCGCAGATGAAACAGGACATCGGCTTTAACTATGCGCAGGCCGGGTACATCACGGCTGCACGGCAACTGGCCAATGTTGCGATGGCGCTGTTATCGGGCCTCGCTGCCGCGCGTTTTGGGGCAGCCAGGGTCATGCTCGTTGCAACCGCGCTGTCGGCCATGGACCTCGCGGGACTCGCTTTCGCCAACAACACATGGATGATGGGTGCGGCTATCGTCACGCTCAATGCCTGCGCCGCCGCGACCTGGGTGCCGATGATGGCGCTGATCGCCCCGTTGATCGATGAACGCCATCAGGCGAAAGCCATCGGCGTGATTGGCAGCGGCACGAACTATGGTGTCCTGCTGAACGGATTGATGGTGCCCGCGCTGCTCGCATCGTGGGGCTGGCGCTCTGTCTGGCTCGTAAGCGCAGTGCTAACCGCCGTGTTGAGTGGCGTGATCGTCCTCGTGTTTGCGCGGCTTGGCGGCGGTTCGGCCACCCCGTCACGCGACACATCCCCGCGCCAAACCAAGCGTTTCGGACTGCGGCGCATGTTGTCCCGACAATTCCTGCTGGTGTACGCCATCGCATTGTTATGCGGGTTTGCCGGTGTGCCGTTCATCACCTACTTCTCCGCTTATTCGCACGACGACCTGCATCTGGGTCTCGATGTAACCGCACACGCGTGGGCGCTTGTGGGGCTGGTCGGCGTGGTGAGTGGATTGGTGCTCGGCATGATCGGCGATATGCGCGGCACTCCTGATCGAAACGGGCACACGCAGCGAGACGGCATGCGACCCGCGCTGGTCAGTGCGGGTGTCATGCTGTCATGCGCGTCGCTGATCGCCGCGTCACGTCCGGGTGGTTATGCGTTGATGGTCGCCGCGGTCGCGTTAGGCTTTTCGTTCTTCCCGATCTTCGGCTTGCTGCACGCGTATGTCGGCAAGACAAGCGAACCGGCCCTGGCAGCCATGGTGTGCGGAATCTGCGAGGCCGCGTTTGGCGTGGGCGGCGCGTTGGGAAACGTGCTGGGTGGATTGTGCAAGACGCTGTTCGGTTCGTTTCAGCCGGTGTATGGCTTGGCATCGGCTGCGTCGATCATCCTCGTCGGACTGGCGTTTCTCGTGCCAAATACGCAGCGTGCCCCGCCAGTTTGCAGAAGCGGTCTCGCCAATTTTCGGTAATGGCAAGAACCACGTCTGCAGACATTCAAAGCATTACCCCCGCTCTTCGAATGCACGGCGCAAAGACAGGGCAATACCTTGGGCGGCCCGCTTCACTTCGTCGAGTGCGGGAAAGGTCGGTGCGACGCGCAAGTGCCGATCTCGTGGATCGATACCATAAGGGAACGCGGCGCCCGCCGGCGTCATGGCAATACCCGCTTCGGCGGCGAGCGCGACCGTACGTTTCGCGAGACCATCGGGACTATAGAGGCTGATGAAATAGCCCCCTTCCGGCACGGTCCAGGACACACCCGGCAGATCAGAAAGGATCTCGCTAAAGGTCGTTGTCATGGCGTCGAACTTGGGTCGCAACAGCGCCTGGTGTCGCTCCATCAAGCCCTCCAAAGTCTGCCGGTCCCGCAGAAACCGTACATGCCGGAGTTGATTGAGTTTGTCCGGTCCAATGGTCCTGATAGACGAACACCGCTGCCACCAATCGATATTACGCCGCGACGATGCAACGAACGCCAGCGCAGCCCCGGCAATAGTGATCTTGGACAACGACGCGAACATCAGCGCCCGGTCCGGATGCCCCGCCACCGCGCAAGCCTCGATCATGTTCAACGTGGTGTGCTTCTGCTCGGTCAGGTGATGGAACCGGTACGCGTCATCCCAGAACAGGCGAAAGTCGGGGGCGGCGGTTGGCATCGAAGCGAGACGGCGGATCGTATCGGCTGAGTAAATTTCGCCGGTCGGATTGCCATAGAGGGGCACGCACCAGATGCCCTTGATGGCTGGATCGGCGGCGACCTGCGCTTCGACAAAATCCATATCGGGGCCAGTGCCGGTCAGCGGCACCGGGATCATGCGCACGCCCAGCGCTGCGCAGATCGCGAAGTGGCGGTCGTACCCTGGCACGGGACAAAGGAACGCGATGTCACCCGCGTTGCGCCATGGCTTGCCGTCAGCCACGCCGTGCAGGATGGCAAATGCGATGGCGTCATGCATCAACTCAAGGCTGGAATTGCCCGCAGCCACCACCTGCTCCGCAGCCACCCCAAGCAGATCGCCGCCGAATTCACGTGCCTCGGGCAAACCCAGCGCGTGACCATAATTGCGGCAATCGAACCCATCGCGCGACATGAAATCGCCCGCTTTCAGAACGTGGGTCAATGGCTCTGAGCACAGGTCGAGTTGCTCCGCGGAAGGCTTTCCGCGGGTCATATCGATTTTTATTCCGAGCTTCCTGAAGTCATCGTAGGTCATCGACATCGTTTCTTTTCCGGCGTTTTCGCGTTGAGGAAGGGCCAGTATGCAAGGCCTGCCGGATTCAGGAAAGCAAGTTATATTGAAGACTTCGTTCAGCTTTTCTGATACCTAAAATACGATGAAAACCTTCGATCTGGACGCGCTCTCCATGTTTGTTGCCGTTGCCGACACCGGCAGCTTCCTGCGCGGCGCCACGCTCGTGCATCGTTCGCAATCTGCTGTGAGTATGCAGATCAAGTCGCTTGAAGCGTCGTTAGGCAAGCCCCTGTTCTCACGCAAGCCGCGCAATCTCACGCTGACGCAGGACGGCCACGTGTTGCTCGCTTACGCGCGGCGTTTGCTTGCCCTGCGTGATGAAGCCTGGGCGTCGATTGTTCGCCCGGACGTCAGGGGACGGGTGGCAATCGGCGTACCGGACGACTATGCATCGTCTCTCCTGCCCTCTGTGTTAAGAAAATTTTCCGCGACTTACCCCAAGGTCGAAATCCAGGTCATCGGCATGCCGAGCAACGCACTGGCGCCGCTCATCAAGGAAGGCAAGATCGATCTCGCCTGCATGACGCGAATGAAGGGGTTGGGCGGTGACTTTATCCGGCTCGAACCCATGGTCTGGGCCGGTTGCGCTGTCGGCAACGAAGTCTGGAAGGAGCGCCCGCTGCCCATTGCCGTGTTTGCACCGGGTAGCGTCGCGCGGTCCAAGGCGATCCACGCGCTCGAACGGGCCAAGATCAGCTATCGGACGTCTTATGAAAGTCCGAGCCTGCTGGGTCTTTTCAGCATGGTCGAAGCGGGGCTCGCGATTGCACCGCTATCCCGATGCAGCATCCCGGAACGGTTCGTCCAGCTCGGCAGCGCGGACGGCTTGCCTGCTCTACCGGACCTGGAAATTGTGCTTGCGCGCAGCGCGGGATCGAACCGGCCGCCGTGTGATTTCCTGGCGGAACAGATCCTCACTGACCTGCGAACCTGAGCCTTCTGCGAAGTAACTAAGTCAGCAGGCCGAACTACTATGCGTGGATCGCTTTCGGCGTCATTCGGCCTCTGCCCGCAAACTCTTCAAACCCTTCAATGGGCAATGGCCGGCAAAAATAGAAACCCTGGTAGGCATGACAGCCGGCGTCCGCGAGGAAGTCGCGTTGTTCTTCAGTCTCCACGCCCTCGGCAATCACGCCCAAGCCCAGGCTTTGCGCGAGCGCGACAATAGTCCTGGCAATCGCTGCGTCATTCGGATCGACGAGCACGTCGCGCACGAATGACTGATCGATCTTCAACTGATCCAGTGGCAAGCGCTTCAAGTACGAAAGCGACGAATAGCCAATACCGAAATCGTCCAGCGAAAACACGACGCCGCGAGCCTTGAGCGCATGCATCTTTTCGATGATGTCCTGCACGTTGTCCACCAGCACGCTCTCGGTCAGTTCCAGCTTGAGCCGGTTCGGGTTGGCGCCGGTCCTGCGGATAACGTTCAACACCTTCGCCACGAAATCGGGCTCGCGAAACTGCTGCGCGCTGACATTGACTGCAATCGTCAGGTGGGACATGTCCGGCCGCAATGCCCACAACGCCAGTTGCGTACACGCGGTTTCCAGCACCCAATTGCCCAGCGCCAGGATCATCCCGGTCTCTTCAGCGAGGTGAATGAAATCGGCGGGCGGCACAATCCCGCGCTGTGGATGCGCCCAACGCACGAGCGCTTCGGCGCCCACGATCCGGTCGCCGTCGAGCACCTGTGCCTGGTAATGCAACAGGAACTGATTGCCCTCTATGGCCTTTCGCAAGCCCGCCTCAAGCGTTGCCCGTTCCACTACGACGGTCTGCATGGCCGGGTCGAAGAAACACATCGCGTTGCGTCCCAGTTCCTTCGACTTGTACATGGCGAGGTCGGCCTGCTTGAGCAACTCGTCGATGGACGTCTGATAGCCCCTGAACACCGTGGCGCCAATGCTCGCCGTACTGCGGTAATCGACGTCATCGAGCTGATACGACTTGCCGAGGACATCCAGGATTATTTCGCCCATGCCTTCTGTCTGGCTCGCCGCTTCCTGCCAGGTTTCGTGGAGACTTCCGAGCACCACCACGAACTCGTCGCCGCCTACCCGCGCCACGGTATCGCCATCACGTACGCTGGCCGCCAGACGCTGCGCCACTTGCTGCAGCAGCAAGTCGCCCTTGTCGTGGCCCAGCGTGTCGTTGAGCGTCTTGAAGTGATCCAGGTCGATGAACAGCAGCGCACCGCACGCACCGCTTCTCGCGCTGACAGTAATGGCCTGCGTCAGGCGATCCAGCAGCAAGGTGCGGTTGGGCAAACGCGTCAGGGCATCGAAGAAAGCCAGCTCCTTGATCCGCTCTTCCGCGATCTTGCGTTCGGTGATGTCGTGATGCGTGCCTACATAGTGGCTGACAACACCGCCCTCGCCCGTCACGGCCGAGATCGTCAGCCATTTCGGATAGACCTCGCCATTCTTGCGACGCCCCCAGATCTCGCCCTGCCAGCCACCCATGCGGTGGATCGTCTCCCACATCTCGCTGAAAAAAGCCTCGTCGTGATGGTGCGAGCGCAGCATCCGGGGTGTCTGGCCCACGGCTTCCTCAGCGGTGTAACCGGTGCACTCGGTGAACGCCGAATTGACCCGCAGGATGGTGTTGTTGGCATCGGTGACAAGCATGGCTTCGAGCGAATCGAAGGCGACCGCCGCAATCCGCAGTTCGGCCTCGACTTGCTTGCGGTCGGTAATGTCGCGGCCGCTGGTGCGGAAGCCCGTGAAAACCCCTTTGGCATCCGTTATCGGCACCCAGGAAACGGATAGCCAGACGAGCGTTCCGTCCTTGCGAACGCAGCGGAATTCGAGGTCGTCGCCACGGAAGCCCTGGAGGCCCTTCAGGAATTCGGGGGCAACGCGAGCCCAATCTTCCGGGTGGATCAGCGTGCCCGCGAAGTCGGTCATGGCCATACATTCGGCGACGGTGTAGCCGGTGTATTCCTCGACCGATGGATTGATCCAGCGTGGTTTGCCGTCCGGTCCCCACCAGACTTCCCAGTTGACCGTGCAATCCGCGATCGCGCGGAACTTCTCCTCGCTCTCGCGCAACTCACGGGTCATCGTGGAAGCCAGCCGCATCGCGCGGCCGCGGCCAGTGACCATCAGCCAGGCGAGCAGCGCCAGGAGCAGGCTCAGCCCGGTCCCGGCGACGGCGATCAGCGCTTCGGCATTGCGGCCGAAGCGGCCTTTGAAGTCGTCCAGGGTGCTCATCGAGAGCGTCCAGTTGTGCCCCGCGACAACCAGGTACTCATTGGCCGAAATGAGCGCAGGCCGGTGCTGGTCGGCCGCGACAGGGGAGTGATACAGCAAGGCCGCGGCGGACGGTTCGACGCCGTCGTAGATGGCCAGGGCGAGGCCGGGCAGCGTATCGCCGTAAAGACTGGCGATGACATCGTGCATGCGAAACGACGCGTATACCCAGCCGGCAAGATGCGCCCGGCGTTCGGTGACGTTGTCGTGCGGCTGGCCCCGCGCATAGATAGGCAAGTACATGATGAAAGCGGGTTTCGCATCCGGCCCGAGGTCCACGGCCAGGCGGACTTTCCCGGAGACCGCCACCATGCCGGAATCACGCGCTTTCTCCATCGCCTCCCGCCGCACAGGGTCAGCCCAGGGATCCAGCCCGAGTGGGGCGCGGCTGCTGGCCACGGAGGGTTCGCGCTGGATGATCGGCGCGTAGTTCTCGCGCAAGCCCTGCGGCTCGATGGTGTAGTCGGCAAAACCCAACTGACGCATTGCAGCGATATGCGCGTCCCTGCTCGCTGCCGGTATCCACTCGATGAGCCCGATGGTCTGGATGCCGGAAAAATTGGCGTCGAGATTGAGCGCGCTAACGTAATCGCGGAAGTTGTCGCGGTCCATCTGGCCTGTGGCGGAAAACAAGCCCTGCACGCCGCGCAACATCTGTTCATACGTCGACATGCGCTGTTCGACGCGGCTGACCACGTCACCCAGCGAGAAATTGAACTGAGAGAGTAATTCGTTGTGGGAAGCTTGCCGTTCGTGATCCCAGACTATCCATGTGACGCCGAGCGCGGCGCACAGGATCAGCAAGGGCAGCAAGACCAGGCGAGCCCAGGTCACGGGGGAGCCTGGAAATCGACCATGGATCTGGCCAGATCGGGTTTGAAATACTTCTCGAAAATACGCAGCACGGTTCCGTCCGCGCGCATCTGGTTCACCAGCGCGCGCCACTTGTCCTGCTCAGCGGGCGCCAACGCCTTCTTCGACATGATCAGGCCATGCGGTATGGCGGGATCGTTGAACTCGATAATGCTGGTGACATCGCGGATCTTCTTTTCATCCAGCGCGGGGTAATCGAAGGGCTCCATGATCATGCCCTGGATGCGCTGGTGGATCAGCGCCTCGTATAGCGGTGCGAGACCGCCCGCCTGGCTCACGCGGTTTTCAGCCGCGAGTGTGTCGACCAGTTTGTTGGCGGAGTCGCTGTAGCGGAAACTCCGAATCACGCCCAGTTGAAACTGGTCGCTGCGCTCGAAATCGACCAGCTGATGCATGCCCGCGTCCTTGCGCACCAGCAAATAGTATTTGTTGCTGAAGTACCAGGCGAACGAAGCGAAGCGGTCACGCTCAGCGTTGGCAATGCCGGACAAGCTGAAATCAAGCGCACCGGACTCGATCAATTGCCAGATGCGCGCACGCGACATGAGGCTGACACTGATCTTGCAGCCGCTACGGCGGATCAGTTCGTCGGCGAAATCCCGGTCGATGCCAGTGTCGGTATCGGCGGAATAAAGCAGGCCGTGGTCGTGCAGTGCAAGCGTGAAGGGTCGTGTGCAATCGGGACCTGCCGCGACCGCACGGCCGAGACATGACATCACCAGTAGCAAGCCGCCCAGAGTGTGTCGGATCACAGCGTCGCCATGGTGGTGGAAGTGACTAAAATACAGCCCTCTTTTTATTAACGCCGGTCGCGAGAGCGTGTTTAGTGATTTTCGCCTCTCGACAACGGGTTATGCAGGGAGACTTTTTTGCAAGACAGCTTTTTACGTGCCCTATTTGCTGCTCGAAAAATGCGACAGAAAATTGTTTATTCAGGCAGTCCCAACAGGCAAGCGGTTTAGTAAAAAATGATAACGCCCGTGAATTAATGTTACCGGACGCTAATTAAAACTGCAACTGAGGGAAATCGTTTGCGAACAGTGGCGTATGTGGCGTATTTGATCGTTTAGTACTCGACCAGCAACATGCAGTATTGGATTCCAACGCTATAGGGTCGCCTTGCGACCTTGGGCTGCCGCCGGTCTGCGCGTCGACGCGTATCCTACTTCGTGCAAGTGACAGATTCGTGTGTCCGGGTGGCGTCGATAATTTTTATTTCGCGCCCATCAATCCTCTGATTAAACATCGGGCTGTCTCAACGGCAAACGGGTGGGCAAGCAGGGTTTTCCATTGGGATGAAATTAAACGTTCGCTACATCCGCAAATCAATTTGATGGTGTTATACAGCCATGCTATTGCGATAGCGAAAGATATCGGTACGCAATAGCACGGGACGCGCAATACGCATGATTGCGCGGGAGCGAGTGCGCGTTGTATAGACTTTAGTTGCCGATTTTCAGCAACTCGACTTCAAACGTCAGCGTGCTATTCGGCGGAATCGGGCCTACGCCACGATCGCCGTATGCGGTTGCGGGCGGGCACACGAGCTTGGCCTTTCCGCCAACCTTCATCTTCTGAAGGCCTTGCGTCCAGCACGGGACGACCTGGCCAAGCGGGAACGATGCCGGTTGTCCGCGCTTGTACGAGGAGTCGAATTCGGTGCCATTCGCGAGCGTGCCGCGATAGTTGACGGTCACGGTGTCGGCGGCGGTAGGCTGCGCCCCGGTGCCTTCCTTGATCTGCGTCACGGTGACGCCGGAGGGAAGCGTTTCAGTCGCGCCCGTAGCGGCAAAAGCGGATGACGAAGCGATCAAAGCAAGAGTGAGCAACAGCGATACTTTTTTCATAAAGCGTCCAGAGCGTCCCGAAAGTGGGAGTGAGTAAAGTACAAGGGTACAAGGTCAACGAAAGCCAAATACCTTAGCACGGACGGGCCACGGCATGGCAGAACCTCGCTTCGATGCGATTCTTTACGGGTAAGCTCGGGTGGACTTCACTGTTTGCCGCTTGAGTGCGCCAAGCGCGCCTTCCGCACAGGAGCGCCCTGGATCAACGCGGTCTATCGCGTTAGTGCTTCTGTTCGATCGATAGGTGCGATACCCGCTGGGGCTGGGCCATGCTCGAATTGAAAGTAAGGAGCGAGGCCGCCCGAATCGCGGGCGGCTAGCTCATGCCTCTAGCGGTTGACTTCCAGCTCGTCGAAACGTTTTGCACGATAGACCAGGACCGACACGATCCAGCTAAAGGCGAAAATGCCGATGATCACAAAGCCCAACGTGCCGAAATTATCGTTCAAGGTCCCTATTGCATCCCACACCGGACCTTGCAATTTCAACTGATCTGCGAGCAGCCCAAGCGCTTCTATACCGCCAATTACAATGGCCACGATGACAGACACCAGCGTGATGGTCATGTTGTAGTAGATTTTCCGGATCGGCTTCAGGTAAGCCCACCCGTAAGCGCCGAGCATCAGGTGGCCGTCCAGCGTGTCTATCAGGGACATGCCGGCACTGAACAGCACCGGGAACACCATGATCGCCCAGGGAGAAAGTCCTTGCGACGCCTGAGTTGCCGCTATGCCGAGCAAACCAATTTCAGTCGCCGTATCGAATCCGAGACCAAACAGGAAACCCAGCGGGTACATTTGCCAGCTTCGCGTGATCATGCGAAACAGCGGGCGAAAGAGGCGAGCGAGAAATCCGCGATCGGCTAGAAGCAGGTCGAAATCGTCATCGACATAAGCACCGCCACTCCTGACGTTGCGCCACGCTTTATAGATCGACCTCAGGATAACCAGGTTCATCAAAGCAATCGCGAACAGGAATAACGCCGACACCAACGTGCCGACCACTCCGCCGATTTCCTTGTAGTGGTCAAATCGGCCTTGCATGGCCGACGTTGCGACCGCCACGCCGACAGAGGCGAGCACGACCACCGTTGAGTGCCCAAGGGAAAAGAAGAAGCCGACCGAAACGGGGCGTTTCTTCTCCTGCATGAGCTTGCGCGTGACATTGTCGATAGCAGCAATGTGGTCGGCATCCACCGCATGACGCAGCCCGAATCCGTAGGCCAGCAATGCGGTTCCCAGCAGTACCGGATGGTGACGGAACGCCACCAGGGCCCAAACCCAGGCGAGGACATTGATGGCAATCAATACCCCATAGATGCCGAAAAGTTTGCCCCGCACCTTCGTGCCTGAGTCGTTGAAGATCTGTACGAGTTGAGAAATCATCCGAGAGTCTCTTGCGCAGACGCGTCCCGCTTGCAGTGGTAGTAATCGAGAAGAGAGGCCTGACTTTTGGTCCGATAGTCTGAGTGCTTACGAACCGGAGGCAGTGGAGCGACCGTGCCGGGTTCTGACCAGCTTCTCTCCTTGCGCGCTTTTACGTCGTGTCTTTCGCGATATCGAATAGCCCACGGACGATAGGTACTAGCCATCGATCATACCTAAACT
>NZ_LMUF01000064.1:1268-1721 GCF_009766085.1 Burkholderia sp. S171 | reverse complement strand
ACGCCTTCCGCTTCCATATCCGCGCCCGCCCCACCGGCTACGATCTCGCCTCGGCTCATCACCCAGTAGCGGTCAGCCAGCTCGCGAGCGAAGTCGTAATACTGCTCCACGAGCAGCACCGTCATGCCCATTTCATCGACGAGTTGACGCAACGTGCGCCCGATATCCTGAATGATGGACGGTTGAATGCCTTCAGTGGGTTCATCGAGAATCAGCAGTTGCGGCTCGCTCATCAATGCCCGGCCGATCGCAAGCTGCTGTTGCTGGCCGCCCGACAAGTCACCGCCGCGCCGGCTTTTCATCTCCTTGAGCACCGGGAACAGGTCGTAGATCCGGTCCGGTACTTTCGAT
Organism: Burkholderia sp. S171; assembly: GCF_009766085.1. GTDB lineage: Bacteria > Pseudomonadota > Gammaproteobacteria > Burkholderiales > Burkholderiaceae > Caballeronia. The sequence goes on along the minus strand of NZ_LMUF01000064.1, from coordinate 1,370 downwards.
GGCGACTTGCGGCTCGCCGCGCCCACCAGCAGGTTTTCCTCTACGGTCAGGCGGCCGAAGATGTCGCGTCCTTGCGGTACGTAAGCGAGGCCGCTTGAGACG
>NZ_LMUF01000064.1:989-1258 GCF_009766085.1 Burkholderia sp. S171 | reverse complement strand
GGTTCGTCGAGGAGTAGCAAGGCCGGTTGCTGCATCAGCAACATGCCGATCTCCAGCCGCTGCTTCTGCCCGTGCGAGAGTTCACCGGCATAACGCGTGGCATCGGCTTCGAGGTGAATCAGCTCCAGCGTTTCTTCAATCCTTGCTTGCGCTTCCCGGTCGAGTTTCGATCTGAGCGACGCTAACCACCCCTTGTCGGTTTTCATGGCGAGTTCGAGGTTCTCCCACACCGGATGGTTCTCGAACACGGTCGGCTTCTGGAATTTGCG
>NZ_LMUF01000064.1:441-776 GCF_009766085.1 Burkholderia sp. S171 | reverse complement strand
GAGACATCGATCTCGCCCGGTTCCAGCACGTGGCCAAGACCCGTGATGCCGTTCTGGTTGCGCTCGCTCTTCTCGTTCATTTCCGGCAGCGGCGGCAAGTCCACGATCAATGCGTTGTACGCGTTAGCTAGTGTGTTCAATGTGAATGTCCTCCCGCTTTCTTCTTACGCAGCGCCATATCGATCAGACCCATGATGCCGTTGGGCAGCAGCAGAGGCACGAGCGTAAAGATCAGGCCCAGGAAGAACAACCAGTATTCAGGGAAGTTCGCCGTAAAAAAGCTCTTCGCACCGTTCACCGCGAACGCGCCGATGATCGGCCCAATCAACGTTCCG
>NZ_LMUF01000064.1:0-431 GCF_009766085.1 Burkholderia sp. S171 | reverse complement strand
CTTTTGGTGGGCACCACGCCCATTAAACAGCGCAGCAGGGTTGTCTTGCCCACGCCGTTGCGGCCCAGCAGCACCGTGAGCTTTCCGTCAGGCACGGTCATCTTCACATCACGCAGGATGTGGCTGCCGCCGTAGAACTGGTTGAGGGAATCGACTTCGAGCATGTTGTATTTCCTTTATCGGCCGAGATACGACTCGATCACTTTCTCGTTGCGCTTTACTTCGTCAAGCGTGCCGTGTGCAAGCACGCTGCCTTCGGCCATCACGGTCACGCGTCCCGTATCCCCCGAGAGCGCCGCGACGAACTCCATGTCGTGCTCGACGACCATCATCGAACACGTGCCGCGCAGCTTATTCAGCAACTCCGCGAGCTGCATGGTTTCATGGTCCGTCATGCCGGCAGCGGGTTCGTCGAGGAGTAGCAAGGCCGG
>NZ_LMUF01000074.1 GCF_009766085.1 Burkholderia sp. S171 | reverse complement strand
AGCGACAAAGAAACGAAGCAAAGAAAACGCTTTCAACCACGCTACCCTAAGTGTCCACAGCGTGCGGTTTTGATTCATAGGTGCCCCAAAAGCACGGTGCTCGCCAGAGCGGAGGATGTTTGAAACCCTCCTTCTCGCGAATCCTGACATGGACACGCTTCGCCACCCGTGCTCTCGGGCAAGCACAACTGCTAAGGGATACAAACGGTCTCACGTGATTTTGAGGCCCCGTTTCTCGGTAGCTCGGTTGCGTGGTCTGCGCTGAACGCGCGTAATGATCCGCTTCGCGGATGACAGGTTGATGTGTATTCGCTGCTTCAGATTTAGTGAACCGCAGTAAGTTGGATGATTATTTCGTCGGATACGGCCGCACGCACTTCCAGGTAGGTCGGCTGCGTGGTTCGTCACGCGTACTGTTTTGGTGGGTGGTTCACGCGGATAGCGCGGGGTGAACCTTGGGCAGGTTCAATCACTGGTGGCGAAGCGTGTCAGAACCTGTGTTCGGAGAAGGAGGGTTTCACACATCCGCGGCTCTTGCGAGCACCGTGCTTTTGGGGCACCTATGAATAAAAACTGCACGCTGTGGACACTTAGGGTAGAGCGGTGAAAGCGTTTTCTTTGCTTCGTTTCTTTGTCGCTTTGGACAAAG
>NZ_LMUF01000015.1 GCF_009766085.1 Burkholderia sp. S171 | reverse complement strand
TGGTCCGTATTCATTCGGTTCCCAACGCTAAAACGACTTTCGAGACCTACCAATTTCGAATGTGGCGAACAGTCAGGCTGAAAATGAGTTGTTCAGACCTTCCCTAGGTGTTCAGGAACCGGTATGGCCTAACGCGTCTTGGCTTCTGCGGTTCTTCGTGGGTTAGCTGCTTGATCTGTGCAGTTATTTCGTGGGTTAAGGCCTCATGCATCTTCGCGAGTTCGTCTCTACGCGGGTTGGCTGCATGATTCGTCCTGCGTACAAATTCGGAGGGAGGTTGTCCGCGGATAGCGCGGGGTGCTCCTTGGACAGATTCAATCACTGGTGGCGAAGCGTGTCAGAACCTGTGTTCGGAGAAGGAGGGTTTCACACATCCTTCGCTCTGGCGAGCACCGTGCTTTTGGGGCACCTATGAATGAAAACTGCACGCTGTGGACACTTAGGGTAGAGCGGTTAAAGCGTTTTCTTTGCTTCGTTTCTTTGCCGCTTTGGGCAAAGAAATGACGTGCCGCCACGCACAGTGGCTAACAGTGATAGAGAGAAAATCCGACTCTCGCAGACCACTAACGCCGAAAGCACCACCCCAGCACCACCCCCAACCGCTACCCCCAGAACCCAGCCCCTCCCCCCAAACCGCCGACCACTAACACCGAAACCGGCCGCCCGCTGCCCATCAACAAGCCCTACCCCAGTGCGAACGAAACCAATTCCGGCATCAACCTCTCAGTGCGCTCGAGTGACCGCATCAAAAGTATCCCTCCGCGGTTCCATCTTGTGCGCGCACCACGCCGACAGCAGCGCCGACAGCACCACATACACGCACACGGCCCACGGCTTGCCGCCGTTCAGTCGCATGAGCGCTGTAGCAATGATCGGTGTAAGACCGCTCGCGAAGATTCCCGAGAACTGATACACGAACGAGATACCGGTATAGCGGACCTCGGCATCGAACAATTCGGCAAACAGCGCCGCTTCCGGGCCATAGACCATGGCATAGAAAATACCGAACGGGATCACGATCGCGAGCCACACGATCATGGTGTTACCCGCCTGATTCTCCATCAGCCAGAACGCCGGCAACACCGAGAGGCCGCAAATCAGCGAGCCCCACCGGTACACGCGCGTCCGGCCCAGCAGGTCCGACATCTTGCCGAACAGCGGAATAAAAAAGCACATCACGATAGCAGCCATCATGACGCCCGTGAGCGCTTCGGTCCGGCTCATCGCAAGATGCTGCGTCAGATAACCGATCATGAACACGGCGAAGATGTTGAAGAAGACGCCGTCAATCCAGCGTGCGCCCATGCCGAGCAGCACAGAACGACGATACCGCGTGATCATGTCGATGAACGGAATCTTCACGTCGCGCCGAGTGCGCTTGAGCGCCAGGAACTCGGGCGTCTCCATGACTTTGACGCGGATATACAGGCCGATCACCACCAGCGCGAGCGACATGGCGAACGCGAGGCGCCAGCCCCACGAGAGAAACGCGCTCTCCGGCAGCAACTTCGAGATGGCTGCAACCACGCCCGACGCAAGGCACAAGCCGATCGACAAGCCAATCTGCGGCAAGCTCGCGTAAAGACCGCGCCGGTTAGGCGGCGCATATTCATAAGCCATCAGCACAGCCCCGCCCCACTCTCCGCCAAGCCCGATGCCCTGCAGCACGCGCAATGCCAGCAGCAGGATCGGTGCCCAGATGCCTATCTGCGCGTACGTCGGCACGAAGGCCACGCCCGCGGTCGATACACCCATGATGATGAGCGTGCAGATGAGTGCGGATTTTCGTCCGACCTTGTCCCCGAAGTGGCCGAAAATAATGCCACCGAGCGGCCGAGTAACGAAGCCGACGGCGAACGTGCCGTAGGCAAGCATGGTGGAGACGAGCGGATCGTGCGCTGGGAAATACAGCTTGTTGAACACGATGCCGGCCACCACGCCGTACAGGAAAAAGTCGTACCACTCGACGGTGGCCCCGATGACGCTCGCGAATGCAACGCGGCGGATGACCTTGTTATCGACTGCCATTCTGTCTTCTCCGATGGATGGTCGAGCGGCGACCTCAGCGTGTCGCCCGACGCAATGCCCCAAAAACCTGTCTCCTCCGGGGCACGAATTGCCCGGTATGCATGCTGTGTTATCAACCTTGTGTCAGCGATGCGGACCGGGCTCTTTTTTTTGCTTCTGATGCAACGTCTAACTACTGCGTTCAATGCGGCGCCAAGGCTTCTTCTAAGGGCGCTGTCCTGGATCGATCGTCGGCGCGGGCATCGGCGAGAATCATGTCGGAGGCCTTCTCGGCGACCATCACAATCGGCACGTTGGTGTTGCCCGAGACGAGTGTCGGCATGATCGAGCAGTCGACCACGCGCAACCCGCGTGTGCCGTAGACGCGCAACCGCTCGTCGACCACGGCAAGCGGATCGCTTGCGACGCCCATCTTGGCCGTCCCCGACGGATGAAAAATCGTCTGACCGTATTCGCGGCAAAACTGCAGCAGTTCCTCGTCGGTCTGTGCATCGGCGCCGGGACGAACTTCGCGCTTCATCAGCGATGCCATGGGCTCCATGGCGGCAATCCGCCGTGCGAAACGAACGCCCGCAACCGTCGTGCGCCGGTCAAGATCTGTCGAGAGATAGTTTGGCTGCATCGACGGTGCGTCGCGCATGTCGTTCGTGCGAATGCGCAAGAGACCGCGTGACTCCGGCCGCAGTTGGCAGATCGAATACGTGCAACCGGGAAACGAGTGGACGTCGCCGCCAGCGGAATCGGCGGAGAGCGTCGAGAAATGGAACTGGATGTCCGGCGTCTTCGCCTCGTCGGGCAGCGCGCGGCAAAACAACCCGCCCTGGTTGATGCCAACGGCAAGCGGCCCTTCGCGAAACAACGCCCATTGCAGGCCCATCTTTGCGCGGCCTTGCCAGGAATGCAGCAGGTTGTTGGTCGAGATCGGCCGCGAGACCTCATAGATCAGGCGCACTTGCAAATGATCCTGAAGATTCTCGCCAACACCTGGCCGGTTCGCGACCACCGGAATGCCGAAGTCGCCGAGCAGCTTGGCCGGACCCACGCCCGAGACCTGCAGCAATTGCGGTGATTGAAGCGCACCGGCCGCAAGCACCACCTCGCGATTCGCGCGCACCTCTTGCATCTGCCCATGCTGCAAGTAGCGGATACCGGCGGCACGCGTGCCTTCGAAAATAATCTTCGACGCAAGCGCATCGGTTTCCACGTGCAGGTTCGCGCGCCGGCGCGCGGGCTTCAGGTAGGCCACCGCAGTTGAGCAACGCCAGCCCTTTCTTGTCGTCAGTTGGTAGTAACCAACCCCTTCCTGATCGCCGCTATTGAAATCATCAACGGTGCGCACGCCAATCTTGTTCGATGCAGCAATGAACGCGTCCACGAGTTCATGACGCTGCTTGATTGTGGAGGCCCAGAGCGGTCCGTCCACGCCGCGCGTCGGCGACGCTCCCAACTCATTGTGTTCGAGCCGCCGGAAGTACGGCAGGCATTCCTGCCAGCTCCAACCCCGGTTTCCCAGCGCACTCCAGTGATCGTAGTCATTCTTCTGACCACGCACGTAGATCAGGCCGTTGATCGAACTGCTGCCGCCGAGCGTGCGTCCACGCGGCCAGTACAACTGACGATCATTCATGTTCGGATCCGGGTCAGTCTTGAAGCCCCAGTTGTACACCGGATGGAACATGGTCTTGCCATAGCCGATGGGAATATGAATCCACAGATACCGGTCAGGCGGACCGGCTTCAAGCAGGCACACCGAGTAGCGGCCGTTTTCCGAGAGGCGGTTGGCGAGGACACAGCCGGCCGATCCCGCGCCGACGATGACGTAGTCAAAACTCCGTGCCATTACTGAAGCCTCCTTTGTTTTCAACTTTTAGATTTTTCGGTACGTTTCGTTGAAATTTATTGAATGTTCGTTCCGTCTTCAAGGAAATCCGGCTACGATCGATGAAACCGGTTCAAAAAGGACCTTTTTGTTCCACTTTCAAGGCTACGTTCAGGTGTTTATTCGGGTTCTCCCCAACCCGATTGCTCGCGTTTGAATACCCCTTGGCCTTAATCAGAGGTGCCAATGAAAGACACCGCGAGCCCCGCGACCAATGCTGCTCCACGTAGCCTGTTAATGACGGCTTCTAACGCCGCCTCCCATGCTGCTACGCAACAGGAACAGCCTTCCGAGGACACTCGCGTTCTGCGCGCACTGATCGTTGTCGAGCACCTCGCCGCAGCAGGACAACCGTTTTCGCTGTCGCAATTGTCTGCACGCCTGCATATCCCGAAGGCGACCTTGACACGCATGATCGAGTCGCTGGAAGCACTGGGCTATGTCACACACATACCGGATTCGCGCGGCGCCGACCGTGGCATAACGCTCGGTCCGCGCGCGGCTCAACTCGCGCTGACCATGCTCGCGAACAGCACGTTTACGCGCTCCTGCCGCGCGTTGCTGCGCGGACTTGTCGATGTGCTCGGAGAGAGCTGCAACCTGACGGTGCTCGACGGCGACGCCGTGCTGTACGTCGAGCGTGTAGAGACAAATGAACCCCTGCGCCTGCACATGCAGCCCGGCATGCGCGTGCCGCTGCATTGCACGGCGAGCGGCAAACTGTTCCTGTCGCAGATGGCCTCTGCCGAACGCACGCGCATCCTCGCCCGGATGCAACTCAAGGCGCACACCTATCGCACGTTCACCGACGCGACTCTGCTCGGTGCGGAACTTGACCGGCTGGCTTCACGGGGTCTTGGTATCGACAATGAAGAATTCGTACGAGGGATGGTGGCAGTCGCCGTGCCCGTGCGCAGATCCGGCGGTAACGAGGTGCTGGCTTCGCTGGCCGTGCATGCGCCAACCGCGCGAGCAAGCCTCGACGATCTGCTCAAGAACGTGCCGAAGCTCAAGGAGACTGCGGCGCGCCTCGCCCCTTTGCTTCACGCGGACGCAACGCCGCAGCGGTAGCGGCGGAACATGGAGCGCGCTTGATGAAAGGCTTTCCTGGCTGTTGCTCGTCCGACGCCGGAAAAAGACAATATCGAAAACCGGAATGATGTTGGCCTGGAATTTTGCCCCGACATCAAGGCGGCCCACCCTGTAGGGCGTTTCTGTACAATGGTCATCATCTATTTTTCGGAACGGCTGCGATGACCACTGCTGATACACCGACACTGCGTGCCTTCGCGCTGCTTGAGCATCTCGTCAATGCGGAAGGTCCGGTATCGCTCGCCGACATCGCTCAGGATGTCGATCTGCCGAAGCCATCGCTGCACCGCATGCTGGCATCGCTGGAAGCGGGTGGCCTCGTGATCCGCGACCCCGGCCACAAGAACGCCTATGTGATCGGCCCGCGCCTCGCGCAACTCGGTCTCGGCGTCGTCATGCACTCAGGCGCACGGCGTCTGCGCCACGCCATTCTCGGGCGGCTGGTGGCGGACCTCGGCGAAACCTGCAACCTCACGATGCTGCATGAAACCGAAGTGCTTTATCTGGACCGCATGGAAGCACCCTGGCCCCTGCGGCTCGATCTCAAGCCCGGATCCAAAGTGCCGGCGTATTGCACCGCCAGCGGCAAGTTGCTGCTGGCCATGATGCTATCGCGCGAGCAGCGTTCGGCGCTCGTGCGCGCGCTCAAGATCGAACGCTTCACGCCGAACACCATCACCGATCCTGAAATGCTCGAAGCCGAACTCGACCGCACCGCGCACAAGCGCATTGGTATCGACAACGAGGAATTTCTCGCGGGCATAGCCTGCGTCGCGGTGCCCGTAATGAACAAGGACGGCATGAGCATTGCCGCCATCGCCGTGCATGCGCCGGTTTCCCGTGCACCGCTCTCTCGCTCGCTCGAATTCGTGCCGCGTTTGCAGGAAGCGGCGCGGGAACTCGCAAACACCTTCTAGGCGGCCCGTCGATACAACGGGCATCCGAGGGCCACCGCATGAGCCGGAGGCGTGCCTGCGCCGCGTACGGCACGCCATTGCCGCCCATCTGAGCGCTCAAGCGGTCTGCTTCGGGCGTTCCTTGCGAAACGCGCGTTTCACCGCAATCAGGCCGTCGCGGAACTCGAAGAGATCGCAGCCTTCGGCCTCAATCCGCCAACCCTCCGCATGGGTACCCGTAAAGACCCATTCCGATACACCACGCTCACCCGCTACATAGTGTCGGCCGTGCCCCCAGTGGGCATCGGGGAAAGTCTTGAACACAGCTTCAAAGGCCGCTCGCACGGCCGCGCGGCCTTTGAAGCGAGTGCCGTAGATATCGTTTCCGCCGGCGGCATCGAAGACACAATCTTCAGTCATGAAACCCATTAACGCAGCAGCGTCGTGACGGTTGAAAGCGTCGGAAAAGGCCGCAAGCGTGTCGGCCGTCACCTCGGATGTCGCGGTGTGCGTGTCGGTCATACATGTCTCCTGTCAGATAACTGTCGCTGCCGCACGCCAGTGACGAAATCGGCACGGGCGTGCGGCAAGTTTCATCGACACGTTAAATAACTCTGACGCCACGCGGTAGCGCCAGTCGAACCGATTCGCTTGGGCCAGCGCCCGCCCCAAGCGCTCACGCCTGCGGACGTTGCGCACGCACGAGCTCTGCCAGCGCACGCACACCGGGTTCGATCTTTTCGAGCTTGATCGCCGAAAAACCCATGCGGAAGCATTGGCGCTGCTCCAGCCCCTCCATGAAAAACACGCTGCCGAGTTCGATCAGGATGCCGTGCGCCTCGGCTTCAGCCGCGAGACGCGTCGCGTCAAGCCACGGCGGACCTTCAACCCAGCACGAGGAGCCGCCTGTAATCCGCACGTGCCGGACTTCCGGCAGGTGGGCGTCGAGCGCGGCCTTGAGCGCCTCCGCACGCTCCTTGTAGGCGAAGGCGAGCCGCCGCAGCAACGCGTCGTGGTGACCCAGCGCGAGAAAGGTCGCGAACGCGCGCTGGATGTACGCCGCCGGATGCCGCACCATCAGCCGGCGCAACGCCCGCAACTCGCGAATCAAGTCACGCGGGCCGACCACATAACCCAGCCGCAAGCCCGGCGCAAAACTCTTCGACAAGCTGCCCACATAGAGCACGCGGTCGGCGGTATCTAGGCTCTTGAGCGCCGGATGCGGTCCACCGGAGAAATTATTCTCGCTCTCGTAGTCGTCCTCGATCACGACGAAGTCATGCTTTTGCGCCAGTTCCAGGAGCGCATGCCTGCGGTCCAGCGGCAAGGTCGCCGTGGTCGGGCACTGATGACTCGGCGTCACGTACACGTAGTCGCATTGCGCCAGCAGATGGGCGTCGGCGACCGGACGCACCCCGCCTTCATCGACCGGCAGCGGCAGCAGCGGCGCGTTGCGATTCAAGAAAATATTGCGTGCATCCGGATAGCCGGGGTTCTCGAAACCGATCGTCGTGCGCTCGTTCGCCAACAGGTCGGCGATCAGATAAAGCGCCTGCTGCGCGCCCATCGTGACGACAATTTCATCGGGCATCGCGAAGACGCCGCGGCGCGGCAACACGCGCGTGCGAATCTGCTGGATCAGCGTGTCGTCGTCGCGTTCGATCAGGTCCGGCGCCCAGTTGCGGATCTCCATGACAGACAGCGCCTTCATGCAGCACTCGCGCCAGTCGCTCGTCGGAAAGAGTGTTTGATCGAACTGGCCGTAGATAAAAGGAAATTCGTAGTTCTGCCAACTCGCCTGCTTGACGATATTGCGCTGCAGGGACGGCAAGCGCGCGATGCGCTGGGTCCAGTCGGGCCGCCCGAGCGCTTCGTTGGCCGCCACGGTTTGCGTCGGGACAAACCCGTGCCGGCCTTCGAGCATGGCCGGATTGACGAAGTGCCCGCTGCGCTCCCGGGAAAGCAGGTATCCCTCCTCCACCAGTTGCTGGTAAGCGAGCACGACCGTATTGCGGGCCACGCTCAACTGATCGGCCAGTTCGCGGCTCGACGGCAACGCGGTATCGACGGACATCTGCCCGTCGAGAATGGCGGCCACCAGCATCTGCCGAATCTGCCCTTGCAGGCTGACATTGGATTCAGCCGAACGCTGGAACCGCTGCGTCCACATTGCCGACGACATCCGGCTAGCCATATTTCCTCCCAGATTGATTAATGCGGTTGTGCGCGGCGATTTAGCGCGGTGAATGTGGACTCAACGATCGGCGGCGTCTGGTACTAACTCGCCCCATTTTTAGCTGACGATACTCGATTCGACCGTGTTCCCGCGATCGGGGCAAGCCCCGGTCGCGTCCGACAAGACTAGCGTGCCATGCACGCTGCCCGCCAGGAGATCCGCCATGCAACACGATAAACGATCAAAACAATCTAAACTTTCGCGGCGCTGGTTCTCCCGCCCGATGCATCGCGTCATTGCCGCCGCAACCGTGCTGGCGACGTTCGTCACCATCGTGGTGCAACCCGCGCACGCCGAGGACAAGGAGGTCACCATCGCGTACCAGCAGATCGTCGATCCCTGGGTCGTGGCGATCGCCAACGGGTCTATCGAAAAGGAAACAGGCTACAAGATCAACTGGCGGCAGTTCGAGTCCGGCGCCAAAGTAGCAACCGCGATGGCTTCGGGTGATGTAAAAGTCGGCGTGATCGGATCGAGCCCGCTTGCTGCGGCCGTGAGCCAAGGCGTGGATTTGCAGCTTTTCTGGATCCTCGACAATATCAACCAGGCCGAAGCGATGGTCGTTCGCAATGGCTCGGGCGTAACGAAGCCGGCCGACCTGAAGGGCAAGACGATCGGTGTCCCGTTCGTTTCGACCACGCACTACCACACGATGTTCGCGCTTCAGCACTGGGGCATCAACCCGTCGGACGTGAAGATTCTCAACATGCAGCCGAACCAGATCGTCGCCGCGTGGGAACGGGGCGACATTGACGCGGCGTATGTATGGAATCCGGCGCTCGCCGAGTTGAAGAAAAGCGGCAAGGTGCTGATCACGTCGGGGGACCTGTCGAAGCTCGGCAAACCGACGTTCGACGGTATCGCGGTCGATCGCAAATGGGGTGAGGAACATAAGGACTTCATGGCAAAACTGGTGAAGGCAATCGCTGATGCCGACGACCAATATCGCCGCAATACCACGCAATGGAATGCAGGTTCACCGCAGGCAACGGCCATTGCGAAAATGATTGGCGGAACGCCCGGCGATGTGCCCGAGTCGCTGTCGCTGTATGGATTCCCCTCACTTGCCGACCAGGTGTCCGCACAGTGGCTCGGTGGCGGTAATTCGGGTCGCGCGACGCTCGCGCTAAAGGACACGTCGACGTTCCTCAAGGACCAGAAGCGCATTGATGCCGTGGCTTCCGATTACTCGAGCTTTGTCACGCCCGTGTATGCAGAAGCCGCCATGAAGCTCAAGTGAACAACGCCATGGTCGTCGACCAGGGGGATCTATGGAAAGCATGAAGATCACGAACGTCAGCGTGACGTTCCCGGGACGCCGTGCGGGCGAGAGCGTGCACGCACTGGACAACATCAACCTCAAGATCGATTCGGGTGACCTGGTGGTCGCGCTGGGCGCGTCGGGTTGCGGCAAGACCACCTTGCTGTCGCTGATGGCAGGGTTTATCGCGCCGACAGCTGGAGAGCTGCTGCTCGGAGGTGAACCTATCGCCGGGCCCGGAGCCGATCGCGGCGTGGTGTTCCAGAAGCACGCATTGCTGCCGTGGCTGAATGTGATTGATAACGCGGAATTCGGGCTGAAGCTGCAGGGGGTGGCGAAGGCCAGGCGTCGCGAGATCGCCGTGCGCAACCTCGCACTCGTCGGGCTGCAGGATTTCCACAAACATATGATCTATCAGTTGTCCGGAGGAATGCAGCAGCGTGTAGGTATTGCGCGTGCCCTGACCTGCGATCCCGCCATGCTGCTGATGGATGAACCCATGGCTGCACTCGATGCACTCACCCGCGAAACCATCCAGGAGTTGTTGCTCGACGTCTGGAAGAAGACCAACAAAATGTTCTTCTTCATCACCCATAGCGTGGAGGAAGCGCTCTTTCTCGCCAGCCGCCTGATCGTCATGTCACCCCGGCCGGGGCGTATCACGCATACCTACGAACTCGACTTCAACCGGCGTTTTCTCGACACCCGCGACGCACGGGCGGTCAAATCGAGCCCTGACTTCATCGAAATGCGCGAGCGCATACTCAGCATTATCTACGGCGACGAAAAATCTCACGGCGCAGCAGCGGAGGTGGCTCATGTCTAGTTCGAAATCCATTAATGCGCTACCTCACCGCAATGTGCCCATGAGATCCGACACCTCCGTCGAACCGCCGCAACGGCCGCGCCGCCGTGCGCGTATTCTCGCCAAGAAACCCGTCAAGCCCGGCGACTCGTTTGGCGTGCCGGGGCAAGGCAGCAGTGTTGCCGCCAGCATGTTCACCATCCTCGCGCTCTTCGGGGTGTGGTTCGCGGTGACGAACTTGCACTTGATCAAGCCGCTCTTCCTGCCTTCGCCGCAGGCCGTTTATGCGAAATTTCTCCTGGTGGCAACGGACGGCTTCGCCAACTCTACCCTGGCGCAACATACCGGAATCAGCCTCTTGCGCGTGTTTGGCGCCTTTGCGCTGGCGTGTCTGACCGCCATACCCGTGGGTGTGATGATGGGCGTGTCGCGCATCGCGCGCGGCCTGTTTGATCCGCCGATCGAGTTCTATCGTCCATTGCCGCCGCTTGCTTACTTGCCGCTCATCATCATCTGGTTTGGCATTGGTGAATTCTCGAAGGTGTTTCTGATCTACCTCGCGATCTTCGCGCCACTTGCCATCGCCGCGCGGGCCGGCGTGCGCTCAGTATCGATCGAGCAGATTCATGCCGCCTATTCGATGGGGGCATCGCGCACTCAGGTTGTCCTCTACGTGATTCTCAAATCTGCCATGCCGGAGATATTCACGGGCATGCGCATTGGCATTGGCGTGGGCTGGACCACGCTGGTCGCCGCCGAGATGGTGGCATCCACGAGCGGGCTAGGTTTCATGGTACTCAACGCCGCAGAGTTTCTAGCAAGCGATGTGGTCATCATGGGCATTATCGTGATCGGATTCTTTGCGCTGTGTTTCGACCTACTGATGCGTTACGTAGAGCGGGTGCTCGTGCCCTGGAAGGGCAAGGTCTAGTCTTCTTGAACATGCCGTCGCTCCCGGGCGACGGCATGTGGACTTAGCGATTCAGGCGCACTGGCCCTACTCATCCTTAATTATGGCTTGCAATACTGGAGTCGTTCGCCGCACGCGTGACTTCAAACGCGATTCGGACGCAACTCAAATACACCCGAGGGTCCGCAACACACGGAGACGACATGCTCAAGCTTTTCATCGGCATCGGTATTCCCTATATAGGCGTCATCGGCCTGCTGCCGTGGGTCGCATCGGTGGACATGACCGTGCTGGGCGTCCCGTTCATCTACGCCTGGATCTTCGGATGGTTCGTCCTGACGTCGGGCTGCCTGATGCTCTGCTGGCGTCTGTTCGACTGCCATTTCGACGACGCACATCCCGACAACAACTGAAGGAGGATGACGGATGGCTACCGCCGTATTTCTAGGCTTCATCGTCTTTTCGCTCTACCTGGCGATCCGTTCGAAATCAGGCCGCGGCCCCCAAAGCGTGCACGATTTCTTTGTTGCGTCGCGGCAGTTCGGCGCGTACCTCGTGTTCTTTCTCGCCGCGGGCGAGATCTACAGTATTGGCACGATGGTGGGGTTTCCCGGCGGCATTTATGCCAAGGGACCGACCTACGGCGTCTGGTTCCTCGGTTACATCCTGCTGGCGTATCCGGTCGGTTATTTTATTGGGCCAAAGATCTGGCAAGCGGGCAAGCGCTATAACGCGATCACCCTGCCCGACCTGTTCAAGGGCCATTTTCAGAGCCGTACGCTCGAACTCGTTGTGGCCGCGTCGGCCATTCTGTTCCTGCTGCCCTGGGGCCAATTGCAGTTCACCGGACTGGTGGCCGCGCTCAAGGGGCTCGGCTGGAATTTCCAGCCGTTCTATCTGATCATGATATCGGCCATGCTTGCGTTCACGTACATAGCGATCGCGGGCGTGCGGGCATCGGCTTATATAGCCGTGCTGAAAGACATCCTCATGGTCGCCGCCATTGTTATTACCGGGGTCGCCGTCTCGGCGGAAGTCGGCGTCACTGAAGTCTTCCACGCGGCGAGCCTGCACGTCAGCAACCGGATGGATGCCCATCAGTTGACGTTCTCAATGAGCACCATGCTGTTCCAGTCGCTCGGCTTCTATGTAATGCCCTTCGCGGTGCAGAATTTCTTCACGGCAAAAAGCGCGAACACGATCCGGCGCACCCAGGTCGCCATGCCGCTCTACATGTTGATGTATCCGTTTCTCGTGGTCGCCTCCTACTATGCGATCAGCCAGAACCTGCATCTTGCTTCGCCCAACGAAGCATTCTTCGCAGCCGCGATCCGTTTGCTGCCGGGCTGGTTGCTAGGTCTTGTGGCCGCTGGCGCATCGTTGTCCGGATTGCTCGTGCTGGCAGGCATCTGCCTTTCCATCGGACCGATCGTTACGCGCAACCTGCTGCCGAACATGCCGGAGAACAAGCAGAAGGCGAGTGCGAAGGTGGTGATCGTCATCTACCTGATCGTGTCGATCGTGATGACCCTGCTTACGCCTAACCTGATGCTCACGCTCATCAACACCACGTACTACGGCGTGACCCAGTTCTTCCCCGGCGTCATTGCGATACTGTTCGGGCTTCGCGTGCGGCCGGCTGCCATCGCATCAGGCATGCTCACCGGACAACTCCTGGCGATCGTCCTGTATGTTTTACAGGTTGATTTAGGCGGCTTGAATCTGGGTCTTGTTTGCTTAGCCGTGAACGTGGCCGTGCTGGCCGCAGTACATCTTGCGATGAAGCGGCCTCACGTGCATGCTTTGTCTTGATCGCTGTATCGACTACCAGACTCTCTAGCGAGCGTTTATGAATCACGCATCAAAAAGTCCCATCCAGGTTCTGGTGGCTAAGAAAATCCTCACGATGAACCCGGCGCAACCACACGCCACTCATGTCGCCATTCGCGATGGCAGGATCCTGTCTGTCGGAAGTAGTGACGACGTGAAGCAGTGGGGCGATGCGGAAATCGTCGATACGTTCAAAGACAAAGTGCTGATGCCCGGTTTGGTGGAAGGCCATTGCCACCTGATGGAAGGCGCGATGTGGGACGCAGTTTATGTCGGCTATCACGATCGTCGTGGGCCTGATGGCGTCCGTCGTCCCGGATTACAAACCCTTGATGCGGTGATCGACCGGCTCAAGGTGGCTCACGACCTGATGACGGACGAGCAGGCGCCTCTGCTCGCCTGGGGTTTCGATCCAATCTTCTTTGGCACGAAGCGTTTATCGGTCAAAGAACTCGATACCGTCTGCGCCGGCCGGCCCATTGTCATACTCCACGCCAGCGTGCATCTGATGAACGTCAATTCGTCGATGCTGGCGCTTGCCGGTATTGATAGCGAAACGGACATCGACGGAATCGGCAAGGATGCCGACGGCGAGCCGACCGGCGAACTGCAGGAGTTCGCCGCCATGTTCCCGGTGTACCGGTTGATCGGCGGAGGACTTTCCATTGCGGCGAGCGAGAAGAAAGAGGCCATCTGGAACTTCGGCCGGGTCGCACAACTGGCTGGCGTCACAACCGCGACCGACCTGGTGAACGACTTCTCTGAACGGGGCAATCAGAACCTGAGAGACGTAACCAACGACCCGGCCTACCCGCTCAGGATTGTTCCCGCCTTCGCGCCGCAGCGATGCCCCGAAGGCGGCCCGCAGCGCGTTCTGTCGGCTATCGGCGACAACACGGAGAAGCTGCGCTTCGGACCGGTCAAATTCATTGTCGATGGATCGATTCAAGGCTTCACCGCGCGCCTCAAATGGCCGGGATATCTGAATGGCAAACCGAATGGACTGTGGTTGATTCCGCCAAGCCAGTTCGTCGATGTGTTTTCGCCGTTCCATGAGGCCGGACTGCAACTGCATATTCATACCAACGGCGACGAGGCGACCGAACTGGTCCTCGACGCACTCGAAAAGATTCTCGACCAGTACCCTCGCCTCGATCATCGGCATACGCTGCAGCACTGTCAGATGGCCGACGCAAGCCAGCTCGCACGAGCGGCAAAACTGGGCCTGTGCATCAATTTCTTCTCCAACCATCTCTACTATTGGGGCGATGCACACTACGAGCAGACCATGGGCGCCGATCGCGCGAACCGCATGGACGCTGCCGAATCAGCGCGGCGCCTGGGTATCCCGTTCGCCTTTCATTCCGATGCGCCCATCACGCCGTTGAATCCGTTGTTCACGGCGTGGTGT
The DNA here is from genome assembly GCF_009766085.1 of Burkholderia sp. S171. Taxonomy (GTDB): domain Bacteria; phylum Pseudomonadota; class Gammaproteobacteria; order Burkholderiales; family Burkholderiaceae; genus Caballeronia. Next base: position 142,460 of record NZ_LMUF01000015.1, on the reverse strand, counting down.
GCTTCGCAACGCGAGACATCTTCGGGGCGAGTGCTGGGCGCAAGCGAGCGTGTCCCGGTCGCAGACGCGTTGCGGGCAATCACGCTGGGTGCTGCCTACACGCTGAAGATGGACCATCTTGTCGGCAGTATCGAGGTGGGCAAGTTCGCCGACTTCGCCGTGTTGGACGATGACCCGAGTGATGTCGCGCCCGAGCGGTTGAAGAATCTGCAAGTGTGGGGAACCGTGCTCGGTGGTCGTATCTTCCAGGGGCCGGCAGGATGACAGCGAGCGGCATACAGGAGCCGATTCCGCTGATTGTTATCGGTGGGTATCTGGGCGCGGGCAAGACGACGCTGCTCAATCATGTCCTCGCCAATGCGGGACAGCGCCGCATTACCGTGCTCGTCAATGATTTCGGTTCGATCAATATCGACGCTGCCTTGATCAGGGAGCGCACTGACGACGTCATCAACCTGGAGAACGGCTGCGTCTGTTGTTCTATTGGCGGACGCCTCGTCGATGCATTGCTTTCGATCAGCAACCGGCCCGATCCGCCCGACTTTCTGATTATCGAGGCAAGCGGGGTATCGGATCCCGTGCGCATCGCGCAGATTGGACTGTTGGATCGCGCTTACAGGCTGTACGGCATCATCGTTGCAGTGGATCTAGCGTGCATCACGCAGACGCTTTTAGACCCCTACGTAGGCGATATCGCACGGCAACAGATCGCCGGAGCGACGGCAATTCTGCTGACCAAAACTGACTTGATCGACGAGCGAAACAAAGCGGCTATCGTGGCCGAACTCGCGACGGTGGCGCATACGGGGATCATGCTGGAAACCACAAACGGCGCGGTTCCTTTGGAACTCTTCTTCGATAACAACGTCACTAGCGAGCTTCGCTTTGGCCAGCCGCGTCAGATGAGAAGTTCAAACCCGAAGCTCCCGGTGGACTTCTGCAGCTTTCTCTTTCGAACAGACGCACCCTTGGATCGCAAGAAACTCAAGGACGCGCTGCGAAGCGTCTCAGGCCGACTATTGCGAGCGAAAGGCCTGATCCTTCTTGACGGTGAAGCGGCGACACAAGAGCTTCATGTGGCGGGCGGCCGCATTCTTATCACGCAATTTCCCGGAGACGTCGTCACGGAGTCTGTGATCGTTCTTATCGGCCTGTTCGACAACGAAGCGAAACAGGCCGCGCTCGACGCGCTTGCTGCGGCAACATCAACCGCTTGCCACTGCTAGAGACAGCGTCTCATTTACTCCGACAAATTGGTCCAACGGCCAGCACTACTTACCAAGTGTCCAAGCCAGGCGCGCGCAAGTGATCACGCGCGCCCCGTTCAGCGTTTCTCGTCGCGCCTGAAGTACAACTGATAGAGCATCCGTTGGCCAATCCGGCGAAACGGTGCGAACGGGTGACCGGGTAACGGTGACGTGAAAATCGGCAGCGTCTGTTTCCCTCCCTTCCCTGCGATTTGCTCGGCCAACCGCCTGCCCGCCTGCTGCGAATACGATACGCCGTTGCCACCGTAACCCAGCGCGTAATAGACCGATTGCTTCGGATCAGGCTGACAGATGCGCGGCATCATGTCGTGAGCGACATCGACCCAGCCCCACCACGAATAGTCGATCGCAACGCCGCGCAACGCGGGGAACTTGCGAACCATGCCTTCCACGAGCAAATCGTAGTGGCGGGAATTCGGTGCGTCAGCACCTGTGATTGCGCTGCGGCTGCCGATCTGCAGCCGGTTATCCGGCAGAAAGCGGTAATAGAAACGCAGGGTGCGCGTGTCGGTCAGCACCTGTGTCGTGCGGAAGTTGCATGCTGCAATTTCCTGCTGAGTGAGCGGGCGCGTCACCATCGAATTGGACAGGATCGGCATGACACGGCCGGTCAGCGACGGATGAAGATCAGGGGCCGTATAGGCACCCGTCGCAATGCCCACCGAGCGCGCCCGCACGATGCCGCCGGGTGTACGGAGATGATGGACCCCGTTGATGGTTTCCCACCCGGTCACAGGACTTGCCGGATGCACCCGTGCTCCCGCCTCGCGAGCAAGCCGCAAGTAGCCGAATGCAAGCTTCAACGCATGGATACCGATGCCCTCGGGTTCATGGAGCGCGCCGGCCGCTTCAGCATCGTTCACATACTCACGACGAAACGTTGCCTGATCGAGCAGCTCGGAGGGGTAGCCGAACACGTTCTTCCAAACCTTCGCCTCGGCGGCGAGCTTTTCCATCATGCGCGGTCGATGCGCAATCAGGAAGTGACCGCCGGGCTGCGGATCGCAATCGATTTCGGCCACCAGCGACTTGAAATTCTGGAAGCCTTCTAAAATCTCGTCGTGCATTTTCAGCGCGACGTCTTTGCCCCATCGTTCGATCCATTGGGAACGCGACAGACGTCCGGAAGCGTTCTGGCCTTGGCCGCCGTTGCGGCTGCTGCAGCCCCAGCTCGTCTTGTTGGCCTCGAGAACGACTGCCTTGATGCCATGGTCGCGCGCCAGGCATAGCGCGGTGGCAAGGCCTGTGTAGCCACCGCCGATGATCGCCACGTCCACGTCGATGTCCTGGTTGATCGGGCCGTCGTCGGACGGCGGAGCACCGGCAGTTGCGACCCAGTAGGTAGGCGCGTATTGCTTGCCATGACCCGGGCCGGGGGACACGAGCGGGTCGTATGTTGGATCGTATTGCGCGGCGCTGCTTCGTTCAACAGGCACGCTCGGCGCAACCCGTTCGATTGCACTGTGCTCCATGCGACACTCCTCGTCAGGATCAAAAGTTCGGCTTTGGACGTTCATTGAGGAACGCGCGTTGGACGGCCTTGAGTCGTGGCGAACCTCGAAACGGCCGCACCCTTCTGCTTCGATGGATCCGCCGCAGGGACGTCTTGCTGTCATCGACCAGCCTGAAGACGCTCCCTATACAGGCGATTCAGTTGTGACGATTGTAGAAAGACCACCCGGCTGACGGTAGGTCCAGTCGGGTGCTTTCGTTTGGTGCAAGCGAGGGAGAGGGGTCAGAAGGCAAACATTGCAGATAGGCGACTGCTTTCCATGAAAGCGCGCGATAGTGAATTGGCCGTGCGATCCATGCACGATGCATGCGCGAAAGCCTGCAACGATGCCACTACCAGTGGTCACCGTTGCGCCGCCGGCGTTATACGTTTCGGCCGCTTTAGTTGAGCCGCTTCAGCTGACCATCGTCGGCATACCAGTCGACCGTGATGCCGCTGGTATTGACGGTCACCGCGCGCGGCTCGCTGAATTGATCGAAGGATTCGATGCCAGTTTCCCGTCCCACGCCGCTATTCTTGAAGCCGCCCCACGGCGAAGCCGGATCCAGCCGATGATGATCGTTGATCCAGACCATGCCGAACACCAGCTTGCTCGCCACGCGATGCGCACGCGCCACGTCCGTTGTCCAGACAGAAGCCGCGAGACCGAACTGCGTGTCGTTGGCAATACGCAGCGCGTCCGCTTCGTCCTTGAACGGCATGATCACGGTGACGGGACCGAACACCTCGCCCTGCCCCAGTTCCGATTTCGGATCGACATCGTAGAACGCTGTCGGCTGCAGATAAAAGCCCTCGTTCAGATGCGCAGGAATGCCGCCGCCCGCGAGCAGCTTCGCACCGTCCGCGATGCCCCGTTCCAGCATGCCAAGGATGCGCGCGCGCGAACGCTCGGAGATCACCGGGCCGAGTTGCGTGTTGAGATCAGCGGGATTGCCCACGCGAATTGCTTCGACCTTGGCGCGGAATTTCTCGAGAAACTTCTCGTAGATGGATTCATGCACAAGCAGACGCGCACCGCACACGCAGGTCTGCCCCGCGCCGATAAACGCCGCGAACGCCGCGCCGTTCACCGCACGATCGATGTCCATGTCGTCGAACAGGATTACCGCGCCCTTGCCGCCCAGTTCGAGCGTTGTCAGTGCGAAAGTCTGCGCCGCCGCCTCGCCTATCGAGCGCCCCACTTCCGTGCCGCCGGTAAATACGACCTTGGCGATCAGCGGATGACGCGCCAGCGCAGCGCCCGCTTCCTTGCCCTCGCCGTTGATCACGTTCACCACGCCGTCAGGAACACCCGCCTGCTGCAATAGCGCAACCAGCCGCACCGTAGTGAGCGGTGTCTGCTCCGATGCCTTGATCACCACGCTGTTTCCCGTTGCGAGCGCGGGCGCGAGGCTCTTCGACAAGATCATCAACGGATGATTGAACGACGTCATCAGTGCGCACACGCCAAGCGGCACGCGCTGCGTATAGCAGAGATACGGTCCTTCGATAGGGATCACATCGCTACGGCGCGTGAGCGCAAGCGCTGCGAAGTATCGATAAAACTGCGGCAAACGTGAAATCTGCGCGCGCGTTTCAACGATCGGCCGGCCATTGTTCAGCGTCTCCAGCTTGTAGAAATTCTCCAGGTCCGCTTCAAACAGATCGGCGAAACGGTTCAGCACGCGAGCGCGTTGCGTGAACGGCATGTCGCGCCATACACCGCTTTCGAACGCGTCATGCGCGCATTGCACCGCACGGCCCACGTCCTCCGCCGATGCCTTCGACAGCGTGCCGATTGCGGCGCCATCGGCCGGATTGATGATGTCCATGGTCTCGCCCGACGCGGCATCGACGAACTTCCCGTCAATAAACAACTGTGCACTCAGGAACTGCTTGTTCACTGCATCCATCTTGCTTTCTCCGTGTTTTATTTGAGCGGGGAAACCCGCGTATCAGTGCCGATCTCCAGACGCGCGGGCGCATCCGTTGGCAGAATGTCTTCCAGGCGCTGGCCGGTCGGCTCGACGCCAAGCCAGGCCACCACTACAATTTGAATGGCCAGCAAGCCGATCATCAATGCAAGCACGCCGACCACGCCGTAATGTCCGAAGAGCGCCACCACGATGAAGGGCGTGACGATCGTCGCGCCGCGGCCGAGCGTATTGCAGATACCCGATGCGCGCAGGCGCACTTCAGTCGGAAATAGCTCAGGCACGTAGATCGCGAACAGCAAGGCGACCAGTACATAGATAGGGATCACCAGCAGCAAGCCAACGACCGGCAACATGACCGGGTTGCTCACAAACGGATAGATCGCGCCGAAGATAATGGCCAGCATCGACGCACCGATAATGGTCGGCTTGCGTCCCCATCGATCTGCCGTCAGCGCACCGATGCCCGAGCCTATAGGCGCACCGAGCGACATCACAAGCGCGTAACCAAACGACTTCGCAATGCTGAATCCTTGATGCACAAAGAAGGTCGGCAACCAGGTCACGAAGCCGTATAACAAGGTATTGATCACCACCAGCGTCACGCATCCGACGATCATGCGCGGCAACATTGCCCCGGTGAAAAGCGAACCAAGCGCACGCGACGGCGCAACCGAAGGCTTGGGCGACGGCGCCGGCAACGTGCCGCCATGTTCGGCCTTTACCTCGCTCTCTATTTTAGAAAGAATCGCTTCGGCATCCTGATGACGACCTACCGACTCAAGCCAGCGTGGCGATTCCGGCAACGACTTGCGCGCATACCAAACACCAAGTGCGCCGATTCCACCGAGCACGAACATGGCTCGCCAGCCCATCGCGGGTATCAGCACGAGCCCAATCAGTCCCGCCACTGGCAATCCCGAGACGACGAATACGGCCATCAGCCCCTGCATCTTGCCGCGCGACGTAGGGGGCGCGAATTCGGTGAGCGTGGAATACCCCACTACGTTCTCCGCGCCAAGTCCGAGGCCCATTACAAACCGGAACGCGATCAGAACCAGCATGTTCGGCGCCATCGCGGCGCCCAGCGACGCAATGCCGAAGATCATGAGGTTGGTCTGATACGTAAAGCGACGGCCGAAACGATCGCCGAGGAAACCGGTGGCTAGCGAGCCAAGCATCATCCCGAGGAACGTCAGCGACACGAACAGCGCATTCTGGCCGAGCGTCGAAAAGCCGCTTTGCAACGTGGCGCCAAGGACCGTGGAGGCTACGTAGATATCGAAGCCATCGAAGAACATGCCGATCCCGATCAGCCACATGATGCGCTTGTGGAAGCCCGACACCGGAAGCCGGTCCAGACGTGCGCCTGCATTCACATCCATTTCTGTCTCCTGCAAACCTTCGTGGGTTTGTCGTCATGCATGACCGATTACTTCAGTGCCATCAACCGCAACGCCGAGACCGTCAGCGTTTCCGTCGCGCATCGAAAGTTCTGCTCTAGCGAGCTTTCCTCGGCCGTCTGGAAGAAGGACTTGCACTGGCGCGCGCCGGTATCGTCAAGGGTGAGGATTCGATCCGCGAGTGCATCGGCTTCGGCTTGCAACGTATCGGGCGCGCAAACACGGGTCACGAGACCGGCGTTCAATGCCGCCTCGGGCGTGATTGCGTCGCCGAAAAGAACCATCGGGAACACTTGCTTGGGCAAGGTGTATCGGCCGAGGTAGGCCATGATCGCGGCGGGCGGCAGACCCTTGCGCATCTCGGGAAAGGCAAGCTTCGCACTGCTGGATACCAAGGTGAAGTCGCACAGGATCGCGAGGCCAAAGCCGAAGCCGAACGCGTTGCCCTGCACTTCGGCAATCGTGATCATCGACGATGACCGCAGCAACCGCTTAAGCTCGATCAGCCGCGATACTTCACGATGAATGGACACCGCCTCCGTACCGGCGCGCTCGCGCCCGGTGCAGAACACATCGCCGCGTGCGCGGATGCGCAGCACGCGCGCCGTAGGCACGGTCGCTTCGCTGCGCAGCGCGGCGATCATGGCGTCGAACATCGGCGCAGTGACTTCATTGCCGGCGTCGGCATTGTTGAGAGTAAAGCTCAAAATTTCGCCCGATCGATCGATGACGACCGGGTCCGGCAAGCGCGCGTGATCCAAGCAGCCTCCTGTTGTATAATCACCTGTATTAGCTGTATACAGCGTATTCACTGAATAACGGAAAGTCAATGGCCTCTGCAACGAAACGCGCTCAAGCGGCAAATCTCATCAGCGCGCCAACGCTGGCGCTCGAAACGATCGGCCGCAAATATCACTCGAAGATGCGCATGGTCGACGCATCCAGCGACTCGCTCAGCGAGGGCGTGGTGGTCCCGGCGTTGCGGGAAGCGATCGTGGAAGGCGTGCTGGCGCCCGGAAGCCGACTGTCGGAGGTTCAGGTCGCGAAGCAATTGAACGTCAGCCGGACGCCCATGCGCGAAGCGTTCGCGCAGCTTGAACGCGAGGGGTTGGTGACGGTCGTGGCGCGCGTTGGCGCGTTCGTCCGGTCGGTGACGCTGCGTGATGTGGCGGAGATTTATACGGTGCGAACCGCGCTAGAGTGCCTCGCCGTCCAGCTTTGTGCAGAGAAGATCACGACGCTCGGGCGTGCTCAGTTAGAAGACGTCATAGGTGAAATGCGCGCCAACGTAAGCGCCAATGACCCAGCGGCTTATGTCGATGCGCTCGATCGTTTTTATTCGATCGTGATGACCCTCGCCGACAACCGCACGCTTCACGCAACGCACGCGAGCCTGATGGGTCCCGTGCGTCGATTGCGACGCATTGCGATGGCGCGCGGCGGGCGCATGCGTGCATCGTTTGAACAGGCCGTGAAGATCAAGGAAGCGATCTCCACCGGCGATAAACGCGTTCAAGACCTGATGCGCGAGCAATTGCGCGGCGCTTGCGAAGCAGCGACGGCAGTGCTTAAGGAAACTGAAGGTGGTTGAGCGTCGCGTATAAATGAACACGGAAGAAACGAGAGCGCTCCTCCGTTTTGATATTTAGACCGTATCGGTAATGCATCTCTCCCTCGGGTACAGGGCGTCAAGCGTTCGTGCTGTCCCACAGCGTAGCGAGTCCGGGCGGATCGACAATTTGTCTATCAACGCTCGCCAACGCGTGTATTGCCCCGCCCTGTCCTCGGCATCCAACGCAGAGCCGAATACCGCTATGTTCTGCGAGGCGCGGCAAACATCGGCATGCGTTCCTGAATCCAGTTGAGCAGTTCGAGCGGCCCTGCGGCAAGCGGCCTGCCGGTCTTGACCAATGCCCTCGCCTGCACGCCTTCAAACAGCGGATATAAGTACCAGCGGGTAGGCCCTCAAATCATCGATGCTCGCCGGTCCCTTTCGTTTAGCGAGCGGATGATCGCTTCGCATCAACAGCACGACCGGCTGGCTCGAACTCGCCCGATATTCAATGCGCGGATGCGGCGGCGGATTGTAGGCAAGCCCGATATGCGCGCGGCTTTGCGCTACCTCATCTAGCAGCGCGTCCACCGCGAGCATGGTCATGTTGATTTCCAGGCCGGGAAAGCGGGCGCAGAACGGCGCCAGTACGTCATCAACCAGCGTATCGACAAACCCTTCGCTCACGGCGAGCTGGATACGGCCCTGCTGAAGTCCCTTCAGCGCGTGCAGTTGATCTTCGAGCTTCTCCTGCTGCGACCGGTAGCCTTGCCAGAACTCCAGCAGGTGAGCCGCGGCTTCCGTCGGCCTGACACCGCGAGCCTGCCGTTCGAACAGGGTGGCGCCTAGCTCGTCCTCGAGCAGCTTGATCTGCCGCGTGATGACCGACGGCGAGGTATTGATGTGTTCAGCGGCGCCCGGATGGTGCCGTGAGTAAGCACCTCGTGGAAGTACCGAAGACGCTGCTGGTTGATTTCGCGCATTCTGGTTGCTCCGTCTGTGTTGTCTGTAGAGCAACGATATGTGAACTTAGTTGCTCTTGCTCGCCTATTTTCGCCCTGCCACCATGCACTTGACCGTTACCACTGGTCTCGACCTGCACGGTGCGATGGTGACCGAGCAGCACGATGACGGCGAAGGCGAGATTCTCGAACGCGTGCGCCGGATTGTCGGCGATCGCATGCCGGTGGTCATCTCGCTCGATCTTCATGCCAACGTCATCGCGCGCATGTTCAAGCATGCCAGCGCGCTCGTGGCCTACCGGACCTATCCTCACGTCGGTATGGCGGATACCGGCGAACGCGCGGCGCTGATTCCCGACGAACTGGTGTCGCAAGGACGCCCGTTGCATTGTGCGGTTCGTCGCGTACCGTTTCTTATTCCCGTGAACGACATGTGCACGCTGGTCGAACCTGCACGCGGGATGTATCAGTTGCTGGCGGACCTCGAAGAAAAGCCTGTCGTTTCCGCATCGTTTGCTCCGGGATTTCCGGCTGCGGATTTTCCTGAGTGCGGCCCGACCATCTGGGCCTATTCGTTTAGCGAAGAAGCTGCGGAGTACGCGGTGAACGCCCTCTTTTCGAAAATCGTGAACGAAGAATCACGCTGGGAGGTGCCTTTCCTGACGCCGGACGAAGCCGTTCGCGAGGCGATCCGATTGAGCAGGACTTCTGATAAACCCGTCATCATTGCGGACACGCAGGACAACCCGGGCGTAGGCGGCGATTCGAACACCATGGGCATGGTGCGCGCGCTCTTGCGCAACGGCGCGACCCACGCGGCAGTGGGCGTGATCTGGGATGCGCAGGCAGCGCAAGCGGCGCATCGCGCCGGTGTGGGTGCGCGCATTTCGCTGTCGCTGGGCGGCGGTTCGAATGTGCCCGGCGATTCGCCGCTCGTGGCCGAGTTCGAAGTCGAGTATTTATCAAATGGACGCTTCCGTTTCGATGGACCGATGCTCAACGGCATGCAGGGCGAGTTGGGACCCATCGCCTGTTTGCGGATTGAAGGCGTCAGGAGTGCCGTGAGTTCCGTCAAGATGCAGGTATTCGATCGAAACCTGTTCCGGGTGGCGGGCATTGAACCCGAACGGATGAAGATCCTCGTGAACAAAAGCTCGGTTCACTTCCGCGCGGACTTCGAGGCCATCGCCTCAGCTATTCTCGTGGCGAAAGCGCCCGGCCCCACGGCTGCGGATCCGGCGGACCTGCCGTGGAAGCACCTTGATCCAGGCATCCGTATGCGACCGATGGGTCTGTCGTTCAAAGCCTTTAGTGCGCAGTCCTGCTGAGTGCTACCCCGCTGCGTCAGACCCGCCCCAACGTTTTCAATTCATACAAAGCGTGCCGAATCAGGCACCGCTCCTAGGTAGCCTATCTTCAAGGAGAATCAGCTATGTCGGACCCGATTAATACTCGACGCCGTCGCCTGCTTGGGACGACCGTTGCCGGTATAAGTTTGTTCGAACTCGGCCTGAGCGCATCCGCCACGGCCCAGTCGAACGACACCAAGCCGGCAAGCCGTCCTGCTTCGTTCGACACCATTCGTCAAGTCAACGCCGGTACGCTCAACATCGGCTACGCGGAGGCCGGCCCGCAGAATGGGCCGGTCGTGATCCTGCTGCACGGATAGCCCTACGATATCTACAGCTTCGCGGAAGTGACACCGTTGCTCGTATCGAAGGGCTACCGGGTCATCGTGCCGTATTTGCGTGGTTACGGTTCGACGCGATTCCTCTGCGCCGATACATAGGCCATAACTTGCCACAGGAAGCGCCGAAAGCATTCGCCGACGCGGTCATTGATGTCGCTCGCTTCTGACCCGCTGCTACGGACTCACCACGCGTTATTTCAGTAGCAATGCAAACAATAAGATTGATTTTTCGGACGGCCTTCGACTCTACCAACGTGCGTCAATCCGGTCCTTGCGACTCGATAAGACAATTGCCTTACGAGCGCGGCGGAATTTCCTGCGCTGCCCGATGCTCCGCGTCCGCAAATATCTCGCGTAGCCTTTGGCGTTCGTGGTCGGTCAGATGTGAAACTGCAGCCGGCATCGTGAGCACCAGTTGCAGTGTCAGGTCGCCGCGCGAACCGTTGCCGTCCGTGAGCCCATGCCTGAGCAGACAGATCGTTCTACCCGGGTGCGCGTTCGGCGGAATCGACACCCGCAGCGAGCGGCCCAGGATTTGCGCTTCGAAATTGCCACCGAGCGTGGCCGTCACGAAATCAACCTGAACATCGCAAGCGAGATCCAGTCCGTTTCGACGAAAGGCTGAGCCGCACGCAATCACGACCGAGAAGGTGGCGTCGCCGGGCGCACCGCCATTAAGCCCGGAATGGCCCGCGCCTTCGACAACGAGACGCTGACCGTCCCACGCACCCGGGGGAACCTTGACTGTCTCGGACTTCCGGAAGGTCACGACCGTCGTGCCGAGACACGTTGGACACCAGTCACTCGCCAGCGGGCGCCCGGTGCCCACACAGGCCATACAGCGAATGCCGGAAACCGACTGGCCGCTGCCGTGACAGCGCGCGCACTGCGAGACCCTTTCCTGACATTCGCGACACGGCCCGGTTACCGGGTAGCTCACGTCGACTTCGCCGCCATGGATCGCAGCTTCGAGCGGCACAAAGAGTCTGACCAGACAGTTCGCGCCGCGCGTCGGAGGCCCGCGGTGCTCACGTGACGGGGCGGCTTTACCGCGGCTTCCGGCCGACGCTGATGCGGATGCGGATGCGGATGCGGATGCGGCAGTCGGGCCAGGCGCCCGCGGCGCACGCGGCTCACGTTTGCCGATCAGAATCTCAAACGCCTCCTGAACGCGCTTGAACACCGGCTCGACGATTGATTCGCGTCCCTTGTTGCGATCCGGGTGGTACTTCGCCCTCAGCAGCCGGTAGGCGCGCGTGACGTCTTCCGGCGACGCGGTGTCTGGCAATTCCAGTCGCCTATAGTATTCGTCGAGGCTCACGCGTTTCCCCCGCTCTTATTCTGAAAGCGCAAGTCTATCAAGACCGAAGCACGAGGACTGCTGAGCCATCCCAGTCCGCGAGGTGAACCAACGGTCTATCGCGTCCGGTGAATGGCCGCAACATACTCTCGCGTGTAAGGTCTTTTAGCAGCCTTGGCGCCCACGATCTCCGCGAGGATGATCAAGACAATTCGCGAGCAATAAAAAACCCGCAGAGCGAATAGCTGTGCGGGTTTTTCTGGTCGTTCCTGAACTACTTTGATCTTGCCTGCGAAACGGTGGTGGGTGATGACGGGCTCGAACCGCCGACCTACGCCTTGTAAGGGCGCCGCTCTACCAACTGAGCTAATCACCCGTTTCGCGATATTCTCAAGCGATCATCAGCATGATGCGAAGTGTGATCCGCTCTGCCAGACTTGAAACCGTTTAAACCGGTCCGTATCCAGCGAGTCCGCTAGTTTAGCGCATCTTTTAGCGCTTTGCCAGGGCGAAATTTCGGAACCTTCGCCGCTTTGATCTTGATCTCATCGCCGGTACGGGGATTACGGCCAATGCGCGCCGTCCGTTTGCCCACGGCAAAGGTGCCGAAGCCAACCAGCGTCACCGAGCCGCCCTTCTTCAAGGTCGTCTTGACCCCGCCGATCAGCGCTTCGAGCGCGCGGCCGGCTGCCGCCTTGGAGATATCAGCTTGTTGCGCAATATGGTCGATCAGGTCCGTCTTGTTCATTGTGATCCCCCGAATAATGGTTTGTGGATGGGCGATGCTGCAAAGAGTTAGGTTCACGACAGGCTGCTTGAGCACGGGCCCGGAAGCCCCAAGTGCGGCGGTCATTAGAAGTAGCCGAAAGGCCGATGTCAACCGGGATTGAGCCTGATTAGAGGCCTCTGCTTGAGCTTTGACGTGCTAAAACGGACGGTGGAAGGCCAATAAAAAAACCCGCGCGGTCAGTTCACACTGACCACGCGGGTTTTTAGTTCGCTCGACTCCGGCGCGACCGTTCAGGCCGCGCCTCGCCGAACGCGAGGTAACGCTTAATGCTTCACGAACTCACCGGCTGCCGGCGTGTCCTTCTTTTCCGCTACAGCAGGCGTTGCCGGCTTGGCTTCTTCTTCCGGCAGTGCCGCGGGAACACGTTCGAGCGCGAGCTCGAGGACCTTGTCGATCCAGCGAACCGGAACGATTTCGATCGAGTTCTTCACGTTGTCCGGAATCTCGGCCAGATCCTTCGTGTTCTCTTCCGGGATCAGCACGAGCTTGATGCCGCCGCGATGCGCCGCCAGCAACTTCTCCTTCAATCCGCCGATAGGCAACACTTCGCCGCGCAACGTGATTTCGCCGGTCATTGCCACGTCTGCACGAACCGGAATACCGGTCAATACGGACACCAGCGCTGTCGTCATCGCGATACCCGCAGACGGACCGTCCTTAGGCGTCGCGCCTTCGGGCACGTGGATGTGAATGTCCTTCTTCTCGAACGCCTCATCCGATACCCCCAGACGACGCGACCGCGAACGCACCACTGAACGTGCTGCCTCGACCGACTCCTTCATCACGTCGCCGAGCGAACCCGTGCGGATGATGTTGCCCTTACCCGGCATCACCGCGGCTTCAATAGTCAGCAAGTCGCCGCCCACTTCCGTCCACGCGAGACCCGTCACCTGACCGACCTGGTTCTCCTTCGCGGCCAGACCGAAGTCGGTCTTTCGCACGCCGAGGAACGAGTCGATGTTGCTGCCGTCGATCCGGACCGCGCCTTCTGCCTTCTTCAGCAGAAGCATCTTCACGACCTTGCGGCAGATCTTCGACATTTCGCGCTCAAGCGAACGAACGCCAGCTTCACGCGTGTAGTAACGAATGATGTCGCGGATCGCTTCTTCGGTGAGATCCATCTCGCCAGCCTTGAGGCCGTTGTTGCGGGTTTGCTTCGGCAACAAGTACTTCTGCGCGATGTTGATCTTCTCGTCCTCGGTGTAACCCGAGAGGCGAATCACTTCCATCCGGTCGAGCAACGGCGGCGGAATGTTCAGCGAGTTCGACGTCGCCACGAACATCACGTCCGACAGGTCAAAGTCCACTTCGATGTAGTGATCGGCGAACGTATGGTTCTGTTCCGGATCGAGCACTTCAAGCAGCGCTGACGCCGGATCGCCGCGGAAATCCATGCCCATCTTGTCGACTTCGTCGAGCAGGAAAAGCGGATTGCGCACACCGATCTTCGACAAGCTCTGCAAGATCTTGCCAGGCATCGACCCAATATACGTGCGACGGTGACCGCGAATCTCGGACTCGTCATGCACGCCGCCAAGCGCCATGCGCACGAACTTGCGGTTCGTCGCGCGGGCGATCGACTGGCCCAGCGAGGTCTTGCCGACACCCGGAGGCCCGACGAGGCACAAGATAGGCGCCTTGACCTTTTCGACCCGTTGCTGGACCGCAAGATACTCGAGGATCCGTTCCTTGACCTTCTCAAGGCCAAAGTGATCTTCGTCGAGCACGCGTTCAGCGTTCGTCAGGTCATTGTTGACCTTGCTCTTCTTGCGCCACGGCAGGCCGATCAGCGTGTCGATGTAGTTACGCACGACAGTGGCTTCTGCCGACATCGGCGACATCAGCTTGAGCTTCTTCAGCTCGGCATCAGCCTTCTTCTTGGCTTCCTTCGGCATGCGCGCGTTGGTGATGCGCTTCTCGAGTTCTTCGAGATCCGCACCTTCCTCGCCTTCGCCCAATTCCTTCTGGATCGCCTTGACCTGTTCGTTCAGGTAATACTCGCGCTGGCTCTTTTCCATCTGACGCTTCACGCGTCCACGAATGCGCTTTTCGACCTGAAGAATGTCGATCTCGGCTTCAAGCTGGGCGAGCAGATGCTCAAGGCGTTCCACAACCGGGAACATCTCGAGAATGTGCTGCTTCTGGTCGAGTTTCAGCGGCAAATGCGCGGCGATGGTGTCAGCCAGGCGACCCGCTTCGTCGATACCCGACAGCGACGTCAGGATCTCGGGCGGGATCTTCTTGTTGAGTTTCACGTACTGATCGAACTGCGACACAATCGCGCGGCGCAGCGCTTCAGTTTCGGCGCTGTCGGCGTGGTCGGGTTCGAGCGGCATCACGTCGCAGGAAAACTGCGTTTCCTGTTCTTCGATCGTGAGCGTCTTGGCACGCTGCAAGCCTTCGACCAGCACCTTTACGGTACCGTCCGGCAGCTTCAACATTTGCAGGATGTTTGCGATACATCCCACTTCGTACATGTCTTTTTCGGTCGGCTCGTCTTTCGCAGCGGTCTTCTGGGCGACAAGCATGATGTGCTTGCCCCCTTCCATCGCGGCTTCGAGTGCCTTGATCGATTTGGGTCGTCCGACAAAAAGCGGAATTACCATGTGCGGGAAAACGACTACGTCACGCAGCGGAAGCAGCGGGAGAGTAATACGTTCCTGCGGGAGGAGTTGGGTTCCTGACATTTTCATTTCCCCAGTAGTGGAATCAGTTCAGTCGTAAATAAGGCCGTCAAAATGGATTGCAAGCCTTAAGCGTGTGGGAAAAGATCAGTGAATCGAAAAAATTCGCCTCAGTAACGTGTCAGTAACGTCCACAAGATATCCGAAAAATAAACAAAAAGCCGTTCACGTTGCCATGAACGGCTTTTCGCCGACACACAGCCCAACTCAGTTAGATCCTGCTACCTTCGGCGTGTCTTCGTAGATCAAAAGCGGCTTGCCGTCGCCATCAATTGTATTGTCATCCACGATAACCTTGCTTACACCCTTCATTGCCGGCAACTCATACATCACATCCAGCAACGCTTGTTCCAGAATGGAGCGCAGGCCACGCGCACCCGTCTTGCGACGGATTGCCTTCAACGCGATAGCTTTCAATGCACCCGGACGAATCTCCAGGTCCACACGTTCCATGTTGAACAGCTTGTGATACTGCTTCACCAGCGCATTCTTCGGCTCGGTCAGGATCTTGATCAGCGCGTCTTCATCCAGCTTGCCGAGCGTCGCCACCACGGGCAGACGGCCGATCAGTTCGGGAATCAAACCAAACTTGATCAAATCTTCCGGTTCCACTTCGCGCAGCACTTCGCCTGCGTCGCGATCCACCTTGCTCTTTACGCTAGCACCAAAACCAATACCTGTCTTTTCCGTCCGGTCGATGATGACCTTTTCGAGGCCGTCAAACGCGCCGCCGCAAATGAACAGGATGTTGGTGGTGTCGACCTGGATGAAGTCCTGGTTCGGGTGCTTGCGGCCGCCTTGCGGGGGCACTGAAGCCATCGTGCCTTCGACCAGCTTCAGCAGTGCTTGCTGAACGCCCTCGCCCGACACGTCGCGCGTGATGGACGGGTTATCCGACTTGCGGCTGATCTTGTCGATTTCGTCGATGTAGACAATGCCGCGCTGGGCCTTGTCAACTTCGTAGTTACAGTTTTGCAGCAGCTTCTGAATAATGTTTTCAACGTCTTCGCCAACATAGCCGGCTTCCGTCAGCGTGGTTGCATCTGCAATCACGAACGGGACGTTCAACATGCGCGCGAGCGTTTGCGCGAGCAAGGTCTTGCCCGAACCCGTGGGTCCGATCAGCAAGATGTTGCTCTTCGACAACTCGATGTCGTCTTTCTTCTCGAGATGCTTGAGACGCTTGTAGTGGTTATAAACCGCCACTGCAAGAATCCGCTTCGCGCGGTCCTGACCGATCACATACTGGTTCAGGATCTCGCTGATCTCTTGCGGGCTCGGCAGATCCGACTTCGTCAGGCCGGCCTCTTCCGCCGCGCCGGCGGCTTCGTCGCGGATAATTTCATTGCACAAGTCGATGCATTCATCGCAGATGAACACAGAAGGACCGGCAATCAACTTCTTGACCTCGTGCTGGCTCTTGCCGCAGAACGAGCAATACAACAGCTTTTCGCTGTTAGAACCTTTTTTGTCCGCCATGGATGTGCGAGCCTCCGGACACTCGATTACATAATACGCCGCTCAATTCACCTACGCAGAAATGGCCTGTGCGTAGGGTGAAAGCGCGTGTGGCGTGTGCTTTGACGCCGTTTTCCGCGTTGGCTCCAGCCTGGCGCGCGGCTCGATTTTGCCGCGCCGCCGTTGGCAGCCCGGCCCGAAGCCGCAACCGTCCGTATGGACAAAAACGGAACAGCCGGCCCGTTATTCCCCAACGACCGGCGCCTACGGGCCGCGTATAGCCGTTCAGGGACGCTTGTGAAGAACCTGATCGACGATACCGTACGCCTGCGCGTCGTCGCCGGACATGAAATTGTCTCGGTCGGTGTCGCGCGTAAGACGGTCCATCGGTTGACCCGTATGGTGCGAGAGCAACTGGTTCAGACGTTCTTTCAGGTACAGGATTTCCCGTGCCTGAATTTCGATGTCCGACGCCTGCCCGCGCGCGCCGCCCAGCGGCTGGTGAATCATGACGCGTGAGTTGGGCAATGCAACGCGCTTGCCCTTGGCGCCCGCTGCCAGCAGGAAAGCGCCCATGCTTGCGGCCAGTCCCATGCACAACGTGGCGACATCCGGCTTCACGAACTGCATGGTGTCGTAAATGGCCATGCCCGCCGACACCGAGCCACCCGGGCTGTTGATGTACAGGCTGATGTCCTTGTCGGGGTTTTCGCTTTCCAGGAACAGCAACTGCGCGACCACCAGGTTGGCCGACTGGTCGTTCACTTCGCCGACCAGGAACACCAGACGCTCTTTCAACAGGCGCGAATAGATGTCATAGGCACGTTCGCCGCGGCCGCTCGTTTCCACAACCATGGGCACCAGACCGAGCGCTTTGGTTTCGAAATCGTGCGGCGCGTTCGACGCGAGCGTGTCCAGTAATTGAGCGCGAAAGGTCATGCAATTTCCTTGTTCGGAATAGGGATACTGAACGACAAAGGAACATCCGAAAAACGGCACAACGGGATAATCGGGGTAAGCGGCACCCACACTTGCATCAACAATACCCATGCAAACGAAATGCAAAAAAGGCGTGCCGGCCCGTCACCTCGACGGCCCTGCACGCCTTGTCGACGCTGCTTACGCTTGCGCCGTCGCGCTGGCCAATTCTTCGAAGCTTACTTCCTTGTCGCTCACTCGGGCCTTGCCGAGCACGAAGTCAACGACGTTGCTTTCCACAACATACGCTTCCATTTCGGCGAGGCGCTGCTGATTCGAATAATACCAGCGGACGACTTCCTTCGGGTCCTCGTAGCTTTTCGCGAATTCGTCGACTTCCGCACGGATCTGTTCCGGCTTGGCTTGCAGGTCGTTGGCCTTGACCAGTTCGGCCAGAACCAGGCCCAGCTTGACGCGGCGTTCAGCTTGTTCCGCGAACATTTCTGCGGGGATAGGAGCATCCGCTGCGTTCGGCACACCGCGTTGTTGCAGATCCTGACGCGCCATTTCCACCAGACGTTGCTGGTCCTGCTCGATCAGCGCCTTCGGCACGTCGAGTTCGGAAATCTTCAGCAGCGCGTCCATGACCTGGTTCTTCACGATCTGCTGCGTGCGGCGCTTGGCTTCACGCTCCAGATTGTCTTTGATCTCACCGCGCATCTTGGTGGTGTCGCCGTCTTCCACGCCTAGCGATTTCGCGAAGTCGGTGTCGATTTCCGGCAGGTGCGCCCATTCGATCTTCTTCATCGTGATGGTGAACTGAGCCGTTTTGCCGGCCACGTCCTTGCCGTGATAGTCGTCAGGGAACTTGAGGTCGAATTCCTTCGACTCGCCGACCTTCAGGCCGAGCGCCGCCGTTTCGAATTCCGGCAACATGCGGCCTTCGCCCAGCACAAACGTGAAGTCTTCAGCGCTGCCGCCTTCGAACAGCACGCCGTCGAGCTTGCCGACGAAGTCCATCGTCACGCGGTCGCCGTCTTTAGCGGCCGTATCCGTACCGCCGTCACCGTGCTCGCCGCCTTCGCCACGCGCGTGGAAGTGCACGCGCTGCTTGCGCAGGATTTCCAGCGTGCGGTCGATTTCCGCTTCCGAAATGGTCGTGACTGTGCGTTCGATTTCAGCCGTTGCCACGTCGCCGACCTTGACTTCCGGGTACACCTCGAAAGTCGCGTCGAACGCGTAATCGCTTGCTTCGGCCGCTACTTCGCCGCCCTTGGGCGCAAAGCTCGGCTGGCCAGCCACACGCAGGTTTTCGGTGCGCGTGACGTCGAAGAATTCCTTGCCTACCTTGTCGCTCAGCACTTCGGCTTCAACCTGGCCCTGGTACTGCTGCGTCACCATCTTGAGCGGTACCTTGCCCGGGCGGAAACCCGGCATGCGCACGTTTTTCGCCAACTGACGGATACGCGAATCCACTTCCTTTTGCACCGTATCTTTCGGCAGGGAAATCGTCACACGGCGTTCGAGCTTGCCGAGGTTTTCAACAACGTTAGCCATGGCTTCTATCGTCCTAGAGTAAATCGAGTATTCGGGTTCGTGTGTCTGGTCAGTTCTGGTTCGATCTCGCGCCACGATAGGCGCACGGCACCTCGCGGTTCCTGAACAATGCAAGCAGCCTGACTGAGCCTATTGCTTAAGCTCAATACCGTAGATCCGCCAAGCCGTGACAGGAAGCCGTACGCGCCGGTTTGAGTCAACCGAGCCAAACATTTTACCAAACTATTTGCAAGGGTCGTGGCGGATGAGGGTCTGCTTCGCCAAATACCCGCAAATTTGGCTCGTTTTCGCGATTTTGATGCGGGTTTTTACGGTCCACGGTCACCATGACGCCATTCCGGCTCCATCCCGGCCGACGCATTTGCGAACGCGCGTGCGGGCCGTTCGCGGCCCATTGCAGCGCGTGGGTTGCATTGCCTGCGCGCATCGAAAGCATGCCGTACATGCATAAGGTTTGATTAATTCGGGCCGTGTCGCTAGATTTCAAGCAAATTCATAACTCGAGACATCATGCCGAACACCCAGCCCGCCGTTTTTTCTGCCTCTTCCCCTCCCCCCGTTGTAGTCATTGCGCCGGATTCCTTCAAGGGTTCGCTCAGCGCGGAACAGGTCGCGGACGCCATTGCCAACGGTATTCGGCGCGCGCGCAGCGACGCGATCATCCGCATCGTGCCGATGGCCGACGGCGGCGAAGGCACGCTCGACGCCATGCTCGCGGCGGGCGGCGAGCGGCGCGTTATCGACGTGCGGGGCGCGGCGTCCGAGCGGCGCGGTGCGGCAACGGGTTTGCTGGCGGACGGCAGCGCGATCGTGGAAACAGCGGAAGTCGTGGGAATCACGGACCCCGACGGCATGGCCGTGCCGGTCACCGAGCGCAGCACGCTCGGCATGGGCGAAGCGATCCGCACGCTGCTCGATCTCGGCGTGCGCAAGTTCTACGTTGCACTGGGCGGCAGCAGCACGAACGACGGCGGTGCGGGTCTTCTGGTCGGCCTGGGCCTGAAACTCTTCGATGCAGACGGCAAACCGCTCGACCCGGTTCCTTCGCAGCTTTCGCGAATCGCGCGCATCGACGCGACTGGGCTCGATCCGCGCGTCCGTGACGCCGAATTCACGGGTATGTCCGACGTGGACAATCCGCTCACCGGCGAGCACGGTGCAACGGCGATTTTCGGGCCGCAAAAGGGCGTGACGCCAGATCAGATCGCCACGATCGATGCAGCGCTTGGCCATTTCGCCGATCTGCTCGAGCCGGCGCTGCAACGTAGCGGACGCGATAAACCCGGTGCTGGAGCAGCGGGCGGTCTCGGTTTTGCGCTACATATGCTGGGCGCTGGTTTCGAGGCCGGCGCGGAAGTGGTCGCACGAGAAGTGGGGCTGGATGCGGCGCTCGATGGCGCGAACTGGCTGATCACGGGCGAAGGACGCTCGGACGTCCAGACGCTGCATGGCAAGGCGCCATTTATCGCGTGTCAGCACGCTCGTGCGCATGGCGTGGAAGCGTCGTTGCTATCCGGCGCAATTGATCCGGCTGCGCTGCCGCGGTTGTCCGAGCATTTCAGCGGCTGTTTTTCTCCCGCACCCGGCCCGATCACGCTGGAGGTCGCGATCCGCGACGCTGCAACGCTGCTGGCGAACGAAGCCGAACAACTTGCACGCTTGAAGTTCGGTTCACGATAAGTTCGCCAGGCAGTGATCAGACGGCCAGCGAGACGCCAGCTGTCTGATCACTCACTCGCTCATCGCGAACGGGCAACTTTGCCGGGATTGAACAGCAAACCGTCCGATATCCACACGATCAGCATCGTCAGACCCATCATTGGGAAAACGATGCCAAGCGCAATCAGACCACCGACCCATGCGCGCATTGGCGGATTGAGCACCGGTCTGGACGGTGCGCCGATCGCCCTGCCCGGCTTGCGTTTGCGCCACATCACGAAGCCGCTGATCGACATAGCCGCCAGTCCGAGCGAGATCAGCGACGCGAGAATCTGGTTCGCCACGCCGAAATAGCGGCCCATGTGCAGCGACGTGCCGTACGAAATCCACATCGCCACGCGGCCGTAATCGCGATACGCAATGTCCGAGAGAATCTGGCCGCTGTATCGATCAATGTGCAATGTGCGTTCGGCCTGCGGATCCGCGGGAAAGTACGACACCGTGTACACGCCCTCGGCGGTAGTCGGCAACGCGATGTCGTAGCTATCCGTCACGCCCGCTTGCGCTGCAAGTGCCACCACCTTGTCGAGCGGAATCGTGGGGTCTTGAGCATCAGCGGTGCTGTGCGGAACGTGCGTAGCGCCCACTGCCCACGGTGTCTGTGGCAACGGCAGATCGTCCATCTTCATGCCGGCCATCGATGGATCGGCCATGTCCATCGCGGGCTTCGCGGAATGCACATGCGCGCGCCCCCACGCCCCTTGCGGATAACCAAGCTGCGCGGACGTCGCCAACGCCTTGAATTGTTTGCCCCACGTGCTCGACCATGGCAAACCGCTAAGCACGAAAAACAAGGCGCCGAGCGCAAGCCACGCACCGCCGACCGCGTGCAATTCACGCCACCACGCACGGCCTTTCGACGAAGACAATCGCGGCACGAACCGGCCGTCCGCCTGACCCATCTGACCCATCTGCCCCGTCTGACGCGCCTTCGGCCACCATAAGGCAATGCCTGTTCCGATCATCACCAGCGTCCAGCAGCCCGCCAGTTCCATCACGATCTCACCCGTCTTTCCCAACATCAATCCGCGATGCAAATTGCGGATCTGCTTCATCAACCTGTTCTCGATGCTCAGCCTGCCCAGCACCTCGCCCGTGTAGGGATTGAGATAAATGCTTTCACTCGATCCCGATTGCAGCCGGAACACGAACTCAGCGCTGCGGCGTGGATCGGTCTTGATAACAGCAGTGGTCGGCACGGCATCGCGCGGTTCGGCGGCTGTCGCTTTCGCAAGCAAGATTTGCTGGCTTAGACGTGGCGCGGCGCGGGCATCGACGATCATGCGGTCGCGATACAACAGCGGTTCGATCTGCGACTGGAAGCAGTACAGCGTGCCGGTGATCGCGAGCACCAGCAGCAGCGGCATGACAAACAAGCCGGCATAGAAATGCCAGCGCCATAACAACCGATGCCGCGCGTGCGAGCGGGCATCGGAGAGAGAAGCGGATTGCATATGAGGTGTCCTTCTATAAGTTGACTGCAACGACCGTCAAATCCCGATCCGGCCTTCGATATAAACCGTCCGTCCCGCATACGGATGGAACACGTAATAGCGGTGATCAAAGAGGTTATCCACGCCGATGCCGAGCTCGGTTCGCTTGGTGGGACGGAAGGTGAATTTGGCGTCGACGACCGTGTACGTGCTCGTGCCGCCATAGGTATTCGGATTGGTATCGGTATTGGTGAGCGTGTTGTATTCGCGGCCCGAATAGCGCGCCGCAACCGTGACGGCGCTCTGGCTCGTTGCGCGCCAGGTGGCGGCCACGTTCGCGCGCCACAGCGGGATGCGATAGAAGTACTTACCCACCGACGCCGGATTGCCGCTGTTCGCGATGATCTTTGACTGCGTATAGGCCAGCCCCGCCGTGAGGTCCAGGCCGCGAATCAAAACGTCCTGCCCTTCGTAACTCGTCTCGATACCGCGCGAACGCACCTTGTCGATATTCTGAAAATTCGTGATGTTCGGAATCACGGTGGTGTTGGTCTGGCTGAACAACGTGTTTTTCACATCGTCCTGAAACAGCGTGAAGCGATACACGCCGTTACCGTGTTGCCATTCGGCCGTGAGTTCCTTCGATAAATCGTCTTCCGGCTTCAGGTTCGGGTTGTTGTTGACGATCGACAAACCCGTGATCTGTCCTTGAAATAACTCGCCGACGGTCGGAAACCGGAACGCCCTTCCTATCGATGCACGCAGCAACAGGTCTTGCGTGACATCGAAAGCCAGCGAAGCTTTTGGCGACCAGTGGCTCTGGCTGACTTCAGCGTAATTCAGCGAGGTCGCGCCAACCGCCCGCGTGCCGTCGTACGCGTTCCAGTTCTCGTAGCGCGCGCCGTAGGTGAATTTCCAGCGCGGCAAGAACCGCCACGCGTCTTGCGCGTACACGGCTTGTGTCTCGGTACGTCCGCCGAATGCGTTGGCGAATGTTGTCCCACCGCCGTCGCGCCAGGCGGACGTGTTGTAGGTTTCGTTGTCGAGGAAATAGTTATCGTAGTGATAGCCGAAAGACAGCCAGTGCGCGCTTAAGCCGGCAGTAAATGTGGCCGGCGTCCAGGTCGTACGCAGGTCGAGCGTTTTCCAGCCGGTGCCGTCGCCGAATGCAATCGTGCCCGCGCCATTCCCCGGCACGCCTGAATTCGCCGTGCGAGCAATGCTCTGCGTGATATCAAAATACGACGCGATGGCTTCGGCATTCCAGCCGGATGCGTTGCGCGTTTTCAGCGACAGCCCATACAGGAAGTTCTCGCTTGCCCCCTGGCTCGGCGCAAACGTGGCGGCGGGCACGTTGTATTCGTAGCCGCCAATATTCACGAGGCCGCTATAGACCGGATTGCCGGCGGCATCGCGGAGAAATGATTGGGTATCGCTGTTGTATTTCTGATGCCAGTAACCGAGCGTGAAGCCTGCTTGCAAAGTAGGCGTGAGGTCATACGCGAGCTTCAGCTTGAACTGGTCCTGAAACGTCCGTTCAATCCCTTCCGATGTCACGCCCAGCACCGCCGTGCGGTTGTTGTTCTGGTCGTTGTAGAAAACCGCGCCAGTCACCGGGCGATCGGTCGCCTTCGCCGGAATAGCTGATGCCGCCAGCGTCGCGAATTGCAGCGGCTGGCCCGTGTTTTCCAGATGATCGACACCGATCAGCCATGACAGGTTGCCGTTTTTATCGCCAATAGTCGCCGACGAATTCGTGCCGTTGAAACTGCGATTCACGCCGAACAGATTGAAGTGCTGGCTGAACGCCTGGACGTGGGCATCGGCTTCGAATTTGTCCGGCATGCGCGTGGTGATAGCGACCGTCGTGCCGATCGAGTTGCCGGGATACAGCGCCGAATACGGGCCGTAGATTACATCGGTGCGCGCGATATCGTCGGCGAAAACCATCGACCAGCGCGGAGCAAACGTGAACGTATTGCCCAGGAAATTGCTGAGCAGCAGGCCATCGGCGTACACCAGTCCGCGCGCCGTTTGCGAATTGCTCGTGCCGCGCACGGCGATAGGCGAATTCACATCGCCAATAAAACGCTTGCGCACCGCCATGTTCGGCACGTACTTCAGCACGTCTTCGGGCGTGACCACGTTCCAGTAATGCGACTGATCGGCGGTGACTGTTGCGGTCGTGGCAGGAAGGTTCGGATCGAGTGGAGAACGCGCCGATGAACTTGCGGTTCTGGTTACCACTACCGGAGCGAGCTGGATGGCATCGGCATTGGCATTGGCGTCGCTGCGATCGGGCGTAATGTCGGGCGAGCTTTCCGATGTAGTCACGGCAGGGGCGGCAAGCACGAAAGCCGGCGCCAGCAGAGAAAGCGGCAAGCAGGCATAGCGTTGGAATGCGGAACCATGGAACGGATGAAACATGAACGCGCGCGAGCGCACGGCGGCACGGCAACCTGACGGCTGCCGTGCTCGCTTGAGGAGCTTGAGCATCGAAGAAAATCCTGAATAAGTGGACGCAGACCATCCGGCCACACGCGCTTAAACGGCGCGCGTAGCCACGGCAGACAGCCAGGACAGATCCATACGGACGAACTTCAGGAAACGATGGGCGGCGCGCGCGGAGACGCGGCATTGAACGACTTGACGTGGACGACTTGCGCAACCGGCGTTGAGGCCAGGTGCGTGACGCGTTCGACCCGCACCAGAACGGCAGGCGGCGCCGATGCCAGCGGCACGTTGTGCGCGAGCAAACCGCAATACGAACAGGCGTCGAACGAATCGGCGCCGGCCATGTGATGACCGGCTGGTTCGTTGCTTTGAACGGCCGCATCCGGCTTGGAGACAATCGCGGATGAAACGATCTGCGCGAGGGCATCGGCGGAACAGATCGCTGCTTGCGGATCGACACCCTGCTGACGCGATGCCAGCGTCTGGCTAATCACCGGCGCGACAATAGCCAGCCACATGGCTGCGATGCCGAGCCATGCAACGAGGCGATTGCGCGAAGTGCGATTCATCAGGGTAAGTTCAGCCGCGGAGGGGCAAACGAGAACGATTGGCGATTGTAAGCACGTCGTTCGTGCTATGCAATGTGGTTCGGGGGTTTGGGCGGGGTTTCAGGCTATATCCGCGGCGGCGGCGGTTCTGCCAACACGCCTCCGTGTGGATATTGCGCATGGAGACATTGGCCATCGATTCGGTTAGAATGCCGGGCTTGGCGCGACGCACGCATCTGCGTCGCCGGGAAATTCGCTTTCCCGAGGTTGTAAAGCGGAGTCCGTGATGGTTGTACCGCGGGTTGTACCGCGTGGACGCGAAATGGACGCGGTTAGGCATGGATTGCACCTTCCCCGCCTTGCCGAACCCGCTTTAAACTAGCCGCACAAACGCGCGTGAGTGGCGAAATTGGTAGACGCACCAGGTTTAGGTCCTGACGGCAGCAATGTCGTGTCGGTTCGAGTCCGACCTCACGCACCAAACAGCACCCTGCATAAGCCCGTGCCTAAGTCAACAGGCACGGGCTTTTCAGTCTCAATCCCATGCTGGACAAGGCTTCCAAGCTACTGCCTCAGTGCATCGATATGCGCTGTGTGTCGATCCTCGCACTGCTAAGTGCTCACACTCTGCACACGCCATTGCACACGGTTAAATCCGCGCTGCAATGTCCTCCGCCGACTCCCGGTAGTACGTGTTCTGCAGGATGGACAAATCCTTGTGACCGCTGATCTTAGCCAGCGTCATAACGTCTACCTTCCGGGAAAGCCGCGTCAGTGCCTCTGCCCGTGAATCATGGAAGTGCAGCCCCTTGATAAGCATTTGGTCCCGCGCCTTTCTAAAAAGCGCGTCCAGCGACGCAGACGACACCTCGAAACACTTTTCCTTGTGCGCTACCGGTCGGAGCAGCCGTGCGGACTTCCTCGTGAGCGGGACAATCCGTGGCCTCCCCGTTAAGTGCTGGGTCTTGTGCGCCACCGTCGCTATACGCTTGTTCAAGTCTAGGTTAGCCCTGCCCAGGCTCAGAATCTCCCCTGCTCGCATTCCAGACCGCAGGCCGACAAGGAACGCTAACGCTACAGCTTGCTGCTTTGTCTGCGGAGCTACGCCAGTCACGTAGCCAAGCCTACGGACGATTAAGCGGACCTCACAAGGCAGCACGCGCCGGTCTCGCGGAACAGGTGCCGGAGGCAGTTTGAAGCCGTCCAAGGGCTTGTGCGCGATCCAATGCCATTCGTTTTTCGCTACTGTAAAGGCATGGCTGAGCCAAGCGATATCCCGTAGAACGGATGCAGCGGACACGCGAGCCACGCTCTGCCCGTCAGGGCCGTAGAAGCCAGCTAATCGCGCGTCTCGCCAAGCTGCGATATCAGGCGTCTTAACATCTGCAAGTTTCTTATCAGCCAGCAACGGGAAGTTACGCAGGAATGCCGCAATACGCAGCTTTTCGGGTCGTGCTCCCTTTTTATTCGGGTAAGTGCAGGCACTTCAATGAGACCTTGCAGCTTGCCAAGGATCGACCCGGAAAACACAGCCTGTACAAACTCGTCACGTACCAGCGTTTCGTTTACCAATGCACTGTGCCCGTCCGTGAGAGTACCCACCCCGACAGGATTAACAAGCGCCTTAGTGATCTCTGACGTTGATCCAAAGCGCTTGGTAGCGTAAGCAGCCGCCTCTTGAGGAAGCTTCAAACCGATGTCGTCTGACCAGTTGAAAATTGCATTGACGATAGCCTTGCGAATGATAGTTGATGCCATAGTTATAAGTATTCCTATGTAATGTTTTGCTGGACGAGGAGAATTCCACGGCTACAGCGTGATCGGTATTGCTATCAGCAGGTTCGGGGATCAGCGGAGAACAGGCTTACATGATCGGATACTGCTATCGGCATGCTCAGTGATCGGCGGCGAGCAGCCTAAGATAAATCCTACTTAACGCCGTAGAACACGGTCCCTGGAATTCGCATATTGTTAGTTCCGTTTGCTGCAGAGTATGCCCACGAAATCGTATCGCCGGATACCGCGAATACCGGTCTACTAACGTCCATGTTAATGAACCCCCAAATTTGCGTGGGCTGGAACTGATACCAGACATCTCCATGCAGGAGGCCAGCATCCGTTAGTGACCCGCTAGCCTGTGTGGTATCTATCGTGTAAGACCCGACGAAGCGACCTAACCTAGACGAGACATCACAGATTAAATTACCTGATGCACTCCATACACGGAGGCCATATGTAGACACTAGACCCGTCCCATATTTGAGTAGTTCATAGCTA
This sequence comes from Burkholderia sp. S171, assembly GCF_009766085.1. Lineage (GTDB taxonomy): Bacteria > Pseudomonadota > Gammaproteobacteria > Burkholderiales > Burkholderiaceae > Caballeronia. The sequence goes on along the minus strand of NZ_LMUF01000015.1, from coordinate 115,021 downwards.
TATCCCTCACTAGTAAATACCGTAGAACAAAGTCCCGGTAATTTGTTTGTTGTTTGTTCCAGCGCCAACGGACCAAGCCCACGACAGGGTATTACCTGTAAGAGTGAAAATAGGCCGGGATACATCCATATTGATGAACCCCCAAACGAAGGTAGGCTGGAAGTTGTAGAACGCAGAACCGCCAGAGGGAATTACTATAGAACGAGTGGGCAGCGTAGGGTCTATGGGTATGGAACCCGCGACTCGGGCGAGCCTACTAGTAATGTCTACTGTCAAATTACCACTACTGTCCCAGCATTGGAGACCAGCACCCATTAGATTTTCCCTTGTCGAATCATGTCGCTATAGCCCCCCTGTCCACCCATTTTTTGAGCCATACGTTTATCTACGAGTGTCTGTATATGCGGAGCGATTGCCTGAAGATCAGCCATAGTTAAGCCCTGGTTACCAGCACCGAGCGATAGTGAGATGTTGCTGCCCGATCCGCTGCTAGAGCTTGGCGATACAGAACCCACAGCACCGCCCGTAGCGTAGTGGCTCATGGTCCCGCTATTTATTGAGTCCAGCAGGCTTCCGTATTTCTTAGTAGAAGCTGCATTGATAACGTACTCGCCGTTAGAAAGCATCGCGGGGATTGAGTCGCTTGTGCCGCTGCCTGCACCAGTGATTGCACCACCCGTAGCAGCATGCACCGCACCACCACCTGAGAACATGGAAATAGCCGATGTGAATATCTGCTGTTCCGCTGCCTTAAGTGCAATCTTGGCGAAGTCCGCAATGATGGATTCCGTGAAGCTCGCCCAGCTACCTTTACCCGTAGTGATAAATGTTTCAAGCTGCGAGGACATCGTAGAGTAAGCAGAGCTAAACGCAGACCCCATAAGCTGCGCGTTGGTCTGCGCGTTACCCGTGGAAGCGGTCATTGCATTTTTGACTTGCGTGTAATAATCATTTTGCACGGCAAGCTGCTTATCCTGCTGTTGCTGCAACTGCTGAAGCTGATCCGTATAGGCCGTAGCTGCTGCCTGCTTATCCGAGTCATACACACCAAGGGTAATTTGATTAGCGTTATGATTGGCCTCAAGATTTTCCAGCGTTTTGTAGTAATCGCGGACAATAGCGAGCTTGGCGTTAGCTTTAGCTGCATCATCGGAAGTCATGCCTTGAGTTGCGTTGAAGTCGTCGTAGCCCTGCTGCTGCGTTTTAGTCTTGCTATTCTGCTCAGTCGAAAACTTAGCAATAGCATCGGCCTGCTTCTGGTTCGCTGCAATAATTCCCTCAGCGGCCTTAGAAGCTGCAGAGTCCATCTCACCATAAATCTTCTTTACGGTATTGAGATATTCCGTCATGGCTACAGTTTGCTTCTTACCCTTAGCAATGTCCGCTTGCTTCTGCGCGATGGCTGCTTCACCAGCTAACTCCTGCTCCTGATATTGAAGCTGCAGCGCAATGAACGTTTGTGCATCAATCGCACCCGTGGCGTAGGATGCCTTAGCTGCATCGTTCTGCTGTTGATAGACGGCCTTGAGTTGATCGGTCTGTGCATTGAGGGCTTTTATCGCAGCATTGATGCCGTCCTCGTTGGGAGACTTGACGCGCGTCTTTTTCGCATACTGTGCGTTGATCTCAGCGACTCGTTCATAGTGCAGCTTAAGCGCAGCTTGATAGCCAGCAGATGCAGTATCGACATCCTTCGTATCCTCCGCAAACTTTTGGGCTTCCTTGTCGAGCTTGCCCTTTTGCTCAGCCGCAGGCCCTGCGCCCGTAGTGTCGTTAAGGTAGCTATTGAGCCTAACCTGAGCATCCCCGCCTGCTGCACGTTTCTTATCCGCTGCTGCTGCAGCCGTAGCCGCATCCTGTAGTTTCTTCTGAACGGCAAGCTGTGCATTTGCTGCATCAAGCCCCGCCTTCGCCGATGCCGTGTTACCGAATGGCATCATCGCAGCTTGATTATAATTTTCCTGTGCCTTCGCAGCAGCAGCTACTGCGCTGGCGTAATTCTCAGCCTGCGTACTCGCACGGCCGATATTCCCAAGCCAGTTAGCAACGGACTCAAGTTTGATCTTCCATCCCTCATACGAGCCTACAATCAAGCCCATATCTGCGAGCACTGCGGAAGTCATCTCCTTATGATGCGCAGCGATGTCCGCGTAAGCCGCAGCGGTGGCAGCAGCTACATTACCCTCTTTAATGTACCCTTCGATCACATTGACCTGGGCAGCACTAAACTCGTGGTAATGCTCCTGCAATTCCTGCAGCGCTTTAGATGGGTTCGCTGCGAACGCGATCATAGCCTCAGCAGCTTTATCCGCAGCCAAGCCCGTTTGCTGTGCGAAGGCCTGCGCAGCCCGTCCCGCTTCTAACAGCGTGTCTCCGGATACTCTGCCGGAACTGATAAGTGCGGTGAGCGTGGCCGAGGCGTCAGTGATGCTACCGCCCATGCCAGCTAAATCCACAGCCATCTGTTTAAGCTGTCCGCTAGTCATCCCGATGTAATCGTTGGTAGCGCCGGATGCCTTGGTGAGCGCGTTGAATGATTCCGCACCCTTGGCAATCTCGTAAATGACTGCAGCGATGCCAGCCGCAGCAGCGATCAGGGATGCACCCGTGGCACTGAAAAGCAAGTTGATAGCGCCTGTACGCTCCGCGAGCACGCCTAGCGAGCCACCAAACCGGGACCAGTTGCCCGTACCGGCCTCGTGAGCTAGCACCGCAAGCTCCCGCCGTGCTGCGCCCGTGGCGAGGCTAAAACCGTGAGTCTCAGTGGATGCTGAGGCAATCTGCGCCTGCATGCTAGCGAACGTGCTGGAGACCCCGGTAGCTGCTGCACGCTGGGCAAGGATTTCCGCTTGGGTTTTGCCTACCGTTGCCGCTAACCGTTGATATTCCGCAGCAAGCTTATTAGCTGCCCGTGCGTTCAACTCAAACCCGTTCGCAGCAGCTTCCTTCATCGCTGCGTCTACAAGCTGGACACGCTGGGCCATTTGCGCTTGTGCCGCGCTAACAGTAGCCGACCCTGCTTTGATCTTATTAACGCCAGCTTCAAACCCAGTAGCATCTACCGAAACTACGATAGTGCTGTTGTTGTTCGACGTGCTCAATCAGTGAGCCTCAAGGCTAGCGTGCGTGAGCTTACTCGTGATTCTGCCAATCTTCATTTTGTGCCCCTGTGAGGTAAGGTACTGCGATACAGCGGTTTTAATCACGGCGGATACCGTGGCGTCTACTTCTACTGCGAAAGTCCGAATCCGCTTGTGCAAGTCCGGACTAACTTTAGTGCTCAGTACACGTGCCTCCGAGTATGGAGACGCGGGGATAGCTCCCGTATGTCCAGGGGGTCATAAATAGGTAGTCCTAAAGGTAGACTGGTTAAATTTAAAGCTGCTCATGCCGCCATCAATTCTACTGAGCCAAACTTTAGCCGCTCCGCGTGCTGCCCAAGGTCGATAGCCAACGCAGCTAGAGCCTCAGCACGGTTACGCAGGATGACGGGAGGCAGAGATGCACGGGTACGATTAGGAGCGATGCACCGCCATTCGCAGGTAGCGGAGAACGTGCCGTCTATGTAAGCACCGGCCTTAGTAATATGGAATCCGTGAGCCTTGATCGAATCGAACATAGCCAGAATTTTGTTATCAGGCTTGTTATCGTTACGGGCAAGCGTTACATGCAGAACTCGTTTCATTTTTCATTTCCTAGTTAGTTGTTGCTCCATGCGCTACCAAGGAACACTCGTAGGAATGCGCCTTGGTAATCCTTTCGTAGCTGCTATCCGGAATGCAACGAGGAGGCCTTATCCTCCGCCGTCGCTACCGCTCACTACGTCACGACCTGATTAAGGCCGGTAGGCGGGTCCGTTGCTGCTGGAGGCCTACGCACTGGGTTGTTAAAGAGCTTTGCTACTGTAGACCGGAGCGCTGTGTCCGACTACCTGAGGCTGTTTCGCTACGATAGTGTTTTAAAACCACTACGTAGACACCATTTAAAGGGCGGAGACTTCTGCATCTACCGCCCTTTCTTACCACTGGACAGAATGTACTGCGCTTAAAACCACTACGCAAGCTGTATTTTCATTCTTTGGCGTACTGTTTCATTTCCGCTTGGCTGCAGGCCTTGGTGTCTTGTCCGCTGGCTCGCTCCGCGTTACCGTCCCATCCGCGTTTTTCGTCATGTTAAGCACAGGCACCACGTGATACAGATCGACTTCCCCACGCTTAGCTAATGCGTTCGCAGCAAGAACCTGCTCTTCCGTAGTTAGCTCGGTGGGAGCGCCGAGTGAATCTGCTGCAGCCTGCTTAATTAGCGGACGCTTAGTCTCGACGTATCCTACGATTAGGTCCCTAAGCTCCTCGGAAACCTTGACGCCAGCGAACACGCGAAGTATTTGCAGGTCCTTAATAGTCTCCTTTGGGAGCCTTAGTTGGAACGCCTGCATGTTCTCTCGCTGGCTACGGACATTGGAATCGGGATCGTATTTCACAGATAGCTCCTAAGCGTATTGCATCATGCTATCACACACACTACGCAGGACGCGATCCCTATTCGGTAAAACCATGTCCCAAGATCGACAGAGTATGCATGGATACAACCTGTAGCACTCTAAACGTTTTCGCACACCAGATTTTGTGTTCCGGCTTCGTTAGACCATTGAATTGATGGTAATGTTTACCTGCAATGAAAAAGGCCACACCGTAAAAGGTGCAGCCTCTATTTGCATCTCCGGCTGCCCTCTCTGCCAAGTGAAAAGCGGCCGGTTTCCAACTGTACGGGCGCAAGTATAACTATCCAAAAGGTAGTGTCAACGCGCCTGGACGCTTCATAGGGTAACAACTATGTCCATGTTTAATGTACGCATTGAACTGCTTCATCGTGCAGATGGCAACGACTATGAACGACTGCATGCCCGAATGCGAGCACAAGGGTTTGCTACCGCCATCGTCGCAGCAAACGGTAGTCGATATCACTTGCCTCCAGCCGAGTATGTCCACGTAAGCGCGGAAGCGACGCAGCAAGTTCGAGACCGCGCCACGAGAGCCGCGCAAGCGGGACTGCGTGCCGGTTTGCAGTGCAGAGTGTACGTACTCCAATTCGTTGATTGGGCTAGCTATGCGCTCGAAATTGCTTAGGTGAACGTGTCGCCGCCGGGGCCTCGTGCCCTGGTGGTGCTTTTGAAACGGAGAAGTCGAGGATTATCGACCGTTAAGGCGCGGTATCATTCCGGACACTAACCAAAGTTTTTCCTACGAACACCTGCAATATGCGATTCAGTCAACGAAACGGGCTTACTCCCATACCCGAAAGCATTAAGCCGGACGGTATGCCTGCGCCCCTTCGCAACTCCCTATGGAATGCTTTTGACGCGTGGGAGTATCCAACCTCGGAATATGAATTCTTGGCGGTGCTTTGGCGTGACTTTTTCAAGGAACCTATCGACTCCATACCCTCTGTGGGTGGATACGGCGGGACTTCCTACAGGCGCGCTTGGGATCGAATTAGGGAGCAATTCTTCAAGGACGAGTGGCATTTCGTTTACGACTTCCTCGAATTCTGCATGCGGTTTAGGTACGCCGGCGAAAAACTAGCATGGCTTGTAAGTCGCGTTTTGGAGCAAGAGCTAGCAGCCTATCGTATAGTTGATGGACAGTTTGTCCAAATAACGGACGCGCTTGAAATTAGCGCGCTCGAAGCTGCTCTTACAGCGAACAATGATAGCTTTGCCGGAGCAACCAGGCATATCTCTGTCGCACTGGCGATGCTTTCTAACAGGGACAATCCTGATTACAGAAACTGTATCAAGGAGTCTATATCCGCTGTAGAAGCTGCAGCAAAGATCGTGAGCGGAAAGGAAAAGGCAGACTTAAAAGAGGCATTAGCAATTTTGGAGAAATCGGGGAAACTGCATGGTGCATTGCAGAAAAGCTATACATTTTTGTACGCCTACACGAGCGATGCACAGGGGATTAGGCACGCCTTAATGGACGAGCCAAACCTCACAGCGGCCGACGCAAAGTATTTCCTGCTTGTATGCACGTCCTTTGTCAATTATTTGAAGACACTGGCAAAAGGTTAGAAAATTCCATTTTTCCGATAGTCGCCAAAATACAATATTAAAATACAGCGGCAAAGCCCTTCCTCGTCAGTTCCGAGAGTGATTATATACCGGGAGATAGTTGCGCGTGTCTGGTCAGGAGAGGGTCGCCGCACTTTGTTAGCTGTAGAAGCTCCGCAACTTATGTCGGCAGAAAAACGTACCTAACTGTGAAGCGGTGTTGATTTTCGTATCCGCTGAGTATTTTCGTCTGCAACTTGGCGGTTCACGCAGATCATAACGATTCTAGCAAGTGTAGAATACTTTGGAACTTCCACAAAGAGAAACGTAAAACACTATGCTATATAAATATCGCGGACCGATTGACTTCAATAATATCGGCACAAGCAATACGGCGAAAATTTTTAGTGAGGCAGGCCTTTTCTACGCAAAGCCATCAACCTTCAATGACCCTTTCGATGGCATGCTTAACTTCGATTATTCCGCGTCCAAAGAGGAAGCAATTGACTACGTGTTTCGTTCGTTTGGCTACCAACATCGCAGCCGGGGTAGGGACATACCGGTAGACCTCCGTTACGAGGAAGCTAAAAGAACTGTCGACGAAATGTATGATAGAACTATTACGGGAACGTATTGGGACAATGCAAGATATTACAGGGATTTAATGGACTACTACGGCGTCCTGGCATTGTCGGCTGAAAAGCATAACTTACTTCTCTGGGCACATTACGCAGCGAACCACAAAGGTCTTTGTCTTGAATTTGATTGGGGACAGACAGGACTTCCCGCAGTTACCGAAATGGTATACGCAACGAACTACAGGAAGGTCCGTTTCTGGGCACACACCGAGGACGAGCTTGCGATCATTGCACTTTATCAAAAATCAGTTGACTGGAGTTATGAGAGGGAATACCGATCTACAAATCCTACGGTTTTCGAGTGGCGCACTACCAATCCCGATCCGGCTATCATCAAGACGATTGCGACAATCGCGACAAAATCCATAGGTCTCCCAAAGAATCTCATTAAGCGGCTCGAGTTACAACATTATAAAAGCCATAAACATCCGGTTGAGCTGGGATCTTCAAAAATCCTTAATTTTGAAAAAGATTCGTTGAGGTCAGTCTTGTTCGGAATGAGGATGGAACCGGAGGTTCGTGAACGACACAAAGAATTTATCTTGGCTAACGGCTTCAATCCCGAATTCAAAGTTGCCTATCAGCACCCCGACAGATACGCGGTTGAATTCAGAGATGGCTAACTTTTTCGCAATGTGCCTTTTGAAAGCGGCCGCATATGATTATTGGTATAGCGATTATCCTAATCCGCGAAAGCGTGCTCAAATGTTGCATTAAATGCACACGAAAGCCTGAAGCCCTTGTCAAGTAAAGCCGCTGGAGTCCGACCTCACGCACCAAGCTGAAAACGAAGCCTCGCAGTGAAAACTGCGAGGCTTCGTCATTTGCACGGCCGGTTTTTTGAGGCTGAAGCTGCCGCTCGACTCATGCAGCGCGCTGAGTCAGCACTTCATCGATCAAGCCGTAATCCCGCGCCTGATCCGCCGACATGAAATTATCGCGGTCGGTGTCCGCCGCAATCTGCTCCACGCTCTTCCCCGTGCGCTCCGCCATGATCTCGTTCAAGCGTCCGCGCGAATACAGCACCTCTTTGGCCTGGATGGCGATATCGGCCGCGGTGCCCTGCGACCCGCCCGAAGGCTGGTGAATCATGATGCGCGCGTTGGGTAGCGCAAAACGCTTGCCCTTCGCGCCCGCGGTGAGCAGGAATGTGCCCATGCTCGCGGCGAATCCGGTGCAAAGCGTGGACACGTCCGGCCGGATGAACTGCATGGTGTCGAAGATCGCCATGCCGTCGTAGACCGACCCGCCCGGCGAGTTGATGTACAGCGCGATGTCCTTCTCGGGGTTGTCCGCTTCGAGAAACAGCAGTTGCGCGACGATCAGGCTCGCCGTCTGGTCCGTCACCGGCCCCACCAGGAAAATGATGCGTTCGCGCAGCAGCCGCGAATAGACGTCGTAAGCGCGTTCGCCGCGTCCGGAGTGTTCAATGACAGTCGGCACGAGGCCAAGGCTGTGGGGATTCATGGCGTTGCGGTTCCTTGGTTTTTGCTCACTGTGGATGCCTTCAGCCGATATGACGCACAACGCCATCCGTGCGTGACACGCGCTCACGCGATATATTTTTGCCGGTGGCTGTCACATTCACGTGGCGCCAGCCGTCAGGCCGATACAGGGCAAAAGCACGATTAATGAGGGGAACCCCCATGACTGGTGATACGGATATCGATCGCGACACGGCGCAACTCGCCCTCTTCGAGGCGTCGCGCGCGCGGCTGTTTTCGCTGGCTTACCGGATTCTCGGCGTGCGCGCGGACGCCGAGGACGTCGTCCAGGACACGTTCGTGAAGTGGCATCTGCATCAGCGCACGGCGGGTGACGCGGGACACAATGCGCTGGACACACCCGCAGCATGGCTCGCGACGGTCGCAAAACGGACGGCCATCGACCGCTTGCGGCGCCTGAAACATGAGGCGCCGTTGCCGGGCGGGATCAACAATCTCGACAATCTCGACGGTTTCGATTCCATCGATCACGCTCCGTCGGCCCAGACACTCGCGGAACAGGCATCGGATCTGTTCTATGGAATGCGCCTCGTGCTCGACCGGCTGTCGGCGGAGGAACGGGCAGCTTTCCTGCTGCGCGAGGCGTTCGAAGCGGACTACGCGAGTATCGCGAAGATCCTTAACCGGAGCGCCGCGCATTGCCGGCAAATGGTGCATCGCGCGAAAGACCGGGTGCGTGACGATCGGAAATCCAACGAGGCAACGCATACGGCGCATGGAGAAGACGCGATCGAACCATTACTCGATGCCATCGCGCGTCAGGATGTCAGCGCCCTGGTCGCGCTGACGCTTGCCACGGCGTCGGTCCCGTCGCCGGCGTTTGCTCCAGTCGCTCCAGTCTCTGCGACGGCTATCGCCGAGCAGCAGGCGGTCCTGCTGACACACGCGTTGATCGCACGGCTGCGGATCGGCCGCATCGACTTGCAGTCAACCGTTACCGGCGAGCGCGCATCCTCCCTCGTGGCCGTCTGACGCTTTAGCGCGACGACTGCGGTCAATCGATGGGAAAAACCCGCACGAGGCCGCTGGTCAAGCCGCAAACGAATTCTTTCACTTGATGCGTCTCGTGTATCCTGAAAACTGGTGTCTGGAGAGTCCAGGCACCTCGATCAAGGATCCACAATGGCTTTCAACAATCAGGCCGCGACTGTCGCGGTAGGGTCGCGGAGCATGATTACCAGCGGCCTCCTGCCTGTTGGTTTTCGCTTGCACGGGGCAGTCAGGTGAACGAGCCACAACGCTTTACCGTACGGCACACGAGCATCTACCGGTATTCGGAACCGGTGGATTTCGGCGAGCATCGAATGATGTTCCGGCCGAGGTCCAGTCACGATCTGCGCCTCGTCACCATGCAATTGAAGATCACGCCGGAGCCGGCGCGCTTGCGCTGGCTGCACGATATCTTCGACAATTCGGTGGCCGTCGCCACGTTCGATAGCCAGGCCGCGGAGCTGACGTTCGAAAGCGAAGTCACGCTCGAGCACTTCGAAGCACCGCAGCCGGACTACGCGCTCGAGCGCTACGCCGCCACGTTTCCGTTTGCGTACACGAATGAGGAGGCCTCGGACCTGGTCAACGCGCGCAACCGGCCAGAGCCGGACGGCGATGTCGATGCCTGGGCAAAACGCTTTGTCACGCCCGGCGAACCCATGGGCACGATGGCGCTGCTGCGCAAGATCAACCAGGCGATCAACGACGACTTCAAGTACGTTCGGCGCACGGAAAAAGGCGTGAATCGTCCCGCCGATACGTTGCGCCTGCGCACCGGCAGTTGCCGGGACTTCGCTGTGTTCATGATGGACGTGGTGCGCTCGCTGGGTCTGGCCGCGCGCTTCGTCAGCGGCTACATCTTCGTGCCTGAACTGGACGTTCCGCTGGAAACCAAGCGTGACGCCACGCGCGGTGGCGGCGCCACGCACGCGTGGCTGCAAATTTATCTTCCCGGTGCTGGCTGGGTCGATTTCGACCCGACCAACAGCATTATCGGCAACCGTCATCTCATCCGCGTCGCGGTTGCATGGGACCACCATCAGGCCCTCCCGCTATGGGGAACCTGGAACGGCGAGCCCGGCTCGTTCCGCAGCCTCGATGTCGAGGTCAGCGTGACCGAGAACCGCTGATGTCCTCTTCCATAGAAAGGCCACTCCCATGAAACTCCGCGTTGGTTACGAGCTGGTCTACGAGTGTCAGCAGCCGACACCCATGCTTCTCATGCTGAACACGCATTTCTCGTTCGCCCCCCAGGTCTTGCTCGCGGATCTGCTGGTCGTTGATCCGCCGGTGCCGATCTCGCAGTATCGCGATGGCTTCGGCAACCTGTGCAGCCGGATTGTCGCGCCCGAGGGCCAGATAGCGCTGTCGACATCGGCGTTGCTCGAGGTGCCGGATGAGTTCGAAAAACCCGGGCCGCAAGGCGAGCAGCATCCGGTTGAAAACCTGCCCAACGAATGCCTCGTGTTTTTGCTCGGCAGCCGTTATTGCGAAACGGACCTGCTTTCAGACTTCGCCTGGAAAACGTTCGGCAATACGCCACTGGGACGCCCGCGCGTACAGGCTATCTGTGACTTCGTGCACAACCACATTGTGTTCAATTACGCGCACGCGCGGCCGACCAAGACCGCGTGGGAAGCGTATAACGAGCGTCAGGGCGTATGCCGCGACTTCGCGCATCTCGCCGTCACGTTGTGCCGCGCGATGAATATTCCGGCGCGCTATTGCACAGGGTATATCAGCGACGCCGGTATGCCGCCGCCCTACACCGCAATGGATTTCGCCGCGTGGTTCGAGGCTTTTCTCGGCGGAAGCTGGCAGACCTTCGATGCGCGCAACAACGTCCCGCGGATGGGCCGCGTGTTGATGGCGCGAGGCCGCGATGCCGCCGATGTCGCCATCAGCAATACCTTCGGCCCCACCAAGCTGCTCAAATTCGATGTGGTTTGCGAGGCGCAATAACGAGCGGTTTTACTTCGGATATCTAACTTAGATCACGCCGCGCGGAATGAGCTCATACCACCGCGTGGCGGCATCCGTTTCGCCCCGCCTTGCAGCACATTCCCATCCGGAGGATAATTACGGCTGAATATCGTGTGCAGTGAGTCAGCGCAGTAAGCCAGATTCGACCTGCACCGAAAAAGACAATGCTGCATCCTCCCTTACCTGTCCAGTCTCCAGAACACGCGCGAGCCATTGAATTTCAATGGCTTTTTTTCTGGCCTGGACCGATCGGCTTACGCCGTCATCACCTTCCATTGCCGTGAACTTCGACGACTACTGCCAGCAAAAAGCCGCACCCGATGGCTCCAGCACGTACTACGCGCTGCGCCGTGCGCCCGCGGCCAGACAGCCGCTCCTGACAGCGTTTTACGCATTGCGCCGGGAGTTGGAGGACACCGTCAAGGAAACCAGCGACCCGACCATCGGCCGGACCAAGCACGCCTGGTGGCAAAAGGAACTGGCCAGCTTGTTCGGCGGCGAGCCTGCCCATCCCGTGACGAAAGCGATTGCCGCGCATCAGGCGAACACGCCGGTTCTTGATGAGCAAGGACGGGAATCCATCGACAATCTGGTCGATGGATTCAGCATGGATCTCGATCAGGCACGGTATCTCGACTGGACCGATCTGCGGCGCTATCTGGATAACGTCGGCGGCGCGTTTGCGTTGATCATCGCGCGCGCGAGTGCACACCGTCCGGATGATGCAGCGGGTTGGGCCAACTCGCTTGGCACGGCGTTGATGCTGGCGGAGCGCATCGCGGAAATCGGTGACGACGCGCGTCACGGGCGCATTTATCTTCCCATCGATGAGATGCAGCGCTTCAATGTCACCGCGGCCGATCTCATCAATCGCAAATACAGCGATGCGTTTACTGATCTCATGCGTTTTCAGATCGGGCGGGCGCGCGAGGCGCTTAAGCAGTCGCTGGACGCGATCCCCTCGGACGAGCGTTCGACACAGCGTGTGCTGCGGACGCAAGCGGCTTTGTCGTTGGCGTTGTTGGACGAGATAGAGCGCGAAAACTTCCAGGTGCTTCATCAGCGGATTGCGCTGACACCTATTCGCAAACTGTGGATTAGTTGGCGCGTCAGATAGGTTCGCTCGCGCCGGTGGACGGGTTTTGGTTTGGGCGGTTTTGGGGGTAGCGGTCGGGGTCAATGCCGGGTTGCTGCTTTCGGCCTTAGCGGCCTGCTTAGGTTTGCTAATTTCTTTATCGCTTTTAGCCACTGTGCGTGGCGGCACGTCATTTCTTTGTCCAAAGCGACAAAGAAACGAAGCAAAGAAAACGCTTTCAACCACGCTACCCTAAGTGTCCACAGCGTGCAGTTTTCATTCATAGGTGCCCCAAAAGCACGGTGCTCGCCAGAGCGAGGGATGTTTGAACCCCTCCTTCTCCGAACACGGGTTCTGACACGCTTCGCCACCAGTGACTGAACCTGCCCAAGGATCACCCCGCGCTATCCGCGGACAACCGGCCAAAAAACTCAGGCGCGAACCTGGCAATCCGGCATTAACCCCGCCCCCCAACGCGGGCGAACTACACCCGCAGTAACGGCAGTGTCTCGAACTTCTGCCCGAGGACCGCGGTGGAATTCATGCCCCACCACGGCCCCAACACAGTTGCGTACATCTGCCTGAAGTCCACGCCGACCGGCAGATTGCCGTTGCCGTCCAGCCGCGCCAATTCCGGCGCCACACCATGCAAGCCGCCGTTCACGCGGCCGCCCATCACGAAATGCGGCGCGACCGTGCCGTGATCCGTCCCGTTGCTCTGGTTCTCGCGCGGCCGTCGGCCAAACTCGGCGTAGGTCATGATGAGCGTCTCGTTCCATCGGCCCAATTCGACCAGCGCCGAGCGCATCGCAACCATTCCCTCCGATAACTGCTTAAGCAACGCCGCCTGCTGACCCGGCTGGTTCTGATGGGTATCAAAACCATTGAGCGTCAGGCGGATCACCGCAACGCCCTGCCCCGTTTGCGGCACGCCGGCAGGAGTATCGGTCGCGGCCAGCACTTGCATGGCCGTCTTGATCGATGTACCAAATGCGCCGCCCGGAAATTGCGTCTTGAGCGCAAACTGGCCGGCACGCGGACGCAGGCGGTCAGCGGCCTTCACGATCTCGTTTTCCACATCCAGGATATGCGCGAGCGCAGGGTTGCGCTCCTTCAGCGATACCGGCGTCGCAAGCCGCGCCTGTTTCTCAAACTGCGCCGGATTCACGAGCGCAACGGCGCGTGCGCCGTTCGCGAGCGGTCCCATTTCCGCGCTGCCGATCACCACGGCATCGGCAGCAAATCCTGCCGGCACGGGTTGCGCGCGAAATGTGCGCGTGAGCCAGCCTTCGTGCAGATATTGATCGGAGCGCGAGCCGGTATCCCAGATCTCGATGGATCGAAAATGCGAGAGGTTCGGTTGCGGATAACTGACACCCTGCACGATCGCGAGTTGCCGGTCTTTCCAGAGCGGCATCAATGGCTGCATGGCGGGATGAAGGCCCGTGCGCTCGTCAAGCTGGATGACCTGCTCGCGCTTGATGCCGATGCCCGGGCGCAATGCAGCGTAAGCCGGGTCGGCGAACGGGATCACGGTATTCAGGCCGTCGTTGCCGCCCTTCAATTCGACCAGGATCAGCACGTTGCCGTATCCGCTCGAACGCATCTCGACCGGAAGCGGGCTCACTGCGGCAAATACCGAGGGCGCAAGCGCGAAGGCGCCGGCTGCGCCGGTCATCGAAAGGAAATCGCGTCGGTTCATGGGGCCGCCTATTTCAACTGGTACGCAGGGTCCATCAGCAATGCCCGCAGATAGGCGCTGCTGGTGACATCGGGTTCAATGGCGTCGGCGGGAGAAACCGCCAGCACCGCGCGCTGCAGTTGCAATTGCGTCGACAAGTCCGGGCGCGCGTCAGGCGTCGTGTTGTATCCCGCGAGCCATGCATCAAGATCGAAACGCAAACCCGGATGCGGCCGTTGCATCGCCGCAGGTTTCATGGCGGCGTTGGTCATCATGCTGGGCATTGGCGCTGACATAGAACCCGACATCAAACCTGACATCGCGCTCGCCTTCGCATTAGTCGCTGCCGGGTGCATGCCATGCGCTTCGGTCGCGCGGAATAACTGTTCGATGAACTGCTTGCGCGCAAGCAGCGTGGAGCTGTTGATCCAGTTCTCACCGCCCGGCCAGCCCTTTACGTTCGGGGGATAAAAGAGATTCTCACCGAAGTTACGAACCTGGACAGCGAGCGCGGTCACGTCCTGATCGGCATAACCGATATCAAACTCGCGCACAGCGCCAACCACGAATTCCGCGGGTGACTTGATCAGCACGCCGCGGTTGCGCTCATCCCAGAACGCATCCGATAAAAACAGTCCCCGCAACGCTGTCTTGATGTCGTGATGCGACGCGCGAAAACGGTCGGCAATCGGTGCGATCTGAGCCGGGTCCGGCGTCTCGGAGATGAACTCGCGCCACAGCTCGGTCGTGATGAAGGTGGCCGTTTCCGGTTGAGCCAAGAGGATCTCGAGAACCTGATCGCCGTCGAAAACACCCGTCTGGCCGAGGACGGTCTTGTCGCCATCATCGTGGATCTTTGGATTGAATTGATAAGCAAGCGTATTCGGATCGAGCGTCCAACCGGTGTACGCCCGTGCAGCTTCGGTCACGTCACGCTGCGAGTAATGTCCCTCGCCGAGCGTGAACAATTCCATGACCTCGCGACCGAAGTTTTCGTTGGGACGCCCCTTGCGGCTGCCGGCGCCATCGAGGTATTGCAGCATCGCCGGATCTTTAGAGACTGCATGCAGCAGGTCACCGAAATTGCCAAGCGCGTCGCGGCGCAGCAGCGCGTTCTGGCGGAACATGAGCTGTGGATAGTGAACCTTGTCTTCGCCGGACGGAAAGTGATCGTGCCAGAAGAGCGTCATGCGCTCGGTGAGCGGCGAGCGCGTGGTCACCATTTCGCGTACCCACCAGCCGCGCAACTCATCGTAGCGACGGCTTTGTTCGCGCTGGTCGTCACGGCGTTCGTCCTGCGTCCACGCACGGCGCACTTCAACTGGTGGGATCGGCTCCGTGACCCACGCGGGCGGCGCGGTAGACGCTTCAGTCCGGGCGCCGGCAAGCAACGCATCAACGGCCTGCTCTCGGGTCATTCCAATGTACGGGGCTACCTCGCTCGCGTTTGCTTCAAAGCCCGTACGCGTGAGCAGGAAGCGGGCATCGGTGGCATCGAGGGGATCGGCGTCGACCGCCGCCGCTTCCGTCCGATGCACCGTGCGCACGCGGCGCGGCGCGTTGTTTTGCGCTGCCTGAGCCGTCAGCGCGCTGGTCAACATCAAACATAACGCGATGACAAGCGTAACAATACTCACACCGCGCTCGCGCCGATCCAGCGAACCGCGAGCATCGTGGGAATCAGGGTAGCTGAAGGGTTGCATCAAGGAGCGAGTCCGGTGGCCGTGCCAAGTCAATCAACGGCGCGCTACCGGTGCCCGTTGACCACCGATGTCGTTCGGTATCCGTTAAGCGCCGGAAGGCTTTGGCCAAAACCGGAAGTTGGGCCGCACAAAGGCACCGCCTCCGCCGAGCCTCAACGCTTATAGAGGTCCCTGACCGCTTCCTCAATGTGCTGACGCAGCAGCCGCCGTTCATCTGCGGTCATCACGCCGTGTCGCGGAGGCCGCTCGGGCGGTTGCGGATCGATTGGCGGCGGGGGCATGGCCGGCATCACTTGCGGGTCGCGATTACCGTTGAGCGGCTTCTGCATTCGATGTTGCGCACGCATGAAACGGCCATCGAAGCGCTTTCTGGGCTGTTGCGAATTGAAATCAGAACTGTCGCCTGCGGGATTCGAATACCGGGACGCGGAGGGCGAGGATGAAGTTGATGACGAAGATGAAGTCGAAGACATCGACGAATCAGGACGATCGAACGCCGACGAACTGCGATTGGAGGATTGCGAAGCTTGCGCAAGAGCGGTGCGCGCGGCGAACACGGCATAAAACGCGCTAGCAATTAGCGTTAGTCGAATGATGCGCTTGGTGCGCACAGGTATGCGCCGCCGCGCTCCCTTCATGTTGTTCCCTTCGTTGCTCGACAACCGGACAGTCTCAGGCTCTTTGGCGTGCTTGCGTGTCATGCCAGAATCGACGGTTAATGCCGCCATAAAACTGACGCGCAATCGTTGTACTAATGGAGTATCCACCGAATGACGGGCTTAGGTAAAGGAGTGTACGCATAGAACCTTTACGTCGTGCCACACTCGCCGTAAATTTTGTAACTATCTGTTACCTTGGAAATGGAGCAAACTAGCAGCTCTTTCTAATCGCGCTAAGATGCGGGCATGGAAACCAAAAATCCCTCAAAAATACTCGTAGTCGACGACGATCCCCGTTTGCGCGATCTTTTGCGGCGTTATCTCGGCGAACAGGGCTTTAATGTCTATGTCGCTGAAAATGCGCCGTCGATGAACAAGCTCTGGGTACGCGAACGTTTCGACCTGCTCGTGCTCGACCTGATGTTGCCGGGGGAAGACGGACTCTCGATCTGCCGCCGTCTGCGGGGCAGCAACGACCGTACGCCCATCATCATGCTCACCGCGAAAGGCGAAGACGTCGACCGCATCGTGGGCCTGGAAATGGGCGCGGACGACTATTTGCCAAAGCCGTTCAACCCGCGCGAACTCGTCGCGCGGATTCACGCGGTGCTGCGTCGCCAGTCGCCGTCGGAACTGCCGGGCGCGCCGTCCGAAACCACTGAAGTCTTTGAGTTCGGCGAATTTGCCTTGAATCTCGCCACGCGGACGCTGACCAAGAACGGCCAGGAAATTCCGCTGACCACCGGCGAATTCTCGGTGCTCAAAGTGTTCGCGCGACATCCGCGTGCGCCGTTGTCGCGTGAAAAGCTCATGGAACTGGCGCGCGGCCGTGAATACGAAGTCTTCGACCGCAGTCTCGACGTGCAGATCTCAAGGTTGCGCAAGCTGATCGAGCCGGACCCGAGCAGCCCGCGCTTTATCCAGACGGTGTGGGGTCTCGGGTACGTCTTCATTCCCGACGGCGCGGCCTGAGATTTGAGTTCTGATTGAGTTCTGACAAACGCGCCCCGTGCGCGCCACAAGCAAGAGCATTAGCGAACCATGCGGATTGACAGGCGGCTACTGACGCACGCGTTCGGTGGCCTGTTCTGGCGGACCTTCGCGTTGATCGCGTTGTTGATTGCGGTCAGCATCGCCGCATGGTTCCAGAGCTTCCGGGTGATCGAACGCGAACCGCGCGCGCAGCGCGTGGCGCTTCAACTCGTCGCGGTCGTCAAGCTCACCCGTACCGCCCTCCTTTATTCCGACCCTGACCTGCGCCGTGCTTTGCTGCAGGATCTGGAGAGCAATGAAGGGGTGCGCGTGTACCCGCGTGAAACCACCGATAAATATCGCCTTCAGCCCGACGAGTCGCTGAACCGCCTGATCGAGCATGACGTGCGCGGCCGGCTCGGCAACGACACGGTGATCGCGCAATCGGTCAACGACATTCCGGGCGTCTGGATCAGCTTCAAGATCGACGACGATGATTACTGGGTGGCGCTCGACCGCGATCAACTCGATAACGTCACCGGCCTGCAATGGGCCGGCTGGGGCGTCTTTGCGCTGGCGCTATCGCTATTCGGGGCGGCGTTCATTACCAGTCTTGTGAATCGGCCGTTCGCGCGCCTTGCCCTGGCGGCGCGCAGGGTCGGTTCGGGGCAATCGCCTGAGCCGTTGCCCGAGCGTGGCATGGGCGTGGCCGCCGAAACCAATCGCAGTTTCAACCAGATGGTGCAGGACCTCGAACAGCTCGACGCCGACCGTGCACTGATGCTCGCGGGCATCTCGCACGATTTGCGCACGCCGCTTGCACGCTTGCGGCTCGAAACGGAAATGAGTCCGTCGGATGAAGCGACGAAACTTGCGATGGTCGATGACATCGAACAGATGGACATGATCATCGGGCGTTTCCTCGACTACGCCCGGCCGGTGCAGCGCATGGCCGAAGCGGTCGATTTATCGCTGATCGGCGGTGAAATGGCCGCGCGTTTCTACGCGGAAGACGGCGTGCTGATGAAAACCGATCTGGCCCAGGGCGCTATCGTAGAAGGGGACCCGACCGACGTGCGGCGGGTTATCGGCAATTTGCTGGAAAACGCGCGCAAGTACGGGCGCAGCGCTGTGGACGATATCGCCCGGATCACGCTGCAAACGAAGGTCAATCACGGGCGCGTGGAGTTGTCGGTGATGGATGAGGGGGGCGGCATTCCCGAAGATCAGGTCGCGTTGATTACGCGGCCGTTTTATCGCGTGGACACAGCCCGCACGCAGGCCAACGGCACCGGGCTTGGCATGGCCATCGTGCAACGGCTGGTCACCCGGCAGCGCGGCACATTGCGATTGCGCAATCGCCATCCGCACGCGGGTTTTGAGGTGACCATCGACTTCCCGGCGATGGAAAAACGCACTTTCCGCTAACCCGATCTCGTCCGGATGCTATCGGTCCATTCGTTAAAAGCTATCCAGATCGTTAGTCAAAATCTATTGAAATTGATAGTCAATAGAGTTATAATGAGGATCGTTCAACGCGTTCATCAGCTTCTCATCGAGAGTTTGATGCTGCGTCATGTGAGCGTTACAGCGATCAGTTAGGCTGGATTTTCTTCCAACGAACACAGGAGTATTCATATGAAGACCGTGGGCGATAAAGTTGAAGCGTTTACCGTTACTGCTGCAAAGCCGGGTTTCAATCATCACGAAGAAAATGGCGTATCGGCGTTTGAAGACATCACCGAACAGTCGTTCCCTGGCAAGTGGAAGATCCTGTACTTCTACCCGAAGGATTTCACGTTCGTTTGCCCGACGGAAATCGTCGAATTCGGCAAATTGAACAGCGATTTCGCCGATCGCGATGCAGTGTTGCTCGGCGGCAGCGTGGACAACGAATTTGTGAAACTGGCATGGCGCCGGGAGCACAAGGATCTGAGCAAGCTGAACCACTATTCGTTCGGCGATGTGAAGGGCGAGTTGATCGACCAGCTCGGAATTCGTGACAAGGAAGCGGGCGTGGCGCTGCGCGCAACGTTCGTGATCGATCCGGACAATGTGATCCAGCACGTGTCGGTGAACAACCTGAACGTGGGCCGTAATCCGGAAGAAATCCTCCGTATTCTCGACGGTCTGCAAACGGACGAACTGTGCCCGTGCAATCGCGCTGTCGGCGGTTCGACGCTGTAAGTTGTATCGGCGAGAGCCTCATGGCTTTCGCCCTAGCCCGTCAGCTTTCCGAGTTAAGCTCGAGCCGACGGGCTTTTTTATCGCTGATCAGATAGGAGAAATTTATGGAATTCCTCGCATCGATTAAAGAACTCATTCCCGACTATGCCAAGGACATCCGGCTGAACGTGGATGGCACGATCGCGCGTTCATCGCTGGAAGGCAATGACGCGGTGGGCGTTGCGCTGGCTGCCGCCTATGCGGCGAAGGCGACGAAGATTGTCGCGTTGATCCGCTCGTCGGGCGTTTTGTCGGCTGAAGAAACGAATGGCGCGTTGACCGCAGCCGCGTTGATGGGCATGAACAATGTCTGGTATCCGTACCTGGAAATGGCCGATAACGCCGATCTGAAGACGCAGCCCGCTGCACTTCGCATGAACGCATACGCGACGCATGGCGGCGTCGATAAACGGCGCTTCGAGATGTATGCGCTGGCGGCATCGATTGTTGGAAAGTGCCACTTCTGCGTGAAGTCGCACTATGAGAATCTCGTTGGCGAGGGAATGAGCACAACGCAATTGCGGGATGTGGGGCGAATTGCTGCGGTAATCAACGCCGCTCAGTTGGCGATTGCCGCTGAAGGTCATTAAGCCGTTTCAGGTTCAAGCACCCAAAAACGCCACGCTTTGATCCGAGCGTGGCGTTTTTATTTGCGTTTTCACACGCAGGCGCTCAAGCGTCAATACCCGTACGCATCAGCAACACGGCAGCCTGCGCCTCGATGCCTTCCTTGCGCCCCAGATAGCCCAGCTTCTCATTGGTCTTGGCCTTCACGTTCACGCGAGTCAGCGGCAGCTCAAGATCCTCAGCAATGTTCGCCCGGATCGCTTCGATATACGGCGCCAGCTTTGGCGCCTGCGCGATGACGGTCGAATCGACATTCATGATCGCGAAACCGGCTTCCGAGACGCGTGCAAAAGCCTCGCGCAGCAGCACCCGGCTATCCGCGCCAGCGAAGTCCGCGTCCGTATCCGGAAAATGCCGGCCGATATCGCCCATAGCCGCAGCGCCGAACAGCGCGTCAGTAATCGCGTGCAGCAGCACGTCAGCGTCCGAATGGCCGAGCAGCCCGCGCTCGTAGGGAATACTGACGCCACCGATGATGAGCGGCCGGCCTTCGACCAGTTGGTGAACGTCGTAGCCTTGTCCGATTCTGAAATCCATCGATAGTCCTAGAAAGTAAAGGGCACTGCATCAAACCGCTGCATCAAACCACTGAATCAAACCACTGAATCAAACCACTGAATCAAGCACCGCCGAGCATAGCCGACGCCAGTGCGAAATCTTCCGGATACGTCACCTTGAAATTGCGCAGGCTTCCCTGAATCAGCCTTGGCGCATGTCCGAGCCACTCGATAGCGCTGGCTTCGTCGGTGAGATCGTGGCCGTCCTGCTGCGCCCGCGTGATGGCATCGCGCAGCATGCCCAGGCGGAACATCTGCGGCGTCTGTGCCTGCCACAAGCCGTTACGCGACTCCGTGCGGGCAATGCGCCCTTCGTCGTGCGCGACGCCTTCAGCCTCGATCCGCTTGAGCGTGTCAGCCACCGGCAGCGCCAGAATTCCGCCAACCGGATCGTTCTTCAATTCGCTCACCAGCCGCCGGATCATCTCCGGTGTGAGCCCGGGGCGCGCTGCGTCGTGCACCAGCACCCAGTCATCGTCGCGCGCACCGAAACCGGTCAGCGCCGCGAGACCATTGAACACCGACGCCTGCCGCGTCGTGCCGCCGCAGCGTTGCACGGCGAAGCGCAAACCGGCGAAACGGCGGTCATCGAAATGATGATCGCCCGGCGCCAGCACGACCAGCGTCTGGGCAAATTCGGAACAGGCGTCAAAGGCGGCGAGCGAATAACGCAGCATCGGATGGCGGCCGACAGTCTGGTATTGCTTCGGCATCGGTGCGCCAGAACGGCTGCCAGAACCGGCGCACGGAATGAGGGCGAACAGGCGGGAAGTCACGAGTTGAAAACGCCCAAGTCAAAAGTGAAGTCCGGATTTTATAATAGGACCATCGCGACCATGCCGGTCCCGCGCGCACTTTCGCACGCGAACGGTTCCCCGCACACTTTATGCCTTCAAAAGCCGTCAGTTTGCAGTCAACGTCCCCTATCGCACTCGTCAAAGCTGGTCAGCGCTTTGCCTTCGATGGCGCCACCGGTTCCTCCGACGCCCTCGCCCTGGCACGCTACCACTTGGCTTTTCGCGAAAAAGTCCCGTTATTGGTCGTCATGTGCGCGAGCGCCGTCGATTCGCAACGTCTTGCGGTCGAAATTCCGTTTTTCGCGCCGGACGCCCGCGTAAGGCTTTTGCCCGACTGGGAAACGCTGCCCTACGACACGTTTTCGCCCCATCAGGACCTGGTTTCGGCGCGATTGGCGACGTTGCACGACCTGGGCGAAGGACGCTGCGACATCCTGCTCGTGCCCGCGACCACTGCGCTTTACAGAATGCCGCCGGCATCGTTTCTGGCTGCGTATACGTTTTCGTTCACGCAGGGCGAGCGGCTGAACGAGGCAAAACTGAAGAGCCAGTTGACGCTCGCGGGCTACGAGCATGTGAGCCAAGTCGTGCGCCCCGGCGAATATTGCGTGCGCGGTTCGCTCCTCGATCTGTATCCGATGGGCTCGCCGCTGCCGTACCGGATCGATTTGTTCGACGATCAGGTCGATTCCATCCGCGCCTTCGATCCCGACACGCAGCGCAGCCTGTATCCGGTGCGCGACGTGCGCCTGCTGCCCGGCCGCGAATTTCCCTTCGATGAACCCGCGCGCACGGCCTTCCGCAGTCGCTGGCGCGAGGTGTTCGAGGGCGATCCAAGCCGCTCATCGATATACAAGGACATCGGCAATGGCGTGCCGGCAGCGGGGATCGAGTATTACCTGCCGCTGTTCTTCGACGAAACCGCCACGCTGTTCCATTACTTGCCGCAAGACGCGCAACTGGCGTTCGTCGGTGACATGGACGCGGCCATCAAGCGCTTCACGAACGACACGCGGCAGCGCTACAACTTCTTGTCGCATGACCGTGAGCGGCCGCTGCTTGAACCGCAACGCCTGTTTCTCAGCGACGACGACTTTTTCTCGTTCGCCAAACCCTTCGCGCAGATCAAGTTTCCGGCCACGCCAGAGGGCGGCTGGGCAGTGCCGTTGCCCGGTCTGGCCATCGATCGTCACGCTGAAGAGCCGTTGCTCGCGCTGCGCCATTACCTGGAACAAACGTCGAATCGCGTGTTGTTCGCGACCGAATCCGCCGGACGACGCGAGACGATCCAGCAATTGCTCGCCGATAACGGCCTGCGCGCGTCGCTCGACGACACCTTCCAGGAATGGCTCACCGGTGATCACAAATTCTCGCTGGGCGTAGCGCCGCTTGCGAACGGCTTTGCGCTGCCCGGAGAAGGCATCTCGATCATCACGGAGACCGAGCTATACGGACAGCTCACGCGGCGCGCCGGACGGCGTCGCCAGGAGCAGGCGAGCAACGTCGATTCGATGGTGCGCGACCTCTCCGAGCTGAAAATCGGCGATCCGGTCGTGCATACGCAGCATGGTATTGGGCGCTATATGGGCCTGGTATCGATGGATCTGGGCGAAGGTGAAACCGAGTTCCTGCATCTCGAATACCAGAACGAAAGCAAGCTGTACGTGCCGGTCGCCCAGCTTCACGTGATCTCGCGCTACAGCGGCGCCGACCCGGAAAGCGCGCCGTTGCACGCGCTCGGCTCCGGCCAGTGGGACAAAGCCAAGCGCAAAGCCGCGCAGCAAATCCGCGATACGGCAGCCGAACTGCTCAATCTTTATGCACGCCGGGCGCTGCGCGAAGGTCATTCGTTCCCACTCGAAGCGCGTGATTACGCGAAGTTCGCGGAGAGTTTCGGCTTCGAAGAAACGCCCGATCAGGCCGCGGCAATCACCGCTGTGATCGGCGATATGACCAGCGGCAAGCCAATGGACCGGCTGGTTTGCGGCGACGTTGGTTTCGGCAAGACGGAAGTGGCGCTGCGGGCGGCGTTTATCGCGGTGATGGGCGGCAAGCAGGTGGCAATTCTGTCGCCGACCACCCTGCTCGCCGAACAGCATACGAACACGTTCACCGACCGTTTCGCAGACTGGCCCGTGAAGATCGCTGAACTCTCGCGTTTCAAGAGCACGAAGGAAGTCGCGGCATCGATTGCGGCAATCAATGAAGGCACAATCGATATTGTCATTGGCACGCACAAGCTGCTCTCCACCGATGTCGTGTTCAAGCGGCTCGGGCTGGTGATCATCGACGAGGAACACAGGTTCGGTGTGCGGCAGAAGGAGGCACTCAAGGCGCTGCGCGCGGAAGTCGATGTGCTGACGCTCACCGCTACGCCCATTCCCCGTACTCTGGGCATGGCGCTGGAGGGGCTGCGCGACTTCTCGATCATCGCCACCGCGCCGCAAAAGCGCCTGGCGATCAAGACCTTCGTTCGACGTGAAGAAGACGGCGTGATCCGCGAGGCAATGCTGCGCGAACTGAAGCGCGGCGGACAGGTTTATTTCCTGCACAACGAAGTCGAGACGATCGACAACCGTCGCGCGATGCTCGAAGCGCTCGTGCCGGAAGCGCGTATTGCGGTCGCGCACGGGCAGATGCACGAACGCGAACTCGAACGCGTGATGCGCGATTTTGTCGGCCAGCGCGCGAACGTGCTGCTGTGCACGACGATTATCGAAACGGGGATCGACGTGCCGAGCGCAAACACGATCCTGATCCATCGCTCCGATAAATTCGGTCTCGCGCAGTTGCATCAGTTGCGTGGGCGCGTCGGGCGTTCGCACCATCAGGCTTACGCGTATTTGCTCGTTCACGATCCGGCCGCGCTCACGAAACAGGCGCAGCGCCGGCTGGAAGCGATCCAGCAGATGGAGGAACTCGGTTCCGGCTTCTATCTCGCGATGCACGATCTGGAAATTCGCGGCACGGGTGAAGTGCTCGGCGACAAACAATCGGGCGAAATCCACGAGATCGGTTTCCAGCTTTACACCGACATGCTCAACGACGCCGTGCGAGCGCTGAAGGAAGGCCGCGAGCCCGATCTGAACTCGCCGCTCGCCGCCACGACCGAGATCAACCTGCACGCGCCGGCCATCCTTCCCGCCGATTATTGCGGCGATGTTCAGGAACGTTTGTCGCTGTACAAACGCATGGCGAATTGCGAAACGAGCGATTCTATCGACAGCATCCTGGAAGAGTTGATCGACCGTTTCGGCAAACTGCCGCCCCAGGCAAGCGCGCTGGTCGAGACGCATAAGCTGCGCCTCGCGGCCAAGCCGCTGGGCATTATCAAGATCGACGCGGCCGAGCACGCGATTGCATTGCAGTTCATTCCGAACCCACCCGTCGATGCCATGAAGATCATCGAGATGGTGCAGAAGAACAAGCACATCAAGCTCGCGGGGCAGGACAAGCTGCGCATAGAAGTGCGCAGTCCGGATCTTGCCGTGCGGATTTCGACGGTCAAGGAAACGCTGCGTGCGCTTGGCGCACCGGTGCGGCAGCAGAAACCAGCAACCGCGTCTTTGCCTTTACGCTGAACCAGACACATCCGCGCATTGCCTTGTCCGGCGGTGCGTGGCCGGTTTTTTCGGTATGATCGAAAGTGAAAAATTCCAAGGAGAGCGCCATGTCACAGATCGCTGAATCGACGGCTTCCGTCGCGCAAACACCCTCGTCCAATGCATCGTCAAATGTCGAGCCGGCGTCGTTGCCGTGGATCAAGAAGCTCGTCTCCTTCGACACCGTCAGCCGCAACCCGAACATGGGCTTGATCGAAACCGTACGCGACGAATTGCGCGCGGCCGGTATCGAAAGCACGCTCAGCACCGATCCATCCGGCAAGTGGGCCAACCTGTTCGCGACCGTGCCCGCGCACGACGGCGCAACAAACGGCGGCATCGTGCTGTCGGGGCATACGGATGTGGTGCCGGTCGATGGCCAGAAATGGGACAGCGATCCGTTCAAGCCGGAAATCCGCGATGGCCTGTTGTACGGTCGCGGGACGTGCGACATGAAGGGGTTTATCGGCGCATCGCTGAGTTTATTGCCAAAGATGCAGGCCACGAAACTCGCGCGGCCAATCCACTTCGCGCTCTCCTTCGATGAAGAAGTCGGCTGCGCCGGCGCGCCGCTGATGATCACCGACCTGCAAAAGCGCGGGCTGCGGCCGGACGGCTGCATTGTGGGCGAGCCGACCAGCATGCGGCCGGTCATCGCGCATAAGGGGATCAACGCGTACAACTGCTGCGTGCGCGGGTTTGCGGCGCATTCGTCGCTGACGCCTAAGGGCTTGAACGCGATCGAATACGCAGCGCGGCTGATCTGCTACATCCGCGACGTCGTCGATGAATTCCGTGCGCAAGGCCCGTTCGACGAACAGTACGACGTGCCCTTCACGACCGGGCAAACCAGCACGATCAACGGCGGCAACGCGATCAACACCGTGCCCGCCGAATGCAATTTCGCGTTCGAATTCCGCAATTTGCCGACGCTTGATCCCGAGCCGATTTATCAGCGCATCGAGAAGTACGCGCGGGAAGAGTTGTTGCCGAAGATGCAGAAGGAACACGCGAACGCGGCGATCGAGTTCTCGAAGATTGCTTCAGCGCCGGGGCTCGACGCGTCCGAGCAGGCGGCCATCACGCAACTCGTGCGCGCGCTGACCGCGAATCAGGAAAAGCGCAAGGTGGCCTATGGGACGGAAGCGGGCTTGTTCCAGCTGGCGGGCGTGCCGAGTATTGTGTGCGGGCCGGGGAATATCGAGCAGGCGCATAAGGCGAACGAATATGTGTCGCTGGAGCAGCTTGCGGCGTGCGAAGCGTTTTTGAGCAAGTTCATTCACAGCATGTCGGTTGAGGCGCAAGTGCGTTGATGTCGGTTGAAATTGCTCGTTGAGGTCACAAGGTAATCCATGTCCACCGCCCATCACTCCGATAGCACCATCGACGGTACGCCGATTCCCACACTCGACGATATCGCCAGCCAGCACATGACGCTCTCGCCGTGGGTCGCGCGCACGCCGACCTTCGAGCGTCACGACTTTCCCACGCTGGAAGGCACGCCGGTCAACTTCAAGTTCGAGCTGCTGCAGGTCGGCGGCACGTTCAAGACGCGCGGCGCGTTTTCGCATCTGCTGGCGCTCACGGAAAGCGAACGCGACGCGGGCGTGACGTGTGTATCGGCGGGCAATCACGCGGTGGCGGTCGCGTACACCGCGATGCGGCTCGGGATCAGCGCAAAGGTCGTGATGATCAAGACCGCCAGTCCGGCGCGGTTGGCGCTCTGTCACCGTTTCGGCGCGGAGATAGTCATGGCGGAAAACGGCGCGGAAGCGTTCGAGATCGTGCGTCGCATAGAAGCCGAGGAAGGCCGCTACTTCGTGCATCCGTTCAACAGCTACCGGACGATCCTGGGTACATCGACGCTCGGATACGAATGGACCTCGCAAGCACCCGATCTGGACGCCGTGATCCTGCCGATCGGCGGCGGCGGGCTGGCGGCGGGGGTATCGCTGGCATTCCGGCTCGCGAATCCATCGATCCACGTGTATGGCGTTGAACCCGCTGGCGCCGATGCCATGGGCCAGAGTTTCGCCGCGAACCACACCGTGAAGATGGGCGCGATGCACAGCATTGCGGATTCATTGATGGCGCCGCACACCGAGGACTACAGCTACGAATTGTGCAGGCGGCATATCGACCGTCTGGTGACGGTCTCCGACACCGAACTGCGTCACGCCATGCTGCATCTGTTCAATGAGCTGAAGCTGGCGGTTGAACCGGCATGCGCCGCCGCGACCGCCGCGTTGCTCGGGCCGTTACGCGAGACCTTGCAAGGCAAGCGCGTCGGCGTATTGCTGTGCGGCACGAACACCGACTCGGCCACGCTCGCCAAACATCTCGCCACGGCGGCTCAAGACGACTGAGCGCGGCTCGTACACGCTCCGGCTGCAGCTACAACACATTCATCAGCCGCCTGCGCTCGCTGCGTTGCATGAAGTAGTTCGCGGCAATCACGCCGATTGTCACGAACGCAATGAACAGCGTGGCGAGCGCGTTCATCTCGGGATTCAAGCCCAGCCGGACGCGCGAGAACACAATAAGCGGCAGCGTCGTCGATCCCGGCCCCGACAAAAACGCGGATAACACGAGGTCATCAATCGATAGCGTAAACGACAGTAGCCACCCAGCCACCAGCGCTTGCGATATCAGCGGCAGCGTAATCGAGAAAAACACCCTCAAGGGCGTTGCGCCTAAATCGAGTGCGGCTTCTTCAATCGATGGATTCAATTCCCTGACCCGCGATTCCACGATGATTGCCACATAGGAAATACACAGCATCACATGGCCGATCCAGATCGTGAAAAGACCGCGCCCTGCCGGCCAGCCGAATAATTTCGCCATTTCCACAAACAGCAGCAACAGCGAAATCCCCTGGATCACTTCGGGTATCACGAGCGGCGCGTTGATCATGCCGGCATAAAGCGTGAAGCCGCGAAACCGTCCCATGCGGGCGAGCACATATCCCGCCCATGTCCCAATCACGACCGACGCGCACGCCGTGAACACCGCGATTCGCATCGATAACCATGCGGCATTGATCAGTTCATCGTCGTGCAATAACGCCGCGTACCACTTCAATGAAAATTGCGTCCACACGGTCACGAGTTGCGACTCGTTGAACGAGTACACCACCAGACTCACGATCGGAATATAGAGAAACAGAAATCCGAGACCCAAAAACGTGAACCGGAGCGAGCGACTGGGTTCAATCATCGCCTGTCCTCCCGTTGCTTCGCCTGGTAATGCTGGAACAGCGCCATAGGAACGAGCAGCAGCAGCACCATGGCGCAGGTGACGGCGGAAGCCATCGGCCAGTCGGCGTTATCGAAAAATTCATTCCACATCACGCGGCCGATCATCAGGGTATCCGCGCCGCCCAGCAATTCCGGAATCACGTATTCACCCACCGCCGGAATAAACACGAGCAGGCACCCCGCGATAATCCCGTTCTTCGACAACGGCAGCGTGATCTGCAAAAACGCCTTCCACGGTTTCGCGCCGAGATCGTAAGCGGCTTCGAGCAGGGTGAGATCCATCTTCACCAGATGGGCGTAAAGCGGCATGACAAGAAACGGCAAATACGAATACACCATGCCGATATAAACCGCGATATTCGTGTGATACAGCTCGATAGGCGAATGAATAATCCCCGTCCACATCAGGAAGTTGTTCAGCAAGCCATTGTTCTTCAGAATCCCGATCCACGCATACACGCGAATCAGGAACGACGTCCAGAACGGCAGCATGACGGCCATCATCAGCAGGTTACGGGTCGCCGGATTTGAACGAGCGATGTAATACGCCATCGGATAACCGATCAGCAGGCACAACAGCGTGGACACCCCCGCCACCAGCAGCGAATTCAGGTAGGTCGCGAAGTACAGGCTGTCCGTCACGAGAAACGCGTAATGCGAAAAATCGAGTGCGATACTCAGCACGCCGTCTTTCATCGCCGTCAATTCCGTATAAGGCGGAATGCCGAGACGCGAATCGGAGAAACTGATTTTGACGACCAGCAGGAACGGCACGAGGAACAGCAGCACGAGCCACAAATACGGCCCGAAAATAACGGCCGTCCTGCCTGACAGGCCGAAGCGTTGCTTGAGCAAACTCGGTAAATGCGGCGTTTTCATGCGGTGAGCACCACGCCTGCCGACGCTGTCCAGCGCACGAAGACTTCGTCGTCCCAAGTGGGCGAATCGATCTGGCCAATCGCCAGGCTCGACAGGTTCGCCACGACCACTTTGCCGCTGTCAAGTTTCACGTGATACAGCGTGTAGCCGCCCATGTACGCAATGTTCGCCACGGTGCCGTGGCCCCAGTTGTACGCACCGTCGGGCGGCTTGCGCGTCAACGCTATGCGCTCGGGCCTGACCGAGATGGTGACCGGCATACCGAGCGGGCCCGTGATGCCATGATTCACATACAGCCGCGACGGCAACTCTGGCGTCTCTACGAACACGTGATCCGGTTCGTCTTCCACTACGATGCCGTCAAACAGATTCGTCGAGCCGATGAACTCAGCGGTGAACCGGCTGTTCGGATATTCGTAGACCTCGTGCGGCGTGCCGATCTGCACGATCTCGCCTTCGCTCATGACCGCGATCCGGCCGGCCATGGTCATTGCTTCCTCCTGATCGTGCGTGACCATCATGCAGGTCACGCCGACCTTATCGAGGATATTCACCAGCTCGATCTGCGTGCGCTGGCGAATCTGTTTATCGAGCGCGGACATGGGCTCGTCGAGCAGCAGCAACTTGGGACGCTTGACCAGGCTGCGGGCCAGCGCCACGCGCTGCTGCTGCCCGCCCGACAACTGGTGCGGCTTGCGCTGCGCGTACTTCGCCATCTGCACGAGATCGAGCGTTGCGAGCACGCGCTCCTTGAGCTCGGCGCCCTTGATGCCCTCCTGCTTGAGCCCGAACGCCACGTTCGCCTCCACCGTCATATGCGGAAATAGCGCATACGACTGGAACATCATGTTCACCGGTCGCCGATACGGCGGCATGCTCGCGAGATCCTCGCCATCGATCACGATCTGGCCCGAGGTGACCGACTCCAGCCCCGCGAGCATGCGCAGCAAGGTGGACTTGCCGCAGCCGGAACTGCCGAGCAGCGCGAACAGTTCGCCCTTTTTCACCGACAGGTTCACGCCTTTCACTGCAACGGTTTCATCGAATTTCTTGACTACATCGACGATCCGCACGAAGTTATCCCCCGCCCAGTCCGGGTCCCGCAAACCCGGTTCCGGCCTGCGGCCATTGCGGCCACCCGGACCACCTTGATTGCCCGGTCCGGCGGGCACTGCGCTCGACTGCTGCTCACTCATGATCTGCTGCCCTGCTCCTGCGCTACGCGCATTCGTGCTGCTTTTTTCAGCGGCACTTTTAACTTTATTCTTTCGACACGGCCACGAACAAAGCCCCCGGATAACCAGGGGCTTCGCGTTTGTCGACTGCCTGATGCGACTTTAGCAACTTACCGGAATCACGATCAGCGTCCGGACTTCAATTCCGTCCAGAGCCGCGTTTGCAAACGCTGGATTTCCGGCGGCAACGGCTTGAGCAGGAACAGCGTCTTGATCACATCTTGCGGCGGATACACGGCGGGATCGTCGGCAACATCCTTTGATACGTATTTCCGTGCTTCCTTGTTCGCACTCGGGTAATACACCTCGTTCGTGATCGCAGCGTGAACCTGCGGCGTCTCGATGTAGTTGATCCACTCCAGCGCGGCTTCCTTGTTCTTCGCGTCCTTCGGAATCGCCATCACGTCAAACCACACCGGCGCGCCGCCCTTCGGGATGTAGTACTCGATCTTGTACGCCTTCTTCGCCTCTTCCGCCCGATGCTTGGCAATCACCACGTCGCCCGACCAGCCATAGGCGAAGCAGACGTCGCCGCCGACCAGGTCGTTGATATAACCCGACGAGTTGAACTGAGTGATGTACGGACGGATCTTCTTGAGCATCGCCAGCGCGGCGCGGTAGTCGGCCGGGTTCGTGCTCATCGGATCCTTCCCGATGTAGTGCAGCGCGGCGGCAAACATCTGGTCAGGGGCGTCGAGTACCGATACACCGCAGGCCTTCAGCTTCGAGATGTTTTCCGGCTTGAACAGGATGTCCCAGTTATCCAGCGGCACGTTCTTGCCGAGGATCTGCTGGACCTTCGTGACGTTGTAGCCAAGGCCGGTGGTGCCATATGCCCACGGCACCGTGTACTGGTTGCCCGGATCGGCGCCGGCAACCAGCTTCATCAGTTCAGGGTCGAGGTATTTGAGATTGGGGAGTTTGGATTTGTCGAGCGGGGCGAAGATGCCTGCCGTGATCTGCTTGCCGGCATAGTTGCTGGTGGGCACCACGATGTCATAGCCCGAATTGCCGGTGAGCAGCTTGGCTTGCAGCGTGTCGTCGCTGTCGTAGTTGTCGTACTTGACCTTGACGCCGCTCTGCTTCTCGAAGTTCGGAATCGTGTCTTTCGCGATGTAGTCCGACCAGTTGTATACGTTGAGCTGAGTGTCTTTCGCCGATGCCGCCAGCGGTGCCGATAACGCCGCCACGCCCGCGATAGCCAGGGTGATCGTCTTTAAGCACGCCGGTATCCGTGCAGCCGCGCCCGATGCCCCCGAACGCTTCGACAACCGGTCCGCCACTTTTTCTGTCATTTCAGTTTCTCCGTCCTTTCGACTTGCCGACCGTTGGTTTCCACGTCTCGATTCGCCCTTTCTCCCCTGCTTGATCGAAACGATTCCGAGACAATCTCAAAAAAACGAAAACTATCATCAAAAGGGGGCTTCGCAAAAAACAATCAGCGAGTTTTGTCGCGTGAAGTGTACAAGGGGCTTTTGCCGGTGCTTCAGGCCTTCCTGTCTTGACGTCCGGACGCACGCATCGGCACACGGTAATGCGCGTTTCGCCATACCACGCTCGCATGTCGATACAAGCAAACGAAAACCCCGCTGATCCCGGCTCGCTCATCACGGAATAAGTGGATCGGTACGGGTCGGGATCGAATTTTGCTATTGCTCCCCGTTCGGCACAGCTTTTCGAGATGATCCTGCCGCCCGCTTAAAATTATGCGTTTCGCGAATATCGTCGGTTGGCGAGCGGGCAGTTAATCGATCAGTTTGTCGCTCAGTTAGTCGCTAAACATGCGATCGCACACGGCGCATTCGGGACGAAAAGGGACAGGCGTTCCTGCCGTCTCGCTCCGCCCGCACACGACGCTACTCAACGCAACAAGGACGATCGTTTTCATGGCCCGAGGCTTCCCGCCGTTTTCCACCCGCTCCCTCACGCCCTTCCGGCGACGCGACGTCGCAACGGCTTACCGCCTGGCCATGCTCGCGAGCGCTATCGGCCTCGGCTGGACCAGCGCCGCCTGCGCCACGGTTTCCGTGCTCCAGCCGGTGCGCGAGGCCGCCGCGGAACAGCCGCTCGAACTGACACTGCTTTATAGCGATGACGACAAGCAGCCGCTCACCATCGATGTGCCCAAAGCGCTCAACGTCACGCTGACCAATGGTGACCTGCCGCCACGGCCACTCGCGCTGCAGCGCGAACCCAACGTCCCCGACAAGCTGACGCTGCGCCCCGGTCAGTATCGAAAAATTCGTTATGCCGCCCCCTGGCCCGACGCAGCGCGCGGCGTGATGAAAGTCGATCCGGTAGGCTTCGATTCATCGCCCATGCTGATTACGCTGAACCGCGGCAAGTCGCAAACGCAAGTGGTGGCCGCGGAAACCGCTGAGACGAAGGCGAGGACACCGCAGCAACTGGCGAGCGCGGAAGCCGCGGCAAATACGTCAGCCGTGCCGACGACCACCAGTGATCGCATGTTTAGCGGCCGGTTGTCGACCTTCGAACCCATGTATTTCGCCGATGGCCAGAACGGCGATAACCTCGCCAAATTCCAGTTCAGCTTCAAGTACCGTCTGATCATGCCGGACGATCCGCGCTCGCGCAGTTTCCTCGACAACCTGTATTTCGCCTACACGCAAACGTCGATCTGGGATCTGTCGGCTGAATCGGCGCCGTTCCGCGACACAAGTTACGAGCCGCAACTGTTCTACTACCTGGAGGACACGGGCTGGAAAAGCGCGCTGTTTTCGCGCATGGGCGTGACAGCGGGTATTGGACATGAGTCGAACGGCAAGAGCGGCGCGGATTCGCGCGGGATCAATATCGCTTTCGTGCGTCCGAGCTGGGATTTCGGCGATGTCAATTCGAACCACCTGACCATAGCGCCGAAAATCTATTACTACATCACGAAGAGCGGCAACGAGGACATCCAGGACTATCGCGGTTACGTCGACCTGCTCGTGAAGTACGGCAGCCCGGACAGCTGGCAACTCGCGACGACATTGCGAAAGGGCACAAAACACGCATACGGCAGCGTTGACGCCCAATTCACCTATCCGCTCGCCAAGCTGATCAACAGCGCGTGGGGCGGCTACTTGTGGGTGGGCTATTTCAACGGCTACGGCGAGGACATCCTCGATTACAACCAGCGGCAACACTGGATCGCCCGGATCGGATACAGCATCGCGCGTTAAACTGAGGGCTTTTGCACGGGCGCGGCGGTTTCCACTGCATGCCGCGCTCGACTACAGGCGTTTTATGGCATCGAACCTTCATGATTTGCCCGACAGCCCGTGCATCGGCGTCTGCTCGACCCTCTTCGACGATGTCTGCAAAGGTTGCGGCCGCATGGCCGGCGAAGTCTCCAACTGGGTGTTTCTCAGCGACGACGAGAAGCGCGCGATCTGGGAACGCATTACCCGCGAAGGCACCGCCATGCGTTTTACCCGCGACAAGGTTTGAACGCGGGGCGCTTGGGGATCGTAGCGAAACGCGACTTTGCGCCGACCGTCTGCCTCAGGCGCATGTGGCGTTGGTTTGAAACTGGCCCCGATGAACGCAAGATGTGACGCGGGTTGTTGCGCTCAATCCAATTTGACCACTGGCTTGAAGCGAAGCCTCGTTACATCGACCGCAACCGTATAACGCCGCTTGTTCGCTTGCCTGGTTCAAGAAACCGCCGTGGGCCGGATATCTGCGACCAGCAAGTCCAGCAATTCGCGCACGCTGCGAATCGCTGATCCGAACGGCAGCGCCTCGCGCCCCCGGAAAAACAACCCGTTCGCACGGTCTCCACGCAGGGCCGCGGCCAAACGGGTATCGATACAAAAGTGCCCGAACTTTTCAATACCATCGCGCAAACCACACGCCACCAGGCAATTTAGGCCCGTGGGGCACTTTTGCGCGCGCGCGCCGATCTTGTCGCGAATCCGTTGCTCATTGCGCATATACCGATCGAGCCAAGGTGTTTTCACCGCGCGCGCCGGCAGGCCGGTCACACTCACGAATTCGACGATATCTTCCGGCGTTGCATCAGCGAGAATCCGCTTGAATTCAGGATGCGCGTCACCCTCTTCGGTCACCGCGAACGCCGTGCCGAGTTGCACGCCGGACGCGCCGGCCGCCAGCCAGCGACGCACCGCCGCATGCCCGTCGATGCCCCCCGCCACGATCAGCGGAATCTGTGTACGGCCGATGCCGAGGGTATCGAAGGTCAGCATCGTTTCCTCGATCACGCGAGCGAAGTCAAAACGCTCGCTTGGAATGTCCGCCACGCTTGCCACGCCAAGATGACCACCCGCATGACCCGGATGCTCGATCACGATGGCATCGGGCAAACGATTCTTCTTGAGCCACTTCTTCAGTACCAAAGCGATGCCACGGCTATCCGACAGGATCGGGATCAGCGCGATATCGACGCCTTGCGTCAGGTCCGGCAGATCCAGCGGCAGCCCGGCCCCCATGACGATGGCGTCGGCGCCGCTCTCGCACGCCGTCTGTACTGCTGCAGCATAGGATGAGACCGCGCGCATGACATTCACGGCAATCATGCCGCGGCCCTCACTAAGGGCCTTCGCTGCAATGATCTCGCGCCGCAACGCCGTCTGGTTGGCGGCTTCGAGCGTCGCCTGATCCGGATTCTGTTTGCAGATCTCAAGCAGGTCGGGATGGTGATGCCGCAAGTCGATGCTCGAGATTGTTCCCATCGCACCCTCCCGGGCTACGGCGCCGGCCAGCCGGTGCGCGGACACACCCACGCCCATGCCTCCCTGCACAATAGGGAGCAAGATGCGGCCGCGGATGGTCAGGGGGGTAAGAGGGGTCATGAAAGGATCGTCTCCAGAGTCAAAGTTTTGAGCTTGCAGGAGGTTGGACAAACACACGTTGCTTTTTATCAAGCAAGTTCGACTGTGCTGTATTTCAGTTTTTTGAACATGCACCGTGCCCGGAAAAACAAACGGCCCGCTTCGTGAGAAGCGGGCCGTTTGCTTGACTGCTTGTTTCTGTTTGCTACGTGCTGCGTTACGACGGATGTAACGCGTGCCGTGTTACTGAACGCCCTGGCTCGCCAGCAATTCCTCGTACGTACCGCCGAAGTCGCGCAGCGTACCGTCGTTCTTCACTTCGATAACCCGATTCGCCAGTCCATTCACGAACTCCCGGTCATGTGAAACGAAGATCAGCGTGCCTTCGTATTTCTCCAACGCGATCTGCAAGGACTCGATCGATTCCATGTCCATGTGGTTGGTCGGCTCGTCCATCAACAGCACGTTCGGGCGTCCGAGCATCAGCTTGCCCCAGATCATGCGGCCTTTCTCACCACCCGACAGCACCTTGACCGATTTCTTGATGTCGTCGGCGTTGAACAGCAAACGGCCCAACGTGCCACGGACCATCTGGTCGTCGTCGCCGTCCTGACGATACTGGTCGACCCAGTCGGTCAGCGTCTCGTCCTTCGGAAACTCTTCATACGTGTCCTGCGGCATATAACCGACCAGCGCGTTTTCCGCCCACTTGACCGTGCCGCCATCCAGTTCGATTGCGCCCTTCAGCGCGCGCAGCAAGGTGGTCTTGCCCGCGCCGTTCTCGCCGATGATCGCAATCCGCTCACCCGGCTGAACGCTCAGGCTCAAGTGGTTAAAGATGGTGCGATCATATTTCTTGGTGATGTTGGTCGCCACCACTGCGATGTTGTGCAGCTTTTTCTCGAAGTCGAAGCGAATAAACGGATTCTGCCGTGACGACGGCTTGAATTCCTCGATCTTGATCTTTTCGATCTGCTTTGCACGGCTGGTCGCCTGGCGTGCCTTCGACTTGTTGGCCGAGAACCGGCGCACGAAGTCCTGCAAATCGGACACTTTGTCTTTCGCCTTCTGATTCGCGTTCGCCTGACGCTCGCGCGCCTGAGCGGACGCCAGCATGTAGTCGTCGTAATTACCCGGATAGACCTTCAACGTGCCGAAATCCATGTCTGCCATGTGCGTGCAGACTTGATTCAGAAAGTGTCGATCATGGGAAATGATCACCATGGTCGAGTTGTACTGGTTCAGTATGTCCTCGAGCCAACGAATGGAGGTGATGTCCAGGTTGTTGGTCGGCTCGTCGAGCAACAACACGTCCGGCTTCGAAAACAGCGCCTGCGCGAGCAATACGCGAAGTTTCCAGCCCGGCGCGACATTGCTCATCGGGCCGGCATGGTCTTCGATCGCAATGCCGATACCCAGCAACAGCTCGCCTGCGCGCGCTTCAGCCGTATAGCCGTCGTATTCGGCGAACTTCGCTTCGAGCTCGGCGGCGTGCATGTAGTCGTCGTCTGTGGCGTCGGGATTCGCGTAAATGGCATCGCGCTCAGACATCGCGTTCCACATTTCCGTGTGGCCCATCATCACGACGTCGATCACGCGCATGTCTTCATACGCGAACTGATCCTGACGCAACTTGCCCAGACGCACGTTCGGTTCGAGCATTACCGTGCCGGCGCTCGACTCCAGGTCGCCGCCCAGAATTTTCATGAACGTGGATTTGCCGCAGCCGTTCGCCCCGATCAGGCCATAGCGATTTCCTTCCCCGAACTTGACCGAAATGTTCTCGAAGAGGGGCTTCGGCCCGAATTGCATGGTGATGTTGGCAGTAGACAGCACAGCGCGTCCTTTTGAATGATGTACGGCGAAAAACCTGCAATTTTAGCAGTTTTTGGGACGAATTGCGGCATCGCAGCGGAAAGCTGCACGCGCGAGTGAGTCGGCCGCGCTTCCGGCCGTCAGCGAATTACGCCGCGATGACGCCGCAAACGGCGCCACGACGGGCGTTCGGGGCTACCCGACTCTGCCCGATACCACTCGTCCCGAGCTTAGATGCGCTCCGCGATATACGCTTTCACGAGACCCGCCTCGGCCTCCACGATATCGAATTTCTGTGGCAACTCTTCGATACCAATAAACGCCGCCGGCCGCTCCGGTTCGCGTTCGAGCGCTTCGCGGATGGTTTCGCCGAATTTGATCGGCTGAGCGGTTTCCAGCACGATCATTGGCACGCCCGGGCTCAGATGCTCGCGCGCGACCTTCAGGCCGTCGGCCGTGTGGGTATCGATCATGGTGCCGTAACGCTTGAACGCGTCGCGAATGGTGTCCACCCGGTCCGCGTGGCTGCTGCGTCCCGACACGAAACCAAACTCCTTCACGCGCGCAAAGTCGCCGCTGGCCGCGAGGTCAAATCCACCCTTTTCTTCCACATCGCGGAACAACTGCAGCACGCGAGCGGGATCGCGGCCGAGCAGATCGAACACGAAACGCTCGAAATTCGACGCTTTCGAGATATCCATGCTCGGGCTCGTCGTGTGGTACGTCTCGGCCGCCGTGCGCACGCGATAAATCCCGGTGCGGAAAAATTCGTCGAGCACGTCGTTTTCATTCGTGGCGACGACCAGTTGCTCGATCGGCAAACCCATCATCCGCGCGATATGCCCGGCGCAGACATTGCCGAAATTGCCCGATGGCACCGTGAACGACACCCGCTCGGCGTTCGACTTCGTCGCGGCGAAGTAGCCTTTGAAATAATAGACAACCTGCGCCACCACGCGCGCCCAGTTGATCGAATTGACCGTGCCGATCTTGTTGGCTGCTTTGAACGCGTGATCGTTCGACACCGCCTTGACGATGTCCTGGCAATTGTCGAAGTTGCCGATCACCGCCAGATTGAAGATGTTCGGGTCCTGCAGCGAAAACATCTGCGCCGTCTGGAACGCGCTCATTTTCTGATGCGGCGACAGCATGAAAACACGCACGCCCTGCTTGCCGCGCATGGCGTATTCGGCCGCGCTGCCGGTGTCGCCCGAGGTCGCGCCAAGAATGTTCAGCGTCTGCCCCTGCTTGGCCAGCGTGTACTCGAACAGGTTGCCGAGCAACTGCATGGCCATGTCCTTGAACGCGAGCGTGGGACCGTTCGACAATTCCAGCAGCGACACCGTCGTGCCGCCCTCTTCGCCCAGCGTTTTCAGCGGCGTAATCTGCGACGCGCTCTCGTGATCGCGGACATTGCTGTACGTGCTGGCCGTATAAGTGCGGCGCGTGAGCGAGCGCAGATCTTCGTCGGAAATGTCGTCGCTGAATTTGCGCAGGATTTCGTAGGCCAGATCCGCGTACGAAAGCGCGCGCCACGCAGTCAGTTCGTCTGCCGTGACGCGCGGATATTCAGCGGGCAAATACAGGCCGCCGTCCTTCGCGAGACCGCCGAGCAGGATGTCGGAGAAAGTATGGCGCTCGCCGAAACCGGCGCCGCGCGTAGAGATGTAGTTCATTTCAAAGCCCTAGTTCAATCCTTCCATGCGCAGCTTCGTCACTTTCGAGACCACGGTGGAAAGCGCCTCGATCTGCGTGATCGCCGCGTTGATTTCCCGTTCGACCGTTTCGTGCGTCAGCAGGATGATGTCGGTCTCGCCCTTGTCCTCACCGTCGACGTGCTCGGATTCCTTTTGCAGCAACGCGTCGATGGAAATGACCTTGTCGGCAAGAATCCGCGTGATGTTGGCGAGCACGCCGGTGACATCCGCCACGCGCAGACGCAGGTAGTAGCTGCTCGTCACTTCCTCGATCGGCAGGATCGGTGTGTTGGCGAGGCTGTCCGGCTGGAACGCCAGATGCGGCACGCGATGTTCCGGGTCGGCAGTATGCAGGCGCGTGACGTCCACGAGATCGGCGACCACGGCCGATGCGGTCGGCTCAGCGCCCGCACCCTTGCCGTAATAAAGCGTGGTGCCGACCGCATCGCCATGTACGACCACCGCGTTCATCGCGCCTTCCACGTTCGCCAGCAAGCGTTTTGCCGGAATCAGCGTGGGATGCGTGCGCAACTCAATGCCCTTCTCCGTGCGCCGCGCGATACCGAGCAGCTTGATCCGATAACCCAACGCCTCGGCATAGCGGATATCGATGGCGTCGAGCTTGCTGATCCCTTCTACGTAAGCCCGGTCGAATTGCACGGGCACGCCAAACGCGATCGCGCTCATGATGGTGACCTTGTGCGCCGCGTCTACGCCTTCAATATCGAAGGTCGGATCGGCTTCGGCATAACCCAGTTCCTGGGCCGCTTTCAGCGCGGTCGCGAAGTCGAGTCCGCGGTCGCGCATCTCCGAGAGAATGTAGTTCGTCGTGCCGTTGATGATGCCCGCGATGTACTGGATCCGGTTCGCCGTCAGCCCTTCGCGCAGCGCCTTGATGATCGGAATACCGCCCGCGACCGCCGCTTCGAACGCGACCATCACGCCCTTCTTGCTCGCCGCTTCGAAA
Organism: Burkholderia sp. S171; assembly: GCF_009766085.1. Lineage (GTDB taxonomy): Bacteria > Pseudomonadota > Gammaproteobacteria > Burkholderiales > Burkholderiaceae > Caballeronia. Next base: position 75,311 of record NZ_LMUF01000015.1, on the reverse strand, counting down.
ATCTCGCTGCCGTGCACGGCGAGCAGCGCCTTGTTCGCCGTCACCACATGCTTGCCGTTGGCAATGGCGCGCAGCACCATTTCGCGCGCGATGCCCGTGCCGCCGATCATCTCGGCCACGATGTCGATGGAAGGATCGTCGACGACGGCGTTGAAGTCAGTCGTGACGTCGATACCTTCGGCGCCCTGCACCTTCGACGGCGTGCGCACCGCGATGCGCGTAATTTCGATGCCCCGTCCGGCGCGCCGTTTGATTTCTTCCTGATTGCGGCGCAGCACCGTGAAGGTGCCACTGCCGACGGTGCCGAAGCCCAGCAGGCCAACTTTGATCGGTTCCATTGCAGCGTGAGTCTTATAAGAGAGGTTTAGACAGAGTGACGTTTTCGATAACCATCGAGAAAGCGCGCGATACGGTTGATGGAGTCGGCGAGATCGTCCACGTTCGGCAGAAACACCACGCGGAAATGATCCGGCGTCGGCCAGTTGAACCCGGTGCCCTGCACAAGCAGCGTGCGCTCTTCGAGCAACAGATCGGTAATGAACTGCTGGTCGTCGACGATCGGATACATCTTCGGGTCGAGCTTCGGGAACATGTACAGCGCCGCCTGCGGCTTGACGCAACTCACGCCGGGAATGGCGGTGAGCATGTCGTAGGCGAGAGCGCGCTGCTTGAAAAGCCGTCCGCCTGGCACGATCAGGTCGTTGATGCTCTGGTAACCGCCGAGCGCCGTCTGGATGGCGTACTGCCCCGGCACGTTGGCGCACAGGCGCATGGAGGCCAGGATGCCAAGCCCTTCCATATAGTCATGGGCAATGCGACGGTTTTCACCCGTGAGGCCGGAGATATACATCCAGCCGGCACGATACCCGCAGGCCCGGTAACTCTTCGACAAACTATTGAACGTGACCGTCAGCACGTCCTCCGACAACGCCCCGACGGCCGTGTGCTTGACGCCGTCATAGACAATCTTGTCGTAGACCTCATCAGCGAAAATGATCAGGCCGTTCTTGCGGGCGATCTCTATCATGTCCTTGAGCAACTCGTCCGAATACAGCGCGCCGGTCGGATTGTTCGGGTTGATGATCACGAGCGCCTTCGTGTTCGGCGTGATCTTCGAGCGCAGGTCGTCGAGATCGGGCATCCAGCCGGCGGATTCGTCGCAGAGATAGTGCACCGGCGTGCCGGACGACAAGCTCACTGCAGCCGTCCACAGCGGATAGTCCGGTGCCGGCAGGAGCACTTCGTCGCCGTCGTTGAGGAGGCCCTGCATGGCCATCACGATCAACTCGGACGCGCCGTTGCCAATGTAGATGTCGTCCAGCTCGACGCCCGCCACGCCCTTTTGCTGGCTGTAATGCATGATGGCCTTGCGGGCGGCGAACACGCCTTTCGAGTCCGAATAACCCGACGAGGTCGGCAGGTTGCGGATCATGTCCTGAATGATCTCGTCCGGCGCGTCAAAGCCGAACGAGGCCAGGTTGCCAATATTGAGCTTGATGATCCGGTGGCCCTCGTCCTCCAGCCGCTTCGCGTGCTCGAGCACGGGCCCCCGAATGTCATAACAGACGTTCTGTAATTTATTGGATTTTAGAATCGGTTTCACGGCGGGAAAGCTCACTGGACTCACTGGGTTACTGGAAATCAGGCTCTGGATCAGGAAAAATCAGCAAATAAAGTTGACACGTCAGACCGAGACCGCAAGCGCACCGGCCAACGGACCGGACACCACGCAGAAACCCTAAGTAGCGACGCGGAACAGGCAGTCTAGCGAAAATGCGTCGGATAGAGGCAGGTTTGGGCGCAATCGTGTGAGCTTATGGCCATCAGGCCAAGGCAAAACGCCCGATTGCGTGTCGGCAAGCAGCTTATGGCGGCACGCGATGCATTGCGCCGCCCGGGCTCGCGACCCGCTGGCGGCTGTAGGGTAGCCCCCCATCCTCTCGGATGAAGGGCCCCCTAAGAACTGTACGTGCGAGTTTCCCCGCATACAGCTCAAGCCTACATTCAAAGCCCTACCTAATACAGGACCGGCTTCGTTACAACAAGTTTGCCAGCGTGTACTTGCTGGTGGCAATGCGGGTGAAGCAAAACTCTGTTGGACAACGTGTCTTTACCACCATGCATCCGATATTCCAGATGATGGTCGTGCCAACCCGTTTCGTCCGTCAGACCGGTGCCACAGTGTGCACACAATCCACCCTGTGACATGTACAGCTTCGCCCACTGCTTGCGATAGCGCATCGACTCCCACGTGCGATCCTGCCGCAATTTCTCGCCGTACTGCTCCCACTTGGGATCAAAAGGATTGAAATCCCCCTTGAGCTTCGTGTGTCGTTTGATGACTGTACCGCTGATTTGGTACAGCTCAAACAACCCCTTATCACCATCTTTCCGAACTACAGGAGCAGCAAACACCCACTGTCGGTTACGAACAGAGTGAAAATATTTCGTCTTCACCCAGCTCGCGTTCTTTTGCGGGTGCCGCCTCTTCGACCACCACCAGAGCCTCCGAAAAACCAGATACTCCATGCGGCTGTACGCCTGCTTGGCTACCACGGGACTGTGGTACTGCGCCCAGCCCCGAAGCATCGGATTCAACAGGCGGATCAGATCCTCCTGCTTTACCGTCTTGTTACCGCTGATCGTTTCCGCCACCTTGCGATAGAACGCTTGTGCGTTTTTCTTGCTCGGCTTGATGAGCAGCTTTCCCGAGTACTTCCGGAAATTCCATCCAAGGAAATCAAAGCCTTGATCAATGTGGGTGATCCGCGTTTTCTCCTCAGATAGTTGCAAGCCTCGAACCGCGAGGAAGGTTTCTATCCAAGGTCGGACTTCGTTGATTAGCACCTCTTGCGAGTCGCCGGTGATGACGAAATCGTCCGCGTACCGCACCACATGAACCTTCAGCTTCTTGGCCTTCGCGATTCCAAATTTCGCACCGAGGTGCGCCATCAGTTCTCGCTCTAGCCCGTTCAACGTCACGTTGGCCAATGTCGGGGAAATGATGCCCCCCTGCGGCGTACCGGCCTCCGTCGCCTGCAGCTGACCTTGATATATCAGGCCAGCCTTTAACCACTTTCGGAGAATCGCCGTGTCCATTGGAACATTGCGCTCCAGCCAATCATGATCGATGTGGTCAAAGCAACCCTTGATATCCGCCTCCAGCACCCAAGGAGCCGAGCCCTTGTCATGCAATGATTTGAATAGCTGAGACATGGCATCAGCCGTCGAGCGATGACTCCTGAACCCATATGAGTTCGGGTCGCTCGTTGACTCCGCCACGGGCTCCAAGGCCAGCAAATACAGAGCTTGCATCGCTCTGTCATGCATGGTCGGAATGCCCAGAGGGCGCTCCTTCCCATTGGCCTTGGGGATAAAGACCCTCCTTAAAGGCAGAGGCCTGTATCCACGCCGCTTCAACCGATCGACAGCAAGCCGTCGACTTTCAGGCGAATCCCATAGTTCACGATCGACTCCAGCCGTTCGCGCACCCTGGTTCTGCGTAACACGTCGTACCGCATGCAACTTGGCGGACAACGTGCGGGTCAACATCCGTTGCAAGGCTTTCACCCTGCGCCATTTGCCTTCCCGCGTCGCCTTCGCAATTCGAATCTGCATCCCTCTCACGTTCCGTTCAACCCGACGCCAATCTACGGCGTACCAGTCATCCGGCGCGTGGGAAAGCGCAGATCCAGTCTTCCGACTAGATACTTTCATGCTGCTCTCCTACTTGGAAAAGTCCCCGAGCAGAAGGCGCATATCCCCCAGCGGGGTAGATACACCCCGCTGGGGAACAACAAACACCTCAGTACGGGCGCATGCACCCGTACCTAACCAAGACACAGAGGGTAGTCAGCCGTCTTGCGACGGTAGACCAGACGGAAGTCTGCCCGCTTTCGCGTGGAGTAATGTCTCAACTCCTATCCGGACCATTACAGCCCGACGTTCGCTTTTTCCGTCCTCCCATACCCGCACAATCAACAGCGTTCCTTACGGTCCGCCTGCCAGTCAAACCGCACTGGCAACCATACGGGCTTACCACGTTCCCGGCATGTCACACGACTGGCTTAGGTTCTGCCTATTCCCCGGCGGTCTGATGACGACGCAATCCGACCTTTCAACGGATTGTCCGACCGCGCACCGTTTGGTAAATGCCGCTCAGCAGCTTAGGCACCGCATTATTAACGAGGTTTATCAGCAGTTCACTTACATTAACCTTACCAATCAGCCTTGCTCCTCGACCCCCTCACTGCTAGGAGTCTCCGGCTGAGCACCTCGCGGCACCCATCCGCCCGAACGTCCGGGGGCTACGTTGTCAGAAGAGCTTCAAACCCCACCGTTACCAGTGACGCATGTCTTCCTAGGCTACTGCTAGTCGTATAGCAGGTTCACTACCCGTCCCCAACTTGCGGGAACGAGCCGAACCATGACACACCGAGCTTTCGCTCGTATCGCGTAGCGAATCCGTTGCTTGACGCGCGGGACTTGCAAACATCACTCCGCCTTGTCGGCGGAGGTGAAGCCGCTGACAGGGCGGTACCTGACGGTAGTCAGGCAATTACAATGCGATTCCCGGTACGGACGGCATACAGAGAATCGCCGGTGGCGAAACCCTAAAATGCCCTACTGGGTCTCGCTTCACTACAAAGCGTCGGCCTCAAGGTGCCAACAAATGGTCGGCAGCGCAGTCGGGAATAGACCCCCAACTGATACCGACAGGTCGATGCCCGTAACGTGGGCTAACGGACACGAGCGTGCGTGTCGCACGAAAAGTTATAATTTAGCGGATTATCCGTGACTTTCGCAATGCGCCACCGGCAAACGCGTGCACATTGGCTTCATCCAGGTGCCCGCGCGAGCCGATGAAAGCTGCATTGCGCGCCACGCCATCCGGTTGTCGTGGGCCTCTCGCGCAGTCACATCTCGCCATCAACTTGCCTGTCGGAATATCGATTTGAAATTACACCAGGAAGCCAGCGGCGCGCTCAATACCATCACGAGTTACGGCGCCGATTACGTCGCGATCAATCTGCAACGCCATGAAGGCAGCCTCATCGTGATGCCGGAAACGCCGGTGATCGCGTGGCCTGTTTCGTCGTTCGAGGCGCTGACGCCGGAAGATTTTGACGCGCTGATCGCGATCGCACCTGAAGTCGTCGTGTTCGGCAGCGGCACGCGTCTGCGTTTTCCGCACCCGCGGCTCATCGCGAAGCTCGCCCAGCAACGCATTGGCGTGGAGACAATGGATTTCGGCGCCGCATGCCGTACTTACAACATTCTCATGTCGGAAGGCCGCCGGGTGGCAGCTGCGCTGCTGATCGAAGCGTGATCCCGGCTTACTGGCGCAAGCCCGTACAAACGCCGCGGCAACGCGCCGGCGCGGATTTCACTCGCCAGTACGATAAACTGCCGCCCGGCGCCGATATCGGAACGGCAATTGGCGTTCGCAACGCCTGGTTTCTGCCCACCGCAGGATGACGCGTTTGCCCGCGACGGCCCGCCGCACGGCGAAACGCACAAGGACTGGCCGTTTGGCTGGCTTGTGCGCGTTGTCGAAACAGCGGAATCTGCCTGGGCTGGCCGCGCGCTGGGTACGAGGCCGATCCGCAACGAATACGCGACGCATTCGCGGCGATGCTCGCCCCAAACGCGCCCCATAAGCCGGCCTTAAGCCTCAATGCGCCACACTCGAGCCCCCCATGGATTTTGCTAGCGCCGCGAAAGCGGCATCGGACAGGTCGACTCTCATGAACGATACGGCCTCCCGGCTACCGCTCACCCGCCTCTCACTCCTATTGCTGATCGCGGCACTCGCCGTGATCTGGTTCGCGCCGCTGGGCCTGCGCCATCTTGTCCCAAGTGACGAAGGCCGTTACGCCGAAATGGCGCGTGAGATGTTCGTGACCGGCGACTGGATCACGCCGCGTTACAACGGCTACAAATATTTCGAAAAACCGCCGCTGCAAACCTGGGCGAACGCGCTGACGTTTGCGTGGTTTGGTATCGGTGAATGGCAGGCGCGGCTTTATACCGCGTTGACGGGCTTTGCCGGCGTGCTGCTGATCGGCTACACCGGCGCGCGAGTGTTCAACGGCGTAACCGGATTTTGCGCGGCCGTCGTGCTTGCGACTTCGCCGTACTGGAACCTGATGGGCCATTTCGATACCCTCGATATGGGCCTGGCGTTCTGGATGCAACTCACGCTCTGCAGCTTGCTGCTAGCGCAGCGTCCGAACCTGCCGGCGCCCCAAGTTCGCCTCTGGATGTGGCTTTGCTGGGCCGGCATGGCGCTCGCGCTGCTGTCAAAAGGGTTGGTAGGCCTGATCCTCCCGGGCGCAGTGCTGGTGCTCTACACCTTGATCGCGCGTGACTGGGCGCTGTGGCGTCGGCTTTATATAGGCAGCGGGCTGATCCTGTTCCTGATCATTGCCGTGCCTTGGTTCGTTCTGGTCCAGATCAAGAACCCTGAGTTCCTGAATTTCTTTTTCATCGTGCAGCAGTTCGAGCGATATCTAACCCCCGAGCAGAATCGTCCGGGTGCGTTTTATTACTTCGTGCCGGTGTTGATCGTCGGATTCCTGCCCTGGCTCTCAGTGACGTTCCAGAGCGTCCGGCATGCGCTGAAGGTACCGCGCCAGCCGAACGGATTCGCGCCGGTCATGCTGCTCCTGGTCTGGTCGGCGTTTATCTTCTTGTTCTTCAGCGCGTCGCATTCGAAACTGCTGTCATACACGCTGCCAATCGCGCCTTCCATTGCGTTGCTGATCGCCATCTACCTGCCGCTGCTCACGCGCGCCCAATGGCACAAGCACCTGACCGGATACGCGGTGTTTCTTGTCGTGGCGGCTTTTGGCGCGATCTTTTTGGGCCGGATGGGCGGTGGTCACACGCCCAATGCGCTATACAGGGAATTTCAGGTCTGGGTGTACGCCGCGCTCGCCGTGGCCTTCATGGTCACGCTGGCTGCCATCTGGCTGAACCGGCGCAGTTCGATGGGCGGCGTGGTGTTGCTGGGAACTGCGTGGCTGCTCATGGGCACGATCGCCGGCACCGGCCACGATGTGTTCGGCCGCGAAAGCTCAGGCGTGCAGTTGGTGCCGGCGGTGAAAGCCGCCATGGCCCGGTTGCCCGCCGACACGCCGTTCTACTCCGTCGCCAAGCTCGATCACACCATGCCGTTCTATCTTGGCCACACCATGATCATGGTCCAGGAGCCGGACGAACTGAAGTTCGGTGTCACGACGGAACCCCAGAAGTGGGTACCGACCATCGACGAGTGGATCCAGCGCTGGGACGCACAACCCTACGGTCTTGCGCTGATGCCGCCCGGCCGGTATGACGAGATGCTGGCGAAGCACGTGCCCATGCAGGTCATTGCGAGGGATGACCGACGGGTGATTGTGGAGAAACCACAGCCTTGAAACAATGGCGCCGCGTGTTGACCGAAGCAGTGGTCGACAGCAAATACGAAACCCGGAGACGCCACGAAGTCTTACCGCCTCGCCGCGCTCCGTAAAAAAACCCTATTGCGGCCAACGATGAACCCGATATCCTTCATTTGCATCATCACCGGCGTCATGCTGAACGCCGGCGCGCAGTTGCTGCTCAAAGCAGGCGTGAACGCCGTGGGTCATTTCGAATTCACGCCGGCAAACATCGTGCCGATCGGTTTCAAGATCGCGACGCAATGGCCGATCATCGGCGGACTGGCATGCTACGTGTTCAGCGTGGTGGTGTGGATCGTGGGATTGTCGCGGGTCGACGTCTCCATCGCTTATCCCATGCTCTCGCTCGGCTACGTGGTGAACGCGTTCGCGGCGTGGTATTTGTTTGGCGAAATCCTGTCGTTGCAACGGCTGGTAGGCATCGGCATTATCCTGATCGGCGTCGTGGTGCTGACGCGCGGTTGAGAGGTCAGGCGCAACCAAACAAGCCTGAACCCGGCTGACACTGTGTGTCAAAGACTGTATATCAACGACTGTGCATCAAAGATCTCACCGTTCCTTTCCTTCGCAGAGATTCCATGACCCAGAACGTGCCTTCTAATACGCTTCCCTTTCTGCCTTTCGTACGCGCCGAGATCGACGAAGAGACGATTCAGGGCGTCGTCGACGTGCTGCGTTCGGGCTGGATCACGACCGGCCCGCAAAACCAGCAGTTCGAAGCCGAACTGTCTGCCTATTGCGGCGGCCGCCCGGTACGGACGTTCAATTCCGGCACGGCGACCATGGAGATTGGCTTGCGGATCGCGGGCGTGGGTGAAGGCGACGAAGTCATTACCACGCCCATGACCTGGGTCTCGACCAGCAATGTGATCATTGAAACAGGCGCCACACCGGTGTTCGCGGATATTGACCCGGTCACCCGTAATATCGACTTGGATCTGCTCGAAAAAGCCATTACGCCGCGCACCAAGGCAATCCTGCCGGTGTATCTGTCGGGTCTGCCCGTCGATATGGACCGGCTGTACGGCATTGCGCGCGAGCATGGCTTGCGCGTGATCGAGGACGCGGCCCAGGCGTTTGGATCGTCTTGGCGCGGCCGGAAGATCGGTTCGTTCGGCGACATTATTTCGTTTAGCTTTCATGCGAACAAAAATGTCACGTCGATTGAAGGCGGTGCGCTCGTCCTGAATAACGAGGAAGAAGCCGTGCTCGCACAAAAGTACCGGCTGCAAGGCATCACGCGCACCGGCTTTGACGGCATGGACTGCGATCTCCTCGGCGGCAAATACAATCTTACCGATGTCGCCGCGCGCGTCGGCCTCGGCCAGCTCAAACATGTCGAACGCTTCACGGAACAACGCCGCGGGCTGGCGCGCGCATACTTTGAGAGTTTCGCGAACGGCGCGGCCGTGCAAACGGGCGTGCAGTTGCCAGTGCCGAATGTCACCGACAGCAATTGGCACATGTTCCAGATCGCATTGCCGCTCGAGCGCTTGTCGCTTACCCGCTCGGCGTTCATGGGTCTGATGAAGGAACGCGGCATTGGCACAGGCGTGCATTACCCGGCGCTGCACCTGTTCACGTTGTATCGTGCACGCGGGTTTCACGAAGGCATGTTCCCGCACGCCGAACAATACGGCGCATCAACGGTCACGTTGCCGCTTTTCACGCAGATGACCCAGGACGACGTGACACGCGTCGTGCATGCAGTGAACGAAATCTGTGCGGCGCACGCCATTTAAGGCACGGCAGGCACTTAAAGCAGCGCAAAGCAGGCACGCCACGCGGATGGCACGGCAAAACAAGAACCACATTTTTCACCACGGACACCTAGCGGAACCATCGTCAACATGAGTCAAACGGATTTTCTGCCGACCGGCCCCGAATTAACGGTCGTGGTCCCGGTGTACAACGAAGAAGAAGGCCTCGCAGCCCTCTTCTCCCGCCTGTATCCCGCGCTTGACGCGCTCGGCGCAACGTATGAAGTGATCTTCATCAACGACGGCAGCCGCGACAAGTCGGCGGCATTGCTCGCCCAGCAGTTTCGCGCGCGGCCGGACACCACCCGCGTGATCCTGCTGAACGGCAACTATGGCCAGCACATGGCCATTCTTGCGGGCTTCGAACAATCGCGCGGGGAAAGCGTCATCACGCTCGACGCCGACTTGCAGAATCCCCCCGAGGAAATTGCCAAGCTGCTCGAAAAAATGCGGGATGGTTACGACTACGTCGGCACGATTCGCCAGCAACGCCAGGACAGCTTCTGGCGCAAGAAGGCGTCGCGCCTGATGAACCGGCTGCGCGAGCGCATCACGCGCATCAGGATGACCGACCAGGGCTGCATGTTGCGCGGTTACAGCCGGCACATCATTGACACCATCAACCGCTGCGGTGAGATCAATACCTTTATTCCTGCGCTGGCTTATACCTTCGCGCAGAACCCGATTGAAATCGATGTCGCGCACGAAGAGCGCTTCGCCGGCGAATCGAAGTACTCGCTTTACAGCCTTATCCGCCTGAATTTCGACCTGGTGACCGGATTTTCGGTCGTGCCGCTGCAGTGGTTGTCGTTCATCGGCGTGATCCTGTCCGTGGGGTCCGCGGGCCTGTTCCTGCTGCTGTTGGTTCGACGCTTCATGTTCGGCGCGGAAGTCCAGGGTGTGTTTACGCTGTTCGCTATCACGTTCTTCATGCTTGGCGTGATCATCTTCGCGCTTGGACTGCTCGGCGAATATATCGGCCGGATTTATCAGCAAGTGCGCGCGCGACCGCGTTACCTGGTGCAGACCATCCTGGAAGAGCGCGACGGCAAGCTTGCGCGGACCATGCCGCGCCAGGAAGCGGTAGCGGCAATCACCCGCGAGGTCGATCCGCTATGAGGTCGCTATGAACCCGGCGGCCAGCGTTACAAGCGCGGCAAGCGCACCGCGCGCAAAACCCCGTGCGGTCGTGTTCGCGTATCACAACGTCGGCGTGCGCTGCCTGCAGGTCCTGCTCGCGCGCGGCGTGGAAGTCGCGCTCGTTGTCACGCACGAAGACAATCCGGACGAAAACATCTGGTTCGGCAGCGTGAAGTCGGTCGCGGCGGATCATGGCATCGCGGTCATCACGCCGGCCGATCCCAAGTCGCCCGAACTGCGTGACGCAATTAGCGAGCTCGCGCCCGACTTCATTTTCTCGTTCTATTACCGGCACATGCTGCCGGTCGGCCTGCTCGCGCTCGCCGCGCGCGGCGCGTACAACATGCACGGTTCGTTGTTGCCGAAGTATCGAGGACGCGTGCCCACTAATTGGGCCGTGCTGAACGGAGAAACAGAAACGGGCGCGACGCTGCACGAGATGGCCGCAAAGCCCGACGCAGGCGCGATCCTCGCCCAGACGCCCGTGCCCATTCTCCCCGACGACACCGCGGCGCAAGTCTTCGACAAAACCACCGTCGCCGCGGAACAAACTCTGTGGCGTGTCTTGCCGGCTTTAATTGCGGGCGAAGCGCCGCATTTGCCGAACGACCTCACCAAAGGCAGCTACTTCGGCGGCCGGAAGCCGGAGGATGGCCGCATCGACTGGTCGCAAACGGCGCTGCAGGTCTACAACCTGATTCGCGCCGTCGCGCCGCCGTATCCCGGGGCTTTTACGGACATCGGCCAGCAGCGGTTTATCGTCGCGCGGGCTCGTCTCGTGCCCGAAAACGGCCTGCCGGGTATCACTGCCGAGACCCTGCGTGAGGTTTCGAATTTGCCCCCTGGCCTGCACGTGAAGGATAATGCCCTGTTTGGCGTATGCGGCGACAGCCGCGTGGTCGCCATCCGTGAATTACGGCAACCATTCGTGGACGAAAGCCAGACTCCAGCCGGCGGCGAACGCGTCGTCAGTCCCGCCGAATTCGGCCGACTCACTCAATCACTTCCTCATTCATGAAAAAAGTCCTGATCCTGGGTGTCAACGGCTTCATTGGCCACCACCTCTCCAAGCGCATTCTCGAGACGACCGACTGGGAAGTCTTCGGTATGGACATGCAACGCGACCGTCTCGGCGACCTCGCCAACCACGAGCGCATGCATTTCTTCGAAGGCGACATCACGATCAACAAAGAGTGGGTCGAGTATCACATCAAGAAGTGCGATGTGATCCTGCCGCTGGTTGCTATCGCCACGCCAGCCACCTACGTCAAGCAGCCACTACGCGTGTTCGAACTCGACTTCGAAGCGAACCTGCCTATCGTGCGTTCGGCCGTGAAATACGGTAAGCACCTCGTGTTTCCGTCGACGTCCGAGGTGTACGGCATGTGCACCGACGAGCAATTCGATCCCGAAGAATCGCAACTGACCTACGGCCCGATCAACAAGCCGCGCTGGATCTACGCGTGTTCGAAGCAGTTGATGGACCGCGTGATCTGGGGTTACGGCATGGAAGGCCTGAACTTCACGCTGTTCCGCCCATTCAACTGGATCGGCCCGGGCCTCGACTCGATCTACACGCCAAAGGAAGGCAGCTCACGCGTAGTGACGCAATTCCTGGGTCACATCGTGCGCGGTGAAAACATCAGCCTCGTCGATGGCGGCGCGCAAAAGCGTGCGTTCACGGACATTGATGACGGCATCGGCGCGTTGATGAAGATCATCGAAAACAAGAACGGCGTGGCGACGGGCAAGATCTATAACATCGGCAATCCGAGCAATAACTTCTCGGTCCGCGAACTCGCGCACAAGATGTTGAAGCTGGCGAACGAGATCAGCGAATACGCAGAGAGCGCGAAGACGGTTCAACTCGTGGAGACGTCTTCGGGCGACTACTACGGCTCGGGTTACCAAGACGTGCAGAACCGCGTGCCGAAGATCGACAACACGATCCAGGAACTCGACTGGAAGCCGGTTGCGACCATGGACGACGCGTTGCGCAAGATTTTCGAAGCCTATCGCGGCGATGTAGGCACGGCGCGGCGCCTTGTCGAAGATCAGTCTTAAGGACGGCGCGTGGCTCGCATCGTTCTGAAAATCGACGTCGACACCCTGCGCGGCACGCGTGAAGGCGTGCCGAATCTGGCACGCCTGCTCGACAAATACCACGCCCGCGCCACGTTCCTGTTCAGCCTCGGACCCGATCACACCGGCTGGGCATTGCGCCGCGTGTTTCGCCCGGGGTTTCTCAAGAAGGTGTCGCGGACGTCGGTGGTCGAGCATTACGGCATCAAGACGCTGATGTACGGCGTGCTCTTGCCGGGGCCGGATATCGGCCGCCGTGCGGTTGCCGAAATGCGCGCGATTCACGAAGCGGGCTTCGAGTGCGGCATCCACACGTGGGATCACGTGTACTGGCAGGACAATGTCCGTGCCGGCGATCGCGAGTGGACAGCCGGCCAGATGCAGCGCAGCCATGCACGTTTCGCCGAGATCTTCGGCACGCCGCCTGTTACGCACGGCGCGGCAGGCTGGCAGATGAACGGCTACGCGTTCGAACAGATCGACGCCTGGGGCATGAAATACGCGTCCGACGGCCGTGGCCATACGCCCTACATTCCCGTGCTCGACGGCCGGACGCTGAATCACATCCAGATGCCAACCACGCTGCCTACGCTGGATGAAATCCTCGGTGTGGATGGCGTGGACGTGAGCAACGTGGCCGCGCATTTGCTGGGGCTGACGTCGAAGCAGGCGCAGGACCAGGTGTACACGCTGCACGCCGAACTTGAGGGACAAAAGCTGGCCGGCGTATTCGAGCAATTGCTGGCCGGCTGGAGCGCACAAGGTCACAGCTTCTGCACGATGGGCGACTATCATGCGACGCTGGACCGCGCGACGCTGCCCACGTACCCTGTCGCGTGGGGCGAGATTCCAGGCCGCGCGGGCGAGCTGATATTGCAGCCGGATTAATACACGTCGGGCGGATTGAAGCACGTGCACGTCTGACGCTTGTTTTAGGCTCGACCGAGCAAGATATTTTTCAAACTCGGGCGGCCGATTCGGCCGATTCGGCTCTGCCGAACCGGGCACGCAGGTGCCAAGTCAGATCAAACCCAGCCGGACCACGCCTTACCCCGACGCCTCAAGCTTCCCCCGGATCCGCACTACCGTTCCAAAGTGCTCGCTCTCCAGAAACCGGAGTACGGACACGCATCACCCGACAACAACAACCATCTTTCATGGGACCGGAGCCAGCGCTATAGGACCAGGTAAGCGCTAAAGCGCCAACCCTGTTCTACACGCCCACTCCGGTCGACAAAGGAGAAACTTCGTGCCGATCGCAGTCGATCAACCCGTTCCCGATTTCACCGCGCCCGCAACCGGCGGCGACTTTTCGCTGTCTAGTCTGCGAGGCAAAAAAGTCGTGCTGTTTTTTTATCCGAAAGACAACACGCCCGGCTGCACGACGGAAAGCCTGCAGTTCCGTGATCTTTATGCGCAATTCAAGAAGGCAGGCGCTGAGGTGATCGGTATCTCGCGTGACAGCGTGAAGTCGCACGACAATTTCAAGGCCAAGCTGGAACTGCCGTACACGCTGGTTTCCGACTCTGACGAAGCGATTTGCACGCTCTTTGGTGTCATCAAAATGAAGAAAATGTATGGCAAGGAAGTACGCGGAATCGAGCGTTCGACCTTCCTGCTGGACGCGAACGGCGTGCTTCGCCGCGAGTTCCGTGGCGTAAAGGTTCCAGGCCACGTCGAGCAGATTGTGGAAGCTGTACAAGCGCTTTGAGGCACGTTATATTGATTCGCAATGAGCGCTTGCCCTTCTCTCCATTTCTCTTTGCGTAGCGTCCGGTGTTTCGCGGTTTCCCCCGCGACCGGCACGGGGTCCCGCTACACGCCACGCCAGCAATTCTGGGGCGTGGCGGAAGCTGAAAGGCGCTTTGAAGCAGGCGCTGTCGAGCCGCTGGTCCCATCGTCCGGGACGGCGGCTTTTTTGTTTGCGGACGCTTCCTTTCCCGCAGCGTGCGCCCTCTGGGCGTCCCGCGCCGTCCGTGTGTTTCATGCCCGTTTTCTTCAGGACGCAACTTCCAAGGAGCCGATCGAAATCTAGGCGAACCGGCGTTTTCGAAACCGAAGCGCGTCTCCGGGCGCAAACTGCATCGACGTCCGGCCTCCGACTGAAAGCCTAGGGCCTGAAAGATCCACGCAGGATGCGACAGGCGACGCACGACATACGATCCGAATCCTATCGAGGAAAACCATGCCTTTGCCTACCGCACCCGTCAAGCTCGGCAACCTCCTGCCGTCTGAAGAATACAAAGCCAAAGCCCGGCCTGCCCGAACATCGAAAAAGCAGGCAAGCGACGGCGATCCAGTTGAAACCGAAAACGATTTTGGCGCGAGCGTCGGTGCTTCGCGGCCTGCTGCCGCGAACACCGCCAATACGCTACGCGCCATAGCAAGCGAGACACTGGCGAACGCGGCCAAAGGCTCGGCGGTGGAAGCCTCCGACTCAGCGCCCGCCTCGCGCACCCGCCGCACGAAACAAACGGCGGCGTTGCTGCAACCCGCTGCGGCGCCTGCCGAACAGGTCGAAACCACGCCGGCTGTCGCTCGTGCGCCGGTCGAGGCACGCTCGCCGTCGCGCGCCGAAGCACCGGCTGCGCCCGTGGCCGCTGCAAGTCAACCGCGCGGCCAGCAGAAACGCCGTCAGCGCGGTCAGCCGGAAAACGAGATCGGCAAGCTGTTCGTGCTCGACACGAACGTGCTGATGCACGATCCGTCATCGCTGTTCCGGTTCGAGGAACACGACGTCTATCTGCCGATGATGACGCTCGAGGAACTCGATAACCACAAGAAGGGCATGTCGGAAGTGGCGCGCAATGCGCGTCAGGTGAGCCGCACGCTGGATGCATTGGTCGCCCATGTTGGCGAGATGTCGGCAGGCTTGCCATTGTCCGCGCTGGGCAATCGCGATGCGACCGGTCGCCTGTACTTCCAGACCACGCTGACCGACATTGAGCCGGTCGAAGGCCTGCCGGTCGGCAAGGCCGACAACCAGATTCTCGGCGTAGTTCGCGCGCTGCAAAAGGAACGCACGGATCGCCAGGTCGTGCTGGTGTCGAAAGACATCAACATGCGCATCAAGGCACACGCGCTCGGCCTGCCCGCTGAAGATTATTTCAACGACCAGGTGCTGGAAGACAAGGACCTGCTCTATTCCGGCGTACGCGCGTTGCCTTCGGACTTCTGGACGAAGCACGCGAAGGGCATGGAAAGCTGGCAAGAAACGAAGACGGGCACGACGTATTACCGTGTGACCGGTCCGCAATGCGCGTCCATGCTGGTGAACGAGTTCGTTTATTTCGAACCGCAGAACGGCGAACCTTCGTTCTACGGCATCGTGCGCGAGTTGAATGGCAAGACAGCGCTGTTGCAAACGCTGCGCGATTACAGCCACCACAAGAACAATGTGTGGGGCATTACGTCGCGCAATCGCGAGCAGAATTTCGCGTTGAATTTGCTGATGAACCCCGACGTGGATTTCGTTACGCTGCTGGGTCAGGCCGGTACCGGCAAGACCTTGATGGCGCTGGCCGCCGGCCTCGCGCAAGTGCTGGACGACAAGCGTTATAACGAGATCATCGTGACGCGTGCGACGGTTCCGGTTGGCGAAGACATCGGCTTCTTGCCGGGTACGGAAGAGGAAAAAATGCAGCCGTGGATGGGCGCATTCGACGACAACCTCGAAGTCCTGCAAAAGACCGACGATGCCGCCGGCGAATGGGGCCGCGCCGCCACGCAGGAACTGATCCGATCGCGCCTGAAGGTGAAGAGCATGAACTTCATGCGCGGCCGGACTTTCGTGGACAAGTACGTGATCATCGACGAGGCGCAGAATTTAACGCCCAAGCAGATGAAAACGCTCGTCACGCGCGCCGGTCCGGGGACGAAGATCGTGTGTCTGGGCAATATCGCGCAGATCGACACGCCGTACCTGACGGAAGGCAGTTCGGGCCTGACGTACGTGGTCGACCGCTTCAAGGGCTGGACGCATAGTGGTCACGTCACGCTCGCGCGCGGCGAACGCTCACGTCTGGCGGATTACGCGTCCGAGATTCTTTAAATTTTCGACACGCTTGAAAGCCCGGCAAGCATCGCTTGCCGGGCTTTTTTATGTCTTTTCAGCGCGTTTTGAGCCTGAAAATACGTTTCTCCGGAGCAACACTTACAGCGTAAACCTCAAGTGACTTATCAAGAAAACTTGCTCGCGCCCCGTCTGACGGGCTAGTATCGCGAGACCGCCATCATGGCGAGCGTTCACGTTCACCCTCCGCTCGCCCCGCCGAATGCGTCGACTCTGGTCACTGCTGCTCCTCACCCTCCTCGTTGCCGCGTGCTCCAGCGCGCCGACGCGGGTGTCGCGTGCGCCGGCTGCATCGAACGCTACCGCGTCTAATCGCACGTTTGCCACACCGTCCGGCTTCCCGAATTTCGTCGATCACAGCGTCGGGCGCGAGGAAATTTCCATTCAGGCTATGTCGCTTGTGGGCGTGCCGTATCGATGGGGAGGCAACACGCCGGAGGCAGGTTTCGATTGCAGCGGGCTGGTGCGCTATGTGGTGGATCGGGCGGCATCGGTGAATCTGCCGCGCACGACCGCGGACATGAGTGTGCGCGGCGAGTCGATCGAGCCTGACGAAGTTGCCCCTGGCGACCTGATTTTCTTCAACACTACAGGCCGGCCGCATTCGCACGTCGGCATCTACGTGGGTAAGCTGCGCTTCGTGAACGCGCCGTCGACAGGCGGCACCGTGCGGCTCGATTACCTCACCAATCCTTATTGGGCCAAGCGTTTCGATGGCATCCGGCGCGTCGCGCCGCCGAAAGCCGCGCCGGCTCCGTTCGATGCACCCACTTACCTAGCCTCGCCAGTCCCCGTCCCGGTGGATGGCGCGTCAAGCCGGTCATCGACGCAGGTTGCAGCGACGGCCAACGGAGCGACCACCGCCGAGCGCTATGAACCGCCGCGCGCTCCGCCAATGACGGCACCACCCGCAGGCTCCTACCGTACCGCCGCCGATCAGTTCGAACCGCCGCCGCCCGCGTTGTCAGCCGCACAACGGCAAGCGCAATCGGCGGGTGCGGTGTCGCCGGCCGTCGCCACGGCCCGCTCCGGCGCCGATCCGTTCGAACCGCCGCCATCCTCGCTTTCCGCCGCACAGCGTCAATCGCAAGCAGCAAACGCAATCTCGCCGCCGCGCGAATTGCAGGCTGAATCGCAGGCTGAATCGAATGCAGTGGCTGCGGCATCGAATGCGCCTGATCCAATCGCAGCCGCTGCCGATGCCTTCGAACCGCCGCCGCCCACCGCCCGCCTCGCCGCGCAGCAGGTGCGCTCAGTGCAAGCGCAGCAACCCTCATCGGTTGGCCGGATTCCCGCGACCGACCCATCCGCACACGTGATGCGCGCCTCCACCAATTCACTCACGCCCACGCGTCCCGCTGCCGCCGACGACCCCATCGCGAAGTTTGCCAACGGCAGCTACTGAGCCGTTATCCGTCGCTCGCGTTCAACTCGCTTCCAGCGCGCTTTCCCGAACCGCACACACTTCCCAGCGTCTGCTATCGTGTCTCGATCACGATTTCACGCGTCATCGAATTGACCGTCGAATCGACCATCGGCCTCGACAGGAGTGAACTTCATGGACTTGGGACTCGCCGGCAAGATCGTGCTCATCACGGGCGGCAGCAAGGGGATTGGCTTCGCGTGCGCGCGGGCATTTGCAGCGGAAGGCGCGCGCGTCGCGATTGTTTCACGCGATCCGGCAAACCTCGCCCGCGCGCGCGAAGAACTCGCGAAAGATGGTTTTCACGTGCATCTCGCGCGTGCCGATCTGCACGAAGCGCACAGCGCGCAAGACGTAGTGGAGGAAGCGACAGGCGCGTTAGGCCCGATCGATATTCTTGTAAATTGCGCGGGCGCCGCTAAACGCTACGATCCCGATCTTCTCGATGCCGCGGGCTACAAGGCCGCGATGGACGCGAAATATTTCCCCTGCATCTACCCCCAGCAAGCCGTGCTGAAGCAAATGGCCGAACGGCTGAAAGCGAACCCCAAGGCCGAGCCGGGTGCGGTCGTGAACATCATCGGGATGGGAGGGAAATTCGCGAGCGATATTCATATCGCGGGCGGCGCGGCAAATGCGGCGCTGATGCTGGCAACTGTCGGTCTCGCGCATCATTACGCGAAACTGGGCATTCGCATCAACGCGATCAATCCGGGCGCGACGTTGACGGAACGTGTGGAGGAATCGCTGGCGCTCGAGGCGCAGAGACTGGGTGTCACGCGAGATGAAGCGCTGGCGCTAAGTCAGGCAAAGGTGCCGCTTGGGCGATACGCGAAACCCGAGGAGATCGCAGACGTTGCGCTGTTTCTGGCGAGCCGCCGGGCGAGTTACGTATCGGGCGCGATCATTCCGATGGACGGTGTCAGCGCGCCACTGATTTGACGCACGAAGCCCGGGTGACTTAAAAACAAGTCACCCGCGAGTGGTTCGTTCAAAGAAAGCGATGTCCGAGCCACCATGCGGCGGCGGCCATGACGGCAGACGCCGGAATGGTCAGGATCCAGGCCCAGACGATGTTCCCCGCCACGCCCCAACGCACAGCGCTGAACTTCTGCGTCGCACCGACGCCGACAATCGCGCCTGTGATCGTGTGCGTGGTCGACACGGGAATACCGAGAAACGACGCGACGAACAACGTAATCGCCCCGCCCGACTCCGCGCAAAATCCGCCGACGGGCTTGAGCTTCGTGATCTTCTGGCCCATGGTGCGCACGATGCGCCAGCCGCCGAACAGTGTTCCGAGTCCCATCGACAGATAACATCCGCCGATCACCCAGAGTGGTGGCGCATCGGCCGAAGCTGACCAATAACCCGCCGCAATCAGCAGCATCCAGATAACGCCAATTGTTTTCTGCGCATCATTGCCGCCGTGCCCAAGGCTATACAACCCCGCCGATATCAGCTGCCAGCGCCTGAATCGCCGGTCCACCTTGGACGGTGGCGTGCGGAAATACATCCACGACACGATCAGCATGAACAGCGATCCGAGCACAAAACCCAGCACCGGCGAGATAAAGATAAACGAGACGGTCTTGAGCAAGCCCTCCATATTCAGCGAGCCCCACCCTGACTTCGCCCACGCCGAGCCGACCAGGCCGCCGATCAGCGCGTGTGACGAACTCGACGGAATGCCGTAGTGCCACGTAATGATGTTCCAGCCGATCGCCCCGACAAGCGCGCCGAAGATCACATACTGATCGACAATAGCTGGGTCAATCGTCCCTCTGCCAACGGTGGCGGCGACCTTCAAATGGAAGACGAAATACGCAATGACGTTGAACGCGGCGGCGAACGCCACGGCTTGCTGAGGTTTCAGCACGCCCGTGGACACAACGGTTGCGATGGAGTTGGCGGCGTCGTGGAAGCCGTTCATGAAGTCGAACACGAGTGCGACCACGACGAGCGTAATAACGGCCCAGAGGGCGAGTTGAATCGAATGCATCGTTTATCGAGTGAGTGGCGCGGCTGAAATCAGGCGTTTTCCAGCACGATGCCTTCGATGATGTTCGCGACATCCTCGCATTTGTCGGTGATCGTCTCGAGCAATTCGTAGATTGCCTTGAGCTTGATCAGCGTCTTGACGTTGTCCTCTTCGCGGAAGAGTTTCGACATGGCCGAGCGCAGCACGCGGTCGGCGTCCGATTCCAGACGGTCGATTTCTTCGCAAATCTTGAGGATTTCGCTGGCGCGCTTCATGTCGGCGAGCAGCTTGACGGCTTGCTGCACGCGCTCGGACGTGGCCGTACAGATATGCGCGAGCTGGCTCATTTCCGCGGTCGATTCGCGCACGTCGTAAAGCGAGATGGCCGTGGCGACGTCTTCCATCAGGTCGAGAATGTCGTCCATCGTCGTGATGAGCTTGTGGATTTCGTCGCGATCGAGCGGCGTGATGAAGGTCTTGTGAAGCAGGTCGATGGTTTCGTGCGTGAGCTTGTCCGCACGTTTTTCGTTGGTCTGGACGTTCTGCTTATGGACTTCCATCTGGTCCATGTTGTCGATCAGCAGTTCGAGTTCGTGACTGGCGTCAACGATGCACTTTGCGTGCGCATTGAAGATTTCGAAAAATTTGCCCTCAGTGGGCATGAATCGACCGAACATGAAAATCCCGGAAAGTGGCTCAAAATGGCGCTGACATAAAACTGCCACATTGTACCTTCGCGGGACCACCGCCGCACCCTGACCGGCGTCAAATCGGGAGCAGCGGCGAACAAATTTCCTGCTAGATTCCCTTAGTCGCCGTAGAAATTCTGCGCACCGGCAAAATTCTCGAACTTCGTGTATTGACCCTGGAACGTGAGGCGAATAGGACCGATCGGCCCGTTACGCTGCTTACCGATGATGATCTCGGCCGTGCCTTTGTCGGGGCTGTCCGGGTTGTAGACTTCGTCGCGATAGATGAAAAGAATCACGTCCGCGTCCTGTTCGATAGCGCCGGATTCACGCAAGTCGGACATGATCGGGCGTTTATTCGGACGCTGCTCCAACCCGCGATTCAACTGCGACAGGGCCATCACCGGAACATCCAGTTCCTTCGCAAGGCTTTTAAGCGAACGCGAGATTTCCGAAATTTCGGTCGCACGGTTTTCACCGGCCGATCCGGAGCCGGACATGAGCTGCAAATAATCCACGATAATCAGGCCCAGCTTGCCGCATTGCCGCGCCAGACGGCGCGAGCGCGAGCGCAATTCCATCGGGTTCAGACCACCCGTTTCATCGATAAAAATCTGCGCCTCGCTCATTTTCTGCACCGCGTGCGTGAGCTTCGGCCAGTCTTCGTCGGTGAGACGGCCGGTACGCATTCTGTGCTGATCGAGACGACCGACCGAGCCCAACATCCGCATGGTGAGCTGCGTGCCCGGCATTTCCATCGAGAACACAGCGACCGGAAGGCCATATTCCACGGCCACGTATTCGCCAATATTCATGGAAAACGCGGTTTTACCCATCGACGGCCGCCCCGCCACAATGATCAGTTCACCACCGTGCATACCTGACGTCATGCGGTCCAGATCGACGAAACCTGTTGGCGTGCCCGTCACATCGCTTGGATTCGCGGTGTGATAAAGCGTGTCGATACGCTCGACCACTTGCGTCAGCAGCGGCCCAATCTCAAGAAAACCCTGCGTGCCGCGCGCGCCGCTTTCCGCGATCGAGAACACTTTCGCCTCGGCCTCGTCCAGCAACTGGCGCACTTCCTTGCCTTGCGGATTAAAGGCATCGGCGGAAATTTCATCGGCGACTGACACCAGACGGCGCAACACCGCGCGATCCCGCACGATTTCCGCGTATCGGCGGATATTCGCGGCGCTCGGCGTGTTCTGCGCGAGCGCGTTCAGGTACGCCAGGCCGCCGACTTCCTCAGCCTTGCCGGTATTCGTCAGCGCCTCGTAGACGGTGATCACGTCGGCTGGGCGCGTGGTCGCGATCAGCTTGCCGATCGCCTCGTAAATGATCCGATGGTCGTAGCGGTAGAAGTCGCCGTGCGACATCACGTCCGCAATACGGTCCCATGCGGCGTTATCCAGCAGCAAACCGCCAATGACGGACTGCTCGGCTTCGATGGAATGCGGCGGGACCTTCAGCGCATCCAGTTGGGGATCTTTCGACGGTGCGTTCATGGGGAGGAATTATCGGCGAAATGACGGGCGGCGGCGAGGCCGGAAAAACAAAAAGGCGGGAACCGCTCGCGGTTCCCGCCTTTCTTTTACTGCGGTATTGCTTTTGCATCGACGGCGGGACTAAGCCCGGCCGTCAAGGCGAGCGAAATACGCTTAAGCGTGTTCGCCGAGCACCGACACCGTCACGTCGACAACTACGTCGGTGTGCAGTGCGATCTGGATGGCGTGATCGCCAACCAGCTTCAGCGGGCCGTCGGCCAGACGCACTTGCGACTTTTCGACTTCGGCCAGACCTTGCTTCTTCAGCGCTTCGGCGATGTCCGCGTTCGTCACCGAACCGAACAAACGACCGTCGACGCCAGCCTTTTGCGAGATCTGAACGGTTGCACCGCTCAGCTTTTCGCCCAGGGCCGTAGCCGCTGCCAGCTTTTCAGCGGCCACTTTTTCCAGATCAGCACGGCGCACTTCGAATTCCGCGATTGCGTCCTTCGTTGCACGGCGGGCCTTCTTGCCCGGGATCAGGAAGTTACGTGCGTAACCGTCCTTGACACGAACGATGTCGCCCAGGTTGCCCAGGTTGACGACTTTTTCCAAAAGAATGATTTGCATTTGGCTTTTTCCTTATTGCGTCGTCTGATTAGGCCTTGTGCAGGTCGGTGTACGGCAGCAGCGCGAGAAAACGAGCGCGCTTGATAGCCGTATCGAGCTGACGTTGGTAGTGAGCCTTCGTTCCTGTCAGACGAGCCGGCGTGATCTTGCCGTTCTCACCAACGAAGTCCTTCAGCGTTTCCGTGTCCTTGTAGTCGATAGACTCGACATTGGCCGCGGTGAAACGGCAGAACTTCTTGCGCTTGAAGAGCGGGTTTTGTTGCTGACGACGTTTGTCGAATTTCTTACCAGTCGGGCGGGGCATGTTCAGTCCTTTCCAATATCCTGCAATTCTGTGATGTGAAACACCAGGGTTCGCGCGTTGCGGCTTTTCTTTGCCATGAAGCCCGTGAAGAGCGTTTCTACGCCCATGACGAGGCCTTCCAGCTTGCCGCTCGCAGCACCGGCCGCGACCGCCGGGAGAGTCAGTTCGATTTGCCGGGCAATGCCCGCTTCGACAACTTCCGTACGGTGATGCAACGTGCAACTCGCTATGGGGACGCCGGCGGGGGTGTACCGCACCGGTTCTCGCTCCACAACGCTTGCTGTCAGTTGCAGCCGGTTCACTTGATTCCTGGTGACGCGACGACTTCAAAAGTCGCCTTCTTGATTAGTTTGCCTGCGAGCTTGCGGCCGGAGCTGCATGAGCTTCAGTCGACGGCTGGCTGGCCGCCTTCTTGGCTTCTTCGCGGTGAACTTCCTTCATCATCGGCGACGGGCCGGTTTCGGCCTTCTTCAGCTTGACGATGAGGTGACGCAGCACAGCGTCGTTGAACTTGAACGCGTGTTCCAGTTCTTCGAGCGTTTCCTGGCTGCATTCAATGTTCATGCACACGTAGTGAGCCTTCGCAAGCTTCTCGATCATGTAAGCCAGCTGACGGCGGCCCCAGTCTTCGATGCGATGGATCGAACCACCGTGTGTGGTGATCGTGGTTTTGTACCGTTCGATCATGGCGGGCACTTGCTCGCTTTGATCCGGATGCACGATAAATACGATTTCGTAATGACGCATTGTTACTCCTTGAGGATATAAAGCCACCCGGGCGTCGGACCGGTGCGGCAAGAGAGAAGCCAGCGATTATAGCGAGATACGGCCGGCCACACAACTGATTTACGCACTTCGCGTATTACTTCCGCTGTGTTTTCAATGGCTTAGCGGTTTTGTATGTCCGCTAAGCCTTGAAAGTCACCGTTCGCGGTTCCAATAATCCGGCTGTGCGTAGATTTTCTTCAAATAATCAATGAAGTAGCGCACTTTTGCGGGCACGTAGCGCTGCTGTGGATAGACCGCGAGGATGTCGTAATCGGGTAGCGCGAACTCGTCCAGCACGGTTTCCAGCTCGCCCGTCGCCAGTTGACGCTGGATTTCCCACGTCGAGCGCCAGCCGAGCCCATGCCCTTCGGATACCCATCGATGCAGCAATTCGCCGTCGTTGCAATCCAGGTTGCCCGCGACACGCACCGTCGCGAGTTTGCCGTTGCGACGGAAATACCAGCCGCGATTCTGCCCGCCCTGCAAATTGAACGCGAGGCAGTTGTGGCGCGGCAGGTCATCGAGTGATTTCGGCTTGCCGTGCTTCTTGAAATACGCCGGCGTGCCGCAGACCACGCGGCGGTTATCGGCGAGTTTCACGGCAACGAAGTTCTGATCAACCGCCCCGCCTATGCGGATCGACAGGTCGTAACCCTCGCGGATCAGGTCGGCTACGCGGTCGTTGAGGTTAAACGACATCTGTAACGCGGGTTTATCGACGAGAAAAGCCGGCGCGTGCGGCGCCACGTGCATTCGTCCAAAGGCCGCCGGCGCGGAGACAATCAAGTGGCCGTCGACGGTGCGCTGGCCATCGGCGAGTTCGTCTTCCGCCTGGTTCCAGTCGGCCAGCAGTCCACGGCAGCGCTCAAGGAACGCCGCGCCCTCCTCGCTTACCACTAGCCGGCGGGTGGAGCGGTACATCAGCTTGACGCCCAGACGCTTCTCCAACGCATCAATACGCCGCCCCAAAATCACTGGCGACACCCCCTCCTCCAGCGCCGCCGCGGCCAGACTGCCGGCCTCGGCGACCTTTACGAACGTCTCAATCTGCCTGAAGCGATCCATTGTCTTGCCTCCATTCCGTACTTTTTGTATCGGATCAAACGACTCTGGCTGATCTTATCAACACTCTGGCATACGCATAAAGTCACCTCAACGACATTGCGCAACGGCGCAATGCAGCAGAACACAATGGAAGGAGACACTCATGACAAAAATGCGAGCAGTCGACGCAGCCGTTCTCGTGCTGGAAAAAGAAGGGATCGAAATGGCGTTCGGCGTTCCGGGCGCGGCGATCAACCCGTTCTATTCCGCCCTGCAACGGGCCGGCAGCATCGGACATGTGCTGGCACGCCACGTAGAAGGCGCGTCGCATATGGCCGAGGGTTATACGCGGGCGGCGCCGGGAAATATCGGCGTGTGTATTGGCACGTCGGGACCGGCGGGAACGGACATGATCACCGGGTTGTATTCCGCCCAGGCTGATTCCATTCCTATTCTGGCCATTACGGGTCAGGCACCGCGTGCGCGTCTTTATAAAGAAGACTTCCAGGCCGTCGATATTGAATCGATCGCCAAGCCGGTGACCAAGTGGGCGGTGACCGTGCGCGAACCGGCGCTCGTGCCGCGCGTGTTCCAGCAAGCATTCCACTTGATGCGCTCAGGCCGTCCGGGTCCGGTGCTGGTCGATCTGCCGATCGATGTGCAGCTCGCGGAAATAGAATTCGATATCGACACGTATGAACCGCTTCCCGTCTATAAGCCGAAAGCTTCGCGTGGTCAGGTCGAAAAGGCCTTGGCGATGCTCAACGCATCCGAGCGGCCGTTGATCGTTTCCGGCGGCGGCGTGCTGAATGCAGCGGCCGAGGATCTGCTGGTCGAGTTCGCTGAAATCATGAACGTGCCGGTGATCCCCACGCTGATGAGCTGGGGCGCGATCCCCGACGACCATCCGCTGATGGCCGGCATGTGCGGTTTGCAAACGGCGCACCGGTACGGCAACGCTTCGATGCTCGCGTCCGACTTCGTGCTCGGTATCGGCAATCGCTGGGCTAATCGTCACACGGGCAGCGTCGAGGTCTATACGAAGGGCCGTACGTTTGTGCACGTCGATATCGAGCCGACGCAGATCGGCCGCGTGTTCGGCCCGGATCTCGGCATTGTCTCCGACGCTAAATTCGCGCTGGAATTGTTCGTCGAAGTGGCACGTGAATGGAAGGCCGCGGGCAAGCTGAAGGATCGCGGCACGTGGGTCGGCGAGTGCCAGGAACGCAAGCGCACGCTGCATCGCAAGACGCACTTCGACAACGTGCCGATGAAGCCGCAACGCGTCTACGAAGAGATGAACAAGGTCTTCGGCCGCGATACCTGCTACGTCTCGACGATTGGTCTTTCGCAAATCGCCGGCGCTCAGTTCCTGCATGTGTATAAAGCGCGCAACTGGATCAATTGCGGTCAGGCCGGCCCGCTCGGCTGGACCATTCCGGCGGCGCTCGGTGTTCGTGCAGCGGACCCGCAACGGCCGATCGTCGCGCTCTCGGGCGATTACGACTTCCAGTTCATGATCGAAGAGCTCGCCGTTGGCGCGCAATTCCGGCTGCCGTATATCCACGTGGTCGTGAATAACTCGTACCTTGGCCTGATCCGTCAGGCACAGCGCGGCTTCGATATGGACTACTGCGTCCAGCTCGCCTTCGAGAACATCAACGCGCCCGATTTGAACGGTTACGGCGTCGATCACGTCGCAGTGGCCGAAGGACTTGGCTGCAAGGCAGTGCGCGTCTTCAATCCCGAAGACCTCGCTCCCGCCCTTCGCAAGGCGCAGGGAATGCTCGCTGAATTCGGCGTGCCGATCATTGTTGAAGTGATCCTCGAGCGTGTGACGAACATCGCGATGGGCACGGAGATCGATGCGATCAACGAATTCGAACCACTCGCCGAAAGCGAGCAGGACGCACCGACGGCCATTGCGTACAACGCCTGAGAGAGAACAAAGATCATGCCGAAATTTGCTGCCAACCTGACCATGCTGTTCAACGAAGTGCCGTTCCTCGACCGCTTTGCAGCGGCCGCCGATGCGGGCTTTGAAGCGGTCGAGTTCCTGTTCCCGTATCCGTACTCGGCGGCAGACTTGCGTCAACGTCTGGACGCCAACAATCTCCAGCTCGTCCTGCATAACTTGCCGGCTGGAAATTGGGAAGGCGGCGAGCGTGGCATCGCCTGCCTGCCCGATCGGAAGGAAGAATTCCGTGAGGGCGTGGCGCGCGCGATTGAGTACGCGAAGGCGTTGAACGTGCCGCAGCTGAACTGTCTCGTCGGCATTCCGCCGGCATCGGTGAGCCGTGAGGAAGCGCGGGCGACCATCGTTGAAAATTTGAAGTTCGCGGCCGCTGCGTTGAAGAAAGAAGGCATCAGGCTGCTGGTCGAGCCGTGCAATCACTTCGATATCCCCGGCTTCGCGCTGAACAAATCGCAAGAAGGACTGGATGTAATTCGCGACGTAGGGTCGGACAACCTGTTCCTGCAATACGACATCTATCACATGCAGCGCATGGAAGGCGAACTGGCTGCCACGATCAAGCGCAACCTGCCGTCAATTGCCCATATTCAACTGGCCGATAACCCGGGTCGCAACGAGCCGGGCACGGGAGAAATCAACTATCCGTTCCTGTTCTCGCTGCTGGACTCAATCGGCTACGACGGCTGGATCGGTTGCGAATACAAACCGCGCGGCACGACCGTAGCCGGCCTTGTCTGGCTGCAGGAAATCGCTGGCCTGAAGACTGCGCGCGCAGTGGCATAACTGGAGGAGACACACGCAATGGCAACAATCGGATTTATCGGCCTTGGCATCATGGGCGCGCACATGGCGCGCAATTTGAAGAAAGCAGGCCATTCGCTGGTGCTGAACGGCGCGTTTCCCGTGCCGGACGACCTGCGCTCACTGGGCAAATTGGTCGACAGCTCGACTGACGTCGCGCGAGCAAGCGAGATCGTCGTCATCATGGTGCCGGACACCCCCGATGTCGCTAACGTCCTCTTTGCTGAAGACGGCGTGGCGAAGGGACTCGAGAAAGGCCAGCTCGTGATCGACATGAGCTCCATCTCACCGCTCGAAACGCAAGCGTTCGCGAAGAAAATCAACGCGCTGGGCTGCGATTATCTTGATGCGCCGGTGTCAGGCGGTGAAGTCGGGGCGCGTGAAGCCTCGTTGACGATCATGGTCGGCGGCCCGGAAGCGGCGTTCGAACGTGCAAAGCCGCTCTTCGATGTCATGGGCAAGAACGTGACGCTTATCGGCGATAACGGCGCGGGACAAACGTGCAAGGTCGCTAACCAGATCATCGTGGCGTTGAACATTGAAGCGGTGGCCGAAGCGTTGCTGTTCGCGTCTAAGTCCGGTGCAGATCCCGAGCGCGTGCGGCGTGCGTTGATGGGCGGTTTCGCCGCATCGCGGATCTTGGAAGTTCACGGCGAGCGCATGACGAAGCGCACGTTCAATCCGGGCTTTCGGATCGAATTGCATCAGAAGGATCTGAACCTCGCGCTGGAAAGTGCGAAGAAACTGGGTCTTGCTTTACCGCATACCGCGAGCGCGCAGCAGTTGTTCAGCGTGTGCGTGGCGAACGGCGGCCGTGAGTGGGATCACTCGGGAATGGTGCGGGCGCTGGAACTGATGTCGAATCATCAGGTTACCGAATGAACTGCTTGAAAACCGGCTAATTTATACGCGCATCTGTAATGTACCTATACGCATAGCCGGTTGCAGAAAGTGCAATAAAGCGGGGTCCGTCAAGCGGCGCCCGGTGGTGACGTGGAAGCCTTGGTCGGTCAGACGTCATTGCCGGGTGTCCGCCTTGCCGGATCTTTTTTGCTTTGTTGCCTTATGCGCATCAAAATGCCTGCCTACACAGTTTGACAATTCCATCGGGGAAATCCGAGAACTATCGCTTAGTTCTGGAGACTAAATGGCTCGGCTCTATCAGGCCGATCTACCCGGTTATTACAGGAGTTGCAACATGGGCATTCTCAGTTTCATCAAGGACGCTGGCGAGAAGTTATTCGGCGCTGTTTCGACCACGGCTAAAGCAGCACCCGCAGCAGCGGCACCGGATATCGCGGCTCTCAACAAAACGGCCGGCGATGCAATCGCGGCGTATATCCGCACGCAAGGCTTGAACGCCGACAACCTGCAAGTCAGCTTCGATGGCGCGTCGCATACGGTCACGGTAAGCGGCCAGGCCGCGGATCAGGCGACGAAGGAAAAGATCGTCGTGGCAGCGGGTAACGTTCAGCATGTGGACAAGGTCGACGATCAACTGACCGTACCCACCCCCACACCCGTTTCGCAATTTCATACTGTGGCTTCCGGCGACAATCTCTGGAAGATCGCCGACAAATACTACGGCAACGGCGCGAAGAACGACGTTATCTTCGAAGCCAACAAACCGATGCTCAAGAGCCCGGACAAGATCTACCCGGGACAGGTTCTGCGGATTCCCGCGCTGGCTTGATCAACGCCGGTGGAATGCTTGGATGCTTGAATGAAAACGCGACTCGAGGGTCGCGTTTTTTATTGCATCGGCGAACCCCGCGTGGCTCCCTGCAAACAAGCGACGCTGGCTCTTTTGGGCTACGTAAAGGCGCTCTATGATCTCCCTCACCCTCTCCTCACGCCACGAAAAGCCCCATCCATGACCTTAACATCTCCGCTTCAGATCAGATCGGCGGCCATTCCTGACTTCGACGCATGGTTGACGCTATGGCGCGGCTATCAGGCGTTCTACAAGACCGATATCCCCATGGATACCACCCTGCGCACATGGGTGCGTATGCTCGATCCTGCTGAGCCCGTGTTCGCTGCAGTCGCAGTCATGGACGGCCGCATAGTCGGAATCGTGCATTGGATCATGCATCGGTCATGCTGGACTGCAGGCGACTACTGTTATCTGCAGGACTTATACGTGGAACCGGATATTCGCGGAGCCGGGATTGGACGCAAGCTCATCGAGCATGTCTATGCCAAGGCCGAAGAAGCGCAATGCTCGCGAGTCTGGTGGCTGACTCATGAAACCAATACCGACGCGATGCAGTTGTATGACCGCATCGCGGACCGG
Organism: Burkholderia sp. S171; assembly: GCF_009766085.1. GTDB lineage: Bacteria > Pseudomonadota > Gammaproteobacteria > Burkholderiales > Burkholderiaceae > Caballeronia. The sequence continues at coordinate 45,414 of NZ_LMUF01000015.1, read as the reverse complement.
TCGGGCTTTGTGCAGTATCGGAAGATGCTGGGCGGATAGAACTCTAACGCCGGAGATCCGGCGTTTATCTAGCGTCAATATGTATCGAAGACGCGTTGCAAATCTGCCGACGCAGTGCCCGCCGCCAGCGCCAGCATCAGCAGCACGCGCGCCTTGTACGGGTTCAAAGCGCCTGCTGTGATCGAGCCGAGCGCATCGTCGGGCGCAGCGCCATTACGCATTACATGCCCCGCCCCAACCCGCGACGACCGGACCACCGCAACGCCTTGTTTGATGGCATCGGCAACCGCCTGTTGCAGCGTCGAATGAATCGAGCCGTTGCCCGTCCCTGCCATCACGAGCCCTTTGACACCCGTGGCAACGAGTGCATCGATAGCCGCTCGCGACGCCCCCGCGTAACTCGTCACGATCTCGACCGCGGGCAGTTCGGCGGGCATCTGGAACGGGCTATGCAGCGTATGCGGCCTAACCACTGAACGCTGGAATTCTACCTGCCCGTCCTGCACCCAGCCGAGCGCACCACCTTCGGGCGAACGGAACGCATCGACGGCATAGGTGCTTGTCTTGGTCACGTCGCGGGCACAGTGGATCTGGTTGTTGAACGCGACCAGCACGCCCTGCTTCCACGATGCCCGGCTCGCCGCTACCGTTACCGCGTTGAGGAGGTTCAGCGGGCCATCGGCGGATAAAGCCGTCGCGGGCCGCATGGCCGCCGTGAGCACGACCGGTTTTTCGCTTTTAACAGTGAGATGCAGCAGGTAGGCAGTTTCCTCAAGGGTGTCCGTGCCATGCGTGATGACGATGCCGTCGATATCGTCCTGCGCCAGCAACGCATTCACCCGCGTGCAAAGCGTGGCCCACAGCGCAGGTGTCATGTCCTTGCTGTCGATGCTCGCTACTTGCTCGGCCTGGATCTGCGCGACTTGCGAGAGCGAAGGCACGGCGCCGAGCAGTTTATCGACGCCGACCACGCCGGCCTTGTAACCCGAGGTTTTCGAGGCATCGCCGGCCTCGCCCGCAATGGTCCCGCCGGTGGCCAGCACCGCGATCCGCGGCAATGAAATGTGTGATGAGTTCATGGCCGTAATTGTAGCGGAGCGGTGACCGGCTGATTTTGTAAGCTCTATGCAGCTTCCCGCAATTGCGCCGCGATCTGCGCTTCATCCAGTTGCGGCGCGAACATCTCGATCAACCTGTACGCATACGCCCGCAGGAAAGCACCCTTCCTCAAACCCACGCGCGTGGTGCTCGCTTCGAACAGATGCTGCGTGTCGAGCGCGACGAGTTCGGTATCGCGTTTTTCGTCGAAGGCCATTGCCGCCACAATGCCGATGCCCATGCCCAGTTCCACGTACGTCTTGATGACGTCGGCATCGATAGCGGTCAGCACCACGTCCGGCAGCGCGCCCGCTTTCGCAAACGCCTGATCCACATGCGAGCGGCCGGTGAAATCATGGTCATACGTGACGATCGGATATTCGGCGATCTCGTCGAGCGTGATGTTCTCGCGGCCGACCAGCGGATGCCCCTTTGGCACCACCACCGTGTGATGCCACGAATAGCACGGGAACGTGACGATATCCGGGTACCTGTCGAGCGCTTCCGTCGAAATGCCGATGTCCGCCTCGCCGTTGATGATCATCTGCGCGATCTGTTGCGGACTGCCCTGACGCAGTGCGAGATGGACCTTCGGGAATACCTCGGTGAACTGGCGGATCACCTTGGGCAGCGCGTAACGCGCCTGCGTGTGCGTGGTTGCCACCACCAGATGGCCGTTGTCCTGATCGGCAAATTGGCGAGCCACGCGGCGCAGATTCTCGGCATCGAGCAGCATGCGCTCGATCACCTGATGCACTTCCTTGCCCGGCTCGGTGAGGCCCGTGAGACGCTTGCCGCGTCGAATGAAGATATCGACGCCAAGTTCGTCCTCGAGATCCTTGATCTGCTTCGATACACCCGATTGGGACGTATAGAGCACGTTCGCTACCTCGGTCAGATTCATGTTCTGCCGGACGGCTTCACGTACGAAACGCAATTGCTGGAAGTTCATGTCAGCCTCTCTTTTCAGTATGCTTGCTCAGTAAGCTCGTTCAGTAAGCTCAATGCGCCGGGAACACGCGCAGAACACGCGGCACGGCGGTCACGCCGTCGCCGATATTCAGATTCAATCCACGCCACGTTTCGCGATCCAGTTCCGCTTCCAGCACGTTGCCTTCAGCGCCTTCCAGATCCACGCGCACCGAACCGCCCAGCGTCACGACACGGCGGACATCGACTACGATGCCATCGCGATGACCCGAAGCGGTCGGGAACAGCGTCAGGTCGTGAGGCCGCACGTACGCGAACGCCGGCCCCGTGAAATTCGCTTCCGTGGCGATCGGCTGCGCGGCGCCCTGCGCCACAAAACCGTTCGCATCCACGCTGCCCTTGAGCCGGTTTGCAGCGCCAAGGAACTCGTACACAAACGATGTCTGCGGATGATCATAGACGTCTTGCGGACTGCCGACCTGCTCCACATGCCCACGATTCAACACCACGATCCGGTCCGCAACCTCAAGCGCCTCTTCCTGATCGTGCGTGACGAAAATAGTCGAGATATGCAGGTCATCGTGCAGACGCCGCAGCCAGCTACGGAGTTCCTTGCGGACCTTGGCGTCGAGTGCGCCGAACGGTTCGTCGAGCAGCAGCACCTTCGGTTCAACTGCAAGCGCGCGGGCCAGCGCGATCCGTTGCCGCTGCCCACCTGAAAGCTCAGAGGGGAACCTTTGTGCCAGCCAGTCGAGCTGCACCAGCTTCAGTAATTCATGCACTTTCTCGCGGATGACCGCTTCCGACGGCCGCTCCTTGCGCGGTTTCACGCGCAGGCCGAACGCCACGTTCTCGAACACGGTCATATGGCGGAACAGTGCGTAATGCTGGAACACGAAGCCGACCTGCCGCTCGCGCGCGCCCACGGCCGCCACATCCTCGCCGTTCAACACGACCGAGCCGGCGTCCGCGTATTCCAGCCCCGCGATCACGCGCAGCAGCGTGGTCTTGCCACAGCCCGACGGTCCGAGCAACGCGACGAGTTCGCCCGACGGAAAGTCGAGCGAGACGTTATCCAGTGCGACGAAATCGCCAAAGCGCTTCTGCAAATTGCGAACGATGATGCTCATGGTGATTTTCGCCTTCTAGTTCTGGATTGACACTGACGCAGCCTGCACATCGGCGGGTCGTGCCTGCACTGCTTCAATCGATTGCGACATGCGGCGCTCAGCGAGCAGCTTCAGGCCGAGTGTGACGAGCGCGAGCAGCGCAAGCAGCGACGCCACGGCGAACGCCGCCGAAAAGTTGTATTCGTTGTAGAGAATCTCTACATGAAGCGGCATGGTGTCGGTCTGTCCGCGGATATGGCCCGATACCACCGATACCGCGCCGAACTCACCCATCGCACGTGCATTACAAAGAATCACGCCGTACAGCAAACCCCATCTCACGTTCGGCAAGGTCACGCGTCGAAAGATCTGCCAGCCCGACGCGCCAAGTACGTGCGCGGCTTCTTCTTCGTCGTTGCCTTGCGCCTGCATCAGCGGGATCAACTCGCGTGCAACGAACGGGAATGTGACGAAGACAGTGGCGAGCACAATGCCGGGCACCGCGAAGATGATCTGCACGTTGTGGTCGATGAGCCAGGGACCGAACCAGCCTTGCGCGCCGAACATCAGCACATAGATCAGGCCCGAGACGACCGGTGACACCGAAAACGGCAAATCGATCAGCGTCGTGAGGAAGGCTTTGCCGCGGAATTCGAACTTCGCGATGGACCAGGACGCGGTCAACCCGAACACCACGTTCAGCGGCACCGCAATCGCGGCAACAATCAGCGTGAGCTTGATGGCCGACCACGCGTCGGGGTCTTTCAGCGAATCGAAGTAATAGTCCACGCCCTTCGCAAACGCTTGTGCAAACACGGCAACGAGCGGCACGACAAGAAACAGCGCCAGGAAAATCAACGCAATGGCCGTCAGGACCCAGCGCACGACACGGGGTTCGGTAACAGGATCAAGCCTGTGCTCAGTCACGCGGGCCGTGGTGACATCCTCAGTTTTCTGGTTGACGGCGCTCATGCTTTCGCCCCGTCAATATGCAATGCACCGGCCGAAGCGGGCGCAGGACCCGAACCACCGCGGCTCGTGCGTCGTTGCAGGAACCATTGCAGCGTGTTGATCAGCAGCAGCATCAGGAACGAAACGCACAACATCACCACGGCGATCGCGGTCGCCCCGGCATAGTCGTATTGTTCGAGCTTCGTGATGATCAGCAGCGACGTGATTTCGGACTTCATCGGCACATTACCCGCGATGAAAATCACGGACCCGTATTCGCCGAGCGCACGCGCAAACGCGAGCGCGAAACCGGTCAGGATCGCGGGAAACAGTGACGGCAGCACCACGCGGCGAAACGTTAGCCAGCGGGTAGCGCCCAGGCACGCAGCCGCTTCTTCCTGCTCGCGCTCGAAATCTTCCAGCACGGGCTGCACGGTGCGCACGACGAACGGCAAACCGATAAACGTCAACGCCACGAGCACGCCCAAGGGCGTGAACGCCACCTTGATCCCAAGCGGCGCGAGGAACTGGCCGATCCACCCATTCGGCGCATACACCGCGGCCAGCGCGATGCCCGCAACGGACGTCGGCAACGCAAACGGCAGATCGACGACGGCATCCACCACACGCTTGAACGGGAACGTATAACGCACGAGCACCCACGCCACGAGGAAACCAAACACGGCGTTGATCAGCGCGCCACCGAGAGCCGCCGTAAACGTCAGCCGATACGACGCCAGCACGCGCGGCGACGTGACCGCGCGCACGAACGTCGCCCAGTCGAGCGTAGCCGTCTTGGCGAAGGTCGCGGCGAGCGGAATCAGCACCACGAGGCTCAAATACGCCACCGTGATGCCAAGCGTCAGGCCGAAGCCCGGCAGTGCGCTGGGCTTGCGGAAAGTGAAAGTCGTCATGCGTGAATCATCCAGTTCCGTCGCGCCGCGGGGACGGCGCTTCGGGGTCGAGCTTCGGGTTGGTTTCATGGCCGTCTATGCGGCCGTAGTGTTGTTTCAAGCTTCTTTACGACTACAGCACCGCGAGCGCATAAGCGCCGGCGATGCTGCTCTTCATGCCGCCCTGCTTGTTGCTCTACGTACTGCCCGGCTCACTGCGGCTGATAGATCGAATCGAACACGCCGCCATCGGCGAAATGCGTCTTTTGTGCGTTGGTCCAGCCACCGAACGAATCGTCGATGGTGTAGAGCTTGATCTTTGGAAACTGCTTCGTCAGCGCAGCCGGAACTGCTGTGGAACGCGGCCGATAGAAGTTGCGTGCCGCGATCTCCTGGCCTTCCTCGCTATACAAATACTTGAGGTACGCCTCAGCCAGCTTGCGCGTGCCATGACGATCCACGACCTTGTCGACCACCGCGACCGGCGGCTCTGCCAGGATGCTCACCGACGGCACCACGATCTCGAACTTGTCCGAACCGAATTCCTTCAACGACAGGAACGCCTCGTTTTCCCACGCAATCAGCACGTCGCCCTGTCCGCGCTGCACGAAACTGGTGGTGGCGCCGCGTGCGCCCGAATCCAGCACGCCGGCATTCTTATAGAGCTTGGTCACGAAGTCCTTGGCAGTCGTTGCGTTGCCGCCTGGCAGATGTTCTGCGTAGGCCCACGCCGCGAGGTAATTCCAGCGCGCGCCGCCAGACGTCTTCGGATTCGGCGTCACGATAGACACGCCCGGCTTGAGCAGATCCGGCCAGTCCTTGATCTGCTTCGGGTTGCCTTTGCGCACGAGGAACACGATGGTCGATGTGTACGGCGACGCGTTGTCCGGCAAGCGCTTCTGCCAATCCTGGGCGACCAGTCCTTTGCCTGCCAGCGCATCAATGTCGTAAGCCAGCGCCAGCGTCACCACATCTGCTTGCAAGCCGTCGAGGACCGAGCGCGCCTGACCACCCGAGCCGCCGTGCGATTGCTTGAACGTGATGGTCTCTCCGGTTTCGGCCTTCCATTTCTTGCCGAAAGCCTGATTGAATTCCTGGTACAGCTCACGCGTCGGGTCGTATGACACGTTCAGGAACGACGTATCGGCGCGCGCTTGCGCGATCATTCCCGCGGTCATTCCAGTCACTGACGCTGCCCCGATCACTGCCGTGGCAAATAGCTTCCTTGCACGTGCGCCCCACCCCGAATTCCGACTCAGCATTGCCCCGTTCCCCGTCTTTTGTGTTTGAGCAGCCGAGTCTATCGACGAGCTTTCATTATTAAAAATAATTGTTATTCATTCTTTTAGATCAAAAAGTGCTAATGACGGCTGCAAGCGGCGTTGCGGCCATCAAACAGCCGCTGGAGCACCGCGTTTGTGGCCTCTGTGTGGTTCTGACGACGTCGAACTTAAAGTAAAGCTTGAAAAGCGCCGAATACTGTATAAAACTACAGGCATCTGTTCATCCATACAGTGGACGACCAGCCATACAAGGGGCAAAAGCACGTGACCAAAATGAGCAAACTGACTGCGCGGCAGCAAGAAGTTTTCGAACTGATCCAGCGCGCGATCGAACGCACGGGGTTTCCGCCCACGCGCGCCGAGATCGCAGCCGAGCTTGGTTTTAGCTCTGCTAACTCCGCCGAAGAGCATCTTCGGGCGCTGGCGCGTAAGGGGGTGATTGAACTGGCGGCCGGTTCATCGCGTGGCATTCGCTTGCTGACCAACGGCAGCATGGACGAAGGGCCGCATCAGTTCACGCTGCCGCACGCCAGCATCATGCAATTGCCGCTGGTCGGGCGCGTGGCGGCGGGTAGCCCGATCCTCGCGCAGGAACACATCTCCCAGCATTACGCCTGCGACCCGGCGCTGTTCTCCAGCAAACCGGACTATCTGTTGAAGGTGCGCGGTCTCTCCATGCGCGACGCAGGCATCTTCGACGGCGATCTGCTCGCCGTGCAGAAGAAAAACGAGGCTAAGGACGGGCAGATCGTCGTGGCGCGAATCGGCGACGACGTCACGGTGAAACGCTGGAAGCGTCGCCCAGATGGTGTTGAACTGATCGCTGAAAATCCTGATTACGAAAACATCTTCGTCGCGTCAGGCAGCGACGACTTTGCACTGGAAGGTATCGCGGTCGGATTGATTCGTTCCGGCGAGCTTTGATTTCTGTTTGTTGATTTCTGATTTGCAGCGCGGCGGTAAGTGATCCCGGGCGTTCCGGGTACTTCTGCCTCCAGCCGCACTGCGCTTGAATTCCGGCCCTATAAAGCGTGACGGACATCGCAACCGTGATGAACCGGTGCGCGTCCTATTGTCATCGGTCATCGGAGAAACATCATGGAACGATTCGCCCGGCTGTTTTCTGCTTCATTTTTATCCGCATCGTTCGCGCCGACTGCACGCGCGCCGCTTTCGTTTCGGCAATTCCGCGAATTTGGCCGTTTGCGGCATCTGCGCTCGCTGATCTCCTGCAAGACACCGAAGCCCGCTGACACCCCCGATCTCTTCAAAGATCTACCCGTCCTGCCCTCGCGGCAGCCAGCGTTCGCGCGGGTATCGCTGAGCGCATCGGTGCATGCGCGGGCCGAGCAACGCGCGCCGGTGAGGGTTTATCGCAGTGAGTCGCGGGTCATCATGGTCGGCAATATTGAGGCTGTGTCGCGCATGATCGACCGATGCATCGACGAGGAGCGGGCAGGCGTTGAAGGCGGATTGCTCGCCTGATTTTAAGAAGCAATGAAATTTACAGGGATAACGCGGGGATAATTCTGGCGCCGTTGCGGTCCATTTAAGAGTTGAGTCGTGTCTGGTCGCCGTGTTTCTGGCCGTTGTGTTTCCGGTCTTCGCACATGGCATCAACTCTCGAATTCGAGCCGCATTTACCTTATCAGCCCAAAGGCGCCTTAGCGTATGTCCCGTACCAGCAGATCCGTTGTCATTGCGTTGTTGATTGTTGTTGTCGTGGCTTTGCTCGGTGTGATCTATGCATCGCCGTATATCGCGCTCGACCGGTTGAAACGCGCCGCCGACGCTCGCGACGCTCAAACCGTGAACCAGTACGTCGACTTTCCGCTGCTGCGTGAAAGCCTGAAAGACCAGGTGGGGCAGTTGCTGACCCGAAAGATCGACATACAGAAGAGCGGCAATCCGTTAGCGATGATCGGCGCCATGATTGGCGCGGCGCTAATCGGCCCATTGGTCGATTCGTATGCAACGCCCGACGGCGTGGCGGCTATTCTCAATGGCATACCGCCAAAGGGTAATCCGGGCGAGAAACCGCCGGTTCCGCCCGAGGCAAGCGGCGCCGTTGTCGCGGCTCCGGGAGCCGTGCAAGCGCCCCAACCGCCCCAACCGATCGCTCCCGCCGAACCGGCGTCTGCCGTCGCTTCGCCGTCAGCACCGAAACCGCCGCCGCAAACCACGGCGGGGTATCGAAGTTTCGATACTTTCGCGGTGAATTATCAGCATGGCACCGGCGATGCACGCTATTCAGCCATTCTCCGGCGCTACGGGTTGTTCTCGTGGAAGCTGGTCGCTGTGGAGTTGAACGACGGATAAGGGAGGCGTGGGTTTTCCTACAGCAAAGGGGCTGTCCGACCAGTTGCTTCTGGCTTGCTGCCTTGCTTGCTGGCTGGCTGATAGCGACACTCACCAGCACCCGCTTAGCCGGCCGCCGCTATCAGCAGCCCCGCGTCGCCGCATCGAACCTCTTGGCAAACCTGAGTCCCTATCAAACACTGGCCTCGGCTTTCGCTGGCATCGCCGCATGCGCGGCGTCTTCCTGCTCAGCCGATGTACCCGTCGGCGACACCGCCACCAAAATACTGCAAGACACGCGATCCATCAGCGGCGTGTTGCCCGCACCCATCCACCAGCGCGCAAGACCCGTGCGGCACCGATGTCCCACCACCACCAGATCCACCTGCAAGCTTTGAGCGAGCCCGGCAATTTCATCGATAGGATGGCCGAATGCAAAGTGGCCCTGCGCCGGCACGCCTCGCTCGGTCAGCCATTCCACGCCTTCGCGCAGGATGTCCCGGGCGGCGTCTTCGAAACGGCCGCACGCCATATCGGTGAGAAGGCCTGCACTTTGAGCAATACTGGAACGCATGTCGACAACGGCAAGCACATGCGTTTCGGCTTTCAGGTCGAGCGCCAGATTCGCGCCGTCCCGTAACGCCTTACGCCCTTCGCGGGAGCCGTCGTAACACAACAGGATTTTTCGGTAGCTCGCCATGGTGGTTCTCCGCGCTGCACGAGGGCAGCAAAGGGCAATCAAAAAAACGGTCGTCATAGTCGTGCAGATTCTGCCCCGTGGGCCGGGCGGGCGACAAAACCCGGGCCGCGTTGCCTTCATCATGGTGCGTCGCTGAACCGGTGGCAACGATGGAAAACGCTAATGCGGCGCGGTCGCTCGCGAAACGCCAAGCGGACACCGTGCCAGGAACGTAAATCCCTTGATGGGCGGGCTTTCTAGCGGTTAATCCGAGCGCCGCGAAGGCGTCCGGTGACCGCAAAATAGCCTGCATGCGCGCCCGCAGTGCAGGTCACGGTGCGGGACGCGCCTCGTTGGTGCAATCGATTAAACTAGTTAGCTTGTCGTCAGACCCAACGTCGGACCCACTACCGACCCAACACCCGAGTTTGCGCATGTCAGATTCAGCAGTGCTATCCAGCGATACGACCCGCACGACCCCCGCGCCGGGAAATCCGGCGATCGAGTTTATCGACGTCGAAAAACACTACGGTGACAAGACGGTCGTGAACGGCCTGTCGTTCCATGTCCAGCCCGGCGAGTGTTTCGGCCTGCTTGGGCCCAACGGCGCGGGCAAAACGACCACGCTCAAGATGCTGCTCGGCCTGACCGCGCCGGATGCGGGCACGATCCGTCTCGTCGATGAACCGATCCCCTCGCGTGCTCGTTACGCCCGGCGCCGTGTAGGCGTGGTGCCGCAATTCGACAACCTCGACCCGGACTTCACGGTCCGCGAAAACCTGCTCGTATTCGGCCGGTATTTCGGCATGAGCGGCAGCGAGATTGAAGCCGTGGTGCCGTCGCTGCTCGAATTTGCGCGACTGGAAAGCAAGGCGAACGCGCGGGTCGGCGAGTTGTCGGGCGGCATGAAGCGGCGGCTGACGCTCGCGCGCGCACTGGTCAACGATCCCGACGTGCTGGTCATGGACGAACCGACCACCGGGCTTGACCCGCAAGCGCGGCATCTGATCTGGGAACGGCTGCGTTCGCTGCTTGCACGCGGCAAGACGATCCTGCTCACCACGCATTTCATGGAGGAGGCCGAACGGCTTTGCGATCGGCTGTGCGTGATCGAGGAAGGCCGCAAGGTGGCCGAAGGCAAGCCCGACGAACTGATCCAGCGGGTCATCGGATGCGATGTGATCGAGATCTACGGTCCCGATCCGCAAGCGCTTCGTGACGAGCTTTTGCCGTTCGTCGGTCGCATGGAGATCAGCGGCGAGACGCTGTTTTGTTATGTCGATGACCCCGCCCCCGTGCATGCGCGGGTAAAGGGACGGCCTGGCGTGCGTTATCTGCACCGGCCGGCGAATCTGGAAGATGTGTTTTTGCGCCTGACCGGGCGCGAGATGGTGGACTGATCCATGTCGAGTGAACCGAATGTGAACACCGTTGAGTCCCCGGAGTCCCCGACTACGCCGCCGCGCGCAACCGGCACGGTGGGTGAGTCTCAACTCAAGCCTCAACTCAAGCCGCGACGCAAGCCTTATCACGAGCCTTTCCTGAGTGCGATGCCCGCGAACGCATCGAACTGGATGTCGGTCTGGCGGCGAAATTATCTCGTCTGGAAAAAGCTCGCGATTGCGTCGATGTTCGGCAACCTCGCCGACCCCATGATCTATCTATTCGGCCTGGGCCTCGGGCTTGGCCTGATGGTCGGCCACGTGGATGGCGTCTCGTACATCGCGTTTCTCGCCGCAGGAACGGTGGCGTCGAGCGTGATGATGTCGGCGAGTTTCGAGGCCATGTACTCCGGCTTCTCGCGCATGCATGTGCAGCGCACGTGGGAAGCGATCATGCATACGCCGCTCACGCTGGGCGATATTGTGCTCGCAGAAATTGTATGGGCCGCGAGCAAATCAATGCTCTCCGGCGTCGCGATCATGCTGGTGGCCGGCGTGCTCGGCTACGCGAGTTTTCCGACAATGCTTTATGCGTTGCCCGTGATTATCCTGACTGGATTGGCGTTTTCGAGCACGGCGATGATCGTGACCGCAGTGGCGCCGAGCTACGACTTCTTTATGTTCTACCAGACGCTCGCCCTCACGCCCATGTTGCTGCTCTCCGGCGTGTTTTTCCCGCTCACGCAGTTACCGGCAGTGGCGCAAAACGTCTCGCTGTTGTTGCCGCTGTCGCACGCGGTCGCGCTAATCCGGCCCGCGATGCTCGACCGGCCGGCGGAACATGTGGTGTTGCATGTGGCCGTGCTCGCGGCGTATGCCATCGTGCCGTTTTTCATCTGCGCGGTGTTGTTCCGTCGACGGATGATGCGTTAAGTGAAAGGACTGAGATATAGACCGCTCGAACCCGTTGTACTCAAAAAAGCCCGTTCCACCGTGAGTTGAAACGGGCTTTTTAACGTCCTTCAATCCGCTCGCTGCGTAAAACTCAGCGGAAATTCAGCTCACTTCAAACCAGGGCTGAACTCCTTGTGCCCACCAAACCCGAAGCGCATTGCCGACAGCATCCGGTCAGCGAACGAATTCTCCTCTCGCGACCGGAACCGCGCATACAGCGCAGCCGATAACACTTGCGCCGGCACCGCCTCCTCGAGCGCCGCTTCGATAGTCCAGCGCCCTTCGCCGCTGTCGGCCACTTCTGCGGAGTATTTATCGAGCGTGCTGTTACCGGCCAGCGCACCCGCGGTCAGATCCAGCAACCACGACGACACCACGCTGCCCCGACGCCACACCTCGGCAACGTCTGCTATATCCAAATCGTAGCGTTGCGCCTCGGGCAGATCCGTCGACGACTTGTGCTTCAAGATGTCGAACCCTTCCGCATACGCCTGCATCAAGCCGTATTCGATCCCGTTATGCACCATCTTCACGAAGTGACCCGACCCCACCGGTCCCACATGCATATAGCCGTTTTCCACGCGTGTATCGCGGCCCTCGCGGTTCGGCGTGGCGGGAATATCGCCGCGTCCGGGTGCCAGTACGGACAAGATCGGATCATGCCGCTGCACCACGTCCTTTTCGCCGCCGATCATCATGCAATAGCCGCGCTCGAGTCCCCACACGCCGCCTGAGGTGCCGACATCGATGAAATGGATGCCCTTCTCTTTCAGCTTCGCCGCGTGGACGATGTCGTCCTTGTAGAAGCTATTGCCGCCGTCGATGATCGTGTCGCCCGCTTCCAGGATCTCGTAGAGATCGTTCAGCGAGTCTTCCGTGATCTTGCCTGCCGGCAACATCAGCCAGACCGAGCGCGGCGCTGCAAGCTTCTTAACCAGATCGCCCAAGTCGCTCGCGCCGGTTGCGCCGTCGGCCACGACCGCCTGCGTCGCTTCGGGCGCGTGGTCGTACACCACGCACGTCTGCTCGCCGCGCATCAACCGGCGTGCAATGTTCGCGCCCATACGGCCTAGTCCCACGATTCCGATCTGCATGATGGCTTACTCCTTGTGGCTGGTTTTGACGCGTTCGATTTGCTTTTTAGCTTCGTCGTAGACGTGTTCCGGCGTGAAGCCGAATTTCTTCTTCAGGTCGGAAAGCGGAGCCGACGCCCCAAACGTATGCATCACGATCTGCGAACCGAGACGACCGACGTAGCGATCCCAGCCGAGCGTGCCGGCCTGCTCCACGCAAACACGCGCGTCGACATCCGGCGGAAACACGGAATCCTTGTAGGCTGCGTCCTGCCGTTCGAACAGATCCCATGACGGCATGGACACAACCCGCGCCGCAATCCCTTCGCTCTTGAGCTTCTCATAAGTATCAACGCATACCGACACTTCCGTGCCCGTCCCCATCAGGATGACTTCCGGCTTCTTGCCACCTTCAGCATCGGCGAGAACATACGCGCCCTTGTGAACGCCCTTCGCCGACGCATATTTTGTCCGGTCAAAAGTCGGCATAGGCTGACGCGACACCACGATGCACGCCGGCCGTTGCGGCTCGGCCAACGCGGCACGCCAAGATTCGGACACCTCGTTCGCATCGCCCGGACGATACGTGCTGAGACCCGGCACGCCACGCAACGAAGCCAATTGTTCGATCGGCTGATGCGTTGGACCGTCTTCGCCCACGCCGATGGAATCGTGCGTAAACACGTAGATCACCGGCACTTCCATGATGGCCGAGAGTCGGATAGGCGGCTTCATGTAGTCGCTGAAAATCAGGAACGTGGAGCCGTAAGGCCGCAGGTTCGACAACGCGAGGCCATTGCAAATGGCGCCCATCACATGCTCGCGGATGCCAAAGTGCAGGTTGCGGCCGGCGTAGTTATCGAACTCGAAACTGCCCGCACCTTCGAACTTCATATCGGTTTTCGTCGATGGCGACAGATCCGCCGAACCGCCGATCATCCAGGGGAAATGCTGCGCAATGGCGTTCAGCACCTTGCCCGACGATTCCCGTGACGCCATGCCCTTGGCATCGGCATCGAAGGTAGGAATGGCCGAGTCCCAACCTTCCGGCAACTCATGCGCTTCGATCTGCGCAAATTCTTTCGCCAGGTCCGGATACTTCTTCGCGTAGTCATCGAAACTCTTTTGCCACGCTTCTCGGGCCGACCTGCCACGCGCACCGATGCCCTCGTTGAAGTGCTCATACACGCCGTCCGGCACGAGGAAACTCGAGTCTTCCGGCCAGCCGTAGAACTTCTTCGCGAGCTTGATTTCGTCAACGCCCAGCGGCTCGCCATGCGCCGCGGAGGTGTCCTGCTTATGCGGCGCACCCCAGCCGATAATGCTCTTCACCACAATCAATGTAGGACCGTCGGTGTTGGCCTTCGCCTGGTTCAGCGCGGCTTCGAGCGCGCCGGCGTCATTGGCGTCGTCAACGTGCAACGTGTTCCAGTGGTAGCCCTTGAAGCGCGTTTCCACGTCGTCGCTGTACGCGAGATCCGTGTGACCTTCAATGGTCACGCGGTTGCTGTCGTAGATCCAGGTCAGATTCGACAACTTCAAGTGCCCCGCCATCGACGCAGCTTCATGCGAGATACCTTCCATCATGTCGCCATCGCCGCACAGCGCATACACGTGATAGTCGAAAATCTGTGCATCCGGCTTGTTGAAGTGCGACTCATACCAGCGCCCGGCCATCGCCATGCCGACGCTATTTCCCAGCCCCTGCCCGAGCGGACCGGTGGTAGTTTCAACGCCGGTTGTCATGCGGTATTCCGGGTGGCCCGGCGTCTTGCTGTCGAGCTGCCGAAAATGCTTGATGTCATCCAACGACACTGCCGGACCACCCGTTGGCTTACCGGCGTGATCGACGGCTTTCACACCGGTCAGGTGCAGCAGCGAATACAGCAGCATGGACGCATGGCCGACCGACAGCACGAAGCGGTCGCGATTCGGCCACAGCGGCTCGGTCGGGTCGTAGCGCAGGTGGTTTTGCCACAGATGGAAGCCGACCGGTGCGAGCGCCATGGGCGTACCCGGGTGACCGGAATTGGCTTTTTGCACCGCGTCCATGGACAGCGTGCGGATGGTGTTGATGGCGAGGGTGTCGAGATCGGAAGAGGACTTCGAGGGGGATTGCGGCATGAGCGACGACTCCTTTGCGTAGGGCGCGCTGAGGCACGAGAGGCACCACAGCGGCAACCGGGACCTTCGAGCAAGTGTAGTGCCATGACAACTGGCGCGTCACCAAAGAGCAGCGAAGCGCGCGCCAACCAAGCACGGCGCGGCTTATGACAGACGATTACGACATCAACCGAGACAACAACTTTACGCTTGAAACCATGCAAAAACGAACGCAATGGGTAAAAAATCGTGGCTGTTTTCGATTAGCGTAACGGTAGCGCATGACAGTTTTCAGCGAAACGATCAGGGCGCCGGGTTCGGCTGGGCTTCGTGAAGCGCCTCGATTTCGGCGAGGATCTCATCGGACAATTTCACGTCCACGCTGCCGATATTCTCGTGCAATTGTTCGAGCGACGTAGCGCCGATCAGCGTGCTGGTCGTGAACGGCCTGCTGTTCACGAACGCGAGCGCGAGTTGCGCCGGGCTCAGGCCGTGACGCCGCGCCAGTTCCACGTAGCCGCTGACGGCCTTGACCGTGTGCGGCTTGCTGTAACGGGCAAATCGCTCGAACAGCGTGATGCGAGCGCCCTCCGGACGCGCGCCGCCCTCGTACTTGCCGGACAGCCAGCCGAAAGCCAGCGGCGAATACGCCAAAAGGCCAACGTCTTCCTTATGCGTGAATTCCGAGAGACCCGCTTCGAACGTGCGGTTCACCAGGCTGTACGGATTCTGGATGCTCACGATCCGCGGCAGGCCGAATTTGTCGGCAGCCTGCAAGAATTGCGCGACACCCCAAGGCGTTTCATTCGATACCCCGACGTAGCGGATCTTGCCCGCCTTCACGAGATCGCCGAGCACCGCCAGCGTCTCGTCAATGGGCACCGTGTATTCGTCCTTTATCCACGGATAATTCGCGCGTCCGAACGTCATCGTGCTGCGATCGGGCCAATGGAGCTGGTATAAATCGATGTAACCCGTCTGCAGCCGAGCGAGGCTGGTATTGACGGCTTCGGTCAGGTTTTTCCGGTCGAACTGGTTGCCCGCGCCGCGAATATGCCGCGGGTTATGCGGCTGGCGAGCCGGCCCCGCGATCTTGGTCGCGAGCACGATCTTCTCGCGTACACCCGGGTTCGCTGCCAGCCACGTGCCGATATACGCCTCCGTGCGCCCTTGCGTCTCGGGGCGCGGCGGCACCGGATACATCTCGGCGGCGTCGACCAGGTTGATGCCGGCATCGAGAGCGGCGTTGAGTTGCGCGTGCGCATCGGCTTCTGTGTTCTGCTCGCCCCAGGTCATCGTCCCCAGTCCGATCAGGCTGACATTGACATCCGTTCCACCGAGTTTCCGGTACTCCATCGATTGCTTCCCCATGTTCGTGTTCAGGTTTTAAAGGCGCTAGCCGAGTGCCGAAGCTACCATAGCCCCGGCCATGCTGCATCGATGCCCATCGCCACGGCGCCGCTCCAGTCCGATAAGCTGTCGGCATACGGCGAGATCTGCCTTTCATTCGCTTTTCAATATCGCTGCGTTCATTCAGATCCAAACAAGAGAGACGTCTTCGATGCAGGCCCCCGACCTCACCCGCACCACGTCCGGCGCGGCGAACCCACGCGGTTCCTCCGTTATCGTGATGCTGGTCGCGGCGACCTTCTTCATGGAGAACCTCGACGGCACGATCATCGCCACGGCCCTGCCGCAGATGGCGCGCTCCTTCGGGCTTCATCCCGTCGACCTGAGCCTCGGTATTACGTCGTATCTGCTGACGCTTGCCGTATTCATCCCCATTAGCGGCTGGGCTGCCGATCGCTTCGGCCTGCGCACCGTGTTCGGCAGCGCAATCGGCCTGTTCACGGTTGCGTCCGTGCTGTGCGGCATGACGTCGACGCTGCCCACGTTCACGGCGGCGCGTGTGCTGCAGGGTATTGGCGGCGCGATGATGGTCCCCGTCGGACGGCTTGCCGTATTACGCGCGACGCCCAAAGAGGGCTTGATGCGCGCTATCTCGATCATCACGTGGCCCGGTCTTGTCGCGCCCGTGATCGGGCCGCCGCTGGGCGGATTTATCACCACGTATTCGTCGTGGCGCTGGATCTTTTATCTGAATTTGCCGCTCGGCTTGATCGGCCTGGTGGTGGCGCTCCGTTACCTCGATAACACCCGCGAGCACGCCAGCCGCCGCTTCGATTTCATGGGTTTCGTGCTGTGCGGCCTCGCCTGCACGACCCTGCTCTACGCAATGGAACTCATTGGCCGCAACGACACGCCCTGGGTTCTCGCCAGCGGGCTGATCGCGGTCGGCGTGCTCGCGGGCGTGGGCGCGTGGTGGCATGTGCGGCGCGCGGCCGAGCCGGTGCTCGATCTCAACGCGCTGCGGATCAAGACCTTCAGGGTAGCGATGGGCGGCGGCTCGCTGTTTCGCATCGCCATCAGCGCGGCGCCGTTCCTGCTGCCACTGATGTTCCAGATCGGCTTCGGGCTGAACGCGTTCGAATCCGGGCTGCTGACGTTGTCGGTCTTCGCCGGCAATTTATCGATGAAACTCGTCACCACACCGGTCATGCGGCGCTTCGGCTTTCGTCCGGTGCTGATCGTGAACGGGATCCTGGCGGCTTTATCGCTGGCGGTGATGAGCTTGATATCGCCCACGACGCCGACCTGGATCATCGTCGCCGTATTGTTTGCGAGCGGGCTGTCGCGCTCGCTGCAGTTCACGGCGCTGAACACACTCAGTTTCGCCGATGTCCCGAAGGCGCAGATGAGCGGCGCATCGGCGTTGTCGAGCACGTTGTTCCAGTTGACGATGGGGATCGGCGTCGCGCTGGGAGCGATCGCTTTGAGGCTCGCGGAATGGATGCATGGTCATGGCGCGCAGACGGTCGTACCGGCCGATTTCAGTATCGCGTTTTTGATCGTGGGGGCGGTGGGATTGCTGGGCGTGGCGGATCTGTTCAGCCTGCATCGCGATGCGGGCGCGCAGGTGAGTGGGCATGGAAGGAAGGGGTAAGGTGAGCCTGAGGATCAGGAGAAGTCCGGAAAAGCTATCTACCCTGTTTATCCAAAGACAACGCGACAAAGCGAATTCCAGAAAGCAAAAAGCCCGACTTCTGAAAGTCGGGCTTTTTGCTTGAATCTTTTGGGGTGGCTGATGGGGCTCGAACCCACGACAACAGGAATCACAATCCTGGACTCTACCAACTGAGCTACAGCCACCACTGTCTTACTTCTTACTGCCTCTCTAGCTCGCCAGGAACCGGCTTACTGAATCGAGAAACGAGATTATACGAACAAAGATTAGCTTTGCCTAGCCCCTTATTCGATGAATTCGGCGGCTTGACGCAGATGAGTGCGTGCTTCATCGAAAACGGCCATATCGCCCGTAGCGAGACGGCGGCTATCCGAGAGCACACGACGCCAGCCACGCGCACCCGCCTCTCCTCGATACAAACCCAGCGCATGCCGCGTAATGCCGCCTAGAGACGTCCCGCGCGCCACCTCCTCACGCGCGTAGTCGATCAAGCCGGCCTCAGCCTCCTCGCGCGACAACACCGGCGTGGCCGCGCCGTAGAAACGTGAATCGACGGCCGCCAGCACGTAAGGATTGTGATAAGCCTCACGGCCGAGCATCACGCCATCGACATGTTCCAAATGCTCTTCCACTTCGTCGAGCGTCGTGATGCCGCCATTGATCGATATCTCCAGATGCGGAAAATCGCGCTTCAACTGGTACGCATATTCGTACTTGAGTGGCGGGATCTCGCGATTCTCCTTCGGGCTCAAGCCTTTCAGGATCGCATTGCGCGCGTGGACGATAAAGACTTCACAGCCGGCATCTGCGACCGTGCCAACGAAGTCGCGCACGTAGGCGTAGTCCTCAACCGCGTCCACGCCGATCCGATGTTTGACCGTGACCGGAATCGATACCGCATCGCGCATGGCTTTCACGCCGTCCGCGACCAGTTGCGGTTCGTTCATCAGGCACGCGCCGAACGCGCCGCGTTGCACGCGCTCGGACGGGCAGCCGCAATTCAGGTTGATCTCGTCGTAGCCCCATTGCTCGCCAAGCTTCGCGCTCTTGGCGAGATCAGCCGGTTCGCTGCCGCCCAACTGCAACGCGACGGGCGATTCGGCCGGAGTGAATGCGAGATGCCGCGCGACGTCGCCGTGCAGCAGCGCGCCGGTCGTGACCATCTCGGTATAAAGCCACGTGTGTTTCGTCAAGATCCGATGAAACGACCGGCAATGCCTATCGGTCCAGTCCATCATTGGAGCAACGCTGACGCGGCGCGGGCTAGGTTTTAAAGCTGTCGACATGAAGAACTGCAGATTGTGAGCGTGGGGCGCCTTTTCGGGCGGCAATGTGCAATTTTACCGTAACGCTCGAAAAACCACGGACTGGGCGCTTGCGATCGGTTTTACGGTGAAATCAGCGGCCTGCGTTGGGAATCGATGCCACGCGGTATTTTCTTCGTTCCGTGCCGCCGTCGGTCGATGTCAGCATCACTGTTCTCAGGCCGGTTCCAGCTCACCTTGACGGCAATAAATAAACACGCACCCGGCCATAAACCCGGCAACCGTCAAAAAAACGAATTTTCAGCGCGCTCCGGTGTCACAAAACTAAATGACAGCGCTTCGCTGGGTTTAATCCAAAAGCGCTGCCGATCCGGAGAAACCTATGAAACCCCGTGCGATTGAAACGCTTGCCGGCACCGTCATCGCCCTTGCCTTCGTGACAGCCTTGCTCGGCATCGGATTGGAAACAAGGGCGCAAGCCCAGACCGCGGCACCGGCCGAATCTGGGTCGATGGTTAAACCGCCGGTTTCGCCGAGCGCCCCGGACGCAGGAGGCGCGCGAGCCGCCAATCCGGACAACATGCCAACTAAGCGCCCCGCTCTGCCGCCCAACAGCAACCGCATGCTGCGCAACAATCCGGCCAGCGACGCGATTGCGAAATAGCACCGGCGAGCCCGCTGTACAGCACATTCGCGGAATCCGGACAACTAACCGCGGCGGCAAATCATGTCGTTGCGATGTGCATCAGCGGCGAAATCCGGTCGTGCCATGGATTCGCCGCTGATTCGCCTTCCGATCGATCAAGACACGTCACACCTGACGCAAGGAACGGATCCCCACCATAGCCGCGATACCACCCCGCGCACCCTCTTCAACAACTCCTGCAAACCCAATCGAAACCAACAACGCCGCGAAACCGCAAGCCGATTAGCGCATTAGCCAGTACCCCGTTGCATAGACCGCAAAGCCCCGCCCGATTGCACCATAATGCGACATACCCGACCCTATAATGACGCCACCTTAAATATTTGCGCAGCCGCGGCTCGCGTCCCAAGCGGTGGTTTTCAATGCAAAAAGTCATTCTGCCGTTCGTCGCGGGTTTTCTCGCCGCCCTGTTTTTTCGTGAAGCGACCATTGCGATGCTGCACGCAGCCGGCGTGGCTGATCCGGCCGGCTATTCGACTGTTCCATTCCTGCCGCTGGGCATTCCCGAATTCATCGGCAACGCTTTATGGAGCGCGGTTTTCGGCATCCTCATGGCGTGGCTGTTGCGCGTCTCGCCCGACCGCACCGCGCCGTGGGTTGGCGCGCTGGTGTTCGGCGGCATCGTGCTGACGGCCGCGAGCGTATTCGTGGTCGATCCGCTGCGCGGTATCTGGCCGAGCGGCAACATGCTGCCCCGGCTGGCGCTCGGTTTTGCATCGAATGCAATGTGGGGCTGGGGCGCGCTCGTATTCCTGCGCGCCTTCACGGCCGGCAGCGACGCGGACTAATCCGCCAGGGCGGCCAGCGGATGGTCGCGCTCAGCCCACGGACTGTCGTACATCCGCACGACTGCATCACGCGTCACGTCTTCCATTCGCGCCACTTTCCACACCGGCTGATTGTCCTTGTCGACAATGCGCGCCCGGATGCCTTCCATCACATCGCCATGATCGAACGTTGCGCGCGTGAGCCCGAGGTCGCGCCGCAATGTCTCGGCCATGCTCGACGTTTTGGCCCGGTCAATCAGTTCCAGCGACACATCGACGGATAACGGCGAACGCTCACGCAACTCAGCCGCCGTGCGGACAGCCCAATCGCTCTCCTCATCACTCGTTACGCTTTCCAGCGACTTCAGGCACGCCGCGCCATTGCCCGTAGCAAAATGCTTGTCGATAAAACCGCGTTCCTTCTCGAGTTCGCTCGCCTTCCCGCCCAGCGAGCGCGACTGTGTTTCGATAAACCGCACCACCTCCGCGCCGGTAGCGAACGGCTTCTCCTTCAGCGTATCGATCAGCGCGGGCAGCGCATCGTCGTCCATGTACGCGTCGGCGAGGCCGGCGTAGAGTGCATCGGCGGCATCGATTGTCGCGCCCGTCGCTGCGAGATAACGCCCGATCGCACCCGGCGTGCGCGCGAGGAACCAGCTCACGCCCACGTCCGGAAACAAGCCGATACGCGTCTCGGGCATCGCCATCTTTGTCGAACCGGTAACCACCCTCACGCCGCCCGTATGCCGCGCGCCTTGCGAAATGCCCATTCCGCCGCCCATCACCACGCCGTTCAACAACGCGATATACGGCTTCGGATACGTGAAAATCGCGTGATTCAGGCGGTATTCATCGGTGAAAAATTCTTCGATGACCGCGTGTTCGCCTTCCTTCGCCGATTGATATAAAAACCGGATATCGCCGCCCGCGCAGAACGCGCGCGGATGCGGACTGTAGATAACCACCGCATGCACCAAAGGGTCGTCGCGCCAGGCATTCAGCGCCCGATGAATGGCGTGCAGCATGGGCGTGGACAGCGCGTTCAACGCCTTCGGACGATTTAGCGCAATGAAGCCAATACCCTGCGCGCGTTCGATACGAATTTCATCGATGGATTCAGTCATATGCAATGCAGGTTTCTATTCGTGTGAGTGGAAAATGGAACCGGAAAGCATGTCAACCGGCGCTTGCAAACGGCCGTCGACGAGCAGGTTTTTTCTTGATGACAGCGGGCAAATACAGATCTAGCATTTCATCTATTAGCGTATCGGTTGACACGGTAAAAACGGCCGGGGCCGTCAGGCTCAACGACACGATACCGTGCAACGCTGCCCACAACGTCTCGGCGCGGGCTGCAGGGTGATGAACCAAGGCCAGCGTCCGGGTCAGTATGGAAAGCACCGTCTCACCGGCCGACGCGGCGTCCTTAAAAGCGGCATCGGTATAAGCGGGATTCTGCATGAAAATCAGCCGATACACCGCGGGATGTGTCTGCCCGAACGCGACATAGGCATGCGCCATGGCCCTCAGCCGCTCAACCGGTTCCGCCGCGCCATCGTGAGCGTGCAGCGACTCGAGCAACTGCGCGTGGCCCTCGGCGCACAGCGCTTGGGCGATGGCATCGCGGCTGGCGAAGTGCAGGTATAGCGAAGCGGGCGAATAACCGACGACCCCTGCAATCTTGCGCATTGACAATGCGTCAAAACCTTCCCGCACGACAATCACGCGCGCCGCATCCAGGATCTGGATGCGCAGTAAGGGCTGATTTGAAAGATGTAGTTTTGAGCCTGCCATCCGGCGCATTTTCCGGATGACACCCGCCAAGTCAATGCAAAACTGAATAGCGTTGAACGTGACCGCCTTGTTAATGCCCGCTATCAGCTCGCCATTCCCGGCGGAAAATGACCGCTTTTCAACAGCACGGGCTCACCCTTATTGATGTGCAAATGCTCCCTCGCAACCGCTTCAATTCTCGGGCGCGCAGCGTCGAATGCACGTATCCAGCCGATGCTGTCGCAGCTCTCCACGCCAAAATGATCCTCCAGCGCTTCCACCGAGATCGCACACGGAACGCGCTCACCATCGACCAGCGCAGCAAATACCACCGTGAGATTCGCGTCGCGGTACGCCGGCGCATCGGCGGGAAAAAGGATGTTCATGGCGGCCTCGGATAGCAAGGAAATGGGCGTAACGCACGATCCTACTCGCGGCACCTCGATCCGCTCTACCCAGCTCGGTCATCCGGCTGCTTCCATGCTAAGCCGGACCAGCCCGGCAGGCACGTCGACAATCAGCAAGGACACCGCGTCCGGATCGGCGTAATCGAACTTCAGATGCCGGCTCATGTGCCTGACCCGTTCGCAAAATTGCTGCTGCACCGGATCCGTGGCGAGATCGAAAAGACTCAATGCCTCTGCCTCGAACCGGTAGTGCACGCCCCAAGCAATATTGCCCGGATGAATGGCCATGCCGCTCGTGCGCCAACTTACGAACAGGCACGGCTTCTGATCCGTGCCGATCTCGCTGATATCCGCGCCGCTCGGGAACAAATCGAGCAGCGCCTCGGCAACGCAACGCATCGCCGGGTGACGGATGTTGAGCGTGCGCATCAACTATTTTGCAGCAATCTGTCGATATAGGCGCGCGCCGCCTGCTCCACATTGACCAGCGCTCGTCCTCGGTCGCAAAGCGCTGTTGAGCGCCGACATCGACCAGTGCTTCGAAGCGGCGGACGTTGTCCGGACCGCCTTCGGCCAGGCTGACGGTGCCTACGTAGATGGGCGCATTCGGCTCTCCGTCGGCCTGATCGGGAGTCTGGGTAAGGCGCGCCGTCGCGCTGATGTAATAACCGCGATACGGTCCGCTAACGCGTTCTGCCATGGTTTCTCTCCGATGTTTTATAAGTGTTCGTGTGTCACCCACGCCTCTGTAAGGTTTGAACGCCGGCAATTAGTTCTCGGCCGTTGCAACCTGTTGCATTTTCTTCCGGAATTGGGGCGGTCAGGGGCGCGCGAAGACGGCCCGCTTGCAAGGTATTGCAAGGCGCGCGCCAGAGCTGTGGCTAACGGCGCATTTATTGAGCGGGTTTGATTTGGATCAAAAAGCCTGCTTTTTCCTGCGCTCACCGGCGTGTGGGAAAATACCGCCACGAAACACGTTGGAGACGTAGGTTGAAGAGGCGGGGTTGAGAACAGCGTCCGCGCGTTCTGCCCGATCTTCAACGGCGTTATCCGGCGTTTGTCACCAGAGGAACACGATGAAGAAAATTGCACGGCGCTTGCCGACCCCTTCCCCGTTTCGCATGGCGCGGGCGCTACAGGCCACGGGCCTCATCTTGGCGGCCGCGGGTGTTTTAAGCCTCGGCGGATGTGCATCGTCGACCGATGCATCGCTGATCCATCTTCCCGACGGCCAGAGCGGTTACGCCATCAACTGCAGCGGCGCCGATGCGAGCACGACATGGGCGAGCTGCTATGTCATGGCCGGGGATAAATGCGGAGCGACGGGCTACACGATCGTATCGAAGGACAATGAGGAAGGCGGACCGTCGGGCGGCAGCATCACGAACGTGGTATCGGCGAATGTAAAAAACCGCTCCATGGTCATACGGTGTAACTAACGCCCGCCAGCCCTCTGCAACACTAGTGCGGGCTGACCTTCGAAAACACGTTCAGCACGACCACGCCCGCCACGATCAGGCCCATGCCGAGCACGGCGGGCAGGTCGGGAATCTGCTTGAACAGCAACGCGGCCACGAGCGTGATGAGGACAATGCCCGCGCCTGACCACACGGCGTACACAATGCCGACGGGCAGCGACTTCAGCGTCAGCGAGAGCAAGTAGAACGAGATGCTGTAGCCGATCACCACAATGACGGAAGGCACGAGCCGCGAGAATCCCTCCGATGCCCGCAGGGCTGATGTCGCCACAACTTCGGCAACGATCGCGACCGCAAGCAGCGCATAAGCGGATGAACGCATGGATTACGCCTTGTCCGATGCAAACGCGAGCGCGCTTGCGTCGTGGCCGAGCACTGCGCACAGCCCTTCCACCACGAATTCATGATCCTGGCGTTGCGGCAACCCCGACGCCGTCACCACGCCAATCACGCCAGCGCCTTTTACCGTCAATGGAAACGCGCCGCCATGCGAGGCGAATTCGGTGGCGCAGAGACTGTATTTATCGGCGAGAGTGGCGGATGCCTGCTGCAAGCTCAAACCGATCGCATAGGAACTGCGGCGAAAATGCTCGACTGTGCGCGCCTTGCGCTGCACCCAGCGGACGTTGTCTGGCGTGGTGCCGTCGAGCGCGGCAAAAAATAGCGGCTGGCCGAAGGTGCGTACTTCTATCACCATGGCCGCGCCGCGCGCCACCGCCATCTCGCGGAGCTGCGAGCCGATCTGCCACGCGCGATCCGAATCGAAGTGCGGGAAGACAAGCGTCTGTTCCTGATGGACGATGGTCTGAAGGTCTTGAGCAATGTTCATAGCGATGATTTCCTGGCAAGTAACAAGTCCGGGCGACGCGATCATAAAGTCTTTCGACACCCGACGCGAATTACACAAATTGTGACATGCCTCGGCGAAGGGGCTTGCGTAAGCGCGTCATTTAACTGCTCTGCGACGACGGGCGTGTGTTGTTTAAGTGGGTCGACATAAGTCGATTTACTTATCGTCCACCACCCTAATTATTCTTGGTTTGTCTTAATTCTCTGCGCCTATTAAATTAGTTCGGGTAGCTGATATGTTGTTTCTATTACAAATCACCAACCAATTAGGAGCTTTCTCATTAGAGCATTTCGTTTCGCTACGTAGAGTTCGAAACCTGTCCACGCAGCCATCGGCGGGTCCAACCGGATTCGACACGGCGCTGACTCGACATGCAGATCGCGTTTCATCCATCTGCGTGTTGGCGTCAAGGATCCGAGTCAACTCTATGCAGGAATGCAAAATGAATAAGGTTTATAAGTCGGTCTGGAATGAATCCATCGGTGCTTGGGTTGCGGTGTCGGAAACCGCCGCTGCGCGTGGCAAAAAGTCAACAGGAAGAGCCCGCACCCCCTTGGGCCTCTCCGCGATAGCCTTAGCGGGTGCCAGCCTTGGATTGCCGTCCACGGCTACTCTTGCCGGCGAGAACCGAGCCGCCCTTTTTAATGACTTCACCGACGGTTCTTGCACGGCGATCTACGACGGCGACACCATGCACGGCACTAGCCTTTACACCGGGGCCGCCTGTAATCCGAGCTTGGGGAACGCCGGATCCGCGACGTCCATCGGCCTGAACGGCGGTGGATCGGGGACCAATGGAACCAACCTTATTTCCAATCAAAGCGGCGCGTTCATCAACGGCGGTCTTGAAGTTTTCGGCTCGAACGTAGCTGCTGGATCGCCAGCGGCCTATATCCACGGCGGCCTCAGCCTCTTCAGCGACGGCACGACGTTTGGAACGGCGAACAAACTAATAGGCGTAGCCGCAGGGACAGACGCCAACGACGCCGTCAACGTAACTCAGCTTCAGAACGTCACCACGTTGCTTGGCGGCGGCGCTAAAGTGAACGCCGACGGCACAGTCACCGCACCCGCCTACACTGTCGCAGGCGCAACCGCCAATACCGTGGGAGATGCCGTCACCAAGATCGACACGGCATTGATCAGCAAGGTAGCGTACGACTCGGTCGACCATTCTCAAGTGACGCTCGGTGGCACGGCCGCTACGGCTCCGGTCAAACTCACGAACGTGAAAGCGGCTGATTTGACGCCGACTAGCACCGACGCAGTCAATGGGTCACAGTTGAATGCCACGAACCAGAACGTCTCCACGCTTCAAACGTTCGCCACCAACATCAACAACGGCGGCGGCATCAAGTTCTTCCATACGAATTCGACGCTTGCCGATTCATCGGCGACGGGTGCGGATTCGGTGGCTATTGGTGGCGCGGCAGTCGCATCGGGTAAGAACGCCGTGGCGCTAGGTTCGAACTCGGTCGCGGACCGTGACAACTCCGTGTCCGTTGGCGCAGCAGGCAAGGAACGTCAGATCACCAACGTGGCAGCGGGCACCGCGTCAACGGATGCGGTCAACCTCGGACAACTCACCGCGGCAACGAATAGCACTAATGCGCTCGGCAACTTTGCGGTCAAGTACGACGCGAACGCCGACGGTACGCCGAACTATCAAAGCGCCACACTTGGCGCTGCGGGCGCAACCCAGCCGACCAAGCTCACCAATCTGCAAATTGGCGACCTGTCTCCGACCAGCACTGATGCCATCAACGGCTCGCAGTTGTATTCGACGAACCAGCGCGTTGGCTCGCTCGAAACGTTCGAAGGCAACATCAACAACGGCGGCGGCATCAAGTATTTTCACGCAAACTCAACGATTGCCGATTCATCGGCGACGGGTGCGGACTCGGTGGCAATCGGTGGCGCTGCCGTGGCATCGGCGAGCAACTCGGTTGCGCTTGGATCGAACACGCTTGCTGATCGTCCCAACTCCGTGTCCGTCGGTGCAGCCGGCAAGGAACGTCAGATCACCAACGTGGCAGCAGGCACGCAGTCCACCGACGCGGTCAATGTCGGCCAACTGACCGCTGTATCGAATAGCGTGAACACGCTCTCCAGTTCCGCGGTCAAGTACGACGCAAACGCTGACGGCACGCCGAACTACGAGCAGATCACGCTTGGCGGCGCGGGCGCTATGAAACCTACGTTGTTGACGAACGTTGCCAACGGAAAGTTGGCAGCAGACAGCACGGAGGCCGTCAACGGATCGCAGCTTTATGCAACGAACCAGAATGTCGCTGCGCTTCAAGGCTTCACGAACAACGTCAACAACGGCGGCGGCATCAAGTACTTCCACTCCAACTCCACGCTTGTCGATTCATCGGCAACGGGCACGGATTCGGTGGCTATCGGCGGCGCGGCATTGTCGTCGGGTAAGAACTCAGTGGCGCTCGGTGCGAACTCAGTGGCTGATCGGGACAATACGGTGTCGGTCGGCGCGGTTGGCAGCGAGCGCCAAGTGACCAACGTGGCAGCGGGTACAGCGGCTACGGATGCAGTCAACGTCGGGCAACTCAACGCGGTATCGAATACCGTGACGACGCTTGGCGCCAGCGCGATCAAGTACGACACCAACGCTGACGGCGCGCCGGACTATGCCAACGCAACGCTCGGCAACGGCAACACCACGGGCACCGCGCTGCATAACGTCGCCGCGGGCACGGGCAACATGGATGCGGTCAACCTCGGCCAGTTGAACGACATGATGGGCCAGGTCACCAACCTCGCGAACGGCGCATACAACCCGCTGTTCTCCGCCGACGGCAATCGCGACACGGAAATCGCGACGTCCTCCGGCACGCACTCGGTCGCATCGGGCGCGAACGCGGTGGCATCGGGTGTGAATGCGGTGGCGTCCGGCGCGACATCGGTGGCTAGCGGGGCGAATGCGGTTGCGTTGGGATCGAACACATCGGCTACGGCGAACAATGCGGTTGCCGTTGGTGCGAATGCATCGGCGACGGCGAGCAACTCGGTTGCGTTGGGCGCAGGATCGGTATCGGATCGCGCCAACGCGGTATCGGTGGGTACGACATCGGCAGGCGGGCAGCGTCAAATCACGAACGTTGCAGCGGGCACGGACGGGACGGACGCCGTCAACGTGAACCAGATGCAGCAATCGGTGAACACGGGTGTGAAGTCGGCTAAGGGCTATACCGACGCCCTGCGCTCCGACATGGACACGGGCCTCTCGCTTGCCAACAACCACATCAACAGCGTCGGCGCGATGAGCAGCGCAATGGCGATGATGGCAGGCAGCGCGGCGGCGGTCGCCGATAAGGACAATCGCTTCGCGGCAGGCACGGGCGTGTATCGTAACAAGGCCGCTATTGCGGTCGGCTTCCAGAAGCGCTTCGGCACCAACATGGTCATCACGGTCGGTGGTTCGACGACCGGCGAAGAAAGCACCGGCGGCGCAGGTTTCGCATTCGGGTTCTAAGGAGCGTATGAGCAGCTTGAAAGCATAGTTGAAACACACGGCCGCAAACCTCTATTGAGATTTGCGGCCGTGTTTTCATGTGCGGATTAATACGGTGCAAGTACTCTCGGGCGCTTCGCGCGTTCGTTTCAGCACCTTAAGACACGTGAGCGCAAACGGCGTTGACGCCACTCATCAAGTTACCCATCAACTTAAAGTGCGCTCGACCCAATCACCCGAGCAGTGAAACATGACAAACATGTTGCACTGCATTCACCGTTGCCCTATAATCTTTTTCGCGGGGTGGAGCAGTCTGGCAGCTCGTCGGGCTCATAACCCGAAGGTCGTAGGTTCAAATCCTACCCCCGCAACCAGAGATTAAAAGTTAAAAGCCCGGTTATCCGGGCTTTTAACTTTTCAGGCGCGCATGTTGTTTTAGCGGGCCTGAAGCGTGATACGCGTAATGCCCCGCGTACATATCCAGTGCCCTGCAGGCTATTTTCATGTGCCGCAATGGGTCGCAGCGGTTGCAACGCAAGGGCACAAATTCCCCTGTCTACGCATGGCATAATCGACGACTCGATCGCTTTGGAAGTCAACGTCAGTCTCATGCGCCGTCGCCTCGTCCGCAAGTTCGGCAGCCTCATCGGATTGCTTGCGATCCTGATGACCGCGCTCGCTCCGGCGGTGTCGCAAGCGCTTGTCTCTAGCGCGCAGCCCGACGCGATCCTGAGCGCGTTCTGTTCGGCGGGAGCACCCACCTCACATACCCCACAGAGCGCACAGACCGGTGCTGAGAAACCCATTCGTTCGCAGCACTCGGCGGCGGGTCATTGGGACGCATGCGGTTACTGCAATCTCGCCGCGCACTCACCCGCGGCACCACCGTGCGCAATCGCATATCAAGCGCGTGTTACTTCGGACCCGTTAGCCGATAACACCCTTGCCCAGCCCTTCCCGCCTCATGCGCCGGTCTTCGCTGCACAGCCTCGTGCACCGCCAGTCTTCGCCTGACTCTTCTTCGCACTATCGCCGGTTGCATGGCTCGCACTCATCATTCGCGTCACCCAGATCAAACAGGATCAGCATGAACACGTTCTTCATAAACATGGCAAAGCATGGCGGCCTGAGCGCCCTGCTTCTCGCCACGGCGCAACTTGCTTTTGCGCATGCGCATCCGACTCAGCAAACGCCCGCGCCCGATGCAACCGTCGAAGCGCCGCATGAAGTGGCTATCGATTTCACGGAAGGTCTCGAACCGGCATTCAGCACGCTGACTGTGATCGATGCAGCAGGCACGCAGGTCAACAGCGCGAAATCGGCCGTCGATGCGAACAACAAGAAGCATATGAGCGTCGCGCTCGGCGATCTCAAGACGGGCACCTATCAAGTGGAATGGACTGCCGTGGCCGACGACGGCCATCGCACGCAAGGCCATTACCTGTTCAACGTAAAGTGAGCTGACTATGAAAACCAACACACTGATTCACGCCGGTTTGCTTTCCTTATGCGCCTTCGTGGCGTCCGGCGCACAAGCCGCAACGCTCGATGCGCACGATTGCTGGATCCGTTCGATGCCGGCAAACCTGCCGTCTTCGGGCTACTTCGTGATATCGAATAACGGCGATAAACCCGCTACCCTGACCGGCGCTGAAACACCCGCATTCGGCATGGCCATGCTGCATAAATCGACGAGTAATGGCAGCACATCAACCATGTCGATGGTCGAGTCCGCCGAGGTGCCCGCGCACGGCACGCTCGCGTTCGCGCCCAGCGGTTACCATTTGATGCTCGAAGACGCGCCCAAGCCGGTGAAGGTGGGGTCAACGGTCCCGTTGAAGCTGACGTTCGCGGATCAGTCGAGCATCGAGACGACATGCATGGTGCAGCCGGCGTCTACGCTCGGTAAGTAAGCTCGTCAATCTCGCAGCAATAAAAAAGGCGCGCCGCAATCAAGATTGCGACGCGCTTTTTTTCTTGCACTCGTCAAAAGCACCTCACAATTCGCACAAGCGAGCCCACTGGATTCGTGAATGAAAACGCTCATTTCTCCGCGCCGCAGCGTAAGCCCGTAAGCCCGTAAGCCCGTAAGCCAATGCATTGAATGATCAGAACGACATGTCGTCGAAAGGATTCATTGCCGCTTCATGCTGCAAGCGCCTTAGCCAAAGCTTGAGTTGCTTGATATCCTCAAACGCCAGCAGGTCCTTTTCGAGCGCGCGTATGCTCTTCCTCACCGATGCAATATCACTGGCCAGATTACGCTCGATGGTGCCCGGAGAGACGATAGCAAACGGCGCAATTCCATAGCTGTTCTTGAACGCGGATTCAACGTGCATGATCTCTTGATCCAACTCGCCGACTTGTTCCTTCAAAATCGTGTTGTAGTGCTTTAGCCGGTCTTCGCTGATGTTATTGATCGCGTTCTGATCAATGTGTTCCAGTTCTAACTGCAACTCCAGCAACTGCAGCAGATTGTTGTTTGCATAGGCCTGGTTCACACGCTGCATGAGCGAGGTTTTCCGGTCGCGTTCCTGCGGATCGGGCTCACGATCGGGATGCAGCGCGCTAGCCAGTTTGCGATACACCTCGCGAATAGATTGACTGAGCTGCGCCTGCTCGGCCTCCGCTTGCGCCTCCGCTGCGATTTGCTTGGCCGTCTTTTTCCGCTTGGCGCGATATTCTTCTCGCGCTTGGCTTTCAGCGAAATCCTCCGCCTGACGCTGCTCCATCTCCGCCTGCACACGCTCATACACAGCTTCAGGCGAGCTCATATCAAGATCGTCGCCCAGCTCTACACCAAGCATGTCTTCCAGCACCCATTTCATGTCCTCCAGTTCGGAGGCCGCCTCACGGTCGTAGTCGGATCCGCTGTGCTTGTTGTATAGCGCCTTCAGTTCTGCATCGTCGCGTTGCGCAAAAAGGTCGCTGGCCATCTCGGCAACCAGGCCCGAAGCCGTGCCGCGTTCTGTTTTGGTAAGGCCCTTCTGGTCGCACGCCTGATCGAGACGGTGCGCTAACCGGATCTGCAAATCCGTTAAGGTCCGCTCGAGTGGAGCATATTCGCCGGCAAATTTTTGGTGGAAAGTCGGAACGACAGCTTCCCAGGCACTTAGCCGTGCGCGTCGTTTTTCAATCTGCTTGATCAGCGCGTTGAAAGCCTTTTGCCCTTTCGACAAATTGGGCTTGCCATGATCCGCAGCGATGCCGACGGACTTGATGCTTGTCTTCGTCATAGCGTGCTTTTCCTCCAATCATAATGAACGCGAGTACCGGTTATCTTGTCGCAAAGGCGCGCGCAAGAGCACCGGAAACTGATGCCCCTGCGCGCCGCAGTTGAATGGCACTGCGCTTAACCGTGCGATCAAACGAGACGGACGGTGTTGCGCACATTACGCGCCCGTTGCAGTTGATGCGTGCGCCAAGTGCGTCGCACATCCCAAACCCCGATCAATGCCCCTTGAAGAGATCCATGATCTCCTGGCGCTCGGCCGGGTTCACGTTGGGCGGCGGAACGCTCGGAGGCGTCATTCCGCCCGGACCGACACCGCCCACCGCGTCGCTTGCACCTTCAAGCGGATTCGCTGAATCCACGCCGATGCTGGCGACAAACCCAGTGCCCGGCGTCTTATCGGCGAAAAACAACTCGCCATCGATGGTCGTCAAGCCATCCGGCATCACCATTTGCTGCTGCGGGATCTTGGCGAGCGCCCGTTGCATGTACTCGACCCAGATCGGCAACGCAAGTTGTGCACCGAACTCACGGCTGCCGAGCGACTTCGGCTGGTCGTAACCCATCCACGCGATCGCCACGAGTTGATGCTGGTAACCGGCGAACCAGCCGTCCTTTGCGTCATTGGTCGTGCCGGTCTTGCCCTGCAGGTCGTTACGCTTGAGCACATTGGTGCCGGCGCCCGTGCCACCGGTCGCGACTGAATGCAGCAAGCTATTCATGACGTACGCGTTGCGTGGCTCAAGCGTTTGCGGTGCGTTGCTGCCGGCAATCAGCGGATTCGCACGCGAGATCACGGTGCCGTGTGCATCGGCTACTTCGCCGATCAGATACGGATTGATCCGCGAACCACCGTTGGCGAACACCGAATATCCACCCGCCAATTGCAGCGGCGTGACGAGACCTGCACCGAGCGCGAGCGGCAAATAAGGCGGCGTTTTATCGACATCGAAACCGAAGTTCTTCGTGACGTAATCCTGTGCGTACTTCGTGCCTATATACGAAAGGATCCGGATCGACACAAGGTTCTTCGACTTCTGCAAGGCCGTGCGCATCGACATGGGACCATCAGGTTGATCGTCGTCCTTTGGTTCCCATGCCTGACCGCCCGGTGAAGTCGGCGGGAAATACAGCGGTGCGTCGTTGATGATCGTTGCCGGTCCAAGCCCCTTTTCCAGCGATGCCGAATAGATGAACGGCTTGAAGCTCGATCCCGGCTGACGCCACGCCTGCGTGACGTGATTGAACTTGTTCTTGTTGTAATCGAAGCCACCGACCAGCGAGCGGATCGCCCCGTCCTGCGGCACGAGAGACACCAGCGCGCCCTCGACTTGCGGCAACTGCGTGATACTCCAGTTGCCCTTCGCGTCCTGCATCACGCGCACGATGGAACCCGGCTTGATCCGCACCGCTGCCGACGCATTGCTGCGCAAACCGGCTGCGACAAAACGCAAGCCGTCGCCGGTAATGGTCGCCGGGTCAGCGTTCACGAACGTCACGACCACCTGCTTCGCATTCACCGATGTCACCACGCCCGCGATCAGGTCGCCGTTATCGGGGTGATCGGCGAGCGCGTCGTCAATTGCCTCGTCGCGGTCATCCTGGCCCGTCGTCGGCAGATTGACGAACCCTTCCGGTCCGCGATACCCATGGCGCCGCTCGTAATCCATCACGCCCTTGCGCACGGCGTCATACGCCGCTTCCTGATCGGCGGAATCGATGGTCGTCGTCACCGAAAAGCCCCGCGTGTACGTCTCATCGCGGTATTGCGCGTACATCATCTGTCGCACCATTTCCGCTACATATTCGGCGTGCACGCTGTATTCCGTGCCCGACACGCGTGCGTGTATTTCTTCGGCGCAGGCCTGGTCGAATTGCGCTTGCGTGATGAAGTTCAGCTCAAGCATGCGCTTCAGGATGTATTGCTGCCGAATCTTCGCGCGTTTCGGATTGACGACAGGGTTATAAGCCGACGGTGCTTTCGGCAAACCCGCAAGCATCGCGCATTCGGCGAGCGTCAGGTCCTTGAGGTCCTTGCCGAAATACACCCGCGCCGCCGATGCAAACCCATACGACCGCTCGCCCAGATAAATCTGGTTCATGTACAGCTCGAGAATCTGATCCTTGGTCAGCGCGCGTTCGATCTTGTACGCGAGCAGCATTTCGTAGATCTTGCGCGTGTAGGTCTTCTCGCTCGACAGGAAGAAGTTACGCGCGACCTGCATGGTGATCGTACTGGCACCTTGCGACGCACCGCCATGCATGATGTCGCTCAACCCTGCCCGCGCAATGCCGATGAAATCGACACCGCCGTGCTCGTAGAAGCGGTAATCCTCGATCGCGAGGACGGCCTTCTTCATCTGGTCGGGAATCTCATCGAAGCGCGCGATCCGCCGCCGCTCCTCACCGAATTCGCCGATCAGCACGTGATCCGCGGTGTAGATCCGCAACGGCACTTTCGGCTGATAGTCCGTGATTGCATCGAGCGAGGGCAGATTCGGCCCCATCACGACCAGCGCATAACCAATGATCAGCGCGCCGATGATTGCCGCGACGGCGAACAGCCCGACGAACCACAACACGATGCGCAATGCGATCGACGGTCCGGCTGAAGACTTCGCGGTAGTTTGACGGTAACGATTGGGACCATCTTGATCCCGGTCATCGCGTGGAGCGTTCGAGGAGTTCGGTCGTTTGATGATTGGCATGACTTGGATTGAACGGCGCGCCCTTTAGGCGCCCGGTGCGCAACGCCATGAAACCGCGTAACGATAAATGTTGGGGTGAGCGAAAGCCGTGTAGCCGATGTGTCGCGCAGCAACCTGATAGAAACATGGCGGCGCTCAAATAAGCACTTCCATGGAAATCGTTCCAGACTGCTGCGTCGCGTGCCGTTGCCCCCCGGACTGGCTGCGCGTTCCCGCGAATGGGCCGTTATCGCATTGTAAGAAAAACTGCAACACTGGCGGCCCGCGCAGAATAACAGCGCATTTTAAAGAATTCGAGCGCCGAGCACCGGCAGTGACACGATTTTTTTGTAAGTAAATCCCGTGTAATAGGCTAAATGGGCGGATATGTCTGTCAAGGCGGTCCGTCGGGACGCTATCGCGGAGGTGGCTTTAGCACCACTATCTCAATATTGCAAGCGGTTGATGCGGGTAGCGTCCAAGGCAACGTTTGAGGAGCGTGTCCGCGCGCACGAGAAGTTGGCAAACCGATATGATGGAAACGTTGGTTGCGCGGTTTGCCGTACCGCCGCGCGTACCAAAAGCGCATCAAATGGCGTTGCCCGTGCCGAATATCGGCCGGTCGGACTTGCCCAGCCCTGCTTAGCGAGGCGCTCATGACTACCAAACCCAGCGAACGCATCGTTGTTTTTGTCACTCCTGCGCAGAAACTTGCGATCACCAGCACCGCTGACACTCTTGGCGTCAGTGTCAGCGAGCTCATGCGACGCGCCATATTGAGCTTCAACGCGACCAGCGAACAGGTGAAGGCGGCAAGTCTCGTCGACCGTTTGCGCGCGCCGAAAACCCCCGACCCACTGAATGTCGCGCTGCGGCAAGTTGCCGAACGGGCCGCCGCACGCGAGGCGCGGGACGCGGCACAGGTCGCCAGGGTGGCCAGCAAGCGCACATTGGCTGCAGAAGGACCTAAACCGTCGGCTCCGCTTGATCCGGAAACCGACGACGTCCTGCCGCAAACCTGCGATTCTGGGGACGACCTCGGGGCATCGGATAAATCGGACGAAGACGCGTCGTTTTCCGGGCGCGCTTGAAAGGCATTCCAATAGGCCGGCGCGCGTGTTCACTCAAGCGGGACCACACGCGTAGTAATGGCGACCGCAACGGCCGACGCGATCGCGCTTGCTACCGCGCCCCACGCCACGTCTATGAAGACGAGCGTTGTACTCCAGCCTTTCAGTGTGGCGAGATTGGTGAGGTCATACGTGGCATACGCGACGATCCCGAACACCGCTCCGTTCACCAGTCCGCGCACGGCGCTCTGCCCGATGACGCCCGGCACGACGCAGAAATACACCAGCCCCACTATGTAGATCACATAGAAAGCCGCCGCCGCAACGAAATTGGGTTTGGGCAGCAATAGCTCGCCAATTTCCCGCTGATATAAATTCCGCGAAATCACGCCGAGCCAGATGGCGTCGAGGATCAGAAAAACCACGGCCGTAACGGCAAACGCAACGACAAACATTTTCGACATGGTTGATCCGTTCTTATTTCGTTAAAAAAACGTGCGTTTCCGCAGGAGCGCTCGCTAAATCAAACGCATGGTGTACCGTTAAGATAAAGCGATTAAGCCCGGTTTAAGCCGTTGCATGGTTTAATACCCCGGGCAAAATCTGGACGCGGCGCGCACGAAAGTCGGCGGAACAGCGTTCGTGCACTGCCGGCTAAACCTGCTTTCAATGCGCGGATTCCCGCTTCGCAACAAAGTGTATCGGCGAGCTTGCAATCCGTGCGCCCGGCCCGATTTATCCGACGCGTGACGCCGTGGGCGCCACGCTTAATCAAACGTTGGCGAACGTTCACAGAATGTTCATCGAACGTTGCTGCCTGGCAGCCGACTTCATTTCCAGGAGGAAACTCATGTCGCTTTTGGATTCCATCTCGCGCACCGTCAAGGGCTTGCTGAATGACGCCGCCGACACCGTGCAGGACCCGTCGCGGGACGCTCGCCAGATCGTGCGCGAACTCGACGACAGCATCGCAAAGGCCGAGAACTCGCTGATCGAAATCGAGGCGCAGGTCGCTACGCAACAAAGCAAACGCGATGTTGCTGCAGAAAAAGCAAAGAAGTATGAAGACGGCGCCAAGCGCGCGCTGCAAAGCGGCGACGAAGCGCTTGCCCGCGAAGCGCTGGGTGCGCAGGCAAATGCCGAAACAGAACGCGACGCACTGGCTGGCGAACTGGTGACGCTGGTGCCGTCGGTGGATCATTTGAAGCAGCAGATCAACGACATGCGCCAGCGCCGCAACGAGCTCAACTCGCGTTCGAACATCCTTCAGGCCAAGCAGCAGATTGCAACGGCGAAAGATGTCGCGGCAACAGCGCTGGGGGGTATTGGCGGGAAGAACCTGTCGGAAGACTTTCAGAAGCTGGAAGACAAGGTCCAGCTATCGAATGCCCGCTCGGACGCACGGCTGAACTCGGCCGATCAGAAGAGCGGCAAGGCGCTCGAAGACAAACTCGCGGCGCTCACGAGTGGCCCGTCTGTCGAAGATCGTTTGGAAGCGCTCAAGAAGCAGATCAATACGCCGACGCAGTAACGTGCCGGCTGACGCTTGGTTTTTAAGCCGGCGCGGAGATTTCGCGCCGGCCGATGATTAAGCAGGATCAAGAGCGGGACCAAGGCTTGCGCCCTTCGGGGCGAACGCCTGACAGCGTGAACCGGCAATGAGGGCAACCTCAAGTCTGTGCGCGGTCGAAGGCGCAGCGAACGGCGCAATAGCGCGGTTCGCTGCGGGCAGCATTGGGGTATTGCATCGAAATGTCGCATGGAATGGAGACGGGTGCGAACGCCCCGGTCCGCAGATGAAAAAATATGTGATGGCTGTAGTTGCATCGCTGATGCTGGTTTCGGCAACGGCCTTTGCTGCTGTGCCAACCGCCGGCCAGATCGAGCAGTCGATGACGCAAGGCAACTGGACTCAGGCCGACGCCCAGTTGCAAGAAGTGCTGCAGGCGCATCCAAACAACGCCAAGGCGCATTATTTGTACGCGCAAGTGCTCGACCGCGAGGGCCGTTCATCTGACGCGCTTGCTCAGGTTCAGCAAGCACGCACACTCGACCCCGCCATCAAATTTACCGACCCATCGCGCTTCAACGCCATGGAAGCGCGCATCCGCTCGGACGCGAACCGGGTGAATTCATCGACTAATACGTCTAACTCGACGTCTACCGCGGTTACCCGCAACCCGTTCAATCAGGGCGCCGTCGCGGCGCCTGAAAGACACGGGCCTTCAATAGGCATGTGGGTATTGCTCGCAGTCCTGTTCGTCGGCATTGCACTGGTTCTGCGCTGGGGTCTGAAGCGCGCGCGTTCGAACGACGACGGTCAGGCCGATGCCGATCGCCGCACGCAGCTCAAGCGCGCGACCGAACTGCTCAACGACGTCCGGTCGCTGAAGCTCGACGTGCGGTTATCGACGCAACCGGGTCACGAAGCGATGCTGCAGGAAGTCGAAGGCATCGAGACGCAACTGCGCCAGATGGTCGAAGCGTTGTCCAACTCGAAGAATCCCGTACCTCCCTACGCGATCGAAGATCTGGCGAATCAGATAGAGAGCGTACGGGCACGCTCGGAAGGCCGGCCTGATCCACGCACTGCTGCAGCAGCGCCGGCAAGTGCCGACGGCCAGTCAGTTTATGCGCAGGAAGCCGAGCGCTTCGGGCGCAATCCGCAAGGTCAGCCGCCCTATTCGCCTTATCCGCCGCAACAACAGCCACCGGTTATCGTGCAACAAGGGGGTGGTTTTGGTGGCGGCATGGGCGGGTTGCTGACGGGCGTGCTGCTGGGTGAAGCAATGTCCGGCGGAAACCGCGAGCGGGTCATTGAACGCGAAGTGCCGGTCGATGACGACGAATTGCGCCGTCGTCGTGGTAACGACGGCAGCAACGGCGGCGGTCTGGACTTCGGCAACGGCTCGAACGACTGGAGCGACAACGGTGGCGGCGTCGACTTGGGCAGCAACGATTCCGGCAACTGGGATAATTCCTGAAGCTGAGTTCCTGAACCGACTGCCGGCTGGATGTTAAAAAGCTCCGAACGAATCTGATTGATTCGTTCGGAGCTTTTTTATTGGCGGCAAATCCAGCGTCTATTCAACTCGATACAGCCTTCATCCGCCCCCGAGAAAGCGCAGCAACGCCCAGAGGAATTTGAAGAATCCCACTACAAACTCCCAGATGCGTTCGAGTTGATCCCAGTTCGCGACACGCATGAGTGCCTCGAAGATCATGTCGACTGGGTGCACTGCAAGAAAGGCTGCGACGCGGATAAAAACGGACAGGGGCAATGTAAGCAAAGCAGCGGGTCAAGGTTCATGACCCGCATGATAGCCGTTGCAAATCACTGCCGTAGATAACGCCCCTTACCCCGCGTTACCGCCTTCCGGTTCGACTTCGTCAGTCAGCGCTTCTTCCAGCCGCTTGAAAATCCGCTTGGTCGCCCCTCGCGCATGCAGTGCGAACAGCAGCAGCGACCGTCCGGTCACCTGGTAGGTCGCGCCCGAATCAAAGTCTTCCAGCTCTTCGCGGATCGGCGCATTGGTGTCGATCAGGCAACTCCACTGATCGCTGCCGGGAATCTCGGGCAACGTCAGGTCCACCACATCGTGATGCGCATTGATCACGATCAGCAACGTGGCGTCCGATGCGGGGCGGCGAATGCCCGTTGCTTGAGCGCGACCGTCAATCACGAGCCCAAAGCAGCGCATCGCCGGATCGTCCCATTGTTCGGGCGTCAATTCATGACCCGATGGGCTCAGCCACTTCACGTCGCAGAGTTGCAGGTCTTCGTGGAACTCGCCCGTCAGGAAACGTCCGCGACGCAGCACCGGCAACGTGTGCCGCAAGGTCGTGAGCTTGCGCACGAAGTCGTTCAGCGCGCGGCCGTCATCGTCGATATCCCAGTTGACCCAACTAATGTCGTCGTCCTGACAATACGCGTTGTTATTGCCCTGCTGCGTGCGGCCGAATTCGTCGCCAGCAAGGATCATCGGCGTGCCCTGCGAGAACAGCAGCGTCGCCAGCATGTTGCGTTTCTGGCGTTCACGCAGTGCGCGGATTTCAGGGTCGTCGGTCGGACCTTCCGCACCGCAATTCCACGAGCGGTTGTCCGAACTGCCGTCGTTATTGTCCTCACCGTTCGCCTCATTGTGCTTCTCGTTGTACGAGACGAGATCGTTCAACGTGAAGCCGTCGTGCGCGGTGATGAAGTTCACGCTCGCCCACGGACGGCGGCCCCGATGGTTGAATTTGTCGCCGGAACCGGTGATACGCGTCGCCAACTCTGCCGCCACGCCCTCCTCGCCTTTCCAGAACTCACGTACGGTATCGCGGAATTTGTCGTTCCACTCGGCCCAGCCCGGCGGAAAACCACCGACCTGATAGCCGCCTGGACCGCAATCCCAAGGCTCGGCGATCAGCTTCACGCTGGAGAGAATCGGGTCCTGGCGGCAACTGTCGAGGAACCCGCCGCCCTCGTCAAAGCCGTAGGTTTCGCGACCGAGAATGGTCGCAAGATCAAAGCGGAAACCATCCACATTCATCTCGGTGACCCAGTAGCGCAGGCTGTCAGTGACCATCTGCAGCACGCGCGGATGCGACAGGTTGAGCGTGTTGCCCGTGCCGGTATCGTTGATGTAATAACGCTTGTCGTCGGGCAGCCGATAGTACGAAGCGTTATCGATACCCTTGAACGACAACGTCGGCCCGCGTTCATTGCCTTCGGCGGTGTGGTTGTAGACCACGTCGAGAATGATCTCGAGGCCGGCTTCGTGGAAGCGGTCGATCATCTGCTTGAGTTCCGCAACCGCGCCCGGCCCTTGCGCGAAGAAACGCGGATCGGCGGCGAAAAAGCCGATCGTGTTGTAGCCCCAGTAGTTGGTGAGACCTTTGTCGGTGAGATGGCTGTCATTCACGAACGCCTGGATGGGCAGCAATTCAACCGATGTCACCCCCAGGCTCTTGATGTGCTCGATCACTTCCTTCGTACCCAATCCCTCGAAGGTGCCGCGCAAATGCTCGGGTACAGCCGGGTGGCGTTTCGTGTAACCGCGCACATGGGTTTCGTAGAAGATGGTCTGTTCCCAAGGCACGCGAACGCGCGTCGGGTGGACCCATGAAAAGCTCTGGTCGACGACCTGGCACTTTTGCATGAACGGCGCGCTGTCGCGCTCGTCGAACGTGAGGTCGTCGCCGTCCGCGTTCAGCGTGTAGCCGAACACGGCCGGGTCCCACTTCAACTCGCCCACGTGCGCCTTCGCGTACGGGTCGAGCAAAAGCTTGTTCGGATTGAAACGATGCCCGTTTTCCGGCTCATAAGGACCATGCACGCGGTACCCATAGACCGCGCCCGGTTTCAAACCGAATAGATAAACGTGGAAGACTTCGTCGGTGTATTCAGGCAATTCGATGCGTTCGAGTTCCTTCTCGCCGAGGTCATCGAAGAGGCACAGTTCGACTTTCGTGGCGTGCGCGGTGAACAAGGCGAAGTTGACGCCCTCGCCGTCCCACGTCGCGCCCAGGGGAAACGGCGAACCTTCGGCAATGCGGATATCGTGTGCCATGTATGCGTGTGTCCAGGTGTTGGATGCTTCAATCAGCATGTAATGATGCTTCAACCCGCCGAGCCGCTAGCGGATTTGCGGGTCAATCGTTATTCGTTCGTCGTTGAATCGATGGTTCGTTGGCCGGGATCGGACGACAGCTTCTTGGCGCATGAGTGCAACGTCGTCCGGAGCCCACGGGCAGAAGAAAGGAAAGAGCAGATTTCGTGCCCATCGCCGGGCGTCCTTTTCGGACAGCTTCTGACCGCTGCAGCGGATGCGGTATCGGCATGACGACGCGGCCCCGTGCTCCCTGCTGATAAAGAACCGGCCGCCTCTTCTGGCGAAACCTGAGACTGTACGAAATCGCTGCTGG
Source organism: Burkholderia sp. S171 (assembly GCF_009766085.1). Lineage (GTDB taxonomy): Bacteria > Pseudomonadota > Gammaproteobacteria > Burkholderiales > Burkholderiaceae > Caballeronia. Next base: position 4,019 of record NZ_LMUF01000015.1, on the reverse strand, counting down.
CGTGCATCGTGCTCTTGCGTCACTACATTGCTCGACCGTCCTACTTCTGCGAGCTGGTGCGTTCGTGGGATCGCTCACACCGCATCGTTATCGATTAACCGAGGACATCTGTCTTGCCTACCCAACCCGCTGGATTTGCAAATTCGCCGACCAGCCTGTCCGGTACGTCCATCGGCAGCGCTGAGGAAAGCCGTGTGCTTGGCCGATCGCTGCGAAATTCCGTCCCCTTCGACTCTCACGCCACCTGGCAGCCGGAAAACGATCGACCGGACGCCGTGGCGCGGGTGCTCGCCAACAACGCAGGCCGGCAAGAGCGGCTGATCCCGCTGCGGATGTCACGCATGGCTGCGTCGCCGTTCACGTTCCTGCGCGGTGCGGCGAGCGTAATGGCCTGGGATCTCGCGCACACGCCGTCCATTGGTCATCACGTAATGATCGATGGCGACGCGCATCTCAACAATTTCGGCCTGTTCCGCACGCCTCGGCAGGATGTGGTCTTCGACCTGAACGACTTCGATGAAACGCTGGTCGCTCCGTGGGAATGGGATTTGAAGCGGCTCACCGCCAGTATCAACGTGGCGGCGCGCGAAAACGGAGTCGACCCCGCCGGCCGTGAGCGCGCCGTGCGCTCCGCCTGCACGGCCTACCGGACCACGATGTCGACACTGGCGCAGGTTCCTGCCTACGAGTTGTGGCAAATGCGCTCGTACGCGAGCGTGTTGCATATCGAAGCGCCGGTCACGCTCGACGCTGTGGAGAAGGCGACCATTGCCAAGGCCGTCGAACGCTCGACCAAGCGCAGTCACGCGACGATGCTGGCACGTGTCGCCGAGCCGGATGGCAAAAGCTGGCGTTTTCGCAACGAGCCGCCGATTCTCACCCGTCTTGACGCAGCGCAGAAAAATCACGTGATAGAGGGGCTGCGCGGCTACTTGCAGACCATCGCGGGCGAGTGGCGGACGATGCTCGAACGCTACGATGTAGTCGATGTCGCACATCGCGTGGTCGGTGTGGGCAGTGTCGGGACGCGCGCGTATCTGTTATTGCTGCTCGGACGGGCGCATGCCGATCCGCTATTCATGCAGGTCAAGGAGGGCATTGTGCCGGCCGCCGCGCCGTTCGTGCCGTCGCTCGCTGAACCGTTCAGCCACCAGGGGCGGCGCGTGGTACACGGCCAGCGCCTGTTGCAAAGCTCGTCCGACCCGTTGCTCGGCTGGACGACCATTTCGGGCCGCGACTTCTACGTCCGGCAGATGAAGAACATACGCGGCTCGATCCCGGTCGACTGGCTGCACGGCGCGACCTTCGATTTTTACGCCTGGTGCCTCGGCTTGCTGCTCGCGCGCGCTCATGCGCGAACCGGCGATGCCGCGCTGCTCGCCGGTTATTGCGGCAACTCGGATCGCCTGGACGCAGCCTACGCACGATGGGCCGAAAGCTATGGTACGCAGACCGTGGCCGACCACGCCGCGTTCGTCCAGGCGATCGCTCAAGGGCGCGTGATCGCTGCACCGCCCGAGAAAGCGTAGCAGTGCGATGGGGCTTACGAGAGCGCGAAGGAGCAGAATCGATCCGCCAAACCCTATCCGATCGGCCGACGACGTCAAAAAACCCGGGACGCAAATGCTACCGATTCGCTATCATTGTCGTTATCCGCTTAAAAACAGTCAGAGCCTGAACAGATACGCAAAGCCGGGACGGCGGTTGGAAATGAGGCACCGCGAGGCACTGCGGACGTCATCGATTGGCACATCCCTTGCTGCCGATTCTTATGATCTTTAATGGAGGAAGCAACGCATGAGCATGATCGAAGAGTTCAAGAGCTTCGCCCTCAAGGGCAACGTGATGGATCTGGCTGTCGGTGTGATTATCGGCGGCGCGTTTTCGACCATCGTCAATTCGATCGTCAAGGATCTGATCATGCCGATTGTCGGGCTGGTCACGGGCGGGCTTGATTTTTCCAACATGTTCATCAAGCTCGGCAACATCCCGCCCACCTTCAAGGGAAATCCCGACTCGTACAAGGACTTGCAGACGGCGGGTGTCGCTGTGTTCGGATATGGCTCGTTCATTACCGTACTGATCAACTTCATCATCCTGGCGTTCATCATTTTCCTGATGGTCAAGTTCATCAACAAGTTGCGCAAGGCCGAGGAGCCGGCACCGCCGCCCGTCGTAACGCCGGAAGACGTGCTTTTGCTGCGTGAGATCCGAGATTCGCTGAAGACTGCGCCGCGCGTCTGACCTGAGAGATGAAGCTTAGGGTCTGACCTGAGGCGCTAAGTGAGCAGCGAGGCAGCAGCGATTCAGAAAAGCCCGCGACGGACATCGCGGGCTTTTTCATTTTTGGGTGCAATCCGGGGGTTGGTGGTCGTCATGACACGCGTTTGAATTTTCCTGGTGAATTTTCATCGCAGCGGGGTTTCGTAGGTCTATTATTGAGACTGAATGCCATGCGAGCCGCAGCAGGGTTATCGGCATGATTCGTGCGCCACCGCTAGGCCGGTCGAGCCTGACCGGCGTGCGGTGTCCTAAACTGAATCGCCGTGAATCCACCACTTCGATGTGCTATAAAAGATCGACGTGTCCAGACAAACGAGCGGCCCGCCAGACGGGAGTGGCCGCATGAGGACGCTGCGTTTTTTGCAATTCTTTTTCAGGCGAATTTTTATGTCCTTCCCGAAAAAGCGTAGACGCGCAAAGGTCGACGGCGACGAGTCTTTCCTCGCCGTGCTGAGGCATTTCAAGCCGTTCGGTCAACTTGACACCAAGATTGCGCGGGCTCGTGCACAGGATGAGCCGGTGTTGTATGCGCACGTGTTGCCAGGTCTTGATGTGCTTCTTTGCAGCGTTCGTGGCGCGCAACCGCCGTATCCGGCGGTGGACGAGTTGCATCGTCGGTGCATTGAATGTATTACGAACGCGCTGGAGCAGCCACTCGACGGGCTCGAAAATGGTGGCTATTGGTATGAAGCCAATGGGTTTGGGGTTCTGGTGTTTGCCAGCCGGGCACGGACGCAGATTTTGAGCGAGTTCGGCGCATCGGCGAGCGCGAGGTCGAGAAAGGGCGCGCGGCGGCAGGATGCGGGGGATGCAGCGTCGAGGCCCCTGAGGTAGTGGACGGGGTTTGGGGCGGTGCGGGGTTTGGGGCGTTGCGGGGTTTGGGGTTAGCGGTTGGGGTTGATGCCGGGGTGCTAATCCCAGCGTTAGCGGTCGGGGTCAATGCCGGGGTGCTAGGTTCCGGGGTTAGCGGTCGGAGTTTATGCCGGGTTGCTGCTTTCAGTGTTAGTGGTTCGCGTGAGTCGGATTTTCTCTTTATCGCTGTTAGCCACTGTGCGTGGCGGCACGTCATTTCTTTGTCCAAAGCGACAAAGAAACGAAGCAAAGAAAACGCTTTAAGCGCTCTACCCTAAGTGTCCACAGCGTGCAGTTTTGATTCATGGGTGCCCCAAAAGCACGGTGCTGGCCAGAGCGAAGGATGTGTGAAACCCTCCTTCTCCGAACTCAGGTTCTGACACGCTTCGCCACCAGTGATTGAACCTGCCCAAGGTTCACCCCGCGCTATCCGCGTGAACCACCCACCAAATCAGTACGCATGACGAACCACATCGCCAACCCACTTAGCGACTAAGCAACGAAGCCGCAAGCATGCGTGAGCCGGATTCCATGAAAACGACCATGCACGCCGAGCAGCCGATTCACTCAAAAATTAAGCTGTAAATATACGTTCAGCCGTATGCCGCACGCCGACCACGCCACGGTTCAGCCAACTGACTAAAAAGAAGCCTCAACTGCGCGTGAGGCCGTGCTGGTACGTAGCAACTCGTGCTTGCCCGAGAGCACTGGTGGCGAAGCGTGTCTATGTCAGGATTCGCGAGAAGGAGGGCTTCAAACATCCTGCGCTCTGGCGAGCACCGTGCTTTTGGGGCACCTATGAATCAAAACTGCACGCTGTGGACACTTAGGGTAGAGCGGTGAAAGCGTTTTCTTTGCTTCGTTTCTTTGTCGCTTTGGACAAA
>NZ_LMUF01000076.1:2524-47378 GCF_009766085.1 Burkholderia sp. S171 | reverse complement strand
TTCGTTTCTTTGTCGCTTTGGACAAAGAAATGACGGGCCGCCACGCACAGTGGCTAACAGTGATAAAGAGAAAATCCGACGTACGCAGACCACTAACACTGAAAGCACCACCCCGGCATAAACCCCGACCACCCTCACCGGCAAACCCAAATCCAAATCCAAACCCACATCCAAACCCAAATCCAAACCCGAGTGCGAACGAAAACCAACGGCCTCTTAGTTCAACGCCACCGCTGCTGCAGCATTAACCGGCGACCCTTCCACCGCGACCGACGCGCGTCCGTCCGGCCCCACTGGCACATCGCCCACCAGCGTTGTCCGATACAACTGGCGATCGAACTCCAGGTCGAAGATATCCGATGGCGCAAGGTGTGCAGTCGACCGGTTGTCCCAAAACGCGATGCTGCCCGGTTCCCATTTGAACCGCACCGAGAACTCCGGACGCGTCACGTGTTCCCACAGCAGCTCAAGGATCGCCTGACTCTCACGCGGTGACACGCCAACAATATGCTTCAGGAAACTCGGGCTGACATACAGCGCACGCTCGCCGGTTTCAGGGTGCACACGCACCAGCGGATGTTCAGTGACCAGCGCGCGTTGCTGCACGGCTTGCTGAAACGCAGTGGTGCCGCTGGCCCCTGCAGGCGGTGTGAATCGATGCACCCCGCGCAAACCATCGACAAAATCCCGCAGCGGCGCCGACAGTTTTTCATACGCGGCGACAAGGCTAGTCCATTGCGTGTCGCCACCATAAGGCGGGATCGTGACACCACGCAGGATTGATGCGAACGGCGGATTAACCGCCGCGGTCACATCGGTATGCCAACCGGTCCATGGACGTAACAACGCCTGTCCTTCGAAGCGCGTTGCCTTGCGATACTTGGAAATGGAATAAATCTCAGGATGCCCTTCTACATGCCCGAACACGGGATGCCCCAGCGTGAGTTCGCCGAACTGCGCGGAAAACGCCACGTGCTGCGCATGCGTGAGGAATTGCTCGCGAAAGAAGATCACGCGCCACTTCAACAACGCCGCGCGAATCTGCGCGACCTGATGAGCGTCGAGTGGCTGCGATAGATCGACGCCACTGATTTGCGCGCCGATAAACGCCGACAGCGGCGTGACCTGGACCGACTCGGTAGTGCTTGCGACAGCTGCGTTCATTGCGTGTCTCCTGAAAGGCGGATCGCCAGCTTGAGGTTGGAACATTCGGGTCTTTTTCGATTGAAGATCGGACATGCACCGCGGCTTGAAAAAAAGACCCCGACGTTTCGATATGCACATTACGACCACCTCGCAGCGGCCTCAACCAATCGATCCACATATACAAACCACGCCGAACGCAAAAGATGACCCAGGACTAGAATCAATCTCGCAGCGTCGAATAACGTTATCGCGTTTTCTTCCTTCCCAATCACCACGAGCCGGTCTAACGTCATCGCCATGAACTCAACCATCCAGTCATCTTCCAGTCTCCCGCATGAACAATCGCCCGTCGCATGGATCGCCGGCGTCGGCGCCAGTGCAGGACTCGGCGCAGCAGTCGCCCGGCGCTTCTCGGAGGGCGGCTTCACGGTCGCTCTCACCGGACGCACGGCCGAACGTGTGGAAAGCATCGCTGCGGAGATTCGCGCCGCAGGCGGCGTGGCTCACGCATTGCCCGGCGATATCTCGAACGAAGCAACGGTCGCCGAGCTTGCCGACCGCGTGCGTGAACTCGGCCCCTTAACGGCGGCCATATTCAACGCAGGTGGCGCGAGCCGTGCGCCCACGCTTGAACTGAGCGCAGCGGACTTCGAGCAGGCGTGGCGCACCAGCGTGCTCGGCGGCTTCCTGTTTGCTCAGGCAGCACTGCGCCGAATCCTGAACAACGGGCTGAACACGACCAGCTCAACGGGGCGCGGCACGCTGCTATTCACGGGCGCTACGGCTGCATTACGCGGCAAACCGCCCTTCGCCGCTTTTGCTGCATCGAAGGCGGCGCTGCGTTCATTGAGCCAGACCCTCGCGCGTGAGTTCGGAGCCGAGGGCGTGCATGTGGCGCATATCGTGATTGATGGCGGCATCGACGGTGAGCGTCTACGGCAATCCGCACCGCAGCGAGTGCAGCAGGCTGGTGACGATGGCTTGCTGCACGCAAGCGCCATCGCGGAAAGCTACTGGCAACTGCACCATCAACATAGAAGCGCATGGACGCAGGAACTTGATCTGCGTCCGTTCAAGGAAACTTTCTGAACCACGAAGCGCGCGTTGAAACGTAGCGCGCGCTTCGCTTTGATTTCGCTGTCATGCGTACCTTTTCGGCGCGCCTGCAGTCATTGACTTTTTCCATTGATCCCCATGTCGAAACGCCCCTTCCTCCTTGCGTTGGCGCTGTGCGCCGCGCTCGCTCCGTTCAGCGCCCGTGCAGCCAGTGCAAACGAACTGCGCATTGGCTTCGTGCCCGGACCTTACGCCGATGAATTCAAGGCCGGCGTCGAACCGCAATTACGCCAGAAGGGTTACACGATCAAGTACGTGGAATTCAGCACGGGGCTGGAAGCGAATCAGGCGGTTCATCGTGGAGAGATCACGGCAGACGTCATGCAGCACGAGGTCTATCTGAAGTCATATAACGATCGCAACGGAACGGATCTGATTGCCGTCGTGCAAGTACCCACGCCGCCAATGGGCCTTTATTCGAAGAAGCATCACGCCTTGACTGACGTTAAGGCCGGCGCGACAGTGGCCGTGCCCAACGATCCGGTCAACCTGGAGCGCGCGCTCAAGATCCTGCAGCGGATCGGCTGGATCAAGCTTCGCCCGAACAGCAATCCGGTGGATGTGACCGAGCGTGACGTGATCGCGAATCCGGCCGGCATCAAGATCGTTCCGCTTGAAAATGCGCAGGCGCCGCGCGCACTGGATGACGTCGATTTCGCCGCCATTCAGGGCAATTTCGCGATCTTCAGCGGCTACAAACTGACCGACGCGCTGGCCCTCGAGCAGATGACACCACCGTACATTAACCAGGTAGTGGTCAGGGCCGCGAACAAGACATCGCGCAGTACGCGGGACATTGTCGATGCCTATCAATCGCCCGCTTTTCAGCAAGCTATCCGAACCAATCACTTCTACGATGGCTTCCGCCTTCCGGAATACTTCGCCAGCAAGTAGGGTTATCGCAATGCCGAGCGCATAACCTTATGGATTTTTATTCGTTCAGCTTCGGGTCTTGCGGGTATAGCTTTGAAGTCTTGATCAAGAGGCCGAGGAACGACCATGAGCACCGTATTCGAAGAACGTCCGCGTGCAGAGACGTTGCAGGCGGTAGAGGCTGAACTCAATTATCTGCGAGCTGGCGAAGGCCGGCCGGTGAGCTATACGTTCGAGCCGCCGCCCGGTGTTGCCTGGACGTCAGGCGCACTCGAACCGCGGCGCGTGACCATCCGCGACGCGCGTCCACTCGCGGCAGCGGGAGAGCTATCGCTGGATAAAAGCGGCTTCGAACGCATCGCGCACGCGAGCGCTTTGACCGACTTCAGCGACGACGCCGCCATCCGCTCGATCTACTACCGCGAATCCGAACAGGTCCTGCTAAAGGCGACGGGCGCGGAGAAGGTTGTGGTCTTCGATCACACCCTGCGCGACAGCTTGAGCGGCTCGCGCGCCACCGCGTCCTTGCGCGAACCCGTGAGGCGCGTGCACAACGACCAGACGTTCGTCTCCGGGCCGCGTCGCGTGCGAGACCATCTACCTGCCGATGAAGCCGCGCAACGCCTCATGCACCGCTTTGCAATCATCAACCTGTGGCGTCCGCTCGACGTCGTGGAGCAGCTACCCCTTGCACTTTGCGACGCACGCTCGATTGCAGCGAGCGATCTGGTGCCAAGCGACCTCGTGTACAAGGACAAAGTCGGTGAGACTTTTTCCTTCACGCATAACCCCGCGCATCGCTGGTATTACTTCCCGAAGCTACGGCCCGACGAGCCGCTGCTGCTCAAGATCTATGACTCTCGTGACGATGGCACGGCCCGTCTGACCGCACACACAGCGTTTGAAGATCCGACTACGCCGGAAGGTGCCGCACCACGCAGAAGCATCGAATTGCGGGCGCTGGTTTTCTGGAAGGAATGAAGCAAGTCGTGCGACTACTGACCGGTGCATCCCTCGTATGCATCGGGTCTTAGCTAAGCTTTCAAATTGGCATAAACACATGAAAACAGAATGGTTAGGCTAGCGCGCAAGTCATGAGACGATTCGCGCCTGCCAACCAGAAAGAGTTTCAACATGCATCGTAGAACTGTACTTGCAAGTCTCGCCTTCGCCGCACTCGGCGCTGTCTTCGGCGTCGCCCATGCGGAAGACGCGCCGCTGAAAATCGGCACCATGAGCGGCCCCGACTCGCAGATCTGGACCGAAGTGTCCAAAGTTGCAGCGCGTGAAGGCCTCAAGATCAAGGTGATCGAATTCAACGATTACATCCAGCCCAATGCCGCACTCGATGCAGGCGACCTCGACGCAAACGGCTTCCAGCATCAGCCCTTCCTCGACAGCCAGATCAAGCAGCGCGACTACAAGATCGTCAACGTCGGCCTGACCTACGTGGCGCCAATGGGCTTCTACTCGAAGAAGTTCAAGTCGTTGAAAGACCTGCCGCAAGGGGCGAAAGTCGGTATCCAGAACGACCCGTCGAACGGCAATCGCGCGCTGTTGCTGCTGCAGAAAAACGGCATCATCAAGTTGAAGGCCAGTGTGGGTAAAGATGGCGTGAACGCAACGCCGCTCGACATAGTCGAGAACCCCAAGGGCATCAAGCTGATCGAACTCGACTCGGCACAGTTGCCGCGCTCGCTGGACGACCTCGCGGCGGCATCGATCAATACGGACTACGCCGTGAAAGCGGGCCTGTCGCCTACGAAAGACGCCATTGCCATTGAAGACCTGAAGGGCCCTTACGCCAACCTGATCGCCGTTCGCACTCAGGATCGCAACGCACCCTGGGTCAAGAAACTGGTCGCCGCGTATGAGTCGCCGGACGTGAAGAATTTCATCGATACCCAGTTCAAGGGCTCAATCATTCCGGCGTTCTAAGCGGGACGTCCACGCCGTGAGGCGAACCTGCATAGCTTCCGACGTGCTTAAGTTCTGAGCTTTTATTGGTTCGCCCCGGCAGCGGCTTTCATTACATTGACCGGTCACTAAAAAAATTGTTCGAAAGACCAACAGGACCGATCGATGAAATTTGCCCGGGGCACGCTACTCTCTCGCTTCATCACCTTGCTCGCCATGATGGCGGCAGCATGGGTGCCGGCCGTCACGCACGCCGCACCACCCGCCGAAGTAAAGCTCGACTACGCGTATTACTCGCCCGAAAGCCTGGTCATCAAACGCCAGGGCTGGCTGGAAAAAGAACTTGCGCCTGATCACACGCAGGTCAAGTGGGTGTTAAGCCTCGGCAGCAACCGCGCGCTTGAATACCTGAACAGCGGTGCGATCGATATTGGCTCCACAGCGGGCCTGGCCGCCCTGCTCGGGCGTGCCAACGGCAATCCCATCCGGGCAGTCTATATTTACTCGCGGGCCGAATGGACCGCGCTGGTCGTCGCCAAGGATTCGCCGCTCAAGACCTTGGCGGATCTGAAGGGCAAGAAAATTGCCGCGACCAAAGGCACGGACCCCTACCTCTTTACGTTGCGTGCACTGCATACGGTCGGTCTGACACGCGACGATGTGGAGCTGGTCAATCTGCAACATCCCGATGGGCGCACCGCGCTCGCTAACGGGCAAGTCGACGCATGGGCCGGACTCGATCCGCACATGGCCGCAGCGCAAATTGATGACGGCGCACGGCTCCTTTATCGTAACGTTGCGTTCAACACCTACGGATTCCTGAATGCGCGTGAAGACTTCATCAAGGAGCATCCTGAGACCCTTGCACATGTGCTGAAAGTGTACGAACAGGCACGCGTGTGGATCGCTGCGCATCCGGACGAAACCGCGAAGATCATTTCCGAGGAGTCGAAGTTGTCGTTGCCGGTGGCAAAGCTGCAACTGAGCCGCAATGACTTCAGCCATCCACAACCTGGCGCCGAGCAGATCGATGCGTTGAAGGCCGCCGCGCCGATTCTCACGCAGGAACAGCTCGTTAAACCGGGCACCGATCTGAATCAGGTGATCGACGCGCTGATCGACGTCAAGTTCGCGCAGCCTGTCATCGCATCGGCTAGCAGCAAATGAACCGGCCCGCGCTAAGGGCGAACGTGATGGCCTCCGATGAATCACTCGCGTTGCCTGGACGATTATCGTCCGGGAAGAAAACGGCGCGGTCCCCGCTGCAATCATGGCGCATCGCCGGGCTCCTTCTGCCCTTTGCGTTTCTCGGTCTCATCGAAGCGCTGGTGAGAACCCATGTAGTGCCCGAGCATCTGGTTCCGGCGCCAAGCACCATAGTAGAAACGCTCTGGCAACTCGGCGGCGACCGTCTGGCGCGACATATCGGCGCCAGTAGCCTGCGCGTGTTTGCAGGCTTTGCTATTGGCGCGGTCGTGGCAATTTTTTTCGGTGCGGCGATGGGCCTGAGCCGAAGACTCGACGCGCTGCTCGATCCCAGTTTCCAGGCGCTAAGGGCCATTCCATCGCTGGCATGGGTTCCTGTGCTCCTGCTATGGATGGGTATCGACGAAGCGCCCAAGATCACGCTGATCGCGATCGGCGCGTTCTTTCCCGTGCACTTGAGCGTGGTCGCCGGCATTCGCGGCGTGGACCGCAAGCTGATCGAACTCGGCGAGGTAAATCGCCTGAGTCAGCGGGCGCTCTTCACGCGTATTCTACTTCCAGCGTCGCTGCCGCATATCTTCACCGGGCTGCGAACCGGTCTCAGCCTTGCATGGATGTTCATGGTCGCCGCAGAGCTGATCGCGGCCACGCGTGGTCTGGGTTATCTGCTGAGCGATGGACGCGAAACCGGACGTCCAGACCTTGTGTTCGGGGCAATCCTGTTACTCGCGTTACTCGGAAAACTAAGCGATAGCGTGCTGAAGGCGATCGAAACCCGCGTGCTTTCATGGCGCGACACCAGTAACGGAAACCGCCTATGAGCGCCCCTCTTCTCGACCTGCGCGTCTCTGACAAACACTACGACACGCGCACCATACTCGAACGTCTGACGCTCTCGATCCGGCGCGGCGAAATAGTAAGTCTTGTCGGTCCGAGTGGTTGCGGTAAGAGCACGTTGTTGCGGATTCTTTCGGGCCTGGACCGGGACTTCAATGGCGAGATCCTAATCGATGGAAAACCACAACAAGGTCCATCAAGCAGGATCGGCGTGATCTTTCAGGAACCGCGTTTATTGCCCTGGCTGAGCGTGGCGGACAACGTCGCGTTTCCAGCAGGCCCGCGTCGTGGACGTGACCCGCGTGTGGGTGAATTGCTAGCTGAAGTGGGTCTTGCCGAGGCGCGCACTTATCTTCCCAAGCAGTTGTCCGGTGGCATGGCGCAGCGGGTAGCAATCGCAAGAGGGCTATTTTCCGAGCCGGATTTGCTGCTGCTTGACGAGCCCTTCAGCGCGGTCGATGCAATGACCCGGATGCGATTACAGGATCTGTTGTTGTCGCTCGTGCGCTCGCATGGGACGGCGGCGCTCCTAGTCACGCACGATTTGGACGAAGCGCTTTATCTTTCGGACCGCGTGCTGCTGATGACGCCGTCGGGTAAAACCGGAGCGGGACGGATCGTGCGTGAGATCGAGGTCAGTGTCGAGCGGCCGCGCGATCGTCGGGACGTTTTGCTTGCGAGCCTGCGCGGCGAATTGATGGAAGGTCTTGGGGCAGTCGCGGCCTGAGTACGCCCTGCCCCTTCACTGCGCGTTCAAAGCCTCGCGATGGAAACTTCCGTCGACTTTACGAACGCGATCACTTCGCTCCCTACCTTCAGTTCCAGCTCATCGATCGAACGCGTGGTGATCACCGACGTAACAATGCCATAAGGCGTCTCCACATCGACTTCCGAGACCACCGAACCACGGATAATCTCTTTGATATGCCCTTTGAACTGGTTGCGTACATTGATTGCCGTGATGCCCATGATGATGCTCCGTATTGATTGAATAGTGCCGGGGCCGGTAGACAGCGGCAATGAGTGAATCGATAACCCGCTAGCCCGTGTGCGCGCCGTTCTTAAGAACACGCGACAACACTTGTTCTTCCAGTTCAGCGAAACCTTCCGCCGTGCGCGAGCGCGGCCGTTGCAGGGCGATGGCGGCATCGAAGGAAATTTTCCCCGCTTCGATCAACACGATCCGCTCGCCCAGCGCCACCGCTTCCTGCACATCGTGCGTGACAAGCAGTGCAGTGAAACGATGCTCGCGCCACAGACGTTCGATCAGTGCGTGCATTTCAATGCGCGTCAATGCATCGAGCGCGCCCAGCGGTTCATCCAGTAACAGCAGGTCCGGCCGGTGCACCAGCGCGCGTGCAAGCGCTACCCGTTGCCGCTGACCACCTGACAGTTGCGCGGGCCAGTCTCCTTCCCGCGCACTCAAGCCCACTTCAGCCAGCGTCGCGCGCGCGTCTTCACGTGACGAACGCGGCAAACCGAGCATGACGTTTTGCAGCACGCTTTTCCAAGGCAGCAGGCGCGCATCCTGGAACATGATGCGGGTCTCCAGAACGCTCGCTCCCGCCGCCGCATTGCGTTGCACGACACCACCCGTCGCTTTTTCAAGGCCGGCAATCAGCCGCAACAACGTGGACTTGCCGCAGCCGCTGCGTCCGACTATCGACACAAAACTGCCGCGCTCGATGGCGAAATCAAAGTTCGACAACACCTCGCGCTCGCCGAAATGTTTGTCGACGCCTTGCAGCGAGACGGCCATGTCAGCGTTAGGCGTACGGGGTGCGGTTACTGCGGGCGCGCGTTCACGTGTGGCAATTTCCGGTCCGTTGCCTTCCAGCACGGCGTTGCCCGATGCATACGATGCGTAGCTTGATGTCACGGTTTTGCTCCCTTCTGATACGCAGGATGCCAGCGCAGTGTTGCCCGCTCGATCGACTTCGCGAGCATGTCGGCGAGCTTTCCGAGCAGCGCATAAAGCAGGATGCCGACCACCACTACATCGGTCTGCAGGAACTCGCGCGCGTTCATCGTCATGTAGCCGATCCCCGATTGCGCCGAGATGGTCTCAGCCACGATCAGCATCACCCACATCAACCCGAATGCGAACCGTACGCCCACCAGAATAGAAGGCAATGCCCCCGGCAAAATCACGTCGCGATACAGCGCAAAGCCCGAGAGTCCGTAGCTGCGTGCCATCTCGATCAGGTCTGCATCAACGGAACGAATGCCGTGATACGTGTTCGTATATACGGGGAAAAATACGCCCAAGGCGACCAGGAAAAGCTTCGCTTCCTCGCCGATGCCGAACCACAAAATCACCAGCGGGATCATCGCGAGCGCGGGGATATTGCGGATCATCTGCACGGTCGAGTCGAGAGCGATCTCAGCCGGCTTGAAGAGTCCGGTTCCCAGCCCAAGCACAAAGCCGATACCACCGCCGATCGCAAAGCCCGTCAGCGCACGCCATGCACTGACCTTCACGTTCGCCCACATGTCGCCCGACTGGATCAGCTCCCACGCGGCCTTGACCACAGCCAGGGGTTCGGGCAATACCCGTGACGACAAACCGCCCGTGCGCGCGGCCAGTTCCCATGCGATCAGGATCAGGATGGGCACAAGCCAAGGCGCGGCTTGTACGCCCGCGCGACGAAAAAACGGACCCACGTTCATCGGACCTCCGGGTTCAACTTTGCGAATCAACTTGCCAATCAACTTTGAGAAGCGCGCGGCAGATACGACGTGCCGACGATTTCACCGAATGGCCCCGACAACGGACCCGACGTGCGCTCTTTCTGTTCACGCGGCAGCAGCGGGAAGACGAGTTCGGCAAACCGGTACGACTCTTCAAGATGCGGATAGCCTGACAGGATGAAGGTGTCGATACCGAGCGCCGCGTACTCCTTCATCAAGCCCGCGACCTGCTCCGGATTGCCTACCAGCGCCGTGCCCGCACCGCCGCGCACAAGGCCTACACCGGCCCACAAATGCGGATAGACCTCAAGCTTGTCACGCTGACCGCCGTGCAACGCCGCCATGCGCCGCTGGCCTTCCGAATCCATCTTTGCAAACGATGCCTGGGCGCGCGTGATGGTTTCATCGTCGAGCTTGCTGATGAGCCTGTCCGCGTCGGCCCACGCCTCCTGTTCCGTCTCGCGCACGATCACGTGCAGGCGAATGCCGAACTTGATCTTGCGGCCTTTATCGGCTGCGCGGCGACGGATATCGGCGAGCTTCTTTTCAACTTCAGCGGGCGGTTCGCCCCAGGTCAGATAGGTATCAATGTGATCGGCTGCAATCTCGTGCGCCGCCGGCGACGAGCCGCCGAACCACAGCGGCGGATGCGCCTTTTGCACGGGCGGATAGAGCACCTTGCCGCCTTTAGAACTCAAGTGCTTGCCCTCAAAATCGATCGAGCCGCCTTCATGCGACGACTCAAGCAGACCGCGCCAGATTTGCAGGAATTCGTCCGTGACTTCATAGCGGGTATTGTGGTCATTGAACACACCGTCGCCGGCCAGTTCGATCGGGTCGCCGCCCGTCACCACGTTGATCAACAAACGGCCGCCGGAGAGGCGGTCGAAGGTCGACGCCATGCGTGCGGACAATGCCGGTGACGTGAGGCCCGGGCGAATTGCGACGAGGAACTTGAGGCGCTTGGTTGCGGGAATCAGGCTGGAGGCAACCACCCACGCGTCTTCGCATGAGCGACCCGTTGGCAGTAGTACGCCCTCATAGCCAAGCGTGTCGGCCGCGACTGCGATCTGGCGGAAGTAGTCGTAATCCGCGGCGCGCGCGCCTTGCGTCGTGCCGAGATAACGGCTGTCGCCGTGGGTCGGAATGAACCAGAAAACATTCATCGAGGGCTCCTGCCTTGCGGTGTAAGTTCGAGTGTCGAACAGGAAGCGAGCGCAGACGCGACGAACAAAAATACCGCCCATGTTCATGCGAAACGAGTCGCCCGTCCCCGTTCAGTTGATTCATCTTAGCGATGCCCACTTTAGGCATGAACGATTTATTTAAGCTAAGGTTCTCGCCAATTCTGCTTACGCGTCTCTAGCGACGCAGGAGCGCAATATTCAAGCTAAGCGACGTTCCAGCGTGCATTGGCGACCGACAGCTTTTTCGGAATCAGCTTGAGGTCGGTGAAGGTATCGGCAATCTGCTGCTGGTAGGCAAGGGTCTCCGGCGTGATCGGCTGAACGCCGTATCCGGTCCGTTTCAACGCGCGTTCAAGCGTTGGCTGGTCCAGTCCAACTAGCGGCGACAAAAGCTTGGCGGCATCCGGCACGTTGTCGCGTCCCCATTGATCGACGTGATCGAGCTCCTCCAGCAGCGCATGCACAAGCTGCGGCTGGGCAGTCGCGAACTTACGTGTTGCAAGGTAGTACTGCGTGTTGCGCACCAGCCCGGTGCCGTCCGCAATCACGCGTGCATTCGCCTGACGTTCGACGGCCGCGAGATACGGGTCCCAGATGACCCATGCGTCAACGCTGCCCTGCACGAAGGCCGCGCGCGCGTCGGCGGGAGCCAGGTAGACCGGGTGAATGTCGGTGTACGAAAGCCCGGCTTTCTTCAAGGCTTCGACTAACAAGTAATGCACATTCGAGCCCTTGTTCAACGCCACTTTCTTGCCGCGCAGGTCTTCTACTTTACGGATAGCCGAATCGTGCGGCACGACAATCGCTTCGCCTTGCGGTGCAGGAGGTTCGTTGCCGACATAGACAAAGTCCACGCCCGCGGCCTGCGCAAAGATGGGTGGCGTTTCACCTACCGTACCGGCATCGACTGCACCTGCGTTGAGGCCTTCCAGAAGTTGCGGTCCAGCGGGGAATTCGAGCCATTGCACGGTGACGCCTTGCGCTGCAAGCCGTTTGTCGAGCGTACCGCGCGCCTTCAGAACGACGAAGTTGCCGTACTTCTGATAACCGATGCGGAACGTTTTGCCCGACTCCTCGGCGCGTGCCGTCCGGCTCGTCAGTAGTGCGCCGGCGCCGGTCAGAATGCTGGTGGCACCTGCGCCTAGCGCGGCTATCTTAAGCAGGGTACGACGGCGGGATGGAACGGCCAAGTGCGGTAATGTTTCGTCTTTCGTTCGGTAATGGTCAGACATGCTTTGCTCCTTAATAGTCAGAGTCGGCCAGGACGCGGATCGGGTACGAAACCATCACGATTCGGCATCCTTATCTTTGGTAGTGACTGCGCATCAAGCCGTGTATTGGGCGGTACGATGGCGTTCTGATTCAACAGAAAAGCACTAAGCGCATAAACCTCGTCAGCCGACAGGGACTGCGGTGCGTTGTAGGGCATCGCGCGGCGAATGTAGTCGAACAACGTGGTGGCATAGGGCCAATAGCTACCAACGGTGCGCTTGGGCTTGGCGCTCGTCAGCGTGCCCCTTCCGCCCACCAGCGCATCGCCGATCAAACCCTGCCCTAATGCGCCGTGACAGGCTGCACATTTCTCGGCGAATATATGCGCGCCCGTCGTCACGTCCCCGCTGCCCGCAGGAAGACCACGCCCATCCGGGGCAACATCGATATTCCATGCAGCAATCTCGTCCGCCGTAAGCGGCGTGCCAATGTCGTGCGCTGCGAAGCACGCGGGCGCCACGGCAATCAGCGCGAGCAATAGCGCTCTACGCATTGCGCACCTCGCCTGCTGCGTCAATACGCCATTGCTGGATCCCGTTGTAGTGGTACTGCGAGTTGAGACCGCGCGCGGCGACCAGCGCTTCGCGTGTGGGTTGGACGTAGCCGGTTGAATCGGTGGCGCGCGACAGTATGCTTGCCGGCTCGCCGGTCCAGTTCCAGTCAGCCTCAAAACGCGTGAGCGCGCGGTCACGCACGGGCGTTTCAAGCCGCGCCGATCGCCAGCTTGCGCCACCGTCCGTTGAGACTTCCACCTGGCGGATCGTCCCGCGTCCCGACCATGCCAATCCGGAGATCGGATAAAACCCGTGCGTGGTCAGCCGATGTCCCGGCGACGGCCGCGTAATCACCGACTTCGCGTCCATCTCGAACACGAACTGGCGCGCGGTGCCATCGGCGAGAAGATTCGTGTACTTCGACGTTTCCTCGCGCGTCTGCAAAGGAGCATCGACCACCTTCAGGCGGCGCAGCCACTTCACGTGCGTATTGCCCTCGAAGCCGGGCACGATCAGCCGCAACGGATAGCCATTCTCGGGACGCAAGCGCTCACCGTTTTGCGCGTAAGCCACAAGCGCCCGATCCGCAATGCGCTGCAACGGCAGGCTGCGAGTCATCGCGGCGGCATCGGCGCCTTCGGCCAGCACCCAACCTGATCCACCAGTAGTGTCGCCGACCTCTTCCAGCAACGTGGACAAACGCACCCCCGTCCATTCGCAACACGACAACAGACCGTGCGTGAGTTGCACCGGCATGCCGCTCGGACCGTTCCATTCGTTACCAGTATTCCCCGAACATTCGATGAAATGAATCCGCGACTCCGACGGTAGTCGCAGGATATCGTCCATCGTGAAAAGATTTGGATTCCGTACTAGTCCGTGAATGGCGAGCCGATGCAGCGCAGGATCGATATCCGGAACGCCCGCGTGATGACGCTCGTAGACAAGACCGTTCGGTGTGATCGAACCATGCAGATCGGCGAGCGGCGTCATGGAGGACGCCGCGCCGGGCAATGGCCACGCCTTGGCCGCGCGGCGCACCACCTCTGCTTCGTATCGCGACGGCAGGCCGTAAGGATGTTCGAGGATCGGTGTGCCGGGCGACTTCGACCATGACGCGATCTCAAGCGGCTTGAGCAATTCGGCAGCGCCTGCTTGTGAGGCGGCGAAGCCGCCGGCAGCGAGACTGCCGAGCAAACGCCGGCGACCCGGTGAAGGTGAGGACTTACGGGAGGTCATCGATTAACCACCGCTACGGCTGCGTTGCGGTCAGCGATGCCGTAGCTGAATTCGCTGCCACAGCCTTGCGCCCGGCGAAGTCCCAGACAAGCGCGCTGGCGGTATCGACGGGCTTGGGCAGCAGCTTCGCCTGATAGAAAGTGTCGGCAATGGCTTGCTGCTCGCCGAAGTTCTTCCCTACAACCGTACGCACGGCATACGTGCGCCGCGTATTGGCGCGCTCGACTGTTGCCTGATCGAGACCCCACACCGGGGCCAGAATCTTGGCCGCTTCTTGCGGGTGCGCCTTGGTCCAGACACCCGCCTCAACGAGTTGCTTGAAGACGATATCGATGATCTGCGGGTGCGCTCGTGCAAAGGGCGTGGACGCAAGGTAATACCGCTGATACGAGGCAAGGCCGTCCCCACGGATAAGGATGCGTGCGCCCGGATCTTGTTCGACGGAAGCCACATACGGGTCCCATGCGAACCAGGCGTCCACGTCGTTGCGCTCGAACGCTGCACGCGCGTCGGCGGGTGCGAGGTAGCTGATCTTGACATCGGCTGGCGAAAGTTTGGCGCGGGCCAGCGCGGCGAGCAGCAGATAGTGACTACCGGCCGCCTTCGTCACCGCAATGCGCTTGCCCTTCAAGTCCGCGAGCGTGTGGATAGGTGCGTCGCGATGCACGATCACCGCTTGCGCCGAAGGCGACGGCGATTCCTGCGCGACGTAGACGAAGTTGGCGTTAGCGGCTTGCGCGAAGACCGGGACGGTATCCGCTACATCCGCGCTAAAGTCCACTGCGCCCGCGTTCAATGCTTCGGTGAGCGGCAGGCCGCTTGCGAATTCACCCCATTCAATGCGTACATTAAGCGGTGCCACGGCGCGTTCCAACGTGCCGCGCGCCTTCAGGATCGCGATCAGCGTGGAGGATTTTTGAAAGCCGATGCGCAGCTTCACGGGGTCGCCCGAAGGCGTTTGCGCCATGGCGCTCACCGCGCTTAAGGCAGTCAAGGTCAGCACGAGGCACGCGGCCAGACGGGTGAATATTTTCATGGAGACATCGCAGGAATATTAGGCAGCCGATCATGCTAACAACGCGCGCGTCCAGTACTAAACGATCAATTGTGATATCGATCGCAGTGGAAATGCTGAGACGGCCGCCCGTCGCGGGGAGCGCAGCGCGGGCTTGAAATACCGCCAAGAATCCCGCATCTCATGATCCATTTATCCGGAGCATGATCATGGGAAGCCGTCCCCAATTCATCGATGATTTATCGCGCGGCCTCACCGGCCCCGCGCTCGCCAGCCCGCTCGGCGACGAGGCCCTGCTGGACGCTTACTCTCAGACCGTGATCAGCGCGCTCGACCGCGTGCAACAGGCGGTGGCCTTTATTTCAGTCGAACGACGATTGCCCGGCGACCAAAGTGGCCGAAGCGGCCGCGGTGCGCAGGGAGGCTCAGGCTCGGGGTTCATCTTCACGCCCGACGGTTATCTGCTGACGAATAGCCACGTCGTGCACGGCGCCACGCACATCCGCGTGACGCTCGCGGACGGCGCGAAATTTGACGCGGATCTCGTCGGCGACGATCCTGACAGCGACCTCGCGGTGCTGCGCATTGGCTCCGCCGACGTATTGCCTCATGTCGAACTGGGTGAATCCGGCAAGTTGCGCGTCGGGCAGATTGCGATTGCCGTGGGGAATCCTCTCGGCCTCGCGCAGACGGTCACGACCGGGGTGGTCTCGGCGCTCGGACGATCCCTGCGATCGAACTCCGGACGCATGATCTACGACGTGATCCAGACCGACGCCGCGCTCAATCCCGGCAACTCGGGCGGCCCGTTGATCAACTCGGCGGGTCAGGTGATTGGTGTGAATACAGCGATCATTGCTGGCGCCCAGGCAATCTCGTTCGCGACAGCCATCGATACCGCCAAGTGGGTCATCATGCAGCTCTTCGCGCACGGGCGCGTGCGGCGGGCGTACATTGGCGTGGCCGGCACAACGACGCCCATCTCGCGCCGGGTGCAGCGTTATTTCGAGCTGCCGGCGGCAAGCGGCGTGCATGTGATGGAGGTCGTGAAAGCGAGTCCGGCGGCGCTCGGTGGATTGCGTACGGACGACCGGATCGTCGCCATGGACACGCTAGCCGTTGATAGCGTGGATAGCTTGCAGCGCTCGCTGGATGCATCGCGTATCGATCGGGCGGTGAAAGTGACCGTGTTGCGCGGCACGCAAAAGCTGGAGCTGGACGTGACGCCGGTCGAGCAGGCTGGCTGAAACGACCAGCGTGGCGTGAAAGGCCGCCGCCTAGTCGCCGCCCTTCGCCATGCTCGAAAACACGCCGTCGCGTCGGATCAGGCCATGGAACATCGCCGCGCCGAGATGCGCGAGGAACGTCGCGAACAGCAACAAAGCCAGCACCGTATGCGCTGATCGAAGCAACGCATACAGGCGCACGTCCTGCGGGACAATGGCCGGCAGGTTCACCGGTCCGAACAAGTGGATCGGAAAACCACCGGCTGACAGCATCGACCAGCCGACCAGCGGCATGGCGAACAACAGCACATAGAAAACCCAGTGCGACAGATGCGCGACGTGCTGCTGCCAGCGCGGCATGTCGTCGGGCAGAAGAGGCGTGCGATGTGTCAGCCGCACGATGAAACGCACGCTCACCAGCACAAGAATTGCTATCCCCAGCGGCTTGTGAATGGCGAGCAGCGTCTGATGCCACGACGATAAAGTGGCCACCATCCCCACGCCGATGAACAACATCGCTATGACGAGCGGCGCCATGAGCCAGTGCAAAAATCGCGCTGACGGACTGAAGTGCTTTCGATCGGCGCTCATTCGTGACCCCGTGTCGGTGGCTGAGCCGAGGCCAGACCCTGCGCCTCCTCATGCGTGCGGCGGTTATAGGACACCGCATAAGCCGAAGAACGCGCTGCCAGCAGCGGATCAGCGGATGGCTTGAGGCCATCGGGAAGGATGGTCGGATCGTAGTTGATATCCCCGCAATCGCCGTCGCTCTGCGCGCTCTCGTGCTCGATCACCAGCGTTCCCGCGTCAATGTGCGGCCGGTCTTCGGGCCACGCCTGGGTTGCATCGGTCGTCTGGTCGTCAGGCTTGGCCACCGTCAGGATCAGGTGCCAACGCAGCGGACCGCTTGTCAGCCTGTCGCGCAGTTCGGTATCGAGAAAGTCGTGCTGACTCTTCTCTTCCGCGGTGACGGGTGCGTACGGCGTCTCAGGCACCATCGACCAGCGGACGAAGTGAGTCTTGCCGTTTGCATCGATTGCACGAAATGCGTTGATGCCGTAGTACGCCGCGTTGCCGAAACTCGAAGATGGTGGATGGTCTTTCACCCAACGCAGGAAGGGCGCGGTCTCGGGGTGTGCTGCGAAGAACGCCTTGAGCTTCGCCGGATCAGGTTTGCCCGTCGCAGGATCCGGCTTCGACGCCACCAGTTGAGCATAAAAAGCCTGCGGCGTATTGACGATAAACACCGGCGTATTGTTCATGCCCGTGCGCCATTGCTGCCCATCGGGCAACTTGAAATCCAGCGCCATGCTGCGCACCGGCACGCTTGCATCCGGGGCTGACGGATCGCCGCCCGGAATGGCGAAGCGTCCAATCACTGGCGTTCGCACGGCCTTGAACACGTCAGCGCGGGAGATATCCGACGCCTGGCCATTGCCTTCGAAATACCCCGACACGCACACGCCCTTCGCATGATTGCGGCGGAATCCTGGATGAACGCCCGCATTCGCTTCGAAGGTATTCACAATACGCTGCGGCGTCAGGCGATGCGGTGTCACAAAGCCGGCAACGTAGACAAAAGCGCCGCCAATAGCCGCCACGACCGCGCCAATAGCCGCAAGCCTGAATAGCGGAATGGTTTGCCGCCCGCGAGGGCGAGGTGAAAATGGGTCAGTCGTCATGGGGATCGATCCTGTTTGTCGCCTTTTATCATTAATTCGATATCCTTATCAATATCAATTCCCAAAGGACGCGCACGATTTACTTTTCTATTTTCTGGGGCTACAACGGGGTGAACGACTTTGCGTGGCGGATTATTCCGGGGCTAGCGCAATTAATCGGCTAACGCCGCGTTCCGCGACGGGAACAGGAACAGCCACGGTGTTGTTGAACACCGCGGCTGCCGCCAAGCTTATTGCGTAGACACGGAAGCGCCCGAGGGCGGCTTGGCGCCCCCCATTGCGGTCAACTGCGAATAGACGTCGTGCGACAGGTCAAGCAGCACTTTCCGGTCGATCGCGCCGGACACGGCGTAACCGAAGTCACCGTCGATCCAGTAAAACACGTTCACCGATCCATCTTGATACAGCTTGAACGCGGTCGTGTCCGAGCTGATCTTCCGATGCGATATACACAGCGTAATACGCTCGCCCTTCGCGTCGTGGTACATGAACTGCGCGACCGGGCCGTCGTCGCCGGGCAGCAAGCGACCGCCCATCAATTCAAAGCCCGAGCGCGTCAGCACGGGCGGACGCACATCCGTACCCAGCCGGTTCGAGATCCACTGCACCAGTTCCTGCTCGCGATCTGCGCCCACTTCCACGGGCCGCATCACTTCCGGCGCGTACATCACATGGGCGATAGCCGACTGCCGTGCAAACGACTCGCCCATGCTATAGCTTGCACGTTGCACCGACGCCCCGCCGCTTCCCGGCACGAGGGTGTCGTGGCCCATGGTCCCCGTCATGCCCGCCACGCCGATCCCGACGCCCAGCACAAGCGCCGCCGCCATGCCCGCGAATTGCGGCCAGTTGGCGGCAGCACGCCAGCGCTTGGGTTCGGGCGGCAGCAGACGCTGCGGCACGGGTTCGCTTAGCACGCGGTCATAGCGGTCATGGAACATGCTGTTCAGCGAGAAATAGTCGCTGACCTTCGTAGCCAGTGCTTCATCGCGTTCCAGCAGGCGATCGATCTCCTCGCGGCGATGTTCCGCCAGCGATCCGTCGACATACGCGTGAATTTCGTCTTCACTGATGGGTGTTTGTTGGTCGCTCATCGCACCACCTGTAATTTAGCGCCCGGTTGCGCGCCGGCCATCAATGCGCGCAGTCTTTCACGTCCGCGCGACAGGCGCGACATGACGGTCCCGATCGGGATTTCAAGCGCCTGCGCCACTTCGGCGTAACTCATTTCTTCAAGCCCTACCAACAACACGACCTGGCGCTGGTCGAGCGGCAAACGCTGCAACGCGAAGTCCAGATCGCGCATTTCGAGCGACTGTGTTTGCGTGCCCGGCACGGCAAACTCGCGCTCGGAAATGTTCTCGTCATCGACGGAAACATGCACGGCCTTCACGCCCGCCCGGCGCGCCTGATTCGCGAACACGTTGTGCATGATCGTGAACAGCCACGCGCGCAGATCGGTGCCGGTCTGAAACTTCTCGGTGTGCCGGAGCGCGCGTTCGAGCGTGTCCTGCACCAGATCGTCGGCGAGATCGCGATTATTGATCAGCGCTCGCGCGTAGCGGCGCAATCGCGGCACATGTTCCATTAACTCGTCACGGACGCCCATCGGCCTTCCTTCATTTTGTAAGCTTACGCAAACGTTCGATAAAACGCCGCTCTGATGATGGGCTAACACCGGGTCGTGGCGAATATTCCCGCTGTCAGCGTATTTTGTACCGTGGTGCGTGATTATGCCGCCGGCAGCTTCTTGCTACGGCCTTGATGCCTAACTGCCCGTCATCAAGTCGGCTGCCAGCATCAGGCCACGGGTCTTCGCTCGGCCCGCCAACACGTAACGCTTGCCGCCCGCAGTCCATGCGAGCAAGCGGCTTGCACCCACGCGATGGGCCTTCCATTGAGGCTGCCGCTGTGCAAACAGGCCTGGGGCTACAAGCAGCACGGCGGCCTCGCCACCTTTATTGCGGTAGACGAATTCAGTTGCCGAAGCGAATGGCCCCACGGACATTTCCCGGCGCGCGACGGGGTGGAAACCGACGCTGGACAGATCTGGGGCGCTTGCCAAAACCTTCACCGCGCTTTCATAACCGACCGCCCCTGATGCCATTTCCTGGGTAGCAACGGCTTGTTCAAGCGCCATCATCGAGGCATTGTCGAGCGCTGAATCGGAAATGTCGAACGCAAAGATTGCGGCGGCGGCGACTGCCAGCGCTACAACCGCCGCGATGAGCAGCGCGCGAAGGCTGCGTCTCGACATACGCCGCACGGACGCGGGCGGCGGGGGTGCGTGTTCGGTGTCGGCTTCGTGAAAGGCGTTCTGCATCTGCCAGTTCAGACGGCCGTAAAACGCGACCCGATCCGCCTCGTCAGGGCGGCTCTTCAGATATGTCGCTACGCTCGCCGCGCGCTGGGGATCGAGCATGCCGTCGGCGTACGCCTGGACGTCCGACTCGGAGAGCCGGGGTTCCGTTGGAGGTTTTGCTATGGGCATGATCTGGCAATGTTGGCTGTTCGTACAGGGGCGAACACACAGCAGCGGGCTTTATTCCACGCCAAGCGCAAGAATCCCCTATATGTAATCCCCTACGCGCGTAAACACCGTCTCCAGGGGGTTATTCCGCATCTTTCCAAATAAATTTTAATTCTTCCGAACATAAAAATAATCAAATTTATCGGGAATATCCCGGGCTCATTCCGGGTTCTCTCCATTGCAAGCTGCACACAATCAACCTCGCAGGAGCAAACCATGAAAACCCTCAGCGTCGCAGTACTGTTCCTCGCTACTATTGCCTCGGCACACGCATTTGCCCAAACCAAGACCCGCGCCCAGGTCTATCAGGAACTGATCGCGGCACAGCAAGACGGCCGCGATTTCGTCACTGACTCGTCCTACCCCGACGTCAACCCGATCTTCGCGCACCAACTCGCACAACAACAAGAAGCACGCCAGGCCCAAAACCAGGCGGCCAACGCCAACGCGGTAGCCAGCGCAGCGGCTACCAACTCGTCCAGCGCAACGAACTGATCCAACGCGCCGAATCAATCTTCGCAAGCCGGTTAAATAAATCGGAATCCTAACTTTAACTTTGAGGTCATCATGAACAAATTCCTTATCTCCGCTCTCGTTCTCTCGTCGGCATTGGCCGCCCCTGCTTTCGCTTTTGCACAAAGCAACGCCCCCGTCACCCGTGCCCAAGTTAAAGCCGAACTCGTTCAACTGGAAAAAGCCGGCTACAACCCGGGTGGCGAGGACGTCAACTATCCGCAAGACATCCAGGCTGCCGAACAACGCGTAGCCGAACAACAAAGCATCGCGTCTTCGTCGTATGGATCGGCGGCCAACGGCACGTCGGTGTCGGGTAGCCGCGTGCATGTTGCGCCGGACGACGCCAATCAATCGATCTACTTCGGCCATTGAGCCGCTTGCACGGCAAGGCGCCAGCGCGCGATGACCACAGGCAGCATTACCCCGGTCCCGTCCGCGCGCTCGCCGTCTGCCAAACCTCGCTCCAGCCGATAAACTTCATAGGCACGCGCGATCGCTTCCCCGTCGCGCATTCCCTTTACGGAGACATCGACATGAAGCAGGCGCTCCATCATCTGAGCGTGCCCACACGCACGCGCGGACTGCACGAAATTACCCCCGACATCCATCGCTGGATCAATCTCCAGGACATCCGCACCGGTCTGCTGACCGTGTTCCTGCGGCACACGTCGGCTTCGTTACTGATCCAGGAAAACGCCGACCCCGACGTCCGCACTGACCTTGAACAGTTCTTCGAGACCATTGCTCCGGAAGCGCCCGGGCGCTACGTCCACGACGCGGAAGGCCCTGACGACATGCCCGCGCATCTGCGAACCGCCCTGACGCAAGTCCAGTTATCCATTCCCGTCGATGCCGGCCGGATGGTCCTCGGCACGTGGCAAGGCATTTATGTCTTCGAACACCGGCGCGCCCCGAGCAGGCGCGAAGTCGTATTGCACGTTTTCGGCGAGTGATTTAATATACGCATCGCGTACACAACCACCTCCGGAGCGCCCATCGTGCAAGCTCAACAGCAAACCCTCCTGCGCGATGCCATGCGCCGCCTGAACATGACCCGCGACGCCTTTGCGAACCGGATTGGCGTGTCGCGCAGAGCATTGGACACTTGGCTGCTCCCGGACGAATCGGCGGAATCGCGAGCCATGCCCGAAATTGCGAGCCGCTACGTCATGGAGTTGGTAGAAAGAATTCCGTCCGGCGACGAATATACACAACGCGTATATTCTCCGTCCATTCTTCACGAAGGCCGGCCGCATCTTCTGTCCGTCGATCAATTCTCCCGTGACTCCGTAGAGGCGCTTTTCCAGGTCGCCGACACGATGCAACCCATCGCGCGCCGCCAGAAGATCACACGCGTGCTCGAAGGCGCGGTGCTTGCCAACCTGTTCTTTGAAGCCAGCACGCGCACGCGTGTCAGCTTCGGCGCGGCGTTTTGCCGGCTGGGCGGCTCGGTGTGCGACACGACCGGCTTCACGTTTTCATCGATGGCAAAAGGCGAGTCGATCTACGACACCAGCCGCGTGATCAGCGGTTACGCCGACGCACTCGTCGTGCGTCATCCGGAGAAAGGCTCCGTGGCGGAGTTCGTACGCGCGACCAACGTGCCGGTCATCAACGCAGGGGACGGCCCCGGCGAACATCCCAGTCAAGCGCTGCTCGACCTCTACACCATCCAGCGCGAATTCTCGCGTGTCGGGAAGATTGTCGACGGCTCGCATATAGCCATGGTGGGCGACCTTAAATACGGCCGCACGGTCCATTCGTTGGCCAAGCTGCTGGCGTTGTATCGGGGACTGAAGTTCACGCTGATCTCGCCCACCTCGCTCGAGATGCCCGCTTCTATTCTCGATCAGATCAATCGCAACGATCATGTGGTCGAGCAGACCAACGACTTGCAGACGGGGTTGAAGGGCGCGGACGTTGTGTATGCAACGCGGATTCAGAAAGAGCGTTTTGCCGATGAATCCATTGAAGGTTACACGCCGGATTTTCAGATTAACCAAGCGTTGGTGGAGAGCGTGTGCGGACCCGATACGCTGATCATGCATCCGTTGCCGCGTGATGGACGGCCTGGTGCTAACGACCTTAGCACCGACCTAAACCACGATCCAAGGCTTGCTATCTTTCGGCAAACCGACAACGGCATTCCGGTCCGCATGGCGATCTTCGCGGTGCTCTTAGGCGTGGAACGCCAAGTCCAACACTCAATGCGCGACGCCGCATGGAAGTCACCGGCTTACATTGGACCTGACGATGCGGTATTCCACGGTATCGATTAAGCGATCTATATAGCGCCGCAAGCAATATTAACGCGGCGTTTACACACAAAAAGATACGCTGCAAGTGATCCCGATACAGGAGCTTGCAGCGTAATGAATCTTGTCCTTGAAAGAATTACCGGCTCGGTTACATCGAAAAAATCGGGCGTACAGGAAGCGCTCTCAACGCCCTGCGTGTCCCGCGTTCATCTTTCGGCCGTCCTGCACAGCAGGCAGGATGAAGCGGCACGCGAGCGCATCAGGCGGCTGTTCCACTCGCCGCTTGGCGTGTATGTCAGCCAGGCATCACGCGACCACGACGACCTCCGGCTGATCTTCGATGTGGCAATGGAAGACCTCGACTTCACGGTGCGCACGCTGCACCAGGTGCTGCCCGAGGCAGTGATCGAAGCCGTGCGTCCTCGTGTGTTTACGCATCGGCGCGAGCACTGAACCTTGAGCTGCGGCTTTCACGCCGAATGCGGTTATGCCTGCGCCAGGGAAAAATCCACGGCGGCGCGGGCGTGAAGCGCGGTGGTATCGAGCAGCGGTACGGGACTGTCGGCTTCGTTGACCAGCAGCATGATCTCCGTGCATCCCAGCACGATCGCTTCCGCGCCACGCGCTGCGAGCCCGTGAATCACATCGCGATACAGCTTGCGTGAATCGTCGTTGACGACGCCGAGACATAACTCGCGATAGATGATGTCGTGAATGACCGCTTGCTCGGCAGGCTCGGGCAAGAGCGTCGAGATACCGTGCCGTTCTTGCAGGCGGTCGCGGAAAAAACTTTCGCGCATCGAAAACGCAGTGCCGATAAAACCGACTTTGCGTATGCCCTGTTTTTTCGCCTCGATCCCGGTTGGATCGACGATATGAAGAAACGGCACGGATACCGCTGCGGCAATTTGCGGCGCGACGAGATGCATGGTGTTCGTGCAGAGCACGATGCAATGCGCCCCGCCCGCTTCAAGATGACGCGCGGCGTCGGCCAGCCGGATGCCCGCGATGTTCCATTGTCCGCCGCGTTGAAGCTGTTCGATCGGCGCGAAATTCACGCTGTGCAGCAGGACTTGCGCGGAGTTCAGACCGCCAAGCCGCGTACGCACGTCCCGGTTGACCAATCGATAATATTCGGTCGTCGATTCCCAACTCATCCCGCCGATCATGCCAATGGTTCGCATGCTGTTCATGATGCCCGTCCTGCAAATCTGATTGGTCGAAGCGACATAGTGCAGCGAAGCGCGCTGGAGGGCCAGGGTAAAGTTTAGTTCTATTGCGGTAAAATTTTGTCGACCATGTAGACAGAATCGCCGAGGAGCCATTGCCCAAAACGACGTGCCGAAGCCGCTCATCACCGTTATTCTCATAGCGATAGAAGCGCGTTATTATGGTGCGCAGCGTCTATTGGCAAAAACTAAGCCATAGAGTTAAAAAGGCAGAAAGGCGAACGATGAAAAATTATGGTGTAGCGATTAAAGCTCGAACCTCACCCCAGCGGCCTGTCGAGATGCAGTTAAAAGGTAGCGAGGGATCGCGAGTGGTAATGAGCGCTGCAAAGCGAGTTATCGCGACGTACGAGAAGGTAATCAAGGCTCTCGCGAATCGATGATAGACGCCCAGCAAGTCGTTGAGATTCACGACCTGATCTTGCGACAAGAGCCCGGACTCGCGGGCGGTCACGGAGTCGGCCCGCTCAAGGGCGCACCGGCACGCGTCGCGAGCCGCATGCTCTATGGGCAGCTTTCGGATGTCTTCGATATCGCGGCATGTACGCAGTAGCGCTTGCCAGAGGGCACATTTTTAACGATGCAAACAAGAGAACAGCATTGGTTACTGCATTGACCTATCTGGCTTTGCAGGGCTACGACATACCAAGGTCCGACGTGCTGGAGGACATCATGGTGGACGTTGCCGAAGGTACTTTGGATGAGAGTGGCCTTGCAAGCCTGTTGTTTTCACTCGCCATCGAATAGCACCGGAAAACAGCACGAGCTTATGCCGGTGATGTATCGCTTGCCCCAGCAATTCTATTTCCTCGTTCATAATCCATCGCAGTTCACGCCCCGCGCCCGTCTAATCTTTCTTTCGCGCGACAAAAACCAAAGTTTCGCGAAACGGCTCGCCATCCCTATTTAGACCGTGCAACGGCACAGCTATGGTCCTGCAACTCCTCCGACGACGCAATATCGCCTGTATCGCGTTGTACGTGATCGTTGAGAAGAAAGAATGCTGGCTTGCCGTCGGGCGCCGTGGTACCCGCAAGCAGCAAGGTCTGGTCAGCCATGAGTTGACCTTCCCTCGCCACATCGGGGGCCAGGAGCTTGAACGGATCAATGGCGGCAAGGTCGGCGTCATCAATACGCCGAATACGGTATGCATGTCCGCGCAACAGAGTGGGGAATGGAGTCCATTCGGCGCCGATCTTCGGACCTTGCTCACGCAGCGCACGAACAACATCCGGGGCAAGACAATCGATATGGATATGCAACTGGTTTTGCGTGCGCCCGCTGGTCGAGTTGATGGCAAGTGAGAGTTCGTCGCGGGGAAGGTCCTGCCCTAACTTCGCTTCAACAAAACGCCGTGCTTCCCATGCTGCGCGCCAGTAATTTGGCGAGTGCGGTATCAGCAAATCAGGGCTTTCAATGCCGCCGATGCGAGCCGTCGGAATCAACAGATACTGGGCAACGCCGTTAATATCCTTGAGGATCGCGAAGCCGCCGGTCGGATCGACATCGACACATTTCTGCGGGACACCGGCACCGCGCGCGGCGGGCTCACAGGAGTTGTGGACGATCTGCCATAACGCATCGGGATTGCCCGCATCAGCAGTGGAAACGCACAGCGCAGCAACGGTGAGCGAGACTAAGCGAATGAAGAACCGGACATTGCGCATGGAGTAAACGGTCGACACGAAAGCCTGCATCGTAACAAGACTTCAAGACGACCGCGCACAACGCAAGCCCCTACATCACCGGCAAATGCAGATGATGAGGATGTTCAACGGTATCGGCGATCAGCCTCAGCGCGTCTTCACATTCATCAAGATTTTTCGGGCCGCCAAGGCATACGCGAATGGCTTCGGGCGGATTCCCGTCTGTGGCGAAAGCCGCCGCTGACACCGCGCCAATCCCTTGCGAGCGCAACTGCAACGCAAGCTCGGACGCGTTCCATCCGCACTCCGCCGGAATGGGCATCCACAAATGAAACCCGGCCGGATCAGCGTCGAACTTCCAGTTGGACAACACGCTCGCGGCAAGCTCCTGACGCGCCGCGGACTCCGCACGAATTGCATCGAGCATAAGGTCTGCTGTACCGTCGCTAACCCACTGCGTCGCCAGCAACACGGTGAAGGGACTCGCCATGACCGTCGTCGCACGCAGCGCCCCGGCAAGATGCTGCGAGCGCCGCGCGGACGGCGCACGAATGTAAGCCACGCGCAGACCGGCGCCAAAACTCTTGGAGAAGCCGGTGACGTAGTAAGTCAGATCGGGGGCCAGCGTAGCCAGCGCATCGGGTGCCTGAACCGGCAACATGCCATACGCATCGTCTTCGATAATCGGCACGCTGTACCTGAGCGCGACATCGGCAAGCGCCTCGCGCCGCTTCGACGAGAGTGTCACCGTGCTCGGATTCTGGATCGTAGGATTGCAATAGAACGCGCTGGGTTTATCACTCTTGCAGAGCGCCTCGAACGCATGGGCCAGCGGGCCGTCGTCATCGCGTGCGAGCGCCTGCAAACGCACACCCAGTTGCGCCGCAATCGCCTTGATGCCCGGGTAGGCGAGCGTATCGAGGCAAATAGTCCCGCCCGGCCGCGCAAGCTGCGACACCAGCGCCACCAGCGCGCTATGAATGCCGGGGCAGACCAAGACCTTGTCTTCATCGCAATCGTCGAAACGACGCTTCAACCATGCGGTGCCAGCGGCACGATCGTCAGCAGTGCCACCGAAATCCTGATACCGCAGCAGCCGATACGGGTCCGTAGCCGAAAACAACCGCGCGGCTGAATCGCGCAAGCGTGCGGCGAGTTCCGCCGGCTCGGGCGGCATGTTCATGGTCATCTCGACACTGCTGCCGCCCGACAGCGGCAGCGTCGCCGTCCGGCCGCGTACGAACGTGCCACTGCCGGCACGCGAGTCGAGCAGCCCTCGTTTGCGCGCTTCCGCGTAGGCGCGCGCGACGGTCGTGTAGTTGAGTTGCAGTTCGTCCGCCAAGTCACGCAAACCCGGCAGTCGATCGCGCGGCCGCAAGCGCCCGCTCGCCAGATCTTCTTCAATTAACTCGGGAATCAGCAAATAAGCCGGCTTGCGGCTTTCTGTCAGTTTTCTGATCCAGTGATGAGTAAGACTGGCCATGGAAACGCTCTCGAATAAATACGGTTAAAAAACGATAGCACGCTGGCGGCGGAAAAAAATAAATTGATCGCATTGAGCGACATTAAGCGATCGTATGGAGAATCCGATCAATCAGGGGTCAATGCACATATCCGGTGTTTATTGCACCAGACCGGCGCGACCGCACCAGTGTGATCACGTCATGCTGGTGCAGCAGCATGGCCCACCCGGGCTTGGAGCCAAGCCCTAAAAGGCTCTTCGCGCTCGTCATCGAAAATATTTCACTGCTCCGCGCGCACTGATCGGTTGAATGATCGGGTATTGATCGCATTAACGCGTTCATTGAATGGCACGTCCGTTGCATTAACAGCTTCGTATCCCGAAGTTTGGTGTCGCGTTAAAACTGGCTTGAAAACGTCGGCGCCACTGATTAAATCGTCTATTTACTGGAGATTAGAATGCCTGCCGTCAATATCCCGATGCACAAGAAAGGCGATTACCTTGTCGATTATGAAGAGAAGGTGTTTGAAGACGTCAAGGCCACGCCGGGCGAGAAGGCGCTGGTGACATTCCACACGGTCGCATTCGAAGGATCCATCGGCTTCGTCAACTTGCTGCAAGCCACGCGGCTGTTGCGCAAGGGTTTCGAAACCTCGGTGCTGCTGTATGGCCCAGGCGTGACGCTCGGGCTTCAACGCGGTTTCCCGACACTCGGCGACGAAGCGTTTCCCGGCCACCTGAACTTCAACAAGCAGATCCAGAAGTTCATGGAGGAAGGCGGCAAGGTCTACGCATGCCGCTTTGCGCTGCAAGCGCTGTATGGGCAGGGAGAAGCGTCGCTGATCGAAGGCATCAAGCCGATCAGCCCGCTCGACGTGCTCGACATCCAGCTGCTGCATCGCAAGGACGGCGCGCTGATCATCAATACCTGGACCGTCTGACGCTGCGCCTGAAGCCTCTCATCAACACGGAACGACCATGCCCGACAAGAGAATCGTCCGCGCCGCCGCGGTCCAGATAGCACCGGATCTCGAACGGCCCGGTGGCACGCTCGAAAAGGTCCTCGAAACGATCGACGACGCCGCACGCCAGGGCGTGCAGCTTATCGTCTTCCCCGAGACCTTCCTGCCCTACTACCCGTACTTTTCGTTCGTGCGGGCACCGGTGGCGTCGGGTGCCGAACACATGCGGCTCTATGACGAAGCCGTAGTCGTGCCCGGGCCGGTGACGCACGCGGTAGCGGAGCGGGCGCGGCGGCACGGCATGGTCGTCGTGCTCGGCGTGAACGAGCGCGATCACGGCAGCTTATACAACACACAACTGATCTTCGATACCGACGGCGAGTTGCTGCTCAAGCGCCGCAAGATCACGCCGACGTTTCACGAACGGATGATCTGGGGCATGGGCGACGCAGCTGGCCTGAAGGTAGCGGAGACGCGTATCGGCCGGGTGGGTGCACTCGCTTGCTGGGAGCACTACAACCCGCTTGCGCGTTATGCGCTGATGACCCAGCACGAAGAAATTCATTGCAGCCAGTTTCCGGGCTCGCTGGTCGGGCCCATCTTCGGTGAACAGATCGAAGTGACCATCCGGCATCACGCGCTGGAATCCGGCTGCTTCGTGATCAATTCCACCGGCTGGCTGACAGAGCAACAGATCGAATCGATCACGAAAGATCCCGGCCTGCAGAAGGCACTTCGCGGCGGCTGCAACACGGCGATCATCTCGCCCGAAGGCCAGCATCTCGCCCCGCCGCTGCGTGAGGGCGAGGGCATGGTTATCGCTGACCTGGACATGTCGCTGATCACCAAACGCAAACGCATGATGGACTCTGTCGGTCACTACGCGCGGCCCGAATTGCTTAGCCTCGCGATCAACGACCGGCCGGCAGTGACGTCGGCACCCATGAACAGCTTCTCACCTTCAACCGGGGGATTGCACCTTGAACGCGAACGAGACCTTGTCGGCCGTGAGCCGGCAATTGATGACTGAACTGCAATCGGCGGGCTTGCGTCTCGCCGATCCGGACGCGGGTCTCAGCGTGGCCAGCCGACGCGGCGGCGCGGGTCCGTCCGATCACAAGGCAGTCACTATCGACGGCGTGACGATCATGGTGCCGGTCCATACCAACACCGCGTGGCACTCGCCGTTCGTGGCGTCAGCGCCCAATGCAAACGGCAGCAGCGCATTGCTGCGTGGATCGATCCCCATCGCGAGCATCAGCTTCCCGAAGGCGCCGCGTTTCTACGCCATGCAAACGTTCGACGGCGTGCCCTACTCGCACATCGCAACCTTGCATGGGTCGGACGTGCTTGCCACGACGGTGCTGCAAACCTGCATCCGGTATGAAAGCCGCAAGAAGACTTGCAAGTTCTGCGCAATCGGGCAATCGCTTGCGGCTGGAAGGACCATTGCCCGCAAGACGCCCGAGCAATTGGCGGAGGTCGCTCGCGCGGCTGTGTTGCTCGATGGCGTCAAGCACATGGTCCTGACCACCGGCACGCCACCCACCAAGGATCGTGGCGCGCAGATCCTGTGCGAAAGCGCGTTCGCGATCAAGGCTGCGGTCGACCTGCCGATCCAGGCGCAATGCGAACCACCCGATGACGACAAATGGTTCGAGCGCATGCGTGCAAGCGGCATCGATACGCTCGGCATGCATCTCGAAGTCGTCACCCCTGCGTTGCGCGAACAGATCATGCCGGGCAAGGCGAGCGTGCCCATCTCGCGCTACATGGAAGCCTTCAGGGCGGCCGTGGCGGTGTTCGGCCGGGGTCAGGTGAGCACCTACATACTCGCGGGTCTTGGTGACACGGCAGAGGCCATTCTCGCGATCTCGCGCGAACTGGTCGATATCGGCGTGTATCCGTTCGTGGTCCCGTTCGTGCCGATCAGCGGCACGCCGCTCGAGGATCATCCGGCGCCGTCACCCGAGTTCATGAAGTCGGTGCTGCAACCGCTTGGCGCGATGGTGTCGGCAGGCGGCATACGCTCCGCCGATATCAAGGCCGGCTGCGGCAAATGCGGCGCGTGTTCGTCGTTGTCATCCTACGAGGTCTGATCATGCTCGCCGATACCGAAGACCTTGCGCGCCTCTATACCCCTGCCAGCTACACGATCAAGTGGACGACGCTGCCGTGGGAAACGAACGAAGCGTACAAGCTGCGGCGGGCGGTGTTCTGCATCGAGCAGGGGATTTTTATCGGCGATGACCGCGATGAAATCGACGAGCGCGCGCAACTGCTCGTGGCGGTGAGTTGTATCGGCGGGATGCCTGAGCAGGTGGTCGGCACGGTACGGATTCACGAGGACGAACCGGGTGTATGGACCGGCTCGCGGCTCGCCGTGCATGCCGCGTTCCGGCGGCACGGCAAGCTTGGCGCAACGCTGATCAAGCTGGCAGTCAGCAGCGCGCATGCGCTTGGCTGCACAACTTTCCTCGCGCATGTGCAGAGCCAGAACGCAGCACTATTTCATTCGCTGCACTGGACCACGCTCTCCGAAGAACTCATGCATGGCCGGCCCCATCATCTGATGCAGGCGGATCTCGCGTTCTACCCGCCTTGTGTGACACCGCAGAGCGGTTTCATGACGCAGTATTCGTCCGCGCGGAGCACGTCATGACGGTGACGGACCTCGTCGCCGCGTTGAGGGAAACGCGCGGCTTTCGACATAAGACCGACATTGCGGGCGTGATGTCATCGCTTGCGCGGTACGTTCCGCGTGGCGTTTCCGACGCGCCGCAAGCGGTCGCCATGGGCGACGACTGCGCGGCCATTGCCGACGGAGACTCTCACCTCCTGTTCGCGATAGAAGGCATGGTCAGCGACTTCGTGCGCGACATGCCGTGGTTCGCCGGCTACAGCAGCGTGATGGTCAACGTCAGCGACATCTACGCAATGGGCGGGCGCCCGATCGCCGTTGTCGATGCACTCTGGAGCGACGGCTTGCCTGCGGCCGAAGACGTGCTGGCGGGCATGGCAGCGGCATCGTCCGCGTACGGCGTTCCAATTGTCGGCGGCCATAGCAACACGCGCAGCGATCAGGCCCAACTGGCAGTGGCAATTCTTGGGCGTGCGAACAAACTGCTTTCCAGTTTCAATGCTCGTCCCGGCGACCGCCTCATGATGGCAGTCGACCTGCGCGGTAAGTTCGAAGACCCCTATCCGTTCTGGAATGCCTCGGTTGGTGCACCGGCCGCGCGCCTGCGCGCTGACCTTGAGTTGTTGCCCATGCTCGCCGAAACCGGTCTCTGCGATGCCGCCAAGGACATCAGCATGGCTGGCGCACTCGGCACTGCGCTGATGCTGCTCGAATGCTCAGGCGTGGGCGCGAGTATCGATCTTTCGCGTCTGCCGTCGCCGCCTGGACATGATCGTCTGCGCTGGTTAAGCGCGTTCCCCAGTTTCGGCTTCGTGATGTCCGTACGCGAAGAACACGCAGCTCAAGTTGAACAGTTGTTCGTTGAACGTGAGCTGGCATGTGCGGCGATCGGATCGGTAGATATCTCGCGCAAAGTGGTGCTGCACGAAGGCAGCGGGTCGGCCGAGCTTTGGAACTTCAACGATGACGCGTTCATCGTTGGACGATAAGGGAGCCAGACATGACACCCACGCCGATGCGGATAGCGCTCACCACGCACTCAGTCAATCCACGTGGTGGTGTGGTGCATGCACTCGAACTCGCGAGTGCGCTTGTTGACGAAGGCCATGATGTAACGCTCTTCGCGCCGGCCGTGGCCGGAGAAACGCTCTTCCGGGAGCCGCCATGCCGCGTGATTCTCGCGACCATCGAAGATTCGCAACACACCACGGTCGCACTCGTCGATGCGCGGCTCCGCGCGCTCAAGACCAGCGTAAAAGCGTGCGATCCGCGCAGCTTCGAAGTGCTGCATGCGCAGGACAGCATCAGTGGAAACGCGCTTGCAGAGTTAACGGCGGAAGGTGAAATAGCGGGTTTTGTGCGAACCGTTCACCACCTGGACCATTTCGACAACCCGCGCCTCGCCGCCTGGCAAAAGCGTGCGTGGCGCGACGCCGACCGCGTGCTGTGCGTGAGCGAAGTATGGACGCGCGAGATGCGCAACACGTACGGAATAGAAGCGGCGACGGTGCCGAACGGTGTCGATCTGAAACGTTACTCGACACAACGTACGCCTCACGATGAAAAATTACGGCAGCGGCTTGGCATCCGCGATGGTGGGCCCGTCGTGCTCGCGGTCGGTGGCATCGAAGCGCGCAAGAACACGCTCGGCCTGCTCGATGCGTTCGCGGAACTGGTTAAACACTATCCACGCGCGCGTCTTGTAATCGCGGGCGGTGCAAGTCTGCTCGATCACGACGCTTACGCGCGTGCCTTCATGGATCGCGTGTCCGCGTTCGGGTTGTCGCAAGCGGTGAGCATCACCGGCCCACTACATGACGCCGAAATGCCTGCTCTTTTCCGTTGCGCCGATGTCCTCGCCATGGTCTCGCTGCGCGAAGGTTTCGGTCTCGTCGTACTCGAAGCGCTTGCATGCGGCACGCCCGTCGTGGCGTCGAACATCGCGCCGTTCACCGAGTATCTCGACAACGCTCTCTGCTGCTGGGCCACGCCCACGAATTCAACGTCGATCGCTGACGCGCTCACACGCGTGATCGACGGCCGTCATCGAACCGACTTTAATCACGCCGTACCCGCGTTGCTGGATCGAATGAGCTGGCAGGCATCGGCACGAAAACACCTCGACATTTACAGCGCCTTGCTTGCAAGCCGCTCTCTTCCAACACTTTAGGAACCCGTTATGCCGGTCATGCATTTTCGAATCCAATGGCCCGATAACAGGGAAGCAAACTGTTATTCGCCTTCGCAAGTGGTCAGCGATTTCTTTACGCCGGGAGAAGACTATCCCGTCGATGACTTCGTCTCGCGCGCCCGCGAAGCACTCAACATTGCCTCGGAACGCGTGCGTGAAAAGTACGGCTTTGCCTGCTCGGCGGCAATGGACCAGCTCGCGAAGATCGAAGTCGAGGCCGAACGTTTTCTCGATGAACCGGATGCGAAGGTCAGGGTCATCGCGCTCGTCTGAACGCCACTCTTTTTCGAAAGGACGAATCATGTCGCAAACATCGGGCAACACGACGCATACCAGCGTCATCGTGGTGGGTGGCGGTCAGGCGGGATTGTCGGCCAGCTATTACCTGAAGCAGGCGGGGATCGATCATCTCGTGCTGGAGAAAAATACCGTCACCCATACGTGGCGCGCGCAACGATGGGACGCGTTCTGCCTCGTGACGCCGAACTGGCAATGTGCGCTGCCCGGCTACCCCTACACGGGCGACGATCCGCATGGCTTCATGAAGAAGGACGAGATCATCGAGTACCTCGATGGCTTCATTCGAACGGTTGATGCTCCCGTCATCGAGCACGTGGAAGTGCAGCGGGTCGCACGCAACAGCGAAGGTGGCTTCAGCGTGTCCACCAGCCAGGGGCAGTTCACGGCGGACCAGGTCGTGGTCGCGTCGGGCGGTTATCACACGCCCATCGTGCCGCGCATGGCAGAACGCTTGCCGCGTTCGATCAAACAAATCCAGTCGTCGGAATATCGCAACCCGCAGGCTTTGCCCGAGGGCGCGGTGCTGGTGGTCGGGTCGGGGCAATCCGGCGCGCAGATCGCGGAAGACTTGCATCTGGCAGGCCGCAAGGTGATCCTTGCTGTAGGCGAAGCGCCGCGTTGCGCGCGCTTTTATCGAGGCCGCGATGTGGTCGACTGGCTCGCCGACATGAAGTACTACGACATGCCCGTCGATCAGCATCCACTGCGTGAAGGTGTCCGCGACAATACCAATCACTATGTGACCGGCCGTGATGGCGGCCGTGACATCGATCTGCGCAAGTTCGCGGCCGAAGGCATGGAACTGTACGGCCGGCTCCAGGATCTGCAAGACGGCGTGCTTCACTTCGCGCCTAACCTGACCGAAAATCTCGACAGCGCGGACAAGACCTTCAACGGCATCAACGCGGGAATCGACGCTTACATCGAAAAGAATGGAATCGATGCCCCGCCGGGATCGCGCTATGAACCCGCGTGGTCGCCGGCGCAAGAACGCACCACGCTCGATCTGCAAGCGAGCGCAATAGGTTCGATCGTGTGGTGCATCGGCTTTACGCCGGACTTCAGCTGGCTCGATGCACCAATCTTCAACGGCCGCGGTTATCCCGCGCATACGCGTGGGCTGACGCCGCTCGACGGTCTCTATTTCGTCGGCTTGCCGTGGCTGCATACATGGGGATCAGGCCGCTTTTCAGGCGTCGCGCGGGACGCTGCGCATGTTGTGGAAAAGATTGGCGCTTGCCGGGAAACGAAAGTGCCAGCGCACTACGAAGCGACCGTCTGAATAGACAAAGGCCCCGCGTTCCAGATCGAGAACGCGAGGCCTTCATTGAACATTGAAACGAACATCAAACCGGTTTACGGCAATGCGGTCTCCGAGACCGGCGTTGGCTTTCCAAGCGCCTTGCGTACGCCTGCCGCATACGCCGGATCGACCTTCTCAAACAGCGCAAGCTGGCGCTCGAGGATGGCCTCGGGAACGCCCGCAATTGCCTCACCAATATTGCTGAACAAACGCTGCTTCTCGTCGGAATTGAAGAGATTGAACAGCGCGCGGGCGTGGCTATAGTAGTCGTCGTCCTTGCGATGATCGTAGCGCTCGATATCGCCTTCAACGGCCAGCGGTGGTTCGTTTACCGATGGATCCTGCGGAAACGCGCCGAAGCGATTCGGTTCGTAGTTCGCGGTGCTACCCAGATTGCCGTCGCTGCGCGCCGCACCATCGCGGTGATACGGCGCGTGCTTCGGATTGAGCGGCGCGTTCACCGCGATCTGGTGATGATTGATACCCAGCCGATAACGCTGCGTGTCGCCATACGAGAACAGGCGCCCTTGCAGCAACCGGTCCGGCGAGAAACCAATCCCCGGCACCACGTTCGCCGGCGAGAATGCCGCTTGCTCCACGTCAGCGAAGTAGTTCTCCGGATTCTTGTTCAACTCCAGCACGCCCACATCGATCAACGGAAACTCTTTCTGCGACCACGTTTTCGTGATGTCGAAGGGATTCTCGTGATGATTGCGCGCTTGCTCTTCCGTCATGACCTGGATGCAGAAACGCCATTTGGGAAAGTTGCCCTTTTCGATTTCATCGTAGAGATCGCGTTGCGCGCTTTCACGATCTTCGCCAATGATCTTCTTCGCTTCGGCATTCGTGACGTTCTCAATGCCCTGCATGGACTTGTAGTGGAACTTCACATAATGACGCTGGTTCTGCGCGTTGATGAACGAGAACGTATGCGAGCCGAAGCCATGCATCTTCCGGAAATTCTTCGGAATGCCGCGATCGCTCATCAAAATGGTGACCTGATGCAGCGACTCGGGCGTCTGCGACCAGAAGTCCCAAATATTGGCAGCGCTGCGCATATTCGTGCGCGGATCACGCTTTTGCGTATGGATGAAGTCGGGAAATTTCAGCGGGTCGCGGATGAAAAACACCGGCGTATTGTTGCCGACGACGTCCCAGTTGCCTTCCTCGGTATAGAACTTGATCGAGAAGCCGCGTACGTCACGCTCGGCATCGGCGGCGCCACGCTCGCCGGCCACGGTGGAGAAACGCAGGAACGCTTTTGTCTCCTTGCCGATCGTGTCGAATACTTTCGCCTTGCTGTACTTCGTAATGTCATGCGTAATTTTCAGCGTGCCGAATGCACCCGATCCCTTCGCGTGCACGCGCCGCTCAGGAATCACTTCCCGGTCAAAATGCGCCAGCTTTTCGATCAGCCAGAAATCCTGCAACGTGATGGGACCGCGAGGTCCCACGGTCTGCGAATTCTGGTTGTCGCCGACGGGCGCGCCGGACGCCGTAGTCAAGGTATTGTTGGCCATCAGTCTTCCTTCTGGTGTTGTGGGGGTCGGACGTTACACTCGCTGCAACACTGAACGAGCCGGACACGAATGAACGATTGGGTCACGCCAAGTGCAATACGGTGATTACCACAAGACCAGTTTATCAACAGCAGCGGAAGCTCGCAAAGTTGCTATTCGCTGCGTTTTTGTTCAAGTGCTTCATTGCATGAAAGCCAAAAAAAAACCGGCGCATCGAGCGCCGGTTTGTTATGACATTACCGTGAACTTCACGCCGCTTTCACAACCTTGTCACCGGCACGATGGATCGGATGCGGTTCCTTCAACTGGTTCGCGATCCGGGTAGCATCGAAATAAGCACCGTTCGGCGGACGCTTCAAATACTGCCCCGCC
This sequence comes from Burkholderia sp. S171, assembly GCF_009766085.1. GTDB lineage: Bacteria > Pseudomonadota > Gammaproteobacteria > Burkholderiales > Burkholderiaceae > Caballeronia. The sequence goes on along the minus strand of NZ_LMUF01000076.1, from coordinate 10,547 downwards.
CCGCGCACGGCTCGCAGATCGCCGTCCGTCCACGCAAGCGCACCGCGCGTCAGCGTGTGAGTCGCCACACCTTGCACAGTCATGCCTTCGAACACGTTGAAATCCACCTTCTGGTGATGGGTCTTGACCGATATCGTCCTGGTTGCAGCCGGGTCCCACACCACGAGGTCGGCATCTGCGCCCACCTGCACCGCACCCTTGCGCGGGAACAAATTAAAAATCTGCGCGGCGTTGGTCGAGGTCACACGCACGAACTCATTCGGGGTCAGGCGTCCCTTATTCACGCCGTGATGCCAGAGTATCGACATGCGATCCTCAACCCCGCCGCAACCGTTAGGAATGCGCGTGAAGTCCTCGCGGCCCATCGCTTTCTGCGATGCACAAAATACGCAGTGGTCAGTCGCCGTGGTGTGCAGTTGTCCGGATTGCAGACCGCGCCATAACGCCTCGCGATGCTCGCTGGTACGGAACGGCGGACTCATCACGTGTGCGGCGGCCCGCGTCCAGTCCGGGTCGCTATAGACCGATTCATCGATCACCAGATGCCCTGGCAGCACTTCAGCGAACACGCGCTGTCCTTCACTGCGTGCACGCGTGATGACGTCAACGGCATCTTTCGACGACACATGCACGATATAGATCGGCACGCCCAGCACCTGCGCAATCCTGATCGCACGATTCGCCGCCTCGCCCTCCACCTCAGGCGGCCGCGACAAAGGATGCGCTTCCGGCCCCGTGAAACCTTTCGCGAGCAACTGCTTTTGAAGCTGGAACACGAGCTCGCCATTCTCGGCATGCACGGTGGGCAATGCGCCCAGTTCCAACGACCGCGCGAAGCTGTTCACCAACACTTCATCGTCTGCCATGATGGCGTTTTTATACGCCATGAAGTGCTTGAAACTCGACACGCCATAGTCATGCACCAGCGTGCCCATGTCGCGATGCACCGACTCGTCCCACCACGTCACTGCCACGTGAAAACCATAGTCCGCCGATGCCTTTTCAGCCCAGCCGCGCCACTCATGAAACGCCTCCATTAGCGGCTGCTTCGGACTGGGAATCACGAAGTCGATGATGCTCGTCGTGCCGCCCGACAACCCTGCAGCCGTACCCGTATAGAAGTCGTCACTCGCCGTGGTGCCCATGAACGGCAGCTCCATGTGCGTGTGAGGATCGATACCGCCGGGCATCACATACTGGCCGGATGCATCGACAGTTTCAGTACCCCCCGGAGCGTCGAGATCGAGGCCGATCTGCAGGATCGTGCCGCCGTCCTTCGGGTCTGCGCACAACACATCCGCACGGTAGGTACGGTCCGCGTCAATCACCGTGCCGCCGCGAATCAGGATCGTCATCTTGCTTGTCTCCCCAGAGAAATCACGCGAAATCAGGCGCTGGCAATCCGCGCCGTCGGGCGCTTGCCCATCTTCATCCATGCGCCATAAACAATCGATGCGAGCGCGAGGCCCACGAACCATGCATAGGTGTAAAGCGTGTTGAAGAATGCGGGTACGTTGGGAAACGCGCCTGGAAATGCCGTGTGCAGGAAGCCGGGCAAGTTGGGCAATACACCCACGAGCAACGCGACCACAGCAGCTATATTCCAGCCGCCCGTGTAGCTGTATTCGCCGTTCTCGTTGAAGAGTTCGCGCGTGTTCAGGCGCGTGCCGCGGATCAGGAAGTAGTCGACCATGAGAATACCGGCTACAGGTCCAAGCAGCGCCGAGTAACCCACGAGCCACGTAAAAATGTAGCCCTGCGTCGTAGCCAGGATCTTCCACGGCATCATCACAATAGCGATGAAGGCCGTAATCATCCCGCCTACGCGATACGAAATGCCCTTCGGCCAGAGGCTCGAGAAGTCATAAGCCGGACCCACAAGGTTGGCAGCAAGATTGCAGCTCATGGTGTCGAGCGTCAGGATGATCAGCGCTACGCCCACGCCAATACCCGTCATGCGACTGGTCAGGTCGATAGGATCCCATATCGCCTTGCCGTAGATCACCACGGTTGCTGAAGTCACCACCACCGAGATGACGGACAGCAGCGCCATGGGGGCCGGCAAACCAATCGATTGCCCGATGATCTGATCCTTCTGCGAGCGGGCGAAACGCGTGAAGTCCGGAATGTTCAACGCGAGCGTGGCCCAGAACCCGACCATGGCCGTGAGGCCCGGCCAGAAGGTTGCCCAGAACATTCCCTCCTTCTTGCCGCCGGCGACGAACTGCGAAGGCTGCGCGAGCATCGCACCCACACCGCCCGCCTTCGACGTCGCCCACCACACGAGCGCGAGGCACATGATGATTTTGATCGGTGCGGACCAGCTTTCAAGGAAACGAATGGAGTCAGTACCGCGCAAGATGAAATAGACCTGGATCAGCCAGAAAAACAGGAAACATGCGAGCTGCCCAAGCGAGATATCGAGGAAGGGCAACGGTGCACCGTGTGTAGTATTACCGGCGAGAATATTGATCAATGTATAGATCGCGCTGCCACCGAGCCAGGTCTGAATGCCATACCATCCGCACGCCACCACCGCGCGCAACAATGCGGGCAGCCTCGCACCCTTCGTACCGAACGACGAGCGCACCAGCACGGCATACGGAATGCCATGCTTCGCGCCGGCATGCCCGACCAGCAGCATGGGCACGAGCACGATCATGTTGCCAAGCAGCACAGTCAGCACGGCCTGCCACGGCGACATGCCTTCCTCCGTGAGCCCCGCCGCGAGCATGTACGACGCAATATTCATCACCATGCCAACCCACAGCGCGGCAAAGTGATACCACTTCCACGTCCGTTGCGCGGCTGTGGTCGGCGCCAGGTCGTCGTTATATAGACTGCTGCTGGCGCCGGCCGCGAACTGCGGGTCGACAGAATGCGCTGTCTGCTTCATCAGGTTGATCTCCTCAAGATCGTTGCGGTCCGCGCCCGCGGATCAGGCTGTGATTCCAGTCCGGGCGTCGGCCGTCGGGGGACTTTTATCGTTAGCGTTTGCTACAGGTTCTAAACTCTATGCGGCCTTCACGCTTTCTTCAACGTCGGCGTCCACGCGTGCGGGATTGTTCGGATGCGTCGTCCAGTTCGCATATTCGCCGGCATCCACGCGTTCCATCGTGATGCATTGCTCGACCGGGCACACATGCATGCATAAATTGCACCCGACGCATTCTGAATCGATCACTTCGAAATGCCGCTTGCCGTCCTTCTCGCGCATGATCGCCTGATGCGCCGTATCTTCGCAAGCGATGTGACACAGGCCGCACTCAATACACTTGTCCTGGTCGATGCGCGCCTTGATGTCGTATTTCAGATTCAAGTACTTCCAGTCAGTCACATTCTGCACCGCTCGCCCGCGGATATCGTCGAGCGTGGCATAGCCTTTTTCGTCCATCCAGTTCGACAGACCGTCCGCGAGATCGGAGACGATACGAAAGCCGTAGTGCATGACCGCCGTACAAACCTGCACGTTGCCTGCGCCCAATACCATGAACTCGGCCGCATCGCGCCATGACGAAATGCCGCCAATGCCGGAGATGGGCAAACCGGGCGTTTCCACGTCCCGCGCAATCTCCGCGACCATGTTCAGCGCGATCGGTTTGACCGCCGGGCCGCAGTATCCCCCATGCGTACCCTTGCCGTCGACTGTCGGCATCGGCGCCATGAGATCCAGGTCCACCGCGACAATCGAATTGATGGTGTTGATCAGCGACACCGCGTCCGCACCGCCCTTGAAAGCCGCGCGTGAACTGGTGCGGATATCGCTGATATTCGGTGTCAGCTTGACGATGCACGGCAGCTTCGTGCCTTCCTTCACCCAGCGCGTGACCATCTCCACGTATTCGGGGACCTGACCGACCGCCGCGCCCATGCCGCGCTCGCTCATGCCGTGCGGACAGCCGAAATTCAGTTCGACGCCATCGCAACCGGTGTCTTCCACCAGCGGCAAGATCCACTTCCAGTCGCGTTCGTTGCACGGCACCATCAGCGAGACGATCAGCGCGCGATCAGGCCAGTCGCGCTTGACCTCGGCGATCTCCTTCAGGTTGATGTCAAGCGGACGGTCGGTGATCAATTCGATATTGTTCAGTCCTGCTATGCGCTGGCCATTCCATTGCACCGCGCCATAACGCGAACTCACGTTCACGACATGCGGGTCGAGCCCGAGCGTTTTCCATACGACGCCGCCCCAACCCGCTTCGAAGGCGCGGTTGACGTTGTAGGCTTTATCGGTGGGCGGGGCGGAGGCGAGCCAAAAAGGATTCGGCGACGTGATGCCGGCAAACGTATTGCGAAGATCGGCCATGAACTGGCTCCCTTATTGTGGGTTTTTTTAAGCGGCCTTGATGGCCGTCGCCGCGAAGAACGCGTGGATGGACTCAGCGGCAATCTTGCCGTCCTGCACCGCTTGCACGGTCAGGTCGAGCCCACCTGTGGCCGCGCAGTCGCCGCCGGCCCAGACGTTATCGAGCGACGTACGGCCGTTCGAATCCACGGCGATACGGCTGCCGTCGAGCGTGAGCATGTCAGCTTCCAGACCTTCTGGAGCGAGCGTTTGACCGATCGCCTTCAGGACCATGTCGGCTTCAATGACGAAGCGCTCACCCTGCGGGTTTTCGAATTCGACGCCCGTGACCTGACCATCTGCATCGGTTAAACGCACGGGTTTCGCGTGCGTGACGATCGTCACGCCGTTGGTCTGCGCGAATTCCTGTTCGGCCCAGGTGGCGCCCATGGTTTCAACGCCCCGCCGGTACACCATCGTCACTGTTGCAGCACCGAGCTTCCGGCTTTGCACCGCTGCATCGATAGCCGTGTTGCCGCCGCCGATCACCACCACGCGACGCCCCACCGGCACGCTCGCGAGCGTATCTGCCTGACGCACCTCCTCGATGAAATCGACCGCGTTGTATACGCCTTGCAGCGTCTCGCCTTCGAGTTCGAGCGCACGCACACCGCCCAAGCCGATCGCAAGGAACACGGCGTCATGTTGCTTTCGCAAATCGCTCAGCTTTACATCGCGGCCGAGCATCACGTCGTTCTTTACTTCAATACCCCCCACCGAATACAACCACTCCACTTCGCGTTGTGCGAAATCCTCAACCACCTTGTACGCCGCGATGCCGTATTCGTTCAGGCCGCCGGGCTTGGGCCGGGTGTCGTACACCGTGACCTTGTGGCCATCGATCGCGAGGCGATGCGCACACGCCAGTCCTGCTGGCCCCGCGCCGACCACGGCAACATGACGTCCCGTATCCGCCGTGCGTTTGAAGAGCGGCTCGCCGCGCGCCATCGCCCAGTCGGTGGCGTGACGCTGCAATGCACCGATCTGAACTGATTTGTCATCCTGATGATTTCTGACACATGCCCCCTCGCAGAGGATTTCAGTCGGACATACGCGTGCGCACGCGCCGCCCAAGGGGTTGGCCGACAAGATATCCATGGCCGCACCCTTCATGTTGCCGTTGCCGATCTTACGAATGAAACTGGGAATATCTATTTTTGTGGGGCATGCATTAATACACGGTGCGTCATAGCAGTAGTGGCAACGGCTCGATGCTGCAGCCGCCGCGGTTGCATTAAGCAAGGGCGCCACATCGGAAAACTGACACGACAGTTGCTCTTGCGACAGCCGGCTTGAGGCAATATCGCCAATGTGCTTCGTGGTCATACACGTTCCTTCTTCAAGATGAGGCAAGCAATGGTCTCTCGACTAAACCAACCCGAGCTTAACGGCCCGCGCGTTCGAGCATCGCGTGAAGCAGCACGTTTGCGCCCGCCTCGATCCATTCCTCAGAGGCATCTTCGATCTCGTTATGACTGATCCCGTCGACGCAAGGCACGAAGACCATCGACGTGGGTGCGACCTTCGAGAGGTAACACGCGTCGTGTCCTGCACCCGAGACCATGTCCCGATGCGCATAACCAAAGCGCTCGGCGGCTGCGCGCACGGACTTCACGCAGGCGGCGTCGAAGGCGATCGGCGCGTAATAGAAAATCTGTTCAAGCTGCGTTTCGAGTCCTGAAGCGCTTGCGATTTTCTCCACGCCAGCACGCAATGCAGCGTCCATTTTTGCGAGTACGGCGTCGTCGGGATGACGGAAATCGACGGTGAAAAACACGCGGCCCGGGATCACATTGCGCGAGTTCGGATGCACTTGCATCATGCCGACCGTTGCACACGCCAGCGGCGCATTGTCGAGCCCAATGCGATTCACCAACTCGACCACTCGCGATGCCCCAAGCAACGCATCGCGACGACGCGGCATGGGCGTAGGGCCCGCATGCGCTTCCTGCCCGGTCAGCGTGATCTCGTACCAGCGCTGCCCTTGCGCGTCGGTGACCACACCGATCGTCATGTTTTCCGCTTCGAGAATCGGCCCTTGTTCAATGTGCAATTCAAACGCTGCGTGCAGCTTGCGGCCGCCGCACGGTTCATCGCCTGCATAACCAATACGCTTGAGTTCCTCGCCAATCGTCTTGCCATCCACGTCCTTGCGGGACAACCCGTAGTCGAGTGTGAACTCGCCGGCAAACACGCCGGACGCGACCATGGCCGGCGCGAAACGCGAGCCCTCCTCGTTGGTCCAGATCACGACTTCCACCGGATGTTCAGTCTCGATGCCGCGATCATTAAGCGAGCGGATCACTTCGATGCCGCCCAGAATGCCGTAGATCCCGTCGAAGCGACCGCCTGTCGGCTGCGAGTCCGCATGCGAACCCGTCATGACCGGCGCGGCATCTGCGTTGCGCCCGGCACGGCGCATGAACACGTTGCCCATCTGGTCCACCTTGACCGTGCAACCCGCTTCCTTCGCCCAACTGACGATCAGGTCGCGGCCTTCGCGGTCGAGATCGGTGAGCGCCAGCCGGCAGACGCCACCCTTCGGGGTCGCGCCAATTTTCGCCATTGTCATGAGGCTGTCCCAGAGACGTTTGCCGTTGACTCTGATCGACGTATCCAGCGCTGAATCGGTTACCGCGTCCATTTCGCGTTCTCCTTGCGTATTGCTCGATTTAGGGTTTTGACTCATACAAATCTGGTGCATCGGCGTCGGCTTTTGGGGCGCTGGCGCACGGCAGCGGTGCAACATCTCTCCGCTCGCCTTGTCGGTTTTGTGGAGGCGAATTCATCGCAATCCGCTGCCTCTCAAATCCTGTCCAACTGGACAGGTTGTAGCCGATTAATATTGGCAAATCAACGTCTTTCGGGGTTTCCGATTAGAGTAAAAGCATAGCGAGAAGCGTGCCATTGCAATGCAGCAGAGCCTTGGGAAAGGCAAACGACAGGCTATGCAGCAGTGGCGTCAAAGCGCATAGAATGAGGCGCGATCAAGACGGGGAAGGCGTACAGCGCCATGCAAGGAAAACAATGAGAGATGACGAAGCGACAGCCGAGGCAACGAAAACCGACGTTGCGCCCGTTCCGTTGCGGCGGCGCAAGGCACACATTCGCGAGACCAATGAAGCGCATCTTTTAGCGTGCGCCGAGGCCGTGTTCGCCGAGCGCGGACTTGAAGGCGCGAGTACCGCGATGATCGCGGAACGTGCAGGCTTGCCGAAAGCTAACTTGCACTATTACTTTCCGACCAAGCTGGCGCTTTATCGGCGCGTGCTGGAGGATTTGTTTGAAGACTGGCATCGCGCAGCCGATACCTTCGAGTCAAGCGATGACCCGGTCGAAGCAATCGGCGGTTATGTGCGGACGAAAATGGAGTTGTCGCGGCGGCGGCCGCTCGGCTCGAAAGTGTGGGCGAGCGAGATCATTCACGGCGCGGTGCACATGCAGGACATTTTGAACGAGCGCGTGAAACCTTGGCTTGAAACGCGGGTGATCGTGATTGATGGGTGGATTGCGCGGGGCTTGCTTGCGCCGGTCGACGCGCAGACGCTAATGTTCATGATCTGGGCCACGACGCAGCACTATGCTGATTTTGACGCCCAGATTCGGGCGCTGAAAGGTAAGCGTGCGCTTTCGCAGAAGGCTTTTGATGCCTCCACGGAGGAAGTGGTCAGGTTGGTG
>NZ_LMUF01000076.1:0-2338 GCF_009766085.1 Burkholderia sp. S171 | reverse complement strand
TCGGCGGGTTTGGGGTCGGCGGGTTTGGGGTCTGGCGGGTTTGGGGTCTGGCGGGTTTGGGGTCTGGCGGGTTTGGGGTCTGGCGGGTTTGGGGTTAGTGGTCGGGGTCAGTGCTGGGTTGCTGCTTTCAGTGTTAGTGGTCTGCGAGAGTCGGATTTTCTCTTTATCACTGTTAGCCACTGTGCGTGGCGGCCCGTGCCGCCACGCACAGTGGCTAATAGTGATAAATAAATTAGTTAACCTAAGCAGACCGCTAGGCCCGAAAGCAACAACCCGGCATAGACTCAACGCGCGAACCCTAGAACCTAGCCTAGCACCCCGGAATCGACCCAACCGCTAACCCCTAACCCCAAACCCGTCCACCGGTGCGAACGAAAAAAAACCCGCCATTCGCTTTACCGCGGCGGGCGAGTTTTTCATTTGGCGCTAGACCCGAAGGAATCCGAAACAACAAACCATCATTCAATCGGCTCTAGTGCCGGATCTGATCCAGTCAGATCCACTTCATACTTTCTCAGCGTCCGATTAGTGACCGAAGAACACCGAACCAGGAGCATTTTGCGCCGGTACCGCGGAGCTACGAACACCCACTGCCGAAGTGCCGCTGGTCGAAGGACCATACGACGTTGCAGCCTGACCATTTTGTGCATCTACACGAGCCTGAGCTGCCTGGATATTCGCCGGGTAGTCGGTCTGGTCGGCGGTCGGGTTGTACCCTGCCTTTTCCAACTGAACCAGTTGCGCCTTCACTTCAGCACGCGTCAGCGGGCCGTTGTTGTCAGTGCTTTGCGCAAACGCAAACGTCGGAGCTGCCAATGCCGACACGATAACAACTGCGGGAATAAGTGACTTGAACATGATGAAACCTCCAGTATTTTGTTTGTGGTCTCGAAACAATCTCAGACGGACATAAGCGTTTTCTGAAGTTGTTTCGGATGTAAGAAGTCTATGCTTCGGAACCTTGAGGGAAAACCCTTATTTACGCGAAACATCATTGTTGAAATCGCAACAATCGCGTGGAAATATCCGGCGAAGTGGAATTGAAAGCAGAAAATCGGAATTTATTGCTGAATAAAGCGCGAGCGCGCCTCTGAATTTGGGGAATTGCCCCCACTACAGCAGGCTGTATTGCGGCTTCCACAAGAATTCGATCCGAACCCGGGGAGGGTCCGGCACAAGGTAATGGACCAAGAAAGACCACGAAGGACCTAGAAATGACCCGTGAATTGATATCGATCGCCGGGATGCCAGAGGTTCGCTACTGACGCCACCGCGTCCCTCGACCACGTCCGCCGATGCAGCATCAGGCACGGCTCGCCGGCTTTCATCGCGAGCGCGAGACCTGTGTTCTCATCTGGAAGGGCAGCTTCAATCCGATATTCAACCCGCTGCAAAGGCGCGGCGACCATCAAGTATTGATTCGGCGTGATCTTCGTGAAATCCTGGCGCGCGTATTCCGGCGCGAGCGCAGGATTGACCCAGCGCTCTTCCAACTGGATCGGCAAGTCGTTTTCGAAGTGCAGCACCCGCGAATGAAATACCGGGCTGCCTTCGGTGAGCTGCATTTCGAGCGCGAGACGTTCGTCCAGTACCGACGCGCCCAAGTGCATCACTTCTGCCCGATGCACGTGACCACGTCCGGTGATCTCGTCGGAGATACTGCGTATTTCCACGAGCGTCGACGCGTATTTCGGCTGCGCCACGAACGTGCCCGCGCCCTGCACGCGTGTCAGGATCTGCTCGGCGGTCAGTTCGCGCAACGCGCGATTGACCGTCATGCGCGCAACCTTGAAATCGCGCGCCAGTTCGTTTTCGGAAGGCACCTGGTCGCCTTCTTTCCACTCCCCCGCATGAATGCGCGTGAGAATGTGATCCTTGATTTCCTGATACGCGGGCGTGTTCATGCTGGGCGGGTAGCGTCCGGTTGAACGTGGGGTTGAGTTTCCGAAGCTTCCGAAACAAACGAAAGCGGGCAATGTTTCGCGATTTCGCCGCTGACCACCTGCTTCGCGATCGCCTCGATATCCGGTGCGAAATAATGATCGAGATCGTAATGCGCGACTTCCGAGCGCAGCGTCTTCATCACTTCGGCGAGGCGCGGACTTGTCTGATGCGGCGCGCGAAGGTCCACACCTTGCGCCGCCGCCAGCAATTCAATAGCAAGAATATGCGCTACGTTCTCCGCGATATAACCAAGCTTGCGGGCGGCGAACGTCGCCATGGAGACGTGATCTTCCTGATTCGCCGATGTCGGCAATGAATCGACCGACGCCGGATGCGCGTAGGTCTTGTTCTCCGACGCCAGCGCCGCAGCAGTCACATGCGCGATCATGAAGCC
>NZ_LMUF01000075.1 GCF_009766085.1 Burkholderia sp. S171 | reverse complement strand
ATCCTCTAAGTGTCCACGTGGACACCTAGCATCAGAGTGCAGCGATTTCTACACAAGGGCGCTACTGATGGATCGCATACGGTACAAGTACAACGGACGCAGTGAACCTGGGTCAGGTAACGACGATGCTGAAGGGCCTGACGCCGACTCAATCGCAGCAAGTGTTGAAGTCGGGTGTTGCGATGTCGATGTTAGGTGCCTCGGCACAAAACTGGACAGACGTGCTGGCAACGGGTGATACGGACAAGTTGGGACAGACGCAGGCGGTCGGTACGGACGCAATGGCGATTGGCCTCAACACGCACGCTACGGATGCGCAAGCCACGGCAATTGGTCAGAATGCCTACGCTACAGCGCAGGGCGCAGTAGCAATCGGTAACGGTGCGATTTCGAACGGTATCAACGCAACGGCAATCGGCGTAAATGCCAGCGTTACCGGCCTCCGCGCTTTGTCGGCTGGCTTTACTGCGGTCGGCGACGGTCAAGATTCGATCGCGTTCGGTTCGAATTCTTTGGCGTCTGGCAACTCAACCATTGCAATCGGTTCTGGTGCAACGGCGGTCAAGGCTGCGACAGGCTCGATGGTGATCGGCAATGCATCCCTCGTACGGGGCACCAACACGATCGTGCTGGGTAGCAACGTCGATTCAGCGGGCAACAACAGCATTGTGCTCGGTGCAGGCAGCGATGGCTCGCTGGACAACGTTGTGTCGGTTGGTGGTACGGCAGCAGGAACGCAACGCAGGATCGTGAACGTGGCTGCTGGTACCACGACCACGGACGCTGTGAACCTGGGTCAGATGACTACGGCAATTAGCGCAGCGGCAATTGCTGGCGGTGGTGGTGACACGTTCGTCACGCAACCTGCAGGCGCTACGGGTGATCTGCTGGTTGGTACAGCAGTTGCCGGTACGCATGTGAACTTTGCTGGCACGAGCGGCAATCGTGAACTGATCGGTGTAGCAGCAGGCACGACGGCTACGTCGGCTGTGAATCTGAGCCAGTTGACGCCGGTTGTTACTGCGTTGGGTGGTGGTGCAAAGGTTGATCCTACGACGGGTGCCGTTACGGGTCCGAAGTACGCGGTTCAGGGCGGAAACCAATCGACGGTCGGCGACGCATTGACGGCACTCGATGGTGGCGTGAACGCAATCAACACCAAGATTGCCAACGTTGGTCCGAGTCTGGTTACGCAATCGGCTGCTGGTGCTGATCTGCTGGTGGGTTCGGCAACGGACGGTGCGCATGTGAATTTCGCGGGCACAGCAGGCGCTCGTGAACTGATCAATGTAGCTAACGGTACGACACCTACGTCGGCAGTGAACCTGAGCCAGTTGACGCCAGTCGTTGCAGGACTGGGCGGCGGCGCCGCGATCGATTCGAAGGGCAATGTAACTGGCCCGACGTACACCATCCAGGGCTCGACGGTCAACAACGCTGGTGACGCATTCAAGAAGGTCGACACCACGTTGACGGACCTGGGCACCACGGTTGCCGGCATCACGGGTTCAACAGGCAACGGTCTGGTCATTCAAGACCCTGCGACGGGTGACATCAAGGTTGGCGCTTTGAATGGTGGCACCGTGGTCGACATGACCGGTACGGCGGGTGCACGCAGGATTACTGGTGTAGCTGCCGGTAGCCTGGATGTGTCGAGCGTTGACGCAATCAACGGTTCGCAGCTGAACTCGGCAACGTCGCAACTCGCGACGGCGATCGGTGGCGGCATGCAGGTTGACAGCAAGACGGGCGCAATCACCATGCCTTCGTTCAGCGTCGGTGGCAACACGGTGTACAACGTCGGTGATGCAATTACCAACCTTGACGGCCGTACGACCAGCAACGCAAACAACTTGATCCAGTTGCAAGATCAGGTCAACACGATCTCGACTGGTGGTGGAGTGGCAACGCCGAACGCAGTTGCGTACGACTCGTCAGCACATGACAAGCTGACGCTTAGCGGAACAGCTGCTGATGGCACCGCGACGACGACGAAGCTGTCCGGTTTGACGAACGGCAACTTGGCAGCGGGTAGCACGGATGCAGTAACCGGCGACCAGTTGTACGCTACCAACGCGGAAGTCGCTTCTCTGCAAACCGCAGTGCAGAACGCGTCCACGACCGGCAACACGAGTATCGGTATCAACGGTACGAACGGTGTTGACGGTGCACCGGGCACGCCGGCAGCGGCTGCTTCGGCAACCGGCAACGACGCAATCGCCATGGGCGACAACGCTTCGGCTTCTGGCGATCACGCAGTTGTGATTGGTGGCGGCGCGAGCGGTACGGGTGACGGCACGATCGCTATCGGCGGCAACGCTGGTGCGTCGGGCAAGGACTCGATCGCTATCGCTATCGGTAACGGCGCTACGGCTCCGGCTAACAACGCAGTTGCGTTGGGTGCTGGTTCGGTTGCAGACCGTGACAACAGCGTGTCGATGGGTTCGCAAGGTAACGAGCGTCAAATCACGAACGTGGCAGCTGGCACGCAAGGTACGGACGCAGTCAACCTGAACCAGATGAACTCGGCAGTGGGCGGTATTGCTCGTAAGGCGTACAGCGGTATTGCGGCAGCCACTGCGCTGACCATGATCCCGGACGTCGATGCGAACAAGACGCTGTCGATCGGTATTGGTGGCGGTACGTTCCAGGGCTATGCAGCAACGGCCATTGGCGGTACGGCTCGTATCACGCAGAACATCAAGGTGCGCGTGGGCGCGGGTTGGTCGGCAGCGGGTACGACGGTGGGTGCTGGTGCTTCGTACCAGTGGTAATCGGAGTCTGATCTGAGAGAAGTCCGGTTCGCAAGAGCCGGGTTTCTCGAAGGATCGGTCTTGTAGGTTATTGCTGTATTCTTAGATGTCAAAAAGCGGGCTCTTCTTCGGAAGAGCCCGCTTTTTTTGTGTGCGCCCAGCATGGGCGCAATCTTGGAGGTGCGAGTCCTCCCGTGAGTTGACCACAGCGAACGAAGCGAAGCGCAACTGCGTGAGGGTGACCGAGCGTGGGGAGGAAGCGTGGAGCGAAGCCGCGAGCCGATGGACAAGAACCGGATAGAAGGCGGTGCCGATCAGGGCGAGCAGGCACGAAACTGCGAAGCTCTCGTGGTCAAGGATCAGGTGCTGTAGATCCGGCGGTTGTGCGGTGAAGGATTGCGTTCTTACCTGGGGAGATCTCGCCTCGTGCCTGAAAGGGCGACGGCGTCGAGTCGGAGCGAGAAGTCAGCAGAGGCCGTACTAGTCACAGGATAGGCCGGTGAGGCTGAAGCTAGTGATGAAGGGCCGAACGAGAAGGAGTGTTCAGCGTCATGTCGATGTGGCAGGCATTGCGTCAGATGCCCGTGCAAACGGGGCGAGCGGGAGTAGCGCGCGGTGAAGCTGCGCGTGTACCCGTGAGTGACGAAGCTTGCCGCCCGCGGCATGAATCCGGGAACACAGGGTCGGCGCTACTGGAAGCGGCGTTGACGAGAGAGAACCTGAAGCAGGCGTTTAAGCGGGTACGGGCAAACAAAGGCGCTGCGGGTGTAGACGGTCTGGATATCGATCAGACCTCCCGACACCTGGTGACGGTGTGGCCTGTGATCCGCGAGCAATTGCTAAAGGGGACGTACCGGCCGAGTCCGGTACGGCGAGTGACGATTCCGAAAGCGGACGGAGGCGAGCGCGAGCTGGGCATCCCGACGGTGACGGATCGGCTGATCCAGCAAGCACTGCTGCAAGTGTTGCAGCCGATTCTGGACCCTACCTTCAGCGAGCATAGCTACGGCTTTCGGCCCGGGCGCAGTGCGCACGACGCGGTGTTAACCGCGCAGTCGTACGTGCAGTCTGGGCGGCGGGTTGTGGTGGACGTGGATCTGGAGAAGTTCTTCGACCGGGTCAATCACGACATTCTGATTGACCGCTTACAGAAACGCCTTGGCGACGCCGGAGTCATCCAGTTGATCCGGGCGTATTTGAACAGCGGCATCATGGATGACGGGGTGGTGCAGCAAAGACATCAGGGCACGCCGCAAGGCGGGCCGCTATCACCATTGCTGGCCAACGTGCTGCTCGATGAGGTGGATCGGGAATTGGAAAGGCGGGGTCATTGCTTCGTGCGCTACGCCGACGATTCGAACGTGTATGTTCGTAGCCGCCGTGCAGGTGAACGAGTGATGGCACTGTTGCGACGCTTGTATGGTCGGCTGCGCTTGAAGGTCAACGAGACCAAGAGCGCGGTGGCGAGCGTGTTCGGCCGCAAGTTTCTGGGCTACAGCTTGTGGGTAGCTCCGGGCGGTGTAGTGAAGCGCAAGGTAGCGGCCAAACCGCTCCTGGCGTTTAAGCGTCGCATTCGTGAACTGACCCGCCGTTCTGGCGGGCGCAGGATGAAGGAGGTGGTGGAACGGTTACGGCCTTACGTGTTGGGGTGGAAGGCATACTTCAGGATGGCGCAAACGCCCGGTGTGTGGTCGGCACTAGAGGAGTGGATGCGTCACCGGCTGCGCGCTATCCAGCTTAAACACTGGCGCCATGGCCTTACCATCTACCGGGAACTCCGTGCGTTGGGTGCATCCGCTGAAACAGCGCGCCAGGTGGCGGCGAATAACCGTTGCTGGTGGCGCAACAGCGACCGTGCTCTCAAACGCGTGCTCACTATCGCCTACTTCGATCGACTGGGGGTACCTCGACTCTCCTAACCTCAACTTCTCGAACCGCCCGGTGCGGACCCGCATGCCGGGTGGTGTGGCAGGGGTACGGCCTCTTGGCCGTCCCCTATGCCGATCTTTCAGAAAGTCAGCGAGGGTTAATTCCCCACGCGGCGCCTATCCAGAACACCCTTCGCCTCCGCCAGCTTTTCCGCAAACTCAGGGCCACGCGCCAACGCCACGCCCACAGCCAAAATATCGCCGATAGCCAGATGCGATACACGCGATGTCATCGGTGAAAAAATGTCCGTGTCTTCATCCACGTTCGCGAACAATCCCACGCTTGCCATGCGCGCCAGCGGCGAATTGCCGTGCGTGATCGCGATAACTTTCGCACCGCCAGCCAGCGCCGATTTCACCGCGTCCAGGATGTCCCGCGTGCGTCCCGTATTCGAAATCACCACGACCACATCGCCGGCACCCAACAACGCCGCCGACGTCGTATACGTATGCGGATCGGAATACGCAACACTCGGCACGCCCAGCCTGAAAAACTTGTGCTGCACATCCAGCGCGGCGATTCCCGAACCGCCGGCGCCGTAAAACTCGATACGCCGTGCATCGGCGAGAAGAGTAATTGCCGCCGCCACGCTATCCGACGACAAGCTATTGCGCACTTGCAGCAACGCGCCGATAGTCCGATCAAGCACCTTCGCCGCGACGCCCGCAGCGGGTTCATCAGCGCGCACGTCGCGAAACACTGCTGGCGCCGGGACATCGGAGGCAATGCTTTGCGCCAACCGGATCTTGAATTCGCGAAACCCCGAAAACCCCAGCGCCCGGCAAAAACGCGCAATGGTCGGCTGACTCACGCCGGCTCGCGTGGCGAAGTCGGTCATTGCGAGATCGAGCACCTCGCGTGGCGCTTCCATCACGTAATCGGCGAGCTTGCGCTCGGAGGGGCGCAACTGCTCGCGCATTGCTTCGACTTGGGACAGCAACATCGCGAATCTCATCCTATGCTGGAAATGCGTGGACTATAGCTGATTAGCCGAAATGTACAAAAACTACAAGAACAAACATTGATCACAACCCATTCAGCAACGGTAATAGGTATCCAAAGTAAGGCTTCACATAAGACATCAGCGCAAAGTTAGGGTTTTCCAGATGGAATGTATGTAGTTTTTCTACTAGAATTGCCGTCGTGGCGCGGGAATGTCTCAAAAACAAAATCGACCTTTCTCCCGCGACCGTTCAACCTGGCGTCAATCGCCCGCTCGCCGCCCCAGGCGAAGGAGTTTCGATGGTTTCCCCGCATTCGCATCTAAACAAAGTCACCCAGCGCGTGATCGAGCGCAGCAAGCCAACGCGCGCCGCCTATCTGGCGCGCATCGATAGCGCCCAAGGCCACTTCCCAGCACGTGGCGCGTTGTCGTGTGCAAACCTTGCGCACGGATTCGCCGGCCTCGAAGGGCAGGAAAAAATCTCCATCAAGGCGATTCGCGAGCCGAACATCGGCATTGTTTCGTCTTATAACGAGATGCTGTCGGCCCACGCGCCATTCAAGAATTACCCCGACATCATCAAGCACGCTGCGCGCCAAGCGGGTGGCGTCGCGCAATTCGCGGGCGGCGTCCCGGCCATGTGCGACGGCGTCACGCAAGGCAATGCGGGCATGGAACTGTCGCTGTTTTCGCGCGAAGTGATTGCAATGAGCACGGCCGTCGCGTTGACCCACAACATGTTCGATGCCGCGCTGTGCCTCGGCATCTGCGACAAGATCGTGCCCGGCCTGCTGATTGGTGCGCTGCAATTCGGCCATTTGCCGACCATCTTCGTGCCGGCCGGCCCTATGACGAGCGGCCTCACCAACGACGATAAAGCCAAAGTCCGCCAGCAGTTCGCGACCGGCGCGTGCGACCGCGACGCGCTGCTCGAAGCCGAAGCGGCCGCGTATCACGGTCACGGCACCTGCACGTTCTATGGCACGGCAAACAGTAACCAGATGCTGATGGAAGTCATGGGCCTGCATCTGCCGGGCTCGGCGTTCATCCACCCGCACACGCCTCTACGCGACGCGCTCACCGCCGAAGCGGCAAAGCGTGTATTGGAACTCACGGTGGATCGCGGTCATTACACGCCGGTGGGCCATGTTGTCGATGAAAAATCGATCGTCAACGGCATCGTCGCGTTGCTGGCAACGGGCGGTTCGACGAATCACACGCTCCACTTGGTGGCAATTGCCCGTGCGGCGGGGATTGTGATCGACTGGAATGATTTCGATGAACTCTCGCAAGCCGTCCCGCTCGTCGCGCGGATCTATCCGAACGGCAAGGCCGATGTGAACCATTTCCACGCGGCGGGCGGCATCGCGTTCCTGGTTCGCGATTTGTTGGAAGGCGGTTTGCTGCACGAAGACGTTAAAACCGTCGCGGGCGAGGGGTTGAAGCATTACACCCGCGAGCCAAAACTGATCGATGGAAAACTGCAATGGGTCGATGGCACCGAAACCAGCCACGACACCAAAGTGCTGCGCAGCCACAAAGAACCGTTTGCACCCGATGGCGGTCTGCGCCTGATGCACGGCAAGCTCGGCCGCGGCGTGATCAAGATTTCGGCGGTGGCGGACGCGCACAGGCATGTAAAAGCGCCGGCGATTGTTTTCGAGTCGCAAGAACAAGTGCAAGAAGCGTTCGATAACGGCGAGCTGAAGCGCGATTTCGTGGCTATCGTGCGCTTCCAGGGCGCGCGTGCCAACGGCATGCCGGAGTTGCACCGGTTGACGCCGCTTCTCGGCGTGTTGCAGGATCAGGGCTTCCACGTCGCGCTGGTGACGGACGGGCGCATGTCGGGCGCGTCGGGCAAGGTGCCGGCGGTGATCCACATTTCGCCTGAGGCGCTGCTGCATGGTCCTATTGGCAAGGTGCGCACGGGCGACATGATTGTCATCGATGCAAACAAGGGCGTGCTGGATGTCGAGATCGACGAGCACGAATGGGCGGCGCGTGAAGTCGAGCAGCCGAAACATCAGGCGGCGAACGAAGTCGGTTTCGGGCGCGAACTTTTCGGCGTATTCCGTGCTGCGGCCATGCCGGCGGAACTGGGGGCATCGGTATTCGGTCCCATGGTCGGCGAGAACGCATCGTGCGACACGGCAGAACATGCGGCGCAGGTAGCGCACACAGCACACGCAGCACACTCAACAGGAGCAGCAGTCAAATGAAAACGGTAAGCGAAATCGTGCGTCTGGGTCCGGTGATTCCGGTCCTCGCCTTCGAGTCGGTCGAGCAGGGTGAAAACGTGTCGCGTGCGCTGCACGCGGGCGGCGTCAAGGTGCTGGAAATCACGCTGCGTACGGCGGCGGGGTTGGAAGCTATCGAAAGGGCGAGCCATCTGGCTGATGATATCGTGGTCGGCGTAGGCACGATCACGAAGCCCGAGCATTGCGCACAGGCGAAGAAAGCGGGCGCGCAATTCGGGGTATCGCCGGGATTGACGAAAGAGATTCATCAAGCCGCGCTCGATTGCGGTCTGCCATTGCTGCCGGGCGTGATGACGCCGACCGACATCATCCAGGCGATGGAATTCGGCTACGAAATCGTCAAGCTGTTCCCGGCGCAACAGGCGGGCGGCGTGTCGATGTTGCAAGCGCTCAACGGACCGTTCCCGGGCCTGAAATTCTGTCCGACAGGCGGCATCACTGCTGAGACGGCGCCGAACTTCCTGACGCTGCCGAACGTGGTGTGCGTGGGCGGATCGTGGTTGACGCCGAAGGCCGCGTTGGCTGCGCAGAACTGGGAAGAAGTGACGCGTCTGGCGCGCGCGGCAAGCCTCCTGGCGCCCGTCAAAGCCTGAATCCACGCATCACCTGAAAACCGGAAGCCCCAAAAAAGCCTTTGCGGCGCACGTGTCAAACGTGCCGCAAGGGCTTTTTCACATTCGGCAACGCTTACTGCGCAGGTTTCGGGCGCTGCAAGTAAAATCCCGTCTCAGTTACTCGCCGATTGCGCGTGCGCATGCCAAATCCATGCATCCATAAATGCTTGAATGAATGCTTGAACAACGGCAAACGCACCCGCTGACCCAACAAAAACGCTAACAACCGAAGGAGGCGTGTCATGGAGCCTGTTCACGGCAGCATGCTGCTGGTGTACGCGGTTATCGCTATTGCGCTGCTGATCCTGCTGATCACGCGATACAAGGTTTACCCGTTTCTCGTACTGATCATCGTTTCATTGTTATTGGGTCTTGCAGTCGGCATGCCGATGGACAAGATCGTCAAGGCTTTCGAAACGGGCAATGGCAACACGCTTGGGCATATAGCCATTGTGGTGGGCCTTGGCACCATGCTCGGCAAGATGATGGCCGAATCCGGCGGTGCCGAACGTATAGCGAATACGCTGATCAACTGGTTCGGCGAGAAATACATTCACTGGGCCATGATGTGTGTGGCGATTATCGTCGGCTTGCCGGTGTTCTTTGAAGTCGGTTTCGTGCTGCTGATTCCCATTGCGTTCAACGTCGCGAAACGCACGAAGAAGTCGCTGTTGCTGATCGGCTTGCCAATGGTCGCCGGACTCTCCGTGGTCCACGGCCTGATCCCGCCGCACCCCGCCGCGCTGCTCGCCGTGCAGGCGTATCACGCGGATATTGGCCGGACGATCATGTACGGGCTGATTGTCGGTATTCCCACGGCGATTGTTGCCGGTCCGTTATTCGCGCTGTTGATCCACAAGTACATCAAGCTGCCGGAGAACAACCCGCTGGCATCTCAATTCATCGATACCCGCAAGGAAGGCGAAACGCGCGAACTGCCGGGTTTCGGCATTACGTTATTCACTATTCTGCTGCCGGTGATCCTGATGCTGATCGGCAGTTGGGCCGATCTGATCTCCACGCCAAAGACGCTGCCAAACGACTTGCTGCATTTCTTCGGCAATTCCGATGTCGCGTTGCTGGTCGCTGTGTTGTTCAGCTTCTGGAGCTTTGGGGCATCGCGTGGATTCGATCGTGCGCAGATCCAGAAATTCTGCGGCGACTGCCTCGCGCCTATCGCGGGGATCACGTTGATCGTCGGCGCGGGTGGCGGCTTTGGCAACGTGCTGCGCGAAAGCGGAATTTCGCAGCAACTGGTGGCCACGGCATCGGCTGCGCATTTATCGCCGTTGCTGCTCGGCTGGTTCGTGGCCGCGCTGATCCGCCTTGCCACGGGTTCGGCGACCGTCGCCATGACGACCGCGTGCGGCATTGTTGCGCCGATCGCGGCGGCATCGAACGGCGCGGTCAGTGCTGAATTGCTGGTGCTGGCAACGGGTTGCGGCTCGCTGATTTTCTCGCACGTGAACGACGGCGGTTTCTGGCTCGTGAAGGAGTACTTCGGCATGACGGTCGGGCAGACCTTCAAGACGTGGTCGCTTTGCGAGACGATTATTTCGGTGATGGGTTTGGGACTGACTTTCGCGCTCGCGACGGTCGTGTGAGGAGATTCTGATGATATTGATCGTGATGGGTGTATCCGGGTGTGGCAAGACCACCATTGGCGAAATGCTGGCCGAACGGCTGAAGTGCGATTTCGCCGATGCCGACAGTTTTCACAGCCAGGCGAACAAGGACAAGATGCACAAGGGCATTCCGCTGACAGACGATGACCGCTGGCCGTGGCTCAAGGCCATTCGTGCTTCGATTGTGCAGAAGCAGGCGGACGGCACCACGCATGTGTATGCGTGTTCGGCGCTGAAGCACGTCTACCGCGATATTCTGCGCGACGGCGACAAGGACGTGACGTTCGTGTACCTGAAGGGAACGGCGGAATTGTTGAAGGAACGGATCAAGACTCGCAAGGGCCATTTCTTCGATCCGGCATTGTTGCAAAGCCAGCTTGATACGCTGGAGCCACCCGGAGCTGATGAAGCCATTGAAGTGGATATTATGCTCACACCGGAAAGTATTGTGGACACCGTATTGATGGAAATGAAGCGTCGCTGAGTTTGATCTTGAGAAGGCAATATGATGGTGTTTTAAAAAAAGCGGGTTCAGTGCAATGCTGAATCCGCTTTTTTTCTTCAAAGACGGATCATTCAATCAATCGCATATTGGTTCCCGGCGTGGTCCGTTGTTCAGCGCATGGCTGCCTGCAGAAGTATGACCGTGCATTACAAGATGCGTGAAGCCTCCGCGCAATAAAATACATTGCGAAGGCTGTTCGCGAAACGCTTGCGCAAGACAGTCAGAAAAGACCTCCAATCTCTCAGACGTACCGTTATCAGAACCTCGATTCGAGAAATTCGCCATTTCAGTACCGTGCTTGAACGCCAACTGGTGGGCATGTAACGTAGAGCGCGCTAAAGATTCTGTTCTGCCAAATAAAATTTCAGCGTGGGTTTTACCCAAGCTGAAAGAAGTTGTTTGTTTGCCCACCCGACTCCCTGTGCCATGTATTTAGGACTTTTCCTGTAGGACTGCATCGTCTTGCCGGTCAGAATCCAGCTTCACGTGTTGGGACTCAATGTTTCGCAATCCGACTCGTTTACCGGGGACCGCATGAGCGATGCATTTCGGCGTCTCGCGCAGCTCCGCGTCCTTTCGATCTCAATGTAATAAAAGGTAATGACATGGCACTTCAAACAATCGATCCGTCCCAGGCGGTCATCACTTCCGTTGGCGGGGCCGTAAGCGGCGGCACGGCAAGCAGCGCGCAGCCGGTCATTACCGGCAAGGCTGACGCGGGTGACATCGTCAAGGTTTATGACGGCGTCAAGCTGCTCGGCTCGGCCACGGTCGGCGCGGACGGCACCTGGTCGTTCGCAACCACCGCGACCCTGAAGGGCGGCACGCATAATTTCATCGCTATTGCGGCTGACACGGCCGGTAACATTGGCGCGTCGTCAGTACCCTTGACCGTGTCGATCGCGACTACGGTAGTCGCACCCGCAGCGCCGGTCATCACGGCATTGACGGACAACGTAGGCACCATCACCGGCCCTATCAAGAATGGCACGGTAACGGACGACACGCGTCCTGTGCTGACAGGCACGGGCGTGGCCGGCAACGTAGTCATCGTCTATGACGGCTCGAAGCCGATCGGTTCGACCACGGTTGGCGCAGACGGGAAATGGAGTGTTCAGCCGGCCACGCCGCTGACCGACGGCGCGCATGACATCTACGCGACGCAAACCAATTCGGCAGGCGCGAGTGGTCCCTCGACCGACATCAGCTTCAAGGTCGACACCACCACGCCGGCCACGCCTGTTCCGGTCGTGACCAACGACACCACGGGCCAGCCGATTGTCCCGGGCACGCCGACGAACGACGCAACGCCGGACATTAGCGGCAAAGGCACGCCGGGCGACACCATCACGGTGTACGACAACGACACGCCTATTGGTTCGCTCATCATTCCTTCGAACGGCGACTGGTCGTTCACGCCTTCGCCGAAGCTGCCTGACGGCCCGAACGCAATCGTGGTGATTGAAACGAATCCGGCCGGCACACCGAGCACGCCTTCGGTGCCAATCAACGTGAACGTAGACACAACCGTCCCACCGAAGCCTGCCCTGCCGGTCATGACGGATGACAGCGGTCACGTGATTCCTTCGGGCAGCACAACCTCTGACGCACACCCAATCATCAGCGGCGAGGGCACACCTGGCCACACCGTTACAGTGTTTGACGGCGATACCCCTATTGGCACGGCGATTGTCCAGCCGGACGGCGAGTGGTCATTCAAGCCGACCACGGACTTGTCCAACGGCACGCATCCCATCACGGTCACCGACACGAATCCGGCCGGCACGTCGAGCGAACATTCGGACCCAGACAGCCTGGTCATCAACAGCGTGGCACCGTCAGCGCCGATCATCACCAGCCTGGTTGACGCGGTGGGCGCAATCACCGGTCCGATCACCAACAACATGACCACGGACGACCCGAAGCCTACGCTGAACGGAAAGGGCGTTGCAGGTGACGTAATCACTGTGTATGACGGCGCGATCGTGCTGGGTACGCTCACGGTTCCCGCAGGCGGCGTATGGAAGTTCACACCGACCACGGCATTGCTGGACGGTCCACATGACATTTACGCCACCGAGACCAACTCGAAGGGCACGAGCGGCCATTCCACGGACATCTCGTTCACGGTAGACACAACCGTTCCCAGCGCCCCGGTCATTACTAACGCGACTGATTGGCTCGGCGATAACCCGATTGTCCCGTCTATTCCTATAGGCGGGATCGTGCCGTCGCCGGACGTGGTCATCAACGGTAAGGCCGTTGGGGGCAGTGTCGTGTATGTGTATGACGGAATTATTCTGATCGGTTCAGCGGTCGCTGCAGGAAATGGCAAATGGAGCTTTGAGAACCCGTCTTTTGCGGAAGGTCTGCACGATATCAGCGCGACTCAGAAGAATGCCGCAGGTACGGAGAGCGCGCATTCCAACCACTGGACCTTTGCGATCGACTCCAGCGTGCCGGCCAAGCCGGCCACCCCAATCCTGACCGACGACGGCGGCCTTTCAATTCCCGCGGGCTCTACCACGACTGACGGTCACCCGAACATCAGCGGCACGGGCAAGGCAGGCGACATCATCACGGTGTACGACGGCGCGACCCCAATTGGTTCGGCCAAAATTGGTGACGACGGGAAGTGGACGTTCAAGCCGGCCACGGATATGTCCGGCGGCGCGCACAGCATTTCTGTCACGGACACGAATGCAGCAGGCACGACGGGACCGCACTCGGATTCGGTTCCGTTCACCTTCGGGGCAATATCGATCCCGACCGAAAGCGTTACTATTACCACCATCACCGATCATACAACGGGGGGGAATGTTCCTAGCGGCGCTTCGATATCAGACCCACTGCCGTCGCTATTGGGCTACGTGTCCCCGGCGTTGGCAGCAGGTGAGACGATTTTTGTGTACCTTGACGGCGCGAAAGTTGGCTCGGTAGTTATGAATGGTCAATATTGGACTTTCCAGCAAACAGTTCCTATTGGGATGGGAAGTCACGCTTACCAAGCGCGAGTAGAAAACAGCGCTGGCAGCAGTGCATTTTCGGCGCCGTACTCGTTCAATGAGGTCGCGCTCGCACCGGCCACGCCGCCTGCGCCCACGCTGACGAATGACAGCGGTGCGGCTATTCCGGCGGGCAGCACGACGTCTGACGCGCATCCGCATATCAATGGCAAGGGTACGGCCGGCGACACGATCACTGTGTATGACAACGGCAAAGCTATTGGCACGGCAATCGTTGCACAGAACGGCACGTGGACATTCACGCCAACGAGCGACATGACCCCGGGCGGTCACGTCTTTGCCGTGACGGATACGAATCCGGCAGGCACCGCGAGCAATATGTCGCCGTCGACCAGCGTCACCATTGATACTTCCACACCCGCGAAACCGCCCGTTCCGGTCCTGACCGACGACAGCGGTGCGTCAATTCCCGCAGGCTCGACCACGACTGATGGCCATCCGCATATCAGCGGCGCAGGCACGGCAGGCGACATCATCACGGTGTACGACGGTGCGACGGCGATTGGCTCAGCCAAGATTGGCACGGACGGCAAGTGGACGTTCACGCCGACCAGCGATCTCTCCAGCGGCGCGCACAGCATTACTGTCACGGACACGAATGCAGCGGGCACTACAGGTCCGAAGTCGGATCCGGCCGCGTTCACTTTCACAGTGTCACCTGTAGCCCCCACCGAAACCACCACGATCACGAGCCTGAACGATCACACGTCCGGCGCCAATATTCCGGCAGGCGGATCGACCAGTGACACGTCGCCGGTGCTTCACGGCACTATCTCGTCGCCACTGCTCGCTGGTGAGCAAGTAATCATCTGGCGCGACGGCGCCAACAAGGGTGCCGCGACCGTGAACGGCACTAGCTGGACGTTCCAGGATTCGGGCTTGGCGGTTGGATCGCACACCTACCAGGCGCGTGTTGAAGGTAACGGCGGAGCAGGACCGACGTCAAATACCGTTATCATCAACGAGGTCAGCCCAGGCCCTGTTCTCCCGCTTGAAACCGTCTCAATCACCGGCCTGTGGGACCACAATCTGAACTCGGCAATACCTGCGGGCAGTTCAACGAAAGATACAACGCCGTCGCCAATGGGCACGTTGTCTTCTGCGTTGCTCACCGGCGAGACCTTGGCGGTTTATCGTGACGGACAGAAGGTCGGCAACGCCAAGATAACGGGTTTAACTTGGAGTTTTGACGACTCGAACGTGGGTGTAGGAAGCCACAGCTATTACGCCCAAGTGGAGAACTCAGCCGGCGCTGGTCCGCGCTCAACCACATTTACGTTCACCGAGGCTTCGTCAGTCCCTGTTGCCCCGCTTGAAACCGTGGCAATCACCGGCCTGACGGATCACACGTCCGGCGCCAATATTCCGGCAGGTGGATCGACCAGCGACACATCGCCGGTGGTTCACGGCTCGGTGTCTTCTTCGTTGCTTGGTGGCGAGAGCATTACGGTGTACCGCGACGGCATGACTCTTGGCACGGCCACCGTGTCGGGAACCAGCTGGACGTTCAACGATTCGAACGTGGGCGCGGGAAGTCATACCTATTACGCGAAAGTTCGGAACGCAGCGGGTGATGGTCAGCTCTCGAGTCCGTATTCGTTCACCGAGGCTTCGCCGGCTCCGGTTGTCCCTACCGAAACCGTCTCAATCGCCAGCCTGACGGATCACACGACCGGCGCCAATATTCCGGCGGGTGGTTCAACGTATGACTCATCGCCGGTGGTTCACGGCACGGTGTCGTCGCCGTTGCTTGCTGGCGAAACGCTTGTTGTCTATCGGGACGGTGTGCAACTGAGCGGGACCGGGACCATGGTCGGAAACACGTGGTCGTACAACGATTCAGGGGTGGCGCCGGGAACCCATACCTATACGGCTAAAGTGGTGAATAGCGCTGGCATGTCCTTGCCGTCAGCGGCATATTCGTTTTACGAGGCGAGCACGGGGCACGGCGGTACGGTGCGCTTTGAAAACATGCTGGTGAATGGGAATAATGGCTACATGATGACTTTCGATTTCACCGGAATTGCCGTTCCGCAGTTGGGCTACCTCTTTATGGATTGCTCGGGTGCAGCGAAAAATAACAACAATACCACGTGGGCGGTAAGTCAAGGTTCAGGTACGATTCTTACGGTGTACAACCTCGGTTATATAACGGGTGGCATATATAACTTCTACTGGAGTTTGACGGACCTCTTCGGCGGGCCTAACAGTACTCTTATTTACAGCACCACTGATGCCCAAATGCGGGCCATGGCCAATAGTAACGCTTATGGAACCCTGTCCAATGTGTCGGCGATAACGTCAGGGACGACGATAAAGGCGATAGCCTCCATGGACTTAAATGCTGATCACTCCGGTGACGCGAGTTCGTTAGCTAGCACCGACGCAACTGATCATTCGGTTCAAGCTAGCAATGTCGCAATCGACCCTTCCAGCAGTGCTACGTCGCAACACACGGTCGTAGAGGATCATCAGGCCTTCAAGGGAATCAGCGGCCATGACACTGTAGATTTGAACGTAGACCCAACGGTCTACTTCAAGGAAACCACTGCTCACATTGAGGGCAGCACGGTGCATCCGGTCGACGCAACAAGCGCAGCGCCTGCCGTGAACACGCTGCACCTGACGGGCGACC
The DNA here is from genome assembly GCF_009766085.1 of Burkholderia sp. S171. Classification (GTDB taxonomy): domain Bacteria; phylum Pseudomonadota; class Gammaproteobacteria; order Burkholderiales; family Burkholderiaceae; genus Caballeronia. The sequence goes on along the minus strand of NZ_LMUF01000075.1, from coordinate 125,879 downwards.
ATCAGGTTCTCGACTTGACCTCGCTCACCGGCCAGACGGCGGCGGCGAAGATTTCGGGTATCGAAGTGATCGACCTGGGCGGTCAGCACAACACGCTGAAGCTGTCGCTGGTTGACGTGCTGAATCTGGGCGAAACCGACCTGTTCCAGAAGGACGGCAACAAGCAGATGATGGTGAACGGCAAGGAAGGCGACGAGGTCGATCTGTCGAACTCGCATGTTGCGGGTCTGGCTGATGGCGAGTGGCAGGCACACGGCACGGCGGATGTCGGCGGCGTAACGTACAACGTGTACGAACACGCCGGCGCACATACCGAATTGCTGGTTCAGCAAGGCGTGCAGGTTGTTGTGCATTAAAGGAGTAAAACCCGCTTTCGCCAAGTGAGGAAAGCGGGCTGTTTGAAAGCAGCAAGAAAAGCCGTTTCAGGAAGTTTCTGAAACGGCTTTTTTATTGCGCAAGCGTAAGCAATTTGGGAGTTTGAGTAGCGCAACGCTAGTCGAAAAACTAGCCGAGCCTCTTATGCCCACTCGTACCAAGATAGACGTTACATGCCGCGAACCGCAATACATGGCTTCATAGTTGGAATAGATCAGATTGCGTTTAGCACCGCGCTATAGACTCCATATGAATGAATTGTTGTGGCAGCCTCAACCCGCTATCAATCTATAAAATAGTTTCGTTATCCGTATGGTTTGAAAAACTGACACTGAAAAATAATTACTTTTCTCCGCAAGTGCGCCATATTGGAGGTGTAAAGCTTAGCGCGTTGAGCTATTTCAGGTTGTGAATCAACGACCGCGGGACAACCATTTATTGCGTTCGCCAACCGATGAATACCAAGCTAAGTGCCGTACTCTGGTCTTAACCAAAGGAATACGCAAAATGGCTTCTGAGTTTGACATTGAACCCCAGACGGGCATAACGAGTGTAGATGGCGCAGCAAGCGGCGGCACCATCAATAACGAAATCCCGCTGATTACGGGTAAGACCGAACCGTTCGCAACTATTGACGTGTACGACGGCACAACGCTACTCGGCGTGGTCGCAGCGAACGGTCAGGGCAACTGGACGTTGCAACTTTCAACGCCGCTTTTCGATGGCATTCACGATCTGTCAGCCGTGCAAGCGGGTCAGTACGGCGCGAAGATTGCAACCAGTTATTTCCCCGTTACCGTGGAAGCGTCCAGTCATTCAGCGCAGCGCTACCAGGACGCTCCATTGCAGAGTAATGAGTCGTCGCTTTTCAATCATTCGCCGGAGAACAGCGGGTTGCCGTATTTCCCGGCGAATGCGTTTCGCACGCAAGCCGCTCAGGCGTTCATGGACAACGCGGAAGGGGACAACAATGTTCGCGCCGTTGGCCAACCGGACGCTGATCCACAGGCCTACGTCAGGCAACTGGCGTCGCATCCCGACAGCGGAAAGGGCTTCGATATGCTCGCTTTTCAGGGCGACCATCAGGTTCTCGACCTGAGCGCGCTCACGGACCGTTCATCGCTTGCGCACGTTCCTGGCATTGGCGGTTTCGACCTTGGCGGACAACATAACGCGCTGGTGCTCTCGCTAGCAGATGTGCTTAGTCTGGGCGAGCAAGACCTGTTCATCGACGACGGAAAACATCAGCTCATTGTGAACGGGAAGGAAGGCGATTCCGTGGATCTGACCAGCTCGCATGTTCCAGGTTTGATCGATGGCGACTGGCATCATCACGGCACGGCGGAGGTCGGCGGGGTGCTTTATAACGTGGTCGAGCATTCGACCGCGAACACCGAACTGCTGGTTGAGCACGCGGTGAGAGTCGAAGTGCATTGACAGCAGGCGTTTCGCGCAGCGGCCAGCCTCCTGTGACACGCGAAATGCAAAGGCCGTTCGAGGTTATCGAACGGCCTTTGCATTCATGTTCATTCCATGAAACCGTGCAGTGAATTACTTGATACGTTTCGCCAGTTCCACCGCTTTACCCACATATGAATGCGGCGTCATGGCGAGAAGCAGGTCCTTGGCGTCATTGGGAATAGCCAGTCCCTTGATAAACGTCTGCAAGCCTTCGCGCGTAATGCCTTTACCGCGCGTCAGTTCCTTCAACTGCTCGTACGGATTCTCCACGCCGTATCTACGCATGACCGTTTGCACCGGCTCGGCCAGCACTTCCCAGCAGTTATCCAGATCTTCATTCAGACGCGCCGGATTCACTTCCAGCTTGTCCAGTCCGCGAATCAGCGAGTCGTATGAGAGCAGCGAATACCCAAATCCAACGCCAATGTTACGCAGCACGGTCGAGTCCGTGAGGTCGCGCTGCCAGCGCGAGATGGGGAGTTTATCGGCGAGATGGCGCAGCATGGCGTTAGCCATTCCCAGATTGCCTTCCGAATTTTCAAAGTCGATAGGATTGACCTTGTGCGGCATGGTCGATGACCCGATCTCACCCGCCTTCGTCCGCTGCTTGAAATAGCCAACCGAGATGTAGCCCCACACATCGCGATCCAGATCCAGAAGAATGGTATTGGCACGCGTGATGGCATCGAAGAGCTCGGCCATGTAATCGTGCGGTTCAATCTGAATGGTGTACGGATTGAACGTAAGTTTCAGGCGATCTTCCACCACGCTTTCCGAGAACACTTCCCAATCGAACTCTGGATACGCCGACAAATGCGCATTGAAGTTACCGACCGCGCCGTTCATCTTCGCGAGAATAGGCACTTCGGCAATCCGCTCGATCGCGTTTTGCAGCCGCGCCGCCACGTTCGCCATTTCCTTGCCGAGCGTGGTGGGACTGGCCGGCTGACCGTGCGTGCGTGACAGCATGGGCTGCGCGGCGTTCGCGTGAGCCAGTTTCACAAGGCGTTCATGCACCGACTGCAGCGCGGGCAGCAGCACATGCTCACGGGCGCCCGCGATCATCATGCCGTGCGACGTGTTGTTGATATCTTCCGACGTACACGCAAAGTGGATGAACTCGCTGGCGCGCTCGAGTTCCGGCTGTCCTTTCACCGATTCCTTCAGCCAGTACTCAACCGCTTTCACGTCGTGATTCGTGACCTTTTCGATGTCCTTGATGCGCGCGGCATCGTGAGCGGTGAAACGCTCGGCGAGTTGCAGAAGGAAATCTTCGGAGTCGGCGGAAAAGGCCGGGACTTCATCGAATCCCGCCTGCGACAACGCGATCAGCCAGTGAATCTCCACTTTCACGCGATGCTTCATGAAGGCGTATTCGGATAGCCATTCGCGCAGCGCCTCGGTTTTGGCAGCGTAGCGACCGTCGAGCGGTGACAAGGCGGTGAGGGCGAAGAGGGTATCGGGACGGGTATCGGACATGGTGGGGCCGCGGAGTGAGACGAAAGGAGAAATGGATTTTACCATTTGCAAACCGGGCGCTGACCGGCACGGACTTCACCGTGCCGACAACGTCCAATTCGTGAATTATGTGCTAGCATTGCAGTCAATGACAGCAAACGGAGTACTCTTTATGGCAACGCTGACAATTCGCAATCTGGACGACCAGGTGAAGGCATTGCTTCGTGTTGAAGCGGCCCGGCATGGCCGGTCCATGGAAGAAGAGGTGCGAGTGATATTGCAGAACGCGTTGGTGGGCACTGCGAACACCGCTGGTTTTGGCAGCCGCGTCCATCAACGCTTTGCGAGTCTCGCCGACGAGGGTCTGTCGCTACCGGATCGCACTGAACAACCTCGGGTTGCCGAGTTTCCGGAATGATTATTCTGGACACGAACGTCTTGTCGGAACTCATGCGCGCCAACCCCGATGAAAACGTTTTGGCCTGGCTCGATTCGCAGCATTCGCAGGACCTGTACACCACAGCCATTACCGTTGCGGAATTGTTGTACGGGGTTGCCCGGCTCGCGCACGGCAAACGCAAAACCGCGCTGCGCGGCGCGATCGAATCCATGCTCGAAGGAGAACTGGCCGGCAAGATTCTCCCCTTCGATGCTAATGCCGCACGCCGTTACGCAATGCTTGTGGCTGAATGCGAGTCACTTGGTCGGCCAATCAGTTCAGCCGACGCGCAAATTGCCGCTGTATGCCACGCCCATGACACAATGCTCGCGACGCGAAACGGCAAGGACTTCGAGACGGCAGGAGTCCCAATCATTGACCCCTGGACCCCGGTATAGCGTTCAGCGCCTTACTTGCCCCGCAGCGCCCGATCCAGCTCCTCCAGCTGCGCGGCCGTCCCAACGTTCTCCCATCGTCCTTCATACAGTTCGCCGGTAGCGCGCCCGGCTGCGACCGTCTCCTGGTAATACGGCGTCAATGCGCGCCGCGTGTTGGGAGCGAGATCGCGGAACATGCGCGTGTCGTACAAACCGATATTGCCGAACGTGAAGCGTGCTTCGCCATCGAGGGAAAGTGTGCCGTTGGGCTCGAGCGCGAAATCGCCGAGCGTATGGAACGGCGGATTCGGCACCATGACCAGATGCATGGCGGGCTCAGATGCAAGCGCCATTGCAGCCGTGCGCGCTCGCAAGCTCGCGTAGTCGAAGTCGCAGAATACGTCGCCGCTGACTGCCAGGAAAACCGCCGCTTCACCGTCTTTTTCGAGTAATGGCAAGGCCTTGGCAATTCCGCCGGCCGTCTCCAGCGCGTGCATCTCGCGCGAGTAGCGGATCTCGACGCCCCAACGCGAGCCATCGCCAAGATTCGACTGAATCATCCGCCCAAGCCAGGCGTGATTGATCACGATGACTTCAAACCCCGCCGCCGCGAGCCGTTCAATCTGCCAGACAATCAATGGCTTGCCGCCAACTTTAAGCAGCGGCTTGGGACACGAATCCGTCAGTGGGCGCATGCGCTCGCCGCGCCCGGCGGCGAAGATCATCGCTACGTTGAGAGCGCTCAAAACGTATAACCCACGTCTACGGCACGGCCTTCCAGCGTATCAAGCAAGCGTGCAAAGGGCCGCAACGGCCTGTACCGCTCCGACACCTTCCGCGCATAACCAATAAACCGCGGCAAATCCGCCAGATACTGCGGTTTCCCATCGCGATGATAAATGCGCGCAAACAGCCCCAGCACCTTGATATGGCGCTGCAATCCCATCCACTCGATCTGCCGATAGAACTCGCCGAAATCGGCATCCACAGGCAATCCGGCCTTGCGCGCGCCTTCCCAGTAGTAGACGAAGCAGTCGAGTTCGAACGCTTCTTCCCAGCTAACGAACGCATCCCGCATCAACGAAGCAATGTCATAGCTCAACGGTCCGTACACCGCGTCCTGAAAGTCGAGCACGCCGGGATTCGGCTCGCTGACCATCAGGTTGCGCGGCATGAAGTCGCGCAGCATGAAAACCTGCGGCTGAGCCAATGCGCTTTCGACCAGGACGTTGAAGGTGTCGTCGAGTACCTTGCGTTCGGCGGCGTCCAGCGTGTGGCCCAGATGCTTCGCCACGAACCACTCGGGCATCAGTTCCATTTCGCGGCGGAGGAAGGCTTCATCGAAAGCGGGCAAAACGCCTTCCTTCGATGTCACCTGGAACTTGATCAACGTATCAATCGCCGAGCGCATCAGCGGCCGGGCGTTCTTTTCATCGAGGACGGAGAGGTAGGTCGTGGTGCCGAGATCGGTCACCAGCATGAAGCCGGCATCGAAATCCGTTTCCAGGATCTGCGGTACATGCACGCCGGCGTCGCGCAGCAATCCGGCTACTTGCACGAACTCGCGGCACTTCTCGGGCGGCGGGGCATCGACGGCAATCAGCGTCTTGCCGGCGTCGCTTTCAGCAGCCAACCGGAAATATCGACGGAAACTGGCGTCGGCGGAAGCGGGGGCAAGTGTGGAAAGGTCCAGCCGATACCGATCAGCCAGGGTTTGCAGCCAGTCGTGAAGCTGGGTAAGGCGAAAATCGGTGTTTGGGGGCGTCATAAATTCGAGGGGTGAAACGTCTTGCCATATAATACCCCACGACTTTTTTAAGCATTCCGTTTGCGCCCGGCGCGAAGCCTTTGGCAGGCCACAACGGCATCGTTGGCCACCGAAGGGCACGATAGCCGCCCGACTCATCCATCGATCGATTCATTTTCGTTCGCAGCGAACCGACAACTCCGGTGGCGCGAGTTCCGGTGGCTGTGCCCGGGTACTCTCGTCGAGCGCCGAGCGTGACGCGATTGAACAGCACTCAAACATGCCGCCACGACAGTTTTCCAAACCAGTTCCATTGCGCCCACAGCGTGATCAGCGGCCACGCAGGCGGCGGCTGTTCGCGGCGTTGATCGCCGTGCCCGGCCTGATGCCCGCGCTCGCGCACGCGCAGCTATCGGGCGGGGCAGCCGACACGCAGCCACTAGGCGACGCCTGGAGCCTGCGGCTCGCGCCTCAGCTTGAGGAACGGCCGCTGCGTCAAGGCGACCAGCCCGCTACGTTCGTCCTCGGCGATCACACCACGGGCACGGCCGATCAGGACATGGCAGCGAAGGGCTCGGCCGAATTGCGCCGTAATGTGTCGGTGATCAAGTCGGATGCGCTGCATTACGACCAGGACACGGACATGGCCGATGCTTACGGTCATGTCAGGATCTTCAGCAACGGCAATTCGTTTATCGGCCCGGAAGCGCACTTGAAGGTGGAGGCGAACGAGGGTTACATGACGAACCCGAAGTACCGCTTCAATCTCTCGAACGGCTCGGGCAGCGCGCAGCGCGCGGACTTGATCGACGACGAACAAACGAAGGTCGATCACGGCACGTACACCGCATGTTCGTGTGAGACGGATCCGGCCTGGTATATCAAGGGTACGTCGTTTGACTTCGATACCGGCGCCAACGAAGGCGTCGCGCACAACGGCGTGCTGTTTTTCCAGGGCGTCCCGGTATTCGCGAGCCCGTGGCTGTCGTTTCCGCTGACCAGCGAACGGCGGAGCGGTATCTTGCCGCCGACGGTGTCGGTGAATTCGACCACCGGTTTTGAAGTGGAGTTGCCGTACTACTTCAATATCGCGCCGAATCGCGATTTGGTGGTTACGCCGCGCCTGATGACGCGGCGCGGTATTCAGATCCAGTCGACGTTCCGGTATTTGTCGCCGACTTATTCGGGCACGATCACCGGCGAATTCCTGCCGCAGGATCTGCAGACGCATACGAACCGCTATGCGATCTACATCCAGCACCAGCAGAACTTCGGTGGCGGATTCGGCGCGTACATCAACTACAACAAGGTCTCGGACAATCAGTATCCGGAAGACCTGGGCAACGCGTCGAACCAGATCATCAACGGCACGCAGGTCCTGTATCAGCAGGAAGTGGGTGTCACGTACAACAACGGACCGTGGTCCATTCTTGCGCACGAACAGCGCTGGCAGGTGTTGCCGCCGGCAACCTCGCCGTACGCCCGCGAACCGCAGTTGAACGTGCTGTACAACAAGTACAACGTCGGCGGTTTCGATTACGGCGCGGAAGCGGACTACACGCGCTTTACGACCACCATCGCGGACTCCACGGAAGGTCAGCGCGTTGTTTTCAATCCTTACCTGAGCTACAGCGTTACCGGACCGGGTTATTTCGTTACGCCGAAGGTGCAGTATCACTTCGCGTCGTACGACTTGAACGAGATCGGCAGCGCGGCCAACGGCACGCCGGCGGGCCAGCCGAAGAACCTGTCGGAATCCATTCCCACGGTCAGCTTCGACACCGGCCTGGTGTTCGACCGCTCGGTGCGAATCTTCGGCCAGGATTACATCCAGACGCTGGAGCCGCGCCTGTATTACGTGTACACGCCGTACCGTAACCAGGAATTCGCGCCTATTTTCGATACCGGCCAGTCGGACTTCAGCCTCGCTGAAATCTACACGCCGAACACGTACGCAGGTAACGACCGTATTGCCGATGCAAACCGTCTGACGGTCGGCCTGACGTCGCGTTTCATCAACCCGGCAACGGGTGACGAACGTGCGCGTTTTGTGATCGCGCAGCAGTATTATTTCCAGCCGCAGCGCGTCACGATCACCGCAGGCCAGCCGCTCGACCAGGCGAAACATTCGGACCTGATCCTGGGCGCGTCCTTCAAGCTGGGCGCTGGTTTTTCACAGGAAACTGCGTTCCAATATAATGCCGACAACAACCAGTTGGTGCGTTCGAGCATTGGTTTCGGGTTCAGCCCGGCGGCGCGCGAAGTCATCAATATTGGATACCGGTACACGCGGGCGAACGAGACCACGCTGTCCACCTCGCCGATCAACCAGATTCTGGTTTCGGCACAATGGCCGCTATCGCAACACATTTATAGCGTCGCCCGGGTGAACTACGATCTGGCAGGCCATCGGCTTGTCGACGGCCTGTTGGGCTTCCAGTACGATGCCGACTGCTGGACGCTGGGCGTCGGCCTGCAGCGTTACGCAAACGGTATCACTAGCACCGGAAGTAACACTGCCGGGACGCGGATTCTCGCTCAAATGACGTTCAAGGGCTTGTCGAACGTCGATAATGGGCTGACCGCGGCGTTCCGTGCCGGCGTCGCTGGCTACACGCCGCCGCCGCCGCCGCCCGCACCGCTTGCGCGTTACACGAATTACGAATGAGCGTGCGGAGTGTGCAGTACGCCGTAGGCAATAGGGTCGGTCACCGGCCGCAATCGATGGAGTATCTGTGTCAAACATGAACAAGTTGAAGTGCGCAATGTTCGCGGCCGGTGTTTTCGCCGCAGCGCTGCTGGCCGGACCGGTGGCGCACGCTCAGGCGCTGTCGTCCTCGACCACGGCGGGCGGTGCGCAGGTTGCGGATTCTGTCGCTGCGGTGGTGAACAGCGACGTCATCACGGAACGTGAACTCGCCGACCGCACGGGTCTGATCGTGCGCCGCTTGCAGCAGCAGAACGCGCCGGTTCCCCCGGCGGATCAGTTGCAACGTCAGGTGCTCGACCAGATGGTGATCGAACGCATTCAGTTGCAGAAGGCGAAGGAAGACAACATCGTCGTTGACGACGCCACCGTGCAACGCACGCTCGAGCGCCTCGCGCAGCAAAACAACATGACGCTCGACGTGTACCGCGCGCGCATTGAGGCGCAAGGGGTGCCCTGGACGACCTTCCAACGCGATGCCCGCACCGAGCTGACGCTGTCGAAACTGCGTGAGAAAGAGGTGGACAGCAAGATCACGGTGTCGGACGGCGAAGTGGCCAACTACGTTGCCAGCCAGCGTGGACCGGCCGCCCGCCAGTCCAACGACCTGCATCTGCAGCACATCATGTTCAAGGTGCCGGACAACGCGTCGCAGGCTGACATTGCCGCTATTCAGGCGAAGGCCGATGCCGTGTTGAAAGACGCGCAAAGCGGATCGGACTTCACCAAGCTGGCAAAGAACAATACGCAAGATACCGATGCGGCCAAGGGCGGCGATCTCGGTTTCCGCACCCAGGCTTCGTTACCGGCGTCCATTGTGACGGCGGTTTCAACGCTGCGTCCGAACGAGGTGAATCCGCAACTGATTCGCACTGACGGCGGGTTTGAGATCATCAAGCTGGTGGATCGTCGCGTAGGCCAAGGCCAGGCCGCCGATGCGCCCAAGATCGTGCAGACCCATGTCCGGCACATCCTGATTCGCGTAGCCGATGGCGTGTCCGAGTCGGCCGCCCGTCAGAAGCTGCTCGAAATCAAGGGTGACGTTGAGAAGGGCGGTGATTTCGGCAACTTCGCGAAAACCTATTCGCAGGACGGTTCAGCGTCACAGGGCGGGGACCTCGGCTGGATCAGCCCGGGCGAAACCGTGCCGGAATTCGAGCGCGCCATGAACAACCTGAAAGACAACCAGGTCAGCGACCCGGTTCGCAGCGAGTACGGTTATCACTTGATCCAGGTGCTGGCACGCCGCGATGCGGAAGGCTCGGTACAGCAGCAACTGGACACGGCACGTCAGGCGATCGGTCAGCGCAAGGCCGAGCAAGCATATTCCGACTGGCTGCGTGAACTGCGCGACACCGCCTATGTGCAATACAAGGGTGTTGCGGCTCAGCAAGCGCTGAACCAGTAAGGCTTGAGATGAACGCAGCGTCGCCATTGTCAATCGCCATTACCACCGGGGAACCGGCGGGCGTAGGGCCTGAGTTGACGGTGGCGGCGCTGGCTGAAGCGGCACAGCGCTGGCCATCGGTGCGGTTTACCGTGCTCGGCGACCGTGAGTTGATGGCTGAGCGGGCGGGTTCGTCGGCTTGGCTTTCTAGCGGCGCGGACATTGAAATAGAGCATCACGCGCTGAGCGTGCCCGTCGTCGCGGGCAAGTTGAATGCCGCTAACGGGCGTTACGTGCTTGGCCTGCTCGATGCAGCTATCGACGGGGCGGTGAGTGGTCGGTTCGACGCTATCGTCACCGCGCCGCTGCAAAAAAGCACTATCAACGATGCCGGCGTTCCCTTCACCGGCCACACCGAATATCTCGCTGAACGCACCCATACGCCGCGCGTTGTCATGATGCTCGCGGGCATGGGCGAGCGGCCGCTGCGCGTCGCGCTTGCTACTACGCATTTGCCGCTGAAGGACGTGTCGGCGGCGTTGACGGTGGATGGGATTGTCGAAACGCTGAGCATTATCGATCGCGACCTGAAAGCGCTGTTCGGTCTGCCGAACCCGCGCATCCTGGTCACCGGACTCAATCCGCACGCGGGCGAAAACGGTTATCTGGGCCGCGAGGAAATCGATGTCATCACGCCCGCGCTGCTGCAAGCGCGCGCGCTGGGCATTGACGCGCCCGGTCCTTATCCGGCGGATACCTTGTTCCAGCCGCGTTATCTCAAAGACGCCGATTGCGTGCTCGCGATGTTCCACGACCAGGGTTTGCCGGTCCTGAAATTCGCGACGTTCGGCGAAGGCATCAACATCACGCTCGGGCTGCCGATCATCCGTACCTCGGTCGATCACGGCACCGCGCTTGATCTGGCCGGCACCGGCCGTGCGGATCCGGGCAGCCTGATGGTTGCTATCGATACAGCCGTCGCCATGGCGCGTCATCGTCGTTCCTGACCTATTGCCTTCCTTTTCATTGCGGTTTTAATCGGCTTCTCCGATGTCCATCAAGCACCAGGGCCACTTCGCGCGCAAGCGCTTCGGGCAGAACTTCCTCGTCGATCAAAGCGTGATCGATTCGATCGTCGACACCATCGCGCCCAAACGCGGCGAACGCATGGTTGAGATCGGGCCGGGTCTCGCCGCGCTCACCGCGCCGTTGGTCGAGCGGCTCTCCACGCCGGAGTCGCCGCTGCACGCGGTAGAACTGGATCGCGACCTGATCGGGCGGCTTGAGAAGCGATTTGGCAATCTGCTGGCGCTGCATGCCGGCGATGCCCTCGCGTTCGACTTTGGTTCGCTCGCGCTGGAAGGCGATAAACCGTCGCTGCGGATTGTGGGGAACCTGCCGTACAACATTTCCAGTCCACTGCTGTTTCATCTGACCACGTTCGCGCCTAAAGTCATCGATCAGCATTTCATGCTGCAGGACGAAGTGGTGGACCGGATGATCGCCGAGCCGGGCAACAAGGATTTTGGGCGGCTGACGGTGATGCTTCAGTATCGCTATGCCATCGATAAACTCATCGACGTTCCGCCCGAATCGTTCAATCCGCCGCCGAAGGTGAATTCGGCCATCGTGCGGATGATTCCTTTCGCGCCGGATGAGTTGCCCGATGTGGACGACAAGGTGCTGGGCGAAGTGGTGCTGGCGGCGTTCTCGCAACGGCGCAAGATGATGCGCAATACGCTGGGCGTGTATCGTGATCGCGTGGATTTCGATGCGCTGGGATTCGACCTTTCGCGGCGCGCGGAAGAAGTGCCGGTGGCCGAGTTCGTGAAACTGGCGCAGGTGGTGAAGGCGGCGCAGTAGTCGCTTTTAAGGCAGCAGGCGCGTTCCTGTGGCGCGTGCCTTCTTGGGCCGGGATGACGTGCGCGCTGGCGCACCAAGGCGGTTCTATCCGACCGCTATTGCCCCTGCTGCCGCTGATCTTATCTTTTCTATCTCACTATTCCGGGTTCGCTGACGCGAACCGCGCGACCGCTGTTCTGCTTGTCTTTCCCCCTCGCTCTCATGCGGCTCCTGCATCCTATCGATGCAAGGAATGCACTGGAGTAAATCCCCTCGTTAGTCTCAAATTGGCAGCGCAAACGCGCAGCAGACTCTTTTAAGGGGCAACCGCTTCAGCGGCATGACGCGGGTGCATCGGAGACGGGCAACGGCTTCTTTGATTCGTGGCGATACAGGCGCGGCCTGATCGTCGCATTACGACATCACGAGGAGACGTATGAACAGGTCGGGACAACTTAAAAAAACGGGCGGGTTAGGAAAATGGTGCAAGCTGAGTTGCGCGTTGCTGCCCGCCGCGTTCGCGTGCGAAACGAGCGAAGCACAATCCAGCGTCACGCTCTACGGCGTTGCCGACGTGAGCGTGCGTTATCTGTCCAACGCCGACACGCAGGGTAACGGCCGCTTCCTGATGGGACCGGGCGGCATGAGCGAAAGCCGCTGGGGCATCAAGGGCGTTGAAGATCTGGGCGGCGGCTGGGCGACCACCTTCAAGCTCGAAAACCGCTTCTTCCTGAACAGCGGCCAGAGCGACCCGACCATGCCGTTTTTCAACGAAGCGCAAATCGGACTGCAGTCATCCACTTACGGACAGGTCGTGTTGGGCCGTCAGTACAACGTGATGATTGAGGGCATTGTGATGGGCGGCTACTCCAGCAATCCGTGGATTCCCTTCGACTTCAACTTCCAGCCCGAAGTCACCATGACCGGCGGCATCTGGAGCAGCAACCAGATTCAGTATCACGGCAAGTACAAGGACTTCCGTATTTCGACCGCCTATTCGTTCAGCGGCAACGCCGGCCATATGGCATACGGCAGCCAGTACGGCGTGGCCGCAGCGTACGCGCCGGCGAACGGCCCGTTCACGCTCGGTGGCGCGTTCAAGGAAACGAAGGACTCGATCAACGGCAGCAACGCAAAGGCGTGGACCATCGGCGGCTCGTACACGTGGGACAAGACGCGCTTCGCGCTGGGTTATATCGTCAATCAGAACGACAAGGGATTCTCCACGTTCGCCAACGGGCCGTTCGCTGCACCGGGACTCGCCGCGCTGAAATGGTCCGACTTCAAGAAACGACGGATGATACTTGGCGGTATTACGCAGCAAGTCGGACCGTGGCATTTCGCCGGGAACGTATGGCGCACGCTGCAAGACGGGAAGACCCAGCCGATGGACGGTTCGGCGTGGCAGTTTCAATTGGTCGCCGACTACGACATCTCCAAGCGTACCGATGTATATCTGACAACCGATTATTCACTCTATAGAGGCGATCTGATCGGCTCGCAGTTGCAAGGGGTCAACGCTGTCAGCCTTGCGCAAAAAAGCACGCAGCTTGGCGTGATGGCCGGGATCCGGCACAAGTTTTGAACCCGTTTTGAGTCAGGACCGGCGCATCCGGCGCGGGATGTCGCCGGACGTTCGCGTATTTTCTGCGAACGTTCGGCGCCGGTATGCGCTGGTATGTGCGGCTCGCAGACTGTGAGAAATGGTATAACCAGCCGGCTTCAAAACCGGCGATCAATCAATTAGGGCTCCGTTTTAAATCATGCATGAGATTAATTCGCGGCGTCTCGCGCACCTCATCGCGCTCGCCGAGGAGGGCAGTTTCGCGCGTGCAGCGGAGCGGGTTCACCTGAGTCAGCCCGCGCTCAGCCGCAGTATCCAGGCGCTGGAAGACGAGTTCGATATCAAGCTTTTCGATCGTGCAGCACGCGGTGTGACCACGACGGCAGCCGGCCGGATGCTGGTCGAGCGCGCCCGGCGGGTGCTGTTCGAAGCACGCTGTCTTTTTCGCGACGTCGAGCTGATCAGATCCGACGCCCTAGGCGAAGTGAGAATCGGAATGGGACCCTATGCCGCTGCCGTCCTGTTTCCGGATTTGCTGGTCGAACTTGCGCGGCGGTTTCCTGCCACCAAGGTAGTGGTTCAAATAGACGAAGCGGGCGTGCTGATGCAAAGCCTGCGCTCGGAGGGCGCTGATTTCGTGGTGGTGGATCGTCGCGAAACGCCTGCTGCGCCCGACATAAGCACGCATCGTCTGACCAGTCATGACGGTGGCTGGTTCGTGCGCCCTGGTCATCCGTTGCTCGCACGTTCACCGGTGCCGCTGGCAGCGTTAAAAGATTTTCCGATGGTGTCCGTGCCGCTGTCCGCGTTCATGGAAGATGCGTTGCGGCGATTGCTAAAGTTTCGCGCGCACGAAGCCATTCCGGTGCAGCTGGAATGTGACGATGTCGCCGTGCTGAAGGACGTAGTCGCGCGATCGGATGCCGTGATGTTTTGCACGGCTTCCGTGTTACAGCGAGATCCCGATAGTCAGCGCCTCGTGCGCGTGCCAATTGTTCATTCGCGCAAATTGGGGCTCCAGTTCGCGCTTATCTGTCTTGCGGATCGGACGCAATCCGCGGCGGCGGATGCGGCACTCGCACTTGCCGGGCAGATCATGAATGACGCCAGCCGCGCGGCGCAAGCGGCCGGACGCGCCCGGTAGCGGGCCTTTTCAGGTGCGCCGCCATCCGGCGGGGGCATTGACCAGCGCAATGCCCATGACCACAAGCGCCGATGCAATAATGAAACGCGTTGTCAGCGTTTCGCCCAGCAGCACCACGCCGAAGGCCACACCGAAGATCGGCGTGAGAAACGAGAACACCGAGAGCCGCGACGCCATGTAGCGCGTCAGCAGCCAGAACCACGTGAGATAGCTCAGGAACGCCACCACGATCGCCTGATAGGCGAGACTGGCGACGGCAACCGGCGTGATCGTGCTCACATGCGTCTGCCCGAGCGCGAAGGCGAGTGCGAGCAACACAATTGCCGATACCGCGAGTTGATAGAGGAGCGTCTTGCTCGCGCTTGCACGAGCGAGCGGTGATGCGCGGATGACGACCGTTGTCGCCGCCCAGAACACGCCGCCGAGTACGCCGAGGGCATCGCCGGCAGTGCCTTGCCATGTCGATGCGCTGCCCGTGGTGGGGTGCAGGAAGCCATCGGCGAAAGCGAGTGCGATGCCGCCGAACGCGAGCGCTATTCCCGCCCACTGCACCCGCTTCAGTTTTTCTCCCGCGACGAACCAGTGCAGGCCGAGCGCCATAAAACACGGCGCGGTGTAGAGAAAGACGACCATGCGCGTGGCGCTGGTCAACGTCAGTCCCAGGAAGATGCACACAAACTCGCCGCCGAACAGCAGGCCTGCGAGCAGGCCGGACGCGAGGGTATCGTCGCGGCGAAACAGCGCGACGCCGCGTGAACGTGTCCATAG
The DNA here is from genome assembly GCF_009766085.1 of Burkholderia sp. S171. Lineage (GTDB taxonomy): Bacteria > Pseudomonadota > Gammaproteobacteria > Burkholderiales > Burkholderiaceae > Caballeronia. Next base: position 110,610 of record NZ_LMUF01000075.1, on the reverse strand, counting down.
CCAGACGAGGATTGTCGCGATGGTTGAGCGGATTCCCGCTTGAAGCAGCGGCGGGAACGAGGCGTTCGCTCCCTTGATGGCGACCTGCTGGAAACCCCACACGGCGCATAGCGCGATCATCAGCAGGATGGCAGTGGCGTCGGGCGCGCGGCGTACAGGCAGGGCAGTGGTGCTCATCGAATTATTGTGTTTTAGCCGGTTGCTGAGTCATGTCTCTGGCGCATTCTGCCATTGATGGCGTTGGGCTGTCATGCGGGGGTGTCTCGCATGGAGTTGGCATTACCGGTGTTGGGTCGGCCGCCCGGGATGTCGAGTGATTAAGCCCGGCGCGTTGTGCGCTGCACGAAAATGCTGGCACGCTGGCCTTTGTTCACGATGTAGGGATCGTGCTGTTGAGCCTGATAATTTAGGATATCTGATGATAGTTCGCGAAGAGTTGGCATCAAGCGGAAATGTTTGAGGCTCCCGAAGGAGCCTCAAACAGCGCGGGAGCTCTTGACTGGAAACCAGCATACCAGCACGGCTGGACCCTGCTTGCGCAGGAGGCGGATAGACGTCCTTGCGAACCCCGCAGACCTATCTGTGATCAGTATATATAGAGCAGACATTTCGTGACTTCGAAAAAACGTCACGTTTTGAGTGCGATCGGCGACAAGCGCAAATTTGATCGTCGCGAAAAGTTTGGAGATAACCCGCCATCGCTGGCAGATCGTTACCTCCAAACCGACTCAAGCATGCTTCTCGATCAACTCGACCTTGTACCCATCCGGATCTTCAACAAACGCGATCACGGTCGTTCCGCCTTTCACCGGACCGGCCTCGCGCGAGACCTTGCCACCGGCTTCGCGGATGCGATTGCAAGCGGCCGCTGCGTCGTCCACTTCCAGCGCGATGTGACCATAAGCCGAGCCCAGGTCGTACTTGTCGACGCCCCAGTTGTAGGTCAATTCGAGCACGCTGTTTTCGCTTTCATCGCCGTAACCGACGAACGCAAGCGTGTACTTGTATTCGGTGTTTTCGCTTTGACGCAGCACTTTCATGCCGAGGATGCGCGTGTAGAAATCGATGGATCGCTGCAAGTCGCCGACTCGCAGCATGGTGTGAAGAAGTCGCATGATGGGGTTCCTGTGGGGAATGTCGATGGAACGGGTAGTCCGCTTTACCGTGTCTTTTACCGTGTTCTCAGTGAACAGCGCGCACGATTAAAACGGCCACGTCCAAAATTGTACCGCCCGCCGCCAAGGCTCGCTGAGCGCTGCGTTGTACCGCTCCGCGAGCATGGCGCGTTAAAGCAGGGGCAGCAATTCGGGCGGATGATGTTTGAGCGTATGCCGCGCTTCGCGGAAGTCCGGGAAAATGGATTCGACGGTGTGCCAGAAGCGCGCACTGTGATTCATCTCTCGAAGGTGCGCGAGTTCGTGCGCGACCACATAGTCAATGACATGCACGGGGAAATGAATCAGCCGCCAGTTGAGGCGGATCTTGCCGTCGCTGGAACAACTGCCCCAGCGCGTAGCTGCCGAGGACAGCGCATACGCCCTGAATTCAACGCCTAATTTTGCCGCATACACCGGCAGCCGTTCGCCGAAAACCTCCAGCGCCTGAACATGCAGCCAGCGTTGCACACGCTCGCGAATAAGCTGACCATCTGCCAGTGCGGGAAGGCCGAGCCACAATACGTCGGTTTGTGAATCGAAGGCTGGTTGCGTCGCGCTCTTGCCCGTCGTGCCCGGCGCGGAAGTCATCATGACGGTGACGTTTTTCCCGAGATACGGAAGCTGTGCGCCATCCTTCCATTCAATCCGCGGTACCGCGCGTTGTTCCACGCGCGTTTGCCATTCGGTGAGCTTCTTGAAGATCCACTTTTCCTTCTCGGCAATCGCGCTTTCAATTGCGCCGATGGTCACCCAGCGCGGCGCCGTAATCGCGAGGCCGGTGCCGTCGATAGTGAAGCCGATTGTCCGGCGCGATGATCGTTTCAAGCGGTAATCGAGCATCTGCGAACCGAGCACGAGTTGCCGGTTGCGCGACCCGTCGGGCGCAGTGGGTGCACCGGGTGAACGAAATGGCGGCGCGGCAGGGCTGGTGGTTTCGGTTGTATCGGTCGGCGTGATGTCGCCACGCAATGTTGCAGGCATGGCGGGTGTCGTTGCGGCAGGAGTGCCCAACATGGCAGGCGATGGTGCCGCACTCGACAGCCTTGGCTCACTGGGGAGGTTGAGCGGCAGGTCGAGTTGCGGGTTGTCGAGCGCGGCAGCGGGACGCTGTCGCGAGGGGGTCTTCTGCATCGGCTCAGCTTGGCGCACGCGGCGCAGGAATGACGGAAAGAACGGCACTAACGATAGAAATGAACGTAACGAGCGCAACGATAACGACATCTGGCGCTACAGGCCGGTAGCCGCGCCGCGAGACTTGGACTCGGCATCAGACTTAGCGTCTGACTTGGCGTCGGCGTCAGACTCGGCAGCGAAACGATCGGCGGGACCGTACGAGTCCGGATCAAGACGACGCATTTCCGTTTCGATCCAGCGCTCCACGCGCAGGTTGACTTCTTCCGGCGTGAGGCCTGTCGTGTCGATCGGACGACCGATAGACATTGTGACTATACCCGCATATTTAAGAAACGATTTCCGCGGCCATACGTGTCCGGCGTTGTGGGCAATAGGGACGACCGGCGCACCCGCCGCGCATGCGAAGCGCGCACCGCCTGACTTGTACTTGCCTTGCTGGCCCACGCGTGTACGCGTACCCTCCGGGAACATGATGACCCACGCTCCCTCGGCCATGCGCTCGCGCCCTTGCCGCGCCACCGATGCAAACGCGTCCTTGCCCTGACGCCGGTCGATATGAACCATCTTCAGCATGCCCATGGTCCAGCCGAAGAACGGCACGAACAGCAACTCACGCTTGAACACATAGCAGAGCGGTCGCGGCATTAACGCGGGGAATGCCAGCGTTTCCCAAGCCGACTGGTGTTTCGACAACAGCACGGCCGGACCATTGGGAAGGTTCTCCATGCCTTCAATCTGATAGCGGATACCGTTCAGGTATCGCATCACTACGACGCACGATTTGCACCAGTACGCCGCCATCCAGTAACGCTTTTCCGCGCGCATGAACGGGAACACGAGGAAGCACACGCACGCATACGGCACCGTATAAACGGCGAAAAAAATCATCAACAACAGCGAACGAATGAAGCGCATCGGCTTGAATAAGTCTTATGTGATGTGACGAAAAAACCCTGGCGTTAGATCGGCTAGATCAGTCAGGTCAGTCGTGATGTGCGGCGAGGAAGTCGAGCGCGAAGGTGCGCAGGTCGTCGTGTACTTTCGTATTCGGCGGCAGATTGCCCGCTGCGAGCGTTTTGCGCCCCTTGCCGGTCAGCACCAGATGCAGCGCAAAGCCGAGCGCCGCGCCCGCTTGCAGATCGCGCAACGAGTCGCCGACCATGGGCGTGTCAGCAGGATCGATCTCGAAGCGCTCGACAATCTGCTGCAACATGCCGGGCTTAGGCTTCCTGCACTCGCACTCGTCTTCTTGCGTGTGCGGACAGAAAAACACGGCGTCTATGCGGCCACCCACAGCCGCCGCCGCCCGGTTCATCTTTTCGTGCATTGCGTTGAGCGCGGCCATGTCGAACAGACCACGGCCTATACCCGATTGATTCGATGCAATTGCCACACGGTAGCCGGCCTGATTCAAACGCGCGATCGCTTCCAGGCTGCCGGGGATGGCAACCCATTCGTCGGGCGACTTGATGAACGCGTCGGAGTCGACGTTGATCACGCCGTCACGATCGAGAACCACCAGTTTTTTATTTGCGTTGGTCGGCATGGTGTGGCGCATCAGGCAGCAAGCTTCGAAATGTCCGCGACGCAATTCATCTGCTGATGCAGTGCGCCGAGAAGAGCCAGGCGGTTACTTCGCAGCGCCGGATCTTCCGCGTTCACCATCACGTCGTTGAAGAAAGTATCCACGGCATCGCGCAACGCGGACAGCGCGGAGAGCGCTTCCGTGTAGTTGCGCTCGGCCAGTTGCGTTTGCACGCGCGGTGCGACTTGCTCGAGCTGAGCGTACAGCGCTTTTTCGGCCGCTTCTTGAAGCAGGGCGGGCTGCACACTGGAAGGCACGCCTTCCGCCGACTTCTTCAGGATATTCGAGATACGTTTGTTCGCCGCGGCAAGCGATGCGGCTTCCGGCAACGACGCGAATTCGCGCACAGCGTCCAGACGCGCGACGATGTCATCGAGGCGCGTGGGGTTCAGGCTCAGCACGGCGTCAATTTCAATTGCGTTGAAACCGCGCTCGCGCAGCACGCCGCGCAGCCGGTCCATGAAAAACGCGTAAATGGCGTCGGTTGAATCGACGACTTGCGGCATGCCGGCGAATTGCTTGTGTGCGGTGCGCAGCAAGTCGAACAGGTCGATGGCAAGGCGCTTTTCCAGCAGGATGCGCAACACGCCGAGCGCGTGACGGCGCAGCGCGAACGGATCTTTCTCGCCGGTTGGCTGCAGGCCGATGCCCCAGATGCCAACGAGCGTTTCCAGTTTGTCGGCCAAAGCGACGGCGCTGCTCACGCCGGTGGGCGGAGTTTCATCGCCGGAAAATCGCGGCTGATAATGTTCCGAAGAAGCGAGCGCGACTTCTTCCGGCTCGCCATCATGGCGCGCGTAGTACGTGCCCATGGTCCCTTGCAATTCCGGGAATTCGCCGACCATGTCGGTGATCAGGTCGGCCTTCGCGAGCAGGGCGGCGCGCTTCGTGACGGCCACATCCACGCCGATCATGGGCGCGATTTCACCGGCCAGCGCTTCAAGCCGCTGCACGCGCTGCAACTGCGAACCGAGCTTGTTGTGATACACCACGTTCGCGAGCAGCGGCACGCGGTCGGCGAGACGTTTCTTCTTGTCCTGCTCGAAGAAGAACTTGGCGTCGGCCAGTCGCGGGCGGACCACGCGTTCGTTGCCTTCCACAATATCGCCCGGCGTTTGCGTGTCGATGTTCGACACAATCAGGAAACGCGAACGCAGCTTGCCGTGCTCGTCAGTCAGCGCGAAATACTTCTGGTTCGTCTGCATGGTGAGGATCAGGCATTCCTGCGGCACTTGCAGGAACGACTCGTCGAAACGGCACTGGTACACGACCGGCCATTCGACCAGCGCATTCACTTCGTCCAGCAACGACTCAGGCATGACGACGCGATCTTCGCCCGCGAATGCCTGCAGCTGCGTGCGGATGGATTCGCGGCGATCATCGAAATTCGCGACGACCTTGCCCTTCGAGCGCAAGGTTTCGGCGTAATCGTCGGCGTGCGCGATAGCGACAATTCCTTCCGACATGAAGCGATGCCCCAGCGTGGTGTCGCCGGAGTCGATGCCGAGCGCGCTCACCGGCACGATATGACGGCCATGCAACGCGACCAGCCCATGCACCGGCCGCACGAACTGCACGCTGGTGCCGTCCGGCCGTTGATAGGTCATCAACTTGGGAATAGGCAACTTGCTGAGCGTTTCTTGCAGAGCGGTCTGGAGACCGTCGGCAAGGGTTGCGCCGGGTGCCGCGTAGCGCAGGAAAAACGCTTCGGCCTTGCCGTCCTGGGCGCGTTCGAGATCGCCGATGGCGAAGTCGGGAAAACCCAGCGCCGCGAGTTTCTTCGCGAGCGGCGCGGTGGGCTGGCCGTCTTTGTCCAGTGCGACGGAAACTGGCAGCACCTTCTCGCGCACTTGCCGTTCCGGCGCGACTGCGCGCACATTCTTGATGAGCACGGCGAGACGTCGCGGCGTGGCATATTTTTCGAAACTCGCTTCGCCTTCAATCAGGTCGCGCGCGGCCAGCCGCTGCACAATACCTTCGGCAAACGAGGTGCCCAGGCGCGCGAGCGCCTTCGGCGGAAGTTCTTCGGTGCGCAGCTCGACGAGCAGCGATGCAAGATTGGTTTCGGTCATTGTTATGTCGTGCTCTGGTCAGGCCTGATCGATATTGCGCTCGACCTTCAGCGCCGGCGCCCACGCGGGCTTGGCGGCGTCTTGTGCGTCCGTGGTGAGTCCGGCCGCGGCGTGTACGGGGTTGCCCAGCATCGGGAAGCCGAGCGCCTCACGGGACTCGTAATAGCCCTTTGCGACTGCACGCGACAGATCGCGAATCCGGCCGATATACGCCGCGCGCTCCGTCACAGAAATCGCGCCGCGTGCGTCCAGCAAGTTGAACGTATGGCCGGCTTTCAGCACCAGTTCATACGCGGGCAGCGAGAGCTTCGCTTCAATCATCTTCTGTGCTTCGGCTTCGTAGCTCTTGAAGAACGTGAACAGCAGGTCGACGTTCGCGTGCTCGAAGTTGTAGGTGGACTGCTCGACTTCGTTCTGGTGATACACGTCGCCATACGTCAGGCGCCGGAGTTCACGGCCGTTCGGCGTGTCCTCTTCCCATTCGGTCCACACGAGGTCGTAGACGTTCTCCACTTTCTGCAGATACATGGCGAGCCGTTCGAGACCGTAGGTGATCTCACCCAGCACCGGCTTGCAGTCGATACCGCCGACTTGCTGGAAGTACGTGAACTGGGTCACTTCCATGCCGTTCAGCCAGACTTCCCAACCAAGGCCCCACGCGCCGAGCGTCGGATTTTCCCAGTCGTCTTCCACGAAACGCACGTCGTTCTGCTTCAGGTCGAAGCCGAGCGCCTCAAGCGAGCCGAGGTACAGGTCCAGGATGTTTTCGGGCGCGGGTTTCAGCACCACTTGATACTGGTAGTAGTGCTGCAGGCGGTTCGGGTTGTCGCCGTAACGGCCGTCCTTCGGACGCCGTGACGGCTGGACATACGCTGCGCGCCACGGTTCCGGGCCAATGGCGCGCAGGAATGTGTGCACGTGCGAGGTACCCGCGCCGACTTCCATGTCGATCGGCTGGAGGAGCGCGCAACCCTTGTTATCCCAATAGGATTGCAGCGTCAGGATGATTTGCTGAAAAGTGAGCATGAATGCCTTTGAAGCGTGCCTTCGAAGCCTAAGCCGGTGGGCCGGCGCGTAGTCGAAGCGGACCGGAAAAATGCACCGGCCGGAGGGCTAAAACGTTGAATTTTAGCGGGAATGAGGGGCTTGTGCGACTTTCCGGGGGTGAACGGCGGACTCATCGGCCATTCGGCCGGTAAAAACGGGGATTATCCGTGGAGCCGTTTCGTCATGGGTACGCAATCCATGGTCAGGCCGCGCGGCGAGCGGTATGGCGTGATTTCATCGCCTTCAAAACCGAGTGAGCGATAGAACGGCGCGGCGTTCAGCGTGGAGTCGAGCTTGAGTTCCTGAAGTCCGTGCGAAAGGGCGAGTGTTTCCAGATGGCGCATCATCGCCGTCCCGATGCCACGTTTCATATACGCCGGATGGACAAAAATCGCATCGATTTTGCCGGTCGCGAGGTCGATCATGCCGGTGCCGGCCACTTGGTCGCCGATGGTTGCCACCAGGAAACGCTCCTCGACGGCATCGGCAAATGCTCTCGAAGCCGTGCCGCCGGTCCATTGCTCCAGTTGGTCCAACGGATACGCGGCCGCGCATTCACTCATCACGGCGGCGCGGCGGATCTCCCACGCGGCGTCCGCGTCCGCTCGCACCGCTTTGCGGATGGCGAGCAGGGCGGGCTCAGGATTGTTGCGGACCATTGTTGTCAGGTTTGTTGCGGCCGTTCCTGCCCGGCGCGAACGCAAAGGCGAACGCCAGCAGCAATAGCGACACCAAGATCACCGTCATGTTGCCGCTCGTGACATACGGCGTACGGCCGGATGTGCCCTGCACGGTGGCATCGAGAGAACCGACCGTGTACACCGGCAAGCGCGCCACGACATCGCCATTCGCCGCGATCACCGCGGTGGTGCCCGTGTTGGTCGAGCGCAGCATGGGGCGACCTGTTTCGATCGACCGCATGCGGGCCATTTGCAAATGCTGATCCAGCGCAATGGTGTCACCGAACCACGCAAGATTCGTGGAGTTCACCAGGATGCCCGCGGGCGCTTCCTGTTCGCGAATCGTCCGCGCAATCTCTTCACCGAAAATGTCTTCGTAGCAGATATCGACGGCAATCGGCTGGTTGTGTACGAAGAACGATTTTTGCACCAGTGGGCCGCGGCCCAGGTCGCCGAGCGGAATGCCCATGAGCGCCACGAACCAATGGAAACCCGTTGGCACGAATTCGCCGAATGGCACGAGATGATGTTTGTCGTAGCGGTACACGTCGTGCTGATTCGGCGTGATGCCGAACAGGCTGTTCGTGTAGCCGGTTACGCGGCCTTCCGAAGCGGTTACGCCAATTGCACCGAACAGGATGGACGAGTTGGTGGTATCGGAGAAATTGCGCAGTGCAAGCGCCAGATCCGGGGGCACCTCGACAGCCAGAACGGGCAATGCCGTCTCCGGCGTGACGATGAGATCCGCAGGCTTCTCGGTGATCAGTTTTTTATACAGCGACAACGATTGATCCACGCCCGCCTGCTCGAACTTCATGTCCTGCTTTACGTTGCCTTGCAGTAGCCGAACGGTGAGCGGCGCATTCGCCGGGGTCGTCCATTCGACCAGCGACAACAGCGTGCCGGACGCAAGCAGCACCATTGCCACGATGAACGGCGCAAGGCGCGCAGCCTTCGAGGTTTCGGCCACCGCCGAGTTGGGCTTAAAACCGTAAAACCCTTGCACAAGCAACGCGGCCACGAGGCCAAGCACCCAGCCCACGCCATATACGCCTGCAATAGATCCAAAGCCCGCCAACGGGCCATCGACTTGCGCATACCCGCTTGCAAGCCACGGGAAGCCGGTGAACACAAGGCCGCGCAACCACTCGCCCAGCGCCCACGCGCTCGCGAACGCAAACGCGCCATGCCAGGTCGGCACGAAGCGCGGTTCATCGATCGGCATCGTTGTTGAGGAGTCGTTGTCGCCATACCGTGCACGGCCCGCGCACAGCGACCAGACCACGCCCGCCAACGCCGGATAGATCGCGAGATACATTGAAAACAACGCGACCGCCGCAGCCGCCAGCGGCGCCGACATGCCGCCGTAGTCGTGCATGCTGACATACAGCCACCACACACCCGTCACGAAGTTGCCGAATCCAAACGCCCAGCCCGTCAACGCCGCGCTTTTCCAACCATCGGTGCGCGTCAGCCACGCGAAGAACAGCGTAAAGATCACGAGTTCGACCCAGCCGCCATGCGGCGTAGGCGCGAACGACAGCGTATTCGCGGCGCCCAGCACGGCTGCCACGAGGTAATGCCAGAACGGCAAGGACCGAGCCGTGCCGGCGCGTTTTTCAGCGGGCATCGGCTGGGAGCCGCGCCGCGAGGTGATAGGAGACGAAGAGTCGGCCATGGATTACGAGGTCGGCAGAAAGTAAGCGAATGACGAAGCGTGACCGGCGCTCGTCATTTCACAAAAAGGGCGCAAAACACCTGTGTAGCCGGCACGCCACTGACTACTGGCAACTGACGCGTAGTGTGAACACGCAGTGTTACAGGCTTAAGCAGGCCGGGGCCGCTCAGCGGCGTTCCAACGCGTATGTCGATCAAGCAAGAAGCAAACGCGTTCAATCGCGTTCGTCGTCGTTGTCATGGTCGCGATGGTCGCGGTGGTTACGCGAATTCCCGTCGAGCAGGTTGGTATTCGGTGCACGTCGTACACGCAGCACGTGGATCTGGCGGGCGTCGCCGCGGAGAATCTCGAACACGAACTCGTCGATCTTCACCTTCTCTCCACGATGCGGCACGCGCCCGAACCGATGCGTAACCAGCCCGCCGATGGTGTCGACTTCGCCGTCGGAATAGTGCGTGCCGAACTGTTCGTTGAACTGCTCGATACCCGTCAGTGCACGCACACGATGCGCTCCATCCGGCGTCGCAATGATGTTGCCGGCTTCTTCGTCGAAGTCGTATTCGTCTTCAATGTCGCCAACAATCTGTTCCAGCACGTCTTCAATCGTGATCAGTCCGGCCACGCCACCGTATTCATCGACGACGATGGCAATGTGATTCCGGTTCACGCGGAAATCGTGCAGCAATACGTTCAGGCGTTTCGATTCCGGAATGAACACGGCGGGGCGAAGCATGCCGCGGACATCGAATTCTTCTTCGTGGTAATAGCGCAGCAAGTCTTTTGCAAGCAGCACGCCGATCACGTTGTCACGGTTGCTTTCGAATACCGGGTAGCGCGAGTGCGCTTTTTCGAGCATGAACGGAATGAACTGCTCGGGCGTTTCGGCAATATTGATGGCGTCCATCTGGGCACGCGGAATCATGATGTCGCGCGCGCAGAGTTCCGAAACCTGGAACACGCCTTCGATCATGGAGAGCGAATCTGCGTCGAGCAGATTGCGTTCGTGGGCGTCCTGAAGGACTTCCAGCAATTCGTCGCGCGATTCAGGTTCGTGCGAGATGAAATCGGTCAGGCGCTCAAGCAGCGTGCGCTTTTCCGGCGGTTTGTCGGTGTGTCGTCGACTGGGATAGGCGTCGTTCATAGTGGGGCGCCCGGATTGTTCCGGACGCGAAATTTCGGAAAGTTAAGAATACACCAAGGAAAATTCGCGCCCATTCGAGCCGGCGCGAAGACGTTCAGATTTTGTAGAAACATCGTAACTGATAAATATTGGCCGAGTATGTCGAGCCGGTGACGTTAGCCGATCGGTCACAGTTGAATACATTACCAAGCATTCGATGCAGTTTTATGCGTGCTTTTAACGCGTTCCGTCGCATTCATTCTTGCGACGAATTCGTGGAATTCGCGGAATTCACACTCCGGCAGCGCTGCAACAGCGCTTCGAGTTGCCGGTCGGGCATGCCGCATTCGCGTAGCGCCTCGACCGTTCGGCTAACGTAGTCGAGCGTGGTGCCGTATCGGCCGGTGGCGCAGCCGAGCACGTGGCGGACCATTGGGTCGGCGAGCTTGCCGGTGTAGGTGGAGGCCTCGCGTCGCATCACGAACGCCAGCGCCTCCACACGGCGGCCGTCGACCAGCGTGCAGGGCAACCAGGCCACGCGGTACGAATTCATCGCCATTTCGCGTCGCCACAGCACGTCAAGGTGCGGGTCCGCGCCCTCAGCGGCAAGCCTGAACGCCATGCCGGAGCACGAACCGCCGCGATCCAGCGCCAGTACGAGCCCAGGCTGCTCGGGTGTGCCGCGATTCACGCGCGACCACAAATACAGCCCGCGATGATAACCGTGCACCTTGCTGCGCACCGTTTCCACGGCAGGCAAGCCCGGGTTCCAGATCAGCGAGCCATAGCCGAACAGCCAGAGATCGGTCTTGCGATCCCAGTGCGCCAGGGCTTTTTCACGCGATGCCACGAGTTCTTCGTCGGTGAGAAGACGCGACTCCTCGAACACCGGCGGATAGTCGACGGGAATCGCTGCAGACAGGTCGGGGAGAGGGGAAGGGTCGTCAGTCACGGCTTAGTTGGGCGGCAACGGCAGGTAAGGATCGGTGAAACCGAGCTGTTGCATGATGCCCGTTTCGATCGATTCCATTTCTTCCGCTTCCGCCGAATCTTCATGGTCGTAGCCCTGAGCGTGCAGCGTACCGTGCACGATCAGATGCGCGTAATGCGCGGCGAGCGGCTTGTTCTGCTCGCGCGCCTCGCGTTCCACTACCGGACAGCACAGCACCAGGTCGCCCGTGACCGGATCGTCTTCCGACTCGGCGTAGGCGAACGTCAGCACGTTAGTGGCGTAATCCTTCTGCCGATACGACCGGTTCAGCGTCCGGCCTTCCTCGGTATCGACGAAACGCACGGTCAGTTCCGCGTCCGCGAACAGCGACGCCTTGATCCAGCTAGCGACGGTTGCGCGCGGCAACAGCGCCTTGTGTTCAGGGAACGTTTTGGCGGCGGGAAACTGCAGTGTCAGCGCAAGCTTGGGCATGCTTATTCAGAGCGATATTTTGCGGTGGCCGCCGCGGCCGCCGCGGCGTCGCGCTCCGATTGCGCGTCATACGCTTCCACAATGCGCGCCACCAGCGGATGCCGCACCACGTCCACGCTCGTGAACTTCGTCATCGCGATACCGCGGACATCCGCCAGTATGTGTTGCGCTTCAATCAGCCCGCTTCTGTGCCCGCGCGGCAAATCGACCTGCGTGGTGTCGCCAGTGACAACAGCCTTCGACCCGAAACCAATCCGCGTCAGGAACATCTTCATCTGTTCGGGCGTGGTGTTTTGCGCTTCGTCCAAAATGATGAACGCGTGATTCAGCGTCCGGCCGCGCATGTACGCGAGCGGCGCGATTTCGATCATCTGGCGTTCGAACATTTTCGCGGTTTTATCGAAGCCGAGGAGGTCGTAGAGCGCGTCGTAAAGCGGCCGCAAATACGGATCCACTTTCTGTGCGAGATCGCCCGGCAGGAAACCCAGACGCTCGCCGGCTTCCACCGCAGGACGCGTCAGCACAATGCGCTTCACCTGATCGCGTTCGAGCGAATCTACCGCGCACGCCACTGCCAGATACGTCTTGCCCGTACCCGCCGGGCCGATGCCAAACGTCACATCGTGCGCAATGATCTGCTTCAGGTATTCACGCTGCATGGGCGTGCGGCCGCGCAGATCGGCGCGTCGCGTGTACAGCTTAGGACCTGGATCTTCCTCGTCGCCCAGATCGATGGTCGCGCTGGGTTCATCGAACGGATGATCGGGGTCGCCACGGAAACGTGGATCGACGGGATCGGAATTCAGATTATTCGACGGCTTGTTGGCATTCAACCCGCGCCGCGCCGCGTTGCGCGCTTCGACCAGCGCAAGCTGGATATCGTCCACCGACAACGTGTCCTTCGCGCGATTGTAGAAATTCTCGAGCGCCGCTAGCGCAACCTTCGCGCCGCGCCCGCGGATGGTGATCTTGTGTCCGCGACGCGTCAGCGTCACGTCGAGCGCCTGCTCGATCTGCCGCAAGTTTTCGTCGAGCGGGCCACAGAGGTTGGCGAGCCGCGCGTTGTCCTCGCGCGGTGCGGTGAATTCCATATGCTGCTGAGCGGTCTTCAAGGCGAGAGTCGGGTTCCTGTCGAAGCTGCGGTTTTAGTGAGTTGTCGCGGGCGTCATGATCAATTCGCCGCGCAACGAATGCGGATACGCCACGTTGATTTCCACATCGACCATCTGGCCAATCAGCCGTTTGTGCGAAGAAATGGGTGCCGGAAAATTCACCACGCGATTATTCTCCGTGCGTCCGGCGAGTTCGCTCGGGTCCTTGCGCGATGGGCCTTCCACCAGAATGCGTTGCACCGATCCCAGCATGGAGTTGCTGATCTTCGCTACATTTGCCTCGATGGTCGCCTGCAAATGTTGCAAACGCTTGAGCTTCACTTCGCGCGGGGTATCGTCGTGCAGGTTTGCAGCGGGCGTGCCAGGACGCGGGCTGTAGATGAATGAGAAGCTGGTGTCGTAACTCATTTCGTCGATGAGCTTCATCATCTTCTGGAAGTCATCTTCCGTCTCGCCCGGGAAGCCGACGATCATGTCCGTGGACAACGATAAATCCGGACGAATCGCGCGCAATTTGCGGATCACGGACTTGTATTCGAGCACGGTATAACCGCGTTTCATGGCCATCAGAATGCGGTCGGAACCGTGCTGCACCGGCAAGTGCAAGTGGCTCACGAGTTTCGGTACTTTCGCGTACGTATCAATCAGCCGCTGCGTGAATTCCTTCGGATGCGACGTGGTGTAGCGAATCCGCTCGATGCCCGGAATTTCCGCCACGTATTCGATCAACGTAGCGAAATCCGCAATGTCCGTGGAATGCTGTGTCACCGGTCCACGATACGCATTCACGTTCTGACCGAGCATGGTGACTTCGCGCACGCCTTGGTCGGCGAGGCCCGCGATTTCGGTCAACACGTCGTCCAGCGGCCGCGATACCTCTTCGCCGCGCGTATAGGGCACCACGCAATAGCTGCAGTACTTGCTGCACCCTTCCATGATCGATACAAACGCGCTCGGGCCATCAACGCGCGCCGGCGGCAGATGATCAAATTTTTCGATTTCCGGAAACGAGATATCGACTTGCGCGCGGCCACTGGAACGCCGTTTCGCAATCATTTCCGGCAGACGATGCAGCGTCTGCGGGCCGAACACCAGGTCCACGTACGGCGCGCGGGACACAATCGCCGCGCCTTCCTGGCTCGCCACGCAACCGCCTACGCCAATGATCAGGTTCGGATTTGCTTCCTTCAATTCGCGGACGCGGCCGAGATCGGAGAAAACCTTTTCCTGCGCTTTTTCGCGCACTGAACACGTGTTGAAGAGAATGACGTCCGCGTCTTCCGGCGTAAACGTTTGGGTGAGGCCATTGGCTGCTCCGAGGACGTCGACCATTTTGTCGGAGTCGTACTCGTTCATCTGGCAGCCAAAGGTCTTTACATACACTTTCTTGGTCATGAATTTCGCCGGTCGCAGTGATTAGTCTGGGGGCGCGGTATTTAATGCGTTGAAGGGACTGACGTGTTTCGTTTCGTCGGCGTTTGCGCTCGTTTTTGGGGCCGCTTTTAGCGCTGCTTTAGCCCTATTTCGCCTGAAATGGCCGAAATTCGGACGCCGCGCAGCTCGACGATTGACTCGACGGTTAGCTCGATATTATAGCGTCCGCTCGACGTCGTAACCCGGCTTGCCGGGCGGATAGGCCAAGTCGCCCAGCAATTCCGCGGTCGCGCGGGCGAAGCGTTCGATCAGGAAATCCAACAGCACGCGCACCCGCGGCGCCATGTACCGGTTGCCGTGGAACACGGCGTGAACGGCCGCTTCGTTCGAACACCAGTCTGCCAGCAAAATCTTCAGCGCGCCGGAGCGGACATCGGCGGCAATATCCCAGATCGATTTGTGCGCAATGCCCTGGCCCGACAGCGCCCACGCACGGGACAACGCGCCGTCGTTGGTTTCCCAGGCGTTATCAAGCGGCACGGTGTGGGTGAAACGCTCGTCGCCACGGACGAAATCGAACTGATTGAACGTAGCCGTGGACGTCACCAGCACCGTGAATGTGTGCGTAGCGAGATCGGCGGGCGTTTTCGGATCGCCGTGCCGCGCCAGGTATTCCGGCGATGCGCACAGCACACGCCGGTTCGGCGCCATCCTCCGCGCGACCAGATTGCCCTCCGACGGCCGGTTAAAACGGATCGCCAGATCAATATCTTCCAGCAGCAGATTCGACACTGAATCCGACAGCGTCAGCGAAAAGCTCACGTCCGGATACAGGCGGCTGAATTCATCGAGCCAATGGCACAGCAGGTTGCGGCCGAAATCCGATGTGGCCGAAATCCGCACCTTGCCACGCACGAGATTCAGGCCGGCGTGCAGCGCGGCTTCGCCGTCGTCGATAGCCTGCAGCGCGATCTGGCAATGCTGCAAATAAAGCCGGCCTTCGTCGGTGAGCCTGAGCTGGCGGGTGGTGCGCTCGAACAGCCGTGCCGTGAGGGATTTCTCCAGCTTGAGCAGCCGGGCGCTGGCAGCCGCCGGCGATAAACCCAGCTTGCGGCCCGCCGCAGACAAGCTGCCGAGCGCTGCCGCTTCGGTGAACAAGCGCATGTCGCCGAGTCGATCCATCGTCATTCTCAATTTACTTTTGATAATGCTTCAAATGCTACGCCAATTATCAAAACGTTTCTCCGCGCGCAGAATTTGGTGCATTGCAGCGTATGAGGTCGAAGATCGATCATGCAGCCCGAATTTTCCAGACGCGCCCTGACGCGTATTCCCCGATGAAACTCGATCACGTCACGATCGTCGCGCCCGATTGCGAGCCGATCCGCCATTTTCTCGTCGATATAGCCGGCATGAAAGTCGGCCCACGGTCGCCGTTCGGCGTAAGCGGGTACTGGCTTTATCTCGATGACGCACCCGCCGTGCATCTGATCGAGCACGGTTCGGTGCTGGCTTCGCCGCCCGGTGGGCTGGCGGCTACGCGTATCGATCATCTCGCGTTGCGCGTGCAAGACGCAGCCGAATGGCAGGCGTTGCTCGCACGCCTTCACGAACACGCAATCCCGTTTTCCGCAGCCGATGTTCCGCTCTCCCGCGAGCAGCAAGTGTTCGTGCAGCTCGCGCCGGGCGTGGTCATCGAGTTCGTGACGTCAAATTCCGCTTTCTCCGCATTCTCAAACTAAGGGGATTTCCATGCCTATTCCACTTCTGGCGCTCGCGATCAGCGCGTTTGCCATCGGGACGACCGAGTTCGTCATCATGGGGCTGCTGCCTGATGTGGCCCGGGATCTGGCTGTATCGATTCCATCGGCGGGCTTTCTCGTCACGGGATACGCGCTGGGCGTGGCCGTGGGCGCGCCGCTCCTCGCCGTGCTGACCGCAAAATTGCCGCGCAAACTCTCGCTGCAGTTGCTGATGGGCGTGTTTATCGTCGGCAATGTGCTGTGCGCCGTGGCACCGGGTTATTCGATGCTCATGGTGGCCCGCGTGGTGACATCGTTCGCGCACGGCTCGTTTTTCGGCATTGGCGCAGTGGTCGCGGCGTCGCTGGTTCCCGCTGAAAAGCGCGCTAGCGCAATTGCGTTGATGTTTACCGGACTCACGCTCGCGAACGTCTTGGGCGTGCCGTTCGGGACGTTTATCGGCCAGGAATTCGGCTGGCGCGCGACATTCTGGGTCGTGGCGGCGCTCGGCGTGTTGTCGTTGATCGGCGTGGCCGCGCTCGTGCCCAACAAGCACGATTCGGGACCGTCGAACTTCGGCCACGAATTGCGTGTGCTGAAGGAACCGCAAGTCTGGCTCGCCCTGGCCATGACCGTGCTCGGCTTCGGCGGCGTGTTCGTGGTCTTCACCTACATCGCACCGATTCTCGAACAGGTCAGCGGATTTTCGCCACACGGCGTGACGTTGGTGCTCGTGCTGTTCGGAGTTGGATTGACGATTGGCAACACGATCGGCGGCAAGCTGGCCGATCGGGCGCTGATGCCTTCGCTGATGGGCATTCTCGTCGCGCTCGCCATCATCATGGCGGTGTTCGCGAAGACCAGCCACAACCAGACGCTGGCGGCCGTCACGATCTTTATCTGGGGTATCGCCGCGTTCGCCACCGTTCCGCCGCTGCAAACACGCGTTGTCGAGAAGGCGAAACACGCGCCGAATCTGGCGTCGACGCTGAATATCGGCGCGTTTAATTTGGGTAACGCCGGTGGTGCGTGGCTTGGCGGCGTGGTGCTGCAGCAAGGGCATCCGCTGGATTCGCTTCCGTGGGTCGCGGCGGTTGTGGCTGTGGTCGCGCTTGGCGTGACTTGGTACGCGGGCCGGCTGGATCGCGGCGGGCAGGGAGCGAGTGCGGGGGCAGTGGATGCGGTTTGAGTTCGTGGGGTGAGCGGGATGGGGGAATGCGCACGCCGATCTATCGTGCGGCGTGGTGCGGTATGCGCGTCGATCTAGCGCGTCGATCCGGCGTCCCGCAAAGGAAGACCCGCACGCCGATCTCGCCAACCTCCTCGCCGGATATTGACCCGGCGTCCTCAACCGACTAGCGTGTCGTGCGAGCCGCATCCGCGGCTTATCGCTTGATCACGCTTTTCGACTGAGGTTTTATGGAAGACATCACGCTGCGCCAATGCCTGAAGGGCGCATGGCGCGACGCCGCCTCCGCCGTACGACACATGCCGATCGTATTTCTAGTGGCGTTCGTAGCGGTGCTCGCGACGGGAACCGCCGGCTACAAGGCGCAATTCCCCGGGCTCGAGGCGTCGGGCAGCACGCTGACTGCGATGACCAGCAGCAGCGCCGGTCATGCCGCCGGGTTCACTCAGGGGCTGATTTCTCTTGGCGTCACGTTTATACAGACATTGATACTCGCGGTGCTGGCCGTGTTTGTGGTCCGCTTTGCGATGAAACTGAGCGCTGAGCCCGTCGGGGCTTCCGCCACGTCCGTGCCCGTGCCCCCGGCGACACGCCTCTGGGACGCCGGTATCCGACGCTATTTCCTGCTCTGCATCGCGCTGATTGCCGGTTACGTGGGCGCGATGCTCGCGGTGGCGATCGTCTGGATCGGGTTGCGGCTGGCGGGATTGTCCAGCGGCACCTCGATGGCGGCTACTGCCACGCTTGCTGTGCTGGCCGTGTGCGGCGTGAGTTATGTGTCGGCAAGGCTGTCCTTGCTGTTTCCGCACACTGCCGCCGGTGGCCGGATTCAATGGCGCGCCGCCTGGGAAGATACGCGTGGGCACTTCTGGTTTATCACGACGGCCGCCGTGCTCGCGATTTTGCCTATCGTGGGAATTGCGACGGTGTTGACGGTGATCGCGGAAATGCTGGCGACGACAGGGTCCGCCGGCAGCCTGACCATGGGATTGCTGGTCGTGCAAAGCGTGGGCACGCTGCTTTATACGGCGACGGGGGCAACCTGCTCGGTCTGGCTGTACAGGAAGTTCGCGGCGATTTTGGCGACTGAGGCTAAGTGAATTTGTGTTGGCGAGGGCTGTTTCATTGGCCGCTGCGCTTGTTTGCGGTTTGCTGTTCGTGGTTCGGGGTTCAGGCGAGGTCGAGCGTAGCCGTCATGTCCCCTTCGACGTTTGCATTAGAACGGTTTTGACATGCGTCGATCGACGCGGCGGCGGGTTGAATTGCTTTGTCGCCGGATGCAGCCGTTCCCAGCTTTCCCACGATACCCAAACGAAAAACGCGGCCCTTCAACTCAGGGCCGAGTTTTTCTTTGCTCTCGATATTCCGTTGAACGGAAACGGAACCTTCCCGTCGTTAAACCGTTTCTTCGGCCAGTTCGCGCGCGGCGGCGAGCGCCATGCGGAAATCGGCGAGTTCGGCGATGGTCAGCACCGGAATGTTGCGCTCCTTCACGAACGCATCGATCTGCGCACCACGCGCCATCGTGCCATCCGGGTTCATCAGTTCGCACAGCACGCCGGCCGGCTTCAATCCGGCCAGGATCGCCAAGTCGACGGTTCCTTCGGTATGACCGCGCCGCGTCAGCACGCCGCCCGGCTGCGCGCGTAGCGGGAACACGTGGCCAGGACTCACGATATCGCCAGCCTTGGCGTTATCGGCGATTGCGGCGCGGATCGTGGTCAGCCGGTCCACTGCGGATACACCCGTCGTCACGCCCTCGCGTGCTTCGATAGAAACCGTAAATGCGGTGCCGTATTTGCTGCCGTTGTCGGCGACCATGGGCGGCAAGTGGAGCGCGCGAACGGTCTCGTCAGGAAGGCACAGGCACACGATGCCGCTGCACTCGCGGATCATCAGCGCCATGCCTTCGACGTCTAGCTTTTCAGCGGCGTAAATGAGGTCGGCTTCGTTCTCGCGATCGTCGTCGTCGAGCAGGGCGACCGCACGGCCTTCGCGCAACGCTTGCAGGGCAGCGGCAATTCGATGAGGAATAGCAACGGGCGCGTCGCCTGCGCGAAGTTGCGCAAGATCAGCAAAGGCGGTGGCCGGGGAGGTGGAGGTGAAAACTGATTCGGACATGGATGAAACGCTCTCGCAAAAGAAATGGGGCGAAAAACGTTTCAGGGCATTGCAAACAGACAGAACGACACGCGTTTTCAGCGCCGTCAACTCGACAGCACCCGTTCGACGCGGACGCAAACAAATGCGCCGCGGCAAACACGCGAAACGGACATGGCCGTCTGCACATCTTCTTCCATCCGGACTATGACCGTCGGCTCTGGCATCTCACCAGATCTGCTGACCCCGTTGCGTAGCTGGCAATGATTTGCAAGCTGCGTTCACAGGCGCTCGCGGGCTCACGAGAAGCTTTCGCCGCTCGCATACCGCCGGTGGGGAATTGCACCCCGCCCTGAAGACGTACTGACTTGTCGCTAAACACTTAACAACGCGACTAATTTCAGGATACAACAGACTTGGTGATGTTGCAGTACTGCCTGCCTGCAGCTTCTACGGAAGTGCGTCTAGCTGGCATCGTCGATACGACGTGAATCGGCCGGAACATGCCAGCGCGGCGGCGTTTCCGCGTTCACCGTCACTTGGTACGCACGCGCTTCCGTGTTGCCGGGATTGCGCAGCGTGTGGGGTTGATCGGCGTCGAACACAATGGCGTCGCCCGTGGCCAGCAACTGCGCCCGGTCATGCACGCGGATTTCCAGCGTGCCGTCGCTTACAACCAGGTTGATCGTGGTGCCGGGCGGACGCGGAGTGCCTGATTCGGCGTGCAGCGGGGCGATCCGCAGTTCATGGAATTCCGCCGATGCCGGCGCACTCAGCGGAAACAGCGGCCGTGCCGAAAAGCGTCCGTTCGATGTCACGAGGCGCGTCGCCTGCTCGGCCGGCAAATATTCGATGCCATTGGTCGCGTGGCGTCGAAGGAACGCCGCCACCGATACCTTCAGCGCGCTTGCAATCTTGTGCAGCACCTTGATGGACGGCACGCTGCGCCCGGATTCGATCTGCGCCAACATGGCTCGGGACACGCCGGACGCGCGAGCGAGGGCATCGAGCGAAAGTTGGCGTTCGGCGCGCAGCCGCGCCAAATTCACGCCAACGAGATATTCGAGCGCGTCGCTCGCTTCCTGTGCGTCGGTCTGCTGCGCGTCATGCGCATGATGACCGTTAGCCGGAACCTTGGCCGACGCCGCCTGTGTTGCCTCGGCGAGTTCGGCCGGCGCGCGCGCATCGAACGACTCGCGCACGAGTTCCAGCGATGAATAAGCCGGTGCAACCATGATGAGCCTCCAGTCGTTCTGTCGTCCTGTCGATTAAACCCGCTCAACGAAACAGCGCGGGAACGAGTGAAGGCAAGACTAGCATTGGCTTCAGTGGCGTCAAACGAAGATATCGTCACACCGTTATCAGGTGCCGCAGGGTAGCTATTCGCGGCAAAGCCCGGTTAAAAGACGGTGCGAGCGGTCGTGGGTGATGTGGATGACGCCACCTGCGCCTGCGCTTCCGGCTTGCTCGATGCGAACCACCCGTCAATGCGACGAATCACGTCATCTAGCGAACCGGGCTCCAGGTGCAAGCCGAGTTTCGAGCGGCGCCAGAGCACGTCGTCCGCACAGGTCGCCCATTCGTTGTCGCGCATATAGCGGAGTTCGGCTTCGTAGAGGCCTGGAGTGAGGGCCTCGCCGAGATCGGCCAAGGAGCTTGCATTGCCCAGAAGCTTCTGGGCGCGCGTACCGTAAGCCCGTGCGTATCGATGCGCGAGTTCGTCGGGTAGCCAGCGATTACGCTGCTTGAACGCGCTGAGGAACAGCGCGAAGTCGGCATTGGCAATGTCCCCGCCCGGCAACGGCGCGCCTTCGGTCCACGTTTTACTCCGGGCCGGCGATTGCAGTGCTTCGCCGAGTTTGTCGACGGCTTCTTCAGCCAGCTTGCGAAACGTCGTGATCTTGCCGCCAAACACCGACAACAACGGCGCTTCGTTCGCGGGCGTGTCGAGTTCGAGCAGGTAATCGCGCGTGACTGCCGATGCGTTCTCCGCCTTTTCGTCCTCGAGCAGCCCGCGCACGCCGGCATAGGTCCAGCAAACGTCTGCCGGGCTGATGTGCTTCTTGAAGTAGCGGTTGATGGAGTCGCAGAGGTACGTGGTTTCTTCCGGGCTGATGGCCACTTTGGAGGCGTCGCCGTGATACTCGAGGTCCGTCGTCCCGATCAGCGTGTAGTCGTGCTCGTACGGAATCGCGAAGATGATGCGTTTGTCCGGATTCTGGAAAATGTACGCGTGGTCGTGCTCGAAGAGGCGCCGGGTGACGATGTGGCTTCCCTTGACCAGCCGCACGGTGTGGCGCGTGTGCGTGTTGCTGTTGAGCGAGTCCTTGAGCAGGTCGCTGACCCAAGGGCCGGCAGCATTCGCGATGGCGCGCGCCCGAACGTCAAAGGTCGCGCCGTGGTTGTCGGCAAGCGTGGCGTGCCAAACGCCTTCGCCGCGCCGCGCACTGACCAGACGCGTGCGGGTCTTGATGACCGCGCCGTGTTCCTGCGCGTCGACCGCGTTGAGCGCGACGAGCCGTGCGTCGTCCACCCAGCCGTCGGAATAGACAAAACCGCGCTTGATTGAGTCGATCAGCGGTGCACCTGCCGGGTGCCGGCGCATGTCAATGCCGCGGGAGCCGGGCAGCAATTCGCGCCGAGCGAGGTGATCGTAGAGGAAGAGGCCGGCGCGGATCATCCAGGCGGGGCGCAAATTGGGCATGTGCGGCATCACGAAACGCAGCGGCCACATGATATGCGGCGCCGCGCGCAGCAGCACTTCACGCTCCTGAAGCGCCTTGCGCACGAGCCGATATTCACCGTATTCGAGATAACGAAGCCCGCCGTGAATAAGCTTCGTACTCGACGACGACGTGTGCGAAGCAAGGTCGTCCTTTTCGCACAGCATGACGGTGAGGCCACGGCCCGCCGCGTCCCGCGCTATGCCCGTGCCGTTGACCCCGCCGCCCACCACGAGCACATCGTAAAGATTGCCTTGCATCGCTTGTCCGCCCCATGGCCCCCAACGGAAAACTCCGTCGGAACATAATAATGTTCGAATTCGAAATTTAACGAACAAAAACGAAAATGTAAAGTCGTCTGAATGGCTAACGCTCTGCTGTTACGGCGTTTTGCCGGAAAAAGTGCAGGTCGCGGTCGTATTTCGGATCATTTGGAGTCATAGACCGTCCGGCCGAGTGGCGCGACGTTGACCACCGACGGATACTGTAGCCACTGAAGATGAAGGAGAGAATGCAATGCGAAAGATGCTGGTGGCCGGTGCGCTGAGCGCGCTGATGCTGGGCGGATGTTTGTCAGCGCCTGATGTGGCAGGGTCCGGCAGAGCGCCGTCCTTGGCCGCGCTTCAGTCCATGTGCGGTGGGAGCGCTGTCGATTACGGCACGGACGCGCAAGGCGTGTATTCGGCGTTTCTCGATGCTTATGTGGCGCAAAAGCGCGGCAAGTTGCCGAAGGAGCAGTTTTGCGGGTTCCAGGCGGGGATCGCGAGTCAATATGCGGCGTTCAGTGCTAATCGCACGGCGGCGGCGCAAAACGCGTGGGCAATGTTCTTCGCAGATCAACGGGCGCAAGCGCTTAGCTGGCGCGCAGCCGTCGACCCGACGTTGCGCGCTGGCTAATCAGTTGGCTGATTGATTCGCGAATCGGTTCGCTCGCAGCCTGATTCACTCGCTGGCGAGCGCTGGCTTACCGAAAAGCGGCAGGTCGGCGAAATTTACGAATATCGTTTGATTGCTTTCATCGTGGAGTCGCCGGAAGCCGTCAGGCTCCACAACTGGCGCCCAGACGCGAGATTTTCCAACTGGACAAGCTGGCGCTCGAGCAGGGCGTCGAGTTCGTCGCGCACCATGTCCATCTGATGGGGAGCGTCTTGCAACAGGAGCAGCGTGGCAAATTCATGCGGACTGAGCATCGTGTTCTCCATGACAATCGAACGGCACTTTGACCGGTCGGCGACCGGCATTCGTGCTTAGGAACGTTGTGCGAGGCTGGAACTTCGATCCGGCAGACGCATGATGCATAGCGTGGTGGGCGGCGCCGAAAAGCGGCGCTTCGTTGCCGGGATTTGATTGTATGCAAGTGCCAGACGAGTGCCAAACGCTTGCGCAAAATATTGGGTTTGACTTTTTAGGGGCGCGAAAGCGGTTCAGCAGACAAGCGGAATCGTAGAAATTACTTGAGGTTCCTGCCGCGGTGCACACAGGCAGGGTGCACTTGTGGCGCAGGGTTTTTGGGTCGGCTGCTACTCCGCCACGAACACCTGCGTGTTTGCATCGGCGAGCGTTTGAACCATGTCGGGCGGAGCGGGGGCATCGGTGAAGAGCGCGTCGATCTGGCTCAGGTGACCGAGCCGGACGAGCGCCGGGCGGCCGAATTTCGAATGATCGGCGGCGAGAAAGACCGTGCGCGCGTGTTTGATGATTGCTTCGGCTACGCGGACTTCGCGTGTATCGAAATCACGCAGCGTGCCGTCGGATTCAATGCTCGACGCCCCAATGATGGCGAAGTCGACCTTGAACTGGCGGATGAAGTCGATGGCCAGCTCGCCCACAATGCCTTTATCCCAGGGTCGAACAATGCCGCCGGTGATCAGCACCTCGCATTCGGGGTAGCCGCTCATCATGCTCGCCACGTTGAGGTTGTTCGTGATCACGTGCAAGCCGCGATGCCGGTTCAGCGCCCGGGCAACTTCCTCGGTCGTGGTGCCCAGGTTGATGAAGAGCGACGCCTGATCCGGAATGTGCTGAGCGACCAGCGCGGCTATGCGACGCTTTTCGTCGTGGAACATGCGCTGGCGCGCCGTGTATGAGACGTTCTCCGAACTGGTCGGGAGGCTCGCACCACCGTGATAGCGGCGCAGCAGGTTCATGTCGGAGAGCCAGTTGACGTCGCGGCGGATGGTTTGCGGCGTGACGTCGAAATGCGTGGCCAGGTCCTCTACCGTCACGAAGCCATCGCGTTGCACCCAGTCGAGCAGCTCTTGCTGTCGTGCGTTCAAGGTGATGCGGGGATCTCGTGTCATGGCGTCGAAGAGTGCGCTTTATTGTCTTGAGGTGGCCCGTATTGTAAGGGAAAGGCCCAGCAGGCCCGCAATGCTCGATCACCCGCCTTGCCTTTGGATATCGCTGTCTTATATCCGAGATGCACGCGCGCTAACGAGCGCCTTGTCAGGGCAGTTTGTGACTCGGAAAGGCACATCGAGAGCGACAAGTTCGTTACGACGCATTACGCCGCGTGGCGACCGCGAACAGGTCGTGATGAAGGCGCTCCGCGTGATCCACCCATGTGTACATATCCGCATGTCTCGATGTCCGCACCGGCCGTACGGGTTGCATGCTTCGCGTTCTGCGCAGCAACTCGTGAGGATGGCAAAATTGATAGTGTTGAGTCTGAGTGCGGCTTAGCGGCCGGGACCTTATCGCGTGGTATGCGGATTCAAAATGAAAATCGCTCGGCGAAAGGGTCAATGCTGAATCGTCTTTCAATGGCTTGCCGAAATCTCTCTGTAAGCGGGCGGGAATCAAGTCTGACATGCGTTATCGCAACGCGAACCGGCGCGGTACGATTTATGCTGATTTGTCCGGCATCCGGAACTGACATGTGGTTCTGACGGTCTGTCTTCGGGTCTGCAGCTTCGTTGCAACCCGGCTAAGATGCAGGCTCTAAGTCTTTAACCACATGAGGACGCCGCGACTTGTTCACGGCGTCGCCTGATTTTCGGCCGGTTTGGCTGACGGCGCGTTCAGTACAGCTTTTGGGAGCGCGATTTTTATGCACACTGACAGTACCCATGTGATGCCCTGGCGGATCGAAGATATCGATCTGGCCCGGATCGACCGGCGTAAAGCGGCATCGAATGAACACCTTCTCTTGTTGCTGTGCGCGGCTTCGTTCATTGAGAGCGGGACCGATCTTTATACAAGCAACTTGAGCACTTATTTCAACGACGACCCCGAAGTTTCCGACTGGCTCAACAATGAGTGGGAACCGGAAGAAATGCAGCATGGCCGCGCGTTGAAAACGTATATCCATCATGTGTGGCCAGAGTTCGACTGGGACACGGCATTCAAGAATTTCTTCGCCGAATACTCGCTGACGTGTTCAGTCGAGGACTTCGAGAAAACGCGTGCGCTTGAAATGGTTGCGCGTTGCGTTGTTGAGACCGGGACGGCCACGCTGTATCGGGCAATCAACGAGTGCTCGGATGAACCGGTCCTCAAGCAACTCACCGACAACATCCGCACAGACGAAGTCCGGCATTACAAGCACTTCTTCCGCTTCTTCAAGAAGTACAACAAGATCGAGGGCAACGGCCGCTTCGCCGTTCTTGGCGCATTGCTGCGTCGTGTAATGGAAATCAAGAATGAGGATTCCGAGATCGCGCTGCGCCACGTGTTTGCGATTCGATACCCGGAGCGCGCCAATGACACCGCGCACAACAGGGAGTTGGCGGCGCGGGTGAATGCGCTGGTCCGGCGCAATTTGTCGGCGGACATGTGCGTGAAAATGCTGCTCAAGCCACTCGATCTGCCAGCCCGAATTCAGCCTAGCGTGCACTATCCGCTCGCGAAGATCACGCAGCACGTATTCTTCCGATAGGTCAGCCGGCGTTTGCACTGAACGGTTCGCTACGCTTTAATCGATGGCCCGCTTTCGCGGGCCATCGTCTTTTCACGGAGATCCGCATGACCGATTCCACTGCGTCCGGTACGGCCGGTTCCCACGGTATCGAGCACGGCACGTTTGACGAATGGCCCGCAGAATTGCGGACCTTGTTCGACGGCACGTCGATCGAGACGAAAACGGGCTTCACGGCGTCGTTGCTTGCAGCCGATGAAGGCCGTGTGCGGACGTCATTGTTGAGCGTCGGCGAGTTGTTCGCGCCGGATCCGGGGACGTTGTGTTTTTCGTTGTGGCCGCAGTCGCGGGCGGCGCGGTTGGTGTCGAAAACGGGTAACGCCACGCTGACCTTCGTCTTCGATGAAGCCTTCTTCCAGGTGCAGCTTCAGGCGCGAATTGCGCCGTTGGCGGGTTCACCGATCACGTGTTTTATCGCGACGATAGAAAGCGGGGAATGGCAGAAAGTCCCTTATGCGCGGCTTGTGCAGGGCATTGGATTCGAGTTTGCGGCGGGGCAGGGAGACGCGGTGCTGGCGCGCTGGCGAGAACAGGTTGATGTCCTGAAGCGTGCAGCGAGCGCCGCAGCCTGAAATAAAAAGCGGAGCCGAGGCTCCGCTTTTTATCGGGTGCAAGCTGCGGCGGTTACGCTGCGGAGAGAGAAGGTTTGCAACTGACCTTTCGCCAGCATAGCGAGGCTTGACGCAGCGAGGCTTGAACTTGAGGCAGCGAGCTTGCGCTCGCACACCTTCCGGTCCGAAGCGGTCGTTACACGCGTAAGAAGGCGCAGGCGAGCATCCCACCCGCACCCTCATCACGCCATTTAACGCCCGCGTTGTCCCGTCCGGGGCGTATCGCGCCGACCTGCACCGCCGCCGCCTTCACTGCGCGGCTTGCCGCCGAGCAGCGCAGCGCCAGCTGGCCGTGAGCCTTCTGGTTTGCGCGGCGCGGCGCCATTGGCACCGGTTTTCGCGGCAACGGGTTTCGGCGAGCGCGAACCGTAGCCACCACCACCGTTGCCACCATTACCACCACCGCCATTACCATTCCCGTTACCGTTTCCAGCCGGCTTCGCCGACGGCCGCCCGCCGCCGTTCGATTGCTTCGGCGCACCCTGACGCGGCGCGCCTTGACCTTGGCGCGGCGCACCTTGACCTTGCCTTGCACCGCCGCCACCTTGGCCGCGTCGGAGAATCGGTTCCGGCTTCTGTGTCAGATCCGGTTCAAACCCGGCGATAACTTCCTGCGGAATCGGCCGCTTGATCAAACGCTCGATATCCTTCAGCAACTGATGTTCATCGACGCAAACCAGCGACAGCGCCTCACCCGTCGCCCCTGCACGCCCGGTACGGCCGATCCGGTGAACATAATCCTCCGGCACGTTCGGCAAATCGAAGTTGACCACGTGCGGCAACTGGTCGATATCGATACCGCGCGCCGCAATATCCGTCGCCACCAGAACCTGCAGCGTGTTGTCCTTGAACTCGGCCAAGGCACGCGTGCGAGCCGACTGGCTCTTGTTGCCGTGAATGGCCAGCGCGCTGATGCCGTCCTTCGTCAACTGCTCGGCGAGCCGATTCGCGCCATGCTTCGTACGCGTGAAGACCAGCACCTGGAACCAGTTGTTCTTCTGGATCAAATGCGTGAGCAACTCGCGTTTCTTGTCGCGATCCACCGGGTGAATCTTCTGCGCGATAGCTTCAACCGTCGAATTCCGACGCGCCACTTCAATCAGCGCCGGGCGGTCAAGCAGGCTGTCCGCAAGCGTCTTGATTTCTTCCGAGAAGGTGGCCGAGAACAGCAGGTTCTGGCGCTTCGGCGGCAACTTGGCGAGCACGCGCTTGATGTCGTGGATGAAGCCCATGTCGAGCATCCGGTCGGCTTCATCGAGCACGAGAATTTCGAGCTTCGACAAATCGATGGTCCGCTGCTGCATGTGATCGAGCAACCGGCCCGGCGTTGCCACGACAATATCCACGCCGCGTCGCAGCGCATCGATTTGCGGATTGATGCCCACGCCGCCGAACATCACGGTCGATTTCAGTTTCAAATACTTACCGTAGCCGCGCACGCTTTCTTCCACCTGGGCGGCGAGTTCGCGCGTAGGGGTGAGGATCAGCGCGCGGACCGGACGCTTCGCACCGGCCAACGGCGCGGGCGCTTCGGACAAACGTTGCAGGATAGGCAGCGTGAAACCTGCCGTCTTGCCCGTGCCGGTTTGCGCGCCTGCGAGCAGGTCACCGCCGTTCAGAACAGCCGGAATGGCCTGCAACTGGATGGGGGTAGGGATGGTGTAGCCGAGTTCGTTGACAGCGCGAAGCAAGGGTTCGGACAAGCCGAGGGAATCAAAAGACATAAGTGTTCACAGATTCGGTATGACGACCGGCGTTATCGCTTAAAGCCCCAAAAGGCTTTGCAGCCCCAAAAAAAGGCGGCTCGCACAACAAGGTGCGTGCGTACGACGATCGAGGAAATCGGGCGGCATGACGTTCGGGGCGCTTGCTCAAAGTAAAAGCTACGAGCGCCGGGAAAGTTGCCGCGAAGATCAACGCGCTATCAAGACACGCTGACTGGCGTTAAGTTGCATTTGAAACGCCGTAAAACGCTTCGCGTCAGGCATTAGGTGCCGATTAAGGCAATCTCACGCAACGTACTCGGGCAAAGTGCTCAAGCAACGTAACGTGCAATGCTGACGAATTGACACAAGCTGCCGCCCAACACGAACAGGTGCCAGATGCCATGTCCATGCCGGATGCGCTCGTCGTTGATGAAAAAGTAAATGCCGGCGCTGTAGATCAAACCGCCGGCCAGCAGCCACGCCGTGCCGGCGGGCGGTAGAGCCGAAACGAGAGGACGGATGGCTACGAGCGCGAGCCAGCCCATCATCACGTAAATCACCATCGATACGCTGCGGGTTCGACGCCCGAGCGTGAGTTCCTGAACGATGCCAAGAGCAGCGAGCCCCCAGCTTACGCCGAATAACGACCAGCCCCACGGGCCGCGCAGCGTAACAAGCGTGAACGGTGTGTAGCTTCCAGCGATCAGCAAGTAAATGGCCGAATGATCGCATTTTTGCAATACCGCCTTGGCCCGCGGGCTGCGGACCCAGTGGTACAGCGTGGAAATTGTGTAGAGCACAAGCAACATCGCGCCGTACACGGCAAAGCTGACGATCTTGTACGGGTCGCGTTCCATCGCGGCCATGGTGACGAGCGTTGCGAGTCCTGCCACCGACAGCACCGTGCCGACGAGATGGGTAACGCTGTTGAACCGTTCACCAAAATGCATCGACCATCCTCATCGCGTGATTGCGATCCTGTCTGCAACGCCGCGCTTTTCTGCTTTAAGAAGTGTTGAGACCGGAGCAAAACCCGCGTAATCCGGCAAACCGACCTGAGCATTTTACCGCCCCCCGAGGTCCGTCCAGCCTGCCTGTCCGCGCTCCGGCTTATTCGCGCTCAAAAAAGAAGAAGGGCGCAGCCCCGGTTTCGAGGCCTGCGCCCTGCTTGCGCCTTTCAGCGTATTTTACGCTACCTGCGGAAAACCCTTCTTCAATCAGTCCAGCGGAGCCGAACGCAGGTTGCTGACTTGTTGCGGCGACACCGGCGTACCGTGGTTGCCCCACGACATACGAATGTACGTCACCACTGCAGCCACTTCCGTATCCGACAGCGATTGAGCGAACGGCGGCATGCCATACGGATGCGGGTTGCCGTCCGTGCTCGGCGGATAACCGCCGTTGAGCACCATGCGGATCGGGTTCACGGCCGATTGCATCTGGATGGACTGGTTCGTGGCAAGCGGCGGGTAGGCCGGCGGTTTGCCGAGACCGTTTTCCGCGTGACACTTCGCGCAGTTTTCCGTGTAGATCTTCTTGCCCTGTTGCAGCAATTCCGAACCAAATTGCGCCGATGTTTCGAACTGCATCGTTTCCGGCGCTTCACCCTTTTGCGGGATCGACTTCAGGAACGTCGACATGGCGTTGATGTCCGCGTCCGACAAGTACTGCAAGCTGTTGTGGACCACTTCGGCCATCGGGCCAAACACGGCGCCGCGCTGCGATACACCGGTCTTCAGCAAGTCGTTGATGTCCTTGATGTCCCAGTCGCCGAGGCCGGCTTCCTTGTTCGACGTCAACGAAGGCGCATACCAGTTCTGCAACGGGATCAACCCGCCGCCGAATGCTGCCGAGCTGACCGGGCCGCCCATTGCGTTGATCGATGTATGGCACATGCTGCAATGGCCAAGCCCTTCGATCAGGTAAGCGCCGCGGTTCCACTCAACCGACTTGGTGGGATCCGGCTTGAATTCGCCTTCGCTGAAGAAGAGCACGCGCCAGCCAATCAGCATGTTGCGCTGGTTGAACGGGAAGCGCAGTTCGTGCGGACGGCTGGGTACGTTGACCGGGGGCACCGAGCGCATGTATGCAAACATGGCGTCCGAGTCGGCGCGTGTGACCTTGGTATAAGCCGTGAACGGCATGGCCGGATACAGCAGGCTGCCATCTTTCGAGCGGCCGAGATGGATCGACCGGTAAAAGTCTTCCGACGTCCACTTGCCAATACCGTACTGGTCGTCCGGCGTGATGTTCGGCGTGTACAGCGTGCCGAACGGCGTGAGCATGGGCAGGCCGCCAGCAAACGTCTTGCCGCCGCGAACCGTGTGGCAGGCAATACAGTCGCCGGCACGCGCCAGATATTCACCGCGTTTGATCAACTCGGTCTGGTCGGCGGGCACGGCGGCAACGGCGCCGCCCGAATGGAAGGTGTCGCCACCTGACCAGAGAGCGGCAGCAGCGGCGGCGGCAGTAATGACAACAACAGCCGAAAGTGCGAACAGGGACTTGCGTTTCATATTCTTCTCGCTCCTCGCGCCTTATTGCGGTTCGCTGCCGCAGGCGAGCGGCGTTTTGCGCGAGCCTGCAGGCGCGGGTACCGGATTAGCCGGTGCGGTTTGCGTGGAGAGCCATGCGGCGACAGAAGTCACGTCGTCGTCGGTCAGGCGGGTGGCGATCTGTTGCATGCAGTCAGGTGCGATTGCGTGACGCGAGCCCGCACGCCAGGCGCCAAGTTGCGCGCTGATGTAGTCGGCGTGCAACCCTACGAGGCCCGGAATAGCCGGTTGCATACCCGTCAGGTTGGCGCCGTGGCACGCGGCGCAGGCGGGAATGCCACGGCCAACGTCGCCGTTCAGCACGAGTTGTTGTCCTTTCGCCACCGTTGACGCCGACACAGTCAGCTTGGCCGGCTGCGGATACGGCGGACGTTGTTGCGAGAAATACGTAGCGATCTGATGAAGGTAGTCGTCCGAGAGATACGTGACGAGGTAATTCATTGGCGGATACTTCCGGCGGCCTTCGCGGAAGTTCTGCAACTGGTTGTACAAGTAGTCAGCCGGCTTGCCAGCAAGACGCGGGAAATAGTCGTTGTCCGTGCCTTCGCCGTGGACGCCGTGACATGCCGTACAACCCTGAACACGCGCTGCCATGGTGTCCGGCGCCATTGGCTGGGCGGCGGCTTGAGCGGGCGCCGGGGCTTCTGCTGCGCCGGCAATGCTGGCACTGGCGATCAGCGCCAGAGCCATTAGCGGGGCGAGCAACGGACGAAATATGCGTCTTGAAGACACGCGACACTCCATGAATTTCGAGGACCTGCCGAGCTTCGTTCGGCCCGGTGCGAATATGTGGTGAACCATTGCCACATTGGCTCTGCGAGCCGGTGATGCGACGCGGCATTCTATCATCGATGCCTGATGATGACTATTTGAGCATCGCCCTGTTGCGCCGCACTTTCAACGTGTACGCGACAATTTGCCGCGCGACGGATCGACAGGGCTTTTTGAACATGCGTAACAGTTAACAGTCGAGGGGATTCGACAAAGTATCGACGAGTTTTGTGGGGTTTGGTGGTGGTTTTGCGTTGCTCGAGTGCCCTTGGGCGCTAATGCATTCCGTGTGCCCGTTCCGCTAGACTCGCGTTCCTGGCCCATGCGATTTGTTTTGTTTCTTTTTTGTTTCTTCATCGACCCTTCATCGAACCTTCAATGCATTCCTTGTTTGCTTTCAGCCTGAATTTCCTCGTTGAGTCGCGGTTATGAGTGACGATCCGCTGTGGTTCGCTCAAGTCCTCATTGCCGCAATTGCTGACATCGCGTTTGCCTGCACGCTCGGCGGGGCGTTCCTGAGCGTGTGGTTATCGAAGGAAAACGCGGCCGCGCCTATTTCTCCCGCGCGACTCGGTTGGGTAAGGGCGCGCCGGCTGAGCACGGGCGGCGCGGTCGTGCTCGCGGTGGCGGATCTTGTGCTGGTGTGGATGCAGGCGGCGTCGATGAGCGGTGCGCCTCTTTTTCAGGCCTTCGATGCCGTCGTCACCGTTGTGACCGGCACGCACGCCGGCACGGGCTGGGCGATCGCGTTCGCCGGCAGCGTGCTGCTGATATTGGCTACGGTCTTGGGTAATCCGAAGGGCGGACCGCGAGTCGGATTGTTCGCGATCGGTGCACTCGTGGCGGCGGCGGGCAAGGCGTCGATAGGACATGCCGCCGATGCCGGCGCGTTTTCGCTCGCCGAAGGTGTGCAGACGGTTCATCTGCTGGCAACGGCCGTGTGGGGCGGGTTGGTGATCGCGAGCGCGTGGCGGGTGTTGCCGGCGTTGGGGACGTCGCTGGCGCGGGCGTCCCTGATTCGTATTTCCGGGAAGGTTTCCACGGCTGCGGTGCTTGCCGTATCGCTGGTGATTCTCACCGGGATATATAACGCGTGGCGCGGGCTGGGTGGATCGGTGGAAGCGCTCGAAACGAGCGGATGGGGCCACGCGCTGGTCGTGAAGGGCGTACTGATTGCGACCGCGTTGCTGCTCGGCGCGATGAACCGATGGTCCGTCATGCCGCGATTACAGCGCACTGCATCGACAGTCGATGCGCACACGTTCACCGGCGTGATGCGGATGGAGGCGTTGCTGATTGTGGGGGTATTTGTCGCGGCCGCCGTGCTGTCGCACAGCGTGCCGGGTTTTTCTGCGATGGGCTGAATCGAAATAAGTTAAAGCGACTACCGATTGATGCCGTTAATTTACTCGTAGCCCAGCTTATGACTCACGATGGGGGCGCAGAATAGTGCCAGCGCGCAGCCGATCGCTTTGCCTTCGAGCTCGATGAACGCGCGATGCGACATGGGCGACGACAACAACACATCAAGCAGTTGCGGCAAGCAAAACAGGACGGCCGCGCCGATAAAGCAGCGCGTCACCGTCGACATGCGCCAGCCGTGCTGGGCGCCCATGACGGCACCGATCACCCGCAGCACGCCGAACAGCACCAAAGCGCCCACAGCCATCTGGGTGCGGACAAATTCATCTGGAAGGATGTAGTTATACATGCTGGACTCTCTAGCTTGGTCGTCGCGCTCTTCCCGGGCGCTGGGTCGAAACAAACACACGTACGCCAGATAATGCAAGAGGCGGGCCAGGCGTCATCACCTTCGGCAAAACCTTGCGGCGCATAGGTTTCGTGCGCCGTAAGCAAGCCATGTCCAGTGCTGTAACCCGTTGGCTGAAACCATACCGCCAGCATGTTACGTAACGCCATTGAGACGAAATTATCGTATCAATGGCGCTATTCTACGATGCCCGCTAATTTTGCATAGTGCGGTGCAGCGCAATTCTCTGTAACTCTTGTATCACCACTCTGCAACGCTGCCATCGGCGTGACGCCACACCGGATTGCGCCAGCGATGCCCGACCTTCGCCATCTCGCGCACCTTCTCCTCGTTCACCTCGATACCCAAGCCCGGCCCTTGCGGAATCATCACCATGCCGTCTTCGTATTTGAAGACTTCGGGGTTCTTGATGTAATCGAGCAGGTCGTTGCCCTTGTTGTAGTGAATCCCGAGGCTTTGCTCCTGGATGAAGGCGTTGTAGCTGACCGCATCGATTTGCAGGCAGGTCGCCAGCGCAATGGGCCCAAGCGGGCAATGCAGGGCGAGGGCGACGTCGTAGGCTTCGGCCATCGATGCAATTTTGCGGCACTCCGTAATCCCGCCCGCGTGCGACGCGTCCGGCTGGATGATGTCGACGTAACCGCCCGCCAGGATGTGCTTGAAGTCCCAGCGGGAGTACAGACGCTCGCCGAGCGCGATTGGCGTGCTCGTCTGGTTCACGATGTCGCGTAACGCTTCAACGTTCTCCGACAGCACCGGTTCTTCGATAAACAGCAGCTTGAACGGATCGAGTTCCTTCGCGAGCACCTTCGCCATCGGCTTGTGCACGCGGCCGTGGAAGTCCACGCCGATGCCGATATTCGGTCCGACCGCCTCACGCACCGCCGCCACGTTGTTGATGACGGCTTGAACTTTGTCGAAGGTATCGATGATCTGAAGTTCTTCCGAACCGTTCATCTTCACGGCCTTGAAACCGCGGTCCACGACGGCGCGCGCGTTGTTCGCGACATCGCTCGGACGGTCGCCGCCGATCCACGAATACACCTTGATCCGGTCGCGGACCTGGCCGCCGAGCAGCGCGTGAATGGGCACGCCATGATGCTTTCCCTTGATGTCCCACAGCGCCTGGTCGACGCCCGCAATCGCGCTCATGCCGATCGGACCGCCGCGATAAAACCCCGCGCGATACATGACCTGCCAGTGATCCTCGATCAGCAGCGGATCCTTGCCGATCAGATAGTCCGACAGCTCATCGACTGCCGCCGCAACCGTGTGCGCGCGGCCTTCCACCACCGGTTCGCCCCAGCCGACGATGCCTTCATCGGTCGTGATCTTCAGGAAACACCAGCGCGGCGGAACGATAAAAGTCTCAAGTTTGGTGATTTTCATGCTGGCGTCTCCTGATTTTTCCGGTGGGTGAGGAACGAGGGTTTCTATGCTATCAAAAATCCGTTTGATGTGTATATTAATAGTACTATTCGACGAAAACCCTTGTCGGAAAAGGGTCCGTATAATCGCGTGGTTTTGATTGCTTAGCGACAATCTTAGGAAAGGGGAAGGGTATCCAGCAAGATCTGCACGGACGCGTGGCGTACGACCTTGGCACCGAGATTTTGCGCGGCGATTTTCCGCCGGCTTCTACGCTGCCGCGCGAAGCCGAACTGATGGAGCGTTTTGGCGTCAGCCGGACCGTGTTGCGGGAGGCGCTGCGAACGCTGACATCGAAGGGGCTGATTGAATCGCGGCCGAAGATTGGGACGCGCGTGCGGCCTCGGCAGGCTTGGAATCTTCTCGATGCGGATGTTTTGGAATGGTATTCGCGAGTCGCCAGGCCGTTGCAGTTCGCGATAAAGCTGCAGGAAATGCGCGAGATGATCGAGCCTTACGCGGCTGCGTTGGCTGCCGCGAATCATGACGATGACGCGTTAGCACGTTTAAACCAAGCACATCAAACGATGCTGGACGCGCGCAATGTCGATGAATGGGTGCGTGCCGATTTGCGGTTTCATCTGAGCGTGTTGAATGCGTGCAGCAATGAATTGCTGGTGCCGCTCGGAACGTTGATCGAGCGCACGCTTGAGGCGCAGTTGCGGCTGAATGCGCGGCGGGCGGAGGTTTTCAACGCATCGATGGCGGAACATACGGCCGTTTTCGATGCCATCGTCGCGCGGAATTCGGCGGCGGCGCGTGACGCGATGGGCGGTTTGCTCGGCGTGACGCGAGCGCGGATTGAGGGGTAAAGCCGGTATTCTCAAACGCATCTGCACCCAGCGACGATTCGTAGAGAATTCACCTTACGCACCCAATCCGACGCCCGTATCCTCGGCATAACGTGGAGGCGACCTTCAGACCAGGCGAGCGCATTAAAGGCTTTTGGCCACTCGGCGATAATTTCAGATTCGCGATAAAGTTGCAGGCCCGGGCGCCGTTTTGTTGATATTGATCAGGTAGAAGTAATTCACAACGCGGCGCTCCGCACCCTCCCCGAAGGAGCCCGAATTGCCGCACGTCCCGATCTCCGTTGTGTCCTCGTGGGGCGCGTGGGCCGTGTTCGTCAGCGTGCTCGCCACCCAACTCGGCGTTCCCATTCCCGCTGCACCCATGCTGGTGCTGGCCGGCACGTTAGTCGCGGCCGGGCTGGCTTCGTTCTGGCATATGTTGGCGGCCGCGGTCATCGCGGTGGTTATCGCCGATTCGCTTTGGTTCGCGGCCGGCCGGTTGTATGGCCGGCGGTTTCTGAACTCGCTCGTGCGCTTCTCTCTTTCCCTTGATACCACTTTGCGTACCGCCCGGCATTGGTTCGAGCGGTTCGGCGTGCCTTTGCTGGCGCTGTCGAAGTTTGTGCCGGGATTGGGATTGGTGTCGTCGCCATTGCTGGGGACGACGCAGATCGATGTGCGGGTTTTCGTGTTCTGGGATCTGGTGGGCGCGACGCTCTGGGCGTCGGCGTGGATGCTCGGTGGCGCGATTTTGAAGGCCGAAGTCGCGAATCTGCTGGTGTTTGTGAGGACGTATGGGCTCACCGCGCTCGATGTGCTCGGCATGGCTGCGGGTGCGTTTTTGGCGTACCGATGGGCGCGCCGCTTGCAGTTCCGTCGATGGCTCGCGAAGTATCGGATCTCGCCCGAACAACTCGATGAAATGATGCGCTCCGATGCACCGCCCGTTATTTTCGATGCCCGGCCGGAAGAGGTGAGGCGGAAGGAGGCGCATCGGATCAAAGGCGCGATTCCGCTGGATTTGGAGTCGTCTCGGAAAATCGATCCGATGTTTCAGGAACACGAGGTCGTGGTGTATTGCGTGTGTCCGAATGAAGCGACGGCCAAGCAGATCGTGCGGCAGTTGAAGGCGAAGGGGTTTAGGAATGTGCGGCCGCTGAAGGGCGGATTGGACGCGTGGGAGAAGAAGGGGTTTCCGGTGGAGGCTATTCCTTTTGATTCTTTACGGGCGACTGCTGGGTCGTTGGATTCTGCGTCTTCTTCTACCTCTTCGCTCGATGACGACGATGATCGGAGTTTGGGCGATATGGTGACCGTTCGGGCTACGGCGCCGGAGTGAGTTTTTTTGCGGACTTTTGTTTTTCGCGGTATTTCGTTAATCGGAGTTGCAACGGATGAAGCTGTTGGATGGGGTGGATCCCTCGCAACTTTTTGGCCTGCCAGCGCCGGATATCGCCACGCTCGATGATGGTTTGCAAGTTCCCTTTGTACAGACCGGGCACGAGCACGATGAGGTGATGCTGTTCGTGCATGGGTCGCTTTGTGACTTTCGATACTGGAAGCCGCAGTTAGGGCCGCTTGCCAAGCAGTATCGATGTGTCGCGCCCAGTCTTTCGCATTATTGGCCTTCGGGCGTGTTGGGGTTTGGTGCGATGGCTGGTGGTTCAAGGCAGTTCAGCTGGGACGCGCATGTTGATGAGTTGGGAAGGCTTATCGAGCGGTTGGGCGTTGGGGCGGTGAATGTTGTCGGGCATTCAAGGGGTGGGTGTGTTGCGTTTCATCTCGCCGTGAGGTATCCGGAGTTGGTGAAGTCGTTGGTGCTTGCGGATCCGGGTGGGGCGGTGGCTAGGGGCGGGGATGATGGGAGAGCCGGGACGGTTTTGCCTGCGCCGGTTAATGCGTTGCGCGCGAAGGCGGCGGAGTTGATTGGTCGCGGGGAAGTTGATGCGGGGTTGGAGCTTTTTGTCGATTCGGTGAGTCGGCCAGGGTTCTGGGCGAGGAGTCCGAAGGAGTTCAAGGCCATGGCG
Organism: Burkholderia sp. S171; assembly: GCF_009766085.1. GTDB lineage: Bacteria > Pseudomonadota > Gammaproteobacteria > Burkholderiales > Burkholderiaceae > Caballeronia. The sequence continues at coordinate 72,898 of NZ_LMUF01000075.1, read as the reverse complement.
ATGGATAACGCGAATACGTTGGCGCTGCAGTTTAGAGATCCGTTGCCGGCCTACGATGCGCGCGCGGCGGGGAGGGTGCAATGCCCTACGCTGCTAATCGATGGGGAGAAGAGTCCGCGGATGTTTCGGGATGCGGTGGGGGCGTTGGAAAGGTGGATTGAAGGAGCGCGGAGCGTGACGATTGAGGGCGCATCGCACGGGATGAGTGTTACGCATGCGGGAGCCTTCAATCGGATGGTCATGGGCAACGTTTAAATGCAATGAAATTCGCGCGAACGATCACGCCGCTGTCGCTATTTCTGGTTTTGGTACAGCCCGCCACTTGAACGATCCCGCGGGATTGCTTTCATGGAGCAGCTTTTCAAGCATTTTTCGCATGCACGAGCCGCTTGAAGCTTACGCCCCTGCTGGTACGGGGACGGCTTCTTCCTGCGCCGATTTGGTAAGCAGGGTTGCATCAATCTTGTCTCCCGACGATGTTGCACTTTCCTTCAAGGGAGGTGCCTGGCAACAAACCGGACATGACAGGTACATTTACCGACTTCTGAGAGCCTCTTGCCAAGCTCAACGATTCGGACCTTGAGGGTTTGGACAGGCTTTTGGGACAATGGACGATTAAAGATGCATTGTCCGTTTTGGATGAAATTGATAATCGTCTCGCGGTGATCGTTGCCATCGACAAGCTCAGCGGAGACCCAGGCACCGACGAGCTGCACACGCTGCATCCTTTGGTTACCCAGGCACGTTGGCTATTCGGCCCAGAATTCGACAGTCACGAATATGCCTCGAACGTCACGCTTCGCACTGCAGCCGGAAAGATTTTTGGCAAGCGTGTCGATGCGGCTGCATTTCTCAACCCCAAGCAGCGTCCCGATCTGATGATTCTATCGGACGCCACATGTTCGATTGTCGGAACAGAGGGTTTCGACAGCCATGACCAAGGCCTGACCCGCATACAGAATGTTCTGATCATCGAGCTCAAAAAGGGGAAGTCGTGCATCGGCAGGGATGAGATGAACCAGGCGGATGGTTACGTTCAAGACTTCCTGGCGAGCGGAGCAATGGACGGCACCCCGGTTTTTCGTGCCTTCGTCGTGGGCCACGAAATAGCTCCCAAAACGAGCAGGGAAAAGGACATCAAGGACGAGGGCGTCATTCGGGGGCACATCTTCGCGACGACGTACGGCCAACTCACCCGAAGCGCCAACCACAGGCTATTTAAGCTAAGGGAAAAGATCCCCACCCGCTACGATGAAGTCTCCGGCGCAGATTTAATGGCGCGGGTGATGCAAACGCCGTCGCAGAGCGTCATTGCACTGTTAGAGGATGGTAGGTGACTCGACCGAACCCAACCGGTGCCTCTACCGATATGTGCTCGAGGGGCACCCCGCCGTTTTTGCTCGAGATGAGTGGCGGATTCGATTTATTAGCCGCACTGCAAATCCATAACCCGCGCGCAGCAGACTCGTAGTCCGCGGAGACCCCGAAGCCAGTCGGAATTACAACAGATCAGCGAGTTCGGCGCGGGCAGTAGTTTCCATAGAATAAGGGATGACCCATGCTCGCAGCGTCCGGTTGTATGACGCATACGAAAGCGCTGAGAGGCGCTCTCTGTGAGAAGGATTGTCACTCTTAAGTAAAAACGATTTCTTGTAGGGTTCTATCTTTAGCTTTGTCGTGGCCGCAGGCTCTGCAAATTTCGACGATTCCGCGGGCGCGGCGTTGGCTACATTTGCAGCAGCGCTTTTCTCATTGTTGTCTTGGAAAGACCTCAGTTTATTCACAACTCGCAGTATCTGCGTGCATGCTGGATTGACTGCGGCCTCCCAATTTGAATCGCGGCGTTGAGATTCATACCTGGTTGGACTAAACCCGAAGAGATCTGTAGGTAGTCGCATTTTCTCGGAGTCGGAACGAGAAAAAAACAACGCTCTTGCCCAAGTCGACCAATGAAAAGACCGAGCTCGAAAAGAACATTGTCTCGTACGACTTGGTCTACCGCGGATCTCATAATCGAGACATCGTCGGGGCTAAAAACGAAAATCGCAAAATCCGACACGCGGAGTATTCCCATCAAGTCGAAGAGCGTGGACGAAGACGGTTGAAAAACACCGTCCTTCCAAACGGTGCATTCGGCATCGTCTGTTAGATTCGAATGAATCGCGTTTGCAATTGGGATTCCCTCTCGGGATGAACCAATAAATATTTTGGGTTTCATAATTTCCTGCTGTCTAGTGTTTGTGTTTTTTGAATGCCTTGGTTGGGCTTCGTCAGAAAAGTAATTTTTGAGTAGATTCTTCTGAACTTAATCCTGCTCGGCCATTTTTGCTAAACCTTGCTCTCGCAACCGCGATCGTATAGTGCTTCTCTATAATTTAACGCTAGGGCGCAAATTTTGACTTTTAACGGTTTTTAAACATTAAACGTCAATGTCAGGGTGCTAGCTTTCGGGTCCTTGAGAAAGCGATATGGCGGACGCGTATTCAATCGCATCGAGCTGTCAAGTTCAGAGGGGCAGCCGGATCGATTGCCTAGATCCGTATCGGATTCGCCGCCATGATCCGCACGCTTTCCATTCGAGGGGCTCAAGATCTCGGTTTGTATCAATTGCTCGATTTGCTGCGCAGCTAATTTGGCCGAAAGTACTAAACCAACGACCAATCCGTAAATTTTGCTGGGCAGCAGATGATCTTTTTGCAGAGACGAATCATTTTGCAAACTCGTTACCGTCCCCCTGCTGAGGCGTTTCGCAGATTTCGTATGAACGAAGGGCATCAACAAGGCGGCCGACAACGCCTCGGCCTTCAATGAACCAATTGAGGGAAAGTAGACACGCCGTATACACGTCCATGAAAATGCGTTACAATGTGTCTACGCGGTATCTACCGGACGCTGCAGTTGTTTTGATATCTAACGGCTACGAAAGCCGCTCAATAAGGAGCCGACGCATGGCACTTCAACAGGTGAAGCGGTGGGGCAACAGCCTCGCCGTGAGAATTCCTGCAGGTCTCGCAGAAACTCTGCGCTTGCAGGAAGACACGGACGTAGAGGTGAGCGCAGAAGATGGCGCTCTTGTGATTAAACCAGCGGGCGTGAAAAAGTTCTCGATGGCGCGCTTTCTTGAGGAAGGCCCGGCGCGCAAGCGAGAGCGACAGGTCGATCCGTTGCTGGATGACGAGCCGATGGGTTCAGAGGCCGGCGGCCCGGATGATCCCGCCCGCAATGACGCGTGGTGATAAATGGACGATGGCATTCCAGAGGCAGGTGAGGTGTGGTGGGTGCAGTTAGCGCCAACAATGGGAACTGAGCAGAGCGGCAAGCGGCCGTTTCTTGTGATTAGCCCGAAAGCAGTCAACGGCGTGATCCATCGGGTCATCGGTGTGACGATCTCGAGGACGAATCACGAGTGGCAGACCGAGATTCCGCTCTCAACGCTTCCCGAGCCTTGCGTTGCTCAGGCTGACCAGATTCGGTCGGTCGATATCGAGGCCAGAAAGGCTGAGTTTCGCGGGCACAAGGTGACAGAAGCAGAGCTGGAATCGGTGAGAGAGGCGGTGCGACCGCTGATCGGTTTGTAACGATCAAGGGGCTCGGAAACAAGCCATTTTTGTCGAGTTAGGTGAGGCCGCGACGCTGCCTTGGCGGATGCTGGTGCGCGACAATTGGAAGGTCACGCCGGCCATCATAGTTGTCGCGCAACGGGAATTCGTAGTTGACGATATCCAGTGTTGGCGGAACGTGAACACCGCTTCGCGGCGTGAGCATGCAGCCTTCCCGCCGTAAATACTGCGCGGGCCTACCAAGAGCAAAGGGCGACCGTCGGCCGGTCGGCGTGCTGACAACAGCTATACGCAAACGTATTATGTGTATCTGTTGTGCATACACAAAGGAGAAGCTTTATGCATGACGTCTCCATAAATTTACGTGCGCTACCCAAACAGCGCGACCTGATCGACCATGCGGCCAATCTGCTGGGCAAGAATCGCTCGGACTTCATGCTGGAAGCTGCATGCGAGCGCGCGCAAGCTATCGTGCTGGATCAGGTCTTTTTCAGCCTGGACGAGAACAAATTCCGGGAATTCACCGCGCTGCTCGACGCGCCACAAAGCGCTAATCTAGGATTCGAGCGTCTGATGGCTGTCAAGGCTCCGTGGAACGCGGGCACGGGGTGAGCGCTCAACTTTTAGTACCGCAGTCGCTCGCTGCGACGCATCTACTCGATGGCTTCAATTGTGGCGAGCCATCACTAGACGATTGGCTTAGGCGGCGTGCACTGACCAACCATCTGAACGGGGCCAGTCGCACTTTCGTCGCAGTCAATCCCAATCAGTGCGTGCTTGGGTATTACGCTTCGGCGGCGGGTGCAGTCGCGCATCAAGATGCCACTAGCGCCGTCCGTCGCAACATGCCGGATCCAGCGCCAGTAATGCTGCTCGCAAGGCTCGCGGTCGATGCTCGCGTTGGGTATCAAGCTTGGCGGCGCCTTGCTCAAGGACGCAGGCTCATGTGCGATCTGTCGCAGAGAATGCCGGTGTCCGCGCGTTGCTTGTGCATACGTTGAACGAGCGCGCGAAGCAGTTCTACGAGTACTACGGATTTAGGGCATCGACGGTAGATTCAATGATCTTAATGCTCCCTCTAAAACGGCATCCGTAGTAGCCACACTAGCAGCTTTAGGTCGGAAAGAGGCAAGGCGCACTGTCGCGCCCTAACCAGAACGCAAGACGCGTTCTCGGCTTGCTCACTCAAATAGTCAAAAAAGCTATAACCATCAAGAACTGGCAGCGCGCACCCAAACAAAAAGCCGCTACTTCTTTCGAAGTAGCGGCTTTTTTTACAACTGGTGGCGAATCAGGGATTCGAACCCCGGACCTGCGGATTATGATTCCGTCGCTCTAACCGGCTGAGCTAATTCGCCAAGAGATCGAGATTATGAAGAGGGTTGCGAAACCTGTCAACCCCTTCCAGGCTCATTCCTAGAGACAAGTGAGCCCGGAAAGCGACCACCCCACAATCGCTCCCCCAATCGCCCGAAAATCAATCCGAGTCATAAACCGCCGTTCCCCTCGTCTCCTTCACAAACAGCATCCCGATCACGAACGCCGCGAGCGCGATCACAATCGGATACCACAGCCCCGAGAAAATATTCCCCTTCGCGGCCACGATAGCGAACGCCGTCGCCGGCAAGAACCCGCCGAACCAGCCATTGCCAATGTGATAAGGCAGTGACATCGACGTATACCGGATCCGCGCCGGGAACATCTCAACGAGCATCGCGGCGATAGGCCCATAAACCATCGTCACGAAGATCATCATGATGGTCAGGATGACAATAGCCATCGTCCAGTTAATCAGCGCCGGATCAGCCTTCGCCGGATAACCCGCCGACTTCAGCGTGCCAGCCAGCGTCTTGTCGAACGCAGCGCCCTGGGCTTTCGCATCGGCGGCCTTGCCGTCATACGTATCCACCACGGTGTCGCCGACCTTGACCTGCGCGATCGTCCCGGCCGGTGCGGCCACGTTCTCGTAGTTCAAACCGGCCTTCGACAACGCGCTCTTGGCAATATCGCAGGAGCTCGTGAACTTCGATGTCCCCACCGGGTTGAACTGGAACGAACACTCGTCCGGATTGGCAATCACGCTGATCGGCGCCTTCAAGGTCGCGGCTTCCAGCGTCGGATTCGTGTAGTGAGCGAGCGCGTGGAAGAGCGGAAAGTACGACAGCGCGGCAATCAGGCACCCGGCCATGATGATCGGCTTGCGCCCGATCTTGTCCGACAGCGATCCGAAGAACAGGAAGAACGGCGTCCCGATCAACAACGCCACTGCCACCATGATGTTGGCGCTGGTGCCATCAACCTTCAGCGTCTGCGTCAGGAAAAACAGCGTGTAGAACTGGCCCGTGTACCAAACAACGGCCTGTCCCATCGTCAGCCCGAACAGCGCAAGCAGCACGATCTTGAGGTTTTTCCACTGCCCGAACGCTTCGGTCAGCGGCGCTTTCGACGTCTTGCCTTCCGCCTTGATGCGCTCGAACACCGGCGATTCGTGCAGCTTCAACCGGATCCACACGGACACAGCAAGCAGCAGGATTGACACCAGGAACGGAACACGCCAGCCCCACGCCCCGAACGTTTCCTCACCAACGGAACTCCGTACCAGCAAGATCACGATCAGCGAGATGAACAGCCCAAGCGTAGCCGTCGTCTGGATCCACGCGGTCCACGCGCCGCGCTTGTTGGCGGGCGCATGTTCGGCCACGTAAGTCGCCGCGCCGCCGTATTCCCCGCCGAGCGCGAGCCCTTGCAGCAGCCGCATCGCGATGAAGAGCACAGGCGCGGCAATCCCGATCGTGCCGTACCCGGGCAGCAGCCCGACCACGAACGTGGACAGACCCATGATCACGATGGTCACAAGGAAGGTGTACTTGCGTCCGACCATATCGCCGAGACGCCCGAACACAATCGCGCCGAACGGCCGCACGGCAAAACCCGCCGCAAAGCCGAGCAAGGTGAAGATGAAAGCGGCCGTCGGATTGACGCCGGAGAAGAACGTCCTGCTTATGTAGATAGCAAGCGAGCCCGCCAGATAAAAGTCATACCACTCGAACACCGTGCCTAGCGATGACGCGAAAATCACGCGCCGTTCTTCGCTCGTCATCGGTGCGTGGGAAATGCGCCCCTCGACCGTTGCCATGAAATCGTCTCCTGTATTGATCTTTGAGTGGCATCCGCGAATAGCAGCGCCGTGCAACGATTATTGGAGGGAAAACTTACGGCGTTCTGACGTGGAAGGGGTGGGCGCCAAGATGCTTTTTTATCTTCCTATTGAGTTAATTTCTTCTAAATTGCTGTCTTCTATCTAAATTAGTTGGCTAACGTCCGTCTAAATTGGGTTGTGGAAAGACTTTAGGCAAACTCCGATCAGGGTTTGTCCCGGGAAGGATAAACCCGCTTCAAGCCCACTCGGACAAGCGTTCCGGCTTGTCGCGGCGTTTCGCTATACACGTGATCGTCAATATCGAGAGTGCCGCCGTGCATCATCGCGATCTCCCGGACGATGGCAAGACCGAGTCCGCTGCCATCGCCTTCACGCCCAAGAATGCGATAGAACCGTTCCACCACACGCGTGCGTTCCGCTTCAGGAATGCCCAACCCCGTGTCCTCCACTTCGAGAAAGACGTGCCGCGTGTCGGACTCGTCAGTACGCACGCGGACCGTGATCCGGCCTCCCGGCGGGGTGTAACGAATGGCGTTATCGATAAGATTCGACAGCATTTCGCGCAACATCACCGCATTGCCTTCAACCTCGACCGGATGCGGCGGCTCCTCATAACCAATGTCCATCCGTTTGGCCAACGCCGCCTGCACCCAGTCGCGCACAGCGAGCCGCGCGAGATCGGTCAACTCCACGCGCGAGAAAATCTGCCCCGACATCCGGTTCTCGGCCCGAGCCAGCGCGAGCAGTTGCGTCACAAGCCGTGCGGCGTGCTCGGAACTCGTCGCTATCTGTTCAAGCGAGCGCTGCACTTCCGCCGATACATCCTGCCGCAACGCCAGCTCTGCCTGCGTCCTCAAGCCCGCGAGCGGCGTTTTCATCTGATGCGCGGCGTCGGCTATGAAGCGCTTTTGCAACTGCATGTTCTGCTCGAGCCGGTTGAGCAGATCGTTGAACGACGCCACCAACGGCGCGATTTCCGGCGGCGCACGGCTGGCTTCGAGCGGTGAAAGATCGTCGGGACGCCGGGCGCGAATATTCGCTTGCAGCGCATGCAGCGGCGCCAGCCCGCGCGATAACCCGAACCAGACCAGCACGATAGCCAGCGGCAAGATCACGAACTGCGGCAGGATCACGCCCTTGATGATGTCGTTGGCCAACTGGCTGCGTTTATCGAGCGTCTCGGCCACCTGGACCAACACCGGATTAGAAAGCGTCGGTGCTTCCACCGTTGTATAAGCGACGCGAATGTCGTTGCCGCGCAGCACGTCGTCACGAAATTCCACAATGCCGGGCTGCGGCCGGTCATCGTCGTGAGGCAAGGGCATATCGGCGTCGCCGCCTACTAGTTCTCCACGCGTACCGAGCACCTGGAAAAACACGCTGTCCACGTTATCCGCGCGCAGGAAGTCACGCGTGGCGTTCGGCAGCCGCAATTCCGCGACGCCATTCACCGGCGCGATCTGCCGCGCGAGAACGTACGCATCCGTTTCCAGCGCGCGGTCGAACGGCCCGTTGGCAATCGACTTGGCGACGAGATACGTGACCGCAATACTCATGGGCCACAGAAGCAAGAGCGGCGCGAGCATCCAGTCCAGGATCTCACCGAATAGCGAACGCGGCGCGGGCTCGCCGTCGGGCTCGAGCTCGTCCGGTGGTGCGAACGGATTCGCGTAACGCGCGTCGCGAGAAGCATCGGGGTCGGCTTCCGGCAGATCCGGCGAAAGTGGTGTCAGCTCGCGCAACGCCGGAGCGGCGCGCTCGGGGGACGCTGGCGAGCCCATGGCGTGGTTACTCGTGGTTACTTGCTACTTGTAATGCGGGCTGGGCGAGACAGGCTCGTCGGCGTTTGCCGGGGCAGGTGGTACAGAGGTGGGCACCGCGGCAACGGCTTTTTCAAGGCTATAGCCTAACCCGCGAACGGTTATGATCCGCGCCCCACCGGCCTCGATTTTTTTTCTTAGCCGATGGACATAGACTTCGATCGCGTTGTTGCTGACTTCCTCGCCCCACTCGCAAAGGTGGTTGACGAGTTGTTCCTTCGAGACTAGCCGGCCAACCCGTTGCAACAGGACTTCGAGCACGCCGAGTTCGCGTGCAGATAATTCGATGACCTGGTCGTTGATGGACGCAATGCGCCCGACCTGATCGAACGCGAGCGCGCCATGTTTGACAACGGTGGGGCCGCCGCCTGCGCCACGCCGGGTAAGGGCGCGCACGCGGGCTTCGAGCTCGTTCAGCGCGAACGGTTTGGCCATGTAGTCGTCGGCGCCGAGGTCGAGGCCCTTGACGCGTTCGTCGACACTGTCGGCGGCCGTCAGGATCAGCACGGGCATCTGGGAATTGCGGGCTCTGAGGCGCCTCAGGACCTCCAGGCCGGACATCATCGGCAGGCCCAGATCGAGGATCAGAAGGTCGAAAGTTTGCAGCGAAAGCGCATTGTCCGCGTCCACGCCGTGCGGCACGTGATCCACGGCATAGCCCGATTGGCGGAGTGATCGAATGAGACCGTCCGCGAGTATGCTGTCGTCTTCGGCAATGAGGATTCGCATCGTAGTGTGCGCAAAAGGCATTGCCGGCACCGCAATTCGCCCGGCGCGGCGGTCTCCAGGTGTAGTGGTGTTCGCAGGGGTCGAACGTGGCGCTGAAACTACGCGCTTCAATCGGACTTGCAAAAACACCTGTTTTTTTATACAGTGTCTGCAGCAGTGCGCCCAACCGGAAAAAGTCCCAAGGGCATGCGCCAGACGCCGTTCATCATAGCAAAGGACGATTCATGGAAGATAGCAAGAAAGGCCCGGGCGGGATGTCTGCAGAGAAGAGCAAGGCGCTTGCCGTCGCGCTCGCGCAGATCGAGAAGCAATTCGGCAAGGGGTCGATCATGCGACTCGGCGCTGGCGAAGCCATTGAAGACATTCAAGTGGTGTCGACCGGTTCGCTCGGACTAGATATTGCATTGGGCGTTGGCGGCTTGCCGCGTGGACGCGTGGTGGAAATCTACGGTCCGGAATCGTCGGGCAAGACCACGCTGACGCTGCAAGTCATCGCCGAAATGCAGAAGATCGGCGGCACGGCAGCGTTTATTGACGCGGAACACGCGCTCGACATCGCTTACGCACAAAAGCTCGGCGTGAACGCGTCGGACCTGCTGATCTCGCAGCCGGATACGGGCGAGCAGGCGCTGGAAATCTGCGACGCACTCGTGCGCTCGGGTTCCATCGACATGATCGTGATCGACTCGGTCGCGGCACTGGTGCCGAAGGCTGAAATCGAAGGCGAAATGGGCGACTCGTTGCCTGGTTTGCAAGCGCGTTTGATGTCGCAAGCACTGCGCAAGTTGACCGGCACGATCAAGCGTACGAACTGCCTGGTGATCTTCATCAACCAGATCCGCATGAAGATTGGCGTGATGTTCGGCAATCCGGAAACCACCACGGGTGGTAACGCGCTGAAGTTCTACGCATCGGTGCGCCTGGACATTCGCCGTATTGGTTCGATCAAGAAGAACGACGAAGTGATCGGCAACGAAACCCGCGTGAAGGTGGTGAAGAACAAGGTTGCGCCGCCGTTCCGCGAAGCCATTTTCGACATCCTTTACGGTGAAGGTATCTCGCGTCAGGGCGAAATCATTGACCTGGGTGTGCAGGCCAAGCTCGTTGACAAGGCAGGCGCCTGGTACAGCTATAACGGCGAACGGATCGGCCAGGGTAAGGACAACGCACGCGAATTCCTGCGTGAGAATCCTGAAATGGCGCGTGAAATCGAAAATCGGATTCGCGAGTCTCTGGGCGTCAATGCAATGGCCGACGCAGTTGCACCGGGTGTTGCCGAAGTGGCAGATGAAGAAGAATGAGTTTTAGGCGGTAGAGATGATGCGCAGCAAGAGCCGGTTCGGATCGAAGACCGGTCGCGATTCAAATCGTGACGCGGAGCAGGACGTAAAGGAAGATCCGGACGGCTCGAAGTCCATAAGCGACGAAGACGAAAGTCCCGACGCCGAGGACGGAGTTGATCGCTACGAACGTAGCAGCGATCGATACCGCGCAGCAGCAGGCGAACGCGTCGGTGCGGAGAAAACTGCATCGGCGCGTCGTTCGTTTGGAAACAGCTTTTCTAAAAGCGGCGGGGTTTCCGGCGAAAAGAGTGGAGGCGGTGGGTTTAGTAAGGGCGGTGGGTTCTCCAGCGGCAAGAGTGCTGGGAGCAGTGCTGGGAGTGGTAGTAGTTTCGCCAGGAAAAGCAGCTTTGGCCGCCCGGGTGGTTCAAGTTTGTCGTTTGGCAGCAGCAAGGCTGAGGCAATCGCCGCGAGTTTAAAAGAAGCCGGCGAAACCACGCAGCAAGACAGCGAGCCGGTATTCGAACGGTCGAGTGATCGTGCGTATCCGAAACGCGGATCGTTTGGTAGTGCTGGTGCGTCGGCGCGGTCATCTTCGAAGAGTGCGTCGGCAGAGGCGCCGGCTGAGTACGAGCGATCGAGTGATAGAGGCAAATTTGGACGTGGCGGGTTGTCGGGGCGCAAAGCGGCTAGTCCGGCCTCGCGTGGAAAATCTTCACCTCAGCCTGCTGACGGTGAAGACGTTTTCGAGCGGTCTACCGACCGGCAAGCCAGCCGTCGCAAAGCGCCGAAATCAACAATGCCCGTTGATGAGATCGGCACCGAAACCGCCGACATTCCGGTTGAATCCCAAATCGAGCAGCAACAAAGCGAATCCGCGCATCCTGATTCGGAAGCCGGATTGGACGCGGTCGATGCCGAGGAACGCTTAAAGCGTGCTCGGGCGGTATTGGAACAAGCACTTGTTCAATCGCAGGCCACTCCTGCAAAAGCTGCCCGGAAATCGCAATCGAAACCACCAGTTATTTCTCCGGGCGTGCTTGGAGACACAGGCATTGGCATAGCCGATCCATTCGAGTCGTTCGAACAGTGCGTGCCATCGACTGCGGATGCAGCTAGCGAAAACCAAAGCGCCGAAGCGGTTTATACACGCGGCTCTACCGGACGTGGAAAGGCATCGGCGACGGACGATTCCAAGCGAAAGGGGCCGCAATTATCGTTACGCGGCCGTGCGCTGGGTTATTTATCGCGTCGTGAACATAGCCGCACTGAGTTGTCGCGCAAGCTGACGCCGCATCTCGGTGAAGGCGATTCCCTCGATACCTTGCTCGACGCGCTTGAACGGGAAGGGTGGTTATCGAATGAGCGATTTGTCGAGAGCGTTGTTCATCGGCGGGGCACTCGTCTCGGCACGAGCCGGATCGTGCATGAGTTAAAGCGCAACGGTATCGACGAAACGTTGATTCAGGACGCTGGCGCTGAGTTGAAGAAAACCGAGCTCGCTCGTGCTCGCGATGTCTGGAGCAAGAAATTCGGCGAACTGCCAACAACACCGGCCGAACGCGCAAAGCAAGCGCGGTTTCTCGCCACGCGAGGGTTCAACGGCGGGACGATCGTGAAAGTGCTGAAAGCAGGCGACGACGACTTTATCGACGAATAAACGAATAAACGAATAGGCATCGGCGTTATTTTGACGCTGCGACCCCAACCTCGACGTTGAGTAGAATTCCCTACCGCCAACGACCGTATCGAAACGAACGCGAAATAAGCCGCCGCACAAGCCTCTGCATTGCCTCGCAAGCTCCCCGCGGCAACCCGATCCGGCCGAAAATGCCCAGTATGGTAAAATTTCGGCGTTTTCCCATTCCGGCCTTCCTCTGCACATGCCGCTTTCTCCGCCCGTTTCTCGACAGTTGCGCCATCGCCGCGCGATTCGAATGGAAGCGTTTGAGCGTGAAGATGGCTTGTGGGATATCGAAGCCTGTCTAACCGATGAAAAGCCGCGCGACGTCAAACTCGCGTCGGGCGTCCGGCCTCAAGGCCTGCCGATCCATGAACTCTGGCTGCGCATCACCATCGACCGCACGTTCACCATCGTCGACGCCGAAGCGGCTTCCGAGTGGGCTCCGTATACCGGAATGTGCGCAGCATCGAACCCCGCGTATCGCGCGCTCATCGGCCTCAATCTTGTGCAAAATTTCCGTCGTGAATCCAGCCGTTTGTTGGCCGGAACGACCGGTTGCACGCACATCACTGAACTCTGCGCCGTGTTGCCCACAGCCGCCATCCAGGCATTCGCCGGCGAGGTGTGGAACACCGAAAAAGGCGGCGCGCCGGGCAAACCATCGGAAAATCCAGCAAGCGGTGCATCAAACAAAGCAGCAGAAATCGACAAACCCCCATTCCAGCTTGGCCGTTGCAACGCATTGCGTTTCGACGGTGAAGCCGTTCGGCAATATTATCCGCGCTGGTTTGGTCACGCGCCGCGCGGGACGGCAGACCGGATAGCGGATCAGGACAACTCCAAAAAGGCCGGAAGCGACACGGAGCCGGCTCAGCGAAATTGATCGGAATTAGTCGACACTAATCGAAATTAGCAAGAGCAGGTTCCCAGAACTGGCCGACCAGGAAACATCAGCATGACGCCGGACGCGCGTACTTTTGGCGCCGGAAGCAACGCTGAACGTGATTCAGGTATTCCAAGTAAATTGAATAAGTAATTCAGGCAACTCATTAATTCACGTAATCGAAGTTCAATCCAACTCTCAGACTGAAGGAATCACGCATGAAGATTCACGAGTACCAGGGAAAGGAAATCCTGCGGAAGTTCGGCGTCGCGGTCCCGCGCGGCAAGCCCGTGTTCTCGGTGGACGATGCGGTCAAGGCCGCTGAAGAGCTGGGCGGCCCGGTTTGGGTCGTCAAGGCTCAGATTCACGCTGGCGGTCGCGGTAAGGGCGGCGGCGTGAAGGTTGCAAAGACGCTGGAACAGGTTCGCGAATATTCGAACCAGATCCTCGGCATGCAGCTCGTCACGCACCAGACCGGCCCTGAAGGCCAGAAGGTGAACCGCCTGTTGATCGAAGAAGGCGCGGACATTAAGAAGGAACTGTACATCGGCCTCGTGCTCGACCGTATCACGCAAAAAGTCGTGGTGATGGCATCGAGCGAAGGCGGCATGGACATTGAAGAAGTTGCGGAAAAGACGCCGGAACTGCTGCACAAGTTCGCCGTTGAGCCGTCGACGGGTCTGCTGGACAAAGACGCTGACGACCTCTCGCGCAAGATCGGCATCCCGGAAGGCTCGATCCCGCAAGCGCGCGCGATCCTGCAAGGCCTGTACAAGGCATTCTGGGAAACGGACGCATCGCTGGCCGAAATCAACCCGCTGATCGTCACGGGCGACGGCAAGGTGATTGCGCTCGACGCCAAGTTCAACTTCGACGCCAACGCGCTGTTCCGTCACCCGGACATCGTCGCGTATCGCGACGTCGATGAAGAAGATCCGGCTGAAGTGGAAGCGTCGAAATTCGATCTGGCCTACATCTCGCTCGATGGCAACATCGGCTGCCTGGTGAACGGCGCCGGCCTGGCAATGGCCACCATGGACACGATCAAGCTGTTCGGCGGCGAGCCGGCCAACTTCCTCGACGTGGGCGGCGGTGCGACGACCGAGAAGGTTACGGAAGCCTTCAAGATCATGTTGAAGAACCCGAACCTCAAGGCAATCCTCGTGAACATCTTCGGCGGCATCATGCGCTGCGATGTGATCGCGGAAGGCGTGATCGAAGCGTCGAAAGCCGTGTCGCTGAAGGTGCCTCTGGTCGTGCGCATGAAGGGCACGAACGAAGATCTCGGCAAGAAGATGCTGGCGGATTCAGGCTTGCCGATCATCGCGGCCGACAGCATGGAAGAAGCTGCGCAGAAGGTTGTCGCAGCCGCCGAGGGCAAGTAATCGCCAGGATTTATCCGGCAATTACGAGCGTTCCACCAGATACGAAAGGCGGCGCTTTTCCGCCTGCTGTGCTTTGAAACAAGGCACGCGGGCTAAAGGCGGCGTCGACGAACAGAGGTCACACTATGTCGATTCTGATCAATAAAGACACCAAGGTCATCACCCAGGGCATTACCGGCAAGACCGGTCAGTTCCACACCCGCGCTTGCCGCGAGTATGCGAACGGCCGTGAAGCGTACGTGGCGGGCGTGAACCCGAAGCGCGCCGGCGAAGATTTCGAAGGCATCCCAATCTACGCAAGCGTCGCGGAAGCGAAGGCTGAAACGGGCGCAACCGTTTCGGTGATCTACGTGCCGCCGGCGGGCGCCGCTGCTGCAATCTGGGAAGCGGTCGAAGCCGACCTGGATCTCGCAATCTGCATCACGGAAGGCATTCCCGTGCGTGACATGCTCGAGCTCCGGGACCGTATGCGTCGCGAAAATCGCAAGACGCTGTTGCTCGGACCGAATTGCCCGGGCACGATCACGCCGGACGAACTGAAGATCGGCATCATGCCGGGTCATATCCACCGTAAGGGCCGTATCGGCGTGGTGTCGCGTTCAGGCACGCTCACGTACGAAGCGGTTGGCCAGTTGACGGCTATTGGCCTTGGCCAGTCGTCGGCAGTCGGTATTGGCGGCGATCCGATCAACGGTCTGAAGCACATCGACGTCATGAAGATGTTCAACGACGATCCCGACACGGACGCCGTGATCATGATTGGCGAGATCGGTGGCCCGGACGAAGCGAACGCGGCTTACTGGATCAAGGACAACATGAAGAAGCCGGTGGTTGGCTTTATCGCGGGCGTCACGGCTCCGGCCGGCAAGCGCATGGGTCACGCGGGCGCGCTGATTTCGGGCGGTGCGGATACGGCCGATGCCAAGCTGGAAATCATGGAAGCGTGCGGTATCACCGTCACGAAGAACCCGTCGGAAATGGCGCGTCTGTTGAAGGCGATGCTGTAAGGGTTTCAGGAACGGCCGATCGACAGAAAACGCAGGGCTGCGCTATGCTTACGTAAGCCTTTCGTTAAACGTCGGTTCTAAAAGCGGGGGAGCTAAGGCTTCCCCGCTTTTTTTATCGCGCGTTTTTTCTGATGTCGTTCACTGGTTTTCTCATGCTCGAATTTTTCGCCACCCTCCATTGGGGCGCTGTTCTACAAATTATCGTCATCGATATCCTCCTTGGCGGCGACAACGCCGTCGTCATCGCGCTCGCCTGCAGGAATCTGCCGCCCCAGCAACGCACGCGCGGCGTGCTGCTCGGTACGCTCGGGGCCATCGTGCTCCGCGTCGCGTTGATCTCGTTCGCCGTTGTGCTGCTCGATGTCCCGTTCCTCAAGTTCGCTGGCGGCCTGATGTTGCTGTGGATCGGCGTGAAGCTGATGATGCCGGATCACAGCGACCCGGATATCAAGCCGACCGACCAGCTTTGGGCGGCAATCAAGACAATCATCGTGGCCGATGCCGTGATGAGCCTCGACAACGTGATTGCAGTGGCGGGGGCGGCCGAAGCGGCCGATCCGCAGCATCGGCTGGCGCTGGTTATCTTCGGCCTGCTGGTGAGCATCCCGTTGATCGTGTGGGGCAGTACGCTGGTGCTGAAGCTGCTCGACAAATTCCCGATCGTAATTGCGCTTGGCGCCGGTTTGCTCGGGTGGATCGCGGGCGGATTGATGATCGACGATCCGTTCTTCGACCGTTGGCCCGCGTTGAACGTGCTGGGTGCCGAATACACGGCGCATGTGGCGGGTGCGGTGCTGGTGCTGGCCTTTGGCTGGTACTTTCGCCGGCGTGCGCTGGCGGCGGAATCGAAAGCCGCGCACTGATTTTCGGTTTAACCGTTGGCCGTTTGGCTGACTGTTGAGACGGGGTGGCGCTCAATAAGATCGAAGCGTCTGGATTGCATCACGCAACCAGGCGCTTCGTCTTTTTGGGAGTCCAGCGATGGCAGCAGCAATGACAGCAGCGGTATGCAGAGTAGATGGATCGGGTAGTAGCAAAGTGTGGTTTCGAAGGCTGATTACGCGCGGCAAGATACAGCGTTTCGGGATGGGCTTCACGTTGATCGAGTTGATGATCGTGCTGGCAATTGTTGGCGTGGTCGCGGCGTACGCTATTCCGGCCTATCAGGATTATCTGGCGCGTAGCCGGGTGGGCGAGGGTTTGTCGCTGGCATCGTCGGCACGGTTGGCGGTGGCGGAAAATGCCGCGAGCGGCTCTGACCTGGGTGGGGGATATTCGTCGCCGCCGGGGACGCGAAACGTGGAGTCCATTCATGTCGACGATACCAATGGGCAAGTCACCATCGCGTTTTCCACGCGTGTGGCGCCGGCAGGATCGAATACGCTCGTGCTTGTGCCGTCAACGCCGGACAACGCCGAGACGCCGACTGCACGTACCGTTCTGACGAAGGGTTCGGTTCAGGCCGGATCGATCACGTGGGAATGTTTCGCCGCCACGAAAACGGCGTCTTCGTTGCCAGCGCCGGGCGCGGGTCCGTCACCTTCGGAAGCGCCCACATTACCGCCCAATCTCGCCCCGCCGGAGTGCCGGACTTAACCAGTCGAGAGGCACTGAGCGAAGCTGAAAGGCTGGCCGCATGAAACCGTAATCGCGATGAACCGTCATCATGGCGCTTGTGAGCGAGCACGCGGATTGCGGGCAGCCTCGATGTTTTGCTGAAACCGCCACGAAATTTTCAGGAATGACAGGGATTTCGGCGCATTTCATGCCAGGTGTCGCACAGCAAGAGTAATTTTTTGTATAGTGCGCCGGTTGCCGACGTTCCCTACCCCACATGCCTTCAAACATCGCGCGCTACCTTTCTCTTGCTGCCCTCTGTCTGGCACTGACGATCCCGTTCGCGGTCGTCAACCATACCTATCCCATTCCGACCTTCTACGCCGAGTTCAGTGCGCTTGCACTGTTCCTGGTGATTGGCGGGGGAATGGCGCTGATCGTGTGTTTGTCCGAGCCACGCGTGCCATTCGCGATGCCGGTTATCGCGTTGATGCCGCTCGTGCTTGGTTTGCTACTGGTGGCGCAGACGGTTGTTTTGCCGGTGTCGCAGCCGTCGATGAACTGGCTCGGCGGCGGCTATTTGCTGGCATCGTTTGTCGCGGTGCATACGGGTTATGGCTTCACGCGCGCGGGTCTGGGCGAGAAGGCGTTGCGCTGGGGCGCATCGGCGTTGATTGTCGGTGGCCTGTTCGCCGTGTTCTGTCAGGTCGTGCAGTTGTTCCATATGGAGCCGAAGTTTTCGCCGTTCGTGGTGGCCTACAACGTTGCGATCGAACGGCGGCCGTTCGGCAACATGGCGCAGGCGAATCACCTTGCCACCTACATTGCGTTCGCAACGGCGGGCGCGCTGTACTTGGTGCAGACACGACGCCTGCCGGTGATCGCATGGCTCGTCTTGTCCGCGATATTTTCAGCGGGCCTCGCGTTGACCGTGTCGCGGGGACCGTGGCTGCAGATGGGCGTTATCGTGGTCGGGGGATTGTGGATGGCCTTCATTCAGGGCCGTCCAACCGTGGCCGATGATCCGGATGGTCCCGCCAGCCGTGCTGCTCGCAACAAAACACGCGCATGGCTGATTCCGATCATGCTCTTGGTGTTGTTCTTCGCGGTGAACGCAGCCATTCGCTGGGCGAACTTGCGTTTTCAGCTCGAACTGGGGCAATCGGCGGCGGAGCGGATGCAGGACGCGAACCAGATCGCGCCGCGGCTTGCGCTTTGGAAGTACGGCTGGACCATGTTCCTGACGCATCCGTTGCTGGGTGTTGGCTGGGGCGAGTTCCCGCTGCATCAGTTCGAGTTCGTGCGTGAGCTTGGCGGTGTGGAGATCGCGAACAATTCCCACGATATTTTCATCGACTTGCTCGCGAAAACCGGTCTGCTCGGTATGGCGATCGTGTTGTTCAGCGTGGTGTGCTGGCTCGTGCGCGTGCTGCGTGCGCCGCATACGCCTGCGCGGATTTTCGCGCTGTCGCTGCTGGGCGTGCTGATGATGCACGCGCTGGTTGAGTATCCGCAGCAGTACATGTTCTACCTGATGCCCGCGATGCTGATTTTTGGCTTGCTGGAGACGCGGCCATTGCGGTGGGTGTCGCGATCGTTTTCTTATGGATTGTATGTCGTGCTCGTGGTGCTTGGACTGGCATCGCTGTACCCCATCTTGCGCGACTACAACCGCTCGGAAGTGCTCTATTACGGGTCGCAGCCGGCTGAGCAATACCATGCGAATCCGTCGTTTTTGTTCGGCGCATGGGGGGAGTATGGCGCCGCGACATTACTGCCGATGAACAGCCAGGATCTCGCCACCAAGCTTGTGATGCATCGTCAGGCGCTGGCGTTGTTGCCTGGGGAAACTGTATTGCGACGCTACGCGGTGTTGCAGGCGCTGGCCGGACAGTCGCAGGACGCACTCGATACCATCGCCCGGCTGAAGATTTTTTCCACCGAGCTCCACGACTGGCCGCAACAACTGGCGGATGTTTATCAGTTATTGGACGATCAGGGTCAGCCGCTGGCCGGGTTCAAGGCCGAGCTGATGAAGATGTATGGTGTGCCAGCGCCGTCAGCTACCGATGACGATAGCGACGATGGGGATGATTGAGGGGCGGCTTGATGGACGACTTCGCTGTGACGAAGAGATCGATCGCGGCTAAAAACAAAGGCAGTTCCGACTCGCGTTGGAACTGCCTTTTTTGTCGGCCCAACGTTGTCGGTTACCAATGCTGGCAATCAAGCAGCGACAGCGATTTACTCAGAACCCGAGCATGCAGCGATACTCAGCCCCGTGATCAGCTCCCCGCCACCCAGTCCCCCGATTTCCCACCGTGCTTCTCCAGTACCTTCACATTGGTGATCGTCATTCCGCGATCCACTGCTTTGCACATGTCATAAACCGTCAGCAGTCCCACCTGCACGGCGGTCAGCGCTTCCATCTCCACGCCTGTGCGCCCGAACGTTTCCACGCGTACTTCGCAAAACACGCCGGGCAGGTTTTCATCGATGGAAAAATCCACGGCCACTCGCGTCAACGCCAGCGGATGGCACAGCGGGATCAGATCGGAGGTGCGTTTCGCGCCCTGAATCGCTGCGATTCGCGCGACGCCGAGCACATCGCCTTTTTTAGCCTTGCCGTCGCGGATCAGCGCGAGCGTGGCCGGCAGCATGACGATCGAACCGCGCGCGATGGCTACGCGACGCGTCTCGCTTTTATCGCCGACATCGACCATGTGCGCTTCGCCAGAAGCATCGAAATGTGTAAGTCCGGACATAACCTCTCCTTGCAACGGGCGATCATCATATCAGCGGCGCGCGAGTGATCCCGGCGCGCTCACGCCGCTACGATAAGCCGTTCAAGTTGTTTTAGCTTTCGCTTTACACCGCCGCCGCGTTCGCCGCCGGGCTGGTAACAAAGCCAAACTTGCCCGGCACATCGGCTCGATCGATATGCCCCAGCGTCAGATCGATGCCAGCAGCAAAATGGAACACGCCGCCGTTATCGTCGAGATCGGCGTGTGTGGAAAACAGATCGAGATCGTGATCGTGCAACGCGGCGATTCGCGGCACGTGAGAGCCATCGCGGGCATCACGGGCATCGGGATCATCTGAAAACAGCACAGCGCCTTCATCGTCGAGCCAAGCCGCCGTCGGCTCAAACCGCTTGCCTGCGTGATCGGTCAGCCGCAAAGCACCGGCGGCTGCGCCGTCCATCGCGCCATCCATCGCATCGTTCACTTCACTCAGCCGCACGATCCATGGCGTATAACCCAGCTCCACATACACACGCTGGGGGCCGTTTTGAAAGAACCACTGGCCTTCGGCATCGGCGGCGTAGTTGCGGTTGATGAAGCCCAGCAACGCGTCGTGGCGGATGATATCGCCGGGAAGGCCTGCCGCCTGCGTGGCATCGTCGCGCATGCGCCACTGACCGCGGCGATCAAGCAGCAGCCAGCCGGTGCAATGCGGGACGTTGGGCCATTTGGCCAGCGCCTGTTTGACGATCTCATCCATGCTCGGAATCCGTTTGGTGCGCCACGTGATGCACGTGACGCACATGAGTTTGCAAATAGCCGAACACCCGCTGCGACAACCAGTCGATCCGCCCCGGAAACGGCCCGGTCATAAAGCCGACGTGGCCGCCATGCGCGGGTTGATCGAGGGTCACAGCCGCTGAAACTTCCGCCGCCGACGGCAACACTCGCCCAGGCAGGAACGGATCATTGCGGGCGTTCAGAAGTAGCGTTGGAATGGCAATGCGCGGCAGATAGGGCCGGGTGGTGGCACGGGTCCAGTAGTCTTCGGTATCGCGAAAACCGTGGAGCGGCGCGGTCACGGCGTTATCGAAGGCATGCATGGTGCGGGCCGCGAGCATGGCATCGCGGTCGAACAGGCCGGGATACTGGTCGAGTTTCGCCAGCGCCTTGTGCTTGAGCGTCTTGAGAAAGTTGCGCGTGTAGATCATGCCGAAACCCTGCGATATCGCGTGGCCACCGGCGTGGACATCGAGCGGCGCGGAGATCGCGGCGGCAGCGTCGAGAATGGCCGCTGCGTCCTGTTCCTGCTCGCACAACCAGCGCAGCAGCACGTTGCCGCCCAGCGATACCCCCGCCGCGATGACCGGCCCGGGATGTTGCGCCTTCAATCGACGCAAGACCCAGTCGACTTCGGCGCTATCGGCGAGATGGTAGAAGCGCGGGAGGAGATTCATCGAGCCGCCGCAACTGCGGAAATGCGGCACGACGCCAAACCAGCCGCGCGCCTTCGCTTCGGCCATCAGCACGCGTGCATAGTGCGAGTCCGAGCTGCCTTCAAGTCCGTGGAAGAGCACAAAGAGCGGTGCGCCCGGGTCGGGAGGGGGATTCGCCCCTCGTGGCGCGGCCGTGTCGTGGCCGACGCCTTCGTGCAAGGCCGCGGATTCATCGAACGATGTGGCAGCGGCGTTTCCAGGCTCACGCGACGCGGGCTGCGAGGCGACGGTGGTGGCGCTGGAATGAACGCAGTTGTGGCCTTCACCATCGGCGTCATAAGCCAGCCAGTCGAGTTCGATGAAATCGCCGTCCGGGGTCGTCCATCGCTCCCGTCGGTATTTCACCGCCGGCCGCTGCGCGAACAACGCCGGCACGATGGTCTGTGCGTGCGCGGTCGGCAGCCATCGAGGCGCTCGGTACAGCCATTCGGCCAGCGGCTCAAGCGTTGCTTGGCTCACTGCGTCGAGAGCGGCCGAAGCGGTCTGCTCAAGCGCAGAGGGGGATTCCAGCGCCGGAGCATCAGGAATGAGATGAGCGTGATCGCGTTTCATGGCGCGTCTTCAAACAGGAAGCAGGATGCGAACGGATGCCGACGGTCTGCCGATCAGACTGGCAGAGCAATTGTCGAGCCGCGGACGCCGGCTACCCTGCCCAGCGTACCCGCAAAACCGATGTCAATGCAGCGGACCTTGTCCATGTCGCATTTTCGCAGCAACTTGTCCTGCGGCTTCGTCTGGCATCGCACTAGCGTGGATATGCGCTATGCGCCATTCCCCACGTTCGTGGACCATTACATAGGTGCTGAACACCATGACGGGCGAACTGCCCGGTTCGACAGGCTGATGCGCTTCGGCGATGGCGTAGACCACGGTGCCGAGACTGTCGTACACGCGGATATCGAGCGGCTCGACCGTGACCGGCCGGTTCCCCAGTTGCGTCGCGAGACCCGCGCGTACGCTGTCCAGGCCGCTCAGGTGCGAGCCGTCCGCGCAGATAAAGGTGGCGAATTCCTCGTCGATCCAGAGCGCCATGATGCTGTCGATATTGCCCTCCGCGACAGCCTGGTAATAGGCGTTGAGGGTATCGGCGGCGGCTTCGAAGAGGCGGGCAAAACGTGGCATGGCTAGTGGGTCTCTAACAGTCGATGCATGGCGCCTGATGTTCTCGGACAGTGAGCGCCACGGTTCGGTCAAGTTTCAAAAGCATGCCCCGGCTTAGGGACATTGGCATGTCAGGAAGCGCCGGTAATCGCAAACGCGCCGCCGACAGGAACTCGGAAGGACGCGGGCACGGCGCCGGTGAACCTGGCGTGGCGGACGCTGCCCCGACGAAGTCATGAAGCAGTCTTTGAAGCCGAAGCGGCGGCCCAAGCTTGCTCGATCAGCAAATCAGCCTGAGCCATGGCGCCGAAGCCGCGTCAGCGTAACCCGTTCTAATGACGCTGCATCATCAGCATGCCGCGTAAATCGGCGAAAACCTGCTCGGCGCCGAGTTCACGCAAACAGTTCAAATGACCCAGCGGACACTCGCGGGCAAAGCACGGACTGCATTCGAGGTGCAGCCATTGTACCTTTGCGAGATCGGAGAGTGGCGGTGTGTGGCGCGGGTCGGTCGAGCCGAACACGGCCACCAGCGGGCGGCGCAGCGCAGCGGCGACGTGCATCAGGCCGGAATCGTTGGTCACCACGGCGCTCGCGCGCGAGATCAGCGCGCACGCTTCACCCAGCGACGTTTGCCCGCACAGGTTACGCACGTTCGGCGCGCGATCGGCAATGGCCTGGGCGATGGGCGAATCTTTCGGCGACCCGAGCGCGACGATCCGCGCGTACGGAAACGACTGCGCGATGAACTGCGCGAGCGCCGCGAAATGCTCCGGCGGCCAGCGTTTTGCCGGACCGTATTCCGCGCCCGGACAAAACACGACCAGCGGCGCGCGGGTATCGAGATTAAAGCGGGTGGAGACGCGCGCCGCTTCGTTCAGGTCGGCATCGAGCCGCGGTACCGGCATGGGAACCGTCGCGTTTTCCTGCAGCCACGGCAGCTTCGCGCCCGGCGCATAGGCGAGGGCGGCGTACTGGCCGACCATGGGCGGGCGTTGCCCCTTGGCCGGATTCGCGTGCCGCACGTTGAGCACGCCATAACGGCTTTCGCCCGTGTAGCCGACCCGCAGGTTGATCCCCGCCATCCACGGAATCAGCGCCGATTTGAACGAGTTCGGCAGCACGTAGGCGGCGTCGTAACCCACGTCGCGCAAATCGCTCGCGAGTTGCCATCGACGCAGCATTTGCAGCTTGCCGTGGGCGAGATCGGTGGCGTAGACGTCGTGGATCTCGGGCATGCGTTCCAGCACGGGCGCGACCCAGGCGGGCGCGACAGCATCGATGACAATGCGCGGATGCAGCTTCTTCAGCAGCGAAAACAGCGGCTGCGCCATCAATGCGTCACCAATCCAGTTCGGTGCGATAACCAACGCGCGACGCATCTATGTAGGTTCCAGTCTCAAAAATAACGCAGCTCGCACCATGTGGGCGGGCGCGTCGTGGCAATGGGGAGTGAGGGCGCCCGGCTTCCAGTGTCCGATATCCGGCCTGTCCGGCGTCGAGGCGCGAGGTGCTGTGCTTTCAAAACATGGAGCGCGGCCGGAGCGTAGTGTTCAACGGGGTCGGCAGCAGCATCGGATGAGTGCGGCACAGCATCGCTAGTGGCCGCGAAGACCCAACGGGCGGCGTGGTTCAAGCCGCAGGCCGCTGGCTCTTCGCGAAGTCGAAGATTTAATGACCCTTGATGTGCTCGCCGTCTTTCAGCTTGTAGCGCGTGCCGCAATACGGGCAACGTGCTTCACCGTGGGAAATATCGAGGAAAACGCGCGGATGCGTGCTCCAGCGCGGCATGTTGGGGTTCGGGCAGAACGCCGGCACATCTTTCGCCGACAACTGGACCAGCGGCATTTCCTTCAGTTCGCTCATGAGGAATCTCGTTCGTTCTAGTCTGGGGACGCAGTGAGCCTGGTTTTTTCGAGTCCGATATTCCTGAGACTCGAAAAACCCGGCTCACCGCCGTACGTCATGCGTCGGGTTGCGCGTTAAGTTACGCAGTTGCGTTACTTAACTTGCGCAAGCCAACCGGCGTACTTTTCGTTCTTGCCGCTCACGATATCGAAGAAAGCGCTTTGCAGCTTTTCCGTGATCGGACCACGCTTGCCTTCGCCGATAGTGCGATTGTCCAACTCGCGGATCGGCGTGACTTCAGCGGCCGTGCCGGTGAAAAACGCTTCGTCGCAGGTGTAGACCTCGTCGCGGGTGATGCGCTTTTCGATCACCTGAATGCCGAAGTCGCGTGCGAGCGTGATGACCGTGTCGCGCGTGATGCCGTCCAGGCACGAAGCCAGGTCCGGCGTGTACAGCTTGCCGTTGTTCACCAGGAAGAAGTTTTCGCCGGAGCCTTCGGACACGTAGCCGTCCACGTCGAGCAGCAGCGCTTCGTCGTAACCGTCGGTGATGGCTTCCTGGTTCGCGAGGATCGAGTTCACGTACCAGCCCGACGCCTTCGCGCGGACCATGGAGACGTTCACATGATGGCGCGTGAACGACGACGTTTTCACGCGGATGCCCTTCGCAATGCCGTCGTCGCCAAGATAGGCGCCCCACGGCCACGCGGCGATTGCGACGTGAATGGTGTTGCCTTTCGCCGATACCCCCAGCTTCTCCGATCCCACCCAGATGATCGGCCGGATGTAGCAGGATTCCAGCTTGTTCACGCCGACCACTTCGAGCTGCGCGGCTTCAAGCGTTGCATGGTCGAACGGCACTTCCATCTGGAAGATCTTGGCGGAGTTGAGCAGGCGCTTGGTGTGGTCTTTCAGGCGGAAGATCGACGTGCCGGTGCCCGTCTTGTAGGCGCGCACGCCTTCAAAAACGCCCATGCCGTAGTGCAGCGTGTGGGTGAGCACGTGGATGTTGGCGTCGCGCCAGTCGATCAGCTTGCCATCCATCCAGATCTTGCCGTCGCGGTCGGCCATTGACATACGATTTCTCCTGGCGAGTAGTGTGCAGATAATGAGTGGGCCGCCGGTTTTCGTCAGCGTATTTGCCAGCTTACTTGTCCGCGTTTTTCGTCCGCTTGACCAGCATGACGATGACGACGGGCTTTCTGCGCCTTCCTCCGATCCGTGGCGGCTGTCCGTAGACAGCGCACGTGGCATGGGATTTCAGCGCAAAACAGGCAAGCAACCGGGCGGCCAAAGACCGTCATTTTAGCGTCTTTTCGATTAAAAAATGGGCGCTGTCGGCCATTTGGCGCCTTTCACGACGCTATAATTTGCCTTTCGGCTTCACGCGAAGTGCTCAGGGTGTGGTCAACATTGCGGATCGAAAGCAAACTGTGAGGAACCTGCGAAAGCCCGCCATCCGGATCGGTCGGCCTGATAGGGCGTGAGACCGGGCTTGATTCAAGGCTCGGCGCAACGGTTTCGGGTCATGTTTCGGATCGTTTTAGACACGGATTCTGGCTCGATCCGCAGCGGGTCTGCACCAACCGCCCGACCCTTGCCCGTTCTTCGCCGGATCCACCGGATCCGCCGCTCAACCGCACAAGTACACCCCGACTCGCACCAATCTCCATGCTCGACCGGCTGTCAGACCTCAACCGACGCGCGTTTCTCGATGGCGTCAAAACCCTTTCTCCAGCGGTTCCGGCCACGTTCTCGTGGGGTCTTGTAACGGGCATCGCGATGGCCAAGTCCGTGCTGACCTTGCCGCAGGCGCTTGGCATGTCACTCGCGGCCTACGCGGGATCGTCGCAACTGGCCGTGCTGCCGTTGCTCGCTGCGAAGCTGCCCCTCTGGACCATCTTGCTGACCGCCGCCATGGTCAACCTGCGGTTCGTCATTTTCAGCGCGGGGCTTGCGCCCCATTTCGCCTATCTGCCGCTGCGCCGCCGGCTGGTGCTCGGCTATTTCAATGGCGACATCATTTACCTGATGTTCCAGAAGCGTAATTTCCCGACCGGCTATCAGCCCGGCAAGGAGGCGTTTTTCTGGGGCATGGCGGCGACGAGCTGGTCCTCGTGGCAAGTGTCATCCATAGCGGGAATCCTGCTTGCGAGCCTTTTCCCCGATAACTGGGGCCTCGAGCTCGCCGGCACGCTTGCGCTGATTCCGCTGATCGTCTCGGCTATCGCGACGCGCTCCACGCTGGCGGCGGTCGGCGTGGCGAGCGTGATTGCGTTGATTACGCTGGATTTGCCGTATCGGCTTTCATTGCCGCTGGCCGTGGCGGCGGCGCTGCTCGCCGGAACATTCGCCGATGTCATGGCGGAGAAGCTGGGAGCGGGGCGCAAGACTACCGGCGCGGCAAAGCCTACGGAAAGTCTGGCGCCTCGTCTCACCGACGCCGCGCCGCTGAATCCTCCCTCCGATCTCGACAAATCGCCGGTAAGCCCGAAGCGCGCCCGGAGTGCCCGATGAGCGCCGCGCAAGTCTGGCTGGCCATCGCAGGCATGGCGCTGATCACGGGCGTCACGCGCGCGCTGTTCCTGATGGGCGGCGAGCGCATAATCCTGCCCGAGCGTGTGCAGCGCGCGCTGCGCTACGCGCCGGCTGCGGCACTGGTGGCGGTCGTCGTGCCTGACCTTCTGACTACGCCGACCGGCCTGTCGATTGCTTTCTCGAATCACGCGCTCTACGCTTCCCTGTGCGGTCTCGCCTGGTTTCTCTGGCGCCGCGGCATGCTCGGGACGATTGTCGTCGGCATGATTGTCTTCACGGTATTGCGGCTGTTCGCCTGACGCTGTTTTGCTGCGGCGCGTCATGCAGCGTGTGACCTAAGCCATCGAAAACTCGCCAATCCCGAATCCTGGGGATTTGCGTTTCCAGCGTCGAACGGGCATGGGTATCGGTTAAAATGGCGCTCTCGCTGTCGTATCGAATGAGGTCGAAACGTGTATCCGGCAGTCATCGCACACCCGCTTCACTCGCTCCATTCTTCGCTGCCACGCCTCGTCGCCCGGGCCTCCAGGTCGCAGGCGAAAGGCGCGGCACGCCTCGTTTCGTCGTCCCTTATTAGTTCAACTCGTTGGTCGAATCCTCCGCTTGGCGCGAGTCGCCTTGCGATGCTGCACGCACGCCGGTTTATCGCCGGCATGGTTTTGAGCACTTCAATTTCTCCGTAGCGACCTGTGTGAGTCCGCTGGCGTAAATCCACGGCGCGCAGATTCAACTCGCCCGAACCGCTTTCCAATTACTCGCTCACCCGCTGACTCCCATGACGAAAGTATTGCGTTTCACCGATCTGATCGCCGAAGGCAAAGTGTCCGGCAAACGTGTTTTCATCCGAGCCGACCTCAACGTCCCACAGGACGATCAGGGCAACATCACCGAAGACACGCGCGTGCGCGCCTCGGTGCCGGCGATCCAGCAAGCGCTGGCAGCAGGCGCCGCCGTGATGGTTACGTCCCACCTCGGCCGCCCGACGGAAGGGCAGTTCAAGCCAGAAGACTCGCTTGCGCCGGTAGCCAAGCGCCTCGGCGAACTGCTCGGCCGCGATGTGCCGCTGATCGCCGACTGGGTGGACGGTGTGCAAGTGCAGCCGGGCCAGGTCGTGCTGCTCGAAAACTGCCGCTGCAACAAGGGTGAGAAGAAGAACGACGACGCGCTGTCACAGAAGCTCGCCAAACTCTGCGATATCTACGTGAACGACGCGTTCGGCACCGCGCATCGTGCGGAAGCAACCACGCATGGCATCGCGAAATACGCGCCCGTCGCGTGTGCCGGTCCGCTGCTTGCCGCTGAACTCGACGCATTGGGCAAGGCGCTCGGCGAGCCGAAGCGCCCGCTGGTCGCCATTGTGGCGGGATCGAAGGTATCGACGAAACTCACTATCCTGAAGTCGCTGGCCGAGAAAGTGGACCAGTTGATCGTGGGGGGCGGCATTGCCAATACGTTCATGCTCGCGTCGGGGTTGAATATTGGCAAGTCGCTGGCGGAGAAGGATCTTATCGATGAAGCCAAGACCATCATCAGCGAAGCGCGGGCGCGTGGGGCGTCGGTACCCATTCCGAGCGACGTCGTGACTGCGAAGGAATTTGCCGCGGCCGCCAAGGCAGAAACGAAAGCCGTCGATCAGGTTCAGGACGACGACCTGATTCTCGATATCGGTCCTGACACCGCCAAGGCGCTTGCCGCGCAGTTGGAGAAGGCGGGCACGATCGTGTGGAACGGGCCGGTTGGCGTGTTCGAATTCGACCAGTTCGGCAATGGCACGAAGACGTTGGCGGACGCAATCGCGAACTCATCGGCATTTTCGATTGCAGGTGGCGGCGACACGCTCGCGGCCATCCAGAAGTACGGCATCCACGACAAAATCTCTTATATCTCGACTGGCGGCGGCGCGTTCCTGGAGTTTTTGGAAGGCAAGACGCTGCCCGCGGTGGAAGTACTCGAGTCACGGGCCTGAGCCGATGAAACGAGCCACGTCGAAGAGCGATCGTCCCGAGTCCGTAGTCGAAGTTGCTGCAGATAAAAAAGAGTTGGCTGCTGACGCGGGTTTGTCGGTAGCGGCTGAAATTGGATCGAGGGTGGAGGTTGGGATGAAACCTGGCCCCGCTCGCGCACCGGCCAAGTCGAAGCGTTCCGCTGCGACACCGGCCCGGCGTGGTTCGGATGTAAAGCAGGAAAGGAAGCAAATAAGGAAAGAAACGGCGGTCATGATTGGTGGCGCGAGCGCGTCGCTGATTCCGGTCGCCGGGCAGCTATCGAATAGCCACCACAAAGCGACGCCGGCCCGAGCCGGCGCGCGTTCGCAGGCGGAGACAGTTTCATCCCCGTCGGCACACCGTACTCGCAGCGCTGTTTCAGGCGATACCACCCAGACGAGGAATTCCATGCATCGCGCTACAAAGATTGTCGCCACTATCGGCCCCGCTTCCAGCACCCCTGAGATCCTGCTGCAAATGATGCAGGCCGGTCTCGACGTGGTCCGCTTCAACTTCTCGCACGGCACCGCCGACGATCATCGTCAGCGTGCGCAATACGTTCGCGACGCCGCCAAGCAATGCGGCCGTGAAGTGGCGTTGATGGCTGATTTGCAAGGCCCGAAGATTCGCGTGGGCAAGTTCGAAAACGGCAAGGTTACGTTGATCGCCGGCAATTCGTTCATCCTCGATGCCCGCTGTGAGCTGGGCAATGACGAACGTGTTGGTCTCGATTACCCCGATCTGCCGCGCGACCTGCGCAACGGCGACGTGCTGTTGCTGAACGACGGCTTGATCGTGCTCGACGTGGTCCGCGTGATTGGCGAAGAGATCCATACCACGGTGAAAGTGGGCGGTGATCTGTCGAACAACAAGGGCATCAATCGGCAGGGCGGCGGCCTGACGGCGCCGGCGCTGACCGAGAAGGACATGGAGGACATCAAGACAGCGATGTCGCTGGGCGCGGACTTTGTGGCGGTATCGTTTCCGAAGAACGCGACGGACATGGAGATGGCGCGGCAACTGGCGAACATCGCGGGCGCGCCTTACGGCATCAAGCCGAAGATGATCGCGAAGATCGAACGCGCGGAAGCCATTCCGGCGTTGCAGGGCATTCTTGATGCGTCGGACGGCATCATGGTTGCGCGCGGTGACCTGGCGGTGGAAGTGGGTAATGCGGCTGTTCCGGCTTTGCAGAAGCGCATGATCCGGATGGCGCGCGAGTCGAACAAGTTCGTGATCACGGCCACGCAGATGATGGAGTCGATGATCCATGCGCCTGTGCCCACCCGTGCTGAAGTTTCTGATGTCGCGAATGCCGTGCTGGACGGGACGGACGCGGTGATGTTGTCGGCGGAGACGGCTGCGGGTAAGTATCCGGTGACGACCATCGAGACGATGGCGGCCATTTGCCTGGAAGCTGAGAAGTCCGAGCAGAGCGAGCTTGACAAGGATTTCCTTGATCGCACGTTCACGCGCATCGATCAGTCGATTGCAATGGGCGCGTTGTTTACCGCTTATCACTTGGGCGCGAAGGCGATTGTTGCTTTGACCGAGTCCGGGGCGACGGCGTTGTGGATGTCGCGGCATTGGTCGCATGTGCCCATTTTTGCGCTGACGCCGCGGATTGGCAGTGAGCGGACTATGGCGCTTTATCGGAATGTCACTTCGCTGCACCTGGATACGAACACCGATCGCGATGTTGCGCTTCAGCAGGCGCTTGAGGTGGTGGTTTCGAAGGGGTATGCGGCGCGCGGGGATATGGTCGTGTTGACTGTTGGTGAGCCAATGGGGCAAGCCGGCGGCACTAACGCGATGAAGATTGTGCGGGTCGGAGATCCGTTTTAATTTCGTTCGCACCGGTGGACGGTTTGGGGCGGTTTTGGGTTGGCGGTTGAGTCATTGCCGGGTTGCTGCTTTCGGCCTTAGTGGTCTGCGTGAGTTGGATGTTTTCTTTATCACTATTAGCCACTGTGCGTGGCGGCACGTCATTTCTTTGTTCAAAGCGACAAAGAAACGAAGCAAAGAAAACGCTTTCAACCACGCTACCCTAAGTGTCCACAGCGTGCAGTTTTGATTCATAGGTGCCCCAAAAGCACGGTGCTCGCCAGAGCCACCGATGTTTGAAACCCTCCTTCTCGCGAATCCCGACATAGACACGCTTCGCCACCCGTGCTCTCGGGCAAGATCAAGCACTCACAGACCAGCACGGCTTCACGCGTGCTGGTCTGTTCGTTTGCTGGTCAGATTGATCGCTAACCTCGAAACGACCTTCTAAGCACTGTTCCCCGCAGCACCCCGTCTTACCTAAGCCCCCCAAACCCGTCCACCGGTGCGAACGAGCACATAGAGCCCCTACGGGCTCCGGCTAAAATATTACAAACATGGCGATGCCCAAAAGAGCAATAACACCGCAATCAGCCAAAAAAAGACTTCGTTCCATCTCAAGGAGTTTTACCCATGCCTCTCGTATCAATGCGTCAACTGCTGGACCACGCGGCCGAAAACAGCTATGCGCTCCCAGCATTCAACGTCAATAACCTGGAGCAAGTTCAAGCCATCATGGCGGCCGCCGACCAGATCAACGCTCCAGTCATCATGCAAGCCTCCGCCGGCGCGCGGAAATACGCTGGCGAAGCGTTCCTGCGCCACCTGATCGAAGCCGCCGTCGAGTCCTACCCGCACATCCCGGTCGTCATGCATCAGGACCACGGGCAATCCCCCGCAGTCTGCATGGCGGCCATCCGCAGCGGTTTCACCAGCGTCATGATGGACGGCTCGCTCGAAGCCGACGGCAAAAGCGTGGCATCGTATGAATACAACGTCGATGTATCACGCAAAGTGGTCGAAGCCGCCCACTCCATCGGCGTGACGGTGGAAGCCGAACTCGGCGTGCTCGGCTCGCTCGAAACCATGATGGGCGACAAGGAAGACGGCCACGGCGCCGAAGGCACCATGACCCGCGAGCAGTTGCTCACCAACGTCGAACAAGCCGCCGACTTCGTGAAGAAAACCCAGTGCGACGCGCTGGCTATCGCCATCGGCACATCGCACGGTGCGTACAAATTTACCAAGAAGCCAACAGGCGATATCCTCGCCATCCAGCGCATCAAGGAAATCCATCAACGCATCCCGAACACCCATCTGGTGATGCACGGATCGTCGTCGGTGCCGCAAGATTTGCTGGCCGAAATCCGTGAATTCGGCGGCGACATGAAGGAAACTTATGGCGTGCCAGTCGAGGAAATCCAGGAAGGAATTCGCCACGGCGTGCGTAAGGTGAATATCGATACCGACCTGCGCCTCGCAATAACGGGTGCAATTCGCCGCTATTTCGGCGAAAATCCGTCGAAATTCGATCCGCGCGACTACCTGAAACCGGCACGCGAGGCAGCCAGGAAAATTTGCCTCGAACGCTACATGCAGTTCGGCTGCGAAGGCCAGGCGAGCAAGATCAAACCGATCCCGCTCGATAAAATCGCCGAGAAGTACAAATCCGGCGAACTGGCTCAAATCGTCAGGTAAGCCAGTCGATAAGCGCTACGGCCCCGGTTTTATGCGCTTAACAAGGTTTGACAGGGCCAGCTTGCCTTGGGTCATGAGTAGTTGAGTCATAAGCTGGACCATGAGCCCAGGCAGGCATTTGAACGGCCCGCTGGACGGCTTTTTTTGAGATGTTCATCCTCGGGCGGTGTAGTGGGCGGTTTTGCTTGCAGCATCGCCGTCGATGAACCAAAACCGAGTCGTCCGCCCGACGCGTTTACAATGGCGTTGAGTCGCGTTTGTCGCCCGGTTTTGCGCCGGGCATCACAATACGCAGAATGAATGCAAAGGCTGACCCTGGGCGCATGACAGGGCCAGCTGACACGAACCGCCGTTCCCGCAATTCCGGGGAACGGCGTGTTGGTTTTTTCTCTCAGCCTGATTTGCGGCACTTTTCCGGTAGATGACGATGTCCACCTCACATTCCCCGCTGTACGAATCCACGCTGAAATCGGTGCCCCTGCTCGGGCGCGGCAAGGTCCGCGACAACTACGCAGTCGGCACCGACAAACTCCTGATCGTCACGACCGACCGCCTCTCGGCGTTCGACGTGATCATGGGTGAGCCCATTCCGAACAAGGGCCGCGTCCTGAACCAGATGGCCGATTTCTGGTTCGCGAAGCTCTCGCACATCGTGCCGAACCACAATACGGGCATCGATCCGGTAACTGTCGTTTCCGCCGATGAAGCCGATCAGGTCAAAGGCCGCGCCGTCGTGGTGAAGCGCCTGGAGCCGATCCTGGTGGAAGCGGTCGTGCGCGGTTATCTGGCCGGCAGCGGCTGGAAGGACTATCAAGCAACGGGTTCGGTCTGCGGCGTGGAATTGCCGCCGGGCCTGAAGAATGCCGAAAAGCTGCCCGAGCCGATTTTCACGCCGGCAGCCAAGGCCGAAATGGGCCATCACGACGAAAACATCACCTACGATGAGATGGAACGCCGGATCGGCACGGAACTGTCGGCGACCATCCGCGAGATTTCGATCAAGCTGTACAAGGAAGCGGCCGAGTACGCGGCGACGCGCGGCATCATCATCGCGGACACGAAGTTCGAATTCGGGCTGGACACGCGCGGCGAACTGTTCCTCATGGACGAAGTGCTGACGGCGGATTCGTCACGCTTCTGGCCGGCGGACGGGTATCAGGTCGGCACGAACCCGCCATCGTTCGATAAGCAGTTCGTGCGCGACTGGCTCGAAACGCAATCGTGGGGAAAAACGCCCCCGGCGCCGAAGCTGCCTGACGACGTCGTCGCGAAAACAGCCGAGAAGTACGAAGAAGCGCTGCAACGGTTGACCGGGCAGTCGCTGGCGTAATTTTTTAAGCGGCCGGTCCGGCGCACGATAGCGCCCGCTTTTGCGGGCGGGTCCGATGGCTTGGCCGCCATAACGGTGACGGCAAAATGCTGCCGGTAATCAGCGCACGAGAGCAAAACACCCGAGCGATGCACGGGAGCAACGTATCTGACTAACGCTCCCGAGCCCCCGGCCATGCAGCGCCGAGTCCCGAAAGCCATTTCATATGGCCAAAAAGCTTTCTATCCGCACCACCCGAAAAGGGCCGACAAAGGCCTGTCCACCCCAAAGGAATGCAGCACGATGAGCGAAGTCCAGACCGCCGCCGCGGCCCACACGCATGACGCACCGTTGATCGGCGTGTTAATGGGTTCCAGTTCCGACTGGGACGTGATGAAAAACGCGGTCTCGATCCTCCAGGAATTCGGCGTGCCTTACGAAGCCAAGGTCGTGTCGGCGCACCGCATGCCCGACGAAATGTTCGCCTACGCCGAAAGCGCGCGTAAGCGCGGCCTCGCGGCGATCATCGCGGGGGCGGGCGGCGCGGCGCATCTGCCGGGCATGCTCGCTGCCAAAACCACGGTACCGGTGCTGGGCGTGCCGGTATCGAGTAAATATTTGAAGGGCGTGGACTCATTGCATTCAATCGTGCAGATGCCCAAGGGCGTGCCTGTGGCGACGTTTGCTATCGGTGAAGCAGGTGCGGCGAACGCGGCGTTGTTCGCGATCTCCATACTCGCTGTCACCCAAACGGCCTACGCTGACAAGCTCGCGGCATTCCGCGCGCGCCAGAACGACGCGGCGCACGCGATGGTCCTTCCGCCGCTGTGAATTCACCGGTTGCGCAGCAGTTTTACGTAACACCTCCGGCACTATTTCCGGCCCGAGACCGACTGACCGACCCCACACGATGAACGCACACTCCCAACCCAGTTCTCCCATCCAGCCGGGCGCATGGCTCGGCATGGTCGGCGGCGGCCAGCTCGGCCGCATGTTCTGTTTCGCGGCGCAATCCATGGGCTATCGCGTGGCGGTCCTCGATCCGGACGAGACGAGTCCGGCCGGTTCCGTCGCGGATAAACACATCCGCGCTGCCTTCAACGACGAATCCGCGTTGACGGAACTCGCGCGATTGTGTGCGGCGGTATCGACGGAATTCGAGAACGTGCCGTCCGCCAGCCTCGATTTCATCGCGAAAACCACGTTCGTGAGCCCCGCCGCCCGATGCGTGGCGATTGCGCAGGATCGCGTGGCGGAGAAGCGATTTATCGCGAGTGCGGGCGTGCCGGTGGCGCCGCATGTGGTGATCGAGTCGCCGGAAGCGCTGGCCGCTTTAAGCGACGAACAGATCGCCGCCGTGTTGCCCGGCATTCTGAAGACGGCGCGACTCGGCTACGACGGCAAAGGCCAGACAAGCGTGCGCAACGTCGATGAAGTGCGCACCGCTTACGGGTCGCTCGCGGGCGTGCCTTGCGTGCTCGAAAAGCGCATGCCGCTCAAGTTCGAGGTGTCCGTGCTGATCGCGCGTGCCGGTGACGGGAAGTCAGCCGTGTTTCCGCTCGCGCAGAACCAGCACGTCAGCGGCATTCTGGCCAAGACCGTCGTGCCCGCGCCGGATGCGTCGCCTGCGCTCGTCGCCCAGGCACAGGACGCCGCGCTCACCATCGCCGCGAAGCTGGACTACATTGGCGTGCTGTGCGTGGAGTTTTTCATCCTGGAAGACGGCACGCTGATCGCTAATGAAATGGCGCCGCGTCCGCATAATTCCGGTCACTACACCGTCGATGCTTGCGCCACCAGCCAGTTCGAGCAGCAAGTCCGCGCGATGACCGGCATGCCGCTGGGCGACACGCGCCAGCATTCACCGGCCGCGATGCTGAATATTCTCGGCGACATCTGGTTCGAAGGCACGAAGGCCCGCACGCCGCCGTGGCATGACGTGATCGCGTTGCCGACCGCGCGTTTGCATCTGTACGGCAAGGAAGAGGCGCGGCACGGCCGGAAGATGGGCCATGTGAATTTCACCGGCGCCACGCTGGAAGAAGTGCGCACGGCGGCGCGCGATTGCGCCCGCATGCTGCACATTGCGCTGGGTTAACTTTGATGACTTTCGAAGCTCCCACCGTCGCGCAGATTCAGGAGGCTGCCGCGTTGCTCGACGCCGGGCAACTCGTCGCGTTTCCGACTGAAACCGTCTACGGACTGGGCGGCGATGCCGAGAATCCCGAGGCCATCGCACGGATTTACGCGGCGAAAGGGCGGCCTTCGAATCATCCGGTGATCGTGCATCTCGCGCCCGGCAGCGACCCGGCGTACTGGGTCGAATCGCTTTCAGCCGATGCGCAGAAATTGATCGATGCCTTCTGGCCCGGTCCGCTCACGCTGATCCTGAAGCGCGCGGCGCACGTGCCGGCGGCGGTTAGCGGCGGGCAGGATTCCGTCGCAATTCGTTGTCCGTCGCATCCGGTCGCGCAGGCGCTGCTCATGGCTTTCAGCACTTTGCGCGATGGTCATGGCGGCGTGGCGGGGCCATCGGCGAATCGGTTCGGACATGTCAGCCCGACCACGGCGCAACATGTCCGCGATGAATTCGGCGCAAGCGTGCATGTGCTCGATGGCGGGGCGGCGAAGGTGGGCATTGAATCGACGATTCTGGATTTATCGCGTGGCTTTCCTGCGTTGCTCCGGCCGGGACATGTGAGTCCGTTGGAGATCGCCGATGTGCTTGGCGTGATGCCGCGTCTTCCCGATGGCACCGACGCCAGCGCGCCACGCGCCTCCGGCACGCTGAAGGCGCATTACGCACCGCGCACGCCGCTGAGCTTGTTGCCGTTTGCGGCGCTTGAACCGTTGCTCGCCGCGCATCCGCTCGATGCCGGCAAGAAGCTTGCGTTGGTCGCGCGGGAATCGAGCGCCGGTAAATGGGCGGACGCGCCGAACGTGCATTTCATCGCCGCACCGGACGATCCGCAGAGCTACGCACGCGAGTTATACCGCTTGCTGCGCGCGCTCGATTGCGCCGATGTCGAGAGGATCTTGATCGAGACGCTGCCGGTGTCGGCGGAATGGACCGCGGTGAACGACCGGTTAGGGCGTGCGGCGGCGGCGTTTGAAGAGCAGGAGTAGAGGGGCGCGGCCGGCTAGCGCCACGCTAAGCACGATCACCTAAAAAATCTTTCAAATCATAGGTCTCGGCGCCCTAAATAGTTTAGATACAAAAAAGTATCTAAACTTTCGAGCGGACATGCGGGGCCATAAAACCCACAGTCTGACGGCGATAAAACCGTCCTTCAAAAAGCAAAACGCCCAGTCGGAAAGACCGGGCGTTTTAACCTCATCAGCTCATTCAGCCGCGCTTATTTCCCCAGCCCGCTTGCAGCAATCTGCTGCTCCACGTAGGTGGAGAACAGCGCGTGCAGATGCGTCGTCGGATGGACTGTATCGGCGTACATATACGACTGATCTGCGCCCGGCACCGTGTAGGTTTGCGGTGAGCAGAACAGCGACGTAGCAAAGGCGCTCGGGTCCGGCTCGCCCAGCTTGGTCGCGGCGGCGGTCATCGCGGCGAGATTACAGGCGGTGCCCGTATTCGATACCGTGAAGCCGTTCGCCTGGAAGTTCGCCTGGATGCCGTCGACCCAGGTGTAGGCATCGACGTAGATCACCTTCGACAACAACCCCGACTGCGC
Organism: Burkholderia sp. S171; assembly: GCF_009766085.1. GTDB lineage: Bacteria > Pseudomonadota > Gammaproteobacteria > Burkholderiales > Burkholderiaceae > Caballeronia. Next base: position 35,602 of record NZ_LMUF01000075.1, on the reverse strand, counting down.
CAGCGCGCCTTTCAGCGTGCCATTGAACAACTGCGTCACTTGCGAGAAGGTCACGCCTTTATCGGCGCTGGCCAATCCCTCAGGCGCTCCGCCGATGTCAGGAACCGCCGATACCACCACGTGCGTCGCACCGGATTGCAGCACCCGGCCAACTAACGTCGCCAGGTCGATAGCCGCCTGGCTGATCGCGGTCGTCGCGGCGGTCGTTGCGGCGGTGCCGGCTGCCTGTGCCTGTGCCGGCGTGATAGCGCCAGCGGCAAGCTGCGCCTGGATGCCGGCGGCTGTCGCTTGCGCCACGGCCAGGTTGTAGAAGATGTCGTTGGCGCCGCCGTTCACCAGCACGAGTTGATTAGCATTGAACGAACCATACGAGCCGATGAACTGAGTCACCTGATCGTTGATCGGGATCGTGGTGGCTTCCGAGAAATCGGCATTCGCCGTGCCTGGCGTTGCGTGGCCAACTCCCGGCTGCAGCGTCACCCGTGAGCCGCCCTGTGCGTAGCCCAAACCGCTGGCCGGCGTCAGCGGGATGCCAAAGCCACCGGTGTTTGCCGCCGTCAGCGTGCCGCCGTAATACTGCGCCACGTTCTGGGTCCAGATCTGGCCGGGATTCGTCGTGAAGCGGCCGCCGCCGAAGTTTGCCGCCGCGACCGGCGCATACGTACCGACGTCCGAGAGACTGTCGCCAAACGACACCACCTGCAGTTTCACGCCGCCCGCGGGGGTGTTGTTATTGTTGTTATCGCTGCCGCCGCCGCACGCGGCCAGCATGGCAAACGCGGCGCACGCAGTGGCCGTCTGGACAGCGAGCAGCCAGCGCGGTTGACGCGCGGCGGGTTTCGTCAGGGCGGGTTTCATCGACTTCATCTCCTCGTTCCTCGTTGATCTCGTCATGTGGTCTGCACGCCGCTTCGAGGTTGCTGTCGGCTCGCGTTCCGCTTGGGCGTTGGCTTCAAACGACACGCACTGCGGACAATGCGTGTCGTCGGCTTGGCGTGGCGATAGCTTACCGAATCTTTAGGAGGATTTGAGATTGTTTCCTACGAGGGTTTGCCTGTGCTTGCAGAGCGCGCATCCTCGGGTTCTAAGTCGATGACGGACCGTTTTACTCCGTTGCTCCCGTGCGGCGCGCGCCTTCATACACCCACTCGAGCAGCGCGTCATGCGCCGCCCGCGCCGCTTCGGCGCGTGGATCGTTGATAAAACTGACCACCACGTAGCTCTCGCCGTTCTCCGCGCCCACGTAGCCGGCGATGGCCCGCACGTCACGCAGCGTGCCCGTCTTGATATGGGCATTGCCGCCCGCGCCCGCGTTCGTGAGCCGGTTGCGCATGGTGCCGTCCACGCCCGCAATAGGCAGCGACTCGATGAAAACCTGCGCCACCGGGCTCGAATTTGCCGCCACCAGCAAGTCGGCGAGCGATTGCGCCGTAATGTGTTCTTCGCGCGACAGCCCGGAGCCGTTATCGAGGTAAAGGTTGGTCATGGGCAGCGCGCTGCGATGCAGGAACGCCTCGATCGCCGCCGATGATTTCTGGGTCGTCGCCGGCGGTTTGCCCATCGCGGCGCCGATGGTCAGGAACAGGTTGCGCGCCATCACGTTGTTGCTGAACTTGTTGATGTCGCGAACGATATCCGACAGCACCGGGCTGCGGTGCGTGCCGACCAGCCGCGCGCTGACCGGCGTCGGGCCTTCGCGGGTGGTGCCGTTGAATGTGCCACCAGCCTGTTTCCACAGCGCGAGGAAGCCGCCTGCAAAGAAAGTGGAGTGGTCGAGCGCGGCAACGTTGATGGTCCGCGGGCCGCAGCGCAGCGGATAGTCGCCGATAAACGACGCCTGCACAAAACCGCCCGTGGTTTGCGCCACGCTCGGCGATGCCGCCGGCAGTGAGCCTGCGCACGCGCCGCGCGTAACCTTGAGTTCGTTGTCGATTTGCAACTGCGCGAGTTGCGGCAGGACATCGATTGCAACCTGGCCGTCCGGGCTCGGCGTCAACGTGAACGACAGCGACTTGAACGCATACAGCAGCGGGTCCGGGCCGACGTTGTAGGGCGCGCTTTCGTCGGCGTCGAAGGCGGGGAGATCGCGCGTGGAGGTATCGAAGTAGCGTTTGTCGAGCACCAGCGCACCATCAATGCCCGTGATGCCGTTGCGGCGGATCTGGTCCACCAGGTCGATGAGTTCTTCCGGCACGAGTTTCGGGTCGCCCGTGCCCTGGATGTACAAGTTGCCGTGAAGGACGCCGCTTGCATCGACTTCACCGTCGGCGTAGGCCGTGGTTTTCCAGCGGTAATCCGGACCCAATAACGACAAGCCCGAGTACGTGGTGACCAGCTTCATGGTCGAGGCGGGCATCATCGGCTCGTTGGCGTTGATCGCGACGAGGGGCACGCCGCCGCTGCCGATCCGCTCGACCACCACGCTCATCGATGAAATCGGCACGTGGGCGCGTGCAAGCGCCGCCATGACCGTGGCCGGAAGCGGACCGGCCGGGACAACAACGCGCTGGATCTTCGACTTTTTCGCCGTTGCGTGCTTCGGCGTGGGTTTCTGTGCTTCCGACTTTGAGCCGCCACCGCCGCGTGCCTCGGCAGGCGTGTTCATCGCGAAGGTGAAAGTGGCTGCGGCTATAACCAGGGTCGTGGCTGTGCGCCAATGTTTGGCAAGTGGGTTTTTCCTGTTCAGAAAGGCTGCTCTATACATGTGGTCGGATCGTGATGGGGTGATGTGATGCGGTTTTGCGGATTGCAGGGCGAGGGTGCCCCAAGCGGTGCGGCTATTGTATGGGGGTTCTGCTTACGGTTTAAGGTTTGCGGGCTTTCAACCGGCAGCGGGTGCGCGGCTTTGGCACCGGCATTCCGCCTGGGGCTCAGCGCGGGGCGAGCCGTTCGGGCAGTGAATAGCGCTGCATCGTGCGCTCCATGCCGTCAAGGAACGCCTGCTCCGCCGCGTTCATCTTGCGTCCGCGATGCCACAGCAGATCGACGTCGACATCGACCAGACCTTCTTCGGGCGGCAAACGCCACAGGCGCTGCTGCGAAAGGTCGTCGCGGACAATGTGCTCGGGCAGGCAACCGATGCCATATCCCGCGAAGATCAGCCGCCGCACTTCGTCCAGACTGGGCGATGCCGCCACGATCCGTCCCGTGAACCCGCGCTGGTCGCGAAAAACGGTCAGCGGCGACAAGCTGTCGCCAATTTGATCGCTCGTGAATGACACGAAATTCTCCGCGAGCAAATCTTCCATGCTCAGTCCATGCCGTCCAAACAGGCGATGGTACCGGCCACAAAAAATGGCATATCGCTGGCGCAGAAAGCAACGCTGCTCGAGTTTATCGATGGGCGTGCGGCACAAGCTTAAGCCCGCTGTCGCGGTCTTTTGCAGCAGCGACGAAATGATGTCCGAGGAACGCATGACTTCGATATGCAAGTCGATACGCGGATAAGTCCGGTGGAATTCGCCGAGAAACTCGTCGTACACGCCTGAATCGATGCGGCTCACCGTGAGCAGCCTGATCGAACCGGTGATGTCTTCGCTGCGGTCATCGAGCTCGGTTTCGAGCCGTGACATGTGCCCGTAGATATCGCTTGCGATCCGGTACACCTCTTCGCCCGCGTGCGTTGGCTCGAAGTGCGGGCCGCGGCGCTGGATCAGGTTGCGCCCGAGCGTGTCTTCCAGGCGCTTGAGCGCCTGGCTCACCGCCGGTTGCGTCAGATGCAGGCGCGCGGCGGCGCGGCTCACGCTGCGCTCCTGCATGATGACCAGAAAAGTTCGCAGCAGGTTCCAGTCGAGCCGGTCGTTCAGGAACCGCGCGATATCCACACGCCGTTGAGTCATGGGGGAATGTCCAAGGTATTAGCCAAACTTATATGGCGAATAATAAATCGAAATTGGACTAATGTTTTATGGCTGGCGATAAAACGCCCTGACCATGCATTAAAACAAGCGAATCAGGAGCCACCGTGACCCCAGCATCCAGTCCGACTCGCCAGCCCGTGCGCGCGGCGACCGCCGCTTTCATCGGCACGATGATCGAGTGGTACGACTTTTATATCTACGCGACCGCCGCTGCGCTCGTGTTCGGCGAGCTGTATTTCCCGTCGCATGATCCGTTCATCAGCACGATGGCGTCGTTCGCCACGTTCGCCGTCGGGTTCTTCGCGCGACCGTTGGGCGGTGTGATCTTCGGTCACCTCGGCGACAAGATCGGCCGTAAGAAAGCGCTGATGACCACGCTGATGATGATGGGCGTGGCGACCGTATGCGTCGGCTTGCTGCCCGCTTATTCGAAGGTCGGCCTGCTTGCGCCGGTGTTGCTCGTGCTGCTGCGCGTGGTGCAGGGCATTGCCGTTGGCGGAGAATGGGGCGGGGCGGTGTTGATGGCGGCTGAACATGCACCCACGGGACGACGCACATTTTTCGCGTCGTTCGCGCAACTCGGCAGTCCGGCCGGGCTGATTCTGTCGCTGATCGCGTTTCGCGCGGTGACGTCGATGCCGCATGACGAGTTCATCGCGTGGGGCTGGCGTCTGCCGTTTTTGATCAGCGCGGTGTTGCTCGTGGTCGGCATCCTGATCCGCATGGGCGTGAACGAGTCACCGGAATTCGAGCGCGAGAAGTTGTCCAAGCGCACGGTGGAGTTGCCGATTGCCGAAGTGTTCCGCTCATCGGGCGCGCTGGTCGCGTTCTGTATAGGGGCGAATACGATTGGTATTGCCGGCGTCTATTTCACCAATACCTTCATGATTTCGTACACCACGCAGTATGTGGGCGTGACGAAATCGCTGATTCTCGATTGCCTGTTTGCCGTCGCGATCATCCAGTTCCTTACCCAGCCGCTGGCCGCGTTGCTCGCCGAAAAGATCGGCGGTGCGCGCTTCCTGAAGCTCACCGCCCTGTGCGCGATGATCTCGCCGTATCCCATGTTTATCCTCGTGCAGAGCGGCAACATGGTGTCGATGATTATCGGCATCGCGATTGCCGTGGTCTGCATGGCGAGCTTTTATTCGGTCATCGCGGGATTTGTCAGCGGTGTGTTTCCGGTGCGTGTGCGTTACTCCGCGATCTCGATTTCTTATCAGGTCTGCGGCGCGATTGCGGGCGGCCTGACGCCGCTCGTGGGCACCTGGCTTGCGCACAAATTCACGGGGCAATGGTGGCCGCTGGCGGTGTTTTACACGTGCCTCGCCGGGATTTCGCTCCTGTCGATCGTCGCACTCGATGCGTTGAAACATCGTCGCGCCGATGCCCCGGAAGCACTGGCTGCTCGCTGAATTAAGAGGATACCGAAGCATGTTGAAGATCGACGGCCCGCGCCTGTGGGCGAGCTTGATGGCGATGGCAACAATCGGCGCGACGCCGAAAGGCGGCGTACGTCGCCTTGCACTGACGGAAGAAGACCGCCGAGGGCGCGCGTTATTCGCTGCGTGTTGCAGCGAAGCGGGAATGTCGGTGCGCACCGATGAAGTCGGCAACGTGTTCGCGCGTCGTGAAGGCTCGGATGCGAATGCGAAACCGGTGGTGATCGGTAGTCATCTGGATACGCAGCCGGAAGGCGGTCGCTTCGATGGCGTCTACGGCGTTCTGGCTGCGCTCGAGGTGGTGCGCACGTTGAACGATCACCGCGTGTTGACGGAGAAGCCCATCGAGATTGTTTCGTGGACGAACGAAGAGGGCGCGCGCTTCACGCCGGCCATGCTGGGCTCGGCGGTGTTTGTCGGCGCGACGCCATTGGAAACCGCATTGCAGACGAGGGACGCAGAGGGCGTGACCTTGCGCGAGGCGCTGAACGAAATCGGTTGCGCAGGAGCGCGCGGACTCGGCGTTGAAAACGTCGATTCGTATTTCGAAGCGCATATCGAACAAGGGCCAATCCTGGAGAGTCACGGCCATCCTATCGGCGTGGTCACTGGCGGCCAGGCGATCCGCTGGCTTGACGTCGACGTAACGGGCGTTGCTGCGCACGCTGGCACGACGCCGATGCCTTATCGGAAGGATGCGTTGTTTGCGAGTGCGGCGATGGCGCTTGAACTTGAAGCTATCGCGCAGCGTTTCGCGCCACTCGGCCTGGTCACGATTGGTCAGGTCGACGTGCCGAATTCATCGCGTAACACTATTGCAGGGCGCGTGGCTTTCACCGTCGACCTGCGTCATCCCGACGATACGCAAATCGACGCGATGGAACACGAAGTCCGCACGGCCTTCGGAAAGATCGCTGCGCAACGAGGCCTTGAAGCCGACATCGCAACGTACTGGAAAAGCCCCGCCACGCCATTTGATTTCGCCTGCGTAGACCTGGTTGAAGAAGCTACGAAAGGCTTGGGCTATGCGTATGAGCGCATTGTCAGCGGCGCGGGTCACGACGCGATCCACCTCGCGCGGCACGTGCCCACGGCCATGGTTTTCATCCCGTGCGTAGATGGCCTGTCGCACAACGAAGCCGAGGACGCGCTCCCCGAAGACGTCACATGCGGCGCGAATGTTTTGATCAATGCGGTACTGGCGCGCGCGGTAATCAGCGCGACGGTTGAAGCATAAATAGGATCCGATAATGCTGACTTACTTTCACCCCTCGCAACTCAAGCATCATCCGCGCACGTACCTTTCGCGTGGTCAGATGCGCACGCCGCAGGAGATTCCTGAGCGCGCATTGCGGCTGGTCGAGGCGTCGAAGGCACTGGGCTTCGATGTCCGCGAACCCGCTGACTTTGGCACCGCGCCGCTCGCCGCGGTGCACGGCATGAACTACGTGCGCTTCCTTGAGGAGGCACATCGCGAGTGGAAGAAAGTGCCGGCCGAATGGGGCGACGAAGTGATGTCGAATGTATACATCCGTGAGAACAATCCGTTGCGCGGCGTGCTGGGACAAGCAGCGCGTTATCTCGCCGATGGCAGTTGCCCGGTCGGCCCTGACACATACGAATCGGCCTACTGGTCGGCGCAAAGCGCGCTCGGCGGAGCGCACGCGATTTTGGACGGCGCACGCGAGGCGTACGCGTTGTGCCGGCCGCCGGGACATCATGCGCGTGCTGAAGCAGCAGGCGGTTTCTGCTACCTGAACAACGCGGCAATCGCGGCGCAGGCGCTTCGTGAAAAGTACAGCCGCGTAGCTGTCCTCGATACCGACATGCACCACGGTCAGGGCATACAGGAAATTTTTTACGACCGCAGCGACGTCCTGTATGTATCCATTCACGGCGATCCGACGAACTTCTACCCGGTCGTGGCCGGCTTTGACGACGAGCGGGGCGAGGCGGCCGGCGAGGGTTACAACGTGAATTTGCCGATGCCGCATGGTTCATCGGAGGACGTGTTTTTCGATCGCCTCGATACCGCCGCGCGCGTGCTTGAGCGTTTCCAGCCCGACGTTCTGGTGCTGGCGCTGGGCTTTGATATCTACAAGGACGATCCGCAGTCGATGGTCGCGGTGACAACCGAAGGATTCGGCAGGCTGGGCAGCGCGATCGGCGAGCTAAAGTTGCCGACGTTGATCGTGCAGGAGGGCGGGTATCACATCGATACGCTTGAGGCCAATGCGCAGGCGTTCTTCGGCGGATTTAGTGCGGGACGTTGAAGCAAAACGAGGGAAACCGCGTCTCTTGGTCTTAAGGCCCCTTTAAGCCCGCCTTAACGCGTCCCGGCTAGAATGATCATCCGGGCTGCAAAGCCAAGACAAGCCGTGACCCAAACCGATGCGAATCCTACTGGTAGAAGACGACAGAATGATTGCGGAAGGCGTCCGCAAGGCGCTGCGCAGCGACGGATTCGCGGTGGACTGGGTGCAGGACGGCGAAGCGGCCCTGACGGCGGTAGGCGGCGAACCTTACGATCTCATGCTGCTTGACCTGGGCCTGCCAAAACGCGACGGTCTCGATGTCCTCAAAAGCCTGAGAGCAAAAGGCAACGCGCTGCCCGTGCTGATCGTCACCGCGCGGGACGCCATTGCCGACCGTGTAAAAGGCCTGGATGCCGGCGCCGACGACTATCTCGTCAAACCTTTCGACCTCGACGAACTGGGCGCTCGCATGCGCGCCCTGATCCGGCGTCACGCCGGTCGCGGCGACTCGCTGATCCGCCACGGCGCGTTGACGCTGGACCCTGTAGGCCACCAGGTCACGCTTGAAGGCAACGCCGTAGCGCTGTCCGCCCGTGAATTCGCGCTGCTCGAAGCCTTGATGGCACGGCCGGGCGCGGTGTTATCGAAGAGCCAGCTTGAAGAAAAAATCTACGGATGGGGTGAGGAAATCGGCAGCAACACAGTCGAGGTCTACATCCATTCGTTGCGTAAAAAGCTGGGGCCCGACCTTATCCGCAACGTTCGTGGACTGGGTTACATGGTGTCGAAGGAAGCCTGATGCATTCCATTCGACGCCAATTGCTGGTCTGGCTGCTGGCACTGGTGATCGTCGGCGTGGGGTTTGCGGGCTGGCTGATCTATCGTCAGGCACTGGCCGAAGCGAACGAATTGTTCGATTATCAGCTGGAGCAGATTGCGGCCGCGTTGCCGTCGGAACCGTTTTCGTCGGTGCTGCAATCGCGCAGCGACAGCGACGAAGGCGTCGTGATCCAGATCTGGAACCGCAACGGCGTGCTCATGTATTACTCGCACCCGCGCGTGCCGCTGGCGCCGCATGCGGAACTGGGCTTTTCCACGGAAGCCACGCCGCGTGGCGTATGGCGTGTTTACAGCGCTATTGTCGGCGATAACGTCGTCCAGCTCGCGCAGCCGTTGTCCATCCGCAACCGGCTGGCAGCGGGTGTGGCGTGGCGGACCTTATGGCCGCTCGTGGTGCTGTTGCCGCTGCTGGGCATGGCGATATGGATCATCGTCGGACGGGGTTTGAAGCCGCTGCAACGCGTGACGCGCGCGCTCGATACACGTCATCCCGAAGCGCTGGAACCTCTACCCGACAACCGTTTGCCGGAAGAAGTCGTGCCTGTTGTGCGCGCTTTGAACGCGCTGCTCGCCCGGCTTGCGACCGCGCTGGACACGCAAAAAGCGTTCGTTGCCGACGCCGCGCACGAGCTTCGCACGCCGCTCGCCGCGGTGCAGATCCAGTCGCAACTGGTGGCGCGCGCAAAGGACGACGCGTCGCGCAAGGAAGCGCTCGACGACCTGCAAGCGGGTATCACGCGGGCCACGCGTCTGGCCGAGCAACTGCTTGCGCTCGCCCGCTCAGAGCCCGACGGCAAGAGCGAGACCAAGCCGGTGGACCTGCACGCGCTGCTGGACGAATGCGTGGGTGGGTCGGTGCTGGTGGCGCAACAGCGCGGTGTCGACCTGGGCATCGAGGCGAGCGAACCGGCCACTATCTCAGGCGACGGCAACGCGTTGCGCGTGATGTTCAACAATCTCATCGATAACGCCACGAAATACACGCAGGATGGCGGGCGCGTGGACGTTTGCTTGCAGATGAAAGACGGCAATCCCACGGTGGAAATAGCAGATACAGGCCCAGGCATTCCCGCCGATGAACGCGAGCGTGTGTTCGACCGGTTTTATCGGGCGGGAATGGGCGCCAGCCGGGCGCGCACGGACGTGGCGGGCAGCGGCCTGGGCTTGGCAATCGTGCGTCGGATCGCGGTGCAGCATGACGCGAAAGTTTCGCTCGCCGAATCGAAAAGCGGCGGTCTGCTCGTCTCCATTCAATTCAAATCTGCATTAAATACCCCGCTTTAAGTGCCCTTTAAGCGGCGCCTCGTACTCTTCGTTTCATTCTGAAGCGCATCCCCGAGGAGCACACGATGAAAGCGAAGATCATTTCCCGCAGCGCCGTTGCGGTTGCCGTTGCCGTCGCGTTGTCGGCGGGTTACGTGGCCGGAAACCGGAACGTCCCGGCGCCGCAGGTCATCACGCCGGCACAAGCCGCGATGATGCCGGCTGAAGCCGCTGCAAAGACCGGTATTCCCGATTTCTCCGGCCTGGTCGAAACCTACGGCCCGGCGGTCGTCAATATCAGCGCTAAGCACGTGGTCAAGACCGCGTCGCGCCGCAATGGCATGAATGGCGGCATGAATGGCGGCGCGAACGGTGGCAATCCGCAATTGCCGATCGATCCGAGCGATCCGTTCTACCAGTTCTTCAAGCACTTCTACGGTAATGGCGTGCCGGGCATGGGCGGCAACGACGGCCAGAACGCCGCCGATACCCCCAGCGAAAGCCTGGGTTCAGGCTTTATCGTAAGCAGTGACGGTTACATCCTGACCAACGCGCACGTGGTCGACGGTGCAGACGTGATCACGGTGAAGACCACCGACAAGCGCGAATACCGCGCGAAGGTGATCGGCTCGGACAAGCAGTCGGACGTGGCTGTGCTGAAGATCGATGCGAAGAACCTGCCGGTCGTCAAGATTGGCGATCCGAACGGCAGCAAGGTCGGCCAATGGGTGGTGGCTATCGGCTCGCCTTACGGTTTCGACAACACTGTGACGTCTGGCATCATCAGCGCGAAATCACGCTCGTTGCCGAACGAGAATTACACGCCATTTATCCAGACCGACGTGCCGGTGAATCCGGGTAATTCCGGTGGCCCGCTCTTCAACCTGCAAGGCGAAGTGATCGGCATCAATTCGATGATCTATTCGCAGACAGGCGGCTTCCAGGGCCTTTCGTTCGCAATCCCGATCAATGAAGCCATGAAGGTGAAAGACGCGCTGGTGAAGACAGGCCATGTGGATCGCGGCCGTCTTGGCGTGACCGTGCAGGGCATGGACCAGACACTCGCGAAGTCGTTCGGCCTGCAAAGCCCGAATGGCGCGCTCGTGAGTTCGGTCGAAGCGGGCGGTCCTGCGGCGAAGGCCGGCCTGCAGCCCGGCGACGTGATCCTCTCAGTCAACGGCGACTCGGTTGCGGATTCGAACGCGTTGCCGTCGCAGGTGGCAGCGCTCGCGCCGGGAACCACGACGAAGGTGCAGGTCTGGCGTGACAAGGCCACGAAGGACCTGAGCGTGACCGTGGGCACATTGTCCGATGCCAAGACCGCAAGCGCGGGCCAAGGCGCGGGCAAGGGGGATCAGTCATCGCAGGATGCGCGCTTGGGCGTCGCTGTCCGGCCGCTGACGCCGGATGAGAAGCAGAGTGCGTCGCTCTCGCGCGGTCTGCTCGTGCAACAGTCGGGCGGCGCGGCGGAAAGCGCGGGCATCCAGGCGGGCGATGTGATCCTGGCGGTCAACGGCCAGCCTGTCACAAGCGTGGAGCAACTGAAGACGATGGTGGCTCACGCGGGCGACAGCATCGCGTTGCTGATCCAGCGCGACGATGCACAGATCTTCGTGCCGGTTGATCTGGGCTGAATGGCGGGTAATGTAAATATCGGCTGAAAGCCTGCCAGCGCGAGACGAGGGCGGCACGCGCTACGCAACACGCGCCGCCGCCCGGAGAAATTAGGGTGGGATGCAGGCACGAACTGTGCTCATAGCTTCTCTCCCGAACCGCTTTGGCCCGACTGCTCAAAACAAACGCGTGCTGGACGGCGGGACACAAGCGGAACGCCGATGAAGGCGTCTGAAGTCCATAAGGAGCTGATCACGATGACCAAGACGACTAAAGCAGCGATTGAAGCAACTACCGAAGCAAACACTGGCGCGTCAACTAAACACGGCCGGCCTGCCATAAGGAGAGCGTCCATCGCGGTGCTTGCGGCCGCGATGACGTTCGGAATGACAGGCGGCGCGTTCGCCCAGGCCTCGGGCGGCGGAACGAGCGACATGAGCAGCGCCGGTAATACGAACGGCGGCGGACTGCCGCAGATCCAGACGCAGGGCGACGTGTCGTTCACGTCTGGCGGCGTGGGCTTGGACGAATCGCACGCGCTGATTCGTGAGCAGGCGCATTGGCCGCTATCGTTGCGTTTCACGGGGCCGACGTCCGACTATCTCTCCGATGTCCACGTGCGAATTGCCGATGCAAAGAACGCTGAAGTGCTCAAGACCGACGCCATGGGCCCCTACATGCTGGTGAAGCTGCCGGCAGGCCATTACACGGTTTATGCCCGCTACAAGGATTCGGAAAAGAAGCAAGGAGTGACGGTGGCCGGCAACGGAAAGGCGAAGGCTGACTTCCACTGGTCGATGCAGTAAGCGTTCGGAGACCCTCAAACACTCTTAAATACACCACGCGCCTTGTTGAGCCACCGTACGCAAAACCGCATAGGAAACAAAGGACTGCGGTGATGCGTTAAATGTGGCCCAGGGTGTGGCGCAGGCGCCAAAGACGTTAGCGGTGCTTGCACAAGCACCCCGAAGTTGTCTCATAATGAAAGCCACGGGTCCCGGAAAACCCGTGGCTTTTTTTATGTCGCTGCTGCAAACGCGGCGGTGGCGGTTTCATTTTTTTTGGTACCGGGAGCGCGCGATGAGCACCGACACCCATCACATTGAAATTTCGCTGAATACGCGACGCCATCGCGTGATTCATCAGGGCGTGACGTTTGCCGATACCCGTGCGGCGTTGACGGTGATCGAAACGGGCCACGATCCGGTGCATTATTTCCCGCGTGCCGATGTCAACCTGGCGCGCCTCTCAAAATCCACGCATACCTCACATTGCCCTTACAAGGGCGATGCTACGTACTACCATCTGCTGACAGAGGACGGTCCGGTCGAAAACGCCGTCTGGAGCTACGAGCAGCCGAACGAAGGCGTCGCGCAAATTAAAAATTATCTGGCGTTTTATCCGTCGCGGATCGATCGTATCGACGAGACGGCGGGTACCTGAAACGCCAGGTCGACATTAAAACAATGGGCGCCATGTAACGGGAGGGCCCGATGGAAGTAGCCGATGCCTTACGCATTCCGCTCGAAGCCGCTCAGGTGCGCGAGGCGTTGGGCGACCTTGCGCTGGTGCGTGCGAGTATCGATAACTGCGAATCCCTGTTGCGTCTTTCTGGTGGCGAGTACACGTTGAGGTTGACCGTGCCGCTGGGCGCGCTGCGGGCGCACTACACCATCCGCGCACACGTTGCCGACGCCACCCGTTTGCCGCGCCATGACGGCCAATCCGGCGATGTCGACGCCCAAACCCTCAGTTTCAAGGCGCGCGGCGAAGGCGTGGGATCGTTGCGCGGACAAATCGCGGTGGCGCTGATTCCAGACGCTAACGGCGCATCGACGTGGATTGAATACACCGTCTGGGCGACGCTCACCGGGCCGCTGGCAGGTTTGCCGGCACGCCAGATCGAAAACTCGCTGCGTGAAGTTGCCGACGATTTTTTTATCGAATTCTGCGAAGTCGTGCGCGCGAAGCATGGTCAGCCGCCGGCGGTGGTGCCCACTCCCGCTGTTTCGCGCCGCCATGTGTTCTTGCGGCCGATCTCCATGTCGTCGGCGTTTGCCCGGCACGCCACCCCGGCGACGCAAAAATCCCGCGCGGCAGCCGCGGCCGATGCAATTGGCGGCGTCTTGCGCCACCGGCTACCGGGTCACGCGCCTCGCCATCCGCATCCGCACAGCCTGCCTGCATGGGCGTGGGCCGCGATGATCTGTTGTGTCGCCGTGTTCCTGTTTCTCGCGCAGCGCTACGGTCTGCGGTAGCACCGTGCACGCTTTCCGCTAGCCCGGCTGCAGCATATGGGGGCTGTAGCGCATGACGTCGAAACACGAATCGATCAGGCGTTCGGCATCATTCTTGAGGTCGATACTCTCGGGCCACATTAGTGAGTCGTAGAGAATGCCGGTGAAAAGCGCGTGCAGGATGGTGGTGGCGTGGCGCGTATCGAGCAAGACCGGCAACTGACCTTTATCAACCGCATTGCGCAGTCCGCGCTCAATCTTCTCTTTCCCTTCGCGCATGTTCGTCTGATGCCGTTCGCGCACCGGCCCCATGTCTTCGACGAACTCACACTTTAGAAACAGGATGTCGAATACGCGCCGGCGCTGTTCGTCGAGTGCGATATTGCGCATGCACCAGATAAAGATGTCGCGAATCTTGCCGAGCGGATCGGCCTCTTTGGTGTCGAGCGTTGCTTCGACCAGTTCATCAAGCGGTAACAGGCTCCGGTCGAACATGGCGGTGAACAGGTCGCCCTTGTTCGCAAAATGCCAATAGATTGCGCCGCGCGTCACGCCGGCTTCAAGCGCGATGTCGGCCAGTGTGGTGCGCGAAACGCCTTTCTCGAAGAACACCCGTTCTGCCGCATCGAGAATACTATTGCGCGTCGCCGCCGCTTCTTCCTTGGTTCGTCTGACCATTATTTCGTGGGTTCCAGCTTGCCTGCCCAGCGGTAAATTTACCGCCGTCTTACATTGCACCGCAGCGACGTCATGCATTTGTTCATCGTTCGCCAGCCCTTCGAGACGATTCCCCTCGCACTGCTCTTGTTCACGTACGATCGTCTCTTTTACGTTCGTTGGTGAATGTATATACAATACCATCCGTCCAACGATAGCCCAAGTAGCACTGACCGGTTAATATCCGACACAGCTTTCATTCCGCGTCCCTCTGCGTGGCCCGTCCCAAGGGCGTTGTCACCGGCAGCCGTACCCAGAGACGGCTCCCAGGCGCTGCGGACGAATGATGGTCGGGGCACTGGTTTTTGCGCCCACTGGCTACTGGTAAGCGTCTTCAGACGCTCGTAGCGGCCCGCCCGTAGAAGGCGGCCGCGCACTTATTTCAATCTCAGTCTTTGACAGAGGTCGCTCCATGCGCGTCGAACGGGTTCCATTCCGCTTAATCAGTGCCGCGACGGCTGCCGTGATTCTTGCAGCCTGCGGACAAAAACCATCAGCACCGCCGCCCCAGACGCCCGAAGTCGGCGTCGTCACCATCCAGCCCACCACGGTTCCTGTCGAGAGCGAACTGCCTGGCCGCACGAGCGCATTTCTTGTCGCCCAGGTTCGTGCGCGGGTCGACGGCATTGTGCTGCGTCGTGAGTTCATCGAAGGCGCGGACGTGAAGGTCGGACAGCGGCTCTACAAGATTGATCCGGCGCCGTACATCGCCGCGCTGAATACCGCCAAGGCAACGCTCGCCAAGGCGCAAGCCAACGTGGTCACGCAGAACGCCCTGGCGGCGCGCTACAAGATCCTCGTCGCGGCAAACGCGGTCAGCAAGCAGGACTACGACAACGCCGTGGCGACTCAAGGGCAAGCCGTGGCCGATGTCGCATCGGGCAAGGCGGCTGTCGACACCGCGCAAATCAACCTCGGTTATACCGACGTAGTGTCGCCCATCACGGGCCGCACAGGTTTGTCACAGGTCACGCCGGGTGCTTACGTGCAGGCTAGCGCCGCCACGCTGCTCACCACCGTGCAACAACTCGATCCGGTCTATGTCGACCTGACGCAATCGAGCGTTGACGGCCTGAAGCTGCGCCGTGACATCCAGGAAGGCCGCTTGCAGACCAGCGGCGCCAACGCCGCCAAGGTCACGCTGATCCTGGAAGATGGCCGCGAGTATGCGGAACCGGGCAAGCTGCAGTTCTCCGACGTGAGCGTGGACCAGGGCACCGGTTCGGTCACTGTGCGCGCGATTTTCCCGAACAAGGACCGCGTGCTGTTGCCGGGCATGTTCGTGCGGGCGCGTATTGACGAAGGCGTGAACGACAAGGCGCTGGTGGTCCCGCAAGTCGGCGTGACGCATGACCAGAAGGGCCAGCCGACGGCGCTGGTGGTCGGTCCGGACAACAAGGTGGCGTTGCGCCAACTGGTGACGTCGGGTACCTACGGCGACAAGTGGGTTGTGGACAGCGGCCTGAATCCGGGCGATCGCGTCATCGTGCAAGGCACGGAGAAAGCGCGGCCAGGTTCAACCGTGAAGCCTGTCGACGCACAGCTTCCGCCCGACGCAGCTCAAGCGGCATCCGGTGCTGCACCGGGCGCGGCTTCCGGTGCAGCTCCGGCGGCAGCGGACGCTGGCGCTAGCGGCGCGGCGGCTTCGAGCAATCCGGCGCCCGCATCCGCGGCATCAGGCGCGTAATCAGGCGCACTAAAAGGGAGCCTGTTTCATGGCAAAGTTCTTTATCGATCGCCCGATTTTCGCGTGGGTGATCGCCATTATTCTGATGCTGGCGGGGATCGCTTCGATCTTCACCTTGCCGGTCGCGCAGTATCCGACGATCGCGCCGCCGGCCATTCAGATCAGCGCTACGTATCCGGGCGCGTCCGCCAGCACGGTGGAAAACACGGTAACGCAGGTGATCGAGCAGCAGATGAGCGGCCTCGATCACTTGCTGTACCTGTCTTCCACCAGTGATGACTCCGGCACGGCCACCATTACGCTGACGTTCGCGGCCGGCACGAATCCGGACATCGCGCAGGTGCAGGTGCAGAACAAGCTGCAACTCGCGACGCCGCTCTTGCCGCAAGCCGTTCAGCAGCTTGGCTCCAAGGTGACGAAGTCGAGCAGCAGCTTCTTGATGGTGATGGCGTTCGTTTCCACTGACGGCAGCATGGGTCGATACGACCTCGCTAACTACGTGGCGTCGAAGGTCGAAGATCCGATCAGCCGTATTGACGGCGTGGGCACGGTGACGTTGTTTGGCTCGCAATTCGCCATGCGGATCTGGCTGGATGCAACCAAGCTGAACAACTACGCGTTGACGCCGCTCGACGTGACGAACGCTGTTGCTGCGCAGAACGTGCAGGTGGCAGGCGGCGGCTTGGGCGGCACACCGGCCGTGCCGGGCCAGATGCTGCAGGCGACCATTACGGAAGCCACGCTGCTGCAAACGCCTGAGCAGTTCGGCAACATCCTGCTGAAGGTGAATCAGGATGGCTCGCAAGTGCGGCTGAAGGACGTGTCGCGCATTGAGCTGGGCGGTGAGAACTACAACTTCGACACGAAATACAACGGTCAGCCGACTGCTGGTTTCGGTATCCAGCTCGCCACGGGCGCCAACGCGCTGAACACGGCGAAGGCCGTCCGCGCGAAGATCGACGACTTGTCGAAGTACTTCCCGCCGGGCCTGGTCGTGAAGTATCCGTACGACACCACGCCGTTCGTGAAGCTGTCTATTGAAGAAGTGGTCAAGACGCTGATCGAAGGGATCGTGCTGGTGTTCCTGGTGATGTACCTGTTCCTGCAGAACCTGCGGGCCACACTGATCCCGACCATCGCCGTGCCGGTCGTGCTGCTGGGTACCTTCGCGGTCATGGGGCTGGTGGGTTTCTCCATCAATACGCTCTCCATGTTCGGGCTGGTGCTCGCCATCGGCTTGCTGGTGGACGATGCAATCGTGGTGGTGGAAAACGTCGAGCGGGTGATGGCCGAGGAGGGACTCTCTCCAAGGGACGCCACCCGCAAGGCGATGGACCAGATTACCGGCGCGCTGGTCGGCGTGGCGCTCGTGCTGTCGGCCGTGTTCGTGCCGGTGGCGTTCTCGGGCGGTTCGGTGGGCGCGATCTACCGGCAGTTTTCGCTGACCATCGTCGCGGCCATGATCTTGTCCGTGCTGACCGCGTTGATTTTGACGCCGGCATTGTGCGCGACCCTCCTGAAGCCGATCGAGAAGGGTCATCACGACGAGAAGAAGGGCTTCTTCGGCTGGTTCAACCGCACGTTCGCGAAGAGCCAGGACAAGTATCACAGCGGCGTGGAGCACGTGATCAAGCGCTCCGGGCGCTGGCTCATCATCTATCTGGTGGTGATCGTCGCGGTGGGTTTCCTGTTCGTCCGCCTGCCGAAGTCGTTCTTGCCTGACGAAGATCAGGGCACGATGTTCGTGCTCGTCCAGGCGCCGGCGGGTTCGACGCAGGAGCGCACGGCCAAGGTGCTTGCCGACGTAACCCACTGGCTGCTGACGGACCAGAAAGACATCGTGGAAGCGGTCTTTACGGTGAACGGTTTCAGCTTCGCGGGCCGCGGCCAGAACTCGGGCCTCGTGTTCGTGCGGATGAAGGATTACGGGCTGCGGCAGCGCGCGGACCAGAAGGTGGGCGCGTTGGTCGGACGGATGTTCGGGCACTTCGCCGGCTATAAGGACGCGATGATCTTCCCGGTCAACCCGCCGTCCATTCCGGAACTGGGCACGGCGTCGGGCTTTGACTTCGAACTGGAGGATCGCTCGGGTCTCGGTCACGCGAAGCTGATGGAAGCGCGCAACATGCTGCTCGGCATGGCGTCGAAAGACCCGACGCTGGCGCAGGTTCGTCCTAACGGCCTGAACGACACGCCGCAGTTCAAGGTGAACGTCGATCGCGAGAAGGCGAACGCGTTGGGCCTGTCGCCGGCGACCATCGACCAGGTGTTCTCGATCGCGTGGGCTTCGTCGTACGTGAACAACTTCCTGGACGTCGATAACCGGATCAAGAAGGTGTACGTACAGGGCGATGCGCAGTTCCGCATGAATCCGGAAGACCTGAACAAGTGGTACGTGCGCAATAGCGCCGGCGCCATGGTTCCGTTCGGTGCATTCGGTTCGGGTGAATGGATCTACGGCTCGCCGAAGCTGGAACGCTACAACGGTATTTCCGCGGTGGAAATCCAGGGTGCGGCGGCTCCAGGCAAGTCGACGGGTCAGGCGATGCAGGCCATTGAAGCGATCGCGGCGAAGCTGCCGGCAGGTATTGGCTACGAATGGACTGGCTTGTCGCTGCAAGAGCGCCAGTCGGGTTCGCAGGCGCCGATCTTGTACGGCATCTCGATCCTCGTCGTGTTCTTGTGTCTTGCTGCGTTGTACGAAAGCTGGTCGATTCCGTTCTCGGTGATCATGGTCGTGCCGCTCGGTATTTTGGGCGCCTTGCTCGCGGCTACCTTGCGCGGACTGGAAAACGACGTGTTCTTCCAGGTCGGCTTGCTGACGACGGTGGGCTTGTCGGCGAAGAACGCAATTTTGATCGTGGAATTCGCACGCGATTTGCGCAGTCAGGGCAGGACCACGGTGGAAGCGGCAATGGAAGCGGCACGCCAGCGGTTGCGCCCGATTCTGATGACGTCGCTGGCATTTATTCTCGGCGTGTTGCCGCTTGCAGTGAGTAACGGCGCGGGTTCAGCGAGCCAGCACGCCATTGGTACGGGCGTGATCGGCGGGATGTTGACGGCGACCTTCCTGGCCATTTTCATGATCCCCATGTTCTTTGTGGTGATCAGCAAAATCAGCCACGACAAGGGTACGCCGCACCACGAACACGACGGCGATGGCAACGGCGGCAATGGTGGCCACGGCGGCACGCCTGCTCCGGCCAAGGAAGGACATTGAGATGCTAAAACACTCCTTGATAGCGGCAGCGGTCGCGCTTTTTGCGGCTGGCTGCACGATGGCGCCGAAGTACGAGCGCCCGGCGGCGCCCGTCGACCAGACGTTCCCGACGGGCGGCATCTATGACAAGCAACCGGACGCAGCGTCGTCGACCGCGGCAAGCGGCTCGGCGCAGGCCAAGCCGGCGGTGGACATCGGCTGGCGCGATTTCTTCGCCGATGCACGCTTGCAGCAGATCGTTGCAATCGCGCTGAAGAACAACCGCGATTTGCGCGTGTCGATGCTCAACGTGGCAGCAGCGCGCTCGCAGTATCAGATCACGCGTGCCGAGTTGCTGCCCACGCTCGACGCAGTCGGGTCGCAGACGAAGTCGCGCACGCCGAAGGATCTGTCGTTCTTCGGACAGACCATTTCGAACCAGTATTCGGTCGGCGTGAATGCGTCCTGGGAAATCGACTTCTTCGGGCGGATTCAAAGCTTGAAGGACCAGGCGCTCGAGCAGTATTTCGCGTTGGCGGAAACACGCAAGGCAGCGGAAATCTCGCTGGTGTCGCAAGTTGCCGACCAGTATCTGACGATGCTCTCGGACGACGATCAGCTCACCGTCACGCGCAATACGTTGAAGACGGCGGACGAGTCGTATCGGATCACGAAGCTGCAATTCGATAACGGCGTGGGCACCGAACTCGACGTGCGTCAGTCAGAGGGCATCCAGCAACAGGCCGCCGCCAACCTGCAGTCGCAATTGCGTCTGCGGGCGCAGGCCGAGAATGCGCTGGTGCTGTTGGTCGGCGAGCCGTTGCCGGCAGATCTGCCGCCGGGCTTGCCGCTCGACAGTCAGAACCTGCTCACCGATATCCCCGCCGGGCTGCCTTCGGACCTGCTGACGCGGCGTCCGGATATTGTGTCGGCGGAGCATTCGCTGCTGGCTGCGAACGCGAACATCGGTGCGGCGCGTGCGGCGTTTTTCCCGAAGATTTCGCTGACGGGTAGCTTCGGGACGTTGGCGCCTTCGCTTGGCACGTTGTTCAAGCCAGGTTCGGCGGCGTGGTCGTTCGCACCGCAAATCTCGATTCCGATTTTCGAGGGCGGCACGAACCTGGCCAATCTCGATTTGGCTCAGATCCAGAAGCGCATCGAGATCGCAAATTACGAGAAGGCGATCCAGACCGCGTTCCGCGAAGTGGCGGACGGACTGGCCGCGCGCGGCACGTACGACGAGCAGATCAAGGCGCTCGAGCGTTATGTGAAGTCGCAGGCTCGCGGGCTGGAGCTGTCGGATATGCGCTATCGCAACGGCGTGGACAATTATCTGAGCGTGCTGACGGCGCAGACGAACCTGTACACCGCGCAGCAGTTGCTGATCACGGCGCGGCTGAACCGGGCGACGAATCTCGTCGATTTGTATCGTGAGCTGGGTGGCGGCTGGGTCGAGCATGCAGGCGATCAGCCACGTCCTTCCGATGCAATGCCGAATTACCGCGATATCGGTACGCCGACGGCGGCTGCCGCTTCCGGGACAACGGTCAGTTCGGCTTCGACAGGCCCTGCAAAGCTGGTGCCGGTGCAGCGTCTGATGCCGGCTGCAAAGCCCCAGGTTGATGCCGACGGGAAAGCAGTGGGATCGGCGGGATAAAGTTGTAGGTGGTTCAGATGTTGAAAAACCGCAGCCTTTTGGGGCTGCGGTTTTTTTTATTCTCTCAGGTCTGTACTAACAGCGATTCGACGATTTGGCTTAACCCGTCTCAATGCTCCGCCTTTGCCGTCCCATCGAAATCCCTTCCGGCATGACGGATCGCACACGTTGCTTCGCGTTCCTTCTTCACCCCGTTGAACACGATGTTCAACAACACCGCCGACACCGATGCCAGCAAGATCCCGCTATGAAGAATGGGTTCCAGCGCATGCGGTAACTGCGAGAAAAACTTCGGCGCGACGACCGGCACGAGCCCGAGTCCAATACTCACCGCGACGATAAACAGGTTGTGGTGGTTCTTGACGAAGTCCACCTTCGACAGCACCTTGATCCCGTTCGCCGCGACCATGCCGAACATCACAATGCCTGCGCCACCAAGCACGAACGGCGGCACCGACGCCACCACCTGCGCCATCTTCGGAAACAGACCAAGCGCCACGAGGATCACACCGCCCGTCGCACAGACGAAGCGGCTTTTCACACCGGTGACGCCAATCAGCCCGACGTTCTGCGAGAACGACGTATGCGGAAACGAGTTGAAGATCCCGCCAATCAGCGTGCCCAATCCATCGACTCTCAGTCCGCGCACCAGCGCATCCTGATCGACCGGACGCTCGACCATGTCGCCGACGGCCAGGAACATGCCCGTCGATTCGATGAACGTCACGAACATGACGATAATCATGGTTGCAATGGAGAGCGGGTCGAAGTGCGGCAGGCCGAAGTGAAACGGCAGCACGATACCGACCCACGGCGCGCTCGTCACGCCGTTGAGATCGACACGCCCAAGCGACATCGCAATCCCGAACCCCGCCACGATACCGAGCAGCACGGAAATATTCGCGATAAACCCGCGTGCAAACTTGTTGATCATCAGGATCAGCGTGAGCACGACAAGCGCCAGCAGCAGATAAACCGGATTGCCGTACTCAGGATTACCGACACCGCCGGCGGCCCAGTTGATGCCCACGCCCATCAGCGACAAACCGATCACCGCGATCACCGTGCCGACCACCACGGGTGGGAAGAATCGCAGCAACTTTCCGATCATCGGTGCTAGAAAAATCCCTACTATGCCCGCCGCGATCGTCGCGCCGAACACATCGAGAATACCGAGCCCCGGATTCGTGCCGATGGCGACCATCGGGCCAACGGCCGCGAACGTGCAGCCCATGATGACCGGCAGGCGGATGCCGAAGATCCAAAGACCTAATGTCTGGATAAGGGTCGCGACACCGCACGAGAACAAATCGGCGCTGATGAGGAACGCGATCTGGTCTTTCGGCAGCTTGAGTGCCGCGCCAAGAATTAGCGGGACCGCGACGGCGCCCGCATACATCACGAGTACATGTTGAATGCCTAGCGTAAGCAACTGGGCGGCGGGTAACCGTTCGTCGCACGGATGAACCTGATTCGATGCCATGTCGTTTCTGTCTCCAATTTTGATCCGAGCGTGTCCCTCGAATTAGAGATTCAAGGTACGTGGCGCAAAAAGCGAGAACAAGTCGACGTTGGCGTATGGCCCCCTTAGCCGCGCTGATATGCCGCGAGTGCCTTAATATCGCGTCTGGCGCAGTGAAGCCACGACTGGCGGGCGAAGGACGATTTGCGTCGCGCCTGGCAGGGCATTCAGATACAAGGCGTGGTTATGATGGTTATCTGCCGCACCGCATAGTCCGTTTTCCGGAGGCGCGGCGCGGGCAGCGGGTAAACCCGCCGCAACCCGTTTTTACCGCCTACTTTTTCTACGAATCTCCATGCGTAACGCGAGCTGGTTTTAATGCACGTTTTCGACCTCCGCTTACACTAACGCCTGCCCTAGCGAATCCAAGCGAATCCACGAGACAGCACGAACAGCCTCATACGACTATGTCCGATACCACCACATCCTCCGCTACCCATCCTGACTTTCGCTCGCGTGAGTTCCTGCTCGATCACGCACTGCGGACCATGACCTTTTATCACCCGCACTGCATGGACCCGGCTGGCGGTTTCTATCATTTCTATAAGGATGACGGCACCCTCTACGATCGCAAGTCGCGGCATTTGGTGTCGAGCACGCGCTTCGTTTTCAACTACGCAATGGCGTACAAGCACTTCGGCCTCGACGAGTACCGCGGCGGCGTGCGTCATGGCATTGAATACCTGCGCGAGTTTCATCGTAATCCGCAGACCGGTGGTTACGCGTGGACGCTCAACGGCCGCGACGTCACCGACGCCACCAATCATTGCTACGGCCTCGCGTTCGTCGTGCTGGCGTATGCGAAGGCTCTGGAAGCCGGATTCGAAGAAGCGCGCGGGTACCTTGAAGAAACCTGGGACCTGATGGAAACGCACTTCTGGGACGCGGCACACGGCCTGTACAAAGACGAAGCGAGTGCGGACTGGGTGGTGTCGGACTATCGCGGACAAAATGCCAACATGCATGCCTGCGAAGCGATGCTTGCTGCGTTCGAGGCGTCGCAGGATGTGCGTTATCTGGACCGTGCCGCGCTGCTCGCGGACAACATGGTGAATCGTCAGGCTACGCTTGCCGGTGGCCTGGTCTGGGAGCACTACAAGCCGGACTGGTCGGTCGACTGGGAATACAACAAGGGCGACAAGACGAACATCTTCCGGCCGTGGGGATTCCAGCCGGGCCACCAGACCGAATGGGCGAAGCTGCTGTTGATTCTCGACCGGCATCGTCCGGACCCATGGCACGTCACGCGTGCCCGGGAGTTGTTTGATCGTGCGCTGGAATTTTCGTGGGACGACGAACACGGCGGCATGGTTTACGGCTTCGATATCAAGGGCGAGTTCTACGACGAAGACAAGTATTTCTGGGTCCAGGCAGAGTCGCTGGCCGCCGCCGCGTTGCTAGCCGATCAAGCCGCACAAGTGGGTGACACGGCTACGGCAACGCGTTACTGGACCGATTACGACCGTCTGTGGGCGTATAGCTGGGACCATTTCATCGATCACAAATGGGGCGCGTGGTACCGGATACTCGCCCGCGACAACACGAAATACAGTAACGAAAAAAGCCCGGCCGGCAAGGTCGACTATCACACCATGGGCGCATGCTACGAAGTACTAAACGTTGTGTCCTGAGATAGTTCGACGCACCGCCTGCCCACTCGGAATCAACGATCAACGAAAGGAGTCAGACATGAAGACCAAAGCCGCTATTGCATGGGAAGCCGGAAAGCCGCTCACCATCGAGGAAGTCGATCTCGAAGGGCCGCGCGCCGGTGAAGTGCTGATCGAAGTGAAAGCGACCGGCATTTGCCATACCGATTACTACACGCTCTCGGGCGCTGATCCGGAAGGCATCTTCCCGGCCATTCTTGGGCATGAAGGCGCGGGTATTGTGGTCGATGTCGGCCCGGGCGTGGGTACGTTGAGGAAGGGCGATCACGTCATTCCGCTCTATACGCCAGAGTGCCGGCAGTGCAAGTTCTGCCTGTCGCGCAAGACCAATCTGTGCCAGGCCATCCGCTCGACGCAAGGCCGTGGCCTGATGCCGGATGCTACGTCGCGCTTTTCCATCGGCGGGAAGCCGTTGTTCCATTACATGGGGACATCGACGTTTTCGAACTACATCGTCGTGCCGGAAATCGCGGTGGCGAAGGTCCGTGAAGATGCGCCCTTCGACAAGATTTGCTACATCGGTTGCGGCGTGACGACGGGTGTCGGCGCGGTCGTGTATTCGGCGAAGGTCGAGGCCGGTGCAAACGTGGTGGTGTTCGGACTCGGCGGCATTGGCTTGAACGTGATCCAGGGCGCGAAGATGGTGGGTGCCGACAAGATCATTGGCGTCGATATCAACCCGCGCCGCGTGGAACTCGCGAAGAAGTTCGGCATGACGCACTTCGTCAACCCGAACGAAGTGCCGAATGTAGTCGATCACATCGTTCAGCTTACCGATGGCGGCGCGGACTATTCGTTCGAATGTATCGGCAATACGAAGGTGATGCGCCAGGCGCTGGAATGCACGCACAAGGGCTGGGGCCAGTCGTTCATTATCGGCGTGGCAGCGGCGGGCGAAGAGATCAGCACGCGGCCGTTCCAACTGGTCACGGGCCGTGAGTGGAAGGGCTCGGCGTTTGGTGGTGCACGCGGACGTACCGATGTGCCGAAGATTGTCGACTGGTATATGGAAGGCAAGATCAATATCGACGATCTGATTACGCATACGCTGCCGCTCGAACGCATCAATGAAGGTTTTGACTTGATGAAGAAGGGCGAATCGATCCGCTCGGTGGTGTTGTATTAAGCGTATTAAGCGAAGCGCGAGCTCGGGCAGCACGCCAAAAACGGCGCGCTGCCTCGGCGAAAAAAAGAAGAGGTGAAGCAATGCTGGAACTTGTGGAAGAACATCGGTGCTGGGGCGGCGTGCAGCGGACCTACAAACACGACTCGCAATCGATCGGCTTGCCGATGCGGTTTTCGGTGTTTTTACCGGCCCAGGCATCGACAGGAAAAGTGCCCGCGTTGTTTTACCTCGCGGGCCTCACTTGCACGGAAGAGACCTTTCCGATCAAGGCTGGCGCGCAGCGTTATGCGGCTGAGCATGGCATCGCCTTGATCGCACCGGATACGAGTCCGCGTGGTGCGGGCGTGCCAAACGAAAGTGCTGCGTGGGACTTCGGCGTGGGTGCGGGTTTTTACGTCGATGCCACGCAGGAACCGTGGGCGCGCAATTACCGGATGTACTCGTACGTGACACAGGACCTTCGCGCGGCGGTGCTTGCGGAATTGCCGGTACGTGAGGATCGGCTGGGTATTTTCGGGCACTCGATGGGCGGTCACGGCGCGCTGGTTCTCGCCCTGAAGAACCCCGACATTTATAAGTCGGTGTCCGCGTTCGCGCCGATCGCTGCGCCTTCGCAATGCCCTTGGGGCGCGAAGGCGTTTTCAGGCTATCTCGGCGAGGATCGGGAAACGTGGAAGCAGTATGACGCGAGCGAACTGGTCAAGAACGCAGCGTCGAAATTTGAAGGAGGGATTTTGATCGACCAGGGTCTCGCCGATAACTTCCTCGCAGCGCAGCTGCATCCGGAGATTTTCGAAGCGGCGGCGAAGGCGGCAGGGCAGGCGGTGACCGTGCGCAGGCATGATGGCTACGACCACGGGTATTACTTCATCTCGACGTTTATCGGCGAGCATATTGCGTTTCATGCACGGACGCTGTGTGCTTGAGAGTGGGTCAGGCGGAAGCGCGTGGTGCGCTTTCGCTTTCTGTTTCATCGCCTGCACTTTCAATCGGCTCTTCCCACCCGTCGAACGGTTCACGGGCGGAGATCCCTTGATTGCGGTCTTCCATACTCAGAAAGTCCGCGGGCACGTCAAGGTCTTTAAGTAACGCGAAGAACTCATCCCAGTCAGCGCTTCGATTCATTTCCGTCCCAACAAACTCAACCCATAAACCCCGGCTGCCAGGATCGTGATCCAGAAGCTGGTCGGCCAGTCGGTGTAATACGCCAGCGTCAATCCCAACCACGCTTGTCCCAATGCGAAAACCGCTGCGAGCAGCACGCCGGTCGACAGCCGCGTCGCCACGTTTTGCGCCGCCGCGGCCGGGCCCACCATCAGCGCGAAGACCAATAAAACGCCTACTATCTGCGTCGATGCCGCCACTGCCAGCGCCGTGATCGCAAGAAACAGGATGGACACGAGGCGCAGCGATACCCCTTTGGCTTCGGCCAGTTCCGGTTGCAGCGAAGCGAACAACAACGGCCGCATGATGATCGCGAGCGCCCCGAGGCTGACCACCGCGAGCCCTGCCAGCACCACCAGCGTTTCGTGGCTCACACCGAGCACATTGCCGAACAGCAGC
This sequence comes from Burkholderia sp. S171, assembly GCF_009766085.1. GTDB lineage: Bacteria > Pseudomonadota > Gammaproteobacteria > Burkholderiales > Burkholderiaceae > Caballeronia. Next base: position 8,950 of record NZ_LMUF01000075.1, on the reverse strand, counting down.
GCAGTCGCCTGACTCGCATAAGCGGTAAAGAAGTGAAGAAACAACAAACCAAACCCGAGCGACAACGTCAAAATCACGCCGATAGCGACATCGCGTCCGGTCAGCTTTTCGCCGAGCGCGCCCATGCCGATACCCGCCGCGAGCGTAAAGCCGATCATGCCCCAGAGCGGCGACATGCCGACCAGCACGGCGCCGGTCGCGCCGGTAAAACCCACGTGCGATAACGCGTGACCCGCGAAGGTCTGACCGCGCAGCACGAGGAAGTAGCCGACCACGCCCGCGAGCACCGCGACAATCCCCGACGCCGCGAAGGCGTTTTGCATGAACTCGTATTCAAACATCGTGGGAATGCGTTCCGGTGTGGTGAGCGTGACCGTGGCCATGATCGTGTCCGTGATCATGATCGTGGGAATGAGAATGGCCTTCGGGACCGTCTTCGTGCGCGTGATCGAGCTTGTCGACTTCCACGTCGCCGGCCATCACGAAGATGCGGCCGTTCACGCGCATCACGTCAATCGGCGATCCATATAGCTGCGATAAAACCGGCTTCGTGATGACTTCATCGATCGTACCGAGCGCCGCCCGCCCATTGCCGAGATACAGCACCCGGTCGATAGAGTTAAGCAGCGGGTTGAGTTCGTGCGCGGAGAACAGCACGGTAATGCCGAGTTCGCGCTGCACGCGCCGCACGAGATCGACCACGCCGGTTTGATGGCGCGGATCGAGGCTGATCAGGGGTTCATCGAGGAGCAGGAGTTTCGGATCGCCGAGCAGGCATTGTGCGAGCAGCAATCGCTGCCGTTCGCCGCCCGACAACTCGGACAACGGCCGCGTGGCGAGGGTCTTGCCGCCGACCAGATCGAGCACGCGATCGACATCGGCACGCGCTGCGGCGCTCGCGCGTGGCAGGCCCCAGCGATGCCCATCGGCGGCCATCGCAACGAAATCGCGGCCGCGCAGATGCCGGCCGGCAAGACCGCTGCGCGTCTGGGGCATGTAGCCAACTGACGGATTGCCCCGCACGACCGCCGCGCCGTTCACGCGAATCGTTCCCTGCGATAACGGCAGCAACCCGAGCATCGCGCGCATCAGCGTGGTCTTGCCGGCGCCGTTAGGACCCAGCACGCCGATAAATTCACCCGCCGCGACGCTGAAGCTGGCGTCTTTCAAGATCGAGCGCCCGCCCAGCTCAAGCGCGACGTGCTCGACCTCAAGCGCGCCAGCTTTATCGCGCTTCGAAGCTGTGCCTAGGGCCGTGTCCGGAGCCGTCATTGCAACGCGCCCGAAAGCGCGATCGTTCTGATGCTTCTATTGCCACATCCCGTCATTGTGTCTTTCCCTGCAGCGCAACCGACAACGCGTCGAGCTGCGACGTCATCCATGTCTGGAAGGTCTTGCCGGCGGGCAGCGTCTCGGTGACGCTGATGCTCGGCACGTGTGAATCGTGGGCCACTTTCAACATGCGCTTCGTGAGTGCTTCCGTCGCCTGGCTGTTATAGATCAGCACGTGCACGCGACGCTCGCGCAGATCCTTTTCGAACGCAGCGATATCCGTCGCGCTCGGTTCCGTGTCGTTCATCGCCGCGAGCTGGAAGCGGTTGTTGCGCATGTCGAGGCCGATCGCATCCGACATATAACCGAACACCGGTTCCGTTGCTGTCACGGGTACGCCCTTGAACTGGCTTTTAAGCGCGGCAACCTTGTCGTCGATGGGTTTCACCGAAGCCAAAAACGTCGCCAGACGCGCATCGTAGTCAGCCTTGTGCGCCGGGTCCGCCTGGACGAGATATTGACTCACTGCTTTCGCCACCGTCGGCATCGTCGCCGGGTCGTACCACAGATGCGGATTATCGCCGGATTTCTTGCCCATCAGTTGCGCCGCGACGATCGTCGTTCGCCCTTTGCCCTTCGATGCCGACAGCAGCTTGTCCATCCACGGATCGTAGTCGGCGCCGTTATACACGACGAGCGCCGCATTCTGCAACGCGCGGGCGGTCTTCGGGCTGGCTTCGAACAGATGCGGATCTTCGTCGGGGTTGCTCAGGATGCTCGTCACCTGGACATGATTGCCGCCGAGCTGACGCACGACATCGCCGTAGAAATTCTCGGCCGCGACCACCGGCACCACGCCCGTGGACGCCGTTTGCGCCGTGGCTGTGCTGCAGAAGCTGGCATATAAAAGGGCGGCGCTGGTCAGGATGGCGGCGGCAAGCTTGCTCATGGTGTTTCCTGGAATGAGGGTGGATAGAGGCTGACGATGTGCGTATCGGGTGCTGCTGCTCGCTCGCCGCCAAGCATGGCGACTGCGATGGGGCACTCCGCTATGACCGGTCAAGTCGACCGCGATGATATAACGTATCAATCCCTTTTGCACCCGCCAGCGTATTACGAAAGCCTGTCTGATCCTCTTTCCCGACACCTTCCGATTCCCCGCAAACCCGCGCCGGTTGGGGTTTTCCCGCGGTTTTGAGGTGCTTTGCGCGCCGCACCATCGAAACATGACGGCGTGCCTTGACACCGCCTCATACCTCGCCGATCATTCGACCAACCAGAGAGCAAATGATCACGCAAAGAGCGTTCGCTCACCAAAACGTGTTTCAAGCGTGCAATTTTTCAAGTAGTCGAATCAAAGACGAACCGGAGACAACCGTGAGACTGCAGGACAAGGTAGCAATCGTGACGGGTGCGGCAAGCGGGATTGGCGAAGCGGTCACGAAACGATTTCTGGACGAAGGCGCGAAGGTTGTCGTCGTCGATCTGAAAGACGAAAGTGAGTTGGCGCAGCGTTTCCCGGAAGGCGCCGGGCGCGTGCTGGCTTTGAAGGCCGATGTCACGAAGCGCGAAGACCTGGAACGTATCGTCTCGTCAGCCGTCGAGAAGTTTGGCGGCATCGACATCCTGTTTAACAACGCGGCGCTCTTCGACATGCGCCCGATCCTCGACGAAGCCTGGGACGTCTTCGACCGCCTGTTCTCGGTCAACGTGAAGGGCATGTTCTTCCTGATGCAACTCGTGGCGCAACGTATGGTGGAGCAGGGCCGGGGCGGCAAGATCGTGAACATGTCGTCGCAGGCGGGACGTCGCGGCGAAGCGCTAGTTTCCCACTATTGCGCAACCAAAGCCGCCGTGATCAGCTACACGCAATCAGCCGCGCTGGGTCTCGCGCAACATGGCATCAACGTGAACAGCATCGCACCAGGCGTAGTCGATACCCCGATGTGGGAGACGGTCGATGCCCTCTTCGCGAAGTACGAAAACCGCCCGCTCGGCGAGAAAAAACGGCTGGTTGGCGAAGCCGTACCGCTCGGCCGCATGGGGCTGCCGAACGACCTGACGGGCGCGGCACTGTTCCTCGTATCGTCGGATGCGGACTACATCACGGCACAAACATTGAACGTGGACGGCGGCAACTGGATGAGTTGAAGGCATGCCCTGGATGCTGCGCACGCACGCATGTATCAGGACGCCGCCGCAGTGAAGATCACATTAGCGAAAGTCATTAAAGCAACACCTGTACTACCCGAGTATCGACTGCTTCAAGCAACGCAACGCAAGACCAGCGCCCGTGCTAACGATAAAGGAGACGAAACAACATGAAACGCGCCAACTTCACCCTCAAGAACCTGCCGATGCGCTCGCTCGCACTCGCTGCATTCACCGTTGCCGCCATTGCACCAATCGCAGCCAAGGCCGCAACCGTGACGATCGCTACGCTTAACAACCCGGACATGATCGAGTTGAAGAAGCTGTCGCCGGCATTCGAAAAAGCGAATCCGGACATTCAACTGAAGTGGGTCATTCTGGAAGAAAACGTGCTGCGCCAGCGGGCCACCACCGACATCACCACGAACAGCGGTCAGTTCGACGTGATGGCGATTGGCACGTACGAAGCGCCGCAGTGGGGCAAGCGCGGCTGGCTCGCGCCAATGGACAACTTGCCGGCCAGCTACGATCTCGACGACGTGGTGAAGACCGCCCGCGACGGCCTCTCGTATAACGGCCAGTTGTACGCGCTGCCGTTCTACGTCGAAAGCTCGATGACGTATTACCGCAAGGATCTGTTCGAAGCAGCCGGCCTCAAGATGCCCGATCAGCCCACCTACGACCAGATCAAGCAATTCGCCGACAAGCTCACCGACAAATCCAAAGGCCAGTACGGCATCTGCCTGCGCGGCAAAGCGGGTTGGGGCGAGAACATGGCGTTTTTCTCAACCGTCGTGAATACGTACGGCGGCCGCTGGTTTGACGAGAAATGGCAAGCTCAACTGAATACCCCGGAGTGGCACAAGGCCCTCACGTTCTACTCGGACCTGCTTAAGACCGACGGCCCTCCGGGAGCCAGCTCGAATGGTTTCAACGAGAACCTGACGTTGATGTCCTCGGGCAAGTGCGCAATGTGGATCGACGCGACGGTGGCGGCGGGCATGTTGTACAACAAGGCGCAATCGCAAGTGGCTGACAAGATTGGCTTCGCGGCAGCGCCGGTCGCGGTCACGCCGAAGGGCAACCACTGGCTGTGGTCGTGGTCGCTTGCGATTCCGAAAACCTCGAAATCGCAGGACGCCGCGAAGAAGTTCGCGACCTGGGCTACGTCGAAGGAGTACATCGAACTGGTTGCGAAGGACGAAGGCTGGGCCTCGGTTCCGCCGGGCACGCGCAAGTCGACCTACGCCAATCCGGAATACAAGAAAGCGGCACCGTTCGGCGACTTCGTGCTGAGCGCAATCGAATCGGCGAGTCCGACCGATGCAACGCTGCAAAAGGTGCCGTACACCGGTGTTCAGTTCGTCGGGATTCCTGAATTCCAGTCGTTCGGTACCGTGGTTGGTCAGTCGATCGCCGGTGTGGTCGCCGGACAGACGACTGTTGACGCCGCGCTGACAGCTGGCAACGCCGCAGCCAATCGTGCCGTGAAACAGGCCGGGTACCAGAAGTAAGGGCCCGAAGCAGCAACTTGTTGCGCCTAATGTAGGACAGCGGGCCGCGCCGCTTCTGTGAAGAAGCGTCTAGCGCGCGGCCTGCGCATCATCATCGAGAGGTGACACGATCATGAGTCAACTTAATCCCCCCCTCACAGACGGTTACGCGGAATCCAACGCCGCGCGTGACAAGAAGCGCGCGAAGTCGGTTCGCTGGCTCATCATGCCGTCGACTGCTGTACTGTTCTTGTGGATGGCCATTCCGCTCGCGATGACCATCTGGTATTCGTTCTCTCGATACAACCTGCTCAACCCGGATGTCAAAGGGTTTGCCGGGCTCGAAAACTATGAATTCCTCGCGACTGATCCGGCTTTCCTTCCGTCGATTGTTCACACGTTGACGCTGATCGGATCGGTGTTGGCGATCACCGTGATTGGTGGCGTGCTGTTGGCCGTGCTGTTCGACCGCAAGTTTTACGGTCAGGGCATTGCGCGGTTGCTGGTGATTGCACCGTTCTTCGTCATGCCCACGGTCAGCGCGCTGATCTGGAAGAACATGATCTTGCATCCGGTGTATGGCCTGATTGCGGCGTTGATGCGATCGTTAGGACTTCAGCCTATCGACTGGTTTGGCGACTATCCGCTCTTTGCGGTGATCGTGATTGTTGCGTGGCAATGGCTACCGTTCGCATTCCTGATTCTGTTTACCGCAATCCAGTCGCTGGACCAGGAGCAGAAGGAAGCGGCGCGCATCGACGGCGCCGGTGCGTTTGCCATGTTCTTCTACATCACGCTGCCGCACTTGAAACGCGCCATAGCCGTGGTGGTGATGATGGAAACCATTTTCCTGCTCTCCATCTTTGCTGAAATCTATACGACGACCGGCGGCGGTCCAGGCACTGCGACCACCATCTTGTCGTACTTGATCTACGCGCTTGGCCTGCAGCAATTCGACGTCGGCCTGGCTTCTGCCGGCGGCATCCTGGCGGTCGTGCTGGCGAACGTCGTTGCGTTCTTCCTGGTGCGCATGCTCGCGAAGAACCTGAAAGGGGAGTACGAATCATGAGCCATCCCGTTACCGCAACAACGTCCGTGCCGATCCTCGACACGCTCAAGCGCGGCGTGCTGGGCGTGATCGCGTGGCTGTTCGCACTGCTGCTGTTTTTCCCGATCTTCTGGATGACCATCACGGCATTCAAGACCGAGCAGCAGGCGTATTCGTCGTCGCTGATCTTCACGCCGACGCTGGACAGTTTCCGCGAGGTGTTCGCGCGCAGTAACTATTTCGCGTTTGCGTGGAACTCCATCCTGATCTCGGTTGGTGTCACGGTGATCTGCTTGTTGTTCGCCGTGCCGTGCGCTTACGCAATGGCGTTTTTCCCAACGAAGAAAACGCAGAAAGTACTGCTGTGGATGCTCTCGACGAAGATGATGCCGTCGGTGGGTGTGCTCGTGCCGATCTACCTGCTGTGGAAAAACACCGGCATGCTCGACACCGTGTGGGGGTTGATCATCGTCTACACGCTGATCAACTTGCCGATCGCCGTCTGGATGTCCTACACGTACTTTAACGAAATCCCGCGCGACATCCTGGAGGCCGGGCGTATAGATGGCGCGGCGACGTGGCAGGAAATCGTCTATCTGCTGATGCCGATGTCGCTGCCCGGGCTCGCGTCCACCGCGTTGCTGCTTGTGATCCTGTCGTGGAACGAGGCGTTCTGGAGCATCAACCTGTCGAGTTCGAACGCGGCGCCGCTGACGGTGTTCATCGCGTCGTATTCGAGTCCTGAAGGTTTGTTCTGGGCCAAGCTCTCGGCGGCTTCACTGCTGGCCGTGGCGCCGATCCTGATTGTCGGCTGGTTGTCGCAGAAGCAACTGGTGCGCGGCCTGACCTTCGGCGCGGTGAAATGAAGTGGAACCCGAGGTGGAACGCGAGGTCGATCCAGTGAACCTGAACTTGTCCCAAGCCGGCGTACCGGGCGTGCTCGCTCCAGCAGATGCCCTCGACGGGCATCTGCTGATCTGCGACTGCGACGGCGTATTGATCGACAGCGAAGCGATTGCGGGACGCGTGCTCGTGCAGGAAATGCAGGCGCTCTGGCCCGGTGTGGATGCCGAGCCGATCGTCACGCCGCTGCTCGGGCTGCGGATTGAAACGGTGCTGCTGCGCACGGCTGAAGCACTGGGCCGGACGCTCGATGCAGCCCAGATCGACGCAATCCGGGTGGTCGTGGAAGCCGCGGCCGTGGAAGGGCCGGCAGTCGATGGAATCGAGGCCGCGCTGGCCGCGATTTCCTTGCGCAAGGCTTGCGCGAGCAACAGCTTTACGTCGTATGTGGAAGCCGTGCTGAACCGCACGGGCCTCGTGCGGTTTTTCGGTGAGCATCTGTTTTGCGCCGATAAAGTGCCGAACCCGAAACCCGCGCCCGACGTGTACCTTGCGGCGGCGCGGACCATGCGGGTCGCACCGGAACGCTGCGTGGTGGTTGAAGACAGCGTGACCGGCGTCACCGCGGCGGCGGCGGCGGGCATGACCGTGCTCGGTTTCCTGGGCGGCGGTCATGCAACTGAAGGGCAAATTGATGCGCTGAAACGTGCTGGCGCAAGTGTCGTGTTCGACGAGATGGGACAACTCCCCGTGCTCGTTGGACAGTGGCTGCAAAACGCAAGCTTCGAACTGCCGTGAGCCTCTTGCTCGCAGAAAACGAAGCCAAGTTAAAGACGGAGACTCCATCATGGCAAGCCTGAATCTGCGTAACATCAACAAGCGCTACGAAGAAACGGAAGTGATTCGCAGCGTGAACCTCGATATCGCGGACGGCGAGTTCGTCGTGTTCGTGGGCCCAAGCGGTTGCGGTAAATCCACGCTGATGCGGATGATCGCCGGGCTGGAAGATATCACCGGCGGCGACCTGACCATCGACGGCGTGCGCGTGAACGACGTGCAGCCGGCCAAGCGCGGGATTGCGATGGTGTTCCAGTCGTACGCGCTGTATCCGCACATGACGCTGTACGACAACATGGCGTTTGGTTTGAAGCTGGCCGGCACGAAGAAGCCGGAGATTGATGCAGCGGTGCAGCAGGCCGCGAAGATCCTGCACATCGATCATTTGCTTGATAGGAAGCCTAAGCAATTGTCGGGTGGCCAGCGTCAGCGGGTCGCGATCGGCCGTGCGATCACGCGCAAGCCGAAGGTGTTCCTCTTCGACGAACCGCTGTCCAACCTTGACGCCGCGTTGCGCGTGAAGATGCGCCTGGAGTTCGCGCGGCTGCACGACGAGCTCAAGACCACGATGATCTACGTAACGCACGATCAGGTGGAGGCCATGACGCTGGCTGACAAGATCGTGGTGTTGTCGGCGGGGAACGTGGAGCAGGTCGGAACGCCTAACCAGCTTTATCACGCGCCGCAGAACAAGTTCGTGGCGGGTTTTATCGGCTCGCCGAAGATGAATTTCTTTAACGCCGAAGTTACGCAGGTGTTAAGCGATGGTGTGCTGGTGAAGTATGCGACGGGTGAGACTCAACTGACGGCGGTCGAGCCGGGTAGTGCGAAGGTCGGCGATTCAGTGACGGTCGGGATTCGTCCGGAGCATTTGCATGCAGGGACGGCGGCGACGGTGGAGCACGGGGTATCGGCGAAGACGATGGCCGTGGAGTCGCTCGGCGATGCCGCGTATTTGTACTCGGAGTCGACGGTGGCGCCGGAGGGGATCATTGCCCGGATTCCGCCGTTGGAGCGCCATTCGCGTGGTGAAGTGCTGAAGCTTGGTGCGTTGCCGGAGCATTGCCATTTGTTTAACGCTGAGGGGATTGCGTATCGGCGGAAGATTGTTGAGGTGTTGTCGGCAGCGTGATGGGGGTGTTTGCTCGCGCCGGTGGACGGGTTTAGGTCGGCGTTGGCGGTCGGGGTCAATGCCGGGTTGCTGCTCTCAGGGTTAGTGGTCTGCAAGAGTCGGATTTTCTCTTTATCACTGTTAGCCACTGTGCGTGGCGGCACGTCATTTCTGATATGACTTTCCGTGTCAAGC
>NZ_LMUF01000067.1 GCF_009766085.1 Burkholderia sp. S171 | reverse complement strand
GACGGCAAGCTGGGCTCAAAGCCCTGTTTCAGCCGCGCGTTGTTGCAGCGTGCGGGCGTGGATCTGGCAAAGGCCGATGCAGCCGCGGGACGTAGCGTGAGCACGACCAATGCCGACACCTGCGATGAAATTGCCACCATCGTACCCGGCGCAACGGTCGATTTCGACTTCACGCAGCAGACGCTCGAACTGAGCGTGCCGCAAGCGTTCATGAAGAATTCGGCGCGCGGTTATGTGCCGCCCGAACAGTGGGACCAGGGCGTCAACGGTGGTTTCATCAGCTACAACGCAAACACGTATCACACAGCGGGATCGGGCGTGGGTTCGAGCCAGAGCTA
>NZ_LMUF01000073.1 GCF_009766085.1 Burkholderia sp. S171 | reverse complement strand
GATCCGTATACGTTTCTAATTTGTAGTTAACGGTTGGATACCACTTTGAGGCATGTAATATGGTACTGAGCTTCGGCACAGGGCTCAAATTGCATCATTAAATGTCTCCGATGTGGCTATATGTCATGGATAAAGGCAGCCCCCTATATCTTTTTTTGTGGCAGCATGGGTCCATCAAAGCAATTATTCAGGGTCTTAATGACCTCCACAGCTCTAAACGTAATTCATCTGGCTTTGCCTGTACTTACTTCCTCCATGAAAAAAAGTGTTGATAATGCTCATAATGCTGCCCAGCAATTTCCTCCCTTCTCAAGACTATTCTGGCTTCCTGGGTACTTAAAAACAGGGCTTAGAGTATGGCTGCTGACAAAATTGCACTCTAAACGCTAGCTTAGGTCTTCTGCGGCCGCGATATCCTGCAGA
>NZ_LMUF01000013.1 GCF_009766085.1 Burkholderia sp. S171 | reverse complement strand
TTTATCACTGTTAGCCACTGTGCGTGGCGGCACGTCATTTCTTGGTCCTTAGCGACAAAGAAACGAAGCAAAGAAAGCGCTTTCAACCGCGCTACCCTAAGTGTCCACAGCGTGCAATTTTGATTCATAGGTGCCCCAAAAGCACTGTGCTCGCCAGAGCCACGGATGTGTGAAACCCTCCTTCTCCGTACACGGGTTCTGACACGCTTCGCCACCAGTGACTGAACCCGCCCGAAGAACACCCCGCGCTATCCGCGGACACCGCCCTCCGAATTTTTATGCACGACGAATCACCTCACCAACCCCTTATGTAACAAATCCCCGAAGGGGATGAGGCCGTACCCGGCGAAAGTAGCCGCACTAAATGCGTAGCCAATTCACCGAAAATCGAAACACCAAACGCGCGTCAACCTGCTAAGGATCAGGCAGCGCACCACGAACACGACCGCGCTGACCAAACAGCTAATCTATAAAAAACCGCAGCCTCGCAGTTCCGTAAGGCCGTACTGGTTCGTGGGCATTCGTGCTTGCCCGAGAGCACTGGTGGCGAAGCGTGTCTATGTCAGGATTCGCGAGAAGGAGGGTTTCACACGTCCTGCGCTCTGGCGAGCACCGTGCTTTTGGGGCACCTATGAATCAAAACTGCACGCTGTGGACACTTAGGGTAGCGTGGTTTGAAAGCGCTTTCTTTGCTTCGTTTCTTTGTCGCTTTGGACAAAGAAATGACGTGCCGCCACGCACAGTGGCCAATAGTGATAAAGAGAAAATCCGACTCTCGCAGACCACTAACCCTGAAAGCAACAACCCGCCGACGACTCCGACCGCTAACGCTAGAACCTAGCAACCCCGCCCACTAACACCGAAAGCGACATCCCCTAACCACCAAGCGCCAGCGGCCCCCATCCCCGGGTGCGAACCAAAACCAAAACCACGACCAATCCCATTCAGAGCCGCGAGGCGACACCCCGCAATCTCGTGACCCGGCTGAAAATCGCATAACACGCACACGCGACAATAATCGAATCAAGCGACGGGATACCCGTAAAAGAAAACACACCCTTCACCGTCATAAACCCGACCAACGCCCCGATGATCCACGCAACGAAAGTCAGCACCTTCACCTGCGGATCGGAAACCAGCAGACGCTCGTCATACCCACCCCGCCGATAAAGCAAAAAGTCTGCGATATAAATCCCGGCCACCGGCGGCGTCGCAATGCCCAGAAACAGCAGAAACGGGATGAACCACGCCATTATGTCCATACTGCCGACAATCACCGCCAGCACACCCGGCGCGACGGTAATCTGCCATTTCGGAAACCGCGTGAACAAGGTCGAAACAACCAGCGTGCCTTGAAACATGTTCCCGGCATTCCCCGTCACGGTCGCAAAAATAAGCAGTAAAGCGGCCGGCAGCACGGCCCCGAATACGGCCATAGCGCCCAGCAAGGAAGCTTTCCCTGAGATCCGGTCGGTGTTGCACCCGCCCAATACAACAACGGATACGCGATCAGGAACGTCAGCACCGCGCCGATCAACGCATGCTTGCGGTTATGAACGAAACTGCCGAAATCAGGCAGCGTAGCCACCAGCACAATGATCGTCCCGACAACAGTGGAAACGGCCACGCCGGTATTCATATCGGTGAACCCGGCTGGCACCGGGACCATTCCGTGAGCCGCGACATACACGCAATAACAGAGCATCAACGCGATAACGGGTATGGCGAACTGAGCCACCTTGCCGAGCAGTTCGAAACCGAAAGCCGTAGCGGCCACAAAGATCACGCAACCTACAGCAACGAGCATCGGAACCGGTATCTCCAAGCCCTGTTGCGCCAATAGATCGTGAACCGAATGCCCGAACATATTCGCGGTCACGGCAATCCATCCGAACAAACTGACCGCGAGCAGGACGTTGATCGCGATCGCCCCTTTTTCGCCGAACGGATATTTAACAATGCCGTACGTGGGCAACCGCGCCTTCTCGCCAACACAAATAGTGATCGCGGAAAGGATAGTCAGAATGATCCCGCCGATGACCACCACTTTGATCAACGCCAGGCTCGATAACTGGCTCCCAAGACTGGAGGATGAGAGCAAAAGCGGCGTAATCGCAATGCCCAATAAAATCATGGCAATGCGATACCCGGGCGCCGTATTCGGGCGTTCGTCAGTGTCGCGCATACAAATGTTCCTTGGAGTGCCGCGCAGTCACGCGGAATAGAAATGGCCGGTATAGGCGCGCCAGCTTCCGTGCGCGGTAATGTCCTTCTGGTTCTCAACCAACCAAGGTTCGGCCAGCACGCCCAGCACCTGAGCGCCGTCGCGAAGCGTCACCTTGCCGATCGCCAGACCCGCCGGTTCGCTCAGCAACAAAGCGGCGAACGACGCGAGCGGCAATTCCCAGATCTCGAGCGCGATCGACGTTCCGCCTGCAGCCACGCGGATCATTCCCGGATGGCGATCGCCAATACTCCAGAGCCTGTAATGCGGATCGGTGTGATCTTCACGCAAGAACACGCCGCCCGCCGCGGTCATGTTGCCGTTCAGTTCGAGCCCACGCATGAGCGTGCCATTGACGGCCAGCAACGTAGTGTTGTTCATCTGTCTGCCTTCATTTTTTTACAATTGGTATTGCTAAATAAAATGTCCACGACGCAAACCGCTATTGCGTGATCCACGTCCCAGTCTTGCGATCAAGTGCACGCTTGATCGATTCGGGACTTGTAATCAAGCCTTTTCCGTGGCCGCCATGCGACCGGCTATGAGTCACGAATCGCATGATGGCTTCCACTTTGGGCAGCATGCTCCCCGCGCCGAACTGATTTTGCGAGATCAGTTCCTGCGCTTCGGCCAGGCTCAGCGTGTCGAGCCAGCGCTGATCCGGCTTGCCGAAATTGATCGCCACCTGTTCAACCCCTGTGGGTATCAGCAGGAGATCGGCGCCCAATTGTTCGGCGAGAAGTGCCGAAGCCAGGTCTTTGTCGATGACCGCTTCCACGCCCGAGATCTGCTGGTGCTCATCGACCAGAACCGGAATGCCGCCGCCGCCGCACGCGATCACCACGCAACCTTGTGCAAGCAACGTCGCGATCACCTCGCGCTCCATGATCTCCAGCGGCTGCGGCGACGCCACCGTCCGGCGCCAGCCCCGTCCGGCATCTTCCATCAGCGTCCATCCGAGTGATTTTTGGCGCTGCAGCGCCGTTGCTTCGTCGAGGAAAGCGCCTATCGGTTTGCCCGGTTTGAGGAACGCCGGATCGTCGCTGCTGACACGCGTCTGGGTCACAACGGTGACCACGTGCCGATGAATCCCGCGACGCCGCAACGCGTTGCTCAACGCCTTCTGAAACATGTAGCCAATCGCGCCCTGGGTATCGCCGACGGCGTAGTCCAGCGGCACCGGCCGGACTTCATCGGCGGCAAGTTCTGAGCGGCGCAGGATAAAACCAACTTGCGGCCCGTTGCCGTGCGTCAGCACCAGGTCCCATCCGGCCTCGATCATGTCAGCAATGTGCCGTGCACTTTCGACGACGGCGTCGTATTGATCAGGAATGCTATCGTGTTGATCGTCGCGGATCAGCGCGTTGCCGCCGACCGCGACAATTGCCAGAGGCTTGGTCATGCTGCTTGGTCCCTGTGATTTAAACGTATTCGGCGAGCGCGCGAATCGCTTCGATAAAACCCGGCATCGGCGCCGTGGTAATACCCGCGCCGATCTGCCCGACGCCAGCCTCCTTGTGCGCAATCCCGGTATTGATGATCGGCAGGATGCCGCGATCAACCACCTTGCGGGCATCAATACCCGCGGCAGTCGGCGCGAAATTCAGTGCGGGGAGCGTGAACGCAGGATTGCCGCCCAGCGTGATGGCCTGCATGCGACGGCTGTTGCTGGTGGCATCGGCCGGCGTGCCGCCCACGAACTTCACAATAGCCGGCGACGACGCCATGGCGAAGCCGCCCACTCCTGCCGTCTCGGTGATCGCGCTGTCGCCGAGATCGGCTGCGGCGTCTTCCACGCCATAGCCCGGGAAGAACAAACCTTCCACCGGATTGGCGGGCGCCTGGAACCACCGGTCGCCCGTGCCCGACATGCGGATGCCGAAGTTCACGCCATTGCGCGCCATGACCGTGATCATTGAACTGAACGGCACGTTGTGGGCTGCATCGGTCATGGCCTTGCACGCGGCCATCGAGAGATTGAGGAAGAAGTGATCGTTGCCAACAATGAATTCCGTCACGCGCTGAATCCGCTCGATCGGCAATCCGGTCGATAACAACGCGGGAATCAGGCGCTTGATCAAGAGGCCGGTCGCGGCCGCGTTGCGGTTATGGACTTCGTCGCCCATGTGCAACGCCTGCGCCATCATCGGCTTCAACTCCACTTCACCCAGCACCTTTAACGCGGCCTTTAATGCCGGCGCGAGCTCTTGCGTCATCCAGTGCAAACGGTCCAGCACTTCTTGGTTATTGGCGCCGAAACGCAGCACCTTGCCGAGCCCTTCGTTGAAGTTGCTGAAAGCCCGCCGGCCGTTTGTTTTGTTCTCGATCACCCACAGCGGCATGGACGGACTGATGATGCCCGCCATGGGGCCGACCGCCTGATAGTGGTGACACGGCTCGAACTCGATCGCGCCATCCGCCGCCAGCCGCTCGGCGGCTTCGTGGGTCGTCGCCCATCCTTCGAACAGGATCGCACCGACAATCGCGCCCTTCACCGGTCCGCACATATCGGTCCATTCGATCGGCGGACCCGCGTGCAGGATCAGCTTGCGATGCGCCATTGCGCCGATCGCGTGCGATGCGCTCATGACATCGACGAGAACGGGCTGGGCCGCAAGATATTGCTGGAACGCCTGCTCGTTGGCGTGATCGACTAACGGATGGCGAATCAGCGATGCCAGCGCCAGCCCCGCGTCTACGTCTCCGAGCGCGGGCGGCTGCCACTGCAGGTTGATGACATCGCCGCCGGCGAGGGCGAGGTTATCGGCAAAACTGCTCAAGCCTGCATTCACCACGTTCAGTGGCTGGTTAAATAGCGTGTTCATCATGGTCCCGTTATTTTTGCGCCTGAAGATGGGCAACGTGGCTCGCCCAAAGTGCCGCCTGCGCGTTGCAACCCGCGACGAGAACGCCGGCTTCGCGCAAGGTATCGACCTGACGGCTTCTGACTTGTGGATCGGCTTCTGTGCCGCAGACGTGGGAGATCAGGACCGGCAAGTCTTTGCCTGCCGCCTGAAGTCGCGCGTGTTCGATCAGCGCTAACAACTCGCGCGCAGGTTCTGCCGATGCGCCATAACCGAGCACGAGGTCGAACAGCACGACGGCGGTTTGCGGGTCGTTCAGCTCCGCGAGGATTCGCTGGTTGCGCAGCGTGGGGTCGATCATGGGATGCGGACGGCCACGCGTGAAATCGTCATCGCCCATGTCGACGAGTGTGTGACCCGTGCTGTGCCAGATATCCTCGAGCTTGCTGTTCGACGCAACCGGCGTATTCGACGACGCCGCGAAGCCGCGTTGCCGCAATAACAACTGGCTTTCGTAGCAAAACGTGCCACCCGCGAACACACCACGGATGAAGCGCCGCATGGGCCGCAAGGTACGGCTGTAATCGTGGAGACGTCCGGCGTCCGGCGTGCTGACCTCGGCGACTGAGGCCGGCAGCGCAGCACCCGATAACAACGCGACGGCGAAGCCAGCGGCATCGGCCAGGGTGTACGCCGGCGTGATCCCCGGCACGTTCATGTCTTCCGGCTGCGCGCCCAGGAAATTGACGACGACCGGCTTGCCCGCAGCGCGCGCCCGCGCCAGGATTTTTTCCGCGACAGCAGGCGCGGGCGGCTTGGAGATCAGCACGATCACGTGGGTGTCGGGATCTGCGCTTAGCGCATCGAGACCGTACAACATGGAGATCCCGCCGATCGATTCGTGCAGGTCATGGCCGCCCGTGCCCAGCGCCTGCGAAATCCCGGCGCCCAACTGGTCGATGCGGCATGTCACCTCCTGCAAGCCGGTGCCCGATGCCGCCACCACGCCAATCGCCCCGCGCTTCACCACATTGGCGAAGCCCAACGGCATGCCGTTAATAATGGCCGTCCCGCAATCGGGGCCCATCACCAGCAGGTTCTTTTCGCGTGCGAGTGTCTTGATGGCGCACTCGTGGGCGAGGCTGACGTTGTCGCTGAAGAGCATGACCGACAGCCCCAGGCGCAACGCCTTGATCGCTTCGGCGGCGGCGTAATCGCCGGGCACCGAGATCAGGGCGAGATTCGATGCCGCCTGCTGTTCGACCGCCATTTCGAGGCTGGCAAGCGGTGGCGGGCGCACGCCGTCGCCGCTTGACTCCTCCGGCTTGCTGTTCAGGCGCTCTTCCGCAATCACGAGCGCGCCGTCGCATGCAGCGATCTCCCCGCGTACCGCGATCACGAGATCGTTCGGACCGGCTGTACAACCGTCGTCCAGCGCCGCGTCCCGCAGTTGCGCCAGATTGGTGGGCGTTCCCATCACCACCGATGCCTGTTCAATGCCGGCGAGCTTGGAGATGTGCGCGGATATCTGCATCAGGGAGACAGAGTCCTGATACATGTTCTTGAAGACCTTGGTTCTTATGCTCATTTCAGCTTCCGGTAATCGTTACACTTGCCTGCTTCAGATTTGGCCGAGTGCCCACCTGGCGAACCCGGCGTTGCATGCGCCGGGTACCATCAATTTGATTAACTCGATAATGATTTTCCGCTAATCCATATAAAGGATCAGTTCATTTCTATCTGCTCGATCTTTCCAAGCGCCCTTATTCCGTGCAGAAAACCGCCGAGACAATCTGCGCCAGATGACGAGCCGAATTTCATGACATTGATTGCCGCAAGTTTCGCCTCCACCGGCGACCCTCCGTGAATCAGGACGGTCGTCAAATGATCGATCGATTGTGAATAGTGTCCCTGCAACGCAAGCTCCAGATAATGCCGGCTGATACTGGTCGTTCTGTGAAGTTGACTCTTTATTGCCGGGCGCAGTAGTTTCAAGTGCGCGGATATGACGCCAAGATGCTGCCACGGCCATAACGACGCCAGATAACCCAGCAAGTAGTCGTCGCCATCCGGCGTCAGCCCTGCGCCGTATCCAATCAGTTCCGAGACGCCGCGTTCCAACTCTGCCTTTGCGTCGCCGGGGTTCAAGCGAGGGGTGCGCCCACCCGGCGGCCAACCCGGCAGCAATTGCAGGCTGCTGCGCACCTCGCGCTCCATGCAGTACGCCAGCAACTGGCTCGACAGCAACGGATACGCCGCCAGCAGCGCGCTCGGCGAATGGCCGCCCGGCGCCCGGTCCGCTCCAGGCCGCCAGCACGGCGCCTGGCTCAGGTTCGCGCGCCAGAGTGTGCCGCGCAACTCGTTGTTCTCGAGCGTGACGGGCTGCCGCGAATGCGCTTGATGGCGCCAATCCCAACCCGGCGGCGTCGCGAGCCTGATGGCCGTGGGCAGGTTCTGATAGCGCGGACCGAGCAAAGTCAGCAACTCGCCATTCGCCGACGACAAGTTCATCGCGTGCTGAAAGCAGCTATGAACCCAGAACCGCAGCGTCTCGCGCGGCCCGTGCTCGGCCATATAGCCAACCGAGCACACAGGGAACGTGAGGAGGCGTGCCATGGCTGCCTGGCCGGCTTCAGGCGCGCAAGCCGTCGACAATGGCCGCGGCGTCGCTGACCCAGCCGAAAATTGCGCCCTGCGCCTTGATCATCTCCAGCGCCGATTTCTGGAATTCGGGGAAATACGATCCGACGCAATCCGCCGGAATGATGCACTCGTAGCCGCGGTCATTGGCTTCGCGAACGGTCGTTGTCACGCAGACCTCAGTGGTCACGCCACACACGATGAGCGTCTTGATCCCGTGGTTTTGCAGGATCAGCTGCAGGTCGGTTTCATAGAACGCGCCCTTACCCGGTTTGTCGATGATAGGTTCGCCAAACGCCGGATACAACTCGGGAATGATGTCGTGCCCGGCCTCCCCGCGAACCAGGATGCGGCCCATGGGGCCGTCGGTGCCAATGAACGTCTTGCCGCCGCGCGTCAGTTTCGCCGGCGGGCAATCGGCCAGGTCGGCGCGGTGGCCCTCACGCGTATGGATGACCAGGAGCTTTGCATCACGCGCCGCCTTCAGCACTTTCCCGCACGGGACAATCGCGCTGCGCACCAGGGAGACGTCGTTTCCCAATGCTTCGCCAAAGCCTCCCGGTTCAACAAAATCACGCTGCATGTCGATCACGACCAATGCAGTTGTGTGTGAATCAAACGGAAGCGGAAACGGTTGTGCGTGAAATAGTTTTTGAGGCATTTGGGTATTCCTTGATTAATGTCAGGACGTGAAATGCTTGCTCTGCTATTGCAATTTATTTAAATTGTCCTTCGATTTATTATAGGTAGGTTCGTCTTAAGGCACGATAGAAATTTCATCGAGTTAATCATTGTTCATCGATTTTTAAGCTTAATTGAAGTCGTTTCAAAAACTTAATAAAATCATTATCACGAACTGCCTGGTATTGTGTTGCGCATTAATAAAGCGCGCCGCGAAATAATCGGCCCAACGCTGCGACGAAATAACACGACTCGTAATGAAACATTTGGTGAGGTCTTTCGTCACCGTCACTGAAACATCGAATCAATTGTCTGATGTTTGATCCGGCACGCATTTCCCCGATGCAACCCGTGCACCGCCTCCACTATCGATCTCCCGAATTACCCCGCTTTCCCGGCTCTTATCAGCCGATGGCCCGCAACCCACCCTTGCAATAATTCATTCACTGGAAAACGGTTCGTCGCCCAAAACGTGGCGCTGCCGTTCAACCGCAACAGATCAGCGTGAGCGCGAGCTCATCGGGGGGTAAATGAACATCCGCAAATTCATCGGTGCCACAAGTCGCGACGCGTTTCGGCTCGTCCGTGAGGCACTGGGCCCCGATGCGGTCGTGTTGTCGAACCGGACAACCGAAGACGGCAGCGTTGAGATCGTCGCGGTTGCGGACGGCGATCTCGCGAAGATCTCGCCGAAAGCCGCCGCGGAACATCGCGAGATGAAGCTGAAGGCGGCGAGCGGAAACCAATCACACGCGCAGTTACTGTCACCATCACTTTCGCAGTCTCACTCGAATTCAAATTCGAATGCGGGTTCGAACCCGTACGCCAGCGGCGATGTCTTTTCGTCGGTGTTCGGCGCCAATCCCGAACCGCTGGATGATCTGGAGCCCGAAGCACTGGCAGATGACACATCGCGCACGATGGCCGAATCGAATCCCTGGCTGATCGAGCATGCCCGCCGGGTCGCGCAATCGGCACAGTTAGCACAGTCAGCGGCTGACAGCGCGCCGCAACGCACGCTGAGCGCGTCGGCTGCCATCGCAAAGGGATTAGGCAGTCCTGTGACGGTCACGCCGCAGGACTCCGCGCAAGCCCACGGATGGACACGCGAAGCCGCGCAACTCGCCGCTCGCCGCGCGGAACAAAAAACCGCGCAACTGCACGCAGCCACTCAAACCCCGGCGGCCCACCCCGCCACTTCGATGCAGGAAGGCGCCTTCGCGGGACTGCCGGCATCGGCCGCCGCCGCCGTTACCGAAGCCATCCGCACCCGCGTGGAGCAAGTGATGAACGACACCGTCATGCATGAACTATCGTCAATGCGCGGCATGATGGAAGAGCACTTCGCCGGCTTGCTGTGGGGCGATCGCCAACGTCGCAGCCCGAATCACGCCGAGCTGACCAAGCGCCTGTTCGCCGCCGGTTTCTCGGCTCAGCTGGTGCGCCTGGTGATCGACAACATGCCGGAGATCGAACAAGCCGAAGCGTCGATGGAATGGGTTCAGCAAGTGCTCGAAAACAACCTGCCCGTCATGGACAGCGAAGAATCGATGATGAACCGCGGCGGCGTTTTCGCACTGATGGGCCCGACGGGCGTAGGCAAGACCACCACCACCGCGAAGCTCGCCGCGCGCTGCGTGATGCGCTTCGGCGCCAGCAAGGTCGCGCTGCTCACCACCGACAGCTACCGGATCGGCGCACACGAACAACTGCGTATTTTCGGCAAGATCCTCGGGGTATCGGTGCATGCGGTCAAAGACGCCGACGACCTGCAACTCGCGCTCTCCGAACTGCGTAACAAGCACATCGTGCTGATCGACACGATCGGCATGAGCCAGCGTGACCGTACTGTCGCCGATCACATCTCCATGTTGTGCGGCGCCGGTCATCCGGTGCAGCGCCTGCTGCTGCTGAACGCAACCAGCCACGGCGACACGTTGAACGAAGTCGTGCAGGCCTACCAGAGCGCGCCGGACCAGCCGCCGCTCGCGGGCTGCATCCTGACCAAGCTCGACGAAGCCACGAACCTGGGTGGCGTACTTGACACCGTGATCCGCTACAAGCTGCCCGTGCATTACGTATCGACGGGTCAGAAGGTGCCGGAAAACCTGTATGTGGCGACCAAGCGCTTCCTGATTAAAAGCGCCTTCTGCATTCCGCGTGACGGTTCGCCGTTCGTGCCGCAAGACGACGACGTGCCGCCGCTCCTGTCCGCGCTCTCCGCGCGCGCTTCCACTGAACTGCATGAGGTTCATTTTGGATAAGTTCGTGTCCGATCAGGCTGAAGGCCTGCGGCGCTTGCTGACACGCAACGGCTCTCGGGTCGTGGCGGTCTGCGGCGCCCCGGCAGGTGGATTAGGGGGGACCGGCAATACATCGACGGTCGTCAACCTGGCTTCCGCTCTCGCCGCGCAAGGCAAGGACGTGCTGGTGATCGATGAGCGCCAGAACGCGTTGTCGGTGACCCGGCTGACGAAGGTGCCGGACAACGGTGCACTGGGCGCGGTCTTGTCCGGCAAGCGTTTCTTGCAGGACGCCGTCACGCGCACGCCGTTCGGCTTTTCGGTGATCGCCGCGCCTCGCGACGAACGCATCAGTCAGGACGCCGCGCATAGCCGCGTGCTGCTCGATGGACCCGCCGATATCGTCCTGATCGATACCCAGCTTGATCGCAGCGGCGCGCTGTCGAACCTGGCCGTGCAAGCGCACGACTTCGTGATCGTGACCCGCGTTGCACCGGCCGCGATCACCGAGGCGTACGCATGCATCAAGCGTCTGCACTATGCGCACGCTATTGGCCGGTTCCGGGTCGTCGTGAATCACGTGAAGAACGGCGCCGATGCACAGATCGCCTTCGATAACCTCGCCGGCGTCGCCAGCCGCTACCTCGCGGTGCAACTCATGCCGGCGGGTTGCGTGGCCGAAGATCCGCGCGTGGCGCGAGCGCACGAATTGTCGCGTTGCGCAGTGGAAGCTTTTCCGGCGACGGCCGCCGCCCGGGATTATCGGCAGATTGCCGCTGAATTGCAGTACTGGCCGATGCCGCAAGCGTCGCAGTTTGAATGGCCCGTGCAGCCCTCGCGAGCGGAAACGCAGCAAGGGTTGGAGCGCTCGACCAACTCCGGCGCGGTACGCCGCCCCGAAACGCCATTGATGCAGCTTGCGATGAGCAGCCCCGCGTCCGTGTGATGCCGCAAGAAGAAGGAACAAGGTGAATGCGATGTATAACGCCCAAGGAAAACTGTCACAGTCCGAAGTCCTGACCCGCTACGCGCCGCTGGTGCGCCGGCTCGGACTGCAGCTTGTGGCAAAAATGCCAGCCAGTGTCGATCTGGACGATTTGATCCAGGCCGGCATGATCGGTCTGCTCGATGCCGCCAGCCGCTACAAGGAAGATCAGGGCGCTCAGTTCGAGACCTACGCCAGCCAGCGGATTCGCGGCGCGATGCTAGACGAGCTGCGCGCCAACGACTGGCTGCCGCGCAGCATGCGCAAGACCTCGCGCGAAGTCGAATCGGCCGTGCACAAGGTTGAGCAGCATCTCGGCCGGTCGGCGAGTGAACAGGAAGTGGCTGAGCACTTGAACATGCCGCTGATCGAATACCAGGCCATGTTGCAGGATCTGCACGGCAGTCAATTGATCTATTACGAAGACTTTGACCGGTCTTCCGATGACGAGCCGTTTCTCGACCGTTATTGCGTCGATAAAGCCGACCCGCTCTCCGCGCTGCTCGACGGCAGCTTGCGCTCCGCGCTGGTCGATGCAATCGATAAATTGCCTGAGCGCGAAAAGCTGCTGATGAGCTTGTATTACGAGAAGGGGCTGAACCTGCGCGAAATTGGCGCGGTGATGGAAGTCAGCGAATCGCGTGTGTGCCAGTTGCACAGCCAGGCCGTTGCGCGTTTGCGGGCGAAGTTGCGGGAACAAGCGTGGTCCGGCGTGGAGGCATGATATTTGGCGGTCGAGGGTTCTTGAACGCAGATCAGGTTTCGAAATCCGCTCCCTGCGCGAACTCCGTCTGGCCTTTGCCTAACCCTTTGGCGCGATACATCGCGCGATCGGCGGCTCGCATCAGCACAGCAATATCCCTGTAACCAGGGCTCAGTTCCGGTGAAATCAGGCAAGCACCAATACTCGCCGATACATTCACCACCCGGTCTTGCACCGACGTCATTTCCGCCAGCACCGCGTGCACGCCGTTTGCCACCGTCTGCACGGCGTGACTGCCGGTCACGTGCCGCGCCAGCACGACGAATTCATCGCCGCCGAGCCGCGCGACTGTGTCGGTGATTCTTACCCTTCCTGCCAGCAGTGCCGCGAAAGTTTGCAGCACGATGTCGCCGATTTCGTGTCCGTAGGTATCGTTGACTTCCTTAAAGCCGTCGAGATCGATCAGCAGCAGCGCAGTCGCGCCTTCCTGTCCCGTCGATATCGCCGTCACCGCCCGGCCGATAGTCTGCTCCAGCATGTAGCGGTTACTCAAGCCCGTGAGCGGGTCGGTGCCCGCCTTGAGCGCGAGGTCGCGGTTCGCACTGCCGAGGCGGCCGACCAGCACTGCGAGATAGACCGACGCCCCGAGCACGCTCAAGCCGATTCCGAGTGCCGCGGAACGGTTGATCATCCACCACGGCTGCAAGACGGACAACGCGACGATTCCCACCAGCGCCGTTGCGCAAGACAACGCCAGCGCGTGTTTGCCGTAACGCCCGCCCGCGCCGATCAGAAACAGGAAGACGGCCCACAGCATGGGCAAGGTGAGCGCTCCACCGACGCCGAGAACCACCGTGAGCAGTGCTTGGTCGGCGACAGTCGTGGATGCGAGCCGCAGATTCGACTGTCGCTGCATTCTGCTGATGATTACCCGTGTCGCCACGCCGTAGATCAGATAGAGCGCGAGCGCATGGAAACTGGCGGTCGCGGCGGGCGATGGAACGGACCACGCGAGCGCGCCGTACACGGCCGTCGCAAGGCAGCCCAGTACGACTCGCAGCGTCGCCTGCTCTTTTTCCGGATCGAGATGAGGCGACCATACGTAACCGCGGTGCCGGTGCAAGGGGTCATTCGCCTGCCCCATTCTGAGTCTCCTGATGACGATTTTCGAAGTGCCGATCGATGCCACGTTTTCTACAGCGACTGCGTAGTGCAGAATCGCAATCGTACTGCGTCGCCGGGAAGTGGCTGAAAAGTGCACAATTCGACTAGATTCTTGGCGGATTGATACTGACTTGGTGCGATCGATTTTGAATCGGTTGGCACGCATTCATCGCGCCAGGGTGTTTTGGAATTGTTGTTTAAGTTGTTATCTACTACGTAGGTTTTTCGACGCCCGATGCAACCACTCGAATCCGCTTCTTCCGCTGACGGCACGAATGCCGCCGATGACGCCCGCGCCGTGCTCGATTCCGCGTTGCTCGGCGAATGGCTGCCTGTCTGTAATAGCGCCGATGTGCCCGCCGGGGAGTCGCGTGGGTTTGTGGTCGCGGGCGAACGGCTGGTCGTCTGGCGCAACGAGTCGGAAGATAAAGAGTCGGCCGCGCAGCCCGATATTTCCACCGACGTTCATGTCTGGCGCGATCGCTGTCCGCATCGCGGGGCGCAGTTGTCGTTGGGCACGGTGACGGGCGGCTTGATTGCGTGCCCGTATCACGGCTGGCGCTATGACGTCGATGGCCAGTGCATCCACATTCCTTCTAATCCTTCGATACGCTCCGCGAAACCGAAGCGCGCTTGCGCGCGGACGTATCGCGTGGAGGAGAAATACGGTGTGGTGTGGACGTGTCTCGGCGAGCCTTCTCGTCCACTCGATTTCTTCCCGGAGTACGGGGAGTTCGACAAGCCAGGAACACGCCGGATCAATCTCGCGGCGCAGACGGTGCGTTCATCGGCGCCGCGCGTGGTCGAGAATTTCCTCGATATGGCGCACTTCCCGTTCGTGCATGCCGGCATTCTCGGCGATGCATCGCATACAGAAGTGCAGGATTACGAAGTGATTGAGACGGAGGGCGGGCTGGAGGCGCGGCAGTGTCGGTTCTGGCAACCAGCGGGATTGCCGGGACAGGAGGGCGTGGATATTGACTATGTGTATCGCGTGAAACGGCCACTGGTGGCGAGTTTGTCGAAGGTCGCGCAGCACGGTGCGGGCGCGTTGCATCTGTTGCTGGTGGCGTCGCCGGTGAGCGAAACGGAGACGCGGGCGTGGATGGTGTCGGTGTTCGAGGATGAGTCAGCGCACTCGGATCAGGATCTGTATGACTTCAATATGCAAATACTGATGCAGGACACGCCGATAGTGGAATCGCAATGGCCGAAGCGGCTGCCACTTGATCCGCAGGCTGAGTTGCATCAGGTGTGTGATCGGTTGTCGGTGGCGTATAGGGGGTATTTGAGAGCGCGGGAGTGGGGGTATGGGACGGAGGTGAGTGGGGTCCAACCACTGTCCCACTTTGCTTATTAACTACAGCGAAATCTGTTCGAATTTTCCACCGCTGTACCGCCATGGCACTCGGAACGCCGCACCACCTTTTATTCTCCGGCTTTGATCGAGTATTGCTGGCCACCATTTGACCAGATTTTGTGCCTTGTCCCAGTGCTGGCGCTCTGTCCACTGTCGATGAAACACGAACGTTATCAGGCCGGAATCACGCAGGGCTTTGCGCTCGGTGTCGTTTTTACGAAAGGCATCCTGCGATAGAACAACCCAACGCCCCTCTTCGCCTAGCTCTTTTATCCAATCGTGGTCCTTCGTATCCGCCGCAAACCTGTCACGCAGATGTATGACACGCGCAACCGTTTCTTCGACTCCGCACAGCTCCCGGATGGCGTGAGCCAGATGGGGGAGAGATTGTTGTCGAAGAAATACTTCATGCTGCCATTCGCTCGTAGCGGATGGCAGCATCGACTGCGGCGACCGGGATATCGAACAATAACGCGACCATTTTCTTATTTTTCTCAGCCTTGAAAGCCTCAGCGACGATTTCCGTTCTCACGCCATAGCCGGTCAGCACGGGTTTCCCAAATGCGATTTCCGGATCGAGCACGATCGCGTTGCTGCGTTTGAGTGGAAACCAACGGCTTGCCTGGCCGTCGCGTGCAAATTCGATTCCGGTGTACAACGCCGGCCGAACAATATGTTCAAACACCAATTGTCGCTTGGCGAGATCGGTCATTTCAGCGTCGCCGTGTTCTTGCAACGCTTCGGAAAAAATCGATTTGCCATCGGTCAAAAACCGATGTGCAGTGAAAGGATAGTCGGTTCCAAACATTGCCTTCGCACCTTCTATCGCAGCACGAATTACCTGAAGCGGAACATCGTGATTGCGGAACGCCTTGACGATACGCAACTCCATCAGGTCGCGAAAACCGATCACCTTTTCATCGAGATCTGCGAGTTGAGATTTCCACAATGGAGCACCGACACCACCTTTGAACGTATAGCCGAACAGCCAGCGGCTCACTTCGCGCGCTTGAGCGCCCGTGAGCCGTTCTGCTTCCTGAAGGGTGTATAGGCCAATGCCAGTGAGTTCCATGCGGACATTCTACCGGTAAGCGCGACATCGACTTGACGAAGCTTTGTGGCATTTTTTGTCGATCAGTCGCGTGCTGTCGGTGTGTCTCGCTTGGGGCAAGCTCACCCTGTTCGCCCAAAACCACTGCGCGCGGCAATGCTCTTTCCGCCAAACGGGCGAACGCGAAAATCTGCCCCGATCTTTCAATCTGTAGACCGCTTAGCGACTGAGATATCGGGAAGGTTGATGACGAGCAACAGCACCCTGTTTGGAGCTAGTCGATGCTTACGGATAGACACCGTTTCGCCTTACTAAGCGTCAGAAATATCGCGTAATAAGCGCCCGAGCGAATCCTCAAAAGATCTCTAATACAAGGCCGTTAACGACGGTAGCGGCCACTACACCCATTCGTCGTTCCAGCAAGAATTCACGCTAACCACTCGGAGCAATGCATGTCCATTTCAGCACTGACAGGATCGGCTGCTAGCGCCGAGCCGTGGGCGGTTAACCGCACGCGCGCAAACCAACAGACCGGGCCTAGCGCGGATTCTTCGTCGACCACATCGACAAGCAGTAGCGGCGGCACAAACCCGCTGCTGCAAGCTATTTCCGCAGCATTGTCGCAACTTGGATTGACGTCGTCGAGCGACACGTCTTCGACCAGTTCGAGCACCAGTTCGCTAGCCGCGACCGATTCAACCTCTAGCGCCTCGGCGCCGTCGGCGACTTCGGTAGCCGCAGCGCTACAGCAATTTCTCGGCGCGCTGTTCCAGGCGGCTGGTGGGCAGGGAAGCCCGGATCCGACATCGACGAGCACTAGTGACAGTGACACCGGCACCAGTGCGATTTCGGCGACCGCCGCAACCACTGCCGGTTCAGCCGCAACCGCGGCGATTAGCACGGCTGCGACAACCGCTCCCGCTTCGCCTTCTGGCGCAGCGCCGGCTCATCACGGGCATCATCGGCATGGGGGTGGCGGAGGTGGCGATCTTGCATCCCAAATCGCCGATCTGGCTGATTCGTTGACTTCCAGCTCAAGCGGCACTACGTCGACCACCGGCACGACGAGTTCATCGTCCGATTCGAGCAGCGTCAGCGGTTTGACATCGGATTTCCAGAATCTGCTTTCGTCGCTGGGCTCGACGTCCGGATCCTCATCGAGCAGCACGAATACCCAGTTGCAAACATTCCTGCAGAGTCTGGCGAGCAACCTTCAGCAACAAGGCGTATCCGGCGCCACCGGGATGTTTGTCAATACGGCGGCTTGAGGCGAAGACGGGGCGAGGTGGTTATCGTCCGGTCGTAGTTAGAGGGCATCGTTACAAAGGACCCTCATCCGCTGCACCATTGTGCTCGAACCGTTGAGTTCCATTTCATCGGTGAAGAGTGCCTGCACACTTGACAGCCGAACCGCGACGCCAGCTTCCAACAAGTCTTTACTGGCGATCTTCAGCGCAAGTTGGCCCATTCTGACCCGCTCGAGCCAGTGCATCTTCAACTGGTTCTTCGTTAGCCATCGACGGCAACATTCGACGACATGGTCCACGCGCCATTCTTGATTCAGGGCGTACGATGCCGCCGCGATCGCGACGAGGAAACATAGCAACTCGGCACGCGCGCTGTCGTGCTCGGTAGATTCATCTTTGGTCATGCTCATCGGCCTGCCTACGATCGTTTATCAACATCACCACATATGGGCGTGTGCACGAGAATCAACGTTAGTGCGGATGCGAAGGTTCAGGTTATCGAACCCTGCCCCCGTTGAAAACCCCCGCGTCCCAACTCTGGGGAATATTCAGCCTGGATGGGCAAACCAACCTCGAAAGATATCGCTCGCTCCGCCGCGGCGTCTTCCCGCACCGCCTGCTCACGGAAGGCGTGCCCGGGATACACGCAAAACGTCATTCCAGGCAGCTTAGAACAATTGCATATCAACCTCGAGCACCATCGGCGCCAGGCGCAGTAGGTGGTTCGCCTGCGCGCAGACGAAATCCGACACCTGCTGCACCAGTGCACGTTCTTCGTCAACGTACGCGTCCGAGCTGGCGAGCTCCGGCGCAAATTTCAGCGCGGCCTGCGCCATGCGCGTCATCTCGCGCGCAAGGAACGATGGCCGCGTGCCGGTGCGATGGGCAAAGTCCGCG
Source organism: Burkholderia sp. S171 (assembly GCF_009766085.1). Lineage (GTDB taxonomy): Bacteria > Pseudomonadota > Gammaproteobacteria > Burkholderiales > Burkholderiaceae > Caballeronia. The sequence goes on along the minus strand of NZ_LMUF01000013.1, from coordinate 100,929 downwards.
AGCGCAAATGCGGTAATGTCCTCGAGACGGAAGGCATCGCCATAACCCATCGCCATGTCCTGCTCGACGTTCTCACCGTACACGTTGATAGAGACAAGGTCGTAGAGCGGCGCGGGCACCAGACCGGCACTGTTCACGAAGAAGGCGAGGTTCTTGCCGTGCGCATCGCTATTACCGATGAGCAATTGCAGCAGTGCCCATCGGACCATGAAGGTCCGAGCAGCCGCGGGGTTATCCAGATACGGTGTCAGCGAGAACAGCTTCTCGAAGCTCACGCCCTCCCGAATGTTGCGAACATCCGGCGTATTGCCGAAGTTGCGTTCGTACTTGAACGTTACCGGTAGGTCCAGGGCCTGGCAGCTGTCGATAACGTGCAGCCGGCGCACGGCCTGAATGGCGACGCCATCCGACGCGTCAACCGTAGCCTTGCGGTCAAACCTCTCGATGAGCAGTATCGGCTCGGGAATACGACGGATGGCCACCGGCGCTACGAGCAGCTTCATGCGCGCTGCGAGCGTCATGCAGTAGTGCTCGTTGGCCACCATGAATGGCGTGGACGCATTGCGCGGCTCCGGTTTCAGGATGTGTGTCGAGCTGAGCGAACCGTCAACCAGCGAGAGCCTGTCGCCCTCCACCATCACCTGAAGCTTGTCCTGAAAACCAGCAACGGACAGGCGAACCTTTTTATCCCACACCGGGAACGGAATGACATCTCGCTCGCGGATGCGTGCGCTCAACTCCTCGTCAGGAATTTGCCGCCGGATGGGCTTACCGTCCGTCCCTTGAGCGTCTTCTGACAGTTCGCCCGGCGGCGCCTCAGCAAGAAAACTCAATGCGCCAACGGGCTCTTTGCCGAGCATGCGAATCAGGCCGTAGGCATTGTCCTTCGACATCTGATACACGGCCGAAGCCACCTCCAATGCCCGCCCTTCCGGTAGCAGGTTGGCGATGAACCGGTGTACGGTACCGGCGGCCGGCGCCCGCCCGGAAAGTGGAATGTGCGGCGAAAGCGGAAAGGCCCCTCTGCGCTCCTGCCAGACTGCGTCGTACCTGAAACTGTACTGGTCCTGCAGAGCGTCAAAGCCGAGATGACCGACGCTCTCGCCTTGGGTCGTGACCTTAAGCGTATGCATCATCGGGCGTTCTCCTCTGGGTGAGAACTGCCGGCTACGGACTGCTCCTTATGCGACCGGAGCACATCCGCCGCCTCGCTCTTTGTCATGATGAGCATTGTTAGTCCCATACCCTCCAGCACCTTGAAAAGCTTGTCCAGGCTCACCGACTTGCCGTTTTCCAACCGGGACAGCACATCAGTGGAGACGCCCACCATGCCAGCTGCATCGTCAATGCGCATTTCACTTTGTGCGCGCCTGTTGCGCACAAGCAGGCCCAGAGCGGTCATATCGCGGGCGAGTGGTTCCGTATTGGCGAGCGGGCGAGGCAGAGGGCGGGCCATAGTTCTGATATTGCAGGAAGATAGAAGGAGCTGCGCGATTTCACGGCATTGTTTCGACAATATCAGAATATTGGTAAAAGATGACGGCTGCGGCGAATAGTTCCTATTTTTTGGGAATAACCGTCGCCGATTGGTTGCTCGCGACAATTGTTCCGGTAATACCAGAACAACTCGGCGTGCGAGAGCTTTGGTGGGTGCATGCAGCCCAAGCTATACCGGATCCTTCGCGCAAGCGCTGTCCAAGATTTTGTCCCTTGTCGGGCCATTGGAGGCGGGGGAGCGAAGTACCAATCGGCAAAGCGCAGCGGCATCATTACCGGCGACTAATAGGACGGGGTGTGACGCAAGAGAACTGCACAAGCTGCAGCAGAATTGCTCCGCCCCAGAGCTCTTTGACGGCAGAGAGCGACAGCGGTGTAAGTTTCTGATGGGATTGGTGCGCCCGGCTGGGATCGAACCAGCAACCCCTGCCTTCGGAGTTTTAAACGCGAGCAAATATCTCGTTATAACTCAATGACTTGCGCAACTCGCACAACGTAAAACCAAGGCTAATTAAACTTAACAAAGGCCAATTTATGCTGCCCCAAGCTGCAAATTAGCTGCATTGGGCGCGCGGCCATTCTTAGGCAAGTGGGGACTCCAAGACGCCGTCCTCTTCGTCCTCAAGAGTACGAAGCACGATTCCAATCTGTTCATTGAGTTCAATCGGAGCATCGGCCATTTGCCTAAATGCGTTGTTCGCATGTTCCTCGGAGCGCGCAGTAGTCACGGACGTACATGCCGAAGACAGCTCTTGGGCTAACCGCCTGACGGCTTCATTTCGCACACGACTCTGTAGCTTCGATAAGCCCGCATGCCCAGCCCTCGCCCCCTCGTTAGCTACCTCGGACGTCGGGGTCTTTCCCCAATCACCGGTCTTGCGAAACCCCTCAGTATCCTCAAGGTGCAATGTCACCGTACTTCGCACAAGTCCCTGACTTACCTCTTGCAGTTCAAGTAACGTAGTGCGCTGGAAATCGATCCGCCTGATGCGCGCAGTATCGCGCCGTTGTTCTTGGCGAGCCTCACGCTCCCTATCAGTGGTTCTACGATGCGTCACAAGATCACCTGCCCCCTTTAATACGCCGCCGACTATCAGGGTGACCACTGGAAACCAAATTTTAGGCTCGATACCAAGAACGTCCACTTCCCCCCCTCATCACGAAAATAAATCTGTAATCAGCATACCAACGCTTCGTGGTCGCTCGTGCAACAAAATTGCTCGCGCCGTCACTGCCGAACGATGCGAGCTGTTCCCGACTAAATCTTTGTGCGCCGTTACCTTGCGACGAAGCCCCTTTATTTCGGACCGTTGCACAGCGATAGGCCAAGGGCGTTGCGATTGATATGATTTTATGCGGTCGACTGCCCTAAGTTAACCTATCCTTCAATCGGCAACTACGCCACGCACTCAAAGAAGGATGGCAAAAATTCCAGCTTATAAAAATCTGCACGGGGATTCAGGGGTTGCGTCCTACGAGATAGGACCGGACTTCATCAATGTTCAATTCAAACTCGGAGCGATCAGAAATTATTCTTACACTTATGTAAAGCCAGGTGCCATCCACGTCGAGGCTATGAAGAATTTAGCAATTCAAGGCAGTGGACTGAACGCCTACATCAGAAGCAATCCCGCCGTAAGAACCGGTTACGCAAACAAGTCGTAAGGGAAACCTTCGTTGAGAATATAGTAAAGCGCACATTTGCTACCTATGCTTTACGTTGCAATTTTGTCGGCCAAGAAGGACGAGTTGCGAAGTGCGATATTGCGATCCCATCGGCCGCTGACCCTCGTATTCTTATCGAAACCAAAGCATACGGGGCGACCGGCTCGAAGAGCGACTAATAGGCGATATTGAGAAAATATCGAAAGCCAAGACTCCTAATATGGATTTCCTCTTAGTGACCGATGGGGTGACTTGGAGTCAACGGCAAGCGGATCTTAGTAAGATTGTTATTTTTCAAAACTTGGGTTACATCACGCGTATTTACACCCAATCAATGGCCGAACAGTTCGAGAGGGACTTACAACTGCTTAAGCATAGGCACGCGCTGTAGCACGCGCCTTATCGCTGATCCATCCTCTGGCAGTTCACATCTTAGCCAATGGCGGGTGGTACGTGGCCGGTAGGCGAGATTGCCTGCTTGGAAGAAAGGTCCCGTCGCTTACGTAGCGCGGTCCGGCGGCTTGATGGAATAGGGCCTGAAGCGCACGACCTCATCTCCGAACCACTCGTTGAGTTGCGCAAAACGTCTTTGCAACGGCTCTATTTCGTTCGCACCGAAAACCTCGGCCACCATGTCGGCCGCACCAAACCCGCCGCTATTGCTCGGCACGATTCCCATGAGCTGCGGCGGTACGCGGTGCGCCGCGAGCAAGTCGTCGCGCGTCACATTCTTGATGTTGAAGAATTCATCTTTGGCCGTGACCTCCGAAACGGGGATGAGTTGGATGCCGTCCTTCTTTCCGTTCGGCGCGTACATGAAAAGGTTTCGGAAATTGCCCGGTCCCTTGCTGTTCTTCAAAGCCTCGCGCATGTTGTCGACAGCGGTTTGACTCTGCGCCGCATCGGTCATGTACAGGATGAAACCCGCGTGCGAACCGTTCTCGTAATACCGCCGGCGAAAGAGCGTCGCCGACTCGTTCAACCAGGCCGCGTGCAACGCGCCGAGATATTCGGGTAAGCCGTACACCTCTTGATTAATGTCCGGTTCCATCAAATGATGGATCGAGCCGACCTCGAACTCGTGTTGCTGTTGCCACCCGTTGACCTGGTAAAACTTCTGCAAGTCTGTCGACCGGCGCAAGTATTTCGACGGTGCGCGTTTGAGCGCGAGGGTTCCGCCAAGCCTCGATTTTTGCCGCTCAATGTACCCATTGCCGAACACCAGGAAATCGAGCGACCATTTATCGAATTCCTCGCGCGTGAGCAACTTGTGCGGAATGAACGTGGCCGATAGCACGTTGCGTTTAAAGTAAATCGCCGAGCTGTGATGTACACCAGCTCGAAACGATTTCGCCAGGCCGGCGAGCGACACCGGCGGCTCGAACCACTGGCCGGCGGCCCATGTTTCGACGTAATCCAGTATTTCGGCGCGGTCCATCACTGGCATGGCGTCGCCGAACGTGAAGGCCTCGGCCTTGGGCGGGTTTGAAGGTGCGGCCGGCGGTGCGGCGTGCGTGTACTGTCTGCGCTTACTCAATTTGAGAACTCCATAAAGCCGGTATTGTTTGCGGTGATGCCTTCTAACGGCTCGTTGCCGAGCGCGTGCAGACACGCCCACGCTAAATCCGCGTGGCCTGTTTCCTCGTTCCTGCTGGCCTCATATGTGACTTTCTTGCCGCTCGCCGTCATCGTCTTGCGAATCGCCATAAACGACTGAGCTAAATCGGTCCAACCGGCATCGAATTCGAGTCGGCCCTTGCCGATCACGTTTAGACCTTTGAGCACCAGGCGGCCTTTCACTTCAGGCGAGTAATTGAGCGCGACCGCGTGCAGGTAGAACTGGCGCACGAGCTGATACACGCCCTGGCCGATGCCTGTCGTATCGATCGCCATATACGTCACGTTGTATTGCTGCGTGACCTGGCGAATCGCCTCGGCCTGGGCCTCGAAATCCATACCGCGCCATTGGCACTTGTGCAGCACGCGGAACTTGCCACCAGGCACGGCCGGCGGTGCGTCGTCGGCCGCATGCAAACGCCGTCATTTCTCAATTGCTGCTATAAACATTTTTGCTTGTATTTGGGCGACGCAACGAACCGGGATGCCAGTGAAGAGAGCGAACTTAAACGATGGCTGTCGAAACACAGGAGAACAGAATGTTCCGCTACCCTGCCCGACTCAAGGCCGACGAGGTTGGTTTTACGGTTACGTTCCGCGATATTCCCGAAGCCATCACTGCTGGCGAGACGCGCGAGGAAGCTACCGAGATGGCCGCCGATGCTCTGGCTACCGCGATGGATTTTTACTTCGAAGATAAACGCCCGGTTCCGCTACCGTCCGAACCAAAGCACGGCGAAACCTTAGTCAAACTACGCACCAGCGTTGCAGCGAAAGTGCTGTTGCTTAATGCGATGCTGGCGCAGCAAGTCACCCCCGCCGAGTTGGCCCGCCGGATGCGCACGCGGCCACAGGAAGTGAACCGCGTAATTGACCTTGAACATGCAACGAAAATCGACACGGTCGCATCGGCGCTCGCCGCGCTCGGCATGCGCTTAGAGTTGAACGTGATCTCCGCATAAGTGTGAATCTGGAGATTGGCGCCCATATCCGAATCAGAGGACGATGCAGCGACGTAACCTGACGCTCCCGTCATCTCGGCATGCCACGGAAAACAGGTGTATTCTTACCAAATTCATATCGATCAATAGAAGGTAAGGCAATGCCCGCCACCGCTACGCTATCCAGCAAATTTCAGATCTCCATTCCCAAAGCGGTTCGTGAAGAACAGCATTGGGAGGCCGGACAAGACTTCGTGTTCATTCCAAAGGGCAAAGGCGTGCTACTCATGCCCGTACCCGAATTGGAGCAATTGGCTGGCATCGCGAAGGGTGCCAGGAAAGACGACTATCGTGACCGCGAGGACCGGTACTAATGGCGACATCAATGCGCGTGATTGATACGTCGGCCTGGATCGAGTGGTTGGTCGGCAGTGCGCTAGGCAAGAAGCTGAGCAAGGAATTTCCGGACAAGTCTCGCTGTATCGTGCCGACGATCGTACAGCTCGAATTGTCGAAATGGCTGGTGCGCGAGGTCGGTGAAGAACAAGCCGACCAAGTTATTGCCTACACCCAGAAATGTACGGTTGTACCGTTGGACACGGCCATCGCGTTGCTGGCGGCCGAATTGCATCGGGAACACAAACTGGCGACCGCCGATGCGATCGTCTATGCGACAGCAAGGCAGCAGGGTGCGGATTTGCTTACGTGTGACGCACATTTCAACGGTCTGCCGGACACCGTGTTTTTCCCAAAGCCGCCCCGCTCGTGAGAGTCTGCTCGGGCGCCGACAGGTCCGATCCCGTTTTTTGCCACGTGTCTAGCTGAAGTCACCACGTGCTCGGTCCTTGGAAGTCCGAGGAACGGAGCAAACGTTGGGAACCTAGATCGGTACGGAGATTGGTGCGCCCGGCTGGGATCGAACCAGCAACCCCTGCCTTCGGAGGAGTACAAGCGCCAGCAGCACCCTTTAAAATCAATGCCTTACACAACTCGCAAAGTGTAAAACCAAGGGTGCACAAGGTGAATCAAGGTCAAAACGGACCGTTCCAGGTGCAATTTAGGTGTAGTGCGCTTTGCGCACTCCCTGCCGAACCAGTGCCACGAAATTTACGGGCGCTCCACCGTTAGCGAACGTACCTAGTCGACCCGTCACCGTCTATCGAGAGCGCGTGCTTCCCATGTCCGTTCGCAACCCATAAGGGACGATCAGCTTTCCACGCGGACATTCAAGCTGAACGAGGATCAAGGGCAATCCAGCTTAAACTGGACTGCCCTAGGTACAATTTAGGTGTAGAGGATCAACCACCTTATGGCCCGTTACGGCGCAATCCTGATGCGTCTACCGCCTGCGAGTATCGAGTCAAATCGGCGTGAATAAGGTTGCCACGGATACCCGACGCTGCAATAAGCGAAGAATTTCATCGAGTTCAACACGCGCTTCAGCCTGTAGTCCTAGGCAACGCGCAATGCCGAGGGCGTCAGTACCAAGTCGCGAATGCAAGTTCAGTTTGTAGTCCCCCCCTACTTCCTTTGCCAGACCATACGCGTGCATGTGCAACGAATTAGCCAGCGTTGCTGGGTTCGATAAGTGACCAAAATCAAATTGGCGAGTCATATAATTCACAAGCGTATCTTGCACCACCAAGACCAGCTTTTTGTTCAAATGCTCGAACGTCTGGATTTTATGATGCATTTGAACCAAAATTGTCTTTGAAGTCATCTTCCAATTCATGCCAAAAGACGTATCCAGATTTTCGGCGCTATCAGCGCGAGAAACGCCTAAGTCGCGCAGAAGGCGCTGCCTTTCCGGCCATACCGTCCCTGAAGTATCAAGTGTCTGTAGTTCGATACCGACAAAATCGCAGACGCGCCCGCCTCGAACGGAGACTAGAAAAAAATCGACATTGCCCCCGGGAATTTTCACCTCTTTGAGCAAATGCAGCTCATTACCGACCTCATGCCCCGTAAGCAAGTGTAAACAATCAATAAATATCTGCCGGCGTTGAACCAGTCTGGTTGGACAAATTACTACTGCCCCTAACTCCTTGTCCTGCACGTAATTAACAGTACACGTTCCAATCGATATCGATGGGTTACTTTTTCGAGTTTTATAACATTTCTTTCCAGTAAATTCGCAAGTCTGCGCTGCTGCCACTTCATTCCAGTTCAGGTTTTTACGTGAAACAGCGTGCCCAAAAAGCTCCACCACTTTATTCGTCATATTAATAATTCACACCGGCTTTCTGTGAGTTCAAGGTATCGGCGAGATATATCGATGCCTACTGATCGGCGTTCTAACATCCGTGCCGTGTAAAGCGTGGTTCCTGTCCCGCAAAATGGGTCAAGTACGATGCCACCGGCAGGACAAGTGGCCAAAATTGGTATGCGACACAGGTCGACCGGATATGCAGCAAAATGAGCGTCGCGTCCTTGCGTATCTTCCGGAACGATGTTCCAGACGTCGGTCGGCTTGCTACCTTTAGGATGATATTTGAGAAAATAGAAGCCTTTACTTCTCAGTTCCTTGGCTCTTCCAGATACGTTTTCCGCGTCTGAATGAGTCGTCCGTTGCTGTCCTCGAATAATCATTCGAAAATCTGAAATCCGACCATTCGTAATATCGTTTAAAACCGCGTTTAATGCAGAAGTGGCGGCAGACTTTTCTTCCAGCGTGAGCGCCGTTGACAATTCGATCTGCCTTCTATACCGCACTCCGGACACTCCGGTTCCCGATACTACGGCACCGTTTACGATTTTTGTCTGGCGTGGATTGGCACGAATGGAGTCAGCATCATAATAATAACCTTTCGCCTGTTTTACGAAATGGAACACGTTTTCGTGCAGATTGCCCAAGCGGTCCTTAGAGTTGTCCATGCCACTCTTTACTTTATTCCAAACGACACTATTTCGCATTATCCAACCTTGATTGTCCGTCAGCTCAAACGCCACGCGCCAGGGGATGCCAACAAGTCCTTTCCCCACGTATGTGTCACCCAAATTCAACCAAAACGAGCCCTCTGGCTTCAAAACCCTCTTTACCTCTGACGCAATTGCGGCAAGGTCTGCTACGAAATCGCGATAGTTTTTTTCCATTCCGATCCCGCCACTATCGTATTCCCTCTTCCCCCAATAAGGTGGCGACGTCATGGCGCAATCAATAGAGGCGTCCGGAAGCGCCTGTAATACAGCCAGTGCGTTGCCCAATAGGAGTAATGGCGCTAAGTCCGATCGCTTAGAAAACGTGTCGAACTCATCGCTATGATTGTCATCGATGACACGGTTTGAATATGCACTGGCACGCGCTGCGACGTGTTCGTCGATGCCGTGCTCTAACGTCGGGGTCATTGTTTTCGCCACGCGGATCCTCCACAGAGTTTGTAAGCCGACAGGCGGTCGTTCTTCACTAGCGGTAATGGTAACCGCTAGACCTTCGAGCCGTCATCGTTGAGCGCATCAAATTGCATCTGCCTTCCGTCGGAGCCATGCTGGCGGGTCGCAATGGTGGCCCCATCAAAGCGTTTTCCGCTGCTGCATCAAAAGCGCCCCCTAAGAGAACCTGGCAGGCGCGGAGGGGACTGCAACCCTGCGCCATATGACTTCCTGGCGGTTGCACGTTGCCTATTCACGAATAGGCCCATCACTCTTCTCTCTGCCGAGTGCAGCTTTGCAACAGTTAACCACATGAGGTTGACCAATCAACCTCATGTGGTTAACATGAATTATTAGGATTAATCCACGCAGTCACGAGGGGGAGCATCAATGATTACTGCATTTGGCGATTACGTAAGGAGCCTGCGGCAAAAACATTCAGAATTGCTCAGGGACATGGCGGTACGACTTCAAGTCACCTCCGCATTCTTGTCCGCAGTTGAAACCGGCAGGAAGAGCATTCCGGGGGAATGGTTCAGTAGGCTTGTCACGATGTACGCGCTGCCCAAAATTGAAGCGGAAAAACTTCGACAAGCGATCGATGAATCTCAGCGCAGTGTAATTATCGATTTGGATGGAACGTCTGCACTGCGCCGGGGCGTAGCTGTAGCGCTTGCGCGGCGATTCAACGAGATGTCAGATCAAGAATTGAATGAACTGCGACAAAGCATGTTTTTGTCCAAACCGAACGGAGAGAAGTAATGCACGCCTTCCGCGCTTTGCCGATGAAGCGTTCCGAAATCCGGGCGGTAGCCCAAGATCTTCGGCGATCGCTGGGCCTGGAAGGCCGGCTATGGTTTCCGGTTCTGCAGTTGGTTGAGCACGCGTTTCCGCTGCTAGATAAGCAATATCACTTCGAAGTTGCCGATCGCGATGAATTGGGGGAATCGCACGGATTGACCGAAAGGGACGGCGACTGGGTCACCATTAAGATTCGCGAGGACATTTACGACCGAGCCTGCTCGGACGAGGGCAGAGATCGAGGGACGGTTGCGCATGAAGCAGGTCACTACCTGTTACATGCGCGGTCTACCGCGTTGCACCGCCATTTCGGTGACACGTTGAAGTCGTTCGAGGATCCTGAATGGCAGGCCAAAGCCTTTCAAGGGGAGCTTCTCGTCCCCAAACACCTCGTTACCGGCATGACCGCGAGCCAAGTCGCGCACCAGTGTGGTGTTTCCTACGAAGCTGCGGACTACCAACTTAAGCTCTACGAGGCCGGAAAATGAAAAAGCGCATTGAAGAGTTGACGCTCCTCAATGCGCTCCAGCAAAGGAACGCCAAACTGCTCCTGGCGCTCTCTCGCGACCTACCTGTGTGCGACCGGAATAGTAGTTATCCAATTCCGAACAGTCAAGTTGTGAGTTTCTATCGGGGCATGCTTTTACGGAGGTGTTGCATGTTCGCACAGAGCCTGCATCCCAAGATTGTCCGTGTGAGCAGCTATGTTCGATTCCGGCTGGGCCGACTCGAACATGTCTGTCAGCACTGGCGATCCGCGCCAAGCGTTTAAGTAGTTCCAGGCGACCGTGAGGGGGTCTCGCGGTCGCCACTAGACAACTCACAAGGCTTTTATGACTATTCTAATTCGCGTCAACAATCCGGCCGCCCTCCTTAAGGCGATCAAAAACGACATCGATACTAACAAGATCGAAACGTGGACGTATGACAGTGACGGTGACTTTTGTCATACGCCACCGCAGTGGCTTTACAAGGCCTGGTTGCGGCCTACGGTTGAGGCTGGGGCGTTGCGATTAACGCTCATTCAAAACAAAAACCAAGTCCTAACAAAGGTTGTCTACGGTGTTTACCACGGCAGATTTATCGAGATGCTTTTAGCACATTTCGAAGACGACTTCAGTTCCGTGGAAACGACAGCGCGGCAACCGCACTACTTGGGCGTTTGATACTGCCAATGCATGCTCATGGCGGCTCTAGCGAGCCGCCTTTTTTGTCGCAAGATCTCAACGAAAACGCCAGCGCGCCAACAGCTGGACGCCCGATGCCTGTACCCGCCACTGTCGAAAATGGGCCTACTGGTCGAGCTTTGGTTCTCCAATCGAATACGTCCTGAAGCGCACTACCTCATCATCAAGCCACTCATTGATCTGTGCGAATCGCCTCTGCAACGGTTCGATTTCATTTGCACCGAACACCTTTGCCGCCGTGTCGGCCGCTCCAAAACCGCCGGTATTGCTCGGCACAATTCCCAAAAGCTGCGGCGGTACGCGGTGCGCCGCGAGCAAGTCATCGCGCGTCACATTCTTGATGTTAAAAAACTCATCCTTTGCCGTGACCTCAGACACCGGTATGAGCTGGATGCCATCTTTCTTGCCGTTCGGCGCGTACATGAAAAGGTTTCGGAAATTGCCTGGCCCCTTGCTGTTCTTCAAAGCCTCGCGCATGTTGTCGACATCGGTTTGACTTTGCGCCGCATCGGTCATGTACAGGATGAAACCCGCGTGCGAACCATTCTCGTAATACCGCCGGCGAAAGAGCGTCGCCGACTCATTCAACCAGGCCGCGTGTAGGGCGCCGAGATATTCGGGTAAGCCGTACACCTCCTGATTAATGTCTGGTTCCATCAAATGATGGATCGAGCCGACCTCGAACTCGTGTTGCTGTTGCCACCCGTTGACCTGGTAAAACCTCTGCAAGTCTGTCGACCGGCGCAAGTATTTCGACGGGGCGCGTTTGAGCGCGAGCGTTCCGCCGAGCCTCGACTTTTGCCGCTCAAGATACCCATTGCCGAACACCAGGAAATCGAGCGACCACTTATCGAATTCCTCGCGCGTGAGCAACTTGTGAGGAATGAACGTGGCCGAAAGCACGTTGCGTTTAAAGTAAATCGCCGAGCTGTGATGTACACCAGCTCGAAACGATTTCGCCAGGCCGGCGGGCGACACCGGCGGTTCAAACCATTGGCCGGCGGCCCACGTCTCGACGTAATCGAGTATTTCGGCGCGGTCCATCACTGGCATGGCGTCGCCGAACGTAAAGGCCTCGGCCTTTGGCGGGTTTGAAAGTGCGGCCGGCGGTGCGGCGTGCGTGTGCTGTCTGCGCTTACTCAATTTGAGAACTCCATAAAGCCGGTATTGTTTGCGGTGATGCCTTCTAACGGCTCGTTACCGAGCGCGTGCAGACACGCCCACGCTAAATCCGCGTGGCCTGTTTCCTCATTCCTGCTGGCCTCATACGTGACTTTCTTGCCGCTCGCCGTCATCGTCTTTCGGATCGCCATAAACGACTGAGCTAAATCAGTCCAACCGGCATCGAATTCGAGCCGGCCCTTGCCGATCACGTTTAAGCCTTTGAGCACCAAGCGGCCTTTCACTTCAGGCGAGTAATTGAGCGCGACGGCGTGCGGGTAGAACTGGCGCACAAGCTGATAAACGCCCTGGCCGATGCCTGTCGTATCGATCGCCATATACGTCACGTTGTATTGCTGTGTGACTTGGCGAATAGCCTCGGCCTGGGCCTCGAAATCCATGCCGCGCCATTGGCACTTATGCAGCACGCGGAACTTGCCACCAGGCACGGCCGGCGGTGCGAGCACGATAAGGCCGGCGGAATCGCCCGATAGGGCAGGGTCATAACCTACCCAAACCGGGCGATATCCGAACGGCCGAGCGGCGAACGGTTTGAAGTCATCGGCCCATTCATCCCAGGAATCGACCATGCAGCGTTGCAAGTCGGCGAGCGGGAAAATCGACGCGGTATCGTCGATAAACTGGCACATCAACAGGTTTGCGTATTCCTCGGCGCTGTATTCAAGGCGCAGCTCGTCGACATCGAACAAGTCGCAACCGCCGAGCACGGCATCCTCGACCGTCACAATCTGGCGCCATTGCCTGTCCTCGCAGAGACGCCCACCGGCGAGCATCTTATGCGTTACGTCCATATGCAAATGGTCGACCTTTGCGCGCCCCCTGTTGTAATGCTCGCCACTCCAAAACGTATAGGCGCCGTGGCCTATGCTCGAAGGCGTTGAAAAATACGTCTTTCTCCATTGCTTGTGCATCGCCATACCGGAGGCGACTTTGTTGAGCTGTTGGAATCCTCCAACCCAAAAATATTCATCGAAATAAAAATTGCCGTGATAGCTCTGCGCGGTGCGCGCGTTCGTGCCGAGAAAATAAAGGATCGCCTCATTCGGCAAAACGATCGGCTCGCCGGTCAATTCAACGTCTGCGGCCTCGCGGGCGAACTGGCATATGTACTGCCTGAAAACGTGCGCCTGCGCCTTGCTGGCCGACAAGAAAATCTGATTACGGCCCGTGTTGATCGCGTCGTCTAAGGCCTCGCGTGCGAAATACCAGGTAGCGCCTATCTGGCGCGACTTGAGGATGTTGCGGGTTCGCTGATGCCCTTGGCGATACCAGACCTTTTGATAATCGAACAACGAATCGAGAAAGGCCTCGCGAATCTGCTGCGCCTGATCGTCGCTGATCGCGTTACGCGTTGCCTTCTCTTTTCGGGGCGCCGTGTTGCGCGCCTCGATATTCGGGTTCAAGTCGCTTTCTTTCCCCGTCTCGCCGTACTTACGCACGCGCGCCAGGCGTTCAACCTGGCGGCCTAGCAAGTCGATCTCTTTGAAGTCGCGGCCGTCTTTCTCATCCTTCGCGATAAGCACCGCCATGCGTGTTTCTAGCGATGCCTCTATGCGCTCGATCGCCGGCGCATCGGCCCACTTGTCGCGCTGTTTCCATGCCTCGACCGTAGGGCGTTTTTCTCCAATGTGTTTCGCAATCGACGAGACGCGCCAACCCTGCCAGTAGAGCGCGCGGGCTATACGGCGAGGATCGGCGTTGTTTTCCAGAACGGGGGCAATGTCGGCAGTTTCTAGCATGCGGCAAGCGTACCCGCGACGCGCGCGCGCAAGGGGGCTAAGTGTTTGTATCCAAAGCGAAAACACTCGCCGCCCATTGAGACATTGCGCCCTCGAACGCAATATGTGAACCCACGTTGAACCCTTAAACGACCCTGTAATAACCCTGTTGGAGACCTAACGATGCAATCTCGCAAGCTGTCGCTTATGTCGTTCGCCGTTGCGGCGATCGCGTTCGCTTTCACAATGGACGCACACGCGGCGACGCTCGCCGTGAGCACCGTACTTGCACCGATCGATTTTGCCGCGCATGGCCTGGGCGCCCTCGGCATCGGATCAATCGCACTGGCCGGCCCGAACGCCGACACAGTGAAGCATGCGGCAACGAAGTTTTTCCGCATCGCTGTCGAAGGCGCGACCACGGACGGCCGCAACATTTCGCGCGAATGGCTCACGCAAATGGCGAAGAACTACAGCCCTGAGCTGTACGGCGCACGCCTGAATCTCGAACACTATCGCGGCATCATTCCCGATGGCCCGTTCAAGGCATACGGCGACGTTCTCGCACTCGAAACCCGCGACGAAACGGGCGTGCTCGCTGGAAAGCTCGGCCTCTATGCGCAAATTGCACCGACGCCCGAACTCGTCGCACTGACGAAGGCCAAGCAAAAAATCTATACCTCGTGCGAAGTCGACCCGTCTTTCGCCGACACCAAGCAAGCCTATTTGATCGGCCTGGCCGTGACCGATAGCCCCGCGAGCCTCGGCACTGAAATCCTTTCCTTCGCAGCTCAAAACCCGGCGGCCTCGCCGTTCGCAAGTCGCAAGGTAAGCCCGACGAACCTCTTTACGGTCGCCGACGAAACAGTGATCGAGCTGGAAGCGGACCCGGCGCCGGCTACGCCCTCGCTGTTCGCTCGCGTTGCCGAGCTGCTCGGCATCGCGAAAGAGAAGGGCGCGAAAGACGACACGCGATTCGCTGACGTAACGCAAGCGGTCGAAGCGATCGCCACGCACGGTAACGAACAGGCGGCGACATTGGCCGCGCTGCAAGAGACCGTCGCCGAGCTGACGGCCGCCGGCGAGCGCGATCGCCAAGCGTTCGCAGAGTTGCAAACACAGCTCTCGACAACCGGCAACGGGCACCCCCTGCGGCCGGCTGCAACCGGCGCCAACGCCGATATCAAAACCGACTGCTAAACCGACGCCCTCGGCACTTCCTCGACCCTTGGAGTAACACACAACATGCAGAACAAAACCCGCCTCGCTTTCAATGCCTACCTGGAAGCAATCGCGCAGCTCAACGGCGTGCCGAGCGCGGCCGCTAAGTTTGCGGTCGACCCGAGCGTGCAACAAAAGCTCGAAACGCGCATGCAGGAATCGAGCACGTTCCTGTCGAAAATCAACGTGATGCCGGTATCGGAACAACAGGGCGAAAAGCTCGGCCTCGGCATCGGCGGCCCGATCGCGAGCACCACCGACACGAAGGTGAAAGACCGCGAAACGACCGACCCGACCGATATCGACTCGCACAAGTATTTCGCCTCGCAAACGAACTTCGATTCGCATGTGCCGTATGCGAAGCTCGACGCCTGGGCGAAGTTTGCGGACTTTCAAACCCGCTTACGCGACGCGATCGTGCAACGCATGGCGCTCGATCGCATCACGATCGGATTCAACGGCAAGACGCGCGCGGCGACGTCCAATCGCGGCACAAACCCCTTGCTGCAAGACGTGAATATCGGATGGCTGCAAGCGTATCGCGATCAAGCTGCGGCCCGCGTGATGGATCACGGCAAGGCCGCCGATAAGGTACAAGTCGGCGCCGGCGGTGATTACGCGAACCTCGACGCCCTGGTGTATGACGCGGTGAATAGCCTGGTGGACGCATGGCACCGCGAGGATACGGCGCTCGTCGTGATCTGCGGCCGCGAGCTGCTGCACGATAAGTATTTCCCGATTTTGAACCAGGACAACAAACCGACCGAGCAAGCGGCGGCCGACATGATCGTGAGTCAGAAGCGCATCGGCGGCTTGCCGGCTGTGTCCGTTCCTTACTTCCCGGCCAACGCCATGATGGTGCAACGCCTCGATAACTTGTCGATCTACTGGCAAGAGGGCGCACGCCGTCGCACGATCGTCGACAACGCCAAGCGCGACCGTATCGAGAACTTCGAATCGAGCAACGATGCGTATGTCGTCGAAGATTTCGGCGCCGGTTGCATGGTCGAAAACATCACGGCGGTCTAATGATGAAAAGCCCCGCCCAACGCCATTTTGAACGCGTGTCGGCCGAACAAGCTGCGGCCTCGGCCGCGCCTGGCGAATCCCTCGCCGGCGCAAACGCCTATGAGCTGATGCTTGTAAAGCTGTCGACCGATCGGCGCCGCTTGAAATCGATTGCCTCGATCGAGCAAAAGATCAAGGTAAAGCGCGACGAGCTGTTACCCGATTACGTCGACTACGTGGCCGGCGCGTTGAGTGGCGGGCGGGGCGCTCAAGACGACGTTTTAACTACGGTGATGATCTGGCGCATCGATGCGGGCGACTACGCCGGCGCGCTCGATATCGCGCGGTACGCGATCAAACATCGAATGACCTTGCCCGATCAATACGACCGGCCGCTCGCGACCGCGATCGCCGAGGAATTCGCCGAGGCTGCACTCGCGGATTTCAAAAAGGGCATTGCGATCGATTTCGTGCAGCTCGGCGAAGTCGCGGAACTCACCGCGCCGGCCGATATGCACGACCAGGTGCGCGCCAAGATGCACAAAGCAATCGGCTACGCCGTGCAAAGCATCGATAGCGCGCTCGCCCTCCAACACCTACGCCGTGCGCTCGAACTCGATTCGCGCGTCGGCGTAAAGCAAGACATTGCTCGTATTGAGAAAGCGAGCAATGCGGCCGGCTGAACCGCCGACCGCACGTAACTAGCCCCCCCCGGCTGGGCGGCGCCGGCCGACGAAATGCAATGCCTGATGGTTACGCATTTCCGACGCCGGCCCACCGCCCACATTTTCCGAGCTGAAACCATGACGAGTTTTAACGCGATCGCCGCGCCGAGCATTACCCCCGAACCGAACCCGCCGGCCGCGTCGCTGATTGTCGAAAACATCGATTGGTTTCCGCCTGTTGACCTGGCCGCCATGCGCGAAGCGGTGCGCCTCGATGGCACCGTGACACATGCCCGCTTGCGCGATGCGGTGATCGCCGCAATCGACGAAGTAAATCGCGAGCTGTCGACCTGGCGAGCTGCGCACCAGGCCGCGAACGCCGCAAGCCTGGCCGAACTGCCGGCCGACAAAATCGGCGGCGAGAGTGTGCAGCTCGCGCGATATCGCCGTGCGGTCTATTTCCTCGCGCGTGCGGACCTGACCGAAAAATATCGCGACTTCGATAGCACGAGGTCGGGCGTCGCTGATGCCGACGAGCTGGTGACAACGATCGACGCCGATCGCCGCAACGCGCGCCACGCGATCAACGATATGCGCGGCCTCTCGCGCACAACGATAGAGCTGATCTGATGCGCGTTTATGCACAACAGGGCGATACCGTCGACGCCCTTTGCTTTCGCCACTACGGACGCACGCGCGGCGTCGTGGAGGCAACCCTCGAATTGAATGCGGGGCTTGCCGACCTCGGCCCGATATTGCCGCACGGCCAAGCCGTCGACTTGCCAGATGCACCGAACGATCAACCAACCATCTCAACCGTAAAACTTTGGGATTAACCAGGAGTGCGCCGTATGGCCGAACCTAGTACCGCGCTCGCCGTCGCATCGGCCAGCATTGGCATTGCCAGCTTGTTTCCTGGCGTCGACGGTAACGCACTGATCGGCGCATTCACCGGCGCCGCGCTCGTCGTCGTGACCTCGAAAGACTTATCGATCGGCAAGCGTTTCGCCTACCTGGTGATTTCGACTATTGCCGGATACCTGGCCGCGTCCGATGTCGTGCAGTGGACGCCGATAAAGAGCACGGGCGTTGCTGCTTTCTTCGCGGCCGCGCTGGCGATCACGGTAACGCTTCAACTGATCGAGCGAGTGAAAACGTTCGACCTGTTGGCGTTGTTCAAAAGGGGCTGACCTATGCACAACCCTCTCGCATTGATCGCGCTAATCGCCTACATCATCGCGGCGTTTCGCATCCTCACTTACCGCCGAGACGGGGCGCGCTATCGGCATCACGTCGCCTGGTTTGCATGGCTCTTGCTCGTGGTCCTGGGCGGCTCTGCGATCGAGCTGGCGATCCACGCTAAGGCGATCGGCATATTCGAAGCCGTGCGGGCGATCCTTTTCACGATTCTGGTTTTCGGCGCGCGGGGCAATGTCGCGCGTCTACTTAGGAGCGGATAACAATGATTCTGAGATACGGCGATATAGGCGACGATGTTGCATTGCTTCAAAAGCGCCTCACGCGTGCGGGCTTTCCGGTCAATGAGACACACATTTTTGACCATGCAACCGAATCCGCGGTTATGACGCTGCAACGCGCTCGCGGCGTGGTGATCGATGGCATTGTCGGCCCGAAAACGCTTATCGCTCTGCCAGGCCTTGCGCTGCCGTCACACCTGAGAGATTCCGACCTCGTGAAAGCGGCCGGCACCCTCGGCGTACCTGTCGCGGCCGTGCGTGCAGTGAATGAAGTTGAATCACGCGGACAAGGTTTCTTGCCTGACGGCCGGCCGAAGATCCTTTTCGAGCGCCACAAGTTTTATAAAGCCCTGGCCGATCGCGATATCGACCCGGCGCCGCTGGCCGTGAAATATCCGAACATCGTATCGAGCACTGCCGGCGGATACATGGGCGGGGCTGCGGAATACACCCGGCTCGCCTCGGCCGAACGCATCAACGTCGACGCGGCGCATGAGTCGGCGAGCTGGGGCGCGTTTCAAATCATGGGCTATCACTGGAAACGCTTGCAGTATTCGAGCATTGCCGATTTCGTCGTACGCATGAAGCAAAGCGAAGGCGATCACCTCGACGGGTTTGTGCGCTTTATCGCGGCCGACACGGCCTTGCTCGCGGCTCTAAAGGGTAAGAAGTGGGCGGCCTTCGCCAAGGGCTACAACGGGGCGGATTACGCGCGCAACCTATACGACTCGAAGCTCGCCCAAGCGTATGCGAAATATGCCGAGCGGGAAGCGGAAACCGCATGAGCACGATCGCCTCGCGTCTCATTGCGTGCCTTGTGGCGGCCCTGGCGCTCGTCGGAGCATGGTCCTATGTCCAAGCCTTACGCGGCGACCTGGCGGCCGCCCTGGACGCCTCACGCACGGCACAAGAGACGGTCGACCGGCGCGACTCCACGATCGCGCAGTTACAGAAAACCGAGCGCGAGCACGCCCGCCAGCTCGCGCAGCTCGAACGCACCCGCCAGGGCGTCGCGGCCAACCTGGCCGCTCGTGAAACCGAACTAGAGGCTTTGAAGCATGAAAGCGAAACCGTGCGCGCCTGGGCTGATGGCGCTATCCCTGATGACGTTGTGCGCCTGTACACAAGCCCCGCGCTCACCGGAACCGCCGACCTCCTTTCAACAGTGCGCGCCGATAACGGCATGCACGATGCCGGCAATGTCGCCGCGCCGTAACGGCGACCTGGCGCACGCGCTCGACGTCGCGCGCGCTGCCTGGGGTGATTGTGCAGCCCGCGTCGATATGGTTCTCGCTTGCCAGGCGCACGACCTGGCCGGCGCCCAGGGGGGCACTCATGAATAAGGCCGCGAGTTTCCGCCAGGCGATCGCCTCGGCCGTTCCCTCGCTCAAGGATGATCCCGACAAGCTGCTCGTTTTCATCGATCAAGGGCATATCGTCGCCACGGCCGCGCCCTCGCTCTCGTTTGAATATCGATTCGTGCTCAATGCGATCCTGCTCGACTTCGCCGGCGACGCCGATACCGTGTTCGTCGCGCTGATGGCCTGGGTTCAACGCAATCAATCCGACCTCGTATCAAACGACGACACGCGAAAGAACGGCATCACGTTCGAAGTCGATCACCTGACGCAAACGACCTTCGATCTATCGATCAAACTGACGCTCACCGAAAGCGTCGTCGTCGACACCGATCCCGCCGGCGTGCAGACAATCACGCACGTCGACGAGCCTGTGAACGAGTGGGACCTCGATACCCTGTTCCCCAATGGATGAATTGCAAGCTCTCGAATCCTGGGCGGGCGGCCTTCTCTCGCAGCTCCAAGCGCCCGCCAGGCGTGCGGCCCTGCGCGATATCGCGCGTGAGCTGCGGCGCAGTCAACAAGCCCGCATCGCACAACAAAAGAACCCCGACGAAAGCGCCTATGAGGCGCGCAAGCCCCGGCACGTCAAGAAGCTGCGCGGCAAGCAAGGACGCATCAAACGCGCGGCGATGTTCGCCAAGCTGCGCCAGGCGCGCTATCTGCGCGCCGAGTCCGACGCGAACGGCCTGGCGATCGGGTTTGTCGGGCGCATCGCTCGAATCGCTCGTGTCCACCAGTACGGCGAAAGCGATCGCGTCGCACCTGGCGGCGTCACGTACAAATATCCGGCGCGCGTGCTGCTCGGCTTTACCGATGCCGAGCGCGACATGATTCGCAATATGTTGCTTAAACACATCGTCAAATAACCATTCGGTTTTCTAACTATGTACCCAAGGCGCGAACAACTGCGCCTTGTCGACTCGCGCGTGCGTGCTCGGCACCATTGGGGAATGAACTCAAACGAATCCACACGCCAGTTTTTGAACGGCTTACGCAAAGGCACCGTGATAGGTCTGTCCGGCGCGTTGTGTCGCGTAGAGAGCGGCGAATTAACCACCGACTGGATTCAATGGTTCGTGCCTTGTGCCGGAGAAACGATCGAGTGGCTTGCGCCCTCGATCGGCGAAGGCGTGATGCTGTTGTGCCCGAGCGGCGACCCGGCGCAAGCCGTCGCACTGCGCGGTTTCTATACCGAGGATTTCGAATCGCCGAGCCTCGACCCCAATAAACACATTCGGCGATATCGCGACGGTGCGTTCGTCGAATACGACTTTGCCGCTCACATTCTCAACGTCGATTTACCCGCCGGCGCAACGGTCAATGTCACCGCCCCCGACGCGGTGAATATCAATACGAAAACCGCCAACGTAAAGGCCGACAAGGTGACGCTCGATGCTGATGTCGAAGTCACGCGCTCGATGGTTGTGAAAGGCCCGTTTTCATTTGAAAGCGGCGTAAGCGGCAAGGCCGGCACAAGCGGCGGCCCCGCTATGGTCATTTCCGGCACCGTTGCCGTAAGCGATGACGTGATCGCCGGCGGCAAGAGCGGAGCGCATCACTCGCACATGGAACAGGGCGACGGCAAACCAGTGAGCGAACCGATATGAAAGGAATGAACGCCAAGACCGGACGCGCAACGTTCGGCCTCTCACACCTGTATCAGTCAATCGAAAAGATTTTGACGACCCCGCTCGGCACACGCATAGCTCGCCGCGATTTTGGTTCCGAGCTGCCCGAGCTGGTCGACGCACCGAACAACGACACGACCCGCGTGCGCCTGTATGCCGCTGCCGCAACTGCGCTCATGCGATGGGAACCTCGCTTGCGGCTTACCCGCGTGCAGCTCTCGACGGACGTGAGCGAGACGGGCGCGGGCGTGCAAGTGCTCGACATTGAAGGCACGACAACCGAATCGGGCGACCAGGTAGCGACCCGCGTGCAACTCTCGAACGGCGGTGCGGCATGAGCGCGACCCCGATCGATCTCTCGCGCCTCCCTGTTCCGGCCGTTGTCGAAGTCATCGACTACGAGATTTTGCTCGCCGAGCGCAAAGCGAAACTCGTCTCGCTCTATCCCGTCGACGATCAAGCCGATATCGCGGCCGCGCTCGAACTCGAGTCCGAGCCGATGAACATTTCATTGCAGGAAAGCACGTATCGCGAAGTCGTCTTGCGTCAACGCGTCAACGATGCTGCGCGCGCCGTCATGCTCGCCTACGCGGTCAAAGAGGATCTAGACCAGGTAGCGGCCCTATTCGGTATCAAGCGCCTCACCATCGTCGAACCCGACCCGGCAAACGATATTGAGGGCGTCTATGAAGAGGACACCGACTTGCGAAAGCGCACGCAGCTCGCCCCGCAAGGCTATTCCGTTGCCGGCCCCGAAGGTGCGTATATCTCGCATGCGTTGAACACTGACGGCCGCGTGCTCGATGCCTCGGCTATTAGCCCCGCCCCGTGCGAAGTCGTCGTCACGATCCTGTCGCGTGAAGGCGACGGCACCGCGTCGCAAGACCTGCTCGACAAGATTACGGCCGCCCTGCAAGCCGACAACGTGCGGCCGCTCACCGATGACGTAACGGTGCGCGGTGCGGAAATCTTGCGCTACAAGGCGCGAGCAACGCTCATTTTCTTCGCCGGTCCTGATCGCTCTGTCGTGCTCAAGGAAGCGCAAAAGCGCACGGCCGCATATACCGACGAGATGCACCGTATGGGTATGGAAATCACCGAGGATGGTTTGCTCTCGGCGATGCGTGCGCCAGGCGTTCAAAAGGTAAAGCTCATTTCGCCGATCGGCGGCATCACCGTATCAAGACGGCAAGCGGCGTATTGCGAGTTGATCGAGCTGATCGACGGCGGCGTATATGACGGGGGCGCGGAATGAGCAAGCTACTCCCGCCGAACTCGACCACCACCGAGCGCAACCTCGCCACGGTCAACGCCGGCATATCCGATATCCCGACGCCGATCGCGCAGCTCATGAACCCGGACACGATCCCGCTCGCGTTGCTGCCCTGGCTCGCCTGGCACTTGGGAATCGATGCCTGGAAAGACTATTGGCCCGAGCAAGTGAAGCGCGCCCGCGTTAAGGCCGCTATCTCGATCGCTCGCAAAAACGGCACCGCTGCGGCCGTGCGCGAAGTCGTCGCCGCGTTCGGCGGAAACATCGCGTTGCGCGAATGGTTCCAGATGACACCGAAGGGCAAGCCTGGAACGTTTGACGTTGTGTTGACGGTCGGATCACGCGCCGGCGAGGCACCGACCGCCGAATACATCGCCGACATCATCGCGGAAATCGAGCGGACCAAGCCCGTGCGCGCGCACTACTCATTCACCCAGGGTTTCGGTATGCAAGGCGCGCTCGGCGTTGCCGGCGCCTTGCGGCCGGCCCTGTATCGCCGTCTTACTTTCACGGATCAATAAACATGGCCGGAAATCTTTTTACTGTCACTGATGCCGGGAGAGCTGCGCTCGTCTCGACCGGGAACACGGGCACGGCTGCGCACAAAGTCACGCAAATCGGCGTGAGCACTGTCGCCTTTGACTCGACCGATAAGACGCTCAAAGTGTTGCCAGGCGAGCGCAAGCGCATCGCCACGCTGGCCGGCGAGAACGTCGCGGCCGACATGATTCACGTTACGTTGAAAGACGATACGGACGATCAATACACGCTCTATGGTTTCGGCCTGTACTTTGAAAACGGCGTGCTGTTTGGCACCTACAGCCAGGCCACGCCGATCATGGAGAAGTCGCCGGCGGCAATGCTTTTGCTCGCGGCCGATATGGCGTTCAAGTCAATCGACACGGCACTCATCTCTTTCGGCGATGCGACTTTCACGAACCCGCCGGCGACCGTTGATCGCCAGGGCGTTGTGCAACTGGCGACGATTCCCCAGGCGATCGCCGGCACCGACAACCGACGCGCCGTAACGCCCGCCGGCCTCATTGCCGCGATCGGCCCCGCGATCGCGGGCAAATCCGACAAGGGACACGGACACGCGATTGTCGATATCGACGGCCTTCAATCGGCGCTCGATAGCAAGTCGCCGATAGGACACGGGCACACCATCGCCAACGTGAGCGGCTTGCAAAGCGCGCTCGACTCGCGCCTCGGCGTGAGTGGGGGGGAAGTGAGCGGCGATGTGCAGCTCAAATCGACGGGCACGTATAGCCCGCGATTGCTTCTCGACGCGAACGGCTACGCCCCTTTTCTGCGTTCGAATTCGATTGGCAAAACGATTGAAGCGGTCAACTCGGCTAATGGCGCGATCAATGCGACGCTTGACGACAACGGCGTGTTGTCGCTGCCGCGTGCGCGCCCCAACTGGGCGGGCGGCCTGGTTCCCTACGATAACGGCAACCTGAACCCGTACACGAAAGCCGGCGGTGAGCTGAACGGCAACGCGCCCTTTCAAACGCGCACGAGTTACGCCAATGGCGCTTTTCGAGTGCTCGCGCCCGATACGACCGGCATCGGCGGTGCTTACGCCGCATGGAGCACCGACCGAACACCGGCTATGCAAATCGACACGCCCAACGCCGGCGCCGCTTATATGGGTATTCGCTGGACGCACCAGGGCGTGCGGAACATCGCGGCGATCGACGCTTATGAAGGCGGAAGCACGACCACCGAGCCGACGATCTCGATGCACCTAGACGGGCAAGCAAACGCATGGACATTCGGCCGCACGGCAATCACCCGGGGCGCCGGCGGCACCGTATGGCATTCGGCTAACTTGCCCTCACCAGCTCAAACGACCGGCTCTAACTACACCGGTCAACTGAATATGTTCACCGCAAGCGCGATTCGGTTTTACGGCCAGGGCAACAGTTACGGCCAAACCATGCGCGGCGATTCGAGCGGCATTGTTGGCTTTATCAGCAACGACCTCACGCGCTGGACGATGCAACTCAACGATGGCGGCCTCGCTCAGTTTGGCGGGCAGGTTTGGGCAGCAAACGGCGGCGGCCGCTTGTGCGAGGACGGCAACATCTACGGCGGCGTATGGGGCGGCTATCTGAGCAACTGGCTTAACAGTCAAATCAACAACCGCGTCCCTATCCGTAACGGGGGATGGGCGAATCAGGGGTACGTAGTCACCAACAGCAGTAACAGCATGCAAATCTGGTGGGATGGCCGCGTGCAGGTTCAAGTAGACGGCTCATACCAGGGCTACATGTGGACCTCTGGCAACTTCGATCCTGGCAGCAAGGCCCAAGCCGGCGCGCGCGTGCAATGGGATAGCGGCGTTCAAGAAGTCGGCCCGATCGGAAACGGAACCATCGGCGATAGCGCGCCCTGGGTAGTTGTGGGCGGGCGCTCTTGCGGCAATAGCTCAACGGCCAATTGTATTTGGCTGCACCTCGCAGTCTTAAGGAATCAATAACCATGTACATGACGAATAACGATCTTTGGGCGGTGATGAAACTGAAATACCCCGACCTCGAAGGCGGCCGCGATTACCTCATGGCTTGCAAGATTCCGAACGAAGGTTTCGAGCAACAAGAGCACGCATACATTTTTCGCTGGAACGTGGCGACTGTTGCCGAGCCGTCGCAAGCCGACCTCGAAGCGTATTGGACCGCGAATATGTCGGCCGTCTTGGCGGCACAAATCGCCGAGGCTTTCCGCGTTGAGCGTGACCGGCGCCTTATCGAAGCTGACGCGCTCGTAGAGACGGCGATCGACAAAGGCGACGCCCAAGCCGAGCGCGCAGCTCGCGATTACCGCCAGGCGTTACGCGATGTGCCTCAACAGCCGGATTTCCCTGAAACGGTCGACTGGCCTCTTTTACCGCAGTAAATCCCTTTCACTCTGGAGTAAATGAAATGCCTTTGAAGAAAACCATTCTGATTGCATCGATTGGCGTGCCCGCATCGCATCACATTATTCGCAGCGTAAATATCGACCTGGAAGCGAAAACGGCGAGTGTTTGCGTTGCCAGTTTCTACGATACCGACGCTGCAAACGCGGGCGCGCAATCGATCGGCATGGCACATGTGAACCTCGATACGGCGCCCGCTACTGGCGACGATCTGCGCGCCTTCTGTGAGCGCGCGCTCGCCGCACCGGCGCCGACCGAGCAACGCGGCGACATGGAGATGACCGCCAACCCCGGCCGCTACCTGTTCGCCGGCGCCGAAATCGTCGGCTGATCTACACACGCCCCGTATCCACTCACCTCACCGGAGCACTAGGACACCATGCCTACCGAATATCACCACGGCGTAAGAGTCATCGAAATCAACGAAGGCACGCGCCCAATCCGCACCGTATCGACGGCTGTTATCGGCCTGGTTGCGACGGCCGAGGACGCCGACCCGGCGACGTTCCCGCTCGATACGCCCGTGCTCATCACGAACGTTGCAAGCGCGATCGGCAAGGCCGGCACAAAAGGCACCTTGCGCGCGACGCTCGCCGGTATCGCGGCACAAACCAAGCCCCTTACCATCGTCGTGCGCGTGGCCCAAGGCCTAGACGCGGCCGAAACGACCTCAAACGTGATCGGCACGACGACTGCAACCGGCGCTTATACGGGCATGCAAGCGTTGCTCACGGCGCAATCTAAGCTCGGCGTTAAACCTCGCATCCTGGGCGTGCCGAAGCTCGATACCGAGGCGGTCGCTCAAGCGATGGCGACCATCGCGCAAAAGCTGCGCGGCTTTGCTTACGTGTCGGCCAATGGTGCAGCGACGAAGGAAGAAGCGACCACGTATCGCAAGCAATTCAGCCAACGCGAAATCATGGTGATCTGGCCTGATTGGATCGGATGGGACATCACGATTAACGCAGCAACCGAGATTCCCGCGACGGCGATCGCGCTCGGCTTGCGCGCGAAGATCGACGAAGAAACCGGCTGGCACAAGACGCTTTCGAATGTCGGCGTCAATGGCGTAACGGGTATCAGCAAGGACGTGTTTTGGGACTTGCAAGACCCGGCGACGGACGCGGGTTATTTGAACGAGCAAGACGTAACGACGCTGATTAATTCGGGCAAGGGCTTTCGCTTTTGGGGTTCGCGTACCTGTTCCGATGATGCGCTTTTCCCGTTCGAGAACTACACCCGCACCGCTCAAGTCGTCGCCGACACGATCGCCGAGGCGCACATGGAATATGTCGACAAGGCCATGCACCCGTCGCTCGTGCGCGACCTGATCGAAAGCATCAATCAGAAGTTTCGCGAGCTGGTCGCGCAAGGCTATCTGATCGGCGGCTCGGCCTGGTACGACGAAGAACCGAACACGCTCGACTCGCTCAAGAACGGGCAGCTCTACATCGATTACGACTACACGCCCGTACCGCCGATTGAAAACCTGATGCTGCGCCAGCGCATCACCGACCGTTACCTCGCCGACTTCGCATCGCGTATTCAGGCTTAACCAGGAGTAAGAAAACATGGCATTGCCGAAAAAGCTAAAGGCATTCAACCTGTTTCAAGACGGCGACAACTATCGCGGCGAAGTCGTCGAAATCGCCTTGCCGAAGCTCTCGCGCAAGATGGAGGATTACCGCGCCGGCGGGATGAATGGCCCGATTGAAATTGACCAGGGACAAGAAAAGATTTCGCTCGAATGGACGTGCGGCGGCATCATGCGCGCCGTGCTGGAAAAGTACGGCGTTACGAAGCATGACGGCGTGCAATTGCGCTTCGCCGGCGCCTACCAGGCCGAGGAAGGCACACGCCCCGATTCTGTCGAAGTCGTCGTGCGCGGCCGGCACAAAGAAATCGACTTTGGTAGCGCGAAACCTGGCGACGACACCGCTTTCAAGGTTAGTACCTCGTGCAGCTATTACAAGCTTTCGATCAACGGTGCAACGATCATTGAAATCGACTTTATCAACATGGTCGAAATCGTCAACGGTCAAGACTTGCTCGCCGACTTGCGCACCGCGATCGGCCTGTAACCCGCTCACTTCATAGCCTCGCCCCGCTCGCCTGGTAACGCCCAGGCGAGCACCACGAACACCCCAATCTAAGCAGAGAAAACGATGACCGAACAAATCAAGAGCGAACCGATCCCCCTCGATACCCCGATTCAACGCGGCGATCAAACCATCACTGAAATCACCTTGCGCAAGCCGTCTGCCGGCGAGCTGCGCGGAACCTCGCTTAACGCCCTGGTGAATCTGGACGTGGACGCGCTCGGCAAGGTATTGCCGCGCATCTCAACGCCCACGCTCACCGAATTCGACGTGCGTGCGATGGACCCGGCCGACCTGGTGCAATTGGGGGTGGCGTTCGCAGATTTTTTGCTGCCGAATCGGGCACGCTAGAGCACGGTATACCCGACGAAGTAGAAGAAGCGATGGCCGATATCGCGAGCGTCTTTCACTGGACGCCCGCCGATATGCACGGCCTTTCACTCGCCGAGCTGGCGAACTGGCGTGAGCGTGCGCGCGTGCGCTCACCCTATGCAAGCGAAGATTAGACGATGGCAAACGACCTCAAATTGCGCGTGCTGTTCGATATGGTCGACGGTGCGACGCGGCCCATTCGAAACATTCTCAACGGTAACAAGGGCCTGGCCGCGTCGCTTAAAGAGTCGCGCGCCGAACTCGGCAAACTTCAAAAAGCACAAAAGGACGTTGCCGCGTTTCGCGATATGCGCACCGGCCTGGTCGGCGCCAAGCGCGATTTGCAAGGCGCACAATCGCGCGTCGCCGAGCTGGCGCGCGCGATCGCGTCGACGGACACGCCTACAAAGGCGATGAACGCCGAATTTGAGAAGGCGAAACGCACGGCCGCGCAGCTCGCCATTGCACACGACGCCCAGGCGAACAAGGTACGCGAGCTGCGCACGCGCCTCGATGGCGCCGGCATTGATACGCGCAATCTTTCGCAGCACGAGCGCACCTTGCGCGCGAGCATGGCCGCGACTACCGCCACGATGGCGACGCAACAAAACCAACTCGCCGAGCTGACGACACGCACGAAGCGCCTCGCAGAAGCCCGCGAGAAAATGAACAAGCTGAAAGAGCGGGCCGGCTCGATGGCGGGCACTGGCGCGAAAATGATGGCGGGGGGCGCCGCTGTCGGCGCTGCAACGCTCGTTCCTATTGCGGCCTATGCCAAGGCCGAGGACTCGGCGACGCAGCTCGCCGGCGCCCTGATGCGTGCGGGTAGCGTAGTCCCGCCGGAATTCGAAAAGATCAACGCGCTCGCGATGAAACTCGGCGACAAGCTGCCAGGCACGACCTCCGATTTTCAGGACATGATGACGATGCTTACGCGCCAGGGCATGAGCGCGCAAACCATCCTCGGCGGCATGGGCGAGGCGACCGCCTATCTCGCCGTGCAGCTCAAAAAGACGCCGACCGAGGCGGCCGAGTTTGCCTCGAAGCTGCAAGACGCCACGCGCACGACCGAGAAAGACATGCTCTCGCTGTCGGACGTGATCCAGAAGGCGTTTTATCTCGGCGTCGACGATAACAACATGCTCAACGGGTTCGCCAAGCTCGGCCCCGCGATGGATACGATTAAAAAGAAAGGCCTTGAAGGCGCGAAGGCGCTCGCCCCGCTGCTCGTGATGGCCGATCAATCGGGCATGGAAGGAAGCGCGGCCGGCAACGCATACCGCAAAGTCTTTCAACTCGGTATGGACACGCGCAAAGTCGCCAAGGCAAACAAGCAACTTGCACCGAAGCAGAAACTTAGCTTCACCGATGGCAAGGGCGAGTTTGGCGGCCTCGACAACATGTTTAAGCAATTCGAGAAGCTAAAGAGCCTCACGACTGAGAAGCGCCTCGGCGTGATGAAAACGATCTTTGGAGACGACGCCGAAACGCTTCAAGTGATTTCGCTGATGATTGAGAAGGGCAAAGCCGGCTATGACGAAGTGCAGGGCAAAATGTCCGCACAAGCGTCGCTCCAAGAGCGCGTTAATAAGCAACTCGGCACGCTGTCGAATCTTTGGGAAGCGGCCGGCGGCACCTTTACAAACGGCCTGGTCGCGTTTGGCGAATCAATCTCGCCTGAGATTAAAAGCGTTGTCGATTGGCTCGGCAACATGGCGCAACGCATGGGCGATTTCGCTCGCCAAAATCCCGTGCTCGCTAACGGCCTGATGAAAACCGTTGCGGCCCTGGCTGTGCTTCTCACTGTCGGCGGCGCCCTTATGGTGATGCTGGCCGGCGTGCTCGGCCCGCTCGCGATCGTCAAATTCAGTATGACCGCGCTCGGCATGCAAGGCGGCATCCTGGCGCGCGTGCTCGGCCTGGGCGGTATGGCCTGGCGCGCTTTCGGCTCGGCCGCGATGTTCGCCGGCCGCGCCATGCTGATGAATCCGATCGGCCTCGCGATCACCGCGATCGCGGCCGCTGCCCTGTTGATCTATACATATTGGGAGCCGATCAAGGCGTTTTTCGGCGGCCTATGGGACCAGGTTAAACAAGCGTTCGCCGGCGGCCTGTCGGGCGTCGCGGCCCTCATTCTCAACTGGTCGCCAATGGGTTTGTTTTACCAGGCGTTCGCGGCGGTCCTGCAATGGTTCGGCGTCGACATGCCGGCGAAGTTTTCGGAATTCGGCGCGAACATCTTGGCCGGCCTGGTCAACGGCATCACGAGCGGCCTCGGCGCGGTCAAGGATGCAATCACGGGCGCCGCCGATAGCACGGTCGGATGGTTCAAAGAAAAGCTCGGCATCCATAGCCCTTCGCGCGTTTTCGGCGAGCTGGGCGGCTTCATCACCCAGGGCGCCGCCCTCGGCATGGAGGGCGAGCAAGGGCGAATCTCGAAGGCGGCCGCCGGCCTGGCCGCGCTCGCGGTGACTTCATTCGGCGCACCTGGCGCGGCCCTGGCAGGCGCTACGCCGTTCGGCGGCCCTGGGGCATCTATTGACATCCGGCCGGCACTCGCGGCCCGCCAGGCGGCCGGAAATTCGGCCGGCGGGGCATCGGCCGGCGGGGCTGGCGGCGATCAATACATTTTTCACATCACGGGCAACGATCCAAAGGAAATCGCGAACCAGGTAAAGACCGCGATTGAAAAGATCGAACGCGAGAAACGTGCGCGCAACGGCTCGCGCCTGAGTGACTAACCGGAGAAAGAAAGCATGCTGGCATCACTCGGACAATTCGTATTCGGCCTGTCGACCCTGGCTTATATGGAGCTGCAACGGCGCACGAGCTGGAAGCACGCGAGCACGTCACGCGTAGGCGGCCGTAACGCTCGCCAATTTACCGGCGCCGGCGACGACTCGATCACGCTGTCGGGATGGCTCGCCCCTGCGCAAGTAGGCGGCACGCTCGCATCACTTACGACGCTGCGCAGAATGGGCGATGACGGCGAAGCGTATGCCCTTGTCGACGGCGGCGGATCTGTTTATGGCGCTTTCATCATTGAGGGCTTAGACGAAGGGCAAACGCTGCACGACAAGAACGGCACGCCTCGCCGCGTCGAATTCACAATCAACCTCATGCGTGTCGACGATGGACTCGTGAAAACCAAGACCGAAACGAGCAAGGAAAAAAGCGCATGAAGCAACCGACCCCGGAGTATCAAATCACGCTCGACGGTCGCGACCTAACGAGCAAGATCGCCCCGCGCCTGATTAGCTTGTCTCTTTCTGAGTCGCGCTCTGATGAAGCCGACCAGCTCGACATTACGCTCGACGACGCAGACGGCTTACTCGCGATCCCGCCACGCGGCGCCGTGCTGCGCGTCGCGTTTGGCTGGTCCGATACTGGCATCGTTGATAAGGGTAGTTTCACGGTCGACGAAACCGAGCACGCCGGCGCCCCGGATACGCTCACCATTCGCGCGCGCTCGGCATCGCTCACGAAAGAATTAGGCGAGCGCATTGAACGAAGCTGGCACGGTGAAACGATCGGCGCGATCGTTCGCAAGATCGCCGGCAAACACAGCTTGAAACCCGCAATTGCCGAGGCCCTTTCGAAGATCACGATTGCACACATCGATCAAACGCACGAGTCGGATATGTCGTTTCTTACGCGCCTCGCGAAGCGTTACGACGCCGTGATGAACGTGAAGGATTCGAACCTGCTGTTTATGCCGATCGGGCACGGCACGACCGCGAAAGGCACTAAGCTCGAATCGATCGAGCTGACGCGCGCCGATGGCGACTCACATCGATATCACATCGCCGAGCGCGAGAACTATGCCGGCGTTCGCGCGAACTATCACGCGACCGGCCGAGCGAAACGCAAGTCTGTCGTTGTGGGCGGCGAAAACAATCACAACATGAAGGTATTGCCTGAGACGTATGCAACCGAGGCCGACGCACGGGCGGCCGCTACTGCCGAATTCAACCGAACAAAGCGAAGTCAGGCGACGATGGATTACACCTTGGCGCTCGGCCGGCCTGATCTGTACCCGGAGATTCCCGTTTATCTCAACGGGTTCAAACCCGATATTGATGCGCTTTCTTGGCTCGCGAAAAAGGTAAAGCACTCAATCAGCGACGGCGGATTCACGACCGCGTTAGAGCTGGAAACGCGAGACGACCCGACAAGCGATCGACACCGCTCGCACTTTCGAAAAGGCGGATAAAAAAACGGCCAGGGCTGCAAACCCTGGCCGCTTCTCTTTGCGCTGCCCGTGCTTCATTCGTCGCCGGCAATCACTTCGCCAGGCCGACGCTCGCGGCACTCTGCGCCGGCGATGCAAACCAATGTATGCGCGGCGAGATATTGTTTTGACGCCTCTACCCCGCTCGCCTGGCCCAGCTCGTGACACTCTTTTCGGCCGCCCTGGAATGCGAAGCCCTGGGCGCCGATCGCGTTGCGCACCTCAACCCGCGATATAGACGCACTGCCCCACGCTTTCTTTTGATCGCCCCATAGCGGCGAGCACGCGCCCATAGTGACGATGTTCGAATAGATAGCGCGCGTTACGGTCGACCGGTTCACGGTGATTTTCAACGCCCCGCCCTCGATCGTCGCGTCTTTGATCGAGTAAGGCGCGAGACTCTTTTGCAAGGCCGGCGGCACCTGGTCCGCATGAGCGTTGAAAGTGAAGATGCAAAGCGCGGCGAGTGTCGCCGGCCGAGCTGCCCGTGCAAGCGTCGTTCTCATTGTCATTCGTTCCTTTGTTGTTTCTCGATTGGCCCTTACGCCATACCGCATTCTAAGCACCCTCACCGCGCACGCCCGCGAAGGAATCGGCCGCACCGGAGCCGGCGCGCAAAACCTTATATTCGCCCTTGCCGTAACCTTATATTAGACTTATAATGCCGACATGAACAAAATCAACTGGACATCGAAAGCAACGAAGCAGGCGCGCAAGCTCGATAGGCCCGTTCGTGTTGCGATCGTCGACGCCGTTGAACAACTGGCCGCAATGCCGGATTGCCAGAACGTGAAGGCGCTGACAAACCATGAATACGGCTACCGTCTGCGAGTTGGTAACTACAGGGTACTTTTAGATTGGGATGGCTCAATCAAAATCGTCGAAATACAGGAAGTGAGGAAACGCGATGAACGCACCTACTAACATTCAAACGATCAACGGCCCGGACGGAAAGCCGGCCTTTGTCGTGATCCCCTATAGCGAATACATCGCGCAGCATGCGCGCGACAATGACTTGATCCCGCATGAAGTCGTGCGCCGCACGCTCGCGAATGACATACCGCCGGCGCGCGCATGGCGCGAACACCTTGGGCTAACGCAAGCGGAAGTCGCCGAACGGCTCGGCGTCTCTCAATCGGCCTATGCACAGCAAGAAAGCAGCGCACGCCTACGCGCCTCGTCGCGCGAAAAGATCGCCGGCGCACTCGGCATCACGGCGGCGCAACTTGATTTCTGATCGCCGCCGCGATCGAGAACCGACCTACGAGGAAAGCATCGCGGACACTGAGCGCGCTTTGCGCCGGCGCATCAAGGCCGCGCATGAATCCTTTGAACCCGGCTCCGATCAATTCAATGCGGCCCTTGGAACCTGCTACACCGTGCTCGAAGGGGTATGCCGGAAGTTGCTATCACCCCCGCCGACGAAGCCCGCTTGCGGGCGCTTATCGAGCGCGAGCGCCAGTAACGGGAATCAATCGTCGGCCGCCGATAGCTTCTCGTTTTTATGGTAAGCCTCGCGCATTCGCTTTCCGCGCGCCTCATAATGCTGTCTTCCTCTCACTATTTGCTCAGGGGTTCGGACGAGGCCGAAATACCCATTTCCGCCTCGCTCTATCGCGCCTAAGTCGGCATCGATATCTAATTCTTGGCGTGATACGTGTTTGCCATAGGTTTCATAGAACGAGTCTGGATCGCCGGCCTCGTCACAGGCGTCGCGTTCATTTGCCCACAATATGCGGAGATTCCGCTCATTGTCATAGGTGCGTCGCGCCAGTATTTCGGCGTCAAGCCGGGCAATTTTTCGATGCAAAACTGCTACCCATGCTAAGAGCACGAAGACACCGAGGATAGGAATGAACATTTTCGCCTTTCGTGTTGGTGGCAAATATCCGCGATTCTCTAGACCCGTCTCATCGCAGTCAAGAAAACGAATGTTTTTTATACCGTTTGAATTTAGGGCGTCTAGGCGCCTTTTTTTGCCCACAATCGGTATAGAAACCCCGTAAACTAATCAACGTAAAAGAAACCCCCGACTTTCGTTTTATTGACGCGCCGGAAGTGACACTCGATCTGCAACGCGACGCCGCGCACCGGATGCGGTCAAGTCTACGAAAGAAAGGCGAGCGGCAAGCCGAAGACAGGACGGCCCGAGCTGGCGAATATGCTGCGCGCGGCGCGCTAGGGCGGCACGTTGATCGTATGCCGGGTCGATCGCCTCGGCCGCTCTCTCACTGACCCGGTGCGCATCGTAGGCGAGCTGATCGGCCGAGGCGTCGCGTTCGAAAGCCCGTCCGAAAAGATCGACACGAGCAACAAGCGGAAAAGAAAGAGGCCGAGACGGCCACTAGCGCGCGTACCGCAAATTCCCGACGCAATAGCCGATGAACTCGACTTGCTCGGCCTGGTTCGCATCCAACGTTTCGCATGGATAGTTCGGATTATCGTTCATCAACTTAAGGGCGCCGTCGTGCATTCGTTGCACGCGGCGCACCCGAATCGAGTCGGCGAAGCGCACGACATACACGCCGTCTATCTCACGATCCTGGCGGTCCACGAGCAACACATCCCCGGTTACCATCGTCGGTGCCATGCTGCTCCCCTGCATTCGCAAAGCAAATAGATCGCCGTCGCAAATCCCCTCATCGCGTAACCACTCGCACGGCAGTCTTACGGCGAGCTGCGGTTTGCCGTCATCTAAGAAGCCCGCCAAATCGAAAGCGGGGATTTCTTTATAAGAATCCGGTCCGGCTTGGATATTTGCGCTTTGCAACGCTGATTCGGGTTCTTCGATGCCTGGTTGACCTCGACCGAGCACCAACCAGTCGAGGCTGACCTTGTGTTGCTCGGCAATGGTTACGCATTCGCTTAACGGCATGCGATCCCGAATTTTCCAGACGGCGACTTGGCTACGCGATACCCCGAGCGCGTCGGCCAATTCGACGTCTTTGGACACGCCAACTACCACTTTCATTCTGTCAACAATCGCTTGAATAACAAGCTTTTTATCGTTCATCTCGATTCCAATAAATTTCATAAAGTATGTGCGTTAGGAAACAGTAAGGCATATAATTACATTTAGTAACCTTCAGTTTCATATAGTCACACTCAATTACCTTTATGCCAAGCTCAAACGTATCTCTAACGACACCGAAACGGGTTCCCATCGCCATGAGTGCCGACGAAATCGAAGCCCTTCAACGCCTCGCAAAATTGGACTCGCGGAGCACCGCATCAATGGCGCGGATTATCTACTTGGAAGGGCTAAAAAAATATGCCACGGCGCCGTCGGGACAGCGGGAATAGAAAGCAATCGATAGGAATTTGAGCAACCGATAAGGAATAGGCCGGGGGCGGAAATCCTTTTTCTTAAATCGGAAAGATCGAGACCATGCGAATAACCCTGAGCTGTCCACATTGCAGAAGTCGCGTTACCGCTCGCACGTCGCGCGAACTGTCCTCGACGATGCGCGAAATAGTTTTTGTGTGCTTTGACGCTGAGTGCGGACATACCTTTGTCGCCCAACTCGAAGCAGTAAGAACGCTCTCGCCGAGCGCCAAACCGAACCCACTTATCGGTTTGCCTCTTTCGCCGCATGTGCGTGAGCGCGTAATGAATCAACTTCAATTGCTGGACTGAGAGAACGAACCGGAGTAACGAATGACGACCACCACTGAACAAACTTTGCATTACGCCGCCCTTGGTTACATCTCCCAACGTCAGGGCGAACACCTCGACCACGATCGCCTGTTGCTGATCGACCGTTGCGTGTCGCATCTGATCGAGACGAAAAATGTGTCGCAACGCGTAGCGGAAATCGCCACGTTGCAAGCCTATGGCGAGCACGACTCGAAGGCATGCAAGGCTTATGTTGATATGTCATTGACAACGAGCCATTCGATTTTCATTCGTGACGTTAGAACTGGACGCTTGCGCGTTTTCTCTGTTGGCGAGTTGATCGACCTGGTGAAAACGCCAGCTCTCGCAAGCCTGCCAGTGCCGAGCACTCGACACCTGCTTGCCAACGGCATTACCGAAACGCCCCTTTCTCAGTAAGACCAAACCCACAAAAGCGCCTGTCTGGCTGCTCACTTCCGAGCTGCAGCCGGGGATAACTCACGCCCTCGATTTGAATAAAAACGTTATGGCCTCCATCGAAGATCTCAAACGCCGCATCGATCTGCACCAACTCGCCGACCGTCTGGGACTGAAACAAGGCAAGGGCGGTGACAAAGCCCTCTATCACTCGCCGCACCATCCAGATAAACATCCATCGCTCTCGATCTATCAGGGACACCCGAAATACGGCACCGGCTGGAAAGATCACAGCGGCGACGCTGGCGGCTCGTGCATTGACCTGGTGATGCACGTCCAAGGCTGCACGGTGTCGGAGGCGATGAAATACCTGCACGACGCGTTCGGCATCCCCTACGACGCGCCGACCAACTCGGCACCGGCTCGAGAAAAATCGCGTTGTGACTACATCGCCGAGCGTTCCCTTACCAACGCCGAGAAGGTGCGCGCCTACCTCACCGGTCGAGGCATTAGCGACGCCGCGATCGACGCGGCGATCAAGGCCAAGACCCTTGGCTATAACGACTACACCAGCTCGACAAAGAAGCCTGGCGATGTCGGCTATTGCGGACCCTCGGCGGCTTTTATCGTCAGACCGGTGAACGGCGCGGAAGTGATCGCCGTTGACATGCGCTTTATCGACCCCGCCCTCAATGGGGACGTGAAAACGCAAACGCAAGGCGAGAAAGACGGCTACGGCTGGACGGCCGACCCCCGCAGGCTTGCCCGCGCGCACCGCGTCATCCTGGTCGAAAGCTCGATCAATGCCCTCTCGATCGATACGTGCAACATGCACGGTACGGCCGCCGTCTCGATCCGTGGCATCGGCAACGCCGGGAACATCGACTTTTCGTTTCTGATCGGCAAGCAAGTCGTGATCTGCATGGACAACGACGGCCCCTTTCCCGACGGGCATCACCGTGCAGGGCACCGCCCAGGCCCGGAAGCCGCCTGGACCATTTACGAGCGCCTGACCGCCTTGAATATATCGGCGAGCCTGGTCGATCAATCCGACTGGGTTCAAGACCTGGCAGACGGCGCGAACAAGACGACGCCGATCAATGACGTCAATGATTTTCTGTTGATGCGCGACGCCGCCTCACTCGCCAAAGCGCTGAACACGTTCGAGCAATGGTTGATCCCCGGCATGGCCGGCAACACCACGCATAAAGGAAAGCGCCGCGTCTATCTGCCCGAACACGACTACGCGCTCTACTGGCGGTTTCGCACCCACCTCGATTTCACGCGCTATATCACCCGCATGGAACGCAAGGAGGATTCGGACGTTGAAACACCGACCTACGGCGACCTGTGCGGCTTTCGGGT
The DNA here is from genome assembly GCF_009766085.1 of Burkholderia sp. S171. Taxonomy (GTDB): domain Bacteria; phylum Pseudomonadota; class Gammaproteobacteria; order Burkholderiales; family Burkholderiaceae; genus Caballeronia. Next base: position 63,295 of record NZ_LMUF01000013.1, on the reverse strand, counting down.
TGCCTCGCTCTCACGCGTCGCGGTCGCAAGCGCGTCGTCGACGATGACCGGCGACGTCGACCAGGCGCCGAACGTCTATTTCGCGGCGACCGTGCAGACGCCTCGACACGGCTCGAAGCTCACGCGCAAGGTGATGCTCGATGACCAGCTCCACAACAACACGCATTGGCTGAAATTCGGCCCGATCTGGAAGCCCGCCGAATTTTCGCGCATGGTCTCGATTCTGGAACGCACGGCCGACCTCGGCGCGCGCAACGCGGCGAACTTCGTCGGCCTCGCCTGGCGCGACGGAGCGCTCACGGTGAATGAAGGCCCTGATTGTTATTTCACCGACGCCGAAAAGCAGTGCCCGTATCACAACCTGACCTTTCCGAGCGGGGCAAGGACCGACGCTCGCCGCGTCATCACGGCGTACCAAGACACGTTCAAGGAAAACGCGGCGGCCATTCCACTGGTGTGGGCGCTCGGCGGCCACCTGAAAGCAATGCTTGGGTTTTGGCCGCACATCACGGTGCAGGCCGACAAGGGCGCCGGCAAATCGACGCTCATCAAACGGCTCGAACGCTCGATCGCCTTCACGATGTTTTCCGGGCAGAGCTTGCAGACCGAGTTTCGGCTCTTGACGAGCATCAGCCATACGAGCCACCCGGTCGGCTGGGAAGAGCTATCCGCCCGCCGGCAAGAAGTGATCGACAAGGCGGTCGGCCTGCTTCAGGAAAACTATCAGTACACGGTGACTCGGCGCGGCGCTGATATGACCGAATACCTATTGTGCGCACCGGTCATGCTGGCGGGCGAAGACGTGCCCGTGCGCAGCCTGCTCGGCAAGCTGGTCCGTACCACCTTGACCGGCAAACGCGGCCCACTGCTACCCGACGACCTGCCCCGCTTTCCGGTACGCGAATGGCTGGAATTCCTCGCCGCTTTGAACAAGCGCGAGGTGCTCGATCACTACCGCGCGCTGCGCGAGCGGTGTCTCACCAACAGCCGCGCCAGCGGCGCCGACGACGGCGCGTTGCGCATGGCCGGCAATTACTCGGCCGTGGCGCTGGCCTGGCACTACCTATGTGAGTTCGCCGGCACGGATGACAGCGAAAGCGCGTTCTTTCACGACTTGCTCGCCGAGATGAACGGCCACATTGCAGAAACAAGCGCCGACCGCGAGCCGTGGGTGTGGATTCTCGAAACCGTGCTCTCCGAGATTGATGGCGGCAACTACAAACACCCGTACACCTTCGACATGGTCGACGGCGAGTTCTGCATTTTGCTGCGCACCGGGCACGTGATGGATCACATCGCCCACACCGGTAGCTTGCGCGACAAATGGAACGGGCTGCCGGTCAAGTCCGATCGCGTGTTCAAGAAGCAGCTCCAACAGGCCGGCGTCGTGGTCGGCACGAAGGAAGTCGAGCGACGTATTTTCATGCGCCGCGTGCCCTACCTGACGCCGATCTCGCTGCGCCGCCTCGAAGCCTTCGGCCTGCACGTGTCGGTGCGGGAGGATCTGTGCTGAACGTCGCCCACCTCACGAACCGGTGTCGACGTCCGAGCGGCCGTATCGCCTCGCTGGCTCATTCAAGCCGACCAAAAGCACGAACGACGAACGAAAAAGGGCTGGCGGGCGGAATCGGCCGGCGGCAAGGCACGGGCAGCGCACGTGCCACGTGGTTTTCGATACCCACCGCGCCTAAGTCATTGATTCTTGTAAAGAGTGCCGCCACGACTTATACGGCGTTTGCCACGAGTTACCGTGTTTTTGCCACGAGTCAGTTTTTGCACCGTCGCCGCAAGCCGTCCTCTTTTTCTCTCTCTAAATTATTGAAAGAAAAGAAGAAAGAAGGCTACGAAGCAAAGGAATTCGGAGACACCGGCGCGCCACGAGTTGATCTCGATTTGCCATCAGTTAGAGGGGCTGCCTATTTTTTGGGCCACGAGTTCCACGTGTTGTCCGTGCCTGACTCGTGGCATTTGATGGCGTCAGTTTTATTTGAAATCAATGGCTTACCGGTGATCCACCTGCCCGCCAGGTGTCCACGAGTTGCACTGCGTGTGGTCCGGCTGCGTGGGTGCGTGAGGTGAGCAGGATGGATGCTGATTCGAAGACCCTCACGCTGCTGGACGCGGCCTCGCTGCTACACGCACATCCCGAAACCGTGCGCCTCAAGGCCAAGGCCGGCGAGTTGCCAGGCCGCAAGGTTGGGAAACGCTGGATCTTCTCATTGGTTGCCCTTCAACGTTATCTGGCGGGAGAATGGACCCCGCGAGTTGTGCAGGGCGATCAGGCTAAGGAAACTCAACCATGTCGCTCTTTAAACGTAGTTCAAGTCCCAACTGGTATTACAAGCTCTACCCGCCGGGAGGCGGGCCGGTTCTATCTGGCAGCACTGGCACCGACGAAAAAGCCAAAGCGCAGGAATTCCACGACCGCCTGAAGGCGGATCTGTGGGACCAGGCTAAGCTCGGCCACAAGCCCCGCTACACTTGGAATGAGGCGGTCATACGGTACGTCGCCGACCGTGACGGGATTTCGAGTCTGGAGACGACGAAAACGCATCTGCGTTGGCTCGATCGTCATTTGTCAGGCGTCGAGCTGCGCGCGATTGATCGAGCCATGATTCACACAATCGCGCATGCCAAACGATCCGAGCAGCAAGTGCTGCGCACGCTCAAAGGCGAAAAGCCGCGCGGCAAGACGGTTAGCGCCGGGACAGTCAATCGCGTGGTGGGTGTGCTCAATGCGGTACTCAATGCTGCGGTCGAATGGGAGTGGATCGACCGGGCGCCGGTGGTCAAACGCGCCAAGGTCGCGGCGAAACGAGTGCGATGGCTCACGCCCGAGGAAGCGACCGCGTTGTTGGCGGTGCTGCCAGTGCATTTGGCCGACATGGCGCAATTCAGCCTCGAAACAGGGCTGCGCCGCTCGAACGTGACGGGCTTGCAGTGGTCGCAGGTGGATCTCGTTCGACGCCTGGCCTGGATTCATCCCGACCAGGCGAAGGCCCGGCGAGCGATCGCGGTGCCGTTGTCGGATTCGGCGGTAGCGGTACTGCGCCGGCAAGTGGCGAAAAAGCGCAAGCCGGAATTCACGGCGAGCGTGTTCGTCTATCACGGCCGGCCGGTGTATCAAACCGTGACCCAGGCTTGGCGCGACGCCTGTAGCAAAGCCGGCATCCGTGATTTCAGGTGGCACGATTTGCGCCACACCTGGGCGAGCTGGCACGTGCAACGCGGCACGCCGATGCAGGTGATCAAGGAACTCGGGGGATGGGAGACGTTGGAGATGGTGCAGCGGTACGCGCACCTGTCGGCCGATCACCTGGGGCAATGGGTGCAGTCGATGACCGAGGCGCCGGCGCAGGTGAAGCTAGCGGCGGTTTAGGTGTAATTTAGGTGTAGTTCGGAGGTGGCGGGAGCGGGCGAAATCGCTGGAACCTTTACCAGTATTGGTGCGCCCGGCTGGGATCGAACCAGCAACCCCTGCCTTCGGAGGGCAGTACTCTATCCATTGAGCTACGGGCGCGTATGACCGAGGGCACCGCGTTCCATATACAAAACAATGGAGGCAGGGCCGCTGCGAGTCCGAAACAATACCTGTTTTCCGCCGATCCGTCCACCGCAAGGACCAGGCCAACCGATGACGCAACCCGCAAGCACCCACGCCCCAAGCACCGAAATCCGGGTTAACACGCGCTGCGACAGGCCTTTGCGGGTGCGCCGCCACGTAAACGTTCCGTCTATAATCGACCGTGCTGGTGAAAACGATCACGAACGCCCCAGAAAGTCGCTGTTACGGTCACGCTGTTGCTGAACCGACTCACAAATAAAGGGAGACGAGACGAGCATGAGTGAAGCACCCCACGGAGTCCCGATCAAAACGCCTGGCCAACTCATTGCGGCAATAGTCGCCGGGTTCGCCGTTCCAATCGTCGTGATCGTCCTGCTGGCCGTCTACGTCAACAACACGACGCGCACCGGCGCCGGCACCGATGGCCTCTCCGACACAGCCGTGGCCGCGCGCGTCGCCCCGGTTGCGCAGGTCGACATACGCGACGCCAACGCCCCCCGCGTGTACAAAACCGGCGAAGAGGTCTTCAAGGCCGTCTGCACGACCTGTCACACAGCCGGCGTAGCGGGCGCACCCAAGTTCGGCAATGCCGGCGACTGGGCGCCCCGCATCGCGGAAGGCTACGACACCCTGCTCCACAACGCGCTCAACGGCAAAGGCGGCATGCCCGCACGCGGCGGCACCAGCCCCGACGACTATAGCGACTTTGAAATTTCCCGGGCAGTCGTCTATATGGCTAACGACGGCGGCGCAAAATTCGCCGAACCGGCGCAACCGGCGCCAGGCGCGGCAGCGGGCGCATCGGCGGCAGCACCGGCGAGTGGGGCAGCAGCAGGCGCAGCCTCAACCGACAACGCCCAGGCAGCCGCCGCCGTCGCGGCGCTGGCAAACGTGCCGCAAGCAAGTTCAGGCGCGGCGGCAGGCACCGCGAGCGCGGACGCATCGCAGGCTGGCAAGACGCTCTACACGCAGGTCTGCCAGGCTTGTCACGCGGCCGGCGTGCTCAATGCGCCGAAATACGGCGATAAGGACGCCTGGGCACCCCGCCTGAAGGAACCGATGGACACCGTTTACAACTACGCACTGCACGGCAAGGGCCAGATGCCGGCGAAGGGCGGATCGACTGCATCCGATGCCGACGTGAAAGCCGCCGTCGATTACATGGTCGCAGCCGTCAAATAGCCGCCGTCCATCAGGCGACGCCAATAAAAAACCCTGCGCAAACGCAGGGTTTTTTGTTTATTGCAGCCAACGCCGACCCAAAAGCTTCAAGCCGGCTTCTGCAGCAACTCCTTGAGTCGCGCCATCCGGTCCTTCGGCGACATCGGCGCTTCCTCTTCGGTCGGCGGAGGGGCATCGTCGAGAAGCATTTCCGGGATAAACCGCGACGCCTCGCACACCACCGTCTCGCGCGCCCGCTTGCGCTTCTTGCACCAGTTCACATGAAGGCTGCGCTGCGCCCGGGTGATCGCCACATACATCAGCCGCCGCTCTTCCTCGATACGGCCCGTGTCGACCGGAGCGTCCGCGTCGGCATCGGGATTGCCCCGGTGCGGCATGATCCCCTCCTCGACGCCAACCAAAAACACGTGCGGATATTCCAGCCCCTTCGACGCATGCACGGTCGTCAGCCGCACGGCATCGGGGTTTTCGTCTTTGCCTTCCAGCATCGACATCAGCGCGACGGTCTGGATCAGGCCGAGCAGGTTCTTGCCTTCATCGCCGAAACCATCGGCGTTGTCATACCCCGTGGCCTCCGAATCCTCGGACGGCTCCGCCTCCGGCTTTGTGCCCTTTTTCTTCAGCCACTCGCAGAATTCAAGCACGTTCTGCCACTTCGATTGCGCCTGCCGTTCGTCGTGGGCATCGTAGAGATAGGCCTCGTAATGGATCGCCTCCATCATGTCGTCGAGCACCTGGGTGGCCGGATCGCGCCCCGCCCGATCGGCCAGGCGCTGCATCCATTCGCAGAACGCGCGCAACGGCTCGACCTGCCGCGCCGACAAACGCGCTTCGATGCCACCCATGAACACGGCTTCGAACAGCGACACCTTCGCCTGCCCCGCGAACGAGCCCAGCGCCTCGAGCGTGGTATTACCGACACCCCGCCGCGGCGTGGTGATCGCGCGGATAAACGCGGGGTCGTCGTCGGGATTCGCGATCAATCGCAAATATGAAACGATGTCCTTAATCTCGGCTTTATCGAAGAATGACTGGCCGCCCGACAACACGTAGGGAATCCGCTCCCGCCGCAAAACCTGTTCAAAGATCCGCGCCTGAAAATTCCCACGATACAAAATGGCGTAGTCGCGAAACGCCGCGCGCCGCTCGAACTTATGCGCCGACAGCCGGAACACCACCGATTCCGCTTCGTGCTCTTCGTCGTTGCAAGCGGTCACCGTGATGGAATCGCCCATACCGTGTTCGGACCACAGTTTCTTCTCGAACAGCTTCGGGTTGTTCGCAATCACGTTGTTGGCAGCCGTCAGGATGCGCACCGTCGACCGGTAGTTCTGCTCGAGCTTCACCACATGTAGCTTCGGAAAGTCCTTGCCCAACTGCGCCAAGTTCTCCAGCGTTGCGCCGCGCCAACCGTAAATAGCCTGGTCGTCGTCACCCACAGCCGTGAACGCTGCACGCGGACCGGCCAGCAGTTTCAGCAGCTCGTACTGGCAGGTATTCGTGTCCTGATATTCGTCGATCAGCAGATAACGCAGCCGGTTCTGCCACTTCTCGCGAACCTGCTCGTTCTCCGCGAAAAGCTGCGCGGGCTTCAAAATTAGATCATCGAAATCAAGGGCCTGATACGCGTGCAGCGTTGCCACGTAGCTCCGAAACACAATGGCCGCCTGCATCTCGTCTTCGTTTGACGCGCTCGCCGACGCCTGATCCGGCGACATCATCCCGTTCTTCCACAGCGAAATAATCGATTGGACCTTGCGGATCAAGCCTTTATCGGTGGTTCCGAGCTGTTCCTGGACGAGGCCGAAGCAATCGCTGGAATCCATGATCGAGAATTGCGGCTTCAGGCCGACGTGCTCGGCCTCCTGCCGCATGATCTGCACGCCAAGGGAATGAAACGTCGATATGGTCAACTGGTTCACCGGCACCCGGCGGCCTTCCTTGCCGGGCGTGGTGAGCGTCTTCCCTTCGAGCAGCTTTGCCGTGCGCTCGCGCATCTCCAGCGCGGCCTTGTTCGTGAAGGTCAGCGCGGCAATGTGCTTCGGCTCGAAGCCCTTCCCTTCGATCAGATGGGCAATCTTCTGGGTGATCACGCGTGTCTTGCCGCTGCCGGCGCCGGCAAGCACAAGACACGGGCCATCGAGATAGCGCACCGCTTCGGATTGCGCGGCGTTCATACCTGCTGCGGACATCGTTCGGACACTTTGAGATGCGTAAATCGGGCGGACGTTTCGGCTGCCGGACGTACGCGTTGGTGAGCAAGATGGCGAGCGAAATTGCGCCACCCTGAAGCAGGCGCAATTTCGAGAGCGCGATGTTAACACGGAAGAAACCATCGCTCGAAAGCGATGGTTCTGGCCCTTTCGCGAGCGCAGATCGAAACGCCTAGCGAAGTTTCAACCCCAAACCGCCCCCTCGGCCCATGCCACAATACTGGCATCGCCAACCAACAGGATGCCCGCATGACAGCACTTCTAAAAGTAGGCCTGATGGGCTATGGCTTTGCCGGCGAGACGTTTCACGCGCCCGTGATAGAACATTGCGGCCGCGCGACGGTATCCGCCATTGCCACCGGCAAACCCGAGCGTGCGCAGGCTGATTATCCGAACGCGACGATCGTCGAAGATTTCGATGCACTGCTCGCCCTCGATGAACTTGATTGCATCGTCATAGCAACCCCCAACGACACCCATTTCGATCTCGCCAGGAAAGCCCTGGAGGCGGGCCGGAACGTGGTGGTCGACAAACCGGTCACCTTGTCCGGCGCTGACGCAAAAACGTTGACCGAACTGGCCAAAACGCGCGGATTGCTGTTTGCGCCGTTCCACAACCGTCGCTGGGATGGCGATTTCATGACGGTGCGTGCGTTGATCGAAAGCGGCCGGCTTGGGCGCGTGACGCACTACGAATCGCATTTCGATCGTTTCCGGCCGAAAGTGCCGCAACGCTGGCGCGAGGAAGCGTCGCGTGGCGGCGGCTTGTTGTTCGATCTCGGGCCGCATCTCATCGATCAGGCGTTGACGCTGTTCGGCCGGCCGCAAACCATTTTCGCCAGCGTCAAGGCGCACCGCGATCACGCGAGCGCACCGGACTATGTTCATCTGCTGCTGGGCTACGAAGACAAGGAAATCGTGCTGCACGCGACCGCGCTGGCTGCGCTGGAACCGCCGCGCTTCGCCATTCACGGCACGCGCGGCAGCTATGTGAAAACGGGGCTCGATGTTCAGGAAGACCAGCTCAAAGCCGGTCTGCGTCCGGGGAATCCCAACTTCGGCCACAATCCGCCCGGCCTGCTTCGCGAAGTCGATGGCGACCACGACTTGCGCCAGGAATTTGCCACCCGCGATGGCGCGTATGCGGAGTTTTATCGAGCGCTGGCGGCTTCGGTGCTCGAGGGCAAGCCGTTCCCGGTCACGTCCCAAGATGCCGTCGATGTCATGACCATCATCGACATCGCGATTCGCAGCAATGCCGAAGGACGCCGGCTGGATTTCACGCCGCTCTGATCGGCCTGATCGCCCTGGTAACAAACAAACGGCCCACGCACGACTTTCAAACACACAGCGTTACATTTCAACACGGCTCCGGCGTCAGCCGGGGTCGCGCATGGGCCGTTCTTCTTCAGTCGTCTTATCTTAAAAAACCTTAAAAACACCAACGAGGAGAACTTCAATGCTGACGGTTAAAGCAAGTTTTGCCCGCGCGCTGATTGGCGTGGCGCTCGCGGGATCGCTGGCGGCGTGCGTCGTCGAGCCGCCGCGGCAAGTCAATGTGGTCGAGCAAGCGCCTGCGCGTCCCGATCCGCACATGGAAGCGGTACACAGGATGGATCAGGTCAACGGGCGTATCAATTCGCTTTGGCATCACGTCGATCAGCGCGTGAGCCAGGGCTATTACCCGCCGCCACAAGGCGATGCGTTCCATCATCGGCTGGATGTAGTGCGTCAGGAAGCGCGCGACATGGCGTCCCAGCATGGTGGCGGTTTGTCGGGTGAAGAACAGCACACGCTGAACGGCGAGCTGGACGGTTTGCAGCGCGCGATTCAGTAAGCACTTTTATGCGCCGAACGACTGGCCTGTCGTTCGGCTCAAATTGCTTATCGATTCAACGCTTTGAGCTGACAACCCAACACCATCTCCGCTACTTCCACGACCTCCTCCAGCGCAGCCTCGCCAGCTTCAACCGACGGCTGCAGCAGCAGATCATCGGCGTAACCCATCGCCAGCGCGAAAATTTGCCGCGCAGCACGTTCCGGCGACGCACATCGGAACACCTTCGCCTCCACGCCCTCTTCGATAATTCCGCGAAGCAAATCTTGCCAGCGACCGATCTCGCTTAAATAAGCCCGCGCCAGTTCTGCGTCGTGCATGGCTTCGTCCCAGGCATCCAGCCACAGCCCCCACCCGTCATCCTTGCTTGCCGGCAGGCAGTCACAGATAAAACCCAATAACGCTTCGACCGGTGGTTTATCGCTGAGACGCGCACCGGCTTCTTCGAGCTGCTCGTCGGCAAAGTGCACGAATGCTTCGCGGCGCAACTCATTCCAGTCGCCGAAGTAGTGATAAATGTGACTCCGCGACAACCCCGCGTGCTCGGCGAGATCGCGCGTGGAGACATCGGCGAAACCTTTCTGGCGAAACAACTCAAGGGCGGCCGCAATGATCTGACCTTTGCGTTCGGGGGACGACCGCGACATGTTCGATTCCTTTTCAAGCGTGAACGGATGGGTTGAGCTTGCACTTTGAGCGACTGCTCAATTATAATTTGAGCAGTCGCTCAAATTATAGCGGCGATTTTACCCAAGGTACGATCATGTCATTCGTCACACCCGAAATCCGGATGGTTGAGAGCGAAAAACTCGCTCAGCAATCCGCCACGTCCACACTGAAAGCCATCGCCCGTGCCTATCCGGGCAAGCTGTTTTGCACTTTGTCGCTCGTCGCACTGGAGAACGCGCTGTTACTCGCGTATCCGCTGTTTGCTGGATTCGCCGTCGACTCGATCATTCGCGGCGACGCCCGCAGCGCGTTGTTCTACGCGGTGATCGTATTGGCGTTCTGGGCGGTCGGCGCTGCGCGCCGGGCCGTGGATACGCGCACTTTCACGCGGATATACGCCGATCTGGCGGTGCCGGTGATCCTCAATCAGCGGTTGCAGAACCAAAGTACGTCGACGGCTGCGGCGCGCGTGGTGTTGGCCCGGGAATTTGTCGATTTCTTCGAAAAACACGTGCCGACTATGGTCACCGCGTTGGTATCCATAGTCGGCGCCGTGGCGATGTTGCTGGTGATCGAGCCATGGATCGGCGTCGCCAGCCTGGGCGGGTTGCTGCTGTGCATGGCCTTGCTGCCGCGCTTTGCACGGCGCAACCAGGGCTTGCATCAGCGCCTGAACGATCGACTGGAAAAGGAAATCGGCTTGGTCGCGAAGGTCGGAACGGTCACCCTGAAACGGCACTATCGCGTGCTTTCCAAGCTCCGGATTCACCTCTCGAACCGTGAGGCCGCGGCGTTTCTGTTCGTTGGTTGCGTGGCGGCGGTGCTGTTTGTTATCGCCATCAGCCAGTTGGCGTTGGCGCCGGCGGTCAAGGCCGGACATGTCTATGCCGTGATGACGTATCTCTGGACCTTTGTCAGCAGCCTTGACGAAGCGCCATCGATGGTCGATCAACTGGCGCGCTTGCGGGACATTGGCAGACGTGTGGATCCCGGGCTCGGGAAGAATTAAGGGTCGCCGCACCAGCCCTCGCCGTTTGACAAGCTGAATTCGGTCGCGTAAATTCGCCGCACGCGTCGGGAGAGCGCGCTGGCTTTGGTCGTTTGTATCGAGAACGGCTTAATACAAAGCAAGCGCCGCCGAAGGGGCACACCCACAAACTCTCAGGCAAAAGGACCGGCCGCGTCGAAGTTCCGTTCATGCAGTGCGCCTTTAACCGGGTGCCCGTAAGCGGAAAGTCGAACTCTGGAGAGCGGCATCGGCTGATCAGAAGCACCAGCCAGATGCCCACCGAAGGGGCGCGCGTTGAACGTCGGATGGTAGGCGCACAGCGTGCAATCTCTCAGGTACCGAGGACAGAGGGGTCATGTACCGAATCGCTACGCGGTTTGGGCTTTATACGTTGCATTGGTTTTATCCATGCAGCTCAAAAAGCCGAAACCCCGAGCGGGTTCGACGCATGGCCTTTTTTTGTTTTCGCGCACGCCCGAGGCCCGCTCCATGTCTGATCTTCAACACACGCCCTTGCACGCCACTCACCTTGCGCTCAACGCACGCATGGTCGATTTCGGCGGCTGGGACATGCCCGTCAATTACGGTTCGCAGATCGACGAACACCACGCGGTGCGCACCGACGCGGGCATGTTCGACGTGTCTCACATGCGCGTCGTCGATTTCACCGGCGACAAAGCGCGCGAGTTCTTCAAGTACGCGATCGCCAACAACGTCGACAAACTCACCGTCCCCGGCAAGGCGCTCTATTCGTGCCTGCTGAACCCGGAAGGCGGCGTGATCGATGACCTGATCGTCTATTACTTCGCCGATGACAACTACCGCGTCGTCGTGAACGCCGGAACGGCTGAGAAAGACATCGCGTGGTTCGGCCATCTGAATGCCGAAGGCGGTTTTGGACTGACCATCACGCCGCGCCGCGATTTCGCGATCGTCGCCGTGCAAGGCCCGAACGCTCGCGAAAAAGTCTGGCAAGTGCTGCCGGAAACGCGTGACGCCACCGCAGAACTCAAACCCTTCAACGCCGTGCAATTTCCCGCCAGCTCGTTCGGCGACGTGATGCTCGCGCGCACCGGTTACACGGGCGAGGACGGTTTCGAAATCGTGGTTCCCGCTACGCAAGTGGCAGCGTTCTGGAACGCGCTGATCGCGCAGGGCGTGAAGCCTGCCGGCCTCGGCGCACGCGACACGCTGCGTCTCGAAGCCGGCATGAATCTGTACGGCCAGGACATGGACGACACGGTTTCGCCGCTGGACGCCGGCCTCGCCTGGACCGTCGACCTCACCAACCCGGATCGCGCATTCGTCGGCCGCGCCGCGCTGGAATCGAATGGATCGAAAGCGCGCTTTGTCGGCTTGATTCTGCAGAAGGAAAACGGCCGTGCCGGTGGCGTGCTTCGTGCTCACCAAAAAGTCGTCACGGCCGACGGCGAAGGCGAGATCACGAGCGGCACTTTCTCGCCGTCGATGCAGGAATCCATCGCGTTCGCCCGGGTGCCGGCGAGCGTGAAACCGGGCGATAAAGTGCACGTCGTGATCCGCGACAAACAACTGCCGGCAAGCGTGGTAAAACTGCCTTTCGTGCGCAACGGCAAGGTGTTGGCGGCGGTTTGAAACGCCTTCAATTGCCTGCTGAAACAGCCACGCACGTCCCATCCTTAAAGACAACTGGAGCATCCGCATGAGCATCCCGGCCGACCTCAAATACACCGAATCGCACGAATGGGTGCGCACCGAATCCGACGGCACCCTGACCATCGGTATTACGGATCACGCGCAGGAAGCACTGGGCGATGTCGTGTTCATCGAACTGCCTCCTGTAGGTAAGACGGTTGCCGCCGGCGACGCCATCGCGGTGATCGAATCGGTGAAAGCAGCATCCGATATCTACGCGCCCGTATCCGGCGAAATCGTCGGCGCGAACGATGCGTTGACGGGCACGCCGGACCAGATCAACGGCACGCCGTACGAAAGCTGGCTCTTCAAGATCAAGCCCGCCGCCGACGCCAAGACGGATCGATTGATCGATGCCGGTGCGTACGGCACCTCGATCGGCGAGTAAGTGGGCGAGTAAATCTATCAACGACCGTGCGGCGCGCTTTCCATAAAAAGCCGCCGCACCTGCAGGAATTATCATGAAGCTCGAACACCCGGACCATCTGATGAACCGCTCATCCTTGTCCCTCGCCGCGCTCGAATGCCACGATGCGTTCGCCCAGCGGCACATTGGCCCGGATGCGGCCGACCAGCACGCCATGCTCGACGCGCTCGGTTTCGCGTCGCGCGCGGCGTTCATCGACGCGGTGATTCCCGAAGCTATCCGTCGCCACGAAACGCTGCCGCTCGGCGCGTTCACGCAGCCAAAAAGCGAAGCGGAAGCGCTGGCTTCGTTGAGAAAGCTCGCGGATCAGAACCTGGTGTTCAGAAACTATATTGGGCAGGGATATTACGGCACGCACACGCCGGCCGTCATCCTGCGCAACGTGCTTGAAAACCCGGCGTGGTACACGGCTTACACGCCGTATCAGCCGGAAATTTCGCAAGGCCGCCTGGAAGCGTTGCTCAACTTCCAGCAGATGATTATCGACCTGACGGGTCTCGCGATCTCGAACGCGTCATTGCTCGACGAAGCCACCGCCGCCGCCGAAGCCATGACGCTGCTGCAACGCGCGGGCAAGCCGAAATCGAACCTGTTTTATATCGCCGACGACGTGCTGCCGCAGACCATCGAAGTCGTGCGCACGCGTGCAAAACCAGCGGGTATTGAAGTGAAAGTCGGCCCCGCCGCCGACGCCGCCACGGCCAACGCATTCGGCGTGCTGCTGCAATACCCGGGCGCGAATGGCGATGTGCACGACTATCGCGCGTTGACTCAAGCTGTTCATGCCGCCGGTGGTTTCGTAATCGCCGCCGCCGATCTGCTCGCGCTCACGCTGCTCACGCCGCCGGGCGAATGGGGCGCGGATGTGGCTATTGGTAATACGCAGCGCTTTGGCGTGCCGGTTGGTTTCGGCGGTCCGCACGCTGCATACATGGCCGTACGCGATGACTTCAAACGGCAAATGCCGGGCCGTCTGGTCGGCGTGACTGTCGATGCCCAAGGCAAGCACGCGTTGCGTCTCGCGCTGCAAACGCGTGAACAACATATTCGCCGCGAAAAGGCGACATCGAATGTATGTACGGCGCAGGCGCTGCTCGCGATCATGGCCAGCATGTACGCCGTGTATCACGGGCCGCAGGGCCTGAAGACCATCGCGTTGCGCGTGAATCGCGTGGCGTCGATCTTCGCCGCCGGCGTGCAAAAACTCGGCTACACGCTCGCGAACGAAACCTTCTTCGATACCGTCACCATCGTCAGCGGCGCGAATACCACGGCGCTGCATCAGGCGGCGTCCGCTGTGCACGTGAACCTGCGCCACATTGATGCAACGCACGTAGGCGTTTCCGTCGATGAAACCACCACGCGCGATGATCTCCTGAAGCTCTTCGCGTTGTTCGCCGAAGTGGCGGGCAAAACGGAAACGTTCGATATCGATGCACTCGATGCCGACGCAAAAGTCTCCTTGCCGAAAGCCCTCGAACGTACGAGCGAATACCTCACGCATCCGGTGTTCAACCGTCATCACTCCGAGCATGAAATGCTGCGCTACCTGCGCAGTCTGGCCGACAAGGATCTCGCGCTCGATCGCACGATGATCCCGCTCGGTTCATGCACGATGAAGCTGAACGCAACGTCGGAAATGTTGCCCGTGACGTGGCCCGAATTCGCGCAGATCCATCCGTTCGCGCCGGCTGAGCAGACCGTTGGTTATCGGACAATGATCGACCAGCTCGAGCAGATGCTGGTTGCGTGTACCGGTTACGCGGCTGTATCGCTGCAACCGAACGCCGGTTCGCAAGGCGAATACGCCGGCTTGCTGATCATCCACGCGTATCACGAGTCGCGTGGCGAAGGGCATCGGAACATCTGCTTGATTCCATCGTCGGCGCATGGGACGAACCCGGCATCGGCGCAAATGGCGGGCATGCAGGTCGTGGTCGTTGCGTGCGATGAGCAAGGCAACGTCGATATCGCCGACTTGAAGGCCAAGGCCGAAAAGCACGCTGCGAATCTGGCGGCAATCATGATCACGTATCCGTCGACGCACGGCGTGTTCGAAGTGAACGTGCGCGAGATCTGCGAGATCGTGCATGCACATGGCGGTCAGGTTTACGTCGATGGCGCGAACATGAACGCAATGGTCGGCCTCACCGCGCCGGGCCAGTTCGGCGGCGATGTGTCGCACCTGAACTTGCACAAGACCTTCTGCATTCCGCATGGCGGCGGCGGACCGGGCGTGGGTCCGGTTGCTGTCGGCGCGCATCTGGCGAAGTTCCTGCCGAACCAGCAGTCGACCGGTTATCAACGCGATGTGGCCGGCATTGGCGCGGTATCGTCGGCGCCTTATGGCTCGGCCGCCATCCTGCCGATCTCGTGGATGTATATCGCGATGATGGGCGCGCAAGGCCTCACGAACGCCACCGAAAGCGCGATCCTCGCGGCGAACTATGTGGCGAAAAGGCTCGCGCCGCATTACCCCGTGCTGTACAGCGGCGCGGGTGGTCTGGTCGCGCACGAGTGCATTCTCGATCTGCGGCCGTTGAAAGAAACCAGCGGCATTTCGGTCGATGACGTGGCCAAGCGCCTGATCGATTACGGTTTCCACGCGCCGACGATGAGCTTCCCGGTGCCGGGCACGTTGATGGTCGAGCCGACGGAATCGGAATCGAAAGAGGAACTGGATCGGTTTATCGATGCAATGATCGCCATTCGCGATGAAATTCGCGCGGTGGAAGAAGGCAAGTCAGATCGCGAGGACAATCCGCTGAAGAACGCGCCGCATACGGCAGCGGTTGTTGTCGCCGATGACTGGAGCCACGCCTATTCCCGTGAAACGGCGGCGTATCCGCTGACTTCGTTGATCGCGCGCAAGTATTGGCCGCCGGTCGGCCGCGCCGACAACGCTTACGGCGACCGCAATCTGTTCTGCTCGTGCATTCCGTTGTCGGAATACGGCGAATAAGTGCGCGTTTCAACTGTCCGGCTTTCCTGAGAGCCGGACAGTTTTGCCCGAGCCACGCAACACCAGATACCATCTCACCCGGACCAAGCCAATCAGGGAGTTTTGCATGGCGCGACAGGTGCGAATGGTGAGTAAAACGTGGCGTATTCCGGCGATGATCGCGGCCCTTGCAGCATCGGCATTGACTACACAGAGCGCGTTCGCCGCAATGAATTTTTGCGCTGCGCCTGCGATGCAGACCAGCGAGCGCACGAACGCCGATCCGGGCGTGAAAGCACTGGTGCAGATGGTCCAATCGCGGCTGAACGATCAGCCGAAAGCGCGGGCGACGCTTCACACAGAAGGCACGTTGCCGCATCAGGGCATTCGCGACGAAAGCGAAGAAGCGGAGAAGGATCTTGGATTGATGCGCGACGCGGCGCTTGCGTGGCGCGCGACCGGCAACGAAGCGTATTTACGTCTCGTCGACCGGTTTTTATTCGCGTGGGTGACGACGTATCAGCCGAGTTTTAATCCTATCGATGAAACGAATTTCGAATCGCTGATCCTCGCCTACGACCTGACCGCGAGCGCATTGCCGGTAAAAACGCGCAATGCCTCGAGCGCGTTCATCTCGAAGATGGTGACGGGATATATCGCGGATATCGACAAGCAGAAACGGCCGCTGACCGGTACGTATCGAAACAACTGGCAGAGTCATCGGATCAAGTTGATTTCGATGGGCGCGTTCACTATCGATGACCGCAAGCTGATTAACGCGGCGCAGCGTCTGTATGTGGAGCATATTGGAGACAACATCGCGCCGGACGGTTCGACCGTCGATTTCGCTGAGCGCGACGCGCTGCATTACGTGACGTACGACCTGCAGCCGCTGGTTACGGCCGCGCTCGCCGCACGCCGTCATAACCGCAACTGGCTGGGTGAGCGCTCGCAGTCGGGCGCGACCCTCGCCGCCGCGCTGAACTGGCTCACGCCATACGCGCTCGGCACGCGCACGCACGACGAATTTGTTCATTCGAGCGTGCCCTTCGATGCCACCCGCCGCGAGGCTGGCCTGCCCGGTTATTCGGGCACGTGGGATCCGAAAAACGCGGCCGAATTGTTTCATCTATCGGCGCGGCTTGACGGGCGTTACGCGCCCATCGCGCTGCGCTTGGCGCCCACGCCGCCGGCCTGGCTCGCGGTTTGTTTACCGTTGCCGGCGCGCTGATTTTTTAGCACGACCCTTGCAGGAGTAGTCATGGCAGTCAGCGTTTTCGATCTTTTCAAAATCGGCATCGGTCCGTCGAGTTCGCATACGGTCGGGCCGATGCGCGCCGCCCTGATGTTCGTGCAGGGGCTCGAACGCGATGGTCTGCTGGACGCCACGGTTAGCGTGAAATGCGAGTTGTATGGCTCGCTGGGCGCAACCGGCAAGGGTCACGGCACGGATCGGGGCGTGATGCTCGGTCTCATGGGCGATGCGCCGGATACGGTAGATGCCGGCACGATCAGCACGCGTCTAGAAACCGTGCGCGCCACGAAAAAGCTTCCGCTGCTGGGCCGGCATGAGATTCCGTTCGTGTTGAAGGAACACATTGCGTTTCTGCGGCAGGCACTGGCTGAGCATCCGAACGGCATGAAACTCCATGCCTTCGATGCCAACGGCGTGTCGTTGCGCGACTCGACCTATCTCTCGGTGGGCGGTGGTTTTGTGGTGACGGCGGGGGCATCGAATGTGAAGGTGTTGACCGCGATTGAACAGTTGCCGTACTCGTTTAAATCTGGCGATGAATTGCTTGCGTTGTGCCGTGAAACGGGCAAATCCGTGGCGCAATTGATGTGGGACAACGAGCGTGTCTGGCGCAGCGAAGACGAGATTCGTTCGGGCTTGCTGCGCATTTGGGACGTGATGCAGTCGTGCGTGAAGCGCGGTTGCGGAATCGATAACCCCGACGCCGATGGATGCCTGCCCGGTCCGTTCCAGGTCAAGCGGCGCGCGCCGGTGTTGTATCGGGCACTGGTCGACAAACCTGAGCAAGCGTTGCGCGATCCGCTTTCCATGATCGACTGGATCAATCTTTACGCTATTGCGGTGAATGAGGAAAACGCGGTGGGTGGGCGCGTGGTGACGGCGCCGACCAACGGCGCGGCTGGGATTATTCCGGCAGTGCTGCATTACTACGACCGGTTCATGCCGGGATCGAATGCGCAGGGCGTGATCGACTTTTTGCTGACGGCGGCGGCTATCGGGATTCTGTACAAGATGAACGCTTCCATTTCCGGTGCCGAAGTCGGGTGCCAGGGCGAAGTCGGCGTCGCCTGTTCGATGGCGGCCGCGGGTTTGGCGGCGGTCATGGGCGGAACGCCGACGCAGGTCGAGAACGCGGCCGAGATCGGCATGGAACACAACCTCGGGCTGACCTGCGATCCGGTTGGCGGGATGGTGCAGATCCCATGCATCGAACGTAACGCGATGGGTTCGATGAAAGCCGTGAACGCTGCGCGCATGGCAATGCGGGGAGACGGTAGTCATTACGTGTCACTCGATTCCGTCATCAAGACGATGATGCAAACCGGCGCCGATATGAAGACCAAATACAAGGAAACGTCGCGAGGCGGGCTGGCGGTGAATATTGTTGAGTGTTGAGGTTGAGATAATCCCGACGGGAAGGCCCTTTAAAACATCGCTTCCAGGCCTTTACGGTCGACCAGATCAAGCAGCTTCAACGACGGCCCATTCGGGCGCTTCTGGCCCTGTTCCCATTTCTGCACTGTCGATGCGCTGGTGTTCAGGCACGCCGCGAACACCGCCTGACTCGCCTTGCTGCGCTGGCGCAGTCGCTTGATCTGCGCTGCGCTGTAATCCTTGATCGGCGGCAAGCACAGCGCATCGAACTCTCGCAGCGTCACCGTGTCCATCGTTCCAGCCTCGTGTAACCCTTGCGCCGTTTCGTGCAACGCCTTCAACAGTTTGTCACTCATCGCGCTCTACCTCATGTAATTCGCCTGCATGCAGCGCCTGAGCCAGCGTGCGCGCGTCATAGCCCAACAACTGCGACCGAGCAGCTTCAACGCCACCAGTCCCTTGTCGCTCACATTGGCCCGCTCGTTCTTGGCAAACCCGAACACGAAGAAGGCCCGCTCACCCACCCGAAACGCCAGCAGCGTGCGTAGTCCACTGCGCTTGCCCCGTCCGCCGATACCGACGCGCTTCTTGAACACGTGGCCGCCCAAATTTGCATCAATCAGACCCCGGCTCATTTCCTCGACAGCAGCTAGCTGCGCCGCATCGGCCACTCCCTCCTTATCGGCCCAGCGCGCAAACCATTTGGTCTTGAAAACCCGCATACCCCACCTTTTTCTTCTTCATGAAGTATAGCACTCAGTGCTATATATGCATTTCGTCATTTAAGCCGGACCGGACCGCTCGCATAGCTGATTTCTGCTATTGCTCGTTGGGACGCAACACGACCGCGGCCAGCGTTGCCGCATAGAGTTCCAGATATCCAGAATGAGCCGTCCGTCGTGATGCTCGGCCTGCCCCCTTTGCTTGATTTGACCGCTGCTCTATAAGGTATCGATTCGTGCATGACCGCGAAACTAGCCAATCGGCTAACGCAACACAGCCCACCACAGACGGCCAATCGGGTTTCAGCAGCGGCGCTCGCTTGATGTTCGCTTCCTGCTCTAAGCCACCACCCAGCAAAACCCCTCCCTAGCGCCAGCGCCCCGCGCAAGCGTAAGCTATGAAATCCAATGCCCATCGCCGTCCGCGCGAAACCTTTTGGGAGATTTCATCGCATGACATCTGCTGTCCCGTCCTCCAGCGCCCTTCCGACCACCGGCGCACGCCTGGTCGTCGATGCACTCCTCACGCACGGCGTTGAACGCGTCTTCTGCGTTCCTGGCGAAAGCTTCCTCGCCATCCTGGATTCTCTCCACGATGAAACCAGCCGCATCCAGACCATCGTGTGCCGCCACGAAGCTGCAGCGGCAAACATGGCGGAAGCGGTAGGCAAACTGACCGGCCGCCCCGGTGTGGCATTGGTTACGCGTGGCCCGGGTGCCACGCATGCATCGATCGGCGTCCACACGGCATTCCAGGATTCCACACCGATGATCCTGCTGATCGGCCAATGCGCACGCGAACACATGGACCGCGAGGCCTTCCAGGAAATCGACTATCGACGCATGTTCGGACAGATGGCGAAGTGGGTCGCGCAAATCGACGATCCGCGCCGTATCCCCGAATATCTGAGCCATGCATTCCATATCGCGACCTCCGGCCGGCCAGGTCCGGTCGTGCTCGCGTTGCCCGAAGACGTGCTGAGCGACGCATGCGAAGCCGTGCCGGGCGCACCGCGATATCAGCGTGTGGCAGCGTCACCCGCGCCCGCGCAGATCGCGCGTTTGAACGAGATGCTCGCGGCATCGAAGAAACCTTTTGTCATTGCTGGCGGCAGCGGATGGACGCCCGAAGCCACGGCCGATTTCGCGCGTTTCGTTGAAGCTTGGCAATTGCCGGTCGGTTGTGCCTTCCGGTTCCAGGACACGCTGGACAACAACCACCCGAACTATGCCGGCGATGTCGGCCTCGGGATCAATCCCGCCCTCGCCGCGCGCATCCGCGAAGCCGATTTGCTCCTGGTCCTCGGCCCCCGGATGGGCGAATCGACGACCGGCGGCTACACGTTGCTCGACATACCCAAGACGAAACAAACGCTGATCCACGTGCATCAAGGCGCGGAAGAACTGGGGCGCGTGTATTCGGCGGATCTGCCGATTGTTTCAGGTATGCCAGAGATGGTGTCGGCGCTGGTGGCGCTCAAGCCGCCCGCAGTCATCCCGTGGAGCGGCGCTATTGAAACGGCACATGACGCGTATCTCGCGTGGCGCAAGCCGCGGCCCATGCTCGGCGATGTCCAGCTCGGCGAGATCATGGAGCAACTCAGCGAGCATCTTCCCGCCGATGCCATCGTGACGAACGGCGCGGGAAATTATGCGACGTGGTTGCATCGGCACTATGCGTATCGGTATTTCAGGTCGCAGGTTGCGCCGACAAGTGGCGCAATGGGTTATGGCGTTCCCGCAGCCATCGCGGCGAAATCGTTGTATCCGGACCGGGTAGTGGTGGCGTTTGCGGGCGACGGATGTTTCCTGATGTCGAGCCAGGAGTTGGCCACGGCGATGCAGTACAAGCTCGCGGTGATATTCGTGGTGGTGAACAACCAGCAATACGGCACGATCCGCATGCATCAGGAACGCCACTATCCGAACCGCGTGCATGGCACGGTGCTGACGAACCCCGACTTCCCGGCCTATGCGCGCTCATTTGGCGCGCATGGAGAACTTGTGGAATCAACCGCGCAATTCATGCCCGCATTCGAGCGCGCGATGAAAACGGGATTGCCGTCAGTAATAGAAATCAGGATTCCGCAAGATGCGAGCACCCCGGCGGCAACCTTGGATCAAGTGAGGGAGCAGGGCGAGAAGTTGCGGCAGAAGTGAACAAGCGGGTCTCACAAAGACCCGCGCAAAAGAGCCAGATCAAGGCTCAGCCAAAAGCGAACAAAATCCAGGAGACGCAAGACCATGGCATCGCAAGCATTTCTGCAAGCAAGAGACTTTCTGCTACGTCATCGCGACGACTACGCCACCGCGTACAAAGACTTCGCGTGGCCCGAACTGACGGAGTTCAACTGGGCACTCGACTGGTTCGATGAATACGCGCGCAGCAACCTTGCGCCAGCGCTGTGGGTGGTCGAGGAAAACGGGGACGAGACGAAGCTCTCGTTTGCGGAGTTATCGGCGAGATCGAATCAGTTGGCAAACTGGCTAAGGCAGCAAGGCGTCCAGCGAGGCGACCGGATCTTGCTGATGCTGCCGAACCAGCCGGCGCTTTGGGAAACCATGCTCGCCGCGATGAAACTCGGCGCCGTCACCATTCCCGCGACCATGTTGCTGACCCCGGCGGACATCGCGGACCGCATGACGCGCGGTGAAGTGAAGCATGTGATCGTGGCATCGAGTGAAACCGCGAAGTTCGATTCCATCGATAAAACCAAAACGCGCATCGCCGTCGCTATCCCGCAGAACGCTGCGTTGCCCGAAGGCTGGCTGAACTTCGCCGATGCCTTCAACGAAAGTCCCTCGTTCGAGCCCGAAGGCAGAACGCTCGCGACCGATCCGCTGCTTCTGTACTTCACGAGCGGCACGACGAGTCGCCCGAAGCTCGTGCTGCACAGCCATCAGAGTTATCCGGTGGGACATTTATCGACCATGTACTGGATCGGCCTGAAACCCGGCGATGTCCATCTGAACATCAGCTCGCCCGGCTGGGCAAAACACGCCTGGAGTTGTGTCTTCGCTCCGTGGAACGCGGGCGCGACCGTGTTCATCCACAACACGTCGCGCTTCAGCGCGAAGGCCACGCTGGACGCGCTCGTCAAGCATCCGATCACCACGCTGTGCGCGCCGCCGACCGTCTGGCGCATGATGATCCAAGAGGATTTATCGGCGTATGAGGTGCACTTGCGCGAGGTTGTGGGTGCCGGTGAACCGTTGAATCCGGAGATTATCGAGCGCGTGAAAAAGGCCTGGAACCTCACGTTACGCGATGGTTTCGGCCAGACCGAAACCACGGCGCAGATCGCGAATTCGCCAAGCCAGCCGATGAAGCCTGGCTCGATGGGCAGGCCATTGCCAGGCTACCGCATCACGCTGCTCGATCACGACGACAACGCCGCCCAGGAAGGCGAACTCGCGCTGATCCTCGACCCCAAGCCGCTGGGTTTGATGGACGGCTACGTGGACGATCCATCGAAGACGCAGGACGCGATGCGCGGCGGCCATTATCGAACGGGCGATGTGGCGTCCATCGACGACGATGGCTATTTCACCTACGTAGGCCGCTCCGACGATGTCTTCAAGGCGGCAGATTATCGGATCAGTCCGTTTGAGCTGGAGAGCGTGCTGATCGAGCATCCGGCGGTGGGCGAAGCGGCGGTAGTGCCGAGTCCGGACCCGTTGCGTTTATCGGTACCGAAAGCGTTCGTCGCGTTGCGCAACGGACATGAACCGACGAAGGAAACCGCCGGCGAAATCCTGAAGTTCGCCGCGCAGAAACTGGCCGCGTACAAGCGTATTCGACGCATCGAATTTTATGAATTGCCGAAAACCATCTCGGGGAAAATTCGCCGCGTAGAACTAAGGAAAACAGAAGAGGAGCGAAGCAGCGATACACGCCGGGAGAATGAATACTGGGAAGAGGATTTCGGCGTTTAGGCGTTAAAAAACCCCGCAGCGCGAACGCATGCGGGGTTTTTCACAGCACGATAAAACCTTACTTCCCACCCACGCTTTGCAGCGTCGTCCACTTGCCGTCGACGACCTTATACAGCGTGATCCCGCCGTTCTTCAAATCGCCCTTCGAGTCATACGCGAGCTGCTTCGACGTCACGCCTGCCATATCAGTCTTGGCGAGCATCGGCAGATACTTCGCCGGATCGGTCGAGTTCGCGCTCTTCATTGCAGCGAACATGGCCATTGCGCCGTCGTACGCGTACGGCGAGTACGTTTGCACGTCTTCGTTAAACCGTGCCTTGTACTTCGCGACATAAGCCGCGCCACCCGGCATTTCATCGAGCGGCAGACCAGCCAGCGATGCCACCGTGCCGTCAGCCGCAGTGCCGGCGATCTTCAGGAACGTGTCGGTCTTGACCATTTCGCCCGCCATCAACGGCGCGCGCAGGCCCAGCGTCTTCATTTGCTTGACCATCGGACCCGCTTGCGAATCGGCGCCGCCGTAGTACACGAGGTCCGGATTCAACGACTTGATCTTGGTCAGGATGGCCTTGAAGTCGACAGCCTTGTCGTTCGCGTATTCACGATCCACGATCGTCGCGCCCGATGCCTTCGCGGCCTTCTCGAACTGGTCGGCGAGACCCTGGCCATAAGCCGTGCGGTCATCGACAATCGCAATCTTCTTCATCTTCAACGTCTTCACTGCGAAGTCGCCGGCCACCGATCCTTGCTGCGTATCGGAGGTCATCATGCGGAACGCGGTCTTGTAACCCTGCGTCGTGTATTCCGGTGCGGTCGCCATCGCGATTTCGGGAATGCCAGCGTTCGCGTAGATGCGCGAAGCGGGGATCGTCGTGCCCGAGTTGAAGTGGCCGAGCATGCCCTTGACGTTGTCGTCGACCAGCTTTTGAGCGACGGTCGTGCCCGTGCGCGGGTCAGCCTGGTCATCAGCGGAATCGAGCACGATGCGAATCGGCTTGCCGCCGATCACGGGCTTGGTCGCGTTGAAATCTTCAACCGCGAGCACCACGCCGTTCTGGAAATCCTTGCCATAGTGCGCTTGCGCGCCGGTCATCGGGCCGGCGAATCCTACCTTCACGTCTTCAGCGGTTTGAGCCTGAGCTGTTGCAGCAACCGACAGACCTGTGACCAACATCGCGGCTGCCAGCTTCTTCATCGTGTAATCCATAACTCTCCTGATTCCCTGGTAGATGGCAGCGTGTGCCGGGATCGCCGTGCCTGCTGCCGTTTGTTTGAGCCAACCCGCTGCGCTGAATACAGCTCAGCCAATCGTCATCAAATTCGCATTGCCGCCCGCGGCCGCCGTGTTCACGCTCACCGAGCGTTCCGTCAGCAACCGTTCGAGCGCGTATTCCTGCTCGCCATCGTGGGCGTCCTCGGCGAAGGCTCCCGCCGGCACACCCTGCACCGAAACGATCGGTCCCGGGCGTTTCGCGACGTCCTTCACCAACGCCATCAATTCGTCGCTGTCGCCTTCGAACAAAACTGCATCGAAGGACGCGTCCTGGTTCTTGCGCGTCGACGCATACGGCGCGATCTTCGCCGGCAACGCGGCGACGAGTTGCTCACCCGCGGCGCCGGAGAATAGCGCCTTGTTGCCCGTGGCGAGCACGGCGGCGAGTTGCGCACGCGCGCCGCTTGCCGTCGATGCCACGCACAGCACCGTGCCGCGTGCGCCGAGCGTGTACGTGTTGCGCTCGCCGGTCGGGCCTGCCAGCACGGCGGTCGCGCCGGCCATCACGTGTTGCAGATGGCCTTCGCAACGTGCCGCCGTTTGCGGATCGCGCTCGGCAATCGCCCAGTCACGCAACGCGGTCAGCGCAGCCGGCGTTGCATTCGCGGCTGTTTGATCCACGATCAGCGCGCTTTCCAGCGATTTCGGCAAGCCCGTCGGACGCTTGGCGAGAAGCCGCTGCAAGTACAGCGCACCGCCCGCTTTCGGCCCCGTGCCCGACAAACCTTCGCCGCCGAACGGCTGCACGCCGACCACCGCGCCAATCACGTTCCGGTTCACGTAGATGTTGCCCACGTGCGCCCGGCTGACCACGTGCGCGATGGTTTCATCGATACGCGTATGGATCCCCAACGTCAGCCCGTAACCCGTCGCTTTAATTTGGTCGAGCAGTTTATCAAGATGTGCCCGGCGATACCGCACTACGTGAAGTACCGGACCGAAGACCTCGCGCTTCAACTCGTCGATGGAATCAAGTTCGATCAGCGTCGGCGGGACGAACGTGCCTTGTGCGCAGCCCTCGGGCATGGGCAACTGCACGACGTTGCGGCCCTTCTCGCGCATGGATGCAATGTGCGCGTCGATGCTCTGCTTCGCTTCGGCATCGATCACGGGACCGACATCGGTGGAAAGGCGATCGGGATTGCCCATCGCGAGTTGCCGCATCGCGCCGGTGAGCATTTCGAGCGTGCGATCCGCGACGTCGTCCTGCAGGCACAACACGCGCAGCGCGGAACACCGTTGACCGGCGGAATCGAAGGACGATTGCAACACGTCCGCGACCACTTGCTCGGCCAGCGCTGACGAATCGACGATCATCGAATTCTGCCCGCCCGTCTCCGCAATCAGCGGAATCGGCCGGCCATCCGGATCGAGCCGTTCGGACAACGTCTTGTTGATCAGGCGCGCAACTTCCGTCGAGCCCGTGAACATCACGGCGCGCGTGCGCGGATCGGCGACCAGCGCAGCACCCACGGTTTCACCATTGCCCGGCAGCAGTTGCACCGCGCCCGGCGGCACGCCGGCTTCGCGCAGGATGCGCACGGCTTGCGCGGCGATCAGCGGCGTCTGTTCAGCCGGCTTCGCGAGCACCGTATTGCCGGCAGCGAGCGCGGCGGCGACTTGTCCCATGAAAATCGCGAGCGGGAAGTTCCACGGGCTGATGCAGACCACGGGGCCGAGCGGACGGTGGGTATCGTTGGAAAACTCGCTGCGGATCTGCGCCGAGTAATAACGCAGGAAGTCGATAGCCTCACGAATCTCCGACACCGCATTCGCCAGCGATTTACCCGCCTCACGCACGACGAGACCCATCAGCGTATGCATCTGCGCTTCGAGCAGGTCGGCTGCGCGGGCGAGGCAATCGGCGCGTTCATCTACCGGTGTCGATTGCCAGATCGGTGCGGCGGCGACGGCGTTACTGAGCGCGAGTGCCAATTGTTCCGACGTTGCCTCAACCACCGTTCCTACGAGGTCACGCAAATCGGCGGGGTTGCGGACATCGCGAGCAACGCCCTCTATCACGTCGCTGGATTCGAGCATGGGCGCCGCGCGCCATGGATGATTCGCGCTTGCGAGCAACGCCGACGACAATGACGCCAGCCGATGCTCATTCGACAGATCGAAGCCCATCGAATTGAGGCGCTCGTTGCCGTACAACTGGCGCGGCAGCGCAATCTTGGCATGTGGCAGACCGAGCGGCGAGAGCTTGGACGCTTCGTCGATAGGGTCCTCCACGAGATCGCTGACCGGAATCGTTTTATCGGCGATACGGTTCACAAACGACGTATTCGCGCCGTTCTCAAGCAAGCGGCGCACGAGATACGCGAGCAACGTTTCGTGCGTGCCAACAGGCGCGTACACGCGACACGGCCGATTGAGCTTGTCGCGTCCGGTGACTTCTTCGTACAGCGGTTCGCCCATGCCGTGCAGGCATTGGAACTCGTACTGACCGGGGTAATAATTCCCCCCGGCGAGGTGATAGATCGCCGACAACGTGAACGCGTTGTGCGTGGCGAATTGCGGATAGACGGCATCGGGCGCGCTGAGCAATTTCTTCGCGCAGGCTACGTAAGAGATGTCCGTGTAGATCTTGCGCGTGTAGACCGGATAGCCTTCGAGGCCATCGACTTGCGCGCGCTTGATTTCCGAATCCCAGTACGCGCCCTTAACCAGCCGAACCATGATTCTGTGGCGGCTGCGACGCGCCAGATCGATCAAATAATCGATCACAAATGGGCAACGCTTTTGATACGCCTGCACCACGAAGCCGATGCCGTTCCAGCCGGCCAGTTCCGGATCGAAGCACAGCGCTTCGAGCAGATCGAGCGAAATTTCCAGCCGGTCGGCTTCTTCCGCATCGATGTTCAAGCCGATGTCATACCGCCGCGCGAGCAACGCCAGCGCTTTCACGCGCGGCAGCAACTCGGTCATCGTGCGTTCCTGCTGCGAGCGCGAGTAACGCGGATGCAGCGCGGACAGCTTGATCGAAATGCCCGGGCCTTCATAAATGCCGCGCGATCCGGCAGCCTTGCCGATCGCGTGAATCGCCTGTTCATACGATGCGTAGTAGCGAACCGCGTCTTCTTCGGTCGTCGCGGCTTCGCCGAGCATGTCGTAGGAGTAACGGAAACCGCGCGCTTCGAATTTACGGCTATTCGCCAGCGCTTCTGAAATCGTCTCGCCCGTGACGAATTGCTCGCCCATCAGGCGCATGGCCATATCGACGCCCTTGCGGATTAGCGGCTCACCGCCACGGCCGATCAACCGCGTCAACGCCGACGACAACCCCGCTTCGCTATTCGTCGTCACCAGCTTGCCGGTGATCATCAGGCCCCACGTCGCCGCGTTCACGAACAGCGACGGCGCCTGGCCCATATGCGAGCGCCAGTCGCCCTTGCTGACCTTGTCGCGGATCAGCGCATCACGCGTGGCGCGATCGGGGATGCGCAGCAAGGCTTCCGCGAGACACATCAGCGCAACGCCTTCCTGGCTCGACAGCGAAAACTCGTGGATCAGGCCTTCGACGCCGCCGCCCGTCTGCTTTTTGCGCAGCGCTTCGACCAGCTTCGTCGCCATTGCATTCGTATCAGCGGCGACATTGGCAGGCAGCCGGGCCTGTCCGATCAAAAACGGCACGCATTCCGGCTCGGGGCGTCGATACGCGGCCGTAATCGCGGCGCGCAATACAGATTGCGGTTGCACGTTTTGGGCGAAATCGAGGAAAGGATGCGGCGCGCCGTCTTCTTCCGAGTCGGCGTGCAAGGACGGTTCAAGCGAGTCGGCTGAGCCAATTGCACCGGACAGTTCGGGTGGCAACTGTCCATGTTCGATGCGTTCGAGATAGGCGAAGATGGCTTGCTTGATGAGCCAGTGCGGCGTGCGCTCTAGCCGCGTAGCAGCGTCTCTGAGGCGGGTGCGCAGCAGATCGTCGACTTTGACGCCCAGGGTGGTGCTCGCCATATATCCTTCCTTGCCGGAATCGGGACCGGCGATAGCTTGAAAAGTGGCCGAATCGTAACCCGCTCTTAAAAAAGGTGCAACCAACATTTCGAGATGGGTTGCACCTTTGTTAAATCGGTCAAAACTCCTTTCCGAACAAGGGATTACAGGTCAATGCGGATGGCGGTTTGGTCTGGGCGTGCTTCAGAATTTCTTGTCTGATAATTATTCTTGAGGCACCCCTAAGTAATTGCTCCCTGGTGCCGATAAGAACTGGTACGGCCATGTCAGCGATGAAACTTTGCGGCCGTCTTAAATTTTAGCCGCGCGGTTTCGGGGAGAACAGGATATGAGCACTTGGATGATTCTTTGTAGTATTTGGGCGATGTGCACGCTGTGTGTGGTGTTGTTCATCCGCGGCGCGCATCCGCACGTCGAACGCCCTGAGGGCGGCACTCGCGACGATGGTGGCGACATGACGGTCGGCGGCCTGACGGTTGCACGCGTGCACGGTGCGGACCGCGGCAATAGCTGAATGCGGAAGCGCCGGGTAATAAGCAATGGGCGGCTAAGCGCCGCTCACCGGCGCGAGGGAAACTAGATATCGAGCGGATCGACCTCGACATTCCATCGGATCACGCCTTTTACCTTGAGACTGCGTAACGCCGGCTGCCAGGCCCGCAACGCATTCTGCAAAACAGCCCGCGACGCGCATTCCAGCAACAACTGCGCGCGGTGCACGTTAAACACCTTCACGATAGTCAGCGGCACCGCGTCGTATACGGTCACGCGTTCGGCGCCAGCCAGCGCGGCGAACTCTGCGGCCGCAGCCCCCAAAAAGTCCAGCGCGGTCTCGAGCGTGCGGCCTTCGGCGCGAAGCATCGCCTGATAGACGAAGGGCGGCAGATGCGCGTCGCGGCGCTCGGCCAGCGTGGAATTGGCAAACCCAACGTAGTCGTGCCGAGCCAGCGCGTGATAAAGCGCGTGCCGTGCGTAGCGCGTCTGGATCATCACTTCGCCCGGCAAGCCTGCGCGCCCCGCCCGACCGCTTACTTGCATCAACTGGGCGAAAAGCCGCTCGCTTGCACGGAAATCGTGGGAGAAGAGCGCGGTATCGGCGTTGAGCACGCCGACCAGCGTCACGCGCTGAAAGTCGTGCCCCTTTGCGATCATCTGCGTGCCGACGAGGATATCGACCTCGCCCGCGTGGACATCGGAGAAAAGGGCTTGTGCGCTGCCCTTGCGCCGCGTGCTGTCGGCATCGATGCGTAACACCCTCGCCTCCGGAACCGCCGTCGCGAGCGTTTCTTCCACGCGCTGCGTGCCGCGCCCCATCGGCGCGATATCCACATTTCCGCAGTCCGGGCAGGATTTGGGAATGCGCGATTCCCAGCCGCAATGGTGGCAACGCAACGCGCGTTCGGGTTTGTGAAGCACGACGTAGGCGCTGCATCGCGGGCAACCGGCGACCCAGCCGCAGGCGTCGCACGAAAGGATAGGGGCGTAACCGCGCCGGTTGAGAAACACGAGGCTTTGCTCGCCGCGTTCCAGGCGCATTTTCATCGCGGCGATCAGTGGTCCCGATAACCCCTCCACCGACGCCCGCCCGCGCTGCCGTTCCTCTTCCAGGTCAATCAGTCGGACGCTCGGCAGAACCGCGGTTGCCACAGCACGACGCGTGAGCGTGAGTTTGGTGTATCGGCCCTGCTCGGCCTGCCACCAACTTTCCAGCGATGGCGTCGCCGACCCCAGCACGACCGGAATCTCCAACTTGTTCGCCCGATAAACCGCGAGATCCCGCGCCGAATAGCGCAGGCCTTCCTGCTGCTTGTAGGCGGGATCGTGTTCCTCATCGACCACAATCAGCGAAAGCTCCGGCAGCGACGCCAGGATCGCCAGCCGCGTCCCGAGCACGAGCCGAGCGCGACCTGTGTGCGCCGCGAGCCAGTTGCGGGCGCGTTCGCCTTCGGCCAGCCCACTATGCATCGTCACGATGGCGCCCTCCGGCAGCGCGGCGAAACGCGTGCGGAAAGCGGCTTCGAATTGCGGCGTGAGATTGATTTCCGGGACGAGCACGAGCGCTTGCGCGTCGGGGCGCGAACCGAGCAGATGGGCCAATGCGTGGAGATAAACCTCGGTTTTACCGCTGCCGGTCACGCCGTGCAGCAGGAACGCGGCGAAACCCTTAGCGCCGGTAATCGCATCGACGGCATCGGACTGCTCGGCGGTCAATTGCGGCAAAAGCGCATCGGCGGCGTGCAGCGCGGCTTTTTCAACTGCGGGCGCGAGCGCTGTGTCCTGCTCCGGCGCATCGCCGGTTTCCAGCGCGACCCAGCCGCGCGTCTGCCATTCATCGAGCGTCGCACGCGCTTTCGGATGCAGCGCGCGAGCCTCGGCGGCCGGTAACGTGGGATTGGCGGCGAGGGCATCGGCGAGACGGCGCAGCGCGGTGGCGCGAGCCGGCAACGCATCGGGCAAACTGGCGCGCCCTTCCGGCGTCAGCCGATACCGCTCCTCCGGCGCAAGCAATTTGGCCCATCGCGAGGCGTCGCGCAGAACCTGCGGCAGCGCGGGCAGCGCCACCTCGCCCAGACCGCGCTGGTAATACTCAGCCGCAAACAGCGTCAGCGCGCGCCATTCGTCGGCAAGCGGCGCGAGCGTGCTGCAAATCGCGGCCACATCGCGCAGCTTGTCCGTCGGCACATCGGTGTGATCCGTAACCTCGCAAATCAAGCCAACTGCGTCGCGACGCCCGAAGGGAATTCGTACCAGCATGCCGGGCAACGGCATGGGGGCCAGATCATATCGATAGTCGAAAAGCGTCGGGAGCGGATGGTCCAGCGCGACGCGGACAAAGACGCTCAATTGCCGCACCCGCCGCAAGCCACGCAGGAGCAACCGTTCCACCTGAACATGCGGCTGCGCGGGGCGTAGTTAAAGTGAAACATCACAATCGACGCTAAGCTGTGGATTAATTTTGAGATTTCGAAGCTTTCCACAGGCCTGTGGATAACTTTGTTGAGAACTTTGATTGACAGGGACAAAAAGTGGCGATCTCGCTCGCTGTGTGCGGTAGCCCACATTTCGGGTTGCTCTCAAATTTCTCTTATTAATCATGTATTTGAAGACACAAAACAGGCCTTCATGATGGCACTTAGGTCTGATTTGAAGATGGCGCGCCGCAACGTACAAAATGTGCATAAGTCAACTCTTGACATTGGCGGAACGGCCAATCTACGGGCATTTCGCGGCACTTTTGTCTTGCCGCCCAAACGTTTGACGTAAGCTTTTCGTGACGCAACGCAGCAATCTTTTTTGACCAAACGTCAGTTCTTTGCCCGAATGGCGCGACTGTGCCGATGGACTTCATCCACGAGTTCCGCCACGTTTTCCGGATGCGTGAACTGCGAAATACCGTGGCCGAGATTGAAGACGTGACCGGGAAAATTGCCGAAGCTGTCGAGCACGGCGCGCGCTTCGGTGCGAATCACGGCCGGCGACGCGAATAGCACCGCGGGATCGATGTTTCCCTGGAGCGCGACCCGATCGCCCACTTTTTCGCGCGCCTGGCCCAGGTTCACGGTCCAGTCGAGACCGACCGCATCCACGCCAATTGCCGCGATCTGTTCCAGCCACAAACCGCCGCCCTTCGTGAACGTGATGACCGGCACCTTGACACCGTCGTGTTCGCGCTTCAATCCTGCAACCACCTTCGCGATGTAGTCGAGCGAGAAGCGTTGATAAGCGCCGTCGGCGAGTGCACCGCCCCAGGTATCGAAGATCATCACGGCTTGCGCGCCCGCTTCGATCTGCGCGTTCAAATAAGCGACGACTGCTTGCGCGTTGATATCGAGGATGCGATGCATCAGGTCCGGCCGCGTGTAAGCCATTGCCTTGACCGTATGGTGATCGGGCGATCCGCCGCCTTCGACCATGTAGCAGGCGAGTGTCCACGGGCTACCCGAAAAACCGATCAGCGGCACTTTCTGGCGGCCTTGCGCGTCGGTTAATGCACGGCGGATTTGCGATACCGCGTCGGTCACGTAGCGCAGCGTGGCGTCGATGTCCGGCACGTGCAGTTTGGCGACATCCTCTTCCGTGCGAACCGTGCGCTCGAATCGCGGGCCTTCGCCCTGGACGAAATTCAGGCCGAGGCCCATTGCGTCGGGAATGGTCAGGATGTCCGAGAACAGGATGGCGGCGTCGAGCGGGAAGCGCTCCAGCGGCTGAAGCGTAACTTCCGTCGCGTAGTCGGGATTGGTTGCGAGCCCGAGGAAGCTCCCGGCGCGCGAACGCGTGGCGTTGTACTCGGGCAGATAACGGCCCGCCTGACGCATCAGCCAGATTGGCGTGTAGTCGGTGGGCTGGCGCTGCAGCGCGCGCAGGAAAGTGTCGTTCAGGAGTGTGGAAGGCACGTGATTTGGAGCGTTAGGCAAAGGGGCATTCTACCGGACAGGGGTTTTCGTTCGTACTCAAGGGTTAGGGTTTTTGGGGTAGGTGCGAACGACGACCCCCTTCGATATCATCGGCGGCTAAAACAATCTTTCCAGGAGTGTCGATGAAAGTTCTTGCCCTTGGGTGCGCGTCGCTTCGCGGTGTCTTTCGCACGAGTGCTTGCGCGCTGCTGCTGCTCGGCTTCGCCATTGGCGCGCAGGCGCAGACCGTGCAAGGCGGCAGCATCACCGCCGCCCCCGGCGCGACGTTACCGGCCAGCGCACCCGTCGCACCCGTCGCCCCGGCCGCGTCATCGAGGCTCGACGAAATCCTGGCACGCGGCACGCTGCGCGTCTGCACAACGGGCGACTACAAGCCGTACTCGTTCCTGAGGCCGGACGGCCAGTTCGAAGGTATCGACATTGACGCCGCGCAAAACCTGGCGCAGTCGATGAACGTCAAAGCCGAGTTCATCAAGACATCGTGGTCGAACCTGATGAACGATTTTGTCGCGAAGTGCGACATCGCGGTTGGCGGGGTTTCAACCTCGCTGGAACGCCAGAAACGCGCGTTCTTCACGGAACCCTACATGGTCGACGGCAAGACGCCCATTGTCCGTTGCGCCGATGTCGATAAATACCAGACCGTCGCGCAAATTGATCAATCGGGCGTACGCACCATCGTGAATCCGGGCGGCACGAACGAGAAGTTCGCGAAGCAGTTCTTCACGCACTCGCAACTGATCGAGTACCCGGACAACGTGACCATCTTCAAGCAAATCCTCGACGGCCAAGCCGACGTGATGGTCACCGACGCCTCGGAAACCCTGCTCCAGCAAAAGCTGAATCCAGGCCTGTGCTCCGTCCATCCGGACAAACCGTTCCAGTTCGGAGAAAAGGCGTACCTGCTGCCACGCGGCGACGTGGTGTTCCAGCAATACGTCGATCAATGGCTGCACTTGTCGCGCTCGACCGGCGAGTTTCAGGCGATGCTCGATAAATGGTTGAAATGAATGCGGAGGCGGCCGAGCTCAGGCCGCCTTTTTCGCCCACCGGCTCATCCATTCGTCAGATTCATCGGGTTGACAACTCAGCGTAAGAACCGCGTAAGCAAATGTCGCTGGGCATCGAAAAGTCAACGCTCTGCATGTAACAATTCACCGAAGCGTTTCGATGTTTTTTTCATCCAGGCCGCCGCCGCTTTCGAATGCGCCTGGATCCGGCCGAAACCGTGCGTCATATCGTGCGCGTCAATGACCTCCGTGCGGCCGCCATTTGCTTCAAGAAAACGCGAGAATTCGTGGGCGTCGTCGTAAAGCGGATCGTAGGCTGCGGCGACTATCAACGCCCGCGCCGGCGTCCGATCATAGGACTCCGCGAGCGGGAAAGCGCGCACATCGTCATCGGCAGGTGGTTCGGCCGTCAGGAATTGAGCCCAGTAAAAGCGCATTTCTTCGGTGGTCAAGCCCGGCCCTTCGGCGTTGGCCGTAAAGCTGCCGCCCTCGAAACGGCAGCGCGCCACCGGATAGATCAACAACTGCGCCGTGACCAGACCGGCCACGCGATCGTTCGCAGCACGGGCGGCCACGGCTGCGAGATGGCCGCCAGCACTGTCGCCGGCCACGCCCAACCGGCTAGTCGCAAAGCCCATACGCGAACGATGCTCGGCGAGCCACAGCAACGCATCGAGCGCATCCTCAACGGGCGCGGGGAACGGGTGCTCCGGCGCCATCCGATAATCCACGCTCACGACCGCGCAGTGCGAGTCCAGGGCAAATCGCGCAACCATCAGGTCGTGCGTCTCCAAGTCCCCGACTACCCAGCCACCGCCGTGAAAATAGACCACCAGCGGCAACGGCTTCCCGGCCCCCGCCGGCCGATAGACCCGCGCACGCAGCGTGCGCCCTTCAAGCGGCAGAATCATGTCTTCAACGTCCACTCCCGCCGGACGCGGCGCTGCGAACTCGCGCGCGACATTCTGAAACTGCCGTCGGATGGCGATCGGATCAGCATCCGACGGCTGCTCAGGGAACGCTGCAGCAACCTTGGCGTAATAGGCGAGAAGGTCTGCGTCGATGGTCATGCGGTTGTCTCCAGTGCAGTTCGTCGCCCGGTCGGGTCGACGCTTTTTGATTGTCCTTAAAATCCGCATATCGCGCTTGGCAGCGGAAGTATTTCAAAACCCAGCGCTGAAATATCACCTCGTAAATCGCAATAATCGACAAAGATTGGACGGGATAATCGGCGGGCCTTGTGCGTCGAGCGTTACAACCTGAAACACTTTGTTACGGTGATGCTCGGATTATTCGCCCACAATCACTTCAACGGTCTCAACACGGATGTGATCGGGTGCAGCGTTGGTGAACTACAACGTTTTAAGTTGCATTCGATGGTCGGCCTGGTGCCGAATCCCACTTTCAGGGACATGTTTGTTGGGGTCGTTGGCCGATGAAATGATATCGGCCGGTCCCACCCTTGGTCTCCTCGCGCTAACCCCGTAGCGTGTGGTTTTTAGCGGGCTCCAGGCCCGCTTTTTTTTCGTCTATACAAACGTTTGCGTGAGAATTTGAATGGCTGCCGTGATTATCCCGGGCAGCCATTTTCAGTTGCAGATCTCAGTATTTACCCATAGTTACGCTGTTTTGGCCTCCGATAGCTTCAATTCATCGATCATCTTTGCCCGCATGATGAACTTCTGAACCTTGCCCGTAACGGTCATCGGCAACTCGTCTACAAAGCGGATATGCCGCGGAATTTTGTAGTGTGCTATCTGCCCTTGGCAAAACTCGCGAATGTCTTCTGCGCTCGCGTGTTCACCTTGGCGGAGAACAATCCATGCGCATACTTCCTCGCCGTATTTAATATCGGGAACACCGAATACCTGGGCCGATTGAATCTTCGGATGCCGAAACAGGAATTCTTCGATCTCGCGAGGATAAATGTTCTCGCCGCCGCGAATTAGCATGTCCTTTAAACGTCCGACGATATTGCAATATCCCTCGGTGTCGAGGGTCGCCAGATCGCCGGTATGCATCCAGCCGTCGATAATCGCTTCGCGCGTTTTTTCTTCGTCGCCCCAATATCCATTCATCACCGAATAACCGCGCGTGCAGAGTTCGCCTGTCTCGCCAACCGGGACAATTTCGCCGAGCGGATCAACCAGCTTCACTTCCAAATGCGGCTGGATCTGGCCGACGGTCGTGGTGCGTTTATCGAGGGGATCGGTGGTCGAGCTTTGAAACGACACCGGGCTCGTTTCAGTCATCCCGTACGCGATCGTGATTTCACGCAGATTCATCTTGGCGACTACGCGCTTCATGGTCTCGATCGGGCAGGGCGAACCCGCCATGATCCCGGTACGCAAACGGCTCAAGTCGTACTTATCGAAGTTCGGGAGATCGAGTTCCGCGATGAACATCGTTGGCACGCCGTGCAGCGCGGTGCAACGCTCTTCGTCGACAGCAGCTAGCGTGGCAGCGGGATCGAAGGCTTCGCCTGGGAACACCATCGTCGCGCCCACCGATACGCACGCAAGCACCGCCAGCACCATGCCGAAGCAGTGATACAAGGGCACGGGGATGCACAACGAATCCTGTTCGGTGAGCAACATCGAGTGCGCGATGTAGCGGCCGTTATTCACCACGTTGTGATGCGTGAGCGTGGCGCCCTTGGGGTTGCCGGTTGTGCCGCTCGTGAACTGGATGTTGATGGGATCGTGGTCGGTGAGCGTCAATTCCCGCGCGTCGAGTTGCGCCGTGTTCAGGTGCTCGCGGCCGCGCGACATGACATCGGGGAAACGCAGCATGCCGGGCGTCTCGCCCTCGCCCATTCGGATCACGGCTTTTAAATCGGGAAAACGCGCCGCGTTGAGTGCGCCGGGTTCGTCGGTGGCGAGTTCGGGCGCGAGCGTTTGCAGCATCTCCAGATATTTCGACGTCTTGAACTGCTCCGCCGCAATCACCGCCTTGCAGCCGACCTTGTTCAATGCGTACTCAAGTTCCGACAACCGATACGCCGGATTGATGTTCACCAGGATCGCGCCGATCCGCGCCGTGGCGAATTGCGTGAGCAACCATTCAGAGCGGTTCGGCGACCAGATGCCTACGCGGTCGCCTGCTTGAACGCCAAGCTTGAGCAAACCCGACGCGAGGACATCGACTTCGTCGGCGAATTCACGCCAGGTCCAACGGATGTTTTGTTCGCGGAAGATCACCGCAGGACGGTCGGGATATTTCGCGGCCGTACCGCGCAGGAAGCGGGAAACGGTGGCGTCGCTCAGCGGCATGTCCGTCGAGCCGCGAACGTACGACAAGCCGTCGCGTGGTTCGATCTGCGGCCCGGTGTGCGTTGGTTGGGTAGGCATGTCGAAGGTCTCCTCCGTGGGATGGCGCTATAAGACGAAGACGAAGCGCCATGAAAGCGATTCGGAAGACTAATTGTGCATCGCGAGAAAGAGCGAGGGCATTGAGTCTTACCCGCAAGTCACCCGCAAAACCGCCCGGATCAACGCATGTCCGTTGTGCAGTTTTGCGCGGAAGCGGCTGGATCACGGACGCATGCATCGCCGTTTTGAAGGCCAATAAAAAAAGCAGCCCGAGGGCTGCTTTTTCATCTCGCCAGACTCGCGAAACGCTTCAGTGATTACCGCGCAATTTCCGCAGCCGCTGAATTGCCGCGATCTGAGCCGTCGCGTACGCCAACTCCGCTTGCGCGGTTGCGTATTCGAGGTTCGAACCCGTGTTCTGCAACGCTTCTTCAGCGCGCTTCTTCGCTTCGAGCGCCTTCGCTTCATCGAGATCCTGACCACGGATCGCGGTATCGGCCAGAACCGTCACCACGCCCGGCTGAATCTCGAGAATCCCGCCAGCAACGAACACAAACTCTTCGTCACCGTTCTCCGCTTCAATGCGCACTGCACCCGGACGAATCCGCGTGATGAGCGGCGTGTGGCCCGGCAGAATGCCGAGTTCACCCGCTTCGCCCGGCAGCGCGACGAACTTCGCCCGGCCCGAGAAGATCTGCTCTTCCGCGCTGACGACGTCTACTTGAATAGTTGCCATATCGACTCCAATAGGACGCGGTTTTTCTACAATCTCCGCGCCCATCCATCCTTATTGAATCTTCTTGGCCTTTTCAAAGGCTTCGTCGATGGTGCCGACCATGTAGAACGCCTGCTCCGGCAGATGATCGCACTCACCTTCAACGATCATCTTGAAACCACGGATGGTTTCCTTCAGCGGCACGTACTTGCCCGGCGAGCCCGTGAAGACTTCCGCGACGTGGAACGGCTGCGACAGGAAACGCTGGATCTTACGAGCGCGCGCAACCGCGAGCTTGTCATCCGGCGCGAGTTCGTCCATGCCCAGAATCGCGATAATGTCGCGCAATTCCTTGTAGCGCTGCAGCGTTTGCTGCACACCACGCGTGATGGCGTAATGCTCTTCGCCAATCACGTTCGGGTCGATCTGACGCGAGGTCGAATCGAGCGGATCCACAGCCGGATAAATACCCAGCGAAGCGATATCACGCGACAACACGACGGTTGCGTCCAAGTGACCAAACGTGGTCGCCGGCGACGGGTCGGTCAAGTCATCGGCAGGAACGTACACGGCTTGCACCGAGGTGATCGAGCCGGTTTTCGTCGACGTGATCCGTTCTTGCAGACGGCCCATTTCTTCAGCCAGCGTCGGCTGATAGCCCACTGCCGACGGCATACGTCCCAGCAGAGCCGACACTTCCGTACCAGCCAGCGTGAAACGGTAGATGTTGTCCACGAAGAACAGCACGTCCAAACCTTCGTCACGGAAATGCTCAGCCATCGTCAGGCCGGTCAGCGCCACGCGCAGACGGTTGCCCGGCGGCTCGTTCATCTGGCCGTATACCAGCGCGACCTTGTCCAGAACGTTCGAATCCTTCATTTCATGATAGAAGTCGTTCCCTTCGCGGGTACGCTCGCCAACACCGGCGAACACGGAATAACCACCGTGCTCTTTAGCGATGTTGTTGATCAGTTCCATCATGTTCACGGTCTTGCCCACACCGGCGCCACCGAACAGGCCAACCTTACCGCCCTTGGCAAACGGGCAGATCAGGTCAATCACCTTGATGCCGGTTTCGAGCAGTTCGGTCGATGGCGACAGATCTTCGAACTTCGGCGCTTTCTGGTGAATCCCGCGCGTGACGTCCGAGTTGATCGGGCCGGCTTCATCGATCGGACGACCCAGCACGTCCATGATCCGGCCAAGCGTCGGCTTGCCAACCGGCACGCTGATCGGCTTACCCGTGTTCTTCACCACCGTACCGCGGCGCAATCCATCCGATGCACCCAGGCAAATGGTACGAACCACGCCGTCGCCCAGTTGCTGCTGGACTTCGAGCGTCAGTTCCGACCCTTCCAAAACGAGCGCGTCGTAGATTTTCGGCATGTCGGAACGCGGGAATTCCACGTCGATAACCGCGCCGATGCACTGTACGATCTTGCCTTCTACCAAAGCAGTAGTACTCATCGCATTTCCTTTAGATACTTGAATTCTTCACTCGCGCGACAGGCGCAGTTCGATTCGACGCTTGGACGATCAACCGACCGCTGCAGCGCCACCGACGATTTCTGACAATTCCTTCGTGATCGATGCTTGCCGGCTCTTGTTGTACACGAGCTGCAATTCGCCGATCACGGTCTTCGCGTTGTCGGACGCAGCCTTCATCGCGACCATCCGAGCCGATTGCTCCGACGCCATGTTTTCCGCTACCGCCTGATAGACGAGCGCTTCGACATAACGCACGAGCAGTTCGTCGACGACGGTCTGCGCATCCGGTTCGTAGATGTAGTCCCACGATGTCTTCGGCGTGACCAGTTCGCTGTCTTTATCCAGGCCGTCCTTGCGCGCGAAATCGCTGGCCGACAACGGCAGCAATTGTTCGATCACAGCTTCCTGCTTCATCGTGTTGACGAAACGGGTGAACGCCAGATAAACCGCGCTGATCTTGCCTTCCGAATACAGGTCGAGCTGAACCTTGATCGCGCCGATCAGCTTTTCCAGATGCGGCGTGTCGCCCAGATGCGTGACTTGCGACACGGTCTTGGCCTTCAACCGGTTCAGGAAGCCCAGACCCTTGCTGCCGATCGCCGATGCTTCGATCGTCTGACCTTTCTGCTCCAGCTCCTTGAACTTCAGGAGCGCAGCGCGCAGCACGTTCGTGTTCATGCCGCCGCACAGACCTTTATCGGTCGTGACGAGGATCATGCCGGCCGCTTTCGCGCCCTTGTTCTCAACCATGAACGGATGGCGATACTCAGGCGTGGCAGCGCTCATGTGCGCAGCGACGTCGCGGATCTTGTCGGCATACGGGCGAGCAGCGCGCATGCGCTCCTGCGCGCGGCGCATTTTCGACGCAGCCACCATTTCCATCGCCTTGGTGATCTTGCGCGTGTTTTGCACGCTCTTGATCTTGCCGCGGATTTCCTTCATTCCAGCCATTGCTTACTCCTTTGTCGGCCCGAGTTAGCGCTTTAGCGCTTACTCGGGACCCATGCAAAGCCATCGAAGTGGCGCGGGATGCTTCGTTTGTTCTGAAAGCGGCCCGCGCCGCTTCAAAGTTCGACCAATACGAGGATCAGTAAGCGCCCGACTTCTTGAAGTCCTTCAGCGCGGCATGCAATGCGCCTTCGTCGTCCTTCGACAAGTCTTTGTTATCTTCGATACGCTTGATCATGTCGGCGTGCTTGGTCTTCAAGAAGTCGCGAAGACCCTTTTCGAACGGCAGCACTTGAGCGACTTCGAGATCGTCAAGGTAACCGTTGTTCGCGGCAAACAGCGCGATCGCCAGTTCCCACACTTGCAGCGGCTGATACTGCGGCTGCTTCAGCAATTCCGTCACGCGACGACCGCGCTCCAGTTGCTTACGCGTGGCTTCGTCCAGGTCCGATGCGAACTGCGAGAACGCGGCCAATTCACGATACTGCGCCAGGTCGGTACGAATACCGCCGGACAGCTTCTTGATGACCTTGGTCTGCGCTGCACCGCCGACTCGCGACACGGACACGCCTGCGTTAATAGCAGGACGGATACCGGCGTTGAACAAGTCGGTTTCCAGGAAGATCTGGCCGTCGGTAATCGAGATCACGTTCGTCGGAACGAATGCGGTCACGTCGCCGGCTTGCGTTTCAATGACCGGCAATGCCGTCAGCGAACCGCTCTTGCCCTTGACTTCACCCTTCGTGAACTTCTCAACGTAGTCTTCCGACACGCGAGCAGCACGTTCCAACAGACGCGAGTGCAGATAGAACACGTCGCCCGGATACGCTTCACGGCCCGGCGGACGGCGCAGCAACAGCGAAATCTGACGATACGCCCATGCTTGCTTGGTCAAATCGTCATACACGATCAGCGCGTCTTGACCGCGATCGCGGAAGTACTCGCCCATCGTGCAGCCGGCGTACGGTGCGAGGTATTGCATCGCAGCCGATTCCGAAGCCGAAGCCGCGACCACGATCGTGTATTCCATCGCGCCGCTTTCTTCCAGCTTGCGCACCACGTTCATGATCGACGAAGCTTTCTGGCCGATTGCGACGTAGATACAGAAGAGGTTCTTGCCTTTCTGGTTGATGATCGCGTCAATGGCCACAGCCGTCTTGCCGCACTGACGGTCGCCAATGATCAGCTCGCGCTGGCCACGGCCAACCGGCACCATTGCGTCGATGGACTTCAGACCCGTTTGAACCGGCTCCGACACCGACTTACGCCAAATCACGCCCGGCGCAATCTTTTCGACAGCGTCGGTCAGCTTTGCGTTGACCGGACCCTTACCGTCGATAGGCACGCCCAGTGCGTCGACCACACGGCCGAGCAGTTCCGGGCCTACCGGCACTTCAAGAATACGACCCGTCGTCTTGACGATATCGCCTTCCGAAATGTGTTCGTATTCGCCCAAAATCACGGCGCCAACCGAATCGCGCTCGAGGTTCAGCGCGAGGCCGAAGGTGTTGCCCGGGAATTCGAGCATTTCGCCCTGCATCACGTCCGACAAACCGTGAATACGCACGATACCGTCGGTCACGGAAATCACAGTGCCTTGGTTGCGAACATCGACGCTCGCTTCCAGACCCTGGATCCGGCTCTTGATCAGCTCGCTGATCTCAGAGGGATTGAGTTGCATTAGTCACTCCTGATAGTCAATTCTTTACGTGCGCCGGCGCAAAAGCGCGTCAGGCGGACAGAGCCGTCTGCATGCCGGCAAGGCGCGCACGGACCGAGGTATCGAGTACTTCGTCGCCTACCGTCACGCGAACACCGCCAATCAGCGACTTATCGACTTCAACAGTAGGTTTCAGCTTGCAGTGGAACTTGCGTTCGAGATTCGCGACAAGGTCGGTCAACTGTGCGCCTTCCAGCGGGAATGCGCTGACAATCAGCGCATCAGCCGCACCTTCGCGGGAATTCTTCAGCTCGTCGAACTGCACGGCAATTTCCGGCATCAGCGTCAACCGGTGGTTGTCCACCAGCATCCGTACTAAGTTCTTTGCCTCTGGCTGTTGCGCGAGCGGTGATTTCACCGCCGACAACAACAGCTCGCTGACCTGATCGCGGCTCACTTTCGGGCTCGTCGCGATGGACAGCACTTCAGGCAGACGCGCAACCTGAGCCAGCTCCTCGACGAAGTCAGACCAGGCGGCGAGCTCACCCGCTTCGGCCACGCGGAATACAGCTTCAGCGTACGGTCGTGCGATGGTTGCAAGTTCGGCCATGATCAGAGCTCGGCTTTGAGTTGATTCAGCATCTCGGCGTGAGCCGATTGATCGACTTCGCGCTTCAGGATCTGCTCGGCGCCCTTCACGGCCAGCGCCGCGACTTCGCCGCGCAATGTTTCGCGCGCCTTGACGACTTGCTGGTCTGCGTCGGCCTTCGCTTGCGCAATGATGCGCGCGGCTTCAG
This sequence comes from Burkholderia sp. S171, assembly GCF_009766085.1. Lineage (GTDB taxonomy): Bacteria > Pseudomonadota > Gammaproteobacteria > Burkholderiales > Burkholderiaceae > Caballeronia. Next base: position 20,914 of record NZ_LMUF01000013.1, on the reverse strand, counting down.
CCTGGGCGTTAGCCTTGATTTCGTCGGCAACTGCGACTGCGCGCTTTTCAGCATCCGCAATACGCTGCTGGCCGTCGTTACGGGCTTGCGCGAGTTCCTGGTCGACGCGCTTATGTGCGGCTTCGAGTTCGGCCTTGCCCTTTTCGGCGGCTGACAAGCCGTCGGCGATCTTCTTCGAGCGCTCATCCAGGGCGTTGATCAACGGCGGCCACACGAACTTCATCGTGAACCACGCGAGGATCAGAAACACGACCATTTGCGCAAACAGGGTTGCGTTGAGATTCACGGTGTTTCCTTAAACGTTGCTAATCCGGAGAGTGAAACGGCAAGGCGCTTGATCGAGGTTTGCATCGATTAAGCGCCGTCGCACGTTCCGTCCTGCGCTCGTCGCTTGAAAGCTCGAGCGCACACTTCCGAGGAATCTCAGCCTGCGACGAGCTTCGACAGCAGCGGGTTCGCGAACGCAAACAGCATTGCCACACCAACGCCAATCAGGAACGCCGCGTCGATCAGACCAGCCAAGAGGAACATCTTGGTTTGCAGCGGGTTCATCAGTTCCGGCTGGCGCGCACATGCTTCGATGTACTTGCCGCCCATCAGGCCGATACCGATACAGGCGCCGATTGCACCCAGGCCGATGATGATGCCGATACCGATGGCGGTCAGACCCTGGATGTTGGCGATGAAAGCGTTCATGACTACTCCTATGTGAAAAAGACTTTGGAACTTAGATTTATAAAATTGAAACTCGATGCGATTCTGCTGATTCTTGGTTCGCCGCTGCGCTGTTCTGCAGCGTTTTACCGAACTACTGTGAGCCTTCCCTGCTGCCTGATTGAAGCTTTAGTGCGAGTCATGCGCCTGGCCGAGATACACCAGCGTCAGCATCATGAAAATAAACGCCTGCAGCAGCACGATCAGAATGTGGAAGATCGCCCAAACCGTCCCTGCAACTACGTGGCCCAAAAAGCCGAGCACGGAGGCGTCCGCGCCGAAGTGCCACATGCTGCCGAGCAGCGCGATCAGCAGGAACAACAGTTCTCCTGCGTACATGTTGCCGAACAGCCGCATGCCGAGGGAAACCGTCTTGGCGACGAACTCGATGATGTTGAGTGCAAGGTTCGGGATCCACAGCAGCGGATGCGCGCCGAACGGAGCTGACAGCAGTTCGTGCACGAAGCCGCCAACGCCCTTGATCTTGAAGTTGTAGTAAATCATCAGCACGAACACGCCGATAGCAATGCCCAGCGTGCCGTTCAGGTCAGCCGTCGGGACGATGCGCATATGCGGGAACGTCTCCGACAGACCCAGCCAGCCGATCACGCGCGTAGGCAGATCAACCGGGATGAAGTCGAGCGAATTCATGAGTGCGACCCACACGAACACCGTGAGGGCGAGCGGGGCGATGAAACGGCGGCTGCCGTGGACCATCGACTTCGACTGGTCTTCCACCATCTCGACCAGCATCTCGATCGCGCACTGGAAGCGGCCCGGCACGCCGGACGTTGCCTTGCGAGCCGCCAGTCCGAGAATCGCAATTGTGGCGAGACCGCACAGGATCGACCAGAAAAGCGTGTCGAGATTCCAGACGTGGATATCGAAAATCGACGTCTGCGAAGAGGTGGAGAGATTCTGCAAATGGTGCGCGATGTACTCCGACGGATCCATCGCGTGCGTTCCTTCGCTAGCTGCCATAACTTTAAAGCCACCCAAATTGTCGAAAATCTTCCGCCGCCCGTGTAATCCTCGAACCGCCATTCCATGGGCGATCAGCAGGGCACGGGCCCGCGTGCAGGAGAGTTACTCCGCACGTATTAATTTGCTCTGTTACCGTTGGTCCGTCACTTACCTGGCGCGTCAAGTTCGCCAGCCGCGCGATGCCGCGGCCTACTTCCAAGCCATCGCGATCCAGTACGTCTTCAACGCGATGAGGTACGTGACCAGCAGCGGCACCCACAGCACGCCTTTGAAACCGTACGCAATGGCCACGAACATGGCGATAGTCGCGCCCATCTTCATTGCTTCGCCGATCATCCAGCTTGCGATGGTTTCGGCGCCGCTCTTCGCTTTCAGACGTGCCGCGAACAAGCCGCTCGGCACCCAGCAAATCGCTCCCCCGAGGAACGCGGACAGCGCAGCAGCGCCCGGTGGACTGTAGAACAGCCACCATGCCAACGTCGCACACAGGGACAAAACCATTTGCGCCGCCACCACCTTGAACGGCGTGACACGCGAGGAACGACTTACTTCAGGACCAAACAGCGTCTCCGCCTCTGCCCGCGTCAGCGGAACAGTTTTGTTATCTTGTGCTTCAGCGTCCCACGAATCGTCGAATGGATGATCCGACAGGTGGCGCGACTGACCAGAAGAAGTGGTGCTGGGCGTTGAACCAGACGTCTTGTGTCCGGTCGAATTAGCGGCATGGCGTGAATCGCGCCCATCTTGCCCGCCTTCCGGCGCTCGATCCTGCTCTCGCACCGCCATCACACATCTCACTAAAGTCAGTTACAACCTGCACATTTGCCGCCGGTTCATGGCTGGATTCAACCACATACTTACGTTGCGCTTTCGGAGTCGCCAAGCTGATAAATCCGGGGGATTGTAAGCGATTGTTGTCACAGATTCAATAGCTTAGGGCCATCAAAAATCAAGCGGACGAGCCTTAAAAACACGTCTCTGAAAGGAGATTTCACTTGTACGGACAACGAGTTTGATTACCGCCGGATGTGCGGTGGTTTCACGTCGTTTTTCAGCAGGACACGAATCACGTTGCGTGCGTCGCACCATTTTCATCTGATTAAACGAGCCAGGCTCCTACAGCCGCTGCGACGATCCAGAATGGAATGGAGATGAGGTGAAATGGACCCCACATGCCGCGTTCACCCGAAAGCCGGACGGCGATCAGATTGGCAAGCGAACCGATCGCGATGCCAAATCCCCCTACGCTTACGCCGAACGCCAGCGCTCGCCAGTCTTTCGAAAACTCCGCGAGCATGATTGCCGCCGGCACGTTGCTGATTCCCTGTGACAACACTGCGCCCGCCGCATACGCCTTGAGTGGCGTATCGAGGCCAAGGCTTGCGATTGCGTGATTCACCCACGGCAAGGCGGCCACGCTGCGCAACACGATGAACATCAGCACGAAGATCAGCAGCAGCAACCAGTCGATTTTCAGCACGACCTGACGTCGCCAGATCAGGAAACCCAGCGCAACGGCGGCCAGGCCGATTCCGGCGTAATGGATATCGGCGAGAACCACGAATGCGATGAACGCAATGCCCGCCACCGTGCAGAGCGGGATATCGACGGAATGTGCTTCGGTATCGCCAGGGAGATCGAGCGGCTTGTTGTGGAACATGACCGCGGCCAGCGCGTAAAGCATCACCATGAGCGCCGCGCACAACGGCAGCAACGCCCACACGAAGCCGCCGAAGGACACGCCGCTCGTCTGCCAGAGGAACAGGTTCTGCGGGTTGCCGAGCGGCGTCAGGATCGACCCGGCATTCACAGCGATCGCGATGAAGATCACCAGCCGCTTGACGGGAAGCGGCGCGAGTTTGTGCAGCGACAGGGTCAACGGCACGACGGCGAACAGGGCGACGTCGTTGGTGAGCAAGGTCGAGAGTGCTGCGGCCAGGCCGATCAGCAGAAACGCCAGGCCGCGTTCACCGTGAATCCGATGCACAACGCGGTGCGCCATCCACATGAGGAAGCCGGACAGCTCCACCGCCTTGGTCAACATCAGCAAGCCGGCAAGCGTCAGCACGGTCTGCCAGTCGATCAACGCGGGTAACGACGCCCACGGCTTGGGATGCAGGACTTGCAGCGCGACGAGCGCGACCAGCAGGATCGCCAGCACGGGCTCTTTGGTGACAAGCGCCAACGCTTTTGCCAAAAGATTCGTTCGGAGACGTTTGGAGTCCGCGGGCGACTGCATCGAGACCTATGCCTGCGCTGCGGAGGTATTGTCCGTGGTCACCGCTTTGCCGCTGACGGCGCCTGTGCGCAGGCGTCCCAAAATGCCTTCGAGCGCATCGAGATCGCCGAAATCGATCTGCAACTTGCCGCGCCCTCGCCCGCCCATCTTGATCTTCACGTTCGCCGACAGGAGGTCGGACAACTCCTCTTCCAACCGACGCGTGTCGCGGCCGCCATCGTGCGCGACGCGCGCTTTCGTAGCGGGCACTTCCTTGGTCGTCGATGAAACCAGCTTCTCGGTCTCGCGCACCGACATGCGCTTGTTGACCACCTGGTTGGCCAACTGGATCTGCGTGGCGGCGTCGACGGCAAGCAGCGCGCGAGCGTGGCCCATGTCTAGATCGCCCGCGAGCAGCATGGTTTGAACCGGTGTAGCCAGGTTCAACAGGCGCAGCAAATTCGATACGGCACTACGCGAACGCCCGACCGATTCCGCGGCTTGCTCGTGCGTGAAATCGAATTCGTTGAGCAGGCGCTGGATACCCTGCGCCTCTTCCAGCGGATTCAAATCCTCGCGCTGGATGTTCTCGATCAGCGCCATGGCCGCAGCGGCCTGATCCGGCACGTTCTTCACCAGCACCGGCACTTCTTCGAGGCCCGCGAGTTTCGCCGCCCGGAAGCGCCGCTCGCCGGCAATGATTTCGTACCGGTCGTCGCCGATCGAACGCACGAGAATCGGCTGCATCACACCTTGTGCCCGGATGCTGGCCGCGAGCTCCTGCAGAGCGCCTTCGTCCATTCGGGTACGCGGCTGGTACTTGCCGGCTTGCATCGAGTCGAGGCGTAGAACGTTCGGCAGGCCTTCGCTGCGCACAGCCTCGGTGATATCCGAGCTTCCGCCCAGCAGGGCCTCCAGACCGCGCCCAAGGCCCTTCTTCTTCATCGTTGCGTTCATCTTGCTTCCTCGTTCTGCCATCTTGACGCTATGTCCGTTAAAGCGCGCGTACGCGCTCGATCATTTCCGTGCCGAACTGGATATACGCCTGCGCACCACGCGATGCCCGGTCGAACACGACACCCGGCAAACCGTAACTGGGCGCTTCGGCCAGACGGACATTGCGGGGAATGACGACGTCGAAGAGCTTGTCACCGAAATGCTGTTTCAGTTGATCCGATACCTGTTGCTGCAACGTAATCCGGGGATCGAACATGACGCGCAACAATCCGATCACCTTCAGGTCGCGGTTGAGATTCGCGTGGACCTGCTTGATCGTGTTGACGAGGTCGGACAGGCCTTCCAGCGCGAAATACTCGCACTGCATCGGGATGACCACGCCGTGGGCGGCGCATAAACCGTTTAGCGTGAGTAACGACAAAGCCGGCGGGCAATCGATAAGAATGAAATCGTATTCGGCTTCGACTTCCGTCAACGCCTTACGCAGCACGCGTTCGCGGTTTTCCACGCCGACCAGCTCCACCTCCGCACCCGCCAGTTCGCGGTTAGCCGGCAAGACGTCGTAGCCGACCGCATCCGTGCGAGTACGCGCTTCAAGTACCGTCACCCCGTTCACCAGTACGTCGTACACAGTGTTCTCGACGGCGGCTTTGTCGACGCCGCTGCCCATGGTGGCGTTGCCCTGCGGGTCCAGATCGATCAGCAAGACGCGCTGGTCAAGCGCCGCCAGACTCGCCGCGAGATTGACTGCTGTCGTCGTCTTTCCGACGCCGCCCTTCTGGTTCGCGACGCAGAAGATTTTTGCCATCGTGATGTGTCCCTTCTTTCCTGACTGGATTTCAGGTGCGCGTGAGATGTCGACTGCAGTGTTCAATGTGGGGCCGCTCCGATTTCAATTTCGATCAGGTGGCGCTCGGCGTCGAGCATGGGCACGCGGAGACGTTCGATACAGCAGACTTTCGTGTCGGCGGGAAGGCGAGCGATCTCGGCGTCCGGCCTGATTCCTTTCATCGCCCAGATGCGGCCGTTGCCAGCAACCAGATGACGCGCAAGTGTAACGAAGTCAGAGAGTTCTGCGAACGCGCGCGACACGATTACATCGAAAAGACCTGGGACTTCTATACCGGGGTGCAGGTTCTCGACACGTCCTGTCACAACCGACAAGTTGGTCAGTCCGAGCTGCAACTTTGCCTGCGATTGGAAGGCCGTTTTCTTGTGAACAATGTCGTTCAGTGTGACTTGCCACTCAGGTAGGACAATTGCCATGACTATTCCGGGCAAACCGCCGCCTGACCCGACATCGAGCGCGGACTGAGGTTCGGTACGCCGTGTGAGAAACGGGATGATCGCGAGAGAATCAAGAATATGCTGGATCAGCATCTGGCGCGGATCACGGATTGCGGTCAGGTTGTAGACCGCGTTCCACTTACCCAGCAACGCCACGTAGTCGAGCAACTTCTGGCGCTGCGCGTCCGTGACGGCAATGCCGAGTTGCTCGATTCCTTCGTTTAAAAGCTTTTGTAGTCCGGCGTCCCCGGCTTCACGCTGCATCACGAGACGGAGCGAGCGCTGCCACGCCCGGTCCTAGTATTTTCGACCGCTGCCTGACCTGTGCCGTCGTGGCGGCCCATCGCCCGTTTGAGGTGAACCATGAGCAAGGAAATGGTAGCCGGCGTAACGCCCGGAATACGCGACGCTTGGCCAATCGTCTCCGGCCGATGCTGTATGAGTTTTTGACGAGCCTCGAAGGACAGTCCGCGCACTTCTGCGTAGTCGAACGCTTCCGGCAAGCGCGTATTCTCGTGCGTGCCATTGCGCTCTATCTCGCCGGCCTGGCGGTCGATGTAGCCCTGATATTTCACCGCGATCTCGATCTGCTCTTCGATTTGGCCAAGCAAGATCGGATCGTGGGCCAGCGGTGTTTCTGGGCCGGACGTGTGATTCCGCAATGCACAAACATCGGCATAGGTGACGCTCGGTCGCCGCAGTAAATCCGCCAAGCTGTATTCGTGGTCAATAGGCTTGCCGAGCAGCGCGATAGATTCTTCTACGGGCAACGTTTTAGGGTTAACCCAAGTCGATTTCAGGCGCTGTGTTTCACGTGAAACAGCGTCACGTTTTTCGTTGAACACGTTCCAGCGGATGTCATCCACAATGCCCAACGCCCTACCCGCCTCGGTCAAACGCATATCAGCGTTGTCTTCACGCAGCGACAGGCGATATTCCGCGCGACTGGTGAACATCCGATACGGCTCGGACACCCCTTGCGTAACCAAATCGTCGACCAGAACGCCCAAATACGCTTCGTCACGACGGGGGCACCATGCATCCTTCCCACCGACTTGCAACGCCGCGTTAAGACCCGCGAGCAAGCCTTGTGCAGCGGCTTCCTCGTAGCCGGTCGTGCCATTGATCTGTCCCGCGAAGAACAGACCGCCAATTGCTTTGGTTTCCAACGATGCCTTGAGCGCACGGGGATCGAAGTAATCGTATTCAATCGCGTAGCCCGGTCGCAGAATGTGCGCGTGCTCCAACCCCTTCATGGAACGGACCAATTCAAGCTGAACGTCGAATGGCAAGCTTGTGGAAATGCCGTTCGGATAAAACTCGTTCGTCGTCAGGCCTTCAGGTTCCAGGAAGATCTGGTGCGAGTCCTTGGACGCAAACCGATGGATCTTGTCCTCAATCGACGGGCAATAGCGCGGACCGACGCCTTCGATCACGCCTGTGTACATCGGCGAACGGTCGAGGCCCGCCCGAATGATGTCGTGCGTACGCTCGTTGGTATGCGTCACCCAGCACGGTACTTGTCGCGGATGTTGCTCAACGCGCCCGAGGAAAGAGAACACGGGCACTGGATCGAGATCGCCCGGTTGCTCTTCGAGCTTTGAATAGTCGATGGTGCGGCCATCAATACGCGGCGGCGTACCCGTTTTCAGTCGACCTTGCGGGAGCTGAAGTTCCTTAAGCCGCGCGGACAAAGACACGGCAGCCGGATCGCCCGCCCTGCCGCCCGTGTAGTTATTCAAACCCACGTGAATCTTTCCATCGAGGAAAGTACCGGCCGTCAGCACGACTGCTTTCGCACGGAATTTCACACCGACCTGAGTCACAGCGCCGACAACTCGGTCGCCTTCTACGATCAAATCATCCACTGCCTGCTGGAACAACCAAAGATTCGGCTGATTTTCGAGCCGATGCCGAATCGCTTGCTTGTACAGAACGCGATCTGCCTGCGCCCGTGTGGCGCGGACGGCCGGTCCTTTCGACGAGTTCAGAATTCGAAACTGGATGCCCGCTTCGTCAGTTGCTGCGGCCATTGCGCCGCCAAGAGCATCGATTTCCTTTACCAGATGGCCCTTCCCAATCCCGCCAATCGAGGGATTACAGCTCATTTGGCCGAGCGTTTCGATGTTATGGGTCAACAAAAGCGTGGCCGCGCCTGTTCGAGCTGAGGCTAAGGCGGCTTCAGTTCCAGCGTGACCGCCACCTACGACGATCACATCGAATTCAGTTGGATAAAGCATGGGTTCCCGCGCGATGTGGCGGACCTTCGAAAGAGATATCGAAGAATTATAGCCGGTTAGCTTTTGCCACGATTCAGGCTAAACAGCTAGCGCGAAAAAATGGCATGTTTCACGTGAAACATGCCATTGAAAACCACCGCGTCGATAATCTCCAAGTCGCATAAAAATCCACCATCAATGCTTAGCTAAAAAAAATAGCGTGTTTCACGTGAAACACGCCACCAAAGTTTGCTGAGCCTTAAGGCAGCTACGCGACTTTCTTCGCCAATCCCAAATATGTTTCAATAACCTTTGGATCGTGTGCCAGTTCGCTAGCAACGCCTTCCATCGCGAACTCGCCTGTTTCGAGCACGTAGCCGTAATCCGATATCTGCAGCGCTGCGCGTGCATTCTGCTCGATCAGCAACGTAGCGACACCCGTTTGGCGCAACGCACTGATGATATGGAAAATTTCCTTCACGATTAACGGTGCAAGCCCAAGACTAGGTTCATCCAACATCAGCAAATCCGGCTTTCCCATCAGCGCACGGCCCACCGCAAGCATCTGTCGCTCCCCGCCCGACAACGTTCCGGCAGCCTGCTTTCTACGTTCTTTTAGACGTGGGAACAAGTCGAACACATGATCGAGTTGATCGAGAAAATTGCGCTCGCCTGCCCGCTTCCGTCGATATGCGCCCAAGACCAAGTTGTCTTCCACGGTCATGCTCGCGAACAATTCGCGCTTTTCTGGCACCAGACACATTCCACGGGCAACGCGTTTCTCGATCGCCAACGCCGAAACATCCTCGCCCTGATATAAAACGGTGCCCTTTGCATACCCCGTAGAAGGAAGCGCGCCCATGATGGCGTTGAGCAAAGTAGATTTGCCAGCGCCGTTCGGCCCAATAACTGAAACGATTTGCCCCGCGCCAACGGTAAGCTTGCCGTCGTGCAGTGCCTCGACCTTGCCGTAACGAACGGACAATCCGGCGACTTGAAGAATTGCATCAGCCATCAGTCCACCCCACCCAAATAGGCTTCTAACACGGCTGGGTCTTTCTGGACATCCTCAGGCAATCCTTCCGCAATTCGGGTTCCAAACTCCATCACTACCAACCGGTCGGTCAAATTCATCACGAAATCCATGTCGTGTTCTACCAGCAAGATGCTCATGCCCTCGCCCTTCAGGCGTCGCAGCAATTCCGCCAATTGCCGTTTCTCCTGATAGCGCAAACCGGCCGCGGGCTCGTCGAGTAATAGCAAAGTCGGATCGCAGCATAGAGCGCGGGCAATTTCCAGAATGCGTTGTTGCCCCAACGCCAGACTGCCGGCTTCGTCGTAGAGATGTTTCTCCAAGCCCACACGCGTGATCTGCTTTACCGCCTCTGCCATCAAACGCCCTTCTTCCGTGGCGTTCAAACGCGCGACGCTGCGCCAGACGCCCGTCTTTCCTCGCAAGTGCGCACCAATCGCAACGTTCTCCAGAACCGTCATTCCCGATAGCAACCGCACGTGCTGGAACGTCCGCCCAATACCGCGTTTGACAATTTCACGTGAAGTCAGTGCATCGATACGTTCGCCCTGAAAGGTGATCGAGCCGCTCGTAGCCTGCAGCACACCGGTAACCAGGTTGAATGTCGTCGATTTCCCCGCGCCGTTCGGGCCGATCAATCCGATGATCTCGCCCGCCTTCACCTGGAAGCTGACGTCGTTGACGGCGACCAGTCCACCGAACTCCTTGCGAGCTTTATCGACGACCAGCAAAGGCTCCCCGATAGTTGGCTTCGCGCGTTGTGGCAGCGCTTCAGCGTGCTCGGGTGCACGGGCACGCGGGCCACTGGGAAAGAGCCGCGCGACAAACGGCCAGACCCCTTGCCGAGCGTATTGAAGCAGCAAGACCATCAATATCCCGAATACGATGATCTCGAAATTGCCATTCGAGCCAAGCAGTTTGGGCAGCAAGGTCTGCAGATAGTCCTGCAGAACGGTGAGGATCGTCGCGCCCAACACCGCACCCCAGACATGCGATACGCCCCCGACCACCGCCATGAACAGGAATTCAATGCCGTGATTCAAACCGAACGGCGTTGGATTCACCGCGCGCTGCAAATGCGCATAGAGGAAGCCAGAGATCGCGGCCAGCACGGCGGCATAGACGAAGATCACCACCCGCATCCAAGCAGTGTTCACGCCCATGGCTTCGGCCATCGTGCCGCCACCGCGAAGTGCACGAATCGCGCGACCCGGACGGCTATTAAGCAGATTTTGAACAGATACGACCGCGAGCAACACGACCGCCCAGATCAGGTAATAGATCGACCTTCCGGATTCGAGATGCCATCCGAACAGGTTGAGCACCGGAATGCCGTTGATGCCGTCGTATTTGCCGAGAAATTCGAGATTCCCAAACAGGAAGAACAGCGATAGCCCCCACGCGATTGTTCCAAGCGGCAGGAAGTGACCAGACAGCCGCATGGTGACCATCCCAAGCAGCAGCGCGATCAGCGCCGTCAGCACCACGCCCACGATCAACGCAAGCCACGGCGACACACCAAACTGTGTCGTCAGGTAGGCGGTTGAATAAGCGCCCACACCCACGAACGCCGCTTGCCCGAAGCTCGTCATCCCGCCAATACCCGTCAACAGCACGAGCCCGATAGCGACAATGGAGTACAAACCGATGTAGTTCAGCAGCGTGATCCAGTACTCGGGCATGCGCACTGGATGCGGCAGCACCGGCAGCACGAATACGAGCAGCAGGAATACCCAGAAAAACTTGTTTCGCAGGACGAATTTCATCGCGTCACTCCTCATCTTCGTCCGAATGCGGGCTTGCCAGACTCCGCCACAGCAGCACCGGAATGATCAGCGTGAAGACGATCACCTCTTTGTACGCGCTCGCCCAGAACGACGAATACGATTCAAGCAGTCCAACCAGCAGCGAACCCGCTGCGGCGAGTGGATAACTTACCAATCCGCCCACGATCGCCCCAACAAAGCCCTTCAAGCCGATCAGGAAGCCCGAGTCGTAGTAGATAGTTGTGATTGGTGCCACCAGGACGCCGCAGAGCGCGCCCAGGCCGGCCGCGAGCGTGAAGGCAAGCCGTCCAGCCTGCGTCGTTCCGATGCCCACCAGGCGCGCGCCAAGCCGGTTCACCGAGGTCGCGCGCAGCGCCTTCCCGGAGATCGTGCGATCGAAGTACAAGTACAGCGCGACGATCAGCACCGCAGCCGTCCCGACCACCCAGAGACTCTGTCCGGAGATCGACACGCTGCCTACGTTGAAGGTGGCATCGGAGAAAGCAGTCGTACGCGAGCCCTCCGCGCCGAACATCACGAGACCGAGGCCGACCATCGCGAAATGCACGGCGACCGCCACGATCAGCAGCAGCAGCGTGCTCGCTTCGGCGATCGGCTCATAGGCCAACCGATAGACGAACGGACCCATCGGAATCACGATCAGCAGCGCGAGCGCGACTTGCAGGATCATGGGCAGCGGCTGCATCAACACGCTCTGCGTCAGCCCATAGACTGCTACCGGGAACATCAGGTATTTGCCCGCCAGCACGGCGAGCGTGCGCCCTATCCGCCGGTGTCGCGACGGATGCCGCACGATGCCCGCTATCTCCGCGACGAAGCACCCCACGCCCATGGCAATCAGCAGCCAGCACGTTGCCGGCAGCTTCTGCGTTTGCAGCGCAGCCAGCGTCAGCGCGCCATACGCGACGAATTCGCCCTGCGGGATGAAGATGACACGCGTCACCGAAAACACGAGGACCAGCGCGAGCGCGAGCAATGCGTAGATCGCGCCCGTGGTGATGCCGTCTTGCGCGAGAATCGCCGCAATCGATAAGTCCATACTTCCTCTTTAGGAACGTCCTGCTACTGGGACTGCCGGATCAGCCCATCGAAAATATGGCCTGGAACCGCGAGAAAAACGCAGCCTCAGGCCATGGTTGATACCCCGGAACGTTGGAACGCTAACGCGCCAAATTGCCGGCGCGCAAGCGATCCATGTCACGACTAGTCGGTCTGCAGCTTCCACTTGCCATCGACAATCTGCACCATCACGCGGGCGCGCTTGTCGAGGCCGTTGTGATCGGTTGGCGTGGTGTTCATCACGCCGTGCGCGAGCGGCAGGTCCTTCACGTTTTCCAGCGCGTTGCGTAGCGCTACACGAAACGCTTCGGTGCCTGGTTGAGCCGTCTTGAGCGCTTCGGGAATAGCTTGCTCCAGCATGTGCCCGGCATCCCACGCGTGACCGCCAAACGTGGATACCGACCCTGCGCCGTAGGCCTTCTCATACGCCGCCTTATAAGCCTGCGACGACTTCTTCACCGGATTGCTGTCAGGCAATTGATCCGTCACGAGGATCGGCCCCGCGGGCAGCAATTCGCCATCGCAATCCTTCCCGCACACGCGCAGGAAGTCGTTGTTCGCCACGCCGTGCGTCTGATAGACCTTGCCCTTGTAACCACGCTCCTTCAGTGCCTTGGCAGGCAGCGCAGACGGCGTACCCGCACCCGCGATCAACACCGCATCCGGATTGGCGCTCATGGTCTTCAGCACTTGGCCGGTGACCGAGGTATCGGTGCGATTAAAGCGCTCGTTCGTGACGATCTTCAGGTTGTGCGCGGCCGCGGCGGTGTTGAACACGCTGTACCAGCCGTCGCCGTACGCATCTGCGAAGCCGATGAAGCCAACCGTCTTCACGCCGTGCTTCTCCATATACTCGGCAATTGCGTCGGCCATCAGGCTGTCGTTCTGGGGCGTCTTGAACGCCCACGAGCGTTTGGCATCCATCGGCGAGATGATCGCAGCCGATGCAGCCAGCGAGATCATTGGCGTCTTGCCCTGGCTTGCCGGGTCGAGCATGGCAAGCGAGTTCGGCGTGACGGTCGAGCCCACGATAGCGTCGACATGATCTTCATCGATCAGCTTGCGCGTGTTCTGCACTGCGCGGCTGGTGTCGGAACCGTCATCGAGCACGATGTACTCCACCGTCTTCCCGCCGATCTCCTTCGGCAACAACGCGATCGTATTTTTCTCGGGAATCCCAAGCGATGCCGCCGGCCCGGTCGCCGATAACGTCACGCCAATCTTCACCTGCGCGAACGCAGTGCCACCAGCAAAGGCAAGCGTCACGCCGAGCGCCGCGCTTGTCAGCCGTCCCTGCCACTTCCACGAGTTAGTCTTTTTCATTGCATCGTCTCCAGACGCTATGCCATCGCGCACGCCTTGTACGCTACTGCGAGTTGTTATGAATCTTGTCGTGCGGTCTTGGCTTGCTGCCGCTTATTAGTTGCCGCTCAATCTATTTTCGGTCATTGCCTGTGCCTAGACTCGTTTTCCCTCAGCGTTAGCCATCAGGCCAGCGCTGCCGAGCCCATCTAAAACATCCAACCTATTCGATAACACCTCGAAAAAAAGGCGCGTTCGAAGCAACGCGCCTTAGGTCGGTTCATATCGTCGTTTAGGTTTCCCGTCAGTCTTTGGCGAGCTTCCACTGCCCGCCGACGATCTCCACCATCACGCGCGCCCGCTGATCGAGTCCTGAGTGATCGTTTGCGCTCATGTTGAAGATCCCGTGCGAGCCGGGCAAATCCTGGGTGCTCTCGATAGCCGCGCGCAACGCTTCACGAAACGCCTGCGTGCCCGGTTGCCCCTTCTTCAACGCGATCGGAATCGCCCGTTGCAGCAACAGACCCGCGTCCCACGCGTGACCGCCGAACGTGGACACGGAACCCGCACCATAAGCACTTTCGTAAGCCTGTTTATAAGTCAGCGCGGCCTTCTTCACGGGGTTCGAATCGGGCAGCTGCGCTGCAACCAGCAACGGCCCGGCCGGCAGGAATGTGCCCTCACAATCCTTGCCGCACACGCGCAGGAAGTCGTTGTTCGCCACGCCATGCGTCTGATAGATCTTGCCCTTGTAGCCCCGCTCTTTCAGCGTCTTTTGCGGCAACGCGGCTGGCGTACCGGCGCCCGCGATCAGCACAGCATCGGGATTCTGCGACATGGCCTTGAGAACCTGCCCTGTCACCGATGTATCGTTGCGCGCGAACCGTTCGTTAGCGACCACCTTGATCTTCGCGAGATCGGCGGCTTTGGTGAATTCCTTGAACCAGCTCTCGCCGTAAGCATCGCTGAAACCAATAAACGCCACCGACTTCACGCCATGATTCGACATGTGCTGCGCAATAGCCGTCGCCATCAAGATGTCGTTCTGCGGCGTCTTGAAGACCCACGCGCGTTTTGCATCCATCGGTTCGACGATCGTGGCCGCTGCGGCCATCGAGATCATGGGTGTGGAGGTCTCTGACGCCACATCGATCATCGCAAGCGAATTCGGAACAACCGTGGAACCGATCAGGGCGTCGACGTGATCTTCACTCGTCAACTTGCGGGCATTCTTGATGGCTTGCGTGGAATCGGTCGCGTCATCGAGCACGATGTATTCCATCTTTTGCCCGGCGATCTCCTTCGGCAGCAGCGCAATGGTGTTCTTTTCAGGAATTCCCAGCGATGCAGCCGGGCCGGTAGCGGATAACGTCACGCCAATCTTTACGTCTGCAAAAACCTGCGTACTGACTACCATGGACACGCTCGCGACGAGCGCCGCCGTCGAGATCCAGCGTAAAGCCAACTTCATTGATATGCCCCGTAAATGTGTTTTGTTCACTGGCGCGATTTTACGATTTTTATATCCCGACCACGCGGTCGGTGAATCGCGAGTGTAGCGGACGAGAACCCCGTGGGGCAAGCGATTTGAAGGAATTTGAACGAGCGAATGCGCGCCAAAGCACGCATTAAAAAATGCTCGGGAAAACCCGTACGAAAATGATTAAATTAATGCGAATCGCGGGCGTTCGAAGGGCGCGTCTGGCCCTTTGATCCCGGCAGAATAAATCGATGTGGATGTGAAAATCCGAGAATACGGAGCACAAATAAAAAGCGCTGTTGGAATCATCCAACAGCGCTTTCGGTCGGGCACTTGATGCCTCGTTGTCTCCTCGTTCTCCACCTCAAAATTCGGGTGCAACAGAACTGAAACGGATATTAGATTGTGCAATCAATACCGACAACCTAGCATTTACCCTAGTGGTGCACGTTAGCACCTTTATTGGGCGCCCGTTTATCCAGGTCCTGTTAAATGCGGCGGTTAACTGCGGGAAAACCATCATTCGTCATGGCAACTACTTCGGATCGCCAACTAAATTGCGTGGTGTCGGCTACTGTCGTTCTAGCCGCGCAACGGCCTCACCCGTGCGACGATTTCCCCCACAATGCCGCGCCGGAACAGCAGCACGCATGCAATAAAGATAAGGCCTGTCACGATCGTCACCGACTCTCCCAGCGAGTTAAACCAGTCGATACCGGTGAGCGAAGACAGCGCTGCGCCGATATCGCCGAGACGATTCTCCAGCGCCACAATGATGAATGCGCCAAGCAGAGGCCCGAACATGGTGCTCATGCCACCCACCAGGGTCATCAGCACGACCAGGCCGGACATGGTCCAGTAGGCGTCGCCGAGCGTCTCGAAGCCGAGCACCAATGTTTGAAGCGCGCCAGCCAGTCCCGCCAATCCCGCCGACAACACGAACGCCAGCAGCTTGAAACGCGACGTGTCGTAACCCAGCGAGATCGCGCGCGGCTCGTTCTCCTTGATCGCGATCAGCACTTGCCCGAACGGCGAATGCACCACGCGCACAATGAACCCAAACGCCAGCACCATCACCACGAGCACGACGTAATAGAGCGTCAGGTCGGAACTGAGGCTGATTGCGCCGAACAGCTTGCCGCGCGGCACGCCTTGCATACCGTCTTCGCCATGCGTGAACGGCGCCTGCAAGAACACGAAATAGACCATCTGCGCGAGCGCCAGCGTGACCATCGCGAAGTAGATGCCTTGGCGCCGAATCGCGAACAAGCCCACGATCAACCCAAGAAGAGTCGCCACTGCCGTGCCTGCAATCACGCCGAGTTCCGGCGTAAAACCGAGCGTCTGGATGGCATATCCGGCGGAATAACCAGCGCTGGCGAGGAACATCGCGTGGCCGAAGGAAAGCAGACCCGTGTAGCCGATCAACAAGTTGAAGGCGGCCGCCAACAGCGCGAAACACAGCACTTTCATCATGAAGACCGGGTACACGCCGAGGAACGGCGCCGCGATCAGACCGGCAAGCAACACGCCGTAGAGCACTTTCCTAACCATCATTTTTCCTTGCCGAAAAGTCCCGCCGGGCGCACGAGCAGCACCAGCGCCATGATCACGAAAACGACCGTCGCCGAGGCTTCCGGATAGAACACGCGCGTCAGGCCCTCAATCACGCCGAGCCCGAGGCCGGTCAGGATCGATCCCATGATCGACCCCATTCCGCCGATAACGACCACCGCGAACACGGTGATGATCATCGACTGCCCCATCAGCGGCGACACCTGGATCACCGGCGCGGCAAGCACGCCCGCGAACGCCGCGAGCGCGACGCCGAAACCGTAGGTGAGCGTGACCATCAGCGGCACGTTGATGCCGAACGCCTCGACCATCTTCGGGTTCTCGGTGCCCGCGCGAAGATACGCACCCAGGCGCGTTTTCTCGATCACGAACCACGTCGCAAAACACACGACCAGCGATGCCAGCACCACCCACGCACGATAATTCGGCAGGTACATGAAGCCAAGGTTCGTCGCGCCGGAGAGCATTTCAGGGACATCGTAAGGCTGGCCGGATGAACCATAGATAGACCGGAACACGCCTTCAATAACCAGCGTCAGACCAAACGTAAGCAGCAAGCCATACAGATGATCGAGCTTATACAGCCAGCGCAACATCGTCCGTTCAATCACGATGCCGAACACGCCCACCACTAAAGGCGCGAGCACGAGCATCGCCCAATACGGCACGTTGAAATACGAAAAACCCATCCATGTGAGCATCGCGCCCAGCATGAACAACGCGCCGTGCGCGAAGTTGATCACGTTGAGCAGGCCGAAAATCACCGCGAGGCCAAGGCTCAAGATGGCGTAGAACGATCCGTTCACCAGCCCGAGCAGCAACTGGCTCATCATCGCCGCGAGCGGAATGCCGAAAATTTCCATTGAATCTGCCGTCAGAGTAGTTTCGACGCATGCTGGCAGGCTCAAGATGAGCAAGCCGGCATGCGTCGATCGATCATGCGGATCACGAAGGGTGCGTGGGCTTCAACACCCGACGCGTCACACCTGAATCCGCAGTGCCGCTAAAACCGGCCGCTTACTTCCACAACGCGCAGCGCGATTCAGCCTTGGTGTCGAAGGCCTGATCGCCCGGAATGGTCGCCGTGATCTTGTAGTAGTCCCAAGGTTCCTTCGATTCCGCCGGCGTCTTCACTTGCATCAGGTACATGTCGTGGATCATGCTTCCGTCCGCGCGGATGTAGCCGTTTTGCGTGTAGAAGTCATTGATCTTCATCTTGTGCAACTGGTCCATGACCTTGTCGCTATCCGTCGTGCCGGCCGCTTGCACCGCCTTCAGGTACGTGGTGACCGCGGAGTAATCGGCTGCGTGAAGACTTGTCGGCATCTTCTTCATCTTCGCAAAGTAGCGCTGTGCCCAGGCGCGCGTGGTCGCGTCCTTGTTCCAGTACCAGCTGTCAGTTGCAACCAGGCCTTGCGTGGTTTCGAGACCCAGGCTGTGGATGTCGGTGAGGAAGATCAGCAGTGCGGCGAGCTTCATCGTCTTGGTGATGCCGAATTCCTTCGCGGCCTTGATCGAGTTGATCGTGTCGCCGCCTGCGTTCGCCAGACCCAGCACCTGCGCCTTCGACGATTGCGCCTGCAGCAGGAACGAAGAAAAGTCAGACGCCGACAACGGATGACGAACCGCGCCGAGTACTTGGCCGCCGTTCGCCTTCACCACGTCCGACGTGTTCTTTTCCAGCGCCTTGCCGAACGCGTAGTCGGCCGTCAGGAAGAACCACGTCTTGCCGCCCTGCTTCGTTACCGCCGAACCCGTGCCCTTGGCGAGCGCCATGGTGTCGTACGCGTAGTGAACCGTGTAGGGCGTGCATTGCTCGTTGGTCAGGTTGTCCGCGCCCGCGCCAATGTTGATGTACGGGATATGCTTTTCGCCGGCCACTTGATTCGTCGACAACGCGGTTGCCGAATTCGTGCCGCCAATAATCACGTTCACGCCGTCGCGGTCAATCCATTCACGCGCCCGCGACGCTGCAATGTCCGCCTTGTTCTGGTGATCCGCGTAGACGAGTTCAATCGGCTTGCCGTTCACCTTGCCGCCGAAATCCGCGATTGCCATGCGGATGGATTCGAGGCCACCCTGCCCGTCGATATCAGCATAAAGGCCCGACAAGTCGGTGATATAGCCAATCTTCACCGTGTCGCCGGGAGCTGCCTGAACGTTGCCAGCCATCAGCGAGGCCGTGGCCGCGGCAACTGCCAGGCAGAGTCCCGACAGGCGCGCGAGGGTCTTCTTCTTCATTACAGTCTCCGTTGAGTTGTTGTTCTTGCGTTGAGCGTGCTTTGAGCGTGCGTTGATGTTCTAAACCCCGAGCAGCTCGTGCAGCACCGGCATTTTCGTTTCGAGTTCGCCGGAATTGAAATGCTCGACGATCTTCCCGTGCTCCATGACATAGAAGCGATCGGCGAGCGGCGCAGCAAAACGAAAATTCTGTTCGACCATCACGATGGTGTAGCCACGCGCCTTCAGCATCATGATCATTCGCGCAAGCGTCTGGACGATGACAGGCGCAAGCCCTTCCGAAATTTCATCGAGCAGCAGCAGATTTGCACCCGTACGCAAGATGCGCGCGACCGCCAGCATTTGCTGTTCGCCACCGGATAACCGCGTGCCCTGGCTACTGCGGCGCTCCTTGAGATTGGGGAACATCGAATAGATTTCATCGATCGACATGGCGTCTTTCGCCGGGCCCACGAGCGGCGGCAGAAGCAGGTTCTCTTCGCACGAGAGGCTTGAAAAGATGCCGCGTTCTTCCGGGCAATACCCCACGCCGTAGTGCGCGATCTTGTGCGTCGACATGCCAACGGTTTCATGTCCACCGATACGAATCGACCCCGTGCGACGGCCCGTCAGACCCATGATGGCGCGCAGCGTGGTTGTGCGGCCTGCGCCATTGCGTCCGAGCAGCGTCACCACTTCGCCTCGATGCACGGTCAGGTCCACGCCGTGCAGGATGTGCGATTCACCGTACCAGGCTTGCGCGCCAACGAGCTCGAGCGCCGGCTCCTGAGTCGATGCTTTGCGCAATTGTTCTGCGCGGCGCTCTTCCACGATCGTGCTCATGCGTGCGCTCCGGCGAGGGCTGCGTCGGCGCTGCCCATGTAGGCTTCCATCACCAGCGCGTTCTTCGATACCTCTGCATAGCTGCCCTCGGCCAGCACTTCGCCGCGTTGCAGGACGGTGATGGTGTCGGAGATACCCGCGATCACGTTCATGTTGTGTTCAACCATCAGGATCGTGCGTCCCGCTGATACTTTCTTGATCAGCGCCGTCACGCGGTCGACGTCTTCGTGACCCATGCCTTGCGTGGGTTCATCGAGGAGCATGAGTTCGGGTTCCATCGACAGCGTGGTGGCGATTTCGAGTGCGCGTTTGCGGCCATAGGAAAGTTCGACCGTGGTGGTATCGGCGAAATCGGTCAAGCCGACCTGGGTGAGCAAGTCCATGGCGCGATCATTGAGTTCATCGAGAACGCGTTCGCTCTTCCAGAATTTAAACGATGTACCGAGCGAGCGTTGCAATCCGATGCGCACGTTCTGCATCACTGTCAGATGCGGGAACACAGCGGAAATCTGGAAAGAGCGGATGACACCGCGGCGAGCGATTTGCGCGGGGCGTTCGCGGGTGATGTCGATGCCGTTGAAGACGATTTGTCCTGCGGTGGGTTCCAGGAACTTGGTGAGCAGGTTGAAGCAGGTGGTTTTGCCCGCGCCGTTGGGGCCGATCAATGCGTGGATGGAGCCGCGGCGCACGCGCAGGTTCACGCCGTTGACGGCGGTGAAGCCTTTGAACTCTTTTGTCAGGCCGCGGGTTTCCAGAATCGTATCGCCGAGAATCATGTCCCCTTCCGTGCTTTGTTTGAGCCTTTGTTTCAGCTTCAGCTCGGCGCGCTTTTGGCGCATGCCCCGTGATTTTGCTGGCGGTGTTGGTGTTGGGTGATTATGGTGATGCTGCTGCGATTTTGCTGCGCTGCCGTTGCATTTCTTGCGTGCTGCACAATGGTGATGCAGACCTGCGGTGCAACAAGCACGCAGGCCTTATTGTCGCGCCAATGATGCAGCGCAATCATCGGGATTTGCACTTACTCGGACGGGGAATTTTTGTTCGCACCGGTGGACGGGGGGTTGGTCAGTGTTCGGGGGGTCTTGGGGTTAGCGGTCGGAGTCTATGCCGGGGTGGTGCTTTCGGTGTTCGTGGTCTGCCAGTGTTAGATGATTTTTTTATCACTGTTAGCCACTGTGCGTGGCGGCACGTCATTTCTTGGTCCTTAGCGACAAAGAAACGAAGCAAAGAAAGCGC
>NZ_LMUF01000072.1 GCF_009766085.1 Burkholderia sp. S171 | reverse complement strand
GGTAGACACTCCCGGCTTCTGGGTTCCTTTTTGTGATGGTTCTTATTACTCTTCAAAAGCTCCCAATCTTCAAGACCATTGACCGTAATTGGAAGCCTAATGTGCGTAAAAAGGGGCGGAGCTTCAAGTTTTAGAGAATGGACTCTGGGAGAGGGTATGTGGCAAAGGTTACTCAATTTAATGTCCCTCACATGGAAATAACATTGGGATCAAGAGCTTTATTATCTTAAATTCTAAAG
Organism: Burkholderia sp. S171; assembly: GCF_009766085.1. Lineage (GTDB taxonomy): Bacteria > Pseudomonadota > Gammaproteobacteria > Burkholderiales > Burkholderiaceae > Caballeronia. The sequence goes on along the minus strand of NZ_LMUF01000072.1, from coordinate 285 downwards.
TCCACATCCACCATTTCCCTAGTAAAAAGAGGGGCTCTGTTATTTAGCCATTTGTGTACTTTTTGTGAGGAGGTTATGTCAATAATATCCTTTTTGCTGCTGAAGTTGCGGAGAGTTTTGGCCACATATTCTATTGTAGTCTGGATCTTCCTCGGTAGGCTAAGCGTCGTTCCACACACAACAACATCTCTCCACTGTTTGTTTAAAGTTTAGAAAGAAAATATCCATCGTTCACAAGATCGTAGGAGAAGGACACGACTTAAGGATCCCCCGGGCCATACTAGT
>NZ_LMUF01000071.1:53467-85078 GCF_009766085.1 Burkholderia sp. S171 | reverse complement strand
GAAATTAAAACCTGAACAACACCGCTTGACACGGAAAGTCATATCAGAAATGACGCGCCGCCACGCGCAGTGGCTAACAGTGATAAAGAGAAAATCCGACTCTCGCAGACCACTAACCCCGAAAGCACCACCCCGGCAATAACCCCGACCGCTAACATAGCAACCGTGCATTGACCCCAACCACTAACCCCAAACCCCGTAACGCCCAACAAACCAACCCGTCCGCAACCTAAGGTGACTTCACCGCCCCCGTCCAATGCGAAACGTAAACGCCAGCGCACCGACAAGCAACGCACCCTTAATGAAATCCTGCATGTAGTAAGGCGCATTGAGCATGGTCAGCCCATTGAGCAAGACACCGACAAACACGGCGCCAACCGCCGACCCCAGTACGTTGGGACGCTTCGCACCCCACACCGCATAACCGATAAGCGCCGCGGCAACCGCATCCAGAAGCAGCGAATTGCCAGCACCCACGTCGCCACGCCCGACGCGCGCGGCAATCAACGCGCCCCCGAGCGAAGCGATCACACCCGATGCCACATACGCTGCCACGCGATAACGCGCCGTCGGCGCACCCGCGAGCCGCGCGGCCGTCTCGTTGCCGCCGGTCGCATAGAGCACGCGACCCCATCGTGTGAATTCCATGACGAGCACTGCCACCAGCGTCACCACCGCCAGCACGATGACCGGCACCGGCACGACGTCCAGCCAGCGGGCCCGGCCCAACGCCAGGAAGGCCGCCGGAAACGCACCGGTAGCCTCCGTGCCGTCCGGCAGGATGCTGCCGGTCGCAAGCGATCGCCCACCCGTTGGAATCAGTTGCAAGCCCGCTAGCAGGAACAGAGTTCCAAGCGTCGCGAGCTGGTCCGGGACGCGAAGGCGCGTGATCAGCAAGCCATTAAAAAGTCCCGCACCCACGCCTAACGCAAGGCACGCCGCAACGGCAGCAAGCGCGTTGCCGTGCCACACCACCAGCACGTAGCTCGCGGCCATCTGCGCCGTTGCAGCCGTGCTGCCGACCGACAGATCGAAGCCACCCACCGCTAACGTAATGCTGACGCCCACGGCCAGAAGCGCGACAATCGACGCAGCCTGCAAGATGCTGAACAGATTGTCCACGCTCAGGAATGCCGGTTCACGCCATGTAAATACGGCGCCCATTGCGACCAGCAGCAAGACGATGCCACTGCGTTCCAGCTTCGTCCTGATGCTGGTGTGTCTGAACTCCGTTCGAACGACGGAGCGTGCTTCGGTAGAAGCGCCAAATTTCATACGTCAGGCTCCGGCAAGATCTTCAATGTCTGTTTCAATGATCGAACGATCGAAGTGCAGCACGCGGTCTGCAACTTCGTACGCCTCTTCGATGGCGCTAACGAACACCAGCGTCACCCGCCCCGCTGCGTTCGCTCGCAACACATCGGCAATGTCTGCGCGAGCGCCGGCGTCGACACCCTGGAACGGCTCGTCCAGCAACAACATGCGTGCGGGTTCCGCATGCGAGCGCGCGAGTACGACCTTTTGCTGATTGCCGCCTGAGAGGTTAATCATGCGATCCGCCGGGCCGTTGCATCGAATGGAGAAGCGCTCAATGGCCGACGCGGCCTCGCAGCGTTCGCGCGATCTATTGATCCACCCGCTCTTGAACCACTTCGACAGATACGGAAAACTCAACGTGCCTTCAATCGATGCGAACGGCACGCTGTCTGGAAAGAGCGACGAGCTCCAACGGTCCTCACCTGCCAGGAAAACGCCGCGGCGAATTGCCTCGGCAGCAGAGTGCGGCTGCCATGGCTGACCATCGAGTGTCATCGTGCCGGCGACAACGCGTTCGATACCAAACAGCGTCCTGGCAAGCCGTGACTTGCCACCGCCCAAGGGGCCGGCAAACGCGACGATCTCGCCGCGAGCAGCGTCGAAGTCGAGCGCGGGGCTATCGGTACCGGCGAACAACTTCAGGCCTTGGACCTGAAGCCCCTGATTCGCCACCGAACGCACCGTTTTTCGTTCACGCGCCTTCGGCAATGCGCGGCCGATCATTGTTTCGGTGGCATCGTCGAAGTCGATCGGCGTTTTCAGATTGGCTACCAGCCGGCCATCGCGAACGATGACCACCCTGTCCGCCATGCGCTTAAGATCACCCAATCGATGCGAAACCAGCAGCATGGCGACACCGCGCTCGCGCAACCTATCGAGTGCGGTAAAGAGACGTTCGGCTTCGGCGGCCGAAAGGCTTGCCGTCGGTTCATCGAGTATGAGCACTGCTGGCTTGACTGCCAGCGCCCGAGCCAGGGTGACAAGCTGCCTCGTCGCAATCGGCAGCGTGAACAGCGGCGCTCGCAGGTCGATGTCGAGGCCAACCAGCGCAGCAATGGCGCGTGCCTCCTCAAGCCGCGCGGCGGGCGTAACAAACCATGGCGTGGCCGCGTTGTTGAAACGATCGAGCAGGAGGTTGTCCGCGATCGACAGGGTGGGCACGACGGTATCGGCGATCGACTGATGCATTGTCGCTACGCCCAGCGCCTTCGCTTCCTGCGGTGAGGCCGGCGCGTACGGCTGGCCGTGCAGTTCAAGCGAGCCGCCATCGCCGGGATAAACACCGCTGAGTATCTTGACGATCGTGGACTTTCCCGCCCCGTTGGCGCCCATTAGCGCCACGACTTCGCCCGCAGCAACGGAGAGGTCAAATCGATCGAGCGCGACCGTCGGGCCGAAGCGTTTCGACACTGACCTCGCGATCATCACGGGCAGCTCGGCGGTCACGTCGTCGCCGGCGTGACCGCGTTTTCGTCGTCAATATCGTGCTCGGTTGGCTCATATCGGATCAGCACCAGGAACACGATCGGGATCACAGCGGCCAATGCAACGATCCAGAACATGTCGGGGCCAAACCTCGCCTTGAGGATCGGCAAGACGAACAACGCGAGTGCACTGCCAATGCCCGCGAGCGATCGGCCGAAGCCTACGCCCGTGCCGCGAATGGACGTCGGGTAAGACAAGGCCGGATAGATCATCATCTGCGCGCCCGGGCCGAAACCTTCAGCGAACAACCATGTACCGAGCATCAGAACGGCAAGGCCAATACCGAGCGCCGCCTGCGGGTGGCCGATCAATGCGAGCGCAATCAGTGACACGAACTGCAGCGCAAAGCCCGCGATTGCAACATGACGCGAGGGGAATTTATAAGCGAGCCGCATGCCGAGCAAACCGCCCGTCAAAGCGAACAACACGTTCAGCCCAAGCGATGCCGCGATGGTTTCAAACACGCCGGCGCCCAGGAATTGCGACAGGATAGATGGCAGGAAGAAAGCGATCGCCGTGTATTCGAACGGGATGCAGAGATTCATCACACTGGCAACAAGCGTTCGCTGCAGATAAGGCCGTTGGAACAGCACGCGGAATTTGACCGGCGGCTGCTTCGAAGCGTGATTGTTCTTCGAGAGGCTTGTGTTGATCAAGCGCGATACGTCGCTGGCCGATCCGATCGGCAATGACGCAGGCAGGGCAGTTTCAATATCGACGGTACTCAAGATGCGCCTCCTTCGGCTTGCGGGTTGCACGGCAAAGAAGCTTTATACGGATAGCGATCGCGTCACGCAAAGAACGAGTTTTTCTTTCAATATGACCCGCTTGATGGCAAGCCTTCATGGTCGGCCGCCTGCACTGAATGGAAGCGCCGTCCTTTACAGCCACGCGCATATGCAAAGCTGAAATCGTTAGAGCGCGCCGACAATTTGGCGACTAGATTGTCCGGCTGTTAGTGCAAATAGAGAAGCCGGTCAACATGAGCAAAGCCATCCATTTCAATGCGTTCGAGATGAACTGCGTCGGCCATCAGTCGCCGGGCTTGTGGTCTCATCCGCGCGACCGGTCATCGCAATACAAGGACCTTGAGTACTGGACGGATCTTGCAAAAATTCTCGAAAGGGGTTTCTTCGATGGCATCTTCATAGCCGACGTGATCGGCTATTACGACGTCTACAAGGGCAGCAACTATCACGCGATCCATCAGGCCGCGCAGATCCCCGTCAACGATCCGCTGCAGCTTGCGGCGCCTATCGCGATGGTGACCGAGCATCTGGGCATCGGCATCACGGCGTCGACAACGTTCGAGCATCCTTACACGTTCGCTCGCCGCCTTTCAACAGCGGACCATCACACCAAAGGCCGCGTGGGATGGAATATCGTGACGTCTTATCTTGAGAGCGGCGCGAAGAACATCAGCGAAGGGGGCTTGCGCAAGCACGCTAACCGCTACGAAGTGGCGGCGGAATATATTGAAGTGCTGTACAAGCTTTTCGAGGGAAGCTGGGAAGAAGACGCCGTGGTCCGGGATCGCCACAACCGCGTCTTTACGCACCCCGAGAAGGTGCATGAGATAGGTCACCACGGCAAATACTTCGACGTGCCCGGCTACCATCTTTGCGAACCCTCGCCGCAACGCACGCCTGTTCTCTATCAGGCTGGCGCGTCGGGTGCAGGCAAGGCGTTCGCCGCCCAACACGCCGAGTGCGTATTCGTCGCCGCGCCGACGAAGGAAGTGTTAAAGGCTTACGTTGCTGACGTCCGCGAACAGGCTGCGCGGGCGGGACGTGATCCGGGTGGATTGCTGATCTACAACCTGGTCACGGTCATCGTGGATGAGACGGATGCCAAGGCGCAGGCAAAGTTCGAGGAGTATCGCCGATACACCTCGTACGATGGCTCGCTCGTGTTCATGTCGGGTTGGACGGGCGTCGACTTCGGTCAGTACGCGCCGACCGATCTGGTTAAGAAGGTGGAAACCAACGCTATTGTCTCTGCTATTGAACATCTGGCGGGCGGTGCGAAGTCCTGGACCATCGACGAACTCGCGGCATGGGGCGGTATCGGCGGCATGGGACCAGTCTTCGTTGGCTCGGCGGCAACCGTTGCCGATATTCTGCAGACCTGGGTGGAAGAGACCGGCGTCGACGGTTTTAATCTCGCGTATGCGGTCGCTCACGAGACCTTCGAGGACATAGTCCATTACCTGGTGCCGGAGTTGCAGAAGCGCGGTGTTTATCGGCGGGAATATACGCCCGGCACGCTGCGCGAAAAGCTGTTCGGCAAGGGACGCTTGTTGCCGGCCGGGCATCCCGGTGCAAGGTATAGGGACATCGAGGCGTTCAAGCGCGGCGAAGCGGCCGGATCATTGGTGGCTTCACATGAGTGACAGCCCGCGTTGTTCTCTTGGCCGCCAAGCAGTATCCCGTTCACGTTAAAGAGGGTTTTATACCGGCCAAGCGTTGCGCGGCTCAGCGGTTCGCTTCGTGGATTCGTTAAGTCGTGAGTTCATGCAGCTTATGCATACCTTCGCGCAGCCAGTCGAGCAGTGTGCGTTCGCTATCCACCACCACGGGTATCTCGGTGTTCAGCTTGCGCAAAGAGTCTTGCTGTTGCGAAAGCAGGTGGCACATCTGCTGGCCTATTTCTGGCCGGCTCTTTAACAAGGGTGTCAGGTCCGCCTTGTCCAGCCGATAGATCAGCGCGCGCGTCAACGCCGTCACTTGCGCCTGAACCGGCAAGCCCGCCAGAACGCCCGCTTCACCGATCGAGTCTCCAGGTCCCAAGCGCGCGGATTCGACCGGGCCGGAGGGTCCCGTCACGATTACCGACAGGACACCCGACTCGACGATCATCAGGTAGTCCGTCACCTCGTCGGACTTGACGACCACCTGGTTCGTTTCATATTCGTGGCGCGACAGCCGCTTGGACAGGGCTTCGATTTCTTCACCCTTCAAGGCCCGGAAGAGATCGACGTGTGACAGAAGCCGTTGCCTGCTGTCGGCGGCGTCGTGGCGTGGCGGCCTTGGAACGCTCAGCGGCCAAAGCTCGATTCCGGCAGCGGCGAGATGGCGATGGCACAGGTCGTAAAGCTGGTTCGTCACGGCCACCGACTTGCCCATGTCATCGATATAAACCGTGACTTCGTATTCGATCGAGTCGATTGAGGCTTTCTTGATCAGCGCATACGGTGCCGGTGTTTGCAGCACCTTATTGCTTCCCGCTACCGCGCGCTCCAACGCGCCAAGGACGGTCGCCGGACGTTCTTCCGGTGAAATCTGGAGCGCAATGGACACGCCGTGAAGTGCAACGGGACGGCTACTGTTGGTGATCTTTGCCTTGGCCGCCACACTGTTGGGGACAATGACAACATTGCCTTGGGACGTGAGCAGATGCGTTGCACGCCAGTTCATTTCCAACACTTTCCCATCCACGCCATCGACCGAAACCCAGTCCCCAATGTGATACGGCTCGGTCGTGTTCAGCACGATCCCGGCGAACACATCGCTAAGCGTGCTCTGTATGGCGAGACCCAGCACGATAGCCAGCGCACCGGAGGTGGCAACCAGTCCGGTCACAGGCAACCCCAGCACGAACGCCAGCGACGCGACAACGGCGGCAAGAAAAACCAGCGCACCCAGTACGTCCTGGAACAGGCGTTCCCTGTGCCACTGTCGCGACCGGAACGCTGCGTCCAGCGACAGCGTGAGAAGACGTGCGCCGATGAGCCACCACGAAACCTCGAGGATCTGGGCCGCGAGATGACGGCCCGGAGACTCAGGCCACGGCGCCGGCGTGAAGGGACTCAGCGCCGATTCAAACAACAGCGCGCTCAATAGCGCGAAAATCACCAGTCTGAGCAGCAAGCGAGCAGTGTCGTTGCGTGGAAATGCTGCGCGCCACAGCACGACATCCAACACGATCAGCACGAAGCCAAGAACCAGCGGATCTTTCACAAGACTGCTCCTGACATAGAGGGCCTTCAGTGTTAGTGCGCCACTAACGGGTGCGTACAGTCGCGTGTTGGTTGTCCGAATGCTTTTGCATTCTACGGTTTCCTGGTCTTATCCGTAGAACGTGTCGTGCCTCCGGCGTTCCCAACGTACGCGATGCAAACGCGCGAATTTGGGCGGGAACGCGGGTCGTCTTGATCCGTCATACGCGTTGCACGCGCCAGGAATCCAAACCGTCAGGCGTTATGCGGACCGGTGTTTGCCTGCAGCCTCACAGCCTGCCAGCTCGCTCGCGCTTCCACCCACTCTGCCACCGCGAGCAAACGCTCGTCGTGTTGTGCCGCGCCGATCAGTTGAGCGCCAAGCGGAAGACCAGCGGGCCCGAGGGCAATCGGCAGGGCGATGGCGGGAACGCCCAGGAAGGTCCATGGCGCGCACAGCGAAGCGTCGCCGGTATAGTCGAGACCGACCGGCGCTTCCCCTGTGGCCGGCGCGACGAGAAGTACATCAAGACCCATCTCTTCCTGCAACCAGCGGTCAAAGAGATGGGCCAACCGCACTTGCGCCGCCCTCGCTCGCGCATAGTCGATGCTCGATACGCCGCGACCCTCGTTGATCAACGACGTCATCACCGGGCTGACCAGGCCGGGCGAGCGGTCCAGCAGCGCACCGTGCACCACCGCGGCTTCTACCGCCAGGATCGCCGATACCAGCGGCCCCATGCCCTCCAGTTCCGCGGGCAAATCGACCGTGACGACTTCCGCTCCATCGGCTTTCAGTTGCGCAGCCAGCCCGGCCAACGCGCTGTCCTGAGCCGGTTCCATCGCACTGCCGACCTGCCTGTGCAGCAGGCCGATACGGATGACCGCGTTGCCGTCGTTGCCGGGTTTTTTGTTCGAGCTGTGTACGTGGGAAGAGTGGAAGTCCTGGTCATCGGGACCCGATACGACTTTAAAAGCGTACGCCGCGTCCGCGACGTTGCCAGTAAAGATTCCGATGTGATCCAGCGATGGCGCCAGCGGCAACACACCGGTTCTGGCAATGCTCCCATAGGTCGGTTTAAACCCTACGACGCCGCAATATGCTGCAGGGCGAATGACGGAACCAAACGTCTGCGTCCCGAATGCAAGCGGAACGATCCCCGCTGACACGGCCGCGGCAGAGCCGCTGGACGAGCCGCCGGGCGTATGCTTTTCATTCCATGGATTGACGGTCGGACCCGGCTGGCGCCAGGCGAACTCCGTTGTAACCGTCTTTCCTACGATGCTTCCACCTGCTTGCCGCAAGCGCGCCACTAAGACCGCATCCGTCTCGGGCGTGCGGCCCGCGTATGCCGGCGAGTTGTACTCGGTCGGCATATCCGCCGTGTCGATGAGATCTTTTATGCCGATGGGAATACCCGCGAGCGGCAACCCTATGCTAGCTTGATTGACCACGGGCGCGTCCGGCAGATAACTGAATGCGTGCAACCACGGTTGGGCTTGTCGGGCGGCTTTGTCTGCGGATTCAATACTTTGCTGGATTGTCAGGGCACCGCTCTCGACAGCACGGCGGATGTCGCGCAGGGTAAGTGCGTTTGCTGGTTCAGTCATCTCGTGAATAATCCCGGTGTGTAATCCGCGTATTCCATGGCACTAAGCTAAGTGCCCTAGTATGACAGCCACGTGTCCGGGACAATAATGGCAAAGGGAGCGCGTATCTGCCTGATTACCTCTTGCCGGACTGTCTTGAAGCACAAACGGCTAAGCCGGGAGTTTGCCCGATCTTAAGGATTTTCGCCCGGACGCTAAGTAAGCCTCAGGGCGGCCAAGCATGAGAGACCCATCCTCATCCCTGTCTGAGCGGTTGCGTCGCAGGACGCATACGTCGCCCCGCCAAACCCCATACGATCGCAGCAATAACGAGGGCGAGCACGCCCGCCACGCACAGCGCCGACGCAAAACCATTTGCGAAACTTGCCGGGGCCGCGGTTGCCAGGAACGCTTTAGCGGCTGGCGTCAAACGCTCAGTCGCGTGAACCGCATCGCCGGCTAGCAGTCTGGACATGAAGTCGGTATCAAGCGAATTCCTTACGGCGGGAGCATTGACCAAGGCTAAGTCGAGCGCTGTTTGAGTCCGCGATGCAAGCACGGCGCCAAGCACCCCAACTGACGTGACGATCGCGGTGAACCGTGTGGTCGTGCTGATGCCTGAAGCCATGCCAGTTCGATTGGGCGGAACGCACGCCATGATCGCCTTCTGCGTATCCCCGTTCAGGATGCCGGCACCCAAACCGGTGACGATCATGCCGAGTGCGACCAGCCAGTACCTTTGGTCCATTGATACTGACGCAGTCAATAAATTCCCCGCGCCGATCAAGCCAAGCCCGACTATCAGCAGCGTAACGCTGGAAAGCCGTCCCGCAAGCCACGCCCCTATATAAGGACCCGCGATCATGGCCGTGGCAAACGGCAGCATACCGACGCCCGCGCTGACCGCCGGCCATCCGAACGCATTCTGCAAGTACAGCGGCAGGAACGTCATCATGACTTGAGCACACGCTGCGTAGCCGAACATGCTAAGCACAGCCGCAACAAAACGCGGCTGCCGAAACAGCGACAAGTCGATCATCGCATGCGCGCGGTGCTTTTCCAGCTTCAGAAACGCGATAAGTAATCCTGCACATCCCGAGAACCTGGCTATTGTAGGCAGACTTTGCCAGCCGTTTGTTTGCGTTCCGATCAGCGCCCAGATGCCAAGCGCCAAGGAGGCGCCGAACAACAGGCTCCCCATGACATCGATTGGGCCAGCGTTTTGGTTACGTGACTCGCGAATAGCGTGGCGCACGCACCAGGCGAGTACAGCACACACTGGAAGGTTCAGGAGGAAGATCCACCGCCACCCGAGCCATTGCGTAATCACGCCGCCGACTAACGGCGCGACCGTAGTCGCCAGCCCCATGCACATGCCCCATACAGCCCAGGCTCGCGCTCGCGCAGGTCCCTCCTGGAAGGTGTTGGCTATCACGGCGAGCGCGGCGGTCAGCAACATCGACGCGCCCACTCCTTTTACCGCGCGAGCGAGATTCAGGAACAGCGCGGTGGGCGCAAGGCCGCATCCGAGCGATGCCAGACAGAAGACACCCAGGCCGATCATCATCAGTTTTTTTCGACCGAAGCGATCGGCTATGCCGCCAGCGGCCAGCAAGCACGATGCAAAGGCAACCATGTAGGCGCTTACGACCCATTCGACGTCAGCAAAACCCACGTGGAACGATCGCGCGATCGAGGGCAGGGAAACGGCGACCACGTTGGTATCGAGAACGATCAGCGCGCAGGTGGCCGAGGCGGTGCCCAACACGAATCGGGCTGCGCGCCGGGTCAACGCCGGGTTTGAATCCGTGTCCGGCGAAGGCTCGTTGTCCGCAGGATGGGGCGATTGCTCATGGTTTTGCTCAACGCTTGCCTCATGACTTGCACGCGGACTTCTTTGCAACATGGACGCCACCATCGAGATGAAATTGATGGTGGTCATGCTATCTGTAACGGTATTAGCCGTCACTAACGTAAGATCACAGAATTATTCACGAAAACGTTAATACAGTGAAACTCGAACTTCGCCATATCCGATGCTTCGTTTGCGTTGCCAGGCACCTCCACTTTTCCCGCGCGGCGGAAGAGCTGGACATTGCACCGCCCTCGCTCACCAAGCAGATTCAGGAAACCGAGCGGCTGTTGAATGTGCGTCTGTTTCATCGGACCAAACGCAGCGTTGCATTGACGGCGGCGGGAGAAGCTTATTTGCCTGAAGCGCTGGCCGCCCTCGCCCACTTGTCTCGCGGGCAGGAACTTGCTGCGCTCGCTGAGCGTGGAGAACTGGGCAGGATCGAAGTGGGATACATTGCGTCGGCGGCATTTGCGGGAGTGCTTCAAAGCACCGTCCGGGGATTTCGCCGCGACAATCCCCGCATCGAGATCGTCCTTAGCGAACTGCTGATGGACCGCGTGCCGGCAATGCTTGCTGAAGGCCTAATCGACGTCGCGTATGTCAGGCCGCCCATGCACTATCCAGAGGGAATCCAGGCAATCACGCTGTATCGCGATCATTTCATTCTGGCCATTCCTGAAGACTCGCCGCTGGCGGAATCGGCAAGTGTTTCTCCCGCTCAATTGCGTGACTGCGTGTTCGCGTTGCCTGAGCAGGACTTTGGGACGTTTGAAGTGGGGCGCAGGGGGCGTTTTCAACCCCAGTTGGGCCCAAGGCCTGGACCGTTGGCCGCGGTACTGGCTTGTGTTTCGCTAGGAGGAAATGTTGCGGTCGTACCGCGCACGCTCAGCGACTGTGTTGCATTTCCAGGCGTGGTCTATAAGACGATTGCTGGAAAACCGATCGTATCGGAAGTCGCTCTGGCATTTCGCCGGCACGAACGTGCGCCGGCTGTTCGCGCTTTTATCAGTTATACGAAACAGTTGTAGTTTGACGACCGACGATCGATAGCTGACGGTCGGCGGCCATCATCACTACCGCTGTTCCTTGACGCGTGAAACGAGTTGCGTCGGGCTCACGAACTGCAGCGCGATCAGTACCCATACCAGCGTGATCGCCATGTAGATCATCGCCATGGCATCAATGGATTGAGGCGCGCGCACACCCGTCGAAAACACCGCGTAATACAGCGCGACCACCAGCGTCTGCGTGGTCGGCCCGGCGGTGAAGAACGTCAGTTCGAACATGCCGATAGTGCGAACGAGCACCAGCAAGCCCGCAGCCAACATGCCCGGCATCAGCAGCGGCAGCAGCACATAGCGGAAATACTTCGCCGTGTTCGCACCAAAAATACGCGCGGCTGCTTCAAGATTCGGATCGATCTGTTCAATGAACGGCGTCATCACGAGAATGACGAACGGCAGCGCCGGCACCAGGTTCGCCAGGATCACGCCGCTCAAGGTTCCCGCAAGACCGACCTTGTACATGACGGTTGCCATCGGGATACCGTAGGTGACGGGCGGGACCATCAGCGGCAACAGAAACACAAGCATGGCGAAACGCTTGCCGCGAAATTGCACACGGGCAAGCGCATACGCGGCCGGCACGCCGAGCGCGATTGACAGGATCACCACCGCGCCGACCACTTCCATGGTCACCCACAACACGCTCGCAAGCTGGAAGTCGCTCCATGCCTGCGCGTACCAGTGCAGCGTGAACCCCGGCGGCAGCAACGTACCGAACCAGCGCGTTGCGACGGAATTGACGGCAACGGTTGCAATCAGCAACAAGACGTTGAACAGGAAAAACGCCATTGCACCCCAGACAAACATCTTCCAGAGGCGGTCCCCCAGGCTGACGCGGGGTTTCATCGGCTTGGCCGGTTGCGCGCCGTCGTTGCGGCTGTCGCGAGGAGCCGAGACTTGAGGGGAAGCGGGAGTCGAAGCCGTCCAGGCAGGTACATGATTATCGGTCGCCATCAGCCTTTACCTCCGGTCACCGGACCTGTGTAGAAGAAACGGCGCGTGCTCAGCATGGCCGCCACCACCAGCAACTGTACGAAGCCCATCACCATCGCGATCGCGGAGGCGAGGGAATAATCATAGCTTTCGAATGCGGCTTCGGCCGCGGCTATCGAGATCACCCGTGTTGGTCCGGCCGGCGCGCCGAGCAGCACTGCCGACGGGAACACCGAGAACGCTTGCACGAACGACAAACACGCGGCCATGGTCAGCCCGGGCATCAGCAGCGGCAGGTAGATCTGTCGAAACTGCTCCCAGGGACTGGCCCCCAAGGTTGCAGCAGCGCGCGCAAGTGTCGGGTCAATGCCCGTCACATACGAGAGCGTCAGCAGAAAAGCAAACGGAAATCCTGACACAACCAGCGATATCAACACGCCCCAATAGTTATGCGTGAGCCGCACTTCATCGCCATACAAATGCAGACCGTGCACCGCCTGCGAGAACCAGCCGTTCGGACCGAAATAGGTCAGCATGCCATCGGCGATCAGCACCGTGCCCAAGGTCACCGGGATTACCAGCAACGTGGTCACGAACTTCTGATACGGCGAGTTACGGCGCAACGCGAATGCAACGGGAACCGAGAGACCCACGTTGATGATCGTCGCTGGCACCGCCAGCTTCAAGGTCACGATGATGGTGGGCCACATCGCGGTATCGGTGAAAAAGGCGATGTAGTTGGCAAACGCGGAGCCACCGTTCATCGGTTGGAATGACAGCACGAGGCCGTACACGAACGGATAAACAAACAGCGCGAGGATGAAGATCAGCGCGGGGGAAACCAGCCACGCTTTGGCGTCGCGCGGGACGGCGGAAGGAAGGGGGCCGTTTGGCAAGGTCGGCGAACTCATGACGTTTCCCCGTCGTACACCAGCGTGCGTGATGGCGGGACGCGCAGGCAAATGGGTTCACCTACCGCCACGTCACCCGTCACGCGCGCCCACAGATTACCGAACGCGGCCTTCACGCGGATCAGCGAATCGTGGCCGCCGTATTCCACGGTCAGAACCTCGGCATCGAACGCATTTTCTGAACCAGGCGCAGCGCGTTCCAGGTCTTCGGGACGCATGGCGACACTCACGCGCTTGCTGTCGAAGCCGGCCATTGGCATGCCGATCAGCCGCACGCCGTCCGAGCTCACGGCCACGCCTTCGCCCTGCATGCCTTCGAGCGTAAACTGTGCCACGTTCCGATACCCCAAAAAGCGCGCGACATGCAGGTTGCCGGGCCGTTCATAGATTTCCTTGGGCGACGCGACCTGCTGCACGCTGCCTTCCCGCATCACGACAATGCGGTCGGCCATGGAGAGCGCTTCGTCCTGGTCGTGCGTCACGTAGATCGTCGCGCGTCCGAGCTGGCTGTGAATACGCCGGATCTCGGCACGCATTTCAATGCGCAGCTTAGTATCGAGATTCGACAGCGGTTCGTCCATCAGCACGAGCGACGGTTCAATCACGATCGCGCGGGCGATAGCAACACGCTGTTGCTGTCCGCCGGACAATTGCCCCGGCAGCTTCTTTTCCTGACCAATGAGCTGCACCATCTGCAACGCTTCATACGCGCGACGGGCGGCTTCGCTCTTCGCGACGCCGCGCATCTTGAGACCGAACCCGACGTTGTCGAGTACGGACATATGCGGGAACAGCGCGTAGTTCTGGAACACCATGCCGAAGCCGCGTTTTTCCGGCGGCAGGACGTCAATGCGCTGGTCGTCGAGCCAGATCTGTCCGCCGGTCAGCGGTTGCAATCCGGCGATGCAGTTAAGCGCGGTCGACTTGCCGCATCCGGACGGCCCGAGCAACGCGATGAATTCGCCGCGCTGGATGTTCAAGGCAAGACCACGGAGCGCCGCGACCGCCTGACCTTCGGCGTTCATGAAACTGCGGCTGACCGAATCAAGACGCAACTCATCAAACTGATGCTTCATGGCAGGTTCCTGAGACTAAGAACGATACCGCGCGACAAACTTGAATAGATCGCTTAGAGCAATTATCAAGCACTCATCAAGCCGCCGCACGGCCGTAAAAGTTACTTCGATATCCGAAACGTCTAAAACTATTTCGACTTCTGCGACCCGATCTCGCGGTCCCACTTCTGGAACGCGGCGACCATCGCGGTGGCGCTCAGCGGCACCACGTGCGGACGGTCGGCCAGCAGCTGCGCGTATTCGGGCCGGCCGTACTTCTTGATGACTTCCTGGCTCTTTGCCGGCGCCGAATCAATGGTCACGCCCTTCACTGCCGGACCCGGATAGAAATAACCGTCGTCGAAGGTCATTGCCTGCTGGGCGGGCTCAAGCATGAAGTTCATCATCTTGTAGAGCACGTCGAGCTTTTCCTTCGGCACGCCGTTCGGGATCACCATGTAATGGGCGTCGTTGACCCACGTCATGTTGTCGAAGGCCTGGACCTTGTATTCGGCCGGAACCAGACCGAGCGCGCGTGGGTTGATGTCCCATCCGGTCACGGTCACCGTCATGTCGCGCGAGCCTTCGCCCAACTCCTTCATCACCGCCGACGTACCGCCTGGGTAGTAAGGAATGCAATCGTTCAGTTGCTTGAGGAACGCCCAGGTCTTGTCCCAGCCGTTGATCGGATCTTGCGGATTTTTATCGCCGAGCACATACGGCAAGCCCATCAGGAAAGTGCGGCCAGGACCGGAATTGGCCGGGCGTGCATAGATCAGCTTGTCCGGATGCGCCTTGCACCACGCGAGCAGTTGCTCCGGCGTTTTCGGCGGATCGGTCACCTTGGCCGGGTTGTATTCAATCAACGGCCCGGCAGGCATGTACGTCACTTCAATGCCGTAGCCTTGCGCCAGGTCCTGCATCTTGCGCGGACCGGGTGCGTATTTATCGAGTACACCCGGGAATGCCGCAGCTTGTTCCGGCAGCAATTTCATCCAGAGCTTTTGTTCGATACCCGCGGCAAGCGCGTCCGTGCCGGTCAGCACGAGGTCGATATCCGAGCGGCCGGCAGCCTGCATCGCCTTGATCTTGCCGGGCAATTGCGGCGCGGGCGCGTTCGTGAATGTAATGCTGGAGACGAGTTGCGGATACTTCGCCTTGAAGGCCTCGAACGCCTTCTGCGTCAGTTGCAGGTTCCCCGCGACGTCCACAATGTTGATCGCCACCGGGTCCGCCGCATACGCGGCAGGCGCAGCGACCATAGACACCACGGCAACCGCGCTACCCGCCGCCACGGCGCCCAACGCCATGCGCAGCACCCCCAGCTTCGCCGACAAACGGCCGGACAGAATCATTTCGTCTCCTCGCTCTTTGTATGGATTTTATTGCGGATCGATTAAGTCCGATGCCGCCACGCGACACAAATGGACCGCAGCCAAGGTCAGCTTTACGGCGCATTTATCGATGTATGTTGTCGTATGAGAACATAACCGCCGCAAGACGCGTTTTCTATCACCGTAAACCCTTAACCGTGATACATCCAACCTCCCGGAAAGGTCGGACATATATCGCCTAATCCCTTATGCATGGTCGTTCCCACGATTTGAGTCAACGTGAGACTTAATCGGTCCGAGACGTACATGACATGAGATAGAGGTACGTATGTCATCAGATACGTTGTACGACAACCTATCTTTTGAGCGTGCGAAGGAAAACGCGCTCAGTAGCACGGAAAGACGACGATTGAAGGGGATGGTTACCCGAGAGGGCCGCTCCCCGGCGCGCGGAGCGCCGGGCAAGCCTTGATGCCAGCGTTAAATCTCAGTGACTAACCGAGGCCGGCTGCATCGGGACATCCGACGACACGGCGGACGACGCACCGGCCGGCGCACCGGTCGGCGCATTGGCGGCCGGCATTCCGGACACACTCTCCTGCTCACCACGCGACGCGGCGACCCAGAATGCAAATGTGTTGATGCCCCCGGCGCTGGTGGCAGACACCTTGCCGCCATGCATTTCCGCGGTCGCCTTGACGATCGCCAGGCCCAGTCCGTGGTTCTCGCGGCTGTTGGTCCGCGAGACCTCGGCGCGATAAAACCGGTCGAACAGATGATCGAGCACGGCGGGCTCAATAGGCTCCCCCGGATTGGAGACGGCCACGCGCACCAGGTTGCCTTCACGCGCAATCGACACCTTGATGGTCGATCCCGGCGCGCAATGCTGGATCGCGTTCATCAGGAGGTTGATGCACGCGCGGCCGAACAGCGACTTGTTCACCCGCACCAGCGCGTCGCCGGTATAAGCTGCGCGCACGTGGGCTTCCTCCAGCGGAATCTCCAGGAATTCCAGCGTATGGGCAACTTCCGCGGCAAGGGATGTATCGACAAGCCCCGACGCGCGTTCGCCCTGATCGGCGCGGGCGAGGAACAGCATGTCGTTGATGATCGCCCGCATGCGTTCGAACTCTTCCAGGTTCGACTGCAGCGTGTGACGCAGGTCGTCGACGGAGCGGTTGCGGGTCAGCGCCACCTCGGTCTGCCCGATCAGGATGGTGACCGGTGTGCGCAACTCGTGCGCGACATCGGCATTGAACGATTCAAGCCGCCCGTAAGCGCCGTCAAGACGTTCGAGCGCCCCGTTGAATGAGTTGGCAAGATCGTTGAGTTCCAGCGGCAGCGAGCGCGTATTTAGCCGCTGCGAGCGATTGTTCGGGCTCACCGCCGACGCATCCCGGGTCAGCCGCGTAAGCGGCGCAAGCCCGATGCGCGTGACCGAATAACTCAGCAGCAGCACCCCGAGGCTGCCCAGCGCCGATAAAGCAGCTAGCGCCAATCCAAAAGCGCGCATGGTCCGCGCGTTCGCCGAATAACCCGCGGCCACCTGAAGCTGCACGGCAGGCCGTTGCATATACGCGGGAATCGTGACCGTGTTGGTCAGCATGTCGCTCTCGCTGCTGCCGGTGCGCACCCGCGCATACCCGCCAGACCAGCGGTTTACGATCTGTCCGGTCACCGGACTGCCGAAGTGAAACGAGGAATCCGGACTCGATACCGAATACAGCGTCGCGCCATCGTGGGGCGTCATGTCGGTCAGTTTTTCACGCGCCATTTTCCATTTTTCTGGCGTACCGGCGTGATAGACGATGATCCGCGCGATCTGCGTGCGGTCGTCGAGGGAATCGCGTAAATGCTGCTCGAGTTGCGTGCGCAACACCAGGAAAAGCCCGGTTCCGACCAGCGTAAAGACAAACAGCGCGACGGCCGCGAACATGAAAGCCAGACGCCGGGCGATTGATCGATTCATGATGTTCCCGCTTCTTCGCGGACCTCCAGAACGTAGCCCATGCCGCGCACCGTGTGCAGCAGCTTGGTCGGGAATGGGCCGTCCAGCTTGGCCCGCAGGCGCTTGATCGCGGTTTCCACCACGTTGGTATGGCTGTCGAAGTTGACGTCCCAGACCAGCTCGGTGATTGCCGTTTTCGACAGGATATCCCCCTGGCGGCGTGCCAGCACGCTCAGCAACTGGAATTCCTTGGCCGTCAGGTCCAGCCGCACGCCGTCACGCGTGGCGCGCCGGCCGATCAAATCAACGTACAAGTCGCCCAGCGAGATCAGCGTCGACTCCTGCACGCGGGTACGCCGCGCCAGCGCATGCAGCCTCTCGACCAGCTCCAGGAAGGAGAACGGCTTGGTCAGGTAGTCATCGGCGCCTTCGCGCAAGCCCCGCACCCGGTCGTTGATCTGGTCGCGCGCGGTCAGCATGATGACGGGCGTCGCCTTATGCGCGCGCAGCGCCTTCAGCACGCTGAAGCCGTCGCGTTTGGGCAGCATCACGTCGAGCACGATCACGTCGTAGTCGAATTCGATCGCGAGATGCGTGCCTTCCTCGCCATCCAGGGCCACGTCGACTATCCACCCCTGCTCCGTCAAGCCGGAGCGCAGATAGTCAACCACCTTGTGTTCGTCTTCCACGATGAGCAATTTCATGCGCGCCTTCTTGTGTACGTCTTCCCATTATAGAAAAACGTTTTCTCTCTTCCTTCGGCGAGTGGCGAAGCCCGGGCTTCGCGTGTCAAATCACTTTGGCGGGTTGATTGCCGCCGTCTTCTCCGGTGCTGCCGCGTTGACGTCCCAGCCGCCCCCCAGCGCCTTGACCAGCGACACCGACATCGTCCATTGCTGGCCATGAATCTGCACGTCCTGACGCTCGCTCGTGAGCAGCGACTGCTGGGCGGTGATCACATCGAGGAAGGCAACCAGGCCGCCCGAATAACGATCGTTGGCAAGCGAGAGCAAACGCCGCGCGTCCGTGACGGCCTCTTGCGACTCCTTCGACGCTGCATCGAGCACCGACAACCCGGTCACGCCGTCCTGCACTTGCTGGAATGCATTGAGCACCGTCTGGCGATAGTTTGCCTCGGCCGCCTGATACCCCGCGCTCGCAAAGTCGACATTAGCGGCACGCCGGCCGCCGTCGAAGACGACCTGCCCGAGCGTGGCGCCCAGCGTCCACATCAATGTTGGCGCGGTCAGCAGGCTGGCGAACTGCGTGCTTTCCCAGCCGATGCCCGGCATCAGCGAAAGGCTCGGGAAAAACGCGGCTTTCGCCACGCCGATCTGTGCATTCGCCGCAGCCATCGCGCGCTCGGCCGACGCAATGTCGGGACGCCGCTGCAGCAAATCACTTGGCAGTCCGAGCGGTATCGCGGGGACAGACGTCTCGATCACTTTCGGCGCAATCGCGAATTGCGGTGCCGGCACGCCGATCAGCGCGGCGATCGCATGTTCGAACTGGGCGCGCTGGTTGAGCAGCAGGCGAGCCTGGACCCGCGTGGTATCGAGTTCGGATTTTTGCTGCAGCACGTCGAGTCCGGATACCGAACCCAGGTCGTGCTCCGTGGTCACGTAATCCAGCGCCTTCTGCTGCAGGACGACCGACCGGTTCAACACGTCGATCTCGGCATCGAGTTCGCGCATCGAAAAGTAGTCGCTGGCCAAGTCCGTGGTCAGCACGAGCCGCGCGTTGGCGAGATCGTCGCCTGACTGTTCGGCGGACGCTGTCGCGCCCTCGACTTCACGGCGAATCCGGCCAAACAGGTCGGTGTCATAGTTGATGGTCGGACCGACCTGGATGTTGTTCTGCACCGTCGACTGGGTCGGCGTGGCGTAGTTGGTCAGCGGCCGGTCCTTCGATATCCGGAAACGCGACCCGCTGGCGCCGAGATCGACCTCGGGCACCTGCTGCGCCTTGTTGTTCGCCAACGTCGCACGCGACTGCGCGTAATGCGCGCTGGCGGCGGCGAGCGTCTGGTTCTGCGCGAGCGCTTGCTGTTCGAAGCCGTTCAACGATTCATCGCCGAAACTGGCCCACCATTCCGGGGCCAGCGGCGCGTGCGACGGCTCGGCGAGACGCCAGTACGAGTCGGTGTGCCACGCGGGCGGTGCATCGGCGTGAGGCTGCTTGTAGTCTGGCCCAACCGTGCACGCGGACAGCAGAACCGCTCCGGATGCGATCACGGCCGTGCTGGTCATCAGGGTCTTGAGCCGTGCCGGCTGAACCGGCCACTGAACCGGCCACGGGCGCGCGCGCTTCACGATGTCCCCTTCTTGGCAGGCTGCTGCGGCGCGATCAGGACATGGTCACCGTCTGCAATGGAATCGCTCGGGTTGATGATGATCTTGTCGCTTGCTTCAATGCCGCTTTCAATTTCCAGCGACTGCCCCAGGTCCTGCGCAATCACGATCTTGCGCAGATTGACCTTGCCATCCTGGTCGACGACCGCAACCCGCGGCCCTTCGGAGCGGAACAACAGCGCGTTGCCCGGCACCAGCAAGGGCGCCCGCACGGTCGCCGGCAGCGACACCTGGACGTAGGCGCCCGGCCGCAGCTTGCTATCGGGATTAGGCAAGCGTACTTCGATCTGCAGCGACCGGGTCGGGACGTCGATCGCGCCGGAGATATGAGCGATCGAACCGTGGAACTGCTGGCCCGGCAACTCCGCCTGCGTAACGATGACATCCTGCCCCTGCGCCACGTTCTGCGCATAAGCCTGCGGAAGCTGCACGTAAACTCTCAGCGGGTCCGACTGCGCCAGCGCGAAGAGCGCACGGCTCGCGCCACTGCCGGCATCGATCAAGTCGCCCACATCCACGTTGCGCTGCGTCACCACACCCGCGAACGGAGCGACGATCCGCTTGAACGATTCAAGCTGCTTCAGCCGCTGCACATTGGCGTTCGCTGCCGCAAGATTCGCGACATCCTGGCTATAGGTGCTCTGGCGTTCATCCAGTTCCTGTTGAGAAACCGCATCGCGTTGACGCAGTTGCTGCCAGCGCTCGAACGAGCTTTTCGCGAGCACGAGGCTGGACGACGTCTGGTCACGTTGAGCCACCGCTTGCGCGAGTTCCTGATCGATCTCAGGCGTATCGAGATCCGCAAGCAACTGGCCTTGCTTCACCCGCGTGCCGATATCCGCGTACCAGTGCAGCAGATAACCCGTGGCGCGTGCATAGATGGGCGACTCCACGTAACCGCGCAACGTGCCCGGCAGCAGGGTGTCACCGCCCCCCGCCGCTTGCTTGGGCGAGATGACATTCACGTACACCTTCGCGTTTTGCTGCGAGGTTGCCGCCACCGAGTGGCTTTGCATCACGTCGGACACCACCGTGCGTCCGGCGCCCAGCACCAGCAGGACCAGCACCACGATAACGGCGATCTTCGCGCGTTTCCATTCACGGCCACGAGGCGGCAAAGCGTGCCCGTCCTCGGTATCCCTTGCGGGAATCGCCAGCGAAGCATGAGATTTTTCAGTCATATCAGTCAGCCATATTTAACTTGGAGCATGCTCGCCGGCGCCATGGCCCGGGCCATCGTGACCTGGATGGCCTGGATGGCCGCCTGAACCGCCGCCGCCATGATCGTCACGGTCACCTGCCGAACGATCACGCCGCCGGGCCAGCCGGCTGTGAATACCCGCAAACACGAGCGGCACGAAAAAGAGCGTGGAAACCGTAGCGAACAGCAATCCGCCGATCACCGCGCGCCCGAGCGGTGCGTTTTGTTCAGAGCCTTCGCCCAAACCAAGCGCCATCGGAATCATGCCGATGATCATGGCGAACGCCGTCATCAGCACCGGACGAATACGGCTCGCGCCGGCTTCGAGTGCCGCGGTCAGCGGAGGTGCGCCGGCTTGCAGCCGCTGGCGCGCAAAGGACACCATCAGGATACTGTTGGCGGTCGCGACACCCATCGTCATGATGGCGCCGGTGAGCGCCGGAACGCTCAGGTGCGTGCCGGTGAGGAACAGCATCCAGACGATACCGGCAAGCGCCGCCGGCAGCGCACTGACGATGATCAGCGGATCAACCCACGACTGGAAGTTCACCACGATCAGCAGATACACCAGCACGATCGCCATTGCCACACCGACACCCAGGCCGAAGAACGACGAACGCATGGTCGCGACCTGGCCGCGCACGATGATCTGGCTGCCGCGCGGCAAGGTTGCGCGGGCCTGGTTCACGAGCTTGTCGACCTCTGTCGCAATGCTGCCGAGGTCGCGCCCTTCCACGCTCACGAACACATCGATGACCGGGCGGATGTTGTAGTGCGTCACGACTGCGAACTGGTTTTGCGGCGTGACCCGCACGAGGTTGCCAAGCAACTGCGTGGGCCCGGTCGCGCTGGCGGAAACCGGCGTGCGCAGCAGTTCGTCAATTGATGAAATCTGGTACTGCGGTGTCTGCACCGCGACCGAATACTCAACGCCGTTCTTGTTGTTGAACCAGAAACCCGGCGATGTCTGCGAGCTGCCCGACAATGAAATCAGCACGTTCTGCGCGACGTTGTTCGCCGTCAGGTTGAGCTGCTGGAGCCGGGTGCGATCCATCTGCAGGTTGAGCGCGGGTTCGTCGAGCTTCTGCTGGATGTGCGTGTCCACCGTGCCGGGAATCTGGCGGATCGACTTCATCAGCTTCGCCGCGACTGCGAAATTGCCCTGCTGGTCGGCCCCGGAAATCTGCACGTCCATGGCGGCCGGCAAACCGAAGTTCAGGATCTGCGTCACGATGTCCGCAGGCTGGAAGAAAAATTCGACGCCCGGAAAACGCTGCGGCAGCACGGCGCGCAACTTGTCCACGAAGTTCTGCGTGGGATCGTGGTCCGGCTTCAGCGCTACCTGGATCTCCCCGTCGAGCGTACCGATCGTGCCCGCGTTACTGTAAGACAAGTTGATGCCGCTATACGGCAAGCCGAGGTTGTCGAGGATCGTGTTGAGCTGAGCCGCCGGCACCACCTGCCGCACGACTTCTTCGACCTGGTCAGCCAGCCGTGCCGTTTCCTCGATGCGCGTGCCGGTCGGCGCGCGCATATGCAGGCGGATGTCGCCGGCATCGACCGTCGGGAAGAAGTCTTCGCCGAGCGCGAACACCAGTCCCACCGACAGCACGCAAAAGCCAAGAAATAGCGAGGCAAACATGCGGCGCCGCACGAGCAACGTGCTCAGGATTACGATGTAAGTGGCGCGCATGCGCTCGAAGCCTGCATCGAAACGGCGATACAAACGCATGAACAGATTCGGCTTCGAACCGTTCTTCGGCTTGTGCGCGTGGCCCATCAGCAACATGGCGAGCGTTGGCACCAGCGTCCGCGACAGAATGTACGACGCGAGCATCGCGAACACCACGGCTTCAGCAAGCGGCACGAACAGGAATTTCGCCACGCCGGTGAGGAAGAACATCGGCACGAACACAATACAAATACACAGCGTGGACACGAGCGCGGGCACCGCGATTTCGCCGGCCCCTTCAAGAATGGCCTCGTGCAGGTCCGTGCCCATGTGCAGGTGCCGCTCGATGTTCTCGATGGTCACCGTTGCATCGTCCACCAGAATACCCACCGCCAGCGCGAGCCCCCCCAGCGTCATGATGTTGATGGTCTGCCCGAGCGCATGCAGCGCAAGCAATGACGAGAGGATCGACAGCGGAATGGAGACCGCAATGATGCAGGTGCTGCGCCAGTTGCCGAGGAACAGCAGGATCATCGCGGCCGTCAAGGCGGCGGCAATCAGCGCTTCACGGATCACGCCCTGCACCGCTGCCTTGACGAACACCGACTGATCGAAAAGCGGGGTGATGGTGAGGTCCGGCGGCAACGAAGCCCGGGCATTCGGCAACAGCGCGTAGAGAGAATCGACGATGGACAGCGTCGACGCGCTGCCGTTCTTCATCACCGACATCAGCACGCCGCGATGCCCATTTTGACGCACGATATTCGTCTGCGGAGAGAAGCCGTCGCGTACATGCGCGACTTCTCTCAGGTAGGTAGTTGCTCCATTAAGCGTGCGTACCGGAATGTCGTTCAGCGCTTCGATGGTCGCCGGCGAACCATTCATGTTGATCGTGTATTCCTTCATGCCGATCTTGGCCGTGCCGGTGGGCAGGATCAAGTTCTGCGCGTTGAAGGCGCTCACCACGTCCGACGGCGTCAGGCCTTTTGCCAGCAGCGCGCGGGTATCCAGGTCGACCGAAATCAGCCGGCTTTTACCGCCATACGGATACGGCACGGCCGCGCCGGGAATGGTCACCAGCTGCGGGCGCAAGAAGTTCAGGGCGGTGTCGTTCAGGTCCTTTTCAGAGAGCGTCGGGCTGGACAAGCCCAGCTGCACCACCGGGATACTGGACGCCGAATAACTGATCACGAGCGGCGGTGTGGCCCCTGGCGGCATCTGCTTCAACTGCGCCTGCTCAACGGCCACCGTCTGGGCAATAGCCGTCTGAATGTTCGCGGTCGGTTGCAAGAACACCTTCAGGATGGCAATGCCGGGCAGTGACTGCGACTCGATATGTTCGATGTCGTTGACGGTCGTGGTCAGGCTGCGTTCATTGACCTGCGTGATGCGGTTGGCCATGTCCTCGGCTGACAGGCCCGTGTAAGTCCAGATGATGCTGACGACGGGGATGTTGATGTCCGGCAGGACGTCGACCGGCGTTGTCAGGAGCGCAAACGGCGTTGCCAACAGGATCAGGATGGCCATCACGATAAACGTGTAGGGCCGCTTTAGCGCAACGTTGACAATCCACATTGAGACGCGCTCGAAAAAAGCAGGAAAGAAGAATGAACCGCTGGAATGCAGCCACGATAACGTTCAGGCAAAGCCATTCAGGCGATGTCTTGCACACGGCGGGCCGGATCGAGTGCGGCTGGGCGCCGTGCGGCCTTTCATGCAGCCAACAGACCACGAATAGGCAACTCACGTCCCGATCTTAACGGGCAGGTGCCAACGCCTAGATGGCGCCAAAATGGCAGAAATGTCAGGAAGCGAATCTTTCCCCTGATTTTTCAGTGGCAAACGTTTTCGCGCAATCGGGCTGCTTTTCATACCCGATAAAAATAGAAGGCTTCACGCTGACTTTACGCAGATTTCACGCGAGTTTCGAGTCCACCCACGACATAAATGCGGCCACTAGCGGTGCCTCGGTCATCTCATGCCGGCGCACCCAGTAGTACGCGTGCTTGGCCGGCACGGTGATACGAAATGGACGGACGAGCGTGCCATCGGCGAGATCGTCGCGGACGGAAAAGCTATCGCCCAATGCTACGCCTTGTCCCCGCACTGCGGCCTCGATTCCTACATGCGCAATGCCGATTTCCAGAATGCGTAAACCCTCAAGCTTGTCAGCCGACGCCTCCGCCAACCATCGCATCCATGACCCGGCGTGCTCGCAGAACAAGGTCCGGTTAGCCAGGTCCTGCACCGTGCGAAGCGCGCGCGGCCCGTTCATCAACGCCGGACTCACGACAGGGAACAGGACCGGATGCATGATGAGCTTGACGTCACGGTCCCGCCAGCGGCCCTCGCCGTATCGGACGCAGAGGTCGACATTGGATGAATAGATTTCCTTGTCGTCGTTGGACGGGATCAGTTTTAAGTTGACTGCGGGGAATTGATCAAGGAAATCACCTATATGCCGCGCGAGCCAACGCGAGGTGAACAGCATTGGGGCTGACACCACCAAGTCCCCCGCAATGACGGGCGACTCCAGCCTGACCACTGCGGTCGCGATCATGTCGAACGCGTTCTTGACCGGCTGCAGCAGCGCTTCGCCGGCGGGCGTCAGTTTCACCCGCGCCTTCGAGCGAATGAACAACGCCACGCCCAGGGTGCTCTCCAGCACGCGCACCTGATGGCTGACGGCGCTGGCCGTGACGTTGAGTTCTTCGGCCGCGCTGGCAACCGTGCCATGGCGCGCCGTCGCTTCGAACGCACGCAGGGGATTGAGTGGGGGCAGCCGATGGCGCATAGGCAGGTTTGGAGAGCGTGAAGAAACGAAAGATACTGAGAAAAATTTGATTTAAGGCGAATTTAATTCTCTCTACAAGCAAAAAATTTGATTGCGTAAGCTAAGGGACATTCTGAAGCGCTCTCGGGCGACCTTTTCAGGCAACCCTCTTTAGCAACGCTAGGCAAACGCATGAACACTACTGATGCAACCGAACGCCTCTGGGGCGGCCGCTTCAAATCAGGACCCTCGCTGGCGCTGGAAAACCTGTCCCGTTCGGACCCAAGCTTCTTCCGTCTTGCGCCTTACGATCTCGCCGGTTCGCGTGCCCATGCAAACGAACTGAGGCGAGCCGGAATCCTGAGCGCCGACGAGCTTCAGCAACTGCTCGACGCGATGCAGCAAATAGAGTCCGAGTTCGTCGCGGGCGACCTCGCCCCTATCCTTGCCGACGAAGATGTCCATACCTTCCTCGAGCGCGAACTGACGCAGCGGCTCATGGCGATCGGCGGGAAGTTGCGCGCGGGCCGTTCACGCAACGATCAAGCGGCGAACGACTTGCGTTTGTATCTGCGCGATAAGGCTCGCAAGCTGGCGTTGGCGATCATCGAACTGCAGAACGCGCTGGTTGAACAAGCCGAGGCGCATGTGCAAACCATCACCGCCGGCTTCACGCATTTGCAACCGGCACAGCCGATCGTGTTCGCGCATCAGTTGCTTGCGCACGCGCAGTCGATTTATCGCGATGTCGACCGGCTGGTGGATTGGGACCGGCGCAGCGCGCGTTCGCCACTGGGCGCGGCGGCGCTGGCGGGGTCCGCGATCTGCTTGCGTGCCGACCTGTCCGCGCAAGAACTCGGCTACGACGGCCCGTGCGAGAACTCCATCGACGCTGTCGCTTCGCGCGACCACGTTGCCGAGTTCACGTTCATTACCAGCATGCTGGCCGTCAACCTGTCGCGCCTCTCGGAAGAAGTGATCCTGTGGACCTCGCGGCAGTTCCGCTGGGTCGAACTCGACGATGCCTATGCAACCGGCAGCTCGATCATGCCGCAGAAGAAAAACTCGGATATCGCCGAGCTGACACGCGGCAAGGCGGGTCGATTGATCGGCAACCTGAGCGGGTTGCTAGCCACGCTCAAGTCGCTGCCGCTTGCCTATAACCGCGACCTCGCGGAAGACAAGATTGCCGCGTTCGACAGTATCGATACACTCGAACTTGTGCTGCCTGCCATGGCCGGTATGATCCGCACCATGCACGTGAACGTGGATGAAATGCGGCGCCAGGCACCGCTCGGGTTTACGCTCGCCACCGAAGTTGCAGACTGGCTCGCGCTGCGCGGCGTGCCGTTCAGCGAAGCGCACGAAATCACCGGCGCGCTGGTGAAGGTTTGCGAACAACAAGGCATTGAACTGGGCGAGGTGTCGGTGGCAACCCTCGCAGCGGTGGATGCGAGACTTGAACCCGGCGTCCTCGATCACGTCACGCTGGACGCCGCCGTCGCGGCGCGCCGGGGTTACGGCGGCACAGCGCCGGCACGCGTGGCGGAACAGATCGCGCGCCTGCGCAGCGCTATTGAAGAACAAGTTGCTTGGGCGGCTTACTACAAGGGACCTTCATGCTGAGCGCATCGAACGAGCGGACATCGGCGTCCGGCAACGCCGACGGCTTCACCGATATCTCGCACTTCGAACACGTGCCGCGGCGCTACTACGGGCGTTATTTTGCATCGGCAGTGATCCTGGCGATCATTGCGTATGTGGTCGTGGCGTTTGCGCGCGGGCAGATCGACTGGGCCGTTGTCGGACGCTTCCTGACGGCCAAGTCAATCCTCAAAGGCCTCGGCAATACCATCGTCATGACGATCCTCGCGATGGCGCTGGGCATCGTGCTTGGGGTGATCATCGCGATCATGCGGCTCTCGACCAACCCGGTCATGCAAGCAGTCGCGCATGGCTACGTGTGGCTGTTTCGCGGCACGCCCGTGATCCTGCAATTGTTGCTGTGGTTCAACCTCGCGCTGGTGTTCCCGGTCATGGGAATTCCCGGCCTGTTTGAATTTCGTACCGTCGATATCATGACGCCGTTCCTGGCCGCCCTGCTCGGACTCGGAATTAATCAGGGTGCCTATACATCGGAAGTCGTGCGCGCGGGGTTGCTCTCGGTGGACACCGGCCAGTACGAAGCGGCGAAGTCGATCGGCATGCCAAAGCTCCAGGCGCTGCGCCGCGTGATCTTGCCGCAAGCCATGCGCGTGATCGTGCCGCCGATTGGCAACGAACTGATCGGCATGGTGAAGCTGACCTCACTCGCCAGTGTGATCCAGTATGCGGAAATGCTGCACAGCGCCGAGAACATCTATTATGCGAACGCTCGCGTGATCGAATTGCTGATGGTCGCGGGCGTCTGGTATCTGGTCATTGTCACGGTTCTTTCCTTGCTGCAGTCGCGGGTCGAACTGCGCTTTGCGCGTGGGGCGGGCCGCCCATCCGCGAAACGGTAACTCCACTCATACGCGAACCCAGGCAAGCATGAACCCACTAGTCAAAGCGGTCGACCTGCGCAAGTCCTATGGCGAGTTCCAGGCGCTGCACGGCATCAACCTCGACGTCGCGAAAGGCGAAGTGCTCTGCATCATCGGGCCGTCCGGCTCGGGCAAAAGCACCTTCCTGCGCTGTATCAACCAACTCGAAACCATTACCGGCGGCGCGCTGTGGGTGAACGACGAACTGGTCGGATACCGGCGCGTAGAAAACAAGCTTTATCCGCTGTCTGAAAAGCAGATGGCGCGGCAACGTCTTGCGACCGGCATGGTGTTCCAGCGCTTCAATCTTTTTCCGCACATGACGGCGCTGGAAAATGTGATCGAAGGGCCGGTCCAGGTGCTGAAGAAGAAAAAGTCCGAGGCAATTGAAGAAGCGCGCGCGTTGTTGACGCGGGTCGGGCTTGGCCACAAGTGTGACGCGTTTCCGGTCGAGTTGTCCGGTGGCCAGCAGCAACGTGTCGCCATTGCACGGGCGCTGGCCATGCATCCCCAACTCATGCTCTTCGACGAACCCACCTCCGCCCTCGACCCCGAGCTGGTAGGTGAAGTACTGAGCGTGATGCGCGACCTGGCCAAGAGCGGCATGACGATGATCGTCGTCACGCACGAACTCGGCTTCGCGCGCGAAGTCGCGAACCGCGTGGTCTTCATGGACCAGGGCAAGGTGGTCGAAGTTGGCACGCCTGAACAGGTGCTGTCGCGACCGCAACAACCGCGTACTCAAGAATTCATTTCGGCCGTGCTTTCCTAGCGTCACGGCACGTGGCAACGGTTTTCAAACCCGCTTTATACCTCCGTCAACTCACGTTCAGGCGACTTTTTATGATCGATTCCTTGTTCCGGCGAACCCTTGTCAGCCTGGCTTTTGGCGCAATGTCGCTTGCCGCATCGTTGGCTCACGCCCAGACGCCCGTGGCGGGCAACGGCACGCTCACGGCCGCTATCGTGCCGAACTATCCGCCGTTCGAATACAAGGACCCGGCAACCGATGAACTGACCGGCTTCGACGTCGATCTCGGCGCCGCACTGGCCGCAAAGATGGGCGTGAAACTGAAGTGGGAAGAGACCAACTTCGACCAGATGATGAGCGCGCTGACCACGCATCGCGTGGATGTGATCCTGTCGGGCATGACGGACTTGCCGACGCGCCGCGAGGCAATTAACTTTCTTGACTACATCAAGTCAGGGCCACAGTTTTACACGCTGAAGGCGCACGCCGGCGACTTCCCATCCATCGAAACAGTGTGCGGCAAGCACGTGGGTGCGAGCCGCCGCACGTCGTGGCCCGACGACATCAAGACATGGAGCGACGAACACTGCGTCAAGGCGGGGAAACCAGCGGTGCAAGTGGTGGGCACTGATGGTTCAGCCGACGCTCGCCTGCAGTTGCGTCAGGGACGCATCGACGCCGCCGTGCAAGGCGGTGAAACGCTGCCATATCAGAACACTCTGGAGAAAGATGCGTACGCACCTATCGGCCAGCCGTTCCTGTCGCAATACTCGGCGATTGGCATGGCGAAGAACAGCCCTGCTTTAAACGATGCGCTGAGCCAGGCATTCGGCAAGCTGATCGCCGATGGCACCTACACAAAGATCCTGAAGAAATGGGGCTTGCAGGAGCATGCCGTGTCGAAAGTCATCATCAACTCGCAAGAGTAAGAGTAAGTAGAGGCGACCGTCATACGCTCGATCGACGCGTAAACGGAAACGGGCGATGTCAGGGGAAACCCCTCGACAACGCCCGTTTTACTTAAAGCTTCAGATTACCGTTCGACCTGACGATTCCAGCGCGCGTCCCATTGCGGACGATTTGCGTTGATCACGTCCCAGTCCACCACGTTCACCTTCTTCACGAGGTCGTCGAGGTTACCGAGTTGCTTCTGCATCGAGTCGGGCATTGTCGCCTGGCGGTTCGTCGGAATCTGACGACCGGCAGTGGCTGCCTTGCTTTGTGCCGATGCCGAGATCATGAACGCTGCGAGCTTTTGCGCGAGGACCGGATCGGGATTGTTCGCCACCACGCATTCATCGACGAGCAACAGCACCGGCCCTTCCTTCGGATTCACGTAAGCCACGGGAATGCCCTTCGCCTGCAGGTCACCCACAGCGGTCGGCGTGAGCGGGAACAGGCCGGCTTGACCGGTCTGGACCATCTCGGAGATCTTTGCCGAGTTCGGGATGTACTCGATCACGTTGCGGCCCACGGTGCTTTGCCATTTCGTAAAGCCCGGTTCGACATTCTTCTCCGAACCGCCTTCGAGCCGGTTGATCATCAGGAAGCCGTGCAGGCCGAACGTGCTGCTCGATGCCGACTGGAACACCACTTTGTCCTTGTATTTCGGATCGGCGAAATCGAGCCACGATGTTGGCGGTGCCCAGCCGTTTGCCGTGAAAAGTTTCGTGTTGTACGCGATGCCGGTCATGCCGAGTTGAACGCCCGCGCCGATGTCGTCCTTCATGCGAGCAAACGGATAGAGCTGCTTGAGTTCGGGAGTGTCATTGAGTTTTTGGCAGACGCCCATGCTGACTGCGCGCGCCATCACGCCATCGTCGAGGAACACTACGTGGATTTGTGGCTTGGCTTTGTTCGCGAGCAGCTTGGCGAGAATGTCGGAGGACGTGCCGGGGACCACTACCACTTTTACGTTGTTGGCCTTTTCGAATTCGGGCAGGACCTCGCTCGTGTAGGCTTTTTCCATCGCCCCGCCGTTCATGCCGATGTAGATGGTCTTGTCGTCGGCTTGCGCTGGTGTGGAGAGGGCTGCTGCGCACAAGGCGGCAATGCTTGCGCTGGCGACTGTATGAAACACTTTCATTTACTGTTCTCCTTCAGACTAGGTAGTTTCGTTCGCACTTTTTGAAAATATTTTGTTCGTGGGGGGAGGGGTTGTTGTTGTCACGTTCTAAGGTTAGCGGTCGGGGTTGGTGCCGGGGTGCTAGGTTCTGGGGATAGCGGTCGGGGTCAATGCCGGGTTGCTGCTTTCAGCGTTAGCGGTCTGCATGTGTCGGATTTTCTCTCTATCACTGTTAGCCACTGTGCGTGGCGGCACGTCACTTCTTTGTCCAAAGCGACAAAGAAACGAAGCAAAGAAAACGCTTTAACCGCACTACCCTAAGTGTCCACAGCGTGCAGTTTCTATTCATGGGTGCCCCAAAAGCACGGTGCTCGCCAGAGCCACCGATGTTTGAACCCCCCCTTCTCCGAACTCAGGTTCTGACACGCTTCGCCACCAGTGATTGAACCTGCCCAAGGTTCACCCCGCGCTATCCGCGGACACCCTTCCACCGCATTTGTACGCATGACGAACCACGTCGCCAAACCAGCTCGAAACGAAGCCGCAGGATGCGCGAGGCCATACTCACGAAAATAGCCGTGCAGGCAGAGCATCCAACTTACCAAAAACTGAGACGGTAGTACGCGTAAAGTTACTACTTATCAAGCTGTGGTCCACGAATACGGCAGCGCAGGCCGGGCAGCTAACCTACCAAAAAGCCACCGCAGTAAAGACGCGTGGGGCCGCGCCGGTTCCTTGGCAAGGGTGTTTGCCCGAGAGCACGGGTGGCGAAGCGTGTCTATGTCAGGATTCGCGAGAAGGAGGGGTTCAAACATCCTGCGTTCTGGCGAGCACCGTGCTTTTC
>NZ_LMUF01000071.1:761-53362 GCF_009766085.1 Burkholderia sp. S171 | reverse complement strand
TGCTTCGTTTCTTTGTCGCTTTGGACAAAGAAATGACGTGCTGCCACGCACAGTGGCTAACAGTGATAAAGAGAAAATCCAACTCTCGCAGACCACTAACACTAAAAGCAGCAACCCGGCATTGACCCCGACCGCTAACCCGGGAACCCAGCAACCGACACCAACCCCGACCTCTAACCCCAGAACCTAGCAACCCGGCACAGACTCCAACCGCCCAAACCGCCCAATAGAAAACGCCTCGATCGGCGTCCCCGATCTCCCCTCTACAACAAGATCAGAAAGCACCTCTCCAACCCCCGGGGCAAGCAGAAACCCGCCACCCGAAAATCCAAATGCATGCAGCAATCGCGGCGTCGTGCGGCTAAGACCAATCACCGGATTATCGTCAGGCGTACTGCCTTCCACCCCTGTCCAGGACCGCAAAAGCAACGCATCTTTCAACGTCGGCAAGAGCGCGCACGCCGCTCTCATCACCGTGCGTGTCGTCTCCGTGAGCGGCTGCGCGTACTCGCCATCACCCAATCCACGACCACCACCAATCACCACATTGCCACGCGATACCTGACGGGCATAAATGCCGCCGCCATAGACGCCAAGATTGTGATCGATGAAATACGGCAGCGGCTCAGTCACCCACATGTTCGGATAGATCGGCTCCATCGGAATGGTCTCGCCAAAGTACCCGGCCACCGTGTTGCCCCACGCGCCGGCAGCATTGATCAACCAATCACTTTGAACCTCGATCGCAGCACCCGAATCATGCCGAGCCCCGACAACAAACCGATCCCCCGCACGCACGATGTTCGTCACCGCGGTCTGTTCGCGAACATCAGCACCGGCAGCACGCGCCGCACGCGCAAATGCTGGCGACACAATCCGCGGGTTCGCATGACCGTCATTAGGACACAGCGAACCGCCCACCGCAGCCGCTCCAAGCCACGGGTAACGGCGCCTGAACGTAGCTCCGCTCATCAACTTTAAGTCGAGGCCGAACGGATTGGCAAGCTGCGCGTACGCTTCAAGCGCCGCAAGATCGGCTTCGCTGCGAGCCAAGCGTAAATGCCCCGAAACGACAAACTCTCCGTCCGTGCCCACGAGTTCCGGCAACCGGTCCCAGATCGCTCGTGCACGCACCGCCAGCGGTAGTTGTTCAGCCGGACGGCCCTGACGGCGCACGCCGCCGTAGTTCACGCCACTCGCCTGCGCACCGCAATAACGACGTTCGAAAAGCCCAACCTTGAGACCCCGCTTTGCAAGCATCAAGGCCGTCGACGATCCCACCAAACCACCGCCGACCACCAGCACGTCAAACCGCAAAGTCTCAGTCATCGCGTGCGTGCTCCGGAATAGCGGCCAGATGATCGGCTTGCGAGGCTTCGTCCATCATCGCTATCGATAAAGGCACGGGTTTGATCGGCGCCTGTCCACGCAAACGTCCGACCTCCGCGATGGGTTTGCCCGTTTCCGCGCTCAGCAATTCCGCCGCCGCCGCGCTACACATGCGCCCTTGGCAACGACCCATGCCCACGCGCGTAAGCGCCTTCAGCCGATTGATCTCGCTCGCCTCGCCAGCGCGAATACAACGGCGCAGCGTGCCGGCATCGATCTCTTCGCAGCGGCACACCGTCATGTCGTCCGGCCACTGCGACGCGCAATCGGAGGGCGGCGCAAACGCCTGTTCCAGCCCGATACGAAATTCGGCGATGTTCGCCAGTTGCCGGTCCAGCTTCGCAGCCTGAGCCTGAGCGTCAGCGTTCCCGGCTCGATATCCAAGGTCTTCCAGCATCGCAAGCGCCGCCCGACGGCCAGCCAGTTCCGCAGCATCCGCACCCGCGATACCCGCGCCATCGCCCGCGAGATAAACGCCCGGCACCGAAGTGCGACCAGCTGAATCGCGCTCCGGCAGCCACGCGCGATTGAGTGGATCGAAGCGAAAACGGCAACCTGCGAGGTCAGCCAATTGCGTTTCGGAACGCAGGCCGTATCCGAAGCCGACGGCATCGCAGGGAATGGTCAGCTCTTGCTCGCCACGGCGATAAGTCATGGCCTGCACGGCTTTATCGCCCGTTGCGCGCACTAGCGTTACGCCACGTTCGATACGAACCCCATGCGCCGCCAGCCAGCCAACGTAATACAGCCCCTTCGCAAAGGTGGACGGCTGACGCAACAAACGCGGCGTCGCGGCGAACTGACGCGAGAACGGATTGGTATCGAGCACTGCTTCCACCTGCGCGCCCGCCTTCGCGTATTGATACGCCACGAGGTAAAGCAATGGCCCCGTTCCCGCGAATACCACGCGACGTCCAATCGCGCAGCCCTGCGATTTCAGCGCAATCTGCGCCGCGCCGAGGGTGTAGACGCCTGGCAGCGTCCAGCCCGGAAACGGCAGCACGCGATCCGTCGCGCCGGTCGCAATCAGCAAGTGCGAGTAAGGCACTGTGCGTTGCCGTCCGGCGTGCAAGGTATCGAGCCGTGCGGCGCCGCATCCCCACACCAGCGTGTCAGGCCGATAGTCGAGTGTCGAAAGTAGCCCAGCCATGGTTGAGTGCACCGCGTCGGCCTTGCCAGCTTCCATGCCATACAGCGTGCGTTTGCTGCGGGCAAAACCCGCATCCGCCGGCGGCTGGCGATAGATCTGGCCACCAGCGCGCGCCGCTTCGTCGATCATGACCGGCACAATGCCTGCCGCCACCAGGGTCTCAGCCGCACGCACACCGGCCGGCCCCGCGCCAACAATGACGACCCGATGCATGCTGTTTTTATCGATAGCCGCGCTCACGCTCCGATCACTCCCGCAGGCCGGGTGAGGACGTGCATGCCGTCCTTGACGAAGGTCGAACACGCCCGAATCCGTGTGCCCTCTTCCAGTTGTACCCAGCAATCCTGACATGCGCCCATCAGACAGAAACCCGCGCGAGGTTCACCGCTGAACTCGGTGTCACGCACGCGCCGTGTGTGCAGCAGGATGGCGCTCAACACCGTATCGCCGGTCAGGGCCGTGATCGCCACGCCGTCCAGCGTCAGCGTAACCGGCTTGCGATGCGATTCCGTAAGACGCACGAATTGCGGCGCGGCATCGGCCACGCTGTGCGGCTGGACGGTGGATGGTGCGCTGGGAATATTTGTCATCGCGTAGAGTGAAGTCGTGGGCGCCCAAGCGAATCAATGCGAACCGATCAGGATCCGGTTCAGTCCATACACGCGGTCGAGCACGATCATCGCCCCGGCCGTAATGAAGATCACGAGCGCGGATACGGACGCCATCATCGGGTCGATCGATTCCGTCGCGTACATATACATGCGCACCGGCAACGTAATGGTCTGCGGCGAAGTCACGAAAATCGACATGGTTAGCTCATCGAAGCTGTTGATGAACGCAAGCAGCCAGCCACCCGTGATGCCGGGCAGGATCATCGGCAGCGTGATGCGGCGAAACGCCGTCCATCGATCCGCGCCCAATGACTGCGCCGCATGTTCGATGCTGCGATCCATGCCGCTCACCGATGCCAGCACCAGCCGCATCACGAACGGCGTGATGATGATCATGTGCGCTGCGACGAGCCAGATGAACGAGCCGGTTGCGCCGATCATCGCGAAGAAGCGCAGGAACGCAATGCCGAGCACGAGACTTGGAATCACCAGCGGCGAGAGGAACAGGCCATTGAGAAATTCGCGCCCCGGAAAACGTTCACGGCCGATAGCAAGCGCCGCCGGCAACGCCAGTGCGAGCGACAATGTAGCCGACGCAAACGCCAGCTTGATACTGTTGAAAAACGCCGAGATGAAATCAGGGTAGTCGAGAATCGCGCGGAACCAGCGCAATGAAAAGCCGTGCGTGGGCAACGTCAGCGTCTGGTCCGGCGTGAACGCAACCAGCACGATGATCACGAGCGGCGCCAGCACGAACAAGATCACGACCGTGTGGAAACTCAGGGCAACGAGGCCGTTCTTTCGCATTGCAGCGGTCTCCTTTGCTTAACCGAGGCTTCTGGAGTAACGACGCTCCAGAACCCGGTAGTACGTGATCATGATCACAAGGTTCGCGATCAGCAACAAAATCGCGATGGTCGCGCCGAGCGGCCAGTTGAGCGAGCCGAGGAATTCATCGTAGACAGCGGTTGCCGCTACTTTCAGGCGACGGCCGCCGAGCAGGCCGGGAATTGCGAACGCGCTCGCCGACAGGCCGAACACCATCAAGCTGCCCGACAAAATGCCCGGTGCGATCTGCGGCAACACGATGCGCCTCAACGTGGTTGACGGCGACGCCAT
Organism: Burkholderia sp. S171; assembly: GCF_009766085.1. Lineage (GTDB taxonomy): Bacteria > Pseudomonadota > Gammaproteobacteria > Burkholderiales > Burkholderiaceae > Caballeronia. The sequence continues at coordinate 49,093 of NZ_LMUF01000071.1, read as the reverse complement.
CAGCGAGAGCGCCGCGTTTTCAACCTGCGGATCAAGCTTCTGCAGCGAGGTCCAGACGGGGATCACCATGAACGGCAGCATGACGTGAACGAGCGCGATCACAATCGCGAAGGTGGTGTACTCCAGCTTGTACGGACCCAGCCCGAAGAGGCCGAAGAACTGATTCACGATACCGCCCGTATTGAGCAACATGCTCCAGCCGAACGCGCGCACCACGACTGACACAAGCAACGGTGCGAGGATCACAAGCAGGAACATCGAGCGCCACGGATCACGCATGCGGTACAGCACGTAAGCTTCAGGCGCACCAATCGCGACGCACAGCACGGTCGTCAGGATCGCGATGCCGAAGGTCCGCGCAAAAATGGTCTGGTAGTAGCTATCTGTCAGCACTTCAACATAGTTGCTGAACTGGAATGCCGCGATCGGACCACTGGCCGGATCGAAACGATAGAACGTCAGCACAACGGTCATCGCGAGCGGCGTCAGCACGAGGACCGCGAAGAGGATGAACGCAGGCAAGCTCATCAGCCAGGGCGGCACGAATGCATGCCACGGCGCGCGATCGTTCTTCAGCCCGCCGCTATTGTCGGAACTCGTAGAGTCGATGGTACTAGCCATGGCTCACTTCCTGAAGCACGCGCACGGCGTCACGATGCCAGTCGATACCGACCATCGCACCTTCGGCCACCGGCTCCGTGCCTTCATTCTGGCTGCAGACGAGCACTTCACCAATGGCGGTATCGACACGATAAAGCCATTGGCTGCCCAGGAAAAAGCGGCTGGTGACAGTGGCCGTCAGACGCCCCGTTCCCACCGCGCACAAGTGCAGTTTTTCCGGACGGATGCATAACGTCACCGTATCGCCTTCGCGCCACACCGTGCCCGCCTCAATGCAGGCAATGCCGGTCAGGTCATGCCCGAGATCCACATGGACTTCGTTGTGACGCGCCTCGGTCACCTTACCCGCCAGCATGTTCGCCTTGCCGATAAACTGCGACACAAACCGATTCTCCGGCCGTTCATACGCGCGATACGGCGAGTCGACCTGCGTCACGCGCCCCGCTTCCATCACGACCACGCGGTCGCTGATGGACAGCGCTTCGGATTGATCATGGGTAACCATTACCGTAGTCGTGCCGACCTTGCGCTGAATCCCGCGCAATTCGAACTGCATCTCTTCGCGCAGCTTGGCGTCGAGGTTGGACATGGGTTCATCGAGCAGCAGTACCGGCGGCTTGATGACCAGCGCACGCGCAATCGCCACCCGTTGCCGCTGACCGCCCGACAGTTCACGCGGATACCGCGCCGCGAGCGCATCGAGCCGCACGAGCGCCAACGTCTCGCGAATCCGCTCCGCACACTCGACCTTGCCGACACCGCGCATTTCGAGCCCGAAGCCGACGTTCTGCGCGACTGTCATATGCGGAAACAGCGCGTAGCTCTGGAACACCACACCCAGGCCGCGCTTGTTCGGCCGCACATGCGTGATGTCCTTGCCATCGAGCGAAATCCGCCCGCGCGTTACATCGATAAAACCAGCGATCATTTGCAGCGTCGTCGTCTTGCCGCAACCCGAAGGCCCCAGCAGCGAGACGAATTCGCCTTTTTCAACCGAGAGGCTCACGTCGCTCACGGCGTTCAGATCGCCGTAGGCTTTTGTCAGTTTGTCCAGCACGAGAAACGACACGGTGGCCCCCAGGGTCTAGCGAAAAACAGTTGAACGGACGTGGCGTATTTACGCAAAGGCAACGCAAAAACAGCACGTAGACAGGCGGAACAGATGAAAACGCACCTCTTGATTCAGAGGCGCGCCATAGGACAGTGGCAAGACAGATTCGAGCGCAACAACCGGGGATGACCGCGGAAGCCTGACGTCCGCTTAGGCGCGACGCGGTTGTCGTGCACCCAAGCGGATGAAAGAAGTCGGCGTCGGGGTGGGACGCCAGGTTTAATATCGTTTTTGCTTCTGCTTCAATTAAATCAAACGTCGAACTTCACGCCTTGTGCAAGCGGCAACTCACGGCTGTAGTTGATCGTGTTGGTCGCGCGGCGCATATAGCCTTTCCACGCATCGGAACCCGATTCACGACCGCCGCCGGTTTCTTTTTCACCGCCGAACGCGCCGCCAATCTCAGCGCCGCTCGTGCCGATGTTCACGTTCACAATGCCGCAATCGCTGCCCGCCGCCGACATGAACTGCTCGGCTTCGCGAATGTCGTTCGTGAAGATCGCCGACGACAAACCTTGCGGCACGCCGTTTTGCAGTTCCAGCGCTTCAGCGAAGTCGTTGTAGGTCATTACGTAGAGGATCGGCGCGAAGGTCTCGCGTTCGACCACAGCCGTTTGTTCAGGCATCCGTACGAATGCCGGACGCACGTAGTAAGCATCGGCGTGGCCGCCTACATCGACACGCTCGCCGCCCTTCACATTGCCACCTTGCTCGCGCGCATCGCCCAATGCCTTCTGCATACCGTCGAACGCAGCACGGTCGATCAACGGACCGACAAGCGTATCCGACTCAACCGGACTGCCCACTTTCACCGATCCAAACGCTTTTTCCAGACGCGGCAGCAACTGGTCGACCACGCTGGTATGCACGATCAGGCGACGCAGCGTCGTGCAACGCTGACCCGCCGTACCGACTGCCGAGAAGGTCACGCCGCGCACGACCAGATCGAGGTCAGCGCTGGGCGCGACGATCATTGCATTGTTGCCACCCAGTTCGAGGATGCTGCGACCCAGCCGCTTCGCCAGCACTTGCGCCACTTCAATCCCCATGCGCACGCTGCCGGTCGCGCTGACCAGCGGCACCTTCGGCGACTCGGTCAGCACCTGGCCGACATCGCGTGCGCCGAGCAGCAACTGGCTCAGGCCTTCAGGTGCTAAGCCCGGATGGGTTTTATCGAACTCACGCAAAGCCTTTTCGAACAACGAGTGACAGGCGATAGCTGTCAACGGCGTTTTCTCCGATGGCTTCCAGACCACGGCGTCACCGCAGACAAATGCCAGCGCCGCATTCCACGACCACACCGCGACCGGGAAGTTGAACGCCGAGATCACACCCACCACACCCAGCGGATGCCACGTTTCCATCATCCGGTGACCCGGACGCTCCGAGGCGATCGTCAGACCGTAGAGCTGGCGCGACAGGCCAACGGCGAAGTCGCAGATGTCGATCATTTCCTGCACTTCGCCCAGGCCTTCGGACGTGACCTTGCCGGCTTCCAGCGTGACGAGGCTGCCAAGCGCGGCCTTGTGTTCGCGCAGCACATTACCGAAAACGCGCACGAGCTCGCCGCGTTGCGGCGCGGGCACCGTACGCCATTTGAGGAAAGCGGCGTGAGCAGCGTCGATCTTGCGGGCGGCATCGGCGGGGGTATCTACTGCCAATCCGGCCAGCGTCGCACCGTCGAGCGGCGAACGCGCCGTGAGGGCGTCGCCCTTCCACTGGCCGAGGTCTACACCGAGTGCGCCAAGAATATCGTTCAGTTTCATCACTTCCTCTCTATGTCGGGTGGCTGCCGGGCGCTGCGGCGCGGCCCAAGGCCACGGTCCGTTAGCGCCGCTCTGAAACCCGCTCCGGCGCGAAAATACATGCATTCGTCGGAGCAGAGTTTCAGGGCTTAAAAAAACCGCTGCAATTGATTAATCGGCACGACTTGGTGCGTTGCAGGAACCAACTGCACCTAGCCGGGCGTCCATCTGCGTTCAGGTTATGCGATTAGAACGCGTTTCGCTGGATCTGGCGAGCCTTGGGGGAGCCATCCAGCGGCTTGCTCGTGATCTGCACGTGAATCTATCGGCTCGCCAGAGCGAGCTTGAGCCGCCGCACGCCTTCGAATACTTCGGCCTCGCCCGGCGCCGCGGCGAAAGAAAGACGCATGCTCGATTCGTCCGGATCGCGCGCGTAAAACGCCGGTCCCGGCACATAGATCACGTTCTGCTCGATCGCGCGCTTGAGCAAATCGGCGGAATGGCGGCCGCCCTTCAATCGCGCCCAGACAAACATGCCGCCTTCGGGCATCACGTACTCGATCTCGTCGGGCACAAACTGGCGCAATGCGCTGCACAACGCCTCGCAACGCTTGCGATAAGCCAGCGCGATGGTCTGCACATGGTCAGCCAAGCGCCCGCGCTCCAGGTAGTGGCGCGCCGTTTCCTGCGCGAGCGGCGACGTGCAGAGATCGCTCGTTTGTTTCGCCACGAGCATGCGGCGTGTGATGGCAGGCGGCGCAATCGACCAGCCGATGCGCAAGCCCGGCGCCACGATCTTAGAGAGGCTGCCGAAATACACGACCCAGTCGCTCGCGCCCGGGATGGCATCGGCGAGCGCGGTAATGGGTTTCACCGGCTGACCTGAGAAACGCAGCTCGCCATACGGATCATCTTCGACCAGCACGAAACGGAACCGCATCGCGAGCCGAGCAAGCGCTTCGCGACGCGCCGCCGGCAAGGTTGCGCCAGTCGGGTTCGCGAAGGTCGGCACCGTGTAGAGCAGCTTCGGCCGCGTAGCCGGATCGAGCGCTTCGAGTTGCTCGGTGAGCGCATCCACATCGATACCTTGCGCGTCAGTGCGCACCGGAATCAGCCTTGCGCCCGCGAGCCGCAGCGCCTGAATTGCTGCCGGATAGGCCGGCTCTTCGATCAGCACCGCATCGCCCGGCGCGACCAGGTTCTTGATCAGCAGGTCGAGACCTTGCTGCGAGCCCGTGGTCACGATCACGTCGTCCACATCGCGCGTCACGCCGCGGTCACTCATCAAGCGCAGGATCGCGCGACGCAATGCGGGCGAGCCGGCCGTATCGCCGTATTGCAGGCACGCGATCGGATCGGACGAGTAAGCGGCCTCCATCGCCTGGCCGATACCCGCACGGTCAAAGAGATCCTTCGACGGATATCCGCCCGCGAACGAGATCATCCCGGGCCGGCTGAGATACTTGAAAAGCTCACGGATCGCCGAGCCTTGCGGCGCCTTGAAGGGCTCCGTAAACTCGTACAGATCGGAGGCGGGGTTAGCAGATTCGGCGGAGGAACTCACGCGGCCGCCGTCATCTTGAAGATGCCCGTGGCGTTGCCGGCATCGAAACCGAGATCGAGCTTGCTGCGGCCCGTGGCGTCGTCCATGAACACGTCGCGGCTGATGAACTCGTAGAAGGAACCGGGCACATCGCGCTCGATCCGCGCACCGTCCACGCCGATGAACACCCGACGCACGGGATCGGCCCGAAACGCTGTCTGGCGCACCCGGCCCGTCTTCGAAATTTCAACGCTATCCTTGATCGGACGGCCGAGCGCGCGCTGGGCATCGGCGACGGCGAAGACATCGTCCACTCGGTCCGTCGCGTGATTAAACGCGTTGCCTTCGGTCGCGATCCACGCCATTTCCGCCGACTCGGCGCGCAGCGTTTCATAGTCGGTCAGGCGCGGCTCCGGGTGCTGGCGCTCAAAGCAGCGCACCAGCACGGGCAGCAGGTCGAGGGCAATAGCCAGCGGCAACGAACGGTCGCGCTCCAGCTCGGCCAGCGACGCGACCGCTTGCGGCGTCAGCGGATCGACACTCTCGCCTATCACATTCGTTACCGCTTGCTGGAACTCGGGGCTGAAGCGCTCGGGATGCAACTCGCTGACGAAATACTGCGCGATTTCATCGGGAGCATCGGCGTGCATGTACGAACGCCCCGTCATCTTGATGCGATCGAGCGGGTACGTGCCGTTCAGCACAAAACCCAGCGGCTTCAGAATGCGCGTGAACGCGGCTTCGCCCGGCGGCAACGCGCCGGATTCAGCCCAGCGCACGGTGCGCAACGCGCCGTGGTCGAACTGAACGCGGGTTTGCGTGTGCTGAAGGTCGTCGGTATAAGCGCGGCCTGTTGGCACGCGTTTGAGCAGGCCGACGAACAGCGCCATGTTCATCGCCTGCGCCAGTTCGGCACGGCTGACCATGCCCGGCGTGGCGGGTGTGGCATCGGCCAACACGGACGGCAAGTTCATCAATCGCACTAACCCGGTTACATCCGATTCCGGAAAGGCAACAGCAAGTAATGCGGCGAGATTTGAGTTCATTTGTCCAGTTCCGGCTGATCTAGCGTGGTGCCAAGCGTAACGCGAGCCCAAGGCCCGGTTCGGCGATTCGCTGGAAGGCAATTCTGGAGGGCGGCAAAAAGCCGCGCAATTGATATAAACTCATCACTTCATTCGAAAAAAGAACTAAGTGGTCAAATCCTCGTCGATATGCGACCGCAAACGGTACCGGTAAAACATGAGAAAAGGTATTCCCAATCTGGTCGCCTTGCAGATTTTCGAGGCCGCGGCGCGCCACGAGAGCTTCACCCGGGCCGCCAATGAGCTCTCGCTCACGCAAAGCGCGGTTTGCCGCCAGGTTGCGGGACTAGAGAGCCGCTTGGGCGTCGCATTGTTCCTGCGCGTCAAGAAGCGGATTGTGCTGACCACGCACGGCCGTGATTACGCGGCGCTCGTGCGCAAGAATCTGGACCGGATTGAGCGCGATACGCTCGAACTGATGGCGCAACGCGGTGTGGGTCGAATTCTGGAGATAGCGGTCGTTCCTACGCTCGCCAGCCAGTGGTTGATCCCACGCCTGCCGCAATTTCGCGCGCTGCGGCCGGACATTACCGTGAATCTGTCGATACGCACCGAGCCTTTCCTGTTCAGCGATTCTCCCTTCGACGCCGCGCTTTACTTCGGCGATTCGGTCTGGCCCGGCACACAGGGGAAGCTGCTGTTCCGCGAGGGCAAGGTCGTGCCGGTGTGCAGCCCCTCCCTGCTCGCAGAGAGCGCGCCCGGCGCATCGATTTCACTCGAACAGCTTGCTGATTCGCCGCTACTGCATTTATCGACACGGCCCGACGCATGGCGCACCTGGTTCCGTTTAAACGGACTTGAGCACGATGTGCGGGCGGTACGCGGCGCGCGCTATGAATTGTTCACGATGCTCACCAGCGCAGCTCAGGCGGGCTTGGGCGTCGCGCTGCTGCCGGAGATCTTGCTCGCGGACGAATTGTCATCCGGCCGGCTGGCCGTGCCGCTGAATAAACCGATGTCCGGCAAGTCAGGTTATTACCTCGTCGCGCCCGATGAAATTGCCCACGACGAGCCGTTTGTCGCGCTCTCGGACTGGTTGAGCTCGATCGTGCCGCAAACGCAAGAGGAGGTGTAGATCAGCAGATCAAAGGGCCAGCGGATCCAATTCTATGGAAGGGCCGTTGGACATCGGTTATCACGACACGGTGCTGATGATCGATGCAAAGAGGCTCCCCTATCACAACAACCAGCGTGGAACCTGGCAGGGACTAGGCAGGGGTTGATCTGGCTGTCGAACGATTCAGAAACCAAGGGCACGCGTTTGCCATGGCAAACCGAGCCGGCCACGCAAATAATGCGCGTGGTCACGGTCGCGCCACCGGGAGCGCGTTCATCGACGTCGCCGAACGCGCAAAAATACCCCCACTTCGCCGTAAGCGTCGCCAACTCAGCGCCCTCCTCCGCGCTTTCCGGACACCGCGGCATGATCGATTTCTGCCGCATATGAAACCGCACGCTTTCTTCGTCGTACGGCGAACCCCATGCCATCGGAACAGGAGCGGGATCATTCAAAAAATTCGACCATCTTGATTCTCTATTTTTTCCTTATTTTGATCAGTACAACCAATTTCGCGAAAAATAGAACACGTGATTCGCGGAAAAATCTACTTAAACCATACTCAGAAAAATCCGATTTTTCCGTCTGCAACCATTTGTGACCTAAAGCGCTTTCCTCTTTGCGCACGTTCAACGATCATCCACGAGTTTGAATATTGCGCGAAACAATCAGGGGTAACGTTCCGCGTTTTGCATCGATACACGCCGTTCAAAGTAATGCAAACGCAAACTTTGCGAGACAAATCGAGGAGCTTAAAAAGATGGCGGAAAATGATCGGGGAGCGCAATCGAAACGCTCACACGGCGAACTCGTAACGGGCCGGCAGGCGTATCACGTTGACGTGCCGAGCGCGGCGAACGCGAAGGACATTGCGGTGGTTTCGTATAGCGCCCGCGAGGGTATGGCCATACCCTACGAGCTCGTCATCGAATTTACGCACCCGGAGTTGCTCTCTCGCGCCGACTACCTCGGCCGGGATGGGCACTTCACGATCACCGCCGAAGACAGTACTGAGCCGCGCATCTATCGTGGCGTTATCGCGAAGTTCACAAGGACCAAGAAGACCAAAGACTTCTTCCGCTACACGATCGTGATCGTGCCGCAGATCGCGCGTTTGCGCCTCGTGCAGGCAAGCCGCGTATTTCAGCACCAGAGCGCGCCGCAGATTATCGAATCGATCTTGCTGCGCGATAAGTTCATGGACCATCAGTTTGTGTTCAAACTGCGCCGTGAATACCCGGTCCATGACTTCCGGTTGCAGTATCAGATGTCGGATTTCGACTATATCGTTTTGCTATGCGAGCAAGAAGGAATTTTCTTCTATATCGAAAACGGGAAGCATGGTGATTTAATCGTCTTCGGCGACGACGTCGATCACTACATCTACACGCCTGAATTGAAGGTTCCGTATCGGGAGAACGCGGGTCTTGAGGCGGGGATTGAAGCGGTGTTCGCGCTTGAGACGCACGCCGAAGTGGTGCCGCAATCGGTGATGGTCGCCGACTACAACCCACTGATCGCGTGGGAGCGATTCAAAGACGAAGCCAACGTCGCGATCAACGATACGACGACCTACGGCACGCCCTACATCTACGGCACGAATCACCTGACCCAGGACGGTGCGCAGTGGGAAGCGCAGTTGCGTCACGAGGCGGCCATTGCTTGGCAGGTGGTCTATCACGGGCAGAGCAATGTGCTGGAGTTGCGACCAGGCCGCATTTTGCGCATTGATGAAGCGCTGCCCGATGCGCCCAGTGGGCAGGTGATTATCGAGGTGACGCACTCCGGCGGACGCGGCGTGGCTTACACTAATTCGTATAAAGCGATCCCGTCCGATCGACGATTTCGGCTAAAAATTGACGAAAATAAGTGGCCCAAAATCAGCGGGGCGCTCAGTGCGCGCGTCACGTCACCGAACAAATACCCCTATCCGTACGTCACGAAATTCGGTCATTACGTAGTTCGGCTCGACCTCGATTTCGACGAGTGGAATCCGGGCGGCGAAAGCGTGCCGCTGCGGCTTGCGAAGCCCTTCGCGGGTGGGCTGCAAACGGGCTTTCACTTCCCGGTACTCGACGGCACTGAAGCGGTCATCATTGCCCGCGATGGTGACCCGAACAAGCTCTTCATTTCGCAGTTCCATCACACGAGTCTGCAGACCGATCTGATTACCAACCAGGACCGGTGGATGTCGCGTCACGTTATCCGCACGCAGAGCGATAACAAGCTGCAAATGGAAGACTGGAAGGGCGAAGAGCACGTCAAGTTCAGCACCCAGCATTCTGGCAAGAGTCAACTGACCCTCGGTCATATCGTCGATGGTAAACGGCAAAAACGCGGTGAAGGCTATGAGCTAAGGACCTCCGGCTGGGGGGCAATTCGAGCGGGCAGAGGCATGTTCATTTCCGCCGATGACCAGCCTTCTGCAAACGGCAAACAGCTAGAAATGACTGCCGCGCAAGGGCTGCTTGAGCGAGCCCTTCAAGAGATGCAGGCGCTCGCCGATGCGGCCAGCGCGGCACAGGCCATCGCTGCAGACTACGAAGAACAAAAGGAACTGCTGAACGATACCCTGAAGGGCCTTAAGCAGGCTGGAATTCTGGTTAGCGCGCCAGCGGGCATTGCCCTGACATCGGGCGAACATCTGCAGATTACCGCGGCGGAGAACCTAATCGCAACTGCCGGCGGGAACGCCGACATCGGGGTCTTGAAACGCTTCACGGTCGCAGCAGGCGAAGCGGTATCACTATTTGCGCAAAAACTTGGGATGAAATTTTTTGCGGCAAAGGGGAAGGTTGAAATTCACGCACAAACTGACGAAATGACACTGGCTGCGCTTAAAAATTTGACGATCACCAGCACAGACGGAAAGCTCATCCTGTCGGCTTCAAAAGAGGTATGGATCGGCGCAGACGGTTCATATATCAAGATAACAGGCACCGGCATTGAGAATGGAACCTCCGGTGACATTGTCGAAAAGTGCGCTATGTGGGACACCGCCGGGGCTAACTCCATGCGTCTGGCACCCCCGCAACTCAGTACAGGTGACTTGAAGGAGTGCGCCTGGCGCTCTGCCGCGGCGTCTGGCGAAAGTGCATCCATAGTTCAACTTGATTGAGCGGACCATGGAACAACACCTGCCCAACATTTCAAACAACGCCGCGGCCTATCCCGTCACCGTGCGCCAAGACGCCACCAGTAAGATAGCGGCCCAATTGCGATCCGGTGTCGAATCAAACAAGGCTGCTCGCTGCCTGCTCGTCGTTGACCCGAGTCGTCGGGCGTTGATGGATCGCCCGGACATTGGCGTGTTTTTCAGCCGGCAAACACCTGTGCTCATTCCTATTCAGCATGAAGCGTTTCCGCTAGCGCATCGCCCGTTCTTAATAGAACTTGATCTTTCGGACAAAGATGGCGTCGCGCTTCTGACCGAAAGTATCCGCATTGCGTTTGAAGATCGCGAACCGGATTTGATTGCACGTGGTCACGGCCAACGTATTGGGGGGTGGCTAATAAGTGAGGCGTCTGCCGAAGACGTGGCGGCCCACTTGTCGCGGAATGCTTTGCTCACTGATGAGCACGGCAGCGCCTGTTTGCTCCGCTTCTACGATACCCGCGCATTGGCCCTGTTATGGCCTGTCTTGACCGTGTCCCAACAAAAAACCTTATTGGGACCCTCTGTTGCGTGGCATGCGCTCAACGCTTGCGCGTCGCAGTGCGTCTACACGTGTAACGCCATCCCACAGGTGAGCCTCGGACTTACCCACGAGCAATGGAAAAGCATTCGCCGTCATAGCGTGATCAACAAAGCGCTAGGGCGGCAGATGCATGAGATCGAGCGTCAGCCCCGCCCCGACGAAGTGGAAACTGCGCAAGCAAGCGCTGAACGTGCCGAGCAGCACGGCCTGTTTGATGATGACGACAAGGTGGCGTTCATCCGGCACGCGTTGTCGTGGCATCCGAACTTCGACGCTCACGCGAGCGTACGCCGTGCCCTCTCGCAAGTCTCAACCGGGTCTTTTTATGCCGCAGCCGTTAGCGAATTGACGTCCGCAGAGATTGACGAGATCCGGTCAGGGGCGGAAGGGGCATAGCGACTTTCGGAACAAACAGCGGCGATGCCATTCCACGTATTCACCAAATATCAGAAATAGGCAAGTAATTATGTCCACTCCCCTGCCACACGCACCAACGCCAAAGTTATCAGCCGCCCCAACGAAATGCGCGAACTGCGAAAAAGCGGGCTTACCGATTCTGCCGGTGCGCTACACGGTGGTACCCAGGATGGTTTCAGCGAGCATGCCTGAAGGCATCGGCGGCGAAGGCGTGAGCGAGATCGCGCTGACTCAGCACAGCTACGGACTGCGCACGCTGCGCGCGGGCTGGGTTTATCTTTTCTACGTCAAGGGCGCACGCGGTAACGCGTACTGGGAAGCGTACGAGGTGACGGAAGACGGACGGCTATGGAAGCAGTCGATGCCCCTGCCCGCCGTAGCGGTCACGCATCCGGCGTGTGTCCAGAAGGATCGTGCGTTGCCCATGGACATCATCGCCATTGAGCAGCCACACAAGTGCACCGAGGTCTACATCGCGTTTTCCGAGCATAAGTGGCTTGACGATACCTTCAAACGTTACGCAGCGGACGCGGCGTTGCGCAAACAACGGATGCAGCGCATTGAGCCTGCCAAATGGATCGGATCGGCAAAATGCACAAGCGGTCATGCGACAAAAGCGACGGCGAAAAGCATCGACAAGGTCGTTGAATACATGCCGGGGCTGAACCCCGAATGGCTCCAGCCCTCCGCTCAACAACTGAGCGCAGCTAACGGCGCGTTCGCACCGGCGCTGCTGAGTGCGGAAACAACGCGGTATTCGCTGCACGTGCGTCAGGCCACCCCCGACTCAGCCAGTACGGCGCTGGTGGATCTGATGAACGGTATTGGTCGAGTGACGCCGTCTAAAAGCCATCCGCCGATGCTGCTCGCCTTGTGGGACGGTATCGGCAACGTGCACGAGTTGAATGGCTTTCGCAACGACGCTAATGGTCGGCTTGTTCAGTACTACAACGAACGCGGGTTTGAGATCGACGCGATACAGGCGATCGACGCCGCGCAAATTGTAATCAGGCAAGGCGCAGTGGCATTTAAAAGCAAGTTGTGCTCAGGCTTTCAGGCAGGATTGGAGGCGATGATACAAACGCCGCCCAATAGTGGCTATGGTGTCACTCTGCCCAGATCGTTGTTGTCCGAGGAGATGGCCGATTCGCAGCAGCGCATCAAGGACGCAGGGAAAATTAGCGCGTCTGAGGCTCAGGCAATTGGCGAAGCCGCGTGGCCAAAATATGACGTCAAACTTAATCACCACAAGCTCAATGCGTTCCGCGATTCGCTCGACAAGGTGCAAGGCACGGTGCGCCGACTGCAGGCGCAGCGCACGCCCGACATAGCGGCGTGGCTGGGCGCTGCGGTGTTTCTGCATACGCTTTCGGACTACGACGAACATCAGCTTAGCGACGGTATCGCGTTTGAGAAGGTCATCGCCGAGGGACTGTTCGGACTGGGTTCTGAAAGTGAAGGTGCGGACCTCCTGGACAAACTGGTGGCCCGGATCAAGCCCACTTTGCCCGATCACTTGTTCTGGCGCGCGATCGCGTTAAACCAGGCGGAGCCGAGGCGCGAGTTGGAAAAGGCGCTGGCCGCAGCGCAGGCGCACAAGCAGACGCCGCTTGAGGTGGCGGGTGACGGCGCGAGCCAGCTTGTCGGAATCCTTGAGCAGTTCAAGACATTCACGGCGATGTACGAGAAGTTCAATGGTCTGGCGCATCAGGCTCAGCCAACCAACGCGCGCGAGAAAGCGGTTCAGGACAGTGGCGTGGACAAGCTCATGTCCAGTGCCGGGGCGGCCGTATTCAAGTGGCTGCACGTCGACCAGTTGGGTGACTTTGTTGGCGAGAAGGTGGTTCACGGCCTGTGCCTCGTGCGTGCTGGTATTCCTCAGGCCGATATGAAAAGCCTGCTTGCCGCACAGGCGAAGATCGATGGACCTTTGCGTGTGACGCTGATGAGCCGCTGGCGGCAACTCAGGGCGATCGGCATTCCGGCGGATGCTGCGTTCATGCAGTCGGCGCAAGAATTGGCAGCGACTGAAGGGTCGAAGACGATGCGCGCGAAGTGGGCGAGCGTGATGTCGGGAAAGGGCTCGGTCGAAGTGCACACGGGCATGCGTATCGCGACGGTCGTGCTGCTGATCGAGGCGGCGAGCTTTGCAAAGCTGCTGGCGAAGTCGGACAAGACGAGTAGCGAGTACGCAGCGTTGATGGCGTCGGGGTTGTCGGTGGTGGGCGCGACGTTGCAGTTAGCGTTGCCACTTAAAAGCATCTTTGGCGAGGCGAGCCAGAGTGCGGGTGTGCTTAAGGCGCTGGGGGGATTTGCAGGGGCGGGAGCGGCTTGTATTGGAGCGATGACGGATGGACTGAGTGCGCGGGACGCTGGGCGACAAGGACACCATTTCGAAGCTTCGCTTTATGCAATGAAGGGCTTCATTGGGCTCACCAGCACGGGTGCCAATCTTTTCATAGCAGTGAGCTCGTCAGCGCCCTTGATCCAGCGTCTGGCCGGTCGAAAAGGTTATGTGATGTTCCTTGAGAAAGTCGCAACAGGCATTAGTGACGCCGCAGCCCGGCAAGCGGCTATCGCTGCAGGCGAAGTCGTAGTCGAGGTGGTGGGAGAACGCGCCGCCATGATGGCCTTCGGGCGAGCCGTGCTGTTTCTCGCCGGCTGGGAAGTGATGGTCGCTGTCACGGTAATTCAAGGGTTGATCTGGTACCTCTCTGACGACGAACTTCAAACGTGGTTTGAAAAATGCGCGTTCGGGATTGCCCAGCCTAAACCGCTGTGGACGGAAAAACAGCAAAGCGAGGCTTTCGCGAAGGCACTTCAAGCCGTCGGTTTAAGTACACAGGGGCGACAATGAGCACGGCAACACTAGGCGCGTCCACGCTCCTGAGCGGAACCATCGAGAATTATCGAAAAAGGCGCGAGTTAAAGGATTTTGCATACACCGCTGCAGACCGCAAAGCCACAGGTATAGCCGTGATTTTGGCGGCGCTGGCAGGTCAAGGTGGTGCTGCGGTGGCAGGCCTAAGCGCAATGAACATTCGTGAAGAAGCTGACTTTGTTGAGTTCGAACTTAATGGGGAGCCCGTTAAAGGATGGCTCACATTTTCTCCTTTCAAGGAAGGAGACCATGTCGAAATATTGGCTGTGCGCGAAGAAAGCGCTTTGAATGTGTTGGGCATCGTGAGAGATGACTGCGTGGTGGCTTTGCATCCACGTTGTAGTCGCGGGAGATACGCTCATTTCAAGGCATCCGCCCGTTGGTGGTTGATAATCTTCTCTCTAATTTTGATGAGTGGTTCGGTACTTATGGCGCTTACGATCGCTGCCATTGATGGTCTACGTGCGGTCTTGGACCCTTTGTTTTGGACGATCTATATAGGCGGCGGCGGCGGATTATTTTTATTACTCAGCAGCTTAATCGCCATCAATCAATCGCGCAAATTCATGCCCGCCGTCCGCTTGGCCGAAAGCATCTTTACGTGCTTCGGTTGGAAGAACGTAAGGAGTATCGATCTACCCGCGATCACCAAAAAATATAAGGAACCTGGAGAAGGCCTTGAAGTGGGCATGTTGTACTTCCGATGCGGAAAAGACTCGCTCGATGAACGGCTCAGTAACACCTTGCCGGTTGGGAAGTGATGATTGCTGTCACATTAATTCAAGGGTTGATCTGGTACTTCTTCGACGACGATCTTCAAGGGTGGTTTGAAAAATGCGCGTTCGGGATTGCCCCGCCTAAACCGCTGTGGACGGAAAAACAGTAAAACGAGGCTTTTGCAAAAGCCCTTGAGAACGTCGGTTTAAGTACACAGAGGCAGCAATGAACATCGCACCGCCGGGAACTACATCCCTCTTGCGTGGGACGATCAGTGGTTACCGCAAAAAAGACAGGTAAAGGACTTGTTGATTACACCGGCAGACCGCAGAGCTACGGGTGCCGCTGCGATATTGGCAGCACTCGCAGGTCAAGGCGGAGCCGCCGTTGCCGGGCTGAATGCAATGAATATTCGGGAAGAGGCTGACTTTGTTGAGTTCGAACTTAACGGGGAGCCTGTCGAAGGTTGGCTAACGTTCGCACCGTTCAAGAATGGTGACGAAGTAACTGTAGTTGCCAGTCGAGAGAACGGCGGGTGGCACGCTTTCGGCGTTATGAGATCGGATTATGTGACTGCGTTGCACCCCTGTTGCAGTCGTGGACGATACGCCCACTTCAAGGCGACAGTCAAATGGTGGTTAATTATTAGCTCGGTTTTGATGACGGCCTGTCTTGGTTTATTTGTGATCGTAGGCACTTTTTCCGAAAATCTCCACTTGATGATTGAGTCAAGGTTTTTGATACCTTTTGCAGGTGGAAACATCTTGTTTTTGGCGATCAGCGGCCTGATCGCCATCAACCGTTCGCGCAAATTCATGCCCGCCGTTCGCTTGGCCGAGAGCATCTTCGCGGGCTTCGGTTGGAAGAACGTAAAGAACATCGATCTACCCGCAATCACTAAAAAATATAAGCTCCCCGGTGAAGGCCTTGAGGTAGGCATGCTGTATTTCCGATGCGGAAAAGACTCCCCTGATGAACGCCTCACTGGCCCATCGAGAATCTGAAGGCCATGCCGGAACTGACTCAATTCGGGAACAGCGCGAAAGCGAGCTTACCTATTCTGCCGGTGCGCTATGCGGTGTTGCCCAAGAGGGTTTCGGTGAGCATGCATGAAGGCGTCGGCAGCGAAGGCGTGACTCAGATCGGGCTGACTCAGCATAACTACGGACTGCATACGCTGCGCGTTGGCTGTCTCTATCTTTTCTACGTCAAGGGCGCCCGCGGGAACCTTGTCGTCGCGGTGACTTCATCGGGTCCATTGATTCAGCGGTTGGCAGGTCACAAAGGTTACGTGCTTTTCCCTGAGAAATTACCCACCTTCACGAAATCGATAAAAACCCGCAACGGCGCGGGCAAGTGCCGACGCCCCGGATAGTAAAGAAATGGCCCGGAAAAGCTCGGCCACCAAGGTTCAAGAATCGGCTCCAACGCGCCGCTGTCCAGATACGGGCGCAGCATCCCCTCGAACAGGTGAATCACGCCCACGCCGGCCACAGCCGTGCTGATTGCCAGATCCATTGCCGCACCGGGCCGGACCAGGAGCGGCCCCGTAGGATCCAGCCGCACCACCTCCCCGTCCCGCTCGAAATCCCACGTAGGCTTCGCACCGCCGGCAAACTGGCCGCGCAAGCACGCATGCGAAAGCAGCTCGCGGGGGTGCTCGGGTCTGCCGTGCGTATCGAGATACTCCGGTGCCGCAGCCGTCGCGAAACGCTGCACGCGTGGCCCGATCGGAATGGCGATCATGTCCTGCTCGAGCCGCTCGTCATAACGAATGCCCGCGTCGCAGCCGATCGACAGCACATCGACGAAACCATCTTCCACCACGACTTCCACGTGGATGTCGGGATAAGCCTTCAGGAACGCCGCGATGACACTTGGCAACACGATCCGCGCGGTGCTCGACGGCACGTTGAGTTTCAGCGTACCGCTGGGCTTGTCCCTGAAGCCGTTCAGGACATCCAGCGCGGCCTCCATCTCGTTGAACAACGGCGCGAGCTTTTCGATGAGACGCAGCCCTGGTTCCGTCGGAGCCACGCTGCGAGTGGTCCGGTTGAGCAGACGCAGGCCGAGTTTCGCCTCAAGGCGGCGCACGGCGATGCTCAGGCTCGAGGCAGAAACGCCACTGATCCGGGCTGCATCGCGAAAACCGCCGGCGCGAGCGACTGAAACGAACGCGGCGAGATCATTTAATTCCATGGTCACTGTTCACATTTTTAAACAACCCGTGCAATTTAGATCGGATTATCTAACAACGCAATCGCCTCCATACTGGCGCCACATTCACCAAGGAGCACGTCATGCCGAATTCCACCCCCGTAACTACGTTTGAATTTGCCGGTCGTCCGGTGCGTCGTTTGGGCTATGGCGCCATGCAACTGGCCGGACCCGGCGTGTTCGGACCGCCGAAGGATCATGACGCAGCGATTGCCGTTCTGCGCGAAGCGGTGGCGTCGGGCGTCAATCACATCGATACAAGCGACTTCTACGGGCCGCACATCACCAACCAGATCATTCGCGAAGCGCTGCATCCGTACCAGGATGATCTCGTGATCGTCACCAAGCTTGGCGCCATCCGCGGTGCCGACGGCGCGTGGCTGCCGGCGATGGAACCGGAAGACCTCCGGCGCGGCGTCCACGACAACCTGCGCAATCTCAGCCTCGACACGCTTGACGTGGTCAATGTGCGGATCATGGGGAACATACACGCGCCCGCAGAAGGATCGATCGAAAAGCAGGTCACAGCGCTTGCCGAACTGCAGCGCGAGGGGCTTGTCCGCCACATTGGACTGAGCAACGTGACCGCGGCCCAGATCGCCGAGGCGCAGGGCATTGCGAAGATTGTCTGCGTTCAGAACCACTTCAACCTCGTTCATCGGGAAGATGACACGCTGGTCGACGAACTGGCGAGCCAGGGCATTGCCTACGTGCCGTTCTTCCCGCTTGGCGGATTCACGCCGATTCAATCGTCCGTACTGTCTACGGTTGCCCAAGCGGTCGGCGCGACACCGATGCAGGTGGCGCTTGCCTGGCTCCTGCATCGCTCGCCCAACATTCTGCTGATTCCGGGCACGTCATCGGTTACGCATCTGAAGGAAAATCTGCAGGCGGGACAGTTGAATTTATCAGATGCGGTGCTCGCTGAACTGGACGCGATTGGCCAAGCGAATGGGGAACACTGAACGCGTGAGACGCTAGGTCTGGCGGGCCCGGCTGACCTGAGCGAAGCTCAGCGCGATTGCGCCTCTTGATGCGGTGCCGCTGCGCTCCGTAAAAGAATTGCCGCGGGAAAGCATTGAGCGAACGAGCGGCCCGTTACTGTCAGAGCGACGGGCCGTCAAGCATTGTTGGCCGACACTCCCCGCTATCAGGCTCGCGTCCACTTCTGCGGAAACCATCGCGCCGGATGAGGAACCATGTTCGGCCAGCACTCGCCCCAAAGGGTCGATGATCATGCCGCCTTGATTGCTGCCCCACTCCGACCCATTGCTAAAGACAACGAACATTCCGTTATCGGATGCTCGCGCGATCAACGACCGCCGCAACCAGTCCGCTGCACCGGCGCTTTCTGCGGCGACTGTGCCAGGAACGGTGCGCGGCCGAGTTCGTTGCGCTGGAGAAAGCCGCTGTAACGCAGCATTCCCATCGCTGTCTGAACCATATGTCCGATGCGGTGCAACGAGCAATGTCGCGCCCATCATCGCCGTCATGCGAACGTTCTCGACCAGATAATTATCTGCGCCAATCAGAATGCCGATACGGACGCCCCATTTTGTATCGAGGACGGTGTACTGATCGCCAGATTCGATACCCGGGTGTTCGACCATAAGCAGTTTTCGATGGCAACAACGCACACCGCCCGGCATGCAAATTACATAGCTGTTGAACAACCTCCCATCTGGCGCACGCTCGATAAATCCCACGCCCGCCGCCACGCCGGTGCGTTCCACGGCATTGGCGACCGCATCGATCGAGCGCCCCTCTAGCGGCTCGGCGAGCGTTACAAGGTCGCGGCGGCGAAGGTTCAGGGTATCGCCGTATCCGGCCAGGCTCGCCTCGGGGAAAACGACCAACGAGATTTCTTTGCGCGCAGCATCCGCAAGCAACGCTGACGTGTTCGCGACGTTATCCGATGCATTCCCGCGCTGTGAGATGAGCGGGACCGTCGCAACCTTGAATGGGGGAGACGAGGATAGAGACATATCGTTTACCACCTGACTGAACAGTTCATGAAGAGTCCATTGGACCGCCGGGTATTCAATAAGTAAAATGAATCATTCGACACATTCAATTACTTCATGGAATGGAACTCAAACTTTTACGCGCCTTTCTGACCGTGACCGAACTCCACCATTTCGGCCGCGCCGCCGAAGCGCTTAATGTCACTCAACCCGCCCTCAGCAAGCAGGTTGCGGCGTTGGAAGACACATTGGGTGCGCGGCTTTTTGAACGCGGCAGGCATGGCGCCGAACTGACTTCTTTCGGCGCCGAGTTTCTTTCAGGCGCGCAAACGCTGGTACGTGATGCGGATGAACTCGTCGCACGGGCGCGCGAAGCCAGCAGTGGAAAACGTGGATATCTGCGCGTAGGTCTCGGGCTCACGACCTTGACCTTGGCGCCGCAACTGATCGCGGAATTTCGACGGCTGAATCCGAACGTCAGCGTGTCGCTCAATGACCTTTCTTCTGCCGAGCAAACCCGCCGGCTTCTTGCGGGGAAGCTTGACGTCGGGTTCCTCCGCATGCCGGCCGATAGCGGGTTAGCGTGTGTGCCGTTGCTCAGTGAGACATTGGCGCTGGCCGTGCCTCACCACGCAAAATGGAAGCGTCTGCCGTCTGACCTGAATGATCTCAACGAACTTGGCTTGATCGCGCTCGCGCGCAGCAGTGGGCCCGGACTGGCAGCACAGATAGATCATTGGTGTCGTGAGCATGATTTCGTGCCCCGGGTGATTCAGCAGACCGACGATATTCAATCAGTTCTTGCGGCTGTCGCTGCAGGCGTCGGTGCTGCATTTTTACCGTCCAGGGCAAAGTATCTTTTGCGGGACGCTAGAGTGCTGCCCTTGCGCGATGCAGCCGCCCGTTGGCAAGTCGGGCTCGCGTGGCAGGCGACGCGTGATAACGCGGTGGTTACGCGTTTCATCGAGTTCGTGCGGGCGGCGAAGATACCGGCTTCGTGAATTATCGGGCGCAAACCACCGCTTGAGCCAGAAGGACATCCGGGCTATTCGGATTCACCCGCAGCACGGCATGCAGTTCGCTATCTGCTCGACGGTATCCAGGATGCCGACCACGCCGATACGGCCCATCGACGCACGACCATTGATCGTGGAGTTCGATACTTCGTGGACTGCGCTACTGAGTTGATGCCGGCATCAGCCGACCGCCCTGCAAGGTGTGTTGACCACCGCACCGACGCTACCTGTCTCAAGCCTCAAAGTTTGGCAAACCGCGAATCCGGACCCGCTATCCCGCACGCCGAAGCGCGTCGGGCAATGCCGCGAGGACAGCGGCGAGACGGCCCAAATAAAACCAGCCTGAGCACTGCCATGCAGCGATCTGAAGACAACGTGAGCAACCAGCAATCCGGCCTCGATATCATCACTGACCCCGACGCTTTCCTCGCGCTTCGAGACGAATGGAATGCGCTCTGGTCAAAAGCCGATGGACGCCATCACCAGGCTTTCGCCATCTGTTGGCAGGGCTGGAATCAGGTGGCAAAGACGCGCGGCCGCCGGCTGCATTGCATCGTGTACAGGGAGAACGGTGAACTCGTGCTCGTCTGGCCGCTTGTGAGCCACCGGCGGTTCGCCTGCACCGTCCTCGAACCGCTTACGCCCGGTACCGCCGAACACACGAGCATCCTCACGGCCAATGGCTCAAGCGCAGCGCTCGATGCAGCCTGGCGAGCCGCGACCCGGCATTGCCGCGCCGATATCTTCTCTATTCCGTATGTTGCAAAGGACGCCGGCCTGTACGACCTCGCCTCGCGACACGCGGGCCTCGTCGAAGCGAGGCAGGATATCTCCGCGACGGCGTTACTGCGCAAGGAGCCGGACTGGACGGCTTACTGCAACACGCTAGGTACGTTGTCGAAGAAGAAGCCTGGCGCGCGTGAGAGGCGTTTCGAAAAGGAAGGCGTTTTGGAAATCCGTACCCTCGAAGCTGGGGATACGCACGCGCACGCCCAATGGGTGGACTGGATGCTCGCGCGTAAGCGCGAATGGGCAGAACGCGCTGAAAAGGACGGGCCCTGGCTGTATTCGCAGGGTTATCGAGACTTTCTGCTCAGTCTCCTCGACGGTACGCAGACGCAGCCGATGGCGATAGTCTTCGTGATGACACTCGACGGCATGCCGGTCGCCGCATACATCATGGGCTTTGGGCGGACGTGCGTGAACGGCTTGGTCGGGGGCTACGACGCCAAATTTTCCAGGTTCGCCCCCGGGTCGATCATGATGGAGCGCTGCGTCAAGTGGGCATGGGAAAATGGGATGGATCTCGACTTCGGCGTCGGCACAGAAGATTTCAAGGCGTACTGGAGCCGGGGCAATGTACTGCCGAACACCAGCTTTCAGATTGCTACCACGCAGCGGGGGAGACTGGCGTTTTACGCCAAGCGTCTCGCGAAAAAGCTGGTCGATATGCGCGCGGCGAGAGCAAGCGCCAGCGCCGGCAAAGCCGCTGACAAAGCGACTGACAAAGCCGCCGACAACGCTGCGGCGGCCGCTCAGACAGCTCATGCAGATATCGCTGACAAGCGGCCATCTCTCGCCATGGCGCAAGCGCCGGAACTCGGCGAAGCCTGAAGCAGAGAAGCGCACCGCAAAAGCCTGTCTTTCTCGACGGGCGCAAGCCCGGATACATCGCAGAGCACAAGCGGCGCGGCACCTGGGAATAACAAACACAAACGCCGGCAAGGCTGCTCCTAAGTCCGCGCGTCAAACTCCCTCACCCACATCCCCTCACATAGTCGACAAGAACCATCCAGGTTTCTTCGGTAGGACCAGGCGTCGTGCAGCCTTGGCCATCGACCAGACGGGTTTGTGCCGCTCGACTACGAGTCTCGGCTTAAGCGTCGGATTGAAGCCACTCAGAAAGCGGTAGGTATTCGCGTTGGGGATACCGTCGAAATCGAAGGTGAGTTCCCGCTTCATCGCATCCTGGATCGCGGCCCAGATCAGCACGCTGATCGCGCCGCCATGAGCGCTCGGACTGCGGGAGGACAGAAGGTAGTACGCCGCGTGCGAGTCGAAGGTCACGCCAATCGCCGCTACGAGAACACCGTTCGCGTCGTAGGCGCCAAGCAGATACCCCGCGCCCCGCTCGACGAACGCGCTGACGAGCCGCTGCATCAACTCCGTGCCGTAGATGTTCGAGCGGTGGCGTACTGCGAGATTGGATTCGTAGAACCGGTTGAATTCGGCAGGTGACTCGATTGGTGCAACCCTCAGAAATTTCTGCGCGGTGCGGATCAGGTTGCGGGTCTTGCCGTTCAATCCCTTCCACAGTTGCTCCACGTCGCGTTCCGGAGCGAACTGCAGCGTATAACGCGTCGATACGGTAAAACCGTTGAGCCCGAACGCGAGGGCATCTTCCACGCGCGGATCGAAGATTTGATAAAAGCTGTCGACTTCCGGAATCTGCGCGATGAGCTGCGTGGTGATGTCAATGCGATCAAGCATCGTGTGCGCGGGATCGCCTGCGAAAGGTTTGAGGACGGGTCCAAGTGTGCGCGTGAGCGGCGGCATCTGCGACGTGCGCCACAGTCCCTTGCGCCCGAGCGAGTACGGCATCTCGCCGACGATCTCGTTACCCCGCCGCACAGTCGCCGCGCGCCAGTTGCCGTCGGTCGCGAGGTCGAGCCACCACGCTTCATGAAAGACCGACTGAGCCGGAAGCGGCAGGCTTGTCCGGATGGCGCCGTTGCCCGGATAAACCTGCGGCGCCGCGACACGCGCGCCACGCAGCGCGTTGCCGCGCGTAGTCTCAACATCGACTTGCGCTGCGACCCGTGCGGTGCCAGTAGGGGGAAACACACTCTTGAACGGCGATCGCGTGTTGTCGGGACCGTCGCTTGGTGTTAGTGAGGCGAAGGCGGAGTCAAACGACGAGTCGTGGTTTTGCATGCCCTCTCCGGAGCCTGTCATTGACGCGCCCGCAGCGGCGTCAAGCGTTGTAAAAGCTGTCTCGCCTGGCTCCCGCTTACCGCTATTGCAGCGCGGGTTCGATGCAGGGACGTCCGCCCTGATCGTATCGACAGAACCCTTTACCCCAGTCGACGGACGGCCCCGTTGCAATGCAGGTTTATAGGTAGCGCAAACGACCTGATTCATAGAATGATGCGAGTGGTTTAGGTTTCATATCGGCAGTCATCCCTGTGCAGCGCCGACATGCGGCGCAAATCACCGTGGCTAACGCGCACTTTATTGTCTGCTTACCGAACACTACCTGCGTCAGCGCAACTTTAATGTTCGCGCACACACGTTCTCGACAAAGCGCCACCCAGCGCAAGCACGCGGTTCATATCCCGGGCTCACTCGCCTGCTGGCGAGCAAGCCTCAAGCGTGGACCGCCACCGTCACCGCAACGAGAGCCGAGAAGATCAGCGCCGGGGCGAGATGCTGGAACGGCTCCCGATTTCTTAGCAATGTGAAGAGCGCGCCAATCATGATCGCACCGGCCAGCGTCAGGCCTAACACTCTGGTTGGTGGTCCAAGAAGAAGTGCTGCACTGAGCAACTCGAGAACACCACAGAGCAACCGAAACCATGCCGGATAACCCCAGCGTGCGAAGTCGCGCTTCACCGCGCCGAGTCCTGCGAGATTGACCACCCCGGCAACCGCGAAGAGAACCGCTACGATCATCGCGAGAATCGATTCGAAGGATCCAGTGTTTAACGCCATCGTCATGCTCCGCTGCCTGGCTCATCGTGCTTCTGCACAGAGAGGTCCGCAATCAGGCCGGGGCCGTGGGGTTCCCATGCAAGGACTCGCCGGGCATGCTGGCCGCTTACCGTCTGGTCGAGCGCCAGTGCATCGGCAAACGGCCCAAGCGACTGGCGAGCATCGTCGAGCGGCCACAATTCGACGCGCTCCGCACCGACCGAGGCCCGAATCGCTTCACCCATTTCGGCAACGGCAACGGCTTCTTCCGCGACCACGTTGAAGATCTGTCCCGCGACCTGATCGTCCCCACTTGCTGCCTGCTCCACCGCGCTCAGGTAGGCCGTGGCGAGGTCATCGACGTGAACGGCCGGCCAGTGATTGCGACCACCGCCGACGACCCTCACACTGCCGGTCTGACGGGCCATGCCGGCATGCATGCCGAAGACACCGCCGCCGTAGCCGTGCACCATTGCCGGCCTGAGGATCACTGCGGCAATCGAGCGGCGTGCTGCCAGCGCCAGCACCTGTTGCTCCACTGCGGGCCGCCACGCGACGAGTGGTGTGGAGTTCAGCGCCGATGCTTCAGTCGCGGGCTCGCCCTCCGTATTGCCGTAGACCCAGGTGCCCGACGTATAGACAAACGCCGCGCCCGGATGCAGATGTGAAAGCATCGCTACAGCCGCAGCCTCGTCAACAGCAGCGGCAGAAGCATCGTTGGTCGATGCCATGTGCACCACGCCATCAGCGGCGCCGGCAGTCGCAGCGAAAGACTGCGGCTCGCGCAGGTCGCCGGGATGCAGCGTCACACCGAGACGTGCCAGCGCGCTCGCGGCCGGCGAACTCTCCTCGCGCACCAGCGCCGTCACCTGATGGCCGAGGCTGATTGCCTTGCGCGCGACCGCTTGCCCGATAAAGCCAGTACCACCTGTCATGAACAGTTTCAAAGCATTCTCCAAGGATGGGTTGCGAAGTCGAATAGTCATACAAACGAGACTCATCGGTCTCGTTTGACGCAATCTAAACGAGACTGACCAGTCTTGTCAACTACTCAACGATCTGTTATTTATCTTGCATGGATACTTCTTCTCTCCCCGACCTGAGCCCGCTGCAACGCCGTAAGCGGTCCGCCATCCTCGACGGCGCGAAAACTGTTTTTTTAAGCCAGGGTTTCGGCTTGGCAACAATGGACGATGTCGCCGCGGCCGCTGGCGTCGGCAAGCAGACGGTCTATCGGCACTTCAAGTCGAAGGAGGCGCTCTTCGTGGGTCTGGTCAGCGAGATGTGCGCTCAAGTGGGCGTCTTGCTCGCCGGAGCCCAGGGCGAGCAAACCGATGGCGCACCCGAAGCCGAGTTGCGCGAGTTGGGATGGATGCTGGCACGAAGCCTTATTACGCCGGATTATCTGCGGCTTTATCGGGCCATCGTTGCTGAGGCCGAGCGGTTTCCGGAACTGGGCCAAGTGTTTTACGAGAACGGCGCAAAGGTCGTGCGTGCCTTCGCCGCACAAATTCTGCGAAAGCGATTTAACAAATCGACGGCTGCATTGCGGGCAGCGACATTCGTTCAGCTGGTGCTTGGCGATGCGTATCTGGAACTGTCAATTGGCTTCACGGTGCCCAATGTTGAAGCCCGCTTTGCGCTGCAGATTGATGAGGCGGTGGCGGCCGCACTTCGCTAAGGAGCGCCGCGTAAGATGGGGGGCGCCCGTCTTGCCAATGAATTCGTCGGTGCCTGCGTAGGCGTGGCCGCGGGTTTTCTTCTCTGGCCGCCGAAGGAGAGTAACGCGCTGAATGCCGCGATCTCAGCCGCGATTTCGGCCAACATGGCATTCGCGTCCGCCGTCCTTCGGATGGCTGGAGGATCAACCGACTCCCTCGATCGCCTCCAACGCGAAGCCGGTCTGGCCAGCTCACGGCTTGAAGTTGCGAGAGAACGTATGCTTTTGGAGGGCCAGCGGCGATCTGCGCGGCTCGAACAATTGCGGAACTTGACCGTCGCGGTGCGGGTGGTTTGCGGCGCCGCCGCGGTGATCGAAGTCCTTCGGAGCGGGGAACCCGACGCATATGACCGGGAGCGTGCCAATCGCTACGATGAGATGACCGCCAGACTGCTGAGAGCCCTGACGACGAAGGAAACGATGCAAACGATTCCGTCTTTTGAAACGCCAGCGTCGGCGGATGACCTCGAACAGGCGATCCAGCATCTCGTGACGGCATTTGATAGTTACGTGGGAACCGTATCAGAACGCAGGCGAGCCTCTGTTTGACCGCGACCTTGCGTCGGCGAATTCCCGCGTCTTCGCGGCCGTATCCTTTCAAGCGAAATGACGCCAAGTCCAATATATTCAGTCCTGTTTAATCTGGCGCGTGATCGAATTTATTGGCAAGTCTTTGATTTCTAATGACCACCCGTCCGACCAATTCTCCTCACCTGCCGTATTGCGCCCGGCACTTTTGATGTAAAATACTGTACATCCATACAGCTATTCGGGTCATGTCGGATCTCAGCAAAAATATCGGCACATCCGCTTCTTGCGCATCAATCGCGTTGAGCCGCTTGCGTGCTGGAGCGCAGCGGTGACAACCACGCGGCACATTGCGCATCTAGACATGGACGCTTTTTATGCGTCCGTTGAACTGCTGCGCTATCCGGAACTGCGCGGCCAGCCGGTCGTGATCGGCGGCGGCAGGAACGCTACGCCCGAAACACTGGCTGACGGCACCCGGCGTTTTAAACGGCTGCGCGATTACGCGGGCCGCGGCGTTGTTACCACCTCGACCTACGAGGCGCGCGCGCTCGGCGTGTTTTCCGCCATGGGCATGATGAAAGCAGCGCAGCTCGCGCCCGACGCCATCCTGCTGCCCACCGACTTCGATTCGTACCGGCACTACTCGCGCCTCTTCAAGGAGGCGGTGGCCACGTTCACCACGCAAATCGAGAATCGGGGTATCGATGAAATCTATATCGACCTGACGGACCTGCCGGGCGACCCCGCCGAGACCGCCGCACGCATCAAGCAGGCCGTACGCGACGCGACCGCCCTGTCGTGTTCCATCAGCGTCGCGCCGAACAAGCTGCTGGCGAAGATCGGCTCGGAACTGGATAAACCCGACGGCCTGACCATCCTCACCCCCGCCGACATACCGTTGCGAATCTGGCCACTGCCCGTACGCAAGGTGAACGGCATCGGGCCGAAGGCGAATGAAAAACTGGCGGCTATCGGCATTGAGACCGTCGGTGATCTGGCGCGCGCGGACCCGGAGATACTGCAGGCCCGCTTTGGCCGGACTTACTCGGCATGGCTCCTGGAAGTGGCGCAGGGGTTTGACGAACGGCCCGTGGTGGTCAGCTCCGAGCCTAAGTCGATGAGCCGCGAAACCACCTTCGAGCGCGACCTGCATGCACGCCACGATCGCGCAGAACTCTCGGCAACGTTCACCGACCTGTGTACGCGCGTAGCCGACGACCTGCGTCGCAAGGGGTACGAAGGTCGCACGGTCGGCATCAAGCTGCGCTACAACGACTTCAGCACGGTCACGCGGGACCTGACGGTCCCGTTTCCAACGGCCGATGCAACAGAGATCCGGCGCGCCGCGACCGAGTGCCTGAAACGCGTGCCGCTGGACCGGCGGCTGCGTTTGCTCGGCGTACGCGTGACGGCGTTGCTACCGGCGGGGTCAGAGGTCGCAGAGCCGCAATCGGTTCAGGGTGAATTGCCGTTCGCGGCAGATTAATTAGCCGAATCCAGGAAAAACCAGGAAAGGAATTGTCGTGCTTCAAAGCGATCTGTTCGATGCCGTGCCGCTCGACCTTGTGGAAGACGCCGAAAGCGGGATTCGTTACCTGCCCGACGTGGTCACGCAAGAGACTGCGCACGCGTGGTTTGAGCAGGCGCTTGGCCAAGTGACGTGGGGCAATCAGCGTCGCCTGATGTACGAACGCGAGGTCGACGTGCCCAGGCTGATGGCGCATTTCTCGCTGGACGCACCAGACTTGCCGGAGCCTCTGATGGAGGCTGCAATCCAAGTGCGCGCGATTGCCGGCGCACAGTTCAACAGCGTCGGCTTGAATCTGTATCGCGACGGCAACGACAGCGTTGCGCCCCATAACGACAAGACGCAAGGGCTGGTGCAGAAAGCGCCCTTAGCAATTTTGTCGCTGGGTGCGACCCGACGCATGACAATCCGCGCGAAGTCGGGCAAGGGCCGCACGCTCAATGTGGACCTGCATGCGGGCAGTGTGATCATGATGAGCTACGCATCGCAGTTTACGCACAATCACGGCATACCGAAGATGAGCGGCGTTGACGGGCCACGCATCAGCCTTGCGTTTCGATGCTTTGATGCGGCAGCGCTTAAGCAGCGCTAGGAATTCAGCCGTACTCGTTGTTTCAACATCAAAAGAAGTGCGCCAAAGTTTTCGAGCGGTCTTATCATTTCATTGATGACCGCCATTATGTTTGTGGCGCGGGTGTGTTTGTTCACACCGCGCCGGCACCTCGGCAGCGCCGAACTTCGTCACTCAGGCAATTCGTATGAACAACCGGGCCCGATATTTATCCGCGATCTGCATCAACGTGCTCTTCCCGTGGCTCGCCTATCACCTTGCGTATCCGCAGTGGGGCCACCTTGGCGCACTGGCCGCCTCGACGCTGCCGCTAATAGCCTGGATGACCTGGGATCTTTTACGCTTGCGCCACTTTGATGCGCTAAGCGCAATCGTGCTGGTCGGCACGTTATTCTCACTGGCGGTTTCGTCCTATATCGACAACGCGCGTACGCGCCTTTTTGAAGAGCCCGTCATCTCGGGTTTGATCGGCATCGCGTTTTTGATTTCACTCGCTTTTCCACGGCCGCTCGTGTTTTATCTCGGGCGGTCGACTGTTTCCCGCGAGCAGGACGGAGGAACGGCTCAGTTCGAGCAATGGTGGCGCGACAACCCTGACCTCGTGGCGGTCATTCGAAAGATGACACTGGTGTGGGGACTGGGTCTGACGGTGGAGAATGCCGTGCGATTGCTGCTGAATATCGAGTGGGGAGATGCTGCGTGGATCGCCAACGTTTCTACTACTCTTCGATACGCGACGTATGGCGGCTTGACGCTATGGACCTTCCTCGAAAGAAGGCGCATGAAACGAATGAGTCCGTCGCCATTGCCCGCGAAGTAAGCGTGATGCGGGATTGCAAAGTGGCGATAAAAAGCTCGGATCTTGCATCCGAATGCCTTGGCGGATCGAATCGCGAACCTGTCGCGGTCGGGAGGCGCGAACATCGAACGCCTCCCTGAGACCGCAGGCCCAATCAAATCAAGCCGCTAGTTAAAACGCCTCCCAATCCGCAGCGCCGGCCAATGCAACGGGCTTGGACTTCTCTTTGATCAGCGCCGGTGTCTTGAGCCGGGGAGCCGCTGCAACCGCTGCAACCGGACTCGAACTCACGGCAATCGCGCGTGCCTTCGGCACCGCCGACGCACGATGCGCCGCCCCTCGCGCTGGTTTCACGCTGAGCGCCGTCTTGCCGCTTTCCAGACCCCTGTCGTCCAACTGGAACACCGAAACAGCTGCCTTCAAAGCACCCGCCTGATCCTCCAGCGATTGCGCCGCGGCTGCGGCTTCTTCCACAAGCGCCGCATTTTGCTGAGTCACTTCATCCATTTGCGTGACCGCGCGCGCCACTTGATCAATGCCGCTGCTCTGCTCTTCGGACGCCGCCGCGATCTCGCCCATGATGTCCGTCACACGCTGCACCGCGCCGATGATTTCGGACATCGTGCGCCCCGCATCGCCCACCAGCGTCGTGCCCGTCTGCACACGCGAGACCGACGTGTTGATCAACTCCTTGATCTCCTTCGCTGCCGCTGACGACCGTTGCGCGAGACTGCGAACCTCTGCCGCCACGACCGCAAAACCTCGACCTTGCTCGCCGGCACGCGCCGCTTCCACCGCTGCGTTCAGCGCCAGGATGTTGGTCTGGAACGCGATGCCTTCGATGATCGTAATGATGTCCGCGATCTTCGTTGAACTCTGGTTGATGTCGCCCATGGTGGTGACCACTTGCGAAACAACCGTGCTGCCCTTGTTCGCAATGTCCGACGCGCTGGCGGCCAACGAGCTTGCCTGACGCGCGTTCTCCGCATTCTGCTTCACGGTCCCGGTCAACTCGTCCATGCTCGATGCCGTTTCCTGCAACGCCGACGCCTGCTCTTCCGTGCGCGACGACAAATCGATATTACCCGCCGCAATCTGCTTGGTCGCCGAGGCGATCGATTCACTGCCCGAGCGCACCGTGCGTACCGTGCTCACAAGGCTCGCCTGCATCTTGGCGAGGCCCGACAGCAGTTGCCCCATCTCGTCGCGCGAGGTGACGATCAACTCGCGGCGCAGGTCGCCGGCGGCGATTGCATCGAATTGCGCAAGCGCTTCTTCAAGCGGACGCCCGATCGAACGACGCAGCGAAAGCCAGGAGAACAGGGCTGCCGCGAGGCCGACCAGAATGGCAGCAATGCTAATAAAGCGGAAGTCGCCGAATGATTCCTGCGAGTTGTCGTAGTCGCTCTTGGCTGAGTCGAATTGATACTTGCGAAGCGCTTCGCCGAACGCAGCCAGCTGGTTGAACGCAACCTGCATGGATTCAGCAGACGCGACAATCTTGTCTGCGTCGTTCGCCCTGATATTGGCGTATCCGTCATCCATCAGCTTCTGGAGTTCAAGGCGCTTGGCCTGGAAGTCATCGGCTAGTTTGCGTTCGCCCGGACCCTGGGGCAGCGCAGCGTAGGTTGCCCACTCCTTGTCCGCGCGGGTGCGCATCAAAGCACCGCGTCCAATGGCTGTTTCCGCAGCGGCGGGCTTGCCAACCAGCAAAGCCGCGCGATCGAAGCTGAGCCGCTCACGGGCGGTAAACATTTCGGCGTTGCCGGCCGCGACAGCGCTAGGCATCTGGTTCATGAAAAGCCCGCGAGTCGTGTCGTTACCGCGGCTCATTCCCCACAGCCCCAGCCCGCCGATCACGATCAGCAACAAACCCAGAAGCGCCATGGCAATGCCCAGGCGGCCTTTAATCGTCGAAAACATGTTCGTCTCACTTTTATATCTCACATCGATATTCAAGCGGTAGCGCGCATCGATGACTGCGAACGCAACCGAAGCCGACGGCGTCATTCGGCCCATACCCTTTAACGGCAAACTCAGACGTCACTTGAGTGAATGCCGTCACTCTCTCTGGCTTACATTTAAATAACAATCGAAATGTATGCGCGTCTGCCGCCCCGTGGGTGCGTTAGCGCGAGACGTATCGGTTGTCGTAAGTCGATTGCCAGCCGCCGCCGAGCGCCTTGCACAGGGTGATGAGATTGGCGTCCGCAGTCGCCTTGCTTTGTTCAAGGTTGCTTTGCCCCTCGAGCAATTGCTTCTGCACGTTCAGCACGTCAAGATAATCAAGTGCTCCAGCCTTGTAGCGCTGCTGCGCTACCGAGAGTGCGCGCTGGTTCAGGGCAACCACCTCCGTCAGCCGATCGCGGCGGCGCTGCTCGGCATCGTAGACAACAAGTGCATCGTCCACCTCGCGCCAAGCATTGAGTACCGTGTGTTTGTAGACGATCGCAGCCTCCTGTTGCTGGGCCTCACGCAGGTTCAGCGTCCCCTTGAGGCGCCCGCCCTCGAAGATCGGCATGGTAATGGAGGGTCCGACAACAAACTGTCCCGACGCCCAGTTGGCGAGACTCGAAAGTTGAAGCGTCTGGAAACCTGCGCTGCCATTAAGTGAAATACGCGGATAGAAATCGGCTTTTGCCATGCCGATCGACGCCGTGGCCGCATGCAGTTGCGCTTCCGCTCGCCTGATATCGGGTCTGCGTTGCACCAATTCCGACGGAAAGCCGATGGGAACTTGACCAGGCAATTCGGGCACGTCATGCGCCTCGACGAGCGTTTGTTGAAGCGCGCCCGGTTCTTCCGCGAGCAATACGCCTATGGCGTTGATCGTGGTTTCGCATCGCGATTCAAGCGTAGGAATCAGGCTTTCGATTGACTCCGCCTGTGCGGAAGCGTTGGCCACGTCCAGATCCGTCGTCACGCCTTCATGCACCCTTATTTGCGTGAGCTTCGTGGTATTGCGCGCCAGCTCAAGGTTTTGTTTCGCGATCCTCAGCAATGACTGTGTGTCGCGCAACTCGATATAGTCTCGCGCGAGTTCTGCGCGTGCCGACAACAAGACTGCGTTTCGGTCTTCGTAGGAAGCGTCCGCCAACGCGGATGCGGCTTCGACACCGCGGCGATTGCGGCCCCAGATGTCGAGTTCCCACGATGCATCGAAACCGGCTTGATAGAGGTTGTAAGCCGGTGAGCCCTTGGAACCCGGCAACGGCGCCACGCCAAGCGGCGAGGCACCCGAAGCGGATTGCGATTGCGTTTCGGTCGGACTCACCCCGAGCAGCGACAGAATACCGTTCGGACTTCCGCGCTCGCGGTCATACGACGCAGCGCCGTCGAGCGTCGGATATTGCGCCGCACCCGCCACGCGCTGTTCGGCCCGGCTCTGCCGAAGGCGCGCCGATGCTGCCGCTACGTCAAGGTTCGCATCGGCCAGTTGCTGTTCGAGTGCGTTCAACGTGGGATCGTTAAACAGTGTCCACCAGTCTGAATTAAAACCGGCTTCGACGGCCTTGCTGGGTGCTTGCGCAGCTTGGGTCCGCTCGAAAACTTGCGGCGGCGTGGAGGTTGTTGGAGATTCGAAATTCGGCCCCACGGTGCAACCCGCTATCACAAGGCACGCCAGTATCTCCAACACTAACGCGCTGAAGGAAAAGTCGTTCGTATTCATTTTTCATCTCCCCTTTCAACTGACGTAGCGCCATGCCGGCCGACGGCAACTTCCGTTTCCACAGACAGCCCCACGCTCAATGCAGACGCTGCCTCCTGACCGCGGTCAATGGCGATCTTGACCGGTACGCGTTGGACGACCTTCGTGAAGTTGCCCGTCGCGTTGTCGGGTGCGATGGGCGCGAAGCTCACGCCGGTTGCAGGGGCGAGGCTATCGACACGGCCGTGAATCACAACGCCAGGAAAGCTGTCGACCTTGATCCGCACGCTTTCGCCAGGCCGCATGTCGGTGATCTGGTTTTCTTGGAAGTTGGCGACGACATAGGCTTCGGAAAGCGGCACGATCGCAAGAACCGGCGCACCGGGCGTGATGAATGCACCAACCCGAGCAGAGCGCCGGCCGACCTTGCCATCGATTGGCGCGTGTATCTCCGTGTAGGACACGTTGAGCTTCGCTTGCTCAAGCGCCGCCTCGGCGCGTGCGAGCGCGCCAGCGGCCTTATCGCGTTGTGTCCGCAGTACGTCCAGGTTCTGCTCGGTCGACGCCATGGCAGCCCTATCGTGGGCCTGCTGTGCGAGTTGCTCGGCAAGCGTGCTCGAGGCGTGCTGCTGCTCCTGAGCCGTTCCTGCGCCGGCATCCGAGAGGTTCTGATACCGCGAGGCGTTGGCTCGCGCAAACTCGATAGACGCATCGTCGGACTTGAGTGTCGCGCGAGTCTGCTCGACGAGCGACGGCTGCCGTGCGATCTCCGCGTCGTAGTTTGCAACCGATGCCTTTGCCGCAGCCACGTCCGCTTCTGCGCTCATTAGTGCGGCCTTGAAGTCACGGTCATCAATACGCACCAGTAATTGCCCGGCTTTCACTGATTGATTGTCGTCGACAAAAACGTCGGATATCTGGCCGGCAATACGCGGCGCCACGAGGGTGAAATCGGCCTCTACGTATGCGTCGTTTGTGGATTCGGTATTCGAGTGGATTAACAGGCTTGAGCAAGCCCATGCGCCAACGCCGACTGCGACAACCAGAGCGGCAATACGAATAATCTTGAGGGGAGATCGGGCAATGGATGACATGATAGATATCGTCCCTTAATGCGAAGAGGGGGGCGTGGCGCACCACGGTGGATAAATACGCACGGGTAACACGGGCACCAGGAAAAGAACGGCGATGGCAACTCCCGCCATGACGCGATAAAGATCCGCCGATGTCAGCACCACTGCCTGCTCGTGGAGCCGGTGTGCAAGTTCGCCAAGACCATGAGCCGCGTCGATGCTTTGGCTCGTCACAAGCGCGTGATTGCCCAAGTGGTCCACGAGCACGTTCGAATGAAGATGTTCGCGATCTGTACCCAACCCTTCGATAAGACCCGTCGCCAAAGCTGCGGAAAACGTTTTAAGCGAGTTGAACATCGCTGAAGCAAATGGACCGTCGGTGGGCGCCAAGCCCGTCGTTACGCCCATCAGGATTCCCAGGATCACCATCGGTTGCGCAACGATTTGCAGGGATTGAAGCCAGTAGAAATTGTTGCGGATCCACTCGGACGTAATGAAACTCCCCATCAGGCACGTGGTGGTCATGAGACCCAATCCAATTGCCATGACCCACCGGTGGTCAACCCGCTTCAGATTCAGGACGGCAGCCGTCAAAGGAAGCGTGATCAATAGCGGGATGGCCACCAGCAACGACAACGGCGCAGTCTGCAGTGGCCTGTAGGCGTGAACCTTGGCCAGATATTGGCCGGGTATTGCAGCCACGCCCACTAGCAGTATTACCGCGCCGACCAGCGTCATTAGTCCATGCGTGAAGTTTCTGCGCGACAGCAATTGCAGCTTGAAAAAAGGCAGCGGGTGATACCACTCGTTGACGAGGAATGTCGCGAACAGCAACCCGCCCCCCACGAACATCACGCGGATAAAATCGGAATTGAGCCAGTCAAGACGATCTCCTTGCAGAAGGCCGGTCACGAGCATGGCGACGGCTGGGAACCCCGTCAGAAACCCGGTCCAGTTGAATGCTTTGAGCCGTTCAAGTTTCAGCGGATCGGGAGGCAGCCCTTGCTGGATCCCCACGCAGCACGCGATACCCAGCGGCACGATTTGCCAGAAGGCCATTTGCCAGCCGACATACTCGGTCCACAATGCGGCAAGCGGTGTGCCGAGCGCCGGTCCAAAGGTTGCCGTGAGCGCGTACCCTGCAAGGCCGTACAGCTTCACCTTGGGCGGAAGATAGCGCAGCGCCACGATGATCAACATCGGCGGAAGGCATCCACCCGCAATCCCCTGCAAGACGCGCAACACATACAGCGTAAGCAGGTTCGGCGCGAAGGGGCAAAGGATGCCGAAGAGCATTGTCGCGATCACGGCGCCGATCGTGAATCGCTTGAGCGTGAAGGTGATCCCGAACCACGGGGCGAACACCATCGTAGCCACATTCGCCGCTTCGAACAGAGCGGTCAGCCAGGTTCCATCGTCATGGCCGATCGAGAACGCGCCCTGAATGTCCGCCATCGACACAGCAGTGACCTGTTCGTTGAGAATGGCCAATAGCGACGCGAGCAGCATTCCAACGAGGCCGACGGCAAGACGGAGCGAAAGCGCGGATTGTGTCGGCACTGGAACGACTTCGGACGACTCTGCGACGGTCGGCGTTGCCGTTTCAGTTGCTGAATAGTTTCCTGTAGCCATAGGACTCCCTTGTTTCTCATATTCAATAGGAATTCTAAATAGATTCATTTTTAGATCCTGCGAAAAACGACGATCCTCCAACGCCAATGCCGGGACGCGACCGACTTACGCCCTCGCTTGCACCTCTTTGAAGTATTGCGGTGCTTCCCGTCGATCGAACATTCCGTACTCCCGGACGATGCGGATATTGCGCAGGCGCGAAACCTCCACCGACGCCGCATTGCCCAGGAATGCTGCAGCCGCCGCATGGTCGCGCCACGTCACCACCGCGATCGCGTCCCCTGGTGTCATCAGATGGTCGAATACGTCCCAGGAAACAAAGCCGGACGCACTTGTATCCAAGCCAAATGATTTCGCTACTCCTTCTGCGCCAACCTGCCTGATCCACTCCGGCGAGAACTTTCCATCATGCAGCGTCACGGCCGTTCCTTGACCCGTCGCGGTGACATCCAGGCGCTGCTCAAGCAAGACGTGTCCCGTGGGAACGCGCGTGTCGCTGACGGTTTGTCCAATGCGCAAGCGATAGTCGGAAAACACCCGGTCACGCGCAGCCTGCATGATCTTGTGGTGCGTCTCCTGGCTGCGCCACCGCACGAGTGCTTTCTCATCGCGCCAACTCGACAGCGAAAGAAGCCATCCGTCGCGCGTGAGACTTGCATAGCGGTTGTTGTCGATAAACCCCTCGATCTTCTCGAGCTCAGGACGCAGCATCTTGGCCATGCCGAGATAGGCATCGAACTGTTCAGGGATGGGGTGAACTTCAAGCATTGCGGTAAACATGGAAACCTCTTTCGCGTTGGTTGGGCTTTACGGCATGGAGTAATTGTCCGAGATAGGCCCATTGAAAGGGGCCGCAGCTAGTCGCGTATTCGGCCAAAGAGTGGGTGAATCCTGCCAACCAAACCGCTGATGCGCTGATAACCTTCACGCGCTGAAAGAGTCTTTTTCAAGCGGATAAGGCAAACTCCCCTAGCGCGTACAAAAACATGAATGGCCGCTTCTTGCCATGTCGAATAAACGATCCAATGACGCGATTCGTCACCGTGCACATCACAACGCATAAAATCACGTCATATGAATGCGGGGACCCGAGGGAAGCGAAATGGATAAATTGCGTGAGATGGAGATTTTTGTAGCCATCGTCGACCGGGGCAGCTTTACTGGCGCGGCCGACAAAGTAGGCATGTCGTCCGCCGCAGTCTCGCGGGCGGTCAGTTCGCTCGAGTCGCGCCTCGGCACACCGCTGCTTGCCCGGACGACTCGATCAGTTCGTCCGACCGATGCAGGGTTGACCTACCTCGAAGCCTGCAGGACGGTGCTGGACGCCATCACGGATGCAGAAGCACACATTGCGGCTGATCAACTCAAACCCGTCGGTACATTGACCATCTCCGCGCCGGTCCTGTTCGGCCAGCGATACGTTGCACCTTTGGTCAACGCGTTCGCGTTGCGTTATCCGGACGTCAGCATCACCGCGGTGTATGCCGATCGAACCACGCGGCTTCTGGAGGAGGGGGTGGATATCGCCATCCGTGTGGGCCATCTTGGCGACTCCTCCACATTCGCCATTCCGCTGGGTTCTGTGCGGCGCAGGACGTATGCGGCGCCGTCTTATCTTGCCGCGCACGGCGAACCCCTTCACCCCCGGGATCTGGCCAATCACCATGTTGTGTCATTCACGGGCGTCTCGCTGCCGCTTGAGTGGGTGTTCAACGAGAACGGCTCAAGGTTGCCTGTCAGACTTCGGCCGCGGATGATTGTGGACCTGGGTCCCGCAGCCATTCTCGCCGCTGTTGACGGTGTAGGGATAACCCAGTTTCTGTCGTACCAGGCGGCGCCCGAGGTCGACGATGGCAGGCTCCAGCCTATCCTGAGCGCATTTGAGCCCGAGTCGGTCCCGGTCAGTCTGCTCCATGTAGAGCGCCGAAGCACCAGCGGCAAGATTCGCGCGTTCGTCGAATTCGTGACGGAGACGCTACGTAAAAACGCGCACCTTCAGGGTGTGGACGCTACTGCGATGCGAACGTCCCGGTAGGCGGCGACCAGCGCATCGAGGTCGAACGCCCGGTTCAGGCCGCTTGGATTGGGTACGACCCACGCGCGTGCGCCACCGAATGGCCTGGTTTGCAGGCCCCAATCGATATCGCGCGAACCCGAGATTGCCGAGAGCGCCATCTTTCCCAGGAAGACGATGTTCCGGGGTGCGTAGTATTCGATCTTTCGCCGGAAAGCATCGCCGGCCAGTTCAATCTCCAATCGCGATAGCTCGGCGGCCTGCGCCGTGGGCCGCGAAACTACCGTGGTGAGACCACAGCCGTATCGAAGAATCGAGCGGTCGTCTTCGGGACGAAGCTGTTCGGGCGTAAAGCCTGCAAGATGCATGACCCGCCAGAACCGATTGCCCCTGCCCTCAAAGTGATGACCTGTCGATACCGCTCGCATCCCTGGATTGATTCCGCAGAATATTATCGATAAACCCGGTTCAAGGACATCAGGAAGGGATTGTTGGGAATCAACGTCATTCGCAGATATGACAGTCATTGAAAAAAGACCTGTTTGCCGGCACCGTTATCCGCCCATGGCTGCTGGCCTGCTTCGCCACGAAAACGTTGCCGATATTGTTTGGGTGTTACCTCCAGCCGTCGGGAGAAAGTCGTGCGCATATGCGTGGCACTGCGAAACCCGCATTTAAACGCCACGGTCTTCAGCGGTGCATCCGAGTCTTCGAGCAACTTCCTCGCGCTGTCGACGCGAACCTGCTCAACAAACACCGACGGCGTCACCTTTGCATACTTCGCAAATAATCTCGAGAAGGTCCGTCGGCTCACTGCAACCGCGCCCGCGAGTTGTTCGATCGACAACGCATCGGTTAAATGCTCGGTCACATAGCGGTGCACTTTGCGGATGATCGGATCTTCGTCCCTCCCCGCTCCAACATACGGGCTGTACTGAGACTGGCCACCTTCGCGCTGGATATAAACCACAAGACGTTTAGCAACATGCACCGCCAGTTCGTGACCCCAGTCTTCAGCGACCAGCGACAGGCACAGATCGATGCCAGCCGTCACGCCAGCCGAGGTAAAGAGGCGGCCGGCACGAACGAAGATCTTGTCGGGCTGCACACACGCCTGCGGAAATTCGCGAGCGAGGCGGCCCGCGTCTGCCCAGTGTGTTGTCACTTCCTTGCCGTCGAGCAGTCCCGCATGGGCGAGCACGAACGCCCCATTGCAAACGGAACCGAACCGTGCCGCGCCTTTAGCCTGATTTTGGAGCCACGTTAGAAAGTCGTCTGATAGTTTGGCGTCGGGCAATTGCGGCCCTC
Organism: Burkholderia sp. S171; assembly: GCF_009766085.1. GTDB lineage: Bacteria > Pseudomonadota > Gammaproteobacteria > Burkholderiales > Burkholderiaceae > Caballeronia. The sequence goes on along the minus strand of NZ_LMUF01000071.1, from coordinate 10,506 downwards.
CCGTGACCAGTAGCAGGTCCCATTGGGTATCGAGATCCGCGTAACCATACGGCACGGAAAGCCCCATTCCGTTCGAGCAGGTCACGGTGCCGGCCCGGGGACCCACAAGGGAGACTTCATATTTCTGCTCATCGGAAAGGATCGTGTTTGCTTCCGCGAACACGTCGAGGGGGCCCGCAACATCGAGCGACTGGACACCATCGAATATAACAATGGCGACTTTCATGCATTGACCCTTCGTGGAGTTGGTAAGCCCGTTATTGAGCTCGTTATTGAGCTCGCTTTCGATACTAGCGATTCGCTTGGCTTCACCCGAACGACTGGACCAAGCCGACCAACCTGTATTGACGCGCGACAGGCGAGATTACCGCAATAGCCCAAAAACGGTGATGGGCTAGCCGGTAAGAGTCTTTTGCGCCCGCGTAACGAAACTGCACTAAAGCGATGTGCGATGGACATTAACTTCCGGACGCAGCTCAACAAAACGTACGACGTTACCGCAGCCGCGCCGTTGGCCCAAATCTCACGTTAATTGGCCCAGCATGGCGACATCCACGTGTTTCCTCTCCCGTGCCGGCTGAGTAGACTTGGGACTCGTGAATGCGGCCAGGGCCGCCTCTTCGAAGGTCGTGCTTTCCGTTAACGCGCGACGCTCGTATGCAGTGAATTTGAGGAGTAACGGCTCATGCATGTTGCGATGATGCTGTACGCAGGATTTCGGCTACTCGAAATAACAGGCCCAATGGACGTTTTCCACGAAGCGAACCGTTTGTGGGGCGCCACGTTGTACGAGCAGCATCTCGTGGGGCCATTCCCTGGGCCGGTCGTGTGCTCGAATGGCGTAGCGGTAGGCACGACGGAATGTCTGCTCGATTTGCGAACTTCGTTCGACATCGTCGTAGTCCCAGGTTCTCCGGTCATCAGTCCGGGAGATGAGCATGGTGCACTGGTGGACTGGCTCAGCGTTACCGGACGTAGAGTGCGAAGGCTCGCGTCGGTGTCCAACGGAGCCTTGTTGATCGCGCGCGCCGGGCTTGCCGATCATCGTTCGTTGACCACGCATCGGCGCGACGCGCAACGCCTCTCGTCCGAGTATCCCTTGGTCCACGTCATGCGCAATCAACGCTGCTTAAGGGATGGCAACCTGTACTCGTCGCACGGAGTAAGTGACGGTATCCAGATGGCCTTGGCTCTCATCAGGGAGGACCTTGGTGAAGCATTCGCCAGCAGCATTACGATGTCCTTGTCGAGGCAGTCATGACCCAAAACCCAATCATTGCTTCACCCGCCGATCTGAGCCCAACGAATCCGAGCGAAACGCTCTCGGGGGCTGACATCATCCTGCGCGTACTCGCCGAGCAAGGCGTCGACACAATATTTGGATACAGCGGCGGCGCGATTCTGCCGACGTACGACGCCGTGTTTCGTTATAACGAAACGAACGCGGCACATGCCGAGCGTCAAATCAAGTTTGTGGTGCCGGCCAATGAGCAGGCCGCGGGCTTTATGGCCGCCGGCTATGCGCGGGCCAGCGGAAAAGTCGGCGTCTTCATGGTCACGTCAGGCCCGGGCGCGACCAACGCCCTGACGCCAATCGCCGACTGTTACGGCGATTCGATTCCCGTCGTCCTCATCTGCGGACAAGTGCCGCGTGCCGCAATCGGCAGCGATGCGTTTCAGGAGGCGCCCGTCTTCAACATCATGTCGGCGTGCGCGAAGCATGTGTTTCTGATTACGGACCCGACGAAGCTCGAGCAAACACTGCGAAGCGCGTTCGACATTGCGCGCAGCGGCCGGCCTGGTCCAGTCGTCGTGGACGTGCCAAAAGACATCCAGAACTGGACGGGGCCCTATCACGGGCACGGTACGCTGCATTTTCGCGGCTATTCCGATCGTCTCCGGATGGTGGCGAAAGGCGCGCGTCTTGACGGGGATAAAGCTAACGCTTTCTTCGATCTATTGCGGCAGAGTAAGCGGCCGTTGCTCTATGTTGGCGGGGGCGTCATCACGGCGCGTGCGAGCGCCGAGCTACGAATGTTCTCCGAGCGCAACGGAATTCCGGTTGTGACCACGCTCATGGGTCTTGGTGCGATACCTGCAAAACACGAACTGTGTCTCGGGATGCTCGGCATGCATGGCGCCGCTTGCGCGAATTACGCCGTTGACGACTGCGACTTTCTCATTGCGGTGGGCGCGCGATTCGACGACCGGGTCGCCGGTGGCCGGCCCGAATCATTCGCTCGCGCCGCCCGTCATGTCGCTCATATCGACATCGACGAGGCGGAGATTAACAAGGTCAAACGCGTGCACTGGAGTCACGTGGGGGATGCAAAGGATGCCTTATCGTCTTTGATCAAGCACAGTCCGGAGACCCGGTCATCGTCCGACTGGCTTGAGCACGTGATGGATCTGAAGCGGACCTTCGGGATGAACTACGATCGAAAAAGCCTCGCGATCCAGCCGCAGCGGGTTATCGAACAGCTCAGCGAAATCACGGGTGGACGAGCGATCATCACAACGGGCGTCGGCCAGCATCAGATGTGGGCTGCGCAGTTTTTCGAGTGCGTCGAGCCTCGAAGCTTTCTGACATCAGGCAGCATGGGAACCATGGGTTTTGGGCTGCCCGCGGCGATTGGCGCGCAATTGGCCCGACCGGATGCACTTGTGATCGACATCGACGGCGATGGAAGCATTCGGATGAATATGGGCGAACTGGAGACGGCAAGCACCTACGGCATCCCCGTCAAAGTATTGCTGCTCAACAATCGGGGGGACGGAATGATCCGGCAGTGGCAGCGTCTCTTTTACGAAGGGCGGATGTTTACCAGCGACAAGGCGCTCCATAGCAAGGACTTTGTGATGGCGGCACAAGCCGATGGTTTTAATTTTGCCCGTCGCGCTCAAGCGGTAGACGAGCTTGAGGACACGCTGAGGGAATTCGTGGAATTTGACGGACCCGCCTTCCTTGAGGTGATGATCGACTACAACGCCGATGTATTTCCGATGGTAGGCCCTGGCCAAAGCTACGCGAACATGATCACCGGTCCCTTCATTCCCTCACGAGTCGTGGAAGAAGCGCAAACCCAAGTCATTGCGCACAAGAATGCTGCGGACATGTTCTAGCGCAGATGAGTTCGGGTGTCGCAATGAATGCTACGACTCAAAGGCGTCGCTTTGCGTTTCGTCGCTACCTCTCTCCTATTTTTTCAGCTTCTATCGTGGTGTTTGGCGAAATCTATGGCTGACGAGAATTTAATTTATAAGGCACTCGCAAACCCGTTCCGGCGCGAGATCCTGAGCTGGTTAAAGACGCCAAACAAGTACTTTGCGCGAGGATGCATCGACCTGGGTTGTGGGGTACCGTCGAACGCAATCCACGCACGCAGCGGGCTGTCTCAGTCGACCGTATCAGCGCACGTCGCGGCATTGATAGAAGCAAGGCTGCTCGTTTCGACCCGCGTTGGTCAGTGGATGTTTCTCTCGCGAAACGAAGAAGTTATTCGCGCCTTCGCGGCACAGATCAGGCTGCATTTGTAGCCGACGGCTTGGTCAAGGTTCGCTAGAATGGCCGTTTAATTTTCTATTCGACGAACTTCGGCGCCATTCGACACGCCTCCGCTGAACGGCATCGATAAAGCGAAACCCCTCGTTAACAATTCATGGGAGGCAAAGCATGACTGTCACGATTTACCATAACCCCGCCTGCGGCACGTCGCGCACTTCCCTGGCGCTGATCCGCACTGCAGGCATTGAACCGGAAGTTATCGAGTACCTCAAGACGCCGCCCAGTCGCAGCACTCTTGTCCAGATGATCAAGGATTCCGGGTTAAGCGTCCGGCAAGCGATCAGGGAGAAAGAGAAGCTGTTCGCGGAACTCAACCTCGCCGACGCAGCGGTAACGGACGAGCAATTGCTGGACGCCATGCTGACGCACCCCGTTCTCATCAATCGTCCGTTCGTGGTGACACCCGCCGGCACGCGTCTATGCCGTCCGGCCGAATTGCTTCTGGAGATCCTGCCCGAAGCGCAATAAACAGTCCAACGAGCATCGGGACGAAGTCGTAATGTACGATCGGTAGCTTGGTTTAAATTTTTAATCAGTAATACGTAGTACCTGACAACCGCAAAAATGTCGAATCAGCTCAAAAAATAAGCGAGGCAGTGGACGAGTAAGCGCGGGCACCGCTGGTCGCTGGCATCCATAGTTGCGCCCGAGAATAAACCACCGCCCCGGAGGTGTAACAGCGGAACGCAGCGTAACGATCAGCCCCCGGTATACCCGGTCTTCTCACATCATCAATGCTGTAAGCCTTGACTTCATTCGTCCCAAGCGGCTATTTTCGATCCTGACGGATTGCTCGGAATACCCAGCAGCCTCGCTGCCGCTTATAAGAACCCATGGAGACAGGAATGAACAACACCCTCGCCCGACGCTCTGCGCGCGGCCTCATCACGGCAGCCATCCTGAGCTTCACCGCGAGCGCGGCGCATGCAGCAGCCGACTCAGTCAAACTCGGTTTCATTACAGACCTTTCAGGCCTTTACTCCGACTCCGATGGCCAGGGAGGTCTCGAAGCCATCCGCATGGCGATCGACGACTTCGGTGGCAAGGTGAATGGCAAGCCCATCGAACTGCTGTATGGCGATCACCAGAACAAGGCGGACATTGCGGCATCGAAGGCGCGCGAGTGGATTGACCGCGACGGCGTCAACGGAATCATCGGCGGCACGAATTCGGCGACCGCGCTCGCAACCAACCAGATTGCCGCTGAAAAGAAGATTCCGTACATCAACGTGGGCGCCGGTGCCGACGCGCTGACCAACGAGCAATGCACGCCCTACACGGTCCACTACGCCTATGACACCGTCGCGCTCGCCAACGGCACCGGTCTGGCCGTGACGAAGCAAGGCGGCAAGACCTGGTACTTCCTGACCGCCGACTATGCCTTTGGCAAGGCCCTGGAAAAGAACACGTCTGAGGTGGTGAAAGCGAATGGCGGGCAGGTGCTCGGCGCGGTGCGGCATCCGTTATCGGCATCGGATTTCTCGTCGTTCCTGTTGCAGGCGCAGGCGTCGAAGGCCCAGGTCCTGGGCCTTGCAAACGCGGGCGGCGACGCGATCAACTCGATCAAGGCAGCAAAGGAATTCGGCCTGACCAAGTCGATGAGGATTGCCGCCCTGCTGATCTTCCTCACCGATATCCACAGCCTCGGACTCGAGACCGCCCAAGGTCTTCTCGCGACCGACAGCTGGTATTGGAACAAGGATGCCGAGACCCGCAAATGGGCGCAGCGCTATTTCGCCAAGATGAAGAAAATGCCTACCAGCCTGCAGGCCGCGGACTATTCGGCCGCGACCACCTACCTGAAGGCGGTGCAGGCGGCAGGTTCAACCGACAGCACGAAGGTGATGGAGCAACTGCACACGATGAAGATCGACGACATGTACGCCAAGGGTTATATCCGGCCCGACGGCAGCATGATTCACGACATGTACCTGATGCAGGTGAAGAAACCGTCTGAGTCGAAGGAGCCGTGGGATTTCTACACGATCACCGCGACCATACCCGGCGAGCAGGCATTCGGGTCCAAAGCCATATCGCGTTGCGCGTTGTGGAAATGATCGACAACACTGGGCACGGTGACGTTCGCGGCTGGAAACGTTTCAGCTAGCGAATGTCTTCAGGAGCGGGGGTAGCTCCTGCATGAAGTCAGCGCGGGCTCGCAGCCCCGCTGACGTTCACTGCCGCTGACCCACGTCCACCTGATTGTTAAGCGGCTGGCCACGCACCAGACGCCGCACGTTCTCAGCAATCTGCGAACCAATGGTTTCGAGGCTCGCGATTGCCGCCATATGCGGCGTAACGATGAGCTTCGGATGGCGCCAAAGAGGATCATCGGGCAGTAGCGGTTCGTTAGGAAAAACATCGACGATTGCACCGTCCATGTGCCCGTCAGACAAGGCCGCAAGCAATGCGTCCATCACCAGATGTTCGCCCCGGCCAACATGAATCAACTTCGCGCCCGGGTTCAATTGCCTTAATACATCGGCGTTCAACAAACCGCGCGTCTCGCTAGTCAGAGGCAACAGGCACACGAGGATATCGACACCCGACAGGAACGCCGGCAACGCGTCCCGGCCGCTGAATGACTGGATACTCGACAGCGTTTTGGTGCTGCGCGCCCAGCCCTTTACGGTAAAACCAGCGTGCAATAGATCGGTGGCAACCCGCGCGCCAATTTCCCCGAGTCCCATCACGCCGATGGTGCAATCGATTGCGAGTTTTTGCGCCGGCACCTGCCAAATTCCGGCTCGTTGATTGGCAAGCACCTGATCGAACTGTCGATGAAAATGCAGTGCACCCCACATCACGAATTCGCTCATGGCGCGTGCCTGATATGGGTCGACTACGCGGCATATCGGTACAGCAGGCAGATGGGGATCGCACAAGATGTTGTCGACGCCGGCAGCAATGCCGTGCACCAGCCGGAGGTCAGGCAGCGAGCGCAATGCGCCCGCCGGTGGATTCCAGCACACGGCGACTTGCGCATCGTTGGTGTCGGGCGCGCCGAATGAATGGACCTGCAGTTCGGGTGCCGCTGCGACGATCGCAGGCGCAAGCGCCGACATGTCGTAGTCTCGGCTGATGAGTACGAGCTTGGTCATGAGTGGCTTGAAGAGTGGCCCGACAAGAGATCAGGAAACACCGGCGCACGACGTGAGAATCATGCGGCCGGACGGCGGATCAGGACCGGTAATCGGGAAGGTTATCGGCTATCAGGCGCAGCGCCGCTTGCCATGCCAATTCGATGATGGGGTCCGCACCTTCCGATTCAAACTGCCGCGCGGTGAGTTCGCGAACATGCTCTGGCGGTATCCGCAATGGCACGCCTCCGGCCAGCGCCTGCACCTGCGCCTGGCAAGCACGCTCGAGAAAGTAGATCTCGTGAAACGCGTGTGCAGCGGTCGCACCACCCGCGAGCAGGCCATGGTTGCGCAGGATCATCGCCTTGTGCGGGCCGAGATCGGCAACCAGACGGTCACGCTCGGCCAGGTCAAGTGCGATGCCTTCATAGTCGTGATAACCCAGCTTGCCGTAGAACTTCAGCGCATGCTGGCTGATAGGCAAAAGCCCTTGCTCTTGCGCCGACACAGCGGTCCCCGCCGCCGTATGCGTATGCACGACGAACGCGATGTCTTCGCGCGCCATGTGAACCGCCGAGTGGATCGTAAAACCGGCCTCATTGACGATAAAGAGTTCGGGCGTATCGCGTGCACGCTCGTCGATCACCTTGCCCTCGTAGTCGATCTTCACAAGATCCGAAGCGCGCATCTCGTGGAACAACACGCCGTAGCGGTTGATCAGGAACGCGGGTTTCGAGCCCGGCAAACGCGCGGTAATGTGCGTGTCGATCATGTCCGTCATGCGGAAATGCGCCATCAGCCGATACAGCGCCGCCAGATCCTCGCGGACCTTTTGTTCGGCCGCCACAATGGACGTAGTACTTGATTCCATGATCCGTTCCTTCCTTCTGATGATGCGGCTTGGGGGCTTAACAACGAAGCCTGAGTCGAAGCTTAACGACGTTTCACGCCCGGCAGCACGCACAGCATTTCATAAAGCAGGTTCGCTCCCAGCAGCGACGTGTTCCCGCTCGTATCGTAGGGTGGCGAGACTTCGACCAGATCGCATCCGATCAGATCCAGCCCATGACAACCACGGATGATCTCAATGCCTTGAATGGTCGTCAGGCCGCCAATCTCGGGCGTGCCCGTGCCCGGTGCCCACGCTGGATCGATACCGTCGATGTCGAAGCTCAGGTACACCGGACCGCCCGCCACCTTGGCCCGGACTTCAGCCATCAGGGGCTCAAGCGACTTGTGCCAGCACTCTTCCGCCTGCACCACGCGAAAGCCTTGCCGGCGGCTCCAGTTGAAGTCGTCGGCGGTATAACCCTGCGCACGCAGACCGATTTGTACCACACGATCGCAATCGAGCAGGCCCTCCTCCACCGCGCGCCGGAAGGTCGTGCCGTGGGCGATCTTCTCGCCGAACATGTGGTCGTTGACGTCCGCATGAGCATCGACATGCACGAGGCCGATCTTGCCATGCTTGCGATGCAGCGCACGCAAGATGGGCAGCGTAATGGTGTGATCGCCGCCGAGGGTCAGCGGCACCACATCTTGCTCGACAATGCGGTTATACGACTCTTCGATGATCCGCACCGCGTCCAGCAGATTGAAAGTGTTGATGGCTACGTCGCCAATATCGGCCACGGAGAGCGAGTCAAACGGAGCGGCGCCCGTCGCCATGTTGTAAGGCCGGATCATGACAGACTCGGCGCGAATCCCGCGCGGGCCGAATCGCGTACCGGCCCGCAAGGACGCGCCGATGTCGAGCGGGACGCCTATAAACGCAGCGTCCAGGCCCGCAGCCGAGACGAGATGCGGCAAGCGCATCATGGTGGCGATGCCGCCAAAGCGCGGCATTTCGTTACCGCCGAGCGGTTGGTGAAAGATCTTTTCCATGGCACGTCCTCACTTTCATTCGTCGAACTGTCTGCGTTGAATTCTGGCGCTCATAGACGCACCGACAAAGTGCTGGCGCGAAATATTTAGTTCAGTTATTTCTAAAGTATCGGCACGTCCGGCCCGAGGGCATTGCTTGACTGTCTCGTCATCGGACAGTTCGCTGGGTGCTATTTACCGTATTCGATGGAGTTTGATGTGGCCACTGTTTTGCCTGAAGCACGCCTTCTGCGCATTTTCACTTGCGTGATCCGACACCAGGGTTTTGCCGCGGCGCAGCAGGAACTCAACTTGTCCACGTCGGCTATCAGCACTTACATGAGCCAATTGGAGTCGCTGGTGGGCGTGGTGCTGTGTCATCGCGGACGCGGTGGTTTTAGTCTGACGCCAAAGGGTGAAGAGTTCCATCAGGAAGCGTTGCGGCTGCTCGGCGAGGTGGACGGTTTCGAGCGTTACGCTGCGGGGCTGCGTGGAGAACTCCGCGGCAGTATCAAGCTTGGCGTACTGGACTCCACGGTCAGCGATAAGGCCTTGCCGCTCTCCGACATCATTGGTGCATTTACGCGCGAGCATCCGGCGCTGCATTTGCATTTGCATGTGCAAAGCCCTTATGAATTGCAGCTTAGTGTGCTGGGCAACCGTCTTGATCTGGCGATCGGCGCGTTTCAGTTGCGCATGAACGGGCTGATCTACCATTCGCTTTATCGCGAGCAACACTGGTTGTATTGCAGCGACAGCCATCCGCTCTTTAACGAGCGTCAGATCCCGCAGGAAACGATCAGCCAGCAACGGATGGTCGGGCGCGCCTACTGGAGTCAGACAGAGTTGGCGCGGCATGGGTTCAAGCGTAGCGAAGCGACGGTGGACAGTATGGAAGGGCAACTGATCCTGATCTTGTCCGGTGCGTTTATTGGCTTCCTGCCGGAGCATTACGCGCAGGCGTGGGTGGACAAGGGCCGGCTTCGGGCTCTCGCGCCGGCGGGGTTCGGCTATCAGGCGCCGTTTGCGTTGATCGTCAGGCGGGGGCGGTCGAAGGAACCTTTGATTCAGAAATTCCGCGATACGTTGAAGGGGCATTTGGGGCGTTGAGCGTGGGAGGGTATGGGGGGGGCGCCAGGTTTTAGGGTAGCGGTTGGGGTTAGTGCCGGGTTGCTGCTTTCGGTGTTAGTGGTCGAGATCTATGCCGGGGTGCTGCTCTTAGCGTTAGTGGTCTGCT
>NZ_LMUF01000071.1:0-654 GCF_009766085.1 Burkholderia sp. S171 | reverse complement strand
CCCTAAGTGTCCACAGCGTGCAGTTTTCATTCATGGGTGCCCCAAAAGCACGGTGCTCGCCAGAGCCACGGATGTGTGAACCCCTCCTTCTCGCGAATTCTGACATAGACACGCTTCGCCACCCGTGCTCTCGGGCAAGCACCCTCGCCAAGGAACCGGCGCGGCCTCACACGTCTTTACTGCGCTCGCTTTTTTTAGGTTAGCTGTCTGGCCTGCGCTGCCGTATGCGTGGACCACAGCTTGATAAGTAGTAACTCTACGCGTACTACCGTCTCAGGTTTTGGTAAGTTGGATACTCTACCTGCACGGTTATTTTCGTGAGTATGACCTCGCGCATTCTGCGGCGTTGTTTCAAACTGGGTGGTCTGCATGGTTAGGTATACGTACCAATTCAGTGGACGCTCGTCCGCGGATAGCGCGGGGTGCTCCTCGGGCAGGTTCAATCACTGGTGGCGAAGCGTGTCAGAACCTGTGTTCGGAGAAGGAGGGGTTCACACATCCGAGGCTCTGGCGAGCACCGTGCTTTTGGGGCACCTATGAATGGGAACTGCACGCTGTGGACACTTAGGGTAGTGCGGTGAAAGCGTTTTCTTTGCTTCGTTTCTTTGTCGCTTTGGACAAAGTCAGTATGACTTCCGTGGAAGTAAGGGCTGG
>NZ_LMUF01000070.1:404-587 GCF_009766085.1 Burkholderia sp. S171 | reverse complement strand
ACTGGATGCATCTGCAGGATATCGCGGCCGCTCTAAACGTGGTAAATTGTTAACTCCGAGCTAGACTTCAGGTGGCCGTATTTATCAGATTTCCTCGTTGTGTCCTCAGAAAAAAATGCCAATACCACTTTCAGCTGTGAATATCCACCATGAAGGGCAAGACATGCTCATAATTAACTGTCA
>NZ_LMUF01000070.1:0-251 GCF_009766085.1 Burkholderia sp. S171 | reverse complement strand
AAGAAAGCATTAGGACAGTGCCAGTCTTAATCACAGTGGGGGGTATGTTATTCCCAATGAAGTCGTCCAGAAACGGACTAGGTAGTTAGCTTTTTCTAGTGCCCAACACATTAGAGGTGTGGTTTTTTTTCTCTAAAATAAGGGTGGCCATAGGCTCTTTTAACCAGAATCGGTGTAGTCAGCTGAAATTGACTTGCACGCCTGGGTCCTGTGTGTCTACTAACTTTCTCGCGAACGATAGCTAACGGATC
>NZ_LMUF01000012.1 GCF_009766085.1 Burkholderia sp. S171 | reverse complement strand
CTGGCGCAAACGGGGACGTTCATATAAAAGAAATGACGCGCCGCCACGCGCAGTGGCTAACAGTGATAAAGAGAAAATCCAGCTCTCGCAGACCACTAACACTGAAAGCAGCAACCCGGAAATGACTCCGACCGCTAGCGCCAGAATCAACAACCCCGACCGCTAACCCCAGAACCGACCACCCCGCCAGCCCAAAACCCTAACCTGAGTGCGAACGAAAAAAAACCTTCCTAAGCCTCTTCCGCCCACGCCATATTCTCCCGCGCCATCAGCGCCGAAGACGCGGCTGGTCCAAACGTCCCCGCCGTATAAGTCCGCGGCCGGTCGTTCAATTCCTTCCAGCCGTCCAGGATCGGCTCCACCCACGCCCACGCCGCTTCGAGTTCATCGCGACGCATGAAATGTGTCAGTCGACCGCGCATCACATCGATCAACAGCCGTTCATACGCTTCCGCACGACGTTCGCTAAAGGCTTGCTGCAGATCCAGATTCAGGTTCACCGGCAGCATATGCATACCGCTACCGGGCTCCTTAGCGAGCATCTGTAACTGGATCGATTCTTCCGGCTGCAACTGGATGACCAGCCGGTTGCCATAATTGCGCGGCCCGCTCGGAATGATCGAGAACGGCAGGTCGGCAAAGTCGATCACGATCTCCGATTGCTTCTTCTGCAAGCGCTTGCCCGTACGCAGGAAGAACGGCACGTTCGCCCAGCGCCAATTGTTGATATGCGCGCGGATCGCGACGAAGGTCTCGGCACGGCTCTCCGCCGGCACGTTGTCCTCTTCCATATAACCCTTCACCGGCTCGCCGCCAATGGCACCCGGGCTGTACTGGCCGCGCACGGTATCGCGGGCAATATCGGCGACCGTCATCTTGCGCAGCGAACGCAGCACCTTGAGCTTTTCATCGCGCACGGCATCGGGATCAAGCGACACGGGCGGTTCCATCGCCACGATGCACAGAAGTTGCAACAGGTGGTTCTGCACCATGTCGCGCAGCGCGCCGGTCTGGTCGTAGAAGCCCGCACGGCTCCCCACGCCCACTGTTTCCGCCACGGTGATCTGCACGCTCTTGATGTACGGCGCTTGCCACAGCGGTCCGAAGATCGCGTTGCCAAAACGCAGCACCATCAGGTTCTGCACCGTTTCCTTGCCAAGGTAATGGTCGATGCGATAGATCTGCGCTTCGGCAAAATGACGACCGACGGAAGCATTGATCGCTTGCGCCGAGGCAAGGTCATGACCCAGCGGTTTTTCCAGCACGACACGCGAGTTGCTGTCGACCAGGCCGGCGGCCGAAAGGTTGTCGCAGATGGTCGTGAACAAATCCGGCGCTGTCGCAAGATAAAACACGCGGCATACCTCTTTGCGCGCAACTTCCGCGAGCCGCAGATAGTCACTCGCTGCATCAATGTTGATGCGCACGTAGTCGAAGAGCGCCAGGAAACTGTCCCAGGATTGCGGATCGAGCGCCTTCTTGTCGACGAAGGGTTTCGATTGCTCTTCCACGAATTGCACGTATTGCTCGCGCGACCAGTCGCGTCGGCCGATCGCGATAATGCGCGTTTTCGGGGGCAGGTTGCAGTGCAAGTGCGCCATGTAAAGAGCGGGCAGGAGCTTGCGTGCGGACAGGTCGCCGCCACCGCCGAAGATGATCATGTCGACAGGAAGATCGGGCGCGGCTGAATGAGTTTGAGTGGTCATGGTGCGTAGTGAATCGCGAGTTTGCAGTCAGAATTGCGCTCCGCAGAGCGGGCCGTGTGCGACGCTAAGTATGTCGTTATACCAGTTACGCTTTAAACGAGCATGGTCGGCACATGCGATCGATGGTGCCGTTCGCGATCGTCGGAATACTGCAGAAAAAACGTCCGACCGGTCGGGAAACGATGCAACGGCGCACCTGTAACGCTAGTGTAAGCGTGCGACCTGCGCTGTTGTTCTCACCTGCAGACGGCAATAGGCATCTGCATTCCAATCGACGCGGCGCGAATCTGTTGGCAGAAGGGAAGGCGCAGGCAGTCGCCAAATCCGAAGCATGCTGGAAACCGGAGTTGCTTGGTTTAAACCTTCATGTTGGATTTCCATGAAAAAGCTGCAATCAGACATTCGATAATCGATGTGAAACCAAGTCGTGCGTAACGAAATGGGGTGGTGAAAAGTTAAGTCATGCGCCAGCCAAGCATCCGGGCGTTGCGTTGCCAAGACAGCTCTGGTTTCCACGAAAAATATCGAACACCTCAAGTCGATTTAGCTATCTGAAATATTCTTAAAGGCACGGTGACATTGGCGCTATTTGATTGATTTTGAGTGTAATAGTGGTGGAATCTTAATCTCAGCACATTATTGACCCGTTAAAATAGGGAGAGACCTTCGAACCTATAACGAGCAAAACAATTGGCGAGCAACATTGCGAGTGGGACTCCGGGGCGCAGGCGCATCTTGACGGTCGGGAACCATCCCGGCACTGCTGCGGAGATCGCCCAAACGCTGCGTGAACACGGCTTTGAGGTCGATCTTGTCACGACCGGGCGCGAGGCGATGCGCGCAGCGCTTGCCAAGGGCTACGACGCCATGACGCTCGAGCGAACGCTGCCTGACGCAGACGGAATCATGGTGGTCCGGTTGCTGAGGGAGGCCGAGATCAACCTGCCCGTCCTGATGATCAGTGCGCTGTCCGACGTCGATGAAAAAGTGCGAGGCTTGCGCTCGGGCGGCGACGACTATCTGACGCAGCCTTATCATCCGGACGAACTGGTGGTCCGTCTTGAAGCCATGATTGGGCGCAAGGACGCGAGCCACGTGTCAAGTGACACACGGCTCCAGGTCGGGACGCTTGAGGTCGACCGGTCGAGCCGGCAGGTCACGCGCTCCGGCGTGGCAATAGACCTGAGTCACGCCGAATACCGGTTGCTGGTCTACATGATGGAACAGAGCCCTTGTGTCCTCAGCCGGCCCATGATTTTCGAGGCCGTCTGGGGATACCGTTTCGATCCGGGTACCAGCCTGATCGAGGTTCATATCGGACGGCTGCGAAAGAAGATAGATACAGAAGGCGAGGAGCCGTTGTTCCATACGATCCGCAGCAAGGGGTATCGACTGGGAACGTGATCTCATGACGGCTCCGGTGCACCGCAATTGCAATGTTATTAAAGCAGGCGACACGCGTTTTATCCGACGTGCCGCGCCGCTTCAGATCACCATCGACAGCCCGAGCGTGAACGCTAGCGCGGTCACCGAAATGATCGTCTCGCAGACGGTCCAGGTCTTGAACGTCTGCGTCACGGTCATGCCGAAGTACTCCTTGACCAGCCAGAAACCGCCGTCGTTCACATGTGACAGGATCAGCGACCCCGCGCCTGTCGCGAGCACGAGCAGTTCGGGACGCACGCCCGTTGCGGTGGAAGCGGCGGCCGCTGCGATCGGTGCAATGATGCCCGCTGCCGTGGCCATGGCAACCGTCGCCGATCCCGTCGCGACCCGGATCAAACCGGCGACCAGCCACGCGAGAATCAGCAGCGGCACGTGTGCGCCAGTGGCTACATCGACAATCGCCTTGGACGCGCCGCTATCGATCAGGATGCGCCCGAAGCCTGCCCCCGCACCCACGACCAGCGTGATGCTTGCGGTTGGCGCCAGACACTCGTTCGTGAACTTGAGGATGGATTCGCGATTGAACCCGCGCGCCGAGCCGAACGTATAGAAGCTCAACAGCACGGCAAGCAGCAGTGCCATGTCCGGATGTCCGATCAGGCGCAGCACGTTGTTGGCTGTCGACTTTGCCGGCACGATCAGGTCGGCCCAACTGCCCACGAGCATCAGCAGCACCGGCAACAAGACCGTCAGCAGCGTGATACCGAAGCTCGGCAATTTCTGCATCGCGCGTGCGGCGTCCTGCTCGATAAACTGCTTCGCCATCGGGTTGACACCCTCAAGCACGACGAACTTCGCGATCAGTTTCGAGAACAGCGGTCCGGCGATAATCGCAGTGGGAATGCCGACAATCAACGCGTAGAAAATCGTGTGGCCAATGTCCGCGTTATATGCCGTCACCGCGAGCAACGCGGCCGGGTGGGGCGGAATCAGACCGTGCACGACCGAGAGTCCCGCGACCATCGGAATACCGACGCGGATCATCGACGTACCGGTACGCTGCGCGACGTTAAATGCGATCGGAATCAACAGCACGAAACCGACTTCAAAAAATACCGGCAGGCCAACGAGGAACGCGATGCACATCATCGCCCAATGCACATTCTTCGGGCCAAACAATCCGATGAGCGTTTGTGCGATCCGTTCAGCCCCGCCGGATTCGGCCATCATCTTGCCGAGCATCGTACCGAGCCCGACGACGATCGCAATATGCCCGAGCGTTCCGCCTACGCCGGTTTCGAATGACTTGAGAATCGACGTCATCGGCATGCCGACGGCAAGCGCGAGCGCGACGGACACCACCATCAGCGTGATAAACGGATTGAGCTTGAATCGCGCGATCAGCACGACCAGCGCGATGATCGCGACCAACGCGTAGACGAGTAACAGACTTCCCTGGACAGTCGCCATGGAGGCTCCAAAATAGCGGTCGGAAAAACCAGTCGAAAAAGCCGGACCGTCGAGCCGCGTGGGTCTTCAACAGTCCGGCATGCCTGGTTAGAACTTGTGTCGAATGCCGACGACGGTGACGAACTGACCGTTGTTGCTGGACGGATTCGAGGCGCCTTCAATCCATGCCTTGGCACCGGCCGAACGCTGGTAAATGCCGTTCAGATAAACGTCCGTCGTCTTCGACAGGAAATACTCGCCACCGAGTGCGAGCTGGTTGTAGTGACCATTCGTCGCGGTTGCGGAACTGCTGTTCTGGCTCGTGTAGATGTAGCCGAGCGAGAGCAGCGTGGCAGGCGTGAACTGATAACGCACGCTTGCTTCGTAGTTCGCAAAACGCAGGCTGCCGCCGGTCAGGAGGTCGAAGTGCGAGTTCGTGTACAGCAGGGCGACGGTGGCAGGCCCGAACGTGTAGGCGCCGCCTGCACCCCAGACCTGATTGCGCGCGACGTTGCTGATGATCGACGAACTGGTGCTGTAGTAGTTGTCCGAAGGTGCCGCACCGGCCGTGTTCGACGCGGGATGATCGACCAGCGAGTAGGCCGCATCCAGGCGCACCGGGCCCGCGGCATAATCGGCGCCCACGCTCCACGCGCGGTTGTTGGAGAAGTCACCGGCCGTGTTCGAGAACGCGTACATTGCGTTGGCGGTGAAGCCTGAGAACGTCGGCGTGGTGTACTTGACGGCGTTGTCGGTGCGGTAGGTGTTGTTGATGTCGTCATTGTCGTAGATCGCGTTGCCGTACTGGCTCATTGCGCCCACGCCGTTGATCTGCAGATTCGAAAGATAGTCCTGCACGCTGTTGTACTGACGGCCGAGCGTGATCGTACCCACGCGGTTGTTGCTCAGTCCCACCCATGCGCTGCGGCCGAACATGCGTCCGCCCTGGCCCGACGAACCCGATTCCAGGCTGAAGCCGTTTTCGAGTCTGAACAGGACTTTGTTGCCGCCGCCCAGGTCTTCACTTCCAAGCAAACCCCAGCGCGACCCTTGCACATTGCCCTGAGTGGCCTGATAAGCGCTATTGCCTTTTTGATTATTGGTGTACGTGAAGCCGGCATCCACAATACCGTAGAGCGTCACGCTGCTTTGGGCGAAAGCGGCTTGCGCAACGCTTCCGGTCACGGCGACGGCCACAGCCGTGCGAAGGATCTGCTTATGCATCTGGTTTCCTCTGGTCGAAAGAAGGGCGTCTATCGATGAATTTTTATTGTCTTCGATAGAATAAGGATTACTAAACGTGCAAGGTAAAGCGACGCCGGAGAAAATCCGGCGTATCGGTCATACAAGAAAATCAGGTTCAGCTAGCTACTCAGTCAGCGCGCTCAGTCAGCGCGCTCAGTCAGCGCGCTCAGTCAGCGCGCTCAGTCAGCGCGCTCAGTCAGGCCAGTTGCGCCGGCCGGCGCCACGCCGCGCATCGCGCTGGAAAAACGGTGTAACCCGCGGATGCGGCGCGCGCTGCGCCCGCTCGAGTTCATCAAGCAGGCGTTCAAGTACGCTGTGCTCCTGTCCGGGGTGCAGGTTGCACGGGTCGATAAAGAAGAAATTCAGTTCGGCCTCGTGATCGCGGACGATTACTGGCACGCTGCCCGCCGGCGGATGGGCGAGGGCATCCGCCAGATCCCAGGCGCTGATGCGAGCCTCGCGTGGATCAATGGACAGTTTCAGGCGATCAAGCGGATTGCCGGTCGGATCAGCATCGATCTCCGCGCGCACGCCGGGGCGGCCATTCAGCGCTTCACGCCACAACTCGAGATAACCGCGTTCACGGGCGCGCACCGCTGCATGGTCGCGCTGCTGCCATTGTTCGAGTGCGGCGATGGCGCCGGCAATGCCTTCCTTGCCCACTTTCATGCCGCGGCCAATACCGCCATTCTGGAAATAGGCGGCACGTACCAGCGTTTTCTTGCCGGCGACAATCCCTGCGGTCGGACCACCGAGAAATTTGTGCGCGGAATACAGCACGAGATCGGCGCCGGCGGCAATAAAGCGCGTGAGATCATATTCAGACGCCGCATCGACGATGACCGGTACGCCCTTCGCATGCGCGAGGGCGATGAATTCTTCTACGTGGATCAAGCCGAACTGGACCGTGTGATGCGAGACCACGTAGAGCGCCGCGGTCGTGCGCTCGTTGATCGCAGCGGATAACTGGTAGCCATGCGACTCCGTGGCCGCGCCCACCGGCACGACGCGGGCGCCGGCGAGACGGATGGCCTGGTCGATAGGTGCGCCATAATTGACGAGGTGGCCCGTTTGCACGACGACCTCGTTGCGCAGCCCGCTTGTATCGGGCAAACGCTCGATCAATCCGGAGTCATCGCCGGTCATGGTTGCCGCAATGCCGAGCGTGATCGCGGCCGAACAGGACGCTGTGATATAGCCGCTTTCACTGCCGCAAGCCTGCGCGATCACGGCCGAGGCCTTGCGTTGCAAGTCGTCGATCTCGACGAACTGAGGAAGGATGGCGGCCATCGCTTCAATGACCGGCGCCGCCACAATGGACGCACCCAGGCTCGTCATCGTGCCCGAACCATTGATGACCGGGCGTAGACCAAATCGGGAATAAATATCCATCGTGCGGCTCCTGGTATTCCTTTATTATGGAATGTATGTTGTAATTGTGTATTAGATTATCATACGATGCGCTTGCGTCAAACTGTACAAAAACAATCAGTCTCCAGGAGCGCGATGACCGCCAAGCCCCGTCAAACCATGCAGGAACCGCAGTCCGGCGAGCCGCCGGTGCCGACCCCATCCGATCTCCCCGCAGCCCCGCCCGCTGCGCGCACGCGTACGAGTGCGATCGACCGGGCCGTGCAGATCCTCGATGCGTTGCAGGACACCAATCGTCCGATCACGGCGTACGAGATCGCGCGTCTGGTCGGTGCGCCGTTGTCGACGGTCTATTCGATCATCAATGACCTGGTAGAGAAGAACCTGCTGGCCCGCACGCCCGAGGGCGCGATCTGGCTCGGCTCGCGGCTTTATGGCTATGGGCTGACGTATGCCAGTTCGCTCGACTATCTCGCGGTCGCGCATGAGGAGATGAACCGGTTGTCGACCCAGGTCGGTGAGACGGTGCAGGTGTGCGGACTCGAAGAAGGGATGATGGTCGTGTTGCAAATGGCGGAGGGGCCGGGCCATTTTCGGGTGACTTCGCGCGTGGGAAGCCGGGTGCCGCTCAACTGGACTGCATCGGGGCGATTGCTGGTAGGACATCTGCCGGACGCCGAGCGGATCGCCTATTTCGAACGCTACGCGAAGTCCTCTCCCACGGCGCGTGCCGAGACGCGTCCCAATGTGCTCGCTCGAATGGCGCGTGAAGCGCTGGATGCGCGTTTGTCGATCCAGATTGGAGAGTCGGATGCGTCCGTGGCGTGCCTCGCCGCCCCGGTACTTGATCAGGCCGGGGACTGCGTTTTCACCATTTCGATTGTCATGCCGGAAGCCAAAGCGCTTCAGAGTACTGAACGTTTCGGCGATGAACTGAAAATTGTTGCTGCGCGTATTGAAGCGCGGCTCGGCTGGCAGCGCCGCACGCCTGACGCTATCGGCTAGGCGTTGCGGCGGCGTGTCGCTATTTGAACCTTGTCCTCAACACTTGAAAGAGAACCAACGCAACATGGGATTTTCGACTGAGATGAACTGCTATGAACGACTGCAGGCCCGCGGCTTAAAACTTCAGGACGTGCCCGCGCCCATAGGCAACTTCACTCACTGCACGCGCGACGGCAACCTGCTGTTCTTGTCGGGGCAAGGGCCGCTTGATGCGACCGGACAACTGATGACAGGCAAGGTCGGTGACACTGTCACCGCCGATGAAGCGTATGCCCATGCGTTACTCGTGGGTCTTAACCTGTTGTCGGTCCTGCATGTGGAACTGGGCGATTTAAGCCGAGTGAAACGCATCGTGAAGCTGCTCGGCATGGTGAACGCAACGCCGGATTTCGCCGATCACCCCCGCGTGATCAACGGCTGCTCCGACCTTTTTGTCGATATATTCGGCGACGCGGGCCGACACTCACGTTCTGCCGTCGGCGTGGGGTCACTGCCGGGCAATATCACGGTGGAAATTGAAGCTATTGTCGCTATTCGCGATTGAGATTTAGCGGTAATTTAGGTCTATCGCCGTCGCTTCGTCAGCGGGCGCGGCGTCTTCGGGCACTGTCCGCGAGAGTATTGTCAATGCCGCTGCTGTCGAGCTTCTGTTCATCTCGGCAGCACTTTGCGATTAAGTGACAGAGAAAGGGAAGATGAGATGATGTGAGTGGTCCAGAATTTATACTCACTCATTTGCTAAGTAATCCAAATCATATTATTGGCTTGTCTATTTCGTCTTACCTTTCTGCTAGCTAGCGCGGATTGGGCAAATACGCCACCTGTTCGAGCAACGCATAGGCCTTGTTCCGAGCAGGAGTGCGGGCGTTCTTTAGCTACCTTCATAGCCTGCTTTACCGATCAAGTCGTTTTTTTCGCCGTTAGCCTTTCGGTTTCCTTATTGCAAAAGAAAGTAAAAACCGCTGTCGCGTGATAACTGGCAGGGTTAAAATGCGCGCCAGCAGGTGGAATGGTAAGACGTATGTGAGAGTCTGCGAGTCCAGAACACGGGATTTTCGGTCTAGGGTGACAGGTTTTATCGGGAACAAGCGCGATTCAAATCCACACCGGAGCGCTCGCATGATATTCAGGTCTAGAAAGCAGCATCCGCTGCGGGCCGGAACCAACTTGGAAACGGCCGAAAATCATGTCAGCGCGAATTCTCTCTATCTTCGGTACACGCCCGGAAGCCATCAAAATGGCGCCGCTCGTGAAGCAGCTCGAAGCAGACTCCTCCATTGAGTCGATCGTCTGTGTCACCGGTCAGCATCGCGAAATGCTCAACCAGGTGCTTGAGCTATTCAAAATTACTCCCCACTACGATCTCGCGCTGATGACGGGCAACCAGACGCTTAATGGCTTGGCATCGCGTCTGATCGCCTCTCTCGACGACGTGCTCGTCAAAGAAAATCCCGATCGCGTACTGGTGCACGGAGACACGACGACGGCATCGGTTGCCGCACTCGCCGCATTTCATCGGAAGATTCCCGTCGGCCACGTCGAAGCGGGCCTTCGCACCGGCAACCTGATGCAGCCCTGGCCGGAAGAGATGAACCGGCGCCTCGTTGACGTGATAAGCGACCTGATGTTCGCGCCCACTGCCGGCTCGAAAGCAAATCTGGCCGCCGAGTCGTTGTCGGGCCGGGTCATCGTGACGGGCAACACGGTCATCGATGCGCTGTTCATGACGGTTGCCCGCATCGACTCGGACGCCGCGCTGCGGGCCGAGCTCGACGCACGGCTGCTTTTTATCGATGACACGAAACCGGTGCTGCTTGTCACCGGCCATCGCCGCGAGAGTTTCGGCGCGGGCTTCGACGGCATCTGCGCGGCGCTGGCCGAACTGGCTCAACGCGGCGACGTACAGATTGTCTACCCCGTGCACCTGAACCCGAACGTGCGCGGCCCGGTCCAGGACGTGCTCGGCAAGCTGCCCAACGTGCATCTGATCGAGCCTCTCGATTACGTGGGTTTTGTGCGGCTCATGCAGCGCGCGTCGATCATCCTGACGGACTCGGGCGGCGTGCAGGAAGAGGCCCCGGCACTCGGCAAGCCGGTGCTCGTGATGCGCGATGTCACCGAGCGGCCGGAAGCTGTGGCGGCCGGCACCGTGAAGCTGGTCGGTACGCGGCGCGAGTCGATCGTGAACGCGGTCGCTGCGTTGCTCGACGATCAGGGCGCGCGCGAGCAGTTCGCTTGCCGTATCAACCCGTACGGCGACGGCCATGCATCGGGGCGCATCGTCGCCGCGCTCGCAGGCCGGCCCTTCGACGAATTTACGGAGGGCACGGCAGGGCAATGCCTGCCGTTCAGCGCCGGGAGCGGGACCCGTTCGAAGCAATCCGCGTAACAACCTGCGCGCAGGCTGTCGTCGCGTTGTGAGCGGTCGTGTACAACCGCTGGACAACCGCTGCGCTAAGCGTGCGCTAAGCCTTTTTTCCGATAGCAACCCGGCAAATCCCGTTTGAAACCAGCGCGGCTACGGCGTGTGCCTGCCGTGCAATGTCGATGTTCTTAATGCATCGCTTGCTAAATCTGAGACAAGACTCTTGACCATCAAACCGTTTCCTCGCTATAGCGCATCCCTTCGATTAGCCGCCTGCACAGCATGGCCCGTCTTTTGTGCGCTATATCTGACAGCCCATGCCGTGCCTTCTTTAGCCGCTCCGGCCGCTGCTCTCGCCGATGCACCCGTCGCCGCGCCCACCGGCGTAGCCGCTGCTTTCGCGCAACTCGGCAACGGCCGCATGGCGATACGCAATGTGTCGCTGGCTGACCTTGGGATGCGTGATCCGGTCGCCCTGCACGCACCGGACGCGCGTCAGGAGCTCTATCTGCCGGTGCCGGTCAATGTGCCGATCTCCAATGCGACGTTTCAGTTCGACGGTACGTTTCTGCACGCCGACGGCGGCCGTACGACCATGCTGCTGTCGCTTGACGGCGCGCCCGTCCTCGCCCGGGCGTTGACACAGCCGCAAGGAGACGCGGCGGCCTCGGTCGGCGTTGACGGCGCGGCGCGGCCGAGCGGTTTCGTTCGCGTCGGTCTTGGCTGGTCGTCCGTGATCAACGATAACGTCTGCGCCGACCAGACCGCTATCGGCAATGTGCTGCGTATCGGGCCGACGTCTCGCTTGACCTACAGCTTCGATCCCGCCGCAATCAAGGACTTGCGCACTGCGTGGAGCGCGCTGCCGCAGACACCCGTCGTGATGACCGGCGCACGCGGCGTAGCGGCGCCGGCGTTCGACGCAGGCTGGCGCGCCGAAGCCCAGTTGCAGCGCGAAGGCAAGACGCCGGTTACGCGCGCATGGCCGGTCGCGGGTGACACCGTCGACCTGAGCGGCGTCACGGTGCCGGATGCGCTACGGGCCGTTCCCGCATTCGCCGCGCTTGCCACAGGCGGCTTGCACAAACTCGCGAGCCCGGCAGAAGCGGGCGCGCTGGTGGCGCTCGCACCACACGCGGGCTTCGCGCCTGATGTGATCGTCGCCGATGATCATTTGCGCGACTCGCTCAAAACTGAACTTGACGCACTGCGCGCGGAAGTCGGGGCCGCTGCGGGTGGCGCAAGCTCATCCACGGCTGCTGCGTTCGACGCATGGCGCACCCGTTCCATCGGGCCGATTGCCGAGCCGCTCGCGGCTGGCGAAGTGCGCCTCGCGCATCTGGCCGGGCAGGTCGCAATCGTCGTCGGCGATAACGACGGCGTCGCGGTACTCGCGCGTGCCTGGCGTGCTATCGACGTGTCGGATCGACTGGTCGTGCATCAGATCGACCGCACGCAGAATGCGGACGTCGATGCAATCTCGTTGTCGGCGCTCGGCGGTCAGCCGCGCACGCTCAATGTGCTCGGCCGCGCGACGTGGGACGCGAATTTCGATCTGGGCACGGTGTCAGGCAACGGCAAGCTTCCGTCCTCGATCGTGCTCGATGTATCGGCTATGCCCACGCTCAACGGCGCCGGGCAAACCGCCGCGATCTATTTCAACGACGTGCTGATCGGCGCGCAGTTGCTGAACACCAACGGCAAGCCGCAACGGATCACCGCACACGTGCCGCACTACGCGCTGGCATCGAACAATCTGCTGCATGTGGTGTTCGAACGCCAGCCGGAAGGCGGTTGCCAGGCGCGCTCGGAAGGCCAGCCTATCGCCGTGCTGCCGACCAGCAAGCTGCAACTCGACAAGGCGGATCTTGAGGACAATTTCGCTGGCATGGCCGCACGGTTCGCGACGAACGCCACGCTGATCGTGCCGTCTGCGTATCTCGACGACACGACGCTGTCGCTCGCGCGCGTCGCCCGGCTGGCGAATGCGGCCGGCATCGTGCCGTCGCGTACGACGTTGTCGGTTGCACCGAATGGCGAAGCTGTTGCGCCGAAGGATCCGTTCCTTGCCGCCGATGTCGCGGTGAAAGGCGAAACGTCACACGCGATGCTGTCGCAAGACCGTATGACGCTGACTGATGCGTCGGGCAAGACGCTCGCCGATGTATCCGGCCTGAAGAACCTCGCGTTGATCGATGTGGTGAGGGCGGACGGTGCGGCTGGGATCGTCTACCGCGCGACAGGCGAAACGGCGCCGGTGTTGCCTGCATCGATGCAATTGACGCCGGGCGACGTTGCCGTGGTCGACGCGAGCGGGGTGGCCAAGCGCTTCGACACGCTGCATCCGGGTGAAGTACTTCAACTCGATAACGGCGTCTCGTGGTTCGCGCAGAACGGGTGGCGCTGGGGCATCCCGGCGGCGCTGGTTGCACTGTTCCTCGTATTGCTGCTGGCTGCGTCGATCGCTCGTCGCAGGCATCGGAACAAGACGTGACTGTCGCCGCGTTGAATTGGGATCCGGGCTACGCCGTCGCGCACTACTACCAGGGACTGGAGTATGTGGCCGCGGTGGTCGCGACGATCATCCTGCTGTCCAGTCTCGACGACCTGTTCATCGACGCCTGGTACTGGGGGCGTGAGATCCTGCGCCGCCTCACGATACAGCGCGTGCACAAGCCGCTGACCAGCGCGCAGCTGTATGCGCACGACCAGCAGCCTATTGCGATCATGGTGCCCGCGTGGCATGAATACGACGTGATCGCGTCGATGCTCGAGGACATGGTGCGGGTGCTCGATTACCGCAACTATGTGGTGTTCGTCGGCACGTATCAGAACGATCCGCAGACGATCGCCGAAGTGGAACGCATGCGCCGCCGCTATAAACAATTGCGGCGCGTCGAGGTACCGCACGACGGTCCGACCTGCAAGGCGGATTGCCTGAACTGGGTGATCGCGGCTATTTTTCGTCATGAAAAAGAGGCGGACATCGAATTTGCGGGCGTTGTGCTGCATGACAGCGAGGACGTGCTGCATCCGGTTGAACTGCGCTTCTTCAACTACCTGTTGCCGCGCAAGGACATGATTCAGTTGCCCGTAGCCTCGCTGGAACGCAACTGGTTCGAGCTTGTCGCGGGCACCTATATGGACGAGTTCGCTGAATGGCACGCGAAGGATCTGGTGGTGCGGGAAAGCCTGTCCGGCACCGTGCCCTCAGCGGGTGTGGGTACGTGCTTTTCACGCCGCGCCATGCTGGCGCTGATCGAACAAACGAACAACCAGCCGTTCAATACCGAAAGCCTGACCGAGGATTACGACGTTGGCGAGCGGCTTGGCAAGATGGGCATGCTGTCGATTTTCGCGCGCTTTCCGGTGCAATTCGCGACCCGCCGGAAGTCCTGGTTCGGCTTGGGAAAAGAGCGCGAATTCATGCTGACCATGCCGCTGTGCGTGCGCGAATTTTTTCCCGATACATTCCGGACTGCGTATCGACAGCGGGCGCGCTGGACCCTCGGCATTGGCCTGCAGGGCTGGAAGCAGACCGGCTGGAGCGGCTCGCTTGCGAACCGCTATTTGCTGTTGCGCGACCGCAAGGGCATTGTCACGGCGTTTGTCGGAATCCTGGCTTACGGACTGGTGCTCCAGTTCTTGATGTTCTCGATCGCCAATATGTCCAATGTGGCGCCGCGTCTGTTTGCATCGCCGTTTTCCGATTCGACGTGGCTCGTTTTCGTGCTGTGGGCGAACGCCTGCGCGCTATCGCTGCGTGTCGTGCAACGGATCTTTTTCGTCACCCGGTTGTATGGGTGGGAACACGGACTGTTGTCGGTGCCGCGGATGGTCGTGGGCAACTTCATCAATTTCATGGCTGTGTCGCGGGCGTGGAAGCTGTTCATCGGCCATCTGGTGACGGGCAAGCGGCTCGCATGGGACAAGACGATGCATGACTTTCCGTCGGAAGACGGGCTCGGCATCCAACGTCAGCGGCTCGGGGAATTGCTGGTGTCGTGGCAGGCTATCGACGCGAACAAGCTCGAACTTGCGCTGAACGAAGGCCATGCACGCGAAGCGCCGCTTGGCCGCGTGCTGATGGCGAAAGGCTGGCTAGACGAAGAAACGCTCGCCGAAGCGATCGCGTTCCAGTCGGATCTGGAGCGCGGGTCGCTCGATCCTGAACGGCTGCCGCGCGATGCCGAGCAATTGCCGCTTGCGGATATCGTCCGGCATCGCGTGCTTCCGCAAGGCGAGGATTCGCACGGCCGAACGATCCTGTTGACGGCAAATCCGATCAGCGACGCGCCGCTCGCGTATCTGGTCACGCAACTTGGGCAGCCCGTCACGCAGCGGATTGTGCGTGAGGGCGATATCGCGATGGGAATCCGGCTGCTGCGCGGCGTGGATGTCACCGGCCCGGCGCCCATTGCTTCGGAAATGGCAATGGACCTGCGAGCCGGCATGTTGCCAGCGGATGTCGATGTGGTGCCCACGCATCGGCGCGGCGTACCGTTGATCGGCGATCTGCTGATCGAACTCGGACACGTGACGCGCGCCAGTTTCGAAGGCGCGCTGCAGAGCTATCGGCCGGAACTGCATGGCATGATTGGCGACTACATGGTGTCGCGCGACGTTATCTCGCGCGCCGCACTCGAAAACGTGATTCAGGAACAACATCGTTTGCGCGGCGATGAGGCGACTCGCTGATGAAGCTCGACGTGACACCCCACTTTTGCAGGTTCGCAGCTTTGACACCGAACACCCATGTGGCCGCCATGATAGTCGCGGCTGCGCTGTGCTTCGGCACGGCCGCACAGGCCGCCTCGTCTGCGGCATCTGGCGAGTTGCCGCTGCCGCTTTCCGGCGCTGCGTATCGTGTCGCTCAGGAGGGCTACGCTTCGTTCGCACGTCTCGATTACGAAACGGGTGCAGCGCAAGCGCGCGAAGCGATCCGTCAGCGTCCTGATGTAGTGTCGCTGCGCCTGCTCCTCGCTAACTCGCTGGCGGCGGCGCATCACTATGAGGCTGCCGTTGTTTCGCTAAACGACGCAATTGTCGAGATCGGCCCGGATCAGGCGCTCGTCTCGCGGCGCGCGCAGATCAAGGCGTTGAGCAGATCAACGAATGTCGGCACGCAAGCTCGAAGCACGCGCGGCAAACGAAAGGCGGTTAACGTATCGGCGGCATCGGTGCCAGGCGAAGCGAATGAGAAGCCCCTCACGGGCGCGGCATTCGCCGCTGCGCAACGTGCGTACGCGCTCTACGCCAGCAAGGATTTCGCCGGCTCGGCGAAGGCCGCGGGCGAAGCTATTGCGTTGCGTCCGGATGTGCTGCGGTTGCGTCTGCTTCAGATCGACGCAGCGAGCAACGCGGGACAGGATGCCGTCGCGTTCGATGCCGACGAGGACGCGGCCAAGCGGTTCGGCGACACGGATGCATTGCGATCGCGTCGTTCGTTTATCGGCAATCGTCTCGCGCCAAAGTGTTCCAGCGACGCGTTCGCCGCGCTAAGTCAGGGCGATATTTCGCAAGCGGTCGAGTTGATACGCCAGGCGATCGCCTATGCCCCCGATCGGACGGGCTACCGGATCCAGTTAATCGACGCACTGTTCGCCGCGAACGATCTGTCCGGCGTGGAGGCTGCTGCGTCGGACGGCATTGCGTACGGTACTGCGAACGGGCGCAACGACATCATGCTGTGGACGCTGCGCGGTTATGCGCGCGCGGCGCAAGGCAACGTTGAACTAGCCGATGCAGATTTCGCGAAGGCACTGCAGGAAAAAGGCGCGACGCAACGGGACCAGCGCGTGACGCGCACGATCATCGCCGATGTGTGGAATAACGAAGGCCAGCCGCAACGCGCGCTCGACCTGCTCGCGCCGCTGAAGTTCGTGCGCGACGATACCGATCCGCCACTCGCCGCGCGCCGCTTCAAAGCGAAGCAACTGCTCGCTGCGGGTGCGTCGAAAGCATCTGCGACGACCGCGTCCATCGACCCTGCGTTGCGTCCGGATATAGCTTGCGACACCACCGAGTATGGTGCGTTGTGCTACGTCTATCCCGCCGATCCCGGCTTTTCGGCTGCGCGGAATGCTGTCGCGGCCACCCAGCGAGGCGACAAGAAAGCCGCCATCGAATTCGAGCGCAAGGCCGTTGCTGCGGCGCCTGATGATCCGCAGCATCGTGTAGAACTAATCAATGCGCTGACGAACGATCATCAGGCCGCTGCCGCCGCGCGCGAAGCGAAGGCGGTTGTGCGCGATGGCCTGCTGGACGGCATGCCCGATCTGAGTGCTGCATACATCGCCCAGCGCGCCGGCGAAAATGGCGTCGCATACCAGCGTTTCAAACAGGCGGATCAAGCGGGAGAACTGCCGTCCAGGGCGAACGCGGATATGGCCTATACCGCGGCCCACGCGCACCAGAACAAAGACGCGGCGATGTATTTCGAACGTGCGATCGACGCAGGCATTACGCCGGCGGAAGGCGATCCAGCCGCGACGCCGCAGCAACTGCTCGACATGCGCAACGCGCACGCTAACGTGACCCGCGACTGGGGCTTCAGCGTATCCACGAACTATCGCAGCGCGGGCTTGCAGTCGGGCTTTGCATCGACGCCTTCGCCGGGTATTGCGAACAACTGGCAGGCCGGCGCGGAAGCGTACTGGCGGCCGTTCGGCAGCCTCGACGACCGCATGTTCGAAGTCTATACGCGCGGATACGAAAGCTTCGGCGTGAGGGATGGCGGCCCGAGCGGCGCATCGACGCTGGAGAACGTGATCGGTGCGCGCGTAAAGCCCTTCGCCAGCAGCAACACGATCTTTGCGATAGAGCACATTTTCCCGATCGGCTCGCACGTGAACAACGACTGGCTCGCGCGGATCGCGTATTCGGGCGGCGTCGGCACGGAGCGCCATATCGACAAACCGTCGTGGTGGACCGAGCAGATGTACGCGGAAGGCGGCTGCTACTTGAACGCGGCGACTTGCTACGCGACGACCAACATTGAAGGCGGCCGCACGTTCCGTATCGATTCGATCAGTCCCAAGCTGACTGTGTTTCCGTACGCGGTGATCGGCGCGGATTACGATTCGTCGATCGATCACAGTATCCCCGTGGGCGCGGGTGTAGGCGTGTCGACGCGCTACTGGATGCGCGACAGCGCGTACGATACGCCGCGTTCATATGTGGATCTGTCGGTGCAATACAGGTGGCACATTACGGGCGACGATCGTTCCCGCGGCTTGTTCTTCGGCGCCATCTATTCCTACTGATTTACGATGCCAATGCGTCTTGCGTCTTATGTGATTTAATCGGAGTCGATCGGATGCCGTGCGTGATTGTCGCGGCGACCGTCGCAATTACCGATACTCCCCTCGAAACCGGCTCCGTATGCCTGATGAAAATCGCACCGCGCATGACGTAGCCGGCCAAGTTCATGATGAACCCGACGGCATGCGCCGGCGGCTGATGGCCGTGACCTTGCTCACGATGTTCACGTCGCTGACGCCGGGCTGCGCGCTCGAAGCGGATGAAACGGCGTCGTTGGCCGAGGGCGTGGTGTGGCAGATCGACGGGGATCATATTGATCCGCATGGCGACTGGGACAAGCTCGGCGTGCGCGATCTGCTCGTGCAGTGGACGGCGGTTGACGGTCAGTCTTTCCTGCCCGGCGCCGGCTTGCCGATGGCAGCACGCGTGCCCGACTGGACGCGCATTGCCAATGAGCGTTGGGCGAGCAATGTGATCGTGGGGCTGGCCGGCCGTTTCGACGAGAACACGGCGAGGACGCAGATCGCGGATCTCGTCGCACAGTCGGTGCGGCTCGCGGCAGTCCGTCCACCGGTGCATGTGGCTGGCTGGTACTTTCCGGTTGAAATCGACTCCACGTGGGCCGATGCCGCGCAGCTCGGGCCGCTGCTTGCTGCGTTGCCGCGGCCGTTGTGGATCAGCGTTTATGACCGGGCAAACGTGGGTGGCAGGGCGCTCGCGCAATGGCTCGATACCTGGTTGCCGAAGGATATCGGCGTATTTTTCCAGGACGGCTGCGGCGTGTATGCACGCGGGCCGAGGGCGGCGCGAGAATACGCGGATGCGCTGTCGGAGACGCTGGGCAAGCGCCGCGTGCGGATCATTGCCGAGGCGTTTCGCCCGAAGGAAGGCGGAGGTTTTCGGGCCGCGACGCCGGCGGAGCTTTTGCCTCAGCTTGTTGCTTACAAGGGGTATCGCGTGTATTTGTTCGATGGTCCGCATTATGTTTCCACGGAGCTTGTTGGCGCGCTTCTCTCCATGCGTGCGCAAACCAGCGAATAAAACGATGCTTCAAGCGAGCGGCATTCGTGATCTGGTACAACTGCAGCAACGCCAAAATCCTTTTTACCTCAGCCACAGGCGGCTTCGTTAGAATCAGTATCCGATCCTTATATTCATCTATAACCGGAGACAACCGTGCCAGGCTTACTTCCCGATGTCGACCGCGAGGGACTCCTCGAATATTCAGTCGTTTACACCGACCGATCAATCAATCATATGTCGCAGCTCTTTCAAGGAGTCGTGCGCGATATTTCCGATTCCCTGAAAAAAGTCTACAACGCGAAGTCGGCCGTTGTTGTTCCGGGCAGCGGGACGTTCGGCATGGAAGCCGTTGCCCGGCAGTTCGCGACGAACCGGAAGTGTCTGGTTATTCGTAATGGCTGGTTCAGTTTCCGCTGGTCGCAGATTTTCGACATGGGCGGCATTCCGTCTGAATCGATCGTGCTGAAGGCGCGTCCGGTCGAACAAGGAAGACAGGCTGCCTATGCACCGCCGCCGGTCGACGATGTGGTCGCCGCGATTCGGGAAAACAAGCCGGATCTGGTCTTTGCGCCGCATGTCGAAACTGCATCCGGGATCATGCTGCCCGATACTTATTTGCGCGCGGTGGCTGACGCCGTGCACGCCGTGGGCGGTATGTTCGTACTGGATTGCATTGCCTCCGGCACGGTCTGGGTCGACATGAAGGCGTGCGGCGTTGACGTCCTGATCAGCGCGCCGCAAAAGGGATGGAGCGCGTCGCCGTGCTGCGGACTGGTGATGCTCAGCCCGCTCGCCCGCGAAAGAATTGACGGAACGACAAGCACCAGTTTCGCTTGCGATCTTCGCAAATGGCTGCAAATCATGGAAGCCTACGAGAACGGCGGGTTCGCCTACCACGCGACTATGCCCACGGACGGTCTTGCGACGCTGCGTGACGTCATGAAAGAGACCGAGGCATACGGCTTCGATAAAGTGAGAGCGGAGCAGCTCGAACTCGGCAAACGCGTTCGCTCACTTCTCGCTGACAGAGGTTTCAAAAGCGTGGCGGCCCGAGGGTTTGAGGCGCCGGGCGTTGTGGTCAGCTACACGGACGATGACGGCATACGGTCCGGCAAGAAGTTCGCAAATGCCGGCTTGCAGATCGCAGCCGGCGTTCCTCTGCAATGCGATGAGCCTGAGGATTTTAAAACCTTCCGCATCGGATTATTCGGCTTGGAAAAACTGCACGACGTTGAAAGTGCAGTGGGAAGGCTTGCGGAGGGGTTGGATCGTATTGGGTAGGGCGGTTTTGTTTTTCGTTTTGCGGAGACGGGGATGTTGTTTGTCCTCGCGAGCCGCTCGGCAGGGGGAGTCGGAATCTGGTGGACAGCGGTGCGTACTGTTCGGCCGTTGCGGACATTGAGGCGGCGACGTCGGTGGGGCGGCTACAGGTCACTTTCCTGCCGTTCCCACACCGATAACCACGAACGTCAGTCACACTGTCAGCGAATGCGTGCTCCCGGTAGAGATGTGGCGCGGTAGTAATGGGTTCGGTTTGTCTGTTGCAGCCCCTTTCGTGGCGGTGCCCGAGTAACTTTGCCCTAACCCCGTTTCCGCGCCCCCAGGCTATGGAAATACCCATTACAAAGTAGAGGCATTCGTGCGGCTTGTATGGCTTGTATTGTTGTTAGTTGCCGTCTGTGACATCGCTGGCGCAGCAGTTTTCGATAAAGTTATGCGACCGATGAATTGCGATGCAAGTGATGCAGCGGTATGCCTGGTTTCACTCTTCTACCTTGAATGACTGACTATGGGAGATGGTAGGCCATGAGAGACCTCACTACCATCCGGCCGTATGACTCCGGCTTCACACAACTACCCGACTAGTCGTGCCGGTAAGCGTTTCGAATGTCACGGATCGGCCACTTTGAGACATTCGACACGGACGTCTAACTTGTCGACAATCATCGATAGCAATCGACGCATTTTAGAATTTATTACTCTTTTTGTTTTGTCAAAGCACGGCGAAACTGATCGTTGTCGATCTGCAAGTGGTCGATTTGCTCACGTAGCTGTTTGACTTGGCGCCGCAATGTATCTGCTTCTGCCGTCACCTGCAAGCGAACCGCGTCGTTTTGCATCTTGAGAAACTGCTCCGTACCGTCAAGCCGCTTAGCAATTTTCCCTAAGAAATCAGCACCGGATGCCGACTCCGAAAATTTCCGAAGTAACTCCTCAAATAACTGAGTAATGCGGGACTCAGCGCTTGAGGCGCGTGCTTCGGCTTGCGCGGCTTCCCGCCGCAAACGACCGTTCTCGTCTTCGAGTCGCCGAACGCGAGCATGTGCATCATGCAGAACAAGCTCGGCCATTTGAAGCCGCTGGATGAGTTCAACCGTGTCGCCCTTTACTTCGGTGGTGGAGCGCGCCGGCGCAGTGTGTTGCTCGGCTAGCAGGGCGTGCAGAGGGCCAAGCGCGTCGCGAACAACCGGGATCAGCGCCCGACGCCAAGCGGCCATGTCGCTCGACGTCAATTCGTCGGCTTCCGCTGGCGCCAGTGACTGCGCACGAGAGACCGCTTTCTGGATCGTTGTTGAGCTAGGATGACGTTCAATGCCTAACCCGGTTGCGACATCTCGCAGCAGCAGCGAATAAGTCGTCGCGCCGTACAGGCGACCGGTAATTGCGCGGACCGCGTCTATCAGCTGGTCAAGAAACCGCGCATTATCAACCGGGAATTTACGATCAATCGAAGCAAGCATACTCATGATGTCGCGCAGCTGCGCAGCTGCGCATCGGTCCATTGAATTTTTGGGCGAGCCATGGCGCTTTACTCCGGTTCGAGCAACGGGGCACCCGGTGCCGACAGCGCATCTACTTTGTCGCCCATCAACGCACGCAGTTCGGCCTCCAGCGCTGCGATTGTTTTTGGTAGGTCGTCATTGACCTTCACATAAACCTTGAGGTGATGCTCATAGTCTTGCTTGGGCGCTATCAGCATCTGGTAGACGTTGGCATTGCTCACAAGCGACTGTCGGATGTGGTCTATTTGGTCGCTTAACAATTTGGGCAAGAAAATTTTTTGATCCGGATAAGCTTTTTCGAAAGCCACGCTGGCTTGATACACCGTCTCGGACCGTTCGTCGTTGCTTGGCCCTCGCGCAAACAGATCAGGTTGCACCATCTGCTGCACCGCCTGATGAAAACGCAAAAGCAGTCCATGCGCTGAAGCGACAGCGTTGAAGCGGCGCTCGATCAGTCCGCCGTATTGCGCGTTGCGTGCAGCTGCCTCGACTGACAACGATGCACGGAGCTTCTCAAGTTCAACGTCGCCCTGCCCTTTCAGAGCCGCCTTGTAGGTTTCAAGCTTTAGATTCGCATCGGCTTGCAATTGCGCCTTCAAAGTCTCGATCTTTTGCGCATACTCGTCCTGTATCGCACCGCGCACACGCTCGCCGATCCAGGTGCGCAGCAGCCAGACCAAGGCGCTACTGAGGACCATGCTCGCGCTGGCCGACGACAGCGTCACCACCGCAAAATCTTGCCAGTTCGTCATAACGTTTTCCTCAGTCTGCCAATCGTGACCATCACCGCATTGCCTCCCGGGCGCCCCATACAGTGCGACCGAGTAGCGATGGCATGGCAATGTCAGATGAGTTTCGAGGCGTCAATCGGGAGACCGGCCGCCTTCATTTCTCTCGCGAGATGGATCCGCCACTCCCCCGCTCGTGAGACATACACGAGTCCGTCGATGTCAGACGGTTTCTCGACCGGCCCGTCGATTAGCGCACACACGTGCTTCAACCCGAGACTTCCGGCAAAGAAGCCAAACTCGAATGCGACGTTCTGTCGCGCACGTGGCTGATACTGTTCCGGTTCAGCGTTGGCCACGCCCCCCGGTCATCGCCGGTGAGCAGCACGATCGCAAACCCGGCGGTGGCAGCCTCCTCCTGAAATTTGGTTAGGATGGTGCGCCCTTGGTTGGCCTGCTCATGGAGGATCACCGGCTCAAGCCCGAGGGTCGCCACGAACCGCGCAACCTCCTCACGCACGCCGACATTGTGACCATGCACGATGAACACGCGCCGCGACTCTCGGGTAGATCCGTCCAAAGCCGCAGCAGGGACCGTACTTGCTCTGGAGGCGGCCGCTGATGCCTGTGCCGCCGTCCGTATAAAGCCCGCCCTCGGTTGCCACAATGCGTCAAGTTGTTCGGCGAGCGGATGACGGATGCCAGGCGCGACCTCGGCAGCCGTCGTGAAGGCCGTGGGTTGCGCCGGGGGCCGTACTAGACCATAACGCGTGAGCACGTGATACAGGTCAACGTTTTTGACCGACCAATGACTACTGTCTAAATCGCCGAAGCCATGCCTGACTTTGCAGCTGCGGTTTCTTGCGTGTGACTTTACGATTAGTCATGTAGAGGCGGACCTGTCGATCGGTGGTGCGGGTTCCAGACATGGGCTGACTGCTTCTTTAGCTTCTAGTCGCCCATCCTATTCTGCCGCCGACCAGGCACCTTCCGGCAGCTCGTCGTCTACGGCGGCTACGCCGCCTTCGACTCCGAACTACCGGACAAGATGATTGTCGCTACGCCGGACTTGCTGATTGTCGCCGTCCACAATACGCGTTAAGCCGTTTCACTCCGATGAATAGAGAAGCCAGCAGCGCCCGGCGATCCCAATTCGGGCCGCAACTGCATCGTGGGGATCACGTAGTCGCCAAAGTTCTGACGCCGATAAGGGATCGGTTGGGTTGTTTCAATCGTCTTCATCCGTTCGCGCAGGCGGCTGGACACAGCAAGGAAGCCGGCTTCGTCAAGGCGGTCGACGCGATAGGTTACGAACGACGGGAGCACCGTGTACCCCGGGTAGAACAAGATGCCGTGGTTGATCGGGAACAGCAGGTCGTCAATCGGGCCGTTGATCCCGCGAGCGGAATAATGTTCCTCCCAGCCGCCCGTGGTCACTAAGAGCATTGCACGCTTGCCTGCCAACGTCCCCTCGCCATAGCGATCGCCCCACCGTCTCTCACTTTGCTCGCCGACACCATAGGCAAAGCCGAAGGCGTACACCCGATCGACCCAACCTTTGAGGATCGCCGGCATCGAAAACCACCACAGCGGAAACTGAAGGATCAGGACATCGGCCCAGAGAAGCATGTCCTGCTCGGCCTTCACATCCGCGGTCAGCGTATTGGAGGCAAAGGCCTGGGCCGAGGCGGGCGCTACCTGAAGCCGTTGGTCGGGCTCAAGCGGCGGAAAATCGGAGCGATCGATCTCGGCTTTCCAGTTCATGGCATAGAGATCCGATACGCGAACCTCGTGTCCTTGTGCTTCCAATTCGTGGACGGCGACGTCGCGTAGTGCGCCGTTGAGGGATGTCGGCTCAGGATGGGCGTACACGATAAGGACTTTCATCTTTCATCTCATTGATGGTGGAGCAAGCAGGCTAATCAATGATCAGGTATATTGGAAATGACTTTCTGCGATACCTGCTATAGCCGTGGACAATCTAAAAAATCTCGACCTGAATCTTTTGCGTACGCTCAGCGTGTTGCTCGCAGAGCACAACGTCAGTCGCGCGGCAGAGCGGCTCCATCTTTCCCAGCCGTCAGTCAGCGTTCAGTTGGCAAAGCTAAGGGACATGTTCAAGGATCCTTTGCTTTTGCCGGGGCCTCGTGGCATGCGACCCACTGCGCGGGCAGAATCATTGCGGGAACCGCTAGCTGTGGCGCTGGAGGCGCTAAATGAAGTCATGTCCCCCCTGCAGCCGTTTAATCCATCCAGCGCAAGCCTTACCTGGAGGATTGCCGCGACAGATTACAGCGAGGCGACGGTGCTTCTTCCCGCGTTGCCCCTGTTGCGGGAACTTGCACCCAATGCGCGACTCAGCGTTGTGCAAATCGCGCCCCGGCTTATCGCCAGGCAATGTGACCTTGGCGAAGTGGATCTTGCGTTTCACACGGCCGATGAGTCGCCTGAAGGGCTGCGCCGCAGGACCTTGTTCAAGGAGCACTATGTCCTCGTTGGGCGCCCCGGTCATCCGTGGCTCAAGCGACGTATCACGTTGGAACAATTCTGCAAACTCGATCATGTCGTCGTGTCCCCAGACGGAGGCGGATTCGCGGGTGTGACTGATACAGCGTTGGCGCAGATTGGCGTACAGAGACGTGTCATGCTCTCAGTGCCTCATTTCAGTTTCGTCAGGGACGCGCTTTCGCGTACCGACCTGGTGGCAATGCTGCCTTCACGCCTGGTCAGGGCGGATGATGGACTAAGGATAGTACAGGCGCCTGTCGACGTTCCCGGATATGAGATGGTCATGCTTTGGCACGAGCGCCTGCATCGCGACCCGTCGCATCAATGGTTGCGTGAGATGGTTGGAGCTGCCGTCAATGCTTCCGGGTAGCGGTAAGCTATTCTAAGGATCGCCGTAAAGGCAGCGCAGCCCGCACCGTGGTTGAAATGACCCTGATGCTGATTCCGCCGCTTAGCAGAAAACGACTGTCGAATCCTTCGTTGCGAATTGCTCGTACCACGGCGTATTCCGCCGTTGTACCACTGGCGCGCCGCATTAGCGCCTGCGAACTGGATCCGACAAACTATCAGGTTCACATGTACGAGGCCTACAAACGTTTCGCAATCGGATAGTCAGACTAACTGTCAAGCCTTCGCTGCACGCTGTCTGGCACTACCAGCGGAACGTCGATCCGAACACCGGCGTGCTAAAAATACGTACCTTGCTGCACACTCATTCGGAGCTCGTCCATGTCTACTGATCGGTACCAGAAAGCCAGGGCTGACCATCTGCAGCGCGACGCCTTTCTATACGTGCGGCAATCTTCGCTGCGCCAGGCATTCTTCTAGCCGCCGACCATGCAGACGGTTCAGACTGCAAGAGCGAGATACTTTTTCGAATGAGCTTTTGATAGCAGACATGATCTGGCGCTCTGCTCACTTGTTCACAACGTATACGGGCACCGCGTTCGAAAATAGGACTGCACGAACGAAGAACAGCATCACCACGAGCGGTAATGCGACGCCACCCACAAAAGCGAGCAACACGATTTGGAGCGCTGAACCAAGCAGCCCGTATAAAAGATTCGTCTCGCGAAAATTGCGATAGAACAGCCAGCCAAGCACACCTATACGTCACGGCGCTTTACCGTGCGGCAGGCACGAAAGGTACGTCCCACAGTGGCAGGCGAACCTTCGCCACAAGGGCGCTAGCAAACGGGGCGACTATCGAACAGGTTCAATTGCTTCTCGGACATGACGATATCGACCAGACAAGCCGGTACATAGACGTGTCCGAGGAAGCGATCAGTAGGGCGGTTGCGACCGTCTGGTGACTCGACGAACAACAGGGAACCGCCTAGTCGATGAATAGCTAAAGAAAACGGTTGAGTCTGCCGTTATCGAGTCGGGTCGCCCATGATATGCTAGGTGCACTTGTACACCATCTGTAAAGGCTATGAACGAGGTTCTTGACAACGGCATTGCGCTGCGCGCGCTGATTGAGCAGGCCGGGATTACACAGGCTGACGCGCTGGCAGCGCTCAACAAAGGGCAAGCGTTCCCCATTGCGCTATCGACATGGAAAGCGTATCTCGCGGCACCTGATAGCGCACGGCGTCGGGTGTGCCCCGACAACGTTCTTGAGCATGCTCGAAAAACCATCGCAAAGGTCGCAAAAGGGCGTTGACGGGGTGCACATGTGCACCTACAATCTAACCATTGTCTCGATACGGAATGATCATGGGAACGAGATACGAAAAGGACGTAGTTGCGTGGGCCAACGAGCAAGCGGCACTTCTGCGCGCGGGCAAGCTGACCGCCATCGACGTTCAGCACATCGCAGAGGAGATTGAAGACGTGGGCAAGAGCGAACAGCGCGAGTTGGCAAGCCGTATGTCGGTCCTGTTGGCTCATCTGCTGAAGTGGCAGTTTCAGCCGTCACGTCGCAGCAAGAGTTGGGAGTTCACGATCCGCACGCAGCGCAAGGAAGTTGCCTACGTTCTGGACGAAGCCCCGAGCCTTCGCGGCAAGTTCAGCGATTCGGCGTGGCTCGATATAGTCTGGTCGAAGGCACGCAGCATTGCGAGCAACGAAACGGGCCTCGATCTCGATGTGTTCCCGGAAATGTTGCCGTGGGCCGTCGATGACGTGCTATCGCAAGAATTTCATCCCGAAGAACGGTAAAGCGATGCAGTTCGTGTGGCGGGTGGTCCTGCTTCTATACGTTGTAGCGGCGGCGCTTCTCGGCGGACCGTTCGAAAGCATGCCTCGCGGCAAACGCTGGCCGATCCGCGTCTATGTGATGTTGCTGGTCGTCGGACTGGTGATTGCATCTGCGACGTGGGTAGCAAAGAGACATACCGCTGCGTAACCAAAGAAAAGACATGGCGAATTTCAGCATCTGGCACTGGGCAATTCTTATCGTTTTGCCAATCGCTTATTTGGTTCCGGCTGCACGCATTGTGCGTAAGGCCGGGTATTCAGGTTGGCTCTGTTTGTTGTTGCTCGTGCCGCCGGTCAATCTGATCATGTATTGGGTCTTCGCTTTCGTGCGCTGGCCAGTTGAGCGCGCTGTGAACGGATCGATCAAATAGCCATCGGAAAATTACGACAACGGAGAAATGACAAGAATGGCATCGATGAATGTACCGGGAAAGATTGCCTCCCTTTCCCACGATGGATGTCTCGCGACTATAGGACCGGTCTCGGCGTCGATGACTCGCGTAGCGCTGCAAGCGATGGTGAGCGCGGTCGAAGAGGTCGAAGGCAAGATCGATTCTTCGCCTCTTGCAGTCGTCGGCCCAAGTGTCGAGCCTCGTAACGGATGGATTGCAGTTGGCTTTGATAGAGATCGGAAGTGCTATATCTTGAACTTGCGCGGCGTAGCGTGGGACGTGTCGCGCGGTGACATTGTTTCGTTCGTTCGCGATGGTGCAATACCGTTTCTCGCCCGTGGAACCACGAGCAAGCTGCTCCAACGCATGGAAGGCCGGGTCGACACAGGTAACGACTAACCTATCCGCAACCGAGAAAGGCATTGGCGCGAGCGCTCCGCTCGCTGGCCGGTAGCCAGCCGAGAACCAGTATATGAACAAGACTGACACCTCCGCTCCGAGCAATGCGGCCGACGTTAAGACCGCTGGCTATGAGACGATCAAGTTGACCGGCGAAGAATACCTGCGCCTACTGTCGTGTGGGCATCCAGGCGGGACGATCTCTGTTGCACAAGCGGGCGCGCAGTTCTTCGCAGCCGGGGCCGATATGAGCCGAATTCGCGAAGCCTATGACGATGCCGATGCGGCGGCCTTGCTCGCGAACATCAACCTTCTGGTTGTGAAGCCTGAGTGATCGGAAAAGAGCATGCAAAACGCGACTGAAACACTTCTGAAGCTGATCGGGGACGTTAGAGCGGCCCATGACGAACGGCAGGCCGATAGTGCGTTGCGCTTTGCGTCGGGATATGTCCGCGCGTTGAGTGATTTCGGCATCATCTCTGATGAACAAGATCGCGAAGCAAGAAAGAGCCTCAAAGAAGTACGAAACGCATGGATGCCGCGCCCTGTTGCGTCGCGTTGAACAACGGAAAACAAACATGAACAAAGCACAAAAAATTCTTTCGCAGAAGGCCAGCGACAACCAGAAGCGCCGTTGGGCGGAAGGTAATGCTATCGCCATCGAACAGGACAGTAAGCGCAACACGACCGTGTATTTATACGCGGACGGCAGCACCATCAAGTGCGTTGGCGCGGCCCTCACTGTCATCTAGGAAAAGAACGTGACGAAATCAATTGGAATCCTCGTTGCCGTAGCGATGTTCGCGATCGGGTGGTATGGGTTGACGCACAAACCAACTGCCAGAGGAATCTGTCTCGACTCGCCACGCACGAACGTCGCTGCTGCGAGCGACGGGACGGCGCTTGTTTGTCAAAGCGACCGGACGTGGAAGCAATCGAATTAACACCGGAAAAGATCACTATGAGTTGCAGTGCAATCAGGGCATACAAGACCGATCCGCTGGCATTCGCTGTCGGTGTGGCGATTTGCCTGGCGTCGACCTGTTATTTCGCTGAATTCCTGCTGATCAAATACGCTCAAGGCATGGGCTGGTTCGACATGCCGAGTACGAAAGATATTTGCGTTTTGGCAGCGTGCGGAGTGCTGTTCTTAATCGGGGCATCGGTTGTTCGGTATACGTGGATGCGTAGCACGCGAACCAGCAATCAGTAACAACGGAAAAAAGTCTCGAGCCGCCCCGTTTGTGCAGCCAGCCCCACACAGGAAGAGATATGGATGCACTATTTGCCGCTGAAGCGGCTGTAAGGGAAGCCGTACCGGCTATTGTGCGACGGCATAGGTCTGCCGGTTTGCTGACGTGGGCCTTGATTCATACGATCGAGACTGAAGTCTTGGCCGATGTAGCCGCCACGGGAAAGTACAGCAAGCGGATTCTGGACATGATCCGCGCCCCCGCTGCACTCGACTATCCGAAAGACGAACGCCCTGCCTCGTTCGAAGGGCATGGCTTCGTCCCGATCGTTTTTGGTGCGATCGAAGACGCTTGGCGTCGCGTCGACTAGGAAGGCACGGCGCGCACCAGCCGCGGTATGGGAGGGATTATGCTGAATTCAGATGATTGGCAAGCTTCCGTTGTCGGACAAATGGTGACCATTTGCCCAGCTTGCGAGTCAATGAACGTGACTATGGGCGCGTGTGCCATTGGCGCAATCACGGTCCATCAGGAATATGTGTGCGAAGCGTGTCAGTACGAATTTACCGCCCTGTTCGCGTTGGCCGGTTGCTACGAAGGGCACCCGGAACAGTGAAGCGAAACGACCAGGAAAACAATTGGCGCACTTGCGCCCCGCACGACCGGTAGCCTGGATTGAGGTAAAAACATGCTTTCGCTCGCCGATAAAGACAAATCGAATAACGGGATAGATCAATGATCGATATTGAACTCGAAGGGCGTTGGAACTTCCCAACCCTCACAGTTGGAGACGAGCCGATTCTGATTCACAAAAACATGGCCGTATACGAGCTGCTTTCCGCTTATCAGGACATCAACGTCAAACGTGATGGATTCTTCGTCGGACGCTACAAGCACGTCGCTCTGCGTCATTATCAAGGCCGCTATCGGGCATACGCGTTTGACTTCGATCAGAAGCAGGCACGCGCGCCTCTTGGGTTGGTGAATGTCTACAAGCGATAGCAGGACGGAAAACAGGAGGATGAATGCAACAAGGAACTGTCGTCGTCATGAATCTGAGGCGCGGTATGTTTGTCGTCCAGATCGACGAAGGCGACTTTGCCGTTTTCGAATTGCTCGCCGGCATTGACGTTGCGGTGGGCGATCGAATCGCGGGCGACCTCGAAGCATTGGGGCGAGAAGAACTTCAGCACGTCGGTCAGCGCCAGCGCTTCGCGGCATATGGCCAGAGTGGGCCGAGCAGCCTCGCTGCATGTATGCGCCTCGTTGGAAACTGACCGGAAAACATGGTGAAGACATTGAAACTCGATCCTGCCAACGGGCAACATGGCTCGTTCAATTCGCTCGAAGCCGCCGACGCCGACTCGATGGCGGCTCTCCTTTGGCAATTGTGTACGGCCGGCCTTAATGCTGAAGACCGTTCGGAACTTGGCGACCAAATCGAGGCTATCGTCCCGGCGTTGATCGAACTTCGCGACGGTGGGCACGTGCGACTGAATTTCACTTTGGTTGTGTCGTATGCCACGCTCGACGGCTTTGCTCGCCTCGCGAGCGATGAGCGGCTTACGTCAATCTCGCGCGCTCAATGCGCGGCGATTCGCAATCGCATGGTGGTGCGGGGCGTCAAGGCCCTGTTGGGCCATCTCTGATCGGAATAAAGGCGAAGGCATGCAAGGACTCACCCCGCGCTGGAATCTACCCGGCAGACGATTTCGACGTCTCGCCGGCCTGACCACGGAAAAGATCACTATGAGTTGCAGTGCAATCAGGGCATTCAAGACCGATCCGCTGGCATTCGTTGTCGGTGTGGCGATTTGCCTGGCGTCGACCTGTTATTTTGCTGAATTCCTGCTGATCAAATACGCTCAAGGCATGGGCTGGTTCGACATCCCGAGTACGAAAAATATTTGCGTTTTGGCAGCGTGCGGAGTGCTGTTCTTAATAGGGGCATCGGTTGTTCGGTATACGTGGATGCGTAGCACGCGAACCAGCAATCAGTAACAACGGAAAACAGGAAACGATAACTTTCAACCGCGAAAACGATGGAACCAACATATAAAGTCCCGGCGGCAGATGACCATAAAGTCGATTTGCTGGCTGAGTCACTGAGAAGCAACTTCGCAGTTCGCCAGAATCGGACCGTTGCGAAGGCCGAATATGTCGACACGCTACCGAGTCATGTCGCAGTCCAGCCCGATCCCGAATCGCGCCCTGTAAAGTGTTGGTTCAACGTTCGGAATGTGGTCGCCAAAAACGGGGGAAGAGCGATATTTGGATGGGCAATCTGGATTCGGCCGGACTCGCACTATCAGGCGATTCACCACGCCGTTTGGGAACGACCTGACGGGCAACTGATCGACGTCACACCGAATGAGATCGACGTGACGTCGATCGTGTTCATGGCGGATTCTCGTGTCCCGTTTGACTATGTTTGTTTCCGTGCCCCCGCCTCGTACGTTATGCATAAAAATTCAACGAAAGAATCGGTTCAAGAATTCTGGACAGCACCCGACGGCTCGACATTTACCGGCTATGTGCTCCTTCGTATGGAAGACGATGAGGAACATGCGAGCAACCCAAAGTGAATCGGAAAAGCCGATGGCGCAAAAGCAGTCCAGTAACGGATAGTGGGTATCTGTGAATGAACAATAGAGTTCGACACAAGACAATAGAGTTTGACACAAGCTCGCGTGGCTGCGGCCGGGTTCGGCCACAATGAGACGTTCGACACCGCCACACGAATCGTCGACAATCCTAAAAACTCGATGCCGATACGAACGCCTATGAAAATGACGGCAGTCCGACGTCACTTACTTGACGGACTTACGCTCACGTTCCTGCTGGCCTCCTTCTGGTTTTCTGCTAATGCGATGGCGATCGGTGGTCGCGGAGAAGGCGGCGAAGGTGCGCATTTTGGGGATGACGGCGGCGTTCGCTTTGGTGGTCGCCTGGGCGGTGGTGGCAGCCATTCCAGACCCAGCGTTACTCGCGATGGCTTCGGCAACCGTTTGCCAAGTGTGGTGACGGCAGATGAAGAAGGCGGAAGAATTCATGGACACGACTACGATCCAGATGGCGTGGATCTCACGGAGCAAACTTTGCACCGCAACGAATACGCGGTACTTTCCGGCGGCCACCTAGTCGGCTGGCAATCCGAGAGCGATATGCAGGCAAGTAGCGTAGCAAGGCGTCGCGCTCATCAGGCCCGCACATTTGCGATCCTTGTCGGCTTGGCCGTATTCAGTATCGCTGTATCTGTGTTCGCATTCCGTTAGACCAAACACGGACTTGCTGAAGAGACGCCATTCGGCCGGCAAGCGACATTCGCTCTTGCCTCAGACGGACATCCGAACGTCGGCTCCACTCACTTAACGGACCTTTGTCCTGCGATCACTTATATCGCGCTGTCGTCTGCGCCAACGCCTAGGCATCTTCCCAGTTGTGATGCCTCAGGTTCCAGCCCTGTGGCCGAC
This sequence comes from Burkholderia sp. S171, assembly GCF_009766085.1. Lineage (GTDB taxonomy): Bacteria > Pseudomonadota > Gammaproteobacteria > Burkholderiales > Burkholderiaceae > Caballeronia. The sequence goes on along the minus strand of NZ_LMUF01000012.1, from coordinate 14,751 downwards.
TGCGGTCGCCGGGCGAACCACATGCTCATTGTTGCTCTGTAACGGTCGCCCTTTTTGCGCAGCCTGCGGGCTGTCCTGAATCGAGAAGGTCACGCATGCTCTGCGCACGCGTTTTAGCGATTATGTTTGGTTTCGTCGCGGACAGAACGGCCGTTGCCGCTGTCTGTGCCGTCGGGCGCTGCGCTGTGGCGTCCTGTTGACTATTCGGGCACAGCGCCAAGCACATGCCTGCCGGCCGCGAAGGTTGTGGATAGCGGAAGCGGGGAGAACGCGTTTATACCGCTACATTTGTGTATACCTCCTCGAATGACGTGCTGCTATTCTGTTGCGGATGAAACGCTGCCGTATTTGCGGACGACAACATTCCTGATCGGGCATCGTCATGAGAGCGTCGAGCTTAGTGGTGCACAGGTTCAGATCGGCGGCTCTGGAACGTGCGTTCCGAAAAGACTACGCGCGGCGCTTCTCCGGACAGCGAAAGTTGGCCATCACAATCTTCACCGGATTGTGGATCGTGTTTTCCATCCATGACCTCGGGCGGATGGATGTGCTCGATCCCACCCATCTGCACCGCAACGAAATCATTCTCGTAAGATTCCTCGGATCGATCGGCATGCTGATCCCCGTGCTGCTTTGGACCCCACGCGCATTCGACGAGCGCTGGGCCGTCGGGCTGCTCAGCATCTGGACACTCAGCGGCTGGTTTGCCGTCCTCAGATTGATGCAGATTTACGTTGGCGTTGTGCTTTGGCGCGAAGTTTACTCGATCCTGACGTTGTCGCTGTTCATGATATTCGGCGCCTTCCGGCTCAGAACGATCACGACGGCGTGGCTGATCGGGATATGCGTGGTCAGTTTTCTGCTGATGCTTTATTTTGTGCCTTTCGGCGCGAGCTTCGGCGTGCACCCGGGGATGGTTATTGACCGCGGCGGGATGGTAGCCATGACCTATGTCATCGGTTTGGTCGTCAGTATCCCGCTCGAACAAAGCGCGAGACGCGAGTTCATATTTCGGCGTACCTTGCGCGCGGCCAAGGCGCGCATTGAAGCGGCGTCGCGCGTGGTCAACGATCAGAACCGGCGCATGCAAGAGCTGATACGGGAGAAGGAGCGATTCTTTTCATCGGCGTATCACGATATCCAGCAGCCGCTCGCTGCCATCAACCTTTTCATCCGCAGTGCCCGGACCAACATCAGCGACGAACGCGCGGTGGGTCGAGACCTCAATGTCATCGAGGAGACTGCGTCCGATATTCTCGCCATGTTCAAGGACATACAGGACTATAGCGAGTTGGGATCGTATGCTCCCCGCCTCACGCCGGTCAATGCGCATGATGTGTTAACCGAAGTTTTCGAGCAACACCGGGAGATGGCACGGTTGCGCGGTATCGATTTCAGAATCGCGGGAAGGCGAGCTCGACCGCCGTTCATCGAGACCGACCGTTCGCTCTTCAAGCGGGCCGTCTCCAATCTCGTATCAAATGCAATCAAAAACACCTCGTCGGGCGGCGTAGTGCTGGGGTGGGTGCAACTTGGGGAGCGGCTGCGCGTCGACGTATGGGACACCGGGATCGGCATCGCGCCCGCGCATCGGGAGGCGATTTTCGCCGAGTATTATCAGATCAACAATCCGGGACGCGACCGTTCGAAAGGGCTGGGACTAGGGCTGTCGATCGTGCAGCGCGTGGTCCGGCTTTTGTACGGTCATGACATGAGTTTCGCGTCGGTCGAAGGGCGCGGGTCGCATTTTTCGCTTTACGCGAGGGTATCGGCATTAAATCCGGCAGCTGAAGCGAACGATCGAGATATCGACGTATGCGCGCCCGATCTCAGCGGCATGTTCATTCTGCTATGCGACGATGAACCGATCGTCCTCGAAGGGCTGCGGCGGCTTTTTTCGCGCGCGGGAGCGCTCGTGTACGCCGCGGAGTCAATGACGGGATTCGAAGCCATCCTTGCCGATGACAGCCGCATCCCGGATCTGATCGTCACCGATATCCGGCTGCGTGACAGTGCGACTGGCAAGGATGTGGCCGGGCGGATCAGGCGCCACTTCGCCTGGGCGGGCACCATTCCTGTTGCATTTATCACCGGGGAGCTGCTGTCTGATCAAGCGCTTCGCGATTTTCCCGAGCCGTTCATGCTATTGCGCAAATCCTCCGCGCCGGAAGATTTGCTCGTGGAAATCAGCCGCTATCTTGCCGCTCAACCGCCGGTAGATCTCAATCTCGCGAAGGATCGTTGACGCAAAGGGGGGCCGAGCGTGATGTCGCGCAGATTGAAGTGCCCGAGCAGGCGGCCGATGTACGTGCGCACCGCAATATGCTCCAAGCCCTATTTTTAACGCGATGGCACCCTTTCAGCTACCTTCACGGCCGTTCGGACGTCACTCCGGCAAAGAATAGCCGGAAGAGGAGCAGCCCGTCTAGCAAACCTAGACGGGCTTATGGGATGTCAAGGTCAGAGACCGTCTGCTTGTGAGTCAATATTTACCAATCGAATTGGCAAACAAGCCGACTGCAATGGGCGGCTCCAAATTCAACTCCCTCGGGCGGCGTCATTGGTGCCACCGAGCTGTGACTTTGGCGGCCCGTCTGAAGCCTGAGTGGCCATTGCAGTTGGAAGCTTTCTCAGCGGTCATTCCGGTCGAGGGACTGGTGTAAGAGGCAAGCGGCCATTGATGGCGCGCGGTGACAACTGACTGTTGTGGGTCGAGATGACTCATTCGAGTTTCATGTCTGCGGACATTCTTAGCAACGCAACCACGAGCTATTCCGAACGGCCGCCCCGCCGTCGATCTACAAGACGACGCGGGAAAAAGAACGGCCGGAAGAGACCGTTGCTGCCGCACTCGTTCGAAGGGCATCAGGATCGGCACAGCCTTTATCAAGTGCCGTCGCAGTGTGATGATTGCGGCCGGCGTCGCGCAGCAGTGCGAGCAGACATTTTCGATGACAGACAGCGCTGGTATTATAAAGACTGTATATACATACAGTCTTTATGGAATCTCTCACTCTCACCTCTCCAGTCAATTTTCAGCGGCGCTTCTACTATCTGCTGAATTTCGAGACGGCGCTCGAATGGCTCGCCGCGCGCTAGGGGGTCAGGATTCAGTGCAAACCAACAGAAGACGGTAAAACAACGACTTACGCGACCTCACGTCGCACTTAACGAACCTCAACATGTGGTGCGTGGGACTGGATAGAAATTAGGGGGTGGATGCGAAAGGAGAGCGTGCGAACCCCACTTTTGCACGCTCTCTCCTAAGATCGCCCCTTTTGTATCCCGATTAGACCTGCCACCCGGTGAAGGCGCCGCCAGTCTGGGCTTCAACGAAGTGCACGACACCCTGCTTGTCTTTGGCGAAAACGAACAGGGTCGTTCCCTGCATTCCGGCACCGGTTGGAGCGTCAGTGATGAGAACGCCAGGAATCGTTTGCCAGCCGATAAACGGGCCACCCGGAGCGATCTGGTTGAAGGCGATGCTACCGTCGTTCTTCTCGGCGAAGACGAACAGATTACCTGCCCGGCCAGCCGACGCCGGGGCAGCAGGCGTGACCAGTCCGCCGGGCACTGCCTGCCATGCCGCAAAGGCGCCGCCCTGCGGAGCCTGCGTGAAATGTAGTTGGCCGATTTGGTCCTTCGCGAAGACGAACAAAGTATTGCCCTGCATGCCCGCGGCGACTGCAGCGGCGGTAGCCATAGCGCCAGGCATCGCCTGCCAGCCTACGAAATTGCCGCCAGGCGCGATCTGGTTGAAGACGATCTGGCCGCTAGCCTCCACGGCGAAGACGAAGAGATTGCCGGTGCGGCCCGCGCAAGCTGGCGCCAGCGATGTCTTTATCGCACCCGGCACTGCCTCCCAGGCGGCAAAAGCGCCGCCCTGAAGTGCTTGCGTGAAGTGCAGCTGACCCTGGGTGTCCTTGGCGAAGACGAAGAGAGTAGTCCCCTGCATGCCAGCAGCAACAGGCGCGTCGGTGATAAAGCCGCCGGGGATCTCTTGCACGCCGACCCAGGCACCGCCGGGTGCGATCTGATTGAAGAGGATTCTGCCGTTGGCGGCGACCGTGAAGACGAAGAGATTCCCCGTGCGTCCAGCCGATGCCGGTGCCATCGCGGTCGACATGCCAAGCGGATGAGCCGGTGGGGCATAACTGCATGCTAATTTCTGATCCGATATCGATAGGGCTGGCGGGCATGGTCCTACATAGGTTGGACTGACGATGCCGTTAATGAAAAAGCCATAGGTGAAGGGCGGCGGAAAAGCTTGCGTGGTCGCGATGTAGACGCTGTCTTCAGTGAAGTAGTTCAGCCAGGTGCTTGCGCAGTTCGGACCGCACTGGTCGCAGACTTCGGGATTGCCGTTGGGTTTGGAGTCGACGACCATCTCGGCGATCTCGTGGCTCAGGTGGCCGGCAAACTGCCATCCCGGATCGCCGAGGGTGAAATTCTGGCCGGCGACGTTGGCAAAGACGTAGGGAACCTCTCCCATATCGTGATAGCCGCCGGTTCCCTGGGCGATAGCTCCGGAGGTGTTCACTACCCCCTCGGGATTCAGAAAAACAAGACAGGTGGTCTTCGTATCCAGCTGATTCTGGGTGACGATCGTCTTGATCCAGTCCCGAAGGGTGTCATCGTTATACTGCGCGTTCTGGATGGTCACCGGCGCTGTCAGAGGATCCGGCTTTACAACGACGCTATTTGGCCCGTACTGGCTCGCGTACTGCGTGATAGGGATGACGGCGCGGCGGGCGAAGTCGATCGCGGTGTAGGTATCAGCCTCGCTAACCGAAAGGCTATTGGCTTGGCCGCCAATGGTGAAGATGAGGCGGACGAAGACCAGCGTCCCGCTAAAGAGCGGGTCCTTCAGCTTGACCATCTTCTCGGCTAATGAAATGGCCTTTAGCTGGCTGACAGCATCAGGCGACATCCCGGCGGGTGCCGTCCAGTCAGAAGTGTGCAGCTCACCCAGCGTCTTCATGGGGATGATGTAGCCGAATCCCTCGGCCGGCTCAGGGGTTGGAATAATTTGCGGCGCGACGCTTTGGATAATCTTGGCGTTCTGGCGTGCGCGCGTGCCGCAGGTGAGCGTTTTCATATTTGTCATGGATATCTCCTCGAAAAAGGATTGTGATCAGCCTCATATTGCGCACTCCTTCGCGAAATAGGGTTCTTCCAGCCACCGCTTGAACTCCGTAGGGAAACTCGGTCGCTTATATGTGCTGCCGGCTGCAAGCCTTCAATGGTTTGGCCACTGTGGTATTCGCAATAATTTGGTGGGCACCAAATTACCCAAACTCTCTTCCCCTTTCTAAAACGGCCCAGACGAGCCACCTACGATCAGGTCATGATCGTGATGAAAAGAAGTAGCCTGTTCTCTTTGGAAGGCATTCTCGATCTCCAACTGTGGCAATGCAGATTTGGCTCGTTGCGACAAATCAACAGATCTGAGTGCTCTCGACGAACGCCCTTTCGTTGCTGGCATATTCATTCTTGGTCAGACGAAACGCCGTCGCAACCCACATGCGTAGGCGAAGGACAAGCAGCGCCGGCGAAAGGTGTATGCATTTCCGTTGGCCGATCCGGGTGACGTCAGGTAGTCGCCTTCTACAACGGAGCTCCTTCCTGGACCGTGCAGGTACGGGCAAGCGCACGTCACGTTGCTTGCCCGATTAGGCATGAGGCATCGTACTCAGGGTGTTTGGTCAGCACCGCCCATGCGATCTGCACGAGTTTGTTGGCGACGGCACAGGCCACCACATTGGCGTGCCGTCGGGTCAGCATTGCACACATCCATTCTCCGAGCCTGTCCGTGCGCTGATCGACTCGCTGCATGGCGGCTCGCGCATCCCGAAACAAGCAGATGGCGCAAATGTTTGTCAGCGCGTTGTCAACCGGCGCCCGGAAATGGCCGACAATTGCTGGCGATGATCACTGTACTCGCCGCGATCGACTCGTCTGACCAAGTCGCGACCATCCGCGCCCTTTTTCAAAGCCCCGCGGTCATTCCGGTACGCTTTAGTCGTAGAGTGACGGGCAAAAACCGCCGCTTTTGAGGCAACGCCATATGGGTCAGCCGACACTGTCCGCGGCAGCATCGGGGCGCTGCGTGTACATTCGATTTGAACACTGCGGATGATTGCTACGGATATAGCATCATCCGCAGTGTAATAGCAGCTCGCCCTGAAAGCGGTCCTGGGAGACAATGGAATGCGCGTACTGATCGTCGATGATCACGAGCTGTTCAGAGCCGGATTGGCGCTGCTGCTTAGAGAGCTCTTTCCGAGCATCGAGTTGCTGCACGCGAGTACGTTGTCGCAAGGCATGAATCACGCGCTTGGCGAGCTCCTGAACATCGTTTTTCTTGATCTCGACCTTCCTGATGGCAATGGCTGCAGCGCGCTTGCCCGATTGAAGGAGTCGCGTCCGTCGTTACCGGTGATTGTGATATCGGCCGATGAGAGCGTGGAAACCATCAGTCGATGCATCGAACTTCGCGCCATGGGATACGTGCCCAAATCGTCACCTCCTGAAGCGCTTCATGCAGCAATAAGCGCAGTGCTTGCCGGAGGCGTATTCCTGCCCGCCGCGAGCATCGCGAAACTCAGGCATGACATGGTCACGGAGGAAACTCCGGCAAATGGACCTGGGAAAGCGCTGCCGACCGGTAATTCGGAAATGAGCACCGCATCCGAGTTGGGACTCACTCCGAGAGAGTTTGAAACGTTGGCGTGGCTGGTGCGCGGACTTCCCTCGAAGGCCATCGCCCTGAAAATGGGGATCGAGGACATTACCGTTCGGAAGTACGTCAGTCATCTGCTTGCGCATTTCAATCTTCGGCGCCGCACGGAACTCATCGTCATGCTGGCGGATAAAGGGATCAAACTCGGTGTCCCGCCGGTCACGGATCCCGCACATGATCGAAACCTGCCGGCGGTTTAGCGGCAACGAAACGACTGACTTCAGCAAGTGTGCTTTCCGGCGCGGAGGACTTGCGCAGCAGCACGAACGGCTCGGCGAAATCGCGAAGTGCGTGGGGAGATATCAGTTCGCCCGTGATGAACGCAACGGGGAGCACGCCCGCCCAGGCGAAATGCTGCCGGATCCGTTCGGCAAGCTCGATACCGGTTGGTCCGTCGCGAAGCCGGATATCGGTGACGATGATGTCGGGTATGCGGCCGTCATCGAACAGAATGGCTTCGAATCCCGCCATCGATTCGGCGGTATCCACCAATGCGCCGGCACTCGAGAACAACCGCCGTAGACCCTCCAGGACGGCAGGTTCGTCGTCGCAGAGCAGAACATATCTGCCCTTGAGGACGGACGTGGATGCGTCGCTCTTTGTATCATCCGTTCCGATGACAGGTGCCATTTCAGAAATCGGAGCGTACAGGGAAAAGCGCGACCCACGCCCTTCGACTGACCAGAAACTCATGCTGTGTTTCGGCAGAATGCCAATGACCCGGTGGACGATAGACAGCCCGAGCCCCAGGCCTTTCGAGCGATCACGGCCTGGGTTATCGATCTGATAGTACTCGGCGAATATCGCCTCCCGATGCACAGGTGAGATCCCGACGCCCGTGTCCCGCACATCTATGCGAAGCCATTCCCCGATCTCCACCCAGCCGATGACGACACCACCCGTGGAGGTGTTCTTGATCGCATTCGATACGAAATTGGACAAAACCCGCTTGAACAAGGAGCGGTCACTTTCAATGGGCGGGGGGCGGCGCCGACGCCCGCTGATCCTGAGTTCGATGCCGTGCGACCTTGCCGGCTCAAGGTATTGCTCGAAGACCTCCGTCAGCACGGCCTGCGTATCGACTGGCGCTATGTGCGGGATGTATGAACCTAGTTCGCTGTAATCCTGAATATCCTTGAACATGTCGAGAATATCGCGTGCCGTTTCCTCGATGACGTCGAGATCATGACTTGCTGCATGTTCACCTTCGAGTTTTATCCGCGCGCTTCGGATAAAAAGGTTGATCGCAGCGAGAGGCTGCTGGATGTCGTGGTAGGCCGATGAAAAGAACCGCTCCTTCTCCTTAATGAGCTCTCTCATACGTACATTCTGCGCTTCAACGCGTGCCTTGGCTGCTCGCAACGTCCGCCGGAACTCGAATTCACGTCGGGCCGCCACTTCAAATTGAATGCAGATGATAATGCCGGCGAGATACATGATGGTCACCATCGTCCCACGGGAAACCGGGCCGGCTGCCGCCGTCGCGCCGGTATCCCGTGACGAAAGGTAAAGGCACAATTCGGTAACGTAATAGGTTAGAACGCATATTCCGACCAGCCACGTCGCGGTGATTCCTCGCAGCCGGAATGACGTGAATATCATGAAGAGCACCAGCAGAAAGCCGGGGACGATTTCTCGGAAAGCCATGGCCGTGGGATAAAGCGCCATCAACCCCAACAGGCAAAACCAGGTGGTCAGCGTCCCTACACTCATGCATCTGACAGCACAGCGTTCGTCAAAGCCACGCGGTCCCCAGATCGTCCATACCGGCACGGCAATACCCACGGCGCCTGCAAGTCGCAAATAGCCAATGTGGAGAAGGATGCCGGGATCGAGCGAGTTCAGCAGCCACCAGTCACGGCCAGCAAACATGACCCATACCAGCATGCTGCTGGCGCCAGCCAGCCTCCGTTGGCCCGCGTAGCGACGCGCATAGTCCATCAGGAACGCACGCTCCACAGCCGCTGACTTGAACTTCCGTACTACGAAGCCTGACGATCTCATAAGGCTGCTTGATCAGGAAATCCGCCGTAGACGGCTAGTGCGCGGGATTGAGAGGCTTTATCGGCGCACCGCTGGTTAGACAGGTTTTCACCGAATGTGTCTAACGGAGTAAGGCATCAAATTCCAGCGAAGGCGGCGTCGGCGGTCACGAGTGCACAAACCTTCGTGCGTCGCCAGAAAGCGATAAACACAGAATAGCAGGTCGTCATTCCTGCCATCAGCTACAAATGTGGCAGCAACGGGATGTGCCCTTGCCTGTATCTGGACGGTTTGGGCAAGGCGCTCTGTCATCGAAGGTGACTATCTGATACGTCACCCTGATCGGCCAAGGTGAGTTGCATACATTTTTCACCTGCGTTACGTGTCCGTCGCATACGCATGTGCGTTGCGACGGAGTGTCGTCCGACCAAGAATAACTATGACAGCAACGCAGCAAGGCATTCGTCACGTGCACGCGGATCTGGTTGGCCGTCGCAACGAGCGAACCTGCCTTGGCTTGCGCGAAGACCGCTGTCGGTCGGCGAACGATGCACAGCCGATCTCTTAAACTCCGAAGGAGAACGCTCATGAAACTTCATCGATCGATCGCCGTCTGTCTTGCCCTAGTGGCTGGAGTGACAGCAGACGGATGCTTCGCCCAGTCAGCGACTAATCAGAACGTGTCGGTAGCGGTTGGCAACGCCCCGCAAGATGCAGAGGTCGCGGTTGCGGCTGTCACACCGACGCGCGCCATTTCCTTTGGAAAAACACGCGAGCAAGTCATGCGCGAGCAAGCGGATTTCCAGAACAGTGATCAGGCGGCGCAGATGCGGGAACTTTACCGAGGCAGTAATTAACGAGGCGTCGCGGGCCAGGAGGGTGTTTCGACCATCGAACCGTCGTCGGCGTGTTCCGGCCCGTCAGTTTTGGACATCTGAAGTAGAAACTGCAACGACTATCAAGTCTTCGTTATGGCGCATGAGAACAACGACTGCGCGAACGACCGTTATACCCTTGGAAGCTGCCGTTGAGGAGATATGTGTCGAAGGGCAGAAGTGGGTCGGTATGCGCCCTCCGCATCCGACCCCTTGACGCCATCTCAAAATAGTTGCCGCGAACGCTAAAAAGGTTGCCAATCAGATCACGTTTCCAATGGGTTGGCGCCTCTGTCCACCGCTGCCTGGTCATTGCATGTGCCTTATGCTTTCTGGCACGCACCGAGGTAAACGGGCGCGCCGGCAGGGCAGCTTCTCGACGGGCAAGTTGCGGGTGAATAAATCAAATCAACCAGACTATGGCGCGTTGGGGTCGAGACACATGTTGAGGACGCCTTTCCGCCTCCGCGGCTTCGGACGCGCTGCGGCACAAGCATTCGTTTCTCCCTCGCTACGAAACCTGTCCGGCGAAATCCAGTTCGCCAAACATCTCCGCCAGCCAATCGATGAAGATGCGCAAACGCTGACTGAGATGCCGGTTGCGCGGATAAACCACATGGAATGGATACGGCGGCGGCTGCAACCCGTCGAGAAAAGGTATGAGCTGTCCCGTTGCAATATATGGCCGTACTTTGAAGGAAAATATGTGAATGACACCGACTCCGGCCAGTCCCGCGGCGAGATGGGCATTGCCTTCGTTCACACTCAAAAACGCGTTCGGCTCTACTTCAATTGCTTGCGTTCCAACACCGAATGGAGACGGAACAATACGCCCCGTTCGCGGCGAGATATACCTCACGAGCTTGTGGTTGCGTTCCAGATCGTCGATGCTGGAAGGTATGCCGTAGCGGCGCACATAATCCGGCGATGCACATGTCGTCCATCCAGCCCGACCGACTTCTCTCGCCACGAGTGATTCGTCGAGCATGGGACCCCCTCGAATCGCACAGTCGATGCCGTCCTGAATCATGTCGGTAAAGCTGTCGCGTACGCACAGGTCCACTTCAACGTTCGGATATTGCGCGTGAAACCGGGGAATCGCCGGAATGAGAAAGCTGCTTGCCAGTGACGCACTTATGCCGATCCTGATCGTTCCAGCAGGATTCGCGTTCTCGAGCGCGAACGAACTGTTGATTTCGTCGAGTGCTTGCATGATCGGCAATGTTCGATCGTAATAGGCGGCGCCTTCGGGCGTGACCGCGACTATGCGCGTGGTTCTCTGCAGGAGCTTGACGCGTAGCTCCGCTTCGAGGTCCTGTATCAGCTTGCTGGCGGTGGCGAGAGGAATGCCCAGGGAATCCGCCGCCTTGGTGAACCCACCGGTTTCGACCACTCTTGCGAAGACCCGGATTGCCAACAGGTTGTTCATTGGTAGCCCCAAATGAGGTGCGCGCCAGTTCACGGAAACACCGCCGCGATTTACGGAATCAACGCCAGCTTGCCCTGCGTACTGCGGCTCTCGATTGCGCGATGAGCCGAGCTCGCATCATGAAGCGGAAATCGCGTGGTCGGCAGCGCACTGAGCCATCCCTCTTCGATGCCGCAGATCAGTTCCGCCGCGCGTTGCTGCATTTCCGCAGGGTCCTGTATGTAGGTGAAAAGCGATCCGCCCGCCACGCGTGCGCCTTTCAGAATCAACGGATAGATCTGCACGTCGGGCGCAACGCCCGACGCCTGACCGTAGGCGATTGCCGTGCCGCGTGGAGCAAGCGCCTTTACTGTCGAAGAAAACGTCGTTGCTCCAACGGCGTCAAAGGCGACGTCCACCCCGCGGCCTTTGGTGATCTCCAAGACTGCATCGAGAAAATGTCCATCGCTGTAGTTCACCGCATGATCGGCGCCAAGTGACCGGATTGTTTGCAGCTTGGCTTCCGTGGAAGCCGTCCCGATCAGGACCGCTCCCAGCCGCTTGAGCCACTGGACCAAGAACTGGCCAACTCCCCCGGCCGCCGCGTGTACGAGCACGATGTCGCCCGGCTTGATCTGGCGGTACTCGGCCAGTAGATACTGGGCGGTTACGCCCTGGAACAGCAATCCTTCATGTGTCGTAAAGGTCGATGGTATCCGGATTGCCCGGTCAGCGGGCAAGACGAGTTGCTGCGCGTAGGAACCGAGGACGTTGATCCATGCAACGCGGGTGCCTATCGCGAGCGATGCCACCCCGGGGCCGGCCTGGCGCACCGTACCGACCCCCTCATACCCTGGCACGAACGGGACCTGTTGGTAGTCCACAGCGCCGTTGCGCTGATAAACGTCCACATAATTGATTCCTGCGGCCTCTACATCGACAAGCACCTCGTCGCGTCCCGGCGATGGCGACGGTGCCGAGACGATTTCGAGTACTTCGGGGCCTCCCGTTCTGCTGACGAGGATTTGCTTCATCTCGCACCTCTTTCCGATGACATCAAAGGGGAGGGCGTCGATCACCAAGACCACCAGTCCGTTCGAGGAGTGCGCCCAGCCGCAGGATCGTCGCTTCGTCAAGCCACTTCGCGACCAGCTGGATTCCGATGGGGAGGCTTTCCGAGCTGAACCCATAAGGCACTGAAAGCGCAGGAAGACCTGTTACGTTGAATGGCGAGGTGGCGCGCATCACGTGCATCCAAGACACTGTTTCGCCATTGACGACAAGTTCCTGCGCGCCATGAGGTGTGGCAGTCATCGGATTTACAGGGCAAAGCAGGACGTCATACTTTTCGAAAAATCCGGCGAATGCCGAGCGCAGCGCCTCGGCTCGTGTCTCGGCGGCCATGTACTCGCGAAACGATGGATCGGGAAACGCGACAATGCCTCGGCCGATGTCGTGAAGCTCGCTTTCGCGTCCTGCTGCAAGCTCCTTGATGTATGGAACGATCTCTCCATAGACCGTCGTCATCAGCGTGGCAAGCGGGTCTCCGAGGAACGGCAGGGTGACTTGGTCGACGTCGCAACCTAGCTTCGCAAGCTGGCTTGCGGCGGCCTTCACGGCGGCCGTGATCTCGGGATCGACGGGACCAAACGCGGCGTCCGATACCCAACCGACTCTGATCGGCTGACCGGCCCGGTTGACGTCGCCGGAGTCGGCGTTGCGTGTGTGTATCGCGTAACCGTCAGCGCCGTCGGGTCCCTTGAGAACCGAATATCCTAGCGAGACGTCGCGAACGGTGCGCGCCATTGGACCGACATGCCACCACTTCGAGATGACCGCGGGATAGTGGCCGGTGTAGGGAATGCGGCCGTGTGTTGCCTTGAGTGCGGCGATCCCTGTGAACGCGGCCGGTCCGCGAACGGAAATTGCCACGTCGCTGCCTATGCCGATAGGCGACATGCCCGCGGCGATTGCTGCCGACTCGCCTCCGGACGACCCGCCCGGCGTGCGCTCCAGGTTCCACGGGTTGTTGCTGCGGCCCGTCACGAGGTTATCGGTTTCCGTCCATGCGGAGAACTCGGGAAGATTGGTCTTCATCAACGGTATACCGCCGGCTGCCTTGAAACGCGCGACAGCGGTCGCGTCCTTGGAGGGGATGTTCCCGGCAAATAACTTTGAACCACGCTGCGTGAGGACGCCTTGCGTGTCCAGCGCGTCCTTAATGGAAAACGGCACGCCATGAAGCGGTCCTAGCACTGCGCCATTGAGCACGGCAGCCTCTGCAATTTTAGCCGCCTTGATTGCGTCGTCGCGCATCAGGGTCACAACGGCGTTGACCTTTGGGTTGACTGCCTCGATGCGTTCGAGATGGGCCTTGATAACCTCGACGGGCGACAGCTCCTTCGTCCGGATCAAACGAGCGAGTTCAGTCGCCTCGCGGTAGAAAATCTGAATGTCACTGTTCGAAAAGCTCATGGCGTCCACCTATTTTGGTCTTTCATTCGAGGGCGAATATGCGCGTTGTCCGGCGTCGCCAAGCGGCGCGTGTCGCGTATATCTCGTGAAGTCGGACGAAGTGTAGGAGGGCGGTGAGCGAAGATAAACGCGATATCGTGGAAACACTCTCTAGTCGTCTGGATAGTCCGAACCAAGGCGTCGCCGGCAGGCTGAACTTTCCAGGAACTGACTTGCAGGGAGCGGTAGTCATTGCCGACAGAACAGCGCCAGGTGATATGAATTTTTGCGTATTGCTGAGGGGTGGCGACTTTCCAGCCGTTGGATTTGCTGGATTTGCCACCCCGTGGCAAATCACCCCAGAAGAGGTTGCAGCTCAATCCATTCGGAGATTGATTTGCAAAGAGGTGATGGTCTTTAGTGGGCCAAACGGCGACGGATGTGGACCGGCGGGCGGCAGCACGCATTGTGTTAGGAGTTTGCCCGCGTTCGGCCATGTTCAACCGGGCACCCGCTGACTCGGTCTGACATTAAAAAGTCGCATTCACGCTGAAAGCTGCCGCTCGCTTTGCTCAGTGACCCGGAAGAGGCTTGCCGTTAAACCTCCGACTCTGGGTTGAGTGCGCTTCCGTCGACCACAGTTAGTCTAGACGGCCTGGCGAGTATTCGCATCGCTGCTGCAGCGAGCGTCTTCGATGACCTGCATGAGTGCCTCGCAGGAGAACGGCTTCTGCAGATAGCCGTCGAAGAGCCGGGCAATGTCTCCCTGACTGACAGCGTCTCTCGTCATTGAAACAAGGAAGGCCGCGGAGCGAATCGGCGTTTCCCTCAGCGACCGTGGGACAGCACTGCCTTTTATGTCGGCAGGCTTTCGTATTTCAATAGCGCCGGTACGAAGGAGCCTGAGCGCAGCTTCGCCATCGTTGGCCACAGCAGTATGGTGGCCATAGCAGTCCAGCAGGAAAGCGAGACTGTCCGCGACAGACTGATTGTCATCGGGCTTCAATCGGATTCCAAGCCTCGAGGACATCGTACAAACACGGGATACATAGGCGGACCGCATGTGTCGTGATTTAACCAACAGCGTCCAACGGAGAGTTGGATCCGACCCACCGGCCGCAGCGTGCGCGTCTGTCTACCAATTCGTACCGGTTAACATTAAAAATCCAATGTTTTCAACCGGTTGTGTGATGGCGTACCGCGGCGGCGCCGTTTGGCATGCACTTTGCATTGATCCTGATCGAGGAGTGCGACACCCTCAAACAAGCTCTGACATTCCTGACTGACTA
>NZ_LMUF01000069.1 GCF_009766085.1 Burkholderia sp. S171 | reverse complement strand
TTACACGATACCGATCCGAACAAGCGCCTCGAAGCCGTGCAACTGGTTGCCGCGCGTCACGACCTCGATATGAACGAACTCTTGCGCCCGATCGTCGCAAAGAACGCGGACGGTACGTTTAACGAACCCGATGAACGCGTACGTGCCGCAGCGCAAGCAGGTATAGAAGAGCTGAATTCGATTCAGCGGCGCGGCGAGATTGTCGGCACGATCTTCGCGGGTCTGTCGCTGGGCAGCGTGCTCTTGCTCGCTGCACTGGGCCTCGCGATCACGTACGGTCTGATCGGCGTGATCAACATGGCCCACGGCGAATTCCTCATGATCGGCGCCTATGCCACGTACGTGGTCCAGAACCTCGTTCAGCACTACGCACCCGCTGCCTTTAACTGGTATCCACTGTTCGCGGTGCCGGTGTCGTTCGCAGCGGCTGCGGTGGTTGGCATCGTGCTGGAACGGCTCGTGTTGAAACATCTCTACGGCCGTCCACTTGAGACGCTCCTGACCACGTTCGGCATCAGCCTGATCCTGATCCAGGCAACAAGAACGATCTTCGGCGCGCAGAACGTGCAGGTGACGAACCCCTCGTGGATGAGCGGCGGTGTCTCCATCATGCAGAACCTTATATTGCCATACAACCGCCTGACCATTCTCGGCTTCTCGCTGGTTGTCGTGCTGCTCGCATGGGTCGTACTCACCAAGACGCGCTTAGGCCTGTTCGTACGCGCTGTCACGCAGAACCGCCGGATGGCCGCGTGCGTCGGGGTAAAAACCGCGCGCGTGGATTCGTATGCGTTTGCCTTCGGCGCAGGCATCGCGGGACTGGGCGGTTGCGCGCTCTCGCAGATCGGCAATATCGGGCCGGATCTGGGGCAGAGCTA
>NZ_LMUF01000011.1 GCF_009766085.1 Burkholderia sp. S171 | reverse complement strand
CCCGCCAGCACCACGCCGGTGATGTCGCCCTTGTGCACAGGACTGCCGCTCGGGCGGGTTACGTCGACATCGGTCATGTCAGCCGCCGATATAAGACATTTCGACGCGCGGCGCATCCGGGTCGGCAGCGGGCAACGCACTGCTGCCGCGCAGTTCCGAATAGCGGTCGGTGCGCGCTTCCCAGATCCTGGCGATGGCTGTCGCGACCGTAGCGTCGCTCGCGCCGCTGCGAATCAGTGCGCGCAAGTCGTGGCCGGACGTGGCGAACAGGCACAAGTACAGCTTGCCTTCGGTAGAGAGACGCGCGCGCGTGCAGGAACTGCAGAAAGCCCGCGTCACGCTCGAAATGACACCGATCTCACCGCCGCCGTCCTGGTAACCCCAGCGTTGGGCGGTCTCGGCGTCGTTGTGGGCTTCGAGCGGGCGCAGCGGGAAATGCTCGGCAATGCGCGCGACCACGTCCGCCGACGGCAACACTTCGCTCATGTTCCAGCCGTTCGACGCGCCCACATCCATATATTCGATAAAGCGCAGCACCGTCCCGCTGCCTTTGAAATGACGCGCCATCGGCACGATTTCCGCGTCGTTCGTGCCGCGCTTGACCACCATGTTGACCTTCAGCGGCGCCAGGCCGACGGCGTGCGCGGCCTCGATGCCTTCGAGCACGTCGGCGACCGCGAAATCGGCGTCGTTCATGCGGCGAAACAACGCATCGTCGAGCGCGTCCAGGCTCACCGTTACTCGCGACAACCCCGCGTCTTTCAGCGAGCGCGCCTTGCGGGCGAGGATCGACCCGTTGGTGGTGAGCGTGATATCGAGGGGACGGCCTTCCGGCGTGCGCAGCAGCGCCAGGCGTTCGATCAGGAACTCGATGTTCTTGCGCAGCAGCGGTTCGCCGCCGGTCAGCCGAATTTTTTCCACGCCGTGCGCGACGAACAACCTTGCCAACCGCTCGATTTCCTCAAACGACAGCAGGGCGCTATGCGGCAGAAATGCGTGGTTTTTATCGAAAACTTCGCGCGGCATGCAGTAAACGCAACGAAAATTGCAACGATCAGTCACCGATATGCGCAGGTCGCGCAACTCACGCGACAACCGGTCGGTGAGCAGCCCGCGTGGCGTCGCTGCGATACCGGAAAAATCCGGGATCGCGCTGACATCGGTGACAGGAATGATGCGTCGGGACATGATCGTTTTATTTCTCGTGCAGCGGCGGCGGAGCGGGCCACTTTGACCTTCGAATAATTCATTTTAGCGGAAGGGCGGTCCGAAGGCGGTCCGCCGTCGCCTTTTCAGGGGCATTTGTCCCCCGTCCAATAAAAAAAGCGCCACCGACCGAAGTCATGTGGCGCTTTTCGAAACGTCAGACGCGGATATTAAGCGTCTTTACCCGTTTCCACTTGCTGCATCGGCGCGGCGTCCAGCGGGGGCAGGCGCTTGCGTTCGCGCGCGATCCGCTTCGGCGCTTCCGCCTGGGCTGCGGCTTCGCGGGCTACGCGGAGCTTGTCGGCGTCGGTGTTCACCCAGACGAGGCCCGCCGTATCCAGCATCGGCTTGAGCGCCTCTTCTTTCAGGGCGACATGTGCGGCCGGAGCAACTGAAGCAACCGGGGCGGCTTCTATGGGAGCCGGCGCTGCGGGAGCCACAGTTTCCACCGCTTCAAACGCCTTGACCGGCTCCGATTCGACCGACGCAGGCACCTCTGCCACAACTGGCGCGGGCGATGCGACCGGTGCAACCGTCTCAGATGCCAACGCCGATGACGCCGAAACAGGCGCCGTTTCCACCGGTTCAGCGACTTGAGCTTCCGGCACAGCGTGAGCAATGACGGGCGCCGGTTCCGCTGCCTTCGGGGTATCGGCGAAAGGACTTTCGACCTTTTCTTCCGCTACCTTCGGCGTCGGTCCGAACGGATTTTCGATCGGCCGTGGTGACGCAGGCTTTTCGAAGATGTCCGTCGCGGGCGCTTCGGCAACCGTTGCGCTGGCTTCCTGTGCGGCATGCACTTCCTGCGCGCCATGCGACACGACGAAACCTTCAGCTTCGGCGCGCTTTGCTTCCACGGGCACTGCTTCAACCGGCGTAACGTGCGTGACACGAACCGGCTCCGGCAATTCCGTCACGCTGATCGCGGCGGCCGAAACCGGCTCGACCGTGACTGCATGTGCGGGTGCTTCAACGGGTGCCTGCACAGCCGGCGCCGTCTCAACGGGTTTAGCCACAACGGGTGCGAAATCGCGGCTGTCATCGGCTTCATTCGACGAATCCGTGTCGAACACACCGGCTTGAGCCCGTTCGCTGTCAGCGTTGCTTTCGTTTTCAGCAGCGTCACCGGCCTGATTAGCCGTCACGCCATCTTCTTCACGATCACGGCGTCCACCACGACGACCCCGGCGGCGGCGACGGCGCTCTTCGCCTTCACGCGCTGCGCTGGCCTGATCGGCCTGCAATGCGTCAGCGTTGCCGTTTTGCTGCGATTCCTGGCCCGCCAGCGTGTTGTCCGTCAACTCCGACACGACCGTTTCGCCTTGCGTCAATGCTTCGACGGCGGCTTCCGGCTGTGGCTTGCGGCGTTCGCCCCGTTCCGGACGTTCGCCCCGTTCACGGCGTTGACCGCGATCGGCGGCTTCAGCACTTTCCGGTGCACGTTCACCACGGTTCTCACGCGGTTCGCGCGGCTCCCGAGGCTCGCGCACTTCACGCGGTTCACGTCCTTCACGTGCGCCTTCACGTGCTTCACGCGGCTCGCGGCCTTCACGTCCACCACGCGGTTCACGCGGCTCGCGAGCTTCGCGCGGTTCACGCGTTTCCTTCGGTTCCCGTTCCTCGCGGCGCGGGTTTTGACGACCACCCGCCGTGCCCGGCGCGCTTGGTGTAGCGCCCGTAGTGGCAGCAGCGCTATCACGCGACGCAGCACCCCCACGACGATTACGGTTCCGGTCCCCACCCTGGCCCGACCGCTCTGGCCGTTCGCCACGCGCCGGACGTGCCGGTGCGGGCGCTGCGACCGGCGCGGGAGCTGGTTTAACTTCGGGCTGGACGCCAAACAGGTTCTTCAGCCAGCCGATAAACCCGCCTGTCGACGCAGCCACTACCGGAGCCGCCGCGACTGGAGCCGCAACGACCTTCACCGGTGCGCTAGGCGCAGGCGATGCCGGCGTAATGCCCTTGACCATCGCTTCCTGCTTCGGCTTGATTTCTTCGGTGCGCTTGCTGTAACCCGTTTCGGATTCCAGTTCGTGCGCCGCTTCTTCGGCCATCTTCCAGGAGGCGCGCGGTTCGTCGAGACGGGTATCGTCGTGACGCAGGCGTTCCAGCTTGTAATGCGGCGTTTCGAGATGCTTGTTCGGGATCAACACGACGTTGACCTTGAAGCGAGACTCGATCTTGTTGATTTCCGAACGCTTTTCGTTCAGCAGGAAGGCGGTGACTTCCACCGGCACCTGGCAATGGATCGCCGCGGTGTTTTCCTTCATCGCTTCTTCCTGAATGATCCGCAGGACTTGCAGCGCGGACGATTCGGTATCGCGAATGTGGCCCGTGCCGTTACAACGCGGGCACGTCACGTGGCTGCCTTCGGACAGTGCCGGACGCAGACGCTGACGCGACAGCTCCATCAAACCGAAGCGCGAAATCTTGCCCATTTGTACGCGCGCACGATCGTGCTTGAGCGCGTCTTTGAGACGCTGCTCAACTTCGCGCTGGCTCTTGGCCGACTCCATGTCGATAAAGTCGATCACGATCAAGCCGCCCAGATCGCGCAAACGCAATTGGCGTGCGACTTCATCGGCGGCTTCGAGGTTCGTGCGGGTCGCCGTTTCCTCGATGTCCGCGCCCTTGGTCGAACGCGCCGAGTTCACGTCGATAGCCACCAATGCTTCCGTGTGGTCGATCACGATCGCGCCGCCCGAAGGCAACGGCACCGTGCGCGAATACGCGGTTTCAATCTGGTGTTCGATCTGGAAACGGGAGAAGAGGGGAACGTCGTCGTGATAACGCTTAACCTTGCTCAGGTTATCCGGCATCACGATGTCCATGAAGGCGCTGGCCTGGTCATGGATCTCGGTGGTATCGATGAGAATTTCGCCGATATCCGGCTGGAAGTAATCACGGATTGCGCGGATCACGAGGCTGGATTCGAGATAAATCAGCATCGGCTTGCCGGCCACACCGCTTTGCGACGCCGCTTCCACCGCGCGCCACAACTGCATCAGGTAGTTCAGGTCCCACTGCAGTTCTTCGGCCGAACGGCCAATCCCTGCTGTTCGCGCGATGATGCTCATGCCTTCCGGCAAATCGAGCTGGGCCATCGTGTCGCGCAATTCCTGGCGCTCTTCGCCTTCAATCCGGCGCGAAACACCCCCGCCACGCGGGTTGTTCGGCATCAGGACGAGGTAGCGTCCGGCGAGCGAGATAAACGTGGTCAGGGCAGCGCCCTTGTTGCCGCGCTCTTCCTTTTCGACCTGAATGATCAGTTCCTGGCCTTCGCGCAGCGCGTCCTGGATGCGCGCAGAGCGCATGTCGACGCCTTCCTTGAAGTACTGGCGGGCGACTTCCTTGAACGGAAGAAAACCGTGGCGGTCTTCGCCATAGTTCACGAAGCAGGCTTCGAGCGAGGGCTCGATACGGGTGATCACTCCCTTGTAGATATTGCCTTTGCGCTGTTCGCGCCCGGCGGTTTCGATGTCGATGTCGATGAGTTTTTGCCCATCGACGATGGCGACGCGCAATTCTTCTTGCTGCGTCGCGTTAAACAGCATGCGTTTCATTGGACGGCTCCAGAGCGGCTCTACCGGCCCCCATCGAGCGAATTCGCGCGGTTGTCAGTCGCGTGAAGCAGGAGGGCGGGCGCGCCGCGCTTTTTTGTGTGTGTTGTCACAAAGCACGCTGGAGCGGGAGTTCTGGCGGGGAGAATTGCCTGAGTCGGACCCGACCACCGGCCAGCGACGAAACGCGTCGAGGCGGGCGGCAAGCCCTGGGGCACATGCGAAAAGACTTCAACACGCCGTGAGGCAACGGCGCGGCTTAAGCGGCACAGCGCTTTCGGCTCGACGTCCTTCTACGACTCGAAGAGCCGGCAGCGCAGCCAGCAGCAGCCGGTTGCGGCCCACTGCAGGGTCAAACGGGCGGAAGGTTGTCGCGCAAACCAGTGCGACCAAGCAAACCGACCGACGTTTTTCGAACCTGCAGCAGGTTGCCGTTGCGGCTAGCCGGGTGCTCAAAGCGCCCGATAACCGCGTTGGGTGTCTCGTCTTGTTGCGTCTTCCGCCACGCTTCGCCCGTTTCAGCGCAGCTTGCAGCAGAAGCCGTTTTCTTCGCAACGGCCAAGCGACAATGTTCCGTTCACCCTAACCTGATACCCGCCCGATATCTTCTCGATACCTGCCTGATACCCGGGTCACATCCGGAAGAAGCCGGATAAAAGTCCGGACCTCACTGCCTCTCGCCGATAAAATTCTTGTTCGCCAAAAATCCGTTACCGTGTCGACGATCGACTCGACCGAACGCGCCTGTGGGCACCGTCCCTGCCGTGCGATATCGTCGTGCGTGCAACTTGTTACTCCGTTTTCCGGGTGAGCAACTGGCCCTGGGCGCAAGTAAAATAACGGTTTAACGCTTGCACCTGTACAGTCTGACAACATCCGGCCAGCTTAGTGGCTTTTTCCAGACTGTCCGCAAATTATATTCAGAATGAATGAGTTAGGCAAAACATCCCATAAAAAGGTCGCAAGCGAACAGGTCTCAATGATCGAGATCGACGAAAATGCGGCGGGTCAGCGCATCGACAATTTTTTACTTCGCGTCTGTAAAGGCGTGCCGAAAAGTCACATTTACCGGATTTTGCGCAGCGGGGAAGTGCGCGTAAATAAGGGACGCATTGACGCCGCTTATCGGCTGGAAATGGGCGATCTCGTCCGCGTTCCGCCTATTCGCACCGCGCAACTGGACGAAACGCCGGTTTCATCGAATGCGCCCGCCGCCGAATTCCCCATACTATTTGAAGACGATCATCTGATCGTGATCGATAAACCCGCCGGCGTCGCCGTTCATGGCGGCAGCGGCGTAGCGTTCGGCGTGATCGAACAATTGCGCAATGCGCGCCCGCAGGCGAAGTTCCTCGAATTGGTGCATCGGCTAGATCGCGAGACGTCCGGCGTGCTGATGCTCGCGAAAAAACGCTCGGCGCTGATCAATGTGCACGAGCAAATGCGCGAGAACCGTATCGATAAACGCTACCAGGCCGTCGGTCACGGCGACTGGCTCGCGGGTTGGGGGCGTCGGCGGATCGTGAAGGAACCGCTCCACAAATATCTGACGCCCGAAGGCGAGCGGCGCGTGCGGGTTCAGGACGACGGCCTCGCGTCGCATACGGTCTTCAACCTGATCGAGCGATTCAGCGAGTACGCCTGGGTCGAGGCGGAGTTGAAGACCGGTCGTACGCATCAAATTCGCGTGCATATGTCGCATATCGGCCTGCCGATCGCCGGCGACACCAAATACGGCGACTTTGCGCTGAACAAGAATCTGGTCCGCCCCAACGCCGATCCGTCGCTCAAACGCATGTTTTTGCACGCTTTCCGGCTGAAACTCGTGCATCCGGCCACCGGCGAGACGCTTCAGGTCGAAGCGCCGCTGCCGGCCGAATGCCGACGCTTTATCGAACAACTCAAACAAAATTCTAGAGAGACCCAATAAATGGCCCGTCAGCAATTCGATCTCATTGTCTTCGACTGGGACGGCACCTTGATGGATTCCACGGCGCACATTACGCGCAGCATTCAGGCGGCGTGCCGCGACCTGAGCCTGCCTGTTCCCGCCGATGAAGCAGCAAGTTATGTGATCGGCCTGGGGCTGCGTGATGCGTTGCAGATCGCCGCGCCCACGCTCGATCCCGTCGATTACCCGAAGCTTGCCGAGCGGTATCGGTTTCATTATTTGATCAAGGGCGAGCAAACCGAGCTCTTCGATGGCGTACGCGGCATGTTGCAGAGTCTGCGTGACGAGGGCTACTTGCTCGCGGTCGCAACGGGCAAAAGCCGCGTGGGCCTGAATCGCGCGCTGGACCAGTCGCGCCTGACAAGCCTCTTCGACGGCACGCGCTGCGCCGACGAAACCTTCTCCAAACCGCATCCGGCCATGCTGCACGAACTCGTGCGCGAACTCGGGCAGGATGTGGGCCGCACGGTAATGATCGGCGACACCACGCACGACCTGCAAATGGCGAAAAATGCCGGTGCGGCGGCGGTCGGCGTGACGTACGGCGCACATCCGGCGAAGTCGCTGCATGCGCTGGAGCCGTTGTTCGTGGCCGACAACGTGACCTCGCTGGGGGACTGGCTGCGGGAGAATGCATGACAGGAACGCCGCTTGAACCGGTCCGAATCTGCGCGTCGGAGGAACTGGTCGATGGCGGCGACGGCGTTCGTCACAAAGCCGTCGACAAAGGCGGCGAAGCCACCGTGTTTTTCGTCCGATACGACGGCAAACCCTTTGGCTACCTCAACCGCTGCGCCCACGTGCCCATGGAGATGGACTGGTCCGAAGGCAAGTTCTTCGAGAGCTCCGGCTTATACTTGATGTGCGCGACTCACGGCGCGATTTACGAGCCGGACACGGGGAAATGCGTGGGCGGCCCTTGCCGCGGCGCGCGCTTGCGGCGGGTGGCAGCGGAAGAGCGCGACACACCCGAAGGCCGCGCTGTCTTCTGGCTTCCCGACGACGATCTCCGTCCGGCTTGACCGTTCTAGGGGTCGTTCTCGCGACGCGAAACACACCCGCTCTTCACTTTTAATCAGTCAACCAGGCGACGCATGTCCGATCAATTTCCCACCGATTCCGCCGATACGACGCGTCCCAAATCCATCGGCGACACCGGCGACAACTGGGAGCGCGCCGCGCTCGAACGCATTGCGCTCGCGGCAATCAATGAACAGCGGGCCGCACGCCGCTGGCGGATATTTTTCCGCTTCGTGTTCCTGGCGATCCTGGCGATCGCGGTCTGGAGCGCGTTCGATTTCACCAGCGACAAAGTCGCGAAAACCTCCCGCCATACGGCGCTGGTCGAACTGGAAGGTGAGATTTCCGCCAATAGCGACGCCAGTTCGGACAACGTCAACGCCGCGCTCGACAGTGCTTTTGAAGACGACGGCACGGCGGCGGTGATTCTTCGCTGCAACAGCCCGGGCGGCAGTCCGGTGCAGGCGGGCATCATCAATCGCGAGATCACGCGCTTGCGGGCGAAATATCCGTCGAAACCGCTGTATGTGGTGGTGGGCGACATGTGCGCGTCGGGCGGTTATTACGCCGCGGCCGCCGCCGACAAGATCTATGTCGACAAGGCGAGTATCGTCGGATCGATTGGCGTGCTGATGGACGGTTTCGGCTTTACGGGCCTCATGGACAAGCTGGGCGTTGAACGCCGGCTGCACACATCGGGCGCGAACAAGGGCGCATTCGATCCGTTTTCGCCTGAAACGCCGACCATGAATGCCCACGCGCAGGAAATGCTCGACCAGATTCACCAGCAGTTCATCGATGCCGTCAAGCAAGGCCGCGGCAATCGGCTGAAAGAGTCGCCCGATGTGTTCTCAGGCGAGTTCTGGACGGGTCAGAAGAGCGTGGAACTGGGTCTTGCCGATGGTTTCGGCGACGCCGATTACGTTGCACGCGAGATCGTCAAGCAGCCGGATATTGTCGATTACACGCAGAAGGAGAGCATTGGTGAACGTGTGGCGCGCAAGTTTGGCGCGGCGGTCGGCAATGCATCGATGCACGCGCTGATGATGGGCGGGAAGATGCAGTTGAAGTGAATTTCCATGCGTTGCAGATAAAAACCGCTCGCCTTGAGTCTTCATGCGAGCGGTTTTTTTGCGGGTAGCGCGGAAAGCACGGCTAAGAGATACGACTTAGGAACCCAGCAACAGGAAAATCGCTGGCCGTTTATGCAACTCCGGCGCAGCTTTCTTTTTCCAGTCCGACACGGTGCGCGTAAGGATCGTTTCGGCGGGCAACGTCAGGTCGACCGCGACGCACACCAGCGTGGACGGCGCGCAGGTCGCGAGCAGCGTGTCCAGCAGCGCACGATTCCTGTACGGCGTCTCGATAAATATCTGCGTCTGATTCGCCTTGCGGGACAGCGCTTCCAGTTCACGCAGGCGTTTGCCCCGTTCGGCGGCATCGACGGGAAGATATCCGTTGAACGCGAAACTCTGGCCGTTCATTCCCGACGCCATCAGCGCCAGCAAAATCGAACTGGGTCCGACGAACGGCACCACTTTGACGCCGCGCTCGTGGGCGCGGCGCACGAGCAGGGCGCCCGGATCGGCGACCGCCGGGCATCCCGCTTCGGAGACGAGACCCGCGTCGGTGCCAGCCAAAATCGGTTTGAGCAGCTTGTCGACTTCACCCGGCGGCGTGTTGACGTTGAGTTCGCGGATCTCGATTTCCTGGATCGGCCGTTCGGTTCCGACCTTTTTCAGGAAAGCACGCGTGGTTTTCGCATTCTCGCCAATGTAGTACTGCAGCGACGCGGCGCGTGCGCGCACGGGTTCGGGAAGAACGTCGGCGAGCGCGGCGCTGTCGCCGTCGCCGAGTGTGTTCGGAATCAGGTACAAAACGCCGCTCATGCTGCCCCCATTAACGGAAACCCGGCCGCGCGCAAC
Organism: Burkholderia sp. S171; assembly: GCF_009766085.1. GTDB lineage: Bacteria > Pseudomonadota > Gammaproteobacteria > Burkholderiales > Burkholderiaceae > Caballeronia. Next base: position 137,656 of record NZ_LMUF01000011.1, on the reverse strand, counting down.
ATCCGCGACAACGCGATCAGTGGCAAACCGACCAGCGCGGTGGGATCGTCGGAATGAATTGCATCCACAAGCGTGATGCCTAAACCCTCCGATTTCGCGCTGCCCGCCACGTCGTAAGGTGTTTCAGCGAGCAAATACGCTTCGATTTCCGCATCCGATAGCACGCGGAATTGCACGCGGGTGACGATGTCGGCGGATTGGATATGGTCTGTACGGCTGTCGAAGAGACAAAGCGCGCTGTGGAATTCGACGCTTTTGCCGCGCATCGACTGAAGCTGGGCGCGCGCGTTTTCGTGCGTGCCGGGCTTGCCGATCTGACGACCGTCGCAGGTGGCGACTTGATCGGAGCCGATCACGAGTGCGCCGGGAGCGTCGACCACCCGGGCGGCGGCCGCACGCGCCTTGGCGATCGACAGCCGGACAGCCGTGGCTTCCGGCGTTTCGCCGTCGAGCGGCGTTTCGTCGATATCGGGCGTGATGACATCGAAGGGAATGCGCAAGCGCTCGAGCAGTTTCCGCCGGTAACGCGAACTCGATGCGAGGATGAGGCGCGGCTTAGTTGAGACGTCGGGCATGAAAAGGATGGGCTATGAACAATGAGGTTAGGGACTGAATCGGGCTGGGACCGAACTAAAATGGCGGTGCCGCACGCCGAAGCATAAGTGTTTGACTCGAAAAGACAAAGCCGCTATGATTTTGGGCTTTTCATCGGTATGCGAAGGCCTTTTTACGCATACCGAGATGGTGGCGGTGGCCGGAAGTGTACCGAGAGGTTTGGCGGTCCAGAGGTAGCCCGGGACGGAAAGGGCCGTTTTAGCAGGCCACGTGCAGGGCTGGTCAGGTACGCGGTCCGCTGCTAAAACCGGAAAATCGGGATAAACCACACCAGCCGGACGGGTCCGGTGCGGTGCATACTGCAGCTTCACCCCCGGTCGTCCTCCGCGCACTTGCTATCCAGCCGTCGCGGCAACGACCACTGCAGGAGCGCACATGACACAGAATCCTGGCAAACCTGCATGTCCCGCCGACTTGCGCGCACTCGACCTGTTCGAATTCGCCCAAAGCCGTCGGCAGGCAGCAGGTGGTGTACGGGTCTCGCAATTGCCGCGTATGTTGAACGAAATACCGGCAGATGCCCCAGACCGCGACACGGTGTTTTCATGGCAGGCCGAAGGCTCCATGCAGCCCGAGTTGCAGGACGACGGCACCGAAGCGCCGCAACCTTATTTGCGGCTCGCGGTACACGGATCGGTCTGGATTGAATGCCAGCGTTGTCTTTCGCCGTATTCGCAACACCTGGATGTCGATGCAACGTATCGCATTGTCACGACGGAAGACGAAGCAGACGAGTTTCCGCTAGACAACGATGAAGTGGAAGTGATCGTTGGCTCACGCCAGTTCGATCTCGTCGACTTGATCGAAGAGGAGTTGTTGTTGACTTTGCCGCTCGTGCCGAAGCACGAAGTGTGTCCTGAAGTGCACGAAAGCCTGGTAACGGGCCTTGCGGGCGCCGAAGGTGAGCTGGATGAGAGTGGTCTGAATGGCGATGCAGGTACGCAGCAGGATGGCGGCACAGGCAGACCCAATCCGTTCGCCGCGCTCGGTAAGCTCAAGCAGGGCGGTTCCGACGACAACAAGCATTAAGCAGGATTGAAGCAGCGGGCATTGAAGCGGCGGGCTATGAAGCCCGTGGTTTAAGCGCTCGCAAAAAAGAGTATTGATGTCCGGCATCAGGCCGGGCGTCGAATCATCAGGCGGCGCGGTGCGTCCCGAAAGACTCACTGGCCTCACGTCAGGGTCTCGGGTGTGTCGAGCTGTGTTAGAATTCGCAAAATTTTTCTGGAGTCATCATGGCAGTTCAGCAAAACAAGAAATCACCGTCCAAGCGCGGCATGCATCGTTCGCACGACTTCCTGACCGCACCGGCGCTGGCTGTTGAGCCGGGCACGGGTGAAGTCCATCTGCGTCACCACGTGAGCCCGAACGGCTACTATCGTGGCAAGAAAGTCATCAAGACGAAGAACGACTAAGCGTACGACGCTTGTTGCGTCTGGCGTCACCGTCTTGACTCGTGGTTTGAGTCGCGGTTGTTCGCGCTTGACATGTTCCCGGTACAACAAGAAGGCGGCATTTCACTGCCGCTTTTTTGTGCCTGAAATTCGTCGCACTCCATGACCGTAAAGATCACTATCGACTGCATGGGAGGCGACCACGGCCCGGCCGTGACCGTTCCCGCCGCGGTCAATTTCGTGCGTTCGCATCCTGATGCGCAGCTGTTGCTTGTCGGCATCGAGTCGGCCATCCGCGGGCAGCTGAAGAAGTGCAGAGCTACCGACGAAACCCGGCTGACGGTCGTCCCGGCCACGGAAGTGGTCGAGATGGACGATTCGGTAGAGGTTGCGCTGCGCCGGAAGAAAGATTCGTCCATGCGAGTAGCGCTCAATCTCGTCAAGGACGGTCAGGCCCAGACGTGCATCTCGGCGGGTAACACCGGCGCATTGATGGCCGTGTCCCGCTACGTGCTCAAGACGCTGCCAGGCATTGAGCGTCCGGCTATCGCATTCGCGATGCCAAGCCAGAAAGGCTTCACCACCGTGCTCGACCTGGGCGCGAACGTGGACTGCGAGCCGCAACACTTGCTGCAATTCGCCGAAATGGGCCACGCGCTTGTCGCTGCGATCGGGCAAAAGGAGCGGCCAACCATCGGTCTGCTCAACATTGGCGAAGAAGTCATCAAGGGCAACGACGTGATCAAACGCGCCGGCGAATTGCTGCGCGCGAGCACGCTCAATTTCTACGGCAACGTGGAAGGCAACGACATCTATAAAGGCACGACCGACGTGGTCGTATGCGACGGTTTTGTCGGCAATGTGGCGTTGAAGACCTCGGAAGGTTTGGCGCAGATGCTGACTGACATGATTCGCGAGGAATTCAGCCGGTCGCTTATGACCAAGCTGATGGCGCTCGTCGCACTGCCCGTTCTCAAGCGCTTTAAGCGCCGGGTCGACCCCGCCCAGTACAACGGTGCCGCGCTGCTCGGCCTGCGCGGGCTAGTCATCAAAAGTCACGGATCGGCACAAGCCTACGGGTTTGAGTGGGCTATCAAACGCGGGTATGATGCCGTCAAAAATGGCGTGCTTGAACGCCTCGTGCGCGCCATGGAGGAAAACGCTGCTCCCGCGCAACAGGCAGCGCTCGGCGTTTCCGCTGACACTGCTGGCACCGTGATCCCGAATCAGACCGGCCCCGCGGCCGACCCCGTCGCCCCAGGCGATAATACGGTCGCTGCCCGCCCGCTCGTGCAGCCGGGCGAACCGGGTGCCGCGCTATCCTCGAAGGCATAATGGCTCAATCGAATCTCTATTCCCGCGTGATTGGAACGGGCAGTTACTTGCCGCCGGATCGTGTCACGAATCAGGAACTGGCCGAGCGACTGGCAAAACAGGGTGTCGAAACGAGCGATGAGTGGATCGTCGCCCGCACCGGTATCCACGCACGTCATTTCGCCGCACCTGATCAGACGACCAGCGAACTCGCCTTGCAGGCATCGCGTCACGCGATCGAGGCTGCGGATATTGATCCGCAATCGATCGATCTGATCATCGTTGCCACGTCCACGCCTGACTTCGTGTTCCCCAGCACCGCTTGCCTGTTGCAGAACAAGCTCGGCATCAAGAACGGCGGCGCTGCGTTCGACATCCAGGCTGTCTGCTCGGGCTTCGCTTACGCCGTTTCAATGGCCGACAGCCTGATCCGCGGCGGCTCGAATCGCACGGCGCTGGTGGTCGGTGCCGAAACATTCTCGCGCATTCTCGATTTCAGCGACCGCACCACGTGCGTGTTGTTCGGCGATGGCGCGGGCGCAGTGATCCTGCAAGCCTCCGATGAACCCGGCGTGCTGTCCAGCGCGCTTCACGCCGACGGCAGCCACGCGAACATCTTGTGCACGCCGGGCAATGTGAACAAGGGCGTGATCGAAGGCAGCGCGTTCCTGCACATGGATGGTCAGGCCGTGTTCAAGCTGGCGGTCAAGGTGCTGGAAAAAGTGGCCATCGAGGCGCTCGATAAGGCGCGGCTGACAGCGGGCGACATCGACTGGCTCATTCCACATCAGGCCAATATCCGCATCATGGAGAGCACTGCGCGCAAGTTGCACGTGCCGCTGGAGCGCATGGTGGTGACTGTTGGCGAGCACGGCAATACGTCGGCGGCATCCATTCCGCTCGCATTCGACGTCGCCGTGCGTGACGGCCGGATCAAGCGCGGCCAGCATGTGCTGATCGAAGGGGTGGGCGGCGGCTTCACGTGGGGCGCGTCGGTTATCCGCTATTAAGCGGGTTTAAGCCGATACGTCCTATACGTCATCACGCCACGTCAGTCATTCGACAATCCAATTGAGCAAGAGCCTCATGAAATTTGCGTTCGTTTTCCCGGGACAAGGTTCCCAGTCGGTCGGCATGCTCAACGCATTTGCCGACCATGCCGTGGTGCGCGAGACCGTGCAGCAGGCATCCGATGCACTCGGTCAGGATCTGGGCAAGCTGATCGCTGAAGGTCCGGTGGAAGAACTGGGTCTGACCACGAACACGCAACCCGTGATGCTCACGGCCGCGTACGCGATTTATCGCGTGTGGGAAAAGGAAGCCGGGCTTAAGCCGGCGATCGTCGCGGGTCATAGCCTGGGCGAATATACGGCTCTGGTTGTCGCCGGTGCGCTGCCGTTTTCTGCCGCTGTGCCGCTCGTGCGATTTCGCGCGCAGGCCATGCAGAGCGCTGTGCCGGTAGGCGAGGGTGGCATGGCCGCCATTCTGGGTCTCGACGACGACGCTGTGCGCGCCGTTTGCGCCGAAGCATCGGCGGCGGGGATCGTGGAAGCGGTGAACTTCAACGCGCCGTCACAAGTGGTTATTGCGGGTGCCAAGGCGGGCGTTGAAAAAGCCTGCGAAATCGCGAAGGCTAAGGGCGCAAAGCGCGCATTGCCGCTGCCGGTATCGGCGCCGTTCCATTCGTCGCTGCTCAAGCCGGCGTCGGACCAGTTGCGCGAGTATCTGGCGAGCGTCAGTATCAGCGTGCTGCAGATTCCGCTGATCAATAACATCGATGTCGCAAGCGTCGCCGAACCGGCCGCCATCAAGGACGCGCTTGTGCGTCAGGCTGCCGGTCCAGTGCGCTGGGTCGAAACCGTGCAGAAGATGGCGCACGAAGGGGTCACGCACGTGATCGAATGCGGTCCGGGCAAGGTGCTGAACGGCTTGACGAAGCGCATCGACGGTACGCTGATCGGCGCGTCGATTTTCGATCCGGCTTCGCTCGAAGAAACCCGCAAACTGCTCGTTGCTTGAATGGGTTTAGCCCAAGACGGTACGCCAAAGCAGTAATGAAAAGACAAGGAACGGACGAAAGATGATTCTGGACAAGCACATAGTGGTCGTGACGGGCGCGTCGCGAGGGATCGGCCGGTCGATCGCGGTCGAACTTGCGCGCCAGGGCGCAACCGTGATTGGCACGGCGACCAGCGAAAGCGGCGCAGACGGCATTACCGAAGCATTGAAAGAGTTTGGCGGACCAAGCCGTGGCGCCGTGCTGAACGTGACCGATGCGGCCGCGAGCGAAGCGTTTATCGACGGCGTGGTCAAGGAGTTTGGCGGCCTTAACGTGCTCGTGAACAACGCCGGGATCACGAAAGATCAATTGGCGATGCGCATGAAGGACGACGAATTCGACGCTGTTATCGACACCAACCTGCGCGCCGTTTTTCGTCTCTCGCGCGCCGTGCTGCGCCCGATGATGAAAGCGCGCGGCGGACGGATCATCAACATTACGTCGGTGGTGGCGTCGTCGGGCAATCCGGGCCAGGCTAACTACGCGGCCGCGAAGGCCGGTGTGGCAGGCATGACGCGGGCGCTGGCCCGTGAAATTGGCAGCCGCGGGATCACGGTGAACTGCATTGCACCGGGTTTTATCGATACCGACATGACCAAGGTTTTACCCGAAGCACAGCGCGCGGCGCTCACAGCACAGATACCACTCGGCCGACTGGGCAGTCCGGAAGATATCGCTCATGCTGTGGCTTTCCTCGCTTCGCCGCACGCCGGGTACATCACGGGCACGACGCTTCACGTGAACGGCGGCATGTACATGTGACAGGCATTTCGTTAATATCCGCGCCTTGGGGCGCGGGTGCGTAAAGTGCTGATTTAAAGCGCGGTGCGCGAGACGGGAAATTTGCTGTCAGAAGTGGTAAGCGGGTAAGGGCGCAGGAGAGTGCGCAGGAAAGGCGTGACGGGCATCAAAGGCATGTCACGCACTAAACAAAGCTGATTCCGTGCGTGGGTATTTACGGGTACAAACCTGATAAAATGCGCGCACTTGTGTTTTTGAACTACATTTCCCTCGGAGGGCTGCATGGACAATATCGAACAGCGCGTGAAGAAGATCGTCGCCGAACAACTGGGCGTCGCCGAAGCCGAAATCAAGAACGAAGCTTCGTTCGTCAACGATCTGGGCGCTGACTCGCTCGACACCGTCGAACTCGTGATGGCTCTCGAAGACGAATTCGGCATGGAAATTCCTGACGAAGAAGCCGAGAAGATCACGACGGTTCAACAGGCGATCGACTACGCTCGCGCCAACGTCAAGGCCTAAAGCCCGACGCGCCAAGCTGCTTCTACGCTATTCGGGGTTGACGCTCTGTCGCGATTCGAACCGATTTAACAGCCACAGGGCTCACAGGGCAATTTCCTGTGAATCTTGTGGCTTTTGCTTTTTGTCATTTATGGATAAGGGGTTACCGTGAGCCGTCGTCGTGTTGTTGTTACAGGCCTTGGGCTGATTTCGCCTGTTGGCAATACCGTTGCCGACGGCTGGGCCAATCTGGTCGCTGGCAAGTCGGGCATTGCCGAGATCACGAAGTTCGATACCACGAACTTCTCCACGCGCTTTGCTGGCGAAGTCAAAGGCTTCAACGTCGAAGCCTATATGCCGGCCAAGGAAGCGCGCCACATGGATACCTTTATCCATTACGGCATAGCCGCCGGTGTGCAGGCCATGCAGGACAGCGGGCTGGAAATCACCGAGGAAAACTCGGAGCGCGTGGGCGTGGTGGTGGGATCGGGAATCGGCGGCTTGCCGATGATCGAAGCCACGCAAACGGAATTGCTGAACCGTGGTCCGCGCCGGGTTTCGCCGTTCTTCGTGCCGGCGTCGATCATCAACATGATCTCCGGCCATCTTTCCATCCGCTTCGGTTTGAAAGGACCGAATCTGGCTATCGTGACCGCCTGTACGACGGGTCTGCATTGCATCGGCGAAGGGTCGCGGCTGATCGAATACGGCGACGCCGACGTGATGATCTGCGGCGGTTCGGAAGCGACCGTATCGCCTTTGGGTATCGGTGGATTCGCGGCTGCGCGCGCGTTGTCCCAACGCAACGATGACCCGGCTACCGCCAGCCGTCCGTGGGACAAGGATCGGGACGGTTTTGTACTGGGCGAAGGCGCCGGCGTGATGGTGCTTGAAGAGTATGAGCATGCGAAGGCGCGCGGCGCGAAGATCTACGCCGAAGTCAGCGGCTACGGTATGAGCGGCGACGCGTATCACATGACCGCGCCCCCGGAAAACGGCGACGGCGCGCGCCGCAGCATGCGCAATGCGTTGAAAAACGCGCAGGTCAATGCGGACGAAGTGCATTACCTGAACGCTCACGGCACATCCACGCAGCTCGGTGATCTGGCCGAGACCATCGGCATCAAGAATGCCTTCGGCGACCACGCGAAGAAGCTCGTGGTGAATTCCACCAAGTCGATGACGGGCCATCTGCTCGGCGGCGCCGGCGGACTGGAATCAGTCTTCACGGTGCTGGCGCTGCACCACCAGATCTCGCCGCCGACCATGAACATTTTCAACCAGGACCCGGCTTGCGACTTGGACTACTGCGCGAACGAAGCGCGGAAAATGAAGATCGACGTGGCGCTGAAGAACTCGTTCGGTTTCGGCGGCACGAACGGCACGCTCGTTTTCAAGAAGCATTGAGCGACGTGCGTAGCGGCGCGCGCCTGATCGTCGCGGGAACGGGCGAATGACAAGCGCGCGTATTCCGTTGCCGCAGGCGCCGGCGGACTTGCTCGCCGGGGACTTGCATTCCGACTCCCCGCGCCGGTACGCACTCCGTCCCTCACCGTTCCTGTGGGCCGCCACTGCAGCATTCGTGGCGGTAGCGGCGGGATCGGTATTCCAGTGCGTGGCGGCTTACGCCGGACTGTTCAGCGCGTGCGTAGCGGCCTTGACCGTGACCGCCGCGCTGGCCACTGCGGCCTGGGGCGGCGAGCGACGCCGGCCCATTGCGTTCGAGATCGGACAAGATGGTCTGACCACGTGGGATCGGGCGGGGAATGCGCAATACCGGCGTATTGCAGGCTGTGCCCAGTGGAGCGACCGCCTGCTTGCCCTCATCCTGGTCCCGGCGAAAGGCCGCTCAGCATCGTTTCTGGTGGCCGCCGACGCGCTCGCCAATGCCGGTGCGTTCCGCGAACTGGCCGTGCGCGCCCGGCGTTGCGCCCAGGAACATCTGTAACGCGTGTAACCGCCGGTCAGCATCCGGCGTGTTCTGGCGGCGTAACGCTACAATAGCCCTCCGCGTAGCACCCCCAAAGTTAACGGATTTCCCAGGTGAGCGAAAAAGAAATCGATCAGGTACTGGTCGAACGCGTGCAAAAAGGCGACAAAGCAGCGTTCGAGCTACTGGTCGCCAAATATCAGCGCAAAATCATCCGGCTTATCTCGCGTCTCGTGCGGGATCCCGCTGAGGTCGAGGACGTCGCGCAGGACGCCTTTATCAAGGCTTATCGCGCGTTGCCGCAATTTCGCGGAGAATCGGCGTTTTATACGTGGCTTTACCGGATTGCGGTGAACACCGCGAAGAACTACCTTGCCACTCAGAGCCGTCGTGCTCCAACTTCTACCGAAGCTGATGCAGAAGAAGCGGAAACTTTCTCCGATGCAGACCAACTAAGGGATATCAACACGCCTGAGTCGATGTTGATGAGCAAGCAGATCGCCCAGACGGTCAATGCTGCAATGGCGGTTTTACCGGAAGAATTGCGCACCGCCATTACTCTTCGTGAGATTGAAGGTCTGAGCTACGAGGAAATTGCCGAGATGATGAATTGTCCAATTGGGACCGTCAGATCAAGAATTTTTCGTGCTCGCGAAGCCATTGCGGCAAAATTGCGTCCGTTGCTGGACACTCCCGAAGGCAAGCGCTGGTAACAGCGAGGTTGCGCGGGGCAGGGACGCGGTATCTGAGTCAGGTAGTGTCACTACGGGGTGCAGTCAAGATGGGGAGCATCATGGGGTCGGTTTCGGTGCAATCGCAAGCTAGCTCGCGAGGCGAGTGTCTGTCCGCTTTTGTCGACGGAGAATCGTTCGACGGTTCGGGCGACATTAGTCAATTTCTGTCCGGGTTTACGCAGAAGGATCGTGCGGCGTGGTCGGATTTCCACTTGATCGGCGACGCCCTGCGTTCCGACGATCTCGCGGCAAGTCCTGCAGCCAGCAGCGCATTCATGAACGCGTTCTCGGCGCGCTTCGAGTCCGAGGCGCATGTATTTGCGCCCGCGGCCATTCCGGCGGTCTCCTCCGCCGAGCGCCTACGTTCGCGGCTGTTCCGCCGCCGCGTCGTGCCGGCTTTCGCCGTCGCGGCTGCTGCAGCCACGCTGACGTGGATTGTCGTGCCGCAGTTGCAGGGCGTGGATGGCCACAACGGCGTACAGACGGCGTCTTTGTCGTCGGATCATGTGCAGCGCGTGGCCATGGCTTCCATGCCTGCCGCCAGCACGCGTTCACCGGTTGTCGAAGCGAATATCATTCGTGACGCAAGCCTGGACCAGTATCTCGAAGCGCATCAGCAATTCTCTCAACAGCCCGTCATGCCGGGCTCGATGCCTTTGATTCGCACTGCGGCTACCAGCCAAGGCCAATAACTGATGCAACGTGTGCGGTTGAAGAAAACGACTCATTGGGGGCGGTTGCCGGTCTTGATGTTCTGCGCAGCCGCGTTGTTATCCGCGGCATCGAGTGCTTTTGCGCAGGGCGACGATTCCGCCGCCGCGCGCAAGTCCGCTGCGGAACTGCTCAACCGGATTCACGACGCCGCACAGCAGCAGAACTACGAGGGCACCTTCGTCTACCAGCGTGGGACAACGGTGCAATCGTCGCGGATTACCCATTCGGCGGCGCGCAGCGACGGTGAGTTCGAGTCGCTGGAAAGCCTGGATGGCGCGCCTCGCAAGATGCTTCGCCACGACGACGACATGTACACGTTCGTACCCGAACGGCATTTGGTGGTCGTCGAAAAACGCCAGAATAAGGACGCGTTCCCGTCGTTGCTGACGACCAGCAGCGAGCAGGTCCTGACGGTCTATGAGCCGAAATTGCTCGGCCCGGACCGCGTCGCCGGCATCGACAGCCAGGTGATCGAGCTCGATCCCAAAGATGCCTGGCGTTTTGCCTACAAGCTTTGGGCCGATTCGAAAACCGGTCTTTTGCTGCGCGCGCAGACACTCGGCCCCGACGGCCAGGTGCTCGAACAGCTTTCATTTTCGCAAGTACAGATTGGCGGGTCCGTGGACCGCGCCGCCATTGCGAACGGAATCAAGAACATAGCCGGATGGACAATCGTTCGGCCGCCCGTTCAGCCGGTTGATATGGAAGCGCAGGGCTGGAAGATCGCGCCTGCCGTGCCGGGTTTCCGCGAGATTCGCGAGTTGCGCCGGCCGATGGCGTCGCGTGAAGAGGGCCAGCCGCCCATTCCCGTGGATCAGGCTGTTTTCTCGGACGGACTTGCGGCAATCTCGATTTTTGTCGAGCCCGTGGAAAAAAATTCCCGCAAGGAAGGTGCCGGTAATAACGGTGCTACACACGTGCTGGTCAAGCGTCGCGGGGATTTCTGGATTACCTTGCTGGGCGAAGTGCCCCAGGCCACGTTGCAGCAATTTGCTTCTGCCATAGAATACAAGCCTTCCAAGTAATTCCTCGGCCCACCACGATATGAGCAATCTCTCGCTGCGCACCTATTTCGCGGCCGCGGCGTTTGCCGCATGCCTGCCGCTCGCGACCTTCGCGGCCACGGCAACGACGCCCGCGTCGACGCCCGCCGCCACACCGGTCGCGGTGCCGGGAGTGAATCTGCCCGACTTCACCACCCTTGTCGATAAAGTGGGTCCGTCGGTCGTCAATATCCGGACGACAACCCGCGTCAGCAGCAGTAACGATCTGCGTGGCTTGCCACCCGGCATGGACGACGGCGACATGTCGGAGTTCTTCCGCCGTTTCTTCGGCATTCCGATGCCCGGCACGCCGGGTTCGCGCGGCGGAGGCGGTGGAAACGGCGGTGGTAGCGGCGGCAACGGCGGGAGCGGAGGCGGCGATCAGGGCGGCAGCGACAACGGCAGCAGCCAGGGTAATCGCAGCGCACCGCAAGACAGCCCCGACAATCAGGACAATTCGGAGCAGAGCAGCGGCGTGGGCTCGGGTTTTATCATGTCGGCCGATGGTTACGTGATGACCAATGCCCACGTGGTTGATGACGCGGACACCATCTACGTCACGCTCACGGACAAGCGCGAATTCAAGGCGAAGCTGATCGGTGTCGATGAACGCACGGACGTGGCAGTCGTCAAGATCCAGGCGACGAGCCTGCCAGCCATTACCATCGGTGATTCGAACAAGGTGCGTGTCGGCGAATGGGTGCTGGCAATCGGTTCGCCGTTCGGACTCGACAACACGGTGACGGCGGGTATTGTCAGCGCGAAGGGCCGTGACACGGGCGACTATCTGCCTTTCATCCAGACTGACGTCGCGGTGAATCCGGGTAATTCGGGTGGTCCGCTGATCAACATGGCGGGCGAGGTCATTGGCATCAACTCGCAGATCTACAGCCGTACGGGCGGCTTCATGGGGATTTCGTTCGCGATTCCTATCGATGAAGCCATGCGCGTCGCTGATCAGTTAAAGACAACGGGCAAGGTCACGCGCGGACGAATTGCTGTCGCAATTGGCGAGGTCACGAAGGAAGTGGCGGATTCGCTTGGGCTTCCGAAGGCGCAGGGTGCGCTGGTGAGCAGCGTGGAAGCGGGCGGGCCGGCCGACAAGGCAGGCATCCAGCCGGGTGACATCATCCTGAAATACAACGGCCACGACGTATCCACGGCGACGGACCTGCCACGCATGGTCGGCGACACGAAGCCGGGCACGAAGGCGACGATCACCGTGTGGCGCAAGGGCGAGTCGCGCGATTTGCCGATCACCATTGCGGAAATGCAGCCGGACAAGGTCGCGAAGACCGAAGCCAAGAAGACGCCGGTGCCGAAGGCGAGCGCGAGCAACACGCTCGGCATTGCGGTGAGCGACATTCCGGCTGACCAGAAGAAGACGCTGAAGGTCACCAATGGCGTGATGGTGGACGCGGTGGAAGGTCCGGCGGCGCGTGCCGGCTTCCAGAAGGGCGACATCATCTTGCGGATCGGCGACACGGACATCACGAGCGCGAAGCAATTCGACGCGGTCGCGCAAAACGTCGACCCGAGCAAGATGGTCGCGGTGCTGGTGCGTCGCGGGGACAACACGCAGTTCGTGCCGTTGCGCCCGCGTGCGCCGGTGCAGAAGTAAGCACAATGAACGCGCTCAAGCTTTATGGGCGCGCGTGGTGCCACCTGTGCGAAGACTTGCGCGCCGAGCTTGAGCCGATTGCGGCGGAGTTCGGCGTCGCTATCGAGTGGATTGATGTTGACACTGATCCTGCGCTCGAAGCGTTATACGACGAACTCGTGCCGGTTCTGGTGCTGGATGGCGTGGAGTTATGCCATTACCGGCTGGACGAAACGCGGGTGCGGGAAGCGCTTCTAAGCGCGCGTGCAAGCGCTCCCGGCACGCGCTAAGTCCCTGAGCAATCGGACCTTTCCCGTAAAATCCGCCGTCAGCCCGCCTTTTCGGCTAAAATAGATAAGTTTTTCACCCCCATTTTCAAGGCGTGCTCCGCGTTTGTCTGGGCGCGCCTTTTTGCTTGATCGGCACTGAATGAATCATATTCGTAACTTCTCGATCATTGCGCACATCGACCACGGCAAGTCGACGCTCGCCGATCGCATCATCCAGTTGTGCGGCGGCTTGTCCGATCGCGAGATGGACGCGCAGGTGCTCGACTCCATGGATCTCGAGCGCGAGCGCGGCATCACCATCAAGGCGCAAACTGCGGCACTGAGCTACAAGGCCCTCGACGGTCAGGTCTACAACCTGAATCTCATCGACACCCCGGGCCACGTCGACTTCTCGTACGAAGTCAGCCGCTCGCTGTCCGCCTGCGAAGGCGCGCTGCTGGTGGTGGACGCCAGCCAGGGCGTGGAAGCGCAGACGGTCGCCAATTGCTACATGGCGATCGAACTGGGCGTGGAAGTCGTGCCGGTCCTGAACAAGATCGACCTGCCCGCGGCAGACCCCGAGAACGCAATTTCGGAAATTGAAGATGTAATCGGTATTGATGCAACCGATGCCGCGCGTTGCAGCGCCAAGACGGGCCTCGGCGTGACCGATGTGCTTGAAGCGCTGATCGCTAAAGTGCCGCCTCCGAAGGGCGATCCGGACGCACCGCTGCAGGCGCTGATCATCGATTCATGGTTCGATAATTACGTCGGCGTGGTCATGCTCGTGCGCATCAAGAACGGTACGCTGCGTCCGAAGGAAAAGATCAAGATGATGGCGTCCGGGGCGGTTTATCCGGTCGAAAGTCTCGGCGTGTTCGCGCCGAAAGCCACGAATCTCGCGTCGCTGTCGGCGGGGCAGGTGGGCTTTATCATCGCGGGCATCAAGGAATTGCAGGCGGCGAAAGTGGGCGACACGGTGACCACCGTCGCGCGCCCGGCTGAAACGCCGCTGCCCGGTTTCAAGGAAGTGAAGCCGCAGGTGTTCGCGGGTTTGTATCCGATCGAAGCGAATCAGTACGACGCACTGCGTGAATCGCTGGAAAAGCTGAAGCTGAACGACTCCTCGCTGCAGTACGAGCCGGAAGTCTCGCAAGCGCTTGGTTTCGGTTTCCGATGCGGCTTTCTCGGTCTACTGCACATGGAGATCGTGCAGGAGCGGCTTGAGCGCGAGTTCGACATGGACCTCATCACCACGGCGCCGACCGTGGTGTACGAAGTCGTGAAGCGTGACGGCGTGCTGATCCAGGTCGAGAACCCGGCCAAGATGCCGGAGCCTTCTTACATTGAAGAAGTGCGCGAGCCGATCGTGACCGTGAACCTGTACATGCCGCAGGAGTATGTGGGCGCGGTGATCACGCTCTGTACGAACAAGCGCGGTTCGCAGATCAACATGCTGTATCACGGCCGTCAGGTTCAGCTCACGTACGAAATCCCGATGGCGGAAATCGTGCTGGATTTCTTCGACCGGTTGAAGTCCACGTCGCGCGGTTATGCGTCCATGGATTACGAGTTCAAGGAATATCGCGCGTCGGATGTGGTGAAGGTCGACATGCTGATCAATGGCGATAAGGTCGACGCGTTGTCAGTGATCGTGCACCGGTCGCAGAGTCAGCATCGCGGACGTGAAGTCGCGTCGAAGATGCGCGAACTGATTCCGCGCCAAATGTACGACGTCGCAATCCAGGCGACTATTGGCGCCAACATTATCGCGCGCGAGAACATTAAAGCATTGCGTAAGAACGTTCTGGCAAAGTGCTACGGCGGCGATATCTCGCGAAAGAAAAAGCTTCTGGAAAAGCAGAAGGCCGGCAAGAAGCGCATGAAACAAGTCGGTTCGGTCGAGATTCCGCAAGAAGCTTTCCTCGCGATTCTTCGCGTCGAAGATTAATAAAACAACCGGAAACGATTGATGAATTTTGCGTTGATTCTTTTGGTGCTCGTCATCGTGACGGGGATTGCGTGGGTGTTCGACAAACTGGTGTTTGAGAAGCAACGGCGTCGCGCAGCAGATGCAGCGGTAGCAGATTTCGATCAGCAGCAGGCACGCCTTGAGCCCCGTTTCGCCGACGAAAACGCGCCGCAAACGCGTGCTCACCTACGCGATGAAAAGCTCCGTCAGCCGTGGTACCTGGAGTATTCGGCAAGCTTCTTTCCGGTGATCCTGGTGGTGTTCGTGGTGCGCTCGTTCGTCGTCGAACCGTTCAAGATTCCGTCGGGATCCATGGTGCCTACGTTGCTGGTGGGCGATTTCATCCTCGTCAATAAATTCGAATATGGCCTGCGTCTGCCAATCAGCAATACCAAGCTGACCAGTGGCACGCCGCTCAAGCGCGGGGACGTAGTCGTGTTCCGTTATCCGAAAGACGAGTCAGTGGATTACATCAAGCGCGTGATCGGTCTTCCCGGCGACACCATCGCGTATCAGGACAAGAAGCTGACCATCAATGGCAAGGCTGTTCCGGAAACGGCGCTGCCTGATTTCTTCGATGACGAACGCATTGGTTATGCAAAGCAGTTCGAAGAAGATCTCGATGGCCGCAAGAACGCGATCCTGAATAATGCGCAAGTGCCGCCGTTCGTGATTGGCGCTGACGACTTCCCGTTCCGCGACAACTGCAACTACAACGCTCAAGGCGTCATTTGCAAAGTGCCGGCGGGTAACTATTTCATGATGGGCGACAACCGCGATAACAGTGCAGACAGCCGTTATTGGGGTTTCGTGCCTGACGCGAATATCGTGGGACGTGCATTCTTTATCTGGATGAACTTCAGCAGTTTGAAGCGCATTGGCGTGTTCCATTGATGCGCTGTTTTAAGCGCAGGTTTGATCAGGATCACAAGCTGTAATTTCGTTCGACAACTACGCCGCGTCATCGCGGCGTAGTTGTTATTGCAAGTCACCTTTGAGCCGCCCTAGAAACAGCATGAAGAATCGCGGCTAACGTGTGCTTGTCGTGTCATTTTTCTTGCGGTTTTCCGGCCTTTCAGCTGGATTCGCCCCTCCCGGCGCCCGCGTTATACTCTGCCCATGCCCTCAACCCCGTTGGAAAGCCGGCTCCAGTACGAATTTCGCAATGCGGAATTGCTGCGCCAGGCGATGACCCACCGCAGTCACAGTGCCACGCACAATGAACGACTCGAATTTCTCGGAGATTCCGTTCTAAATTGCGTGGTGGCTGCGCTTTTGTTCCAACGATTCGCAAAACTCGACGAAGGTGACCTTTCTCGCGTCCGGGCAAATCTCGTCAAGCAGCAGTCGCTTTATGAGATTGCGCAGGCACTGAATGTCTCCGAGGCGTTGCGATTGGGCGAGGGCGAGTTGCGCAGCGGCGGCTTCCGGCGCCCGTCCATATTGGCGGACACGCTCGAAGCCATCTTCGGCGCGGTCTTCCTGGACGGGGGTTTTGACGCTGCGCTTCAGGTCATCAAGCGGCTCTACACGCCAATCCTCGATCACATCGATCCACGCACGATCGGTAAAGACGCAAAGACGCTGCTGCAGGAATATCTGCAGGGCCACAAGATTGCATTGCCGACCTATACGGTCGTGGCCACGCACGGCGCGGCGCATAACCAGCAATTCGAAGTGGAATGCACGGTGCCGAAGCTCGATGTGAAAGTGTCGGGTTCCGGTGCGAGCCGGCGCGCGGCAGAACAGTCTGCGGCAAAGAAGGCGCTCGATGAATTGGCTTCCGCCGCGCCGGCCATGACGGCGAAGCCGAAACGCAAGGGTTCGCGCGCAGCCAAGCAAGCCGAACTGGAAATTGTGCCGGGTGTGACGGGCGTGCAGGCAGCGCTTGACCTGCGTGCACCCGACCGGCGTGAACGCGCACGCGCCAGCGCCAGCAGCAACAGTAATACCGCCAGCCACGATAGCAATACGCATAACGATCCCGAGCGTCCGGCGACTGCGCCATTCGCTGTGATTCGCGCATCGCATGTGGAACCGTCGGCGGGTGCATTCGCCAGCGCGGAAAAAACCGAGCGAGCGACGATTCATCGGACGGAAAAGGCGGAGAAATCAGCGCCCGAGGCGCCGGCGGCTGGAAATGAAAGCGCGGACAAGCCATCGGTTGCGCACGTCGAATCCGCAGTGGATAAGGCTGTGCATAACCCAGTGGAAAAAAACGCCGCGAAGGCAGATAGTGCAGGTGAAAAGGCGGTCACGAAGCAAGCTGAAAAGCAAGCCGACAAGCCGGCTGCGAAGAATGCCGACGCGTCCGCTGTCGAGAAGCCCGCAGCCCCCGCGCGGCAGCGTGAAGATGTGCCCGCCGTGAATTCTGCAACGGCATCGAAGAACGCTGAGAGCGTTGAAGCAAAGGTTGAAACGCACCTGGAAGAAAGCGTCGATGAAACCGTCGTACGCGCCGTCGATACCGGCCATTGAAGTGAGTTCTGAAGCCCGTCGCTCAAGCTCGCACGCTATCGATCACAAGCATAATCCGGACGCCACGCGTCCCCACGAATTCACCGAATCCGCAGCCGCACACATTATGAACGCACCCACTCCCTCTGGTTTCCGCTGCGGCATGGTCGCGATCGTCGGTCGGCCGAACGTCGGCAAATCGACCTTGATGAACGCGCTCGTCGGGCAGAAAGTCAGCATCACGTCGCGCAAGGCGCAGACTACGCGCCATCGAATCACCGGCATTCACACGCTGGACGACGCGCAGTACATTTTCGTCGATACCCCCGGTTTCCAGACCAAGCATAGCGGCGCGCTGAACCGATCGCTGAACCGCGCGGTGACGTCGACGCTCACGTCCGTCGATGCCATTCTGTTCGTGATCGAAGCGGGCCGTTTCGGTCCCGACGACCAGAAGGTGCTCGACCTGATTCCGGACGACACGCCGTGCCTGTTGATCGCGAACAAGCTGGATCACGTCAACGACAAGGCGACGTTATTCCCGTTCATGCAGAAGATGAGCGCGCTGCACGACTTCAAGGAAATCGTGCCGATGACCGCGAAGCATGCTGATGACATCACGCGCTTGATGACGGTTGTGAAGCCTTATCTGCCGGAAGGCTCGCCCATTTATGGTGAAGACGATCTCACCGATCGCAGCGAGCGTTTTCTCGCCGCCGAGATCCTGCGCGAGAAAGTGTTCCGCTGGACCGGCGACGAATTGCCGTACACGAGCACGGTGATGATCGACAAATGGGAAACCGAAGGCCGTTTGCGCCGCATTTTCGCGACCATTCTGGTGGAACGCGATACCCACAAGGCGATGATCATCGGTCAGAAAGGTGCAAAGCTGAAGCAGATCAGCACGGAAGCGCGCCAAGACATGGAACGGCTGTTCGATGGCCCCGTGTACCTTGAAACCTTCATCAAGGTGAAGAGCGGCTGGGCGGACAACGAAGCGGGACTGCGCGCCTATGGGTACGAATGACGCGTGGATGACCCAGTCCTCCGACGCAGAATCCGATCCGCTCGCCGACGATAACTTCAGCACCGACGAGCCGTCAGCGCCCGCGCCGAAAAGGCGCCGGACGGCGTCTGCGTCCGCGAAATCTGCCGCACCTAAAGAAGCCAAAGAACCCAAAGCCCCGCGACCACCGCGCGCCGCGCCGCGCTCGGATTTTCGTATCGCCGAGCAACCGTCGTTCGTGCTGCACAGCTATCCGTATCGTGAGACCAGTCTCGTGCTCGACGTGTTTTCCCGCGATCACGGCCGCGTCGCGCTCGTCGCCAAAGGCGCCAAGCGTCCGCATTCCGCCTTGCGCGGCGTGCTGCAGACTTTCCAGCCGCTGGGGTTATCGTGGACGGGGAAGGGCGAAGTCCGCACCTTGACGCAGGCGGAATGGGTCGGCGGCATGCTGCCCCTCGCTGGCGACGCGTTGTTATGCGGCTTCTACGTCAACGAATTACTCGTCAAGTTCTGCGCCCGCGAAGATGCGCATCCGGCGTTGTTCAATCACTATGTGCTGACGCTGTCGCGTCTCGCGCACGGTGAGCCTGCCTTGCATGCGCTGCGTTCCTTCGAACGTGTGCTGCTGCGCGAAACCGGTTACGCGATGGCATTGAATAAAACCATTACGCGCCAGCCGGTTCTCGCCGATCAAAAATACGTCTTCGATCCCGAACGCGGGGTGCGCGACGCGTCCGATGATGTACCGTCGCAATGGCCGGTGATCGCCGGGCAAACCCTTCTCGATATGGAGAAGGACGAATACAGCCGCCCGCAGACGGCCGCGCAAAGCAAGACGTTGATGCGCTTTCTGCTGAACGTGTATCTTGGCGGCACGCCGCTCGCCACCCGTCAAATCCTGATCGACCTGCAAAATCTATGAGCTTCTTTCTTTCGTCGCCCGCTAATGTGATCGATCTCGGCGTCAATATCGATCACGTTGCCACGCTGCGCAATGCGCGCGGCACGCCGTACCCCGACCCGATCCGCGCCGCGCTGCAAGCCGAAGAAGCGGGTGCGGACGCCATCACGCTGCATCTGCGGGAAGATCGCCGGCATATTGTCGACGCCGATGTCCTCGCGTTGCGTCCGCTGCTTAAAACGCGCATGAACCTTGAGTGCGCGGTGACGCAGGAAATGCTGGATATCGCGTGTGGCGTTCGTCCGCATGACGTATGTCTCGTGCCGGAAAAGCGTCAGGAATTGACGACCGAAGGCGGGCTGGATGTCGCGGGCCAGTTCAACGCAGTGAAGGCCGCGTGTGAGCAGTTGCGTCAGGCGGGCGCGCGAGTGTCGCTGTTTATCGACGCTGATGAAACGCAGATCCGCGCGGCGCATGAAGCCGGCGCACCGGTGATCGAATTGCATACCGGCTGTTATGCCGAAGCCCACGACGAAGCGACCCGTCAGAAAGAGTTTGAGCGCGTCGCGCGTAGCGTAGATTTCGGCAATTCGCTTGGGCTCAAGGTGAACGCCGGGCATGGTCTTCATTACACCAATGTCCAGCCGATCGCGGCGTTGGAAGGCATCGTGGAATTGAATATCGGCCATGCGATCGTTGCGCACGCCATCTTCGCCGGCTGGGACAACGCGGTGCGCGAGATGAAGGCCATCATGGTGGCGTCGCGCCTCGCTGCGACGGCATCGCGATAAGCGCTGACAACCTCAAACTCAGGCCCAACGATGGCGATCTACGGAATAGGCACGGATCTCGTTCAGGTAAGCCGTGTGGCGGGCGTGATGGAGCGCACGAAAGGGCGCTTCGCCGAGAAGGTGCTCGGGGCCGACGAACTGCGCATTTACCACGCGCGTAAAGCGCGCTCCGAAGTCCGCGGCCTCGCCTTTCTCGCGACGCGTTTTTCCGCGAAAGAAGCGTTTTCGAAAGCAATCGGATTGGGCATGCACTGGCCGATGACCTGGCGCGCGCTGCAAACGCTCAACGAGCCGAGCGGCAAGCCGAAGATTGTCGCGTCGGGAGAACTCGCTGACTGGATGGCGGTGCGCGGTATTACCGCCCAGGTCACCATCACCGATGAACGCGATTACGCGGTGTCGTTTGTCATCGCGGAAACGGGTGTAACGCCTCCCGCAAACGCAGAACCAAACACGGCAACAAAAACCCCCTGACTTTCTCGTACTCAATTTGAACTCGTTAAAACGCATTCCCGGGCCGGTCATGCTCGACGTGGCCGGCACCACGCTCTCCGACGCCGATATTCGTCGTATCGACCATCCGATGACCGGCGGCATCATCCTCTTCGCACGGCATTTCCAGGATCGCGCGCAACTCGTCGCGCTGACCGATGCAATTCGCGCGGTTCGTGACGACATCCTGATTGCCGTCGATCACGAAGGCGGCCGCGTGCAGCGTTTTCGTACCGATGGCTTCACCGTTCTGCCCGCGCCGGGGAAGCTCGGCGCGCTGTGGGACCGCGACGTGTTGCTGGCGACGAAAACCGCGACCGCGTTCGGGTATGTACTCGCGGCGGAACTGCGGGCGTGTGGCGTCGACATGAGTTTTACGCCCGTGCTCGATCTCGATTACGGGCACTCGAAGGTGATCGGCGATCGTGCGTTGCATAGCGACCCGCGCGTGGTGACGATGCTCGCGAAGAGTCTGAACCACGGTCTCGCGCTCGCCGGCATGGCCAATTGCGGCAAGCATTTTCCGGGGCATGGGTTTGCATCGGCGGATTCGCATGTGGCCATGCCTGTGGACGACCGTTCGCTCGAGGACATCCTCGCCGCCGATAGCAAACCGTACGACTGGTTGGGCATGTCCTTGGCGTCAGTGATTCCGGCGCACGTGATTTACCCGCAGGTCGATGAGAAACCCGCGGGCTTTTCGCGCGTCTGGCTGCAGGACATCTTGCGGGGCAAGCTCGGTTTCAACGGCGCAATTTTCAGCGACGATCTTTCGATGGAAGCCGCCCGCGCCGGCGGAACGCTAACCGAAGCGGCCACGGCGGCGCTCACGGCAGGCTGCGACATGGTGCTGATCTGCAATCAGCCGGACGAAGCGGAGAAGGTGCTGGACCGGCTTACGTTCGTGCAGACGAAGGCATCGCAGACTCGCTTGCGCCGGATGCGGCCACGAGGCCGCGCGTGGCGCTGGGGCAAGCTCATGGCGCAGGTGGAGTATCAGCAGGCGCTGGCGCTGGTGAAAAGCGCGCTGGGCTGAAGCGCGTCTAGCGTAGCTAACTATAAAAAAAGCCGCTGGTTCTGAAAAACGCAAGAACGAGCGGCTTGTTGCAACCAACGTACAAATCACTCCAGCTTCATGCGCTGGAGCTTGTTGTAAAGCGTCTTCGGGCTGATCCCGAGTAGCGTCGCCGCGCGGTGGCGCGTGCCGCCCACCGCCTCCAGCGTTGCACGAATCAGCATGTCTTCGACATCGGCGAGCGCCGTGCCCACCGTTACCTGCACGCTGCTGCCATTGAGTCCGCGTCCGCCTGTGCCGCCATGCTCATCGGCACGCAAGGTTTCGATGACATCGCCGGATGCGTGATACGCGCGGCGTACCCGCTCGCGTAGTTCACGCACATTACCGGGCCATTCGGTCGCGAGGCATTCGCGAATGAAATCGGGGCTCACGCGTTTGGGCGCGCCGCTCGTGATGCCGCTCACGTGGTTCTCGCGATTCAATTCATCGACGAAATGCTCGGCCAGCAAGGCAATGTCGTCGCCCCGGTCGCGTAAGGGCGGCAAGGCAATCGACGACGCATTCAGGCGCAGGAACAGATCCTCACGCAATTTGCCATCGGCGACGGCGTCTTTCACCGGCGTGCGCGTTGCCGCCAGCAGGCGGAAGTCCGTCACAATCTTGTTGCTGCCGCCCACGCGCATGAAGGTTTGCGAGTCGAGCGCGCGCAGCAGCGCTTCCTGCTGCGAGATCGGCAATGCGTCGATCTGATCGAGGAACAGCGTCCCGCCACCCGCTTGCTCAAGCAAGCCGGGTTCACGGTTCTCCGCGCCGGCAAACGCACCGCGTTCGTGGCCGAACATCAGGCTTTCCATCGAGCGATTGCTGGTCTCGTTGGCCGCGGCGCAGTTGAACGCAACGAACGGGCCTTTGCGGCGCCGGCTCATCTCATGCAGCGTGCGAGCGGCCACTTTCTTGCCCGTGCCGCTTTCGCCGCAAATCAACACAGCCGCTTCCGTAGGCGCGGTGTGTTCAATCAGATCGTAGACATGCTGGATCGCACCGCTGCGCCCAAGCAAGCCGCCAAAATGGCCTAGTTCGCGCAGCGTGGAGCGCAATGCCCGTACTTCTTCCGTCAACTCGTAAGGGCGCGGAATTCGGGCGAGCAAGCTGCGCAGGCGCGGAATGTTGACCGGCTTCAGCAGGTAATCCCAGATCCCTTGCCGCAAGCCCTCGATAGCGCTCTCCACCGTCGCGTTACCCGTCATCACAATCACAGGCAGCGCGCCACCGGGCGGGTGCGCCGGCAGGTTGTGGAGGAGGTCGAGACCGCTGCCATCGGGCAGGTTCAGGTCGACCAGCACGACGTCCGGGATGAAGCGCGTCAGGGCAGAGCGCGCTTCGGCGAGCGTAGTCGCGGTATCGACGGAAAAACCGTCTGCCGCGAGGATGGCGGACAGGCCGGAAAGGCTATTGGGATCGTCTTCGACAATCAAAGCGTGTGGCATGGCGGACACAACGTATTAAATGGTCTGAAATTCGTTCCGCGCTGCTCGCCTCCAATGGCGAAATCCAGCGGCGGACGCCTCGATGCCGAGCCGCGTCGGCGAGAGCTGTTGGCGGGATGACACGTCAAGGTGTCAGTGCTCGCCGAAGGTTCCAGCCCTCTCTCAACGCTGCGGGGTCTTTGTCCTGCACTTCCTGATGTGTTCTGGGTATTTCCGGTTGCGGCGGATTTGTCTGAGCCGGGTCTAAGCGTCTAAGCACGACTTGCTCCCGACGCAATCGCTCAGCCCGTCCGCGTTCTATTGCGGCTTAACGTTCAGTTCGTTTTTGACCGACTGCACGCCTTCGACGCCATGGGCGACCGCTACCGCTTTTTGAATCTGGTCCGGCGAATTCACAAATCCCGTCAACAGCACTTCACCCCGATACGTCGTCACACTCACCGCCAGCGACTTCAGGCCCGGATCAGTGAGTAATGCGGCTTTCACCTTGGCGGTCAGCGCGGAGTCGGCGGTGTATTCGCCAGCCGATTCCTGTGTGGGTGTCGACGAACATCCGGCAGTGATCGCGATGACGGGTAAGGCACATGAAACAGCAAGAACAAGACGAGCGAGAACGGTTTTTGTAATTGGCATGGTCGCGTATTGTTGTTGGAAAATTCGACGCCGTCACAGCGCGGTCACAACTAGCGGAGCAGGTTTCATGCCATCGTCACATCTATGAAAAATCAAGGAATTAGCAGTCAAGATCGCGTCGCATGCCCGAATCAGCCGGAAATTTCGAGAAACGGTCCGGTAAAGTTTGCCTGAATTGGCAATAATGTTCAGCAAAAAGAAAAAGCGCCCCGAAGGGCGCTTTCTTTGATTCTCTTTTACGTGGAGCGCGCAAGCCAGCTTTGGCAGCCGGCCGGCCGAAGCCTTATGCGCGGCTGCGATACTCGTTGGTACGCGTATCGATTTCGATCTTGTCGCCGATGCTGCAGAACAGCGGCACTTGCAGTTCGAAACCCGTGGCGAGCTTGGCGGTCTTCAAAACCTTGCCTGACGACGTGTCGCCCTTCACGGCCGGTTCTGTATAGATGATCTCGCGGACCAGCGAGGTCGGCAGTTCTACCGAGATGGCTTTCTCGTTGTAGAACACCACTTCGCACGGCATGCCGTCTGCGAGGTAGTGCAGGGCGTCGCCCATCATGTCGGCTTCGACTTCGAACTGGTTGTAGTCGGCGTCCATGAATACGTACATGGGGTCGGCGAAGTACGAGTACGTCACTTCCTTGCGGTCGAGCTGGACGACGTCGAACTTGTCGTCGGCCTTGTACACCGATTCCATGTTGCCGGTGGACAGCAGGTTGCGGAACTTCATCTTCACGACCGCGGAATTGCGGCCGGATTTGTTGTATTCGGCCTTCAGCACGACCATGGCATCGCTGCCGATCATCACGACGTTGCCGACGCGGAGTTCTTGTGCGGTCTTCATATTAAAAAACTGTCCTGTACGAAAATGGGAGCCTGATCGCTGCAGTGTCGACGGCCGGCTCATGGCGGAAATTCGATTGATCTCCAACCCGGGCGATGGCCCGCTTATGGCCGCTTCACTGGCTAGTCCACGTGCTTATTCCACTGTGGAATTCGTTCGGAACTGATGGCGTTCCGGACTGCAAGCCGTTGGATAACCGCTTATTTTAACTGAGTTTTCGCGAATTCCGCCAGATTTCCAGCCAGATCGCCAACGCTTGCCAGTTCCGTTGCCCAATCCGCGGCGCGCCGTTCCAGCAGCGCGCGGTTTTGCCAGAAATCGTCCCAGTCCGGCGTGCCCGCGCCGTTCCACGCATGCCAGAAGCGTTCGAGCGAGGTTCGCGCCTGGTCCGGCAAGCCCTTCGCGTAGTGTGCGAGGGCGGCGTCGAGTTTCGGCAGATGGGCGTCGTCGCCTTGCGGGTAGATGTGCCAGACAAACGGCGTTTGCGCCCATTGCGCCCGCACGAACGAATCCTCGCCGCGCACGAAATTCAGGTCGGCGGCCCAGAGCAGGGCATCGAAAAGCGGCTGTTCGACAAAACCCAGCGCGTAAGCCGAAAGCGATCCGCTTGTCGCCTTCGCCCCCGCCTGAAAGTCCGGCAGTCCGAAAAATCGGGCCACCGCCCCGGAAATGCGTCCTTCCGGCACGAGCAACGCAACTGGCGTCGCGGAATCGCGCCATTGTTCAAGCAGCGTATCGATGGCGGGATTTTCGTACGCGAACAGGGAAATGACGGTCGTCCCGGACGGCGGCGGCGCGATGCCGACGCGCGCGCGCCACCAGGCATCGCGATCAAACGCCTCGCGCTCGGCATCCAGTGCGCGCTCTTTCAGGACGCCACCGGTGCCGGGGCCCAGGCCGGGAAAAAAGAACGTCTTGTCGAGCGCGTAGCGCGGATGCGGTGACGGTCTCAGATGAAAATCCGCGACCCAGTCCTCCCCGCTCAGGTATTCGAGATTCACCCACACGGGCTTGTTCTCGCGGCGTGCCATTGCGCCTACGTACACCGCCGGCAATTCGCAGCCGAACGCCTCGATCACGACATCGGCGATCCGCAGCGTGTCGCCGGCATGCGACGGCGCGTGCCAGTGCTCGATCATCACGCCCGCCGCGCTTTGGCGCTCAAGTGCGGGATCGACGGCGGGGCAGAGCGCATGAAAGGCCTTGAGGTCATCGACGAAAAGCCGCACTTGCCAGTCGTGTTCGCTGGCCAGTTGGCGCGCGAGCCGCCAGCAGACGCCGATGTCGCCGAAATTGTCGATGACCGCGCAGAAAATATCGCACGCGATGTTGGTGGCCGGAGCGCCGGTGTCGACGCTGGCGTGGCCGGAGGCAGCCGGCAATGGTTCGGATGAAGACGGCATGGGCAATAGAGCGGCGATGAACCGCTAATGAATGGCGAAGAATGGTGGGCGGCGGTTTGAACTAAACTGGCGCTTTTAAGGATAGCGATTCGCGCGTCGCGCTGGGTTACGGTTGCGTTACGGTTGAGTCAGGAGCTTGCCTGGCTCAGAGTCCTTGCCGGCGTATTGCTCGGGTAACTCGGGCACCTTGCTTCATCCATGCTCCGCTCGAATCCAATAAAATCAATTTGCTGATCCCAAGAGACGCGCTCCCCGCCATCATCCCTGCATGACAGACTCCGACGTTTTCGACCCCAAAAAAAGCCTGGCTCAGTTGCCGCACCTGCCGGGCGTGTACCGCTACTACGACGAACAGGGCAACGTGCTGTACGTCGGTAAGGCGCGCGACCTGAGAAAACGCGTGTCGAGCTATTTTACGAAGACATTGCTTTCTCCGCGCATCGCGATGATGGTCACGCGCATCCGCAAAATTGAAACCACCGTCACGCGGTCCGAAGCTGAAGCGCTGTTGCTTGAGAATAATCTGATCAAGGCGCTCGCGCCGCGCTACAACATCCTGTTTCGCGACGACAAGTCGTATCCGTATCTGAAGCTTACCGGCCATAAGTTTCCGCGCATGGCGTATTACCGTGGCGGTGTTGACAAGAAGAATCAGTACTTCGGGCCGTTCCCGAGCGCGTGGGCGGTGCGCGAAAGTATCCAGATCCTGCAGCGCGTATTCCAGTTGCGCACCTGCGAAGATTCCGTCTTCACCAATCGTACGCGACCTTGTTTGCTGCATCAGATCGGGCGTTGTACCGGGCCGTGCGTCGGGCTGATCAACGACGAAGATTACGCCCGCGATGTGTCGAACGCATCGCGCTTCCTGCTCGGACGCCAGGGCGAAGTGATGAAGGAACTCGAGCAGAAGATGCACGCGTTCGCCGCCGATCTCAAGTTCGAACAGGCCGCGGCCGTGCGTAACCAGATGAGCTCGCTGTCCACGGTGCTGCATCAGCAGGCCATTGAGGTAGGCGGAGATAACGACGTCGATATCCTCGCGGTCGCAGCGCTGGGCGGCAAGGTCTGCGTGAATCTCGCGATGGTGCGCGGCGGCCGGCATCTCGGCGATAAGGCCTATTTCCCGACGCACGTAGAAGCGGCGTTGGCCATAGAAGATGCGATGCCGGAAGAGCTTGCCGGCGATGACTTCGTGGAGGGCGTGGCGAATATCGTCATCGAACAAGTCGATGCGCAAGCTGATGCAATCACGTTGCCGGCCGGCACGCTCGCGGCGCGCGAGCAGGCGTTCGAGGCCCACGCCACGACAGATGAAATGCAGGAGGAGATTGCCGAAACCGGCGACGCGCCGCTGCATGACGCGACGGAATCGGAACGTCAGGGAGCGCTCGAAGCTGAAGTGCTGGAGGCGTTTATCGCCCAGCATTACATCGGCAATCGCGTGCCGCCGGTGCTGGTGGTGAGCCACGCTCCGACGAACCGCGAACTCGTCGATCTGCTGATCGAACAGGCGGGGCACAAGGTCGTGGTGCTGCGTCAGCCGCAGGGACAGAAGCGCGCGTGGCTGTCGATGGCTGAATCGAATGCAAAGCTTGCGCTTGCACGCTTGCTGTCTGAACAGGGTTCGCAGCAGGCTCGCACGCGATCTCTCGCCGACACGCTGAGCTTTGAAATGGCCGATCTCGCGCAGTTGCGGATCGAATGTTTCGACATCAGCCACACGATGGGCGAAGCGACGCAGGCATCGTGCGTGGTGTATCACCATCACAAGATGCAGTCGGCCGAATATCGGCGCTACAACATCACCGGCATCACGCCCGGTGACGATTACGCCGCCATGCGCCAGGTTCTCACGCGCCGCTACGAGAAGATGCTGGCGCAGGCCGCGGCGCGAGCTGTTGATGAACCGCAGCAGGAAGCGGTGGAAGAGGTGGCGTCGGACGCCGAAACGCAAGTGGAAGCAGAGTTAGAACCGGCCAGTCCCGCCGAAGCCGATGTCGCTGAACCGGTGCCATCGGGCGGCCGCTTGCCGAATATCGTGTTGATCGATGGTGGCAAGGGCCAGGTCGAGATCGCGCGGCAAGTGTTCGCCGAACTGGGCCTCGATGACAGCATGCTGGTCGGCGTGGCGAAGGGGGAAGGGCGCAAGGTGGGCCTCGAAAC
The DNA here is from genome assembly GCF_009766085.1 of Burkholderia sp. S171. GTDB lineage: Bacteria > Pseudomonadota > Gammaproteobacteria > Burkholderiales > Burkholderiaceae > Caballeronia. The sequence goes on along the minus strand of NZ_LMUF01000011.1, from coordinate 109,578 downwards.
CCTGATTTTCGCCGATGGCCGCGCCCCGCTCGAACTGGGCAAGGAGAGCGCGGCGCTGATGCTGGTCGCGCAGATTCGCGACGAAGCGCACCGCTTTGCGATTACCGGCATGCGCGCGAAACGGGCGAAGACGCGGCAGACATCACGGCTTGAGGAACTGGAGGGAATCGGCGCGAAACGGCGTCAGAAGCTACTGTCGCGTTTCGGCGGTTTGCGCGGGGTGCAGGCGGCGAGCGTGGAGGATCTGGCGAGCGTCGAAGGCATTTCGCAGGCGCTCGCCGAGCAGATCTACCGGCAGTTGCATTGAGCGCAACGTCCGGCCGTCCGGCCCGTCGTCTTGTGACATGTAGGGCGACGCGGCACAATGGCACCTCTCTATAAGAGTCACGCCCATGCCGTTTAATTTTCCGATTTTCCTGACGTGGCTGCGAATTGTGCTGATTCCGCTCGTCGTGGGCGTCTTCTATTTGCCGGACGTGATGATGAGCCCGGACCATCGCAACCTGCTTGCCATGGTCATCTTCGTGCTGGCCGCGCTGACCGACTGGTTCGACGGCTACCTCGCGCGCAAGCTCAATCAGACATCGGCATTCGGCGCGTTTCTCGATCCCGTTGCAGACAAGCTCATGGTCACCGCCGCGCTGCTCGTGCTCGTGCAGTTGATGCGGCTGAACGCGGTGATTGCGCTGGTTATCGTGGGTCGTGAGATCACGATTTCGGCGTTGCGGGAATGGATGGCGCAGATCGGGGCATCGAAGAGCGTGGCGGTGAATTCGCTCGGCAAATTCAAGACGGTCTGCCAGATGGTCGCGATCCCCATGCTGCTGTTCTACGGGCCGCTCAAGATTGCAGGCACGCCGCTCGTTATCGATACGCGTGTGTGGGGACTCTGGCTGATCTATGTTGCTGCATTCCTCACGGTCTGGTCCATGCTCTATTACATGAAGCTCGCATGGCCACAGATTCGCGAGCGCGGGGGCATGCTGTGATTCAGCGTGTTGTGATTCGACATGCTGTGATTCAGGTTGGAGAGCGTTTAAAAGTGATGGGGTACATACAAAGCGCTTGACACTAAAGTTGGCCTTCTCCATAATCTCGTTTCTGTCGGGTGAACGCAAAAAACCGCGAAGCCAGATGAAGGTAAAAAGCAGTAAATTGGCAGAAGAAGTCAGCAAGATGCGGGAGTAGCTCAGTTGGTAGAGCGCAACCTTGCCAAGGTTGAGGTCGCGAGTTCGAGCCTCGTCTCCCGCTCCAAATCAAGAAGGTCGTTGGCAATGGTAAGCCGGCGGCTGGCAGTAACTGCAGGACCATGCGGGAGTAGCTCAGTTGGTAGAGCGCAACCTTGCCAAGGTTGAGGTCGCGAGTTCGAGCCTCGTCTCCCGCTCCAAAAAAAGGGGAAGCCAAGCTTCCCTTTTTGTTTGGTGGACCCTTTCAATGGGTCGGTTTTGCCAGATACGGAATGCTTCACGTAGTCCCCGCTTCTGGCGCGATAGCAAAGCGGTTATGCAGCGGCCTGCAAAGCCGTTTAGGCCGGTTCGACTCCGGCTCGCGCCTCCAGAGATTGAAAGACAAAGCCCTGATTATTCAGGGCTTTTTCTTTGTCTGCCGCGAGCGCGCGGACACCTGGCGGATCGATCTACACGCCAGATAAACGATGTCGCGCCAACCTTGCCGCAGCCAGATCCCATGCAGCGCACCCAACGCTCTTGAAGACGATCGGTTGATCCGGCAAACCAACCCACGAGCCTTCGATAACAGCAGCCAACGAGCCGACCGTGTTCCAATCGACGTTGGCCTGAATGAGATCGCCGGCTTCGTGTTTCGCGCCCAGCGGATCGTCCACGAAGATCGCGCTTTGGTGCACGATCGACGCGGCGATTTCAGCTGCATCCGGCGTGAACGCGCCAACGCCCACGACCAGTCGCCCAAGGCGTGCCGCATCGCGATAGACCGGGGTCTTGCTCGTGGTAAGCGTGACAACGACGTCGATATCTTCGGGAATCACGTCGCCCTCGAGCGGCATCAACGGTGAGCCCAGTCCTGCATGCGCCGCCGCGAACCTGGCCGCCGATTGCATCGACGATCCTTTCACGTAAAGAACCGCGTCAGGGAAGAGCGCCGCAAAAGCTTCGGCATGGTTGCTCGCTTGCTTGCCCGTACCGATCAGCAGAATCGATTTCGCGCTTCGGGCAAGGCTGCGGATGCCCAGCGCTGATATCGCGGCGGTGCGCCTTCCCGTCACCGTCGGGCCATCGAGCGAGAAAAGCAGTTGTCCGTTGGTCGAGTCGTATGCCGTGACCTGCCCGTGAATTGTCGGCATGCCTTGCGCCCGATTGCCGGGGCAGACGTTCACAAGCTTGTGGATGGCGATATCCGCCGCAGTCGCCGGCATCGACAGCATCACGCCGCCCGCCTGCAGCGGCACGACCAGCCGCTCCGGACTTTCTATGTTGCCCGCCGCGTATTCCACGACGGCGGCGCTCAAGGTATCGACTAGTTCGGGATACGGAAGCAGCGCCGCAGTCTGTTGTTCGTCGTAGGAGTGGGTCATGTTCATCGCACCAGGAAACCGTAGGTCAGTGGATCGCGGTCGTCGATGATCCAGTTGGCGAAGCCGCAAATGTACGCGTTGCCCTCGACTTCCGGGATGACGGCATCGAATGCTCCGAGCTTGGTTTCGCTGAGCACGCGCCCCTTGAATACCGTGCCAATCACCGACTCGTTGATCAGCGTTTCATCTTTGCCCAGCAAACCGCGCAAGTACAGTTGCGCGACCCGGCCGGCCGTACCCGAACCGGTCGGAGACCGATCCACTTCACGGTCCGCGAAGACGCAGCAGTTCGCCTGCGTGGAGCCCGCGTGCCGCGCTTGATTGGCGATGATCGTGCCGTATATGTGATTCAGCTCCGGAATCTCGGGATGCTCCACCTTGACCGCTGCATTGGCGGCGGCCTTGACCTCGGCGCCGAACTGAATCAGTTTGTCGATGGCCGATTCGCGAATGGGCAGGTCGAAGGGCGCGCCATCGGTGTAGAAATAGAACGCGCCGCCGAACGCGATGTCGCCGGTGACGCTCCCGAACGACGGTGTCTCCACCGTAACGTCACGTTGCCAGATGAACGAGGGCACGTTCACAAAGCGCACGTTGCCCGCGTGATCCCCGTCCCATTGCACGAACGCTTCGATGAAACCACAAGGGGCGTCTATTCCCACGCGTGTTTCCGGCGAAGTCCGTTCGATCCAGCCCAGTTCCACCGCGGCTGTCGCGAGACCGATCACGCCATGGCCGCAATGATCGCTGTAGCCCTCGTTGTGCACGAAGATCACGCCAAAATCGGCGCCTTCGCTGACAGGCTCCGTGAGGTAACCGCCGTACATGTCGGCGTGCCCGCGCGGTTCGAACATGAGCGCGCGGCGAATGTGGTCAGCGTGCTCCTTCAGCCAGGCGCGACGCGCGACGATAGTCTTGCCCGGCATCTTCGGCAGGCCGCTCGTGACGATGCGAAACGCCTCGCCGCCGGTATGAACCTCGACCGTGCTGATTGATTTCGTGATTTTCATCTCAAATGCTCATGTTGTTTCCAAATGGATCACTGACCGTATGCGACTGGCAAGCCGTTCTTGATGGCATACACGGTCGTGGGCGCGCCCTTCAGATCGCCTTTCGCGTCGAAGGAATACGTTCCTGCGATGCCCTTGTAGTCCGTCTTCGCCAGTTGCGCGATCAGCTTTGCTTTGTCCGTGGTCGTGCCGGCCTTCACCATTGCATCGGCGAGCAGCATCATGCCGTCGTAGTAACTGACAGCGTAGACCTGCGTGTCCGTGTGATACGTGTCCTTATAGCGCTTGAGGAAGTCGCGGCCTGCAGCCGTTTTCTCGAGCGCCGTGCCGCCTTGCGCGCAATATACGATCGATGCATCTTCCCCTGCCACCTTGCCCATGTCGGCAGAGCAGATGCCGTCACCGCCGAGCAGCTTCGCTCGGAGACCACGCTGGCGCATCTGCTTGGCCATCGGCGCGCCCTGCGCGGCATAACCGCCGAAGAAGATCACGTCGGGATTCTTGGCCTTGATCGTGGTCAGGATGCCGAGGAAATCGGTTGCGCTGGAGTTGGTGTACTGGTTATCGACAATCTTGATGCCGTGCGCCTTCGCCACGCTCGCAAACTGTTCCGCGACGCCTTGGCCATAAGCCGTGCGGTCGTCGATGATCGCCGCGGTCTTCGCCTTCAGCGTCTTTGCAGCGAACTCGGCCATGGTGCCGCCGAGCTGCTCGTCGCTTGCGCCAATGCGAAAGATGTTATTGAAGCCTTGCGTAGTCAACGCGGGATTCGATGCGACCGGGAGCATCGGGATGCCGGCCGAATGGTAGATTTGCGACGCCGGAATGGCGACGCCCGAGTTGTACGGTCCCAGAACGGCAACCACGCCGCTATCAGCGAGCTTTTGGGCGATCTGAACACCAATCTTGGGGTCGGCCTGGTCATCTTCCGAGTCCAGTTTGAACGTCACCTTTTTCCCTGCGACTACGACGCCTTTCTTGTTCAGATCATCCACGGCCAGCCGCGCGCCGTTCTCGTTATCCTTCCCGTTCACCGCCTGTGGGCCGGTCAATGGCGCCGAATGACCAATCGTCACGACTTCTTGCGCGTGGACGCCGGCATGGGCAAAAACTGCCGTGGCGACCAGGAAACCTGCGACAGCTTTTTTCATCGGGTAATCTCCAGGGTGGACTATACTGGTCCTAAATGTAGACCAAAATTGGTGCAGATAGCAACCATTTCAAAATGCTGGACTGGTTTTGGTCTTTCCGGTGACCACGTTTTGGTGAGATTCAACGATGGCAGCAATTCACGCAGAGCTCGACGGCTCATTCCGCCCGCGGCAAATCTACGAACAAGTATCGGAAAGAATCCGCGATGAGATTGCTGCGGGCCGGTTCTTGCCGGACTCACGGCTGCCGTCGGAGCGGGATCTCGCGGCATTGTTCGGTGTCGGACGCCCGGCCGTTCGCGAGGCAATCGGCGCGCTGCAGAACGAAGGGCTGGTCGTCACGAAGCGCAATTCGGGGACATTCGTCTGCGGTGACGTTATCGATCGCTTGTCGCATCGGACGGCGGATACCGGAACGGCCGACTTCAGTCCCAGCTCGACGCTCGACGTACGAATGGTGCTTGAACCGGCTGTCGCCCGGCGTGCGGCTGCGCGTGCGCAACGCGACCATCTGGCCGAGCAATATCTCAATCAGATGGAAAACATCTACGACATCGACGACCCTGCACAGCGCGCGTTATGGAATAGCAGCGACCGCTTGTTTCATCGGCAACTGGCAGTGATGACGGGCGATGCGCTGATGGTCAAGATCGCTGACGAAGTAGCCAGTTCGATGGACCAGCCGTTGTGGAAGCGTCTGAAAGACGAGGGTATTTACGACGCGGGCCGGATTCGTCTCTACGTGGCGGAGCACCGGTTGATCTACGAGGCAGTGGTTCAGGGCGATGGAGATGCCGCGGCGTTCTACGTTGAACAGCATATCAAGCGTGTGGAACGCGATATCGCGCCAAAGTAGAAGGTGGCTCGAACCTAAAGACCCGAGGACCCAAAGATCATCAAGCTTGACGCTGCGGTCGAGCGCCGGGACAGCGGCTCAGCGCCGGCGAACCGTCTCAACGAGTGTTCTCCACCGGCTGTTGGCTCGCTTGCGCGCAGCCCACCGGTGATTTGGCAACGCCACAGCAAGCCAAGGTTCGCTATGCCCGACGAAGCGTCGAATATGAAAACGCTGCGGCGCCTCAAAAAGATCAAGATACGCGCGTCGATAATGCTCAACCATCGCCGCTTCCTGATAGTAGGTCTCCATCCACTGCCGCGAGGCCGCGCCCAGCTCCGTGCGTAGCGCCCGATCCCATAGCAGCTCCCGAAGCGGACCTTCGGCCTCCTCCAGCCGTACATCGATCCATGGCAGTTCAAGCGCGCCCGTCATTGCCCGAAGCTGCGACTGAACGCGATTGTCCAGGTGACCCAACGTGGGTTTCCCTTGCGACAACGCCTCCAGCCCGCTCAAGTGATAATTTCCGGTCACGCATTCGTCGATAGCAATCGCTGCTTGCTGCTTGGCCCGCAAACACGCGTCATGCGGTGTATCGACGATCAATTGAAGCTTGCACAAGCCTTTGCGCTCCAGTTTGCGCAGCAGCTTGAGGGTCTGCGGAACGCCTTTCGTCTCCCAGCGTGTTTTCCACGCCGACGACCGGCCGCTCGGCGAAAACGTGACGAGCGGTATGCCGTCCACATCGGCATTGCTTTCCGGACCGGGCAGGTAGCGAGGATCGTTCAGCGGAATCACATTGGGAACCACGCGGGCGAACGGGTAATAGCGCTCGGGACCTTGCGCAATAACGAGTTGCGGCACGTCCTCGTACACAATCCGCTGGAGTACTGCGGCGTCGCCCTTGGCCCAGAGATCCGGGGCTGAATGGTATTGCTTGATGATTTTTTTATCGCCGAATTGCTGATGAAAATTCGGGCCGAATGTGTCGTCGAACGAGAAGAACTGATGGACGTGAATGACGTCGGCATTAGCAATGACGTCGAGCGCCTGCTGCTGCTGAGTTTTCCAGTCGATATCGACAGCAAAGGTTCGGCTGCGATACGCGCTGCTATTGAAGACGATATGCCGCGCGTGGATATCAGTGAGCCGGTTAAGCGCCGACACTATGTTACCGGGGCTGCCCGCCACCGGTGTATTGGAAATATGAACGACCTTCATTGCGCGATACCGCGCGAGGCACGCTCATATGTCTTCAGCCACGGACTATTCCTGTTCAAGAGAGGCATGAGCCAGCGAGTGCCAGTCGTCCTTTTCGATAATCTCACTCCCAAGCGCGCTCTGCGCCGACAGGTTCACCACGCGTATGCCGCGACGGCTTAACAGCGGGGCAGCATGGCGAAACGACGGTTCTATGAACGAATTAAAATCTCCGTCCAGCGCGCTTGGCTGCATGTTCTCTTTGGTTTCGTAGAAGCGCGGTGTTTGTGCCGCGTTCCGCAAATCGAGTCCGTGCATAAAGATTGTCTTGAACCCGAGCGACGCGAGCACCTGCAAGCCCGTGTAGGCGACGGTACGGCCATCGAATATGCCGCGCCTGATATTGAAGCTAAAACCCAACGCGGGTGTTTCATCGAACAGGACGAGATCCGTGCTTGCATGCGCAGAAAGGAGTTCGTGTTTGAGTAATGCGCGTTTGCGAGCGGGGTACTGAATATCTTCAATCAGAAATACCCGGCAACGGAACTGGGATAACGGGAAATATTGCGCGATGTACCATAATACTAATGGAGTTGCGAATAATGTCAGCTTTTGCTGAACGACTCGCGCTACCAAGTCAGGGCGTTTTCGGACAAACCCGGCGTCCACGATGCAATAATATTCGAACCGAATGGGATGTTTATCTTGTAAAGCGATTGCGCCATTTACTCCCATGACGTTATGGAGATCAAGCGCACCATAATCAATGTCATTGACCGAGGGACCCGTGGCAATCAAATGGCAATCACCTGACTGCGATGCAAGCAGGTCATCGGGATTCTCCAGCGGCAATTCATGGCCTGCAATCGACATCCGTTTCAGAAAGCCGCACGAATCCCGCTCAATGGACACGCCATGCCACAAACGCTCGTTATGTCGAAACGCACTGGAGTGGGACCACCGATAAACAAGCTTGAAAAACGTACTGGACAGCCGCTGTGCCGGCTTCGGCCATGCATATTCGTGAACGACGGACATCTCATTTGCAACAGTTTGCGATGGCCTTATCTGGTCTACCGAAATCATAGAGCGCAACACTCCAGAAATGCGACGGGAAATGAAGCGCCCGACTGGGTGACGACCAGTCTAATTAAACGTCATCCTCCCTGCGTTACAGTCAGTCCCACAACAGTTACACCTTGTTACCAGTTGATTAAGGTTCGTTTAACTTAATTAGAGATTGGTTCTCACCATTTATTCATGGCGGCGGGCCAATAAGGGGCGTGAAGGGTCTGCAGGACCCGAGATTATCAATCTGGGTGTAAGCGAATCGTCGGTAAGAATTGGTGGTAGTTAGGCGCTGCTAAAATGCTTGCTTTGCCAGTATGGTGCCTATATGTGCGTCGTGAATCGGCGCGGAGACACTATGGCGAGTGCGAGTGGTACGGCCGGATACGGCACGCGAGCGGCAGATTTGGCTCGATTGAGTGAGCGGATTGAGTGAAGCGGATACCACCGGCTCTTCCAGCAGCCGACGCAATAGCGCCTGCCCAGCGCTCGCCTCGCGCGGCATAATTACAAGTTCAGACATGCCAGCATCCTCATTTCCCACGATGCGCGGCATAGAAAAATCCCACCGATAAAGATCCCATGACCGAGCCATTTTCCGAATTCGACTGGTGCTGGAAGCCATTCGACGACCTTAGCGCACTCGACGTCTACACCATGCTGGCCGCGCGCAGCGAAGTGTTCGTGGTGGAGCAGCAATGTGTGTACGGAGATGTCGATGGGCAGGATGCCGGTGCCTGGCATTTGCTCGTGTATCGGCGTTCAGCCGACGCACCGCCGGCGCTCGCCGGTTATCTGCGAGTCTTGCTGCCGAACTCAGCCGACGGGACGACGGAAACGGAAGAATCCGATATCCGCATCGGCCGCGTGCTGACCACAGCCGGCTTTCGCGGCATCGGCTTAGGCCAGGTGATGCTCGAACGCATGCTGGGTTTAATCGACGAACAATGGCCCGGCCAGCCGATACGCCTGCACGCACAAGCACGACTACAACGTTTTTATGCGAGCTTTGGCTTCGAGCCAATCTCCGATATTCATGTCGAAGACGACATCCCGCACATCTGGATGCGCCGCTTGTAAAAGCGGCCGCGCTGTTAAACCGTCAGCAGTTCGGCCCGCGCCCGCTGCTGCACCAGCCGTTGCCGTGTCGATAACCTGAGCCAGTGCCGCATCGCGATCAATGCGCCGATCACGCTCATCATCGAACCGGGAATCCACAGCAACAAACCGCCGATCTGCTGATCACGCATTGGGCTGATCCAGGTGAAGGCGCGTCCGCAAATGGAATAGATTGGATAAAGCTCGTGCGGCGTGAAGAAAATGTACGCGCCGAGCATGATCTGCGGCGGGATGGCGGCAATCACGATCAGGATGCGCCGCCCGGGCGCGAGTCGCGCGGGAGGAGCCGGGCGCGAATCGAGCACAAGCCACCAGAACAGCAGGCCGTCGATCACCATGCTCCAGTTCATGACGCGGTACAACCGCCAATCGAGCATCGCCTTGAAGTGGATCGGCGAAAGCAGCCAGAAATAGATCAGCCCGACAAACAGCGTCACCGCGACGACCGGATGAAAAATCACCTTGAACACAATGCGCGCGGGGGCCGTATTAAGCGCAGGCTTGAGCCAGCGTTGCCGCCAGGTGAACGGAATGCCGGCCCGCATCGCCGCGCCCGGATACGAGAGCGCAATGAAAAACGGCCCAAGGTGATGCAGCACCAGATGCTGCAGCCGATGCATGAAGAATTCATGCTCGAAGAAGTAGTCGAGCCGGGTATGCAGCGCGACGTAGAGCGCAGTCAGGCCGAACCAGAACGACAGGTGCCGCGCGAGCGACACGTGTGCTTTTTTCGCGCCGCGGGCGAACAACACGGCCGCGATCAGCACAGCGATCACGACGGTGGGCGAAGGCTCCCACGGATCGAGCCAGTAGAGAATCGAGGACATGTTGACGGTAATGCTAAGCCCGGTAGTGAATGAGTGACCTCAGGAATCGGTCGAGTCGATCACGCGGCGCAGGTCGTGCGTGATCGTATCGATGGAATCGCTCTCGGTGGCAAGCAGGCGCGCGTGGCCGTGGTTATCGAAGATATAGACGGCCGAACTATGCGTGACGTCGTACGCGCCGGAAGGATCGCGTTTCTCCATTTGATAAGCCACCCTGTACCGCTTGGCAATGCTTTCGATCGCGCCGTCCGTGCCGGTCAGTCCAACCGCGTGCTGCGCGTCGAACGCGCGCACGTAGTCGTGGAGTGCGGCCGCGGTATCGCGGGCGGGATCGACGGTAATAAAGACAATGCGCGTGTTTTTAGCATCGGGTCCAAGTTGCTGCATGACTTGCATCAGCCGTGCCATGGTCTCCGGACACACGTCCGGGCAGTGGGTGTAGCCAAAGTACACCAGCGTGGTCTGGCCCAGGAACGACTGACCGGTGACGGGCTTGCCGGTATCGTCGGTGAGCTTGAAATCCAGGTCGGGCAGATGGCCGCTGACATCGGTCAGTTTCCAGGGTGTTGTATCAGGGCGGGAGCACGCAGCGAGGCCGGCGCTCAGGATCAGGGCGGTGAGCAGTGCGGCGAACCCGCCCTTGGGTTGAAAACTGAACCAGGAAGACATTTTGCAACTCGGATGAGGGTAGGGTGCATCAAGGCAGCAACGCGGACGGATTAGCAAGGAACTGTCCGGGAAGCCATCCGGGTGCCGACTCTATCTCAGAATAGAACCTTACGCCGGGCGTACAGCCGCGCCGGAATGGGGCTGGGGCGTTATGCCGCAGGGCCACCAGGTAGGGTTGAAAGTTAGTCGAACCAGGTTTGAAAGCTGCTTGAGACGTGCCTGATATGTTCTTGATACGTGGACGTGGCATCGGGCGTTGGCTTGCCGCGCGAGCGTGCAACGAAGCGTCCAACGCCGCTTTCCCAGACGGGTTACAAAGCGGGGTTACAAAGCGCGGTAACATGCGCACACTTTTCCGGTCCTTCTCCGGCTGAAAGGCAGATATAGATGCAAAACCTCCCAGACAATTTTCCGCTCGCCACCACCGCTTTTTTCTTCGATTTCGACGGCACGCTTGTTGAGCTAGCGCCCACGCCGGACGGCGTGAGCGTGCAGCCAGTCGTCCCGGCCATCCTCAACGCATTGCGTCGCGCGACCAACGGTGCGGTCGCGATTGTGTCGGGGCGCGGGATTGACAGCATCGACGCGTTTCTTTCCATGCCCGATCTCCCCGTGGCAGGTTTGCACGGCGCTGAGCGGCGCGATTCGAACGCGGATGTCCATCGCGTTGGTTTCAACGACGAGCGCCTGCTGCGCATGGAACACGTGCTCGAAGGCGTGGTGAAGGCCAATCCCGGCACGCTGCTGGAGATCAAGGGCGCGGCGCTGGCGCTGCATTATCGGAATGCGCCTGAGCGCGGCGCGGCGGCGCGCGAAGCGACCGAGAAGCTGGTCGCCCAGTACGCCGATGCCTACGTGCTGCAACCCGGCAAGATGGTCTATGAAATCAAGCCGAAGGACGTCGATAAAGGCCGCGCGGTGGTCGCTTTCCTGAATGAGCCGCCGTTCGCGGGCCGCCGGCCGGTGTTTATCGGCGATGACCTGACGGACGAGAAAGGCTTCGCGGTGGTAAACGAGCGCAACGGGGTGTCGATCAAGGTCGGCGCGGGCGACACGCTCGCCCATTCGCGGGTGGAATCGGTGGGCGCGCTGCTCGACTGGCTGCAGCGGATTGCGGGAACTGAAAGTGTAGAGGGTTCTAAAGGAACGCGTTCGTGAGCAGGCTGATCATTGTTTCGAACCGGGTCGCGCCGATCTCCGAAGGCGGCCCGGCGGCGGGCGGTCTGGCGGTCGGTGTCTACGACGCGCTCAAGGAAACCGGCGGCATGTGGTTCGGCTGGAGCGGCGACGTGGTCGCGGAGCCACCCGAGGGCATCACGCTGGAGGAGCGCGGCCGGGTGACGTTCGCGACCATCGGTCTGGCGCAACGCGACTACGACCAGTACTACCGCGGCTTTTCGAACGCCACGTTGTGGCCGGCGTTTCACTATCGGCCGGATCTGATCCAGTTCGACCGCGATGAATTCGATGGTTATTGCCGCGTGAACCGCTGGCTCGCGAAGCAACTGGCGCCGCTGCTGAAAGCCGACGACGTCATCTGGGTTCACGACTATCACCTGATTCCGTTCGCCCAGGCATTGCGTGATGAGGGCGTGACGAACCGCATCGGCTTTTTCCTGCACATTCCGTTTCCGGCGACGCAGGTTCTGCTTAGCGTGCCGCGCCATCGCGTGCTGGTCGAGGCGCTGTGCTCCTTCGACCTGCTCGGTTTCCAGACGGCGCCTGACTTGCGCGCGTTTTGCGATTACATCGAGACGGAGGCGAATGGCTCGGTCGTACGCATCGCTGGCGAACCGAATGCGGTGAGCGCGTTTGGCAAGACGCTGCGGGCGGCGGCTTATCCGATCGGCGTTTATCCCGATGAAATTGCCTTGCTCGCCAAAGACGGTGAAAGCGGGCGCGAAGTGCAGACCGTCAAGACGACGCTGCGCGACCGCAAGCTGATCATGAGCGTCGACCGGCTCGATTATTCGAAGGGCCTGGTCGAGCGCTTTCGTGCGTTCGAAAAGCTGCTGGAACATCAGCCGGCGCAGCGCAACAACGTGTCGTTCGTGCAGATCGCGCCGCCTACACGCGCCGATATGGATACGTACAAGGACATCCGGCTGCAACTCGAAGCGGAATCCGGGCGTATCAACGGACGGTACGCGGAGCTCGACTGGACGCCGATCCGCTATATCCATCGGCAATATGAGCGGCCCGTGCTCGCCGCGTTGTTTCGCGCGTCGCATGTGGGGTTCGTCACGCCGTTGCGCGACGGCATGAACCTGGTCGCCAAGGAGTACGTGGCGGCGCAGGATCCTGACGATCCCGGCGTGCTGGTCCTGTCGCAATTCGCGGGCGCGGCGCAGGAATTGAACGGTGCGCTGATTGTGAATCCGCTCGATATCGCCGGCATGGCGGACGCGCTGGCCACGGCCCTCGCGATGCCATTGAAAGAGCGGCAGGTCCGGTACACGGACATGTTCGCCCAGCTTCGCGAGAACAACGTCTCCGTCTGGCGAGACAATTTCATGCGCGATCTGCAGGCGTAAAAAAGCCGCTTCGGTCTGATGGATCCGAAGCGGCTTTTTTTATCGCTTTGCGGTGAGTCGCGCGAGTCGGGCCTCAATCAGGCTCAGGTCGATTCAGCCTTCGCCGCCAGTTGTTGCGAGGGCATGGTCGCGGGCGGCAACTTGCCGTGCTGCTTGGACAGCAGTTCCCGATACAACCCCGGCCGGTTGCGCAACTGATCCGGCGAACCGTCGTCGATCACCTTGCCGGCGCTCATCACGATAATCCGGTCGAAGCCTTGCAGCGTCGACAACCGGTGCGCAATCGCAATCACCGTGCGGCCGACCATCAGCCGGTCGAGCGCCTGCTGGATCGCTTCTTCCGACGAACTATCGAGCGCCGACGTGGCTTCATCGAGCAGCAGGATGGGCGCGTTTTTCAGGATCGCGCGCGCGATGGCAATGCGCTGACGCTGTCCGCCCGACAACTTCACGCCGCGGTCGCCCACGATTGTGTCGAACCCTTCCGGCATGGCGTCGATAAAGTCCGAGCATCGCGCCTCGCGGGCGGCGGCGAGCACTTCTTCTCGCGACGCGTCCGGGCGGCCATACGCAATGTTCTCGTACACCGTCCGGTGGAACAGCGAAATATCCTGCGGGACGAGCGCAATCGACATCCGCAGGCTGTCCTGCGTGATCAGCGAGATATCCTGCCCGTCGACCTTGATGGAGCCGCCCTGCGGTTCGTAGAAGCGTTGCAACAGCGCAAGCACGGTGGATTTCCCGGCGCCCGACTTGCCGATCAGCCCGACGCGCTGACCCGGCTCGATGTGCAGGTTGAATTTATCGAGAATTGGCCGGCGGCGCGGATACGCGAACGTGACTTCCTCGAAGTCAACTCGCCCGCCTTGCGGCACGAGCTCCGTTGCGTCGGACCGATCGGGCATGCCGTGTGGTTCCAGCAGCGTCTGCACGGCTTCCGCCAGACGCGCGACGTGCTGCGTGACATCCACGAGCGCAACAGCCAGATCGCGGGTGCCGTGAAGAATCGTGAAACCGAGTGAGCTGACCAGCACGATATCGCCGGAGGTTGCTCTCCCTTTCGACCACAACCACAACGCCCAGCCAAGCAATCCGGCCGAGAGAATGGCGGTCACGACGGCATGGAACAGCCGCAGCTTCTCGAGATACAGCAAGCTTTGCTGACGCGCGACCATTTCGGCCTTGACCGTCGAGCCGAAGCGCTTTTGCTCGCGAAACGTCATACCGAATGCACGTACAAGCGCCATGTTGCCGATCACATCGACCAGTTCGCCGTCAACCGATGCCGCTTTTGTGGCAAACGTATGATGCCGCGCGGAGCCGCGTCCGGCGAGGCGGTACAGCACCAGCGCGAGAATGGCCGAGGCAAGCATCAGGCAGCCGGCCATCAGCGGATTCACCGCGACGATCATCACAATTGCGCCGACCACCGCGATGCACGGCGGCAACACGTTCCACGCCATGGTGTTCTCGGCGGTGTAAATCGCATTCGATGTCGCCGTGATCCGGCTTGCGAGCATGCCGGGCTGCTTCTCCGAGAAGTACGTGGGCGAATGGCCGCTGAGGTAGGAAAACAGGTCGCGCCGCAAGTCGCCCGTCACCACGACGAATGCGTGCGCGCCGACCCAGCCGCCGACTCGCCACAGCATGTTGTCGGCAGCAATCAGGCCGACGAGGATCATGAAGGCAGCCCAAAGCGGGCCAGGATGGCCGCGGCCTTGGCCGAGTACGTCGATCAGGTGTTTGATCGCGTACTGCGAGGCGAGCGCGCAGCCGACAGCAGACAGCACACTGACCAGCACGATGGTGTGCGCGACCGGATGCCGGCGGATGTAACGGAACAGGAAGGCCAACGGGCGATTTGCATAGCTCGCTAGCTTCGCGTTGTGCACGTTACGCTGAGAGACGGTGAGTTGGTCCAATGGTCGGTTTCGGTCGAGTAGAGCGGTTGAGCGCGATGCTTCGCCGTGGGTCGCCCAAGCGCGGCGCGTCTGGCCAGCAAGGCAATGGCTTACCAAATAGCGTGCAGCATCGATTGCTGAATTGTAGCGAGTGTAGCGAGCCAAATCGTCTCGCATAATGCTTTCCGTGGTGCATTTCCATCAGCCAGAACTGATTTTCAGCAAAAGTGCGTCGTCTGAACAGGGCAATCGATGCCCATTGGAGACGCGTCTTGCACCTTCCACGTTCCGCCCGATGCCGTTCACAGTGCCTCGATATGAACGAGCTTGAACTGTTAGCTACGCCTTTGACAAGGGAAAGCACGTCGCGGTCCCGCTACCGGGATAGCGCCGCTAATGGCAAATCCAGCGTCAATCGATAGCCATAGCGTGGCCGGATTTGGAAGATGTCGCAGCCCGTTGGCATCTGGAGCGTGGCTGCGACCGGTTCGAGTCCATGGGTTTGAGTCAACTCGATCAGCGTAGAACAGCCTTGATAAACAAGGGCTTGCAAAGTGTATCGACGGTGTAACAACCTAAATAAGTTGAAATGTAAGCTTGGAAACCTTGTAAAAACGGCGATACTTCACTCCGGGTTTCCCCTTAGGCGTTTTGACAGGTTAATGTAGGTTCCGGTCAACGGCTCCGCAGGTTGTGCGTTTATTGCTGGGTGCGTTGCATTTACGAGATGGAATTGATCTTGCTCAGCCTGATCACGCTCTGAATCAAACGCCCAACACCCATAGCAGCAGCAACACCCAAGCAAACAGCGAAGCATCGCGATTTTTTTCTCGTGCTATCGGCCATTCAGCTGGAGACACCAGCACCGTGCCGAATCCGGGTAGGGCGATTCGCTTGATTTAACGACCGATGCCAAGCGCATCAATTTTGCCTGACATTATTAGGAGTTTCAGACATGCGAATCGCTCAAATCGCGCCTCTTCACGAAGCCGTCCCCCCCAAGTTCTATGGCGGCACGGAGCGCGTGGTGTCCTATCTGACTGAAGCGCTGGTTGAGGCCGGTCATGACGTCACTTTGTTCGCGAGCGGTGATTCGCAAACGTCGGCGAAGCTCGAAGCCTTCTGGCCGCAGGCGCTGCGCCTCGACCCGACCATCCGCGACACGATGGCGCCCCACATGCTGTTGCTGGAAGAAGTGCGCCGCCGCGCTGACGAATTCGACGTGCTGCATTTTCACATCGACTACTACCCGTTCTCGCTGTTCTCGCGCCAGCCAGTGCCGTTCCTGACGACCATGCACGGCCGTCTTGACCTGCCGGAACTGCAGCCGATCTTCAGCACGTTCAACGAAGCGCCGGTCGTGTCGATCTCCGACAACCAGCGTCAGCCGTTGCCGCAAGCCAACTGGCTCTCAACCGTTTATCACGGCCTGCCGGAAAACCTGCTCAAGCCGATTCCGAATGTTCAACCGGGCTACCTCGCGTTCCTCGGCCGCATTTCGCCGGAAAAGCGTGTCGACCGGGCAATCCGTATTGCCGGCGCAGCGGGCATGAAGATCAAGATCGCGGCAAAAATCGATAACGCCGATCGCGCTTACTACGAAGAGCAGATCAAGCCGTTGTTCGCGCTGCCGCATGTTGAGTACATTGGCGAGATCAGTGAGTCGCAGAAGACCGAATTCCTCGGCAACGCGCACGCGTTGCTGTTCCCGATCGACTGGCCGGAGCCGTTTGGCTTGGTAATGATCGAAGCCATGGCTTGCGGCACGCCTGTGATCGCGTTCAACCGCGGTTCGGTGCCGGAAGTGATCGAAAACGGCGTGTCGGGTTTTGTCGTGGAAGACGAACTGAGCGCGATCGCTGCAGTGAAACGCCTCGACACGCTGCCGCGCGCCAAGGTGCGTCAGGCGTTCGAAACGCGTTTTTCGTCGAAGGTCATGGCCGCGCGTTATGTTCAAACGTACGAAGAACTGCTGCGCGCCAAGCGCCGTACCGTTCTGCGCGAAGTCAACGCGAGCTGATTTTTACGTTCGATAGTGATCTTGCGGACGCCGCCTGATTGCTAACTTGCCGCTGGCTTGCTGATTGAGCGAAAACAACGCCCCGTGCGCCGTCAGGCGCGCGGGGCGTTGTTGTTTTGACACACTGTGGGGGCAAGCTTCACGCGTTATCGTCGGGTGAGCATACCGGGCCGATGCCGTTTTCGACATTCTCCCTATAATGTGCGGGCCTCGTGAAATGCAATGCAGCATTGGCGCGAACGTGTGGATGGGCGCGGAAGTCTCTTTAAAATCGCATTGCGCGACGGGAGGAACTTACCGCGCTTACCGGGCTAAAAGGACAGTTGTGAACAGGAGCGAAGTTTTGGCGAGAACGAAGCTGAGTAGCGCGAGCCCGGCACCCGGTGCTGGCACTGTGTTCGCGCTGCGGGCGATCGGACTCGTGCTGGCCGCGCGCTGGTTGTTCTCGATGTCGCAGATGGGCTACCTCTCTTCCATGCGTGCGATGACTTCGTCGCCGTGGGCCTGCGTCACCATCGTGCTTTTGTTCCTTTTGTTGTTCCTTCCCGGCGCCCGGGCGCGCGCGGAACGGCCGCTGCATCCGCTGCCGCAATGGTTGCGGCAAGCCTTGCGGCTGCTCGCGCTGCTGAGTTTCCTGTTCGCGATGTGGTCGGTGGGGTTCTTTACGTGGACTGCCGGCTGGAAAAACGCCGTGCACGCACTGGCCGAAACCAACGGCTGGCTGCTCGTTGCGCCCGCGCTTTATGCCGTGGTGCTGTGGATTTGCCGGCCGCGGGCGCTGTGGCGCACGAATATCGCGGCACGCCGGTTTGCTATCGGCCGCTATGCCATTTCCATCGATACCACCACACGCACCGCCGTCGTCTGGGCCGAAAGCCGCAAACTTGGTCAGTACGATGCGCGGGAGTTATCGGTGAAATGGCCTGACGGGATGGGTGAAGTCGCGGTTTCCGATGGTTCTTCCGCTGCGGTGGAGGGCGTCGTTGGCGCTGTCGCCGTCGTGCCGAAGAAGCGTGGTCTGTTTGGCCGGGATGCGCGCGTGAAGATGGAATTGCTGTGGGATTCACCCGCAGCCGCCGGACATAATCGCAAAACTGTCTTTCGCGCCGCGCTGGCAAGTGAGAGCGACCGCAAGACGGCGCGCGCGCTCGACGCGTCGTTGCGTCAGAGTTCAAGCATCGGGGCTTGAATCCGGGCGAGCGCTAAGCTCGGGTCAGGGTTTTGGGTCAGCGTCGGGCGGTCATTAAGAGGTGTATGGCATGACACAACGCGTTCTTTTGATGAGCAGCTCGCGCAAGGACCAGCTCGGTTATCTGGAACATGCCAGCGAGCAGATTCACATGGTGTTGAAGCATGAGCCGCGGAAGGTGTTGTTTGTACCGTTCGCGGCAGTCACGTTCAGCTTCGATAACTACGAAGATCAGGTCAAGCCGGCGTTTGACCGCCTTGGTTATTCGCTCGAATCGATTCATCGCAGCGATAACCCGCTTGCGGCGATAGAACAGGCGGAGGCTATCGCGATCGGAGGCGGCAACACGTTCGCGCTGCTCAAGCGACTCTACGATGCCGGCATTATCGATGCGATTTGCGCGAAGGTGATGGCGGGTACGCCCTACATGGGATGGAGCGCTGGAAGCAATGTAGCGAGTCCGACTATCCGTACCACTAACGACATGCCCGTTGTCCAGCCGCCGACGCTGCGCGCGCTCGGACTTATACCGTTCCAGGTCAACCCCCACTTCATTGGCGGTAAGCCGGTTGGGTATAACGGCGAAAGCCGTGAGGAGCGCCTTGCGGAGTTTCTCGCGATTAATGCACCGGAGCAGGTGTTGGCGTTGCCTGAGGGGTCGGCTTTGTATTCCGATGGTACACATGGCACGGTGCTCGGCGAGCGTCATGCGGTGCACTTTCTCGGCGACGGGCAAGTGGAGACGCTGCGCGAAAACGAGACTTTTCCGCTTGCGCGCATCAAAGGTCCAACTGATATGAGCGATTGGCCTGCGTTTAGGGGTTGATCGCAGCGGTGCTTGCGCATGTGCGGTGGGAAGGTTTCTTCGCCGAGCCGCCGTTCACGGAGGCTTGTCGTTTGACGTCATGTCGAACGAAGCTGTTGGCGAAGTTGTGACACAAACCTTTAGGGTGTTCAAATAACCCGACAGGCAGTCCGTAGAACGCTTGGCGGCGCTGCCGTCAAGGCGGCTCCTGCCGATCTACGGAAAGAGGATCGCGCCGTAGTTGCGCGCGCCGTGCAGTATATGAATCACGTCGATCCGCTCGGCGGGCTGGCCCACGACGCGATAGAAAATCTGGTAGCTGCCGTGAACCCGGTGCCGCACGCCAAGATCCTCGTAGCGCGGCACGAGTGGGAAGGCGAGCGCCATGTCGACAAGGCTCAAGCACTTGTCTCGCAGTTCCCGCACGAAGCTCACGGCGCGGCGCGGATTGTCTCGGGCGACGTAATCGCCGATGGCCTCAACCTCGGCCTCCGCGGCGGGCAAAATGCGAACTTTCATGGCTTGTCGTTCACCATCGCCCGATACTTTGCTTCGAGCCGGTCGAACACTTCCTCGGCGGGCTTGCCCCGCTCCGCGTCGGAATCGGCGATGCCGCGTCCGATCACAGCATCCAGCGCGGCAAGCTGTGTCTCGCGGTCCTGAATGAGCCTCACGCCTTCGCGTAAGACTTCGCTTTTCGAGCCGTAGCGGCCCGTCTCGACCAGCTTGGCGATGTACCCCTCAAGTTGCTGCCCAAGGTCTGCGCTAATCATGGCTGTGCCCTCAAAATGTCGATTTCGATGGTATGCCACTTATCAACTATTATCAAATGGACCGCGCGAGGGCGGTTCTTCCACGGTTATCTGGTCGCAGTTCAAATCGGATTAACTTGGCGGCGCTCGTCGTTTCACCCGGTGCCGTGATGACGTATGAGCGTATGGCTATGACTCGCTTTCGCGGTGGGAAATTAGCAGATGGTAGTCACTGTGTCTGGGGTGATTTCCGCTCTCGCCTCTTCTTCGCCCTAGAGGCAAAAATTCGGAATCTCTGGCACAAAGAAAAAGGCCCTCAAGCATTTGCCTGAGGGCCTTTTTCAACGCGATGCAAACTCAACCGCGAAATCCTGGTGGGTGGTACAGGGATTGAACCTGTGACCCCTGCCGTGTGAAGGCAGTGCTCTACCGCTGAGCTAACCACCCGAAGAGCTTTGGATTATGTCAGAGCTTCTGGATTTCGTAAAGCGAATCTTTGAGCGCTTCAATAATCGTATTGCCTGGATCAGGATCCCGCCGCTACCTCGACCGCGATCACCGTCTCGATTCGCCACACGCTCGTCCCCTTGACCGCCTTGTCGAGATCATCGAGGACGGCGAGATGCGCGCTCAGTTCTTCCTCCGACGCCACCAGCACCGGCAACTGCAAATCGTCGAGAGAGATACGCGGCGCATGGCCTTCACCCATCGCCTGCGTCTCTCCGAGCATATCGATCACCAAGCTTTCCTGGCCGCGCGTCATCGCCAGGTAAACTTCTGCCAGCAATTCGGAGTCGAGCAGGGCGCCATGCAGCGTCCGATGCGCGTTGCTAATACCGAACCGGTCGCACAACGCATCGAGTGAATTGCGCTTGCCGGGGAACATCTGCTTCGCCTGCACCAGCGTGTCGATCACGCCGCCGCACACTTCCTTCACGCCAGACATGCCGATCAGACCGAACTCCACGTCCATGAAACCGACGTCGAACGGCGCGTTGTGAATGATCAACTCTGCGCCCGCGACGAAGTCGCGCAACTCGGCGGCGATATCGGCGAACTTGGGTTTATCGCTGAGGAATTCCGTCGTCAGGCCGTGCACCGCCAGCGCGCCCGGATCGCTGTCGCGTCCGGGATTCACGTAGAAGTGCAGGTTATTGCCGGTGAGCCGTCGATTCACAAGCTCGACGCAGCCGATTTCAATAATACGGTCGCCCGTGCGGGCGTTGAGGCCGGTGGTTTCGGTATCGAGTACGAGTTGGCGCATAGAGATAAGAATTAACCTTCGGCGAGTGAAGTGACGCCGCGATTCGCGAGCGCGTCGGCGCGTTCGTTTTCCGGATGGCCCGAATGACCTTTCACCCAGCGCCATTCAATCTGATGCTGGACCACCAGCGCATCGAGCCGCTTCCAGAGATCCGCGTTCTTGACGGGTGTTTTCGCCGCCGTCATCCAGTTCTTCTTTTTCCAGCCGTGGATCCATTCGCTAATGCCCTTCTGGACATATTGCGAGTCCGTATGAATAACCACGCGACACGGCCGCTTGAGCGCTTCGAGCGCTGAAATCACGCCCATGAGCTCCATGCGGTTATTGGTCGTCGGCGTTTCGCCGCCGAACAATTCCTTTTCCTGATCGCCGAAACGCAGAAGTGCACCCCAGCCGCCGGGGCCGGGATTGCCTTTGCAGGCACCGTCGGTATAAATGTCGATTACTTTGTCTGTGGTATCTAAGGTCATCAATGCTCGTTGCGTGTATGCGGCGTGGCGACCGGGGCGAGGCCCGGTGCGAGGGCTGGTTTTTTCAGCTTGCGCGGCCCGATCAAGCGCATGCCGCGCACGCGCTTGATCGCTGTGATCATGTAGGCGGCGCCAAAAATGGGCCACCAGCGGTCGCCGGCGGCTTCCATGAACTGATATCGCGCCAGCCACTGTTCGGTCAAGAGAGGCGGACGATAGCAGCCGAAGCGTCCGCGTTCAAGGTCGAATCCGAGCAGCTTGATCCAGTCCTTGATCCGCGTGAACGCGATCATTTCGTGTGCGGACGGGACGAACGGCTTGCCCGCAACCTTGCCGAGCGATTGCCGCGCCCCCCACAGGCTCAGGGAATTAAATCCCAGGATGATCAACTGTCCTTCAGGCACCAGCACGCGTTCAGCTTCCCTGAGCAACCGATGCGGGTCGCTCGTGAATTCCAGCGTATGCGGCATGACCAGCAGATCGACGCTCTGCGCTTCGAACGGCAAGTCGAGCAGGTCGCACCACACGGCGCTGCGTCCCTCGGGCGCGTGCAGACCGCGGCTCGCCGACGGCAGCGATGTCACGCCCGGCCGCGCGTCAGGCGAAACCGGCGGGGGCAGCGTGAAGGGCGCACTGGCGGCGCTGGCGGTATCGAGCACGAGGCCTCGATACGGCATGCGATTCTCGCGCAACGCGTCGAGCCCGGGCAGGCCGAGTTGCAGCGCGTGATAGCCGAAGATATCCGACACCACGCGGTCGAGCTGTGCCTGCTCCCACTCCAGCACATAGCGGCCGGGCGCGGAGAGTGTCCAGGCGGGCCAGTCTATAATTGTTCGCTCTGACATGTTCGGGTGAGTCGCCTTATGAAAACGCTTGAGTACGTGCCGGTTCCGGCGTTCGAAGACAACTACATCTGGCTGGTGTCGGACGGTCACAATGCCGTCGTGGTCGATCCTGGCGACGCCGCGCCCGTCGAAGCCTATTTGACGAAACGCGGTTGGCGGCTAACCGCTATTTTACTCACGCACCACCACCACGACCACGTCGGCGGCGTCGCAAAACTGCTCGTTAGCCAATCAGCCGACGGGGAAATTCCGGTGATCGGCCCGGCTGGCGAGGCTATCGACCATCTAACGCGGCGCGTGAAGCAGGGCGATCACGTCAGTATCGCGAGTCCGGCGCTGGAATGCTCGGTTATCGACGTGCCTGGCCATACCGCGGGACATATAGCGTACTTCCAGCCAGGTGACCCGGAAGGCACGCCGCATCTTTTTTGCGGCGACACCTTGTTCGCAAGCGGTTGCGGCCGTTTGTTCGAAGGCACGCCGCAACAAATGCTCAATTCACTCGATGCGCTTGCCGCGCTCCCCGACGCCACGCTGGTTCATTGCGCCCACGAATATACGCTGTCGAATATCCGTTTTGCCCGCGCGGCCGAGCCGGATAACCTGGCGCTGGCGCAATGGCAGAAGGAGGCAGAGGGCTTGCGCGAGCGCAAGCAGCCGACCATTCCGACCACGCTCCTTCACGAACGGAACGCAAACCCGTTCCTCCGTGTCAGCGAAAAAAGCGTGCAGACGACGCTTGCCGCGCAGTTCGAGCGCCCGGTGCGAGACCGGCTCGACGCCTTCACACTGTTGCGCGGCTGGAAGGATAAATTTCGCTAACCCGTGCCGGCCTGCGGTTATCTTCATCTGAAACGTTGAAAACCATTGCAGGCCCCGGATTTTGCAGTGTTTTTTGGCATTTATATTGACGTGATGAGTGCGGTTCCGTACTATCGGGTCCAAATTTCCAAGCACATTTTTTGGAATCCGAGACGTTCATGCGATTGATTTTAAGTGCGCTCCTCGTCCTGACTTTGGCTGCATGTGCCAGCCAGGGCCCGACAGCGACCAATTCCCTTTCTTCCCTCCCTTCAGCGCAAAATCAGCAGACCGTAGCAGACGCCATCCGCAGAACTGCCGCCGCCAAGGAAACGATCAACGTCGACAAGACGTCGCTCGATTCACTGAGCGGACCTGACAGCGATTTGTGGGGCCGTATCCGCCGTGGTTTCCAGATTCCTGATCTGCAAAGCGACCTGGTCGACATGCAGGTCAACTGGTACGCGCAACGGCCGGATTACGTCGAGCGCATGACTGGCCGCTCGCAAAAATACCTGTATCACATCGTCGAGGAACTCGAGCAGCGGCACATGCCGACCGAACTCGCGTTGCTGCCGTTTATCGAATCGGCCTATAACCCGCAAGCGTTATCGGTCGCGAAGGCCGCCGGCATGTGGCAGTTCGTGCCGGGCACGGGCCGCGACTACAACCTCAAACAGAACATGTTTCAGGATGAGCGGCGCGACGTGCTGGCGTCGACCAGCGCGGCGCTCGACTATCTTTCGCGCCTCCACGATATGTTCGGCGACTGGGACTTAGCGCTCGCCGCGTACAACTGGGGCGAGGGCAATGTGCAGAAGGCGATCGCCAAAAACGAGGCGATGGGCTTGCCGACGGACTATCAAAGCCTGCGGATGCCAAACGAGACGCGCAACTACGTGCCGAAGCTGCAGGCGGTGAAGAACATCGTCGCCAATCCGCAAATGTACGGGCTGACGCTTCCGGACATTCCGAATCACCCGTATTTCGTGACGGTCACCACGTCGCGCGACATGGACGTGACGATGGCCGCCAAGCTCGCGGGCATGACGGTGGAGGAGTTCCGCTCGCTTAATCCGTCGTTTGCGAAGCCGGTGATTCTCGGCGCAACGAGTCCGCAGATTTTGCTTCCCTTCGATAACGCCAGCGCTTTCCAGAAGAATCTGAAATCGTATTCGGGGCAGTTGTCGTCGTGGACGACTTATACGGTGAGTGAACGGGCAACGCCCGCGGTCATCGCGCAGAAAATTGGTGTGGACGCGGACACGCTGATGTCGGTGAACCGCATTCCGGCGGGTATGCGGTTGAAAGCGGGCTCGACCATCGTAGTGCCGCGTAGCGACGACGACGACGAGGACATCAGCGCCGACGTCGCCGAAAGCGCCATGCTGGCGGTTGAACCGGACGTTCCCGATACCCGCAAGATGTTGATCCGCGTTCGCCGCGCGCAATCCATGTCGACTTTCGCCGATCGCTACAACGTGTCGATCTCGCAGGTTAAAAGCTGGAATCGTACGCACCGCGATTCCGTCATGCCCGGTCAGTTGATCGTGCTGCACGTGCCGGTCGGGCAGGCTGTGCCGGCTGAACCCGGTCCGGTGCGCGTGGAAACGGTGGCTGCGTCGAGCCGGAACAGGGGCGGCGTGACGAAGATCGGCACGCACGTGCCGGAATCGAAGAGCACGACGCGTGGCGGCAAGGCCAGCGCTCCGGCCAAGGTGACGCGCGTAACTGAAAAATTCAACGCACCGTCCAAAGCGGTCAAACCCGAGGCGGTAACGAAAACCTCGAAATCAACCAAGTCGACAGATAAAAAGAAGAAGCAATAACCTGTCTGCGCGGTCAAGAATCCACGCCGTCACCAAGGTGACGGCGTTTTAGTTTGTGCGTGCGAGTTAAACTGCCGCTTCATATAAAAACCCCTGCGCTGCACATGACGTATTCCGTTCGGCTTCGCGTCTTTTTCCTGTTTTCCGCCGGATATTTCGTCTCGTACGTATTCCGCGGGGTGAATCTCGGCTTCGCGCCTTACATCACGCACGACCTGGGTTTGTCGGGCGCGGATCTCGGGTTGCTCACGTCGCTGTATTTTCTCGGCTTCGCGGCGGCACAAATTCCTGTGGGCATGTTGCTCGACCGCTTTGGCCCGCGCCGCGTCACGGCCGGCATGCTGTTGTTCGCGGCGCTTGGGATCGGCGTGTTCGGCGAAGCCCACGGCATCGGCTCCATGATGCTGGGGCGGCTGCTGATCGGCGTGGGCGTATCCGTCTGCATGAGCGCGGCGTTCAAGGCGCTCGCGCAAATCCTGCCTGTGGCACAGCTTCCGATGGTCAACGGCCTCGTGATGGCGGTGGGCGGCCTCGGCGGCGTAGTGGTCGGCTCACCGCTTGCCCTGCTGCTCGGGGTGACCGACTGGCGCAACGTCTGTTTCGGTCTTGTTGCGATGACCCTCGCCGTCGCGGCAGCCATCTTCCTGTTTGCGCCGGAACATCGAGACGGCGTGCATCGAAAAGCCGACATGCTCACGCAGTTCAAGGGCACGTGGCACATTCTGGGCAGCGGCGCCTTCTGGAAGATCGCATCGTTTTCGGTGGTCACGCAGGGCGTTTTCTACGCGATGCAGTCGCTATGGATCAGGCCCTATCTCCTCGATGTCATGGGCCTCAGCGCTCAATATGCCGCGGTGCTGGTATCGGTGCTCGGCATCGCGATGATGATCGGCTGCGTCGGTTTCGGCGTGGCGGCGCGTGGTCTGCAAAAGCGCGGTGTCACCGTGTATGCGTTCTGCGGCTTTGGCATGGGGCTGTTCGTGCTTGTGCAGGTTCTGATGCTCGTGCGCGCCCCCATTGCGCCGGCGTTGCTGATTGCGTGTTACGGCGTGTTCGGCGGAACCGGCATCCTGAGTTACGCCGTGATGGCCGAGTATTTCCCGACGCACATGATTGGCCGCGCGCATAGCACGCTCACGCTGGTGCTGTTCATCCTGATCTTCGGCTTGCAAGTGGGCATAGGCACCATGCTGTCGCGCTGGCCGGCCCAAGGCGGTCACTATCCTGCGGCGGCGCACTTGAGCGTGTGGGGCGTGCTGATCGCTCTGCAGATCGCGAGCGCCATCTGGTATGTGCTGCCGAGCAGTGTTCTCGAAAAGCGCGGCGGCGTGGCGTCATGATCGTCGCATGCCCGCTGGTTAAGGCCCGCAGCGTATAAGCTGGAACGCGTCTTGCGTACGTCGCGTCTCAAATTTGGAGGGAAGGGCGTTTTCCGGCTATAATTCGAAGGTTTGAGCAAATCAACCTACACCCTAGCGCCTACCTCCCACTCACCGTTCATCCGCCGCGCCTTGCAACACGCGCGCATCCCGCCAAACGCCTGATTCGCGCATCCAGTCATTGGAGCCCGATCAGCGGAACCCGGCGGGTCCTGCGCCCGACGCAATCGAACGCGATGCGGGTCTGCGCGCGCCACTTCAAGGCCGCGCGCGACCCCACGGTCGGATGACAGGTCGGCAAACAGGGTGTTCCAAAGGAGCCTCCCGTGTTGCCGTCATTCTCTCCCGCAATCCTCGCACTCGCCGACGGCACGGTCTTTCGTGGTCACTCGATCGGCGCGTCCGGTCACACGATCGGCGAAGTGGTGTTCAACACTGCTATCACCGGTTATCAGGAAATCCTGACGGACCCGAGCTACGCCCAGCAAATCGTCACCCTGACGTATCCGCACATCGGCAATGTCGGTGTGAACGCTGAAGACGTCGAATCCACCAAAGTCCATGCCGCCGGGCTGATCATTCGAGATCTGCCGGTGCTCGCTTCGAATTTTCGCTCCCAGCAATCTCTCGCTGACTATCTGAAAGCAGAAAACGTCGTCGCTATTTCGAACATCGATACACGCAAGCTCACGCGAATCCTGCGCGACAAGGGCGCGCAAAACGGCTGCATTCTCGCCGGTGACGACGAAGCGAAAGCGCTTGAACTTGCGCGCTCGTTCCCGGGTTTGTCGGGGATGGATCTTGCCAAGGTCGTATCGACGAAAGAAAAGTACGAATGGACGCAGTCCGAATGGAAGCTGGAAAGCGGCTACGGCGAGCAGAAGGCGCCGAAGTACCGCGTGGTCGCGTTCGACTACGGCGTGAAGTACAACATCTTGCGCATGCTCGCCGAGCGCGGTTGCCACGTCACCGTGTTGCCGGCTGAATCCACTGCCGCCGACGCCCTCGCGCTGAACCCCGATGGCATCTTCCTCTCGAACGGCCCCGGCGACCCGGAACCGTGCGACTACGCCATTCGCGCGACGCGTGAATTCATCGAACGCGGCATTCCTACGTTCGGGATTTGCCTCGGTCACCAGATCATGGGGCTGGCCGTAGGCGCCAAGACCATGAAGATGAAAACGGGTCATCACGGCGCGAATCATCCGGTGAAGGACCTTGAGAATGGCCGCGTGGTGATCACGTCGCAGAATCACGGTTTCGCTGTCGATGCCGCCACGCTGCCCGCCAACGCAAAGGTCACGCATACGTCGCTGTTCGACGGCACGCTGCAAGGCTTCGCGCTCACCGACAAACCCGCGTTCTGCTTCCAGGGCCACCCTGAAGCGTCGCCGGGACCGAACGATATTGCGTACTTGTTCGATCGATTCGTCGGGTTGATGGAAGCGCAAAAAGTAGCGGCTTAAACAGATACGCCAGACGCGCAAAGTCAGAACACGCAACACAATCATTGAGAGCAGTTATGCCGAAGCGGACAGACATCAAGAGCATCCTCATCATCGGCGCGGGACCGATCATCATCGGTCAGGCGTGCGAGTTCGATTATTCGGGCGCGCAGGCGTGCAAGGCGCTGCGCGAGGAAGGTTACAAGGTCATTCTCGTCAACAGCAATCCCGCGACGATCATGACCGACCCGAACACGGCCGACGTCACGTACATCGAGCCGATCACGTGGGAAGTCGTCGAGCGCATCATCGATAAAGAGCGCCCCGACGCCATCCTGCCGACCATGGGCGGACAAACCGCGCTGAACTGCGCGCTGGATTTGTTCCATCACGGCGTGCTGGAAAAGTACAAGGTCGAGTTGATCGGCGCGTCGCCGGAAGCCATCGATAAAGCCGAAGACCGCCAGAAATTCAAGGAAGCGATGACGAAGATTGGCCTCGGTTCGGCCAAGTCGGGCATCGCACATTCCATGGAAGAAGCGCTGCAAGTGCAGGCGGAGATCGCCGCGCTGACGGGCAGCGGCGGGTATCCGACCGTGATTCGTCCGTCGTTCACGCTGGGCGGATCGGGCGGCGGGATTGCCTATAACAAGGAAGAATTCGAAGAAATTTGCCGTCGCGGGCTGGATTTGTCGCCGACGCGCGAATTGCTGATCGAAGAGTCGCTGCTGGGCTGGAAAGAGTTCGAGATGGAAGTGGTCCGGGATACCAAGGACAACTGCATTATCGTGTGCTCGATCGAAAACCTGGACCCGATGGGCGTGCATACCGGCGACTCCATCACCGTCGCGCCAGCGCAAACGCTGACTGACAAGGAATACCAGATCCTGCGTAACGCATCGCTCGCGGTGCTGCGTGAGATTGGCGTGGATACGGGCGGCTCGAACGTGCAGTTCGCGATCAACCCGAAAGACGGCCGCATGGTTGTCATCGAGATGAATCCGCGTGTGTCGCGTTCGTCGGCGCTGGCATCGAAGGCAACGGGTTTCCCGATTGCGAAGGTCGCGGCGAAGCTGGCGGTAGGCTACACGCTCGACGAGCTGAAGAACGAGATCACCGGTGGTCAGACGCCGGCATCGTTCGAACCGACCATCGACTATGTGGTTACGAAGATTCCGCGTTTTGCATTCGAAAAATTCCGCGAAGCTGATGCGCGTTTGACGACGCAGATGAAGTCGGTCGGCGAAGTGATGGCCATTGGCCGCACGTTCCAGGAATCTTTCCAGAAGGCGCTGCGCGGTCTGGAAGTAGGCGTCGACGGACTCGATGAAAAGACCACCAGCCGCGACGAAGTAATTCGTGAGATTGGTGAGCCGGGTCCGGACCGTATCTGGTTCCTGGGCGACGCGTTCCGTCTTGGTCTGACAGCCGAAGAAATCTTTGAAGAAACGGCGATCGATCCGTGGTTCCTCGCGCAGATCGAGCAGATCATCCAGAAGGAAAAGGCGCTTGGCGGTCGTACCGTTGAAAGCCTGACCAAAGATGAAATGCTGTACCTGAAGCAGAGTGGGTTCTCGGATCGTCGCTTGGCGAAGTTGCTCGGCTCCGATCAAACGGCTGTGCGCAAACATCGCCATTCGTTGAAAGTGCGTCCGGTCTACAAGCGCGTGGACACGTGTGCGGCTGAATTCGCGACGAAAACCGCCTACATGTACTCGACCTATGAGGAAGAGTGCGAAGCGAATCCGACCGACAAAAAGAAGATCATGGTGTTGGGCGGTGGCCCGAACCGGATCGGGCAGGGTATTGAATTCGATTATTGCTGCGTGCATGCCGCGCTCGCGATGCGCGAAGACGGCTATGAAACCATCATGGTCAACTGCAATCCCGAGACCGTTTCCACCGACTACGATACGTCCGACCGTCTGTATTTTGAATCGCTAACGCTGGAAGACGTGCTCGAAATCGTTGACCTGGAAAAGCCGGTTGGCGTGATCGTGCAGTACGGTGGTCAGACGCCGTTGAAGCTTGCGCTGGATCTCGAAGCCAACGGCGTGCCGATTGTCGGCACGTCGCCGGACATGATCGATGCCGCTGAAGACCGCGAGCGTTTCCAGAAGCTGCTGCAGGAACTGAACCTGCGTCAACCGCCGAACCGCACGGCACGTGCCGAAGACGAAGCGCTGCGTTTGGCCGAGGAAATTGGTTATCCGCTGGTCGTGCGTCCGTCGTACGTGCTGGGTGGCCGCGCGATGGAAATTGTCCACGAGCCGCGCGATCTCGAACGCTACATGCGCGAAGCCGTGAAGGTGTCGCACGATTCGCCGGTGCTGCTGGACCGCTTCTTGAACGACGCAATCGAATGCGACGTTGACTGCATTTCGGATGGCGAAGCGGTGTTTATCGGCGGCGTGATGGAGCACATCGAACAAGCGGGCGTGCATTCCGGCGACTCCGCATGTTCGTTGCCGCCGTACTCGCTGTCGCAGGAAACCATCGACGAATTGAAGCGTCAGACCGGCGCGATGGCGCGTGCGCTGAACGTGATCGGCTTGATGAACGTGCAGTTCGCGATCCAGCAAGCGGTGCAGGCAGACGGGTCGAAGAAAGACGTGATCTACGTGCTCGAAGTCAATCCGCGTGCTTCGCGGACGGTGCCGTATGTATCGAAGGCGACGGGTTTGCCTTTGGCGAAGATCGCCGCTCGCGCAATGGTCGGCCAGAAGCTGGCAGATCAAGGCATCACGAAGGAAGTGATTCCGCCGTATTTCAGCGTCAAGGAAGCGGTGTTCCCGTTCGTGAAATTCCCGGCTGTCGATCCGGTCCTCGGACCTGAAATGCGTTCGACGGGCGAAGTGATGGGCGTGGGCCGCACCTTCGGCGAAGCGCTGTTCAAGTCGCAGCTCGCGGCGGGATCGCGCTTGCCGGAAAGCGGCACGGTTCTCCTGACCGTGATGGACGCGGACAAGCAGAAGGCCGTGGAAGTCGCGACCATGCTGCACGAACTGGGCTACCCGATCGTGGCGACCAAGGGCACGGCATCGGCTATTCAGGCAGCGGGCGTTCCGGTCAAGGTTGTGAACAAGGTGAAGGATGGCCGGCCGCACATCGTGGACATGATCAAGAACGGCGAGATTGCGCTGGTCTTCACCACCGTTGACGAAACCCGTGCGGCCATCGCCGATTCCCGCTCGATCCGGATGAGCGCGCAAGCCAACAAGGTCACGTATTACACGACCATGTCGGGTGCCCGCGCAGCAGTCGAAGGGCTGCGATATCTGAAGGACCTGGAAGTCTATGATTTACAAGGACTCCACGCTCGCCTAAACTAAGGCTTCTGATTCGAGTCTCAGCAGTATCAGCAGTCTCCAAACGAAGTCTAAGTTTCAAGGGCCGCGGTTAAGCGGCGTCTCCCTTTTTTACCGGGAGATGCACTTAACCGCGGTAATTTTTTTACGTCTGCATCTTTGCGTAATGAGTTGTTTATGAGCACAGTTCCTTTGACTAAACGCGGCGCGGCAATGCTCCGCGACGAATTGCAACGCCTCAAATCGGTAGAGCGCCCGGCTGTCGTGAATTCGATTTCCGAAGCGCGCGCGCAGGGCGATCTGTCGGAAAACTCCGAATACGATGCGGCCAAGGAGAAGCAGGGCTTTATCGAAGGCCGAATTGCGGAGATCGAGTCGAAGCTGGCCGGGGCGCAAGTCATTGACCCGACGACCGTAGAAGCTGACGGCCGCGTGATCTTCGGCGCGACGGTCGAGCTGGAAGAGACGGCCACGGGCCACACGGTAACCTACCAGATCGTCGGCGACGACGAAGCGGATATCGACCACGGGCTGGTGTCCATCAGCTCGCCCATCGCCCGCGCGCTAATCGGCAAGACCGAAGGCGACGTGGCCTCGGTGCAGGCGCCGAGCGGTGCGCGCGAGTACGAAATCATCGCGGTCAAGTACGTCTGATGGCCCATCGATTCTTTCGAATCATCGCCATGATCTGGGTTGGCAGCGTACTGACGCTCGGGTACGTGGCAGCGCCGGTGCTGTTCAGCATGCTTGACCGGACATCGGCGGGATCGGTTGCGGCGCAGTTGTTTCGCATCGAGGGATTCCTCGGCGTGATCTGCGCACTGCTGCTGCTGGTTTTGGCTAACCGCCTCGTTCGAACGGGTTTTGCCGAGTACAAGCGGACCCGCTGGGTCATCGCGGGCATGCTGCTATGTGTGCTGATCGGCTATTTCACGCTGCAACCGTTCATGAACGCGCTGCGGGTGGCGGCTCAGGAAGGTGGGATGGAACTCGCGCAATCGCCGTATGCAAGCCGCTTCGGTTTGCTGCACGGGGTGTCGAGCGCGTTCTACCTAGTGGAGAGTGTGCTGGGACTGGTGTTGTTCTGGCGCTTGCCGCCGGGACGGTTCCCAACGCAATCGGTCATTCCGAAGGGAAAGACGGCTAGCGTGGCGGCACGCCGCGCGCGCGGTTAAATAAAAGCCGGCTAGGCCCGAGCGTATCGGGCGTGGCCGGCTTTTTGTCTTCCGGGCGAACCCGGAAAAGCTTATTTTGACGATTGATGGTGACGCTTGGCGCTGGGCAAACGCTTCTTTGCGCGTTTGACGTTGCCGCCGGCCGTCACCCGTTCGTTGCCGCGAACCAACAGCTTTTGCTTTTTCGGCTTGCGGACCACGGGTGCGTCACGCGTGATCTTGACGACCTTGACCACGCGCGGTGCGCGTCCCTTCGACGAGGGTTCGGCAGCGGCTTCGCCAGCGCTCGGAGGCGCTATGCGATTGGCGCCGCGCACACCGGCAGCGCGCGAAGGCTTAGCGGCAGCTTCGTCGCTTTCCGGCCGCCACACGACCAGCAGCTTGCCGATTTGCTGGATCGGCGCGGCGTTCAAGCGGTCGCAGATTTCGGCGTAAGCTGCGACGCGGGCTTCGCGGTCGTCACCGAACACGCGGATCTTGATGAGCTGGTGCGCAGCAAGGTGCACCTCGATCTCGGCCAGCACGGCCTCGGTCAGCCCTTCGCCGCCAACGAGTACAACGGGCTTGAGCGCGTGAGCCAGGGAGCGCAGGTCGGCGCGTTGGGCGGGAGAAAGTTTGAGAGCTGGCATGAGAAGTAACGGACTCGACTAAAATGAGAGGCGCCGTAGCGTAAAAGCGGCTAAACGGTCGCGATTGCAAAACAAAGACGGGCAGGGCGGGACGCCTTGCTCAAGAAAATGACGGACGGCGCGAGGCGGTGCGGCGAGCAACGGACTTGATTTTAACGAATCTTTAATCGCCGGAGCTCGGACGCCGCCCCTTGCCAGATAAGCCTGAAGCACATTATCAGCCTCGGGCCTCCGGCAAACGTCGCTGGCAAACACAGGGCGCAACGGCGCCGGTATCGGCTGTTCACATCGACGAAGGCTGCCTCATAAATGAGCAGCAGCCCGAATTAGACGCGTATTATCCGCTAAAAGCACAGCTTCACGCAGCAAGAGTTCATTCTTAATGGCAAAAAACCGCTTCAATTACTCGTGGCTGCACGACCACATCAACGACCCTTACGTGAAGCTCGCGCAGCGCGAGGGCTATCGGGCGCGCGCGGCATACAAGCTGAAGGAGATCGACGAGCAGGATAAGTTGATCAAACCGGGCCAGATCATTGTCGACCTGGGTTCGACCCCGGGGAGCTGGAGCCAGTACGCGCGCAACCAATTGGCTAAAGGGTCCAAGCGTGGTGAAACGCGCGAAGGCGGCATTGATGGCAAGATCATCGCGCTCGACCTGCTGCCCATGGAGCCGATTGCCGACGTGATTTTCATCCAGGGCGACTTCCGCGAAGACTCGGTTCTGGACCAATTGAAGGAAATCGTCGGAGACCATCAAGTTGATCTTGTAATTTCCGACATGGCCCCCAACCTCTCAGGAGTTGCCAGCGCGGATGCCGCGCGAATGGAACATCTGTGCGATCTGGCGCTGGACTTCTCGCAGAATCATCTGAAGCCGGAAGGCGCTTTATTGGTCAAATGTTTTCATGGCAGCGGCTATAGTCAGATAGTGGAGAAGTTCAAGCATCAATTCAAAATCGTCGCGCCGCGCAAGCCGAAGGCGTCGCGCGATAAATCGTCCGAAACGTTTATTTTGGGCAGGCAACTCAAGCGTCGGGATTGAGAGTTGCGGGTGGAAACGCCGCCGGGGACCGGTTGTCTCGGCAGGCGATTTGCCGGATATGT
This sequence comes from Burkholderia sp. S171, assembly GCF_009766085.1. Lineage (GTDB taxonomy): Bacteria > Pseudomonadota > Gammaproteobacteria > Burkholderiales > Burkholderiaceae > Caballeronia. The sequence continues at coordinate 75,695 of NZ_LMUF01000011.1, read as the reverse complement.
CCAAACAATCGGGTCCTGACCGCTATCTTCGCGCTAGTTAAAGGCTATAGCAGGGGTTTGCGGTCTGGATTAGAATGCTTTGGTGGTGCCGCAAGGCGAATGTAGGCGCCCGTCTATGAGTGAAGGAGTGGTGCTTTGAACAACAATATGTTCTCTAAGGCAGCGGTGTGGCTGGTTATCGCACTGGTGCTGTTCACGGTGTTCAAGCAGTTCGACAAGCCCCGCGTCCAGGAAGGTGTTTCGTATTCGCAATTCATGGACGACGCGAAGTCCGGTAAGGTCAAGACAGTTACCGTTCAGGGTCGTAATCTCACCGTTACTCCCGCAGACGGTCAGAAATATCAAATAGTGTCGCCCGGCGATATCTGGATGGTCGGCGACTTGATGAAGTACGGCGTCCAGGTTAGCGGCAAGGCTGACGACGAACCGAACGCGCTTGTTTCCGCGCTGTACTACCTCGGACCGACGATCCTGATCATCGGTTTCTGGTTCTTCATGATGCGGCAGATGCAGGGCGGCGGGAAAGGCGGGGCATTTTCGTTTGGCAAGTCGCGAGCGCGGCTGATCGACGAGAATAACAACGCGATCAATTTTACCGATGTCGCAGGCTGTGACGAAGCGAAGGAGGAGGTCTCCGAGCTGGTCGACTTCCTGCGTGATCCGCAGAAATTCCAGAAGCTGGGCGGGCGTATTCCTCGCGGCGTGTTGCTGGTCGGGCCTCCGGGTACGGGTAAGACGTTGCTGGCGCGCGCTATTGCTGGCGAAGCGAAAGTGCCGTTCTTTAGCATCTCGGGCTCGGACTTCGTTGAAATGTTCGTGGGTGTGGGTGCGGCTCGGGTGCGCGACATGTTCGAGCAGGCCAAGAAGCACGCGCCGTGTATCGTGTTTATCGACGAAATCGATGCTGTGGGCCGTCATCGCGGTGCCGGCATGGGCGGCGGTAACGACGAACGCGAACAGACGTTGAACCAGATGCTCGTGGAAATGGACGGCTTCGAAGCGAACTCCGGCGTGATCGTGATCGCTGCGACCAACCGCTCCGACGTGCTCGACAAAGCGCTGCTGCGTCCGGGCCGTTTCGACCGCCAGGTGTATGTTGGCCTGCCGGACATCCGCGGTCGCGAACACATCATGAAGGTTCACCTGCGCAAGGTGCCTATTTCGAACGACGTCGACGCTTCGGTGATCGCGCGTGGTACGCCGGGCTTCTCGGGCGCCGATCTGGCGAACCTGGTGAACGAAGCTGCGTTGTTCGCGGCGCGTCGCGGCAAGCGGATCGTCGAGATGGCGGACTTCGAAGACGCGAAAGACAAGATCTTCATGGGTCCGGAACGCAAGTCTGCCGTGATGCGCGAAGAAGAGCGTCGCAATACGGCTTATCACGAGTCGGGTCACGCAGTGGTAGCCAAGTTGCTGCCTCACGCAGATCCGGTGCACAAGGTCTCCATCATGCCGCGTGGCTGGGCGCTGGGTATCACGTGGCAGTTGCCGGAACATGATCGCGTGAATCTGTATCGCGACAAGATGCTTGAGGAAATCGCCATCCTGTTCGGCGGCCGTGCAGCGGAAGAAGTGTTCCTGAACTCCATGTCAACGGGTGCTTCGAACGACTTCGAGCGTGCGACGAAGATGGCACGCGACATGGTGACGCGTTACGGTATGTCGGATGTGCTTGGCACGATGGTGTATGTCGATACCGAGCAGGACGGCATGTTTGGGAAGATGGCGTCAAAGACGGTATCCGAAGCCACGCAGCAAAAGGTCGATGCTGAAATTCGCCGGATTCTCGACGATCAATATGGCCTCGCTCGCAAGCTGCTGGAAGACAACCGTGACAAGGTCGAAGCCATGACGAAGGCGTTGCTGGAGTGGGAAACCATCGACGCAGAGCAGATCGGCGACATCATGGGCGGTCGTCCGCCGCGTCCGCCGAAGAATCTGCCGCCGCCGTCGAGTGATCCGTCGTCGGGTGGCGGAAACGCCGGCGCGGAAGTCAAACCGGGTAACGCCACGGCTCCTGCTTCAGCCTGACGCGATCCTGAGGCAAATTAGAAGGGGCTGGTGTGTTTTCACACCAGCCCTTTTCCGTTGGGCCTCGCTTTTTGAGGCCGCGCATGCAGGTTCATCAATTTGAGCTAGTAATCGTTTGAGCTCCGCCGTATGCATTCCGAGTGGCGGATCGATCGGCGCCCATCAATCTAAAACGTAGCTCCCTCATTGCGTCGCTGGACCACTATGCTGTCTTCATCTTTGCCGGACAACTTTCACGCCGTGGCTCAACAGCTTCAATGCGGCCGGTTCACGCTGACCTTCGAGCGCCCGCTGATCATGGGCATTCTCAACGTCACGCCGGATTCGTTTTCAGATGGCGGCCGTTTTGTCGCACGCGACGCGGCGCTCGCACAGGCCGCCGACATGATTCGCGACGGTGCCGACATGATCGATATCGGCGGTGAGTCGACCCGCCCGGGCGCGCCGCCTGTCGCGCTGGACGAAGAACTCGAACGCGTGATCCCGGTAATCGAAGCGTTGCGGTCGGCGAATGTGCCGCTTTCCATCGACACCTACAAACCCGCGGTCATGCGCGCTGCGCTGAACGCTGGTGCGGATATGGTCAACGACATCTGGGGCTTGCGTCGTGAAGGCGCGCTCGACGCAGTCAGGGACAGCACGTGCGGGCTCTGCGTCATGCATATGCTTGGCGAGCCGCAAACCATGCAGATGCATGAGCCTGTGTACCGCGATGTCGTGGCGGAGGTGCGGGAATTTTTCGAGGAACGGCTGCGTACGCTGACGGCGGAAGGAATCAGTACGGAGCGGATCTGCCTCGATCCCGGATTTGGGTTCGGCAAGTCCGTGATCGATCATAATTACGCTTTGCTGGCGCATCTCGCCGAGACACGGCCCGCGAATTCGCGAGTCCCGTTACTGGCTGGAATGTCGCGCAAGTCGATGCTTGGCGCGGTGACCGGGCGAACGCAACCGGTCGAGCGCGTGGCGGCAAGCGTAGCGGCGGCGGTGTGCGCGGCCGAGCGAGGCGCGGCCATTGTGCGCGTGCACGACGTCGCGGCGACTGTCGATGCATTGAAAGTATGGCAGGCGGTGCGTGCTGCCATTAACACGCCTGAACGCGCGGCTGATCGCACTGAGCGTACCACTCAACGAGCCGCGTTTTGACTGCGTAGGCATTGCAACAGCTGCGTCGAGAGTATTGGAATTCACAGTTCGCGCTTACTTTTTGCGCAAGGATAAGAACGAAACAATGGCACGTCGATATTTTGGAACAGATGGTATTCGCGGCAAGGTCGGCGAGGCTCCGATCACGCCTGATTTCGTGTTGCGGCTAGGATACGCAGCCGGGAAAGTCTTGGCGGGAGCGGATCGATGGGCGCAGCGCGGCAGCCGCCCGACGGTGCTGATCGGCAAGGACACGCGGGTGTCGGGGTACATGCTGGAAGCGGCGCTGGAGTCGGGTTTTTCGGCGGCGGGCGTTGACGTCATGCTGGCCGGCCCGATACCCACGCCGGGCGTTGCCTACCTGACACGGGCTCTGCGTCTGGCGGCGGGCGTGGTGATCAGCGCATCGCATAACCCGTACTACGACAACGGCATCAAGTTTTTCTCCGCCGATGGCAACAAGCTCCCGGACGAAGTCGAGTTGCAGATTGAAGCGCAACTTGACGAACCCATGTCCTGCGCGCCGTCCGAACTGCTGGGCAAGGCTCGCCGGCTGGACGATGCCCGTGGCCGCTACATCGAATTCTGCAAGAGTACGTTCCCGGCCAGCTTCGACCTGCATGGTCTCAAGCTGGTGGTCGACTGCGCTCATGGCGCGGCGTACGACGTCGCGCCGCAGGTGTTCCACGAGCTTGGCGCGGAAGTGGTGACGATCGGCGTCTCGCCGAACGGCTTCAATATCAACGACGGCGTAGGCGCCACTGCGCCCGACGCATTGGTGCGGGCGGTGAAAGAGCATCGTGCGGATATCGGCATTGCACTCGATGGCGATGCGGATCGCCTGCAGGTCGTCGATGCCTCCGGCCGGCTCTACAACGGCGATGAGTTGTTGTACGTGCTAGTCAAGGATCGCATTGCGACGGATGGGCGTGTGGATGGCGCGGTCGGTACGCTGATGACGAACATGGCCGTAGAGGTTGCGCTGAAGCAGGCCGGCGTGCAGTTCGTGCGCGCGGCCGTGGGCGACCGCTATGTGCTCGAGAAGCTGCGCGAGAACAACTGGAATCTGGGCGCGGAAGGGTCGGGGCATATCCTGTCGCTCGACCGGCACTCCACGGGCGACGGCATTGTGTCGGCGCTGCTCGTGCTTGCGGCAATAAAGCGCGGTGGCAAGCCGCTTGCCGACCTGCTCGACGGTGTGACGTTGTTCCCGCAGAAGCTGATCAACGTGCGGATGAGTCCGGACGCTGACTGGAAGAGCAGCGACGCCATCAAGCGGGCGATTGCCGAAGCCGAGCGCGCGTTGGCATCGCATGGACGGGTGCTTATCCGCGCGTCGGGAACGGAGCCTGTGTTGCGCGTGATGGTGGAAGCCGCGTCGGAAGCGGATGCGGTTGGATACGCCGAAAGTATTGCGAAGGTGGTGAAGGACGCGACGACCTGAGCGTAGAGACGGGCTCGCAAGCAAAAACGCCACGGCGCAAGCCGTGGCGTTTTTTGCTTGTTGCCCGGCCACCGCGAATCTCGAGTCTCGGATCGGATCAAAAAAGAACGATCAATCCCAATAATTACATGACCGAGACCGCGGGCTTACACGGCTTGCTGAGCAATAGAATAATTGAAAGAAACATGGGCCGAGTGCCTCAACACCGCTCCCATCACGCCTCGGCAGCCAAATCATCACACCATAAACTTTCGTTACCGTAAGCCTGCTGTCACGCTGGCTTCATCATTCGTCATCGGACTGTCACATTGAAACCCTATCCTTCGCGGTGTCGAGCCACTTGCTCACAACCCTGGAGATCACATGAAATTGATGCACACCGCGCTCGCAGGCATCGTCGGCGCAATGTTCGCGATGTCGGCTCAAGCTGCGGACATCACCGGCGCCGGCAGTACCTTCGCTGCACCGATTTACACGAAATGGGCCGATACGTACCAGAAGTCGGGCGGCGGCAAGGTTAACTACCAAGGTATCGGTTCGTCGGGCGGCATCAAGCAAATCATCGCGAAGACGGTGGATTTCGCTGGCTCGGACGCACCGCTGAAGGACGACGAACTGGCCAAGCAGGGGCTTTTCCAGTTTCCGACAGTGGTTGGCGGCGTAGTTCCGGCGATCAACGTGCCGGGTATCAAGGCGGGCGAGATGACGCTGTCGGGTGAAGTTCTCGGCGACATCTACCTGGGCAAGATCAAGAAGTGGAATGACCCGGCTATCGTCGCGCTGAATCCGAAGCTCAAGCTGCCGGATGACGACATTGCTGTCGTGCGCCGCGCCGACGGATCGGGCACGAGCTTCATCTGGACGAACTATCTGTCCAAGGTGAACGCCGAGTGGAAAGCCAAGGTGGGTGAAGGTTCGACGGTCAACTGGCCGACGGGCACGGGCGGCAAGGGCAACGACGGCGTCGCCGCGTTCGTTCAGCGTCTGCCGGGTGCTATTGGCTACGTGGAATGGGCGTACGCCAAGCAAAACAAGATGACCTACGTCGACCTGAAGAACGCGTCGGGCGCCGTGGTCGAGCCGAAGACGGAAACGTTCAAGGCAGCGGCAGCGGGCGCGGACTGGTCGAAGTCGTTCTACCAGATCCTGACGAACGAGCCGGGCAAGGACGCATGGCCAATCGTGGGTGCAACCTTCGTGCTGCTGCACACGACGCAGGACAAGGAAGCGCAAGGCGCGGAAACGCTGAAGTTCTTCGGCTGGGCGTTCAAGAACGGCACGCAAGCAGCGAATGACCTGGACTACATTTCGTTGCCTGATTCGGTGATCGCCGAAATCGAAACGCAGTGGAAATCGAAGGTGAAGGACGCATCGGGCAAGGCAGTCGCGCAGTAAGCCGCTTTTCCAGGCGGTAAGCAACAGGCATCTGGCTTTTTTGTCCGTATTGCCGCGCGGCATCCGCCGCGCGGTCCTTCCGAAGGTTCCCATGTCGGACATTAACTTCTCATCGACTCCACCCGCCAGCCGCGCTCAACGCGCTCCGGGCCGACTCGGTGATATCGTTTTCGGTGGGCTGACGCGGCTCGCCGCCGTCGTTACGCTGCTTCTGCTAGGCGGCATTATTGTGTCGCTGGTGATCGCTTCGCTACCCACGCTTCAAAAATTTGGCCTCAGTTTCCTGTGGCGTTCCGACTGGGATCCACAGACCGATAGTTTCGGCGCGCTCGTGCCTATTTACGGCACCATCGCCACGTCCATCATTGCGCTGATCATCGCTGTGCCGGTGAGCTTCGGCATTGCGCTGTTCCTGACCGAGCTTGCGCCCGCGTGGCTGCGCCGGCCGCTCGGCGTGGCAATCGAACTGCTCGCAGCAATCCCGTCGATTGTCTATGGCATGTGGGGCTTGCTGGTGTTCTCGCCCATTTTCGCGACGTATTTCGAAAAACCGCTGGGCAAGCTGCTCGGCGATGTCTGGTTTATCGGCCGCTTTTTCCAGGGGCCGCCCATCGGTATCGGCATCCTGTGCGCCGGTGTGATCCTGGCGATCATGATCATTCCGTACATCGCGGCCGTGATGCGCGACGTGTTCGAAGTCACGCCGGTCTTGCTGAAGGAATCGGCGTATGGCATTGGCTGCACGACCTGGGAAGTGATGTGGAAAATCGTGCTGCCCTTTACGCGAACCGGTGTGATCGGTGGCGTGATGCTCGGCCTCGGCCGCGCGCTCGGTGAAACGATGGCGGTGACGTTCGTGATCGGCAATACCAATCTGCTCGATAACGTCTCGCTGTTTTCTCCCGGCAACAGCATTACCTCGGCGCTCGCCAACGAATTCGCTGAAGCGAGTCCGGGCTTGCATACATCGGCGTTGATGGAACTCGGTTTGATCCTGTTCCTGATTACGTTCATCGTGCTTTCGCTGTCCAAACTCATGCTGCTTCGCCTCGAAAAAGGGGAGGGCGGCAAGTGAACCGATCCACTACTCCATTCCCCGGCTCCGGCAATCCGGAACGGGAAGAAGCCACGCGCATCAAGTTGCAACGGCGTCGCCGCGGCAAGAATGTGGTCGCGCTGGTGTTGTCGCTGGCGGCCATGGCGTTCGGCCTGTTGTGGCTCGTGTGGATTCTGTTCACCACGGTCAAACTGGGTATCGGCGGTTTGTCGATCGATCTGTTCACGCAGAACACGCCCCCGCCTAATACCGACGGCGGTGGTTTGCTGAACGCGATTGTCGGCAGCCTGATGCTCGTGCTGCTGGCCACGTTTATCGGCACGCCGCTTGGGATTCTCGCGGGTGTGTATCTCGCCGAATATGGCGACAAGCGATGGCTCGCCAGCGTGACGCGGTTCATCAACGACATTCTGTTGTCGGCGCCGTCGATCGTGATCGGCTTGTTCGTGTATGCGCTGGTGGTTGCGCAAATGGGGCGCTTCAGCGGCTGGGCCGGCGTGATCGCGCTCGCCTTGCTGCAGATCCCTATCGTCATTCGAACGACCGAGAACATGCTGCGACTGGTGCCGAACGCGTTGCGTGAAGCCGCGTTCGCACTCGGCACGCCGAAGTGGAAGATGATTTGTTCGATCACGCTGAAGGCATCGGTCAGCGGCATTGTGACGGGCGTCTTGCTTGCTGTTGCACGCATTACCGGCGAAACCGCGCCGCTGCTCTTCACTGCGCTGTCCAACCAGTTCTTCTCGTGGGACATGAATCAACCGGTGGCGAACCTGCCCGTCACGATCTACAAGTTCGCGATGAGCCCGTTCCCCCAATGGCAAGCGCTCGCGTGGGCCGGCGTGTTCCTGATCACGCTAGGCGTGCTCGGTCTGAACATCCTGGCACGCTCGATCTTCTCGAAAAAATAAGGCGGAATTCATTCCATGAACACAGTCGCAAGCGATGTGAGCGCCCGGAACGCTAATCCGGCCGCCAACGGTGACCAGTCCAGCACGAGCCCGGTTGAGCGCAGTGCCATGCCCGGCGGCTTCAAGCCGGCCCATCACGCGCCGCCGGTTGGATCGATGAAACCGAAGATCGAGGTGAACAACCTCAACTTCTTCTACAACAAGTTTCATGCGCTGAAGAACATTAACCTGCGGATTCCTGAACATAAGGTGACGGCGTTCATCGGTCCGTCGGGATGCGGCAAATCCACCTTGCTGCGCACGTTTAACAAGATGTACGCGCTGTATCCGGAGCAGCGCGCGGAAGGCGAGATCCTGATGGACGGCAACAACCTGCTCGATACCAGCCGCGATATCTCGCTGCTGCGTGCACGGGTTGGCATGGTGTTCCAGAAGCCGACGCCGTTTCCGATGTCGATTTACGACAACATCGCGTTCGGCGTAAAGATGTTCGAGCAGCTCTCGCGCTCGGAAATGGACGACCGCGTGGAATGGGCGCTGACGAAAGCGGCGCTCTGGAACGAGGTGAAGGACAAGCTGCAGCAAAGCGGCTATGGCCTCTCAGGTGGACAACAGCAACGCCTGTGCATTGCACGCGGCATCGCTATTCGCCCGGAAGTGCTGCTGCTCGACGAACCGTGTTCCGCGCTCGATCCTATTTCGACGGGCCGTATTGAAGAATTGATCGCCGAACTCAAGGATGATTACACGGTGGTGATCGTCACGCACAACATGCAGCAGGCGGCGCGTTGTTCGGACTACACTGCATATATGTATCTTGGCGAATTGATTGAATTCGGCGATACGGAAAAGATCTTCATCAAGCCGTCCCGCAAGGAAACGGAAGACTACATAACCGGCCGGTTTGGTTGAGAGCATAACGGGCTAAAAAAGGACTTCAGGGAGCACATATGTCCGATAAACATTTGTCGAGCCAGTTCGACGCCGATCTGAATGCGGTGTCATCGAAGGTGCTGGAAATGGGCGGTCTGGTCGAGTCGCAGATCATCCAGGCCATGCAGGCGCTCAATACGTTCGACATGGAAATTGTCGAAGCGGTGGTGCTCGCCGAACAGCGCCTGAACACCATGGAAGTCGAGATCGACGAGGAATGCAGCAACATCATCGCGCGCCGTCAGCCGGCAGCGCGTGACCTGCGTTTGTTGATGGCAATCTCGAAGACGATTACGAATCTCGAGCGCGCCGGCGATGAAGCCGAGAAGATCGCCAAGCGTGTCAGGCGCATCAATGAAGACGGCATGGGGCGTAACGTCAATATCGCGGAAATCAAGTTGTCCGGAGAAATGGCGGTCTCCATCTTGCGCCGCGCGCTAGATGCGTTCGCGCGCCTGGATACGGTTGCGGCCGCTCAGATCGTTCGTGACGATAAAGCCATCGACGAAGAATTCCGCGCGTTCGTGCGCAAGCTGGTCACGTACATGATGGAAGATCCGCGCATGATTTCGGCGGGCCTCGACTATCTGTTCATCGCTAAAGCGGTCGAACGGATTGGCGATCATGCGAAGAACATTGCGGAGTTCATTATTTACATTGTGAAGGGAACGGATGTCCGCCATGTGTCGCGCGATCAACTCGAGCGCGAAGCACTGAGCTGATTCTGTTGTGATCCCAATGTTGGTTGTTTAACTTACGCGAAGAAGGTTACAGAGGTGCCGATGCCCAGCAGCATTCTCGTTATAGAAGACGAACCCGCGATTTCCGAATTGATTTCGGTGAATCTGCAACACGCGGGCCATTGCCCCATTCGTGCTTATAACGCGGAACAGGCGCAAAACCTGATCAGCGATGTCTTGCCCGACCTGGTACTTCTCGACTGGATGCTGCCGGGTAAATCCGGCATCGCCTTTGCGCGGGAATTACGGGGCAACGAACGCACGAAACATATTCCGATCATCATGCTCACTGCCCGCGGCGACGAGCAGGACAAGGTGCTCGGACTTGAAATTGGTGCGGACGATTATGTGACGAAGCCGTTTTCGCCGAAAGAATTGATGGCGCGGATCAAGGCGGTATTGCGCCGTCGCGCGCCGCAATTGACGGAAGACGTGGTCGCCATCAATGGCTTGCGTCTCGATCCGGCTACCCATAGGGTGGCGGCGCCTTCGAATGGTCATGGCAGCGACGATATCAAGCTCGATCTCGGGCCGACCGAGTTCCGCTTGCTGCACTTCTTCATGACGCATCCTGAGCGCGTGCATAGCCGCACGCAATTGCTCGATCAGGTGTGGGGCGATCATGTATTCGTGGAAGAGCGGACGGTGGACGTGCATATCAAGCGTCTGCGGGCAGCGTTAAAGCCGGCTGGATGCGATGCTATGATTGAAACCGTTCGCGGCAGTGGTTACCGGTTGGCCAAGAGTGCTTGATGGAGTAAATGAGAAGAGTGAATGAAGCCCGCGGCCAATCGTGGTCGCGTGGCAATAATCTCGATCCGCTAATTCATGAATATCATCTGGACGCGTTCTCTCGTGTCCCTCGCGTTGCTCGCGGTATTGAGCGGAATTGTCGGCGCGCTGTTCGGAGTGCGCGCCGCGCTCGGTTTCGCGCTCTTCATGCTGGTTCTGCAAACCCTCTTCACCACTTTTCATACGCAGCGCCTGTGGCGTTTGCTCGATGCGCCCGTGTACGGCGAAGTGCCGAGCGCGCCGGGCGTGTGGGGCGAGATTTATTATCGGCTGCATAAGCTTGCGAAACGCTGGCACGCGCAGGTGCGTCAGGTCGAGCAGCAGCATTCGCGGTTTATCCAGGGCATTCAGGCGTCGCCAAATGGCGTGGCCATGCTGGATGACACCGACCAGATCGAGTGGTGCAACGCCATCGCGGAAACCCATTTCGGGCTCGACGCCAAACGCGATCTGCGCCAGCACATCACGCACCTCGTGCGGCAGCCGGACTTCGTTCGTTATCTCGCTTCGCAGCATTATGAGTCGGTGCTGGTGATGCGCGGAATGGGGTTGAACCGGCAGCATGTGTTGTCCGTGCAAATATTCCCCTACGGCGAAAACCGGAAACTGATTCTGACTCAGGACATAACGGAACTGGAAAGAACGGATTCCATGCGCCGCGATTTTGTCGCGAACGTGTCGCACGAGTTGAAGACGCCGTTGACCGTACTGTCGGGCTTTCTAGAAACCATGCGCGAGTTGCCGCTCAGTGAATCCGACCGGGTGCGTTATCTGGAGATGATGGAGCAGCAGTCGACGCGCATGCAGAATATTGTGCGCGATCTGCTCGTGCTCGCGAATCTGGAGGGTGATGTCAAACCACCCAGCGACGACGTTCTCGATATGCGCGCGGTGCTGCGCCACCTTGAAGAAGACGCCGATAATCTTTCGAACGGCCGGCATCGAATTACGTTCGATGTTGATGAAGCGCTGACGGTTTCAGGTTCAGAAACGGAGATTGTCAGTGCGCTCGCGAATCTGGTCACGAATGCGATTCGATATACGCCGGATGGTGGAACCATTGATGTCTCGTGGCAGCGCATTCGTGATCGCGCCGTGTTCTCAGTGCGCGATAGCGGGCTCGGTATTCCCGCTGAACATATTCCACGTCTGACTGAGCGGTTTTATCGTGTCGATAGAAGCCGCTCGCGCGATACCGGCGGCACGGGCCTTGGGCTCGCGATCGTGAAGCATGTATTGCAACGCCATCTGGCGGACCTCGAAGTCAAGAGCGAGGAAGGGCGGGGAAGTACCTTCTCGGTCAAGTTTTCGGCCGCCCGTACGGCGTTGAGAAAGTCGATCGCGGCTTGATGTATCTGGAAGCAGGGAAGTTTCAAGCCGCGGCAGTATCAAGACATCAGACCATCAAGGGCAGAACTTCGCGAGCAGGCCCAGTTGTGCATTGCGCATCGACTTACCCGGACGCCGCCGCTGATAATGCCCGTCGCTTTGCATGAGCCACGCTGACTGGTTGTCGCCGAGAAACACTGACAGTCCTTCGGCAATCACGCGCCGTTTCAGACGCCGGTCATTCACTGGAAACGCCACTTCCACGCGCCGGAAGAAGTTGCGGTCCATCCAGTCCGCGCTCGACAAATACACTTTCTCTTCACCCCCCGCGTAAAAATAAAAGATGCGGTGATGTTCGAGAAAACGTCCGACGATGGAGCGCACCGTAATGTTCTCGGACAAATCTTCCACGCCGGGTTTCAACGCGCAGACGCCACGCACGATCAGGTCGATTTTCACGCCGGCCTGCGACGCTTCATATAACGCGATGATCACGGTCGGCTCAAGCAGCGCATTCATCTTCGCGACAATCCGCGCTTTCTTTCCCGCTCGCGCGTTGTCAGCTTCAGCACGAATGGCTTCCATCAGGTTCGGATGCAGCGTAAACGGCGCTTGCCAGAGCTGATGCAGGCGTAGCTCGCCGCCAATGCCGGTGAGTTGCTGAAACACGTGATGCACGTCTTCGCAGACTTCCTGATCCGAGGTCATCACGCCGAAATCGGTATAAAGACGCGCGGTACGCGGGTGATAGTTACCCGTACCCAGGTGCACATAACGCCTGAGCATCATCTTGCCGTTCATCGACACGCGCCGCACGATCAGCATCATTTTCGCGTGGCATTTGTGGCCGACCACGCCGTACACCACGTGCGCGCCCACGGCTTCGAGTTGCGACGCCCAGTTCATATTCGTTTCTTCGTCGAAGCGTGCGAGCAGCTCTACGACCACGGTCACTTCCTTGCCGTTGCGCGCGGCTTGCATCAGCGCATCCATCAGCGGCGAGTCGATGCCCGTCCGGTAGATGGTCTGCTTGATCGCGACCACCTGCGGGTCCTTGGCGGCTTGCAGCAGCAATTCAAGCACCGGCTGAAAACTCTCGTACGGATGGTGCAGAAGGATGTCGCCCTGATCGATGGCATCGAACAGATTCGACGAAGCAGCAATAGCCTTCGGTACGGCCGGAATATGCGGCACGAACTTCAGGTCCGGCCGGTCGACCATCTCGGGCAACTGCATCAGCCGCACAAGATTGACCGGCCCGTCCACGCGATAACAATCGCGGTCGTTCAGTTCGCTCTCGTCAAGCAGGCGGCGGATCATGTGCGGCGGCGTCTCCGCCGACACTTCCAGACGCACCGCATTGCCCAGATGCCGCGCGGGCAGTTCGCCCTGCAGTGCCACGCGCAGGTTCGTGATTTCGTCTTCGTCGACGAACAATTCGCTGTTGCGCGTGATGCGGAACTGGTTGCAACTGCGCACGACCAGATGCGGAAACAACGCGTCGACAAACCGCTGCATCAGTGAGCTCAGCAGCACGAACCCGTGCGGATACCCCGACAGCGCCTCGGGCATGCGCACGAGCCGCGGCAGTGCGCGCGGCGCTTGTACGATGCCCATCATCGCCTGGCGGCCGAACGCGTCCTTGCCCTCCAGCTCGACTACGAAGTTCAGGCTCTTGTTCAGCACACGCGGAAACGGATGCGCGGGGTCAAGTCCGATCGGCGTCAGTACCGGCAGCAACTCGTTCTGAAAGTAATCGCGCGCCCAGTCGGTCTGCGCTTCGGTCCAGGATTCGACGCCGTGAAAGTAAATCCCTTCGCTTTCCAGCGCAGGAAATACGGTGTTCTGGAGCATGACGTATTGCTGATGGACCAGGCGATGCGCGCGCTCGACCACGAGGTCGTACACATGCTGCAGCGACATGCCGTCGGGCGAGAGCGAGCCAGGGTTATCTCGCATTTGTTCCTGCATGCCGGCCATGCGGACTTCAAAAAATTCGTCCAGGTTGCTGCTGGTGATACAGATAAAGCGGAGCCGTTCGAGCAGCGGGACGGCGGTATCGGCGGCCTGCGACAATACTCGTTCGTTAAAACCCAGAATGCCCAGTTCGCGATTAAGAAGGGGATAGCGTAAGGACATCGATAGTATTGGCAGTCAAAAAAACAGAATGTGCAAGGATCGCTCGGAATGCGTCACAGTATGATGACGTTTTTGTGAAAACGTGGTGTCATAAATCTAACGCACGTCTCGGGTAAGGTCGACCGTGGCGAAGTTTGTCCTGCGTTGCGTCCTGTGCGACCTGTTTTTGTCTAACAATCGAAACTGATTCATTGGCGCAGTTTGCTGCATGGGATTATTTGCCAGACCAGCACAGTCCTCCGCTTGGACTTAAAATTGGCGCGCTGCCGCGGCTCGGCGTGTTCAAATGCTGCCCGCACCGTTTGAAGTTGCACGACTCGCGGGCACAACCCTACGGAACCTGGAAAATCGATGGTCAACCCCCCTCATCTTTTGGCAGCCGTAGATCTCGGATCGAACAGCTTCAGGCTGATCGTCGGACGCGTCGAGGAGACGCCCTCCGGCAGCCCGATCTATCAGGTCGACGCACTGCGTGAGTCCGTGCGGCTTGCGGCGGGCCTGTCGCGGGACAAATTCCTCGACCGGGCCTCGCAACTGCGCGGCTGGGACGCGCTGAAGCGTTTCGGCGAACGGCTGCGGGACTTCCATCCCGACCACGTGCGCGCGGTCGCGACGAATACGCTGCGGGTGGCTAAAAACGCTGACGAATTCCTGGCCGAAGCGCAGAACGCGCTCGGATTTCCCATTGAAGTGATTGCCGGGCGGGAAGAAGCGCGGCTCATTTATGCGGGTGCTGCGCATTCGGTGCCGGCGAGCGCGGGCAAGCGGCTGGTCGTGGATATCGGCGGTGGATCGACAGAGTTTATTATCGGCTCGCACTACACGCCCATTCATATGGAAAGCCTGTATATAGGCTGCGTGAGTCACAGCCGGCAGTTTTTCGCAGCCGGTAATGTCGATGAATATTCAATGCGGCAAGCCGAACTCGCCGCCAAGCGCGAAATCGAGATTATCTCGAGCGAATACAAGCAGACGGGCTGGGATCAGGCCATTGGATCGTCGGGTACGGCGCGGGCGCTGGCCGAGTTGATCGAAGCGAACGGTTTCAACGATCCCGGCATCACCCACGGCATTTCACGCGGCGGGCTGGAGCGGCTGAAGAGGGCGCTGATCAAGGCCGAGAATGTGAACCGGCTGAAGTTGATCGCGTTGAAGGCTGACCGGATCCCCGTGCTCGCGGGCGGCTTGTCGATCATGCTCGGCGTGTTCGAGGAGCTGGGGATTGAATACGTCGATACCACCGACGGCGCGTTGCGGCTCGGCGTGCTCTACGACCTGCTGGGGCGCACGCAGCATCAGGACATGCGCACGGTGACGGTGGAGGGGTTCAAGCGGCGCTATGCGGTGGATAGCGAGCAATCGGGCCGTATTGCCGAGCTGGCAATCAATTTTTATGAACAGCTTGAAGCTGGCGATGTCGATGCAGAACGGCGGATCGAAAATCGGATGTTCCTCGGATGGGCGGCGGCGTTGCACGAGATCGGCCTCTCCATCTCGCATAGCGCTTATCACAAGCATTCTGCGTATATCGCGAGTCATGCGGATATGCCCGGATTCTCGCGAACCGATCAGGCCCGATTAGCCGGCCTGGTGCTGGGGCATGTCGGAAAGTTGGGCAAGCTTTCGCATGCTCGCGATGTCGACTGGACCTTGTTGTTTTGCCTGCGGCTTGCGGCGCTGCTTTGCCGGCGGCGGGCCGATGTCGGATTTCCCGCCATTGAGGTCTCGCTAGCCAACGGCGGCTTCGATGTGCGTTTGCCCAACGATTGGGTCGCGCTCAATCCGCTTACCGACTACAGCCTCGTTCAGGAAGCGGCTGAGTGGGAAAAGATTGGCAAGCCGTATCGGGTGGTTTATACGGGCGTTTGAAAGTCCCGGTGGGGGGCGGGGGCTCCTTGCGGGACATCTCCACTCTCTGGATGTGTCTAAGTAGTTCGGACTTCGAACCTATTCTTGCGCTTGAATAGAATGTAGACCGCGCGCCGTGATGTCGGCATCGCGCCACCGGTGTTGGTCTGATCGTTATCGCTGGCGCGCTTTGTCTCTTCCACTTTTTTGTTGTTCGTTGACGTGATCAGTCGGCCATGAAGTGACGTGCGTAACGGTCCCCAATCTCCGATATCCGCAGCAGGGTCAAAAAGTCTGCCGTATTGAAATCCGGGTCCCACGCGGGCGCGCCGCAAATTTTTGCACCCAGGCGCAAATAGCCCTTCAGCAGAGGTGGCGGCGCTACCTTGGCGCCCGTCCGCAGTTCCTGCACCGGAAGCGGCGTATGCGCAAACGCCCTGTATTCCGGCGATGTCAGCGCTTCCTTCGCCAACCCCTCGTACAGGTCGGCGGCGTAGTGACCACCGTCCGCCATCGCGACGCTCGCGCAACCGAGCATGGTCTCGTAGCCGTTCTGCTTCATGTACGCGGCCAGGCCGCCCCACAGCGACATGATTACGCCACCGCTGCGATAGTCCGCATGCACGCACGAGCGGCCGAGTTCCACCAGCTTTGGGCGCAGATGCGCGAGGCGGGAGACATCGAATTCACTTTCGGCATACAAGCGTCCCGCCCGCGCCGCCTGATGCGGAGGCAGCACGCGATACGTTCCCACCACTTTCAACGTGTTCAGGTCGCGGACGAGCAAGTGATCGCAAAAGGCATCGAATGCGTCCACGTCCAGGCCCGCCGGACCCTTCAGTTGTGCTCCCATTTCGTCGGCGAACACGCGGTATCGAAGGCGCTGTGCTTCGCGCAATTCAGCTTCGGAATGCGCCCACGATACCCGCAGCCGATGTTGCCCCGTCACCGTCTCCGCCGCACTCGGCAAACGCCGGCGAGATTCGCGGAGTTCGCGAAGTTCGGTCACGTTCGAGCCACCAGACCCGCTCAGTCCATTCGATGTGCTCAATAAAGCGAGCGTCGTCGATTTCTGCATTGGCAATCCCCAAGTGGATTTGGCTGACGTCTTACGGTTAGCCGCCAATGTAAGTATTCCGAATGACGCTCGCATGGCGTGACTATGACGATTCAATGAAGCGTCACCGCGACGCCACGGTTTTGCCGCCTTGGGGGCGTTTGGGCTATTGCTGCAGTCTCGTGCTACAGCAGGTCAGGACTGGTCACTGCACGCAGGACGACTTGATCGTCGCCCGCGCGCGAGCGTTGCTGGAACCACCAGATACCGCCTTTCTTCAGGGTCCATTCGGCTTCGTGGCCGGTCATCAGCGAAGCCGCGACGTGCCCGAGTGTCGGTTGGTGTCCGACTACGACAACAGTTTCCGCGACGCCGCGCGGCCACTCCGCGGCATCCAGCACGGCTTGGGCGCTGGCGCCCGGCGCCAACTCCTTTACCACGCGATACCGGTCGCCAAACGCTTCCATCGTCTGGATCGTGCGGGTGGCCGGACTGACGAGAAACACCGCGTCGTCGTCCAGGCGGCTTTTCAGCCACTTCGCCGCGGCCTGAGCTTGTTTTACGCCGCGCGGCGTCAGTTGGCGCACGAGATCGCTCGCAGCCTGGTCTTCTGCTTCAGCGTGGCGCCAGAGAATGAGGTTCATCGAAGGTCTCCATTTTGGGGTTGAGGTTTTGAATTTGGACCGGCAAAGGCCGCGATCGTGCTGCGACTTCGGGCTCGACTTCACGATCCGGATAGTTTCGATTGCGCGGGCATCAGTAAAACGCTATCATCTCGTTCTTGTCGGAGCGTAGCGCAGCCTGGTAGCGCATCTGATTTGGGATCAGAGGGTCGAAGGTTCGAATCCTTTCGCTCCGACCACCAAAAACGCTGTAGAAACAAGGGGTTACGTCTAAAACACGTAGCCCCTTTTTCTTGCCTAAAGCTATTCGAAGCCCGCCGTGTACGGTTTATGTACGGATTCGCGGGCGTGCACGGCGGGTAGGGTGCAACTGCTTGCAACACGATACGTCTAAGCTTCTGTCGCCGCACTTGGTGGCGCTGGCGTCGCCCGGCTGATTGATAGGGCACCGAAAATAATGTACCCTCAAACCGAACGCCCACGAGCACCGCACTGAAATGATGCAACAAAACCACACACGAAAAAGTCGAAAGGATGGTCGTTAGCATGGCGATATTTGCGATTATCGGCCAAGGTGATAAAGGCTCGGAGAATTTGCCGGGCAAGATTGAATCAGCATTTGTTGGCAATTTCCTAAAGATTCGAGACAACGCATGGTTAGTCGCCTCGAAAGGGACCGTACAAGAAGTCTCCGACCTACTGGAAATAACCAAGGGCGAGAGCGGCGCTGCTGTCGTGTTGGGCGTAAGTACGTACTATGGTCGCGCGAACCCCAACATTTGGTCTTGGATCAAGGAAAAGTGGGAGGCAACGAGTGGCTGAACTTAACGAGACGCCGAAGGAATTTGCTGAGATTCCCCCTCCGCGCGACCTTTATGCGACCTCGGACATTCGGTTTGTCATGCTTGAGATAGGAAAACTGACGGCTAGCGTCGATCGGCTGATTTCTGACGTGAAATCTCACGGCGAAAAAATTGATCAAGTTCGGCATCAGGTTACCTTCGTCAAAGGTGCTCTGTATGCGTTAGCGCCAATAGTCGCTCTGATCAGCTACTTGCTTACGAAATGGGACGTGCTGACCATTTTGCTTAACGCAGTCCGCAAATAACACAAATAAACGCATTCGTTTCGATTGCCGCTGTTTTTGAGAAAGGACAGGAGGCGATTTTCCAAGTAGCGGAACGAAAGTACGGTGCGCACCCGGCGAACATTATCAAGTTGCGTACCGCCGAGTTTTGATTGCCTCACGCTGTGCAATCAATTGCGTGGGTCAATCGCGTTTCGCTGCCCTGCCGATGAGCGTCGTTCCATCGTACCGAACCAACCGGTAACGGATGCGGTTCTTTGGGTCTAGCTCGCAAATCACCGACCACCCGTCTAGCTCATACGTGGCGATGCTATCGGGGCGACTCCAGTACAGATCAATCCCTGAACCCATAACGTGTTTCGCAAACCCTGACTTATCCAACCACTCACGGTCTACCTGCTTTTCCCGTTCCTCCCACTTAAGCCGGTCTTTAAGGTCTTTGGCAATCTCGTATGCAAGGCCGAGCCATTCAATCATGTCATTCTCCGGTCTAGATGTGCGTTTTTGGCAGAAAGTGCTTTCAACATATCAGAAGGACCGACCAAATACGTTAGCGTTCTGCCCGGTGAAGACTTCTATCAGCAGTCGGAACCTGAGCCTATGCAGGCTACTGCGCATCGAATCCCACTAATCCACCGACGCACTGAAGCCGCCTTACAAAATTCTTTCCAACTACCAAATATATTCCAGAGCAAAACAGGCGTGACGGGGATGTTTTGGGCTGTTATTCCACATTATTTATCAAATTGTGATTTCTCACTAAAATGCGCTAAAAAATAATTGTTGAAATCGGTACTACCCGATTTTAGGATGGGGTATTGAATCTCAACTGGTGAACGTCATGGCTAATCCGAAAGGCCCGTTACTCTGCACCTCCTTTTTACTTACCCCTGAATTGCGGGAAAAAGCCAGAGTCGTTACTGAAAAATCTGGTGCTCCACTTGGCGCAATGGCTCGCATTGCCCTTTCTGAATACGTTGATCGGTATTTGGAGCGGGAGCGAATGTATGGGGAGGCAATACGCGGAGCGAATCATGAGTGATTTTAAAAAGACCGTAGTGGCATTCATGCTGACCATGACCGCCGAAGCGCTAGCCGTTTGGATATGGCTAGCTTTATCGGACGGATTCGAACCGGTGACAATGCTGTTATCGGCTATTGCAGTTCTGCTGTTTATGGGTTTGACGACCGTGGTGTATGTGACCGCCGCACCGTTGAATCGCGCATAAAGAAAAAGCCGCCCCGGAGAGGACGGCTTATAAAATATTCGTAGTGGTTAAATCACGAACAGACAAATGTGATTATAGCCACCACGCACGGACTAAGCAAAGCTTTTTAACCCTTAGTCAAGGTGGTAATCGTGGAATATTCAGAAGTTGAAATGCAGGCCGTTGAGTCTGCTGCGCAATTGATTGCGGGAATTGACAAACCTGATAACGCTGTTAAACCGCCACGACTTAAAACGGTATCAGCGTTCGATATGACCGCGCCCGGTGCATGGCGAGCACGGCGCGACCTTTACCGCTCACTTTGCCATACCCCCAAAGACCGTATCTCATTCGAAGCCGCCGATTTATACGAGGATATTCTCGATCTATGGCAGCAGCGCGACCGCGTTCAAAACTTCAGCAAACGGCACAACTGCTTTTACTGGGGGCGGCCCATTGCCAAGTGGGCGAAGAAATACAAATGCACGGAGCGCCAGTTTGATTATTGGTTGAAAGTTTTGCGTGATTGCAAATTGATTGCCACATGCATGATGAAAACCAAAACCAACATGCTGCAAATTCGGCCGCTGGTAGCCGAAGGTTCAGCCTATTTAAGCGGGTGGCCGGATTCGCAGAATTTTAAACACTTGTTAAAACCTAAAACCCAAGCCCAGCAAGGCCAAGCGGAGGGATTTTGTCCCGCTGCATTAGAACAAAATTTGTCCCAATGCATTAGCACCAATTTTGTCCCGCTTAAAAACTTAGGTTTGCATGTAGGTGTTGCATGTACAGGTCTAAAAGACTTTGTGGACGCTTCGCTTTCCACAGAAGCATCAACGAGCAATTCGAAAACCGATTCAGGGAAGACCGACCCCGAAAACCAAACCCCGGTTCTCCTTGAGAGCATTTTGAAGTTTCCGAAATTTTGTACAGCATCTACCCGGAATTCCGCTGGATTACTCTGGGAAAGTTTGGTTGTCCAATATCAGCCTGAACACCATGCTCCGCTGGCGGTGCGTGCCTTCCGGGATCTGCGTACGGCGTTCGAGAAGATCGATTCCATGGCCGACTTGCCCGGACATGAGCCGGTGTTGCGGTGGGGAATTCGTAACTGGGTGTTTTGGGCGCGGCCTATCGGGTACGAACAACAGGTGAACCCCAAGGCGGTGGTGACCCGGTTAGACACGTTGCTGGCGGCGTACAGGGAGGAACGGGAGTGCGAATTGAAGAAAGCTGCCGACAAGGCAGAGATGGCGGCAGCGATTAAGAAGGCCAACGCTGAAATACTCGCGGCGCAAGCGGCGAAGGCATCAGCACCCCCACCAGTGAAAAAGCTAAGTTCCATTGCACAGGCTGTGGCGCAGTTCAAGGCTGGTAAGGCACTGGTCGAGCAGGCCGCCACGCCGCCCGCCGAGCCTTGCCCTTGTGCTGGCACCCCGGAAGCGCATGAGCCGGTTGTAGAGGCCGTGGCAGCACCCGCGCCCGTTCAATGTCCGGCGGTTGTCCTGGCTGATTCAGTGACACCGGCCCTGCTGTTGGACGACGAGCCGTGTAACGAGCCGCCGTTCGAAAGCGAAAGATGCGCGCTAACGCCAACCGAACTGCGAGTGCTGGATATCGCCAAGCAAAAAGCAAAGCAGCGGGCTAAGGCGAAAGCGACCGGGGCAAACATGTTCCAGCACGCGAAGGCCAGCGCGACCGCCTAAGCGAATTATGTCGGGCCTGCCGCCGCGCGTTTGATGAACGGTGAGGGTGCGAAGTAGTAGCCCGTCATAGAGGTTTTTAGCTTACGGCATCGTCCGCGCAATCAATTGCGTACTGCTAATCGGTTTGACAATCAAACGATCGGTGCAATAAATAGTTATACGAAGGACTTCCCATGCAGGACCGCAAACGCGCAGACTACTCATATGGACTTATGTCTAGCGGAGCACCAACATGATCGAAGAAGCGATGAGCATTCCACTCCGGCTGATTCCAGACAGCACGATTCAGTTAATTCTGGAAAATATAGCGCGCGGTGACCCCGTATCGCATGCGTGTGGGTCGGCAGGCGTGGCGAAATCTGGTTTTTATCGCTGGCTCACCGAGGATTCCTCGTTGGCTGAGCGATATGGCGAAGCGCTGAAACAGCAAACCCGCGCCCGTTATGTGAAGGAGTAAAACATGGCTACACGCACCCGACCCGCTTGGGACCTCCCGCTTAGCGAAATCAACCGCCGCGCCGATGAGCTAGCGCGCGTGGATCGATATTTCAAAGCAGCACAGCAGCAAGTCCGTGCCGATGCCGCCGCTAGTTCGCGCGTTGAACATGAAATCTTTCATGAAATTGCGAAAAATATGACACCCGATCAAGTCTTCGCGTACTCCGCAGCACTTCGACGCGGCGAAAATCCTAATGTTCGTGATTACACTGACGCGCGCGCAGATACAGCGGGACGCGAGCAGCTTATTACGCATACCCGTGAAGACGTTTCAGGTCGGAAGTACTACGAATATTCGTTTCGCGAACCGGGTGTTGGTTCGAAGACCGCCACGTGGATGAAGCCCTTTCTAAAGCAACCGATGCTGCAAATTCGCGTCAACCGGCGCGCGGGTCAACCAGATTCCGTCTCAGACGCCGCGTTTTTAGCGCAATGGGAGGCTGACCAAGCCATGCGTAGATCAGGTGTATTCCCCCCCTTGGAGCTTTAATCATGAGCGCTCGCCAACCCCTTGCTGAAATCGTGGCGCTTGATCAAATCGCCGAAGAGTACAAAAAACTGATTCAAATCGCTGGCCTTCGTGCGGGAATTGTTGATGTTTGCCGTCAGGACGCCACGTCGCCCGATGACTTCCGCCGCATGCTAACCCGTACATTGCAAAGCACCTTGCCGAGTACGGCATTGCGCAGCGTTCGCGCTGATGCATCACATATGCCTAACACTGAATTCGCCCAGACCGAGGCAAAGGTACGCGAGGCCATTTTCGATCAAGCGCATCAATCGGAGACGTTGCGACCCGTAACTACGCGTGATCGGTCGGGGCGGGACGTTACGGAATATTTTGGGCAAAAGGCGGCGTGGATGCGCGCCTATTCATCACCACCGAGGTTAGCGAAAACAATCGGCGGTGAACTCGTTCGCTTGTCGGTGATCGTGAGTTGATCATGTCCGACCCGATCACGAAAACGTGCAAGCGCTGCCAGTGCGATTTACCGCTGAGTGCATTCCATCGTGATCGAACCATGAGCGATGGACGCGAACGGCGTTGCAGGTCATGCAGGGCATTGATGGCAGCGGAAAGGTACGAAAAGAATCGAGAAAAGATTCTCGAAAAGTGTCATGAGTACTTTGATGCGAACAAACCGGAAGTGTTGGCGAGAAACGCCACGTGGCGGGCAGCGCACCCGGTAGAGAACGCCGGGTATTGCCGCAAGCACCGGGCGAAAGTCAAAGCAGAACGGCACGGGAGTACATCGTGACTGCACCAGCAGCAAAACCCAACCAAGGTAAGAATCGCCCTACTACCGCTCATTCGAAACCGAAGGGCAAACGATTGAGTTTGCAGCAATACAAGGTTGCGCAAAGATTGGCGCACGACGAATTCAAGCGGCAATGCGGAGGCTGAAATGACAATTGATATTGGCCGAATTCAGGCATTAATGGGTGTAGTCCAGCATATCACCTCGATAGAAGTCCCGAGAATCCGCCGTGTGCATGGCGCGAATCTCGAAAGCGCTAACGGCGTTGTTCGTGCACTCGAAGCCGCCCACACGTCTGTATTTGAAGCGCGTTCCCTCGCGGCTGGCGATCCACAGGCATGGGCGACAATCGACAGTGCTTTGAGACTAGTTGAAGATCGATTGGGTGAAGCTATTGCCGAGGCGATGGCGTTCGCTGAAGCGGAAATTGAGCTACTGGCGGAAGCGGCACGAAGCACGAAACATTGAAGTTATAACGCGCGTCCGAGTTAGTCGAATCATGCAATCAATTGCGCAGCGTCAAATCCGAGGGGAGCATCTTGTCAGACAAACCTATACTAAAAATACCGGTTGATACCGAGGAATGGGACCAGTTTGTAGACAGTTTCGCCAACTATCAAAAGCTGCTCGAAACACAGGGCGACGCTTGGGCTGGTAGCAATAAAGGCATTCGCCAGCAAAAGACGGCGTTTGACGAAGTTGATAAAAGCTTCTCCGACCTCGTATCTAAGGCCACTGACAATAAATTCAGCGGCCCCGGCGGTGCGTTCGTCAAGGTTCAGAAGAACTCGAAAGAAACTGAAAAATCGTGGCGTAACATCGCTAAGGACTTAGAGAAGTCCGCTAAAAGCATGGGCGGCCTCGCCCGTAACGGCCTTAGCTTTAGTGGTGTGGGCGGCCTTCTAGGTGTGGGCGGCCTAGCAGCGGCAGGCATGGGGGTATTCAACGCAGTGCGAAGTGCTGATAACTCGCTGGCTGATCAAAATTTATTGGGTAGAAAATTAGGTCTAGCCCCCGGTGAGGAAGGCGCGTTTACCAACGTGTACGAGAAAGCTGGTGGAGACGACGCGCTACTTCATAAAGTAGCGAGTGTAAAGAGTGATCAGAGCCAATGGCGGTCATTTATGGCCTTGGGCATTAGTCAAAACCAGATTCAATCGATGGACCCCGCGCACCTTGCCGCCGAAGTCCTTAAACGCGGTGGCGAGCAGTTCAATGCACGAGGCGCAAGTACGGGGCTATGGGCGAGTGCCACGGGCGTTAGTTCGCTCATAGACGTTAATTCCATGCGCCTTGCTGGCAGCTACCAAGGCAAGTTCGATGGCATGGGAAAGCAATTCGAAGACCTCATTCCGAAGCTGGCCGCGAGTCAGAAAGCGCTTGATGATGCAACGATGGCACGCCAGAAGATCGAAGCGGCGTTGGCTAAGGACGAACTTGAGCTTTACCAAGCGCTCGAAAAGCTGAACCCGTTGGTTATCAAAGGAGCCGACGCCGTAACGGATTGGATCACCGCATTCGCTAAAACCGAAGATTTCGACAAGGACGTGCAGGAAGTTTCCACAGCCTTCACGGAGCTAGGCACAGCCGCTAATTGGGTGTCCGGCAAGTTAAATGCTCTATTCGGTGGTCCCGACTCGGACCCGAAGAAAGACTCGACGGTGACCGTTGATAAAGACGGGCTGTTAGCGAACCTTGTGGCCGCATGGCAGCACCCAAAAGACTTCCTCAACGGTAAAGTCAACGGGGAAGGCTTTTCATGGGATTACGGCAGTGCAGCGCATAAGCTGGTTAGCGGCAAGGACGGCAACAGTGGCGCGGGCGATGGTCCGGTCAACAATCCGGGAAATCTGCGCGTGCCCGGTAGCACGACGCAGTTTCAACACTTCGACAACGCTGACCAAGGCGCGTTGGCGATGGACCGGCAATTACAGCTGTACGCCCAGCGCGATCGCTTGAGCACCTTGCAAGCGATCATCGGCAAGTACGCGCCCAGTTCGGAAAACGATACGGCGGCGTACGTGCGGGACGTGGCAGGTCGTACCGGGTTCGAGTCCGATAAGCCGCTCGATATGAACGACCCCGCTATACGTGCTGCTGTTGAAGCCGCGATGATTCACCATGAGGGTACGCCATATGCCCGCCAGTTCGATCGGCAGCACATTCAGGACCTATTGACCGGCAAGACCATGCCCGACGATCCGACCACGCCGCAGAAATCGGCGTTCGAAAAACACGCGAGGGCTGACGACCCAATGCGCAGCATGCAAATCTTGCCGTACACCGATGACGACGCACGGGCCATAGCGGAAGGCAGTAAATCAGATAGTCAGGTCGTGAGTGAGTCAATAACCGATAGGCTAGTGCGAGGACTTAGCGTTATTGGTAACTCGCTGCGTGAGGGTGGTGGTGCATTCGCACGCGGAGATGACACAACGTCCAAACGAATTGACCGACAGGGCAACATCCTGAATAGCGTCAATGTCACGGTGAGCACGCCCGCCGGGAATAACACAACGATCACAGCTTCCACGCTGTCACAATAGGATTGGCATGCGCTACTATCGAATTTTGATAATTAATCAGGCAGGCGAAATCCTGATTCCGAATTTTGAGGGCCGCCCCGGTTTCACGGCTGTGCCGTTTGACACGCATGCTAGCACTTACACGTCTCTAAATTCCGGCGCGAATCCTTTTACTCAAGGCGGTTCAAACTATGCAGCGCAAAAACTCGAAATCGATATTGCACTGACTAGCATGGACAGTTCCCTGCCGGGTTCGTTCATCCGAGTATGGGGCGTTGGTCTTGCTGAGATTGCGCAGGCGTCGAACCTCAACGGCCAGATGGTCTACATCTACGCCGGAATGTCCCGAGGCCTGCCGCTGGCTAACCCCTCACAATCTGGCTTGATTGCCTGCGGGCAGATTTTTAAGTCGTTCGGAAACTGGACTGGCGTCGATCAGACGCTGGACATTTTCCTAACGGCAGGGGGTTCCAGCCCGAGTTCCAGCGCTGTGACCGGCCAGCCCGGACAGACGCTTGCACCGACGACCAACAACGCACCCGCCGCCATCGTATTTCAATGGCAAGCCGGTCAACCGTTGCTCAGTCCGTTAGTTAACACCTTGCAAACCGCCTATCCGCAATACAGCGTTGTCGGTGCTGTGCATGACGGTCTAGTGTGGGTAGGTGCGGCGGCTACGGGATTCTTTTACACGTTGAGTCAACTCGCAACGTATCTACGACAAAAAAGCCTTTCTATCATTGGCGGATATGCGCCTTCCACGGAACCCGGTAGTTATCCCGGCGTATCGCTGACGCTATCCAATAACACCATCACCGTGAGCGACGGCACGACCCAGACCACGCCTAAGCAAATTCAGTTCGTTGATTTGATCGGGCAACCATCTTGGGTAGATAGTTTTTCCGTAATGGCCTGCTGCGTGCTGCGAGCCGATGTCCATGTGAACGATTACGTGACGTTGCCTGATAACACGGTGGGCATTACCACGGCGGGCAGCAACAGCCAGTATTTTGCGCCGACGCTGGGGGCGGGCGTCTACACCAGTTTGAAAACCAAAAGCATTTTTAGCGGCACGTTTCAGGTAATCGAAGTGCGGCACGTAGGCGATAGCCGCGCCCCCGATGCAGCGGCATGGATAACTACGCTTAAGTTAATTCTGGCGAGTACGCCCGTACAGACGGTCACGGACTTGCCGGTAATAGCGAAGGCAGGACCAAACAAGTACGGATTTTCTTTATAACCACTTTACTATGTACTACTAAGGAGAGAACATCATGGCCGATTCTAGTTCTGGACGTAACAATCTCAATAGCGGTTCGGATTCAGCGAAGCATCACGGCTCGTTGCCTATTGATCGTTTCCACGATTCAGTGAAGCCCGGCGCATCTACACCGACTACCGGACCGAACGGTAGCGTTGTGCGCGATGAACGCCCGTCTGCTATTCCGGGTTCAGCCGTCAAATAGGGGTTGGAAATGAAAATCGATGAAATTGAATACGCGGTTCGGGCCTACCGCGAGATTGAGGCAATCAAAATGCATACGCGCATTAACTCGTTGGGCCGTCGCCAGCAGGAAAAAGTGGTGATTGCACGGCACATGCTGGAATTTGAATCGCGGGTTGCCGGTTTTCGTGAGTCGCTTGGCGCGTCCGACGCTGTGGAACCCGCGCAATCAATTGCGCAGGATGAACCCACGACGGCGCTAAAGCCCGATGTAAAGAGTTAGGGGCGTGACGTGCGAAAAGAAAGTTTGCAATCAATTGCGCAGTCGGCAATGAGATTAGGTAGCGTGGTGGTTATCGTGGGCGAGCAGAATTTGAAAATTCTCTGCGAAGTCGCCATGCAAACACCGTCAGGTTTGAGATGGTATGTGGACAATACTGAAGTACAGGCCAGCGAGGTTTCGCGCTTGCTGGATGTAGCACAACAAGGAGCTTAATTGTGCTTACGGAAATTGAAGACATGGAAGTGTCGTTCGAAGGGCGCTATAGAAGCCGTGACCGGCGCCTTGCTAGCGTGCAAGGGACGGCTCTTGGTGTTCTTAAGTTGATTCAACGTGCACGCGAATTCGAAGAAGTCGATGACAATATTCGTTGCGCGGCGTACTGGCTACGCCTAGCCGCGACCGAATTAGATGAATTGCTGAAAGCGCGAAAGGATTAACCGTAGTAGTCACACCCCATTCAACTGGCACGGAGGCCAAAAATGATTAGAGGCCGTTATGCCGGTGAAGATTATTGGAAAGCAAGCACCACAGAAGCCGCAGGCAGCGGAAGCGCCGCCCAAAGTTAAGCGTTCGCGCAAGCGCATTACCAATGTTGGTTATGCTCCAGAAGTATTCGACCGAATCTTTCAGTACGTTGCAGCGGGTGAAAAGCTTGCGGAAGCGTGCAGGCGTCCCGGCATGCCGAACGCTGTTACCGTGCGCCGCCGTCTGGCCGTAGACGACAAACTGAATGATCAGTATCTGGCCGCGCGGAAAATTCACCTGCATGCGCTGGCTGACGAGATAGATTGCCTGCCGGATCAGGCAATTGCAAAGATTGCCAAGCCAACGGGCACCGACTACATGGCGTGGTCGAAACAAAAGGCTGAAAACAGAAAATGGCTATTGCAAAAGCTGTTGACTGAGTTTCAAGGGCTTGAAGATGGTGGCGGCACGGTCACGCTGAATATCATCGGTGCACCCGACGCGCCACCCGCGCCAGCAGGTACACCCAGCAAACCGTACGTACCACCGGGCCAGCCGGTGCTTAAGATCGTGGGCGGTCCCCCGCAATCAATTGCGCAGCCTGCCGAGGATGAGGACGCGGGCAATGGCTAGTCGTACCATCCAGCTAATGCCGCTGCACCAGACCCAGCGAGACGTATATCGGGGCTTAGCAAAGCGTACCGTCATTCGTTGCGGGCGGCGCTGGGGCAAGAGCGCGCTTATCGAAGTAGTGGCGGGTTACGACGCACTGAAGGGGCAGCGCGTCGGTATTTTCGCGCCTGACTACAAGCGCGTTACCGAGATGTACGCAAATCTCACGCGAACGCTGAAGCCAGCTATCAAGTCGCAAAACAAGACCGAGCTAACCATCGAACTGCTTACCGGTGGCGTGATCGATATCTGGACATGCCTAGACCCGAACGCAGGCCGTAGCCGTAAGTACCACCGCGCCATTGTTGACGAAGCGGGGTTCATTCCAGGACTTGAAGAAATTTTCAGTCTGTCTATCGAACCCACGTTGCTGGACTACGGCGGCAGCGCCATTGTGTGCGGGACGCCAAAGGACATTACTGAAGACAATTTTTTCTACAAACTGTGCACCAACAAAATTGCTAGTGAAAATTGGCCGGTGGTGTGGACAGAGTTTCATCAACCAACATCGTCAAACCCGTTTCTACCCGCCACCGAAGTAGCAGAGCTAAAGCGAACCAAGCCGCCGCTGGTGTATCAGCAAGAGTACATGGCGGAGTTCGTTAACTGGACTGGCGAGAGCTTGTTTAAAGCCACCGACTTGCTGGTGGACGGTCAAGGTGTGGCCTATCCACAGCATTGCGAATTCGTGTTCGCCACCATCGACACCGCCGTTAAAGACGGCGCGGAAAACGATGGCACCGGCGTAATCTATTGGGCAATCAATAAGTATGGATCGGGCGCACCGCTGACCATTCTTGATTACGAGCTATTGCAGATCAGAAGCGACCTTCAGGTTAGCTGGATTCCATCGATCTTCGCACGGTTGGAAACGCTGGCGAAAGAGACCAAAGCCCGGTACGGCTCGCAAATGGGTATCTACATCGAAGACAAGCAAAGCGGTTCTATGTTGATCCAACATGGTGAGCGTGCAGGGTGGAATAGCCATGGAATTCCCGCTGAATTCACGCAGATAGGCAAGAGCGGACGCGCACAGATTGCCATGGGTCCGGTGTTTGAGCAGAAAGTAAAGCTGAGTCAGTACGCGTTCGACAAGGTAGTCGAATTCAAAGGCTCTGCCCGCAATCACCTGCTCACGCAGGTAACGGGTTTTCGCTTGGGTGACAAGGAAGCGTACAAGCGGGCGGATGACCTCGCGGACTGCTTTTTTTACGGTGTTATGGCGACCTTCGAAGGCGAATCACCAGTACTTTTTTGACCGTAAAATTTCGGAGTACATATCATGATCGAAAATACACCCAATCCTAATGTTGCTGTTCCAAAAGAAACCGCGCCAATGGCCGCCGATACCAAGGCCGATAGCACAGACCGGCAAAACCGTTCGCTGGTGAAAGACCTGCCGCCGGGTGACATGAAACCCGCCAACGCCAAGTAGGTGCGCCATGAAGACTATTTATCAGTGGCTGTCCGAAATGGAGGCCGAAGCGATGGCCTGTGCACCCGCGCCCGCACGTGGACATGTGATTTTTGTATCTGGTCGCACAAGAATTGACGTGAAATACCAGCCGAAAACGGACCGGCTTACATGGCTTGTGGATAACCGCGTGGCAGACCGTGAAATAGCCAGCAAGGCGCTGGAGCATGCACGCGCATTCAAAGACCTGCCTTTTCCAGCTAAGCGGGGATGATTGTGGAAGAACAACCACGTATGT
Source organism: Burkholderia sp. S171 (assembly GCF_009766085.1). Classification (GTDB taxonomy): domain Bacteria; phylum Pseudomonadota; class Gammaproteobacteria; order Burkholderiales; family Burkholderiaceae; genus Caballeronia. Next base: position 45,391 of record NZ_LMUF01000011.1, on the reverse strand, counting down.
TCGTCGTGCAATCAATTGCGAAGGCACGTGCACAGACTTTTGAGGGACCTGCATACAGGCCTTGGGAATGGCCGGGCCATCATTCCCTGCCGCCGCCACCAGACCCGCCAAAGAAAGCATACGGCCACAACGATGACAGACCGGCTAGAAAGCCCGTCGATAACCCTAATATGGTGTGTGTCACCACGGTAGAAGGGAAACGAAAATGGACGCTATCCCCGCAGCTTGTTGAGGAAGTACAGCGGCGCGTTCAGGAAGGCGAGAGGACCAAGGCCATAGCCAGTGCTTTAAATCTGCCCGTTAGCACGATAAACAGGGTACGGACCGCTATGCGCAAGGAAACGGTGGCTAAGCCGGTGGCGCAAGAGCGGTGTCAAGAGCCGCAGCGTACGTTCGTTATCGATTGGAAATCCCGCCTTGCTGCTGTTGAATACAGTGTTCCGCCTACAGGATGTTTGCCACGGAAAGGCCGCAAGTGCGTAAGCAGCATGACACGCGGACAGTTGGCCGAAGCACTTAGATCGCACGGCGTGCTCGTACCGCTCGCAATCAATTGCGCAGCACCTGGACAACAGCCGTGCGCAATCACAGGAAAGCCCGTAAAACCCCGCAAAACGCAGTACGCAAACAAAAAATTCGTGGGCGAAAAAGGTTTTGATGTTGAAGAACTATGGAGAGAAACATGCGCGACCTAGAGCGAATCAAAGCGCAAGCCAACACTTGCGTGATATTCACCGATGCGCATCCACAGGGCGTACGCGGGGTCATTCATATGGCGCGCACGCAGGCTATCTACTGTCACCCTGTAGACGGCGGTCATGTATGGACGATCAACGGCGAGCACGTGCGTGAAAGCACGGTGCGTTCGTTGATATCAGGTGGTTGACGTGCGCGTGCAACCGCCGCCACGCAATCAATTGCGCAACGCCGCTATCCGCACGTCAGTAGTAGACCCCCTAAAAGCCCTATAAATAGGCCAAAATAGTAAAAAAATCGCGGGCGGCCGAAGGCCGGAAAGAGGTGTTGATTTTGAAGTACTACACGTAGCGTATATCGGCACACTAGAGCGTCTTAAAGCCGTATAAGCACGTACAAACAGCTACACAATGCAAACACTTTTGGCGCGTTCTCGCGATTTGTAATTCTGCAATTTCACCGGCAAATAGCACGTTCACACACTGGTAACGCCTGTCACGCACTGTAGTCCGCTGCGGGATGCAAAAGTCGTTCGTTCGCCAAAGTGCCAATTAGTCAGCGTAGCGCGTGCGTGCGCGCAAAGAAATTTTCAGCCCGCCCGCCGTCCGTCTTTGATCGTCGTGCAGCAAGTGCGCGCTGGCCCCGAAAAGCTGGAAAATGGCGATAAAATAAAGGTGGATGCGACAATGAATAGTTGTTCGATAGGGGGTGTGAAAATTCGCTGATAACGCGAAATTCGGTTGATAGAATCCCTTATGTAAAGTGACTCTTACAGGCCCTTTTATGCAAGTCTTTGATAGTAAATATGTTATTCACCTGTAAACAGCGAGTAAGTCCAAAATTCGTAATAAAGGCTCGAATACGCCACTTTCCTTACCAACTGGCTTACAGGTAAGGTTTACAACGGTCGAATAATAGTTGTCGGTGCATGGTTTTACACGCAATCAATTGCGCAGACAGAGTTGTTCAATACATCGCGCTATGATGACGATCCTAACGACAATAAGCGTGGGCGTATGAGATTTCGGACCACATTCCTATACGCCGTGACCTGTGCGTGCTTGCTCGATTCGCAGGCGCACGCGCAGGATGCACAACCCCCCACAGACACCGATCTTAAGGCCGCATACTGCGTTGGCTCCATTCAGCAGAGCCTAGCGAACATGCCGTCCGGTATGCCTGAGGCGTTCGTCAAAAGCCAGCAAGACCGACTCAACCACTTGCAAGCCTTTGTAGTGCCTCGCATGCAGTACGTTGATCCCTTTGGGCTTGCCGCAGCACGCGGACGGGGGCAGACCGACGAGCAGGCGGTTACCGCGCCGGATATGCTAGCGTGCGTTTCCCGTTGCACCACCTCGCCAACCGTTGACGCGGTTACGGCAATGAGGCAATGCACACTTTCTTGCGACACCGAGCACCGATTGCCGCGTCTTTGGGCTTGTGGTGACCTTTCGTGGTTGCCCTTCTAATAAAAGTATCTGCGTTTACCGGTGGAGTCATGAACGACAACGATATATCGGCCAATGAAGCCGATCCGGTTAAACCCCGACCTATGGAAACGCCGGTCAAACTATTTACCGTGACCGCAGCTAACGGCGAAGACATGTTGCCTATGGTGCAGGAGTTCGCACGTTTCATCGGGCTTGAGCAGGCAGCGCCGGGACGCCATAGCTTGTTGTTAGTACTCGCGTTATTTGGCGGCGCGCAGTCGGGCATGTTGAACCCCGCAAAGGTCGTGCGCGAGATATGCGCGTTAGAAGGCATCGGGCCGCCCAGCAAGTTGAAGCCGCCTATCCAAAACAAGCATCCACCGCTGAAGGGCCTATGGCATAAGCACTATCTGGAAGATGGGCGGCGGGCCATGGCGAGCAATATAAAGAAGGGGCTGGGACGCTTTGGCCTTCCGTTGATGCAACAGCGTGCAGATGACGCGGCAGCGGCGGGTATAGAGCGCCCGGTCCCGCTGGATGAACTTGACGAGATAATCACCGATGGCGTGTACGGCAACTGGATGCGTCTTGCAGCATCAGAAGCACTAACCGGTGAATGGCTGGTTTTTGCGAAATACGAAGGCCAGAACTATTACCTTGCGCTGGCGACCCACGACAGCAACACACATGATCAAGTGCGCCAGAAGATTGACGCACTATGCTGTGAGGAATTTCCTTTCCTCGCTAAGTTGCTTGCAGACGCTTAGTCAGTGCGAGGATTTGGCCGTGCAGACTCTACGCCCACGCTTCTCAACCATTTGTCCGCGCACGTTCGGAAGGCCTTTAAATCACGATAGATCGCCGCATCCCGCTGTTTGAGTTTTTTGGTGGATGCGACGAGTTCCCTACGCTTGACTATTGCCGATCCCATTTGCTGCGGGGCACCCATTGAACCGGTGTCATAGGAGTCAAATTCCCGTATCAGCACGTTATTGGCTTGGAAGGACGAGATAAGCCCCTTAGCCTGTGCATAGATGACGACAATCAACCGCCGCAATTTAGCGTCAGGTACCTTGCCTACCCGCGACGACGCCCCGTTGTAGATCGTAAAAGCGTCTGCCGATACCGGATAAACATGGTCGAGATAATCTTCTTCCTCGACCGCCAGCAATTGCTTACGTGTGTCCGACGAATATCCGTACCACACTGACTTTAATTCTTCGCGAATGGCCTCAACGAATGCCACTGTCTCCGTTAGCTCTTTGGCAGATTCGTCGGCGGCACGTCGCGCCTCAAGTTCGCGGGTGTCGCGGTATTGTTTGTTCGAAATCCATACCGCCGCCAGAATCGCACCGATGGACCCGACAGCCTGCACCCATGCTGCAACGGCTTCAGAGGTTTCGGCTGGATGGTGGAAGTAGGCGCTTGCGCCCATGACGCCCGCTATCGTTGCAAGTGGTATTTGCCACCCGTCGATTTTCATTGCATGCCCCCGTTTTTGCCCGCCAGCATAGCACCGGCAGGCCCGCGCAATTGATTGCGCAGAACGGACGAGCGTTTCACGGAATGCAGATGGTGTTGCGGCTTTCGTTGGCACGCTATCGGCAGCAGCACGGTAAAATGCCGTGTCCTTAGGCGATGGCCCTCTCAGCGTCGATGCCCGCCCGCCCGTCAAACGGCGGTTTTTTTCGTGCGCTAGTCCGGTGTTGCCCGCATGACCGGCGCAATCAATTGCGCGCATCACATTACCGGCGACCAACAGAAAAGGGCTTCCGGTCATTACTGGCCTTAAAGATACGGGCGAACAGTTTCACCACGCCACCAACTCATTTTACCGTCTTTGCCATCGGGTTTAGGATATCTGCCCGACGCTATACCCTCATAAAACACCGATTTTTTCACATTTAACAGCCGCATTACGTCGCCAGCGCGAAGCCGGGGAGATAACGGTGCTCTATTAATAATATGAACTGCCATGTGCGCCCCGACTTATTAACTCAAATGTTTAAATCGAACTCCATAATACTCCGGTTTAATCCGTTGTGCATTATGCCGCGTGAGGAAATGGCAACACCTGAGCAGCTAGAATTTCATCCAAGTAATTGCCCAATGCCGTCCATGCCGCCCGCATTTCATCCGCATAATCGTATTGCAGGTAAATACGGCTTAATTTGTCGGCTTGTGCGTGATTCAGGCATCGATGCGCCACACCCTCCGGAATATGAAGGACCTGCATTAGTGTTCCGGCCGTGCGCCGCAGATCATGACAGCGCCACTCACCACCGGGAAGCATTAGCGCGTCTACTTGTTCGGTACGACCTGCAATAGGGTTACCGTTGTCACGCTGACGGTCTGCCAGTGCCTTACCTACCGTTTGGTTATTCAGCGGCTTTAGGCGGTCGGTGCGCGAGGGGAACACCCAAGCACTACGCTTATCGGCATCAAGCTTTTGTCGTTTGTCCCATAGTGCTTGGAATTGCCGCAGTACGAAATCGGAGAGGTAAATGGTGATCGCGGTTTGAGTTTTAGTGTTTTCTTTGGGGATTGACCAAGTACGGGCTTGTAAATCAATATGCCCCCATTCAGCCGCAACCGTTTCACCTACGCGAGTACCACAACCGAGCATGACCCAAACAGCGGATTGCACAACCGCCGTTAATCCTGACTTGGACATTTTCTCTTTGAGTGCCTTGATTTCATCAACGGATAACACACGCGTGCGTTCATTGTCTGAAACAGGATCGTACGCGCCGCGCACTACGTCAGTGTCTTGAATTGCCAGTACATCGGATTCCACTAACAAACGTTTCCACGGTTGATTACTCTCGCCATACCGGAACATTTGTTTTAAGTCCCGCACGATCATGACCGCCAGCCGATTTGCTTCGCGGTTGGACACTCGACGCACAACGTTTAACACATCATTTTTTGTGATTTTCGTGAGGAGTGTATTACCCAAGAACGGCAGTACGTCCTTTTCCAACATGCGTTTGGCTTCAGCGCCACCGTCTTTACGACCTTTCTTGCCTCGCTTGACCGATATTTCCGCGTGCCAGACATCGAAAAGGTTTTGGACGGTCTTTTCGGCATTGCGCTGCTCTTCGCGCGCGCGATTTTCAGCTTCCTTGTCATCGATCAAGGTTTTAGCGTAATCAACGCCTTGCCGTGCGAGCGCTTGAATATTGGCGGCGTGAACCAAAGCATCTTTCCAACTACAAAAATCCGGCCCGCTTCCGTAGGGTTCGGGGATTCGGTACTGCAATTCCTTGCCGTCTACGTGATAACGAACGAGCCAAGTTTTTGTGCAATCAATTGCAACGCGCATGCGCAGGCCTCGACCCGCTGTTATTTGGTAAGGCTTGTCTTTGGCCTTTGCCTTAGCGAATGTCATCGCCGACAGCTTTTCATCGCCTAAGCTTTCATCTGCTTTCACTGTAAGGTTCTTTGCCACGTCACTCTCCGTGTACGGAATTTGTACGGTTTTAGTCCGGATTCCAGTGTACGCGTGCGGAGCAATGCGGAGTGATAAATCGTCGTTAAAGCCTTACTGGATAAGGGTAGTCGGAATATTGCGGAGCTTAGCGGAGTGTCGCGGAGTTGCCTTTTTACCACTTTGGGATCAGAGGGTCGAAGGTTCGAATCCTTTCGCTCCGACCACGTTTTAAATGAAAGGGTCACGAGTTTAACTCGTGACCCTTTCGCCATTTCTGGCACTGTTGCATCGGCTGAGCGCTGTGCCGCAGCCGCCCAGCGTGTCCGTTCTCTCGCAAATCCCCGATATCGTTTAATCTTCTGCGTTCACCCTTCGTATTCGTTTCTGAACTTCCTGAACTTTATTTCCGGGCCGTCCATGCCGCGTTTCGCTGCTTTGCTCATCTGCTCCCTATTCCTGTCCGCCTGTGCCGACGCCACCGTGCCGCATCACACGCCGCCGCAAGATCCGCCCGATTACAAAGGCGTGCCCACCGATACCACGCCGCCGGTCATGATCATCGCGCCAGCCAAGCCTGAGCAGCCGCAGTAAAGCCATGACGCCGCGCGCCCGAAGCTTGGCCCTCATGCCGCAGCGTATAATCCGCCTATGAAAACGCCCGCCAACGACGCCCAGTCTCACGCCCACTCGTCCGCCGACGCGCTCCAGGCGGCGGTCACGATGGCCGACGACTATTGTCGCGAGCGTGGCCAGAAACTCACGCCCATTCGGCGCACCGTGCTCGAGTTGCTGCTGGCCTCGGGCCGCGCGACCAAAGCTTATACGTTGCTCGATGAAATGCGGGCGATGCATCCGAACGCGTCGCCTCCCACGGTGTATCGGGCGCTGGATTTCCTGCTGTCGGCAGGGCTGATTCATCGGATCGAATCGATCAACGCGTTCACCGTCTGCCACGACCTCACGCATTGCCAGCACGGCGTGCTGATTGTTTGCCAGCAATGTGGCCGCGTGACCGAGTTGCAGCAGCAAAAACAGTTGCGCCAGAGCCTGATGTCACAGGTCGAGGCGAGCGGATATCGGCTGGCGGGCGACGACATTGAGTTAAAGGGCATTTGTCCGGCATGTCAGGCCGCCGAAGACCCCAGCGCGCATCAGCACGATCACGACCACGCGTCGCATTAATCTCCGCACGCAACGCGTAAAATTCAGCGCAAGCAAAGGCCGTTTCCGACGCCAGTCGGAAACGGCCTTTTTGTTGTGTTCCTTAGGCAATCCCGGTACGGATTCTTTACGACTCCCGCCGGCTCAAAGCAATCTCGTAAGCAGAAAGCCGGAGCAGGGCGCTAACGCTCAATTGATAACCAAATAAAGCGAAGCCCCGGTGCGGGCACACCGGGGCTTCTGACCCGAAAGGACTGTTCGCGCAGAGAATCTCGGGCTGAACGTATTCTAGAGTGCATCAATCGGGCTGATTGTGATCACTTGTATCAACGCGTAACCCAATGTGCATGGGCGTTTCCAGAGGTTAAGGCTGTCTGGTCAACGAAGGCCGCGACACGTAATTACTACGAGCGGAAAGCGGATTACACGGCGGCTTATGCGAATTTCTTGCCGCAAAGGTATGATCCCATTTCCTGATATCGATTCCCGATCATGACCTCGTTGTGGATTTTCCTCGCCATTTGTCCGATCGCACTGGGTTCGTTGCTCGCGTTCGCCTCGCATATTGACCCGTTGTCCGGTCACTGGCGCGGCGCGCAACTCCTGGGCTTGCTGGGTCCACGAGCAAACCGGGCGGTGAGTGAACACGTTGCTCGCCTCGGCCGATCGATCAAGAAACACGCGAGCGCTACTGCTTGCAGCGAATCACCATCGACCGGTTCTTGACGTTCGCGCCGAAAATCCCGGCCACGGTTCCACCTGACGTCGCCCCGTTGTCGACATCTTTCGACACCACGTCGTAGCCGTACGATCCGCACATCTCGCCCGCCTTCTTGTAGCATTCCGCCCAGCTCGTACTCGCGTCCCCACCGCTGCAATTGATTGCAAAACCGGTGTCGCCGGACGGCAGATAGGTCATCTTCGCCGAGTCGGCGCAGCCAGCGAGTGTCAGCGCAACCGCCATTGCTGCAGCCGTCGCGGCTACCTTTCCGAGCGTCGTGGCGCAAACTTGTAATTTCATCGATTCTTCCCTGTATTTGATTGGGCATGCCCGCCTTCATTGAGCGTGCCCGTCTTCAATTGAGCGGCGCGTTACCGTGCCGGCAGATAGCGCGATGGATCAATCGAACTGCCTTTGTAGCGCAGTTCAAAATGCAGCATCACGCGATTCGTGTCGGTGTCGCCCATTTCCGCGATGGGTTGACCCTGCGTGATGCTCTGGCCCTCCTTCACGAGGAGCGCGCGGTTATGCGCGTAAGCGGTCAGATAGTCGGCATTGTGCTTCACGATCAGCAGGTTGCCGTAACCGCGCAGCCCGTTCCCCGCATAGACAACCGTTCCTGCGGCCGCCGCCACGATCTGCGTCCCGGGCGCGCCCGCGATGTCGATGCCCTTCGAACTCTTGCCGTCGAAACCGCGAATCACGCTGCCTTGCGTCGGCCAGATAAGCGAAATGCTGGTGGCCGGCGTGACCAGGGCGGATGACGAAGGCGACGAATCCGATGGTTCCGCGCCGCTCGTGCGGGCCGGCGCAGATGACCCAGCCGGTGTCACGCTTCCCGCTGGTGGCGCCACGCGCAGCACCTGGCCGACTTCGATCGCATTCGGGTCGGTGAGATTGTTCCAGCGCGTGATGCTCTGGACCGATGTCCGGTTAGCCCGCGCGACCTTCGACAATGTGTCGCCCCGTTCAACTCGATAAAACCCCGGTCCGACCGGCGCGGAACCACACGCGGCGAGCACTGCGACCAACGTCACGCAGGTCAGCCGTCGAATTATTTTTACCAAACTCAAAACCTCGCAAAGCGCCGCACAAACCGAAAACGCTGCGGCAAACAAACCAGGACGCGCATCGGCGAAATGTCCGATTTTACCGTCCCGGCGGCGTCGCCCTCAGAAGCGGGCCAGATGCCGGGCTAGTTGCTGCTCGTGTCCCGCTGTTGTCCCGCTCTTTTCGCGCTCATGTCCTGCTCATTTCCTCTTCAATCAGCCGGCGAAACGGTCAGCCGCAGCGCTGCCGTTTCGGTTTTTCCCGGCGCAAGCCAGCGCAGTCCGCGGCCATTGTGAATGGCATCCGGAAGTCCGACCCACGGCTCGACGCAGTAGAAATCCGATGTGGGTTCCAGGGTCCAGGTCGTCACGGCGTACCACGGTACCGAGTCGGGGCGTTGCAGGTCGAAATTCACCGCGCGCTTCAAACCCGGCGTGACAAGGCGAACAGGGTTGTCGGACGGGCCGGTAAAGCAATGGAAACGATCCAGGATGTTGGCGTCGTCCAGCGCGTACCGCGCTGCGCCCGCTTGCGGGTCGGTAATCGAACCATCGTCGAGTTGCCGGCGCGTCTCCGTGCGCGGCAATTCCAGACTGCTGATCCCGCGTTGGCCGTGCGGCAGGGCGAAGTAGAAATGATGGCCTGAGTAGTAGGGCAGCGGCACTTCGCCGGGGTTCGACGTGGTGAGTTCGACATCAAGCGTCACGGCGTCGACCAACCGATATGCTGCCTCGAAACGAAATGCGAACGGATAACCCTGGCGCGTGAAATCGTTGTCCACGAGCGTCATTCGTACGCCGTGACCGTCCGGGTCTTTCCGGTGCTCGAACGGCAGATTGCGCGCAAAACCATGCATGGGGAGTTCGTGAACGACGCCTTCCAGATCGCGCCATTTGCCGATTTCGCCATCGACGAAATGGCGCCCGAGAAACGGAAACAACAAGGGGTTGCCGCCACGAATCTTGACGAAATTGGACCAGTCCGGCGTGGCCGGCCAAAAAATAACGGGCTCGCCGCCGACGCGCCACGTCATCAGCCGTCCGCCCGCGCTCGGCGCGAGTTCGAGAACGGCGTCATCGAACGTGATTTCCAGGATGTCTTCAGGCTGGGATGACATATCGGTGGTCTCCTTGAGTAGATGGGCGAACTGCGTGGGCGAACTGCGTGGGCGAACTATGTAGACGAACAAATGTTCGAACCCGCAACGAACAGACGATGTGACGCGATGGGCGGCTCAATTCTACGGGGAAACCCTTTTGGGGAAACTGCGACTGACGCAGGCGCTTTCATTACCTTGATAATGCAAGCGCGATGTAACGCGGATGAAACATCTTTCGACCCTGACGATCTCACACAGATCAAGCGGTCCTGCCGAACGAAGAGGATGATATGGATCTGGCGATGATGTTTGGAGTGTTCATTTTTGGCACGTTTGGCGCCGGCACCCTGCTGTTTTTATACAAGGTGCGACCGTGACGCAGGCATGACGCAATCACATTAAAAGCCCGTTATTACAACGGGCTTTTTTATTTATTACGAATAAATTCCATTATCCAAACGATTAGCTTTCGATAATGAAAGGCACCACGCAAGGCTTGGCGCTGCTTTTGGTGACCGGCATAATCGGCCCGGTTTGCTTGGTCATTTGCTGCACCGCCGCGGCTATGTGCCTGTCGCCAATAACGAAAGAGGATCGACGCGTGACTTTGTGGTTTCTGATTTTTCTGAGCGTACTCCAGGGTGTGACTGAATTGTTCCCGGTCAGCAGTCTTGGACATACGCTTCTGGTGCCCGGCTTGATCGGGATGCACATCGACAAACACGCGCCGCAGTTGTTGCCGTTCCTGGTCGCGTTGCATCTGGGTACGGCGCTCGCGTTGCTGTGGTACTTCCGCAAGCGCTGGATTGCGCTGATCAAGGGGTTTGTCGGATCGCTGCGCGGCCGCAAAAATGCTGATGGGCACATGATGTGGGCGCTGATCATCGGCACTATTCCGACGGGTATCGTCGGGCTGGTGCTTGAAAAGCGGCTCGAGGCGCTGTTCCACGATCTGCGGATAGTCGCAGCGGCGTTGATGGTGAACGGCGTGCTGTTGTGGGTCGGCGACCGGCTGACGCGTGCGCGCGCCGAGCGTTCGCCTGAAGACCTCACGTTCAAGCAGGCGTTTCTGGTCGGCCTCGCGCAGATCGGCGCGCTGATTCCGGGGTTTTCGCGCAGCGGGCTGACGATTATCGCGGGCGTTGGCGCCGGGATGAGTTCCGAGAAAGCAGCGGAGTTCTCGTTCCTGCTGGGTACGCCGATCATCTTCGCCGCCGGCGTACTTGAGTTGCCGAAGCTGTTCCACGCACCGGATCAACTCTTCGATGCCGTCCTCGGTGGCGTGCTGACGGGAATCGCGGCGTATTTAAGCGTGCGTTTCCTGATGCGTTACTTCGAAGGCCGCGGTCGGTTGGCGGCTTTCGGCTTGTATTGCGTGGTCGCGGGCGCGTTCTGTCTTGGCTGGTTCATGCTGCATCCGCAACCGGTTTAAGGGCGGTAACGCGAGGGTTTAAACCGCATTCGAGCGGGCGAGGTCTCGGAATGAGGCCTCGCATCCTTTCGATGAGGTAAAATCCCGGTTCACCTGCAACGCGGCAGTAGCTCAGCTGGATAGAGCATCGGCCTTCTAAGCCGAGGGGCGGGGGTTCGAGTCCCTCCTGCCGTACCAGAACCTCTGGTTCGTCTCAACGCCTTGGGCGTGCGAAACCACGACATCGCGCGATGCACAGCAGGGCGGTTCAGCAGGGCGCGCTCACGCGAACCCGCCACCGCTTCAAAAGTCGTTACGCCTACCGCGCTGTCAGCGCGTCCTGGTCCCGCCATACGTTGTCCTTCACCGTCACCGCCTTCGGAATCAGCTTCGCGCGATAGAACATGTCGGCCACGCCCTGCTGGGTCGTGACAATCTTCTCGTCGATCGGTGTAGCGCCATACGGCACTCGGCGTACCCACGTCTCCACCAGCCCGGCATCAAGCCCGATTTTCGGCGCGAGCAACGCCGCCGTGTCCGCGGGGTGCTGCGTGACCCACGCGCCGGTTGTTCGCAACTGATCGATCACGGCACGCACTGCCTGGGGATTTTGAGTGGCGAAGCTGCGCGTCGCCTCGTAGAAATTGAATGGTTTCGGTAACCCGGTGTAGTCCGCAAGCGTGCGCACGGTCAACGCCTTTTGCGCGGCGGCGTAATACGGATCCCAGACGATCCATGCATCCACATCGCCGTTTTCGAAGGCCGCGCGGGCGTCCGCGGGTGCGAGATAAACCGGATGGATATCGTCGAGTTTCAAGCCCGCTTTCTGCAGTACGGCAAGCAGCAGGAAGTTCGAACTTGATCCCTTCTGCAACGCGATGCGCCGGCCTTTCAGCTCAGCCAGCGAATGAATCGGCGAGTCCGCTTTGACGAACAGCGCCTCATTGGTTTCTCCGCCCGGCTCGGCGCCGACATAAACGAAATTCACGCCCGCAGCCTGCGCAAAAATGGGCGGCGGTGCGCCCGTATAGCCGAAATCGATGTTGCTCGTATTGAGCGCTTCGAGCAATTGCGGCCCGGCAGGGAATTCATACCAACTGACCGTGTAGCCGAGCGGTTTGAGCTTTTGCTCAAGTGAACCCTGGGCCTTGAGCACGGCAAGCAAACCGGCCTTCTGGAAACCGATCCGCAAATGCTTCGCAGGCGCACTCGCCGCATCTTGCGCCGACGCAGACAGCGGCAACAAAGCAAACGCAGCAGCAATCCATAACCCTGATAACGACAACGACAAGCCCAGCCTTTTCATGGAGATTTCCGTGGAAGAAGAGATATCGTTGACCATAGCGGCGATAGGTTTGCGCGTCGAATAAGCGATGCTTCGAAGCTAATGACGGAATACGTGAAACAGATAGGCGAAAGCGTTCGACGACAAAAAAGGGCAGCCGAAGCTGCCCTTGATTCATGCCGGGTTGCGACAAATCTACGGAGCGAGTTGCCGGCATAAGAACACCAGCGTGAGCAATGCACCGATCCAGAACGCGCCGCCTATGGCGGTCATCACGCGCGGCCAGATTGACGGCTGCGTAGCGCCGCGCGGGTCGGGAACATACGCGCAGCTTGACCATTCGGACCGCTCGGGCCGTCTCGCCAGCATCCGGTCCATCGCCAGGAATCCCTTGGGCATCGTGATCGCACACGCGATAATGGCGGCGCACAGCCACTCGTAGAGCGTGGGCGTTTGGGCGGTAGCGAGAAGGGTGTTCATGATCGAAATAGAAGCGTAGTTCACAAGCTGTCGATATTAGTTTTCCGTCTCCAATACCTCTATCAGACACCTCTGAGATAGTCCCGGGTTGCTCTGAAAATCAGAGCGCATGGCCATTCGGCGGACGTTGGATGCTTGCAAAGTCCTTATGCCCTCATGCTATCCTCGACCCAGATGATCGTGATTATGGCAATGGCCGCGAATAATGCAGTCGTACCAACTTTGCTGCGATCTTGCTGATATAGCCGAAATTCAATATCTCAATATCAATACTAACGAGGGAGAGTGTTTCCATGTCATACCCATCTCGCGCGCTCAAGCGCGTCTCGGTGCAGCTCGCCGTGAAACTGATCGCAAGCTGTGTCGTGCTTGCCAGCGGCGCAGCTCACGCGGCGAACCTCGGGTTTCTCAACAACACGCCGATCACCTACATGAAGCAGCGTGACTTGCAGGCGCTCAACAACGCGGCCCACTCGGCGCTCGACACCAAGCAAGACGGCGAGTCGCTCGACTGGAACAATGAAGGCGCGGGCAATTCGGTTGCCATCAACGGCACGATCACGCCATCGGACACGAAGAAGGACGGCGACCGTACGTGCCGCAAGCTCACCATGGTGGCTCACGCCAAGGGCCAGACGCAGACCTGGGCGCCGACCGTCTGCAAGCCTGACGGCGGCAAATGGGCATTGTTGAAACAGTGACCTGTTTTAACCAGCCCGACGTTTCCTGTCACGCGGTATCGCGAATCCGGAAGGCCGCTTAAATGGTCGACCGGACGGTTTCGTGCGGCGTCGTGATTCTCAACACGCAAGGCGACGTGTTGCTGTGCCACGCGACTGAGACGTCGCACTGGGATATCCCGAAAGGCCAGGGTGAGGCGGACGAACAACCCGTGGAAGCGGCGTTGCGGGAACTCGTGGAAGAGACGGGAATTGTGATGGAGGCAGAGCGGTTGAAGGATCTGGGGCGGTTTGTTTATCGCCGCGATAAAGACCTGCATCTGTTCGCGGTGCGAGTGACCGACGACGAAGTGAAGCTTGAAGAGTGCGTCTGCGAATCGTATTTTCCGCGTCGCCGGGACGGCACGATGATTCCCGAAATGGACGCGTACAGATGGGTCACACCGATTGATGTCGATCAGTTTGCAAGCCGTAGCCTCGCGCGATTGTTCCAGACCACGCTGTCGCTTATCGAACTGCACCAGACACTAGCCTGAGCCGGAAAACAGGGGCCAAGCGCCGTACGTCAGGCCGCGATTAACCGGCGCTGGTCTCTGCTAATTGTCGGAACCGCGGTCGTTCGGATTCGCGAACAGCGCGCGCATTTCTGGCGACAGGGGGAACCGTAAGTTGATGTTGTCGGGGGGAATGGGCTGCATGAACCACTGGTTGTAGAGTCTTTCGGCTTCGCCTGAACGCTCCATGCCGGCAATCACGTCGTCGGCCAGTTGCTTGAAGACCGGGTCGCCCTTGCGCATGATGCACGCGTAGAGCTCGTGCGCGAGCGGCTCACCGGTGACCATGTACTCGTTTTGGGCTGGACCTTCCTGGGCAATCTTTCCGTATAGCAACGGATCATCCATCACGAACGCCACCGCGCGGCCGGTTTTCAGTGCATCGAAAGCTTCGGCATGGTCTTTCGCGCTGATGATTCGCAGATTCAGTTTCCGGTTCAGCGACAGCTCCCGCAGTAGCTGTTCATCCGATGTACCGGCTGTGGTCGAAACCGTCTTGCCCGCGAGATCGCCGTAGTTGAGGATGCCGGATTTGCGCTTCACCACCATCCTGACGCCGTAGTCGAAGAAGCTGTTCGAGAACTCGACCAGTTGCTCCCGGTCACGAATATGGGAGGTCGACCCACACTCCAGGTCGATCTGGTGATTCACCATATACGACAATCGGTTCGCCGATGTGACGACCACCGTGCTCACGGCGAGCCGGGGTGTTTGCAAGCGGAGTCGGACTTCGTCGACGATCTTGAGCGCGATGGTCTGTGAATAGCCGATCGGCTGGCCGTTTGCGTCGAGATAGGAGAAGGGGACCGACGACTCGCGCACGCCGAGGACGATGGTGTTGTTCTCGGCGATCTTGCGTAACGTAGGCGAGGACAGGTCGACTGTGCCCGCGAAAGCCGTTTGCGCCGCGATCAGCAGTGCAAACGCGCACGACACGCGGCACGTGCCTGAGGCACGTGATGTGCGTGCCGCGTGTGACGTATGTGTTATTCGCCACGTGCGGACGAACGACCTTGGCAAGGTGCGTTGCAAAGCATCCCCCACAACAGGTGCGGGCGTCCGGTGGGACGCGCCGATGGCTTTAAGCCGGCTTGGTCCAGCTATCGCGCAGGCTGACAATTCGATTGAACACCGGCGAGCCGGGTTTCGAATCGATACGGTCAGCGACGAAATAGCCGTGGCGTTCGAACTGGTAGCGATCTTCGGCGTTTGCCTGGCGTGCGCCCGGTTCGAGATAAGCGCGCACGATGCGCTTCGAATCCGGGTTCAACGCATCGAGAAATTCCGCGCCGCCTGCACCGGGTTGCGGTTCCTTGAAGAGGCGGTCGTAGATCCGTACTTCGGCTTCATACGCGCCTTCTGCGCTGACCCAGTGAATGGTGCCCTTGACCTTGTAGCCGTTTGCGCCTTCCGTGCCGGACTTGCTGTCGGGGAAATACGTGCAATGCACAGCCGTGATGTTGCCGTGCTCGTCCTTGTCCGCGCCCGTGCATTCCACGACGAACCCGTACTTCAGCCGCACCTTGTTGCCGGGGAACAACCGGAAATAGCCTTTCTTCGGGACTTCCTGGAAGTCCTCGCGCTCAATCCACAATTCCCGTGAAAACGGAAATTCGCGCGTGCCGCGCTCAGGATGATGCGGGTGAACCGGCGCGCTGCAGGCTTCGCTCGTGCCTTCCGGATAGTTGTCGATGATCAGTTTCAGCGGGTCCAGCACCGCGATTGCACGGGGCGCCTTTTCGTCGAGATCATCGCGCAATGCGCCTTCCAGCACGCTCATGTCGATCCACGAATCCACTTTCGTCACCGCCACGCGATCGCACATGAGCCGGATGCTTTCCGGCGTGAAGCCCCGACGCCGTACACCAACGATAGTCGGCATGCGCGGGTCGTCCCAGCCGTCCACATGATTTTCCGTCACCAGTTGCAGCAGCTTGCGCTTGCTGGTGATGGCGTACGTGAGATTCAGGCGGGAGAACTCGATTTGCTGCGGCAGCGGACGGGTGAACTTGCCGTCATCGGCGAGTTGATTCAAGAACCAGTCGTACAACGGACGGTGATCTTCAAACTCGAGCGTACACAGCGAATGCGTGATGTTTTCGAGCGCGTCCGATACGCAGTGCGTGTAGTCGTACATGGGGTAGATGCACCACGTGTCGCCGGTCCGGTAGTGATGCGCAAAACGGATCCGGTAGACGACGGGATCGCGCATGTTGAAATTCGGCGACGCCATGTCGATCTTCGCGCGCAGCACATGCTCGCCTTCCTGAAACTCGCCCGCTTTCATGCGGCGGAACAGGTCCAGGTTCTCTTCCGGCGTGCGGTCGCGGAACGGTGAATTCTTGCCCGGCTCCTGGGCTGAGCCACGTGTGAGCCGCATCTCTTCAGCCGACTGGCTGTCGACATAAGCCTGGCCGCGTTCGATCAGCAGCTCGGCGAATTCGTAGAGCTTGTCGTAATAGTCGCTGGCGAAGTACAGGTGTTCGGTGCCGTCTTTATTCCAGTCGAAGCCGAGCCACTTGACGGCGTCGACGATGGAATCGACGTATTCGACGCTTTCCTTTTCCGGGTTCGTGTCGTCGAAACGCAGGTGGCAGACGCCGCCGTAATCACGCGCGATGCCGAAATTGACGCAAATACTCTTCGCATGGCCGATGTGCAGATAGCCGTTTGGCTCGGGTGGAAAACGTGTTTCGACCCGCTGCGACCATTTGTCGTTGCGATTGTCTTCGTCAATGATATTGCGGATGAAATTGTTTACCGCCGGAGCGTCGTTGCGATCGGTGTTCATGCGAGAAAGAGAGAGCGGACGAGGGCGCTAGCGTTGAAGACCTGCGGCTTGCGTTCGGTAAGACTTATCTGGTCTTTCGATTCTACCTTAGCAAGAGGGGCAGGACAGCGCAGGCCGGGATTTTGCCGCGATCTGCGGCGTGGCTGCGACATCCGGGCACCTCGTAGGGTGATTGCGCGGTTGTAACCGGGCGATGGCGTTTTCGCTACGGCTTGTATCCGGCGTAACGGGACGTAAATCGAATTGTCGACATTGATGGGAGGATTTTAAGATAGCCTCGCGTTCCGAAATAATGAAATTGAAAGGTTCGGGGTGCGAGCGGTATTGACGATAAAAAGGACAATTTCATGATGAACAAGATCACGCGGGTTTCTTTTCGGGTTGCACGGGTTGCGGCAATGGGTGTGTTTATCGCTTCGATGTCGGCGTGCGCGATGAACCGCACGCAGGCCCATGCTGGTATTGGCGCGGCGGCAGGCGGGGCTTTGGGTTATGTGCTGACGGGTGGTCCGATTGGGACGGTCGCGGGCGCAGCGGCGGGCGGGTTGATCGGGGCAGGGGTGAGATAAGGGTTTTGACGCGCACTGGAGGACGGCTTCGCTTGAAACCCTTGTTCAACGAAGGAATTGGGCAGTGACCGCCCCAGCGAGAAGCGAGGTAGCAAAAACCGGTGAGGCCGGGCAGATCCGTGGGCATTGGTGCTTGCCCGAGAGCACGGGTGGCGAAGCGTGTCTATGTCGGGATTCGCGAGAAGGAGGGGTTCAAACATTCGTAGCTCTGGCGAGCACTGTGCTTTTGGGGCACCTATGAATCAAAACTGCACGCTGTGGACACTTAGGGTAGCGTGGTTGAAAGCGTTTTCTTTGCTTCGTTTCTTTGCCGCTTTGGGCAAAGAAATGACGTGCCGCCACGCACAGTGGCTAACAGTGATAAAGAAAACATCCAACGCGGGCAGTCCGCTAAGGCCAAAAGCAGCAACCCGGCATTGACCCAGTCCGCTAAGGCCAAAAGCAGCAACCCGGCATTGACCCAGTCCGCTAAGGCCAAAAGCAGCAACCCGGCAGTGACCCCGACCGCGAACCTGGCAAACCCGGCCTACCCCTCCCACGAGCACCGAAACCCAAAACCCCAAAACCGTCCACCGGCGCCAGCGAAAACCCCTTCCAAACCCCGTATAATCGACAATCCCATTTTGGCACCCGGCATCCGGCCCTCGCGCGCGACCAGCGACAAAAGACTAAAGACAAAAGTCAGACGCTCCGCCCCAAGCGCCGCTGCCGTACAAAACAGCAGACCCGCACGCCATGAAAGCCGCCGACATCCGCGAGAAATTCCTCAAGTTCTTTGAATCGAAGGGCCACACGATCGTGCGCTCGTCCAGCCTGGTCCCGGGCAACGATCCCACGCTGCTGTTCGTCAACTCCGGCATGGTCCAGTTCAAGGACGTGTTCCTGGGCACGGAGAGCCGGCCATATTCGCGCGCGACCACCTCGCAGCGCAGCGTCCGCGCGGGCGGCAAGCACAACGACCTCGAAAACGTCGGCTACACGGCCCGCCATCACACGTTCTTCGAAATGCTGGGCAACTTCTCGTTCGGCGACTATTTCAAGCGCGACGCTATCCACTACTGCTGGGAACTGCTTACCAAGGTCTACGGCCTGCCCGCCGACAAACTCACGGTCACGGTCTATCAGGAAGACGACGAAGCGTTCGCCATCTGGGAAAACGAAATCGGCGTGCCCAAAGAGCGGATCATCCGCATCGGCGACAACAAGGGCGCGCGCTACGCATCGGATAATTTCTGGACCATGGGCGACACCGGCCCGTGCGGCCCGTGCTCGGAAGTGTTCTACGACCACGGCCCGGAAATCTGGGGCGGCCCGCCAGGATCCCCGGAAGAGGACGGCGACCGCTTCATCGAGATCTGGAATCTCGTGTTCATGCAATTCAATCGCGACGTCCAGGGCAACATGACGAAGCTGCCCAAGCAGAGCGTCGATACCGGCATGGGCCTCGAACGTCTCGCCGCCGTGCTCCAGCATGTGCACAGCAACTACGAAATCGACCTGTTCCAGACGCTGATCAAGGCCGCCGCCCGTGAAACCGGCACGCCGGATCTCACCGACAATTCGCTGAAGGTAATCGCGGACCATATTCGCGCGTGCTCGTTCCTGATCGTCGATGGCGTGATTCCCGGCAACGAAGGCCGCGGTTATGTGCTGCGCCGAATCGTGCGCCGCGCCATTCGCCACGGCTACAAACTCGGTCGCAAGGGCGCGTTTTTCCATAAGCTCGTAGCCGATCTGGTCGAGGAAATGGGCTCGGCCTACCCGGAACTCAAGGACGCGCAAACCCGCGTGACGGACGTTTTGCGGCAGGAAGAGGAACGTTTCTTCGAGACGATCGAACACGGCATGTCGATGCTCGAAACCGAACTCGCCACGCTCGACGCCAAGGGCTCCAAGCAACTGGACGGCGAACTCGCGTTCAAACTCCACGACACGTTCGGCTTCCCGCTGGATCTGACCGCCGACGTTTGCCGCGAGCGCGGCATCACGGTCGACGAAGCCGCCTTCGACGAAGCCATGGCACGTCAACGCGAGCAGGCTCGCTCGGCCGGTAAGTTCAAGTCGGCGCAAGGCCTGGACTACGCGGGCGAGAAAACCACGTTCCACGGCTACGAAAACGAAATCTTCGACGACGCCAAAGTGGTCGCGCTTTACGTGGACGGTGTATCGGTGAAAGAAGCGCGGGTCGGCCAGCAGGCCGTCGCCGTGCTCGATCACACGCCGTTCTATGCCGAATCGGGCGGTCAGGCGGGCGATCAGGGTGTGCTCGCGAACGCAGCGGTGCGCTTCGCCGTCGTCGATACCCTCAAGGTCCAGTCCGACGTCGTTGGCCATCACGGCACGGTCGAGCAGGGCACGCTGAAGGTAGGCGACGTGGTGAAAGCGGAAATCGATACGGTTCGCCGTCTTCGCACCGCCCGCAATCACTCGGCGACCCACTTGATGCACAGGGCGTTGCGTGAAGTGCTCGGCAGCCATGTGCAGCAAAAAGGTTCGCTCGTCGATCCGGACAAGACCCGCTTCGACTTCGCGCATAACGCGCCGATGACCGACGAACAGATCCGTCGCGTGGAAGAAATCGTCAACGCGGAAGTGCTGGCGAATGCGCCGGGTATCGTGCGTGTGATGGCGTACGACGAAGCGGTGAAGGGCGGTGCGATGGCGCTGTTCGGCGAAAAATACGGCGACGAAGTACGCGTGCTCGACCTCGGTTTCTCGCGCGAACTTTGCGGTGGCACGCACGTGCATCGCACGGGTGACATCGGCTTGTTCAAGATCGTGATGGAAGGCGGCGTCGCGGCAGGGATTCGCCGCGTTGAAGCAATTACCGGCGATAACGCCGTGCGCTTTGTTCAGGAACTCGATGCGCGGATCAACGCGGCGTCCGCTGTGCTGAAGGCGCAGCCGTCCGAACTCACGCAGCGCATTACGCAAGTCCAGGAGCACGTGAAGGCGCTGGAAAAGGAACTCGGCGCGCTGAAGTCGAAGCTCGCGTCCAATCAGGGCGACGAACTCGTGTCGCAGGCGGTTGAGATCGGCGGGGTGTTTGTGCTGGCGGCTCAATTGCCGGGTGCGGATAGCAAGACACTGCGCGAAACCGTCGATAAATTGAAGGACAAGCTGAAGAACGCAGCCATCGTTCTGGCGGCCGTCGATGGCAACAAGGTCAGCCTGATTGCGGGCGTGACGCCGGACGCATCGAAGAAGGTTAAAGCGGGCGATCTGGTGAACTTCGTCGCGCAGCAAGTCGGCGGCAAGGGCGGCGGACGGCCGGACATGGCGCAGGCGGGCGGCACGGAGCCGGAGAACCTGGCAGGTGCACTGGCCGGGGTGAATGACTGGGTGAAGGGCAAGCTCTAAGCGTCCAAACCGTTAGCCGCTTCAACCGTTCGAAAGAGCCCGTTCTGAGTTACGACAGAACGGGCTTTTTTACGTCTGCGAGAGACGTCCTCTCTTCGCCGCTAAAGAGGACAAATGCCGTTATATAGACCGCAGTCCCGTCTCCGGCACGATTTCCATTGACGCTAAGGTGCTCGTGATCTGAGGCGAACCGGTTCGCGCTGACCTGACTCTATCCACCAAAAACCGCAAGCAAAACGACAGGTACGCGGCTTGCCATGTTGTAGCAAGCGCAGGCACGAAGCTTCGCGCGTTGACTACAAAAGGAATCTGTCTCATGAATCGAAAACTCGCTACACTCGTCGCCGCTTCCTCGATGTTCTTCGCCACGGGTGCCGTCTATGCCAAAGGATGTCTGGAAGGGGCGGCAGTAGGCGGCGTGGCGGGCCACGTTGCGGGCAAACACGGTGCCGTAGGCGCGGCCGGGGGGTGCGCAGTCGGTCATCACGAAGCGAACAAGAAAGACGCGGCAAAGGCAGCAGCAGCCAGCCAACCCGCCGGAAAATAATCGTAAAGCGTTCGCCGGACAGGGGCCACGGACAGGGGCCAATCAGGCACGGGCATGGCCGTTATTGACGTCTCCGCGTGTTCACGTATGAAACGTTAAAATGACGGCCACGCCCACCACCGCCTTGGCCCCGACCGCATGCAACATTTTGCCTCCGACAACTACGCCGGCATTTGTCCCGAAGCGCTCGCCGCGCTGATCGAAGCCAATAACAGCGGCCACGAGCCAGCCTACGGCGACGATTCCTGGACTCAAGGCGTGTGCGACCGCATCCGCGACCTGTTCCAGACCGACTGCGAAGTCTTCTTCGTGTTCAACGGCACGGCTGCCAATTCACTGGCGCTCGCATCGCTCTGTCAGTCGTATCACTCGGTCATCTGTCACGAACTTGCGCACATCGAAACCGATGAATGCGGCGGCCCCGAATTCTTCTCAGGCGGTTCGAAGTTGCTGACGGCGCCGGGTATCGACGGGAAGCTCACGCCGGATGCCATTG
The DNA here is from genome assembly GCF_009766085.1 of Burkholderia sp. S171. Lineage (GTDB taxonomy): Bacteria > Pseudomonadota > Gammaproteobacteria > Burkholderiales > Burkholderiaceae > Caballeronia. The sequence continues at coordinate 23,628 of NZ_LMUF01000011.1, read as the reverse complement.
AAGCCATTGTCACGCGTCGCGCTGACATTCACTATCCGAAGCCGAAGGTCGTCACGCTGACGCAGTCCACCGAAGTGGGCACCGTCTACAGCGTTGAAGAAATTCGTGCGATCGCGGCGATCGCGAAACGCCGCCATCTGAAGGTGCATATGGACGGTGCGCGGTTTGCGAATGCAGTCGCGTCGCTGAATGTGCATCCGTCGGAGATCACGTGGCGCGCGGGTGTCGACGTGCTGTGTTTCGGCGGCACGAAGAACGGCCTGCCGGTCGGCGAAGCGGTCATTTTCTTCGATAAAGCGCTGGCCGTCGACTTTGCGTATCGGCTGAAACAGGCGGGGCAACTCGCCTCGAAGATGCGGTTTATCTCGGCGCCCTGGCTCGGCTTGCTCAACAACGATGTCTGGCTGCGCAACGCGCGCCATGCAAACGCCATGGCGCAATTGATGGCTGAGCGGCTGGAAGGCATAGAAGGCGTGAAGGTGATGTTCAAGCCGCAAGGGAACGCGGTGTTCGCCGAGTTGCCACCGGCAGTTGCGCAAGCGCTGCGCAACAAGGGCTGGAAGTTTTATCAGTTCATCGGCTCGGGCGGCTGCCGGCTGATGTGTGCGTGGGACACGCTGCCGGAAACGGTGGAGCAATTCGCCGCCGAGATCCGCGCGCTTTGCGCTACCCGTTGACCTTTGGATTCTCCAACCTCAGACCATGATCGAATACCATTTCTGTCCACGCGATGCCAACAAGCTGGTCGAACGCGCCGATGCAAGCCACGAAGGCGGGCGCGTGCGGCTTGCGTGTCCTGACCCGGAATGCGGCTTTGTGCACTGGGATAATCCGCTGCCGGTGGTCGCGGCTATCGTGGAATACGAGGGCAAGATCCTGCTCGCGCGCAACGCGGCGTGGCCCGAGGGCATGTTTGCGCTGATCACGGGTTTTCTCGAGAACGGCGAGACGCCCGAGGAGGGCATCGCGCGGGAAGTGCTGGAGGAAACGTCGCTGGTGGCGCAATCGGTGGAACTGGTCGGCGTGTACGAATTCATCCGCAAGAACGAACTGATCATTGCGTATCACGTGAAGGCGAACGGAACCATCAACCTGTCGCCGGAGTTGCTTGAATATCGTCTGGTCGAGCCGGCGAAGCTCCGGCCTTGGCGCGCGGGAACCGGTCATGCCGTGGCCGAATGGATGCGCCGACGCGGCCTGGCTGTTGAGTATGTGGACCGTCCGGGGCAGTAACACGCGCAACGCCTGCACGATACATGGCGTCCGCGCGGATTGACGGACTCCCGCCGGACTCCTAACATGCCAGACGCCTCACTCAAACGCGGACACACGTCATGGCCTTCATCTTCTACGTTACCCACATCCACCTCGGTTACGACGCGCTCGCTATGCTCGACAGCGAATGTACGCGCGTCGGCATCAAGCGCCCGCTGATCATCACAGACAAAGGCGTGCTGGCCGCCGGGCTTGTGTCGCAAACCGTCCAGGCGCTGGATCTGGATGCGGGCGCTGTTCCCATCTTCGATGAAACCCCGTCGAACCCGACCGAAGCGATGGTGATGAAAGCCGCCGCGCTGTACAAAAGCGAAGGCTGCGACGGCCTGATCGCGGTGGGCGGCGGTTCGTCCATCGATCTGGCGAAGGGCGTCGCGATCATGGCGACCCATCCGGGCACGCTGACCGAGTACGCGACCATCGAAGGCGGCAGCAACAAGATCACCGCCGAGGCCGCGCCGCTGATCGCCGTGCCGACCACGTCGGGCACCGGCAGCGAAGTGGCGCGCGGGGCGATCATCATCCTCGACGATGGCCGCAAACTCGGCTTTCACTCGTGGCATCTGCTGCCCAAGTCGGCGGTTTGCGATCCGTCGCTGACGCTGGGCTTGCCGCCCATGCTCACCGCGGCAACGGGCATGGACGCGATCGCGCATTGCATCGAAACGTTTCTTGCTCCGGCTTTTAATCCGCCCGCTGATGGCATCGCGCTGGATGGGCTGGAGCGCGCGTGGGCATCAATCGAGCGCGCGACGCACGACGGTCAGGATCGCGATGCGCGCCTGAACATGATGAGCGCGTCGATGCAGGGCGCGATGGCGTTCCAGAAGGGTCTCGGCTGCGTGCATTCGCTCTCGCATCCGTTGGGCGGACTGGTCGTGAACGGGCGCACCGGGCTGCATCACGGCACGCTGAACGCGGTTGTTTTGCCGGCCGTGCTGCGCTTCAACGAAAGCGCGCCGAGCGTGGTGGCCGACAAGCGTTTTGCGCGGATGCGCCGCGTGATGAATCTGGCCGCCGATGCCGATCTCGCTCAAGCCGTCCATGACATGACCGAGCGTCTCGGCTTGCCGACGCGCCTGTCGCAAATGGGCGTCGAGCAAGACATGTTCGACAAGGTCATCAAGGGTGCGCTTGCCGATCATTGCCACAAGACCAATCCGCGCGAAGCGAGTGCGGACGATTATCGGCGGATGCTGCAGGAGTCGTTCTGATTCATGAGCCGCCCTGTCCCAACGACGCGCGCGGATTATCCGCATTTCCTGTCGATCAATACGCGCTGGTCCGATAACGATCTCTACGGCCACGTGAATAACGTGGTGTATTACAGCTACTTCGACACAGTGGTGAACGAGTATCTGATCCGGCACGGCGCGCTCGATCTGGAAGTGGGCAAGACGATCGGGCTCGTGGTGGAAACGCATTGCAGTTACTTCGCTTCGCTGGCGTTTCCCGAACGTATCGATGCCGGTCTGCGCGTCACGCGGCTCGGTACAACGAGCGTGCGTTATGAAGTCGGTATTTTCAGCGCGGGTTCCGAGCAGCCCGCGGCGCAGGGACATTTCGTGCACGTCTATGTCGATCGCGACACGCGCCGTCCGGTTGCTTTGCCCGAGACGCTCGTCGCGGCGCTCAAGCCGCTCGTTAGCGTTGTCACCGGGTAGGTTCGCGCAACGTGAGCTCGTTCGTTCAGTGGTTCGCGATCAACCTTCTGAACGGAGTGAGCGTCGGGTTGCTGCTGTTCATGCTGTCGGCGGGATTAACGCTGATCTTCAGCATGATGGGCGTGCTCAACTTCGCTCACGCGAGCTTTTATATGCTCGGCGCGTATGTGGGTTACGCGCTCGCAGCGCATGGGGGCTTCTGGTTTGCACTGGTTGTTTCGCCCCTGCTCGTTGGTGCGCTTGGCGGCTTGTTCGAGCGGTTTTTATTGCGCCGGATTGAAACGCGCGGTGCGCTTGCCGAGCTTCTGCTGACGTTCGGCGCGGCTTATCTGATCGCTGAAGTCGTGAAGCTGGTATGGGGACTTGCGCCAATCAATGCTGTTGTTCCTTTCTCTCTCGATGGCCCGTTGTTCACGCTCTACGGCGCCGCATTTCCGCGTTATCGCGTATTCATGATGGGTGTGTCGCTGGCGATGTTGCTGGCTTTGTACGCCGTGCTGCGCGTCTCGCGGATAGGGCTCGTGGTAAGAGCCGCGCTCACGCATGCTGCGACCGTCGAGACGCTTGGTCATAACGTTCCTCGTGTGTTTACGCTGGTGTTCGCGACTGGCGCGGCGCTCGCCGCGCTGGCTGGCGTGATCGGCGCGCCGCTGTTCGTCATCGAGCCTTCGATGGCGGAGGGCATCGGGCCGATTGTGTTCGTTGTCGTGGTAGTCGGGGGGCTCGGGTCGGTGGGCGGCGCGCTGGTGGCATCGCTTCTGATCGGCTGCGTTCAGACGTTCGCCGTCGGGACTACGTTGTCGCTCGGAAGCATTGCCGCGTTTGCCGGCGCTGTGTTGCCGCCTGCTTGGGCCTCGTTGAGTGTCGCGCAGATCGCGCCCGTGCTGCCGTATGTGCTGCTTGTCGCAATGCTCGCGCTGCGTCCCTGCGGGTTATTCGGGCAGCGTGGCGACGACGATGTTTAGCGTGCGTGTTTCTTCACGTCAGGCGCTTCCGTGGCTCTTGCTGGTGGCCGGTCTAGCGTTGCCGCCAGTCTTCACATCGCAGAGCTGGCTGCTCGCCTATCTCGCGCAAACCGCGACCACGATCGTGTTCGCGCTCTCGTTCAATCTGCTGCTCGGCGAGACCGGATTGCTGTCTTTCGGTCACGCTGTGTACGCAGGTCTCGGCGCGTTCGCCGCTGCGCAAATTTTCAATCGATACCCCGTGCCGCTGCCCTTGTTGCCGTTGATCGCCGGCGTGTCAGCGGCGCTTGTGGGTGTTGTGTTCGGCTTCTTTTCAACGCGTCGCGCCGGCACGACATTCGCGATGATCACGCTCGGGATCGGCGAACTTGTCGCGGCAGGCATGTGGCTCGTGCCGGGATGGTTCGGCGGCGAGGGCGGTGTTCCTATCGATCGTGGGAGTGGTTTGAGCATCTTCGGCTTGAGCTTCGGGCCCTCGATCCAGGCTTATGCGTTGATCGCTGGATGGTGCGTGCTGGCGTGCATCGCGATGTTCGCTTTCTCGCGCGCGCCGTTCGTGCGGGTGGCGAATGCGGTCCGCGATAACCCCGTGCGTGCTGCGGCCATCGGCTTTGATCCGCGCCGCGTACGCTTTGCGATGGTCATCGTCGCGGCGTTTTTTGCGGGCGTGGCGGGTGGGCTGGGGCTGATCAATGTGGAACTGGCATCGGCGGAAGGGGTGGGGCTCGCGCGCTCGGGAAGCGTGTTGATCGCTGTGGTGATCGGTGGGACTGCAGAATTTTTTGGGCCGGTGTTGGGAGCCGTAGTGCTCACGTTTTTCAGCTTGGTGGTGGGGAGTGTATCGCTGGCGTGGGTGGCCTATCTTGGGCTGTTTTTTGTGTGGGTTGTGGTGGTGGCGCCCAAGGGCTTGGTGGGCTTTATTGCTGCACGATCACGCGACGGGTATGTGGCTATCGTGTTTGCATTGTGCGCCGTTGGTGCATGGCTGCTGGCGATCATCATCGCTGTGGAACTCGCTTACGCGCTGCAATTCGACAGCCACGGCGACGGTCTTGCGCATATCGCGGGTTTCCTTCTTGATGGCCGCAGCTTAAAGCCGTGGTGTTTCGCCGCCCTTTGCGCGGCGCTCGCTATTCTCTTCACCCGCCAAGCCCGGAGCGCACGATGAACACCGCGCTCGAATTGAAGCAGATCACGAAGCATTTCGGCGCAGCGCAGATCCTTCGCGGAGTGGATCTGAGTGTTCACGAAGGCGAACGCCATGCATTGATCGGTCCCAACGGTGCCGGCAAGTCGACGTTGTTCGACCTGATCGCCGGGCGCACGCAACCGACGAGCGGCCACATCGCGTTGAACGGGCTCGATGTGACGGGGATGCCCGCTCATCGGCTCGGACGTAAAGGCCTTGCGCGCAGCTTCCAGACCACGAGCGTCTTCACAGGTCTTACCGTCCACGATAACGTCCGTTGCGCGGTGCTCGGTTCGCGTGCGGCGACATGGAAAGATCGATGGTTTCGTTCAAGCGTAATCGATGAAGAAGCGCATCGGATCATGAAGGCCATCGGTCTTGCCGATCGCAGCGATGCGCTCGCCACCCGCCTCAGCTACGCCGAATCACGTTCTCTCGATCTGGGCCTGGCGCTTGCCACGGGCGCGTCCGTGCTGTTGCTCGATGAACCCACCGCCGGCATGAATCGCGCGGAAGCGGCCCGTGCGCTCGCGTTGATTCGTGAGACGACGCAGGGCAAGACATTGCTGATCGTGGAGCACGATATGGAAGCGGTGTTTGCGCTCGCCGATCGCATTTCAGTGCTTGTCCAAGGCCGTATTATCGCGACGGGAACGCCCGCCGACATTGCAGCGCACCCGGAGGTTCGCGCCGCCTATCTCGGCGATACGCCATGACAACGCTGCTTGAAATCAACGGCCTTAACGCATGGTATGGCACGAGTCATGTGCTGCACGGCGTGAGCTTGCGTATCGGCGAAGGCGAGATCGTTGCCTTGGCAGGACGCAACGGTTCGGGACGTTCGACGCTCGCCAAAGCACTGATGGGATTGGTGCGCGCGCAAGGGGTAGCGAACTTTCGCGGGGTATCGATGCTGGGGAAACGTCCTTATGCAATCGCTCGAATGGGCGTGGGCTACGTGCCCGAACAACGCGATGTTTTCCCAACGCTCAGCGTGCGCGAAAATCTGCAGCTCGGTATGAAGCGGGGCGGATCACGTTTCACCATCAACGACGCGGAGCAACTTTTTCCGGTGTTGCAAGAGCGGGCAGCGGTGAAGGCGGGGATGTTGTCGGGAGGCGAGCAACAAATGCTCGCGCTTGCCCGCGCGTTGATGGGCGATCCGTCATTCGTGATCGTCGATGAACCGACGGAAGGGCTTGCGCCACAGGTCGTGGCGCAAGTCGCTTCATGTCTGAAGACCTTGCGGGACCGTGGCGTGGCGATTCTATTGATTGAACAACGCATGAGCATTGCGCGCGATCTGGCGACGCGCGTCGCCGTGATGGGTCACGGCAAGATCGTCTTCGATGACACGCCCGCCGCGCTTGCCGCGAACGAGCGCGTGATCAACGAATGGCTTTCTATCGGCGGTTAAGCTACGTAGATAAGTTCAAGAAGGCTTGCTGTCCCGTTCCACGATCCATTCGTGCTTCGGGTCGTTTTTAAAATGCCAGGTCCGTTTGTCGCCCGCCATCACGTTCAGATAGTAGTTGTCGTAACCATACGGCACCACGACCGGATGATAGCCGCGCGGCACCATGACGACGTCATGATCTTCAACGGCCATGGTTTCATCGAGGTCGCGTTCGTCGGTGTAGACACGCTGGAACGCAAACCCTTGCGGCGGGTTCAGCCGATGATAATAAGTCTCCTCAAGCGAACTCTCGATCGGCACGTTGTCCCTGTCGTGCTTGTGCGGCGGATAGCTTGAAGCGTGACCGCCGGGCGTCCTTACTTCGACTACAAGCAAGCCCTCTGCAGGTTCGGTTTGCGGAAGAATATCGCAGACGTAGCGCGTATTCGCTCCTTTGCCGCGGGTTGAACGTGTCATCTGTGATGGCTCGATCAACCGCGCCGGATACTTGCCCGTAGCGGGCGCACTTGCCACACCGACTTCCGCGTTGCGATCTGCTCGTATCGTCGCGGCGAGCTTGGGCGGCAGATAAACCGCGTAGGGCGCCGTGTCCTCGAACACGCTGTCGCGCGAGCCGAGTTTCTCCCATTTATGCTCACCGGCTTCTATGCTCACCGTCCCCGACAAGACGACGATGCACACCTCACGCTGTGCTTCATGCACATGCACGACGTCACCCGTTTCTAACCGATAAGCGGCGAAGCCAACGTGTTTCCACAAAGCAGTTTCGGGCGTGACGCGCGCGATAGTCTGGCCTTCGCGCGAAGCCTTGACGAGCAGGCTCATGCGGCCTCCTGAAGAGTTTGATCGACGAGCGCGCGTAGCGTCTTGTAGCCTTTCTCGGCGTACGCATAGCTGGTGGCAATAACAGGATCCTGCTCCGCTTCAACCACCAGCCAGCCGCGATACCCATGGTGTTTCAATCGAGCGATGATCGATGGAAAGTCCACCGTGCCGTCACCGGGAACGGTGTACGCGCCGTTGATCACGGCCTCCAGGAAGCTCCAGTTCCGGTTCCGGGCAAGCTTGATGATTTCTGGCCGCACGTCCTTGCAATGCACATGGCAAACGCGCGCGATGTGCTTGTTGAGAACCGTCAACGGATCGCCACCGGCGAACGTGATGTGACCGGCATCGAAGAGCAGTCCGACAGCTTCATTAGTGAGGCTCATCAGGCGATCGATGTCCGCAGGCGTCTCCACGTACGCACCCATGTGATGGTGATAAGCCACGCGTACACCGCGCGAAAGCGTGTATTCGGCGAAGGTGTTCAGGCGGGTTGCGTACTCGTTCCAGCGATCATCGGAGAAAAAACGCGGTCGTTGATACAGCGGCTGGGGCGCCCCTTGAATAGAGTTCGACACTTCGCCGTAGACCATGACTGTCGCGCCGTTTTTCGCAAGCAGGTCGAGATGCGGACCCACGGCCGCGATCTCGTCCTCCGCACTGCGTTCGGCGAGCCGCCCGGAATACCAGCCGGAGACGAGCGCGAGGTCGTATCCGGCAAGCAGCGTTTTTAACGCTTCCGGCTCGCGCGGAAATTTGTTGCCGAGTTCAAACCCTTCGTAGCCGATCTGCTTGCCTTCGGTCAGTGCCACGCTGAGTGGCGTCTCACCGCCGAGCGAGGGCAGGTCGTCGTTCATCCATGACAGCGGATTGATGCCGATCCGTACATCGAACGTGCTCATCGGTTATTCCTTCGTGCGCTTCGAACGCGCCGTGATTTCATGTTCATAGTTTGCGCGCGCCGAGCGCACCGCTTCACGCGACGACACTTCCGGCACTGCGACTTCCCACCACCAGCCGCCTTCTCCCGTAGGGCGTGCAGGATCGGTGTCGATGCTGATCAGATACGAGCGTGTGGACGCACGTGCGCGTTGCATCGCGGCTTCAAGTTCATCGATATTCGCGACATGCTCAGCGCTCGCGCCGAGCGAGCGCGCATGCATCGCGAAGTCGATAGCGGGCGCGCCTTCCGGACCCTGGCGGCAATCGTCGATCAGGTTGTTGAACGGTGCGCCCCCGCATGCTTGCTGCAAGCGGTTGATACAACCGTATCCGCGGTTGTCGAGCAGCACCACGATCAGCTTGGCCCCGAGCATCACGGACGTAGCCAGCTCGCTGTTCATCATCAGATAGCTGCCATCGCCGACAATCACGATCACTTCGCTTGCCGGCCGTGCGAGTTTTGCGCCGAGACCGCCCGCGATTTCGTAGCCCATGCACGAGTAGCCGTATTCGACGTGATAACCGCCCGGTGTGCTCGTGCGCCAGAGCTTTTGCAGATCGGCGGGCAGCGTTCCGGCGGCACAGACCACCACGTCATGTGCTGCCGACTGAGCACTGGAACGCTGCACCGCACCGATCACATCGGCTTCGCGCGGCAACGTGTTCTCGTCTTGCTGCGCGCTCGTCACTTGGTCGACAGTGGCACGCCAGCTATCCGCGAGTTCGTGCGCGCGTGCGGTCCACGGTGGCGACGCACGCCAGTCGCCGAGTGCGTCGCTCAGCGCACCGAGGGCGAGACGTGCATCGGCTTCCACCGATAAAGCGCCTTGTTTTAAGGCATCGAATGCATTTGCATTAAGGCCAATCAGCTTCGCCTGAGCGAACAGCGTGTTCGATCCGGTCGTGAAATCCTGCAGCCGCGTACCGACTGCGAGCACGCAATCCGCGTCGTGCGCGAGTTCGTTAGCCGCGTCCGATCCCGTTACGCCGATACCGCCCAGATTCAGCGGATGGTCCCACGCGAGCGCACTTTTCCCTGCCTGCGTTTCAGCAACGGGGATGCCGTGGCGCTCGGAGAAAGAACGCAATGCGTCGGTTGCGAGGCCGTAGAGCACGCCGCCGCCCGACACGAGCAAGGGCTTTTTAGCCGCGCGCAATGCAGCGGCGGCCTGCGCGATTTCCTCATCGACCGGCGAGGGCGTGTGGAACGTCACCACACGCGGCTCGAAGAACGACGCAGGGTAGTCGTAGGCCATCGCCTGCACGTCCTGCGGCAGTGCGAGTGTCACCGGTCCGCACAACGCGGCGTCGGTCAGCACGCGCATGGCACGCGGCAACGCAGTCAGCAATTGCGCCGGATGCACGATGCGGTCGAAGTAACGCGAGACAGGTTTCAACGCATCGTTCGCGGAGATACCGCCATCGGCGAAATCTTCTACTTGCTGCAAGACCGGATCCGGGGCGCGCGATACGAAGACATCGCCGGGTAGCAACAACACCGGCAACCGGTTCACGTGCGCGAGCGCAGCGGCCGTCACAAGATTGGTTGCGCCGGGACCAATGGACGTGGTCACCGCCATCATGCGGCGTCGAAAATGCGCCTTCGCATACGCAATAGCCGCATGCGCCATCGCCTGCTCGTTATGCGCGCGATAGGTCGGCAGCGTCTCGCGATGCGCGTACAACGCCTCGCCAATGCCTGCCACGTTGCCATGTCCGAAGATCGCGAAGACGCCGCCGAACAGCGGCTCGCCGTCCGGCGTTTGCTGCGCGGCGAGGTAGCGGACCAGCGCTTGTGCGGTGGTTAAACGAAGCGTGCTGTTCATGCTGCCTGCTCCTGCGTAATCGCTTGCGTGGCGTTCTTTGTCCGCGCCTCACGCCATGCGTCGATCAGCGTTTCGAATGTCCGGCGAACCCGCGCGATGAGTTCAGCGTCGCCGATGGAACCTGCCAGCCACGCGTGACTCGGCTCGTGAAAGATCGTCCTGCCGACAGTAAATCCGCGACACGTCTTCGACAGCGCAGCGGCCTTGAAGCCTTCGCACAGTTGATCGACCGCCGCCGACAAGCCCAGCAGAACAACTCCGCGGCACGCCGGATCACGCTCGGCAATCAGCGCATCGACCGCTTGCCATTGCGCTGCGCTCATGGGTTCGAGCTTCCACCACTCGGGATAGATGCCAAGGTTGTAGAGGCGTTTCAACGATCGCAACGCGGTATCTTCCTCGATCGGCGGACCATTCTTCGGCACGATGATTTCGAGCAATAACTCGTGCCCGCTGGCCTGAACTGCGTCGTATAGCGCGCGAATCTGCGCTTCCTGTTCCAGGCGAAGATCGTGCGGATGATCGGGATGATAGTGAACCAGGCACTTCGCCACATGCTCGCGCGGCCACTCGATCAGTGTCGTGCCTATTGAGCGGCCATGATCGAAGATAAGCGGCATCGAGCCGGGCAATTCCACGGGCCGTCCGATCCACCATCCACGTCCGGTCGCCGCGTTCAACGCGTCCTGACCGTAGCGGTCATCGATCAGCACGCCGATGCGTCCTTCCAGGCCGCGTTCTTTTTCCGTCTGTGCCACGGCTTCCACGAACAAGGCTTTGAGTGCGGCAATGCGCGACTCGTCCGCGCCGGTTTGCTGCGCAAGATCGAAGAACTGGTTGCGATGATCGAAGGCAAAACCAAGCACTTCGTCCCATGTTTTGCGGGCCGGCGTGACACGATGCAGACGTGCGAGCGTGGCGTCACGATCGGGCCTGCGCATGCGGGCAGGGTCGGCCCGTGCGGCATCGAGAAAGTAGGTGAGTTCGGCGGGCGTCGGCATGGCGGGCGCGCAACCATGACGCGATACGACAAGCCCACCGCACGCATTCGCCGTGCGCGCACAGACTTCCAGCGGTTCGTCTCTTAACCATCCGGCGAGGAAGCCGGACGCGAAGGCATCGCCCGCGCCGAGCACGTTCAGCACCTCCACTTCAACGCCGCGATAAACCGGCGCATCGTCGATGGAAACCGGTACGGCACCGTCGATGATCGAGCAGCCCATCGGCCCGCGCTTGACCACCAGCATGGCGTCCGTTACGGCGCGAACGGCCGCGAGTGCGTCGATCATCGTGTCCTTGCCGCCGGCAATCCGAAACTCTTCTTCGGTGCCGATCACGAGATCCATCAACGGCAGGATGCTTTGCAGATGCGCGGTCACGCCTTCATTCGCGATGAACCGGGTCTCGCCATCGGCCTTGCCGGTGAGTCCCCAAAGTACTGGCCGGTAATCGATATCGAGCACTGTGCGGACCTGGTTGCGGCGCGCGTAATCGAGTGCACGACGGCTCGTGCGGTTGACCTGATCGGTGGAGAAATGCGTGCCCGTAATCAGCAGCGACTTCGATGAAGCGATGAACGCCTCGTCGAAGTCGTTTTCATCGACGGCCATGTCCGCGCAGTCATCGCGATAAAACACGAGCGGAAACGTATCGCGGTCTTCTATGCCGAGCAGGACCAAGCCGGTCAACCTGTCGTGATCGATACGCACGTGGCTGGTATCGCAGCCCTCGCGCTCCAGCGTCTCGGTGAGAAAGCGGCCCATGTGGTCGTTGCCAACACGTGAGAGCATCGCGGATTTGAGGCCGAGCCGCGCGCACCCGAACGCAATATTCGCCGACGAGCCGCCGAGATACTTCGCGAAGCTCGACACGTCTTCGAGCCTTGCACCGACTTGTTGCGCGTAGAGATCGACCGCGAGCCGCCCGAGGCACACGATGTCGCGAGTTCGCCCGGTTGCGAAGCGCGATCCGGTTGATGATTGCAATGCCATGTTCGATCCTGTTCTGTAGATGACGAAGAATGCAACTGCCGGGCGTGCTGGCTCAAGCCGGTGCGTCTTCCAGTTCGTTCATCATTTCCTGCATTTCGGCGCCGCCCGCCATCATGTCGAGTACTTCGTTCTTGGTGATGGTGTCTTTCGTGAACGTACCCATCGACTTGCCGCGATTAAGCAGCGTGAACGAATCGCCGATCGGATACGCGTGGTGTACGTTGTGCGTGATGAAGATCACGGAGATGCCTTTTGCGCGCGCCGTGTGAATCAGCTTCAGCACGTTAAAGCTTTGCTTGACGCCGAGCGCTGCGGTGGGTTCATCGAGGATCAGGACACGCGCGCCGAAGTGAATCGCCCGTGCAATAGCGAGACATTGCTTCTCGCCGCCTGACATCGTGCCTATCGGCTGATGCGCGTCCCGCACGTTGATGCCCATTTCGCCGAGCCGTGCCCGCGATGTTTCTGCGGCGAGATCCAGGTCCATGACGTTGATAAAGCCGAAGCGTTTTTTCTGCGGCTCGCGGCCCATGAAAAAGTTACGCGCCACCGACAGCAGCGGAACCAGCGCAAGATCCTGATAGACCGTTGCAATACCAAGATCGAGCGCTTCTTTCGGCGAGCCGAAGCGGACCGGTTTTCCATCGACGAGATACTCGCCGGAAGAGGGCGTATGGACGCCCGCCAGCGTCTTGATCAGGGTCGACTTGCCGGCGCCGTTATCGCCGAGCAGACAATGCACTTCGCCGCGTTTGAGGCGTATCGTGACGCCGTTCAGCGCGATCACCTTGCCGAAAAACTTGCTGACATTTTCCAGCGCAAGGATGGTGTCTTCGGGCGCTGCGCTCTGGATGGGATCGGACATGACTTTTCCTCCTTGCTTATTGAGCCTGTGACACGCGGCGGCGCACGTAGTGATTAAACAGCACGGCGATCAGCAGCATCATGCCGAGGAACACACGGAACCAGTCAGAGGGCACGCTGGTGTAGCCAATGCCGATCTGGACCACGCCGAAGATGAGCGCGCCGAAACATGCGCCGACCACCGAGCCATAACCACCGGTTAGCAAGGTCCCGCCAATCACCGCAGCAATGATCGCCTCGAATTCCTTTTCGAGTCCCCGGTCCGCTGCAGCCGAACCGATGTCGCACACTTGCAGCACAGCAAACAGGCACGCACAGAATGCGGTCAGCACAAACAGCGAGATCTTCACGCGCCGCACCGGCACGCCGACATTCTTGGCCGCTACCGCGTCGCCGCCGGCCGCAAAGATCCAGTTGCCGAAACGGGTCTTCGCGAGGACGAACGCGCCAATGGCGGCGAGCACGACCCACCAGAGGATCACTTTCGGAATGCCCGGCACCAGCGGCTGGCCGTTGTCGAGCATCTTCAGGATTCCTATGTGCCCCAGCCACACGAATAAATCGCGCAGGGCAACGCCATGGAAAAGGGTATTGGCAAACCAGTCTTTCGCGGCAATGTCGCCTACGCCGGAAACGATCGTCCGGTCGGCGAACATGATCGACAGAGCGAGCGTCAGGCCGCGCAAGATGAACAGGAAGGCCAGCGTGACGATGAACGACGGCAGCCGCGTGCGCATCACGATATAGCCGTTCAACGCGCCGAGCAGCATGCAGCCCGCGAAGGCGAAAATGATCGCGAGCCAGATCGGCCAGTGGAAATAGACGGTGGGAATGGCGACCATCATCCCTGCAAATCCGATCATGGAGCCAATCGAAAGGTCGAACTCGCCGGCAATCATCAGCAGGCAGGCGCCGACGGCGAGGATGCCCAGGTAAGCGGACACCTGCGACCAGTTCATGATGCCGTCGAGGTTGAACATGCCCGAGCCGCCGGCGGCGATCCCGAACACGACAAAGACCAATACGGCGCCGGAGATCGCGGCGAATTCCGGACGATTCAGGATGTGCCCGAAACGGGATTCGCGGCGGATACGCTCGTCGGCCGAGGCCGCAGCGGTGACAGTGGATGAGCTCGAGGTCGCGACGTCGTCAGACGGCTTGCGATGTCCCGAGAGAACAGGTTTTCCGGCTACGCCCATGATGTCTCCTTCGTCTTTCATTCGCGATGCGGCGTTGGTTCACGGGGCGAACATGCTGATGCGCGAGCGATACGGTTCAATAATGCGGATGACGTGATGAATGCTTGAAGGTGCTTGTCGAAGATGGCGGCGCGGTTTGCAACACGCTTGAGGTCAAACTAACCGCGCCGCCATCGGGTTCAACGGTACTGTCCTGCGTACTTGAGCACCTTGTCGACGTTTTCCTTGGTGATAAAGCCCGGGCCTGAGCCGATATTGCGCGCCCCGTAGGACGGAGCGAGCCCGTAGGTGCTAAGCCGCGCCTGGAACTTCGGATTCGCTTCGAGGGCCTGGCGAATCTTGACCGGATCGGTGGTGTGATCCTTCTTCACGATAGCCAGCACGGCGACCGGGATATAACCCTGCAAGTAGGGTTGCTGGTCGATAGCAAACTGGATCGTGCCATCCTGGATTGCCTTCGCGATGTCGGTGTCAAAGTCGAAGGTCGCGAACCAGAGCTTGCCGGCCACGCCCATCTGCTTGAGTGCCTTGATGGTCGGGTCTGCCGACAGCGGGCCGAGAGCGAGCACGGCCTGGGTATCCGGGTGATTACGCAGATACGCGCTCACCTTGGATTGCACCGTGGTCGGATCCTGGCCTGCGTCCAGCGTGGAGGACTTGAAATCGACGCCAAGCGCCTCGGCGAAACCGCGGCAACGTTCGAATGAAGCCGGATTGGTCGCGTAGTGGTTCACGCACAAGAATGATTTGATGCCCGCCGCTTTCGCCTTCTCGCCAGCAGCTTTGCCGGCCGTATATTCAGGCTGGCCGACGTGCATGATCGCGCCGAGCTGCGCGCTTTGCTCTTCGGTGCCGGAGTTGATGGTGATGAGCGGAATGTGTTTCGCCGTGACCTTGGCGATCGCGCCCTTCAGCACGTCGAAGTCGGCAATCGTGACGATCACACCGTCAACGTTACGAGCCGCTGTTTGTTCGATCAGGCGCGCCATATCGGCTATATCGCCGTTCGGCGGGTTGCGGTAATCCGTCTGGACATTGAAGTCCTCGTCCGCCTGCTTGATGGCGTTCTTGATCGTGTTCCACCACGAGTCCGAATCCGGCGCATGGCTGATCAAAACGAAATGGGCGTCGGGCGCAGCGTGGGCTGCCTGACTGCTCAGTGCTGCTGCGCCGCACAACGCAGCGGCAGCCGCGAGCGCGCGCAGAGCGCCTCGGCGATTGCTAAGTCTCATTGTCTCCACCTATCTCGGTTGTTGTTCTGAACGAGCATCCGGCGTCTTGCGTTCGGCGCGTAACGTCCCCTGCTCAGGACCAAGATTAGGACAAGTTTCGTCGCTCTGCAATAGGAAGTTTAACTATGCGAAGTTTGGAAAATTAATTCCATTTGTTCGATCAGGTATCTATAATCGATTGCATCGACTACAGAACAAACCACGAGCGCGGCATGCAGGAAGACACGCAAGACCCCCAAGAGACGACCGAGACGCTCACAGTCGATGAACTGATGCAGCGGATCACCGAGGCCTACGACGCGTTGCCGCGCCAGCTTAAAAGCGTGGCGACCTACATCGAGCAACATCGCAGCAACGTCATGATGGATCGCACCGGCGACATCGCGAGCGCGTGCGGTGTGCATCCATCGGCTGTTGTGCGCTTCGCCCAGCGCTTCGGCTTCTCGGGCTTCTCCGACCTCCAGGCAATCTTCAAGCAGGCCTACACGGGCCAGAACGGTTCCGCGCAGAGCTATCAGCAGCGCATCCGCAAACTCATCGATGAAAAGCCGGGCAAGTTGTCGGGTGGATCGGTGGCGCGCGAATTTATCGCGGCGAGCCGGAGTGGGCTGGACGAACTCGAAGCGGGTCTCGACGATGCCCAGTTCGAAGCTGCGGTGAAGATGCTGGAACAAGCTGAGAACATCTACGTGATCGGCGTGCGGCGTTCGTTTGCGGTGGCGAGTTATATCGTCTACGCGCTGCAGCACACGGCTAAACGCGTGCATTTGGTATCGGGTTTCGGCGGCATGTATCGCGAGCAGATCCGCAGCGTGAAGAAGGGCGACGTGGTGGTCGCGATCAGCTTCGCGCCGTACGGCAAGGAGACGCAGTATTGCGTGCGCGCGGCGCAGCACCACGGCGCCAAGACGCTGGTGATCACCGATGGCCAGCTTTCGCCGCTCGCGCGTCACGCGAGCGCGCATTTGTTCGTGAAGGAAGGCAGCGCGTTTGCGTTCCGTTCGCTCACGAGCACGATCTGCCTGTGCCAGGCGCTGTTTATCGCGCTTGCGTACCGGCTTGAACTGAACGTAGAAGAATCAAGGGAGACAGGCGGCTATGACGATTGATGTGGCGGTGTTCGGAGCAGGGCGGATCGGCAAGATCCACGCGGCGAACCTGGCGAAGCAGCCGGGTGTGCGCCTGAAATATGTAGTCGATGTCAACAAGGAAGCCGCCGCCGCATTGGCCGCGCTTCACGGCGCACAAGTGGCTGACGTGGAAGGCGCGCTTGGGGATGCATCGATAGGCGCGACCGTCGTGTGCTCGAGCACGGACACGCACGCTGACCTGATCCTGAAATCGGCGGCTCAAAAGAAACATGTGTTCTGCGAAAAGCCGGTGGATTTGACGCTCGAACGTGCACGCGCGTGTGCCGATGCCGTCGCGAAAGCCGGCGTGGTCTGCATGATCGGCTTTCAGCGCCGCTTCGATCCGACCTTCGCGGCGCTGAAGGCGCGCGTGGAGGCGGGGGAAATCGGCGATCCGGAAATGCTCGTGATCACGAGCCGCGATCCGGGCGCGCCGCCGGTGGAATACATCAAGCATTCGGGCGGCATTTTCAAGGACATGCTGATCCATGACTTCGATATCTTCCGCTGGATGCTCGACGACGAAGCCGACACGCTGCACGCAACCGGAAGCTGTCTGACGGACCCGGCGATTGCGGAGGCGGGCGATATCGATTCAACGGCTGTCACCATTCGCACCAAACGCGGCCGCTTGTGCCAGATCAATACGACGCGGCGTGCCGCGTACGGATATGACCAGCGCTTCGAATTGCTCGGCAGCAAAGGCATGTTGCAGGCGGGCAATGTCCGCCCGACAGAAGTCACGGCGTATTCGAAGACGGCGGTTTCAAACGATGTGCCGGAGGCATTTTTCCTCGAGCGTTATCGCGCGGCATACGCGCTGGAAATCGCCCATTTCTTCGATGCCGTCCAGGAAGGCAAGCCGGTTCGCACGACGGTCGCGGACGGGCTGAAGGCGTTGGAACTCGCTGAGGCGGCTACGCGGTCGTGGCGAGAAGGAACAATCATCAAGCTGGGGGCGGCATGAAAGCGGCCGTTCGGATTGGGATTGTCGGATTGGGTCGGCTCGGTCAGCGCCACGCACGCAATCTGGCGTGGCACGTGCCCGGCGCAACGCTCGCCGCAGCGTGCAGTCCGGTCGCGGCGGAACGCGAATGGGCGGCCGCCAACCTGCCCGAACTCGCGCTCTACGACGACTACGATTCGATGCTGAAAGACACATCGCTCGATGCCGTCTGGCTCGTCACGCCGACTTCGCTACACGCTGACCAGATCATCGCGGCGTTGCGCGCGGGCAAGCATGTGTTCTGCGAAAAACCGTTGTCGCTGGATCTGGAGCAGTGCGATCGCGTGATCGAAGAAAGCGCGCGTTTTCCTGAGTTGCAAGTGATGATCGGTTTCGTGCGCCGCTTCGATGCAAGCTATCGCGATGCTTTCAACAAGATCAGCGAAGGTGCTATCGGCCGGCCGTTCATGGTCCGCTCGCAGACCGTCGACAAGAACGATCCCGATGGCTTTTTCGTCCGTTTCGCGCCGACATCGGGCGGTCTGTTCCTCGATTGCAGCGTCCACGACATCGATCTCGCGCGCTGGATGCTGGGTAACCCGCGCGTTACGCGTGTATTCGCCAGCGGCACGATCGCGATCCACGAAGGGCTGGCGGAATGCGGCGATATCGATAACGGGGTCGCCATTTGCGAGTTCGAGGGCGGCCGGATCGCGGTATTCCAGGCATCGCGTACGAGCGCCCACGGTCACGATACCCAAACGGAAGTGATCGGGACGGGTGGGGCGCTATCGGTGGGACACAATCCGCGCACAAATCGGGTGGAAATCTACGATGCCGGCGGCGTCCGCAACGAATGCACGCCGACGTTCTTCGAGCGCTTTGAGCAAGCGTTCCTGCACGAAGCCGAGGTGTTCGTGGCGTCGCTGAGCGGCGGTCCGGCGACCGGCTTGACGCTCGACGATGCGCGCGAGGCTACGCGTATCGGGATTGCGATGCGGGAGTCTCTGGCTAAAGGCCAGGCGGTGAATTTTTAAGCACTGGGGTAAAATCGAATCCTTATTAGCGTGATTACTAAGCGGGTTCGAACAAGGCTCAATCTGATGGAAGTGCACAAGGAAGTCGATGCGCGCGGGCTCACGTGCCCGCTGCCCATCTTGCGGGCGAAGAAGGCGCTGGCCGATATGCAGAGCGGTCAGATATTGAAAGTGCTGGCGACCGATCCGGGTTCGCAACGCGACTTTGCCGCGTTTTCGAAGCAGACGGGCAATGAGCTGGTGGAATCGTCGTCGCACGACAAGGTCTTCACTTTCCTCATGCGACGCCGCTGATTGGCGAAAGAAAGGCCAATAAAAAATGCCCATGGGTTTTAACCATGGGCATTTTTTTACGCCTTAAACGTGAGCGTTTAACCGAGCAGATGCGGCGAACGCGTGTTCAAGTACTCCTGGAAGTCGGCCGCCACTTCCGGATGGCGCAGCGCGAATTCCACCGTTGCTTTCAAATAGCCCAGCTTGCTGCCGCAATCGAAGCGCGTGCCGTGATACTTGTACGCGAGCACTTGTTCGTCAGCGAGCAACGACTGGATTGCGTCCGTCAGTTGCAGTTCACCGCCAGCGCCCGGTTTCAACGCACGGATGTGATCAAACACGCGCGGTTTCAGCACATATCGCCCGACCACGCCCAAGTTTGAAGGCGCATCGGCGGGTTCCGGCTTTTCCACAATTCCCGACAGCTTGAAAATATTGTCTTCCCACTCTTTCCCGTCGATCACACCATACGACTTGGAATCCTGAGCCGGGATTTCTTCCACGCCAATGACCGAGCTGTGATAGTGATCGAACACTTCGATCATCTGCGTCATGACCGGCGGCGTGCCGTACAACAAGTCATCGGCCAGGATGACCGCAAACGGGTTATCGCCAACCAGCTTTTCGGCGCACAGCACTGCGTGGCCGAGACCGAGTGCTTCGGCCTGACGCACATAGAAACAATCCACATGGCTCGGTTTGATGCTGCGCACGAGATCGAGCAGCTTTTGCTTGCCGCGGGCTTCCAATTCGGCTTCGATCTCATACGATTTGTCGAAGTGATCCTCGATCGCGCGCTTGCTGCGGCCCGTCACGAAGATCATTTCCGTGATGCCGGCCGCCATGGCCTCTTCGACCGCGTACTGGATCAACGGTTTGTCGACGACGGGCAGCATTTCCTTCGGGCTGGCCTTGGTCGCGGGGAGGAATCGGGTACCGAGACCCGCAACCGGGAAAACCGCTTTCGTAACTTTTAGCATGTGATGACCCTGATCCTCGTATCGTGTTTAAACGTCAAGCCTGAAACGTTGGGCATGGAAGCAGATGCCATGATGCAGGTTGATGCGTTGATAAAAAAGTACGGCGAGATTAATTCTTCAAGAATAAATACGCGCTTTGCTATAAGGCGGAACAAGCAATCGGTCGTTTTCAGCGCCTAGCCGGCCGCGCCCGGCCGGCTAAACCCGCCGAAGCCCCTTAGCGCCTAAGCCGGAAGCCGCGACAACTGCGCTTTCAACTTGTCAGCAGTCGATTCGAATTCCGCCAGCCGCTTGCGCTCCTGCTCGACCACTGCGGCCGGCGCGCGCGCCACGAAACTCTCGTTTTCCAGCTTCACGCGGGCCTTTGCGATTTCCTGCGTCAGGCGATCCACTTCTTTCGTGAGCCGTTCGCGTTCAGCCGCAACGTCGATTTCGACCTTCAACACCAGCTTGTTCGTTCCTACGATAGCAACTGGCGCGCCACTTGCCTCCGCATCGAGCGCGGATTCGTCAGAAATGATCTTTACCTCAGACAAACGCGCCAGCGCCTGGACATAGGGCGCAAATGACTTGAGCCGCGCTTCATCACCCGTTGCCAGCAGCGGCACTTTGACTGCCGGCGACAGATTCATCTCGCCGCGCAGATTACGACATGAATCGATAATGGCCTTCAGTTCGGCCGCCCACTGTTCAGACGATTCATCAATCTTAGACGGTTGTGCGACCGGGTAGCGCTGAATCATGATCGACGCGGTTTCTGCGCCTTGAGTGGCTTGCGGATACAGGTCCGTCAGCGGTGCGACCTTCTGCCACAAGGCTTCCGTGATGAACGGAATCACCGGATGGGCCAGGCGCAGCACCGTTTCCAGCACGCGAAGGAGGGTGCGGCGGGTAGCGCGCTGCTGCTCCGGCGCGCCGGTCTGGATCTGCACCTTGGCCAGTTCCAAGTACCAGTCGCAATACTCGTCCCAGACAAATTTGTAGATTGCGCTCGCGACGTTATCGAAACGGTAATCGGCGAAACCCTTCTCCACCTCTGCTTCCACGCGCTGCAAAAGCGACACGATCCAGAAGTCCGCTTGAGAGAAGTGGAGGTATCCACCCGGTCCGCAATCGCCTGCCTCACATTCCTCTGGCTTACCGAAACCACAGTCGTGGCCTTCAGTGTTCATCAGGACAAAGCGGGTAGCGTTCCACAGTTTGTTGCAAAAGTTACGGTACCCCTCGCACCTTGCCAGATCAAAATTCACGTTGCGACCGAGCGTTGCCATCGACGCCATGGTGAAACGCAGGGCGTCCGTGCCGAACGGCTGAATCCCGTCCGGGAATTCCTTGCGGGTCTTTTTCTCGATCTTCTCGGCTTGCTTCGGGTTCATCAGGCCGGTAATGCGCTTGGAGACGAGCGTTTCCAGGTCGATGCCATCGACGATATCGATCGGGTCGAGCGTATTGCCCTTGCTCTTCGACATCTTCTGGCCTTCCGCGTCGCGCACCAGACCGTGGACGTAGACGGTGTCGAACGGGACTTTGCCGGTGAAATGCGTGGTCATCATCACCATCCGGGCGACCCAGAAGAAGATGATGTCGAAACCCGTCACGAGCACGGACGAGGGCAGGAAGTGCTTGAGTTCCGGTGTTTCGTTCGGCCAGCCGAGTGAAGAAAACGGCACGAGCGCCGATGAAAACCAGGTGTCGAGGACGTCGTCATCGCGTTTGAGCGCGCCGGTGTAGCCTTTTTCCGTGGCCTCCGCGCGGGCTTCTTCTTCCGTCTTTGCAACGAAGATTTCGCCGTTATCGCCGTACCACGCCGGAATTTGGTGGCCCCACCAGAGTTGGCGCGAGATACACCAGTCCTGGATGTTTTCGAGCCACTGGTAATAAGTCGTCGACCAATTTTCCGGGACAAACTTGATTTCGCCGTTGCGCACCACGTCGAGCGCCGTTTCAGCGATCGATTTGCCCGGATGGAACGTGCCTTCCGGCGCCGGCTTGCTCATGGCGACGAACCATTGGTCAGTGAGCATCGGCTCGATCGCCACACCCGTGCGGTCGCCGCGCGGCACCATCAGCGCGTGCGGTTTCACGGATTCCAGCAGGCCCAGCGCTTCCAGGTCGGCCACGACCTGCTTGCGCGCGACGAAGCGGTCCATGCCCCGATACTTCTCCGGCGCGTTGTCGTTGATTTTTGCGTCGAGCGTGAGAATCTCGATCATCGGCAAATTGTGGCGCAAGCCAACCTGATAGTCGTTGAAGTCATGCGCGGGCGTGACCTTGACCACGCCGGTGCCGAACTCGCGATCCACGTAGTCGTCCGCGATCACCGGAATTTCCCGGTTCGATAACGGCAGCATGACCGTCTTGCCGATCAGGTGGGCGTAACGCTCGTCTTCCGGATGAACCATCACGGCGGTGTCGCCGAGCATGGTTTCCGGGCGCGTGGTGGCGACCGTCACGTGGCCGGAGCCATCTGGCAACGGATACTGGATGTGCCAGAGGCTGCCAGCTTCTTCTTCGCTGACGACTTCCAGGTCCGAGACGGCGGTGCCGAGCACCGGGTCCCAGTTCACGAGCCGTTTGCCGCGATAGATCAGGCCTTGCTTGTACAGCGTGACGAACACGTCCTGCACGACGGGGGACATTTTGTCGTCCATCGTGAAATATTCGCGCGACCAGTCGATGGACGCGCCCAGGCGGCGCACCTGGCCCGTGATGGTCGAGCCGGATTTCTGCTTCCATTCCCAGACGCGTTTCAGGAATTCTTCGCGACCGAGGTCATGGCGCGATATGCCTTGTGCATCGAGTTGCCGCTCCACCACGATCTGCGTGGCGATACCCGCGTGATCCGTTCCAGGCAGCCACAGCGTGTTTTCGCCGAGCATGCGGTGGTATCGGGTGAGGCTGTCCATGATGGTCTGGTTGAACGCGTGACCCATGTGCAGCGTGCCGGTGACGTTCGGCGGCGGGAGTTGGATCGAGAAATCTTTTTTGCCTTCGATCAGGGTCGGCGCAGCGTAGCCGCGCTTTTCCCATTCCGGGCCCCAATGGGACTCGATGTTCTGGGGCTCGAAACTCTTCGCAAGCGTGTTGTCACTCGTGTTGTCACTCATGGGGTGGGATCTGCCGAAAAATGCGTAAAAGAAGCGGGGGTGGGGAATTATAAGGCCGGTGGAGGGGGCCGTTGGCACTTGGGGGTTTTGGGGGGGCGCGGGTGGTCGGGGGTGGTGCCGGGTTGGTGCTTTCGGCCTAAGTGGTCTGCGAGAGTCGGATTTTCTCTTTATCACTGTTAGCCACTGTGCGTGGCGGCACGTCATTTCTTTGCCCAAAGCGGCAAAGAAACGAAGCAAAGAAAACGCTTTCAACCACACTACCCTAAGTGTCCACAGCGTGCAGTTTTCATTCATAGGTGCCCCAAAAGCACGGTGCTCGCCAGAGCGGAGGATGTGTGAAGCCCTCCTTCTCGCGAATCCTGACATAGACACGCTTCGCCACCCGTGCTCTCGGGCAAGCATGAGTGTTCCACCGACAGCCACGGCCCCGCGCGTATTTATCACCTCATTTCGTCGCAAGCCAGCTGCGCCGTTTTCACTGCTTTTGGGAGGGTGACAGCCTCACGCATTTTTACGGTCTTGTTTCTTCGCTTCTTGGTGGGTTGGCGACGTGGTTCGGCGTGCACACAACTTTGGTGGGTGGTTTACGCGGATAACGCGGGGTGTTCCTTGGGCAGGTTCGGTCACTGGTGGCGAAGCGTGTCAGAACCTGAGTTCGGAGAAGGAGGGTTTCACACATCGGTGGTTCTGGCGAGCACCGTGCTTTTGGGGCACCTATGAATGGGAGCTGCACGCTGTGGACACTTAGGGTAGAGCGGTTAAAGCG
>NZ_LMUF01000068.1 GCF_009766085.1 Burkholderia sp. S171 | reverse complement strand
CCCTAAGTGTCCACAGCGTGCAGTTCCCATTCATAGGTGCCCCAAAAGCACGGTGCTCGCCAGAGCGGAGGATGTGTGAACCCCTCCTTCTCCGAACACAGGTTCTGACACGCTTCGCCACCAGTGACTGAAGCTGCCGAAGGTTCACCCCGCGCTATCCGCGGACGACCACCCACCAAATCTGTACGCACGTCGAACCACTTTGCGAACCTTCCTGGAAACAGGGTCGCAAGAACGCGTGAGGTCGCAACCCACGAAGGCAACCGCGCAGACCACACTGCTAACCCACCGAGAAACCAAGCGCTAAAGACGCGCTAGGCTATGCGGGTACCTTGGCAACTGGTGCTTGCCCGAGAGCACTGGTGGCGAAGCGTGTCTATGTCGGGATTCGCGAGAAGGAGGGGTTCAAACATTCGTCGCTCTAGCGAGCACCGTGCTTTTGGGGCACCTATGAATCAAAACTGCACGCTGTGGACACTTAGGGTAGTGCGGTTGAAAGCGTTTTCTTTGCTTCGT
>NZ_LMUF01000010.1:412494-414892 GCF_009766085.1 Burkholderia sp. S171 | reverse complement strand
GCATCAATCATGAAGTCCATTAGTCGAATTGCATGTGGTTTGGGTCTGGTTGCGGCCCTCGCTGCGGCCCTCGTGGCCGGCAGTGCGAGCGCGAGCGTGACCGTGGGCGGCACGCGGGTGGTGTATCCCCTTGAAAATCGTGAGGTAACGGTCAAGCTCACCAACGATCGCGCTGAACCGTCGCTGGTGCAGGTCTGGATGGACAAGGGCAACGCGGACGCGAAGCCGGGTGAAGCGAGCGCGCCGTTCGTGCTGACGCCGCCGATCTTCCGCATGGATGCCAACAAGTCGCAGACGCTGCGCATGATGTACACGGGCGATGCGCTGCCGCAGGATCGCGAGTCGGTGTTCTGGCTGAACGTGCTGGACGTGCCGCCCAAGACCGCGAAGGTCTCGGACACGAACACGAATACCAACACGAATACCAACACGAATACCAACACGCTGCAGTTTGCGTTTCGCACCCGCATCAAGGTGTTTGCGCGTCCGAAGGGCTTGCCCGGCTCGGCCGACGAAGCGCCGTCGAAGGTGACCTGGAAGCTGGTGCCGTCTGCCGATAACAAAGGCTACGACGTGAAGGCGACGAACCCGACCGCGTACTACGTGTCGTTCAGCAAGATCGGTGTGGTGGGTGCCGGCCAGACCTATACGAACGACATCGGCGGGATGGTTGAGCCACGCGGCACCGCGCAGTTTCCGATCAAGAACTTGAAATCGATTCCGGCCAACGCGCACGTCAAGTACCAGGGTATCAGCGATTTCGGCGGCGCCCTGCCGTTCGACGCGCCTATCGCCCAGTAGGTCCTGTAGGTCCGATCGTAAGGCTTCGCCCCTCACCGGGGCGGATTGAAGGTGTCGCGGGCCATACCGAGCCGACGCCTTCCCCGAACACCCAAGCACCCAACACGCGTTTTACCGAACGGACTGTTCCGAACAGCCCGGTGGGTCAACTCGCGTCTGAATTGACCCAATCATCGCAGGCTGAATCATGAAACTCTCTGCTCAAACCGCCTTCCATGCTCAGTACCCGGTCGCATTCCGGCTGCGCCTGAAGCCGCTTGCCGCGATCACTTTCTCGATGATGGCGTGTGGTGCAATTTCTCAAGCCGTGGCGGATGTCGCGATCACGCCGCAAACCCAGATCGGTGCCGTCGAGGAAGTCAGTTTCGACAACATGTATCTGCGTGGCGATGCGGGCAGCGCAGTCGACACCAGCCGTTTCACGCGCGGCAACGCCGTGACGCCGGGAACGTATTCGGTCGACCTGATCGTGAATGGCGCGCGTCTGGCGCGTGAAGACATCCGCTTTGTTTCGACTGACGGCAAGCTGGGCTCAAAGCCCTGTTTCAGCCGCGCGTTGTTGCAGCGTGCGGGCGTGGATCTGGCAAAGGCCGATGCGGCCGCGGGACGTAGCGTGAGCACGACCAATGCCGACACCTACGATGAAATTGCCACCATCGTACCCGGCGCAACGGTCGATTTCGACTTCACGCAGCAGACGCTCGAACTGAGCGTACCGCAAGCGTTCATGAAGAATTCGGCGCGCGGTTATGTGCCGCCCGAGCAGTGGGACCAAGGCGTCAACGGTGGTTTCATCAGCTACAACGCAAACACGTATCACACAGCGGGATCGGGCGTGGGTTCGAGCCAGAGCTACCTGGGCTTAAGCGCGGGTCTGAACATTGGCGCATGGCATATCCGCCATCAATCGTCGGTGTCGGCCGCGACGGGACAAAAGACCCAATTCGACAACATCGCGACCTACGCGCAGCGCGATATCACCAAGCTGGGCTCGCAACTGACCGTGGGCGATACGAGCACGACCGGCGAGATCTTCGACAGCGTGTCGTTTCGCGGCGTGCAACTCGCGACCGATGACCGCATGCTGCCTGAATCGATGCGCGGTTACGCACCGGTCGTGCGCGGCACGGCGGAAACGAACGCACGCGTGACGATCCGCCAAAACGGCCAGGTGCTGCAGGAAACGAATGTCGCGCCGGGCCCGTTTGAAATCACCGATCTGTACTCGACCGGCTACGGCGGCGATCTGGTGGTGACCGTGACCGAAGCCGATGGCCGCAGCAAGGAATTCACGGTGCCGTTTGCATCGGTGGCGCAATTGCTGCGCCCGGGCGTCACGCGTTTCAGCGCAACCGCCGGCCAATTGCGCAACGATTCGCTCGATACGAAACCCGTCTTCGCCCAGTTCACGATCCAGCGTGGTCTCACCAACACCGTCACCGCTTATGGTGGCGTGGTGGCATCGAGCGGATATGGCGCCATGAACGTGGGCGGCGCGTTGAACACGGGCGTCGGCGCGTTCTCGATGGACGTCACGGGCGCGTTCACGAGCATCCCGAACGCGCAATCGATGCACGGCACGAGCTTGCGGGTGGGC
>NZ_LMUF01000010.1:315025-412484 GCF_009766085.1 Burkholderia sp. S171 | reverse complement strand
GCCCAGTTCACGATCCAGCGTGGTCTCACCAACACCGTCACCGCTTATGGTGGCGTGGTGGCATCGAGCGGATATGGCGCGATGAATGTGGGCGGCGCGTTGAACACGGGCGTTGGCGCGTTCTCGATGGACGTTACGGGCGCGTTCACGAGCATCCCGAATGCGCAATCGATGCACGGCACGAGCTTGCGCGTGGGGTATAGCAAGTTCATCGCGGCCACCGACACGAACGTATCGGTCGCGGCGTATCGCTTCTCGACGGCGGGGTACTTGAACCTGAACGATGCGGCGACGGTGCGCGATATCGCGGATCACGGTGGCGATATCAACTCGATTTACAGGCAGCGTAACCGCATGCAAGTGTCGGTGAACCAGAAGCTGGGCGACCACGGCACGATGTTCGTGACGGGCTCGTCGCAGAACTACTGGAACCGGGGTGGCGCCGACACGCTGTTCCAGGCCGGCTACACGAACGGGTTCAAGTACGGCACGTACAGTTTGACGGCTGGGCGCACGCGCTCGATGGACGGTCAGTTATCGAACGACTTCATGCTGAGCACGACCATTCCGCTGGGCCACACGGCGCATGCGCCGATGCTGACCACGAACGCCTCGCATACGTCCGATGGCGCGACGAACACGCAAGCGAACGTGAGCGGTTCGCTGGGTGAAACGAACCAGTTCTCGTACAACGGATACGGCACGTATAACGCGGGCGGGAGCGCGGCGAAGAACAATGCGAACGCGGGTGCGAGCGCGACGTATCGTGCGCCTTATGCGACGTTGAATGCATCGGCGAGTGGTGGCGCGGGCACGCGTCAGGTGTCCGCCGGCGTGCAGGGTTCGGTGGTGGCGCATCCGGGCGGGGTGACGTTATCGCAGACGGTGGGCGACACGATCGGCATCGTTGAGGCGCCTGCAGCCGCCGGTGCGATGGTGACGAGTTCGCCGGGAACGAAGGTGGATTCGCGCGGTTATGCGGTGGTTCCGTACTTGTCGCCGTACAGCATGAATGTTGTGGATATTGACCCGAAGGGCACATCGACCGATGTCGAATTTAAATCGACATCAGCGCAAGTGGCGCCGCGTGCAGGCTCTATAGTGATGATGAAGTACGAGACGGTGAGTGGACGGGCGGCATTGATTCAGGCGCCGAAACTGGGTGGTGGAGCGTTACCCTTTGGAGCGAGTGTGGAAGACGAACAAGGCAAGAGCGTGGGTGTGGTCGGTCAGGACAGCAGAATATTTGCGCGCGGTCTTGAGGATCAGGGCGCGCTGACGGTGAAATGGGGCAATGGCCCGGTCGAACAATGCCGGATCGCTTATACGTTGCCGAAGAAAGATTCGAAGGCGTATAACCCCGGGTATTTGTCGCTGCAGTCGCATTGCGTGCCGGGCAGTGAGATGCAGGCGGGGGTGACCCCTGCAGTAATGCCGGCGACTGTTGCACGGCAGAGCTGATGCGAACAACACGAGGACGACCCAACGTCTGCGGCCAACGCGAACGGCATGGGATCGCACCGCCACGCCGCCGCCAGCGCCGATGGTGCCCGATCTAGGTTTCCAGCACCGAGCCCGACGTGCTTGCCGATGGCAGCAACGCATCGCTATCGTCTTTGAGCTTGACGCCCGTGAGCTTCAGTCGCGTCGCTTCAGTCAACAGGTAATGCAGCTTGAACGCCGCTGCGTCGTAGTCGAGTCCTTCAGGCCGCACGTTTGAAATACAGTTGCGCTCCGCGTCGCTTTTGCCGATGCGCGGCTCATACGTCAAGTAGATGCCGAGACTATCGGGTGAACTCAAACCCGGCCGTTCACCAATCAGCATCACCACAATCCGAGCCCGTAAAATTTCACCGATACCATCGCCCAGCGCGACCCGCGCCTGCGTGGCCACGACGATCGGACCGATGCTAACGCCCTCCAGCTTCGTGCGCATCCGTTCGAGCAGCGGTACCGCATGACCTGTGGCGGCGTAGGCCGACAAACCATCGGCGACGACGAACACGATATCGAACGCAGCAGGCGCTGCGGCCGCGTAATCGCGCAACCGCGCCGCGCTTTCATCGTTCAGTTTTCTGCCCAGATCCGGGCGCCGCAAATAATGATCGCGATCAGGGGCCGCGCTTTCGGCGTCGAGCGTTTCAAAACCCGCTGCCCGCAACGATGCATGCAGGGCGGCGACATCGAGCGGTTGATGCACGGCGTCGCGGGCTTGCGCATGCGAAAGATTAAACGCAAGCAGAGGCGCTGTCGGCAGGCTGCTGCCCGCCCGGCCGAGCGCAATGCGCGCGTTGGTAAAACGGCGCAACGCGTCCCACGGATTGGTGCTGACTGAAGAAGGGGGATCGTCGAAATCAGCCATCAGGCGCCTATCCATTCAAGCAACGGTTGCGTGGCGGACGGGTTTAATAACCGGCCGCGCGGATCGGAAATTCGCATCGATTCAAGCCACACCTCGAACTCTGGCGCGCGCCGCAAGCCGAGCACATTGCGAACATACAGCGCGTCGTGGAATGACGTGCTTTGATAGTTCAGCATGACGTCGTCCGCGCCGGGAATGCCCATGATGAAATTGACATTGGCGACGCCGAGCAGCGTGAGCAGGTTGTCCATGTCGTCCTGATCGGCTTCAGCGTGATTCGTGTAGCAGATGTCGCAGCCCATGGGCACACCAAGCAGCTTGCCGCAAAAGTGATCTTCCAGTCCGGCGCGAATGATTTGCCGGCCGTCGTACAAATACTCGGGGCCAATGAACCCGACCACCGTATTCACCAGCAGCGGATTGAACTTGCGCGCGACTGCATAACCGCGCACTTCGCAGGTTTGCTGATCGACATCGTGGTGAGCATTGGCGGACAACTCGCTGCCCTGGCCGGTTTCGAAATACATCAGGTCGTTGCCAACGGTGCCGCGCTTCAGCGACAACCCCGCTTCATGCGCTTCCTGAAGCAGCGCCAGCGAGACGCCAAAACTGCTGTTCGCTTTCTCGGTGCCCGCTATCGACTGGAACACGAGATCGACCGGCGCGCCTTTTTCGATCGCGGCAATGGTGTTGGTCACATGCGTGAGCACGCATGATTGCGTGGGGACTTCGTAGCGTTGCCGGAAGTCATCGATCATGACGAGCAGCGTCGTGATCGCATTCAACGAATCCGATGCCGGATTGATGCCGATCATCGCGTCGCCGCAGCCGTACATGAGGCCGTCGAGCATCGATGCGGCAATGCCCTTGACATCGTCGGTCGGATGGTTCGGCTGCAAGCGCACCGACATATGTCCGGGCAAGCCGATCGTGTTGCGAAAACGCGTGATGACCGGACGTTTTTTCGCGGCGAGGATCAGGTCCTGGTTGCGCATCAGCTTCGATACGGCCGCGACCATCTCCGGTGTCAGCCCCGCGCTCACGCGGATCAGCGCGGCGGAGTCGGTGGTGTCTGCCAGCAGCCAGTTGCGGAAATCGCCTACGGTGAGATGCGAAATCTCGGCAAATGCCTCAGAGGAATGATCATCGATGATCAGGCGCGTGACTTCGTCAATCTCGTACGGAATGACGGCTTCGTTAAGGAAAGTGCGCAGCGGCACTTGCGCCAGTGCCATCTTCGCCGCCACGCGTTCTTCTTCGGTGTGGGCCGTCACGCCGGCCAACTGGTCGCCGGAACGCAGCGGGCTGGCTTTCGCCAGCAGCGTCTTCAGGTCGTCGAAACGGTAAGTCCGCAGACCAATGGTTTCGCTATAGCTCATCGCGTGATCCTTTCCAAAGCTTCTCCAGGCACTGATTGCGCGGTCGCCGGCCGGCCAGCGCTTACGGCATCCGGCCAGCGTCTTGCGCAGGTTGAGCCGCGCCCTTCGCCGACGACCGGGCCTGCGGTCGATGCACGCCAATCCACACGTTAACCCGAAGTATGGGGCGAAACAGTCAACCGCCAAAAATGTGGACCCGGTAATTCGAATGGAGCCATGCCGGATCTCCGCGCGGGAAGGCGCGCAGCGCCCATCGCGACCCTATTTCCCCCGTGCGATAATCCGGCTCTCCCCATCCGGGCACTTTCGCGCGGCGCACCTTGAAAAACCTGCTTGTTTCCCTCGATCGCGTGGCCGATTTCGACGAGATTGTCGACGTCCGCACGCCGCTCGAATTCGCGGACGACCACATTCCCGGCGCGATCAACGCCCCCGTGCTGAGCAACGAGGAGCGGGTGCGGGTCGGTACGATGTACAAGCAGGTGTCGCCGTTCGAAGCGTCGCGCGTGGGCGCTGCGCTGGTCGCGCGCAATATCGCGCAGCATCTCGATACGACCTTTGCCGGTCGGCCGCGCAACTGGCGCCCGCTGATTTATTGCTGGCGCGGCGGTACCCGCTCCGGTTCCGTCACCACGGTGTTCAGCATGATCGGCTGGCAGGCACGGCAACTGGCAGGCGGCTATAAAACCTACCGGCGCGTGACGCTCGATACGCTCGACCATCTGCCCGCCACGTTTCAATACATCGCGCTCACAGGCCCCACCGGCAGCGGCAAAACGCGTCTGCTGCATGCGTTGCACGAAGCGGGTGCACAGACGCTGGATCTGGAACATTTGGCGGCACATCGCGGCTCGCTGCTCGGCGCGTTGCCGGGTGAGCCGCAGCCATCGCAGAAATGGTTCGATACGCTGCTGGTCTGCGCGCTACGCGGCTTCGATCCGGCCCGGCCGGTGTTCATCGAGGCGGAGAGCCGGCGGATCGGCACGATCTCGTTGCCCCTGGCGCTGCTGGAGTCGTTTCACCGCGGTGCGTGTGTCGAGGTCGAGGCAAGCCGCGAGGATCGCGCCACGTTCCTGCTGCACGATTACGCGCATCTTTTCGACCAACCGGAATCGTTCAAGCAGCAACTGTCGCGGCTGATCGGACTGCATAGCCGCGAGCGGGTGAGCGGCTGGCATGCGTTGATCGACGAAGGGCGGCAGGCGGAGCTGGCTCGCGAACTGATCGACCTGCATTACGATCCGGCCTATTCACGAAGCAGCCACCAGAATTTCAGCGAACTGCCGCACGCCACGCACATGCTGTTCCGGCCGAACGACGCCGATGTGATCGAGCAGGCAAGGGCGCTCCTGGCACAACTCGACGCGACGCAGCAGGCCAAGACTGAAAAGCCGCCGGTGGCGTCGGCTTGACGCCGTTTCATTCCAATACAAACTAAACAAGACCATGCAATCCACTCTTCGACAACCTCGCGTCGCACTCGGCTGGATCACGTTCCTGCTGATTGCGGTCGTCGGCCTGTTCTACGTCAAATGGTTTCCGTACTACAACCGCGCGTTCGTGGCGGCCAGTCAGCATTCCATCGGTAAATCAATCTTGATGGGCACCGCCGCGAGCGCGCCCGCGCCGTCGTGGCATGCCGCGCTTGACTATGCCATCGCCTATGGCAAGGCGATCTGGCAGGCAATGGTCCTGGGGCTTCTGCTCGGCTCGGCGGTGCAGGCGCTGATTCCGCCGCAATGGGTGGCGCGCGCGCTCGGCAAGAGCGGCTTTGGCAGCGTGGTGAACGGTGGCCTGATGTCGCTGCCGGGCATGATGTGCACCTGCTGCGCAGCACCGGTCGTGGCGGGCCTGCGGGCGCGTCAGGCGGCGCCGGGCGCGGCTATCGCTTTTTGGCTGGGTAACACCGTGCTGAACCCGGCCACGCTGATTTTCATGGGCTTCGTGCTTGGCTGGCAATGGATGGGACTGCGGCTCGCGCTGGGCATCCTGATGGTTTTCGGTCTGGGGTACGCCGTGAACCGGATGGTGACGCCGAAGGAAGCCGAAGCGTCACGCAGCGTAATGGCGAAACTGGTGACCGAGGAAGATCCGGGGACCGCGTTCACGCGCTGGGTTCGCATTCTCGGACGCATGACGATCCGGCTTGTACCCGAATACATCGTGCTCGTGCTGGTGCTCGGCGCGGCGAGGGCGTGGTTGTTTCCGCATATCGGTCCGAATATCGACAATAGCGTGCTGTGGATTGTCGGTCTCGCTATCGCCGGCACGTTGTTCGTGATCCCGACAGCCGGTGAAGTGCCGATCATCCAGGCCATGCTGTCGCTCGGCATGTCGGTCGGTCCGGCAGGCGCGTTGCTGATGACGCTGCCGCCGGTCAGCTTGCCGTCGGTTGCCATGCTCGGCCGTTCTTTTCCGCCGCGCGTACTGACGTTCGTGGCTGTTGCGGTAATCGGGTTCGGGGTCGTCGCGGGGCTGCTTGCGGTGGCGCTGGGGTTCTAGCCACGGGTGACGTAATTTGTGGCGTCCAAAACACGAGAGGCCGGTTTCAATGCGAGTTGAAACCGGCCTCTTTTTCGTGAGCGTCAGTTGTTTATTGCAGTGGATGCGCGTACCCGACAGCCGCCGCCACCACTAACGCGTAGCCGCCTGGATCAGCAGCTTGAACGGCAGCGCCAGCAGCATCGCGCCGCCCACGCCGACACACCAGAGCGCCACGAACCACACCGTGCTCTTGAGCCGCGAACCCTTGCGGCGGTTGGTATCGGTTTCAGCCTCGGTCTCAGTGATAGTGATGTTCGCCATGGCGCACCTTCCCGCGAAAAACCCAGTAACCCAGCGTCGTATAAGCGATGATCACGGGCAAGATCACCGCCGCGCCAACGAGCGTGAACATCTGGCTCGAATGCGGAGCCGCGAGTTCCCAGAGGGACACGCCGGGGAAGATGGCATGGGGCGAAATGCTCGCCACCAGGCCGCTATAACCGAGCAGCACGAACGCCAGCGCCATCATGAACGGCCGCGTTTCGTGCCGTGAACGAATGGACCGGCGCATCAGCCATGCGCAGGCGATCACGAGCACAGGCACCGGCAGGAATCGATAGAACCACGGGGTATCGAACCAGCGCGTCGCAATGCCCGCGTCCTGCAGCGGTGTCCAGATACTGACGACCGCAATGGTCCCAAGTTGCAGCAGCGTCAGCGGCCACACGATCCGATAAAACCTGCGCTGCAAATCACCCTCCGTTTTCGCGATCAACCAACAGCAACCCAGCAGCGCATAGGTGACCACCAGCGCGAGTCCGGTGAACATGCTGAAGGGCGTGAACCACGTGAAGGCATCGCCGGAAAAACGGCCGTCCGTGACTGGAATGCCATTGAGAAATGCGCCAAGCGTTACGCCCTGGAAAAACGTCGCACCCGTCGATCCGCCGATAAACGCAAGATCCCACATGTGCTTCGTGCGCGTCGCCTTCGAGCGGATTTCGAACGTGACGCCGCGAAAGATCAGGCAGACCAGCATGAACATCAACGGCAGATAAAGCCCGGACAGCACGGTCGAATAGATCATGGGGAACGCGGCGAACAGGCCGGCGCCGCCCAGCACGAGCCAGGTTTCGTTGCCGTCCCAAACCGGTGCGACGGTGTTCATCATGACGTCGCGATCACGCTCTTCGGGGAAGAACGGAAACAGGATGCCGATGCCGAGATCGAAGCCATCGAGTACGACATACATCAGCACGCCCAGTGCGATGATCGCGGCCCACGTGAGGGACAGGTCCATGTCAGGCTCCTTCGATTGAATGCGTCACGGCGGACAGCGGCCGGCGCGCAGTATGGTTGTCGTCGTCCATGCGCGGTGCGTGAGTGATGGTGCCGGGCAATGCGGGACCGGTTCTAAGGAGCTTGAGCAGGTAGTAGATGCCGGTACCGAACACAAGCGTATAAACGATGACGAAAATCAGCAGCGTCACGCCCACTTGCTGTGCGGTGACAGGCGACACAGCCTGCGCCGTGCGCATCACGCCGTAGACAACCCAGGGTTGCCGTCCTGCTTCGGTCGTCACCCAGCCGGCGAGCAGCGAGATAAAGCCGGACGGGCCCATCACGAGCACGAAGCGCTGAAACATCTTCGATTCGAACAGCTTGTTTTTCCTTCGCAGTACGAAGCCGGCGACGCTCATCAGGATCATCAGTACACCGAGTCCGGCCATGATCCGGAAGCTCCAGAACACGATGGTCGAGTTCGGCCGATCCTCTTTCGGAAACGACTTGAGGCCGCGAATTTCGCCGTCCCAACTATGTGTCAGGATCAGGCTGCCCAAGTGCGGAACGGACACGGCGTACTTCGTGGTTTCGGCTTCCATGTCCGGGATGCCGAAGAGGTTCAGCGCCGTGCCGCCTTTCTCGGTGTCCCACAGGCCTTCAATAGCCGCGATCTTCGCCGGTTGATATTCGCGCGTGTTAAGTCCGTGCTGGTCGCCGACCATGGCCTGAAGCGGGGTGAGCACCAGCAGCAGCCAGAGCGACATCGAAAACATCTTCTTGATGGCGGGATCCTTGCGGCCCTTGAGCAAGTGATACGCCGCGCAAGCCGCCACCACGAGCGCCGCGACAATGAACGCCGCGATCGCCATATGCGACAGCCGGTACGGAAACGACGGGTTGAAAATGATCTTGAACCAGCTCACCGGCACGACATGATCGCCTTCGATACGAAACCCCTGCGGCGTCTGCATCCAGCTATTCGATGCAAGAATCCAGAAGGTCGAGATCAGCGTGCCGATAGCGACCATCAGCGTGGCGCCGAAGTGCGCTTTTGGTCCGACCTTGTTCCAGCCGAACAGCATGATGCCGAGGAATCCTGCTTCCAGGAAAAACGCGGTCATCACTTCATAGGCGAGCAGGGGGCCGGTGATCGGGCCGGCGAAGCTTGAAAAGCCGCCCCAGTTGGTGCCGAATTCGTAGCTCATCACGACACCGGACACCACGCCCATGCCGAACGCCACGGCGAACACCTTGGACCAGAACAGGCATAACTCCTTGTAGACGGGCTTACCGGTTTTGAGCCACATGCCTTCGAGCACCGCGATAAAACTCGCCAGCCCGATGCTCAGCGCCGGGAAAACGATGTGGAAAGAAACCGTAAAAGCGAACTGGATACGCGCTAGATCGAGCGCTTGCTGAGTGGCATGCATGGCAGGTTGTGCAGCCATCGCGGGCGCACTCGAAACGAGCTCGCGGGCGGGCGCTGGTTGGTTGGACTAAGTACGACGGAAGTGACTGTAAGCCAGTTTTTGAGATGAATGGTGCGGCGCGGCAGGAGGCGATAATGTGCGGAAATGTCGCAATTTTTGAGATGAATGATCTGTAACTCGCTGTTTACAAATAATTTTTCTGAGACATTGTGTAGGCGGACGAAATTGCTAGTTTGCTAATTCCGCGACAATCGACCGCACTGCGTCAAAGAACGTTCGTCATGTGGAGGCGAGATAGGGCGCGTTTTGGCGCGGAACGTGTGACGACGTGATCAGCGCGATTCTCCGGTGGTGCGTCGCCATACGCCGGGTACCATGTCGGAACAGCATCGCAGGCATTTTCTGGTCGAGATAACCGGCCTGCAGCGAAGCCAACCCAACACCGCGACGGGAGAAAAACCATGCGTCTTGATGACGAAGCCGAGAGCCGCAATGTGGAAGACCGGCGTGGCGCCGGAGGAAGCGGGGGCGGAGGATTTCGCATCGGCGGAGGGCGCTCGATTGGTATCGGCACGATCGTCGTGGCGCTGGCGGCCGCCTATTTTTTCGGCATCGATCCCATGCTGATCTTGAGCGGCGGGTCGACCGGACAGAGTGGTTCATACAGCCAGCCACAGACGCAGCAACGGCAGATGGACCTGCGCGCTCAGCCGCAAGCAAGCGCGAACGATCAAGGCGCAGTGTTCGTGCGCCGGGTGCTCGGCAACACCGAGCGCACGTGGCAGCAGATTTTCCGGACCCGCTACAACCAGGATTACCCGGCGCCCAAGCTCGTCCTCTTCACCGGCGGCACCGCGACGGCGTGCGGAACCGGTCAGTCAGCCATGGGGCCGTTCTACTGCCCGAACGACCGGACGGTGTATATCGATTTGTCGTTCTATCGGGAGTTGCGCGACCGCTTCGGCGCGGGCGGAGATTTTGCGCAGGCGTATGTGATTGCGCACGAAGTCGGCCACCATGTGCAGAACGTGCTGGGCATCATGAATAAAGTCGATGCTGCCCGGCAACGGATGTCGCGGGAACAGGCCAACCAGTTGTCGGTGCGGGTCGAGCTGCAGGCGGATTGTTTCGCGGGTGTTTGGGCGAACGTGGCCCAGAAGAACAACGCGAAGCTGATCGAACCCGGTGACTTCCAGGAAGGGCTGAACGCGGCGGGCGCAATAGGTGATGACCGGCTGCAGAAGGAGACGCAAGGACGCGTGGTTCCGGAAGCGTTTACGCACGGCACGAGCGCGCAGCGGCAGCGCTGGTTGAATCGCGGATTGGCGACGGGCGATCTGGGGCAGTGCGACACCTTTGGCGCCAAAACGCTCTGAGCGTGTCCTCTTTCTGGGCACCGCACGACGCAATTTTCAATGCCAAGGCGCCTGCACGTCAGGCGCTTTGTTCGGGCAAGACCGTGAAATAGTAGTGAAGACCGTTATTTCGACGGATAATTCGGGCAGAACGCGCGCCGCAGAACTTACCAATCCTGACAGCGCGGCTTTACGCCAATTTATAGAATTCCGGCTTTCGAATCGATCATGACCCGAACCGCTTTCGAACTGCCGAAAGCGCGACCGGTCAAGCGATCCAGCCGACCGGTGCACGGTTTCATGCGTTCTCGCCTGAAACCGTGCACCGGCGAATTAAAGGTCCCATAGCATCCCCATGAAGCGAATCCTGATTGTCAAGGTGACATCATTGGGCGATATCGTCGAGACGCAGCCCGTGGTCTCCGATCTTCGCCGTGCATTTCCGTCCGCCAAGATCGACTGGGCGGCAGACGCGGCCTTCGCCGACATCATTCGTTGGAATCCAGCGGTTGACCGCGTGTTGAGCGCGCCGCTGCGCAAGTTCAAGAAAGCACGAAGCTGGGCGGATTTGAAAGACATTGCCGCGTCTATCGGAGAACTGCGGGCCGAGAAATACGACGTGATCCTCGATATCCATGGCGTGTACAAGAGCGCGATCATCGCGTTCCTGGCTCGCGGGCGGCGGCGTTATGGCTACAAGAACAAGGATCTGGGCGAACTCGGTGCGGCGTTTGCGTACAACAAACGCTTCGGGCCGCGGCCGAAAACGGACGCATGGCGCGGCATGCGCGTGAGCGTGGCTGACGCGCTGGGTTATTCCTTCGATGAAACCCCCGGCTTCAATCTTCGCCTGCCGCCGCTGGCTACGCCGCTGCAGCTTCCTCAAGGCGCGCCCATCGCCATGCTGTTCCACGCCACTTCCGCCGATGAAAAGAAATGGCCGATCGACCGATGGGCCGAGACGGGGCGTTCGCTAACGGCGCGGGGTTATCGGATCGCGTTGCCGTGGGGTACTGAAGGCGAACGCCGGGAGGGCGAGCAGATTGCGGCGCTCGTGCCGGGTGCAATCGTTTTGCCGAAGCTGACCGTGACCGAATGCGCGCATTGCATCGAGGCGTCGGCGCTGGTTGTGGGCATGGATACGGGGTTGGTCCACCTGGCGTATGCGCTGGGCCGGCCCACGGTGATGATTTTTACGGCAACGTCGCGCGAGCATTTCGGCATTGGTGCGTCGACGCATTCGGTTGCTGTCGGGGACCAGGGTGCGCCGCCCAATGTCGCGTCGGTGCTGGAAGCAATAGAAGGCGTGTTGACGGGATCCACGGCGGCCGCCGCTCACGACGTAGCGACGGGGGCGGTGTCCTGATTCGAGTCGTTAAAGCATCTCGAAGAGCGCGTTCAAGCGGCCGAAAACCCCTCTGGGAACAGTCGTCCGAGCGCTGCTTCAAAATGCTCGATGGGCGCCGCGCCGCGTAACGCAATGGGCGGCGGCGGTTCCTCATTGCCCACACCGTCACGCGACAGCACGACGAACGGCACGCCCGTTACGCCGAGCTTCTTCGCAAATTCTTCGTCTTCGATCACCGCGTCGGTGAGTTCATCGCCGAGCAACGCTTCTTCCAGCGATTCCGGATCGATGCCGCACGTGGCGGCAATATCCAGCAGCGCATCGGTGTCGCCGATATCGATGCCGTCCTCGAAATACGCCTTGAAGATCGCACGATGCACCACGTCGAAACGACCCGATTCGCGCGCGAAAAACGCGGTCTCGAACGCCTTGCGGCTATGCGGTTGAACCGGCGGCAGGCGTAGCAACAAACCGCGTTCGATAGCGATCGGGTAGACCGAGTTTTCCCAGGTTTCATGCAGGGTGTCGCTATCCGGATCGATCGCGGAAGCGGGTTCGGGACGCAGTTCGAACGCGTGCCAGCGGACTTCGACGGCGTCGCCATAGGTCTGCTTGAACTGGTCGATGACCGGCACTTCCAGATAGCAGAAAGGGCACACGAAATCGGACCACACGTCGAGGTACAGCTTGGAGCTTGTCATATAAGGCTCGTTCAAAATTAGTCCAAAATTCTACCCGACATTGGGCTTTAGCCGCGTCCGCACTTTACCCGGCTATCGCGGTAGAGCGACGGGGTTTCTGCGACCCGTCTGCGCTGTCTTGCCGTCGAGCAGTGCGTGCAACACGGCACGACCGAAAGGGGTAGGACGCTCGTTCGTGATAGGATCCGCCCACTATTAAACAGGGGGCCGCAATGGCATTCAAAGAAACGAAGGGTAATAAGACCGTTGAGGCACTCGTAATGCCGGCACCGGGCGCAATGTTCAAGGGCTATATCCGCGTTGTT
The DNA here is from genome assembly GCF_009766085.1 of Burkholderia sp. S171. GTDB lineage: Bacteria > Pseudomonadota > Gammaproteobacteria > Burkholderiales > Burkholderiaceae > Caballeronia. The sequence goes on along the minus strand of NZ_LMUF01000010.1, from coordinate 399,836 downwards.
ACGGAACACGTAAACGGGCCCATTGGCCAGACAATTGGACGCGGATGTGGACGTCCGGTCAAAACCGAGCAGGCTGCGCTTGAACTCGCAGAAATCGAAGCACGCCGGGTAATCTCGGGCAAGTAAGTGGGAAAAGCAGCTCTGAGCGACCGCTCGGAGCTGGCCGGCAGTGACAAAAGCCAGAAACACCCTCCGTAAAATTCTGCATTCCTCTGTTTTTCGCGCTTAAAACCCACCGTCCAGTTCGATCTTCGTGCCGTCGCTAAAGCGGCTTAGCCGGAACGCTTGCGGGTCCATCAGCGGTTTATCGTTCGCGACCATATCGGCCATCAGCTTCCCGGCACCCGGCCCGATCCCGAAACCGTGACCCGAAAATCCCGTGGCGATAAACATTCCCGGAACCTGTTGCGCGGCCGAAATTACCGGCACCGCATCCGGCGTGACGTCGATATAACCCGCCCATGCCTGCGCCACTTTCACGTTCCCAAGCCCCGGAAAGAGCGCTCGGAAAGCGTCGATGGCGACATCGTTGAATTTTTGGGTCGGCGCCGGATCGAGCGTGCGAACGGTTTCGAAGACAGTAGGCTGATCGAGCTGCCATGTCCGAGGCCGGCGTAGCTCTTCAAAAAACCGCTCGCCGAATGTGAAGTCCATCGACCTGAACTGGCTTTTCAGCGCCGGGAGGTATTGGCTGAATAGCCGGAAGCTGTCGGGCGTAATCTCGGCCAGGCTGCGGAACGCATTCGCGATCGTGTAGCCGCCATCCAGCCGCTTGCGGTATCCGACTGTCTGGTTGCACGCACTGACTTCAGGCCCACCGCTGACCGGTTCCGTGCGCAGCACCGACGACCTCACACTCAGCTGCGGCAGTTCAACGCCAACGCTGCCCGCGAACAAGCGTGTCCACGCACCGCCTGCCACCACCACACTCGAGCAGCGGATCGGACCGTATTCGGTCACGACGCCACTGATCGCACCCGCGCTCGTTTCGATACCCCGCACCGCACACGGCGTTAAAACCTTCACGCCCTTGGCTCGCAGCGCGTGGGCAATGGCCGGTGCCGCGCGCTGTGGTTCCGCGCGACCATCGGAGGGTGTGTAGATGCCGCCGGGAAATTTGCGCGCGGTGCCCAACATCAGCGCGGCGGTTTCGTCGCTGGATGTGATGCGTGAGTCGATACCCTCGCGGCCCACCAAGCTAACGGCGCGCGCCAGCCAGCTTTCGTGATCGGCGAGGGCCTTGAGGTCGTCGGCGGCGTAGAGGATGCCGCATTCCCGGAATCCCGTATCGATACCAAGCGTACGGTCCAGCTCTCGCCACAGCTTGAGGCTTTCCAGACTGAGTTCAAGCTCGCGCAAATCGCGATGCGTCGCGCGGCACCAGCCCCAGTTGCGGCTGGATTGCTCACCGGCAATATGGCCTTTTTCGCAGACGGCTACCGAAACGCCTTTCTCGGCGAGAAAAAGAGCTGTGCTCACGCCAATAATGCCGCCGCCGATAACGACAACATCGACGCGCTCGGGCAAATCACGATCTTCAACAACTTCAACGACTTGCGGACCCATCTATCCTCCTTGAACAGAGTGGTTGCCGGAAAACGGGTCCGGCAACCTGCTCACTGTGTTTTCGGGCATCCTGTGTGCTTCGCTCAACCCGATGGCGCGTCAAAGCCGGCGGCGTATTTTCAAGCCGGCTTGGCAGTCGATTCCATGCTGCGGCGGTACGCGCGGCATATCCACCCTGACTTTCTGGAGAACACTCGTGCAAAAAACAGCATCGGCCAAATGGAGTGGTGGCATCAAGGACGGTAAAGGTTACATTTCGACGCAAACCGGCGTTTTGAAAGACGCGCCCTATGGTTTTGCAGCGCGTTTCGAAGGCGGTCCCGGAACGAATCCCGAAGAGCTGATCGGCGCTGCGCATTCGGGTTGTTTCACAATGGCGCTGTCACTGCAACTCACGCAGGCGGGGCTCACGGCGGAAAGCCTCGAGACGAAGTCTACCGTGACGCTAGACAAGGACGGCGACGGGTTCTCGATCACTGCCTGCCATCTGGACTTGAAAGGCAAGGTTCCCGGTACCGACAAAGCCACGTTCGAAAAGCTCGCCAACGCGGCGAAAGAGGGTTGCCCGGTGTCCAAGCTATTCGCTGGAAACGCGAAGATCACGCTGAACACGGAATTCATCTCCTGAGTTTAAGTTGATGGGCTACTAAGGGCGCGGCCGCGTAACTGGCCGCGCCCTTTTTTGTGCGGGGTGAGCTGCCCGTGACCGTCGCGAGGCCGCAGGTCGAACGCCGAGGACCTGCCCACGGAGACTCAACGAATCAATTGACACGCGCCACCGTCTAAAATCAGGGGCGCGACTTATCCACATTTTTTGTGGATAGCCATGTGGACAACATGCGTGAGCACCGGCCAACTCATTGACGCGTAACGATTTACGGTTCCCCAACGTTTCGAAGGCAGGAACGCCGTCCACCGCCGGCAATGCATCTTCGGACGGTTGTTGCAAGCCCTGCAACCGCCGTTTTTGTCGAGAACCTGTAATCTGACGGCACTTTCAAGCAATCGAGCCGAACTGACCGAACTGAACCCTACTGTCGGTCAGCCTTCCTCACACTTCCATCCACACGCAGCACCGCCCTGGAGCATCAATGAAATTCAAGCTGGACTGGACGTGCATTGCGCCATTTGCCGCACTTGTCATCCTGGGACTGACGTTCGCCATGCCGAACGGCTTCCTGTTGATACTCTCCGCCGTCGCCCTCGCGTTCGCCGTATTCGCCGCGATCCATCACGCTGAAGTGGTGGCGCATCGCGTTGGTGAGCCGTTTGGCACGCTGGTGCTCGCAATAGCGGTCACGGTGATCGAAGTGGCGTTGATCGTCTCTGTCATGCTGACCGGCGGCCCGGAAAAGGCAGCATTGCCGCGCGATACGGTGTTCGCCACGATCATGATCGTCTGCAACGGGATCGTCGGGCTTTGCCTGCTTGTGGGCGGCATGCGCCATCACGAGCAGAATTTCCAGCTGCAGGGTGCAAGCGCAACGCTCGCTGTCCTGTGCGCGCTGTCGGTCCTGACCATGGTTTTGCCTGATTTCACCAGCACGGTGATCGGGCCGGGGTTGTCGACCTCGCAACTGGTGTTCGTGGGCGTGACGTCGCTCGTGCTTTATGTGGTCTTCGTGTTCGTGCAGACGGTGCGCCATCGCGACTATTTCCTGCCGCCCGTGCCTGCGCTCGATCCGAACCGAGGCGAATCCGACGATGTTCACGCGCCGCTGCCGACCAACGGTTTCGCACTGGCCGCTGGCGGTTTGCTGCTGCTCTCGCTGATTTCTGTGGTCGGGCTGGCGAAACTGCTTTCGCCAGCGGTCGAGGCAGGCGTCGCCCGTGCTGGCGCGCCCGAAGCGGTGGTTGGTGTGGTGATCGCTGCGTTGGTGCTGCTGCCGGAAGGCGTCGCCGCATTGCGCGCGGCTCGGCTTAACCGCTTGCAGACGAGCTTGAATCTGGCGCTTGGATCGGCGCTGGCGAGCATTGGACTGACCATTCCGGCAGTGGCGATGGTGTCGCTGGCGATCAGCCAGCCGATCGCACTTGGCCTCGGACCGAAGGAAATCGTGCTGCTCGCACTGACCTTGATCGTGAGCGTCCTGACGCTTGGCACCGGACGATCGACCTTGCTTCAAGGCGTGGTTCACCTTGTAATTTTCGCGACCTTCCTGTTTCTTTCCGTCGTGCCCTGATTGCGTCTAGCGGGGTAGCGGCGCATTCCCGGCGCCCGGAACCGTCTTTGCGCAAAAGGCTGGACTCAATCCGGGAAAGAGCCACGCGCTGTTGCGTTGACGCTTCATGACCCCGCTGATCTCAAAATATTTTTGCAATGCAGCATCGAATGCGTATAATAAGGGTATTCCCTAACGGGTAATCCCTTATTCGCGCTGAGGTGCTCTCATGAAAACCACCGCTCAAAGTTCGCTGCTCGTTTCGTTCGGTTCCTGGTTCCGCAAGACGAAGGCTGTTGTTCGCCGCGAAGCTGCTCACGCGCTGAACCTGCATCTGCAAAATTGCGCAGTAGTGGCCGAAGCGTATCGCCGGAAGTAAATCGGCTGGAGTTTGGCTGATTGCTGAATCAACGTATCGATGAGCCGTTTTATCGCTCTCGAACGTCGATTAGCGTGTCTTGTAAAAGCGAAGGCGGTTGCCGGAAAAGTTGCCGGCAACCGGGGGTGTTAAGCCTATTCGTACTGACTGCGCTAGATGTTCACTAGCCCATCAGGTCAGATTGCCCATCCGCCGAGATAAAACGCGGCGAGCACTGCGGCAATCACCACCGTGCCAACGTTCAGCTTCTTGTATTCGCCGGCTATCACGCGCCCGATTACGAGGGTGCAGAAGCCGAGCATGATGCCGGTCACAATATTGGCCGACAGCACAATGAATACGGCGCAGACAAGACCGGACATGGAGTCCACCAGATCGTCCATGTGAAGCTTGCTCACACTCGCCAGCATCAGCAGGCCGACATACATTAGCGCCGGAGCCGTTGCGTACGCGGGCACCAGTCCGGCGAGCGGCGAGAAGAACATCACCAGCAGGAACATCACGCCAACGGTCGCGGCCGCCAGACCCGACTTCGCGCCTGCCGCCACGCCTACCGTCGATTCAATATAAGCCGCCGCCGGCGCACCGCCCAGGCACGCAGCCACAATCGAGCTGACCGAGTCCGCCGTCAACGCCCGGCCGCCGTTCACTATCCGGCCTTTCTCATCGATTTGACCTGCCTGTCCCGCAACCGCGCGAATCGTGCCGGTGGCATCGAAGACGGCTGTCATCACCAGCGCGAACACACTAGGCAGCACGGCCAGCGACAGCGCGCCGCGAATGTCCATGGCGCCGATCAACGAAGCATGTCCGGGCGCGCTCAGCGAGGGCAGCGCGAACACGCCGGTGAAACGGACGGCGGGATCGAAGGCCAGTCCCAGCGCCGACAACCCGACCACCACCAGCAAGATTCCGCCCGGCACGCGCCGGCGTTCCAGACCGATGATTGCCGCGAGTCCGAAGATCGACATCAGCACCGGAAACGCGGTGATATGGCCAAGCGAAACGGGCAAACCAGCACCCGGGTTCTTGACGATCAGGCCGACATCGTTCGTTGCAATCAGCAACAGGAACAAGCCGATACCGATCCCCGTGCCATGCGCGACGCCTGCCGGCAGATTGCGCAGGATCCACGAGCGCACGCCGGTGACGGAGATCGCGGTGAACGAGACGCCCATCAGGAAGACGGCGCCGAGCGCGACGGCTGGCGAGAGCCCTTTGCCGAGCACCAGCCCGAACGCGGTGAACGCGGTGAGCGAGATTGCGCAACCGATGGCGATCGGCAAGCGCGCCCAGATGCCCATCAACAGCGAGCCGAATGCGGTCGTCAGGCAGACCGCCACGAAGACGGCGCGGGTGTCGAATCCGGCCTTGCCGAGCATCTCCGGGACGACGAATACGGAATACACCATCGCCAGGAAGGTCGTGATCCCGGCAATGACCTCGCGCCGTTGCGTACTGCCGCGCGCACTGATCTGAAAATATTTGTCGATCAATCCGCCGGATTGGGACGCGGGTGCGTCATCCTGGATGTCGATACCGGCAAGCGGCTGGATGTGGGGTTCCATCATTGAGCTGTTCTCCTTTATCAGCAGGCTGAAACAAGCGCGCCGGATGGTCTCGGGAGACCGGGCGGCGCCGTCTTCAGGGTCGTCTCGATAGGTTTATTTGTAGTGTTGGCGGGGGCCAACGCATTGGACTGGGGCCAGCACAGAGACTAGGGCAACATTAAGCCGCCTCCAATCTCAAAAATGGGATTCCAGTCATGCCGCGATCCTTATAAGGTCCGTTTCAGCACGGCTTTGAGGGAATACGTGTACGCCTTAAAAGTAAAGCAAAGCAAAAGGGCCAGGTCATGAATGACCCGGCCCTTTTGTCTGCCTTGAACCGACTGGAACGAATGCGGCCGCTTACTGGATCACGCGCGTCACGCCCCGTCCACGCGGATCGGCAACAGGTTCCGGCGTCTTGTCATCGATCTTGATGACCTGGATATCGCCGTTGAAACCTTGCTTCGCGAGCGTATATCCCTTTGCCTCCAGTTCCTTCGCGAGATCGCCGTCAATGGGTTTGTACGGCTCCCAGAAGATCGTGTTCGGCGGCAGCAACTGATGATGAAAGCGCATTGCAGCGACTGCTTCAGGCAAAGGCATGGAGAAGTCGTAGACGTTGCTGATCACCTGGAAGATCGATGTGAAGATGCGCGAACCGCCCGGCGTGCCGATCACCATGGCAACCTGATCATCCTTCGTGAGGATGGTCGGTGTCATCGAGGAGAGCGGGCGCTTGCGCGGTTCGATGGCGTTGGCGTCGCTGCCCACCACGCCGAACATGTTCGCTACGCCCGGCTTGGATGAGAAGTCGTCCATCTCGTCGTTCAGCACCACACCCGTGCCGTCGACCACCACACCGGAGCCGAAATAGCCGTTAATGGTGTACGTATTCGATACCGCGTTGCCCCACTTGTCGACCACCGAGAAGTGCGTGGTTTCAGCCTTCTCCGGCATCGTGGTGCCCAGGCCCGGAACGACGCTCTTGGTATCCGACGGCGTGTCGGGATTGACCTCCGATGCACGCTTCAAGATGTAGTCGTCGTCTATGAGCTGCGCGATCGGCACCTTGTAGAAATCGGGGTCGCCGAGATATTGGGCTCGATCCGCGAACACGCGTTTTTCAATTTCCGCGGTCAGGTGAATGTACTGGGCGGAATTGAGCGGCACGTTGGCATACTTGTCCTTGAGATCGGCCTTCATCTTCAGCAACTGGACGAGACCGATACCGCCGGAACTCGGCGGCGGCGCAGTGATGATCCGATACCCGTTCCAGCTCGCGAGCACCGGTTGCCGCCAGACCGCCTTGTATTCCTTCAGGTCCTTTGACGTGATCAGGCCGTGGCCGGCCATGGCTGTCGAGATCAGATCCGCCGTCTGGCCTTCATAGAAGCCCTTCGCACCCTTGTCCGAGATGCGCTGAAGCGTGGCTGCCAGCTCCGGCTGCTTGAAGTTCACGCCTTTATTAAGGTTTCCGAAGTAACTATCGAAGTTGGTCTTGCCGGCGAAGTCCTTCGACGCCGCATCCTTGCGTTCCTGCAATTGGTCGCTGACTTCAAAGCCGTCCTGCGCGTACTTGATTGCGGGCGCGACGACCTGTTTCCATTTCAGCTTGCCGAAGCGCTTTTGCGCTTCCCACATGCCCGACACCGTGCCGGGTACGCCGACTGCGCGATACCCGTACAGGCTCATGCCCTTGATGACTTCGCCTTTGTCATCGAGATACATGTTCTTCGTGGCGGCAATGGGGGCGCGCTCGCGATAGTCGAGGAAGTACGGACGATGATCCACGTAGAGCGTCATGAAACCGCCGCCGCCCAGGTTGCCCGCTTCCGGGTAGGTCACCGCCAGCGTGAAGGCGATCGCGACGGCTGCATCAACGGCATTGCCGCCTTCCTTAAGGACTTGTTCGGCGGCGTCGGCCGCGAACTTGTCGGCGACTGCCACCGCTGACGCGGTCAGGACCGCGGGTTGCGGTGCGACTTTCGCGTAGGCGGGACTGCTTTCAACGAACCCGATCGAGAGCGAAAACACCGTAGCAGCGAGCGTTCCGAGCGCAAACGGACGTGCGTGATGCAGCGAACTCATGGACTTCTTCATGGACATCTGGCTCCTCCTGAAATTGGGCGTCCGCCTGGGGTAATGATCATTTCCCGTCGCTTTCCCGTCGTTTTTCCGGCGAAGCGCTTAGGCGGAGACGCTCCGGGGCTTATACCACGGGCCTAATTGATTACGAAAGGGTGGGAAGCCCCGTGCCTGAGCTTGAGCAGGGGCGTGATGGTCCGGCGTGGAGGGCGACAAGCTATGCGATCTCCACGGCCACGGGACGTTGATCACGACCTGAGCTAACGGCGTCTCGCCGCCCCGGTGAAAGCGCGAAGCCGGACGCGCGTGCGTCAGGCCTCCTCGGTATCCGCGGATGCCGGTGTTTCGTCGAGGGAGTAGGTTGCCACCACACGCAGCACGGACTCACGGAACGAAGCAACCAGGTCCGAGCGGATGCCGCTGCTCGGATACGACAGCACATATTCGTATTCGATCGCGGCATCGAACGGTCGCACGACCACGCCGTGCGCGCGCCACACCTTGGCTGCAAACGGTTCGACGATCGACACACCCAGGCCGCCCGCGACCATCGCATAGCGCGTGTGCGCGGTATCGGTCAGCACCGTGTAGTTCGCCCGGTCTTCGCCGGCAGCGAATAGCGATTGCTCGGCCGCATAGGGTTGCCTTGAATTCGGCACCCAGCCGATGATGCGTTCGCCGCGCAGGTCTTGCGCCCGCACGGTTTTTTTCTTCGCCAGCCGATGCGACGCCGGCATTGCACACTGCGCCCGTGCATGGATCAATTTCTCGACCTCGATGCCCGCAACCGCCGCGAACGCTTGACTGATGGCGACATCGGCCTTGTGGTTCTGCAGGATCGTGAGCACTTCGGGTACTTTGACCGAGTCGACACGAATGGGCACGCCCGGATGGCGTTCGACAAAGTCGGCCAGGATGGGCGGCAGCAGGGTGCTCGCGATCACCGGCATGCACGCGACAGTGAGCCCTTCGGACGCCTCGTCGCGAATGATCTCGGCGACCTGCCTCAGGCGGTCCAGTCCCAGGAAATTCTCCTCGACCGACTTATAAAAACGCAACCCTGCGTTAGTCGGATTCAAGCGGCCGCCCACACGGCTAAAAAGGCTAAAACCGAGGTCAGCCTCTAAATCCGCAATCAGGCGGCTGATGGCGGGCTGAGTGACGTGCAGCGCGCGCGCGGCCCCAACACTGGTACCCATCATGATCAACGAGCGGAAAGCTTCTATCTGGCGAAAACGAATCATTGTCTTGAATCACCCTCCATGAACCTCAAGGACGCCGATGTTAGCGCGAACCAAGCGTGCCTGCCGATTTACGGTCGCGCGCGCGTAGATAAAGCACAGGTGAAACACGCAGCCTCCTGCCTATACCCAAAACGCATGGCCTATAAGCACATGTGAGTGGATTCCACTTTATTGCTCTGAAATACTCCCCGCGAACTCGCCTGATGTCGTCAGTTCGTAGGATATGTGTAAATATTTTTGAAGGTAATTGTTGGTGAAGGAGACGAATCTACGACGAGGCAAGGTACACGATGCCAGTCCTTGATCGATAAATTCGAAAGCGAAATGTTAGGTGGGCTAAGATGCTGGCCGCCGTCCGTCTGCTTCGGCATGCGAAGCACGGTACATAGCGACAGATAGCCACACATAACGGCACGCATCGCCGCGTTGCACAGGGTCAAAAGCCCTTTTGCTCCGCCGATCAGTGCTTGATGAACACATAAAAAATAAGGTTTCCCATGACGTTGTTTGCAGCTCTCGTTGCCCGTAGCACCTGCGTTGACGCGTTTTTTCGTCCGGGCGATGCTGTTCATCGCCGCGTTTCAGGCAAGTGGCTCCCCGCCCTTGCAGCGAGTGTTTGCGTTGTAGCCGCAAGCAATGTTCATCTGGCTCATGCGGCTATCGTGCCGCCCGGCGTGCAGCTTGCTGCCAAGCAGGAACTGGTGCGCAACAACGCGTCCGAGGTGGAGACGCTCGATCCGAACCTGGCTGAGACTGTGCCGTCCAACAACGTCACGCGCGACCTGTTCGAAGGCCTGACCGCAACCGATGCCGACGGGACCGTCGTGCCGGGCGTGGCGGAAAAATGGGAGCAGAAGGATGCAACCACGTGGATATTTCATCTGCGAAAGAATGCGAAGTGGTCCAACGGTGAGCCGGTGGTCGCGAACGATTTCGTGTACGGCTGCCAGCGCCTTGTCGACCCGAAGATTGCGTCAACGTACGCCAGTACCTTTGGCATCTTCTTGCTGAACGGCGCTGAAATCGTGGCGGGCAAGAAGTCACCGGACACGCTGGGCATCCGCGCAATCGACCCGTACACGGTCGAGATCAAGACGCCGTATCCGGTGTCGTTCATCCCGGAACTGATGTCGAATACGAATCTCGGTCCGATCAACAAAGCGGCCGTCGACAAGTACGGCAAGGACTGGACCAAACCCGGCAAGCTGGTGAGCAATGGCGCGTTCATGCTGAAGGACTGGCAGGTGAACAACAAGCTCGTGCTGGCACGCAATCCACAATACTGGGATGCGGCTCATGTTCAGTTGTCGCAAGTGACCTATCTGCCGGTCGAGAGCGAGACCTCGGACATCAAGCTGTTTCAGTCGGGCGACAACGACTGGGTGTATCAGTTGCCGTCCGGCATGTACCCGAAATACAAGCAGGAGTTCGCCGCCGACATGAAGATCGCGCCGATGCTCGGACTGCGCTACTACTCGTTCAATAACAAAGATCCCTTGCTCAAGGACGTGCGCGTGCGCCAGGCGCTCTCCATGGTGATCGACCGCGACATCCTCGCGCAACGCGTCACCGCGGACGGGCAGATCCCTGCGTACGGCGTCATTGTGAAGGGCGTGAAGGGTGCGGATGTGACCGCGTATGACTGGTCGACGTGGCCGATGGCGAAGCGCGTTGAAGAAGCGAAGAAGCTGCTCGCACAAGCGGGCGTCAAGCCGGGTACGACGTTGCACTTCGCGACGAACACCAGCGACTATCACAAGAAAATGGCTATTTTTGCGGCCTCCGAGTGGAAAACGAAACTGGGTCTTGACACGCAGATCGACGCGATGGAATTCAAGGTCCTGCTGAAGAAGCGTCATGCCGGCGACTATCAGATTGCACGCAATGGCTGGGTCGCGGACTATAACGACGCGACCACGTTCCTGCAGCTTGTGCAATGCGGTTCGGATCAGAACGACAGCTTCAACTGCAATCCCAAGGCCGACGCGCTGATCAAGGAAGCCAACGAAAGCACGGACCAGGTTAAACGTACGCAGTTGCAAACCCAGGCCGCGAAGCTTGTGATGGACGACTATCCGATCCTGCCGCTGCTGCAATACACCACGGTACGGCTGGTGAAAAGCTACGTGGGCGGGTATTCGCTGAAGAACCCGATGGACCGTTACCGTAGCAAGGACATGTATATCGTCGCGCATTGAGCGGGACGTAAATTCTCGCAATACTATCCAGCAAACAGCAAGAGGCGGTTACCGTGACGCGTTTTGTCGCGATGCCGCCAGGAGAGATGTCCCATGTGGTCCTATACGTTGAGGCGCGTGCTGCTGACGGTGCCTACGCTGTTGATTGTCGTCACCGTCTGCTATCTGCTGCTGCATGCTACGCCGGGCGGTCCGTTCGACGGTGAGCGCAAAGTGTCCGCCGAAGTGCTCGCAAACTTGCAGGCGAAATACCATCTCGGCGAGCCTTTGTGGAAGCAGTATCTGCTGTATCTCAACAGCCTCCTTCACGGTGACCTCGGTGCGTCGTTTCGATACGCCGACTGGAGCGTCAACGACCTCGTGCTGCGTGCATTGCCGGTGTCCTTGACCATTGGCGGTGTGTCCATGGTGCTCGCCATTGTGCTTGGCGTGGCGCTCGGTATTGTCGCGGCGCTGTATCGCAACAGCCCGGCGGATTATCTGCTGATGATCATCGGCAACGCGGGGAGTGCGTTTCCTTCGTTCGTGATCGGACCCGTGCTTATCCTGGTGTTCGCGATCCTGCTGAAGTGGCTGCCGGCCGGTGGCTGGAACGGCTTTCATGTGCGCTACATGGTGCTGCCGATTGCGCTGCTGACCATCATCAACGTGGCGACCGTGGGACGCGTGACACGCGGCAGCCTGATCGAGGTGATGAACACCAACTACATTCGAACTGCCTATGCCAAGGGCTTGTCGCGATGGACCGTCGTGATGCGCCATGCGCTGCGCCCGACGATGATTCCCGTGGTCTCCGTGATCGGTCCGCTCGCGATCGGTTCGATCACGGCAGCGGTCGTCACCGAATCCGTGTTCTCGTTGCCGGGCATCGGCAAGCTGATCGTGAATGGCGCGGCCAACCGCGATTACACGCTTGTGCTGGGACTGGTCGTGCTGGTGACGGTGGTCGCGGTACTGCTTAACCTGCTGGTCGATCTCGCGTATGCGTGGCTCGATCCGAAAATCCGCTACTGAAATAATGAGTCAACCAGCATGAGGTCCGCAATGAAACAAGGAACGCTCGTCCCCGCGCTCGAGAGCGTGCTGGCCGTGCCGGTGGAAGGCCGCAGCCCCTGGCAGGACGCCCGTATGCGCTTCGCGCGCAACAAGGCCGCCGTGGCAAGCCTCGTGATCCTGCTGCTGATCACGCTGGCCTGTGCGATCGGCCCCATGTTGCTGCCGAACGCCTTCGATTCCACCGACTGGAACATGATGAGTTCCGCGCCAACGTTTGCAAACTGGCATCTGTTCGGCACGGACGACACCGGCCGCGACCTGCTCGTGCGCTGCCTGGTTGGCGGCCGCGTCTCGCTGATGATCGGCGGGCTCGCCACGCTGACGTCAGTCACGCTCGGCATTGTGTGGGGCGCTATCGCGGGCTTCGTAGGCGGCCGCGTGGACAACGCGATGATGCGTATTGTCGACATGATGTACGCGATCCCGTACCTGCTGATCGCCATCCTGATGGTTACGCTGCTTGGCCGCGAGTTCTACCTCGTGGTCCTGACCATTACGGTGTTCTCGTGGATGGACATGGCGCGCGTCGTGCGTGGCCAGACGCTGGCGATCCGTTCGAAGGAATACATTGAAGCGGCGCGCGCTATCGGCGTTTCCACCAGCGGCATCATCCTGCGCCACATCGTCCCGAACCTGCTCGGCATTGTGGCAATTTACACAACGGTTACGGTTCCTGGCGTTATTCTTACGGAGTCCGTGCTATCGTTTCTTGGACTCGGCGTTCAAGAACCGATGACCAGTTGGGGCGTGCTGATTCAGGATGGCGTTGGCGTGATGGAAACAGCGCCGTGGATTCTCCTGTTCCCGGCGGCGTTGTTGTCGGTGACGCTGTATTGCATCAACTTTGTTGGCGACGGTCTGCGCGACGCGCTCGACCCGAAGGATCGGTAAGCACCATGTCACTGCTCAAGGTAAGTAATCTGGAAGTCGCCTTCGACTCGCCCGACGCCGTGGTCCGCGCAGTCAACGGCGTGAGTTTCGACCTGGAAGAAGGCAGCACGCTCGGCATTGTCGGCGAGTCGGGATCGGGCAAGAGCCAGAGCGTGCTCGCCATGCTCGGATTGCTCGCGACCAATGGCCGGGCAAAAGGCAGCGTGATGTATCAAGGTGAGAACCTGCTGAGCATGCCGGCGAAGAAGCTGAACCGCATTCGCGGCAATCGGCTTTCCATGATCTTCCAGGACCCCATGACGTCGCTGAATCCGTATCTGACGATTGAACGCCAGATGACGGAAGTGCTTGAACTGCACAAGAACATGACGCGACGCGCCGCGAAGAAACGCGCGATCGAGATGCTGGAAGCGGTGCGCATTCCCGAAGCCGCGCATCGTATCGATCAATATCCGCACGAACTGTCCGGTGGCATGCGCCAGCGCGTAATGATCGCCATGGCGCTGCTGTGCGAGCCGCAGGTGCTGTTTGCCGACGAGCCAACCACCGCGCTCGACGTCACGGTCCAGGCGCAGATACTTCAACTCCTGCGCAACCTGCAACACGACTTCGGCACGGCGATCGTTCTGATCACGCACGACCTCGGCGTGGTTGCCGGTCTGTGCGAGCAAGTGATGGTCATGTACGGCGGCCGCGTGATGGAACAGTGCAACGCGGACAACCTGTTCGCGCGTCCTTCGCATCCCTATACCATTGGTTTGCTGCGCGCATTGCCGCGGCTGGATCAGAGCGATGCGCCGCTCGTCGGCATTCCCGGCAATCCGCCGAACATGGCGCATCCGCCATCGGGCTGTCCGTTCCAGGAGCGCTGCATAGATGCAAGCCAGCGTTGCGCCGAGGCAGTCCCGCCGCTCGAATCGTTTGGCGGCGACACCACCTGGCTGCGAGCCTGCAATCGCCCGATCGAGCAGATGAAGTCGTTGCACGAGGTGGCCCATGTCTGAGCAAACCATCCTGTCCGTTCGCGACGTCCAGGTTCATTTCAACGTCAAGGCGAAGAGCAAATTACCGTGGGCACCGTCGCGCACGCTGAAGGCAGTTGACGGCGTGAGTTTCGATCTGAAGGCCGGCGAGACGCTCGGCGTAGTGGGTGAATCGGGCTGCGGCAAGTCGACCTTGTCACGCGCGATCCTCAACCTCATTCCGGCTACGCACGGTGAAATCGTCTGGATGGGGAAGGATCTCAGCGGCGCCACGGCAAAGCAATGGCACAGTGTGCGGCGCGACATCCAGATGATTTTCCAGGACCCGCTTGCATCGCTTGATCCACGCATGACGGTCGGGCAGATTATCGCGGAACCTTTGCGTGAACATCGTCCGGGTATGTCGAAGGACGAAATGAACCAGAAGGTTCGCGCAATGATGGGGAAGGTCGGTTTGCGCGAGCAGATGATCAACCGCTACGCGCACGAATTTTCAGGTGGGCAATGCCAGCGTATTGGCATTGCGCGTGCGTTGATCGTGGAGCCGAAGCTGATTGTCTGCGACGAACCTGTGTCCGCACTCGACGTCTCGATCCAGGCGCAGATTGTCAACCTGCTCAAGTCCTTGCAGCAGGAAATGAAGCTCGCGCTGATTTTTATTGCGCACGATCTGGCCGTGGTCAAACACATCTCGGACCGCGTCATGGTCATGTATCTCGGCCACGTCATGGAGCTTGCCGACAAACATTCGCTTTACGCGCGTCCTCGGCATCCGTACACGCGCGCGTTGCTTTCCGCGGTGCCGGTGCCGAATCCGGCTATCGAACGGACGAAGGTCGTGCAGATCCTGTCCAGCGATATTCCGAGTCCGATCAATCCCCCATCGGGTTGCGTCTTTCATACCCGTTGTCCCATAGCGGAGGCACGTTGTTCAGTGGAAGTGCCGACGCTGCGCACGCTTGAACATGGAGTCGCGGCAGCCTGCTTACTGGCTTAAATTACTGGCTTAAATTACTGGCTTAAATTATTTGCCTGATAGGCGCCTGAATCAGCGCTTTATTTGACCGCCGTTTCGACCCCCTGGCAGTAGCAAAGGTCTCCGTTTTTAACGGGGGCCGGGGAGTCGTTCGGCCAATCGTGAACTTTTCGTAGTCCCTTTCGTAGTCCCTGTAGTTCGCGTAGTTCCTGCAGTCACAACCCTCCGGTGAGTCGTTCCGAGCCCGGCGTGGGCGATTTCGTTCGCGCTGAAATTATATGAGAACAGCCATCGGCCCTTCACTCGCCGCCCATAAGAAATAAGAGACAAGCACATGAAACAACAAAAGCGTTCAATCGCCCTATCTCTAATTGTTTTCTCCGGTTTGATAAGCCCGTCCATGGCTGTTTTTGCAGACGATGATGATGTTGCAACACGCCATACTGAGGCACCTCCAAGTTCTCCGCCGAATTCCGAAGCGGATGCGCCGATCAGTAATCAATCGAAGTCTCAAGGGTTTATCGAAGATTCACATTTCAATCTTTTGTTTCGCAGTTATACCGAACACCTCGAAGGGGACGGTATCAAGAAGAAAGACGCGTCGATTCTCGGCAACCAGGCGGTGTTTGAATCGGGATATACGCGTGGCTTATTCGGCGTCGGTTTTGACGCGTCGTTGTTCAGCGCATTCAAGCTAAATGGCGGGCAAGGCGCCGGCAACCGCGTGCATTTGAATCACGACGGTCAAAGCGGTCAGAATCAGCTTGCATGGACCTACCCGGGCGTGTGGGACGTGAAAGCGCGGGTATCGAATACGGTTGTTAAATATGGTCAACAGTTATTCGATAATCCCTTTCTCGTCCCTCACGACAACCGCGCACTACCGCCGACTTACCGGGGTCTTTCCCTCGCGAGCGACGAGATCAAGAACCTGACGCTCAAGGCAGGGAGCGTGGATGCCGTGCTGGCCCGCGGCCAGACCAGCGTCTCGTCGTTGTCGACCGAATACGGCGGGACGCACTTCAGCCGCTTCACGTTCGCGGGCGGTGACTACACGCCCAATGACGACACGGCCGTATCGTTATACGGAAGCCGCGCGGAAAACGTCTGGGATCAATATTATCTGTCGCTCTCGCGCAGTATTGGCGATCCGTCGCAGATTCGGTGGACGGGCGGGCTAACCTATTACTACACGCACGATGTGGGGCAGAGTCGCGAAGGCTCGATCAATAACCACGCGTATAGCTTGCAGTTTTCGGGTACGCACAACGCGCATACGGTATCGCTGGGATTCCAGCAGATCGCCAGCAATCAGTTCTTCGATTATGTCGGCCAGTCCGCAGGCGATTATCTGGCGAATTCGCTTGATGTCGACTACAACGCGCCGCACGAAAAATCATTGTCGCTCAGCTACACGGTCAACATGAGCGGGTACGGTGTTCCCGGTTTGAAAATGACGGTGTGGAGCGCGTATGGATGGGGTGCGGATGCGTCAGACATGGCGAATCGATATGCCGATCCGTCGAACGCACTGCATGACCTCTATTGGAAGAATGGCGAGGCGGTTCATGGCACCCATTATGAATTCGGGTTCATTCCGTCCTATACGTTCGGGTCTGGAAAGCTGAAGGGAACAACTGCAAAGTTCTATTACATGCATCACCACGGCAGCAAGTACTATTCCGATTCCAGCAGCGACGTTTATCGCTTGATGGTGAACGTACCGGTGAATGTGTTTTAACCCGTGCCCTAAAGTTCTTCTATTGAATGGCTGAAAGGGTGCCGTGAGCTGGGCGCAACTCACGGCATGTAACCCAGCCGATAAAGCGTGGGGGATCAACCACCACGCGTTCAGCCCGCCGGGTGCTCCCAGCGGGCCTTTTTTTGCGCCTGGCTGATCGTAAGGCGTTCTAACGCTGTACACCCCAACGACGGACAGTAAGGCGCTCGAAGGTATCGAAGACAAGATGCTCCACGACCAGACCGATCACGATCACCGCCGCCAATCCCGCGAATACGCGATCCGTATACAACTCGTTACGGTTCTGAAAGATGTACCAGCCGAGGCCGCCATTTCCGGAGCTGGCGCCGAACACCAGTTCCGCCGCGATCAGCGTTCGCCACGCAAAGGCCCAGCCCACACGAAGCCCGGCCAAAATCGAAGGCAAGGCTGCGGGGACCAGAATCAGCAACACATGCCGAAGTCCCTTCAGCCCATAGTTGCGGCCGGTCATGCGCAGCGTCTCCGGCACCGATTGAAAGCCGGAGTACGTGTTCAACGCGAGCGGCCACAACACCGAATGCACAAGCACGAACAGCAGGCTCCCGGTCCCCAGGCCGAACCACAGTAACGCGAGCGGTAGCAGCGCGATGGATGGCAACGGATTGAACATGGCGGTCAGCATGGACAGCAGGTCCCGGCCAAAACGCGTCGACACGGCAAGCGATGTCAGCACGAACGCGAGCATCACGCCGAGCAGATAACCTCGCAAGAGCACGGACAAGGAGATCGCCGTTTTAGCGATCAGTTCGCCCGACCAGATGCCTTGTACGAAGGCCGTCAAGGTATCGGTGAAGGTGGGCAGCAGCAGGTCGTTGCCGACCGCACGCGCAGCCGCTTCCCAGATCCCGATCAGCACCAGGGCGATCAACGCCTTGCGTAACCACGTCTGGTTGGAAAGCCGCTTGCCGAACGGTAACGGCGCCTCCACGGCGACATCCTGCAGTGGTTTGGGAATGCATTCATATTCTTCGCGAACCGGCGGCACGAGCGCAGCAGGTTCGAACGAGGGGATCGTCGGCGTGCTCATTGAACGGCCTCCGTATCTTCGAACAGCAGCCGATGAATGCGCGCAACGCTCTGCTGAAAGTCGGTGCGTCCCGAACTGTCCTTGGTGAATTGATGGCTGTTCAACTCGGCACGCACCCGGCCCGGATGTGGCGTCAACAGCAAGATGCGGTTGCCGACAATCAGCGCTTCCTCGATCGAGTGCGTGACGAACAGCAGCGTGAAACTCGCCTCGTCCCACAAGCGCAGCAGTTCTTCCTGCATCTTGCGGCGCGTGAGGGCGTCCAGCGCGGCGAACGGTTCGTCCATCAGCAGCACGCGGGGTTGCATCGCCAGTGCGCGAGCGATTGCCACGCGCTGTTTCATGCCGCCGGAAAGCGTGTGCGGATAAGCATCGGCGAAAGCGGCCAGGCCGACTTTATCGAGGAAATGCAGCGCTCGTTCGCGGGCTTCCGCACGGCTCAGCTTCTTCCCGACACGCAACGGAAACGCCACGTTTTGCAGCACCGTTTTCCACGGTGGCAGTTGGTCGAACTCCTGGAACACGACAATGCGGTCCGTGCCGGGACCTCGCACCGGTTTATCGTCTATGCGGATCGACCCTGCAGTGGGTTCGATAAAACCCGCCACCGCTTTCAGCAGCGTTGACTTGCCGCAACCGGACGGTCCGAGCAGCACGAAGCGGTCGCCGCCATACACGTCGAAGCTGACCTCATGCGTCGCGCGCACGATGCGCTCGCGGGTGCGGTACTCGAGGCTGACGTTATCGACGGTGAGAAGCTTCGCGCTTGTCGCAGGAGCACTATTGCTCCCGGGCGGCGGATAAAGAACGGAAGGGTTGGCGGCCATGGCTGTGCATTCAGGCATAAAACACGACCTTAGCCGGACGTCTTGCGCGCGTGAACCAATCATTGCGCATATTCAAAACACGCCGACGCATAAGCGACGGTTTTGTTGTTCCAGTGCCGCGAACGTATGTTTAAGCGAGGGACGGAAAAACGCCCGCTGGAGTCGCGGGCGTCGTTAAAACGTGGCCTTGCAGCAGACAGGTTCAGCTGCCGTTGCCGAGCGCCGGATCGGCGAAGAAATAGTCTTGCCATGACTTCGGTTCGTTCTTGATCGCGCCGACCCGGTACATGAACTGGGCGAGGCCAAGCGTATTTTGCGGGGTGATCTTGAACTGCGTGTCCGGGTTCTTGATGATTGAGATCAGCAGCTTGCGATCAATCCGGGCGTTGTTCACGCGGATATAGGTATCCGCGGCCGCTTCCGGATTCGCCGCAATGAAGCGCGCGGCATCCGCCAGCGCAGCGATGAACGCGTGATACGTCTTAGGATTGTTGTCGTGGAATTTTTCGGTTGCGTAGAGCACGGTGGCCGAGCTGGGGCCGCCAAGGACATCGTAGGAATTCAGCACGATGTGCGCTTTCGGGTTACCCGCGAGTTCCTGTTCCTGGAACGGCGGATTGCCGAAGTGCCCGCTGATTTCCGTCCCGCCCGCGATGATCGCCGCGGCGGCATCCGGGTGCGGCACGGCTTGCGTCAGCTTGTCGAGGCGATCGTAGTCCTTGTCGCCCCAGCGCTTCGCGGCGGCGAACTGCAGCACGCGCGATTGCACAGACACCGATACCGCCGGCACCGCAATGCGGTCCTTCTCGGTGAAATCCGCGATGGTCTTAACGTTAGGATTATTCGATACGAGGTAGTACGGCAGGTTGCCGAGCGAGGCTACGCCCCTGACGTTCTGCTTACCGTGCGTACGGTCCCAGATGGTCATCAGCGGACCGACGCCTGCAGCCGCAATGTCGATGGAATTGGACAGCAGTGCGTCGTTGATCGCCGCGCCACCCGACAACTTCAGCCAGTCCACCTTGATATCGATGCCGGCTTTCTTGCCTTCCTGTTCGATCAGCTTCTGGTCACGCGCAACGTTCAGCAGCAGATACACCACGCCGAACTGTTCCGCGATCCGGATGGTGCCCTCGGCGTGTGCGGGCGTGGCCGTACCGAGCGAAGCGATGGCAACGGAGAACGAGATAAACGCTGCTGACAACGCGCGCAGCGACGAACGGGAACCTTCAGGTCCCCGCTGGGGGAGGAACGGAAGCGAGAACGAAAACGGCATCGAAAGTCCGAAGAAGTGTTTTTTAGAATTGAATTCGAAGCAGGGCATGAGCAGGGCGTGTCGACGCTCAGAACGGCGTATCGCCTTCGATCGTCGTCCGATACATCTTTCTGCGCAGATGGTCAGGCGTGCCCGCTGCGAGGTGCATGAGGGAGCGGTTGTCCCAAAAGACGAGGTCGTGCTCGCGCCACACATGCCGGTAGATATGCGCGTCGCGGACGCTGTGTTCGAAGAGCGCTTGCAGCAGGTCGCGGCTCTCGTCTTCCGGCAGGCCGATCACGCGCGTCGTGAAATGCTCGCTCACGAACAGCGCCTTGCGGCCGGTTTCCGGATGCGTGCGAATGATCGGATGAACGACCGGTTTTACCTCGGCGATCTGTTCGGCGGAGAGGTTGGGGCGCCACGGGCTGCGCTTTTGCAACTCGGCGTATTTCGCGAGATAGGTGTGCTCGGCGGAGCGCCCCTTGACGGCGTCGCGGAGCGCTTGCGGCAGCGTATCCCATGCCAGATGCATGTTGGCGAACAGCGTGTCGCCACCTTCCGCGGGTAGTTCCTGCGCGTGCAGCAAAGAACCCAGGCTCGGTGTTTCCTTGTACGACAGGTCCGAATGCCAGAAATGCCCGGCGTCGCCGAGACCGATCGGCTTACCGTCTTCCAGCACGTTGGAGACGATCAGGATTTCGGGGTGGCCGGTTAACTGGAATTGACGCAGCACGTGGATTTGCAGCGGCCCGAAACGGCGGCTGAAGCTGATTTGCTGATCGGGCGTGATGCGCTGGTCGCGAAATACGACCACGTGATGATCTAGATGAGCGCGATGGATGCGCTTGAAATCTTCGTCGGCAAGCGGCCGGCTCAGGTCGAGACCCGTTACCTCTGCGCCTAACGGCGAGCCTTCAAACGGCGTGATTTCGATGGTCTGGTGTGGGGATAAGGTCGTCACGCGGGACTCGTTAATTCGATTAAGAGCGCCAATTCAGGGCGGAAACGCTTGAATTTAAGCGGCGGTAATGCGCCAAGAAAAGCACGCCGCAAAACCCTGCTTAGACCCCGAATCTAGAATCCTCTGCGAACAACGTCAACGAACCAAATCCCATACGCTTATCTGTTTTAACGATAAACGGGCCGCTCCAGTGGAGGAGCGGCCATTCCGCCTCGCCGAATCATCAATGATTATGCGCCGGGTCGCTGCAATGAGCGCATGCACCCGGGCTGTCATTCCACGACGACCCCAGGATCAGGCTGCAAAAATTGAGGCGCTTGTAGGAAGGGTCCTTGAGCGCGAGGACATCGGCTTTCACGTTGCCGAACGTGGTCTCCGGCTTCTTGATCGTGCCGTGAGCGAACGCATCGATAATCCCTTCCTTGAAATTCACTTCACGCGGATGCACGGCGATAACCTGTTTGCGCTGCGACTCAGTGAATTGGTCGTAAGCGAGCCCGAGTACGTCCATCTCCACGCCCGCCGTGACTAGCGCGACCACCGGCTTCTTGTGCTGCGGAATGCCCGGCGTGGTGTGCAAGGCGATCGAATCCCAAACCTGTTCGATGTCCTGCTCGCCAATGCCATAACCCTTGAGGAAGTTACGCGCGGCGTTCGCGCCGTCCACTTCGAAGCGCTCAGTCGTGCTGCTGTAGGCGTCGATCAGGCCCATGTCATGGAACATGGCGCCGATGTAAAGCAGCTCCGCGTCGTAGGCCAGCTTACGCCGTTCGCCGGTCAGCGCGCCAAACAGGAACACGCGGCGCGAGTGGTTATACAGCAGGTCCGGTTCGGTATCGCGAACCAGTTCAGTCGCAGCGCGCGCCATGGTGCTGTCAGGAATGTGGATGCCGGCAATCGTAGTGCTCATGTTCAATTCTCCTTGGATGGTGGGCTTCTCCCCGATGCCGCCCTCGATGCCCCGAACACCTTGCTAAAATGCGCTGTTCGAAGCGGGTCATCGGGAGAAACGAAAGGGGGTGGACGACGAATTCAGTGTCGCCGCGCGTGCTCATGGCCGCAACGCATTGGGTCCGTCGAAGTCTGCCAACCGCACGGCGTCTCCTGCCAAGCGCGTAAAACGCGTGAAAAAACAGCCCTTTCCATAGGAGTACGACCTCATGCGCAGCGTCGCCATCGCGATTTTTCCGCAAGTGCAGGCGCTCGATGTCGCAGGTCCACTCGACGTATTCGCCGAGGCGAACGGTTTCGTCGCCCCGGGCGCGGGGTACGCGATCACGCTGGTCGGCGCGGACAACACGCCGGTGCGCGCGTCGAACGGCACGCGGATGCTCGCGGACATTACGTGCGAGGCACCGCAGCAGCGTTACGATATTGCGCTCGTGGCGGGTGGTCCCGGGCTTCCTTCCGATCTCCCCGATCCGCGCCTGAGCGCGTGGCTGCGCGACGTGGCTTCCCGTTGTGAGCGCTACGGTTCGATCTGCACGGGCGCGTTCGCGCTGGGTCATGCCGGTCTGATCGATGGCCGTCATGTCACAACGCACTGGCAAAATGCGCCGCAACTCGCACGGCAATTTCCACGGGCCCAGGTCGAGCTCGACCGTATTCATATTCGCGACGGCAACCTGGTGACATCGGCGGGTGTGACGGCGGGGATTGACGTCGCCCTTTCGCTTGTCGCTGAGGATCATGGGGCGCGTATTGCACTCGCAGTCGCGAAGCGTCTGGTGGTATTTGCACAGCGCCGCGGCGGCCAGTCGCAATTCAGCCCGTACCTGAGTGCGCCTGCCGACGAGACGTCACCCGCAGCCAAGGTGCAGGCCTACGTGATGGAGCATATTGGCGAACGCATGACGGTTGAAAAGCTGGCGCAAATCGCGGGCATGAGCGAGCGCAATTTCGCGCGCGGGTTCGTCGAGGCAACTGGCGTGACACCGCATGATTTCGTGGAGCGGGCGCGTATTGATGCAGCGCGCAACCTGTTGGAAAGCAGTACGACGCCGTTGAAAACAATCGCGTATGAGTGCGGTTTCGGCACGGCGGATCGCATGCGAATAGTGTTCCGGCAACGCCTGGGGGTGTCGCCCAATGATTACCGTCTGAGCTTTCAGAAACTCGGCGCAGACGCTTGACTGTGCACGAACGGTCGTGACGCGCTTTACGATGCTGGCATATGACGATGTCAAAACCCGGGCGATAAAGCACGCGGCCGTTTTGCATTGCTGCTTGCCGTATGCTGGACCGCTTCATGCTCACGGGAGAAGCGGGAGACGTTCCGTTCTTGTCGAGAGTGTTTCCGCTATCGAACCGACGTCGTCGTCAGTTCAGGTCGTGGTGTTCGAATCGTGCTCGTCCGGTTCAATGCTCGCGAACTTTTATGACACCGCCGACGAAGAACAAACCGGCTTCGCCGCCAGCAGCCTGAATCAATGAATCTGGAGATTTGAATGAAAGATGCTTATGAACGACGTGCACTTTTGCTGCATCTGGGCGATGTGCTGGAGGCACTGTCGTGCTTGTCACGTAGCGCTCAGCGTTACGCCACGCTCGGTGACGCAATTGCGCGTGAGGACTCGCTCACCAGTTTTACGTGGCTCGGTTATCTCGATGCCGCCATGACGCCGCAACAGGTGACCGAGCGCGCGACCGCTGCGTTTTTCCTTTGGCCGAAAACCCTGCTCGATGAAGACCTGAACCGCTCCTTGCTCGCATCGACGGTGCAGCACGACCTCTTCACTGGCAACGCCAAAGGGTGGGAGCGCTATGTCAAGGAGCGCAGAAACGACGTTGCTTGGTTCGCGGAAGGACTGCAGGCACCGTCACACGAAGCCAAGGCGGAATCGCGTTTTAGCCGCTGGCCTTATCCGGCAGAGACCGGGGCATCCTAACGTCCTGGATAGGCTCGTTGCTCATACCGCCTGTTCGCGCGACAAGACGGCTTGCAGGAAGCTGCGTGTGCGGGCTTCGCGCGGCGCCCCGAAAATCTGTGCCGGCGGTCCAGCCTCGATCACGCTGCCATGGTCCATCACCACGATCGTATCCGCCACATCGCGTGCAAAATTCATCTCATGCGTGACGATCAGCATGGTCATGCCTTCCCTCGCCAGCGTCTGCATAACCTGCAGCACCTCGCCGACCAGTTCGGGATCGAGCGCGGAGGTGGGTTCATCGAAGAGCATGACTTGCGGGCGCATGGCCAGCGCTCGTGCAATCGCCACGCGTTGCTTTTGCCCACCGGATAAAGTGCCCGGATAAACGTCGGCCTTATGACCGAGCCCGACCTTCGCGAGCAAGGCGCGCGCCTGGGCGTCGGCTTCCGCCGCGCTCACGCGGGCCAGCGAGCGCGGCGCGAGCGTGACGTTCTGCAGCGCGGTCAGATGCGGAAAAAGGTTGAACGATTGAAACACCATGCCCACATCCTTGCGGATCCGGTTCAGGCCGTTCTCGTTGATCATCCGGCCGTTGTCCACCAGCGCGTGGCCGCAGATCTTGACCGTGCCTTCTTCGGCCGTTTCCAGCCCGTTCAGGCAGCGCAGGAAGGTGCTCTTGCCCGAGCCGCTAGGCCCGATCACCACGATCACCTGAGACGGCTGCACGTCGATATCGATACTGTTCAACACGCGGTTGGGCCCGAACGACTTCGCCAGTTTTCTGACTGAAACAATGGGCTCGTTCATACTCATATTCACGGTCGTGCTCATGCTCAGACTCTCCCGTCGGCACGCAGCGATTTTTCTGTCTTGCGCAACACCAGCGACGTTGCGCTCGTCAGGATCAGGTAGATGAATGCGATCACGATGTACACCTCCAGCGACCGGTACGAGACACTAATGATCTTCTCGCCTTCGTGCATCAGGTCGTTGATCGTCAGCAGGGAGACCAGCGCCGAGTTCTTGATCAACGCAATAAACTCGTTGCCGAGCGGCGGAATCATGCGCACAAATGCTTGCGGCAAGATCACCTTGCGCATCGACATTCGATAAGGCATCCCAAGTGATCGCGCGGCTTCCATCTGGCCACGATCCACTGATTGAATTGACCCTCGCACGATCTCCGACACATACGCCCCGCTATAAACGCCGAGTCCAAGCACGCCGCACGCAAACGCGGGCAGCATGATGCCAAACTGCGGCAGGCCGAAGAACAGGATGAAAAGCTGCACGAGTAATGGCGTGCCGCGTATGAACGTGAGATAAGCGGTGCAGATGCCATAGACCACGCGACGCTGCGGCGCGAGCCTGCCGATTCCCACTAACAGGCCCAGCACGCAGCCGAGTACGAGCGAACAGGCCGTGACTTCGATAGTCGTCGCAGCGCCGGTCGCGAGTGCTTCCCAGCCTGCCCATACGGGGGAAAAATCGAGCGTCATCGGTTACTCCTGTCAGGCGATGCTTTATTGCTTGCCGAACCACTTCGTCGCGAGCGCGTCGTACGCGCCATTCGCGCGCAGTGTCTGCAGCGCCTTGTTCATTTGCGCCGTCAGATCGGTTTCGTCCTTGCGCAGCGCAAAGCCGTACAGTTCCGTGCTCAACCCCTTGTCGAGTACACGTACGTTAGGCTGCGCCTTCGCGTACTCCACGGCGGCGGGGCGGCCGGTGACCGCGGCATCGGCGCGGCCGATGTTCACCAGGTCAAACATCTCCTGGTTCTTTTCAACTTCCACGCGCTGCACCTTCGGATAGTTGTCTTTCAGGAAGGCGACCGATTTCGTGCCGACCTGCACGGTCACTTTCTTGCCGTCGAGATCGGCGGGTGTCTTGATCGACGTATCGTTCTTGCGCACCACCACTACAAGGCCGCCCTTGTAGTACGGATCGGTGAAATCGACGACCTTGCGGCGTTCGTCCGTCATGTAGATGCCCGACGCGGCCACATCAAAGCGATTCGCGATCAGCCCCGGAATCAGCCCCTTGAAGTCGATATCCACCCATTGCACTTTCTTGCCCATGGTCTTGGCCATGGCTTCGATCAACTCGATATCGAAGCCCGTGCGCTTGCCGTCCTTGACGAATTCGAGCGGGGGAAAGGTCGCGTCGGTCGCCACGCGGATGGTGTCATCGGCGGCGCGGGCGGCGGGCGCGGCGGCCACGCTAACGACAACAGCGAGCGCGAGGGCGGAAAGTGCCTGGGTCAGTTTCATGCTGGGTTCCTTGAATAGCGTGGACACAAAATAAAAGGGTTCAAAGCTTGTAGCCAATGCGATCTGCCGCCGCGCGCGTGAGCTGCGCGAGTTCGGCTTCACGTCCTGCAATGCGAGCCACCGGCGCCATCAAGGTGATGGTTCCTTCCAGCCGTCCCGCATCGGATATAAGCGGGGCGCTCACGCCCCATACGCCTATATCGACTTCGCTCTCGCTCGTCGCAAATCGGCGGCGGCGAATCTCGTCCAGTTGCACGCGTAGCGCGGCGGCGCTTTCAGCGTCATCGGATGCACTGCCGGCGATCAGGAGATCAGCCCTTGCTTCGGGCAGAAACGCGAGCAGTGCTTTCGCGGAGGCGCCGCGTGTCAGCGGATGCGTGCGGCCACGGGCGAACGAGCAGCGCAGCGGCTGGTCACTTTCAATCATTGAGAGGCATACGACGGCGTCGTTGATCGGGACGAGCAAGCCCACGCTCTCGCCGGTTCGCTGCACGAGCGCCCGGATTTCGTCGCGGCTTTGGGTAACGAGCTGCGCGTTCTGGTCGAAACCCCACGCGAGTTGCACGCTGGCCGGACCGGGTTCGAACAGGCCGGAGTTTGCATGCTCCTGCAAGAGTCCCCACTCTTTGAGCGAGCCCAGCAGCCGATACACAGTGGACAAAGGCGCACCAATGTCCGATGCGATCTGCTTGGCGCCGATCGGTCGTCCTGCTCGCGCAACGCTGGTCAGCGCGTTAAGGACGCGATCGACGACGGAGGAGGATTCGGCAGGCTGTTTCATGGCGAGAGTCTCTCTCGCCAATTCTCAAAGAAAGAAATAAATTCTTACTGGATGAGAAAATGACCGCGGCGAGGCCATTTTCCCTTTCAGTGCGGCGTGATGATCGGCAAAAAGGTCCGGCTTGCTGGAGAATCCGGGCGTTGCGCGACGGAGTTGCTCGGCTGCAAAGCCGGCTGAAGCTAACCGCGCCGCACCCTCAAGGACGAGACATGGACTATCTGACAAGCCTCAAAGTGTTCCGCGCGGTCGTGGAAGCGAAGAGTTTCACGCGTGCCGCCGATCTGCTTGGCGTGTCGCCGCCGGTCGTGTCGCGCGCCATCGCCACGCTTGAGCAGCGGCTGGGCAACAGGCTCTTTCATCGGACCACCCGCCACATCTCGCTGACCGAGACCGCCGAGCAATTCTTCGCGGGCTGCTCACGTGTGCTTGATGAACTCGACGCGCTGGAGGCTCAGGCGTCCGACCACACGAGTGATCCGACCGGCATGCTGCGGCTGGTCGCGCATACGACGGCAACGGTCAACCGGCTGGTCCCGTTGATCGCCACTTTCCGCCGTCGATATCCGCTGATCGGACTCGACGTCACGCTGACCGAGCGTCCCGTGGACCTGGTGGCGGACGGTTACGATCTCGGTGTCGTGCTGCCCTTCATGCTGACCAGCGACACCACCGTCACGCGCCTGCTCGAGCGCATTCCGCTCGTCATTGTGGTGACGCCGGGGTATCTGGAAGGCAAGCCGCGGCCGGTGCATCCGTCCGCGCTCGCCGGGCTTGAATTCGTCGCCATGCATGCGTCGATCCGCAAGCCCATGCTGACGTTCCGGCTGGACGGAGGCGAGCAGATCACGGTGCCGCTGAAGGCTGACGTGACATCGAACAACGCGGTGTTCAACCGCGAACTGGTGCTGCAGGGTTTCGGCCTGGGCGTGTTGCCTGCTGCGCTGGTTCGCGACGAATTGGCGTCCGGCAAGCTGGTGTCGCTGCTGGACGACTTCGAGATCGTCGATGGCGCGATCGAGATCCGGCTGGCGTATAGCAGCCGCACATTACTGCCGGCCAAGGTGCGGGCGTTCATTGAACACGCGGCGGAATTCTTCGAAGTCTGAGCCGGGCGGGCAAGCTTTCATTCTCATTTCGTATCGATTTCCTTCCGATTGTTGACCGATTCGTCATTAATTAAATGTGCGCAATGACGGTTGACTACGTGCATATGCACACATAATCTGTGCACATGCACACACGCCCTCCCAGACACGACGACTGTTTTGCGGTTCGCCAAGCTGCGCGGCACATCTCTCAGTTATACGAGCGGCATTTGTCTGCGGTACAGATCACGCCGACGCAATTCAGCATTATCTCGGCGCTTGAGCGCATGCCGGACCTGACGATGGCGGAACTCGCCCAGGCGATGGTGATGGAGCGCACGACGCTGGTCCGGGGGCTGCAGCCGTTGCTGCGCAGCGGGTTTGTCGTGGCGAAGTTGGGCGGCCCGTGTCAGCGGCGTTTGCAGTTGTCGTTGACTGAAGGCGGCCAGACCAAGCTAACCGAGGCCCTGCGGCACTGGCAGGCAGCACAAGAAGAATTCGAGGCGAAGTTCGGGCGCCGGCAAGCGGCACGTCTGCGGCGCGAACTGTTCCGCTTGACCAGCGAATGAACGTAGCGCCTGACCGTGCACCGCGCATGCCCGCATAAATCATTCGACGCAACCAACAGGATCCACCGATGACCACTCCCTCCACGCAGCTTCCGTCCACCGCCGCGCCCACGGCTGAGCGCGGAGCGCGGCGGCCTTTTCGGATCGGCTGGATGCCGCTCGCGATCATCGTCGTGGTGATCGTGATTGCCGCTGCGGCGACGTATTGGTTCACCGTGCTGCGTTTCGTGCAAAGCACGGACGACGCGTATGTCGGCGGCAACGTCACCGTGATGGCGCCGAAGGTGAATGGTTTCGTGACCGAACTGCTGGTCTCCGACAACCAGCGCGTGAAAGCGAACCAGGTGCTGATCCGGCTCGACTCACGGGACTACGACGCGAGGCTTGCACAAGCCGATGCCGACGTACAGGGCGCACGTGCCGCCGTTGCCGAGCTCGAAGCCAGGCAGCAGTTGCAGGCCGCCGTGATCAACCAGAGTCAGGCGGAGGTGCGGGCATCGGCGGCGGAAGTCACGCGCAGTGCGTCCGACCAGGTGCGTTACCGGCAACTCGTCAAGGACGAAGCGGTATCGAATCAGGTGGTCGAACGTGCCGACGCGGATTACCTGAAGGCTCGCGCCACGCTCGATAACAGCAACGCAGCGGCGCTTGCCTCGCAACGCCAGCTCGCCGTGCTTGCCGCACAGATCGACGACGCGCGTGCGCATGTCGCGACCGCTGAAGCGTTGCGGCGCGTAGCCGAACTGAACGTGGAGTACACGATCATCCGCGCGCCCGTGGACGGTTACGTCGGCAATCGCACGGCGCGGGTGGGGATGCTCGCGAACACGGGGGCGTCGCTGCTGACGATCGTGCCCACTGAGGGTCTGTGGATCGACGCGAACTTCAAGGAAGATCAGCTTAAGAAGATGCATGTGGGCGATCGTGTGGACGTCTCGCTCGATGCATCCAGTGGGACGTTTGAAGGTCATGTGGAAAGCCTTGCGCCGGCGACCGGTGCGACCTTCAGCGTATTGCCGCCTGAGAATGCCACCGGCAACTTCACGAAGATCGTGCAGCGCGTACCGGTGCGGATTCACCTCGACGTACCGAAGGACAAGCAGGACGTGCTGCGCGCGGGCCTCTCGGCAACGGTCAAGGTTCACCTCGACAGCGCGAGCCGTTCATGAGCCCGGCCGTTCCGATGAACCCCGCCGACCAGCCCACGAGACAGCGTGTTTTCGCGTTCGCGCTGATGTGCCTGGGCTTTTTCATGGCGACGCTGGACATCCAGATCGTGGCGTCGTCGCTCAGGGAAATTGGCGGCGGTTTGTCGGCGAGCCAGGACGAACTTTCGTGGGTCCAGACCTCATATCTGATCGCGGAAATTCTTGTGATCCCGATGTCCGGCTGGCTCTCCAAAGTGTTCTCCACGCGCTGGTTGTTCGTGGCTTCCGCAGTCGGTTTCACTGTCACGAGCATGCTGTGCGGCCTCGCGTGGGACATCAATTCGATGATCATTTTCCGCGGCCTGCAAGGTGCGCTCGGCGCCGCGATGATCCCGACCGTCTTCACCACGGCGTTCGTGTTGTTCCCCGGCAAGCAACGGCTGATTGCATCGACGACGATCGGCGCGCTCGCTTCGCTCGCCCCGGCGATCGGTCCGGTGATCGGTGGATGGATCACCTCGCAATGGTCATGGCACTGGCTGTTCTATCTGAACCTCGTGCCGGGGCTGGTGGTTGCAATCCTGGTGCCGAAGTTCGTGCATATTGACGAACCCGATTTGTCGTTATTGAAGAAAGGCGACTACCTGGGCATCGCGTTGATGTCGGGTTTCCTTGGTTGCCTTGAATATGTGTTGGAGGAGGGGCCGCGCAAGAACTGGTTCGGCGACGACGTGATCATCACCTGCACATGGATCTCCGCTATCTGTGGTTTCCTGTTTCTCGTGCACGCGTTCACTGCAAAAGATCCCGTTGTCGATCTGCGCGCGCTCGCGGTCAGGAACTTTGCGATCGGCTGTTTGCTGTCGTTCGTGACAGGCATTGGTATCTTCGTCGCGGTGTTCCTCACGCCGCTGTTCCTCAGCCGCGTGCGTGAACTGGATTCGCTGCAGATCGGGATTGCGTTGTTGTCGGTGGGCGTGTTCCAGTTGCTCGCGCTCGGGGCTTATGCCTTTACTTCCCGTCTCGTCGATATGCGCTGGTGTTTGCTTTTTGGCCTCGTGTGTTTTGGTCTTGGCTGCTACTTCTATGTGCCGCTCACGAACGACTGGGGCTGGCAGCAACTCCTGTTGCCGCAGGCGCTGCGTGGTATTGGCCAGCAGTTCGCGGTGCCGCCTATCGTGACAATGGCGCTGGGGTCATTGCCGCAATCGCGTCTCAAGTCAGCGAGCGGCCTGTTTAACCTGATGCGCAATCTCGGCGGCGCGATCGGCATTGCGGTCAGCGCGACCATGCTCAACGACCGGCTGAATTTTCACTATCTGCGAATCAGCGAGCGCGTCACAACGGGAAGTCCGGAGACCGAAGCGTTCTTATCGAGGCAATTTTCGCATTGGGGGTCGGTAGCCGGCGATGCGCTGAACGCGACCAACGCGGGCCTCGCCAACCTGCATGCGCTGGTGTTTCGTGAAGCGCTGGTGATGACCTTCTCCGACACCTTCTATGTCCTCACGATGTGCTTCGCCGTCGGCATAGTCAGCGTGATTTTCGTGCGGCCTATTGGCGCCGCGCCGCCTTCTCCTGACGCTCATTGAGGTCGACCATGTATAAGATTTTATTGGCACTGGCAGCAAGCATGACGCTTGCGGCGTGCGCCGTGCAACCCGCGAGCCATGCAGATCTACCGTCGACCGTACAGTCGATAGCGCCCGCGAACTGGAGCGCCGACGCCCCGCAAGCCAACGTGGATGCCGCCGCATGGTGGGAGCAATTCGGCGACCCCGTGCTGCATGAACTGGTGAGCTCGGTACTGAGCCAGAACCTGGATGTTCAAGCTGCGCTGGAGCGCGTGAAGCAGGCCGAGGCCGTGACTACGCAGCGGCGCGCGGCGCTTCTGCCGGAACTCGACGCGACTGCCACGGCGGCCGATGCACGCCAGAACACGCCGCCGCCGCTGGGCTATGTTCGTCAGGCGGGCTTCGGCGTAACGCTCGGCTGGACGCCCGACGTATTCGGCGGCGAGCGCCTTGAGTTGCTGGCGGCACAGGCGCAATTGACAGGCCGTCAACATGATGTCGATGCACTTCGCCTTGCGCTCGCAGCAAACACGGCGTCGGCATATGTGGATCTGCGCTGGGCGCAAAGCGAACAGAAGATCCTGCAGGACAACATCGCGATCCGGGAACGTGCGCTGCGCCTGACGCAAGAACGCATGCAATACGGGCTCTCGCCGCGCCTTGACGTCACCCGCGCACAGAACCAGCTGAGCGAGTTGCAGGCGCGTTTGCCGCGTGCCAACGCCACTGTCCAGCATCAGCTCAGCCTGATCGCGGTGTACTCGGGGCGCACGCCCGAATCCGTCGATACCCTCGTGCTCGCCACGCCCGGGACCATTCCGACGCCCTCGAGCGCCGTGCCGCAGATGCTGCCGTCGGAGGCGTTGCTGCGCCGTCCCGATGTCCGCAGCGCCTACGCCGAGCTCACGCAACGCGCAGCGGAAGTGGGTGTCGCGCAAGCGGACCGCTATCCGAAGTTCTCGCTGCAACTGACCGATGGTTTGCTCGCGTCGTCGTATCTTGGCTTGCCCACGCTCACCGACAACCTCTTCAGCGCCGCGCTCAATGCGACCAGTCCTATTTTCAATGCCGGGCGCATTACGGCGGGTATCGAGCAGAGCCAGAGCCGCATGCGCGAGTCCGATCTGCGTCTGCGGCAGACCCTGCTGCAAGCGCTGAAAGATGTGGAGGACACGCGTACCGATCTTGTCAGCACGTCGGAGCAGGCTGACCGCCTGAAGGAAGCATTGCAATCCTCCGATCAGTCGCTGCGCCTCTCCACGCAACTTTATAAGGGCGGTGCGAGCGGTTTCCTCGATGTCCTCGCCGCGCAGGAAGCATATTTGCAGGACTCGGATGCGCTGAATCAGGCGCGGCGTGAACACGCGCTGGCAGCAGTGGCGTTGTACCGTTCGCTTGGCGGCGGCTGGAGCGAAGCAAAGGCAGAGTGACAAAGCAGGAGCCATGCGTTGTGCGTGCGTCGGGTAACATCGGGCATCTTTTGTGTTCATTTGCTTAACCACCGCATGGCACTCAAAAACCTGTTGAGACGGCTTGACCTGACCACCTTGCAACTCTTCCTCGCGGTGTACGAGGAGGGCACGCTCACCCGTGCGGCCGAGCGTGAGGCCATCGCCGTATCGGCCGCGAGCAAACGGTTGCTCGAACTCGAACAGGCCGTGGGAGCGACGCTGTTCGTTCGCCGGGCGCGCGGCATGGAGCTCACGCCGGCCGGCGAAACTTTGCTGCATCATGCGCGCCGCGTGTTGCGCGATGTCGAGAACATTGGCATCGAGTTGGCCGAGCACGCGACCGGCGTGCGCGGTTATGTCCGCATGATGGCGAACCTCTCGGCCATCGTCGAATTCCTGCCCGAAGACCTGCGCGCATTCTTTTCGATGAACGAGCGCATCAAGCTCGACCTGGAAGAGCGCCCGAGCAGTGGCGTGGTGCAAGGCATAGCCGACAGCCTCGCCGACGTCGGTATCTGCTCAGGCGAAGCCGATACGCGCGGCCTCGATGTCTCGCACTACCGGCATGACTTGCTGGTCGTGGTGATGCCCGAGGATCATGCGCTCGCGCGCCGCGAGCAGGTCACGTTCGTCGAAACGCTGGATAGCGACTATGTCGGCCTGCATGCGGCCAGCTCTATCAATCTGCGCACGCAAATGGCCGCACGGCAGGCGGGTAAACCCATGCGGCTGCGGATCCAGGTGCCGGGTTTCGATGGCGTTTGCCGCATGGTGCAGGCGGGTCTGGGCATCAGCGTGCTGCCGCTGAAGGTCTTCAACACCGTTGGCCGTCCGCTCGGACTCACAGCCGTCACGCTCGACGAAACCTGGAGCCAACGCGATCTGATCGTCGTGGTACGCGACGTTGCCGGCCTCCCGCCGGTCAGCCGGATGCTGTTCGATCATCTGCTTGCCGTGGAGCACATTGAGCACGAAGGGCAGAAAGGTACCTGAGCGTTCGCCGTTCGCGAACGGTCATTGGCGAAATGCGGTTGGACGGGTCGCGCTGCCCGCTCCTAAGCTGTCTTCCAGGTTACGTTTTTCGGGAGACATGCATCATGGCTGGACCGCTCGCAGGCATTCGCGTCATAGAAATCGGCACGCTGATTGCGGCGCCGTTCGCCGCCCGCATGCTCGGGGAGTTCGGCGCCGACGTCATCAAGATTGAAGCGCCGGGCAACGGCGACCCGCTTCGCAAATGGCGAAAGCTGCACGAGGGCACGTCGCTCTGGTGGTATCTGCAGTCGCGCAACAAGAAGTCCGTGTGCGTGAACCTGAAGTCACCGGACGGTGTCGATGTCGTCAAGCGTCTCGCTGCGGACGCCGACGTCGTCATTGAAAACCTCCGTCCCGGTGCGCTCGAAAAGCTCGGCCTTGGCTGGGACGTGCTGCACGCCATCAATCCCAAACTGACGATGGTCCGCATCTCCGGATATGGACAGTCGGGACCGTATCGCGATCGTCCGGGCTTCGGTGCGATCGGCGAGGCCATGGGCGGGATTCGCTATACAACCGGCGAAGTCGATGGCGCACCGGCACGCGTGGGCGTGAGTCTCGGCGACTCGCTGGCTTCGCTGCACGGGGTGATCGGCGCGTTGATGTCGATCCTGCGCGTGAAGACCGGGCAGGGCGAGGGGCAAGTCGTGGATGTATCGCTCGTGGAAAGCGTCTTCAACCTGATGGAAAGCTTGATCCCCGAATACGACTTGCTCGGGCACGTCCGCGAACGCAGCGGCGGTGCGTTGCCTGGCATCGCGCCGTCGAATACGTATCGCACGGAAGACGGCGCTTTTGTGGTGATCGCGGGCAACAGCGATCCGATCTTCAAGCGCCTGATGCACGTAATAGGCCGCGCCGATCTCGCCGATGACCCCGCGTTCGCCCGCAACGACGGCCGCGCCGCACAGAGCGCACATCTGGACGAAGCGATCACCGCGTGGACCACGCATCATTCGATTGATGACGTGCTCGCCGCGCTCGAAGCAGCGGAAGTGCCGTCCGGCAGGATCTATTCCGTAGCCGACATTGTGGCGGACCCGCATTATCAGGCGCGCGACATGTTGCTTGACGCTGCGTTGCCCGGCGGCGTGTCGGTGAAGATGCCCGGCATTGTGCCCAAGCTCTCCGACACCCCCGGCGAAGTTCGATGGCAGGGGCCGGCGCTCGGGGAACATACGGACTCCGTACTGTCTGATCTTGGCTTCAATGTGAGCGATGTCGCACGGTTACGCAGCGAGGGCGCCGTGCAGTAGTGAGATTAAGCGCCACTGCTTCCACTCGCAAAACCTTTCCCTCAACAGCAAAGAACACATATGACCGGACGGCCTTGAAGCCAGTCCGGCAAGGAGACGATCATGAGCGATCTTGGCACCACGGCGGCCGTACCGAAGGCACACAGCGAAAACGACTTAAAAGCGGTGATCAGCAAGGTCGCCTGGCGGCTGATGCCGCTTATCATGATCTGTTACCTGTTCGCGTTTTTCGATCGCATCAACATCAGCTTTGCGAAGTTTCAACTACAAAGCGATCTCGGTTTTTCGGACACCGCCTACGGTCTCGGCGCCAGCCTCTTCGTGATCGGCTACGTCTTGTTCGAGGTGCCCAGTAACCTGATGCTTTACAAGGTCGGCGCTCGCCGCTGGATTGCGCGCATCATGATTTCGTGGGGCATCGCCACAAGCGCCATGGTACTGGTCGGCAACGAATGGCAGTTCTATGCGTTGCGCTTCATCATCGGCGCAATGGAAGCGGGCTTCGCCCCCGGCGTGCTGTATTACCTCACGTTGTGGTTTCCGGCGAGCTATCGCGGTCGCATCACCTCAATGCTGTTTCTTGCCTCGGCGTTCTCGGGGCTGGTGGGTGCGCCGTTATCGGGTCTGGTCCTCGGGCACATGGACGGTGTGCTCGGCATCCGCGCGTGGCACTGGTTATTCCTGCTTGGCGGTTTGCCGTGTATCGCGCTCGGCCTGATGGTACTCAAACTGCTGAAGGACCGCATCGAGGACGCAGGCTGGCTTAGCGCGTCGGAAAAGTCACTGCTGGCAAGCCGCATCCAGCGGCACGCCCCGCACACGGGCGCCGGCCGTTCGTTGCTCGACGCAGTCAGGACGCCCGGCTTCCTGATGCTCGGACTGATCTATTTTTTGATCCAGGTGGCGTCGTATGGGCTCAATTTCTGGGCGCCGCAACTCATTCGAAGCGCTGGAACGCACAACCCGACCACCATCGGCTTGCTGACGGCCGTGCCCTACGTTTGCGGCGCGATCGCCATGGTCGTGGTGGGCCGTCTCTCCGATGCCTCGGGCGAACGCCGTCAATTCGTCTGCGGGCTGTTGGTGATGGCGGCGATCGGCTTTTTTGCCGCCGGTATCTTCGATAAACAAACGGGACTTCTGATCGTGGCGCTCGGCGTGATGGGGGCGGGCGTGGTGGCCTCGATCCCGGCGTTCTGGGCGCTGCCGCCAAAACTCCTGACAGGGGCGGGCGCTGCGGGCGGCATAGCGTTGATCAACACGATCGGGCAACTCGGCGGCATTGTGAGTCCGGTGATGGTCGGACGGGTTCGCGACTTGACCGGCAGCACGACGCCCGCGTTATACGCAATCGGCGCGATGAGTCTTATCGGTGCGCTGCTCCTGCTGTTCGGTTTGCCCGCGATATTGCGCCAGAAAGATCCGTCGGAGGCTCGCGTTTCCGGGCGGTAATCTGGGCTTGGCGGTTTGATTCTTGGAGGCCATTCCGTGCTTTATAAGACTGGCAAGGCTTTGGTTGTGGCCTCAGGGAAAAATGCAATCGCAACCTGATACGTTGTTAAATATGGACACGGGTTTGTCGCAATGGGCCAATATAAATAAAGTCGAAGTGTTCGCGACAATACCCCGACTGCGTTATTCAGCGGATTTACACGCCGGGAAATTGCAGGTGTTTCTGGCTCAGCGCTACGATTTTGTCCGGCGCGTGACGCATTTAAATGGCTTTGAACGGTTATCCGGTTCCGATTCGGCCAAAAATACCGCCTTCCCCGGAATTGCCGAGAACTCAGGGAAAAGCGACCGGCATACTTCAACTAATGCATTAAAAGTTGTCGCGTCACCTCCGCCGGTCAAGCCCGTCCACTGTCCTCCCAATGCCGGGCAAACAGCGATTTGCCTTGCCTCACGCAACGATTCGGCGCATTCTTAATCGTTCCGATGCCGATGACCGTCTGTTTGCATATCGGTTTTCAGCAGATTTCCACGACGGTCAGCGCAGTGTGTCCAGCGAGTGCGTTATGACCATCCATACCACCGAATATCGCGGCTATGCATTGCGCGCTTATTCGCAGCAGATTTTCCCGCCGCACGGCGATCCGTTTGCAAAAGGTCCCAAGCGGTTTTCCGCCATTGTTCAGATAGACACCGTACCGTCCGACAGCGCAACGTCCAAGCGCTATTCACCCGCCATCAAAGGTGCCGAGCCGGCCAGTGCCGACGACGCTATTGAGCTGGCCATGCAATATGGTCGAGACATCATCGACGGCAAGGTTCAGGCCGGTGCACTATACAACGCCCGAAGCGGGCGCTTTTCCCGCTCGGTGCGGCGGTTCCAGCCATCCGTGACGGTGTCGTCCGTACCATTACAGCCAGGCGGAGCAGACAACGCAACATGAGCGGCAACGCTCGCAGTAGCCACGCGTGACAAGACTCCGGGGCGTCGCGCAATAACTGAAGAACATCATGAACGACACTGTAAGAAGCTATCGCGGGCTCGAAATTATTCCGCTGATCTACCCGCACAAGCCGCGCGGTGCGGACGGTTCCCGCCATTACGACTCGGGTTTCGACGCCGCCGTGAAGATTTCGCGGCGCGGCGTTGACGACAGCACGACCACCAGCCGGGTGTATCGCGTGCCGGGCACCGGTCCGTTCAGCGGCTCGGGGGAAGCGCGGCTGGCGTCCACGCGTTATGCAGAACGGCTGATCGACGGCAACGTCGCAGGCGAATCGATCGCTGATCTATGAGTTATTCACTCGATCACCCGCCCGTGGCCTCTTCGCTCGACAACCGGACGGCCGACAAGCCGGCCGGATGGGCCAATTACAACGTAGCAGCCTCGTCCAGGCGCGCAACGGGCGGAACCATGCCCACGCTGCGAATCACGCGCCTGAGCGACAAGCGCGTGATCTATCCGTTTGTCGGCTGCGCGGACATGCCGCTTTTCCCCGATGCACAAGGCGCACGCGACTATGCGGAGCAATATGGTGCAAGCTTGGTGGACGGTGATATCGCGGTGCCTGAGTGAGAAACGTGGCAAACGTGACAAAGCGGGCGACCATACGGCACCTGCCGGGCGCGCGGCGGACTGCAGTCCACGGGCCAATCGGGTGCAATCGTTTCATTGTGTGACTAGGCGGGGTCCGAAATAGCTTGACACCGTAACGCGCGACACGTATTCTGAAGGTCGAAGTATTCAAGAAGCTCGATTGCTGTTCATCATTCTGCCTCGTTATCTCCGCGGTATTTGTTGTCCTCTCACTTCCTTGAAGCTTCTCTCGCCTCAATACGGGGTTGCATTATTTTTATATTTTCAAGGATTTAATATGGATACCGGTATCGTTAAGTGGTTCAACGACAGCAAGGGCTTCGGCTTCATTACGCCTGACGCAGGCGGCGACGACCTCTTCGCCCACTTTTCGGAAATTCGTAGCGACGGCTTCAAGACGCTCGCCGAAAACCAAAAGGTTAGCTTCGAAACCAAGCAAGGCCCGAAGGGTCTGCAAGCTTCGAACATTACCCCGCTGTAATTGGTGGTGTAATTGATTTATCGCGTAAATTGGCTCGCGCCGATTTACGCGAGAAGTAAATGTTTTCGCGGAGCTTCGGTTCCCGGTTGCGGAAGTCGCTTTAATTCAACGGCGCCGCTACCACCAGCATTGCACCTGTCTGCCTCTGCTTGCATCTGTTTGCACTTCCACTTTAGTCCGCTTTAGTCCCTCTGCAATCTCCTGCAACTTCGCTGCCACACGTCGCGATTCAAAACGAACGCTTATTGTTTTGTTTGCGCGCTTGTGATTTCGGCTGCTTTCTGCTGTTTTCTGCTGTTTCCTCTGCGAATTTTTAAGGCCTCGTGCCTGTTATCAACGCGTCCTGACAATCAATATTTGTCTGACCCGCGTTTGTTCGTGTGTATCAACTCATGCATAATTCTAATATTTATCTGTACAACGGCTATAAGGTCGTTCCTTCAGCGCATCGTTTGCCTGATGGATCATTCGCGTCAAACCTCTTGCTTGAGCGCCATAGCGGCAGCGAGAAGGGTAACCGCTACCAGTTCCACGTTCTCGACTATTTCAAGAACGAAGCACAAGCGCTCGGTCATTCACGCAAGTGGGCACGGGATTGGGTCGACACCCGCGGCTGATTGTCTGCAGCGGGCCGCGGTAGATCCTCGGTGGGTCGTTACTCGATCATTGATATGGCTTGCTGTTAGCAGCATGCTCAAGACATTCGTTATTCCAAGCCTTGGTTTCTCAAGTTCGATTAATCGGCTTGCTCTCATAGTTCCCCGGCATGCGCACCAAGCGCATGTGTCCCGGCGGCGCACCATCAGGTGCGCCGTTTTCGTTTCAAGCCCGTCAAATAAGCGTTTGCTCCATATGGATGCCGTCGCGGTTGTCCTGCATTTGCTTAAAAATCGACTCCAAAAATACTTGTAAAAAGATTGCATCTTTACCCTCAAGCAACATCGTGGTGCGGTCGTTAAATCATTTGCCTGGATCGACAAATGTGTGACGGAGCATCAGAAAAGCTTAACGCGTTCGAGGATGAGAGCCTCGCCGTCAACAAACACTTTGCGACAGGCACGGCGCGCGGACACACGGATCGATGTGGCCGCGCTGCACTCATACCGCTGCCGACGCTTGGGGGGCCAAGAACGGCAGCGGCTATTCAGCCGTCAAGAGCCCGTTTCGGGCAGGAGTCACCACGTGAACCTCAAACACATGACGATCAAGAGCAAGCTCATTGCTGGATTCGGTGTGCTTTCTGTCATCGTGCTCGGTGTGTCGGCCATGTCGCTGCACGCGCTGAGCAGTTCGACCGATGGTTTTTCGAACTACGTTCATGGTCCAAGTGCGCGAGCCGACATGGCGGCGCAGGTTCGCACCGCAGTGGACCGGCGTGCCATTGCGGCCCGTAATCTTGTCTTGGTAACGAAACCCGCGGACCTGGAAATCGAGAAGGCCGACGTCACGCGTGCATCGGAAGACGTGCAGGCGAAGCTGAAGCTATTGAAAACCATGGTCACGAGCGGGCCAGACAGCAGCGACATCGCCCGCAGTCTGGTGGGAGAAATCGATCGCGTGGAGATGCTGTACGGGCCGGTTGCCAACGCCATCGTGGCGCTCGCGCTGGCGGGCAAGCATGACGAGGCCATCGTCAAGATGGATAACGAATGCCGGCCGCTGCTGGCTTCGCTCGTGAAGGCGACGGACGCTTACGCCGATTTCACGCGTAACCGCCAGGACCAGTTGGTGCGCGACTCCGATGATCAATATCAGATGCAGCGCAACCTGTTGATCGCCATTTGCGTGGCCGCGATGGCCATGGCATTGACGGCGGGTGTGTTCATCACGCGCTCGATCACGTTGCCGATCCGGCGTGCCGTCGATGTCGCCAGCACGGTGGCCCGTGGCGATCTTCGTAGCCGCATCGTGGTTACGCAAAACGATGAGACCGGCCAGTTGCTCGGCGCACTCGCCGACATGAACGCGCGGCTGATCGAAACGGTGAGCCGCGTGCGTGAAAGCAGCGGCAGCATCGCGAGTGCGTCGTCAGAGATTGCGATGGGGAACACCGACCTCAGCCAGCGTACCGAGGAACAGGCGGCGTCGCTGGAGGAAACGGCGGCGAGCATGGAAGAGCTGACATCGACGGTCAAGCAGAACACCGAAAACGCGCAGCAGGCCAGCGCGCTGGCGACAAGCGCGTCGGATGTTGCCCAGCGTGGCAACAAGGTGGTCGGGCAGGTGGTCGATACCATGCACGGCATCAGCGAAAGCTCGGCGAAGATTGCGGAGATTACGGGGATTATTGAAGGGATCGCGTTCCAGACCAATATCCTGGCGTTGAACGCGGCGGTTGAAGCGGCGCGGGCGGGGGAACAGGGCCGCGGTTTCGCGGTGGTCGCAAGCGAAGTGCGCAGTCTCGCGCAACGATCGTCGAATGCAGCCAAGGAGATCAAGGACCTGATCGCGCACTCGGTGCTACAGGTCCAGAACGGTTCGGCGCTTGCCAGCCAGGCCGGCGAAACGATGTCGGAGGTGACCCAGGCGGTCGCGCGAGTGACGGACATCATGGAAGAGATTGCGGCGGCATCGATTGAGCAGGGTCGCGGCATAGAACAGGTGAACCAGGCCATCACGCAGATGGACGAAGTCACGCAGCAGAACGCAGCGCTGGTGGAAGAAGCCGCGGCGGCATCCCAG
Organism: Burkholderia sp. S171; assembly: GCF_009766085.1. Classification (GTDB taxonomy): domain Bacteria; phylum Pseudomonadota; class Gammaproteobacteria; order Burkholderiales; family Burkholderiaceae; genus Caballeronia. The sequence goes on along the minus strand of NZ_LMUF01000010.1, from coordinate 358,638 downwards.
TCACTGCAGGATCAGGGCCGGCAATTGACAGAGGCCGTGGCGTTTTTTCAGATGGAGGGCACGACGGTTGGGTCACATTCAGCGGTTGCGGCCACGTTTAAGCCGGGGGGTCGTGCTGCGGCTTCGCCCGCTACTAAACATGCCGTTAAACGCTCGCCCGCCGTGCGGATTGCATCGATGAAAACAGCCAGTGCCGGTGAGGAAGGCTGGAGCACATTCTGACGCGCGGCGACTGCCCGGCAAGGTAAATGAAGCGGCGCGACTGCGGTCGCGCTGCTTTTAACCGCTTGTCCATACGCTTTTCGGTTGGCTGCGTTTTTATAAGCTGAACGCGTTGTGTCATTGCATCCGTATGACGTTATTGATCAAATTATGTTTCGTTATCCAAATGACTGTTTTTAGGTTGGTCTCGTCGCGCTGTATTCTTTGTATCGATACGCTGGCTCGCAAACATCCGCTTTGCGGTGCGCTTATCTCTCTAGTGTCAAACGTCCCACGAACGTAACCGGTACCGCCCCGGTCTTGCCTGTCGGCGGCCCGCTCGCCGCATCGATCTATCCTTATCCCTTTCTAACGCGGCAGATTTGCGGTATTCCTGTCGGGATGAGCACGTGCACCCCAGCAGCGTGCTCACCCCGAATGCACCAGGAACCGGAGCCGTCGATGTCCTTATATCTTCTTGCCCTGCTGATTGGCGTTGTCGCCGGCCTTCGTGCCATGACCGCTCCCGCCGCCGTAAGCTGGGCGGCGCATCTCGGCTGGTTGCCCGTCCAGCACACACCGCTCGCGTTTCTTGGCGCAACCGTCACGCCTTATATCCTCACTGTGCTTGCCATTGGCGAACTCATCACTGACCAACTCCCGAAAACCCCCAGCCGCAAGGTGCCCATGCAGTTTGGCGCACGGCTTGTGACCGGCGCGGTGAGCGGGGCCGCGCTGGGTGCGGCGGCGGGTTCGATGATCGGCGGTGCAGTAGCGGGAGTGATCGGCGCAGTTATTGGCACACTGGGTGGCGCGAACGCTCGCGGCGCATTAGCTCGCGCAATAGGGCGTGATCTGCCGGCAGCGCTGATAGAAGACGTAATAGCGGTCGGTGGTGCAGTGTTGATCGTCATTGTGTTTGCTTGAGCTTCTTTCTGGGCGCTGCCGGTATGAGTGGCGTCGACGTCGGCATCGGCGCTGTTTCAGCGTGAATTCAGTGCGGCTTCAGTATTGGTGCCGCTTCGGTATCGAGAAGTAGGTGGCCAGCATTTCTGCCAGGCGCCAGGTGGCGCAAGGCCGCCGGCAGTGGGCGTCGAAGCCTGCATCTTTCAGGCTTTCAACCGGATCGGCTGGCCAGACGTTGCTGATCGCGACCAGCAACCGGCCGGTGATGTCGGCGTCGGGGCGCAGCGCGCTGATGAAGGCGTAGCCGGATTCGCTGTCGAGCCGCGTGTCCAGTATCAGTGCCTGGGGTTTCCAGTTTTGCAGCAGTGAGCGCGCCGATTTCAGGCTCTGGGTATGCATCACCTGCAGCCCGGTGAGCCGCAGCAGCGCGGCCAGCGATTCCCCTATCAGCTTGTCCTGGTGGGCGATCAGTACCCGTGGTGAGCCAATCGGCATGCGTGCCTGCTTGCCGCTCCATAGTGCGAAGTGTCTCTCGTCATCTGTTCCTGAACGACTGCTCATGGTGTCCTCCTCCTCGTTTTTGTAACTGGATGGGGCGCCGGAGCCGCATTACCTCCATGGACGGCGGCTTCGAGTCCGGCGATGGGATTACTGCGGAACCGATGACGCAGTGTCGCGGTTAAGCGTTTGCCGCAAAACCCGGTCGAGGAGGGGACCCGGGCGAATTTTTCGGGGGGATCGCAGACCCCCCTTCGTATCCCTGCGAAAGGAGGGGTGGCGAGGCCCCGACATGCCGTTACCATCAGGGTGTGATTTACGGGAATAGCAATGGAAAACGGTAATTTCAAAACGGTGCTGCTGGTCGAGGATGAGGGGCTTACGAGAAGCGCCATGAAAAGCCTGATCCTTGCCAACGAACCGTTGCTCGATATCGATGAGGCTGACGGCTTCGAACAGGCCAAGGAGAGGTTGTCCGAGCGCTCGTACGATCTCGTTTTCCTCGACTATCAATTACGGGGCAATTCCACGGGACTCGATCTGCTGAACTGGATCGGGGAGCAGGAGCGCGAGGTACAGACCATCATGCTGTCCGCACAAGATGACCGCGATACGGTGCTGGAATGCATCAGGAGCGGCGCATGCGGCTTTATTTCGAAGGCGAGTGAGCAAGGGGCGGGCGTGTTCCGCGAGGCCCTCAAGACGATTTTGAGCGGCCGCGTGTATTTGCCCAATAGCGTGCTGGGAAAGGGCGGTCACAGCCCCAAGCCGGTGTCGACGCATTCGGGCGTGACGGTCGAGTCGTTGAACTTGCCGCCGCGCTTGACCGAGACGCTGCGCTATTTGTTGCAGGGTTTGTCGAACAAGGCGATCGCGAGAAAAATGAATATCAGCGAGAACACCGCCAAGGAGTATTCCAGCGATCTCCTCGCCCGGTTTCATGTGACCCGGCGGACGTTCCTGATCGTGGAAATGGCGCGGCGCGGGATTGAGATGCCGATGGGCAACCCGGCGACAGCGGGCGCGCCACGGTAGGGAAGGCTTGACCTGAGAGATTGATAAAACTAAGCGGGGACGAGGCTTTGCCGGTGTTTGCGCCTCTACAATGCCGCCGGGGTCTTGCCGCCGGGGTCTTCCCGCAGTGGCAGGACAAGGGCAACACCGGAATTCCGCATGCGCGCAGTGATAAAAAAACCGGCAGCAGCGACACACCGCTTGTTGCCGACGGGGAAGGCGGATGCATCGCCACGATGCCCGCGCGTTTCGCTGAGCACGACCTCGACGACCTGCTGGCTGGCATGACCCAGAACAACCTGCATGCCGAGGTCGGATCCGGCCTGGCGGTTGGCGCTGAAGCGTTCTGAGTTTGCCTTTTGACCACCGTCCGCGCTTCAGGCGGCCGATTTCATTTCCTCCTCAGCAAGCCCTCGCCGCATCTCCCGCCGAGCGCCCCGCTATCAGCGACGTAATCTGCCGGCGCAACTCCGCCGGACTAACCGGCTTGCTCAGCACGTCGTGATCGCATGCGAGCGGCACGATGGTTGCAGCCGGCTCGCCGGTGACGACCAGGCACGGGCAGCGCCGCCCGATTTTCGCCGCGCCGAGCATAGCCACGTCGCGCGCTGTTTTCGAATCGCGTAAGCGGAAATCCGTGATGATGAGATCCGGATATCGTTCGATGCTGTTCAGCGTCGCCTCAAACTCTTCGAAGCTGCTCGCGGAGTCGAACAGCATGCCCCATTGCACGAGCAACGCTTCCGTCGATGCCCGCACGAGACTGTCGTCCTCCACCAGCAACACATAAAGTCCGTCCAGCGGCACGGTCTGCAAATCGGCGGTCTCACCCCGCGCACGCGGTGCAGCTTCGCCAAGAGGCGAACCGCAAATGGGCATTTCGAGCGAGAAGCGCGAACCGCGTCCTTCAGTCGATTTCAACTCGATCCGATGCTCCTCCAGGATGGATACCACCGCATTCACGATCGACAGGCCGAGACCCAGTCCCCGATCGTTGTCCTGTTCGGCGTTGCCCACCTGGAAGAACGGCTGGAAGATCGAATCCCAATGTTCCGGCGCAATACCAATGCCGTTGTCGACCACATCAATGCGCGTTCGCGTGGCTGAACGCACCACGCCCACGATCACCACGGGCTCGGCTTTCTTGCTGGCATCGGCGTAACGAATGCCGTTCGACACCAGGTTCACGATGGCCCGCCCCAACCAATGTGCGTCGCTGCGTACGTACACGGGCGCCTCGGGCATGCGCAGCCGCAACTCGACGCCGTGCATGGCCGCAAGCGGCCGCAGTTGTTCGGCTGCTTCCAGTACGGCGATCTTGAGGTCGAACACGTGATAGCGCGGCACGACGCGGCCCGACTCGAGCCGCGAGAGATCGAGCACCGCGTTCAGGAAGCGCGCAAGGATCACCGACGAACGGCCGGATTCATCGATCAGACGGGCGGCTTCGGTTACATCGTCGTGATGCAGTGCTTCGGCGGCGGCTTGCAGGAAGAGATTGAGCGCGTGCATGGGCTGCCGCAAATCGTGCGTGGCGGCGGCGAGGAAATTCGACTTTTCCCGGCTTGCGGTTTCCGCGGCCAGCATCTGCTGCTCCTTGAGCGCGAGCAATGCATTGGTCTTGGTGTCCTGATCTTTCTTCGACGCCAGCAGATCCAGGTGCTTCTTTTCCAGTTGAACGTTTGCGGTGAGGAGCTCGTTATTGAGCACACCGAGTGCACGCTCTGCCGCGAAGCGCTCACGCGATACCCGTTCCGCATGCACGCACACGCCATGACCGATCACGACCACGTTGAAGAGATAGAACAAGCCCATGTAGAAGTCTTCGGGCGAGAGAATCCTGATCGTGAGCTGCAGCACGATGACCGCTGAAAACGTCACCACCGCAGCCGTCAGCGCTACCTTGGACTTCAAATAGAAGAAGCCGAACTGGAAGAAAAATACGAGGTAGAGGCCAACGAAATACCACGTGTAATTGAATGGCCCGGGCGACAAGGCCACCAGCAGGAGCAGGATCAAGTTGCAGCCGTATACCCCGAAGAGGATCACGCGCTGGGACGTGGCATGCGTCGCGAACGACGCTCTCAAGGTCAGGCTGCCGACGAACACGAGCAACACGATGCCGGCCAGCCGCAGCGCCATGATCTGCATGAATACGGGGGCGAGCACCGCGCTTTCGCGCCCGAAGTTGAAGTCGTACCAGAGGAAGCAGACCCAGACGCTTAACGCGAGAAGCGCCGATGCGCGGCGAAACGCGCAGAAACGAAGGCTGTGGTCTTCGAGGAACTGGGCTTCGAAAGCGGCTTCGGGGAAGGGCTTCGGTATCGAGAGATTGCGTACGAGGCTTAAGCCCGCATCGCGTGCGGACGACGAAAAGAGCCGCGACGATTTGGGCGCGGCAAGGTTGGCAACATGCTCGGGAACGTCCATGATTCGCTCACTCGAAAAAGGGCGTGGTCGATTACTTTATCCGACCGCGCGCCCGAAGCAAACATCGTTTTTTACAAATCCCAAGTGCTTATCCGCCATGACTGCATGTCATCGGCGTGATCACCGGCACGCGCTCGCTAACCGCACGCTCTCACGTTACGCTCGCTTTCATGATTTTCGGATCGATATTCTTCCTGCGTTTATTCATCTGATCTTTAAAAAGGTACTGCCATGTCGCGCATTTTCATCACAGGGTCCGCCGATAGACGGGGTCAACTGGCCGCCCGTCTGCTCGTGGCGCAAGGGCATCAGGTGGTGCTGCACGCGCGCCATGCCGAGCGCGGCCGCGCGCGACGCGGATTTGCAGGATTGGCTGATCGAGGCGTGTGAGCGCTTGTCAGGGGTCGGCGGCCTAAGTGAAGAAGCGCTTGCCGTGCGGGAGCGCTATTGAATGCCGCTTATCGGAGGCGTTTTCGAACGCGAAGAACACGGCTGCGCGGCAAATCCCTGCGCGGCCGCTCAAGTCAACTCGGAAATCTCGATCAGGTTCAGATCGGGATCACGGAGGTAGACCGAGCGAATCTTTTGCGTGGCGCCGGTACGCTCGACCGGCCCTTCTATGATCGGCCATTCGCACTGCTTCAAGTGCGCGATCACATCGTCGAGCGGCACGGCCGCGATGAAGCACAGGTCCAGCGCACCCGGCACCGGCACATGCGCCTTCGGCTCGAACTCCTTGCCGCGCACATGCACGTTGATTTTCTGGTTGCCGAACTTGAACGCGGTCCGTCCAGCGCCGAAGGTTTCGAGCTTCATCTGCAGGATTTCGATGTAGAAATGACGCGTCGCCGCTTCATCGACGCAAGTCAGAACGAGGTGATCCAGGTGATCGATGATGGCCATGTCAGGCTCCTTCCTTGGCAAATGCGTGTTGTGCGGGCGGCGCGTCGTGCAGGTCGAGCCGGCGGCCGGCCTTGAGGATCTGGCTCGGTACGTCGTGACCGATCAGGCCGGGCAGCAACGCCGCTGCGTCGAGCACCGAGGTGAGATTAACGCCGGTGTCGTAGCCGTCCAGTTCCAGCATATGTACTAGTTCTTCCGTACATACGTTGCCGGTTGCACCGGGTGCGTAGGGACACCCTCCAATGCCGCCAAGCGATGCATCGAATCGATCGATGCCCGCGCTCAGCGCCGCGAGCGTATTGGCCAGCGCCATGCCGCGCGTATTGTGGAAGTGCAGCGTGAGTTCGAGCGCGGGGAACGCCTCGCGAACGCGTTCGCACAACGTCTTCACCTGTGAGGGGAACGCCATGCCGGTGGTGTCGCAGAGGGTCACGCCGTGCACGCCGAGTCCGGCGAAACGCTCGGTCCAGCGCAGCACTTCGTCAACCGCGACGTCACCTTCCATGGGGCAACCCATCGACGTGGACAACGACACGTTGATGGCAACCGGCGTTGCTTTCACCACGCTGATCACTTCGCGCAATTGCGCGAACGACTGTTCGCGGCTCATGCGCAGGTTCGCGTGGTTGTGGGTCTCGCTCACCGACATCACGAGGTTGACTTCATCGACACCGCATGACAGTGCGCGTTCCGCCCCACGCACGTTCGGCACGAGCACGGTGTAGACCACGCCTTCATGCCGCGCGATGCCGTGCATCACGGCTTCGGCGTCGCGTAGCGCGGGAATGGCTTTCGGCGATGTAAACGACGTCACTTCTATCTTCGCGAATCCGCATGCGCTCAAAGCGTTGACCAAGGCGATCTTCGCGTCGGTATCGACGAATTGCTTTTCGTTCTGAAAGCCGTCTCGCGTCGCGACTTCCTGGATATACAGGCGTTTCATGGGGGCTCCTCATGTCGGATTGTGGCGCGTTATACGGACATGATGAACCTGTGGCGATGGCCTGAAAATCGGTTGATTTTCCACGACCGTTTCCAAATTGGAAAGGCTCGTGCGAGGAGCCGGCGAGTGCCTTCGCACGTCAAACGTTTCGTCGTGGCACAGTCCTGTTTAAACATTACTTTCCGGCAGGAGTTCTTTCCGATGTCCGATTTCATTCTCGACAATCCGTTTCTCGAATTCCTCGATGCACGCCTGGTTGCGTGGAAGAGCGGTTACGCCGAGTTCCGCATGCCGATTCAAGCCCGTAACCTGAATCGGCAGGGCGTATTGCAAGGCGGCGCGGTGGCGACCCTACTCGACGCCGCATGCGGATATGCAGGTCTCTATGCCGAGCAGGGCGAACCCGCCATTCACGGTTTCACGCTTTCGCTGACGGTCAATTATCTCGACACGGGGCTGGGTGAGAGCGTGACGGCGAAAGGTTTTATCGAGCGGCAAGGGCGCAGTATCTTTTTCTCGCGCGGCGAAGCGTGGGTCGATGACAAGCTCCTGATTGCGAGCGCGCAAGGAACATTCAAATACGCCGGCACGCACGGGAAGAAGTGACTGACTTCATGCAGCACGCGGTTAAAAAGCGCCGGTTTCCCGGCGCTTCGGCCTTCACCAACATCCATGCGTGCGACGGCCTCAAGCCGCCGGCTTGAGCACGACCTTCGTCCAACCGTCGTCGCGAGCATCGAAGTGCTCGTAACCTTCGGGCGCTTTCTCAAGCGGCAATTCGTGCGAAATAATCACCGATGGTTTCGCCTTGTCCGCCGCGATCAGGTCGCGCAGCTTGCGGTTGTACGCCTTCACGTTGGCCTGGCCCGTTGCAATGTGCTGGCCCTTCATCCACATCGTTCCGAAGTCGAATGCGAGCTGCCCCTTCTGCATCAGCTTGTCCTCCGACTTCGGATCTTCCGCGACGAACACGCCCACCACGCCAATACCGCCCGTCGCACGCACTGACTTGACGAGGTTGTTCATCGTCAAGTTGGGCACTTCATGGCCCTTGCAACTGCATTGATAACCGACGCACTCGCAGCCCCGGTCCGCGCCTTCGCCACCGGTCAACTCCAGGACCTGCTCGACCGATGAACCGTCGCTGTCGTCAATGGGAATCGCGCCGATTTTCTCCGCCAGCTTGAGCCGGTCGGGGTGCGAATCGACGACCATCACCTTGCTCGCGCCTTTGATGGACGCTGACATGGCGGCCATCAATCCGACGGGACCCGCGCCATAGATGACCACGCTATCGCCCGGTTCCACGCCGGCCAGCACCGTCGCGTGATAACCGGTCGGAAAGATGTCGGAAAGCATCACGTAGTCGTTTTCCTTCTCCTCGGCATCGGGCGGCAGCAGCAGGCAATTGAAGTCGCCGAACGGCACACGCAGGTATTCGGCCTGTCCGCCTTCATACGGTCCCATGCCTGCAAAACCGTACGCGGCGCCTGCCATGCCCGGGTTCGCCGTCAGGCAGAAACCGGTCAAACCCTTCTCGCAGTTCTTGCAAAATCCGCAACCGATGTTGAACGGAAGACAAACGCGATCCCCCTTTTTAATGCGCTCAACCCCGGCGCCGACTTCCACGACCACGCCCAGGTTTTCATGACCGAAGATGCGGTTCGTTTCCATGTTGGTCCTGCCTTCAAACATGTGCAGGTCCGAGCCGCAGATGTTCGTGGTCGTGATCTTGACGAGCACGTCCGTCGGCCGTTGAATTTTCGCGTCCGGCATTTCCTTCACGGTCACCTTGCGCGGACCTTCGTACACGAGTGCTTTCATCACTGCTCCTTGAATGGTTGGGATGATGATTGAGATGACTGTCGCCATGGACTCGCCGGATGGCGGCTGACGATGTATTCAGCAGTGCGCGTTCCCGCTGCGAGCCGTTCCGCCGCCCGGTAACGATGACGTCCGAAGGTCGGTTGCACGCAGATTTTGCAAGTGGTAGGCCGTGCCTCCATTCGTTAGGAGCGCTGTGTTCGCGTCGGCCGTGCGAGTAGCGGGCGGGACCGATGTCGCTTCGGTCCTATCACCATGACGTGATCGTTCTAGGAGCGGGGTTTATGGTCGCATCTACTCAAAGGGACCCATCCAGCGCGTTTCCGGTGTGCCGGTTCGCTAAAAAACCATCCAGCATCACCGTTCCTTTTCCCGGGAGTCATCGAATGTCGAGAACGTTGGAAGCATCTCCCCCTGAAGTCGATCTGAAAACGCTGCGTAAGGTGATTCTCGCGGCATCGATCGGCAATTTCGTCGAATGGTTCGACTTTGCCGTGTACGGTTTTCTCGCGACCATCCTCACGCGGGAGTTTTTCCCGAGCGGCGACCCGGCAGTCGGGCTGCTCAAGACCTTCGCGGTTTTCGCCGTGGCGTTTGCATTCCGGCCGCTGGGCGGGATTGTGTTTGGCGTGATTGGTGACCGCATTGGCCGCAAGCGCACGCTCGCGTTGACCATCCTGATGATGGCCGGGGCGACCACGCTGATCGGCTTGTTGCCCACGTACGCCGCAGTCGGTGCGTTCGCGCCGTTCCTGCTGACGGTCATCCGCTGCGTGCAGGGTTTTTCCGCGGGCGGCGAATATGCCGGCGCGTGCGCGTACGTGATGGAGCATGCGCCGCAGCACAAGCGGGCGCGTTACGGCAGCTTTGTGCCGGTATCGACGTTCTCGTCCTTCGCGGTGGCTGCGGTCGTTGCGTACGCACTCGACGCGTCGCTTTCCGCCGATGCCATGAGCACCTGGGGCTGGCGCGTACCGTTCCTGGCCGCTGCGCCCATCGGCCTGATCGGTCTTTACCTGCGGATGAATCTCAGCGAAACCCCCGCTTTTCGTGCGCTTGAGGGTGAGCACAATGTGGCGCATGCGCCATTGCGCGACACGCTGCGCACGCAGGCACCGGGCATTCTGAAACTGGGGGCGTTTATCTCGGTGACGGCGTTGTCGTTCTATATGTTCACCACCTATTTCGCGACTTATTTGCAGGTGGCGGGCGGGTTGAATCGCGCGACGTCGCTGCTGATCACGGTGATAGCCTTGTTTTTTGCGGCGGCGCTGTGTCCGCTGGCCGGTCTGTATTCGGACTGGGTGGGCCGCCGGAAGACTGTGTTGACGGCGTGCGTGATCCTGATCGCGATGGTCTATCCAGCGTTCTCGCTGGCGGGGTCGGGGCACTTCTTGCCGTCGGTGATTGGCGTGGGCATGCTGGCGATTGGCGCGGTGTTGGCGAACGTGGTGACGGCGCCGTTGTTGTCGGAAGTGTTCCCGACGCGCACGCGCTATACCGCTTCGGCCATCACCTACAACCTGGCATACACGGTGTTTGGTGGCACGGCACCGCTGGTCGCCACATGGCTGATCACGACGACGGGCAACAACCTGTCGCCGGCGTTGTACTTGATCGTGATCGCGGTGATGGGATTGATCGGTGGACTGATGCTGCCGGAAACGTCGAAGGTCTCGCTGCATGGCGCGAGTGCCGCTCATCCCGATGCAACTGCCGCCGCCACGTTGAAAAGCGCACCGGGGTCAGCGGCTTAATGGTGGCTGATCGCTGCGGGTCGCTGATGATTTGATCACCGTTGCAATGGCTTCGTCTGGCGACGGCTGGGCATGTCCCGAGGCTGCAATAACCCGATCCACAAAGCGCAGCTTTTCGACGACGGGCGGCGCAAGCGCGAACGGGTAGGCGTCGGGCATGCCGAGACTGCGATTCAGGCTGTTTAATGCGTAGGTGAGCGGAAACCACTGTTTCATCAGATGATCGAAGGTGGCTTCGCCCGGCGGTGGCTTGGCCTCCAGCTTGGGGTCTAGCGAATTCCCCGGCATGAGTGCGACGCCGCAGGCCATGGCGGTATCGACGGTGTCCACGATGTGCAGGTAGTGCGCCCAGGTTTCCGCCCAGTCCTCCCATGGGTGAGTAGTCGCGTATGCGCTGACAAATGATTTGCCCCAGTTCGGCGGCGCTCCGTCCTTGTAATGTTTCGCCAGCGCTTCGCGATAATTCGCCCGCTCGTCGCCGAATAGTGCGCGAAACCCCGTGATCCACGGCGTATTGGCGACCAGTCGATCGAAATAGTAGTGACCAATCTCGTGCCGGAAATGGCCCAGCAAAGTCCTGTACGGTTCGCCCATCGATAACCGGACGCGTTCGCGCTGCGCGTCATCGGCTTCCGCGATGTTCATGGTGATCAGGCCTCTATCGTGACCGGTCAGCACTCTCTTACCGCGTTTGTCCTCCAGGAATTTGAACTGCAGCCCGGTCTTCGGATTGACCTGACGGGACTCCACGCGCAATCCCAGTGCGCCGAGCGTGTAGAGGAGGCGGCGTTTGGCCGCTTCCAGCCTGAACCAGTAGTAGCGGCGGTTCGCTATGCGCAGATTGGGAATGGTGTGCGTCAGGCGGCAGGCGTGACACAGCGGGTCGGGGGAGTCGGCCGGAACCATCCAGTTGCAGACTTTTTCGACTTCGTAGTTATGACAGCGCTTGAACAGCATGTCCCGGTGTTCGGGGTGCCGGCTGCGCCAGAGGCCGTCGCCCGCGTCTTCAAAAGCACTGATTTCAGCAATTTCCGGGATAAAACCAAGCAGCGATTCGCAGCGTTCGCAGCGAAAATTCTCGAAGAACACCAGCTGATTGCAATGATTGCAATGGAAAGTTTTCATAGGCCGCGGGGTTCGAAGTACATGGCGCATGTTCTCCTAGTATGGACATGCGCGCAGGAAGTTCTTCGCAGCAACCTGCATGCCGCCGGGGAAATCGATTCCAGAGGCGGCTTGGATCAAACTTTGACCTAGCTTACGCGTTCTGTCAGATACGCGGTCACGACAGTTTCATATTCATCGACGCGCAAGCGGCGCTCTTTCGGCTTCGCCGCCATGTAGAGCGGCGCGAGGCTTTTGACGAACTGCAGCAGCACTTCCGCGTTGCGAAGAGCGTCCGCTGCGGCCAATCCTTGCAGCGATGCGCAAACAAGTCGGCAAAACCAGCTACAACGCAATCCGGCTAAATCATTACTAAGGATGACGATCTACCTCGTCAGCTGGTTAGCCCGTCTATCTGCGTTACTGACTCGCAGCGCCAGCACTTGCGCCCCCCGGCGCGGCGGTTGCCTTGGCCGGGTTCGGGGTTGAGTTCGAGTTTGGAGCCGCGTTCGGATCCATCTCCCACCCGCCGCCGAGCGCGAGGAACAGGTTGACCTGATCGAGCGCGACTTGTCCTCGCGCCGCAGCCAACTGCCCATTCGTCGATGTCAATGTCCGCGTAGCATCCAGATCAGCGATAAACGATTCCCGTCCCGCGAGAAAGAAGCGATGAGTCTGATCGGCGGATTCCGCTGCTGATTTTTGCGCGGCCGTCAATGCATCGGCGCGGGTGTAATCGGCGGCGTAGGTGGCGAGACTCGACTGCGTTTCCCGCAGCGCCTTCAACACGACGCCATCGAACTGGGCAAGTGCGGCATCGGCGCCATATTGCGCGCCTTGAATCCGCCCTCGCTGACCGTTCACCGGGAAGCTCCAGCTAATCAATGGACCGAAACCCCATCGCGCGGTGGGTTGCGTACCGAGATCTTCCAGCACCCCTGTCAGCCCCGCCGATGCCCCGAGGGTCACCGTGGGAAACAGCGCACCCGTGGCCACGCCGATCCGTGCGGTCGAACCCGCCAGCTTGCGTTCGGCCTCGCGTACGTCGGGACGCCGGCGCAGCAGCGCGGCGCCATCGCCGACAGGCAGCGGCTGCGCGATCACCGGTGTTTTCTTGCAGGCAAACACGCCCTTGGGCAGATCGGCGGGTGCGCGCGCCAGCAGCGTGGCGAGCTGGTATTGCGCGATCCGCCGGCGTGCCGTGTAGACCGGAATATTCGCCGAGAGCGTTTCGACTTGCGTCTGGCCGCTCGTGACGTCAGGCGCATTGCCGCGGCCCGCCAGCTGTAAGCGCCGCGATACGGACACCCGCTGGCGTTGCAAGTCGAGCGAGCGCTGTGCAATGCCGAGTTCTTCCGCCGCCGAACAATTCTGCACGTAAGCCCGCACTACATCTGCCACCACCGTGATGCGCGCCAGATCGGCTGCGGCCTGCGTGGCGTCGCTGTCGGCACGCGCCGCTTCCACGCCCCGTCGCAGCGTGCCAAACAGATCGAGCTCATAGGAAATGTTGATGCCGACATCGCCTTCATTCGCGACCGGGATCTTTTCGAAGATCAAGTATTGCTCCGCCGATTCCTGCGCGCGTTTGAACGCAGCCGACGCACCGCCCGAAAAACCGCCTTGCGCCTGCGCCACGCTGAGCGCAGCGCGCGAGCGGCCGAGATTGGCCGCGGCAACGCGTAAGTCCGTGTTCGACGCCATGGCTTGCTGGACCAGATCGTCGAGGACGGGGTCGTCGTAGAGACGCCACCAATGTGTTGGCACCGGCCCGCTGGAGATTGTCGACTGGCCATCCGCGCCGTCGAGCGGGGCGTTGGCGAACGGTGCATTGACGATGGCGTCTTTCGGCACCGAGTAGTCGGGACCGACCGTAAAACACGCGGCAAGCGCGAGCACGAACGGCGTCAGGACGAGAGCGCGCGGCATCTTCATTGACTCGCACCCGGGGCGGAGGCGGCCGCAGTGCTGCTAACCGGTAGAACACCGCTTGCAGCGCTCACGGGAGCGGCAGAGGACGCACTTGAAGCACCAACGGCACCACTTGCTCCACCAACCACATTCGCCGACGTATTCGATTTAGCGAGCGGCGTGATATCGCGTACGGACACCGTCGCCGTGCGTCCCGCGATCATGCGAAAGTCTGCCGGCACTTCGTCCAGCGCAATCCGCACCGGAATCCGTTGCGCCAGCCGCACCCAGCTAAACGCCGGATTCACGTTCGGCAGCAGATTCGATCCCTGCACGCGGTCGCGATCCTCGATCCCCGCGACGATGCTCTGCACATGCCCGTGCAGCATCTTCGTCTCGCCCATTATCTTGATGTCCACCGGTTGCCCGATATCGATCCCGTGCAGCTTGGTCTCTTCGAAATAACCATCGACACGGAACGAGTGCAGGTCCACCACCGACAGCACCGAGCGTCCCGCCGTCACATATTCGCCCGTGCGCGGCGCGCGATCGTTGAGATAACCATCGACGGGACTCACTATCGTCGTGCGTTGCAAATTGAGCCGTGCCGTATCGATAGCGACATCCGCATCGGCCAGCGCCGCTTCCGCCGTTTGCACGCGCGAGCGGCTTTCCTCGGTCACTTCACGTGCGACGAGATCGCCGAGCGTGCGGTTGCGAGCGTCTTCGCGGCGGGCCTGATCGAGCGTTGCGCGGCGCTGCAGGGCTGTTGCCTGCGCCTGCCGCAGCGCGAGCGCGTAGCGTGCCTGATCGATGACAAACAGCACTTGGCCCGCGCTCACCGGCTGGTTGTCGACCACGTTCACGTTCACGATCAGGCCGCCCACGTCAGGCGCCACTTGCACGACGTCGGCGCGCACATGACCATCGCGAGTCCACGGCGCGAACATGTAGTAGTCGACCAGCCGCCACAACACGAACGCCGCAATCGCCACGACGACGAGGGTAAAGAGGATTTGTCCAACAGAGAACCAGGCTTTTTTCACGATAATTTCACGGTAATAGCCGATGCGAAACAATGACCACGATGCCAAGCACGATCACGTAGATCGCGAGGTCGAAAATGGAACGATGCCAGACGAAACGGTACAGGCCAACGCGGGCGAACACCCGTGTAACGACCAGGCAGAGCAGGTACGCGACCAGCATCAGTACCAGCGCGGCGGGCAGGAAGACACCGTAGATATCGACTTCACCGATCATCGCGGGGCGCTTTGCAAAAAGGATGGGAAGGCGCGGCGCGTCATGCAGCAGGCTCCGGTTGGGGCGGCGGTGCGGACACGAGCGTATCCGGGAACAGCGACAAACGCATGCCCACCAGCGCATGCAATGCGTCGCGAATCTGGCGGCCGGGAACGGTCTTCTCGGGCTGCGCTGCTTCTGCGTCCGCTTCCGCGTGAACCGCGCCGCCGCGCCGCGTGATGCGATCCAGCGCTATGTCAATGGCCGCTTCCAGGCTCGCCGGCACCGGCTGACGCGAGCCGCGCTCCACGCACTGCTGGAAATACGCGCGCACACCTTCCAGCACGCCATCGACCGAGGCGAGATCGGCGTCGTGCAGACGGCGCCGCAGACGCCGCAGATCGAGCGAGTTGAAAGCAATCCGCAGATCGCGAAAACTCTCGATGGACGGATGCCGCTGGTCGTCGCTGGCGGCAAGGCGCGGGATGATCTGCATGAGACGGTCGATCATGCGCGCGGTCAGATTTTTCTGGTCATCGACGGGCCGGGTCGACGCGCTCAGCGCCACGTCGCGCCAGCCCGAGCGGATCAGCCGGGCCGCAGCCAGTTCCGCGCCGAACGGCCGCGTCACGCGGGTCCAGACGAACGCGAATAACAAACCCGCCGGGCCCGCCAGATTGCTGTTCATGAAGGTCAGGAAGTTCGCGTCGTAGGTTCCCTGGATGCTGATGAACGTGGCCGTGTTCACGGCGGTCAGCATGGTCGCGAGATTGAATTGCGGGCGCGGGATCAACGTGCCGATCAGGATGAAGGGGACCGCGAACATGATCACGAGCATGGGGAAGTCGTGCACCGTCGGCAGTATGACGAATAGATACAGCCCGGCGAGCACTACGGCAAGACAGGTGTAGGTGAAGAACGCAAACACTTGCGGCGCGGGTTCATCGAGGGCGGCAAAAAAACAGCACGCCACCGCGGCCAGCGTGACCGCGCCCGCGCCGTCGTTCCAGCCAGACGCAATCCAGAGGCTGCACGCGATGAAGATGGCCAGCACGGCGGAACCCGCCGAAAACAGCAGCATGCCGCGATCGAAGTACTGCTGCGTGCCGCCAAGCCGCCAGTGCCGGTAGCGGGGCCGCCAACTGCCTTCTTCGTTCGTGATGATCACGCGCAGCGCGCGGCAATCCTGCCAGACATCGACCAGTTGTTTCAAGCGCCACAGGGTGTTCGACAGCAGCGCGCCTTCCCATGTCCGCAGAGCGTCCCCGTCCGGTTGCAGGCCGGCGATCCGGCTGCGCAGCGCGTCGGCCTTGGGGTCGTTGTTGGCATTGGACGACGCTGCATCAGTGCGTGCGGACAGCGGTTCGTCGAACCATGTGACGATATCGGCGAGTAGCGTTTCGAGACCCGGTGGCGGCGGGTTCTGGCCGTTGAACAACGCGGCCAGCGGATCGCTAATCGCCGACATGATCGGCATCAACAGCTGCATCCGGCCACGCAGCGCCTGCGTTCGCGCGAGCACGTCAGGCCGGGTGTGATCGTAGGCGAGCTGGCTCAGCAGGAATTCGAGCGCGTTCACGGTGACCGCGAGCCGCTGACGGCATGCTGAGATGGTCTTGCCGCCCATCCGCCCGGAGAGCGTTTCCTTGGCGTAGAACGCGGCGTCGCGGAACCACGCGTCGGTCCGTTCGATCAGCGTCGGCGCGAGGCGGCTCGGCAAGATGACGCCGCCGACCACGCTGGCGCACACAATGCCGAGCACGATCTCCTCGGTCCGCGATACCGCGAGATCGAAGATGCCCGCCGGGTTCATCACGGAGGGGAGTGCGATCAACGGCATGGTGTAGGCGGCCAGCATGAACACGTAGCTGCGCGCGGTACGGTCGGAGATGGCGAGAAGCAGCAGCGTGCCCGTCCATAACGCGACCACGGCGCTGAACCAGTAGGGCGACTCCACGAACGGCGGTACGAACAGCACGGCGGCCGAGGCGCCGATCATGGTGCCGAGCGCGCGATACAGCGCCTTGGACCGCGTCGCCCCCACGAACGGATTCGACACGATATAAACCGTCGCCATCGCCCAGTAAGGACGGGGCAGCTCCAGCTTGAGGCCGATATAGAGCGCCAGCATGGAAGCCGCGAAGGTCTTGACCGAAAATATCCAGTCGCGCGAAGTGGGGTACGTCATGGTGCGCTAGACGCCTTCTTCCGTATCGGTGCCGGTTGAGCCGATGGTAGGGCCTTGGTGTGACGCGGATGTTGTTGAAGCTTGTTGCGTTTGACTGGACGCGCCCAGTTTAAACGCAGCGAATACCCGCAGGGTCGCTTCCAGGTCTTCGCGGCTTACATCGTTCAGCACGCCGGCGCGCAGTCCGATCAGTTCTTTCTCGATCTTGGCGGTCACCGACCGGCCTTCGTCAGTGAGCGAGATGATTTTCGCGCGCCGGTCGTCGGGGTCTTCGTCCCGGCGCACCAGGTTGGCCGCGCACAGCTGATCGAGCAGACGCACCAGCGACGGCCCTTCGATCCCGGTCAGTTCGGCGAGCGCAACTTGTCGAACGGGCGCGTCGAGGCGTGCCGCGATCAACAGCGGCGTCGCGCAGGCTTCGGATACGTTATAGCCCGATATAACACTCTGGCTCGTGCGCCGCCACTGCCGGGAGGCAATCACGAGCGCGCTGCTGACGGATTGGCGAAGGACATCGATTGATGGCATGGCGCGCATTGTATTTCGACAACAATTCGTTAGCAAGCTATTGAATTAATTTTTTAGGGCGGGATGATCTTGAGGGCGAAGTGAGGGCAGTAAAAAATGGCTTAACGCCTGGTGCCGCGCTTGAGCAGGAGTTGGCTCAGTACGGTAAACGCCATCGTGGGAAGTTCATCCAGTTTGCGCACAACGATGTTATGCGCATAAAACTTTTCTACGGCATCGTCGAGAAGTCCGACGCCAATAAGCTCGATCCCAGAGCGTGTAATCTGGTCGATGCGCGCCCGCAGGTCGGTCCGCAAGATCACGGGATGACCATCGCCCGTGGCGGGATAGCCGTCGGATAACACCATCAGGATGCGACGGCCGGCGCGTTGCGCGGCCAAACGCTCGGCGGCCCACGCCAGCGCCTCGCCGTCCGGATTCTCGTGACCGCAATCAATCGCGCTTAGTCCCATCGGATTGTTCGAACCGAAGCGCTTGTAGATCTGCAGGTCCAGCCGTTCGACACGCCGGTTGAAACGGTTCAAATCCACGCCTTCGGCTAGCTTCTGCTCATAAAATGCGCGCATTTCCGGGGATTCGACCGAACTGTAGCCGAGCACTTCGCACTTGAACGAAAGCTGCATCAACGCGTCGCAAAGCGCGGCGGCGCAGAGTCGGGCGAGAGTAATTTTTCGGCCAACCATGGAGCCGCTGCGGTCGATCAGCAGCGTGACGGCGGCATCGCGACCCTCGGTCGTGCGCTTGACGCGAAACGGTGTCCGGTATCCCGGCGATACAACCAGCTTCGCCAACGCAGGCCGGTCGATTTCTCCACGTTCCTGGTCCCGTTTCCAGTGCGTTTGTTCATCCGCTTTCAACGCGCGTTCAAGGCGCGCGGTCAACGGCGCGGTTTCCGCGCGGGCGAGCGCGCGCAGGTTGCGCCACGCGGCGGCGTCGCCCAGGCCGGTGAGGTCGGTGATGAGATCGAATTCGGTCGTGAGCGGAATAGACAGGCGAGGGCGGCCATCGATCATGTCGATATCGAAGGTCATCGGCGGCGCCGGAGCGTCTCCTTCCGATGCCTCTGCGCTGGCGTCCGACGGTGCCTGGGCCATGCTGGCGGCATCGGAGGAAGCTGCGTCGGAGATTTCCTGCGATGCCGCGTCGAGCCCATCCGGATCGCCCGATACCTGCTCGGCGTCCAGCGCTTCATCGGCGTCGGCGGAAAACATCATGGTGTTCACATCGCCGGCAGCCAGCGACCTGATCCGTGCCACGAGCGCCCGTGCGCCGGCCACGCTTTCAAGGGTCGAACGGCTGGCACGGACAGTCTGCAGCAGCTCGCTTACGGCGCCGAGCGTAGCAATGAGCGCCGGAGTGCGTTCCGTCACGTCCGGCGCTTCGTCCCAGAGCGCGCGATCGATAAACCAGATCAGTTTGTCGCGCCAGGCCAGGGTCGGCCAGCGTGCGTGCGTGGTTTGCGCCGTTTGCTCACGCAGTTTTCCGACAAACTTGCGGGCACCCGGGTAGTCATTGAACAGCCGCTCGCAGACGCGCCGGTCCTCAATCGCTTGTGCAATTTGCTGGGTTGCGCCCGGATTCAGCGCCCTGATTTCGCTAATGGTCGAGTACTTCGAGCGCGCCACCAGCAAGTCGAGCTGGCCGGTGAGCGCGTCCAGATCGGCTGCGCCGGCAGCGCCCGGCGGGAACTCCGGCAACACGATGCGGTCGCGGTCTACGCGCGGCCCGGATGCATCGAACGATACCGTCACGCCGTATCGGCCCGTCAGCACGCGCGCCATCTTGCCGAGCATGACTTGTGTGGTGTCTGAGCGGGTCAGGTCAGAAGTGGCCACATCAGTTACCGGGAAAACGTGATGGTGTCGCGCTATCTTCCACGGCACTCAACACGGCAGCCGCCGTGAAAACCGCCGCAGCGCTCGCGGAACACCGCCCAGTACCGACTTGATTGAGCATAAGCACGCGTTTCATTCGTCGAACGCAATGTGATGCCGGATGATGCTGCGGATCAGCGCGGCGTCCTCAGCGCTGACTTTCGCGTAGATCGCCGGGCCGGCAGCGCGTTCCGGGTCGCCGGAACGCAGCATCAGGTCGGCCCAGTCGAGCAGGCGGCGGGTCGAAAACGCACTGGCCAGATCCTCGCGGGCAAACGCCGCGCGGCAATCGGCGGCAATGGCGGCGAGCGTTTGCGCCATCGTCCGCGTGAAGCGGCTCCCAAGCGTGCGCATCAACACTTCGGCCTCTTCCTCGGGCGACAGGTAATTCATCAGATACACACGCCAACGGTCGAGGAACGCCTCGTTCATCAGGTTGGCACCCTGATACAGATGCCGATAAACGCTCATTGCACCCACAGCGTTTGCGGTCGCGAACAGGCGGAAGGACGGATGCGGCGCTACCAGTTCGTTGCCTTTTTCCTTCAGCAGCAAACGGCCGTGAGGTTCGAGCACGGCAGTGAGGACGGCGAGGATCGAGGGTTCGGCGAAGTCGATTTCATCGACTACAAGCCACAGGCCTTCGCGCATGGCTGTCGGCAGCACTCCGTCCACCCAAAGCGTCTCGCCGCCTTTCACGGTCCAGAAACCGACGAAATCACCGATGGTCGTCTGGCCGTTCATGTTCGCCCGCAGCACGCCGTGTTGCGTACGGGCCGCGACCTGCTCGATCAGGCTCGTTTTTCCCGCGCCGGTATGGCCGATCAGCAGCACCCGCCGGTTCTCGACGATATCCTGGAGGATGTCGCCAAAACGCTCGGGAAAGAGATAGGCGGGGTTCAGGCGCGGCACGAGCGGACCAGACTGGCCGACAGGCATGTCCACCGGGCCAATCGTCGTTGTTGCTTCGTTTGAATCCGGATTCGTGGCTTGCAGCGGTTGCCTGACGGCGCGCCGAAGCTCTTTGAGAAACCCGGTTCGTCCTTCCGCGGGCAACGGTGCGAGCGCCGGATCGTCGGGTCGAAAAAACCCCTCCCGATGCCACTTTTGCAACTTCGACTTGAGGTTTTCCAAGTCGACGACCGTATCGATATTGCCCGGCCCATCGCCGTATCCATGTTCGATCCGATACATCTGCGGCCGGTCAGAAAGCGTCACCTGCCACCACTCGGCGGCCTGTCCCGTCGAGCGCTCGTAGCGGCCAATGTGAGGATCGTCTTGCAACTTCGGTTCGGGCGCGTTCATTGGCTTGCAGGCATGGGCAGGTGAATGGGTGAGGCTGAATGTTTGAAACTTTACACGGTCGCGGGAGTAACCCAACGCGATGTGAAGTCTGAGGTCTGCGCCGAGAGAGTTTTTCGAGCTTAACTGGTGAGGATCGGTCGTTGGAATTTTAAGCAATAAATTACCTTATTAAAATCGTATAAGCACCTGATTTGTATCGAATATTTCCTAAAAATCCGCGCCAATCTACATAGGCTCGAAAGTTGTGCAGAAAAGCTAACCAAGTGATTGTTTTAAAACCAATAAATCGATGCCAAACCGGTCTTTGTTAAAGTGGTTTGTCAAAAATTCTCCATGTTCTTGTTTAACAAAAGAAATGGATCGTAACCGATTGATTTTACTGCGAAAAAATAATTACTAAATGTTATAAGTTAGATGACGCTGCTATACACTTGATTCTAAACATATAAGTGAAATTCAAGTCCAATCTCACAAGTCCAATATCTCGAGAACACATCAACTGCCGCCCGTACAAGCTTGATCGTCAAATGAAGTCCGCAACGCCTTCCTCCTCACGGTGGCAAAATACGCGCTCCACCCACCAGGAGCAGCAATGAGCACCCCGATTCAGCACGATTTCCGTTCCGATACCGTCACGCGACCCAGCCCGGCCATGCGCGCTGCGATGGCATCGGCGGAAGTCGGCGACGATGTTTTCCGCGACGATCCCACCGTCACGCAACTCGAAGCCGTGATGGCCGAGCGTTTTGGCAAGGAAGCGGCCGTGTTCCTGACCTCGGGTACGCAATCGAACCTGGTCGCGCTGATGGCGCATTGCGAGCGAGGCGACGAGTACATCGTCGGGCAGCAGGCCCATTGCTATCGCTGGGAAGCCGGTGGCGCGGCGGTGCTGGGGAGCATCCAGCCGCAACCGTTGAACAATCAGGCGGACGGTTCGTTGCTGCTGGCGGAGATCGAGGACTCGATCAAGCCCGACGATTCGCATTACGCGCGCACGCGGCTGCTGGCGCTGGAAAACACCATCGGCGGGAAAGTTTTGTCGCAGGAGTACATGGAAGCGGCGACGGCGCTGGCGCGTCGGCACGGCCTCGCTACCCATCTTGACGGCGCTCGGATCTTCAACGCGGCGACCGCGCTGAATACGCCCGTTGCCACGCTGACGCGCTGCTTCGATACGGTGTCCGTGTGTTTATCGAAGGGATTGGGCGCGCCGGTCGGGTCGGTGCTGGTCGGCAGCGCGGAGTTGATCGCGAAGGCGCGACGCACGCGCAAGATGGTGGGCGGCGGTTTGCGGCAGGTCGGCATTCTCGCGGCGGCCGGGATTTACGCGCTGGAGCACAACGTGGCGCGCCTCGCCGATGACCACGCCAACGCGACGACGCTGGCCAAGGGCTTGGCGGCCTATCAACAACTGAAGGTCACGATGCCGGACACGAACATCGTGTTCGTGGAAGTGGACGGCGCGATTGCCGCTGACTTCAAAGAACATCTGGCGGCGCGCGGGATTGGCATTACGTCGGCGTATAGCGCGACGAAACAGCGCTGGGTCACGCATCTGGATGTGGACAGCGCGGCGGTTCAAAACGCGCTGGCAGCAGTCCGGGCGTTTTTCTCAGAACGGTAATTGCCACGCGTGCGTTCAATCTTCCTTAATAAAGTCGATGAACGCGCGCAACGGCGCCGGCATATGCGTGCGGCTCTGGTAGTACAGAAACGGCCCTGAAAAATGCTCCCACCACTCGTGCAGCACGGGCACGAGCGCGCCGCTTTGTATGGCTGGCCGCAAGAATTCCTCGAACGTATAGATCATGCCCAGGCCGGCTGTCGCGGCGCCCACTTCTAGCTCCATCACCGACGCGACCAGCGGCCCGTTAGGCGTGAATCGAACCTGTTCTCCATCACGCTCGAAGCGCCACGCCGCCAGCACGCCGCTTGCGAACCGATGCCCAATGCACGCGTGCTCCAGTAAATCGCGCGGGTGTTCAGGCCATCCGTGCGCCGCAAAATACGCCGGCGCGCCCGCCGCCACGAAATGCTGCGTGCGCGGACCGATCGGCACAGCGATCATGTCGCGCTCCAGCCGTTCGTCGTAGCGGATACCGGCATCGAAACCAGCTGCCAGCACATCGATAAACGTATCGTTCGATACCACCTCCAGCGTGATCCCCGGATGCGCGGCCAGAAAACGCGCGACGATGGGCGGCAGCACGTGCATGGCCACGATAGTCGGCACATTCAGGCGCAAGGTGCCGGTCGGGCTGTCGCGGAAGCTATTGATCGCATCGAGTGCGCCGGCAATCTCGCCGAGCGCCGGCCATAGGCGTTCCAGAAGGCGCTGCCCAGCTTCCGTGACCGTGACGCTGCGGGTCGTGCGATTGAGCAGGCGCACGCCGAGCCGAGCTTCAAGCCGGCGAACGGCCTCGCTCAACGCCGACGCCGAGACGCCGCGCAAACGCGCCGCCGCCCTGAAACTGCGCACCTTGGTGATAGCGACGAAGGCGCTGAGATCGGAGAGATCGGGATCATTCATTGTGCGTTTTTTCGTACAGCCCGTGCTGTGAAGGCCGGATTGTCGCACGCCAAAACGCCTCGCATACTCTGTTCACTGCTCGCAATTACGCGACACCAGCCCCTGGAGACTCCATATGAACCATCTGCAACTCGGCGCGACCGGACCGCGCGTATCGGCACTCGGACTTGGCTGCATGGGCATGTCCGGCATGTACGGACCGGCCGACCGGAGCGAAAGCATCGCCACGATTCACGCGGCGCTCGATGCCGGGATCAACCTGCTCGATACCGGCGATTTCTACGGCAGCGGCCACAACGAAGCGTTGATCGGCGAAGCGTTGAAGGGCACGAAACGCGATGCCGCCATCATCAGCGTGAAATTCGGCGCGCTGCGCGATCCGGCGGGCGGTTGGGTGGGTTATGACGCGAGACCGGCCGCGGTGAAGAACTTCCTGACGTATTCGATGCAGCGCCTGGGAGTGGATTACATCGATATCTACCGGCCTGCGCGGCTCGATCCGAATGTGCCGATTGAAGACACCGTGGGCGCGATTGCCGAGATGGTGAAGGCGGGTTACGTGCGTCACGTCGGGCTGTCCGAGGTCGGCGCCGAAACGATCCGGCGCGCGGCAGCCGTGCACCCAATTGCCGATCTGCAGATCGAATACTCGCTGATTTCACGGGGTATCGAAGGCGATATTCTCTCGACGTGCCGCGAACTCGGTATTGGCGTGACGGCTTACGGCGTGTTGTCGCGAGGACTGATCAGCGGCCATTGGCAGGCGGCGCAAAATTTGGCCGGTAACGATTTCCGTGCTCACAGTCCGCGTTTTCAGGGCGAAAACGCTGAACGGAACCTGCAGTTGGTCGAAGCGTTGCGGCGGATTGCGGAGGCCAAGGGCGTGTCGGTGGCGCAGATCGCGATTGCGTGGGTCGCGGCACAGGGCGCGGATATCGTGCCGCTGGTGGGCGCTCGGCGGCGAGACCGGTTGACGGAAGCACTGGGGGCGCTGGATGTCGTGCTGACGCCGGATGATCTCAGTGCAATCGAATATGCCGTGCCGAAGGGCGCTGCCGCCGGCGACCGTTACGCTGCCGCGCAAATGGCCCACCTCGACAGCGAAGTCCGCCACGGATAACCGTTCGGATCAGACTCAAGGCGTTGGCGCGATCCGATTGCAAGTTGGCGCGATCGGATTAGTGCAGCGGGACGCGCGCTCCTAGAATCCGTTGAACGCAGCACTCATCGTTCAACGTAAAGGAAGCGCTCATGTCTTCAGTCTGGTTTATTACGGGTAGTTCTCGCGGCATCGGCCAGGAATTGGCCAAGGCCGTCCTGGCCGCGGGTCATCGTCTGGTTGCGACGGCGCGCCGTCCTGAAGATCTGGCCGCGCTCGTGGAGCAGTACGGCGAGCGCGTGCGCGCCGTCCCACTCGACGTCACCGACCCGGCTTCGGCGCGGGCCGCCGTGCAGCAGGCCGTAGAGGCGTTCGGCCGTCTGGATGTCGTCGTCAACAATGCGGGTTACGGCAACATGGCGTCGATCGAGGAAGGCGACGACGCCGATTTCCGCGCGCAGATGGAGACCAATTTCTACGGCGTCGTCAACGTCACGCGCGCCGCGTTGCCGGTCCTGCGCACGCAGCGCAGCGGCCATATCATCCAGATTTCATCGATAGGCGGACGCGTCGGTTCGCCTGGCCTTGCCGCGTATCAATCGGCGAAATGGGCCGTGGAGGGATTCTCCGAAGTGTTGTCGAAGGAAGTCGCGCCGCTCGGCATCAAGGTGACGATCGTCGAGCCGGGCGGCTTTCGCACGGATTGGGCCGGTTCTTCGATGACCATCCACGCGCCCGGCCCCGACTACGCTGCGAGCATGGCGCCTTTGCTCGAATACCGTGCTTCGCACAAGCCAGTCGGCGATCCCGCGAAAGCCGCGCAAGCGATCCTCGGCATAGCGGGACTGGACGAACCGCCTCTGCGTTTGCTGCTCGGCAGCGACGCGGTGCATATCGCGGGACAAGTGCATGAAGCGCGCGGCGCGATGGATGCCAAGTGGCGCCACGTGAGCCTGTCGACCGACGCCGGCGATGCCACCGAATGGCGCGGGGTGATCGATAAACTCGAGATCGTTAAGCAGCCTGTCACGGACTGAAAAGCTGATGAAAACCG
Organism: Burkholderia sp. S171; assembly: GCF_009766085.1. GTDB lineage: Bacteria > Pseudomonadota > Gammaproteobacteria > Burkholderiales > Burkholderiaceae > Caballeronia. Next base: position 333,327 of record NZ_LMUF01000010.1, on the reverse strand, counting down.
ATGGCGTTCCGGTCAGCCACGCACTGATCGCACGGCTTGAAACGCTGGGCGTGGATGTGCCGCGGACGTTCCGTGCAGCGGGTCTACCGTTGCCGGCGGCCGAGAACGCCGAGCCGGGCCGGTTGCGGCTGACGACGCAGAAATACTTCGCTCTGTGGGAGGCTATCGCGCAGGTGAGCGGGGACCCGGCTATCGGCTTGCGGATTGGCGCTGAGACCTCGCACGGGCAGCTCGACGCCATGTCGCTCGCGGCGCTGCATTCCGCCAATTTCGGCGAGGCACTGGCGAAGTTGGGGCGTTACAAGCGGCTGAGTTGTCCGGAGGAAGTGGTGGTCACCGTGCAGCGTGACGAGGCGGCTGTCACGTTCCGCTGGTTGCTGGCCGATGGCTTTATCCCTGACCTGCTGGCGGACGCCATGTTCGCGTCCGCGCTGGCCATGGCGCGGCGCGGATCGGGTGTGGCGATCAAACCGCGTCGCGTGGAGCTGACACGGCGGGCGGCCAACCGGGCGATGTTCGCGCGGCATTATGGATGCGAGATCGTGTTCGATGCCCCGAACGATGTGCTCGTATTCGATGCAGCCAATCTCGCGCTGCCTTTCGTGACGCATAACGTCGATTTGCTTGCCGCTGTGCTGCCGCAACTCGATGCCGGACTGGCCGCGCTTGCCCGCGCGCAAACTTTCACCGATCACGTCGATGCCGTTCTCGCGCGGAGCATGCGCGGCCAGCGGCCGAGCGTTGAAGCGCTGGCGCGGGAGCTCGCGATCAGTACACGCACGCTGCAGCGCAAGCTTGCACTCGATGGAACAAGTTATCAGCAGCAGCTCGACCGCGTGCGCAACCGGATAGCGCGGCGTTTGCTGGGTAGCACGGATCTCGCTGCGGGCGAGATTGCGTGGTTTTTAGGTTTCGAAGAGGTCAACTCATTTTCCCGGGCGTTCAACCAGTGGGAAGGGATGACGCCTCAGCGATGGAGGGGAAACGCGGGTGAGGACCGTGACCAGTCGTTCTTAAAACCCATCGTTTGATTCGGAATGCTGATTAGATGATCTTGGTGCCTTGTCATCCACCTGCAACGGAAAATTCGAGGCGGCGATGAAGCTTCATCCCGGTGCCCGGTTGCGTCAGTGTTTGATCATTGCGCAAACTATGTCGCTGAATATCTCTGGCTGCTCGAGCATCATCATGTGGCCGGTGTCGGGCTGGATCACATAGCTTAGCGACGCGCTCTTGACCCAATCGGGTACGTCCCATCCGGGTGCCGATCTTTCTCCCGCGAGCAAGTGGATCGGCGTGCCATTGGCGATGACCGTGTGCGCATGCTGAAGAAACGCCGGTGAGCCCGTTTCTTTCACCACCGCGCGAGCCGTGGCCGCGATGGTCGAGCGAGGCTGGTGACGCAGGATATCGTTTGCCCAGGCGATTCGCTGCGGGCTGAGCGCAATGCCGCTGTCTTGAAGCCAGGCGGTGGGATCATCGAGCATAAGCCGATGTTCGGCGCGCCACGCTTCTTCACTGAGCGCTGCAATTTTCCGGCACCAGAAGGCGTCGTTAAGGGTGAAGTTGCCTTCGACGCTAATGAGCCCGCGTACCAGCTTGGGTGCCGTTGCTGCAATAAGCATCGCAACGGCGCCGCCGACGCTGTGGCCCAGTAACCAACTCGGTTCTCCGATGTGCTCTTCCACGTATCGGATAACCGATGCTGCCTGATTGTCGAGCGTAATCGGGCGAGCGTCGGCGTTCGCCTGTGGTCCGTATCCGATCAGGTCGGGCGTGTGGACGCTTATTCCGTCCATCCGTGCGGCGGGTGAAAAATAGTCTATGGATCCCATCAGGCCGTGGATCATGACGAGCGGCGTTTCTTTGTCCATCTTCTTCGGTTCCTCAAGCATCTCTGGTTATCCGGATTGAGCGATGGCGCAACAAAATACGAGCCCGGTTCATACGTTGATGAAGGCCTCTGGCTGGACGAATACTAGCGCGACTTATAACCTGTTAGCTACGCAGGACCGGACATCGCGACGGCCGGCGAACGCACGCGTTCGCGCGAGCACTTGCAAAGAGTCGAGCCGGACCCACGCCAACACGCACAACGATAAAATTCCCGTCCTGCAATAAACTGTGAGACTCGAATCCAGTCGCGGCCGTCATGGCGGTGGCCTGGTCCCGGAATTCCCGTTTGAAAAGTGAAAAGGACCGATCTTGCTTCACATCGAAACCCCGTTGATCCTGCATCCCGGACTGTCTACGTCCACGCGCCGCATCTGGCTCAAGCTCGAAAACCTGCAGCCTAGTGGCTCGTTCAAAATGCGTGGGATGGGCTTGTTGTGTTCGCGCGCTAAGGCGGCCGGCAAACTCCGCGTAGTGTGCCCGTCGGGCGGTAACGCCGGTTTCGCAACGGCATTTGTGGCGCGCTTGCTTGGCATGCAGGCTGAGATCGTGGTGCCTTCCACGACGCCGGAAAGCACTCGTAAGCGTATCGCCGCGCTGGGCGCAACAGTGACCGTGCATGGCGATGTCTGGGACGAAGCGAACGAGCATGCGCTGGCACTGTCGGCGTCGGATGACGTCGAATATGTGCCGGCGTTCGATCACCCGGTGCTGTGGGAAGGTCATAGCACGATGATCGACGAGATTGTCACTGTCCTGCCGCAAGTGGATGCGGTTGTGGCGAGCGTGGGCGGGGGCGGTCTGCTTGCAGGAATCTTGACGGGTTTGTTGCGCCATGGCCGCACGGATTGTCGCGTGATCGCGTGCGAGACAACGGGCGCCGCGTCATTTCGCGCGGCGCTTGATGCGGGGCATCCGGTGAAACTGGATCGTATCGACAGCATCGCAAAGTCGCTTGCTGCGCTTCAGGTAGCGAGCTGGCCAGTGGATGCGATCCAGCAGTTTCCGCACGAGTCGGTGGTGCTGACGGATGCCGATGCAATCATGGGCGTGACGCGTTTCGCCGATGATTATCGGCAGCTTGTGGAACCGGCTTGCGGGGTGTCGCTTGCTGTCGGTTACCTCGATCACCCGGCGATTGCTGCCGCGCACGACGTGGTGATCGTGGTGTGCGGCGGAGTCAGTGTCGATGCGCGGATGGTGGCGGACTGGGCGAGCTGATTCGCTTATGCCTGATCTTTGCCGGGGACGCATCATGCTGCGAAAACAAAGACACGCCAGAGCAAAGTTCAACGATCGTATGTGAGTTTGACAGCCCGATCGTCCTCGTCCATCACATCTCCGAAGCCGGTCGGCACGACGACTAGCGGGTGATCGGTCGTCGTGTCAAAGCGATCGGAAAGTGCGAAGGCCTCCGAGATAATCTTATCTACGTCCTGCCGCATCATCGTCACTTCAAACGGTAAATGCGCGGCAAACGGGTCCCAGTCGAAGCACCCGACAACCGTCGATTGCAACGCATCGCGGGACAGTTGCGACGTGAACTGCACCAGCCCTTCGAATGCGGTAATCGAGTTGATAAACAAGCCCGCGGGCAGCCTGCCAAGGCTCTCATAACTATGAGCAAGTGCTTGCCGGGCAGCGGACGCGTTGTATCCACAGCAGTCCACCGCGTCGGCTGCCGGACTGATCCCCGCGGCCTCGAAAGCGTCGCGGAATCCGATAATGCGCTCCTCTGTTGCGTACTCGCCGGCAACCCCGCCCAGGAAAGCCAATTCTTCAGGGGCACCGCCTCGCATCCTCATTTTATCGATCAGCACGTTAGTCAGCGCGCGAGCACCGCCGCGATTGTCCGAGACAACCGACGGCGCGCCCGAACCCGGCAAGTCGACATTGATGCAGGTCACGCCTGCTGCCGCACACAGTGCGTTAAGCGGCGTGGGGTTGCGCACGCCGGCGATGAAGAGCACTTCGACCCGTTGCGACAGCAGCGTCTCGGTGACGCTTGTCTCAACCGCTGGATCCCGTTGCGTACTGACGACGATAGGGCACAGACCCCGGCTTCTCGCTTGTTCTTCAAACGTCTCCGCAAGCCCTGCAAAAAAACGGTTGCGATAGTGCGGAAGAATCATGCCGGCGAGCCCGGAGCGCGAGAGCCTCAGCCCTCTGGCACGCATGTTGACGTTGTACCCGAGTTGTTGCGCGCTCTCCAGAATGCGATTGGCGGTTTCTTCCTTGATGCGATACCTCGTCCAACTGCCGTTCAGCACCATGCTCACCGCAGTAACCGACGTGCCGGTCGCCTCGGAAATATCGTAGATCGTGGATTTGCGCCCTTTACCGCCGCGGACCATCTGAATTTCCCTTTTGATTGGGTTGCATTGCCCCCGAAGGCTGACCTGCTTCGGCTGGAAACCATACTAGGGTATTCGAGAGTTGACCACTATGCTAAATGGATTCAGCATCGAATTCACTATGAGCTGAATGGATTTAGCAACTCGCTGTCAATTTCGCAATCCGCGACCGTTACCGGAGGAGTGATTCAATGAATAAGCTCGGTGTTCATGCATTGGTATGGGCCGGCGACCTGACGCCGGAGTCGACCCGCAAGGTCATCAGCCAGACCAAGGCGGCAGGTTTTGATCTGGTCGAGCTGTCCCTTCACGGCCCCAAGGTCATGGACTTGACCCTCACGCGTGACCTGCTCCAGGAGCATGGTCTTGAGATCGGGTGTTCGCGTGGCCTTACATTAGATGCTGATGTATCCAGCGACAATCCGGAGTCGGTTGCGCGGGGTCTGGCGTTGCTGGAAGAGGGCGTCAGCATCACGGCGGAACTGGGCGGTAATTACTTCGGCGGGATCTTGTACGGCGCAATGGCGAAGTACCAGGCGCCGCTCACCGCGCAGGGAAGGCGCAATGCGGTTGACTCGCTCAAGCGGATTGCCGATTTCGCCTTGAAGAAGGATGTTACCCTCGGCCTCGAAGTCGTGAATCGATACGAAAGCAACCTGCTTAACACGGCATCACAAGCGCTTGGCATGCTGGATGAAGTCGATGCGCCCAACGTTGTCGTGCACCTCGATACCTACCACATGAATATTGAGGAATCGGACTTCATGCAGCCCGTTCTGGCATGCGGGAAGCGTTTGGGTTATGTCCACATCGGCGAAAGTAACCGGGGCTATCTGGGATCGGGCACGATTGATTTTGCCCAGTTCTTTCATGCACTATCCATGATCGGCTATGAGGGCGTCGTCACGTTCGAAAGCTTCTCGTCGACCGTTGTCAACGAGCAATTGTCGAACGCGCTGGCAATCTGGCGGAACCTGTGGGACGACAGCATGGATCTGGCCACTCATGCGCGGACGTTCATCGCTGGCGGCATTAATGCTGCGGCTAAAGCAAGGGCGCATCATTAGCGACATCGTTGCCGGGGCGGTGCGGAAGGACACGCCGCGGGAACGTAGAACGGTGGCCGCCATGCGCTAACCGCGAAGCAATGCCGCGCTGCCGGGCCGTGTGCTGTCTTCGTTTCGCGGAGGACGGCCGGGCGGTTTGAATGCCGATGAGATGTGCCAAGCCATTTAGAAACCACACAGGATTGTGCCGATGATTGAAGACCGTTTTCTTGCTCGACTGGAGCAGCTTGTGGCCGATGGCCAGCGTCGTATCCTTGGGCTGGCAGGTGCGCCGGGCGCCGGCAAATCAACGCTGGCGCAGGCCATTCTCGACGCACTGCCAGGCCGCGCGGTGGTCGTGCCTATGGATGGTTTTCATCTTGCGAACGTAGAACTCGAGCGTCTTGGCCGCGCGTCCCGCAAGGGTGCCGAAGATACCTTCGACAGCGCCGGTTACGTCGCACTGCTCGCGCGCCTGCGCGTGCAGTCTCACGACGAGGTGATCTATGCCCCCACGTTTCGCCGAGAGATCGAAGAACCCATTGCAGGGGCCATTCCGGTCATGCCGGACGTGCCGCTTGTGATCACCGAAGGCAACTATCTGTTGCTGCAGCAAGGCCACTGGACAGCCGTTCGCCCTCTGCTCGACGAAGCCTGGTACGTCGACGTCGATCCAGCGTTACGCTTGCAGCGGCTTATTGCGCGCCACGTGAAGTTTGGCCGCGATGAAGACGCCGCCCGCGAATGGGTTCAGCGAACCGACGAAGTGAACGCGGCGCTGATTGACAAGACGCGCGGGCGCGCCGATCTCGTTTTCCAATGGACGACATAGAACGTGTGACGACAGAGAAGAAACCACCCCCGTCGATCTACCTGGATTGACGAATCAACCCCTGCTACCCGCCTCCAAGCGCGGGTAAACCCATCCCAACGCGCGCCCAAACCGGTCGCGCCGCACCCCTGCCAATGCAGTCTCCATTCGCCCCAATTCTCGGGGGCGAAATCTCTTGCATCGCTTAAACGGCCCTCATCGCAACGCAGCAAAAAAAACGGCAAACCTGCCGTAGCGCTAGCGTTTACAACCCAGTCGCACCGCACCACGCTCAATTCGCCAAACAAATCCTCTTGACTAATACTGTGTGTGGAATATTGTATATCACAAACCAAACAACGCCAGCCAAGGAGGAGAGACGTTATGGCAGAAGTACTGAACCACCCGCAGACCGCCACTGCAGCGGAGACAACGAAGCAAGAAACACCGGCGACCACCGACGGTTTCCATCTGGTCATCGATGCCCTGAAACTGAACGACCTCAACACCATCTTCGGGCTGGTCGGCATTCCCATTACCGACCTGGCGCGCTTGGCGCAAGCCGAAGGCATGCGCTTCATCGGCTTCCGTCATGAGCAGCACGCGGGCAATGCGGCGGCTATCGCCGGCTACATGACGCAAAAGCCGGGCATCTGCATGACCGTTTCAGCGCCTGGCTTCCTGAACGGCCTGACAGCGCTTGCCAATGCGACTACCAACTGCTTTCCGATGATCCTGATCAGCGGATCCAGCGAGCGTGAGATCGTCGACTTGCAGCAAGGCGACTACGAAGAGATGGATCAGCTCAACGCCGCCAAACCGTACGCGAAGGCCGCGTACCGCGTCCTGCACGCGGAAGACATTGGCATCGGCATTGCGCGTGCGATCCGTGCGGCCGTGTCGGGCCGTCCCGGCGGCGTCTACCTGGACTTGCCGGCGAAACTGCTGTCCCAGACCATCGACGCAGTGAAGGGCAAGCAGTCTTTGGTACGGGTGGTTGACGCGGCGCCGCGCCAGATTCCGGCGCCTGACTCCGTCAAGCGCGCGCTCGACGTGCTGAAGGGCGCGAAGCGTCCGCTGATCCTGCTCGGCAAGGGCGCGGCTTACGCCCAGGCCGATGCACAGATTCGCGAGCTTGTGGAAAAGAGCGGCATTCCTTATCTGCCGATGTCGATGGCCAAGGGATTGCTGCCCGATACCCACGAGCAATCGGCGTCGGCAGCGCGTTCGTTCGTGCTGCAGGAAGCCGACGTCGTGCTGCTGATCGGCGCGCGCCTGAACTGGCTGCTGTCGCACGGCAAGGGCAAGACGTGGGGCGCCGCGCCGAAGCAATTCATCCAGGTCGACATCTCGCCGACGGAAATCGACAGCAATGTGGCTATTGCTGCGCCGGTGATTGGCGATATCGGCTCCTGCGTGTCGGCGTTGCTGGGCGGCATCGATGCAAGCTTCCCGAAGCCTCCCGCCGAGTGGACGGGCGCGATCTCCGAGCGCAAGAACAAGAACCTGGAAAAGATGGCCGCGACACTGGCCAAAAATCCGTCGCCGATGAATTTCCACAGCGCCTTGCGCGCGATCCGCGACGCGTTGAAGACGCGCCCGGACATCAACGTGGTCAACGAAGGGGCGAACACGCTTGACTATGCCCGCAGCATCATCGACATGTATGAGCCGCGCAAGCGGTTCGACTCGGGTACGTGGGGAATCATGGGTATCGGCATGGGCTTCGCGATTGGTGCGGCGGTCACGAGCGGCAAGCCGGTCGTCGCCATAGAAGGCGACAGCGCGTTCGGTTTCAGCGGCATGGAACTCGAAACGATCTGCCGCTACGACCTGCCGGTTTGCACGATTGTCTTCAACAACAACGGCGTGTATCGCGGCACCGATGTGAACCCGACCGGCGGCAAAGATGTTGCCCCGACGGTGTTCGTCAAGGGCGCGCGCTACGACAAGATGATTGAAGCATTCGGTGGCATTGGCCGCCACGCCACGACGCCGGAAGAACTGACGGAGGCGCTGCAGGAAGCCATTGCGTCCGGTAAGCCGACCCTGATCAATGCGGTGATCGATGAAGCCGCGGGCACCGAGAGCGGTCGCCTGACGAATCTGAATCCGCAAAGCACGGCGATGAAAAAGTAATCCGCTTGGAAGGTACCGGCGGCAATGCAAACACGCGCCGCCGATGTCACCGCCTGGAAAATCAGTAAAAACCCACCTTTAGCCAGTGAGTCAGGAGACAGGAATCATGAGCAAGCCACTCGAGGGAATCAAGATTATCGACTTCACGCACGTGCAGGCAGGTCCGGCCTGCACGCAGTTGCTTGCGTGGTTCGGCGCCGACGTGATCAAGGTGGAACGCCCGGGGTCGGGCGATGTTACCCGCACGCAACTGCGCGATATCCCGGACGTCGACGCGCTGTATTTCACGATGCTCAACAGCAACAAGAAGTCACTTACGCTAGACACCAAAAAGCCGGAAGGCAAGGAAGTCCTGGAGAAGCTTATTAAGGAATCCGATGTGATGGTGGAAAACTTCGGTCCGGGTGCGCTCGACCGGATGGGTTTCCCGTGGCAGTACATCAAGGAACTGAATCCGAAGATGATCCTGGCGTCGGTGAAAGGCTTCAGCGACGGCCACCATTACGACGACCTGAAGGTCTACGAAAACGTCGCGCAATGCGCGGGCGGCGCGGCATCGACCACGGGGTTCTGGGACGGTCCGCCGACCATCAGCGCAGCGGCGCTGGGCGACAGCAACACCGGCATGCACCTCGCCATCGGCATCCTGACGGCGCTGATCGGCCGCGACAAGACGGGCAAGGGACAGAAGGTCGCGGTATCGATGCAGGACAGCGTGCTTAACCTGTGCCGCGTGAAACTGCGCGACCAGCAACGCCTGGACCGGCTGGGCTACCTCGAGGAATATCCCCAATACCCGCACGGCGAATTCAGCGATGTTGTTCCGCGCGGCGGCAATGCCGGCGGCGGCGGCCAGCCGGGCTGGGTGCTGAAATGCAAGGGCTGGGAAACTGATCCGAACTCGTACATCTACTTCACGATCCAGGGTCACGCGTGGGCGCCGATTTGCCGTGCGATCGGCAAACCCGAGTGGATTGAAGACGCGAACTACAACACGGCTTCCGCACGTCAGCCGCATATCTTCGACATCTTCAAGACGATTGAAGAATGGCTCGCCGATAAAACCAAGTTCGAAGCGGTGGACATCCTGCGCAAGTTCGATATTCCGTGCGCGCCTGTGCTGACGATGAAAGAGCTGGCCAACGATCCGTCGTTGCGTGAAAGCGGCACGATTGCCGAAGTCCAGCACAAGGAACGCGGCTCGTATCTGACGGTGGGTAGCCCGATCAAGTTCTCGGACATGAAGCCGGAGATCACGGGATCGCCGTTGCTGGGCGAGCATACGGATGAAGTGCTCGAGAGCCTGGGTTACAGCAGCGCGCAGATCGCCAACCTGCATCAGAAACAAGCGGTTTGAACGTGAAATAAGCGCGAAACCGCCGCGCCGTGGATTGCCTTGATGGACCCACGGCGCTGCCTGAATCGCGGCCAGAAAGACCAAGGCCATTTCAACAATGAATAGCGCCATGCATACAACATCCCCCATCGATTTCGAGCAACTGGTCGACGTGATTGGCGACGCGGTGGTCATCTCCGACGCCCGTGGCGCGATCACCCTGTGGAACCCCGCCGCCGAGCGCATGTTCGGCTTCACGCCCGAAGAAGCGCTGGGCAATTCGCTGGACCTCATCATTCCCGAACGCTTGCGCGGGCGTCACTGGAGCGGCTACGAAAAAACCATGGCGACCGGCGAGACACGTTACGGACACGACGTGCTGCGCGTGCCGGCCGTGCACAAGGACGGCCGGTCTTTATCGATTGCATTCACGGTAGCGCTGCTGCATTCAGCGGGACAGGAAAAGAGTGTGACCGGCATCGTAGCCGTCATACGCGATGAAACCAGCCGCTTCACCGAAGAGCGAAACCTGCGCAAGCGCCTCGCTGAACTCGAAGCAAAATCTGGCGCGCGATCCGAATAGAGAGATCGCCCGCGGGATTGCAATAGCGTAAAAGGAGACAACAATGACCGCCCAAGCGGACGTGAAACGTTACGAGCTGCTGATTGGTGGCGAAGCAGTGGCGCCCGGTGGCGGCGCGTATTCCAGCATTATCGATCCATCGACCGAGACGCCGATAGCAAGCGTTGCCCAGGGCACCGCGGCGGATGTCGACCGTGCCGTGCAGGCGGCGCGCGCCGCGTTGAAACCGTGGAATGCAATCAGGGCATCCGAGCGCGGCCGGATCCTGATGCGCTTTGCTGAATTGATGCGCACCCATCAGGATGAAATTGCCGCGGTGGAAAGTCTCGACGCCGGCAAGCCGATCTCCGGCGTGCGGCGCCAGGATGTACCGGCAGCCATCGACACCCTCGCGTATTACGCGGGCTGGTGCGACAAGATCAATGGACAAGTGGTACCCACACGCCCGGACGCGCTGACTTATACCGTGCGCGAACCGGTCGGTGTGGTCGCGGCTATCGTGCCGTGGAATTTCCCGTTGATGATCGGCATGTGGAAGATCGCGCCCGCGCTTGCCTGCGGCTGCACGCTGGTCGTCAAGCCCGCGGAGCTGACGCCGTTATCGGCGTTAATGCTTGGCCGTCTCGCGCTGGAAGCAGGCGTGCCGCCGGGCGTACTCAATATTGTGACCGGCAAGGGCTCGGTGGTCGGCGACGCGCTCGTAGCGCACCCGGGCGTGGACAAGGTCACGTTCACGGGTTCGCCGTCGGTCGGGCGGGGCATCTTGCAGGGCGCGGCGGTCAACTTCAAGCGAGTAACGCTTGAGCTGGGCGGCAAGTCCGCCAACGTCATTTTCGCCGATGCCAATCTCGATCAGGCCGCACGCGCGGCTGCGTCGGGGATCTTCTTCAACGCGGGGCAAGTGTGTTCGGCGGGCTCGCGAGTCCTCGTTCAGCGATCGGTATATGACGAGGTCGTCGAACGTCTGGCGCAGCGTGCGAAGTCGATCACGTTGGGTGATCCATCGCAGAAGGAAACGTCCATGGGACCGCTCATTTCCGCGAAGCAGATGCAGACGGTGCTCGATTACGTGGACATTGGGAAGGGCGAAGGGGCGTCGATTGTCTCGGGTGGCAGACGTTGGGGCGAGCGCGGTTATTTTGTCGAGCCCACGGTGTTTGCCAATGTCGAACACGAGATGCGCATCTCGCAGGAAGAGATCTTCGGCCCGGTTGTCAGCGTGATTCCCTTCGATGACGAAGCAGACGCCGTACGCATTGCCAACGGGACGCTGTACAGCCTCGCGGCGGGTGTGTGGAGTGCAGACATAGGCCGGGTGCACAGGATGGCGTCGGCGCTCAGGGCCGGCACGGTCTGGGTGAATACATACGGTTATACCGACGTGCGATTGCCGTGGGGCGGTTCGGGTGATTCAGGCTTTGGACGCGAGCACGGGGATGTGGCTATCGAGAACTTCACGGAGCCTAAGAGCGTGTGGGTGTCGTTGGCGCAATGAGCTGGATGCAAGAAGGGGCGGGTTGATCAACCCGCCCCCTTTGAGAGCTTGATACCTGAGGCATGACCTCAGGCGCTAACAACGCCAGGCCGAATGCCTCAAGCCGCTTGCGCGTGAGGGCTATCGCAGTCGGGCCGCCACATTTGTGCGCCACGGGTGTCGTCGGCGCGGGCGATGGTCGTGGCACGGCAGGCCTCGTAATAGGCGTTCTTCCTGTCCACGATGGCCTCGCACAGGAACTCCGCGCTGTACGCCTTGAGCAAGTGAGGGCAATGCAATTCGATGTACTGCGCAATGCGCGCCTGATCGCTGGGAGCGTGCGCCAGCGACCGAAGTGTTTCGACGTCCCAGCGGAACATCAGGTCAAGTTCTTCGAAGGCGCTGTTGTAGGCGCAAAGCTGACTCTGGAGTTCGCGTGCATCGGCGATCGTGGTGTGTGAACGGTTCATGGTCGTCTCCTGATTAAGCGTGACTGACAGCGTGATGTTTGCTGCTTGGCTTAACTGCAGGATAGGAACATTGATCCATATACGATAGTCACTTGTTTTTAGCCTAACTATTAAAGATACCTAATAGATGGTTTACCCGATATGCGTAATAGCCGAGATTTGCGCCGCCCCTTCGTCGATGAGGAATTGCTTGAACGCCATCGCCACTGCCGGAAGCCGCTTGTTATGACGATGCACCAGATACCAGTTAAGCATTACGGGAAAACCCGCTATGTCGAGCACGGCCAGCCGTCCGATCTGCAACTCCATGCTGACCGTATGCGCCGACAGGAAGCTGATCCCCATACCGGCGATCACCGCCTGCTTGATGGTCTCCGTGCTGGTGATTTCCATGGCGATGTTCAGCGGCTTGAGCCGTCCCGCGAAACCTTCCTCCATCGAATTCCAGGTGTCAGAACCCCGCTCCCTGACGATGAACGGCTCCTCGACAAGCGATTCAAGCGGAATGTTCTTCTTGCCCACCAGCGGATGGTCAGGGGGCGCCACGATCACGTAAGGGTGCGGAGCAAACGAAACGTTCTCGGTATCCATGTCCTTCGGCGGGCGAACCATGATTGCGAGGTCCGTGAGGTTGTCGGTGAGCTGGTGCAGGAGTTCTTCGCGGTTATGAACCGCCAGGTTCAGCTTGACCTCGGTATTGCGTTTGGTGAATTCGGCCAGCAAGCGCGGAAAGAAATAATCGCCGGCGCTGATCACGGCCACGTTCAGCGTGCCTCCGGAAATACCCTTGAGTCGCGCCATGGCGTCGTCGGCTTCGCGGAACTGTTCGAGGATCGCGCGGCTGTGATGAAGCATTTCCTGACCGGCCGATGTCAGGTAGATCTTCTTGCCGAGTTGCTCGAAAAGCGGCAGTCCCGCGTGCTCCTCAAGCTGCTTCACCTGCGTGGAGACGGCCGGCTGGGTGAGGTAGAGCTCTTCGGCGGCGCGCGAGAAGCTGAGTCGCCGTGCGACGGTTTCGAATATTTTCAGTTGCCTAAGCGTCGCATTTCGCATCATGACGGATCTCCACCTATAAACGATCCTGAATTTATACAATAAATTTTTCTAACTTTCCCTAATCGTTTTTCTGCCGCAGGATGCTTTCAACGTGCGGTAGTTTCGTAAGGTGCACGGGGGGAGAGCGCAGCGGCAGGTCTTATCCGGGTTGTCCCTATAAACACCAGAACATCGGGAATCGCTTAAAAATGATTCTTCTTTTTACCGCTCGTAGTTTTACGGCCCATAGGATGGGTTGGGCCGTAGTCGCACCGCCACGCCACGAACACGTTCCCTGACCGACCAAGACCCCTCACACCGGTGACCAAGATACGGTGTGCCGCAGTCGATTGAGTAATCGATGAAGCAGTCGATGAAGCTGTTGATTACGCGCCGCACGAGCGCTGAAACATAACGGAGACAGACATGGCAAACGCAGCGACGGCACCGTCCGCTGGTCAGCCCAAAATGGGGTGGCACAACAATCGGTGGGCTCAACTCGCCATCGGCATCATCTGCATGGGGCTAGTCGCCAATCTGCAGTACGCGTGGACTTTATTCGTAGTCCCGATGGATGCAAAACATCACTGGGGCCAGGCGGCGATTCAAACCGCGTTCACCATTTTCATTGTTACCGAAACCTGGCTGGTTCCGCTGGAAGGCTGGCTCGTCGATAAATTCGGCCCGCGGCCGGTCGTGATCGGCGGCTCGATCTGTGCGGCGCTAGGCTGGATCATCGATGCAAACGCGACCAGCCTGATCCATCTCTACATTGCGGCGGTGATTGCCGGCGTGGGCGCGGGTTGCGTGTACGGCACCTGCGTGGGCACGGCGCTCAAGTGGTTCCCGGACAAGCGCGGCCTCGCTGCCGGCTTAACGGCGGCAGGTTTCGGCGCGGGCGCGGCGGTCACGGTCATCCCCATCTCGAACATGATCCAGCGGTCAGGCTACGAACACACCTTCGTGTTCTTCGGCATCTTCCAGGGCGTCTGCATCCTGTTGCTCGGCATGCTGCTGGTCCGTCCGCGGCCGCCGGCTTATGCTGTTCCGGCCAAGCGCGTGGTGGCGTCGAAGATCGACTACACCACGGCCCAGATGGTCCGCTCGCCGCTCTTCTGGGTGCTGTACATGATGTTCGTGTTCGTCGCGGCGGGCGGGGTGATCGCCACGGCGCAACTCGGTCCGATCGCGAAGGAATACGGCTTTGCCAAGATGCCCGTCAGCCTGCTCGGCGTGACCTTGCCGCTCCTGACCATGGCGCTGTCGATCGACAACCTGTGCAACGGTTTCACGCGACCGCTCTGCGGCTGGATCTCCGACAAGATCGGCCGCGAGAACACCATGTTCTTCATCTTCATCGGCGAAGGCGTTGCGTTGCTCGGTCTCATGGAGTTCGGCCACAACCCTTACTTGTTCATGTTCTTCGCGGCCATCACGTTCCTGTGCTGGGGTGAAATCTTCTCGATCTTCCCGGCCACGTGCGCCGATACCTTCGGCAGCAAATACGCCGCCGCCAACGCCGGTACGCTTTATACGGCGAAGGGCACCGCTTCCATGCTGGTGCCGCTCGCCTCGGTACTATCGGCCATTGGCTCATGGGACGCGGTGTTCATCGCGACGGCCACCGTCTCGATTGCCGCTGGCTTGTGTGCGAAGTTCGTGCTCGCGCCGATGAGAAAGCGCTGGATTGATAACACGGTCGCTGAGTCGAGGCGGCTCGATGCCGCCACGTTTCAGACTGCCTGGACAGAAACGCCGCGCAACTCGTCGGCACAATGACCCGGAGCCAGACTGATATCGCTGATACCGGGCAGCGGTTGAAGGCGTCCGGCGTGTCGCTGCAGCAATTGCGCTTGTTCGTGGTCCTGGCGCAGCATCGGAGTTTCACCCAGGCGGGCAACGCGCTCGGCGTTACGCAGTCGGCGGCGAGCCGCAGTATCAGGGAGCTGGAAGACCTGCTTGAAATGAGGTTGTTCGACCGCACGACGCGTCAGGTCGCGCTCACCGATACCGGCCGCGCGCTGCTTCCGCGCATTGCGTTGCTGGTCGATGAACTCGAGGTGGCGCTGCGTTTCGGGCAGCAGGTTTCTACGGTCGAAAACGGCGCGGTGTCCATAGCGAGCAGTTCCGGCCTGGTCGCTTCGGTGCTGCCGGCGCTGCTCTCATCGTGCCGGGCGAGCTACCCCAATATCGCGCTGACGTTGCATGATGCACCGCAGGGCAGGGTGCTGGAACTCGTGCGCGCCGGCGATGCCGACATGGGTGTGTTGACCGATCCCGTAAATGATAGTAATCCTTACGATCTCAGCGATTTATCGACGGAAACGCTTTTCTCCGAATCCCTGTGCGCGATCGTTCCGACGCGACATGCGCTTGCATCGCATGCCACGGTGCGATGGCGCGACCTGAGCGGTGCAAGCCTGTTCCTTCTCGACGACGACGCAGGCAGTTTCGACGTCATTGCGCGTGCGCTCGATGAACACGGTGCGTCGAACGTCAGGCTTCAGCGCTTGAGCCAGGCTGCGAGCGTCGTGCAGATGGTCGCGGCCGGACTGGGCATTGGCATCCAACCGATGCACGCAGGCGCAGCCTTGGCCCAAGCGCTGGTGCAACCGGTGCCGTTATGGCCGTCGGTGACGCGAACCATTGCGCTTGTGAAACGGAAGAACCGTACGTTGCCAGTGCAGGCAGCGCGTATCTGGACGCACGTCGTTTCGTCCTATGATGAGGAACATAAGCCGCTGCAAACCGCTCACGCCTGATCCTCAATGCACCGAATGTTCGAAGCGCGGCTCCTTGAAAAAGAGTCGCGCTTTTTTCTTGCGCTTTCTTCGTTGTTATCCAATACTGAATCTAATATGTTGTATATCAGAAGAGAAAATGGTCCAGGAGACGACAATGAAAATTTGCATTTACGGTGCCGGCGCGATCGGCGGTTACATGGGTGCGCAACTGGCCCGAGCGGGAGCGGACGTTAGCTTCGTCGCACGGGGGCCGCATCTGGCTGCCATGCAGGCGAACGGCGTGCGCTTGCAGATCGATGGTGAGGAGCACACCGTCAAGGTTCGTTGCACGAACAATCCTGCAGAACTCGGGCCGCAGGATTATGTGGTGATTGCGCTCAAGGCGCATTCGGTGCCTGGCGTGGTCGACTTGATGCAACCGCTGCTCGGGCCGGATACCGCGGTGGTCACGGCGGTGAACGGCCTGCCTTACTGGTATTTCCATGAGCACGGCGGGGCGCTGGCCGGCACTACGCTGGAAAGCGTCGATCCGGGCGGACGGCAATGGCAGGTGCTTGGACCGGAGCGGGCGATCGGCTGCGTGCTGATTCCTGCCGCCGAGATTGCGGAGCCTGGCGTGATTCGCCATGTGTATGGCAAGAAATTTCCCATCGGCGAGCCGAGCGGGCTGGTTACGCCGCGCCTGCAGGCGTTCCACGACATCATGAGCGCCGCCGATATGGAAGCGCCCATGCGTGACAATATCCGCGACGAAATTTGGCTAAAGCTGTGGGGCAACCTCTGTTTCAACCCGATCAGCGCCCTGACCGGCGCCACGCTGGATGTCCTCACCAGCGATCCGGCAGTACGCAAGCTGTCACGCCAGATGATGGAAGAGGCGCAGGGCATTGCACAGCAACTCGGCGTCCATTTTCGTGTCGATGTGGAAAAGCGCATCAACGGGGCGGCCGCGGTCGGGGCTCACAAGACCTCGATGTTGATGGATTGCGAAGCGCGCCGGCCGATGGAGATCGATCCGATCGTGACTGTTGTGCAGGAAATCGGCCGTAAGCTCGCCATTGACACACCGATGATCGACGCCGTCCTGGCGCTGATCAAACTGCGGGAAGGCGTCAACCAGGGAACGGCCAAGCCCGGTATCAAAACGATTGAATCCTTCACGCGTTCGCAAAAAGCCGCTTAAACTGCGAACACAGAAGGGCTGTTGTTTCTGATATATCACATACGAAATATGTTGCGCTGCGCTGCGACGCAACATATACTGAAGGCTCTTGGAGTAAACCACTAGGAGCCGGAAATGAGCATCGCTTTATTAGTCGTGATCGGAATTGCCTTGGTAGCGGGCGGTGTGGGTGTGACGTTTGCACTGGCATCGGCGGTGCCGCAAGACGTGTTGCAGCGCGCGCAGGACAATGGTCGGTACGCTGGATTGGCGGCGGATGACCAGGGCGGCGGCACGGGTACACGGGCGACGACGGGCGTGCGGAACCTGGGACATCAAACCATCAATGCCATCTGATACTGAAGTTGCTGCAACCCCGGCGAGTCTTCTTGAGCCGCGGGCGGAAGGTAAGCCTGCTGGCGTGACACTTTCGCTGGCGCCGATCAACGCGACCGTATCGTTGCGCGATCAGGCGTATGCACGGCTGCGCCAGGCCATTTCCGAGGCGGATATTTATCGTTCGCGGGAAGAGATCCGGCTGGATGAGAAGGATTTGACTGAGGCGCTGGGCGTGAGTCGTACACCGATTCGCGAAGCCATGACGTTGCTTGAGCAGGAAGGGTTTCTGCGAACGGTGCCACGGCGTGGGATTTATATCGTGCGTAAAACCAAGCACGAGATTGTCGAGATGATCAATATGTGGGCCGCGCTGGAAAGTATGGCGGCGAGGCTTGCGACGCAGCGTGCGACGGATGCAGAGATTGCAACGTTACGGCACATGTTTGACCATTTCCAGAATCAGGCGCCGGCTGAGCATATTGAAGAGTATTCGGAGGCGAATATTGCCTTTCATCAGGCGATGGTGCAGTTGAGCAAGTCGCAGATTATCTTCGATACGATCAAGAATATTTTCGTGCACGTGCGTGCGATCCGGAAGATGACGATTTCGCAAAGCGATCGGGCGGCGAGGTCGATTGAAGATCATATGAGGATTATCGAGGCGCTTGAAGCGCGGGATACTGAATTGGTCGAGAGGCTGGTGCGGCAGCATTCGCTGGATTTGGCGGCGTTTGTTGAGGCTAATTGCGATTTTCTTGACTGAGAGGCGGGGGTTCGTTCGCACTAGGTCAGGGTGGGGCGCTGGCGCTGGGTTGGGGTTGATGCCGGGTTGCTAGGTTCCTACGTCAGCGGTCGGAGTCGGTGCCGGGTTGCTGCTTTCAGCGTTAGTGGTCTGCGAGAGTCGGATTTTCTCTTC
>NZ_LMUF01000010.1:273900-315015 GCF_009766085.1 Burkholderia sp. S171 | reverse complement strand
TTTTAACCGCACTACCCTAAGTGTCCACAGCGTGCAGTTCCCATTCATAGGTGCCCCAAAAGCACGGTGCTCGCCAGAGCTTCGGATGTGTGAAACCCTCCTTCTCCGAACACGGGTTCTGACTCGCTTCGCCACCAGTGACTGAACCTGCCCATGGTTCACCCCGCGCTATCCGCGGATAACCTCCCTGCAAATTTGTTTGTACAACGAATTACTAAGAATAGAAACTGTAAAAAGCGGCAAATTTGTCCTTGGCTATCGTTCAGGAAAACGATAGTGCGGAACGCTCCTTTAACCCATTAAGAAAGTCGCCGCAAACGTGCGTGGGGCTGTTCGGGTTCCTTGGCAAGGGTGCTTGCCCGAGAGCACTGGTGGCAAAGCGTGTCTATGTCAGGATTCGCGGGAAGGAGGGGTTCAAACATCCGTGGCTCTGGCGAGCACCGTGCTTTTGGGGCACCCATGAATGGGAACTGCACGCTGTGGACACTTAGGGTAGCGTGTTTTAAAAGCGTTTTCTTTGCTTCGTTTCTTTGTCGCTTTGGACAAAGAAATGACGTGCCGCCACGCACAGTGGCTAAAAGTGATAAAGAGAAAATCCGACTCACGCAGACCGCTAAGGCCGAAAGCACCAACCCGGCACTGACCCCGACCACTAACCTTAGAACCCAGCACCCCGGGATAGACCCCACCCCGACTATGAATCCATCATCTCGCGCACTGCAGCAAAACCCGCCCAACATTCGCCACTGCGCGACCATCTCCGCCTTACCGCACCGCACAACTCCCCGCGTACCACGCAAAAACCCTTGACTAATACTGTGTATAGAATATTGTATATCACAGTGACAGCACTTCACCCGGTGCCATGAGGGCAGAAGCACAGAAGCGGAGCAAACCAGCCCACCATGACCGGAGCAATACGAAACAGAACGAATCCGCAACACTAAAAACCCGCCACGACCAAAGCGCACCACAAGTACCACGATATAAAACCTACTAAAGGTTAGGAGACAGGCATGAGCAAAGCCCTCGACGGGGTGCGTATCCTCGATTTCACGCACGTTCAATCGGGCCCGACCTGCACGCAATTACTTGCATGGTTCGGCGCCGATGTCATCAAGGTCGAGCGCGCCGGCGCAGGCGACGTCACGCGTGACCAACTGCGCGATATCCCCGACGCCGACAGTCTTTACTTCACCATGCTGAACCACAACAAACGTTCGATCACCATCGATACGAAAAACCCGGACGGCAAGAAGGTCCTCGAGTCGCTCGTGAAGACTTGCGACGTGCTGGTCGAGAATTTCGCCCCCGGCGCACTCGACCGCATGGGCTTCACATGGGAACACATCCAGGAGCTGAACCCGAGGATGATCGTGGCATCGGTGAAAGGCTTCGGCCCCGGCCCGTACGAAGACTGCAAGGTCTACGAGAACGTCGCACAGTGCGTGGGCGGCGCAGCATCGACCACAGGTTTCGACGACGGCCCGCCGGTCGTCAGCGGCGCGCAAATCGGTGACTCAGGCACGGGCCTGCATCTCGCGCTCGGCATTGTCACCGCGCTCTACCAACGCAACGCCACCGGCCGCGGCCAGAAGGTGCTCGCCGCCATGCAGGACGGCGTGCTCAACCTGTGCCGCGTGAAGCTGCGCGATCAGCAACGGCTTGAACGCACCGGCACGATGAAGGAATACCCGCAGTACCCGAACGGCACGTTCGGCGAGGCCGTGCCGCGCGCCGGCAACGCATCGGGCGGCGGGCAGCCGGGCTGGATCCTGAAGTGCAAAGGCTGGGAAACTGATCCGAACGCGTACATCTACTTCATCACGCAAGCGCCGGTCTGGGGTGAGATCTGCAAGGTGATCGGCAAGGAAGAATGGATCGATCATCCCGACTTCCGTACGCCCGCCGCGCGGCTTCCGCACCTCAAGGGCATCTTCGCCGAGATCGAACAGTGGACGATGACCAAGACCAAGTTCGAAGCCATGGAGATCCTGAACCAGCACGACATTCCGTGCGGCCCGATCCTCTCGATGAAGGAAATAGCCGAAGACCCGTCGCTGCGCAAGACCGGCACGATTGTCGAAGTGGACCATCCGGTGCGTGGCAAATACCTCACCGTAGGCAACCCGATCAAGCTCTCCGATAGCCCCACGGACGTCGTGCGTTCACCTCTCCTGGGCGAGCATACCGACGAAGTGATGGCGGAACTCGGGTACTCGCCCGATCAGGTCGCGACGTTGCGAAGCCTCGGGGCGATCTAGATAACGGGCGCACTAAGGTCGCGCTCGCGTTGCTACTTGCAGGCGGGCATCGCTGCGGGTTACGGCCGCCGTTCTTAAACGGCAGCACCACTTCTTCAGGGCTTTCAACGTGGCTAACTGGATACGTTTTTCCCGCGCCGATGGCGCGGTGGGCTTCGGCACGCTGTCGGAAGACGGCAGGCGCGTGACGCAGTACGAGGGTTCTCCCTTCGACATCGACATCGTTAGCACAGAGCCAAGCGGCGAGGAGTTGGACATAGAAGCGCTCACGCTGCTGGCACCCTGCCAGCCGGGCAAGATCGTCGCGCTCTGGAACAATTTCTACGCGCTATCGAAGAAGCTCGATAAAGCGCCGCCTAAACATCCGTTGTTCCTGATCAAGCCTGCACGGACGGTGATCGGCACACGTGATGCCATACGCCGGCCCGTCAGCTACGACGGCAAGATCGCTTACGAAGGCGAGCTGGGCATCGTGATCGGACGGCGCTGCTCGTCGGTATCGGCGGAAGAAGCCGAGGCCGCGATCTTCGGCTACACGTGCGTCAACGACGTCACCGCCGGCGAACTTCTTCAAGAGGATCCGAACTTTCCGCAATGGTGCCGGGCGAAGGGATTCGATACATTCGGGTGCATCGGACCCACGATCGCAACCGGATTCGACTGGCGTGCGGCGCGCGTGATCACCACGCTCGATGGCGTCGAGCGGCAGAACTATCCGATCGACGACATGATCTTCACGCCCGCCGAACAGGTCAGCCTGATCTCGCACGACATGACGCTCGAACCCGGCGATGTCATCGCCTGCGGCACGTCGCTCGGTATCGGTTCGATCAAGGATGGCGCCGAGGTGTGTGTCTCGATCGAAGGTATCGGGACCCTGGTCAATCGCTTGCTCTGATGCGGAGACATCAATGCTCGACGGTGCGTTATGTGCGTTCGCGGTAATGGCATCGATGCAGAGCCTGAAGGCGCCGGGCGCAGTCTCGCCCACGCGGCGGCAGGCATTGCGCGATGCAACCGGCGTGGGGGCGGCGGTGATCGTGGCTTACGGCATGGCGACGGGCTTCGACTCGATGCTCGTCGCGCTCGCCATCGCGGCGTTCGCGATGCTGACGCCACGACTAGGCCGGACCACGCCCGCATCGATGCAAAGTGCGCTGGCGCTGGCCGCGCTTGCGTCGGCATCAGCAGATCGTGTGCTCGGCTTTGACCCGGGTTCGTCGCTTGAATTGACAGCGCTCGGCGGCATCGCGGCGATTGCGTTTGCGTTCGTGTTGGGCCGCGTGCGCTTCCGGGTATCGAATGCAAAACTAACTAGCGCGATGCACTTCGCCTGCGCCGCGTTGTGCACGGTCATTGCCTATACCGCTGGGTTCGAAGGCGGCGCGGTGGCGGTGGTGATCATCGGGGCGATGGTCGCGTTGATCGGCGCTTACCTTGCAATGGCGATGGCCGATCGCGCGTATCCGGTTTTTATCGCTGCGTTGAACGGCTATGCCGCATGTTCGGTTGTCGCGGCCGGCGTCGGGCTGTCAAACGGCGCGCTGGTGGTGACCGGTGTGGCGCTCGTACTCGGATGCGTGGCGACGTGTACGAGTGTCAGGCCGTCGGGTGTGCGCATCGAGAAGTAGGGCCGCGAGTCTATGCTGCGGGGTATCGAAATAGCGTGCTTCGGCGCGCTATTTGCGTTTTGAAGCCGAAGTTTTGTTGCGCCGAAGGGAGGACTCGGCATCAAGGCGTTGAGCAGGGAGCGAAGGGCACGAGCGTGCCGCTACGATGAAGGCGCGTTACCATAGCGACTCGTCGGCAGATGCCGTGGCCGAGCCCGGTAACGTTCATATCCTCCGAGTTTCTTTAGCCCTCAGTCCACAAGCCGCCATAGCCGATGATCGACGAAACAAGCAGAACCGCGGCACAGGCAGCGCCTGTTCATGCATCGCGCACTCGCCGGCACACGCTTGTGCTGGCCGCGGGTTTGTCATTCGGGAGCGCGATCGCGCTTGGCCTCACGCGCTTCTCCTACGCACTTCTGCTGCCCGCTATGAAGGCCGATCTCGGCTGGAGCTTCGCGCAAGCCGGCGCGATGAACACCGCCAATGCGCTGGGTTACCTGCTGGGCGCGCTTGCATTTCCGTTTGCATCGCGTCGATGGCCTGTGGGTCTGTGTTTCATCGCGGGATGTGTCTTGACGGCGGCGTTGATGACCCTCGGCGGCCTGGTTTCCGATACCCATGCATTGCTCGCGCAACGGGTCGTCACCGGTATCAGCAGTGCGTTGATTTTCGTCGGCGGCGGGGTGCTGGCAGCGCGTCTCGCATCGGCCCATCCACGCGATGCAGGCTTGGTCCTCGGGCTCTTTTACGGCGGTGCGGGCAGCGGGATAGTCGTCGCGGCATTGCTGGTGCCCATAACCACGTTTAGCGGTCTGCATGGCTGGCAATGGGCCTGGTTCGCGTTGGCCGCGGCTTGCGCGTTGGCGTCCATCGCAGCAATTGCCGCCGCTCGCAGGATCGAGCACAGCGAACCAGCGCCGGCGGTTCTTGCTGCACACGCTGCTTCGCCAGTGCGCCCAGCCCCTTTGCCCTGGCGCCATTTCGGTTTCATGCTGGCCGCTTACGCGCTGTTCGGCGTGGGTTATATCGGCTACATGACCTTTCTTATCGCACTGCTTCGCGCAGCCGGCATGAGCGCAACAGTAGTGACCGCGTTCTATGTGCTGCTCGGTCTGGCGACCATTGTCTCGGCCCGGCTCTGGTCGGGGTTACTCAACCGCATGAGCGGCGGGCAGGCGCTGGCGGTGTTCAACGCGGTTCTTGCGTTTGCTACCGTGATGCCCGCACTGTTCACGCAACCGGCGGTGGCATTCGTATCGGGCGCGTTATTCGGCGCGACGTTTTTATCGGCGGTGGCATCGACCACGGCATTTGTCCGGCACAATCTTCCAGCCACGCAATGGACTCGCGGAATCGGTGCATTTACGATCGTGTTCGCTGTGGGGCAGATTGTTGGGCCAGTGGTCATTGGCTGGATCTCGGATGGTGCCGGTCTCGCTCGCGGGCTCATGTATTCATCGATCCTCCTTGCCGCAGGCGCTGTTCTCGCGATGTTGCAGAAGCCATTGCGCGTTTGAGTGCGGTATGCGGGCTTTCCGTTGATCGGAGGCCCGGACTTGATTAGTACTGAGCAGAGCTTAGTTGTCTACCGCGCATGAAAAATCGCTCAGAACCCACAAGGTAATGAGCGATTTTTTGAATCCCTAGGCTAAGCGATCAAGCCGCGGCACGATCGATCAAGTCTTAGTGACCAAAGTAGATTGAGTGCTGATCGTCGCCGGAAGCCGGCGTGACGGGAACGTGTAAGCCTGAAGCTGATGTACCGCTGGTCGAAGGACCATACGCTTGTGATTCAACCCCGTTCGATGCATCAACGCGTTGCTGCGCTTCCTGCAGCGCTTGCGGATAGTAGTTGTCGTTCGTCGCCGGACTGTAGCCGGCCTTTTCTAACTGGGTCAACTGCGCGCGAACTTCCGCACGCGTCACGGGTGCGTTGTTGTCCTGAGCGAATGCGAATGAAGGAGCTGCAAGCGCAGAGGTTATAAGCAGGGCAGGGAGAAATAGCTTGGGTAACTTGGCTGACTTGGTCATGATGAAACCTCCAGAGTTTGTTTTCGATTTCGGAAGACGGTGAGACTGAGTGCCCGTGTCTGCATGCGCTTCTGATGAAAACAAGTCTAGGCCGCCTATTGCCGGTTTTAAACGATAGTTTCGGCGAAAGATATTTGCCGTTTCGGCAACAACGGGCGCGTGTCCCAAGGGTGGTGCATACGTGTTGGCCCTATTTCGGTAACAAATCGTCCTTCTTGTGATGGACCGTGCGTACGCATTCGATTCCAGCACGAACGCCTCGTTGGCGAGACGGCCGTCGAACGCAACCGGACGCGACGAAATCACCGCTGCCGCGCCGAGCTTGCTCAACGCATCAAGTGCTTGCTCATGCAGCGCGATGCTACGTTGCGCAGCGTCCGCATCGAAGCTTGCATGCTCCGCGAGCCACGGGCCGAACGGCATTTCGTTGGTGACGAGAATGTCGGGGCGGGCACTTTCGACGGAGCGGCGGATGGCATCGCATGCCGGCCCGGCCGGTTGCAATCCTTCGGGCTACTATAAATACGCAATGCGAGCAGTTGTCGTGACGAAGTAGTCGTTATCACCAAGCGAGGTTACTGGGACGTGCGAAAGTGCTCGACCAGGAAGTCGATAAACGCACGCATACGCGCGGGTTGATTGCGGCGGCTTGGATAGTAGACAAACAAGTCCGCGGGCGGCAGCAGGAATTCCGGCAGCACGACTTTCAGCCGGCCGCTTTCCAGGTACTTCGCGAGGTCCCATTCTGAGCGGATCGAGATACCATGTCCATCGAGCGCCCATCCAAGCACGATGTCGCCGTCGTTACTCGAGAGGCCGCCGTGCACCTTGACCGACACCGTCTCGCCTTCGCGCGTGAAACGCCAGACCCCGTAAGCGTCGTCGTTTTGCCGGTGAAGGATAGTCCGGTGGCGAGCGAGATCGGCAAGCGCCGTGGGGTTGCCATGCCGCTGCAGATACGCAGGCGATGCGCACAGGAAGCGCCGGTTCGACATGATGCGGCGCGCGTTGAGCCGCGTATCGGGTAACGCGCCGAAACGGATAGCGAGATCGAAACCCTGCTCGACAATATCCACCGGTCGATCCGTCACATCCAGTTGAACCTCGACCTGCGGATAGCGCTGCACGAACGCGGAGACGAGCGGCGAGATGGTCGTGCGGCCGAAACCGAGAGAGGCATTCACGCGCAATATGCCGCGGGGTGCTTCGCGGCTGCGCGAGACTGCATCTTCCATTTCACTGACGGCGGCAAGAATACGCGTAGCGTGCCGCAGATACGTGTCGCCCTCGTCAGTAAGGCTCGCGCTGCGCGTGGTGCGGTTGACGAGCCTGACGCCCAGCCGCTGTTCCATCAGCGCGAGCCGCCGGGTGGCTGCGGGTGGCGTCAGATCGAGCGCACGCGCAGCCGCCGACAAGCTGCCAAGGCGCGCCAGTTGGACAAAAAACTCGAGATCGGAGGTGACGTCATTCTTCATTTAAACTGAATAATCATATGTGTACCGTTGAAGTGTAACGCGGCTGCGCGCGCGTAAGCTTCGTTATCAGCTTATGCGTTCCCACGTATTCCTCGGCACACAGGAGACAGTCACATGAAAATCGTCGAAATCCGCGAGCAAACCATTCCGATCAGTTCATCCATTCGGAATGCGTATATCGACTTCAGCAAGATGACCCTGAGTCTCGTTGCCGTCATCACCGACGTCATTCGCGACGGCAAGCCCGTCGTAGGCTACGGCTTCAATTCGAACGGGCGTTACGGCCAAGGCAAGCTGATGCGCGAACGTTTTATCCCGCGCGTGCTGGAAGCCGAGCCAGATTCGTTGCTCGACACGTCGGGCAACAACCTCGACCCGCACAAGATCTGGGACACGATGTTCACGAACGAAAAGCCCGGCGGCCACGGCGAGCGCTCGGTTGCCATCGGCACGATCGACATGGCGGTTTGGGATGCGGTCGCGAAGATCGAAGGCAAGCCTCTGTTCCAGTTGCTGGCAGAACGTTATGGCAACGGCACGCCGGATCGGGACGTGTTTGTCTATGCAGCGGGAGGTTATTACTATCCGGGCCAGGATTTCGGCAAGCTGAAAGACGAGATGCGCAGCTATATTGACCGCGGTTATACGGTGGTCAAGAAAAAGATAGGCGGCGGTTCCCTTGACGACGACCTGCACCGGATAGACGCGGTGCTGTCCGTGCTGCAGGATGGTCAAAAGCTTGCCGTGGATGCAAACGGCCGCTTCGACCTGGACACAGCCATTCAATATGCAAAGGCGCTCTCGCAATACGACCTGTTCTGGTATGAAGAGGCGGGCGACCCCCTCGATTTCGAACTGCAGGCCACGCTGAGAAATTACTACGACAAGCCAATGGCGACCGGTGAGAATTTGTTCTCGATGCAGGATGCGCGTAACCTGATCCGCTATGGCGGCATGCGGGCCGACCGCGACTATCTGCAATTCGACTGTGCGCTGAGCTATGGGCTGGTCGAATATTTGCGCACGCTCGACATGTTGCACCAGCACGGCTGGTCCCGTTCACGCTGCATTCCTCACGGCGGCCACCAGATGTCGTTGAACATTGCAGCGGGTCTCGGCCTGGGCGGCAACGAGTCTTATCCGGATCTGTTCCAGCCATTTGGCGGCTTTCCGGACGGCGTGAAAGTGCATAACGGCTATGTGAGCTTGCCGGATCTTCCCGGCATCGGCTTTGAAGGCAAGAGCGATTTGTATGTCCACATGCAGGCTTTGTCGTCGTAAGGGTTTCTTCTCTTCACCGTCACATGCCTTAGCTATTTTCTAGCCTTTGGCGTGGCGTCGCCCGATGTATTCATACGCTATTCGGTGCAGTCCCTAAGCGCCGGCTGACAGGAATATTGCAATGCAAAAAACTAGCGAGCTGACCGGCCGCGATCTCCTTCGCGATCCCCGTCTTAACAAAGGCTCTGCCTTTACCGAAGCCGAACGGCGTCAATACCATCTTGAAGGGTTGCTGCCGCCGGGCAGCAGTTCATTGGAATTGCAGGTCGCGCGTACGCACACGGAACTGGCCAATCTCGACAACGACTTGCAAAAATATCTTCTGTTGTCCGATCTTCAGGCCCGCAACGAGACCTTGTTCTACGCCACGATCATGTCCGATCCGGCGACGTTCATGCCGCTCGTCTATACACCGACAGTCGGCGAGGCATGCCAGAAATTCAACCATATCTTCCGTGCAACGCGGGGCATGTATGTGCCCATATCGGCACGGGGAAGGGTGAAAGAGCTGCTGCAAAACTGGCCGGAAGAGGACGTTCGCTTCATCGTGGTGACGGATGGCGAACGCATTCTCGGACTAGGCGACCTGGGTGTCGGCGGGATGGGCATTCCTATTGGCAAGCTCTCGCTCTACACGGCCTGCGCAGGTGTGCCACCCCAATACTGCTTGCCGGTGACGCTGGACGTGGGCACGAATAACCGCGACCTGCTCGACGATCCTCTGTATCTCGGCCTGCGTCAGGAGCGTGTTCGGGGCGACGAATACCATGCATTCGTGAACGAGTTTGTCGAAGCCGCGCTGGAGCTGCATCCGAAATGCTGCATCCAGTGGGAAGACTTCGCCAACTTCAATGCCGTGCCGCTGCTGGCGCGATACAAGGACAAGATCTGCACCTATAACGACGACATCCAGGGCACGGCCGCCGTCGCGCTGGCGGGTATTTTCGCCGCGCTTCACATCTCGAAGCAAAAGCTCGTCGACCAGCGGTTCCTGTTTTTGGGCGGCGGCTCCGCCGGGACCGGCATTGCCGAGTTGATCAGCCAGGCGATGGTGCTGGAAGGCTTGAGTATCGACGAAGCACGGGCGCGCAATGCGCTCTTCGACGTGAACGGGTTGATGGTGAAATCGCGTCAGGACCTGGCCGACTTCCAGAAGCCTTTCGCCGTGGATCATGCCCCCGTGAACACGTTTGCTGACGCAGTGAAGGCACTGAAACCGACGGGCATCATTGGTGTCAGTACCGTGCCGAAGCTGTTCAACCAGCAGGTGATCGAGGCCATGGCGGAGATCAACGAGCGCCCGATCATCTTCCCGTATTCCAACCCGACCTCGCGCTCCGAGTGCACGGCCGAGGAAGCGTACCGGTGGTCCTCCGGCCGCGCGATTTTCGCGAGCGGCAGTCCGTTCCCGCCGGTGGAAATAGAAGGGCGCACGTTCGTGCCCGGGCAAGGGAACAACGTCTATATTTTCCCCGCGCTGGGCATGGCCGTGTTCGCCACCCAGGCGACTCGCGTCACGGACGAAATGTTTATTGTCGCGGCGAAAGCAGTGGCCGAGCAGGTCTCCGAAGCCAGTCTTGCAACCGGCCTGATCTATCCGCCGCAGAGCAAGATTTTCGAGGCCTCGCTCCACGTGGCCGTGCGCGTGGCCGAGTGTATTTTCGATAATCAACTGGCGCGCGTGCCAAGGCCGGACGACATCACCGCGCTGATCCGCGGATGCGCCTATAAGCCGGCATACGCGCTCTGAGCGGGTCGTGCGTTCGATTTGCTCAAGCCGGATTGTGCCGAGGTTGGAACAACTTGAACGCTCTCGGCACGCTTGGGCCGGAAATTCCGGCCCAAGCGGTTTTGCTCTGCCTTCAGGGCGCTGATACGCTAGGCGAGCGCGGCCCGGATCCGGTCGATCGCTGGTATCTCCGGCGCGTTCTCGCCAAGCCGTTCACGAGGGCACCACGGGTACGGTAGGGCGTCGGCCCATCGCAAGATCGGCTCGACTGTGTCCTGCGGCAACGTCGTCATCTCTTCTATCGTGATACGAAGTTGGCGGACCTGTCCGGAATGCTCGGCCGCCAGCCAGCCGTATCGGCCGAAACCGGCACGCGCCAGACCGGTGCTTTTCTCAGACATACAGACAAGCCAGTCGCAGCTAAACGCCAGACCCTCTGCGGGCGGGGCGCCAATGCAGAACGTGTAGACGTTCTCATAGCGCTGGGCAAACTCGCTCACCAGAACAGTCGAAATATCTTTCGCGCCTTTGACCGTGGCCGGGAATGAGATTTCCGAGGTATTCACTTGCATCGTCAGTTCGGCATCGGCGGTAAATGCCTCGGAGATCAAAAACGGCCGATTGCCGTCCTTCGCCCGAATATAGGTTTCGATGGATTTTTGCAGGGTGATCATGGGCAGTTCATTGACTATGCTGACAGGATAGGAACGGGTGCGGGGCCGAGTCTATCGCTGCCTGGCGCGTGCAGGGGCGGTATCCCTGCGGGCTGAGCGGGCATGCGGCCCGTGTTTTATCGCGGTCTTGCGCGCCCGGAAATTCAGGCGGGCTTTCTCATTGCGCCGTGTGGAAAAAAGCCGGGCTTGGGATAATTGCTTCCTCGAAAGCCAGTTTTCGCGTAGATTTGCGACCGCGAAACAATTGTTACCCGGTAAAAGTAAGAGGAAACCATTCATGACCATTGCCCGGCGAATCCGCGAAGTGTCCAAGTTGACCGGCGAGTTCCTGCTGCGTTCAGGCACGCGCAGCAACACCTACTTCGACAAATATCGCTTCGAGTCCGATCCCGTCTTGCTAAAAGCGATTGCGGAAGCGATGGTGCCCCTGATCCCCCCAGGCACTGAAATATTGGGCGGTCTCGAGATGGGCGGCATTCCGATCGTGACCATGCTCAGCCAGGTGACCGGCTTGCCGGCTGCGTATATCCGCAAGGAAGCGAAAGAGTACGGCACGTGCAAGTACGCAGAAGGCGCCGATCTGGCCGGACGCAAGCTTGTGCTGGTCGAGGACATTGTGTCGAGCGGCGGCGCGATCTCCGACGCGGTGACTAAACTGCGCGCCGACGGCGTGCCCGTCTCGCTGACGCTGTGCGTGATCGACCGTGAAAGCGGCGGAAAGGAAATGCTGGCGGGAATCGGGATTGAATTGAAATCCCTCTATACTTTCTCGCAGATAGAAGCCGGGCAGTAAGGCTTGCTTTGCGCTGATTTCGTGTAGATTTTGTGCCGATTCTGTATGCGCTTGGCACCCTGAGCACGCCACCCTGAGTCTCCATCCTTGAGCGCCCGAGCATGCAGCTTCTCGATCACGTTTCTATCGGTGTTCCCGATCTCGACGTAGCCCGGCATTTTTACGACGCGATCATGAGCGCGCTCGGGGCAGCGAAGGTGTATGACTTGCCTCACGCGCTTGGATACGGCGAACGGTGCACACCGCAGGATGCTGGGTCGACCTATTTAGCGGTGTACCTGGATCAGGGCCTGATAGGCGACAACAAACGGCACTGGTGTTTCAAGGCCGCCTCCCGTGCGCAGGTCGACGCGTTCCACGCGGCTGGCCAAGTCGCCGGGGGAAGTTCGGACGGCCTCCCAGGCTTACGATCCGACTACCACCCAGGTTATTACGCCGCCTTCCTCTATGATCCGGCGGGCAATCGCGTTGAAGCGGTTTGTCACCTTGACGGCTGATGGCCGCTTTGTTTTAAGTCTCCGCTCAAGCCTTTACTAAGCGTCTGAGTCTCCCGCAAACACAGTTGTATGCGCGGGAGAGATCGTCGATGGTGATGGCTTGTTCGAGGCTCTTGGCGATGAGGGTTTTACGCTGCCACTGCAGTACGAGAATCCGCGTTGCACCCAAATATAAATAATCATTAGCATGACAAAATTATTTGTTTCGCGCGAGGGGAATCTTTCGTACGCCAATCAAACAGCTAGTGTCCTTCTCGCCGCCGTCGTCAGAACGGCAAGCAAGTGCCAGTATGGCTATTGAGTTTGGTCGGTATCCGTCGAGGCCTGCTGGTGCCGATGCCCGTGGCCTCGTCCGGTCGCGGCCGGGGCGCTGGCCTGAACGGGCGGTGCGGGCGGATGGTTGATGTACTGGAAGTTTTGTGCGATGACCGAGTTGGCGGTGTCCTGACTGGACTGTGCGTAAGCAGAAGAAACGAACAACAGACAGACGACGCCCGGAGCAAACAAGAAACGGTTCATGTGGGACTCGGTTGTATTGATCAGCTCATGGTTTTCAGTCGCACGTTCCGGTCGGATAGAACTAGAAAGCTTGCCGAAAAGTGCGGCCGCTGATCCAACTCGTGAACGTGATCAAAGCGAGATCAAAACGTAGAGAAAAAAACGGCCCACCCATGAGGGCGGGCCAAGCTGCAGTCACTTGCATCACTCACAACCGCGTCCTGGGAGAAGACGCATATCGAGTGTATGCCGCGCTTGCGGCGAATGCGTTGCAAGACCGCTTACATGCGTTACACGGCATGACAAGAGGCCATCGAAAGTAGCAGGAACAAGCCTTGCATAATGTGGCCAGACTGCATGCCGAAACCTGGCGTGCAGCGTGATCGATGAACGGCACATGGCGTCCGGATAGCCCGGATAGATTACAAAACTCCAACATGGAACCTGTATTCGACGAAAGCATTGACCAAGCTGAACCGATCTTAAGTTCCGGATCTTGATTCACGCTTGCTTCGCGTAAACCCCAGCGTTTTTGGCACAAAAAATTGCGAAAAGTTTGTTATCCAATTCGTTTTCGAGCCGTTAACAAGGGGAATAGGCGGGCAACCATCGACTGGCGGGAAGTTCCTGGAACACATGATCAATGACATCGTCAACCGTGAATGTCGGGGTTAAGGCGTGTTGTTGAACGTCCGCCGATGTCGGCGTCTGTACCGCCTGTGCACGAACAATTCGCTCTGTGAAGCCAATTCACTTTTTTACTGCCTCACCCCTATGGAAAACACCATGAAGAAAATTGCCATCACCCTTGCTCTCGCTGCAACGACGTTTTGCGCTATCGCCCCGGCCTACGCTGCGCCGTATCATCACCATCGCGAGTGCCACAAAGTGAAGGTGCATCATCATTGGGAAAATCGCTGCCATTGATTACGGGGAGCTTTCCGGCTGATCGATGTGCGGGCTTGGCATCGATAGCCGGTTAAATCCGCGACATCAACCGAGAGATCGTCAAGATCTTGGGCATCGCGATTAAGCAGCATTTGAAAAAGCCGTTCCGCATTTCGCCGGAACGGCTTTTTCGCATCCGGCATTTCACAGCGCGACGGGTATCGTGACGCGGTTGCATTGCAAGAACAGCCTTGACGGGTAAGCGCGTGCAAGAGAAAGAAAGATCATCGCAGGCCGGCTTGGAACGCATAGAATAATTGCATGATGAATAGGTGCCGGGGTGTGCACCAATAAATGGGAACAACCAGGCAGATCGAAAGGTGGGACGTGCATGCAAAGCATTGACTGATTGCATGGGTAATTGCGGCTTTAGGGAAAAACCAGTTTCCACAAGCGGGAAAGTCGATCAGCGAAGTGCAAACAGGCGCGGGTCGGCTCGGGTCCGATAAGCGCCAGACAATAGCGACTTAGTAGCGCCTTAGCGTTGGAAGCCTTCGAATGTTAAAAAAACCGACTATTTTCTTTCGGCTAAGAGCGGCATTAGCGCGCCATCCGAATGCAATAGGTCTAGGCAGCATCGCTTTCTCGGTGATCGTACTCGGGTTCGCCCTCGCTGTTCTCGTGGAAGCGCGTCAGGACGCCACCGCCCGGGCTATCGAGAATGCGGACAACCTGGCGCGCGTCATTGAACATGACATCACCTACACCTCCCAACTCACGGACCTCTCTATCCAGGCGGCCGTGGACGGCGCGCAAGACGCAGATGTCATGCGGCTGCCGGACCGCCTGAGGCGGGAACTCCTCTTCGACAGATCCGCCACCGCTAGCCAGTACATAGGCTCGTTGCTGTGCCTTGATTCGAGGGGAAAGATCATTGTCGATTCCACCAGCGTGGTTCCACGCAGCGTGGATCTGGCCGATCGCACCTGGTTCACCGTTCATCGCGACAATCCGGCACTGGGGCTGTTCGTCAGCCGTCCCCTGCAGTCGCGCCTCAATCCCGGCGAAGTCGATCTCATGTTCAGCCGGCGCGTGAACCATCCTGATGGCTCGTTCGCCGGCGTGGTCGTGGCGGCCTTCCGGCTCGACTACTTCCAGAACCTGCTGTCGGGCGTCCAGCTTGGTCCCGGGGGTGCCATTACCCTCTTGCAGGATGACGGCCATGTGATCCTACGTTATCCGAATGATGGGAGCCCGGTCGACGAGAACTTCAGCGGAAGAAAAAACTTCGAGCGGTTCAGGCAAACCCATGAGACGTCGTTCATCGACACCTCGGGACGCGACGGAGTGGAGCGGCTGTACAATTTTCGCAGGTTCGACAAGCTGAAAATGATCGTGATCATTGCGCCTGCGACCCGTTACGTGTTTGCAGACTGGACGAGCCGGGCGTGGTACATCGGCATTGTCACCGCGCTGTTGATTGTCGGTATGTTGTTTGCCGCGCAGCTGCTCTCCGTGGAATTCCGGCACAGGCTGGAAGTCGAACAACAGTTGCGCGACATGACGCGTATCGACGGGCTGACGGGCCTGAGCAACCGGCGCAGCCTGGACGATCGCCTTATGCTCGAATGGCACCGCTCGAAACGATCAGGCAAACCGTTGGCGCTCCTGTTCGTGGATATCGACCGGTTTAAACGCTACAACGACACGTACGGTCATCAGGCGGGTGACGATGCGTTGACCGCCGTGGCGCAGGCGATCGCGCGTAACAGCCAGCGGCCAGGCGATATCGCGGCGCGCTTTGGAGGCGAGGAGTTTGTCGTCGTGCTGCCGGAGACGGACGGTGCGGCTGCAGCTACGGTGGCAGCCGCTATCCACGCGGCTGTGCGCGGACTGGCTATCGAACACAACGGCAGCGAGCATGGGGTTATCACGGTAAGCATCGGCGTGGCGTGTACCGACACCGAGGAGGTAACCGACGCGCTCGCGCTGATCAAGGTGGCAGACCAGGCCGTGTATCGCGCGAAGGCGTCAGGCAGAAATCAAACCAGCATGGCCGAGCCATTCGGCGGAGCGGCCGTTACGTCCTAGGCCGGATTTCAAAGCCCGCGGCTTGATGCAAGGCGTGCATCGGCGTGACTTTTACTGATGCGTGAGCATAGGCTGATAGTGACGAGGACACGCCCCGGCATTCGATCAGCGGGTTCCGATCGAAGAGGCCAGGGCGGTGATGGTGTCCTTACGTTGCTGTGCCTTGGTTGCCATCCCTTACTTGCTCGCGGCAACATCCTTTCAAACGCACGCTCTCAGGCCGCGCCGGTGACCGGGGTTTTATCACGCGTTGACGTGACATGCTGTCTGGCCGCCTCGTTGCAATGAGCGAGCGCGCGCACGGCAAGGGAAAACGCTACCTGGGTGTCGTGAGCGACGGCGCTACGGTCATCGTCGAAGAGCTTGGCTGCGTGGCGCAAATGCTGCGCTGCTTGTCCATGCAGTTCCGCGGCTGCCGCGTGATGCTGCGCTGCGGTGGTGCTGTGTTCAGCGGACCCTGTTGGCGGTGGTAATACGGTCGACGCGCCCGCGTTGTGTTTGACGACGTTGTTGGCTTCGTCTATGGCGTGAAGCGCATAACCATGTGCCATGACCGCTTGATGGGCGGCGTGGTCGTAGTCCTTGCCTGCTCCGAAATGGTGTGACGCCTCGCGATGAAATCGCGCGGCCTGCTCGTGATGCGACGCTGCGGCTTCGAGATGTCCCTTTTTACTTTGTTTTGTGTTCATGGCTGCTCCTCCTGTACACCGTGTCCGACTTCGACGTTTGACCCGTCGCATGATCCACGCAACAGGCCGGAACCTATCCAATGAATTTACGCTTCTTCGGTTCCCGGAGGTTTTTTTTCGGCAACGGCAACGGCAGCGGCCGTGGTTGACGGCGAACGGCGGCCGGCGGCCGGTGGGGTCCGTACATGTTGTTGCGCCCACAAGTCGCTGGACGCTCGCCGAAGCGGAGCAGCGCCTGGCACCGGCGTTAATTGATTGCGCGCGCGGAATCAGCAATTCGATCCGTACGCAGGGATAGATTTTTCGTTCGCACTGCTCCAACAGAACCCGTTGGCCGGGTGCGAACGAAACCTGCGAAAGTGCGCCTTCTTCAATACCCCGGCGGCGGAGGCGGCGGCATCCCGGGCGGCGGGGGCGGAGGCGGCGGTTGCGTCGAATAAACGCCTTGCGGTGCCGGTGCGCTCATCATTCGCCCGCGCATTGGCACGCGGTTGCCGTTCGCATACATGCACTGCAGATACGCGTAGTCATAGCGTCGCTGCACGTCGTACGCCGAACCTTGCGCGTTGGACGCACCAAACAGGCTGCCGCCCAGCAGACCGGCGCCGGCGCCGATTGCTGCGCCCGAACCACCGCCGAACGCCGCTCCTGCCGCGGCGCCTATCGCGGTACCGACCACCGCACTGCCCACGGCGCTATTGGTCGTGGACTGATTAGCCTGGTCGCCCCCCACCTGTCCATACGCAAACTGACGACAAGAACCGTCATCCGCGCGGAACTGGTCAAACGTCTTGCCAGTACCAGGAAGGGCCATCACGCTCGGTCCCTGGGGCACCACGGCGCACCCGCCAAGAATGCCCAGCGAAACCCCCATCGAAACGAGTAATACAAGTCTTGGATACTTCATGACGCTTTGATCTTCCGTTCAAGGATTACTGAGAGTTGCCTGGCTGGGGCGCCACGGGACGCCAGCCCGCCGGGCATTCCTTCACATACGGGTAATACGCTTTCGATGCCTCGCAGTAGTACCAGGAACCGCGCTGCTGTCCGGAGGCATCGG
Organism: Burkholderia sp. S171; assembly: GCF_009766085.1. Classification (GTDB taxonomy): domain Bacteria; phylum Pseudomonadota; class Gammaproteobacteria; order Burkholderiales; family Burkholderiaceae; genus Caballeronia. The sequence continues at coordinate 297,432 of NZ_LMUF01000010.1, read as the reverse complement.
CTGATGGCCCCGGGTCCTGCGCTGGTCCCTGTTCGACATAGTCGACCGGTGGCGCCGGTACAGCTACGACCGGCGCGTAAGGGTAGTAGTAAGGAACGGGCGCGACCGGATAGTAATAAGGTACTCCCACCCCCACACCCACGAAAACACGTGCAGCATTCGCCGGTCCGCAAATACAGGCTGCGGCGACTGCCACCGCTGCCAGCGGCAAGCAAGAATTCAGGCGTTTCACGACATTTCTCCCAACCTGGTTTGACGACACGCTCCCCGGCTTTCTTACCGCAAGCAGATTCCGGACCGTCTCGCGAGTCCGCTGCATTAAAGGAGCACAACTGAACGCTAATTCAGTTGACCACGAAGTGCCATTACAGACGTTACGCGCCATTTTTCCGATCGTTACAAGACTGCAGTTATCGCACTTGTTTGCAAGAATATAGACAGCATTAAGTAATATGTTTGACGACAACTATTCGGAAAATCGGCGACATATCGGGTGACCGTAAGTGGGGTGAAGACATCTGCCCTAAGCGTTCCTGTGGCATGGCTCCTACAAATGAAAACGATCACCTCGTCCGATAATTCCGCACGCGAAACGGTTTTTACATGAGACGCCTATTCGTCTGCAGACACAAGGGCCGGCATGTGTGGATGTTTGATCGCGCGGTCGCCCGAGCGAACGTGGATGGAGGAGGAGATGTTGATGCAGCAGAACCGATCGCCGTGAGGGGCGGTGGCTAGGGTCGGAGCGCAACCAACGAAGCGGCGAGGCCGAATACAAAGCGGGTGCGCAGGAGCGGTTCGGGTGGCGCCATGACGCTAACCATCGCAGCGGCCCGCGAACAAGTGAACCGCTGACCACCGGTGTCAAGCCACGCGGTCCCGCCTATTGCCGCGTTCCCGCCTTGATCGCTTCGGCGAACCGCTTGATGTAGACAGGCGATGCATCGCTGATTGCCCAATACACCATGCCGTCCTGATGCCACTCGACCAGCGAATAGCCATCGTCGGATTGCGTGACAAGAGGCGTGGACGAATGCGCGTTTTTGCCATGATCTTCAGGGAAGACATACAAGTCGATCGGATGCTTCAGATACTGGTAGATCATGACGGCAACAGGACGATGGTCTACATAATCGAGCCGTCCGCCAACCAGCGGAAAGCCTTGAGCCTTCGGATCGACCACAGGCGGCGCATAGTCAATGCGCCCGTTGAACCAGGGCTTGACCGTATGCTGGTCGCTCGACAGCACATCCATCGTGCGCGCCGAGATCAGCGCCCGTACATGGCTTGAGACGATCTCCTGCTGCAGATCACCGCCGCGGGGCGGCGGTTGAGTCCAGAGCAGCGTCATGAAGACCAGCGAGCACAAGCCGATTCCCGCAATTCCTCCGCCGATGAATGGCAGCCCTGCCATGCGCCACGACCAGCTCCGAGGCGACGGACTTTTCCTGGCTGTTTCTGCTTTCAACCGGGCTTGCACCTGCACGCGCAAGGATTCCGGAGCGCGTTCGTAAAGCGAACCGTCGCGCAGTTTCTCAGCGAGCGATGAGTTGGATTTAGTTTCCACGCTTGGACTCCTCCGGACCGGCGGGTGGTGTTTTGACCAGGCGGATCGCCTGCTGTTCCGGCCCGCCCTGGGCCGCCCGTACAGCCGCGCACAACAGGCGGCGCGCGCGCGAAAGCCGTGACATGACCGTCCCCATGGGTATCCCCGCCACGGCCGCTACGTCCTTGTAGCTCATGTCTTCAAGTTCACGCAACACGATCACCTCACGATATTCAACCGGCAACGTAGCCAACGCCCGATGCACGAGCTCAGTCTCGTCTTGACGCACCGCCAGCTTCTCCGGATCTTCACCGCTTTCGTCGGCCCAGCCGGGAAGCTGATCGTCGACATTGAGCGAGTCGTCGTAGGGCGTGGAATCGGCGCGGTTATGTTGCCTGCGCCACTCGGTGAACCACGTGTTGCGCACGATCGCCAGCAGCCAGGCGCGCGGATTGTCGCCCTCGTAGCCATCGAAGAAACGAAAGGCTCTCAGGAAGGCTTCCTGCACGACGTCGTCGGCGTCCGTGGGACTGCCGCTCAACCAGCGGGCAAGGTTATACGCCGCGTCCAGATGCGGAAGCATCAGCGCATCGAAGCGATTCGGCGAGTGCTTCGCCATCGGTACTCTCCCTGGCAAACGGTGTTACCGCGGAACGTGCTGAACGTGCAGAACGTGCGCCACGCACGGACGTGCATGGCGGGTCGCCGGACTGCCTGCAACACCGCAACTCAAGACGCCGGCTCTCAACTCTACTTACCACTCGGCGGTCTGATTTATTCCCGATTATGCGTGTTTGGCGAAAAAATTCACCGGGAATAAAGCAGTGAGCTTCTGAGTTTGATGGGCATCGGGCAATGCATCCGTACCTTCCATACCTGTTGCATACCCGTTTTTCTCACCCATCCACCAGGAGCCGTTCATGCCCGCCCTCGACAAAAAAATCCTCCCGCCCGAACCCCTCACGGACCACGGCGCCAGACGGCGTACCGCACTGACGTGCATGGCATGGGCCGGTGCAGGCATGCTGTGGACGTTGAACGGCGGCGTGCCGGGGTCGAAGCTGATAGGCGGCACCGCACAGGCTGCAGAAACCGACCGTCATGCGTTCAGCTTCGTGCAGATCAGCGACAGTCACATAGGCTTCAGCAAGGACCCGAACCTCGATCCAGCGAGCACCTTGCAGGAAGCGGTCGACAAGATCCGCACGAGCTCGGAGAAACCCAGGTTCATCATCCATACCGGCGACATCAGCCACCTGTCCAAACCCGGCGAGTTCGACACCGCCACGCAGATCGTCCAGAGCGCCGGACTCGATGTGCACTACGTACCGGGCGAGCACGACGTGCTCGTCGACGACGGCGGTTCCTATTTCGAGCGCTTCGCCAAACCCGCGGACCCCAAGTGGTACAGCTTCGATCAGGGCGGGGTGCATTTCATCGGCTTGACCAACGTGCTTGATCTGCGTGGCGGCGGCCTGGGTTTTCTCGGCGATGAGCAGCTAGCGTGGCTGAAGCAAGACCTGCACGCGCGCACGAGCAGCACGCCGATAGTCGTGTTCGCGCATATCCCCCTCTGGTCTTTGTATCCGCAGTGGGGCTGGGGTACGGATGACAGCGCGCAGGCGCTGGCCATGATGAAACGCTTTGGTTCCGTCACGGTGCTTAACGGCCATGTGCACCAGGTCGCGCAAAAAGTTGAAGGCGAGATCAACTTCTATTCGGCGTTGTCCACCGCATTTCCGCAGCCGGCGCCCGGCACAGCAGCAGGTCCTGGTCCGATGAAAGTTCCCGCCGACACGCTACGCAAGATGCTGGGCGTACGCACGGTCAACTATGTTCCAGGCAAAGCTGACCTGGCCATTGTCGACACGCGGCTTAGCGTATGAGCGCCATCTTGAACAAGCGGAGAACGATGATGACAATGCCGGATTTTCAGGGCGTATGGATAGCGAAGACTGTCGCTAAAACAATAGCCGCACTATGCTTCGCGACGGCACTGGCGGCTACGTCCGCGTTCGCTGCCGAGGCTAAGCCGGCCGCTACCGTTGTGATCGACAATTTTTCGTTTAGTCCTGCTCAGTTGTCTGTTGCAGCAGGGTCGACCGTGACATGGGAGAACCACGACGACATGCCTCATACCATTGTCAACGATGCAACGCCGCGCGAATTCAAATCGGCGCCGCTCGATTCCGGGGAGCACTTTTCACAGACGTTCGCGAAGCCCGGCACGTACAAGTATTTCTGTTCGATCCATCCGCATATGACGGGCACGATCGTGGTGAAATAAAGGGACTATTGCTGTAGACCCAGCCGATACCACGTGACTTGGCGGTATGGTTCTCCGGGCCTCACGATCACGCTGCCCGCGTCCGCCATGTTGACCTGGTTCGGGAACGCGCCGGCCTGGAGGCACAGGCCGGCGTGTTTGCCGTAACGCCATCCGTGCCGTCCCACGATGCCATCGAGATGATTGCCGGTATAGAACTGCACGCCGGGCGCGTTGGTTCCCATCGTCAACTCGCGGCCACTGCCGGGGTCGTAGAGCCGCACGACGGGCTTGAGCGTTTCGCCGTTTTCACCTACGACATAACAATGATCGAAGCCGCCTGCACGCGCGAGCTGATCGTGCGGCCAGTCGAGCCGCGCGCCGAGCGGAGCGCTTGCACGGAAATCGAACGCATGGCCCGCGACCTGCACGCGGCCTTCGGGGATCAGCGCGGCGTCAACTTCGAAGAATGTGTCGGCATCGATGGAGATGACGTGGCCGCGGATATCGGCAGTTTCGTCGCCGGATAAATTGAAGCAGGCATGGTTCGTCAGGTTGAGCGGCGTAGGCGCATCCGATACGGCTTCATACGCGAGCGTCAGCGTGCCGTCGTCATCGAGCGTGTAGCGTAGTGTGGTCAATACATTGCCGGGGAAACCTGCGTCGCCCTCCGGCGATTCATGCGTGAGGACCAGCCCGCCGTCCACCTCTTGCGCGTCCCATAGCGCGCGATGAAAGCCTGCCGTGCCGCCATGCAGCAAGTTGTCACCCTCGTTGCGGTCGAGCGAATACGCGACGTTGTCGAGTGCGAAGCGCGCGTTCTCGATCCGGTTTGCCCAGCGCCCGATCACACCGCCGAGATAAGCATGGCCGGCGAAATATTCGGCGGGCGTGTCGTGGCCCAGCAGGACATCGGCCACGCGTCCCGTGCGATCGGCCGTATTCCACGAGACCAGCGTCGCGCCGAGATCGCTGATGGCGACGCGCATGCCGTGCACATTGCGCAGCGTGAACAGGCGCGCCACGTCGCCGCCGGGCAACTCACCCCAGCGTTCGACACTGACGCGCGCGGAGCCTGGGCGGAGAGGAGTGGGCATATCGGCGAAAATATCGGCGAGATTCATGGGGGGCGGGATCAGCCGGGTTGCGCGCAGGGCGCAACGGGCTGGCGCTCCTGATATTCACGCGGCGTACAGTCCAGCTCGCGACGGAACACGGCGTACATGTATTGCAGCGAAGTAAAGCCGCAGCGGATGGCGACTTCGGCGCTTGATAAATCGTGACGCGCGAGCAGTTGTTTCGCGACGTCAAGTTTGTGATTCAGTATTTCCTGATGCACGGTGCAGCCGAGTTCGCGGCGAAAATGATCCTCCAGCGACGAACGCGATACGCCCACGTAATCCGCCACTTGTTCGGTCTTGATGCCCTGGCATCCGTATTGCCGGATGTAGTGGCGTGCGCGCATCACATAGGGGCTCGACACCGGTTGATGCCGCGTTGACTCAAGCACGTTGATGCCCACCGGCGGCACGAGGATACGTCTGCCGTGAAAGCGCGCGCCCCCCAGCATCTGGTGCAGCAGATGGGCAGCTGTCCTGCCCATTTCCTCAGTTCCCTGGATCACGGAAGACAGCGGAATGCGGGTTAGCGAGCGTGTCAGCGGATCGTTGTCTATGCCAATGATGGCCACTTGCTCAGGTACGGGAATACCCGAAATGAGGCACGCCTGCAGCAGGTGCCGCGCACGGGCATCGGTCACGGCGATCACCCCGACGGGCTTCGGCAAGCTCTCGAGCCAAGATGTTAGTTGCGCGCTTGCCTGGCTCCAGACGGGTGCGCTCGTTGGCAGTCCGCGATGAATATCGGCCTCCAGCCCATCAGCTGCGAGCAGCGCTTTGAAGGCCAGTTCGCGTTCTTGCGCCCAGCGGTTTTCGGGCGATTCAGGCAGGCTATAAAGCGCAAAACGCTGCAGACCCGCACCGATCAAATGCGTGTACGCGAGCGAGATCAGCTTCGCGTTGTCGGTCGCAATATAGGGCAACCTGGCCGGATAACATGCCGGGTCCGAATAAGAAGAACCCACCGCGACCACGGGCAGTTGCGAATCTCCCAGTGCTTCGGCCACCTCGGGATCGTCGAAATCCGCGATGATACCGTCGCCCTCGAAGCGTTCGATACCGTTCAGCCGGCAGCGAAAGTCCTCTTCGAGGAAGAGATCCCATGCGACGCGCGTGGACAGCAAATAGTTGCCGATGCCGGTAATGACTCCGCGGTCATACACCTTGTTCGCGTTGAACATGAGCGCGATCCGGTGAGAAGCCTGAGCGGTCTGTGGTCGTGTCATTGAACTCCGGACAGGAGCATGCCGCGGTGTCGCGATATGCCCGCCGTCTCCGTTGCAGCGCAATATGCGCCGTGTTTTTTAACGCGAGTCTTTTTAGCGTTTGCTGATTCTAGGCCCGCGCACCGAGCCGCCGCCAGCCTGATTTTCACTTAGCTGAAGAAACACCATGAGCACTGGCGGATTTCGCAATTGCTCGTTGCACAACGATGCTGGCAGCATGGCATCACATTAAAAAGAAGGAGACGCCATGTCGTATTTCGAACATTTGCCGGCCGTGCGTTATGAAGGCCCCGAGTCCGACAATCCTTTTGCCTATCGGCATTATGATCGCGACAAACTGGTCCTCGGCAAGCGCATGGAGGATCACTTGCGGCTGGCCGTTTGCTACTGGCATACGTTCGTATGGCCGGGCGTGGACATGTTCGGGCAGGGCACCTTTCACCGGCCGTGGCAGCAACCCGGCGACGCAATTGAACGAGCCCACGTGAAAGCCGACTCGGCGTTTGAATTCTTCTCGAAGCTGGGCGCGCCGTATTACACCTTCCACGACACCGACGTATCGCCCGAGGGCGACAGCATCAAGCACTACGTCAACAACTTCAAGGGCGTCACGGACTATCTGGCTGCCAAGCAGGAGGAAACCGGTATCAAGCTGCTGTGGGGCACGGCGAACCTGTTCTCGCACCCGCGTTACGCAGCCGGAGCTGCGACCAATCCGAACCCCGAAGTGTTTGCGTTCGCGGCCACGCAAGTGTTCCAGGCGCTCGAGGCTACGCATAAGCTGGGGGGAGAAAACTATGTCTTGTGGGGCGGCCGCGAAGGGTATGACACGCTGCTGAACACAGACCTCAAGCGTGAACGAGACCAGCTTGGGCGTTTCCTCAACATGGTGGTGGAGCATAAGCACAAGACGGGTTTCAAAGGTGCGTTGCTGATCGAGCCGAAACCGCAGGAACCGACCAAGCACCAGTACGACTACGACGTGGCGACGGTCCACGGTTTTCTCGCGCAGTTCGGTTTGCAAAATGAAATCCGCGTGAACATTGAAGCGAATCATGCAACGCTCGCGGGGCATTCGTTCCACCACGAGATTGCAACGGCTTATGCGCTGGGTATCTTCGGCAGTGTCGATGCGAATCGCGGCGATCCGCAGAACGGCTGGGACACAGACCAGTTTCCGAACAGCGTTGAGGAGCTGACGCTGGCGCTGTATGAGATCTTGCGACATGGCGGCTTCAGCACCGGCGGCATGAATTTCGATGCAAAAGTGCGGCGTCAAAGCGTGGCGCCCGAGGACCTGTTCTTCGGCCATATAGGCGCAATCGACGTCATCGCCATCGCGCTTGAAAGGGCAGCCACGCTGGTCGAGAACGACAAGCTTGCCGCGTTCAAGACGCAGCGTTATTCGGGTTGGGACACGGAATTCGGCCGCAAGATCCTCTCTGGCGGTTACTCTCTGGAGTCGCTGGCGATGGATGCGCTTGCACGTCGTGTTAACCCTCAGCATGTGAGCGGGCAACAGGAGCAGCTCGAAAATATCGTGAACAGGGCGATTTACAAGTAATGCGTGGGCTGACCGAGCCCGCTAAGAAATCGCATCGAAAATCATTAAGCGGCCCGGCTGATTTCGCAATTGCGTCCAAGGCGGATAAAGGCCCAAGCTAACGACAAACTAAAGAGACCGCTTCCCTTAAAACCGACGACCGTGAACATCGATTCGCGGCGCAAGCAGTAGATTCCGCCGACGTCCCTTCTCTCGCACATGCGTTGCCCTGACCGGCCACGCAGGGAGACGCATCGGCTAGTCAACCATAAAAAGGAGTGAGACATGAAGTTCGCAAAACGCCGCGCCGTGCTCGGATCGCTAGTCTGTGGAGCGATGTTCGCCGGTTTGACTGTGCTTCCTACGTTGGCGCATGCCAGCAAGGACAAACCTGAAATTGGTTTCTGTATTGACGACCTGCGCGTCGAGCGCTGGTCGCGCGACCGCGATTATTTTGTCGCCGCCGCCACGAAGCTGGGCGCCAAGGTGTCCGTGCAATCCGCCGATGCCAGCGAAGAACGGCAGATATCGCAGATTGAAAACCTGATCTCGCGGGGTGTCGATGTCATCGTGATCGTGCCGTTCAATTCGAAAACCCTCGGCAATGTCGTGGCCGAAGCGAAGAAGGCGGGCATCAAGGTGGTGTCGTATGACCGATTGATCCTCGATGCCGATGTGGACGCCTATATCTCCTTCGACAACGAGAAGGTCGGCGAAATGCAGGCGCAGGGCGTGTTCAACGCGCAGCCTAAGGGTAACTACTTCATGCTCGGCGGCGCACCGACCGACAACAACGCGAAGATGCTGCGTGAAGGGCAGTTGAAGATCCTGAAGCCGGCTATTGATCGTGGCGACATCAAGATTGTCGGCCAGCAATGGGTGCCGGAATGGAGTGCGGCGACTGCGCTGCGCATCACGGAAGATGCGCTGACCGCGAACAACAACAAGATCGACGCTATTGTGGCGTCCAATGACGGCACGGCCGGCGGCGCTATCCAGGCGCTCGCCGCGCAACACCTCGCGGGCAAGGTGCCTATCTCCGGGCAGGATGCTGACCTTGCAGCGGTCAAGCGGGTGGTAGACGGCACGCAGACCATGACGGTCTATAAACCGCTCAAGCTGATTGCGGGCGAAGCGGCCAAACTGGCGGTGGACCTGGCAAAAGGGCAGCAACCGGCCTATAACGCGAAGTACGACAACGGCATGAAGCAGGTCAACACCGTGTTGTTGCAGCCGACGCTCCTGACAAAGAGCAATGTCGATACGGTGGTGAAGGACGGTTTCTATACGCAGGCCCAGTTGGCAGGGAATTAACCTGCCTGCTGCGTCATGCAAGGCGCGAAGGCTCCTACGGGGTCTTCACGCTGATTCACTGTCCAGGATAAAAACCGCATGGCAAACGCGCTGCTGGAAATGCACGGCATCGTCAAGACGTTTGGGGGTGTGAAGGCGCTTGATGGTATCGACCTCGTGGTCTCGCCCGGGGAATGCGTGGGTTTGTGCGGCGAAAACGGCGCAGGCAAATCGACGCTGATGAAGGTGCTGTCCGGTGTTTATCCGCACGGCACGTGGGAAGGTGAAATCCACTGGGAAGGTAAGCCATTGCGGGCATCGACTATCCGCGAAACGGAGGACGCGGGCATTGTCATCATCCACCAGGAATTGATGCTGGTGCCGCAATTGTCAGTGGCGGAGAACATCTTCCTCGGCAACGAAATCACGCTGAGCGGCGGCCGGATGAACTACGCGGCTATGTATCAGCGCGCCGACGAATTGCTGCGCGAACTGAATATCAGCGGCATCAATGTGGCTCAGCCCGTGATGAACTACGGCGGCGGTCATCAGCAACTGATCGAGATCGCCAAGGCGTTGAACAAGCGCGCGAAATTGCTGATCCTGGATGAACCTTCGTCGTCCCTGACTGCGAGTGAAATACGGATCTTGCTCGACATTGTGCGCGACCTGAAGAAGCGCGGCGTGGCTTGCGTGTACATCTCGCATAAGCTCGACGAGGTGGAAGCGGTCTGCGACACCATCACCGTAATCCGGGACGGCAAGCATGTCAGCACGCAGCCCATGAAGGATCTCAGCACGGACAACATCATTGCCATGATGGTCGGTCGAGAGATCAAGAACCTGTTCCCACGCGAGCCGCATGACATTGGCGAAGTGATTTTCGAGGCCCGCCATGTCACCTGTTTTGATGTGACCAACCCGCGGCGCAAGCGCGTGGATGACGTCTCGTTTTCGCTGCGAAAGGGAGAGATTCTCGGCGTCGCCGGCTTGGTCGGCGCAGGGCGGACCGAACTGATGCAAGCGATCTTCGGCGCGTACCCGGGCGTGAGCGAGGCGGAGGTTTATCTGAACGGCAAGCGCCTGAAGATCAAGACCCCGGCCAATGCGATCGACGCCGGTATCGGCATGGTGCCTGAAGACCGCAAGCGTCACGGCATCGTGCCGCAGCTCGGTGTGGGGCATAACATCACGCTGGCCGTGCTGAATCGTTTTGCGAAGGGCGGGCGGATTGATTCCGCCGCCGAACTCGATACCATCCATACAGAAATGAAGCGGCTTTCCGTACGTGCCGCTACGCCTATGTTGTCCATCGCCAGCTTGTCCGGCGGCAATCAGCAGAAGGCCGTGCTGACCAAGATGCTGCTGACCGACCCAGCCATTCTTATCCTCGATGAACCCACACGGGGCGTCGACGTCGGCGCCAAGTTCGAGATCTATAAGCTCATGTTCGCGCTGGCCCGGCGCGGTGTATCGATCATCGTGGTGTCGTCGGAATTGAATGAAGTGCTTGGTGTAAGCGACCGCGTGCTGGTGATAGGAGAGGGTCAACTGCGCGGCGACTTTATCAATGAAGGGCTCACGCAAGAACAACTCCTGGCGGCGGCTATCCGCGCGACTCCACAGACCCACACTTTTCAAGGGAGCGTCGCATGACACCTGACGTCACCTCGTCGCCCAAACGCAGCGCCACTGGAAGTTCAAGCACCACCTCCGGGCAGCGCTTCAAGCAGCTTTTCATGCGATACAAGTTGCTCGCGTTGCTGCTGGCGGTCACCGTCATCTGGATCTTCTTTTCCTTCCTCACCGATGGTGCGTTCGTCACGCCACGCAACCTCTCGAACCTGCTCCGGCAAATGTCGATCACTGGCATGCTCGCGTGCGGCATGGTGTTCGTGATCATCTCGGGCGAGATCGATCTGTCGGTCGGCTCGTTGCTGGGATTGCTCGGGGGCGTAGCCGCTATTCTCGATGTCTCGCATCACTGGCCGATTCAGTTCACCGTGCCGGCGGTGATGCTGCTCGGCATTGCAATTGGCATGTTCAACGGCTGGTGGTCGACGTATCTGCGAGTGCCGTCGTTCATCGTCGGGCTTGGCGGCATGCTCGCGTATCGGGGCGTGCTGCTGGGTGTGACAGGCGGCTCGACCATCGCGCCGGTCTCCAGCAATCTTGTGTTTATCGGCCAGGGATATTTGCCGCGCATGGCGGGTAATGCGCTTGCTGTCGTGCTGTTCGCGTTGCTCGTTTCGCTCACCGTGCGCCAGCGTCAGAACCGTTTGCGTTACAAGCTGCCGGTCGTGCCGCTTTGGCAGGACGGCGTGAAGATCGTCGCGGCGGGGCTCGTGCTGGTCGCGTTCGTGACCACGCTGAACCAATACGGCGGTATTCCCGTACCGGTGTTATTGCTGCTCGCATTGCTCGGTATTTTCACCTATATCGCCACGCAGACTGTGTTCGGCCGGCGCATTTATGCGGTGGGTTCAAACCTCGAAGCAACGCGTTTGTCGGGCGTGAACACGAACCGCGTGAAGCTGATCATCTTCGCGTTGATGGGCCTGATGTGCGCGCTTGCCGGCTTGGTCAACACGGCGCGGCTCGCGGCCGGGTCGCCGTCGGCAGGAACCATGGGCGAGCTTGACGCCATTGCCGCGTGCTTTATCGGCGGGACGTCCATGCGCGGTGGTTCTGGAACCGTCTATGGCGCATTGATCGGGGCGCTGGTCATGGCGAGCCTGGACAACGGCATGTCCATGCTGGATGTCGATTCGTATTGGCAGATGATCGTGAAGGGCGGCATTCTCGTGCTCGCGGTATGGATCGATGTTGTCTCGGGCTCTAATCAGCGTTAGGGTCAGTGCCAGGGTCAGGGTCTGAGGGTTTCCGCGGACGGTGCTTGCGGCGTTCAAGTGTCACAGAACTTGGCGCATAATCCGAGCACCGTACGTGCCAGATCCGGGAGACGACATGCTGACCAAGAGCGAAGAACGTGTTGCGCACCTTCTCACCGACGTAGTCGACTTTGCGCGGGGACGGCTTCCAGAGCCGGCGTTCAAGCTCGTTGAACCACTCCTGAGCCACTACTACGAGCTAGCGGACCCCGAGGACGTCCAGAGCCGCGATATAGCCGATCTCTACGGCGCGGCCATGGCGCACTGGCAGACGGCGCAAAAATTCTCGACGGGCCGCGAAGTCCTGCGGGTATACAACCCCAACCTCGAACAACACGGCTGGCACTCCGATCACACGGTGGTCGAGATCGTCAATGACGACATGCCGTTCCTCGTCGACTCGGTCACCATGGCGGTCAACCGTCTTGGCCTGGCGATGCATTCCGCCATTCATCCGGTGTTCCGGGTCTCACGCGATGCAAGCGGGGCCATCACGCGTATCGCGTTGGGTCACGTTGACGGCGGCGATCCTCAATCACGCCTCGAATCGTTTATTCATTTCGAAGTGGACCGCTGCGGCGAAGCAGCAAAACTCGACGAGCTACGTAGTGACATCGCGCGCGTGCTCGGCGACGTACGTGCTTCAGTGGAAGACTGGCCGAAGATCCTCGAGGTCGCGCGCGCGACCATAGGTGAAATGAAAGCGCGTGAGACCAGCGCTGACGGCGTCGAGGCTCGCGCGTTCCTGGAGTGGATGGTAGCGGATCATTTCACCTTCCTCGGACACCGCGACTACGAACTCATTACGCAAGATAGCGGGTTCGCGCTGCGTGGCGTGCCGGGCTCCGGGGCGGGACTGCTGCGTGAAAGTCTGCGGCCGCCATCCGCCGATAACACCACGCCATTGCCTCCGGCAGCGGCGGCCATCATCAATGGCTCCGCGCCGATTTTCCTCACCAAGGCCAATTCGCGGGCCACCGTGCATAGACCGGGTTACCTGGATTATGTCGGCGTGAAGCGCGTTGGGGCGGATGGCAAGGTGATTGGCGAACGGCGGTTTATTGGCCTGTACACGTCCACCGCGTATCTGGTTCCCACGTCCGAGATCCCGATCGTGCGGCGCAAATGCGCGAACATCATCAGGCGTGCCGGCTTTCTCGCCAAGGGGCATCTGCACAAGTCGCTCGTGACCGTACTCGAACAATATCCTCGGGAAGAGCTCTTCGAAGCGGATGAGGACGACCTGTTCGACATCGCGCTCGGCGTGCTGCGTTTGCAAGAGCATCAGCGCACAAGGCTGTTCGTGCGGCGCGATCGGTTCGATCGTTTTGTCTCATGCCTCGTGTTCGTGCCGCGCGACAAGTTCAATACGGACCTGCGCAAACGCATCGCGAACGTGCTCATGAAAGCGTTCAATGGCAAGAGCATCGAGTTCACGCCGCTGTTGTCCGAATCTCCGCTCGCGCGCATCTACATCACCGTGCGTTCGGATAAAGGCGCCATGCCCGAGGCCGATACACGCGAGCTTGAGCAACAGATCGTGCAGGTTGCGCGCCGCTGGCAAGACGATCTCGCAGATGCGTTGGTCGACAGCTTTGGCGAAGAGCAGGGCAACCGGCTCCTGAATCGATACGCGGATTCGTTTCCGGCCGGGTATCGCGAAGATTATCCGGCTCGGACGGCGGTACGCGATATCGAATTGATCGAACAGACCCAGGTGAGGGCAGGCGGTCTCGCGATGAGCCTTTACAGGCCGATTGAAGCTGGACGGAGAGCGTTTCGCTTCAAGGTGTACCGGGTGGGAGACCCGATCGCGCTGTCGCATAGCCTGCCTATGCTGGAACATCTCGGCGTGCGAGTTGATGAAGAGCGGCCGTATCGCATTGAGCCGCTGGGTGCGCCCCACGCATGGATACACGACTTCGGGCTGGAGCTTGCCGACGATGTGGAGTTCGATATCGATCGCGTCAAGGAACTATTTGAGAACGCGTTCGCAAGCGTCTGGACCGGCGAAGTCGAGAACGACGACTTCAACCGGCTGGTCTTGCGCGCGCAACTCGGCGCCCGCGACGTCACGATCCTGCGCGCATACGCCAAGTACCTGCGGCAAGTGGGCTCAACGTTCAGCGACGCCTATATAGAACGTGCTTTGACCGGTAACCCGGCGATCGCGCGCAAGTTGCTTGAGCTGTTCCTGGTGCGCTTCAATCCGGCTCTTCCAGGGGCGCTTGGCGATAACCCTCAAAGCCGTGAGCTTCGCGATACCCGCACGCAGCACGTGCTGGCCGAAATCGAAGCCGCGCTCGACAACGTACCGAATCTCGACGAAGACCGGATCCTGCGGCAGTTCCTGGGCGTCATCAACGCGACGGTACGAACCAATCATTTTCGTAAGGATGACGAAGGTAAACCCAAACCTTATCTGTCGTTCAAACTCAATCCATCGATGGTGCCGGGGCTACCCGAACCCAAGCCGATGTTCGAGATCTGGGTCTATGCGCCGCGCGTCGAAGGCGTGCACTTACGAGGCGGCAAGGTGGCGCGAGGTGGCTTGCGCTGGTCGGATCGACGGGAAGACTTTCGCACGGAAGTGCTCGGTCTCATGAAGGCGCAGATGGTGAAAAACACCGTCATCGTGCCAGTTGGATCGAAGGGTGGTTTTGTAGTGAAGAACCCGCCGCCGGTGTCTGACCGCGAGGCGTTCGCGCGTGAAGGCGTGGCGTGCTACCAGATGTTCCTGCGTGGTCTGCTCGACGTGACCGACAACCGCGTGGCCGGCGTTATCGTGCCGCCGCCGGATACCGTGCGTCACGATCCCGATGACCCCTACCTCGTTGTCGCCGCCGACAAGGGCACCGCTACGTTTTCCGACTATGCGAACGCAATCGCTCGTGAATACGGCTTCTGGCTCGACGATGCATTCGCTTCGGGCGGTTCGGTGGGCTACGACCACAAAAGAATGGCGATCACCGCCCGCGGCGCGTGGGAGTCGGTCAAACGCCATTCTCGCGAGATGGGCGTGGATACCCAGACAACAGACTTTACCGTGGTCGGTGTCGGCGACATGTCGGGCGATGTTTTCGGCAACGGCATGCTGCTCTCGCGTCATATCCGCCTGATCGCGGCGTTCGATCATCGTCATATCTTCCTTGATCCGGAGCCAGATACCACCGCGAGTTTCAACGAACGCGAGCGGCTGTTCGCGCTGCCGCGATCGAGCTGGGCAGACTACGACGCGACGCTGATTTCGGCCGGAGGCGGAATATTTCCGCGCACGGCTAAGACGATCGCGTTGTCGGCACAGGTCCAGGCCGCGCTCGGCGTGACAGCGGCAACGCTTGCACCGAACGAGTTGATCCGCGCGATCTTGTTGGCGGATGTGCATCTGCTCTACAACGGCGGCGTAGGTACGTACGTCAAGTCGGCACGCGAGACGGCTGCGCAGGTCGGCGACCGTACTAACGACGCCGTACGCGTCAACGGTTCCGAACTGCGCTGTAAGGTTGTTGCCGAAGGCGGCAATCTTGGCGTGACGCAGCTTGGCCGGATCGAATACGCGCAGCATGGCGGACGCATCAACACCGATGCGATCGACAATTCCGCAGGCGTCGACTGTTCCGATCACGAGGTGAACATCAAGATCCTGCTGGGCCTGGTTGTGGCTGACGGCGAGATGACCGAGAAGCAGCGTAATGCGTTGCTTGCCGAGATGACCGATGAAGTCGGCCTGCTCGTGCTGAAGGACAACTACGCGCAGACGCAGGCGTTATCGATTGCGAACCGCTACGTGGCCGACATGCTCGACGCCGAGGCGCGGCTGATGCGCTGGCTCGAACGCGCGGGCCGGTTGAAACGCAAGATCGAATTCCTGCCGTCGGACGAAGACATCACCGAGCGTCAGGCGGCGAGGCTTGGGCTCACGTCGCCCGAGCGCGCGGTGCTGCTGGCTTACAGCAAGATGTGGCTCTACGACGAACTGCTCGCCTCGGATGTTCCCGAGGACGTGCTTGTCGCTGGCATGCTGCCCGACTATTTCCCGTTGCCCTTGCAGGCACGCTACAGCGAACCGATGCAACGCCATCCGCTGAGGCGCGAAATCCTCGCCACGCACCTGACGAACGCACTGATCAACCGGGTCGGCTGCACCTTCGTGCATCGCTTGATGGAGGAAACCGATGCGTGTCCCAGCGACATCGTGCGTGCCTGCATCATGGCGCGGGATGTATTCGACCTGAACGAGATTTGGCGCAGTATTGATGCGCTCGATAATCGCGTGGCAGACGAAGTGCAGGC
The DNA here is from genome assembly GCF_009766085.1 of Burkholderia sp. S171. Lineage (GTDB taxonomy): Bacteria > Pseudomonadota > Gammaproteobacteria > Burkholderiales > Burkholderiaceae > Caballeronia. The sequence continues at coordinate 281,256 of NZ_LMUF01000010.1, read as the reverse complement.
GAAAATGTTCGTCGATGTCGTGCGCTTGCTGGAGGGCGCAACGCTCTGGTTCCTCCGTCATTTGAAGGTATCGACGGAGGACGCGAGTCTTGCGGCCGAGCGTGTCGCGCGTTGTCGTGAAGCAGCGCAAAGGCTTGCGCCGCAGTTGGCTGCCTTGCTCCCCACCGGCGAACTTGAGGAATGGACAGAACGGCGCCGCGTGCTGGAGGAAGCGGGCGTCGACGCGCGACTCGCGGCGCAAGCGGCGAGCGGGGAGATACCCACTGCGGTGCTCGATAGCGCCGAAGTAGCGGCCAATTGCGACCGTAGTCTTGAGACCGTCGCAAGCGTTTATTTCGCCATAGGCACATTGCTGAACTACAGTTGGATCGCCGAGCGCGCGATGGCGTTGCCGGCGTCCACTCATTGGGACCTGCTCGCACGGGCCGCTGCTTTGGAAGAGCTCGCGCGGCTTAAGCGTGCATTGACGGTCAGAGCGCTCGAACAAACTCGCGATATCGATACGCCTGAAGTGATCGTTGAGAACTGGCGGTCCAAGAGGGAAGCCGCGGTCGAACGTTACGCGCGTTTGCTGGCGGAATTGCGCGCGACAAGTGGTGCAAGTCTTTCGATGCTGCTAGTTGTGGTCCGTGAGATAGCGACGCTGGAACGTGCGTAGTTGCACCGGGCCGGAGTATAGGCACGTACTCCGGCCCTGCAGCATCAATGCGTGAATAAAATCAAACCGTCCAGTCCAGAATCACCTTGCCGCTCTGACCGGAGAGCATGGTTGCAAACGCTTCTTCATAGTCGTCCACCGCAAAGCTATGCGTAAGGATAGGGGAGAGATCGAGTCCGCTCTGCAGCATGGCGACCATCTTGTACCAGGTCTCGAACATCTCGCGGCCATAGATGCCCTTGATCTCCAGTCCTTTGAATATCACCTGGGTCCAGTCGATCGCCATGTGCGCGGGCGGGATACCAAGCAGCGCCACCTTGCCGCCGTGATTCATCGCTTCCAGCAGGCCCGTGAACGCGCTCGGTACGCCGGACATTTCCAGCCCTACATCGAACCCTTCCGTCATGTGCAACTCCGCCATGACGTCGCGCAGTGACGTCTCCGATACATTGACCGCGCGCGTCGCCCCCATCTTGCGGGCAAGTTCTAGCCGGTAATCGTTCACGTCGGTGATCACTACATTGCGCGCGCCCACATGCTTGGCAATTGCCACAGCCATGATGCCGATGGGCCCGGCGCCCGTGATCAGCACGTCCTCGCCGACCAGATTAAACGACAGCGCCGTATGCGTCGCGTTGCCGAACGGATCGAAGATAGCGGCAAGATCGTCGGAAATTTCCGGTGGGATCTTGAATGCGTTGAACGCCGGAATCACGAGAAATTCGGCGAACGCACCGGGACGATTGACGCCCACACCCACCGTATTGCGGCACAGATGCCTGCGGCCAGCACGACAATTACGGCAGAACCCGCAGGTGATATGACCTTCACCCGACACGCGATCGCCGATAGCAAAACCCCGCACTTCCTGCCCCATCTCGACAATCTCGCCAACGTATTCATGGCCCACATGCATGGGCACCGGAATCGTCTTCTGCGCCCACTCGTCCCATTTCCAGATATGGATATCGGTACCGCAGATCGCCGTGCGCGTGATGCGGATCATCACGTCGTTGTGACCGACTTCAGGCTTCTTGACGCGCGTCAGCGTCAGCCCCGGACCCCGTTCCAGTTTTGCCAGTGCTTTCATGATTGTCCCGATTGGTTCCGATTGGTCCCGATGCTTCAGATGATGCCCAGTGAACGGCCGACGCGTGCAAACGCATCCACCGCGCGGTCGATCTGCGCCGGCGTATGCGCGGCGCTCATCTGCGTGCGGATGCGGGCGCGGCCTTTCGGCACCACGGGGAACGAAAACCCGATCACGTAGACGCCTTCATGCAGCAACGCGTCCGCCATACGCGATGCCACTTGCGCGTCGCCCAGCATCACCGGGATGATCGGATGTTCGCCGGGCACGAGCGTGAAACCGAGCTTGCTCATGGCGTCGCGGAAATGGGCGCCGTTGGCGCGCACGCTGGCACGTAACTGGGCGCCTTCGTCGCTTGCGAGCAAGTCGAGCACCTTGAGCGTGGCGGCCGCAATGCTCGGCGCCAGCGAATTCGAGAATAGATAAGGACGCGAGCGCTGCCGCAGCAACTCAACGATCTCGCGGCGCGCAGCCACGTAACCGCCCGACGCGCCGCCCAGCGCCTTGCCTAATGTGCCAGTGATAATGTCCACGCGAGAGAGCACGCCGCAATGCTCCGGCGTGCCGCGTCCGTGCTCACCGATAAAGCCCACCGCGTGTGAGTCGTCGACCATGACCATCGCACCGTATCGATCGGCGAGGTCGCAAATGCCGGCGAGATTCGCGATGATGCCGTCCATCGAAAATACGCCGTCGGTGGCGATCAGCTTGAAACGCGCGCCGGCAGCATCCGCTTCGCGAAGCTTCGTCTCAAGGTCGGCGAGATCGTTGTTCTTGTAGCGGTAACGTTTTGCCTTCGACAAACGCACGCCGTCGATAATGCTCGCGTGATTGAGTTCGTCACTGATGATGGCGTCGGACTCGTCGAGCAAGGTTTCGAACAGGCCGCCGTTTGCGTCGAAGCAACTTGAGTACAAGATGCAGTCGTCGGTTTGAAGGAATGCGGCGAGCGCTTGCTCGAGTTCCTTATGTACGGTCTGCGTGCCGCAGATAAACCGCACTGACGCCATGCCGAAACCGTCGCGGTCGAGGCCCGCTTTGGCGGCTTCGATCAGGCGGGCGTCGTTGGCCAAGCCGAGATAATTGTTCGCGCAGAAATTCAGCATGTCGCCGCCGCCCGCGAGCTGGATGTCAGCCGATTGCGGACTTGAGATCACGCGCTCGGACTTGTAGAAACCGTCGGTGCGAATTTGATCGAGAGTGCTGCGCACATGCGCAAGATAAGAATCATGCATGGATCATGCTCCTGAGTAATACGGTGACCACGACGTGTGAGCGCACGGCAACGCCGTTTCAATGCTGCAGCTGCCAGTATGAAGGAAAATGCCATTCGCGCGAACGATCGGGAACGCTGACGGGTATCAGTGCACTGCCAGTCAGCGCTCCATGACCCAGCGCTGCGAATCACTCCAGTGCGACTCCGCGCAACTCTGGAATCAGGAAGAGCGTTGCCAGCAGATCGACAATATAAATCGATGCCAGCAAAGCGATTGCCGTGCCGAAAGAGTAATGCGTGGCGAGTGCACCGATCGCGAGCGGACCGAAACCGCCCACCGCGCGCCCGATGCTCCACAACACGTTTTGCGCGGTGCTGCGCGCGTGCGTTGGATAGAGCTCGGCCATCAGCGCGCCATAACCGCCCATCATCCCGTTCACGAACAAGCCCATGAAAATACCGCCGATCAGGAGCGCATTCGGGGTGCTGAGCGTCGAGTAGACGAACACCATGACCAGCGCGCCGACCTGATAACCGATGAAGGTCGGCTTGCGTCCTATCCGGTCCGCGAGCTGGCCGAAGATCCAGATGCCGGCGAGCATGCCGAGGATCGATGCGCCGGTCCAGATTGCCGACTTGGTGAGCGTGTAGCCGAACATCTTCGACAGGTAAGCCGGCATCCATACGATCAGGCCGTAGTAACCGAAGTTCTGAACCGAACACAGGATGATCACGCCAATGCTGTGTTTGGTCGTGGTCTTGTCGCGGAACAAGGTCTTGATCGGGAACTCGCGTTTTTTCGTGGCATGCGTGCGCACGAACAGTTCGGATTCGCCGATCGCCTTGCGGATCACGAACGATCCCACTGCCGGAAACAGGCCGACTACAAACATGCCGCGCCAGCCAATATGCGGCAGCAGCAGCGGCGTGACCACGGCCGCCGCGAGGACGCCCAGTTGCCAGCCCATGCCGACATACGACGACACGCGGCCGCGCTGGTCAGCAGGCCATGCTTCGATGGCAAGCGCCATGCCGATACCAAACTCGCCGCCGAGTCCGATGCCTGCAATGAACCGGTAGACGAGCAGGTCTCCATAACCGGTTGCGAGCGCGCAGAGGCCTGTAAAGAGCGCGAACAGCAGGATGGTGTAGGTCAGCACGCGAACGCGGCCGAGGTAGTCGCTCAATATGCCGAAGCCGATGCCGCCCACGACCCCGCCAGTGAGCGTCCACGTGACCAGCGATCCGGCTTGAGAACTCGTCAGGCCCAAGTCCGCGGAAATCAGGTTCAGCATGAAGCCGAGGATGAGCAGATCGAATCCGTCCATCGCGTAGCCTGAAACCGCTGCGATCAATGCGCGAACGGGGCTGTGCGCACCGACCGCGGAAGGCGCGCTGGCGTTGGCCGGGACGTCGAGCGATTCGGCGCCGTCTTGCTTGTAGCTTGTCATGAAGGATGGGCTCCGTGCGAATGGCAGTGACCCTGCCATGCACTCTGGTGTCGAGCCGCGTTTGCTCGTGAGGCAGTGGTGCGCTGGCGCCAATCCTCTCGACGATCAACCCGTGAACTCGAAGCCTGGTGTGAGCCCGTGATGATACAGCCTGCCGTACACGATCAAAAAAGGGCGTACGTCCCGTGATATTCGTTGCGATGTGACTGAAAGGCGGTCGGCGTATGTTCCCGATCCATTCACGCCAGGCGTCATGGTGGCGCCTGGCGTTTGCTTGGGCGGGTCGATCCCGCGCGGCAAGACCGATCGCGAACGCTCTTACTTCACGACCACCTTTACATCGAAGTACTTCGACCCCAGCTTGTCGATGGTGCCGTCAGCCTTGAGATCCGTCAGCGCCTGATTCAGGGCATCGTTCAGCGCGTGGTTGTTCTTGGCTACGCCAAAACCCACACCCGCGCCGAGCAGTTTCTCGTCAGCCACGGCGGGTCCCACGAACGCGAAGCCCGTACCCTGCGGCGTCTTCAGAAAGCCCTTCGACGCGGCTTCCGCGTCCTGGAACGCTGCATCCAGCCGTCCGGCTGCGAGATCCGCGTAGACCTGATCCTGCGCCTGATACGACACTACGTCGATACCGGCTGTCGACCACTTGGCCTTCGCGTACGCTTCCTGGATCGACCCTTGCAGCACGCCAACGTGCGCGCCCTTCAGGCCGTCGACCGTTGGCAGGATCTTGCTGCCTTTCTTCGCGATCAGCTGGTTCGGGATCGCGTAGATCGGATTCGTGAAATTGATGGCCGCCTTGCGCTGGTCGGTGATCGTCATGTCCGAGTTGATCGCGTCGAACTTGCGTGCCTGCAGGGCAGGGATCAGGCCATCGAACGAGTTCTCGACCCAGACGCATTTGACCTTGAGCTTCGCACATACGGCGTTACCGACATCGATGTCGAAACCGATCAGCTCGCCGCTCGGCGACTTCGATTCGAACGGTGCATACGACGCCTCGACGCCAAAGCGAATTTCCTTGAGATCCGCTGCCTGCGCGCTTGATGCGGCGAATGAGGCAGTAAATACCGTGGTGGCGGCAACCGCGAAAGCGGCGACTTTGTGATTCATCCAATAAACGTTCTTCAACTCATACCTCTCAGGGGTGGGGCGGTGATTTTAAGCGGTCGCGCGGTCAGTCTCGGCGAACGCGAGATGGGGAGCATGCGCAAGCCAATGAAAGGGCTTCAAACGGGGTTACGCGATGAGCCGAGCAACGCGCCGCCACGCGGTTCATCCGAGGCTTGGCCGCTGTGCTTTTCGATCCAGTTGCGACGCTCTTCACGGGGTGTCACACCGAAGCGGTCGCGATAAGCATTGGAGAAATGCGCCGCCGATGCAAACCCGCACGCGAGGCTGATCTGCACCACTGACTTGCTGGTGCGCTGCAATTGCGTGCGGGCTTTGGTCAGGCGCAGGTTGACGTAGTACTTCGATGGCATCGCGCCGAGGTACTGTCGAAACAGCCGTTCGAGCTGGCGTCGCGAGATGCCGACAAGTCCTGCGATTTCATCGGTGGCGAGCGGGTCTTCAATGTTCGCTTCCATCAGTTGCAGCGCGTCGTTAAGCTTCGGATGGCGTTCGCCCGGCGCGGTCACAAACGGAATGCGTTGACGCTCTTCGCCCGAGCGCAACACGCCGATACCCAGCGAATCGGCGATCCGTTCCGCCAGATCCGCGCCCTGGTCGCGGGCGATCATCGCGAGCATGAAGTCGACCGTCGCCTGGCCACCGGTGCAGGTCGAACGATCGCGGTCGATTTCGAAGATCTGCTGCGTGACGATCGAACGCTCGAACTCTTCGGCAAACTGCTGGTAGGTTTCCCAGTTCACGGCCACGCGGTAGGCGCTCAACTGGCCCGCCATGGCGAGCCACCAGACGCCGTGGTGAATGCCGGTCACGCGTGGCGTGCGGCTGCCCACGCGCGCGAGGCTTTGCAGGAACAGCCGGTAGTCGGCGAATTGCTGATACCGCTCGCTGACCACGATCAGCCAGTCGCAGCTGACGGCGTCGCCGAATGCGGAATTGGCGGGAAGCTGCGCGCCGCCGGCGAACGTGACCGGGCGTCCGTCCCAGGAGCAGATCTGCCAGTCGTATAGCGCGTGGCCGTCGATCTCGTTCGCGAGGCGCAGGCTGTCCAGGATCAGTCCCACGCCGCTCAGGGAGCAGGGCGGCAGGACAACGATCGTGACTTTGAGCGGCTTGGCGCCGGGGCCCGGGCTGGGGCTGGGGTTAATGCTCGCGCTCATGTTCGGTGGTTTTCGTTCGCACTCGGGGGGTGGTTTGGGGTTTGTCGGTGAGGGTAGTCAGGGTCAATGTCGGAGTGCTGTTTTCAGTGTTGGCGGTCGGGGTCAGTGCTGGGTTGGTGCCGGGTTGCTGCTTTCGGCGTTAGTGGTCTGCGAGAGTCGGATTTTCTCTTTATCACTGTTAGCCACTGTGCGTGGCGGCACGTCATTTCTTTGTCCAAAGCGACAAAGAAACGAAGCAAAGAAAACGCTTTAACCGCTCTACCCTAAGTGTCCACAGCGTGCAGTTTTGATTCATAGGTGCCCCAAAAGCACGGTGCTCGCCAGAGCGAAGGATGTGTGAAACCTTCCTTCTCCGAACACAGGTCCTGACACGCTTCGCCACCAGTGACTGAACCCGCCCATGGAACACCCCGCGCTATCCGCGAAAAACCTGCTTCCGAATTTGTACGCATACCGAACCACGCAGCCAACCAACCAGGAAACGAGGCCACGAAGATACGTGAGGCCGAGCAGGTTTCTTGGCAACTGGTGCTTGCCCGAGAGCACTGGTGGCGAAGCGTGTCTATGTCAGGATTCGCGAGAAGGAGGGTTTCAAACATCGGTCGTTCTGGCGAGCACCGTGCTTTTGGGGCACCTATGAATGGGAG